>NZ_CP114801.1:0-4887258 GCF_027919895.1 Citrobacter sp. 21OH12SH02A-Citro
TGCACGCACTATTGATTTCAGCGTGCTCGGCCAGCAAAACAGCGATAACCCGATGCCGGTCTTCTCATTCCTGGGCGATGCTTCTCAACATCCGCGTCAGATGCCGTGTTACATCACGCATACCAATGAGAGAACCCATGACGTGATCCGCAATAACCTCGATCGTAGCCCGATGTACGCAGGCGTGATCGAAGGTATCGGTCCGCGCTACTGCCCGTCGATCGAAGACAAAGTGATGCGCTTTGCCGATCGTAATCAGCATCAGATCTTCCTCGAACCGGAAGGACTGACGTCTAACGAAATTTATCCGAATGGTATCTCCACCAGCTTGCCGTTCGATGTGCAGATGCAAATTGTCCGCTCCATGCAGGGTATGGAAAATGCCAGAATCGTCCGTCCTGGCTACGCGATTGAGTATGATTTCTTCGATCCGCGCGACCTGAAACCCACTCTGGAAAGTAAATTCATCCAGGGTCTGTTCTTTGCGGGCCAGATTAACGGTACTACCGGTTACGAAGAAGCTGCTGCGCAAGGGATGTTGGCGGGTCTGAACGCCGCACGCTTGTCTGCTGAGAAAGACGGTTGGGCACCGCGTCGCGATCAGGCTTATCTTGGTGTACTGGTGGACGATCTGTGTACGCTTGGCACCAAAGAACCGTACCGTATGTTCACCTCACGCGCAGAATACCGTTTGATGCTGCGCGAAGATAACGCCGACCTGCGTCTGACCGAAATTGGGCGTGAACTGGGTCTGGTGGACGACGAGCGCTGGGCTCGTTTCAACGAGAAGCTGGAGCGTATCGAACAGGAACGTCAGCGTCTCAAATCAACCTGGGTAAATCCGTTAGCGGAATCTGCAGCAGAAGTGAATGCTCACCTGGCTACGCCTTTGTCACGTGAAGCCAGCGGTGAAGATCTCCTGCGCCGCCCGGATATGACCTATGCTCAGTTGACCTCTTTATCTGCGTTTGCACCAGCGCTCGACGATGCTCAGGCCGCGGAACAGGTTGAGATTCAGGTGAAATACGAAGGGTATATCGCCCGTCAGCAGGAAGAAATCGAAAGACAACAGCGTAATGAGAACACCCTGTTGCCTGCAACGCTGGATTATCGTCAGGTCTCAGGCTTGTCGAATGAAGTTATCGCCAAGCTGAACGATCACAAACCGGTATCGATCGGCCAGGCATCGCGTATTTCTGGCGTAACGCCTGCCGCCATTTCCATTCTGCTGGTATGGTTGAAGAAACAAGGTATGCTGCGCCGCAGCGCTTGATAACACTATTTTGGCGGCGGGCGCTTCGCCTGCCCGCCCTACAAATTTGTAGTCCCGATAAGCTATAGCGCATCGGGAAATTGATTATGAACAGGTAACGACCGTGCTCAACAAACTCTCTCGTCTGCTGGCTGATGCTGGTATTTCTCTTACCGATCACCAGAAAAATCAGCTGATTGCGTATGTCGATATGCTGCACAAATGGAACAAAGCGTACAACTTGACGTCGGTACGGGATCCCAACGAAATGCTGGTGCGCCATATTCTGGACAGTATTGTCGTCGCGCCGTATCTGAAGGGGGAGCGTTTTATTGACGTGGGTACGGGACCGGGCCTGCCGGGTATTCCTCTCTCTATCGTGCGCCCAGAAGCGCATTTCACACTGCTGGATAGTCTGGGAAAACGCGTCCGTTTCTTGCGTCAGGTGCAGCATGAGCTTGCGCTTACTAACATCACTCCTGTGCAAAGTCGCGTTGAAGAATTCCCTTCAGAGCCGCCGTTCGATGGGGTCATTAGCCGTGCGTTCGCGTCGCTTACTGATATGGTGAGTTGGTGCCATCATTTGCCTGGACTGGATGGGCGTTTTTATGCGCTAAAAGGGCAGTTGCCTGAAGATGAAATTGCTTCGTTGCCTGCAGAATTCAGTGTCGAGTCGGTCGAAAAATTACGCGTTCCGCAACTGGATGGTGAACGTCATCTGGTGGTTATTAAGCCAAACAAAATTTAATTTTTATCAAAAAAAATAGAAAAAAAACGGCTATTCAGGTGTTAAAAGTCATAGGGAATAGTGTGGTTAAATGTCGTTACAATTCACTAGCGCCTTACGGTTTTGCATCATAACTATAACGTACCGTTTTTTGTTAAAAGCGAAACAAGTCAGCTGTGAAAATATCAGTCTGCTAAAAATAGAACGTAAGAACCACCCGTTGTGTTAATTTTTTATTATAAATGTCAATGCGTGGTTTTTTTGTTGTTAGCTGTTGTTTTTGAAATAGTGGCTATTTTTACGCTTAAATATCAAAAAGATGAAAAGGCATCATTTGCCACGTAAATAAATTATGCGAAGGTGAATATGTTCAATATGTGATCTGGTGCACGCTTTGCCGCCAGTATTTACGCGGCATTTGCAGTTTTGCATGATCGTTCACAGTTTGCTTAAAAGTGATAAATGTGGGGTAGCGAAAAATATTTAAACATTTATTCACTTTTTAGCTACTTATTGTTTGAAATCACGAAGGCGCACCGTATAATTTGACCGCTTTTTGATGCTTGACTCTAAGCCATAAAGAACGTTTTATACGACACGCGGCATACCTCGAAGGGAGCAGGAGTAAAAACGTGATGTCTATGTCGCTCTTGAGTCGAAACGTTGCTCGTAAGCTTTTGCTCACACAGTTTCTGGCGGTAATAGCAAGTGGATTGCTGTTTAGCCTCAAAGACCCTTTCTGGGGCATCTCCGCATTGTGCGGTGGATTGGCAGTGTTACTGCCTAATGTGTTGTTTATGATATTTGCCTGGCGTCACCAGGCGCATACACCAGCTAAAGGCCGAGTAGCCTGGACGTTCGCCTTCGGCGAAGCCTTCAAGGTGTTAGCTATGCTGGTTTTGCTGGTGGTGGCGTTGGCTGTTTTGAAAGCGGTATTCATGCCGCTGATCGTTACGTGGGTTTTGGTGCTGGTGGTTCAGATACTGGCGCCGGCTGTAATTAACAACAAAGGGTAAAGGCATCATGGCTTCAGAAAATATGACGCCGCAGGATTACATAGGACACCATCTGAATAACCTTCAGTTGGACCTACGTACATTCTCGCTGGTGGATCCGCACAACCCCCCAGCCACCTTCTGGACGCTCAATATTGACTCCATTTTCTTCTCGGTGGTTCTGGGTCTGTTGTTCCTGCTTATGTTCCGTAGCGTAGCTAAAAAGGCGACCAGCGGCGTACCAGGTAAATTTCAGACCGCGATTGAGCTGGTAATCGGCTTTGTGCATGGTAGCGTGAAAGACATGTACCATGGCAAAAGCAAGCTGATTGCTCCGCTGGCCCTGACGATTTTCGTCTGGGTATTCCTGATGAACTTGATGGATTTACTGCCTATCGACCTGCTGCCGTACATCGGTGAGCATATCTTTGGCCTGCCGGCTCTGCGTGTGGTTCCGTCTGCTGACGTAAACATCACCCTGTCGATGGCGCTGGGCGTATTTATCCTCATTCTGTTCTACAGCATCAAAATGAAAGGCATCGGCGGCTTCGCGAAAGAGTTGACGCTGCAGCCGTTCAATCACTGGGCGTTCATCCCTGTCAACTTAATCCTTGAAGGGGTAAGTCTGCTGTCCAAACCAATTTCTCTTGGTCTGCGACTGTTCGGCAACATGTATGCCGGTGAGCTGATTTTCATTCTGATTGCTGGTCTGTTGCCGTGGTGGTCACAGTGGATCCTGAATGTGCCATGGGCCATTTTCCACATACTGATTATCACGCTGCAAGCCTTCATATTTATGGTTCTGACGATTGTCTATCTGTCGATGGCATCTGAAGAGCATTAATTTACCAACACTACTACGTTTTAACTGAAACAAACTGGAGACTGTCATGGAAAACCTGAATATGGATCTGCTGTACATTGCTGCCGCTGTGATGATGGGTCTGGCGGCAATCGGTGCTGCGATCGGTATCGGCATCCTCGGGGGTAAATTCCTGGAAGGCGCAGCGCGTCAACCGGATCTGATTCCTCTGCTGCGTACTCAGTTCTTTATCGTTATGGGTCTGGTGGATGCAATCCCAATGATCGCTGTAGGTCTGGGTCTGTACGTGATGTTTGCTGTCGCGTAGTAAGCGTTGCTTGAATTAAGAGCAATATCAGAACGTTAACTAGATAGAGGCATTGTGCTGTGAATCTTAACGCAACAATCCTCGGCCAGGCCATCGCGTTTGTCCTGTTCGTTCTGTTCTGCATGAAGTACGTATGGCCGCCTTTAATGGCTGCCATCGAAAAACGTCAAAAAGAAATTGCTGACGGCCTTGCTTCTGCAGAACGAGCACATAAGGATCTTGACCTTGCAAAGGCCAGCGCGACCGACCAGCTGAAAAAAGCGAAGGCGGAAGCTCAGGTAATCATTGAGCAGGCGAACAAACGCCGTGCTCAGATCCTGGACGAAGCTAAAACTGAAGCAGAGCAGGAACGTACTAAAATCGTGGCACAGGCGCAGGCGGAAATTGACGCCGAGCGTAAACGTGCTCGCGAAGAACTGCGTAAGCAAGTTGCTATCCTGGCTGTTGCTGGCGCCGAGAAGATCATCGAACGTTCCGTGGATGAAGCTGCTAATAGCGACATCGTGGACAAACTTGTCGCTGAACTGTAAGGAGGGAGGGGCTGATGTCTGAATTTATTACGGTAGCTCGCCCCTACGCCAAAGCAGCTTTTGACTTTGCCGTTGAGCACCAAAGCGTTGACCGTTGGCAGGATATGCTGACGTTTGCCGCTGAGGTGACGAAAAACGAACAAATGGCAGAGCTTCTCTCTGGCGCGCTGGCGCCGGAAACGCTCGCTGAGTCGTTTATCGCCGTGTGCGGTGAGCAGCTGGACGAAAGCGGCCAAAACCTGATTAGGGTAATGGCTGAAAATAACCGTCTGAATGCGCTCCCGGATGTTCTTGAGCAGTTTATTCATCTGCGTGCAGCCAGTGAGGCTATCTCTGAGGTAGAAGTCACTTCTGCCAATGCACTGAGTGATGAACAGCTTACGAAGATTAGTGCAGCGATGGAAAAACGTCTGTCACGCAAAGTTAAGCTGAATTGCAAAATCGATAAGTCTGTAATGGCTGGCGTAATCATCCGAGCGGGTGATATGGTCATTGATGGCAGCGTACGCGGCCGTCTTGAGCGCCTTGCAGACGTCTTGCAGTCTTAAGGGGACTGGAGCATGCAACTGAATTCCACCGAAATCAGCGAACTGATCAAGCAGCGCATTGCTCAGTTCAATGTTGTGAGCGAAGCTCACAACGAAGGTACTATTGTTTCTGTAAGTGACGGTGTTATCCGCATTCACGGCCTGGCCGATTGTATGCAGGGTGAGATGATTTCCCTGCCGGGTAACCGTTACGCTATCGCACTGAACCTGGAGCGCGACTCCGTAGGTGCCGTTGTGATGGGTCCATACGCTGACCTCGCCGAAGGTATGAAGGTTAAGTGTACGGGTCGTATTCTGGAAGTTCCGGTTGGCCGTGGTTTGCTGGGTCGTGTGGTGAACACTCTGGGTTCCCCAATTGACGGTAAAGGTCCGGTTGATAACGATGGCTTCTCACCAATCGAAGTTATCGCACCAGGCGTAATCGAACGTCAGTCCGTCGACCAGCCAGTACAGACAGGTTATAAATCTGTTGATGCCATGATCCCAATCGGTCGTGGCCAGCGTGAGCTGATCATCGGTGACCGTCAGACAGGTAAAACCGCGATGGCAATCGACGCCATCATCAACCAGCGTGATTCCGGTATCAAATGTGTGTACGTGGCTATCGGCCAGAAAGCGTCCACCATTTCTAACGTGGTTCGTAAACTGGAAGAACACGGCGCACTGTCCAACACCATCGTTGTTGTGGCGACCGCGTCTGAATCTGCTGCTCTGCAATACCTGGCGCCATATGCTGGTTGCGCAATGGGCGAATACTTCCGTGACCGCGGTGAAGACGCGCTGATCGTTTACGATGACCTGTCTAAACAGGCTGTTGCTTACCGTCAGGTTTCCCTGCTGCTCCGTCGTCCACCAGGACGTGAAGCATTCCCGGGCGACGTATTTTACCTCCACTCCCGTCTGCTGGAGCGCGCATCCCGCGTAAACGCGGAATACGTTGAGAAGTTCACCAATGGTGAAGTTAAAGGTAAAACCGGCTCCCTGACCGCTCTGCCGATTATCGAAACCCAGGCGGGTGACGTTTCTGCGTTCGTTCCGACCAACGTAATTTCCATTACAGATGGTCAGATCTTCCTGGAAACCAACCTGTTCAACTCCGGTATTCGTCCGGCAGTTAACCCGGGTATCTCCGTATCTCGTGTAGGTGGTGCAGCGCAGACCAAGATCATCAAGAAACTGTCCGGTGGTATTCGTACCGCACTGGCGCAGTATCGTGAACTGGCAGCGTTTTCTCAGTTCGCTTCCGACCTGGATGAAGCTACTCGTAAGCAGCTGAGCCACGGTCAGAAAGTAACTGAACTGCTGAAGCAGAAACAGTACGCCCCAATGTCTGTAGCACAGCAGGGTGTGGTGCTGTTTGCGGCTGAACGCGGTTACCTCGAAGATGTGGAACTGGCGAAAATCGGTAGCTTCGAAGCCGCTCTGCTGGCTTACGTTGACCGTGACCACGCTCCGCTGATGCAAGAGATCAACCAGTCCGGTGGCTATAACGATGAAATCGAAGGCAAGCTGAAAGCTATCCTCGATTCCTTCAAGGCAACCCAGTCCTGGTAACGTCTGGCGGTCTGCTTTAGGGCGGACCGCAAGGCATTGAGGAGAAGCTCATGGCCGGCGCAAAAGAGATACGTAGTAAGATCGCAAGCGTCCAGAACACGCAGAAGATCACTAAAGCGATGGAGATGGTCGCCGCTTCCAAAATGCGTAAATCGCAGGATCGCATGGCGGCCAGCCGTCCTTATGCAGAGACCATGCGCAAAGTGATTGGTCACCTTGCGAATGGTAATCTGGAATATAAGCACCCTTACCTGGAAGAACGCGACGTTAAGCGCGTGGGCTACCTGGTGGTGTCGACCGACCGTGGTCTGTGCGGTGGCTTGAACATTAACCTGTTCAAAAAGCTGCTGGCGGATATGAAAGCATGGTCCGATAAAGGCGTTCAGTGCGATATCGCAATGATCGGCTCTAAGGGCGTGTCTTTCTTTAACTCCGTTGGCGGTAATGTGATTGCTCAGGTAACAGGTATGGGGGATAACCCTTCCCTGTCCGAACTGATCGGTCCGGTTAAAGTGATGCTGCAGGCCTACGATGAAGGTCGTCTGGACAGACTGTACGTTGTCAGCAACAAATTTATTAACACCATGTCTCAGACGCCAACCATCACCCAACTGCTGCCTCTGCCGGCATCAGATGATGATGAATTGAAGCGTAAATCCTGGGATTACCTGTATGAGCCAGACCCGAAAGCGCTGCTGGATACCCTGCTGCGTCGTTATGTCGAGTCTCAGGTTTATCAGGGCGTGGTAGAAAACCTGGCCAGCGAGCAGGCCGCACGTATGGTGGCGATGAAAGCCGCGACCGACAATGGCGGCAGCCTGATTAAAGAGCTGCAGTTGGTATACAACAAAGCTCGTCAGGCCAGCATTACTCAGGAACTCACCGAAATCGTCGGTGGTGCATCCGCGGTATAACCAGGTTAATTCGTAGAGGATTCAAGATGGCTACTGGAAAAATTGTCCAGGTAATCGGCGCCGTGGTTGACGTCGAATTCCCTCAGGATGCCGTACCGCGCGTGTACGATGCTCTTGAGGTTATGAATGGTAAAGAGAGCCTGGTGCTGGAAGTTCAGCAGCAGCTCGGCGGCGGTATCGTACGTACCATCGCCATGGGTTCTTCTGACGGTCTGCGTCGTGGTCTGGAAGTCAAAGATCTCGAGCACCCGATCGAAGTCCCGGTAGGTAAAGCAACTCTGGGTCGTATCATGAACGTCCTGGGTCACCCGATCGACATGAAAGGCGATATCGGTGAAGAAGAGCGTTGGGCTATCCACCGCGCGGCACCTTCCTATGAAGAGCTGTCCAGCTCTCAGGAACTGCTGGAAACCGGCATCAAAGTTATCGACCTGATGTGTCCGTTCGCTAAGGGCGGTAAAGTTGGTCTGTTCGGTGGTGCGGGTGTAGGTAAAACCGTAAACATGATGGAGCTGATCCGTAACATCGCGATCGAACACTCCGGTTACTCCGTGTTTGCGGGCGTGGGTGAACGTACTCGTGAGGGTAACGACTTCTACCACGAAATGACTGACTCCAACGTTCTGGACAAAGTATCCCTGGTATATGGCCAGATGAACGAGCCGCCGGGAAACCGTCTGCGCGTTGCTCTGACCGGTCTGACCATGGCAGAGAAGTTCCGTGACGAAGGTCGTGACGTTCTGCTGTTCGTTGATAACATCTATCGTTACACCCTGGCCGGTACAGAAGTATCCGCACTGCTGGGTCGTATGCCATCAGCGGTAGGCTACCAGCCGACCCTGGCGGAAGAGATGGGTGTTCTTCAGGAACGTATCACCTCTACCAAAACCGGTTCTATCACCTCCGTTCAGGCGGTATACGTACCTGCGGATGACTTGACTGACCCATCCCCAGCAACCACCTTTGCTCACTTAGATGCAACCGTGGTACTGAGCCGTCAGATCGCATCTCTGGGTATCTACCCGGCAGTTGACCCGTTGGACTCCACCAGCCGTCAGCTGGATCCGCTGGTTGTTGGTCAGGAACACTACGACACCGCGCGTGGCGTACAGTCTCTGCTGCAGCGTTATCAGGAACTGAAAGACATCATCGCCATCCTGGGTATGGATGAACTGTCTGAAGAAGACAAACTGGTGGTAGCACGCGCACGTAAAATTCAGCGCTTCCTGTCCCAGCCGTTCTTCGTTGCGGAAGTATTCACCGGTTCTCCGGGTAAATACGTATCCCTGAAAGACACCATCCGTGGCTTTAAAGGCATCATGGAAGGCGAATACGACCACCTGCCAGAGCAGGCGTTTTACATGGTTGGTTCTATCGACGAAGCCGTGGAAAAAGCCAAAAAACTTTAACGCCTTAATCGGAGGGTGATATGGCAATGACTTACCACCTGGACGTCGTCAGCGCAGAGCAGCAAATGTTCTCTGGTCTGGTCGAAAAAATCCAGGTAACGGGTAGTGAAGGTGAACTGGGTATTTTCCCGGGTCACGCACCGCTGCTCACCGCCATTAAGCCTGGTATGATCCGCATCGTTAAACAGTTCGGTCATGAAGAGTTTATCTATCTGTCCGGCGGCATTCTCGAAGTGCAGCCTGGCAGCGTGACCGTTCTGGCTGATACCGCGATTCGCGGACAGGATCTCGATGAAGCGAGAGCCCTGGAAGCGAAGCGTAAGGCTGAAGAGCACATTAAGAGCTCTCATGGTGACGTGGATTACGCTCAGGCATCTGCGGAACTGGCCAAAGCGATCGCGAAACTGCGCGTTATCGAGTTGACCAAAAAAGCGATGTAACACCGGCTTGAAAAGCACAAAAGCCAGTCTGGTTGCCAGGCTGGCTTTTTTTATGGTTTTGTTTCAGTGAAAGTGGAACTAAAAAGCTGTTTTATATTTTTGTGATTTGTGTCACAAAAATATTGATCGGTTAAAAAATGAGGCGTAGACTCTTTTTTGTGTGATGTGTGTCACATAATTAACTCAGATAAAAACAGGATACCAACATGAAACTGATTAACAAAATCATCGCCCTTTTCAGCAGTATGGAAGTTTAGTCTTCCCGACCTGCTCTGTGGCGCGATGCTTCATACGGTTATCAGCACGCGCCAGCTGTTATTAAATCCCCCTCCTCCGCTTGATCGTTTGTCCTCTTCCCTTTTAAAACTCTATTTTCCCTGTCTGTTTTTTTTGCTTCTCGCTGAATCACATTAATAAAATTGTATTTTTCTTTTGTAACTCTTTATTCATGCAGTAAAAAAATAGCAAAAACATTAACCTAAGGCTTTAATAAGAGCTGCCTCCTGGTTTTTGGGAGACAAAAGACGCCGAAATAGACGAAAATAGAGTGTTATCAGAGGGGAAATTTCCCCGATTGAACGTTTTATCTTCGGTCCATTTCACGATGAAAAAAATGTAGTATTTTCAATGTGAAACGGTATAAATTCGTTCTCAAATTACAGTCAGGACGTGTATGTTGAATAATGCTATGAGCGTCGTGATCCTTGCCGCAGGCAAAGGCACGCGTATGTATTCCGATCTCCCTAAAGTGCTGCATACCCTCGCAGGAAAGCCGATGGTTCAGCATGTCATTGATGCCGCTAATGAATTAGGTGCCACTCACGTACATCTGGTCTACGGGCACGGTGGTGATTTGCTTAAGCAGACGCTGAAAGATGGCAATCTAAACTGGATTCTGCAGGCAGAGCAGTTGGGGACCGGCCATGCAATGCAGCAGGCAGCGCCATTCTTTGGTGATGACGAAGACATTTTAATGCTCTATGGCGATGTGCCGCTGATCTCTACCGATACCTTACGTAGCCTGCGTGATGCTAAACCGCAGGGCGGCATCGGCCTGTTAACGGTAAAACTGGATGATCCATCCGGCTATGGGCGTATTACGCGTGAGAACGGTAACGTCACCGGTATCGTCGAGCATAAAGATGCAACTGACGAGCAGCGCCAAATCCAGGAAATCAACACCGGTATTCTGATTGCCAATGGCGCTGATATGAAGCGCTGGCTGTCCAAACTCACCAATAACAATGCGCAGGGTGAATACTACATCACCGATATCATTGCGATGGCGTATCAGGAAGGACGCGAAATTGCTGCGGTACATCCGGCACGTATTAGCGAAACGGAAGGGGTGAATAACCGTCTTCAGTTATCCCGTCTGGAGCGTGTTTATCAGTCTGAGCAAGCAGAGAAACTGTTGTTGGCGGGCGTGATGCTGCGCGATCCTGCACGTTTTGATCTTCGCGGTACGCTTATTCACGGGCGCGATGTTGAAATTGATACTAACGTTATCATTGAAGGTAACGTAACCGTTGGGGATCGCGTCAAAATTGGTGCTGGCTGTATCATCAAAAACAGCGTGATTGGTGAAGGTTGTGAGCTTAGCCCATACAGTGTGGTGGAAGATGCCCATCTGGAAGCCGCTTGCACCATCGGTCCATTCGCGCGTCTGCGCCCGGGTGCTGAGCTGCAGGAAGGCGCGCACGTGGGTAACTTCGTCGAAATGAAAAAAGCGCGTCTGGGTAAAGGTTCTAAAGCCGGTCATCTGAGCTATCTGGGCGATGCGGAAATCGGCGATAACGTGAATATCGGCGCGGGTACGATTACCTGCAACTACGATGGTGCCAATAAGTTTAAAACCATTATTGGTGATGATGTGTTTGTGGGTTCTGATACTCAGTTGGTGGCGCCTGTCACCGTGGGTAAAGGTGCGACGATTGCCGCCGGAACCACCGTAACGCGTAATGTCGCCGATAACGAACTGGTATTAAGCCGTGTACCTCAGGTCCATAAACAGGGCTGGCAGCGTCCGGTGAAGAAGAAGTAAGTGATTTTTGCCGGATGGCGGCCTACGTGCGGTGACGTTCTGTAGGCCTGATAAGCGTAAGCGCCATCAGGCAGACAAGAGATGAGGGGATAACATAATCCTCCGCTCAACAAGCAGTACCATAAAAATAACCCCACTCTCTACAAGGCTCGGGGCGCCCGGAAAGGGCAAATACAGGTCAGCGACAACGACAGGCAAATGCCTAAATTCGGAATCAAAAAATATGTGTGGAATTGTTGGCGCTATCGCGCAGCGTGATGTAGCTGAAATCCTTCTCGAAGGTTTACGTCGTCTGGAATATCGTGGTTATGACTCTGCTGGTCTGGCCGTTGTCGATGCTGAAGGCAACATGACCCGTCTGCGTCGTCTGGGTAAAGTGCAGATGCTGACTGCTGCTGCGGAAGAACATCCGCTGCATGGTGGTACAGGTATCGCTCATACCCGTTGGGCGACACACGGTGAACCTTCAGAAGCGAACGCGCATCCCCATGTTTCTGAACACATTGTTGTGGTGCATAACGGCATCATTGAAAACCATGAACCTCTGCGTGAACTACTGAAAACCCGTGGTTACACCTTTGTTTCTGAAACCGACACCGAAGTGATTGCTCACCTGGTGCATTGGGAACTGGAACAGGGTGGTACGCTGCGTGAAGCCGTACTGCGTACTATTCCACAGTTGCGCGGTGCCTATGGCACGGTGATCATGGATACCCGTAACCCGGAAACGCTGCTGGCGGCCCGTTCAGGTAGCCCGCTGGTGATTGGTCTGGGGATGGGGGAAAACTTTATCGCTTCCGATCAGCTGGCGTTGCTGCCGGTAACCCGTCGCTTTATCTTCCTGGAAGAAGGTGACATCGCGGAGGTGACCCGTCGTTCAGTCTCTATTTTTGACAAGTCTGGCGCACAAGTGAAGCGTCAGGATATCGAATCGAATCTGCAATATGACGCGGGCGAAAAAGGTATTTATCGCCACTACATGCAGAAAGAGATCTACGAACAGCCGAACGCAATTAAAAATACGCTGACCGGTCGCATTAGTCACGGTGAAGTGGATTTAAGCGAGCTGGGTTCACGTGCCAACGAGTTGCTGTCTCAGGTTGAGCATATCCAGATTATCGCCTGTGGTACGTCCTACAACTCCGGTATGGTGTCCCGCTACTGGTTTGAATCGCTGGCTGGTATTCCTTGTGATGTCGAAATCGCTTCCGAGTTCCGCTATCGCAAATCCGCCGTGCGTCGTAACAGCCTGATGATTACCCTTTCCCAGTCCGGTGAAACGGCGGATACCCTGGCGGGTCTGCGCTTATCTAAAGAGCTGGGCTATCTGGGCTCGCTGGCTATTTGTAACGTACCGGGATCTTCTCTGGTGCGCGAATCCGACCTGGCGATGATGACCAATGCCGGTACCGAAATCGGTGTGGCCTCGACGAAAGCATTTACCACCCAACTGACCGTTCTGCTGATGCTGGTGGCGAAACTGTCTCGTCTGAAAGGCCTGGATGCGTCTATTGAGCAGGAGATCGTTCACGGTCTGCAGGCACTGCCGAGCCGTATTGAGCAGATGCTGTCTCAGGACAAACGCATTGCCGCTCTGGCGGAAGGTTTCTCAGACAAACACCATGCGCTGTTCCTGGGCCGTGGCGATCAGTACCCGATTGCGCTGGAAGGCGCGCTGAAGCTGAAAGAGATCTCTTATATTCACGCTGAAGCATATGCTGCAGGCGAACTGAAACACGGTCCGCTGGCGCTGATTGATGCCGATATGCCGGTTATCGTAGTTGCACCGAACAACGAACTGTTGGAAAAACTGAAATCCAACATTGAAGAAGTTCGCGCTCGTGGCGGTCAGTTGTACGTCTTTGCGGACCAGGATGCTGGCTTTACCAGCAGCGAAAACATGCACATCATTGAGATGCCGCATGTGGAAGAGGTGATTGCACCGATCTTCTACACCGTTCCGCTGCAGTTGCTGGCGTATCACGTGGCGCTGATTAAAGGCACCGACGTGGACCAGCCGCGTAACCTGGCAAAGTCGGTTACCGTAGAGTAATCCGTACTTAACTGAACTGAAAATGCCCTGCTGCAAGCGGGGCATTTTTTTAGCTTGTTCTGTTTTTAATCAATTATCCCGCCTGTTTTATGTGACAAACCGTCATCTTCAACTACTGTTTTCAGTGTCATAAAAAGAAAATTTCAGCGAAATGTTATTGTCATGATGGTAATTAACATACTGTTTTAAATGTATTTTTAGATAAAAAACTTCCCGAGTTTTTCATTGTCATAAAACTGTCATATTTCGTACATTTAACTGTCACCTGTTTGTCCTATTTTGCTCACAGTAGCAACTCAAACAACGATTTACGAAAACCGTGCAGGAGACATTATGAAAGTTATGCGTACCACTGTCGCAACTGTTGTCGCCGCGACCTTATCCATGAGCGCGTTTTCTGCGTTTGCAGCAGCGAGCCTGACAGGTGCAGGTGCAACCTTCCCTGCGCCAGTGTATGCCAAATGGGCAGATACCTATCAGAAAGAGACCGGTAGCAAAGTAAACTACCAGGGTATCGGCTCCTCCGGTGGTGTAAAACAAATTACGGCCAATACCGTTGATTTCGGCGCCTCTGACGCACCGTTGTCTGACGAGAAACTGGCGCAAGAAGGCCTGTTCCAGTTCCCGACTGTTATCGGTGGTGTGGTGCTGGCGGTGAACATCCCTGGCCTGAAATCCGGCGAACTGGTGCTGGACGGTAAAACGCTGGGCGACATCTACCTCGGTAAAATTAAGAAGTGGGATGATGAAGCCATCACCAAACTGAACCCGGGTCTGAAGCTGCCTTCTCAGAATATCGCCGTTGTGCGTCGTGCTGACGGTTCCGGTACTTCCTTCGTTTTCACCAGCTACCTGGCGAAAGTGAACGAAGAGTGGAAATCTAAAATTGGTTCCGGCTCTACCGTTAACTGGCCGACCGGTCTGGGCGGTAAAGGTAACGACGGTATCGCTGCGTTCGTACAGCGTCTGCCGGGTTCTATCGGCTACGTTGAGTACGCTTACGCTAAGCAGAACAACCTGGCGTACACCAAGCTGGTCTCTGCTGATGGCAAACCGGTAAGTCCGACCGAAGAAAACTTTGCCAACGCTGCAAAAGGCGCTGACTGGAGCAAAACCTTCGCTCAGGATCTGACTAACCAGAAAGGTGACGATGCGTGGCCGATCACTTCCACCACCTTCATCCTGGTGCATAAAGAGCAGAAGAAACCTGAGCAGGGCGCTGAAGTGCTGAAGTTCTTCGATTGGGCGTACAAAAATGGCGGCAAACAGGCTAATGACCTGGATTACGCCAGCCTGCCGGACAGCGTGGTTGAGCAGATTCGTGCTGCATGGAAGACCAACGTGAAGGACAGCAACGGTAAAGCGCTGTACTAAATACCCGTCATACTTCGAGCCGCAGTTGTGTTGGCTGTGCTTGTTCACCCCAGTCACATAGTGAATCTATGTGACTGGGTATTCACAAGCTTGCCGCCTTGCTGCAACTCGAATTATTTAGGGTATGGCATTACGTTAGCCGGGAAGCACGATAAAATGCGTGCTTCCTGGCCCAAACTTAAAGAGTGATTTATGGCTGCAACCAAGCCTGCTTTGAACCCACCGGGTAAAAAAGGTGACATGATATTCAGCGCGCTGGTAAAACTGGCTGCGCTGATTGTGCTATTGATGTTGGGTGGCATTATTGTCTCTCTGGTTATCTCCTCCTGGCCAAGCATTCAGAAATTTGGCTTCTCCTTTCTGTGGACTAAAGAATGGGATGCGCCAAACGATATCTACGGTGCATTAGTACCGATTTACGGTACGCTGGTCACCTCGCTTATCGCACTGCTGATCGCCGTTCCGGTGAGTTTTGGCATAGCCTTATTCCTGACTGAACTTGCTCCTGGCTGGCTGCGTCGCCCGCTGGGTATCGCTATTGAATTGCTGGCGGCAATTCCGAGTATCGTGTACGGCATGTGGGGCCTGTTTATCTTTGCCCCGCTGTTTGCGACTTACTTCCAGGAGCCGGTCGGGAACATCCTTTCCAACATTCCGTTTGTTGGCGCGCTGTTTGCGGGTCCGGCATTTGGTATCGGCATTCTGGCCGCTGGCGTGATCCTTGCCATCATGATCATCCCGTACATTGCGGCGGTTATGCGCGATGTGTTCGAACAAACGCCGGTGCTGATGAAAGAGTCAGCCTACGGCATCGGTTGTACTACCTGGGAAGTTATCTGGCGCATCGTCCTGCCGTTCACCAAAAACGGCGTGATCGGTGGCGTGATGCTCGGTCTGGGCCGCGCGCTGGGTGAAACCATGGCGGTGACGTTCATCATCGGTAACACCTACCAGCTCGATAGTGCCTCGCTGTACATGCCGGGCAACAGTATTACTTCTGCGCTGGCGAATGAATTTGCCGAAGCGGAATCAGGACTGCACGTTGCCGCGTTGATGGAACTGGGCCTGATTCTGTTTGTGATTACCTTCATCGTGCTGGCGGCGTCTAAGTTCATGATCATGCGCCTTGCGAAGAACGAGGGGGCACGCTAATGGCTACGCTTGAAATGCAAAACACCGCTGCGCTTGCGGAATCCCGCCGTAAAATGCAGGCGCGTCGTCGTCTGAAGAACCGCATCGCGCTGACGCTCTCTATGGCGACCATGGCATTTGGTCTGTTCTGGCTTATCTGGATCCTGATGTCCACGATCACCCGCGGTATTGACGGTATGTCACTGGCGCTGTTCACCGAAATGACACCTCCGCCGAATACGGCTGGTGGTGGTCTGGCGAATGCCCTGGCCGGTAGCGGACTGTTAATTCTGTGGGCGACCGTGTTTGGTACACCGCTTGGTATTATGGCGGGCATCTACCTGGCAGAGTACGGACGTAAGTCCTGGCTGGCTGAGGTGATCCGCTTTATCAATGACATCCTGCTTTCTGCGCCATCAATCGTGGTCGGTCTGTTCGTTTACACCATCGTGGTAGCAAAAATGGAGCACTTCTCCGGCTGGGCGGGCGTTATCGCGCTGGCGCTGCTGCAGGTGCCCATTGTTATTCGTACCACGGAGAACATGCTCAAGCTGGTACCGGATAGCCTGCGTGAAGCCGCCTATGCGCTGGGTACGCCGAAATGGAAGATGATTTCTGCGATCACCCTGAAGGCCTCTGTCTCAGGCATCATTACAGGCGTTTTACTGGCTATTGCACGTATCGCAGGTGAAACGGCTCCGCTGCTGTTTACGTCGCTCTCCAATCAGTTCTGGAGCACCGACATGATGCAGCCTATCGCCAACCTGCCGGTCACTATCTTTAAGTTTGCGATGAGCCCGTTTGCTGAGTGGCAGCAACTGGCCTGGGCCGGGGTACTGATTATTACCCTGTGCGTACTGCTGCTGAACATTCTGGCGCGCGTCATTTTCGCGAAGAAGAAACACGGTTAAGACGAAGTGCCGGATGGCGGCGTAAACGCCTTATCCGGCCTACGATTGAAGACATTTGTAGGCCTGAAAGCTGCGCGCCATCAGGCATGATGAGGAAAAGATAGAAATGAGTATGGTTGATACTGCCCCAGGTAAGATTCAGGTTCGTGATTTGAACTTCTACTATGGCAAGTTCCATGCCCTGAAGAACATCAACCTGGATATTGCCAAAAACCAGGTAACGGCGTTTATCGGGCCGTCAGGCTGTGGTAAATCGACGTTGCTGCGTACGTTCAATAAAATGTTTGAACTGTACCCGGAACAGCGTGCGGAAGGCGAAATCCTGCTGGATGGCGACAATATTCTCACCAACACTCAGGATATCGCTCTGCTGCGTGCCAAAGTGGGCATGGTATTCCAGAAGCCGACGCCGTTCCCGATGTCCATCTACGACAACATCGCTTTTGGCGTGCGTCTGTTTGAGAAACTCTCTCGTGCGGATATGGACGAGCGTGTGCAGTGGGCATTGACCAAGGCCGCGCTGTGGAACGAAACCAAAGATAAATTACACCAGAGCGGGTACTCTCTCTCCGGTGGTCAGCAGCAGCGTCTGTGTATTGCGCGTGGGATCGCCATTCGCCCGGAAGTGCTTCTGCTTGATGAGCCGTGTTCAGCGCTCGACCCTATTTCTACCGGGCGTATCGAAGAGCTGATCACTGAGCTGAAAGAGGATTACACCGTCGTTATCGTTACCCACAACATGCAGCAGGCTGCGCGTTGTTCCGATCACACGGCATTTATGTACCTGGGCGAGTTGATTGAGTTCAGTAACACGGACGATCTGTTCACCAAGCCCGCGAAGAAACAAACTGAAGACTACATCACCGGTCGTTACGGCTGATTCAGGAGCTTGTTGTGGATAATCTTAACCTTAATAAACATATTTCCGGCCAGTTCAATGCAGAGCTGGAAAGCATCCGTACCCAGGTGATGACCATGGGCGGCATGGTCGAGCAGCAGCTTTCTGATGCGATTACCGCCATGCACAATCAGGACAGTGAGCTGGCGAAGCGCGTCATTGAAGGCGATAAGAACGTCAATATGATGGAAGTGGCGATCGACGAGGCCTGCGTGCGTATCATTGCCAAGCGTCAGCCGACCGCCAGTGACTTGCGTCTGGTGATGGCGATTATCAAAACGATCGCTGAGCTGGAACGTATTGGCGACGTTGCGGATAAAATTTGCCGCACCGCGCTGGAGAAATTTTCTCAACAACATCAGCCGCTGCTGGTAAGCCTGGAATCACTGGGTCGCCACACCGTACAAATGCTGCATGACGTGCTGGATGCGTTTGCGCGTATGGATCTTGACGAAGCGGTACGTATTTATCGCGAAGATAAGAAAGTCGACCAGGAGTATGAAGGTATCGTGCGTCAGCTGATGACCTACATGATGGAAGATCCGCGTACCATTCCAAGCGTGCTGACCGCGCTGTTCTGCGCGCGCTCCATCGAGCGTATCGGTGACCGTTGCCAGAATATCTGCGAATACATCTTCTACTTCGTGAAGGGACAAGACTTCCGTCACGTGGGCGGTGATGAGCTGGATAAGCTGCTGGCGGGCAAAGATCCGAAAGAGTGATGTTTGTGGCGGGTGGCGCTAACGCTTACCCGCTCTACGAGACATGCAGGCCGGATCAGCGTTAGCGCCATCCGGCCTTTCAGTTATCGCGTAATATTCCAACCCCGCGCCTTCCATAACGCTGGCAACTGCGCCAGATCGGTAAACGTCGTCACTTTTGGATGATCGATTGGTTTGTTATGCGGATCGGCGCAGAAGTAAAACACTTCCATCCCTGCAGCAATCCCCGCCTGGGCACCTGCGCTGGAGTCATCAACCAGAATGCAGTTCTCAACGTTAACATCCATCGCTTTCGCCGCATGGAACATCAGGGCCGGATCGGGTTTCCAGCGTTGAATATCGTAGCCGCTGAACAGCAAATCAGGGAAATGGTGCAACATACCCAGCTTACCCAGCGAGTGCTGCATTTTGCTGACCGGACCGTTAGATACCACGCTCATAGGGACGGTCATGCTGTCCAGCAGCGCATTGGCTCCGGCAATCACCTCCAGTTCCGTATCGAACAGACGTGCGACCTCTGCCCGGTAAACCGGTTCTAATTCGGCTTTTGCCAGTTCGACACCGTGCTCTTCGTTGATAATGTCGATGATCTCGTACAGCTTTACCCCCTTGAAGCGTTTAAAAGTTTCTTCAAGATCGAGCGTAATGCCGAACGCCTGGAACATGCTGACATACGCGCGAGAACAAATCACTTCACTGTCGACAAGGGTACCGTCACAGTCAAAAAATACGGCTTCTATCTGGGACATGTCATTTCCGTTTTAACAAGTTTAACGTTTTCGTAATGCATTATTGGGCGACGCAATCGTTGCCGTATAAGCAAAATCAATGAAAAAAGTTGCTCATAACCCAACCCTATTGTCGCATTTTGGTATAGGATAGCGACGAATTTTCCCTCCTTGTTCGGAAATTGATAATGAGTCAACAACACACAACCCAGGCTTCTGGCCAGGGGATGCTGGAACGCGTGTTCAAACTGCGCGAACATGGCACGACGGCACGGACCGAAGTGATCGCCGGTTTAACCACCTTCCTGACGATGGTGTATATCGTTTTTGTTAACCCGCAAATTCTTGGCGTGGCTGGCATGGATACCAGCGCCGTCTTTGTGACCACCTGCCTGATTGCTGCATTTGGTAGCATCCTGATGGGCCTGTTTGCCAACCTGCCGGTCGCACTTGCGCCTGCTATGGGTCTGAATGCGTTCTTCGCCTTCGTGGTCGTTGGCGCGATGGGCCTGTCATGGCAGATCGGTATGGGCGCAATCTTCTGGGGCGCGGTAGGTCTGCTGCTACTGACGATTTTCCGCGTACGTTACTGGATGATTGCCAACATCCCGGTTAGCTTGCGCGTGGGGATCACCAGCGGTATTGGTCTGTTCATCGGCATGATGGGGCTGAAAAACGCTGGTGTTATCGTCGCCAACCAAGACACCCTGGTGTCTATTGGCAACCTGACGTCCCACAGCGTACTGCTCGGTATTCTGGGTTTCTTTATCATCGCGATTCTGGCTTCACGTAACATCCATGCGGCGGTACTGATCTCTATCATTGTGACCACGCTGCTGGGTTGGATGCTGGGCGATGTCCATTACAACGGGATCGTCTCCGCGCCGCCGAGCGTAATGTCCGTTATCGGGCATGTTGATCTGGCTGGTTCGTTTAACATTGGTCTTGCGGGCGTAATTTTCTCGTTCATGCTGGTCAACCTGTTCGACTCCTCCGGTACGCTAATTGGCGTCACGGATAAAGCAGGTCTGGCGGATGCGAAGGGTAAGTTTCCGCGTATGAAGCAGGCGCTGTATGTGGATAGCGTGTCATCGGTTGCTGGTGCGTTTATCGGTACTTCTTCCGTTACCGCGTATATCGAGTCTTCTTCCGGGGTTTCTGTCGGTGGACGTACTGGCCTGACCGCGGTAGTTGTTGGCCTGTTGTTCCTGCTGGTTATCTTCCTGTCGCCGCTGGCGGGAATGGTACCGGGATATGCGGCCGCTGGTGCGCTGATTTACGTTGGCGTCCTGATGACATCAAGCCTGTCGCGCGTGAAGTGGGATGACCTGACTGAAGCCGTTCCGGCGTTTATTACCGCCGTGATGATGCCGTTTAGCTTCTCGATTACCGAAGGTATCGCGCTGGGCTTTATTTCCTACTGTGTGATGAAAATCGGTACCGGACGTTTCCGCGATCTCAGCCCATGCGTCATCGTTGTCGCACTGCTGTTTGTGTTGAAGATTGTGTTTATCGACGCGCATTAATTGCCGCTGAGACGGTGCTGCGCGAGGCGTGTAGACCTGATAAGCGCAGCGCCATCAGGCAAATTTGATAACCGGATACGGCCCGCCAGGCATTGCAGCCAGCGGGCTTTTTCTTTTAGGCTTTCACACGCTGGATGTAGTCGCCAAATGCGGTCAGTTGGCCGGTTAGATGGTCCAGCGTACTTTGGTCGATCACTTCACCTGTCTGCGGGTCCACTTTGTTCTGAATCACGCCGCCCATAAATTCCGGTTTATTCATTACCATGGCGTCGAGGAACACCAGGATCTGACGCAGATGGTACTGGCAGCGCGCGCCGCCAATGGCGCCCATGGAGCTGGTCTGGATCAGCACCGGCTTACCCGATAATGGCTGATCCGGCAGGCGGGACAGCCAGTCGATGGCGTTCTTCAGTCCGCCAGGCACGGAATAGTTATATTCCGGTGTCACGATGACGACACCGTCAGCCTTCCTGATTTGCTCTGCCAGCGCTTCTACGCTTGCCGGAAAACCTTCTTCCTGCTGGAGGTCGGCATCGTACAGTGGGATATCACCAATTGATGGCAACGCGTTGACTTCCATTCCTGCTGGAGCAATCTTGGGCAGCGTACGGGCAACCATTCCATTAAACGAACCTTTGCGCAGACTTCCCAGTAACGTAACAACATTCAATGTTTCTGACATGGTGACTCCTGTTTCATCATAAAGGTTAAATCAAAGCGTATGGCTCTTCGCTGCGCATAATTGAGAGAACCGGATCAGACGACCCGTAGGCTCATTGGCGCGGGTCTGGATATCAGGCAAACTTTTCCAGTCCTGTTTACCATCAAACTCCCAAACCTTGAGTTTTTCAATGGTTGGCGTAACCGCAACCGACCACACCAGAACATCTTCCGCATCGCAAATGGCTTCAACCTGCGCAACATGGGCACATTTCAGACGTCCTGCGCCGGGTAAAAGCTGGAGTTCGTGCGGATCATCATTGCTTACATCGCCGGTGAGTTTGAGTACGCTCTGGCGCAACGTAATGAGCTGCGCGCGTGCTTCGTTGGGGTCGTTTTGGTTATTGATCCACAGATTTTCGTTGCTGGAGAAGCGCCATGTTTCCGTTGAATGCGGATGGTGAAAGCTGCGGGTAGCTCGCTGCAGTTCCATATCCAGCCCGCACGTTCCTTCAGTTGTTAGCGCAACGCCAACGATATTCCCGGCATAAGAAATCGAAAATCCCGGCAGGTTCTTATCGCGAAAAACGGGCTTACCTTTGGCCTGAGTAACAATCTCGGGCAGCGTACTGGTGCCGTAAAGCATAAACATTAGTTCAGCGAGTAAACTTCGGGAAGCCAGGAAACGTGTTCGGCGATGAGCGGGGAGATCTCTTGCTTCGATATGACATGGAGAAGGGAGGCGAGCTGAAACCAGGTGTCCCTCCGTAAGAATCCCTCTGGCAAAATGTGTCGCCATTTTTCGCTCCGTGATTAATGGTCCGTGATAATTACCAGAGTAACATTTACGCGGCATCCAGGCAGGCTTTGCTGCCCAAAAAGTAAGCTGAAATAGAATACATTACGCGATATTTACATTTCTGTTGCCAGAATAGTCGATTTAGCAACAAAGTGGCGGTGCAACGTCAGGACATATCGCGATAAAGCGCCTTGATGGTGTCTTTCAACCAGACGATCTTAGGATTATGACTGTTACGTTTGTGCCAAAGAAGGGTGAACGGTACGCGCATTTTTTCCAGCTGCGCGGCATCAAAAGGCATAGGACGCGCCACGAGCGGAAGCTGGTGGAGTTGGTTATAACGCTGGCAATAAACCGGAGCTGTGGCTATCAGCGCGTGATCCGGCTGGGCGGCCATAAACAGCGACTGCTCAAAACCGGGCAGACATAACGCAATATTGCGCGCGCGCCCCATCTCTTGCAGGACTTCATCCAGCGCCCAGGTATCGCTTTGCTCCCAGCTAATGCTGATGTGCGGATAGCGCAGAAATGTGTCCAGATTCCACTCTTCCTGCAATGCCGGATGATCTTCACGTAGCCAGACGCAGGGGAGATCGGAAAACAGCACTTCATGGTCGATCGACAACGGCAGCAAACTCAACAGTTCACGCGAACGCGGATGGCTTTCCCGGCCAGTAAAGCCGATATCCACCTCGCCGCGAATAATTGCATCCAGCGAATCATAGTCCCAGTTGCGTATTTTGATCGTCGCCTGGGGATAACGCTGATAGATCTGTCGGGAGAGCGCGTTAAACATGATCATCACCAGCGGCGTTTCGGCCACCAGATCAAACTTCAGCCCGCGCGGCGCTTCATGGTGTGGCTTATCCAGCAACTGGTTGCTCATCTGCATCCACTCTGCCAGATTCTGTTCCATGCTGACCATCAGCGGTGTGGGCGTTAGCCCCAGCGGGGTGTTTACAAACAGTGGATCGTCAAACCAGGCCCGCAGTTTAGACAGCGACTTGCTGACTGCCGACGGCGTGACGTTCATCCGTTTGGCTGTTTTGGTAACACTGCGTTCCTGCATCAACAGCTGCAGGCAGAGCAATAAATTAAGATCGAGACTGCTGAGGGATTTCTTCATGAGTTGGCGTGGACCGGTTAGGTGCAACTGTGATAATCAGCATGATACTCACTATGCTACAGCCAATCAGAATCCCGATCAGCATATTCAGCGCATCAAGACCGAGCACCGCAGCCAGCCATATCCACAGCGAGGAACCGCAAACCTGCGCAATACCTAACGCCGAGCTGGCAACGCCCGCACGCAGCGAGAAAGGTCCCAGCGCCTGGCTCATCGCGACACCGAAGCCGACCGAGAACCCGGCACAGATTAAGGTCAGCCCAAACAGCGTCATCATGTGCGTACTGGCAAGGGTTAACACCACGCCGGCAGACAGAAATAGCACTTGTGAGGTCAGCATCAGAACGCGAGGTTTAAACACGCTCAGGGCGAATGGCGTAGAGAACGAGACCGCCATACTGATGCCTGCGGTCATGGCCATCGTGGTGGCGTACTCACCACGGTCAAAGCCCATCACTTCCATCAACAGCACCGGCGAAGTATTCACGAAGGTCAGGATCACCGACACGCTGAGAGTGGTGATGGCCAGGCGGCTTAAGAAAAAACGGTTCACCAGCGATTCAGATAGGTGGTTCTTCTCTGCAGATGCCTGGAGCGTCGCTGGGCGCGATTCTCGCAGGATAAACACTGACAGCAGGCAAACGGCCACCCCCATACCGATCATCGTGTAGAACAGGCTCTGCCACGGATATTTGAGCATAATCAGATGCCCCATCACCGGCGCCAGTACCGGCACGATACAGGTGATACCGTTCAACAGCGACAGTACCTTCGCCCGGCGGCGATCGTCGAGCGTATCGCGCAGGATGGCGAAAGCCACCACATAGCAGCAGCCTGCTCCTACGCCCTGAATAAAGCGGCCTGTGAGAAACGGCGTACCGCTTTCGGCGAATGAACACAGCGCAGAGGCGAAAATAAAGATGAGGGCGCCGACAATAGCGACGGGTTTGCGTCCTGACTGGTCGGCAATTTTCCCGGCAAACAGCATCGCCGTCGCCATTCCCGCCAGATAAACCGAAAACGCGATATGCAGTTGCGCCTCGCTGGCCTGTAAATCGGCAGCAATACGGGGCAGCCCCACCAGATACATATCAATACCCGCGGGATAGAGTAACACCAGGGCGAAACTGCAGATTAGAAAGCGTGTCATAGCGACCTCATGAGGAATGTGGCGCTAAGCATACGGGCAGAGAGTCAACTGCACGAGTTGCCATTTGGACAACAGTGATTTCCATATGGGAAATTACTTGTAGCCGGATAGCCGCTTTGCTTTATCCGACTTACGGGTACTGTAGGCCCGGTAGGCATCGCACCACCGGGCAACACAACGTTACTTGCCAATACAGAAGCTGGAGAAAATCCTTCCCAGCAGATCGTCGGAGGTAAATTCCCCGGTGATCTCACTGAGGTTCTGCTGCGCCAGACGTAGTTCCTCTGCCAGCAATTCTCCGGCCCATGCTCCGAGCAGTTGGGCTTTACCCTGCTCGAGATGCTCCGCCGCTTCTGCCAGAGCCTGCAGGTGACGACGGCGCGCCAGGAAGCCGCCTTCCATATTGGTTTCAAAGCCCATGCTCTGTTTGAGATGGTTACGCAGCACGTCAACGCCTTCACCGGTACGCGCGGATAGGCGAACCAGTGAGTGGCCATTTACTTCGCTAAGGCCCAGCGTCTCACCGGTAATATCCGCTTTGTTACGCACCACGGTAATCGGCAGTTTGGCTGGCAGGCGGGCAATAAAGTCTGGCCAGATGTCAGCCGGGTCCACGGCGTCGGTGGTGGTGCCATCAACCATAAACAGAACGCGGTCGGCCTGTTCAATTTCCTGCCACGCGCGTTCGATACCAATGCGTTCAACTTCATCGCTGGCATCGCGCAGACCGGCAGTGTCAATGATGTGCAGCGGCATACCGTCGATATGAATATGCTCACGCAGTACGTCGCGAGTCGTACCCGCAATGTCGGTCACAATGGCCGCCTCACGACCTGCCAGCGCGTTCAGTAGGCTTGATTTCCCGGCATTTGGGCGACCGGCAATGACTACCTTCATCCCTTCGCGCAGCAGGCTGCCCTGACGCGCTTCGGCACGAACGGCATCGAGATCGCTGATAACGTTGTTGAGCTGCGCTTCAATCTTGCCATCAGACAGGAAGTCGATTTCCTCATCCGGAAAGTCGATCGCCGCTTCCACGTAGATGCGCAGGTGAGTGAGCGCTTCCACAAGATGATTTACCCGTGCAGAAAATGCGCCCTGCAACGAGTTCAGCGCCGAGCGAGCGGCTTGCTCTGAGCTGGCATCGATCAGGTCGGCAATTGCCTCTGCCTGGGCCAGATCAAGCTTATCATTGAGAAACGCACGCTCGGAGAATTCACCCGGTCTGGCAATGCGCAGCCCGGGAATGATCAGAATACGTTTAAGCAGCAGATCGAGAATCACCGGACCGCCGTGGCCCTGAAGCTCTAAAACATCTTCACCGGTAAAGGAGTTCGGACCGGGGAACCACAGGGCAATTCCTTGATCCAGCGTGCTGCCATCCGCGTCTTTAAACGGCAGATAGTCGGCATAGCGCGGTTTTGGTAGTTTCCCCAGTACGGTTTCTGCAACCTCGCGCGCCTTCAGGCCGGAGATGCGCAGGATACCCACGCCACCACGTCCCGGTGGGGTGGCCTGAGCGACGATGGTGTCGTTATGGTTCATGATAGCTCTCTTGTAAATGTAAAAAAGGCGGTCTAATGACCGCCTTCTCTGGCATTAACTTTACCGTGAATACTCGAAATAATTCAAGTGCAGGAAGGCGGCAAGCAAATTCAGCCAACGCCCCTGCGACTAGTATCAGGAGTTTTTCTTCTCGCGGCTATGCAGGCCACGTTTCTCCAGACCACGGTAAATCAGCTGCTGCTGAATAATGGTTACCAGGTTGCTGACGATATAGTACAGCACCAGACCTGACGGGAACCACAGGAAGAACACGGTGAAGATGACCGGCATAAAGGTCATGATCTTCTGCTGCATCGGGTCGGTCACGGTGGTCGGAGACATCTTCTGAATGAAGAACATCGTCACGCCCATCAGGATCGGCAGGATGTAGTACGGGTCCTGTGCAGACAGGTCATGGATCCACAGAGCGAACGGCGCATGACGCAGTTCAATGGAGCCCATCAGCATGTAGTACAACGCCAGGAAGATTGGCATCTGGATGATCAGCGGGAAGCAGCCGCCCAGCGGGTTAACCTTCTCAGCTTTGTACAGGGCCATCATTTCCTGGCTCTGACGCTGTTTGTCATCGCCCAGACGCTCACGCATAGCCTGAATCTTCGGCTGCAGCATACGCATCTTCGCCATGGAGGTGTACTGCGCTTTGGTCAGCGGGTACATGATGCCACGAACGATAAAGGTGATAACGATGATGGAGAAGCCCCAGTTACCCAGGAAGCTATGGATCCACTTCAGCAGTTTGAACAGCGGCTGAGAGATGAACCACAACCAGCCGTAATCCACGGTCAGATCCAGGTGCGGTGCAACTGCCGCCATTTTATCCTGAATTTCCGGGCCGACCCACAGGGTGCTGGTCATCGCGCCAGTCTGGCCAGGCTGAACCAGTACCGGCTGTGATTTATAGCCGATAGCGGCAATGCCGTTACCCAGGTTAGCGGTATAGAAGTTGTTGGTGCCGTCGTTACGCGGAACCCATGCCGTTGCGAAATACTGTTGCAGCATTGCGACCCAGCCGTCTTTAGCATTGACGTTCAGGTTTTCGTTTTCAGCAATGGTGTCGAATTTGTATTTCTCATACTTCTCATCCGGCGTGGAGTACGCCGCGCCACGGAAGGTATGCAGCGCAAAGTTGCTGCTACCGGTGTCGCGATGAGATGGCAGATTGATGGATTGCTTCAGCTGACCAAAGGTGGAGACTTCCAGCGGTTTTTCGCCGGCGTTCTGCACGCTGTAGTTAACGTTGACAGCATATTCACCGCGCTTGAGTACAAACGTTTTAGTGAATGTGTTACCCGCTGCGTCAGTATAGGTCATCGGGATCTGCAGTTCGTTCTGACCGTCAGCCAGTACAAACGCGTCTTTTTCTACGTTGTACAGCGGACGCGGGCCGTTAGCCGGGTTATCCGGGCCGTCACGACCTGTCAGGCCACTCTGTGCCTGGTAGATGAACTGTGGCGTGGTTTCCAGTAACTGGAACGGTTCGGTAGAACCGAGTTCTTTCGGGTAAGCTGGCAGTGAAGCCTGTTCCACATCACCACCACGGGTGTTGATGGTCAGATCAAGCACGTCAGTTTTAACCGTAATCAGTTTCCCCTGGCCACTGGCCGGTACGCCCTGGTCTGCGGCGCTACCCGCTGCGGTGGTCGTTGTCTGCGTGGTCTGTTGGGCCTGAGGTTGCGGGTTTTTATCCTGCTCCCAGGCTTGCCAGATCATGAAAGACACGAACAGCAAAGCGATGACTAAAAGATTGCGTTGCGAATCCATCGTTAGTGTTCTCTGGTATCAAATGGTCCGGGCGGGACGGGATCGTCACCACCAGGGTGTAAAGGGTGGCATTTTAATACGCGTTTCACCGTCAACCAACTGCCTTTTATCACTCCAAACCTGCGCAATGCCTCAATTCCGTAGCTCGAGCAGGTTGGAGTGAAACGGCAATGCGGCCCAAGCAGCGGACTGATCAGGCGTTGATAGACCCGAATAAGGGCTATCAGGACCCGCGAGCCAGGCGACAATGGCGACGCCATAATTTTTCCAACGCTTCCGAGAGAGCACGGTTATCGAGGTCAGCAACCCCTTTTTTCGCCACCACCACGAAATCCATTGCTGGAAGTTCGTGCTGACGTAAACGAAAGCTTTCACGTGTCAGACGTTTAATCCGATTGCGTTCATGCGCGCGTTTAACGTTTTTCTTGGCGACGGTAAGACCGATACGGGGATGCCCCAGCGAATTCAGGCGGCCGAGGATGGTGATTTGCGGCGTGCCAGCCCGTTGTGGCTGCTGGAAGACGAATGTGAAATGAGTGGGAGTTAACAAACGTAACTCCCTGGGAAATGCGAGCTTAACCACTCAGGGGCTAGCTTTTATTACTTAGAAACGGTCAGACGAGAACGGCCTTTAGCACGACGACGTGCCAGAACCTGACGACCATTTTTATTAGCCATACGAGCACGGAAGCCGTGAGAACGGTTGCGCTTCAGTACAGACGGTTGAAAAGTGCGTTTCATGGCGATTTCTACCTAAACTTGAATAAATTCACTGACTTTTGCGTATACCCGAACGAATTTCGAACGACTTACGCCACAGTGTGGGTGATTAAAGAGGCCGGATTGTAATAATTGTACACTCCGGAGTCAATTCTCTTTCCTTATTTCCCGCTTTTTTCCGCATGGTTTCGCGTATAAAACAGGCAGCGTTGACGCCGTAAGGCGACCGTTACTCGCTGGGGGTAAGAATTATACGGGCTGGCGGATAAAGCGCAAGGATCGCTCGGGATCTTTATTAGATCGTTTAAGCAGTAAAGCATCTTTACTCATTAATTTTTTCAATATGCGCGCTAAAACCTGCAGCACTTCTCCAGGATCGTTTACACTTAGCCGATTCTGGATCATCCTGTGGATAAATCGGGAAGAATCTGTGAGAAACAGAAGATCTCTTTCTCAGTTTACGCTATGATCCGCGGTCCTGATCGTTTCAATGGATCCTGATCGGGTAAAAATTGCAGATAGCAATTCGCACGTCACCCTTTGCATAGGGTCTTGTCGATGTGCGTCAACAATCATGAATGTTTCAGCCTTTGTCATTTATCGACTTTTGTTCGAGTGGAGTCCGCCGTGTCACTTTCGCTTTGGCAGCAGTGTCTTGCCCGATTGCAGGATGAGTTACCAGCCACAGAGTTCAGTATGTGGATACGCCCGTTGCAGGCGGAACTGAGCGATAACACGCTGGCTTTGTATGCGCCAAACCGTTTCGTGCTTGATTGGGTAAGGGATAAATACCTTAATAATATTAATGGATTACTCAATAACTTCTGTGGTGCGGATGCCCCGCAGCTGCGCTTTGAAGTCGGTACTAAACCCGTCACGCAAACGCTGAAAACGCCGGTGAACAACGTTGTTGCGCCCGCTTACGTGGCTCAGCAAGTGCAACCGCAACGTGCCGCTCCGGCGGCGCGCTCAGGCTGGGATAACGTCCCGGCACCGGCAGAACCTACCTATCGTTCTAACGTCAACGTCAAACACACGTTTGATAACTTCGTTGAAGGTAAATCTAACCAACTGGCGCGCGCGGCGGCACGGCAGGTGGCGGACAATCCTGGCGGCGCCTACAATCCGTTATTCCTTTATGGCGGTACGGGTCTGGGTAAAACCCACCTTCTGCACGCTGTCGGTAACGGTATTATGGCGCGTAAGCCAAACGCGAAAGTGGTGTATATGCACTCCGAACGTTTTGTGCAGGACATGGTTAAGGCCCTGCAAAACAACGCGATCGAAGAGTTTAAACGCTACTACCGTTCCGTGGATGCGCTGCTGATTGACGATATCCAATTCTTCGCGAATAAAGAACGATCGCAGGAAGAGTTTTTCCACACCTTTAACGCCCTGCTGGAAGGCAATCAGCAGATCATCCTGACTTCGGATCGCTATCCGAAAGAGATCAACGGCGTTGAAGATCGTCTGAAATCCCGCTTCGGCTGGGGACTGACTGTTGCGATCGAGCCGCCTGAGCTGGAAACGCGCGTCGCGATCCTGATGAAAAAAGCCGACGAAAACGACATTCGTCTGCCGGGTGAAGTGGCGTTCTTTATTGCCAAGCGTCTACGCTCTAACGTACGTGAGCTGGAAGGCGCACTGAACCGTGTGATCGCCAACGCTAATTTTACCGGCCGGGCGATTACCATCGATTTCGTGCGCGAAGCGTTGCGCGATCTGCTGGCTTTGCAGGAAAAGCTGGTCACCATCGACAATATTCAGAAGACGGTGGCGGAGTATTACAAAATCAAAATTGCGGATCTGCTTTCTAAGCGTCGATCTCGCTCGGTAGCTCGTCCGCGCCAGATGGCGATGGCGCTGGCAAAAGAGCTCACTAACCACAGTCTGCCGGAAATTGGCGACGCGTTTGGTGGGCGTGACCATACTACCGTGCTTCATGCCTGTCGCAAGATTGAGCAGTTGCGTGAAGAAAGCCATGATATTAAAGAAGATTTCTCCAATTTAATCAGAACATTATCTTCGTGACGCTATGAAATTTACCGTTGAACGTGAACATTTATTAAAACCGCTTCAGCAGGTCAGCGGCCCGCTGGGTGGACGTCCTACACTGCCTATTCTCGGAAATCTGCTGCTGCAGGTTGCTGACGGTGCGCTTTCTCTGACCGGTACCGATCTCGAAATGGAGATGGTGGCGCGCGTGGCGCTGATCCAGCCTCATGAACCTGGTGCGACCACCGTTCCGGCGCGTAAATTCTTCGATATTTGCCGTGGGTTGCCGGAAGGCGCGGAAATTGCCGTTCAACTGGAAGGCGATCGCATGCTGGTGCGGTCTGGCCGCAGCCGTTTCTCCCTGTCTACGCTGCCTGCCGCTGACTTCCCGAATCTGGACGACTGGCAGAGCGAAGTCGAATTCACTTTGCCGCAGGCCACGATGAAGCGCCTGATTGAAGCCACGCAGTTTTCGATGGCGCATCAGGACGTGCGTTACTACTTAAACGGCATGCTGTTTGAAACCGAAGGGGAAGAGCTGCGTACCGTGGCGACCGACGGTCACCGCCTGGCGGTCTGTTCAATGCCTGTCGGTCAGCAGTTACCCAGCCATTCGGTGATCGTTCCGCGTAAAGGCGTAATTGAACTGATGCGTATGCTCGACGGCGGCGACAACCCGCTGCGCGTGCAGATTGGCAGCAACAACATTCGTGCGCACGTGGGTGACTTCATCTTTACCTCCAAGCTGGTTGATGGCCGTTTCCCGGATTATCGCCGCGTATTGCCGAAGAATCCGGACAAACATCTGGAAGCCGGTTGCGATATCCTCAAACAGGCATTTGCTCGTGCGGCGATCCTCTCTAACGAGAAATTCCGCGGCGTGCGTCTGTATGTCAGTGAAAACCAGCTGAAAATCACCGCCAACAACCCGGAGCAGGAAGAAGCGGAAGAAATTCTGGATGTCTCCTATCCTGGCACTGAACTGGAAATCGGTTTTAACGTTAGCTACGTACTGGACGTACTGAACGCGCTGAAGTGCGAGAACGTTCGTATTCTGCTGACCGATTCCGTATCGAGCGTACAGATTGAAGATGCTGCCAGCCAGAGCGCGGCTTATGTTGTTATGCCAATGAGACTGTAATGTCGCTCACCCGTCTGTTGATCCGCGACTTTCGCAATATCGAAAGCGCGGATCTCGCTTTATCCCCTGGCTTTAACTTCCTGGTTGGCGCGAACGGCAGTGGCAAAACCAGCGTGCTGGAAGCCATCTATACGCTCGGCCACGGTCGGGCGTTTCGCAGTTTGCAGATTGGCCGCGTAATTCGCCACGAGCAGGAGTCGTTTGTTTTACACGGGCGTTTGCAGGGGGAAGAGCGTGAGACATCGATTGGCCTGACGAAAGACAAACTGGGCGACAGCAAAGTGCGCATTGACGGCACTGACGGGCACAAGGTCGCGGAACTGGCGCACCTGATGCCGATGCAGCTGATCACGCCAGAGGGGTTTACTTTACTCAATGGCGGCCCCAAATACAGAAGAGCATTCCTTGACTGGGGATGCTTTCACAATGAAGCCGGATTTTTCACCGCCTGGAGCAATCTGAAGCGACTGCTCAAGCAGCGCAACGCAGCCCTGCGCCAGGTGAGTCGTTATGAGCAACTGCGTCCGTGGGATAAAGAACTGATCCCGCTGGCGGAACAAATCAGCACCTGGCGCGCGGAGTACAGCGCCGGTATCGCGCAGGATATGGCGGATACCTGTCAGCAGTTTCTACCCGAATTTTCTCTCTCCTTCTCATTCCAGCGCGGCTGGGAGAAAGAGACCGATTATGCCGAAGTGCTGGAACGCAGTTTTGAACGCGATCGCATGTTGACCTACACCGCGCACGGTCCGCACAAAGCGGATTTTCGCATTCGCGCTGACGGTGCGCCGGTGGAAGACACGTTGTCGCGTGGGCAGCTAAAGCTGCTGATGTGCGCCTTACGTCTGGCGCAAGGGGAGTTCCTCACCCGCGAAAGTGGGCGGCGGTGTCTCTACCTGATAGATGATTTTGCCTCTGAACTTGATGATGCCCGTCGTGGGCTGTTAGCCAGCCGCTTAAAAGCGACGCAATCTCAGGTCTTTGTCAGCGCAATCAGCGCTGAACACGTTCTGGACATGTCGGACAAAAATTCGAAGATGTTCACCGTGGAAAAGGGTAAAATAACGGATTAACCCAAGTTTAAATGAGCGAGAAACGTTGATGTCGAATTCTTATGACTCCTCCAGTATCAAAGTCCTGAAAGGACTGGATGCGGTGCGTAAGCGCCCGGGTATGTATATCGGCGACACGGATGACGGCACCGGTCTGCACCACATGGTATTCGAGGTGGTAGATAACGCTATCGACGAAGCGCTCGCGGGTCACTGTAAAGATATCGTTGTAACGATTCACGCTGACAACTCCGTGTCCGTTACCGATGATGGCCGTGGTATCCCAACCGGTATCCACCCGGAAGAGGGCGTTTCGGCGGCGGAAGTTATCATGACCGTTCTGCACGCAGGCGGTAAATTCGATGATAACTCCTATAAAGTTTCCGGTGGTCTGCACGGCGTAGGTGTGTCCGTAGTAAACGCCCTGTCACAGAAACTGGAGCTGGTGATTCGCCGCGAAGGTAAAGTGCATCAGCAAACTTACGTGCACGGTGTGCCGCAGGCGCCGCTGGCGGTAACCGGCGAAACAGAAGCGACGGGTACTCAGGTACGTTTCTGGCCAAGCCACGAAACCTTTACCAACGTCGTTGAGTTTGAATACGAGATTCTGGCTAAGCGTCTGCGCGAGCTGTCGTTCCTGAACTCCGGCGTCTCTATTCGTCTGCGCGACAAGCGCGATGGTAAAGAAGACCATTTCCACTACGAAGGCGGCATCAAGGCGTTTGTTGAATACCTCAACAAAAACAAAACGCCGATTCACCCGAATATCTTCTACTTCTCCACCGAAAAAGACGGTATCGGCGTTGAAGTTGCGCTGCAGTGGAACGATGGTTTCCAGGAAAACATTTACTGCTTCACCAACAACATTCCGCAGCGTGACGGCGGTACTCACCTTGCAGGCTTCCGTGCGGCGATGACCCGTACCCTGAACGCCTACATGGACAAAGAAGGCTACAGCAAAAAAGCCAAAGTCAGCGCCACCGGTGACGATGCCCGTGAAGGCTTGATTGCCGTTGTTTCCGTGAAAGTACCAGATCCGAAATTCTCCTCACAGACCAAAGACAAGCTGGTCTCCTCTGAGGTGAAATCGGCGGTAGAACAGCAGATGAACGAACTGCTGAGCGAATACCTGCTGGAAAACCCGTCTGACGCGAAAATCGTCGTGGGCAAAATTATCGATGCTGCACGTGCCCGTGAAGCGGCACGTCGCGCGCGTGAAATGACCCGTCGTAAAGGCGCGCTGGACTTAGCGGGCCTGCCGGGCAAGCTGGCGGACTGTCAGGAACGCGACCCGGCGCTGTCCGAACTGTACCTTGTGGAAGGGGACTCCGCAGGCGGTTCTGCGAAGCAGGGCCGTAACCGTAAAAACCAGGCGATTCTGCCGCTGAAGGGTAAAATCCTCAACGTCGAGAAAGCGCGCTTTGATAAAATGCTCTCTTCTCAGGAAGTGGCGACGCTGATCACCGCGCTCGGCTGTGGTATCGGTCGTGACGAGTACAACCCGGACAAACTGCGTTATCACAGCATCATCATCATGACCGATGCGGACGTCGACGGCTCGCATATTCGTACGCTGCTGTTGACCTTCTTCTATCGTCAGATGCCGGAAATCGTGGAACGCGGCCACGTTTACATTGCACAGCCACCGCTGTACAAAGTGAAAAAAGGCAAGCAGGAACAGTACATTAAAGATGACGAAGCGATGGATCAGTACCAAATTTCTATCGCTCTGGATGGCGCAACGCTACACACTAATGCCAGCGCACCTGCTCTTTCAGGTGAGTCGTTAGAAAAACTGGTTTCTGAATACAACGCGACGCAGAAAATGATTGGCCGTATGGAACGTCGTTTCCCGAAAGCGCTTCTGAAAGAACTGGTTTATCAACCGACGCTGCCGGAAGCTGATTTGGCGAACGAGCAGACCGTTACCCGCTGGGTTAATTCGTTGATTACCGAGCTGAACGAAAAAGAACAGCACGGCAGCCTGTGGAAGTTTGATATCCACCACAACGCAGAGCAGAACCTGTTTGAGCCGATTGTGCGCGTCCGTACTCACGGTGTGGATACCGACTATATTCTGGATCACGAGTTTGTGACCGGTGGCGAATACCGTCGTATTTGTACGCTCGGTGAGAAGCTGCGCGGGCTGATCGAAGACGATGCGTTTATCGAACGTGGCGAGCGCCGCCAGCCGGTTGCCAGCTTTGAGCAGGCGCTGGAATGGCTGCAGAAAGAGTCACGTCGCGGCCTCGCTATCCAGCGTTATAAAGGTCTGGGCGAGATGAACCCGGATCAGCTGTGGGAAACCACCATGGATCCGGAAAGCCGTCGTATGCTGCGCGTTACCGTGAAGGATGCGATTGCCGCCGACCAGCTCTTCACTACGCTGATGGGCGATGCCGTTGAACCGCGTCGCGCGTTTATCGAAGAAAACGCCCTGAAAGCGGCGAACATCGATATCTAACTTGCACCCAGGTCTACAACCGTCCTGCAAAAGGGGAATCTCGATTCCCCTTTCTATCCCCCTTTTCGTAGCTGTTTTTTGAGCGGAATCGCGTTAGCATGAGGACGGACTCATTTAATCCGGGGAACTCATGGCTATCAAACTTATTGCTATCGACATGGATGGCACACTTCTGCTGCCCGATCACACCATTTCACCCGCGGTCAAAACGGCGATTGCCGCAGCGCGCGCGCGTGGCGTAAATGTGGTGCTGACCACGGGGCGCCCGTATGCCGGCGTCCACAGCTATCTGAAAGAATTGCATATGGAAGAACCCGGTGACTACTGCATTACCTACAATGGCGCGCTAGTGCAGAAAGCAGGGGATGGCAGTACTGTCGCGCAAACCGCGTTGAGCTATGATGATTATCGTTATCTGGAGCAGCTCTCCCGGGACGTTGGCTCGCATTTCCACGCTCTCGATCGCAACACCCTGTATACCGCGAACCGTGATATCAGTTACTACACGGTACATGAATCGTTTGTTGCGACGATTCCGCTGGTGTTCTGTGAAGCCGAGAAAATGGATCCCGCAACCCAGTTCCTGAAAGTGATGATGATTGACGAGCCGGAGATCCTCGATAAAGCTATCTCGCGCATACCTGCGGAAGTAAAAGAGAAGTACACCGTGCTGAAAAGTGCACCGTATTTCCTCGAAATCCTCGATAAACGCGTCAATAAAGGGACTGGCGTGAAATCGCTGGCCGATGCGTTGGGTATAAAAGCTGAAGAGGTGATGGCGATTGGCGATCAGGAAAACGACATCGCGATGATTGAATACGCAGGCGTGGGCGTTGCCATGGACAACGCTATTGGGTCAGTCAAAGAAATCGCCAACTTTGTGACGAAATCTAACCTTGAAGATGGCGTCGCATATGCCATTGAGAAGTTTGCGCTGAAATAAGATGTTATGGGCAAATGCCTTGGCGCATTTGCCCTGTTTCAGCAATTAGTTGTGATACTGAGTGGTCACCTTGAGGAATATGCGCCACGCCGCTGCGCATTATCCATTTGCGGGAAAACGCTGACGTCAGGGCCCGACTTTTCAGGATTTTGCCAAACAGTTTGAGACGTAACTTGCGGGTGGCTTTGCGGTAAGCGTGATTCATATCTGGTGCATCCCGCAACAATACAGATTTGAGTGCCTCCGCGCTGTCCAGCGCATAGCTAATCCCCTCCAGTGAGCTGGCGCTGATAAAACCGGCCGCTTCGCCAATCAAAAATGCGTTGTCCTTGCCACAGACGAAGTCTTTCCAGCGTGAAGGAAACAGCACCGTACATTTTTCACTTTTCACCGGTTTGCCGAACTGAAATTGGAACGCTTCCATCTTCGCTTTCAGCGCGTCAAAGCGCGCCTGGCCGTCCTTCATCGGGTAAGCACCGCCAAAGATAAAATAGCCATCTTTGCTGATACTCCAGGAATAACAGTCGGTTGCGTCGTTATCAAAAATGCAGGAATAGAACGGGACGGGATGTTTTTCCGCAAACCATTGTTGAATAGCAACATATTTACGGATCTGGTGCCGGGGATAGAGATGACGGCGTACCAGTGAGTTTGCGCCGTCGGCTCCCACCAGATAACGCGTGGTGATCTGCTGCTCCCAACCGTCGGCGCGGAAGATGACATGCCATTTATCGCCCTCGCGCCAGATTTTCCGACACAGGCTGTCGTGGTACACCTGTACATCATCAGGAATGAGAGATTTAAGCCATAAATCAAAAGCATGGCGGTTGATATTAATGTAGCTGCGCTGGTAGTTTCGAGTCAAAGAGGCTGCAACATCAACCGTTTTAACGCTAAATATCTGTGGGTTAGCGATGACATCAACGGGTAAGGTTATCCCGTCGCGGATAAACGAACGCTGAGCATCCGGGGCCAACAGACCGCCGCAGGGTTTGGTGAAACCTTCGTTGCCACACTGGTGTTTTTTATCCAACGCGATCACGCGCATTTTTCCACTCAACTGCCGCGCCAGCGCTGCGCCTGCCGGGCCTAATCCGATAATTGCTACGTCAAAATGTTCCATCTTTCTGTCCGCAAAAATGAAGATGGCGATACGCTAAAGCCTGAAAGTGAAGTGCTTGTGAAGTATGATTGCTGAAATCGTCTTGTATCAGGGCATTCCATGAAGCAAATCACCTTTACGCCGCGTAATCATCAGCTTACCAATATCAATACCTGGACACCGGACAGCCAGTGGCTGGTTTTTGATGTGCGCCCTTCCGGTGCCTCCTTTACCGGCGACACAATTGAGCGCGTCAATATTCATACTGGCGAGCTGGAGGTGATTTATCGGGCCATGCAGGGATCGCACGTTGGCGTGGTGACCGTTCATCCAAAGTTGGAAAAATATGTGTTTATTCATGGGCCTGAAAATCCTGATGAAACATGGCATTACGACTTCCATCATCGGCGTGGGGTGATAGCTACGCAGGCAAAAGTGGAGAATCTGGATGCGATGGATATTACCGCCCCATATACGCCGGGTGCGCTGCGCGGTGGTAGCCATGTGCATGTATTTAGCCCGAGCGGCGAGTTTGTCAGTTTCACCTATAACGACCATGTGTTGCATGAGCGCTCACCGGCGCTGGATCTACGCAATGTCGGTGTGGCTGCGCCCTATGGTCCGGTGACGGTCTCCGCGCAGCATCCCCGTGAGTACAGCGGGAGCCATTGGTGCGTGCTGGTAACCCAGACGACACCCACGCCTAAACCGGGTAGCGATGAGATTAACCGCGCCTATGAAGAGGGCTGGGTAGGGGAAAACAAACTGGCGTTTATCGGTGATACGTTATCAGTCACGGGCGAGAAAGTGCCGGAGTTATTTATTGTTGATTTACCACAGGATGAAAGCGGCTGGAAACAGCCGGGCGACGCTCCGCTGGAGGGCACTGAGGCGACAATGCCTGCGCCGCCATTCGGTATTAATCAACGCCGCCTGACGTTTACTCATGCGCGCGCCTTTCCCGGTCTGGTAAATCAGCCGCGCCATTGGGTGCGCAGTAATCCAAAGGCATCTGAGATTGCATTTTTAATGCGTGATGACGTCGGCATTGTGCAACTGTGGCTGATTTCCCCACAAGGAGGAGAACCGCGTCAGCTTACCCGCTGCGCCACGGATATTCAGTCAGCATTCAACTGGCATCCGTCAGGGAAATGGCTGGGGTTTGTACTGGATAACAAAATTGCTTGTTGTGATGCTCAGACGGGAGAGGTTGATTTTCTAACGGACCGTCACGGCAACCCACTATCGGGCGATGCGATCATCTTCTCTCCTGATGGTCGACAGGTTGCGTGGATGGAAGACGTCGAGGGTTTCCGCCAGCTGTGGGTAACAGAGACTGGGCGTTAACTTAAGGAGCAGGCATTTCAGCCGGAGGGATAACGGCGTTCGCGGCCTGCGTTCTCTCCTCGCTTTTTTCTACACGGGATCTCACCGAGTTATCTTTGCGAAAGAGATCCCACGGAAGTAATACTGTATCCAGTACTGCGGTAAACGGCATATCCAGAATCGCCAGTGACTTGGTTCCCCAGTTTGTATCACTTTCGCTAATCATTGTGGCGCTGGCGCGCGTGCCAGGATACGTCCCTTCTTTGCCTCCGGTATGCGACATAATGCTGGAACAGCCGCTCACAAACACCATCCCGCTGCACATTGTCAGTGTTACCAACATTTTTTTTATCATCATTTTTTTCATCTGTATTTATTGTGTTTGCATGGTGAGTTAAAGCGATCCGTTGCGAAAATAACATCACCATTTCGTCACACTGTGGCGGCTATCGCGATTTAACGATAACAACTGCTCCCACCAGTGTATGCAATAGACAACAAACTGCAAAAAAAGTCAGATGAATACGCTTGAAAAGTTTGTATTAAGACCCATTTTTAGAGTGTAGACAAATGAAGGGCATGCCTGATGGGTGTCCTGGCTACCTGACCTGTCCATGATGGAAGGTCTATTATTCTCGCTGATTTCAGGAGCTATTGATTATGCGTAACTTTGATTTATCCCCGCTGTACCGTTCTGCTATTGGTTTTGATCGCCTGTTTAACCTGCTGGAAAACAATCAGGGCCAGAGCAATGGCGGCTACCCTCCGTATAACGTTGAGCTGGTAGACGAAAACCATTACCGAATTGCGATTGCCGTTGCTGGTTTTGCTGAAAGCGAACTGGAAATTACTGCCCAGGACAATCTGCTGGTGGTGAAAGGTGCCCATGCGGACGATCAAAAAGAACGTACTTACCTGTATCAGGGGATTGCCGAGCGCAACTTCGAACGTAAGTTCCAGTTAGCGGAGAACATTCATGTTCGCGGCGCGAACCTGGTGAATGGTCTGCTGTATATCGATCTCGAACGCGTGATTCCCGAGGCGAATAAGCCGCGCCGCATCGAAATCAACTAATTCTGTGGGCCGCTTCAGGCGGCCCTGCTAAGCAATCGGCTTGCCGTCAGGGAGCCAAAAGGTACTTACTCGCTTCTTAGAAGGAGATTATTATGCGTAACTACGATTTATCCCCACTGCTGCGTCAATGGATCGGTTTTGACAAACTGGCCAATGCCTTGCAAAACACGGGCGAAAGCCAGAGCTTCCCGCCTTATAACATCGAAAAGAGCGATGATAACCACTACCGCATTACCCTTGCGTTAGCCGGTTTCCGCCAGGAAGATCTGGATATTCAACTGGAAGGCACGCGCCTGACCGTGAAAGGTACGCCGCAGCAGCCGGAAAAAGAGACCAAATGGTTGCATCAGGGGCTGGTCACTCAGCCGTTCAGCCTGAGCTTTACGCTGGCTGAAAATATGGAAGTCTCCGGCGCAAGCTTCACTAACGGCTTGCTGCATATCGATTTGACCCGGAATGAACCTGAAACCATCGCTCCACAACGTATCGCCATCAGCGAACGTCCCGCATTAGACAGTTAAATAGCTCCATGCCTTTGCCCCGCCAGAAATGACGGGGCTTTTTTGTGCGTCAGCCCACATGAAACTATGATCTGGGAGGGCAGGATGCCGGAAGCGCTGCCATTGCCAGAAAAAAGCATTCAGCAATTTCAAATCGACGTTAAGAAAAACAGTAAAGAACGCCCTTCTTAAGCGCTCCTGGGCGCTCTGTAGCATGATAATGTGCGCCACTCTGCATTCATGCCTGAACGGTTCAGTCATAATCTTCGTTAAATAAAATGTTATTCACAGGGAACAGGAAAATGAGTGATATAGCATTGACGGTCAGCGTTCTGGCAATGGTGGCAGTTGTCGGATTATGGATCGGCAACATAAAAATACGTGGTGTTGGTTTTGGCATCGGAGGCGTGCTGTTCGGCGGTATTATTGTCGGGCATTTTGTCGATCAGGCAGGGATGACCCTGAGCGGCGACATGCTGCATTTTATTCAGGAATTTGGCCTGATTCTTTTCGTCTACACCATCGGTATTCAGGTGGGGCCGGGCTTTTTTGCGTCACTGCGCGTTTCGGGCCTACGGCTGAATCTGTTTGCCGTGCTGATTGTTATCATGGGTGGCCTGGTCACCGCGATCCTGCATAAGATTTTTGCCATTCCCCTTCCCGTGGTGCTGGGCATTTTTTCCGGTGCGGTCACCAATACTCCGGCGTTAGGCGCGGGGCAGCAGATTCTGCGCGATCTGGGTACTCCTGTTGATGTGGTGGATCAGATGGGGATGAGCTATGCCATGGCTTATCCTTTTGGTATCTGCGGTATTTTGCTCACTATGTGGCTGATGCGCCTTATTTTTCGCGTTAACGTCGATGCCGAAGCCCATCAGCATGAATCCACGCTGACCAACGGACACGCGCTGATTCAGACGATGAATATCCGTGTGGAAAACCCGAACCTCAACAATATGGCTATTCAGGATGTCCCAATCCTGAACAGCGACAAAATCATCTGCTCACGTTTGAAACGTGAAGAAACATTGATGGTGCCGTCGCCGGGGACGATTATCCAGATGGGCGACCTGCTACACCTGGTTGGTCAGCCTGCAGATCTGCACAACGCGCAGGTGGTGATTGGGCAGGAGGTGGACACATCGCTGTCGACGCGAGGTACCGATTTACGCGTTGAGCGCGTGGTGGTGACCAACGAACAGGTGCTGGGGAAACGAATCCGCGACCTGCATTTCAAAGAACGTTACGACGTGGTTATCTCCCGTCTGAACCGTGCGGGGGTTGAGCTGGTAGCCAGCAGCGACGCCAGTCTGCAGTTTGGCGACATCCTCAATCTGGTCGGTCGACCTTCCTCGATTGATGCTGTTGCCAATGTGGTGGGTAACGCCCAGCAAAAACTGCAGCAGGTGCAGATGCTGCCGGTATTTATCGGGATCGGGCTGGGTGTTCTGCTGGGTTCAATCCCGCTATTCATTCCGGGGTTCCCGGTGGCGCTTAAACTGGGGTTGGCCGGTGGGCCGCTGATTATGGCGTTGATCCTGGGGCGTATTGGCAGCATCGGTAAGTTGTATTGGTTTATGCCCCCCAGCGCTAACCTGGCGCTGCGAGAGTTGGGTATCGTGCTGTTTCTCGCAGTGGTTGGTCTGAAGTCAGGCGGTGATTTTGTTCATACCCTGACGCAGGGGGATGGCCTGAGCTGGGTGGGTTACGGTATTTTCATCACCGCGATTCCGCTGATTACCGTGGGGCTGCTGGCGAGGATTTTCGTCAAAATGAACTACCTCACGCTGTGCGGCATGCTGGCTGGCTCAATGACCGATCCGCCTGCACTGGCATTTGCTAACAACCTGCATGCCACCAGCGGGGCAGCGGCGCTGTCGTATGCGACCGTTTATCCGCTGGTGATGTTCCTGCGAATTATCACGCCGCAACTGCTGGCGGTGATTTTTTGGGGGATGGGTTAAAGAGCGAGTATCCGGCCTGCATCACCTGTAGGCCGGGTAAGATGAACGTCGCCATCTGGCATGCAAACTAAACCGGTGAAACGTTGCCGAGAAAGGAGAAGATCAGAATAAGCAGGATGATGGCGCAGATAATTCCAATACCAAAAAGCAGGGCGTGAAAGGCGAGCGTTCCGCCACCAAAGCACATCGCACCACAAATACCCCAACGATTTTCTTTGCGCATGCCGCCAATAAATGCACATACCAGCGCGATGACGGCAAGAGCAATGCCGCTGTTATCCAGTATCTTATCGATATCTGTTGCTGGTTTTTCCACTGCGGTAGACGCTTGTTCGCCTTTCAGTCCAGCAAGAATACCTTTTTTAATGGCTGATACCTTCTCTGATACCACGCTTTCAAGCGTAGGAGGCGGGGCGGAAAAAGGGCCGAAAGAAAAATGAAAAATTCCAAGGATCAACGCAATGGCGCCAAAAAGCATTCCCAATGAGCTACATTTGTTTTGCGATAATATGTCCATCAGACCTCCTTGTGCTGGATGGCATAAAGAGTATCAGCAATACCATGTTCGCAATTCTGAAAGTGAGCAGCGTTGTAGCTGAACTGTGAAAGTAAAAAGGAGTCCTGATGAAAATTTCCCGCCTTGGAGAAGCCCCGGATTACCGCTTCTCACTGGCAAATGAGCGTACCTTTCTGGCGTGGATCCGTACCGCGCTGGGATTTCTGGCGGCGGGGGTTGGTCTCGACCAACTGGCTCCGGATTTTGCCACGCCAGTAATTCGTGAGCTTTTGGCGCTGTTGCTATGCCTGTTTGCCGGTGGTCTGGCGATTTATGGCTACCTGCGCTGGCTGCGTAATGAGAGGGCGATGCGCCTGAAAGAGGATTTGCCCTATACCCATAGCCTGTTAATCATCAGTCTGATTTTGTTTATTGTCGCGGTGATTGTCATGGGACTGGTGCTGTATGCCGGATAGCCGTAAGTCGCGACGTATCGCCGATCCGGGGTTACAACCGGAGCGAACATCGCTGGCCTGGTTTCGTACGCTTCTGGGTTATGGCGCGCTAATGGCATTGGCGCTGAAGCACAACTGGCATCAGGCGGGCTTCCTGTTTTGGGTTTCAATTGTGGTGCTGGCGCTGGTGGCGATCGTTCTGTGGCGCTATACCCGCAGCCGTAATCTGATGGATGTTACGCATAGCGATTTTTCTGAATCTCGCGCGGTGCGTGACAAATTTATGATCTCCCTCGCGGTGTTATCCCTCGCAATACTGTTTGCTGTAACGCATGTCCGCCAACTTATTGCGTTTATCGGGAATTTAGCATGACAGGATGTCAGGTCATGGCCAAACCAGCCAGCTCTCGTTGTAACCTGGATTGTCGTTACTGTTTTTACATCGATAAACCCACTCAACCCGAAATGGATGACGCCACCTTAGAGACGTTTATTCGTCAGCATATCACCGCACAGCCGGGGGCTGACGTGATGTTCGCTTGGCAGGGCGGAGAGCCAACCCTCTGTGGCATCGACTTTTTTCGCCGCGTAGTGACGTTGCAAAAACAGTACGGGGAAGGGAAGAAAATCCATAACGCGTTCCAGACCAACGGGATTTTGCTCAACGACGAATGGTGTCAGTTTTTGCACGATAACGGCTGGCTGGTGGGGATTTCGTTGGATGGCCCCGCCGAGTTGCACGATGCTTATCGTGTTAACCGCAGCGGAAAACCGACTCACCATAAGGTGGTGGACGCCATTGCCAGGCTCCGTAAGCATCAGGTGGAGTTCAATCTGCTGGTAGTGGTTAATTCTCTGAACAGCCAGCAACCTGAGTTGATGTATCGCTACCTTCGCCAGCTTGGCACACCTTTTTTGCAGTTCATTCCGCTGGTTGAATATGATGACGAAGGCGAGCTTACCGCCGAATCCGTCCCGCCTCAGGCGTGGGGAACCTTCCTGAATTCCGTCTTTGATATCTGGGTCAGAGAAGATATTGGCCGCGTATTCGTCCAGTTATTTGATTCAACTCTGGGCGTATGGTGCGGACACCCGGCGCAGATGTGTTCGCTAAGCTCCACCTGCGGACATGCTTTTGCTCTGGAAGCGAATGGCGATTTGTATCAGTGCGATCACTATGTTCACCCTGATTTTCGCCTGGGTAATATTCATCGCACGTCGTTGAGTGAGCTCAACGCCAGCCCGAGGGCAGCGGCGTTTGGTCAGTCCAAGAGAACCACGCTGAGCGCGGAATGCCAGGCGTGTTCGCTATTACGCTTTTGCCATGGTGATTGCCCAAAGCATCGCGACAGCAGTGGAAAGAGTGCGATTTGCGGCGGATACAGCGCTTTCTTCAATCATACCGCGCCGCATATGCGTGTGATGCGTGACCTTCTGAAGCAACATCGCTCACCGATGGAACTGATGGCGATGCTGCGTTAATTTCAGCGGCGTTTAACGTCCTTTGGCCAGATACTGCGCCATTTCGGCTTCCGGCACCATGCCGCCGCCGGTCGCCCACACCAGGTGGGTGGCGTTATTGAGCTGCTCCGCGCTGAAGCCGTGCATTTGCTGATAGTCAGCAGAAGCGCAAACGTGCTGCGGACCGGCCATCCCGGCCAGCGCCGACGGCTCAAGGCGAATGCCTTCTTCCTGCGCCAGCCAGCCCAGCATGTCGTACATAGTCTGATCGTCCAGGGTGTACAGACCGTCGAGCAGACGTTCCATTGCCCGGCCAACAAAGCCGGACGCGCGGCCCACCGCCAGCCCATCTGCCGCTGTCAGGTTATCGATGCCAATGTCCTGCACAGAAATTGTATCGTGCAGCCCGGTATAAATCCCCAGCAGCATGCACGGTGAATGGGTAGGTTCTGCGAAGAAGCAGTGCACGTTATCGCCGAATGCCAGCTTCAGGCCAAACGCCACCCCGCCAGGCCCACCGCCGACGCCGCACGGCAGGTAAACAAACAGCGGATGGTCGGCATCCACCACGCGCCCCTGCTGCGCGAACTGCGCCTTCAGACGCTCGCCGGCTACCGCATAACCTAAAAACAACGTGCGGGAATTTTCATCATCGATAAAGAAACAGTTCGGATCGGATTGTGCCGCCTTACGGCCCTGCTCAACCGCCACGCCATAATCTTCTTCATACTCCACGACCGTCACGCCGTGGCTGCGCAGTTTGGCTTTTTTCCATGCGCGAGCGTCGGCAGACATATGAACCGTCACCTTAAAACCGATACGGGCGCTCATAATGCCGATCGACATCCCAAGGTTGCCAGTGGAGCCTACGGCGATGCTGTACTGACTGAAGAACTGTTTAAACTCAGGCGAAAGCAGAATGCTGTAATCGTCTTGCGTGGTCAGCAGACCGGCATCCAGCGCCAGTTTTTCCGCGTGGGTTAGCACTTCATAAATACCGCCACGCGCTTTAATTGAGCCGGAAATCGGTAGATGGCTGTCTTTCTTCAGCAGAATTTCGCCGTTGATGCGCTGCCCATACTCTTTTTCCAGCCGCTTTTGCATCGCTGGGATCGCGGCCAGTTCAGATTCGATAATGCCGCCGGTGGCTGCGGTTTCCGGGAATGCCTGCGCCAGATACGGCGCGAAGCGCGTCAGACGAGCGTGGGCATCCTGAACATCGTGCTCTGTCAGGCCAACATACGGTAAACCTTCCGCAAGAGAGGTAGTGCCAGGGTTAAACCAGGTCGTCTCCTTGAGAGCGACCAGATCTTCCACTAAAGGATGCTGGGCGATAAGTGTTTGAATGTTTTCCATAGTCAGTCTCTTTGCGCTTAGATAATAAAGGAAAGCAGGAATGTGCAAACCAGTGCAATAACGGACGCGATAAATGTCGCGGTCGTATAATATTTGAACGTCTCATTTAGGGTGGCGCCGCAGTACTGCTTCACCAGCCAGAAGAGGGAATCGGTGACGATCGTGCAGCCAATCGCGCCGGAACCGATGGCAATGGCGATGATCTCCGGGCTAACGTTGGGGTAGAGCGGCAGCATCGGGGCCACGATTGCCGTCGCACCCATCATCGCCACCGTGGCAGAGCCCACCGCAGCATGCAGGATTAACGCCACCAGCCAAGCCAGCAGAATCGGGTGCATATGCATGTTCGAGAGGATCAGCGCGAGGGTATCCGCCAGTCCACTGCTCTTGAGGATAGCGTTGAATGCGCCGCCTGCGCCGATAATCAGCAAAATGTTAGCAATGGAGCCAAAACCGTTTTCGGTGTGGGTCAGCAGCGCACCCATGCCAATGTGCTGACGCAGGCCGAGAATGTAATAGGCCACGAAAACAGCAATAAACATCGCGGTGATCGGGTTACCAATAAACTCCAACAGCGTATAAACCGTGCTGCCTTTCGCCATGTTCAGCTCAGCGACGGTTTTTACCAGCATCAGGCCAATCGGCAGCAGTACGGTAAACAGCGTAGCGCCCAGCGATGGCAGCGTACTTTCGTCGCGCACCTTGAGGTCGGAAAACTCAGCCGGAACCGGTTTAAACGGCAGACGGTTACCGAGGAATTTCAGATACAGCGGACCGCCGATCAGCGAGGCCATTAAGCCCACCAGTAAGCCGTAGACAATCACGGTGCCAATGTCCGCGCCCAGCTTGTTCGCCACGAACAGGGCGGCTGGATGCGGCGGCACGACGCAGTGTACCGCCATCAGCGCTGTACATAACGGAATCGCCAGCTTCAGTAACGAGGTATTGGTTTTTTTGGCAATTGAAAAGGCCAGAGGAATCAACAGCACTACGCCGACTTCAACAAACAGCGTGATCCCGCAAATCAGCCCGACCAGTACCATAATGACGTCAGCGGAAAGCCAGCGACAGCGCTGTAGCGTCAGGCCGATACGTTCGGCCGCGCCGGACACTTCCATCATTTTGCCAAGAATGGTCCCAAGGCCGATAACCGCGGCGAGGAAGCCTAGCGTACCGCCGATGCCACTCTCAATGGCATTGACCATATCCAGCGGCCCCATACCCATCATCGTACCCACGAAGAAGCTGGCTAACAGCAGCGCCAGAAACGGGTGGAATTTGAACTTCACGATGGTCAAAACGATTAACACGATGCTTATCAGCAGCGTGCTCACAACCCAGATTTGAGAGTGCATAACTCACCTTGCCCTGTGATTAATATAGGGTTATTGGACAAAAATAAGGCATAGTCTGACAAACGATATAAATCCCCTTTCACATGAGCCAGATTGCATCAAGTAGGTGATTTACGTCTAATTACGCTTTGTTTATGCGATATGGTTCACCTTGATTCATCTTTGTGCTGATTTTTGCAGCGAACTTTTTTACACTCCGGCGAATGAATCAGGAGGACAGGAGGTAAACATGGATCCCTTACGCGAGGTCAGAAATCGGCTACTCAACGGCTGGCAGTTGTCAAAGCTGTATACCTTTGAAGTGGCGGCCCGGCACCAGTCGTTTGCGCTGGCGGCAGATGAGCTGTCATTAAGCCCCAGCGCTGTCAGCCATCGCATTAATCAGCTGGAAGATGAGCTGGGTATTCAGCTGTTTGTTCGTTCGCATCGTAAAGTGGAACTCACCCACGAGGGCAAGCGGGTGTTCTGGGCGCTGAAATCATCGCTGGATACGCTGAATCAGGAAATCCTTGATATTAAAAATCAGGAGTTGTCCGGGACGCTCACCGTGTACTCACGGCCTTCTATCGCTCAGTGCTGGCTGGTTCCGGCGCTCGGCGACTTTACCCGTCGCTATCCGTCGATTTCGCTGACCATGCTGACCGGGAACGACAACGTCAATCTGCAGCGTGCCGGGGTCGATCTGGCCATCTATTTTGACGACGCGCCCTCCGCGCAGCTCACGCACCACTTCCTGATGGATGAAGAGATCCTGCCGGTATGCAGCCCGGACTACGCTCGCCGCCATGACCTTACCGGTTCGCTGGTGAATTTACCGCACTGTACGTTGCTGCATGACAGACAGGCGTGGAGTAACGACTCCGGGACCGATGAATGGCACAGTTGGGCGCAGCATTTTTCGGTGAATCTGCCGACATCGTCGGGAATTGGTTTCGATCGTTCTGATTTGGCGGTGATTGCGGCGATGAATCATATCGGCGTGGCGATGGGCCGAAAGCGGCTGGTGCAAAAACGCCTCGACAGCGGAGAGCTGGTTGCGCCTTTTGGCGATATGGCGCTGAAATGCCATCAGCACTACTACATTACCACCCTGCCTGGCAGACAGTGGCCGAAAATCGAGGCGTTTATTCGCTGGCTTCAGGAACAGGTTAAATAAGCGGGTCGCGAATATTTTTTACGCTTTCTCGCTACACGCAAAGTGAAAAAGCATGCTAAATACGTGATATCACTCCTGATGATTTGCGTAAGGACGACCGTGTTAAAGCCGATTGTTTCCCTTTTACTGTTAGCCAGCGCCACCGTGTGTGCCGCGCAACCTGTGCTGACCGCGGCGCAGTATGCGCAGCAGCTTGGCGTTGGGATGGACGTAGACTGGGCGCGCACCGATCGGGGTATCCGTGAATTCGATCCGCTGGTGGTGCGGGATTACAGGGCTAAAGGGTTAACCCACGTGCGTATTCGCGTGGCGGGAGAGCCCACGGAGGCGCGGCTTATACATCTGCGCAAGCTGGTGGAAGCCTGCGAGCAGTATGGCGTGATCCCGATAATTGCCTATCAGGCTGACGAATATAAAAAAGATCCCAGTACCGGTAACGAAAAAGAGGTGGTTAACTGGTGGGTGGCGGTGGCGCATTACTTTGGTCAAAGCTCGCCGTTGCTGGGTTTCGACCTGATATACGAACCCTCTGATAAGCTCAACCATAATCAGGTGTCGCTCAATCGGGTGTATGACAAAACCATTCGTACTGTCCATGCCATCGACCCGCAGCGGATGATTTTTATCGCGCCGCGACTACGCGCCGCGCCGGAAGATTTGCCTGACCTGAAACTGCCGCCGCAAAGTCAGAATACCGTGCTGGCTCAATGGCATATTTTTCCGTGGGGGCCGCTGAAAAATAACGGTAAATATCCGTGGACCTCAGGCACAGCGGCAGAAAAGGCCGCTATTCGCGCCCGTATCAATACCGCCATTCACTGGCAGCAGAAAACGGGTCATGTCAGTTGGGTGGGAGGCTGGTCGCCAGGAGAAACCATCAGGAACGCGCCTTCTGCCTCGCAAATGGCGTTTGCCCAATTTATGGCGTGCGAACTGAAAAAAGCGAAAATTCCCTATGCTATCAATGCGGATACGCAGTTTTATGATGGCGAGGAAGGCGCCTGGCGTCCGGCGCTGGTACCGTTACTGACGACGATGATCGTGCCTGAATGCGAAAAGCCCGGCGATAAGCCGGGCCATCATACGCTTAAACCGCCTGCCCCTGATGCGACACGCGTGACGCCAGCGGAAGCCAGCAAACAAAAATCAACAGTCCCATAAGGGTCATCAGCAGGCCCAGACTGGCTTGCCCGGTCTGCGGCAGCATTGCAGAAAACCACGCCAGCACGCCGGAACCAATATTCTGTAATCCCCCAACCAGCGCACCGGCAGTGCCTGCCAGGAATGGGAAAGGCTCCATTGCGCCACTGGTTGCCAGCGGAAACAGCATCCCGGCACCGAAGAAAAATAGTGCGGCGGGAATCAGCAGCGTCCAGACGTTCATCACGTCAAACAGACCCGGGATCCACATCATTAAACCGGCTACCAGACAGCAGATAACCGACTGCCACATCAGCGTCGAGAAACGCTTATTCGGGCGACCGGCGAACCAGGCGCCGAAAAATGCCGCCGGGATGGGCAGAATAAACAGGATACTGACCACCATGCTGCTTAAACCGAGCCTTGCGCCCAACAATACCCCGGAGCAGGCCTCGAAGACCGCAACGCCCGCCAGGCCGCCGATCAGCATCAGCACGTAACAGGTGAAAGAACTGTTACCAAACAGCGTTTTATAGCTGGCGATAAGGCGTGGACGCGGTGCGCCCGCAGGACGCGTTTCCGGCATCCAGCGCGCCATGCTAAACGTGACGCCCGCGCACAGAACCAGCAGGAAGATGTAACAGGCGCGCCAGTTCCACAAGGTATCCAGCATGCCGCCAATCAGCGGGGCCAGCAGCGGACTCACCAGAATCCCCATGTTTAACAAACTATTCGCGTGGCGCAACTGCGTACCTTCGTACAGATCGCGCGGTAAGGTTCGCGCCATTACACCGCCGACGCCTGTGCCCATGCCCTGGATTGCACTGGCGATAATCAGTACCGTCAGGCTGTGGGTGGTAATCGCGACCAGCGTGGCCAGCATAAAAATAGACATTCCGGTGAGGATCACCGGACGGCGGCCAACGCGATCGGAAAGTGGGCCGTAAAACAGTTGTGACAGGCCGTAGGTCAGCAGGTAGGCGGCCATTACGCTTTGCACCGCTCCTTCGCGAACGTTCAGTTCACGCGCCATATCAGCAATCGCGGGGATATAAATGGTTTGCGCCATCTGACCTACCGCCACCAGTAATACCAACATCAACAACAAATTGACGCTTCTATGCCTTTTCATTTTGCTGATTACTTTTAAAAAAGAGAAAAAATAAGAATAAGGTGCTGTACTTTCCCATAAATGCGAGTGGAATCTACCACAACAGAAAAAGAAGGCCAGATAGTGGGCTGGAATGTTTACGCGATGAACGGCAGGAAATGTAAACAAAAAGCGGCAACAAATGTTGCCGGATTGCATCGGCTTTACGGCGCGATCATGACAAGCGAAGTAAGACAGCGCCTACGGCAATACCGGCGGCCGCGACAAGGCGTATTCCGGCAACCTTTTCTTTCAGCAGCAGCCAGGCAAGCAGAGCGCCAAACAGAATGGAGGTTTCACGTAGCGCTGCGACCACCGCCAACGGAGCCTGGGTCATGGCCCACAGCGCCAGACCGTAAGAACCCATCGTACCAATTCCACCCAGAATACCTTTCTTCCACTGTTGTACCAGATAGCGTGACGCTTCCCGGCGCCGGGCGATCATCGCCCAGCCCAGCAGACAGGAACCGTTCAGAAAGAAGGTCCACAGCGTATAACCGAGCGCGGTTTCTGATAAGCGTACGCCGGTGCCATCAACCAGCGTGTACCCAGCGATAAAGCAGGCGTTAATGAGCGCCAGTACGATCCCGCGTTGTGAGCTGCTGCGTCCGTTAAATGCCATGCCGAGAATGGCCAGACAGATCGTAGCAATCCCCACCCAGGCAAACACAGACAGGCTATCGCCAAGGAACAAGACGCTGATAATCGCAACCAGCAGCGGTGCTGTTCCACGCATCAGAGGATAGGTCTGACTCATATCCGAAACCTGATAGGTTTTGGCGACCAGGACCGTATACACCACTTGCAACGCGGTTGAGACGGCCAAAAACGGCAGGCTGGCGGCGGAAGGCTGAGGCGCGAAGGGTAAGCAGATCAATGCCATAATCGCCGCGGAGCCGCTGACGCCAATCGCCGAGTACAGTTTATCGTTTCCAGCTTTAACAATGGCATTCCAACTGGCATGCAGCAGCGCGGCAAACAGCAAAATGCAGAAAACAGAAAGCGTCATGGTGGCGTTCTTCCCTGAGAATGTCATAAAAACGTAACATATTGGCGCGAGACAAGCACCAGGGAGAAGGTGAAAGGGGAGCGGAGTGTTACCCGCTCCCCTTAGGTGCGACTTGAATCCGAATTACTTAACGTATTTCAGAACGGCATCAAGTAGTTGCAGTGCTGCAACAATGAGTTTGAGGATAAGAATAGCGATATCCACGAGGCTCATACGCTCTCCTTTTGGTACAAGGAGCACGGTGCTGACGTACCTCGCCGCTGCCTGTTGCCAGCACCTTTGTTGACATAACACAGTGTGCTCACACGGGGGTTAAGGCGCTGACGGCACCACCCGTTTCAGCCAGGACTTTGATGCGCCGGTTTACGATGCGGCCCCCCGCATAACACATTGCGTACCGAGACATTATAGATAAATACTGTATAAATTAACAGTATTTTATGGACGTTGTGTCATTCATGTTCCATACTCAAAACCATCAAAATTCGTGCCGAAATTGCGTGTTCTTCGCAGAACGCGTATACTTTTTCCGTTGACATAACACAGTGTGTTCGGCGGCTACCAACCGCACAGCGCTGAAAAAAACCTCGCTCCGGCGGGGTTTTTTGTTTTCCGACTCTGCACAGCGAAATGTGATCGTTGACGCATTTTTATGCAGATGAAAATTTTTCCATTGTCACGCTGAAAAACCTGTGTTTGTATAAATCCAGTTAATCAACAAACAGACAGGTCCCTAATGAACCCTTCCATGCTGACTGCGACCCTACTAAAAACTGCGCCATCTCGCGCAGCGGTTGTCGTGCGTGTGGTGGTGGTCGTCGGCAATGCGCCGTAGGGTCCGGATCAACACACGATTCCAAAACCCCGCCGGCGCAAACCGGGCGGGGTTTTTCGTTTAAGAGACCTGCCCGAAGCAAAGGCCCAGAATAAAAGGACTGGAGCATGGCAAGTTCGGGCATAACATCCAAGCGTACGCGTTTTACGGGCGCAGAATTCATCGTTCATTTCATGGAACGCCAGGGGATTCAGGTGGTCACCGGTATTCCTGGCGGATCGATTCTTCCCGTGTATGACGCCTTGAGCCAAAGCACGCAAATCCGTCATATCCTGGCGCGCCACGAGCAGGGCGCGGGGTTTATCGCGCAGGGGATGGCGAGAACCGATGGTAAACCCGCCGTCTGTATGGCCTGCAGCGGACCGGGCGCGACCAACCTGGTGACCGCCATTGCCGACGCGCGGCTGGATTCTATCCCGCTGGTGTGTATCACCGGGCAGGTTCCGGCCTCAATGATCGGGACCGACGCCTTCCAGGAAGTCGACACCTACGGCATCTCTATCCCCATCACCAAGCACAACTATCTGGTCCGCCATATCAGTGAATTACCGCAGGTCATGAGCGATGCGTTCCGCATTGCGCAGTCCGGCCGTCCGGGCCCGGTGTGGATAGACATTCCTAAGGATATTCAAACCGCCGTTTTTGAAATTGAAGAGATGCCGGAGCCCGCGCAGAAAATGGCGGCACCGGCGTTCAGCCAGGACAGCATTCGCGATGCCGCAGCTATGATTAACGCCGCACAGCGTCCGGTGCTGTATCTCGGCGGCGGCGTGATTAACGCGCCTGAGCGGGTTCGTGAACTGGCAGAAAAAGCCATGCTGCCCACCACCATGACCTTAATGGCGCTCGGTATGCTGCCGAAAGCGCATCCGCTGTCGTTAGGCATGCTGGGTATGCATGGCGCACGCAGCACTAACTTTATTCTGCAAGAAGCGGACTTATTGATTGTTCTGGGCGCACGTTTTGATGACCGGGCGATTGGTAAAACCGAGCAGTTCTGTCCGAACGCCAAAATCATCCACGTGGACATCGACCGCGCGGAGCTGGGTAAAATCAAACAACCACACGTGGCGATTCAGGCGGATGTCGATGAGGTTCTGGCACAACTGATCCCATTAATTGACGCGCAGCCGCGAGAGTCGTGGCATCAAATGGTGGCCGATTTACAACGCGAATTCCCCTGCAGCATTCCGCAGGAAAGCGACCCGCTCAGCCACTATGGGCTGATCAACGCCGTAGCGGCCTGCGTGGATGACAATGCCATTATCACCACCGACGTAGGCCAGCATCAGATGTGGGCCGCACAGGCTTACCCGCTGAACCGTCCGCGTCAGTGGCTGACCTCCGGCGGTCTGGGAACCATGGGCTTTGGCCTGCCGGCGGCAATTGGCGCAGCGCTGGTCAACCCGGACAAAAAGGTGCTGTGCTTCTCCGGCGACGGTAGCCTGATGATGAATATTCAGGAAATGGCGACGGCCAGCGAAAATCAGCTGGATATTAAAATCATCCTGATGAATAACGAAGCGTTGGGTCTGGTGTATCAGCAGCAGAGTTTGTTCTATAAGCAGGGCGTTTTTGCAGCGACATATCCGGGGATGATTAACTTTATGCAGATAGCCGCCGGGTTTGGCCTCGAAACCTGCGATTTGAATAACGAAGCGGATCCACAGGCAGCGTTGCAGGAGATTATTAATCGCCCTGGACCTGCGCTGATCCACGTGCGCATCGATGCCGAAGAAAAAGTGTACCCGATGGTGCCGCCGGGTGCGGCAAACACAGAAATGGTGGGGGAATAAGCCATGCAACAGCAGACTCATGACAACGTAATCCTGGAACTCACCGTACGCAACCATCCGGGCGTAATGACCCACGTCTGCGGGCTGTTTGCCCGCCGCGCATTCAACGTGGAAGGCATTCTCTGTCTACCGATTCAGGACAGCGACAAGAGCCGCATCTGGCTACTGGTCAACGACGATCAACGTCTTGAGCAGATGATAAGCCAGATCGACAAGCTGGAAGATGTGGTGAAAGTGGCCCGCAACCAGTCCGACCCGTCGATGTTTAACAAAATCACGGTTTTCTTTGAGTGAGTTAGTCGCCGTCTGAATCCGGGGTGATGACTTTGACAGAACCGTTCCGGCAGTGGGTTGCGTAATCTGCCGGCAACGGGCGATCGCTTATCAGTACGTCAAAAGTGGAGAGCGGGCCAATGCTGGCGGGGGCAACCTCATCAAACAGGGCGTGGCGGGTCAGCAGAATTTTGCGCAATCCGCGTTCCATCGCTTTGCGTTTGGTGGCCAGATCGTCCGGATTGAACCAGCTAACGCCGAAATGCTCATGGACTCCGCTGGCAGAGATAAACACTTTTCGTGGGTTGAGCGCATCCAGCGGAGAGGGATTGCTGGTGTCGTAAAAGGCATCACTTTTCGCCCGATAGGTGCCCCCGCAAAGAATCACCGTGGCGTTGGGTTTTTCATTTAGCGCCACGAATACCCGGTGTGAGTAGCAAATTCCGGTAAAGGTAATATCGTCCGGGATCATGCTGACGACTAATGGCATTTCCGCACCATTATCAAAAAAGACCAGATCGTTTTCACTGACCAGTCCCGCGGCCAGAATGGCAACCGGTAAATCGTCGCGATGATACTGCTTTTGCACGGGGAGCGGAGCGTTAACGAGGGTGGCGGGCTTGTTCACCATCACGATGTAACCACCGAGTAGCGTAAGCGGCAATGGTTCGTCATCCTGGCTGAGATCCCGACGGATGGTCATCACGGAAACCTCCAGCATGCGCGCCGCCTCTTTCAGATGGATTCTGTCGGTCTTCTTCAACAATTCCATCAGACGTCGAATACGTTCTTTTTGCTTGGTTTCCATGCACACTCTCCACGAATCATGTTTTCATGTTCCTTCAGTAACATTTATGTGTTTCTGGGAACATGATATTGCTGCATTACTATACGTCTGACCATTGGGAAATAAAAGCGTGTTTTTACACGTTTTATTGATTATAAGCAGCGAGTTTTCAGTCAATTGTAAGCAAGTTAATCATTTTGAGTGTGATAGAGATGCAACATTTAGCATAATAAATAAACAATAAAATGATCCTCCAATCGCGATCCTAGTCACAAATGATACGGAAGTAACATGATAATGTTATTTTAATATCATTGTTGTGTGATTGTTTCTGAGAGGTAGTAAAATGGATATCGCGGTTATTGGCTCCAACATGGTGGATCTCATCACCTACATCAACCAGATGCCCAAAGAAGGGGAAACGCTGGAAGCACCCGCCTTTAAAATTGGTTGTGGCGGTAAAGGGGCAAATCAGGCCGTTGCGGCTGCTAAGCTCAACTCCAAAGTGCTGATGCTGACGAAAGTCGGTGATGATATTTTTGCGGATAACACCATTCGTAATCTCGAATCCTGGGGGATTAATACGACCTATGTCGAAAAGGTACCCTGCACCAGCAGCGGCGTTGCACCGATCTTTGTTAATGCAAACTCCAGCAACAGCATTCTGATTATTAAAGGTGCCAACAAGTTTCTCTCCCCGGAAGATATCGATCGCGCGGCGGAAGATCTGAAAAAGTGTCAACTTATTGTCCTGCAGCTGGAAGTACAGTTGGAAACGGTTTATCACGCGATTGAATTCGGTAAAAAACACGGTATTGAAGTGTTATTAAATCCCGCCCCTGCATTACGGGAATTAGATATGTCTTATGCCTGTAAATGCGATTTCTTCGTGCCAAATGAAACCGAGCTCGAAATATTAACCGGTATGCCGGTGGATACCTATGACCATATTCGCGCCGCGGCACGTTCTTTGGTCGATAAAGGTCTGAACAATATTATCGTCACCATGGGGGAGAAAGGCGCTCTGTGGATGACGCGTGACCAGGAAGTCCATGTCCCGGCGTTTAAAGTGAACGCTGTCGATACCAGTGGCGCAGGTGACGCTTTCATCGGTTGTTTTGCCCACTATTACGTTCAAAGCGGTGATGTCGAAGCCGCCATGAAAAAAGCCGCTCTCTTCGCTGCATTCAGCGTTACCGGGAAAGGCACTCAATCATCTTATCCAAGCATCGAACAATTTAATGAGTTTCTTACCTTAAACGAATAATACTCCTGCATTGTAAAAGGTAGCACTATGAACGATAAAAACATCATTCAGATGCCCGACGGCTATCTGAATAAGACGCCTCTGTTCCAGTTTATTTTGTTATCCTGTTTATTCCCTTTATGGGGATGCGCAGCCGCATTAAATGATATTCTGATTACGCAATTCAAAAGCGTATTTTCACTCAGCAACTTTGCTTCGGCATTAGTTCAGAGTGCCTTTTATGGCGGTTATTTTTTAATTGCGATTCCGGCATCTTTGGTGATTAAAAAGACCAGTTATAAAATCGCCATCTTAATGGGACTGACCCTTTATATTGTTGGCTGTACGCTCTTTTTCCCGGCATCGCACATGGCCACCTACACCATGTTCCTCGCGGCAATTTTTGCGATTGCGATTGGCCTGAGCTTCCTGGAAACCGCAGCCAACACCTACAGCTCCATGATTGGCCCAAAAGCGTATGCCACCCTGCGCCTGAACATCAGCCAGACCTTTTACCCCATTGGTGCAGCCGCTGGTATTCTGCTGGGTAAATATCTGGTCTTCTCTGAAGGCGAGAGTCTGGAAAAACAGATGGCTGGGATGAACGCGGAGCAGATCCACAACTTTAAAGTGTTGATGCTGGAAAATACCCTTGAGCCTTACAAGTACATGATTATGGTGCTGGTTGTGGTGATGGTGTTGTTCCTGCTGACCCGCTTCCCGACCTGCAAAGTCGCGCAAACGGCGAGTCATAAACGTCCGTCAGCGATGGATACGCTGCGTTATCTGGCCAGCAATGCCCGTTTCCGCCGTGGGATTGTGGCGCAGTTCCTGTACGTGGGGATGCAGGTCGCGGTGTGGTCATTTACCATCCGTCTGGCGCTGGAATTGGGCGATATCAACGAGCGCGACGCCTCAACCTTCATGGTCTATAGCTTTGCCTGCTTCTTTATCGGCAAGTTTATCGCCAACATCTTGATGACACGCTTCAATCCGGAAAAAGTGCTGATCCTCTACTCCATCATTGGCGCACTGTTTCTGGTCTATGTTGCGCTGGCGCCAAGCTTCAGCGCCGTGTACGTTGCCGTACTGGTGAGCGTCCTGTTTGGACCCTGCTGGGCGACAATCTATGCCGGTACGCTAGATACCGTGGATAACGAACATACTGAAATGGCGGGAGCAGTCATTGTCATGGCGATTGTTGGTGCAGCGGTGGTTCCGGCAATTCAGGGCTATGTGGCCGATATGTTCCACTCGCTACAACTCTCGTTCCTGGTCTCCATGTTGTGCTTCGTGTACGTCGGTATCTATTTCTGGCGTGAAAGCAAAGTGCGCAATAACCTGGCTGAAGCGACTGTTTCCTGAGGAGAGCGATCATGACAACACGTATCACGCTGTGGCGGGAACTCTTTGCAGAGCATCCGCGAATCTTACTGAAGAATAGCGACTTCACGGTTACCGCATTTCGTTACGCCAGCGGTGTGGAAGGGCTGAAGGTAGAAAACAGTCGTGGACATCTGGTTATTCTGCCCTGGATGGGGCAGATGATCTGGGATGCTCAGTTTGACGGGCATGAACTGACCATGCGCAACATGTTCAGTCAGCCGAAACCGGCTGCGGAAGTGGTAGCGACTTACGGCTGCTTTGCTTTCCACTCGGGTATATTGGCTAATGGCTGCCCTTCGCCGGAAGATTCTCACCCGTTGCATGGCGAAATGGCCTGTGCCGCGATGGATGAGGCCTGGCTGGAGCTGGAGGGAGAGAATTTGCGCGTGAGCGGACGCTACGAGTATGTGATGGGGTTCGGTCATCATTATCAGGCGCATCCTGCGGTGATTATGCGTAAAGCGAGTGCGCTGTTTGATATCCAGATGGCGGTCACCAACCTCGCCTCAGTGGCAATGCCTTTACAGTATATGTGCCATATGAACTATGCCTACGTACCGGAAGCGACCTTCAGCCAGAATATCCCGGATGAAGCCATGAAGCTGCGTGAGTCGGTACCCGCGCATGTTAAGCCTACCGAGCAGTGGCTGGCGTTTAATCAGCGGATCATCCAGGGCGAGGCCTCGCTGGGGCGCCTCAACGAGCCCGATTTTTACGATCCGGAAATCGTTTTCTTCGCTGACCAACTGGACCGATACACGGATAAGCCTGAATTTCGCATGATCGCACCTGATGGCACCACGTTCGTGACGCGTTTCTCCAGCGCGGAGCTGAATTATGTCACCCGTTGGATCCTCTATAACGGCGATCAACAGGTGGCAGCCTTCGCCCTACCTGCGACCTGTCGCCCTGAAGGCTTCCTGGCGGCACAGCGAAAAGGCACGTTGATTCAGCTAGAACCGCAGCACACCCGCACATTTACCGTCACAACTGGCATCGCCTGATCGCTCAAGGTTTAAACAGCAGCGCGTCGGTACACAAAATCCTTCAAGCTGCATAAGGCGGCAAGTCTGAGAATCCCCAGGAGCTTACTCAAGTCAGTGACTGGGGTGAGCAGACCAAGCCAACGCAGAGGCTGCTTGAAGGATAAAGTGTATATCGTTAAGGTAAGCACGTTTTTTATCCCCCAGGACAGAACCCATGATCACCGTTGCCCTTATCGACGACCACACTATCGTCCGCTCCGGCTTTGCCCAGTTGCTGGGGCTGGAACCTGATTTGCAGGTTGTGGCTGAGTTCGGCTCAGGCAGTGAGGCGCTGGTGGGATTACCGGGACGTGGCGTGCAGGTATGTATCTGTGATATCTCGATGCCTGATATCTCCGGTCTTGAACTGTTAAGCCAGTTACCAAAAGGGATGGCGATTATCATGCTCTCCGTCCACGACAGCCCCGCGCTGGTGGAGCAGGCGCTCAACGCGGGCGCGCGTGGTTTCCTTTCTAAACGCTGTAGCCCTGATGAGCTGATCGCGGCGGTGCATACCGTGGCGACCGGCGGCTGCTATTTGACGCCGGATATCGCCGTCAAACTGGCGGCTGGTCGTCAGGATCCGCTGACCAAACGCGAACGTCAGGTGGCGGAGAAACTGGCGCAAGGCATGGCGGTAAAAGAGATTGCCGCCGAACTGGGCCTGTCGCCGAAAACGGTGCACGTGCATCGTGCTAACCTGATGGAAAAACTGGGCGTTAGCAACGATGTCGAACTGGCCCGCCGGATGTTTGACGGCTGGCAATGAACACGCTCTGTTCCCGGTTAATCACCGTTGTTGCCTGCTTCTTTATCTTCTCTGCCGCGTGGTTCTGCTTGTGGAGTATCAGCCTGCACCTGGTTGAGCGCCCGGAGCTGGCGGTACTGCTGTTTCCGTTTGGCCTGCGTCTGGGGCTGATGCTGCAATGTCCACGCGGCTACTGGCCGGTGCTGCTGGGTGCGGAATGGCTGCTTCTTTTCTGGCTGGCGCAGGAAGTGGCGCTGGCTCACTTGCCACTTTTGATGATCGGGAGCTTCCTCACGTTACTCCCGGTGATGCTGATTTCGCGCTACCGCCATCAGCGCGACTGGCGCACGCTGCTGTTACAGGGCGCGGCGCTGACGGCGGCGGCGTTGCTGCAATCGCTGCCTTGGCTTGGGCAAGGCGAAGAGGCGTGGAATGCCCTACTGCTGACGCTCACTGGTGGATTAACGCTGGCTCCGATCTGTCTGGTTTTCTGGCACTATCTTACCAGCACCACCTGGTTGCCGCTGGGCCCGGCGGTGGTGTCTCAGCCGGTGAACTGGCGCGGGCGGCATCTGGTCTGGTATCTGCTGCTGTTTAGCGTCAGCCTGTGGTTGCAGCTTGGCCTGCCCGATGAACTGTCACGCTTCACGCCGTTTTGCCTCGCACTGCCGATCATTGCGCTCGCCTGGCACTACGGCTGGCAGGGGGCACTGATTGCCACGTTAATGAACGCCATTGCGCTGATTGCCAGCCAGACCTGGCACGATCATCCCGTCGACCTGTTGCTCTCCCTGCTGGTGCAAAGCCTGACCGGGCTGCTGCTCGGCGCGGGGATCCAGCGTCTGCGCGAGCTTAACCAGTCGCTGCAAAACGAATTAGCGCGCAACCACCGTCTGGCTGAACGCCTGCTGGAGACCGAAGAGAGCGTCCGCCGGGATGTGGCGCGCGAACTGCACGATGATATCGGTCAGACCATCACCGCCATTCGCACCCAGGCGGGCATTGTCCAGCGGCTGGCGCCGGAAAACGCAGGGGTGAAGCGCAGCGGGGCGCATATCGAACAACTTTCTCTTGGCGTATACGATTCTGTGCGTCGTCTGTTGGGTCGTCTGCGTCCGCGCCAGTTGGATGATCTCACGCTGGAACAAGCCATCCGCTCATTGATGCGTGAAATGGAGCTGGAAAGCCGCGGCATCGTCAGCCACCTTGACTGGCGAATTGACGAATCTGCACTCAGCGAAAGTCAGCGGGTGACGCTGTTTCGCGTCTGTCAGGAAGGGCTGAACAACATCGTTAAGCACGCCAACGCCAGCGCGGTGACGCTTCAGGGCTGGCAGCAGGATGAACGGCTGATGCTGGTGATTGAGGACGACGGCAGCGGCCTGCCGCCGGGGTCGAATCAGCAGGGATTTGGCCTCACCGGGATGCGTGAACGTATTACCGCCCTCGGGGGATCGCTCTCGATTTCCTGTACGCACGGCACGCGGGTCAGCGTGTCGTTACCCCAGCGTTATGTGTAAGGAGCGGTCATGTTTTCGTTTTTAAAAGCCCCAGTCAGCGCGCCGCTCATCACCGATAAGCGTGAAGTGGATGCCCTCTACCGCTACTGGCGGCGGCATATTCTGACCACTATCTGGCTCGGCTACGCGCTGTTCTATTTCACACGCAAGAGCTTCAACGCCGCCGTACCGGATATCCTCACCAGCGGCGTGCTGACCCGCAGCGACATTGGTCTGTTGGCGACGCTGTTTTACATCACCTACGGCCTGTCGAAGTTTGTTTCCGGTATCGTCAGTGACCGTTCCAACGCCCGTTATTTTATGGGGTTTGGGCTTATCGCCACCGGCGTGGTGAACATTCTGTTTGGTTTTTCCACCTCGCTCTGGGCTTTTGCGGTGCTCTGGGCGCTGAACGCCTTTTTCCAGGGCTGGGGGTCGCCGGTCTGCGCGCGTTTATTGACTGCGTGGTATTCGCGTACCGAACGCGGCGGCTGGTGGGCGCTGTGGAATACTGCGCACAATGTTGGCGGGGCGCTGATCCCTATCGTGATGGCGGCGACGGCGCTGCACTACGGCTGGCGTGCCGGGATGATGATCGCCGGGCTGTTGGCGATTGTGGTGGGGATTTTTCTCTGCTGGCGGCTGCGCGACAGGCCGCAGGCGATTGGTCTGCCGCCGATTGGCGACTGGCGCCATGATGAGCTGGAAATCGCCCAGCAGCAGGAAGGAGCAGGGCTGAGCCGTAAAGAGATCCTCACCCGCTATGTATTGCTGAATCCCTATATCTGGCTGCTGTCGCTGTGTTACGTGCTGGTGTACGTCGTCCGCGCCGCCATCAACGACTGGGGCAATCTGTATATGTCGGAGACGCTCGGCGTGGATCTGGTGACCGCCAATACCGCCGTGACCATGTTCGAATTGGGCGGATTTATCGGCGCGCTGGTCGCAGGCTGGGGCTCGGACAAACTGTTTAACGGCAACCGCGGTCCAATGAACCTGATTTTCGCTGCCGGAATTTTGCTCTCCGTGGGCTCGTTGTGGCTGATGCCGTTCGCCAGTTACGTGATGCAGGCGGCGTGCTTCTTCACCACCGGATTCTTCGTCTTCGGCCCGCAAATGCTGATCGGCATGGCGGCGGCGGAGTGCTCGCACAAAGAGGCAGCGGGCGCGGCAACCGGTTTTGTCGGGCTGTTTGCCTATCTGGGGGCATCGCTTTCCGGCTGGCCGCTGGCGAAGGTGATGGAGGTCTGGCACTGGACCGGATTCTTTGTGGTGATCGCCATTGCGGCGGGGATTTCCGCGCTGCTGCTGCTGCCGTTTTTGAACGCCCAGGCTCCACGCGAACTCAACGAAGCGTGATGCACCTCACCTTTTTGCCCCGAGTAGGGTAAAACTAAGAAATTTTCCCGGTTTCACCTGGACGCTGTCTCAGGCGCGTCCCCCGGCTGATTTTTACAATGCCTGCCATTCGCAGGTATAAAAATTAGCTCGGGAGTGTCAAATGCTGGCCTTTCTAAACCAGGTACGCAAGCCGACCCTGGATCTGCCGCTCGATGTGCGGCGCAAAATGTGGTTCAAACCGTTCATGCAGTCCTATCTGGTAGTCTTTATTGGCTACCTGACCATGTATCTGATCCGCAAAAACTTCAACATCGCGCAGAACGACATGATCTCCACCTACGGGCTGAGCATGACGCAGCTGGGGATGATTGGCCTGGGCTTCTCCATCACCTACGGCGTGGGTAAAACGCTGGTTTCCTACTACGCCGACGGCAAAAATACCAAGCAGTTCCTGCCGTTTATGCTGATCCTCTCCGCCATCTGTATGCTCGGCTTCAGCGCCAGCATGGGGGCGGGTTCAACCAGCCTGTTCCTGATGATCGCCTTCTACGCGCTGAGCGGTTTTTTCCAGAGTACTGGCGGCTCGTGTAGCTATTCCACCATCACCAAATGGACGCCGCGTCGCAAGCGGGGTTCTTACCTCGGCATGTGGAATATCTCCCATAACCTCGGTGGTGCGGGTGCGGCTGGCGTGGCGCTGTTTGGCGCCAACTATCTGTTCGACGGTCACGTCATTGGTATGTTTATCTTCCCGTCAATTATCGCCCTGATTGTCGGCTTTATCGGCCTGCGCTATGGCAGCGACTCCCCGGAGTCTTATGGCCTCGGTAAAGCTGAAGAGCTGTTCGGCGAGGAGATAAGCGAAGAGGACAAAGAGACTGAAGAAAATGAGATGACCAAATGGCAGATCTTTGTTGAATACGTGCTGAAAAACAAAGTGATCTGGCTGCTGTGCTTCTCCAACATTTTCCTGTACGTGGTGCGCATCGGTATCGACCAGTGGTCCACTGTCTACGCTTTCCAGGAGCTGAAGCTCTCCAAAGAGGTGGCGATTCAGGGCTTTACCCTGTTTGAAGTGGGCGCGTTGGTCGGCACGTTACTGTGGGGTTGGCTCTCTGACCTGGCTAACGGTCGTCGTGCGCTGGTAGCCTGCGTGGCGCTGGCGTTGATTATCGCGACCTTGGGCGTTTATCAGCACGCCAGCAACCAGTATGTCTATCTGGCTTCGCTGTTTGCGCTGGGCTTCCTGGTGTTTGGTCCTCAGCTGTTAATCGGTGTTGCAGCCGTCGGATTCGTACCGAAAAAAGCAATCGGCGCAGCCGACGGGATTAAAGGCACCTTCGCATATCTGATTGGTGACAGCTTCGCCAAGCTGGGTCTGGGGATGATTGCCGACGGCACGCCGATCTTTGGTCTGACCGGCTGGGCGGGCACGTTCGCCGCGCTGGATACCGCCGCCATCGGTTGTATCTGCCTGATGGCCATCGTGGCCGTGTTTGAAGAACGTAAAATTCGCCGCGAGAAAAAAATTCAACAATTGAAAGTCGCTTAAGTTAAGTGTGCATTGGTAACTTTTGCCCGCCTCAATGGCGGGCTTTTTTATGCCGCGGATCCATCCTGAATCGCGTTGATACGTTCAGTCGTCGACAGAGAGGAATTTGCCGTTATGATGGGCATCCTGTCTGGTAATGGATGTGCGCATGATTTGGATAATGCTGGCCACATTGGTCGTTGTTTTTGTAGTGGGTTTTCGGGTGTTGACGTCCGGATCTCGACGGGCAATTCGCCGTCTGAGCGAGCGACTGAATATTGATGTTGTGCCGGTAGAGTCGATGATCGATCAGATGGGAAAAGTACAGGGTGAGGCTTTTTTACAGTACCTCCACCGCCCAGATGAATCGCATCTGCAAAATGCTGCCCAGGTGTTGTTGATCTGGCAAATCGTTATTGTCGACGGCAGTGAGTCGAATCTGCTGCAATGGCACCGTTGGCTGCAAAAAGCCCGATTGGCCACGCCGATTACTGACGCACAGGTGCGTCTGGCGCTTGGTTTTCTGCGCGAGATAGAGCCGGATATGCAGGAGTTTAATGCGTTTCAGATGCGCTATAACGCCTTTTTCCAGCCCGAAGATGGCGTGCACTGGCTGCACTGACAGTCATGCCTGTTGGCGAATTAATTGTGCAAATATAAATTGATTTAATAGCTAATGGGCTATAATTTACCTATAGCTTATTAGCTATGAGGGATCGTTGATGTGGGAAGTGGAAACAACGGATGTTTTCGATAAATGGTTTGACGTACAGACCGAGGCGCTCAAGGAAGATATGCTCGCAGCGATGATGATTTTATCCGAGTATGGTCCTCAGTTAGGCAGGCCGTTTGCTGATACGGTAAATGCTTCTGCTTTTTCAAATATGAAAGAGTTGCGAGTGCAGCATCAGGGCAACCCGATTCGGGCGTTCTTCGTGTTTGATCCTTCTCGCCATGGCATCGTGTTATGCGCAGGCGATAAAACAGGGTTAAACGAGAAGAAATTCTATAAAGAGATGATCAGGCTTGCTGACGCTGAGTACCGAAATCACCTTAATAAGTAAGGAAAATTATGGCGACGCTTAAAGAATTGATGGCGAAACAAAGCCCGGAAAGCCAGGAGCGCATTGCTGAAAAAGTAGAAGTGCTACGTCAGGTGATTGCGTTAAATATGTTACGGGAAGAACTGAATCTCTCTCAGGCGGAACTTGCCTCGGCAATGGGCGTTAAGCAGCCAACAATCGCAAAAATGGAACAGGCGGATAACGATCCTCGTCTGTCGACGCTTAAGCGTTATGTCACAGCGTTAGGTGGCGAACTGAGCATTGATGTTAAGTTACCGACAGGTAAAAGAGTCGCGTTTCATCTTTAAAAATCCGTGTGGCCTGGATTTTGTGTAAGATGAAAGTAGTTGCCAAAACGTTAAATGCGTCACAAATTTAGTGTTACACTGCGTAACTTTTCTGCAATAACCCCACGCAGGTAACAAAATGAGTGAAGCTGTTGAACAAAAATCCCGCGCTGAGGCAAATGCCCGACCGAACTGGTCGGCGGTATTCGCTGTGGCGTTCTGCGTTGCCTGCCTGATAACCGTTGAGTTTCTGCCCGTTAGCCTGTTAACGCCGATGGCGCAGGATCTGGGGATTTCTGAAGGTGTTGCCGGACAATCGGTGACTGTGACGGCATTTGTTGCCATGTTCGCCAGCCTGTTTGTGACGCAAATTATCCAGGCGACCGATCGTCGCTACGTGGTGATCGTGTTTTCGGTGCTGCTGACGCTCTCCTGCCTGTTGGTTTCCTTTGCCAACTCTTTTTCACTGCTGCTCATTGGCCGCGCCTGTCTCGGTCTGGCGCTTGGCGGATTCTGGGCGATGTCAGCGTCGCTGACCATGCGTCTGGTTCCCGCCCGTACGGTACCGAAAGCGCTGTCGGTGATTTTTGGCGCGGTCTCTGTCGCGCTGGTGATTGCCGCGCCGCTGGGGAGTTTTTTGGGCGGTATTATCGGCTGGCGCAACGTGTTTAATGCGGCGGCGGTAATGGGCGTGCTGTGCACGATTTGGGTGGTGAGAGCGCTGCCGTCGTTGCCAGGTGAACCTTCGCATCAGAAACAAAATATGTTCAGCCTGCTGCAGCGCCCGGGGGTGATGGCCGGGATGATTGCCATCTTTATGTCCTTTGCCGGACAGTTCGCCTTCTTTACCTATATTCGCCCGATCTATATGAATCTGGCAGGCTTTGAAGTTGATGGCTTGACGTTGGTGCTGCTGAGTTTTGGTATCGCCAGCTTTGTCGGGACGTCGCTCTCCTCGGTGGTTCTGAAGCGCTCGGTCAAACTGGCCTTAGCCGGTGCGCCGCTGGTGCTGGCGATTAGCGCGCTGGTCCTGATCCTGTGGGGTAGCGACAAAGTTGTGGCGGCAGGTATTGCGATTATCTGGGGCCTGGCGTTTGCGTTGGTTCCGGTCGGCTGGTCGACGTGGATCACCCGATCGCTTGCCGATCAGGCAGAAAAAGCCGGATCCGTCCAGGTCGCCGTGATCCAACTTGCCAATACCTGCGGGGCAGCGGTGGGAGGCTATGCGCTCGATAACCTCGGACTGCTTTCGCCCCTGATGCTTTCCGGCAGCCTGATGCTGCTGACGGCGCTTCTGGTCACGATGAAGGTCAGAATACAGTGAGATTGTTGCCTGATGGCGCGCAGCTTTCAGGCAACATCGTTATCTGACGACTGAATCAATCAAAACCATTGTTTTCGGCGGTATGGGCAAACCATTCGCCGCTTTTCTTCACCGTACGTTTTTGCGTATCTAAATCTAACTGGACAAAACCGTAGCGGTTTTTATATCCGTTGAGCCAGGACCAGTTATCAATAAAGGTCCACATATGGTAGCCAAGACAATTACACCCTTCGCTAATGCCTTTATGTAGCCATTTAAGATGCGCAGAAACAAATTCAATACGGTAGCTGTCGTTGATTTGGTCCTGCTGAATAAAACGTTGCTCATTTTCGACTCCCATGCCGTTTTCAGAAATAAAACAGCGCGGGTTGCCGTAGTTATCACGCAGATTAGTAATAATATCGTATATACCTGGCTCGTAAATTTCCCAGCCACGGTAAGGGTTCATTTTACGCCCCGGCATTTCGTAATAATCAAACAGCCACTCCGGCATAAACGGCGCGTCAGGATTGACGGCAGTATCACGACATTTCACGCGGCGCGGCTGATAATAATTAATACCGAGCAGGTCGATTTTGCCATCGGCGATGAGCTGACTGTCGCCTGGCTGACATGCTGGGAGTTGATCGTACTCTTTTAGCAGCTCTATCAGATCCGCCGGATATTCACCTTTTAGCACCGGGTCAAGGAAGCTGCGGTTAAACAGCAGATCCGCATGGTGCGCAGCTTTTACATCCGCTGGGTGTTGTGAGCGCGGATAAGAGGGCGTTAAATTCAGGATCACACCGATTTCACCGTCATAACTACCGGCGTGATATGCGCGTACCGCCGTGGAATGCGCCAGTACGGTGTGATACGCCACGGTGGCCGCGCGTTTGAAATCCACCACATTAGGGTAATGGAAGTCATACAGATAGCCGCCTTCTACCGGGACAATCGGTTCGTTAAAGGTGAACCAGTGCTTCACCCGATTGCCGAACAAGGTAAAACAGGTTTGTGCGTAGCGACCAAACGCCTCAACCACATCACGGTTTTCCCAGCCACCTTTCTCCTGCATCACCATCGGCATATCGAAGTGGAACAGGGTGATAAATGGCGTAATGCCTTGCGCCAGCAGCTCATCGATGACGTTGTTATAGAAATCAACTGCCTGCGGGTTGACGTCGCCAGTACCGTCCGGGATCAGTCGTGACCAACTGATTGAAGTGCGGAAGCTGTTGTGCTTCAGCTGTTTGAGCAGTGCGATGTCCTGTTTCCAGTGCTGATAAAAGGTCGAGGTGTTCGCCGGGCCAACCCCCTGATGGAAACGCCCAGGCTGGCGGTCGAACCACACGTCCCATGTCGTCTGGCTTTTGCCGCCGTTCAGACTATCCCCTTCGGTTTGCAGCGCCGAGCAGGCACTGCCCCACCAAAAGTTTTCGGGAAAACGGTATCGCATTATCTTGCTCCTTGATGTGTTTCATTTCCCTACACAATAGGCGATTTTGCAAAACAGAAACCGGTTACAGCACTCGTTTTTCAATGCGATAGTTACAAATCCGGGCATTCAACTTTGCCCAGCGCTTCCCAGTAGTTGTTCTGATTGTTTCTTTGTATTGCCAGAATGGCTTCGCGGATGTGTTGCTGATTACGGGTATCAGCCATAATCGTTTTTTCCCACACCTCATCCGATGGCGACCCCTGCGGGGTACAAATCTTGCGTAAATCCTTCAATACGGTGTTTTTTTCATGAACGGACTGTAGAGAGCCATAAGCCGAATCGGCCTGCGCCAAACCCGGCAGCATGAAAAGAATGGCAATAAGCGGAAAAACGGCTTGTTTCATGATAATAATCCTTGTTGTCGATGCGCATCATCTCAAGAGTAAGTGTAGACGGCATGCGCCTCACTCATCAGCCTGTGTTAATTTCTAAAAAGAAAATCAGCCAGAAGTTTTAGTTTTTCAGGAGGATATGATGCAAATACAGATTACAGATACCATTACTGAAGACGATCAAAATGCTCTGCTTGTTGGATTGCGCGCCTACAATCGCCAGTTCCTGAGGACCACCAATTTTGGCGACCTGGCGGTGTACTGGCGCGATGAGCACAATAAAATACTGGGCGGGCTGATCGGTAAAATCAAAGGCGAATGGCTGTGCATTGATTTCCTGTGGATGCATGACTCGCTGCGTAAAGGCGGTTACGGCACAAAGTTGATGCAGGCCGCTGAACAGACGGCGCGTGAGAGAGGATGCCTGCATGCGCTGGTGGACACGATGAGTTTCCAGGCGCTGCCGTTTTATCAGAAAAACGGCTATCAGTTGCAAATGACCCTCGATAACTTTCCAGAAACCGGTTCCGCGCGCCATTATTTGTCGAAAACGTTTTGATGACCGGAAGGACTGCAAAAGGGATGACCTAACGGCACATTCCGACTCATTTTCCTTTTCGCATTATGCTTTTTTCTTCTTGCTGATGCTTTTTCGTTTTTTAAACCGCAGCGGCCTTCCCGCTATAGTCATTTCATTACTCATCAGGCGGTTATTGCAAAAGGATAAAACGTGAAACTGAAAATACCTTATTTCGGGGCTGGGGCGGCGTTATTACTGGCGGGATTATTGCTGGCAGGATGCGATCAGCAGAACAATGATGCAAAGCATATTAAAGTGGGCGTGATTAACGGTGCAGAGCAGGATGTGGCGGAAGTCGCGAAGAAAGTCGCTAAAGAAAAATATGGCCTGGAGGTGGAATTGGTGGGGTTTAGCGGTTCTCTGCTGCCCAACGATGCCACTAATCATGGTGAGCTGGATGCCAATGTCTTCCAGCATCGTCCGTTCCTTGAACAGGATAATAAAGCGCACGGCTATAAGCTGGTAGCGGTGGGCAATACCTTTGTGTTCCCGATGGCGGGTTATTCGAAGAAAATCAAAACCGTTGCTGAACTAAAAGACGGTGCGACGATTGCGATACCTAACGATCCGACCAACCTTGGGCGGGCGCTGTTGCTGCTACAAAAAGAGAAGTTAATCACTCTGAAAGCGGATACCGGCCTGCTGCCAACGGCGCTGGATATTACGGATAATCCGCGACATCTGAAAATTATGGAACTGGAAGGGGCGCAGCTACCGCGCGTGCTGGACGATCAAAAAGTGGATGTGGCGATTATCAGTACCACCTACATCCAGCAAACCGGGCTTTCTCCGGTACATGACAGCGTATTTATCGAAGACAAAAATTCACCGTACGTGAACATTCTGGTGGCGCGAGAAGACAATAAAGATGCCGAGAATGTGAAAGAATTCCTGCAATCTTATCAGTCACCGGAAGTGGCGAAGGCGGCAGAAACTATCTTTAACGGCGGCGCAGTTCCGGGCTGGTAATCATCACCCGTTGCCGCGCCGGTTGGGGTTAAACCGCTCTGGCGCGGCGACGTGAGTCCATTGAGATAAGCACGACCGATGAGAGGATCAAAAGCGTACCCAGCCAGTCTGGCAGGGTAAAGGTGATGCCTAACAGCAGCAGGGACAGCAACGCACTGCTCAACGGTTCCGCGCAGCTTAAAATGCTCGCTTTCGGTCCGCCAATCATCTGCGCGCCTTTCAGGTACAGGCTAAACGTGAGCGAAGTACCGATGACCACCAGATAGAAAAACGCCAGAATTAAACTGCCATTCACCACGAAATGAGTTCCCTGCCCGGCATAGAACGGCAGTAGGATCATTCCACCGATTAACATACTCCAGCCGACGACCGGCAACGTGCCGTAGCGCGCGATGAGCGTTGAGGGGTAGGTGGTATAGAACGCGGCGGCAAACGCCGAGGCTATTCCCCAAAACAGCGCGGCAGCTGAGATAGATAACGACGTCGGATTACCGTGGGTGACCAGTAAGAAGGTGCCGATGAGCGAGGTGAAGATCGCCGTCAGCACTAAAATCCCCGGCCGCGCTTTGCGCACCACGGAGAACCACGCCACGATAATGGTCGGTGACAAAAATTGCAGCACCGTCGCGGTGGCGGCGTTGGATTTTTCGATGGTCAGCAGGAAGGTTAGCTGTACGGTGAGTGCCCCGACCACGGAAAAAATCAGCAGGCTGATGGCGTCCTTGCGGTTTTTGATAATGGAGAACACGTTGTCGCCGTGCACGAAAGAGAGCATCAGCAGAATGAGCCCCGCGAAAATCAGGCGCGTCATGGTCAGAAACTGCGACGACATCTGGCTTTGTTCCATGATGTACTGCGCGCAAACGCCTGAACTTCCCCATAATACGGCGGCAATCAGGACGTTCATCATCCCTCTTCTGGTGGAACTCATCTTTCCCTCTGCATGTTGTTTTGTTTTATTTGTGTGCAGGCATCATAGCAGAGATAGCGAAGCGAGTGAGACATGACGGGCACAGCCCCCCACACCGCAGGGGGCTTCGGCAGTCATCTTACGGCGTAATCGGCGTCAGATAATCCAGTCGTAGCGGTTCGGCCAGCAGCTCGTTCATTTGCAGAATAAACGTCTGGAAATGGGGCAGGGCGATATGCTCGTCCAGACCGGCCTGACCGCGCCAGGATTCACGAACGTAGAAGACATCCGGTGTGTCGCGCAACTGGAACAGGGCATACTCAATATTGCCCGGCTCCTGGCGCGTGGGCAGCAGCAGAGCCTGCAGCGCCTGTTTCAGTGCGTCGATTTTCCCCGGTCTGGCTTTCAGTACCGCAATAATTGAAATCACTTCTGAATCAGACATGTTAAAACCCCTCCAGCACAATCTTGCCGACTGAACGACCGGTTTCAATTTGCGCGTGCGCTTTTTGCAGATTCGCCGCGTTGATTGCGCCAAAATGCTCGCCCAGCGTGGTGCGAATGGTGTTGTCATCGATCAACTGTGCCACGCGGGTTAATAGTTGATGCTGCGCAATGATGTCGTGGGTGGTAAACATCGAACGGGTAAACATAAATTCCCAGTGCAGCGAAATGCTTTTGGCCTTCAGTGGACGTGCATCGAGGGTTTGCGGATCGTCAATCAGCGCCAGTTTGCCCTGCGGCGCCAGGGCGGCAATAATTTGCGGGTAGTGCTGCTCGGTATTGTTCAGGCTGGCAACGTGCGTCACCTCTTTAATGCCTATCCGAGCCAGCTCTTCCATCAGCGGCTTGCTATGGTCAATCACGTGATGAGCGCCTGCTTCACGTACCCATTTCTGGCTCTGTGGACGTGAAGCGGTACCGATGACTGTCATTTTGGTCAGCTTACTGGCCAGTTGCGTCAGGATAGAACCGACGCCGCCAGCAGCGCCAACAATCAATAACACATCATTTTCATTGCCATTTTCCTCAACGCCCAGACGGTCGAACAGCATTTCCCAGGCGGTGATGGCGGTCAGCGGCAGTGCCGCAGCAGAAGCGTTGTCCAGCGATTGCGGCTTCAGCGCGGTAATACGTTCATCAACCAGCTGAAATTCACTGTTACTGCCAGCGCGACCCAGCGCACCGGCGTACCAGACTTCATCGCCAGGAGCGAACAGGGTGACTGCTTCACCCACGGACTTCACCACGCCAACGGCGTCCCAACCCAGCACGCGGGGCACATCAGCGTTAAAACCTTCGCGGACCTTGGTATCAACGGGATTGACGGAAATGGCCTTCACTTCAACCAGCAGATCGTGCCCGGAGGCGACGGGCATGGGCAGGTCAATCTCTTGTAAAAATTCAATGTTACTGCCGTCGGTTGCGGCGCGGGTAATAGCGATGGCTTTCATAATCTCTCCGGTTAATAAACCTTCTATCTGTTGAATAATTCGATGGTAAACCGGTAGCAGAACGGGAAAAATAGCCCTTCGGCGACAGGACTTATACTCGGGGAGTGAAAATGTTCCGGCTTGAAGATCTCACGTTGTTTGTCCGCGCCGCGGCGCTAAATAGTTTTAGCGATGCCGCACGCGAAGTCGGCGTTCAGCCTGCTCAGGTCAGTTCTGCTATTAAGCGCCTGGAGTCTACGTTGGCTATCCGCTTGTTTGCCCGCTCCACGCGCAGTCTGCGCCTGACGCCGGAAGGTGAGGTCTGGCTACCCTATGCCCGCCAGATGCTGGACGTGATGCATGCCGGGCTGCAAAAAATTCAGACCCCGGAAGATGAAGTTTCAGGCACGCTGCAAATCGCTGTACCTTCCGATCTCGGTCGGAACCTACTGCTGCCGGTCTTTCAGTCGTTTCGACGCCGCTATCCCGCGCTGCGCCTGCGGATTTTTTTCTCCGACCAGGTGACGGATGTCTTTAAAGACCCCGTCGATGTGGCGTTTCGCTATGGCAACACCGAAGACGCATCTTACATTGCGCTGCCTGTCGCACTTGGTAACCGACGCGTGCTGGTGGCATCACCGGAATGGGTTGTGCAAAACGGCGCGCCGCAAACCCCGGATGATTTAACACAGCTCAACGCCATGACCTTCGTCTTACGCGGACGCCTGCACGATCGCTGGACGTTTACGCATAACGGCGAGGTTAGCAGTGTGCAGGTTAACGGCACCATTATGAGCGACGATGCTGAAGTAATCCGACGGCTGGCGATTGCCGGAGAAGGCATCGCATACAAGTCGTGGCTGGATGTCAGCGAGGATGTGCGTGATGGACGATTGCAGCTACTGATGCCTGATTACCTGGGCGAAAAAGCCCCGCTAAATATGATTTGCCCACATCGTAAGCAGCTTTCAACGGCTGTCCGTCTGCTGCATGACGCCGTGAAGGCGCGGTGTGACACGTTGGGCGTTTCCCCGTGAGGTGTTCAATCGCAGGAATATTATTCGATAGCCATACGCATAAATAATAGCTAATCTCTGTTGCTGGCATTAATCTGATCGGAACGCCGATCAGTTAGTGATAATTGTTTCATTGAGTATAGTTTCTTCGATAAATATTATTTCTTAAATTAATGCAGTGTTTATAATATTTATTTTAAGAATTTTTTGGTCGATGATTTAATGACTTGTATATTTATTAAAAGGTATTTGACGAGATACCTTCTGCTACGATATAAAACATAATAGCCCCGATACATACCTATTTCTTTGCCTGATTGTTAAACGCATTGATGCTTTTTGTTATTACGTTATTTATTGGGGTAGGAGAGGGCCATTGAAGTCAAAGACTATAAATGATGTATTGTATTATATAGAAGATAATTTTGTTTCAGGCATTGGTATTGATGACATTTCACAGTTTTCCGGATACAGCCGCAGACATATACAGAATATTTTAAAACAGCGAATAAATATGCCTGTGGGGCTTTATATTCGTAGGCGACGGATAACCAAAGCAGCAAGCTTGTTACGCCTTACTCATATGGATATTATCGATATTTCAGTGCGGGTGGGATTCGATTCTCAGCAATCTTTCTGTCGTGAATTCAAAAAACTAACCGGTTATACCCCCACAGAATACCGTAAAAATCCCAGTTGGGACCTTTCGCCGTTAATGTCGTTTGTACTGCGCAGTGATATTGTTGTCGGCGAATTGCAACTACGTACCTTACCTGCTGATACCGTGCATGGATTTCAGTACAACTATGACACACCAATCCCGCCTGCCAGTGACTCACATCTTCATCGATTAAATCTAATATTTGAGCAACTTACCAGTTCAAAACAAAATGTGTGGGCATTAACTGATTTCTCGTCTAATCCAAACTCAATGATGCGGTTGAAAGTTAAAAGCATCATTGGTAACAAAAGTCATCATTCGCCCAATGCCTATAATCGTTATGAGTGTCCTTCGGGAACGTATGCCTGTTTTTCATTCAGATTCAAGAAAGAGGACTATCCACTCTATTCAAGATATATTTATTTTAAGATGTTGCCGGAGAGTAAATTAAAAAGAAAGGCAGGTTATGATATTGAAATATTCCATTATAACCAAGAGGATCTTAAAAACAAAATAATTACCTGTGATCATTACATTCCGATAGATACGTAATGTAAAAAAGCTCCACTTGCGTGGAGCAAAGACCTCGCAGTACGCCTAGATTAGGATTGATTATTGGTACTCAGCATTGAAATACAAAACTGAACGTACAATGCCGGGACTGACATTGTTAGCTGTTTGATAATACTGAGCATAAAACGGGATGGAATGATTACCTTTATCTTGAGGCGCTAAATAGACATATGAAGGTGTATTGAATTTAACAGGCTGTTGTTGTTGATCTAACACCTGAATGCCGATGCCAGCAGCGCCTTTGAGGTGGATATTCTTTAGTACACCGATAATACTTTGGTGACCATTCTCTGTGTCGCTCCAGCTTAGAATAACCCGGGAAGGCGTGGTAAAATCACTTTTACAGAGAAGGTCGATAGTAAATGGTTTTCTTCCCGCAGTGCTTCCATAGCCTCTGAATTGCTCAAGTGCTATATCGGGCAGTTTGACGTTGATCGAGCGGTTACCTTTGATTGCGCATGACCGGTTGAGCATCGTGATATATTTTGCCGGCACAATGATATCCACCACGGGCAACGATTGAGCCTCACTTCTGATTTGCAGGTTGATGGAACCCGCAGCGGCTCCTGCCGCAAGCTGATCATCCAGTTTGATCAGCTCAATCTTTATTTTGCTGTTTCTGAATTCATCTGCCGTCGCTCTGAAAGTTGATGGCCACTGGATCGTTTGTCCGGTTGAGGTTTCCAGGGTGACTTTAATGCCAATCCCACTCACATTGCTGCGTATAATACCGGGTTGTTTCATTGCGGACCGATCGCCAATAATCTGTGCGGAAAAAGGGTGGTTGTCAGTACAGCCTGACGCCTGAATATTCTGTCGCGAAAGCGTGCGCGTCTGAATAACTCCCCCTGACTGGATTGATTGCTTATCGTTAACGATTTCCGGCGATAAAATAAACTTTTGTGTGGTCAGGGTACATGCAGCACTGGCTGCCTGATGAATGCCCAAGGCACAGCCCAGAATTAAAGCGGTACGTATTACCGACATGTGGCCTCCTGGTTTTTTAACACGATCGTGCATTTCCCTGTTTCCAGTGAAACGAACACTTCTGGTGAGGTGGTTTCATCAATATAAAGCGCACCGCCTTGTCCGACGTAGCCGACATGATTATTGGCATTGTCGCGGATGATGGCACCGAATGGCATTCTCTGCTGACCCTGCAGGCGGGGATAAATAATGTTCTGTTTTCTGAGCGTCGTTTCAAAGGTGACTGGAATGACATTACCTTCGTAAGGCGCAATCTTGGCCTGGGTTTTAGTAAAGTTCAGACCTTCAGTTGAACCTTTTGGATCGATAGTAACGTCATTCACGCGCCACGGACGAAGCCAGGGCAGAATGGCGTAGCCATTTTTATCGAAGCGGGTTCCAGGTACGCCTTCAAGATGAGCGCCATGCGCATCAGGCGCATAGACCAGCGCGACGGTATCTGAGCGCTCTGGTGAAAAGGTTATTCCCCTCGCGTGCCCAACCAGCATGCCACTCATTCCACCGCTTACCTGGTGCCATGAGTTACTCTGACTCCACGTCCCGTTCAGCGAGGTATAAGGCGTACGCACCATGCCGTTTGCTCCCCATTCCACACTACCGCCGCGGAGATAGCCGGTATTGGCTCCCCAAACGATATTGTTTTCCTCATCAGTCGAGGTCGTGAAGCCGAGGCGTGTATTGCTGGCTTTGCCGTTATTGCTGTAGCTATCAGAGGAGATCTGCGTAAAACCGGCGTTATCCCGGGGCAGGAAATAGCTGAATGAGAGCATGATTTGGTCATCTTTGGTGACCGAACCCTGTTGATCCTCATTCCAGAAACGCTGGGCGGATATACTCCAGGTCAGGTTGCCCCAGGCATTGGTGTATCCCACGGCATACTGGCGATAATTATCCTGCTGATCCCAGAACTTCTTAAGAGAGCCGGATAAATAGAATGAACCCCAGGTATCGGATAACGGCTGATTAATACTGGCGCTAAACGACTGCTTCTCGCGTGACGAGAAATATTGGCTGACGAATGCCTGTGCATCCAGGGCATCCAGGGCATCGCGTTGACCGTAAAAGTGATGTGAACTGTATTTTGCTTCCAGCCAGAGCGCGGTTGCCGACCAGGGTAGGGTGCTATTCCATGTCAGACGATACTGTTGTCCTTGTTGACGATTGTCCTCAAGCTTCAGGCGCGATTGGGTGATATCAAGGGCGAATGCGCCGAGTTGGGTGTTCAGACCGCTACCGATGAGGGCTGACTGATAGCGCTCGAATCCAGAGGCCCCGGTATACAACGTTAAATAGTTGTTCAGGCCATACTGCCAGTAGGCCTGGGCTAAAAACGGATCTTCATCATAATTATCTTCATCGACAGTCCCGAGAGTGATGCCATAGCGCGAAATGCCGGGTTTTAGTAGCTGTGGTACCGAAGAGTATGGAACGGTAAAGCGGCGGATACGCCCGTCTGATTCCTGAATCGTGACCAGCAACTCGCCGCCAGTATTCGCGGGCAACACGGAATCAATCGAGAATGGCCCAGCCGGAACCGAGGACTGATGAATGGTTTGACCATCCTGGGTGATGGTAATACGGGCGTTGGTCTCAGCTACGCCGCGAATAATCGGCGCCCAGTTCAGCGTGCTATCCGGGCGCATTAAATCCTCAGAAGCCAATCCCACTCCGAGAATAGCCATACTGTCGAACATCTGGCTGTCAGTATAGAACTTGCCAGCGCTTAACATGGATTTCCAACGAGTGATGGGCCGTTTTAGCGTCGTGCGATTATTGGCGTAATGGCTACCTATTTTGCTGTCCCAATTTTGGCTACCAAAATGTTCAATTAGCCACCCTCCAGCAGAGCTTCGGATATCCATTCCCACCCAGGCGCTGTCCGTACTTGAACGATCGTTACCACGTTGCTGGGTGCTGTAGTAATCGGCGTTATAGCTGAAATTAATCGCCGGTGCCCCTGGTTGCCAGAGTTCAGGTTGGACATAATTGTTTTCGATATTATCAACATAAGCCTGCGGGATGGTGATGCGCAGCTCAAGCTGGCTGGTGTTGAGTCTCTCCGTTGCTTTCCCGCTGGTGTCCCAATCGGCAATGCTGCCGCAGCGTGAAGGGTGAGCTGCCAGCGTTTGATTCATTTTTTCTGGGTTAATGCCCACGCCTTTGAGAAATGCTTCTGAATAACAGCTAACTAAATCGCCGTGATTATCTTTTTTGAATAAGAGTTCACGACGTCCACGCCAGTTATCATTAATATAAATATCTACGATATATGTCCCAGGCAATAAGCCTGCGGCATTAAAGGACTGCAAATCGTTAAGTGAAGCATTGCCCATTAAGATGGCGTTATCGAACTCGTAGCGAGTGCTGTCTTCTGCGTGAGCTCCAACGGAAAATAATGAACCATGAAAAATAATGAAACAGGGTATGGTGAGGATCCTTTTACATAAACCCATTACTAATTCCTTTTATCCCTTTTTATTAATTAATGGTTGTTTTGTGTTCCACAATTCCGCCGTAATCGCTGATTGCTTGTAAAACAACCGATTCACCCTGGCTGACTTGTTGTTTTGCATTGATAGTCGTTCTGCTTTTCGGGGCGACCATGACCACTTCGTTTATGAGTCCATGGCCTGATGACGTCACAATATCCGCAACCGTGATGAAGAAGGGGGTGGGGTTTACCAGCGTTATGTCACGTTGGTTAGCAATAATTTTTATCTTATTTTCCGCGTTTTGACGGTCACCTAACCCACTGGGTCGCCAGAAAAACTTAAAGCGTGAGCGAATGGCTAAATTGAGCACAGCTGAATTGTCCGTGACGCTATTCTTATCCACGGAAGGAATATCCAGTATGTTAAGCCACCACATAGACTCACGGTCGGTGGCGACAATATTTTTATCAACTGCTTTTTTTATTCTGAGTGATTGCCCATTGCCTGCGTCAACGCGGGCAATGGGTGGAGAAATAATAAATGGAGTGGAAATTTCTTCCGGTAACTTTTCTGGATTTCCCTCATCCAACCATACCTGGGCCAACGATGGATAGTTTCCCGTATTCGTCATTTGTATCGTGATCTCTGCGGAATCTTCAGAGTAAATAAATCGGGTGCCATTGACAATGATATTATTTGCATGTGCGGTAGAGAGAGCAAATAGAGCTAATAAATAAATGAAAATTTTCATGAAGCCTCTATTAAAATAAATGCTATAGCGCAAGGCAGCTATAGCATTGTGTATTTAGAGATAAGTAATGCTATAGTTTGCCTGAGCGCTTACCGGTCCCGGTTGAACATATGATGAACCACTATTTTCACGTGGTATAATGTAACCCACGCTGAATTTATAAGTTAAAGTCGGGCTATCATTGCCATGTCGGAGATCATCTTTCTCAGGTTCAAATCGGTCATTCTTATTCCTCAGGTTAATATTTTTTTCGCGATTATCCTTAAGGACTAGCGCTACGTTTTGGGCTCCACCCCTTGTCGTGTTTTTGAGATATCCATCGTGAGTTAGAGGGGAATTAACATTCCAGGCTAATTTGGGAACTATTTTTTCATTAATATAGCATCCCTTCACTTTAATACTGAATTGCTGGAGTTGCGTTGCATGTAATTTGCTAACTGATGTATTGAGAACTGGGTTTAATTTTACCTGTTTATCTTTATCACCGGCTTCAATTATGCACGAATTGGAATAGACATGACCGGAAAAATTAACAACGCCTTTTTGATCCCTGTTGGGGCCATGTCCAACATCTGCCATAGCGGAAGGAATTGCGATGGCACAGCTAATTAAACTTATAATGGATAGTTTACTCATAATGCGCTCCTCATTTAGAGATAGATCGTCCCTATTATCAGTAACATTGTCTGGGCTCCTTTTTTCTTGCGCCCTGTAAGGCTGTCGCCCGCTATCAATTATGTTAGATAAATTATTGTTGTACATCGTAGATTGGACGTATTTCACTCATCCTATAATATTAATAATGATCATTAACTATGAGTATTAATGAATTATTATTATCTATAAGCAGATTGTGAGTAAGATAGTCCTTTACTCAAAGGTCAAATAAAAATACTTGTAATACAATATGTTATGTTTGTATTGTGATAATTCTTTAAGTGCTATAAAGAAAAATCGAATCCTGCGCTCGGAAAAAGCGAATGATCGAATTGCACAATTAGCTAAATTCTTATAATTCAATCAGATTATCTTTAATCTTAAGTAGTGACTTGTTATTGGCTTGGCATGCAATAACGATAAGGAATATTGTCAATCATCATTTGAATGAAGGCTACATATGCTTAACATGGACAGTAAGATAATACTCATTAGCAACCAATCAATACAGACGCAACTCTTGCTGGATTATCTCAATAAGCAAAACGATATCTTGGTTGATTTTGTTAACATTAGCAGACCAGACATGTCATTTATCGTTGAGGGAAGTATCATCCTCTATGATATACAGGCATCAAGCCGTAAATTAAAAAATGTCTGGTCAAAATTACTCAATGACAGCGCATATAGTTTGCGCGTTTATATTATTAACTGCCTGCGGTCGCTCCCACTCTATGAGAGCATGCTATGGCCAAATTTTGAGTCGATCGTACCAAATAATTGCTCTACAGAATATTTGTTAGAACTCCTTAAAGAGGGGCTAAAAACCTCCCGTCCACCACGCTCACTGTCACCGCTGCCAGAGTATGTAAACCTCACGCCATCAGATAATAACTACGGCATTTTAACCGAAAGAGAATATGAAATTTTAACTGAGTTGTCGAAAGGTGCGTCTAATGTAGAAATTGCTAACGCATTTTTTATTAGTGAAAATACAGTGAGAACGCATATTTATAATATCTTTAAAAAGATATCTGTGAATAACCGAACTCAGGCAGCCTGCTGGGCCAACTTGCATCTAAGAAGTCTGGCTCTCGATCAACTGCCGCGGAAGGAAATGTAAACCGTACTACTGGCGCAAAGTTTTGAAGCTTACTTTGCGCCAGCATGTCATCGTGTCGTTACTCAGTCTTTTTTCGCAGCGTTTGCAAAGAAGATATCAGACTGAATGTCTTTAGTGCGGATGGTAAAGAGCTGATTAGTCAGATCTTCCGTCAGCTTCTCGGCATCGGCCATGATGCGCAAGTTGAAGTCATTCAGCATCTTATCTGCGGCAGGTTTATCGGTTTTCGCCATCTTCAGATATTTTGCTTCGACCTCTTTTTGCTCCTTCGCCACTTTATCTTCCCATGCTTTGTAGGCTTTTTTGACGATTGGCGCGAGCTTCGGATAATCGGTCATCGTCAGCGTCTGTAACTTACGGTATTTCCAGTAAATGGACTGATCGTCCGCTTTATCGGTACCCATCGTATAGTTTGCCGGATACGCTTTCAGGCCGCTGTAGTACGGAACAAACGCGGTGAGGTCGGCCATACCCAGACCAATGTAGGTCGTTTCACCAATCTCTTTTGGCAACCACGGACGGACCTGCATCACGTGTGCTTCATAGGTGCGGAAGACACTAACCGGACGCCATGGCTCTTTGCCGTTCAGACCGTTGGTGTACGGATCATGGCTGGTGCCTTCGTAATGGTTACGCAGCACGGCCTTCACATCGTCCAGCGTCATCTTCTTCTCTGGTGTCATGAACACCGGGAATTCGCGCCCTTTGGCCATATCCTGATTTACGGAAGGATTGAACTCTTTCTGGATGGTCCATACGCGAGGATCGTTATACGTGCGGTCACGCTCATCATCACGGGTATAGGCTTTGGAGAAGTTGAATTTGCCATCTTTTGCCGGTTCGTACAGACCTTTTTCGGTCGCAAATTGAATCAGGTTTTTTGACGCCATCATGTCCGGGTTTTTAGGGTCGTAATCCTGTAAGCGGCCCTGATTACCGGTGGCAAAATACTGGTTATTCGGCAGGCGCTGCGCCATCCACTGGTGACCGCTGCCGGTTTCCAGGTACCAGATTTCGTTATCGTCGACGACGGCCACGCCAAAACCTTCCCCAGCGCCGACGGTCTCAACGATATGACCCAGTAGCGCCACGGCTTCACGCGCGGTTTTGCTCTGGGACAACAGAATATCCGGGATATCATCTTCGGTGATCCCTTTATCTTCAACGTAGGGGTCGGCAGCCAGCGCTTTTGCTGAGGCAAAAATAGATTCTGTACCGCTCACGCCAACGCCCAATTCGTTAAATCCGGTCGCGCCGTGCAGTTGGGTTTTCCAGTTTGGAACGGTGGTATAACGCAGAGAGTTTTTGGGTAGCGGCCAGGTAAAGTCATTCGCGCCATTATGTGCTTTGGTGCTGTATACCCCGGTCTGATTCTGCTTTGCCGGATGAATGACAAAATGCTGCGCTTTCAGGGCATCGCTGTCAGCGCTACGGGCTACCAGCATGGAGCCGTCCGCTGATGCTTCATTACCGACCAATAGGGTCGTACAAGCAAAACCTGATGAAACAACGGCCAAATTTATAGAAAGTGCAATCAGGCACTTTTTAAAAGTAAACATTACGTATCCCTCATATGTACGCCAAAAATACACCGGAAACACACCGTTTCCTGAAATGCGATAACGCCTGAACGCTCAGACATTGCTCGCGAGAGAGATAAACGCCCCTGTCCACGTCTTCTCCAAATATCCATCCGTAGGTTGAAGTCTTCTGGGCAAAATAAAACGCCCATTTCGCTTAATTATTGCGCAATGGATATCGTGGTATTCAGGATGTTTCCTGATTCGGGATGAAGAATAGCAATGGGATATGAGTGGATTCAGTGACCCATGTCGCGTAAGTCGATGATGGAAAATATGAATTCTATTGAAGGGGGCGTGCTTTTTGTATCCGGATATGACGTTACCTTTTGCGGCAATACAGCGAGGGGACATTTGAGCTGGCAAAAATCCATGCGCCCTTATACTCCTCCATGACCAGGCTCAGGTTTCGTCCGCTTTGACGGTAAAATCCGGGTAATGTGTTGTTAATATCAGCTTCATCGGCGCTATCAGCGAAGGTTTTGACCACCTGCATTGCCTGTAGCACTCGGGCTTCGTGCTGCCGGGTATAACTGAAATAGATGTTCCTGCTAATGTCTGAGGTATTACGTCCGTACAGTTTTCCGGTAATGGTCGCTAGCCCTGCATCTTTGTACATCCGAAATGAAACCGTACCAGCAAAGCGGTTGCTGCCAATATTCCATTCGACATTTCCAACGCAATTTAGCTGCTTTTCGGCATAGCGTGAATGCCATAGCCATCCGCCTGAGCCGAGCAATGTCGCCACGCCGATTACGATTAAAATAAGGTGGTGTATTTTTTTCATTGCCCGCGCATCCAGTAATAATGGGTAGTACAAAACGCGTACGCATCTACCCGTGCATCTTTATCACAAACAAATGCTACGATCCTCTCCGCTTTACGGTAGCCGGAAAGGAAAACATGCTTGTTGTTTTCACAGAGAGAAGGGTGCAGTTGCATCAGATTGAAATAATTTTCCTGATCGTGATCATTCAGTGAGTAATAAATTTTACAGTTTTGCCGAGATGGGACCTGCATAGAAACAGAAATGAATTTACTAAACGGCATAACAGGACGTGTCTGATACCACACCAGCCAGATAATCAATGTGGCAATAACGATGCCAGCGCTAAATATAATATTCCACCAGGGGACCCGCGTCGTTTGTTGTGTCGCGGGAGTAATTATCTTTGGGGGCGCGTATTCCTCTATTAGCGGTGACTGGAAAACTTCACTCTGAGGATGCGTTATCGCCTCTACCTGCGTATTTCCATTTAATCTGAGTCCGCGTCGTGAAATAGTTTTCACCGTATCACGTGGCAGACCCACATCCGCCAGCGCGTTACGTAGCGTCAGAATAGCCTGGTAAAATGTGTTGGTTGTGGTCACATTATTTCTCTCACCCCAACCCACTTTTATCAATGTGTTCTGCGAAACAATGTCACTTGCGTGAGTAATTAAATAGAGAAAGCAAAGCGAAGCTGGGAGCTGAAGTTGTATTGCGCGCCCGGTCTGACGATTGACCAGACTTTTGCTGTCAGGATTAAATTCGACCAACTGATTGATAAGGTACAATTGCCCAGCCCTCAGTAACTATAACGTATCACCGCATGTGCCTACACATACCTTAAATTTTACATCCAAATCGTGAATATGCCTCACTCTTTGTACGTGATCGAAGATAAGAATTTCACTTAAGGATTAAAAACGCTTTAAATACAATGTGTTACGTGTGTAAATTCTTAGGTGAGTATTAACTAATGTTAAATAATGAGAATTCATTACAGTTTTATCTGAATTCTCATTATATTTATCAACAGCACTTCAAGGGGGATTGAGTTATCAGAATTGTGTAATTTATAAGTACCCCTTTCATTGGTTAATTTTTAGCAAATAGTGCTGTTTTAATGTTTATTCTGGGATTTGGATTTATGCATAAAATTCCTAATACCCAGACTGTTATTCTGAGATAAAGCAGAAAAAAGCTTAGCGCAATCGCATTGCTTACAGCCTATTCATAATAGCGTATCAGGAGTTTATTACATTTTTTAAGTGTCACTGTTATTAACTGACAAGGAATGTCATACGTGTCGGATTGACACATTTATTTACCAATGAAATATTTATGGAAAAATAACAGGAGTCATTTTTGATGAAGAGATCACCATCACAGAGTGTTCGTTGCATAAGCTGTGAATTATCCTGTCAATTATTTCCGGATACTGTGGTACGCGCCAACTACTGTCACCGAGCCACTTTTGCGATCTGGCCAGAGGGAAATAGTTTTCTGCAAAAAGGAATTATTGAAAAACTTCTCCTTAATAATCAAAATCATTTGTCGCGTGGGTTTATTTTTGTGGACTTTTCCTTCCCAAACTTGCGCCTGTTCGCCGATCCGCAATGGGTTGACCGGCTGGCCTACAGCGGTATGTATATTGTGTTGATAGCGGATAGGAATCTCGCGCCGTTAGCCAACTACTGGCTGTCGAAAAGCAATAAAATACAAGGGATTATATATTCCGATGATGATGATGAAGTTCAGCATCAGAAAATTCGCCGATTATTTACCGGCCACCTTGCGAACAGTAAACGCGGACGCACACTCAACTATACAGAAATGATATTACTGAAGCGATTTGTGTCAGGAAAAAGTATTCAGCAAATTACCAAAATAGATAATATAGATATTAAGAAAATATATGTCTACAAGCTCAGGCTTGAAGATAAATTAGGCCATAGCATTCATCAAATACTGTCGAATATTTTATAACGTATTTTTGATTTTTACTATTTTCACATCTTTGCGATGTGGTGGACGCCCTACGCCCGAAAGCAGGAGGCTATTATGAGAAAACCTAAGCATTACTCACGCATTGCGATAGCGGTATCAACCGCGTTAACGTCAATGGTATTTTCAACCCACGCGGCTTGGATTGATATTGATAGTCTTCCTGCCAGTGGAATGGTGAGCAGTCTTTCGCCGGAGTTGCAGGCTTTATTTCCTGCACAGACGAATGACAGTTTCAAAAAAAACAGCGAAACGCCGAATTATGTTTATCAGTGGAGTGCCGGTACCATTCCCGTTTATGGTCATGGATTAACGCTGAATGGGCCAGGAGGAGAAGCCTTCGAACACACCATTACCGTTATTCAGAACAGCGCGACGGGTAGCCCGGGCGTTATTTTCGGTGACGACCTTACGATTCGCACACAGTCAAAGAATGCCGCTAATAATGGTAAAGATGTTGACGGTATCCGCACGCACGGGGCTAATACGCCGGATAATCCAGTCTTTATTATCACCGGGGATCGCACCAGTATTTATGTGGACGGCCAGGATGGTGATGGTATTAACGCCGGATACAACGTCATCGGTCAGGGTGGGATAGGCTCAGCAAACATCTACGTCGGCGACGATCTGTATATTCAAACCACCGGTAACCAGGGACGTGGCATCACCGCCAACGCGTTTAGAGACGCAACGCTTGCCAAAAATACGATTATTGTCGGCGATCGTGCCCACATTGTGACTACCGGTAACAGCTCAGAGGGAATCCGCTCCGGACAGAGCGGGTCCTCAATCCGCCTTGGCAATGACGCCACCATCGAGACATCGGGCACTTCCTCAATAGGGGTCTACGCCGCCTCATCTTCCAAAACGGAACTGGGCAATAACGCCACTATTTCGGTGAGCGGAGCCAGCGCCCATGCGGTCTATTCCTATAATGCGACGGTGAATCTGGGTGATAATGCGACGATTCGTGTTAACAGCATCGATAAAGTTTACTCATTCAGCAAGGCCCCACGCGGCCTGTATGCGATTTCACGCGGCACGGTAAATCTCGGTGGCGGCGCTACTATTGCTATGGCGGGCAATCACAGCAATGAAAGCTATGCCATCAGTACAGAAACGGGCGGCATCGTCGACGGTTCTGCTGGCGGGCGTTTCCTTATCGACGGCGATCTTCACGCCGCCGGTGCTACTGCCGCAAACAACACCCAGCCGCAGCAAAACAGTACCATCAAACTCAATATGACTGACAACTCGTTGTGGAGTGGGGCGTCATACGTCACCAGCGCCACTGCCGGGACGGGGGTTATCTCGCTGCAAATGAGCGATGCGACCTGGAACATGACCAACAGCTCAACGCTCACTGACCTGACTCTGAACGGCGGGTCAGTGGTGAACTTTGGGCATGCTGACGGCGAACCGTGGCAGACGCTTACTATCAATGAAGATTTTACCGGCAACGGCGGAAAACTCGTTTTCAATACCGTCCTGAATGACGATACCTCCGAAACCGACAAGCTGAAAGTGCTCGGCAACACCGCGGGTAACGCATTTGTGGCAGTGAACAATATTGGCGGAACCGGGGCGCAAACCATTGAAGGTATTGAGATCATCGAAGTGGCCGGTAATTCTGACGGTACTTTTGAGAAAGCGGGCCGTATTGTTGCCGGTGCGTACGACTATAACGTGGTGCAAAAGGGCAGCAACTGGTATCTGACCAGCTTTATTCCTGCTCCGCCGGATCCGGAAGAGCCGGACCCCGTCGATCCGGACCCGGTTGACCCTATTGACCCAGATCCCGTTGACCCGGACCCGGTTGACCCTATTGACCCAGGTCCTGTTGACCCGGACCCGGTCGATCCTGTCGACCCGATTATCCCTGAGCCGGAAGAACCTGTTGCGCCCCCTGTCACTGAGCAGCAGTACCGCCCGGAAGCAGGCAGTTATCTGGCGAACAACTACGCTGCTAACACGCTGTTCATGACCCGACTCCACGATCGTCTGGGCGAAACGCAGTACGTCGATATGCTGACGGGCGAGAAAAAAGTCACCAGTCTGTGGATGCGTAACGTCGGGGCACATACCCGCTTCAAAGACAGTAGCGGGCAGTTGAAAACCCAAAGCAACAGCTATGTCTTGCAGTTAGGCGGTGACCTGGCGCAGTGGAGTAGCGATGGCCTCGACCGCTGGCACCTCGGCGCGATGGCTGGTTATGCCAACAGCCAGAACCGCACGCAGTCCAGTCTGACCGGCTACCATTCACGTGGTCAGGTCACTGGTTACAGCGTGGGACTGTACGGCACCTGGTATGCCAATGACGCTGACAAGACCGGCACTTATGTAGACACCTGGGTGCTGTACAACTGGTTTGATAACAAGGTGATGGGTCAGGAGCAGGCGACGGAGAAATATAAATCCAGCGGGATCACCGCTTCTGTTGAAGCCGGTTACAGCTTCAAACTGGGTGAAAACGAGCGCAACAGCTATTGGCTGCAACCGAAAGCTCAGGTGGTGTGGATGGACGTGCAGGCCGACAGCCACCGCGAAGCGAACGGCACCCGCGTGAAGGACAACACCGATGGCAACCTGATGACCCGTCTGGGGGTAAAAGCCTTTATTAACGGTCACAACGCCATCGACGACGGTAAATCTCGTGAGTTCCAGCCGTTTGTTGAAGCCAACTGGATCCACAACACGCAGACGACTCGCGTGAAGATGGATGATGTGAGCAACGACATGCGTGGCACCAAGAACATTGGCGAGCTGAAAGTCGGTGTTGAAGGTCAAATCACTCCGCGCCTCAACGTGTGGAGCAACGTGGCCCAACAGGTCGGCGATAAAGGCTACAGCGATACTCGCGGTATGCTGGGCGTGAAATATAACTTCTGACGTAGTTGCAGGTAATGGAAAAGCCGCTGATTAATGGGTCAGCGGCTTTATTTTTTGTGGGGGGAGGCCGGATAAGCGTTAGCGCTATCCGGCATCTGGTAAATCTGTAATTAACGCTTACAGGCTCAGTCGTACTTCACTGGAGAGTCGCCAGTGTGCTCTCAATTCTGTTCAGCTTCTGATTTGCCTCTTTCAGCTCATCCTGCAGGCGTTGCTCCTGCTCGCCATAGACCATCAGGACGATACAGCCATTCATCACTTTTACGGTAATCTGTTGGCCGGTATCAAACCCCGCTTCGCGTAGCCACTTGCCAGAAAGAATAATTTTTGGTGTGGATTTGTCGAAAACATTCGGGCGATATCCCACAATTACCGAACGCTCGGTTCCGGTTTGGTCGGTGTCTGGGGTAGAATGCGAATCAGCCATAATCAACTCCTTGATAGTTGGTGAGGTTAGCTCTCGTCGGGTACTGCGAATACCGGGCGAGAGCGTTTATGAGTCAGGTCGTCAGATATAAAGGTACGTACCTGATTGGTGATATCTTGCGCTTGTAGGTACGTACATGTCAACGGCTAAACGCGACCCAAATCAGTCCAAATCTGGAAAAGCACCGACTTTCCAGATTCGTATCACTCCGGAGTTAAAGGCGCAATTTGAGGCTGCCGCAAAAGCAGAGGGGATGAGTTTGGGGAATTGGCTTAAAACCTTAGGACGTAGAGAAATTGAACTCAAAAAAAAACCCTCAAAATAGAGGGCATTTTATTTATTAGATTATAGTATCAAGTTCAGATTTAATTCTTTTAATCATGTTTTGACCTTTCGCTAACTTATCACCTCTACCCATAGAATCGTAAATTTTCTCGACAAAGATTAGTGCTTCGAAAATACAATTATCATCAATCTGCGATGGTTCAATGTTTTCAAGTGATCTGAATCCGGGGAATTTATTTAACGTTATTTTTACTGCCACGACATATGCCAGATAGAATTTAATGTTGTTTTTATCATTAATAGTTAAGCTATTTTCTTTTTTCAGGAATAATTCTATTTTTTTACCAATTAACGCTGTTATGTAATAGGATTTTACATTATTAGAATGATTATAAAGTTTCTCATATGAACTATCATCTTCTAATAGAGTAGATGGTCTGGCACGTGCAAAGTCAGGTTTCTGCATTGTGATAGCCATCAGGCATTGAGCCAGAAAGGATAATCCAACTATTTCAGAGGGTTTCTTTCCTTCGTTTTTATAATGATTTTTTCGCCTGTCATAGTACAAACCTCTAGGCTTAAGATAATCCTCAATATCTCGGTGAATTGAGTCTGTAGCTCGTAGTGATGCTTTAGGTATAGGTGTCTGGCTATTGGTTGCTCTAATTATTTTGTCGCGACTTTCCTCTGTTTCAGGAACAATGACTCTAACCAAAAGGCTTCTGGAATTATCTCTTTCCTTTGCAATGGAGAAATAGTTATAGATTTCATTTGATGTTTGTAGTCCGTTAACAATTTCTGGATTATGGATAATTAGTTCTTTTCCTCCTGGAGCAGAAACGTCATCAGCTAGAATTGTTACTCCATTATTTAACCACCAAAAATCTTCTTTGGGGTGACCATCCTCTAAAGTATATTTTATTTCTTGGTTTACAGATGTTTTCCCTTGATAGTCACGCACATTAGCTTCAAAAATATGTTTTATAATTTGGTCGTTATCATCTGTTATAAAATCAAAATAATCTTTTAATTTCACCAGGGAAATGAAAACTTTTCCTTGTGAGGATAATGGAGTTTCTAATAACTTTAGATTAAAAACTTCATTGTCTCGTTGCCTATAAATATCCATAATTTTAGATGCACCGATCATGTTAAATTCGATAGCCGCATCTGTTAATATTTTAGCAACTTCTTCTCTGAGTTCTTTAGCTTGTTGTTCGACGTTAGGGTGTACTTCTATACCTTTAGTTACATAATAATATTTAATTCTCAACTTTGGTCTTTTTGTTACAAGGCTTACATATGTTTTTCTAAAATGATCAAATTTTGATAATATTTTCTCATTATATCTTAATTTATAATCATCAGGTTCAAAATCTAGATTTAAAAGATTTTTACTTAGCTTCGCTAATTTTAATATTGCATCTTCACCAAAAGATTTTTCATTTTTACTTTGAATAATAATTAACTCAATATCAACATTCTTTTTATATTTATCATCAATGTTTGAATCCTCCGAAATAAGATCTCCATTGATAAAAAGATAAATAGAATCAGCCCCTCCATCTAGAGAGTTACCACAAAGACCATCTTCAATCTGATCATAACTTAAGTCATAATCTTTAAGTATAAGACCTGCGCTGAAGAACTCAAAAAATATATTTTCAGTATTAAATTCATTTGTTTTGGAGAATTCTTGCTGGATAATTTGCTCTGTTAAAATTTGATCATTTCTCGACATTACTGGAACCTTTTGGAAGTGATTATATGCAACTCCTAAATAATATATTTATGTTATATCTAAAGTAGAGTGTACTTGGCAAATGAAAGAAGTATTTAACAGTTTTATTAAAGAGGTAACACGAGGGTACTTACGGCATTGAGGCATTTTGGCGGAAGATCACAGGAGTCGAACCTGCCCGGGAACGCTGGCGTCCCCAACTGGATTTGAAGTCCAGCCACCTCACCGGAGATGACGATCTTCCGCGCCTCGATTGCTACATGGAGGCGGGGCGCATTATAGCTACTTCCAAACGTTTCCACACCCCCTCACTCACTTTTTTAACTTCCGTTTCTCTATACCATGACCAGTTTCAAATAAATCCCCGCAAAATCCATTACTTACACTTAGACACATTTTTAGACGCTACGCTGATCACAGAAAACAAGAATCGTAATTTGATAACGAGATATCGGAATACCCGCGCTCACAGGGATGGTTTACAAGAACTGTAACCGGTATCAGGGCGTGTGAAAGTGCTAACAAGGATGCGTAATGAAAAGTGAAATTCTGTCTGTTAAAGAGAAGATTGGCTACGGAATGGGCGATGCGGCTAGCCACATTATCTTCGATAACGTCATGTTATATATGATGTTCTTCTATACCGATATTTTTGGTATCCCAGCCGGATTTGTCGGCACCATGTTCTTACTGGCCCGCGCGCTGGATGCCATCTCAGACCCTTGCATGGGGCTGCTGGCCGACCGTACCCGTTCGCGCTGGGGGAAATTCCGTCCGTGGGTGCTGTTCGGCGCACTTCCGTTTGGTCTGGTTTGCGTGCTGGCCTATAGCACGCCGGATCTCAGCCTGAACGGCAAAATGATTTATGCCGCAATCACCTACACGCTGCTGACCCTGCTTTATACCGTGGTCAATATTCCCTACTGCGCGCTGGGCGGCGTGATCACTAATGACCCTACGCAGCGTATCTCCCTGCAATCATGGCGCTTTGTGCTGGCGACGGCGGGCGGCATGCTCTCCACCGTGCTGATGATGCCGCTGGTGAATCTGATTGGTGGCGAGGATAAAGCGTTTGGTTTTCAAGGTGGGATTGCGGTGCTCTCCGTGGTGGCGTTCCTGATGCTGGCGTTCTGCTTCTTCACTACCAAAGAACGCGTGGAAGCGCCGCCGAGCACCACCTCTATGCGTGAAGACCTGCGCGACATCTGGCAAAACGACCAATGGCGCATCGTCGGCCTGCTGACCATCCTCAATATTTTGGCCGTCTGCGTTCGTGGCGGGGCGATGATGTATTACGTCACCTGGATTTTGGGTAAGCCGGAGGTGTTTGTCGCCTTTCTCACCGCCTATTGCGTCGGCAACCTGATCGGCTCTGCGCTGGCAAAACCGCTGACCGACTGGAAATGCAAAGTCAGCGTCTTCTGGTGGACCAACGCTGCGCTGGCGGTAGCGAGCCTGGCGATGTTCTTTGTGCCGATGCACGCCAGCATCACCATGTTTATCTTTATTTTTGTCATTGGTGTATTGCACCAGCTCGTTACGCCAATCCAGTGGGTAATGATGTCCGACACCGTTGATTACGGCGAATGGTGCAACGGTAAACGCCTGACGGGGATCAGCTTTGCGGGCACGTTGTTCGTGCTCAAGCTGGGTCTGGCGCTCGGCGGGGCGCTGATCGGCTGGATGCTGGCGGGCGGGGGCTACGACGCCGCCGCGAAAACCCAGAACAGCGCCACCATTAACATCATCATCGCCCTGTTCACCATTGTCCCGGCGATTTGTTACCTGCTGAGTGCCGTGATTGCCAAACGCTTCTATACCCTGAAAACGCCGTATCTGACGGAAATTATGAGTCAGTTGGCTCAGGGCGCGCGCCGCAACCAGCAGGATTTCACGACGAAAGAATTACAGAACTAAGGAACTGACGATGAAAATTAGCGATGGAAACTGGCTGACCCAACCTGGACTGAATTTAATACACCCAATTCAGGTGTTCGACGTTGAACAGCAGGGTAACGAGATGATTGTCTACGTTGCGCCGCGCGACGTGCGTGAACGTACCTGGCAACTGGATACCCCACTCTTCACCCTACGCTTTTTCTCGCCGCAGGAAGGGGTGGTGGGCGTACGTATGGAGCACTTCCAGGGCGCGCTGGATACCGGCCCGCATTACCCGTTGAATGTGTTGCAGGACGTCAATGTTGAGATGCGAAACACCGCTGAATTTGCCGAACTGAAGAGCGGCAATCTGAGCGTTCGGGTGACCAAAGGCGAGTTCTGGTCGCTGGATTTCCTGCGTAATGGTGAACGTATTACCGGCAGTCAGCTAAAGAATAGCGGTTACGTGCAGGATACCCACAGCGGGCGTAATTATATGTTTGAGCGTCTGGATTTGGGCGTGGGGGAAACGGTGTACGGGCTGGGCGAGCGTTTTACCGCGTTGGTACGTAACGGTCAGACGGTGGAAACCTGGAACCGCGATGGCGGTACCAGTACCGAGCAGTCTTACAAGAACATCCCGTTTTATCTCACCAACCGCGGCTACGGCGTGCTGGTGAACCATCCGCAGTGCGTGTCGTTTGAAATCGGCTCTGAGAAAGTGTCGAAAGTGCAGTTCAGCGTTGAAAGCGAGTATCTGGAATATTTCGTCATCGACGGCCCAACGCCGAAGGCGGTGCTGGATCGCTATACCCGCTTTACCGGCCGTCCGGCGTTGCCGCCAGCCTGGTCGTTCGGTCTGTGGCTGACCACATCGTTCACCACCAATTACGACGAAGCGACGGTGAGCCGCTTTATCGAAGGCATGGCCGAGCGCAATCTGCCACTGCACGTCTTTCACTTCGACTGTTTCTGGATGAAGGCCTTCCAGTGGTGCGACTTTGAGTGGGACCCGGTGACCTTCCCGGACCCGGAAGGTATGATCCGCCGCCTGAAAGAGAAAGGGCTGAAGGTGTGCGTATGGATAAACCCCTACATCGGTCAGAAATCCCCGCTGTTCAATGAACTGAAAGCGAAAGGGTATCTGCTCAAGCGCCCGGACGGTTCCCTGTGGCAATGGGATAAATGGCAGCCGGGCCTGGCGATTTATGACTTCACTAATCCACAAGCCTGCGAGTGGTATGCCAACAAGCTGAAAGGTCTGGTGGATATCGGCGTTGACTGCTTCAAAACTGACTTTGGCGAACGCATCCCCACGGATGTGCAGTGGTTTGACGGTGCCGATCCGCAGAAGATGCACAACCATTATGCGTACATCTACAACGAACTGGTGTGGAACGTGCTGAAAGAAACCGTCGGTGAAGAAGAGGCGGTGCTGTTCGCCCGTTCGGCCTCCGTGGGCGCACAGCAGTTTCCGGTGCACTGGGGCGGCGACTGCTACGCCAACTATGAATCGATGGCGGAAAGCCTGCGCGGTGGCTTGTCTATTGGCCTGTCCGGCTTTGGCTTTTGGAGCCACGATATCGGCGGCTTTGAGAATACCGCTCCGGCGCACGTCTACAAGCGCTGGTGTGCGTTTGGGCTGCTCTCCAGCCACAGCCGCCTGCATGGCAGTAAATCCTACCGTGTGCCATGGGCGTACGATGACGAATCCTGCGATGTGGTGCGCTACTTCACCGAACAGAAATGCCGCATGATGCCGTACCTGTATCGTGAAGCAGCGCGCGCTAATGCGCAGGGCACCCCGATGATGCGCGCGATGATGCTGGAGTTCCCGGACGATCCGGCGTGTGATTATCTCGACCGCCAGTACATGCTGGGCGATAGCGTGATGGTCGCGCCGGTGTTTAGCGAGGCGGGCGATGTGCAGTTCTACCTGCCGGAAGGACGCTGGACGCATCTGTGGCGTAATGATGAGGTGGCCGGCAGCCGCTGGCATAAGCAGCAGCATGACTTCCTGAGTCTGCCGGTTTATGTGCGTGACAATACCCTGCTGGCGTTGGGTAGCAATAACCAGAAGCCGGACTACGCCTGGCACGAAGGGACAGCGTTCCAGCTGTTCCATCTGCAGGAGGGGCGGGAAGCACTCTGTGAAGTTCCGGCTGCTGACGGCTCGGTTATCTTCACGCTGAAGGCGACGCGTGTAGGTAATACTATCACTGTGAAAGGGAATGGTGAGGCACGTAACTGGACGTTGTGCCTGCGAAATATTCAGAAAATTGGCGGCATTAAATGCGGGTCGCATATGGGCAGCGAGCTGGGTGTAGTTATTACTCCACAGGGCAGTGAGCTGACGATTACCTTGTAAGCATGTGTCGACGTGGTGCCGGATGCGTCTTATCCGGCCCACGCCGCGAGCAGCGTTCCAGATCTGAAAATCAAAAACATCCCGACTTAAATTTTTACCTCACCATATTTGCGAGCGCTATCACTCTAATTCCCGCGAAAAATGTGATCTGCGCCGTAAATATCTCACTATTTCCTCTTTTTGTCTTATTTCTGTCCGGAATACAGGACACGATTTAGTATTGTTGGCGCATCGTAGTCCTCTTATATTTATCATCACGGATTACACGTGGAGCATAAACGCTTCTTTATAACCTAAATAATTCGAGTTGCAGGAAGGCGGCGACGCAGCGAATCCCCTGAGCGTACATAAGTACGTGACAGGGGTGAGCGAGGAAAGCCAACGCACATGCAGCTTGAAGTATGACGGGTATAGATATTTAATCTGGTATGTAATAAGGGTAAATAATGCAAATGATTACCTCGCGACAAAACAGATTATTAAAGTTTCTTCTGTCCCGGAAGGAATATGTTACGCTGCTAAAAATTGCCGAATATTTATCTGTTTCAGAGAAAACGGTCCAGCGCGATCTGCGGTTACTGGAACAATGGTTATCGGAATGGAAAATATCTATCGATAAACGTGCCGGTGCGGGCGTGATATTAAGTGCCGATAACATTGCTGACCTTTTATATCTGGATCAGTTATTAGGGTCGGAGGGTGATGATGCTGACGGCATGATGAATAATTCACGGCGGGTTAAGATAGCCTCGCAATTATTAAGTGAAACGCCGCATGAAACATCGATCAATAAATTATCCGAGCGTTATTTTATTAGTAGTGCATCGATTGTTAACGATCTGAAAGTGATTGAATCGTGGATTACCCCGCTGGGCCTGTCGCTGATTCGCAGCCAGAGCGGCACACACATTGAAGGCAGCGAGAGCGGGGTGCGCCAGGCGATGGCGTCGCTGATTAACGGTGTGATTAACCATAATGAACCTGGAAGCGTGATTTATTCACGACTTGATCCGGGCAGTTATAAAGCGTTAGTGCATTACTTCGGCGAAGAAGACGTTTTATTTGTCCAGACGCTGTTGCAGGAAATGGAGAACGATCTGTGCTGGTCGCTGGGCGAGCCTTATTACGTCAATATCTTTACCCATATTCTGATCATGATGTACCGCATTACGCGGGGCAATGCGCTACCGAGAAAAGAAGAAAGCATCAAGTCATGTGATGAGAACATCTTTTCCATTGCCAGTCGCATGATTCAGCATATCGAAAAACGCATTGCCCACCCGCTGCCGGAAGACGAAGTCTGGTTTATTTATCAATATATTATCTCCTCCGGTATGGTGATTGAAGAGCATAACGATGTGAGCGTGATTGGCCATATGCACTCCAGCGACGAAGCTCGCTTGATTACCCATCGGCTGATTGCCACCTTCGCCGAAATGGTTGACTGCGATCTTAGCCAGGACACTGCGCTGTATGACGGATTGCTGATCCATATTAAGCCGCTGATTAACCGCCTGAACTACCAGATCCGCATTCGTAATCCGCTGCTGGAGGACATTAAAGGCGAGTTGCAGGACGTCTGGCGTCTGACTCAGTGCGCGGTAAATCGGGTGTTTAGCGGCTGGGGCGAGCGGGCTGTGTCGGATGATGAGGTGGGATATTTAACCGTGCATTTTCAGGCCGCGATGGAGCGTCAGATAGCGCGTAAACGTGTGCTGCTGGTCTGCTCAACCGGTATCGGCACCTCTCACTTACTCAAAAGCCGCATTCTGCGCGCCTTTCCGGACTGGACCATCGTCGGCGTGGTGTCGGCAGGCAGCTTGCCCTCCGTCCTGACGGACGATATTGAACTGGTGGTATCGACGATCAATTTACCTGCCGTTGCCATGCCGGTCGTGTATGTCACCGCCTTCTTCAATGATGCGGATATTAAGCGGGTAACAGAAACGGTCATTACGGAAAAATTACATCGGGCGACGTCGCTGGTCGTTGAAAATTAATGTCTGAACTCCATGAGGTATGATTTATGGACATCACGAAAATACTCAATACAAATCGCGTTATTTTGGATATGAAGGCCACAAACAAAACGGAGGTTATTGAGGAACTGACGGATATTCTGCAAAAAGATGGGGCAATTAGCTGTCGGGAAACGTTTATTCAGGATGTCTGGCAGCGTGAAGCAGAAGGCTCGACCGGCTTCGAAAATCATATTGCGATTCCGCACGGGAAATCCTCGGCGGTGGTCAATACCACGCTGGCGATTGGGCGTACCCGCCAGGATATTCCCTGGGAAACCCTGGACGGCAGCAACGTGCGCTGCATCATTCTGTTTGCCGTACGCCTTGAAGATCAAAACACTACCCATATTCGTCTGCTTTCGCAGGTTGCCGGCGCGTTGGCGGATGACGACATTATTGAACAACTGTTAGTCGAAAGCAGTCCACAGAAAATTATTGAGCTTTTTAGCCAATATGCTGAATCCAATGTCTGCTAAATAAAACGTGGAGCATGTTATGAATATTGTTTGTGTTGCCGCCTGTACGGCGGGTATTGCGCACACCTATATTGCCCGTGAGAAGTTAATTAAAGGTGCTAAAGCGCTTGGTCATAATATAAGAGTCGAAACCCAGGGGACTATCGGCACGGAAAACGAACTGCTGACAGAGGACATTTCTGCTGCTGATGTCGTGATTCTCGCTGTGGATGTAAAAATAAAAGGGGAGGAACGATTTTTAAATAAACGTATTGTGCGAGTGAAAACTGAAATTGTCATAAAGTCGCCGATTCAGTTTCTTGAAAAGGTCGAAAAATCATTAGTTAATAATAACCAGTAGCGATCCCCATTCTGGAGGGATTTCACATGAGTGAAAATAAAATTCCGCTATCTCAGGAAATAAAAAGACATTTATTAACGGGGATTTCGTGGATGATCCCGTTAATTGTTGCCGCCGGGATCTGTATTGCTCTCGGGCAAATACTTGGCGGCACTAACGTGGGTGAAAAAACAGGAACCATACCCTGGATGCTCAACCAGATTGGCGGTTGGGGGATGGGGTTAATCGTACCGCTGATTAGCGCGGCGATTGCGTACTCCATTGCTGACCGCCCCGGATTCGCGCCGGGTCTGATTGTCGGCTTTGTCTGCGGTGAAATTCATACTGGTTTTATCGGCGGGATGCTGGGCGGTTTTCTGGTCGGTTATACCGTCCTGCTGCTCAAGCGCTATATCCGTTTGCCGCAGTCGATGCAGGGGCTGATGCCCATCATGGTGCTGCCGGTACTGAGTACCGTCATTGGCGGCCTGTTGATGATGACGCTCATTGGCAAACCGATAGCCTGGCTGCAGGACGCGTTGATTCATCTGCTGGAGTCCATGCAGGGCGGGTCACGCTTTTTAATGGGGGCCATTCTTGGCGCAATGGCGACATTCGACTTTGGCGGACCGGTGAATAAAACCATGTCGCTATTTGCTGACGGCATGTTGGTCAGCGGCGTGTACGGTCCGGAAGCGGTGAAGTTTGTCGGTTCGATAATCCCTCCGTTCGGCATTACGCTCTCCTTTTTGCTGACGCGTCACAAGTACACCCGTGCGGAGCGCGAGGCGCTGAAAGCGGCATTCCCGATGGGGATCTGCATGATTACCGAAGGGGTCATTCCCATTGCGGCGCGCGACCTGCTGCGCGTGGTGGGGTCCTGCGTGGTGGCCTCGGCGATAGCGGGCGGTCTGATTATGGTGTGGGGCGTCGAAAGCCCGGTACCGCACGGCGGCATGTTCGTGGTCCCGCTCTTTACGCATCCGCTACTGTTTTGCCTGGCGCTGGGGATTGGCACGGTGATTTGCGGCGTCATGCTGTCGTTGTGGAAGAAGCCGGTGACCGAACGTGACGAAGAGTTTGATGAACTTAGCGATCAAAAGCTGAAAGACGAAGAGATCACCTTCACCCTGGAATAACCGGAGGCCGTATGTTTGCCGATATGAAAAGCATGGTGACGAAAGCCTGGCGCGAGCAGTACGCGCTGCTGGCCATCAACTGTATGAACCTGGAAAGCGCCCGTGCGGCGGTGCGGGTGGCTGAGAAACACCGTGCGCCCATCATTCTGAATCTGTATCAGGGGCATCTGGACCATTTTCCTGCACCGATAGCGGTGGCGGTCGTCAAAACGCTGGCAGAGGAAGCGTCGATACCGGTCGCGCTGGCGCTGGATCATGGAAAGGACCCAGTGCGCATTCGCCAGGCTTTTCGCGCCGGATTCAGCGGGTTAATGATCGATGCCTCCGCCTTTGCGCTGGAGGAGAACATTCGCCAGACACGGGCGGTGGTCGAGCTCGCGGCCAGCGTTTCTCTGTGCGTGGAAGGTGAGCTGGGGCATCTGGCCGACGCCCCGCGCTATGATCACGCAGCTAACGCTGATTTGATGACCCAGGCCGCCGATGTGGAGCCCTTTATCCAACAGACCGGTATCGATTTACTGGCGGTCTCGGTCGGCACGGCACATGGCATGTACGCGCCCGGTGTCATACCCGCCATTGATTTCCAGCGACTGGAGGAAATTGCCCGTTTATCAACGGTGCCGCTGGCGCTGCATGGCGGCAGCGGGACGCCGTTTGACCAGCTACAGCGCTGCCCGACGTTTGGCGTCGCCAAGATAAACGTTGGCGCGGCGGTTTTCGAAGCCGGAAAGGCTGCACTACTGCATACCCTGTGTCGCGACACATCCGGTGAACTCGTTGATGCCCTGGCCCTGATGGAGCAGGCCTGCGAGGAAGCCATTATTCCTTACCTGCAGGCCAGCGGCGCTATCGACAAAGCCTGATTCATTTTCTGTAACGCCTTCTATGCCTCTGCGACGACGCACTGGCAGGGCTTTCTACACCCTGAAACTGGAGAATTAACATGTTAGTTTCGATGAAAGAATTACTGCAACCTACCCGTCAGCACGGTTTTGCCATCGGCGCATTCAACGTGGCGGACAGCTGCTTTGTACGTGCAGTAGTGGAAGAAGCGGAAGCAACCAATACCCCGGCGATTATCTCCATTCACCCCAGCGAACATGATTTTGTAGGCGATGCGTTTTTTAGCTACGTCCGTGATATCACTCTGCGCAGCTCGGTTCCCTTTACTCTGCATCTGGACCACGGCGCTTCGGTCGAGCATGTCCTGCGGGCGATTCAGTGTGGGTTTACCTCGGTGATGATTGATGGCTCGCTGTTGCCGTATGAAGAGAACGTGGCGCTGACCCGCGAAGTGGTCAAGCTGGCGCATGCGGTAGGCGTTTCGGTGGAAGGGGAACTGGGTACGATTGGTCAAACCGGGACGTCAGTGGAAGGCGGTGTATCGAAGGTCACTTATACCGATCCTGATCAGGCACAGGATTTTATCGCCCGTACCGGCGCGGACACGCTGGCGGTGGCGATTGGAACCGCACACGGCATCTACCCGAAAGGGATGCAGCCAGAGCTGCAAATGCACATCCTGCGCGAGATTGCTGGGCGAGTAGACATTCCGCTGGTGCTGCACGGAGGTTCCGCGAACCCGGATGCGGAAATTGCTGAGTCCGTTACGCTGGGCGTTGGCAAAATCAACATTTCCAGCGATATGAAATACGCTTACTTCCAGAAAGTCCGCGAAATCCTGGCGAAAGAAACCTGGTGGGACCCGAACGTTATTTACCCGGAAGCCATTAGCGCCGCGCGAGATGTGATCCGTCACAAAATGAAACTGTTCGGCTCAACCGGCAAAGCGTCACTTTACTAACCGCATACAGGCGGGGTGACCCGCCTTTTTCGCAACAAGGAAAAGTGGAATGAAGCGTTCACACATTAATTATGCCGTCGATAAAGCGCATGCCATCGCCGAGACTTTTCGGGTTTGCCTGCCTGACTTTGCGTATTTTACGGCTGATGCCTGGCGGCAACAGGATCACACTCTGTGGCGTGAAGTGCTCGATCTCCAACTGGGCTGGGATATAACCGACTTTGGGCGCGGAGATTTTGCGCAAACGGGGCTGACGTTACTGACGTTGCGCAATGGTCAGTTAGGGTCAGCCAGCTACCCCAAACCGTACGCCGAAAAGATGCTGCAGATTCAGCAGGATCAGCAGACGCCATGGCATTTTCATCGCCATAAAATGGAAGATATCGTTAACCGCGGCGGCGGTGATTTATGTATGCAGTTGGCGTGGGCTACGCCTGATGACGGGTATGATGCCCGGCGCATTGTTGAGGTTAGCGTCGATGGTCAGCGGCGTTCCGTTGACGCTGGCGAGACGCTGGTATTGAAACCGGGGCAGGGGGTATGCCTGCCGCCGCGGTTGTATCATCGCTTTTGGGCGGAGAAAGCGTTCGTGCTGGGCTGGGAGATCTCGATGGTCAATGACGACCTGCATGACAATCACTTCCTTGAGCCAGGCGGTCGCTTCCCGGCGATAGAAGAGGACGAGCCGGTGAAGTGGCTGTTGTGCAGTGAATATGCGCGCTTACAGCGATAAACGGCGACCCGGTCGGCAAATCGCCGCCGGGCCGTCAGATTTTACTGCGCAGCGGGTGGGGCGGTAACTTCACTACCGGATACCACGCCCGCCTGCATGGTTTGCGTTACCTGCTGTTTCTCCACGTTCACCGCATGCAACTTGCCGCTGACCGTTGGCTTGAGTGGCGCATCGGCTTGAATATTGCCGCTGGCGGTAAGCTGGATGTTACCGTCACCGGAAAGCGGCAGTGCGGGCCATCCCCACTGCTGCAGAATCGTCATTGGCACGCCGCGCCCGTTCAGGCTGACCTGAGTTTGACGCTGAGGCAACTGTGAAATACTGGCAGTGGCCTCCAGCAACCCTTTTTCCGTATAGGCGCTTAGTTCGCTGATATTGATGGTGCTGCTGTTCGCCGTCAGCGCCAGCGAAGGACGACGCACGTCGGTGCGGTTAAAGGTGCCGGCAGCGGCGTTGAGGTTAGCGCTCCCGCTCCAGATCCCCCACTGATTGTTCTGCACCAGCCCGAGGTTAGCACCGTAGCCGTCCAGCGCGGTGAGCTGCCATGGGAAGCTCGGGTCGATATCAATCACCAGATTACGGCTGGCGCTGAATTTCTTCAGCGTCAGGCTGGCTAGCCAGCCTGGTAGAGGTTTCATCCACAGCTGTTTCCAGTTTTCCGGCAGCGTGTACTCCAGACCGGCAATGGCGGCATCATCGAGGACCAGCGCTTTGTTGTTGCGCTGCCAGTTTCCGGATGTTCTGACCATTCCCCCTTCCCAGCGGGTGGTGAACTGACGCAGCGCTATGCCCTGCGGCGAGAACTCGGCGTTCATAATCGGATCGAAAAAGTGCAGAGAGCCGTAGATAAACTCGCTGGCGTTCATCGACAGTTTTCCTTCCTGAGTTTGCCAGTCGTCCTTGCTGAAGGTCATGTTGCGCAAGCTCAGATCGAGATCCGTCACCGCCCAGTCAGGGCCTTGCAGACGGGCATCTGTTACTTCCAGACGACCAATTTGCAGGGAAGGAATAGTGCTTAACGGAGCAAAAAACTCGGCCAGCGATTTATCGCTTTGCAGCCGAATATCGTTCAGGCGCAGATTCTCCACTACCCAACTACCGTCGGCATTGCGTTGTGCCACGCCGGTTAATGCGCCACGCGCCACGTCTGCGCCAATATTGCTCAGCGTCACATGGTCATGGTCAATACTGCCTTCAATCAATACGTTGGTCGTGGGGACGTCGTTCAGCGTCAACGAACTGGCGCTGAGCTGAATTTGCGCTTTACTCCCGAGAATTTTACCCGCTTCAGGACTCCAGGGAATGACTCCGCCGTTAACGCGCTGCGCGCTCAGGGTCCACTCGCTACCGGGACTGTTAAGCGCCATATCTTGCAATTGCAGGCGATCGGCCTGGAACGGCAGCGGCGCAGTTTGCTGGGAAAGATTCAGCGTGCCGTTTTGCAAAAGGATGGTGTCTACGTGCAGCGGGTCGGTGATTTGGCGGCTGCTCAGTCCAATATCGACCGTTTTGGCGACCAGCGTTGCGGGCTGACCATCCCGGCCAAAGGTGACGTTTTCCAGCAGAATATGGGAAGGAGAAGAAAACCGGTGATCGATGGCATCAAATGCCAGATGGTAGCTGCTGTTCTGCGAAACCCAGGCGCTGACGTGCTCTGCGCCCCAGCGGGTTTGCAGTAGAAAATATAAGCCGAGGATCGCCACTGCAAGGGCGATCAGCACGTAAAGAAGCAGCTTTCCAATAAATTTCATGGTCTTCCATCCCGCGAAGTGCACATAGTCAAGTTATGCACGATTTAGGCGCAATGCTCAAGGCGGGAATGGTGAAAGAGCGTTACAGCGGCGTTGATTCAGAATCAACGCCGCATTTTGCTTATTGCTTCTCTGGTGGGAACACCAGATTCAGAACGATAGCGGTAATACCGCCTGCGGCAATGCCGGAAGAGAGCAGGTTTTTCACCCAGTCCGGAGCGAACTGCAGGATCAGCGGCTGCTGGGAAACGCCGAGGCCGACGGCCAGCGACAGCGCGATAATCAGAATTGCGCGGCGGTTCAGCGGTTCGCGGGATACGATACGCACGCCGGATGCCGCGATAGTACCGAACATCACCAGCGTTGCGCCGCCGAGTACCGGCTCAGGAATATGCTGTACAAAACCGCTGACCGCCGGGAACAGGCCCAACGCGATCAGCATCAGCGCAACCACAAAACCAACGTAGCGGCTGGCAACACCTGTTAACTGAATAACCCCGTTGTTTTGTCCAAAACAGGAGTTCGGGAAGGTGTTGAATACGGCTGAAACAAACGAGTTCAGACCGTTCGCCAGTACGCCGCCTTTCAGGCGTTTCATGTACAGCGGACCAGAAACGGGCTGCTCGGAGACATCGGAGGTGGCCGTAATATCACCGATGGTTTCCAGCGAGGTAATCATAAACACCAGCATTAGCGGCAGCAGTAAGCTCCAGTCGATACCCAGGCCATAATACAACGGCGTTGGCACCATCAGCAGGTCCTGACTTACCGGCGCGGTATTTTGCGGCAGCATATCCATAAACCACGCCAACAGGTAACCTGCCGCCATCGCAATAACCAGTGACGCAACGCGCAGGTACGGGTTGCGCTGGCGGTTAAGCAGGATAATCAGCGCCAGCACGACGCCTGCCAGCAGTAAATTCTTTGGTGCGCCAAAGGTGTTGTCGCTCATTGCCGCATAGCCGCCGCCAATCGACGTCAGACCTACCTGAATCAGTGACAGGCCGATAATCATCACCACCACGCCTGAGACCAGCGGGGTAATGATACGACGCGCCAGATGCAGTACGCGTGAGATAACCATCTCAGTGCAGCTTGCCAGCATCAGTGTACCGAACAGCGCCGCCATCATGGTTGGGACATCTGCACCACCGGTTTTTAGCGCTGTACCGCCCATAATCAGTGGCGCAACAAAGTTAAAGCTGGTGCCCTGAATGGATAATAGCCCTGAGCCGACCGGCCCCCAAGCTTTGATCTGAATGATAGAAGCCACGCCGGAAGCGAACAGCGACATACTGATAATGTGTTGAGTATCCTGAGCCGGTAAACCGAGCGCCTGGCAAATTAACAGCGCTGGGGTGATTACCGCGACGAACATGGCCAGCAGGTGCTGACAGGCGGCAAACAGGGTCTGGGCTAGTGGGGGGCGATCTTCAAGACGGTAAATCAGTTCACTGTTGTGAGTCTGCGCAACCGGTTGCGCATTTGTTGACTCTACGACGTTAACGGACATCAGAGGCAATCCCATGGTGGAAAAGCGGTGATTTTATCTGACCATGGCGGAAATGCAAACGTTTGCTACCAGGTGTTCTTAATATTTAAAACGGATAAACAAACATTTTTATATAACTTTTCATGATTTTCTGCTTAAAATCCACACCGAAAACTCAATAAGAGCTAAAAATCGGTCTGGAATGCATCGTGCGTGATTGTGCTAAACGCACTAATGGAGTTGTAAATGTTTTATCTCGATACGTTATCAACGCTGGTTGCGGCAACCCTTGTGTTGCTGCTGGGACGTAAGCTCGTCCAGTCTGTTTCCTTCCTGAAAAAATACACCATTCCCGAACCTGTAGCTGGCGGATTGCTGGTGGCGATTGCGCTGCTGGTGCTGAAAAAAAGCATGGGTTGGGAAGTGAACTTCGATATGACCCTGCGCGATCCGCTGATGCTGGCATTCTTCGCCACTATCGGCCTGAACGCCAATATCGCCAGCCTGCGCGCGGGTGGCCGTGTGGTGGGTATCTTTCTGATTGTGGTTGTTGGCCTGCTGCTGATGCAAAACGCCATCGGTATTGGTATGGCGACTCTGCTGGGTCTGGATCCGCTGATGGGTCTGATCGCCGGTTCGATAACCCTCTCTGGCGGGCATGGAACCGGGGCAGCATGGAGCAAACTGTTTATTGAGCGCTATGGTTTCGCTAATGCGACGGAAGTGGCAATGGCTTGCGCAACGTTTGGCCTGGTGCTGGGTGGATTGATTGGCGGCCCGGTGGCCCGCTATCTGGTCAAACACTCTACCACGCCAGACGGCATGCCGGACGATCAGGCTGTGCCTACCGCATTTGAAAAGCCGGATGTCGGACGCATAATCACTTCGCTGGTGCTGATTGAAACCATTGCGCTGATCGCCATCTGTCTGACGGTGGGTAAAATCGTTGCACAAATGCTGGTCGGAACGGTGCTGGAACTGCCGACTTTCGTCTGCGTGCTGTTTGTTGGGGTGATCCTCAGTAACGGCCTGGCGTTAATGGGTTTTTATCGGGTGTTCGAGCGCGCGGTTTCGGTGTTGGGTAACGTTAGCCTTTCGCTGTTCCTGGCGATGGCGCTAATGAGTCTGAAGCTGTGGGAGCTGGCTTCTCTGGCCCTGCCGATGCTGGCAATCCTGGTTGTGCAGACCATTTTCATGGCGCTGTACGCGATATTCGTCACCTGGCGCATGATGGGTAAGAACTACGATGCCGCCGTGCTGGCAGCCGGACACTGCGGTTTTGGCCTCGGTGCGACACCCACGGCGATTGCCAACATGCAGGCAATTACAGAACGTTTTGGACCATCCCATATGGCGTTTCTGGTGGTGCCGATGGTGGGGGCGTTCTTTATCGATATCGTCAATGCGCTGGTGATTAAGCTGTATCTGCTGCTGCCGATTTTTGCGCAATAATGTCTGTGCGGCGGAGTCACATCCGCCGCCGCTATGAATCTACTATGCGTTGGAGTAGCGCTCGGTTTCCGGCATCCAGCGTTCAATCAGCGCCACAGCCTGTTGCGGGTAACGTTCGTGAATATGACGGGCAATTCGCTGAACTTCCGGGATAATCGCCTGATCGCGCAGCAAATCTGCGACTTTGAATTCTGCCGTTCCGGTCTGGCGCGTACCCAACAGCTCGCCGGGCCCGCGGATCTCTAAATCTTTTTGCGCGATCACGAATCCGTCGTTGCTGTCGCGCAGAACCTGCAGACGTTTTTGCGCGGTTTTTGACAGCGGCGATTTGTAGAGCAGGACGCAGTGGGAGGCCACCGCGCCACGACCTACGCGACCACGTAGCTGGTGCAACTGCGCCAGGCCCAAGCGCTCCGGGTTTTCAATAATCATCAGGCTGGCGTTAGGTACGTCTACGCCCACTTCAATCACCGTGGTGGCAACCAGCAGCTGCAGTTCGCCCTGCTTAAACGCCGCCATTACCGACTGCTTCTCTGCGGGCTTCATACGGCCGTGTACCAGGCCAATATTCAGCTCTGGCAGCACCAGTTTAAGCTCTTCCCACGTGGCTTCAGCGGCCTGAGCTTCTAACAAATCAGACTCTTCAATCAGCGTGCAGACCCAGTACGCCTGGCGCCCTTCATGGGTACAAGCGTTGCGCACGCGGTCAATAATATCGCTGCGGCGGGTATCCGGAATTGCCACCGTGGTGACCGGCGTACGCCCCGGAGGGAGTTCGTCAATGACCGACGTGTCGAGATCGGCATAGGCGGTCATCGCCAGCGTACGCGGGATTGGGGTGGCGGTCATGATTAGCTGGTGTGGATGGAAACCCTGCTGCTGACCTTTCTCCCACAGCGCCAGGCGCTGATGTACGCCAAAACGGTGCTGTTCGTCGATGATAACCAGCGCCAGTCCGTTGAACTGCACCTGTTCCTGGAAAATTGCGTGCGTGCCGACAATCATCTGCACCTCACCGCTGGCGATAGCTTCCTGCTGTGCCTGGCGCGCTTTGCCTTTCTGTTTACCTGCCAGCCAGCCTACTTGAATGCCCAGTGGCGCGAACCAGTTGCGGAAGTTATTCGCGTGCTGTTCAGCCAATAGTTCGGTGGGGGCCATCAGCGCAACTTGCTTACCATGTGCGATGGCACGTAGGGCGGCCAGCGCCGCAACCAGCGTTTTACCTGAGCCGACATCGCCCTGCACCAGACGCATCATGGGGACATCCAGTGCCATATCGCGTTCGATCTCAGCGGTAACGCGGGCCTGGGCGCCGGTGGGTTTAAACGGTAGAGCCGCCAGAAGCTTATCTTTCAGCGCGTTGTTTGCGAGCAGCGGCTGGGCGTGGAAACGTTGCGCCCCGGCGCGTAGTGCCAGCATGCTGAGGTTATGCGCCAGCAATTCTTCCAGAATCAGACGTCGCTGTGCTGGATGCTGACCGGTTTCCAGATCGCTCAACTGCAGTGACGGCGGTGGACGGTGCAATGTGCGCAGAGCTTCTGGCAGGCTCATCATACCTTGCAACAACTCTGGCGGCAGCAGTTCGGCAATGGCGCAGGTATCGAGCAGGTCCAGAGCTTGATCGGTCAGTTTGCGCAGCGTGGCCTGCTTCACGCCTTCGGTGGTTGGATACACCGGCGTGAGCGTTTCCTGCAATTCCGGCGTGCTGAGATCGCCCTGCACGCGATACTCCGGGTGGATCATCTCTGCGCCGTATTTTCCGCGTTTGGCTTCGCCATAGGCCAGCACCCGGCGACCGGTGGCGAGACTGTTTTTCATTGCGGCGCTAAAGTTGAAAAAGCGCATGGTGAGAATGCCGGAGCCATCACTGATCTGACAGGTCATCATCCGGCGTCCGCCGAAGGTGATATTGCAGTTCAGCACTTCGCCTTCTACGGTGGCGTAAACGCCCGGCAGCAGTTCGCCAATCGGGTACAGGTGCGTGCGGTCTTCGTAACGCAGAGGGAGGTGGAGCAGAAGGTCCTGCACGGTGTGCAGGCCAATTTTCGCCAGTTTACTGCTTTGCGCTGCGCCAACGCCGGTCAGAGAATTGAGTGGGATGGCATCCAGTAAACGGCCTTTCATCGCGTTTATCTCGCAGATTGCATAGTGGCCCACCACGTTGCATCGGCTTCAATTTCGCCCTGCGTGTTTACGTGGGGGTAGGGAAGACCTTTGCGCTTAGCGACATTCGCCAGCACCGGATAACCGCCTTCAAACAGCAAACGCTGCTGCTCATCTTGCGCCAGCATGCTGTTTTCTCGTCGGTACATGCCGGCGTTTTGCCGCTGGCGCTGTGCTTCGTACAGAATCAGCGCGGAGGCGACCGAAACGTTCAGCGATTGCACCATGCCAGTCATGGGAATGATGATGTCCTGATCCGCCAGATCCAACGCTTCCTGAGTGATGCCGGTTTTCTCCTGGCCCATCAGGATGCAGGTGGGGCGCGTGTAATCAATCTCGCGAAAATCTACGGCTTTATCTGACAGATGTGTTGCCAGAACCTGCATGCCCTGGCTTTTTAAATGTGTGACCGCATCGCCAATAGTGCGGTGAGTCTTCACCTGTACCCAACTGTTGCTGCCTGCGGCAGAAGAGGCCATGGTGCGCATACGGCTACCAGGCCAGACGGCGTGGACTTCATGCACGCCGACCGCGTCTGCAGTACGAATGATTGCAGAAACGTTATGAGGTTTGTGGACCTGCTCCATGCAGACGGTCAGATCGGGCTGACGACGTGCGAGCATCTCGCAAATACGTGCATAACGTTGAGTATTCATAAAACGTGTTCTAGTTACGGTTACGGGTGACTTTTATCACGTCCGGCATGACGCGGATTTTGCGCATGATATTCGCTAAGTGCACGCGATCGCGAGCGGTCAGGCGAATAAAGGCGCTATAGACGCGGCCATCTTTCTCTTCCGTATTCAGACTTTGAATGTTGGAGGTGGTCGTGTTGATTGCCGCCGTCAGGTTCGCCAGAGCACCCTGGTGGTTAAACATATCCACCTTAATCTCGGTGATGAACTCCTGCTCTGTCTCTTTATCCCATTCCACCGCCATAAACTTTTCTGGCTCTTTTTGATAGCCACGAATGTTACGGCAGGATTCATGGTGAATCACCAGACCTTTACCCGGGCTGACGTGGGCAATGATTGGATCGCCAGGAATCGGACGACAGCATTTCGCGAAGGTGATCAGCACGCCATCTGCGCCTTTGATCGGCAGATGACCGTGGCCAGATTGTGCTGGCACGTTTGCCGTTGCTTCGCCCTGCTGGAGGTTTTTCGCTACCACCACGCTCATGGCGTTACCCAGACCGATTTCCGCGAGCAGATCGTCAAGGGTGGCGAGCTTCATGCGTTCAAGCTCACGCTGGATGCTCTCTGGCGGGATCTCAGCCAGTTTACGGCTACCGCCTAAGGCATGGTTGAGCAGTCGACGACCCAGACTGACGGAATCATCGCGCTTGAGGTTTTTCAGCAGTTGGCGAATTTTGGCGCGCGCTTTCGAACTGACGACGAAGTTTAGCCACGCTGCATTCGGACGGGCGCCCGGAGCGGTAATAATCTCAACGGTCTGGCCACTAAAGAGCGGCTGCGAAAGCGGGTAAGGTTGTCTGTCGACGCGTGCGCCGACGCAGGCGTGACCGATATCGGTATGCACGGCGTAGGCGAAGTCGACAGGCGTTGCACCGGCAGGCAGTTCGACAATGCGCCCTTCCGGTGTGAAAACATAAATCTCATCCGGGAAGAGATCAGATTTGACGCTTTCAATAAATTCAAACGAGCTACCGGCGCTCTGCTGCAGTTCCAGCAGGCTCTGCATCCAGCGTTGAGCGCGGATTTGTGCGGTGGTGCTGCTTTCGCCGCCGTGCTCTTTGTAAGCCCAGTGCGCTGCTACACCCATCTCTGCCATCTGGTCCATGTCTTCGGTACGAATCTGTACTTCAACCGGGACGCCGTGAGGGCCGATCATTGAGGTGTGCAAAGACTGATATCCGTTCGCTTTCGGAATGGCGATATAGTCTTTCACGCGACCAGGACGAGGTTTGTACAGGCTGTGCATCTGGCCGAGTACGCGATAACAGGTATCGGAATCATGAACGATAACGCGAAAAGCGTAGATATCCATGATGGAGTGAAAACGCTGCTCTTTGAGCACCATTTTGCAGTAAATAGAGTACAGGTGCTTCTCGCGACCACTTACGCGACACGGAATGCCTGCCTCCTGTAAACGCCCTTCGATTTCCGAGAGGATTTTTTGGATCATTTCTTTGCGGTTGCCACGAGCGGCTTTAACCACTTCTTTAATCACACGATAGCGGTTCGGGTACAGCGCTTCAAAACCCAGCTCTTCCAGCTCGGTTTTAATGTGATGAATACCTAAACGGTGTGCCAGCGGACTATAGATTTCGAGGGTTTCACGGGCGATGCGGCGACGCTTGTCCGGGCGTAATGAGCCCAGCGTGCGCATGTTGTGGGTACGGTCAGCGAGTTTGATGAGAATGACGCGGATATCCTGCACCATCGCCATAATCATCTTGCGAAAGTTTTCAGCTTGCGCCTCTTTCTTGTCGCGAAACTTAAGCTTATCAAGTTTCGACACCCCTTCTACCAGTTCAGCAACGCTTTTACCAAAAAGCTGTTCCATGTCCTGGTAGGTGGCAGGGGTATCTTCAATCACGTCATGCAGCAGCGCAGCCATCAGCGTTTCATAGTCGAGTTTCATCTCGGCCAGAATGCAGGCTACCGCTACCGGGTGCGTGATATAGGGTTCACCGCTTGAACGTGTCTGGCCCTCGTGAGCGTCACGTGCAACGAGATACGCCTGCCGAAGACGCTTAATCTGGTCTTCCGGCAGGTAGTTTTGAATCAGTTGATTCAGGCTTTCAAACAGATACAAGGGCGACCCGCTTTGTGATTAACGACGACCTTCAGCAATAGCGGTAACGGCTTGTAATTCAGCGGCTTCCTGCTCTTGCTGTTCCTGGCGCTCACGCACGTCGAGGATCTGGTTGTTGATCAGACCTTCTTCGATTTCGCGCAGCGCGATAACGGTAGTTTTATCGTTTTCTTCCGGTACGAGCGGATCCTTTCCGCCTACCTGCATCTGACGAGCGCGACGCGCGGCGACCAGTACCAGGTCAAAACGGTTACCAATTTTCTCTACAGCGTCCTGAACAGTTACGCGTGCCATACTTAAAATGCTCCACAGGTGAAGAAATGACTGGGCATGATACTGAATGTGGGTTCAGTCTGCCAACAGTTTGCTGATTAAAGCGTCATGACGCTGCTTTTGGCGGCTCATGCGCAGACGTTCGGCGCGAATGATAGTTTTCAAATCGCCCAAGGCGGTATCGAAATCATCATTCACAATAAGATAATCATATTCGGCGTAATGGCTCATTTCTGCAACAGCTTGCGCCATACGTTTTGCGATCACGTCTTCGCTATCCTGACCGCGGCCACGAAGACGGCGATCCAGCTCAATCTTAGATGGTGGCAAAATAAAAATACTGCGCGCATGCGGCATTTTTTGACGAATTTGCTGCGCACCTTGCCAGTCGATATCTAAAAAGACGTCTACGCCGGATGCTAACACTTGCTCAATGGCCTCACGCGAGGTGCCGTAGTAATTACCGAAAACCTCAGCGTGTTCCAGGAACGCGTCTCTGCCAATCATGGTTCTGAATTCGTCATGGTTCACAAAAAAATAGTGTTCACCGTGCACTTCCCCCGGGCGCGGTGCGCGCGTGGTGTGCGAAACAGAAACCTGGGTGTCATACAACGGTTGGGTCTTTAATAAAGCCTGAATCAGGCTGGATTTACCCGCGCCACTGGGGGCAGAAACAATATAAAGCGTGCCTTGAGCCATGAGTATCTTAATGTATGTGATTGTCGAAAGAGAGCCTACATACGGGCTTATTATACACGTAGCCGCTATGTGACGTAGCCCTTGTCACACTTTTTGCGCATGTTTATTGCGTTTTGCGTACCAGTTTCCTGTTTTATCCGCGATTTGCAGCAATTCGTGCAAATGTCAGGAACGTTGCGCGCAGGATGATTTTTTGCCTCTCTGTTTCCATTTCAATTCGCGTTATATCTGCCGGGAAACGTACTGTTCAGCGGAGATAGCATGGGATTATGGAAATGCATAGGGCTGGTTTTGCTAATGTGGTATCTACCCTCATGGGCGGTATGCCCCGTCTGGTCGCCTGCCAGGGCACAAGAGGAAATTTCACGGCTACAGCAGCAGATAACACAGTGGAATGACAGTTACTGGAAACAAGGGGAAAGTGTCGTAGACGACGCCGTTTATGACCAGCTCAATGCGCAACTCATCCAATGGCAGCGCTGTTTTGGCGATGAAGCCCCATCAGATCTATCTGCGCCCCCAATAAGTGGAACAGTCTCGCACCCCGTTCCCCATACGGGAGTTCGAAAACTTGCCGATAAGCAAGCGCTACAGCAATGGATGCATGCTCGCAGCGATCTCTGGGTGCAGCCGAAGGTGGATGGCGTGGCGGTCACGCTGGTTTATCGCAATGGAAATCTGATACGGGCGATTAGCCGTGGTAACGGTCTGAAAGGCGAAGACTGGACGCAAAAGGTTCTTCAGATCCCTTCCGTTCCACGTACTACCAGCGGGCTGCTTTCTAACAGTACGTTGCAGGGGGAGATATTTTTGCAGCAACAAGGGCATATTCAGCAGCAGAGAGGGGGAATGAACGCCCGCTCAAAGGTTGCTGGAATGATGATGCGCCAGAGCAACCCGGAAATGTTACGCTCGCTGGCTATTTTTATCTGGGCCTGGCCTGATGGTCCAGTTGCCATGTCGGAAAGACTTGAGCAACTCACTGCTGCCGGGTTCAGTTTCACGCAACGATATACTCAGGCCGTGAAGAGTGTGGATGACGTCGAGCAGGCGCGCGCCAGGTGGTGGACTTCAGCGTTACCTTTTGTGACGGATGGTGTGGTGGTGCGAACGGGAAAAGAACCGCGGGCGCAATACTGGCTACCCGGACAGGGAGACTGGCTGGCAGCGTGGAAATATCCTCCCGTGGCCAGGGTATCTGAGGTGACGGGTATTCAGTTTTCCGTTGGCAAAAGCGGGAAAATTGCGGTGGTTGCATTGCTGGTCCCCGTCATGCTGGATGATAAGCGGGTGCAGCGCGTCAATATTGGCTCAGTACGGCGCTGGAATGAATGGGATATTGCGCCTGGCGATCAGATTCTGATAAGTCTGGCCGGACAGGGGATTCCCCGTATAGATGAGGTGGTCTGGCGCAGCACCCAGCGTAATAAGCCAGCACCACCTGAGGGGCGCTTCAATTCACTAACTTGTTTTTATGCCACAGCGGAGTGTCAGGAACAGTTTGTTGCCAGGCTCGTCTGGCTGGGGGCCAAAGATGTGTTAGGGCTGGAGGGTATGGGCGAGGCGGGATGGCGGGAGCTACATCAGACGTATCGCTTTGAACATATCTTTTCCTGGCTTGGATTAACGCAGGAGCAGCTACAGTCCACATTTGGCGTGAACAAAGGGGGGAAGCTGTGGCATCAGTTCAATCTGTCACGCCATCTTCCATTTACGCGCTGGGTGATTGCCATGGGAATACCGTTAACACAGGCAACGTTGAATGCCAGTCGGGATGGATCGTGGCAGCAGTTACGGGAACGCAGTGAACAAAGCTGGCGGCAACTTCCTTTCATGGGGGAGCGACGGGCACGACAGGTTATTCAGTGGCTGGAGGATAAAGAGATCACAGCGCTGAGCAACTGGTTAGCTGCTCAGCGGATCACGGGCTTTATGCCTTAATGGCCTTCATGGCGATAGTAAAATACCGGCAGCCCCAACTTCAGGCGCAGCGCCAGCAGTCGGGCGGTAAAGCCAAAGAGCAGGGTAGAGATCACCACCACATCGTGGCTGGAGACATAATGTTGCAGCACGATATACAGCACGGCAGCGGCAAATGAAACGCCGGCATACAATTCTTTCTGGAATACTAACGGGATGCGTTTGCAGAACATGTCACGTAATACACCACCAAAGACTCCGGTAGTGACCGCCGCGACCACGGCAATAATCGGTCCATGACCCATATCCAGTGCCACCTGGGCACCAATAATAGAAAAGACCACCAGGCCCAGCGCATCCAGGACGAGGAATATTTTACGCAGATAGGGCATGACGGGGGCAATAATGGTGGTGAGTACCGCAGCGGTCGCCACGATAATGACGTATTCAGGGTGCTTTACCCAGCCGAGCGGATAGTGGCCGAGAAGAATGTCGCGTACCGAGCCGCCGCCAATGGCCGTCGCGGTGGCAATGATAATGACGCCAAATGTATCCATACGGCGACGCCCAGCCGCAAGCGCACCGGTCATGGCTTCGGCAGTAATACCAATTAAATATAAAACGTGTAACAGCATGTATTCCCCCCTGATTTGCTGGGGCTAAGGTTAACGATTTGTGCGCATTGTCACGATTGAGATTTTCTAAGGTGAAGCGATTTTAATAACTACAGCTAATGTGATTTTGCTGTAAATGCGTTATGGCATGCGCTTTACTTTATGAATAGTGACAATAAATGATGAGAAAATATAATTCGAACTGGATGGGTCACAACCGAAGTGTTGGGAAAAACACGTAGCCCCGTCGTTTATGGGTGGGCTACGTATCATATTTCACCCAAACTATCACCCTCGACCACTGGACAAATTGACACTCCGGTTCGTATTTCAGTCATACCTTGAATGTTGCAGCGAGAGATTATTAGGTGTGGTATGTACTTTGGTGCGCTGCAAAAATGGTATTTCTTACAACGACTACACATCCAGATGTCATTGGGGACGTTATTCTGAGTAAAGTCTGATATTCAGCGGCTTCTATTCTGAAAAATGACTTCCTCAGCTATCGCTTCTATATGTATGGGTGCATTTACAGCAAAATCTTCAGCATTTAGTGCGTTGGAGTGCTAGGTATGAGCGTAAGAGAAGAAATTCAGGATGGCAGAGAGGCTGGAAATTTAAGAAGCGGGATAATATACACCGAAGTTTTGGGGTGGATAGATATGGGACATGCTCGAGGAGATGATGTCAGAAAGTTACTCTCGGATATGCACCAAGACGAGCATTCAGGAAAGGATTATTACGATGTAAAATACACTCAAAGTATGGGAAGAGGAGGGCTCACAATTGGGAAGTTCATCAGATGGAGAATTAGAAAAGGGCGCAGCTTATTTGAACGATATAGTATAGCGCTTTCCATGATGATGGCGCTTGCTCATCGTTTTGAAGGTTTACAGTCAAATTTCCCCTTTTATCTTTACACCGACAGCGGTTTCAGTGGTGAGGATTTAGTATCCGATTTGCTGGGGTTCTACCGCGTAGTCTCATCTAGTAACCCATTCCCGCTATTGCAGCCCGTCAGCAAAGAGGAAGCCCTCAGACGTTGGGATTATTATGGTCCAATCGGCTCTTTTAAAAACACCTCATTCCAACCGATTTTATTTCCCGATCCGATGAAATCAGCTTTAGCTCTTCCTGTAAAAGGTGTTTTACCCTCATTCATGAGAACAGTGGTACCTTACAGCGATTTTAGTTCTGGTAACGTTAAAATAGCTTCCAGAGATGGAACGGTCGTTAACTGGTAAAAAAGGGAAACATATGAAACAGGCAGTCATAATAGTGCTGATGGTAATAGCTATATGCAGCTCTTATTTCTGGCCTAATATTAAATGAGACTTGCAGGTAACGCACAATATACAGAGTTTGATAAAGCCAAATATGATTATTACACTCCCCAAGTTTTAAAAAAAATGCCGAGAATATCCCAAGTGTATGACTTTAATTATACGAACATTTCTGGTCCTAAGGCTGATGTATGGAGTGTGACGTTCCATGATACCAGGGATACGGGGAGGATTAGTAAGTATCTCTCAATGGCGGGCTATGAAAAACAGGTAAAATGCGATGTTGAGGCAGAATGCTGGCGCCTCAGGGGATCCGATGAAGTACTGACAGTCGTGAATATGAACAGCAGTAATGCTGTTCGGGTTGATATTCTGAAGAGTATTTATAACGACAAATATATGCCAGATAAATAAGTATTCAATTTTATATCAATCAGCACTTACTGGCGGTACGGATAGCCTGCATTGAGCAGGCTATCTAGTACGTTACGATAGCATAGGCATGGTACGCAAAATTACTCGATATTCTGAATCTGCTCGCGCATTTGCTCGATCAATACCTTCAGTTCAATTGCGGAATTAGTCACCTCGGCATTGATAGACTTGGATGCAAGAGTGTTCGACTCACGGTTGAATTCCTGCATCATGAAGTCCAGACGACGGCCAACAGCCTCTTTTTTCTTCAGAATGTTGTAGGTTTCTTTGACGTGGGCTTCCAGACGATCTAACTCTTCTGCTACATCTATGCGCTGCGCCATCAGCACCAGTTCTTGCTCAAGGCGGTTATTCTCCAGTTGCACCTGGGCGTCTTCCAGTTTGGCTACCAGACGCTCACGCTGCCATTGCAGAATTTCCGGCATATGTGCACGCACTTTAGCGACTTCAGTGCTGACGCCTTCCAGACGCTGCTCGATCAGCGCTTTCAGCGCCTGACCTTCGGTTTCACGCGCGACGATGAAGTCATCCAGCGTACCGTCAAGCGCGGCGAGGATCTCGGCGGCAATGGCGTCCAGATCTTGCTCCTGGGCAGCCATTACGCCTGGCCAGCGCAGGATATCAACTGGGTTAATTTCACCTTCATCACTCTGCATTTTGACCCAGTTAGCAGCGCTAACGAGCTGTTTAGCGAGCTTTTCATTTAGAATCAGCTCGCCCTGGGCGCTGGCATCAGGCTCAAAACGCAGCGTACACTCGACTTTACCGCGCGTCAGACGCGTGCGAATACGTTCGCGAACAACGGGTTCAAGACTACGGAACTGTTCCGGCAGGCGAAAATAAGTTTCCAGATAACGCTGGTTTACCGAGCGCATTTCCCAGGTAGCGCTACCCCATTCACCCTTGATTTCACGCCGGGCGTAGGCGGTCATGCTGCGGATCATAGACGTTCCTGTTTTTAAAGATGAGATGGGAGGATTATAGCCATCCACGTCTTGTCAGGATAGGAATAACAGTCGGAAGTCCGTATAATGCGCAGCCACATTCGTTTCAAGCCGGAGATTTTATCATGCGTCCAGCAGGTCGTAGTGCCAACCAGGTGCGTCCCGTCACCCTGACCCGTAATTATACAAAACACGCTGAAGGCTCCGTGCTGGTCGAATTTGGTGATACCAAAGTGCTGTGTACCGCCTCTATTGATGAATGCGTACCGCGTTTTCTGAAAGGTCAGGGCCAGGGCTGGATCACCGCAGAATATGGCATGCTGCCACGCGCCACGCACACCCGTAACGCCCGTGAAGCGGCGAAAGGTAAGCAGGGCGGTCGTACCATGGAAATCCAGCGTCTGATCGCTCGTGCGCTGCGCGCCGCCGTTGATCTGAAGACGCTCGGTGAATTCACTATTACGCTGGACTGCGATGTTATTCAGGCAGATGGCGGTACGCGCACTGCATCAATTACCGGCGCATGTGTGGCGTTGGCTGATGCGCTGAACAAGCTGGTTGCGAGCGGTAAACTGAAAACTAACCCGATGAAAGGGATGGTCGCCGCGGTTTCCGTGGGCATTGTGAACGGTGAAGCGCTCTGTGACCTCGAATACGTTGAGGACTCTGCCGCAGAAACCGACATGAACGTGGTGATGACTGAAGACGGACGCATTATAGAGGTGCAGGGTACGGCAGAAGGCGAGCCGTTCAGCCATGAAGAACTTCTCACCCTACTGGCGTTAGCCCGAGGGGGAATCGAATCCATTGTAACGACGCAGAAGGCGGCGTTAGAAAATTGATTTTAAAGGCGACTGATGAGTCGCCTTTTTTTTGTCTGTAATAAAGTGAGATGAGGAGCGAATCCATGAAACCGTATCAGCGCCAGTTTATTGAGTTTGCGCTTAGCAAGCAGGTACTAAAGTTTGGCGAGTTTACGCTGAAATCCGGGCGTAAAAGCCCCTATTTCTTCAACGCCGGGCTGTTTAATACCGGGCGCTGCCTGGCACTGTTAGGCCGTTTTTATGCCGAAGCGCTGATGGATTCCGGTATTGAGTTCGATTTGCTGTTTGGTCCGGCCTACAAAGGTATCCCGATTGCGACCACCACGGCTGTTGCGCTGGCGGAACACCACGATAAAGATTTGCCGTACTGCTTTAACCGTAAAGAGGCGAAGACCCACGGTGAAGGCGGTAATCTGGTAGGTAGCGCACTTGAGGGGCGTGTAATGCTGGTGGATGATGTTATCACTGCAGGTACGGCTATTCGTGAGTCGATGGAAATTATTCAGGCTAACGGCGCTACGCTGGCGGGGGTACTGATTTCTCTCGATCGTCAGGAACGCGGTCGCGGCGAGATTTCAGCGATTCAGGAAGTGGAACGCGATTATGGCTGCAAGGTGATTTCTATCATTACCCTGAAAGATCTGATTGCGTATCTGGAAGAAAAACCAGAAATGGCAGAACATCTGGCCGCAGTACGGGCGTATCGCGAAGCGTACGGCGTATAAGAACTGCCGGATGGCGCTGCGCTTATCCAGCCTACGCACCGCAGGGTTCGTAGGCAAAATAGGCGAGGTCGCCATCCAACAACGGTGTTACTGCAATTGAGCGGCAACCAACGGCCAGCGGATGTCGAAATCATCCGTTGGGCGGTATTTAAATTCGCTACGTACAAACCGGGACAGCATACCTTCGCAGAAAGCCAGTAGCTGGCTGGCCAGCAGCGTTTCATCCACGGTGTAGCCTTCACCTTCACGCATTCTTTTTTCTCGCAGAACCTGGCGTAACTGCGCCTCAATTCGCTCAAAAAGCTGGTTAATACGGCCTTGCAGACGGTCTTGCTCGAACATCAACGCGTGTCCGGTCAGAATTCGCGTCAAGCCAGGATTACGTTCACCGAACCCTAAAATCAGCAGTACGATCAGACGCAATCGCGCGTTAGTGTCCTTTTCATCTTTCAAAATCAGATTGATACGGGTAATCAGACTATCTTCGATAAACTCAATCAGGCTATCGAACATGCGGGTCTTGCTGGGAAAATGGCGATACAAGGCCGCTTCGGAAACGCCCACAGAGGCCGCCAGTTTAGCTGTCGTGATGCGTTGGCTACCATCGCTGGACTCAAGCATCAGTGCCAGAGACTGAAGTATTTCTTCGCGACGATTCCTTTTCGCAGTTTGCTTTTCTACCATGTTACAAAATACCCCTGAAAATAAGCTCTTGCCAGGCAGGCATCCACACAGCGACCGCAAACGGGTGTTTGCGGTGTGTTATTGCGTTATTACGCTGTGAGATACTTTTCTGCGGGTTACTTGCGCCCGGAATGGCCGAAGCCACCTTCGCCACGATCGGTGGCTTCAAACTCTTCCACCAAATTAAATTCAGCCTGGACGACCGGTACAAATACCATCTGCGCGATACGTTCGCCCGGTTCAATAGTAAAGTTGTCCTGACCACGGTTCCAGATTGAAACCATCAGCTGGCCCTGGTAGTCGGAATCAATCAAACCGACCAGATTGCCCAGTACGATCCCGTGCTTATGGCCCAGCCCGGAGCGCGGGAGCATCACCGCCGCAAGAGAAGGATCGGCAATGTGGATAGCTAACCCGGTTGGCACCAGCGTTGTTGCGCCAGGCGCCAGTTCTACGGCGTCATCAAGACAGGCACGCAGGTCAAGTCCGGCAGAACCAGAAGTGGCGTACGTCGGGAGCGGAAATTGTTGCCCTACGCGCGGGTCCAGAATCTTAACGTCGATTTTTTTCATCATAACGGGTCACGATCTCGTCGAGTAATAATTGGCCCAGGAGTTCTTTGCGCTCAAGCGGTAAGACTTTATCTCCATCCTGCCAAAAAAGGTGTAATGCGTTGCTGTCGCTGTTAAATCCTTGAGTAGACAGCGAAACGTCGTTCGCACAGATCACATCAAGGTTTTTGCGGATGCGTTTTTGCCGGGCATATTCTTCCACATTATTTGTTTCGGCGGCAAACCCAACGACAAAAGGACGATTAGCATCCAGTGCGGCAACACCAGCGATGATGTCCGGGTTTTTGACCATTTTTACTGTTAATTCATCACCCTGCGTTGCCTGTTTTTTGATTTTTTCACTGGCGACAGTTTCAGCGCGATAATCAGCGACTGCGGCGCAGCCGATAAAAATATGCTGTTGTTGCACCGCAGATTGCACGGCGGCTTCCATTTCCAGCGCGGTCATCACATCAATGCGCTGGACAAAAGGCGGTGTGGGTAACGAAACCGGACCTGATACCAGCGTGACATTTGCCCCGCGTTTTGCGGCAGCGGCCGCGATAGCAAATCCCATTTTCCCGGAGCTGTGGTTGGAAATATAACGCACGGGATCAAGCGGTTCACGCGTCGGGCCTGCTGTAATCATGATGTTGAGATGTTGCAGATCTTTGACAGGTGAAAAATGTTCTGCCGCCATATCTACAATTGTTAACGGATCCAGCATACGTCCAGGACCGACATCACCACATGCCTGACTACCACTGTCAGGGCCCCAAATGAGCAAACCGCGCGAGGCAAGAATGCCCAGATTGTGTTGGGTAGCGGCGGCGCGGTACATCTGCTGGTTCATAGCCGGCAGCACGGCAACAGGCGCTGGCGTTGCCAGACAGATCGTAGACACCAGATCGTTGGCCATACCTGCGGCAACACGGGCAATCAGGTCTGCCGTCGCAGGGGCCAGTATAACCAAATCGGCCCATTTCCCCAGTTCAATATGGCCCATCGCGGCTTCGGCTGCGGGGTCAAGCAGGCTGTCGGAAACGGGATAGCCCGAAACCGCCTGTAAGCTCAGAGGAGTAATAAACGCTTTTGCTGCTTCGGTCATCGCCACGCGGACGTCTGCGCCGCGTTCCCGTAAACGACGCACCAGCTCAGGGGTTTTGTACGCAGCAATCCCGCCACTGACGCCAAGTACGATTTTTTTACCGGCCAGGCTCATCATGATCTTTCCTGTTGGGTTTCACCAGAAGGCGGATATTTTATCACAATCCGCAATGTGTCGTGCTTTTGCCCGCGCTCCAGTTTGCGAGGCTCTACGAAGAAGTGAAAACAGAGCGTCGATTCGCCGCTGGCGTTATGCCACTATGCGGACGCGAAAGGAGGGGAAAAGCATGGAAAATACAGGACGTATAATGCCTCGGGAAAAGCTGTTGGCGCAGGGGGCCAGTTCGCTGACCGATGTAGAGCTACTGGCTCTTTTTCTACGCACCGGAATACTGGGTAAAGATGTGCTTACGCTGGCGAAAGAGATGCTTCAGCATTTTGATTCGTTGTATGGCCTGTTGTCTGCTGATTACATAGATTTCAGCTATGTTCAGGGCATCGGTATCGCGAAGTACGCACAGTTGAAGGGAATAGTGGAGCTGGCAAGGCGCTACTACAACGTACAGGTGATAGAGGAGCGTGCGATACTTAGCCCGGAAATGGCGCGTGAATTTCTGCAAAGCCAGCTTTCGCAAGAGGAACGCGAGATCTTCTATGTGATCTTTATGGATTCTCAACATCGCGTGATTAAACACCGTAAACTTTTTTCCGGAACGCTAAGCCACGTTGAAGTGCATCCGCGAGAAATTGTCCGTGAAGCGATAAAAATGAATGCTTCTGCGGTGATCCTTGCACATAATCACCCTTCGGGGTGTGCAGAGCCGAGCAAAGCAGATAAACTCATCACCGAGCGTGTTGTGAAATGCTGTCAGTTCATGGATATCCGGGTGCTTGATCATCTGGTCATTGGGCGCGGAGAGTACGTTTCTTTTGCGGAACGCGGTTGGATTTAACGCACTTTACGCGATCCATCGGGATCTTTGTCTGTTCGGGACTTGAGCACATCGCTGACTCAGCGTATACTACGCCACCTTTGAGAATCTCGGGTTTGGCATTTGGGCCTGGCAATCGAGAGTTCGCAAATACGCAAAATCATTCTTGTTGCGTCCAATGACGAGGCAACGATGAAAGATTTAGTGTATTGAACTGCGATAACCGGGCTGAGAAGCCTGACGAGGCGCCAATACCCCATACGAAGCTCGAGCTAATTTGATTTTTGGAGAATAGACATGTCCCGAGTCTGCCAAGTTACTGGCAAGCGTCCGGTGACCGGTAACAACCGTTCCCACGCACTGAACGCGACTAAACGCCGTTTCCTGCCTAACCTGCACTCTCACCGTTTTTGGGTTGAGAGCGAGAAGCGTTTTGTCACCCTGCGTGTATCTGCTAAAGGTATGCGTGTTATTGATAAGAAAGGCATCGAAACAGTTCTGTCTGAACTGCGTGCCCGTGGCGAAAAGTACTAAGTACTAAGAGGAAATAAATCATGGCTAAAGGTATTCGTGAGAAAATCAAGCTGGTTTCTTCTGCTGGTACTGGTCACTTCTATACCACCACGAAGAACAAACGTACTAAGCCGGAAAAACTGGAGCTGAAAAAGTTCGATCCAGTTGTTCGTCAGCACGTTTTATACAAAGAAGCGAAAATCAAATAATTTCCGCTTTGATGTAAAGAAAAACCCTGCCTCGGCGGGGTTTTTTGTTTTCTGGCCGTCCCCATATTAATGAGACCTGATACACCGCCGGAGATACTATGCCTGAATTACCTGAAGTCGAAACCAGCCGCCGCGGTATTGAGCCGCATCTGGTGGGGGCAACGATTATGCACGCAACTGTGCGTAACGGTCGTTTGCGTTGGCCTGTATCAGAGGAAATCTATCGTCTGAGTGATAAACCTGTCCTGAGCGTACAGCGGCGCGCGAAATACCTGTTGCTGGAGCTATCAGATGGCTGGGTAATCATTCACCTGGGGATGTCGGGTAGTTTGCGTATCCTTTCTGAAGAGCTTCCGGCAGAAAAACATGACCACGTCGACTTAGTGATGAGTAACGGCAAAGTCCTGCGCTATACCGATCCGCGTCGTTTTGGCGCCTGGCTGTGGACTAAAGAGCTGGATGGGCATAATGTCCTCGCCCATCTTGGTCCTGAGCCGCTGAGCGACGATTTCAATGCTGGTTATCTGCAGCAGAAATGTGCGAAGAAGAAAACCGCGATTAAACCCTGGCTGATGGATAACAAGCTGGTCGTGGGGGTGGGAAACATCTATGCCAGCGAGTCGCTGTTTGCGGCTGGTATCCATCCTGACCGTCTGGCGTCATCTTTGTCGCAGGATGAGTGCGAACTGCTGGTGCGCGTTATCAAGGCGGTTTTGCTGCGTTCTATCGAGCAGGGCGGGACCACGCTGAAGGACTTTCTGCAAAGTGACGGTAAGCCGGGCTATTTTGCCCAGGAGCTGCAGGTCTATGGGAGAGAAGGTGAACCCTGTCGCGTATGCGGCGCGCCAATCATTGCGACAAAACACGCTCAGCGCACAACGTTTTATTGCCGCCGCTGTCAGAAATAACACCATTATCGGCCGGACGTAGCGTATGCCTCATCCGGCCAGACGCATTACTTCAGTTTACTCAATAATGCCTGATGAACGTTTTCCGGCAGAAAGTGCGCTACATCACCCTGGTGGCGGGCAACTTCTTTTACCAGTGACGATGAGATAAATGACCACTCTTTAGACGGCATCAGAAAGACGCTTTCCAGTTGTGGCATCAGATGACGGTTCATATGGGCCAGCTGCATTTCATACTCAAAATCGGCTACCGCACGCAGGCCACGGATCAGAATGTTAGCCTGATTATCGCGGGCAAAGTTTGCCATCAGATCGCTGAATCCCAGAACCTCCACATTACCGAGATGCGCCGTTGCCTGTTGTGCCAGCTCAACGCGCTCTTCCAGAGTAAACATCGGTTTTTTACTGGGACTTGCGGCAATTGCCAGGATTACGTGATCGAACATGCTTGTCGCTCGTGTCACGATATCGAGGTGGCCGTTAGTAATGGGATCAAAGGTTCCTGGATAAATCGCCCGTTTTTGCATGACTTGCCTCAATGCGTTTTGGGTGGCAGATAAGGTTCCAGCAGCTGCAGCAGACGCTGAAGCGCGCCCTGATTTTGATACAGAACTTCAACTGCGTGACGGCCATAAAAATTACGATAATCTGCATCGGTCAGTAAAGAAGAGACCTCTTTCACCAGCGTAGTTGCGTCGGTGACGGTGATCAATCCGCTTGCCTGTTCGAGGCGGGCGCAAATATCTTTAAAATTAAAAGTATGTGGCCCCATCAGTACCGGAATGGCGTGCGCCGCGGCTTCCAGTGGGTTGTGGCCACCGCGTTCAACCAGCGAACCGCCAACAAACGCAAGGTCAGCAATGCCATACAGCAACATCAACTCGCCCATGGTGTCGCCGATTACGACCTGGGTTCCTGATGACGGAACTTCGCCTGAAGAACGTGTCGTATAGCTTAGCCCAGCCTGGCGTACGAGGTTAATGGCATCCGGGAACCGTTCAGGATGTCTGGGTACCAGAATCAGTAAAAGATTAGGGAACTGGTTTAATAACGCCTGATGGGCGGCAATGATTATGCTTTCTTCGCCGTCGTGCGTGCTGGTTGCAATCCATACCGGGCGGTGAGGTGCCCATTGACGGCGCAATGTAATCGCTTTTGCGGCCAGCTGCGGCGTGACGGAAATATCAAACTTCAGGCTGCCGGTAACGGTGACCTGATTGCTTCTGGCACCAAGCGTGATAAAACGAGCGCCATCTTCTTCGTTCTGGGCGGCAATCAACGTAATTCGGCGCAGTAGCCTGCCAACAAATTTACCTAATTTAGCGTAGCCAGCAGCTGAGCGAGCGGAAAGACGTGCATTGGCAATGACCAGCGGAATATGGCGCTTATGCAGTGCCGTGATCAGATTCGGCCACAGCTCGGTTTCCATAATTAACACCAGCTTGGGGTCAACTTTATTCAGGAAACGATTTAGGGCATCCGGTAAATCGTATGGCAGATAAATATGCTGAACGTCAGGGCCAAAAGCGGATTGTACGCGCTCGGAACCGGTTGGCGTCATGGTGGTGACCGTGATCGGCAAGTCGGGGTAACGATGTCGCAGAGCGCGGACTAATGGGATAGCTGCCAGCGTTTCGCCCACGGAAACCGAATGAAGCATGATGCCGCCTGGTTTTAGCGGACGGCGGTAAAAGCCGTAGCGTTCACCCCAGCGTTTACGGTAGGCCGGAGCCTTACGTCCGCGCACCCAAAGCCGTACCCAGATCAAAGGCTGAATAAGGTAGAAAAGGGCGGTGTAAAGCAATTCGAGCATAATGGTAGCTGACTTATGAATGTGCTGGGGATTCTATGTATTTAGCTGTGGCTTTACCAATACTTTTCCTATTTTTAAATTAAATAGCGTCCCTCGCGGGGGATGTCCAGGGTACCAGCATCTTTTGCATCTTTACGTTTTCTGTTGATATTTTCCGGTTTAGTCGAGATAGAGGGCTAAAAATCAAAAGGTCTGAACATCTTAATTCATTGATTTATATGTTTTAAAATCATTGGCTGTGCAAGAATTATTCGAGTCGGAACATGGCGAAAGAAGTGATACACTAGCGCGTAAAAAATCAGTGCGATATCAGTAATCAGGTAGCTGTTGAGCCTGGGGCGGTAGCGTGCTTTTTTCTGCTTAACTTTACCGGACACTCACGATAAAAGAGCCGCTTGTGGATAAGCCAATTAATAGAATTCTGGTCATAAAAATGCGTTTTCACGGAGATATGTTGTTAACAACTCCGGTCATTAGTACGCTAAAGCAGAACTATCCTGATGCGAAAATCGACGTGCTTCTCTATCAGGATACCATCCCAATTTTGTCGGAAAACCCAGAAATTAATGCCCTTTATGGTATTAAAAATAAAAAGACAAAAGTAACTGATAAAATTACTAATTTTCTGCACCTGATCGGAACGTTGCGCGCGAATGGGTATGATTTAGTTGTAAACCTTACCGATCAGTGGATGGTTGCGATACTGATGCGGTTACTGAACGCGCCAATCAAAATCTCTCAAGATTATGCACATCGGCAATCTTCTTTTTGGAAAAATAGTTTTACATGTCTGGCTCCGCTTAGCGGTGAAAATGTGGTGGAAAGCAATCTGTCTGTGCTGGCCCCGTTGAAACTTAAATCGACTGTTACGCATACAACAATGAGCTATCCTCCGGATAGCTGGGAACGTATGCGCACAGAATTAAATCGGGCTGGGGTTGGTGATGAATATGTTGTAATTCAACCAACGGCACGCCAACGCTTCAAATGCTGGAATAACGAAAAGTTTTCACAGGTAATTGACGCCTTACACCAGCGTGGTTTGGAGGTAGTTATGACCTCAGGCCCAGGCGAAGACGATCTGGCTTGCGTGAATGAAATTGCACAAGGTTGCAAAGAAAAGCCCGTTACTGCTCTGGCGGGAAAGATGAGCTTCCCCGAGCTAGGAGCGGTCATCGATCATGCGCAGTTGTTTATTGGGGTGGACTCTGCTCCGGGACACATTGCTGCTGCGGTTGATACACCATTGATATGCCTGTTTGGCGCAACGGATCATAATTTTTGGCGACCATGGTCAAAGCAGATGATTCAATTTTGGGCTGGTGATTATCGTCCGATGCCTCCACGCGAGCAGCGCGATCGCAATGAAATGTATCTTTCGGTGATTCCCGCTGACGATGTTATTGCTGCTATCGATAAATTATTACCGGGTAGACTTGTGCCGCCACAAGCGGGGAGTCCCGTATGATTGTTGCTTTCTGTTTGTATAAATACTTCCCATTCGGTGGGTTACAGCGTGATTTTATGCGCATTGCGCAAACTGTAGCGGCACGTGGTCACCATGTTCGTGTCTATACGCAGTCCTGGGAAGGTGAGTGTCCTGACGTTTTTGAATTGGTTCTTGTACCGGTCAAGTCCCAGACAAACCATGGTCGCAATGCGGAGTATTATTCCTGGGTCCAGGCACATTTACTTCAGCACCCTGTCGATCGGGTAGTTGGTTTTAATAAAATGCCAGGGCTGGATCTCTACTATGCTGCTGACGTTTGCTATGCCGAGAAAGTGGCACAAGAAAAAGGTTTCCTCTATCGGTTAACTTCACGATATCGGCACTATGCAGCGTTTGAACGCGCGACGTTTGAGCAGGGTAAACCGACGCAGCTATTAATGCTAACTGATAAGCAGATTGCTGATTTTCAGAAACACTATCAGACAGAAGCTCAACGATTTCATATTCTTCCTCCAGGGATTTATCCAGACAGGAAGTATAGCCAGCAGATTCCGAATAGCCGTGAAGTTTATCGCCAGAAAAACGGTATAACAGAGCAACAAAATCTATTATTGCAGGTAGGCTCTGATTTCACTCGTAAAGGTGTGGATCGTTCAATACGTGCAGTGGCCTCGTTACCAGAAACGCTTCGAACTAATACGCTACTGTATGTTGTTGGACAAGACAGACCGAGAAAATTTGAGGCGCTGGCGGAAAAACTTGGCGTACGCAGTAATGTCCATTTCTACTCTGGCCGTAATGATGTTGCAGAATTAATGGCTGCGGCTGATATATTGATGCATCCAGCTTATCAGGAGGCGGCAGGTATTGTTTTACTAGAAGCAATCACTGCCGGGCTGCCGGTGTTGACCACAGCCGTATGCGGTTACGCGCATTATATTGTTGATGCTAATTGTGGTATGGCAATTACAGAACCATTCCGGCAAGAAACGCTGAATGAAGCCTTACGTAAAGCGCTGGTAGAGCCTTCATTGTGTTCGGAATGGAGGGCAAATGCACGACACTATGCGGATACGCAAGATTTATACAGCCTACCGGAGAAAGCTGCGGATATGATTACGGGTGGTTTAGATGGTTGAATTAAAAGAACCGTTAGCCACACTATGGCGCGGAAAAGATGCATTTGAAGAAGTTAAAAATTTACAAGGTGAAGTATTCAGAGAACTGGAGACTCGCCGTACTCTACGATTTGAACTAACGGGTAAAAGCTATTTTTTAAAATGGCACAGAGGCACTTCTCTGAAAGAGATTGTTAAAAACCTACTTTCATTACGCATGCCAGTATTAGGTGCTGATAGAGAATGGAATGCCATTCATCGCCTGAGTCAGTTAGGTGTGGATACAATGACAGGCGTGGGATTTGGTGAGAAAGGGTTGAATCCACTGACTAAAACCTCGTTTATTATTACTGAGGATCTCACACCAACTATCAGCTTAGAAGATTACTGTGCTGATTGGGCCACAAATTCTCCCGATGTGAAAGTGAAGCGTATAATTATTGATCGTGTTGCCACCATGGTGCGTAAGATGCATGCTGGTGGTATCAATCATCGCGATTGCTATATTTGCCACTTTTTATTACATCTGCCTTTTTCAGGGCATGAGGACGATCTCAAGATTTCAGTGATTGATTTGCACCGTGCTCAGATTCGGTCGACTGTTCCCCGACGCTGGCGCGATAAGGACTTAATCGGTCTCTATTTTTCGTCCATGAACATTGGATTAACCCAGCGTGATATTTATAGATTTCTACGCATCTATTGCGAGTTGCCGTTGAAAAGCATCCTAAGTCAGGAGGCTGATTTGTTCAAGGACGCTCAGGTTAAAGCTAATAAAATACGCGAAAGAACAATCCGTAAATCTCTGTGATTAATTTATCCTGAACTATTTGAAATGCATCATGTGAGAACATGGTCTATTTCTCAAAAATTGGTAAGAGTCAAATGTCTCAATTTAGCGATAAAGAAGTTATCCTTTCTGTTTTTGAGTACGATTTTCGGGAAAATGCTTCTGCAGACTGTTTTAATATCGGTTATGGTATTGACAGGAATTTTTTATTTGGCTGCGGTGTATCAATAGCCTCTGTATTATTGTCGAATAAAAAAATCGATTTCACATTTCATATATTTACTGATTATTTCGATGAAAGTGATAAAGCCAGATTCGCCGATCTTGCTAAACAATATCAATCCTGTATCAAAGTTTACCTAATTGATTGCAATAAATTAAAAGACTTACCTAGTACTAAAAACTGGACTTATGCAACATACTTCCGTTTTGTTATTGCAGATTATTTCTATAATAAAATAGATAAATTATTATACCTGGATGCTGATATTGCTTGCCAGGGTAGTGTACGAGAACTGGTCGATTATAAGTTTTCCGCAGATGAGATCGCTGTCGTTGTAACGGAAAGAGATTCCGAATGGTGGCATAATCGTTCTGTAACGCTGGCCACTCCAGAATTAATCACCGGATACTTTAATGCTGGATTCTTACTTATCAACATCAACGCATGGCACAGTAATAATATCTCTTCCCGAGCCATCGAAATGTTGCGAGTTCCAGAATGGGTGGAAAGAATAACTCATCTTGATCAAGATGTCCTTAATGTATTGTTAGCCGGAAAAGTAACTTTTATCAATGGTAAATACAATACACGCTTTAGCATTAATTATGAACTGAAAGATAAAGTAGTCAATCCTGTGAATAATGAAACTGTCTTCATTCATTATGTGGGACCGACAAAACCCTGGCATGAGTGGTCCAACTATCCGGTATCGAAGAGTTTTTTAGTTGCGAAAGAGGCCTCGCCCTGGCATTCAGTAGCGCTTCTCAAACCGACCAATAGCAATCAATTCAGATATTGTGCAAAGCATAAATTTAAACAAGGGTTATACGTTCAGGGACTGTGTAACTACTTTAATTATTATCTGACCAAGTTGAAAGGTTAACTGCTGGCTAAGTACATTGTTAAAATAATCAACAGCAATGCATATCTTAGCCGCTGGAAAATATAGCTGAAATAATTAAAGGTAATTAACTTGGACTTCAAAAGATTAACTAACTTCAAAGATATTATTGAGTTAGACAGACGTGTTACACCATGTGATGATCGTGACACTTTTAATATCTCATGGGGAATCGATAAAAATTACCAAACTGGTGCGGCAATTTCTATTGCCTCAATCCTTGAAAATAATAAAGAGAGTAATATTAATTTTACTTTTCATATTATTGCGGATTATTTAGATCAAGAATATATTGTACTTTTGACACAATTAGCAGAACAGTATAAAACAGTTATTAAGCTATATCATATTGATTCTGAACCGTTGGTGTCACTACCTAAAACAAATATATGGCCAGTGTCAATATACTATCGCTTGCTTTCATTTGATTATTTTTCTGAACGATTAGAACGACTGCTATATCTTGATGCTGATATTACGTGTAAAGGCTCTTTAGAGGATCTTGCCGCACTGAAATTTGATGGGGAATATGGTGCGGTTGTAGTAGATGTTGATTCAATGCAGGATAAAAGTGCAGAGCGTCTACATAATCCTGAGTTTAAAGGCAACTACTTTAACTCGGGTGTCATGTATATAAACTTGCAGCAATGGCTTAACTCTAGTTTAACGAAAAAATTCTTCGAACTATTGTCAGATGAAAGTATAGTTTCCAGAGTAAAATATCCTGACCAGGATATTTTAAATATCATGTTTTTGCATCATGCGGTATTACTACCGAGGAAATATAACTCAATTTATTCATTGAAGTCTGAGTTTGAGATTAAAAATAAAAATTACTATAAATCAGTGATTAATGAAGAGACAGTATTTATTCATTATACTGGTGTAACAAAACCATGGCACGAGTGGGCTGACTATTCCTCAGCACAATTTTTCCGCACAGTATATGAGAAGTCACCATGGAAGAATCAGCCTTATCAAGTTGCAAAACAAAAGCACGAATATAGAGAAGAATATAAACACCTTCTTTATCAAAATAAAATAATTCCAGGCCTGATCGCAGCAATTAAATATAAAGCAATGTAATGGTGATCTTTATGATTGATAAAATCATATTTACTGTAACACCTATTTATTCTATTCCACCACGTGGTGCCGCAGCAGTTGAGACCTGGATGTATCAGGTTGCCCAAAGAACCAAATTCCCTAATCGTATTGTCTGTATAAAGAATGAAGGATATTCTGATTATTCTTACGTAAACGAAAGATGTAGTATTCATCGTATTGGATTTAGCTCGGTATATAAGCGTATTTTCCAAAAGTGGACTCGGCTGGATCCGTTACCTTATTCAAAGCGCATACTGAAAGTTGCCGAAAAGTTTGAGATAACCGATCAAAGTGTGATTGTTGTCCATAACAGTATGAAGCTATATCGACAAATTCGTTCGCAAGCTCCTCAGGCTAAAGTTGTGATTCATATGCATAATGCGTTTGAACCTAAGTTGCTTGATAAAAAAGTTAAGATGATCGTACCAAGTTTGTTTTTGAAGAACTATTATCAATCTTATCTTCCTGAAGCTGATATTGTTATTGTGCCTAATGGTATTGACCTGGATATCTATCAATCGTCATATGAATCAATATCAAAAAATAAATTAAGTATTCCCCCTGAAAGCAAGGTGGTATTTTTTGCTGGACGTATAGTCCCTGATAAAGGCGTTCTCTTACTTCTGCAGGCTTTTGAAAAGTTGCTGCATGAGAACAAAAATCTGAAGCTTGTGGTTGTTGGTGATCACATGGAAGTAAGTAAGAACGATAAAGGTGATTATCAGCGTGAAGTTCGGGAAATAGCTGAGCGCCTCAAACCACATTGTATTATGTTAGGTAGTATCTCACCCGAGAAAATGCACTATTACTATCCACTGGCAGATATAGTTGTGATTCCTTCTCAATTTCAGGAGCCATTTTGTATGGTGGCTATTGAGGCTATGGGCGCTGGAAGACCTGTATTAGTCAGTACTCGAGGCGGCATGGTTGAGTTTGTTAAAGATAAAATTACAGGCTATCACCTTACAGAGCCGATGACTGCAGAAACTATTGCTCAGGATATTACCAGGGTAATGGCGGAAAGTAGTTTAGCGGATACCGCCCAACGAGGTCAGCAATATGTCTTTGGAAACTATAGTTGGTCTGCGGTTACACAACGGTTTGAAGAGGTTATTTGTAACTGGTTCGAGTAAAAAAAGGCTACATAAAGTAGCCTTTTTTTTACTATTTTATTTATTCTTCAGCGCTAACAGAAAACCTGCAAAAATACCCAACAGATCTAACTCAATCTGCTCAACGTTGCCACGTATAATAAAATAACCGAAAAATGAAAGTAAAATTATTATATAAGCATTGTATGGGGAATAGTAATTCTCCCTAAATGCATGCGTAACACATTCTCTCACAATGCTAGTGTACACCAGTATTAAACCCACAAGTCCAAGTAATCCTGTACCAAACCATACAAAAAGAATAAGGTTGTGTGGTCCAATTGACTCGCGGAATGTCCAGTTTGGATAATCAACAACACGCTTGTTGTATACAGTTTTATAAGCGTTATTACCAAAACCATAACCAATAACTGGATTTTCTAAGATTAGGTCAAACGCACTCCCTTGCGTACCGTTAGTATAGCGATATGAACTGTCAGTTTGCTGCAATTTAACGGTCAGGTTTTCTGACATATTTTTGTATGAAAATATAGCTGTCAGAGCAACAATGGCCACGAGGATACCTACAGTAAGCAATCGCCATTGTTTGTACATGATTATCCATGTAAGAGCAATAATAAATACAGATAACCATGCGCCACGGGACAATGTTCCAAGAATTAAAAAGGTGTATATCGCCCCTAACAACAGGAATAATATACGGTATTTCGCTGATTTAATGAGCCATACATTCAGAAGCACCGGGAATAAAAACACCATTGCATCTGAAATTTCGCGGTGTTGGTAATTAGTAAAAGGCCTGATTCCTTGCTGATAGTCCTGATAATAAAGGACAAGTTCTGAAAGGCATCGCAAACTAAGAGCTGTAAGGAACGAGAAGAATATCAACTTTGAAATGGTTTCTTTGCTTTCTTCTCTTAGTAATACAGGGATCGCAATAGTGCATAATAAGACATTTTCAATAACTGAGTTGTTTATCTCTTTCAGGCTAGCTTTTAGTTCAGGAGTGAACACTAAAGAGACGAAGGTAGCGATTACAAGAAATGATATACTTGCAAAAACAAATGTTTTAAAAATAGGAATATAATGTCGAGGATTCTTACATAAATAAACAATCGTTGTGATAGTCATCAGTATGACAATCAAATGTTTATAACGCGTAATACCACCTAAGAAATAGGTGGCGACAAACAGAAATATAAGTCCTCTATTCCAGTTTATCTTCCAGTTTTTTTTCTCATCTAAAAAAAACTTTGTTAAAGCCATCATTTCTCCGACACTTACAGACAATTATTTAAAAAATCGCAATTAATTGATTTCAATACGGTCGAAGAACGTAAGTCTGAAAGATTTTCACTTCCTGAGCGACATACCACTTGATTCTTCCCATACCCACCAATCAATCCTGGGTCCGTTGGACCGTACAACGTAATATTTGGGCGATCCAGTGCAGCGGTTAAATGACTCAGGCCTGTATCAACCGACACCACAAATTTTGCCCCCGCCAGTACGCGAGCGACCTCTCCCAAAGTCATCCGTGGAAGAACATCAACATAAGAAAAACCATTTGCCAGCCTACGGGCTCGTGCTTCTTCATGAGGAGCACCCCATGGCAGTTTAATACGTATGCCAGCGTTATTTAACAAGCCAATTAGCTCCCGCCAGTTGGCTTCTGGCCAGTGCTTATCATCACGCGTTGTGGCATGCAGAAATACGGCATACTGGCCCGCATCAGCATTACGTTCTTTCAGAAAATGCTGAGCGATAGCGTAATCACCCTGCGACTGGGGCCTGGAATATCCCAGACTTTTGGCGAACAATTCACGCGTACGTTCTACCGCGTGCTGCTGTTTGGCAATGTGATGTTTGCGATTATAAAACAGGCTCGCCAATGGTTCGCGCGCCGTGCTCCAGTCCATACCATGCTTGATGCCACGTGCCAGACGCGTAACCAACGCCGCGCTTTTAACCAGACCCTGCGCATCAATTATCGCGTCATACTGCTGTAAACGCACCGCATCACGAAAGGCTTTACGCTCGGCTTTAATCGGCGCTGAAAACCAGGCTTTACGCCAGCGGCGGATCGCCACTGGAATAACCCGGTCAACGGCTGCATGCCAGGATGGGATCTGCGCGAAGCCTTCTTCCACTACCCAATCAAATTGAATATCCGGCATGACCTGCTGCGCATCGGTTAATGCCGGTAACGTATGCAGTACATCGCCCATAGACGATGTTTTAACGATCAGTACCCGCATCCGTCAGGCTTCCTCTTGTAACAACAGGTCGTTGAGTTCTTCCAGCACGCGCTGGGGTGTGATGTCAATCAGGCTCTGATGATAGCCTTCTGCTGCATCTCCCTTGCGTACTTTGTGATAGCCCGTAATCAAGCGAATTACGCGAGCCTTGTGTGAAAGCGGCGGAGTAAAATCCGGGCTGCTGGGGCCATATAACGCTACCAGAGGTCGATTCAACGCTGCGGCAACGTGCATTAATCCAGAGTCGTTGGTGACCACCGCTTTGCAGGCGGCGAGCAGAATGACGGCCTGCTCCAGCTGTGTTTCGCCCGCCAGATTACGGCACCAGGCCTGCTGATCAACGCTCAGCGTCGCCAGGATCTCATTTCCGGCGTCATGGTCTTTTGCAGAGCCAAAAAGCACAATCTGATGGCCTTCATCGATCAGTTGCTTCGCCAGGTCTGCGTAGTGGTAATGTGGCCAGCGTTTCGCTGGACCAAATTCCGCACCAGGGCAAAAGCCGATGATGGGGCGTTCGGCAGAAAGGGAAAACTGGCGACAGGTCAGGGACTTTTCACCTTCGCTTACCTGCAACTGCGGCCATAGCAGAGGCTGCGGTAAATCTTTAGCTGACAGCATTACGCCTTTATCATAGGCCAGGGCTACATAGCGTTCGACCATCAGCGGCCAGGCATCTTTATCCAGCACGCGCGCATCGTTTAGCAGGCCGTAGCGCATTTCACCACGCCATCCGGTACGATGGGGAATGCCAGCAAAAAACGGTACCAGCGCGGATTTAAACGAGTTAGGCAGCACATAGGCGCGGTCATAGCGTTTTTCACGCAGGCTATGACCGAGTTTACGCCGCTCGCCGATCTCCAGCGCGCCGTGTCCCAGCGGCATGGCGATAGCTTCGTTAACTTCAGGCATGCGCGACAATAACGGACGGCACCATGCAGGTGCCATCACGTCGATTATCGCCTGGGGATAGCGCGCCTTAAGCGTGCGATAGAGACTTTGCGACATCATCATGTCGCCCACCCAGGACGGGCCTACCACCAAAATTTTCATACTTACGCGTCGCGGTTCAGCCAGGCCATATATTCCGTTACACCTTCAGCAACGGTTTTAAACGGCTTGTCATAGCCCGCAGCACGCAGATTAGTCAGATCGGCCTGGGTAAACGCCTGATAGCGACCTTTCAGTTTTTCCGGGAATGGGATGTACTCAATGCTGCCTTTTTGGTGGTACGCAAGCGTTGCATCGGCAACGGCCTGGAAAGATTCCGCACGACCGGTACCAAGGTTAAAGATGCCGGAAACCCCGTTTTCCAGGAACCACAGGTTCACCGCAGCCACATCGCCTACGTAAACGAAATCACGCTTGAAGTTTTCACTGCCTTCGAACAGTTTTGGTGTTTCGCCATTGTTGAGCTGGGTGTTGAGGTGGAAAGCGACGCTTGCCATGCTGCCTTTATGGCCTTCACGCGGTCCGTAGACGTTGAAATAGCGGAAGCCAACAATCTGAGAATTGGCTTCTGGCAGGATCTGACGAACGTACTCGTCGAACAGGAATTTTGAGTAGCCGTAAACGTTCAGCGGTTTCTCATATTCACGGGATTCGATGAAATCAGAAGTACGACCGCCGTAGGTGGCGGCAGAGGACGCATACAGGAACGGAATTTCACGCTCCAGGCAATAGTGCAGCAGCTCTTTGGAGTATTGATAGTTGTTGTCCATCATATACTTGCCGTCCCACTCGGTAGTGGAGGAGCATGCGCCTTCGTGGAAAATCGCTTCGATATCGCCGAAATCTTCTCCGGCCATAATCTGGATCAGGAAGTCTTCCTTGTCCATGTAGTCAGCAATATTCAGATCCACCAGGTTAACAAACTTGGTGCCATCTTTCAGGTTGTCCACCACCAGGATGTCGGTGATGCCTTTATCATTCAATGATTTGACGATGTTGCTGCCGATAAAGCCCGCGCCGCCGGTAACGATGATCATAAATGTAACCTTCGAATTTTGGAGTCAGAGACAATCTCAGACACTAATGTCTGTAATCATACCATCACATCGGCATCCCTTCAGCCTCTTAAGTAAGATGGTGGGTCGGTAGAAGGCCTATAAACACCAGTATAAGAATGCTTATTTAATGGTTATTAAGTCTATTAAATTAATCTTAAATGTACTTAGTTTTTTTATATCCATCTATGTATATTATATGTACAAAAACAAAAACTATGTGATATAATATTTTTTTTATTAATGGTTTGAAAATGGTTATGAAATCGTCTACCACTATTGTGACAGCATATTTTGATATCGGTAGGGGGGAGTGGACTGTTAATAAAGGCTTCCGTGAAAAACTTTCCCGATCTTCTGATGTCTATTTTGACTACTTCAAACGGTTAGCCGCTTTAGAAAATGACATGGTTATTTTTACCTCGTCTGAGTTTGAAGACAGAGTTGCGGAAATACGCAAAGGTAAGCCCACAAAAATTATAACCATAGATTTAGGTAAAAAATTTAAGCATATTAATAATAAAATAAGACAAATTCAGCAGGATGATACCTTTAAGAATAAATTAGAGACGCGACAGCTAGGTAACCCTGAGTACTGGTCTCCAGAATATGTGTTGATCAATAATTTAAAAGCATATTTTGTAGTGAAGGCCATAAATGCAGGCTTAGTTAATACTCCGATGGTTGCCTGGGTAGACTTCGGATATTGCCGTAAACCGCAGGTTACTCGCGGATTAAAAGTATGGGACTTCCCTTTTGACCGTAATAAAATGCATCTCTTCACGATTAAAAAGGGTCTGGTTATATCATCCAGAAAACAGGTTTTTGATTTTATGATCGGAAATCATACTTATATTATCGGCGGCGCTATTGTTGGTTCACCAGAGAAATGGAAAGAGTTTTACTCATTAGTCACTGAGTGTCAAAAAGAGACTCTCAGAAATAATATTGTTGGTGATGATCAGGGTATTTTTGTCATGTGTTATTACAAGCGCCCTGATCTATTAATGCTTAATTACCTTGGTCGTGGCAAATGGTTCGATCTGTTCCGTGTTTATCGGCGAACCGCTTTAGGTGCAAAACTCCAGGCATTGCGAATTTTTCTCACTCGAAAGTAGTGGCTTGAATGAGATTGAAGGGTTACCTAACCAGATAGAATGCTGCAAAGGCATTCTTCTGCTATTGCTGTTGTTTTTTTATGATTTTTTATAAAATCCAGCCAATTCAATTGGTTGTGATTCCGTGCGTCCAATGAATCCATACGACGGTATCACTGATTAGCCATGTGGGTATACGTGATTTATGCTTCATTTTGAAGAAGTGATGATGCGTCATCTCGTATCAGCGTATAGCTTTGGGTAATATGTGCTGAAATTTGCCCAGTCTGGAGAATTGAAATGCGTGGGGATTTTTACAAACAGTTAACGAACGATCTCGAAACCGCACGTGCGGAAGGATTGTTTAAAGAAGAGCGCATTATTACGTCTGCCCAGCAGGCGGATATCACCGTGGCGGACGGAAGCCACGTTATTAACTTTTGTGCGAACAACTATCTGGGGCTGGCTAACCACCCGGAACTGATTGCAGCTGCAAAAGCAGGTATGGATTCTCACGGATTTGGTATGGCTTCGGTCCGCTTTATTTGCGGTACCCAGGACAGCCATAAGCAACTGGAGCAAAAACTGGCGGCATTCCTCGGTATGGAAGATGCCATCCTTTACTCTTCCTGCTTTGACGCCAACGGCGGCCTGTTTGAAACGCTGCTGGGCGCAGAAGATGCGATTATCTCAGATGCGCTCAACCATGCTTCTATCATTGACGGTGTTCGCTTGTGTAAAGCAAAGCGTTTCCGTTACGCCAACAACGACATGGTCGAACTGGAAGCTCGTTTGAAAGAAGCGCGTGAAGCGGGAGTCCGTCATATCCTGATCGCCACCGATGGCGTGTTCTCTATGGATGGTGTGATAGCTAACCTGAAAGGCGTTTGTGACCTGGCGGATAAATACGACGCGCTGGTCATGGTTGATGATTCCCATGCTGTCGGCTTTGTCGGCGAAAATGGTCGTGGCTCACATGAATACTGTGACGTTATGGGGCGTGTGGACATCATCACTGGTACGCTGGGTAAAGCTCTCGGCGGCGCATCTGGCGGTTATACCGCAGCGCGCAAAGAGGTTGTTGAGTGGCTGCGCCAGCGTTCCCGTCCGTATCTGTTCTCCAACTCATTGGCTCCTGCAATTGTTTCTGCCTCCATTAAAGTGCTGGAGATGGTCGAAGCAGGCAGCGAGCTGCGCGATCGCCTGTGGGCGAACGCACGTCAGTTCCGCGAGCAAATGTCTGCCGCAGGCTTTACGTTAGCGGGAGCGGATCACGCAATTATCCCGGTCATGTTGGGGGATGCGGTAGTGGCGCAAGAGTTCGCCCGCGCGCTGCAAAAAGAGGGGATTTACGTTACTGGATTCTTCTATCCGGTGGTTCCAAAAGGTCAGGCGCGTATTCGTACCCAGATGTCTGCGGCGCATACCCCTGAGCAGATTACGCGTGCTGTTGAGGCGTTCACACGCATTGGTAAACAACTGGGCGTTATTGCCTGAGGATGTGAAATGAAAGCGTTATCCAAACTGAAAGCGGAAGAGGGCATTTGGATGACCGACGTTCCTGAACCGGAAGTCGGCCATAACGATTTGCTGATTAAAATCCGTAAAACAGCCATCTGCGGGACTGACGTTCACATTTATAACTGGGATGAATGGTCGCAAAAAACCATCCCGGTACCGATGGTCGTTGGACATGAATATGTCGGCGAAGTTGTTGGCATCGGCCAGGAAGTTAAAGGCTTTAAAATCGGCGATCGCGTTTCAGGCGAAGGTCATATCACCTGCGGGCATTGCCGTAACTGCCGCGGTGGACGTACTCACCTGTGCCGCAATACGACCGGTGTTGGCGTAAACCGTCCTGGCTGCTTTGCAGAGTACCTGGTGATCCCGGCATTTAACGCGTTTAAAATTCCGGACAACATCTCTGACGACCTGGCGTCTATCTTCGATCCGTTCGGTAATGCGGTGCATACGGCGCTGTCGTTCGATCTGGTTGGGGAAGATGTGCTGGTTTCCGGCGCGGGTCCAATCGGTATTATGGCGGCAGCGGTTGCCAGGCACGTTGGCGCACGCCACGTGGTGATTACCGATGTTAATGAGTATCGCCTTGAACTGGCGCGTAAAATGGGCATCACTCGCGCGGTCAACGTGTCGAAAGAGAGTCTGACCGACGTGATGGCTGAACTGGGCATGACCGAAGGGTTTGATGTCGGTCTGGAGATGTCCGGCGCGCCGCCAGCGTTTCGCGCCATGCTGGACACCATGAACCACGGTGGCCGTATTGCTATGCTGGGTATTCCACCATCAGACATGTCCATCGACTGGACTAAAGTTATCTTTAAGGGATTGTTTATTAAAGGTATCTACGGTCGTGAGATGTTTGAGACCTGGTACAAGATGGCCGCATTGATTCAGTCTGGTCTGGATTTGTCGCCGATCATCACCCATCGATTCTCCATCGATGAATTCCAGCAGGGCTTTGACGCGATGCGCTCGGGCCAGTCAGGGAAAGTGATCCTGAGCTGGGATTGAATGCTCGACTTGTATTAAATGCTACCAACGGCCAGATTCTTTATTCTGGCCGTATAAAGAATAAATACTATTTGCCACGAAGCTTTCTGGATAAAGATCTTATCGCTTCTTTGAGCCAGATGAGCTTATAGATTAATCCTTTTCCTTTGATGTTAATATGATATTTTCGCTGCAAAGCTAAAATATCATTAGCCTGGCAAATCTTCATATTTCCCTTACAGGATAAGTCAATTATTCTTAATTCACCGCCTGGCGTACGAATGAAATTTCCAGGATGGATATCATTAGATGCCAACCCGGCTTTGTGAAGGCGCAGAACGCACTGCTTCACTTCATCGGCATTCTTATGGTTAATTTCTTTTAAAGGAGTGCCTTCAACATATTCATGAATAATATAAACATCATGACACTGACGAAGTCGTACTTTTTCAGCGGCATAGTAGAGATCCGCTGTACAGGCGCGCATTTCCGGGGAGAGTGTGTCCAGTTTCTTGATGAGCCTGGAATAAAAGGGGCCGGAGATAAAATTCTGCATTTTTTTCTCAAATCGAGGATCAACTTCACGGTCGTTTTTGATGATAAATTTTTGTGAGTTGTACTCGACCAGTTCTACACTGCGCATGGCGTTACCACTGCTCAACGGTTTGCCACTGATTTCTTTGTTTATATACTTATTCATCAGTGACTTAAGGTCTGTTTTGGTCTCTTTGCAATAGACCGTATAACCTTTTTCATGTGTCTTACTGATGGCCATCACTTTCCTCAATATCAGTGTACATCGCGCGTTAATTTACAGGGGTATAGTATACAGGTTGTGTCCCTCAATATGTAGACGATCTGAGCTATCACAGGCCGCTGAACTCAGGCGCCGCATGGCATTTTCCCATACTGGTTGCTTTCGCTGCGCCTCTTCTGAAAATTAAACGTTCTAACCTTAATAATTCCTTAATGAAACTGTAGTAAAAGTCATCAGTGTACTGACAAACTTGGGTTATCTGATGAGAAACCGCACAAATATGTTGAGTGTTATTATTCCGTTGTATAACGCGGGTGATAGTTTTCGGGATTGCATGGAATCTTTGATCGCACAGACATGGGCTGCGATAGAGATCATTATTGTGGATGACGGTTCAACGGATAACTCTGTTGATATTGCAAGACATTATGCTGATAACTATTCCCATGTCCGGTTGTTACATCAGGCTAACGCCGGGGCATCTGTCGCGCGTAATCGTGGTCTGGCAGTGGCCAAAGGGGATTATGTCGCATTTGTCGATGCCGATGACCTGGTTTATCCCAATATGTATGAAACCCTGATGACCATGGCGCTTCAGGATGACCTCGATCTGGCACAGTGCAATTCTGATTGGTGCATTTTCGAAACGGGGGACACCTGGCAATCAATACCGACGGACCGTCTGCGGTCTACGGGTGTATTGACCGGCCCCGACTGGTTACGTATGGCATTGGCTTCACGCCGTTGGACGCATGTGGTCTGGATGGGGGTTTATCGCAGAGATGTTATCGAGAAAAACAAGATAGCGTTTATTCCAGGGTTGCATCATCAGGATATTGTATGGACGACGGAGTTTATGTTTAACGCCAAACGTGTGCGATATACCGAGCAATCATTGTATAAATACTTCTTACACGATCAATCAGTTAGCCGTCTTAAAAGACAAGGCATAAAAAATCTCAATTACCAACGCCACTATATTAAAATTACACGGTTATTGGATAAGTTGAATCGTGAATATGCGGGTCGGATTACTATTTATCCGGAATTTCATCAGCAAATAACCTATGAAGCATTACGCGTTTGCCACGCAGTACGCAAAGAGCCGGATGTCCATATTCGTCAACGCATGATTGCAGAGATTTTTGTCTCTGGTATGTATAAGCGCATGATTACTAACGTACGCAGCGCCAAAGTTTTGTACCAGGCGCTGCTATGGTCATTCCGTCTCTGGAAATGGCGTGATAAAACATCCTCGCCCTCTCGTATTGCCCGTAAAACGCTTAATTTACGTTAGCGTTCATAGCGCTGGGTGAGGATGTATTTCCCCAGCCCTGCCATTGCAGGCGCATGTATTGCACCAGCGTGCTTTGGGTGATGCTTTCACCGAGCACGCTGAAGAAGCGGCTGGCGTAAACCGGCTCTAACGGCTGCTTCGGTTTGCATAATCTCACCCCGCGGAAAGGATTACGTGGCGCATCAGGTTTACCATTCTTCGGCGGTGTAAGGTTTGGTCTGGAGGTGTCTACCTGTGGTTCATTGAGCAGGCTGCTTGGGCGAACCAGCGTAATGTCCGCAGGCAGGTTATAAAGCATCTGCTGCAGGACGCGAACCGTCGAAGGGTGAGGATGCCCAATGGCAATTGCTGAACCGTTGCGGCGCGCAAGCTCAACGGCACGATTAAACTGACGGCGAATATCGGCTTCGTTTTGCGTGTCATCCAGGAAGACTTTGCGTTTGATAACCTTCACGCCGGTTCCTGATGCTGCGCGCATTGCCTGACTGTTGCCGATGGTCATACTGTCCAGGAAGTAGAGATCGTAGCGTTCCAGCGCCTGCATCACCTTCTGCATGCCGAACAGGCTGGAGGTCATCGCGCTGCCCATATGGTTGTTCAGCCCGACCGCATTCGGTACTTTGCTTACCGCGTCGCGAATAATCCGCTCAATCTCTTCGCTGCTCATTTCCGGGCGCAAAGTATCTTTCTCTAACGGCTGTTTGCTCAGCGGCGCCATCGGTAGATGGATTAACACTTCATGCCCGCTGTTATGCGCTTTAATCGCCATTTCACGCGCGTGTGGGGCATTAGGCAGAACGGCAACGGAGAGGGTGGAAGGCATCGCCAGAACCTGATTTTCGGTGTGTGGACGATAGCCGAAATCATCAATAACGATGGCAAGTTTGCCAGCAAAAACAGGTGTTGCGAAGGCCAGCACGCTGGCGAGGGAGAATAATAGACGACGAAATTGAGGCAAAACTTATCTTCCCAACCACGGCTGTGGATTGACCGCCTGACCCTGGCGACGAATTTCGAAATAGAGTGCCGGCCTGCCCTGTCCGCCGCTGCTACCCACAAGTGCAATAGGCTGCCCGGCGCGAACTTGCGTACCGACGCTGACCAGCGCGCTCTGGTTATAACCGTAAAGGCTCATATCGCCTTTACCGTGCTCAACGACGACCACCAGACCGTAGCCCTGCAACCAGTCCGCCAGAATGACGCGACCATCGGCAATGGCTTTAACTTCGGTGCCTTCGGATGCGCCAATAACCATCCCCTTCCAACGTAGCTCACCTTGCAACTGTTCGCCATAACGATGTAGCGTTGGGCCACGAACGGGCCAGAATGCCTGGCCGCGTGGGGAACCTAAACCGCCGGTACGGGACATCAGTGATTTTTCGCTTTCGGTTGGCTTGTAGGTTGAGCCTTTCCGTGATGCATCCTTCTGTTTGTCACGTACGGCCTGCGCCTCGCGAGCTTCACGTTCCGCGCGTGCTTTGGCTGCGGCTTCGGCACGAGCAATGCTGTTGCGCAGGCGTGATTCGTTGGCGCGCATTTCGCCCAGTTGCTGCTGACCCTGCTGAATCGATGACTCCAGATCCGAGAGCGTCTTCTTGCGTTCATTACGCGCCTGCTCCAGCTTAGCCTGCTGAGCGCGCTGTTCGTACAGCAACGTCTGCTGTTCGCTCTGCTTATCTTCCAGCTCGGCTTTTTGCGAGTCGACTTCTTCGCGGGTTTGTTTCAACTGCGCGATGGTTTCCTGCCGCGCCTGGTTCAGATAGCCGAAATAGGCCTGCAGGCGTTGCCCGCGCTGGCTCTCTTCCCCGCTCAGAATGAGCTGAATACCGGTGTGTTCGCCCTGGCGAAACGCTGCGTCAAGTTGGGCTGCCAGGCTACGCTCTTGCGCAGCCCGCTGTTTTTCCAGCTTCGCGAGGGCGGCATTCATCTCTGTGATTTGTGCATTCAGCTGCGCCAGCGAGTTTTGCGTTTCGCGTAGTTGCCTGGCGGCAACGGCGATGGCCTGTTCCTGAGCTTTAAGTTGAGCGAGGAGAGTGGAGCGTTGTTGTTGTTGTTGGCGTACCGCGCGTTCTTTTGCCGCGATATCAGCCTGAATAGATTTGAGCTGATCGCGCTCGTCCGCGTGGGCGGAAAAGGCGCACAGCAATACGCCAGCGCTAAGCGCGCTGGCGTAGAACAAGGGCCTGACTGAAAGCTTTCGCAGTTTCACGGCCCAAGTGATGGTATTGATCGCCTTTCCCCTCATGGGGAGGGATTATTCCACGATGAACAGCGGCTTACCAGTCATCTCTTGCGGGATTTCCATACCCATCAGCGTCAGCATCGTCGGGGCGATATCAGAAAGTTTGCCGCCTTCAACTGCTTTGACGTTTTTACCACCGACATAAATCAGCGGAACGGGCAGGTTGGTGTGTGCTGTATGCGCCTGACCGGTGGACGGATCGCGCATTTGCTCTGCGTTACCGTGGTCCGCGGTGATCAGCAGTTGGCCGCCAACGGATTCAACCGCTTTAGTCACCTGCTCAACGCAGTGATCCAGCGCTTCAACCGCTTTAACCGCAGCTTCCATCACCCCGGTGTGACCAACCATGTCGCCGTTCGGGTAGTTACAAATGATGGTGTCGTATTTTCCGCTCTGAATCGCAGCAACCAGCTTCTCGGTCAGCTCAGCAGAGCTCATTTCCGGCTGCAGATCGTAGGTCGCGACTTTCGGCGAATTGATCAGGATGCGATCTTCGCCTTTGAACGGCTCTTCTACGCCGCCGTTAAAGAAGAAGGTCACGTGGGCATATTTTTCAGTTTCGGAAATACGTAGCTGCGTTTTGTCATTCTTCGCCATCCACTCGCCAAGGGTGTTGGCCAGAGACGCTGGTGGGTAAGCAACAGCCGTTTTGATGTCGGCTGCGTATTCGGTCAGCATCACAAAGTTGAGGTTAACGACTTTCTTACGGGCGAAGCCGTCGAAGTCAGCGTTAACAAACGCACGGGTGATTTCACGCGCACGGTCAGCACGGAAGTTCATGAAAATCAGCGTATCGCCGTCTTCCATGGCGGCTTCAGCCTGGCCTTCAGCACGGATCACGGTCGCTTTCACGAATTCGTCGTTTTCGTCGCGGGCATAAGCAGCCTGCAGGCCTTCAACAGCCGTAGCGAACTGGAACTCGCCTTTTGCCAGCGTCATCAGGTCATAAGCCTGTTCAACGCGATCCCAACGGTTGTCGCGGTCCATGGCGTAGTAACGACCAATGATGGACGCTACGCGGCCTTTGCCCAGCGCGGCAAATTTCTCTTCGAATTTCTGCAGCGAATGTTCAGCGCTGCGCGGCGGGGTATCACGGCCATCAAGGAAAGCGTGCAGATAGATTTTCTCAGCACCGCGTTCAGCTGCCATTTCGACCATCGCCATGATGTGATCTTCGTGGCTGTGAACGCCGCCAGCAGAGAGCAGGCCCATGATGTGAACCGCTTTGCCGCTATTTTTTGCCTGGTCGACCGCATCGGTCAGCACTGGGTTAGCGAAGAAAGTCCGTTCTTTAATTTCAACATCCAGACGGGTCAGGTCCTGATACACGATGCGGCCCGCGCCCAGGTTGACGTGACCCACTTCGGAGTTGCCCATCTGGCGATCGGGCAGGCCGACTTCCAGGCCAGAGGCATCAATCAGGGTATGCGGACGTTTTGCCCACAGAGCATCCATTACCGGGGTTTTGGCATTAAAGATGGCGTTATCCTGGCTGTCTTCACGATAGCCATAGCCATCCAGAATCACCAGTACCATAGGTTTTTTAGAAACCGACATTGCGACAACCTCACACTCAATAGACAAAAATAATTGCGTAATTTTACTACAGCTGAATCGATAAAATAGCCCCAGAAGATCAAATAATCGACCAGAGCGTGTCGCAGAGGGCGCGGATTTACGTTTTTTTTTCCGTAGCGCCCCGCAAAAATGCAATCCAATGCACGCTCTGGCTGTATTTGCGCCAACGCGCAGGTATACTCCTTTCCTGGTTTTTTAATCACTAAGTCGGGAGTTGTTACCCCCCATGCAAGAAATTATGCAATTTGTTAGTCGCCACCCTGTATTGAGTATCGCCTGGATTGCGTTACTGGCGGCTGTATTATTTACCACGTTTAAGAGCCTGACTTCGAAAGTGAAGGTAATTACGCGCGGAGAAGCCACTCGTCTTATCAACAAAGAAGATGCGGTGATTGTGGATTTACGTCAGCGCGACGACTTCCGCAAAGGCCATATCGCGGGCTCCACTAACCTGCTGCCGAGCGAAATCAAAGCCAACAATTTTGGCGAGCTGGAAAAACACAAAAACAAACCTGTTATTGTGGTTGATGGCTCTGGTATGCAGTGCCAGGATTCAGCAACTGCGCTGATTAAAGCCGGTTTTGAGCAGGTATCTGTACTGAAAGACGGCGTAGCGGGCTGGAGTGGCGAGAATCTGCCACTGGTTCGCGGCAAGTAATTTACCCGTCTTCTTTCATGCCTCAGGGTAAAAGAACACTGGAGATAAGTCATGGCCAATATTGAGATCTATACCAAAGCGACCTGCCCGTTTTGCCATCGCGCAAAGGCGCTGTTGAACAGCAAGGGTGTGAGTTTCCAGGAACTTCCGATTGACGGCGATGCCGTGAAGCGTGAAGAGATGATCAAGCGCAGTGGCCGTACAACGGTTCCGCAGATTTTTATTGATGCACAGCACATTGGTGGTTGTGACGACTTGTATGCGTTGGATGCACGTGGTGGACTGGATCCACTGCTGCGTTAAGGCGTACCGAAGTATTTAAAGGACAACACTAAAGGGTTTTCTCAACATGTCAGAACAAAATAACACTGAAATGGCTTTCCAGATCCAACGTATTTATACCAAGGATGTGTCTTTCGAAGCGCCAAATGCACCACATGTTTTCCAGAAAGATTGGCAGCCAGAGGTTAAACTGGATCTTGATACCGCATCTACCCAACTGGCAGATGATGTGTATGAAGTAGTGCTGCGTGTCACCGTAACGGCTTCTCTGGGTGAAGAAACTGCGTTCCTGTGTGAAGTTCAGCAGGGCGGTATTTTCTCCATCAGTGGTATTGAAGGGACTCAGATGGCGCATTGCCTTGGTGCATACTGCCCGAACATTCTGTTCCCGTATGCCCGCGAATGCATCACCAGCCTGGTTTCCCGCGGTACATTCCCGCAACTGAACCTTGCGCCGGTCAACTTTGATGCGCTGTTCATGAACTATTTACAGCAGCAGGCTGGCGAAGGTACTGAAGAACATCAGGATGCCTGATGAACCAAAGTAATGCTTCAATGACTGTGATTGGTGCCGGCTCGTACGGCACCGCTCTTGCCATCACCCTGGCAAGAAATGGCCATCAGGTTGTCCTGTGGGGCCATGATCCGAAACATATCGCGACCCTCGAGCACGATCGCTGCAACGTCGCGTTCCTCCCTGATGTGCCTTTTCCCGAAACGCTGCGCCTGGAAAGTGATTTAGCCACTGCGCTGGCCGCCAGTCGTAATATTCTGGTGGTGGTGCCGAGCCATGTCTTTGGCGAAGTGCTGCGCAACATCAAACCGCTGATGCGTCCTGACGCGCGTCTGGTCTGGGCGACAAAGGGTCTGGAAGCGGAAACGGGACGCCTGCTGCAGGACGTCGCGCGTGAAGCGCTGGGGAATTCTATTCCACTGGCGGTTATCTCCGGTCCGACGTTCGCCAAAGAGCTGGCGGCGGGCATGCCGACGGCGATTTCTCTGGCCTCGACGGACGACACCTTTGCTGACGATCTCCAGCAGTTGCTGCACTGCGGCAAGAGCTTCCGCGTTTACAGCAATCCGGATTTCATTGGCGTGCAGCTTGGCGGCGCGGTGAAAAACGTCATTGCGATTGGCGCGGGGATGTCTGACGGCATCGGTTTCGGCGCGAATGCGCGAACCGCATTGATCACCCGTGGACTGACCGAAATGTCTCGTCTTGGCGCGGCGCTGGGTGCCGATCCTGCCACCTTTATGGGGATGGCGGGTTTAGGCGATCTGGTGCTGACCTGTACCGACAACCAGTCGCGTAACCGTCGTTTTGGCATGATGCTCGGCCAGGGGATGGACGTGCAGGGGGCGCAGGATAAGATTGGTCAGGTGGTTGAAGGCTACCGCAATACGAAAGAAGTTCGTGAATTGGCGCACCGTTTTGGTGTTGAGATGCCAATAACCGAGGAAATTTATCAAGTATTGTATTGCGGAAAAAACGCGCGCGAGGCAGCATTGACGTTATTAGGCCGTGCACGCAGGGACGAGCTGAGTCGCCACTAGCTGTAAGGAACTGTTGAATATAACGACCCGACCCGCGAAGAACGGGTCGGTCGTTTTGCTACCTTCTGGAGTACGCAATGCCGTGTGAAGAACTGGATATCGTCTGGAAAAACATTAAAGCGGAAGCCCGGGCACTGGCGGAATGTGAGCCAATGCTGGCCAGTTTTTATCACGCAACGTTGCTCAAGCATGAAAACCTCGGCAGTGCGCTGAGCTATATGCTGGCGAATAAACTCGCTTCTCCGATCATGCCCGCCATTGCCATTCGCGAAGTCGTGGAAGAGGCCTACGCGGCCGATCCTGAAATGATTGCCTCAGCGGCCTGTGATATTCAGGCGGTACGCACGCGTGATCCGGCTGTCGATAAATATTCCACCCCACTTCTGTATCTGAAGGGCTTTCATGCGCTTCAGGCCTACCGTATCGGTCACTGGCTGTGGCATCAGGGGCGTCAGGCGCTGGCGATCTTCCTGCAAAATCAGGTGTCCGTTAGCTTCCAGGTAGACATTCACCCGGCGGCAAAAATTGGCCGTGGGATTATGCTCGATCACGCCACTGGTATTGTGGTCGGTGAAACTGCCGTGATTGAAAACGACGTCTCTATTTTGCAATCCGTCACGCTGGGCGGGACCGGTAAAGCTGGCGGTGACCGTCATCCGAAAATTCGTGAAGGCGTGATGATTGGCGCGGGAGCAAAAATTCTCGGTAACATTGAAGTCGGGCGCGGCGCGAAGATTGGCGCAGGTTCCGTCGTTTTACAGCCGGTACCCCCGCATACCACTGCAGCAGGCGTTCCGGCACGCATCGTCGGCAAGCCTGACAGCGATAAGCCGTCCATGGATATGGATCAGCATTTCAACGGGATACATCATACTTTTGAGTATGGAGATGGTATCTGATTCCGAGCTATCTTACCTGGCAGATTGAACCTGAGCTGTGCTCGTCATCCTCACGGACTGCGTGTACGCTCCGGTGACTGCGCGCAGTCCGTGTTGAATCTGTCTGCGCCGATAACGCTCGAAATGAATTTCATCAAATTAATGTAGGTCGGATCAGGCGCTAGCCGCCATCCAACAATCATCAGCTACGCAGTACCGCGCCCGGATACCCTAGCTGGCGCCAGGCCTCATACACCACCACCGACACCGCATTTGACAGGTTCATGCTGCGACTGTCTGGCATCATCGGAATACGAATTTTTTGTTCGGCCGGCAGCGCGTCAAGGATGCTGGCTGGCAGACCGCGTGTTTCCGGACCAAACATCAGATAATCCCCGTCCTGATAGCATACCGCACTATGCGCTGGCGTACCTTTGGTGGTCAGAGCAAACAGGCGCTGCGGATGTTCTGCGGCGACGAAGGCGGCGTAATCAGGGTGGCGCAGCACGGCGGTAAATTCATGGTAATCCAGCCCCGCGCGACGCAGGCGCTTGTCGTCCCAGGTAAAGCCCATTGGCTCTATAATATGCAGACGAAAGCCGGTGTTGGCGCAAAGACGGATAATATTGCCGGTATTTGGCGGGATTTCTGGTTCGAATAAAACGATGTTAAGCATACTGCCCCCTTGATAACGGGGGGCAGAATAGCAGAAAGAGCGGGTACTATGCGACGGTCAGCGTGTGCGGTTTATAGCGTTGCAGCTTGTAAATTGTCGCGGCAGCAGCGACCAGGGCCGGAAGGCTGAGGAACATTAAGATACTGTCTGCCTGCCATTGCAGGGAAAGCAACTGGGCGCTCATCATCGTTCCGGCTACGCCGCCGAAGCGGCCCACGCCCTGCATCCAGGCAATGCCCGTCGCACGGCAGTGGGTTGGATAAAATGTGGCGGCCAGCGTCTGCAGCCCGGACTGCGCGCCGTTCATGGTAATCCCCATCAGGAAGATCAGTGCGCCGAACAAGATGATGTGGTTATGTTCAAACCCAAGAGCGAGGGCAAACAGCATCGTCAGAATAAAGCCGAGTGAGACCACTTTATGGGCTTCCCAGCGGTCCATTAACCAACCGGCCAGCAGGATCCCCGCCGTACCGCCAAAGGTAAACAGCGATGTCAGCCAGGCGGATTCGGCCAGCGGATAGCCCATTCCCAGCATCAGCGTTGGCATCCAGCTCAGCAGCACGTAATAGATAACCAGCCCCATAAAGTAGGTCATCCAGAGCATCAGCGTACCCGGCAGCCAGGGCATACTAAATAACTGTGCCACGCTGCTTTTTTTGACCGTGATACGGTCTTCATCCAGATAAAACTGGGTAACCTGTTCCAGACTTCCCGACATAAAGCGTTGAGCAATGCGTTTAATCTGTGCAACCCCTTTACCGCGGTGAACCAGATACTTAACCGACTCTGGCAGGAACAGCACCAACAGTGCGGTGAGGACCAGCGGGGCGATCGCACCAGCAAGCAGAACACTGTGCCAGCCGTAGTTGGGGATCAGCCAGGAGGAGATCACGCCGCCGCCCGCAGCCCCTAACGGAAAGCCACAGTACATGGTGTTAATCGCCATTGAACGACAGCGTTTCGGGGCGAATTCTGACACCAGGGTGATGGCATTGGGCATTGCCGCGCCAAGCCCAAGCCCGGTGAGAAAGCGCCAAAACGTGAGCATATTCAGCGTCTGGGCATAGGCGGTTCCCAGACTGGCGAGGCCAAAGAACAGACAGGAAAAGACCAGGACGCGCTTACGACCCATACGATCGGAAATCGGTCCGGCCAGCAGGGCACCAAATGAGAGGCCCAATAGCGCGGCGCTTAACACCGGTCCAAGATCTTGTTTCTTGATCCCCCAGTCGGCTGAAAGCGTGGGGGCAATATAGCCCATCGCCGCCGTATCGAAGCCGTCAATGGCTAAAACCAGAAAACCCAGGACAATAATGACCCAGTGGAAGCGCGAAAAAGCACTGTCATCTATCGCCTGCTGGATATTCACTTTTCCGGAATAAGCCATGTCACCCTCGCCCGTTATGATGGTTGTTATATGTATAAAATGCTGTTGTATTAGCTTGTCTATACATTTGGCAGGTGGATAAAAAGTTGTCAAATATATTGGTTGTAAATGTTAACTAGTCGTTATTTTTGGATAAAAAATGGTCGGGCTGAAAACAGACCGACCATTCAGAAAATGGGGTTTACGGGGATGTTATTACGCTGCGCTACCCTGGACCAGAGGTGCCAGCGCGGCAGGCAGGCTCTTACCCAGTTCCTGTACCAGCGAATCACGGCTGATTTCGCTAATCGACTTCGCACCGGTCAGGGTCATCGCCACCTTCATCTCTTTCTCGATCAGGTTCAGCAGATTCGCCACACCGGCCTGGCCGTGGGTCGCCAGCGCGTACAGATAAGCACGCCCCAGCAGCACGCTATCCGCGCCCAGCGCTATCATGCGTACAACGTCCAGACCATTGCGGATCCCGCTATCAGCCAGAATGGTAATATCGCCTTTCACCGCATCGGCAATGGCGGGCAGCGCACGAGCTGAAGACAGCACGCCATCTAACTGACGGCCACCGTGGTTAGAGACAACGATACCATCCGCACCAAAGCGTACGGCGTCGCGGGCATCTTCAGGGTCGAGGATCCCTTTGATCACCATCGGACCATCCCAGAATTCACGGATCCACTCGAGGTCTTTCCAGGAAATCGACGGATCGAAGTTATTCGCCAGCCAGCCGATGTAATCTTCAAGGCCGGTGGGTTTGCCCAGATAAGTCGAAATATTGCCTAAATCATGCGGGCGACCGTTCAGACCAACGTCCCATGCCCACTGTGGATGAGTGACTGCTTGCCAGTAGCGACGCAGTGCCGCATTTGGGCCGCTCATACCGGAATGGGCATCACGGTAGCGTGCGCCAGGCGTTGGCATATCGACGGTAAAGACCAGCGTGGAGCAACCCGCCGCTTTGGCGCGCTCCAGTGCGTTACGCATAAAACCGCGATCGCGCAGAACATACAGCTGGAACCACATCGGACGCTTGATGGTCGGGGCGACTTCTTCAATCGGACATACGGACACTGTGGAAAGCGTAAACGGAATGCCTTTGGCATCAGCGGCGGCGGCGGCCTGAACCTCGCCCCGGCGTGCGTACATGCCGCATAAGCCGACAGGCGCGAGGGCTACCGGCATGGAGAGTGTTTCGTTGAACAGCTTGGTTTCCAGGCTCAGGTCAGACATATTCTTCAGTACGCGCTGGCGCAGCGCCACCTCTGACAGGTCTGCCACGTTACGGCGCAAGGTGTGCTCGGCATACGCCCCGCCGTCAATATAGTGAAACAAGAAGGGGGGCAGGATGCGCTGGGCTGCGGCGCGATAGTCGCTGGCTGCTGAAATAATCATGTGTTGTTCTCCCTGCTATTCTCACCAGGATCACCGGGCAGGCGAGTAATACGCGCCTGCCGGGCCTGATCTTCATCAAATCGTTTAATTGTGGTGTGGACAAAACTGAGGTGCGCCATCATGGCCTTACGCGCCCCGTCGGCATCCCCGGCAACAATGGCGTCCAGCACGGCCTGATGCTGCGCCGTCAGTTGAGAAAATACCGGCGGTACCAGGTACATACGTTGGCGGCTCTGTTTTACCGAAGACTGCAGGACGTCGAAGAAACCGCGCATGGTCTGCAACAGCACCACGTTGTGCGAGGCTTCCGCAATGGCGAGATGAAAGCGAACGTCAGCCTGCGAGGCGAGATCCGGATCTTCGCTTTGCGTGGCCTCGAAACAGAGCCTGATTTTCTCTTTATCCGCGGCGGTGGCCCGCATGGCTGCGTGCCAGGCGGTACTGGCTTCGATGGCGTGGCGGGCCTCCAGAATATCGAAACTGTAATCAGGATCGTCCGCCAGTAGGGTTTTCAGCGGCTGAACGATGTTTTGTTCAGACCAGGCCTCATGCTGCCAGCGGATAAACGTCCCGCCGCCACGACGGCTAATCAGTACGCCTTCACTGACCAGTTTTGCTAACGCCTCGCGCAGCGAGTTACGCGATACGCCGAGCTGTACGGCCAGTTGGCGCTCAGCGGGCAACTTCATGCCCGCTTCCAGCTGTTGTTCTTCAATCAGCGCCCGCACACGAGATGCGACTTCGTCTGACAGGCGTCTGGGCATCACTATCATGGAATCATCCAGGTTAAGACATAGGCCTGCAGCGTGGTAATCACACCCACCATGCAGGTGAAAATCAGGCTGTGTTTCACGGTAAAGCGGAACAGGTCAGACTCTTTCCCCACTAATCCCACTGCCGCACAGGCGATAGCGATAGATTGCGGCGAGATCATCTTGCCGGTCACGCCGCCGGTGGTATTTGCCGCAACCATCAGCACATCCGAAACGCCGATTTGCTGAGCAGCCGTAGCCTGCAGGGCGGCAAACAGTGCGTTTGATGAGGTGTCGGACCCGGTCAGAAATACCCCCAGCCAGCCGAGGAACGGTGAGAAGAAGGTAAACGCGCTGCCGGTGTGTGCCAGGGCCAACGCCAGGGTTGATGAAAGCCCGGAGTAGTTTGAGATAAACGCGAATGCCAGCACCATTCCGATGGAGTAAATAGGTAATGCCAGATCTTTCAGCGTGCTGCCAAAAGTCTGCAGCGCTGCGGACGGCTTCATCTTCAACCAGACGATAGACAGCAGGGCGGCAAACAAAATCGCGGTACCGGTCGCGGAGAACCAGTCAAATTTATACACCGCCGCGTAGGCTGTGGCTTCGTGTACGACCGGCGGCATACGGGCAACCAGCTTATCGAGGTACGGAACCGGAATATTGACCACCCAGTGGTACATCGCGCCGCCTGGCGCAAACAGCGCTTTAAACGGCGGTACGCTCCACAGCGTGACGGTGGCCGTCAGGAACAGGAACGGAGACCAGGCGCGGACCACCTGTCCAGCGGTATAGTGGGTGCGAGCCAGCGTCTGATCGACCTGTGAAGCGCCCATATCGCCAAAGCGGAAGATGCGTACCGGCTGCCAGCGTTTCAGGAACAGCGTCAGGCAGACCAGCGAAACCAGAGACGAGATAATGTCCGGCAGTTCTGGCCCGATAAAGTTAGAGCTGAGGTACTGCGCGATAGCAAACGAGCCGCCAGCGACCATCACCGCAGGCCAGGTCTCTTTTACGCCGCGCCAGCCATCCATAATCGCCATAATCCAGAACAACACGATAATGGTCAGGAACGGTAACTGACGGCCCACCATCTGACCAATCTCGAAGCTATCCAGCCCGGTAACCTGACCGGCAACCAGAATCGGAATGCCCATTGCGCCAAAAGCGACCGGAGCGGTGTTTACGATCAGGCACAAACCTGCCGCGTACAGAGGATTAAAGCCCAGACCAACCAGCAGTGCGGCGGTAATCGCTACCGGAGCGCCAAATCCTGCCGCCCCTTCGAGGAATGCCCCAAAGGAGAAACCGACAATCAGCATTTGCAGACGTTGGTCCGGGGTAATCGAGAGTATTGAGGAGCGGATGATGTCGAACTGCCCGGTTTTCACCGAGATTTTATAGACGAATACCGCGGCGATAATGATCCAGGCAATTGGCCACAGACCATAGAAGAAGCCGTACACCACGGAAGCCAGAGCGTGATCGACCGGCATTTTGTAAAACAGCAGGGCGACCGTCAGAGCGATCACCACCGTCCATGACGCCGCAACATAGCCTTTCAGCTTGAGCTTAATCAGGGCGAAGAAAAAGAACAGGATAGGGAGCGATGCGATCAGACTGGAAAGCCAGATGTTACCGGCCGGGTCGTAGTTCTGTTGCCAGAGATTCATTGCAGGTCTCCTGGGGGCCGCCGACATAATGGAATGAGTCTGTGCTCATCTCCTGGTCACATTATGTGTAAAAGTGGCCCTGCCAATATTGTTGTGTAGGGGTAATGACAATGAATGGTTAATCAAATGTTATTTATTGGCAACGGTATTGTACGCACATTTTAATGAAATGTGAGGTGCTGGTAGGATCTGGCTGAAATTGGTAGGGCCAATTGCGAGGGGAAGGGAAGGACCGGGCAAGAGAATGTTGCCCGGTGGGAGATCAGAACTCGCTCTTCGCGAAGCCCGTCATCTCTTTCAGGCCCATTTCACGGCCAAGCTCGGTCATCGGGTGAACGACGATCAGGCCGCGCACGCTCTTCTTCAGCTTGCCCATGTCGGCCTGTTCTTTTTTGGTGATAGCACGACGGAAAGGAAGTTTCGCCAGCTTTTGCGCTTCTTTGCTCAGCTTCTGGCCGTGGACGTCACGCAGACGCGCAATCTCGGTTTCCAGCGTTTCTTTCTCTTGCTCCAGCTCGGCATATTTGTCGGCGGCTTCAACCAGGGACAGGTCTGCCTGCTGGTGGCGGATAGCGTCCAGACGATCGCTCAGGCGTTTAATTTCGTTTTTTTCGACTTCTTTCATAGGATAGCTTCTGATAAAAATAGGATGAATATCCTATAGTATGCGCGCAGAGCGGGATTATTCACAACTAATCGAAGATAAATAATCAAATGTTGCAAGTATTATTCAGCTAATGAAAATACTACTATTTTGATTAATAAGGAATTTTAAGTGATAAGGTCGGCCGTGGTGCTTTTTATTGACGGGTTCATAGTGAAGCACGTTTTCCTCAATATAATCGCCCAACCGATCCTAAACTTAAATGAGCAACCGCGCAGGCTGAGCGCGGTTAATACATGGAGGAGGGAAGATTATGGCGAAAATAGGTGAGAACGTTTCGGCCCTTATTGATAAGACGGTCGATTTTATGGCTTCAAGCCAGGCTTTTCGCGAATATCTGAATAAAACACCACCGCGCAACGTTGTCCCTACTGAAATACCGCAGGAGAATGCGCAGCTGTATCTGCAACGTCTGGCGTATTATCGGCAGCTGTATCGACCGCAGCAGGAAGAGAAGTAAGCCTGCAGGGTCTTATTTTTGAAAGGCTTTTTTTAAGCTGATTTTAGAAATCAGCTCGGTCAGGGAAAGTACCATCGTGGAGCGTACCATCTGCTGGTAGCGCTGAATCTGCATTGCGTGCAAACCTGAGTCTGAGGTATCAAACTGCGGTGGCGGCGGGAGTGCCGTCACGCAGTGGAGTTCGCCAAACGGGCCAAGAATTTCGTCGTCGGTGAACGCGTATTCATTACCGTCATGGTTTAACTCTTCCCGCAGCGCCATCAGAAGCTCCGCATCTTCATACTCCGGCCGGCTGAGTACGCCCAGACCGTAAATTAGCTTCAGACGAACGGAAAGATCGCCCAGCGGACCGTCGCCGTCGAGCAGGGGTTCTACGGCATATTTTACCGCATAGTCGTCTTTGCGAAATACCTGAAGCACAAGGATATCCACCGCTTCGGTGAGCAGTTCTACGGCGGTGATGAGGAAGCTGCGTACGGTTTTGCCAGCATTCAGACGCTCAAGCACACGATTTTCAAAGGCCTGCGTTTGTTCCATTATTGCCTGCATATCTGACAATCTGTCATTTGGGCGCAGGCTGACCTGCGCCACATTCTCTATCATTTGGTTGCGTTATATGCGTTAACCGCCTCCGCCACCACATCACTGTTGGCATCCAGACCGGAAACCTGTGCCAGCGCGGCCTGTGGACCTTTTTCGTCAATCAGCGCGGCCAGTTCCTGGGCCTGCGGATCTTCTTCACTGCGATAGTGCATCGCTGCAGCAATACCGGTGACCAGATTCGCGTGCGGCAGGCCATACTCCAGCGTGCCCAGCAGCGGTTTAATCAGACGGTCGCCCGCGCTCAGTTTACGCAGCGGCTGACGACCCACGCGCTCAACGTCATCTTTCAGATACGGGTTTTCAAAGCGACCGAGGATTTTCTGAATGTATGCCGCATGTTTTGCTGCATCAAAGCCATAGCGTTTGATCAGTACCGCGCCGCTCTCTTCCATCGCACCTTTTACCACTGCACGGATTTTCTCGTCGAGAATCGCGTCACGGATGGTCTGATGACCGGTCAATTTTCCGAGGTACGCGGTTATAGCATGCCCGGTGTTCAGCGTGAAGAGTTTACGTTCGACAAATGCCATCAGGTTATCAGTTAATTCCATTCCCGGGATGTTAGGCAGTTCGCCTTTGAACTGTGTTTTGTCGACAATCCACTCACTGAAGGTTTCGACGGTGACTTCCAGCGGATCGTTGGTCGCAGAAGCCGAAGGGGGAACAATGCGGTCCACGGCGGAATCGACGAAGCCAACATGTTCTTCAACCCAAGATTTGTCTTCATCTGCCAGCGCGTTCATAACGTGGCCTTTCAACTGGGTGGTTCCGCGCACCATGTTTTCACAGGCGATAATATTCAGCGGAGTGGCGATGCCCTGCGCCTTGCGTTTAACCAGCCCTTTGGCGATGGCCGGAGCGATACGCTCAAGCACGACCGGGCCGACGGCGGTAGTGACTAAATCTACCTGGGCAATCAGATCGACAACATCATCGCCGATGCTGCTCACGGCGTTGACGCCGGAAACGGTATCAACCTGCTCGTTTTCACCCACCACATGAACCTGATAGCTATGACGGGCATTCAGGGCATCGAGCACGACCTGGTTTACATCCGCGAACGTCAGTTGTATCCCCGCGTCCGCCAGCAGTTTGCCGATAAAGCCACGACCGATATTACCTGCGCCAAAATGTAATGCTTTCATAGTATTAACCTTCATTAATGTTTTTACCCAAGAGGGCTGGGGTGAGGCGTTTCCCTCAACCTAACCCTCTCCACAAGGGAGAGGATATCGCCTTCATATTTCGAACTGCAGATGCGTTGGCTCTCCTCGCTCACCCCAGTCACGTACTTATGTACGCTCCTGGGGATTCGCTGCGTTGCCGCCTTTCTGCAGCTCGAACTATTTTGGAGATACTTAATGGTTAAGCTTTTTTACCAGCCAGCAGTTCCAGAACTTCATCCACGCTGGTGGTATGGGCCAGACGTTCGATTACGGATTCGTCATCCAGAGCGTTGGTCAGGCTGGTGATCACCTGGATATGTTCATTGTTACGTGCGGCGATACCAATGACCAGGCGGGCAATGTCGTCTTCTTCTTCACCGAAGCGCACGCCTTCTGGGTACTGGCAGAACACCACGCCGGTTTTCAGCACGCGGTCTTTGGCTTCAACCGTACCGTGCGGCACTGCGATGGACTCACCGAGGTAAGTCGGGGTCAGTTTTTCGCGGTCCAGCATCGCCTCGACGTATTCTGGCTCAACGTAGCCGCCTTTCACCAGTTGCTCACCGGCAAAGCGAATCGCTTCTTCTTTGTTAGTGGCTTTACGGCCGAGGAAGATATTCTCCGCACCCAGTTTGAACAGGTGGGTATCACCCTCTTCAAAGCTGTCTTTCAGGTGATCGCGGACTTTCTCTTCGTTCACGTTGTGGCGCTGTGCAGCAACCAGACGTTCGGTCAGGCTGGCGTACAGGCCGCTGTCGAGGAAGTTGGTCAGCGAAATGTGTTGCGCCTGAGGCACCTGGCGCATCGCACGTTCGGTCAGGTCACGGTGAGTAATGACCAGATCGACATCCGGCGGCAGATTGTTAATCGCGCTGTTGGTGACGGAAATCTGAGACAGACCGGCATCCTGCACTTTCTTGCGCAGTACGCCCGCCCCCATGGCGCTGGAGCCCATACCCGCATCGCAGGCAACGATGATTTTACGCACATGGCTCAGGTCGTTAGTCACGTCGCCAGCCGCCAGCGGAGATGCACCTTTGGATTCCGCTTTCATGTCGTGCATACGACGAGTTGCGGCATCAATGTCATCATCTTCTTTCACTTTGCTGGTTTTCAGCAGAATGGCTGAGACGACAAAGGAGACAGCCATTGCGGCACAAATAGCAGCGATGTTCGCGAAGTAAGCACCCTTCGGCGTCATTGCCAGCACGGCCAGGATAGAACCCGGAGAAGCCGGAGAAACCAGGCCGCCGTTCAGGATAGTCAGGGTAAATACGCCAGTCATACCGCCGAGGATAACGGCCAGGATCAGACGCGGGTTCATCAACACGTACGGGAAGTAAATTTCGTGGATACCACCCAGGAAGTGGATGATAGCCGCGCCGCCTGCAGACTGCTTAGCGCTGCCGCGACCGAAGAACATGTATGCCAGCAGAACGCCCATACCCGGACCCGGGTTAGCTTCAATCAGGAAGAAGATGGATTTGCCCATCTCATGGGACTGCTGAATACCCAGCGGTGAGAAAATACCGTGGTTGATGGCGTTGTTGAGGAACAGGATTTTCGCCGGTTCAACGAAGATAGACGCCAGCGGCAGCATGTCATGGACAACCATGAAGTTAACGCCTGCCGCCAGGATTTTGGACAGTGCTTCAACCAATGGGCCAATGCCAAGGAATGCCAGAATGGCGAGGATCATCCCGATGATGCCTGCGGAGAAGTTATTCACCAGCATCTCAAAACCGGACTTGATCTTACCGTCTACCCAGTTGTCGAAATGTTTGATAGCCCAGCCGCCCAGCGGACCTGCGATCATCGCGCCGAGGAACATTGGCATATCGGCACCGACGATAACGCCCATGGTGGTGATAGCACCCACCACGCCGCCACGCTCGCCGCCAACCAGCTTACCACCGGTATAACCGATCAGAAGCGGCAGCAGATAGGTGATCATTGGGCCGACAAGCTTCGCCAGCGTTTCGTTCGGCAACCACCCTGTCGGAATGAATAATGCGGTGATAATACCCCACGCGATAAACGCGCCGATATTTGGCATCACCATGTTACTGAGGAATCGACCAAAGCTTTGCACTTTGATCTTAATATCGGATGACATAAAAACACCCCTTCTTATGTTTGCTGTCGCGCAGGCTAAAAGCCCGAGGTTTGTTAATGTAGCGGCAGGAGGTAGCCGGACCCTGTAGATACTGCGAAATCTGGCACTGAATCGTTCAACTGTCCAGTCGATGGCTTTTTATGTGACGTTTGTCACGTAAATATAGGGTGTATGGCGTTAGTTAATGTGATTTTCATCACAAAATATCGGTACAAAAAAACATCACAGGTCAAGAATTGGCTAAAAATGGGCGTTAAGTGTGAAGTTGTTCACGTTTTTGCTTTGGCTGTTTGTTGGGTATTTGTGATCTACTTCGCAATAAATATTTGTCTGGATTTCTCCTGGTGTGATCTGGCGCGGATTCTGTTTCATCACCTATTTCTTGCAACTACCCCGCAAGCCATCAACCTGAAAATATATACCTTGGTGGTATGGCGGAAATGGCTAACTGCAATTATGTTCAAATTACCAGCCATGACTCCTTTCGGCTGCCTGCAATTGAAAGCTCTGATTAGCGTGAATACGAGGCGGGTATGTTTCTAAACTATTTCGCGTTAGGTGTGCTGATCTTCGTTTTTCTGGTTCTGTTTTACGGAATCATCGCCATCCATGATATTCCCTATAACATGGCTAAGAAGCGCAACCATCCCCATGCAGATGCCATCCATACGGCGGGTTGGGTGAGCTTATTTACGCTGCATGTTATTTGGCCCTTCCTGTGGATCTGGGCCACGCTCTATCAGCCAGAACGAGGCTGGGGAATGCAGTCACACATCACGCCGTCCGGGAAGGAACCTGACCCTGAAATTGCCGCGCTGGCCGCGCGCATCACCCAGTTGGAAAATAGACTGGATGGGGAGAAAAAAAACGATAACTCCACCTTTCCGGAGATTTGATCATGGACTTGTTGATTGTCCTGACCTATGTGGCATTCGCCTGGGCCATTTTTAAAATATTCCGTATTCCGGTAAATCAATGGACGCTTGCTACCGCCGCATTAGGTGGGGTGTTTATTGTGGCGGGACTCATTTTATTAATGAACTATAACCACCCGTATACCTTTACGGCGCAAAAGGCGGTTATTTCAATTCCTGTTACCCCACAGGTCACCGGAATTGTTAGTGAGGTGACAGATAAAAATAATCAGCTGATTAAAAAAGGCGAGGTGTTATTTAAACTCGATCCCGTTCGTTATCAGGCGCGGGTCGACAGGCTGCAGGCCGACCTGGTGACCGCTACGCACAACATCGACAATATGAAAGCGCAGCTGTCTGAAGCCGTAGCCAATACCACCCGCGTTTCCGCTGAACGAGATCGCCTGTATAAAGATTATCAACGCTATTTGAAGGGTAGTCAGGCGAAGGTTAATCCATTCTCTGAAAGCGACATCGACAATGCCCGGCAAAACTATCTGGCGCAGGATGCGCTGGTCAAAGGCTCCGTTGCTGAACAGACGCAGATTCAGAGCCAGTTAGACAGTATGGTCAATGGAGAGCAATCTCAGGTTGCGTCTCTGCGCGCCCAGCTCGCTGAAGCCAAATACAATCTTGAGCAGACTATCGTACGTGCGCCCAGCAACGGTTATGTAACACAGGTGCTTATCCGGCCCGGGACCTATGCCGCCGCGCTGCCTCTGCGCCCGGTGATGGTATTTATTCCGGAACAAAAACGGCAAATCGTGGCGCAATTCCGCCAGAATTCGTTGCTGCGCCTTAAACCGGGTGATGAAGCGGAAGTGGTCTTCAACGCGCTGCCAGGCCAGGTATTCTCCGGCAAGCTTACCAGCATTCTGCCGGTTGTTCCGGGCGGTTCTTATCAGGCGCAGGGAGCATTACAGTCCTTAACGGTGGTGCCGGGTACCGATGGCGTGCTGGCCACGATTGAGCTGGCTCCCAATGCCGATGTGGATGCGCTGCCGGACGGTATCTATGCCCAGGTGGCGGTCTATTCCGACCATTTCGCTCACGTTTCAGTGATGCGAAAAGTGCTGCTGCGCATGACCAGTTGGATGCATTACCTTTATTTGGATCATTGAGACCGTCATCACCTGCCATTTGCACTGACCTGAGCCATACTGATATTTTTGTTGGCAAAAAGGACCCGGCATGAAACTCATTGGCAGCTATACCAGCCCTTTTGTGCGTAAAATTTCTATTCTGTTACTGGAAAAGGGCATCACTTTCGAATTTGTGAATGAACTCCCCTATAACGCAGATAGCGGCGTGGCACGCTATAACCCGTTAGGAAAAGTGCCCGCGTTGGTTACCGATGAGGGCGAGTACTGGTTTGACTCTCCGATCATCGCGGAATACATAGAACTGCTGGATATTGCGCCAGCGATGCTGCCGCGTGAACCACTGGCGGCGCTGAAGGTACGCCAGTTGGAAGCGCTGGCCGATGGCATTATGGATGCCGGTTTAGTCTCGGTACGCGAACAGGCTCGCCCCGCCGCGCAGCAGTCAGAAACCGAACTGTTACGCCAGCGAGAGAAGATTACCCGTAGTCTGGATATGCTGGAAGGTTATCTGGCGGAGGGTACGCTGAAAACGGATACGGTTAACCTGGCAACCATTGCGATTGCCTGTGCCGTCGGTTATCTCAATTTCCGTCGGGTTGCGCCAGGCTGGTGTGTTGATCGCCCGCGTCTGGTCAAACTGGTGGAAACGCTCTTTCAACGCGAAAGTTTTGCCCGTACGGAACCGCCAAAGGCTTGATACACATTATACTCGCCTAAGCAAAGTCACGGTACAATCCTTCCTATATCGATATCCCTCTCCACGGTGGAGAGGGCCACCAACAGCCAGGCCCTTTCATGACAACCGACATGCGTTCACTCTACAGCCAGCTTCCTGCGATCGATCGTTTATTGCGCGATAGCGCCTTCCCAGCTTTACGTGAGTCTCACGGTCATACCCGGGTGGTTGACCTGCTGCGTCACATGCTCGACGAAGCCAGAGAAGCTATTCGCGACACGCACGCGCTCCCGGCATGGTGTGAGGACTGGGCGCAAGAGGCCTGCGCCCGGCTGGAACGAGAATCGCAAAGTGCGCTGCGTCCGGTGATTAACCTGACCGGAACGGTGCTGCATACCAATCTTGGTCGCGCATCGCAGGCCGAAGAAGCGATCGAGGCGGTGGTGCAGGCGATGCGCACGCCGGTGACGCTGGAATACAGCCTGGATGATGCCGGGCGTGGACATCGGGATCGGGCCCTGGCGGATTTACTCTGCCGTCTGACGGGGGCGGAAGACGCCTGTATCGTCAATAACAATGCGGCAGCGGTTTTGCTGATGCTGGCGGCCACGGCTAACGGCAAAGAGGTGGTCGTTTCACGCGGAGAACTGGTAGAAATTGGCGGCGCATTTCGTATTCCGGACGTGATGTGTCAGGCCGGATGTATTCTGCGCGAAGTGGGTACCACCAACCGGACCCACACGAAAGATTATCGTCAGGCGGTAAATGAAAACACCGGTCTGCTGATGAAAGTACATACCAGTAATTACAGCATCGAAGGCTTTACGAAGTCGGTGGATGAGGCAGAGCTGGCCACTATTGGCAAGGAGCTGGATGTTCCGGTAGTGGCGGATCTCGGCAGCGGCTCGCTGGTCGATCTCAGCCAGTATGGATTACCGCAGGAGCCGATGCCGCAACAGCTGATTGCCGCTGGCGTTAGCCTGGTGAGCTTCTCTGGCGATAAATTACTGGGAGGGCCGCAGGCAGGGATTATTGTCGGTAAAAAAGAGATGATCGCGCGCTTACAGAGCCATCCGCTGAAACGTGCATTACGGGCTGATAAAATGACGCTGGCTGCGCTGGAAGCGACGCTGCGGCTCTACCTGCACCCGGAAGCGCTGGCAGCGAAGTTGCCGACGTTACGCCAGCTCACCCGCTCGCAGGAGGCTGTCCACGCGCAGGCACAACAATTACAGGCACGGCTTGCTGATCATTACGGCGACGAATTCGCCCTGAACGTTATGCCTTGTTTATCGCAGATAGGCAGCGGTTCGCTACCTGTTGATAGGCTGCCCAGCGCGGCATTAACCTTTACGCCACATGACGGGCGCGGTAGTCGCCTCGAAGCACTGGCCGCCCGTTGGCGTGCGCTGCCCGTGCCGATCATTGGGCGAATTTATGATGGTCGCTTATGGCTGGATCTGCGCTGCCTTGAGGACGAGACCCGGTTTATGGAGATGATGCTAAAATGATTATTGCAACCGCCGGACACGTTGACCACGGAAAAACAACGTTATTACAGGCGATTACCGGCGTGAATGCCGACCGTTTGCCGGAAGAAAAAAAGCGCGGCATGACCATCGATCTCGGTTATGCCTACTGGCCGCAGCCGGACGGAAGGATTCTGGGATTTATCGATGTTCCCGGACACGAAAAGTTTTTGTCCAACATGCTGGCGGGTGTCGGCGGGATCGACCATGCGCTGCTGGTGGTGGCGTGTGATGACGGCGTGATGGCGCAAACGCGTGAGCATTTGCAAATTCTGCAACTGACGGGCAACCCGCAGATCACCGTGGCGCTCACGAAAGCCGATCGCGTGGATGACGATCGCATCAACGCGGTACGTACTGAGGTGCATACTGCGCTTGAGAACTATGGATTCGCCGATGCGGTTCTGTTCGTGACGGCTGCCAGTGAAGGTCGTGGAATCGAAGAACTGCGCGATCATTTACAGCAATTAACGTCGCGCGAGCATGCCCGCGATTGCAGCTTTCGCCTGGCGATTGACCGTGCCTTTACGGTCAAAGGCGCGGGTCTGGTGGTGACCGGGACGGCGCTTAGCGGTGAGGTGACTGTTGGTGACACGCTGTGGCTCACGGGCGTCAACAAACCGATGCGCGTACGTAGCTTGCATGCGCAAAATCAGGCCACCGATCGCGCGCAGGCGGGGCAACGTATTGCGCTGAATATTGCTGGTGATGCACAAAAAGAAGAGCTTAACCGCGGCGACTGGCTGCTCTCCGATGCACCGCCAGAGGCGTTTACCCGCGTGATTGTCTCTTTAGAGCATGCCGCGCCGCTGATGCAGTGGCAACCGCTGCATATTCACCACGCGGCCAGCCACGTCACCGGCAGAATCTCCCTGCTTGAAGGGACGCTGGCGGAACTGGTGTTTGATACACCGCTCTGGCTCGCCGATAACGACCGTCTGGTGCTACGCGATATTTCGGCCCGCACGACGCTGGCTGGCGCGCGTGTGGTAACGCTCAATCCGCCGCGTCGCGGGAAGCGTAAGCCGGAATATTTGCAATGGCTGGCAGCGCTGGAGAAGGTACAGAGTGACGGCGAAGCTCTGGCGCTGCATCTGACGCGCGGGGCGGTGAATATTCCTGACTTCGCCTGGGCGCGTCAGCTCAACGGCAACGGTATGCGTCCGTTGATTGAGCTGCATGGCTTTATTCAGGCGGGATACAGTCTGTTGAATGCTGCCGTTGCAGCGCGCTGGCAGCGGAAAGTCCTTGATACGCTGGCAACGTACCACGAGCAGCACCGTGATGAACCAGGACCTGGGCGAGAACGCCTGCGCCGTATGGCTTTGCCGATGGAAGATGAAGCGCTGGTCCTGCTGCTGATTGAAAAGATGCGTGAGAGCGGCGCCATCCATAGCCATCATGGCTGGCTGCATTTGCCGGATCATAAGGCCGGTTTCAGCGAAGAGCAGCAGGCTATCTGGCAAAAAGCAGAACCGCTTTTTGTCGATGAGCCGTGGTGGGTGCGCGATTTGGCAAAACAGACGGGCACAGATGAGCAGATGATGCGTGTGGCGTTACGACAAGCAGCGCAGCAGGGCATCATCACCGCGATCGTCAAAGATCGCTATTACCGTAACGATCGGATTGTGGCCTTTGCCAATATGATCCGCGAACTGGATCAGGAGAAAGGATCGACCTGTGCTGCCGATTTCCGCGACAGGCTTAACGTTGGACGAAAATTGGCGGTAATGACTCCAACTTATTGATAGTGTTTTATGTTCAGATAATGCCCGATGACTTTGTCATGCAGCTCCACCGATTTTGAGAACGACAGCGACTTCCGTCCCAGCCTTGCCAGGTGCTGCCTCAGATTCAGGTTATGCCGCTCAATGCGCTGAGTGTAACGCTTGCTGATAACGTGCAGCTTTCCCTTCAGGCGGGATTCATACAGCGGCCAGCCATCCGTCATCCATACCACGACCTCAAAGGCCGACAGCAGGCTCAGAAGACGCTCCAGTGTGGCCAGAGTGCGTTCACCGAATACGTGCGCCACAACCGTCTTCCGGAGCCTGTCATACGCGTAAAACAGCCAGCGCTGGCGCGATTTAGCCCCGACGTATCCCCACTGTTCGTCCATTTCCGCGCAGACGATGACGTCACTGCCCGGCTGTATGCGCGAGGTTACCGACTGCGGCCTGAGTTTTTTAAATGGCGGAAAATCGTGTTGAGGCCAACGCCCATAATGCGGGCGGTTGCCCGGCATCCAACGCCATTCATGGCCATATCAATGATTTTCTGGTGCGTACCGGGTTGAGAAGCGGTGTAAGTGAACTGCAGTTGCCATGTTTTACGGCAGTGAGAGCAGAGATAGCGCTGATGTCCGGCGGTGCTTTTGCCGTTACGCACCACCCCGTCAGTAGCTGAACAGGAGGGACAGCTGATAGAAACAGAAGCCACTGGAGCACCTCAAAAACACCATCATACACTAAATCAGTAAGTTGGCAGCATCACCAAAATTGGCTATCCAGATTCTGGAATATTTTGACCGCATTGGTTTTACGCGTCGCCGGGGAAATGATCATTTATTACGCGATGCTTTGTTGTTTCCCGAAAAGTAATGAAACAATTAATTCAGGAATTAAATGAATTAATACAAAATAAATATTGATTGAAATAAGCACATTAGATTATGAACCTAATGTGCTTTTTAATTGTGGGTGTTATTAAAATAACAACCACGATCATATTTTGTTGGATATTTCACTCGTATGCTTCCTGACTCTTTAGAGTAATTAAGGATCGTACAATGGCTGCTTCAACATTTTTTATTCCTTCCGTGAATGTAATCGGCGCTGATTCATTAAAAGACGCAATGAATACAATGGCGGAATATGGTTTTCGTCGTACGCTGATTGTCACGGATGCCATGCTGACAAAATTAGGTATGGCTGGCGAGATTCAAAAAGCATTACAGGAACGTGATATTTTCAGCGTCATTTTCGACGGTACGCATCCTAATCCCACGACCAGTAACGTCGCTGCTGGCCTGCATATACTGAAAGAAAACGAATGTGATAGCGTTATTTCCCTCGGCGGCGGTTCTCCGCACGATTGTGCGAAGGGCATTGCGCTGGTGGCGGCTAACGGCGGCGATATTCGCGATTACGAAGGTGTGGACCGTTCTGCAAAACCACAACTGCCGATGATCGCCATTAACACCACCGCGGGCACGGCATCTGAGATGACCCGTTTCTGCATCATTACCGATGAAGTACGTCACATTAAAATGGCGATTGTGGATAAGCACGTTACGCCGCTGCTGTCCGTTAATGACTCCTCGCTGATGGTCGGCATGCCGAAGTCCCTGACAGCGGCAACCGGTATGGATGCGCTGACCCACGCCATTGAAGCCTACGTTTCTATTGCTGCAACGCCGATTACCGATGCGTGCGCGTTGAAAGCGGTCACCATGATTGCGGAAAACCTGCCGGTCGCCGTTGCAGATGGCAGCAATGCTCAGGCGCGCGAAGCCATGGCTTACGCGCAGTTCCTCGCGGGCATGGCCTTTAACAACGCTTCTCTTGGTTATGTGCACGCAATGGCGCACCAGTTGGGCGGCTTCTACGATCTGCCGCACGGTGTATGTAACGCAGTGCTGCTGCCGCATGTGCAGGTCTTCAATAGCAAAGTGGCTGCCGCTCGCCTGCGTGATTGCGCTGAGGCAATGGGCGTGGATGTTGCTGGCTTGAGCGCAGAGCAAGGGGCGGAAGCCTGCATCGCGGCGATCCGCGAACTGGCGCAGAAAGTGAATATCCCGGCCGGTCTGCGTGAGTTGAACGTGAAGGAAGAGGATATTGCCGTACTGGCGACCAATGCTCTGAAAGATGCCTGCGGTTTCACTAACCCGATTCAGGCGACTCATGAAGAAATCATGGCGATTTATCGCGCTGCTATGTAATTCGTGATACCTGTCGTAAAGCAGTAAATGGCTGGCGAATAATTCGCCAGCCCCGTCTACCCTTGTAGTACCCCTACAGCAAGGAGATGGTCATGACCAATAACCCCCCTTCAACGCGTATTTATCCCGGCGAGTATGGTTACCCTCTGAAGTTAAAAGCCCGATACGATAACTTTATCGGCGGTGACTGGGTTGCCCCGGTGGACGGCGAGTATTACCAAAACCTGACGCCGGTAACTGGGCAATTACTGTGCGAAGTGGCCTCTTCCGGCAAAAAGGATATTGATCTGGCACTGGATGCCGCGCACAAAGTAAAAGACAAGTGGGCGCAGACATCCGTGCAGGACAGGGCGGCGATACTGTTCAAAATCGCCGATCGTATGGAGCAAAACCTGGAACTGCTGGCGACGGCAGAAACCTGGGATAACGGTAAGCCCATCCGCGAAACCAGCGCGGCAGATGTTCCGCTGGCGATTGACCATTTCCGCTATTTCGCTTCCTGTATTCGTGCGCAGGAAGGGGGTATAAGCGAGGTTGATAGCGAGACCGTGGCTTATCACTTCCATGAACCTCTTGGCGTGGTAGGGCAAATTATCCCGTGGAACTTCCCGTTGCTGATGGCCAGCTGGAAGATGGCGCCCGCGCTGGCGGCGGGTAACTGCGTCGTGCTTAAACCCGCGCGCCTCACGCCGCTGTCCGTGCTGTTGCTGATGGAAGTCATCGGCGATCTGCTCCCGCCAGGCGTGGTGAACGTGGTAAACGGTGCGGGTGGGGAAATCGGTGAGTATCTGGCGACGTCTAAACGCATTGCGAAAGTGGCGTTTACCGGCTCAACGGAAGTTGGGCAGCAGATCATGCAATACGCCACGCAGAACATTATTCCCGTCACTCTGGAGCTGGGTGGGAAATCGCCCAATATCTTCTTCGCTGATGTGATGGATGAAGAGGATGCGTTTTTTGACAAAGCGCTGGAAGGTTTCGCGCTGTTTGCCTTCAATCAGGGGGAAGTGTGTACCTGTCCGAGCCGTGCGTTAGTACAGGAATCTATTTACGAACGTTTTATGGAAAGAGCTATCCGCCGGGTGGAGAGTATTCACAGCGGCAACCCGTTAGACAGCGTGACGCAAATGGGTGCGCAGGTGTCGCATGGTCAACTGGAAACCATTTTGAATTACATCGATATTGGTAAGAAAGAAGGGGCTGATGTTCTCACCGGCGGGCGGCGCAAGCAACTGGATGGCGACTTAAAAGAAGGTTATTACCTCGAACCAACCATTCTGTTTGGCAAGAACAACATGCGGGTTTTCCAGGAAGAGATCTTCGGGCCCGTGCTGGCCGTCACGACCTTTAAAACCATGGAAGAGGCGCTGGAAATCGCCAATGACACCCAATATGGGCTTGGCGCTGGCGTCTGGAGCCGTAACGGAAATCTGGCGTACAAGATGGGCCGTGGGATTCAGGCGGGGCGTGTATGGACCAACTGTTACCATGCTTACCCGGCCCATGCGGCATTCGGTGGTTATAAGCAGTCAGGCATCGGGCGCGAGACGCATAAGATGATGCTCGAGCATTATCAGCAAACCAAATGTCTGCTGGTGAGCTACTCGGATAAACCGCTGGGACTATTTTAATTTCTCATCACTTATTGCCCGGTTTTGCGCCGGGCATATCTTTATTCTGCAGTTATATATAAACCCATATATCGTTATATAAATAAGACGATTGCATCCAATCTGGTCATTCCACTACTATTATCAACTCTATTGTGTAAATCAAATTGCAGCCGAATTTTTAATTTAAATCCCTGAGGCAAATATGTTCCTTAATTATTTTGCATTAGGAGTGCTTATTTTTGTATTCCTGGTCATTTTTTACGGGATTATTATTCTGCATGATATTCCCTATCTCATTGCAAAGAAACGTAACCATCCTCATGCTGACGCAATACATGTCGCAGGCTGGGTGAGTTTGTTTACCTTACATGTCATGTGGCCCTTTTTATGGATCTGGGCAACGCTTTATCGCCCGGAACGCGGGTGGGGTATGCAAAGCGCGGATTCTTCCCTGATCCAGTTGCAGGCCAGGGTTGCCGATCTGGAAAAGAAACTGGGTGAGGCGAAGACCTCTCCGGCGGAGTAATATCGATGGATTTATTGATCGTTCTGACCTATGTGGCGTGCGCATGGTCAATATTTAAGATTTTTAAAATTCCTGCCAATAAATGGACAGTACCCACTGCAGCATTGGGCGGTATATTCATTGTTTGCGGGCTTATATTACTGATGAATTATAACCATCCGTATACATTTAAGGCGCAAAAGGCAGTAATTTCTATTCCCGTAGTACCGCAGGTCACGGGGGTCGTGACGGAAGTGACGGATAAGAAGAATACGCTGATCAAAAAAGGTGAGGTACTGTTTAAACTTAATCCAGGACGTTACCAGGCACGAGTTGATCGCCTGAAAGCTGATATTGTCACTGCACAACATAAAGAGCAGGTGCTGGTGGCGCAGTTAGACGAAATGCAAGCCAACACGCAGCGGGCAAAGGCTACGCGTGACAAGTTAGCTAAAGATTACCAGCGCTATGCGCAGGGGAGTCAGGCAAAGGTCAATCCTTTTTCTGAACGCGATATCGATGCGGCGCGGCAAAACTATCTGGCGCAGGAAGCAGCGGTGAAATCCTCCGTTGCGGAACAACAGCAAATCCAGAGTCAGTTAGACAGCCTGGTGCAGGGTGAGAATTCGCAAATTGCCAGCCTGAAAGCGCAGTTAGCCGAAGCGGAGTTCAACCTGGACCAGACAGTGGTTCGCGCGCCCAGCGATGGTTACGTTACGCAGGTGCTGATGCGACCGGGAACCTATGCCGCCGCGCTGCCTATGCGTCCGGTGATGGTGTTTATCCCGGATCAAAAACGGCAAATTATCGCTCAGTTCCGGCAAAACTCGTTGCTGCGATTGGAGCCAGGCGATGAAGCTGAAGTGGTGTTTAACGCCCTGCCGGGTAAGGTTTTCAGCGGCAAACTGGCTGCCATCAGCCCGGCCGTACCGGGGGGGACATACCAGTCGAATGGGGCGCTGCAATCCTTAAATTCTACGCCCGGATCGGAAGGGGTGATCGCCACGATTGAGCTGAATGATAATGTGGATGTGAACGCTCTGCCTGATGGGATTTATGCGCAGGTCGCGGTTTATTCTGATCACTTCACCCATGTGTCAGTGATGCGTAAGGTTCTGCTGCGCATGACCAGTTGGGTGCATTATCTGTATCTCGATCACTAGGCGCAGGCTATTTTGCTTACCATTTTGAACCTGGTACCCTAATTTCGCTTACTCAGGCTGCTGTTCCAGCGCCTGAGTAAGTTGCTGGCGGATCTCTGCCAACATCTCATCAAGAATAAACTGTACCCGCCACGGCTGGTATTCACGTTTGCGGAAAATCACCACCAAATCCAGCCACCATTCATGTTGTTCTGAGAAACATGGAACCAGCGACCCGGATTCAACATCTTTTTGTACACTCGCATTTGGCGCAAAAACAATGCCCAGATGGTTACGTGCCAGCGCCAGTGCAGACTGTGTATTGTCGCAGACATAATTTCCGGTTACCCGATAATCGTGCATCTCCTTGCCTCCGGCAGAAGTGAAACGCCAGATATTAGCCTCATCTATCATCATGGAATCAATCAGGATACAGGAATGTTCTTCCAGTTCATCAGGGCTACTAATAGGATGTGCTTTGATATACTCAGGGCTGGCAAAAGCCGTCACCGCATATTTAGTAATGAAACTGGCAACCAGAGATTCATCTTTAGGATGTGCATAGGTGATTAAAATATCACAATCTTCAGGGAAGTCGACACCTTCAAAAAATGCCTTTCGTTCCAGGTTACATGTTTTAAGTGAGAGGCTAATTCCACCGATATCCTGAATTTTTGCGATCACATGTTGCGATAAATAAGCAATTATGCCCGTCGGAGCATATACGGTTACCCGGCCACGTTTTTCGTGCTTATAATCAGCAATGAAATTATTGAGCTGATCGTTTCTGTCCAACATGTCATTGATGTAAGGAAGCAGCGCTGTACCAAACGGTGTGAGGGTGGGCTGTCGAGTGGTGCGATCAAATACCTTTAGTCCAACTTTGGATTCAAAATCAGCAAGGTACTTACTAACGTTGGCTTGTGCGATGCCGAGAACCGTAGCGGCATGACTGATGTTTTCACTGGCAGCAATTACCGAAATAATCTTCAGTTCCCGGTGTTTGAGTTGTAATTTGTTCATCGCCAAACCCAATATATATATGTTTGTATATATTACTATATAAATATGAATCTTGCACCGATGAAATTGTAAGCATTATTATGCACGCGTTTTGTATCTTATTTTAAAATGGAATGTGGGCATGTTAATTAAACGCAATATTGTGGCGCTATTCGCCTTTTCATTTATGGCGAGCGCAACTGCCGCAGAATTTTCTATTGGCGGCGGCGCTGTATATAACGAATCTCCTTATCGTGGATATAATGATAACGTTCACGCAGTACCGCTTGTCAGTTATGAAAGTGAATCATTTTATTTTAGGCAAACAACGTTAGGTTATATTCTTTCAAAAAATGAAAGTAATGAATTCAGCATTACTGCCTCGTACATGCCGCTTGAGTTTGATCCGGGTGATAACGACGATCAAGCGATGAAGCAACTGAACAAGCGTGACGCAACCGCGATGGCGGGTGCTGCATGGTATCACCATGAGAAATGGGGCAGCGTGAAAGTCTCCGCAGCAGCGGATGTGCTGGACAACAGCAACGGTTGGGTTGGGGAAATGTCTCTGTTTCGCCAAATGCCGATGGGCAAGCTGACGCTGACGCCGGCGATTGGCGTGCTCTACTATGACGAAAACTTCAACGAATATTACTACGGCATCTCTGGCAATGAATCCCGCCGTAGTGGGTTATCAAGTTACTCCCCTGGCGATAGCTGGACACCGTATGTTGGCCTGTCCGCTAAATACGCATTGACCAGCAATCTGACGCTGCTGGCCAGCGCCAACTATAGTGCGCTGCCAGATGATATTAAAAATAGCCCGATGGTTGACCGTGATGACAGCTTTACCTTTATGTCCGGTCTGACCTGGCGTTTCTGATTCTCACCCGTTTGTCCTCAGGGAGGAGGGCAATCTTTTCAATGCGGTAGACTGGATAAGACCCGAAGCATCGTCATCCGGCCATTTCCAATGAGCTGGGTTTTACCGTTCGTGATTAGGCGGATCGCCATAGTTGTTTAGGCACCTGACAATATTTAACCGTTTCCCCTGTCCGATCAAGGCGTCAGGGGCAACCTCTCTGGCACTCTGTGGTTTTCACGCAGACGGAGGGAGCAATGAACGAGTTTATTATGGCGGATGCGGCAAAATGTATTGGGTGTCGTACCTGCGAAGTTGCTTGCGTCGTCGCGCACCAGCAAAACCAGGACTGCGCGTCGGTCTCTTCCACTGCGTTTACCCCGCGCATCCGCGTGATCAAAGACGACGCCTTTACGACGGCAGTCGCCTGCCATCAGTGCGAGGACGCTCCCTGTGCAAATGTCTGCCCGACGCACGCAATTCGTCGTGAACATGGGCATATCTTCGTTGAACAGGCGCGTTGTATTGGCTGTAAAAGTTGTATGCTGGCCTGCCCGTTTGGGGCAATGAATGTCGTCGCCCGCTCGTCGCGGGTACAGGCGATAAAGTGCGATTTATGCTGGCACCGTGATGCGGGGCCGGCGTGTGTCGAAGCCTGCCCGACCAGCGCGTTGCAGTGTATAGATGCCGTCAGTATTCAGCGCCAGCGTCTGTGTTCACTTCCACAGTAATTTGAGTCCCGACCTGTAGTTAGGTCGGGACTTGCGTTAGCCTTCCTGCCAGGCGCGTTCGATCTCTTCAGCCAGAATCTTCACTCCAGCTTCGATTTTCTCCGGTTCTGGCACGTAGTTCATCCGCATACACTGATGGGTATGCGGCCAGGGTTTATCCAGACCCGGGAAGAAATAGTCACCGGGAACCATCAGCACGCCGCGCGCTTTCAGACGCTGATACAACAGTTCGGTGCTGATAGGCAAATCTTTGAACCATAACCACAGGAAAATCGCGCCCTCCGGTTTATGAATAAGGCACCGATCTTCAGATAAATAGCGGCGAATGATCGCAATCGTCTCCTGAACGCGCTGATAATAAAACGGCTTGATCACCGTCTCGGACAGGCGCAGAAGGTCGTTGCGCTTAATCATTTCGCACATGATTGCCGGACCCATTCCGCCAGGCGCGAGGCTGATAATGCCGTTCATGTTGGTGATGGCGGTGATGATTTTTTCATTCGCGATAATGATGCCGCAGCGGGAGCCTGGTAGACCCAGCTTGGAAAGGCTCATGCACAGCACAATGTTGGGGTTCCACAGCGGGCGCGCTTCGCTAAAGATGATGCCGGGGAACGGTACGCCATAGGCGTTATCAATCACCAGCGGGATCCCATGCTGGTTGGCCAGCCGGTCCAGCTTCATCAGCTCTTCATCGGTGATCACGTTGCCTGTCGGGTTTGTCGGACGTGACACGCAGATCATGCCCGTCTCTTCACCGATGTGCAGGTGTTCAAAATCAACGTGATACTTAAACTGACCTTCTGGTAACAGTTCGATGTTTGGACGCGCGGAGACAAAGAGATCCTCTTCCAGCCCGGAATCGGCATAGCCAATGTATTCCGGAGCTAACGGGAACAACACTTTTTGCGTTGTTCCGTCGGCGCGGCGTCCGGCGAACAGATTGAATAAGTAGAAAAATGCGCTCTGACTGCCATTTGTCAGTGCAATATTTTGTGGCTCGATATCCCAACCCTGCTTCTCACGTAGCAGTTTCGCCAGCTCTGTCAGCAGCTCGGTTTTACCTTGTGGACCATCGTAATTGCAAAGCGCATCAGTGGCTTTGCCGTTTTCCAGCATATCTGCCAGCAGAGATTGAAAGTAATTTTGCATCTCTGGAATTTGCGCCGGATTGCCGCCACCGAGCATGATGGCGCCTGGGGTGCGTAAACCGTCGTTAAGGTCCTCCATCAGGCGTGTGATGCCTGAATGGCGGGTAAATTTGTCGCCAAAAAGTGAGAATGTCATAGCAGGTGGTCTGTCGAACTGAGTAATAAAGTGGCTAACCATAGCGCTACCCATGGCAGGGTGCAAATCAGGGGTATCAGGCCGGATTGAGATTTTGTGCTAATGATTTTTATTTGGCTGGTTTTTAATGTTGAGTAAGGCTTCCCGCTGCGTGCACAGCGAGAAGCCTGCCGGGATCAGGGCTGACCGGCCCACACCACCATCACCTTATCGTCGCCATGCTCACGAATAAATCCGTATCCCTGCGTCAGCGGCAGCGTGATTTGTTTACCGGCACCAATGGCGGGATGTCTGGCCCTGAACTGACTGATTCGCTGCCAGTGTGCGACGATGGCGGCAGATTTCCCGGTCACATCCTGCCAGTTCATCTCTGAGCGCGTACCCTGTAATGGGTCTGAGCCGGTTGGGCCAAAGGGGCGGGCCGACTCGTCGCCATAAAAGAGTTGAACCGCGCCAGGTGCCAGCAGCAATAGCTCGGCGGCTTTGTCTCCACCTTCGCGGAACAGACGTGTATCGTGCGAGGAGAGATAGCTCAGGACGTTGAAGTCCTGCAATTTATCCGCCATCTGCTGCCAGGTGGGGTCCATATTTGCCAGACAATCAACGGCCTTTGCCGCCTGCTCCTGGTAGTCGAAATTGATCATCGCATCGAAGCCGTGACGGTAATAGTCGCTTTGCATCACACCGTGACCCCAGGCCTCGCCAGTCATCCAGAAGGGGTTATCATCCAGCGCTTTTTCCGGATTGGCTTTCTTCCATTCGACCAGCGCCGCGCTGGCTTGTGTTTTTAGCTGCTGCCAGGCGGGAAGCTCGACGTGTTTAGCGGTGTCGACCCGAAAGCCGTCAATCCCATAATCACGCACCCACTGACTGAGCCAGTGCGTCAGATAATCCCGGGGCGTGTAACCGGCGATGGCTTTGGCGTGCGTATCCGGCTTGTGCTGATAAAAGTTTGGCAGCCCGGAAGGCGTGGTGGATTCGGTTTTCAGATCGGGCAGGAAAGCCAGCGACATCGTCAGGTCGTCAAAGCCAGGATTGTCGTAATCGGCAATATCGGTGCGGATCCAGTTTTTTCCCCACCATTTTTCCCAGCCAGCTTTATCGCTAAAGTTGATGTAATCATTGAAACTGTGCCAGCTTTGCCCGGCGGATGGCTGCCAGTCCGTCCAGCGTTCCCCGAGCGTTTTTTTCAGCTCATCGCCCGATAGGTACAGTGCCCCAAACTGATACTCCTGCATATCCGCCAGCGTGGCGTAGCCGGTATGGTTCATCACCACATCAAACAAGACACGGATGCCGCGCTGGTGTGCGCCATCAACCAGCGCACGCAGGTCCGCTTCGTTTCCCATATTGGCGTCAAGCGTGGTCCAGTCCTGGGTGTAGTAGCCGTGGTAAGCGTAGTGGGGGAAGTCCCCTTTGGCGCCACCGCCGACCCAGCCGTGGATTTGCTCAAACGGCGCGCTGATCCACAGGGCGTTGACGCCTAACTGTTGCAGGTAGTCGAGTTTGCTGGCGAGCCCGCGCAAATCGCCACCGTGGAAAGTGCCAATTTCCTGCATGCCGTCGTTGCGACGCCCATAGCTGTGGTCGTTACTCGGATCGCCATTCACAAAGCGGTCCGTCAGGACGAAATACACCGTGGCGTTATTCCAGTCGAAAGCGGCGGGGGCATCGGTTTCCGCCCGTTCCAGTAGCAACAGCCCGTTACTGGTTGCGGCGGGTTGTAGGGTAATCGACCCGTTTTTTACCGTTGCCGTTTGCTGGCTGTAGAAATCACGCACCACGGCACCTTCCGGGAAGGTCTGGCTCACGTCCAGCGTTAATGGTGAACCGTCCCATTTCGGGCATTGGCGAATCTGGGGGGTGACGGTGTCCTTAGCACTTTTTACCAACAGCATCAGCGTCGGCGTACCGGAGCGGGTATCGATTTCCAGCGTGTAATCGCCGTCTTTGAATAAACGCCACTGTGGCGGCGTGCCTTCACAAGGTTTTAGCGACAGCATCTGGTTGAGTTTTATCGCATCAGCAGGCTGCCAGCACTGTTGGTCAAAATTCAGGGTTAAAGGACGGGTACCCTTCGTCAACGCTGCATGGCTGACGAATTTACCCGTACCTTCCGCTTCGAAGGTGGGAAGTCCTTGAGACGTCCATGATGAGGCGATGGCAATGCCGGGCATTAGCGCCAACGCAACGGCGGCAAGTTTCATAGTGCTGTCCTTGGTGCTGCGATTTTCGCCAGTTTGCCAGTGAAATCAGGCCGGAAACTCCTCCTTTGAGTTGATTCCGCCAGGAGGAGAAGTGAGGGTGAGCGATCGCGCGCAAAAAATGAACTGATTTTGCGATAACCTCCACATTTTCTTCGAATTAATGACACCCAGAACCGTTTATACGTGACATAGTTTCAGAATTGGACTATTCCTGTGGGTGCTCTTGACGGCTATTTTTGATATGATTTGAGATTCATCTCTCATTTTTGTGAAAAATATAAGGTGTTGGAATGTATAAATCCGACCAGGAGACCTAATGATATTGACTCCCATTCGACGATATGGGGCAATGATTCTTATGTTACTCACCGTTGCATTTTCGGGTGAGGTGCTGGCAAAGACACACACGGCGACAACGAGTCACAAGCCCCAGATAACCAAGGCAAGTAATAAACAGGTTAGCAGTAAACAAGAGTATTCTCGCAATAGTGCAAAGAGTAGTTCACTTCCTGATTTGCGAAAATACCCTTCCGGAACACCAAGGAAAAAAGCGTTTCTCCGGACGGTTATGCCTTATATTACCAGTCAAAATGCTGCCATTACGGCGGACCGTAACTGGCTGATTTCAAAACAGTACCAGAACCGCTGGTCACCGACTGAGCGTACGCGTATGAAAGACATCGCGAAGCGCTACAAGGTGAACTGGTCTGGTAACACGCGTAAAATTCCGTGGAATACGCTGCTTGAACGTGTAGACATTATCCCGACCAGTATGGTGGCAACCATGGCTGCGGCAGAAAGCGGCTGGGGTACGTCGAAGCTGGCGCGGAGCAACAACAACCTGTTTGGCATGAAATGTGGCAAGGGTCGTTGTAACAATGCACCGGGTAAGGTCAAAGGCTACTCACAATTTGAATCAGTGAAAGAGTCGGTGAATGCTTACGTCATTAATTTGAATACGCATCCGGCCTACTCTTCCTTCCGTAAGTCACGTGCGCAGTTGCGTAAAGCCGATCAGGAAGTCACCGCCACCGCGATGATCCATAAACTTAAGGGTTATTCCACTAAGGGACAGAGTTATAACAACTATCTGTTTGCAATGTATCAGGACAACCAGCGTTTAATCGCCGCGCATATGTAATTTCGAGTGCCGGATGGCGACTTCGCCCTCCGGCTATCATCCTTATAGCAACACTTCACTGTTCACATCGCGATACTCTTTTGGCGTCGTGTCGTACTCTTTCTTGAATACCGAATAGAAATACTGCAGAGATGGGTAGCCGCACATCTGTGAAATTTCGTTGATTGAAAGCGTGGTAGAAATCAACAGGCTGCGCGCCTTTTCCAGCTTTTCGGCATGAATCACGGCGTGAATGGTCTCTCCGACCTCTTCTTTAAAGCGCTTCTCCAGATTCGAACGTGAAATCCCTACTGAGTCCAACACTTGATCAACCTTGATACCTTTGCAGGCATGGTTGCGAATGTAATGCATCGCCTGAATAACGGCAGGATCGGTAAGTGAACGATAATCTGTAGACTGACGCGCAACAACGCGTACAGGAGGAACCAGAATGCGCTGTAAGGGTATCTCTTCGTGAGCCAGCAGGCGGTGGAGTAGTTTGGCTGCCTGATATCCCATCTGTCTGGCCCCCTGAGCGACGGAGGACAAGGCGACTCGTGACAGGTAACGGGTCAGCTCTTCGTTATCGATACCAATGACGCACAGTTTTTCCGGTACCGGAATATGCAGATGTTCACAGGCCTGCAGAACGTGCCGCGCACGTGCGTCGGTGACGGCGATAATCCCAGTTTGTGGAGGTAAGGTTTGCAGCCAGTCCGCCAGCCTATTTTGCGCGTGCTGCCAGTTCTCCGGCGCGGTTTCCAGCCCCTGATAGACGACGCCGCGGTACTTCTCTTTGGCAACCAACTGGCAAAACGCATATTCACGTTCTGCGGCCCAGCGTTTACCGCTTGAAGCCGGAAGACCATAAAACGCAAAGCGGTTAATCCCTTTCTCTTTCAGATGCAGGAAAGCGCTTTCTACCAGCGCGTGGTTGTCGGTGGCAATGTAATGTACTGGTGGATAATCTTGCTGCAGATGGTAGGAACCCCCAACGCCAATGATCGGAACATCCACATCGACAAGTAATTGCGCAATATCATCATCGTCATAATCGGCAATAACGCCGTCGCCTAACCACTCTTTAATGTTATCAATGCGAGCACGAAAATCTTCTTCTATGAAGATATCCCACTCCGATTGCGACGCTTGCAGATACTCGCCAACCCCTTCAACCACCTGACGGTCGTAGGCTTTATTGGCATTAAATAACAACGTAATACGATGACGTTTATAAAACATGGTTCTTTTCCTGCTGAATCATGTAGAAAAGACAATGCCGGTTGCATTAACCGGCATTGAGATACACCCACTTCTTAAATTCAGGAACGACGTTTGGTTGCTGAGTCCATCCATACCGCCAACAACAATATCGCTCCTTTCACTATGTATTGCCAGAAGGTGGGGACGTCCATCATACTCATTCCATTATCGAGAGAAGCCATAATAAATGCGCCCATGACGGCGCCAGCAACACTCCCGACCCCTCCCGCCAGGCTGGTTCCCCCGATGACACATGCGGCAATGGCATCCAGTTCTGCAATGTTCCCTGCGGAAGGGGAACCTGCGCCAAGCCGGGAGCTAAGAATGAGCCCGGCAATGGCGACCATCAAACCATTAATAGCGAAGACGGCAAGTTTGGTGCGTTCAACGTTGATACCTGAAAGGCGGGCGGCTTCCAGGTTCCCGCCAATGGCGTAAATTCTCCGACCGAATGCAGTGCGCGTGGCCATAAACATCCCACCGAGCAGCAGCAGCGTCAGCAGCAGGACGGGCGTTGGAACACCACGATAATCGTTTAATAGCCAGATTGCCCCTAAGACGACAATGGCTGTGAATGCCTGGCGACCCACAGCCGACGTTGATGCGGGAGTGGCAAGGCCTAACGCCTGGCGACGCATACGGCCTCGCCATTGCCAGCCAACAAACGCCATTAAGCCGAGAGCACCGATGACAAAGCCTGTGCCATCAGACAAGTAGCTCTGACCAATCTGAGACATTGCTGCGCTGGTGGGGGATACGGTGGTGCCGTTGGTGATGCCAATCAGAATACCGCGGAAAGCCAGCATTCCCGCAAGGGTGACGATAAACGACGGAACCTTGCGGTAAGCAACCCACCATCCATTCCATGCCCCGAGGAGCAATCCCAGAGTCAGGGTTACGATCACCGTCAGCGGTAAAGGCCAGCCTAGCCAAACATCACAGATCGCCGCTACGCCGCCCAATAATCCCATCATGGAACCGACAGAGAGATCGATTTCAGCGGAAATGATCACAAACACCATACCCACGGCAAGAATACCGGTAATCGCAGTCTGTCGAAGCAGGTTCGAGACATTACGTGCGCTCAGGTATGCGCCATCAGTGGTCCACGTGAAAAACAGCATAATCACGATAATCGCCGCAATCATGACGAAGACTTGCAAGTTAAGCGATTTTATTGCTGGGAAACCACCTGTGATAGAGGGAGAAAGTTTCGCTTCAGACGGATTGTTTTTCGACATGATGTTCGCTCCTTAATGCGGCTTCCATCACCTGCTCCTGAGTCAGGTTATGATTTACCAGGTTAGCTTTCAGTTTTCCTTCATGCATCACGAGGATGCGATCGCTTAGTCCGAGCACTTCAGGTAATTCAGAGGAGATGACAATCACGGCAATGCCTTCCTGGACGAGCTGGTTGATGAGTTTGTAGATTTCATATTTGGCGCCGATATCAATACCCCTGGTGGGTTCATCAAGAATGAGAATCCGGGGATTTAACAGGAGGCAACGTGCGAGAATCGCTTTTTGCTGATTCCCTCCGCTCAGACGCCCGATCGCAAGGTCGGGGGACGATGTTTTTACTTTGAGCTGTTGAAGCGATTCCAGAATGCATTTTTGTTCAGCGGCATCATCAAGATGGCTCATGCCCCCGGTAAATTTATCGAGTGCAGCCAGCGTGATATTTTTCCCCACAGCCATCACCGGAACAATGCCATCTTTTTTTCTGTCTTCAGGCACCATGGCGATGCCATGAGCAATAGCTTGCTGGCAGTTATGGATATGCACCTGAGTGCCTTCAATAAAAATCTTTCCCTCCCAACGACCAGACCAGACGCCAAACAGACACTGTACGGCTTCGGTACGTCCTGCACCGACGAGTCCGGCAATGCCGAGAATTTCGCCCTGCTTGAGTGAGAAAGAAATGTCGTTGACGCGTTTTATATGGCGATTGACGGGATGCCAGGCTGTCAGATTCTCAACCCGTAAAATCTCTTCTCCCGTGATATGAGGCTCGCTGGGGTAAAGTGCGGTGAGCTCACGACCAACCATCATGGTGATAATATCGTCTTCAGTCATGTTGGTCGCATCGCGTGTGCCGATGTGTTTACCGTCGCGAATAACGCAAATGGTATTCGAGATGGCCTTAACTTCATTCAATTTGTGTGAAATATAAATGCAGGCGATATCATGCTGTTGTAGGTCACGTATAATATTCAGCAGTATTGCAGTTTCCTGCTCGGTGAGGGAGGCCGTTGGTTCATCCAGAATAAGTAAGCGGACCTGCTTATTCAGCGCTTTTGCAATTTCTACCAGCTGTTGTTGCCCTAATCCTAAATCGCCCACGCGCGTATCTGGCGAAATAGACAAACTGACCTGATCGAGTAATTTTTGACAGCGTAACGTCATCATCTCGTAATCAAGAACGCCGTTACGGGTCATTTCGTTACCGAGGAAAATATTTTCCAGTATTGTTAACTCTTTCACCAGGGCTAATTCCTGGTGGATGATCGCAATACCCTTACGTTCGGTATCACGAATATGGCTGGCACGGATGGCTTCGCCAGCAAAAATGATCTCGCCTTCGTAGGTTCCATGCGGGTAAATTCCGCACAGAACTTTCATTAGCGTCGATTTACCCGAACCATTTTCACCGCATAATGAAATGATTTCGCCAGCATTGATCCTAAGGCTAACGTTATCAACCGCCTTCACTACGCCGAATGTCTTGGTAATGTTTTTCATTTCAAGAAGATATGGCATAACTGCTCCACATAAGCCAATAAGAGAACCCTGCGTGGACATTCACGTATATCCGTGGCGAATTTGACACCACGTTTTATTGCCCTCTGATTTGCAGAGGGCACATGGCTTACAGATCGCTTTTCTTGTGGAATCCGTCTTTAATGACGGTCTCGTTAATATTATCTTTGTTAACATCAATAGGTGTGAGTAGTCGGGAAGGGACATCTTTCAGGCCATTATTCAGCGAAGTATCTGCTTTAGGCTGTTGATCATTTCCCAGTTCGACGGCGATTTCCGCAGCGGTATTTGCGAGCAATGTAATAGGTTTATAAACCGTCATGGTTTGAGTCCCGGCGACAATGCGCTTGATGCCTGCAAGGTCTGCATCTTGTCCGGAAATAGCGACTTTTCCTGATAATCCTTGCGCACTCAGCGCCTGAATCGCACCGCCAGCTGTGGCGTCATTTGAGGCAACTACTGCGTCAATTTTGTTATTGTTGGCGGTTAGCGCATTTTCCATAATCTTCAACGCATTCTCCGGTAACCAGCCGTCAACCCATTGATCGCCCACCACCTTAATTTTTCCGCTGTCGATATACGGTTTTAATACTTTCATTTGTCCAGCGCGGAACAGCTTCGCGTTGTTATCAACGGGTGAGCCCCCCATCAGGAAATAATTCCCTTCGGGGACAATATTGACTAATGATTGAGCCTGTAATTCACCTACTTTTTCATTATCGAAAGAGATATAAAAATCGATGTCAGCATCATTGATCATGCGATCGTAAGCCAGCACCTTGATCCCTTCTTGTTTTGCTTCTTTGATAACATTGCTTAATACCTGGCCGTTGTAAGGGATTATCACAAGGACATCCACGCCCCGGTTTATCATGTTTTCAATCTGCGACATTTGGGTTTCTTCATTACCATTCGCCGATTGTACAAATACTTTCGCACCAAGCGATTCAGCTTTGTTGACGAAAATATCGCGATCTTTCTGCCAGCGTTCCAGGCGGAGATCATCAATCGCCATACCGATTTTTACTTCTTTGGCATGACCTGCGACGCTGGTGAGTAAAAGGGATGTGCAAACAGCAAGTAAAATGTTCTTCATCTTCATAATCGTGATGCCTTTTGTAGGGGGGAAACAGCAGTAAAAGTAACAATCACAGCATAAGACGTAGCAGAGTTTTAACAGGTAACGGCGGGAAGGCAATTATAGATTTTTATCTTCCAATTACGTTTTTTGGTTTATTTCTTGATTTATGACCGGGATCGTATTTTAAATGATTCGTTACCTGGGTTGCATTTAAGTTTGATAAGTAACAATTTTTAAATTGGTCAGATTTTATTTTGAGAAGTAGCGCACACTTGTGAATTATCTCAATGGCAGTATGAAATAACATAATTGAGCAATAGGTGGGGAGTGCCCAATATTACGACATTATCCATCACCCGCCGCATTACCTGATTATGGAGTTCATTATGCCAGCCTATTTTGACCAGCTTGAGCGCGTTCGTTATGAAGGCACCAAATCAACTAATCCATTAGCATTTCGTCACTACAACTCTGATGAGTTAGTGTTAGGCAAGCGTATGGAAGATCACCTGCGATTTGCTGCCTGCTACTGGCACACTTTCTGCTGGAATGGTGCAGATATGTTTGGTGTTGGTGCATTTAATCGCCCGTGGCAGCAGCCCGGTGAAGCGCTGGAATTAGCGAAGCGCAAGGCGGACGTGGCGTTCGAGTTTTTCCACAAACTGAACGTGCCCTACTACTGCTTCCATGACGTGGATGTCTCGCCGGAAGGTGCGTCGCTGAAAGAGTACAAAAACAATTTCGCGCAGATGGTTGATGTACTGGCGGCAAAACAGGAGCAGAGCGGCGTGAAGCTGCTGTGGGGAACGGCAAACTGCTTCACCAACCCACGTTACGGCGCGGGCGCGGCCACGAACCCGGATCCAGAAGTGTTCAGCTGGGCCGCCACGCAGGTGGTTACGGCTATGGATGCCACGCATAAATTAGGCGGTGAAAACTACGTTCTGTGGGGCGGTCGTGAAGGCTATGAAACGCTGCTGAATACCGATCTGCGTCAGGAACGTGAGCAAATTGGTCGCTTCATGCAACTGGTCGTGGAACACAAACACAAAACCGGTTTCCAGGGCACTTTGCTTATCGAGCCGAAGCCGCAGGAACCGACCAAGCACCAGTACGATTACGATGCGGCGACCGTATACGGATTCCTCAAGCAGTTCGGTCTGGAAAAAGAGATCAAACTGAATATCGAAGCCAACCACGCCACGCTGGCGGGTCACTCGTTCCATCACGAAATCGCCACCGCTATCGCGCTGGGTCTGTTTGGCTCTGTCGATGCCAACCGTGGGGACGCGCAACTGGGCTGGGATACTGATCAGTTCCCGAACAGCGTAGAAGAGAATGCGTTGGTGATGTACGAAATCCTGAAAGCCGGCGGCTTCACCACCGGTGGCCTGAACTTCGATGCCAAGGTTCGTCGTCAGAGTACCGATAAATACGATCTGTTCTATGGTCATATTGGTGCGATGGATACCATGGCGCTGTCGCTGAAAATTGCGGCGCGTATGATTGAAGACGGTGGTCTGGATCAGCGCGTGGCTAAACGTTATGCCGGTTGGAATGGTGAGCTGGGCCAGCAAATTCTGAAAGGGCAGATGACGCTGACGGAAATTGCGCAGTACGCTGAACAACACAACCTGGCGCCAGTGCACCAGAGCGGTCATCAGGAATTGCTGGAAAATCTGGTGAACCATTATTTGTTCGACAAATAACGGGTCTCTGAGCATGTCCGTAAGCCCGGTCAGCTCGCGCGACCGGGCCTTTCTTTAAGGAACGATGCCCTATGTATATCGGGATAGATCTTGGCACATCAGGCGTAAAGGCCATTCTGCTCAACGAGCAGGGCGATGTGGTCGCTTCGCAAACAGAGAAACTCACCGTCTCGCGCCCGCACCCGTTATGGTCAGAACAAGACCCAGAGCAGTGGTGGCTGGCAACGGATCGCGCTGTGAAAGCCCTGGGTCGGCAGCATTCACTTCGCGAGGTGAAAGCGTTGGGGATTGCCGGACAGATGCACGGCGCGACGCTACTGGATGAACAACAGAAGGTATTGCGCCCGGCTATCCTGTGGAACGATGGTCGCTGCGCCGAAGAGTGCGTCATGCTGGAGAGCCTGGTTCCGCAGTCTCGTGCCATCACCGGCAACCTGATGATGCCTGGCTTTACCGCGCCAAAGCTGCTGTGGGTACAGCGCCACGAACCGGAGATTTTTAGCCGGGTTGATAAAGTCCTGCTGCCGAAAGATTACCTGCGCCTGCGTATGACCGGCGATTTCGCCAGCGATATGTCTGATGCGGCTGGTACCTTGTGGCTGGATGTTGCGAAGCGTGACTGGAGTGATGTCATGCTGGAAGCCTGTAAGCTGACTCGTGCGCATATGCCTGCGCTCTATGAAGGCAGTGAGATTACCGGAACATTGTTGCCAGCAGTCGCCAGGGCCTGGGGAATGCAGGAGGTTGCGGTGGTCGCCGGAGGTGGGGATAACGCAGCGGGGGCGGTTGGCGTGGGCATGATGAATGCCGGTCAGGCGATGCTATCGCTGGGTACTTCCGGGGTCTATTTTGCGGTCAGCGACGGCTTTCTCAGCAAACCGGAAAGCGCGGTCCATAGCTTTTGCCATGCATTGCCTGAACGATGGCACCTGATGTCCGTGATGTTAAGTGCGGCATCCTGCCTGGACTGGGCGGCAAAATTAACCGGACTGGCGAGCGTTCCTGCGTTGATTGCCGCAGCGCAACAGGCGGATGAACACGCTGAGCCGGTCTGGTTTTTACCCTATCTGTCCGGTGAACGTACGCCGCACAACAACCCGCAGGCGAAGGGCGTATTTTTCGGTCTGACGCATCAGCATGGTCCGGCGGAGCTGGCACAGGCGGTGCTGGAAGGCGTTGGTTTTGCATTGGCTGAGGGTATGGACGTGGTACACGCCTGCGGCGTGCAGCCCTCCAGCATTACGCTGATTGGCGGCGGGGCGCGCAGCGAATACTGGCGTCAGATGCTGTCTGACATCAGCGGATTGCAGTTGGATTACCGTACCGGCGGCGATGTTGGTCCTGCTCTCGGTGCGGCGCGTCTGGCGCAAATTGCCATTAATCCGCAGCAGCCATTATCAGACCTTCTGCCTCAGCTTACGCTGGAGCAGGCGCATTATCCTGATGCCGAGCGCCATGCCCTTTATCAACAGCGTCGGGAAACCTTCCGCCGAATCTATCAGCAATTACACCCGCTGATGTCCTGACCCTAAATCCCCTCTGGTAAACAGAGGGGATTTATCAAATATATATTTCAATCTAATTAATAATTATCGCGCATGAATTTATTCTGAAAGTCCGGCGTAGTGACCTTTTCTGTGTTGTCTTTAGCGGGTTATTCATATTGTATCCATGATGGATAAGGAGGTCCCAATGAAGACGACAAGGCTGTTGCCATGGATATTATTCTTCTCTGGTGCATTTATTTACGTTATTGGCTTATGGCGGGCATGCCCGTTATTGAGTAGCAAAGGCTATTTTTTCGCCGTGCTGATGACGGGAATGTTTGTGACGTACGTTTATCAGCGTGCAGATAATCTCAATCAGAACGATGAACACTTCGCCTCTGTATGTCAGATGGTGGCGCTCATCACGGTAGGGGTGCTGTTGGTGGGCGTATTGAACGTCCCATTATCACCCCTCGAAAAGGGGCTGTTCCCGGTGGCATTCATCGTATGTTTACTGGGGCAAGTTTTACTCATGCGTTCAGCAGAATAGTTATCTAAAGGACCGGAACTCTAAATGGAAAACAGGACATCAACTTATTCACCGGCATTTAGTATTGTGTCATGGGTCGCGCTTCTCGGCGGCATTGTGGTTTATCTGCTGGGGTTGTGGAATGCCGATATGCAGTTGAACGAAAAGGGGTATTACTTTGCTGTTTTGGTGCTTGGTTTGTTTTCTGCTGCGTCGTATCAAAAGACGGTACGGGATAAATATGAGGGGATCCCGACTACGCCGATTTACTACATAACCTGTCTTGCCGCGTTTATTATTGCGGTTGCATTGTTGGTTATCGGTTTGTGGAATGCCACGCTGCTGCTAAACGAGAAAGGGTTTTACGGCCTGGCCTTCTTTTTAAGCCTGTTTGGTACCGTTGCGGTGCAGAAAAATATCCGTGATAGTGGCTTTGAGCATCCAAAAGAAACGCTGGCAGTCGCAGACGATTTTACGGAGTGATCGTATGCCCTCGATGGTTACCGATCGAGGGCTTTTATTGTTAGCTCACCAGTCTGCGCGTATCGATGCGCTGCAACAATACAGACAACAGTAAACTTCCCGCCAGCGTGGCGCTAAAAATCCACAGCATATCCAGCGGCGGCCAGTTTTTGAGTTCTACACCGTTGGTGCGTAGCGCGTGAATGATCAGCGCATGAAAGCCATAAATGCCCAGGGAGTGGCGGGAAATAAGGCCCAGTACCGGCAGAGTGCGCGTACTGAGCGTATTTTTGACCAGCGTCAGGAGGGAGGCAGCACAAATAAACACCGCCGGGCCGCAATAGAGATACCAGGTATCGGCAAAATTGCCTCGCCAGCGCAGTTCATGCAACGTGCCTCGAGAAATAATAAACACTGCGATGATAAACAACGCCGCACAGAGCCAGGTAAGCGCGCGCTTGTGCGTATCCATCATACCAATCGCTCGGCCTAGCATACCGTACACGATGTAGTAGAACGTGTCGCCACTGATGTACAGGTTGATGGGAAGCCACTCAAAACCGCCAATTTTTTGTGAGACGGTATTGGGATTGGCAATCACCCCAATCACCACCATAAGCGCCAGCAGCATCTTGCCGCTGATATTTTTTACCTGTATCAGCGGGGAAACCAGGTAGATTACGGCGATCGCGAAGAAAAACCACAGGTGATAGAACACCGGCTTTTGCAGCAGGTTTTTCAGCGACAGCTCAGCGTTGATCGAGGTAAACAGCAAGATGTAGGCCAGCGCCACGCTGCTGTAAAACAGGATGCAGAGCGCAATGCGCATGAAATGGCGCGGTTTGGCGCTGCGCTCGCCAAAAAACAGATAGCCCGAAATCATAAAGAACAACGGGACGCTGACGCGAGAAGCTGAATTGAGCACATTGGCCAGATCCCAATTCAATGGGCTGACGCTTTGCGCATTGGTGATGTACCAGGTCGTGGTGTGGATCATCACAACCATGAGACAGGCTATCCCGCGCAGGTTATCAATCCAGAATATTTTGGGCTGCATCAGTTCCTCTGTATCCATTAAAAAAAGTCTGACCGAAAATTTGCGAGCGTAGCTCACTGGAAAAATCCGAGTTCTTACGCTAAAGCTTGAGATGGTCTGATGAGATTCTCAAAATAGCATCCGTTTCCAGACACTTAATAATAAGACTGACCAGCAAACCAGGCGGTAATAAAATGATGATGAAGTATTTCTTTTCCGCGATCGTTACCCTTTTACTGGTTGCGTGCGCCGACACCCAGCCGCCTGCACCCGCGCAGAAGGCGCAAAAGATCAAAGTCAGTGCAACACGTTCGCTGGATATGGAGTCACTATGTAAAAATGAGGCGGCACAAATCTACAACACTGGAGTGCAGAAAATTGATATCTCCGGTCTGGAACAATTCCAGGGCAGCTATGAGATGCGTGGTTCTACCTTCCGTAAAGAGAGTTTTGTTTGCTCTTTTGATGCAGACGGGCAGTTTTTACACCTTTCCATGCGCTAAGTTCCCCCTTTTTCCCGTTTCGTACTGTATATCTTGCAGCCAGCGGGTATACTGACCGCTTCCTTTAAATCCACACGTATCCAGCACGAAATAATATGCAAAAGTTTGATACCAGGACCTTCCAGGGCTTGATCCTGACCTTACAGGATTACTGGGCTCGCCAGGGCTGCACCATCGTTCAACCATTGGACATGGAAGTCGGCGCGGGGACATCTCACCCAATGACCTGCCTGCGGGCGCTGGGGCCGGAACCGATGGCGACTGCTTATGTGCAGCCTTCTCGTCGTCCGACCGACGGCCGCTATGGCGAAAACCCGAACCGCTTACAGCACTACTATCAGTTCCAGGTAGTGATTAAGCCGTCTCCGGACAACATTCAGGAGCTGTACCTGGGTTCTCTGAAAGAGCTGGGTATGGACCCGACCATTCACGATATCCGTTTCGTGGAAGATAACTGGGAAAACCCAACGCTGGGTGCCTGGGGTCTGGGTTGGGAAGTGTGGCTGAACGGCATGGAAGTCACGCAGTTCACCTACTTCCAGCAGGTTGGTGGTCTGGAATGTAAACCAGTGACCGGGGAAATTACCTACGGTCTGGAACGTCTGGCCATGTACATTCAGGGCGTAGACAGCGTTTACGACCTGGTCTGGAGCGACGGCCCGCTGGGTAAAACCACTTACGGCGACGTGTTCCATCAGAACGAAGTGGAGCAATCCACCTACAACTTCGAATACGCCGACGTGGACTTCCTGTTCACCTGCTTCGAGCAGTACGAGAAAGAAGCGCAGCAGCTGCTGGCGCTGGAAAATCCGCTGCCGCTGCCTGCGTATGAACGTATTCTGAAAGCCGCCCATAGCTTCAACCTGCTGGATGCGCGTAAAGCCATCTCCGTCACCGAGCGTCAGCGCTATATCCTGCGTATTCGCACCCTGACCAAAGCAGTGGCAGAAGCTTACTACGCTTCCCGTGAAGCCCTTGGCTTCCCGATGTGCAACAAAGACAAATAAGAGGCGGCCATGTCTGAGAAAACTTTTCTGGTGGAAATTGGCACTGAAGAGCTGCCACCAAAAGCACTGCGCAGCCTGGCTGAGTCCTTTGCTGCGAACTTTACCGCGGAGCTGGATAATGCTGGCATCGCGCACGGCAACGTGGAGTGGTTCGCCGCGCCGCGTCGTCTGGCGTTGAAAGTCGCTGCCCTGGCTGAAGCACAACCCGACCGTGAAGTAGAAAAACGCGGCCCGGCCATCGCCCAGGCGTTTGACGCCGAAGGTAAACCGAGCAAAGCGGCAGAAGGTTGGGCGCGTGGCTGTGGCATCACGGTTGATCAGGCTGAGCGTCTGACCACCGACAAAGGCGAGTGGCTGCTGTATCGCGCGCATGTGAAAGGCGAAAGCGCTGAAGCGTTGCTGCCGAATATGATCGCCACCTCACTGGCGAAGCTGCCGATCCCGAAACTGATGCGCTGGGGCGCGTCTGACGTTCACTTCGTGCGTCCGGTTCACACCGTGACGCTGCTGCTGGGCGATAAAGTTATTCCGGCAACTATTCTGGGTATTCAGTCCGATCGCGTGATCCGCGGGCATCGCTTTATGGGCGAGCCGGAGTTCACCATCGATAATGCCGATCAGTACCCAGAAATTCTGCGTGAGCGCGGCAAAGTGATTGCGGATTACGCTGAGCGTAAAGCCAAAATCAAAGCTGATGCCGAAGACGCGGCGCGTAAAATTGGCGGCAACGCCGATCTGAGTGAAAGCCTGCTGGAAGAAGTCACCTCGCTGGTGGAATGGCCGGTCGTGCTGACCGCGAAGTTCGAAGAGAAATTCCTCGCTGTTCCGTCCGAAGCGCTGGTACACACCATGAAAGGTGACCAGAAGTACTTCCCGGTATACGCGAACGACGGCAAACTGCTGCCGAACTTTATCTTCGTTGCCAACATCGAATCTAAAGACCCGCAGCAAATCATCTCCGGTAACGAGAAGGTGGTTCGTCCGCGTCTGGCGGATGCCGAATTCTTCTTCAATACTGACCGTAAAAAACGTCTGGAAGACCATCTGCCGCGTCTGCAAACCGTGCTGTTCCAACAGCAACTGGGTACGCTGCGCGACAAGACTGACCGTATCCAGGCGCTGGCGGGCTGGATTGCTGGTCAGATTGGCGCTGACGTTAACCACGCAACGCGTGCTGGCCTGCTGTCCAAGTGCGACCTGATGACCAACATGGTCTTCGAGTTCACCGATACCCAGGGCGTGATGGGCATGCACTACGCGCGTCACGATGGTGAAGCGGAAGATGTCGCTGTGGCGCTGAACGAGCAGTATCAGCCGCGTTTTGCCGGTGATGACCTGCCGTCTAACCCGGTTGCCTGTGCCGTGGCGATTGCCGATAAGATGGACACCCTGGCGGGTATCTTCGGTATCGGTCAGCATCCAAAAGGCGACAAAGACCCGTTTGCGCTGCGTCGTGCCGCGCTGGGCGTACTGCGTATCATCGTTGAGAAGAACCTGAATCTGGATCTACAAACGTTGACCGAAGAAGCGGTTCGTCTGTATGGCGACAAGCTGACTAACGCCAACGTGGTGGATGATGTGATCGACTTTATGCTCGGTCGCTTCCGCGCCTGGTATCAGGATGAAGGTTACACCGTCGATACCATTCAGGCAGTACTGGCGCGTCGTCCGACTCGTCCGGCTGATTTCGACGCACGTATGAAGGCGGTTTCGCACTTCCGTACGCTGGAAGCCGCGTCCGCGCTGGCTGCAGCGAACAAGCGTGTATCGAACATCCTGGCGAAGTCTGAAGAGACGCTGAATGACCGCGTAAATTCGGCAACGCTGAAAGAGCCGGAAGAAATTGCGCTGGCGCTGCAGGTTGTGGTGCTGCGCGATAAGCTGGAGCCTGTCTTTGCAGCTGGTCGTTACCAGGAAGCGCTGGTTGAGTTGGCGGAACTGCGTGAACCGGTTGATGCGTTCTTCGAGAAAGTGATGGTCAACGTGGAAGATAAAGATCTGCGTATTAACCGTCTGTCTATGCTCGCAAAACTGCGCGAACTGTTCCTGCGCGTAGCGGATATTTCTCTGCTGCAGTAACGCTCCTGAGCTGACTTAGAAAAGCCGGATAAGCATTGTGCCATCCGGCTTTTTTGTATGTTGTTAGCGCAGCTGTAATTTTGTCAGACAGGTCTGGCTGTCTTCCATCGTCTTGATGGGATACTCCGCCGTTTTACCGTTGTAACTTACCGCGATTGTGCCTGCCATATTGCGCGGTAGCCATACCCCGACGAAGCCATTTCGACCACTCTTCATCACTTTTTGTACCACCACCTCACCCTTGTTATCCGTCACTTTGACATTGAATGCCTTCTCCGGCATTTCGCCCTGGCAGCCAGAAAGGCTGTGGTTGAAGCAAGGATGTGTTTGCCATTCATAGGGGGCAAATGACAGATAGAACTTGTCACCGAGCGGTAGGGTATAAATCTGATCGCCCGAAGAGAGCTTCAGTTCGGTACTGGTGATAGATGCTGAGTACGGCAGCGGGCGGTTCTGTGGCGACTGGTCAATGGTCTCGACGATTTGCTCGACGGATTTACCGCTGAGCCCGTGTTCCGCCAGAAAAGCAGCTTCCGGAGTTGCTGCGAACGCGCTAGCGGTAGTGAGCAAACCTAAAACCAGCAGCAGTGAGGATTTCGACATAGCTTCAATTCCTTGTGAATATTGTGGAATACAGACTGGCTCACTATAAAGCTTGCCCTTAGGGAAAGGTCAAAGGGAGGACGGGTAAAGTAATGCAAAGAAGCGTTTGGGCGGGGAGTCTTGCGAAGTACAGATAAAAAAAATCCCCGCCGTTTGGCAGGGATTCAGAATTTTGAGCTTTTTAAGCTTACAGGCTGGTTACGTTGCCAGCTGCCGGGCCTTTAGCGCCGCTTTCGATGGTGAAGGAAACTTTCTGACCTTCGTCCAGAGATTTGTAGCCATCGTTCTGGATAGCAGAGAAGTGTACGAACACGTCTTTAGAGCCATCGTCAGGAGTGATGAAGCCGAAACCTTTGTCAGCGTTGAACCATTTTACGATACCAGTCATTTTACCGGACATAGTGTATTACCTTTTAAAAAATAAGTGTGCCTTTCGGCGATATGGCGTGCTTTACAGATTTTTTAACAGTAAAGGAAATGCTCACTACGAAGGGTATCAACGATAACTCTTGAAGGGACTTGCCTTACTAACTGCTGTAATGGTCTGTACGTCAAACCGTTGAGGGCATTAACTCATTTTACGCATGTGGATGCAACTACTATTTTCTTTTTTGTGGATAACCCCCTTAAGGGAACGGCCCTTTTACAGGGCCGTTCATAAGTAAAATTAAAAAATAGTTCAATCCATCAGTTGCTTACTTAATCTTGGGTCTGCCTGAATCAGGCGCATTAACTTCAATTCGGTATTGGAAGGCTTTACGCGTTTAGACTCCCATTCATGAACCGTCGCGACCGTCACGCCCATCACTCGGGCAAAATCATCTGTTTTTAAACCTGTCCCTCGTCGTAGCTGTTCAAATTCGGTGAAAGGGTTGGTTTTTTGCGTCAGAGTAACCGTCTGCGATACATCTTTAAAAACAATCTGCTCCAGACTGCTCAGCAGTTCAAACATAGGATCTTTGTATTCCATTGAGAACTCCTACAAATCACACAGCGGGATCGTGAATTTCATCGAAGCTCATTAAGAGTAGTCGGAAAAAATGAAGCCGGATTTTAGGTTTGCGTGATGGATTCGTTTCAGCGGATCGGGGTCGACAATCTTTTGCAGGCTAACGAACTGATAAAGGTCGTGATCTGCGAACGATCGATCCCGATTGTAAAGATGACTAAAATATGACGTCGTGTGGTAAATGGCGCATTGTTTAGCAAAACGATGGGTGGCGGGAGCGGTTATTTTCCCCCACAAGATTACGCGGAAAGGGTATCTTGCGGGGCTGACCTGGACTATCCTTGTCAACGTCAGGCACGCGGGTGTCGTTGTGCGCATTTTTGGGTGAAAGGAGTATTAAAATGGCGACAGGTAAGTCCTGCTCTCGCTGGTTTGCGCCTGTTTTGGCGCTCTTAATGGTAGTTGGCCTGAGTGGGTGTTTTGATAAAGAAGGCGATCAACGCAAAGCGTTTATCGATTTTCTGCAGAATACTGCAATGCGTAGCGGAGAGCGTTTACCAACGCTGACCGCCGATCAGAAAAAACAGTTTGGCCCGTTTGTGTCCGATTACGCGATTCTGTATGGCTATTCGCAGCAGGTTAATCAGGCAATGGACTCCGGTCTGCGCCCGGTGGTTGATAGCGTAAATGCGATTCGTGTTCCTCAGGATTATGTGACTCAGCGTGAACCGCTGCGTCAGGCAAATGGTGCGTTGGGCGTATTAGGGCAACAGTTGCAGAATGCGAAACTGCAGGCAGATGCTGCGCATGGCGCGCTGAAGCAGGGCGAGGATCTGAAGCCGGTCTTTGACCAGGTCTACAATAAAGTCGTCACTGTACCTTCAGAGGCGCTACAGCCGCTGATCCCTGCCGCGCAAATATTCACGCAGCAGTTAGTACAGGTTGGTGATTTTGTGGCACAGCAGGATACGCAGGTGAGCTTTGTCGCTAACGGTATCCAGTTCCCAACTTCACAGCAGGCAAGTCAGTACAACACGCTGATTGGCCCGTTGGCCTCTCAGCATCAGGCATTTAATCAGGCCTGGACTGCTGCGGTGAATGCCGCTCAGTAATGAAGGCGCTGTAATACATAAAAGGCCGGGTAAGCGTAAGTGCTACCCGGCCTTTTGTTTATGGCGCGACCTGCGGGTTCACGCAATTCTTCTCAACGCGTCCTTGCAGCGCATCGATTAAGTTATCCACCGCACAGGCCGCCATGTTATAGCGCGTTTCATGCGTCGCTGAACCTATGTGCGGTACGGCTACCACGTTTGGCAGCGCCAATAACGGTGAGTCTGCCGGTAATGGCTCCTGCTCAAACACATCCAGGCCTGCGGCATGAATTTCCCCGCTTTGCAGGGCGGCAATCAGCGCTTTTTCATCGACCACCGGCCCACGCCCGGCGTTAATGAAAATGGCGGAGGACTTCATTTTGGCAAACTGTTCGGTACTAAACAGATGATGCGTTTCTTCGGTTAACGGCAGGATCAGGCAGACAAAATCGGACTCCTGCAACAGCGTATCGAGGTCGCAGTAACGCGCGTTGAAGCGTTCTTCCGCCTCCTGGTGATGACGGCGCGCGTTATAAAGAATCGGCATGCTAAAACCAAAATGCGCGCGTTGCGCCAGCGCCAGACCAATACGGCCCATGCCGACAATCCCCAGCGTTTTGTGGTGTACATCCGTACCAAACCAGTCCGGCCCGATACTTTTGGTCCATTCGCCAATTTTCACCCGTTCAGCAACTTCTACCACGCGGCGAGCGGTGCTTAACACCAGCGCCATTACCGTATCGGCGACAGTTTCCGTCAGCACGGTTGGCGTGTGCATCAACAGCACCTTGCGCGCGTTGAGGGCATCGACGTCGAAGTTGTCATAGCCTACGGAAATCGTGGATGTCGCACGTAGCCTGGGCATTCTCTCCAGTAGGGCGGTATTGACGGCTTCACTGGAACCCAGCAGACCTTCCGCGTTGGCAAAAGCCTCGGCGTACTGTGCGACCGTTTCCGGGCGCAGGTTAGGCACATGAGTCACAGTAAAATGCTCTTCCAGGCGATGCAGTAAATCGTCAGGTAACGCTTTATAGAGAATAATGGACGGCTTCATGCGAATCTCCGTAAGTTAAAATTTAAGCGTGGCGTGCGCCAATAGGTAATTGCTGATTATTAGCAGGCTTAACAATTAAAGTTAGCCATACTGAGACAAAAAGCGCTACCCCCATAAAAATGTACGAGGCGGATGGGCTGCCGGTTGCGCCATTGAGGTAGCCGACAAACCATGAACCAAAGAATGAGCCTAGCGCGCCCATGCTGTTAATCAGCGCCATTGCACCCCCGGCGACGTTGCGCGGCAGCATTTCCGGGATGATGGCGAAGAAGGGGCCATATGGGGCGTACATTGCCGCACCCGCAATAACTAACAGCGTGTAAGAAATCCAGAAGTGGTCTGCACCCACGGCCCAGGAGCCGATAAAAGCGAAAGCGGCTATCAATAACAGCGGCCAGACAAACAGTTTACGGTTTTGCAGCTTATCGGAGGCCCAGGAGACGAGGATCATCGCCGCCGTCGCCGCCAGATAAGGTACGGATGACAGCCAGCCAACCTCTACCATGCCCAGATTTGCGCCGCCGTTGCGGATAATCGACGGTAGCCACAGGACAAAACCATAGACGCCAATACTCCAGGCGAAATACTGCATGCACAGCAGGATGACGTTAGGTGAGCGGAAGGCCTCGCTATAGTTACGCACGGCTTTGATGCCTTGCTGCTCTTTTTCCAGTTGCGCCTGAAGGGCGGCTTTTTCAGATTCTGACAGCCAGCCGACCTGAGACGGTTTGTCTTTTACCAATACCCACCAGCAGAACGCCCAGATGATGGCCGGGAAGCCCTCGATGATAAACATTTCCCGCCAGCCCAGCGCCTGGATCAGATAACCGGAAACCACAGACATCCACAGGACGGTAACCGGGTTTCCGAGGATCAGGAAAGTGTTAGCGCGCGAGCGCTCGGATTTCGTAAACCAGTTGCTGATATAAATCAGCATTGCGGGCATCACCGCGGCTTCAACGACGCCAAGAATAAAGCGGATGGCGGCAAGCATTGGAATATTGCTGACCATACCGGTTAACGACGCGCATGCGCCCCAGAGGATCAGACAGACAAAAATCAGTTTTCGTACGCTGCGCCGTTCTGCGTAAATCGCGCCTGGGATCTGAAAGAAGAAATAGCCGAGGAAAAACAGAGCGCCCAGCAGGGAAGAGATCCCTTTGGTAATGCCGAGGTCCTCGTTGATACCGGCGGCGGAGGCGAAGCTGAAGTTCGCACGGTCAAGGTACGCCAGGCTATACGTGATAAACACGATTGGCATAATGTACCACCAGCGTTTTGCTGCATTAGTTGAGCTATTCATAGACTGCCCTCTGGTTATGCTGATACGCCGCCTCTGTATGTAGGGTACAGAGACAGAGTTGGCCGGGAGTTTATTCCCCTAATTGTTCACGTGTGGGTAATCCTTCGCTGTCGCCCTGAACCTGAATGGCCAGTGCGCCGATTTTATTGCCGCGGGTCACCGCCTGATGCAGCGAACGGCCTTCCAGCAGGGCGCTGATAACGCCCACGGCAAAGCCATCGCCTGCGCCGACCGTATCGACCACGTTGTCGACTTTTACCGGTGCAACGCAACCTTGTTCACCGCTGGCTGTTTTGTACCAGGCGCCATCAGCCCCGGTTTTGATGATCACGGCCTTCACTCCGTGACGCAGATAAAAGTCGGCGATGGCTTCAGGCGTCTGTTGGCCGGTTAAAATCATCCCCTCTTTTAATCCAGGTAAAACCCAGTCAGCCTGGAATGCCAGCCGGTTCAGTTTTTCCACCATCTCGGCTTCGCTTTTCCACAGCACCGGACGCAAATTTGGGTCGAACGAGATGGTTTTCCCCTGGGCTTTCAGCGTGCGGGCGGTGTGCGCCAGTAGTTCATAGGAGCTGGCAGAAAGCGCTGCCGCCACGCCGCTCAGGTGCAAGTGGCGCGCGCTGGCGAAATAGTCCTCGTGATAATCCTCAACGCTGAGGTGGCTGGCGGCGGAACCTTTGCGGAAATATTCCACAATGGGATCGGTTCCATTTTCGATCTTGGATTTAAGCTGAAAGCCGGTAGCGTAACGCCCGTCCTGGGTAACTCCCTGCGCATCTATCCCTTCTTTTTCCAGCGACTTAATGATAAAACGACCAAAACTGTCGTTGCCTACGCGGCTCACCCAGCCGACCTTCAGGCCCAGACGAGCAAGACCGGTCGCCACGTTGAGTTCAGCGCCTGCAACGCGCTTGATAAACTGCTCTACATCCGTCAGTTCGCCGGTTTGCGTGGCGACAAACATCGCCATCGCTTCACCAATAGTGACCGCATCCAGTGAATTTTTCATGTGTTACTCCTTGCGTAACAGCTCGACGTAGTGGCGGGTAACCGCCGTCAAATCCTGCCCTTCCAGGGGGAACTCAATACCGCGCGGAACATCGTTGGGCAGCGTTTTTAACAGCGCCAGCCAGCGTGAATCTGCTTCATCAGGCGGTACGGCACGGTAGCTATCGCGATGCGTAACTGCGGCTTTGACATGGATATATCCGACGGTTGGCGCCAGGTTCTGCGCGGCCTGTTCCGGGGAGTCGCCAACCCACAGCCAGTTGCCCATATCGAAAGTCAGAGATATCGGCAGGTTTTGCGTCTGACAGGCTTCATTAAAGCGTTGCATCGGCTGCAGGCGTCCGCAGGCGGTCTGATCGTTTTCCACAACCAGCTCCATACCGCTGTTGTCCAGCCATTCACGTAAATCGTCGAACTGTTCGGTATGGGAAAAATGACCGAGAGAGACTTTTAACCACAGCGCCTGTAGGGCCTGCGCTTCTTCGAGGAGCTGCGGAAGTCGGGGATTCAGGTTCCCATCCTCAAGGAATAACGGTTCAGGTGCTGAATAACAGGCCAGCAGGCCGAAGAGTTCGATTGCAGAGGCCATTATGGACAGCGTTTTCAGCTCGGCGTCGGTTAATAACTCGCGGCGGATTTCGACGCCGTCAGCACCGGCTTCGGCAATGATGGGCAACATTGCCGTTTGCCCGCCTGCGGCCCGCACCTGGTCGTAGCCGTAGGCGGCGGTAACCACCATAATTTTTCTTTTCATGGAAACTCCAGACTAGCATTCTTGTTATAACGCTAGATGGAACCGGTTCCAAAGAAAAGCTCATGATGTCGAATTTATGATCACCATCACGAAGGAAATTTAACGGGCGGTTGAGCCGCGCACGATCAGCTCGCCGGAGAATACCTGTTCCTGAATGGCAGCAGAGCCGCCATCAATTCGGCGTACAACCTGCTCAACGGCGGTGTAGCCAATCTGCCATGTGGGTTGTTTCAACGTGGTGATACCGACGCCCGCCAGCTCCGCCCATTCCAGTTCGTCAAAACCGAGCAGGCCGATATCGCTGCCCCAGTTAAGGCCAATGCGCTTCAGGGCGCGGGCAACCTGCAGCGTGAGAGCGCCGTTGGCAGAGATAACGGCTTTGCGCATCCCCCGATGCTGCTGGTGAAACTGGCGCAGCGTGTCATCCAGTTGCGTATTGTCCGCTAGCGGGACTTCGGCATTTTGCGCGATAACGCCGGGGTACTGTGCGAGCGTGGCGCGAAAAGCGCTCAGGCGTTCGCGGCGGGTATTCACCATGCCCAGCGGTTCGCTGAGGAACAGGATGGCTTCAAAACCTTGCTCGACCAGATGTTCAGTGGCAACCGTTGCCGCCTGGGTGTTATCCAGCCCGACCATATCACAGGCAAAATCGGGGATTTTACGGTCAATCAGTACCATCGGTAGCGCAGACTGTTGCAGGCGGTTCAGCCCCTCTTCGCGCATTCCAACGGCGTTGACCACAATCCCTTCGACCTGGTAGCTGCGCAGCAGGTCGAGATAATGCAGCTCCTGATCCACTTCGTTGTTGGTGTTACACACCAGCGGGGTAAAGCCCTTATCGCGACAGGCGGCTTCAATCCCGCTTAACACGTTGACGGAGTAGGGATTAGTAATATCGGCGATGATCAGACCAATCAGACGGGTACGACCGTGTTTCAGGCCTCTTGCCATCAGGCTGGGACGGTAGTCGAGATCGGCAATGGCTTGTTCAATGCGGGCCAGTAGCGCGTCGGAAAGCAGGTGCTTTTCACCGTTGAGGTAGCGTGAAATGCTGGTCTTGCCGGTTTTTGCGGCTTTCGCCACATCGCTGATGGTTGCCCGTGTTGATTTGCTCATCGCTGATTTCCCTAAATTTGGTGACAACACCTTAACGCGAAAATCAACGATGGCAAGTGCTTCATGCCGGATAAGACGCTGCCATTATCCGGCACAAAACGTTACTGGAGCGGGCTTAAGGTGATCTCTACGCGGCGGTTTTGCGCTTTACCTTCCGCCGTGCTGTTACTGGCGATCGGGTTTGCCGGGCCCATACCCTGAGTGCGGATACGGTTAGCGGCGACGCCTTGAGTGATTAAGGCGCTGGCCACGGAGTCCGCGCGCTGCTGCGACAGGCGCATATTCAGATCCTGACTGCCGGTGCTGTCGGTGAAGCCGAGCACGTTGACGGCGGTTTTATTGTACTCTTTCAGTACCATTGCCACGCCGGTCAGGGTGTTGGCACCCGCAGGTTTCAGGTTGCTGCTGTTGCTGTCGAAGGTGACGTTATTTGGCATATTCAGGATGATGTTATCGCCACTGCGCGTCACGCTGACGCCCGTTCCCTGCATTTTGTCGCGCAGTTTTGCTTCCTGCACGTCCATGTAATAGCCGACACCGCCGCCAACGGCCGCGCCAGCCGCCGCACCAATCAGCGCGCCTTTGCCGCGATCTTTCTTCGAAGAAGAGAGTGCGCCAATACCCGCGCCGACCAGAGAGCCAATACCCGCGCCAATGCCGGATTTACCCGCTTCGCGTTCTCCGGTGTAAGGGTTTGTTGTGCAGCCAGAAACCGCCAGGGCGCCGCTCACGATGGCAGCAATAACAAAAACACGTTTCTTCATCTTAATTCCTTAATGACTTTTTCTTCTTTGCCACAGCGACCGTGGCGGTTGATTATGACGTGTGAACATGAAGAAAATTCCAGGGAAGACTCTGAAATTTGTAAGTAACATTGAACGGCATAATAAATAAGCCGTCACATCGCATTCAGGAGCGCCATCTTGGCTAATTCACCCGCACATTACTCGGTGTTAACCGCCGCCCACTGGGGACCTATTCTCGTCGAAACCGATGGCGAGACGGTTTTCTCCTCTCGCGGCGCGCTGCCCACCGCCCATCCCAACTCTTTGCAAACCGTGGTGCGCGACCAGGTACACAGTAAAACGCGGGTACGTTTTCCCATGGTGCGTAAAGGCTTTCTCGCCTCGCCGGAGGATCCGCAGGGGGTGCGCGGGCAGGATGAATTTGTTCGTGTCAGTTGGGACGACGCGCTGAATCTTATCCATACGCAGCATAAACGCATCCGTGACAGCTACGGCCCGGCCTCGATTTTTGCCGGTTCCTACGGCTGGCGTTCCAACGGCGTGTTACACAAAGCAGCGACCCTGCTACAGCGTTATATGGCGCTGGCGGGTGGTTATACCGGGCATCTGGGGGATTACTCGACGGGTGCTGCGCAGGCCATCATGCCGTACGTGGTGGGCGGTAACGAAGTTTACCAGCAGCAGACCAGTTGGCCGGTGGTGCTGGAGAACAGTGAAGTGGTGGTGTTATGGAGCGCCAATCCACTGAATACCCTGAAAATTGCCTGGAACGCCTCCGACGAGCAGGGCCTCGCTTACTTTGAGGCACTGCGTGGCAGCGGGAAGCGGTTGATCTGTATCGATCCGATGCGATCGGAAAGCGTCGATTTCTTTGGCGAGAAGATGGAATGGATCGCTCCGCATATGGGGACCGACGTGGCGCTGATGCTGGGTATCGCGCATACGCTGGTGGAAAACGGCTGGCACGACGCGGACTTTCTCGCCCGGTGTACGACCGGATATGACCGTTTTGCCGACTATCTGCTGGGCAAATCTGACGATGTTGCAAAAACGGCAGAATGGGCCGCTGAAATTTGTGGTGTTCCGGCGGCGAAAATACGTGAACTTGCGGCGATATTTCACCAAAACACCACCATGCTGATGGCGGGATGGGGGATGCAACGCCAGCAGTATGGCGAGCAGAAACACTGGATGATTGTCACGCTGGCTGCCATGCTCGGGCAAATCGGGACGCCTGGCGGCGGCTTTGGGCTGTCGTACCATTTTGCCAACGGCGGAAACCCAACGCGCCGCGCTGCGGTGCTGGCTTCAATGCAGGGCAGCGTTAAAAACGGCACCGACGCGGTGGATAAAATCCCGGTGGCGCGAATTGTTGAAGCGCTGGAGAACCCGGGTGGTTTTTATCAGCACAACGGGATGGACCGCCATTTCCCGGACATCCGTATGCTGTGGTGGGCGGGCGGCGCTAACTTCACCCATCATCAGGACACCAACCGTCTGATTCGCGCCTGGCAAAAACCGGAGCTGGTGGTTATCTCAGAGTGTTTCTGGACAGCCGCAGCGAAGCATGCCGATATCGTGCTGCCGGCGACGACGTCTTTTGAACGTAATGATTTGACCATGACCGGCGATTACAGCAACCAGCATCTGGTGCCGATGAAGCAGGTTGTATCGCCGCAGGATGAAGCGCGAAATGATTTTGATGTCTTTGCCGAGCTGAGTGAACGCTGGGAGAAGGGCGGATATGAGCGATTTACCGAAGGCAAAAGCGAGCTGGAATGGCTGGAGACTTTTTACAACATTGCCGGGCAGCGTGGGGCTAGCCAGCAGGTGACGTTGCCGCCATTCACCGAGTTTTGGCAGCGGAATGCGCTGATCGAAATGCCAGAAAACGCCGCCAGCGCGCAGTTTATCCGTTTCGCGGATTTTCGCCGCAACCCACAGGCGCATCCGCTGAAAACGGACAGCGGTAAAATTGAAATCTACTCCGCGAGGATTGCCGGTTACGGTTACGCGGACTGTGCGGGGCATCCGATGTGGCTGGAGCCGGATGAGTGGTTCGGTAACGCCGAGCCGGGCCAGTTACAGCTGCTTTCCGCCCATCCGGCGCACCGTTTGCACAGCCAGCTAAATTACAGCGCGTTGCGCGAACAGTATGCGGTAGCGGATCGTGAGCCCGTCACGATTCATCCGCAGGATGCCAAAGCGCGCGGTATTGCGGATGGCGACACGGTCAGGGTGTGGAACCAGCGTGGGCACGTTCTGGCGGGAGCGGTCGTGACGACGGGAATTAAACCCGGTGTCATCTGTATTCATGAGGGCGCCTGGCCTGATTTGGATCTCGCCGCCAACGGTATTTGTAAAAATGGCGCCGTCAACGTGCTGACCAAAGATCTCCCCAGCTCGAAGCTGGGGAATGGCTGTGCGGGCAACACTGCGCTGGCGTGGCTCGAAAAATACAGCGGACCAACGTTGGCGCTTACGGCGTTTGATCCGCCTGCCAGCCCATAATCCACGTGGGATGGTGAGTCTCTTCCTGCCATGCGCCATCTTCAATGCGAAAACCCAGCGCATGGTAGAAGTTCACCGCTGATTGATTCTTCTGGTAGACCTCGAGGCTGAGTAACGAAAAGCGCTGCTGCACATGCTGAACCAGCGCTTTGCCGATCCCGCTTCTGATGGCGGCAGGCGCGACGAACAGCGCGCCGAGAAAGCGGTCGTCAATGACGCTGGCAAAGCCTTTGAGCACCCCTTCTTCTTCCCATACCCAGGTTTGTGCGGCTGGCAGATAAACATCCCGCACGATGGATTCACTTTCGCGCCAGTAGCGTTCTTCGATAAACGGATGGGCATGGATCGTGCTTTCCATCCACAGCGCCAGAATCGACGGTAGATCGTCAGCCTTTGATTCACGAATCATGTTGTTCTCCCGGGTAACAGATACAGCTGGTGACATGGTCATTGACCAAGCCGCATGCCTGCATAAAGGAGTAACAGATGGTGGTGCCGACAAACTTAAATCCGCGTTTTTTTAACGCTTTAGACAGAGCATCTGACGCCGGTGTAGAGGTGGGGATATCGCTCAGGTTGGCGGCGCGGGTCACTTGCGGTTGGTTATCAACAAATGACCAGACGAACTCGCTAAACGATTCTCCGTTTTGCGCCATGGTCAGAAAGGCGCGAGCGTTGCCGATAATGGCCTGAATTTTTCCTCGATGGCGAATAATGCCGGCATCCAGTACCAGTCTTTCCACATCCTCTTCGGTCATGGCCGCCACTTTTTCCGGGTCAAAATGGTGGAAGGCGTGGCGATAATTTTCCCGTTTCTTTAGCACGGTGATCCACGATAAACCGGCCTGTTGGCCTTCCAGACAGATCATTTCGAACAGCTTGTTGCCATCTGTTTCGGGGACGCCCCATTCCTTGTCGTGGTAGGCAATGTAAAGTGGGTCCTGGCTGACCCATCCGCAACGCTGCATATTCTTCCTCGCTGTTTTTACTGGCGTAAAAATTTCATTCGGCCCGCCTTGACGCGCCAGCTAAAAAGACAATATTTAATACAGGGCCTGATGGGCCCGATATCCTTCACACAATGACAATAATATCGCCGAATTCGGCTCTTTTCTGGAGTCGCGTTGATGATTATAAGAAACAGTAGTGGTCGCCAAAGGTTAACTCTGGCGAGCGTCGTAGTTTGTGCGCTGTTCATCAATACAGCATATGGCTGGCAACAAGAATATATCGTTGATGCGATGTCAGGGCATACGGCTGAACGTTATACATGGGACAGCGATCACCAACCACGTTATAACGACATTCTGGAAGAACGTATTCGCTCCACTCAAAACGTGGCGGGTCCCGTGGTGAATCTGGCGGATGAAACGCCTATGGATGCGACCAGCGGCATGAGTATGGGCTGGAACTTTCCGCTTTCAAGGCAGGTGATGACTGGTCCGGTGGCCGCGCTGCATTATGACGGTTCGACCACGTCTACTTACAACGAATTTGGCGATAGCGTGACGTCGGTAACGCAGAACGATCCGCTGTGGCATGCCAGCGTCAGCACGTTAGGCTGGCGAGTCAATTCTCAGTTCGGTGATGTGCGGCCGTGGGCGCAAATCAGCTATAACCAGCAGTTTGGCGAGAATATCTGGAAAGCGCAGTCGGGCCTCAGTCGCATGACGGCGGCGGGTCAAGACGGTAACTGGCTGGATGTTACCGTTGGCGCAGATATGCTGTTGAACAGGCACATGGCGGCTTACGCGGCGCTTTCGCAGGCGGAAAATAGCGCCAATAACAGCGACTATATGTACACCATGGGAGTGAGTGCCAAATTTTAACGCAAACAATCATCATATAAACATCTTTGTTACATATTGAGATCAACAATCACACGCCCCTCAGCGATAGCGTGTACTAACTCTTACGATAAAATTCAGTAACCCGACTTTTTGTCTCGTCATTCATTCCGCATTCCAGGCATTTCATTCCGTCCTGGCGGCATTTCATGCCGTTTTCTCCTGGCCATAAAAGCGCTTCGGTATGGTTGTTGGCAGAGAATTTCCCATTTTGCTTATGCAGGAAGACTGCCATGAAAACTTCTGATTATCAGCGTACTCGCTGGCTAACACTGATCGGCACGATTATTACCCAATTTGCTTTAGGTTCTGTTTATACCTGGAGCCTGTTTAATGGCGCGCTCTCTTCTAAGCTCGATGCGCCGGTAAGTCAGGTGGCATTTTCCTTTGGCCTGCTGAGTCTCGGGCTGGCGATTTCCTCTTCCGTTGCCGGCAAGCTGCAGGAACGTTTTGGCGTGAAACGCGTCACCATGGCCTCCGGTATTTTACTCGGCGTCGGTTTCTTCTTAACCGCCCATTCCAACAGCCTGATTATGCTGTGGCTGAGCGCCGGTGTGCTGGTTGGTCTGGCGGATGGCGCAGGTTACCTGTTAACGCTTTCCAACTGCGTAAAATGGTTCCCTGAGCGTAAAGGGCTGATTTCCGCCTTTGCCATCGGTTCTTATGGCCTTGGCAGCCTCGGTTTTAAATTTATCGACAGCCAACTGCTGAGCACCGTGGGCCTGGAAAAAACCTTTATGATTTGGGGTGCGATCGTACTGGTGATGATCGTCTTTGGCTCCACGCTGATGAAAGATGCGCCGAATCAGGAAGTGAAAGCGAAGAATGGCGTAGTTGAGAACGACTACACCCTGGCGCAGTCCATGCGCAAACCGCAGTACTGGATGCTGGCAGTCATGTTCCTGACAGCGTGTATGAGCGGTCTGTACGTCATTGGCGTGGCGAAAGATATCGCACAAAGCCTGGCGCATATGGATGTGGCGACGGCGGCGAATGCGGTTACCGTCATTTCTATCGCGAACCTGTCGGGTCGTCTGGTGCTGGGGATTCTGTCCGATAAAATCTCCCGTATTCGCGTGATCACCATTGGTCAGGTCGTTTCGCTGGTCGGTATGGCTGCACTGTTGTTCGCACCGCTGAATGACGTAACCTTCTTTATGGCAATTGCCTGTGTCGCATTTAACTTTGGCGGCACCATCACCGTATTCCCGTCACTGGTCAGCGAGTTCTTCGGTCTGAATAACCTGGCTAAAAACTACGGTGTTATTTACCTGGGCTTCGGTATCGGTAGCATTTGCGGTTCCATTATCGCCTCGCTGTTTGGCGGGTTCTATGTGACCTTCTGCGTCATCTTTGCGCTGTTAATCATTTCGCTGGCGCTTTCTACCACTATTCGTCAGCCACAACGTAGCGTCTATACCGAGGCGCACGCCTAAATCTATTAGTAGTATGATTAATACCTGGCGCATATATTTACAAAAATTTATGCGCCATTTTCATTCTCTATAAGCACTTTTGCTCCCTCCTGTGGTCTACTTACCCGCGCCCGTAGACATTTCACTTCTGCTGTTGTCGCATTTTTCCTCTGTCAGGTCTGATTGATCGCTGCTCAGGGTTTTTTATCCCGATTTCCAGGGTTTGTTTGCATGAGATACATTAAGTCGATGACGCAGCAGAAACTCAGTTTCTTGCTGGCAATCTATATCGGTTTGTTTATGAACTGTGCTGTATTTTTCCGTCGCTTTAGCGGATATGCGCACGATTTTACCGTCTGGAAAGGACTCTCCGCGGTTGTTGAATTGGCCGGCACTGTGCTGGTGACCTTCTTTTTACTACGCCTTCTCTCTTTGTTTGGCCGCCGCGCCTGGCGTGTCCTGGCAACCTGTTTGGTGCTGTGTTCTGCCGGCGCCAGTTATTATATGACCTTCCTGAATGTGGTAATTGGTTACGGTATTATCGCCTCCGTAATGACCACGGATATTGATTTATCGAAAGAAGTCGTCGGCTGGCATTTCATCGTGTGGCTGGTTTCGGTCAGTATTATTCCCTTGGTGCTGATTTGGAGTAACCGCTGCCGCTACACGTTGATGAGACAAATTCGTACACCGGGCATGAGGTGGCGTAGCGTAGCGGTAGTTTTACTGGCCGGCCTGATGGTGTGGGCGCCGATTCGCCTGCTGAGCATGCAACAGAGAAGCGTAGAGCGAGAAACTGGTATCGATTTACCCAGCTATGGCGGGGTTGTGGCGAACTCTTATTTGCCGTCAAACTGGCTCTCTGCGCTGGGTTTGTACGCCTGGGCACAAGTGGATGAATCCTCAGACAACAAATCGCTGATGAACCCGGCGAAGAAATTTACCTATGTTGAGCCTAAGAACCTCGACGACACCTATGTGGTTTTTATTATCGGCGAAACCACCCGCTGGGACCATATGGGGATTTTTGGCTATGAGCGAAATACCACGCCAAGGCTCGCCCAGGAGAAAAACCTGGCCGCGTTCCGTGGATATTCCTGTGACACGGCGACCAAGCTTTCGCTGCGCTGTATGTTTGTGCGTGAAGGTGGGGCGGAAGAAAACCCGCAGCGTACCCTGAAAGAACAAAACGTCTTTTCCGTGCTCGGTCAGTTAGGGTTCAAGACAGACCTCTACGCGATGCAAAGCGAGATGTGGTTCTACAGCAATACTATGGCGGAGAACATCGCTTACCGAGAGCAGATTGGCGCAGAGCCGCGTAACCGTGGCAAGAACGTTGACGATATGCTGTTGATTACCGAAATGCAGCAGTCTCTGCAACCGACGGATGATGATGGCAAACGTCTGATTATTCTGCATACCAAAGGTTCGCATTTTAACTACACGCAGCGCTACACCCGCGAATATGCGCAGTGGAAGCCGGAGTGTGTCAATGTGGATAGCGGTTGCTCGAAAGCCGAGATGATTAACTCTTTTGATAACTCGGTAACCTATGTTGATCACTTTATTACCAAAGTGTTTGATCAACTGCGGGATAAGAAAGCGATAGTGTTCTACGCCGCCGATCACGGTGAGTCGATTAACGAGCGTGAGCACCTGCACGGTACGCCGCGTAAAATGGCTCCGCCAGAGCAGTTCCGCGTTCCTATGCTGGTGTGGATGTCAGACAAATATCTGGAAGACCCAGACCATGCGAAGGCGTTTGCACACCTGAAGCAAGAAGCTGATATGAAGGTGCCGCGTCGTCATGTGGAACTGTACGACACTATCTTGGGTTGCCTCGGTTATACCTCGCCAAATGGCGGTATTAACGAGAATAATAACTGGTGCCGTATCCCGGACGCGAAGAAGGTTACGGCTCAGTAATTGGGCTGCTGACTTTCTCGCCGATCAAATGGCATTTTGATACTAAGGGATTGACGGGGGCGCGGCTGAGCAGTAAGATGCGCCCCGCATTCGGTGATTGGCGCAGCCTGGTAGCGCACTTCGTTCGGGACGAAGGGGTCGGAGGTTCGAATCCTCTATCACCGACCAAATTCAAAACCCTGCTCAACGAGCAGGGTTTTTTGCATTTGAAACCCACGAGGATAAGAACCTCCGGGGGTAAGAGGTTCGACTCGAGCGCAGCGAGAGAACGTTGCGTTAGCAACGGCCCGTAGGGCGAGCCACGTCAGTGGCGAGTAATCCTCTCTCCGACCAAAATTGACCTTCCTTTTATCTGCAAAAATTGTGCACCACTTCCCACTGACTGTTAACGATTCTGTGACATATTCCATTGCCTTTTTTTATATTTGCTTGAAACTTTTTTTGCGCTACTTATGGCTGAACCTGGCATTTTCCGCTGTGCGCTTTAGCGTTCATGGCATTAATCGCTCAGATATGCAGCATTAATTTAGAAAGTTTTAATAATTTGCATAAATGTTAATCACCAAATGTTGCGAAATATGAAGATGTTTATTCTGGCATAGTGCGCGTAGCACAAATTTCCCTGCTGAAAATGTCCTTCTGCACTTTTTTTAATCTTTGTTTGCGAATTCTCACCGTTGGTGTAAATCACGGTTACCTGTATTGACGTTTTCACATTCTGTTGACAGATTGTAGGGCATGAGGGGCATTTCATGGAGAATCCGCACTGCAACTCAGTCGCTTATGTGAACGGAATCCCTATCCTCTTAACGCCGACCCGGCCGGGTAAAAAACAAAAAAGGCCAGGCGGTGCAAACCCACTGCAAAGGGTAAAACAACAAACATCACATTTGGAGCAGAAGAATGAGTATTTCCTTGAAGAAGTCAGGGATGCTGAAGTTTGGTCTGAGCCTGGTGGCTATGACCTGCGCCGCAAGCGTACAGGCTAAAACTCTGGTTTATTGTTCAGAAGGATCTCCTGAAGGCTTTAACCCACAGCTTTTCACCTCTGGCACGACCTATGATGCCAGCTCCGTACCGATCTATAACCGCCTGGTCGAGTTCAAAACCGGTAAAACTGAAGTGATCCCGGGCCTTGCTGAGAAGTGGGAAATCAGCGAAGACGGTAAAACCTATACCTTCCACCTGCGCCAGGGCGTGAAGTGGCAGGACAACAAAGATTTCAAACCGACGCGCGATTTAAACGCCGATGACGTGGTGTTCTCTTTCGATCGTCAGAAAAATGCCCAGAACCCGTACCACAAAGTCTCTGGCGGTAGCTATGAATACTTCGAAGGGATGGGTCTGCCAGATCTGATCTCCGAAGTGAAAAAAGTGGACGATAAAACCGTTCAGTTCGTGCTGACTCGCCCGGAAGCGCCTTTCCTGGCTGACCTGGCGATGGACTTCGCTTCTATTCTTTCCAAAGAATATGCAGACAACATGCTGAAAGCCGGCTCCCCGGAGAAAGTGGATCTGAACCCAATTGGGACCGGTCCGTTCCAGCTGCAGCAGTACCAGAAAGACTCCCGTATTCTGTATAAAGCATTCGAAGGTTACTGGGGCACCAAGCCACAGATTGACCGTCTGGTCTTCTCCATTACGCCTGACGCTTCCGTGCGTTACGCCAAACTGCAGAAGAACGAGTGCCAGGTGATGCCGTACCCGAACCCGGCAGATATCGCGCGCATGAAGCAGGATAAAAACATTAACCTGATGGAGCAGGCCGGTCTGAACGTTGGCTACCTCTCTTTCAACACCGAGAAGAAACCGTTTGATGACGTGAAAGTCCGTCAGGCGCTGACCTACGCGGTGAACAAAGAAGCCATCATTAAAGCGGTATATCAGGGCGCCGGCGTTGCCGCGAAAAACCTGATCCCACCGACCATGTGGGGTTATAACGACGACGTTAAAGACTACACCTACGATCCTGAAAAGGCTAAAGCGCTGCTGAAGGAAGCGGGTCAGGATAAAGGCTTCACCGTTGAGCTGTGGGCCATGCCGGTACAGCGTCCTTACAATCCGAACGCCCGCCGTATGGCGGAAATGGTTCAGGCTGACTGGGCGAAAATTGGCGTTCAGGCCAAGATTGTGACCTACGAGTGGGGCGAATATCTGAAACGCGCCAAAGCGGGTGAGCATCAGGCGGTGATGATGGGTTGGACCGGTGACAACGGGGATCCGGACAACTTCTTCGCCACCCTGTTCAGCTGTGCGGCAGCGAAAGACGGTTCCAACTACTCTCGCTGGTGCTACAAGCCGTTTGAAGATCTGATCCAGCCGGCGCGTGCGACCGACGATCACAACAAACGTATTGAACTGTACAAGCAAGCTCAGGTTGTTATGCACGATCAGGCCCCGGCTCTGATTGTTGCTCACTCCACCGTGTATGAACCAGTGCGTAAAGAAGTGAAAGGCTATGTGGTTGATCCATTAGGCAAACATCACTTCGAAAACGTCTCTGTCGAATAATTAAAAGCAAGCCAGGCAGCGCTACGGACCGTTAAGTCGGGTCACCGTAGCGCCACCTGACAGTAATGCTTTATCTCCCTCTCGCTGGAGGGGGAGATAAGATTTGTGAGCAATACAGATTCACGGTTCCAGGCCGTGCGTCATTAGAGAGAATCCGGGTTATGTTGCAGTTCATTCTCCGACGTTTGGGACTCGTCATCCCCACGTTTATCGGTATCACTCTTCTCACCTTTGCTTTCGTTCATATGATCCCCGGCGATCCGGTAATGATCATGGCGGGTGAGCGTGGAATTTCCCCTGAGCGTCATGCTCAACTGTTGGCTGAACTCGGTCTGGATAAACCGATGTGGCAGCAGTACCTCCATTATATCTGGGGGGTTATGCATGGTGATTTAGGTATCTCGCTGAAAAGCCGATTACCGGTGTGGGAAGAGTTCGTTCCTCGCTTTAAAGCAACGCTGGAACTTGGCGTCTGCGCGATGATTTTCGCCGTTGCGGTGGGTATTCCGGTGGGTGTACTTGCTGCCGTTAAGCGCGGCTCTATTTTCGATCACACTGCCGTTGGCCTGGCGCTGACCGGTTACTCCATGCCGATTTTCTGGTGGGGCATGATGCTGATCATGCTGGTTTCCGTGCAGTGGAACCTGACGCCGGTTTCCGGTCGGGTGAGCGACATGGTGTTCCTTGATGATTCCAATCCCCTGACTGGTTTCATGCTGATTGACACCGCCATTTGGGGTGAAGAGGGCAACTTTATCGATGCGCTGGTGCATATGATACTGCCGGCAATGGTGCTTGGCACCATTCCTCTGGCGGTAATTGTGCGTATGACTCGTTCATCAATGCTGGAAGTACTGGGTGAAGATTACATTCGTACCGCACGCGCCAAAGGCCTGACCCGTATGCGCGTCATCATCATTCACGCTCTGCGTAACGCGATGCTGCCCGTTGTGACCGTTATCGGCCTGCAGGTCGGTACGTTATTGGCTGGGGCGATCCTGACCGAGACTATTTTCTCGTGGCCGGGACTGGGACGCTGGTTGATCGATGCGCTACAACGCCGTGATTATCCAGTGGTACAGGGCGGGGTGCTGCTGGTCGCGACGATGATTATCCTCGTCAACCTGCTGGTAGACCTGCTGTACGGCGTGGTGAACCCGCGTATTCGGCATAGGAAGTAAGGGGCCATCATGTCACAGGTTACTGAAAATAAAGTTATTGCTGCACCGGTGCCCATGACCCCGCTGCAGGAGTTCTGGCACTATTTTAAACGCAACAAAGGTGCGGTTGTTGGGTTGGTGTACGTTGTAGTGATGATCCTGATTGCGGTCTTTGCCAACGTCCTCGCGCCGTACAACCCGGCAGAGCAGTTCCGCGATACGCTGCTGGCTCCTCCTGCGTGGCAGGAAGGCGGTACCATGGCGCATCTGTTTGGTACTGATGATGTGGGCCGCGATGTGCTGTCCCGCCTGATGTACGGTGCGCGTTTGTCTCTGTTGGTCGGCTGTCTGGTGGTGGTGCTCTCCCTGCTGATGGGCGTGATTCTCGGGCTGATTGCCGGTTACTTTGGCGGGATTGTCGATAACGTCATCATGCGTGTGGTCGATATCATGCTGGCACTGCCGAGCCTGTTACTGGCGCTGGTGCTGGTGGCGGTATTTGGGCCCTCGATTGGCAACGCCGCGCTGGCGCTGACGTTCGTGGCATTGCCGCACTATGTGCGTCTGACGCGCGCCGCCGTCCTGGTGGAGGTTAACCGCGACTACGTTACCGCATCCCGCGTGGCCGGAGCCGGTGCGATGCGCCAGATGTTCGTCAATATTCTTCCTAACTGTCTTGCGCCGCTGATTGTTCAGGCGTCGCTTGGCTTCTCTAACGCCATTCTCGATATGGCTGCCCTCGGCTTCCTGGGGATGGGCGCACAGCCGCCTACGCCGGAATGGGGCACCATGCTCTCTGACGTGTTGCAATTTGCCCAAAGTGCCTGGTGGGTCGTGACCTTCCCGGGGCTGGCAATCCTGCTGACGGTGCTGGCATTTAACCTGATGGGTGACGGTCTGCGTGACGCGCTCGATCCCAAACTGAAGCAGTAAGAGGTTCGAGATGGCGTTATTAAATGTAGATAAATTATCGGTGCACTTCGGCGATGTGGGGTCCGAATTCCGTGCCGTAGACCGCATTAGTTACAGCGTGAACCAGGGTGAAGTGGTTGGCATTGTAGGGGAATCCGGTTCTGGTAAGTCCGTCAGCTCGCTGGCGATCATGGGACTGATTGACTACCCAGGTCGCGTTATGGCCGAAAATCTGGAGTTTAATGGTCGTGACCTGAAGCGCATCTCTGAGAAAGAGCGTCGCCAGTTAGTGGGCGCGGAAGTGGCGATGATCTTCCAGGACCCGATGACCAGCCTTAACCCGTGCTACACCGTCGGCTACCAGATTATGGAAGCCATTAAGGTGCACCAGGGCGGCAACAAAAAAACGCGTATTCAGCGGGCGATTGACCTGCTGACGCTGGTGGGGATCCCCGATCCGGCCTCGCGTCTGGATGTCTATCCGCACCAGTTGTCCGGTGGGATGAGCCAGCGCGTGATGATCGCGATGGCGATTGCCTGTCGTCCAAAGCTGTTGATTGCCGACGAACCGACAACAGCGCTGGATGTGACCATTCAGGCGCAGATCATCGAGCTACTGCTGGAATTGCAGCAAAAAGAGAACATGGCGCTGGTCCTAATCACGCACGACCTGGCGCTGGTGGCCGAAGCGGCGCACAAGATCATTGTGATGTACGCCGGGCAGGTAGTGGAAGCCGGGGCCGCGCAGGATATTTTTCGCGCGCCGCGTCATCCGTATACCCAGGCGTTGCTGCGCGCGTTGCCGGAGTTCGCTCAGGATAAAGCGCGTCTGGCTTCGTTACCGGGCGTGGTGCCAGGTAAATATGACCGCCCGACCGGCTGTTTACTGAACCCGCGCTGCCCCTATGCGACTGACAAATGCCGCGCTGAAGAACCTGAACTGAACCTGCTGGAAGGCGGTCGTCAGTCGAAATGCCATTACCCACTTGATGATGCCGGGAGGCCTGGGCTATGAGTACGCAAAAGGCCGCTTTGCCACAGCCGCTGTTGCAGGCAATTGACCTGAAAAAACACTACCCGGTGAAGAAGGGGATGTTCGCCCCGGAACGCCTGGTGAAAGCGCTGGACGGCGTCTCCTTTACCCTGGAACGCGGCAAAACGCTGGCGGTGGTAGGCGAGTCGGGCTGTGGGAAATCCACCCTTGGTCGCCTGCTGACGATGATTGAAGTCCCGACCGGCGGTGAGCTGTATTATCAGGGGCAGGATCTGCTTAAGCACGACCCGCAGGCGCAGAAGCTGCGCCGGCAGAAAATCCAGATTGTGTTCCAGAACCCGTACGGTTCCCTGAACCCGCGCAAGAAAGTAGGGCAGATTCTGGAAGAGCCGCTGCTGATCAACTCCACGCTAAGTAAAGAGGAGCGTCGTGAAAAAGCGCTGGCGATGATGGCGAAAGTGGGGTTGAAAACCGAGCACTACGACCGCTATCCGCACATGTTCTCCGGCGGTCAGCGTCAGCGTATTGCCATCGCTCGCGGGCTGATGCTTGATCCAGACGTGGTGATCGCCGACGAACCGGTCTCGGCGCTGGACGTTTCTGTTCGTGCGCAGGTGCTGAACCTGATGATGGACTTGCAGCAGGAACTGGGACTGTCATACGTCTTTATCTCGCATGACCTGTCGGTGGTAGAGCACATTGCCGATGAGGTGATGGTGATGTATTTAGGCCGTTGCGTGGAAAAAGGAACGAAGGATCAGATCTTCAATAATCCGCGTCATCCGTATACGCAGGCGCTGCTCTCCGCGACGCCACGCCTGAACCCGGACGATCGCCGCGAGCGTATCAAGCTGACCGGTGAGCTGCCAAGCCCGCTGAATCCACCGCCGGGCTGTGCGTTCAATGCCCGCTGCCGTCGGCGTTTTGGTCCGTGTACCCAGCTTCAGCCGCAGCTGAAGGATTACGGTGGACAACTCGTGGCCTGTTTCGCTGTTGACCAGGATGAAAATCCACAGCAATAAACGTGGGTTATGACCTGATAACCGGAGCCTTGTGCTCCGGTTTTTTTATATTTTGTTTTTACGTCCACAATGTGAGTCCTCTGGCAGAACATTATTCCACAGCGTCTAAAATGTAGTCAGATTTCCTCTCGTCACAGAAATATCTATTTCGCAGTTGCTAACTGTCAGGAGCAAATGTGGTCACGATACGCTGGGATATTAAAACAATTGATCGTCTGTCGATGGTTGAGGATGTCCTGAAGGAATTTTCCTGCTGCGATATCAATATCATCTCTATGAAAGTCACGCCTGGACGGATCCTGATTAAATCCTGGTGCCGTCAGTTACAGGATATTTCCTGCGTGCAATCCTGTTTAGGCCGGCGCGCCGATATTATTAACGTCGCTTACCTGTGTGAAGAGATAAGCGAACTGTCAACGCCTGAGCCGGAACGCCCGCGCTATTTCTCTGACATTATTTGTAGCAGCCAGAGCATGCACTCGCTTATCGAAAAGGCGATAAAAATTGCCGACAGCAAATATACCGTTTTGATCCGCGGCGATACGGGTACTGGCAAAGAACTGCTGGCCCGGGCTATCCATAATTCCGGGCAGCGACGTTTTTATCCGTTTATTCCGGTCAACTGCTCTGCGCTACCTGAGTCGTTGATGGAGAGTGAATTCTTTGGCTATGAGAAAGGGGCTTTTAGCGGTGCGGATTGTAAAGGCAAAAAAGGGCTGTTTGAAATGGCCGATAAAGGCACACTTTTTCTCGATGAATTTGGTGAAATGTCGCTGAGCTTACAGGCTAAATTACTGCGCGTACTTCAGGATGGCGGGATCCGTCGCGTTGGCGGGGCGCAAATTATTCCGGTCAATGTGCGCATTATTGTGGCAACCAACGCCAATCTGGAAGAGATGGTGGAACAACGTCTGCTGCGCGCCGATCTCTATTACCGCATCAATGTACTTTCACTGACCATTCCGCCCCTGCGGGAGCGCCCGCAGGATATCAGCCTATTGATTCGCCACTTTGTGCAGAAATACGCGAAGGAATTCCAACGACGGATCATTCTGGATAAAGCCTGCTTTGATACCCTGCATCATCACACCTGGCCGGGAAACGTTCGCGAACTGGAAAATACCATCATTCGCCTGATGCTGATGGCGGAATCCGATGTCATTACGCGGGAAGAATTAGGGATGGTGAATTTGCCTGCCGTTGAGCTGACGCCGACAGAGCGTCCTTTTAAAGAACAGGTTTTGTGTGCTGAACGCCAGCTTATTGAACAGATGGTGGAAGAGAATGTGTCGTCGCGGCATATCGCTAAAGCGCTGGGGGTGTCACATACCACGGTACTGAATAAAATTCGCAGCTATCAACTGGAGAGTGTGAGTTAAGCGCCGTCAGTGACTGACGGCGCTGTAAACGGATTATTCAATCAGCTTCAATAATGGCGACAGGCACAGCAGGATCCCGTACAACAGGATTAGCCAGGTTTTCAGCCCGCGTAGTTTTTCCAGTTGCGTTACTTTATAAATCAGGAAAAACGGAATAATACACGACACAATCCCGTAAAGTGGGCTACCCAACTGGAAGAACACCAGTACCGATACACGAAATGACACCCAGATTACCAGGGTGATAACAATAAAGGTGCAAATACCCAGCGTAAGCACCAGGGGATTAATTTTCTCCACATCAATAACGCGGCTCAGAACATTAAGAATAATACCCTTAATCGCCTCGTGGAACCCCAGATAAATACCAAAGAATGCGGTTAATACGGCGAAGATATTTAGCACCGTTGAGGTGATATGAATAATTTGCCCAGGAATGACTTGCGCTGCCAGCGCCAGTGCGGAAATATTTTGTTCGAAGGCCGAAACGGCCTCTTCATGACTAATAGAAAAGGTAAAAGAGAATGAGAAAAACAGAATGACCGCAATCAGCGTAATGTAACTGATGCGATGTGTGCGTATTGCCATGCGGGTGGCCAGAACCCGGTCCGCTACCCGCTTGCGGTAGGCGATGTTCATTGGGTTCAACACCTGAATAAACACCGCCGAGAAGAAGCAGAACGGGATGGTCAGCAGCACGTCGCGAAAGAAGACCGATGCTTCAGGGAATGCGCTGATATTAGCGAAGTTCCAGTGCGGAACCATCGCAAAACCAAACACGATGATGATCCCCACTTTGACTACCACCATCGGGCCGGAGATTTTAAACAGCAGCTTTTCTCCCCCGGAAGCAATGGCCACCAGCACGGCAAAAATGGCCACTTTATAGATTATCGATTGTGAAAGATCGGCATCGGTTAAGCCGAAGGTTTTGATATATGAGGCACTGTCAAAAACCACGGATAAGGAATAGATAAATATGCCGTGAATAATCATCAAAAAATAGATGATGCCAAGAAATACACCCCAGTTTTTTCCCAGGTAATGACTGATAATATCGGTATAGTCATTACAAGTTTCACTTTCTGATAATGTTTTTAAATAAATATCCTGCACAATATAGGTTGCTGGATAGGCAATAATAAAGGCGACGATAAATACCCAAATGCCTGTTAAGCCTATTTGTACCGGCATCAGTACCGTTCCGGCACCAATTGCCATACCGATACACAGTAATACCCAGCCAAAGTCATATTTCGTAAACGGTATTTTCTTTGAGAATGGTACGGTGGTTGCTGTATTGTTGCTTAGTTGTAATGTGTCGTCCTGCATAGAACCCCCTGCCCAAAATACGCGCTCTCCCCGAAACAGGATTGCGCGTATTACCAGACTGTTGTGCCTTGATTCTCAACAACCTGAACCGATCGGCGTCGGTTCAGGTCATAATGGTCAGAATGTTGCCTTTCTGATGGCGTGTTCAAGGTCGTTAATAATATCTTCTGGATCTTCAAGACCCACAGAAAGACGGATAAGCCCGTCGGTAATACCTGCTTTAAGCCGTTCCTCTGGCGCAACGGGCGAATGTGTCATAGACGCTGGGTGCTGAATGAGGGTTTCGGTATCACCGAGACTGACCGCGAGGAGGCACAATTCTACAGAATTGATCATCCGTCTGCCAGCCTCGAGGCCGCCAGCGATTTCGAAGCTGATAATTCCTCCTGGCAGGCTCATCTGTCGCTGGCCCAGCTCATACTGCGGGTGTGAAGACAAGCCAGGATAATAAACGCGGGTAATGGATGGATGCCCCTCGAGGAAGCGGGCGATTTTCAATGCGTTTTCACAGTGGCGTTCCATACGTATACCCAGTGTTTTAACGCCGCGTAGCGTCAGCCACGCGTTGAAAGGACTCATGCAGCCGCCGGTGATATCTTTCAGACCAACAAACCGCGCCTGGTCAATAAACTCCTGCTTACCAACAATGATGCCGCCAATCACGTCTCCGTGACCGTTGATATATTTAGTGACGCTGTGCACCACAATATCCGCGCCTAGCTGTAAAGGCTGCTGGCAGTACGGTGACATAAAGGTGTTATCCACCACCAGCAATGCGCCTTGTTGATGGGCGATACCGGCTACTGTTTCAATGTCGACCAGCGACAGCGTCGGGTTAGCGGGCGTTTCGATATACACTACTTTGGTTTCCGGGCGCATGGCGGCGCGGATTTCTTCAGGCTTTGCCGCATCGACGAAGCTGACGTTAATCCCAAACTTCGGCATGCTGTGCGACAAAAACGCGTGGGTGCAGCCGTAAATCGCGCTGGCGGAAACGATATGGTCGCCCTGCTGGCACAACGTCAGCAGCGTGGTGGTGATGGCAGAAATACCGGATGCGGTTGCCAGCCCGGCTTCACCTCTTTCCAGTACCGCCAGCTTTTTCTCCAGCGCATCGGTGGTGGGGTTACCCAAACGGGTGTAAATGTACCCGGACTCCTCGAGCGCAAAGCGGGCGGCACCTTGTTCGGCGCTGTCAAAAACAAACGTTGAAGTCTGGAAAATAGGCGTACTGAGCGCGCCAGTAGAAGGGTCGGGTTGTTGCCCCGCGTGAACGATCTGGGTGTTGAATCCGTAAGTACGACAGTCAGACATGATATCTCCTTTGATTCGGAACAGAACAGCTCACAGTCAAATAGCAATCGCTGTGCCAGAAAATGAAATTATAGATATCAATGAGATATGTCTTTTTCTGTATTGAAGAGCGGCAGGAATGTTGCCAACTGGCAAGAATCTTTCCAGCGCAATGGTGAGAAAACAGGTGAAGTGCGAGGCGCTACGCAGAGCCGTATATTGCGCAGTGATATGGCAAGTAGGCTACCGTAGAATCAGCGGCAAGCCGGGAATTCCCGGTGAGGCGCAATGTTGCGGGGGCTTGATCCCCGGCGGCATCGGTTGCTGGAAAGAGAAAACCCCCGCACGTTGTTCGGTATAAACCTGGCAACAAAACGGGGGCTAACTTGAACCTGAACAACTCAAGAATAGCCGTGAACAGTTGCCATTGCAACACAGGCGGCTATATGACGCTCGCACAGTTAGGCGTGGCCTTCTGGCACGATTTAGCGGCTCCGATCATCGCTGGCATTATTGCCAGCCTGATTGTGAGCTGGCTGCGTAACAGGAAGTAATGCACCTTGCGGGCGTCTGTCTGCCGTGATGGCAACATGCGCCCGAACCAGGCCGCAGGGGGAAACCTTGCGGCCTTTTTCGGCTTAAATGCAGATAAATCTCGTCGCCAGGTGCCTATCCTGTCGGGATAATGCATGCTGGGAAGTTTTCAGATACCGCCTCTCTTAATACCGCTACGATCGGGTATACTCTGACGGCAGTTTCGTCTATCCGTGGAGAGTCAGTTTGCGTGTCAGTCGCTCGTTAACAATTAAGCAGATGGCAATGGTTGCGGCCGTTGTCATGGTGTTTGTGTTTATTTTTTGCACCGTTTTGTTGTTCCATCTGGTCCAGCAGAATCGCTACAACACGGCTACGCAACTGGAAAGTATCGCTCGCTCCGTCCGTGAGCCTCTGTCGGGCACGATCCTGAAAGGGGATATTCCCGAAGCAGAAGCTATTTTAAGAAGTATTCGACCAGCAGGCGTGGTCAGCCGCGCCGATGTGGTGCTTCCCAATCAGTTTCAGGCTCTGCGGATGAGCTTTATTCCTGAACGCCCGGTTCCGGTTACTGTGACTCGCCTGTTTGAACTTCCGGTACAAATTTCGCTGCCGGTCTATTCTCTTGAGCGTTCAGCGAATCCGCAACCGCTGGCGTATCTGGTGCTGCAGGCGGATTCGTACCGTATGTACAAGTTCGTGATGAGTACGCTCTCCACGTTAGTGACCATTTACTTACTTCTCTCGTTAATACTCACGGTAGCCATCTCATGGTGTATTAACAGATTGATTTTGCATCCATTACGTAAAATAGCGCGTGAGCTGAACGACATTCCCCAGCAGGATCTGATTGGCTATCAGCTGGCATTGCCGCGTCTGCATCAGGACGACGAGATTGGCCTGCTGGTGCGTAGCTACAACCTCAATCAGCAACTGATTCAGCGCCGCAGCGAAGAGCAAAGCGACCATTCAATGCGATTCCCGGTTTCTGAGCTGCCCAACAAGTCGTTTCTGATGGCGCTGCTGGAGCAGGTTGTGAATCGTCAGCAGACTACGGCGTTGATGATTGTCACCTGCGAAACCCTGCGTGATACCGCGGGTGTGTTATCCGAGACCCAGCGGGAAATCCTGCTGCTTACGCTGGTTGAAAAGCTGAAGTCAGTATTGGCCCCCAGAATGGTGCTTACCCAGGTGAGCGGCTATGACTTTGCCATCATCGCACATGGTGTGAAAGAACCCTGGCACGCTATTACGCTAGGTCAGCAAGTGCTCACTATCGTTAACGAGCGATTACCGATTCAGGGCATTCAACTCCGTCCAACCTGCAACATTGGGGTGGCGATGTTTAATGGCGATTTGACCGCAGAACAGCTTTACCACCGCGCACTCTCAGCCGTGTTAACGTCGCGTCACAAGGGTAAAAACCGGATTCAGTTCTTTGACCCGTTGCAGATGGAAGAGGCGCAACAGCGTTTGACGGAAGAGAACGATATTCTTACCGCGCTGGATAACCATCAGTTTGCGCTCTGGATGCAGCCGCAGGTGGAGATGTCCAGCGGTAAGGTATTGAGCGCAGAAGCATTATTGCGAATGCAGCAGCCAGACGGAAGCTGGGAGTTGCCAGAAGGGTTAATCGACAGGATTGAGTCCTGTGGCCTGATGGTGACGGTCGGTTACTGGGTGCTGGAGGAGACATGCCGCCAGCTGTCAGCCTGGCAGGAACGCGGCCTGATGCTGCCGCTCTCGGTGAACCTGTCTGCGCTACAGCTGATGCATCCGAGTATGGTGTCAGATCTGCTGGAATTGCTAAACCGCTATCGCATCAAGCCTGGGACGTTGATTCTGGAAGTGACCGAAAGCCGGCACATTGATGATCCTAATGCCGCTGTGGCTATTTTACGCCCGCTGCGCAACGCGGGCGTGCGTATCGCGCTGGACGATTTTGGTATGGGGTATGCGGGTCTGCGACAACTGCAGCACATGAAGTCGCTCCCGGTGGATGTACTCAAAATCGATAAGATGTTTGTCGATGGCGTCCCTGAAGATTGCAGCATGATCTCCGCCATCATTCAGTTGGCGCATAGCCTCAATTTGCAGATGATCGCTGAGGGCGTCGAAACCGAAGCGCAACGCGAATGGTTATCACAAGCGGGGGTAGAAGTGGCACAAGGGTTCCTGTTTGCCCGGCCGGTTCCGGCGAATATCTTCGAAGAACGTTATCTGACGCCGAAAAACGCTGATTACAAAAGTTAAAAAAGGTCTCGCTTGTGCGAGCCAGCTCAAAATTTTTAACATTTCTGTATCAATTATGATCCAGGCGCATTTCTGTCATGTTGTGTGGGTGTTACTTTAAGGCCGCAGGTTAAACAAAACCTTACAAGACCTGTGGTTTTTACTTTAAGGACACCCTATGAAAACCTCTATATTCAAAAGCCTTTACTTTCAGGTCCTGACAGCAATTGCCATAGGTATCCTCCTTGGCCATTACTACCCTGAATTAGGCGCCCAAATGAAGCCACTTGGTGATGCTTTCGTGAAGCTCATCAAAATGGTCATCGCACCTGTCATCTTCTGTACTGTCGTCACCGGCATTGCAGGCATGGAAAGTATGAAAGCCGTAGGCCGCACCGGTGCGGTTGCACTGCTTTATTTTGAAATTGTCAGTACGATTGCGCTGATCATCGGCCTTATCATCGTCAACGTGGTGCAACCCGGTGCCGGTATGAACGTCGATCCGGCGACGCTGGATGCCAAAGCGGTTGCGATTTACGCCGAACAGGCAAAAGACCAGGGGATCGTAGGCTTCCTGATGGATATTATCCCGGGTAGCGTCATTGGCGCGTTCGCCAGTGGCAACATCCTGCAGGTATTGCTGTTTGCGGTTATGTTTGGTTTTGCGCTGCATCGTTTGGGTAGCAAAGGCCAGATGATTTTCAACGTGATTGAAAGCTTCTCGCAGGTTATTTTTGGCATCATCAACATGATTATGCGCCTTGCGCCGATCGGTGCTTTCGGTGCCATGGCCTTTACCATCGGTAAATATGGCGTCGGGACGCTGGTGCAGTTGGGTCAGTTGATCATCTGTTTCTACATCACCTGTATTCTGTTTGTGGTTGTGGTGTTGGGCTCGATTGCGCGCGCAACCGGCTTCAGCATTTTCAAATTCATCCGCTATATCCGTGAAGAACTGCTGATCGTTCTGGGCACCTCTTCTTCTGAGTCCGCGCTGCCGCGTATGCTCGATAAGATGGAAAAACTGGGCTGTCGCAAGTCGGTTGTCGGGTTGGTTATACCCACGGGCTACTCGTTTAACCTCGATGGGACATCAATCTATCTGACGATGGCAGCGGTGTTTATCGCTCAGGCCACCAACAGCCATATGGATATCTTCCATCAGATAACCCTGCTGGTGGTGCTCCTGCTCTCTTCAAAAGGTGCTGCGGGTGTGACCGGGAGTGGGTTCATTGTTCTGGCCGCGACTATCTCCGCTGTGGGCCATTTGCCGGTTGCTGGTCTGGCGCTGATTCTAGGTATTGACCGCTTTATGTCTGAAGCCCGTGCGCTGACTAACCTGGTCGGTAACGGTGTGGCAACTGTTGTAGTAGCGAAATGGGTGAAAGAACTGGACCATAAAAAGCTGGATGATGTGCTGAATAATCGTGCGCCGGATGGCAAAACGCACGAAATATCCTCTTAATCTCTCCACTTATGCCCGTAGTCCCTTCCAGGACTGCGGGCGTTTGCGCATAATTAACCCCTGTGCCTGAAACCGCCGATTCGGCGGCGTCGGGATTTTTTCACTTCCTCCGTGACATTTTTATGTTCTTGCGGTCTAACACGAAGTGTTTTTAACGTCATATTCAGAGAGTCCTCTCGCGGGCTGTCTTTTTATTTCCAGGATAGTTGATCAGGGGTTCACATGCAGGGCACAAAAATTCGACTTTTAGCGGGCGGCTTGCTGATGATGGCCACTGCCGGCTATGTGCAGGCAGATGCGCTCCAGCCTGACCCGGCGTGGCAACAGGGCACGCTGGCAAATGGTTTACAGTGGCAAGTATTAGCCACTCCCCAGCGCCCCAGCGACCGTATTGAGGTTCGCCTGCTGGTCAATACCGGTTCACTCACCGAAAGTACACAACAGAGTGGTTTCAGCCATGCGATCCCGCGTATCGCGCTGACGCAAAGCGGTGGCCTCGATGCTACGCAAGCCCGTTCTCTGTGGCAGCAGGGGTTCGATCCCAGTCGTCCCATGCCGCCCGTTATCGTTTCCTATGATTCCACGCTGTATAACCTCAGTCTGCCTAACAGCCGCAACGATCTGCTGAAAGAGTCACTTTCTTATCTGGCGAATATTTCCGGTAATCTGAGCATCACCCCTGAGTCGGTCAATCATGCGCTGAGTAGCGAAGATATGGTTGCAACCTGGCCGTCAGATACCAAAGAGGGATGGTGGCGCTATCGTCTGAAGGGATCGACGCTGCTGGGTCACGATCCTGCCGATCCGCTGAAAACGCCTGTTGATGCGACGAAAATCCAGTCCTTCTACCAGAAATGGTATACCCCGGATGCGATGACGCTGATTATCGTCGGTAACGTAGATGCGCGCAGCGTGGCTGATCAAATCAATAAAACCTTTGGCGAATTAAAAGGTAAACGCGAAACGCCTGCGCCGGTACCCACGCTCTCTCCGCTGCGTGCAGAGGCCGTAAGCATAATGACCGATGCGGTACGTCAGGATCGCCTGTCTATTATGTGGGATACGCCGTGGCAGCCGATCCGTGAATCTGCCGCGCTGTTACGTTACTGGCGCGCTGATTTAGCCCGTGAAGCGTTGTTCTGGCACATTCAGCAGGAGCTCACCAAAAACAATGCCAAAGACATTGGCCTTGGCTTTGACTGTCGGGTGCTGTTCCTGCGCGCGCAATGTGCCATTAACGTTGAATCACCGAACGGTAAGCTGAACGCGAACCTCAGCACGGTTGCGCGTGAGCTGGCCAAAGTGCGCGATAAGGGGCTGCCGGAAGAAGAGTTTAATGCGCTGGTGGCGCAAAAGAATCTGGAACTGCAGAAGCTGTTTGCCACCTATGGTCGCACCGATACCGATATTTTGATCAGCCAGCGTTTGCGCTCGCTGCAAAACCAGGTCGTAGATATTGCGCCTGAACAGTATCAGCGTTTACGTCAGAGCTTCTTGAACAACCTGAGTGTTGAGATGCTGAATCAGGACCTGCGTCAGCAACTGTCGCAAGATATGGCGTTAATTCTGTTGCAGCCGAAGGGTGAACCTGAATTCAATATGAAGGATCTGCAGGCGACGTGGGATAGCATTATGGCGCCGGTTACCGCCGCGGCAACGTCGGTAGAAACGGATGAATCACATCCTGAAGTGACGGACATCCCGCCGGTGCAATAAGGGAATCGTGACCTGCAGGCCGGACGCGACGTTAACGTCTAATCCGGCCTGCCAGAACGCCAGATTACTGCGGCATGGCGTCGCGAGGAATAATCGCCCCGCGATGCTGAATAACGGTGCTTGCCGTCAGGTGCCCGCGTTTTGCGGCATCAGCGGCATCGCCACCGGTCAGACGTACCGCCAGATACCCGGCGCTGAAGGAGTCTCCCGCAGCGGTCGTATCGATAACCTTCTCTTTCGGTAGTTTTACGGCCGGAACGTCGATGAGTTCTTCGCCTGCGATGGAAACCAGGCAAGAGTCTGCACCGCGTTTCACAACCACTTCCTGTACGCCAGCCGCGTGAGTACGGGCAATCACCTCGGCAACCGGTTTTTCACCCCACAGCGCGTCTTCATCATCCAGCGTCAGAAACGCGATATCGGTGCATTCCAGCATTTGCTGATACACCTGCTGGGTCTCTTCTTTACTGCTCCACAGACGTGGGCGGTAGTTATTGTCAAAAATGACCTTTCCACCGTTGGCGCGGCATTCTTGCAGCAGCGACAGCAGCTTGTCACGACTTGCCGGGCTTAAAATAGCCAGGCTGATTCCGCTCAGATACAGATAGTCAAATGTCGCCAGTTCTTCGCAAATAGCGGCGGACTGTTCGCTCTCAAGCCAGAATTTTGCGGCGGCTTCATTACGCCAGTAATAGAAGGTGCGCTCGCCGGTGCTATCGGTTTCAATGTAATAGAGGCCCGGCAGGCGGTTTTCCATGCGTTGGGTTAATGAGGTATCCACATTTTCGCTCTGCCAGGATTCCAGCATTTGTTGGCTAAAACTGTCGGTACCCAGCGCAGTCACATAGTGTACGGAAAGTGCCGCAGCATCGACCTGACGGGCGATATAAACGGATGTATTCAACGTGTCGCCACCGAATCCGCGCTGAACGTCAGCGCCTTTCTGTGACAGCTCAATCATGCATTCGCCAATCACGGCAATCTTTCTGGACATAGTCGTAACCTGCTCTGAAAAAAATTAGCGTTAGTGTGCGCTGTGGGTGTTAAGTGGTCAACTATATTAAAACATCGTTCCATTATTTTTTTGAGCCAGCACGTGTTCTGCGTCGTTTTTTGCCGCTTAGTTTCTATTTTGCGTAGGGCTGAACGTAAAGTTCTTCGCCTGAGCGCCGATAACCTTTGACGAGTCCGGTCAGTCACACTCTTATTTACAGGACATCTCAGATGATAAAGCAGGTTACCCAGCAGCTAATTACGCTCGATGCGAGTATTGAAAACTTGCAGGAGAGACGCTATTGGCTGCAGTGCGAGCGTGCTTACACCTACCAGCCGATTTATCAGACCAACGGACGGCTGATGGCCGTTGAGCTGCTGACCGTCGTGAGCCATCCTGAAAACCCCTCCCAACGTATCGCGCCGGACCGCTATTTCGCCGAAGTGGCCGTACGACATCGTGTAGATGTGGTGAAAGAGCAGCTTGTACAGCTTGAACAAAAAGGGGCGTTTTTCAAAGCCCACGATCTGCTGGCATCCGTGAATGTCGACGGGCCAACGCTGATTGCAATGCGCCAGGATCCCGAAATCCTGAAAATCATCGAATGTCTGCCGTGGCTGCGCTTTGAACTGGTGGAGCATATCCGCTTGCCGAAGGGATCGTCGTTCGCCTCAATGTGCGAGTTTGGCCCGCTCTGGCTGGATGATTTTGGTACCGGAATGGCAAACTTCTCGGCTCTGAGTGAAGTGAGTTACGACTATATCAAAGTGGCGCGGGATCTATTTGTCATGCTGCGCCAGACGCCGGAGGGCCGCAATCTCTTTACGCTGCTGTTACAGCTGATGAACCGCTATTGCCGCGGTGTGATTGTCGAAGGCGTTGAAACGCTGGAAGAGTGGCGTGATGTGCAAAACTCACCGGCTTTCGCTGCGCAAGGCTATTTTCTCTCTCGTCCAGTGCCTCTTGATACCCTTGAAGACGTAATTCTGTCGCTTTGATAAGGATGTAGAACGCCTCCTTTTCCTCTGCTGGACTATCTTTAGGACAGGCAAGGAAGAAAGTAAGGAGGTTAAACATGACGAGAACAGGCAAAATAACCACTTCAGTAATAGGGATTTTCTTGTTGTTGATCGTCGTACTCATCATCGTGATTGCGACATTTGACTGGAACCGGCTCAAACCGACCATCAACCAGAAAGTCTCTACAGAACTCAACCGGCCCTTCGCCATACGGGGTGACCTGGGCGTGGTTTGGGAACGCCAAAAACAGGAAACCGGCTGGCGTAGCTGGGTTCCGTGGCCGCATGTTCATGCTGAGGATATCATCCTCGGCAACCCGCCGGACATTCCTGACGTCACCATGGTGCATCTCCCGCGCGTTGAAGCCACGCTCGCCCCACTGGCATTGCTGACAAAAACCGTCTGGCTCCCGTGGATCAAGCTGGTAAAACCCGATGCGCGGCTTATCCGCCTGTTGGAGAAAAACAATAACTGGACCTTTAACCTGGCAGGGGATGAAAACCGCGATCCCAATGCGCCGCCATCAGCCTGGTCTTTCCGGCTGGATAACATTCTGTTCGACCAAGGTCGCATCGCCATTAACGATAAGGTGACGAAGTCAGAGATTGAGATCCTGGTCGATCCGCTGGGTAAGCCGTTGCCCTTTAGCGAAGTGACTGGCGCAAAAAGTAAAGAGAGCAACGCCCACATTGAGGACTACGTGTTTGGCCTGAAAGCGCAAGGCCGATATAACGGGGAACCGCTAAGCGGTAGCGGGAAGATAGGCGGAATGCTGGCACTGCGCGGTGAAGGAACTCCTTTCCCGATTCAGGCTGATTTCCGTTCGGGTAATACGCGTGTGGCGTTTATGGGTACGATAAACGATCCGATGAATATGGGCGGGGCGGATCTGCGGCTTAAATTCTCGGGAGATTCGCTAGGGGATTTGTACGATTTGACCGGCGTGCTGCTCCCGGATACGCCGCCGTTTGAAACCGACGGACATCTGGTCGCGAAAATTGACCCGGAAAAATCCTCTGTTTTTGATTACCGCGATTTTAATGGCCGAATTGGCGACAGCGATATTCACGGAACGCTGGCCTATACCACCGGTAAGCCGCGCCCAATGCTGAAAGGGGATGTTGAGTCACGCCAACTGAGGCTGGCTGATTTGGGGCCGCTGATCGGTGTGGATTCAGGCAAAGGGGCCGAGCGGGCCAAACAATCTGAACAGCGCAAAGGTGAGAAGAGCGTCCAGCCCGCGGACAAGGTTTTGCCGTATGACCGTTTTGAAACCGACAAATGGAACGTGATGGACGCTGACGTACGTTTCAAAGGACGGCGTATTGAGCACGGCAGCAGTCTGCCAATCAGCGATCTCTCCACCCATATCATCCTGAAAAATGCCGACCTGCGCCTGCAGCCGCTGAAATTTGGCCTCGCGGGAGGCAGCATTGTCTCCAGCATCCATCTGGAAGGGGATAAAAAGCCGATGCGGGGGCAGGCGGACATCCAGGCTCGCCGCCTGAAGCTAAAAGCGCTGATGCCGGATGTGGAGCTGATGCAGAAAACGCTCGGTGAAATGAACGGTGACGCCAGGTTTAGCGGGAGCGGAAACTCGGTAGCGGCGCTGCTTGGTAACAGCAACGGCAACCTGAAGCTGCTGATGAACGACGGTTTGATCAGCCGGAATCTGATGGAAATTGTTGGCTTGAATCTGGGCAACTATCTTGTTGGACAGATATTTGGTGATGACGAGGTACGGGTAAACTGCGCGGCGGCGAATCTGGATATTGTTAACGGCGTAGCCCGCCCGCAGATTTTTGCCTTCGACACGGAAAACGCGGTCATTAATGTCACTGGTACGGCGAGTTTTGCGTCGGAGCAACTGGATTTAACCATCGATCCGGAGAGCAAAGGCATTCGTATTATTACCCTGCGTTCGCCGCTGTATGTTCGCGGCACCTTTAAGAATCCGCAGGCCGGCGTGAAGGCCGGGCCGCTGATTGCGCGCGGTGCGGTTGCTGCCGCGCTGGCAACGTTGGTGACGCCCGCGGCGGCCTTGCTGGCGCTGATTTCACCTTCTGAAGGGGACGCTAATCAATGCCGGACCATTTTGTCGCAAATGAAGAAGTGATTTTTGCCGTTGTCGGATGGCGCTAACGCTTCACTTCTGCGGCCTACATTTCATGCTCAACGTAGGCCGCAGACGGTGGTTACAGCCAAAAAATCACAATGACTGATGGCGGGTTTCGTGGGTTAACAGCAGCGCAATCAGCGTTAACGCCGCCATTGATGCCAGATACGTACCGACCGCCGCCAGGCCGTAATTCGCCTGCAGCCATGCGGCAATGTAAGGGGCAACGGAAGCACCAAGAATCGACGAAACGTTGTACGAGAACGACGCCCCCGTGTAGCGCACTTCGGTCGGGAACAGCTCCGGCAGTAGCGCGCCCATCGGACCAAATGTCAAACCCATCAGGCTCAAACCAAGCAACAGGAAGGCGAACACCAGCACCGGATTGCCAGAGCCGAGCAACGGTTTAAAGGCAAACAGCGCAAACAGAATAATAAGCGTGGTGATGATGAGCATGCTCTTGCGACGACCAAACGCATCGGCCAGCAGGCCCGCCACCGGCACCATGACGCCAAAGCCAATAACCGCCATCATCAGCATCCACAACACTTCATTACGCGGTAGGCCAAGCCCTACAGGCGCCGCGGCGGTGCTGAACGTCATGGAATAGACGGTCATGATATAGAACAGCGTATAGGTCGCCAGCATGATGAACGTGCCGAGGATCGTCACGCGGACATGTTTTGTCAGCAGGGTACCCAGCGGGATTTTCACCTGTTTTTTCGCCGCTGCCACTTTGGCAAAGACCGGGGATTCATGCAGCGAAACGCGAACGTACAGACCGATAATCACCAGCACTGCAGAGAAGATGAACGGTACGCGCCAGCCCCAGCTCATAAACTGCTCGTCGGTCAGCAGCCAGGAGAGCAGCAGGAAAGTGCCGTTGGCGAAGAAGAAGCCGATAGGTGCGCCCAACTGCGGGAATGATCCGTACAGCGCGCGTTTACGCGGCGGTGCGTTTTCCGTCGCCAGTAACGCCGCGCCGCCCCATTCACCGCCCAGTCCTAAACCCTGACCAAAACGCGCCAGCGCCAGCAGCAGCGGGGCGAAAATACCGATAGTTTCATAGCCCGGCAGCAGGCCAATGACAACCGTCGAGATCCCCATAGTGAGCAGTGAGGCAACCAGCGTGACTTTACGCCCTACGCGATCGCCAAAATGCCCGAACACAGCAGAACCGATAGGCCGTGCCACAAAGGCGATGGCAAAGGTGGCGAGGGACTGCAGCGTTGCCGCGGTCGGATCCCCCTGCGGGAAGAAGATATGGGGGAACACGATCACCGCGGCGGTGGCGTAGATATAGAAGTCGAAGAACTCAATGGCAGTGCCAATGAGTGAGGCGACGACGACTTTATTGCGCGAGTTGACCGGGGTGTGTTCCTGTTCGTTGTCGAGCGTTGTGGCTGTTGCTTGCATAATATTTTCTTATTTTTGGTCGAACGAAAGGTCATATTACGCACAGCAAAAGAGACATTTCAATCTGTAACAAACCTTGCGATTGGTCAAAAACAGAGCAAAAAGGGGATAATTTTTAGGCTGGAGATTTCACTTCCATGAAATGCTTCACATAATTTAAAACTTGGATGATAAAACTGGTTTTTGGTTAAACAAAAGTTACGGGCTGGATTTTAATTCTGATAATGCGCAGAATTTCGACGTAAGCATTGGGTTGGCCGGATAAGCGCAGCGTTATCCGGCAGTTAACAAAGATTAGCGGTGGGTTTTCCCCGGCATACGCGGGTCGTCTTTGTATTCTGCTGTGGCAATCCAGGCAGCGCAAAACAGAGTCAGACGGGCGAAGAAGTAGAAGAACGCCATCAAGCCAAGTACGGAACCAAACGCCGCGCCTGACGGCGATTGCACCAGTGATGGCAGCGTGTATGTCATGATCATTTTGATGACTTCAAACCCCAGTGCCGCGATAAACGTGCCGCGAATGAGCGCTTTTTTGCGCGGTCGGTGACGTGGTAGCCGCCAGAAAATCCAGAAGAATAGCAAGTAGTTGGCGAAAATAGAGATGGTCAGGCCGATCAGCCGCCAGGCGGGCTTCAGCCATTCGATGCCGTCGAGATACAGCGCAGAGATAATCATCTGCTGGGCGGAACCGGCGATGGAGGTAATGGACAGCGTAACAATCAGCGCAATCAGTAAGCCAATCAATGAGACAAAATCACGCAGATATTTGACCCAAATTTTTTCCTGATCCTGTGGGGTCCGCTCCCAGACATCCCGCGACTGGGCACGAATAGCTTCGCGCAGGTTTCCCATCCAGTTAATTCCGGAATAGAGCGCGATGGCAAGACCCACCAGACCGACGGTGGTTCGTTGCTGAACGGCGGTATTGATGGTGTTTTTCAGCGTGGAGGCGAGTGTCGGATCGCTGACGTTGAGCAGGATTTTGCTGAAGATATCCTGCAACAGCGTAGGGTGCGAAGCGAGAATAAAACCCGCGGCGGCAAACGACACCATCAGGATAGGGATCATCGACAGAAACGAGAAGTAGGTAATGGCGGCGCCAAACTGATTTCCCATACGATCGTTAAATCTCTCCGCGGCGCGAATCAGATGGGCAATCATGGGCTGGCGTTGAATTTTATCGGCGAAGGTCAGGGCGGTTTTCAGCGCCTGGTTGGTCTTACCGTTGGTTTCTGTATTCTTACGCTCCAGGGTCTCAATTTTTGGGATTGGTGCGTGCTCAAGTTCCTGAATGGGGCGTTTAATCTCTTTTTCCTGCGTCATCAGGGCAGTAATCCTTGTTCTGTTCATTCTCAGGACAGTATAGCTTGTCAGTCCACATAGTCTTTCATCACGCCGGTCAGCCATTCCATAAACAGATGTACGCGGCGGGAGAGGTTACGGCGATGCGGATAGAGCAATGAAACCGGTAATGGTTCGGCGCGATATTGCGGCAATACTTCAATCAGCGTACCGGCGCGCAGGGCATCACGCACGCCCACGCGCGGTACCTGAATAATGCCCAGACCGGCAAGACATGCCGCATGATACGTTTCGGTACTGTTCACCGTCAGCATGCCGCCGGTTTTAACCCATTTAGCACCGTTGTCTGTCGCCACTTCAAAGCCTTGCGCACGTGTTCCCAAATTGACTGAGTAGTGCACCACCGCATGCGAGGCTAAATCCTCCAGGCTTTCCGGATAACCAAATCGGGCGAGGTATTGCGGGCTGGCGCAGTTAATCTGCGTGAGTTTTCCCAGCGGGCGCGCAATCAGCCCTGAATCTTTCAGCGTTCCCACGCGTACCACACAGTCGAAGCCTTCGCGGATCAAGTCCACCAGGCGGTCGCTGCTGCTAAGTTCGAGCTCAAGCCCCGGATACTGATGCAAGAAGGCCGGTAAACGGGGCATCACCAGATTTCTCGCCACACCAACCGGCATATCGACGCGCAGCTTGCCGCTGATGCTGGCCGGGTCATGATGGAATAGCCCATCCAGTTCATCGAGATTGCTCAACAAATCTTTCGCTCGTTCGTAATAGATCATGCCGTCTTGCGTGAGCTGAACGCGGCGGGTTGTGCGGTGCAACAACTGTGTGCCCAGATGATTTTCCAGGGCCTGGATCTGGCGCGATACGCTACCTTTAGGAAGTCCGAGGGTGTCTGCCGCGCGCGAAAAGCTCTCCAGTTCTGCGACGCGGATGAACAACTGCATTGCGTGAATTTTATCCATTCTCATGCCCTATTGTTGTTCTAAATGAAACAGTAATGCGCAGTAAGCTGTATTTATTGTTTTTCTACCACCTAATAAGCTTTGTCTCAATCTTCACAACACCTGAAATGAGGTTTCTTATGACGCAACGTATCGCATTGGTGACCGGCGGCGGCCGTGGACTCGGTAAAAACGCGGCGCTAAAGCTGGCGAGTAAAGGCATTGGTGTCATCCTGACGTGGAACAGCAATGAAAAAGAAGCGCAGCAAGTTGTGGATGAAATTCGCCAATCTGGCGGTAAAGCTGCAGCATTACCGTTGAACGTCGGAAATATTTCCACTTTCCCTCAGTTTGTCAAACAGGTGCAGGAAACCCTACAAACACACTGGCAAAGCGACACCTTTGATTATTTATTGAACAATGCCGGAGTTGGCATTAACGCACCGTATCCGGCGTTCACTGAAGCGCAATTTGACCAGCTTTTGGACATCCATTTTAAAGGACCTTTTTTCCTGACACAGAACCTGCTGGCGCTGATCAACAACGGCGGACGCATTCTTAATGTCTCGACCGGATTGTCGCGCTTTGCGCTACCGGGTTACAGCGCTTACGCTGCCATGAAAGGGGCGATGGAGGTGTTAACCCGTTATCAGGCGAAAGAGCTGGGAGAGCGCGGCATTACGGCGAATATTATTGCGCCTGGGGCAATCGAGACGGATTTTAGCGGCGGAAACGTGCGGGATAATGCGCAATTGAATGCCTATATTGCATCGCAGACGGCGCTGGGGCGTGTTGGGTTACCGGACGATATTGGCGACGCCATTGCTGCGTTGCTCAGCGATGAACTGGCCTGGATGACGGCACAGCGTATCGAAGTCTCTGGCGGGATGTTCCTGTAATTGACCGCCTCTAACTTAGCCTTTTGAGCAATAGAAAACTGGCGCGCCATCAGAAATCAAAATATAGCTGGTGGCGTTTGCCGGTATTATTTGGAATCTGATACTGCGATCAGCGGTGCTGAAAGAGAGGGGGGATAAACGTTCTGAAGAGTTCATTCTTCTTCGGGAGTGGATTTGTTGCATCAGAAACCATGATCACCTTCCCATTCTCATGCCCGAATGATCATTTAATGCGATATTTTGTTTTGTAACATATTTGTCTGTTATCGTGAGTTTCTTATTTTTAGCTAAGAATATAAACTCCGAATTATTAATATTAGTAATCCAGGTTTGAACATCAAATATTAAGGATTTTCTGAATATTTGACCCCGATTTTGATCCTTTGTGTGATTCTTTGGTTTCAGCTGTAATTATTTATAACGTCTGCTTCTTTCTTCTCCGTCTATCGGTAAAATGGCCTCCGCCAAATGGTGACTTCATATTTTGCCCCTCGGATAATACCCTTCCGCGTGTTAAGGCTAATATCTTATTCAGACGGAGATAAATAATGCAGTTAATAATGTTTGACAGGCAGTCAATATTTATTCATGGAATGAATGTAATTTTGCAAGAGCGTATTCCAGGAGTGAATGTTCAGGGTGTCAGTCAGGCAGATGATCTTTGGCGGACGCTGGAAGACAATCCTGATGCACTGGTAATGCTGGATGGAGATTTTGACGCTGAGTTCTGCCGTAGCTTGCTGCAACAGATAGCAGAGCGCTTTGCGAAGGTAAAAGTGCTGGTAACCGCAACGGACTGCCGTAAAAAATGGCTACAGGAAGTCACGCAATTAAACGTGCTGGCCATTGTTCCGCGCGATTCTGATGCGGAAACCTTCACGCTGGCACTCAATAGCGTCGCGATAGGTATGATGTTTATCCCCAGAGATTGCATCACAGCGACCGAATGTGGCGGGCAAAATATCAGATTGCTCAGCGCGCGTCAGCGGGAGATTCTGACGATGCTGGCCGCCGGAGAATCTAATAAACAAATTGGTCGATTATTAAATATCAGCACCGGAACGGTAAAAGCCCATCTTGAATCGCTGTATCAGCGCCTGGAGGTAAAAAACCGTACGCAGGCGGCAATGATGCTAAACGACACCCTATAATGGGAAAATATTTCACAGTCAGACTGTTTCTGGCTGTGAAATAGCCCCCGGCCAGAATTCAGCACTGCAAAACTGGCTAATCCCCACGCTGAGCATCCATGCAATTAACGCTTCCTGTTGAAACCGATCTTGTATTTGCGGCATTTCCTTATGGATGAATGCCTCGCAGATATTTATATCCGCGAGCAGCAATGTTTCGGCCTGCATCAGCATAATTGGGGCATCAAAGGATTCATCTGCGGTGATTTCGTGCCCGTAGCCAATGACCCAGATCCCCTTTTTGTCCTGATACTTTTCTAGCGACAGGCCCTGCCATTGCTTAATAAATGCGATACAGGCGGGCGTGAAATGCGTCGAATGCAGCGGCATAATAATCTCTGTACAAAAAGACCTATTTTAAGAAACACACCCCGTTACGCCAGCCGCCATCCAGCCATTTTTTACAGCAAAACGCCTGATGGCTTGGGCGGCTGATATTCATTTTTTAACAGGCCGAAAATCCAGTCATCATGCCAGGTTTGATGTAGCCAGTAGCTTTCTCGCAGCGTGCCTTCGAGAATGAACCCGACCTTTTCCAGTAGACGCCGTGAGGCATCGTTTCCTGCGGTGACGCAGGCCGTCAGTCGGCGTAGTCCTCCGGCGGTAAACGCATAATCGCAAACGGCATGCAGGGATTCAGCGCCATAACCTTTGCCCTGCGCCTCGGGAGTGAGCAGAAAGCCGACCTCGGCACATTCATTTCTATCCTGAATATATCCGGTTACCCCAAGCGGTACGCCCGATGCCTTATCGCACAGGACCAGGCACAGCCAGTGTGGACTGCCGGGAGACCATTCAGGCAAGCGGGAGTCAAAGACTGTCCGTATCTCCTCTTCGGTACGCGAGTCAGCGACAAAGCGCATCACATCTGCGTTCTGCTGTAGCGTTAAGAAAAACGCCCAGTCGTCATGTGTGAGCGGGCGGCAGATCAAACGCGAGGTTTTCAGTACAGGCACAGGCTTATCTCCAGAATAATTTTCAATGATTGTGCGGAAGTCACTGTAAAACATATTTATTTGCTATATGAATGTGTTTTAGTCTGTGGCGGCACAGCGCTGCATTTAAAAAAGATAACTACACACCATTGTGAGGCCGCACTTTTTGGGTCCTTTTAGGGAAGATAATGACCAATAGCGCGTTACAGGCGACATGTACACCATTCGAACATTGTTTGGGGATAATCCGGCAAGCCTCGGTAGAAATTTTGCTGATGCTTGGCGTGCGCGTCGCAGAGGGTAAAGATCCACGCTGGTTTCTCGAGCAGCTTGACCAGGCGCGATTGAATCTGGGAGGTTGGGGCGTTGTCGCCAGGCGGTTGCAGATGAATGATGCGCAATTGAGTCAGTTCACGTTGCGGCTACGCCATCTTCAGCAGAGCGTGCCGCAATATGAAAATGGCCAGGACGTCAGTGAAAACCAGCTGATTTCTGCGCTGCGCTTTGTCGCTTCTCTGGAACAGTTACGCCAGCAACAGCCCCTCCTGAAGTATCCAACCGAGATTGAACGTGCAGAGCCGGATGCGCAGATGCGGGCGCAGCGTCAGCTTCGCGCAATAGAATTAACCCTCAAATCGCTGATTGCGCGGGTATGGCCGGATCAACATCCGCTCAACAGCTTCCTGAAACAGCACTTTGGCGGTGAACGTCTGCGTCGCTGGTTAAAGCTGGGGGAAAGTCGGGATGCGCTGGACGGCATGATGTTTAGTGAACTGGCGCTGATGGTTGTCGATAAGAAGTTATTCGTTCGGCATTTTAGCGAGATTTTTAACGACACCTCGGTGCTCATGTCGTTTGTTGAGCCACGTATCACGCTGAGGATGTTCCTGGATGACTGCCGCCTGGCCCGTAACTGCGTTATCGCGCAGCAGCCGCTAACCTCAGTACAACTGCTGTTGCTGGATTGCCAGTACCGACAGATTACTCACCCTGTGCAGCGGGCATTTGAAGAACGGCGTACGCGCATTAATCCTGCGTCGTATCTGGCGTCCGATGAGGCGACGGTTCGCCAGTTTTGGGAAAACGCAAAGCAAAAATACGAGCAGGCAGGGGGCGATAAACAGGAAATCGCAGACAGTATCGATCCGCCGGAGAAACGGGCCAGGCGCACGGCGGAAGAACGTGAACAGCTGATTTCAGGCATGTTGTGGGTAGCGGTCGGTGTGATGGTGCTGGTGATTTCGCTGGGCGCGTTCTGGTTATTCATTTCGCCAGCGCCACAAGCGTCTTCCGGGCAATCTGTTGAAATCGTGCAGGAGGAGCCACGGCGTGATGCCCCTGGTGCGCGGGAGTCGGTGACCCGAATGGGTATCACCTGGGATGCCTTTAACATGCGCGCGGCTATCGAGCGCAACGACACCCGTGTGACGTCACTTTTCCTGCAGGGCGGGATGGACTGGAAGCTGGCGTGGACGGAGCAGGCATTCTCGGCAGGCAATACCGAGGTGTTGAGGCTGCTGCTGCGTTACCCTTCGCAGATGAGTGAGAGTAAGCCATGTCGGCAGTTTATGACCACGGTCAGCCATGCGATGGCGAATGGGGCGTCACTCACATCGCTGCATAAAAGCTATCTGCAAAGTTTTTGCTCGGTGCCGGCGGTTGTCGCGCGTCAGCAGTATGACCTTGAACAGGCCGAGCTACGCGTTCGCGCGCAGCCAAGCCCAGAGAACAAGAAATGGCAAAAAATTCACGCCGAACTGTACGATGCGATTAACTGACGGTCTGATAATTCAGACCGTCAGCTGCTAGGGTTCGCCATACAGACCGATGAGTCGGCGCACCACGCCATTGGTCCAGCCAAAGCCGTCCTGCAACGGGTATTCCCCGCCGCCGCCTTCGCGCGGCGCGGCGTCGGCGATGTGGTATTTTTCGATAAGCTTGTGGTGTTCCTGATAAAAGAGATTCACCGTTTTCAACCAGTTACGGGCAATTTCATCCCCGAGATGGTCGTCGCCGTAAAGTTTGAAACCCTGGATCGCCATCCACTGCAGCGGCGCCCAGCCGTTGGGTTTATCCCATTGCTCACCCGTTTCATGCTCCGTGGCTAAAATCCCTCCGGGGGTAAGCAGGCGACTGCGGACCGCATTGGCAAGTCGGTCGGCTTGTTCATGCGTTGCCATGCCGACATACAGCGGCACAATACTGGCGGCAGAGAACAGAGCCATTTGTTCGCGCCGCCAGTCGTAATCGCGATAGCAGCCGTTTTCATCGTCCCAAAGATAGCGATTCACCGCATCGCGGCGGTCATTGGCTTTCTGGCGAAACTGCGCTTCAGTGTCTTTGTCGCCTTTCAGTGCGGAAATATTGGCGATAGTGCTCTCCAGCTTGTAGAGGAACGCGTTCAGGTCAATAGGGATGAACTGAGTGGTGCGTATGCTGGCAAGACGGCCTACATCGCGTAGCCAGCGCGAGGAGTAATCCCAGCCGGAGGCCGCGCCCGCGCGCAAATCCCGATACACTTCATTGGGTGGGCGACCCGAATGCTTGGCGGTCTCGACGTCTTCAAGCCACGACTCATCGCGCGGCGTATCACGATCGTCCCAATAGCGGTTGAGCAGGGAGCCGTCCGACATTCTGATCACGTGACGGTAGGCCTGGTTGAGTACCAGGGAATCTGCGCCATCCATCCAGAACGCGTACTCCATTTTTAGATGATCAAGGTAACGACGCGCGCCGCGTACGCCATCCTCTTCAAACAGTTCGACCATCAGCGCAAAGACCGGCGGCTGCGAGCGACTCAGGTAGTAAGTACGGTTACCGTTCGGGATATGACCATAGTTTTCAATCATCCAGGCAAAGTTATCCGCCATACATTTCAGCAGATCTTCGCGACCGCTCTCCGCCAGACCCAGCATGGTGAAGTAGGAATCCCAGTAGTAGGTTTCACTAAAACGCCCGCCGGGCACAATATATGACTGCGGTAACGCCAGCAGCGAGGACCAGGGAATGTGGTCCTGTGGTTCGCGCGTCAGCACTGGCCACAGTTGATCGATATGCTCTTTCAGCGAATTTGCCGGGTCAGAAACATATTCACTGGAGGGCGTTTCCGGGAGCCAGAAGTGGTTCTCGACGAAGCGTCGCAGATCAAAGTCGCGGTGGCGTTTAACCTTGCGATAGCGGATCAAAATATCCAGCGGATCCATTTTCGGCGCACAGTCGGGGAAGGTTTTGCTATCGGCAAACAGTTTCGACGACTGAACGTGTTCGAACAGCTCGAGGTAACGATCGGCGGGAGTTAACGCATCTGAGGCGGGTAACCCTTCAATCATCTCTGGTTCAGGCTCCGCCTCAATCATTTCATCCAGCTTTAACTCGCACGGATCCATTTCATAAAGCAGATCGATGTCGATCGTCATTTCTTCAGAAGGGGCGTGGGGTAGTTTCTGGTTGAGCATAATGCGAAAGACCTCCGATGGACGTTGAAAGATTAAGGCTATTGCCCGCTCGTCAATTAAGCGTAGACATTCGCTTCGGTATCTGGTGAGTAAAGCGTGCGGTCGATCACATTTTAGTGCTGCGCAATATCCAAAAAATAAATCTATCCCAATGAAAATAATGCAGAATTCCGAATTCTGCACAACCTGAGGATATTCCATTTTCAGAACATTCGATTGCAACGAGGTGTGAACACAACCTGGTAACGTTTAACTCTATAATAGGCACAGGCTATTCTATCGATAGTTCTCCTCCATGTAATTGCTTGATACTTATCAAAATAGTAATCCCCTCATTTCCTATGATGGTCAGGTCTGACAAAGACTGTCTATTAATTATTCTAATTTTCTGGGTCACAATAACTCACAACGGTGAGGGTAAAATAATGAAAATCATTACCCGTCTTACCGTGATTGCCATAGCTGGCGTCGCGATTTGTTATTTTGGATTATCCGGTTATGTGTGGTATCACGATAATCAACGGAGTAAACAGGCTGATGTTCAGGCCTCTACGCTGGAAGAAAATAATAAAGTACTAGGGTTCTTACGTGAAAAAGGATGCGATTATTGTCACACTCCTTCGGCTGAATTACCTTTCTATTCTTCTTTTCCCGTCGCTAAGCAGTTGATGAATTACGATATTCAACTGGGATACAAATCATTCAATCTGGAGGCCGTTCGTGCGGCGCTGGTCGCGGATAAACCCGTTTCGCAAAGCGATCTGAATAAAATTGAGTGGGTGATGCAGTACGAGACCATGCCGCCGACGCGTTATACCGCACTGCACTGGGCTGGCAAGGTAAGCGATACGGAGCGAGCAGAGATCCTGGGCTGGATTGCGAAACAGCGTGAGCAGTACTACGCCAGTAACGATACTGCCACGCAGCATCGTAATGAACCTGTACAGCCGATACCGGAAAGTATCCCGACCGATGCCCGCAAAGTAGCGCTTGGTTTTACGCTTTACCATGACCCGCGTATTTCCGGCGACAGCACGATTTCTTGCGCGCACTGTCACGCCCTGAATGCGGGCGGCGTGGATGGCCGGAAAACGTCAATCGGTGTCGGCGGCGCGGTTGGCCCTATCAATGCGCCAACGGTATTTAACTCGGTCTTTAACGTTGAACAATTCTGGGATGGTCGTGCGCCAACACTGCAGGCGCAGGCCGGTGGTCCACCGTTGAACCCTATCGAAATGGCGTCTAAATCCTGGGATGAAATTATCCAGAAACTGGATAAGGATCCGCAACTTAAGCAAGAGTTCATTGCCGTTTATCCGCAGGGATTTAGTGGGGATAATATTACCGATGCGATTGCTGAGTTTGAGAAAACGCTGATTACGCCAAATTCGCCGTTTGATAAATGGCTGCGTGGTGATGAAGCGGCCTTAACCGCTCAGCAAAAACATGGCTATCAGTTGTTTAAAGATAATAAGTGCGCGACCTGTCATGGCGGTATTATTTTAGGCGGACGTTCATTTGAGCCATTGGGGCTGAAAAAGGACTTTAATTTCGGCGAGGTCACTGCCGCAGATATTGGCCGCATGAACGTCACCAATGAATTACGTGACAAGCTGCGTCAGAAAGTCCCTGGATTGCGTAACGTTGCGCTGACTGCGCCCTATTTCCATCGCGGTGATGTGCCTACGCTCGACGGCGCGGTAAAACTGATGCTGCGTTATCAGGTGGGTAAAGAACTGCCTCAGGAAGATATCGACGATATCGTGGCATTCCTCGAAAGCCTTAATGGGGTATATACACCGTATATGCAGGGTAAATAATTTCTCTGTGGTCCAGATTCGGACGTAAAAAAACCGACTTCGCGTCGGTTTTTTTACGCTTCAGCCCGAGTTGGTGGTTCTGGCCGGAGTGAGAGTTCCATCATCTAACGCTTCAATCGTATTACCTTACCGGTAGTATTGCAAGAATACGCTGGTTGTTTTGATTAAAACAACTGTATACTTATCCAGTTAGCTCTGAAGCATTTTCATTCCGGACGCGCGCTAAACGCTTTCTAAGTCCTGATCGGCTGTACGGGTGGTGCCGTTGGCCGATGCTCTGGCCGGAGTGAGAGTTCCATCATCTAACACTGGGACATGCGCCGTGACAGGCAATGGATGAGTAAGCGGATGCATTCTCACTCCATCTGATGGAGAAAACGGGTGATTGATAAAGCAATCATCGTTCTGGGAGCGTTAATCGCGTTGCTGGAGCTGATCCGCTATCTGCTGCAACTGCTGAACTGATAGCGGAAACGTAACTAAGGGCAAAGAGCTAACCCCTCTTTGCCCTTTAACATTCCTGAAGCGCGATTAACGCATGGTCACGAACTCTTCAGATGCCGTTGGGTGAATGGCAACGGTGTTATCAAAGTCTTTCTTGGTTGCACCCATTTTCAGAGCGACCGCGAAGCCTTGCAGCATTTCATCCATCCCAAAACCAATGCCGTGAATACCGACAATCTTCTCTTCCGGACCGACGCAAACCAGCTTCATGCGGCACGGCTGACGGTGGGTGGTGACAGCGGTATACATCGCGGTAAACGATGATTTATACACTTTCACCTGATCATCGCCGTGCTGTTCGCGAGCCTGCTGCTCGGTCAGGCCCACGGTACCAATAGGCGGATGGCTGAAGACCACGGTCGGGATGTTGCTGTAGTCCAGATGCTCGTCCGGCTTGTTGTTAAACAGACGCTCGGACAGACGACGGCCCGCGGCAACGGCAACCGGCGTCAGCTCAACGGCCCCGGTGTTATCGCCGACGGCATAAATACCCGGCACGCTGGTGTTCTGGAATTTATCAACGATGATGTACCCTTTTTCGTTGGTTTTCACGCCAGTAACCGCCAGGTTGAAGTTGTCGGTGGCAGGTTCACGACCGATCGCCCAAATCAGGCAATCTACCGTTTCGCTACGACCATCTTCCAGTTGCAAGGTCAGGCTACCATCAGCGTTTTTAACGACCGCTTTTGGAATTGCGTGAGTATGCAGAGTCGGGCCTTCGGCGTTCATCACCTCAACCAGCGTGTCGACGATCATCGGGTCGAAGCTGCGCAGCGGCGCGTGTTTACGCACGAACAGATGCGTTTGTGCACCCAGACCGTTAATTACGCCCGCCAGTTCAACGGCGATGTAGCCTGCGCCAACTACGGCCACACGTTTTGGCAGCGCGGGCAGCTCAAAGAAACCGTCGGAGTCGATACCGTATTCCACACCCGGAATGCTTGGATGGCTCGGGCGACCACCGGTAGCAATCAAAATATGATCGGCAGTAATGGTTTCACCGTTCACTTCAATGGTTTTGGCATCGACAAAGCGGGCAAAGCCTTTAATCACATCGACATTATTTTTGCCCAGCACGTTGTCGTACGAGGTATGAATGCGATCAATATAAGCGGTACGCGTGGCGATCAGTTTATCCCAATCGAACTTATTGATGGTGGTGTCGAAACCGTAATCCGGCCCGTACATGTGGATTGCTTCGCGGACCTGTGCGGCATGCCACATCACTTTTTTCGGTACGCAGCCAACGTTAACGCAGGTGCCGCCTAGCTCTTTGGCTTCAATCAGCGCGCATTTCTGGCCGTACATTGCTGCACGGTTAATGGAGGCAATACCGCCGCTGCCGCCGCCAATAGCGATGTAATCATAGTGCTTGGTCATGACCGCTCCTTCATGTTCATTGTAGGGCGGAGAAGCGTTACGCCATCCGCCAAAATATTCGCGATTGTATACCTGAAATTAAAAGGTTCCACCGATGACTGCGATTACTCCGGCACGATCCAGCTTACCGACGTATGACCGGTTCCTGCCGGAACCAGTTTGCTGTGCAACCACGGCAGGACACTGTTCATCTGCTGCTCCAGCTTCCACGGCGGGTTTATTACAATCATACCGGACGCCGTCATGCCGCGCTGATCGCTGTCCGGGCGCACCGCCAGCTCAATCTGCAGAATTTTGCGGATACCGGTGTCTTCCAGGTCGTGGATCATGCGTTTGATTTGCTGGCGCAGAACTACCGGATACCACAGCGCATAGGTGCCGGTTGCGAAACGCTTATAGCCTTCGTTAATACCGGTCACCACCGCCTGATAGTCGCTTTTGATTTCGTAGGGGGGATCGATAAGGATCAGCCCGCGACGGGAAACCGGCGGTAATTTTGCTTTTAGCTGCTGATAACCATCGGCTTTGGCCACGCGTGCGCGCTCATCTTTCTGGAATTCGCCGCGCAGCAAAGGAAAGTCGCTCGGGTGCAGTTCCGTTAATTGCAGGCTGTCCTGTTCTCGCAGCAGCTGGCGAGCAATTAACGGAGAGCCGGGGTAATAGCGCAGTTGGCCGCTACGGTTGAAGTGCTTCACCACGCCAATGTAGGGTTCCAGTTCGGCAGGCAAATCGTCCTGCTGCCAGATACGGGCGATCCCTTCCAGATATTCACCGGTACGTTCGGCATGCTCACTGCTCAGCTGATAACGGCCTGCGCCAGCATGGGTATCCAGATAGAGAAACGGTTTTTCTTTCTCTTTAAGCGATTCGATGATCAGGCTCTGGACGGTGTGTTTAAGGACGTCGGCGTGGTTGCCAGCGTGATAACTGTGGCGATAACTCAGCATGGGTAAACGTGTTCCAGGTTATAAACGTAGGCCCGAAAACAGCGCAATATCGGGCGAAAATAAAGCGTATCGCCACAGTATACAGAAAAGTCGTCACTGCCGCGAAAGCGCAACGCCTGGCATTGAAATCCTCTACACTTAACCCCATTGTACAAATTAATATGCACAGCGCCGGATACGCGCTTCATTCACTCTTTTCAACAGGACCGCGCTAATGACCAATCCATTGCTGACCCCCTTCGAACTGCCGCCGTTTTCTAAAATTCAGCCTGAGCACGTTGTGCCTGCCGTGACTAAGGCGCTGAACGATTGCCGCGAAAACGTTGAGCGAGTGGTTGCGCAGGGCGCGCCGTACACCTGGGAAAATCTTTGCCAGCCGTTGGCGGAAGTTGACGATGTGCTGGGGCGTATTTTCTCTCCGGTTAGCCACCTGAACTCGGTGAAAAACAGCCCGGAATTGCGCGAAGCCTACGAACAAACGCTGCCGCTGCTGTCTGAATACAGCACCTGGGTTGGGCAACATGAAGGTCTGTACAAAGCGTACCGCGACCTGCGTGACGGCGATCATTACGCTACCCTGAACACCGCACAGAAAAAAGCGGTCGATAACGCGCTGCGCGATTTTGAGCTTTCTGGTATTGGTCTGCCGAAGGAAAAACAGCTGCGCTATGGTGAGATTGCCACCCGCCTGTCTGAGCTGGGCAATCTCTACAGCAATAACGTCCTCGATGCCACGATGGGCTGGACTAAGCTGGTGACTGATGAAGCGGAACTCTCCGGCATGCCGGAAAGCGCGCTGGCGGCTGCAAAAGCCCAGGCTGATGCTAAACAGCAGAAAGGCTACCTGTTAACGCTGGATATCCCAAGCTACCTGCCGGTGATGACCTACTGTGATAACCAGGGGCTGCGTGAGGAGATGTATCGCGCTTACTCCACTCGCGCGTCTGACCAGGGGCCAAACGCTGGTAAATGGGACAACAGCCCGATAATGGAAGAGATCCTCGCGCTGCGCCACGAGCTGGCACAGCTGCTGGGCTTTGAAAGCTACGCTTTTAAATCTCTGTCCACCAAAATGGCGGAAAACCCGCAGCAGGTACTCGACTTCCTGACGGACCTGGCGAAACGTGCCCGTCCTCAGGGCGAGAAAGAGCTGGCTCAACTGCGCGCCTTCGCGAAAGCGGAATTTGGTGTCGATGAGCTGCAGCCGTGGGATATCGCTTACTACAGCGAGAAACAAAAACAGCACCTCTATAGCATCAGCGACGAGCAGCTGCGTCCATACTTCCCGGAAAACAAAGCCGTTAACGGCCTGTTTGAAGTGGTTAAACGTATTTACGGCATTACCGCTAAAGAGCGCACTGATGTTGACGTCTGGCACCCGGAAGTACGTTTCTTCGAACTGTATGACGAAAACAACGAACTGCGCGGCAGTTTCTATCTTGACCTGTATGCCCGTGAACATAAACGTGGCGGGGCGTGGATGGACGACTGCGTCGGCCAGATGCGTAAAGCCGACGGTACGCTGCAAAAGCCTGTTGCCTACCTGACCTGTAACTTTAACCGCCCGGTGAACGGCAAACCCGCGCTGTTTACCCACGATGAAGTGATCACCCTGTTCCACGAGTTCGGCCACGGTCTGCACCATATGCTGACCCGTATCGAAACCGCCGGTGTTTCAGGTATCAACGGCGTGCCGTGGGATGCGGTCGAACTGCCGAGCCAGTTTATGGAAAACTGGTGCTGGGAGCCCGAAGCGCTGGCATTTATCTCTGGTCACTTTGAGACCGGTGAGCCGCTGCCCAAGGAGTTGCTGGATAAAATGCTGGCGGCGAAAAATTACCAGGCGGCGCTGTTTATTCTGCGTCAACTGGAGTTTGGTCTGTTTGATTTCCGTCTGCATGCGGAGTTTAACCCACAGCAAGGGGCGAAAATCCTCGAAACGCTGGCGGAAATTAAAAAGCAGGTCGCCGTGGTGCCGGGCCCAACGTGGGGCCGCTTCCCGCATGCCTTCAGCCATATTTTTGCTGGTGGCTATGCGGCGGGTTACTACAGCTACCTGTGGGCCGACGTGCTGGCGGCGGATGCATTCTCTCGCTTTGAAGATGAAGGGATTTTCAACCGTCAAACCGGACAATCGTTCCTCGATAACATTCTCACCCGTGGTGGTTCTGAAGAGCCGATGGAACTGTTCAAGCGCTTCCGTGGCCGTGAGCCGCAACTGGATGCAATGCTGGAGCATTACGGGATTAAAGGCTGATTATTCACGTGAAAATCTGCTTAGTCGATGAAACAGGCGCCGGAGACGGCGCCTTATCTGTTCTTGCCGCCCGCTGGAATCTTACGCACGATGAAGATAACCTGATGGCGCTGGTGATGACACCGGAACATCTGGAACTGCGCAAACGTGATGAGCCCAAACTCGGCGGTATCTTCGTGGATTTCGTTGGCGGTGCGATGGCTCATCGGCGGAAATTTGGCGGTGGTCGCGGCGAAGCGGTGGCGAAGGCGGTTGGCATTAAAGGCGATTACCTGCCGGATGTGGTTGATGCGACTGCAGGGCTGGGGCGCGATGCGTTTGTGCTGGCCTCAGTAGGCTGCCGCGTGCGAATGCTGGAACGTAACCCGGTCGTGGCGGCGCTGTTGGATGATGGCCTGGCGCGAGGGTATGCTGACCCGGAAATCGGTCCGTGGCTGCAGGAGCGTTTACAACTGATCCACGCCTCAAGCCTGGCGGCGTTAACCGATATCACCCCGCGTCCGCAGGTGGTGTACCTCGACCCGATGTTCCCGCATAAGCAGAAAAGCGCGCTGGTGAAAAAAGAGATGCGGGTGTTTCAGTCGTTGGTGGGGCCGGACCTGGATGCGGATGGGCTGCTGGAGCCTGCGCGTCAGCTAGCCACTAAACGTGTGGTAGTGAAGCGCCCGGATTACGCACCGCCGCTGGCGAATGTCGCCACGCCGAACGCGGTAGTTACGAAAGGGCATCGGTTTGATATTTACGCGGGGACTCCTGAATAGCCTTTCCACTTAACTCGATCATGGGTGGTGGTCATCATAATGCTCCCAAATCTTCGGATGTTGGCGCTTATTTAAAAATAAGCGCCAATGATATTAGCTTATTCACCTAAACCATTTTCGATTTCGGCGCTAAGTTTTTGTAATGCAATTTGGGCATCTTCACCCAGGAATACGATATTGACTTCATGGCCTTTTTTTATACCCAGGGACATGAGAGCCATTAGACTCTTTGCATTTACGTATTTATCACTTCTTGCAAGATTTGCGATCTTAACTTCACATTTAAAGGGTTTTAATGTCGCAACCAAGTTTGCTCCTGGACGAGCATGTAGACCATGCTCATTTTTTATGATGAAACGAGCATTGCAATTGGCATCAGGCATCATAATTAACACTGTGTCGTTGGAATTAAATTTTCAGCATCCAGCGCTAAATATTGCTGTGCAACATTAAGCGTCACGGGGTGATTTTTAGGTAAGCCAATGATTTCGGCAGCGGTAGTCAGCAATCCCATTCGTTGCATTTTCTGTTGCAGTTTGACAGAGGCTTGATCGTCTTCGGCATAATAAGCAAGGCCGCAAGCGATCGCTTTTGTGAGGGGGGTGTAATCGAGGTCGTGTTTAAGACAAAGTTGCACGACACCCATTAAGCGATCCTGATAAGCCAATTTCCGAATAGGATCATAGGCGACACGATGAATCGAATCCGGGAGTTCGTTTTTAGCTTTAGGTAAGTACTCCAGATCTTTTAATGCTTCACGCGTGATTTGTGGGTATTCGGTCATTACCGCAGTAATTGTGACATCGTGTACCGCATTGGCCAAATCTGAAACCTGAGGATCGGCTGAGGCATCAGGAATGGTTTTGTAACCTTTCAGATGTCCATACCAGGCGGTAGTAGCGTGAGGGCCATTGATGGAAAATACTTTGATGTCTTTAAGCATTTCCAGATGTTCGCGTGGCTCTAGCCATTCCACACCACTGATGTCGTTATAAAGAGGAGTTTGAATGATCAATGAGGCAACGGCGGTGCTGTCTATCTGGGTTGCGTAGTGCGTTTTGGCATCGGTGGAGCGTCTGACAATTGAGTCGCGGATCGCTACGTGGGTGTCGAACCATTGACGCGCTTCAGCAGATGGGATTGCGTCACGGTACCAGCCTTCAATATCTTTAATAATATGATTTTTATTTGTCAGGCAAATTAATGACATTTTTTTGTTTGGGTCAATATGATATTGATGCTCAAAACATTTGCCAAGATACTGAGCGGATTCTGCAAAATCCTCTGGATAAAGTGGACACATAATGACAGACGACTCAAGAAAGTCATTCATGACAGAATAGTTGTCATCGGTCAAAAAAGCATTAAAGTTGGTGATCTCGTGTAAAATGATGTCATCAGTACGAAAAACCTGAACGGTATATTTGTTTTCACGGTTCAGTTCATCAATAACTCTTTGGTCTTTATCCAGAAATGTTATATCCCAGCCAGCATTGTCAAATGTTTCGCCCACAAAACCTTTACCAAGGCGGCCAGCGCCTATAATTAATACGCGTTTCATTATAACTCCTCATATTATTAGATATCCTTGCTCGTGAATATATGATTTATATCCTTGAGTGAGGACACCACGAAATTAGATCTGGTCTCAAGTTTTTCTTCGGTTACAAGAATGGCAACTTCATTAGAGACTTCAGCCATTTTTTGTTTGGTATAACACTCATCCAGATCGGGAATAGTTACACCGACTTCACTGTCAACATGCGCAACACCCATAAAGTATATATCCGGGCGAATAGCATTTAATTCGCGAATAGTTTCAGCACCAATTAAAACCAAAGAGTTTTTATAAAGCCTGCCCCCTAATCCTATAACCTCTACATTCTTGTAATCACTTAATAAATGCAGAATAGGGATGTTATTAGAAACAACAGTGCATTTTAAATCTTTGGGTATTAGCTTTATGAGTTCGTAGTTAGTTGTTCCTCCGTCAATTAAAATGACGCTATTTTCTTTAATTAAATGTACGGCTTTCTTTGCCAGCTTTACTTTCTCATTGGTGTTCAGATCCTGCCGGACATTAAACTCAGTGATGGCAGGCCCGACGCGTATTGCGCCACTATGAACACGATGAATTACTCCTTGATTCGCAAGCTCATTTAAGTCGCGTCTTATGGTGTCCTCAGAAACCTTAAGACGCTCACTTAATTTACTGACAACAATCTTTTTCTCTTTCTCAAGTATTTGAAGAATAATATCTTGTCTTGCCGCTTTCATCGTAATGACTCATTTTATTCAGAGAATAATGAGTATATCTTAGATGTTTAGCACTTGTAAAATATATTCTATAGAGTTAGCGGTTCGTAATGCCTGAACATTCTTTTCTTCAATGCAAATTAAGGCGATTTTATTTAACAAGTCCATATGTTCGCCTTCTTTACCCGCGATACCTATGGTTATATAGGCAGTATTTCCATCACCAAAGTCTATACCGTCAGGAAACTGTACTAAAGAAATGCCTGACTTAATGATTTCGCAATCTGAACCATCCGTACCATGTGGTATTGCTAAACCATTGCCTAAATAAGTTGAAACAATCTCCTCTCTGAGTTTCATTCTCTGAACGTATTTATCTGTCACATAGCCATTCATTTTCAGAATATTTCCAGTAAGGGTTATAGCTTCAAATTTATCGTTGGCATGTGCATTAAGAATAATGTTCTCGGGGATAAAGATGTCACTCATGCTGGCACCTCTTCATGGTTTTCATGATTATGCGATTTTATAAACGCAACTGTTTCGTCATAATCACTCAACTTAATAAAGTTATTAACGGTCATAAACACAGTATCGGTGTTTTCACAGCTTAATTTTGCGCGCTCAAGGAGCCCAGATAAAGTAATTACCATATCGTAGTCTCTACCCACTCGGTTTGCTGAATCGTTAATAACCTTAATATAGCCGAGCCCTTCTTCTTGTAGTCGTTTACGTAGAACAGAAGCGCCCATTGCGCTAGAACCCATCCCGGAATCACATGCGACCAATATACGTTGCACCTTTTTTACGCTGGTATTGGATAAGCCTGGGACAAAATCAGCCACAGATTTAACCTGACGCCCGCCGACAGTCACTGGGCTTTCATCATCATCTTCTGAACCGGGGCTGATTTTAAGTATTAACCAGCCCAGCGCGCATGACACGATAAATCCTGCGCTGATGGACACCAGATTGGCAACGATGGCGCTTTTCGGCGTCATCATGGCGATAGCGATTAAACTGCCTGGAGATGCAACGCCGATCAACCCGCCTTCCATGATGACTTGTAAGAATAAGGAGACGGCAAGTCCTCCCATTGTGGCGAATACCAGTAATGGATTTGCCAGCACAAACGGAAAATAGACTTCACCGATCCCCGCTATACCTGCAATAAACATCGCCATCGGTGCTGTTTTCTTCGCGCGTCCACGTCCAAACAGGGCTATCGCCATTAATGTTCCGAGCAGTGGGCCATTATTGGTATCTACCAGGAACATGATTGATTTACCCAGTTCGGGAACCTGGGCGAAACCAATTGGTGCGAGAATGCCGTGGTTAACCACATTATTCAGGAACAGAACCTGAGCGGGCGCCATAAACACTGACAGTAAAGGGAGTAAATTATTGCTGGTACACCAGTTTACCCCTGACGTGATAATGACAATCAGCAGGCGGATAACCGGCCCAACGGTCATATAGGCGAAAATAGCGCATATCAGGCCAATAATTCCGAGACTGAAATTATTGACGAACATTTCAAATCCCGGCTTAATTTTGTCCTGCACTTTTTGGTCAAATTTCTTCAACAGCCAGGAAGAGAGTGGCCCCATGACCATCGCCCCACTGATCATCGTGATTTCTGACCCGACGATAACGCCCATTGTCGCGAATGCAGCAATGACCCCTCCACGTTGACCGTGGATGTTATATCCTGCGGTATAGCCAATCAGTAATGGAAAAAGGTAATTCAGGATTGGGCCAACCATTTCACCTAATTTTTCATTAGGGAACCAGCCATTAGGGATAAAGATGGCGGCCATTAAACCCCATCCCACAAACGCTCCCAGATTCGGCATAACCATGCCGCTCATAACTCCACCAAACTTTCTAATTTTTGCTAACGCAGGGCTATTGGCAATTCGACTGTTCCCCATGGTCGGCTCCATTCTTATATTGATGAGTGATTAATGATGCGATTTACCGCCGGTAATATTGATTACGGACCCGGTGATATAAGAAGAATGATCGGAAACCAGGAAAGAGATCAGGTCGGCAATCTCTTCAAGTTTCCCCGGACGACCAAGAGGAATAATGCCTTTATAGTCTTTATGAACATGATTTGGATCGGTTCCTCGTGTGTAAGCCAGCGCCCGGAAATTGGCTTCGCTGTTCATTGGCGTTGGTACATTGATGGCTGGCTCAACGCTAACAACGCGCACATTGTGGGGGCCCAACTCTTTCGCCCATGAAAATGTGAAGGCGTTAACGGCGGCTTTCGTTGCGGAATAGCAGCTCTGCCCGCGTGAACCCTGAACACCAGCTTCAGAAGTCATATTGATAATGACGCCGGATTCTTGTTCGACCATCTGGCGCCCAATGGACTGCGATACCAGAAAAACAGCTTTCTGGTTAACGTTGACCATAAAGTCGAAATCATCTTCGCTCAGTTCATATTCTGGTTTTTCCTTAAATACATCGACTAACAGGCGTGGACGGCTGACACCCGCATTGTTGACTAAACCGTCTATATGACCAAACCTCTTTACCACTGAGGCCGTGAGCTGCTCAACTTCTGTTTTTTTGGTCACATCGCATTTGATGAAGATGATGTCGTCGAACTGGCTGAAGTTTTTATTGGGTGATAAATCGGCATAAACCACGGTTGCACCGTTGGCGTAGAGATTCTCAACCATTTTTTCACCCAGGCCCATACTGCCACCCGTCACGACCACGACTTTACCGGAAAGATCCAACCACTTTGTTGCTTGATCCATTTACGTTCTCCCACTTTTCACGATTGACTGACAGCAGCTGCCTGGGTATTTGACATTCGATGCCCGCAGCATATTGTTTACATGTTGATGCGGTTTTTTGCGTGTTTATAATCTATGCGCAGAAAAACGCATTGCCTACGAAGATCGTTGATTTTTGCGATGCTAATCACAGGATACATTTTAAATTCTTTTAATTCAGTTGGTTGCTTATATTTCTTGTGTTTTGCGTAAAGGATCGCATTTGTGGTGTGTACGATTGTTAATCGATTCATTAATGCGTTTATTTGCGCGTTTGCTTTTTTAATGCGTCTTTATGCGTGATTAAAATTGAGGGGAATAATTGATAAAGAAGCATGTATATAACTGATGGGGCATTGCTGGGGAGGTTGTATGGCACTGGCGACTTCCTGACAGAGTGATTGTCCGTCAGGAAGACTATGTTTACTGGAGGTTAGACAAACGGTGCGTATGGGTCAGCCATCTCAAATGCGACGGCTCTTTCCGCTTTCGGCGGATAAATCAGTTCACTGACAATCGAGACTTTCAGTTTCTTCGCTTCTGCGCGAGTGAGTTTGACCTGCTGATCCCATCCTTCGGTATACACCGCGCCCCACGCGCCGAGATCCAGACAGGTGACGTACATCTCCTGACGGTACGGTGAAGGTTCTACACCCAGCAGGCTTGCAGCGGCGTTATTACCGGCAAATTTACCCAACAAAATAGCGTGCTGGCAGGTCATTAACGCATGGTTGCCTTTGTCATCGGTGGCGGCGTAGGCCACATCGCCAGTGGCGTAGATATCATCATGACCCACGACCTGCAGATTGGCATTCACATGCAGGCGGCCCTGTCGATCGCGCGGGGCGTTAATCTGTGCTGTCAGGTTATTGGCCTGCACGCCGACGGTCCAGATAACTGTTTGAGAGGCAATAACCTGCCCATCTTTCAGCGTTACGCCGCCGGCGTCCACGCTTTCTACTTCTGCATTTACCAACCATTCGATGCCCAGTTCAGTGGAGGCTTCGATTATTACGTCGCGTAATTCCTGGCTCCAGCGCCCGGCAGGCTGAGCACCGCGTTCAACTACGACCACTCTGGTCTTAGCATCGGCACCCAGAATCTCACGCAGACGACCAGGCAATTCCAGCGCCATCTCAATCCCGGTAAAGCCGCCGCCACAGACCACCACCGTATTGCGAGTCTCACTTTCCGGCTGTAATGCCAGGTCTGTAATGTGCTGCTCCAGTGCAGTGGCGCTCTCGAGCTGGTCGAGGTCAAACGCATGCTCGGCTGCACCGACAACGGCGTCGCGGTTAACGTGACTCCCGCTGGCGAGTACCAGGCGGTCGTAGCGGCGCAGATGAATTTCACCGTTGGCATCTTTCCAGCTCACCTCTTTAGAGTCCGGGATGATCTGCTCGACGTGACCTTGCAGGAAGTTGACGCCGGTAACGTCAAACAAGGGTTGCAGCGGGGCGACCAGGGTTTGTACGGCGCGTTCATAAAAGCGTGGGCGGACACGCAGCTCTGGCTGTGGTGCAATTACTGTAATATCAATGGCCTGCTGATGTTTATCCGCCAGTCGTGCGGCGCTTAATGCTGCCCACATACCGGCAAAGCCGGCGCCCACGATCAGAATTCGTTTACGCATTGGGGGGTTCTCTCTGGTGACTACGAATAATTTACTCGGATTTTATTTGTCGTAGTTAAGAATTGCAATGCGATCAGGATCCTTTTTGTCCTGATGTCGTAGGGTGTTTGATTATCTATTTGATAAATATATGATTAAAGTTTTTATATAAATATGGGTTGTGCTGCTGTCTGGAATGAATGAGACGAAAAAGCTACAATTAACTCAGATTCATTTTGGCTGAGATAAGAGAATGGCATTTTACAGTTCTGGGGTTGAGTACGGCATTCATAGCCTGATGTGTATGGTCGACAGCAAGGGCGACGCGCGGGATATGAGCGTGCGGGAAATTGCCGAGCTGCAAAGCGTGCCGTACGATTACCTGGCGAAAATTTTCACCCGTTTGTCGAAAGCGGGCCTGGTGCGCAGCATTGAGGGAAAGGGCGGCGGTTTCCAGTTGGCTAAACCTGCTGAACACATTACGGTGCTGGACGTGGTGAATGCCATTGATGGCGATAAGCGCATCTTTGAGTGTCGTGAGATTCGCCAGCGGCTGGCGGTATTTGAGGAGCATCCGCCGGAGTGGGCCTGTGAAGGCATTTGTGGTGTGCGCTCGGTAATGGATATGGCTCAGCAGCGAATGGAAGAAGCGCTCGGTCAGCATACGATTCTGGATTTGGCGCGCAAAATGTACCGCAAAGCGCCGGACACTTTTGTGGTCGAAGTTCAGGAGTGGATTAACGCGCGCAAAGGGTAGCGATTGAAAATGCCCGGTGCTTATCCTCGGTGAGAAGCGCTTTCCGTTGGCGTGATAAGACCGAAGTCTTAATCAACGCAATATCGTTCATGGTCATGTCCATTCATGATGACCTGTTTGTATAAAATACGCTCTTACAATGCAGGACTTAAAAGGCAAAAAAAACCGCGATGTGCCTCGCGGTTAATGTTAAAAAAAGCTTATTTACTGCTATCTGGCGTATTAATCATTCGGTTCAGCCAGGGCACCATAATCGCCATCACCACCGTGACAGCCAGGGTGACCAGGCCTATCTTGCTGAAGACGTTGGTGTAAATAGGCAGCGTTTGCAGCGGGTCGGTGATGTTCTCCGGTACGGCAGTAAACGTGGCGACATACCCGCCCATCAGGAAGGCGGCGGCTTGCGTCAGGAACCACATCCCGAGAATAAAGCCCATCAGGTGCTGCGGCACGAGAGCGGCGACCATCGCCAGTCCCAGGGCACTAATCAGCAGTTCACCCAGGCTCTGGAACAGATATACCAGCACGATAAACCACGGCGACGTCAGCCCCTGCGCATCCGCAAACCACATCCCGGCAGCTGCGGCCGTCAGGAAGCCCAACGAGCACAGGAACATACCGAGCGTAAATTTCATCGGCATAGTCAGGTCTTTGCCTTTGTTTCCCAGACGGGTATAGATCGCGGCCAATACCGGACTTGCCAACACCACCCAGAACGGGTTCAGCGCCTGGAAGCTCACTGGGTTAATGGCGAAACCGAGAATTTCATGGTGCACGTTATTGATAGCAAAGAAGTTCAGCGATGTCGGCATCTGCGCGTACAGCACGTAGAACACAACCGCTTCCAGCATCAGGATGAAGGCCACGAACATCTTGTTGCGCCCGGTTTTATCCAGTTTGAATGCCTGACGGAAGAAGATGATAGTCACGGCAATCGACAAGACGATCAGCACCAGGTTGGCAATCTGCACGTTGTGCATCAGCCAGGCGCAGACAAATACCATCACTACCGTACCGGCCAGCACGTACAGCAGATTACGGAAATTCAGCGGCTTATGGTCTGGCTCAGAACCGATATTTTTTACCATCCCACGGCAGGCAAAGTAGACCAGCAGCGCGACGATAAGCCCGGCTCCGCACAGGTTGTAGGTCACCGCGTAGCCAAACTTATCGGCAATCACCGGCGCCAGCGACAGCGACAGCAACGAACCGATGTTAATCGACATATAAAACAGGGTGAAAGCACCGTCCAGACGGGCGTCTTTTGGTGGATAGCATTTTGACAACAGGCTTGCCGGGTTGGCTTTAAACAGCCCGTTACCGACGGCAATGGTACCCAAAGCAATAAAGATCAGATCGGGCTTGAGCAGCGACATCCCGGTCATGAAGTAGCCGATTGCCAGCACAATGGCACCGAGAACCAGCGTGCGCTTGGTGCCTAACAGGTGGTCGCCGACGTAGCCGCCGATCGAGATCAGGCCGTAGACCAGCGCAGCAAAGGCACCAAAGGTGACAAATGCCTGTTCCTGTGAAAATCCTAGCTGCTTAACAAAGAATACCGCCAGGATGCCCTGAACGCCGTAATAGCCAAATCGTTCCCATAATTCTACAAAGAAGATCATGAAGAACGGACGAGGTTGCTGCAGCAAGCCCGTAGGTGCAGTTTTATTCATATTCCATCGCCTTTCAAAGCCATCCCGAAAAGTATGAACGCGTATGCTTAAACGCGCCGAAAAAGTCTTATTTTGTTATAGACTGCGGCTATTAGCCGCGAGAGTAGAGTATTATAGAGATGGTTTTCGATCCAATTAGTTGATCACACTAATTATGATTTGTTTGTTGGATTGATGTACTAATTGTGTCCGAATGATAAAAACAAAAACGCCCGCACAGCGGGCGTTTACAGGCTTAACTACTTGCAGCAGGCCGGGCTATTTCCCGGCGGCAAGCATTTTATGCTTCTTCGTCGTCACGCAGCGGAACAATCAACATGTCGACGTGGACGGTGTTGATCAGTTGGCGCGCGGAGGACATCAGTTTGCTCCAGAAATCCTGGTGGTGACCACAAACGACCAGGTCCATGTCGTATTTTTTGATGGCATCAACCAGAACCTGACCCAGGTCGCCGCTACCGCTCAGGGTTTCGGTGATTGGGTAGCCTGCGTTGGTGGACAGCTCGGTTAACGCGTGGTGGGTTTCTTCAGAAATGCGTTTCTGCATGTCGCCCAGATTCACGTCGATAAGGCCGGTGTACAGGTCGGAATAGTTTACGTCAACGTGGATAAGGGAAACTTTAGCATTGTAAGGCCGCGCCATAGAGACCGCTTTTTCAACCAGAACTTTGCTTTCCGGAGAAAGATCAACCGCGATAAGAATGTGTTTATAAGCCATAGTGTTACTCCTTCCATAAGTTGTCGATGACTAGCCTGCTGGCGTTTCTCTGCCGCCGCGTCATCCGCGTCCTGCGAACCTTGTGCGCGGGGCTAGCCCAGTCGTAAAAACGTACCATATAAGGACTATCCTTACATTATAGCGACCAGAATAATCCGTCAATCCGCCTTGCTTGCCAAGCAGTTAAACAAATTTTTTAGTTAATTGCATTGATAGCGATTAACCTTCTGGCAAAAAAATTAACTAATCTCCTACACTATCTAGAGGGGCGTTCGAATGCGTGATACTAATACGAACGGTTTCTTCAGTACTCTTCACTGAATGGTTTGGCAGGGTATCGGGGAGCGGTAGTCCCGGAAAGGAGTTCCGTGGGCGGGTCGCCGGGGAGGGGGTATGATAAGCACCATTGCATTGTTCTGGGCTTTATGTGTCGTTTGCATTGTTAATATGGCGCGCTATTTTTCTTCGCTACGCGCACTGCTAGTAGTACTTCGTGGTTGCGATCCATTGCTTTACCAGTATGTAGATGGAGGGGGCTTTTTTACCTCGCATGGGCAACCGAACAAGCAGATGCGTCTGGTGTGGTATATCTACGCTCAGCGTTACCGCGATCATCATGATGATGAATTTATTCGCCGCTGTGAGCGGGTTCGCGGTCAGTTCATTCTCACCAGCGCGCTATGCGGCCTGGTGCTAATCAGCATGGTTGCGCTGATTATCTGGCACTGATTCCAACGACAGATACAAAAAAAGCGGGCCAGTTTCCTGACCCGCTTTTTTACCGCGCATTCGCTTAGATAAGCTTCAGGGAGAGCCAGTACAGCCCGCCGGAAAGAAGAATTGCTGCTGGCAGGGTGAAGACCCAGGCCATCAGAATGCTGGTCACCGTTTTACGCTGCAAACCGCCGCCATCAACAACCATCGTTCCCGCAACGGAAGAGGAGAGAACGTGTGTGGTGGAAACGGGCATACCGGTGTAGCTGGCAAGACCGATAGAGACTGCGGCGGTCATCTGCGCCGACATCCCCTGGGCATAGGTCATGCCTTTCTTACCGATTTTCTCACCGATGGTGGTTGCCACGCGACGCCAGCCAATCATCGTACCAATACCCAGCGCCAGTGCGACGGCCATAATGATCCAGATAGGCGCGTACTCAATGGTGCTCAGCATGTCAGATTTCAGTTTCTTCAGCAGACGCTGATCGTCAGCGCTTACGCCAGGCAGCTTAACCACTTTATCGGTGGTATCAGAGATGCACAGCATAATACGGCGCAACTGACCACGCTGTTCCACGCTTAACTTGTCGTAGGTTTCCAGATTCGCCAGCATACCTTTCGCACGTTCCAGCGCGTTGATGGTATTCGCCGGGTGGCAATGGAACTCGGTCGGCGTCGCTGGTGCCGCGTCCGTCGGGGACGGAATCAGCTGGTCTACGCCTGTGGCCTGTTTAAGCAGGTCAGGGCGCTGCTGGAAGAAGACTTCGACGTTATTGATTGCATCGCGGGTACGGGTAATTTCGTAACCGGAAGCATTCATATTCACCACGAAACCTGCTGGCGCTACGCCAATCAGCACTAGCATCACCAGACCAATGCCTTTCTGACCATCGTTCGCGCCGTGAGAGAACGCCACGCCGATAGCGGAGAGGATCAGTGCAATACGCGTCCAGAACGGCGGCTTTTTCTTTCCGTCTTTCTTTTCACGTTCTGCCGGCGTCAGGTGGATACGGGCACGTTTTTTCGTACCGCTCCAGTAGCGACGCAGAATGAAAATAAGACCACCTGCAACCACCAGACCGACAATAGGTGAGATGATAAGCGAGGCAAAAATACCGATAACTTTCGGGATGTTAAGTGCATCCACCACCGAGGTGCCGTTCATCAGCGCATTGGTTAAACCAATACCGATAATGGCGCCAATCAGCGTGTGGGAGCTGGATGCAGGCAGACCAAAGTACCAGGTACCCAGGTTCCAGATAATTGCCGCCAGCAACATGGAGAACACCATGGCGAGGCCATGTGACGATCCCATATTAAGCAGCAGATCCGTTGGTAACATATGCACGATGGCATACGCCACGCTGAGACCACCCAGCAAAACACCAAAGAAGTTGAACACCGCAGCCATGACCACCGCCAATTGCGAACGCATTGCACGGGTATAGATCACAGTTGCGACAGCATTGGCTGTATCATGGAAGCCATTAATTGCTTCGTAGAACAGCACGAAAGCCAGAGCAAGCAATAGTAAAAGCCCGGTATGTAAATCCAGGCCAGCAAACAAATGTAGCATAGGACGTTACGCCATTTTGAGGACATGAACGCGGCGCATTATCAGTGACTTTGGCGGCGCGGGCAAAGTGAAATATAGAGTTTTTTTGATTTGTCTCCTGCTTTGTTTTACACCACTAAAGAATTATCCTATATATTTCAGATAAATACCCTTTATCGGTAGTTTGGTGCTGGTGCGACCACTGAGGAATCTTTACAATTCACTCCCGCTTTTTAGAGAGGATCGCAACGTGGAAAGGTTTGATACCGTTATTATAGGCGCTGGCGCAGCGGGTATGTTTTGTGCCGCGCAGGCAGGACAAGCAGGTAGTCGCGTACTGCTAATTGATAATGGTAAAAAGCCCGGGCGCAAGATTCTCATGTCTGGCGGGGGCCGCTGCAACTTTACCAATCTTTATGTCGAGCCGGCTGCGTATTTGAGCCAAAACCCGCATTTTTGCAAATCGGCGCTGGCGCGTTATACACAGTGGGATTTTATCGATCTGGTGGGTAAGCACGGTATTGCCTGGCATGAAAAAACGCTAGGCCAGCTTTTCTGCGATGATTCCGCCCAGCAAATTGTCGATATGCTGGTGGATGAGTGTGAAAAAGGTAACGTAACTATGCGGTTACGTAGCGAAATCCTGAGCGTTGAGCGAGATGGTGACGATTTTATCCTGGAATTGAATGGGATGAGTGTCGGCACGAAAAAGCTGGTTATTGCCTCCGGTGGTCTCTCTATGCCGGGTCTGGGCGCGACGCCGTTTGGTTATAAAATTGCGGAACAGTTCGGCCTGAACGTTTTGCCTACGCGCGCAGGTCTGGTGCCTTTCACCTTACATAAGCCGCTACTGGAGCAGCTTCAGGTGCTCTCTGGCGTATCCGTTTCTTCCGTTATCACCGCCGAGGACGGCACCGTATTTCGTGAAAACCTCCTCTTTACGCACCGCGGGCTTTCTGGTCCGGCCGTGCTGCAAATTTCCAGTTTTTGGCAGCCAGGTGAATTTGTCAGCATTAATTTGTTGCCGGATGTTGACCTCGCGAGCTTCCTCGATGACCAACGTAGCGCACATCCTAATCAAAGCTTAAAGAACACCCTGGCAATGCAGTTGCCAAAGCGTCTGGTGGAATGTTTACAGCAGTTAGGGCAAATCCCCGATGTCTCGCTGAAGCAGCTTAATGTACGCGATCAGCAAATGCTGGTTGAGACGCTGACCGAGTGGCGGGTGCAGCCGAACGGTACGGAAGGGTATCGTACCGCTGAAGTCACGTTGGGCGGCGTCGATACCAACGAGCTGTCATCGCGCACGATGGAAGCGCGCAAAGTGCCGGGACTCTACTTTATCGGCGAAGTCATGGACGTCACCGGCTGGCTGGGCGGCTATAACTTCCAGTGGGCGTGGTCGAGCGCCTGGGCATGCGCGCAGGATTTGACACCTGCCTGACCGTGGTGCCCGACAACCTGGGCTGCCGGGCGTTATCATTAGTTCAGACCAAGAAAATACTGGGCGATTTTAAAGTAGATAATCAACCCGGTACCGTCGATAAGCGTGGCGATAAACGGGGCCGAAACCACGGCGGGATCAATGCCGATACGCTTGAGCACCATGGGGATCACTGATGACACCACGGCGCTCCACAACGTAATGCAAACCAGCGTCAGGCTAACGATTAGCGTGATTTCCACTCCGATACCCATCATCCACGCGCGCAAGCAGCCTGCCAGACCCAGCGTCAGGGCGATCAGCAGCGAAGTTGAAACTTCTTTGCGGATCACCCGACCCATATCGCGCAGCCGTACTTCTCCGAGCGCCATTGAACGTACCAGCGTTGAGGTGATCTGCGTACCGCTGTTGCCGCCAGTACCAATTAATAGTGGAATAAAAAAGGCCAGTGCAATAGCAGATTCCAGCGCCTCTTCAAAATGTTGAAGAACGCTGCTGGTATAGGCTTCTGCGACAAAAAGCAGCAGGAGCCAGACAGAACGTTTTTTCCACAATGTCCACGGGCTAATCTCCAGGTAGGGTTTTTCCAGCGGCAACGTTGCCCCCTGAAGCTGAACATCTTCGGTAACATCATCTTCCTGTAGATGAGCGATCTCTTTTTCCATCAGACAACCGACCAGCTCACCTTTCTCAACGACAGCCACCAGATCGAGTTCGCGTTCGGTTAACTTGGCAACGACCTGTGCCCGTTCATCATCAGGCTTTACATGAAACAAACAACTGTCCGTAAGATGGTTGATGCTCAACGATGTATCTTTTTCCTGCAATAAGCGCTTGATGGATAACACTCCGCGCAGCGCTTTTCCAGCCACAACAAAGACCTGGCCTGGAATATCATCCGTTGTGAGCTGGGAGACAAAGTATTCACGAGCGCCGTTCACGCTGAGATGATCCGGCAGGGTAATAAAATCGGTGCGCATATATTGCGCGATAGCATCGCCATTGAAATCCGGCATAGGATGATGGGCGGCGCAGAGTGGCATAGATGACATGGTGTAATTCCCTATAAAAATCTCTCATAGGGGCGAACAAGACAGGGTTAGCGCAGGCGGATCCCTACGTCCTGGTTTTAGCACTGAACAACGTATCTGCCCGATGGTGAAATCGTCAGAAGTTACCTTGGCAACACCTTGATTCGATGGATGCCTGTATTTCCCTGAGTGGCCTCTCTCGATACCAGCAGGGCGGTAACTTGTATTTGTACAGGAGCCTCGCCATAACGAGATCGGTAAATGAGCCACTATTATAGCGATGTCTAATTATTGATTATGTTTATAGTTGTGAATGTTTATCAATCGTTGATATACGAAATATTCCCTGTGCCAGAGCGCGATAGGGCTGAAGTGGAAACTACAACCGAATAGACATATTGAATCCAGGTGTTAGTATTCAATAGATAGCAGTTATGAGTATGCGTGTTTCATTTCCGGCCAGGAACGCTGATGATGACAACATTACTACCCGATTTCACAGCATTTTCGTCATTCACTTCCTGCGCGGCGCAGGTTGCCTTAGCGCCTGCCCGCTCTCTGGCCATGGTTTCTTATTCCTTCTCATCCCGGATGGAATCTCCCGCTGAATAGCTGTTCAGTGGGCTTTGTGACACGCATCGTTTGATAACAGGGATTACGGCGGGTCGAATATGGATAAGTTTAAGCGTCATGTGATGTGGTGGGGGGCGGGCATCCTGGTCGTGGTGGCCGCGATAGCATGGTGGATGCTCCGTCCTGCCGGAATACCGGAGGGGTTCGCAGCCAGCAACGGCAGAATTGAAGCCACCGAAGTGGATATTGCTACCAAGATTGCCGGGCGAATTGACACGATCCTTGTGTCGGAAGGGCAGTTCGTTCGTCAGGGCGAGGTGTTGGCGAAAATGGATACTCGCGTGCTGCAGGAGCAGCGGCTGGAAGCGATCGCGCAAATCAAAGAGGCCGAAAGCGCGGTGGCGGCGGCGCGAGCGCTGCTGGAACAGCGGCAAAGTGAAATGCGCGCCGCGCAGTCGGTAGTAAAACAGCGCGAGGCGGAGCTGCAGTCGGTTTCTAAACGCCACGTGCGTTCCCGTTCGCTATCCCAGCGTGGGGCCGTGTCTGAGCAACAACTGGATGACGATCGGGCCGCGGCAGAAAGCGCACGTGCGGCGCTGGAATCCGCAAAGGCGCAGGTCTCAGCGGCAAAAGCCGCAATTGAAGCCGCTCGCACCAGCATCATTCAGGCGCAAACCCGCGTAGAAGCCGCGCAGGCCACCGAACGTCGTATTGCGGCTGATATTGATGACAGCGAGCTGAAAGCCCCGCGCGATGGTCGCGTGCAGTACCGCGTTGCTGAGCCGGGTGAGGTGCTTTCTGCGGGTGGGCGCGTCCTGAATATGGTCGATCTCAGCGATGTCTACATGACGTTCTTCTTGCCTACCGAACAGGCTGGCTTACTGAAGATTGGCGGCGAAGCGCGCCTGGTGCTGGATGCCGCACCGGATCTGCGTGTTCCGGCGACCATCAGCTTTGTGGCAAGCGTCGCGCAGTTCACACCGAAAACGGTCGAAACCAGCGATGAGCGGCTGAAGCTGATGTTCCGCGTTAAAGCGCGTATCCCGCCAGAGCTGTTGCAGCAGCATCTCGAGTACGTGAAAACCGGTCTGCCGGGCATGGCGTGGGTGCGTATCGATGAAAATCGAGCCTGGCCTGACGACCTGATGGTGAGGTTGCCGCAATGACGCATCTGGCGCTGGTTCCTGTTCCTCCCGTGGCGCACCTTGACGGCGTGAGTCAGCATTACGGGAAAACGGTAGCGCTGAACAATATCACGCTGGATATCCCCGCCCGCTGTATGGTGGGGCTGATTGGCCCGGATGGCGTCGGAAAATCAAGCCTGCTGTCGCTCATCTCCGGCGCGCGAGTCATTGAACACGGTAACGTGATGGTGCTGGGCGGCGATATGCGCGACCCGAAACATCGCCGGGATGTCTGCCCGCGCATTGCCTGGATGCCGCAGGGGTTGGGGAAAAACCTGTACCACACGCTGTCGGTGTATGAGAACGTCGATTTCTTTGCCCGGCTGTTTGGCCATGACAAAGCGGAGCGCGAAGCGCGGATTACCGAGCTGCTGAACAGCACCGGACTGGCGCCGTTTCGCGATCGTCCGGCCGGGAAACTCTCGGGTGGGATGAAGCAAAAGCTGGGGCTGTGCTGCGCGTTGATCCATGACCCGGAACTGTTAATTCTCGATGAACCTACCACCGGGGTAGACCCGCTGTCCCGCGCCCAGTTCTGGGATCTGATTAACAGCATTCGCCAACGGCAGACCAACATGAGCGTGCTGGTTGCGACCGCCTACATGGAAGAAGCCGAGCGCTTTGACTGGCTGGTGGCGATGAACGCCGGGGAGGTGCTGGCCACCGGGAGCGCGCAGCAGCTACGCGAAAAAACCAACTCCGACACGCTGGAGCAGGCGTTTATCGCGCTGTTACCCGAAGCTCAGCGCCAGGCGCATAAGCCAGTGGTGATCCCGCCGTATCACGCTGAGCAGGAAGATATTGCCATCGAGGCGAAAGATCTGACCATGCGCTTCGGCAAGTTCGTGGCCGTTGACCACGTTAACTTTCGTATTCCGCGCGGGGAAATCTTCGGTTTTCTCGGCTCCAACGGCTGCGGTAAATCCACTACCATGAAAATGCTCACCGGGCTGCTACCCGCAAGTGAAGGTGAGGCGTGGCTGTTTGGGCAAGCGGTTGACCCGAAGAATATCGATACCCGTCGCCGGGTAGGCTATATGTCGCAGGCGTTTTCGCTCTACAGCGAGCTGACCGTACGGCAAAACCTCGAGCTACACGCGCGGTTGTTCCATATCCCCGAAGCAGAAATCCCGGGGCGGGTACAAGAGATGAGTGAGCGCTTTTCGCTGACCGATGTCGAAGACGCGTTGCCCGGCGCGCTGCCGTTGGGGATCCGTCAACGCCTGTCGCTGGCGGTGGCGGTGATCCATCGCCCGGAGATGCTCATTCTCGATGAACCAACCTCCGGGGTCGATCCGGTGGCGAGAGACATGTTCTGGCAACTGATGGTCGATCTGTCGCGTCAGGATAAAGTGACCATTTTTATCTCCACCCATTTTATGAACGAGGCGGAGCGCTGCGACCGCATGTCGCTGATGCACGCCGGAAAAGTCCTGGCCAGCGGTACGCCGCAGGAGCTGGTGAAACAGCGTGGTGCCGCCAGTCTGGAAGAAGCGTTTATCTCCTGGTTACAGGAAGCGGCAGGTCCGGCGCCGGAGGCTCAGTTACCGCCAGCCAATGTCCCGGCAGTGCATGAAAACAGTCAACCGCCGCACCAGGGATTTAGCCTGCGGCGCTTGTTCAGCTACAGCCGCCGCGAAGCGCTGGAGCTGCGACGTGACCCGGTACGTTCAACGCTGGCGCTGATGGGCACGGTGATCCTGATGCTGATCATGGGCTACGGCATCAGCATGGATGTGGAAAACCTGCGTTTTTCGGTGCTCGATCGTGACCAGACAGTCAGCAGCCAGGCGTGGACGCTGAATCTGGCGGGATCGCGCTATTTTATCGAGCAGCCGCCGCTCACCAGTTATGACGAGCTGGACAAACGGATGCGCTCGGGCGAAGTCGCGGTAGCCATAGAGATCCCGCCAAATTTTGGCCGCGATATCGCGCGTGGAATGCCGGTGAAGATTGGCGTCTGGGTCGATGGCGCAATGCCGAGCCGTGCGGAAACGGTCAGAGGCTACGTGCAGGCGATGCACCAGACCTGGCTGCAGGATGTGATGGCGCGTCAGCCAAATACCAGCGGGCAAAACGGATTGATGACCATTGAAACTCGCTATCGTTACAACCCGGATGTGAAAAGCCTGCCAGCGATTGTTCCGGCGGTGATCCCGCTGCTGTTGATGATGATCCCCTCCATGCTCAGCGCTCTGAGCGTGGTGCGTGAGAAAGAGCTGGGGTCGATAATCAACCTGTACGTGACGCCCACTACCCGCAGCGAGTTTTTACTCGGCAAACAGTTGCCTTACATCGTGCTGGGCATGCTGAACTTCCTGCTGCTGTGCGCGCTGTCGGTGTTTGTATTCGGCGTCCCGCATAAGGGGAGTTTTGTGACCCTGACGCTGGCCGCGCTGCTGTACGTCACCATTGCCACCGGGCTGGGATTGTTAATTTCCACGTTTATGAAAAGTCAGATCGCCGCCATTTTTGGTACGGCGATTATTACGCTGATCCCGGCGACGCAGTTTTCCGGGATGATCGACCCGGTCGCCTCGCTGGAAGGGCCGGGACGGTGGATTGGCGAAATTTACCCGACCAGCCATTTTCTGACCATCGCGCGCGGGACGTTCTCTAAAGCGCTGGATCTGACCGATCTCTGGCCGCTGTTTATTCCGCTGGCGGTAGCCATTCCAGTGGTCATTGGTCTGAGCGTATTACTGCTGAAAAAACAGGAGGGGTGATGCGCCGATTACGGAATATTTATAACCTCGGCATCAAAGAGTTACGCAGCCTGCTGGGTGACAAAGCGATGCTGACGCTGATCGTCTTCGCCTTCACGGTCTCGGTTTACTCTTCTGCGACCGTTCTGCCAGGGTCGCTGCACCTGGCGCCGATTGCCATTGCCGATATGGACCAGTCGCAGTTGTCGAATCGCATTGTGAACAGTTTTTATCGTCCGTGGTTTTTACCGCCGGAGATGATTACTGCCGATGAGATGGATGCCGGGCTGGATGCCGGGCGCTATACCTTCGCTGTGAACATTCCGCCTGATTTTCAGCGCGATGTACTGGCCGGGCGGCAGCCGGATATTCAGGTTAACGTCGATGCCACGCGGATGAGCCAGGCCTTTACCGGCAACAGCTATATCCAGAATATCATCAGTGGCGAGGTGAACAGCTTTGTGTCGCGTTACCGCGATAACAGCGAGCTGCCGGTGGCGTTGGAAATGCGTATGCGCTTTAACCCTAATCTGGAACCCGCCCGCTTTGGCGCGGTGATGGCGATTATCAACAACATCACCATGCTGGCGATTGTGCTTACCGGGTCGGCGCTGATTCGCGAGCGTGAGCACGGGACCATTGAGCACCTGCTGGTGATGCCGGTGACGCCGTTTGAAATCATGATGGCAAAAATCTGGTCGATGGGGCTGGTGGTGCTGGTGGTTTCCGGTCTGTCGCTGATGCTGATGGTAAAAGGTGTGCTTGGCGTACCGATTGAAGGCTCGATACCGCTGTTTATGCTGGGAGTGGCGCTGAGCCTGTTCGCCACCACGTCAATCGGCATTTTTATGGGCACGCTGGCGCGCTCCATGCCACAACTGGGGCTGCTGATGATTCTGGTACTGCTGCCGTTACAGATGCTCTCCGGCGGCTCTACACCGCGTGAAAGCATGCCGCAGGCGGTGCAGGACATTATGCTGACGATGCCGACTACCCATTTTGTTAGCCTTGCGCAGGCGATTCTTTACCGCGGCGCAGGATTTAATATTGTCTGGCCGCAGTTCCTGACGCTGCTGGCGATTGGCAGTACGTTCTTCGTGATAGCGCTGCTGCGTTTCAGAAAGACGATTGGCACGATGGCGTAAATATTATTGCCGGAAGGCGGCTGCGCCTTACCCGGCCTACAAACGGGAACGAATGTAGGCCGGGCAACAAAACAAGCAATTACTCTTCTTTCGGCAGGCACTGCAGATGACCGTGGCGCACGCCGCGCTGGGAAATCACGTCATCGGCAAAATGCTGCACATCGCCCATGTCACCTTTTAGCACAGCGATTTCCAGACAGTCGTCATGGTTGATGTGCACGTGCAGCGTGGCGACTGATAAATCGTGGTGGTGATGTTGGGTGGAAACTATACGGCTCGCCAGGTCACGCTTCTCATGCTCATAAACATACGAGAGCACTGCGAATCCCTGAGTGCCGTGCTCCTGGGTGGTTTCCTGCGCCAGTGCGCCGCGCAGAATATCGCGGATCGCTTCGGAACGGTTGTTATAGCCACGGCGCTGGCTCAGGCTGTCGAGCGTTTCCAGTAAATCGTCATCGAGGGTAATGGTGACTCGTTGCATCTGCAATTAACCTTTCATGTGGCGCGTGGGCGCACAGGGAGTAAGGGGAATAGCGTATTTTGTAACACACGTCCGGCATCCGGGGAAAAGGTTAATGTTCTCGCAATAAACGCAGCAGGGTTGTTACCTGTTCATCCAGCGGCGCGAGCGTGTCTTTGACGATCAGATGCAGCGGGGTGGCACGGCGAGCGCCATGGCTTAACGGCAGCAGTCGTAATAGCCCCTGCTCAAGCTGCTGCTGAATTCGCTCCTCAGGCAACCAGCCATAACCGACCTGATGCATCACCGCCTCAATCGCGGCATCAATGGTCGAGAAGGTCCAGGCATCGCGCACCGCTTGCTGCGGGTTGTCGCGATCGGCAATGCGAATCAGCGGCCACGCGCGTAACGCGTCTTCATCCAGCGGCGCATCCAGCATGCAGAGCGGGTGATCGCGGTGGGCAACGGCCACGAAGTCAATATTCATCAGCCATTCGCCGCGGCCGGTGATATCCTGGCGTCGGGTCAGGACCATCACGTCCGCATCGGCATGCGCTGCCAGTCGATCGTCAGCATTCTCCAGCACTTCGGTCAAACGTACCTGCGTCTGCGGCCACGCCTGCTGAAACTGCTTGAGGATCGCGAACAGGCGTTTGCGTGGGAAGATGCTATCTACCATGAAATCCAGCCGCGTTCGCGTGCCGTTTTGCAACGTTGCTGCCCGGGTTTCCACCCATAAAAAGGCCTTCAGTAACGGTTTGACCTGGCCCAGCAGTAGCTCCCCCGCAGGGGTTAATACCGCCCTGCGACCTTCCGGCGTCAGCAGCGTCACGCCAAGCCGCTCCTGCAGTATCGCCAGATTATAGCTCACCGAAGACTGGCTACGGTTGGTCTCTTCCGCAGCTTTAGCAAAGCTGCCCAGCTCCACCACTTTCTCCAGTAGGGCCCATTGCTCCAGCGTTGTCTTGTGCATAACTCATCTAAAAATTGAATGAATATGATGTAAACATAGCGTTATTCATCCAATTTTTGAAGCGGTAAGATCCTCGCATCAAGTAAGAGGAGAACGAATATGAGCACTTTTGATAAACATGATTTGAGCGGCTTTGTCGGCAAACATCTGGTCTATACCTACGATAATGGCTGGAATTACGAGATCTACGTGAAAAACGACACCACTCTGGATTACCGTATTCACAGCGGCATTGTGGGGAATCGTTGGGTGAAAGATCAGCGGGCGTACATTGTGCGGGTTGGCGAGAGTGTTTATAAAATTTCATGGACCGAACCGACCGGGACCGACGTCAGCCTGATCGTAAATCTGGGCGACAAACTCTTTCACGGCACCATCTTTTTCCCACGCTGGGTGATTAACAATCCGCAAAAAACGGTCTGTTTCCAGAATGACCATATTCCGCTGATGATGTCATATCGCGATGCGGGTCCGGCATATCCAACTGAGGTGATTGACGAGTTTGCGACCATCACCTTCGTGCGTGACTGTGGGGCGAATAATGACAGCGTTATTGCCTGTGCGGCGAGTGAATTGCCGGAAAACTTCCCGGAAAATTTACGCTAAGGCTTCCAGACGCTGCACGGCGTCGGCGGTCAGAGTAAACGGCGTGGGGGTACACACCGCCAGGCTCAGGGTATCGAGCTGGCACTGGCTGACTGAGAGTGAGGAGGTTAGCGCGGTGCTGTCGACGCTGACAATTTGCCAGGCGCTGCCGCCACGCTGTTTCACGATAGCTTCTTTACGCGTCCAGATGCGCCAGAACGCCGCCAGCTGTTGCTCCGGGTGTTCGGCCTCAACTTCGGCATGTTCCCTGAGACTGAACACCGTATTTGCCAGCGTCTGCCAGTTATCGCGCGGGCGAACGACTTCAATATCACAGCCGACTTCCCCTTCGTCGCTGAGCAGCAGGGCAATATCATCACCGCTGTGGCTGAGATTGAACCACAGCGGTGTGTCGGCGGAAAAGGCCGGTTTTCCTTGCTCGCTGTAGATGATGTCCGGTAATGGCGAAAGAGTATGGGAAAGCAGTACGCGACCTGCCAGCCAGCGCGCACGACGAGCGCCTTGCGGGGCCTGCTCACGCAGTGCGGCAGGCAGTGTGCCAGCGCTTAAAACAGAAACTTTCCCAAGAACGATCCGGTACATATCAGGGCCAACGTTTAATGATGATAGAAGTATTTATGCCGCCAAACGCAAAGTTATTGCTCTGCAAAAATTCGCAATCAATCTTGCGGGCTTTACCCATAATGTAATCCAGCGCTCCACAATTAGCATCTGGCTGACTCAAATTTAGCGTAGGCGCAAACCAGCCTTCTCGCATCATTTGCAGACTCATCCAGGCCTCTAGTGCGCCACAAGCGCCAAGGGTATGTCCAAAATAGCTTTTAAGCGAGGATAGCGGCGCATTATCACCATAAATTGCAGCAGTTGCCTGACTTTCTGCAATATCACCGCGATCGGTTGCGGTACCGTGAGCTGAAATATATCCGATATCGCGGGCGCTAATACCGGCCATATTTAGCGATTTTTCCATGCAAATCTGCATTGTTTCGCGCTGTGGCTGGGTGATATGGGCAGCATCGCAGTTAGTGGCAAAGCTAACGATTTCACCATAAATCGTTGCTCCGCGCGCTTTAGCGTGTTCCAGCTCTTCCAGCACCAGCGTACCTGCGCCTTCTCCGATGACCAGACCATCGCGTTTTTCATCGAACGGGGAGGGGGTGGTTTTCGGCTCGTCGTTGCGCTGGCTAGTAGCGAACAGTGTATCAAACACGGCGGCTTCGGAAGGGCACAGTTCTTCTGCACCGCCGGCGACCATCACTGTTTGATAACCGTGCCGAATGGCTTCCCATGCGTAACCAATTGCCTGGCTACCGGATGTGCAGGCGCTGGATGTCGGAATGACTCGCCCCCGAAGACCAAAAAATAATCCAGTGTTAACGGCAGTGGTGTGCGGCATCATTTGCACGTAGGTCGTGCCGGTGATGTTATTAGTATGCTTCTCGGTCAGCATGGTCGCGAACTCGCTCACTGGACCGGTACTACCGGTTGATGAACCATAAGCGATCCCGGTTTCACCGTTAGTCAGTACCCGATCGCCAATCAGCCCGGCCTGCTCAAGCGCCAGCTCTGTTGCGCGGGTGGACATCAGCGATACGCGACCCATGGCGCGAATTCGCTTGCGGGTATAGTGTTCCGGTAGAGTGAAGTCGTCGATCGGCGCACCCAGCAGTGTGTGCAGTCCGTCATAAACCTGCCACTCCGGCATTTTGCGTACCGCATTTTCATATGCCAATAACCTGGCGGAGACAGCCTGCCAGTTTTCCCCAAAGGCGGTGACGCCGCCCATGCCTGTAATCACGACACGACGTGTCATAACATCCCTCCATTGATGGAAATCACCTGGCGAGTTACATAGCCCGCCACATCCGACATTAAATAACTGGCAAGCCCGGCCACTTCTTCAGCCTGACCTATCCGTTTCATGGGGATCATCGACATCGCCTCTTTCAATGCGGCTTCTTCCATCTCGATCATCCCGGTATCAATGAGTCCCGGTGCAATGCAGTTTACGGTAATTTTGCGTTTTGCCAGTTCGATGGCCAGCGCTTTAGTGGCACCAATAATTCCGGCTTTTGCAGCACTGTAATTGACCTGACCACGGTTGCCCATCACGCCCGAAACCGAAGACAGTGTGATGATACGGCCCCCCTTGCGTGCGCTGATCATCGGCATAATGCACGGATGAATGACGTTGTAAAAGCTGTCGAGGTTGGTATGGATCACCGCATCCCAGTCGTTATCACTGAGCGCAGGGAAAGCGGCATCACGAGTGACCCCAGCGTTGCTAACAATGCCGTACCATGCGCCGTTTGCCTCAATATCTTGCGACAGTATTTCACGGCACTGCTCGCGATTGGCAACATCAAATGTCAACAGGCGCCCTGCGCCGCCAGCGGCGAGGATAGCATCCAGCGTTTCTTGTGCTCCTTGCACATCGCGATGATAGTGTACGCCGACCACAAAACCGTCCGCGGCCAGTTGTCTGGCGATGGCGCGACCGATACCTTTGCTGACACCCGTAACTAAAACTGAACGGCTCATGTGGACGCTCCTTGTTGAAATAGCGTGTTAATTTCTTCTGATGTCGGCTGGAAGGTGTTGACGCGACCGGTTGCCAGCGTCTCGTTGTCTGCCTGGATGGCACATTCAAAGCTACCGAATCGTGCATCCTGCATCAGCAATTTGACATGGATGCTCAGCTTCTTCCCGGCAGGCAGAACACCTGTGGCACAGACTAAGTCACGTGCGCCCAGTACCATGCCTAACGTAATACTCGCCTGACCTTGTTGCTGGCGGTGCCAGCCAGACCAGACGCCAATGGTCTGCGCCATCAGTTCCAGTGCGAACCAGCCAGGTAGATTGCCATCGGGGTCGAGGAAAGGGGCCAGTACGCTGTTTGCTGATACCGTCACGTGGCAGATGGCGGTTTCGTCCGCCACACTGACGACCTCTTCAAGGAGCAGCATTGGCGCATCATGCGGCAAATAGTCGCCCGGTGATAAATAGTGGCTCATGAGATTCTCCCGAGCAGGATGCTGGCATTATTACCGCCGAAGGCAAACGAATTTGACAAGATAACCGGGCGAGTCAGTGACTGCGGCTGTTCAATGATGCCGCAGGCTGGCAATGTTTCATCGCGTGGTGACTGGCTAAAATCCTGCGGTGGTAGCGGCAGGTAGCGTTGCAGAATCAACACACCGATAGCTGCTTCGGTGATCCCCGCGGCGCCCAGTGTGTGCCCGGTCAGGTGTTTGGTTGAACTGCACGGGACCGTTTCGCCAAATAGCGCGCTCACGACGTTGGACTCAATCTGATCGTTTAGCGGTGTAGCGGTACCGTGCAGATTGATATAGCCCACATGTTCCGGCGTCATTCCTGCGTCGTTAAGCGCCTGGCCGATGGCGCGAATGGCACCTTCCCCCTGTGGATGGGGAGCCGAAATATGGTACGCGTCGCTGGATTCGCCGACGCCAAGGAGCGCGATAGGCTGTGGCTCGCGGGTTAATACCATCAAGGCGGCGCCTTCGCCAATGGTGATCCCACAACGGTCGCGGCCAAACGGTTGACACAGCGTTGGGGAGAGTGATTCCAGACTGTGGAATCCGTTGATTGGCATTCGGCTTAGCGTATCCGCACCGCCGACAATGGCGATATCGACCAGACCAGATTCGATCAAACGACGTCCGCTCATGATAGCCCTTGCACTGGACGAGCAGGCGGTTGAGAGCGTAAAGGCCGGGCCATCCAGCGCCAGCCAGTGGCTAAGAAAACGCGACGGATCGCCCAGTTCCTGTTGCGGATAGCGCCAGTCAGTGCTCTCTTTGCCGTTGAGCATCAAATCAACGTGAACGTCACCCTCATCCAGGCCGGAGGTGCTGGTGCCGAGAACAACAGCAATACGATCGCGACCAAATCGGGCGATAGCATCGTCCACCTGCGGCTGGATTTGCATCAGTGCTGCCAGCAATAGCTGGTTGTTGCGCGAACGATGAGCGCTAAAGTGCTGAGGAATAGCGGGTAACTCACCGTCAACGCCTGCTAACACGGCGGATGGGTGTCCTTGCAGCCAGCCCGTGCGCGGGCGCATTCCCGGCGCTATGCCACGAGTGAGGTTGGCTGCGATTTCATCAGTGTTATTGCCCAACGCGTTAATCATGCCAACGGCAGAAATGTAGATCATCTCAGTCACCCAGATATTGAATGGTGATGTGGTATTTAAAAACGTGCTGCTCAATGCTGATCGGTTCGCGTTTTCCTCTTCGATTCAGATACGTGATTTCCGTGACCACTTTGCCGCGTGCATTGCGCAGCTCACGCTTATCACCCGTATCGACGAGCGTCCAGCCTGTGGGTAATTGCGGTTGCCAGGTGCTAATCGGCCAATGGCTAAGCATCACGTCAGCCAGCACCTGGCTGGCTGGCGGCAATTGTGGAACGATGATCGATTGCTCGGTGTGCAGTCCTTTTTCATCGTAAGTCACGAGGAACAGGCGAATGCCGACTGATGACAGCCCGGCAAGTGTGATTTTCTTGTCATCAGCATTGAGCATGACCAACAGTGACTGAGTTTTGCCGTTAAAACTACCGGTTAGTAGTTGTTGCGAATTCACCGCGGGAGAAATCCCCGGAGCAGGTAGCGTTACACGAATACCCGGCTCTAACCAGGCTTGCGGGCGGCCTTTCTGTTCCGGCTGTGAGTGGCTGCAACCTGCCAGCAGCAACGTGGCGACGAGCAGGCCCTGTCGGATGGCGCTGCGCTTATCCGGTCTACAAATGGTGTGCTGACGTAGATCGGATAAGGCAATGCCGCCATTCTGCAAAAGCCCACTCAACCAACGAAATATCGGTTTACTCATCGTTTTTTCTTCTCTCTTTTCGTTGGCATCGCCAGCGGTGACAGCAAAAATGCGGTGAAAATACCGCTTACTAGCACAATGCCAAAACTGCTGATTGCCTGAGTGGCACTAAAGACCAGCATGCCGAGCGTCAGGAGCGTGGTCATCATCGCCAGCGTGATAGCCAGCAGCGACGTCAGTGGCGTACCGCGTGGATTACTGAAAAACAGCGTGTAGTTAATGCCAATTCCCAGTACCAGCACCAGTGCCAGCAGCGAGAACAAGTTGAGCGCATGACCGCTCAGGGCCAGTACTGCCAGACCACAACCTAAAGACAGCACTGAGGGCACCAGGCTAATTAAGCCCTTACGCCAGCCAAGCCGAATGATGGCGCCACAGGCAATCACCGCCAGCGCAATGCACAGCAGGCCGGTCAGAATATGGCGATAAAGGGCAAACAGGTTGTCAAAGATGCTCTTGCGATCCACCCACGCCACGCCGGAATATTTCACGCTGAGCGTATTTAAAGCATCACTTTGTTTCACCCCTTCAACGGGAACCAATACGCTGCTTTCGCCATCAGCCAGAGACAGCCATAGCAAGCGCCAGCCTTCACTGGCTGGGCTGGCAAGCCAGGCATCGACGGTTACAGGCATGGCGCTAAGATCGGGGTTCACCGTTGCCAGCCCGGCGTTGTTTAGGGCTTTCGTGATGGCGGGAGAAGCATCTTTTAGCAGAGAGAGATCCTGGTGTTGCCGGGCGAGTGAATTGAGCGGAATAGTGCGATATCCGCTGAGTAATCCGTCTTTTTTTGCCTGTTCCAGCGCGGGGGTAAAGGTTTCCAGCCGCTCCAGCGTTTGCTGAGCGGATTTGCCGTACACCACAAACCACTTCTGGTCGACGCTTTGCCCGGTCAGGGCGGTAATCGCTTTTTCCTGAGCGAGAATTTCCTGCGGCAACGCCTGTAACTGGGAGATATCATCATCTACGCGCAGCGTCGCTATTCCTGCCAGCGAGAACAACGCCAGTGCCAGCGGCAGGCCAACGGAGAGTTTTTTATTGCGTCGCCATGCAGCAAGCCAGCGTAGCATGAGTACCATTGCCGGCACCGGGCGTACCGGCAACCGACGACACAACCACGGGTGCCAGAAAATGACCGTCAGGCAGGAGGCACTCAGACCTACCGCCGCGAATACCGCCATCTGGCGAATACCGGGGAAGGGGGCCAGCATCATAATCAGATAAGCCGCTACGGTGGTGAGTAGCGCCAGGAGCAGGGCATTGCGCACTTTGGCAAGGCTTTGCCATGGCGATGTTTCCGCACCGTGCACCATTCGTTCGGTCAAATAGTAGAGCGTATAGTCGGCGGAAATACCGATGATGCTCATGCTCATCACCAGCGTCATCAGATGGAGCTCGCCAAAAATCATCAGCGTGACGACGGTCCCCGCCAGCGCACCAATGCCAATCGAAATCAGGCACAGCAGCAGCGGACGCAGCGAACGAAATACAGCCACGATGAGCAGGATCACCCCGAGCACAGTGGCTATGCCGAGAGTAGAGATGTCTTTTTTCGCCTGCTGGCTGGCGTAATCGCTATAGAACAGCGTCCCGCGAGATAGCAGTTGAGCCTGTGGATAGTGGGCTTTGAGCTCACCTTCCAGCGTATTCAACGTGGTGACCAATTGGTGCGTCTGTTGCATATCAAACGATGAACCGGTCAGTTCGCCATGTAACAGATACCAATAGTTGCCTTGTTCATCCTGGGTGACCAACCAGCCGTCCATCAGGCGCAGACGCTGCCCAGTTTTGACCATGGCCAGCTGCGAGCCACGCATCAGCATGAAGGGATCGTTTTGTAGCTCTTTGCCACTGACGCCGGAGAATGCGGAGTAAAGTTGGGACAGGATCCACTGGCCCTGCGCTTCGCCGCCGTTTTGCAGCCGGGCGCGGGTCTCGTTATCTATCAGGCCGTTACGATGTTGCCAGAAGAATACCCCCCAGGCCTGCTGGCTGTCGGCATCCATTGGACCTTTTACCTGGGCTAGCGCGTGCGATTTTTGCAGTAAAACCAGCCAGTCCCGGGCTATCGCTGGGTTCGGTTGCTTACCGGGACTCACCAGCCAGACCACCTGACGGTCAAGGCGCTGCATAAATCCCTCGTTCAGACCTGGAGGTATAGCGCCCAGCGTCTGCTTTGGCAACATGGCCAGCACGCTGCTGTTAAGGCGGGCCTGAGGTAGCAGCGTCAGAAAGATGCCCAGCAGAAGCAGGCAGATGACTCCCCATAACAGCGCGGGACGTTTACTGGGCGGCAAAGCGTTGGCGTTCGTCATCGGTCAGTTGCGCTGGCGTTAGTTGGTGTTGGGAAAGCGCGATATCGGTGCGATCGCCCTGTTTATCATTGAGCTGAATGCTCTCCAGGTAGGTCTTTCCTGCTAAATCAATCGTCGCAAAAATCTTATCCAGCGGTGTGGTGATTGGCGTCAGGCGTAGCGTCCAGCGACCTTCTCCTAAGTCTGCGAACTCCACGCGGAAGTTTTGTTCCAGCACTTTACGATCCGCCTGGAATAACGCCCGCAGCAGATGATTAAACTGGAACATTTGCGGGTTATTCTCAGCGGTAACGGTCTGCGGTGGTTGACCGTTAATTGCCTGAACCATCCGTTTGTCATCCAGCAGCAGCTGCATCGGGAACGGGGACGTTTGATCCCACAACAACCCCTTGTCGCGGGCGATCAACATCTTGCCCTGAGATCGCAGCGGTTGTGGTAGATCCTTTATCGTCCGGGTTTGATCGAAGTGGGTGCGAACCACCGGTTGCTCGGTAAAACGCTGTTGTAGGGAGTCGAGCGTCAGGGCACTGACGAAAGGGCTGACGAGCAGCACGAGCAATGGCCATAATTTCATGGTGTCACTCCCATCCGTTCAAACAGAATATCCGGGCTGACAAAGCACAGTTCACGGCTTTTTTCGTCGACGGCGACCTGGATGGTGTAGCCTGTTGTAGCACGTTTACCTGTTTCGGCATCAAAAATTTCGTAGCCGATTCGCAGGCGATTTTCGTACTCTTTAATTTGGGCGCGTACACGGATACGCTGCTCGAAAGTCAGCGCATTGCGATACTTCACCCGAGTGTCGACCACGGGCCACAGATAGCCAGATTCTTTCATCTGCCGATAGCCATAATCGAATTGGTTCAGCAGTGCCTCACGGGCAATCTCGAAGTAACGGAAGTAGTTACCATGCCACGCTACGCCCATCATATCGACGTCGTGAAACGGAATAGTTAGCTCGACTTCAGCCGTAAAACGGGGATCGTTAAGCACCCTTTACTCCTTGTCATTGGTGTCCGGCAGTTGCCAGAAATCGAAAAAGTTAAACCAGTCGAGGGGCGACTGAAGCGCATAGTGCTCAAGGCGTTCGGCGTAGCGATCGACAGTATTCTGTAATGCCTGTTGTCGTGTGACGCGCGGTAAGAGCAGCGGGTCGGCAAACGGTTCGCAGTAGATGTGGAGTTTCTCCTGCTGGCGCAGGGCAAAAATCAGATCTACAGGGCAGCGTAAAATAGACGCAAGAATAAACGGGCCCTGAGGGAATGGCGCGTTTTGCCCCATAAAGCGGCTCCAGCACACACGCCACTCGCCGCCGCGTTGGGGATTGACTGCGATGCGATCGCCTACGATGGCTACCCATTCACCGCGCTCCAGTTTCTCTTTGAGCAGAATGGCAGTATCTGGACCAATACTGTTCACCGGGAGCAGATTTAATCCAGCCTGCGGCGCCATCTCTTGCATGATCTGTTTAAAGCGTTGGGCGTTATCGCTAAATACCAGCGCATTGATTGTTTTACTGCCCTGTAGCTGGGCCAGTGCCCGACAGGCTTCGACATCGCCAAGATGTGAAGCCAGCAGCAGTTTTCCCCGAGGATCGCTGACATTTAGCGTTTTTTCTGCGCCTGGTGCAAAAATCACATCGCGACCGAAGTGCAGTTCACCGCGCCAACTGGCAATCTTATCCAGCATCGCGCCGCCAAAACGCAGGAAATGCTGATAACTGGTCAGGTTTGGCGGTACTGGCATCCGGCGTGTGATCAGTTGCGCTCTTACGCGGCTAATCCAGCGTTGAGAGGCTTTTCGGGCAGTTGAAGCGCTGAGCCAGTATACGCCGACGACCGGATACAGCAGCAGGGAGAAGGCTTTGCGGCCCAGTACACGCCAGACCAGCAGCATCAGACGCATTCCCCACAACCCTTTGACTTCCTGTTGCTGCGCCCAGTGTGTCGATGAACGACGACACAGCAGGGAGGGGATGCGCGGCAACATGCCAAAGAACAGGCGAGTGTGCATCAATGAAATGTGCAGATTGTCTTTAAGCGCGTCGAAATGGGATAGCCCGTCCTGCGGATAGGTGACTCGCGTGGGGATAAAATAGCTGGTGTTGCCTTGCCAGTAGAGGCGCACCATCACTTCAGTATCAAAATCCATCCGTTTGCCAAGCGTTACACGCTGTGCCAGTTGCAGCGTGGGGGCCACCGGATACACCCGGAAGCCGCACATACTGTCTTTGAGCTGCAACGAGAGCGTTTCTATCCACACCCAGATATGGGTTACCCAACGACCGTACAGGCGCGAGCGAGGGACCGAATCATCGTAAATCGGTTGTCCGGAAATCAGTGCTGTCGGATGTTCTTTTGCCAATGCAAGCAGCCTGGGAATATCTTCAATGGCATGTTGCCCGTCGGCATCGACCTGCACTGCATGACTGAACCCGGCATCTGCTGCCGTCTGCATTCCGCGAATAACCGCCGCGCCTTTGCCTGCGTTGATGGGCAGGCGAATTAACGTCAAATTGCTGTATTCTGCCGCCAGGCGTGCCAGTTCATCTCGTGTAGTCTCGTCGCTGCCATCGTCCACCACAATGCAGGGGAGATTGAACGGCCGAAGACGATCCAACACGTCCGACATCATCGCGCCGTGGTTGTAGCAGGGGATCAACACGCATGGGGAAAAGGTCAACGGCATAACCGAATCTTCCCGCTGCTGGCGGTATGGCGCACGTCACCGTCGTGGCGCTGGTAGCTAAAAGTGAGCATCTGACGCGCTTCCTGCCAGCTCAGACTCAGGGTGACGGTGGCCTCTGGCAATAGTGGTGACTGGAACTTCACGTTTTGAATACTGTGGAAACGCCAGCCAGGGACCAGCAGCGTGGTGGCGTAATCCATCGCCCAGTTTAGCTGTGCAACGCCCGGCAGCAGTGGCTGTACGCTAAAATGCCCGCTGAACCAAAACAGAGAAGGGTCGAGTTGTAAAACAATCTCAGCCTGATGAGGCAGTGCCTGATGGCGCTCGATTTCATGGGGTTTCATGAAATAACTCCTGTAATTGCGCATAGACACGCTTGTTCATACTGTTGACCGGAATCTCATCAATCACCCGCCAGTAGCGGGGAACAGCGACCGGCTCCAGCCAGGGCAGCAGCGAACGTCGCCAGGTCAGTTCTTGCGGTTTACCACCGCACTCAAGCCAGCGTTGCCGGGCTTCGTCATCCAGTACCAGCAGGACACCAATGCCCTGACGTCCTCCGCGTGAGACGGGCAATGCTGCGACTTCACGGATACCGTCCAGTGCCAGTAAACGTTGCTCCACTTCGCTGAGTGAAATGCGTTTCTCTTCAATCTTGACCACCCGCCCGCGTCTGCCCATCAGGCGGAACTGTCCGTTTTCGATAAACTGAAGAATATCATCGAGTAACAGGCCATCATCAGCTGCAATTAGTGGTGAAAACACACGAAACGCGTCGTCTTCTGACTGGAATCTGACTCCGGGAAAAGGCAGCCATGTCACATCATCCTGATGGCGATAGCGCCACGCGAGGATTCCGGTTTCAGTGCTGCCGTAGATCTCATCGGGCCAGACATTCAGCCAGTCAGCAGCCTGCTTGACGTCCTGCCAAGACAGCATGCCGCCCGCGGAAAGAATCAACTCGATTGGCGGCGGTGTCAGGTGGTGGTCGAGGCGTTTCAGAAACGCCGGACTGCTGATAAACGCATACCGATGATCAGGGCTCAGTGCCGCCAGTTGTTCGGCATACCAAAGCATCGCCGCATGCAGCGGGAGGCCTAAAGCCATCGGCAAGAAGATACGAAACGTCAGACCATACAGGTGTTGCGGTACCACTGACGCGACGACCCGGCAACCTGCCAGACGATCAGCAAAACGCGTAGCGAGCAATGCTGCTTCGCTATCCAGACGAGCAATCGGTTTGATTACGCGTTTCGGCTGGCCGGTCGAACCGGAAGTGAATAGCTCCACAAAGGCGTCACTGCGTATTATCGGGAACGTGATGTCGTGGGCCACAGATGTCATGGCAGAGCTGACCACTCGCAGCGTTCCCTGCCAGTCCAGCGCTTTATCGCTCAGTACGCCATCAAACAGCAAGTGCTGCTCGTTTAACAACGAGACGCGACAATGTCCCGGGATCACCGGTGTTTTGCCAGCATGGAGCGTTGCCAGCAACGCGACGATGAATAAATAGCTGTTCTCGAAGCATAATGCCCAGCGTTCACCTTCCTGCTGCTGCAGTTGCGTTATCAACTGGGCCACATCATGGCGCAGATGGCCAAGTGTCCACGTATGATCTTCTTGCCACGCAACAGGAATGTCGTCCGGTCGTGGGGCACAGAGCCATTGAGCAAGTGTGAGGGGCTGCTTCATTGGGTATCTCGCTTTATCACCAGTTGGCGAACTAACCACTCGCCTACCATCAATGTTCCCATCAGCAGATAGGAAACCATACCGTTCCAGGTCGTCCACAGGGTCATATCGCCATTCAATGCAGTAAAGAGCGCAACGCTGCCATTGATGATGAAAAAGGCGCACCAGATTAGTGTCACAAGGTACGTGTAGCGCACGCCTGCTTCGGGCAGATTTGGTTCGCGCAGCCGCGCCAGACGTTCAACGATGGGCATCGCTGACCACAGAGAACCACCAAAAACCGACAGCATGACGGCGTTTACCACTACGGGATAAAACAGCAGCAGCTGGTGCGTTTTGAGCAGATAACTGGCAATGCATAAGGTGATACCCGCGATCACCACTACCTGTGTCACGACGCGCAACGGTCCCGCCTGTCGCCGGACCTGGCGAAAGCGTAAAAAAAGGAGTAGCGCCATTAACGGCAGCAACCAGTGCAGACTGTTATGCGCCAGGCCAAACCAGATCAAAAACGGCCAGGCCAACAACAGTAGACCTGTCAGCAGTTGTACGACTGGCAGGGAGCGAGTGCCTGACACGGTGAATTACGCTTCTATGAGAAGGCGTTCAACCGCATCGACGACATCTTGTACGGTGCGTACTGCTTTGAACTCTTCCGGCTTGATTTTCTTACCGGTTTTCTTTTGAAGATGCACGATCATGTCGACTGCGTCGATGCTGTCGAGTTCCAGATCTTCGTACAGGCGCGCCTCAGGCTTAATATCTTGCGGGTCAACTTCAAACAGCTTGACCAGCAGTGAGGAGACTTCTTCGTAAATGGCTTTTTGTTCGGTCATAACGGACTATCCTCAGGCACGTTGCGCGTGAATGAAAGATGCCAGCGTGGCGACGGAGAAGAAGTGCTGACGCATTTCTTCGCTCTCCGCTGAGAGGACCACGCCATACTCGTTTTTCACCGCCAGACCCAGCTCCAGGGCATCGATTGAGTCCAGGCCTAAGCCATCGCCAAAGAGTGCCGCTTCGGTTTCAATATCGTCAGCTGTTAGTTCGTCGAGATTCAATGTCGTTATAATGAGATTTTTGATTTCAAGATAAAGCGCTTGCATCATTAATTCCTGAAAGAGGTAAAGTACCTGGTTGTAATTGAAGCAAAAGATGCCGGTTCAACTGCCTTGCGGCCAGCGCCGGTTCTTGTGAATTTGCGTCGTAAAATTGGTCGATCTTAACCCGCTCGTGTACTGAAATGGTAAACATGGGTTTTACCGATGGGACGTCGTACCATTGGCTTTCTTTGTTCAGCATTTGTTCACTGCATTTAATGGTCACTATGCGTAAATCACTGCTGCAGCGCACGGCGATATTCGCCGCACCACGCTGTAACGTCATTTCCTCTCCGGGGCGTGTACGGGTTCCCTCGGGGAAAATTAAAATAGTATCGCCTTGTTCCAGACGTTGCTGGCACGCGGGCAATAGCGCGTCAGCCTGGCTGTTAATCAGATAATCTGCCGCCCGGACCACGCCGCTGAGGAACGGATTTTTTAGTAGTGCACTTTTCACCAGACAGTCGGTTTCGGGCATTACCGATGCCAGTAGCACGTAATCGATGAGCGTCGGGTGGTTGGCGACGACCAGGCATCCTTGTTCATTGCGTAAAATATCTCGTCCTTCAATTTGGTAGTCCAACACACCAAGCCGTTTCGCCACCGTTAAAAAGAGGCGAAAACTGGCGGCGATGCTGCGTCTGGCGATACGCCGACGTCGGGCTTTATCCCATATCGCGATCAGCAAGACGTTAAACCAGAACGTAGAAAGAAGGAGTCCGCCGAGGCCAAACAGGGCAAAGCAAAGACCGGTCATCACCAGTCGCCATACCCGGTTAAGCCGCAGGAGCATCGTGTTCATCCCTGACTCCACTGCCATTGTACGCGTTCGCCAGACAGGGTAAACGCCTTGGTATCTTGCAAGTAATGTTGTAAAAACAATAGGCTTTGCGGCAACGGTGTCTCACCCCGCCCGCAGTACGGACGGGTTTCACATTGCCAGCTATCACCGGATTCAATGACCAGCGCGACGGCAAACGGCCATGTTGGCATGTCAGGTGGTAACTGTGGGTGATAAAACTCGGGCAGAAAACCGTCGAAATCGACCATCAATACGCGCTGATATCCCGCCTGCAACAGCCCGATGACTTCACATAGCCCTTGCTGGAACGTATCCCTGCCAGCAGAAAGCGAGGAGGAGGCAATCGGTTTTTTCGCAGCGATCGTCAGGTTACCCACAGCAGAGTTATGTACAGAGAGGGCAAAATCGGTTGGTGAGAGTGCCTGCCCAGTCGCCAGGGCGTGCAGGATCCTGTAGTTACGCTCCAGTTCACCATGGCGGCTTGTATACAAAACAGCATTGATATCATGGCGGCGTAGCATCGCCAGCCCACAATCGACGGCCAGTTTGCTGCCGGAACTGAGTCGGCGAGCCGTCATCATCGGTAACTCGTTGAGCTTAGCCAATGGCGCAGTGGGATCGATGGCGTGCGAAAGCCGTGACCATTCATGCCACTGTTCTGTTTCACTTAACCCTGGCGCCCTGGCCTGCCAGTCTATAATGTTGAAAGCAAATTTCATCAACGCGTATCCGCGGTAAATCGGTTGTTCCGATTGTTTCTTATTTTTTCTTCTGACATATCAATAAAGTATGCCCAACACCTAAGTTGTCGTGGCGTTCATCTACCTGAAAACCTGCCAGATTCAGATAGTGATAAAACCTCTCTACGCTGTAGAAACGGCTGTTGCCATTCGCCATACAGGTAAAATAAAGCGAAGACGCATTCAGGCTAAATGAGGCCGCTTCAAATTTTTGGGCATCCCAAAACAGTTCCATAATGAACAGCTTCGCGCCCGGTTTCATCACCCGGGCAACGTTGCGCAGCATAGCGATAATTTGTTCCGGAGAAAAACAGTCCAGAAATTGACTCATCCACCAGATATCAGCGCCGGCAGGTAAAGGCGAGTCGCTAAGCATATCCACAGCATGGAAATTTATGCGATGAGATAATCCTGCATTTTCTATATTTTCGCGGGCAAGTGCAATTTGTTGCGGCAAATCTAATAGGGTGACAGTAATATTGTCATCATGTTGACAACAACGTAATGCCCATTTCCCGGTATTTCCGCCGACATCGTACAGGGTTGCAGGGGCGCTGGCGAATACATATGGCAATGCGGCATCAAATGCTCCATCTGAATAGTAATGATCGAAAGCAAACCAACTTTCACGCGCAGCCAGCGGTAATTGTGATAGTGCAGGATAGATTGTTGACCAGTCGCCAAAAGTTTTTAACCCTGCGGGTTTTCCTTCTTTCAGTGCATTTTCCAGATAGAACAGCCCCTGATAACAAACATCCTGGGTGAAGTCCATATTCACACGCGTCATCGTGTCATGTAAAAGAAAATGACCGACTTTAGCGAGGTAATAATATCCCTCTTTGTGGGTAATGATGCGCCCACTTAACCCCATATCCAACAGGATGCTGGCGGCATATTCGTTGATGGTGCTGTTTTCGGTAATCTCGTCGAGCGTGGCGCCGCGTTTACCTTGCTTGTCCAGCCAGGTGAGTACTCCAGCATTTCGCAGACACAACGCGGTTTGAAATAGCATAGGGGCAAAGGCGATACGTTGTGCTTCAGTAATGGCATCCAGTGCGCTAAGCGAATCCTGTTCGTACATGTGGGGACAACCTGTTAAATGGCAGATAGTAAGAGTATCGGGCCTTTTCGGCCCGACTTTAGGCGTAATTACAGATTGGCGCCGGCTGACAGATTAAGCTGGATGTCTTTATCCAGATTGCGTACCCAGCGGTTGTAGTTTTTGTGAATCTTTCCACCAGAAGCCTGCAGGTTGAGGCTGCTGTCATATTTGATGTCATAGCTGGTGGCGGTATAAGTGATACGGACTTCAGCCACATGATCGCGGGTTTGTTGGCGAGCTTTAATAATACCTGGTCCGGCTTCGGACATGACCCATTGGCGTTGAATACCGGCTTTTAGGATCGCGGTTTTAACCTGGTCCTGAGTATGTCCCGCGCTCACACTGGTGTGAACTTGATCAATCGGCGCAGTACGTGCACAACCCGCCAGTGCACCGACAACGGCAATGGCTGCAAACCACTTAATATACTGTTTCATTAAAACTCCCTCTCAAAGTACCGTTTATACATGTTAACTTATAAGCTCCGGAATCATGATGCACCCTTTATCACCTGCAATTTTATTTAAACTAAATTAGCGTTTTATTTCACTCTGTTGATAGCGAGGCAATGAGATGACCGGATGATAATATTCTATCACTTTCTTCAACAGAAACTTTTCAGCATCATCGGCGAGAAGTATAGATTTTTAGAGAAAACGTATCAAATAAAATAACCTTTAAATCTAAGTGGATAGTTTAAGTTAAATGCTTTGGATGTGTTCATTACTTTTATGTTTTTTGGCAAAGAATAATGCATGTGGATTATATATTTCCTTTATAAAAGAATGAATTCCTTTTCACTCTTTATTTAAGATAAGCCACTGTATATAGCTGTGTTGACGTCATTTTAACGTCAATATGGAAATATAATAACTACCTCGGTTGGTAGTTTTCAGGGTAGCCGACTTTTGGGCCTGCCGGGTCCCAGCAAAATTGCCAGTTTGCTACCGCCTGTGGTGGTTTCCATCCAGATTTTACACACGCTGGTTAACGGCACGGAGAGCAGCATACCTACCGGACCAAGCAGCCATCCCCACACCAACAGAGAGAGAAAGACGATTAGCGTCGATAATCCCAGCCGGTGCCCCATCATGCGGGGCTCAAGGATGTTGCCAATTACCATATGCACCACCAGAAACAGCGCCCCAACCAGCACGCATTCGTAAACGCCGTTGAACAGCAGCGCCTGGATCATGGGTGGAACGGCGGAAATGACCGAGCCAATGTTGGGCACGTAGTTTAGCAGGAATGCCAGCACACCCCACATCAGAGCAAACTGAATCCCCATTAGCGCCAGTCCGAGCCAGACGATGGCACCGGTCCATAAGCTGAGCAACGTTTTCAGCGCCAGATAGTGAGAAACACCTTTCAGCGCCCGATGCAGCCCCGCAATATGGATTTGGGGGTTGTTCAGCGCAAAGCGCAGCTTATAGGGAACATGACGCACCTCAAACAACATAAAGACCACCGTCATCACCAGCAGAACGACGCTGGCCATGGCACCAGAAAGACTTGTCATCAGCGTAGTTGTGAAGGTCATCAGCTTGTCGGAATCCATACGTTGCAGCATGCGCTCCGGGGACATATGCAGATTCAGAAAAGGCACCATCTCTTGCAGATACAGAACCTTGCGCGTCAGCTCCTTATTGTATTTTGGCAGCATGGCCATGAATTCAGTAATGGATGACGCCAGAACGCCGATTAACGCCGTAAGAACGATCAGCATCACCACCACGACTAACGTTATCGCGACTGGCCGACGTACACCCCGGCGAATAAACCAGGTGACCAGCGGATTCAATACAATGGCAAAAAAAAGGGCCAGCAGAAGCTGTACGATGATATCCGCCGCGGCATGAATACCCGCGAGGATCACCACCAGAGCGGCCAGTTTGAGCAGAATGTGCAAACCCGTTTTATCGGGCTGGGCGGTTGTCATGTCGTCTTCCTGTTTGCGTTTTTGCATTAAGTGTAGCGGTTGGCTTGCGACTGATATTCCGAAACTGACTACTGATTTCTGCCCGGCAACATGGTAGAAATGAAACACTGTTGTGAAAACGTGGTGATCCTCCATGCCCGAACCCGTCGCTGAACCGACGCTTAGCGGTTTACGCCTTAATCTGCGTATTGTCTCTGTGGTGATGTTTAACTTCGCCAGCTACCTGACCATTGGTCTGCCGCTCGCTGTATTGCCAGGCTATGTCCATGATGTGATGGGATTTAGCGCTTTTTGGGCAGGGCTGGTCATCAGCCTGCAATATTTCGCTACGCTGCTGAGCCGTCCACATGCCGGTCGCTATGCCGACCTGCTGGGGCCAAAGAAGATTGTGGTATTCGGACTGTGTGGCTGTTTTTTAAGTGGTCTGGGCTACTTCCTGGCGGGCTTCACGAATGGCTGGCCGCTGGGCAGCCTGCTGCTGTTATGCCTGGGGCGCGTGATTCTAGGGATCGGGCAAAGCTTTGCCGGGACTGGCTCTACGCTGTGGGGGGTTGGGGTCGTTGGTTCAATGCACATCGGACGGGTGATTTCGTGGAACGGCATCGTGACCTATGGCGCGATGGCGATAGGCGCTCCGCTGGGCGTTCTGTTTTATGCCTGGGGTGGCTTACAGGGACTGGCGCTGACCGTGATGGGCGTGGCGCTGCTGGCAATACTGCTGGCGCTCCCTCGTCCGGCGGTAAAGGCCAGCAAAGGCAAACCATTGCCGTTTCGCGCGGTGCTTGGGCGTGTCTGGTTGTACGGCATGGCGCTGGCCCTGGCCTCAGCCGGATTTGGCGTGATCGCCACTTTCATTACCCTGTTTTATGATGCCAAAGGCTGGGACGGCGCCGCTTTCGCGCTGACGCTTTTTAGCTGCACGTTTGTGGGGACCCGCTTGTTATTCCCAAATGGTATCAACCGTTTAGGTGGACTAAATGTGGCGATGATCTGCTTTAGCGTCGAGATTGTTGGGTTGCTGCTGGTGGGGATGGCTTCCATGCCGTGGATGGCGAAAAGCGGCGTCCTGCTGGCCGGTGCAGGGTTCTCGCTGGTGTTCCCGGCGCTGGGCGTGGTGGCGGTAAAAGCCGTCCCGCAGCAAAATCAGGGAGCTGCGCTGGCGACGTATACGGTGTTTATGGATTTATCACTGGGAGTTACGGGGCCGCTGGCCGGGCTGGTCATGACGTGGGCGGGCGTGCCGGTTATCTATCTGGCGGCGGCAGGGTTGGTGGCGGTGGCGTTATTGCTGACCTGGCGATTAAAAAAACGGCCTCAGGTGGTGTCACCGGAGGCCGAGTCATCGTCTTAACTGTTACTGGATAACCAGCGTGTTAATGATGTTTTCTGCGGTAGTCTGCGCTTTTTGCTGATCGTCAGCAGGCAGCGTGATTTGCAGAGTCAGCAGTTGGTTATCGACTTTACCCAACACCACGGAAGAGTAAGCGGTCTGGCCTTTGGCCGAGATGATGCTGTCTAACTGCTGCAGCGTGTGGCCTTTCAGCTCAATTGATTTATTGGTGACGACCTGCAACTGCGGGTCGCGGCTACGCTGCTGATCTTCCAGGCGTTTTGCCAGCACAGCCAGGTCTTCGTTGGTATTGTCGCCAACAATTACAATCACCGCTTTCTGGCCGGTTGCGTCAGAATAAACGTGCATATTGTTCGCCTGGGTGCCCAGTTTGCCGCTCTGATCGGTCATATCCGCTGGCAGGGAAAAACTGAGTTTACCGTCCAGCAAGCTGACCGGTTGTCCAGTGGCGCTACTTTCTGCGGCAGCACCCTCTGCTGGCGCTTTTGTATCGCTATTATCACAGGCCGCAAGCCCCATAACCAGCAGGCCAATACCGACATATTTAACCAGATTGCGCATTGACTTCTTCCTTTCGATAAACGGCCATAACGGCTCATTCGTCCATCTTATCACAACTCGGAAAATGAACCTTTAACTCGTCTGCAATGCAGCGATTTCGGATTTATCTGCCAGCCTTTTCAGTAACATATTCAGCAGCACGCCGTACATCGGCAGGAAGAAAATAATGCTGATCAGCACTTTGAAGCAGTAGTCGACCAGCGCGATTTCCATCCAGTGCTCGGCCATAAAGGCATCTGGGCTGCGCCAGAAAGCGATAAAGAAGAAGGCTAACGTATCGCTGATGTTGCCAAACAGCGTGGAAGCCGTTGGCGCCAGCCACCAGCGACGGTTCTGACGCAGGCGGTTAAAGACATGCACATCCAGAATTTGACCCAGCGCGTAAGCCATAAAGCTGGCGGCGGCGATACGGGCGACAAACAGATTAAAGTGCAGCAGTGCGCCGAATCCCTGCCACGATCCCATATAGAACAGTGATGAAACGACATAGGAAATCAGCAGCGCGGGGATCATTACCGCAAAGATGATACGTCGTGCCAACGGAGCGCCAAAAATACGCACGGTCAGATCGGTCGCGAGGAAAATAAACGGAAAGCTGAAAGCGCCCCATGTGGTATGGAAACCAAAAATGGAGATCGGTAGCTGCACCAGATAGTTGCTGGAGGTGATCACCAGCAGATGAAATAGCGATAGCCAAAACAACGCTTTTACGCGTTGAGATTGTGTAAACGGAGTCATATTGTGACCTTTTTGTTGGATGGGGTGAGGGAACCCAATAAAAAACCGTCGCATGATACTGCTTTAAGAGCACATTGCAATGGTTGTTTTTCACGCAATCGTTAACCTGATTGGCTTACGCCACAACAGAGCGTAAAATAACGCCGTTTTTGAATGAACGAGACTACGATGAGCGATCTGTTTACCTCTCCCGACCATACTCTTGATGCCCAGGGGCTGCGCTGCCCGGAACCCGTAATGATGGTGCGTAAAACCGTGCGCGGCATGCAGGCGGGTGAAACGCTGCTGATTGTCGCCGACGATCCGGCGACAACCCGTGACATTCCCGGCTTCTGTACCTTTATGGAGCATGAGCTGGTGGCAAAAGAGACCGACTCTCTGCCGTACCGCTATCTGGTGCGCAAAGGCCAGTAATCTTAGCCGGATGGCGCTAATGCAACAGCCGTCCGGCACAGACGCATTATCCTTTACGTAGTAACCGCAGCGCGTTAGCGGTCACCAGTACCGTCGCCCCCGTATCTGCCAGCACCGCCAGCCACAGTCCGGTTATCCCGAGCAGCGTGGTGACGAGAAAAATCCCCTTCAGGCCTAGCGCAATCGCAATGTTCTGGCGAATATTGGCGTGGGTGGCGCGGGCTAACTGAATCATTTGCACCAGACCACGCAGGCGGTTGTGGGTCAGGGCGGCATCGGCGGTTTCCAGGGCGACATCGGTCCCGCTTCCCATCGCAATGCCAATGGTGGCTGCTTTCATTGCCGGAGCGTCGTTGATGCCGTCGCCGACCATCGCCAGCGGCGACTGTTGGTTAAGATGAGTAACGGCCTGTACTTTATCTTCCGGTAATAGACCCGCTTTGAATTCGAGACCCAATTCACTGGCAATAGCTGCCGCCGCTCGCGGGTTATCGCCCGTCAGAATCACCCCTTTCACGCCAATCTGATTAAGCTCGCTGATGGCGCTACGGGCGTCGTCGCGCAGCGTGTCCTGTAGAGCCAGCACGCCAAGAACGGCATCGCTACGCAGCACCAGCACCACCGTTTGACCCGCGCTTTCCAGCTCGCTTATCTGCCCGGCAAAAGCATCGGCAGGCTGCTTACCGGCGGCGCAAATCAGCACGCGTTCGCCGTTGACCAGTGCTTCAATGCCAGAGCCAACCAGCGCCCGTTGATCTTTTGCGGCAGGGATAGTCAGCTCGCGCGTTTGGGCTTCCCGAACAATCGCCTGCGCCAGCGGGTGCGTCGCGCCTTGCTCTACTGCTGCCGCCAGCGCCAGCAGTTCTGCCTCGCCAATACCGCTTGCCGGGTGAATCGCCGTGACGCGCGGTTTACCGATGGTCAGGGTGCCGGTTTTATCAAACGCGACCTGCGTTACCCTACCCAACTGCTCCAGCGCGGCCCCGCCTTTGATTAACGCGCCACGACGTGCCGCGGCGGCAAGGCCAGAGGTAATGGCTGCGGGTGTGGAAATCACCAGCGCACATGGGCAGCCAATCAGCAGCAGCGTCAGCCCTTTATAAATCCACTCCTGCCAGGATGCGGCAAACAGCAGCGGTGGTACAAGGGTGACCAACAACGCAACCGCCATAATGGCTGGGGTGTAAATCCGGCTGAAACGGTCAATAAAGCGCTCAATGGGGGCGCGGCGTTCTTCCGCTTCTTCAATCAATTTCAGAATACGGTCAATGGCGCTGGCACCCGGTTCGGAGAGTACTTCCAGCGTTACCAGACGGTCCACGCTGGTGGCGCCCGCCGGGACTTTCTCGCCCGTGGCGCGCTCAACCGGTATCGATTCGCCGGTCAGGGCGCTTTCATCAAAGCTGGCAAATCCGGAGACCAGCTTGCCATCGGCAGGTAAACGCCCACCCGCGGCAACCTCAATAACATCGCCTGGCTGGAGAGTATTGATAGCAACCTCTTCGCGCTCGCCGTTACGCAGGCGCGTGGCGGTTTCCGGCTTGAGCGCCATCAGTGCGCTGACCCCTTTACGGGCGCGGCTGGCGGCCCATCCTTCCAGGCGTTCGCCAATTAAAAACAGCAGCAGTACCATGGCGGCTTCGGCCGTCGCGCCGATAAACAGTGCGCCAATGGCGGCCACGCTCATCAACGTTTCAATGGCAAAGTAGCTGCCGGTTTTCATCAGACGCAGGGCCTGACGGGCAATCGGATACAAACCTACCAGCGTGGTGGCGACAAATGCTATCTGGCCAAAGGGGTGATTGAACTGCTCCAGCCCCCAGCTAATCGCCATCATGATAATCAGCGAAATCAGCGGCAGGTTCTCTTTAAACCGCGACTCGGGGGCGGCGTCTGGCGCTTGCTCATCGCGCAGGGTATAGCCTGCCTTTTGCACTGCGCTTTCAACTTGCAGGCGGATATCGGAACCCGCGTCGACTACCAGTTTTTCGGTGGCGAACAGAACCTGGACCTGGTTGACGCCGTTGACCTGGCGGACCGCATTCTCCACTTTTCGGGCGCAGGCTGCACAGTCCATGCCTGCCACTTTCCAGGAGTAGCGGGTACCCATTACGGTACCGGATACGGGTGGTGGGGTGGAGCAACTTCCTTCGCAGCAGCAGTCGTCAGCCTTTTGTGGCGCAGGCGCTAGCTTGAAAGAAGAAAATTGTGGGGCTTTTTTGCCACTGGAATCGGGTGTCGACATGGCATCCTCCGGTTGATAATCATTTCATATTAACCGGAGGATACACTCTGGAGTCGACTCCAGAGTCAAGCGTTTTAAAGATACAACGAACGAACAATCAGGAAATGTCCGGCGAAGTAGCAGGCGGCAGCAATTGCGTTATCGGCGCGGAAGCGGCGACGGTAATGGCTACCCAGCCAGACAATGTTGCCGATGAACAGGAGTGATGCGCCCATAAAGGCCGACAGCGCCGGAGCGGTCGGGCGGAAGAACCACAGCTCACCAGCCATCCAGACCATCATCAGCGTGATACCAATAAAGGTACAGATAGCGATGCGTAGCTCTTCCAGACGTGTCCAGATCACGGCAATCAGCAACGCCCCCAGCACCACCAGCACCAACGGCAAAGGCCAGAAGAACGACAGCGTCATTTGGCTGGCGAAGTAAATGGTATACAGCAGATGCGACAAGAAGAATGCCCCCACGGCATACAAAAGGCGTTGGCGCGGTAACAGCGTCAGCGCATCGCCCAGCAGCGAGGCAAGCAGGCCAGCCAGCACCAGATAGCTGACAGCATTAAACATTGGCGCCTGCCAGGCCAGCAGCGCCAGCAGGAGTAAGGTTAGGGGTTTAAAGACCCAGCGTTGCCAGGCGGGCCCACGATAGGAAGCATCCACGAACAACCATGCGGAAAGGCAGACAGCGATAAACGACCAAAGCATCTTAGTTCCTTGAATTCGTTATTTTTTCGTAAGCGGGGTGCTCACGGCTCTACTGTTCAGTGTAGAGGTCGACACTGCCAGATGACAACACCATAACAGGCAATGTATGCTTATTTCCGCATTTTCTGATGGGTTAATAATATGAGCAAACCACCACTTTTTTTCATTGTTATCATTGTCTTAATCGTTGTTGCTGCGTCGTTTCGCTTCGTTCAGCAGCGGCGTGAAAAAGCCGATAATGATACTGCGCCGTTAGTGCAAAAGCAGGTGGTGGTGAGTAACAAACGGGAAAAACCGCTTAACGATCGGCGATCCCGCCAGCAGGAAGTGAGCCCGGCGGGGACCAGCATGCGCTATGAAGTCAGTTTTAAGCCACAAAGTGGCGGCTTCGAGCAGACGTTTCGTCTGGATGCCCAGCAGTACCATGCGTTAACGGTCGGGGATAAGGGAACGCTGAGTTACAAAGGTTCGCGTTTTGTTGATTTTACAGTGAACGCTAAGGTTTCATCTGACTGATGCCGGATGGCGGCTTACGCTTTGTCCGGCCTGGAGATTTTGTCGCCCCGGCCTGCTAAGCGCCGCCGGGCGAAAAGATTACAGTTACTTTTTCAACTGATCTTTAATCTTCTTCTGCCAAACCAGTAACTCAAAGACGCCGAACAGAAAAATACGGATTTTCTCTCCGCGGGTCATCTGCGGGCCATCTTTAGGCATGGTGCTTTTTAACAGCGCCAGTTGCATGCCGTGCATCAGCACCATAAAAATCAGTGCGACGTTAACGAAGATGTTAAGCGGGCGTGGAAAGGGTTGGAAAATATTGAGTAGTAAAAATGCCCAGACGCACAACATCAGCAGGCGTCCCAGGTTAATCAGCATCGTGTTCTCCTCGTGCTTCACGTTGGTAAAGGCGATAGGCGACCTGTCCGGCGACTTTTTCACGGTACAGCGACCAGTTCACCGGAACCGGCGGCAAACCGTTTTCTACTTCGCTTTCAACGTAAATATACGCTTCATTTGCCAGCCAGCCATGAGTTTCCAGAAGAGTTAATGTTTCTTCCAGTAATCCTTTGCGAAACGGCGGGTCAACAAACACCACGTTATGCGGCGTACCCGTCTGGGCCAAAAATGTCAGGGTATTGGTGTTGACGACCCGGGCATGGGGGGCTTTCAGCGTGGCGAGATTGTTTTGTAGCTGCTGTGATACCGCGCGATCCATTTCCAGAAGCGTCGCATTTGCCGCATAGCGAGAGAGGGCTTCCAGTCCCAGCGCGCCGCTGCCGGCGAAGCAGTCCAGGCAGTGAGCATCGACCATTACCGGGGCCAGCCAGTTAAATAAGGTTTCGCGTACGCGGTCGGTGGTTGGGCGCAGACCGGGACTATCCGGAACCGGGAGTTTACGGCCACGCCATTGGCCGCCAATAATGCGGATCTGGCCGCTACCAGAGTGATTCGGTTTTTTCATTTCAATTATTGCTCAATCCGCTGCTGACGTGTCATTCCAGGCGGTGATGTGAGTTAAGTTAACCCGTCGCCTTTCAAGTTACCTCTTCGTTGGCTGCACTTACTCACCCGAATCACTTACTAAAAGTAAGCTCATCGGGATTCGTGCGCTTGCCACCTTGACGTAACTCGAAATTCATTGGGTATAAGTGATAGACTATTTCATCATTTTTTTAGCTGCTATGTACATAGCGTTGACGCTGTGCCATGAAGCAACAGCGGGGGAGTGTAGTCGCAAATGGCGAAAGAGAAAAAACGTGGCTTTTTTTCCTGGCTGGGCTTTGGTCAAAAAGAGCAGGCACCGGAAAACGAGACAGAATTAAAAAACGAAGAACAACAACCGGTTGCTGAAGAAACTACCGTCGTTGACGAACAGCCGCGCGCCGAGGAAACCCGTAGCGAGGCGGAAACGGAAGCTTTTGCAGCTGAAGTTGTTGAAGTGACTGAACAGGTTGCGGAAATCGAAAAACTGCAGCCGGAAGCAGAACCTGTTGCCGAACAATCGCAGCCGGAGATTGAGCGGGTTGCTGAACCCGTAGTGGAAACGCCAGCGGCGACGGTTATCGAACGCGAAGAATTGCCGCTGCCGGAAGAGGTGAAAACCGAAGAGGTTTCTGCCGAAGAGTGGCAGGCCGAAGCGGAAACCGTGGAAATCGTTGAGGCGGTTGAAGAGGAAGCCGAAAACGAACCGCACCTGACTGATGAAGAGCTGGAAGCGCAGGCGCTGGCTGCTGAGGCAACTGAAGAAGCCGTGATGGTGGTGCCGGTAGAAGAACCTGCCGTAGAAGCACCGACAGAAGAAGAGGGAGTCCAGGAGCAGGAAAAACCAACGAAAGAAGGTTTCTTTGCGCGTCTGAAACGCAGCCTCCTGAAAACAAAAGAAAACCTTGGTTCCGGATTTATCAGTCTGTTCCGTGGTAAAAAGATCGACGATGATCTGTTTGAAGAGCTGGAAGAGCAACTGCTGATCGCCGACGTGGGCGTAGAAACGACCCGCAAGATTATTGCGAATCTGACGGAAGGTGCCAGCCGTAAGCAGCTCAAAGACGCGGAAGCGCTGTACGGCCTGCTGAAAGAAGAGATGGGCGAGATTCTGGCGAAGGTGGAAGAACCGCTGAATGTTGATGGCAAGACGCCGTTTGTTATCTTAATGGTTGGCGTCAACGGCGTGGGTAAAACCACCACTATCGGAAAGCTGGCGCGTCAGTTTGAGCAGCAGGGTAAATCGGTGATGCTGGCGGCGGGCGATACCTTCCGTGCGGCGGCGGTAGAGCAGCTGCAGGTCTGGGGTCAGCGTAACAACATCCCGGTGATTGCTCAGCATACCGGCGCGGATTCCGCGTCCGTCATCTTTGATGCTATCCAGGCGGCGAAGGCGCGTAATGTAGATGTGCTGATCGCTGATACCGCAGGGCGTTTGCAGAACAAATCGCACCTGATGGAAGAATTGAAAAAAATCGTTCGCGTCATGAAGAAGCTCGACGAAGATGCGCCTCATGAAGTTATGCTGACTATCGACGCCAGCACCGGGCAGAATGCGATAAGCCAGGCCAAACTGTTCCATGAAGCCGTGGGCTTAACCGGTATCACCCTGACTAAGCTGGACGGTACAGCGAAGGGCGGGGTCATCTTCTCGGTTGCCGATCAGTTTGGCATCCCTATCCGCTATATCGGTGTGGGCGAACGTATCGAGGATTTACGTCCGTTTAAAGCGGACGATTTTATAGAGGCACTTTTTGCCCGAGAGGATTAACAATGATTCGCTTTGAACATGTCAGCAAGGCCTATCTCGGTGGGAGACAAGCGCTGCAGGGAGTTACCTTCCATATGCAGCCTGGCGAGATGGCATTTCTGACCGGCCACTCTGGCGCGGGGAAAAGTACCCTGCTGAAGCTGATTTGTGGAATTGAACGGCCCAGCGCCGGGAAAATCTACTTCAGCGGGCATGACATCAGCCGTTTGAAAAACCGTGAAGTGCCGTTTCTGCGTCGTCAGATTGGCATGATTTTTCAGGATCACCACCTGTTGATGGACAGAACCGTGTTTGACAACGTGGCAATCCCGCTGATCATCGCGGGCGCCAGCGGGGACGATATTCGTCGTCGCGTGTCAGCGGCGCTGGATAAGGTCGGACTGTTGGACAAAGCGAAAAACTTCCCTATTCAGCTCTCCGGCGGTGAACAACAGCGCGTGGGCATCGCCCGTGCGGTGGTGAACAAACCGGCGGTATTGCTGGCGGATGAACCAACAGGGAACCTGGATGACGCGTTGTCGGAAGGGATCCTTCGCCTGTTTGAAGAGTTTAACCGCGTCGGGGTCACGGTATTAATGGCCACGCACGATATTGGCCTGATCTCCCGTCGCTCCTATCGCCAAATGGTTCTGAGCGATGGACATCTGCATGGAGGCCTGGCCCATGAATAGACGTGACGCTATTAATCAAATCAAACAGTTCGGTGGCCGACTGGATCGCTTCCGTAAATCGGGCGGCGCGCCGGGAGATGGCGGTCGTAACGCGCCAAAGCGGGCGAAAGCCGCGCCAAAGCCGAACTCGCGTAAAACCAATGTCTTTAACGAGCAGGTACGCTACGCGTTCCAGGGCGCGTTACAGGACCTGAAAAGCAAGCCGCTGGCGACGTTCCTGACGGTGATGGTTATTGCCATCTCCCTAACGCTGCCAAGCGTATGCTACATGGTTTATAAGAACGTCGATCATGCGGCAAGCCAGTATTATCCTTCTCCGCAGATCACCGTTTACCTGCAAAAAACGCTGGATGATGATGCAGCGGCGCGGGTAGTTGGTCAGTTGCAGGCCGAGCAGGGCGTGGAGAAAGTGAATTATCTTTCCCGCGATGACGCGCTGGGCGAATTCCGTAACTGGTCCGGCTTTGGCGGCGCGCTGGATATGCTGGAAGAGAACCCGCTACCGGCCGTGGCGGTGGTTATCCCGAAACTGGACTTCCAGGGCACGGAGTCGCTGAACACGCTGCGCGACCGTATCGCACAAATCAACGGTATTGATGAAGTGCGCATGGATGACAGCTGGTTTGCCCGTCTGGCGGCGCTGACTGGCCTTGTCGGACGCGTCTCCGCGATGATTGGCGTGCTGATGGTAGCGGCGGTCTTCCTCGTCATCGGTAACAGTGTGCGCCTGAGTATTTTTGCGCGTCGCGATACCATTAACGTGCAGAAACTGATTGGCGCGACGGATGGGTTTATCCTGCGTCCGTTCCTCTACGGCGGTGCGCTGCTCGGTTTTTCCGGCGCATTTCTTTCACTGATTTTGTCAGAAATTTTGGTGATGCGCCTGTCGTCAGCGGTTACTGAGGTGGCACAGGTTTTTGGAACTAAGTTTGATATCAACGGCTTATCATTTGACGAATGCCTGTTATTGCTGCTGGTGTGCTCGATGATTGGCTGGGTGGCAGCCTGGCTTGCCACGGTTCAACATTTACGCCACTTTACCCCCGATTAAAAAATCTCTGGTATAATCTTTCCCTGCACTGAGTAGTTCGCTCTGCAGGGAAAGAGTCCCTGTTATCTCTTCCCAGCGTATTCATTGTGATGTCACATTTTGTGCGTAATCTATACACATTACGACATGGAACTTGTGGATAAAATCACTGTCTGATAAAAGATTGAATGATATTCTCGTTGCTCATAAGCTCTGGCATGGTTGTTGCTATTGGTTTTAGCCAACGCGTCAGATGAAAAGATTGAGAGGATTTGAATGACCAAAGAAATGCAAAATTTAGCTTTAGCCCCTGTTGGTAACCTGGAATCTTACATCCGGGCTGCGAACGCGTGGCCGATGTTGTCGGCTGACGAGGAGCGGGCACTGGCTGAAAAGCTGCATTACCAGGGCGATCTGGAAGCAGCTAAAACGCTGATCCTGTCTCACCTGCGCTTTGTTGTTCATGTTGCTCGTAATTATGCGGGCTATGGCCTGCCGCAGGCGGATCTGATTCAGGAAGGCAATATCGGCCTGATGAAAGCCGTGCGCCGTTTCAACCCGGAAGTGGGTGTGCGCCTGGTTTCTTTCGCCGTGCACTGGATCAAAGCTGAGATCCACGAATACGTTCTGCGTAACTGGCGTATCGTAAAAGTCGCGACCACCAAAGCGCAGCGTAAGCTGTTCTTTAACCTGCGTAAAACCAAGCAGCGTCTGGGCTGGTTCAATCAGGACGAAGTTGAAATGGTTGCTCGTGAGCTGGGTGTTTCCAGCAAAGACGTGCGCGAAATGGAATCCCGTATGGCGGCGCAGGACATGACGTTTGACATGTCTTCAGACGACGAGTCTGACAGCCAGCCGATGGCGCCGGTTCTGTATCTGCAGGATAAATCATCTAACTTTGCCGACGGCATTGAAGAAGATAACTGGGAAGATCAGGCCGCGAACAAACTGACCCACGCAATGGAGGGTCTGGACGAGCGTAGCCAGGACATCATTCGCGCCCGTTGGCTGGACGAAGACAACAAGTCGACGTTGCAAGAACTGGCCGATCGCTACGGCGTCTCTGCTGAACGTGTTCGTCAGCTTGAAAAGAACGCCATGAAAAAACTGCGTGCGGCGATCGAAGCGTAATCTTCCGCCGACCTGGAAATGCTGATAAACCCTGGATGAAAATCCGGGGTTTTTTGTTTTTATCTCTCCCTCTCCTCTGACGTTTATGCTATTTGTCATCAGGTTGTTATCTGCATGTCAAATTTAGCTATTCCAAAATAATAAAAATCGGGTATGTTTTAGCAGAGTATGCTGCTAAAGCACGGGTGGCTATCCAATAATCGAAATAAAGTGCTGAACAACAACATCACAACACACGTAATAACCACAATAATGGGGATTGTCAGGATGAATATGAAGGGTAAAGCGTTATTGGCAGGATGTATCGCCCTGTCTTTGAGCAATATGGCGTTTGCTAAGGATATTAAAGTTGCCGTCGTCGGGGCGATGTCTGGCCCGGTAGCACAATATGGCGATCAGGAATTTACCGGCGCAGAGCAGGCAATTGCGGATATCAACGCCAAGGGAGGCGTGAAAGGTGACAAACTGGTCATGGTGAAATATGACGATGCCTGTGACCCGAAACAAGCGGTAGCGGTTGCGAACAAAGTGGTCAACGACGGGATTAAATACGTAATCGGTCACCTGTGCTCTTCTTCCACTCAGCCTGCGTCAGACATCTATGAAGACGAAGGCATTCTAATGATCACCCCAGCGGCAACGGCGCCGGAGCTGACCGCGCGCGGCTATAGCCTGGTAATGCGTACCACTGGTCTGGATTCCGATCAGGGCCCAACGGCCGCCAAATATATCGTTGAAAAAGTGAAGCCGCAGCGCATCGCGATTATTCATGATAAGCAGCAGTACGGTGAAGGTCTGGCCCGCGCGGTGCAGGATGGCCTGAAAAAGGGTAACGCCAACGTGGTGTTCTTTGACGGGATCACCGCCGGGGAAAAAGATTTTTCTACGCTGGTAGCGCGTTTGAAGAAAGAGAATATCGATTTCGTTTACTACGGCGGTTACCACCCGGAAATGGGGCAAATCCTGCGTCAGGCACGCGCCGCGGGTCTGAAAACCCAGTTTATGGGGCCAGAAGGTGTAGCGAACGTGTCGCTGTCTAACATCGCCGGTGAATCTGCAGAAGGCTTACTGGTAACGAAACCGAAGAACTACGACCAGGTTCCGGCGAACAAACCCATCGTAGATGCTATCAAAGCCAAGAAACAGGATCCGAGCGGCGCATTCGTATGGACCACCTACGCCGCGCTGCAATCTTTGCAGGCCGGTCTGAACCAGTCTGATGATCCGGCTGAAATTGCCAAGTATCTGAAAGCAAACTCGGTGGAAACCGTGATGGGGCCGCTGTCATGGGATGCGAAGGGCGACCTGAAAGGCTTCGAATTCGGCGTGTTTGACTGGCATGCAAACGGGACGGCGACAGACGCCAAGTGATTTTCCCGGCGCCTTTCGTGCCGCAGGTGTGTTGGCTGCGTTATTCAACCCCGGTCACTTACTTATGTAAGCTCCGGGGATTTTATAACTTGCCGCCTGCCTGCAACACAAAATTCTTGGGAAAATACTCGTAATACAATTGGTTGGGGGCGGTTTTCTACCGTTTCTCCCAGCCATTCTCCTGGGCCGTAAATCCTAACACCTGCATAAATGCGGCCATCACGCTGCGGTCTTCAACGCCGACGTCGGCCATCCACCACGAACTCACGTCAGGGTTTTCCCGGATCACTTCTTCGATCAAATACTGCCCGACGCCGCGACGGCGGGTGATATCGCGCACGCGCAATGAATCCAGTGCGCCTTGTGTGCCGCTCAGGGTTACCCGCACGGCGCCTAACAGACGCTCGTTAAAGCGTGCGGCGTAGATCCGGTGCGTTTCATCTACGCTTAATGATGAGGCGGAATATTCCGGCCAGATTTTGCCCAGATCAATCAGGTCCTGGTCGCTAAAGTTATCTAAACGAACGATGGTCAGCTTCATTAACAGCATGTCCAAATCACAAAAGATGGAATCAGTGTACCGAAATAATTCGCCCGGATGCTTTCTCTTTTTAATGCGATTAACCAGGTTAATAGTTTTGTAACAACGACAATGACAGATTGAAACAGTAGAGATTGAAAAACAGGCAGGATAATACCCTGGAATGCAGCATTTTATTCCGCTCTTTGTGCCGTTATTTTATGCTGACAAATGCACTTTTTTTTGTTTATCTATAGTGAAAAGCAGAATATTATCTTTTCTTAATCGACTGAAAAATAGAGATTTTAGCCGTAATTTGCTTAAAAAACTGCGCTAAACCATTAACGAGACTGGTAAAAATAGTACAGTTTAAAAAAAGCACAGTCTGCTTTTTAACCACATAAATACAAAATATATACATCATCACGAATGGGGATTCAGGAAAATGAAACGGAATGCGAAAACAATCATCGCAGGGGTGATAGCACTGGCAATGTCACACGCGGTCATGGCGGAGGATATCAAGGTCGCTGTTGTCGGGGCGATGTCAGGTCCGGTCGCGCAGTGGGGTGATATGGAATTTAATGGCGCACGTCAGGCCATTAAAGATATCAATGCCAAAGGCGGGGTCAAAGGCGACAAACTGGTTGCCGTCGAATATGACGACGCCTGCGATCCGAAACAGGCCGTTGCGATAGCGAACAAAATCGTCAATGACGGCATTCAGTACGTTATTGGTCATCTGTGCTCATCCTCCACGCAGCCCGCATCAGATATCTATGAAGACGAAGGCATTCTGATGATTTCCCCGGGCGCGACCAACCCGGAACTTACCCAGCGCGGTTACGCACACATTATGCGTACAGCGGGCCTGGACTCCTCTCAGGGGCCGACCGCCGCGAAATACATTCTGGAGAAGGTGAAGCCGCAACGCATCGCCATCATTCACGATAAACAGCAATACGGTGAAGGCCTGGCGCGTTCAGTGCAGGAGAGCCTGAAAGCGGGCAAAGCCAATATCGTCTTCTTTGACGGGATCACTGCCGGGGAAAAAGATTTTTCTGCGCTGATCGCCCGCCTGAAAAAAGAAAATATCGATTTTGTTTATTACGGCGGCTACTACCCGGAAATGGGACAAATGCTGCGGCAGGCTCGCTCCGTCGGGCTGAATACCCAGTTTATGGGACCTGAGGGCGTGGGCAATGCGTCGCTGTCTAATATTGCCGGTGATGCCGCTGAAGGCATGCTGGTGACCATGCCAAAACGCTATGACCAGGATCCGGCGAATAAAGCTATCGTCGATGCGCTCAAAGCTGACAAGAAAGATCCAACCGGACCGTACGTGTGGATCACTTATGCAGCCGTCCAGTCATTGGCGACAGCAATGGATCGCAGCGGTAGCAAAGAGCCGTTGGATCTGGTGAAAGATCTGAAAGCACACGGGGCTGACACCGTGATTGGGCCGCTGAAATGGGACGAAAAAGGCGATTTGAAGGGATTTGAGTTTGGTGTCTTCCAGTGGCACGCGGACGGATCATCGACCGTCGCGAAGTAATAGCTGAAGACGAGTTATCCCACCGCCCGTGCAAAACGGGCGGGTTAAGAAAGGTTACCTTATGTCCGAGCAGTTCCTCTATTTCTTGCAGCAGATGTTTAACGGCGTCACGCTGGGAAGCACCTACGCGCTGATCGCTATCGGTTACACGATGGTGTACGGCATTATCGGCATGATCAACTTCGCCCATGGCGAGGTGTATATGATCGGCAGCTATGTCTCCTTTATGATCATCGCTGCGCTAATGATGATGGGTATTGATTCCAGCTGGCTACTGGTCGCGGCGGGCTTTGTCGGCGCGATTGTGATTGCCAGCGCCTACGGCTGGAGCATTGAACGCGTAGCGTATCGGCCCGTGCGCAGCTCTAAGCGCCTGATCGCGCTGATTTCCGCTATCGGGATGTCCATCTTCCTGCAAAACTATGTCAGCCTGACGGAAGGTTCGCGCGATGTGGCGCTGCCCAGCCTGTTTAACGGCCAGTGGACCGTCGGCAGTAGCGAAAACTTCTCTGCTTCCATCACCACCATGCAGTTGGTTATCTGGATTGTAACCTTCCTGGCGATGCTGGCGCTGACGCTGTTTATCCGTTACTCCCGTATGGGCCGTGCCTGCCGTGCCTGCGCGGAAGACCTGAAAATGGCCAGCTTGCTCGGCATAAATACCGATCGCGTGATTGCGCTGACCTTTGTGATTGGCGCGGCAATGGCGGCGGTAGCGGGCGTACTGCTCGGCCAGTTCTACGGCGTAATTAACCCCTATATCGGCTTTATGGCCGGGATGAAAGCCTTTACCGCGGCGGTACTGGGCGGCATCGGCAGCATTCCTGGGGCGATGATCGGCGGTCTGATTCTGGGTGTCGCGGAAGCGCTCTCCTCTGCTTATCTGAGTACCGAATACAAAGACGTGGTTTCATTCGCGCTGCTGATTCTGGTGCTGCTGGTGATGCCGACCGGTATTCTGGGTCGCCCGGAGGTAGAGAAAGTATGAAACCGATGCATTTTGCAATGGCGCTGCTCTCTGCCGCTATGTTCTTCATCCTGGCGGGCGTCTTTATGGGCGTCCAGTTGGAGCTTGACGGCACCAAACTGGTGGTGGATAGCGCCGCGGATATCCGCTGGCAGTGGGTGTTTATCGGCACTGGCGTGGTTTTTCTCTTCCAACTGTTGCGTCCAGCTTTCCAGAAGGGCCTGAAGAGCGTCTCTGGACCGAAGTTTATTCTGCCGGCGATTGATGGCTCCACCGTTAAACAGAAGCTGTTCCTGGTCGCGCTGCTGGTGATTGCCGTGGCGTGGCCGTTTATGGTGTCGCGCGGTACGGTTGATATTGCCACGTTGACGATGATTTATATCATCCTCGGCCTCGGCTTAAACGTGGTGGTGGGGCTTTCCGGTCTGCTGGTGCTGGGCTACGGCGGCTTCTATGCCATCGGTGCTTACACCTTCGCGCTGCTGAACCACTATTACGGACTCGGCTTCTGGACCTGTCTGCCGCTGGCGGGGCTGGTTTCCGCTGCTGCGGGCTTTATGCTCGGCTTCCCGGTACTGCGCCTGCGCGGTGACTATCTGGCGATTGTGACTTTAGGCTTCGGCGAAATCGTCCGTATCCTGCTGCTCAACAACACCGAAGTGACCGGTGGCCCGAACGGTATCAGCCAGATCCCGAAACCGACCTTTTTCGGTCTGGAGTTCAGCCGTACTGCCCGTGAAGGTGGCTGGGATACCTTCAGCAACTTCTTTAACGTGAAGTACGATCCCTCTGACCGCGTTATTTTCCTCTATCTGGTGGCGCTGCTGCTGGTGGTCTTCTCGCTGTTTGTCATCAACCGTCTGCTGCGTATGCCGTTGGGTCGTGCGTGGGAAGCGCTGCGCGAAGATGAAATAGCCTGTCGCTCGTTGGGCTTAAACCCTACGCGCATCAAGCTGACCGCCTTTACCATCAGCGCCGCGTTCGCCGGTTTTGCCGGTACGTTGTTTGCCGCGCGTCAGGGTTTTGTCAGCCCGGAATCCTTCACCTTTGCCGAGTCGGCCTTTGTGCTGGCGATTGTGGTACTGGGCGGAATGGGCTCACAGTTTGCAGTGATCCTCGCGGCCATCCTGCTGGTGGTGTCACGCGAGCTGATGCGTGATTTCAATGAATACAGCATGTTAATGCTGGGTGGTTTAATGGTACTGATGATGATCTGGCGTCCGCAGGGCTTGTTGCCGATGACCCGTCCGCAGTTGAAGCTGAAAAACGGGGAAGCAAAAGGAGAGCAGGCATGAGTCAGCCATTATTATCCGTCAACGGCCTGATGATGCGCTTCGGCGGTCTGCTGGCGGTAAACAACGTTGAACTGGAGCTGAGACCACAGGAGATCGTCTCGTTAATCGGGCCAAACGGCGCGGGAAAAACCACGGTCTTTAACTGCCTGACCGGTTTTTATAAGCCGACGGGTGGGACGATTAAGCTGCGCGACCAGCATCTGGAAGGGCTGCCGGGTCAGCAAATTGCGCGGATGGGCGTGGTGCGTACTTTCCAGCACGTGCGTCTGTTTCGCGAGATGACGGTGATTGAAAACCTGCTGGTGGCGCAACATCAGCAGCTGAAAACCGGCGTCTTCTCCGGCCTGTTGAAAACCCCGTCGTTCCGTCGCGCGCAGAGTGAAGCGTTGGATCGCGCCGCCACCTGGCTGGAGCGTATTGGTTTGCTGGAGCACGCCAACCGTCAGGCCAGTAACCTGGCCTACGGCGACCAGCGCCGTCTGGAGATTGCACGTTGCATGGTGACCCAGCCGGAAATCCTGATGCTCGACGAACCCGCCGCAGGCCTCAACCCGAAAGAGACCAAAGAGCTGGACGAGCTGATTGCTGAACTGCGTAACCATCACAACACCACCATTTTGTTGATTGAGCACGACATGAAGCTGGTGATGGGTATTTCCGACCGTATTTACGTGGTGAATCAGGGCACGCCGCTGGCGAACGGGACGCCGGAACAGATTCGTAACAACCCGGACGTGATCCGCGCCTATTTAGGTGAAGCATAATGGTGGTGACGCATAATATGGAAAAAGTCATGTTGTCCTTTGACAAAGTCAGCGCCCACTACGGCAAGATACAGGCGCTGCACGACGTCAGCTTGTATATCAATCAGGGTGAAATCGTGACGCTTATCGGCGCCAACGGCGCGGGAAAAACCACGCTGCTTGGTACGCTGTGCGGCGATCCGCGAGCGACAAGTGGGCGAATTGTCTTTGATGGGAAAGACATTACCGACTGGCAGACGGCGAAAATCATGCGCGAAGCGGTAGCGATTGTTCCGGAAGGGCGTCGCGTGTTTTCCCGCATGACGGTGGAAGAGAACCTGGCGATGGGCGGCTTCTTTGCCGAAAAGGACCAGTTTCAGGAACGCATCAAGTGGGTGTATGACCTGTTTCCCCGCCTGCATGAACGTCGAATTCAGCGTGCGGGCACGATGTCCGGCGGTGAACAGCAGATGCTGGCGATAGGCCGTGCGCTGATGAGTCAGCCGCGGCTGCTGCTGCTTGATGAGCCGTCGCTGGGTCTGGCGCCGATTATCATCCAGCAGATCTTCAACACCATCGAACAACTGCGCGAGCAGGGGATGACAATCTTCCTCGTCGAACAGAACGCTAACCAGGCGCTGAAGCTCGCCGATCGCGGCTACGTGCTGGAAAACGGTCATGTGGTGTTGGAAGACACTGGTGATGCGTTACTGGCTAACGAAGCAGTGCGCAGCGCGTATCTGGGCGGTTAACATTCTCTGAATGGACAAGGGGGCCTGATATGGCCCCTTTTTATTGCTCTATGTTATTATTGAGAATAGTTATCAATAATAAAAGTGAACATGGAGAAAGGATGATACGTTCCGGTATCTGCATGATGATTGGCGGTTTGTTTTGGACGCTTTCATCAAATACCCTGGCCTTAACACCGCCAGCGTTCGACCCGCGCGACCCTTCAATCTGGGAAGAGAAACCGGACAACTCGTTAGCGCAGTCCAGCTCGCCCTGTGAAGTGTTCACCTCCTCTGTCTGCCCGGGCTGGGAAGATGAGAAATCGGATATTCAGCGCGAACGTGAGCGGCGGGAACAGCAGCGTTTACAGAATGAATATGAACGACGCTGGCGTAAAGATTAATGTTCTTTGCTGGCTGCAACAGATAACGTCATCCTGGCCGGGTAAGACATAGCGCTACCCGGCTTTGTTGTGCACCACCCCGCATTTTCCTGTCACTACGCTTTCACCGCCTTGCCATCTGTTTGTCGCCTTACTATCTTTTTTTTGTAATAAAAAAGTTATTTTTCTGTCATTCGAGCATGTCATGTTACCCCCGCGAGCATAAAACGCGTGATATCGCGCATCCGGCACAACAAGAGAGATAACCGATGATATCGTTACGACATACAGCTTTAGGACTGGCACTTAGCCTGGCGTTTGCAGGTCAGGCTCTGGCCGTCACCACTATCCCGTTCTGGCACTCAATGGAAGGTGAACTGGGTAAAGAAGTTGATTCACTGGCGCAACGTTTTAATGCCGCCAATCCCGACTACAAAATTGTTCCGCAGTACAAAGGCAACTACGAGCAGAGCCTGAGCGCAGGTATTGCGGCTTTCCGTACCGGAAACGCACCTGCGCTACTGCAGGTTTATGAAGTGGGCACGGCAACGATGATGGCCTCGAAAGCCATTAAACCGGTCTATGAAGTATTCAAAGAGGCTGGTATTAGCTTCGATGAGTCTCAGTTCGTGCCGACGGTTTCCGGTTATTACACCGACTCTAAAAGCGGACACTTACTCTCCCAGCCGTTTAACAGCTCCACGCCGGTGCTGTACTACAACAAAGATGCCTTCAAAAAAGCCGGTTTAGATCCTGAGCAGCCGCCAAAAACCTGGCAGGATCTGGCGGAATACACCGCGAAGCTGAAAGCAGCAGGCATGAAGTGCGGCTACGCCAGCGGCTGGCAGGGATGGATTCAGATTGAAAACTTCAGCGCCTGGAATGGTCTGCCGGTAGCCACCAAAAACAACGGCTTTGACGGTACTGACGCGGTGCTGGAATTCAATAAACCGGAACAGGTGAAACATATCGCCCTGCTGGAAGAGTTGAACAAAAAAGGGGATTTCAGCTACTTCGGGCGTAAAGACGAGTCTACCGAGAAGTTCTATAACGGGGATTGTGCCATTACCACCGCCTCTTCCGGTTCTCTGGCTGACATCCGCCACTACGCCAAATTCAACTATGGCGTCGGCATGATGCCGTACGATGCCGATGTGAAGGGCGCGCCGCAGAACGCGATTATCGGGGGAGCCAGCCTGTGGGTGATGCAGGGTAAAGACAAAGCAACCTACGAAGGCGTGGCGCAGTTCCTCAACTTCCTGGCGAAGCCTGAAATTGCTGCCGAATGGCACCAGAAGACCGGCTACCTGCCCATTACCACTGCCGCGTACGACTTGACCCGCGAGCAGGGCTTCTATGATAAGAACCCTGGGGCTGATATCGCCACCCGCCAGATGCTGAACAAGCCACCGTTGCCGTTCACCAAAGGGCTGCGTCTGGGCAACATGCCGCAGATCCGCACCATCGTAGATGAAGAACTGGAAAGCGTCTGGACCGGGAAGAAAACCCCGCAGCAGGCGCTGGATGCTGCCGTTGAGCGTGGCAATCAGTTACTGCGCCGCTTTGAGCAATCGACTAAATCGTAATGTGAAATGCCGGGTGGCGGCTGCGACTTACCCGGCCTACAAATGCGTGTAGTTTGTAGGCCGGATACGGTGTGTGCACCGCAATCTGGCACCTTCCAGGAAAAGAACCTACATGTCTTCATCCCGTCCGGTGTTCCGCTCGCGCTGGCTTCCCTATTTGCTGGTGGCCCCGCAGTTGGTTATCACCGTTATTTTCTTTATCTGGCCCGCCGGTGAAGCGCTGTGGTACTCACTACAATCCGTTGATCCGTTTGGTCTTTCTAGCCAGTTTGTCGGACTGGAAAACTTTATCGCGCTGTTTCATGACCCGTACTACCTTGATTCATTCTGGACCACCATTAAGTTCAGTACGCTAGTCACGGTAAGCGGTTTGCTGGTGTCGTTATTTTTTGCGGCGCTGGTGAATTACGTGGTGCGCGGCAGCCGTTTTTACCAGACGCTGATGCTGTTGCCTTACGCCGTCGCGCCCGCCGTCGCCGCCGTATTGTGGATCTTCCTGTTTAACCCAGGGCGCGGGCTGATTACCCATTTTCTCGGTGAGTTTGGCTATGACTGGAACCATGCGCAAAACAGCGGTCAGGCGATGTTTCTGGTGGTGTTTGCGTCGGTCTGGAAGCAGATTAGTTACAACTTCCTGTTCTTCTTTGCCGCACTACAGTCTATTCCGCGGTCGCTGATTGAAGCCGCCGCGATTGATGGTGCGGGACCGGTTCGCCGCTTCTTTAAGCTGGCGCTGCCGCTGATTGCACCGGTCAGCTTCTTTCTGCTGGTAGTGAATCTGGTTTATGCCTTCTTTGATACCTTCCCGGTGATCGATGCCGCCACGGCGGGTGGGCCGGTACAGGCGACCACTACGTTGATTTATAAGATCTATCGCGAAGGCTTTGTCGGGCTGGATCTCTCCGCCTCGGCCGCCCAATCGGTAGTGCTGATGTTCCTGGTCATTATTTTGACGGTGGTGCAGTTCCGCTATGTGGAAAGTAAGGTGCGTTACCAATGATTGAGAATCGTCGTGGGCTGACAATATTCAGCCATGCCATGTTGATTATGGGGATCATGGTGATCCTGTTTCCGCTGTACGTCGCGTTTGTCGCGGCGACGCTGGATAACAAAGCAGTCTTTGAAACGCCGATGACACTGGTTCCCGGCACACAGCTGCTGGAAAACATGAAATACATCTGGGTCAACGGCGTGGGCGTTAACAGCGCGCCGTTCTGGCTGATGATGCTCAACAGTTTCATCATGGCGTTCAGTATTACAGTAGGGAAAATCACCGTCTCTATGCTCTCCGCATTCGCCATCGTCTGGTTCCGCTTTCCATTGCGTAACCTGTTCTTCTGGATGATTTTTATCACGCTGATGCTGCCGGTAGAGGTGCGTATTTTCCCGACGGTGGAAGTGATCGCCAACCTGAAAATGCTCGACAGCTATGCGGGTCTGACGCTGCCGTTAATGGCATCGGCGACTGCGACGTTCTTGTTCCGGCAGTTTTTTATGACCCTGCCGGATGAACTGGTTGAGGCGGCGCGTATTGACGGCGCGTCACCGATGCGTTTTTTCCGCGATATTGTACTACCGCTGTCAAAAACCAATCTGGCGGCGCTGTTTGTGATCACCTTTATCTACGGCTGGAACCAGTATTTGTGGCCGTTGTTAATTATTACCGATGTCAATTTGGGCACTGCGGTGGCAGGTATCAAAGGCATGATTGCTACTGGTGAAGGCACCACGCAGTGGAATCAGGTAATGGCAGCCATGCTGCTGACGCTCATCCCTCCGGTAATCATCGTGTTAGCCATGCAGCGTGCCTTTGTACGTGGCCTGGTCGATAGTGAGAAATAAAAATGGCTGGTTTAAAACTACAGGCAGTAACCAAAAGCTGGGACGGCAAAACCCAGGTGATTAAACCGCTGACGCTGGATGTCGCGGACGGAGAATTTATCGTGATGGTTGGCCCATCCGGCTGCGGTAAGTCAACGCTGCTACGGATGGTGGCCGGGCTTGAACGGGTGAGCGGCGGCGATATCTGGATTGATAATAAACGCGTCACCGAAATGGAGCCTAAGGATCGCGGCATTGCGATGGTCTTTCAGAACTACGCGCTCTACCCACATATGAGCGTGGAAGAAAATATGGCCTGGGGGCTGAAAATCCGTGGGATGGGCAAGGAGCACATTGCCGAACGGGTGAAAGAGGCGGCGCGTATTCTCGAGCTGGGTGAACTGCTCAAGCGTCGTCCGCGCGAGCTTTCTGGCGGTCAGCGCCAGCGTGTGGCGATGGGGCGGGCGATTGTCCGTGACCCAGCGGTATTCCTGTTTGATGAGCCGCTGTCTAACCTCGATGCCAAGCTGCGCGTACAGATGCGTCTGGAGTTACAACATCTGCATCGCCGACTGAAAACCACCTCACTGTATGTGACGCACGATCAGGTAGAAGCGATGACCCTCGCCCAGCGGGTGATGGTGATGAACAAAGGCATTGCCGAGCAGATCGGCACGCCGGTTGAGGTATATGAAAAGCCTGCCAGCCGCTTTGTGGCGAGTTTTATCGGCAGCCCGGCGATGAATCTGCTGGACGGGCGCATCAGCGCCTCGGGCACCCATTTTGAACTGGATGACGGCATGACGTTGCCCCTCGGCAGAAGCGCGAGGGAGTCTGGTGGGCGTAACATGACGTTGGGTATCCGCCCGGAGCATATTGCGCTAAGCTCGCAGGCCGAAGGCGGCGTGCCGTTGGTCGTCGACACGCTGGAAATGCTGGGAGCGGATAACCTGGCACACGGACGTTGGGGTGAGCAAAAGCTGGTGGTGCGACTGGCGCATCAGCATCGCCCGACGGCAGGCAGCACGCTGTGGCTGCATCTGCCAGAAAATCATCTGCATCTTTTTGATGGCGAAACAGGACAACGCGTATGAGTAACTGGCCTTACCCCCATATCGTCGCCCATCGCGGCGGCGGTAAGCTGGCACCGGAAAACACCCTGGCGGCGATCGACATGGGGGCGCGATACGGGCATACCATGATTGAGTTTGACGCTAAATTGTCGAAAGACGGTGAGATCTTCTTGCTGCATGACGACAACCTGGAACGCACCAGCAATGGTTGGGGTGTGGCAGGAGAGCTGAACTGGCAGGATTTATTGCGCGTGGACGCCGGCGGCTGGTTTAGCGGTGAGTTTAAAGGCGAACCGCTACCGCTGCTCTCGCAAGTGGCCGAGCGCTGCCGTCAGCACGGTATGATGGCGAATATTGAAATTAAACCTACCACCGGCACCGGAACGTTAACCGGCAAAGCCGTAGCGCTGGCCGCTCGGGAACTGTGGGCGGGAATGACGCCACCGCTGTTGTCATCCTTTGAAAATGACGCGCTTGAAGCGGCGCAGCAGGCGGCGCCTGAACTGCCGAGAGGCTTACTGCTTGATGAGTGGCGCGAGGACTGGCGTGAGCTGACAACGCGGCTGGGTTGCGTCTCTATTCATCTTAATCACAAGCTGCTGGATGAAGCGCGCGTGGATGCGCTGCGCGACGCAGGGCTGCGTATTCTGGTGTATACCGTCAACCGACCCCAGCGCGCGGCGGAACTGCTGCGCTGGGGAGTGGACTGCATCTGTACCGATGCCATTGATACGATTGGTCCGGATTTCCAGCCCTGTTAAGGCCCAATTGTTTTTAACGGAACGTTAGGCTGCGGCGTGCTGGAGGGCTTCAGCATGTCGCCGTTCTTTTTCTCCGACAGCATATGTTGCTTATTCAGCGAGCTGTCCGGGTTACGGGTTCCACTTAACATCCCACCGTTGCTGTTGGGCAGCATTTGCTGCTGGCTGGAATTAAACTCGCCAGGCTGAGACTGAAGGACGCGCTGGGAGTTGGAATTGATTTGGTTTTCCATATGCTGTTGTTGCATACGCGTCTGCGTTTGCAACTGCTGATTGAGCATCCCTTTCTGCTGAATCTGCTGCGATTGCATTTGGGTTTGCATACGCTGCTGGCTCGGGATCTGATAACCGGGTTGATTCGGGTTATTCATGGTGTTGATGGGCTGTGCAAAGCCTGCAAACGGCAACAGCATGGCTAAAAGTAAGAGTCGTTTCATCGCTTTTCTCCTCTCGGGGATCTCTTAAGTTTACTCCTTTCTCGCCGTTACGATGATTATTTCAGAGTTATGCACCAGGCTTAGTGGGGGCTGACCCCCATACATCTGGAGAATAACGATGATAAAACCGACGTTTTTACGCCGGGTAGCCATTGCTGCTCTGCTCTCAGGAAGTTGTTTTAGCGTTGCGGCCGCTCCGGCTGCGCCGCCGGTATCATACGGTGTTGAGGAGGATGTGTTCCATCCCGTGCGTGCGCAGCAGGGGATGGTGGCCTCCGTGGATGCGCTTGCCACGCAGGTGGGGGTGGATATTCTTAAACAGGGTGGGAATGCCGTCGATGCCGCCGTGGCCGTTGGCTACGCGCTGGCGGTGACGCATCCCCAGGCGGGCAATCTGGGCGGTGGCGGTTTTATGCTGCTGCGTACCAAAGACGGTAACACCATGGCGATTGATTTTCGCGAAATGGCCCCTGCTGGCGCGACCCGTGACATGTTCCTTGATGAGCAGGGCAACGCCGATGCGAAAAAGTCGCTGACGTCGCATCTGGCATCCGGTACGCCGGGTACCGTCGCGGGTTTCTCGCTGGCGCTGGAGAAATACGGCACGATGCCGCTGAACAAAGTAGTACGTCCGGCGATGAAGCTAGCGGAAGAGGGCTTTGTGGTTAATGACGCACTGGCCGACGATCTGAAAACCTATGGCAGTGAAGTGCTCCCTAATCACGAGAACAGCAAAGCCATTTTCTGGAAAGACGGCGAGCCACTGAAAAAAGGCGATAAGCTGGTGCAAAAGAACCTGGCGAAAAGCCTGGAAATGATTGCCGAAAGCGGCCCGGATGCGTTTTATAAAGGGGCTATTGCCGATCAGATCGCCGGGGAAATGCAGAAGAACGGTGGGCTGATGACCAAAGAGGACTTAGCCAGCTATAAAGCCGTGGAGCGTACGCCGATTAGCGGTGACTATCGCGGGTATCAGGTCTTCTCCATGCCGCCGCCGTCCTCTGGCGGTATTCACATCGTGCAGATCCTCAATATTCTTGAAAACTTTGATATGAAGAAATACGGGTTTGGCAGCGCCGACGCCATGCAGGTCATGGCTGAAGCGGAGAAGTATGCCTACGCTGACCGCTCGGAGTATCTGGGCGATCCCGATTTTGTGAAAGTGCCATGGCAGGCTCTGACCAACAAAGCCTATGCTAAAACGCTTGCCGATCAGATTGATATCAACAAGGCTAAGCCTTCCAGCCAGATTAAACCTGGCAAGCTCGCCCCGTATGAAAGCAATCAGACCACTCACTTCTCGGTGGTGGATAAAGACGGCAATGCCGTGGCGGTGACCTATACCCTGAATACCACCTTCGGGACCGGTATTGTGGCGGGTAACACTGGCATTCTGCTCAATAATGAAATGGACGACTTCTCTGCCAAGCCGGGCGTACCGAACGTATACGGTCTGGTAGGCGGCGATGCCAACGCGGTCGGACCGAAGAAGCGTCCGCTGTCATCTATGTCGCCGACTATCGTGGTAAAAGATGGGAAAACCTGGCTGGTTACCGGCAGCCCAGGCGGGAGTCGAATTATCACTACTGTGCTGCAAATGGTGGTCAACAGCATTGATTTCGGGATGAACGTCGCCGAAGCGACCAACGCACCACGTTTCCATCATCAGTGGTTGCCGGACGAGCTTCGTATTGAGAAGGGCTTCAGCCCGGATACAATCAAACTGCTGGAGCAAAAAGGACAGAAAGTAGCGCTGAAAGAAGCGATGGGCAGCACGCAGAGCATTATGGTTGGACCGGATGGCGCACTGTATGGGGCGTCCGACCCGCGTTCTGTGGATGATTTAACGGCGGGTTACTGAGGATAACGGCCCTCTTCGCTGGAAGAGGGCCGGTTTGGAAGGCCCAATGGCAGTTATTATAATTCATTGTCTCCAGGTAACCTTAGCTTCGTGTTGTTTTGCTCTCTTCATAGTCTTGTAAATATTTCTCCAGCGGCCAGGCAGTGCCTAAACCAACGATTTCACCGCTATCTTTTATCGATGATGAATGGCGCATATCGCTGCAGCGATTCAGACCAGCGGAATATTTGGCTGCTTTTATCCTGCAGGTTTACTCGCTCTAAATCATAAAACCCGTGCGTTTTTGCCGAACGCATTTTGAGGATATATTTACTTTCGCTGATGTCGTGCTGTCTTGTACCGTCTTTATTCCACTCTCCGGCGATGTCCGTATATTGATAAACAAGGTCGGAATACACGTTGATTATCCTGTTGTCTTTGATCGCATAGAGCTCCAGCACTTCATAAAATGCGCCGCCGCCGGAATACGCATCAGAGTATCCACCGCGCACCCCAAACGCCAGCGTATCGGGTGCGATCCGGTACGGTGCCAGATCCAGTTTTGTATAATAGGCCAGCGGTCTGACGGACTCATCATCGCTCTCTTTTTCGGCGGTTTTATTCCACTCAGAGAGTTGGTTTAATGGTTTTTCCGAGCGTGCAATCGGCGTTAGCTGTTGGTTCTGCCAGGAAAAAACGCCGAGATATAATTTATTGGCGCGCCCGTTGCTGTAGTTTTCCGGACAGTTGTTATCCGCGTATTTCTTTGCCTGCCCGGCGTCGGCCGGATTGTCGGCGAAACAGGCGACACCGATATATTTGCCGTCTTTGCCCCAGGCTTTGGCACCCGTGAGGATCAGGTTGTCAGGATCTTCATTCGGCGCAACCCAGGCAATCCACGCGTTCTCAGATAATCCCTGTGGAAGCTCGCCAAATCCTTTGGCTGGGGTTGCTCCCGCCATTTGCTCAGCAAAAATCTGTTTACCTTCCGGGTGTTGAATGGCGCTGGGCACGGAATCGAGATTTTGTACGGTAGTGGCGAAAGCAGGGGAGAGTGCTGCCAGCAACACCAGGAGAAGGTACTTTTTCACTCTTGCGTCCTTTCAATAAGAAGGGCGATAAGACTCGCCCTTACATTTATTTCATACGCGCCATAAAGTAGGCATCAACGTATTCACCATTGCGCAGGCCGTATTTCTTACCTGTGCCTTCGATTTCAAAGCCGTATTTCTTATACACCGCCACGGCCGGCTCATTATCAACAAATACCGTTAGCTCAATACGCTCGACGCGCAGCCAGTTGTCGCACATGTCGATCATCGTGCGAATCAACGCGCTGGCAACGCCGCGATTGTGCCACCGAGCATCCACGCAGATACCAAAATCGGCCACATGGCTGCGGCGCGGGCGTTGCGCGACCTCAATACAGAGATGCCCCACGACGATATCGTCAATACAGGCAACCAGTTGTTTGACCCCGGCTTGCTCGGTTAGCCTCGCTTGCCACATCTCGAGGGAAGGATGAGGAACCTGTAGCGTGTTGTGGTACACCTCCGGCTGGGCGTGGATCTGACGAATTGCGTCGTAATCTTTCGGTTCAGCGTGGCGTATCACTATCTCACTCATTCCTTATCTCCAGCAGGGTTAATTGTGTATTTACACTCGCTGAGAAAGAAAATTCCGTCAACTGCATTTTTTTGCAAAAAGAAGTAGACAAGTGCGAATGAGAATGATTATTATTGCTCTGCGTTCAGGGGAACCCCTACGGAGAACCTGAAAGCACGACATTGCTCACATTGCTTCCAGTATTACTTTAGCCAGCTTTTGCTGGCTTTTTTTTTGAGGTTTTGTGTCTGCCTGGCTTACTTGCCATTTCGTCCCCGGGAAGTGCTCGTGCTCCTCACGTACATTTAGTACGCTCCGGGCCCTGCGCGCTTGCCGTGAACAAACTGCCTGCGACGCCGACGGCCGATCCTGTCGCCCTGTGGTGCAGTTCAAGCGCCATCCGGCAAAGAATCCAACATTCAGTCTCCAGCCGCTTTGCGCTATGGTGTAGACAATCACCTTCGAAAGGATCGTCTCATGACCTTACACTGCGCATTTATTGGTTTTGGTAAAAGCACCACTCGCTACCATTTGCCGTACGTCCTCAACCGCAAAAATAGCTGGCATGTCGCGCACATTTTTCGCCGTCACGCCAAGCCGGAAGAGCAGGCGCCACAATATTCACATATTCACTTCACCAGTGACCTTGACGAGATCTTAAACGATCCGCAGGTGAAGCTGGTGATCGTCTGTACCCATGCTGACAGCCATTTTGAATACGCCAAACGCGCGCTGGAAGCGGGTAAAAACGTGTTGGTTGAGAAACCCTTCACGCCGACGCTTGCGCAAGCAAAAGCACTGTTCGAACTGGCGCAAAGCAAAGGGCTGACCGTTACGCCATATCAGAACCGTCGTTTTGATTCCTGCTTCCTCACCGCTAAAAAAGCGATTGAGAGCGGCAAGCTCGGTGAAATTGTTGAGGTTGAAAGCCATTTCGATTACTACCGCCCCGTGGCGGAAACCAAGCCGGGACTGCCGCAGGACGGCGCATTCTATGGTCTGGGCGTACACACCATGGATCAGATTATCTCGCTGTTCGGTCGTCCCGATTGCGTGGCCTATGACATCCGCAGCCTGCGCAACAAAGCGAACCCGGACGATACCTTTGAAGCACAGCTGTTCTACGGCTCTCTGAAAGCCATTGTTAAAACCAGTCACTTGGTGAAAATCGACTATCCGAAGTTTATCGTTCACGGTACCAAAGGCTCGTTTGTGAAGTACGGCATCGACCAGCAGGAAACCAGCCTGAAGGCCAATATCATGCCAGGTGAGCCAGGTTTCGCTGCTGACGATTCCATTGGGATGCTGGAGTACGTCAATGATGACGGCCTGACGGTAAAAGAAGAGGTGCAGCCGGAAGTGGGGGATTACGGTCGCGTCTATGATGCGCTTTACCAGACGCTAACAGCCGGTACGCCTAATTACGTCAAGGAATCTGAAGTTCTTACCAATCTGGAACTCCTCGAACGCGCCTTTGAACAGGCTTCTCCGGCGACGATAACTCTCGCCAAATAGCCTGCGCAGACTCCTCTGGGCTTGTTCATTTTTTTTGAACAGAGGAGTCAATTTTCACCCTCTATGATCCCCGGCGGATTGAGTCCACACTTACTCCATCGAAAACATCTGGGGGTGAACACAATGATCTACTTACGCAAAGCTAATGACCGTGGCCACGCTAATCATGGCTGGCTCGATTCCTGGCATACCTTCTCTTTTGCCAACTACTATGACCCAAACTTTATGGGGTTCTCGGCACTGCGCGTGATTAACGATGACGTGATCGACGCAGGTCAGGGCTTTGGTACTCATCCCCATAAAGACATGGAAATCCTGACTTACGTGCTGGAAGGCGCGGTGGAACATCAGGACAGCATGGGGAACAAAGAGCAGGTTCCGGCCGGTGAGTTCCAGATAATGAGCGCCGGGACGGGGATCCGTCACTCGGAGTACAACCCGAGCAATACTGAGAAGCTGCATCTGTATCAGATTTGGATCATGCCGCAGGAAAACGGTATTACCCCACGCTATGAGCAGCGCCGTTTTGATGCCGCTCAGGGTAAACAACTGGTGCTGTCGCCAGATGCCCGTGATGGTTCGCTGAAAGTGTACCAGGATATGGAGCTGTACCGTTGGGCACTGGTCAAAGATGAGCAGTCGGTGCATCAGATTGCCGCTGAACGCCGCGTCTGGATCCAGGTAGTAAAAGGTAACGTGACAATTAACGGGACCAAAGCGACCACCAGCGATGGTCTGGCAATCTGGGATGAACAGGCCATTTCTATTCATGCCGACAGCGACAGCGAAGTGTTGTTGTTTGATCTGCCGCCAGTATAAAAATACACGGCATCCTTCAAGCTGCATCTGTGTTGGCTTTCCTCGCTCACCCCGGTCGCGTACTTAATGTACGCTCCCGGGGATTTACTGCGTCGCCGCCTTGATGCAACTCGAATGATTTTGTGTATTTATCACAATAAAAAACTCCTTTTTTTCTCTGCGAAGGTTCACGCACGTCCGTGGTAAACTGGGGGAATCTATCCCTTTTTAACGCTTCAGGACGATGAAAAAGAAAAGACCCGTACTTCAGGATGTAGCCGACCGCGTGGGCGTAACCAAAATGACGGTCAGCCGCTTTTTGCGTAACCCGGAGCAGGTCTCCGTGGCGCTGCGGGGCAAAATTGCCGCTGCACTTGATGAGCTGGGTTATATTCCCAATCGCGCTCCTGATATCCTTTCTAACGCCACCAGCCGCGCTATCGGCGTGCTGTTACCGTCTCTTACTAACCAGGTTTTTGCTGAAGTGCTACGCGGCATTGAGGCTGTCACTGACGCTCATGGTTATCAAACCATGCTGGCGCACTACGGCTATAAGCCTGAGATGGAACAAGAGCGTCTGGAATCAATGCTGTCGTGGAATATTGATGGCCTGATCCTCACCGAACGTAGCCATACGCCCCGTACGCTGAAAATGATTGAGGTTGCCGGTATCCCGGTGGTTGAGCTGATGGACAGCCAGTCCCCATGTCTTGATATTGCTGTGGGCTTCGACAACTTCGAAGCCGCGCGTCAGATGACAGCCGCTATCATCGCCCGCGGGCACCGTCATGTTGCCTATCTTGGCGCACGCCTTGATGAACGTACTATCATCAAACAGAGAGGCTACGAGCAGGCAATGCGCGATGCCGACCTGGTGCCGTACAGCGTGATGGTGGAGCAGTCTTCTTCCTACTCCTCCGGTATTGAACTTATCCGTCAGGCGCGGCGTGAATACCCGCAGCTCGATGGTGTCTTTTGTACCAACGATGACCTGGCGGTAGGAGCGGCCTTCGAATGCCAGCGTTTAGGGCTGAAAATCCCTGATGACATGGCGATTGCCGGATTCCACGGTCACGACATCGGGCAGGTGATGGAGCCGCGTCTGGCGAGCGTGCTCACGCCGCGTGAACGCATGGGCAGCATTGGCGCAGAACGTCTGCTGGCGCGCATCCGCGGTGAAGCCGTCACACCTAAAATGTTAGATTTAGGTTTCACCTTGTCACCGGGCGGATCTATTTAAGCCAACAAGTTTGAAGTAGCTCACACTTATACACTTCGAGCACGAATGGATATTGCTTCTCTATTTATCCGGCTGGACAATGTTACCGATAACAGTTACCCGTAACAATTTCCTGATTCTTGTACCAGTGGGGGCAACGCTTTGAGCACGACTAATCATGATCACCACGTTTACGTTCTGATGGGCGTATCGGGCAGCGGTAAATCTGCTGTCGCCAGCGAAGTGGCGCATCAACTGCAGGCCGCGTTTCTTGATGGCGATTTTCTCCATCCGCGCAGCAACATCATGAAAATGGCTTCTGGTGAGCCACTCAACGATGACGACCGCAAACCGTGGTTACAGGCGTTGAATGACGCCGCCTTTGCGATGCAGCGTACCAACAAGGTTTCGCTGATCGTCTGTTCCGCCCTGAAAAAAGTCTACCGCGACCAGCTACGCGACGGTAACCCGAACCTCTCTTTCATCTATCTGAAAGGGGATTTTGACGTTATCGAAAGCCGCCTGAAAGCGCGTAAAGGCCACTTCTTCAAAACGCAGATGCTGGTGACCCAGTTTGAAGCGCTGGAAGAACCGGGTGCGAATGAAAACGATGTACTGGTGGTCGATATCGATCAACCACTGGACGGTGTGGTCGCCAGCACCATTGAGGTTATTAACCAGGGCAGTAAGTAGTGAGTACATTAACGCTTGTTTTAACAGCAGTAGGGTCCGTTTTATTACTGCTGTTTTTAGTGATGAAGGCGCGTATGCACGCCTTCGTTGCTTTGATGGTGGTATCCATTGGTGCAGGTCTCTTTTCCGGTATGCCGCTCGATAAAATCGCGGCGACCATGGAAAAAGGGATGGGAGGCACGCTCGGTTTCCTGGCGATTGTTGTGGCGCTGGGGGCGATGTTCGGCAAGATTTTGCATGAGACCGGAGCTGTCGATCAGATTGCCGTCAAAATGCTGAAATCCTTCGGTCACAGCCGCGCACATTATGCGATTGGCCTGGCCGGTCTGATTTGCGCGCTGCCGCTGTTCTTTGAGGTGGCGATTGTGCTGCTGATTAGCGTGGCATTCTCAATGGCGCGCCATACGGGGACGAACCTGGTTAAGCTTGTGATCCCGCTGTTTGCGGGCGTAGCGGCTGCTGCGGCATTCCTGCTGCCTGGGCCTGCGCCGATGCTGCTGGCCTCTCAGATGCACGCCGACTTTGGCTGGATGATCCTGATTGGCCTGTGTGCCGCGATTCCGGGCATGATTATCGCCGGGCCGCTGTGGGGGAATTTCATCAGCCGTTACGTCGAGCTGCACGTACCGGAAGATATTTCCGAGCCGCATCTGGGCGAAGGCAAAATGCCATCCTTTGGCTTCAGCTTATCGCTTATCCTGCTGCCGCTGGTTCTGGTGGGGCTGAAAACTATCGCCGCACGCTTTGTTCCGGTCGGTTCTACAACCTATGAATGGTTCGAGTTTATCGGTCACCCGTTTACCGCGATTCTGGTTGCCTGTCTGGTGGCGATTTACGGTCTGGCGGTGCGCCAGGGCATGCCAAAAGACCGCGTGATGGAGATCTGTGGTCATGCGCTGCAGCCGGCGGGGATTATTCTGCTGGTGATTGGTGCGGGCGGTGTGTTTAAACAGGTTCTGGTTGATTCTGGCGTCGGTCCGGCGCTGGGCGAAGCGTTAACCGGTATGGGCCTGCCGATTGCCATCACCTGCTTCGTGCTGGCGGCGGCGGTGCGTATCATTCAGGGTTCCGCGACTGTAGCCTGCTTAACGGCGGTTGGTCTGGTGATGCCGGTGATTGAGCAACTGAACTACTCCGGTGCCCAGATGGCGGCACTGTCTATCTGTATCGCGGGTGGCTCTATCGTGGTCAGCCACGTTAACGACGCTGGTTTCTGGTTGTTCGGTAAATTTACCGGTGCGACCGAAGCGCAAACGCTGAAGACCTGGACGATGATGGAAACCATCCTCGGCACGGTCGGTGCGATTGTCGGTATGATTGCCTTTCAGCTGTTGAGCTGATGGCATTGCCCGGTGGCGCTTGCGCTTACCGGGCCTGGAAACGAGCACACATCCACACCGTAGGCCGGGTAAGCGCAAGCGCTACCCGGCTTTTTTATAGCACGACCAGCCCTTCTTCTGTTTTCAGCCAGCGCGGCGCTTTTAGCGTATCGGCGAAATAGCCCACCAGATCCTGCAGTAAGTCACCCGCCACTCGTTCCATCTCGTCAGACAGCGTTTTACTCATCAGCAGGTGCGTTAATAACTGACAGTAGCGCCCCATTTGGTCTGGCTCAGGCTCGAAAAGGGGAAAACGGGTCGGGAATGTTTCTACCGTCAGGCTCGCTTGCAGATGCTGCGGTACAGGCTCCGTTAAGGTCGGTTGCAATAACGCGAGACAGGCCGACAAACGTGCACAAATCGCCAGTTTTTCAACCGGGTCATGGCATTCAACCAGCCCTTCGACAAAACGCTCGCAGTTATCCGCCAGTTCGGTGAAATCCGTGGCATGGCTAAAGGGCAGGGTAAATAAAGAGTGTGAAAAGAGAGGGGTAGTCGCCATAGGGCAGCCTCCAGTATGTTTTATTTAAACCACCACCGGAGAGGCTAATCTCGCGGGTGGCGGAATCGAGCGGAGTTAGCCTTACCGGTCATACTGGATACCGGCGCGTCTTGCGACGCCCCCGCTCGACCCGCCATTGAGACGAAATCGGTCGCACGACATAGAAGTATATGTCGCCAGTATGATTTTCAGAAGGCTAATTCTGGCACCTGATTTTGCAGGTGCAGCGAGAAGATAATGTTTATCCGCGATGCTGACAAGAGGGCATTCCGGAAGGCATCTCGCAGAAATGAAAATACGTTTTTTCAGCGAGTTAAAAGTGTAAGGAATACCTGAAATTACAGCGGTGCCGGAGAGCCTGGATTGTTAAGGGGGCTGCGTAGCCCCCTTAACACGTTCACTGGTGACGAGATCTCAGAGAAGCAATGAGCATAACGTGAACGGAACTGTTCTCCGGGTAACATGCTATCTGAGCCAAAAAGGAGAGATTACCCCTTCATCCACATCCTTACGCCGTCGAGGAACATCTGGGTAGCCATCATCACCAGAATCAGCCCCATCAGGCGCTCCAGTGCGTTCACCCCTTTCTCGCCCAGCAGACGCAAAAACAGCGACGACTGCAGCAAAATCACAAAAGTACCACCCCAGGCGATCAGCAGAGCAATCACCAGATGCCCCATCTGGTTCGGATACTGATGTGATAACAGCATTAATGAAGCCAGGATTGTCGGACCGGCTACCAGCGGGATCGCCAGTGGCACGATAAACGGCTCTTCGCCTGCCGGAAGCCCGGTGCTATTCCCGGTGGCGCTGGGGAAAATCATCTTAATGGCGATCAGGAACAAAATGATGCCCCCGGAGATCGAAACGGTTTCCGCGCGCAGGTTAAGAAATGCCAGTATTTTCTCGCCAGCAAACAGGAATATCAGCATCACCAACAGCGCAATAAACAGCTCGCGAATCATAATCGCGCGGCGGCGTTTGGGTTCGGTATGTTTCAATACGGACATGAAAATGGGCAGATTTCCGAGCGGGTCCATAATAAGGATCAATAAAACTGCCGCTGAAATAATTTCATTCATAACTCAAATTCCCTTACTATTACCACGGACTTTCTGCTTGCTTGCGCAGCGAGATAAGTCGCATTACTGATGGCTTCGCTATCATTGATTAATTTCACTTGCGACTTTGGCTGCTTTTTGTATGGTGAAGGATAGGCCAGTAGGATACTGGTTAGCATACACAGCACACATCTCTGCAGGAAAAAAACGCTATGAAAAATGTTGGTTTTATCGGCTGGCGCGGTATGGTCGGCTCTGTTCTCATGCAACGCATGGTTGAGGAGCGTGACTTCGACGCCATTCGCCCTGTTTTCTTTTCTACTTCCCAGCTCGGGCAGGCGGCACCGACATTCGGTGGAACCGCGACCGGCACGCTTCAGGACGCTTTTGATCTGGATGCGCTGAAGGCGCTCGATATCATCGTGACCTGTCAGGGCGGCGATTATACCAACGAAATCTATCCAAAGCTTCGTGAAAGCGGTTGGCAGGGTTACTGGATTGACGCGGCCTCTTCGCTGCGTATGAAAGACGATGCCATCATCATTCTCGATCCGGTTAACCAGGATGTCATCACTGACGGCCTGAACAAAGGTATTAAGACCTTTGTCGGCGGTAACTGTACCGTTAGCCTGATGCTGATGTCCCTCGGTGGCCTGTTTGCCAATGACCTGGTTGACTGGGTTTCTGTGGCGACCTATCAGGCGGCCTCCGGCGGCGGCGCGCGCCATATGCGCGAACTGCTGTCCCAGATGGGTCATCTGTATGGCCATGTGGCCGATGAACTGGCAACCCCTTCCTCTGCTATTCTCGATATCGAACGTAAAGTGACGACCCTGTCCCGCAGCGGTGAACTGCCGGTTGATAACTTTGGCGTACCGCTGGCCGGTAGCCTGATTCCGTGGATCGACAAACAACTTGATAACGGTCAGAGCCGCGAAGAGTGGAAGGGACAGGCTGAAACCAACAAAATTCTTAACACCTCTTCCGTGATCCCGGTTGATGGTCTGTGCGTGCGCGTCGGTGCGCTGCGCTGCCACAGCCAGGCGTTCACCATTAAACTGAAAAAAGATGTGTCTATTCCGACCGTGGAAGAACTGCTGGCAGCGCACAATCCGTGGGCCAAAGTCGTGCCAAACGATCGGGATATCACCATGCGTGAGTTAACCCCGGCGGCCGTTACCGGCACGCTGACCACGCCAGTAGGCCGTCTGCGTAAGCTGAATATGGGACCGGAGTTCCTGTCAGCCTTTACCGTGGGCGACCAGTTGCTGTGGGGGGCTGCAGAGCCATTGCGCCGTATGCTGCGTCAGTTGGCGTAATGTGGGACTGCCTGATGACGCCACGTTTATCAGGCCTACAAACGACGCGAACCACCTGGCCGGATCAGTCAATACGGCTTTCCGGCAGAGTGATTGCGTGTTTTAACAATGGGTGCTGAGTCACCCATTTTTTTGCGTAATACAGGAGTAAGCGCAGATGTTTCATTTTTTACCAGGAGTAAGATAAAGCATTGGCTATTCTTTAAGGGTGACTTAGTACCGGAGGTATTAAGTTGTTGCCTGAAGGTGGGACGACGCAGAGAGGATGCACAATTGTGCTGCGCCGTTCAGGTCAAAAAAAGTGTCACTACCTGATGTCGAAGATCAGTTGGAAGGCGTGACACCATAAAACAGGATGACAACCATGTCCGTTCGTATCGATAGAGACGTGATTAATGCGCTAATTGCAGGCCATTTTGCGGATCCTTTTTCCGTACTCGGTATGCACCAAACTGACGCTGGACTTGAAGTCCGCGCCCTATTACCTGACGCCACCGAAGTGTGGGTGATCGAACCCAAAACCGGACGCAAAGTCGGCAAGCTGGACTGCCTCGACTCTCGCGGTTTTTTCTGTGCTGTACTTCCCCGCCGTAAAAATTTCTTTCGCTATCAGTTAGCTGTTGTCTGGCATGGACAGGAGAATCTGATTGATGACCCTTATCGTTTTGGCCCGCTGATCCAGGATATGGATGCCTGGCTGCTATCTGAAGGTACGCACTTGCGACCTTACGAAACGCTGGGCGCGCATGCGGATACCATGGATGGCGTAACCGGTACGCGCTTCTCCGTCTGGGCGCCTAACGCTCAACGCGTGTCAGTGGTTGGGCAGTTCAACTACTGGGATGGCCGTCGCCACCCGATGCGCCTGCGCAAAGAAAGCGGTATCTGGGAGTTGTTTATCCCCGGCGCGCAGCATGGTCAACTGTATAAATACGAGATGATCGATGCGAACGGTAAGCTGCGAATCAAAGCGGACCCTTACGCCTTCGAAGCGCAAATGCGCCCGGAAACCGCGTCGCTTATCTGCGGTCTGCCGGAAAAAGTGGTGCAAAGCGAGGAGCGAAAAAAAGCCAACCAGTTTGATGCGCCGATCTCTATCTATGAAGTGCACCTGGGCTCATGGCGTCGTCATACCGATAACAACTTCTGGCTGAGCTACCGCGAACTGGCGGATCAACTGGTGCCTTACGTCAAGTGGATGGGCTTTACCCATCTCGAACTGTTGCCGATTAATGAGCATCCGTTCGACGGTAGCTGGGGCTACCAACCTACCGGTATGTATGCGCCGACCCGTCGTTTCGGGACGCGTGATGATTTCCGCTATTTTGTGAATGCCGCGCATCAGGCCGGACTGAACGTCATTCTCGACTGGGTGCCGGGCCATTTCCCGTCGGACGACTTTGGTCTGGCAGAGTTTGATGGCACCAATCTGTATGAGCATAGCGACCCGCGCGAAGGGTATCACCAGGACTGGAACACGCTGATCTACAACTACGGTCGCCGTGAAGTCAGTAACTATCTGGTAGGCAATGCCCTGTACTGGATTGAACGTTTTGGTATCGATGCGCTGCGCGTAGATGCCGTGGCGTCGATGATTTATCGCGACTACAGCCGTAAAGAAGGGGAGTGGGTCCCGAACGAATTTGGCGGTCGTGAAAACCTCGAAGCCATTGAGTTTTTACGCAATACCAACCGTATTCTTGGCGAGCAGGTGCCGGGGGCCGTGAGCATGGCGGAAGAGTCCACCGACTTTGCCGGCGTTTCAAGGCCACAGGATATGGGCGGTTTAGGGTTCTGGTATAAGTGGAACCTCGGCTGGATGCACGACACGCTGGACTACATGAAGTTGGATCCGGTTCATCGTCAGTTCCATCACGATAAGCTGACCTTCGGCATGCTGTACAACTACACCGAAAACTTTGTCCTGCCGCTGTCGCACGATGAAGTGGTACACGGTAAAAAATCAATTCTCGATCGCATGCCGGGGGACGCATGGCAGAAGTTTGCCAACCTGCGCGCCTACTACGGCTGGATGTGGGCCTTCCCGGGCAAGAAACTGCTGTTTATGGGCAACGAGTTTGCTCAGGGGCGTGAGTGGAACCATGACGCCAGCCTCGACTGGCATCTGCTGGAAGGCGGCGATAACTGGCACCACGGCGTACAGCGTTTGGTGCGCGATCTGAACCTTACCTATCGTCATCACAAAGCGCTGCACGAGCTTGATTTTGACGCTTATGGCTTCGAGTGGCTGGTGGTGGATGACAAAGAACGTTCGGTGCTGGCTTTCGTTCGTCGTGACAAAGTCGGTAATGAAATCATCGTTATCAGCAACTTTACGCCAGTACCTCGCCACGGCTATCGCTTCGGTATCAATCAGCCGGGCAAATGGCGCGAGATCCTCAATACCGACTCGATGCATTATCACGGTAGCAATACCGGTAACGGCGGCGCGGTACACAGCGATGAAATCGCCAGTCATGGTCGTCAGCACTCACTGAGCCTGACGTTGCCACCGCTGGCAACGATCTGGCTGGTGCGGGAGGGATAATGACGCAACTGGCAACCGGCAACGCCACCCCCCATGGTGCAACGTATGACGGCCATGGCGTCAATTTCACCCTCTTTTCGGCCCACGCTGAACGCGTTGAATTATGCGTATTCGATGAGCAAGGCTGCGAACTCCGCTACGACCTGCCGGGGCGTAGCGGCGATGTCTGGCACGGCTATCTGGCCAACGCCCGTCCCGGTCTACGCTATGGCTATCGCGTACATGGTCCGTGGCAACCGCAGCAGGGCCACCGGTTTAATCCGGCGAAACTGCTGCTTGACCCTTGCGCGCGTCGGGTGGATGGCGAGTTAAAAGATAACCCACTGCTGCACGGTGGGCTGAATGAACCGGATCATCATGATAATGCCGCCATCGCGCTGAAGGGCGTGGTGGTGTCCGACCATTATGACTGGGAGGATGATGCCCCGCCGCGCACGCCGTGGGGCAATACCGTAATTTACGAAGCGCATGTCAAAGGGCTGACGTATTTGCATCCTGACCTGCCGGAAGAGATTCGCGGGACTTACAAAGCGCTGGGTCATCCGGTGATGCTCGACTATTTCAAGCGCCTCGGCATTACCGCGCTGGAGCTGTTACCGGTGGCGCATTTCGCCAGCGAACCGCGGCTTCAGCGGCTGGGCCTGTCAAACTACTGGGGCTACAACCCGGTGGCGATGTACGCGCTGCATCCGGCCTATGCCAGCTCGCCGGAGAGTGCGCTTGATGAGTTTCGCGACGCGGTAAAAGCGCTGCACAAAGCGGGTATTGAGGTCATTCTCGACATCGTTTTAAACCACAGCGCCGAGCTGGATCTCGAAGGACCTGTCTTCTCGCTGCGCGGAATTGATAACCGTAGCTATTATTGGATCAGAGATGATGGCGATTACTACAACTGGACCGGTTGTGGGAACACCATCAATCTGAGCCATCCTGGCGTTGTGGAATACGCATGCGAGTGCCTGCGCTACTGGGTTGAAACCTGCCATGTGGATGGTTTTCGTTTTGATTTGGCTTCCGTCATGGGGCGTACGCCTGAGTTTCGTCAGGATGCTCCGCTGTTTACCGCGATCCAAAACTGTCCGCTGCTCTCACGCGCCAAGCTGATTGCGGAACCGTGGGATATTGGTGAAGGCGGGTATCAGGTGGGGAATTTCCCCCCGCCGTTTGCCGAGTGGAATGACCATTTCCGCGATGCGACGCGACGTTTTTGGCTCCAGCGTAATCTTTCGTTGGGCGAGTTTGCCGGACGTTTTGCCGCATCCAGCGACGTGTTTAAACGCCCGGGCCGCAATCCCAGCGCCACGGTCAATCTGGTGACCGCGCATGACGGTTTTACGCTACGCGACTGCGTTTGCTTCACAAATAAGCACAATGAAGCGAATGGTGAGGAAAATCGCGACGGCACTAGCAATAACTACAGTGACAATCATGGTAAAGAAGGATTAGGCGGCTCGCTGGACCTGATTGAGCGGCGGCGCGACAGCATTCATGCGCTGTTAACCACGCTGTTGCTCTCCCAGGGGACGCCGATGCTGCTGGCGGGTGATGAGCATGGTCATAGCCAGCACGGTAATAATAACGCTTACTGCCAGGATAACGCCTTAACCTGGCTGGACTGGCAGCAGGCAAACAGTGGGCTAACCACATTTACCGCCGCGTTGATTCATCTGCGTCGGCAAATACCTGCATTAACAGGCGATTGCTGGTGGGAAGAGGGCGATGGCAATGTTCGTTGGCTGAATAAGTACGCACAACCCTTAAGTGCGGATGAGTGGCATAACGGCCCGAGGCAGATGCAAATCCTGCTTTCAGATCGTTTCCTGATTGCAATAAACGCCACGCTTGAGGTGACAGATATCGTTTTACCTGAAGGGGAATGGCACGCCATTCCCCCATTTGCCGGAGAGGATAATCCGGTGCTTACGGCGGTCTGGCAGGGACCTGCGCACGGACTGTGTGTGTTCCAGAGAAGATAAAAAGGAGTTAGTCATGGTAAGTTTAGAGAAGAACGATCGTGTAATGTTGGCGCGCCAGCTGCCATTAAAATCTGTTGCCCTGATCCTGGCCGGTGGCCGCGGTACTCGCCTGAAAGATTTAACCAATAAGCGTGCCAAGCCTGCCGTGCACTTTGGCGGTAAGTTCCGCATTATCGATTTTGCCTTATCCAACTGTCTTAATTCCGGGATCCGCCGTATCGGCGTGATCACTCAGTACCAGTCACACACGCTGGTGCAGCATATTCAGCGCGGCTGGTCGTTCTTTAGTGAAGAGATGAACGAGTTCGTCGATCTGCTGCCTGCCCAGCAGAGGATGCAGGGTGAAAACTGGTATCGCGGTACGGCGGATGCGGTGACCCAAAACCTGGACATCATTCGACGCTATAAAGCGGAATATGTGGTGATCCTCGCGGGCGATCATATTTATAAGCAGGACTACTCACGCATGCTGATCGACCACGTTGAGAAAGGCGCGCGTTGCACAGTGGCCTGTATGCCAGTGCCTATTGAAGAGGCCAGCGCGTTTGGCGTAATGGACGTGGACGACACCGATAAAATTATCGAGTTCGTTGAAAAACCTGCCAACCCGCCAGCGATGCCTAATGATCCGACCAAATCGCTTGCCAGTATGGGGATCTACATCTTCGACGCCGATTATCTGTATGAACTGCTGGCGGAAGATGACCTCGATGAAAAATCCAGTCACGATTTTGGCAAAGACATCATCCCGAAAATCACCGAAGCTGGCATGGCATATGCTCATCCATTCCCATTGTCCTGCGTACAGTCTGACCCGGAATCCGAGCCGTACTGGCGCGATGTGGGAACGCTGGAAGCCTACTGGAAAGCAAACCTCGATCTGGCTTCGGTGACGCCTGAACTGGATATGTACGACCAGGACTGGCCAATCCGTACGCATATGGAATCACTGCCGCCGGCGAAATTTGTTCAGGACCGTTCCGGTAGCCACGGAATGACGCTGAACTCGCTGGTCTCCGGCGGCTGTATTATTTCTGGTTCGGTGGTAGTGCAGTCCGTTCTGTTCCCGCGAGTGCGGGTGAATTCATTCTGTAACATTGATTCGGCAGTGTTGTTACCTGAAGTGTGGGTGGGACGTTCGTGCCGCTTACGTCGTTGCATTATCGACCGCGCCTGCGTTATTCCTGAAGGCATGGTGATTGGTGAAAACGCGGAAGAAGATGCTCGTCGTTTCTACCGTTCAGAGGAAGGTATTGTACTGGTCACGCGTGAAATGCTGCGCAAACTGCAGATCAAACAGGAGCGATAATGCAGGTTTTACACGTTTGTTCAGAGATGTTCCCTTTGTTAAAAACCGGGGGACTGGCGGATGTTATTGGGGCGTTACCCGCAGCGCAAATCGCGGACGGTGTGGATGCCCGCGTGCTGCTCCCGGCGTTTCCTGATATCCGTCGCGGCATTCCCGATGCGCAGGTAGTGACGCGTCGCGATACCTTCGCCGGACGTATTACGCTGTTGTTCGGGCATTTCAACGGTGTGGGCATTTACCTGATTGACGCGCCGCATCTCTATGACCGTCCCGGTAGCCCGTATCACGACACTAATCTGTTTGCGTATACCGATAACGTGCTGCGTTTTGCGCTGCTGGGCTGGGTCGGCAGTGAAATGGCCTGTGGCTTTGACCCATTCTGGCGCCCGGATGTGGTGCATGCGCACGACTGGCATGCCGGTCTGGCCCCGGCGTATCTGGCGGCGCGCGGCCATCCGGCGAAATCGGTGTTCACCGTGCACAACCTGGCGTATCAAGGCATGTTTTATGCAAAGCATATGGATGACATCCAATTGCCATGGTCGTTCTTTAACGTGCACGGACTGGAGTTTAACGGGCAGATTTCTTTCCTGAAGGCCGGGTTGTACTACGCCGACCACATTACGGCGGTCAGTCCGACCTACGCGCGGGAAATTACCGAGCCGCAGTTTGCCTACGGCATGGAAGGTCTGTTGCAGCAGCGTCATCGTGAAGGACGTCTTTCCGGTGTGCTGAACGGCGTTGATGAAAAAATCTGGAGCCCGGAAACCGATCTGCTGCTGGCGTCGCGGTATACGCGTGAAACGCTGGAAGAGAAAGCGGAGAACAAACGCCAGCTACAGATCGCGATGGGACTTAAGGTTAACGACAAAGTGCCGTTATTTGCCGTAGTCAGCCGCCTGACCAGTCAGAAAGGGCTGGATCTGGTGCTGGAAGCGCTACCGGGGTTGTTAGAGCAGGGTGGACAACTGGCATTGCTCGGCGCGGGCGATCCGGTTTTACAGGAAGGTTTCCTCGCCGCGGCGGCGGAACATCCTGGACAGGTGGGCGTACAGATTGGCTATCACGAAGCCTTCTCGCACCGCATCATGGGTGGGGCCGACGTTATATTGGTCCCCAGCCGTTTTGAGCCGTGTGGCTTAACGCAGTTGTATGGACTGAAGTACGGCACGCTGCCGCTGGTGCGGCGCACCGGTGGGCTGGCTGATACGGTCTCTGACAGTTCGCTGGAAAACCTGGCGGATGGTATCGCCAGTGGGTTTGTATTTGAAGATAGTAATGCCTGGTCGCTGCTACGCGCGATTCGGCGTGCTTTCGTATTGTGGTCCCGGCCTTCGCTGTGGCGGTTTGTACAACGTCAGGCCATGACCATGGATTTTAGCTGGCAAGTCGCGGCGAAGTCATACCGTGAGCTTTACTATCGTTTGAAATAGATATCCAGGAATCACCTATATGAATGCTCCATTTACTTATGCATCGCCCACACTCAGCGTAGAGGCACTTAAGCATTCTATCGCCTACAAGCTGATGTTCACGATTGGTAAAGACCCGGTCATTGCCAATAAACATGAGTGGCTGAACGCCACGTTGTTCGCGGTGCGCGATCGTCTCGTGGAGCGCTGGCTGCGTTCTAACCGTGCGCAATTATCCCAGGAAACTCGACAGGTTTATTATCTGTCAATGGAGTTTCTGATTGGCCGCACACTTTCCAATGCACTGTTATCGTTGGGTATTTATGACGATGTCAAAAATGCGCTGGAAGGTATGGGGTTGGATCTTGAAGATCTGATCGATGAAGAAAACGACCCTGGTCTTGGCAACGGTGGCCTCGGGCGCCTGGCGGCCTGCTTCCTGGACTCACTGGCTACGTTGGGTCTGCCGGGACGCGGCTACGGTATTCGTTATGACTACGGCATGTTCAAACAGAACATTGTTGATGGCCGACAGAAAGAGTCTCCGGACTACTGGCTGGAATACGGTAACCCGTGGGAATTCAAACGCCACAATACGCGTTACAAAGTGCGCTTTGGCGGGCGTATTCAGCAGGAAGGCAAGAAAACGCGCTGGATAGAAACTGAAGAGATCCTCGCGGTAGCCTACGACCAAATTATTCCCGGTTATGACACAGACGCCACCAATACGCTGCGCTTGTGGAATGCCCAGGCCAGTAGCGAAATCAACCTCGGTAAATTTAACCAGGGCGACTACTTTGCGGCGGTGGAAGATAAAAACCACTCCGAGAACGTCTCCCGTGTGCTGTATCCGGATGACTCCACCTATTCAGGACGCGAGCTGCGTTTGCGCCAGGAGTATTTTCTGGTCTCCTCCACGGTGCAGGACATCCTGAACCGTCATTATCAACTGCACAAAACCTACGACAACCTGGCAGATAAGATCGCCATTCACCTCAACGACACCCATCCGGTACTGTCGATTCCTGAGCTGATGCGTCTGCTGATCGATGAGCATAAATTCAGTTGGGATAATGCGTTTGAGGTCTGCTGCCAGGTCTTCTCGTATACCAACCACACCTTGATGAGCGAAGCGCTGGAGACCTGGCCTGTCGATATGCTGGGCAAAATTCTGCCGCGCCATCTGCAAATCATCTTTGAGATTAACGACTACTTCCTGAAGACGTTGCAGGAACAGTATCCGAACGATACCAGTCTGCTGGGACGGACGTCGATTATCGATGAATCCAATGGCCGCCGGGTGCGAATGGCATGGCTCGCAGTGGTGGTGAGCCACAAGGTTAACGGCGTTTCTGAGCTGCACTCCAACCTGATGGTGCAGTCGCTGTTTGCTGACTTTGCGAAGATTTTCCCGACTCGTTTCTGTAACGTCACCAACGGCGTGACGCCGCGCCGCTGGCTGGCGCTGGCTAACCCATCGCTCTCTGAGGTACTGGATGAGAACATTGGTCGCACCTGGCGAACCGATCTCAGCCAGCTAAGCGAGCTTGAACAGCACTGCGATTACCCGCTGGTAAATCAGGCGGTGCGCCGTGCGAAACTGGAGAATAAAAAGCGTCTGGCAACGCTCATTGCCCAGCAGCTTAACGTGGTGGTGAACCCGAAATCGCTGTTTGATGTGCAGATCAAGCGTATTCACGAATACAAACGCCAGTTGATGAACGTGCTGCATGTGATCACCCGCTACAACCGCATTAAGGCCGATCCTGACGCCGAGTGGGTGCCGCGTGTGAATATCTTCGCCGGTAAAGCGGCTTCGGCCTATTATATGGCGAAGCACATCATTCACCTGATCAACGACGTCGCGAAAGTGATCAACAACGATCCGCAAATTGGTGACAAGCTGAAAGTGGTGTTTATTCCTAACTACAGCGTCAGCCTGGCGCAGGTGATTATTCCTGCTGCCGACCTGTCTGAGCAGATTTCGCTGGCCGGGACCGAAGCCTCTGGTACCAGTAATATGAAGTTTGCCCTCAACGGCGCGCTGACCATTGGGACGCTGGACGGTGCCAACGTCGAGATGCTGGAGCATGTGGGCGCAGAAAATATCTTTATCTTTGGTAATACGGCGGAAGAGGTCGAAGCCTTACGCAGCCAGGGCTACAAGCCGCGTGAGTATTACGAGAAAGACGAAGAGCTGCACCAGGTGCTGACGCAGATTGGCAGCGGTGTATTCAGCCCTGAGGAGCCGGGGCGCTATCGTGACCTGGTTGACTCGCTGATCAACTTTGGCGACCACTATCAGGTTCTGGCGGATTATCGCAGCTACGTTGATTGCCAGGATAAGGTTGACGAACTGTATCGCCACCCGGAAGAGTGGACCACCAAGTCGATGATTAATATCGCCAACATGGGCTACTTCTCGTCGGACAGGACGATCAAAGAGTACGCCGAAAACATCTGGCATATCGACTCGGTGCGGTTGTAACAAGGGCAGGACGATCTATAGGCCGGGTAAGGCGTTAGCCGCCATCCGGCAAAAGGCCCGGTAGCGCTGACGCTTACCGGGCCTACAGTTTTATATCGAGTATCTTAAGACGCCAGCGACAGCTGCTGTTTCTCAATGTACTCCGCCAGCCACTGGGTCATGCGCGACTGCTGTTCAGCGTTCAGCCACATACCTTCTTTCGTGCGACGCCACAGCGCATCTTCCGCACGGCGCACCCATTCGTGATCGACCAGATATTTCAGCTCGGCCTCATAGAACTCATGGCCGAAGTCTTCACCTAACTCGGCAAGCGAGGTGGCTTCCCCGATAATCCATTCGGTGTTACTGCCGTAGGTGCGCGAATAATGGCGCGCCAGCGACTCGGTCAGGAACGGGTAGCGACGGCGCAGTTTGGCCGCGTAATCTTCACGATCGCCGCCGATGTCACCGCCTGGCAGAATGCACTCTTTTGTCCACGCCGGACCGATTCCCTGATAGTACGACGCCAGTTTTTCCATCGCGTGTTCGGCCAGCTTACGGTAGGTCGTCAGCTTACCGCCAAAGACCGACAGCAGCGGCGCTTTGCCGTTTTCGTCGTGGATATCCAACGTGTAATCACGGGTGATAGCCTGCGGCGAGTCGGACTCGTCATCGCACAGCGGACGTACGCCCGAGTAGGTCCAGACGATATCGTCACGGCCCAGCTGTTTCTTAAAGTGCGCGTTGTAGACCTTCAGCAGGTAATTGATTTCACTCTCATCAATTTTTACCGCTTTCGGGTCGCCTTTGTATTCGACGTCAGTCGTCCCGATGATCGAGAATTCGTCCATCCATGGGATGACAAACACAATACGTTTATCTTCGTTTTGCAGTATATAAGCTTGCTTCTGGGTATGGACGCGCGGCACTACGATGTGGCTGCCTTTAATCAGACGAATACCGTACGGCGATGGCAGATGCATGCCGTCGTCGAAGAACTCTTTCACCCATGGGCCGGTGGCATTGACCAGACCACGCGCCTGCCAGGTGTGCTTTTTACCGGTATCGATATCTTCAGCTTCAACAATCCACAATCCGTTTTCACGGCGAGCGGAGGTAGCGCGAGTGCGGGTTAACACCTCTCCGCCTTTGCGTACGACCATTTGGGCGTTTGCCAAAACCAGTCGCGCATCGTCTACCCAGCAGTCGGAATATTCGAAACCGCGCACAATCTCAGGTTTCATTACGGAATCTGCGCCAAAACGCAAACCGGTCGAACTCGGCAAACTGGTGCGTTTGCCCAGATGATCGTACATAAACAGACCAATGCGGATCATCCACGCTGGACGCAGGTGCGGGCGATGGGGCAGACGAAAGCGCATCGGGAAGGCGATATGCGGTGCCATTTTCAACAGCACTTCACGTTCGGCCAGCGCTTCGCTCACCAGGCGAAATTCGTAGTGTTCCAGGTAGCGCAGGCCACCGTGGATGAGTTTGGAGCTAGCGGAAGAGGTGGCGCAGGCTAAATCCTGCGCTTCCAGCATCAGCACGGATAAACCGCGTCCAGCGGCATCTGCCGCGATACCGGCACCGTTGATGCCTCCACCTATCACAATCAGATCTTTGGTTTCCATGCTGGCCTCTCGCACTTTCGTTATAGCTCATTAATGTTCGTTATCGAGCATAATAGCAAAGAATCGCGCCATTGGTAACATCGGATAAACAATTTACAGTGATACATATAACATTATGGCGTTTAACTGCCGTCGGGACGTACACTAAGAAGTAACATGTCTGAAAAGCGTCACCTGCAATATAAAGAAGAGAGAGCAATGGATCAGTTTGAATGTATTAATGTCGAAGAAGCGCATCAGAAGCTGCACCAGGGGACCGCGGTGTTAGTGGATATCCGCGACCCGCAAAGCTATGCGATGGGTCACGCCCCGCAGGCGTTTCATCTGACGAACGACACGCTGGGGTCATTTATGCGCGAGCATGATTTCGACACCGCCGTGTTAGTAATGTGTTATCACGGCAACAGCAGTAAAGGCGCGGCGCAATATCTTCTTCAGCAGGGCTATGACGCGGTTTACAGTGTTGACGGCGGCTTCGACGCCTGGCATCGACATTTTCCGGCAGAAGTGGCATACGGTTCGTAAGACTATACCCAAATTAATTCGAGTTGCATCGCGACGGCGACGCAGCAAATCTCCGGGAGCGTACGAACAGTATGTGACCGGAGTGAGTGAGGAAAGCCAACAAAGATGCAGCTCGAAGTAAGAAGGGTATATATACTGTCCTCTTTTGTGTGGAATAAGCGACAGCAACCATGTTGATGATTACCTCTTTTGCTAACCCCCGCGTGGCGCAGGCATTTGTTGATTATATGGCGACACAGGGCGTTATCCTGACGATTCAACAACATCAGCAAACGGATGTCTGGCTGGCGGATGAGTCCCAGGCTGAGCGCGTGCATGCTGAGCTGGCGCGATTTCTGGAGAATCCAGGCGATCCGCGTTACCTCGCGGCAAGCTGGCAGTCGGGTCATACCGACAGCGGTCTGCGCTATCAGCGTTATCCGTTCCTGGCAACTTTGCGCGAACGCGCAGGCCCGGTAACCTGGGTGGTGATGGCCGCGTGTGTGCTGGTGTTTATTGCGATGAACACGCTGGGCGACCAGACTGTGATGCTCTGGCTGGCATGGCCGTTTGACCCTTCGCTGAAATTTGAATTCTGGCGTTATTTCACCCACGCTTTTATGCACTTCTCGCTGATGCATATTCTGTTCAACCTGCTGTGGTGGTGGTATCTCGGCGGTGCGGTAGAAAAGCGTCTGGGCAGCGGAAAACTGATTGTAATTACCGTGATCAGCGCCCTGCTAAGCGGCTACGTTCAGCAGAAATTTAGCGGCCCGTGGTTTGGTGGGCTGTCTGGCGTGGTATATGCGCTGATGGGTTATGTGTGGTTGCGCGGCGAGCGCGATCCACAAAGTGGTATTTTCCTGCAGCGTGGTTTGATTATCTTTGCTTTGATCTGGATTGTTGCCGGCTGGTTTGATGTGTTCGGCATGTCGATGGCGAACGGCGCACATATCGCCGGGCTGGCCGTGGGTCTGGCAATGGCGTTTGCCGATACTATGAATGTACGAAAACGAACGTAATTTCAGGGAACAATAATGAAGCAAACACAACGACATGACGCGATCATCGAGCTGGTAAAGAAACAGGGATACGTCAGTACCGAGGAGCTGGTGGAGCATTTCTCCGTCAGTCCGCAGACGATTCGCCGCGATCTTAACGATCTGGCCGATCAGAACATGATTTTGCGCCATCACGGTGGCGCGGCGCTGCCCTCCAGCTCGGTCAACACCCCGTGGCATGACCGTAAAGCGACACAGACGGCGGAAAAAGAGCGCATTGCCCGCAAAGTTGCCACGCAGATCCCGAACGGTTCTACGTTGTTCATTGATATCGGCACCACGCCGGAAGCGGTGGCTCACGCGCTGCTCAATCACAGCAATTTACGCATTGTGACCAACAACCTCAATGTGGCGAATACGCTGATGGCGAAAGAGGATTTCCGCATAATACTCGCCGGTGGCGAACTGCGTAGCCGCGACGGCGGTATTATGGGCGAAGCGACCCTCGACTTTATTTCTCAGTTCCGCCTGGACTTCGGCATCTTAGGGATTAGTGGTATCGATAGCGATGGCTCCCTGCTGGAGTTTGATTATCACGAAGTTCGCACCAAGCGCGCGATTATTGAGAATTCACGGCATGTGATGCTGGTGGTGGATCACTCGAAGTTTGGGCGTAACGCGATGGTGAATATGGGCAGTATCAGCATGGTGGATGCGGTGTATACCGACACGCTGCCGCCAGCTGGCGTGATGCAGGTTATTGCGGACCATCATATTCAGTTAGAGCTGTGCTAAGTTAATTCCAGGCCTGATAAGCGTAGCGTATCAGGCATTAACTAAACCCCATACCCCATCATTTTCAGCAGTTTTTGCGCATGTTGCACCGCATCCTGGCGGTGTGCGACGCCGAGCTTTTGATACAAATTGCGGATGTGCGTCTTGATGGTCGTTGCCGCGACGGCCAATTCTCCGGCGATCTGCTCGTTGCTGTAGCCCGAATAAATCAGCCCCAGAACCTGCCATTCGCGCTGGGTCAGCGGGCTGGTGCGGATAAGCTCCGGTACTTCCGGGTGAGTAAGCAGACGCTCAACGAACCCTTCATCGAAGTGGGCGAATTTATGGCGGTGATGCTGGTTAATCTCACGCAAAATACGCTGGGCGCGGTGCTGATCGAGATCCGGTAAGGTATTGAGCTGAATCAGCTGACGCAGTTGCTGCGCCATGGCCTCACCTTCAATGACAAAGTGACTGATAAATCCGGTGCGGTTCGCCAGCTGCAGCGCGTCGAGTAACACGCGCTGTGCGTCATTTTTGCGTCCTGCCTGCCAGTAGAGCTGATTAAGCAGCAGCAGGTTACGGTTCAGATCGCTCATCAGGCGCAGATTGCGCGCATTTTCATTCAACTCTTCCAGCACAATCTCAGCCGGTTCAAACTCGCCCAGCAGGATCTGCGCGCGGGCGATGTTGCGCCACTGGCTTTGCAGGAAGTGGTTATTGGCGAATTCCGGTTTCGGCGTGTGGCGCAGCCAGTTGGCGGCCGAATTTTTGTCGCCCACCATTTGCCAGTAAATCACCCGTACCTTATCGGCGTTCGAGATCCAGTCACTGTGATAGTGACCGTTACCCAGCAGGTTTTCCAGGCGGTTAAGCAGGCTACGCGCATTATCCAGATCCCCCCGGGCCAGCGAACATTGAATCAGCAGCGCCAGGCACTGTAGCTGTTGCTGCGGCTGGAATGTGGAAAGCAGTTCAATACCCGCGCGGGCAGACGCTTCCGATTCGTCCAGGCGCGCCCATGCCCACAGCAGCTGCGCGCGAATACGCACCAGGAACTCGTGCATCGGCAACTGTTCCAGATGCTGCTCTTTGATCAGCTGAAACGCTTTTTCCTGAGTCTCCCAGGCGGCCTGTAAAAAGCCCTGGGCAAACAAAATTTCGCTTTGCTGGATTAAACTCCACAGCGCGTAATGCCAGACGTCATGGTGGCGCGCCATTTGCTCGGTTTGCTGCATTAACGCCAGAGAACGCGTGAGATCGCCCTTGCAGTGCAGGACTTCACCATGTACCGAGGTGGCGACGATACGGCTATAGAACCAGGCGATGGGTAACTCATCCAGCGCCAGCTTTGCCAGGCGCTCGGCTTCGTCAGGATTTCCGTCGTTAATCGCGACCTGCGCACGCAGGGCGTTAAATTCGGCGTGCAGCGTCGGTTCCATGTCGCCTTTCATTTCCTGCTCAGCGCGCGCCAGCAGGGTATTAACCTCGCCGTAGCGGTGCTGGCTTTGCATCAGCCAGGCTTGCAGCAGAACCAGACGCGGATTTTCCAGCAGACTTTCCCACGGCAGGGCTTTCAGCGACTCTTCCAGTAATGTCAGTTCGCTGTGGTTAAACAGTCCCCACGCATGGTTAAGCAGGATATCGCGTAGCATATGGGCGTCGCCGGCCGCCAGCGCGTGGTGGATAGCTTCGCTGGGGAAGCCTTGCGCCATCCAGCTTTCAGCGGCGGCGCGGTGTATTTCGGGCAGTTCGCTTGCCAGCTCCCACTGACAGCGCTGGCGTAAAAAGCTGCCAAACAGCGGGTGGTAGCTGAACCACTCACCGACGTCATCCATCCGCTGCAAGAATAATCCCTGGCGCTCAATCTCCTCCAGCCGCATCTGGCCGTTTTCTTCCCCGGTGACCCGGACGATCAGTGCGTCGTTCATTGAGCGCAGAATGGCGCTTTTCAGCAGGAAATGACGGGTGCCGAGGTCGACGCTGTCCAGCACTTCATCAACCAGATAATCGGACAGATGGCTGGCGTTAATCCCGGCGAGGCGGCGTGCGGACTGGTGTGCAGAGTGGTTGTTCTGGCGGGCGGAGAGGGCAATCAGCTGTAACGCCGTGGCCCAGCCAGCAACGTCATCGCACATCCGGCTGCTTTCTGCCGCTTCGATAGGCGAGGACAAACGTCGATCGAAAAATTGTTTGGCTTCCTGGTGGTTAAACGCCAGCTGTTGGCTGCCTATCTCCAGCAACTGATCGCGTACTCGCAGGTTGGCAATACCCAACTGCGGCAGGTTGCGCGACAGCACGACCAGCGTGAGGTTCTCAGGCTGATGACGCAGGAAGAAACGCATCGCTTCGTGAATTGCCGGATTGGAGATGAGATGATAATCATCCACTACCAGGTAGAGCGGGCGGTGCCACTCGGCCAGTTCAATAAATAGCTGCGCAAACAGTGACGTCAGGCTAGCGTATTGGCGCTTTTGCACCATCGCTTCGCTGGTGGTGCAGTGTCCACCGGTTGCCTGCTGGATAGCGGCGATCAGATAGCTGGCAAAGCGCTCTTGCTGATTATCGCCTTCATCCAGAGAGTACCAGCCTAATTCGTTCTTCCCCGCTGCCCATTGTGAAACCAACGTCGTTTTTCCATAACCAGCAGGACTTGTTATCAGGGCAAGCCTGAAATTGTTCGCGCCGGAAAGTTTAGCCAACAGGCGCTCACGAACCACCGTATGGTCGAGTCGAACCGGACGACTTAATTTAGACGGAATCAACATAAGTTAGTCACTTCACTGTGTGAAAATGGGGAAAAATGATTTTTTTTGCGCTTCGTAATTAATAGATATAAGGTCGGCCAGATTAGTGTTTTATGCAAGCTAAGCGGACTTTTTGTGTGTCTGATTTTGCACTATGTCACAAATCTATACATCTATTACATTAATTGCTTTAAAGAGTCACAACAGGCGTGGCGACTGGATCCGTCGGTATTTTGGCTGAGCCGAAAAATACCTCCCTTTTTATAAGGTTACTCAGTTGCTTAATGTAAAGAGCCGAATTTTGTGGCCGACTTAAAAGTTTTATGTGAATTATCTTATCCACCTTGGATATTTCAGGTTAGAAACTATTTCTCTGTTTACAGATTGTTTCCCATCGTCACCCCTCTATTTGATATTGTCGATTTATCTCTTGTTATTAATGCGCCGTCCGTTGGGCATTACAGGGGCGTTATGCCGGACTTACGCGAATTTACGGGCGATAACACCCTCTTTAAGTGGCAGCGATCACACTTTTATGCTCATCCCCGCTCCTCCTCCCTGCCTAATCCGTGCCAGGATGAGGAAGGTCAACAACGAGCCTGGCAAACTAGCGATAACGTTGTTTTATTACCTAAGGATCTGGAACCCCTATGTCACAGCCTACTTTCAACAAAGATCAATTTCAGGCTGCCCTGACGCGTCAGTGGCAGCGCTTCGGTTTACTGTCGGCTCAAGAAATGACGTCGCGCCAGTGGTGGCAGGCAGTGAGTGGGGCGTTGGCTGAGTTACTCAGCGCCCAGCCTGCGGCGAAGCCGGCAAAAAATCAGCGCCATGTTAACTACATCTCGATGGAGTTTTTGATTGGCCGTCTGACCGGCAACAACTTACTCAATCTCGGCTGGTATCAGGCGGTGAGCGATGAGCTGAAAGCGCATGACGTTAACCTGACCGACCTGCTGGAAGAAGAGATCGACCCGGCGCTGGGTAACGGTGGATTGGGGCGCCTGGCGGCCTGCTTCCTTGATTCGATGGCGACAGTCGGTCAATCGGCGACGGGCTATGGTCTCAACTACCAGTACGGCCTGTTCCGTCAGTCGTTTGCCGATGGGCAGCAGATGGAAGCCCCGGATGACTGGCATCGCGGCAGCTATCCGTGGTTCCGTCACAACGAGGCACTGGATGTGCAAGTAGGGATTGGCGGCAAGGTCACCAAAGAAGGGCACTGGGAGCCGGGGTTTGTTATCACCGGCCAGGCCTGGGATCTACCGGTTCTCGGCTACCGTAACGGCGTGGCGCAACCGCTGCGTCTGTGGCAGGCCAGTCACGCGCATCCGTTTAACCTGACCAAATTTAATGACGGCGATTTCCTGCGCGCAGAGCAGCAGGGCATCGACGCTGAAAAACTCACCAAAGTGCTGTACCCGAACGACAACCACACCGCGGGTAAAAAGCTGCGCCTGATGCAGCAATACTTCCAGTGCGCTTGCTCCGTAGCTGACATTCTGCGCCGCCATCATCTGGCAGGGCGTAAACTGCATGAGCTGGCTGATTTTGAGGTGATTCAGCTCAACGATACTCACCCGACCATCGCCATCCCTGAGCTACTGCGTGTACTGATTGATGAGCACCAGATGAGCTGGGACGATGCGTGGGCTATTACCAGCAAGACCTTTGCTTATACCAACCACACTTTGATGCCAGAGGCGCTGGAGTGCTGGGACGAGAAGCTGGTGAAAGCACTACTGCCGCGCCATATGCAAATCATCAAAGAGATTAACGACCGCTTTAAGAAGCTGGTCGATAAAACCTGGCCGGGTGACGCTGAAGTTTGGGCGAAGCTGGCGGTGGTGCATAACAAACAGGTGCGTATGGCCAACATGTGTGTGGTCAGCGGCTTTGCGGTTAACGGCGTGGCGGCGCTGCACTCCGATTTGGTGGTGAAGGATCTGTTCCCGGAATATCATCAGCTCTGGCCGAACAAATTCCATAACGTCACTAACGGGATTACTCCGCGTCGCTGGATTAAGCAGTGCAACCCGGCACTTGCCGCGCTGCTGGATAAATCGCTGAAAAAAGAGTGGGCCAACGACCTCGATCAGTTGATTAACCTGGAAAAATACGCCGACGACGCGAAGTTTCGTCAGCAGTATCGTGACATCAAGCTGGCGAACAAAGCGCGTCTGGTGAAGTTTATTAAAGCGCGTACCGGTATTGAGATAACGACTAACGCTCTCTTTGATATTCAGATTAAACGCCTGCATGAGTACAAGCGTCAGCACCTCAACTTGCTGCATATTCTGGCGTTATACAAAGAAATCCGTGAGAACCCGCAGGCCGATCGCGTGCCGCGCGTATTCCTGTTTGGCGCGAAAGCCGCTCCGGGTTACTACCTGGCGAAAAATATCATCTTCGCCATTAACAAGGTTGCAGAAACCATCAATAACGACCCGCAAGTGGGCGACAAGCTGAAGGTCGTATTCCTGCCGGATTATTGTGTCTCGGCGGCGGAAATGCTGATCCCGGCCGCAGATATCTCTGAGCAAATCTCCACCGCAGGGAAAGAGGCTTCCGGCACCGGTAACATGAAGCTGGCGCTGAACGGTGCGTTAACCGTCGGTACGCTGGATGGCGCAAACGTCGAAATCGCCGAGAAGGTCGGTGACGAGAATATCTTTATCTTTGGTCATACCGTGGAAGAGGTGAAGGCGCTCAAGGCCAAAGGGTACGACCCGGTGAAATGGCGTAAGAAAGATAAAGTGCTGGATGCTGTTCTGAAAGAGCTGGAAAGCGGGAAGTACAGCGACGGCGATAAACATGCCTTCGACCAGATGCTGCACAGTATCGGCAAGCAGGGCGGTGACCCGTATCTGGTAATGGCGGACTTCGCGGCCTACGTTGAAGCCCAGAAGCAGGTTGACGTGTTGTATCGTGACCAGGAAGCCTGGACCCGGGCGGCGATTCTGAATACCGCGCGTTGCGGCATGTTCAGTTCGGATCGCTCCATCCGCGATTATCAGACTCGTATCTGGCAGGCGAAACGTTAAGGAATCGCGATGGAAAGCAAACGTCTGGATAATGCCGCGTTGGCGGCGGGGATCAGCCCCAATTACATTAATGCCCACGGTAAACCGCAGTCTATTGGCGTCGAAACCAAGCGGCGTTTGCTTGACGCTATGCATCGCTCCACCGCCACCGCTCAGGTGGCGGTGACCCCGGTGCCGAATGTCATGGTTTATACCGCTGGTAAGAAAATGCCGCTGGCAGTTGAGGGACGCGGAGAGTTTACCTGGCTGCTGACCACCGAAGAGGGCGTGCAGCACAAAGGGCATGCCGTCGGCGGTAAATCGTTCAACCTTCCGGCGAAGCTGCCGGAAGGGTATCACACGCTTACCCTCACCCAGGGGGAGTTGCGTACCCATTGCCGCATCATCGTCGCGCCGAAACGCTGCTATGAGCCGCAGGCTCTATTAGCCGGGCAGAAGCTGTGGGGCGCATGCGTTCAGCTCTATACCCTGCGTTCAGAAAAAAACTGGGGGATTGGCGACTTTGGCGATCTCCGTGCCATGCTGGTGGATGTGGCGCAACGCGGCGGCGCGTTTATCGGCCTGAATCCGATTCACGCGCTGTATCCGGCGAACCCGGAGAGTGCCAGTCCGTACAGCCCGTCGTCACGCCGCTGGCTGAACGTTATTTATATAGATGTGAACGCAGTAGACGATTTTCGCCTGAGTAAAGAGGCGCAGGCCTGGTGGCAGAAACCCGCGACTCAGCAAGCTCTGCAACGCGCGCGTGATACCGAGTGGGTTGATTATTCTGCCGTTACCGCATTGAAGATGACAGCGCTGCGTATGGCGTGGAAAAGCTTCTCTGCACGTGACGATGAACAGATGGCGGCATTTCGCCAGTTTGTGACTCAGGAAGGGGATAGCCTGTACTGGCAGGCGGCCTTTGACGCGCTGCATGCGCATCAGGTGAAAGAGGACGCACTGCGCTGGGGCTGGCCGGTGTGGCCGCAAGCTTTCCAGTCGGTGGATTCGCCAGAGGTAAAACGCTTTTGCGAAGAGCATCGTGATGAAGTGGATTTCTACCTGTGGTTGCAGTGGCTGGCGTATACCCAGTTTGCTGATTGCTGGAAAACCAGCCAGGGCTTTGCGATGCCGATTGGATTATATCGCGATCTGGCTGTCGGCGTGGCCGAAGGCGGGGCGGAAACCTGGTGCGACCGCGAGTTGTATTGCCTGAAAGCCTCGGTTGGCGCACCGCCGGATATTCTCGGTCCGCTCGGGCAAAACTGGGGATTGCCGCCGATGGATCCGCATATCATCACGGCACGCGCTTACGAACCGTTTATCGAACTGCTGCGTGCCAATATGCAGAACTGCGGTGCGTTGCGTATCGACCATGTTATGTCGATGCTGCGTCTGTGGTGGATCCCTTACGGTGAAACTGCCGATCACGGCGCCTACGTGCATTATCCGGTCGACGATCTGCTTTCAATTCTGGCGCTGGAAAGTAAACGTCATCACTGCATGGTAATTGGTGAAGATCTGGGGACTGTGCCGGTAGAGATCGTCAGCAAGCTGCGTGACAGCGGCGTGTACTCATACAAAGTGCTTTATTTTGAGAATGACCATGAGAAAAACTTCCGCGCGCCGAAAGCGTACCCGGAACAATCAATGGCAGTCGCGGCGACGCATGACCTTCCTACGCTTAAAGGTTATTGGGATAGTGGCGATCTGACGCTGGGTAAGGCGCTGGGTCTGTACCCGGATGAAGTCGTGCTGCGTGGGTTGTATCAGGACAGAGAACTGGCGAAACAGGGGCTGCTGGACGCGCTGCACAAATACGGGTGCCTGCCAAAACGTGCTGGTCACAAGGCGTCACTGATGTCGATGACGCCGATTCTTAATCGCGGCATGCAACGCTACATCGCTGACAGCAACAGTGCGCTGTTGGGCCTGCAACCGGAAGACTGGCTGGATATGGCTGAGCCGGTCAATATTCCGGGGACCAGCGACCAGTACAAAAACTGGCGGCGTAAGCTCACCGCCACGCTGGAGCAGATGTTTGCCGATGACGGTGTGAACAAGCTGATTAAGGATTTGGATAAGCGCCGAAAAGCGGCCGCGAAGAAGAAGTAAAAAAGCCGGGGATTTCCCCGGCTTTTTTAGGGTGATAGCAGGTAGGCCGGGTAAGCGAAGCGCCACCCGGCACAGTTTTATCAGACCACCATACCCAGCAGCAGACACCCTACCAGACCGCAGACGGAGATAATGGTTTCCAGCATTGACCATGACTTGATGGTTTCACCGATGGTCAAGTTGAAGTACTCCTTGAACAACCAGAAGCCTGGATCGTTCACGTGGGAGAAAATGACGGAACCGGAACCAACCGCAATAACCATTAGCTCAGGGCTTACGCCGGTCGTTGCAATCAGCGGTGCCACAATCCCACCAGCGGTGATCGCTGCAACGGTTGCGGAGCCCAGTGCGATACGCAGTACCGCAGCGATAGACCATGCCATCAGCAGCGGAGAAACGTTTGAACCGTGCATCATTGACGCGATGTACTTGTCCACGCCGCTATCCACCAGGACCTGTTTGAAGGCACCGCCACCACCAATGATCAACAGCATCATCGCGATGATTTTGATGGAGGACACCAGCGTGTCGTTGATCTGATCCATCGAACGTCCACGGTTCAGACCAAAAGTGAACATCGCAATCAGCACCGCGATAAGCGTTGCCATAACCGGGTCACCCAGGAATTCTGCCACCGTCAGGAAAGCGTGGCCTTTTGGCAGAATCATCTCCGCCACGGCGCGCATCGCCATCAGGATAACCGGTACCAGGGAGGTCCAGACGCTGACGCCAAAGCCAGGCATCTCTTCTTCGGTAAACGTTTTCGCGCTGTACAGACCTTCCGGGATTGGCTTATCGATACCTTTCAGGAAGCGAGCGTACACCGGACCGGCGAGAATAACGGTCGGGATTGCCAGAATCGTACCAAACAGCAGGGTTTTACCCATATCTGCGTGGAAAATGGTGGCAATAGCGGTCGGACCTGGGTGCGGCGGCAGGAAGCCGTGAGTTACGGACAGCGCAGCAGCCATCGGCACGCCAACATACAGCAGCGGGATGTTGGCAGCAGCGGCGATGGTGAACACCAGCGGCAGCATCAGCACGAAGCCGACTTCGTAGAACAGGGCAAAACCGACGGTGAAGCCGGTTAATACCACCGCCCACTGAATATGTTTTTTGCCGAATTTAGCAATCAGGGTGGTTGCGATGCGCTGTGCGCCGCCGCAGTCCGCCAGCATTTTGCCCAGCATGGCGCCAAAACCCATAATCAGGGCGAGGCTGCCAAGGGTTCCGCCGACGCCGGCTTTAATCGAACCGATGACTTTATCCAGTGGCATCCCTTGCATCAATCCGACAGCAAGCGCCACCAGGACGAGAGCGATGAAACCGTTCATTTTGAAACGGATCATCAGGAGGAGTAACAAGATTACACCGATAGCAACGATGACTAATGGCATGATTTACCTGGCCTTTACTTTGTTATGGGTAACGTCAGTGTTTAGATGACAAATTCCGATTGTCCCGACCGGGAACAGAGCATTCTCAGCACCAATGCTGGTTGCCTTCAAAACTAATCAGTTTAGCTGGCTGTTATGTGTGTGTTAGGTGCTGATGCGAATGATACGGGTAACATACGGCGCTTGAAAATCACCTGGGCAGGCAAAATTTAAATTATGAGAGGCTGGTCAAATTATGAGGGGGATTGTTGCAGGAAATATGCGGAGAAATGCAAGGTTGTAGGCCGGATAACGCGATTACGCTGCCATCCGGCATCAATGCCCGATGGCGGCGCGGATGCGTCTTAACGGGCCTACGGAAACTCTACAGGTTGAGGCGTTAGTAGTAAGAGTGCTCGCCGCGCTGGTGTTCGGTTAAATCGCGAACGCCTTTCAGTTCAGGGAATTCAGCCAGCAGCTGCTTCTCGATACCTTCTTTCAGCGTTACATCCACCATTGAACAGCCGTTACATCCGCCGCCAAACTGCAGAATAGCGTAGCCTTCATCGGTGATTTCCATCAGAGAGACGCGACCACCGTGACCTGCCAGCTGTGGGTTGATCTGCGATTGCAGCATGTACTCCACGCGTTCCATCAGCGGCGCATCATCGGCAACTTTACGCATTTTGGCGTTTGGTGCTTTCAGGGTCAGCTGGGAGCCTAACTGGTCGGTAACGAAATCGATTTCTGCATCTTCCAGATACGGTGCGCTCAGTTCATCAACATATGCGGTCAGCAGGTCAAATTTAATGGCGGTGTCGGTTGCTTCCACGGCGTCCGGCGGACAATAAGAAACGCCGCATTCAGCGTTAGGCGTGCCGGGATTAATCACAAATACGCGGATTTGTGTCCCTTCTTCCTGATTTGCCAGCAGTTTGGCAAAGTGCGCTTGTGCAGCATCGGAAATATGGATCATAGTAATGGCCTAATAGTTGACTATTTTACTTGGTTATAATACGCCCATCATCGAGGCTCTACAAGGTTCGACACAGGCACCATACCTGGACAGTCGCCGCGCCGTTGCGTAAAAGCAGCTGCGCGATTTCCGCGACGGTACTTCCGGTAGTGACGACATCATCCACAATGACCATATGGAGTCCCTGCACTGGCAATTCAAGGCGAAAGGCGTTTTTCAGGTTACGTTTACGTAATCGGGCGCTGAGATGGTGCTGTGTGGCGGTTGCCCGAACCCGCGTGATGGCCCGGCTGTCCCAGTCGCAGTCTAGCCAGCGAGCCAGGGGACGACACAGTAAGTCGCTCTGATTAAACCCTCTGCGCCAGTGCCGGCGTTGCCAGAGCGGGACGCTGACGAGCCTGTCCGGCAGAGGAAGACCGCTGACGCGCCGGGCCTGTAATACCTCCAGCAACAGCAAGCGTGAAAGAGCGGGGGCCATTTCGCCACGTCGGGAAAACTTGAGCTGGTGGATAAGCCCGCTCAACGGCGGAGCATAGTCGCTGACGGTAACCAGTCGCTGCCACGGCGGTGGTTTTTGCAGACAGCGCCCGCAGGGAACGACAGTATGCGCGGCAGGGAGTCCACATTGAGGGCACCGGCTGACGTGCTGATGCGTTGCCCGTGTGCAGACTGAACAGATCCCCCAATGCCCTAACGTCAGGGGCATTCGGCATAGCCAGCACAATCCCGGTACTGTTAGCATAGAAGCATCCTTTCAGGCTAAAAGAGAACAATAACTGATGAATGACATCTGGTGGCAGACCCAGGGTTCGGGAAATTGCCATCTTGTGCTGCTGCACGGATGGGGACTGAATGCGCAAGTGTGGCATTGCATAAGCGAGGAACTGAGTTCGCATTTCACGCTGCATCTTGTCGACTTACCGGGATTTGGTCGCAGCCAGGGGTTCGGCGTAATGTCGCTGGAAGAGATGGCTGAGCGGGTAGTAAAACAGGCGCCGGAGAAAGCCATCTGGCTCGGCTGGAGTCTGGGCGGGCTGGTCGCAAGCCAGGTGGCGTTAACCCATCCTGAACGTGTTCAGGCGCTGGTGACCGTGGCGTCTTCCCCTTGCTTTAGCGCGCGTGACGAGTGGCCGGGTATCAAGCCAGAAGTGCTGGCAGGTTTCCAGCAGCAGTTGAGCGAAGATTTCCAGCGTACGGTGGAACGTTTTCTGGCGTTGCAGACGATGGGCACGGACACCGCGCGTCAGGATGCGCGAGCACTGAAGAAAACAGTGCTGGCGTTACCCATGCCGAAGGTCGAGGTGCTCAATGGCGGACTGGAGATCCTGAAAACGGTCGATCTGCGTGAGCCTCTGTGCGCTGTGGACATGCCTTTTCTGCGGTTGTACGGCTATCTTGATGGACTGGTTCCGCGCAAAGTGGTCCCAATGCTCGATGCCCTGTGGCCGCATAGCGAGTCGTTGATATTTGCTAAAGCGGCGCATGCACCGTTTATCTCGCATCCTGCAGAGTTCTGCGCAGCGCTGGTGGCGTTAAAAAAACGCCTATAAATCTGTTGTGTTGCCCGGTAGAGCCACGCTTACCGGGCTTGAGATTAATGGCTGCGCGTAGCCAGATCCTCAGCGGTCAGGCCGGTAATTCTGAAGATGGTCAGCGGGTCTATACCATCAGCCTGCAGGGTTGATGCAATACGTAAAGCTTCCTCTCGTTTACCTTGTTGTAAGCCCGTTTGTAACCCTTCTTGTAACCCCTCTTGTAACCCTTTCATATGACCTTCCTGAAGACCATTAAGATGCCCTTCTTGTCGTAATCTTTCGGCGATAGTCATCAACTTTTCCTTATGTTGGGGTAAACGTTCGGCGACCTCATGAAGAAACTCGGTAAAATGTGCGGTGTCCCCGACCTGCATTAGATAATTAAACAAGGCTTTCAACTGGCTGTCATTAGCGTGTCCTTTAATAATCAGGATGGCCAGTTTTTCTACCAGCCCCATCAAATCGCGTTTACGAATATGTTTTTGGATGAGTTCCAACAGCGCCATCCGGCGATGCTGCATGATCTCGTCATCGGGAACCACGGTGATATCGATCAGTGGAAACGCTGCGGTATAAAGTTGTCTGGCAGCCTTTGGGTCGTCAAATTCGTCCAGCCAGCAGAGTGAGTAGGGGTATGGACTAGCCGTGCCATGATAAAAAAGCATGGGTATCACCAGCGGGAGTTTCTTGTGACCTGTAGCCAAATGACGATGCATAACCGCAATAGCATAACGCATCAGCCGAAATGCCATATGGGTATCGGCGGTGCTCTGATGCTCAATGATGGTGTAAATATAGCCATCGCCTTCGCGGGTTTTTAATGACCACAGCACATCGGAATAGTACGCGCGCAAATCGTCCTCAATAAAGCTGCCCGATTCCAGTTGTAGCGTGTTCAAATCGCACAGTTTTTGCAAAGAGGCTGGAAGATGGAGCCGAAGAAAGTCGCGTGCGGTAGCAGGGTGGTTTAAGAACGTTTTAAAAATCGCGTCATGCGGCGTAGCAGTCGTGTCAGTATTCATGGCGATCCGTCACCTGAGAAACAAGATGACGAGACTCTACTTCCCTGGTCGCCAGTAATCATCCACGAGTTGATAACGATGCGCGCCAGGCTGGAGGATAGATCTGCTTTGCTGAAACAGAGACATCTTTGTGGAATCCATTACGCAAAAAGCCGGATATCAGCATAAACGCTTTATCCGGCCAGGACGTTTGCAGTCATTTTTAGACCGGAAGCGTAGCGCCATCCGGCATCGAACTAGCGCAAAGCCCACCACTCGCGCAGGCAGGCTTTACCTTCCGGGCAGCTCTTGCAGCTTCCGGAAAGACACCCGTCGGCATCTTCCTGAATCCGCACCGCTTTGCCCATCTTTTCTAACTGATTCAGCATGGCGTCAATCATGGGCTGCGGGGTGTGCAGCGTGTGGCTAATTTGAGTTGCCTCCATGCGTCCCCGCAAAGCCAATAAATCACGAACCTGAATAAGCGATGCCATTGTCGATAACCTTAGTGGCAGTCGCCAGTGGTGCTGGAACAGCAGGAGCTTGCCGTCCTGTTGGTCGCCAGCAGTGCGAGATCCACGCGACTGCGAGCTCGACGCAGCAGGCCCAGCAACACAATGTTAAACAGGATGACAGCTAAAATGCACACCAGGCTGTAGGTCGGGTGCTCTTTGTAGCTGACCGCCTGATAAAACAGCGTCGACAGAGAGTAGGCGATGTTCAGGCCCCACAGAATCGAGAAGCTCATCCAGCCACGGCTGGATTCACGTGCAATAGCGCCCATTACCGAAATACACGGCACATACAGCAGCACGAAAATCAGGTAGCTGTAAGCGGCGGCAGCGCTGCCAAATTTTTCGCCCATCACACCCATTGCACCCGTAGCCATTTCACCGTCGCCCTTGCTGGCTTCAATAGGGTTAGCCAGTACGCTCAGGCTGAAGGTGTCTTTCAGGCTTTGCCAGGTCTCATCTACCGCGCCGAGCAGCTCGTCACCGAGGTGGAAATCTGCCGGGTTGAACTCTTCTTCCTGAATGTTTTCTGCGGTATAGAGCGTGTTCAGCGTACCGACAACCACTTCTTTCGCCATCGCGCCGGTGAACAGACCTACGGTTGCCTGCCAGTTATCTTCGTGAACGCCAATCGGCTTGAAGACCGGCGTGATTACGCGGCTGACGGAAGCCAGAGCAGAGTCGTTGATGTTGTCGACGATTTTTCCGCTCAGCGAGAAACTGTTAAACGCGCTGAGGAAAATGCTGACGATGATGATGACTTTACCCGCACGCAGAACGAAGCCTTTCAGGCGTTGCCAGGTCTGAATAATCAGACTCTTAATGTGCGGCACGTGGTACACCGGTAGCTCCATCACGAACGGCGTTGCTTCGCCACGCATGATGGTGTGTTTGAGCATCAGACCGGTCAATACCGCCATAACGATACCCAGTACGTACAGTGAGAAGACCGCCAGCGCACCGTTCTGACCAAAGAACGCTGCGGCAAAGACGGCGAAAATCGCCAGGCGAGCGCCACAGGACATAAACGGTGCCATCATGATAGTCATCAGACGTTCACGCGGGGCGTCCAGCGTACGTGCGCCCATCACTGACGGTACGTTACAGCCAAAGCCGACGATCAGCGGGACAAACGATTTGCCCGGCAGTCCCAGCGCCTGCATCAGACGGTCCATTACAAACGCGGCGCGCGCCATGTAACCGGAGTCTTCAAGGAAGGAGAGGAACAGGTACATCATGCCGATTTGCGGTACCAGTGGCAGCACGGTGTTAATCCCGCCGCCAAGACCTTGCGCCAAAAAGATAGTGAGCCAGTCCGGGAAGTGCAGCGTGTAGCCAATCCATTGAATCCCATGGATAAAGAGCGCTACGGAGCCGACGTCAAACAACGGTTGCAGCGCGCCGCCAATGTTGATGGCGAGCAGGAACATCAGGTACATCACGAACAGGAAAATCGGCAGCCCGAGGAAGCGGTTGAGGACGATTTTATCTACTGCGGTGGTGAAGCGGCTCGGCTCTGCCGTTAGGGTATTGCTGACGGTATCGCAGATAGCGGCAATGCACTGATAGCGCGCATCGGCGATATGCAGTGCCGGATCGTCCATTGTCTCGCTCAGACGTGCAATGGCGGCATCAAGGTTTTGCGCGGCATCACCCGCGTAGGCCCGGCTGTAGATATCGCCTTCCAGCATCTGCAGGCCCAGCCAGCGGCGCTGTTTTAACGGCATATCTTTGGCCATTGCATCGGCGAGGGAATCCGCTTCCTGCAGCAGCGGCTGGGCATAATGAACCAGCTCGACGGTGTCGTTTTCTTTGTAGCGATCGATCGCCAGTTTCAGCGCTTCAATGCCGCGGGCGCGGGTGGATACCAGCGGAACCACCGGGCAGCCAAGGCGAGCGGAGAGGGCATCGATATCAATACGGATTTGCTGCTTCTCGGCAATATCCAGCATATTCAACGCGACGATGCAGGGGATGCCCAGCTCAAGCAGTTGCAACGTCAGGTAGAGGTTGCGTTCAAGGTTTGAAGCATCGACCACGTTGATCAACAGATCCGCGTCGCCGCTTAAAATATAGTGACAGGCGATCTGCTCATCGAGAGAGGTCTGGGATGAGATTGTCGTCAGAGAATAGGTGCCGGGTAAATCAACCAGCGTGACCTGGTGGTCCGTCGTTGCGAAATGACCTTCTTTACGCTCAACGGTAACGCCTGCCCAGTTGCCTACACGCTGGCGTGCGCCGGTAAGCTGGTTGAATAAAGTTGTCTTGCCGGAATTAGGATTGCCAATTAAACCAATGGTTAGTTTTTTCATTTTTATAGACTCACTGTATTAACAGGAAACCGCTTCCACTTCTAATAACGCCAGATCTTTCTTACGCAATACCAGACTTACGCGACGCGTTTCGATATGGATAGGATCGCCGAGTGGGGCGACGCGTACCACGTTGAAAGAGGAGCCGGGTAGCATGCCAAGTGACAACAGTTTCTGACGATAAGCCGGGCTGATTTCACGGGCAAAACCGGTAATTTTCCACGCACTGTCAGGAGTGAATTGCATAGGGACCTACTTATATCTCGCTAACTGGATGATTACCTCATGGGGCGACAAGGCGGCATGAGGCCAGATGATTAGCCAACGTAAGGAAAGAGTAAATAATCAACAGATCAATGATAATGAGAATGGTTTCTATCATCAATAGAATAAATGTGACGGAATGTACAATTGGATAATAATTTGCGCCAATTTTGATATTCCTCAATATTTATTCTGGTTGAGAACGAATGATTCACGGAAATAATTAGTGAGGATCTTAATGTTTAATTAAGGTTTCATCTGTTAATGAAGTGATAAATATATGGCGGTAGAAAGCGGGAAAGAGACTAAATATGCCGGATGGCGACGCTCACGCGTGTTATCCGGCTTACAAATTAATTGCAACAAGTTAGCCGGATAAGGAGGTTACACCCCCCATCCGGCACAAAAGTCACACTAGCGTTTTTTACCCATTGCCGCCGCCAGCGCATCCATCATGGCGCTGTTACCCGCAGGCTGTGCATCACGACCACGAGGTTTCGCGGCTTTTGGCGCCGGGCGATTGCTTTGAGTGCGATCGTTATTCCCGCCGCCGCGACGCGCATTGGTTTCACCCGGCTGCTCGTCCAGACGCATGGTCAGTGCGATACGCTTACGTTGCAGGTCAACTTCCAGCACTTTCACCTTCACAATGTCGCCCGCTTTCACCACGGTGTGTGGATCTTCGACGAACTTATTCGACAATGAAGAGATATGCACCAGACCATCCTGATGAACGCCAATATCAACAAACGCGCCGAAGTTCGTGACGTTAGTGACTGCCCCTTCCAGAATCATTCCCGGCAGCAGATCGTTCATGGTTTCTACGCCATCAGCAAACTGCGCGGTTTTAAATTCAGGACGCGGGTCGCGGCCTGGTTTTTCCAGCTCTTTGATGATGTCGGTGACGGTCGGTACCCCGAAGCGTTCGTCGGTAAAATCGGCTGCTTTCAGATTGCGCAGTTCGTTGCTGTTGCCCATCAGGTCACGCAGCGATTGCTCGGTTGCGGCCAGAATGCGTTCCACAATCGGATAAGCTTCCGGGTGAACGGTAGAAGCATCCAGTGGGTTATCGCCATGGTTGATACGCAGGAAGCCTGCGCACTGTTCAAAGGCTTTTGGCCCCAGGCGGCTAACTTTTAGCAGTTGCTGACGGTTCTGAAACTGACCGTTCTCATCGCGCCAGGCGACGATATTTTGCGCCATCATGCGCGTCAGGCCAGCAACGCGGGTCAGCAGCGGCACGGAAGCGGTATTCAGATCGACACCGACGGCGTTCACGCAGTCTTCCACCACCGCATCCAGCTTGCGCGCCAGCTGCGTCTGGCTAACATCGTGCTGATACTGGCCCACGCCGATAGATTTCGGATCGATTTTCACCAGCTCCGCCAACGGATCCTGCAAACGACGGGCGATAGACACCGCGCCACGCAGCGAAACATCGAGATCCGGGAACTCCAGCGCCGCCAGCTCGGAAGCAGAGTAAACCGATGCCCCGGCTTCGCTGACGATCACCTTCTGCGAGGTCACTTTCGGGAATTGTTTCTGCACGTCGAGGAAGAAACGCTCGGTTTCGCGCGACGCCGTACCGTTACCAATCGCGACCAGCTCAACGTTGTATTTTTCACACAACGCCGCCACGGCAACGGCGGCTTTGGCTGCCTGGCCGGTATGCGGATAAATAGTGTCGGTCGCGACCAGCTTGCCGGTACCGTCAACCACCGCCACTTTTACGCCGGTACGCAGTCCCGGATCGAGACCCATTGTGGCTCGCAGCCCGGCCGGGGCGGCCATCAGCAGGTCATGCAGGTTACGGGCAAAGACGTTGATCGCTTCATCTTCCGCACGTTCACGTACGGTACCCATCAGCTCAGTTTCAAGGTGCATCAGCACTTTGATGCGCCACGTCCAGCTAACAACGCCTTTACGCCAGCTGTCAGCGGGGGCGTTGTTCAGGCGCAGTCCCAGGTGATCCTGGATAATCTGCTCGCCGTGGCTCTCTTTTGGCGGCTCATCGAATTGCGGATCGGCATTTAGTGAAAGCTGCAACACGCCTTCGTTACGACCACGGAACATGGCCAGCGCACGGTGGGATGGAACGGTAGAAATAGGTTCGTGGTGATCGAAGTAATCGCGGAACTTAGCGCCTTCCTCTTCTTTCCCACTAACCACGGCGGCAACCAGATGGGCGTTTTTCCACAAATAATCACGCACTTTTGCCAGCAGCGCAGCGTCTTCGGCGAAGCGCTCCATCAGAATGTAGCGTGCGCCATCGAGGGCGGCTTTGGTATCGGCCACGCCGTTTTCGGCGTTGAGATATTTTGCAGCTTCGGTTTCCGGGTCATGGGACGGTTCGTTCCACAGCAGATCTGCCAGCGGCTCCAGTCCGGCCTCAATGGCTATCTGCCCACGAGTGCGGCGCTTAGGTTTGTACGGCAGATAGAGATCTTCGAGTTCGGTCTTACTTAACGTGCCGTTGATCGCGTTCGCCAAATCGTCGGTCAGTTTGCCTTGCTCGCCGATAGATTTCAGGATTGCCTGACGGCGGTCTTCCAGTTCACGCAGATATCCCAGACGGGTCTCCAGATTACGCAGTTGCGTATCGTCCAGACCGCCGGTGATTTCCTTACGATAACGTGCGATAAACGGCACGGTGTTCCCTTCGTCAAGCAGGCGAACGGCAGCTTCTACCTGTTCAGCACGAGCCTGAATTTCACCTGCGATAATGCGGCAGAAAGAATCATTCATCATGGATAGCTTCGTCTATAGGATAAAAAATCAGGGGATAGTTATACGGATTGACTGGCAAAAATGCCAGTCATCTACCGGGGCTTCGGATTGTTCCGGTCTCACTTAACGTATTTAATTTCGTTCACGTACCAGCTGGCTTCACCACCAGGGGTGTTGACTATCGCGAGATCGCCGACCTCTTTTTTCAGCAGCGCCCGCGCCATCGGTGAGTCGATAGAAATGTAATCTTTACGACCGAAGATCTCATCGTAGCCGACAATACGGAATTTACGGATGTCGCCATCGTCATTTTCAATCTCGACCCACGCGCCAAAGAAGACTTTGCCCTCTTGCTGCGGGGAGTAATCGACGATTTTCAAATTCTCCATGCACTTGGTCAAATAACGGACACGGCGGTCGATCTCACGCAGACGCTTTTTATTATACTGGTAGTCGGCATTTTCGCTGCGGTCACCCAGACTTGCGGCCCAGGTAACCTTTTTGGTGACTTCCGGGCGCTCTTCACGCCAGAGGTAATTCAGCTCTTGTTTGAGTTTTTCATACCCTTCGCGGGTTATCAGGGGCGTTTTCATCTTATTGTTTTACCTTCGACTCTGTGATGATGCGCACAATTAGTATTACGCGAGCATATCAACAGAATAAATAATGTATTGCGAGAAACATTGTATACTTAAGCTGCTGTTTAATATGCTTTGTAACAATTTAGCCTGGAATTCATACCAGAATTCGCTGGTGACTCACGTTAGCTTTCTTAAGAATATACACTTAATTGTTGCGAACCTTTGGGAGTAATAACAATGCAAGAGAACTATAAGATTCTGGTGGTCGATGACGACATGCGCTTGCGTGCGCTTCTGGAGCGTTATCTGACCGAGCAGGGCTTCCAGGTTCGAAGCGTCGCTAACGCTGAGCAGATGGATCGTCTGCTGACCCGTGAGTCCTTTCACCTGATGGTGCTGGATTTAATGCTGCCGGGAGAAGATGGCCTGTCTATTTGCCGTCGCCTGCGCAGTCAAAGCAACCCGATGCCGATCATTATGGTCACGGCGAAGGGTGAAGAAGTCGATCGTATCGTTGGGCTGGAAATTGGCGCTGACGATTACATTCCGAAACCGTTTAACCCGCGAGAACTGCTGGCGCGTATTCGCGCTGTACTGCGTCGTCAGGCGAACGAACTGCCGGGCGCGCCTTCTCAGGAAGAAGCGGTCATTGCTTTTGGTAAGTTTAAACTGAACCTCGGTACGCGTGAAATGTTCCGTGAAGATGAGCCAATGCCGCTCACCAGCGGGGAATTTGCGGTACTGAAAGCGCTGGTAAGCCACCCGCGCGAGCCGCTGTCCCGCGATAAGCTGATGAACCTGGCCCGTGGTCGTGAATATTCGGCGATGGAGCGTTCTATCGACGTCCAGATTTCTCGTCTGCGTCGTATGGTGGAAGAGGACCCGGCGCATCCGCGCTACATTCAGACCGTGTGGGGTCTCGGCTACGTCTTTGTTCCGGACGGTTCTAAAGCATGAGGCGAATGCGCTTCTCGCCACGAAGTTCGTTTGCCCGCACGTTATTGCTCATCGTCACCTTGCTGTTTGCCAGCCTGGTGACGACTTACCTGGTAGTGCTGAACTTCGCGATACTGCCGAGCCTCCAGCAGTTTAATAAGGTCCTGGCCTACGAAGTTCGTATGCTGATGACCGATAAACTGCAGCTGGAGGACGGTACGCAACTGGTGGTGCCGCCCGCATTCCGCCGGGAAATTTATCGTGAGCTGGGTATTTCCCTCTATTCCAACGAGGCCGCTGAAGAAGCTGGACTGCGTTGGGCGCAACACTATGAATTCTTAAGCCATCAGATGGCGCAGCAACTGGGTGGTCCGACGGAAGTCCGCGTTGAGGTGAACAAAAGCTCGCCGGTCGTATGGCTGAAAACCTGGCTGTCGCCCAATATCTGGGTACGCGTGCCGCTGACGGAGATCCATCAGGGCGATTTCTCACCGCTGTTCCGCTACACGCTGGCGATTATGCTGTTGGCTATCGGTGGCGCGTGGCTGTTTATCCGTATCCAGAACCGACCGCTGGTGGATCTTGAACATGCGGCGCTGCAGGTGGGGAAAGGTATCATTCCGCCGCCGCTGCGTGAGTATGGCGCTTCAGAGGTGCGCTCCGTTACCCGAGCCTTTAACCATATGGCCGCGGGGGTGAAGCAACTGGCCGATGACCGTACGCTGTTAATGGCGGGCGTGAGCCACGATTTACGTACTCCGCTGACGCGTATTCGTCTGGCGACCGAAATGATGGGCGAAGAGGATGGTTATCTCGCGGAGTCCATCAATAAGGACATCGAAGAGTGTAATGCCATTATCGAGCAGTTTATCGATTATCTGCGTACTGGTCAGGAGATGCCGATGGAGATGGCGGATCTGAACTCGGTGTTAGGCGAAGTGGTCGCAGCGGAAAGCGGCTATGAACGTGAAATCGAAACTGCGCTGCTGCCGGGCAGCATTCAGGTGAAAATGCACCCGCTGTCGATCAAGCGTGCGGTTGCCAATATGGTGGTTAACGCCGCCCGTTACGGCAACGGCTGGATTAAGGTCAGCAGCGGTACGGAGACGCATCGCGCCTGGTTCCAGGTAGAAGATGATGGTCCGGGCATCAAGCCGGAGCAGCGTAAACACCTGTTCCAGCCGTTTGTCCGCGGCGACAGCGCGCGTAGTACCAGCGGCACGGGCCTGGGTCTGGCGATTGTGCAGCGTATTATCGATAACCATAACGGTATGCTGGAAATTGGCACCAGTGAACGAGGAGGGTTGTCGATCCGCGCCTGGCTTCCGGTTCCCTTCACTCGCGCGCAGGGCACCACGAAAGACGCATAAGAAAGGGAGGCGAAATGCCTCCCTTTTTGTTGCTGTAGGCCGGATAAGGCGAAACCGCCATCCGGCACTCTTTGTTACAGCTTCGGTCCGGCGCTAACCAGCGCTTCACCCGCAGGGGTATCGGTGTATTTCTCGAAGTTCTCGATAAACAGTTTTGCCAGCGCGTTGGCTTTTTCCTGCCACTGCTCCGGAGAAGCATAGGTATTACGCGGATCGAGAATGCGAGTATCCACGCCCGGCAGCTCGGTTGGGATAGCCAGGTCAAACATCGGCAGACGGAACGTTTCTGCGTCATCCAGCGAACCGTTCAGGATAGCGTCGATAATCGCGCGGGTATCTTTGATAGAGATACGCTTGCCGGTACCGTTCCAGCCGGTGTTAACCAGATATGCCTGCGCACCTGCCGCCTGCATACGTTTCACCAGTACTTCTGCGTACTGCGTTGGGTGCAGTGACAGGAATGCTGCGCCAAAGCAGGCTGAGAAGGTTGGGGTCGGTTCGGTGACGCCACGTTCTGTACCGGCCAGTTTGGCGGTGAAGCCAGACAGGAAGTGGTACTGGGTTTGGTCTGCCGTAAGACGAGAGACCGGCGGCAGCACGCCAAACGCATCGGCGGTCAGGAAGATCACTTTGGTGGCGTGACCCGCTTTTGACACCGGCTTAACGATGTTATCGATGTGATAAATCGGGTAGGACACGCGGGTGTTTTCGGTTTTGGAACCGTCGTCGAAGTCGATGGAACCATCTGCGCGCACGGTGACGTTTTCCAGCAGCGCGTCACGACGGATTGCGTTGTAGATTTCCGGCTCGGCATCTTTAGACAGTTTGATGGTCTTCGCGTAGCAACCGCCTTCAAAGTTAAACACGCCGTCGTCATCCCAGCCGTGTTCGTCATCGCCAATCAGGCGGCGTTTCGGATCGGTGGACAGCGTTGTTTTACCTGTACCGGACAGGCCAAAGAAGACTGCCACATCACCTTTTTCCCCGACGTTTGCCGAGCAGTGCATGGAGGCAATGCCTTTCAGCGGCAGCAGGTAGTTCATTACGGAGAACATACCTTTCTTCATTTCGCCGCCGTACCAGGTGCCACCAATCAACTGGATACGCTCAGTCAGGTTGAAAGCCACGAAGTTTTCGGAGTTCAGACCCTGCTCTTTCCATTGCGGGTTAGTGCATTTAGCGCCATTCATCACGATGAAATCAGGTTTGAAATCAACCAGCTCTTCGTCGCTTGGGCGGATGAACATGTTTTTAACAAAATGCGCCTGCCAGGCTACTTCGGTAATGAAGCGTACGGAAAGGCGGGTATCGGCGTTAGCGCCGCAGAATGCATCAATGATAAACAGACGCTTACCGGAAAGCTGCTGGGTGACTAATCCTTTCAGATGCTGCCAGGTTTCCGGGGAGAGCGGTTTGTTGTCGTTCTTACCTTTACCTTTGTCGGACCACCAGAGCGTGTCGCGCGTGGTGTCGTCACGGACAATATACTTATCCTTTGGCGAACGTCCGGTAAAGATACCGGTATCAACGGCAACGGCGCCCAGGTTTGTTAACACGCCACGCTCATAACCTTCCAGGTTTGGATCAAGTTCCTCCTGGAAAAGCGTGTCGTAGTCTGGATTGTAAACGATATCCTGAACGTCATTGATACCATAAGCCTTGAGATCTTGCGGGGTTAAACTGTTGTTCACACGCATTTCACTGCTCCTTAGCCAATATGTATTACCGGGAATAGTAAGGTTTTTTAGGGATTGCTAACCGCGACAAGGCTCATAGATTTACGCATCCGGGAAAATCACGGATAACCGAATGCGCTGCGACTCCTGTCACAAAGAGGCGGATATTATGGCAGGAAACCCTTTTTTGTTGTGGAAAATGTTCTTAAAACGTTAATGGAGAGTGTTTTTGGCGGGAAACTTGTGAGTGTAATCGCATTCACGTAAGAAAATAACGTAACTCATACATAAACAATATCGATTCACTTCCCGTCGCAGTGGTCCGGGATCGGCCTATCAATGCTCAAAATTGTGAAGTTGATGCAATAATTACCTTTTCTCTTCATTCTGGGTGACGACATGGATAGTGTTGAACTTTCACGTACTACTCGCTGGGGCATGATATCTATCGGCCTGTTACAGGGGATATTGTGCTACCTGCTGATGACATATCTGGTGCCGCATAATGACGGCTGGCTGTTCTATGGCATGCCCGCGACAATTGCTCTCTCCTCGGCGCTTTTACTCACCGTTGTCTCTTTCAAACAACGTGCGCTGTGGTACTGGATGGCGCTGATCTTTGTTGTCGTGCTGGCGATGAGCGTCTGGCTAAAGTGGCAAGTCGAGGGCAGCGATAAGTGGCGGCAAAATGATATTTTTATGTTGTACGGCTGGCGCTTACTGCTGATGGCGATGCTGGCATTGCCATGGATTCAGTACTCGCTCCACGCATCCCGCCAGCAGGCCCGCTATGCGCAGTTTTATGCTAGTTTGTGGCTTAATGCGCTGACGTTACTGATTGTCTTTGTCGCCAACGGTCTGTTCTGGATGGTGCTCCTGCTATGGAGCGAGATGTTTAAGCTCGTTGGTATTACCTTCTTCGACACGCTTTTCTTTGATACCGACTGGTTTGGCTACGTGGCCTTTGGCCTGGTTACCGCACTGGCGGTGGTACTGACCCGCACGCAGTCGCGTTTGGTTGCGGCGGTCCAAAAGTTACTGACTTTGATCGCCACCGGTCTGTTACCCCTGGTCGCGCTGCTGGCGCTGATGTTTGTACTGACCTTGCCCTTCACCGGCCTGGAGGCTATCTCGCAGCGGGTGTCTGCGGCCGGGTTGATGTCAACGCTGGCGCTGCTCCTGCTGCTGTTGATGGCTATCGTTCGCGAGCCGCAGAAAGAGGCGCTTCCCTATCCAGCCGCGTTACGCTACCTGATCAAATGCGCCCTGGTTGTCGCGCCCATCTATATGCTGATTGCCGGTTGGTCACTGTGGGTGCGAATTCAACAGTACGGTTGGACGCCCGAGCGCTTATATGGCGTGCTGGTGGTCTGCGTGCTGCTGCTCTGGTCGTTTGGCTATCTGGCGAGTATTTTACGCCGTGGGCGCAATCCGCTTGAGCTTCAGGGGAAGGTGATTCTTTGCGTGTCGTTGCTGGCGTTGGGGCTGTTGATTTTGCTGTCGTCGCCGGTTATTGATGCCTGGCGCATCAGCGTCAACAGCCATATGGGGCTGTATCACAGCGGCAAAATTAAGCCGGATCAGGTCAGCCTGTATATGTTGGGTAAGAGCGGAAAACCGGGACGTGCGGCGTTGGAGGCATTACAAAAAGATGCGGCGTTTAACCAAGACAGTAAGCGTCGGCGCGACTTAAATTCTCTGCTGCAAGGACGTCGCGATCCCATGCAGAACCTGACTGCCACTCAACTAGCGCCGAAAGTGATGATAGCTCCAGGTAGCAGGCAACCCGATGAGACCTTCTGGGCGTTTGTCAAAGGGCAGAGCTACCGCATTACATCCTGCGTTGAGCAGGATGCTTGCGTCCTGGTCGATCAGGACCTCAATGCGGATGGTAAGCCTGAGCAGGTGCTGTATGCTTTTGGCGATGGTGAGAGTCTGGTCTTTGCCAGGAAAGAGGATAAATGGGAACTCTTCGCATCAGGTCAGCTACCTGCAGAATTCAATAAGGATAAACTGCTGCAGGCGGTGGCGAATCATCAACTGGATTCAGCCCCCAGAGTTTGGCGTGATATCACCATTAATGGCACTCGATTGCCGATGAATTATTACAACGAGTGAGCGTGTTGCGGATAGCGTTTTGATGGATGGCGGTGCGAACGCCTATCCGGTCGACGATAGTGGGCCGGATAGGCAGTGGTGATTAATGTACCTGCGGGTCCGCCGGGGAAGCGTTGCTGCGGATCTCAGCAATGTCCATGGCGTTAAACAGATAGTGGCTCCCGCAGTAATCGCAGTGCATATCGATCTCGCCTTCTTCCGCCAGAATGCTGTCCACTTCTTCGTCCGGCAGCGTTTTCAGTGCGCCAGCGCAGCGTTCGCGTGAACAGGTGCATTTGAACTCAACGTCCTGCGGATCGTAGAGAGTAACCTCTTCTTCGTGGTACAAGCGCCACAGCACTTCGTTGGCCGGGAGCGTTAACAGCTCTTCAGTTTTGATGGTTTCGGTCAGGGCTGTCAGGTGATCGAAATCATCTGCCTGCGCGTTTTGCGCCGGCATTACCTGCAGAAGCATCCCGCCAGCAGCGGGTTTGCCATCGACGTCGCCAGTACGGATAAACAGACGTGTCGGCAACTGTTCAGAACGCATGAAGTAATCTTCCAGACAGGCGGCCAGCGTGTCGCCTTCCAGACCAACCACGCCCTGATAGCGCTCCCCTTCTTCTGGGGTAATGGTGATCACCAGGTAGCCGTTGCCTACCAGCGTTTTAAGATCAGCGCCTTCAGGGATATCGCCCTGCATACGGGCCACGCCGCGCATCTGCTGATTGTTGTTGCCGTTTATGACGGCCAGGCTCAGCGGACCATCGCCCTGCAGCTGTACGGTGATATCACCGGCAAACTTCAGCGTGGCGGTGAGCAGGCTGGTGGCGACCAGCAGTTCAGCCAGTACGTTCTTGACCGGCTGCGGGTAAGTATGATTTTCGAGGATCTGTTGCAGGGTTTCCGAAACGGTCACCAGCTCGCCGCGCACGGCAAAGTTTTCAAACAGATAACGATGTAATTGGTCATGTTGCGGCATAATCATCTCTCTTGCAGGTGACAGTCACTCGCTGTCGCCATGTTTAAATCGTAACAGGTCGCGGCGCTCTTTCTTGTCCGGTCGCCTGTCCGGGTGCGGCATGGTTAACGCGTTAAGTTTACGCGCCAGCGCCACTTTTTCGCGTTTTTCTACGCTTTCCGCGGTTTCTTCATACAGCGTAACGGCTTCCGTGGCCGGGCGACGCTGCTCGGTAATAGCCTTGATAATGACCGTTCGCTCGTCATTTCCCTGGCGCAGGGTGAGGATGGCGTTCAGCTCGACAATCTTGCTCGGTTTGCTGCGCTGGCCGTTGTAATGCACCTTACCGCCTTCAACCATTTCGCGGGCTAGCGCACGCGTTTTGTAAAAGCGCGCAGCCCACAGCCATTTATCCAGCCTGACTTCAGCAGAGGGCTTTTCTTTCATGGCGTCTCCTTCACATCAGTGAGGGGATCAGTCGGCGGTAGTCATTCAGTGACGGATGGCGTGCGTACTGTTTTTCCGCGATGCCTGAGTCGGGATTGGTCACGCCGAGGCAGTAACGAATACCGTACAGAGCAGCGGCGTCGAGAATGGGTTCGCTGTCATCAATAAACAGCGTCTTCTCTGCACTCATTCCCGTTTCTTCAGCCACAGCGTGCCATAACCGCTGATCCTCTTTGGGATAACCAAATGTGTGGGTGGAAAGTAATAAATCAAGGTGTGAGGCCAGACCGGTATGCTCCAGCTTCACCGCCAGGTTATGGGGATGCGCGTTGGTGAGCAAAATACGGCGCTTGCCGCTGGCTTTTAAGGCATCAAGAAACGGTACAGTATCTTCACGCAAAACGGCGCGCGGTCCCTGTTCCGTTGTCATGGCGCAAATATCAAGATCCAGGCATTCGCTCCAGTAATCCAGGCAGTACCAGTTTAGCGTATGCTGCACGGCATGATACTGCTGACGAATATAGTCCTGGGCTTCCTGGGGAGAGATACCCTGTTTCGCGCCATAGGTTTCCGGCACCAGTTTTTGCCAGAAATAGTTATCGAATGCCAGGTCGAGCAGCGTGCCGTCCATATCTAACAACACGGTATCGACATCCTGCCAGGCAATATTGATCTGCATGGAAACTCCCCAGAAGAAAACATGATGCGCGACAGGGTAGCATATCCTGTCGCGCGAGCGTGTTATCGAATCAGGCTTTCCGGGTTGTCAATCAGCGTTGGATTCAGGCAACTTTCGTAGTAGCTCTGAATTTCCGTGATGCGGGAGCGGTGACGCTGGTAGCGTCTGAAAGCCTGTATGCTGTTGTAGACAGCGCATCCGAGCATGGAGAACATCAGCAGCGTCGTGCCAAGGTAGCGCCATAATCCTGAACGATCCGGGATACGGTGCAGGCCAATGTGCTGGGTGCCATTGGCGTCGGTCGAAATATTGGTGACGATCCCCTCCGCGCGAAACGGCGTCTGCATCAGCATCTGCGCCAGACGCTGGAAGGCGTTCCACTGTTCCTGTGGGGGATAGTCATATAGCGAGGTTGTCGGCCACGGTTGATCGACCAGATCGCTGCCTTCGTCGCTGATAATCAGGAAACCGCCAGGGGCTGGGCTATTCAGCGTCTGGGCCGCTCGCGCAGTCTCGCGTGAAATAAACGGCGCCGTAGAGGTATTCACCAGATTATCCAACGACTCCGCGCTTACCGGACGCAGCAGCACGTTCACGCCATCCAGTTTGCCTGCGTTCGCCCGTTTCACCAGCGCCGTCCAGTCTTTACTGTTACCAAGGTTAACCAGTGCATTTTTTAAACGTACACATTCATCTTTGGCCGCGCACAGATCAGCCGTTTTCAGGACGATCTCGCCAAAATCGTCCAGTAACACCATTCCGGATTTTTGAATTGCCGAGCGTAACGATGCGCTGACGCGAGAGTCATCATCCGCTTTGGGGTGCAGTTGGCGGTTCACCGCCTGCGTGAGCGCGGTGGCTTTATTCACCAGATCGGACTCAGGCAGCGGTAATGCGCGCGCGTCATTCCAGATAATTTGCGTGCAATCGAAAGGCATAAACGGCGCGGAAGGCTGCGCATTCCAGCTCCCCTGGGTATGAATGTTACACATACCCGTACCGCTCAGATGCAGCGTGTCACCCACGCGAACGCCCGCGTTTTCAAGCTGTTTAACGCTGGTGGCTTCGATAGTTTGTGCGCCCTTCATCCAGGAAAGCGTAAGCTTTATCGGCATATCCAGCGGGATCCAAAACAGCAGCATCAGCAGCACCAGCAACGAGCCGCCCGCGATGACGGCGTTGCGCAGCCAGTGCTGTAACGGGAAGTTTTTGACTTCGTCATGCAGCGATAAAAAACGTCCCTGGCGAACAACGTGGCGATCGAGATAAATATCAATATCCGTTTGCTGGCCAAGATCTTGTGCGATGTAAGGTTGCCAGTGCGGTGGATAAATCAGATCAATAATACCTAGCGAGATATTATTAATTTGCTCCTGGTCGTTTTCGCCAAACAGCCCCCAGCGACGCGGCGTACCGCGCAGACAATGAATTTCCCGCAGGGCGGTTTTAGACGGTGGGGCAAACAGCCCCCACAGACCCGCAGCCAGTAGCAGCACCGCGCCACCAACTGTCCACGGAACAAACGTATCCGGGATTATCAAACAGAAAAAGAACAGCAGGAACGATGCAGCAATCAGTAACGCCTCGCGCAATCCCGACGGGCGGCTGAGCGCATATTCTTCATGGGTTTCCTGGCGAATATTCAGCAGTTCAATCTGCTCGCTTTCTTCACCGCGAATGGACGCCTGGGTAGAAGTGGTGTGCTGTAACGCATAGCCACGCGCTTCCTGCATATATTCCTGCAGCGTATGGCCGTTCAGGGAGATAACCAGCGGTATCGTATTGGTGTGGATTAGCTCAACGCTGTTTTCGTCATTGATGTATTGTTCCCAGAAAGGGGGAAGATGTACCTCAACGGAATCAAGATAGTAACGCCATTTGTTAGGATCGTCGGTAGTAATGCCGTAACGTGTAATCGCGTGCGTAAGTACGATGACGCTATTACTTTGGGCATTCAGCGTTAATAACACGGGCGCGGAGCTGGCGCCCGTTGGACCAGGTACCTGCTGAATTTGACTAAGGCTTTCGAGATAGTTTTCGACTGCACTGCGCTCTTCAGGCGTGAGTTTACGCTTCGAGGCGTCTGAGAAGACGTTGCTCAAGGGTAAATTTTTCCGTCTGGATTTCGTTCTGAGTAGCCATCCTGCAAGCAATGAGCAGGCCAGCAAAGCAGCTAAAAAAATCAGAATGGTGCTCATGCTTTCCCCATCTTACTTAGTCTGTCAGGCGTGGTCAGTCGCACCCTGTTCAATATTCGTGATTCTGTGGTTGGCTATCGGCAAGTGTGGAGTCGAACTTGAGCATCTTTAAGTACAGCCCAGTAAATGCGAATCATAGCAAAATCACTAAAAATGGAATATCAGCAAATTCCTGGAGTTATTTCAACCTATTGACTTTTAATTTGAAATAAGGATTAACTTTTAGTACGTTACATAAATGTAAATAAACGGCAATTCACATTGCCGAAACCGTGCGGTATATCGCACAATAACCCCAGATTTCACAGCAAAGATCCTCACAATGAGCAAATCATTACAGAAACCCACGATTTTGAAAGTGGAAACCGTCGCCCAATCCCGGCTGTTTAAAGTCGAAAGCGTGGACCTTGAGTTCAGCAATGGCGTACGCCGCGTTTATGAACGTATGCGCCCGTCCACGCGTGAAGCGGTAATGATTGTGCCGATTGTGGACGACCACCTGATCCTCATCCGCGAATACGCGGTCGGGACCGAATCTTACGAATTGGGTTTTTCCAAGGGGTTAATCGATCCTGGCGAAAGCGTGTACGAAGCGGCGAATCGGGAGCTGAAAGAAGAGGTGGGGTTTGGCGCAAAAGATCTGACGTTTTTAAAGAAACTCAGCATGGCGCCGTCCTATTTCTCCAGCAAGATGAACATCGTGGTGGCGGAGGACTTATATCCTGAATCGCTGGAAGGTGATGAGCCTGAACCATTACCACAGGTGCGCTGGCCGCTGGCGCATATGATGGACCTGCTGGAAGATCCTGATTTTCACGAAGCGCGTAATGTGAGTGCGCTGTTCCTCGTACGCGAATGGCTGAAAGGACAGGGGCGGCTTTAATTTCTCTTCACGAATAATAAAAAAGGCGCCGAAGCGCCTTTTTTTGATCGGTCAGGGATCAGAACAGTTCGTGCGTCTCACCATTATCAATAATGGTCGTCCCCACCTCATGCACCGCCTGTTGCGTCGGCTGAGTGCCTTCAATGAAGTATTCTGCGCGGCTGTTGCCACCGCTTGCCAGTTGACCGGTGCTGCGATCGATATTGACCGTCACGATACCCGGCGGCGGCGTCAGCGGCTGCTCAGGCACGCCTTCCAGCACGGACTTCATATAGGCATCCCAGGCAGGCTGTGCGCTCTTTGCGCCGCCTTCGTAGCCGGAGATCTGGTCTTTGATCGCCCCAGAAGCCGTCGTGTGTCCGAGATTGCGGCGATGGTCATCAAACCCGATCCATACCGACGTCACCACGCCTGGCCCGTAGCCGGAGAACCATGCATCTTTAGAACTGTTGGTGGTCCCGGTTTTCCCGCCGATATCATGGCGCTGTAAATCGCGACCTGCACGCCAACCGGTTCCCATCCAGCCCGGCTCACCAAATATATTGGTGTTCAGGGCGCTTTTAATCAGGAAGGCCAGCGGCGTGTTGATCACGTGTGGAGCGTACTCCTGCGTTCCGCTTTGCGCGACCAGCGCCTGGTTTGCCTGCTCAAGCTGAGGCATAGGCACGGCGGCATTCTGCTGTTCCTGCGAGACGGCGACATCTTCGACGTTACTGTTTTCCAGCACGTTAGATTTCTGGGTATCACCATAAATCACCGGAATATCGCATTCCGGACAGGCAATTTTCGGCTTCGCCTCGAAGATAACGCCGCCCATATCGCTTTCGATTTTACTGATGAAATACGGATCGACCAGGAAGCCGCCGTTCGACATCACTGCATAACCGCGCGCCACCTGCAACGGCGTGAATGAGGCAGAACCCAGCGCCAGCGACTCGGTGTGCACAATGTTCTGTGCCGGGAAGCCGAAACGTTGCAGATACTCTGCCGCGTAATCCACGCCCATCGCGCGCATGGCGCGTACCATCACCACGTTTTTCGACTGACCCAGCCCCTGACGTAAGCGGATAGGACCGGCGTATTGCGGCGGTGAGTTCTTCGGCTGCCAGTCGGAACCCGCGCCGGCATCCCAGCGGGAGATCGGCACGTCGTTGAGCATGCTCGCCAGCGTCAGACCTTTATCCATCGCGGCGGTATACAGGAATGGTTTGATGTTGGAACCCACCTGGCGTAACGCCTGGGTTGCACGGTTAAACTTGCTCTGGTTGAAGTCAAAACCACCGACCAGCGCCAGCACCGCGCCGTTTTGCGGATTGATGGAGACCAGTGCGGAGTTGACGTCCGGTACTTGTGCCAGCCACCAGGCATCGCCAACCTGGCGTACCCAGATTTGCTGCCCGGTTTGCACCACATCAGTCACTTTGCGCGGCGTCGGGCCTTGCTGGGTATCCGAGCGGTAAGGACGCGCCCAGCGCATGCCATCCATCCGTAATGACACTGACGTACCATCCGCCAGCGCGGCAATGGCTTCCTGCGGATTGGCGCTGGTAACAACCGCCGGTAGCAGGGGACCATAAGTCGGTAGCGCTTTCAGCGTATCGGTGATTTTCTTGCTGTCCCAACTGCTTTCACCCACTTTCCACAGCACGTTTGACGGGCCGCGGTAACCGTGGCGCATGTCGTAATCCATTACGTTGTTACGTACTGCCTGCTGAGCAGCCTGCTGTACTTTGCGCGTAATGGTGGTGGTGATGCGATACCCGTCCTCATAGGCTTTCTCGCCATAACGATTATACATCTCCTGGCGCACCATCTCAGAGAGATACGGCGCGGAGAAGGCGATTTCCGGCGCGTGGTAGTTGGCGTCAATGGCTTCGCCGCGCGCCTGATCGTACTGAGCCTGCGTGATGTAGTTTTCGCTCAACATACGCGACAGTACGACGTTACGTCGCGCGGTTGCCCTTTCCATCGAATAGAGGGGGTTGAAGGTTGACGGCGCTTTTGGCAGACCGGCAATCACCGCAATTTCACTTAAGCTGAGCTGATCAACCGTCTTACCGAAATAGACCTGCGCGGCAGCACCAACGCCATAAGCGCGATACCCCAGGTAAATCTTGTTCAGATACAGTTCGAGGATCTCATCTTTACTCAGCAGTTGTTCAATGCGGATCGCCAGGAACACTTCTTTGATCTTACGCATCAGCGTACGTTCCGGGCTCAGGAAGAAGTTTCTCGCCAACTGTTGGGTGATGGTGCTGGCCCCTTGTGATGCATGGCCGGAGAACAGCGCGACGCTGGCAGCACGGAAGATCCCCACCGGGTCTACCCCGTGGTGCTCATAAAAACGACTGTCTTCGGTAGCGATAAAGGCTTTAACCATTACCGGCGGCATCTGATCCAGGGTGACCGGGATTCGACGTTTCTCGCCATATTGCGCGATCAGCTCGCCATCAGCGCTGTAAACCTGCATCGGGATCTGTAAACGCACATCTTTGAGCGTCGCGACGTCAGGTAATTGCGGCTCAATATAGCGGTAGAGGCCATAAATCGAGCCTGCTCCCAGCAGGATGCAACATACTGCAAGGATTAATAAATACTTTACGAACTTCACTGGAGATTTCCCATTTAGTGGCATTTGGGCAGTTTATAAACAAACGCGCGGTAGTATAAAGGCAAGCCAGACGCATTGATATACCCGTTAAAGCAACGGGTGATAAGGAGATCATCAGCAATGGCTTTCAATATCTGGAAAATTGGTCTGCATATTCAGCAACATGAAGCGCTGGCTGTCGCCGTAGTTCACGACGCATCCGGTTGGTTTCTCCAGCGCTGGTGGCGTATACCGCTGACGCCTCAGGTTATCGTCGATGGCCATATTCGCGAGCCTGAACAGCTTGTCGCAGCGCTACTGCCGTGGAGCCGGGAGCTTCCTCGCCGACACCATATTCATCTCTCCTTTCCTGCCAACAGGACGTTACAAAAAAAGTACCCTCGTCCGGAAATGATGCTGCGCGAGCCGGAGCAAGCCGCATGGTTATCCGGTTCGATGGCGCGTGAGCTGGATATGGCGCCGGATGCGCTGCATTTTGATTATAGCGAAGACACGTTAAGCCCGGCGTTTAACGTCACTGCCGCGCAAAGCAAAGAGATTTCAGCGCTTCTGACGCTTATCCAAACGTTGAAGGTGCAGGTTACGGCGATTACGCCGGATGCCAGCGCGTTACAGCGATTTATACCTTACCTGCCAGAACGTCATCAGTGTCTGGTATGGCGTGATGACACCCAGTGGCTATGGGCGACCCGTTCGGCATGGGGGCGTAAATCAACGGGCGATATTGGCTGTATCGACGAGCTTGCCGCGACATTATCGCTTTCCACGACAGCCATTGCGCTATGCGATCCCAGCGGCTTCGATCCTTTAAGCGTGGTGTCTGTACGCCAGCCGCCAATTCCAACGCAAAGCCATCGCTTCACCATTGCACTGGGACTCGCTATGGGAGGCACATGTTGATGATAGCGACCATCAATCTTCTGCCCTGGCGCCAGACGCGACGTCGCGCCTGCCTACGCTTCTGGAGTTTTTTATTTGGCGCTTCGCTACTGCTTAGTAGCGGCGTGTTGTTGCGCTATTACAGCGTTTTGAGCGTAGAAAACCAGGTCGAATTGTTGTTAGCGGATGCCGAAAAGACGCGGGCCGAGGCTTTAATGGCGCTAAAGTCGCGTGTGCAGCAGCGCCAGCAACGATGGCAACAGGTTCAAGCGCGGAACAAACAGCGTGAGCAGACCCGAAGCTGGCAGCGGGTTTTGCAAGGGCTGGCGGAATTACTGCCGGAGCAGGCGTGGTTAACAAAAATAACCTGGCAGCAGGAGACACTGGAACTGACGGGAAACACGCTGAGCTTTGCCGCGCTGAAGGCGCTGGAAGCGCAATTACGCCAGCTGCCGCTGTTTAAATTGGGTAGCCCTGGCGAAACGCAGCAGGATGCGCAGGGACGCTGGCAATTCCACTATCGACTGATGCGGAGCGGTGCGCATGAAAACGCTTTGTGATAGCTGGTTAGCGCAGTCGCCGCGCTTTCGGCTCATCTGCGGCTGTGGCTGGATGCTGGGACTGCTCATCGTCGTCATGTTATGCCTCAGCTCCACCGCGCAGAAACGGGTTATGCAACAAGAGGCGCTAAATCAGCAACGAGCGGCCATTCAGGCACAATGGCGAAATTTATATCTGCTGGCGGCATCGCCAGAAGAGCCTGAAGAGACGCTGATTCCGTTCTCCCCACTGCTGTTTCAGACTCCTCTTGCACATCTTATCCACTGGCAACCCTCCGCACAGGGCGGAGAAATGACGCTGAAGCCAGGCTGGGATGTCATCCCGCCGATGTTTGACCAATTAGCGGAGCAAGGGATGAACGTCAGCCGGTTTTCTCTTTACGCAGAAGGTGCGGAGCTGCTGTTAACACTACAACTGGAGCGCCTGAATGATGGTTGAACGCTGGCTGTTGGCGTGCGTAAGCGTACTGATACTCACCGGTATGCGTAATCCCTTCCTGCCACCGGAGGACCGTTGCCAAATTGCTGAGCTGTCGGCATGGCGCTATCAGGGAATATTGAGCCAGGGCGCGCGACCCATTGGCATTGTTCAGGATAGCCAGAAAAAATGGCAGCGGGTTGAGCGAAATGATGTCCTGAAAAACGGTTGGACGGTTACGCAGATAACGGCCCAGAGCGTAACCCTCGACACAGGGAAAAACTGCGAGCCGTCGCAGTGGCAGTGGCAACGACAAGGAGCGATAAATGAAGCGATGGATGGCATGGATAGTACTCGTACTGGTGGTCGGGATTCAGAGCGTACTGGCGGCGAAATCACAAAACGTGACGCTGGTGGTCGATGATGTGCCGGTTGTGCAGGTATTGCAGGCGCTGGCCGAACAGGAAAAGAAAAACCTGGTAGTTTCACCGGATGTCAGCGGTGTGCTGTCACTGCATTTGACGGATGTGCCCTGGAAGCAGGCATTGCAAACAGTGGTGAAAAGCGCCGGGCTGGTATTACGTCAGGAAGGCAACATTCTGCATGTGCATTCTGTTCAATGGCAGAGTGAAAATGCGGCTCGTCAGGACAATGAGCAGGCACGGCTTCAGGCCAGCCTGCCGTTGGAACATCGCAGTATCATTTTGCAATATGCTGATGCCTCCGAGCTGGCAAAAGCCGGAGAAAAGCTGCTCAGCGCCAAAGGAAGCATGACGGTGGATAAACGCACCAACCGCTTACTGCTGCGTGATAATAGCGTTGCGCTTAACGCACTGGAAACGTGGGTGGCGCAAATGGATCTGCCGGTTGCACAAGTCGAACTGGCGGCGCATATCGTGACGATTAATGAAAAAAGCTTGCGTGAGCTGGGGGTGAAGTGGTCGCTGGCTGACGCACAGCAATCGGGGGCGGTGGGGAACGTCACAACGCTTGCCAGCGATCTTTCTGTATCCACAGCCACATCCCGTGTGGGATTTAACATTGGCCGTATTAACGGTCGTTTACTCGAGCTGGAGCTGTCTGCGCTGGAGCAAAAACAGCAGTTGGACATCATCGCCAGTCCACGCTTACTGGCTTCTCACCTGCAACCTGCCAGTATTAAGCAGGGTAGTGAGATCCCTTATCAGGTCTCCAGCGGTGAAAGCGGCGCGACATCCGTCGAGTTCAAGGAAGCTGTATTAGGGATGGAAGTCACGCCCACCGTATTGCAGAAAGGACGAATCAGACTGAAACTGCATATCAGCCAGAATGTTCCCGGGCAGGTGCTACAGCAGGCGGATGGCGAAGTTCTGGCTATTGATAAGCAGGAGATTGAAACTCAGGTCGAGGTAAAAAGCGGCGAGACGATTGCGCTGGGCGGGATTTTTTCACATAAGAATAAATCCGCAGCCGACAGCGTGCCGCTGTTGGGCGACATCCCCTGGCTTGGCTCTCTCTTTCGTCATGATGGTAAAGAAGACGAACGGCGTGAATTAGTGGTTTTTATTACGCCCAGACTGGTTTCAACGCAATAACTTATGCATGAAAAGCCGTTGTTTTTGCACTGAACACGTTTCAGAGATTTGACGTGCGGGTGTATTTAGCATACAAGGAGTACCGATTTGAGTGTCGGTACTTTTCTTTACTTATGCGGCAGTAAATACGCTTTGCCTTTCTGGTGGTGTGTCATAGGCTTATTTGGTGTCATTTGGCTGCGCGATACGTCGCCAGGTCTGATGTTTGCAGGGTAGCATGCCTGCCACGACCAGAAATGCGTAAGGTTTGGTGATTTATTCAGTTGCCAAACCCGCTTGAGTATTGAGATAATTTTCAGTCTGACTCTCGCAATATCTTATGAGGTTTCAGTTCATGTCCTGCTGCGCTGAGTGTCTGCGAAGCGGGTTTACCATTAACGAATAGTCTTAGTAGTACCGAAAAAATGGCAGAGAAACGCAATATCTTTCTGGTTGGGCCTATGGGTGCCGGAAAAAGCACTATTGGGCGCCAGTTAGCTCAACAACTCAATATGGAATTTTACGATTCTGATCAAGAGATTGAGAAACGAACCGGAGCTGATGTGGGCTGGGTCTTCGATGTAGAAGGTGAAGACGGCTTCCGTGATCGCGAAGAAAAAGTCATCAACGAGTTGACGGAAAAACAGGGTATTGTGCTGGCAACTGGCGGTGGCTCTGTTAAATCACGTGAAACACGTAACCGTCTTTCCGCGCGTGGCGTCGTGGTCTATCTTGAAACGACAATTGAAAAACAACTTGCGCGAACTCAACGTGACAAGAAACGCCCGCTGCTGCAGGTAGAATCGCCGCCTCGTGAAGTTCTGGAAGCGTTGGCTGACGAACGCAATCCTCTGTACGAAGAGATTGCTGACGTGACCATTCGCACCGACGATCAGAGCGCAAAAGTCGTAGCAAACCAGATTATTCATATGCTGGAAAGCAACTAATTCTGGCTGAATACACACTCGTCTGCGGGTACAAGTAACTAAGGTGGATGTCGCGTAATGGAGAGGATTACAGTCACTCTCGGGGAACGTAGTTACCCTATCACCATCGCGGCTGGTTTGTTTAATGAGCCAGCTTCATTCTTACCGCTGAAATCGGGCGATCAGGTTATGTTGGTAACCAACGAAACCCTGGCTCCCCTTTATCTCGATAAGGTTCGCGGCGTACTTGAACAGGCGGGTGTTAACGTTGATAGCGTTATCCTTCCCGATGGCGAGCAGTATAAAAGCCTGACGGTTCTGGATACGGTTTTCACTGCGTTACTGCAAAAACCGCACGGTCGTGATACCACGTTAGTCGCACTTGGCGGCGGCGTGATAGGCGATCTGACCGGTTTTGCGGCAGCCAGCTATCAGCGTGGTGTTCGTTTTATTCAAGTCCCGACAACCCTGTTGTCGCAGGTCGACTCCTCCGTTGGCGGCAAAACCGCCGTAAACCATCCCCTCGGTAAAAACATGATTGGCGCGTTTTACCAACCGGCGTCCGTGGTGGTGGATCTCGATTGTCTGAAAACGCTTCCTGCGCGTGAGCTGGCATCGGGGCTGGCGGAAGTGATCAAATACGGCATCATCCTTGACGGTGAATTTTTCAGTTGGCTGGAAGAAAATCTGGATGCGTTATTGCGTCTGGATGGTCCGGCGATGGCGTACTGTATTCGTCGTTGTTGTGAGCTGAAAGCAGAAGTTGTCGCAGCGGACGAGCGTGAAATGGGCTTACGTGCTTTACTGAATCTGGGACACACGTTTGGCCATGCGATCGAAGCTGAAATGGGTTATGGCAATTGGTTACATGGTGAAGCCGTTGCAGCAGGTATGGTAATGGCTGCTCGTACGTCAGAACGTCTTGGACAGTTTACCTCCGCTGATACGCAGCGCATCATTACGCTGCTGCAGCGAGCGGGCTTGCCGGTCAATGGACCGCGTGAAATGTCCAGCGAGGCTTATCTGCCGCACATGCTGCGAGATAAAAAAGTGTTAGCGGGAGAGATTCGTTTAGTGCTTCCGCTGGCATTAGGGAAGAGTGAAGTGCGCGGCGGAGTGTCGCACGAGGTGGTTCTTAACGCTATTGCTGATTGCCAGCCGGCGTAACAACAAGAAAGGTCTGGCTTGCGTTGCGAAACGTAGGTCTTTTAGCTTCAGGTTATGTGCAAAGTCGTAAGCATTAACCTTTGAGTGGGGTGTTAAATGGATGAATTCAAACCAGAAGACGAGCTGAAACCCGATCCCAGCGATCGTCGTACTGGTCGTTCTCGTCAATCGTCTGAACGCGATAATGAGCCGCAAATCAATTTTGATGATGTTGATCTGGATGCTGACGATCGCCGTCCTGCGCGCGCACGTAAAGAGCGTGAAGAAGAACGGGACATTGAAGAAGAGTATGAGTCTGATGACGATGACGTGGATGAAGAGCGTGTAGAACGCCGTCCGCGCAAGCGTAAGAAACCCGCCAGCAAGCCTGCCTCTCGTCAGTATATGATGATGGGTGTCGGTGTCCTGGTGCTGTTGCTGCTGATCATCGGTATCGGTTCTGCGCTGAAAGCCCCCTCATCATCTCCCAGTGAGCAGGCTGGATCTGGTGAGAAGAGCATCGATCTTTCTGGCAACAACGCGACGGATCAGGCGAGCACGACTACGCCTGCAACAGGCGCTGAGCAGACCGCTGGCAATACCCAGCAGGATGTTTCCCTACCGCCGATTTCCTCTACCCCAACTCAAGGTCAGACACCTGCGGCAACTGAAGGCCAGCAGCGTGTTGAAGTGCAGGGCGATCTGAACAACGCTCTGACGCAACCGCAAGGCCAGGAGCAGGTTAACAATGTAGTGGTTAACTCTACGCTGCCGACCGAACCGGCGACCGTTGCGCCAGTTCGTAATGGTAATGCTGTGCGCCAGACTGCGAAAACGGAAACGGCTGAACGCCCTGCTGCGACACACCAGGAACGTAAACAGGCCGTTATTGAGCCGAAGAGCAAACCGCAAACTACGGTGAAAGCGACGCAGACAGAGCCGAAACCTGTTGCTCAGGCAAAACCAACTGCAACTGCGCCGACGACCACAACCAAAGCACCTGTGGTTACCGCTACGCCGAAGGCGACCGTTGAGCCGAAAGCAACCGCGACTACAACGCCTGCGCCAACTGCGACGGCAACAACGTCAACACCTGTTGCTGGTGGAGCGAAAAGTGCAGGAAATGTCGGAGCGTTAAAATCTGCGCCGTCCAGCCATTACACGCTGCAGCTCAGCAGTTCTTCTAACTACGACAACCTTAACGGTTGGGCGAAGAAAGAAAACCTGAAAAACTACGTGGTGTATCAGACGACGCGTAACGGTCAACCGTGGTATGTTCTGGTAACAGGCGTGTATGCGTCTAAAGAAGATGCGAAACGTGCAGTGTCTACGCTACCCGCCGATATTCAGGCGAAAAATCCGTGGGCAAAACCGCTGCACCAGGTTCAGGCCGATTTGAAGTAAGATAGGATATGTTCTGCAATGGTTTGCTGTTTCGCCCAATTGCGGGACAAAGACTAAAGCGCAGGATGCTGTCGGAGCTTTCTCCACAGCCGGAGAAGGTGTAATTAGTTAGTCAGCATGAAAAAAAATCGCGCTTTTTTGAAATGGGCAGGGGGAAAATACCCCCTGCTTGATGATATCAAACGGCATTTACCTCAGGGTGAATGCCTGATTGAACCTTTCGTGGGTGCCGGGTCGGTGTTTCTCAACACCGACTTTTCTCGTTATATTCTTGCCGATATCAACAGCGACCTCATCAGTCTCTATAACATCGTGAAGACACGTACCGATGAGTATGTGCAGGCTTCGCGTGAGCTGTTTATGCCTGAAACTAATCAGGCTGAGGTGTACTATCGGTTCAGAGAAGAATTTAATGCCAGTCAGGATCCGTTCCGCCGTGCAGTGCTGTTCTTGTATCTGAACCGCTTTGGTTACAACGGATTGTGCCGTTATAACCTGCGCGGCGAGTTTAATGTACCGTTTGGTCGTTATAAAAAACCTTACTTCCCGGAAGCCGAGTTGTACCATTTTGCTGAAAAAGCGCAGAATGCGGAGTTCCATTGTCTCTCCTATGAAGAGTGCATGGACCGTGCGGATAGCAACTCTGTGGTCTATTGTGACCCGCCTTATGCACCGCTTTCGGCGACGGCAAATTTCACCGCGTATCATACCAACAGCTTTAGCCCAAAAGAGCAGGCACATCTGGCCGAGATGGCAGAAAAGCTGGTCAGTAAGCAGATCCCGGTGTTAATTTCGAACCATGACACGCCCGATACCCGCGAATGGTACCGATCGGCGAAACATTTTCAGGTCAAAGTGCGGCGCAGCATTAGCAGCAATGGCGGCACGCGTAAAAAGGTGAACGAACTGCTGGCACTGTATAAACCAGGAGTTGTAACGCCTGCGAAGAAATAATTCTCAAGGAGAAGCGGATGAAACAGTATTTGATCGCCCCCTCAATTCTGTCGGCTGATTTTGCCCGCCTGGGTGAGGACACCGCGAGAGCGCTGACTGCCGGTGCCGACGTCGTGCACTTCGATGTCATGGACAATCACTACGTACCAAACCTGACCATCGGCCCGATGGTACTGAAATCGCTGCGTAAATATGGCATTACTGCCCCGATTGACGTTCATCTGATGGTGAAACCGGTCGATCGTATTGTCCCGGACTTCGCCGCCGCCGGCGCGAGCATCATTACTTTTCACCCGGAAGCCTCCGAGCACGTCGATCGCACTTTACAGCTGATCAAAGAGCATGGCTGTAAAGCGGGCCTGGTGTTTAACCCGGCAACACCGCTGAGCTATCTGGACTACGTCATGGATAAGCTCGATGTGATCCTGCTGATGTCCGTTAACCCAGGCTTTGGCGGGCAGTCCTTTATCCCACAAACGCTGGATAAGCTGCGCGAAGTGCGTCGTCGTATTGATGAATCTGGCTACGATATCCGCCTCGAAGTGGACGGCGGCGTCAAGGTGAACAACATTGGTGAAATCGCGGCGGCGGGTGCAGATATGTTTGTCGCAGGCTCTGCTATTTTCGACCAACCAGACTACAAAAAAGTCATTGATGAAATGCGCAATGAACTGGCGAAGGTAAGTCATGGATAAGTTTCAGGATATTCGGGGCGTTGCATTTGACCTCGACGGTACGCTGGTCGACAGCGCGCCGGGATTAACCGCAGCGGTGGATATGGCGCTGTATGCGCTGGAACTGCCGATTGCCGGTGAAGAACGCGTTATCACCTGGATTGGCAACGGTGCAGATGTACTGATGGAGCGCGCGCTGGCGTGGTCGCGTCAGGAGCGCGCCACACTACGTAAGACAATGGGTAAACTGCCCGTTGATGATGATATCCCCGCTGAAGAACAGGTGCGTATTTTGCGTAAGCTGTTCGACAGATACTACGGCGATGTCGCAGAAGAGGGGACATTCCTGTTCCCTGATGTTGCCGACACGCTGGGCGCGATGCATGCGAAAGGATTGCCGCTGGGTCTGGTGACCAACAAACCGACCCCGTTTGTCGCGCCATTGCTTGAGGCGTTAGATATCGCCAAATACTTTAGCGTGGTCATCGGTGGTGACGACGTGCAGAATAAAAAACCGCATCCGGATCCGCTACTGCTGGTAGCAAGCAAGCTTGGCATTAAGCCTGAGCAATTGCTCTTCGTAGGGGATTCACGTAATGATATTCAGGCGGCAAAAGCTGCTGGCTGTCCGTCCGTTGGTCTGACTTATGGCTACAACTACGGCGAGTCGATCGCGCTGAGCCAACCCGACGTTATTTACGACCGTATTAATGAACTACTGCCCGTTCTCGGGCTTCCGCATAGCGAAAATCAGGAATCAAAAAATGACTAAGCCCATCGTTTTTAGTGGCGCACAGCCCTCAGGTGAATTGACCATTGGCAACTATATGGGTGCGCTGCGTCAGTGGGTGAGCATGCAGGATGACTACCATTGCATCTACTGCATCGTTGACCAACATGCCATCACCGTTCGTCAGGATGCTCAGCAGCTGCGTAAAGCAACGCTCGATACGCTGGCGCTGTATCTGGCATGCGGTATCGATCCTGAAAAAAGCACCATTTTCGTCCAGTCTCATGTACCGGAACACGCACAATTAGGTTGGGCGCTGAACTGCTACACCTATTTCGGCGAGCTGAGCCGTATGACCCAGTTCAAAGATAAATCCGCACGCTATGCGGAGAACATCAACGCCGGTCTGTTTGATTATCCGGTGCTGATGGCGGCAGACATCCTGCTGTATCAGACCAACCAGGTACCGGTTGGCGAAGATCAGAAACAGCATCTGGAACTAAGCCGCGATATCGCCCAGCGCTTCAACGCCCTGTATGGCGACATCTTCAAAGTGCCTGAGCCGTTCATTCCTAAATCCGGTGCGCGCGTGATGTCGCTGCTGGAGCCGACGAAGAAAATGTCCAAGTCGGATGACAACCGCAACAATGTGATCGGCCTGCTGGAAGATCCGAAATCCGTGGTTAAGAAAATCAAACGTGCGATGACCGACTCCGAAGAGCCGCCTGTTGTACGCTACGACGTGCAGAATAAAGCGGGTGTTTCCAACCTGCTGGATATCCTCTCTGCCGTCACCGGCCAGAGCATTCCGGAGCTGGAACAGCACTTTGAAGGCAAGATGTATGGTCATCTGAAAGGTGAAGTCGCAGAGGCCGTTTCCGGCATGCTGACCGAGCTTCAGGAGCGTTATCACCGTTTCCGTAACGATGAAGCTTTCCTGCAGCAGGTGATGAAAGATGGCGCGGAAAAAGCCAGCGCACGCGCGTCTGTTACGCTGAAAGCGGTTTACGAAGCGATTGGTTTTGTCGCCAAGCCGTAATGCGCTCTGCGTTGCTGAAGAAACCGGGTTCTACCCGGTTTTTTTTCGCCTGTTCGCTGGTGAATCTCAAAAAATATGAAGCGCCTCGCCGTTTGCATATTTCCTTATATCAATCACTTTAATGAAGATATAAATATTCAATTTACTGAAGATATAAAATGCGTCGGATATTTAAAAGAGGAGGGGACTGACAACCCTGGCCCGCTACCTGCTCGGCGAGAAGTGCGGTAACGTGTGAATGAGCATTTAACCTATAAATATAAAAACCGGGGATTTCCCGGTTTTTTTGTATCTGCGCAATCGCTTCTGTTACAGATCTGCAGCCGGGCCACAGCCACCAATAATTTTAGAAATAGAAATTGCCGGATGCAGGAAGTAATCGTAGGTGCAGTTATCTTTTTTGTTATCGACATGACCAGTACACGCGGTCAGCGTAGCCAGAACACCAGCAACGATAGTGATTTTTGCAAATTTCAGCATGTTAAAATCCTTGTAAGATATCTATTTTTAAATGGATGAAATCCATTTCTCGGCGGTTAAGATATCAACTAAAATAAATTTAAAGTAGTCCGGATTAGGACATAACAAGTTTTATATAAAATATTATTTCAATGAATTTAAATGTTTTAAAGATATATTTAATTAATGATTAACGGTTGGGCTACTGAGGCGAGTATATAGCGTGTATCGGTTTTTGATTTATTTCTATCGGAAGATAAATAAATGCCCTGAATATGAACTGTCCAACTTTATAGGGGCAGTCCAATATCAGGGCATTTTTGAGCATTCAATTAATGGTTCGAGAACCAGTTCAGCTTATCGCGTAGTCCAACCACGCGGCCGACGATAATCAGCGCCGGGCTTTCAACCTGCTGCGCCAGTTCGCCGAGTTGCGAAAGCACCCCGTTAACAACGCGTTGCTTCACGGAGGTACCGTTTTCTACCAGCGCGACAGACATATCGGGTTGCATGCCAAATTCGATCAGTTTTTCCTGGATAGTAGCCGCCTGATTGAGGCCCATGTAGAACACCAGCGTCTGTTTCTCTGCCGCCAGGTTTTCCCAGTCCAGCTCGCCGCCGGTTTTCAGGTGCCCGGTGACCAGACGTACACTCTGGGCGTAATCTCGATGGGTCAGTGGAATGCCGGAATAGGCGGAACAACCGGATGCTGCGGTAATACCTGGCACAACGGAGAATGGAATACCGGCATGACACAGGGTTTCCAGCTCTTCGCCACCACGGCCAAAGATGAACGGGTCGCCACCTTTCAGGCGCACGACGCGTTTGCCCTGTTGCGCTTCACGCAGCAGGATCTGGTTAATTTCTTCCTGCGGTACGCAGTGGTAGCCCGCGCGTTTACCGACGAACACCCGGTCGGCATCGCGGCGTACTAGGTTCATGATGTCGTCGGATACCAGACGGTCATAAACCACGACATCCGCTTGCTGGATCTGCTGTAGACCTTTCAGCGTCAGCAGCCCGGCATCGCCAGGACCGGCGCCAACCAGCACTACTTCGCCTCGATGGTCCAACGGTTCGCTGAGCAACTGCTCGGTGGTTTCCTCGACGGCTTTCTGGTCACTGTTCGCCAGCGACTGCGCCAGGCGGTCATTCACGAACAATTTTTCCCAGAAGCGGCGACGTTCACCCATGCTGGCAAACTGTTCTTTCACTCGGGCGCGTAACTTGCCTGCATATTGCGCGACCTGGCCCAGATGCTGAGGCAGCACAGATTCAAGTCTTTCACGTAGCAGACGGGCAAGCACCGGCGATGTACCGCCGGAGGAGACCGCCACCATCAGCGGCGAGCGGTCGATAATGGAGGGCATGATAAAACTGGCTGCTTTTGGCGCATCGACCACGTTGCAGAAAATACGACGTGATTCTGCGGCGGTGCTGACGCTTTGGTTGACGGCATCGTCATCGGTGGCGGCAATAGCCAGCCAGCAGGTGTCGAGCAGGGACTCGTCGAACGGTCCCTCAACCAGCGTCAGCATGCCTTCATCTGCCCATACGGTGAACTGCGGAATAAACGCCAGCGCATTAACCGTTATACGGGCGCCCGCTTCCAGCAGTAACCGCGCTTTGCGTTCTGCGACATCACCACCGCCGACGATCAAGCAGTCGCGGTCACGTAGTTGACAAAATATAGGCAAATGATCCACGACATTACCCCTTAATTATTGGCAGTAGCCTCTGGCTGGTTGATTTTTGCCGGAGCAGGACGCTCCGATTTTGGCGTAGCATACCAATAACCCAATCCCATGAATACGACACCGGACAAAGTATTACCGAGTGTCACCCACAACAGGTTATGACCAATTCCTGACAGGGTATAGGCTTCGCTGTGGTGGCCGAACCAGGAGAGGGCAAACAGCGTCATGTTGGCAACCGAGTGCTCGTAACCGGAAGCGATAAACGCCAGTAGACACCACCAGATAGCGAGGAATTTTGCTGCGCCCTCGGTACGAATTGCCATCCAGATTGCCAGACAAACCAACCAGTTACACAGCGCGCCTTTAAAGAACAGGACCGTTGCTGGCGCGGTCGTTTTCGCCAACGCCACCGAATGGACGATGCTGGTATCGACCGGCAGCAGGCTACCGCCGCCCCAACTGTAAAGCAGAGCGACAAACACGGATCCGACCAGGTTACCCAGCCAGGTTTTTGGCAGGATTGCCCACATCTGACCGTGACTGATGGTGCCCGCTTTAACGCCAAGCGTCAGGAACATCGTGTGTCCGGTGAACAGTTCAGAACCGGCGATAATAACCAGCGTTAAGGCAATACCAAAGGTTGCACCCATTACCAGAGGACGTACGGACGGGTCGAGCAGATTACCGAGGGTGAAAATAAGAATGATGCCGAGACCCACATAGGCTCCTGCCATTGCCGAACTGATCCAGAATCCGAGCGGGTTATTAGCCGAGAGGCGTGCGATGCGCGCAGCGTTAGCCGCACACTTATTAATAGTGTCTGTGAACATGTGTTGATTATCCTTGAAGTACAAACAATAAAAAGAAATCGTAACCGTAGGCCGGATAAGGCATTTATGCCGCCATCCGGCAATGTGCTTGTGCAATTGCCGGATGGCGCTACGCTTATCAGGCCTACAAATAAAAGACCTACAAATACGTCAAAAAAGGGGAGGCGTTGCGCCTCCCAAAAATTTATTAACCGCGCAGTTGCACCGTGCCGTCTTTCACTCGGGCTTCGTAATGTTTCACGGAGAACTGTTCGTCTTCCATGCACAGACCGTCGCTTAAGCGAAAGCGCTGTTTTTTCAGCGGGCTGGCGACCCACAATTCGCCCTGATGTTCAGCAATCAGCCCACGAGAAAGCACGCTGGACTCGAAGAATGGGTCGATGTTGCTGATCGCAAACACCTGGTCGCTGTGATACGGGCGGAAAATCGCAACTTGCTCGCTACCTAACAGGGCGCAGACGCCTGTTGCAGGCAGAATGTCATCGATTTTGCAGATGTTTTTCCACTGGCTCATGCGTTTTCCTCCACCAGAGTCACCGGGATACGCTCATAGGGCGTGGCCGGACGATGTTGTTCACGTTCAGGCACAACCTGGACATTCGGATCGCGTTGATCGCTGTTGATAAAGTGTTTGAAGCGAACCTGTGCGGATGGGGTGTTAACCGTCTCTGTCCACTCGCAGACCACCGCTTCACGCAGACGGGCCATCTCTTCTTCCAGGTGCTGGTTTAGCCCCAGTTTGTCGTCGATGATGACCGATTTCAGATATTCGATACCGCCTTCCAGGTTGTCTAACCATGGTGCGGTTCGGGTCAGTTTGTCAGCGGTACGGATGTAGAACATCATGAAACGATCAAGGTATTTGAGCAGCGTTTCGCGGTCGATATCCGCTGCCAGCAGGTCTGCATGACGAGGTTTCATCCCGCCGTTACCGCAAACGTACAAGTTCCAGCCTTTCTCAGTGGCGATGATACCCACGTCTTTGCCCTGAGCTTCCGCACATTCACGGGTACAGCCGGAGACGCCGAATTTCATTTTGTGCGGGGTACGAATGCCCTTGTAGCGGTTTTCCAGCTCCACGCCGAATCCGACGCTATCGCCGACGCCATAACGGCACCAGGTACTGCCTACGCAGGTTTTCGCCATACGCAGGGCTTTGGCGTATGCGTGACCGGTTTCAAAGCCCGCTTCAATCAGCTGACGCCAGATTTCCGGCAGGTCATCTTTTTGCGCGCCGAACAGGCCGATACGCTGAGAACCGGTGATTTTGGTATACAGGTTAAATTCACGCGCGATACGGCCCACAGCCACCAGGCCTTCAGGAGTTATTTCTCCGCCCGCGGAGCGCGGGATCACGGAGTAGGTACCGTCTTTCTGGATGTTCGCCAGGAAGTTGTCGTTAGTGTCCTGCAGCGGCGTGTGCTGTGGTTTGAGGATGTACTCATTCCAGCAGGAGGCCAAAAGGGAACCTACGGTTGGTTTACACACTTCACAGCCGTAGCCTTTCCCGTGTTTTGCCAGCAGCTCTTCGAAGGTTTTAATTCCTTCTACACGGATCAGATGGAACAGTTCCTGACGCGAGTACGGGAAGTGTTCACACAGGTTGTTGTTAACTTCGATCCCCTGTTTCGCCAGTTCAGCGTTCAGGACCTGCGTTACCAACGGGATACACCCGCCGCAGCCGGTACCAGCTTTGGTTTCAGCTTTCAGCGCCGCAACGGTGTGGCAGCCTTTGTTGATAGCGGCGATCAGCATGCCTTTGGTGACGTCGAAGCAGGAGCAAATCTGCGCGCTGTCCGGCAGTTTATCGACACCGATAGACGGCTTACCGCTGCCCGCGTGAGCTGGCAGAATCAGTGAGTCTGGGTTTTCCGGCAGTTCGATGGCGTTCAGCACCAGCTGCAGCAGGTTGCCGTAATCGCTGGTGTCACCGACTAAAACCGCCCCGAGCAGGGTTTTGTTATCTTCGCTAACGATGAGGCGTTTGTAGACTTCTTTGCTTTCGTCGAGATAGACGTAGCTACGGGCGCCCGGCGTGCGCGCATGCGCGTCGCCAATCCCGCCGACGTCAACACCAAGCAGCTTCAGCTTGGCGCTCAGATCCGCGCCTTCAAAGGCATTTTCGGTTTCGAGAATATGGTCAACGGCAACCTGCGCCATTTTGTAGCCTGGAGCGACCAGACCATACACGCGGTTGTTCCAGCTGGCGCATTCGCCGATGGCATAGATGTCCGGATCAGAAGTCTGGCAGGTATCGTTAATCACAATACCACCGCGCGGCGCAACGTCGAGACCGCATTGGGTGGCCAGTTTGTCGCGTGGGCGAATACCGGTAGAAAAGACGATGAAATCGACTTCCAGTTCGCTACCGTCGGCAAAACGCATGGTTTTGCGCGCTTCGGTGCCTTCCTGGACGATCTCTTTAGTGTTTTTGCTGGTGTGCACACGCACGCCCATGCTTTCAATTTTGCGACGTAACTGCTCGCCACCCATGTGATCCAGTTGTTCGGCCATCAGCATTGGGGCAAATTCAATCACGTGGGTTTCAACACCGAGGCTTTTCAGCGCCCCGGCGGCTTCCAGGCCCAGCAGGCCACCGCCGACGACGGCACCGCGTTTGCTACGGCGCGCGCAAGACTCAATGGCGTTGAGGTCTTCGATGGTGCGGTAAACGAAGCAGTCTTGGGTTTCCGAACCTTTAATCGGTGGGATCCACGGATAAGAGCCTGTCGCCATGATCAGCTTATCGTAATAGACCGTACGACCCGCGCTGGAGTGGATCACCTTCTCCTGGCGGTTGATGGTGATTGCGCGCTCGCCCACTAACACCTTAACGCCATGCTTCTCGTAGAATCCTTCACGCACCAGAGAAAGTTCTTCGGCGGTGTGGTGGGAGAAGTAGGACGACAGGTGGACTCGGTCGTACGCTTTGCGGGGTTCTTCACAGAAGACGGTAATATCAAAATTGGCAGCGTCGGATTTATCAAGAAGATCCTCAATAAAGCGATGGCCGACCATACCATTACCGATAATAGCGAGTCTGACTTTGCTCATTTTTGCCTCGATTTCTTTTCTATTACTGCCTACCTTAACGATTCAGCAACCCCGCTTATTGATGCAAATCAAATTCGCCTTTATATACTCCTTAAGAGGTATATAGCTGATTTAACTGCATTTTTATAAGTTACGGAATTAACAGGCTTTTCATGTTTGTATAAATAGCGTACAAATTGAGGGGTTTTTGTAAGAATTGGCCTACATCACGAGTGGAAGAAGAGGGCGCGGGAATAGGCCGGAGGGCATCTGCGCCTTATCCGGCCTACGAACAGCTTGTCTTGTAGGCCGGATAAGATACGTTAGCATCGCCATCCGGCACTCAGATTAATGCGTTGCGGGTGCGTTATGCTGGCGATGACGCGTGACGAACCCAAGAATAAAGCACATCACGAATACGACCGCATACAAGCCGTTAGCCGTCTGCAATGCCGCCAGCGGACCGCTGTGCGCCACGATAGGGCCAGTGACCACGAAGGTGAGCATAGTACCGATGGTGCCACAGGTCAGAACGAAGTTAACCAGTTTAGGTGATGCGACCTTCGTCTGCTGGGAGCCGAGGGTAATGATGGTGGTATAAATCGCGCTGGAGAAGAAGCCCAACGTCAGAATGAACCACGGCATATGCTCCGGCGTACCGGTGATAAACAGATACATCAGGACGGTAGCCACACCCGCCAGTACGGTCAGGATGCGCTGCAAATCGAAGAAACGCAGGATAAAGCTAAATGCCCACATGCCAACCATGTAAGACATCCAGAAGTCACTGACCAGTTTACCTGCGTCGTTCAGGCTCATGCCCAGACTTTTGGCGTATTCCGGCACCCAGGAGATAAAGCCCAACTGACCGAGGATGTAGCACAGCGCGGCGATCGCCAGGAACAGCACGCCAATGCCCCATTTTTCTTTTACCACAGGCGCGTCCGGTTGCTGCGCGTGTTTACCCAGCGCCGGGAATTCGCAACCGAAGGTCAGCAGGAAAATGGCGACGTATACCAGGCCGATGCAGGCATAAACCCAATACCATTCGATGCTGCGCGCTAACAGGAATGCTGCCACCATCGGAAAAATCATGCCGGCCATGCTGAAGAAGGAGTCAGTAAACAGCAGGCGGGAACCGCGCTGGCGACCTTCGTACATCTGAGTCACCAGGAACGTACCAATCGACATGGTGATACCGCTCACCAGACCCAGTACAAACATGGCGGCTGAGAACAAGGCCAGGCTATGGCTGAGCATCAGTCCGGCGACCGCCAGAACCATCAGGATAAAGCCAAAGCGCAACTGGGTTTTCAGTGGCACAATTTCCATCAGCCATGCATTCAGAAAAATAGAGATCAGAATGCCGGCATTCAGAAAGGTGAAGGTGTTACTCATACTGGAAACGGGCAAATGGAAGTAATCTGCGATGTTTCCCATCACCATCCCGGTGACAATTACCAACGCGCCTGTCAGGGCGTAGGAGAGAAAGCTAATCCATGTGAGCTTGATGCGATTGCTGTTAGTCATGACTGGCCTGTATAGAAGTGTTAGGCGCATTGACTGCGCCGTGAGCGGGCAGATTTTAGGCGCTTTAGTGATGCATTTAAATGTTTATTGGTAATTACTTGCTACGTTACATTTTTTTATGTGATCTAGATCGCATTGAATCTTGAGGCTATAAGGTTACATTTGTTTCAAGTACGTAAAATTAAGTAAAGGGATGGCCTTGTTCTTGAAGGCTCTTTAGAATCAATTCACTTGCTTCATTTCTGCTCTTGTTAAGGAATTCTCATGCTCAAATCGACTCTGGCGGCTGTTGCAGCTGTTCTCGCTCTTTCTGCTCTTTCTCCCGCAGCACTGGCAGCAAAAGGTGACCCGCATGTCCTGCTGACAACCTCTGCCGGTAACATTGAGCTGGAGCTGAACAGTCAGAAAGCCCCAGTTTCAGTGCAAAACTTTGTCGATTATGTCAACAGCGGTTTCTATAACAACACCACGTTCCACCGCGTGATCCCTGGCTTCATGGTGCAGGGCGGCGGTTTTACCGAGCAGATGCAGCAGAAGAAACCTAACCCGCCAATCAAGAATGAAGCTGATAACGGACTGCGTAATACCCGCGGCACGATTGCCATGGCGCGTACAGCAGATAAAGACAGCGCGACCAGCCAGTTCTTTATCAATATTGCAGACAATGCGTTCCTCGATCACGGCCAGCGCGACTTTGGGTACGCGGTCTTCGGTAAAGTTGTGAAAGGTATGGATGTCGCGGATAAGATCTCTCAGGTGCAGACCCATGATGTTGGTCCTTACCAGAATGTCCCGTCAAAACCGATTGTTATCCTGTCTGCCAAAGTCCTGCCGTAAACGTCTTTTACGCGGGCAGTTCCTGTCCGCGTTCTTTCCCTTCTCTGCGTAACCTGAAATTGCCGCTTATACTTGTGGCAAGTGTCGGCTCATTCAGGGAGGTCACGTGAAAAAACTCACCGATAAACAAAAGTCCAGACTCTGGGAACAACGGCGAAATGCCAATTTCCAGGCCAGTCGGCGGCTGGAAGGCGTGGATATTCCACGGGTGACTCTGAGCACGGAAGACGCCCTGGCGCGTCTTGAAGAGTTGAGGGGGCACTATGAGCGATAAATTCGGTGATGGACGCGATCCCTATTTGTATCCGGGCCTGAATGTCATGCGTAACCGTCTGGGGATTCATCAGGCGCAGCGCCTGGCGCAGGCGGCGTATGAACTGACGGCGCTGCGTGCGGCCACTATCGAATTAGGCCCGCTTAAACGGGGCTTGCCGCATCTGTGCGCCATTCATCGCCAACTGTATCGGGATATTTTTGACTGGGCGGGACATCTGCGAGAAGTGGATATTTACCAGGGCGAGACCCGCTTTTGCCATTTCGCTTATATCGAGAAAGAGGGCAATGCGCTGATGCAGGACCTGGAAGACGAGTCCTGGTTGGTGGGGTTACCGGAAGATAAGTTTGTGGATCGTCTTGCGCACTATTATTGCGAAATCAACGTGCTGCATCCGTTTCGTATTGGCAGCGGTCTGGCACAGCGAATTTTTTTCGAACAGTTAGCGATTCATGCCGGGTATATATTGAGCTGGGATGACATTCCGGTTGAGGAGTGGAACCTGGCTAATCAGAGTGGGGCGATGGGTGACCTGTCTGCGCTTCGGGCGATATTTCGTAAAGTGGTAAGCGAAGCCCCGGAAACTGAGTAGAATAGCGCGGTTCTTATGTACCGGAGCCGCCATGATCCTGCTTATCGATAACTATGATTCTTTTACCTGGAACCTGTACCAATACTTCTGCGAACTGGGCGCTGATGTCCTTGTCAGGCGCAACGACGAACTGACGCTGGCGCAAATCGACGCGCTAAGCCCGCAAAAAATCGTAATATCCCCAGGCCCCTGCACGCCGGATGACGCTGGGATCTCATTGGATGTTATTCGTCATTTCGCGGGCAAGACGCCCCTGCTGGGTGTTTGTCTGGGACATCAGGCTATGGCGCAGGCCTTTGGCGCGACAGTGGTTCGGGCAGCTAAAGTGATGCACGGTAAAACCTCGCCAATTACGCATAACGGGCAGGGTGTTTTTCAGGGGCTCGCCAACCCATTAACGGTGACGCGCTACCATTCTCTGGTGGTTGCCCCCGCGACGCTTCCTGACTGCTTTGAGGTGACAGCCTGGAGTGAAACGCAGGAGATTATGGGCATTCGTCACCGCGAGTGGGATATGGAAGGGGTGCAGTTTCACCCGGAGAGTATTCTCAGCGAACAGGGGCATCAACTGCTGGCTAATTTCCTCAACCGGTGATTTGTGGTTGCTATTCAGTGATTTTTTATTCATATTTTGTGATTATAATTTCACTAACATTTCTGCTTAACAGGGTGGCAATGACATGGCAACTGAACAAACTGCAATTACGCGCGCGACATTCGATGAAGTGATTCTGCCGATTTATGCACCGGCTGAGTTTATCCCGGTAAAAGGGAAAGGGAGTCGAGTCTGGGATCAACAGGGCAAAGAGTATGTTGATTTCGCGGGCGGCATTGCAGTTACTGCACTAGGGCATTGCCATCCGGCCCTGGTGGAGGCGTTAAAAACCCAGGGTGAAACCCTGTGGCATACCAGCAACGTTTTCACCAACGAACCGGCGTTGCGCCTGGGTCGTAAAATCATTGATGCGACCTTCGCCGAGCGCGTGCTGTTCATGAACTCGGGTACCGAAGCTAACGAAACCGCCTTTAAGCTGGCGCGCCACTATGCCTGCGTGCGCCATAGCCCGTTCAAAACCAAAATCATTGCCTTCCATAATGCGTTTCACGGCCGTTCGCTGTTTACAGTGTCCGTCGGCGGGCAGCCGAAATATTCTGACGGTTTTGGACCAAAACCAGCGGATATCATCCATGTACCGTTTAACGATCTGCATGCGGTCAAAGCGGTGATGGACGATCACACCTGTGCGGTGGTGGTTGAGCCTATTCAGGGGGAAGGTGGCGTCACTGCGGCAACGCCGGAATTCCTGCAAGGTTTGCGTGAACTTTGCGACCAACACCAGGCGCTATTGGTATTGGATGAAGTGCAGAGCGGGATGGGCCGTACCGGCGATCTGTTTGCCTATATGCACTACGGCGTGACGCCGGATATCCTCACCAGCGCGAAGGCTCTCGGCGGCGGCTTCCCGGTGAGCGCGGTGCTGACCACCCAAGAGATTGCCTCCGCATTTCATGTGGGTTCGCACGGTTCCACTTATGGTGGCAATCCGCTGGCCTGCGCAGTTGCGGGGGCCGCGTTTGATATCATCAACACGCCGGAAGTGTTAGAAGGTATTCAGGCTAAACGTCAGGCGTTTGTCCAACATTTGCACAAAATTGATCAACAGTTCGACATTTTCAGCGAGATTCGCGGGATGGGGCTGCTGATTGGCGCCGAGCTGAAGCCGCAGTTTAAAGGCCGGGCGCGCGATTTCCTGTATGCCGCCGCGCACGAAGGGGTGATGGTACTCAACGCCGGACCGGACGTGATGCGTTTCGCGCCGTCGCTGGTAGTTGAGCAGGCGGATATCGATGAAGGGATGCAGCGTTTCGCACAGGCGGTAGCGAAAGTCGTTGCCTGATTACCTGTTGCCGGATAAGCACAGCGCATCCGGCAGTCGATCTTAACCTTTCATGTCCCGCAGACGGCGGCTCAGCCAGATTCCGTGGTGCGGTCGCTGACGCCATGCTACCGACGAAATGGTGTGCATGGTGTTCAGATGCCCCAGTATCCGTTGCAGATGCTGCTCAAGGGTGCTTAACGGACCGTGGGACAGCATCTCTGGCGCTTCGAGAATATTCACATCGCCTGAGCTTCCCGGTCCGTCATATTCCAGCCGCTGCTGACAGCGCTGGAGCGCAATTTCACAGGATTCCAGATACCGCTGCGCTAAATCCGGCGTCAGCATTGTATGTTCCCTTGCCAGTGTGGTCATCGCGTTGATGTGCTCGACGATGAACTGGCTATGCGTGACCCACAGTTTCATGTCCGCCAGGTAGTGCGAGTTGAATCCTGGCTCCTGCATCGCCTGGTTCAGTGAGTTGAACAACGTGTTATGCGCCTGATTGACCCGCATGCGTTGATACGCCAGCGGCGTGGCCTGCGGATCGTTGCTGAGGATCAGGCGAATGGCCTCCTGATCGGCTTCTAACGCATCATGGGCGTTCTTACGCAGCAGGCCGCTCTGCCACTGCGGCCACAGCCAGAGGGTACCGCCAAAGGCGATTAAGCAGCCAATAACCGTATCGACAAACCGCGGCACGATAAACTGCTCTCCGTTCAGCGTCAGCAGTTGCAGGGTGTATACCGCCGTGACCGTAAAGCCGACGGTAGCCCAGCCGTAGTTTTTGCGCATGATCAGATAGCTACCCAGGGTAATCAGCAGCATGCCTGCCAGCGTGTAACCTTCCTGAATATGAAAGTGCAGGGTGACCCCGGCAATGACCAGTCCAACGAGCGTTCCTGCTGAACGGTGTAAAATACGCACCCGGGTTGCTCCGTAGCCATTTTGCGTGACGAACAGGATCGTCATCAAAATCCAGTAAGGCTTTGGCAGGTGTAAAGCGCTGCCCATCAGGCTGGCGATACTCAGCATGACACTGATGCGTCCGGCATTACGCAGCGCCGGTGATTTCAACGACAGATAGTTTTTCAGGGCCGGGATCAGCGGCAACCGACGCTGCTTGTCCGCCATTAAATCTCGGGCGTACAGCGGTCGCTGGGTGCGTAGCACGCGGGCAATACGGCTGAAGTGCCAGTAGCAAAATTGTCCCACCGGATTGTCCGGATGCTGGTTGGCGATTTTCTCCAGCGTGCCAATCTGCTTGTCCATCGAAAAACGGGTCGGCAAGCGGTGATACAAAATATCATCGGCCAGTACCCGAAGGCGTTCGGCGACGGTGCGCGCATTCCAGCGAATCACCTGTTCGGCGTGGCTACGTTCGACCAGCTTTTGCACCTCTTCCGGCTGGTGGAGGCTGACGGAAATATGCTCCTGCAAGTCCAGTGCCTCCTGAAAGGCACGCAGCAGGCGCTTGTAATCGTTGTTGCGATGCGCCGACAGCATATGCATTTGCTGGTAGCACTGGGTAATCAGATCCACCGCTTTCTGCTGGCGAACCAGCAGGGGAGGCAGCGCTTTTTCCGGATCGGCATGCTGGGTCAGCAGGCTGTACTTGGCCTCACAGTAATCGGCTAATTCACGGTACAACAAGCTGAGCGATTCACGGAGCGGCTGCTCGCGCCACATCCAGAACCAGAACCAGTTGAACAGGCCGTACCATAACGTGCCCAGCGCATAGATCAGCAACGGTTCCCAGACGGGCATGTTCCCGACCAGGCTTAGCGTGAAAATCGCGGCGATAAGTGAGGCCGGTAACAGTCGGGCATGCAGAGGGCTTAGCTCGGCGGTTACGCCAAGAATCAGCGTCAGTCCGGTGAGGATAAGCGGCAGCGGTATGGCCTGTGCCAGCAGCAACTGCATGATCAGACTGCAACCGGCAAACAAAGACGCGCCAATAGCTAAACGTTTGAAAAAGCGCTTGTGCGGGGTATCAAGGCCGGCAATGTTGCAACAGGCAGGGACCAGGGAGAAGAGGAGTCCCAGATGAAGCTGACCGATGATCAGACCAACAGCCACAGGTAAACATAGCACCAGCGTCTGCCGTAGTGCGTAGTTGATCTCTGGATGGTATATCAGTCTTCGCCACATCGGTGTAAACAAAAGTGGCGCATCACTGAGTAACGCGCCACTTCGATGGGGTTAACGGGTGCCGTAGACGACGATGGTCTTACCGTGTGCGGAGATCAGGTTTTGATCTTCCAGCATCTTCAGAATACGACCAACGGTCTCACGGGAGCAGCCAACGATCTGGCCGATTTCCTGACGGGTGATTTTAATCTGCATGCCGTCCGGGTGGGTCATCGCATCAGGCTGTTTCGCCAGATTCAGCAGAGTCTGCGCGATACGACCCGTTACGTCGAGGAAGGCTAGGTTGCCGACTTTTTCAGACGTGACCTGCAGGCGACGAGCCATCTGTGAAGACAGGCGCATCAGAATATCCGGGTTGACCTGGATTAATTGGCGAAATTTTTTGTATGAAATTTCAGCGACTTCACATGCGGTTTTGGCACGTACCCAGGCGCTACGTTCCTGACCTTCTTCGAAGAGGCCTAATTCACCAATAAAATCGCCCTGATTCAGATAAGAAAGGATCATTTCTTTCCCTTCTTCATCTTTGATCAGCACTGCCACTGAGCCTTTAACGATGTAATACAACGTTTCCGCTTTTTCACCTTGGTGAATCAGCGTGCTCTTCGATGGGTACTTATGAATATGGCAATGAGACAAGAACCATTCGAGAGTCGGGTCTGTTTGCGGTTTGCCAAGCACCATGCGCGGTTATCCTCTGTTATAAGCTGTCTCCAGAGCCAGAAAACGACGCTGCCTCTGGGTTTGCAAAAATATGCTTCCCGCTACCTGGGAAAGGGGCTGTCAAAAATTAACTGCAGCCTGTAATGTGATGTCCTCTGCATACATGCAGTACGTCAATGTATTACTGTAGCATCCTGACTGTTTTAGCATAGCTTTCGCCGTGTGTCTCCTGGTGTCTCGCTTCAGCATGACGCAGGTCGCCTTCCGTTGCGAGAATTGTTATGTACGCGTAATCTGTCAGGAAAATTGAAACATTGGAGTTACGAAATATGCAAGCGCGTGTAAAGTGGGTTGAGGGGTTAACCTTCCTCGGTGAGTCCGCCTCTGGTCACCAAATTTTGATGGACGGTAACTCCGGTGATAAAGCGCCGAGCCCGATGGAAATGGTATTAATGGCTGCGGGCGGTTGCAGCGCAATTGATGTGGTTTCGATCCTGCAAAAAGGTCGTCAGGATGTGACCAACTGCGAAGTGAAACTGACCTCAGAGCGTCGTGATGAAGCGCCGCGCCTGTTTACCCACATTAACCTGCATTTCATCGTAACGGGTAACGATCTGAAAGATGCGTCCGTTTCGCGCGCAGTCGATCTCTCTGCGGAAAAATATTGCTCTGTGGCGCTGATGCTGGAAAAGGCGGTGAACATTACCCACTCCTATGAAGTGGTTGCTGCTTCGTGATGTCATGCCTGATGGCGTTTCACTTATCAGGCCTACAGGATATAAACGCGTAGGCCGGATAAGGCATCAGCCGCCATCCGGCAAAATAACACCTTACTCTATCTTTTTGCCTTCCATCAGTCGCTGGACCAGCGGCAGCATAATCAATTCCATCGCCAGACCCATTTTCCCGCCCGGAACAACCAACGTATTGATATGGGAAATGAATGATCCCTGCAGCATGGCCAGTAGCCACGGGAAGTCGATCCCTTCCAGGTTCCGAAAATGAATCACGACAAAGCTTTCATCCAGGGATGGAATACTTTTGGCGGCAAAGGGGTTGGAGGTATCAACGGTCGGTACGCGCTGGAAGTTAATGTGCGTACGGGAAAACTGCGGCGTAATGTAATTGATGTAATCGTCCATTGAGCGCACCACCGAGTCCATCACCGCTTCGCGCGAGTGTCCCCGCTCGCTGGTATCGCGGGTCAGCTTCTGAATCCATTCCAGGTTCACGATCGGCACTACGCCAACCAGCAGATCGACATGCCGGGCCACGTTTTGCTGTGGGGTTACGACGCCGCCGTGCAGTCCTTCATAGAACAGGACATCCGTCGGTTCAGGCAGCGGCTGCCAGGGCGTAAATGTACCCGGAACCTGATTCCACGGTACGGCCTCATCGTAGGTGTGCAGATATTTTCGCGACTGACCTTTGCCCGTCTGGCCGTATTCGATGAAGGTTTGCTCCAGCAGACCGAAGTCATTAGCTTCGGGGCCGAAATAGCTGATATGCCGCCCGGCATCGCGCGCTTTGCGAATCGCCATGTCCATTTCCGGACGGGTATAACGATGAAAACTGTCACCTTCCACCTCGGCGGCGCGCAGATTTAACTGCGCGAAAATTTTACGAAACGCGAGGCTGGTGGTGGTGGTCCCCGCGCCGCTGGACCCTGTTACCGCAATCACCGGATGTTTGGCAGACATAACAACTCCATGAATAGGTTGAATTTTTATTATAGTCGGCCGTCGGTTACGGATTACTCGTGAATCTGCTTCCTCGGCATAATGTTGACCGTTTCATGCAGTTCGGACCATACCAGCACGGCTTCACCAGATTGTAGTTGGCGTTTGACGTCGGCGACTTTTTGTTCGAGCGAGCGTTCATGTTCACCATAATCGGTGCCTTCGCGCAAGACAAAGCTTTCAATCAGATTGTCCAGTGCGTCCGGGGAGATATCTTGCCAGGGGATGATCATGATGATGCCTCCAGATACGTTGTCAGCCAGTCCGGGATTCTGGATTCCAGCCACATCTCAGGACGGCGCACCGTGCCGCCAATGAATCCGACGTGGCCGCCGTGTTCCGTCAGTTGATACTCTACCTGTGAGGGCAGATTTTCCGGTTTAGGGATCACGTGATGATCCATAAACGGATCGTCTTTGGCATGGATAATCAGCGTGGGTTTGGCGATCTGGTTGAGCAACGGCATAGCGCTACACTGACGGTAATAGTCTATAGCATCGGCGAAACCGTGGATTTTGGCGGTGATCAGATCGTCAAAATCGCGAATGCGACGCAGAGATTTCAACTGGCCCAGACTCACCGGCAGCGATCCTGGATACGCCTCTAGCTTACGCGAGGCATTGGCTTTCAACAGGTTTAGCAGGTAGCGCTGATAGACCCGGGAGAATCCCTTGTCCATATGGTAACTACAGGCTTCCAGCACGAAAGGCGCGGAAACGATAACCGCGGCATCAATTGGAATCTCAGTACCTTCTTTTGCCAGCAGACAGGCCAGCATGTTTCCACCGAGCGAATAGCCTACCGCCGCGGTCGGCACGCGACCGAACTCACGTGCCAGCCAGTGTAAAAACCAGGTGCCATCTTCTGTTTCACCGGAGTGATAAATACGGTTCAGACGATTGGGTTCGCCGCTGCAGCCGCGAAAATGCATCACCACGCCCAGCCAGCCGCGCTTTTGCGCTGCTTCAATCAGGCCATGTGCGTACGGGCTGTTCAGACTGCCTTCCAGACCGTGAAAAACCACCAGGCGCGGTTTATGTTTCGCCTGTTGCGGATCTTCACTCCATGCCAGATCGACAAAATCACCGTCGGGCAATTCCAGACGCTGCCAGTGGGCGTCGAACTTCACCTTGCGGCGAATTAAACGCGGCAGCATCGTCTGCAGATGGCGGTTACTGATACCGCGCATCGGACGGAATTCTCGTGAATCGTCGGTAGGTGGAGTTATTTCTGTGGACGTGATTTCAACCATAACACCAGAGCAACTAATAATCGGAAAGAATAACTATACCGCGCACAGCGCGTGCGGGTTAGCCAATATGTGATTTTGTCGCGAGTCAGTCAGCAGGCAATCATCGGCTATAGTGCCGGATGGCGGCTTCGCCTTATCCGGCACTCATGATTACTTGGCCTGCATCTGCTCAAGCTGTTCCTGAGCCTCCAGCCAGGCCATCTCGCACTCTTCCAGTCCGGATTTCGCACTGGCCTGCTGCTGCAAGCATGCTGTGAGTTCGGCTTTGCGGCTTTGGTCGTACAGTTCGCTATCGCCGAGTTTTTCTTCCGCCTGCGCCAGCTGTGCGTGCAGTTTCTCCATCTCTTTTTCCAGACGGGTAATCTCTTTACGTAGCGGTTGCGTCAGGGTGCGTAGTTCAGCTTCGCGACGCTTCTGGTCTTTACGTGCTTGGGCGCTGTTAACGCTCTCTTTTACCGGTTCGTCGCTCTGGTTTTCCTGTTTTTGCACATCGCTCAGCCACTGCTGATAATCCTCAAGATCGCCATCAAACGGCTCGACTTTCTTGTCGTGCACCAGATAGAGGTCATCGGTAGTAGAGCGAATCAGGTGACGGTCGTGCGAGACCACAACCAGTGCGCCTTCGAAATCGATCAGCGCTTCGGTCAGCGCCTGACGCATATCCAAATCCAGGTGGTTGGTCGGTTCATCAAGCAGCAGCAGGTTCGGGCGCTGCCAGACGATCAATGCCAGCACCAGACGCGCTTTTTCACCTCCGGAGAAGCGGCGAGTCTCTTCGCTGACTTTATCGCCCTGGAAGCCGAATCCGCCGAGGTAGTCTCGCAGTTTCTGCTCCAGCTCCTGCGGCGCCATGCGCGCCAGGTGCTGAATCGGTGATTCATCGGCGCGCAAAAACTCCAGCTGGTGCTGTGCGAAGTAACCCAGCTTGATGCCTTTTGCCAGGCCAATCTCGCCGTTGATGGGGGCCAGTTCGCCGGCCAGCAACTTAATCAGCGTAGATTTACCCGCGCCGTTGCGTCCGAGCAGGCCGATGCGAGACCCCGGCACCAGATTCAGTTTGATCGAATCGAGAATGACGCGGTCGCCGTAGCCGGCGCTGACCTTTTCCATCTTTAACAGCGGGTTCGGCAGGCTTTCCGGCTCGCGGAAGCTGAAGTGGAACGGGTTGTCCACGTGCGCAGGGGCAATCAGCTCCATGCGTTCCAGCATTTTGATACGGCTCTGCGCCTGCTTTGCTTTGGTGGCTTTAGCGCGGAAACGATCGATATAGCTTTGCAGATGCGCCACGCGCTCCTGCTGGCTTTCGTACATTGCCTGTTGCTGTGCGAGGCGGGTCGCTCGCTGGATTTCAAACGCGCTGTAGTTGCCGGTGTACTCGAACATCGTTTGCTGTTCGATATGAATAATTTTATCCACCACCGGGTCGAGGAAGTCGCGGTCGTGGGAGATCAAAATCAGCGTGCCCTGATAGCTTTTCAGCCATCTTTCCAGCCAGATCACCGCGTCGAGATCGAGGTGGTTGGTCGGTTCATCGAGCAGCAGCAGGTCTGAACGGCAAATCAGCGCCTGAGCCAGGTTGAGACGCATACGCCAGCCACCGGAAAAATCGCTGACGGGACGTTCAAGCTGTTCGTTGGAGAAGCCGAGGCCATGCAGCAGGCTGGCGGCGCGTGAGCGCACAGTCCAGGCGTCGATGGCATCCAGCTTGCCATGGACGGTGGCAATGGCGTGTCCATCGTTACGTTCGTTGGCATCGTTCAACTGTGCTTCCAGTTGACGATACTCGCGGTCGCCGTCAATCACATACTCCAACGCCGGCTGTGGCAACGCAGGCGTTTCCTGATTAACCCACGCGAGCTGCCAGTTTCCCGGATAGGTAAATCCTCCGGCGTCGGCGCTGAGTTCATTTTTCAGCAATGCCAGCAGGGTAGATTTACCGCAGCCATTTTTACCTACCAGGCCAACTTTCTGCCCTGGATTAATGGTGGCCGTGGCATTTTCCAGCAAGACGCGCACGCCGCGACGAATTTGTAACGATGAGAAAACAATCATAAGGCGCCGTATGTTCAGACTATGTTAATTTATCATTATGATAATGTAATGTGTGGGCCATTTGCCGCACCGAGGCGCAATGGTAGCCCAAAACGTCGAAAATAGACAAAAGACAAAACCGGGAGGGGGATGATGTTCCAGCCAGCGAAAGTCTTGCTGCTGTATGCCCATCCGGAATCTCAGGACTCGGTCGCGAACCGGGTACTGCTTAAACCGGCCATGCAGCTCAGCAATGTTACCGTGCACGACCTGTACGCGCACTATCCTGACTTTTTTATCGACATTCCGCATGAGCAGGCGCTGCTGCGCGAGCATGATGTGATTGTTTTTCAGCATCCGCTCTACACCTATAGTTGCCCGGCTTTGTTAAAGGAGTGGCTTGACCGCGTACTGAGCCGAGGATTTGCCAGCGGCCCCGGGGGGAATCAACTGGCGGGAAAGTACTGGCGGAGCGTTATCACTACCGGAGAGCCGGAAAGCGCCTACCGCTATGACGCGCTAAACCGTTATCCAATGAGCGATGTACTGCGCCCTTTTGAGCTAACGGCCGGTATGTGCCGCATGCACTGGATGAGCCCTATCATTGTCTACTGGGCCAGACGGCAAACGAAGCAGGAGCTGGACAGCCATGCGAAAGCGTATGGTGACTGGCTGGCGAATCCGATCCCTGTGGGAGGCCGCTGATGGAAGGTTCTGATTTATTGACTGCCGGCGTGTTGTTCCTCTTCGCGGCGGTGGCTGCCGTTCCGCTGGCCTCAAAGCTGGGTATCGGTCCGGTGCTGGGTTACTTGCTGGCGGGGATTGCTATCGGCCCATGGGGATTAGGGTTCATCAGCGATGTGGATGAAATCTTACACTTTTCCGAACTGGGCGTAGTTTTTCTGATGTTCATCATTGGGCTGGAACTGAATCCAGCCAAACTGTGGCAATTGCGGCGTTCAATTTTTGGCGTCGGCGCCGCGCAGGTGATGCTAAGCGCGGTCGTGCTGGCAGGGCTACTGATGCTTACAGCGTTCTCCTGGCAGGCAGCAGTGGTTGGCGGCATTGGTCTGGCGATGTCATCGACTGCTATGGCGCTACAGTTGATGCGCGAAAAAGGCATGAATCGCAGTGAATCCGGACAACTGGGCTTTTCGGTGCTGCTATTTCAGGATCTGGCGGTGATCCCCGCATTGGCGCTGGTTCCGCTGCTGGCGGGGTCTGCTGACGAACATTTTGACTGGATCAAAGTAGGGATGAAGGTGCTGGCCTTTGCCGGCATGCTGATTGGCGGGCGCTATTTGCTGCGTCCGGTTTTCCGCTTTATTGCGGATTCTGGCGTGCGGGAAGTGTTCACCGCCGCCACGCTGCTGTTAGTGCTGGGTTCTGCTTTATTTATGGATGCGCTGGGTCTGTCGATGGCGCTGGGGACCTTTATCGCGGGCGTTCTGCTGGCGGAAAGCGAATACCGACATGAGCTGGAAACGGCAATCGATCCGTTTAAAGGCCTGTTGCTTGGCCTGTTTTTTATCTCCGTAGGTATGTCGCTTAACCTTGGCGTGCTCTATACCCATATTTTGTGGGTGGCGGCGAGCGTGATGGTGCTGGTGGTAGTAAAAATGCTGGTGCTGTATGTACTGGCGCGTCTTAACGGCATGAGAAGCTCAGAACGGATGCAGTTTGCCGGAGTTTTAAGTCAGGGCGGTGAATTCGCTTTCGTGCTGTTTTCAACGGCCTCTTCCCAACGGCTGTTTCAGGGTGACCAAATGGCGCTGTTGTTGGTGACCGTCACGCTGTCGATGATGACCACGCCGCTGGTGATGAAGTTGATTGATAAATGGCTCTCCCGCCAGTTTAACGGCACGGATGAAGAAGATGAAAAACCCTGGGTGGAAGATGATAAACCGCAGGTGATTGTGGTGGGTTTCGGGCGCTTTGGTCAGGTTATTGGTCGTCTGTTGATGGCCAATAAAATGCGTATTACCGTCCTGGAAAGAGATATCAGCGCAGTGAATTTAATGCGCAAATATGGCTATAAGGTCTATTACGGTGATGCCACGCAGGTGGATCTGTTGCGTTCCGCGGGTGCAGAAGCCGCACAGTCTATTGTTATTACCTGTAATGAACCTGAAGACACTATGAAGCTGGTGGAGCTGTGCCAACAGTATTTTCCGCATTTGCATATTCTTGCGCGTGCGCGCGGACGTGTAGAGGCGCATGAGTTATTACAGGCTGGTGTGACGCAGTTTTCCCGCGAAACGTTTTCCAGTGCGCTGGAGTTAGGGCGAAAAACGCTGGTTACGTTAGGCATGCATCCGCACCAGGCTCAGCGCGCTCAGCTGCATTTTCGGCGGCTGGATATGCGCATGTTGCGGGAACTGATCCCCATGCACACGGATACGGTACAAATCTCCCGAGCCAGGGAAGCCCGGCGCGAGCTTGAGGAGATTTTCCAACGAGAGATGCAGCAAGAGCGACGTCAACTGGATGGCTGGGATGAATTTGAGTAGAGGTAACCATGGCAATTCGTAAACGTTTTATCGCAGGCGCAAAATGTCCGTCCTGCCAGGCGCAGGATACGCTGGCGATGTGGCGCGAAAATAATATCGATATTGTTGAGTGTGTTAAGTGCGGTCATCAGATGCGGGAAGCCGATAAAGAGGCGCGCGAGCACGTTCGCAAAGAAGAGCAAGTGATCGGGATTTTTCATCCGGACTAGCGATATGGCGCAGCTTTTTTTAAGCTAGAGGGTACACGGGTGCAGAATTCCGCTACAATCTGCGCCACTATTCTTTCCATGCTCAGGAGATATCATGAAAGTAGCAAAGGACCTGGTGGTCAGCCTGGCCTATCAGGTACGTACAGAAGACGGTGTGTTGGTTGATGAGTCTCCGGTGAGTGCACCGCTGGACTACCTGCATGGTCACGGTTCCCTGATTTCTGGCCTGGAAACAGCGCTGGACGGTCATGAAGTTGGCGACAAATTCGATGTTGCTGTTGGCGCAAACGACGCATACGGTCAGTACGACGAAAACCTGGTGCAGCGCGTTCCTAAAGACGTCTTCATGGGCGTTGACGAACTGCAGGTTGGCATGCGTTTCCTGGCTGAAACTGACCAGGGTCCAGTACCGGTAGAAATTACCGAAGTGGAAGACGACCACGTTGTGGTTGACGGTAACCACATGCTGGCTGGCCAGAACCTGAAATTCAACGTAGAAGTTGTCGCTATCCGCGAAGCGACCGAAGAAGAGCTGGCTCACGGCCACGTTCACGGTGCGCACGGTCACGACCACGATCATGACCACGGTCATGACGGTTGCTGCGGTGGTCACGGTCACGACCATGGTCACGAGCACGGTGGCGAAGGCTGCTGCGGCGGTGGCGGTAAAGGTAACGGCGGCGGTTGCGGTTGCCACTAATCGTTATACGGCATAAAAAAAAGCGGGAATATCCCGCTTTTTTTATGTCTCAATAATGTGGCGGCGGGGTCTCTTCAGACTGCGACGCGATGTGGGACGGCTGCGTTGCTTTGAGCTTCTCCGTCAATAAACGCAGATGGTCGCGGAGTTTTGCCATTTCCAGTTCATGCGCGGTCACCGTCACGTTGAGCTCTTCAATGGTTATCTCCTGAAATGCCAGGCGACTTTCCAGTTCAGCCAGGCGAGTTTCCATTGTTGTATCCTGCATGATTCACCTCTTTCTTTTTTCTCCGGCAGATCGCGGACTGCGGCGAATTCTACTTAACTTTGCCTGTTTGCACAGCACTCAATCTTCGGTCACGAAACTAATTTAAACAAAAAGAGTCTGAAAAGTGGTGATAATAGGGCGTGCCCGTATGTTGATTTGTTCTGCAACGCTTTATAGTACATTTTTATGTTAGCTAACCTTGGGGTGAGATGCCCCGGCCCTGGAGATATGGATGAAATCACTGTTTAAAGTAACGCTGCTGGCGACCACAATGGCTGTTGCTCTGCATGCCCCGATCACCTTCGCTGCTGACGCTGCGAAACCAGCCGCTACTGCTGACAGCAAAGCAGCATTCAAGAATGACGACCAAAAAGCCGCTTACGCGCTGGGCGCGTCCCTGGGTCGTTATATGGAAAACTCTCTGAAAGAGCAGGAAAAACTGGGCATCAAACTGGATAAAGATCAGCTGATCGCTGGCGTTCAGGATGCGTTTGCAGACAAGAGCAAACTGTCTGACCAGGAAATCGAACAAACTCTGCAGGCGTTTGAAGCACGCGTGAAGAGCTCCGCTCAGGCGAAAATGGAAAAAGACGCGGCTGACAATGAAGCCAAAGGTAAAGTTTACCGCGAGAAATTTGCTAAAGAGAAGGGCGTTAAAACCTCTTCTACTGGCCTGGTCTATAAAGTAGAGAAAGAAGGTACCGGCGCTGCACCGAAAGATAGCGATACCGTGGTAGTCAACTACAAAGGTACGCTGATTGATGGTAAAGAGTTTGATAACTCTTATACCCGCGGTGAGCCGCTCTCTTTCCGTCTTGACGGTGTTATCCCTGGCTGGACCGAAGGCCTGAAAAACATCAAGAAAGGCGGCAAAATCCAGCTGGTTATCCCGCCGGATCTGGCTTATGGCAAAACCGGCGTACCGGGCATTCCGGCTAACTCTACGCTGGTCTTTGATGTTGAACTGTTAGACATCAAACCGGCACCGAAAGCCGATGCGCAGCCAGATGCTGCACCGGCAGCTAAAGCTGCGGACAGCAGCAAAAAGTAAGTAACCAGATACCGCCGCCCACAGGGCGGCGGTTTTTTATTATCGACAGGATATAATTAATACTGGAAAGCGCCTTGTGCGCTGTATTACTTTAGATGCCCCTATAATAGTGATGAGCCTGCCCTGACAACATAACGACAGGCTCCTGAAAAGGAGTGCTTTTTTTCATGTCCAGGTCGCTTTTAACCAACGAAACCAGTGAGCTAGATTTACTGGATCAACGTCCTTTCGATCAAACCGATTTCGATATCCTCAAATCCTACGAAGCGGTTGTGGACGGGTTGGCGATGCTCATTGGTTCCCATTGTGAAATCGTATTGCACTCTTTGCAGGATTTGAAATGCTCTGCCATCCGCATTGCTAACGGTGAACACACGGGCCGCAAAATTGGCTCGCCGATTACTGACCTTGCGTTGCGTATGCTGCATGATATGACGGGTGCGGATAGCAGCGTGTCGAAGTGTTACTTCACACGTGCGAAAAGCGGTGTCTTGATGAAGTCGGTGACGATTGCCATTCGCAACCGTGAGCATCGCGTGATTGGTCTGCTGTGCATCAACATGAACCTTGATGTTCCATTCTCGCAGATAATGAATACCTTTATTCCTCCGGAAACCCCGGAAGTGGGTTCTGCCGTTAACTTCGCTTCTTCGGTGGAAGACCTGGTTACCCAAACGTTGGAATTCACGATTGAAGAAGTGAATGCCGATCGTAATGTTTCCAACAATGCCAAGAATCGCCAGATTGTCCTGAATCTGTATGAGAAAGGTATCTTCGATATTAAAGATGCCATTAACCAGGTCGCCGATCGGCTGAACATCTCCAAGCACACGGTTTACCTCTATATTCGTCAGTTCAAAAGCGGCGATTTCCAGGGGCAAGACAAGTAATGCGTTTTGCCATTATGGTGACGGGGCCAGCTTATGGCACGCAGCAGGCGAGCAGCGCGTTGCAATTTGCTCACGCGTTACTCAAAGAAGGGCATGAGCTATGCAGCGTCTTTTTCTATCGTGAAGGTGTGTATAACGCCAACTTCCTGACTTCACCTGCCAGTGATGAATATGATCTGGTGCGGGCCTGGCAACAGCTGAACCAGCAGCATGGCGTGACGCTGAATATCTGCGTAGCTGCGGCGCTGCGTCGTGGCGTCGTTGATGAAACAGAAGCGAAGCGACTGGGACTGGCAGGGGCTAATTTACAATCAGGTTTTAACCTCAGCGGGCTGGGTTCGCTGGCTGAGGCATCCCTGACCTGCGATCGCGTGGTGCAGTTTTAATGAAACGTGTTGCTTTTGTCTTTTCTACCGTGCCGCATGGCAGTTCGTCTGGCCGCGAAGGGTTAGATGCCTTACTGGCGACATCGGCGTTAACGGAAGACCTCGGCGTATTTTTTATCGGCGATGGCGTTTTTCAAATCCTCCAGGGACAACAGCCGGATGTCGTGCTGGCTCGCGACTATATCGCAACCTTCAAGCTGTTAGGGTTGTACGATATCGATCAATGTTGGCTTTGTGCCGCCTCGTTACGCGAGCGGGGCCTCCAGCAGGGGGGGGATTTTGTGGTCGATGCGACAGCGTTAGAACCGGAAGATTTACGCCGTGAGCTAGGCAAATATGACGTCATTTTAAGGTTTTGAGATACTCATGCTGCACACATTACATCGCTCCGCGTGGCTTACCGATTTCTCCTCTCTTCTTCGCCTGATTGATAAAGACGATGAACTTTTATTGCTTCAGGATGGCGTGACCGCGGCAATAGAAGGGAGCCGTTTCCTTGAAAGTCTGCAAAATGCCTCCATTAAGGTCTATGTACTGGAAGAAGACATTAAAGCTCGCGGCTTAGGTGGTCAAATTTCAGACAGTGTCGTCAGGGTTAGCTATACTGACTTCGTCAGACTTACGGTGAAGCATCCCAGCCAGATGTCCTGGTAATTGTGGGATCGTTGTATATTTCTTGACACCTTTTCGACACCGACCTAAAATTCTGCGTCCTCATATTGTATGAGGTCGTTTTATTACGTGTTTACGAAGCGAAAGCTACAACCAGGAGCTATTTAATGGCAACAGTTAACCAGCTGGTACGCAAACCACGCGCACGCAAAGTTGCAAAGAGCAACGTGCCTGCACTGGAAGCATGCCCGCAGAAACGTGGCGTATGTACTCGTGTATATACTACCACTCCTAAAAAACCAAACTCCGCACTGCGTAAAGTATGCCGTGTGCGTTTGACTAACGGTTTTGAAGTGACTTCCTACATCGGTGGTGAAGGTCACAACCTGCAGGAGCACTCCGTGATCCTGATCCGTGGCGGTCGTGTAAAAGACCTCCCGGGTGTTCGTTACCACACCGTTCGCGGTGCGCTTGACTGCTCCGGCGTTAAAGACCGTAAGCAATCACGCTCCAAGTATGGCGTGAAACGTCCTAAGGCTTAATGGTTCTCCGTTAAGTAAGGCCAAACGTTTTATATTAATGTCAAACTAAACTCGTAGAGTTTTGGACAATCCTGAATTAACAACGGAGTATTCCCATGCCACGTCGTCGCGTCATTGGTCAGCGTAAAATTCTGCCGGATCCTAAGTTCGGATCAGAGCTGCTGGCTAAATTTGTAAATATCCTGATGGTAGATGGTAAAAAATCTACTGCAGAAACCATCGTATACAGCGCGCTGGAGACCCTGGCTCAGCGTTCTGGTAAAGATGGCCTGGAAGCTTTTGAAGTAGCCCTTGAAAACGTGCGTCCGACTGTCGAAGTTAAGTCTCGCCGCGTTGGTGGTTCTACTTATCAGGTTCCAGTTGAAGTCCGTCCGGTTCGCCGTAATGCCCTGGCAATGCGTTGGATCGTTGAAGCTGCTCGTAAACGCGGTGATAAATCCATGGCTCTGCGCCTGGCGAACGAACTTTCTGATGCTGCAGAAAACAAAGGTACTGCAGTTAAGAAACGTGAAGACGTTCACCGTATGGCAGAAGCCAACAAGGCGTTCGCACACTACCGTTGGTAATCCCTTCGGAGTTTTAGTCACCAGGCGGGCGCTTCTAGTAAGCAGCCCGCTTTGGGCTACTTAAATTGAACGCCTAAAAGATAAACGAGGAATCAAATGGCTCGTACAACACCCATCGCGCGCTACCGTAATATCGGTATCAGTGCGCACATCGACGCCGGTAAAACCACTACTACCGAACGTATTCTGTTCTACACCGGTGTAAACCATAAAATCGGTGAAGTTCATGACGGCGCAGCCACCATGGACTGGATGGAACAGGAGCAGGAGCGTGGTATTACTATCACCTCCGCAGCGACTACTGCATTCTGGTCTGGTATGGCTAAGCAGTATGAACCGCATCGCGTAAACATCATCGACACTCCGGGGCACGTTGACTTCACTATCGAAGTAGAACGTTCCATGCGTGTGCTTGATGGTGCAGTAATGGTTTACTGCGCAGTTGGTGGTGTTCAGCCTCAGTCTGAAACCGTATGGCGTCAGGCAAACAAATATAAAGTTCCACGCATTGCGTTCGTTAACAAAATGGACCGTATGGGTGCGAACTTCCTGAAAGTTGTTGGTCAGATCAAAACCCGTCTGGGCGCGAACCCTGTTCCGCTGCAGTTGGCGATTGGCGCTGAAGAAGCGTTCACCGGTGTTGTTGACCTGGTGAAAATGAAAGCCATCAACTGGAACGAAGAAGATGCAGGCGTAACCTTCACTTATGAAGATATCCCGGCTGACATGCAGGAACTGGCTGAAGAATGGCACCAGAACCTGATCGAGTCCGCTGCGGAAGCTTCAGAAGAGCTGATGGAGAAATACCTGGGTGGTGAAGAACTGACTGAAGAAGAGATCAAAAAAGCTCTGCGTCAGCGCGTTCTGAACAACGAAATCATCCTGGTAACCTGTGGTTCTGCGTTCAAGAACAAAGGTGTTCAGGCGATGCTGGATGCGGTAATTGATTACCTGCCATCCCCAGTCGACGTACCTGCGATCAACGGTATTCTGGACGACGGTAAAGATACTCCGGCTGAGCGTCATGCTAGCGATGAAGAGCCGTTTGCTGCTCTGGCATTCAAAATCGCTACCGACCCGTTCGTGGGTAACCTGACCTTCTTCCGCGTGTACTCTGGTGTGGTTAACTCCGGTGACACCATCCTGAACTCAGTGAAAACTGCACGCGAGCGTTTTGGCCGTATCGTACAGATGCACGCTAACAAACGTGAAGAGATCAAAGAAGTTCGCGCGGGCGATATCGCTGCTGCTATCGGTCTGAAAGACGTGACCACTGGTGACACTCTGTGTGACCCGGATCACCCGATCATTCTGGAGCGTATGGAATTCCCTGAGCCGGTAATCTCCATCGCGGTAGAACCGAAAACCAAAGCTGACCAGGAAAAAATGGGTCTGGCTCTGGGCCGTCTGGCTAAAGAAGACCCGTCATTCCGCGTTTGGACTGACGAAGAATCTAACCAGACCATTATCGCCGGTATGGGTGAGCTGCACCTCGACATCATCGTTGACCGTATGAAGCGTGAATTCAACGTTGAAGCGAACGTCGGTAAACCTCAGGTTGCTTACCGTGAAGCGATTCGCGCGAAAGTTACCGATATCGAAGGTAAACACGCTAAGCAGTCTGGTGGTCGCGGTCAGTACGGTCATGTTGTTATCGACATGTACCCGCTGGAGCCGGGTTCAAACCCGAAAGGCTACGAGTTCATCAACGACATCAAAGGTGGTGTAATTCCTGGCGAATACATCCCGGCCGTTGATAAAGGCATCCAGGAACAGCTGAAATCTGGCCCGCTAGCTGGTTACCCGGTTGTTGATCTGGGCGTGCGTCTGCACTTCGGTTCTTACCATGACGTTGACTCCTCTGAGCTGGCGTTTAAACTGGCCGCTTCTATCGCCTTCAAAGATGGCTTTAAGAAAGCGAAACCAGTTCTGCTTGAGCCTATCATGAAGGTTGAAGTAGAGACTCCGGAAGAGAACACCGGTGACGTAATCGGTGACTTGAGCCGCCGTCGTGGTATGCTTCGTGGTCAGGAATCCAACGTCACTGGCGTTGTTATCCATGCTGAAGTTCCGCTGTCTGAAATGTTCGGATATGCAACCCAGCTGCGTTCTCTGACCAAAGGCCGTGCTTCTTACTCCATGGAGTTCCTGAAGTACGACGATGCGCCGAACAACGTTGCTCAGGCCGTTATTGAAGCCCGTGGTAAATAAGCCACAGGATTAAAACCTAAGTCCCGTGCTCTCTCCCCAGGGGAGAGCACTATAGTAAGGAATATAGCCGTGTCTAAAGAAAAATTTGAACGTACAAAACCGCACGTTAACGTCGGCACCATCGGCCACGTTGACCACGGTAAAACTACCCTGACCGCTGCAATCACCACCGTACTGGCTAAAACCTACGGCGGTGCTGCTCGTGCATTCGACCAGATCGATAACGCGCCGGAAGAAAAAGCTCGTGGTATCACCATCAACACTTCTCACGTTGAATATGACACCCCGACTCGCCACTACGCACACGTAGACTGCCCGGGCCACGCCGACTATGTTAAAAACATGATCACCGGTGCTGCGCAGATGGACGGCGCGATCCTGGTTGTTGCTGCGACTGACGGCCCGATGCCGCAGACTCGTGAGCACATCCTGCTGGGTCGTCAGGTAGGCGTTCCGTACATCATCGTGTTCCTGAACAAATGCGACATGGTTGATGACGAAGAGCTGCTGGAACTGGTAGAAATGGAAGTTCGTGAACTTCTGTCTCAGTACGATTTCCCGGGCGACGACACTCCGATCGTTCGTGGTTCTGCTCTGAAAGCGCTGGAAGGCGAAGCAGAGTGGGAAGCGAAAATCATCGAACTGGCTGGCTTCCTGGATTCTTACATCCCGGAACCAGAGCGTGCGATTGACAAGCCGTTCCTGCTGCCTATCGAAGACGTATTCTCCATCTCCGGTCGTGGTACCGTTGTTACCGGTCGTGTAGAGCGCGGTATCATCAAAGTTGGTGAAGAAGTTGAAATCGTTGGTATCAAAGAGACTGCTAAGTCTACCTGTACTGGCGTTGAAATGTTCCGCAAACTGCTGGACGAAGGCCGTGCTGGTGAGAACGTTGGTGTTCTGCTGCGTGGTATCAAACGTGAAGAAATCGAACGTGGTCAGGTACTGGCTAAGCCGGGCTCTATCAAGCCGCACACCAAGTTCGAATCTGAAGTGTATATTCTGTCCAAAGACGAAGGCGGCCGTCATACTCCGTTCTTCAAAGGCTACCGTCCGCAGTTCTACTTCCGTACTACTGACGTGACTGGTACCATCGAACTGCCGGAAGGCGTTGAGATGGTAATGCCGGGCGACAACATCAAAATGGTTGTTACCCTGATCCACCCAATCGCGATGGACGACGGTCTGCGTTTCGCAATCCGTGAAGGCGGCCGTACTGTTGGTGCGGGCGTTGTTGCTAAAGTAATGAGCTAATTATTGATTAATTAGCTTTGAGCTTAAAAAGGGCGCTTCGGCGCCCTTTTTGCTGTCCGCGATTTAGCAGTTGTCATATTTATTCGCATTTTTCATTCATTCTCCCGCTGCGTAAATAGCGTTGTGCTATTGTAATCATAACTATTCTCATTTACACTTTGCGCAGAAATTGAACGGGAGCGATCATGTACGTTTGTTTGTGTAATGCGATAAGTGATAAAAAAATACGTCAGGCTGTTCGCCAGTTTCATCCTCAGTCCTTTCAGCAATTGCGTAAATTTATTCCTGTTGGAAATCAATGCGGTAAGTGCATTCGTGCTGCCCGCGAAGTCATGCAGGATGAATTAACGCAAATGCCAGAATTTAAAGAGATCGCCTAAGTCACACTCTTTTTTTTGACATCCCTGTAGCCCCATCTACGCTCTAAGAGTGGAAGCGGAGGGACTATAAAATGAAAGGTGATGTTAAAATCATAAATTATCTCAATAAACTATTGGGAAATGAGCTTGTCGCAATCAACCAGTATTTTCTCCATGCTCGTATGTTCAAAAACTGGGGACTGACTCGCCTCAATGATGTTGAGTACCATGAATCTATCGATGAGATGAAACACGCTGATAAATATATTGAGCGTATTTTATTCTTAGAAGGGCTCCCAAACTTACAGGATCTTGGTAAGTTGGGTATAGGCGAAGATGTTGAAGAGATGCTGCAATCCGATCTTCGACTCGAACTCGATGGGGCTAAAGATTTACGTGAAGCCATTGCCTATGCCGACAGCGTCCATGACTACGTTAGCCGGGATATGATGATCGAAATCCTTGCTGATGAAGAAGGTCACATTGACTGGCTGGAAACGGAACTGGATCTGCTCCAGAAGATGGGACTCCAGAACTATCTTCAGGCACAGATTCGCGAAGCGTAGACGCAAACTTTGCAGAGCGGCAGGCCTGCCGCTCCTTTCAGTACCCGATAACACCTGAGCTTTGCGCGCTGAAAATCAACCAGCCTGCCAGTCCAAGCCACGGACCGAACGCGATAAGCGGTATCGACGTCCTTCGGGTAAGGCGTAGGATCAGCCACCAGACAATGCCCAGCAATGATGCAGCGAGTAAAATGGGCGGTAGCGCTGGCCATCCACACCAGGCACCCATCGCCGCCAGTAGCTTAGCGTCACCCAGGCCGATGCCCTCTTTGCCCGCGAGTATTTTGCATCCCCACCAGACCAGCCATAGCGTCAGATAGCCAGCGACAGCGCCGTACAGCGCGTCGGGTAACATCTCTCTGTCGTAAACGCTGTGATACATCAGACCGAGCCAGAGCAGCGGCTGCGTCAGCACATCCGGCAGCAGGTACGTCCGGAGATCAATTTGCGCCAGTGCGAAAATAAACCAGAACAGCGTCATGATGGCAATCGCATCAGACATTGAAGGGACAAACGCGGCGATAAGCGCAAAAACACAAGAACACGCCAGTTCAGTCAGTGGGTAACGCCATGAAATTGGCTTAGCGCAGGCCTGGCAACGCCCCCGCTGCCACAGCCAACTGAATAGTGGAATAGTGTTACGCACCGATAGCCTGTGCTGGCAGTGCGGACAGTGCGACGGAGGCCAGGCGATATTCCATGTTTCGCTGTGCCGATGCTCAATCATGATCGGCAGTCGATAAACCACTACATTCATAAAGCTGCCGACTATCAGCCCGACAAATGCCATTGCTGCAATGTTAATGAGTTCCGTCATTTCCCCACCGGATAGAGTTCAAGGGCTTCCACCGCAATCTCCCCGGCGACCGGGCGGGCGCTAAACGTGAGTTGCGAAACCTGTATTCCCTCATTTTGTAGGGTATTAAGCCACGCAAATAATGGTTCGGTTTTGACAACGGGAAGCGAGATCGCAAAATGATCGGGAGTGGATGTCACAACGCTGATATTCAGACCTGCCTGCTGCGCGCTATGTTGTATCAGTGCCGGATCGGTCTTTGTGCCCGGTCTACTTGCAACTAATCCGCGACGCTGAATCGCCTCATTTACCCACAGGATCTCACTCCTGAGACGATCATTTTCCTGCCTCTGCTGTGAAATAGCGTTATCCAGGGGCTGAACCACGCCGTACCAGAATCCCGCCAGCAGACAGAAAACGGCGAGGAATATCAGACTGCGTTGCTCTCTGCCGTTTTTTTCGCTCCACCAGCTATTCATATTCATTTGCGCTCCTTCAGGGTCAGCCGGACGCTACCTGTCGTCCCTTCTGGCGGTTGAGTCAGGATAAATTCGTCGTTTGTCTGCACCATAAAGCGGCGAAGATGTTCCGGATCGCGAACGTTGAGCGTCAGGGTAAAAAGGCGTTGTTCGAGCCGGTAGTTGACCTCGCGGATGGTAAGCCCCGGCAATGTGCTTAATCGGGTCTGAAGCTGAGTCAGTAACGTCAGCACATCCGGATAGCGATCCCTCGCGGACGATTCGAAGAAATATTTAAAATTGCTGTTGCGGTTATCACCTGGGAAATAGCGGTTCCACAGGGTGGCACCTTCAGCTGAGAGCGCCTGTTTCTGTTGATGAAGCTGCCAGAGCATCACCCCTTTCAGCCCTGAGAAGAGCGCTATTGCCAGGGCAAATGTTGCTATGGCGGCATATTTCAGCAGACGCGGGGTCGGTTGTGTCGGGGGCAAAGGGCGGAAGCTGCCGTGTAATACGTTAATGTCCTGAATATTATCGCCATTGCAGGCGCACGCCAGCGGCGGCTGCCAGTCAAGGTATTCGACATAAGCGTGAGGCACAGGAAGCGGGCTGGCGCTGATGATTTTTTGCTCTGTATGGCTGGCGAGTAAATGCGTGAGCAGTGCTTCACTCAGCACGCCTGTTTTCCACGCGTCGTAACGGATTAACCATCGCTCATCTTGTTTTAGCAGACTCCAGCTATCCGTGACATACGGCAGCCAGAAACCATCCGGAACGATATACGTCAACGTCACGCCAGCTGTGCGGAAAGTCGTCAATAGATCGTTCAGCGTAGTCCTGGCGATCCCGGCCAGATGGAGCGTGTTTTCTTCTCTGGCGAGAACCGTCCAGTGCAGGCTATCTGTATCACCGACAACGGCGTCCTCCACCAGCCAGCCCAGCGTTTGTTCACTGATTTTGTAGTTTTCCGTTGGTAATTCGACGCGACGAAAACAGAAATAATCAGGTGACAGGAACAGGCAGGCGTTACCGGCATCCGGCAGGTCGGCCAGCGCGTTCGGCTGGAGGTAAGCCGCCTGTTCAACAATAACCGGAGGCTGTGCCTCGTTGGGGCAGCACCATTCCAGTTTTCCCGGCAGCGGACGTAGCAGTAATGTGTCTGGCGTCATTTAGTTCCCTTTAATGGTCGCGCGCCACGCTTTTGCGGGCTGTAATAAACAGAGCCTTTCTTTTGGGATCGTATTCCAGCTGGCTGATGGTGCTCCCGGCGCTATCGCCCTGTTCGATAGTCGTTTCAAGGCGGAAGTAACGACTGGTCGCCACCGCAATGCTTTTGAATGTGGACTGCGACAGCTTATGAGCTGGATTATCCTTATCGAATGTCTTTAACAGCGTCTCAATGCTGATTTTTCGTCCTTTGCGCGGGGTATCAAAAAAGCGCTCAATCTCGCGTGGCGGGACAGCATTATTGAGCATCGCCGCAAGCAACGGTGCATCCCGGCGCGTCAGGGTGTTGATGTTGATTTTTAGCTCATCATCAGGCAGCGCGCAGAGTAGCGGGGAGATTTGCTGGTAAAGAGAAAGCGTCATCCCTTTGATTTGTTTGAGCTCACTGATTGACCAGATACGTCGTCCGCCAATGGTGTGGGGGTCGTTACTTGTCTGGTAATACTCATTTTCGGCACCGGAGGCGCGTGGGATATCGTCGTTATCGATGTAGTCGGCGATAGCATCAACCAGCGCCTCAGCTTGGGCATTGGTGACGCCGACGTTGTCCAGCAGCGCGAGAAAGACGCTCACGCTGGCGGGCGGCTCTTTCATTCGATCGGTCGGGGCGTTAATCAGCGCATTAATGTTGTAACAGGCCTGCTCGTCAGATAGCTGCCAGCTAACAACATCGCCGCTGGCGAGCTGAATACGCTGCGGCTGCGCCCAGAGCTGCTCGTGAGTGAGGTATTTCTCATTATCCCGCAGGTCCTGTTCAAGAATACGCATGGCCTGGCTTTCAGCCAGCTCTGCCAGCCAGTTTTGCTGTAGCCGCATCCGGGTGTAGCTGGTACGTTTGAGGTTGATCTGGTAGCGCACGGTCATTTCGCTGGCCAGCGCCGCCATAATTGCCAGGATCATCAGCACTACCAGCAGCGCCACGCCCTTTTGCCGGGTCATTGCTGTTCTCCTGGCTGGCGGTTCTCTGGCAAGAGCGTCAGACGAGTTATCGTGCCGGAATCAGCAAGTTTAAGAGTGACTTCCATCGCGCCAGGAGATGGGATTGTCGCCGTGTCCGTCCACGCTTTCTCTTTACTGTTGTAATAACGCAACGTGAAGGCGTTCACATCATTGAGCATCGGCTGAGTGATAGCTGCGGTTGCATCTTCCGGGTAGCGCCAGAGCGTGCGGTATAAAGTATGATCCTGCAGATACCACTGAACTCGCTGGATATCGGGCGCGCAGCAGGCGCCAGGATAACTGTTACTGCTGGCTGTCGTCAGCATCAGCGTCTCTTTTTCGCCCTGCAATTGGGTTACCGGCACCCGCTGTCGGATATCTTTATCCAGCAAATTGACGGTACGCACGATAGCGGAAAAACGCTGCTGATGCTTTTTGGTCTGCTCGTTACTGTCAATTGTCGTCGTCAGCATCTGCGCCGTCAGCAGGCTGAGCATGGCGAACAGAGCAATAGCCAGTAAAACTTCCAGCAGGGTAAAGCCGCGCTGTTTCTCAGGGCCGGGAGACATTTTGCGGTCCTCCTTGCGGCGAGGGGATAAAGCGCTGCAGGCGGATCTGCTGTTTGTCCTCAAGAGCGACGTCTGCTGTCCAGGTGCTGAGGCCGGAAGCATCGGCGGGTGAGACTGTCAACGACCAGTCCCAGCGGCGTTTACCCATAATGCTGCTGCCTGTCGCTGTTTTAGCGGGGATCTGCCCGGTCAGTTGATAGGTTTTGAGCACATTATCCGCTACCCAACCGGCAAGCACCTGTTCTTCCATTTTTGCGGTGGCGCTAACCTGACCGTGCAGGCTGTTGAGTAGCGCGAGAGAGCAGGTGGCGAAAATGAATATCGCCAGTAGCACTTCCAGAAGCGTCATTCCTGATTGCCTTTGGCTCATCGGCTTTCGCCTCGGGTGAGCACCAGCGGCAGCCCGCCGGTACTGGCGAGCGTGAACAGCAGCCTGTTATTTTTACGGCTGCGGATGTGTAGCGTAAACGGCGTAATTTCACCGTCCGGGTGAATCAGAATTTGCGGCGTGCCGACGGATTGCCTGGCGAGCGACGCCGGGAACAGAGCCACCTGCCAGTCACTTTCCCACTTTCCCTCGGTCGCCAGGCGATAGAACTGGGTTGGCGTCTGCCAGCCATTGCCGATTGGTGTGACGATGCGCCAGCCTTGTTCGCGGATCTCAATACCGGTACTGCGGTCTTCCATGGTTGACCAGTCGGCGGCATATTCAGTCAGCGCCGCCAGCTGTTCAACTGCGGTAATAGCTTTCGCGGTATCATTTTGTCGCCCGTAGGTCATCATCACCAGCGAGGCGCCAAGCGCGATAATCGTCAGCACCAGAATGACTTCCAGTAGCGTGAATCCCTTCTGCCTCATTCCGATTATTTCGCTTTACCCAGTTCCCAGTTAGTAATGTCGTCAGCGGTGCCGGGTTCACCGTCCTGACCTGCGGAGAGAATATCGTAATCGCCGTGTTCACCAGGGCTTACCAGCAGATACTCATTACCCCAGGGATCCTGTGGCAGACGCTTGATATATCCCTTCGCGTTGTAATTTTCCGGGATTGGGCTGGCGGTCGGTTTTTCGACCAGCGCCTTTAGCCCCTGCGCCGTCAGCGGATAGCGATAGTTATCCAGTTTGTACATATCCAGCGCATTCTCCAGCGCCACGATGTCGCTGACGGCTTTCTGGTGATCGGCTTTGTCTTTATTGCCCATTAAGCTGGGGACGACCAGGCTTGCGAGGATGCCCAAAATAACCAGCACCACCATCATCTCCAGCAGCGTAAATCCTCGCTGCTTATGTGCATCACTATTCACGTTTTATCCTTAACTTACCAATGAGTTGAGTTGCAAAATGGGTTGCAGAACCGAGACGATGATGAACAGCACAATCATCGCCATCGTAATAATCAGCGCGGGTTCAAACAGCGCCAGCGTCAGCGCAATGCGGTTTTGTAGCAGTGTTTCCTGCTGATCGGCGGCGCGCGCCATTAGCTCGCTGAGTTGGCCGCTTTTTTCCCCGGAGGCAATCATGTAGAGCATCATCGGCGGGAAGATATCGCATTTTTCCAGAGCGAGATGAAAGCCTGAGCCCTGGCGCACGCGCTCCGCGGCCTGACCCAGCCGCTGACTGATTTCTCGGTTACCGATGCCTTCGGTTGCCAGCGTCATCCCTTCCAGCAGCGGAACGCCGCTGATATTAAGAATGCTCAGGGTGCGCAAATAACGGGCGCAGTGGATAGCGCGCAGCAGGGCGCGACTGGGTTTGAAATCAAGAAGCCAGCGGTCAAACAGATGGCGTTTGCCGGGGCGGGTGAGCCAGTGGCGAAACAGGAAAAAGGCAATCAGCAGCAATGCGATTACCCACAGTCCGTAGTGGCGCATGGCATCGCTGATTGCCAGCAACACGCGCGTGGACATCGGCAGCGCTTCTTTCATATGCAGAAACTGCTCCACAATTTTGGGCACTACGGTAGTGAGCAGGATAGCGACGACGGCGATCGCCACGCTGGTCAGCAGGGAAGGGTACACCATTGACTGGATGAGTTTACTGCGTGTTGCCTGGCGTAACTCATTGTAGTCAGCCAGCTTTTCCAGCACACAGCCGAGCTGTCCGCTTTTTTCACCGGCTTTCACCAGCGTGCGGTAAACGGTATCGAAGATTCGCGGCCAGGCGGCCAGCGATTCGGAAAGCGTATGTCCGGCGAGGATCCGTTCGCGCAGGTCGTGTAGCACCAGCCCCAGTTTATTATTTTTGTTCTGCCGGCCAATAACGAACAGCGCCTCTTCAAGCGGTAGTGAAGCGTTGGCCAGTGTGGCGAGCTGGCGGGTGAACAGCGCCAGTTCACTGCCGCTAAGCCGTAAACGAGGCGTTTTTTTTATCGTCCGGAACAGCGAAATGACCTTTTTCTCATTTAACACCAGCGGGTGCAGACCCTGGGCGCGCAGCGCCTCGCGCGCCTCTTTGCTGCTGGCGGCATCCAGCGTTCCATGGTGAGTCGTGCCGCTGTCATCCATTGCCTGCCACTGATATTTCATCGTGTATCCTCTTGGGCAGAGGTGACGCGCATGACTTCCTCAAGCGTGGTTTCGCCTGCCAGCACGCGCAGCAGGCCGTTCTCCCGCAGGCTCCGGCTTTGCTGGCGCAGGCACTGCTCCAGGGCGTGTTCATCGGCGTCGCGATGGATGATGCTGCGCATAGTTTTATCCACCAGCATAATTTCATGAATCGCCAGTCGCCCCTGGTAGCCAGTTCCCCGACATTCGCCGCATCCGCAAGCCTGCCAGATTGTCTGAGCGGTGGGATCGAGCGCGTGCAGGGGGGATTTCTGAGAGTCAGGAATGGGGGCATGCGCGCGGCAGGCCGGACAGAGGCGACGCACCAGGCGTTGGGCGATAACGCCGCTTAGCGATGATGAGAGCAGGAAAGGTTCAACGCCCATGTCCCGTAATCGGGTGATCGCACCGCAGGCGCTGTTAGTGTGCAGGGTGGAAAGCACCAGATGTCCGGTGAGCGATGCCTGAACCGCTATCTGCGCGGTTTCGGCGTCACGAATTTCGCCGACCATGACGATGTCCGGATCCTGGCGCAGGATGGCGCGCAGTCCCCTGGCGAAAGACATATCCACCCGGCTGTTTACCTGGGTTTGTCCGACGCCTTCCAGCTCGTACTCGATGGGATCTTCGACGGTCAGGATATTACGCTGGGGGGAATTCAGCTCGGCGAGAATCGCATACAGCGTGGTGCTTTTTCCCGACCCCGTCGGGCCGGTGACAAGAATGATGCCGTGCGGCTGCTGTACTAAACCCTTCAGCCGCAGGCTATCCACCGCCGATAGCCCCATATTCTCCAGCGTCAGGCGCAGACTGTTTTTATCCAGCAGACGCAGCACGGCTCTTTCGCCATACTGCGAGGGTAACGTCGAAACGCGGACATCAATATTTTTGCGTCCGAGGCGCAGGGAAATACGCCCATCCTGCGGCAGTCGTTTTTCGGCAATATCCAGTCGTGCCATTACTTTGATACGCGAAATCAGCAGCGGCGCCAGTTTTTTAGCGGGCTGAAGGACTGGCTTAAGGACGCCGTCGATACGAAAACGCACCACCAGAGATTTTTCGAAGGTTTCGATATGCACATCCGACGCGCCTTCCCTCACGGCTTCATGAAGGACCGCGTTGATCAGTCGGATAACCGGTGCGTCGTTTTCATCACTGAGCAGATCGGCGTTGTCGGGTAACTCCTCGCTCAGCGCCGTCAGGTCGATCTCCTGATCGATATCCTGGGCAATCTGCCGGGACTCTCCGGCGCCGTGCTGGAAAAGTTGCTCCAGGTGGTCGTCAAATTGCGCTGGCGTCAGGCGGCTGAAGCGCTGACAGGCAACGCTGGCCTCAAGCACGTTTTCCAGCGGCGTGTCGGTGCGGTAGAACAATTCATCCACCGCGACCGCGATACCAAATTTTTGCCCCTGTGCGTAATTAAGCGGCAGAGGATGCTGGGGAGGAATGCGCGTCCATAAGTCAGTCATGTTGGATCATTCCCGGAAGGGATTGCGCGATGGCTGGTCGTTGGGCGCGTCGGTCGGCACATCGAAATTCAGCTCTTTAAGCATCGGGCGTTCTTCGTCCTTCACGCCGACCAATCCACTGGATTGCTTATCAATACGCTGCTGCTGTAAATCACGAAATCGGGTGTACTTATCCTTTGAGAGCGAACGATAAACCTCGTCGTCGCGAATAATGGTCGGCCTGATAAAGACCATTAAATTACGCTTCGCATTTTCCGTTGAGGTGTAGCGGAATAGCTGTCCGAGAACAGGGATATCGCCCAGCAGCGGTACTTTGGAAACCTGCTCTTTGCTTGAATCATCCAGCAGGCCACCCAGCACCACGGTTTCGCCACTTTTGACCAGCACGGCATTCTGGATAGTACGGGTGTTGAACGTCGGACCGAGATCGCTGGCGTTACCGGAGGCGGTATCGACGCTCGACACCTCCTGCTCGATCTCCATCAGCACCGCGTCGCCTTCGTTGATTTGCGGTGTGACCTTCAGTTTGGTGCCGACGGTTTTACGTTCGACCGTATTAAAGACGTTGTCGCCGGAGGTCGTTTGCGAGCCGGAAAGCACCGGCACATCCTGGCCGACATTAAACGATGCTTCTTTGTTATCCAGCGTCACAATGCTGGGGGTGGCGAGGATATCGTTTTTGTTGTCGGAGGAGATCGCGGTGAGCAGGACGCTCCAGTCCCCCTCAAAGAAGCCCGTCGCCAGGCCGTTAAAACTGCTTAACGCGCTGGCAATAGGGTTGTCACTGGTCATCGAACCGTTTTTATCAAACTGGCGCGCGCCTCTTGAGGCGTCGAAAATCGGCAGCCCCGTTTTAGTAAACTGCTGACCGCCGACGTTGCTGTTGGCCCATTGCACGCCAAGATTCAGGCCGTTGCCATCCTGGACTTCCACAATGATGGCTTCAACCAGTACCTGTGCGCGGCGAATATCCAGACGAGCGATGACTTTTTCCAGCTCCTGCATGGTGCTCTGGTCTGCGGTAATGACCACCGAGTTGGTTTGTTCATCGGCGTTAATCGAGACATCCCGGGAAGGGGTAGCCACGCTCTGCGAAGACGACTGCTTGTCTTCCGTCAGTTTGGTTGACACGCCGGTCAGCACTTCAACGATTTTAGTGGCTTTGGCGTATTTCAAATAGAACACGCGAGTATTGCCCTGCGTGGTCTGTTCGATATCCAGTTTAGCGATTAAAGATTTCATCCGCTGGCGCACATTGTCCGGCCCGCTGATAAGAAGGGCGTTGGTGCGCTTGTCGGCGACAATTTTAGGCAGCAGGATCTGCGTTGGGTTTTCCTTTGACTCTTCGCGAATCAGGCTGTTAATTACGTCAGATAAATCAACTGCCGAGGCGTAGCGCAGTTTGATAAGCTCACGTTCCTGAGTACCGATAACATCGACCCGTTTCACAACCTCAAGGATGCGATTGACTATATTGGCTTTACCGGTGATCAACAGCGCATTAGAAGGATCATAGTGTACGACGTTGCCAATGCCGCCGCTGTCCATCATCTGGCGTAATAGCGGAGCCAGATCGCGTACCGGGACATTTTTCAGCGCCACGACGCGGGTGATAAATTCATCGCCAACCGCCGGTTGCGACTGTGCCAATACTTTTCCCGGCGCGGTCTTAAGCGTTGCGGAGCGAACAACCTTCAGCAGGCCGTTATCCAGGGTGATAACCGAGTAGCCGTAGATATCGAGAACGCTGAGAAAAAACTGGTAGTATTCCTCCTCGTTGAAACTGTCAAAGCTGCGAACGGAGATTTTTCCCTGGACGGACGGATCGATCAGAATGGTTTTGCCCATTTGCTTACTGACCGAGGTAATAAACTCCCGGAGATCCGCATCCTGGAAGTTTGCCGAATATTGCGCTGACATGGTTTGAAATGGAAAGGAGCAAAACTGTAGCGCCAGTATCCATGCAGCCGTTTTTTTAATTCCTTTGCGCAATTTTGTCGTCCTTAAGGTTAATCATTCTCAGTAACGGATACATTCACCAGCGCTTCCTGACCGTTTCGTATTACGGTGAACTGGGCAGAGTTTAAGGTTACAAATTCCTGTAGTGCCGCTTTTGCTGACGCTTCCTGAGTTAGCGGATGGTTGTTCATTTTGATCGCAATATCGCCAGGCCTGAGTCCGGTTGCTATAAAACGTTCAACCGGACCACGGGCGTTTAATCTGACGCCCTGTAGCGCTTCCTGCTGATAGATAAAGTTAGTAATAATGATGTCACTGAGGGAATGTGGCGCGCTGTCATGTGGCAGCGATGGTGCCGGTGCCCTGGAGGATATATCAGGCTCATCAATAAAAACGATGCGTTGCCGGGCTCCATTGTTATCAATCGTCACGCTATTATTATCAATATCCGTAATTTTTACGTCAGGGAGATCGTCAAGCTTATCTCCGGTACTGTAAAATTTTGCTTTCTCATTAATGGTGATAATAGCCTGTGAACGTGTTTTTAGCGTGCTCGCAATAATGCCATTTAGCTGGAGATCGAGCATCGAATTTTTAATTGAGACATCTTCTTTATTATCAGTCGCGTTTTCCCTACTGTTTTTCGGTAAATTCATTGGCAGCCTGAGGACAACGGACGTTATTGATTGACTGGTTTTGTTTTTCGTATTGATAGAATCAATAAATAATCTATAGGCATATGACGAATGAATAATAACAATGACACCGACAAAAAACATAACGCAGTACAGCACATCGTTACGCTTTCTCTTAAATATAAAGGTAAATTGCTTCGCGATAACATCCATTGTTAATAGCACGCCTGTTCTTTTCGGGAGAAGCATGATATAGGCTTACTTTCAGGTTTTCAATTTAATCGTCGGAACATGTCGTTTAATTCAAATATAAAAAATTGATAATATTTACCTGGCATATAATAAGTTAAATACCCGCATCAATTACTGGAACTTATCGATGACTGAACGCGAATTACCGTATGCAATTTACTCTTTTTCGCAACATACCCTTATCAAGAATATCTTTATTCATGAGCTGGGCGCTGGCGATGTGGGCGTATTATGCGGCAAACCGGGGTGTGGTAAATCGACGCTTATTTATCAGTTAGGTAAGGATTTTCCCGGCAGGGTAGTGGTGTTTACCGCCACCGGTTTATCTGGTTTCTGTCAATTGACACACACGGCGTGTACGCACGGAAAACTCCAGCCAGACTGGCGAGATGTGAGAATTAGCCGTTTCTGGTCAACGCTGATGCCTGCCCTTAGTCCGGCAGCGCAACCAATAATAATTGTCATTGATAATGCTGACGCACTCGCCAGACATCTTCCGGCATTTGTCGATAATTTCCGTCATCTGGCGGCTTCATTTGACGCTGGCGCCAGCTTGCTACTGGTGGGGGGCGAAGCGCTCAGGCGTAACCGACGACTTAAACGGCGTATTACGCTGTCGGCGATCATCGCTGCGCCGACGGACGATGAATATCTTGATTTTATGCACCAACAGCAACTGCGTGAGGCGGATGGCGAGCCTGTGCGCATGCGTCATGAATTTGTGCGCAAAGCGGTTCGGGCAGTGCAGGGAAACCTGGCGTTGCTGAGGCGCATCGCCCGGGCGGCGAGAAAAATGGCAACGGACAGGCAAGCGGATGTGTTAACCGCTCAACAGGAAAAATTGTTGCTGGAAACATTTACTCTCCGCTCTTGCGTATTGCGCAAGGGAATATTGCCCGGACTTTACGCTGCGCTGGCTTTGACGTTCGGTTGGCTGGCGGTCGATGTTTTTCCCCTTCAACTTCCTGTGCCTGCCGGGTTAACGGTGGCGATGACGCAAAAAAAGGAAAACCTGCCGGATATTAGCGATGCACGGGGAGGATTACGCGACGCCATGCAGCAATTATTCAGCGTCTGGGGATTCGACACAGCGCATGACGAGGCATGGTGTGACCAGGCCGATCGCGCTGAGTTGGTGTGCGAAAGCGGCAAGGAACGTTTAGATAACCTCATCAGGCGCGGGTTGCCGTGGATCGCGCATTTGAATATCGATAAACAACCGGTCTACGGTGTTGTGATGCGTGTATCAGGAAACGAGCTGGATCTTATCATTGATAATAAAACCTGGATCGTCAGTCAGGAGTGGCTGGCGAAGCACTGGCAGGGAAATTATACCCTGATGCTCAATTTAACGCCTGACAGGAAAATGCAGATCGGTGAAAAGAGTCCGGCGGAAACCATCATCTGGTTTGATACGATGCTGAGCCGCGCACTGGGCGTTCCCGGCGATAAATCAGGCTCATGGACGCCATGGTTAATCGAAAAGGTCAAAGCATTCCAGCAGCGGGAGAATTTGCCTGTGGATGGTAAGCCGGGAAAAGAGACGCTGATAAGGCTACGTCAGAGTCTTGGAGACGCGCCGGTATTAATCAATGAGGCGGCACCTGTGCTCACACATGTGTCATCTAAGGAGCGTATGTGATGATGCACATCTATCAACCCATTGATGCGAAAACAGTGTTGAGTTGCCGCTGGCGGCAGGCGCTGCATTCCTGTTGCTGGCTGTTGTGGGTCAGCCTGATGCTAATGTGCGGCTACTATGGACATTATGTCTGGTTGGTGCGCCATCCGACAACCACCACGCAGGGAGTGCCCGATTCTCAGGCGTATCGACTCTCGGATGTGCATTACATTTTTAAGCGGAAACCTCTGCCGATACGCATCGATTTACCCACCCAGAACGAAGAGGGTGACAGTATGCTGGAAGAGATACCCTATGATGAAGCGTCCGGGCAGGAAGTGCCGGATGGCGAAGTATTGCGCTCACGTGTGCAACAAGCGCTGAGAGAAATCGATGGCAAATAGCCATAATCACTTGCATCCGTACCGGCTATACGTATAATACGCCAGCCTGTCAAATCTGACGGGTAGTTCGATATGAACTGTGGCGGTTTACCGTCAACAACGCTCCCAATCAGGGGGCTACGTAAGAACGGTTACACTCTCCCATCAATCGTAATGGGTTTGAGGAGTAACTATTTCGTCTATAAAATAATTGGAGCTCTGGTCTCATGCAGAACCAAAGAATCCGTATCCGTTTGAAAGCGTTTGATCATCGTCTGATCGATCAATCAACCGCGGAAATCGTCGAGACTGCCAAGCGCACTGGTGCGCAGGTTCGTGGTCCGATCCCGCTGCCGACCCGCAAAGAGCGTTTCACCGTTCTGATCTCCCCGCACGTCAACAAAGACGCGCGTGATCAGTACGAGATCCGTACTCACAAGCGTCTGGTTGACATCGTTGAGCCAACTGAAAAAACCGTTGATGCTCTGATGCGTCTGGACCTGGCTGCCGGTGTAGACGTGCAGATCAGCCTGGGTTAATCAGGTCATCGAGCGATTGAGAGGTTGATACAATGATTGGTTTAGTCGGTAAAAAAGTGGGTATGACCCGCATCTTCACTGAAGATGGCGTATCTATCCCAGTAACCGTTATCGAAGTTGAAGCAAACCGCGTTACTCAGGTTAAAGATCTGGCTAACGATGGCTATCGCGCTGTTCAGGTTACCACCGGTGCTAAAAAAGCTAACCGCGTAACTAAGCCGGAAGCTGGTCACTTTGCTAAAGCTGGCGTAGAAGCTGGCCGCGGCCTGTGGGAGTTCCGTCTGGCAGATGGTGAAGAATACACCGTTGGTCAGAACATTAGCGTTGAACTGTTTGCTGACGTTAAAAAAGTTGACGTAACCGGTACCTCTAAAGGTAAAGGTTTCGCTGGTACCGTTAAGCGCTGGAACTTCCGTACCCAGGACGCTACTCACGGTAACTCCTTGTCCCACCGCGTTCCGGGTTCTATCGGTCAGAACCAGACTCCGGGCAAAGTGTTCAAAGGCAAGAAAATGGCAGGTCAGCTGGGCAACGAACGTGTAACCGTTCAGAGCCTGGACGTAGTACGTGTTGACGCTGAGCGCAACCTGCTGCTGGTTAAAGGTGGTGTTCCGGGTGCGACCGGTTGCGACCTGATCGTTAAACCAGCTGTGAAGGCGTAAGGGGATAGCAATGGAATTAGTATTGAAAGACGCGCAGAGCGCGCTGACTGTTTCCGAAACTACCTTCGGTCGTGATTTCAACGAAGCGCTGGTTCACCAGGTTGTTGTTGCTTATGCAGCTGGTGCTCGTCAGGGTACTCGTGCTCAGAAGACTCGTGCTGAAGTAACTGGTTCAGGCAAAAAGCCGTGGCGCCAGAAAGGTACCGGCCGTGCGCGTTCAGGTTCTATCAAGAGCCCGATCTGGCGTTCAGGTGGCGTGACCTTCGCTGCTCGTCCACAGGACCACAGTCAAAAAGTTAACAAAAAGATGTACCGCGGCGCGCTGAAAAGCATTCTGTCCGAACTGGTACGTCAGGATCGTCTGATCGTTGTCGAATCATTCTCTGTAGAAGCGCCTAAAACTAAGCTGCTGGCACAGAAACTGAAAGACATGGCTCTGGAAGATGTGCTGATCATCACCGGTGAGCTGGACGAAAACCTGTTCCTGGCTGCGCGCAACCTGCATAAGGTTGACGTACGCGATGCAACTGGTATCGACCCGGTTAGCCTGATCGCCTTCGACAAAGTCGTAATGACTGCTGATGCTGTTAAGCAAGTTGAGGAGATGCTGGCATGATTCGTGAAGAACGTCTGCTGAAAGTGCTGCGCGCACCGCACGTTTCTGAAAAAGCGTCTACTGCGATGGAAAAAACTAACACCATCGTTCTCAAAGTTGCTAAAGACGCGACCAAAGCAGAAATCAAAGCTGCTGTGCAGAAACTGTTTGAAGTCGAAGTCGAAGTCGTTAACACCCTGGTAGTTAAAGGGAAAGTTAAACGTCACGGACAGCGTATCGGTCGTCGTAGCGACTGGAAAAAAGCTTACGTCACCCTGAAGGAAGGCCAGAATCTGGACTTCGTCGGCGGCGCTGAGTAAGTCGGAGGAGTAATACAATGGCAGTTGTTAAATGTAAACCGACATCTCCGGGTCGTCGCCACGTTGTTAAAGTGGTCAACCCAGAGCTGCACAAGGGCAAACCTTTTGCTCCGCTGGTTGAAAAAAACAGCAAATCCGGTGGTCGTAACAACAATGGCCGCATCACCACTCGTCACATCGGTGGTGGTCACAAGCAGGCTTATCGTATTGTTGACTTCAAACGTAACAAAGACGGTATCCCGGCAGTTGTTGAACGTCTTGAGTACGATCCGAACCGCTCCGCGAACATCGCGCTGGTTCTGTACAAAGACGGTGAACGCCGTTACATCCTGGCCCCTAAAGGCCTGAAAGCTGGCGACCAGGTTCAATCTGGCGTTGATGCTGCAATCAAAGCAGGTAACACCCTGCCGATGCGCAATATCCCGGTTGGTTCTACCGTTCATAACGTAGAAATGAAACCAGGTAAAGGCGGTCAGCTGGCACGTTCCGCTGGTACTTACGTTCAGATCGTTGCTCGTGATGGTGCTTATGTCACCCTGCGTCTGCGTTCTGGTGAAATGCGTAAAGTCGAAGCAGACTGCCGTGCAACTCTGGGCGAAGTTGGCAATGCTGAGCATATGCTGCGCGTTCTGGGTAAAGCAGGTGCTGCACGCTGGCGTGGTGTTCGTCCTACCGTTCGCGGTACTGCGATGAACCCAGTCGACCACCCACATGGTGGTGGTGAAGGTCGTAACTTTGGTAAGCACCCGGTAACTCCGTGGGGCGTTCAGACCAAAGGTAAGAAGACCCGCAGCAACAAGCGTACTGATAAATTCATCGTACGTCGCCGTAGCAAATAATTTTAGAGGATAAGCCATGCCACGTTCTCTCAAGAAAGGTCCTTTTATTGACCTGCACTTGCTGAAGAAGGTAGAGAAAGCGGTGGAAAGCGGAGACAAGAAGCCCCTGCGCACTTGGTCCCGTCGTTCAACGATCTTTCCTAACATGATCGGTTTGACCATCGCTGTCCATAATGGTCGTCAGCACGTTCCGGTATTTGTTTCCGACGAAATGGTCGGTCACAAACTGGGTGAATTCGCACCGACTCGTACTTATCGCGGCCATGCTGCTGATAAAAAAGCGAAGAAGAAATAAGGTAGGAGGAAGAGATGGAAACTTTAGCTCAACATCGCCATGCTCGTTCTTCTGCTCAGAAGGTTCGCCTTGTTGCAGACCTGATTCGCGGTAAGAAAGTGTCGCAGGCTCTGGATATTCTGACCTACACCAATAAGAAAGCGGCTGTACTGGTCAAGAAAGTCCTGGAATCTGCCATTGCTAACGCTGAACACAACGATGGCGCTGACATTGACGATCTGAAAGTTACGAAAATTTTCGTAGACGAAGGCCCGAGCATGAAGCGCATTATGCCGCGTGCAAAAGGTCGTGCAGATCGCATCCTGAAGCGCACCAGCCACATTACTGTGGTTGTGTCCGATCGCTGAGACTCTGGAGACTAGCAATGGGTCAGAAAGTACATCCTAATGGTATTCGCCTGGGTATTGTAAAACCATGGAACTCAACCTGGTTTGCGAACACCAAAGAATTCGCTGACAACCTGGACAGCGATTTTAAAGTACGTCAGTACCTGACTAAGGAACTGGCTAAAGCGTCTGTATCTCGTATCGTTATCGAGCGTCCGGCTAAGAGCATCCGTGTGACCATTCACACCGCTCGCCCGGGTATCGTTATCGGTAAGAAAGGTGAAGACGTAGAAAAACTGCGCAAAGTCGTAGCGGATATTGCTGGCGTTCCTGCTCAGATCAATATCGCCGAAGTGCGTAAACCTGAACTGGATGCAAAATTGGTTGCTGACAGCATCACTTCTCAGCTGGAACGTCGTGTTATGTTCCGTCGTGCTATGAAGCGTGCTGTACAGAACGCAATGCGTCTGGGCGCTAAAGGTATTAAAGTTGAAGTTAGCGGCCGTCTGGGCGGCGCGGAAATCGCACGTACCGAATGGTACCGCGAAGGTCGCGTACCTCTGCACACTCTGCGTGCTGACATCGACTACAACACCTCTGAAGCGCACACCACTTACGGTGTAATCGGCGTTAAAGTGTGGATCTTCAAAGGCGAGATCCTGGGTGGTATGGCTGCTGTTGAACAACCGGAAAAACCGGCTGCGCAACCTAAAAAGCAGCAGCGTAAAGGCCGTAAATAAGGAGCGTCGCTGATGTTACAACCAAAGCGTACAAAATTCCGTAAAATGCACAAAGGCCGTAACCGCGGTCTGGCGCAGGGTACGGATGTTAGCTTCGGCAGCTTCGGTCTGAAAGCTGTTGGCCGTGGTCGTCTGACTGCCCGTCAGATCGAAGCAGCACGTCGTGCTATGACCCGTGCAGTTAAGCGTCAAGGTAAGATCTGGATCCGTGTATTCCCGGACAAACCGATCACTGAAAAGCCGCTGGCAGTGCGTATGGGTAAAGGTAAAGGTAACGTGGAGTATTGGGTTGCCTTGATTCAGCCGGGTAAAGTCCTGTATGAAATGGACGGCGTACCGGAAGAGCTGGCCCGTGAAGCATTCAAGCTGGCAGCAGCGAAACTGCCGATTAAAACCACCTTTGTAACTAAGACGGTGATGTAATGAAAGCAAAAGAGCTGCGTGAGAAGAGTGTTGAAGAGCTGAACACCGAGCTGCTGAATCTGCTGCGTGAGCAGTTCAACCTGCGTATGCAGGCTGCAAGTGGCCAGCTGCAACAGTCTCACCTGTTGAAGCAAGTGCGTCGTGATGTCGCACGCGTTAAGACTTTACTGACTGAGAAGGCGGGTGCGTAATGACCGATAAAATCCGTACTCTGCAAGGTCGCGTTGTTAGCGATAAAATGGAGAAATCCATCGTTGTTGCTATCGAACGTTTTGTGAAACACCCGATCTACGGTAAATTCATTAAGCGTACGACCAAACTGCACGTACATGACGAGAACAACGAATGCGGTACTGGTGACGTGGTTGAAATCCGCGAATGCCGTCCGCTGTCCAAGACTAAGTCCTGGACGCTGGTTCGCGTTGTAGAGAAAGCCGTTCTGTAATACAGTAGGCATTCTCAACGAATAAACGGCTCAGCGATGAGCCGTTTATTTTTTCTACCCATATCGTTGAAGCGGTGTTATAATGCCGCGCCCCCGATATGGGGCTTTTTTAACGACCTGATTTTCGGGTCTCAGTAGTAGTTGACATTAGCGGAGCACTAAAATGATCCAAGAACAGACTATGCTGAACGTCGCCGACAACTCCGGTGCACGTCGCGTAATGTGTATCAAGGTTCTGGGTGGCTCGCACCGTCGCTACGCAGGCGTCGGCGATATCATCAAGATCACCATCAAGGAAGCAATTCCGCGTGGTAAGGTCAAAAAAGGTGATGTGCTGAAGGCGGTAGTGGTGCGCACCAAGAAGGGTGTTCGTCGCCCGGACGGTTCTGTCATTCGCTTCGATGGTAATGCATGCGTTATTTTAAACAATAACAGCGAGCAACCTATCGGTACGCGTATTTTTGGGCCGGTAACTCGTGAACTTCGTAACGAGAAGTTCATGAAAATTATCTCTCTGGCACCAGAAGTACTCTAAGGAGCGAATCATGGCAGCGAAGATCCGTCGTGATGACGAAGTTATCGTGTTAACCGGTAAAGATAAAGGTAAACGCGGTAAAGTTAAGAATGTCCTGTCTTCCGGCAAGGTCATTGTTGAAGGTATCAACCTGGTTAAGAAACATCAGAAGCCGGTTCCGGCCCTGAACCAACCAGGCGGCATTGTAGAGAAAGAAGCAGCTATTCAGATCTCTAACCTTGCTATCTTCAACGCGGCAACCGGCAAGGCTGACCGTGTAGGCTTTAGATTCGAAGACGGCAAAAAAGTCCGTTTCTTTAAATCTAACAGCGAAACTATCAAGTAATTTGGAGTAGTACGATGGCGAAACTGCATGATTACTACAAAGACGAAGTAGTCGCTAAACTCATGACTGAGTTTAACTACAATTCTGTCATGCAAGTCCCTCGGGTCGAGAAGATCACCCTGAACATGGGTGTTGGTGAAGCGATCGCTGACAAGAAACTGCTGGATAACGCAGCAGCTGACCTGACAGCAATCTCCGGTCAAAAACCGCTGATCACCAAAGCACGCAAATCAGTTGCAGGCTTCAAAATCCGTCAGGGCTATCCGATCGGCTGTAAAGTAACTCTGCGTGGCGAACGCATGTGGGAGTTCTTTGAGCGCCTGATCACTATTGCTGTTCCACGTATCCGTGACTTCCGTGGCTTGTCCGCTAAGTCTTTCGACGGTCGTGGTAACTACAGCATGGGTGTCCGTGAGCAGATCATCTTCCCAGAAATCGACTACGATAAAGTCGACCGCGTGCGTGGTTTGGATATTACCATTACCACTACTGCGAAATCTGATGAAGAAGGCCGTGCTCTGCTGGCTGCCTTTGACTTCCCGTTCCGCAAGTAAGGTAGGGTTACTGAATGGCTAAGCAATCAATGAAAGCACGCGAAGTAAAGCGCGTAGCTTTAGCTGATAAGTACTTCGCAAAACGCGCTGAACTGAAAGCTATTATCTCTGATGTGAACGCGACCGACGAAGATCGTTGGAACGCAGTTCTCAAGCTGCAGTCTCTGCCGCGTGATTCCAGCCCGTCCCGTCAGCGTAACCGCTGCCGTCAAACAGGTCGTCCGCATGGCTATGTGGGCAAGTTCGGGTTGAGCCGTATCAAACTGCGTGAAGCCGCTATGCGCGGTGAAGTACCAGGCTTGAAAAAGGCTAGCTGGTAATTACCAATTGAATCACGGGAGTAAAGACAGATGAGCATGCAAGATCCGATCGCGGATATGCTGACCCGTATCCGTAACGGTCAGGCCGCGAATAAAGCTGCGGTCACCATGCCTTCCTCCAAGCTGAAAGTGGCAATTGCCAACGTGCTGAAGGAAGAAGGTTTTATTGAAGATTTTAAAGTTGAAGGCGACACCAAGCCGGAACTGGAACTTACTCTTAAGTATTTCCAGGGTAAAGCTGTTGTAGAAAGCATTCAGCGTGTCAGTCGCCCAGGTCTGCGCATTTATAAGCGTAAAGACGAGCTGCCGAAAGTTATGGCTGGCATGGGTATCGCAGTTGTTTCTACCTCTAAAGGTGTTATGACTGATCGTGCAGCGCGCCAGGCTGGTCTTGGTGGCGAAATTATCTGCTACGTAGCCTAATCGGAGGAAAAAATGTCTCGTGTTGCTAAAGCACCGGTCGTTATTCCTGCCGGCGTTGATGTAAAAATCAACGGTCAGGTTATTACGATCAAAGGTAAAAACGGCGAGCTGACTCGTACTCTCAACGATGCTGTTGCAGTAAATCATGCAGATAATGCACTGACCTTCGGTCCGCGTGATGGTTACGCAGATGGATGGGCTCAGGCTGGTACCGCGCGTGCCCTGCTGAATGCAATGGTTGTCGGTGTTACCGAAGGCTTCACTAAGAAGCTACAGCTGGTTGGTGTAGGTTATCGTGCAGCGGTTAAAGGGAATGTAGTAAACCTGGCTTTAGGTTTCTCTCACCCTGTTGACCATCAGCTGCCTGCGGGTATTACTGCAGAATGTCCGTCTCAGACTGAAATCGTGCTGAAAGGCGCTGATAAACAGCTGATCGGTCAGGTTGCAGCAGATCTGCGCGCCTACCGTCGTCCTGAGCCTTATAAAGGCAAGGGTGTTCGTTACGCCGACGAAGTCGTGCGTACCAAAGAGGCTAAGAAGAAGTAAGGTAACACTATGGATAAGAAATCTGCTCGTATCCGTCGTGCGACCCGCGCACGCCGCAAGCTCCAGGAGCTGGGCGCAACTCGCCTGGTGGTACATCGTACCCCGCGTCATATTTACGCACAGGTAATTGCACCGAACGGTTCTGAAGTTCTGGTAGCTGCTTCTACTGTAGAAAAAGCTATCGCTGAACAATTGAAGTACACCGGTAACAAAGACGCTGCTGCAGCTGTAGGTAAAGCTGTTGCTGAACGCGCTCTGGAAAAAGGCATCAAAGATGTTTCTTTTGACCGTTCCGGGTTCCAATATCATGGTCGTGTCCAGGCACTGGCAGATGCTGCCCGTGAAGCTGGCCTTCAGTTCTAAGGTAGAGGTGTAAGATGGCTCACATCGAAAAACAAGCTGGCGAACTGCAGGAAAAGCTGATCGCGGTTAACCGCGTATCTAAAACCGTTAAAGGTGGTCGTATTTTCTCCTTCACAGCTCTGACTGTAGTTGGTGATGGTAACGGTCGCGTTGGTTTTGGTTACGGTAAAGCGCGTGAAGTTCCAGCAGCGATCCAGAAAGCGATGGAAAAAGCCCGTCGCAATATGATTAACGTCGCGCTGAACCACGGCACCCTGCAGCACCCGGTTAAGGGTACTCACACGGGTTCTCGTGTATTCATGCAGCCGGCTTCCGAAGGTACCGGTATCATCGCCGGTGGTGCAATGCGCGCCGTTCTGGAAGTCGCTGGAGTTCGTAACGTTCTGGCTAAAGCCTATGGTTCTACTAACCCGATTAACGTGGTTCGTGCAACTATCGATGGCCTGGAAAATATGAAATCTCCGGAAATGGTCGCTGCCAAGCGTGGTAAATCCGTTGAAGAAATTCTGGGGAAATAAACCATGGCAAAGACTATTAAAATTACTCAAACCCGCAGTGCAATCGGTCGTCTGCCGAAACATAAGGCAACGCTGCTTGGCCTGGGTCTGCGTCGTATTGGTCACACCGTAGAGCGCGAGGATACTCCTGCTGTTCGTGGTATGGTCAACGCGGTTTCCTTCATGGTTAAAGTTGAGGAGTAAGAGATGCGTTTAAATACTCTGTCTCCGGCCGAAGGCTCTAAAAAAGCGGCTCGCCGCCTGGGTCGTGGTATCGGTTCTGGCCTCGGTAAAACCGGTGGTCGTGGTCACAAAGGTCAGAAGTCTCGTTCTGGCGGTGGCGTACGTCGCGGTTTCGAGGGTGGTCAGATGCCTCTGTACCGTCGTCTGCCGAAATTCGGCTTCACTTCACGTAAAGCAGCGATTACAGCCGAAGTTCGTCTGTCTGACCTGGCTAAAGTTGAAGGCGGTGTTGTAGACCTGAACACGCTGAAAGCAGCTAACATTATCGGTATCCAGATCGAGTTCGCGAAAGTGATTCTGGCTGGTGAAGTCACTACTCCGGTAACTGTTCGTGGCCTGCGTGTTACTAAAGGCGCTCGTGCTGCTATCGAAGCTGCTGGCGGTAAAATCGAGGAATAAGTAGCAGATGGCTAAACAACCGGGATTAGATTTTCAAAGTGCCAAAGGTGGCTTAGGCGAGCTGAAACGCAGACTGCTGTTTGTAATCGGCGCGCTGATTGTGTTCCGTATTGGCTCTTTCATTCCGATCCCTGGTATTGATGCCGCTGTACTTGCCAAACTGCTTGAGCAACAGCGAGGCACCATCATTGAAATGTTTAACATGTTCTCTGGTGGTGCTCTCAGCCGTGCTTCTATCTTTGCTCTGGGGATCATGCCGTATATTTCGGCGTCGATTATTATCCAGCTGCTGACGGTGGTTCATCCAACGCTGGCAGAAATTAAGAAAGAAGGGGAGTCTGGTCGTCGTAAGATCAGCCAGTACACCCGCTACGGTACTCTGGTGCTGGCAATATTCCAGTCGATCGGTATTGCTACCGGTCTGCCGAATATGCCTGGTATGCAGGGCCTGGTAATGAATCCAGGCTTTGCATTCTATTTCACCGCTGTTGTAAGTCTGGTTACAGGGACGATGTTCCTGATGTGGTTGGGCGAACAGATTACTGAACGTGGTATCGGCAACGGTATCTCAATCATTATCTTCGCCGGTATTGTCGCGGGACTCCCGCCAGCCATTGCCCATACTATCGAGCAAGCGCGTCAAGGCGACCTGCACTTCCTCGTGTTGCTGTTGGTTGCAGTATTAGTATTTGCAGTGACGTTCTTTGTTGTATTTGTTGAGCGTGGTCAACGCCGCATTGTGGTAAACTACGCGAAACGTCAGCAAGGTCGTCGTGTCTATGCTGCACAGAGCACACATTTACCGCTGAAAGTGAATATGGCGGGGGTAATCCCGGCAATCTTCGCTTCCAGTATTATTCTGTTCCCAGCGACCATCGCGTCATGGTTCGGGGGCGGGACTGGTTGGAACTGGCTGACAACAATTTCGCTGTATTTGCAGCCTGGGCAACCGCTTTATGTGTTACTCTATGCGTCTGCAATCATATTCTTCTGTTTCTTCTACACGGCGTTGGTTTTCAACCCGCGTGAAACAGCAGATAACCTGAAGAAGTCCGGTGCATTTGTACCAGGAATTCGTCCGGGAGAGCAAACGGCGAAGTATATCGATAAAGTAATGACCCGCCTGACTCTGGTTGGTGCGCTCTACATTACCTTTATCTGCCTGATCCCGGAGTTCATGCGTGATGCAATGAAAGTACCGTTCTACTTCGGTGGGACCTCACTGCTTATCGTTGTTGTCGTGATTATGGACTTTATGGCTCAAGTGCAAACTCTGATGATGTCAAGTCAGTACGAGTCTGCATTGAAGAAGGCGAATCTGAAAGGCTACGGCCGTTAACAGTCGCCCGAGAAGTTACGGAGAGTAAAAATGAAAGTTCGTGCTTCCGTCAAGAAATTATGCCGTAACTGCAAAATCGTTAAGCGTGATGGTGTCATCCGTGTGATTTGCAGTGCCGAGCCGAAGCATAAACAGCGCCAAGGCTGATTTATTCGCATATTTTTCTTGCAAAGTTGGGTTGAGCTGGCTAGATTAGCCAGCCAATCTTTTGTATGTCTGTGCGTTTCCATTTGAGTATCCTGAAAACGGGCTTTTCAGCATGGTGCGTACATATTAAATAGTAGGAGTGCATAGTGGCCCGTATAGCAGGCATTAACATTCCTGATCAGAAACATGCTGTGATCGCATTAACTTCGATCTACGGCGTCGGCAAGACCCGTTCTAAAGCCATTCTGGCTGCCGCGGGTATCGCTGAAGATGTTAAGATCAGTGAGCTGTCTGAAGAACAAATCGACACGCTGCGTGACGAAGTTGCCAAATTTGTCGTTGAAGGTGATCTGCGCCGTGAAGTTAGCATGAGCATCAAGCGCCTTATGGACCTTGGTTGCTATCGCGGTTTGCGTCATCGTCGTGGTCTCCCGGTTCGCGGTCAGCGTACCAAGACCAACGCACGTACCCGTAAGGGTCCGCGCAAACCGATCAAGAAATAATCGGGGTGATTGAATAATGGCAAAGGCACCAATTCGTGCACGTAAACGTGTAAGAAAACAAGTCTCTGACGGCGTGGCTCATATCCATGCTTCTTTTAACAACACCATCGTTACCATTACTGATCGTCAGGGTAACGCACTGGGTTGGGCAACAGCCGGTGGTTCCGGTTTCCGTGGTTCTCGCAAATCCACTCCGTTTGCAGCTCAGGTTGCAGCAGAGCGTTGCGCTGAAGCCGTAAAAGAATACGGTATCAAGAATCTGGAAGTTATGGTCAAAGGACCGGGTCCAGGTCGCGAATCTACTGTTCGTGCTCTGAACGCCGCTGGTTTCCGCATCACTAATATTACTGATGTGACTCCGATCCCTCATAACGGTTGTCGTCCGCCGAAAAAACGTCGCGTATAACGCTGTCGTTTCTAGGATTGTTGGAGAAAGAAAATGGCAAGATATTTGGGTCCTAAGCTCAAGCTGAGCCGTCGTGAGGGCACTGACTTATTCCTTAAGTCTGGCGTTCGCGCGATCGATACCAAGTGTAAAATTGAACAAGCTCCTGGCCAGCACGGTGCGCGTAAACCGCGTCTGTCTGACTATGGTGTGCAGTTGCGTGAAAAGCAAAAAGTTCGCCGTATCTACGGTGTGCTGGAGCGTCAGTTCCGTAACTACTACAAAGAAGCAGCACGTCTGAAAGGCAACACCGGTGAAAACCTGTTGGGTCTGCTGGAAGGTCGTCTGGACAACGTTGTATACCGTATGGGCTTCGGTGCCACTCGTGCAGAAGCACGTCAGCTGGTCAGCCATAAAGCAATTATGGTAAACGGTCGTGTTGTTAACATCGCTTCTTATCAGGTTAGTCCGAATGACGTTGTTAGCATTCGTGAGAAAGCGAAGAAGCAGTCTCGCGTGAAAGCCGCTCTGGAGCTGGCTGAGCAGCGTGAAAAGCCAACCTGGCTGGAAGTTGATGCTGGCAAGATGGAAGGTACGTTCAAGCGTAAGCCGGAGCGTTCTGATCTGTCTGCGGACATTAACGAACACCTGATCGTCGAGCTTTACTCCAAGTAAAGCTTAGTACCAAAGAGAGGACACAATGCAGGGTTCTGTGACAGAGTTTCTAAAACCGCGCCTGGTAGATATCGAGCAAGTGAGTTCGACGCACGCCAAGGTGACCCTTGAGCCTTTAGAGCGTGGCTTTGGCCATACTTTGGGTAACGCACTGCGCCGTATTCTGCTCTCATCGATGCCGGGTTGCGCGGTGACCGAGGTTGAGATTGATGGTGTACTACATGAGTACAGCACCAAAGAAGGCGTTCAGGAAGATATCCTGGAAATCCTGCTCAACCTGAAAGGGCTGGCGGTGAGAGTTCAGGGTAAAGATGACGTTATTCTTACCTTGAATAAATCTGGCATTGGCCCTGTGACTGCAGCCGACATTACCCATGATGGTGATGTCGAAATCGTCAAGCCACAGCACGTGATCTGCCACCTGACCGATGAGAATGCATCTATTAGCATGCGTATCAAAGTTCAGCGCGGTCGTGGTTATGTGCCGGCTTCTACCCGAATTCATTCGGAAGAAGATGAGCGCCCAATCGGCCGTCTGCTGGTCGACGCATGCTACAGCCCTGTAGAGCGTATTGCCTACAATGTTGAAGCAGCGCGTGTAGAACAGCGTACCGACCTGGACAAGCTGGTCATCGAAATGGAAACCAACGGTACAATCGATCCTGAAGAGGCGATTCGTCGTGCGGCAACCATTCTGGCTGAACAACTTGAAGCTTTCGTTGACTTACGTGATGTACGTCAGCCGGAAGTTAAAGAAGAGAAACCAGAATTCGATCCGATCCTGCTGCGCCCTGTTGACGATCTGGAATTGACTGTCCGCTCTGCTAACTGCCTCAAAGCAGAAGCTATCCACTATATCGGTGATCTGGTACAGCGTACTGAGGTTGAGCTTCTTAAGACGCCTAACCTTGGTAAAAAATCTCTTACTGAGATTAAAGACGTGCTGGCTTCCCGTGGACTGTCTCTGGGCATGCGCCTGGAAAACTGGCCACCGGCAAGCATCGCTGACGAGTAACCGGATCACAGGTTAAGGTTTTACTGAGAAGGATAAGGTCATGCGCCATCGTAAGAGTGGTCGTCAACTGAACCGCAACAGCAGCCATCGCCAGGCTATGTTCCGCAATATGGCAGGTTCACTGGTTCGTCATGAAATCATCAAGACGACTCTGCCGAAAGCGAAAGAGCTGCGTCGCGTAGTTGAGCCGCTGATTACTCTTGCCAAGACTGATAGCGTAGCTAATCGTCGTCTGGCATTCGCCCGCACTCGTGATAACGAGATCGTGGCAAAACTGTTTAACGAACTGGGCCCGCGTTTCGCGAGCCGCGCCGGTGGTTACACTCGCATTCTGAAGTGTGGCTTCCGTGCAGGCGACAACGCGCCGATGGCATACATCGAGCTGGTTGATCGTTCAGAGAAAACAGAAGCTGCTGCAGAGTAATCTGTAGTAACGTAAAAAAACCCGCCTCGGCGGGTTTTTTTATATCCGTCATATCCCCACTTACCTACAATATCTGTACTCTTTTTGTTCATCACTGGAGTGTTGTATGTGGTTACTGGACCAGTGGGCAGAGCGCCATATTATTGATGCACAGTCTAAAGGTGAGTTTGATGGTTTGCATGGTACTGGAGAACCGTTGGTTCTTGACGATGATTCCCACATTCCGCCTGAACTTCGAGCCGGATTCCGTTTATTAAAAAATGCGGGATGTCTTCCTCCTGAGCTAGAGCAGCGCAGAGAGGCAATACAGCTGCTTGAAATACTTGCAGGGATCCGCAAAGATGATCCCCATTATCAGGAAGTGAGTCGAAGACTGTCACTACTGGAACTGAAACTACGGCAGGCTGGACTCAGCACCGAGTTTTTACACGGTGAATACGCAGATAAGCTGCTACAGAAGATCAACGACGAATAGCGGAGATAGCATGTACCGTATTGGTGAATTAGCGAAACTGGCTGACGTGACGCCTGATACTATCCGCTACTATGAAAAGCAGCAGATGATGGAACATGAAATACGTACAGAAGGCGGGTTTCGTCTCTATACGGAAAGCGATCTTCAGCGTCTAAAGTTTATTCGCTATGCCCGTCAGCTTGGTTTCACTCTGGAATCGATCCGCGAACTGCTTTCGATCCGCATCGATCCCGAACACCATACCTGCCAGGAATCAAAAGGGATCGTCCAGGAAAGATTGCAGGAAGTGGAAGCGAGAATAGCTGAGCTTCAGGCGATGCAACGGTCGCTGCAGCGATTGAATGACGCGTGTTGTGGCAAGGCACACAGCAGCGTGTACTGCTCTATCCTTGAAGCACTTGAGCAAGGCGCCAGTGGATCACCATCAGGCTGTTGATTTATTGAACGGTCAGGTCTACACTCGCGGCGTAAATTACGACAACCGGAGGTATTATGAGTCGTTATCAGCACACTAAAGGGCAGATAAAAGATAACGCCATTGAGGCGCTTCTACATGACCCACTGTTCAGGCAGCGCGTTGAGAAAAATAAGAAAGGGAAAGGAAGTTATCTACGTAAAGGTAAACATGGTAATCGGGGTAACTGGGAGGCCAGTGGCAAGAAAGTCATTCACTTTTTTACCACTGGCCTTCTTGTTTCAGTGAGTGCTTAAGAGCGGTTATTCTGTTCTTTCAGCAGGTCACGAATTTCACTCAGCAATACTTCTTCTTTCGATGGCGCTGGCGGTGCTGCTGGCTCTTCCGCTTTTTTACGGTTCAGTTTGTTGATCAGCTTGATTGCCATAAAGATAGCAAACGCAACAATAACGAAATCAAAGATATTCTGAATAAATACACCGTAATGCATAACGACTGCAGGGATATCTCCCTGTGCATCACGTAGTGTTAAAGCAAACTGTTTAAAATCAATTCCACCAATTAACAACCCCAGCGGCGGCATGATGATATCGGCAACCAGTGATGAAACAATCTTCCCAAATGCCGCACCAATAATGACACCCACTGCCAAATCGACAACATTCCCGCGCATCGCGAATTCGCGAAATTCTTTAATAATGCTCATCTTATTCTCCCTATGCAGCTGACGTTTATAAGTTTAACAAATGTTTAGGCAATTTCCATTTATGTATTGCCTAAATAGAAATTTATTAAACCATGAAAAATAGAGGGAAATAATTTAGGCGCAGTTTCAGCGCCCAAATTATTACAGGAAGAACGGACTTGGCTGGAATAGTCGCTCGACGTCGGTAATAAACTTTTTATCTGTCAGGAACATAATTACGTGATCGCCCTGTTCAATACGCAGGTTATCATTGGCAATCATCACATCGTTACCACGCACAACGGCGCCAATAATGGTTCCTGGTGGAAGTTTAATTTCATCAATTGAGCGACCCACAACCCGTGACGTTGTTTCATCACCGTGTGCAACGGCTTCAATGGCTTCCGCGACGCCACGGCGCAGTGAAGATACACCAACAATATCCGCTTTACGCACATGACTGAGCAGCGCAGAGATGGTTGCCTGCTGCGGTGAAATCGCAATATCGATCACGCTGCCTTGCACCAGATCGACGTATGCTCTGCGTTGGATCAACACCATCACTTTCTTGGCGCCCATCCGTTTGGCAAGCATCGCCGACATGATATTCGCTTCATCATCGTTGGTTACCGCAATGAACAGATCAACCTGATCGATATGTTCTTCCGCCAGCAGCTCTTGATCCGAGGCATCACCAAAAAAGACGATCGTATTTTGCAGTTTCTCTGCAAGCTCGGATGCGCGCTGTTGATTACGTTCAATCAGTTTGACGCTGTAATCTTTTTCTAGTCGCCGTGCCAGCCCCGCGCCAATATTCCCACCGCCCACTAACATAATGCGTTTGTAAGGCTTTTCCAGACGCTGTAATTCGCTCATTACGGCGCGAATATGCTGCGAGGCCGCGATGAAGAAAACTTCATCACCCGCTTCAACAATGGTAGAACCTTGCGGACGGATCGGTCGGTCATGACGGAAAATCGCCGCAACGCGGGTATCGATGTGCGGCATATGCTCACGCATTGTCGACAGCGCATTACCAATCAGCGGCCCACCGTAATAGGCTTTCACCACGGCCAGGCTGACTTTTCCTTCGGCAAAATTCACTACCTGCAATGCGCCCGGATATTCAATCAGGCGATAAATGCTATCGATAACCAGTTGCTCAGGCGCAATCAGGTGATCGATAGGCACCGCATCAGATTGAAATAGCTTGTCCGCATCACGAACGTAATCCGGTGAACGAATACGAGCGATACGATTAGGCGTGTTAAACAGTGAATAAGCTACCTGGCAGGCAACCATATTTGTTTCATCTGAGCTGGTTACGGCAACCAGCATATCGGCATCGTCGGCACCGGCTTCACGTAGAACGCGGGGATGCGAACCATGCCCTTGCACGACACGGAGATCAAACTTGTCCTGTAGGCTACGTAGGCGCTCACCATTGGTATCGACTACCGTGATATCGTTGTTCTCTCCGACCAGGTTTTCAGCCAGCGTACCGCCAACTTGCCCTGCGCCCAGAATGATAATTTTCATCAGTCGCGACCCGTTATCTCATCACTTTTTGATTAGCTTAGCGTAAAAGAAGCCATCACCATCTTCCGCACTCGGTAAATTCTGACGTCCAGGTTTTTCCGGCGTACCGGTTACGCTTAATACCGCATCTGGCGTGCGAGCAAGGAAGGCGGCAATTTGCTGTTGGTTTTCTTCTGGCAGGATAGAGCAGGTTGCATAAACCAGCGTGCCGCCAGGTTTAAGATGTGGCCAGGTTGCATTCAGGATTTCAGCCTGCAACTGGGCAAGTTCAGCAATATCCCGGTCGCGACGCAGCCATTTGATATCCGGATGGCGACGGATCACTCCGGTGGCAGAACACGGAGCGTCCAGCAAAATACGGTCAAACTGTTGTTCACCGCACCACTGCTGTGGATAGCGGCCATCACCCTGTTTTACGGTTGCCTTCATACCCAGACGTTTTAGATTGTCGAAAACGCGCGATAAGCGTTTTTCATCAACATCGACAGCCATTACGTTAGCGTGCGGAGCAACTTCCAGAATGTGAGTGGTTTTGCCCCCCGGTGCACAGCATAGGTCGAGGATCTGTTCACCGTCCTCCGGCAACAGATAATTTATGCATCCTTGAGCGGAAGCATCCTGGACGGTTACCCAGCCTTCATCAAAACCAGGGAGGGCGTGCACAGGAGCTGGCGTTTCCAGACGCACTGCATCCGGGTAATCTGGATGCGGGAAACCGGTTAATCCCGCTTCGGTCAGCAGGTCCAGCCAGGCATCGCGCGTATGATGATTACGATTGACACGTAACCACATCGGCGGTCGCTGGTTATTGGCTTCAAGAATGGCTCCCCACTGCTGCGGATAAGCGGTCTTAATACGTTTCACCAGCCAGGAGGGGTGTAAGAAACGTAAATCGCTTTGAGAGAATTCAGCCAGCAGCTCTTCCTGACGGCGCTGAAACTGGCGCAGCACGCCGTTGATCAGCCCTTTAAGCTGCGGACGCTTAATAACGACCGCGCCTTCTACGGTCTCTGCCAAAGCAGCATGCGGTGGAATACGAGTATGCAGCAGTTGGTAGAAGCCCACCATGATCAGATAGTGAACGGTGCGCTGTTTGCCCGTCATTGGACGTTCCATCAACTGCTGGATCATCCACTCCAGTTGGGAGAGTGTACGCAACACGCCGAAGCAAAGCTCCTGCAACAGTGCTTTGTCTTTATCGGCAGCTTTTTGCTGCATGGCGGGCAGCACGTTGCTTAATGATTGTCCCTTTTCGACAACCTGTTCGACGGCCTGGGCCGCCATACTGCGTAAATTAAGATGTTTTTTCATAAGCGCAAAAATAAAAATGCCCGGAGATACCGGGCTTAACGAGATGAACCGTCATACCAGACGGTTACCGGGTACAAACCATTCCCGGCGCGAATTAAGCAGATCCTGCGCGCTCATGGCTTTTTTACCGGCAGGTTGCAAAGAGACGAGATTCAGGATGCCGTCGCCCGTTGCGACCTGGATACCCTGTTTTGTCGCCTCAAGAATAGTGCCTGGTGCGACCTGTGTGTTCGCTGTAATAACCGTAGCTTGCCAGACTTTCACTGGCTGGCCGTCGATTTCAAGCCAGCTCATTGGCCACGGGTTAAAGGCGCGGATGCAGCGTTCCAACTGAGCGGCTGAAAGCGACCAGTCGATACGGGCCTCTTCTTTGCTGAGTTTTTCTGCATGCGTAACCAGTGATTCATCTTGTACAACGGGTTTTATGGTGCCAGCCGCCAGCTGTTTTAGCGTTTCAATCAGCCCCTGAGGTCCTAAATCTGCCAGCTTATCGTATAACGAACCGCTGGTATCTTCTGCAGTTATCGGGCAGGACAGCTTAAGCAGCATATCACCGGTGTCGAGGCCAACATCCATCTGCATGATGGTCACACCAGTTTCGGCGTCGCCTGCCCACAGTGAGCGCTGGATTGGGGCTGCGCCACGCCAGCGTGGAAGCAGGGAACCGTGAACGTTGATACAACCCAGACGCGGCATTTCCAGTACGGCTTTTGGCAGTATCAGGCCATATGCTACCACTACCATCACGTCTGCGCGTAAATCAGCAACCAGCTGCTGGTTTTCCTGAGGACGAAGAGAGACGGGTTGGAAAACCGGTATCCCTTTTTCTTCCGCCAGCACTTTTACCGGGCTGGGCATCAGCTTTTTACCGCGTCCCGCCGGACGGTCCGGTTGGGTAAACACGCCAACGACGTTATGTCCAGAAGACAACAGCGCGTCGAGATGACGCGCTGCAAAGTCAGGTGTACCCGCAAAAATAATACGTAGTGAGTCTGACACGTTGATTCTTGTCCTTAAGCTCGGGCGTTCAGGCGGTCGAGTTTTTCAACTTTCTGACGAATGCGTTGTTGCTTCAACGGAGACAGATAATCGATAAACAGTTTACCGACCAGGTGATCCATTTCATGTTGAATGCAGATAGCCAGCAGGCCATCGGCTTCCAGTTCAAAAGATTTGCCGTTGCGATCGAGCGCACGAATTTTTACTTTCTCTGCGCGCGGTACTAACGCACGCTGTTCGGGAATAGACAGGCAGCCTTCTTCAATACCTGTTTCGCCGTCTTTTTCCAGCAGCTCTGGGTTAATGAGTACCAACTGCTCGTCGCGATTTTCAGAGACATCAATAACAATGATGCGCTGATGAATATCGACCTGAGTTGCTGCCAGACCGATACCTTCTTCGGCGTACATCGTTTCGAACATATCATCAACGATACGCTGAATTTCTGCATTCACTTCTTCGACCGGTTTTGCGACTTTGCGAAGGCGCTCGTCCGGAATATGTAACACTTGCAAAACTGACATAGTTATCCAGAGTTGTGTTCAGGAGTTGAAAAGATTATTACCTCTATTCTAGACAAAACCCCCTCTGATTGACAGCATCAGTGACCAATCGCAAAGATTGCCAGGACTGCTTGTGGCAGGGGAACAGGGATGACCAAAATCGAGATTTGGCTACGTTTAGCACAAGTGAATGAACTGTATGGTGATGAGATGGTGCGCGTTGCCCACTGGCTCAATACTCAGCCGTGTATTAACAACGTGGTACTTCATCATGCTGGACTCTCTCCCCGCCAGGCCCGGCGCTTTTTAACCTTTCCAGATCAGACGCTGGAAAAAACGCTGCGCTGGCTTGAACAGCTCAACCATCATTTTGTGGTTGCCGACAGCGAGCATTATCCGGCACAGCTCCGTGCAATTGAGGATTATCCTGGGGTGCTTTTTGTTGCAGGAAATCCCATATGCCTTAGCTCGTTTCAGGTTGCCGTCGTCGGTAGCCGACAGCACTCCTGGTATGGCGAACGCTGGGGGCGGCTGTTTTGTGAAAAGCTTGCAGCATGCGGCGTGACGATCACCAGCGGCCTGGCCCGGGGGATTGATGGTGTGGCGCACAATGCTGCGATAAACCGAGAGGGCACGAGTATTGCGGTGCTGGGAAATGGGCTTGAGACCATTCATCCACGACAGCATGTCCGTCTGGCTAAACGACTGATTGAGGCTGGAGGCGCACTGGTGTCTGAGTTCCCATTAGATACGCTTCCTTTGCCGCGCAATTTTCCCCGACGAAATCGCATTATTAGTGGTCTAAGTAAAGGAGTCCTGGTTGTAGAAGCTGCTCAGCGTAGCGGGTCACTGGTCACTGCGCGTTGCGCACTGGAACAAGGGCGGGAGGTTTTTGCGTTGCCTGGACCGATTGGGAGTCCGGGAAGTGAAGGTCCACATTGGCTTATTCAGCAGGGAGCCACGCTTGTGACGGCCCCAGAAGAAATTCTGGAAAATTTGCAATATGGGCTGCAATGGTTGCCAGATGAACCTGAAAAATCAATTTATTCGCCAGATCACGAAGAGGTGGCATTGCCATTTCCGGAGCTCCTGGCTAACGTAGGAGATGAGGTAACACCTGTTGACGTCGTCGCTGAACGTGCCGGCCAACCTGTGCCAGAGGTAGTGGCTCAACTGCTCGAACTGGAGTTAGCAGGATGGATCGCAGCTGTACCCGGCGGCTATGTCCGATTGAGGAGGGCATGCCATGTTCGACGTACTAATGTATTTGTTTGAGACATATATCCATAACGAAGCTGAGCTGCGTGTGGATCAGGACAAACTGGAACGGGATCTTACCGACGCTGGTTTTGATCGTGAAGACATCTACAACGCGTTACTTTGGCTGGAAAAGCTTGCTGATTATCAGGATGGTCTTGCCGAACCTATGCAGCTGGCATCTGATCCTCTTTCTATACGTATTTATACCGCAGAAGAGTGCGATCGACTGGATGCAAGCTGTAGAGGGTTCCTGCTATTCCTGGAACAGATTCAGGTGCTAAACCTCGAAACACGAGAAATGGTCATTGAGCGCGTACTCGCGCTGGATACGGCAGAGTTCGATCTGGAAGACCTGAAGTGGGTGATCCTGATGGTGCTTTTCAATATTCCAGGTTGTGAAAATGCCTATCAGCAAATGGAAGAATTACTCTTTGAAGTGAATGAAGGTATGCTGCATTAATCAATCTTCATTCAGTATGAGTTGTTATGGCTAAATCAGCACTGTTTACGGTGCGTAAAAACGAGCCCTGCCCACAATGCGGGGCTGAACTGGTTATTCGTTCCGGGAAGCACGGTCCGTTTCTCGGTTGTTCACACTATCCAGAATGCGATTACATCCGTCCGTTGAAATCTTCCGCGGACGGACATATTGTCAAAGTTCTGGAGGGTAAGCTTTGTCCTGCATGTGGCGCCGAGCTGGTGCTGAGACAGGGAAGATTCGGGATGTTTATTGGATGCAGCGATTATCCAACGTGTGAACACACCGAACTTATCGACAAGCCAGATGAAACAGCAATAGTCTGTCCTCAATGCCAGACTGGCCACCTGGTCCAGCGGCGTTCCCGTTATGGCAAAACATTTTACTCCTGCGATCGCTATCCGGAGTGCCAGTTTGTCATTAACTTCAAACCGTTAGCCGGAGAGTGTCCTGAGTGCCATTATCCGCTACTCATCGAAAAGAAAACCGCGCAGGGTGTGAAGCATTTCTGTGCCAGTAAACAATGTGGAAAGCCGTTCTCGGCGGAATAAAAAAGTGAATAATAACCTGCCCACAGGCCCTATCGCTGCTGCGATAGCGGTTCTGAAACAAGAAAAAGTCATCGCCTATCCAACAGAAGCTGTATTTGGTGTCGGCTGCGATCCCGACAGCGAAACGGCTGTTACCCGTCTGTTGGAGCTAAAACAACGCCCAGTCGATAAAGGCTTAATTTTGATTGCGGCTAATTTTGACCAGCTTAAGCCCTATATTGACGATAGCACGCTTACAGATGCTCAACGTGAGGCCGTGTTCGCTCGCTGGCCTGGTCCTGTCACCTTCGTTTTCCCTGCGCCCGCGACTACGCCTCGTTGGTTGACCGGTCGTTTTGACTCGCTGGCCGTGCGAGTCACCGATCATCCGCTGGTGGTTGCATTGTGCCAGGCTTATGGCAAACCGTTAGTCTCCACCAGTGCTAATTTGAGTGGCTTTCCGCCTTGCAGAACGGTAGAGGAAGTCCGCGCGCAGTTTGGTACAGACTTTCCCGTAGTTGAAGGGGAGACCGGAGGGCGTTTGAATCCTTCGGAGATCCGTGATGCTCTGACCGGTGAACAGTTTCGACAGGGGTAATATGAAAGAAGCCTATGCTGTTTTTGGTAATCCGATAGCGCACAGTAAATCGCCCTTTATTCATCAGCAATTTGCAGAGCAGTTGAAAATTGATCATTCCTATGGACGTGTACTGGCACCTATCAATGATTTTGTGAATACGCTGAATGCCTTTTTTGCTGAGGGCGGGAAGGGGGCAAATGTCACTGTGCCTTTTAAGGAAGAGGCGTTTGCGCGTGCCGATGAATTAACGGAGCGGGCATCGCTTGCTGGAGCGGTCAACACTCTTAAACGACTTGAGGATGGGCGTTTACTGGGAGATAACACGGATGGTATCGGCTTATTAAGCGATCTTGAACGTTTATCTTTCATTCGCCCCGGATCGCGAGTTCTGTTGATTGGTGCCGGTGGCGCATCCCGTGGGGTTTTATTACCTCTTCTTTCTCTGGATTGTGCGGTAACCATCGTTAACCGTACTGCTTCGCGCGCAGAAGAACTGGCACAAATCTTCTCCCATACCGGCAGCGTGCAGGCGGTGGGTATGGACGAGCTTGATAATTACAGTTTTGATTTAATTATTAATGCGACATCCAGCGGAATTAGCGGTGAGGTACCAGCCATTCCGACATCGCTTATTCACTCATCTGTCTATTGCTATGACATGTTTTATCAGCAAGGGAATACACCGTTCCTTTCCTGGTGTGCTGAACATGGGGCGAAACAGTATGCCGATGGTCTGGGGATGCTGGTGGGACAAGCAGCGCACGCCGTTTTACTCTGGCATGGTGTATTGCCACAGATTGAGCCCGTCATCAAAAGCATGCAACAGGAAATGTCGGCATGAATCAGGCGATCCAGTTTCCCGATCGAGAAGAATGGCGGACGGATATTAGCGCCGTTGTTTTCCCGGCGTTGGTCCATGGTATGCAGTTAACATGTGCTATATCAGGAGAAACGTTGGCGTCCCGCTTTGGCGGTTGCACGCCTGAACAATGCCTGGAAACCTTTCAACAGCATCGCTGGGACCTGGAAGAAGAGGCCGAAGCATTGATCCAGGACCAGCAGGAAGACTCTCAGGGTTGGGTTTGGTTACTCTGATTTAAATACTCATCTTTCCATTTAACGTAGTTGTTAGCAGAGTATTTTAAGCCTGCTTTCTCTTCGTCACTTAATGGCCGGATCTGTTTAACCGGACTACCCAGGTACAGATATCCACTCTCCAGGCGTTTGTTTTGCGGCACCAGGCTTCCTGCCCCAATCATAACGTCGTCTTCTACCACTACGCCGTCCAGTAAAATTGATCCCATACCGACCAATACGCGGTTGCCAACGATGCAGCCGTGTAGCATGACTTTATGACCGACCGTCACATCCTCACCCACGATCAATGGATTACCTTGCGGATTAGATGTGGATTTATGTGTGACATGGAGAACGCTGCCGTCCTGAATGTTTGTACGGGCGCCGATTTGTACATAGTTGACGTCGCCACGAATCGCAACCAACGGCCAAATCCCGACGTCATCAGCCAAACGAGTATCACCAATGACGACGCTACTGGTGTCGATCATCACGCGTTTTCCGATCTGTGGGAAAAGATCCTTATAAGGACGTAATACATCAGACATGTTTACCTCAATGAAAATAGAGCAGTAATGAAGACTTTGGTTGGATTATTGAGACTGTGCAAGTGATTTAGCTATCAAAAATCAGCCAAATTGCGCAGGAATATAGCGAAAGGGGTGAAAAACAAGCACTCAGCAAAAAAGATCCAAAAAATACTTGTGCTAAAAAATGGGATCCCTATAATGCGCCTCCATCGACACGGCGGATGTGAATCACTTCACGCAAACAGCCGGTTCGGTTGAAGAGAAAAACCTGAAAATGAGGGTTGACTCTGAAAGAGGAAAGCGTAATATACGCCACCTCGCGACAGAGCGCTAAAGCGCGTCGCACCTGCTCTTTAACAATTTATCAGACAATCTGTGTGGGCACTCGAAGATACGGATTCTTAACGTCGCAAGACGAAAAATGAATACCAAGTCTCTGAGTGAACACGTAATTCATTACGAAGTTTAATTCACGAGCATCAAACTTAAATTGAAGAGTTTGATCATGGCTCAGATTGAACGCTGGCGGCAGGCCTAACACATGCAAGTCGAACGGTAGCACAGAGGAGCTTGCTCCTTGGGTGACGAGTGGCGGACGGGTGAGTAATGTCTGGGAAACTGCCCGATGGAGGGGGATAACTACTGGAAACGGTAGCTAATACCGCATAACGTCGCAAGACCAAAGAGGGGGACCTTCGGGCCTCTTGCCATCGGATGTGCCCAGATGGGATTAGCTAGTAGGTGGGGTAACGGCTCACCTAGGTGACGATCCCTAGCTGGTCTGAGAGGATGACCAGCCACACTGGAACTGAGACACGGTCCAGACTCCTACGGGAGGCAGCAGTGGGGAATATTGCACAATGGGCGCAAGCCTGATGCAGCCATGCCGCGTGTATGAAGAAGGCCTTCGGGTTGTAAAGTACTTTCAGCGAGGAGGAAGGCATTGTGGTTAATAACCGCAGTGATTGACGTTACTCGCAGAAGAAGCACCGGCTAACTCCGTGCCAGCAGCCGCGGTAATACGGAGGGTGCAAGCGTTAATCGGAATTACTGGGCGTAAAGCGCACGCAGGCGGTCTGTCAAGTCGGATGTGAAATCCCCGGGCTCAACCTGGGAACTGCATCCGAAACTGGCAGGCTAGAGTCTTGTAGAGGGGGGTAGAATTCCAGGTGTAGCGGTGAAATGCGTAGAGATCTGGAGGAATACCGGTGGCGAAGGCGGCCCCCTGGACAAAGACTGACGCTCAGGTGCGAAAGCGTGGGGAGCAAACAGGATTAGATACCCTGGTAGTCCACGCCGTAAACGATGTCGACTTGGAGGTTGTGCCCTTGAGGCGTGGCTTCCGGAGCTAACGCGTTAAGTCGACCGCCTGGGGAGTACGGCCGCAAGGTTAAAACTCAAATGAATTGACGGGGGCCCGCACAAGCGGTGGAGCATGTGGTTTAATTCGATGCAACGCGAAGAACCTTACCTACTCTTGACATCCAGAGAACTTAGCAGAGATGCTTTGGTGCCTTCGGGAACTCTGAGACAGGTGCTGCATGGCTGTCGTCAGCTCGTGTTGTGAAATGTTGGGTTAAGTCCCGCAACGAGCGCAACCCTTATCCTTTGTTGCCAGCGGTTCGGCCGGGAACTCAAAGGAGACTGCCAGTGATAAACTGGAGGAAGGTGGGGATGACGTCAAGTCATCATGGCCCTTACGAGTAGGGCTACACACGTGCTACAATGGCATATACAAAGAGAAGCGACCTCGCGAGAGCAAGCGGACCTCATAAAGTATGTCGTAGTCCGGATTGGAGTCTGCAACTCGACTCCATGAAGTCGGAATCGCTAGTAATCGTGGATCAGAATGCCACGGTGAATACGTTCCCGGGCCTTGTACACACCGCCCGTCACACCATGGGAGTGGGTTGCAAAAGAAGTAGGTAGCTTAACCTTCGGGAGGGCGCTTACCACTTTGTGATTCATGACTGGGGTGAAGTCGTAACAAGGTAACCGTAGGGGAACCTGCGGTTGGATCACCTCCTTACCTTAAAGAAACGTTCTTTGTAGTGCTCACACAGATTGTCTGATGAAAATTAGCAGTAAGAAAATCTCTGCAGGCTTGTAGCTCAGGTGGTTAGAGCGCACCCCTGATAAGGGTGAGGTCGGTGGTTCAAGTCCACTCAGGCCTACCAAATTTCTGCTGATGCTGCGTTGCGGCGACGCTCACATACTTCAGTATGCTTCGCGTCACCACGTCTTGCCTCAACAGAAATTAAGGTTAAACGAGATTTAACTACGATGGGGCTATAGCTCAGCTGGGAGAGCGCCTGCCTTGCACGCAGGAGGTCTGCGGTTCGATCCCGCATAGCTCCACCATCCTTTACTGCAAAAAAACAAGAAAACTTCAGAGTGTACCTGAAAAGGTTCACTGCGAAGTTTTGCTCTTTAAAAATCTGGATCAAGCTGAAAATTGAAACGACACACTGTTTCATTTCTCCGTAATAAGAAATGAAAAGCGGTGTGTTCGAGTCTCTCAAATTTTCGCAACACTGAAGTGTTTTACGAAACATCTTCGGGTTGTGAGGTTAAGCGACTAAGCGTACACGGTGGATGCCCTGGCAGTCAGAGGCGATGAAGGACGTGCTAATCTGCGATAAGCGTCGGTAAGGTGATATGAACCGTTATAACCGGCGATTTCCGAATGGGGAAACCCAGTGTGATTCGTCACACTATCATTACGTGAATACATAGCGTAATGAAGCGAACCGGGGGAACTGAAACATCTAAGTACCCCGAGGAAAAGAAATCAACCGAGATTCCCCCAGTAGCGGCGAGCGAACGGGGAGCAGCCCAGAGTCTGAATCAGCATGTGTGGTAGTGGAACGGTCTGGAAAGTCCGACGGTACAGGGTGATAGTCCCGTACACAAAAGTGCATGTGTTGTGAACTCGAAGAGTAGGGCGGGACACGTGGTATCCTGTCTGAATATGGGGGGACCATCCTCCAAGGCTAAATACTCCTGACTGACCGATAGTGAACCAGTACCGTGAGGGAAAGGCGAAAAGAACCCCGGCGAGGGGAGTGAAAAAGAACCTGAAACCGTGTACGTACAAGCAGTGGGAGCCTCTTTATGGGGTGACTGCGTACCTTTTGTATAATGGGTCAGCGACTTATATTCTGTAGCAAGGTTAACCGAATAGGGGAGCCGAAGGGAAACCGAGTCTTAACTGGGCGTTAAGTTGCAGGGTATAGACCCGAAACCCGGTGATCTAGCCATGGGCAGGTTGAAGGTTGGGTAACACTAACTGGAGGACCGAACCGACTAATGTTGAAAAATTAGCGGATGACTTGTGGCTGGGGGTGAAAGGCCAATCAAACCGGGAGATAGCTGGTTCTCCCCGAAAGCTATTTAGGTAGCGCCTCGTGAACTCATCTTCGGGGGTAGAGCACTGTTTCGGCTAGGGGGTCATCCCGACTTACCAACCCGATGCAAACTGCGAATACCGAAGAATGTTATCACGGGAGACACACGGCGGGTGCTAACGTCCGTCGTGAAGAGGGAAACAACCCAGACCGCCAGCTAAGGTCCCAAAGTCATGGTTAAGTGGGAAACGATGTGGGAAGGCACAGACAGCCAGGATGTTGGCTTAGAAGCAGCCATCATTTAAAGAAAGCGTAATAGCTCACTGGTCGAGTCGGCCTGCGCGGAAGATGTAACGGGGCTAAACCATGCACCGAAGCTGCGGCAGCGACACTATGTGTTGTTGGGTAGGGGAGCGTTCTGTAAGCCGTTGAAGGTGTGCTGTGAGGCATGCTGGAGGTATCAGAAGTGCGAATGCTGACATAAGTAACGATAATGCGGGTGAAAAACCCGCACGCCGGAAGACCAAGGGTTCCTGTCCAACGTTAATCGGGGCAGGGTGAGTCGACCCCTAAGGCGAGGCCGAAAGGCGTAGTCGATGGGAAACAGGTTAATATTCCTGTACTTGGTGTTACTGCGAGGGGGGGACGGAGAAGGCTATGTTAGCCGGGCGACGGTTGTCCCGGTTTAAGCATGTAGGCGGAGATTCCAGGTAAATCCGGAGTCTTGTTAACGCTGAGGTGTGATGACGAGGCACTACGGTGCTGAAGTAACAAATGCCCTGCTTCCAGGAAAAGCCTCTAAGCATCAGGTAACACAAAATCGTACCCCAAACCGACACAGGTGGTCAGGTAGAGAATACCAAGGCGCTTGAGAGAACTCGGGTGAAGGAACTAGGCAAAATGGTGCCGTAACTTCGGGAGAAGGCACGCTGATATGTAGGTGAAGTGATTTACTCATGGAGCTGAAATCAGTCGAAGATACCAGCTGGCTGCAACTGTTTATTAAAAACACAGCACTGTGCAAACACGAAAGTGGACGTATACGGTGTGACGCCTGCCCGGTGCCGGAAGGTTAATTGATGGGGTTATCCGTAAGGAGAAGCTCTTGATCGAAGCCCCGGTAAACGGCGGCCGTAACTATAACGGTCCTAAGGTAGCGAAATTCCTTGTCGGGTAAGTTCCGACCTGCACGAATGGCGTAATGATGGCCAGGCTGTCTCCACCCGAGACTCAGTGAAATTGAACTCGCTGTGAAGATGCAGTGTACCCGCGGCAAGACGGAAAGACCCCGTGAACCTTTACTATAGCTTGACACTGAACACTGGTCCTTGATGTGTAGGATAGGTGGGAGGCTTTGAAGTGTGGACGCCAGTCTGCATGGAGCCAACCTTGAAATACCACCCTTTAATGGCTGGTGTTCTAACGTAGACCCGTGATCCGGGTTGCGGACAGTGTCTGGTGGGTAGTTTGACTGGGGCGGTCTCCTCCTAAAGAGTAACGGAGGAGCACGAAGGTTAGCTAATCCTGGTCGGACATCAGGAGGTTAGTGCAAAGGCATAAGCTAGCTTGACTGCGAGAGTGACGGCTCGAGCAGGTGCGAAAGCAGGTCTTAGTGATCCGGTGGTTCTGAATGGAAGGGCCATCGCTCAACGGATAAAAGGTACTCCGGGGATAACAGGCTGATACCGCCCAAGAGTTCATATCGACGGCGGTGTTTGGCACCTCGATGTCGGCTCATCACATCCTGGGGCTGAAGTAGGTCCCAAGGGTATGGCTGTTCGCCATTTAAAGTGGTACGCGAGCTGGGTTTAGAACGTCGTGAGACAGTTCGGTCCCTATCTGCCGTGGGCGCTGGAGAATTGAGGGGGGCTGCTCCTAGTACGAGAGGACCGGAGTGGACGCATCACTGGTGTTCGGGTTGTCATGCCAATGGCATTGCCCGGTAGCTAAATGCGGAAGAGATAAGTGCTGAAAGCATCTAAGCACGAAACTTGCCCCGAGATGAGTTCTCCCTGACCCTTTAAGGGTCCTGAAGGAACGTTGAAGACGACGACGTTGATAGGTCGGGTGTGTAAGCGTAGCGATACGTTGAGCTAACCGATACTAATGAACCGTGAGGCTTAACCTTACAACGCCGAAGGTGTTTTGGCGAAGAGACACGAAATTCAGCTTGATTACAGATTACATCGACAGACCTGAGAGGTGTGTTGATAGACAGAATTTGCCTGGCGGCTGTAGCGCGGTGGTCCCACCTGACCCCATGCCGAACTCAGAAGTGAAACGCCGTAGCGCCGATGGTAGTGTGGGGTCTCCCCATGCGAGAGTAGGGAACTGCCAGGCATCAAATTTAGTGTGCTGATATGGCTCAGTTGGTAGAGCGCACCCTTGGTAAGGGTGAGGTCCCCAGTTCGACTCTGGGTATCAGCACCAGTTTTTCGGTTAAAGTTTGGCACTTAGAAAAGAATTTGTCTGGCGGCTGTAGCGCGGTGGTCCCACCTGACCCCATGCCGAACTCAGAAGTGAAACGCCGTAGCGCCGATGGTAGTGTGGGGTCTCCCCATGCGAGAGTAGGGAACTGCCAGACATCAAATAAAAACAAAAGGCCTAGTCGAAAGACTGGGCCTTTTGTTTTATCTGTTAAACGCCGGGTTGTATCCGGCGCATGGCTTTAATGGATAACCTGCGACAAAAACGCACGAGTGCGTTCAGATTTGGGGTGAGCAAAAAACTCATCCGGTGCTGCCTGTTCAACAATCTCGCCAAGATCCATAAAGATCACCCGGTCGGCCACTGTGCGGGCAAAGCCCATTTCATGGGTAACACACAGCATGGTCATGCCTGATTGTGCCAGACCTATCATGGTATCAAGCACTTCTTTTACCATTTCAGGATCCAACGCTGATGTGGGTTCATCGAATAACATAATTTTAGGTTTCATGCACAGCGAGCGTGCAATGGCCACGCGCTGTTGCTGCCCACCAGAGATTTGCCCAGGATATTTATGCGCATGTTCAGCAATGCGAACTCGCTCAAGGTAGTGCATTGCCAGAGCTTCAGCCTCTTTTTTTGGCATCTTTTGCACCCAGATCGGTGCCAGCGTGCAGTTTTGCAGGACCGTCAAATGAGGAAAGAGATTAAAGTGCTGAAAAACCATGCCAACTTCTTGTCTGACGCGCTCAATATTGCGGATATCTTCATTGAGTTCGATCCCATCCACCACAATACGTCCTTGCTGATGCTCTTCAAGATGGTTGATACAGCGGATAGTTGTCGATTTACCCGAACCGGAAGGTCCGCATAATACGATGCGTTCTCCCTGCTTTACCTTCAGGTTGATGTTTTTCAGGACGTGAAACTGTCCGTACCATTTGTTGACGTTTTCCAGCGTAATCATCGCGTCGGTAGACGGCATTAATAATTGGCTCATAAATTCCTCAGTGCGGTGTACGCCCGGTGTTAAAACGTTTTTCCAGATGTTGGCTGTAACGCGACATGCTAAAACAGAAGATCCAGTAAATCAGTGCAGCGAAAACATATCCTTCCGTCGACATACCCAACCATGCAGGGTCCACAGTTGCCTGCTGCACGCTACTGAAGAGATCAAACAGGCCGATGATGATGACCAGACTGGTATCCTTAAACAGGGCGATAATCGTGTTAACCAGACCCGGAATAACCAGCTTGAGGGCTTGCGGAAGAATGACCAGCCCTTGCGTTTTCCAGTACCCTAACGCCAGTGATTCAGCGGCTTCATACTGACCTTTTGGTAGGGCCTGTAACCCTCCGCGAACCACTTCTGCGACATACGCCGACTGGAAAAGAATCACGCCGACCAGCGCCCGGATAAGTTTGTCGATACTGGTCCCTTCGGACATAAACAGAGGAAGCATGACCGAGGACATAAAAAGGACGGTAATCAACGGCACACCGCGCCAGAACTCAATGAAAATGACGGATAAAATCCGCACGACTGGCATATGAGACCGGCGTCCAAGCGCCAGTAAAATACCCCACGGAAGCGCGCCCGCAATCCCCACGGATGCAATGATAAGCGTCAGTGTTAATCCGCCCCACTGTCGGGTTTCTACGCGCTCAAGTCCGAAAAAACCACCGTACATCAACCACCAGACCACCACGGGATAAACGACGGCCCAGACGGCGATATAGCGGCCACGGTGGGGAATAGATTTCCAGAACATAGGGACGATAGAGGCCAGGCCAATGATCAGGGCCAGATTTACGCGCCAGCGCTGATCGTGGGGATAAAGTCCATACATGAATTGCCCAAAGCGTTCATGAATGAACACCCAGCAAGCCCCAGCTTTGGTGCAGTCTGCGCGGGTTGAACCGACCCAGTTGGCCTGAAAGAATACCCAGTTCAGCAGTGGCGGAAGAAATGACCAAATCAGCCAAACGCACAGCAGCGTGAGCAGGCTATTTGACCAACTGGAGAACAGGTTTTTACGCATCCAGAGTAGACTGCGGCTTGCCGGGTTACTATTCTGACGCGAGGGGTGAGACAGCAGTGCTTTTGTCATCATGGCTCCTTAGCGCTCAATCAGTGCAATACGGCGGTTATAAATATTCATCAGCAGAGAAATGCTCAGGCTGATGATCAGGTACACCGACATCGTGATAGCAATAGTTTCAATGGCTTGCCCTGTTTGATTGAGTACCGTGCCGGCAAACAGTGAAACCATATCCGGGTAGCCAATAGCGGCCGCAAGTGAGGAGTTTTTGACGATATTCAGATACTGGCTGGTTAATGGGGGAATGATGACGCGTAGCGCCTGTGGGATGATCACCTGGCGCAGTGTCACCGGATTTGGTAGACCCAACGAGCGTGCTGCTTCATGTTGGCCATAAGGAACGGCCTGGATTCCCGCTCGAATAATTTCTGCAATAAACGCCGAGGTATACACTGAAAGCGCCAGCGTCAGGGCAGCCAGTTCGGGAATAAGCACCATACCGCCACGGAAGTTAAAACCGCGAAGGGCGGGGATATCCCAGTGAAGCGCTGCGCCAAACAGCCACTGTGAGATCATCGGTAAAAGCACGATCAGCGCCAGAGCCGTGGACCAGGTCCGGCGTAGCTGACCGGTTTTAGTCTGGTGCATTCTGTTGTAGCGAAATAGCCCGATAGTGACGACGATAGCGATAATTACAGCGCCGCAAAAGGCAAAAAATCCTTCTCCTATTTGCGGTGCCGGAATATAGAGTCCCCGGTTACTCAGAAACATCAAGTCCAGCGCGTTAACGGCCTGACGTGGGCCGGGCAGGTTACGTAATACGGCGAAATACCAAAAGAAGATCTGCAGCAGCGGCGGTATATTGCGGAACGTTTCGATGTAGATCGTCGAGAGCTTTCGTAATAACCAGTTATCTGACAGGCGTGCCAGTCCGAGAAAGAAACCGAGAATTGATGCAAAAACAATGCACAGTGCAGAAACCAATAGCGTATTGAGCAGGCCAACGATAAAAACACGGCCATACGTATCGCCTTGCTCGTAATCGATCAGATGCTGGACAATACCAAATCCGGCGCTGCGATCGAGAAAAGAGAATCCCGAGGTAATACCGCTATTATTCAGGTTATTTATCGTGTTATGGATGAGATAGACCGCAATGCTGATGACTGCAATGACGGCAAGTATTTGAAATAACCAGGCGCGGACCGCAGGGTTAGAAAAGGATAACGATCCTTTTACGATTGAGCGGCGATGGAACATAAGAAAACCTCGGTAACTATGACTCTGGACTGAGCGCCGCAGTCGCGGCGCCCGTTACATCACTACGTATTAGCGCACCGGTGGCGCATATTGAATGCCACCGTTATTCCAGAGGTTGTTCTGTCCACGTTTGATCTTCAGTGGGCTTTCCGATCCCACGTTACGCTCAAAGATCTCCGAGTAGTTACCTACCTGCTTGATAATGTTGTAAGCCCATTTGTTATCAAGCTTCAGATCCTTACCATAATCCCCTTCTTTGCCTAACAGGTGTGCCATATCCGGCGTTGCAGGATTAGCCGCTTTTTCATCGACGTTTTTCGAGTTAACGCCCATTTCTTCCGCATTCAGCATGGCGAACAGCGTCCAGCGAACAATGGAGAACCACTCATCGTCTCCACGACGTACAACAGGTCCCAGCGGTTCTTTAGAAATAACTTCTGGCAGGACAATCCATTCCGCAGGATTACTCAACTTGATTCGCAGGGCGTACAACTGAGACTGGTCGGAAGCCAGCGTGTCGCAGCGTCCAGATTCCAGAGCTTTAGCTGATTCATCCGAGCGGTCAAAAGTGACAGGGGTGTACTTCATGTTGTTGGCTTTAAAGTAGTCAGCCACGTTCAGTTCGGTATCTGTTCCTGCCTGGATACAAACCGTTGCGCCATCCAGCTCTTTAGCACTCTTGAGACCCGCTTTATTGTGGGTAAGAAAACCAATGCCGTCGTAATACGTTACGCCAGTGAAAGACATTCCCATTCCTGCGTCACGAGAGGAGGTCCAGGTGGTATTACGAGAGAGCATGTCGACTTCACCTGATTGTAGTGCGGTAAAGCGTTCCTTGGCGGTGAGCGGGGTATATTTTACTTTGCTATCATCGCCAAATACGGCGGAGGCAACGCCACGACATACGTCGACATCAATACCTGAGAACTTACCGCTTGCATCGGCATAAGAAAAGCCAGGCAACCCGTCACTGATCCCACACTGCACAAAACCTTTTTTCTTTACGGCATCAAGTGTTGCGCCGGCATGTGCCTGATTTGCAACCGCAAGCAGCACGCCGGCCGCAGCCAGGCTGGCTATTATCATCTTTTTCATAGAGCATCCTGTGTGGAGGAATTATTGTTATGGAAACGTTCTGAAAACGTCTTTTACCTGTCTGTGGCTATGGCCATACTCTTTTAAGCAAAGGTAGTGCCAGGTTTTTGCGCACGATTATTCGACGCAATATCCAGAGTGTAGACAGGAAAAAATAAATGCAGCGCCCTGAAGTGGTGCAAAATTGAAACGTAAGCCACATTTCGGCGCAAAAAATTTAAAAATCAAACCGGACGCGTGATAACGATTTCGTACGTTAATATTGATGACGTGAGAATAATGAAAAGAAAGCGCGCTGTTACGAAGAACTGAAAAAATGCTAATTTCAAATCGTGGATATGTGAGGCAAATCTATAATAATTTTATTATACGTTGAGTGCTATATACCAACGTTTTGTCTTATATAAAGATTTAATTCTTATTGCAAAAAGCGCGGTACCCACCGCGCTTTTAAGAAGATTTATTTGGTCAGGGCGACTATCCCAAGCGTCAGCCCGGCAACGGCTGCTGCGCCACCGGCGATGGCACCGGCTGTTTCCCAGTTATCCTGCGTGGTGCCTTTCATACAGGTATTGGTATGAACCAGGCGCCCCTGATCGTCGTATACAGGTACGCAAGGAGAATCGTGTGCACAGCCGGCCAGGAATGCGGTAAGCAATGCAACGGATATTAATCTTTTCATGGTGTTACCTCAAAAATAAGCGTTTCGCTAATTGAGCAAAGACAAACGCTAAGCCATCTGCGAACTCGGCGATTATTTTACCACTTCTTAAAAAAATACTGACATGAGGAATAATCTCAATTCATGTGGATTGTAAAAATAATGGATAAAAAGAAAGGTGATTGGCGAGTTTTTCAGGAAGGGTTTATTAGAAATAAATGGCTATCTTATTAATAAATAAAGAGGGGCATCTTGGGTGAAAAAGGCGTCCGAAGACGCCTTTATTTTACAAATTAAACGTTGCGCCGACTAAAACGCCGTCTGACGACAACGAAGAAGACGGGGACGAAGAAGATTGCCAACAATGTCGCGGTCAGCATGCCTCCCATTACGCCTGTACCAACCGCATTCTGTGCCCCGCTACCCGCTCCGTGGCTGATAACCAGAGGCATAACCCCCAGAATAAACGCCAGGGATGTCATCAGGATTGGACGAAGACGCATGCGTGACGCCTCCAGTGTGGCTTCAATCAACCCTTTACCTTCTTTATCCATCAGGTCTTTGGCAAACTCCACGATAAGGATAGCGTTTTTGGCGGAAAGACCGATGGTAGTCAGCAGACCTACCTGGAAGTAAACGTCGTTATTCAGACCGCGTATGGACGCCGCCAGAAGCGCACCGACCACGCCGAGCGGTACAACCAACATGACTGAAAATGGAATAGACCAGCTCTCATACAATGCGGCGAGACACAGGAAGACGACGATTAACGAAATAGCGTATAACGCAGGTGCCTGATTGCCGGAGAGCCGTTCCTGATATGACATCCCCGTCCAGTCATAGCCGATACCGGTTGGCAGCTGTGCTGCCAGGTTTTCCATGAGCGCCATGGCTTCACCGGTGCTTCGACCCGGCGCGGCCTCTCCCAGTATTTCCATTGATGGCATACCGTTGTAACGCTCCAGGCGAGGTGAACCATAAATCCAATGCGACGAACTGAACGCAGAGAATGGCACCATTTCACCATTCCCACTACGTACGTAGAGATTGTTGATGTCGTTGGGTAACATACGGAACGGCGCGTCAGCCTGAACGTATACCTTTTTCACTCGGCCATGATCGATAAAATCGTTCACATAGGTGCCGCCAAGGGCCGTGGAAATCGTTTGGTTTATATCCGACAGACTTACGCCTAACGCCTGGGCTTTTTCCTGATCAATATCCAGCTTAAATTGCGGGGTATCTTCCAGACCGTTAGGGCGCACGCGCACCAGCAAATCCGGATGTTCTCTCACCATACCCAGCAACTGGTTCCGGGCTTTCGTCAGTTCTGTATGACCGAGGTTAGCCTGATCAATTAACTGAAAATCAAAGCCGGTCGCGGTACCCAGTTCAAGAATGGCAGGCATGTTGAACGGGAACACCAGTCCATCTTTAATCTGGCTGAACGCCCTGGTCGCACGTTCGACGATAGCCGTCACGCCGTTTTCATCGCCCGAACGCTCTTCCCATGGTTTGAGGCTAATAAAGACGATACCGGAGTTCTGTCCCTGGCCGCTAAAGCTGAAGCCATTAACGGTGAACACCGATTTTACGTTCGCTTTTTCCTGGTTCAGGTAGTAATTCTGAATCTGATCCAGCACCTGCTGTGTGCGCGTCTGTGTCGCACCGGCAGGAAGTTGCACCATTGTCATAAAGACCCCCTGATCCTCTTCGGGCAAGAAGGAGGTAGGGAGGCGTAAAAACAGAACAGCCATTCCGCCGACGATAAGAACATATAGCAACAAGTAGCGTCCGGTTTTGCGCAGAATACCGCTGATACTATTGCTGTAATGCCCGACGCTTTTATCGAACAGGGCGTTAAACCATCCGAAAAAACCGCCTTTCTTTTCAACATGTCCGGCGGAAACGGGTTTTAGCAGCGTTGCACAAAGCGCTGGCGTAAGAATGAGGGCGACCAGAACAGAAAGCGCCATCGCTGAAACAATGGTCAGAGAGAACTGGCGGTAAATGGCGCCGGTCGAGCCGCCAAAGAACGCCATGGGGATAAATACCGCCGAGAGCACCATCGCGATCCCGACCAGTGCGCCCTGGATCTGGACCATGGATTTCTGCGTCGCCTCTTTGGGCGGCAGTTTCTCTTCCGCCATGACGCGTTCGACGTTTTCTACTACCACGATGGCGTCATCGACCAGCAGGCCGATGGCCAGCACCATTCCGAACATCGTTAGCGTGTTGATGGAGAATCCGAATGCGGCGAGGATCGCGAATGTTCCCAACAGCACGACAGGCACTGCGATAGTTGGAATCAGCGTGGCGCGCAGATTTTGCAGGAACAGGTACATCACCAGGAAGACGAGGATGATGGCTTCAAACAGCGTTTTCACCACCTCGTTAATCGAGATTTTTACAAATGGTGTAGTGTCATAGGGGTAAACCACTTGCAAACCTTGCGGGAAGAAAGGTTGTAACTCAGCCAGCTTTGCTTTGACGCCTGCGGCAGTATCCAGCGCGTTTGCACCGGTCGCCAGCTTAATGCCCAGGCCTGTTGCAGGCTGACCATTAATTTTCGTCACCATGTTATAGTTTTCGCCGCCGAGTTCGATGCGGGCTACATCTCTGAGGTGAACCATTGAGCCATCCTGGCCCACCTTCAGCGTTATGCGGCCAAACTCTTCCGGCGTTTTCAGGCGTGTCTGAGCGATAATGGAGGCATTAAGTTGTTGACCCTGGACGGATGGTGCGCCTCCCAGTTGGCCTGCGGCAATCTGATTGTTTTGCGTTCTCAGTTGATTGATAACGTCCAGCGGAGTCAACTGATATTTGTTCATTGCGTTGCTGTCGAGCCAGATGCGCATTGCGTACTGTGCACCAAACATCTGGACATCGCCGACACCTGCTGTTCGGCTTATTGCGTCTTTAACGTTAGACGCCACATAGTCGGAAATATCATCCTGCGTCAGATTGTTATTATCGGAGACAAAACCCGCCACCATCAGGAAACCGCTACTGGATTTCTCGACGCTGATCCCCTGCTGCTGTACTTCCTGTGGCAGTAAGGGCATCGCTAACTGTAATTTGTTTTGCACCTGGACCTGTGCGATATCCGGGTCAGTACCCGACTCAAAAGTCAGAGTAATGGTGACGCTCCCGGAGGAATCGCTGGTGGAGGACATATACATCAGGTTATCGATACCGTTCATATTCTGTTCGATAACCTGCGTAACCGTGTCTTGTACTGTCTGCGCATCCGCACCTGGGTAGGTGGCAGAAATAGCGACCGCAGGAGGTGCAATGGTCGGATACTGTGCAACGGGCAGTTGCATGATTGCCAGAGCCCCTGCCATCATCAGAATGATGGCCAGAACCCAGGCAAAAATAGGGCGATTGATAAAAAAGTTAGCCATGTCCGGTTACCTTATTGCGCAGTTTTTGCGGCTGGAGTTTCGGTATCGGTGGTTGCTTTAACCTTTACGCCGGGACGCGCTTTCTGCAATCCGCTGACGATAACCTTATCGCCAGGCTGTAAGCCCTCGCTGATTAACCACTTATCACCTATCGCCTGTGTAGCAACGACGGTGCGAGCCTCGACCTGACTCTTGTCATTGACAACCATCACCGTTGCATCACCGCGTGGCGTACGCGTTACCCCTTGTTGGGGAACGAGAATGGCATTCGGCTGGACGCCTTCATCAATACGAGCACGCACAAACATGCCCGGCAGCAGCGTGTGCTGTGGGTTAGGGAATACGGCCCTGAGGGTGATGGATCCGGTACTTTCATCAACGGTGACATCAGAGAACTGCAATGCACCTTTCAGCGGGTACGACTGACCATTTTCCATCACCAGTTCGACGGTACTGCTGGCGCTGTCTTTATGCAGGCTCCCTTGCTCAACGGACTGTTTGAGGCGCATAAAGTCATTACTGGACTGTGTTACGTCGACGTAAATAGGATCAAGTTGTTGCACGGTAGCAAGTTCAGTTGCCTGGCCATTCGTGACTAATGCGCCTTCGGTGACGTTAGATTTACCGATACGTCCGCTAATGGGCGATGTCACTTTGGTGTAGGCCAGGTTGATACGAGCGCTTTCGACCGCCGCTTTTGCCGCGATAACGGAGGCATCGGCCTGGCGAGCATCAGCAATGGCCTGATCGTACTCTTGCTGGCTGATGTACTTAGTGCCAACCAGCGGGACATAACGTTTTACCGTTAAATGTGCGATAGCTGCTGCCGCTTCACTCTTTGCCAGTTCGCCTTTGGCGCTGTCGTAGTCGGCCTGGTAAGTCGCGGGATCGATCTGATAAAGCGACTGACCGGCTTCAACATCGCTTCCCTCGGTGAAATTCCGTTTAAGTACAATCCCGCTGACCTGAGGACGGACTTCAGCAATACGAAATGCTGTTGTGCGCCCAGGTAATTCGGTCGTCACGGCTAAAGGCGCCTTTTCGACGACATGGACATTCACCTGCGGCTCTGCGGGGTGAGCTTGTGTTTCTCCCTGATCGTTACAACCGGCGAGTAATACAGCGGACATGATGATGAATGAGGGCAGGAGTGAAAACCTGGCATTTTTCGTCATTTCTATTCCTTAAAAAACCGAACGCTCGTTATTAACCGGGTAACGCAGAGGCGATAACGCGCACAAGTAAAAATAATGGTTGGCTATCCTACAAATTATTAGCTTGCGATGTAAGCAATACTTATTTATGGGCGCGATACACGGCACGTAAAAACAAAAAAGGATTAATCTTCGGTTGTTTCATTATGGTTTTAATAGTAATGCAATGATGCGCATAAACACATATTGAAATAAGTATTTGGTTGGTGAATATATTGGTGGTTGTTATTTGTTTTGTTTATTCGTGTGCAATATCCATAATTAACTGTTTTAGAACTCGTCTAAATAAACGCTAAGTGATACATTTGTTCCGTTTAGCAAATATTACATAAGAAAGTTAATCATTCTCTACCTTACCTCAGACAGTCGAAACCATGGCCAGAAAAACGAAAGCTGATGCCCTCAAAACACGACAGCACCTGATAGAAACAGCGATTATGCAGTTTGCCGTGCGTGGTGTTAGCAATACGACGTTAAACGACATTGCGGATGCCGCCAGCGTGACGCGGGGGGCGCTCTATTGGCATTTTGAAAATAAGACGCAATTGTTCAATGCGCTATGGTTACAACAACCTTCATTACGCGATCTTATTCAGGATAAACTTATTGGTCGTTGGGGTGATAATCCTTTACAGCGACTGCGTGAAAAGTTTGTGGTGGGATTACAATATATTGCACAGAATCCTCGCCAGCAGGCATTAATGCAAATTTTATATCATAAATGTGAATTTCATAACGATATGATATCAGAACAGACCATTCGCGATAAAATAGGTCTCAGTCATCAAAGCATTCGTGATTCACTGCAAAAATGCGTGGATGAAAATCTGATTGCTACCAGTCTGGATTTAGATGTCATCATCATTATTCTGCACGGTAGCTTTAGCGGAATAATAAAAAACTGGTTAATGAATCCAGTGAGTTATGATTTGTATGGGCAAGCACCAGTATTAGTTGATAACGTATTAAAAATGTTAAGCCCAGATGGCTGTGTAATGCAATTAATGCAGAGTGAAAATCAGCCAGGGGAGTTTTAGCCGCCAGGGCCTGACGGCTGTCGATGTATTTTTCGTCGTGCTATTCGAGGTCGACGCAGTTGACCAGCTTGAGGGGGTTTACAGAATTCATATTCCGGCACTTATCGTGCTCCGTTGTCATCAGCTCTATCCACTGAATGAGCAGCGCATCAAAGAGAAAAACGAAGACCGCAAAAACAACCAGCCACCAATACTTGCGAATCATTACCAAACCCTGTGTATTCATGCCCAAGCGTGCAGGGAATATACACGAAATCTGCAAGCTGAAAAGCAGACTTACAATGCCTTTACTTTGCTGAAAGATCGCCGCTCTTTGCTGTTAATCGACTCTTTTTAGACAGATTTTTTGTCTTCCGCTTTTTCACCTTTGCAAGTTCATTCTCTGAAAAATGCGAACCAATGCTCATTCTTCTGAGCCCCATTTTTACGTACTCGGCATTGATTTCAATCCCGACAAACTTGCGACCTAATTCCACGGCAGTGGCACCGGTCGTGAAGCTACCGGCAAACGGATCCAGCACGCTGTCATCTGGACTGGAGGAAGCCAGAATGATGCGTTCAAGGAGGGCTTTGGGTTTTTGAGTGGGGTGATTTTCGTATTCGTCCATCAGATAACGAACGCGTGGAAACTCCCAGACATTGCCTGGTACTTTTTTCTGGTTGTAAGGTTGGGGCGGGTTCTTTCTGTAGTCTATCAGTGCACGTTTAGCGCCCGTTTTGGCTTCAACCAAAATATCATCACGATTAAACGTGTAGTTTTTCTGATCTTTTACCATCATCAGAAGCGGTTCATACATCGAACCAAAGTGATTTTTGGCCTGCACCCCGGAGCTATCGTATGACCACACGATACGGCTCTTGATGGTAAAGAGCTGGCGGCATTTGAGATCGATGTACGGCATGTTCTCCGTACTGTTCATGATGTACATGGTGCCGTGTGATTTGAGAATGCGATGGCACTCGTCAATGCACTCAAACAGCCATGCCAAAAATGCCTCTTCGTCCCAGGATTCCACCATCCCGTCAAAGTCTTTACCGATGTTATAAGGTGGGTCGGCGAAAATGAGATCGACGCTTTCTGACGGCAGCTTTTTCAGTTCGGTCAGAGCATCACCCAGGATTATCTTTTTAGATTCATCGCCAAAATAGACAGGTTCACATCTTGCGTTCATCGCCAAAGCCTCCCGTGTGACGTTAATAAAAAAGGCGCTTCCCCATGCCGAGTAGCGCCTTTTAAAACAAACATTTCGCTGATTAGTATCAGTTCATGCCGTATTTTTTCAGTTTTTTACGCAGCGTACCACGGTTGATGCCCATCATCAGGGCAGCACGGGTCTGGTTACCGCGGGTGTATTGCATCACCATGTCCAACAGGGGCTGTTCTACTTCAGCCAGTACCAGCTCATAGAGATCGTTAACATCCTGACCATTCAATTGAGCAAAATAGTTCTTCAGTGCCTGTTTAACCGAGTCACGCAGGGGCTTTTGAGTTACCTGATCCTGAGAGTTAACGGTAGAAACGGTCAGTACGTCAGAATTTACGCGTTGTTCGAACATAGTTCTGTCAGCTCTTTATTTCTGTTTACGCAAAATTTTCGAAGTATGCCTCCAACGCCGCCAGCTGTTCGCTGGAATCTTCAATGGCGTTGAATGTGCGCCGAAACTGGTCATCCGGAGCGTGTTCCTGGAGATACCAGGATACGTGTTTACGCGCAATTCGGTACCCTTTTGCCTGACCATAAAAGTCGTGCAGTTCCCGAACGTGCGCACAAAGCAAGCGCTTCACCTCTGCCAGAGGCAGCGGGGGCAGCAGCTCCCCAGTGTCCAGATAATGCTGGATTTCCCGAAAGATCCAGGGTCTTCCCTGAGCTGCACGTCCTATCATCAGGGCATCCGCCCCCGTATAGTCAAGTACAGCTCTGGCTTTATGCGGGTCAGTAATGTCGCCATTCGCGATAATCGGAATGGAAACTTTCTGCTTAACTGCCCGAATACTGTCGTACTCAGCATCTCCATTGAACAAACAGGCGCGGGTGCGTCCATGAATGGTCAGAGCCTGAATGCCACAGTCTTCAGCCAGTTGGGCAATCTCTACGCAGTTACGGTGTTCCGGAGCCCAGCCGGTGCGAATCTTGAGTGTGACAGGAACGTCCACTGCATTGACGACCTCGGTTAGTATTGATTTCACTAGATCCGGGTACTGCAAGAGGGCTGAACCTGCGAGCTTGCGATTCACTTTTTTAGCCGGACACCCCATATTGATATCAATAATCTGGGCGCCGCTTTCCACGTTAATACGTGCGGCATCGGCCATCTCAACAGGGTCGCTACCGGCAATTTGCACCGTGCGAATTCCTGGCTCATCAACGTGCACCATCCGTAAACGAGACTTGTCACTTTCCCAAACCTGCGGGTTAGAAGACATCATCTCGGATACCGTCAATCCTGCTCCCATCTCATAGCACAGCGTCCTGAATGGTCTGTCAGTGATGCCAGCCATAGGTGCTGCGATCAGGCGATTTCTGAGCTGGTATTGTCCGATGCGCATGAGTTAAGAAATGACCATACTGTGACTGCAAGGCGGCGTATATTACGCATTTTTCGCACGAGATGAAAGGCCAAACTTTGACCAATCCACTGAGGTGGATCAATGAATTGCTGGTTAAGTACACAGTTTCAAATTAAAATCTTTAATAATCAGTTTGATACGTGGTTGTGCTAATTTTTCATCCGTTTATAAATTCCGAAAACTTCTCTTTTTTTATTACGGCCAGCCTCAGGTTATCAGGATAAAAAGCTGTTTTTGTGAGCAAATAGTGGCTTTGTAATGCGATCTCGCTCTCATTTCCGCAAATCCTTTTGCGAAAAAAAGAGCGATTATTGCGTTACCAACGGTAACGAGAGGGGATTATTTTTTCTGACCGGTAATGCGGCACCACTCTTCTTTCTCGACAACCGGATCGAGCGTAAAGAGTTCGGCATAGGCCTCACAGACGCTTTCCGCCTGGCTGGCAAGAATGCCAGAAAGCCCCAGTAAACCGCCCTCAACGGGCAGTACGCTGATTAACGGTGCCAGTTCACGTAATGGGCCTGCGAGGATGTTTGCGACCACCACGTCGGCTTTCATCGCCTCTGGCTGGTCTTTCGGCAGATAAAGCTCCAGACGCTCAGAAACGCCATTACGCTGGGCGTTATCACGGCTGGCCTGAATTGCTTGTGGATCGATGTCTACGCCGATGGCTTTTGCCGCACCCAGCTTCAGTGCCGCAATGGCAAGAATGCCGGAGCCGCAGCCGAAGTCGATGACGGTTTTGCCGTTTAGATCGAGACCGTCCAGCCATTGCAGGCATAGGGAAGTGGTGGGGTGAGTGCCGGTACCAAACGCCAGACCCGGGTCCAGCATCACGTTGACGGCATTCTCATCCGGGACATCGCGCCAGCTTGGGCAAATCCACAAACGTTCACCAAAGCGCATCGGGTGGAAGTTATCCATCCATTCGCGTTCCCAGTCTTTGTCTTCGAGCTGTTCGATTTTATGCGCGAAGCCTGCACCCAGCAGCGGATGCTGCTCCAGGATGGCAACCACTTCTTTCATGTCGGTTTCTGCATCGAACAAGCCGATAACGTCGGTATCTCCCCACAGGCGAGTCTCGCCCGGCAGAGGCTCAAATACCGGCGTATCATGCGTGTCCTGGAAAGTAATGGAAACGGAGCCCGCTTCCATCAGCGCATCGCTCAACTCTTCAGCGTTGGCACCGGTCGTGTTCAGTTTCAGTTGGATCCATGGCATGGCAAAACTCTTTTATTTATCAGTAGTCAATATGGCGGCTTGCGGGACGGCAGAACCGAAACGGTTGCCGATCAGGAAAGCCAGCAAGCTTATCAGTAACGAGGGCACAATCGGGTGGAAACCCAGGTACTGAATGTTAAATGTAGCGAGTACGGCATAAAGAACGCCGCCGATAATCATCGCGCTCAAAGCGCCCGCCGCGTTTGCCCGCTCCCAGTACAGGCCCAGCACCAGCGGCCACAGGAAGACGGCTTCCAGCCCGCCAAACGCCAGCAGATTAAGCCAGATAATCATTTCTGGTGGTTTCCAGGCAGCCAGTAGCAGTAACGCGCCGAGCAACAGGGTAATCACTGCCGACATGCGCTTCAGCCGGGTTTCGTTTTTCAGCTGTTCCGGACGCAGGTTCAGGTACAGATCCTTAATGATCGTAGCGGAACTTTGCAGCAATTGGGCATTGATCGTCGACATGATCGCGGCCATGGGGGCCGCGAGGAAGATCCCAGCAGCTACCGGCGGCAACACTTTGACCATTAGCGTAGGGATAACCAGATCCGGCACTGTCAGATCAGGGATCACCGCACGCCCCAACGCACCCGCCAGATGCATACCAAACATCAGGATCGCCACTACGATGGTGCCGATGATAATGCCGCGGTGTACAGCTTTGCTGTCTTTATAAGAGATGCAGCGTACTGCTGTATGCGGCAGCCCAATTACGCCAAAGCACACCAGTACCCAGAATGAGGTCATGAACGTGGGTGACAGAATGTCATCCGCGCCTTGCGGCGAGACCAGTTTAGGGTCGATAGTTTGCAGGGTTACCACCGCATTGCTGAGGCCACCGGCAGCATGAACGACGCCGACCAGCAGAACAATAGTACCAATCAGCATCACCATACCCTGCATGGTGTCGTTCAGTACGCTGGCGCGAAAACCGCCGAACGCCGTATACAATGCGATACTGACGCCAAAAATAAGCAAACCGGTTTCGTAAGGTATACCCGCAGCGGTTTCAAGCAAACGTGCGCCGCCAATAAACTGTACGGTCATTGCTCCGACAAACGCGACCAGCAGGCTAAGGCTTGCCAGCCACACAAGCAGGCGACTCTGGTAGCGGGCAAACAGCATATCGTTGAGGGTAACGGCATTATAACGGCGCGCCAGAATCGCGAATTTCTTACCAAGAATCCCCAGAGAAAGCCAAACGGCGGGCAACTGGATCATCGCCAGCAGCACCCATCCCAGCCCGTATTTGTAAGCGGCGCCAGGACCGCCAATAAACGAGCTGGCGCTAATGTAGGTTGCCGTTAGCGTCATGGCTAATACGACCCCGCCCATCGAGCGGCTGCCGAGGAAATATTCATTCAGGAAAGTGCCGGTCGATCTCTTACGCATGGCGTAAACGGAAAGACCGAAGACCACCAACAGATAGGCGACCAGCGGCAAAATAACTTCAAGCTGCATCGTCATCCTCCAACGGAATGTCGCGATAGATAAACTTCACCATCGCCCAGCACAGCACGATGAAAACCAGCGGCGTTAGCAGGCAGGCCATTTCGAACCAGTGTGGTAAGCCGGTAAAACCGAGCGTGGAATCTGGTAAGTAAGCGGCCACTAACCATGTGGCAAGATATAAAAGGGTCAGCCACAGCGCCCAGCGCGCCTCTTTATGGGCCTGAACAAAACGAGCGTCCATTTTTTGTCCCTTGTGGATAAAGAAAGCGGGGATTGTACCTTATGGCACGTGCGGGAGGGGAGAAAAACAAAAGGCCGGAATTTCCGGCCTTTTCAGTTAACGCACGCTTACTTTTCCTGAAGTCCGAGTTTTTTCTCCAGATAGTGGATATTGGTTCCACCGTGCTGGAAATGCTCGTCATTCATGATGCGGATCTGCAGATCAACGTTGGTTTTGATACCGTCGATGATCAGTTCCTGCAATGCGTTTTTCATACGGGCGATCGCTACGTCGCGGTTTTCGCCATAGCAGATCAGCTTACCGATCATTGAGTCATAGTACGGAGGTACGGTGTAGCCTGCGTAAATATGAGACTCCCAGCGCACACCAAAGCCACCCGGCGCGTGGAAACGCGTGATTTTACCCGGGCTTGGCAGGAAGGTGTTCGGGTCTTCGGCGTTGATACGGCATTCTACCGCATGGCCTTTAACCACAACTTCATCCTGCTTGATGGACAGCGGTTGTCCCGCAGCGATGCGCAGCTGCTCTTTGATCAGGTCAACGCCGGTGATCATTTCGGTTACCGGGTGTTCAACCTGAATACGGGTGTTCATTTCAATGAAGTAGAACTCGCCGTTTTCGAACAGGAACTCGAAAGTACCTGCCCCGCGATAGCCGATATCAACGCACGCTTTGGCGCAACGCTCGCCGATGTAGCGACGCAGTTCCGGAGTAATGCCCGGTGCTGGTGCTTCTTCGACGACTTTTTGGTGACGACGTTGCATGGAGCAGTCACGTTCTGCCAGATAAATCGCGTTACCCTGACCATCCGCCAGCACCTGAATTTCGATGTGGCGTGGGTTTTCCAGGTACTTCTCCATGTAAACCATGTCGTTGTTGAAAGCCGCTTTCGCTTCCGCTTTGGTCATGGAGATGGATTGTGCCAGTTCGGCATCGCTGCGCACGACGCGCATACCGCGACCGCCGCCGCCGCCGGAGGCTTTGATAATAACCGGATAACCGATGCGTTTAGCATGAGCGCGGTTAGCGTCCATGTCGTCGCCCAGCGGGCCGTCAGAGCCTGGGACTGTCGGTACGCCAGCTTTCTTCATCGCGGTAATTGCGGACACTTTGTCGCCCATCAGGCGGATGGTGTCGGCTTTCGGGCCGATGAAGATAAAGCCGGAACGTTCTACCTGTTCAGCAAAGTTGGCATTCTCAGAGAGGAAGCCATAGCCCGGGTGAATTGCCACTGCGCCGGTGATTTCAGCAGCGCTAATGATAGCCGGGATGTTCAGATAGCTTTTTACGGACGGAGCCGGGCCAATACAGACCGTCTCATCCGCCAGCAATACGTGTTTTAAATCGCGATCCGCGCTTGAATGCACAGCGACAGTCTTGATGCCCAGCTCTTTACAGGCACGCAGAATACGCAGGGCGATCTCACCGCGGTTGGCGATAACAATTTTATCCAACATGTTCGCCTCGTTATTCGATGACGACCAGCGGCTCGTCAAATTCTACCGGTTGACCGCTTTCTACCAGAATCGCTTTCACTACGCCGGATTTGTCGGCTTCGATCTGGTTCATCATTTTCATGGCTTCAACGATGCACAGGGTATCGCCCGCATTCACTTTCTGGCCGATTTCGATGAACGCTTTCGCATCTGGGCTCGGGGTGCGGTAGAACGTACCAACCATTGGGGAGCGTACGATGTGACCACTGATTTCCGCTGCTGCCGGAGCTTCCATACTTGGAGAGGCAGTTTGTGCGACAGCGTTAGACAGAGCTGGCTGCTGCATCACTGGTGCAGCATAAGCCTGTTGCATCATTGGAAAACTTGCAGCTGGCGCCGCACGGCTGATGCGTACAGACTCTTCGCCTTCAGAAATTTCCAGTTCGGAGATGCCTGATTCTTCAACCAGCTCGATCAGTTTTTTAATCTTACGAATATCCATGAGTGGGTTCCGTACTCTTTGTTTAGTGAGATTGTGACAAGCGTTTTACCGCCGTCTGTATAGCATTTTTATAACAGTGAGTGACAAGATGCCACGCATCTCAGGCATTGCACTGGGTGCGGTTGCCATTAAGTGAGATTGCCAGACTTGTTAGTCATTGTGCGGCTATCTTCTGCCATTTTCGGGTAAAAGACAAAATATACCTTCAACATGCGAATGTCACCCTTTCAGCGCTCTAAAAACGCTACCGGGGATAGCAAAGTCGCACATTATAACTATTTCGTAGCAATTGGCAGCTAAATACTGGTCTTATCAGGGAAGATAATCAACCGTTAACATGTAAAGAAAATCGGATCGTCCACATTTTGTAACGCACTGCACATAACGTGAAACTACCGCCACCACTGGCGAAACTTCTTGTAACGGCAGGCTAACAACACCACAGCGAGTGCTGCATAAATAATCGGTTGAGGGGAGATAATTTTTACCGACCACAGATAATGTATGGGTGCCAGGATCGCCACAAGATAGACGAAGTTGTGCAAATACTGCCAATTTTTGCCCAGTTTTCGCTGAGCCGACTGGGTGGAGGTTAACGTGAGGGCGAATAATATGCCCCAACTGGCAATGCCCAGCATCAAATAAGGTCGCGTGATTAATTCCCGTCCTAACAGCGCCAGATTATGAATGCCCAGTTCCAGGAGTGCGTAGCTGGTTAAATGTAACGTTGCCCAGGCGAAACACCATAGCCCTAACAGGCGCCGTGTGCGTATCAATAATGGCTGTTTAGCGTAGCGCGCGAGGGGAGAGACCAGCAAGGTCGCCAGCAAGAATTTCAGAGCTGTCCTACCGGTAAAGTGCTGGATATCTTTGACTGGGTCTGCGCTCAGACCACCGTGATTCACCGCCCAAAATAGCCAGACAAACGGTAAAAAGCCGGCAAGATGCAGGCAAACTTTCAGTCCGGTAATGTGCTTTGCAGTCAGGCGCACTCAAAAATTCTCCTGCAGGTTAAGACCACGGTACAGCGAAGCGACCTCGTCGGCGTAACCGTTAAACAGCAGCGTGGGTTGGCGCTGAACGTCCAGAATACCGCCTGCGCCAATAAAACGCTCAGTGGCCTGGGACCAGCGCGGGTGATCGACATGCGGATTTACGTTGGCATAAAATCCATATTCATTGGGGGCGGCCAGATTCCAGGTTGTCGGGGGGCGTTCGCGGGTTAGTTTAATACTCACGATCGACTTAATGCCTTTAAATCCGTATTTCCACGGCACAATTAAGCGAATGGGCGCGCCATTTTGTGGGGGAAGAGCTTTTCCATAAACCCCCACGGTAAGGAGAGTGAGTGGATGCATAGCTTCATCCAGACGCAGTCCTTCAACATAGGGATACTTCAGCCCGCCGCCAATAAAGCGATCTTTTTGTCCTGGCATCTCATCCGGCGCGTAGATCGTTTCGAAGGCGACATATTTTGCGTTGCTGGTGGGTTCAACCTGCGCCAGCAGTTTATGTAACGGAAAACCAATCCACGGCACGACCATTGACCAGGCTTCCACACAGCGCATCCGGTAAATCCGTTCTTCCAGTGGGAAACGGGCGGTCAGCGCATCGTGATCGAGGGTGAGTGGTTTTGCCACCTCACCACTGATTTTTAACGTCCACGGATCGGTTTTCAGACTGCCAGCATTGGCTGCCGGATCCGCTTTATCGAGACCGAACTCATAGAAGTTGTTGTAGCCAGAAACTTTATCCGCTGGCGTTAAAGGAAGCGAATTTTGCCAGGCGGCGGGTTTACTGAAATCAAGCGGCTTACCCGCGGGCGCGGGCGGGCGGTCATTCCCCTTAAACCAGCTAAGAAGGTCAGCCTGCGCAGAGAGGGGGAAAGACAACGCGGCGGCGCTGATTCCTAATGCTTTCAGTACCTGGCGGCGTTGCATAAAAAAAGCCGACTCGTCAGTGACGTCGGCTTCTGTAAATGGACGTAATTTCTTCATAACAGACTCCCGGCTTACGCGTCATAACTGACAGGGGACGCGTAGTTAATATGGCAGGGAGTCTATAGATATGCCGCGAAATTTCGTTAATTAAGTGTAAATTTCTGCGCCAGAGCCTGTTACTTCACCTTCACCAGCGTACGACCTTGCACCTGGTTATTGATGATGGCATCGGCAAACTTCGGCGCATCCGCCAGCGTAATCTCCGTGGCGGCCTGAGCATAGAAAGAGTCCGGTAGATCCTTAACCAGACGCGCCCAGGCTTCTGCCCGGCGTGCCGGCGGGGTCATCACCGAGTCCACCCCTTGCAAACGAACGTTACGCAAAATGAATGGCATCACCGTCGTCGGCAGAGCGAAACCGCCAGCCAGGCCGCAGGCAGCAACGCAGCCACCGTAGTTCATCTGTGCCAGGACTTTTGCCAGAACTTTGTCGCCAACGGTATCAACCGCACCAGCCCACAGCTGTTTTTCCAACGGGCGAGATTCAGCAAATTCATCGCGGCTAAGGATACGGTTAGCGCCCAGACTCTTCAGGTAGTTGTGAGTGCTTTCGCGACCCGAAACCGCCGCAACCTGATAACCCAGCTTATGCAGTAACGCCACGGCCGTGCTGCCCACGCCGCCGCTGGCGCCGGTGACGACAATCTCACCGTCTTGCGGGCGAATACCTGCATCTTCAAGCGCCATGACGCACAGCATGGCGGTAAAGCCAGCGGTCCCGATGACCATGGCTTTACGTCCGTCCAGCCCTTGTGGCAGCGCAACCAGCCAGTCGCCTTTCACGCGTGCGCGTTCGGCCAGTCCACCCCAATGATTTTCACCCACGCCCCAGCCGGTCAGTAAAACTTCCTGACCGGCATGAAAACGGGGATCTTCGCTTGCGCGCACGGTACCGGCGAAATCGATACCAGGAATCATCGGAAAATTGCGAATGATTTTACCCTTGCCGGTGATAGCCAGGGCGTCTTTATAGTTCAGGCTTGACCAGTGGACATCCACCGTCACATCGCCTTCCGGTAGCTGATTTTCGTCGAGGGGTTGAACGGATGCGAGGGTTTTTCCGTCCTGCTGTTCTAAGATCAAAGCCTGCATAACCTGTCCTCAATTCGTATAGTGGATTGGAAAATTATTAATGAAGACTATACTCGCTAATCAAAACATGATGCCGATTCCGCGCAATAAATTGCCAGATATACCTAATTTGGTAGTATGCCCACACTGTTTGTATAAATGGACGGATTTTGCGTTCAGTTTTGCATTTTCGCGCCGCTTTATCACTTTCATGCCTGTTTCATAACTGTCGGAGTTAACACAAGGATGCGATTAACGACGAAATTTTCAGCTTTTGTGACGCTGCTTACAGGGTTAACGATCTTCGTAACTCTGATCGGCTGCTCGCTGAGTTTCTATAACGCGATTCAATATAAGTTCACCACCCGTGTTCAGGCGGTGGCGACGGCGATTGATACGCACCTTGTCTCCCGCGATGTCGTTGCGCTAACCCCGCAAATCGATGAACTGATGGTTTCGGTTGATATCGTGCGCGTCGAACTGCTTCAGGGCGAACACGTGGTGTATGACCACTCCCGAACCAGCAGCTACCGCCCGGCTGGGACGAACAATCTGTATCGTGATGTCACCGTCCCGTTGGTCAAACACCCGGGCATGTCGCTGCGTCTGGTTTATCAGGATCCAATGGGCAACTATTTCCATTCGCTGATGACTACCGCACCGCTCACGTTGGCGATTGCTTTCATTATACTGATGCTCTTTTTGTCTGTGCGCTGGCTTCAGCGTCAGCTTTCAGGTCAAGAGTTGCTGGAGATTCGTTCAACGCGCATTCTTAACGGCGAACGTGGACCGAACGTGCGGGGGACTGTTTATGAATGGCCTGCGCGTACCAGTAGCGCGCTCGATATGCTGCTGACCGAAATTCAAAGTGCCCGCGAGCAACGTAGCCGACTGGATACGCTGATTCGTTCCTATGTGGCGCAGGATACAAAAACCGGGCTAAGCAACCGCCTGTTCTTTGATAACCAACTGGCAACGCTGCTGGAAGATCAGGAAAAAGTGGGATCGCATGGCGTCGTGATGATGGTACGCCTGCCGGACTTTACGCTGCTGCGCGATAGCTGGGGAATTACCCTTGCGGAAGAACAAATTTCAACGCTAATCAATTTGTTGTCGACTTTTATGACGCGCTATCCGGGCGCGTTGCTGGCGCGCTACCACCGTAGCGATTTTGCCATCCTGTTGCCACACCGCACGCTGAAAGAGGCGGAAAGTATTGCCGGGCAATTATTAAAAGCGGTAGATGCGCTTCCGGCTAATAAAATGATCGACCGTGCCGATATGGTTCATATTGGCATTTGTGTTTGCCGCAGCGGTCAGTCGACGGAACAAGTGATGGATCACGCCGAAGCCGCCACGCGGAACTCGGTATTGCAGGGTGGGAACAGCTGGTCGGTCTATGATGACTCACTACCGGAAAAAGGTCGGGGTAACGTACGCTGGCGAACGCTGATCGAACAGATGCTCAGCCGGGGTGGACCCAGAATTTATCAAAAGCCTGCGGTAACCCGTGAAGGACGGGTGCACCACCGGGAGCTGATGTGCCGTATTTTTGATGGCAGCGAAGAGGTTATTTCGGCGGAATATATGCCGATGGTCCTGCAGTTTGGCCTGGCTGAAGAATATGACCGTCTGCAAATCAGCCGTCTGATCTTACTGTTGGGCTACTGGCCGCAGGAAAACCTGGCGATGCAGACAACGGTTGAATCGCTAATTCGCCCACGTTTTCAGCGCTGGCTACGTGATACGCTGATGCAGTGCGAAAAATCATTACGCAAACGCATAATTATTGAACTTGCAGAGGCAGATGTCTGTCAACATATCAGCCGGTTACAGCCCGTCATCAGATTGATGAATGCGCTGGGGGTGCGAATTGCCGTTACGCAGGCGGGTTTAACGCTGGTGAGCACCAGTTGGATCAAAGAGCTTAACGTTGAGTTATTGAAGCTGCATCCAAGCCTGGTGAGGAATATTGATAAGCGAACCGAAAACCAGCTCCTGGTGCAAAGCCTGGTGGAGGCTTGTTCTGGAACACCAACGCAGGTTTACGCCACGGGCGTTCGTTCGCGTAGCGAGTGGCATACGCTGACGGAACGCGGAGTTGCGGGTGGGCAAGGGGATTTTTTTGCCGCATCACAGCCACTTGACACTAACGTGAAAAAATATTCGCAAAGATACTCGGTTTAACCTGCCGTTTAATTCGTTTTCACGTAGAATAACGCGCGCTGTGCCTTCTGGGGGTGTGCTTGTCTGCTCGCCAGGTTGTAACAGCAAACATGCAGGTGAATGACCTTTGACAGGTTGCAAACAAAAGCGAGGAGTGCTGCTGATTTATTCAGCCCTGATGGACTCAGGCCGATTTTGTAACAAAGGAAACGAACTGCACTAATTTTCACCGTAGCAGATGATTTTTGCGCCTTGTCGCTGCTGCGTGTGGTTGGTAAAGTAAGCGGATTTTGTTTTCCGCCCCAGCTTTCAGGATTATCCCTTAGTATGTTGAAAAAATTTCGTGGCATGTTTTCCAATGACCTGTCCATTGACCTGGGTACCGCGAATACCCTTATTTATGTAAAAGGACAAGGCATCGTATTGAATGAGCCTTCTGTTGTGGCCATTCGTCAGGATCGTGCCGGCTCGCCAAAAAGCGTAGCCGCAGTGGGCCATGACGCGAAGCAGATGCTGGGTCGTACACCGGGCAATATCGCTGCCATTCGCCCAATGAAAGACGGCGTTATCGCTGACTTCTTCGTGACTGAAAAAATGCTCCAGCACTTTATCAAACAAGTGCACAGCAATAGCTTCATGCGCCCAAGCCCGCGCGTACTGGTATGTGTACCGGTTGGAGCAACTCAGGTTGAACGCCGCGCGATCCGTGAATCCGCCCAGGGCGCAGGTGCCCGTGAAGTATTCCTGATCGAAGAGCCGATGGCGGCTGCGATCGGGGCGGGTCTGCCAGTTTCTGAAGCAACCGGTTCTATGGTTGTGGATATCGGTGGTGGTACAACTGAAGTTGCGGTTATCTCCCTGAACGGCGTGGTTTACTCCTCTTCTGTACGTATTGGCGGCGACCGCTTTGACGAAGCCATCATTAATTATGTTCGTCGTAACTACGGTTCTCTGATCGGTGAAGCCACCGCAGAACGTATTAAACACGAAATCGGTTCCGCTTATCCGGGCGACGAAGTGCGCGAGATCGAAGTTCGCGGCCGTAACCTGGCAGAAGGTGTTCCACGCGGCTTTACCCTGAACTCCAACGAGATTCTTGAAGCCCTGCAGGAACCGCTGACCGGTATCGTGAGTGCGGTGATGGTTGCACTGGAACAGTGTCCGCCAGAACTGGCGTCTGACATCTCCGAACGCGGCATGGTACTGACCGGTGGCGGTGCTCTGCTGCGTAACCTTGACCGTTTGTTAATGGAAGAAACCGGTATTCCAGTTGTTGTTGCTGAAGATCCGCTGACCTGCGTGGCGCGCGGTGGCGGCAAGGCGCTGGAAATGATCGATATGCACGGCGGCGACCTGTTCAGCGAAGAGTAATCGGATGCAGGTAGGGTAGCCCGCGGGTTGCCCTTCCGCTCTGATACGAGAATACGCATAGACTATGAAGCCAATTTTTAGCCGTGGCCCGTCGCTACAGATTCGCCTTATTCTGGCGGTGCTGGTGGCGCTCGGCGTTATTATTGCCGACAGCCGCCTGGGTACGTTTAGCCAAATCCGAACGTACATGGATACCGCCGTCAGTCCTTTCTACTTTATCTCAAATGGTCCTCGTGAATTACTCGACGGCGTTTCGCAAACGCTGGCTTCGCGTGACCAACTCGAACTTGAAAATCGGGCGTTGCGTCAGGAACTGCTGCTGAAAAACAGCGAGCTGCTGATGCTGGGGCAATATAAACAGGAGAACGCGCGTTTGCGTGAGCTGCTGGGATCGCCGCTGCGTCAGGACGAACAAAAGATGGTGACGCAGGTCATCTCAACGGTTAATGACCCTTACAGCGATCAGGTGGTGATCGACAAAGGGAGCGTTAATGGTGTCTACGAAGGTCAGCCGGTTATTAGCGACAAAGGCGTTGTGGGTCAGGTCGTAGCGGTGGCTAAACTGACCAGCCGCGTGCTGCTGATTTGCGATGCGACGCATGCTCTGCCCATTCAGGTACTGCGTAACGATATCCGCGTGATCGCTGCCGGTAACGGCTGCACCGACGATCTTCAGCTCGAACACCTGCCGGCCAACACCGACATTCGCGTTGGCGATGTGCTGGTTACCTCGGGTCTGGGGGGGCGTTTCCCTGAAGGCTATCCGGTTGGTGTTGTTTCTTCCGTTAAGCTGGACACTCAGCGCGCTTATACCGTGATTCAGGCACGCCCGACCGCGGGTCTGCAGCGTCTGCGTTATCTGCTGCTGTTGTGGGGCGCCGATCGTAACGGCGCAAATCCGATGACGCCAGAAGAAGTGCACCGCGTTGCCAATGAACGTCTGATGCAAATGATGCCGCAAGTTCTGCCTGCACCAGATGCCATGGGGCCGCCTGCGCCAGTGCCAGCTCCCGCCACAGGCGTGACTCCAGCGCCTGCGGGTACCACGCCGCCACAACCTGCTCCGCGTAAGCCGGGAGGACAGTAAGTGGCAAGCTATCGTAGCCAGGGACGTTGGGTGATTTGGCTCTCGTTCCTTATTGCACTGTTGCTGCAAGTCATGCCCTGGCCGGACGATATTCTGGTTTTCCGGCCAAACTGGGTACTGCTCATCTTGTTGTACTGGATCCTGGCGCTGCCGCATCGCGTAAATGTGGGCACGGGGTTTGTGGTGGGTGCCATACTGGATCTCATCAGCGGCTCCACGCTTGGCGTGCGCGCATTGTCGATGAGTATCATTGCTTATCTGGTCGCGCTGAAATTCCAACTATTCCGTAACCTCGCGCTCTGGCAACAGGCGCTGGTGGTCATGTTGTTATCACTGGTCGTGGATATTATTGTTTTCTGGGCCGAGTTTTTAGTGATCAATGTCTCTTTCAGACCCGAAGTGTTCTGGAGTAGTGTAGTGAATGGTGTGCTTTGGCCATGGCTATTCTTACTGATGCGTAAGGTCCGTCAGCAGTTTGCGGTGCAATAAGGTTGATATGAATACTCTGTATCTTGCTTCTGGTTCTCCACGTCGTCAGGAACTGCTCGCTCAGCTTGGTGTTACCTTTGAACGGCTGGTGCCTGGGATTGAAGAACAGCGACACCCGCAGGAGAGCGCGCAGCAGTATGTTTCGCGTCTGGCACGCGAAAAAGCGCAGGCTGGCGTGGCGCTGGCGCAGCGTGATTTGCCTGTATTGGGTGCGGATACCATTGTTATCCTTAATGGCGAAGTGCTGGAAAAACCACACGACGCCGCCCATGCCGCAGTAATGCTGCGCAAACTGTCGGGCAAAACGCATCAGGTCATGACCGCCGTGGCATTGGCCGACCGCCGGCACAGTCTGGACTGTCTGGTGGTGACGGAAGTGACGTTCAGAGCACTAACCGATGAGGACATCGCGGGCTATGTTGCCAGCGGTGAACCAATGGATAAAGCAGGTGCATACGGTATTCAAGGGTTGGGTGGCTGTTTTGTCAGGAAGATCAATGGCAGCTATCACGCCGTAGTCGGCTTACCGCTGGTAGAAACGTATGAGTTGCTGACCAATTTTAACGCACTGCGTGAGAAAAGGGATAAACATGACGGCTGAATTGTTGGTAAACGTAACGCCATCGGAAACTCGGGTGGCTTACATTGATGGCGGTATTCTGCAGGAAATTCATATTGAACGTGAGGCGCGACGCGGAATCGTAGGCAATATCTACAAAGGTCGTGTAAGTCGTGTACTTCCGGGTATGCAGGCGGCTTTTGTAGATATTGGACTGGATAAAGCCGCATTTCTTCACGCTTCAGACATCATGCCGCACACCGAATGCGTGGCGGGTGAAGAACAAAAACAGTTCACCGTGCGCGACATTTCTGAACTGGTGCGCCAGGGCCAGGATCTGATGGTGCAGGTAGTAAAAGATCCGTTGGGAACTAAGGGCGCACGCCTGACGACGGACATCACGCTTCCTTCCCGTTACCTCGTCTTTATGCCGGGTGCTTCGCACGTTGGCGTTTCCCAACGTATCGAAAGCGAAACCGAACGCGAACGCCTGAAAAAAGTGGTGGCGGATTACTGCGATGAACAGGGCGGATTCATCATTCGCACAGCGGCGGAAGGCGTCTGCGAGGAGGATCTAGCCTCGGATGCTGCCTACCTGAAGCGCGTCTGGACTAAAGTCATGGAGCGTAAAAAGCGCCCGCAAACGCGCTACCAGATGTACGGCGAACTGGCGCTGGCGCAGCGCGTGTTGCGTGATTTTGCGGATGCCCAGCTTGACCGGATCCGCGTTGACTCTCGTCTGACCTATGAAGCGTTGCTGGAGTTCACAGCGGAATATATCCCCGAGATGACCAGCAAGCTGGAACATTACAGCGGGCGCCAGCCCATTTTTGATCTCTTTGACGTTGAGAATGAAATCCAACGCGCGCTGGAACGCAAGGTTGAACTGAAATCCGGCGGCTATCTGATCATCGATCAAACTGAAGCAATGACCACCGTCGATATCAATACCGGAGCGTTTGTTGGGCATCGTAATCTAGACGACACTATCTTTAATACTAATATTGAAGCAACGCAGGCCATTGCTCGTCAGCTGCGTCTGCGTAACCTCGGCGGCATTATCATTATCGATTTTATCGACATGAATAATGAAGATCACCGTCGACGGGTGCTGCACTCTCTGGAACAGGCGCTGAGCAAGGATCGCGTAAAAACCAGCATCAACGGTTTTTCACAGCTGGGCCTGGTGGAGATGACGCGCAAACGCACGCGTGAAAGCGTGGAACATGTGCTGTGCAACGAGTGTCCGACCTGTCATGGGCGCGGTACGGTGAAAACCGTGGAAACTGTATGCTATGAAATCATGCGCGAAATCGTGCGGGTACACCATGCATATGACTCCGATCGTTTCCTGGTTTATGCATCTCCGGCAGTGGCTGAAACCCTGAAGGGGGAAGAGTCACATGCGTTGGCGGAAGTGGAAATCTTTGTCGGCAAACAGGTTAAAGTACAAGTCGAACCGCTGTATAACCAGGAGCAGTTCGACGTTGTCATGATGTAATCTGGCCTGGTAAACGCCCAATGGCGATACCTTGCAGGCCGGAGAAGGCGTTCACGCCGCCATCCGGCAAGACGGTTTTGTGAGTCACATTTTTTGGTAGACAAGGAGAGGCGCGTGAGGCGATTGCCGGGGATATTACTGCTCACTGGAGCCGCATTCGTTGTCATCGCAGCGCTGCTGGTCAGTGGGCTGCGCCTTGCGCTGCCTCATCTTGATAGCTGGCGTCCGGCCATCCTTGACAAGATTGAATCCGCTACCGGTCTGCCCGTCTCCGCCAGCCAACTTTCCGCTAGCTGGCAAAATTTCGGTCCTACTCTTGAAGCGCGCGATATCCATGCGCAGCTTAAAGATGGCGGTGAATTTTCGGTAAAGCGGGTCACATTAGCGCTGGATGTCTGGCAAAGCTTGCTGCACATGCGCTGGCAGTTTCGCGATCTCACCTTCTGGCAGTTGCAGCTGCGTACCAACACCCCCATCCAGCGCAGCGAAAGCGGTGATGGAATTGAAGCCGGCCACCTGAGCGATCTCTTCCTGCGTCAGTTTGATCATTTCGATCTACGCGACAGCCAGATTAGCTTTTTAACCCTCTCAGGCCAGCGTGCAGAACTGGCGATCCCGCAGCTTACCTGGCTTAACGGTAAAAACCGACATCGCGCTGAAGGCCAGGTCAGTCTCTCCAGTTTGACCGGGCAGCACGGTGTTATGCAGGTTCGAATGGATCTGCGTGATGACAACGGGCTGTTGAATAACGGTCGGGTCTGGCTGCAGGCCGACGATATTGACGTCAAGCCGTGGCTGGGTAAATGGATGCAGGATAATGTCGCGTTGCAAACCGCGCGTTTTAGCCTGGAAGCATGGATGACGATCAGAAAAGGTGTCGTTTCCGGCGGCGATGTCTGGCTGAAAAAAGGTGGGGCAAGTTGGCTGGGAGAGAGTCGTACGCACACGCTCTCCGTCGATAACCTGACGGCGCACATCAGCCGCGAACAGTCGGGCTGGCAATTCTCCATTCCCGATACCCGTATCACGATGGATGATAAACCCTGGCCAAGCGGGGCGTTAACGCTGGCCTGGATCCCTGAACAGGAAGTCGGCGGCGAGAATAACAAACGCAGCGACGAGCTACGCATCCGCGCCAGCAATCTGGAGCTGGCCGGGTTAGAAGGGCTGCGTCCGATGGCGGCCAAGTTATCGCCTGCGCTGGGGGATATCTGGCGGGCCACGCAGCCGAGCGGCAAAATAGATGTGCTGGCGCTGGATATCCCGTTACAGGCAACAGAAAAAACCCGTTTCCAGTCCTCGTGGACCAATCTGGCCTGGAAACAGTGGAAGCTGCTGCCAGGGGCAGAACATTTCTCCGGTACGCTCGCGGGCAGCGTTGAAAACGGGGCGCTCACTGCTTCCATGAAGCAAGCTAAAATGCCGTATGAAACCGTCTTTCGCGCACCGCTGGAAATAGAGGACGGCGTAGCGACGCTAAGCTGGCTGAAGAATGATAAAGGTTTCCAGTTAGATGGGCGCAACATTGATGTTAAAGCGAAAGCGGTACACGCACGCGGTGGTTTTCGCTATCTGCAGCCCGCCAATGATGAGCCATGGTTGGGCATTCTGGCAGGTATCAGCACCGACGATGGCTCTCAGGCCTGGCGTTACTTCCCGGAAAACCTGATGGGCAAAGAGCTGGTTGATTACCTCAGCGGCGCTATTCAGGGCGGCGAAGCGGATAACGCCACGTTGGTGTATGGCGGCGACCCGCATCTGTTCCCGTATCTACACAATGAAGGGCAGTTCCAGGTACTGGTGCCGCTTCGCAATGCGAAGTTTGCTTTCCAGCCCGACTGGCCCGCGCTGACTGACCTTAATATTGAACTGAACTTCATTAACGACGGTCTGTGGATGAAGACCGATAGCGTTAATCTGGGCGGTGTGAAGGCCAGTAATCTGACGGCTAACATCCCCGACTATGCCAAAGAAAAACTGCTGATTGATGCCGACATCAACGGGCCGGGCAAGGCGGTTGGACCTTATTTTGATGAGACGCCTTTGAAGGATTCACTCGGCGCTACGCTTGAGCAACTGCAGATTGACGGCGATGTGAATGCTCGCTTACATCTTGATATTCCGCTAGACGGCTCGCTGGTTACCGCCAAAGGTGACGTCAACCTGCGTAATAACAGCCTGTTTATTAAACCGCTCGACAGCACGCTGAAGAATTTGAATGGTAAATTCAGCTTTATCAACGGTGATCTGAAGAGCGAGCCGATGACCGCGAACTGGTTTAATCAGCCGCTGAACGTCGACTTTTCCACGACCGAAGGGGCGAAAGCCTATCAGGTAGCCGTGAATCTGCAAGGTGACTGGCAGCCAAGCCGCATGGGGATTTTACCGGCGCAGGTCAACGACGCGTTGAACGGTAGCATAGCGTGGAATGGCAAGGTAGGAATCGATCTTCCGTATCATGCCGGGCCAACCTACAACGTTGAGTTAAAGGGCGATCTCAAGAATGTAAGTAGTCACTTACCTTCTCCACTGAATAAGGCGGCCGGTGAGGCGTTGCCGGTGAACGTTAAGGCCAACGGCAATCTGCGCAGCTTTGATCTGACCGGCAACGCTGGCAGCAAGAATCATTTTAATAGCCGCTGGCTGCTGAATCAGAAACTGACGCTTGACCGCGCAATCTGGGCGTCGGAAAGCCGCACCGTGCCAGCGTTACCCGATCAACAAGGCATAGAGCTTAATCTTCCCCCTATGGATGGCGCGCAATGGCTGGCGTTATTCCAGAAAGGCGCTGTGGATAACGTGGGCAGCAACGCTAACTTCCCGCAGCGCATCACGGTGCGTACGCCATCGTTATCCCTGGGCGGTCAACAGTGGAATAATTTGAGTATCGTTTCTGAGCCTGCGAGCAATGGCTCCAGCGTGCAGGCGCAGGGCCGTGAAATTAACGCCACGCTGGCTATGCGCAATAATGCGCCGTGGCTGGCCAATATTAAGTATCTTTATTACAACCCAAGTGCGGCGAAACCGTCACAAAATAGTACGCCAGCCTCGCCGTTCTCAGCCATCGACAACGTCAGCTTCCGTGGCTGGCCGGACCTTCAGCTGCGCTGTGCCGAGTGCTGGATGTGGGGACAGAAATACGGGCGCATTGACGCCGATGTAGCGATTAAAGGCGACACGCTGACCTTGAGTAACGGTCTGTTGGATACGGGTTTTGCCAGACTGACCACCGACGGCGTGTGGGTGAATGCGCCGGGCAAGGAGCGAACGTCGCTAAAGGGTAAACTGAGCGGCAATAAAATTGACTCCGCAGCCGGTTTCTTTGGCGTATCAACGCCGATTCGCAATTCTTCATTCAACGTGGAGTATGATCTGCATTGGCGTAATCCGCCGTGGGATCCTGATGTAGCCTCGCTGAATGGTATTTTGCGTACCCGGCTGGGCAAAGGCGAACTTACCGAACTCAGTACGGGACATGCGGGGCAACTGTTACGCCTGCTAAGCTTCGATGCGTTACTGCGTAAACTGCGCTTTGATTTTAGCGACACCTTCAGCGAAGGCTTCTATTTCGACTCGATTCGCAGCACGGCGTGGATCAAAGATGGTGTGATGCATACCGACGACACGCTGGTGGACGGTCTGGAAGCCGATATTGCGATGAAAGGTTCAGTGAACCTGGTACGCCGGGATCTGGACATGGAAGCCATTGTTGCACCAGAAATATCTGCCACCGTAGGCGTTGCCGCCGCGTTTGCCGTCAACCCGATTGTTGGTGCGGCGGTGTTTGCCGCCAGTAAGGTGCTGGGGCCGCTGTGGAGCAAAGTCTCGATTCTGCGCTATCGCATCACTGGTCCGGTCGATAAGCCGCAAATTAACGAAGTTCTGCGTCAGCCGCGCAAAGAAAGCCAGCAATGATTTGACGGGGGCGAGTAATTGCCCCAATCTCAGTACATAGTATTGCCGGATGGCGCAGCGCTTATCCGGCCTACAGCAGCCTAACAACGTAGGCCGGATAAGGCGTTTTTTCCGCTATCCGGCAGAATTAAATGAGTAATCAAAACGATGAGTCTGAACCTGGTAAGTGAACAATTGCTAGCGGCAAATGGCCTGAAACATCAGGATCTGTTTGCCATCCTGGGCCAACTGGCCGAACGCCGTCTTGATTACGGCGATCTCTATTTTCAGTCGAGCTATCACGAATCCTGGGTTTTAGAAGACCGCATCATTAAAGATGGTTCTTACAATATCGATCAGGGCGTTGGCGTGCGCGCCATCAGCGGCGAGAAAACAGGGTTTGCCTATGCAGACCAGATTAGCCTGTTGGCGCTGGAACAAAGCGCTCATGCCGCGCGTACTATCGTGCGTGACAACGGTGACGGCAAAGTAAAAACGCTGGGGGCCGTGGAGCATCAGGCGCTTTACACCTCGGTTGATCCGTTGCAGAGCATGAGCCGTGAAGAAAAACTCGATATCCTGCGCCGCGTAGACAACGTGGCCCGTGCCACCGACAAACGCGTCCAGGAAGTGACCGCCAGCCTGACCGGTGTTTATGAACTGATCCTGGTGGCCGCGACTGATGGTACGCTGGCCGCTGACGTCCGCCCGCTGGTACGTTTGTCCGTAAGCGTACAGGTCGAAGAGGACGGTAAGCGTGAGCGCGGCGCCAGCGGTGGCGGCGGTCGTTTTGGCTATGACTATTTCCTTGGCGACCTCGATGGTGAAGTCCGTGCCGACGCGTGGGCGAAAGAGGCCGTACGCATGGCGTTAGTCAATCTGTCCGCGGTAGCAGCGCCTGCAGGTACGCTGACGGTGGTACTCGGCGCTGGCTGGCCTGGCGTTCTGCTGCATGAAGCGGTCGGTCATGGTCTGGAAGGTGATTTTAACCGCCGTGGCACCTCGGTATTCAGCGGTCACATGGGTGAACTGGTGGCATCAGAACTGTGTACCGTTGTGGATGATGGCACAATGGCGGACCGTCGTGGTTCTGTGGCTATCGATGACGAAGGGACACCGGGTCAGTACAACGTGCTGATCGAAAACGGCATTCTGAAAGGCTACATGCAGGACAAACTGAATGCGCGCCTGATGGGCGTAGCGCCAACGGGTAACGGTCGCCGTGAATCTTACGCGCACCTGCCGATGCCGCGTATGACCAACACCTATATGCTGCCGGGGAAATCCACGCCGCAGGAAATCATCGAATCCGTTGAATACGGTATTTATGCGCCTAACTTTGGCGGCGGTCAGGTGGATATCACCTCTGGGAAATTTGTATTCTCGACGTCCGAAGCGTATCTGATTGAAAACGGTAAAGTGACCAAACCGGTGAAAGGCGCAACGCTGATTGGCTCCGGTATCGAAGCGATGCAGCAGATTTCGATGGTGGGTAACGACCTGAAACTGGATAACGGGGTTGGCGTTTGCGGTAAAGAAGGACAGAGCTTGCCGGTGGGCGTGGGCCAGCCGACGCTGAAGGTGGATAACTTGACCGTAGGTGGCACCGCGTAACGACCCGGTCGCCGGATAGCGCTCAGCGTATCCGGCCTGGAATGTGCGTTGGCACTGAATGTAGGCCCGGTAAGCAAAGCGCTACCGGGCTTTTTTATTTCTCTTTGCCCCGGCCGTACATCCCCTGAAACAGCTGCGCCACATCGACAAAATAATCCGTCAGATAGTTAATCACCACCTGGACCTTGAGCGGTAGTTTGTCTTTTTCGGTATACAGTGCATAGACCGGACGTGGATCCGACTGGTAGCGGGGCAGCAGGATCTCCACTTCGCCACGATTGATCTCATTGATCACCCACATCAGCGGCACATAGGCAATACCCGCGCCTGCTGCCAGCCAGCGCACCAGCGTCATCGGATCGTTAGTCACGAAGCGCCCTTCTGGGATCAGGCGGGTAGAGATCCCCTCCGGAGCGATAAGTTCGAATTCATTATCCGGGCGCACGCTGTATTCCAGCCACGAGTGGTTGCTGAGATCGGCGGGTTTTTCCGGCACGCCAAACTGAGCGAGATAGCTTTTAGCGGCGCAGACCACCATCGGCATGGTTCCCAGGCGACGTGAAAACAGGCTGGAGTCCTGCAACGCGCCGACGCGAATAACCACGTCCAGACCGTCGGCGATTAAATCCGGTGCCGGGATGCCTGTTACCAGATTTACCGTCAATCCTGGATACTCTTTCAGCATCGTTGCGGTCAACCCAGCGAGGACATTTTGTGCCATGGTTGAAGAACAGCCAATGCGCAAGGTGCCGATGGGCGTGTTGTTAAAGGCATAAAGCTGCTCGTGAACATCCTGTGCTTCGTGCAGCATCCGGCGGCAACCCTGATAATAAATTTTACCGGCTTCGGTTAGCCCAATGCTGCGTGTGCTGCGGTTTAGCAGCTTGACCTGTAGCTCATCTTCCAGTTTAGAGACCGTCTGGCTTATCGATGAAACGCTCATTTGTAGCTGTCTTGCGGCGGCGGTGAAGGAGCCCAGTTCGACAACTTTGGCAAACACCGACATACGTTTTAATCGTTCCATTGTTCACTCTGACTTAAAAGTGATTTAGATCACATAATATAGATAACAGCATAACAGTTACGTTAATATATTATTATTCAAATAACAGCTATGTCGCTCTCGCCTGGCTCATCCTTGCCCTTCTCTGCGGTGACATACGCTAGAAAATCTATCACCTGCACTCTCTTAAGCTACCAAGGTCAACATGAGTCTGTTTCCCGTTATCGTGGTGTTTGGTCTGTCCTTCCCACCGATTTTTTTCGAATTACTTTTGTCACTGGCGATTTTCTGGCTGGTGCGCCGGGTACTGGTTCCAACTGGCATCTATGATTTTGTCTGGCACCCGGCTCTGTTTAACACCGCGCTGTATTGCTGCCTGTTCTATTTAATAACGCGCCTGTTCGTTTGAGGTTGAAGTGAAAACACTAACAAGAAAACTCTCCCGTACGGCCACGACTCTCGTACTGGTCATTCTGGCCTTCATCGCCATTTTCCGCGCATGGGTGTTCTACACCGAGTCGCCGTGGACGCGTGATGCGCGCTTCAGCGCCGACGTTGTGGCAATAGCCCCGGATGTCGCCGGGCTTATCACTAACGTTAACGTTCATGATAATCAACTGGTGAAGAAAGACCAGGTCCTGTTTACCATCGATCAGCCGCGCTATAAAAAAGCGCTCGAAGAAGCGGAAGCAGACGTCGCCTACTATCAGGTGTTATCACAGGAAAAACGCCAGGAAGCCAGCCGTCGTAACCGGCTGGGCGTGCAGGCTATGTCTCGTGAAGAGATCGACCAGTCAAACAATGTCCTGCAAACCGTATTACACCAGCTTGCGAAAGCGCAGGCGACCCGCGACCTGGCGAAATTAGATCTGGAACGTACCGTCATTCGCGCTCCAGCAGATGGCTGGGTGACTAACCTGAACGTCTACAGCGGCGAATTTATTACTCGCGGCTCTACGGCGGTGGCGTTGGTCAAACAGCATTCTTTTTATGTGCTGGCCTATATGGAAGAAACCAAGCTGGAAGGCGTCCGCCCTGGGTATCGCGCAGAGATCACCCCGCTGGGCAGTAATCATGTGCTGAAGGGCACCGTTGATAGCGTGGCGGCTGGCGTAACGAATGCCAGCAGCACGCGGGACGCAAAGGGTATGGCGACCATTGATTCCAATCTCGAATGGGTGCGTCTGGCGCAGCGTGTACCGGTGCGAATTCGTCTTGATGAGCAGCAGGGAACCCTGTGGCCTGCGGGGACTACGGCTACCGTCGTCATTACCGGCAAGCAGGATCGCGATGCAAGCCGGGAATCCTTCTTCCGTAAAATGGCGCACCGCCTGCGCGAGTTTGGCTAATCGTGATGGGCATTTTCTCTATTGCCAACCAGCATATCCGCTTTGCGGTGAAACTGGCGTGCGCGATTGTACTGGCGCTGTTCGTTGGCTTTCACTTCCAACTTGAGACCCCGCGCTGGGCGGTGCTGACCGCCGCCATTGTGGCGGCTGGCCCGGCCTTTGCCGCTGGCGGAGAGCCCTATTCTGGTGCTATACGCTATCGCGGCATGCTGCGTATTGTCGGGACATTTATCGGCTGTATTGCTGCACTGATCATTATCATCAGCATGATCCGCGCCCCGTTATTGATGATCCTGGTGTGTTGTATCTGGGCCGGTTTTTGTACCTGGATCTCGTCGCTTGTGAAGATCGAAAACTCCTATGCCTGGGGACTTTCGGGCTATACGGCGCTGATCATCGTCATTACCATCCAGGCTGAACCACTGCTGACGCCGCAATTTGCGCTCGAACGCTGTAGTGAAATAGTGATGGGGATTGTCTGTGCTATTGTGGCCGATCTGCTCTTTTCGCCCCGTTCGGTGAAACAGGAGATTGATGTCGAACTGGACAGCCTGCTGGTGGCGCAGTATCAGCTTATGCAGTTGTGCATTAAGCATGGTGACAGTGAAGAAGTGGACAAAGCCTGGGGCGATTTAGTCCGGCGTACGGCGGCACTGGAAGGCATGCGAAGTAACCTGAATATGGAGTCCTCACGCTGGGGGCGGGCTAACCGCAGACTCAAAGCATTGAACACGCTGTCACTCACGCTCATCACGCAGTCCTGCGAAACCTATCTTATTCAGAACACTCGACCCGAACTGATCACTGATACCTTCCGCGAGTTGTTCAATATGCCGGTTGAAACGGTGCAGGATGTTCATAAACAGTTGAAGCGGATGCGGCGGGTGATTGCCTGGACCGGCGAACGCGAAACGCCGATCACGATATATAGTTGGGCAGGCGCCGCGACGCGCTACCTGTTGCTCAAACGCGGTGTAGTGAGTAATACCAAAATTAGCGCCACGGAAGAAGAGATCCTGCAAGGTGAGCCAGTAGTGAAGGTGGAGTCTGCCGAGCGCCATCATGCGATGGTCAACTTCTGGCGCACCACGCTTTCTTGTGTGCTGGGAACTTTATTCTGGCTGTGGACCGGATGGACCTCCGGCAGCGGCGCAATGGTGATGATTGCGGTTGTCACTTCGCTGGCAATGCGTTTGCCCAACCCGCGCATGGTGGCGATAGACTTTATTTACGGTACGTTGGCGGCGTTACCGCTCGGGGCGCTCTATTTCCTGGTGATTATCCCCAATACGCAACAAAGCATGTTGTTACTGTGCCTGAGCCTGGCGGTGCTGGGGTTCTTTCTGGGTATAGAGGTACAGAAACGACGACTGGGATCAATGGGGGCTCTGGCCAGCACTATTAATATCATCGTGCTGGATAACCCGATGACCTTCCACTTTAGCCAGTTCCTTGATAGTGCGCTGGGGCAAATTGTTGGCTGCGTGCTGGCATTTATCGTCATTCTGTTGGTGCGCGATAACTCTCGTGACAGAACGGGTCGCGTGTTGCTCAACCAGTTTGTCTCGGCGGCGGTTTCAGCGATGACCACCAACGTGGTACGTCGTAAAGAAAACCATCTCCCGGCGCTTTATCAGCAGCTATTTTTGCTGATGAACAAATTTCCCGGCGACCTGGCGAAGTTTCGCCTGGCTCTAACGATGATCATTGCGCATCAGCGCCTGCGCGATGCGCCGATACCGGTAAACGAGGATCTATCCGCGTTCCATCGCCAGCTTCGTCGCACTGCGGATCACGTGATTTCCGCAGGAAACGACGACAAGCGCCGACGCTACTTTAGCCAGCTGCTGGAAGAGCTTGAGATCTATCAGGAGAAATTAATCATCTGGCAAGCGCCGCCGCAGGTGACCGAGCCGGTAAAACGACTTAGCGGGATGCTGCACAAATACCAGCATGCGCTAACAAGTAATTAAGAGTTGGAAACCGACGCTAAAAGCGTCGGTTTTTTTATGGCTATACTTACCTGAAAATGCAGGAGGTTCCTGCATATTGATGGTCTGTAGAGTGACTGGCGTCGGGATGGTGGCTATAGATGAACATCTATACATTTGATTTTGACGAGATAGAAGACCAGGGGGATTTCTACCGTGAGTTTACGCGCGCGTTCGGTCTCGCCCGGGAAAAGGTGGTTGATTTAGATTCTCTGTGGGAGGTGGTTATCGGGGACGTTTTACCGCTGCCGCTGGAGATTGAATTTGTTCATTTGCCGGACAAGTTACGCAGGCGATACGGCGCGCTGATTTTACTGTTCGATGAAGCGGAAGAAGAGCTGGAAGGACAGCTGCGCTTTAACGTTCGTCACTCAATGTAAGGCATAAAAAAGCCCCCGGCAGGCGGGGGCAAGTCGTCGGACTAGACGACGAGGGTTTATTTGTAGAGTTCTGCAGTCGCGTGCCAGTGAGCGCCTTCACGGAGTTCGGTGACGCGATAGCTGCTGGCACCCGCTTTTTCAGCTTTAGCGGCGATAGCCTGACGCATGTCCATTGGTGAGCTACCGATCTGAGATACGGAGATGCTGCCCATGGATTGCAGGTTCTGTGCTTCTTGTGAGTTCACCTGAGTCACTGCGGCGCTTGCACCGAAAGAGAGAACAGAAAGAAGGCTTAAGGTTGCAATAGTTGTTTTGATTTTCATGATATTTACCTCGTCGAATTCTTTTATTGGGGTCTGCGTTTCGTGACCCTCATCACAAAATCAAGTATACACTAATCACTCGATAAATTAATACCACGCTAATTGTTTCCGTGCGGGTTAAGTATTAAGAAAAATATTTTTTATAACAAAACGGAATTAAAAATAGGGTTTTAAGCATCAATTTTATAATAAATTCAATTAAATCATTGAGATATGAATTTTTGCAAAATGTGCGTTTTTAACTCTTCATATTCGCTATGTGAATGACTTTTGACGGTTAAACGCACCATTTGTTAAATCAATGGCAGTGGATAATAGAGGAAGGAGGGGGAAACAGAGGTTTTTCCCCCGCCGCGAGGCGACGGGGAGGAAGTATTACAGCTCTTGTTCGAACAGTTCCAGAATGGCTTCGTACAAATCTTTTACCGTAAAACCCTTAGCTGGGGTGGTGAAGATGGTATCGTCACCGGCAATTGTACCCAGAATACCTTCCGCTTTACCTAATGAGTCCAGCAGACGTGCAATCAACTGAGCAGCGCCAGGGCTGGTATGAATAACCACAACTGCATCGTTGTAATCGATATCCAATACCAGATTTTTCAGTGGACTGGATGTTGTAGGTACCCCTAACTCTGCCGGCAGGCAGTACACCATTTCCATTTTCGCATTGCGGGTACGCACGGCGCCGAACTTGGTCAGCATGCGAGAAACCTTGGACTGATTGATATTATCAAAGCCCTGATCCTGCAACGCGAGGACGATTTCGCCCTGAGAGCTGAACTTCTCTTCTTTAAGCAGCGCTTTAAACGCCTTTACTAATTCTTCTTGTTTTGCCGAGCTTCGCATAAGTCACCCGTAATATGGCGGTAGAAACAACATTATTGTGCATACAGATGAATTTTTATGCAAACAGTCTGCCTTGTTCAAGGCTGAAATAATGTTATGAAAGAGCGGAATTTTATCAAATTTCGTTATCAAGAAACATGCCTGTGTCACGGCTCGCAAATAAGGTTAAAAGTAAATTAAATGTTATCAAATTGATGTTGTTTTGAGAGGTGGGTAGGGTATATTGTCAGCACCTGTTGGAAAGTTGCTCTACTGTGCGGGTGGTTTTGAATTACGTAACTTAGGTTTTATTTTACGTAAGTTAAATGCATAAAAGCCAAATTTGCGTGACTACGCATTCTTGACGCGTGGTTGTTGTATTCGTTGGATTTGTGAATTAAGGTCGCCGCCGCGGAGCAATAGACACTTTGCTTATCAATATAATAAGGAGTTTAGGATGAAAGTTGCAGTCCTCGGCGCTGCTGGTGGTATCGGTCAGGCGCTAGCATTACTGTTAAAAACCCAACTGCCTTCAGGTTCAGAACTCTCCCTGTACGACATCGCTCCAGTAACGCCTGGCGTGGCCGTTGATTTGAGCCATATCCCTACTGCTGTGAAAATCAAAGGCTTCAGCGGCGAAGACGCTACCCCTGCACTGGAAGGTGCTGATGTGGTACTGATCTCTGCGGGTGTTGCACGTAAACCGGGTATGGATCGTTCCGACCTGTTCAACGTTAACGCCGGTATCGTGAAGAACCTGGTGCAGCAGGTTGCTAAAACCTGCCCGAAAGCATGTATCGGTATTATCACCAACCCGGTGAACACGACCGTTGCTATCGCTGCAGAAGTGCTGAAAAAAGCAGGCGTATACGATAAGAACAAACTGTTTGGCGTGACCACGCTGGACATCATCCGCTCCAACACCTTTGTTGCGGAACTGAAAGGCAAGCAGCCTGGTGACGTTGAAGTCCCGGTTATTGGCGGCCACTCTGGCGTGACCATTCTCCCGCTGCTGTCACAAATCCCTGGCGTGAGCTTCACTGAGCAAGAAGCGGCTGACCTGACCAAACGTATCCAGAATGCGGGTACAGAAGTTGTGGAAGCTAAAGCCGGTGGCGGATCTGCAACTCTGTCTATGGGTCAGGCCGCAGCACGTTTCGGCCTGTCACTGGTTCGCGCGCTGAGCGGCGAAAAAGGCGTGGTTGAATGTGCTTACGTTGAAGGCGACGGCCAGTATGCTCGCTTCTTCTCTCAGCCGCTGCTGTTGGGTAAAAACGGCGTAGAAGAACGCCAGTCTATCGGCAAGCTGAGCGCATTTGAGCAGAGCTCGCTGGAAGGTATGCTGGATACGCTGAAGAAAGATATCACCCTGGGTGAAGAGTTCGTTAAATAACGCCTTTATGTAGGCCGGATGGCGGTGTTTACGCTTTATCCGTCCTACAAATATCGCGAATTTGACGCATAAAAAAACCGGAGCTATCTCCGGTTTTTTTACATCATTTCGTTTGTGATTTAGTTTGTAGCCGGGTATTCCTGAATCGTTACCTGCAGCGTCAACTGCTTGTCATCACGCATCACGACAACAGAGATAACCGAACCAGGGCGAATCTCTGCCACCTGGTCCATGGTCTCCAGCGCAGATACCGCCGGTTTGTTATTGACCGAAATAATCAGATCGTTAACCTGAATTCCAGCCTGTGCTGCCGGACCGTCTGGGGCTACTTCGTTAACTACAATCCCCTGAATTTGATCCATCCCGCCGCCCTGGGCGTGCAGTGGCGCAATTTCGCGACCGCTGATGCCGATGTAGCCACGAATCACGCGCCCGTCACGAATCAGCTTATCCATGATTTTGGTTGCCAACTGAAACGGAATAGCAAAGCCGATCCCTTCCGGGGTTTCGCCATCGTTGCTCTTATCAAATGACAGCGTGTTAATACCCATTAACTCGCCCAGCGAGTTGACCAACGCGCCGCCGGAGTTGCCGTGGTTGATGGAGGCATCCGTTTGCAGGAAGTTTTGCCGTCCAGTCGGGTTCAGGCCAATACGACCGGTGGCGCTGATAATCCCCTGAGTGATGGTTTGCCCAAGGTTGTACGGGTTACCAATGGCGAGGACGACATCGCCGATGTGCGGCACGCGTTTGTTATTAATTGGAATTGTCGGCAGTCCGCCAGTCGCGTTGATTTTCAGCACCGCAAGATCGGTTAACGTATCAGAACCCACTAGCAGCGCTTCGAATACACGCCCATCCTGCAACGCGACGATGATTTGGTCGGCATCATTAATGACGTGCTTATTGGTAATGATATAGCCGCGCTGATCCATGATAACGCCTGAGCCGAGTGTGCGGATCTCAAGCTGGTTATGTGCTGTGCTGTTCATACTACGGTTATAAACGTTAACGACGGCAGGCGCTGCACGGCGAACCGCCGGGTTATAGCTGGCGGGCGTTTCATCTGCACTGTCGAACTGTGGCGCGGTAAGCGTATTTATTTTTCGCAGAGAGGGCATCGCGGCCAGCAGAATAGCGCCGACGATTAAACCAATCGCGACCGAACGTAAAAGCTTCACAAACATGATGGCGGCATCATTAATAAAGGGAACGGCAGCAGCATATCACGAGTTTACCGGACATCACACGGGAGGCTGATGTCCGGTTGCATGCGTTAACGCAGGAGCAGGTAAATACTCTCGTTACCACGAACTACCTGCAGAGCGATGATCGACGGTTTCGTTTCCAGCACTTTACGCATTTCGGCGATCGAGTTTACACGATCGCGGTTAACGCCAATGATAACGTCATCTTTATGCAGACCGGCCTGCGCGGCTGGGCTGCTTTTTTCAACGTTATCAATTTTGATGCCTTTGGTGCCGTCTTTAAGCTGACCGTCACTGAGCGTAGCCCCTTGCAACGCAGGAGCAATCATCTCCGCGCTGGCGGACGATGATGTACTGGTATCCAGGGTTACTTCAACCTCCAGCGGTTTACCGTTACGCAGCAGGCCCAGTTTGACTTTGGTCCCTGGTTCGGTTGTCGCTATGCGTGAACGCAGTTCGGCGAAGCTGTTGAGCGGTTTGCCGTTGAGGCTGGTAATGACATCACCAGACTTCACTCCTGCTTTTGCGGAGCCAGAGTTAGGCAGAACCTCGCTGACAAACGCGCCGCGCTGCACGTCCAGTTTGAACGCTTTGGCGATATCGGCAGTCATTTCGGTGCCTTTAATTCCCAGCAGACCACGTTTGATTTCACCAAACTGCATCAACTGCTGCGCCAGCGTGCGTGCCATATTGCTCGGGATCGCAAAACCAATACCGATGCTACCGCCGCCGGGGGCCAGAATCGCGGTGTTAATGCCAATCAGCTCACCATTGAGGTTAAGCAACGCGCCGCCGGAGTTACCCCGGTTGATGGAGGCGTCGGTCTGAATAAAGTTTTCCAGACCTTCCAGGTTCAACCCGCTGCGACCCAAAGCCGATACGATGCCGGAGGTGGCCGTTTGCCCCAAACCAAACGGGTTACCCACGGCCACCGCGAAATCACCGACGCGGAGTTTGTCGGAGTCGGCAATGACAATTTGCGTCAGGTTGCTGGGGTGTTGAATTTGCAGCAGAGCGATATCGCTCTGGTCGTCGCTGCCGATAAGCTTAGCGTCGAACTCACGGCCATCGTTAAGCTGGACGCTGATTTTTTGCGCCTGATTGATGACGTGATTATTGGTCAGGACGTAGCCTTTGGCGGCATCAATGATGACCCCGGAACCCAGCCCTTCAAAAGGTTGTGCTGGTTGATCGGGAAGTTCATCACCAAAAAACTTTTTGAACTCTTCCGGGACTTTCTGCCCCTGAGCGGCGGTGCCTTCGACCCTTACGCTCACCACGGCAGGTAACACTTTCTCCAGCATCGGGGCGAGGCTGGGGAGCGCAGCCTGACCGGGAACCTGGCCGGGAATCGACGCTGCGGCTGGGAATGGCGCCGAGAGAGTTAACCCGACACTTAACGCTAATGCACTCAACAGCTGGGTTTGTTTTTTCATGGATCCTGCTCTCGTACCTTGAGTAAACGGAAGATGATTCAAAACAGTTTGATGTTATTGAATTTTCGGTTTGGTCACAATGAGGCTAACGACTAAATAATAGCTGGGACAGGAAGAGAAGCGGAGGGCGCAATTGCTGCGCCCAATAAATTTCTTAACGATGTGCAGTTAGTCGCGCTTTGCGCCACTACGCAGCAGGCCAGATGCGCCTTCAGAATAGTCACGCGGCATCTGAACCGGCGCCTGATCGTTACCCGCTTCGGACTCTGCCAGACGATTACGGAACGGATTATTTTCCGGTGACATACCCGGCAGCAGGTTGCTGGAGCTTTTCGCCATATGCTGGTAGATCTGACGATAATCGTCCGCCATGTTATCCAGCAGTTCAGCGCTGCGGGCAAAGTGGCTCACCAGCTCTTCGCGGTACTCTTCCAGCTCAGCTTTATTTTTTTCCAGTTCGTACTGCAATGCCTGCTGTTGGCGTAATTTACGATTACCAAAACGCATGGCTACAGCACCAATAATGATACCGACGACTAACCCAATTAGCGCATATTCCCAGGTCATGAACATCTCCCGTTGTCTTGTGTTTCCGTAGGGTGTTGGCTTTAGGCTCCATGCCTGCGCCTGATTATGCCACTATAACCGCTAATCCCGTAGAAGTGGAATCCCGTGTTTATATCACGTAATGTAGAACGGCCTTTTTTTCGTCAACCGTGAGCGACGGCACATCGATTCTCAAGGAATAACAATAACATCATGCAAAGCCTTTCCCCGACATCGCGTTACCAGCAAGCCCTCAAAGACGGCAGTCATCAGCCCGACAACGTACAACAAGAAGCAGTGAATCGACTGGAAACAATTTTCCAGGCGCTTTCGACGCCAGCACGTCCTGCGCCGCAGGAGAGCGGACTGATGGCGCGTTTTGGCAAATTGCTGGGAAAACGTGAGTCATCGACCAATGCGCCGGTGCGTGGTCTGTATATGTGGGGCGGAGTCGGGCGCGGAAAAACGTGGCTGATGGATCTGTTCTTCCATAGCCTGCCGGGCGGGCGTAAACAGCGTTTGCACTTTCACCGTTTTATGCTGCGTGTCCATGAAGAGCTTACGGCCCTGCAGGGGCAGAGCGATCCGCTGGAAATCATTGCCGACCGCTTTAAGGCTGAAACGGACGTGCTGTGCTTTGACGAATTTTTTGTTTCTGACATCACCGACGCCATGCTGCTCGGGGGTCTGATGAAGGCGCTGTTTGCCCGTGGTATTACGCTGGTGGCAACCTCCAATATTCCGCCTGATGAGCTGTATCGCAATGGTTTGCAACGTACGCGTTTTCTTCCTGCCATTGATGCCATCAAACAGCATTGTGACATCATGAATGTCGATGCTGGCGTCGATTATCGTCTGCGCACCTTAACGCAGGCGCATTTGTGGTTGTCGCCACTGAATGAGGAAACCCGCCAGCAGATGGACAAGCTCTGGCTGGCATTAGCGGGAACGAAAAGTGAACATGCGCCGACGTTGGAGATCAATCATCGTCCGATGCAGACGCTGGCCGTCGAAAACCAAACGCTGGCGGTGTCGTTCACTACGCTCTGTGTCGATGCGCGTAGTCAGCATGACTACATTGCGCTATCGCGTCTTTTTCATACGGTGCTGTTGTCTGATGTGCCGGTCATGACGACGCTGATGGAGAGCGAAGCGCGGCGTTTTATCGCACTGGTGGATGAGTTCTACGAACGCCACGTTAAGCTGGTGGTCAGTGCGGCCTCACCACTTTATGAAATTTATCAGGGCGAGCGTCTGAAGTTTGAATTTCAGCGTTGTTTGTCGCGTTTGCAGGAGATGCAAAGCGAAGAGTATCTGAAGCGGGAACATTTAGCCGGTTAAACCTGCTGCAAATCACATAAAGGGGTCGATCTTTGACCCTGACTTCTCTATAATCTTGCGACCCCACGTTACGAGAGAGTTTTTTTCCCAAAACTTTCTATGCGCCGGCATAGGCTATTCGAAGGGGTAGGTTTGCTGGACAATGTCGTGTGAACCTCAACTGACAAAACGTTTGGGTGTTCACCAACGTGTAACTTATTTATTTGGGTAAGCTTTTAATGAAAACTTTTACAGCTAAACCAGAAACCGTAAAACGCGACTGGTATGTTGTTGACGCGACCGGTAAAACTCTGGGCCGTCTGGCTTCCGAACTGGCTCTGCGCCTGCGCGGTAAGCACAAAGCGGAATATACTCCGCACGTAGATACCGGTGATTACATCATCGTTCTGAACGCTGACAAAGTTGCTGTAACTGGCAACAAGCGTACTGACAAAGTGTACTATCACCACACCGGTCACATCGGCGGTATCAAACAAGCGACCTTTGAAGAGATGATTGCTCGCCGTCCTGAGCGTGTGCTTGAAATCGCGGTTAAAGGCATGCTGCCAAAAGGCCCGCTGGGTCGTGCTATGTTCCGTAAACTGAAAGTTTACGCTGGCAACGAGCACAACCACGCGGCACAGCAACCGCAAGTTCTTGACATCTAATCGGGATTATAGGCAATGGCTGAAAATCAATACTACGGCACTGGTCGCCGCAAAAGTTCCGCAGCTCGCGTTTTCATCAAACCGGGCAGTGGTAAAATCGTAATCAACCAACGTTCTCTGGAACAGTACTTCGGTCGTGAAACTGCCCGCATGGTAGTTCGTCAGCCGCTGGAACTGGTCGACATGGTTGAGAAACTGGATCTGTACATCACTGTTAAAGGTGGTGGTATCTCTGGTCAGGCTGGTGCGATCCGTCACGGTATCACCCGCGCTCTGATGGAGTACGACGAATCCCTGCGTGGCGAACTGCGTAAAGCTGGCTTCGTTACCCGTGATGCTCGTCAGGTTGAACGTAAGAAAGTCGGTCTGCGTAAAGCACGTCGTCGTCCTCAGTTCTCCAAACGTTAATTGTACTCTGCTTCGGCAGGCAACAATTTGCGAAAAAACCCGCTTCGGCGGGTTTTTTTATCGTTACTGCTCTCCGTATAACCACGGTAATCCGCTGATTGCCACCTCTTTTTCCCCATTTCAAGAATCGACTCACCACAAAGGTCACAAAATCTGGTAAACTATCATCCAATTTTCTGCCCAAATGTCCGGTATCGTTCATTTTTTGTTTGTATTTTGAACAGTAATGGCTTTCCCGAATATGGGTGACATCACTTCTGGCTGGCCACTTAGTGGCTGGTAGCAGTAAAAATTCTGAATATACCTGGAGGTTTTCATGGCTGTCGCTGCCAACAAACGTTCGGTAATGACGCTGTTTTCTGGTCCTACTGACATCTATAGCCATCAGGTCCGCATTGTGCTGGCTGAGAAAGGTGTTAGTTTCGAGATTGAGCATGTGGAGAAGGACAATCCACCGCAGGATCTGATCGACCTCAACCCGAATCAGAGCGTACCGACACTGGTGGATCGTGAGCTGACCCTGTGGGAATCTCGCATCATTATGGAATACCTGGATGAGCGCTTCCCGCATCCGCCGCTGATGCCGGTTTACCCGGTTGCGCGTGGTGAAAGCCGCCTGTACATGCAGCGTATTGAAAAAGACTGGTACACGCTGATGAACGTCATCGTGAACGGTTCTGCTTCTGAAGCCGAAGTCGCGCGTAAGCGTCTGCGCGAAGAACTGCTGGCAATTGCACCAGTATTTGGCCAGAAACCTTACTTCCTGAGCGATGAGTTCAGCCTGGTAGACTGCTACCTGGCGCCGCTGCTGTGGCGTTTACCGCAGCTGGGCATTGAATTCAACGGTGCAGGTTCGAAAGAACTGAAAGGGTACATGACTCGCGTCTTTGAACGTGATTCTTTCCTGGCTTCTCTGACTGAGCCTGAACGTGAAATGCGTCTGGGCCGGGGTTAACCTGTATGGATTTGCCACAGCTAACACCACGCCGTCCGTATCTGCTGCGCGCATTCTATGAGTGGTTGTTAGACAACCAGCTTACGCCGCACCTGGTGGTGGATGTGACGCTTCAGGACGTGCAGGTTCCTATGGAATATGCGCGTGATGGGCAAATTGTTCTGAATATCGCACCGCGTGCGGTGGGTAACCTGGAACTGGCTAACGATGAAGTGCGCTTTAACGCGCGCTTCGGTGGTGTGCCGCGTCAGGTTTCTGTACCGCTGGCGGCAGTTCTGGCAATTTATGCTCGTGAAAATGGCGCCGGTACTATGTTTGAGCCGGAAGCCGCCTACGACGAAGATGTCGCCAGCTTAAATGATGACGACAACGACGCACCTGGTTTTGAGAGTGAAACGGTCATGTCGGTCATTGATGGCGATAAGCCTGACAATGGCGACGACAACGATCCGGATGACACTCCGCCGCCGCCTCGCGGTGGGCGTCCAGCGCTACGCGTAGTGAAATAAAAAAACAGGCCCTTTGGGGCCTGTTCTGTTTTCTGCCTTCGGGATCAGTAAAACAGCGTGATGGTGGCTATCATATTGACCACAAATCCCACCGCCATCGGAATGGCCGTACGTTTTACCACCTCAAAGGGCGATACGCCCGCAATACCTGATGTCACCACAATGACCGCTGTAATGGGGGATACCGCCCGGGCCAGCGTAGTAGCAAAATGCATCGGCATAATCATCACTACCGCAGGGATATGTAGTCCGGCGGCAATATCTGGAATCAGGCTGGCAAAAGACATAAACGGCGCGTTACCTGACCCCATGACAATCGCACAGGCGGCAATGACCACGGCCATGATGATCATCACGCCGATACCGCCAAGGCCGGAATGCTCTGCACCTTTTATTACAGCGTCGACAGTCCCGATAGTCGTCAACCCTTTCGCAAAGATCTCACCGGCGACCACCAGCGTGACAACGTTGGCAAACTGGGTTCCCATGCCGTCAAAGAAGGCCTGCACGTCATCCATCGTTTCGCGCAGATTATGTTTATGCAGGAACTCGACAAACATCGTCAGCGTCATGCTCATCAGCATGACCACCACCAGATTCAGCTCTGTTTTCATTAACCCCATATGTGCCAGGGCAAGCGAGCCCAACATCAGAAGCAGCGGCATGACGGGTAGAATGGCGTAATAGAGAGGTGGCACGTTTTCCAGCGTCTTTTGTTCAGCGAATCCGTTGCTTTCCGGGAATGCTTTTTTATCAAACTGCCGCTGAACGAAAAAATGTGCAATAGCGACGGCGACGATAACGCACGATGCGACGGGTAACTGATAGTGAAAGAAGTAGGTAGCGATTTTCATGCCCGCTACCTGCGCGGCAAAAATAGAGTTGGTTTCCAGAATGCCCCATTCAATTGACATTGAAGTGGCAATGACCGCCACCGCGGATAAACGGCTCACGCCAAGACTGACCAGCGTCGGGAACAGCGTCACCATCAGCAGCATACCTAACCCGGAAGCGCTGGTGATGAACTGCGCCATGATCTGACCAATCACATAGGTGGCGGCAAGAACAACATAGGGTGAGCGGATTAGCTTAAGCGGACGGCTTAACAGGCTAACCATCGCTCTGCTGGCCCCCATCCTGTCCATATAACGGGCATAACCACCTACCGCCATGATTGATAACCCTAGTCCGGCCGCCCGATTGGAAAGCATACGCAGAATTTCGTTGTAAATATCGACCAGTAGATAGCCGCTGCTCTTGTCGTTATCGACCAGCGCGCCGTAGCCTAGCCAGACGCCGCAGAGCATCAGGAAGATCCCTGCGGCTGCCAGCACTACCTGCGGTTTGTAGTTTTTGAGGATCAGGTAACCCATCGTTAATAAAACGATGACAGAGATAATGATGCCGAACATTGTTTCACTCCATGCCAGAGAAGAAGATAAATCCGGTAATAACGCTGTTGTCCAAACGGATGTTATATTTTTTCGGGCGATTTTTATGGAGTGAATATCTTATTTTTAATTCGATGTTTAAATTATTTATCGTTATAAAATAGATGGTTATGATAATTTATCACGTTCATATTCATAAATTTCACGAAGCGAATATGATTGTTTTCAATTAAAGATAAGCTGAATGTTTTAGCGTAACAAAATATCCGGATGCGTTAGACCGCCAATAAGCCCGACAGTCTGATTGACCATCATTTCACCCTGCTTTCGATTCTGTGTTAGGATAAACCCGCTGTTATTTGTCACCACGACTTAGCTGAATGGGCCCTATGAACGCATTTGATTCGCAAGCTGAAGACTCTCCATCCACCATTGGCCGTAGCTTACGCAACCGCCCGCTGGCGCGTAAAAAGCTGTCTGAAATGGTTGAAGAAGAACTGGAGCAGATGATTCGTCGTCGGGAATTTGGCGAGGGCGAACAGTTACCGTCTGAGCGGGAACTGATGGCCTTCTTTAACGTGGGCCGTCCTTCTGTACGAGAAGCGCTGGCAGCGTTAAAACGCAAAGGTCTGGTGCAAATCAACAATGGCGAGCGCGCCCGCGTTTCGCGTCCTTCAGCTGATACCATTATCAGCGAGCTGTCCGGTATGGCGAAAGATTTCCTCGCGCATCCCGGCGGCATTGCCCACTTCGAACAGCTGCGACTGTTCTTTGAATCCAGCCTGGTACGATACGCCGCAGAACATGCGACGGATGAGCAAATCGACAGACTGGCGAAAGCACTGGAGATCAACAGCCAGTCACTCGATGACAATACGCTGTTCATTCGCTCGGACGTTGATTTTCACCGCATACTGGCGGAGATCCCGGGCAATCCCATCTTTATGGCTATCCATGTTGCGCTGTTAGACTGGCTGATTGCCGCCCGTCCGACCGTAGCCGACCAAGAGTTGTATGAGCACAATAACGTGAGTTATCAGCAGCATATCGCTATTGTCGACGCGATTCGTCAGCGCGACCCTGAGGAAGCTGACCGCGCACTGCAAGAACATCTCAACAGCGTTTCCGCTACCTGGCACGCCTTCAGCAAAAGTAAAAAATTGCGTAAGTAATCGCGATCCTGACGATCGTTTAGTGAGGCAGATCGCACTATAAGCGTTCTGTATTGTATTGCTGCTTATTTGATCTGGTATAACAGGTATAAAGGTATGCAGTCAGATAACACTAATCATCATCAGAGGTAGCTATGGCAAGAGATTTAAAAGGCGTAATGCCAGCGTTGTTAACCCCATTCGATAGCCAACAGCGACTGGACATTGAGAGCCTGCGCCGCCTGGTGCGTTTCAACATTGGGCAAGGGATCGACGGGCTGTATGTCGGTGGGTCTACGGGTGAGGCATTTGTCCAAAACCGCGTTGAGAGAGAGCAGGTACTGGAAATTGTTGCCGAAGAAGCGAAAGGCAAGGTGACGCTGATCGCTCACGTTGGCACAGTGAGTACCGAAGAGAGCCAACAGCTGGCGAGTGCCGCGCATCGCTACGGCTTTGATGCGGTTTCAGCCGTCACACCGTTTTACTATCCGTTCAGTTTTGAAGAGCACTGCGATCACTACCGCGCAATTATTGATTCCGCTGATGGCTTGCCGATGGTGGTCTATAACATCCCGGCGCTGAGCGGCGTAAAACTGACGCTGGATCAGATCAACACGCTGGTGACGTTGCCGGGCGTTGGCGCGCTGAAGCAAACCTCAGGCGATCTCTATCAGATGGAACAGATCCGCCGCGCTCACCCCGATCTGGTGCTTTATAACGGTTATGACGAGATCTTCGCTTCTGGTCTGCTGGCGGGCGCTGATGGCGGTATCGGTAGCACTTACAACATTATGGGATGGCGTTATCAGGGAATTGTGAAAGCGCTCAAAGAAGGCGACATCCGGACTGCGCAAAAGCTGCAAACCGAGTGCAATAAGGTTATCGATCTGCTCATTAAGGTTGGCGTGTTCCGCGGCCTGAAGACGGTATTGCACTATATGGACGTGGTTTCTGTTCCGCTGTGCCGTAAACCATTTGCCCCGGTAGATGAACAATATCTGCCGGAACTGAAAGCGCTGGCCCAGCAATTAATGCTGGAACGCGACTGATCGGACGCCGGATAGCACAATGCTTATCCGGCCTGCAAAAACAAGACTCGTAGGCCGGATAAGGCGAATCCGCCATCCGGCACCACAACGAAAATAAAGATCGTCGGGAGAGTAAAATGAGTACTTCTACCCAGAGCATCCCGTGGTATCGCCATCTCAATCGGGCGCAATGGCGGGCATTTTCCGCCGCCTGGCTGGGATATTTGCTTGATGGTTTTGATTTTGTATTAATCGCCCTTGTGCTGACGGAAGTACAAGGCGAATTCGGACTGACGACGGTGCAGGCGGCCAGTCTGATCTCGGCCGCTTTTATCTCCCGCTGGTTTGGTGGGTTAATGCTGGGCGCGATGGGCGACCGTTATGGACGCCGCCTGGCGATGGTCACCAGTATCATTCTGTTCTCTGTGGGGACGCTGGCCTGCGGCTTCGCGCCGGGCTACACCACCATGTTTATCGCCCGCCTGGTTATCGGTATGGGGATGGCTGGTGAGTACGGCTCCAGCGCAACTTATGTTATTGAAAGCTGGCCCAGGCACCTGCGAAACAAAGCCAGCGGCTTCCTGATTTCCGGCTTCTCTGTAGGCGCAGTGATCGCCGCCCAGGTCTACAGCCTGGTGGTTCCGGTCTGGGGATGGCGCGCGCTGTTCTTCATCGGCATTTTGCCGATTATCTTCGCCCTCTGGCTGCGTAAAAATATTCCGGAAGCGGAAGACTGGAAAGAGAAACACGAAGGCAAAGCGCCGGTACGCACGATGGTGGACATTCTCTACCGGGGCGAACATCGGGTTATCAATATTGTGATGACTCTTGCCGCCGCAACCGCGCTGTGGTTCTGCTTTGCAGGCAACCTGCAAAATGCGGCTATCGTGGCGGTCCTTGGCCTGATATGCGCGTTTATCTTCATTAGTTTTATGGTGCAAAGCAGCGGGAAACGCTGGCCGACGGGCGTCATGCTGATGGTGGTTGTGCTGTTTGCCTTCCTTTACTCGTGGCCGATTCAGGCGCTGCTGCCAACCTATCTGAAAACCGAATTGCTGTATGACCCTTCCACTGTCGCCAGGGTGCTCTTCTTTAGCGGCTTTGGCGCGGCGGTCGGTTGTTGCGTCGGTGGTTTTCTTGGCGACTGGCTGGGCACGCGTAAGGCCTATGTCTGCAGTCTGCTGGCTTCGCAGTTGCTGATTATTCCAGTGTTTGCGATTGGCGGCTCAAACGTCTGGGTACTGGGTTTACTGCTGTTTTTCCAGCAAATGCTCGGTCAGGGGATCTCCGGGATCTTACCAAAACTGATTGGCGGCTATTTCGATACCGACCAGCGTGCGGCGGGTCTGGGCTTCACCTACAACGTGGGTGCACTGGGCGGGGCGTTGGCACCGATCATCGGTGCGCTGATTGCCCAACGACTGGATCTGGGCACCGCGTTGGGATCGCTCTCTTTCGGCCTGACATTTGTGGTGATCCTGCTGATTGGTCTCGATATGCCGTCTCGCGTACAGCGCTGGCTGCGGCCTGAAGCATTGCGTACGCATGATGCCATTGATGGCAAACCGTTTAGCGGGGCCGTGCCGTTCGGCGGCGACAAAAGCACCATGGTGAAATCCAAAAGTTAATCCGTTTGCCCGGTCCTGCGCCGGGCAATAGTCATAAGGGAATAAGCATGTCGTTACTTGAACAACTGGATATCAAGATTGCCGCGAACGGCGGGCTGATTGTCTCCTGCCAGCCTGTTCCTGACAGCCCGTTAGATAAACCGGAAATTGTTGCGGCGATGGCGCTGGCCGCGGAACAGGCTGGCGCGGTGGCGTTACGCATTGAAGGGGTGGAAAACCTGAAAGCGACCAGGGCGGTAGTTTCGGTGCCGATTATCGGCATTCTCAAACGTGACCTTGATGACTCTCCGGTCCGCATCACCGCATATCTGGAGGATGTTGATGCGTTAGCGCAGGCAGGCGCTGACATCATCGCCATCGACGGTACCGATCGCGTACGTCCGGTACCTGTAGAAACCTTACTGGCACGTATTCATCATCACCAACGCCTTGCGATGGCTGACTGTTCGTCCATGGCGGATGGCATGGCCTGCCAGAAACTCGGTGCCGAAATCATTGGCACTACCCTTTCTGGTTATACCACGCCAGAAACGCCCGAAGAGCCGGATCTGGCTCTGGTGAACTCTTTAAGCGACGCGGGTTGTCGGGTGATTGCTGAAGGACGTTACAACACGCCAGCGCAGGCCGCTGAGGCGATGCGTCATGGCGCTTGGGCGGTGACAGTCGGCTCAGCCATTACCCGGCTGGAGCACATTTGCCAGTGGTACAACACAGCGCTTAAAAAGGCGGTGCTATGACCACGCTGTCGATTGATATTGGCGGCACCAAACTGGCTGTCGCACTGGTAGACAGCAGCCTGCAAATTCAAGAGCGTCATGAATTGCCGACGCCCGCCAGCAAAACACCGGATGCTCTGCGTGCTGCGTTACAAGCACTGGTTGCGCCGCTACAGGGGCAGGCAACGCGGGTGGCGATCGCCTCAACGGGGATTATCCGCGACGGTTCTCTACTGGCGCTGAACCCGCACAACCTCGGCGGGCTGCTGCATTTTCCTCTGGTGCAAACGCTAAAAGATCTCACCGCTTTGCCGACGCTGGCAGTCAATGACGCGCAGGCCGCGGCGTGGGCTGAGTATCATGCGCTTGGCGGAGAGTATCGCGATATGGTGTTTATCACCGTCTCCACCGGTGTAGGCGGCGGGGTGGTAAGTGATGGGAAGTTGCTGACCGGGATTGGCGGTCTGGCCGGGCACCTGGGACATACGCTGGCTGATCCGCATGGGCCGGTGTGCGGTTGCGGGCGTGTGGGTTGTGTCGAGGCGATCGCTTCCGGTCGTGGGATCGCGACGGCTGCCGAAGGCACGCTTGCTGGATGCGACGCCAAAACCATTTTTAGCCGCGCCGGGCAGGGTGATGAGCAGGCCAGTCGGTTGATCCATCGTTCGGCACGTACTTTGGCAAGGCTTGTCGCCGATGTGAAGGCCACGATCGATTGCCAGATTGTGGTGATTGGCGGCAGCGTGGGGCTGGCAGAAGGGTATCTGGCGCTGGTGGAAAACTATCTGGCACAAGAGCCTTCGGCTTACCACGTAGAATTACGGGCGGCGCATTACCGTCATGACGCTGGATTACTGGGGGCCGCGCTGTTGGCCCAGGGAGATTGATTATGATGTCAGCTGAGTTGCGTTCATTGCCTTCTGCCGGATTACATCCGGTTTTGCAGCAGGCGTTAACGCTGGCTGTTGCGGCGAATCTGCAGGAGAAAACGCCAGGGCGCTACGAGTTGCAGGGCGATAATATTTTTATGAATGTTATGCAATTTGCAACGCAGAGCCCGGAGCAAAAGAAAGCGGAACTGCACAGGGAGTACATTGATATTCAGGTGCTGTTATCCGGTGAAGAACGCATTCTGTTCGGGATGACTGATTCTGCTCGTCAGTGCGAAGAAATGCACGTGGAGGATGATTATCAGCTGTGTAGCCAGATTGCCGATGAGCAGGCGATGGTACTGAAGCCGGGAAGATTTGTGATTTTTATGCCGGGCGAGCCGCATAAGCCGGGCTGCGTGGTACAGGCTCCGATGGACATCAAAAAGGTGGTGATCAAGGTGCGCGCCAGTTTATTACATACCTAACGATGAGAGTGACGGTGTGTCGGATGGCAAGGCTTGCGCCATCCGACACCGGATATTACAACCTAGCGCTTAAACGTCACCGCTTCCGGCTGCGTCAGATGCAGCGTCGTTTGGCTCGGCACAGTCTCGGCAATGATTCGCCCGTGACGAATGGAATAACGTGCAGGTGTCTGGCGACGAACCGCGTCAAACCCATTCTCTGCCGGTAAAATCACCAGGTTCGCGGAATTCCCCACGCTCAGACCGTAGTCCTGCAGGTGCAGGGTTTTCGCGCTGTGGGTGGTGATCAGATTCAGGCCATCGTTAATTTGTCCGTATCCCATCAGCTGGCACACATGTAACCCCATGTGCAGTACCTGCAGCATATTCGCGGTGCCTAGCGGATACCACGGATCGAAGACGTCATCATGGCCGAAGCAGACGTTGATCTCTGCCTCCAGCATCTCTTTGACGCGTGTAACGCCGCGGCGTTTAGGATACGTGTCAAAGCGCCCTTGCAGGTGAATATTCACCAGTGGATTCGCGACAAAGTTAATGCCGGACATTTTCAACAGGCGGAAAAGACGGGAAGCATACGCGCCGTTATAGGAGTGCATTGCCGTAGTATGGCTGGCGGTCACGCGCTCGCCCATATTGTCGCGATGGGCCAGCGCCGCGACGGTTTCAACAAAGCGTGATTGCTCATCGTCAATTTCGTCACAGTGCACGTCGATAAGTCTGTCGTATTTTTGCGCGAGGGCGAAAATTTTGTGCAACGACTCCACGCCATATTCACGCGTAAATTCAAAGTGGGGGATAGCGCCAATGACGTCGGCCCCCAAACGCACGGCTTCCTCTAATAACGCTTCACCGTTGGGATAAGAAAGAATGCCCTCTTGCGGGAACGCGACAATCTGTAGCTCTACCCACGGAGCGACTTCTTGCTTCACCTCCAGCATGGCTTTCAGCGCGGTCAGCGTTGGGTCGGAAACGTCAACGTGAGTGCGGACATACTGGATGCCGTTGGCCATCTGCCACTTAAGAGTCTGCATGGCGCGCGCTTTCACGTCATCGTGAGTGAGCATTGCCTTACGTTCGGCCCAGCGCTCAATGCCTTCAAATAACGTACCAGACTGGTTCCAGCTCGGCTCCCCCGCGGTTTGCGTGGTATCCAGGTGGATATGTGGCTCTACGAACGGTGGGATTGCCAGGCCACCTTCGGCATCAAGCACTTCACCCTGTGGCAACGTAGCGGCGTCCTGAGCCTCAATTCGGCTGAAGCGTCCGTTTTCAACCGTGAGCTGCCACAATCCTTCGCGTCCCTGTAAACGCGCCTGACGAATGGTGATGTTATTATTCTGCATGGCTGACCTCTGGTGATTTAGCAAGGCTGCGATTGAAAAGTGGGTTCAGCAGGATATAGCTGAATACGCCGCCGAGTACGGCGTTGACGGGCACGATACCGGGAATATAGTGACCGGCGGCAATGCCCAGTGCAACGGACAGGATAGCTATCCAGTTTACGGAAATAAATTGTGCTTTGCTGAAGTCGGCATATCGGCGATGGTTCAGCAGATAGTCGGCGATAATCACTCCACCAATTGGAGGAATCGCTGCCGACAAAAATGTCAGCCAACCGACAAAGTTATTGTAAAGCCACAGTGCGCACAGTGTGCCGATAATACCGTTAGCCACCGACAGCGAACGGCTGGAAAGGCCGGTAATATTGGCAAATCCCAAACCTGAAGCGTAGAGCGCGTTGTCGTTGGTGGTCCAGATATTCAGGCCGAGAACCACAATTGCGGGCAGCAGCAGGCCCTGAGCAATCATTACGTCAGAGATGTCCGCCTGTCCAACAGCGGCGGCACCCGCAGCGCCGAAGATAAACATCAACGAGTTGCCAAGGAAAAATGCCACCATGGCAATCAGTACCGCACCTTTGGCGTTGCGGCCAAAGCGGACAAAGTCGGCGGTTAACGTGCCTGCGCTGATAAATGAGCCGACCACCAGCGCCAGTGCGGTGGAGAAATTCAGCGGTGTCTGCGGCACTATCGCTTTTAAATGGTCTAAACCGCCAACATCGCTCACCGCCAGCCAGACGGAGTAGCTGCCAAGAACGACGATGGCAGGTACGGCGATGATAGATAAAACGGTCAGCGCCGAGATGCCAAAAAAGATAGTCAGGGTCATCAACAGACCGGAAACCGCAATCAGAACATTGACGTCAATCCCCGTCGCTTTGCCAACCGGGATAGCAAACATGGCCACACCAACGCCAAACCAGCCTACCTGTGTACCGCCTAAGAGCAGTGAGGGAAGCCATGAACCTTTCAAACCAAATGAGTAACGTGCCAGAAGGTGGGTTGAGAGCCCTGTTTTTGCGCCGATAAAACCGAGAAATGCAGTGTAAATACCGAGGAGAAGATTACCGAAGAGAACTGCAAGGAAGAAATCATTATAGGAAAGACCGGTACCGAGTGTGCCACCGGTCCACATACTGGCGGAAAAAAATGTGAGTCCCAACATGACAAACGTTAGTGGAATCACGCCCTTCCGCGCCGCCAGAGGGACGGGGCCCTGGCTATAATTGTTGTCCTGCGACACAACGCCTCCATGAATTTTGCCCAAAAAATCCGCCGCATAATATACAGTTCTCAGAATAAAGCAAACGTTTCCGTATGTTTTTTTAGTTCTCTTTCACGGTGTTGATAGAGGGGAGGGGCAGGGGGGTTGCGAGGAATCTGGCATCTCATCAGCGTTTGAAGATGAGATGCCAGAAGATGCTTACTTACACTTCCAGGTAGTTCAGGATACCGTCTGCCGCTTTACGACCTTCGGCAATCGCGGTGACTACAAGATCCGAACCACGAACGATATCGCCACCTGCGAAGATTTTTGGGTTGCTGGTCTGGAAGGCGTTATCGCTGCGTTCCGGAGCAATAATACGGCCCTGAGAATCCAGCTCGACGCTGTGCTCTTTCAGCCACTCCATACTGTGCGGGCGGAATCCAAACGCCAGTACCACCGCATCAGCTGGAACAACGTGCTCGGAACCAGCGACGATCTCCGCGCGGCGACGACCCTTCGCATCCGGTTCGCCCATTTCGGTGCGCGCCATTTTCACGCCGCACACTTTACCGTTGGCATTCACTTCCACGCCTAAAGGCTGGACGTTGAACTGGAACTCGACGCCTTCTTCACGCGCGTTTTTCACCTCGCGTTTGGAACCCGGCATGTTCTCTTCGTCGCGGCGATAGGCGCAGATTACGTGTGCCGCGTTCTGGCGAACCGAGGTCCGCACGCAGTCCATCGCGGTATCGCCACCGCCGAGAACAACGACGCGTTTGCCTTCCATGCTGATGTACGGCTCGTCACTGCTTTCGCCAAATCCCATCAACTGTTTGGTATTGGCGATCAGGAACGGCAGGGCATCAAATACGCCGGAAGCGTCTTCGTTTTCCAGCCCACCGCGCATCGACTGATAGGTACCTACACCAAGGAACACGGCATCGTAATCCTTCAGCAGATCGTTAAGCTGCACGTCGCGGCCCACTTCCACGTTTAGTTTGAACTCAATGCCCATACCAGTGAAGATTTCACGGCGACGGGTCATGACCTCTTTCTCCAGCTTGAATGCCGGGATCCCGAAGGTCAGCAGACCGCCGATTTCCGGGTGGCGGTCAAATACCACCGCCTTCACGCCGTTGCGGGTCAGCACATCAGCACAGGCCAGGCCCGCCGGACCTGCACCGATGATCGCCACGCGCTTGTCCGTCTGGCGAACGCCAGTCATATCCGGACGCCAGCCCATCTCGAACGCTTTATCGTTGATATAGCGCTCGATGTTGCCGATAGTTACCGCACCGAACTCATCGTTTAGCGTGCAGGATCCTTCACAAAGACGATCCTGCGGGCACACTCGGCCACAGACTTCCGGCAGAGTGTTAGTCTGGTGCGACAGTTCTGCCGCTTCAAAAATACGTCCCTCATTCGCCAGCTTAAGCCAGTTCGGAATGTAGTTATGTACCGGGCACTTCCACTCGCAGTACGGGTTGCCGCAGGAAAGACAGCGATCAGCCTGTGCTTTGGCCTGGCCTTCGGAAAACGGCTCGTAGATCTCGATAAATTCGATCTTACGGATCTTCAGCGGTTTCTTCGGTGGATCAACGCGCTGCAGGTCGATAAATTGGTATACGTTCTGACTCATTGCTGCTACCCCTTACTGCGCCTGCACACGCAGCTCTGCTGCGCTACGACTACGGTGACCCAACAGTGCTTTCACATCACTGGATTTCGGTTTTACCAGCGCGAATTTCGCCGAGAATGCTGGCCAGTTCGCCAGGATCTCTTCGCCGTGTGAAGAACCGGTATGTTGTACATGCTCGGTAATCAGACCGCGCAGGTGTTCCTCATGAATAGCCAGCGAGTCCACGCTCAGTACTTCTACCAGTTCCGGGTTCACGCGTTTGCGGAATTCACCGTCTTCGTCGAGCACGTAGGCGAATCCGCCGGTCATGCCTGCACCGAAGTTGACGCCGGTTTTGCCGAGAATACACACGATGCCGCCGGTCATATATTCACAGCCGTTGTCGCCAATACCTTCAACCACGGTAATAGCGCCGGAGTTACGCACCGCAAAACGCTCACCCGCACGACCCGCAGCAAACAGGCGGCCACCGGTAGCACCATACAGGCAGGTGTTACCAATGATGCTCGCCTCATGGCTACGGAAAGCAGAGCCAACCGGAGGACGCACTGCCAGCAGGCCGCCCGCCATGCCTTTACCGACATAGTCGTTGGCATCGCCGGTCAGATACAGCTCCACGCCGCCCGCGTTCCACACGCCGAAGCTCTGGCCTGCGGTACCGCTGAAGTGCGCTTTAATCGGGTCAGATGCCAGCCCCTGATCGCCATGCGTCTGAGCGATATAGCCCGACAGCGATGCGCCGACGGAACGGTCGGTGTTGCGGATATCGAACCAGAAGGTTTTGCTCTGGCGCTCGTCGACAAACGGTTTCGCCTGCTGTAGCAGCTGGGCGTTCAGCACGCCGTTATCAAACGGCGGATTGTTTTCAGTGCAATGCAGCGCTTTACCTGGATGCGGTTCAGCGGTTTCCAGCAGACGAGACAGCTCCAGTTTCTGCTGCTTGGCGGTAAACCCTTCCAGCTCTTTGAGCAGGTCGGTACGACCAATCAGATCCACCAGACGTTTCACGCCCAGTTGCGCCATCAGCTCGCGGGTTTCGCGGGCGATAAATTCAAAGTAGTTAGTCACTTTGAACGGCAGGCCGTGATAGTGGTTCTTACGCAGTTTGTCATCCTGAGTTGCCACGCCGGTTGCGCAGTTGTTCAGATGGCAAATACGCAGGTATTTACAGCCCAGCGCGACCATGGGGCCGGTGCCGAAACCGAAGCTTTCTGCACCCAAAATTGCCGCTTTAATGATATCGACGCCGGTTTTCAGACCGCCATCGACCTGCAGACGGATCTTGTGACGCAGACCGTTAGCCACCAGCGCCTGCTGAGTTTCCACCAGCCCCAGCTCCCACGGGCAGCCCGCGTATTTTACCGAGGAGAGTGGGCTTGCCCCGGTACCGCCGTCGTAACCGGCAATCGTAATCAGATCCGCATAGGCTTTCGCCACGCCGGTCGCAATAGTGCCGACGCCCGGTTCGGAAACCAGCTTCACCGAGATCATCGCTTTCGGGTTGACCTGTTTCAGGTCGAAAATCAGCTGCGCTAAGTCCTCGATAGAGTAGATATCGTGGTGTGGCGGTGGGGAGATCAGCGTCACGCCCGGCACCGAATAACGCAGTTTGGCGATGTACGGGGTGACTTTATCACCCGGTAACTGACCGCCTTCGCCCGGCTTCGCGCCTTGAGCGACTTTAATCTGAATGACATCAGCATTGACCAGGTACGCTGGGGTTACGCCAAAGCGACCGGAAGCCACCTGCTTAATGCGCGACACCTTGTTAGTGCCGTAGCGTGCCGGATCTTCGCCGCCTTCACCGGAGTTCGAGTTACCGCCGATGCTGTTCATGGCTTCGGCCAGCGCCTCGTGTGCTTCCGGGCTTAATGCCCCGATAGACATCGCTGCGGTATCAAAGCGTTTAAACAGTTCGGTTGCGGGTTCTACTTCGCTAATGCTTACGGCTTCATCGCCAGGTGTAATCGCCAGCAGATCGCGCAGCGTGGCCGCCGGACGCTCATTGACCAGCTTTGCATATTCCTGATAGTCGCTGTACTCGCCGCTTTGTACTGCCTGTTGCAGCGTGCGCACCACGTCCGGGTTGTAGGCGTGGTATTCGCCGCCGTGAACGTACTTCAGCAAACCGCCCTGGCTGATAGGCTTACGCGCCAGCCAGGCATGTTTGGAGAGGTTCAGCAGATCCTGCTGGAAGTCGGTAAAACCCGCGCCGCTGATGCGACTGACCACGCCCTGGAAGCATAAAGCCACAACATCATCGTGCAGACCAACGGCTTCAAACAGCTTCGAGCAGCGGTAAGAGGCGATGGTCGAGATGCCCATTTTGGACATGATTTTGTACAGACCCTTGTTGATGCCGTTACGGTAGTTCAGCATCACGGTCCGGTAATCTTTGGCAATCGCTTGAGTGTCGATCAGACGTCCCAGCGTTTCATACGCCAGATACGGATAAATGGCTGTCGCGCCAAAACCGAGCAGAACGGCAAAATGGTGCGGGTCACGGGCGCTGGCGGTTTCAACGATGATGTTGGCATCGCAACGCAGGCTTTGTTCTACCAGACGTGTTTGTACTGCGCCAACGGCCATCGGTGCCGGAACCGGCAAGCGGTTTTTTGCGATATTACGGTCAGAGAGCACCAGTAGCACTGTGCCGTTACGCACCATCTGTTCAGCCTTATCGCACAATGCTTTGACGGTCTCTTCGAGCGTGGTTTCCGTCACGTCGAAGGTGATATCCAGTCGGTCAGCGCGATAATGCTCCTCTTTCATGGTGGTGAGCTGGGTGAAATCGGAGTACAGCAGGATCGGCGACTTAAAGCTCAGACGGTGCGCCTGACCTTCGGCTTCGCAGAAGACGTTCATCTCACGACCGATGCTGGTGGCCAGCGACATGACGTGCGCTTCACGCAGCGGGTCGATCGGCGGGTTGGTGACCTGGGCAAACTGCTGGCGGAAGTAGTCATAAATGATGCGCGGTTGGCTGGAGAGCACGGCAAACGGGGTATCATCACCCATTGAACCGACCGCTTCCTGACCATTTTCACCGAGCACGCGGATAACGGAATCCAGCTCTTCAGCGCTGTAGTTAAACTGTTTCTGGTAGCTGGCGAGGGTGTCATCGTCCAGTTCACGGCTGCCGACCTGATCGTCAGCCAGGTCTTCGAAAGGCACCAGACGGCGGACGTTCTTCTCCATCCACTCTTTGTAGGGGTGGCGGCTTTTCAGATCGTCATCGGTTTCAGCCGAATGCAGAATGCGCCCGCTGCGGGTATCGATAACCATCAACTCCCCAGGGCCGACGCGACCTTTCTCAACCACTTCATCCGGCTGATAATCCCAGATCCCGACTTCAGAAGCGCAGGTAATCAGCTTGTCTTTGGTGATGACGTAGCGCGCCGGACGCAGGCCGTTGCGGTCAAGGTTACAGGCGGCAAAGCGACCGTCGGACATAACGATACCCGCCGGACCATCCCACGGCTCCATGTGCATGGAGTTAAAGTCGAAGAACGCGCGCAGCTCCGGGTCCATATCCGGGTTGTTCTGCCAGGCCGGCGGCACCAGTAAACGCATGGCGCGGATGATATCCATCCCGCCAGCCAGCAGCAGTTCCAGCATGTTATCCATTGAGCTGGAGTCGGAGCCGGTTTCGTTAACGAACGGTGCGGCGTCGTGCAGATCAGGGATCAGCGGCGTCTGGAATTTATAGGTACGGGCGCGCGCCCACTGGCGGTTGCCGGTGATGGTGTTGATTTCACCATTGTGCGCCAGGTAGCGAAACGGTTGCGCCAGCGGCCAGCGTGGTACGGTGTTGGTGGAGAAGCGCTGGTGGAACAGGCAGATGGCCGATTCCAGACGCAGGTCCGCCAGGTCCAGGTAAAAGCGCGGCAGATCCGCCGGCATACACAGACCTTTATAGATATTGACCAGGTTCGACAAGCTACAGACGTAGAAGTCTTTATCTTCCTGGAGGCGTTTTTCGATACGACGGCGCGCGATGAACAGGCGACGCTCCATATCACGCGGACGCCAGCCCGCAGGGGCATTAACAAAAATTTGCTCGATACGAGGCAGGGAGGAGAGCGCAATTTCACCGAGAACACCTTCGTTAGTCGGCACGTCGCGCCAGCCGACAATCGACAGGGTCTCCTGCTGTAATTCTTCTTCTACAATGCGACGAGAAGCCGCTGCCAGCTCAGCGTCTTTATTTAAAAAGATCATGCCGACGGCGTAGTTTTTGGCTAAACGCCAGCCGCGCTCTTGCGCTACGATGCGGAAAAAGCGGTCAGGTTTTTGTAACAGCAGGCCGCAACCATCGCCGGTTTTTCCATCGGCAAGAATTGCGCCACGGTGCTGCATGCGGGCCAGTGCGTGTATGGCGGTACGCACTACCTTGTGGCTAGGTTCGCCTTCTATGTGGGCGATCAGGCCGAAACCACAGTTATCCCTCTCATGGGATTTATCGTACAACATATCAGTGAACCTCCCCAGGCTCTGCGGGATTCCCATCTGGACCGTTGCGCACGGGCACACCAAGAGCATGGCGACGGGGTTTGCGTGTCATACGCTTACCTCGCATTCGCCCTCTTTATCCTTTTCGCACAGGTCAAACAAGTTTGAGGACTTGCTTCAGAGGGAATCTCAATTACTGCATAAATATGATGAGCAGACTGCTCATCCAGAAAGCTTCCAGCGGATTTCCAAGTTATCGGGAATCCACACACAGGTCAAATGGCAATCTTATTTATGCAAAAATGTGCTATCGGGTAATTAACTTTATGAAAATATTGAAATAAAAGGGTTTTATACATTGATATAACCTGAGGAGGATGCCCTGGGAAGTGTGATCTGTCTCACTGTAAGAGAGGCCGGATATCTCTCGTCCTCCCTTTGTTTATCGATATACTTGGCATTTTATGCTGGTTTTTAGAGTTTTGGCGTCTTAAAGATACTGTTTTTACGCTGAGAGTATAAGAAGATAAAAAAAACAGCTGGATATAAGGAAAAGTAATTATATTTTGAGTGAATGAAATTTCGATTATTTTGATTTGTTATGCAATAAATAAAGGCTCGCCAGGGCGATTGATCCAGGTCATCGCCGACTGGGGCAAAAAATGGCAGGCTTTGGCCTCTTTTCAAGGCGCGGTCTACCAGATTATGCAGTTACAGAAATTAGTCAATATGTTTGGTGGGGATCTTTCTCGCCGTTATGGGCAAAAGGTTCATAAACTCACGCTGCACGGCGGCTTTAGCTGTCCAAACCGTGATGGCACCATCGGACGCGGCGGATGTACTTTCTGTAATGTCGCCTCGTTTGCCGATGAAGCACAGCAGCACCATTCAATTGCCGAGCAGCTTGAGCATCAGGCGCAGTTGGTCAATCGCGCCAGACGCTATCTGGCCTATTTCCAGGCTTATACCAGCACCTTTGCGGAAGTACAGGTGCTGCGTTCGATGTATCAACAGGCGGTCAGCCAGGCCAACATCGTCGGGTTATGCGTTGGGACGCGCCCCGACTGCGTGCCGGATGCGGTACTCGATCTGCTTTGTGAGTATAAAGACCTCGGCTATGAGGTATGGCTGGAGCTCGGTCTGCAAACCGCGCATGACAAAACTCTGCACCGGATTAACCGCGGCCATGATTTTGCCTGCTATCAGAACACTACGCGGCTGGCGCGCGAGCGCGGGCTGAAAGTGTGCTCACACCTGATTGTTGGTCTGCCGGGAGAAGGACAGGCAGACTGTCTGCAAACCATGGAACGAGTGGTGGAGACGGGCGTTGACGGTATTAAGCTGCATCCGCTGCATATTGTGAAAGGCAGTACGATGGCAAAGGCCTGGGAAGCTGGACGGCTGAACGGAATTGAACTGGACGACTACACGGTTACCGCCGGGGAGATGATCCGCCATACGCCGCCAGAGGTGATTTATCATCGAATCTCTGCCAGCGCGCGTCGCCCAATGCTGTTGGCTCCGCTATGGTGTGAAAACCGCTGGACCGGGATGGTCGAACTGGATCGCTATCTCAATGCTCATGGTGTTCAAGGCTCTGCGCTTGGCACTCCGTGGATTCAGCCTGGGAGCTAACCATCCGGCAATCTGCGCCTGCTTGCCTGATGACGCTACGCTTATCAGGCCCACGTTGAATCTCTCCTCGGTCATTTCACCGATAACCTCCGCATTTCTTGCACAATCTTCAACGTCACGCTGAGAATTGAGTATTATTGTGCCAAGTTGTCGTGAAGGAACCCTCTATGAAGCAAATCCGTATGCTGGCGCAATATTACGTCGACCTGATGATGAAATTGGGTCTGGTGCGCTTTTCGCTGTTATTGGCGCTGGCGCTGGTCGTGTTGGCGATTGTGGTGCAGATGGCTGTCACCATGGTGCTGCATGGCCAGGTAGAAAGCATTGATGTTATCCGCTCTATCTTTTTTGGTCTGTTGATTACCCCCTGGGCCGTCTATTTTCTGTCAGTGGTGGTGGAGCAACTGGAAGAGTCCCGGCAACGCTTGTCACGACTGGTACAAAAGCTGGAAGAGATGCGCGAGCGCGATCTCAAGCTCAATGTGCAGTTAAAAGATAATATTGCCCAGCTTAATCAGGAAATTGTTGAGCGCGAAAAAGCCGAAGCGGAGCGCCAGGATACGTTCGAGCAGTTGAAGGTTGAAATCAAAGAGCGCGAAGAAGCGCAGATTCAGCTTGAGCAGCAGTCTTCCTTTTTACGCTCTTTCCTTGATGCCTCGCCGGATCTGGTTTTTTATCGTAATGAAGATAAAGAATTTTCCGGCTGTAACCGTGCCATGGAACTGCTGACCGGCAAGAGCGAAAAGCAGTTGGTGAATTTAAAACCGGCTGATGTTTACTCCCCTGAGGCGGCAGAAAAGGTCATTGAAACCGACGAGAAGGTGTTCCGTCATAACGTCTCGCTCACCTACGAACAGTGGCTGGACTATCCTGACGGGCGCAAAGCCTGCTTTGAAATTCGCAAAGTACCTTACTATGACCGCGTAGGTAAGCGGCATGGTCTGATGGGTTTTGGGCGCGATATTACCGAGCGTAAGCGTTATCAGGATGCGTTAGAGCGCGCCAGCCGCGATAAGACCACCTTCATTTCTACCATCAGCCACGAACTGCGCACCCCGCTTAACGGCATTGTCGGCTTAAGCCGGATCCTGCTGGATACGGATCTGACCGCTGAGCAGGAAAAATACCTGAAAACAATCCACGTCTCTGCCGTGACGCTGGGGAATATTTTCAACGATATTATCGACATGGATAAAATGGAGCGACGTAAAGTTCAGCTCGATAACCAGCCGATCGATTTCACCAGCTTTATGGCGGATCTGGAAAACCTCTCTGGCCTGCAGGCGCAGCAAAAAGGGCTGCGTTTTGTACTTGAGCCGACGTTACCACTGCCGCATAAGGTCATTACCGACGGCACGCGTTTGCGCCAGATTCTGTGGAATCTGATCAGCAACGCCGTGAAGTTTACCCAGCAGGGGCAGGTAACCGTGCGGGCGCGCTATGACCAGGGGAATATACTGCATTTCGAAGTTGAAGATTCCGGGATCGGTATTCCGCAGGATGAGCAAGATAAAATCTTCGCCATGTATTATCAGGTGAAGGACAGCAATGGCGGCAAACCGGCAACGGGAACCGGGATTGGACTGGCCGTATCGAAGCGTCTGGCGAAAAACATGGGCGGTGATATTACGGTCTCCAGCCAGGCTGGCAAAGGCTCCATCTTTACGCTGACCGTGCATGCGCCTGCGGTAGCGGAAGAGATTGAAGACGCCTTTGAAGACGACGACATGCCGCTGCCAGCCCTGAATGTGCTGCTGGTGGAAGATATCGAACTGAACGTTATTGTCGCGCGTTCAGTGCTGGAAAAACTGGGCAACAGCGTGGATGTCGCCATGACCGGGAAAGCCGCGCTGGAAATGTTCACGCCGGGCGAATATGACCTGGTGCTGCTGGATATTCAGCTACCGGATATGACCGGTCTGGATATCTCGCGCGAGCTGACGCAAAAATACGCCCGTGAGGACCTGCCGCCGCTGGTTGCGCTTACCGCCAACGTTCTGAAAGATAAAAAAGAGTATCTGGACGCGGGAATGGACGACGTGCTGAGTAAGCCGCTGTCGGTTCCGGCGTTAACCGCCATGATCAAAAAATACTGGGATACCCGAAACAAAGAGGAGAGCACTGTGACATCTGAAGAGAGCAGTAAATCGCAAGCGCTGTTAGATATTCCTATGTTGGAACAATACCTCGAGCTGGTGGGACCGAAGTTAATAACCGACGGGCTGGCGGTGTTTGAGAAGATGATGCCGGGATATTTGAGCGTGCTGGAGTCCAATCTGACCGCACGGGATAAAAAAGGCGTTGTTGAGGAAGGCCATAAAATTAAAGGCGCGGCAGGTTCCGTGGGGCTGCGCCACCTGCAACAGTTAGGTCAGCAAATCCAGTCGCCAGATCTTCCAGCCTGGGAAGATAATGTTGCTGAATGGATTGAAGAGATGAAGCAGGAGTGGCAGCACGACGTGGCGGTATTGAAGGCCTGGGTGGCGAGCGTGGAAAAAAAATGACCCCGGCTTGACCGGGGTGCGCGAATACTGCGCCAACACCAGGGAAATCGTGGCTGCGCCGTAAATTATTATCATTGTTTACAAGGGCGCAGCCCTAATTTTCAGGCCGCACGCAGTTAAGATAGCAAATCTTAAATAATTTGTTACATGAATCAGTTAAATGTGTGAAGCGTAGCATTTAAATCATAATAACTAATATGTTTCAGCCAGTTGAGAAAGGAGTATCACGATGAAAAAAGTGGGTGTAGTGCTCAGCGGATGCGGCGTGTATGACGGCGCAGAGATCCATGAAACTGTTCTCACGCTTCTGGCGATTGCCCGCAACGGCGCTCAGGCCGTCTGTTTCGCACCGGATAAACAACAAGCGGATGTGATTAATCATCTGACCGGCGAGCCGATGCAGGAAACGCGTAATGTGCTGATTGAAGCCGCCCGTATAACACGCGGTGATATTCGCCCACTTGCTCAGGCAGTCTCAACGGAACTGGATGCGTTGATCGTGCCAGGCGGGTTTGGCGCGGCCAAAAATCTGAGCAATTTTGCCAGCCAGGGCAGTGAGTGCCGGGTTGATAGCGACTTAGCTGCGCTGGCGGTGGCTATGCATCAGGCGGGTAAGCCGCTGGGATTTATGTGCATTGCGCCTGCCATGTTACCTAAAATTTTTGACTTTCCGCTGCGTCTGACCATCGGTACTGATATTGATACGGCAGAGGTGCTGGAAGAGATGGGCGCTGAGCATGTGCCTTGTCCGGTTGATGACATTGTCGTTGATGAAGACAACAAAATCGTCACTACTCCCGCCTATATGCTGGCGCAGGATATCGCTCAGGCCGCGAGTGGTATCGATAAACTGGTATCACGTGTGCTGGTGCTGGCTGAATGAGAAAAGGAGTTACCGCCTTTCTGCGACGTATCTTTCTGCGGGCGGTCGTTGTCCTCGCCGTATTCTGGGGCGGGGGCATCGCACTTTTCAGCGTGATGCCAGTCCCTTTCTCTGCCGTGATGGTCGAGCGGCAACTGAGCGCATGGCTGTCCGGTGATTTCGGTTATGTGGCGCACTCAGACTGGGTGAGCATGGATGAGATCTCACCGTGGATGGGACTGGCGGTGATCGCCGCGGAGGACCAGAAGTTTCCCGAGCACTGGGGATTCGATGTTTCCGCCATAGAGAAAGCGCTGGCGCACAACGAACGTAATGAAAACCGTATTCGCGGGGCGTCGACGTTATCGCAACAGACGGCAAAAAACCTCTTTCTGTGGGATGGACGTAGCTGGGTGCGTAAAGGTCTCGAAGCCGGGCTAACGCTGGGTATGGAAACCGTCTGGAGCAAGAAGCGTATTCTGACCGTTTACCTGAATATTGCTGAGTTTGGTGATGGGGTTTTCGGCGTGGAGGCAGCGGCGCAGCGCTATTTCCATAAGCCAGCCAGTCGGCTGAGTCTGTCTGAAGCGGCCTTGCTGGCTGCGGTATTACCCAATCCTTTGCGTTTTAAAGCGAATGCGCCTTCTGGTTATGTACGTAGCCGTCAGGCGTGGATTATGCGCCAAATGCGCCAGCTAGGCGGTGAGTCGTTTATGCGGGAAAATAAGCTGTATTAATGGGTTTATTGCCGGATACGGATCCGGCCTACGGGAGTGTGACGTTGCCGTGTAGGCCTGATGAGCGCAGCGCTTCAGTTACTCGACTAATCTTCATCAAATCCTGAATTAAACAGGGCAATCACCGCTGCCAGGGCTTCCACTTCCTGTGGACCCGTGGCTTCAACTTCTATCTGACGCCCTTTGGCGGAATCCAGCATCAGCAGAGCGATAACACTGTTTGCCTCGGCTTCCGTTCCTTCATCATTACGCAGCAAAACTTCTGCTTCAAAACCCTGCATCAATTCAAACAGTTTCATGGCTGGGCGAGCATGCATACCCAGCTTATTCGTGATTTCAACGGTTTGCTTCACGGTCATGATTTACGTTTTTCCAGCGTACGATGGCGTGACTGTACGTTTTTACCGCGTGAGCGGAAGTAGTCTGCCAGTTGCTCTGCAATATACACCGAACGGTGTTTCCCGCCGGTACAGCCGATAGCTACGGTGAGGTAGCTGCGGTTGTTGGTCTCCAGCATGGGTAACCATAGCTCAAGATAGCTGCGAGTCTGGTAGATAAAATTGTGTACTTCTGTGTGCCTGTCAAGGAAGGCGGCAACGGGGCGGTCAAGACCGGTCATCGGGCGCAGCTTCGGATCCCAGTGCGGGTTAGGCAGGAAGCGCACGTCAAAGACGTAATCCGCGTCAATTGGGATACCGTGTTTGAAACCAAAGGATTCGAATACCATCGTCAATTCGCGTTCACGCTTGCCCAGCAGGCGGGTACGCAACATTTCCGCCAGTTCGTGCACGGACATTTCGGAGGTATCCACGATCAGGTCAGCACGAGAGCGCAGCGGCTCCAGCAAATCGCTTTCCTTATCGATAGCGCTCTCCAGAGATAAGTTCTTGCTGGAAAGAGGATGCAGGCGACGCGTGTCGCTGTAGCGGCGAATCAGGGTGTTACGATCGGCGTCAAGGAACAGCAACTGTGGTGAGAAGCCTTCAGGCAGATTGTTCATTGCCTGCTCGAAAATCTCTGGGGACTCAGGCATGTTGCGCACATCAATGCTGACGGCCGCAGAAATCTGGCGATCGGCCAGAGTACGAGCCAGATCGGGCAACAGCACTACGGGAAGGTTATCCACGCAGTAAAAACCCATATCTTCCAGCGCTCGCAGGGCGACAGATTTTCCTGACCCCGAACGACCGCTGACGATCATCAGTACCATGTACTGTTTCTCCTCACAACGACAAAAAAGGATGCCATTGGGTTGTTATGCTTCATCCAGTCCACCTTCGGTGTCCGTGATGATTTGATACAACTCCTGGTCACTCTGTGCTGCGCGCAGGCGGCGGCAGATGGTTTTATCGGCCAGACGTTTGGCGACCAGCGACAACGTATGCAAATGCGTCTTGGTTTGGTCTGCCGGAACCAGCAGGGCGAAAAGCAGATCGACGGGTTGATTATCAATGGCGTCGAAAGCAATTGGCGTTTCAAGTTGCACAAACACGCCAACTGCGCGCATCGTGTCTTCTTCCAGCTTTCCGTGCGGGATAGCAATTCCATTACCGATGCCGGTACTGCCCATTTTTTCACGCGTCAGAATGGCTTCAAATACCACCTGAGAGGGCAAGCTGAGCTGTTTTGCCGCCAGTTCGCTGATGATTTCCAGCGCGCGTTTCTTGCTTTGGCAGTGAACGCCAGCGCGTGTACATTCCTGGTTAAGAACATTGCTCAGTTGTAGAGTCGTATCGTTATTTGTCATAATTTCACCTAAGCGCTAACTGTACAAATGGCCCGTTGTGCTACACAACAGGCCGTCCTGCACCCGCTAACTGCCCGGACAAGTTAGTGCTGTTTCAGTTTATCTTTATGTTTTGTTAACTGCCGAGCCAGTTTATCAATTAAACCGTCAATGGCGGCGTACATATCCTGACCTTCCGCGCTGGCATGAATTTCGCCACCGTTCACATGCAGTGTTGCGTCCGAGATATGTGTCACCTTCTCCACTTTCAACACAATATAGACCTGATTAATCCGGTCGAAATATTGTTCTAGCTTGGCGAATTTTGTATTAACAAAATCGCGTAAGGCTTCAGTGATTTCGACGTTGTTTCCAGTGATGTTGAGCTGCATAGTGTCTTCCTTATCGGTTGGGTCAGACCAGCTGTTTGCGCTGGTTCGACGGCGGAATGGATAAAGACTCTCGGTACTTCGCAACAGTGCGGCGTGCCACCATGATACCCTGTTCTGACAGCATAGAGGTTAACTTGCTGTCACTCAGCGGTTTCGCGGGGTTTTCCGCAGCAATTAATTTCTTCACCAGTGCACGTATAGCTGTGGATGAGGCTTCGCCTCCGCCTTCAGTGTTAACGTGACTGGAAAAGAAATACTTCAATTCAAAAATGCCGCGCGGACTGTGCAGATACTTTTGCGTGGTCACTCGGGAAATGGTCGATTCGTGCATCTCGACGGCCTGGGCGATATCCGCCAGCACCATCGGTTTCATAAACTCTTCGCCTTGATCAAAGAAGGCTTGCTGCTGTTCAACGATACAGCGACTGACGCGCAGCAGCGTATCATTGCGACTTTCCAGGCTTTTAATCAGCCACTTTGCATCCTGCAGATTGCTACGAATAAACTGGCTGTCAGCGTCGTTGCGCGCGCTGTTGCACATGGCGGCGTAGTGCTGGTTAATCTGCAACCGTGGAATGCTGTCGCCGTTGAGTTCGACCACCCAGCGATCGTTATGCTTACGCACCAGTACATCCGGAATAACGTATTCTGGCTCCCCGGTCTGGATAGACTGCCCAGGTCTGGGGTCCAGGGACTGAATAAGATTGACGGCTTCTTTCAGCACATCTTCTTTCAGCCGGGTTACGCGCATCAGCGTGCGGAAGTCATGGTTGGCTAACAGATCGAGGTGATCGCTGATGATCAGGCGCGCTTCTTCCAGCCACGGCGTGGCTTTATCAAACTGTGAAAGTTGGATCAATAAGCAGTCGCGGAGATCTTTGGCCGCCACGCCCACGGGATCAAAACGCTGAATGCGTTTAAGCACGGCTTCGATTTCGTCCATGCCGACGTCGTCATCGCCCATGCTTTCGAGAATATCGTCCAGGGTTACGGTGAGATAACCGGTTTCGTCTACCGCATCAACAATGGATGTCGCAATTGCGCGATCGGTATCCGAGAACGGGGTCAGCTCCACTTGCCACATCAGGTAATCCTGCAGCGATTGCGTGGTCTCACCCTGATACACAGGCAGTTCGTCGTCGATGTAATCCCCGCTGGTGCCAGAAGGCGTACCGGCGGTGTAAATTTCATCCCAACTGGCGTCAAGTGGCAGCTCCTCTGGCATCTCTTTTTGTTCGAGAGCATCTGCGGTGTCGAGGGATTCGCTGTCCTGTTTTTCCTGGGTATCAATTTCGTCGTGAAGATCGGTTTGCTCGAGCAGTGGGTTACTTTCCAGCGCTTGCTGAAGTTCTTGCTGAAGTTCCAGCGTGGACAGCTGCAACAGACGGATAGCCTGTTGTAGCTGAGGCGTCATCGCCAGTTGTTGGCTAAGCCTGAGTTGCAAACCTTGCTTCATGTTCAGAGTTGTTCTCTCCTGCGGTGACGTGAAGTCTTCTACCCTATCAGAGTCTGAAGTCTTCCCCAAGGTATACGCGTTTAACGTGCTCATCCTGCAGTATTTCTGTTGGCGTGCCATGCGCGATCAGGTGGCCCTGACTCACGATGTAGGCGCGCTCACACACTGCCAGCGTTTCGCGAACGTTATGGTCGGTAATCAGCACCCCAAGCCCGCTGTCGCGCAGATGTTCGATGATCCGTTTGATATCAATAACGGAAATCGGGTCAACACCGGCAAACGGTTCATCCAGCAGGATAAATTTCGGATTCGCGGCCAGTGCGCGGGCGATCTCCACGCGGCGTCGTTCACCACCGGAGAGCGACTGTCCCATGCTGTCACGCAGGTGTTCGATGTGGAACTCTTCCATCAGCTCGTTGGCGCGATCTTCCCGCTGCTCGCTGGTAAGATCGTCACGAATTTGCAGCACCGCCATCAGGTTATCAAACACGCTCAGGCGACGGAAAATAGACGCTTCCTGCGGCAAGTAGCCGATGCCGCGACGCGCGCGCGCATGCAGAGGCAGCAGGCTGATGTCTTCGTCATCAATGATAATGTTGCCCGCATCACGTGGGACAATGCCGACCACCATGTAAAAGGTCGTTGTCTTGCCCGCACCGTTAGGACCGAGCAGACCGACGATCTCCCCGGAGTTGACGGTCAGACTGACATCTTCCACCACACGGCGGCCCTTATAGGCTTTTGCAAGGTTCTTTGCAGTTAATGTTGCCATAACGAATCAGTTACCTTTTTTCTCTGCCGGAGCCTTGTTTTTGTCCTGCAACTGCGACGGTACCAGAACGGTGGTGACGCGTTTGCCTTTATCGCTGAAGGCCTGCATTTTCTGCTCTTTCACCAGATAGGTGATCTTATCGCCCGTGATGTTGCTATCGAGCTGTTCCAGGTAAGCCTTACCGGTGAGAACGACGAAGTCTTTCGCCAGTTCATAATGCATGTGTGAGGCGTGGCCTTTAACCGGTTTACCGTTGTCCTGCATCTGGTAAAAGGTTGCAGGATTACCGTAGCCATCAATGACTTCTTTACCGTCTTCACCGCCAGGGCGGGTTACGACGACTTTATCGGCGTTAATTTTGATGGTGCCCTGAGTCACAATCACGTTGCCAGTAAAGGTCACCACGTTGCCTTGCATATCAAGAGACTGCTGGTCCGACTCAATGTGAATCGGCTGCTCGGTATCGCCGGTGACGGCGAATGCCGGGATGCTGGCGGCCAGAAGTGCGCTGGCAAGCACAAGATTAAGGCTGAGTTTGTTTGTTTTGGATTTCATATGAGGTTCTAACCTTTTCAATCAGCTCGGCGTTCTTGCTGCGTAAGTTGCCGCGCATCTTCAGTCCGCTGGAGTTAAATGTTGTGCCATATAACGTGACGAGATCATCGGAAGTGACGTCTTGTGTCACCAGGTTAATCTGTGCGTTATCGGTCGTAATTCTGCGTAGTTGAGAGTCGGGCACCAGGGCGTTGACCTCAACATGGCCGTACAGATATAGCATCCGATCGTTGGTCAATTTGGCTTTATCAGCCTTGATCGTCCAGGTCGGTACTTTATCCTTATCAAATGTGGTTAATACCGGTTGAGTAAACCACGAAACCGCTTGTTCCGAATAATATTCAACGTTTTGCGCGATCAAGTGATAGCTCAGTGCGCCTTCGGGACTATACACAACGGTATCAGTATGTTCGCTCTTATAGGTTGGCTCGTTGTTATTTACGACGACCTCAGCGGTGTCGTCTTTGTCTGCCAGATTAATACCAATCATCACAAGGACAGCCAGCGACAGTAGAATGATAACCCAACGTCTGGTTTTGCTCATATCGATTGCCCTTTGGCCTCGTCCAGTTTGCCCTGCGCCAGGAGTAATAAATCGCAGACTTCACGTACCGCGCCGCGTCCCCCATCGATGCGGGTGACATAATCGGCCCGCGGGATCAGCAAAGGATGAGCATCCGCCACCGCCACGCTTAATCCCACTTGTGCCATCACCGGCCAGTCGATCAGATCATCGCCAACGTACGCAACATTTTCAGGAGCGATCGCCAGTTTGCTAAGGAGATCGTTAAAGGCGACCAGTTTGTCTGACTGCCCCTGATACAAATGCATGATCCCCAATGTGGCACAGCGATCTTCTACAAGTTTAGCCTTTCGTCCGGTAATAATGGCAACCTCGATACCGGAAGTGAGCGCACAGCGAATTCCGTAACCATCGCGGACGTTAAAAGCCTTTAGCTCTTCACCGTTGTTGCCCATATAAATCAGACCATCAGACAGTACGCCATCCACATCCAGGATCAGCAAACGGATGTTCTCTGCCCGGGTGATAACGTCTGTGCTGACGGGTCCATAACAGGTCGCAAGCGACGCACCTGCTTTACTCATTTTCTTTATCCTTGAGTTTCTTACACTACACCTGCACGCAGCAGATCATGCATATGTAACACACCAAGTAACCGGTCGCCATCAGCAACCATTACCGAGGTGATATGGCGGGACTGCATTAAATTCAGGGCATCGACGGCAAGAATGCCCGGACGCACGCGAATGCCGCCAGGGGTCATCACATCGGCAATGCCTAACTGGCGAACATCAACGCCCATATCGAAGACGCGACGTAAATCGCCATCGGTGAAAATACCGTCAATCTTCATGTCATCATCGCAAATGACGGTCATGCCGAGATTTTTACGCGTGATCTCAAGTAAGGCGTCACGCAGGCTGGCGCTTTTAGTCACATGCGGGATCTCATCGCCCGTATGCATAATATCGTTAACGCGCAGTAAAAGCTTACGGCCTAGTGCGCCACCGGGATGAGATAACGCAAAATCTTCCGCGGTAAAGCCACGCGCTTTTAATAATGCCACGGCTAGCGCATCGCCCATCACCAGCGTTGCGGTCGTGCTGCTGGTCGGCGCCAGGCCTAACGGGCAAGCTTCCTTAGGCACTTTAACACACAGATGCACATCTGCCGCACGCGCCATGCTGCTTTCCGGACGACCGGTCATGCAGATAAGCGGTACATGAAGACGTTTTAACACCGGGATTAACGCCGCTATCTCATTGGATTCACCGGAGTTAGAGATGGCGATGACTACATCCTGCGGCGAGACCATGCCCAGATCGCCATGTGCGGCTTCGCCTGGATGCACGAAAAATGAGGGGGTGCCGGTGCTGGCAAATGTGGCCGCCATTTTCCGCCCGATGTGTCCGGATTTCCCCATCCCCATCACCACAACTTTGCCCGGGCAGCTGAATATTTTCTCGCAGGCGAGAGTAAAATTTTGGTTGATGTACTGATCAAGCTCCGCCAGGCCTTCACGTTCAATTGCCAGGACTTCCTTGCCTGCTTGCTGAAAGTCAAAACCCGGTTGCAACTCTAAGTGCGACATAATGCGTTTCCAGTTATCCAACGAGAAGTGGCGATAACCAATACAGCATCGCCAGCCATATGATAAAACCGCCGGTCAGCAGCGCACCCGCGCCGCGACCAATCTGGCGCGGACGTCGCCAGCAGAGTAGTGCAAAAATTACGCTCACCAGCAGCATGACGCTATAGTCACGGCTGAAGGCCATCGGATTAACTTCCCCCGGCGTAATCAGCGCCGGCAGTCCGAGGACGATAACAATATTAAAAATGTTCGCGCCGATGATGTTGCCGACGGCAATATCGTTTTCGCCTTTACGCAGACCCGCAATTGCCGTTGCCAGCTCCGGCAGGCTGGTACCAATGGCGACAACCGTCAGCCCGATGGTGAGTTCGCTCATGGCGAAGTAGTTCGCCAGTACGGTTGCGTTATCTACCACCATACGCGTTGCCATTGGCATAATAATTAGCGCAATACCCAACCACAAAAACGCGACCGGTAACCCGCCTTCGCGCGGCAGTTCCGCGATCTGCTCGCGGGTCAGGCTGTCGTTACCTTGTCGCTCAGCCAGACGGGCGATTTTAACAATGAATAACAGCCATAGCACGGCCAGAAGCAGAAGAAAGAAACCATCGCTGCGACTCAATTGCCCGTCATACAGGACCGATGCGGCTAAGATGCTTACCAGCAACATTAGCGGTAATTCACGACGCAGAACATCAGAATGCACGGTAAAAGGATGAATCAGCGCCGACAGGCCTAAAATAAGCAGAATGTTGGTAATGTTAGAGCCGATGGCGGTACCGACGGCTAAATCAAGCTGCCCGTTCATCGATGCGGCAACGGAGACAATTATCTCGGGTAACGATGTACCAATGCTGACCACGGTCATCCCGATGATAATGGGGGGAATACCGAAGTTTCGACATAAAATGGATGCGGCAAATACCAGTCGGTCGGCACCGTAGACCACCAGAAGTAAACCAATTATTAACAGCGCCGTCGCTAAAAGCATCTAAAGTCCTTTCTTCAGGTATACTCGCCGGTCCACTTGAAGGATTTCTGGAAGCCGTCACGAATTCTTAATTTTGACTTTATGCGGCTAAAAAGTAAAACAAATGCCAGCTTTCGCTAACCAGGACAGGTAATAATCTGTAAATATGTTGGGTTCAGGGCTAAATTGAGCGCCAAGCTCTTCGATCAACGAGGCAATAGTAAAGGATGAATCAATGGGTCAGTCTGTGGCGAATCTAATCGATATGCGCGATGTCAGCTTTTCCCGAGGCGACCGCTGCATCTTTGATAATATTTCCCTGACAGTGCCGCGTGGTAAGGTGACGGCGATCATGGGGCCATCAGGCATCGGCAAAACGACGCTGTTGCGTCTGATCGGCGGACAAATCTCCCCGGATAAGGGCGAGATCCTGTTTGACGGCGAAAATGTCCCGGCCATGTCCCGTTCGCGTTTATTTACCGTGCGTAAGCGCATGAGCATGCTATTCCAGTCTGGTGCGCTGTTTACTGATATGAATGTGTTTGACAACGTTGCATACCCGTTGCGCGAGCATACAACGCTGCCTGCGCCGCTGCTGAAAAGCACGGTAATGATGAAGCTCGAGGCCGTTGGCCTGCGGGGCGCGGCAAAATTAATGCCTTCTGAATTATCCGGTGGGATGGCGCGTCGTGCCGCGTTAGCACGTGCTATCGCGCTGGAGCCAGACCTTATTATGTTTGATGAGCCGTTCGTCGGCCAGGATCCCATCACCATGGGCGTGCTGGTGAAGCTGATTTCTGAACTGAACAGCGCGCTGGGCGTCACCTGCGTGGTGGTTTCCCATGATGTGCCAGAAGTGCTGAGTATTGCGGATTACGCCTATATTATGGCGGACAAAAAAATAGTGGCCTACGGTAGTGCTCAGGCGCTGCAAGAAAATGCCGATCCGCGTGTGCGTCAGTTCCTCGATGGCATTGCCGATGGACCGGTTCCGTTCCGTTACCCGGCGGGCGACTACCACATCGATTTACTCAAAACAGGGAGTTAAGCCACCCATGTTGTTAAATGCGCTGGCATCACTCGGACATCGGGGAATAAAAACCCTCAGGACGTTCGGGCGAGCCGGATTAATGTTGTTCAATGCAGTTGTCGGCAAGCCGGAGTTTCGCAAACATGCGCCGCTGCTGATACGCCAGCTCTATAATGTCGGTGTCTTATCGATGCTGATCATTATTGTTTCTGGCGTGTTCATCGGCATGGTGCTGGGGTTGCAGGGATACCTGGTGCTGACGACCTACAGTGCGGAAACCAGCCTCGGTATGCTGGTGGCGCTGTCATTGCTACGTGAGCTGGGGCCGGTGGTTGCGGCGCTGTTGTTTGCCGGGCGGGCCGGATCGGCCTTAACCGCAGAGATTGGCCTGATGCGGGCGACCGAGCAGCTTTCCAGCCTGGAAATGATGGCCGTCGACCCACTGCGCCGAGTGATCTCCCCACGTTTTTGGGCCGGTGTGATTTCATTGCCGCTGCTGACGATTATATTTGTCGCGGTGGGGATCTGGGGTGGGTCGTTGGTTGGCGTAAGCTGGAAAGGTATTGATGCAGGCTTTTTCTGGTCGGCTATGCAAAATGCCGTCGACTGGCGTCTGGATCTGGTCAACTGTCTGATTAAGAGCGTGGTGTTTGCCATTACGGTCACATGGATTGCATTGTTCAATGGTTATGATGCTATCCCGACCTCTGCCGGGATTAGCCGGGCAACGACACGCACCGTAGTGCACGCCTCTCTTGCCGTTCTGGGGCTGGATTTTGTGCTGACCGCACTGATGTTTGGGAATTGAGTTCATGCAAACGAAAAAAAATGAAATTTGGGTCGGGTTATTCCTGCTGGTTGCGCTGCTGGCCGCGCTGTTTGTCTGCCTGAAGGCGGCGAACGTCACCTCAATGCGTACTGAACCGACTTATACGATTTATGCGACCTTTGATAATATCGGCGGTCTGAGAGAGCGCTCTCCGGTGCGGATTGGCGGGGTCGTGGTAGGACGCGTATCGGACATCTCGTTAGATCAGAAAACGTACCTGCCGCGCGTGACGCTGGAAATTGAATCGCGTTTTAACCATATTCCTGACACCAGTTCTCTGAGCATCCGTACTTCCGGTCTGTTGGGCGAACAGTATCTGGCATTGAACGTAGGTTTTGAAGATCCTGAGCTGGGAACGTCTATCCTCAAAGATGGCGGTACGATTCAGGACACGAAATCTGCGATGGTGCTGGAAGATATGATTGGTCAGTTCCTTTACAACAGCAACAGTAAAGGTGATGACAATAAGAATTCTGGCGATGCGCCAGCCGCAACTGAAGGCAATAATGAAGCCACTACGCCTGCGGGCGCAACGAAATAATCTCAGGAGAATCGACGTATGTTTAAACGATTGATGATGGTGGCTATGCTGGTGATTGCTCCACTTAGCGCGGCAACCGCAGCGGACCAGACGAACCCGTACAAACTGATGGATGAGGCGGCGCAGAAGACGTTTGACCGTCTGAAGAACGAGCAACCTAAAATCCGTTCCAACCCGGATTACCTGCGTCAGGTGGTCGATCAGGAACTGCTGCCTTACGTGCAGGTTAAGTATGCAGGCGCACTGGTACTGGGCCGCTACTACAAAGATGCGACACCGGCTCAGCGTGACGCCTATTTCGCCGCATTCCGTGAATATCTGAAGCAGGCTTACGGTCAGGCGCTGGCGATGTACCACGGCCAGACCTATCAGATTGCCCCTGAGCAGCCGCTGGGTGATGCGACCATCGTGCCTATCCGCGTAACCATCATCGATCCAAACGGTCGTCCTCCGGTACGTCTGGATTTCCAGTGGCGTAAAAATTCCCAGACGGGTAACTGGCAGGCGTATGACATGATTGCTGAAGGCGTAAGTATGATCACCACCAAACAGAATGAGTGGAGCGACCTGCTGCGTACGAAAGGTATTGATGGCCTGACGGCACAGTTGAAATCTATTTCTCAGCAGAAAATCACGCTGGAAGAGAAAAAATAATGACGCAGTCACTCACCTGGATGCGTGAAGGCGACAAGCTGGTGCTGGTGGGAGAGCTGGATCAGGACGTGTTAAACCCATTATGGGATGCGCGAGTTGAGGCGATGAAAGGGGTATCCTGCATCGACCTGAACCAGATTTCCCGGGTGGATACCGGTGGTCTGGCATTACTGCTGCACCTGATTAATGAGGGCAAGCAGCAGGGGAACAGCGTTTCGCTCGCTGGCGTTAACGATAAAGTGTACACGCTGGCGCAGCTTTACAATTTGCCTGACGACGTTCTTCCGCGTTAATTTTTGTAAGCCGGATAAGGTCTTGTGCCGCCATCCGGCAAATCCTCTGCGGGGGATCTGCCACTAAAGCCTTGTCTGATTTATCAGCGGGGCTTTTTGCTTATTTATGACAGCGCCACTTTGCTCTAAGATGTTGGGCTGTTTTCACTATCTGACGAATGAAGAGCCCATGGAAAATAATGAAATTCAGAGCGTGCTGATGAATGCACTCTCCCTCCAGGAAGTCCACGTTTCTGGCGACGGCAGTCACTTTCAGGTTATTGCCGTGGGTGAGATGTTTGAAGGCATGAGCCGGGTCAAGAAACAGCAATCGGTCTATGGCCCGTTGATGGAGTACATTGCGGACAACCGCATTCATGCCGTGTCGATTAAGGCGTTTACTCCAGCGGAATGGGCGCGCGATCGCAAACTTAACGGTTTTTGAGCTACGGGTGATATGCCGGTAGCGAAGATAAATTCTTAACAGAGAACAGAATAATGGATAAATTTCGTGTTCAGGGGCCAACCAAGCTCCAGGGCGAAGTCACAATTTCAGGCGCTAAAAACGCCGCGCTGCCGATCCTGTTTGCGGCGCTGCTGGCTGAAGAACCTGTAGAGATCCAGAACGTCCCGAAACTGAAGGATGTTGACACCTCAATGAAGCTGCTGAGCCAGTTGGGGGCGAAAGTTGAGCGTAATGGTTCTGTGCACATTGATGCGCGTGACGTGAACGTCTTCTGTGCGCCGTACGATTTGGTCAAAACCATGCGTGCATCCATCTGGGCGCTTGGGCCACTGGTTGCCCGCTTTGGCCAGGGCCAGGTTTCACTGCCGGGCGGCTGCACCATCGGCGCGCGTCCGGTTGACCTGCACATTACTGGTCTGGAGCAGTTAGGCGCGACTATTAAGCTTGAAGAAGGCTATGTGAAAGCGTCCGTTGATGGCCGCCTGAAAGGCGCGCATATCGTCATGGACAAAGTGAGCGTCGGCGCGACGGTCACTATCATGTGCGCAGCAACGCTTGCCGAAGGCACTACCATCATCGAAAACGCCGCGCGTGAACCGGAGATCGTGGATACCGCGAACTTCCTGATTGCGCTGGGCGCAAAAATAACAGGCCAGGGTACCGATCGTATTACCATCGAAGGCGTTGAGCGCCTCGGCGGCGGTGTGTATCGCGTTCTGCCTGACCGCATCGAAACCGGTACTTTCCTGGTGGCAGCGGCAATTTCTCGCGGCAAAATTATCTGCCGTAATGCACAACCTGACACGCTGGATGCCGTTCTGGCGAAGCTGCGTGATGCGGGAGCGGATATCGAAGTCGGTGACGACTGGATCAGCCTGGACATGCACGGTAAACGTCCGAAAGCGGTCAATGTGCGCACAGCGCCGCACCCGGCGTTCCCTACCGATATGCAGGCCCAGTTCACGTTGCTGAACCTGGTGGCAGAAGGTACGGGTTTCATCACGGAAACCGTGTTTGAGAACCGCTTTATGCACGTGCCTGAGCTGAGCCGTATGGGCGCTCACGCAGAAATCGAAAGCAATACCGTGATTTGCCACGGCGTGGAAACGCTCTCCGGCGCACAGGTTATGGCGACCGATCTGCGCGCATCTGCAAGCCTCGTGCTGGCAGGGTGTATTGCTGAAGGTACGACGGTAGTCGATCGTATTTATCACATCGATCGCGGCTATGAGCGCATCGAAGATAAACTGCGCGCGCTGGGCGCAAACATTGAGCGCGTGAAAGGCGAGTAATCGTCTACGTCTCTTGTAACCCCCAGTTCTGTGAACCGGGGGTTACTACTCATCAGTGTTCATTCAGGATTCTGTTTCTCTTTGCGTCCCCTCATCATCCGCGTTCTGTCGATAAATTCATGTGTTTTTGCATCGTGATAGCGTGACGGCCAAATCACCCACGGGTCGGTTCCCAACGATCGGGCGATAATCAACTCACCTTTTGGCCATGGGCGTGTTAACGCATTGGCCAGCGTTGATGAGCTTAATCCATTTTTACGTGATTCAGCGGCCATTGAGGTCCCTTTCTTGCGCAGTCCGGCGATGATATCGGCCGGATGCCAGTCAATCAGCTTGTTTTCCATAAACTCATCTCTCCTTTGGTTATCGACTTATGGTTCCACGATCGGTTGTGGAGACACTATAACGCCCGGAGAACGAATGTTCTAAAATGTTCATGTAAAGTGTGGGTATATTCAGAATATGCCAAATTTATGCGAAGGTTGCTGGAGAGGGGGGAAGTGTTTATTGGAATTTATAAAAGCATCCCGCGCAGGGCACGGGATGATGAAAGATGCCGCAGGGTATTAACGGTCGCGCTGTACGGCGATATGCGCCAGACCAATCAGCGCTTCTCTCCACGGCGTATCAGGCAGTACCTGCAGCGCAGCGATGGCCTTATCAGCCTCTTCTTCTGCACGTTGGCGAGTCCACTCCAGGGAACCACAGGCGTTCATCGCTTCCAGAACAGGCTCCAGAAGGTGACGGCCATTACCCTGCTCAATAGCCTGGCGGATCATTTGTGCTTGTTCAGGGGTGCCGTGGCGCATGGCATGCAGCAGCGGCAGCGTTGGTTTACCCTCGTTGAGGTCATCACCGACGTTTTTACCCAGTTGCTCACCATCCGCGTTGTAATCCAGCAAATCGTCAATTAACTGGAAAGCAGTACCGAGATAACGGCCATAATCCTGCAACCCTTTCTCTTGTTCTTCGCTGCAACCAGCCAGAATGCCAGAGCATTGGGCAGCCGCTTCAAACAAACGCGCGGTCTTACTGTAGATAACGCGCATATAGTTTTCTTCAGTGATGTCCGGGTCGTTGACGTTCATCAACTGCAAGACTTCACCTTCGGCGATGACGTTGACCGCTTTCGACATGACTTCCAGCACTTTCAGCGAACCGAGGCTGGTCATCATCTGAAAAGCGCGGGTATAGATAAAATCGCCGACCAGCACGCTGGCCGCATTGCCAAACGCCGCATTCGCCGTGGCTTTTCCGCGGCGCATGTCGGACTCATCCACAACATCGTCGTGCAACAGGGTCGCGGTGTGGATAAACTCGATGAGGGCTGCAATCGTAACGTGCGCATTTTCCTGGTAGCCAACTGCACGCGCGGCGAGTACGGCGATCATTGGGCGAATGCGTTTTCCGCCGCCGCTAACGATGTAGTACCCCAGTTGATTGATCAGCTGCACGTCGGAATTGAGCTGTTCAAGGATTGTCGCATTGACCCCCGCCATATCTTGCGCGGTTAACTCATTGATTTTTTCTAAATTCATCGCAAAAGCCGGGCTTCTCGCCCCGATTACCTCACTGTATCGGAAGGTAACGTCGGGTTTAGGGTTATAAATATATGCTGATTGTACTGAAAAAACGCCATAGATAAACGTTACCGTACATGTTGTGTTTTTTTTCTTCATGTATTGACGTAGCACTTGTCAAAGGCTCGCGTTTTGCGTAATATTCGCGCCCTATTGTGAATATTTATAGCGCACTCTGAATCATCAAAAAGGTGTGCGCGGAAGCGGAGTTTTTTATGTACGCGGTTTTCCAAAGTGGTGGTAAACAACACCGAGTAAGCGAAGGTCAGACCGTTCGCCTGGAAAAGCTGGACATCGCAACTGGCGAATCTGTTGAATTCGCAGAAGTTCTGATGATCGCAAACGGTGAAGAAGTCAAAATCGGCGTTCCTTTCGTTGATGGCGGCGTTATCAAAGCTGAAGTTGTTGCTCACGGTCGTGGCGAGAAAGTTAAAATTGTTAAGTTTCGTCGTCGTAAACACTACCGTAAGCAGCAGGGCCATCGTCAGTGGTTCACTGATGTAAAAATCACTGGCATCAGCGCTTAAGTTAAGGGGAGCAGATTAAATGGCACATAAAAAGGCTGGCGGCTCGACTCGTAACGGTCGCGATTCAGAAGCTAAACGTCTGGGCGTAAAACGCTTCGGCGGTGAAACAGTTCTGGCTGGTAGCATCATCGTTCGTCAACGTGGTACTAAATTCCACGCTGGTTCCAACGTTGGTTGCGGCAAAGACCACACTCTGTTTGCTAAAGCAGACGGTAAAGTGAAATTTGAAGTGAAAGGCCCGAAAAACCGTAAATTCATCAGCATCGTTGCTGAATAAGTTTTTCGCGTCCCGGTAACGGATAAAAGCCCCGCAACACGTTGCGGGGCTTTTTACATTCGACGGCCGGTAAATACGCTCGTCGCGCCGTGATAACCCGGAAACGAGCCCTTGCAGGGAATACGGCATGAAGCAGCAGGCAGGTATTGGTATTCTGTTAGCACTCACAACGGCAGTATGTTGGGGCGCTTTGCCAATAGCGATGAAGCAAGTGCTGGAGGTGATGGAGCCTCCTACCGTGGTGTTCTACCGTTTTTTAATGGCAAGCATTGGCCTTGGCGCTATTCTTGCGGTTAAAAAAAAGCTCCCTCCGTTGCGTATTTTTCGCAAAGCGCGTTGGCTGATCCTGTTGGCTATCGCTACCGGTGGGTTGTTCGGTAACTTCATTCTGTTTAGTTCATCCTTGCAATATTTGAGCCCAACGGCTTCGCAGGTTATCGGTCAGCTGTCACCGGTTGGTATGATGATTGCCAGCGTCTTTATCCTAAAAGAAAAGATGCGCGGTACGCAGGTGATTGGCGCCATTATGCTTCTGAGCGGTCTGGTTCTGTTTTTTAATACCAGTCTGATCGAAATTTTTACCCGACTCACCGATTACACCTGGGGCGTTATCTTTGGTGTTGGTGCGGCGATGGTCTGGGTGAGCTATGGGGTCGCGCAAAAGGTGTTATTGCGCCGTCTGGCATCACCGCAGATCCTGTTTTTACTGTACACTTTATGTACTATTGCGTTGTTGCCGTTGGCTAAACCCGGTGTCATCACGCAGCTCAGTGACTGGCAGCTGGCATGCCTTGTATTCTGCGGCCTGAATACGCTGGTAGGATACGGTGCTCTCGCGGAAGCGATGGCGCGTTGGCAGGCGGCACAGGTGAGCGCCATTATTACGCTCACTCCGCTGTTTACGTTGTTATTTTCAGATTTATTATCACTGGCCTGGCCCGATTTCTTCGCCAGACCGATGCTAAACCTATTAGGTTATCTCGGTGCGTTTATCGTGGTTGCGGGCGCGATGTATTCCGCCATTGGTCATCGAATTTGGGGCGGTTTACGTAAGCATGAAACGGTGGTTTCGCAGCCCCGCTCAGGCGAATGATTTACGGAGAGTAAAATGAAGTTTGTTGATGAAGCATCGATTCTGGTCGTTGCAGGTGATGGCGGTAATGGTTGCGTCAGCTTCCGCCGCGAAAAGTACATCCCAAAAGGCGGTCCGGACGGTGGAGACGGTGGTGACGGTGGTGACGTTTGGCTGGAAGCCGACGAAAACCTGAACACGCTGATCGATTACCGTTTTGAAAAATCATTCCGCGCGGAACGTGGACAGAATGGCGCGAGCCGTGATTGCACCGGCAAGCGTGGTAAAGATGTCACGATTAAAGTGCCTGTAGGTACGCGTGTAATCGATCAGGGCACGGGCGAAACCATGGGCGACATGACCAAACACGGTCAGCGTCTGATGGTCGCTAAAGGCGGCTGGCACGGTCTGGGCAACACCCGTTTCAAATCCTCGGTCAACCGTACTCCGCGTCAGAAAACGATGGGTACACCGGGCGATAAACGCGATCTGATGCTGGAGCTGATGCTGCTGGCGGACGTGGGGATGCTGGGCATGCCAAACGCCGGTAAATCGACGTTTATCCGTGCGGTGTCCGCGGCGAAGCCGAAAGTCGCTGACTATCCGTTCACCACTCTGGTTCCGAGTCTGGGTGTGGTGCGTATGGACAACGAAAAGAGCTTTGTGGTTGCCGACATTCCGGGTCTGATTGAAGGCGCGGCTGAAGGCGCAGGCTTGGGTATCCGCTTCCTGAAACACCTGGAACGCTGCCGCGTACTGCTACACCTCATTGATATCGATCCGATTGACGGTTCCGATCCGGTTGAAAATGCCCGTATCATAATTGGCGAGCTTGAAAAATACAGCCAGGATCTGGCGTCTAAACCGCGTTGGTTAGTGTTCAACAAAATTGATTTGCTGGACAAGGCTGAAGCGGAAGAGAAAGCGAAAGCGATCGCCGAAGCGTTGGGCTGGGAAGGTAAATATTACCTGATCTCCGCCGCCAGCCAGTTGGGCGTGAAGGATCTCTGCTGGGATGTGATGACCTTTATCATCGAGAACCCGATTGTTCAGGCGGAAGAAGCGAAACAGCCAGAGAAAGTCGAGTTCATGTGGGATGATTATCACCGCCAGCAACTCGCTGAAGTCGAAGACGAAGCAGAAGATGACTGGGATGACGATTGGGACGAAGACGACGAAGAAGGCGTTGAGTTCATCTACAAGCGTTAATCACATTAAAAACCCCGGCCATGTTGCCGGGGTTTTTTTTCCAGGTTTCAGAAGGCCGGATTAGGTGCGTTAGCGCTGCCATCCGGCAAACATACTCAGTTATTCTGATAAATATCCTTGTATAACCGGCTTTCGAAGCGGACCAGTGGAATACGGCGATTACGCTGATCAGCTGGCTCTACAGCATAACCAGACAGATACTGCACAAATGCCATGCGCTGACCGCTTGCCGTGGTGATGAAGCCTGCCAGGTTATAGACCCCCTGCAGTGAGCCTGTCTTCGCCGATACTTTGCCATCTACGCCAGCCTGATGCAGACCCGCACGGTATTGCAAAGAGCCGTCATGGCCTGCCAGCGGCAGCATGGTGATAAAGTTCAGCTCGTTATCGTGCTGAGCGATATATTGCAGCACCTGCATCATGGTCGCTGGGGCAATCAGGTTATGGCGCGAGAGACCAGAACCGTCGGCAATAATGGTGTTGCCGATATCAATACCCGCTTGCTGACGCAGAATCTGGCGTACGGCATCAGAACCTGCTCGCCAGGTACCTGGCACGTTAAATCGTGCATGGCCAATCATACGGAAAACGGTATCGGCAATCATGTTGTCCGATTTTTTCAGCATAATCTTAAGCAGGTCGTGCAGCGGCGCCGACTGCTTGCTGGCTACCACGGTCCCCGGCTCGTTGACCAGCGTCTGGCGCAACAGAGTCCCGCTGTAAGTGATACCGGCTTGTTTTAGCTCATCTTTGATAATCGCCCCGGCATAGCTGGCGCCGTCCTGAATAGCGAATGCCAGCGGCAGCGGATCGGCTCGTTGGGGCAGGCATCCGGTCAACGTAAAGCGGTTGAGATCGCCTGGAACCACGTCCAGTTCACAATATTGCGCTTCGGCAGAGCCACGAGCGAGAGTACGCACCTGACTGAACATGGTGACCGGGTAGTAAGATGCCACGCGGATAAAGGCGAGATCGTTAGGTTTTTGCGCGCTATAGAGTGAAACCGAGAAACAGTTACGATCGACAATGGCTGCTGCGGGCGGTGCGCTAAAACACTGCGTCATGTCGTTCCAGGGCCAGCCCGGCGCTTTATCATGGCTGGCGAAAATGGAGGTGTCGATCAAGACATTTCCGGCAATTTGCGTCACGCCTGATTTTTTCAGGGTTGCCACCATATTGCGAATATCCTGACGTTTTAGCGTCGGATCGGCACCAAATCGCGCCACTAAGTCACCTTTCAAAACGCCGCCTTCCACGTTGCCTTTAGTCTCAAGCGTGGTGGTAAAACGAAAGTCAGGCCCGAGCTGAATCAATGCCGCCAGCGCGGTGATCACTTTCTGGGTACTGGCCGGCAGCGCCATCTGCTGGCTATGGTAATCAATAGCAGGAGCAGGTGCGCCAACCTTCTGTACCATAAGGGCGAGGTTGGCCCCGGCAGGGAGCTGATTGATATACTCGTCGACGTTCGCAGCCTGAACGCTGAACGCTATACTGGCAGTCAATCCAATGGTAAATCTGGAAAATCGCATAATCTCGCGCTAACAACCTGGAAACAGGCCGTCATACTACGGCGCAACGCCCCAAAAAGTAAACGATGACCCATAGGGAACTCCAGGGTAAAATGATCATCAAATAGAGAATTGTAGCTGACCTGGGACCCTGAGCCCCGGGTCGGTATTTTTTTGCTTCTGACTCTGGCATGGCGTATGCCAGAGTGGGCTTAGCAGCCGGGGTGAGAGCAGCCGCCCCCTACAGGAATGTTCAAGAGGTATAACAAATGCAAGCTATCCCAATGACCTTACGTGGTGCTGAAAAACTGCGCGAAGAACTGGATTTTCTGAAATCGGTGCGCCGTCCTGAAATCATTGCCGCTATCGCAGATGCGCGCGAGCATGGCGACCTGAAAGAAAATGCAGAGTATCACGCGGCGCGCGAACAGCAGGGTTTCTGCGAAGGGCGCATTAAAGATATCGAAGCTAAACTGTCCAACGCGCAGGTTATCGACGTCACAAAAATGCCGAACAATGGTCGCGTAGTTTTCGGCGCGACGGTTACCGTGCTGAATCTCGATAACGACGAAGAGCAGACCTGGCGTATTGTCGGCGATGATGAAGCCGATTTTAAACAGAACCTGATTTCGGTGAACTCGCCTATTGCTCGTGGCCTAATCGGTAAAGAGCAGGATGACGTGGTGGTTATTAAAACGCCGGGCGGTGAAGTTGAATATGAAGTAACGAAGGTAGAATACCTGTAATTCGCATCTTGGTTAAGATGTTGATACATTGTAAAGAAAGGAAAAAGGCCGCTTAGCGGCCTTTTATCAACGAAGAGAGCGTGGCATTTTGCTCTCCTGCTAGCGGAAAATCCCGCGTTTTACACAAACTTCGTGTGCAACTTTGGGATATTCTTAGCGTGGCAGCGAGATTTTACGTTCTTTAGTCGGGCGATACAGTACCAGCGTTTTACCGATGACCTGTACATTGCAGGCGCCGGTTTCGCGTACGATAGCTTCCACGATCAAGGTTTTAGTATCGCGATCTTCCGAGGCGATTTTCACCTTGATAAGTTCATGGTGCTCTAACGCTTGTTCAATCTCGGCCAGTACCCCTTCGGTCAAACCATTGTTGCCAAGCATAACTACAGGCTTGAGCGGATGTGCCAGACCTTTCAGGTGCTGTTTTTGTTTAGTACTCAGATTCATCGTATATTTTTGCTTACGTTGGGATTGAAAACGGGTCATTCTACCGCCATCTCCCATATATCGCCAAATAGCTGTGTAGAAATTTACACCATTGGTTACGATGAACTGCCCTTTGGGAATGTGAAATGACAGGTAAAAAGCGTTCTGCCAGCTCGAGTCGCTGGCTTCAGGAACACTTTAGCGATAAATATGTTCAGCAGGCGCAGAAAAAGGGGTTACGTTCCCGTGCCTGGTTTAAACTTGATGAAATACAGCAAAGTGACAAAATTTTTAAACCGGGGATGACGATTGTTGATCTCGGTGCTGCACCCGGTGGCTGGTCGCAATATGCGGTTACGCAGATCGGCAACACTGGCCGCATTATCGCTTGCGATCTTTTACCTATGGATCCAATCGTTGGTGTGGACTTCCTTCAGGGCGACTTTCGTGATGAATTAGTCCTGAAAGCGTTACTTGAGCGCGTAGGTGACAGTAAAGTACAAGTTGTCATGTCTGATATGGCGCCAAATATGTGTGGAACACCGGCGGTGGATATTCCCCGGGCCATGTATCTGGTAGAGCTGGCGCTTGGAATGGCTCGTGATGTATTAGCGCCAGGTGGTAGTTTTGTAGTGAAGGTGTTCCAGGGCGAAGGCTTCGATGAGTATCTAAGAGAGATTCGCTCCCTGTTTACGAAGGTCAAAGTTCGTAAGCCGGACTCTTCTCGCGCCCGTTCGCGTGAAGTGTATATTGTAGCGACCGGGCGTAAACCATAACCGGTAGATTTCAAACGAAAGTTTGAAAGAAACTGGATATAGAGTATCCTGACGCTGTTTTTAACACAGTTGTAATATGAGGTTAATCCCTTGAGTGACATGGCGAAAAACCTAATTCTCTGGCTGGTCATTGCCGTTGTGCTGATGTCAGTATTCCAGAGCTTTGGGCCCAGCGAGTCTAATGGCCGTAAGGTTGATTACTCTACCTTCCTGCAAGAGGTCAATCAGGACCAGGTTCGTGAAGCGAAGATCAACGGACGTGAGATTAACGTTACCAAGAAAGATAGTAACCGTTACACGACCTACATTCCGGTTAACGATCCGAAGCTGCTTGATAACCTGCTGACCAAAAACGTCAAGGTTGTTGGTGAACCGCCTGAAGAGCCGAGCCTGCTGGCTTCTATCTTCATTTCCTGGTTCCCAATGTTGCTGCTGATTGGTGTCTGGATCTTCTTCATGCGTCAAATGCAGGGCGGTGGTGGCAAAGGTGCCATGTCGTTCGGCAAGAGCAAAGCGCGCATGCTGACGGAAGATCAGATCAAAACGACTTTTGCGGACGTTGCTGGTTGCGACGAAGCAAAAGAAGAAGTTGCTGAGCTGGTTGAGTATCTGCGCGAACCGAGCCGTTTCCAGAAGCTGGGCGGTAAAATCCCGAAAGGCGTCCTGATGGTCGGTCCTCCGGGTACGGGTAAAACCCTGCTGGCGAAAGCTATCGCAGGTGAAGCGAAGGTTCCTTTCTTCACCATTTCCGGTTCTGATTTCGTGGAAATGTTCGTGGGTGTCGGTGCATCTCGTGTGCGTGACATGTTCGAACAAGCCAAGAAAGCGGCACCGTGCATCATCTTCATCGATGAAATCGACGCCGTAGGCCGCCAGCGTGGTGCAGGTCTGGGCGGTGGTCACGATGAACGTGAGCAGACACTGAACCAGATGCTGGTTGAGATGGACGGCTTCGAAGGTAACGAAGGCATTATCGTTATCGCGGCAACTAACCGTCCGGACGTTCTTGACCCTGCGCTGCTGCGTCCAGGCCGTTTCGACCGTCAGGTTGTGGTTGGTCTGCCGGATGTCCGCGGTCGTGAACAGATCCTGAAAGTGCATATGCGTCGCGTACCGCTGTCTCCGGATATCGATGCGGCAATCATTGCACGTGGTACGCCTGGCTTCTCCGGTGCAGATCTCGCGAACCTGGTCAACGAAGCGGCGCTGTTTGCAGCTCGTGGCAACAAGCGTGTTGTATCGATGGTTGAATTCGAGAAAGCGAAAGACAAAATCATGATGGGTGCGGAACGTCGCTCCATGGTGATGACGGAAGCGCAGAAAGAATCTACCGCGTATCACGAAGCAGGCCACGCGATTATCGGTCGCCTGGTACCGGAACACGATCCGGTGCACAAAGTGACGATTATCCCGCGCGGTCGTGCGCTGGGTGTGACCTTCTTCCTGCCTGAAGGCGACGCTATCAGCGCCAGCCGTCAGAAACTGGAAAGTCAGATCTCCACGCTGTACGGCGGTCGTCTGGCCGAAGAGATCATCTACGGTGTTGAACATGTTTCTACCGGTGCGTCGAACGACATTAAAGTCGCGACTAACCTGGCGCGTAACATGGTTACTCAGTGGGGCTTCTCCGAGAAACTCGGTCCGTTGCTGTACGCTGAAGAAGAAGGCGAAGTGTTCCTGGGACGTTCTGTGGCGAAAGCTAAACATATGTCCGATGAAACGGCTCGTATTATCGATCAGGAAGTTAAACTGCTGATTGAGCGTAACTATGACCGTGCGCGTCGTCTGCTGAACGAAAACATGGACATTCTGCACTCGATGAAAGATGCGCTCATGAAATATGAGACCATCGATGCGCCGCAGATTGATGATCTGATGGCTCGCCGCGAGGTACGTCCGCCAGCGGGTTGGGAAGAACCGGGTTCTTCTAACAACAACTCTGGCAGCACCGGCAAGCCGAGTGCGCCGCGTCCGGTTGATGAACCGCGTGCGCCGGACTCTGGCACCATGTCAGAGCAACTGGGCGACAAATAAGTTATCGTTGATGATGACCGTGTTCTAATTTAAAACCCTGGGGCTTGCCCCGGGGTTTTTCTTATTTGTATATTCAAGATGTTATCAGGGATAAAACTATGAAACTCTTTGCTCAGGGGTCTTCACTGGATCTCAGCCATCCGCACGTCATGGGGATTTTGAACGTCACGCCAGATTCCTTTTCCGATGGTGGTGCGCACAACTCTCTGGTTGAGGCGGTAAAACACGCAAACCTGATGATTAACGCCGGGGCGACTATCATTGATGTGGGTGGTGAATCCACGCGTCCAGGTGCGGCCGATGTGAGCGTGGAAGAAGAGTTGCAGCGAGTGATCCCGGTGGTGGAGGCGATTGCTCAGCGTTTTGAAGTGTGGATTTCGGTCGATACTTCAAAAGCAGAAGTGATTCGCGAGTGCGCCAGAGTCGGCGCACATATCATTAATGACATTCGCTCACTCTCGGAGCCTGGGGCGCTGGAAGCCGCAGCAGAAACCGGATTACCGGTTTGTCTGATGCATATGCAGGGTCAGCCGAAAACCATGCAGGAAGCACCAAAGTACGAGGATGTTTTTGCTGATGTAAATCGTTACTTTGTTGAACAAATAGCACGCTGCGAGCGGGCTGGAATCACAAAAGATAAATTGTTGCTCGACCCCGGGTTCGGATTCGGTAAAAATCTCACTCACAACTACACATTACTGGCACGTTTGGCTGAGTTTCATCATTTTAATCTGCCATTGCTGGCTGGGATGTCACGAAAATCAATGGTTGGCCAGTTGCTGAATGTGGGGCCATCCGAACGCCTGAGCGGTAGCCTTGCGTGTGCGGTCATTGCCGCAATGCAAGGGGCGCATATCGTTCGTGTCCATGACGTCAAAGAAACCGTAGAAGCGATGCGTGTGGTGGAAGCCACATTGTCTGCAAAGGAAAATAAACGCTATGAGTAATCGTAAATATTTTGGCACCGATGGGATCCGTGGTCGCGTAGGCGACGCCCCAATTACCCCTGACTTTGTGCTCAAACTGGGTTGGGCTGCAGGAAAAGTGCTGGCACGTCATGGTTCACGTAAAATTATTATTGGCAAAGATACGCGTATTTCTGGCTATATGCTGGAGTCCGCACTGGAAGCGGGTCTGGCTGCCGCCGGACTGTCGGCTTCTTTCACAGGCCCAATGCCAACACCTGCTGTTGCATATCTGACGCGTGCCTTCCGTGCTGAAGCCGGGATTGTTATCTCCGCTTCGCACAACCCGTACTATGACAACGGAATTAAATTCTTCTCCATCGATGGGACCAAACTGCCGGATGCGGTTGAAGAAGCTATCGAAGCCGAAATGGAAAAAGCGATCACCTGCGTGGACTCGGCTGAACTGGGTAAAGCTACCCGCATCGTTGATGCTGCCGGTCGTTATATCGAGTTTTGCAAAGGCACCTTCCCGAATGAATTGAGTCTGAGTGAGCTTAAAATTGTGGTGGATTGCGCTAATGGTGCGACGTACCACATTGCGCCAAATGTACTGCGTGAGCTGGGCGCAAACGTGATTGCTATTGGTTGTGAGCCAAACGGTGTGAATATCAATGAAGAAGTCGGCGCTACCGACGTCCGTGCCCTGCAGGCGCGCGTGATGGCGGAAAAAGCTGATCTGGGTATTGCGCTGGATGGTGACGGCGACCGCGTCATTATGGTTGACCACGAAGGCAATAAGGTCGATGGCGATCAGATCATGTACATCATTGCCCGTGAAGCCCTGCGTCAGGGGCAACTGCGCGGTGGCGCGGTAGGCACGCTGATGAGCAATATGGGCCTCGAGCTGGCGCTGAAACAGTTGGGTATTCCGTTTGCCCGTGCGAAAGTCGGCGACCGCTACGTACTGGAAAAAATGCAGGAAAAAGGCTGGCGTATCGGTGCTGAAAACTCAGGCCATGTGATCCTGCTGGACAAAACCACCACCGGTGACGGTATTGTTGCAGGTCTGCAGGTACTGGCGGCGATGGTGCGCAATCATATGAGTTTGCACGACCTGTGCAGCGGCATGAAAATGTTCCCGCAACTGCTGGTTAACGTACGTTACACTGCAGGTAGCGGCGATCCGCTGGAACATGAAAACGTGAAAGCGGTGATGGCTGAAGTTGAAGCTGCACTGGGCAATCGCGGACGTGTTCTGCTGCGTAAGTCAGGTACAGAACCGTTAATTCGCGTGATGGTTGAAGGTGAAGATGAAGCGCAGGTGACTGAATTCGCTCACCGTATTGCCGATGCCGTCAAAGCGGTGTAATCACTAAAAACAGTGAAAACCGGAGTCTGGGACTCCGGTTTTTTATTACTGTACGGGAAGCGACTGTTTATGTCGGCGCTGCCAGAAGTAACCACCGATCATTAATATTACAAGGACTGCCAGCCACGGCAAAACTGCCAGCAAATGCCCTGACCGGGCAAAGGTCAGCGCAATCATCAGTAACCAACCGCCCAGCATCGGAATCGCGGTGCGCTTAACAATGTCCACAGGTGAGACGCCTGCAATTCCCGCGATAGCAATGATGACGCCGGCAATGGGGGATAACGTACGACCAATACCCGCCGATATCTGGATAGGCAACATCATGACTGCGATGTCGCTACCGATATGACGGCTGATGTCCGGTACCATTGGGGCGAAGGAGAAAAACGCCGCATTTCCGGAGCCCATTAGCGCTGAAATTGCAAAGGTGATAAGGGTCATCAGCAGGATAATAGAGGCGGCGCTGAGGCCAAATTCACCGGAAAGCGACAGCAGCGCATCGACGGCGCCAATAGCTTTCAGTCCGGCTGAAAAGACTTCACCGGCGATAATCAGCGTGACGACGGTGGCAAAAACGCTGCCCATGCTGTCAAAGACTTTTTGTACGCCTGCCATCACCTCGCGCGCCTTACGATGACGGCAATACTCACAAACCAGGGTAATGGCGAGGCTTATCAGTACGGCGGTATCCAGCGTAATTTTGAGCGAACTGAATACTAAATCACTGCACACCAGCATCAACACCAGAGGTAGCATGGGCAGAAAAAGCCAGGCGATCGGTGCTTCAGTTTCATCGGTCGACGTTAATGTCTGCATCTGCTGAGCCACACCGTCACTGCTTTCCCGATGGTCGAAAAAGCGTTGCACAACAATATGTAACAGGGCGATGAACAGAATAACGGGGACGACGATCGGCAACTGATCCTGCACGAAATAGTTCACCACCTCGATGCCTGCGGTTTTGGCGGCGAGAACCGAGTTGCCGGAACCTGGACCAAATTCAACCGCACAGGTACTGGCGATAACGGCGGCAACGGCAGCGCGGCTACAGCCAAGACGGGTCAGCAGAGGGTAGAGCGTCGCCATCAACAGCAGACCCAGCCCGGTGGCGCTGCTGATAAACAGCGACAGGAATTGACCCAGCAACAGCGCCAGCCCCAACAGCAGATACGGTGAGTTCAGGCGTTGCAAAGGGCGAGATGTCACCCGAACCAGCACCTGGCTTGCGCCAATGGCCGACATATATGTAGCGAAACCACCAATCAGCATAATTTGCAGCCCAAGGCCGCCGAGGCGCACGCTCAGGGTATCGCGAATAAACTCGAAGGCATCAAAGGGGCCGAATCCGGTGCTTTTTTTCACCAGGTCACTGAGCGTGGTCATCCCGCTAAAATGCGCGATAAGCAGCAGCACAATCCCGGTCAACAGCAACACTGACTGGGGGTGATATTTTTTGAGGATCAGACGTCCGGCAAAAATGATGGCAATTAGCGCCAGTAATAATGACATTCTTGCCCCCTTACTCGAAGTTGCCAGTAACCAGGCACTCGCCATCCCGCAGCAACGGCTTACCCGCAGCGAACAGATGGGCCAGCGAGAGGTCATCATTGAGTACACAGATATCAGCACGTTCCCCGGCGCAGAGCACGCCGCCGGAAATACCCAACGAGCGAGCAACGTTTGCCGTCAACATCGCGATCGCTTGTGGCACCGGGATCCCCACATCAATCAGACGAGGAAGAAGATTAAGGTTACCAGCGACCGGTGCCGCGCTTAAGCCTTCCACAATACCCTGGGCGTTAAAGCGCGGAACGCTGCCATTACCATCAGAGCTGATCGTGATGCGATCGGCTGGAACCTGGGCTTCCAGAGCGTGGAGGATTGCCTGCTCCTGAGGCATAAAGCGACTACCGCCAGACGTAACGTCGATATGGCCGCCACGATGAGCGAACGCAATCGCCTGTTCGAACAAGGGCGCTGTTCTCGCAACATGGGTCGGTGAAATGTGGTGAATCGGAATGCCTGCATCACACAGCTCACTAAGCTGTGACATCCCTTCCGGCAGATTCCCAAGATGTACATGCAGTAACCCTTTTTTGCCTGCCAGCAGGGAAGCCACGCGGATATCGCTTACTATTCTCAGCAATTCCTGGAAAGAGGGGTAAGAACCACGGTGATCGGCGAGGGCGATTTTGACGCCAAGTATCGCTGGAATAAAGGTCATGTCATCGCGGATGGATCGCGTAATGGTTGGGCTGGGTACCGCGTAGGCTCCCGTATGCATAAATGCGCGTAATCCCTCAAGGTTGAGAGACTGCATTTTGGCGTAGAGGTCTTTGGGCGAACGAGAAATGGCATCGGTACCTAACACGCCGACAACCGTGGTAATACCTGCCTGAATCAGATCGCGTAGCTTGACGGCTGGCGTTCGGCTGGCAAATCCAGCCTCGCCACCGCCACCGGTAAGATGGACATGCTGATCGATTATGCCTGGGATAACCCATTTGCCATGACAATCGACGACCTCGTCGACGCCATCAAACAGGGAAATATCTTTTTCTACCGCCACAATTCGGTCGGCATGAATGAGCAGGGAGCAGAGGCCTAAATCCTCGGGAGAAAAAACACGGGCATTGGTCAATAAAGTAAACATATCGGTCCTGTCAAACGTCGTGGGTGAGAGTCGGCAGGTGAAAAGGAATATTGTTGTTATGATGCCCACCATAAAGCCATTACTATAACTATGACTATTACCGATTTGGTATTGGAGGATGCGGTTATGGCATGGTGGAGAGTTCAACGTGGATTGTAAGTGGCTGGAAGATTTTCTGGCATTGAGTCAGCATGGAAACTACTCTCAGGCCGCGGCGCAGCGGCATATTACTCAACCCGCACTCAGTCGGCGTATAAAGGCGCTGGAAGAGGTGTTAGGGGTGCCGTTGTTTGACCGGACCACGACCCCCGTTACGCTGACACGCTATGGTGAACGCTTTGAACCCTATGCCCGGCACGTCCTCAGTACACTAACAGAGGCGCGCCACGAGCTATCGGCGATGACGCCAGCAACGGACAATACGCTGGTGATGGTTAGCCTGCATACGCTATCGGTGAATATCCTGCCGGATATGATCAACTATCTGCGGCAGAGCGAACCGCAGTTAAATTTTACGGTTAATGCCAGTATTCAGGGGATAGACAACCACTTTAACGCCTTGATAGATCGGCAAATCGATCTTCTGGTGACCTACGATTTACCGTCTTCGCAGCCGGGGCTGGAGATTGCCGGAGGGTTAAAACGTTCACTATGGCGGTATGAGCGATTTATACCGGTTATTTCTGCGCAGTTGGCTAATGCGCTTAACGATCCGCATGTGCCGATCCCATGGCTATGCTATAGCGACTACACCTTTGTCAGACGCATTATTGAGCCAGCTGAACAACGCGTCCGCCCACGTCTGAAAAAAGTGTTTGAGAGTGGTTTAAGCGAAACGATACGAGAAATGGTGCTGCGGCATATGGGAATGGCATGGTTACCCGAATCGATGGTGGCGGAAGAGTTGGTGAACCAGCAAATTATTCACTGCTGGCCAGAAAACGCTGACCTGATTTGTGAAATCCCCGTTGTGGTATGGGCGAATCTTGACGATCAACGCGCCGTCATGCAGAGATGCTGGGAGAAGTTGCTGCGTTTTTGATTGATATGGCGATTTTTTCCGCAGTTGATACAATGCCAACAAATTGCCCTTGCGAAGGTTATTCGCTTTGGTTAGTATTCACACCCGCTTCAGTGGGAAACAGTAAACATTCCCGCTTTAATGGTCGAAGCATTGTACGCGGCAACTCCGCAAGGAACAGGTTGATTATGCACGAAGCTCTTTTAGTAGTTTTCCTTATTGTGGCAATTGGCCTGGTAGGCTTGATCATGCTGCAGCAAGGCAAAGGCGCTGATATGGGAGCCTCTTTTGGCGCAGGCGCTTCTGGTACTCTGTTTGGTTCAAGTGGTTCTGGTAACTTCATGACCCGCATGACAGCTGTATTGGGAACCTTGTTCTTCATCATCAGTCTGGTGCTGGGTAACATGAACAGCAATAAGACCAATAAAGGAAGTGAGTGGGAAAATCTGAGTGCACCGGCGAAAACCGAGCAAACTCAGCCAGCTGCTCCGGCTCAGCCGACCAGCGATATCCCACGCTAAGTATTCTGTACCGAGGTGGTGGAATTGGTAGACACGCTACCTTGAGGTGGTAGTGCCCTAACGGGCTTGTGGGTTCGAGTCCCATCCTCGGTACCAAATTCCAAAAAAAAGACGCTGCAAAGCGTCTTTTTTTTCGTCTGTCATTTGTGGTAGTTCTGTAGGTCGGATAAGACATTTAGGACGCCATCCGACTATTACAATACCTGATGATGCCTGGCTTATCAGGCCTCAGGGTCACAGAACATCCCTATTTTCTGCGCATAAAAAAGGCCGCTTTCGCGGCCTGAAGATGATGAATATTTACTTTGCCTTGTTTTCCAGATTCTCAACCTGCGGCAGGCCGGTTGTGGAAGAGGCGGTCAGCAGGCCAGACTGCGCATAACCGAACAGCTTCTCGCGGGTATCAGTGATATCCAGATTACGCATGGTCAACTGACCGATACGATCATCCGGAGAGAATACTGAGTCGCCTTTTTCCATCGTCAGACGTTCTGGTTTGTAAGTCAGATTGTCAGACACGGTGTTGAGGATTGAGTAATCATTACCGCGACGCAGTTCCAGCGTCACTTCACCCGTAATCTGGCTGGCAACCCAACGCTGCAGACCGTCACGCAGCATCAGCGCCTGAGAGTCAAACCAGCGGCCCTGATACAACAGACGACCAAGCTGGCGACCGTGCGCGTGATACTGCTCGATGGTGTCTTCGTTGTGAATCCCGGTCAGCAGACGCTCATAGGCGATGTGCAGCAATGCCATCCCCGGAGCTTCGTAGATGCCCCGGCTTTTCGCTTCAATGATACGGTTTTCAATCTGATCGCTCATACCCAGACCGTGACGACCGCCGATGCGGTTGGCTTCCAGCATCATCTCAACGTCGTCGCTGAAGGTTTTACCGTTCAGCGCAACCGGATGACCCTGCTCAAAACGCACGGTGACTTCTTCTGCCGGGATCTTCACGCTCTCATCCCAGAATTTCACGCCCATAATCGGGTTGACGATTTTGACGCTGGAGTTCAGAAATTCGAGGTCTTTTGCTTCGTGGGTCGCCCCGAGCATATTGGAGTCCGTGGAGTACGCTTTCTCAACGGACATCTTGTAGTCGAAACCACAGGCAATCATAAATTCGGACATCTCATGGCGACCGCCGAGTTCATCGATAAAATCGGTATCCAGCCATGGTTTGTAAATCTGCAGTTCGGCGTTGGTCAGCAGACCGTAACGATAGAAACGTTCAATATCGTTACCTTTATAGGTGCTACCGTCACCCCAGATATTTACGCCATCTTCTTTCATGGCCGCAACCAGCATGGTGCCGGTGACAGCACGGCCCAGCGGAGTGGTATTGAAATAGGTCAGTCCGCCGGTGGTGTTGTGGAATGCACCGCACTGAATCGCAGCAATCCCTTCGGCAACCAGCTGCTTACGGCAATCTACCAGGCGAGCATTCTCAGCACCATATTCCATTGCACGGCGAGGAATGGCGTCATAGTCATCCTCATCCGGCTGGCCCAAATTCGCAGTATATGCATATGGGACAGCCCCTTTTTGTCGCATCCACAGCAGTGCTGCACTGGTGTCCAGGCCGCCGGAAAAAGCGATACCAATACGTTGACCTACCGGGAGATGCTTGAGAATCGTCGTCATAAAATAAAACCCTGCTTGATAGACTGGTGAAGAGGTCGGCTTATTATACTAATTGCATTTTTATGCAAAATAAGTGAGTTTTCATTTAATCATCTTTTCTGGATGACAGGAAGAGTTTAGTGATAATTTCGTTAAATAACGGCGCGGGTGACACATTTATCTGGTCGAATATTCGCTGGACAGCATTCATTGATTTGCATAGTCGTAACAAGGTTGACATACCGCATAGTGAATCAATATACTGTGCGCAGATTTTACGTCCCGTCCTCGGTACCAAATCCCAGCAGTATTTGCATTTTTTACCCAAAACGAGTAAAATTTGCCACGTTTCAGGCGCGGGGTGGAGCAGCCTGGTAGCTCGTCGGGCTCATAACCCGAAGGTCGTCGGTTCAAATCCGGCCCCCGCAACCACTTTCCCTTAGAGTTCTTTTTCAAATATACTGTGAAGACTTAGGCCTTCGTAGCTGGATTTGAAAAAAATTCTTTCGGAAGGTTTTCCGAACCGCAGGTGCGGTTATAGGGTTCAGTTATATAAAGCCCCGATTTATCGGGGTTTTTTGTTATCTGACTACAGAATAACTGGGCTTTAGGCCCTTTTTTTATGTCTTGGGGGTGGGCTTGTCCACATTAGAGCAAAAATTAACAGAGATGATTACAGCGCCAGTTGAAGCCCTGGGCTACGAGTTGGTCGGCATCGAATTTATTCGTGGTCGCACATCCACACTGCGCATCTATATTGATAGTGAAGATGGCATCAATGTTGATGATTGTGCTGATGTGAGCCATCAGGTAAGCGCCGTGATGGATGTCGAAGACCCAATCACCGTTGCCTACAACCTGGAAGTCTCCTCTCCGGGTCTCGACCGTCCTCTGTTCACAGCTGAACACTACGTGCGTTTCCTGGGTGAAGAAGTGACGCTGGTTCTTCGTATGGCGGTACAAAACCGTCGTAAATGGCAGGGCGTTATCAAAGCGGTGGATGGTGAGATGATCACGGTCACAGTCGAAGGTAAAGATGAAGTGTTCGCGCTGAGTAATATCCAGAAGGCGAACCTGGTTCCCCACTTTTAACAGTCTGGATTGAGGTGAAAAGCCCGCGATGAACAAAGAAATTTTGGCTGTTGTTGAAGCCGTATCCAACGAAAAAGCGCTGCCACGCGAGAAAATTTTTGAAGCGCTGGAAAGTGCGCTGGCTACAGCAACAAAGAAAAAATATGAGCAAGAGATCGACGTTCGCGTAGAAATCGATCGTAAAAGCGGTGATTTCGATACCTTCCGTCGTTGGGTAATCGTAGAAGAAGTTACTCAGCCGACCAAAGAAATTACGCTGGAAGCGGCACGCTTCGAAGACGAAAGCCTGAACGTGGGCGAATATGTTGAAGATCAGATTGAATCTGTCACCTTTGACCGTATCACCACCCAGACCGCGAAACAGGTTATCGTACAGAAAGTACGTGAAGCCGAACGCGCAATGGTTGTCGATCAGTTCCGCGAACACGAAGGCGAAATCGTCACCGGTGTGGTGAAGAAAGTTAACCGCGACAACATTTCTCTGGATCTGGGCAGCAATGCTGAAGCCGTGATCCTGCGTGAAGACATGCTGCCGCGTGAAAACTTCCGCCCAGGTGACCGTATTCGTGGCGTTCTTTACTCTGTACGCCCGGAAGCGCGCGGTGCGCAGCTGTTCGTAACCCGTTCCAAACCGGAAATGCTGATAGAGCTGTTCCGCATTGAAGTGCCGGAAATTGGCGAAGAAGTGATCGAAATTAAAGCGGCTGCTCGCGATCCGGGTTCACGTGCGAAAATCGCCGTTAAGACCAACGACAAGCGTATTGATCCGGTCGGCGCCTGTGTGGGTATGCGCGGTGCGCGCGTTCAGGCGGTTTCTACTGAACTGGGCGGCGAGCGTATCGATATCGTCCTGTGGGATGATAACCCGGCGCAGTTCGTGATTAACGCAATGGCGCCAGCAGACGTCGCTTCTATCGTGGTGGATGAAGACAAACACACCATGGATATCGCGGTTGAAGCCGGTAACCTGGCTCAGGCGATTGGACGTAATGGTCAGAACGTCCGCCTGGCTTCACAACTGAGCGGTTGGGAACTCAACGTGATGACCGTTGATGACCTGCAGGCGAAGCATCAGGCTGAAGCACATGCAGCCATTGATACCTTCACCAAATATCTCGATATCGATGAAGATTTCGCGACGGTTCTGGTAGAAGAAGGTTTTGCGACGCTGGAAGAACTGGCCTACGTGCCAATGAAAGAGCTGCTGGAAATTGACGGCCTGGATGAACAGACCGTTGAAGCGCTGCGCGAGCGTGCTAAAAACGCACTGACCACTCTGGCACTGGCCCAGGAAGAAAGTCTCGGTGATAACAAACCGGCTGACGATCTGCTGAATCTGGAAGGATTGGATCGTGAGATGGCTTTCAAACTGGCTGCCCGTGGTGTTTGTACGCTGGAAGATCTCGCTGAACAGGGCATTGATGATCTGGCTGATATCGAAGGGTTGACCGACGAAAAAGCCGGTGAGCTGATTATGGCTGCCCGTAATATTTGCTGGTTCGGCGACGAAGCGTAATAAACTGTAGCAGGAAGGAACAGTATGACAGATGTAACCGTAAAAACGCTGGCTGCAGAGATACAGACCTCCGTGGATCGCCTGGTACAGCAATTTGCTGATGCAGGTATCCCGAAGTCTGCTGACGACTCTGTGTCCGCACAAGAGAAACAAACCTTACTGGCGCATCTGAACCGTGAAAACGGCTCAGCGCCCGATAAGTTGACATTGCAGCGTAAAACGCGCAGTACTCTCAATATTCCAGGTACCGGTGGAAAAAGCAAATCGGTACAAATCGAAGTCCGCAAGACACGCACCTTTGTGAAACGCGATCCGCAAGAGGCTGAACGCCTTGCCGCGGAAGAGCAGGCGCAGCGTGAAGCGGAAGAGCAAGCCCGTCGTGAGGCAGAAGAAGCTGCCAAACGCGAGGCGCAACAAAAAGCCGAACGTGAGGCCGCAGAACAAGCTAAGCGTGAAGCCGCTGATAAAGCGAAACGTGAAGCTGCGGAAAAAGACAAAGTGAGCAATCAACAGACCGACGATATGACTAAAACCGCCCAGGCCGAAAAAGCCCGCCGTGAAAATGAAGCCGCAGAACTGAAGCGTAAAGCGGAAGAAGAAGCACGTCGCAAGCTTGAAGAAGAAGCGCGCCGCGTAGCGGAAGAAGCTCGCCGTATGGCGGAAGAAAACGAGAAGAATGGTGTGAATAACGCTGAACCTGTTGAAGATACCAGCGATTATCACGTCACCACCTCTCAGCATGCTCGCCAGGCAGAAGACGAGAACGATCGTGAAGTAGAAGGCGGCCGTGGTCGTACTCGCAGCACGAAAGCAGCGCGTCCGGCGAAGAAAGGTAACAAACACGCTGAATCTAAAGCTGACCGTGAAGAAGCGCGTGCAGCGGTTCGCGGCGGTAAAGGCGGTAAGCAGCGTAAAGGTTCCGCTCTGCAGCAGGGCTTCCAGAAGCCGGCTCAGGCCGTTAACCGTGACGTTGTGATCGGCGAAACCATCACCGTTGGCGATCTGGCGAACAAGATGGCAGTCAAAGGTTCTCAGGTCATCAAAGCGATGATGAAGCTGGGCGCAATGGCGACCATTAACCAGGTCATCGACCAGGAAACCGCACAGCTGGTTGCCGAAGAGATGGGCCACAAAGTTATCCTGCGTCGTGAAAACGAGCTGGAAGAAGCAGTAATGAGCGACCGTGACACCGGCGCTGCGGCAGAACCGCGCGCACCGGTAGTGACCATCATGGGTCACGTTGACCACGGTAAAACATCTCTGCTGGACTACATTCGCTCCACGAAAGTTGCCTCTGGCGAAGCGGGCGGCATTACTCAGCACATCGGTGCGTACCATGTTGAAACTGACAACGGTATGATCACCTTCCTGGATACCCCGGGTCACGCCGCGTTTACCTCCATGCGTGCTCGTGGTGCTCAGGCAACGGATATCGTTGTTCTGGTTGTTGCAGCAGATGACGGCGTGATGCCGCAGACTATCGAAGCTATCCAGCACGCGAAAGCGGCAGGTGTGCCGGTAGTGGTTGCAGTCAACAAAATCGATAAACCAGAAGCGGATCCAGATCGCGTTAAAAACGAACTGTCCCAGTACGGCATCATGCCGGAAGATTGGGGCGGCGAGAGCCAGTTCGTCCACGTTTCTGCGAAAGCGGGTACCGGTATCGACGAACTGCTGGATGCTATCCTGCTGCAGGCCGAAGTACTGGAACTGAAAGCTGTGCGTAAAGGTATGGCGAGCGGTGCGGTTATCGAATCCTTCCTGGATAAAGGTCGTGGTCCGGTTGCTACCGTGCTGGTACGTGAAGGTACGCTGAACAAAGGCGACATCGTACTGTGTGGTTTCGAATACGGCCGCGTTCGTGCGATGCGTAACGAACTGGGTCAGGAAGTACTGGAAGCGGGTCCATCCATTCCGGTGGAAATCCTGGGTCTGTCCGGTGTTCCGGCTGCGGGTGACGAAGTTACCGTTGTTCGTGACGAGAAGAAAGCCCGTGAAGTTGCACTGTACCGTCAGGGCAAATTCCGTGAAGTTAAACTGGCTCGTCAGCAGAAATCTAAACTGGAGAACATGTTCGCTAACATGACCGAAGGCGAAGTTCACGAAGTGAACATCGTTCTGAAGGCCGATGTTCAGGGTTCTGTAGAAGCGATTTCCGACTCTTTACTGAAACTGTCTACCGACGAAGTAAAAGTGAAGATTATCGGTTCTGGCGTAGGTGGTATCACCGAAACCGACGCGACCCTGGCTGCGGCATCCAACGCGATTCTGGTTGGCTTCAACGTTCGTGCTGATGCCTCTGCACGTAAAGTTATCGAATCAGAAAGCCTGGATCTGCGTTACTACTCCGTCATCTATCATCTGATCGACGAAGTGAAAGCAGCGATGAGCGGCATGCTGTCTCCGGAACTGAAACAGCAGATCATTGGTCTGGCTGAAGTTCGTGATGTGTTCAAATCACCGAAATTCGGCGCTATCGCAGGCTGTATGGTTACCGAAGGCACGATTAAACGTCACAACCCAATCCGCGTACTGCGCGACAACGTGGTTATCTATGAAGGCGAGCTGGAATCCCTGCGCCGCTTCAAAGATGACGTCAACGAAGTCCGTAACGGCATGGAATGTGGTATCGGCGTTAAGAACTACAACGACGTTCGCGTTGGCGATATGATCGAAGTGTTCGAGATTATCGAGATCAAACGTACCATCGCATAATCTTCGTCGTCTTTTGGGCCGCAACTGCGTTGGCTGCGCTCGATCACCCCGGTCACATAGTTATCTATGCTCCCGGGGATTTACGAGTTTGCCGCCTTACTGCAACCCAAAATCCTTAGAAGATGATTAAGTGTAGGCTGGGGAAGCGAAGCGCCACCCGGCAAGAAATTTAAAAAGGGGCTTATGGCCCCTTTTTTGTCTTTATTCTGGAGAATTTATTATGGCGAAAGAATTTGGTCGCCCACAGCGTGTCGCGCAGGAGATGCAGAAAGAAATCGCACTCATCCTGCAACGCGAAATCAAAGACCCGCGTGTTGGTATGATGACCACCGTATCGGGTGTTGAGATGTCCCGAGACCTGGCATACGCTAAAGTGTTCGTGACTTTCCTCAACGATCAGGACGAAGCTGCCGTGAAAAACGGCATTAAGGCACTGCAGGAAGCCTCTGGTTTTATCCGCTCTTTGCTGGGAAAAGCAATGCGTCTGCGTATCGTGCCTGAGCTGACCTTCTTCTACGACAATTCGTTAGTTGAAGGAATGCGCATGTCCAACCTGGTGACCAGCGTGGTGAAACATGACGATGAGCGTCGTGTGAACCCAGCGGACGACAGCAAGGAGGACTGATGAGTCGTCCTCGTCGTCGTGGTCGCGACATTCACGGTGTTCTGCTGCTGGATAAGCCGCAGGGCATGTCCAGCAATGACGTACTGCAAAAAGTAAAGCGCATCTACAATGCCAACCGCGCGGGACATACCGGCGCGCTGGATCCGCTGGCAACAGGCATGCTGCCTATCTGCCTCGGTGAAGCGACTAAGTTTTCCCAGTATTTGCTGGATTCTGACAAACGCTATCGTGTGGTTGCCCGTCTGGGCCAGCGTACCGACACCTCCGATGCCGATGGGCAAATCGTGCAGGAGCGTCCGGTAACCTTCAGCGCAGAGCAGCTTGCGAGCGCGCTGGAGACTTTCCGCGGCGATATCGAGCAGATTCCGTCAATGTATTCGGCACTGAAGTACCAGGGTAAAAAGCTGTACGAATATGCGCGTCAGGGCATTGAAGTGCCGCGTGAAGCGCGCCCGATTACCGTCTATGAGCTGCTGTTTATTCGCCACGAAGGTAACGAGCTGGAGCTGGAAGTTCACTGCTCCAAAGGCACTTATATTCGCACCATCGTTGACGATCTCGGTGAGAAGCTGGGCTGCGGCGCGCACGTAACGTATCTGCGTCGTCTGACGGTCAGCAAGTATCCGGTGGATCGTATGGTTACGCTGGAACATCTGCATGCGCTGGTTGAACAGGCCGAACAGCAGAACATTCCGGCGGCGCAGCTGCTTGATCCTTTGCTGATGCCAATGGACAGTCCTGCATCGGACTACCCTGTTGTTAATTTGCCTTTAACATCCTCGGTTTACTTTAAAAATGGTAACCCGGTACGGACGTCAGGTGCGCCGCTTGAAGGGCTGGTGCGCGTGACGGAAGGCGATGACGGCAAGTTTATCGGCATGGGGGAGATGGACGATGAAGGTCGTGTCGCCCCTCGTCGCCTGGTGGTTGAGTATCCTGCATAGCGCTCTCTGTCTTGCGATAAAAGGGCGCTGCGAGTAGAATACTGCCGCTTAACGTCGCGTAAATTGTTTAACAATCTGCGTGGCGTGTACACAAAATCATTCGAGCTGCATCAAGGCGGCAGGTCTGAGGATCCTCAGGAGCTTACTCAGGTAAGTGACCGAGGTGAGCGGACACAGCCAGCGCAGGGTCAGTTTGAAGAAGGCGTGTATACACTGGGATAGCTGAATTAGAGATCGGCATCCTTTCATTCTTAACACTTTGGAGTTTTAAAATGTCTCTAAGTACTGAAGCTACCGCTAAAATCGTTTCTGAGTTTGGTCGTGATGCAAACGACACCGGTTCTACCGATGTTCAGGTTGCTCTGTTGACTGCACAGATTAACCACCTGCAGGGCCACTTTGCAGAGCACAAAAAAGATCACCACAGCCGTCGTGGTCTGCTGCGCATGGTTTCTCAGCGTCGTAAACTGCTCGACTACCTGAAACGTAAAGATGTTGCACGTTACACCGCGCTGATCGAGCGTCTGGGTCTGCGTCGCTAATTCTTTCGAGTTTCAGAAAGAGGGGGCCTTCATGGCCCCTTTTTTCCAGCAGATGGCAGCAATTCGCTGGAAACTAATGTATTGTTGCTATGAATGATCTTCCGTTGCAGAGGTTCGCGCGGCTAATGAGAGGCTTTACTCATGCTTATGGGTTAGGGTTGTCATTAGTCGCGAGGATGCGCAGAAGATCGGGTATTAACGATGGCGCAAAAATGTGTCGTCAAAAAATAGAGAAAGGATATTAATTTGCTTAATCCGATCGTTCGTAAATTCCAGTACGGTCAGCATACCGTTACGCTGGAAACCGGCATGATGGCGCGTCAGGCGACTGCCGCTGTTATGGTTAGCATGGATGACACTGCGGTATTCGTTACCGTTGTTGGCCAGAAAAAAGCGAAACCAGGCCAGGACTTTTTCCCACTGACCGTTAACTATCAGGAGCGTACCTACGCTGCTGGCCGTATCCCGGGTAGCTTCTTCCGTCGTGAAGGCCGTCCGAGTGAAGGCGAAACTCTGATCGCGCGTCTGATTGACCGCCCGGTTCGCCCGCTGTTCCCGGAAGGCTTCGTTAACGAAGTTCAGGTTATCGCGACCGTTGTTTCCGTTAACCCGCAGGTTAACCCGGATATCGTGGCAATGATTGGTGCATCTGCTGCGCTGACTCTGTCTGGTATCCCGTTCAACGGCCCGATCGGTGCTGCACGTGTTGGTTACATCAATGACCAGTACGTACTGAACCCGACTCAGGACGAACTGAAAGAAAGCAAGCTGGACCTGGTTGTTGCTGGTACTGAAGCTGCCGTACTGATGGTTGAATCCGAAGCTGAACTGCTGAGCGAAGACCAGATGCTGGGCGCTGTAGTATTCGGCCACGAACAGCAGCAGGTTGTTATTCAGGCTATCAACGAGCTGGCGAAAGAAGCTGGCAAACCGCGTTGGGACTGGCAGCCAGAAGCCGTCAACGAAGCGCTGAACGCACGCGTTGCCGCACTGGCAGAAGCTCGTCTGAGCGATGCTTACCGTATCACCGACAAACAAGAGCGTTACGCTCAGGTTGACGTGATCAAATCTGAAACCATCGCAACTCTGGTGGCTGAAGACGAAACCCTGGACGCTAACGAACTGGGTGAAATCCTGCACGCTATCGAGAAAAATGTTGTTCGCAGCCGCGTACTGGCAGGCGAGCCGCGCATCGATGGTCGTGAAAAAGACATGATCCGTGGTCTGGACGTGCGTACTGGCGTTCTGCCGCGTACCCACGGTTCCGCACTGTTCACCCGTGGTGAAACTCAGGCGCTGGTTACTGCGACCCTGGGCACCACTCGTGATGCGCAGAACCTTGACGAGCTGATGGGCGAGCGTACTGACAACTTCCTGTTCCACTACAACTTCCCTCCGTACTGCGTAGGTGAAACCGGTATGGTCGGTTCTCCGAAGCGTCGTGAGATTGGTCACGGTCGTCTGGCGAAGCGTGGCGTACTGGCAGTGATGCCGGAACTGGATAAATTCCCGTACACCGTACGTGTGGTTTCTGAAATCACCGAATCTAACGGTTCTTCTTCCATGGCTTCCGTATGTGGTGCTTCTCTGGCGCTGATGGACGCAGGCGTGCCGATCAAAGCTGCCGTTGCGGGTATCGCGATGGGTCTGGTGAAAGAAGGCGACAACTTTGTTGTTCTGTCTGACATCCTGGGCGACGAAGACCACCTGGGCGATATGGACTTCAAAGTGGCGGGTTCCCGCGACGGTATCTCTGCACTGCAGATGGATATCAAAATTGAAGGTATCACCAAAGAGATCATGCAGGTTGCTCTGAACCAGGCTAAAGGTGCGCGTCTGCACATCCTGGGTGTGATGGAACAAGCGATCAACGCACCGCGTGGTGACATTTCTCAGTTCGCTCCGCGTATCCACACCATCAAGATCAGCCCGGACAAGATCAAAGACGTTATCGGTAAAGGCGGTTCTGTTATCCGTGCTCTGACCGAAGAAACCGGCACCACCATTGAAATTGAAGATGATGGTACTGTGAAGATTGCTGCGACCGACGGCGAGAAAGCGAAATATGCTATCCGTCGTATCGAAGAGATCACCGCAGAGATCGAAGTAGGCCGTATCTACAATGGTAAAGTGACCCGTATCGTTGACTTTGGCGCATTCGTTGCCATTGGTGGCGGTAAAGAAGGTCTGGTACACATCTCTCAGATCGCTGACAAACGCGTTGAGAAAGTGACCGATTACCTGCAGATGGGCCAGGAAGTACCGGTCAAAGTTCTGGAAGTAGATCGCCAGGGCCGTGTACGTCTGAGCATTAAAGAAGCAACTGAGCAGTCTCAGCCTGCAGGCGAACCGGAAGCTCCGGCAAGCCAGGGCGAGTAAGGTTGCCATTGCCCTCCGTGAAAGCGGAGGGCTTTTAACCCGGCAGGACGCCTTGTTAGCAACCGGGGAACCTGGACGTTCATTCAATCGTTGTCTTCGGGAGTGGGAAATGAAGCCTTTTTTGCGCTGGTGTTTCGTTGCGACAGCACTCACGCTGGCTGGATGCAGTAATTCCGCCTGGCGTAAGAGTGAAGTCCTCGCAGTACCATTGCAACCGACTTTGCAGCAGGAAGTGATTCTGGCACGTATGGAACAAATTCTTGCCAGTCGGGCTTTAACCGATGACGAACGCGCACAGCTTTTATATGAGCGCGGAGTGTTGTATGATAGTCTCGGTCTGAGGGCACTGGCGCGAAATGATTTTTCACAAGCGCTGGCAATCCGACCAGATATGCCTGAAGTATTCAATTACTTAGGTATATATTTAACGCAGGCAGGCAATTTTGATGCTGCCTATGAAGCGTTTGATTCTGTACTTGAGCTTGATCCAACTTACAACTACGCGCACTTAAATCGCGGTATCGCATTGTATTACGGCGGTCGCGACAAGTTAGCGCAAGATGATCTGCTAGCGTTTTATCAAGACGATCCCAATGATCCTTTCCGTAGTCTGTGGCTTTATCTCGCCGAGCAGAAGCTCGATGAGAAGCAGGCTAAAGAAGCGTTAAAGCAACGCTTTGAGAAATCGGATAAAGAGCAATGGGGATGGAACATTGTCGAGTTCTACCTGGGCAACATTAGCGAAGCAACGCTGATGGAACGCCTAAAGGCGGACGCAACGGATAACACCTCGCTCGCTGAGCATCTCAGTGAAACCAACTTCTATTTAGGTAAGTACTACCTAAGTCTGGGGGATTTGGACAACGCTACGGCATTGTTCAAACTGGCGGTGGCTAACAACGTTCATAACTTTGTTGAGCACCGATACGCATTGTTGGAATTATCGCTCCTGGGCCAGGACCAAGATGACCTGGCAGAATCGGACCAGCAATAGCTGACGTACACATCAGCCCGTAATCTTTTTTGATTGCCATCACCTTCACGGGTGAGGGCGTTGTTGTTCGTTAATACACCTACTTTGAGCCGGTTCACACTTTTCAATGAAAATTGCAGATCAATTTCATGATGAGTTATGTAGACTGGCCGCCATTAATTTTGAGGCACACGTACTACATGGCTGAATTCGAAACCACTTTTGCAGATCTGGGCCTGAAGGCTCCTATCCTTGAAGCCCTTACCGATCTGGGTTACGAAAAACCATCTCCAATCCAGGCAGAGTGCATTCCGCATCTGCTGGGCGGCCGCGATGTTCTGGGTATGGCCCAGACGGGTAGCGGCAAAACTGCAGCGTTCTCTTTACCGCTGCTCAACAATCTTGATCCTGAGCTGAAGGCACCTCAGATTCTGGTGCTGGCACCGACCCGCGAACTGGCGGTTCAGGTTGCAGAAGCCATGACGGATTTTTCTAAACACATGCGCGGCGTGAACGTGGTTGCCCTGTACGGCGGCCAGCGTTATGACGTGCAATTACGTGCCCTGCGTCAGGGACCACAGATCGTTGTCGGTACGCCGGGCCGTCTGCTGGATCACCTGAAGCGCGGTACTCTGGACCTCTCCAAACTGAGCGGTCTGGTACTGGACGAAGCTGATGAAATGCTGCGTATGGGCTTCATCGAAGACGTTGAAACCATCATGGCGCAGATCCCGGAAGGTCATCAGACCGCTCTGTTCTCCGCGACTATGCCGGAAGCGATTCGTCGTATTACCCGCCGCTTTATGAAAGAGCCGCAGGAAGTACGCATTCAGTCCAGCGTAACTACCCGTCCTGACATCAGCCAGAGCTATTGGACCGTCTGGGGCATGCGTAAAAATGAAGCGCTGGTGCGTTTCCTGGAAGCAGAAGACTTTGATGCGGCGATTATCTTCGTTCGTACCAAAAATGCGACCCTGGAAGTGGCTGAAGCGCTGGAGCGTAGCGGTTATAGCAGCGCTGCACTGAACGGCGACATGAACCAGTCCCTGCGTGAGCAGACTCTGGAGCGTCTGAAAGATGGCCGTCTGGATATTCTGATTGCTACCGACGTTGCGGCCCGTGGCCTGGACGTTGAGCGTATCAGCCTGGTTGTTAACTACGACATCCCGATGGATTCCGAATCTTACGTTCACCGTATCGGCCGTACCGGTCGTGCGGGCCGTGCGGGTCGTGCGCTGCTGTTCGTTGAGAACCGTGAGCGTCGTCTGCTGCGTAACATCGAACGCACCATGAAGCTGACTATTCCGGAAGTAGAACTGCCGAACGCAGACCTGCTGGGCAAACGCCGTCTGGAAAAATTCGCCGCTAAAGTACAGCAGCAGCTGGAAAGCAGCGATCTGGATCAGTACCGTGCTCTGCTGGCGAAAATGCAGCCGGAAGAAGAACTGGATATCGAAACGCTGGCAGCCGCACTGCTGAAAATGGCTCAGGGCGAACGTCCGCTGATCCTGCCGCCAGATGCGCCGATGCGTCCGAAACGCGAATTCCGCGACCGTGACGATCGTGGTCCGCGTGACCGCAACGATCGTGGCCCGCGTGGTGACCGTAATGACCGTGGTGGTGAAGACCGTCCGCGTCGTGAACGTCGTGACGTTGGCGATATGCAGCTGTACCGCATTGAAGTGGGCCGTGATGACGGTGTTGAAGTCCGTCATATCGTTGGTGCGATTGCTAACGAAGGCGATATCAGCAGCCGTTACATCGGTAACATCAAGCTGTTTGCTTCCCACTCAACCATCGAGCTGCCGAAAGGTATGCCGGGCGACGTGCTGCAGCACTTTACCCGTACTCGCATCCTGAACAAGCCGATGAACATGCAACTGGTTGGCGATGCAGTTCCGCACACCGGTGGTGAGCGTCGTGGCGGTGGCCGTTTCAGCGGTGAGCGTCGTGAAGGTGGTCGTGGCGAAGGTCGTGGTTTCAGCGGTGAGCGTCGTGAAGGCGGTCGTAGCGAAGGTCGTCGTTTCAGCGGCGAACGTCGTGAAGGCAACCGCGGTCCGCGTCGTGACGATTCTTCTGCTCCGCGTCGTGATGATTCCGCTGGTCGTCGTCGTTTCGGTGGTGATGCGTAATCCATGCGAAATTACGGTTTAATACCGTAAAGTAAAATATACAGCCCCGATCTCAACAATCGGGGCTTTTTTTATTTCATTTGTACTCGTGTACTGGTACAGTGCAGCACATTGAAATGTAGTCACAATATAAATGACTGGAGAGATGGCTAAATGGCAACACTAACCACCACCCAAACGTCACCTTCGCTGCTTGGCGGCGTGGTGATCATCGGCGGCACCATTATTGGCGCAGGGATGTTTTCTCTGCCAGTGGTCATGTCCGGGGCGTGGTTCTTCTGGTCAATGGCGGCGCTGATCTTCACCTGGTTTTGCATGCTGCACTCCGGACTGATGATCCTAGAAGCTAACCTCAATTACCGCATTGGTTCCAGCTTTGACACCATCACGAAAGATCTGCTGGGCAAAGGCTGGAACGTTGTGAACGGCATCTCGATTGCTTTCGTTCTCTATATCCTTACCTATGCGTATATCTCGGCGAGTGGTTCGATCCTGCATCACACCTTCTCGGAGATGTCGCTGAACGTTCCGGCGCGTGCGGCGGGTCTTGGTTTTGCGCTGCTGGTGGCGTTCGTGGTGTGGTTAAGCACCAAAGCGGTTAGCCGCATGACGGCGATTGTGCTGGGCGCGAAGGTGATTACTTTTTTCCTGACCTTCGGCAGTCTGCTGGGGCATGTTACGCCCACGACGCTGTTTAACGTGGCGCAGAGCAACGCTTCGTATACGCCGTACCTGCTGATGACGTTACCGTTCTGCCTGGCCTCATTCGGCTATCACGGCAACGTCCCGAGCCTGATGAAGTATTACGGCAAAGATCCGAAGACCATCGTTAAGTGCCTGGTGTACGGCACGCTGCTGGCGCTGGTGCTGTATACCGTATGGTTGCTGGGGACGATGGGTAACATCCCGCGTCCGGAATTTATCGGTATTGCGCAGCAGGGCGGTAACATTGATGTGCTGGTACAGGCGCTGAGCGGCGTGCTGAACAGCCGCAGTCTGGATCTGCTGCTGGTGGTGTTCTCCAACTTTGCGGTGGCGAGTTCATTCCTCGGGGTCACGCTCGGTCTGTTTGACTATTTGGCGGATCTGTTTGGCTTTGATGACTCGGCAATGGGACGTTTTAAAACGGCATTGCTGACGTTTGTCCCGCCGATTGTCGGTGGCCTGCTGTGGCCGAACGGTTTCCTGTACGCCATTGGCTATGCAGGGCTTGCCGCGACCATCTGGGCCGCCATTGTTCCGGCGCTGCTGGCCCGTAAATCCCGCGAGCGTTTCGGCAGCCCGAAATTCCGTGTCTGGGGCGGCAAGCCGATGATTGCGCTGATCCTGGTATTCGGTATCGGCAACGCGGTTATCCATATTCTGTCGAGCGTGAATTTGTTGCCTGTGTACCAGTAACCTTTTAGTGCCGGATGGCGGTTGCGCCTAATCCGGCCTATACGATCTCGTAGGCCCGGTAAGCCAAATGCCACCGGGCAAAACAACGATTACCCCACCAACTCTTCTTTCACCTGCATCGCCAGGTCAAACGAATGTAGACGTGCCTGATGATCAAAAATCTGGCCGTTAACCATAATTTCATCGGCCTGGGTTTCACGCAAAATGGCGTCGAGACCGTGTCGCACTTTCGCCTTATCACCAACCAGCGACATGCTCAGCGCCTGTTGTACGCCGTACTGCTCAGAAGCGGACCACAGCTGATGCATATTCTCTACCGGTGGCGGTAGCTGGCCGGTTTCGCCACGACGCAGTTTCACAAACGCCTGCTGCATTGAGGTGAAAAGAAATTCGGCATCGCGGTTGCTGTCGGCGGCAATGATGTTGATGCACACCATCGCATACGGCTTTGCCAGACGCGCTGAGGGCTTGAACTGGGTGCGATACAGATGCAGCGCCTGATGCAACATATCCGGAGCAAAGTGCGAGGCGAAGGCAAATGGTAGGCCGAGCTGGGCTGCCAGCTGTGCGCTGTACAGACTGGAGCCTAATAACCAGACCGGGATCTGCTCGCCGTAGCCGGGAACCGGGCGTACATGGGGATTAGGATCGCGGGCGTCGAACCAGTCCACCAGTTCAGCTACGTCGCGCGGGAAGTTATCGATATCACCACTCATATGGCGGCGCAACGCGCGCATGGTCGGCTGGTCGCTACCCGGCGCGCGGCCAAGCCCGAGATCGATTCGTCCCGGATACAGCGTATTCAGGGTACCGAACTGCTCGGCGATCACCAGCGGCGAATGGTTGGGCAGCATAACGCCGCCAGAACCAAGATGCAGCGTGGTGGTATTGGCCGCCAGATAGCCAATCAGCACAGAGGTCGCAGCGCTGGCGATGCCGGTCATGTTGTGATGTTCTGCCAGCCAGTAACGGTGGTAGCCGCGCTTTTCGGCCAGTCGAGCGAGATCAAGCGAGTGTGTGAAGGCCTCTTTTGCCGAAGATCCTTCAGGGATCGGCGCCAGATCCAGCACCGAGAACGGAATAGTTTTGTCAGTCATAACGGCTCACTTTGTTACCGGTTAATCTTTTAATACTGCATTAAAGATTAGCGAATGTTGTTAACAAAGTGAGCTATTAATCACGGCTGTAGTTCAAGACCTGCCAGCCGTTTCCAGTAGCCGTTGCAGTCGCTGTGGGCAGCAAGCGGTAATGGGGCAGTGCCATTTTCATTGGAGCGGAAGGCATCGAGCATGGCGAACGTGTCGCTGCCTGAAGGGGACAGACGCACAATATCAACCAGACCCTGCATCGATGTCAGCTCGTTGCCGAGGTTGTAAACATAGCCGCTCATAGTCTGGATGCCGTTGAGGACAAAGACCTGCTGATTCTCCTGCGACAGCACATCGCGCCCATTCGGGTATTTGATGCAGCAGGTTTCACACTCGTCTTTTGGACGGTCTTCAGAGCGTGCGGTAAAGCAGCGGGCAGAGTACGCCAGCGGCAGATGCCCGTAGCTCAGTACCTCTACTTCAAACTGATTGCGAATACCCAGCTCTTCACACTGGTTAAGCAGATTGACCAGCCAGTCACGGGACAGTTCTACCGGCATACACCAGCGCACCATGCCCTGCCTGAGCAGCAAACGCAGGGTTACCGCGTTGTAGCAGTTGAGCGCATGCCCGGCGACAAACGGCAGCTTACGCTCGGCACACATGTTTACCACGCCGAGATCGCTGGCTTCCAGCAGGAAGTCGCCGTTTTCGACATAGCGCTTCAGTTCTCCCAGCTCAGAGGAGGCCTGCACCAGCGCCAGCGTTGACAGCACCACCTGTTTACCGCTGCCAGCGAGCGATTTCGCCATATCGATCCAATCGCCTACTTTGGTAGCGCGGCGTTTACTGCACACCGCTTCGCCAAGATAGATAACGTCGGCCTGGCTGGTGGCGGCCTGCTGATAAAAATCTTCCAGCGTTTCTTTCGGCCAGTACCACAGCACCGGCCCTAAGGAATATTTCATTGCTTCTCTCACTGCCATTTACGGTGATACGCGCCAAGCGTGGTCTGCGTGCCTTCGGACATTGAACCGAGCGTTTCCATCCACGCGGCCTGTGGGGCGTAGTTTTGCGGGTCGGCCATACAGCGGTCGATCGCCTGGCGCCACACTTTCGCCACCTGGCTGACGTAGGCCGGGCTACGCTGACGCCCTTCGATTTTCACCGAGGCAATATTGGCCGCCAGCAGTTCTGGCAGCAGCTCCAGCGTATTCAGGCTGGTGGGTTCTTCCAGCGCATGATAGCGCTCGCCATCAACCAGATAGCGGCCTTTACACAGCGTCGGATAACCGGCGTTTTCTCCGTCCTGATAACGGTCGATCAGCACTTCATTAAGACGGGATTCCAGCCCTTGTTGGGTCTGCTGCCAGCGAACAAAACGAGCAGGAGAGCAGGCGCCAACCGTATTAGGAGACTCGCCCGTCAGATAGGATGAAAGATAGCAGCGGCCTTCCGCCATAATGCACAGACTGCCAAAGGCGAACACTTCCAGGGGAACTGGCGTGACGCGAGCGAGTTGCTTCACCTGGTGAATAGACAGTACGCGCGGCAGCACCACGCGGGCGACATCAAAGTTGCGATGATAGAAATTAATCGCCTCTTCATTGGTTGCAGATGCCTGAACAGAGACATGACGCTCAATATGCGGGTAGCGCTCTGCGGCATACTCAAGCATGGCGAGGTCGGCGAGGATCAGCGCATCCGCACCCAGTTGCGCCGCCATATCTACGGCACGTTGCCAGCGCGCGTAACCATCCGGATGCGCAAAGGTGTTAATCGCGATGTGCAGCTTACGGCGGTGCTGATGGACAAAACTCACCGCTTCCTGCAATTTTTTCTCGGTAAAATTAAGGCCGGCGAAATGACGGGCGTTGGTATCATCTTTCAGCCCGATGTAGACCGCATCAGCGCCGTTCTCGATGGCCGCCTTAAGCGCCGGGAGGTTTCCGGCAGGGCAGAGCAGCTCCATAATTTATCCTGAACGTTGCGCCGTAAAGGGCGCAGAAATGTTAACGAAGAGGGATTTTAGTTAACCTTGCTGAGACAATTTTTGATTTGAGGCAGTTAAAGTCGTATTGGTGATACCAATAAGAGGTAACAATTTCGTAGCGAATTGTTGATTTATGCCGCTATGTCGTTTATTTGATATGGCAAAATAGCAGGATAATTGAAACAGGGAGTAAAGCTCGTGTTGGATAAACTGCGTTCACGCTTAGTACATTTTGGTCCTTCTCTGATGAGTGTACCGGTTAAACTGACGCCCTTTGCGCTGAAGCGCCAGGTTCTGGAGCAGGTCCTGAGCTGGCAGTTTAGTCAGGCGCTGGCCGATGGGGAGCTGGAGTTTCTCGACGGTCGCTGGCTGAGCATTCATGTGCGTGACATTGGCCTTAAATGGTATACCTCTGTTGAGAACGATAAACTTATCGTCAGCCAGAATGCAGAGGCGGATGTGAGTTTTAGCGCGGATGCCAGCGATCTCCTGATGATCGCGGCGCGTAAGCAGGATCCGGATACGCTGTTCTTCCAGCGTCGCCTGGTGATTGAAGGTGATACAGAATTAGGGCTGTATGTTAAAAATCTGATGGACGCCATCGAACTGGATCAGATGCCTAAAGCGTTGCGCGTCATGCTGATGCAGTTGGCGGATTTTGTTGAGGCGGGAATGAAAACGTCGCCAGAAACCAAACAGACTTCGGTAGGTGAGCCATGCTGATTCGAGTTGAAATTCCCATTGATGCCCCAGGTATTGATGCATTGCTGCGTCGTTCATTTGAGAGCGATGCGGAAGCGAAATTAGTGCACGACCTGCGTGAAGACGGTTTCATAACGCTGGGTCTGGTTGCTACCGATGACGAAGGTCAGGTAGTGGGTTACGTCGCGTTCAGCCCTGTCGATGTCCAGGGCGAAGACCTGCAATGGGTCGGCATGGCGCCGCTCGCGGTGGATGAAAACTACCGTGGGCAGGGCCTGGCGCGTCAGCTGGTCTATGAAGGACTCGATTCCCTGAACGAGTTTGGTTACGCCGCGGTGGTTACGCTGGGCGATCCGGCGCTGTACAGCCGCTTTGGTTTTGAGCTGGCTGCCCATCATGACCTGCGTTGCCGCTGGCCGGGCACCGAAAGCGCGTTCCAGGTTCATCGCCTGGCGGACGATGCGCTGGAGGGGGTGACGGGCCTTGTGGAATACCACGACTACTTCAATCGTTTTTAAGCGCCGGGGGTTTGCAGGCTGCTCAGTAGTGCCTCAAGCCCTTCGCCTTCAACAAGGCGCTCTTTCTGCCGCTTTGTAAGCTGTTTGACGCGATATTCTAAGCGCAGGGCCAGCGAACGGTCGCCGACCTGAGCCGCAAATGCCAACGTGAGTTCCCCCTTTCCGCGCAGCGCCTTCGCGCCTTTCCCACTTTGATGCTGCTTATAGCGGCGCTGCACATCGGTGGTTATTCCGGTGTATAAGGCGTTGTCCGCAGTACGGATCAGGTACAGATACCAGGGTGTCATTGTCACCATCGACGTGATAATTTTCAGGCCTACAGTATAAAAGAGAACAGAAATGGAAACACTGACTGCGGTGACCCGCTGGCTGGCAAAGCAGCACGTCGTGACCTGGTGTGTACATCATGACGGTGAATTATGGTGCGCCAATGCGTTTTACCTGTTTGATGCGCAGAAGATGGTGTTCTATGTGCTGACCGAAGAAAAAACGCGCCATGCGCAGATGTCCGGGCCGCGCGCGCCGATTGCCGGCACGGTAAATGGTCAGCCCAAAACGGTCGCCCTGATTCGTGGCGTACAGTTTAAAGGGGAAATCCGGCGTCTTGAAGGGCAGGAGAGTGAAGCCGCGCGTAACGCCTACAACCGCCGTTTCCCGGTCGCCAGAATGCTGCCTGCGCCCGTGTGGGAGATTCGACTGGATGAAGTCAAATTCACGGACAACACGCTGGGCTTTGGCAAAAAAATGCACTGGCAACGTGATCTATAGTTAATAGAGTGATTAAAGAGTCAGGGGAAGATTAGCGATGAGTCAGGTATTAATAACAGGCGCAACGGGGCTGGTAGGCGGAAATTTGCTGCGTATGCTGCTCAATGAACCCCGGGTCAATGCCATCACGGCACCGACGCGTCGACCGCTGGCTGATACGGCTGGCGTCTATAATCCCTATGATCCGCAGTTAACCGATGCGCTGGCGCAGGTCACCGATCCGGTAGATATTGTCTTTTGTTGTCTGGGAACCACCCGGCGTGAAGCGGGTAGCAAAGAAGCGTTTATCCATGCTGACTATACGCTGGTGGTGGACACGGCCCTGACGGGGCGTCGGTTGGGCGCTCAGCATATGCTGGTGGTCAGTTCGATGGGTGCCAATGCCAATTCACCGTTTTTTTATAACCGGGTGAAAGGGGAAATGGAGCAGGCCCTGATCGCGCAAAATTGGCCGCGGCTGACGATTGTTCGGCCTTCAATGTTACTCGGAGAGCGGGATAAACAGCGGGCGAATGAGAGGTTTTTAGCGCCGTTATTTCGGCTGCTGCCGGGGAACTGGAAGTCGATTGAGGCGCGTGATGTAGCCAGGGCTATGCTGGCGGAGGCACTGGCGCCTGGACATGAGGGCGTTTCGATCCTGACCTCTTCCGAACTGCGCGAAAGAGCCAAATAAAATGCCGGAGAGGACGCTCTGGCGTCACCATCCGGCATTTGTAGCTTGTCTTACTTAATAAACGTAAAAGCCGTAGTGACGCGTTTCACGCCGCTTACCCGGCTGGCGATGTCTGCCGCAGCCTTCGCTTCACGTTCAGTTACCAGACCCAACAGGAACACTTCCCCGTTTTCGGTGGTGACTTTCACGTTAGAGGATTTCACCTGATCGCTGGTCAGCAACTGGGAACGTACTTTAGTGGTTATCCAGGTATCGTTAGACGCATCGCCCAGGCCGATTGGCTGACCCTGACGGATCTCGTTAAAGACCTCAGTGGTACCTTCTACGCCCATCGCAATCTGTTTTGCTCGCGCAGACAGTTCGCTATTTGGCGACTGACCGACCAGCAGCACTTTACCCTGATACGCGCTCACGTTGATACGCGCCTCTTTCTTGATCTGGGCATCTTTCGACAACGCGGTATTGACGCGTAATTCCAGGGTTCCGTCATCTACCTGGGTGCCTACACTGCGAGGATCCGTCGCGGCTTTGGTGCCGACAGCAGCAGTTCCGACAACGGCGGCAGCGACACAGCCTTGCAGCAGCAGGGCAGCGATAATCACAGCAAGCGGCGAAAATGCCTTCATGTGTACTCCTTAATCATCCTGGTGAGGGAAAAGCGTGTTATCGATGAGATCGCAAAGGCAGTTGACCGTCAGCATATGCATTTCCTGAACGCGGGCGCTGTGGTGTGAAGGGATACGGATTTCAACATCCTGCGGCCCCAGTAACCCGGCCAGCTCCCCTCCGTCATACCCGGTCAGTGCGACAATTGTCATGTCGCGTGTCACGGCAGCTTCAACGGCTTTTACGATATCGCGGCTATTACCACGCGTAGAGATTGCCAGTAGAACATCACCTGCATGTCCCAGCGCACGGACTTGTTTTGCATAAACTTCGTCGTGCAGGCGATCGTTGGCAATCGCAGTTAAGACCACATTATCAGTATTTAGTGCAATCGCAGGTAAACTTGGGCGTTCTGTTTCAAAACGATTGATCATGCTGGCAGCAAAATGCTGTGCGTTGGCAGCGGACGTCCCATTACCACAACAGAGAATTTTGTTGCCATTGAGCAGGGACTGAACCAGCGTCATGGCTGCACGGGAGATCGCATCCGGAAGTGCTTCAGCCGCAGCTATCTGAGTTTGAATGCTTTCTGTAAAGCAGACTTTAATTCTATCTAACACGCTAATCCTTAAGAACCAGGCTCTGAATCTTCAACTATGAGCGGTCGTTGAACGCGTCCTTAAACCACTCAACATCATTTCCGGTGAAGGCTAACACATCGAACCGGCAATCCACAGTATCAAAACTTCCATTGTGGCGCGCAAGCCACAAGCGGGCAGTCTGTAATAATTTGTGTTGTTTGCTCCGGGTCACACTCGCCGCTGCACCGCCAAACTGGGCTGAGCGCCGATAGCGAACCTCAACAAATACGGTGGTGTTGCCTTCACGCATTATCAGGTCGATTTCGCCGCCACGCTCACGCACGTTGGCGGCGATAAAATGCAGTCCCTTGCTCTGCAGCCAGTCACGCGCGGTGGATTCCCACGCGTCACCGGTCTGTTTACTCGTTAACTGGCGGGGACGACTTGTCCTTGCTGGTATTTGAGCCATGATAACTTCCTGTTAATCACACAATCCTGCGTTGCGGTTAAGGCTCCGGTGTTGCCGTTAATTTCGAAACCCTGCACCTGACGCATTTGCGAGAAGTGGTTGGCAAGCGACCAGGCATCGACGCCCATCGCGTACATACGTGCCAGCGAGTAGTCGTTACGAACCGCGCCCAGCGCCTGCTGCATGAGAGGGGCGTTAGCGCCTGCCAGCATCGGAATTTCGCTGTACTGCAAGCCTTCCATCTCCAGACGGAAATCCGGGCCGGCAGTTCCCTGCGCGCTACGGGAGCTGGCGTACAGCGTGGCACCGCTCTGGCTACCGTTGCGCATGGCGATCATCGGCTTTATAAATGCAATTTCTTCTGGCGTTGCCAGAATATATACGGCATCAACACGACCGCTGCCGCCGGTGATTTGCGCATCGGTAGGTGCTGCCGGAATGGTCAGACCGCCAATCGTCACGCCAGGCTGCGCGGGTACAGAAGAGGCCACCGGGCTGCCCGTCAGGGAAATCCCCGAGCCGCCGTTGACGCCCATTTTCAGCTCAGCGGTGGAGCCGAACTTCTGCTGCAGCACCACGCCGCCACCCAGTTTTTGCCACTCCTGTGCAAAGGCGTTGGCAACGCGATCGCCTAACGAACTCCGCGGGATCAACAACAGCGGCGTCTGTTTTCCTTGATCGCGAATGTGGCGTGCTGCGTCGCGCGCTTCATCTTCTGGCGACAGAGCGAAGTAGCAGACGTTCGGCAGGTTTTTCACCGACTCCGGCTGATTAAGCGCCAGGACGTTTAATGGCGTGTTGCTTTTCATCAGCTCTTCAACATTGTTCTTCAACAGTGGGCCAACCACGATGCTGGCGCCATCCTGCTGAACCTGAGTCAGGATCTGATTCTGCGGTTGTGATGACGTGTCGTAGATTTTCAGCTCCGCGGACGGATTCGCTGGTGCGCTGGCGGTTGTTGGCTGCGCAGGCGCTGTTGGTTGTGGGGCTGTAGCTTCTGGCTGTGCTGGCGTCTCGTTGGTCAGATCGCTTACTGACGCCTGAGCTGGGCTGGCAACACCGTCAGTCGTTTGCGGCTGTTCCGTGGTCGTCGCAGCCGCTGTATCCGCAGCAGGCGCGGCAACAGCAGGGTCCGCTACGGGTTGAGTACCCATATTTTTCGCGGCTTCAAAGCCTTGCTGAATAGTACGGCCAAATACAGCGGCCTGACCGTTCAGCGGCAACAGCAGAGCAATTTTGCTGGTGGAAGCGGGTTTAAAGCTCTGCACGTTAACCAACTGCGTTGGCAACAGTTTTGCCCCCGGGTTTTGTGGATAACGTTTCTGCCAGTCAGCAATACCGGCTTTCATCATGTCTGGATCGTTACGGTTATCGAACCAGACGCGCTGGAGATCTAACCAGCCTTGCAGCACGTTTTCATCCGCATTGATGACCAGCGTCTGCGCTTGCTCCTGGGTCATGGATGACAGCGCCTGCCAGGTGGCATCCATGTTTTTCTGCTTAGCGTTCGCGGCCAGCAGCGGTTCCTGGGCGATCAGGGCGCGCAGTAAAGTCAGCGATGGACGACCCTGGTTGACGTCGATTTGCGCCTGCCAGTATCTCGCCTGCTGGTTTTGATCAAAATCGGCGGGGGTTAGCTTATCCAGCAGGGCCTGTGCGCCAGCGACATCTTTCTGCGCGAGCTTAATTTCGACGGCCAGCAGTGACTGCTCACGACGCTGGGTATCGCTTAGCTTCTGTGGTAGCTGGTTGAACAGCTCGAAAGCCTGCTGGCTCTTGCCTTCTTTCAGCAGTGCACGAATGGCGAGTAATTGCCAGTTGGTCTTGCTATCATCTGAGCTTTGCTGCATTTGTTGCAGATAAAAGCCGGAATCAGCCTGCGCAGTGCCCTGCATATGGGCTGCACTCTGGTCTGGTGCCTGGGTGCCACAGCCTGCAAAAATCAGTGCAGCCAGAATGACTGGTAGCGCGCGTGCGGCTTTCAAACGAGAAAATGTTGAGGGTACCATACTGTATCCAGTGATATTTTTTTACTCAATGCTCAATATTAAATCGGCAATACGGACGACACAATGAAACAACACGAATCGGCGGATAATTCTCAAGGCCAACTCTTTATTGTACCTACTCCTATAGGAAATTTGGCTGATATTACCCAACGAGCGCTCGAAGTTTTACAAGCCGTTGATTTGATTGCCGCTGAAGACACTCGTCATACAGGACTCTTGTTACAACACTTCGCGATTAACGCGCGTTTGTTCGCTTTACATGATCACAACGAGCAGCAAAAGGCCGAAACGCTGGTGGCGAAGCTTAAAGAAGGGCAAAACATTGCGCTGGTTTCCGATGCCGGAACGCCGCTGATTAACGATCCTGGCTACCATCTGGTACGGACCTGTCGCGAAGCAGGGATCCGCGTTGTTCCCCTGCCAGGCCCTTGCGCGGCGATTGCTGCCCTGAGCGCTGCAGGTCTGCCTTCAGACCGCTTTTGCTATGAAGGTTTTCTGCCTGCCAAATCGAAAGGGCGTCGTGATGCGATGAAAGCCATTGAGGCTGAACCGCGTACGCTTATTTTTTATGAATCTACCCACCGTTTGCTGGATAGCCTGGAAGACATGGTTGCCGTCTGGGGCGAATCCCGCTACGTGGTGTTGGCGCGTGAGTTGACCAAAACCTGGGAAACCATTCACGGCGCGCCGGTCGGCGAACTGCTGGCGTGGGTCAAGGAAGATGAAAATCGTCGAAAAGGCGAAATGGTGCTGATTGTCGAAGGACACAAAGCGCAAGAAGACGACCTTCCGGCCGATGCGCTGCGTACGCTGGCCTTATTGCAGGCAGAGCTGCCGCTGAAAAAGGCCGCCGCACTGGCCGCTGAGATCCACGGCGTGAAGAAGAATGCGCTGTATAAGTACGCGCTGGAACAGCAGGGGGAGTAAGAAGGCCTGGATTAATCACCGGCTTGTCGGAAGAAATGTCGGAAGAAATGTCGGAAGAAATGTCGGAAGAAATCGCTGAAAGCGTTGCAGTTAAAAGGTAAACTGCAACGCGTTGCTGCGTCAGGGGGATGTGGCGGTTGCTGTAAATTTTATTTATCAGGATATTGTGAGCCGTCAATCAGGCAACTGACATTGCGGTGCAACCATAAAAATGAAGCAGGAATAGTAGTAGTAACGGAGGCGGCTAGGTATTTTTCTACCGCATCGTGCTTCCCTTCACCTGCTATCAGCAACAAAATCTCTTTTGCATTCAGGATGTCTTTCAATCCCAGCGTAATGCCGTGAGTCACACGACTACCAGCTGTTTTTAACATGTCATGATGGCGCGTTTTCTCCTCAAGTACGCTGATATGGCAAAACGGCTCCAGGAGCTCTGTGGGTTCATTCAATCCCAAATGGCCATTTTTGCCTATTCCGAGCAGACATAAATCGAGGCCGCCTCGGCTGGCAATAATCTCTGTGATGCGCTCGCATTCCTGCTCGTTAACATTTTCAGATTGAAAACCAACCAACTGTTCAGCTCGTAAACCCAGCGGTTGAGCGATGTGTTGTTGCAGGAAAGATTCACACGTTGCAGGAGAGTTCAACGGAATACCGACCCACTCATCCAATTTCACGAAAACCACTCGATTAAAATCGATATTACGTTGGTTAATTTTCTCGACAAAGTAGCGATATGTGAGAAGGGGGGTGCCTCCTGTTGCCAGACAGATGGTTGCATCAGGTTTATTCTGTATCAGCGTAATTAACTGTTCGCTGGCGCGATCGCTCAATACGTCATAATTGTCGCAATACTGAATATATTGCATTTTTCGAGTCCTTTTGAAGTAGGGTGTTGCAGGCTGCTTCACCCTTATTTCGTTTAAAGTATGCCGAGTGCTGAAGAGATAATTGACAGTACAAACGTCACGCCGATTAACAGTACTGGATGTGCTTTTTTCACCCGCAACAGGTAGTACATCAGTAACGTGTAGCCCATCGGTAAAATATTCGGGAATACTTTATCGAAAAAATCCTGCTGTAATGCCACGCTGTGGGTACTGTCGATTGCAAAAGAAGTTACAACGTTAATGTGCACATAGGATGCGATAAGCCCGCCAATAACTGTGATCCCGAGGATCGTTGCTGAGCGGGCGATCATCTGCGAATTTTCTCGTACTTTGTCGATAGCTTTAACACCTACCGAGTAACCGACATGCGTCCAGCCGACGCGCAAGAAAAAGATCATCAAATAAACGGCGAAAAACAAAATTGGTCCCAGTATGTTTCCCTGGCTGGCGAAAGATGAACAGATCCCCGCCATAATAGGCAGTAAGGTGAACCAGAAAATGGCATCGCCGATCCCGGCGATAGGTCCAAATAGCGCCACTTTCAAGCCTTTAATTGTGTCGCGGTTTTCCCTCTTTTCTTCCATTGAGATCAATAATCCCATTAGAAAACCGACCAGATTAGGATGGGTATTGATAAATTCTAAATGGTCTTTCATCGCCGCGCTTAGACCGGCTTTATCATCCTTATAAATTTTTTTTAGTACCGGGAGCATAGCCCAGGTAAAACCACCTGCCTGCATCCTTTCATAGTTAAAGCTGGCCTGAAGAAATGACGAGCGAAAGCCAAGGCGAGTAATGTCTTTTTTACTGATTTCAGATCCCATTGCTATAGTCCTCTTCTTCATTGTTTTTATTAGTGGCAAGTTGAGCCTGCTGTTTGGCTTTCGCATTGAAAAATTCATATACGGCGAAGCCTGCGCCCAATACGGCGACGGGCAGTAGGTTGTTAACCTGGATGTAGCAGACGAAGAGGAAGCCAGCAATCAGGTAAGGTATGTACTGTGCTTTGAACATCACGCGGAGCAACAAACCAAAACCAACAGCAGGCAAAATGCCCCCCGCCACTTCAAATCCATGTGTTAACCAGGCGGGCATGGCTTTTACCAGTGACTGCATAGCGCCCTGTGCCAGATACGTACACAGGAAGGCGATGATGGCGTATGAAGAAGCAACAATCAGTGTTGTCAGCCAGTTCAGACGCGTAAATGCGCTTGTGTTTGCTTCTCTCGCACAGTTATCGGCTTTTGCCATAAACAGAGAGAATGCTGAGTAAAAGAACAATATTACGTATTGCATTAGAAGGCTGAAGGGCAAACCAAGACCGATGGCTGTTTTGGCATCCACGCCGGTAGACCATGCGATAACAGTGGTCATTAAACCGGCCATTATTGGATTGGGTGGCTGTACGCCTCCTGCGGGGGTTAGGCCAGCAAAAGCCAACTCGGTCAAACCACCTGTTATTAGGCCAATATGAATATCACCCAGAATAGCGCCGGTTAAAGTACATACAATAATCGGTCTGAATAAAAACAAGGCTTCCAGCCAAAAGTCGATTCCAAGAAAGAAAACTAATGCAGCCAGGGATATACCCTGAATAAGGGTTATTTCATGCATATATATCACCTCAAGAAAATAAATCCTTTTATTATGAAAAAGTTGTTTAGCCTTTTAATCAGGAATCTGTTCTTTTTGATCTCCAGGGACATCCTGAATAAAAATATGAACACCCTGTTTTTTTATAAAATGCAGGTCATCAAGATCTTGTTCATTAACGTAAACTTTGCTGCTTATCTGTTTTTTGCCTTCAGAGAAATGCATGTTACCCACATTGACATCGTTCAGTTGAATACCTCCTTCGAGCAATCTTCTTACTGTTTGTGGCGTCCGACAAATAAGAAAAATTTTCTGATGTGGTGCGGCCTTACCGATAACGTTTATGGTTTTATCTATGGAAAAAAAGCGGATGCCAAAACCGTAAGTTTCAGCAGTGATGCTCATTAATTTCTGCTGAATCTCATCTTGAGCAACGTCATCATCAATAACGACCAACAAGTTAGCACCAATTGTGGATGTCCATGTGACACCAACCTGTCCATGTACTAATCGGTTATCAATGCGGGTTAACAGAATTTTTGGACCACTCATATTTTAATCCTCACCATAAAAAGATTGAATTACATAGATTATTGAAATATATTATTATTGCAGTATCAAGTTTGTGAATTTATTCAGCGTAATTTAAACGCTATATATCTCTATTATTCGAATAATGAGTGCTAAAAGACATTATGCAGATAGCACTCAAGAATAAAAAAGAAATATAACGATGGTCACGATAATTCGCGGACAGCCATCAATTTGTTTGCTGAGCCGCATACATTAATTTTGCTACGCACCACTTCTTTCATCGCATCCATACCGACCCGCATATAATAACGGGGATCATTACCTTGTGGATTTTCCGCAAACCACGCTTTGACTGCATCGGCAAAGGCAATCTTCAGCTCGGTAGCAACGTTAACTTTGCACACACCAAGTTCGATCGTGCGGCGGACGTATTCGTCAGGGACATCGCTTGCGCCATGTAGTACCAGTGGAACGTCGACTACTTCACGAATTTCACCCAGCCGTTGGAAATCGATTTTAGGCGTTTTGGTGTAGAGGCCGTGAGCCGTACCAATGGCGACTGCAAGGCTGTCTACGCCGGTACGCTCAACAAACTGTTTGGCTTCTTGTGGATCGGTGAGGAAGGCGCTTTCGGCATCCACGCTCATGTCATCTTCAACACCGCCGAGGCGACCTAACTCTGCTTCGACGCTGCAATCTTTGGCATGGCAAAAATCTACGACGGATTTCACCAGCTTCACGTTTTCTTCAAACGGGAAATGGCTGCCGTCGATCATTGCGCTGCGTACTCCTGCATTTACTTTGCGGCGAATATCGTCCAGAGACTCATGATGATCGAGATGTAACGCCAGCGGCATGTCGTAGCTGGTGGAATAAGCGCTGCATAGTGCATAGATCTCTTCCAGTGCAATATGCTTAAAGGTACCTGGGGTTCCGGCGAGGATCACGGGCGATCGCATTTCATTGCATACTTCAAGGATCGCCTGGATCGTCTCGGCGTTGTGAATGTTGAAGGCGGGTACGGCGTAGCCTTTTTTTTGTGCATCCAGCAGGAGATATTTTGTGGAAATAATGCTCATATAACGATCCTTTTAGGCGTTCCAGGGATGAATAACAACGCCCTGTACAACGCGGTTCACAGTGCCGCTGGCAGAAGGCGTATCCGGTGTATTGCCGATGTTAATGGATTGCGTCAAAGCAAAGACCTGGGCGTAAATCAGGAAGCAGAACGCTAATTCCATATCAATGAAAGAGCGTGCTGGCGGCAGCAGAATATGTGGGCCAGCTTCAATCACTTCATGGGTTTGTGCGGCAATTGCGACAACTCGTAGCGCCTGACGATCGCGGCGTAACTCTGCCAATAGATCGAGATCGTACTGACGTGTATAGGGGTGGCTGGAAACAAAAACCACTACCAGCGTTTCGTTATCAACCAGCGACTTTGGACCGTGACGAAAGCCGGTCGGGGAATCATAAAATGCAGCCAGTTTACCCGCAGTCAGTTCCAGAACTTTCAGTGCCGATTCACGCGCAGCTCCCTGTAATCCACCGCTACCAAGGTAGACGATCCGTTTCCACGGATCATTGCCGAACACACCGTCGCTGAAATCGCCCAGTGAAGTCAGGATCGCCTGGCACCGATCGGCTACGTCGCGGAAGGTCTGACTATTGATTTTCTCTGGGGCGAATACTGCCAGGCAACTGGCCATCATGGTGGTAATGCTGCTGGTCATGGCAAAACCACGGTCATGTGTCTCTGCGGGCATTAACAGAGCAAAGGCATTGTCGCTTGCGACTGCGTTTTGATACAGGCAACCAGCTTCGTTACAGGTGATTGGCAGGTGATAACACTCAGATACAAACTGATTAGCCAGTTCTACTGCAGCAACGCTTTCTGGGCTGTTACCTGAGCGAGCGAAAGAAACTAGCAGCAGTGGATGTGCGGGATTCAGATAATCCATCGGATTGGTGACCAGGTCAGTGGTCGGAACGGCAGTGATGTTTTTTCCGGTGTAGCTTGCCAGCCACGGGGCGATGATGTCGCCAATGAATGCTGAGGTCCCGGCCCCGGTTAGTACGATCCGCAGATCGTTTTTGCGCAACAATGGCGCAAGAAAGCTATCAATGGCGGATCGAATATTGTCGATATTGGTGAGAGAACGGATCCAACTGGCAGGTTGTTGACGGATCTCTTCTTCGGTCCAGGTGCCCGTTACCGCAGTAACAGGGGTATAGGTTTCTGGCATAACTTAAGTCCTTAGTCTTGTAAAATCCACATAAGACGCTGGCGAAAATATCGCTATCTTTCGTTTCGTTTCACTTGCTCATATAATCTATTAATTAAAATCTATAGAAAAGAAATCGAAAGGTCAATAAGATGAAATGAAATAAAACGAAAATTGTGATCGTGAGAGCGAGGGATGTAATTATCTTATTGATCTATAAAGATAAGAGTTGTTGTAAGGTGGTTGAGTATTTCCTTAAGCGAAAGGAAAAGAAAGGCCTTGCGATCAAGGATCGCAGGCCAACACAAGACAAAATGAAAGGTCAAAGGGGGAGAGCCTGACCCTGAATCCAGATCTGTTGTAAATGCAGCCCGCTATTAAGCGCGATCGCGTCGGCACGTTTACCCACTGCTAACGATCCCAGTTGGCGATCGATTCCCAACAGACGTGCAGGGTGGAGAGAGGCCATATGAATTGCCTCTTCTGCCGTTATCCCGGTGAACTCGATCATATTTCGTACGGCTGCATCAACCGAGAGCGTGCTGCCAGCCAGGCCACCGGACGTGGTACGCACAATTCCGCTGCGCATTTCCACTTGCTCACCGCAGAGCGAATAGCGCCCGTCAGGCATTCCTGCTGCCTGCATGGCATCTGTGATCAGCACCAGTCTCTCTTTCGCGCAACAGCAGCACAGCTTCATGGCCGCCGGGTGGACATGGTGTCCGTCAGCGATAAGCTCCAGCCAGGCGCGAGGGTCGGTTAACCCTGCGCCAACCATACCGGGCTCCCGGTGATGTAAGCCAGTCATACCGTTATAGCAGTGAACTAATCCGTCAGCACCTGCATCAAAGGCCGCGCGGGTTTGTTCCCAGTTGGCTGCGCTGTGGCCCAGCATCACTCGGACGTTGCGCCGCTTCAGATATTCGATAGCCTGCAATGCGCCAGTTTTTTCTGGTGCCAGCGCAACGACGCGCAATGTGTGCTGGGAAACCGTAATCAGTTCAGCCAGTTCACTGAGCTCCAGTTCCCTGAAAAGCTCAGGCGGGTGCGCCCCTTTGTTCTGCGGCGTAAAATATGGGCCTTCAAGATAACTGCCCAGCACCTGTGCGCCAGGCCCGCCGCAATGGTAGCGACGGGCAATACGCTCCAGCGCATTGTGAATATCCGGTAGTGGAGCGGTGACGGTAGTGGGTAGCCAGTTGGCTACCCCTTCACGCGCCTTGTGCATCGCCAGTTTGTCGAGCGTATCCGGTGCCTCATCCATAACATCGACGCCCGCACCACCGTGTACGTGGGTATCAATGTAAGCTGGACAAAGCAGTTCAGCGTCGCGCTCCATAACACCGGATGGGATTGGCTCTATTGCTGCAATGATACCGTCTTTAATATGTAATTGATGATCATCCAGCCATCCCTGTTCGGTTAGTAGACGCCTGGCGCGCAATCGCTTTGTCATATCCCTTCCTCAACGGGGTTTTCCTCGCGACAGCGTCCCAGCTCGTCCACCAGACTGGTTAAACCCCTGTGTCCGCACTCCAACGCCTGCACACGAAACGCTTCGCTGCTCAGGCCGTCGCGCTCCAGCACCATCTCCAGTAGCAGTTGTAGATTGGTACCGGTGATCACTTCAGTACCTTGCCTTTGCATGGCCAGTGTGGAAGCTACGCGAAATGGCGTCCCGCCCAACAGGTCTGTTAGAAACACGATGTCTTGCTGAGCATCCAGTTCACTCACTGCCTGTTCAAGTTGCGAGGTGAGTAAGGCCGTGGTTGAGGTTTCCGGAAAGTCGATGGCGATGAACTGAGTCTGTTCACCCAAAATCTGTTTCATCGCTTTTTCCATTCCGCTGGCAAACCCGCCATGGCCCGTCAAAATAATACCTAACATCTACAACCCCTTATATTTACAGGAAGTGACAGAACTTACCTACGACGCCAAGCACCACGGTAATGGCGATAAGACGAAGAGGACTCCAGCCACGCCGGACCAGCCAGAACATAGTCAATGTGTAGACCAGCGGTAAAAATGCTGGCATCAATTTGTCTATAACGTCTGTTTGCAGTTTCACAACCGCGTCGCCAGCAGTAATTTCCAGCGTAGTGCTCAGGCGAACATAGGTCGCTACCAGCGCGCCGATCACCGTCATCCCAACGATGGATGCAGCATGTCCAACCTTTTTGGTGTTAGCTTTAATTAGCGGGATGGCAGCAACGCCCATTCGATAAGCATAGTGTGCTAGCCCAAAGCGCAGACCAAGATGAACCACGTTAAACATAACAATAAAGACAACTGCGCCAAGAATAGAACCTTGCAGCGCCAGACTGGCCCCGATACCACCGCAAATAGGCAATAACGTTAACCAGAACATGGCATCACCGATACCGCCAAGTGGAGCGCCTACGGCAATCTTGGTGCTTTGAATACTGTTTACATCCTGCTTGGAGCGTTCCATCGCAAGGATAATCCCGATAACAAACGTGACCAGGAACGGGTGCGTGTTGAAGAAGCCCATATGGCCTTTCATCGAACGCGCCAGATCGCGCTTGTTGGTATGGATCTTTTTCAGTGCAGGTAACAGGCCGTACAACCATCCTGATGCCTGCATACGTTCGTAGTTAAAAGAGGCTTGTAATAACATTGAACGCCAGGCAACACGGTTGATATCTTTTTTCGTCAGCTCGGCACCGATATTCTGGTCTTCGTAGACGTTTTCATTGGTGCCGGACAGCAGCGTTTCTTCGGTTTCGGAAACGTTCGGCAGAGCCGTTTGATTAGATGCCATCTTCGAATTCCTCTTTTTGTGCTGCGGGAGCTGTAGGTTCAGGTGATTTACGCAGAAAATCGATCAGCGCCATTGCCAGTGCTGCTGCTGCGATCGCCAGCACAGGGAGTTTGAGCCAGGCTGCGGCTACAAAACCCAGGATGAAGTAGGGGATATAGACGTTTTTCATCATGATTTTCAGCAGTACGGCGAAGCCGATAGCTGGCATGATGCCGCCTGCCACGCCGAGGCCGTCAATCAGACGAGTCGGCAGAACATCTATAGCGGTTTTGGCATGTTCCGCACCAAAGTAAATCGGCAGGAACGCGCATAAAAAATAGAAGGTCCCCAGCGCCAGCAACGCCAAATAGTTGACCCGCTCAATTCCTGCGGTATAGGCATTTGCTGCCATGCGATCGCACCGAGCCATCACCCCTGACATCACAGAGAACAGGAAGGTAATCCCCATCTGTACCGCTACGGCGAACGGTACCGCCACTCCTACGGCAACTTCGGGTTTTACTCCTGTCGTTATGGCAAACGTGGTTCCCACGATAGTGCCGATAATCACGTTTGGTGGCTGAGCTCCAGCCAGCGGGGCCAGGCCCATCCACACCAGTTCCAGCGTACCACCTGTCAAAATACCGGTATGCAGATCGCCCAGAATCAGGCCGACCAGCGGCCCGAGAACAACCGGGCGGTGCATGTGCGTTAACCCGTTGAACATATCCAGGCCTGCAATAAAGGCGAGAATACCCAACGCAAAAGCCTGCAACAGACTAATTTCCATTGTGAATACCTCAGAGAAGTTTATAGAGGTCCTGGGCGGCTTCTGTTGGAACGCCCTGAACGAAGCACTCCACCCCAGCGGCTTTTAGCCCGTTGAACGCCGTAATATCGGCAGCGTCTACAGAAACCGTTTTGGCGATTTGTTGCTTGCCGTTGGCATAGTGCATATTGCCAACGTTGATACGGTTAACAGGAACACCGCCTTCAACCAGACGGAAGAAATCCGCAGGCGATTTGCAAACCAGCAGAATTTTCTGGCGATCGGCGGCACGGTGAATATTGTCGATCACTTTTTGTAGTGACCAGAAGCGTACGGCGATCCCTTCTGCCAGTACCATTTCCATCAGGTTTTGCTGTACTGGGTCTTCAGCCACTTCATCGTTAGCGACCAGCACCAGATTTGCCCCCGCAAATCCGACCCATTGCACACCAACCTGACCGTGAATCAGACGTTCATCAATGCGACTTAATACAATGTTTGGCATGGTATTTTTCTCTTTTTTGTTATTCGTTACGATCTGGAGCACCCAGGCAGGCGCAGTGATATTGCTGCAGTATGTCCTGAATATGGTTAATGATGAGTTCTCGCGGTGTGGCGCTGAGATCTCCCCCGCGCACTTTTACGTACTGCAAGGGTAAATACTGGCTAATTAGCGGCAGTGGAATGGGGTCATCCGCCAGATTACGCACCAGACGTTCGAATGCTTCATCAATCTGGTTGTCCGGCCAGTAGTAACGAACCCGATCGGAGTAGCTATAACCGCGGGCCAAACGGCGCGCGTTGCCATCGCCGTGATAGTGGCTCTGCCAGTATTCTGGTCGATCAAGCATCACGCTTTCCAGCACATGTCGCAGGCCTGAACTGGCTTTTGCTGGCAGCAATTCTTCTTCAATAGCGGCTAACGAAAACAGTGCTTCGCGCAGGGCGAATGTCAGCGCGGGTCCCACTTTCAGAATGGCGAAGTGATCTATCACCAGTTGGCGCAAGGACTGTGGCGTTTGGTAATCGGTAGAATGCGCTTCAAAAACCAGCGTGTCGTAGTCTTCCACCATTTTGCTGAGTGCCACGGCTTTCTGCGGTTGATAATCAATGATGTGTGTGTGGTCGAATTCAACGCCAGGTTGTACCACCAGGGCGATAATACGCGGCCAGATACCTTCCAGCCCGCGCTTTTCAAAGGCGTGATAATGGGCCTGTAACGTTGCACGTGCGGCATCCGGCGTTGTTACCGCCAGTTCGGTTAACGCTTCGTGAGCGCCACCAGGAACCGGAACTTCTGTGCCGATCACATAGACCAGGTCAGACTCACCAAAATGTGCCATACAGGTTTCTTCGGCTACTTTTGCCAGGCGTGCGGCGCGCTCGGCGACGATTTCATCAGTCAGGGGAACCGGGTCGTTAGTACACGACATGCTGCAATCGAGGTGGATCTTTTTAAAGCCTGCGGCGACATAACTCTTGATCAGATCGTCAGCGTTGGCCATTGCCTCTTCTGCTGGCAGATTTTGCCAACGGTTTGGCCCAAGATGGTCCCCGCCGAAAATCAGCATATCCTGAGAAAAATTAAGCGAGTCGGCTAAACGGCAGACAAAACTGCGAAAATCGGCTGGAGTCATCCCCGTATAGCCGCCAAACTGGTCAACCTGATTAGAGGTTGCTTCGATCAACAGCGGTGTATGATTGGCATGGGCGTAGCGTATTGCGGCTTCCAGTACGATTGGATGTGCGGAACAAACGGCATAAATCCCGTTTGCCTTCCCCCATTTATGCTGCTCGACCATTTTAGTTAGATGTTTCACTTTCCTCTCCAGGTCAGATAACTGCGACATCATTCTTTCGTTTTGTTTCATTTAATACTGCATCATGGTGGTATAAAAATAAAACGAAAGATAATGGTTTTCCGATCTGTTTCACAAAAGAAACGCAATGAAAGGTTTCAGCGTAAGTCTGTCTGGCTCTTACCCGTTTACGGGGCTTGCATTCACGTAAAAGAAAGGCGTTAATAGACAAAACGAAATAAAACGAAAGATTCAACTAAAGGATTTCATATGAGTAACACCGAGTCCTCTGCAGACAAGCGCGTTATCGGCACTAGCGAAAGACGTGAGCAGATCATCCAGCGATTACGGCAGCAGGGAAGCGTTCAGGTTAACGATCTTTCTTTATTTTTTGGCGTCTCCACGGTCACTATTCGTAACGACCTCGCCTTTCTGGAAAAACAGGGGATTGCGGTACGCGCCTATGGTGGAGCACTGATTTGCGAAAGCAATGCGCTTGTTGTGGAGCCTTCTGTTGAAGATAAGAGCTCACTCAATACGGCGGTAAAACGCAGTATTGCCAGAGCCGCCGCGGAGTTGATCAAACCGGGGCACCGCGTGATTCTCGACTCCGGTACCACGACGTATGAAATTGCCCGCCTGATGCGCCAGCAAACCAACGTCATTGCTATGACTAACGGTATGAATGTCGCCAATGCGTTACTGGAAGCCGAAGGGGTTGAGCTGCTGATGACCGGCGGCCATTTGCGTCGTCAGTCGCAATCATTTTATGGCGATCAGGCAGAGCAATCGCTACAAAATTATCACTTCGACATGCTGTTTCTTGGCGTTGATGCCATCGATTTAGAGCGTGGTGTTAGCACACACAACGAAGATGAAGCGCGTCTCAACCGTCGGATGTGTGAAGTGGCTGAGCGTATCATTGTCGTTACTGACTCGACGAAGTTTAACCGCTCCAGCCTGCATAAGATCATTGATACCCAGCGGATTGATATGATTATTGTTGATGAAGGTATTCCAGAGGATAGTCTGGAAGGTTTACGTAAACATGGGATTGAGGTTGTTCTGGTGAGTATCTGATAAAAAAGTCGGGAAGTTTGCGAACTCCCCGACCTGTAATCGAATTTAGCTTTCAGGAATCAGGTCACTGGCGCCGGGTTAAACACCGCCAGTTGGTTATGCAGTCCCCATTGATCCGAGAAGGTTTTCTTACGCCCGCTGGCGACGTCGAGAATAAACTCGAACAGTTTCAGACCCACGTCTTCAATGGTTTCTTCGCCGGTGGCGATGGTGCCTGCGTTGATGTCCATCAGGTCAAACCAACGGTTGGCCAGCTCGGTACGGGTCGCCATTTTTATCACCGGCACGGCCATCAGGCCGTACGGCGTACCGCGACCGGTGGTGAACACCTGCACGGTGATCCCGGAAGCGACCTGCTGCGTACCGCAGACAAAATCACTGGCGGGTGTAGCCGCGTAAATCAGGCCGCGTTTGGTTGGGCGTTGACCCGGCGACAAGACTTCGACAATCGCGCTCTTGCCAGACTTGGCAATAGAACCCAGCGCTTTTTCCACCACGTTTGCCAGACCGCCTTTCTTGTTGCCTGGAGAAGGGTTGGCGCTGCGATCCGTTTTGCCCATATCAAGGTAGTTATCGTACCAGGCCATCTCTTCAAGCAGGCGTTTACCTACTTCTTCGTTAATCGCACGTGGGGTCAGAAGATGGATGGCATCGCGCACTTCGGTAACCTCAGAGAACATTACAGTGGCGCCGCAGCGTACTAACAGGTCGGAGGCATAACCGACCGCCGGGTTGGCCGTCACGCCTGAAAACGCATCACTGCCGCCGCACTGCATGCCGACCACCAGTTCTGACGCCGGGCAGGTTTCACGCTGGCGTTGATTGAGTTTTGCCAGATGGCGTTCGGCCACCTGCAAAATATCGGCAACCATCGATTGAAAGCCAACGTGTTTTTCATCCTGCAGGCTGACGATGCTGGCGCTGTCGACCGGAATACTTTTCACATCGTGCGTGCCTTCCAGCAGGCGCTCTGGCTGCAGTTTTTCGCAGCCGAGGCCAATGACCATCACTTCACCGCCAAAGTTCGGGTTTAGCGCAATATTGTGAATGGTACGAATCGGCACGATGGCGGCTGGGGCATTAATCGCCACGCCGCAGCCGTACAGATGATTGAGTCCGACCACGCCGTCAACGTTCGGGTATTTGGGCAGCAGATTGTGCTCAATGATTTTCACCACATAATCCACCACGCCCGCCACGCAGTGCACACTGGTGGAAATACCGAGCAGATTCTTGGTGCCGACACTACCGTCCGCATTGCGATAACCTTCGAAGGTGTAACCCTCAAGAGGCGGCAGCGGCTCTGGCACTTTGGTTGCCAGCGGCAGCGTCTCCAGCGGCGGGGCCTTGGGTAGCTCAACCATTGATTCATCAATCCAACTGCCGCGAGGGATATCGCGAACGGCATAGCCTATCACTTCGCCATAACGCACGATTTCGCCGCGAACAGGAATATCCAGGAGCGCCACTTTATGTCCCTGAGGAATATGTTCAATGAGTTCCAGTCCGTCTGGAAAACGCGTCCCAGCTTTCAGACCATTGTCATTGACAATTATCGCCACATTATCTGTTTCGTGAACTTTAATATAAAACGCCGTTGGCGATTCTTGTCTGATTTCGATGTCGGCCATTGTCCAGTATTCTCCAACAAGGTGGTGATAATAGTGTGGATATTTATATTTTGAATCTAATTATAAGTAATAAAGATTCGGTATCGTGAAATAAGAATGTCAGGAGTTTATCGCCAAGAATGTGATGATGATCACTTAAACTCAGCAAGGCCGCCCCACCAGGGGTAGCAATACGTAAATGTGTGCATTAGCGCCCATGTATGTGTGCATATGCCCAAAACATTATTTTAATAACGCATGTTTAATGAGCGCTTGCACAATGATTAACGTTGCGCTGCTGATTATACTAAATCACGGTTTCATAGCGTCTGATAAATTATTATGCGTTCTTATTATCAGTAATTTATCACCAGGAATATCTACCCAATAATAATAAAAATTTAATGTACCCGAGGTAATTAGAATGATTCTGGATACAGTTGTCGAGAAAAAGAAAGGCACGCACACCCGTTACTTAATATTGCTGATAATATTTATCGTTACAGCCGTTAACTATGCGGACCGTGCAACGCTGTCAATTGCCGGCACGGAAGTGGCGAAAGAGTTACAGCTCAGTGCCATCTCAATGGGGTACATTTTCTCCGCTTTCGGCTGGGCTTACCTGTTAATGCAAATCCCCGGCGGCTGGCTGCTGGATAAGTTCGGTTCAAAGAAAGTCTATACCTACAGCCTGTTCTTCTGGTCGCTGTTTACCTTCCTGCAGGGCTTTGTAGACATGTTCCCGCTGGCCTGGGCTGGTATTTCAATGTTCATCATGCGCTTTATGCTGGGCTTCTCGGAAGCGCCGTCCTTCCCGGCGAATGCCCGTATCGTGGCGGCCTGGTTCCCGACGAAAGAGCGCGGTACGGCGTCCGCAATTTTTAATTCCGCACAGTATTTCTCTCTGGCGCTGTTTTCGCCGCTGCTGGGCTGGCTGACCTTCGCCTGGGGCTGGGAACACGTCTTTACCGTGATGGGCGTGATTGGTTTTGTGCTCACCGGACTGTGGGTAAAGTTTATTCATAACCCAACCGATCACCCGCGTATGTCGCAAGAAGAGCTGAAGTTTATCTCTGAAAACGGCGCGGTCGTGGATATGGACCATAAAAAGCCGGGTGATGTGAAGTCAGGCGGTCCTAAATTGCATTATATCAAGCAGTTGCTCACTAACCGTATGATGCTCGGCGTGTTCTTCGGACAGTATTTTATCAACACAATTACCTGGTTTTTCCTCACCTGGTTCCCGATTTACCTGGTACAGGAAAAAGGCATGTCGATCCTGAAAGTGGGCCTGGTGGCTTCGATTCCTGCGCTGTGCGGATTTGCCGGTGGCGTACTCGGCGGCGTGTTCTCTGATTATCTGATTAAACGTGGCTTCAGCATCACTCTGGCACGTAAGCTGCCGATTGTGCTCGGAATGCTGCTCGCCTCGACCATTATTCTGTGTAACTACACCGATAACACCACCTTGGTGGTGGCACTGATGGCGCTGGCGTTCTTCGGTAAAGGCTTCGGAGCGCTGGGGTGGCCGGTGATTTCCGATACTGCGCCGAAAGAGATTGTCGGTCTGTGCGGTGGGGTATTTAACGTATTTGGCAATGTGGCTTCCATCGTCACCCCGCTGGTGATTGGGTATCTGGTGAGCGAGCTGCACTCATTTAATGCTGCGCTGATGTTTGTAGGGTGCTCGGCGCTGATGGCAATGGTTTGCTACCTGTTTATTGTCGGTGACATTAAACGTATGGAATTGCAGAAATAAACAAAGGTGTAAGCGATGAATAACACGATTTTTCCGAATAAGTTTAAAGCGGCTCTCGCGGCGCAACAGATTCAGATTGGCTGCTGGTCTGCATTAGCCAGCCCAATCAGTACCGAAGTTTTAGGCCTGGCGGGTTTTGACTGGCTGGTGCTGGACGGCGAACACGCGCCGAACGACATATCGACGTTTATCCCGCAATTGATGGCGCTGAAAGGCAGCACCAGCGCGCCGGTAGTGCGCGTACCGACCAACGAGCCGGTAATTATCAAACGCCTGCTGGATATCGGATTTTACAACTTCCTGATCCCGTTCGTGGAGACGGAAGAAGAGGCGGTGAACGCCGTGGCGTCGACCCGCTATCCGCCGGAAGGTATTCGCGGCGTGTCCGTATCCCATCGCGCCAATATGTTTGGCACCGTACCGGACTACTTTGCGCAGTCGAATAAGAACATCACCATCATCGTGCAGATCGAAAGTCAGCAGGGCGTTGATAACGTTGACGCAATCGCGGCGACAGAAGGTGTCGACGGGGTCTTCGTCGGCCCAAGCGATCTGGCTGCGGCGTTAGGCCACCTCGGCAATGCGTCACATCCTGATGTGCAGAAAGCTATCCAGCACATTTTTGCCCGCGCGAAAGCACACGGCAAACCAAGCGGCATTCTGGCCCCGGTAGAGGCGGATGCGCGTCGTTATCTGGAGTGGGGCGCGACGTTTGTTGCCGTTGGCAGCGATCTTGGCGTGTTCCGTTCAGCCACGCAAAAATTGGCTGATTCTTTTAAGAAATAACCCCCCTCGACAGTAGAGAGAGATAAAGACATGACAATGAAAGTTGGTTTTATTGGCCTCGGTATTATGGGTAAACCAATGAGTAAAAACCTCCTCAAGGCAGGTTACTCGCTGGTGGTTGCTGACCGTAACCCGGAATCCATTGCGGAAGTGATTGCCGCAGGCGCAGAAACCGCCGCCACGGCGAAAGATATTGCCGAGCAGTGCGATGTGATCATCACCATGCTGCCGAATTCTCCGCATGTGAAAGAAGTGGCGCTGGGAGAGGGCGGCATTATTGAAGGGGCGAAACCGGGGACAGTGCTGATCGACATGAGCTCCATCGCGCCGTTAGCCAGCCGTGAAATCAGCGACGCGCTGAAAGCGAAAGGCGTGGATATGCTGGACGCGCCGGTAAGCGGTGGCGAACCGAAAGCCATCGACGGTACTCTGTCGGTGATGGTTGGCGGTGATAAAGCGATTTTTGACAAATATTACGATCTGATGAAGGCGATGGCAGGTTCCGTGGTACATACCGGTGATATCGGCGCAGGTAACGTCACCAAGCTGGCGAATCAGGTGATTGTGGCGCTGAACATTGCGGCGATGTCGGAAGCGCTGACGCTGGCGACCAAAGCGGGCGTAAACCCGGATCTGGTGTATCAGGCGATCCGTGGTGGGCTGGCGGGAAGCACCGTACTGGATGCGAAAGCGCCGATGGTTATGGACAGAAACTTTAAGCCGGGTTTCCGTATCGACCTGCATATTAAAGATCTGGCGAACGCGCTGGATACCTCTCATGGCGTTGGCGCTCAGTTACCGCTGACTGCTGCAGTCATGGAGATGATGCAGGCGCTACGCGCAGATGGGCTGGGCACCGCCGATCATAGCGCACTCGCATGCTACTACGAAAAACTGGCGAAAGTGGAAGTCACTCGCTAACAAGAAGGGCGCGGATGCGCGCCCTGTATTTCTTGCCTTGCGCGGCACTGTCAGGCTACATAACTATGAAAATCGTAATTGCCCCAGACTCTTATAAAGAAAGCCTTTCTGCCACCGAGGTAGCTCAGGCAATAGAAAAAGGATTTCGGGAAATTTTCCCCGATGCGCAATATGTTTCTGTCCCGGTTGCCGATGGCGGTGAAGGAACGGTCGAAGCCATGATTGCCGCTACGCAGGGGAGTGAACATTCAGCGTGGGTGACAGGGCCGCTGGGCGAAAAAGTGAATGCCTGCTGGGGCATGTCTGGAGATGGTAAAACCGCGTTTATCGAAATGGCGGCAGCCAGCGGTCTGGCGTTGGTTCCACCTGAAAAGCGTAACCCGTTAGTCACCACGTCGCGCGGCACCGGGGAGTTGATTTTGCAGGCGCTGGATAGCGGTGCGCAGAGCATCATTATTGGTATTGGCGGCAGTGCGACCAACGACGGCGGCGCGGGTATGGTGCAGGCGCTGGGGGCGAAACTCTGCGACGCCAACGGGACAGAGATTGGCAACGGTGGTGGAAGCCTGGAGAGTCTGAACACCATCGATATATCGGGCCTGGATCCGCGCTTAAAAACCTGCTCAATTCGCGTGGCCTGCGATGTGACTAATCCACTCACCGGTGATACTGGCGCTTCGCGCATTTTTGGCCCGCAGAAAGGGGCGACGGAAGAACGCATTATCGAACTGGACCGCAATCTGTCTCACTATGCCGACATCATTAAAAAATCGCTGCGGGTTGATGTGAAAGACGTTCCTGGCTCTGGTGCGGCTGGCGGAATGGGTGCCGCATTAATGGCTTTTTTAGGTGCGGAGCTGCGCAGTGGTATTGAGATTGTGACCCAGGCGCTCAATCTGGAAGAGCATATTCATGACTGTACGCTGGTGGTGACCGGAGAAGGGCGGATTGACAGCCAGAGCATTCACGGCAAAGTGCCAGTGGGTGTGGCGAATGTCGCGAAGAAGTACCACAAGCCGGTAATTGGTATTGGCGGCAGCCTGACGCGCGATGTGGAGGTGGTGCATCAATATGGTATCGATGCGGTGTTTAGCGTATTAACCACCATCAGCACGCTGGAAGAGGCCTTTCGTGGGGCATTTGATAATATTTATCGCGCTTCAAGAAACATCGCCGCCACGTTGGCGATAGGAATGCGCAGTGCGGGGTGACAATGCCCCGCAAACCCTCTATACTGCGCGCCGAAGCTGACCAGACAGTCGCCGCTTCGTCGTCGTCCTCTTCGGGGGAGACGGGCGGAGGGGAGGAAAGTCCGGGCTCCATAGGGCAGGGTGCCAGGTAACGCCTGGGGGGGAAACCCACGACCAGTGCAACAGAGAGCAAACCGCCGATGGCCCACGCAAGTGGGATCAGGTAAGGGTGAAAGGGTGCGGTAAGAGCGCACCGCGCGGCTGGTAACAGTCCGTGGCACGGTAAACTCCACCCGGAGCAAGGCCAAATAGGGGTTCACAAGGTACGGCCCGTACTGAACCCGGGTAGGCTGCTTGAGCCAGTGAGCGATTGCTGGCCTAGATGAATGACTGTCCACGACAGAACCCGGCTTATCGGTCAGCTTCACCTCCTTATAAAACCCCGCTTCGGCGGGGTTTTTGCTTTGTAGGCAGACTGTCCACGACGCTATACTCAAAAGAACGCGGCTTATCGGTCAGCTTCACCTCTTTATAAAAAACCCGCTTCGGCGAGGTTTTTTGCTTTATAGGCAGACTGTCCACGACGCTATGCTCAAAAGAACTCGGCTTATCGGTCAACTTCACTCTTTATAAAAACCCCGCTTCGGCGAGGTTTTTTGCTTTATAGACTGGATAAGACGTTTACACTGCCATCCGGCAGACGTTTTTCCTGTCGTGTTGTAGTTGGTTCACCACGAATCTGGCCTTTATTTCCCATTCATCTCATCGTTATTTGACCTTATTTACGCGCTGAACTTCTTTTATCTAAGGGAATGGCTTGCGGGATATTTCCTTTTTTGTGATGACTAGCACAAAACGCTGCGCGATACGTTTTTATCGAGAATAATCGAACGCAATCGATCGCCATCACAAAATTACTGGCTGATAAATTGTACAAAACTACTGTTAATGCAATGTTGCATGTGATGATTATTTGTATGTTTTGGTTTAAATATTAATAAATGCAATGTTTCTTTACAAACAAATAAGGCTAAAAAACGTGATGCATAACGTTATTTGACCACTATAAACGATAAAATATAATTATATTTGATAAGTTGCTTATTAAATTTAAGCGCTGTTTTGCCTGGTAATTACTCTGTAATTGATTGAAATATAGCCTTTCGTGGTTTTAAGAAATAGCAGGGAAAATGGTGTTGTTATAGCCATAAAAAATCGTTATCCCCCCATCTTTTTTTGATTAAAGTCAGGATAAAGTGAGATCGATATTTCATATCTATATGATTATTAAGTGATTTCAATTTAAATAATAGTCTTACAAAATGTAAGTCAAGGGGATTTGTGAGTGGTAGCACATATCCTCGTTCGCTTAATTTGGTACACTTCCTGCCGTCAACAAAGTAATTAGCGCAGGTCGATATGAATACTATTACACTCCCTAAAACACAGCACTTAGTGGTCTTTCAGGAAGTCATTAGAAGTGGTTCTATCGGCTCAGCTGCAAAAGAATTAGGTTTAACTCAACCGGCTGTCAGCAAAATCATTAATGATGTAGAAGCTTATTTCGGTATTGAGTTAGTCGTACGCAAAAATACTGGTGTGACTTTAACTCAGGCAGGTCAGGTTATGCTCTCATGGTCTGAATCTATTACCCGTGAAATGAAGAACATGGTTGATGAGATGAACAGCATGACGAGCAATGCGGTCGTTGATGTGTCGTTTGGCTTTCCTTCACTGATTGCCTTCACCATCATGTCCGGCATGATTAAAAAATTCAAAGAAGTGTTCCCGAAAGCGCAGGTTTCCATGTATGAAGCTCAGCTCTCCTCGTTCTTACCTGCGATTCGTGACGGGCGTCTGGACTTCGCGATCGGTACGCTGAGTGATGAGATGAAACTGCACGATCTGCATGTTGAACCGCTCTTTGAGTCAGACTTCATCCTGGTTGCCAGCAAGTCCCGAACATGCACCGGCATCACCTCGCTGAGCGCGTTGAAAAACGAACAGTGGGTGTTGCCACAAACGAATATGGGGTACTACAGTGAACTTCTAACCACGTTACAAAATAATGGCATCAGCAGTGAAAACATCGTTAAAACAGACTCCGTCGTTACGATTTATAATCTTGTTCTCAATGCTGATTTCTTAACAGTAATTCCCTGCGATATGACCACACCATTTGGCTCAAACCAGTTTATTACTATCCCGGTAGAAGAAACCTTACCCGTCGCGCGTTATGCCGCCGTATGGTCGAAAAATTATCGAATTAAAAAAGCAGCATCTATTTTGGTGGAATTAGCCAAAGAGTATTCATCATATAATTGTCGGAGACGAAGGCAATTAATTGAAATTGATTAAAGATTGAATTTGTTTTAACACGAAATCAACGCCATCTGTCTATATCTGACAATGGTCACGGCTATCTATTTACTTTAATACCCTAGTAAGAGGTTCTAATGCACATTACATACGATCTCCCAGTTGCAATTGAAGATATCCTCGAAGCGAAAAAAAGACTGGCGGGGAAAATTTATAAAACGGGAATGCCTCGCTCTAACTATTTTAGTGAACGTTGCAAAGGGGAAATTTTCCTCAAGTTTGAAAATATGCAGCGTACCGGTTCATTTAAAATCCGTGGTGCGTTTAACAAGCTCAGTTCATTAACCGAAGCTGAAAGATGTAAGGGCGTGGTGGCTTGCTCTGCAGGTAACCATGCGCAAGGGGTTTCTCTCTCCTGCGCCATGCTCGGAATCGACGGCAAAGTGGTCATGCCGAAAGGCGCGCCGAAGTCTAAAGTTGCTGCAACCTGCGATTATTCCGCAGAGGTTGTGCTGCACGGCGACAACTTCAACGACACCATCGCTAAGGTTAGCGAGATTGTGGAAACTGAAGGCCGTATCTTTATTCCGCCGGTAATGACTCCAACTTATTGATAGTGTTTTATGTTCAGATAATGCCCGATGACTTTGTCATGCAGCTCCACCGATTTTGAGAACGACAGCGACTTCCGTCCCAGCCTTGCCAGGTGCTGCCTCAGATTCAGGTTATGCCGCTCAATGCGCTGAGTGTAACGCTTGCTGATAACGTGCAGCTTTCCCTTCAGGCGGGATTCATACAGCGGCCAGCCATCCGTCATCCATACCACGACCTCAAAGGCCGACAGCAGGCTCAGAAGACGCTCCAGTGTGGCCAGAGTGCGTTCACCGAATACGTGCGCCACAACCGTCTTCCGGAGCCTGTCATACGCGTAAAACAGCCAGCGCTGGCGCGATTTAGCCCCGACGTATCCCCACTGTTCGTCCATTTCCGCGCAGACGATGACGTCACTGCCCGGCTGTATGCGCGAGGTTACCGACTGCGGCCTGAGTTTTTTAAATGGCGGAAAATCGTGTTGAGGCCAACGCCCATAATGCGGGCGGTTGCCCGGCATCCAACGCCATTCATGGCCATATCAATGATTTTCTGGTGCGTACCGGGTTGAGAAGCGGTGTAAGTGAACTGCAGTTGCCATGTTTTACGGCAGTGAGAGCAGAGATAGCGCTGATGTCCGGCGGTGCTTTTGCCGTTACGCACCACCCCGTCAGTAGCTGAACAGGAGGGACAGCTGATAGAAACAGAAGCCACTGGAGCACCTCAAAAACACCATCATACACTAAATCAGTAAGTTGGCAGCATCACCTATTCCGCCATATGATGACCCGAAAGTGATTGCTGGTCAGGGCACTATTGGTCTGGAAATTCTGGAAGATCTGTACGATGTCGATAACGTGATTGTGCCAATTGGCGGTGGCGGACTGATTGCTGGTATTGCGGTGGCAATTAAATCTATTAACCCGACTATTAAAATTATTGGCGTACAGTCTGAAAATGTTCATGGCATGGCGGCTTCTTTCCACGCTGGAGAAATAACCACGCACCGAACGACCGGCACCCTGGCGGATGGTTGTGACGTTTCCCGCCCGGGTACTTTAACGTATGAAATTGTTCGTGAGTTGGTGGATGACATTGTCCTGGTCAGCGAAGATGAAATTCGCAACAGCATGGTGGCATTAATTCAGCGAAATAAAGTTGTGACTGAAGGTGCCGGCGCGCTGGCTTGCGCAGCATTATTAAGCGGGAAATTAGATAGCTATATCCAGAACAGAAAAACAGTCAGCATTATTTCTGGCGGTAATATCGACCTTTCTCGTGTATCTCAAATTACTGGTTTAGTTGACGCTTAATATACTTCGTTGAGGATAGGATATGAGTACTACTGATAGCATTGTATCCAGCCAGACAAAACAGTCGTCCTGGCGCAAATCGGACACCACCTGGACACTGGGTTTATTTGGTACAGCCATCGGCGCCGGGGTGCTGTTCTTCCCTATCCGCGCAGGTTTTGGCGGACTGATCCCCATTCTGATAATGCTGGTGTTAGCATACCCCATCGCCTTCTATTGCCACCGTGCGCTGGCACGCCTGTGTCTTTCCGGTTCTAACCCTTCCGGTAATATCACAGAAACGGTTGAAGAGCACTTTGGTAAAACGGGCGGCGTGGTTATCACGTTCCTCTACTTCTTTGCGATTTGTCCGCTGCTGTGGATTTATGGCGTCACCATTACCAACACCTTTATGACCTTTTGGGAAAACCAGTTGCAGATGCCAGCGTTAAACCGTGGCTTCGTGGCACTGTTCCTGCTGCTGCTGATGGCATTCGTTATCTGGTTTGGTAAGGATCTGATGGTTAAAGTGATGAGCTACCTGGTATGGCCGTTTATTGCCAGCCTGGTGCTGATCTCTCTGTCTCTGATTCCTTACTGGAACTCTGCGGTTATCGATCAGGTTGATCTCAGCAATATCGCTCTGACTGGCCATGACGGCATCCTGGTTACCGTGTGGCTGGGTATTTCCATCATGGTGTTCTCTTTCAACTTTTCACCAATCGTTTCTTCCTTCGTGGTCTCTAAACGTGAAGAGTATGAGAAAGATTACGGTCGCGAATTTACCGAGCAGAAATGTTCAAAAATCATCTCCCGCGCCAGTATGCTGATGGTTGCCGTGGTGATGTTCTTTGCCTTTAGCTGCCTGTTCACGCTCTCTCCGGCAAACATGGCGGATGCGAAAGCGCAGAACATTCCAGTACTGTCTTACCTGGCGAACCACTTCGCTTCACTGTCCGGTTCGAAGTCCACCTTCGCGACCGTTCTGGAGTACGGCGCTTCAATCATCGCACTGGTTGCTATCTTCAAATCTTTCTTCGGCCACTACCTGGGCACGCTGGAAGGTCTGAACGGTCTGGTGCTGAAGTTTGGTTACAAAGGCGATAAAACTAAGGTTTCCGCTGGCAAACTTAATACCATCAGCATGATCTTCATCATGGGCTCCACCTGGGTTGTGGCTTACGCCAACCCGAACATCCTGGACCTGATTGAAGCAATGGGCGCGCCGATTATTGCCTCTCTGCTCTGCCTGCTGCCGATGTATGCCATCCGTAAAGCACCGTCACTGGCGAAATACCGTGGCCGTCTGGATAACGTGTTTGTTACCGTGATTGGTCTGCTGACTATCCTGAACATTGTCTACAAACTGTTTTAATCCTTAAGCTCAGGATGAGCGGAGTAGTGAAATGAATGAGTTTCCGGTAGTACTGGTTATTAACTGTGGTTCGTCTTCCATTAAATTCTCAGTGCTGGATGCAGCGAACTGTGAAGTTTTAATGGCGGGAATCGCGGACGGTATTAACTCTGAAAATGCGTTCATAGCAATTAATGGAGGAGAGCCAGCTAAGCTGGCTCACCACAGCTACGAAGACGCATTAAAAGCAATCGCCGTTGAACTGGAAAAACGTAATTTAATGGACAGCGTGGCCTTAATTGGCCACCGCATTGCCCACGGTGGAAATATCTTTACCGAATCAGCAATTATTACTGACGACGTTATCGATAATATTCGCCGGGTATCGCCTTTAGCACCGTTACATAATTATGCGAACCTCAGTGGGATTGAATCCGCACAGCACCTTTTCCCAGGCGTGCAGCAGGTTGCGGTATTTGATACCAGCTTCCACCAGACGATGGCCCCTGAGGCCTATCTTTACGGTCTACCGTGGAAATATTTTGAGGAGTTAGGCGTTCGTCGTTATGGCTTCCACGGTACGTCGCACCGCTATGTATCTCAGCGAGCGCATGAGCTTCTTGAGTTGCAGAGTGATGACTCCGGTCTGGTTGTGGCTCACCTGGGGAACGGCGCGTCAATCTGCGCGGTGCGTAACGGGCAGAGCGTTGATACCTCAATGGGCATGACGCCGTTGGAAGGACTGATGATGGGCACACGCAGCGGTGACGTCGATTTCGGCGCCATGGCGTGGATTGCCAGCGAAACCAACCAGACGCTGAGCGACCTTGAGCGCGTTGTGAATAAAGAGTCCGGTTTACTGGGTATTTCCGGTTTGTCCTCTGACTTACGTACGTTAGAAAAAGCCTGGCACGAGGGACATGAGCGTGCGCAGTTGGCGATTAAAACGTTTGTGCATCGTATCGCGCGCCATATCGCCGGACATGCCGCTTCGCTGCATCGTCTTGATGGGATTATTTTCACCGGTGGAATAGGTGAGAACTCGGTATTAATTCGTCGTCTGGTTATCGAGCATCTCGCCGTTTTAGGGGTGAATATCGACAGCGAGATGAATAGCCTGCCAAATTCCCATGGCGAAAGAATTATCTCTAATAAAGATGCTCGTGTTATTTGTGCGGTTATTCCCACAAATGAAGAGAAAATGATTGCGCGTGATGCCATTGCGTTAGGCAAAATTAATATACCAGTAGAATTTGCATAATTAATTTTCAGCAGAGAGATTATTTTTCATGAAGGTAAATATCGATACCAGCGATATGCTGTATGCCGAAGCCTGGAATGGCTTTAAAGGTACGGACTGGAAAGAAGAAATTAATGTCCGTGATTTTATTCAGCACAACTATACGCCTTATGAAGGGGATGAATCTTTCCTCGCCGAAGCAACGCCAGCGACCACTGCATTGTGGGAAAAAGTTATGGCGGGCATCCGTATTGAAAACTCGACGCACGCGCCGGTTGATTTCGATACCAATATTGCCACCACGATAACCGCACATGATGCGGGTTATATTGAACAAGAACTGGAAAAAATCGTTGGTCTGCAAACGGATAAGCCGCTCAAGCGCGCTCTGCATCCGTTTGGCGGCATCAACATGATCAAAAGCTCTTTTGATGCTTATGGTCGTGAGATGGATGCTGATTTTGAATACCAGTTTACTGAACTGCGTAAAACCCATAACCAGGGCGTATTCGACGCCTACTCTCCGGATATGCTGCGCTGCCGTAAATCCGGCGTGCTGACCGGTCTGCCGGATGGCTATGGCCGTGGTCGTATCATCGGCGACTATCGCCGCGTCGCGTTGTACGGTATTCGCTACCTGGTACGTGAGCGTGAACTGCAGTTTGCCGATCTCCAGTCGAACCTGGAGTGGGGCCAGAATCTTGAAGCCACGATTCGCCTGCGCGAAGAGCTGTCTGAGCACCGTCGCGCCCTGCTACAGATGCAGGAAATGGCAGCGAAGTACGGCTGCGATATCTCCCGCCCGGCGCGTAATGCGCAGGAAGCGGTGCAGTGGGTTTACTTTGCTTACCTGGCTGCGGTGAAATCTCAGAACGGCGGCGCAATGTCGCTGGGCCGTACCGCATCGTTCCTCGACATCTACATCGAGCGCGATTTCAAAGCGGGAATTTTAAACGAGCAGCAGGCGCAGGAGCTGATCGACCACTTCATTATGAAGATCCGTATGGTGCGCTTCCTGCGCACGCCGGAATTCGACACCCTGTTCTCAGGCGACCCTATCTGGGCGACTGAAGTTATCGGCGGCATGGGGCTGGATGGCCGCACGCTGGTGACGAAAAACTCGTTCCGCTACCTGCATACGCTGCACACTATGGGACCGGCGCCTGAGCCGAACCTGACGGTGCTGTGGTCTGAAGCGCTGCCGATTGCCTTCAAAAAGTACGCCGCCCAGGTGTCTATCATCACCTCGTCTTTGCAGTATGAAAACGACGATTTGATGCGTGCCGACTTTGACAGCGATGACTATGCCATTGCCTGCTGCGTAAGCCCGATGGTTATCGGCAAACAAATGCAGTTCTTCGGTGCGCGTGCCAACCTCGCCAAAACGTTGCTGTACGCAATCAACGGCGGCGTGGATGAGAAGCTGAAAATTCAGGTTGGGCCGAAAACGGCACCGCTGATGGATGACGTGCTGGATTACGATACGGTGATGGAGAGCCTGGACCACTTTATGGACTGGCTGGCCGTGCAGTACATCAGCGCGCTGAACATCATCCACTATATGCACGACAAGTACAGCTATGAAGCTTCGCTGATGGCGCTACACGATCGTGATGTCTATCGCACGATGGCTTGTGGTATGGCGGGTCTGTCCGTGGCGGCGGATTCTCTGTCGGCTATCAAATACGCCCGCGTGAAACCGATTCGTGATGAAAACGGTCTGGCTGTCGATTTCGAAATCGAAGGCGACTATCCGCAATACGGCAACAATGACGAGCGAGTAGACAGCATTGCCTGCGACCTGGTCGAACGCTTCATGAAGAAAATTAAGGTGTTGCCAACCTACCGTAATGCGGTGCCGACGCAGTCCATCCTGACCATCACTTCCAACGTGGTGTACGGACAGAAAACCGGTAACACACCGGACGGACGTCGCGCAGGTACGCCGTTTGCGCCAGGGGCTAACCCGATGCACGGCCGCGATCGTAAAGGCGCGGTTGCGTCGTTAACCTCAGTGGCCAAACTGCCGTTTACCTATGCCAAAGACGGTATCTCGTACACCTTCTCCATTGTGCCGGCTGCACTGGGCAAAGAAGATGGGGTGCGTAAAACCAACCTGGTTGGTCTGCTGGACGGTTACTTCCACCATGAAGCGCATGTGGAAGGTGGGCAGCATCTGAACGTTAACGTTATGAACCGTGAAATGTTGATGGATGCCATTGAGCACCCGGAAAACTATCCAAACCTGACGATCCGCGTGTCTGGCTATGCGGTGCGCTTCAACGCGTTGACCCGTGAACAGCAGCAAGATGTTATTTCACGTACTTTCACCCAGGCGCTCTGACGCCGGAGGGATTATGAGAAAAGTTATTGCAACCGAATGTGCGCCAGGGGCGATTGGGCCTTACGTACAGGGCGTGGACCTGGGCAGCATGGTGTTGACGTCAGGTCAAATCCCGGTGTGTCCACAGACCGGTGAAGTGGCAGAAAACGTGGCCGATCAGGCACGTCAAAGCCTGGAAAACGTGAAAGCGATCGTCGAGTCCGCAGGTTTGAAAGTGAGCGATATCGTGAAGACTACCGTTTTCGTATCCGACCTGAACGACTTCGCCACCATTAACCAGGTGTACCAGCAGTTCTTTGATGAGCATCAGGCTATCTACCCCACGCGCAGTTGCGTACAGGTCGCCCGCTTACCAAAGGATGTGAAGCTGGAGATTGAAGCCATCGCCGTACGTGGCGACACGCTGTAATCCCTTGCGGGGCGATCTCAGGATCGCCCCAATCCTTAATGAGTGTGAAACCTGGTCTTCACTGAACGGCAATCCGAGGGTGTGGATATGATTAGCGCATTCGATATTTTCAAGATTGGCATTGGACCTTCCAGCTCCCATACCGTGGGGCCAATGAACGCAGGTAAAAGCTTTATCGATCTGTTGGTCAGCAGCGGCGAACTCCCCAGAACCACGCATATTGTGGCGGATCTTTACGGATCGCTTTCCCTGACCGGGAAAGGTCATGCGACAGATGTCGCGATCATGATGGGGCTGGCCGGTAACAGTCCGCAAAACGTTAATATAGACTCAATCGCTGGTTTTACTCAGGAAGTGGCCCGTACCGGACGTTTGCCGGTTGCTGAGGGCACGCATGTTGTCGATTTCTCTCCAGATGAAAATATTCTCTTTCATACCGAAACGCTGCCGCGCCATGAAAATGGCATGCGTATCACCGCGTGGAACGGCACCGAGAGGCTATTAAGCAAAACCTATTACTCCGTCGGCGGTGGTTTTATCATTGAAGAGGAGCAATTTGGGCAGGTGCATGATGTTGAAGCACACGTGCCCTACAATTTTCATTCCGCCAGCGAACTGCTGAAACTGTGCGAGCGCAATGGGCTGTCTGTTTCCGGCTTGATGATGCAAAACGAGCTGGCGATGCGCAGCAAAGAGGAAATCGATGCTGGCTTTGCCGCCATTTGGGACGTCATGCACGCCGGGATTGAGCGCGGAATGAACACCGAAGGCGTCCTGCCGGGGCCGCTTAACGTTCCGCGTCGCGCCGTGGCATTACGTCGGTTGCTGGTTTCCAGCGATAATCTGTCCAGCGACCCGATGAACGTTATTGACTGGATCAACATGTTCGCGCTGGCCGTGAGCGAAGAAAACGCCGCCGGGTGCCGGGTTGTGACGGCGCCGACCAACGGTGCATGTGGGATTATTCCCGCCGTATTGGCCTATTACGACAAGTTCCGCCGTCCGGTGAATGCGAACTCCATTGCCCGCTATTTGCTGGCCGCGGGGGCGATAGGCGCGCTGTATAAGATGAACGCCTCTATTTCTGGTGCTGAGGTGGGCTGCCAGGGTGAGATTGGCGTAGCCTGTTCAATGGCGGCTGCCGGGCTGACAGAACTGCTGGGCGGTAGCCCGTCGCAGGTCTGCATTGCAGCGGAAATCGCCATGGAGCATAACCTGGGGCTGACCTGCGATCCGGTAGCCGGACAGGTGCAAATACCGTGCATTGAACGTAATGCGATCAACGCAGTAAAAGCCGTCAACGCCGCGCGCATGGCGCTACGTCGAACGTCAGAACCACGCGTTTCGCTCGATAAAGTGATCGAGACCATGTATGAAACGGGCAAAGATATGAACGACAAATACCGTGAAACCTCACGCGGTGGGCTGGCAATTAAAGTGGTTTGTACCTGAGGTGAAAAGCCGTGCCTGGTCAGCGCAGCGCTATCCAGCAATAAATTAATCAATATGGCATGATAAAAAAAGGTGCACGTTAGTGCGCCTTTTTTGTTGTGATCTGCTTCAAATATAGAAATTCAATTCTTTATATGGAAATAAAAGAGAAAATATTTCTTAACTTTTAGAAATTACAGGGGTTTGTTTGTGAAGTTTTTCTCTGATCCTGCGCGTATGATTTCCTCATTACTCCAATAGCTCACCTGCACCGTAGTACTGCGTATCGCATTGAGGCAGTACGAAAAAAATATAAAAACCTCTACCTACATATTGAGCGGAAAATTATGGAAACGGCAACGAATAACAGCGTAATACTCGACGCATCTGCTCCGGCACGTCGGGCGGGAATGACCGAAAGTGAATGGCGCGAAGCCATTAAATTCGACAGCATGGACACCGGCTGGGTCATTATGAGTATCGGTATGGCAATTGGTGCGGGGATTGTTTTTCTTCCCGTCCAGGTGGGTTTGATGGGGCTGTGGGTGTTTTTGCTCTCCTCTATCATCGGCTACCCAGCCATGTATCTGTTCCAGCGTCTGTTTATTAATACGCTGGCTGAGTCCCCAGAGTGTAAAGACTACCCGAGCGTAATCAGCGGCTATCTGGGTAAGAACTGGGGCATCCTGTTAGGTGCGTTGTATTTTGTGATGCTGGTTATCTGGATGTTCGTCTATTCCACCGCCATCACCAACGATAGCGCCTCCTACCTGCATACTTTTGGTGTTACTGAAGGGTTACTGTCCGACAGCCCGTTCTATGGCCTGGTGCTGATTTGCATCCTGGTGGCTATCTCGTCCCGCGGGGAAAAACTGCTGTTTAAAATCTCCACCGGTATGGTACTGACCAAGCTGCTGGTGGTGGCGGCGCTTGGCGTGTCGATGGTTGGGATGTGGCATTTATATAACGTAGGTTCACTGCCGCCGATGGCGCTGCTGATCAAAAACGCGATTATCACGCTGCCGTTTACCCTGACCTCGATTCTGTTTATTCAGACCTTAAGCCCGATGGTTATCTCCTATCGTTCTCGCAATAAATCCATTGAAGTGGCACGCCATAAAGCCCTGCGAGCCATGAATATTGCGTTCGGTATTCTGTTTGTGACCGTCTTTTTCTACGCCGTTTCCTTCACGCTGGCGATGGGCCATGACGAAGCGGTTAAAGCTTATGAGCAGAACATTTCCGCTCTGGCGATTGCCGCGCAGTTTATCAGCGGCGCGGGTGCTGGCTGGGTGAAAATCGTCAGCGTTATTCTGAACATCTTTGCCGTAATGACCGCTTTCTTCGGCGTTTACTTAGGGTTCCGTGAAGCCACTCAAGGGATCGTGATGAACGTTCTGCGCCGCAAAATGCCAGCCGAGAAAATCAATGAGACCCTGGTTCAGCGCGGCATTATGGTTTTCGCTATCCTGCTGGCGTGGGGAGCCATTGTGCTCAATGCGCCGGTACTGAGCTTCACTTCTATTTGTAGCCCTATCTTCGGCATGGTGGGATGTCTGATCCCGGCCTGGTTGGTCTACAAAGTTCCTGCACTGCACAAATACAAAGGCGCTTCCCTGTATCTGATTATTGTCACGGGCCTGCTGCTGTGCGTTTCTCCGTTCCTGGCATTTTCCTGAGATATCTGAGCAAAGGTTGTTGTTATGTTTGAGACTACATTGAATCCATTATGGGATAGTTTTATCCGCGCGGTGCAGGAAGAAGTTAAGCCTGCGCTGGGCTGCACGGAACCTATCTCTCTGGCTCTGGCGGCAGCGGTCGCCTCCTCTGAGCTGGACGGCGCGGTTGAACGCATTGATGCGTGGGTCTCACCGAACCTGATGAAAAACGGCATGGGCGTTACCGTGCCGGGTACCGGAATGGTTGGGCTGCCTGTCGCGGCGGCACTGGGTGCGCTGGGGGGAAATGCCCACGCCGGTTTAGAGGTACTGAAAGACGCCTCGCTTCAAGCGATTGCCGATGCGAAAGCGATGCTTACCGCCGGGAAGGTCGCGGTGATGCTGCAGGAGCCATGCGAGGACATTCTTTTCTCCCGTGCGAAGGTTTATAGCGCTGAAGGATGGGCGTGCGTGACGATTGTTGGTGGTCATACCAACATTGTGCACATTGAGACCAATAAAGGCGTGGTGTTCACGACAGAACAGAACGCTCAGGAAGAGGAGCAGGAGTCACCGCTGGCGGTATTGTCCCACACGTCGCTGGAAGAGATTCTGGCGTTCGTGAACGCGGTACCGTTTGAGTCAATCCGCTTTATTCTCGATGCGGCGAAACTGAACGGTGCGCTGTCCCAGGAAGGGCTGCGCGGTAACTGGGGCTTGCACATCGGAACCACGCTTGAGAAGCAGTGCGCGCGTGGCCTGCTGGCGAACGATCTCTCCACCTCTATTCTGATCCGCACCAGTGCGGCATCGGATGCGCGAATGGGCGGGGCGACGCTTCCGGCAATGAGCAACTCGGGCTCCGGTAATCAGGGGATTACCGCGACCGTTCCGGTAATGGTGGTGGCTGAGCACTTTGGTGCGGATGAAGAGAAACTGGCGCGTGCGCTGATGTTGTCTCACCTGAGCGCTATCTACATCCATCATCAGCTTCCGCGTTTGTCTGCATTGTGTGCGGCAACCACGGCGGCGATGGGCGCCGCGGCGGGGATGGCGTGGATCGTTGATGGTCGCTACAACACCATCGCGATGGCAATCAGCAGCATGATTGGCGACGTGAGCGGAATGATTTGCGATGGCGCCTCAAACAGCTGCGCGATGAAAGTTTCAACCAGCGCATCTGCGGCGTGGAAAGCGGTGCTGATGGCGCTGGATGATACCGCTGTGACCGGCAATGAAGGGATTGTGGCACATAATGTGGAGCAATCTATCACGAACCTGTGTGCGCTGGCGTGTCGCTCGATGCAGGAAACCGACAAGCAGATCATTGAGATCATGGCCAGTAAGGCACATTAATCTGCAGGCCGGGTAAGGCGGAATCGCCCCCGGCATAACTCTAAGCCGCCTTTTCAGGCGGCTTCTTCGTCTTCCAGCCGTAGCTCGGCATCCGCCACAATCGCTTCCAGCTCTGTCAGCATTTCTTCATAGCCAAAGGTCACAGTATCCTGTTTTTTCGGCTCAACCTGCGGCTGGCGTTTTTTTGATGATTTCTTGCTCAATAGTCGTACTCCATTGTTTTCCCTGACTATACGGGCAAATCTATCAGCAAAGCGCGCAGCGCGGTATCGGCGACTAACGTTATGTTAGTTTCGTCACGAATAAATGCGCCATCGCCGCAGGTGAGCGCTTCCTTTTCGGCGCCAGATGTCACCGCATGGAATCTGCCGTGGATCGACTGTAAGTAAGCCCGCGGCCCATGTAACTGAAAACTCAGCGATTCACCTTGTTGCAGTTCAACGTGGTGCACCCATACCTGTTGACGCAGATGCAGGCTGCCTTGTTCTCCATCCGGCGAGGCGAGCAACTGATGCTTACCGGCACTCAGCGTGGCTTTCTGTACGCAGGCGTTTTCGCGCTGCGGGCAGGCATCCAGCCAGAGCTGCATTCGGGTTAACGGTTTATCTTTGCTGATATTGTGTTCGCTGTAGCTAATTCCCGGCTGTGTGGCGAGCAGTAAAACTTCTCCTGCCTTGGCCTGGATATGGTTACCTTCACTGTCGCGATACTCCGCTTCCCCTTCGAGGATCAGATTGACGATATCCACCTTCGGATAGGTACGTGGCTGGAAAGAGGCTCCCGGTGCCAGAACTTCCTGGTTCAGAACACGCAGCGAGGCATAACCCAGCAGTTTAGGATCAAAATAGTGTCCAAAGGAGAAGGTATAACGGGCCTGCAGCCAGCCGTAGTCTGCTTGCCCGCATTGTTTGGCTGTACGGGTAGTAATCATAGTTCTTGACCTCTCTTTACTTCCTTTTATGTTAAATGGCTAGACGCTGCATTGTTAGCCAGATATTCTGCCCGGTATGTTCAAATTTCCTGAATGAGAACGAGATGGCCAAAGAAAGGGCTTTAACGCTTGAGGCGTTACGCGTCATGGACGCAATAGACCGGCGTGGCAGCTTTGCCGCCGCAGCGGACGAACTGGGGCGCGTTCCTTCCGCGCTCAGCTATACCATGCAGAAGCTGGAGGAAGAGCTGGACGTCGTGCTGTTCGACCGTTCAGGTCATCGCACAAAATTCACCAACGTCGGGCGTATGCTGCTGGAACGTGGGCGTGTACTGCTGGAAGCTGCGGATAAGCTGACCACCGATGCCGAAGCGCTGGCTCGCGGTTGGGAAACGCATCTGACCATCGTCACCGAAGCGCTGGTGCCGACGGCGGCGTTTTTCCCGCTGATCGACAGACTTGCCGGGAAGGCCAATACCCAGCTTTCCGTTATTACCGAAGTTCTGGCCGGGGCGTGGGAGCGTCTGGAGCAGGGGCGGGCGGATATCGTGATTGCGCCGGATATGCATTTTCGCTCATCTTCGGAAATCAACTCGCGCAAGCTGTACTCGCTGATGAACGTATATGTGGCGGCCCCGGATCATCCAATTCATCAGGAACCGGAACCGTTATCGGAAGTCACCCGCGTGAAGTACCGTGGAATCGCGGTGGCGGACACGGCCCGCGAACGCCCGGTGCTGACGGTTCAACTGCTGGATAAACAGCCGCGTCTGACGGTGAGTTCGATAGAAGATAAACGCCAGGCGCTGTTGGCCGGCCTTGGCGTGGCGACGATGCCATACCCGCTGGTGGAAGAGGACATTGCGGCGGGTCGGTTGCGTGTGGTTAGCCCGGAATCGACAAGCGAAATTGATATTATTATGGCCTGGCGTCGAGACAGCATGGGCGAAGCGAAATCCTGGTGTTTGCGGGAAATTCCCAAGCTGTTTGCGGGTAAATAGCAGGGCTGTTACGCCGGATGCGGTGCAAATGCACCTTATCCGGCCGACAAGATGGTGTATTACATCAGGACAGTTGTTTCGGGTCAGCGCCGAAGCGGTTGCTCCCCTGAGTTCCGTTTTGACAGTTGAAAATGATGATTACCAACCAGCCTACGATCGGGATCAGCAGCACCAGTAGCCACCAGGCCGAGCGGTCGGTGTCATGTAAACGCCGGAACTGCACCGCCCACCACGGGATAAAGACCAGAACCCCATAAATCGTCGTTAATATGCCTTCCCCTCCGGCGCGTTCCCAGCCAAGCATTCTGTCCAGAATGCCCAGCACGAACGTAAAGATGATGTTGACCAGCACAAACATCCAGTATTCTTTACGACGCGCGCGGCCCCCAAAACCAAAGTAGTTCTTTAATACGTTTAAATACCAATCCATTTTTGCCTCGTTCTGTATTCAATTACTTGTTTTTAAAGCAATCAAATTAAGAATAGCTGCGAATGGAATACTGGTAAATATTTGCAGTATTAATTATTTGGCCCCCAAAGGGGACCCGTGTCATTCAGGCAAAACGGTCATCACGCCCGTGGGGTTCGTTGAGGTCCTGCCACGGTCCGACAGAAATAATGCCGGTCGGGTTAATGGTTTTGTGGCTACGGAAGTAGTGATTGCGGATGTGATCGAAATTAACGGTCTCCGCAATGCCTGGCATCTGGTAGATATCGCGCAGGAAACCGTACAGGTTCAGATAGTCGCTAATCCGGTGTTTGTCGCACTTGAAGTGCGTCACATACACAGGATCAAAGCGCACCAGCGTGGTCCACAGGCGAATATCGGCCTCTGTTAACTGGTCCCCGGTCAGGTAGCGATGTTGCCCAAGGATCTGCTCCAGTCGCGCCAGAGATTGAAAGACTTTTTCTACGGCGTCGTCGTAGGCTTCCTGACTGGTGGCAAATCCGGCTTTATACACGCCGTTATTGACGTTGTCATAAATCCAGCCGTTGAGCTCGTCGATTTTAGTTTGCAGAGCGGGTGGATAGTAATCCCCGGCTTTCGCGCCCAGCGCATCAAACGCAGTGTTAAACATACGGATGATATCTGCAGATTCGTTGCTGACAATGGTGTGGTTCTTTTTGTCCCACAGCACCGGAACGGTCACCCGACCGCTGTAGTGCGGATCGGCGTGTAAATAGAGTTGATAAAGAAATTCGTGCTGATACAGGGTATCGCCGGTTGCCGCCGGGAAGTTATCGTCAAAGGTCCAGCCGTTTTCCAGCATCAGCGGATGCACAACGGAAACGGAAATAAACGGTTCCAGCCCTTTGAGTTTACGCAAGATCAGCGTGCGATGCGCCCACGGACAGGCCAGAGAAACGTAGAGATGATAGCGGTCTTTTTCGGCGGCGAAACCCCCTTCGCCCGTTGGACCCGGTGCGCCATCCGCGGTGAGCCAGTTACGGAAAGCTGATGCAGAGCGTTGAAATTTTCCCCCGGTTGATTTGGTGTCATACCAGGTGTCATGCCATACGCCGTCAATGAGTTGTCCCATGTTTTCGCCTCCTCAGATAGCAAAAGCGAGGAGATGTCTCCTCGCTTTTTGATGCGTTTAGTATAGCTCGCTTACCATTTTTTATTCAGTACACGGTCGATGCTGAATGCGCCCGGACCGGTGATAGCCAGCAGCAGGAAGCCGCCTGCGATGGTCAGGTTTTTCATAAACATCAGAGAGTTCATACCTTCCGCAAAGTTGCTGTGGAAGAGGAACGCCGTCAGCAGCGTGAAGCCCGCGGTGAACAGCGCGGTAGTGCGGGTCAGGAAACCAAACAGGATGGCCAGACCGCCGCCAAACTCAAGCAGGATAACCAGCGGTAACATAAATCCTGGGACGCCCATGGCTTCCATGTACTGTTGGGTACCCGCATATCCGGTGATTTTCCCCCAACCTGCGGTAATAAACAGGATTGGCATCAGAATGCGCGCTACCAGTACACCAACATCTTCTAATTTCTTCATCATACTCTCCAGGAAACCACTCAGGCGGCTTATTGTGTTTTTTTGTGCAACGACGTCGCAGAGTGCGTCGTTGCTGTCGATGGAGAGAATCATAAACGCGGCTAATGACAATTGTTAGCAAGGAAAACTGTCAGAAATTTTCAAAAAATTTGAGGTTAGGGGAAGGAGAGGTGATTAGCCGCGCAGTTGCTGTTGTCTGATGGTCGATTTAACCAGACGCCAGATGCTCCACACGCTGAAGCCGCGTTTAGCCCAGCGTACCAGCAGATTCGGGTTACGAATGGTGCGAACCGCCATAATACTGCTTCCGACCAACACCCAGCCACGCAGGTTCAGCAGCGTCTTCCAGCCACGATCGTAGACTTCGGTGGCTTCCAGCCAGTCGCGGCGAGTGGCAGACAGATCCAGCCTTTGCTGCTGGATCTGTCCAAGCAGTTGCGCCTTACGTTGTTGACGTTCGACTTTACTGCTCATTATGCATCATCCTCCAGGGCCTGCCTGTCGTTAGCGAGTTCATTGCGCGTATGGCGTAGCAGCGTTGTTTTACGCGCTTTACTCAGCGTCCATAGCCCGCCGATAAGCGCTAAAAGCAACAGCACAACGGTGGTGGCAATCATGGCGTTCAGGCGATACTGCGGGTCTATGGCCCAGATGATAAGCACCATCAGACTCATCAGACCAAACGCCGCGAACAGCATGGTCAGCCCAAGCATCAGCAGGATCTGGATGAGATTGGCTTTTTCCTCTTCCAGCTCAACGACGGCCAGCCGCAGCCGCGTCTCTACGATCTCAACGAGAATCGTCAGGATCCGCTGTCCAATACCCAGTACGCCTTTGCCTGGACCTTGTGCGTGTTGAGAGTCTGCCATTATTAACGGCGCGACAGCAGTACACCAAGCACCACACCGACTGCTGCGCCAATGCCGACGCCTGTCCATGGGTTTTCGCGTACGTAGTTATCGGCTTTTGCCGCGGCCTCACGGGTCTGTTTGGCAATCACATCGCTGGTTTCGCTCAGACGATGGCGGCTCTCGCGTAACGCATGTTCGGCTTTGCTGCGAATTTTACTCATCTCTTCCTTCGACTTATCGCCAGAGGAGCTAAGTACTTCTTCAAGCGTATCCGCAAGAGATTTCAGCTCAGCGCGCAGGTTTTCCGTAGCATTATCTTTCGACATAGTTTTCTCCAGTTGAGTGGCTAGTTACCGTACTTAGTAATCGCGTGTCTCGAGTTCTTTCAGCTCTTGCTGAGCTTCAGCAAGCTTATGTTCGCGCTTGGCTATCTTATCCGCATCGCCTTTTTGCTTCGCCTCGGCCAAATCACGTTGACGCTCGGCTATCTCATTTTTCTGCTCGGCGATTTTTTTCTGATGGTCGGCGCGCAGTTTGCTGTCAGTACAATTTGCCCGAACTTCGCTCAGCGCTTTGTTCAGACCATTGATGCGGTTTTGATTGTTGTGCTTTTCGGCATAGCTTATCTCCCGCTGAATATCCTGTTCTTTTTCCTGACAGAGGGTGGAGGCGTAACTGCCGGCACTGAGAGCGAAAAGACTAATTGCTAAAGCGATGCGGTATTTCATTCTTGAACCTTCCATTGTGATTCGACCTTGTGGCTTTGGCCGATGCTCCAGAATAATAAAGCAATGGGTCATAAACCCAGTTTATTAATCATAGGCGCTAAATGATGAAATCACCAAAGTGAGTGATCTAATTCAGATTCCTGGAGATTAACCAAAACGGTGCGGGGTATCACGTAAGCGGGATAACCACTGTACCGCCTGATTATCATCATCCTGCTGAGCAATAACGAAACCGTGCGGTAACGTTCGGTCCAGCACGACCTTTGCGGCTGCGCTTTGCGCGCTGGAATCAAAGGTGATCAGCAGCGCGTCATTTTGCGGAGTAATGCTTTTAAAGCGAATGCCGTTGGCGTCCAGGTGATGCCAGATAGAGAAGCCATCAGGCATGGTGGCTCCCTGGTTTACAGCACGAATGGCAAGCGTTGACTCCTGCTGGCGGATGACCGACCAGGTCAGGAGCAGCGCGCCGATAAACAGCATAAAAGTAGTCGTCCAGGCCAGTCGTCGGAGTGTTATGCATGATTTCAGCATAATTTACCCTCGGTTCCCGTATTTCTTTTTCCAAAGCACAACCAGTGAACCTGCCAGACCAAACACCAGTAACACCACGGGAAGCAGCATCAGACAAGACATCAGCTGATCTTCATATTTGAGAAACACTGGCGTTTTGCCCAGCAGATAGCCAAGCGTTGTGAGAATCAGAACCCAAAGCAGTCCGCTCATCCAGTTAAAGAACTGAAAGCGCGCATTGTTCAGACCGGACAATCCTGCGATGGTCGGCAGTAATGTTCTGACAAACGCGATAAAGCGACCGACCAACAGGGCAGACAAGCCATGCTTATGGAACAGATGATGTGCGCGCTGATGGTAGTGGGCGGGTAGATGAGATAGCCAGTTTTGAACGGTGCGGGTATTTCCCAGCCATCTCCCCTGGATATAACTGAGCCAGCAACCCAGGCTGGCCGCGGTGGTGAGCAGCAGTACCGTTTGCGGAAAACCCATCGCGCCTTTAGCGATAAGTACGCCGACCAGTACCAGTAGACTGTCGCCAGGTAAAAAGGCTGCTGGCAGCAGTCCGTTTTCCAGAAACAAAATGGTAAACAGTACGAAATAGAGCATGCCAATCATGGAGGGATTGGCCAGCGTTTCAAAATCCTGAGCCCATAAAGCATTCAATAATTGAGTCAGTAGTTCCATTCAATATTCCTGGAGAATCGGTTGTCGTCATGCCGGTATTCTGGAGTTTGTAACGCCGCAATTTTATTGGTGTTTTTTACATGGATCGCGGTCTGACACAAATTCACGGCCTGAACTATTCCCTGTAAAGTTGTGAAGTAAGCAAGCTCTCAAACACAAAAATTCAAATAACAACTAATTGTAACAAAGGTCAACGTAGTCCGTTATAGAAATTACGGGTGTTGTCCTGTGATTTTGCTTATCGCAATGGAGGGAGGCGAGAGGATTTACACAGGCTGACACTTTATACCTAATGCTTACCAAGCGTCAGAAACAGGCGCTTTGTCGCGCCTGCATCGTTAAGATTGTTTATTTTGCGCCGTTAGCTGCCGTATCGAGATGAATGACGGGATTATCGGTAAAAAGATAACGGTCTGCGTTGAATTCAAAATCATCGCTGGTTTCGTTAAACAGCATCTGCTTTGTGTTCTCAAGATGCTGCCACATCGCCAGTTTGGCGGCGTGTGGATCTTTGCGAATCAGCGCCCGCAGGATCTGGTCATGGTCGTCGCACCAGTTATCTACCGTACGCAGGTCGATGTGGTCGTGCAGCTTCTTCCAGTAGGGGTTGTGAATACGCTGAGTCCACATTTTTTCAACAATCGCGGCCAGGGCAGAGTTCTGTGTTGCCAGCGCGACCTGCACATGGAACAGGAGATCCCACTCGGAGTCACGAAAGCTTTTTTCGTTACGCGACTTCTCCTGAATTTCCATCAGTTTCATGATGTCCTGTTTGGTCACCTGGGTGGCGGCAAACTCAGCAATATTGCTTTCTATGAGCTGGCGAGCCTGGAGCAGCTCAAACGGACCGTAGCTGGCGAACTCCAGACTTTCATCTGGCGCGACATAGTGTTTGGGTTGGTTTGAAATGACGTGGATCCCCGATCCTTTACGCACTTCAACGTAGCCCTCAACCTCGAGCATGATAATCGCTTCACGAACCACGGTGCGGCTGACATTTTTTTCATCGGCGATAAAGCGCTCGGCGGGGAGTTTGTCACCCACCAGGTAGACACCCTGCTCAATGCGTTCTTTCAGATCAGCGGCAAGTTGTTGGTACAAACGTCGTGGTTCGGTGATTTCCATATGCGCTCCAGGCATGATACGGCAGACTCTATTTGTTATACCACTTTTGCGATTACGGCTCCACTCGCGGCGATAAAAAAGCCGCCAGATGACTGGCGGCTTAGCATTACATAACCTTGTTAAATCGTGTCTGGTTAACTTTGCGCAGCGGGATCGCCAGTTTGCGAAGCTGACTCTACCTCGCTGGCCGATTTGTTCTGCAATACCGTCCAGATGACTAACGCGCCGAGCAGGTCGAATACCGCCAGTACGGCGAACAGCGGGCTGAAGCCGATGGTGTCAGCCAGCGCGCCAACGACCAGCGCAAACAGCGTACTTGCAAGCCATGCGGACATACCGGTCAGACCGTTCGCGGTTGCCACTTCATTACGACCAAATACGTCAGAAGAGAGCGTGATCAGCGCACCGGACAGCGCCTGGTGAGCAAAGCCGCCGACGCACAGCAGGGCGATAGCAATGTACGGGCTGGTGAACAGACCGATCATCCCTGGGCCAATCATCAGCAATGCGCCCATGGTGACGACCATTTTACGGGAAACGATCAGGTTAACGCCGAACCAGCGCTGGAACAGCGGCGGTAAGTAACCCCCTACGATACAGCCCAGGTCAGCAAACAGCATCGGCATCCAGGCAAACATCGCAATCTCTTTCAGGTTAAAGCCGTAGACTTTAAACATGAACAGCGGGATCCAGGCGTTGAAGGTGCCCCAGGCCGGCTCTGCCAGGAAACGCGGCAGCGCGATGCCCCAGAACTGGCGGTTACGCAGGATCTGACCGAGAGACATTTTCTTGGCGGTGCTGTTTTTATGCTGTGATTCCTGACCATTCAGAATGTAATCACGTTCTTCATCAGACAGTTTTTTCTGGTCGCGTGGGTGTTTGTAAAATACCAACCAGCACATGGCCCAAATGAAGCTCAGGGCACCAGAAATAATGAAGGCCATCTGCCAGCTGTGCATGACGATAGCCCAGACGACCAGCGGCGGAGCAATCATCGCGCCGATAGAGGAACCGACGTTAAAGTAACCCACGGCGATTGAACGTTCTTTTGCCGGGAACCATTCAGAACTGGCTTTCAGACCCGCAGGGATCATCGCAGCTTCAGCGGCACCGACTGCGCCTCGCGCCAGCGCCAGTCCACCCCAGCTGCCAGCCAGTGCGGTCGCGCCACAGAAGACGGCCCACAGAACGGCGAACATCGCGTAACCAATTTTTGTGCCGAGCACATCGAGCACATAGCCGGCAACGGGTTGCATTACGGTGTAAGCAGCAGAATACGCTGCGATGATATAGGAATACTGTTGGGTGGAGATGTGTAACTCTTCCATCAGAGTTGGCGCAGCTGCCGCCACAGTGTTACGTGTCAGGTAACCCAGCACGGTGCCAAGCGTCACCAGTGCGATCATGTACCAACGTAACCCTTTAATTTTACGCATGTAAAACCTCATCGTTTTGTTATGTCCGCGAACGAGCGGTCATCTTCCAGTTCAGGGAGGAGGATGTTCTTTTACGAGGGGGTAACCGAAAAAAAGCCGGTACTCCCCGAACTCTGCCATGTCAATATTTGTGCTAATTCGGTTTCCGTACCGGTTAATCCGATGGTGATACATCGGTAATTTGCATTCCGTCGGCTTATGTATCGCGACGGCAAAAAGATAACTTGTCATACAGCTTTAAAAGGTGAGTGCCATCACAAAAGTGTGAATCTTCGTGTGGTCATTATTTCGATTCAGCAAAGCCAGTGCTGGTGCGGCTTGGCGCGCGGTTTACCTCTTTGAGAGTAATTTTTTTGTCGCCATTTGTTGATCTAACTCACGAAAATATCTTCAGTGTATGGAAATTGGTGTGATAACTTTGTCAACATCAAAACATAAGCAATCTGACGCACTCGCTGAGAGGAAGACGATAATGACCCCGTTTATGACTGAAGATTTCCTGTTGGACACCGAATTTGCCCGCCGTCTGTATCATGATTACGCCAAAGACCAGCCAATCTTCGACTACCACTGCCATTTGCCACCGCAACAAATCGCGGAAAACTACCGTTTTAATAACCTGTATGACATCTGGCTGAAGGGTGACCACTACAAATGGCGTGCGATGCGTACTAACGGCGTCGCTGAGCGCCTGTGTACCGGCGATGCCTCCGATCGCGAGAAGTTTGACGCCTGGGCCGCCACGGTTCCGCACACAATCGGTAACCCGTTGTACCATTGGACCCACCTCGAATTACGTCGCCCGTTTGGTATTACAGGTAAGCTGCTGTCTCCGGCAACGGCTGACGAAATCTGGAACCAGTGCAATGAACTGCTGGCGCAGGACAAATTCTCCGCGCGCGGCATCATGCAGCAGATGAACGTGAAAATGGTCGGTACCACCGATGACCCGATCGACTCTCTGGAGCATCACGCGGCCGTTGCTAAAGACGCAAGCTTTGATGTGAAAGTGCTGCCGAGCTGGCGTCCGGATAAAGCCTTTAACATTGAGCAGGCGACCTTTAACGACTATATGGCGAAGCTCGGTGAGGTGTCTGACACGGATATCCGCCGCTTCAGCGACCTGCAAGCTGCGCTGACCAAACGTCTGGATCACTTTGCGGCTCACGGCTGTAAAGTCTCTGACCACGCGCTGGACGTGGTGCTGTTTGCTGAATCTAACGAATCTGAACTGGATAGCATTCTGGCACGCCGCCTGGCGGGTGAAACGCTGAGCGAGCATGAAGTTGCCCAGTTTAAAACCGCGGTGCTGGTGTTCCTCGGTGCGGAATACGCGCGTCGTGAATGGGTACAGCAGTACCATATCGGCGCGCTGCGTAATAACAACCTGCGTCAGTTCAAACTGTTGGGTGCGGATGTCGGCTTCGACTCCATCAACGATCGCCCGATGGCCGAAGAGCTGTCCAAACTGCTGAGCAAGCAGAACGAACAGAACCTGCTGCCGAAAACCATTCTCTACTGCCTGAACCCGCGCGATAACGAAGTGCTGGGCACCATGATCGGCAACTTCCAGGGCGAAGGTATGCCGGGCAAGATGCAGTTCGGTTCCGGCTGGTGGTTCAACGATCAGAAAGACGGTATGGAACGTCAGATGACGCAACTGGCCCAGCTCGGTCTGCTGAGCCGTTTCGTCGGCATGCTGACCGATAGCCGTAGCTTCCTGTCATACACGCGCCATGAATACTTCCGTCGCATCCTGTGCCAGATGATTGGCCGTTGGGTTGCTGCAGGTGAAGCGCCGGCAGATATCCAGCTGTTGGGTGAAATGGTCAGAAATATTTGCTTCAACAATGCGCGTGATTATTTCGCCATTGAACTGAACTAAGGCCTGGGTGAAGGTATGCAATACATCAAGATCCATACGCTGGATAACGTCGCGGTAGCGCTCGCTGATTTGGCTGAAGGAACCGAAGTCACCGTTGATGGGCAAGCGGTAATCCTGCGCCAAGCGGTTTCTCGTGGCCATAAATTCGCTTTATGCGATATTGCGCAAGGCGAAAACGTCATTAAATACGGTTTGCCAATCGGTCATACATTGGTGGACGTGGCGGCGGGTGAGCATATTCATGCTCACAACACGCGCACGAATCTGAGCGACCTGGACACGTATAGCTACCACCCTGATTTTCAGGCAGAGCTTGTTCAACCCGCCGATCGCGATGTACAGATCTACCGTCGCGCCAACGGCGAGGTCGGCGTGCGCAACGAACTGTGGATCCTGCCGACGGTCGGCTGCGTCAACGCTATGGCGCGTCAGATGCAGAACCGCTTTCTGAAAGAGACCAACGACGCCGAGGGTATCGACGGCGTGCATCTTTTCAGTCACACCTACGGCTGTTCGCAACTGGGTGACGACCACATCAACACCCGTACCATGCTGCAAAATATGGTGCGCCACCCGAATGCGGGTGCGGTGCTGGTGGTCGGCCTGGGCTGTGAAAACAACCAGGTTGATGCCTTCCGCGAAACTTTAGGCGAGTACGATCCTGAGCGTGTTCACTTTATGGTCTGCCAACATCAGGAAGACGAAGTGGAAGCGGGGATTGAACATCTCCATCAGTTGTACAACGTGATGCGTAACGATAAGCGTGAGCCGGGTAAGCTGGGCGAGCTGAAGTTTGGTCTGGAATGCGGCGGCTCTGACGGCCTGTCCGGTATTACCGCCAACCCGATGCTGGGGCGTTTTTCCGACTACGTGATTGCCAACGGCGGCACCACCGTGCTGACTGAAGTACCGGAAATGTTCGGTGCCGAGCAGCTGCTGATGGACCACTGCCGTGACGAAGAAACCTTCGGCAAGCTGGTGACCATGGTCAATGACTTTAAGCAGTACTTCATTGCTCACGACCAGCCGATTTACGAGAATCCATCGCCGGGCAACAAAGCGGGCGGGATCACCACGCTGGAAGATAAATCTCTGGGCTGCACGCAAAAAGCGGGCTCCAGCCAGGTGGTGGACGTACTGCGCTACGGCGAACGCCTGAAGACACACGGCCTGAACTTACTGAGCGCGCCGGGTAACGATGCGGTTGCTACCAGTGCCCTCGCGGGCGCGGGCTGTCATATGGTGCTGTTCAGCACCGGCCGCGGTACGCCGTACGGCGGTTTTGTGCCGACGGTGAAAATTGCGACCAACAGCGAGTTGGCGGCCAAGAAAAAACACTGGATCGATTTTGACGCCGGACAGCTGATCCACGGTAAAGCGATGCCTCAGCTGCTGAGCGAGTTTGTCGATACGATCGTTGAGTTCGCCAATGGCAAGCAAACCTGCAACGAGCGCAACGATTTCCGGGAACTGGCTATTTTCAAAAGCGGCGTAACATTGTAATTACCCTTCATCTTTCGCGTGACAGCCGCGTTGGCTGCGTCCATTCACCCCGGTCACTTACTCCAGTAAGCTCCCGGGGATGTCTGAACTTACCGCCTTGCGGTAGCACGAAATCTATTGGGTAATCGAAATGGAGTGGATTTTAAAAACGGCGTTTCATAATATGGAGCGCCGTTTGTTTTTGCGTTTCCTCACAAGGATCTCCCATGACCGCGTATTGGCTGGCCCAGGGCGTAGGTGTCATCGCCTTTTTGATCGGCATTACCACCTTTTTCAATCGAGATGAGCGCCGTTTCCGGCTGCAACTTGCCGTCTACAGCGCCACCATTGGCGTGCATTTTTTTCTGATGGGCGCCTGGCCTGCGGGAATGAGTGCAGAGCTAAACACCATCCGCACACTCGTCTCGATGCATACCCGCAAACTATGGGTAATGACCGTTTTTATTATCCTCACCCTGGTTCTCGGGCTGGCGAAATTACAGCATGCGATGGAGCTGTTGCCGATTATTGGCACGCTGGCCAGCACCTGGGCGCTGTTTCGCTGCCAGGGGCTGACCGTGCGCTGCGTAATGTGGTGCGCAACCGCCTGTTGGGTTATCCATAATTTCTGGTTGGGATCGATTGGTGGGACGATGATCGAAGGTAGTTTTCTGGTGATGAACGGCCTGAACATTATTCGCTTCCGGCGGATGCAAAAACGCGGAATTGATCCATTCAAAATTGAAAAAAGCGTACAAGAAGAGAACCCCTCCGTCCGGTGACGGAGGGGCAGAGATTAGCCGCGCAGGGCGTTATTTGCCAGACGTTCGTCTTCAGCCTGGCAGGCCGCAGCGGTAAACAGGACGTCTGTAGAAGAGTTCAGCGCCGTTTCACAGGAATCCTGCAATACGCCGATGATAAAGCCAACGGCAACGACCTGCATGGCGATGTCATTCGGGATACCGAACATATTACATGCCAGTGGGATCAGCAGCAGAGAACCCCCCGCCACGCCAGATGCGCCGCAGGCGCACAGCGACGCCACCACGCTCAGTAACAGCGCCGTCGGTAAATCGACCGGAATACCCAACGTATTGACCGCCGCCAGCGTCAACACGGTGATGGTGATAGCCGCGCCTGCCATATTGATGGTGGCTCCCAGCGGGATAGACACTGAATAGGTATCACGATCCAGGTTCAGCTTCTCACACAGCGCCATATTCACCGGAATGTTTGCCGCGGAGCTGCGGGTAAAGAAGGCGTACACGCCGCTTTCACGCAGACAGGCCAGCACTAACGGATATGGGTTGCGGCGAATTTTCCAGAATACCAGCAGCGGGTTGACCACTAACGCTACCAGCAGCATACAGCCTACCAGCACGGTCAGCAGATGTGCGTAGCCCCAAAGCGTGGCGAAACCAGTGGTTGCCAGCGTGGAGGAGACCAGGCCGAAGATACCGATCGGCGCGAAACGAATCACCAGCTTCACCATAAAGGTAACAGCGTTGGACATATCGTTGACCAGATTTTTGGTCGTTTCATTACCGTGACGCAGCGCAAAGCCCAGACCGACGGCCCAAACCAGGATGCCGATGTAGTTGGCGTTAAGCAGTGCATCAATTGGGTTAGAAACCATGCTCATTAGCAGGCCACGCATCACTTCAATAATGCCGGACGGCGGTACGATATCGCTGGCGCTGCTGGAAAGATGCAGTGTCGATGGGAAGGCGAAGCTGAAGACAACGGCCGCTAACGCTGCGGAAAATGTTCCGAGCAGGTAGAGGAACAGGATTGGGCGGATATTGGTTTTTTGCCCGTGCTGGTGGTTGGCGATAGAAGCCATTACCAGCATCAGAACCAGAATTGGTGCGACGGCTTTTAACGCGCCGACGAACAGAGTACCCAGTAAACCAACGGCTTCTGCCGCAGGTTTTGACACCAGTGCCAGTAAAATCCCCAGAACCAAACCGATCAAAATTTGTTTAACCAGGCTCCCTTGCGCCAGGCGCGAGAATAGCCCCGATGAACGTTGCGTAGTCATGTAGTAATCCTTTCATTGTGTTGTTGCCCTGCCTTTGTGCGTTCTGTAGACGCATCTTTCAGGATGAGGCAAATGTTTGCATGGCTGAGTATAAGGAAAGAACAGGGTTCTGGAAGCGAAATATCCTGGATTTCGCGTTGAGATCATATTTTATAACTTTGAGTTAACATTATTTTGACATGATAAACAAAAAGCCCGACGCACGCAGTGTGCTGTCGGGCTTTTCAGCTAGCAGATGAAACTTACTGTATTTGCTGCTTTTTATCGTGCTGGTGGTTGACCCAGGCGTTCACAATCAGCGTCACAAACAGAATGCCAAATACCACGCCTAACGAGATAGCGATCGGGATATGGTAGAAATCGACGATCAGCATCTTAATACCGATAAACACCAGAATGACCGACAAACCGTACTTCAGCATGGAGAAACGCTCCGCCACGCCCGCCAGCAGGAAGTACATTGCGCGCAGACCCAAAATAGCAAACAGGTTTGAGGTCAGCACGATGAACGGGTCGGTAGTGACGGCAAAGATAGCCGGAATACTGTCGACGGCGAAAATGACGTCGCTCAGCTCAACCAGAATCAACACCAGCATCAGCGGCGTAACAAACAGCAGGCCGTTTTTACGCACGAAGAATTTTTCATCTTCGATGGTATCGGTCATGCGCAAATGACCGCGCAGCCAGCGTACTAACGGTCTGTCGCCAATACCGGAAGCATCTTCTTTCGCCAGCGCCATCTTCACGCCGGTAAACAGCAGGAATGCACCGAACACGTACAACAGCCACTCAAATTGGGTGATAAGCCAACTGCCGGCGAAGATCATGATCGTACGCAGAACAATGGCTCCCAGCACGCCATACACCAGTACCCGACGCTGCAACGCAGGCGGTACGGAGAAGTAGCTGAACAGCATCAACCAGACAAAGACGTTATCTACTGCCAGCGATTTTTCGATCAAATAGCCGGTAAGGAACGCCAGCGCCTGTGGGTCGGCAACGGCGCGGCCCTGGGTTTGTGCCAGGTACCACCAGAAGACGGCGTTAAACAGTAACGACAGCGTTACCCAAACGATTGACCAGGCCGCAGCCTGCTTCATCGACATCGTATGCGCGCCACGACGACCCTGCAACAGCAGGTCGATGGCCAGCATAATTACCACCACGACAGCGAAGCCACCCCATAACAACGGTGTGCCGACAGTATTCATTGTATTTCCCCATGCATAAAAAAAACGGCCAACGCCGAATGACGTTAGCCGCTGCTTTTTATGCATAGACCTTGCCATTCGGCAAGGTCTCACTTACAACAACAAAGGAATACGATGGCGTATTCCTTTGTTATCGCCCGGCGACCGGATGTGGTTTTTCACACATCGTAATGACGATCAACCGACAACGAAGTTACTCCCCTTTGCGGGTTACAAAATATTACAGGCCATGCATTCAGTCAATGGCCTGCAACATTCGTTTTACATACCTTTACGCAGTCAGCGATGTTACCGCTTCGTCTGCCGGGAAAATCACGCCGGTCTGGCGGCGAATCTCTGTTTGCAGTTTGGCGGTGATACGGCTGACGGCCAGTGCGGGGTGATCCACTTCGCCGGATTCAACCAAATGAGCAAAAGCCTCTGCCTCATACAGCATAGTATTGATGTGCTGAGGCGTTGTCAGATCCTGGGTTTTCCCCCCGCGAGGAACGAAGCACACTTTCTGACACTCGGAGATATGCTCGATCACCAGCGATCCCTGCTCACCCTGAATTTCACTGGCTAACACCGAGTCGCTTACTTTTGAGTGCTGGAGTGTGACGCTGAAATCACCGTAATTCATCACCACCACGCCGTGGGCATCTACGCCGCTTTCCAGCAGACTGGCGCTGGCCTGAACGCTTTGCGGTTCACCCCACAGCGCAACCGCTGAGGCCAGGCAGTAAAAACCGATATCCATAATCGAGCCATTTGAGAACGCCGGATTAAACGTGTTCGGATTTTCACCGTCCAGATAGCGCTGATAACGCGAGGAGTACTGGCAGTAATTAATAAACGCTTTCCTGATTCTTCCGACTTTGGGTAGAGATTGCTGCAACAGCAGGAAGTTAGGCAAGCTGGCGGTCTTAAACGCTTCAAACAGCACGACCTGATTTTCGCGCGCGCAGGCGATAGCGGCTTCGGCTTGCGCCAGGTTTGAGGCCAGCGGCTTTTCGCAAATAACATGCTTTTTGTGCCGCAAAAACAGCTCGGTCTGCGGGAAGTGCAGGGAGTTTGGACTGGCGATGTAGACGGCGTCGATCGCCTCGCTTTGCGCCATCGCTTCCAGTGAGGTAAACAGATGCTCGACGGGGTAATCGTTGGCGAAGGTCTGCGCCTGTTCAAGGCTACGGGAATAGACCGCGGTTAACTTATATTTGCCGGTTTCATGGGCGGCATCGACAAACTGGCGGGTGATCCAGTTTGTGCCAATTACTGCGAAACGTATCATAATGGCCTTCAGGCTGCGAAAAGGGATCCTTTCGTCAATTTAGCATGCCCTGAAGACAAAGCCAGTGCGCGACTACGCAGTTTGCTTTAACGATTGTTGCGTTAACCACAGGCGGGTATCGAACTCCAGTTGATGATACTGAGGCTCCATATGACAGCACAGCTGGTAAAACGCTTTGTCGTGCTCTTTTTCTTTCAGATGCGCCAGTTCATGGACGACGATCATGCGTAAAAAAGGTTCAGGGGCATTGCGAAACACGGTGGCAACGCGGATCTCCGCTTTGGCTTTTAGCTTACCGCCCTGCACGCGAGATACGGCGGTATGCAGCCCCAGCGCATTCTTCAGAACGTGTATCTTGCTGTCATACATGACTTTATTCAGCGGCGGGGCATTACGCAGGAACTGATTTTTCAGATCCTGAGTATATTGCCAGAGCGCTTTGTCGGTCGCGAAATCATGCGTCCCCGGATAGCGCTTCTCCAGCACTGCGCCCAGACGCTGTTCAGCAATCAGCGTTCTCACCTGAGAAAGTAAATTCTCCGGATAGCCCTGGAGATAAGTTAGTTGGTTCATCTTTGCCCATGCCAATCATAAAAAGTGTATACTCACGCACCCTTTTCAGGGATACGCCGAAATTTTACCATTCAGGAGGGCCGATGAGCCACATAGACAACGGTTTCCGTTCGCTGTCACTTAAACGTTTCCCGGAAACGGATGACGTTAACCCGCTGCTGGCGTGGGAAGCGGCAGATGAATATCTGCTGCAACAGCTGGACGATACCGAGATTAGCGGCCCGGTGCTAATCCTGAATGATACCTTTGGCGCGCTGGGCTGTGCGCTGGCGCAACATTCGCCGTACAGCATTGGCGACTCCTATCTCAGCGAGCTTGCCACACGCGAGAACCTGCGTCATAACGATATTGCCGAGTCGAGCGTCAAGTTCCTCGACAGTACGGCTGACTACCCGCAGGCGCCGGGCGTGGTGCTGATTAAGCTGCCAAAAACCATGGCGCTGCTGGAGCAGCAACTGCGCGCGCTGCGCGAAGTGGTAACGCCGCAAACGCGTATCATCGCCGGGGCAAAAGCGCGTGATGTGCATACCTCGACGCTGGAGCTGTTCGAAAAAGTGTTGGGTCCAACCACCACGACGCTGGCGTGGAAAAAAGCCCGTTTAATCAACTGTACGTTCAGCAAACCTGAGCTGGCCGCTGCCTCGCAAACGCTAAGCTGGAAGCTGGAAGGTACCGAATGGACTATCCATAACCACGCCAACGTCTTCTCCCGTACCGGACTGGATATCGGCGCGCGCTTTTTTATCGAGCATCTGCCGGAAAACCTCGAAGGGGAGATTGTTGACCTCGGCTGTGGTAACGGCGTCATCGGTATGACGCTGCTGGCGAAGAACCCGGAAGCCAGCGTGGTATTTGTTGATGAATCGCCGATGGCGGTGGCTTCAAGCCGCTTGAACGTGGAAAGTAACATGCCTGAAGCGCTGGATCGCTGTGAGTTTATGATCAACAACGCGCTGTCGGGCGTCGAACCGTTCCGCTTTAACGCCGTGCTGTGTAACCCACCGTTCCACCAGAAGCACGCGCTGACGGATAACATTGCCTGGGAGATGTTCCACCACGCTCGTCGCTGCCTGAAAATCAACGGTGAGCTGTACATTGTGGCTAACCGTCACCTTGACTACTTCCACAAGCTGAAGAAGATTTTCGGCAACTGCGTGACCATCGCCACCAATAATAAATTCGTGGTACTGAAAGCGGTCAAAACCGGTCGCCGCCGCTAATCGTGTGTGCCGGATGGCGGCGTGACCGCCTTATCCGGCCTACGAAATACATACTGTTAAATTTCCAGCGCCAGCATCGTCCCTTGCGCAATAGCGCGTCGGGCATCCAGCTCCATCGCCACATCGCAGCCGCCGATCAGATGCACCGTTTTACCCGCCGCGTGGAGCGGATCGACCAGCTCACGGCGCGGCTCTTGTCCGGCGCAAATCACCACGTTATCCACGTTAAAGATCACCGGTTCGCCGTTCAGCACAACGTGTAAGCCATCATCATCAATTTTCTGATAGCTAACTGCCGGGATCATTTTCACGCCGCGTGAGAGCAGGGTGGCGCGATGGATCCAGCCCGTCGTTTTCCCTAAACCTTGTCCCGGTTTGCTGGCTTTGCGCTGCAACATCACTATCTGGCGCGGGCTGCGGGATAAGTGCGGGCCTTCCAGGCGTAAGCCGCCAGGCTGTTGCAGGCTGGTGTCGATCCCCCATTCCACGCAGAATTCCGCAATGTTTTGGCTGGTGGGCTCACCGGGCTGGCTCAAATACATGGCGGTATCAAAACCTATCCCGCCGCAGCCAACGATCGCCACGCGTTTGCCCACCGGCGTTTTATCGCGCAGGACGTCAAGATAGCTCAGTACTTTAGGGTGGTCGATCCCCTCGATCGGTGGCATGCGAGGCTCGATCCCGCTGGCGAGGATCACTTCATCGAAGGGGTACAGATCGCGTGCGCTGACAAAGTGATTCAGCTTCAGCGACACGCCAGTCACATCGATCATCCGGCGGTAGTAGCGCAGGGTTTCATAAAATTCTTCTTTGCCGGGGATCTGCTTAGCGATATTAAACTGCCCGCCAATCTCGCTATGCGCGTCAAACAACGTCACGTGATGACCGCGTGCGGCGGCATTTATGGCGAAGGCGAGGCCTGCAGGACCTGCTCCGACAACCGCCAGATTTTTCGGCACAGTGGCGGCAACGATCGGCATTTTGGTCTCATGGCAGGCGCGCGGATTCACCAGGCAAGAGGTGACTTTGCCGACGAAGATCTGATCCAGGCAGGCCTGGTTACAGCCGATACAGGTATTGATCTCATCCGCTCGCCCGGTTTGCGCTTTTGACAGCAGTTCGGCATCGGCGAGGAACGGACGGGCCATCGACACCATATCGGCATCGCCACGGGCCAGAATGTCATCGGCGACTTGAGGATCGTTAATGCGGTTGGTGGTGACCAGTGGGATCGTCACATGCCCTTTCAGCTTACGTGTCACCCAACTAAACGCACCGCGCGGCACCGGGGTGGCAATAGTGGGAATACGCGCCTCATGCCAGCCAATACCGGTGTTAATAATGGTCGCCCCTGCGGCTTCTATCGCCTGCGCCAGTTGGACGGTTTCGTCGAAGGTTCCGCCGTTTTCCACCAGATCGAGCATCGACAGGCGGAAGATAATAATAAAGTCATTACCGGCACGCTGGCGTACCGCGCGCACCACTTCCACGGCAAAACGCATGCGGTTGGCATACTCGCCGCCCCATTCGTCATTGCGCTGATTGGTACGCAGAGTCAGGAATTCGTTGATGAGATAGCCTTCCGAGCCCATCACTTCGACGCCATCATAGCCCGCTTCCCGCGCCAGTTGAGCGCAGTGGGCGAAATCTTCAATCAACTGCAGCACCTCATCGTGCGTCAGCTCATGCGGCGTAAAGCGGTTGATTGGCGCCTGAATGGCAGAAGGTGCCACCAGATGCGGCTGGTAGCTGTAACGCCCGGTATGCAGGATTTGCAGGGCGATTTTGCCGCCTTCGTCATGCACGGCGTCGGTAATGACGCGATGATGTGCAAGTTGGCTGGTGTCGTTCAGCATCGCGCCGCCTTCCATCCCCACGCCGGAAAGCGCAGGCGCAATACCTCCGCTCACAATTAACGCTACGCCGTGACGGGCGCGTTCGGCGTAGAACGCGGCCAGCCGTTCTGCACCGTCGGGATACTCCTCCAGCCCGGTATGCATTGAACCCATCAGCACGCGGTTTTTAAGCGTGGTGAAGCCTAAATCGAGCGGGGCGAACAGCGACGGATAGCTCATAAAGGTGTCCAGTATGTAAAATTATTGTTATGTGGTCGGATGAGTTAATAATTTAGCCTTCGCCGCGTAAAAGGGAAAAGGGGAATGCCGTGATTGTGATGGGATTCAAAAAATGCCCCTGCGGACGCAAGGGCAAGTGGGTCAGAACGCCAGTCGTTTACCCAGGCCGTCAAAGAGGTGCAGGTGCGACTCTTGTACGGTGAGCGTAAGCGGTGTATCCGGCATGAAGCTAAGCTGTTGAAAAGACTTCAGGCACACGGGGTGGCCGGCCAAATCCAACCACACCAGCGTGGAGTCGCCCTGTAATTCACACAGCCGGGTACGACCTTGCAATGTGAAATCCCCGGTCTGCTGGTACTGCATATGCTCCGGGCGGATGGCGACAAACAGTTTGTCCCCGTCGCTAACGCCTGCGGGCTGACGGGTGAGGCGGAAGACGAGGTTATCGGCGATATGCAGAGCGCCTTCACACCATACCGCTGGCAGAACATTGATTTTCGGCGTGCCGATAAACTCAGCGACAAACAGGTTTGCCGGGGTGTTATACAGCTCCAGCGGCGTGCCCACCTGCTCAATTTTTCCCTTGTAAAGCACCACGATGCGATCGGCCAGCGTCATCGCCTCCACCTGATCGTGCGTTACATAGATCATGGTGTTTTTCAGGGTGTTATGCAGTTGCTGGATCTCCTGGCGCATCCCGACCCGCAACGCGGCATCCAGGTTAGACAGCGGCTCATCAAACAGAAACAGTTCCGGTTGCTGGACAATAGAACGCCCGATCGCCACACGTTGGCGCTGCCCGCCGGACAGATTCTGCGGCAGCCTGTCCAGCATTTCTTCCAGCTTCAGCATGCTGGCGGCGTGAGCGACCCGCTTATCAATCTCGGCGGCGGGCGTATTGATATTACGTAAACCGAATGACAGATTTTCCCTGACGGTCATATGCGGGTAGAGGGCGTAGGACTGAAACACCATCGACAGGTTGCGTTTGCCCGCCGCAAGCCTGGTGACCTCTTTTCCCCCCATCACCAGTTTACCGCCGTCGGGGATTTCCAGTCCGGCGATGATCCGCAGCAGCGTGGATTTCCCGCATCCGGAAGGGCCAACCAGCACAATGAACTCCCCGGAGGCGATCTCCAGCGACAGATTTTCAATGATGGTGTTCTTGCCCCATGCTTTATGAATATTGCTCAGGCTTAGCGCGGTCATAACCTCTCCTTGTCAGAATCCCAGGCTGCAATCAGCGTTAAAATTTCATCGGTTTTGCGCGCCAGCAGTGCCGTATCCGCGCGGGTTTCCACGTTCAGGCGCAGCAGCGGCTCGGTGTTGGAGGCGCGTAAGTTGAAGCGCCAGTCAACGAAGTCGATGCTCAACCCGTCGCAATCGTCACGCAGGCCGCCGGCTTGCAGATAGTGAGCGGCGATGGATTGCATGACAGATGGCGGATCGGCCACCGTCAGATTGATTTCGCCGGAAACCGGAAAGCGCACCTGGGCGTGTTCGATATACGCCGACAGCGGACGGCTGTCGCTGCCGATAATTTGCAGCAGCAATACCAGTGGGATCATCCCGCTGTCGCAATAGCCAAAATCGCGGAAGTAGTGGTGGCCGCTCATTTCTCCGCCGTAGACCGCGTCCTCTTCGCGCATCCGCGCTTTGATAAAGGCGTGCCCGGTTTTGCTGATGACCGGGATTCCGCCGCAGCGAGTTACAACGTCCAGCGTATTCCACGTCAGGCGCGGGTCCAGAATGATATGACTGCCTGCGGAGCGTTGCAGGAAGTGCTCGGCGAACAGGCCAACCAGGTAGTAGCTCTCAATAAAGCGGCCACACTCATCAAAGAAGAAGCAGCGATCGAAATCGCCATCCCAGGCGATGCCGAAATCAGCCTGATTTTCGATAACCGCCTGCTGGGTGATGAGGCGGTTTTCCGTCAGCATCGGATTCGGCACGCCTGCCGGGAAATGACCGTCCGGCTGATGGTGCAGGCGAATAAACTCAATCTGAACGCCCGCACGGGCCAGCCCGTCGGCGATCGCGTCAAGCGCAGGCCCGACGGTGCCATGTCCGGCGTTGGTCACAATACGTAGCGGGCGAGTCGGCGGATGCTGAAGGAAGCGCAGCAGGCAGGCAATCCAGGCGGGGCGATTATCATAAGGGATGAGGCTGCCACGATGGACGATCGGTGCAAAGTCGTTGCGCTCCGCCAGCGCTTTTATCTCCAGCAGGCCGTTGTCGTTACTGATCGGACGCGCCTCTTCGCGCACCAGTTTCATACCATTGTACTGCGCCGGGTTATGGCTGGCGGTAATCTGAATGCCGCCGTCGGCACGCAGTTCCCGGGTGGCGAAATAGATCTCTTCGGTGCCTGACAGACCAATGTCGATAACATCCACGCCGCTGGAAATCAGCCCGTCGGTCACGGCGGATTTTAACGATTCCGAGCTAAGGCGAATGTCGGCGCCGATCACTACCCGGCGCGGATGGCGCCAGGCGGCGTAAGCGCGACCGATGCGAAAGGCGATATCCGGCGTCAGGTTGACGCCAACCTCACCGCGAATGTCGTAGGCTTTAAAACAGGTTAGTTCATCCATAATCTACTCTTCTGTAATTAATGAGTCAGGCTGACTCCCGAATGATGAGCTGGTAAGGCAATTCATAGTGGGTCACCGGTCCTCTGGTGAGCAGCAATTTGACGGCCATTTCCCCTTTCTTTTCCGCGTCTTGCGCGATGGTGGTCAGGCGTATTCCCGCCACCTCAACGGCGAGATTATCGAAACCGGTAACGGCAACCCGCTGCGGAACCGCCAGTTGCTGCCGTTGGCAGTAGTGGATCGCGCCGACGGCGAAGCGATCGGAAAGGCAGATAAGCGCAGTGATCTCCGGATGGGTTTCCAGTAACGCTTTGGCCGCCTGTTCGCCGTGTTCTTCATCGTGTCGGGTTTGATACAGCCAGCACGTATCAAGGGCGAAGCCGCGCTGCTGGAAAACCTCCCGGCAGACATTCACGCGGGAGAGCATCAGCAGGTTGTCGCCGGTGACGGGGGCGGTCAGATCGCACATTCCCTGCGCGGAGGGCTGTGACGGAAAGGCGATGATGCCGAAATGTCGATGACCTTTATCGGCCAGATAGCGGGCAATATCGCGCATGGCGCAGGCGTTATCGATGGAGACGCTGCTGTGGTCGGGAAACTGAAAATCGAGCGTGACCACCGGACGCCCATGAGCCAGCGCGTGCTGGATCATGGCTGCATTGTTATGCGTGGCGTTGAGAATATAGCCATCAACCAGGGTGTTGAGCGGCGTCTGTTGCCGCTTACGCAAAGGGATCAAGACCAGATTGACGTTTTGTTCTTCACACTGGACGGCGATCCCCCGCATCAGCGCAATGTCGTGGGGATCGATAAACACGTAACTCATAGAGTCGTTGAATATCACGCCGATGGTGTCAGATTTACCGGTACGCAGCGCGCGCGCCAGCTTGTCCGGTCCCTGAAAGCCAAGCTCGCTGGCATATTGCAAAATTCGCTGGCGCAGCTCCGGAGATAATTTTTCCGGATTATTCCATGCGTTCGACACCGTGGTATGGGAAATACCCATAATCTTGGCCAATGATTTTATCGTAATACGTTTCTTATCTTTATTATCATTAACGTTTATTTTCATGTTTAATATATTTGCTTGGTTTATATATTGGCGTGAATTATTTATTTCTATCGTCCATTGCGTTGAACGTTGATGCAAAGTTTAACGTTAAACAAAAATCGTTTTGTGATTTGTTTAACGTTAAACATAAAAAGGGGGTGTTAATTTACGCTCCATTCAATAGCAGGGTAGCGGTAAATCAATACTTATTGAAAGTAAATGGAGAGTTATCGTGAGAGTTGTAAAATTAGCTAAATTAACAGCCTGTGTACTATTCGCATTTTGTATTTCTGGCTGCGGTCCGGATGATAAAAAATCCGCAGAGACAGCAAAAACGCCAATTAAAATGTGGGTGGCACCAAACGAAAATGAAGAAGCCTTCTGGAATACTATGGTTAAAGAATGGAATAAAGACCCGGCGCATACCCCGGTCGAATTTACGCCCATTCCTGCCGCCAGCAGTTCTGAAGAGGCAATAATGAACGCGCTGGCTTCCGGCACGGAACCCGATATTTCCAGTAATATCTTTATCGGTTTTGCCAGCCAGTTAGTGGAAATTGGTCAGCTTGAAGACCTGTCTAAAATGAGTGGTTTTAATGAACTCGTTAATAACCGACAGATGGGCAAAATTATTCCTGCCTGGCAATTAAACGGCGAGCAACACGTTCTGCCAATCTATATTAATCCTATCGTCTGGTGGTGGCGGGGCGATTTACTCAAGCAGTATGGTTTTGATCATGTTCCGACCCGTTATGATGAGCTTTATCAGCTGGCAGAGCGCCGGGCGGCGGATAATAACGGCTATGTTATCCAGATGACCGCCGGGAAAAACTGGTGGGAACGCTGGTTCGATTTTATTCCGCTTTATTATGCGCAAAACGGCGGTAAACCTTACCTCGCGGGTCATCAGGCGACGTTTGCCGATCCTGCCGGACAGGCGGTACTGACCTTTATGGGGAAAGTCTTTAACAGCAAGTGGAGCAGCTACGACTTCACCGCCGCCGACGATCCGTTAGCGACCGGGCAGGTGCTGGCGTCCGCGCGCGGTCCGTGGGATATCGCTCGCTATCACAAGCAGTATCCGGAGATCCTCAAAACGCTGCAAATTGGGCCGATGCTCACCGAGAAAGGCGACGCGCACCCGTATACGTTCGGCGACAGCAAAGGGGTGGTGATCTTCAGTTCCAGCAAGCGCAAAGCGCAGGCGTGGGCGTTTATTCAGTGGGTCTTTAACAACGCCGAGCACGACCGGAGCTGGCTGGAGCTGACCGGTATGCCGCCAGCACGCAGTGATTTAATGAGTAATCCGCTGTTTGTGAATTACTTTGAGAAAAACCCGCTGGAGAAGGCGATCGCTTCTTACGTGGACGTCGCGCTGCCGCCAGCGGCCACTACGCAAACCACGGAGATTCAGCGCAGCATGACGCAGATGCTGGAGCAGGTCATTTTCAACCACGCCGATCCGGCAGCCACCCTCGATAAATCCGCGCAGGAAATTAACACATTGCTGGCGAAATAAGGGGAAAAAATGGCTGGATATGAATCCCGCACCGGAGGCCTGTTGGCCTCCACGTGGATCGGTTATTCGTTGCTGTTCTGGTTTTATCCGCTGTGCTGGCTGGTCGTGCTTAGCGTGACGAACTGGCAATTTATTGGCACGCCGACGTTTAGCGGATTACAGAATATCATTGGCGTGTTTCATGACGCGTTATTCTGGCAGTCGATGTGGAACGTGTGCCGTTTTTTAATGTGGTATATCCCGATTGTCTTTCTTGCCTCGCTGCTGTTTGCCGCGGGATTACGAAAAATTAAGTACGGGAAAAGTTTTATTGCCCTGAGCTTTTTACTGGCGAATATCTCTTCGGGGGTGGCCTATTCCATCGTCTTTGCAAAACTGTTCAGCGAATACGGGCCGGTCAATCAATTTTTACAGGCCAGTTTCGGCATCTCTGTGCCCTGGTTTACCAACCCTGACTGCGCCATGTTATCCATTGCGTTAATTGTCACCTGGAAATTCGTCGGTTATTACGGGCTGATTCTCTATTCCGGGATGGTGGCGATCCCCGCGGATATTTACAGCGCGGCGCAGTTGGATAAAACCGGGAAGTTTAAGCAAAGTTGGGCGATTACCCTGCCGATGATGAACGCGCAAATCGTGATGGTGATGGTGCTGGCGATTACCGTGGCGTTCAGCATCTTTACCGAGCCGTATCTTATCACCGGCGGCGGGCCGCTCAACAGCACCACCAGTCCGATGGTGGTGATGTATGAAGTGGCGTTCCAGAAAATGAAGCCAACCTGGGCGGCGACCATGTCGATTATCGTTGCGGCATGCAGTTTCCTCGCAATCTGGGTCTTCCGCAAAGTATTCGAAAAACATATCGAGATTGTGTGAATGAAGAAAATGACTCCCTTAACGCTGCTCATTCACGCCGTGATGTTTTTGCTGGCGCTCACCTGGCTTTATCCTTTTATCTGGATGGTGATCTCCTCGTTGAAACCGACGGCGCAAATCTACACGACCGGGCTGTTTTCCGGTCATCTGACGCTGGAGAATTACGCTTTTCTGTTCGATAACAGCAACCGGGCGGACAAACCTTTTTTGCGCACCCTGGTTAACTCGCTGTTCGTGTCGCTCACCATTACCGTCTGCGTCACGCTGACCTCAATGCTGGTGGGATATGCCGTCGCGAAAACCGAGTTTCGCGGCAAAAATGCGTTTCGCAACCTGTTGATTGTGCAGATGGTTTTCCCGGTCTTTATGTTCATTATTCCACAGTTTGTCCTGATGCGTGAACTGGGGCTGATCAACAGCTACGGGGCGATGATCCTGCCGTATGCGATGAGCGCTTGGGGCATTTTTATGGTTTCGCAGAGCTTTAAAGGCACGCCGAATGATTACCTGTATGCCGCAAGGCTCGATCACGCCAGCCTGTGGGGGATCTTGCGGCATGTGATGATGCCGCTGAATAAATCCATTCTGGCGATTGTCGCACTGTTCACCTTTTCCAGCTCATGGGACAACTTCCTCTGGCCGCTGATCGTGATGCGCGAAGTGGACAAAATGCCGTTTTCGGTGCTGCTCGCCACCTTCAGCAAATCCTACGGCATCTACCTGGGACCGGTGCTGGCGGGGTCGGTGGTGCAGATGCTGCCAATCGTTGTCCTGTTTATTCTGTTCAGAAAATACTTCCTCGAAGGCATGTCGTTATCACTGAAATAAGGAACGTGACGGTGAAAAAGCAACCGTGGTGGCAGGCGTGTACCTGTTATCAAATTTATCTGCCTTCGTTTTGCGACGGCAATAACGACGGGCTGGGCGATTTTCCGGGCCTGATTTCCCGGCTGGATTATTTGCAGGCGCTGGGCATCGGCGCGGTGTGGATCACGCCGTTTTATCCCTCTCCGCTGGTGGATAACGGCTACGATATCAGCGATTACTGCGCCGTTGACGCCCGTTTCGGCACTCTCGACGATTTTCGCCGGGTGGTTGACGGCTGCCACGCCAGAGGCATTCGGGTGATTATCGATCTGGTGGTCAATCACGTCTCCTCAGAACATCCCTGGTTTTGCGATGCGTGGAATAATCCGGACAGCCGCTATCGTGATTATTTCCTTTTTCGCCGCCAGCCGAATAACTGGCGTTCTTTCTTTTCCGGCAGCGCGTGGACCGCGGAGCCTGACACCGGCGAATTTTATTACCATAAATTCGCGCCCGGCCAGGTGGATCTCAACTGGGCCAACCCGGCGGTGGAACAGGAAATTTACCGGGTAGTGGATTTCTGGGTTACGCAGGGGGTGGACGGTTTTCGCTTTGACGTCATCAACTTTCTTACTACCGACGGCATTGGGCCTGATAACCCGGAAGAGAACGGCGAGCAGCGCCATGAATTTGACATCAATCAGCCGCGACTCCCGGAGACGCTGCAACGGCTGTGTGCCCATGTTCGGGCGCAGGGTGACTATTTCCTGATTGGCGAAATCGGCAGCGAAGACCCTGACGTGCTCAGCCGCTATCAAAGCCCGCAGCTGATGGACGTGGTGTTTAATTTCAATATCGGTAGCCAGAAAAACTTTGATGTTTCCCGTCTTTTCAGCCAGTTAAAAACCACGCTGGCTGCGCAGTCGGGTTTACCGACGCTGTTTTTCTCCAGCCATGATATGTCGCGGATGATCAGCCGCTTTGGCGAAAACGAGCGCGATACCGGGCGGGCGCTGGCGGTGCTGGCGCTTCAGCTAACGGTGAGCGGCGTGCCGTTTATCTTCCAGGGAGAAGAGCTGGGGGTGACCGACTACCGTCCGCAAACGGCAGAGCAGCTTTTTGATATTCAGGGAAAAACCCATTACCGCACCGCCCTTGCCGCAGGCAGCAGCCCACAGCAGGCGCTGGCGCTGGCTATTGAACATTCGCGGGATGGTTCGCGCGCGCCGCTGCCCTGGCGCGACGCCCCCTTTGGCGGATTTTCCTCCGTCGCGCCGTGGATGCCCGTCGGCGGCGATATCGCCCTGATTAACGCGGAGCGCCAGCAGCAGGATGAAACATCGTTCTGGCATCAGTACCGGCTGCTTATCGCCCTGCGCCGCCGCGTTGCGGCGCTGCATCAGGGACAGCAGGACTCGCTTGACCTCACTGACGAATGCGTCTGGTTTACCCGTTCGACGGCGGCGGAGCAGGTCTGGGTCGCCATCAACTTTGGTGCGCCCGTTCGCAATCCGTGGCAGGAGATTGAGGCTGAAGTGCTGTACGGGGAGGACGCGCAATGGATTGGCAAGAATCAATGTTTGATCAAAAGGAGAGTACATGGACAGGCACAATAAAAACCCGTTGATTACCCCGGCTGACGTGACGCCTTCACTGCCCGGCAGGAAGGTCGATTGTGTTTTCAATGCTGGCGTAACGGAGTGTGACGGGGAGATCGTTCTGCTGCTGCGGGTGGCGGAAAGCGTGATCAATTCCGACCCGCAGCAGCGTGTCGTACCGCTGTTGGAAAAAACCGATGCGGGCTGGGTACAGGCCACCGCGAGTTTCGATCGTCGCGATGAACGCTATGATTTCAGCGATCCTCGGGTGATCGTGCTGAAAAGCGATCCGGCGCGGGTGTGGCTGACCTCCATGTCGCATCTGCGCCTGGCGCGCAGCCGCGACGGGGTGAACTTCCGGATTGACAGCCAGCCGTTTATCATCGCCGATACGCAATATGAAGAGTTCGGCTGCGAAGATGCGCGGATCACCCGCATCGATGATACCGCGTACATCAACTACTCGGCGGTGTCGTCGCTGGGGATCTCTACCGCGCTGGCGGTGACCAAAGATTTTGTCACGGTGGAGAAAAAAGGGTTGATCCTCTGTCCGGACAACCGCGACGTCTGCTTTTTCCCGGAAAAGATCGCCGGTAAATATCACGCCCTGACCCGTCCGGCCCCGTGTCACTTCGGTCATCCGGAAATCTGGATCTGCGAGTCGCCGGATATGCTGCACTGGGGCAACCATCGCCACCTGCTGGGACGGTCCGGCGATGCCTGGGACTGCCGTAAATCAGGCGGCGGCGCGCCGGTATTAAAAACCGATCGCGGCTGGCTGGAGATCTACCACGGTGTGGATGCCGATCAGCGCTACTGCCTTGGCGCGCTGCTGCTGGATCTCAACGAGCCGACCCGCATTCTGGCGAAATCACCGGTGCCGTTGCTGGAGCCAGATGCGCCCTACGAGCGCGAAGGCTTCTTCGGCAACGTGGTATTCACCTGTGGGGCGCTGATCCGCGATGAGACGCTGCACGTCTGGTACGGCGCCGCCGATGAGTGTGTGGCGCTGGCGACAATGCCGCTGGACAAACTGTGGCGGCATCTGGGGGTTAAATAAATGCCGCAGAGCGTCCTGGGTTGCTAAACCTCCTTCTGGCAAGGGGTATCGATTCACACGTTGCGGCCGCTGGTGGACGAATCTTTTCTGCAAATAATGAAAATACGCAACAGACTTGCAGGGCAATAAATGCCCTGCAAGTCTGTGTATTTAATTTCACATTGTATTTCAGGTGCGCAAGAAAACAGATTGCGCTTATCGTTATTAATATTTTAATTAATATCTGACGCGGGGGCCGCCTCAATAGCTTTTTCTTCTTTGGTTAGCCCTTTGATGTATTTACTGTATTTCCACCAGGCAAAACCGAGGAAAATAACAATCCCCCCGACGTTATAGAATATAATGGTCATGATGTTACCGCCGGTCGGGAAGGTCGAGGCAATAAACCCGATGGTGAAAAGGACAATCAGCATCGATACCACAATAATGCCGGTTTTTTGCGAACCCATACGGAAGTCGCGCGGTAAGTGGTCCAGTTTTGCGCGCAGATTCAGGTAAGCCAGCATAATAAACAGCGGCGGCAGCATTGATGCGGCGGCGGTCATGTTGATGATAGTGTTCATTAAATCCTGCACGGTATTGGAGCCGAGTGTTGGGATAATCATCAGCGGGATAACAATCAGGAACTGAATCCAGGCTGCGCGGGCCGGAACGCCGTTTTCATTCAGTTCGACGGTTTTTTTACCGAAAATACCCGCCGGAATTTCAGAGAAGAAAATTTTCACCGGCGTTGCGGTCCACATCAGCAGAGAGCCGAACATCGCGGTAAAGGAGACCAGGCCGACAAAGCGGTTAACGATCAGTTCCGGCAGGCCAAAGTATGCCGCCAGGCCGTGGAATACCTGTACCGAACCACCGGTAAACTTCAGCTCTTTGCTGCTCACGAAGACGTTGATCAGTACCGAGGAGATGGAATAGAGCACGCCAATAAAAATCCCGGCAATAATAATAACCTTCACGAACGATTTGGACCCGCCCTTGACGTCGTTGACGTACACTGCCACCGACTCCGCACCGCCTGCCGCCATAAAGATCCAGGTGGTGATACCGAGGAAGGCCCAGTTAAAATTCGGGATCATTGCGTCTACGGTGATAGGGTCAGCAGGCTGTACGCCGCCAACCAGCGCAGTACCCGCCAGCAGGATGTAGGACAGGGTCAGCAGCAGCATCAATGTGGAGGTGACCGAAGTAATTGGTCCTAACATTTTTGCGCCGTTGGTCGAAACCCAGGTGGAGAAGGCAAACAGCACCATACTTAATACAGTGGTTGCGAACGGCGTCAGAATGTATTCGTAGCCTAAAAAAGCATATGAGGCGTAGGCGATAACACGGGGTAACAGCGAGGTAAAAAAGAACAGGTTAACGAACCAATAGGTGTAGGCGGTAATAAATGCCCAACGTCCGCCCAGCGAACTTTTCACCCATGCATAGACACCGGCTTCGGAGTTTTTATTCAGGGAAACAAATTCAGCGATGATTAAGCAGAACGGAATAAAGTAGAAGATCGTCGCGAGGAAAAACATCGGTGCGGATGCCAGACCAAGCTCAATATTATTGTTGATAACGTTATTAAAACTATAAACCGCGGCAAAGGTGAGTGAAAGTAAGCCGAACTTGCCGATGGTATTACGTTTGGTATCAGACATAGCACATCTCCGATTCCTGATTATTATAGGGTACTGGCGGCGCAACGTCGGCGCCGCCTGTGTTTTTATTTATTATGAAAATAACCATCTTCGATGGTGACTTTGAGTACGACTTTTTTCACTGCGTTATTACAAATAAAACGATAGGCTTCATGGTTGTCACAAATAACCATTTGTCCTTCGCGCACTTCTACGGTTTTTCCACAGCCTTTCAGATATTCGCGATCGGTTTCATCGCGATAATATTCAACCACCTGGAGATCCTCTTTGGCGGCATACTCTATTTTTTGCTGTCCTTGCAGGTAGTAATGGATCTCAAAATAACGACGATGACCGGTAAACAGCGCATCGGTCGCGGAGTCTGTCTCCACGCGATAGCTCAGGGAATCACCGATAGAGTGGGCGACGCCTGGTTGAATATTATCAATATTTTCAATCGCTTCGACGCAGCGCTGCCACTTCTTCCCGGATGCGTAAATTTGTTGGAACTGCGCTAAGTTGTCGATGATCCTCATTTTGTATTCTCACTGTGCAAATTCGTGGAAAAGAACCCGGCACCAAAGACGCGGCTGGCGGCGGTTTGAGCGCTAGATTCGCTACCGGAAACCGGCAACAACGTGAAGCCGTAGCTGAACGAACGGAACCAGACGCGCCAGGAATCAAGCACCTCGCTTCCCCACGAGTTGGAGCCTAAGCCCAGCACCTGGTGGTCCAGATTCAGGGTGATGTCATCGCTGCGCTGCAGCGCATTACAGTGCTGTGCGGTAAAGATATTTTCTGGCGTATAGCGCCAGGCGCTCAGGTTGACAGGGTGCTGCGGAACCACCAGCAGACCGTTGCCGTGGCGGTTGGTTAGCGTTGCCCAGCGCACGTCCTGACGATTGCCGTTGTTTTGCGGGAACGGATAGTTTTCGAACATCTCATCCACGCTGCTGCGCCAGATATCGATGATGTTGGCCTGCTGGCTATCGGCATAGTTTTCACCGGGACCACGTCCGTAATACGCCACCTGCCCCAAATCGCCGTTGATGCACATCGTGAAGCCGATGCACGGAATAATGTCCCGGTACTCGCCGTAAGGCTGGCCGGAAAGCTCCACGTTCAACTGACCGTCTGCGGCAATCCTCCAGCGGTAGGTACAGCGCATACCGAAATCAAATACCGGCGGGGCGATAATCGTCTGGCTGGTTATCAACAGCGCGTCATCGGTTTGCTCAATGGCAAAATCGCGCAGATGCTCCTGCATAATCTGTAAATGATTTGGTTGCCAAAGGCCTTCGAACTCTTGTTTGTGGTTATCAATGGTTGGTTTGAAGAAATTAATCTTCGGTTCACGGGTAATCAGCTCCTCACCGTTAACGGTCCAGCTAATGGGCTTACCGTTCAGTTTTGAGAAGGTCAGAAGGAAGTTATAACCGCGTATGGTGCAGCTCTGGCGGCTGTCTTCCAGCGTCAGAGGAATAGCGTTTTGCTGGCTAAACGGTACGGCAGCCGCCGTTCTGGCCTTCAGCGGGAACTGATAAGTCGCGATGTGGTGCCCGGCTTCGCTGTATGCCGTACGGGAATCTTTCGTCACGATGACGTTGAGGAACGCTTCGCGCGCATCCAGCTCCGGCAGTGTGCATTGCACGAGGGTATCGCTGTTAGGAGGGACGTCGCGCAGTTTTATCTGCTGAGCAGAAAGCGTATCTCCTTCGGCGCGAACCTCAATATGCAAGGTGTAGTCGTCAAGCGTGGTAAACCACAGTTTGTTTTCTACCCGTAGCTCGCCGCGAGCCAGATCCTGTGCGCGTACTTTTACTGGCGCAATCACCTGCTTGTATTCCTGCAGACCCGGCCCCGGGGTTTGATCGGAATAAATCAGGCCATCAAGGCAGAAGTTGTAGTTGTTCGGATAGTCGCCGTAGTCGCCGCCATATTTGTACCAGACGTTGCCGTCGTCATCTTTGGCCTGAATCCCGTGATCGCACCACTCCCAGACATAGTGTCCCTGAATGCAGTCATGCTGATAAAAGACGTTCTGATATTCCGTAAGCCCGCCGGGACCGTTGCCCATGGCGTGAGCATATTCGCAGATGATGCGCGGCTTAGGATGTGGATATTCGCCAAACTCATTCATCAGCGGCACACGGGTGTACATGGTGGAGATGATATCCACCACTTCGGCGTCACGATCTTCTTCGTAATGGATCAGACGCGTGTCATCCAGCGCTTTCGCGGCGTGATACATGGCGCGGATGTTACAGCCGTATCCGGATTCGTTGCCGAGCGACCAGATGACGATCGACGGGTGGTTTTTTTGTGCATGGATGTGGCGCACGATGCGCTCAACGTAGACGTTTTCCCACAGCGGATCGTCGGTTATCCGGCTGATATCGCCGATATTGGCGAAGCCGTGAGATTCAACGTCGGTTTCGGCCATCACGAACAGACCGTAGATATCGCACAATTCATAGAAGCGCGGATCGTTCGGGTAATGGGCGGTACGCACGGAGTTGATGTTGTGCTGCTTCATTAACAGCAGATCTTTTTCAACGCGATCCATGCCAACCGCACGGCCTTTAAGATGATCGTTATCGTGGCGGTTAACGCCATGCAGCATCACGTAGCGGTTATTGATGTAAAACAGACCGTCGCGAACTTTGATATCGCGGAATCCGACCCGCTGTGGCACGACCTCAAGGAGATTGCCGTTGGCATCTTTCAGCGTCATCACCAGATGATAAAGATACGGTGATTCCGCTGACCACTGCTGCGGCGCGCTAACCTTGAAATTAAAAGCGGTGCGGGTGTGTTGATCCACTGCCAGATTGTTAATCACACCGCTATGCAGCGCCTGCTCACCGTCAAACAAGGTGTATTCGAGCGACGCCATCGCTGGCGTGGCAGCCAGGTTTTCCAGCGCAATGTCGCAGGTGAGGGTGGCGTCGCGATAGTCATCATCGAACTCGGTGCGAACGGTAAAATCCTGAATATGGGTCGCCTGTTTGCCTACCAGATAGACGTCGCGGAAAATTCCCGCCGACCACCACATGTCCTGGTCTTCAACGTAAGTGGAATCAGCCCATTGCATTACGCGAACGCACAGCAGGTTGTCACCGGTCTTTACCACCGCGCTGATATCAAATTCAGCCGTCAGGCGGCTGCCTTTGCTGAAACCGACGTACTGACCATTCACGTAAACTTCGAAGTAGGTTTCTACGCCATCAAATTTAATCAGCGTTTGTTTGCCCTGCCAGCCTTCGCTGAGGGAGAAAATGCGCTGGTAGGCTCCGGTGGGGTTATTGGTCGGAACGTAGGGGACATCAATCGGGAAAGGAAAACCTTCGTCGGTATACTGCAGTTTGCCGTGTCCTTCCATCTGCCACATGCCTGGGACGGTGATGCTGCCCCAGTCATTCATCAACTGCGACGTAAAGATTTCCGGCACCTGCAGCGGATGCTCAAAGAACTGAAAATTCCACTGACCGCTTAGCAACTGAAAGAGGCTGCTGGTTTCGCGGGCAAACGAGCGAGCCTGCGCAACGGAGTCATAAGAGAAAAAATATGCGCGTGGCGCCAGTCGATTTTCGTGGGTGAGCTGAATGTTTTCCCAGCGATTCATAAGGCCTCCCGGTGGAGAAAAATCGGAACCATTCATTGTAATGGTGAGTAAGTGTAATTGATGGTGATTTTAGTAAAAGTTTTACTAAAATATAGCAAGTGAGGTGATTTACTTTAACTGGATCACGAAAATAATGGGGGCGCAGAAAATAATGCATGACAATGCGCGCCCGGCATCAGAAGAAACCGGGCGTGTTTACTGGGGATTTTAGCGGGTGGTGCCGCGCAGTTTCAGCTTGCTGGGAACAAAAACCAGCAGAGGAAGCGCACGCCCGTCGCGGGCTTTCTCAAACAGCAGGTTGACGCCCTGACTGCCCATCATTTCTGAATGGATGCGAACGGTGGAAAGCGGAGGAAAGGTGAAGCGCGCTGTCGGGATATCATTAACGCTAATCAGCGAAATGTCCTGCGGAATGTTCAGGCCACGCTCGTGAATGGCGCGCAGAACGCCAATAGCGATCGAGTCTGAAGCCACAAACAGGGCACCGGGATAGTCGGCTTTCGCCAGCATTTTTTTTGCCAGTTCATACCCTGATGAACTGGAGAAACCGCCGCGATAGATGTCCTGTTCAGAAACGACCTGCTGCAGACGACCGTATTCGACAAACGCGGCTTCACGGATATCTGCCTTGCCGGGTTCGTCTTCACCGCCGATGAAGCCAATGCGAGTGACGCCCTGGGCGATGAAGTAGTCGATACTCTCTTTACTGATGCGGGCCAAATCGATATCGACGGCGTCATATTCGCTGCCGGGTTCATGGAAATCGATAAAGCAGATGTTGTCGGTAAGCGCTGCTGCTGCATTACGCAAAGCCGAAGAAGGCTTGCCGACAATAAGAATGCCGGTAATGTTTTTGCTCTCCGGTAGCCCACTGTGCTCATAGCAGTTGGTCAGTTCGATCCCCAGCTTCTCACACTGGGTTTCTATTCCGTGACGGATCGCGAGATAGTAAGGATCGTTGATTTCCAAATCCTGCTGGTAGCTGTAGAGCGCCAGAATATGCTGGGGGCCGAGCGCGCTGGTCTGGTTTTTACGAGCACTGCTGGTTTTGTACTCCAGTTTTTCCGCGATCTCCAGAATGCGATGCTTGGTCTCTTCTTTTACATTCAGCGTGGGGTCATCGTTTAAAACCCGGGACACTGTCGCCAGGGACACGCCAGCTTCGATTGCGATGTCTTTAAGTGTTGCCATGTTTGCCTTTTCCCTGAGTTACCTGCGCATTGTAAATGAAGTGCTTATCTATTCATCTGTTTTCAGTAAAAAAAGTACGTTTAATTGACATGCCTGGGGTAAAACTGGGCTTTCAGAGTGTGATGACTACGTCATTTTCCCGCTTTTGAGAACCATCCCCGGAAAATATTTTGCTATTATTTAGTAAAGTTTTACCAAAGGAGAACACAATGGATACCGTCGCATTTGCTGATTTTGCCCGAATGGAAATACGTGTTGGAAAAATCGCACAGGTAAAGCGCCATGACAATGCTGATAAGCTGTATATCGTGCAGGTGGATGTGGGAGAGCGTACGCTGCAAACCGTGACCAGCCTGGTGCCTTATTACAGCGAAGAGGAATTGATGGGGAAAACGGTGGTGGTGCTGTGTAATCTGCAAAAGGCCAAAATGCGCGGGGAAACGTCAGAATGCATGTTGCTGTGCGCTGAGACGGACGATGGCAGCGAAAGCGTGCTGCTGACGCCAGAACGCCTTATGCCTGCGGGTGTGCGGATTGTTTAAGTTGTGCTAATTGCCGGATGGCCGCTACGCTTTTATCCGACCTACATTTGATCCCGTAAGCCTGAGATGCGCAGCGCCATCCGACATGTATTACACCTGCTCCACGCTCACCCGTAATGCTGCCAGGGCTTTGCGCGTCGATCGCAATACCAGATCGCATTGCTCGATCGTTAACGTTAACGGCGGTTCGATACGGATCGTCTTTGCATTGTTGAGCGTGCCGGCAACCAGTACCCGCTGGCGGAACATCTCACTGGCAAAGTTGTAGCCGATTTCATTATCGACAAACTCAATTGCCATCAGCATGCCTTTACCGCGTACATCATGCACCAGGTCTGGGTACTCCCGCGCAAGCTGGCGGAAACCATCCAGCAACATATCGCCTTTCTGCTCCGCCTGAGCCGGTAAATTTTGCTCCAGCAGGACGTTAATGGTGGCTAACGCAGCCGCACAAGCGAGCGGGTTGCCGCCAAACGTGGTGGTATGCAAGAAGGGATTGTCGAACAGAACGGAAAACACCTCTTCAGTGGCAATAGTTGCGCCAATTGGCATCACGCCGCCGCCCAGCGCTTTGGCCAGACACATAATGTCGGGCTGCACGTTTTCGTGCTCGCAGGCGAACATTTTGCCGGTACGACCCATGCCGGTCTGCACTTCATCAAGGATCATCAGCGCGCCAAACTCATCGCAAAGTTTACGCACGGCGGGCAAATACCCTTGCGGTGGCAGGATCACGCCCCCTTCACCCTGGATAGGTTCGAGGATCACGGCTGCAACGTCGTCACCAGTCTTTTTACACTCGCTGAGCATGGTGCGCATCGCGTTAATATCGCCAAACGGCACATGGCGGAAACCAGGCAGCAGCGGCATAAACGGTTTGCGGAAGGTTGATTTAGCCGTGGCGGACAGTGCTCCCAGTGATTTGCCGTGGAATGCGCCGCTGGTGGCAATGAACGTAAATTTACCGCGCGGCGATTGATACGCTTTCGCCAGCTTCAGAGCGGCTTCAACCGACTCGGTCCCGCTGTTACAGAAAAAACTGTATTTCAGTTTACCTGGCGCCAGCGCGGCGAGGGTTTTTGCCAGCATGGCCCGCAGAGGGTCAAGTAGCTCCTGGCTGTGCAGAGGTTGTTTCGCGAGTTGATTCTGTACGGCGGAAACCACGACTGGATTACGGTGCCCCACGTTGAAAATTCCAAATCCACCCAGGCAATCGACGAACTCCTGCCCCTGGGTGTCGACAAGCGTATTCAGGCTTCCCGCTTGCCACTCTACGGCTCCGTAATCCCCGCCTGCAGTTACAGATTTTCGATACTCTAAGAACCCCGGATTGACATGCTCCTTGAAGTATTCAATCACCTCTCGGTTTAATGATTTCATTTCCTCATGATCAAGCGTGCGCTTTTCGATGAGATTCAGTGCGTGTGCGCTGCAGGCCAGGGCCGATGCGCTGGAAGGTAACCTGTTCAAAATATGCTCCCGGAGCTCGCGTATCACATGATACTGATTTAAGTATTGCAGTGATTGCGCCATTCCGGCGCGCTTAGCAAAAATCGGGATAAACACCAGGAAACATCTCATTCACGCAACATTTAATGCTGATGTTTAACATTTACTGGCATTTTGCCCAGGTTAAGACCGCGAAAACAGATCGGAAAAGCACTTTTCTGCGCTAAAAGTGAGCAATATTTGCACTGTGACGGTGCGTTGGTAGAAGTGTAGTTGAATAGTTACTGGATGAAAGTATTTTAAATCAATGGATTAGAATGCGTACAGATTTTGAGGTTTAATCGCAAATTGCGATCTAAATCAAATTTAACAACTAAAGATAAAAAAATTATCGCCGAAATAACATAAGCCGAAAGAGTTAACAACCAGATAACCTGCACAGGACGCAATCATGTCTTCTCATCCCTACGTTAGTCAGCAAAATACACCGCTGGATGATGATATCACCCTCATGTCGACCACCGATTTACAAAGCTATATCACCCACGCGAACGATACCTTTGTCCAGGTCAGTGGCTATCAACTGAATGAATTGCTCGATAAGCCGCACAATCTGGTTCGTCATCCGGATATGCCAAAAGCGGCGTTTGCGGATATGTGGTACACCCTGAAACAGGGCGAGCCATGGAGCGGGATTGTGAAAAACCGGCGTAAGAATGGCGATCACTACTGGGTAAGGGCCAATGCGGTGCCGATGGTACGGGAAGGTCGTGTCACCGGATATATGTCGATTCGTACCCGGGCCACTGACGAGGAGATTGCGGCGGTAGAGCCTTTATATAAAGCGCTAAATGAAGGGCGTTGCAACCGACGTATCCATAAAGGACTGGTGGTACGCAAAGGCTGGCTGGGTAAACTCCCGGCGCTGCCGATTTGCTGGCGAGTGCGCAGCGTAATGGCAATTATGTTTATCGTACTGGCGGCCGCATTGCAGCAAATGGGCGCCGAATGGCCGTTACTGCTGATAAGCGCGCTGGTGATGATGCTGGGAACGGCTATTTTCGAATGGCAGATTGTGCGTCCTATTGAGAATGTCGCTCGTCAGGCGCTAAAAGTGGCGACCGGTGAACGAAACAGCGTGTCGCATCTTAACCGCAGTGATGAACTGGGCCTGATGCTGCGAGCGGTTGGGCAACTGGGGCTAATGTGCCGTTGGCTCATCCATGATGTCTCCAGTCAGGTGAGCTGTGTGCGCAGCGACAGCGAAACGCTGGCGAAGGGCAGCGATGATTTAAACAAGCATACGCAGCAGACCGTAGAGAACGTGCAGGAAACGGTGACCACTATGAATCAGATGGCGGCATCGGTGAAGCAAAACTCAGAGACCGCCGCCGCGGCCGACAAGCTCTCCATTGCAGCCAGCAGCGCGGCGACGCACGGCGGCGAGGCGATGGATACCGTCATCAAAACTATGGACGATATCGCCAACAGCACCCAGCGGATCGGCACCATTACCACGCTGATTAACGATATTGCTTTCCAGACTAATATTCTGGCCCTGAACGCCGCTGTTGAAGCCGCACGGGCGGGTGAGCAGGGGAAAGGGTTCGCCGTGGTGGCGGGAGAAGTGCGTCATCTTGCCAGCCGCAGCGCCAGTGCAGCCAATGATATCCGCAAGCTGATTGATGCCAGCGCCGATAAGGTGCAGTCCGGATCCGACCAGGTTCACGCCGCAGGGCGCACGATGGATGATATTGTGGCGCAGGTGCAAAACGTGACGCAGTTGATCGCCCAAATCAGTCACTCAACGCTGGAACAGTCAGATGGTCTTTCGAGCCTGACTCGCGCAGTGAATGAATTAAGCAACATTACGCAGAAAAACGCCGAACTGGTTGAAGAGAGCGCCCAGATTTCCGCGATGGTGAAACATCGCGCTGGTCGTCTGGAAGATGCGGTTACGGTGCTGCATTAATATTAACGATAAAGGCGGAACGCAGGGTGAACGCGTTCCGCCTGCTCTGTAGATTAATCCAGTTGAGTAATATCCAGCGCAGCGCGATCGATAATACCGATGATTTTTTTGATCTGCGCATCGCTGGTATCACCATGATTGACCCGTAGGTCCAGCACGGCTTTGAAGTTCTCCAGCGCGCGTTTCATCTGCGGGTTCTTGCGTAATTCAAAACCCACGCAGCGGGCTTTAATACGTTCGTGGATATGTTCCAGATGCTCACGGTTTTCATCCAGCCACTGCTGGCCCTGGGTTGTGATCGCAATCTGTTTACGCCCGCCTTCCTCGTCGCTGATGGTGATCAGCTCTTGATCCTGCAAGAAATCCAGCGTCGGATAGACGACGCCCGGGCTCGGGGTATAGTTGCCCTGAGTCAGGGTTTCAATCGCTTTAATCAGCTCATAGCCGTGGCTGGCGTCGCGGGTCAGGATATCCAGAATGACCAGGCGTAATTCTCCGTGACCGAAGAAGCGCTGGCGACGACCGCCGCTGCGACCGTGGCGGTGTCCACAACCCTGTTCGTGGTGATGTTCTTTGTTGCAGCCTTCATGGCGATGTTCTTCACCTTTGCAGCAACCTGCATGGTGTTCGTTGTGGCGGCCTTCGTGGTGATGCCCTTCACCCTTGCAGCAGCCTTCGTGTTGGTGCTCTGTATGCTTGCAGCAACCTTCATGATGGTTTTGCATCATCGTCTCCTGATGTGTTTTAGATATATCTAATTTATATCTAAATATTGTTTTGGTGCAAGACTATAAAATGTTTTTTGTTTAACTTTATGATTTTTATCTTTTTTAAAGGTGTGTGTTAGCCGTTTAGTCAGAAGGCGACTATATCAAAAAAGTGCTTGCAATCTTTCTGATTAGCAATCATTATCATTTAAAAATTAAATTAGATATATCGTATTATCTTCCGAAGGCGAAAAAATGACAAAAAACACCTCACGCTACCCGCAGCGCGTTCGCAATGAACTGCGTTTTCGGGAACTTACCGTCCTGCGCGTCGAACGTATTAGCGCGGGATTTCAGCGCATTGTACTGGGCGGTGACGCTCTGGATGGTTTTAGCTCACACGGCTTTGATGACCATACCAAGGTCTTTTTCCCTGAACCGGGCAGCCACTTTGTGCCGCCGGTTGTCACCGATGAAGGTATTGTCTGGGCTGACGGCGTGCGTCCGATATCCCGTGATTACACGCCGTTGTATGACGAAGCACGCCATGAGCTGGCACTGGATTTCTATATTCATGACGGTGGCGTGGCAAGTACGTGGGCGATGAATGCCCGCGAGGGTGACAAGCTGACGGTAGGCGGACCGCGCGGTTCTTTGGTGGTGCCAGAAGACTACGCGTATCAGCTTTACGTGTGTGATGAATCGGGAATGCCTGCGCTGCGCCGACGCCTGGAGTCGCTCAGCCGTTTAGCGGTACGTCCGAACGTCACGGCGCTGGTAAGTGTGCAGGATGCCGCGTACCAGGACTATTTTGCTCATCTCGACGGATTTACTATTCAGTGGTTTATCGGCCATGACGAACAGGCGGTGAATGAACACTTATCGCAGCTAAGCGTACCTGCAGATGATTACTACATCTGGATTACCGGCGAAGGTAAGGTGGTCAAAAACCTGAGTGCTCGCTTTGAAAGCGAGGCGTTCGATCAGCAACTTGTTCGCGCAGCGGCTTACTGGCATCAGCGTCGTTAATCAGTAATTAGATGGCGGCACGCCAAACGCCTGGCGGAATGCGTAGCTAAATGCCGCGGTGCTTGAATACCCTACGTCGAGCGCCACGGCGGTCACGCTTTTATTTTTCTTCAGCATTAATACGGATTCCAGAATACGCATTTTTTGCTTCCAGACGCTGAAAGGCAATCCGGTTTCTTTTTTGAAATGGCGTGAAAAGGTACGGGCAGACATACCCAGATGCTGCGCCCAGTATTCAACCGAATGCTCCAGCGCCGGGGATTCTTGTATTGTTCGGCAAACTTTGGTTAATTCGCGATCCTGCGGCCAGGGTAATACAAAAGCGACTTCCGGAAGCTGCAGAATAATGTCGACCAGGACGCTAACCAGCTTGCCCTCTTTTGACTGGCTATCATAATGGCCCGAAATTAAATTCGTGGCGTAATGAATAAACTCTCTGGCGAAATCACTGATAGCCACCACTTTACATTCATTGATGCTCTCTTCAAGAAAGCTCGGTTTAATATCCAGATTCTCTAAATACACATCATCCAATGCCCAAACCGCATGCTCCGTATGATTCGGGATCCAGATGCCATAATGCGCCGGGATTATCCAGCACTTGCCGGCAACATCAATACGCATACTGCCTTTGCGGGCGAAATGAAACTGCATAAAAGAGTGTGAATGCTGTGGAACATGATGATTGGCTTCCAGGACATACGAGCGAAAGTAAACATCCTGCGGCAGTTCCGTCATGGAGTTATCCGGGAAGGAGTTCCACTGTTTTTGCACGAGAGTTTCCATAAATAGATCGTCAATGCTCCCGATGGTGTGTCCGCTGCTCGATAGATCTTGTCCGCGGATCATAATACATACACTCTTTTTTCCATAATAATCTTGCGTAAGAATTTTTAGCCCACCTTTGGTAAATACCATGAACTCGCTTTGTTCAGATGCTGTCATCGTCAATGAAACAAATGATAACTGGACCCGAATGGGAAAAGAGCTGCTTTCGCAAGCGGATATCAGGATTAATGGCTCCCGTACCTGGGACATTCAACTTCATCATGCCGGTTTCTTTAAACGGGTACTGCAACAAGGCTCGTTAGGGCTTGGTGAAAGCTATATGGAAGGCTGGTGGGACTGCGAGCGACTCGATATTCTGTTCTGCAAAATCCTGAAAGCAAAACTTGACCAGCAGATGCCGGGTAACCTGAAAGATATTTTACGTATTGCCAGCGCACGCCTGTTTAATTTGCAGTCGCGGAGCCGCGCGTGGATTGTTGGCAAAGAACATTATGATATTGGTAACGATCTCTTTGCACTGATGCTTGATCCGCATATGCAATATTCCTGCGCTTACTGGAAAGACGCAACCACACTAGACGATGCGCAAAATGCCAAATTAAAAATGATCTGTGAGAAGCTACAACTGAAACCGGGCATGCGTTTACTCGATATTGGTTGTGGCTGGGGCGGGCTGGCGGAATATGCGGCGCGTCATTATGGCGTGGCGGTGGAAGGCGTCACCATTTCCAAAGAGCAGCAAAAAATGGCGCAGCAGCGCTGTGAAGGACTGGACGTTAAGATTCTGCTGCAGGATTATCGCGACCTCGATAAACACTACGATCGCATTGTCTCCGTGGGGATGTTTGAACACGTCGGGCCAAAAAACTACGACACCTATTTCAGCATCGCCGACCGTTGTTTAAAACCGGACGGACTGTTCCTGCTACACACCATTGGTAGCAATAAAAAAGGGATGAGCGTCGATCCGTGGATCAATAAATACATTTTCCCGAACGGCTGCTTACCGGCGATCTCCCATATTGCCGAAGCCAGCGAATCACGGTTTGTGATGGAAGACTGGCATAACTTTGGCAGCGATTACGATAAAACGCTGATGGCGTGGCACGAGCGCTTTAATCAAGCGTGGCCGGAGCTGTCATCACGTTATTCCGCCACCTTCAGAAGAATGTTTAACTACTATTTATGCGCCTGCGCCGGGGCTTTCCGCGCCAGAGATATTGAACTTTGGCAGGTGCTGTTTAGTCGCGGCGTAGAGGGCGGGATCCGCGTTTATCGTTAACGTTCTGCCTGATAAGCGAAGCGCCATCAGGCAGTAAATACCTGAGAAGCGCTCCTTGTTACATCTTAGCCCAGCTCACTCTCTGCCAGCGCTTTAAACACCATCGCTACGGCGTGCGCGCCGGGGTCCATGTTTCCGAGCAGGCTTTCGCTGCTCAGATACGATGCGCGACCCGCATTGGCTTTGCTCGACAAACAGGTTCGTTCGGCTCCCGCTTGCGCGGCGTCGAATGCGGCCTGCAGATTTTTCGGCTGTGTGAGCAGCGAAGTCAGGGCCGGTTGCAGCGCATCAATCATCGTGCGATCGCCTTCGTCTGCGCCGCCGTAGAACTTCATCTGCGCCAGCCCCGTATTTAGCGCTTCGACAACGTTAGCGCCCTGTTCCAGTTTCTGCCCGGCGGCGGTAAAGAAGATTGACATCAGCACACCGCTGGAACCGCCCATCACCACGGTCAGACGTTCGCCAATCAGCGCGAACAGCGTGGCAAGGTTATCCAGCGGCAGCTGCTGGCGATTCAGCATGCTGGCAATTTCACGCGCGCCGGCGGCAAAGGTCGAACCGGTATCGCCATCGCCGACTTTGGCGTCCAGCGCATTCAGATGAGTCTCCAGATCGGAAAGGGTTGCGGTGACCAGCTCCACAACCCCGGCCACCAGGGCGTTTGCCGAAGGCTGGAATTCCACGCGGGCGCTACGCTGAGATGACGCTACGCAGCTGATTTCACGCGGTGGGACCGGCGTCGGCCAGTTGCTGGTTTCCACTTCGGTGAGCAGTGCTTTTTCGATGCTCTCTTCCAGCACGATGGCCGTCAGTGAGAAGCCTTTCATATCCAGCGCAGTGACCAGCGAGGCCGGGCCAATTAGCCAGTCGATACGCGAGTGCAGCGGGCTGCTGGCGAGTTCGCGGGTGATGATGGCCATTTCGGCCACGGAAACGCCGCCAAGATTATTAATCATCACCGCCAGACGACCGGTTTCAGGCAGGGCGGCCAGCAGTTTATCCACCATCAGGTTCACCACTTGCGCACTGTTTTGGGTGTCGATAACCGATGCGCCTGGTTCGCCGTGAATGCCCATACCCAGCTCCGCATGACCCGGATGATGACGAGGGGCTGCGTCGGTTTCTTGCGGCAGATGACAGCTGGAAAGAGCTACGCCCAGGCTAAAGGTGTTGCTGGCTGCGTACTGCGCTTCACGCAGGACGGTGGCGAGGTTATAGCCGCGTTCGGCAAAATAGCCTGCGATTTTATGCACCAGGATAGTTCCCGCAATGCCACGTGGGTGTTTGTTATCCGGCAGGGAGATGTCGTCGCCGACAATCAGCATTTCAACGTTATAGCCAAGGCGACGCGCCTTCTCGGCGGCGAGACCGAAATTAAGACGGTCACCGGTGTAGTTTTTCACAATCAACAAACAGCCAGCCTCACCGGTCACCGCCTGAATGGCGGTCAGTACTGCATCCACGCTCGGGGAGGCGAAAACGTCGCCGCAGACCGCAGCGGTTAGCATGCCTTTACCGATAAACCCAACGTGCGCGGGTTCGTGTCCCGAACCGCCGCCGGAAATGACCGCTACGTTATTTTTATTAAGGTCACGACGGACCACGATGCGAATGGCCGGATCGCTTTCCAGACGCGCCAGGTTATTCCATGGGCTGGCGATAATCGCCCCGTCGATGACGTCGCTCACGAGATGGGTGCGTTGGTTAAAAAAGAATTGAGACATAACGGCTCCTCGAGGTTGAGTGAAAGACAAACCCCCGAATGTAGGATCATGGTGCGGAGGCAATGAAGAGATTCTGGCGAAGTCAGCGTGGAAAAAAACAACGCTAAAATGAGTTTCATTACGGAACGTTGATGCTGTTTTTTGTTCCGAAATGAAACTTAAAAAAGCGGGGAATGATCATAATGCGAGCTCGCTCGACTTTTTTCTCCTGCGATCAGCGCCGCTCATACGGCGCAGCCAGCCTTTTTTTGCCGGTTTTAATTCAACTGCATGAGTAAAAGAGGAACTGAGCTTCGTGTTTGCCGGAGATTTGGGGGTAAATGAACGGATCGGGATCGCAAACCTTATCATTTTTGTGGATAAGTGTTCCAGAATGGAACGTGCGTCGTTTTTATCTGTTTCATATCAGAACAAAATGACGAAAGATTTTTTTGTTCACGCCTCGCCATACAGTTATTGCATCGCTCCGGTACCACCTGTTTTTGCCGACAGCAACAGGCCAAACAGGTTAACGCCAGGGCTCACCATGTAAAAACATGTACTTATTTGAGGATGAAAGGAATGCTAAAAGTTATTCAATCTCCAGCCAAATATCTCCAGGGCCCTGACGCTTCCACCTTATTTGGTCAATACGCTAAAAATCTGGCGGACAGCTTTTTCGTGATTGCGGATGACTTCGTGATGAAGCTGGCGGGAGAGAAGGTACTCAATGGCCTGCACAGCCACGACATTAGCTGCCACGCGGAACGCTTCAACGGTGAATGCAGCCATATTGAAATTAATCGCCTGATTGCCATTCTGAAACAGCACGGTTGCCGCGGCGTGGTTGGGATTGGCGGCGGGAAAACGTTGGATACCGCCAAAGCGATTGGTTACTACCAGAAGCTACCGGTGGTGGTGATCCCTACTATCGCCTCTACCGATGCGCCAACCAGCGCGCTGTCCGTTATCTATACCGAAGCCGGTGAGTTTGAAGAGTATCTGATCTACCCGAAAAACCCGGATATGGTGGTGATGGACACCGCAATCATTGCCAAAGCGCCGGTACGCCTGCTGGTGGCCGGGATGGGCGATGCGCTCTCAACCTGGTTTGAAGCGAAAGCCTGTTATGACGCCAGAGCGACCAGCATGGCGGGCGGACAGTCCACCGTAGCGGCGCTGAGCCTGGCGCGCCTGTGCTATGATACCCTGCTGGCGGAAGGCGAAAAGGCACGCTTTGCCGCGCAGGCTGGCGTGGTGACTGATGCGCTGGAGCGTATTGTCGAAGCGAACACTTACCTCAGCGGCATCGGCTTTGAAAGCAGCGGTCTTGCAGGGGCGCATGCTATCCACAACGGTTTTACGATTCTGGAAGAGTGTCACCATTTGTACCACGGTGAAAAAGTCGCCTTTGGTACGCTGGCGCAGCTGGTGCTGCAAAACAGCCCGATGGAAGAGATCGAAACCGTGCTGAATTTCTGTCAGAAAGTAGGCCTGCCGGTAACGTTAGCGGAAATGGGCGTGAAAGACGACATTGACGGCAAGATCATGGCCGTGGCCAAAGCGACCTGCGCAGAAGGTGAAACCATCCACAATATGCCGTTCTCGGTGACGCCTGAAAGCGTACATGCCGCGATACTGACGGCAGACCTGCTGGGACAGCAGTGGCTGGCGCGTTAATCAGTCGTCGGTAAGTTTTTATCCGGCATCTTCTCCCCCCTCTGACAGTCTCTGCCGGAGGGGTTGTCTATGGTAAAACAGCGGAAAGGGATATGACGACGCACACTCAGGACATTGGGAAGGAAGTCTCTTCGGTCATTGCCCAGTCATGGCATCGTTGCAGCAAGTTTATGCAGCGGGAAACCTGGCAGGCGCCGCATCAGGCGCAGGGCCTGACCTTTGAGTCGATCTGTCGTCGCAAAACAGCGCTGCTGACGATTGCTCAGGCCGCGCTGGAAGATGCCTGGGAGTTTATGGACGGCCGTCCGTGCGCGCTGTTAATTCTGGATGAATCGGCCTGTATTCTCAGCCGTTGCGGCGATCCGCAGACGGTGGAGCAACTGGCGGAGCTCGGTTTTCGCGACGGCAGTTACTGTGCGGAAAGCATTATTGGCAGCTGCGCGTTGTCGCTGGCGACGATGCCGGGGCAACCGACAAAAACCTCTGGCGATCAGCACTTTAAACAGGCGTTGCATCCGTGGTCGTTCTGCTCTACGCCAGTATTCGATAACCATGGTCGACTGTTTGGCTCCATCTCGCTGTGCTGTCTGGTAGAGCATGAGTGCGTTTCTGATTTATCCCTGACGCTGGCGATTGCCAGAGAAGTCGGCAACTCATTGCTGACTGACAGCCTGCTGGCTGAATCCAACCGCCATCTGAACCAGATGTACGGGCTGCTGGAGAGTATGGATGATGGCGTGATGGCCTGGAACGAACAGGGCGTATTGCAGTTCCTCAATGCGCGCGCGGCGCTGCTTTTGCATCTCGACGCGCAGGCCAGCCAGGGGAAGAATATTAACGACCTGCTCAATCTCCCCATGCTGCTGCGTCGGGCGATCAAACATGCCCGCGGCCTGAATCATGTCGAAGTCACCTTTGAAAGCCAGCACCAGTTTGTTGATGCCGTCATCACCCTGAAACCGATTGTTGAAGAGCAGGGCAACAGCTTTATCCTGCTGCTGCATCCGGTGGAGCAAATGCGTCAACTGATGACCAGCCAGCTCGGCAAGGTGAGCCACACCTTTGAGCAGATGTCGACAGACGATCCAGAAACCCGACGTTTGATCCACTTTGGTCGTCAGGCGGCGAGGGGAAGTTTCCCGATCCTGCTGTGCGGGGAAGAGGGCGTCGGTAAAGAGCTACTGAGTCAGGCCATTCACAATGAAAGCGAACGCGCCAGCGGGCCGTATATCGCCGTGAACTGCCAGCTGTATGCCAACAGCGTACTGGGGCAGGATTTTATGGGCAGTGCGCCCACTGATGATGAAAACGGGCGGCTGAGCCGTCTTGAACTGGCGAACGGCGGCACGCTGTTTCTGGAAAAAATTGAATATCTGGCGCCGGAGTTACAATCCGCGCTGCTGCAGGTGATCAAGCAGGGCGTTTTAACCCGCCTGGATGCCCGGCGGCTGATTCCGGTGGATGTCAAAGTGATCGCCACCACCACGGTTGATCTCGCGAATCTGGTGGAGCAAAACCGCTTTAGCCGTCAGTTGTATTACGCGCTGCACTCTTTTGAGATCGTAATCCCGCCGCTGCGGGCGCGGCGTAACAGTATTCCATCGCTGATTTATACGCGGTTGAATAGCCTGAAAAAACGCTTTTCATCCAGCCTGAAGATCGACGACGACGCGTTGGCACAACTGGTGGCCTATTCGTGGCCGGGTAATGATTTTGAGCTGAACAGCATTATTGAAAACATCGCCATCAGCAGCGATAACGGCCATATTCGGCTGAGCAATCTGCCGGATTATCTGTTTGCCGAACGCCCGGGTCTGGAGACGGCATCTTCACTGCTGCCCGCCAGCCTGACCTTTACCGCCATCGAGAAAGAGGCGATTATCCATGCCGCCCGCGTGACCAGTGGGCGTGTTCAGGAGATGTCGCAACTGCTGAATATTGGTCGCACCACCTTGTGGCGTAAGATGAAGCAGTACGACATTGATGCCAGCCAGTTTAAGCGCAAACATCTGGAGTAGTTTCTTCGATTCTGGCCATCGAGAACAGCGCATCCGACAGCCGGTTGATATAGCGCCTGGCCTCATCGCGTAACGTCAGCGTTCTGCCCATCGCGATGAGGATCCGCTCCAGCCGACGCGTCAGGGTTCGCGCAACGTGCAGCTGTGCCGATGCCAGATTTTTCCCCGGAATAACAAACTCTTTGAGCGGGCCGCTTTGCGCCATATTGCGGTCAATAAGCTGCTCCAGCGCCTGAATATCCTCTTCGCCAATACGCTGTTTTAAGCGTGTGAGTCCTTTCTGATCGCTGGCGAGTTCCGCCCCCAGTACGAACAGCATCTTCTGCATAGCGTGCAATTCCTGGCGTAGCTCGGCCTGCCGCGTGCTGGCATAGCAGACGCCAAGCTGGGAAATCAGTTCATCCACCGTGCCGTAGGCCTCAACGCGGATGTCGTCTTTATCGATACGGCTGCCGCCAAACAGCGCGGTCGTGCCGTTATCACCGGTTCGGGTATAGATGCGGTACATTTATTTTATCTCGCTGAAGGGAAGAACTTTAACCAGTTGACCGGCATTGGCGCCGAGCGTGCGGATCTGTGCTGTCCCGGCGCGGGTATGCCCGCAGACCAGCGCCCGATCCTCGGGCAACTGGGCATGGGTTAAGGCAATATCACCGGTGGCGTTGAGACCGAGACCCACGCGCAGCGCCGAACTTTTGGCCGCCAGTTTGCCGAGCGCCAGCGCGCAGTCATGATCGTCGCAACAGATTGCCCGGCAGGGAACGCCTTGCTCTTCCAGCCCCCAGCACAACTCGTCAAGCACGCGAGTACCCTGCCAGCGTGAGTGATAAAACAGGTGTACGCCCGGTGATGAAAGTAACATTGCGCCCCCTGCGTTATCAGAATGCCTGACGGAAGATCTCGGCAATTTCTTTCTCGTTCCCTTTGCGCGGGTTGGAGAAGGCGTTACCGTCCTTCAGTGCCATTTCCGCCATATACGGGAAATCGGCTTCTTTGACGCCCAGATCGCGCAGATGCTGCGGAATACCGATGTCGGCGGAGAGGCGGGCAATAGCATGAATGGCCAGCTCGGCGGCATCCATGGTGGAGAGTCCGTCCGTGTTCTCGCCCATAAACTCTGCGATGTCGGCAAATTTTTCCGGGTTAGCGATCAGGTTATAGCGTGCCACGTGCGGCAGCAGTACGGCATTCGCCACGCCGTGCGGCATGTCGTAAAGACCGCCAAGCTGATGCGCCATCGCGTGAACGTAGCCGAGGTTGGCGTTGTTGAAGGCCATACCCGCCAGCAGGGAGGCGTAGGCCATGTTCTCGCGAGCTTTCAGGTTGCTGCCCAGCGCCACGGCCTGACGCAAGTTACGGGCGATCAGGCGGATCGCCTGGATAGCGGCAGCGTCGGTGACCGGGTTGGCATCTTTGGAAATGTAGGCTTCCACGGCGTGGGTCAGGGCGTCCATCCCGGTGGCCGCAGTCAGTGGGGCTGGCTTGCCGAGCATCAGCAGCGGATCGTTAATAGAGACCGACGGCAGGTTGCGCCAGCTGACAATCACAAACTTCACTTTGGTTTTGGTATTGGTCAGCACGCAGTGGCGGGTGACTTCGCTGGCGGTCCCGGCGGTGGTATTCACCGCAACGATCGGCGGCAGCGGGTTGGTCAGGGTTTCAATCCCGGCATAGCTGTAGAGATCCCCTTCGTGAGTCGCGGCGATACCGATGCCTTTACCGCAGTCATGCGGGCTACCGCCGCCAACGGTAACGATGATGTCGCAATGCTCTTTCCGAAAGACCTCCAGGCCGTCGCGCACGTTGGTGTCTTTGGGGTTTGGCTCAACGCCGTCAAAAACCACGACGTCAATACCGGCTTCACGCAGATGTGTGAGGGTTTTATCTACCGCGCCGTCTTTAATCGCCCGCAGACCTTTATCAGTGACCAGCAGCGCTTTTTTACCGCCCAACAGTTTACAGCGTTCGCCGACCACGGAAATAGCATTGGGGCCAAAGAAGTTCACATTTGGCACCAGGTAATCAAACATACGATAGCTCATAATATACCTTCTTAGATTTAAATTATAATTCAGAGAAACAATTCAATGCGGTTTCTGCTAATAATCTGTCTTGTTCGACGGTACCGCCACTTACGCCAACGGCACCGATTAATTTGCCGTTTAATATGACAGGTAAACCGCCGCCAAAAATAACAATTCGTTGTTGATTGGTGAGCTGCAAGCCATATAGAGAGGCACCTGGTTGTACCGCATCGGTAATTTCATGGGTACCCTGTCGCAGGCAGCAGGCGGTATAAGCTTTATTAAGAGAGATATCACAGCTGGTGACAAACGCGTCGTCCATACGTTGCATTAGCAGCGTGTTCCCGCCGTGATCCACCACGGAAAATACCACCGGAACGTTGATTTCAAGCGCTTTAGCCTCGACGGCCTGCGCCATTTTCTTTGCAGCCGCCAGCGTAATGGTGGCGATTTGTTGGCTCTTATTCACATTCTCTCCTGAAAAGGTTGTAGGGCTGAGGTCACGAAAATATCGCGCAACAGCTATTTTTATCATTGGCTTTATCTTATTTTCTCGCCCCGCGTTATTAAGTCAATAGGGTAGGGATTTCAAAAATATTACGTTCAGTTTCCTGTTGTGGCGTTTATTGATAATGATCATTTAACCTCGTCACAATTCACGGTGAATATTCCTGAGCCGCGTTTCAATATGAAACGATGGGTTTTTATTACGTACCAAATTGGAACGAAATTATTTTTATTTTTTTATTGTCCTGCTCATTTAGAGTTCGGCTATTGCTGATGAAAGGCGAATGCCGGGTGTTGTGTCCCCGGCAATACGGCCCGGCGTCCCTATTTTTTATCTTTTGAGTCCATAAACTATGAGAAGATCAAAACGATTCGAAGTGCTTGCCCAGCGGCCTGTAAATCAGGATGGGCTAATTGGCGAATGGCCTGAAGAGGGGCTGATCGCAATGGAAAGCCCTTACGATCCGGCTTCGTCGGTGAAGGTGGAAAATGGTCGTATTGTTGAGCTGGACGGCAAGAGCCGCGCCGAGTTCGACATGATTGACCGGTTCATTGCCGATTACGCGATTAACGTGCCCGAGGCCGAGCGCGCCATGCAGCTCGACGCGCTGGAGATCGCCAGAATGCTGGTGGATATCCACGTCAGTCGGGAAGAGATCATTGCCATTACGACTGCCATCACCCCGGCGAAAGCGGTGGAGGTGATGGCGCAAATGAACGTGGTGGAGATGATGATGGCGCTGCAAAAAATGCGCGCCAGACGCACCCCCTCCAATCAGTGCCACGTGACCAACCTGAAAGATAACCCGGTACAGATTGCTGCCGACGCTGCTGAAGCGGGGATCCGTGGTTTTTCCGAACAGGAAACAACGGTCGGGATCGCCCGCTATGCGCCGTTTAACGCCCTGGCGCTGCTGGTGGGGTCCCAATGCGGTCGCCCCGGCGTGCTGACGCAATGCTCCGTTGAAGAGGCCACGGAACTGGAACTGGGAATGCGCGGGCTAACCAGCTACGCCGAAACGGTGTCGGTATATGGCACGGAGTCGGTGTTTACCGATGGCGATGATACGCCGTGGTCAAAAGCGTTTCTTGCCTCGGCGTATGCTTCTCGTGGTCTGAAGATGCGCTACACCTCCGGCACCGGTTCGGAAGCGCTGATGGGCTATTCCGAAAGTAAATCGATGCTTTATCTGGAGTCGCGTTGCATTTTTATCACCAAAGGCGCGGGCGTACAGGGGTTACAAAACGGTGCGGTCAGCTGTATCGGCATGACCGGCGCTGTGCCGTCGGGGATTCGCGCGGTGCTGGCGGAAAACCTGATTGCCTCGATGCTCGACCTTGAAGTGGCCTCCGCCAATGACCAGACCTTTTCCCACTCCGATATTCGTCGTACTGCCCGCACCCTGATGCAGATGCTGCCGGGCACCGACTTTATCTTCTCCGGCTATAGCGCGGTACCGAACTACGACAACATGTTTGCCGGGTCGAACTTCGACGCTGAAGACTTCGATGATTACAACATTCTGCAACGCGATCTGATGGTTGACGGGGGCCTGCGTCCGGTCACGGAAGAGGAGACAATCGCCATCCGCAATAAGGCCGCGCGCGCCATTCAGGCGGTGTTCCGCGAACTGGGCCTGCCGCTGATTAGCGATGAAGAGGTGGACGCCGCCACTTACGCTCACGGCAGCAAAGATATGCCCGCGCGCAATGTGGTGGAAGATTTGGCTGCCGTGGAAGAGATGATGAAAAGCAATATCACCGGGCTGGATATCGTCGGCGCGTTGAGTTCCAGCGGCTTCGAAGACATCGCCAGTAATATCCTCAACATGCTGAGGCAGCGTGTTACTGGTGATTATCTGCAAACGTCGGCCATTCTGGATCGTCAGTTCGACGTCGTCAGCGCCGTTAATGACATCAACGATTATCAGGGACCCGGCACCGGCTATCGCATCTCTGCCGAACGTTGGGCGGAAATTAAAAATATTGCGGGCGTGGTTCAGCCCGGCTCGATCGAATAAGGCGGTACACAGTGGAATGCACAACTGAACGTAAGCCGGTTTTCACCTTGCAGGTGAGCGAAGGCGAGGCGGCTAAAGCGGACGAACGCGTGGATGAAGTCGTGATAGGCGTCGGCCCGGCCTTTGATAAGTATCAGCACAAAACATTGATTGATATGCCGCACAAAGCGATTTTGAAAGAACTGGTTGCCGGCATTGAAGAAGAGGGCCTGCATGCTCGGGTGGTGAGGATTCTGCGCACCTCGGATGTTTCATTTATGGCATGGGATGCGGCAAATCTCAGCGGTTCTGGCATCGGGATTGGTATCCAGTCGAAAGGAACCACGGTGATTCATCAGCGCGATCTGCTGCCTCTGAGCAACCTTGAGCTGTTCTCTCAGGCTCCGCTGCTGACGCTGGAAACCTATCGCCAGATTGGTAAAAACGCCGCGCGCTATGCACGTAAAGAGTCGCCTTCGCCAGTGCCAGTGGTTAATGACCAGATGGTACGCCCCAAATTTATGGCCAAGGCCGCGCTGTTTCATATCAAAGAAACCAAACACGTGGTGCAGGATGCTGCGCCTGTCACGCTGCATATTGCACTCGTAAGGGAATGACCATGAACGACAACATCATGACCGCGCAGGATTATCCATTAGCGACCCGCTGCCCGGAGAAAATCCAGACTCCTACCGGCAAACCGCTAACCGAGATTACCCTTGAGAATGTGCTGGCGGGCCGTGTAGGTCCGCAGGATGTGCGTATTTCTCAGCAAACGCTGGAGTACCAGGCGCAGATTGCCGAACAGATGCAGCGTCACGCCGTGGCGCGTAATTTCCGTCGTGCGGCGGAGCTTATAGCAATCCCGGATGCCCGTATTCTTGAAATTTACAACGCGCTGCGGCCGTTTCGTTCTTCGTTCGCCGAGCTTCAGGCCATTGCCGATGAACTGGAACATACCTGGCATGCCACGGTGAACGCCGGGTTTGTCCGCGAGTCGGCAGAGGTGTATCAGCAGAGAAACAAGCTGCGTAAAGGCAGCCAGTGACGGAGGTTGTATGCCGTTAATTGCAGGGATTGATATCGGCAACGCCACCACCGAAGTGGCGTTGGCGCAGCATGGCCGGTTTATCGCCAGCGGGATTGTCGCCACGACCGGTATGAAAGGTACACGGGACAATATTGCCGGGGTGGTGGCCTCCCTGCAGCAGGCGCTGAATAACACCCCGTGGTCGCTTCAGGACGTGGCGAAAATCTGCATCAACGAGGCAGCACCGGTGATTGGCGATGTGGCGATGGAAACCATCACTGAAACCATCATTACCGAATCAACAATGATTGGGCATAACCCGCAAACGCCCGGCGGCGTTGGCGTGGGAATGGGAACCACCATCGCCGTGGAGAAGCTGGCGGCGTTGAGTGAAGATCGGTTTACCCAGGGCTGGATCCCGCTGGTCGGTGAGGAGAGGGATTTCCTCGAGGCGGTTTGGTATATCAATGAGGCGCTGGATCGCGGGGTCAACGTGGTGGCGGCGATCCTGAAAAAAGATGATGGCGTGCTGGTGAACAATCGCCTGCGTCGAACAATGCCGGTGGTAGATGAAGTCACCCTGCTGGAGAAGGTGCCGGAAGGTGTGCTGGCGGCGGTGGAAGTGGCGGCCCCAGGACAGGTGGTGCGTGTGCTGTCGAATCCTTACGGCATCGCGACCTTCTTTACCCTGACGCCCGAGGAAACGCAAACCATCGTCCCCATCGCCAGGGCGCTAATTGGCAACCGTTCCGCCGTGATGCTGAAAACCCCGCAGGGTGATGTGCGCTCAAGGGTGATCCCGGCGGGTAAGATCTTTATCCGCGGCGAAAAGCGTGGCGGTGAAGCCGACGTAGCGCAAGGCGCACAGGCCATTATGCAGGCGATGAGCACCTGTGCGCCCGTGTGCGATATTCGTGGTGAAGCAGGTACGCATGCAGGCGGCATGCTGGAGCGAGTGCGTAAGGTGATGGCCTCGCTGACCGGTCACGACATGAACGCGGTGTATATTCAGGATCTGTTGGCGGTGGATACGTTTATTCCCCGCAAGGTGCAGGGCGGTATTGCCGGGGAGTGTTCAATGGAGAACGCCGTTGGCATTGCGGCGATGGTGAAATCCGATCGCTTACAGATGCAGGCCATCGCCAGTGAGCTGAGCGTCCGGTTAAACATCCCGGTTGAAGTCGGCGGCGTGGAGGCCAACATGGCTGTCGCCGGTGCGTTAACAACGCCCGGATGTGCTGCACCGCTGGCGATCCTCGATTTAGGCGCAGGCTCCACCGATGCCGCCATTATCAATAGCGATGGCGTTGTGAAAGCGGTCCATCTGGCTGGCGCGGGAAATATGGTCAGCCTGTTGATTCAAACCGAGCTGGGCTTAAGCGATCCGTTTCTGGCGGAGGAAATTAAAAAATACCCGCTGGCAAAAGTGGAGAGCCTGTTCAGCATTCGCCACGAGAACGGCGCGGTGGAGTTTTTTCGCGAACCGCTCAGTCCGTCAGTGTTTGCCAAAGTCGTTTATCTGAAAAACGGCGAGCTGATCCCCGTAGATAACCAGACCTCGCTGGAAAAAATTCGGTTGGTGCGCCGACAGGCCAAAGAGAAAGTTTTTGTGACCAACTGCCTGCGCGCTTTACGCCAGGTGTCACCCGGCGGCTCTATTCGCGATATGACTTTTGTGGTGCTGGTGGGCGGCTCCTCGCTGGATTTCGAAATCCCGCAGATGATCACCGACGCGCTGGCGCATTACGGCGTGGTTGCCGGACAGGGCAACATCCGTGGTACCGAAGGGCCGCGTAATGCGGTAGCGACCGGGCTGGTTTTGGCCGGGATAGCGAATTAATCGTGCAGAAAACAGCCGCCGCAAGCGTTTAGCTGCGGGGTAAATCAAATAAAGGTGATGTTCTCTTTGATATCCCGGCGGAGTTGGGTACATAGTATAAATGTGTCTCTCACGTGGTTAATTTTAAGGATAAGAGCATGCCAACAGCAATTGAGAAAGCATTGGATTTTATTGGTGGTATGAACACTTCGGCGTCAGTACCCCATTCAATGGATGAAAGTACCGCTAAGGGAATCTTAAAGTATTTGCATGACTTAGGTGTGCCAGCAAGTCCGGAAGCTGTGATGGCACGGGGTGAGCAGGAGGGATGGAATCCCGAGTTCACGAAAAAAGTGGCCGGATGGGCAGAAAAAGTGGCCTCCGGTAACCGCATCCTTATCAAGAACCCAGAGTATTTTTCAACCTATATGCAGGAGCAGCTCAAAGAGCTAGTTTGAGCTGACTATCGAATCAAACTCTAACGGACGTTTCCATCTCTGGATGGCGACGTCCAGAGGGGGACAGTGACCAGCTTGTTGCTGGACAGAGGCATCCCGTAATATATCTTCAGGCCCCGCCTGCCGTATTCTTCCCGGCTCTTATTTCACATTCTGGTGCGAACAGATATTGATTTGTTCCAGCAGGAATCCTTTTGGCTCGTGCCAACATCTACGGAAGAACCCCAAAAAAAAGGACCTGCGATTTCTCGCCAGCCCTTGCTGTGTTTGGTGGCCCCTGCTGGACTTGAACCAGCGACCAAGCGATTATGAGTTCCTGTCAGAACATGTAACCGTTAATATTCATCCATATCATGTACATAGAGTGGATTTAACTGTGATTTTTTTCACACCTTTTGCCAATATGTACCACTGTATGTTTGCACACCACCTCGTGGTGGCGGTTGTGTGGATAGAGAGCTAAATGAGCACGTTATGATAGAGCGGGTCGAAATGATTGCGCGTCTGAGTGCTGAAGGTACTTGTCAAGAAAGGGACTGTAAAATCGCATTGATTTGATTGCAGAAATAGTGAGAGGCAACTTGATGAAAAATAACTCCTTTTCGCTAGTTTTCTCTGCAACCCATGCAGAAGAACGATTAACAAAGGCTGAGTAAGTTACGAGGAAAAACAGGTTGTATACTGGTTGTTAGGTTGCCTGCATAGAATAGTCAGTTATTTTTTGAATCTCCCCTTATTCCAACCTCATTAGGAGCACGACTCAGTGCTCCGAAGGTTAGGTGGGGCGTAAGCGGAACCATTCCTGTCAACAAAACAATAATGATATTCATACAACAGGCTTAAGGTGCTATAATGCTGCGTTTTAAAGGTTGATTTTCAGGTATAACACAATAATAACCAATACGTTAATCGAAATGACATTTTTTTATTATAAAAGGTTTTTTGCATGAGTGATAATGAGAAAAATAATGTAAAAATCTTTGATGGGATAAGAGGTGTGGCAGCCATGGCTGTCGTTTTATCGCATTCATTTTTAATGTTTATACCTTCGGTGCATTCTGGCAGTATGTTTGATAGCAAGTGGCAAGAAAATTTATTCAATAGCCCTTTTACTTTTTTCTATAAGGGGGGATCCGCTGTTAGCTTATTCTTTGTTTTGAGCGGGTTGGTTTTGTCACTGAGTTGCCAAAAAAATAATAACGAAATACGCTATATACAAGCATCAGCATTGAAGAGATACATTAGGCTTGGGGTTCCCGTAGCAGCATCTGTGATTATTTGCTATTTTATAATGTTATTGGGATTTTTTCCGGATAAGGATAGCCCCGCAGCATCAATGCCGTTAATGACTGCGTTTAGTTTTGATGGAAATATAGTGTCTGCCATATGGGATGCTTCATTTGGTGCTATGCTTTTTGGTAATATAAAGTATAACTATGTTCTGTGGACTATTGGTATTGAGTTTTTTGGTTCTATATTGGTATACGGATTTATATCTCTGTTTGGTGAGAATAAGACCATTCTTCGCTGGTTGTCGTTTATTTCATTTGTTTGCATGTTTTTGTCTGGTAGTATTAATGTGATTTATTATGGGCTTTTCCTTTCTGGTGTGTTTTTATCAACCTTCGAGATTAGTGAAAATAATGGAGGGTTAAGCAAGTTTATATCACTTCTTATGTTGTTTATTGGCCTTTATCTTGTTGGGTATGGACCGGCGAGCACAGCATATAAAGATCTGGTTGAATTTTACCTCTACCTTCAGTTTCAATGCAGTATATTCATACAATGGCCTGAGTTTACAATATCGCTTGGTTCTTTTTTGATTATTGCTTCTGTCTTTGTGAATGGGAGATGTTTAAGGGGGATGAGCAAAAATGTAGTCTTGTTTATTGGGAAGTTGTCATTTTCAATATACTTGCTTCATCCATTTGTTATATCTATAGTTGGTTTTTGGGTTTACAAAAACATTGCGTCGCCGTCCGTTGGTGCGTTTGTTACATTTATCTTAACTTCTATGATAACTATTTTGATATCAATGCCCTTTTATTCATATGTAGACAGAAAGTCAATAATGTTGGCGTCAAAATTTCCTGAGAAATTTAAGTTATTCGCAATAAATTACAAGCGGATGGTGTGGGGGGGACGCCTTGATAAAGCTAATTAAACAGGGCTTCAGCAGAACGATGATCATGGATGTTTTACTTAATAGTATTTTCAGCACATTTATAGGCCAGTAGTGCAAGCATGATACGATATGATATGAACTAAACCGGCATCTTGATGCCGGTTTTTTATGTTATTTTCTGTTTTTAGCTGTGCATGTATAAGAAGCATGGTTGTGTATTCGCAAAGCTTGCTAGTTCTGGACGTGTAATGCCAGAGCTGGCGCAGATCCAGAGTGGTCATGCATCTGCATTAAAACCGCCCCATAAAGCGGGCAGGCGTGGCGAGGATAGCATTGCGCGCTGAGGTAGGTATTTATTTTATTTTTCGAGCGTTTGAGCGCGTCCCTGTGGTGTTGTTTTGGTTGTGGATGAGTAACGCGAGATTAAGCGGTAACGGCGTGTCGTGGCGCTGAGGGCGTTGTGTGCAGTATGGGTAAAGCCGGCGACTGTTTTGAGGTTACTCGTTGTCGCCGAGGGTATATTTTTCGAAGCGGATAATCTCTTCACCCGCCCACTCGTTAAACTCCATAAACCGCGCCTGTAGCGGGGTCAGTTCGTTACGCACAAAGACCTTTGCCACCTTCTCAACATCACCCACTGAGCCGACTTTCTCGGGCTTACCGCCCATAAGCTGGAATGGGATGCAGTGCGCGCCGAGCAGGTCAGCGGCACTGAATTTTGAATCGCCACGAGTTTAACAGACAACTCGGAGTCATTTAAAATGGCTTAAAGAGAGGTGCACATTAGCAGTAAGCGTTATCCTGAAGAGTTTAAAATTGAAGCAGTTAAACAGGTTGTTGATCGTGGCCATTCTGCTTCCAGTGTTGCAACACGTCTCGATATCACTACCCACAGTCTTTATGCCTGGATAAAGAAGTACGGGCCGGACTCTTCCACCAACAAAGAGCAGTCAGATGCTCAGACCGGGATCCGCCGACTCCAGAAGGAGCTGAAGCGGGTTACTGACGAACGGGACATATTAAAAAAAGCCGCGGCGTACTTCGCAAAGCTGTCCGACTGAGGTACGCCTTTATCCGTGACAACTACTGTTGCTGGCTTGTTCGTCTGCTCTGTTGGGTGCTGGATGTTCATCCCAGTGGTTTTTACGCCTGGCTTCAGCAGCCGCATTCTCAGCGCCACCAGGCAGATCTGAGACTGACGGGACAGATCAAACAGTTCTGGCTGGAATCCGGTTGTGTTTATGGCTATCGCAAGATCCATCTGGACCTGCGGGACAGCGGGCAACAGTGCGGAGTGAACAGAGTCTGGCGGCTGATGAAGCGTGCCGGGATAAAGGCTCAGGTCGGGTATCGACGCTCACGAGCGCGTAAAGGTTAAGCCAGTATCGTGACACCCAACAGACTCCAGCGACAGTTCAACCCGGAAGCACCGGATGAACGTTGGGTAACGGACATAACTTAAATCCGAACCCACGAAGGCTGGCTGTATCTGGCCGTAGTTATTGACCTGTTCTCGCGCAAAGTTATCGGCTGGTCAATGCGACCCCGGATGACAAAAGATATTGTTCTGAACGCACTGCTGATGGCTGTATGGCGGCGTAATCCCCAAAAACAGGTGCTGATTCACTCAGACCAGGGCAGTCAATACACAAGTCATGAGTGGCAGTCGTCCCTGAAGTCACACGGTCTGGAAGGTAGCATGAGCCGTCGCGGTAACTGTCATGATAACGCGGTTGCAGAGAGCTTTTCCAGCTACTGAAACGCGAACGGATAAAGAAAAAGATCTACGGAACGCGTGAAGAAGCCCGTAGCGATATTTTTGATTACATCGAAATGTTTTATAACAGTAAGCGTCGGCATGGTTCAAGCGATCAGATGTCACCGACAGAATACGAAAACCAGTATTATCAACAGCTCGGAAGTGTCTAGATTATCTGTGGCGATTCAAACAGAGCAACACCAATCAATGCTAAAAGGGTATCCAAAGGGCTATTAATAAGTGAGTAAAATTTTGCCATGATAGCTTCAATCCTGTTATGGAGAATTTTTGAAGAATAATTTATGCGCAATTTACTGCCTAAAAATTAGGCAGTAATTACCTTGTGTACTCGACAGGTTTAAACATGAGGGGACAAAAAAGGGACGGCGGGCTAGATAGGTTAGTCGGCTATCTCTCCATTACCTTATATCTTTATGATTATAAAGCTAAAATTTGGTGGCCCCTGCTGGACTTGAACCAGCGACCAAGCGATTATGAGTCGCCTGCTCTAACCACTGAGCTAAGGGGCCGTGGCGGTGGATTATAAAGTAACTCCGCGTTGCAATCCAGACATAAGCGTACGGATGCTGTTTTTATAAACAATGTATTTTCAGTCCGTTATACTTGTTCCTCTGATGTATTGATGGGAGTAATTATGGTTAAGGACATACTGGCGCCGGGGCTGCGGGTGGTGTTTTGCGGCATCAATCCGGGGTTATCTTCCGCAGGTACAGGATTCCCCTTTGCACATCCCGCTAATCGCTTCTGGAAGGTCATCCATCAGGCGGGATTTACCGATCGCCAGCTCAAACCCGAAGAGGCACAACACCTGCTGGACTTCCGTTGTGGCGTGACTAAATTTGTCGACAGACCGACGGTGCAAGCCAATGAAGTGAAGCTACAAGAGATGCGCAACGGCGGTCGTAAGCTCATTGAGAAAATAGAAGAGTATCAGCCTGCTGCACTCGCAATCCTTGGGAAGCAGGCATTTGAGCAGGGCCTCAGCCAGCGTGGGGCGCAGTGGGGAAAACAAACGCTGACTATTGGCGCGACGAAAATATGGGTTTTGCCGAATCCCAGCGGGTTAAGCCGGATTACGCTGGATAAACTGGTGGAGGCGTATCGGGAAGTGAACGACGCCCTGGCCAGGCGGGGACTATAAAGAAAAACGCCACCTTGCGGTGGCGTTTATGCTTATGCGGCGAGATTAATCGTCGAGGAAGCTACGCAGCACTTCAGAGCGGCTCGGGTGCCGCAGTTTACGCAGCGCTTTTGCTTCGATCTGACGGATACGTTCGCGGGTAACGTCGAACTGTTTACCGACTTCTTCCAGCGTGTGGTCGGTATTCATATCGATACCGAAACGCATACGCAGAACTTTCGCTTCACGGGCGGTCAGGCCAGCCAGAACGTCGTGCGTTGCGGCACGCAGGCTTTCGGTGGTAGCAGAATCCAGCGGCAGCTCGAGGGTGGTATCCTCGATGAAATCACCCAGATGCGAATCTTCATCGTCGCCGATCGGCGTTTCCATGGAGATAGGCTCTTTAGCGATCTTCAGCACTTTACGGATCTTGTCTTCCGGCATCAGCATGCGTTCAGCCAGCTCTTCCGGCGTCGGCTCGCGGCCCATCTCTTGCAGCATCTGACGGGAGATACGGTTGAGCTTGTTGATGGTCTCAATCATATGTACCGGGATACGGATGGTACGTGCCTGATCCGCGATCGAGCGGGTGATCGCCTGACGGATCCACCAGGTTGCATAGGTAGAGAACTTGTAACCACGACGGTATTCAAACTTATCAACCGCTTTCATCAGACCGATGTTACCTTCCTGAATCAAATCCAGGAACTGCAGACCACGGTTGGTGTATTTCTTGGCGATAGAGATAACCAGACGTAAGTTCGCTTCAACCATCTCTTTTTTCGCACGGCGGGCTTTCGCTTCACCGATGGACATGCGACGGTTGATGTCTTTAACCTGCTCGATGGTCAGGCCGGTTTCTTCTTCAATCTGCTGCAGTTTCTGCAGTCCGCGGTGAACGTCATCTGCCACGTCGTGCAGTTTTTCAGACCACGGTTTGTTCATCGCGATTGCCGCGTTGAACCAGGTTTCGCTGGTTTCGTTGCCAGTGAACAGGGTGATGAAGTTTTTCTTCGGCATTTTGCACTGCTCAACGCAGAGCTTCATGATCAGACGTTCCTGAGTACGCACGCGGTCCATCATGACGCGCATGCTGTTTACCAGGTAGTCGAACTGCTTCGGCACCAGGCGGAACTGTTTGAACACTTCAGACAGCTTCTGAATTTCTTCCTGCGCGGCAGCATGGCTGCGGCCTTTCGCTTTGATGGTGTCGCGAGTGATTTCGTACTGAGTACGCAGTTCACCGAATTTTTCACGCGCTAATTCAGGGTCGATGCTGTTGTCGTCATCGCTGCTGTCGTCGTCATCTTCTTCATCTTCGTCTGCATCGTCATCCATCTCTTCCTGAGAGAGCTCAGAACCGACGTGTGTCGCCGTTGGCGCCATGTCTTCTTCCGCGTTCGGATCGACAAAGCCGGTGATCAGATCGGAAAGACGCGCTTCTTCAGCTTCTACACGATCGTATTGCTCAAGCAGGTAGGTGATGGCTTCCGGGTATTCGGCAACGGAGCATTGAACCTGGTTAATCCCGTCTTCGATGCGTTTAGCGATGTCGATTTCGCCTTCACGGGTTAACAGTTCAACGGTACCCATTTCACGCATGTACATGCGGACCGGGTCAGTTGTACGACCGATTTCGGACTCAACGCTGGACAGAACCTGGGCAGCCGCTTCTTCCGCGTCTTCATCGGTGCTGTTGGAGGTTTCAGCAAGCAGCAGATCATCGGCATCAGGTGCTTCTTCCATCACCTGAATACCCATGTCATTGATCATTTGGATGATGTCTTCGATTTGATCTGAATCGACGATATCTTCCGGCAGATGGTCATTGACCTCGGCATAGGTCAGATAGCCTTGCTCCTTACCACGTTGGACAAGTAGCTTCAGCTGTGACTGCGGGTTTTGCTCCATAAGACGGTATCCACACTTAATTCGTTTGATTGGTGTTGGGCGGTAAAACCGCCAACGGCAAAACGAGGGCATACTTATATTTTGCCGCTGCCTCTCCGTGCGGCTGTCGGGGGCTTCCCGAGCGATATTCGGCAGTTAAGCCGTTAAATACTTTTGTCTTTCTGTTATTTCTTGGCCAGTTCCTGGTTCAGCGTCCAGAGTTCCCGGCGTTCTTCGTTGCTTAAACCGTGTGTGCGCTCACGAGCTATCAACTCTTCCTGGCGCAGCTCAAGCATCGAATCAAACATATGGTTGAGTGAGTCGGTGAAAGTTTTTTCTGCGATATCTTTATCTGCTATATCGTCCCACATCGACAGTTTTTCAAGGGTCGCAGCATCATTTGTGCCACGATAGTGTTCTAAAAGTTGTCCGGTGGTCAGACCTGGCTGAGCCAGACAAGTGTTGACCAGTTCTCTGAATAAGCCAAGTCCAGGCAGCTTATTGCTATCCAGTGCGCCTAACGGCGGAACCAGCGGGGCGAGACCCGGGTTCTGTACCAGCAACCCTATAAGTATACGCATGGTCGTACGTTTTAGCTGTGGAACAGGGCGGGAAGCCCCATTTTCTGCCAGTTTTGGCATTAAACGTTCAAGCTGACTGTCATCCAGAATGCCGAGCTTGTTTCCCAACTCCTGTCGCAGATAAATGCGTAACGTTTCGCCTGGTACCTGAGTAATCAGCGGTAATGCCAGCGTGCTGAGCTGTGCGCGTCCGTCTGGGGTACTCAAATCCACCTGTGGCATCAGGCTGTTAAATAAAAACGCGGAGAGTGGCAGCGCCTGCTCCATCCGGGCTTCAAAGGCCTCTTTCCCTTCTTTACGCACCAGCGTATCGGGGTCTTCGCCGTCAGGTAAAAACATAAAGCGTAGCTGGCGCCCGTCTGTCATATAGGGCAGTGCAGTTTCCAGCGCGCGCCATGCTGCGTCGCGTCCGGCACGGTCACCGTCGTAACAGCAAATTACGTTGTTCGTCGCGCGGAACAACAACTGGATGTGATCGACGGTGGTTGACGTCCCAAGGGATGCCACAGCGTAGTTAATGCCGTATTGCGCCAGCGCCACCACATCCATATAGCCTTCTACCACTAACAGGCGCTGCGGATCGGCGTTATCCTGCTGGGCTTCATAAAGGCCATACAGCTGGCGACCTTTATGGAAAATATCGGTTTCCGGGGAGTTGAGATACTTCGGCAGGGCATCGCCCAGCACGCGTCCACCAAAACCAATGACTCGACCACGTTTGTCGCGGATGGGGAACATCACCCGTTCGCGGAAGCGATCGTAACTGCGTCCCTGATCGTTGGTGACCAACATTCCCGCATCGACCAGCGATTTACGATTCTCAGCATTGCCGCCAAACCGTTTCAGGACGTTGTCCCAGCCGGGGGGCGCAAAACCAATAGCAAAACGGGTGATCACGTCGCTACTTAATCCTCGCTTTTCCAGGTACTGGCGCGCGGGGGTAGCGGCGGGTTGCATCAAAGACTGTTGATAAAAAGTGTTCAGGCCGTCCATCAATTGATAAAGGCTTTGCCGTTGATGGCGCTCTATCTGACTAGGGCCACTGCCTGCTTCATAGGGCACTTCAAGGTTGTGCATTGCGGCCAGTTCTTCGACGGTTTCCACAAACTCGAGCTTGTCGTAGTTCATGAGAAAGTCGACGGCGTTGCCATGTGCGCCACACCCAAAGCAGTGATAAAACTGTTTCTCACCGTTTACGGTGAAAGAGGGGGTTTTTTCGTTATGGAACGGACAGCACGCGTGATAATTTTTGCCCTGCTTCTTCAGCTTTACCCGCGCGTCGATGAGATCGACAATGTCGGTTCTTGCCAGCAGGTCATTTATAAATACGCGTGGAATTCGTCCAGCCATATGCCCCGTTTATTTTTTTATGACTTATATACACAAAATCATTCAAGATGCATCAAGACGGCAAGGGAGCGAATCCTCAGGAGCGTACATCAGTACGTGACTGGAGGGAACGACTGCAGCCAACGCAGAGGCAGCTTGAATGATGACGCGTATAAACGAAAACAAGCCGCGCATTCCTTCCGGAAGCACGGCCTTACAACTACAACTCTGTCTGAATTGAGAGCCTTGGCTCTCAATGGATTAGTACAGACGAGTACGGCGTGCGTTTTCGCGAGCCAGTTTCTTCGCGTGACGTTTCACAGCAGAAGCTTTAGCGCGCTTACGTTCAGTAGTCGGTTTTTCATAGAACTCACGACGACGAACTTCCGCCAGAACACCTGCTTTTTCGCATGAACGCTTGAAGCGACGCAGTGCTACGTCGAACGGCTCGTTTTCACGTACTTTAATTACCGGCATGTAACTCTCACCTTTATAAATTCGGTTTGCCGCTGGCATCAACGCCAGCTTATTTCAAAATGGTGCGGAATTTTACTGCAATTGCTGCTGCTTTGTAAAGCACCGACGCGATTTTGAAAGGGACTTTTATAAGGATAAGGAGTATACACGAGCGGAACTCCTGGGGCGAACAAAGTTTTACATCAACCCGCATTGGTCCTACACTGCGCGGTAATAGAGCGAGGTAAAACAAGTCATGCGTGTACTGGGTATTGAAACATCCTGCGATGAAACCGGCATCGCCATTTACGACGATGAAAAAGGTCTTTTAGCCAACCAATTGTATAGTCAGGTGAAATTACACGCTGACTACGGCGGCGTAGTGCCAGAACTGGCCTCGCGCGATCACGTACGTAAAACCGTACCGCTGATCCAGGCCGCGCTGAAAGAAGCGGGACTGACGGCAAAAGAGATTGATGCGGTGGCGTATACCGCAGGTCCTGGTCTGGTTGGCGCGCTGCTGGTCGGCGCAACCGTAGGACGTTCGCTGGCGTTCGCCTGGGGCGTACCGGCAATTCCTGTGCACCATATGGAAGGGCATCTGCTGGCGCCGATGCTGGAAGATAATCCCCCTGCTTTCCCGTTCGTTGCGCTGCTGGTTTCCGGCGGTCACACGCAGCTGATCAGCGTCACCGGTATTGGGCAGTATGAATTACTGGGTGAATCGATAGATGATGCCGCTGGTGAAGCGTTCGATAAAACGGCCAAGCTGCTGGGGCTGGATTATCCTGGCGGCCCAATGTTGTCAAAGCTTGCATCGCAAGGCGTTGAAAAACGCTTTGTCTTCCCGCGCCCGATGACCGACCGTCCGGGTCTGGATTTCAGCTTCTCCGGCCTGAAAACCTTCGCCGCGAATACCATTCGTAATAACGAAAATGACGATCAGACGCGTGCAGATATCGCCCGTGCGTTTGAAGATGCTGTGGTTGATACGCTGATGATCAAGTGTAAACGCGCGCTGGATCAAACCGGTTTTAAACGTCTGGTGATGGCGGGGGGCGTGAGCGCTAACCGTACGCTGCGCGCAAAACTGGCCGAGATGATGCAAAAGCGTCGTGGCGAAGTGTTTTACGCGCGTCCGGAATTTTGCACCGATAACGGGGCGATGATCGCCTACGCGGGCATGGTGCGTTTTAAAGCGGGTGCAACGGCGGATCTTGGCGTGACCGTGCGTCCTCGCTGGCCGCTGGCGGAATTACCGGCGGCATAAGCACATAATATTGTAGGCCCGGTAAGCGTAGCGCCACCGGGCAATACTCTACTCCCGTAGCATCCCTTTCTCTTCCAGAAACGCGATAATTTTTTCCAGACCCTCTCCGGATTTTAAATTACTAAACGTCCACGGACGCTCGCCGCGCATGCGTAGGGTATCGCGCTCCATCACCTCCAGCGAGGCGCCCACGTAAGGGGCCAGATCGGTTTTATTGATCACCAGAAAATCAGATTTGGTGATCCCCGGGCCACCCTTACGCGGGATCTTCTCACCTTCGGCAACGTCGATCACATAGATCGTCAGATCCGCTAATTCCGGGCTGAAGGTGGCGCTCAGGTTATCGCCGCCGCTTTCCACAAAAATCAGATCCAGATTGCCGAATTTCTCGCTCAGCGCCTCTACGGCGGCCAGATTCATCGACGCATCTTCACGGATAGCGGTATGCGGGCAACCGCCGGTTTCCACGCCGACGATCCTGTCTGGCTCCAGGGCGCCTGCCTCGGTGAGAATGCGCTGATCTTCTTTGGTATAGATATCGTTGGTTACCACCGCCAGTTGATAGCTGCTGCGCATGGCTTTGCATAACGCTTCCAGCAGCGCCGTTTTGCCGGAGCCAACCGGGCCGCCAACGCCCACGCGCAGGGGATGCTTGTTGTTACTCATTTTTTCTCCTCAGGAGCGGAATAATCGGGAATATTGGGTTTCATGCCGGGCAGATGCGATGGCCGCCAACGGCGTTGCGGAGCCGAGGCTGGCGTCAGGACACGCCAGCGCCTGTGCCAGACCTTGCGCATACCGATTGCAGAGCGCAATGATCAAACGCTGGGCCGCCTGCTGCCCAAATGGAACCAGTTTGACGCCAGCCATCACTGCGCTCTCAATCCAGCTGTAGCCGAGGCTTAATGCCAGCTCCGTCAGGGGGATTTTCCAGCGCACGCCCAGCCAGGCCATACCGCAGAGTTGGCTGTCGACAAAGAGCGCGCGCCACTCCCGCGAGCAATCTGCTTCCCAGTCGGTGACCAGCCGCGTAAACGCCGTGCCCCGACTGCGTTCTTCATCCCGTAGTTCGCGGGTTTCCCGACAGGCCAACAGGTAAGCGCTCCAGCGGCGTGCTGCAGCGAGATCGTCCTGCTCGCAGGCGCGATACAGTCTCGCCAGTAGCGGTAGGTCGACGGTAAAGAAGTTCTGCTCCATCTGCTGGATTTGCCAGTCAGAGAAGTCATCGGCGCTTTTCACCCAGCCGATTTCAACCGCCCACTCCAGACCCTGGGACCAGGTAAACGACCCCACCGGGAGAGCGCTGCTGGCAAGCTGCATCAGACGCAGCTGTTGGATGTTATGCATCAGTGCGCATGGGCGTGATGATGCCCGTGTGATTCACTGGCATAAGCGCCTGCTTCCGGTTCAAACGGTAGTTGAGCGAACGTCACCTCCAGGCTGAACTGGCGCAACATGGCGTCCAGCACATGATCGTGATGGTAGCGCAACTCATCCGGCAGAATTTGCAGCGGAACGTGGCGATTGCCGAGGTGATAACAGGCTTTGGCGAGCAGGAAAGGATCGGCGCAGCGCACCACGGAAACCGACTCCGGCGCGGCGATCACTTCGATCACCTCGCTGCCATCTTCGGTGGTCAGCAGATCACCACTGCGTAACAGCAAACCGCGCGGAAGCATTAGCCCGGCTTCGCGACCGTCGTTCAGCGTCACTCTGGCACGGCTTTTTACTCGAATATCAATGGGTAGCGTGACGCTTGCGGTGACGCGGTGGGCGTGGTCAAGGCGTTGGGTCAGGTAGATCATCGTCACTCCTCAAAACAGGAAATAGCGTTGCGCCATCGGCAAAACGTCTGCCGGTTCGCTGGTGATAAGTTCGCCATCAATGCGCACCTCATAAGTCTGAGCATCGACGGTGATATTGGGTTGCAGGCCATTGTGGATCATGTCGGCCTTTTTCACCGTCCGACAGCCTTTGACGACGGCGATGGCGCTTTGCAAATTGAGCTGCTGTGGCATGTTTTGCGCGTTAGCGGCCTGCGAAATAAAGGTCAGCCGAGTACGATGCCGCGCCGCGCCAAGTGCACCGAACATCATGCGGTAATGCACCGGCTGCGGGGTGGGGATCGAGGCGTTGATATCGCCCATCGGCGCACACGCGATCATCCCGCCCTTTACGATCGTCGCTGGTTTTACGCCAAAAAAGGCTGGGGACCACAGCACCAGATCGGCCAGCTTGCCAGGCTCAACGGAGCCAACTTCGTGGGCGATGCCGTGGGTTAGCGCCGGGTTGATGGTGTATTTGGCGACGTAGCGTTTAACGCGCTGGTTGTCGTTGTCGCCTGTTTCTTCTGCCAGCGGACCACGCTGAACCTTCATGCGGTGCGCCACCTGCCAGGTGCGCAGGATCACTTCGCCCACGCGCCCCATCGCCTGTGAATCGGACGAGGTCAGGGAAAACGCGCCAATGTCATGCAGCACATCTTCGGCAGCGATCGTTTCCCGGCGAATGCGTGATTCGGCAAAGGCCACGTCTTCGGCGATATCCGGATCGAGGTGGTGGCAAACCATCAGCATGTCGAGATGCTCGTCGATGGTGTTGACGGTATAGGGCAGCGTCGGGTTAGTGGAGGAGGGCAGAATATTCGGATGCGCGCAGGCGGTGATGATATCTGGCGCATGGCCGCCGCCCGCGCCTTCGGTGTGGAAGGTATGAATGGTGCGATCGCCAATCGCCGCCAGCGTATCTTCAACGAAACCGGACTCATTGAGCGTATCGCTGTGCAGTGCCACCTGGATATCCATCTCCTCTGCTACTTCCAGGGAACAGTTGATGGCGGCTGGCGTGGCGCCCCAATCTTCATGGATTTTCAGGCCAATGGCGCCCGCGGTGATTTGCTCGCGCAGGGCGTCAGGATTTGAGCCGTTGCCTTTACCCAGCAAACCGATGTTAACCGGCAAGGCGTCTGCTGCCTGCAGCATGCGCGCGATGTACCACGGACCCGGCGTGCAGGTGGTGGCGTTAGTTCCTGCTGCCGGGCCGGTGCCGCCGCCGATCATCGTCGTTACGCCGGAAACCAGCGCCTCCTGTGCCTGCTGTGGGCAGATCCAGTGAATATGCGTATCCACGCCGCCCGCGGTGACGATCTTGCCTTCCCCGGCGATGACTTCAGTTCCCACGCCTATCGGGATCGTGACGTCGGGCTGAATATCGGGATTACCCGCTTTGCCGATGGCGAAGATCCTGGCGTCCTTGATGCCGATATCCGCTTTCACGATCCCCCAGTGATCGACGATCAGGGCGTTGGTTATCACCAGATCCACACACACTTGCGCGCGCATTTGTCCCTGACCCATGCCGTCGCGGATCACTTTCCCGCCGCCGAATTTGACCTCTTCGCCGTAGGTGGTGAAGTCTTTTTCCACCTCAATCCACAGGTCGGTATCAGCCAGACGTACCTTATCGCCGGTGGTTGGGCCAAACATGTCGGCGTACGCCTGCCGTGAAATTTCACTCATCATTTGCCTCCAGTGCGCCCATCACTTCGCTGCGAAAACCCACGATCCTTTGTGCGCCAGCGACGCGCACCAGTTCGACTTCGCGTTTTTGTCCCGGCTCAAAACGTACCGCCGTACCCGCAGGAATGTTTAGACGAAAGCCGCGTGCAGCACGCCTGTCAAAGCGCAGCGCCGGGTTCACCTCGGAAAAGTGATAGTGCGAGCCCACCTGGATGGGTCTGTCGCCATGATTTTCCACCACGATCGTACAGGTTTCTCGCCCCTGATTGAGCGCGATATTGCCTTTGGCTATCTGATATTCACCAGGGATCATTGCCGCTCCTTAAACGATCGGGTTGTGGACGGTGACCAGCTTTGATCCGTCCGGAAACGTCGCTTCAACCTGAATATCTGGGATCATCTCCGGAACGCCTTCCATCACCTGATCGCGGCGCAGGACGTGACGCCCGTCTTCCATCAGCGAGGCCACGGTTTGACCATCGCGTGCCCCTTCCATGATGAAAGCGCTAATTAGCGCCACCGATTCCGGATAGTTCAGCTTCAGCCCGCGGGCCAGGCGACGTTCTGCCACCAGCGCGGCGGTAAACAGCAACAGCTTGTCTTTTTCTCTGGGGGTTAGTTCCATATGGGGTCTCTTAGGTTTGCCAGATTCGCGGTAGTACGGGCGGTTTGTGTGTCAAAAGCGGGCGCAGAAATTGCCAAATGTCACGCATAACGCGCTGAACAATCAGGTTGTCGTCGGCAAGAAAGCGGATCGTCAGCAGTGAGTCGTTAAGCGTTGCCCCGGCGTAATCGCCAAGCGGCGTCAGCCGCTCGCGCGTGCCTTCCAGCATGTTTTCAGTGGCCGGATAACACAGCAACGTGCCTACCCAGGGATGGTGCGCGACGCCGCTCAGCTCCCCCTTCTGCAACTGCAAGCGCTCTATCAGCAGCGGCTGCCCATTTCGCCACACTTCCAGACGGTTTTGCAGCGTGCCGTGGCTGAAGGACTCCTGCATAACTGGTCGCCCGAGACACAGCAGATCCCAGGCCAGCAGTCGACTCTCTGACGCGATGTGAAAGACGGACTGGATAGTGGCGTTGGCGCCAGGAAAGAGGATCGTATCCTGGGGGAGCCACTCCAGCGTGGCGTGCGGGGCGAGCGTGAAATGTTGGCGCAGCAACGCCTGCGGCCCACCGCTGCGATAAAACTTTCCCGCGCCGGGCTGGGTGATTAACACATGACTGTTTTCGTTGAGAGTTACGGCAATGTGTAGTTCATCCCCGCCGATGATCCCCGCGGGTGGATGAAGCAAATAGAGGTGGCAGACGTCCTCTTCCGGGTAAAACGGACGCTGAACCGTCAATGGACCATGATGACGCGCCGAGGCGAGCACCGTGTTGTGCCCAGTGCGGGTGAAATGCAGATCCAGTTCGGCCTGCCAGCCCCGTGTGAGTGTCTCGTGCGCAACCGTGTCCAGAGCGTTTCCCTTATCAGCATGAGGGTGTTTGCATACAAAAAAGTATGCCTCAGCACATCGGGAAATCGATCATATGAGAAGCTTATGGATAAAGGGGCGACAATATGCCGCCCCAATGGGGTTTTACAGTAAAACGAGGGGCATCCAGACCAGACCGGTAATCACCAGCAGCACAAGGAAAATCAGGCCAAAAATAGCACCGAGTCGCCAGTAATCCACCGTAGGCAAATAGCCGCTGCCGTAGTAGATAGGGCTAGGACCGGTGGCATACGGGGTCAGAATGCTGCCGAGACCAATGGCTGCGCCGACCATCAGGCAGAAGACCGGAAGTGGAATTTCCGGCATTGCCAGTGCGGCGGCAATCATCATCGGCGCCAGGGCGGAGGTATACGCCGTGGCGCTGGCAAAGAAGTAGCGCAGCAAATAGAACACCACAATGAGCGCCACCATCACCATCATCGGCGAATAACCGCTCAACCCGTTTGCCAGCAGCTTGCCGAACCAGGTAATAAAACCGGTGTTATTGAGCCCGGCCGCCAGCGTTATCAGCGAGGCCAGCCAGAAAAAGACGTTCCACGCGGCTTTATTACTGACGATGTCATCCCAGCTAATGATGCGCAGTACCAGCATCAACGCCACTACGCTGTATCCGACCATCGCGGCGTCAATGTAATCGCCGCCGAAGATCCACAGCACCAGTGCGCCGACCATCAGCACCAACATCTTTTTCTCGCGTGCGCAGAGCGGTCCCATTGCTTTTAGCTCTGTATCCGCCCAGCGCGGAACCTGATCGCCGGATTTCAGTACCGGTGGATACAACACGTACGCCAGCCAGGGCACAATCAGCACCAGTAAAATACTCAGCGGCAGCATGCCTAAGAACCAGTCTCCCCAGCTCAGCGCCGTGTGGGACGCGCCTTTCATCAGGCCGATTAACAGCAGGTTCGGCGCCATCGCCGTTAAGAAAATGGCGCTGGTGACGCAGTCGGCGACAATGCCCATCCACATAATGTACGAGCCAATGGAGCGAGAACTGGCGCTATTGGGCTGCGAGTTATACAGCGGCGGCAGGTTGCGGATAATCGGGTAGATTATTCCGGCCCCGCGCGCGGAGTTGGACGGCGTGACGGGAGCGAGGATAAGTTCAGAGAACATCACCGCATAGCCGAGAAACAGCGTCCGGTGCCCCATCTTTTTCACCAGCATCAGCGCGATACGTCGACCGAGCCCGGTTTTCTCATAGCCGGTACCAAACATAAAGGCCGCGAAGATAAGCCAGATTACCGAGTTTGAAAAACCTGATACCGCCCATGACAGCGATTTGGCGGTAAATTTAAAACCGTCCTGCGCGAGTTGCTCCGGGCTGAACAGCAGCCACGGAGAAAGGACGGCGATGATCGAAATGCCAATCATCGCTACCACCGCGCCCGGTACAGGTTCCAGAATAAGGCCCACAATCACACCGGTAAAGACGGCAAAATAGAGCCAGGTGTGGCTCTCAAGGCCGTTGGGGACGGGCAGTACAGCAATAATGGCGATAACCACCAGCGGAGCCAGGTATCGCCACCAACCAGCTAAAGGTGCCATTGTTGTATCCCTACGAAAAGGGAGAGGCGCAGCGCCTCTCCGGGAGGGTTATTTGATGTAGTGCACGTGCTCGCAGATTTCATCGACGATAGGATCGCGACGTTCAGCAAACAGTTTTTTGTTTTCGGCGATCAGGTTATTGCCGTGGGTATCGATGGAAACGATCAGCGGGCCGAACTCTTTAACCCGACATACCCACAGGGATTCCGGCATGCCAAGTTCGGTCCAGTGTACCTCTTCGATCTCTTCAACCTGGGTTGCCGCCACGACCGCACAGCCTGCCGGGAAGATTACGTGCAGCGCTTTAAACTGCTTGCAGCCTGCTTCCGTTAGCGGTCCCATGCCGCCCTTGCCGACCACCAGTTTGACGCCCGTCTGCTCGATAAAGTCTTTCTCAAACGCTTCCATACGCATGCTGGTGGTTGGGCCAACGGAGACCATCTCCCATTTTTCACCGTTCTTACGTACGATGGGCCCCGCGTGGAAAATGGCTTTGCCGTTCAGGTCATAAGGAATCGGGCGCTTCAGTTCGATCAGGCGGCGGTGACACACGTCACGGCAGGTCACCAGCGTACCGGTCAGGTAGATGACATCGCCAACGCGAATGTCGGCCAGATCTTCGGCTTTGATCGGGGTTGTGAGGATCTTTTTCATAACGCGCTCCGGGTGTGAGACAGGTTTTCGAAGGAGAGGTCAGCATGAACCAACAGCGTGCCGCGACGGTGTGCCCAGCAGCCGGTAGAAACGGCAACGCCGATAGTCGACGGATGGCGTGCGGCGGATTCGATATGCACGCCCATCACCGAGCTATTCCCGGTCAACCCTTGCGGGCCAATGCCCAGACGGTTCAGCCCTTCTTCCAGACGCAGTTCCAGTTCGGCCGCTTTTGGATTCGGATGACGTGATCCGATAGGACGTAGCACCGCTTTACGAGAAAGGACGGCGGCGGTTTCCACGGAGGTGGCAATACCTACGCCCACCAGCACCGGCGGACAAGCGTTGACTGCCAACGTGGAGATATTTTCGAAGACAAATTTCACCACGCCCTCGTAGCCTTCAGAAGGCATTAACACTTTTGAACGTCCCGGCAGCGTACAACCGCCGCCTGCCATGTAGACTTCGATTTCCGCGTCGTCGTTATCAGGGATGATGTCCCAGGTGACCCACGGCACACCGGTACCGGTATTTTTGCCGGTATTCACTTCGTCAAAAATCTCGACCGCGTTATGGCGCAGCGGCGCTTTTACCGTGGCGTCTTCAACGGCCTGTTTCAGGATGCTTTGCAGTTCGCCCAGCAGCGGAAAACGGGAGCCGACCTTCACAAAGAACATAATCTCGCCGGTGTCCTGACAGGCCGGACGGTTCAGGTCGATAGCTTTCTGCATATTGTCAAACATGGTGTGGTAGATGATTTTACCCATCGGTGAAGTTTCGCCTTCACGCAGCTGTTTTAATTTATCTACGACGTCGTCAGGCATGCGGGTAGAAATCATGGCGGTAAAATCGGCGACAATGTTTGTCAGCGTAGTTATCGCATTTTGGTTATTTTGATTGCTCATCTTGTTAACTCCAGTTCTTTTATTTGTCTGGAAATAAATTCTCCGCCACAAACTACCACTAAAAATGTGGGTTTATATTATTTGCCACTGTGAATATCCAATTAACAGATCGTGAATGATGTTCAGATAAGCAATAAAAATTGCGCAAAGGCAGGGTTTAATACGCATGAGGGAATTACACTGCGGTTAACAACTTTACGGATATACCTATCATGCTGAACACGTATCCCCTCGCGAAAGACCTGCAGGTCCTGGTTGAAATTGTTCATAGCGGCAGCTTCAGTGCCGCCGCCGCGGCGCTGGGCCAAACACCCGCGTTTGTGACGAAACGCATTCAGATCCTTGAGTCCACGCTGGGGACGACGCTGCTAAGCCGCTCCGCGCGCGGCGTGATACTCACGGAGAGTGGTCAACGTTGTTATGAACATGCGCAGGCTATTCTTGCGGGCTATCAGCATCTGGTCGATGACGTCACGCAACTCAAAACGCGCCCGGCAGGGATGATTCGTATCGGCTGTAGCTTTGGCTTTGGGCGCAGTTATATTGCACCGGCTATTACCGAACTGATGCATAGCTATCCTGAATTACAGGTGCATTTTGAACTTTATGATCGGCAAATTGATTTGGCGCAGGATAATATCGATTTGGATATTCGTATTAATGACGAGATTCCGGATTATTATATTGCGCATTTGTTAACGAAAAATAGAAGAATATTATGTGCAGCGCCGACGTATTTACAAAAATACGGTGAGCCGACAACGCTGCAGGAATTAAGTCGTCATGATTGCCTGGTCACTAAAGAACGCGATATGACCCACGGGGTGTGGGAGCTGGATAACGGCCAGGAGAAAAAGTCGGTCAAGGTGGCGGGACATCTTTCCTCTAACAGCGGCGAGATTGTGTTGCAGTGGGCGCTACAGGGAAAAGGGATTATGCTGCGTTCCGAATGGGACCTGCAGCCGTTTCTGGCAAGCGGTGAACTGGTGCGCGTGCTGCCGGACTATGCGCAAAGCGCCAATATCTGGGCGGTTTATCAGGAGCCGCTGTATCGCAGCGTGAAGCTTCGGGTGTGCGTGGAGTTTCTGGCGACGTGGTGCCAGCACCGATTAGGCAAACCGGTAGAGGGGTATCACATTCCCCACGCCGGATAAGACGCTGTTGCGTCGCTATCCGACATTAAAATCACTCTGGGTCTCTTTCGCGTTTTTTCTTCAGCTTGGTCCAGATCTTTGGCTCCTGACGACGCCACAGACGCTGAATGTTGTCATGGTGGCGTAACAGAATTAAGCACGACAGCATGGACACCGGGAAAGTGAACTGGGGATTGAACCACCAGACGTAAAAGGGGGCGATCAGCGCGCTGACGATAGCGCCTAGTGATGAATAGCCGCTTAATAAGACGGTCAGCAGCCAGGTTCCGGCCATCACGCCGGTTAAATCCCAACCAATCGGCGCAATTGCGCCAAAGGCGGTGGCAACGCCTTTCCCACCTTTAAAGCCGAAGAAGACCGGCCAAATGTGACCCAGACAGGCGGCGATCGCGATCAATCCCAGCCAGAAGGGGCTAATGCCTAGCGCATAGGCACCCCAGACGGGTAACATACCTTTCAGGACGTCGAAAATCAGCACCGCGACGGCGGCTCCTTTGCCACCGATGCGCAATACGTTTGTCGCGCCCGGATTCCCAGATCCGCTGTCACGCGGGTCCGGTAATCCAGCAAGGCGGCATACCAGAATAGCACTGGAAATTGAGCCACAGAGGTACGCGAAGATAATCATTCCAGGCGCGATTGCACTCATAAGCTGTTCCGTTTTGAAAATGTCGTGTAAAACGCTACTTCTGTGGATAATACGCATATTTCGCCGGAAGTGGTATCCGGGTTAGCCAAAAAGCAGGCAGGTCGTGATGGATATTGTATTTATAGAGCAACTTTCTGTAATCACCACTATTGGTGTTTACGACTGGGAACAAACGATCGAACAACAGTTGGTGTTCGATATCGAAATGGCGTGGGACAACCGTAAATCGGCTAAAAGCGATGATGTGGCTGATTGCCTGAGCTATGCTGATATTGCTCAAACGGTTGTTAATCATGTGGAAGGCGGGCGCTTTGCGCTGGTCGAACGCGTGGCGGAAGAGGTGGCGGATCTGCTGCTGAGCCGTTTTAATTCTCCATGGGTGCGGATCAAACTCAGTAAACCTGGCGCGGTAGCCCGTGCGGCGAACGTCGGGGTTATCATTGAGCGTGGCAATAATCTGAAAGAAAATAATTAAAATAATAATATCTAAACCAAACGGGTATAAAAGGGTCTTTATGTCGGCTCGTTTTCGCCGTGGTTTATCTATCTAGAGGTTCATTAATGAGTGATATGCACTCGCTGCTGGTGGCGGCAATTTTGGGTGTGGTCGAAGGATTGACGGAGTTTTTACCCGTTTCCAGTACCGGCCATATGATTATTGTTGGCCACTTGCTGGGTTTTGAGGGTGACACCGCAAAAACATTTGAGGTGGTTATCCAGTTGGGCTCTATCCTGGCGGTCGTGGTGATGTTCTGGCGACGTCTGTTTGGCCTGATTGGCATTCACTTCGGTAAGGTCCCACATGAAGGCACTGGCAAAGGTCGGCTGACGCTGGGCCATATCCTGTTGGGGATGGTTCCTGCCGTCGTACTGGGACTGATTTTCCACGACATCATCAAATCGCTGTTTAACCCGATCAACGTGATGTATGCGCTGGTGGTAGGGGGCGTGCTGCTGATTGCCGCAGAATGCCTGAAGCCGAAAGAGCCGCGTGCGCCGGGTCTGGATGATATGACCTATCGCCAGGCGTTTATGATTGGCTGTTTCCAGTGTCTGGCGCTGTGGCCGGGTTTTTCTCGTTCCGGGGCGACGATTTCTGGCGGTATGCTGATGGGAGTAAGCCGTTACGCGGCCTCCGAATTCTCCTTCCTGCTGGCCGTGCCGATGATGATGGGCGCAACGGCGCTGGATCTCTACAAAAGCTGGACGTTCCTCAGCGCATCAGATATTCCGATGTTTGCAGTTGGTTTCGTGACGGCGTTTATCGTGGCGTTGGTGGCGATCAAAACCTTCCTGCAACTGATTAAGCGCATCTCGTTTATTCCGTTTGCGATTTACCGCTTTATTGTGGCGGCTGCCGTTTACGTCGTGTTCTTCTGATTTTACTAGCTTGCCGGATAGCGGCGTTAAAGCTTATCCGGCAATGCTCTGTCTACGCTTTCGGGCAACGTTGTTCTTTCCAGGCGGCCACCGCCGCGATCCGACGCCGGGTCAGTTCCTCGCGAATAGCCTGACCTTTGAATCCCGCCTCAACGACGTCTTTCGTTGGTACCGCCTGCGCAACCTGCCAGGCTTCACGCAACAGCCTGCCTTGCGGATAATCCGCCGCTTCAAAACCGGTTCGCCCACGCACGTCGGCCTCGCTGGTCAGGGCGATTTGCTCCACGCGCTGCGGTTTGCGCCAGGCATCGATGGAATCAAACAGCTTAATGATGGTTTTCGGCTGCAGGATCGGGAAGGTATGAATGAGGTCGTGGAACTCGGCTACCAGTTTGGCTAAATCACGGATGTCATTCGGCACGCGCAGGCGTTGGCACAGTTGCTCGACCAGCTTCACGCCTGCCGGACCGTGACCGTGGCGGCGTGGCCACAGCGCTTTTGGCGTCAATGCCTTGCCAAGATCGTGGCACAGCGTGGCAAAACGCACGTCGACCTCCGGACTTAACATGGCCGCCATCGACAGCGTCATCAGCGTGTGAATACCGGTATCAATTTCCGGGTGCCATTGCGCGGGCGCGGGAACGCCAAACAGGGCATCTACTTCCGGAAACAGGACGTGCAGTGCGCCGCAGTCGCGCAGGACCTGAAAAAATACCTGTGGGTTACGGGTGGTTAAAGCACCTTCTGTTTCTTTCCACACTCGCTCTGGCGTCAGGTGCTCCAGTTCCCCTGCGGCGTTCATATCGCGCATCAGCGTCATGGTTTCTTCAGCGATACGAAAACCGAGGTGCGCATAGCGGGCAGCAAAGCGCGCCACGCGCAGCACGCGCAATGGATCTTCGCTAAAGGCGGGGGACACATGGCGTAGCAGACGGTTTTCCAGATCGTCGCGTCCGTTATACGGATCGATAATCTCGCCGTCGTCATCGCGGGCCATTGCGTTGATGGTCAGATCGCGACGCTGAAGATCGGCCTCCAGCGTCACATCCGGCGCGGCGTAGCAGGTGAATCCGGTATACCCCGAGCCTGATTTGCGTTCGGTACGCGCCAGCGCATACTCTTCCCGGGTTTGCGGATGCAGAAACACGGGAAAATCGCGCCCTACCTGCTGGTAGCCCGCGTCGAGCATCTCTTGCGGCGTGGCGCCGACAACAACCCAATCTTTATCTTTAATCGGTAGCCCTAATAACGCATCCCGAACAGCACCACCGACCAGATAAATCTTCACGCCACTTTCCTTTTGAAATTATGATCCCTTAATCATATGTCAGTGCGGCGGAGAAGGCGATTCAGTTCATCCAGCGATCTTTGCGTTTACGGCTGGGGATCATGTGTGGCAGAACCAAGCCGAGCAACAAACCAAGACCCAGCACGCCGCCGCCGTACATAAACCACTGCATGATGATGGTGCGCTGTTTGTCATCAAGCTGAAGGTTGGCTGCGCTGACCTTCTTTTGCGCCACGATAAGCTCGTTCCTCAGCTTCTGGTTTTCTTGTTTCAGCCCGTCGATTACGCTGTCGCTTTGCGACACTTTTTGCTGCATATCGGCGGTGCGCTGATTCCACGTGGTGTCGATATTATTGAGCTTATCGGTCAAGGTCTTAACCTGGTTTTCCAGATCGGGAACGCGGGTACGCAGGCTCGGCGTACTGTTCAGCTCTTTCAGTGGGATCCAGGCGGTACGTCCGGTGCTGTCTTTCACCTGGGCGTAGTTAGTGTTGGCATCGGTCTGTAATAGCGTGACTTCCTCGCCGGCGTTAACCGTACCCACGAGGCGATAATTATCTCCCGGACCGCTGCGGACCCAGGTGTTCAGTTCGTCAGAAACATAGCGCTTTTCTTCGGCATGAGAGACTGCAGTGGCGCTAAGTGCGAGTAAAGTTAATCCAATCAGGCGTAATTTTGGCATCAGGCTGTCGTTATTGTCATAGAAAGTGGAACGATAGTAGTGGCATCAGTGTCTCTACGCAAAGCATTCGACATCAATCGGAATCATCTGTGTCCTTTTTGCCACCACTCGAAACTTTTACGCCCGTCAAATTGCTCGTTGCATGGCAATTTGGCGCAAAATACTATCTACTGACCATAAAGAACGAGCTTAGTTCGCAGTCAGTTTTCTCAACTGTGACATAACCCATAAGTACAAGACCATGGCCCAGGAAATCGAATTAAAATTTATCGTCAATAGTGACGCTGTAGATGCGCTACGTGAACGTCTGAATACGCTGGGGGGAGAGCATCATGCGCCCAGCCAGTTGCTGAATATCTACTACGAAACGCCCGATGCGTGGCTGCGTGGTCACGATATGGGGCTGCGTATTCGCGGTGAGAACGGTCATTACGAAATGACCATGAAAATTGCCGGACGAGTGACGGGTGGCCTGCATCAGCGGCCGGAGTTTAACGTTGCGCTGAACGCGCCAGAGTTGGATCTCTCCCTGTTTCCAACGGAAGTCTGGCCTGATGGCGAACTGCCCGCTGAACTTGCCTCTCAGGTACAGCCGCTCTTCAGCACCGATTTTTACCGTGAGAAATGGCACCTTGATATCGACGGTAGCCGCATTGAAATGGCCCTCGATCTCGGGGAAGTGAAAGCGGGCGAGTTGGCTGAACCTATCTGTGAGCTTGAACTGGAGCTGTTAAGCGGCGATACCCGAGCAGTATTGAAGCTGGCAAACCAGCTGGTATCGCAAACCGGTTTACGCCAGGGCAGCCTGAGTAAAGCGGCGCGCGGCTATCATCTGGCTCAGGGGAATGCACCGCGTGAACTCAAACCGACGCGCATTTTGAAGGTTCCGGCAAAAGCGAGTATTGAGCAAGGGCTGGAAGCGGCGCTGGAGCTGGCATTATCACAGTGGCAGTACCATGAAGAGCTGTGGGTGCGCGGCGTCAAAGGGGCGAAAGCCGAGGTGCTGGCTGCGATGGGCCTGGTGCGTCACATTCTGATGCTGTTTGGCGGTAATGTGCCGCGAAAAGCGAGTGCTCACTTACGTGATTTGCTGACCCAGTCGGAAGCGATCATTGCGTCTGACGTTTCTGCCGTTTCCGCGGTTTACAGCACGCAAACGGCGATGGCCAAGCTGGCGCTGACCGAATGGCTGGTGACCAAAGGGTGGCAGCCGTTCCTTGATGCGAAGGCGCAGGGTAAAATAGCCGACTCCTTTAAGCGTTTCTCAGATACCCATCTCTCGCGCCATGCCGCTGAACTGAAAACAGCTTTTGCTCAGCCGCTGGGCGATCAGTACGCCGATCAACTTCCGCGCCTGACGCGCAATATTGATAGCATACTGATGCTGGCGGGATACTACGACGAAAATGTCGCATCGGAATGGATCGCCACCTGGCAGGGTTTACGTCACGCCATTGCGGCTAACCAATACATTGAAATTGAACACTTCCGCAACGAGGCGATTGCTTTGGAACCGTTCTGGCTGCACAGCGGAAAACGATAATCAGGGTGAGGCCGGGATGCCTGATGGCGCTGCGCTTATCAGGCCTACGCGATGGGCGGAAGCGTCATGCAGGCTGGATAAGGCAACATGCCGCTGCCCGGTACTATTCAAAGGATAATCCATAAATGAAGCAGCTCTCTTCACCGTTACAGCAGTACTGGCCGACCGTTGTTGAGCGGCTGCCAGCAGCAATATCTGAGTCCTCGCTTAGTATTCAGGCGAAGTCAGTGCTTACATTCAGTGATTTTTTTCGCGACAGCATTATTGCCCATCCCGAATGGCTGGTCGAACTGGAAAGCACGCCACCCGGGGCGGATGAATGGCAACACTATGCTGATTGGTTACAGCAAGCATTGGTCGACGTTAGCGATGAAAACACGCTGATGCGTGAGCTGCGCCTGTTTCGCCGTCGCATCATGGTGCGTATCGCCTGGGCGCAGACGCTGTCGCTGGTGACGGAAGAGAGTATCTTGCAGCAGCTAAGCCATTTGGCTGAAACGCTGATCGTCGCCGCGCGTGACTGGTTATACGCCGCCTGCTGTCGTGAATGGGGTACGCCCTGTAATCCACAAGGTGTTGCGCAACCGCTGCTGATTTTAGGTATGGGGAAACTGGGCGGCGGCGAACTGAATTTTTCCTCTGATATCGATCTGATTTTTGCCTGGCCGGAGCACGGTAGTACGCAGGGCGGACGTCGCGAGCTGGATAACGCGCAGTTCTTTACCCGTATGGGCCAGCGGCTCATCAAAGTGCTGGATCAGCCCACAATGGATGGATTTGTCTATCGGGTAGATATGCGTTTACGCCCGTTTGGCGACAGCGGCCCGCTGGTGCTGAGCTTCTCCGCGCTGGAGGATTATTACCAGGAACAAGGGCGCGACTGGGAACGCTATGCGATGGTCAAGGCCCGCATTATGGGCGATTGCGACGGTACCTACGTCAGTGAGCTTCGCGCTATGCTGCGGCCTTTTGTTTTCCGCCGCTATATTGATTTCAGTGTGATCCAGTCTCTGCGTAACATGAAAGGAATGATTGCCCGCGAAGTGCGCCGCCGTGGTCTGAAAGACAACATTAAGTTGGGCGCGGGCGGTATTCGTGAAATCGAATTTATCGTGCAGGTATTCCAGCTTATTCGCGGTGGGCGCGAGCCGTCATTGCAATCCCGCTCGCTGTTACCCACGCTCAGCGCCATCAATGCGTTGCACCTGCTGTCAGACACCGACGCGGAACAACTGCGTGCAGCCTATCTCTATTTACGTCGTCTGGAGAACCTGCTGCAAAGTATCAATGATGAGCAGACCCAGACGTTGCCAGGCGATGAACTGAACCGCGCGCGGCTGGCGTGGGGGATGAACGTCGATGACTGGCAGCAGCTAACCGATGTGCTGGCCAGTCATATGGACAACGTGCGCCGGGTGTTTAACGAGTTGATTGGCGATGACGAAGCAGAAACCCAGGAAGAGTCGCTCTCAGAACAGTGGCGTGAACTGTGGCAGGACGCATTACAGGAAGATGACACCACGCCGGTGCTGACGCATCTGGCGGATGACGATCGCCGGCGCGTGCTGTCTCTGATTGCCGATTTTCGCAAAGAGCTGGATAAACGCACCATTGGCCCACGCGGACGCCAGGTGCTGGATCACTTAATGCCACATCTGCTGAGCGATGTCTGTTCGCGTGACGACGCCTCAGTCCCGCTGTCGCGCATCACACCGCTGCTGGTAGGCATTGTGACCCGTACGACCTATCTGGAGCTGCTGAGCGAATTCCCCGGAGCGCTTAAGCATCTGATTTCGTTATGTGCCGCTTCGCCGATGATCGCCAGCCAACTGGCGCGGTATCCGCTGTTGCTCGATGAACTGCTGGATCCGAACACCCTGTATCAACCCACCGCGACGGATGCCTACCGTGATGAACTGCGCCAGTATTTGCTGCGCGTGCCGGAAGATGACGAAGAGCAGCAGTTGGAAGCGCTGCGTCAGTTTAAGCAAACGCAGCTGTTGCGCATTGCCGCGGCAGATATCGCTGGTACGCTGCCGGTGATGAAGGTGAGCGACCACTTAACCTGGCTGGCGGAAGCTATTATTGATGCGGTAGTCCAGCAGGCGTGGATGCAGATGGTCGCTCGCTACGGGCAACCCACTCATCTTGACGGGCGCGAGGGGCGCGGTTTTGCCGTCGTCGGGTATGGCAAACTGGGCGGCTGGGAGCTGGGCTACAGTTCGGATCTTGATTTGATCTTCCTGCATGACTGTCCTATGGACGTGATGACGGATGGTGAGCGTGAGATTGACGGGCGACAGTTCTATTTGCGTCTGTCGCAGCGCATTATGCACCTTTTCAGCACCCGCACCTCATCCGGTATTTTGTATGAAGTGGATGCGCGGTTGCGTCCGTCCGGCGCGGCGGGAATGCTGGTGACATCAACCGAGGCTTTCGCTGATTACCAGCGCAACGAAGCCTGGACGTGGGAGCATCAGGCGCTGGTGCGCGCTCGAGTGGTGTACGGCGACCCTCGGTTGACCTCTCAGTTTGATGCGACTCGTCGCGATATCATGACCCTCGTCCGCGATGCGAAAACCTTGCAGACCGATGTGCGCGAAATGCGTGAGAAAATGCGGGCCCATTTGGGCAATAAGCATCGCGATCGTTTTGATATCAAAGCGGATGAAGGCGGCATCACCGACATTGAGTTTATTACGCAATACCTGGTGCTGCGCTATGCGCATGAAAAACCGAAGCTGACGCGCTGGTCGGATAACGTGCGCATTCTGGAGTTACTGGCGCAAAACGACATTATGGATGAGCAGGAAGCGCTGGCGCTTACCCGTGCTTATACGACGCTGCGCGATGAACTTCATCATCTTGCATTGCAGGAACTTCCGGGCCATGTGGCGCCGGAGCACTTCGACGCTGAACGTACGCTGGTGCGTGACAGCTGGCAGAAGTGGCTGGTTGCCGAGTGAAGTGTGCTATTATCGCGCGCAAATTTTAAGACCCTCAGAGAATCTCTCAGGAGACAGGAATGAAAGTAACGCTGCCAGAGTTTGAACGTGCAGGAGTCATGGTTGTCGGTGATGTGATGCTAGATCGCTACTGGTACGGTCCTACCAGCCGTATTTCACCTGAAGCGCCGGTTCCGGTGGTGAAGGTTGATACCATTGAAGAACGTCCCGGTGGCGCAGCAAACGTGGCGATGAACATTGCCTCTCTGGGAGCGAATTCGCGTCTGGTTGGCCTGACTGGGATTGACGACGCGGCGCGTGCGCTGAGCAAAACGCTGGCGGATGTGAACGTAAAATGTGACTTCGTTTCTGTGCCAACTCATCCGACGATCACCAAACTGCGCGTGCTTTCCCGCAACCAGCAACTGATTCGCCTGGATTTCGAAGAAGGTTTTGAAGGCGTGGATCCGCAGCCACTGCATGAGCGTATTAACCAGGCTCTGGGCTCCATTGGCGCTTTGGTGCTCTCCGATTACGCCAAAGGCGCGCTGGCAAGCGTGCAGCAGATGATTGCTCTGGCGCGTAAGGCTGGGGTGCCGGTGCTTATCGATCCGAAAGGGACCGATTTTGAACGCTATCGTGGCGCAACGCTGCTGACGCCGAATTTGTCTGAATTTGAAGCGGTGGTCGGTAAGTGCAAAAGCGAAGATGAACTGGTTGAGCGCGGCATGAAAGTGATTGCAGATTTCGACCTTTCCGCGCTGCTGATCACGCGTTCCGAACAGGGTATGACACTGCTGCAACCGGGCAAATCGCCACTGCATATGCCGACGCAGGCGCAGGAAGTGTATGACGTGACGGGGGCGGGCGATACGGTGATCGGCGTGCTGGCAGCGACGCTGGCGGCGGGGAACACTCTGGAAGAGGCGTGCTATTTTGCTAATGCCGCAGCGGGTGTTGTCGTCGGTAAACTGGGGACTTCCACCGTTTCCCCGATTGAACTGGAAAACGCCGTGCGCGGTCGGGCCGACACTGGCTTTGGCGTGATGAGCGAGTCTGAGCTGAAACAGGCCGTTGCCAGCGCCCGCAAGCGCGGTGAGAAAGTGGTGATGACCAACGGCGTGTTCGACATCCTACATGCTGGCCACGTTTCCTATCTGGCGAATGCGCGCAAGCTGGGCGATCGTCTGATCGTGGCGGTAAACAGCGATGCTTCGACCAAACGTCTGAAAGGCGAAACGCGTCCGGTCAACCCGCTGGAACAGCGCATGATCGTGCTGGGCGCGCTGGAAGCCGTCGACTGGGTGGTCTCTTTTGAAGAAGACACACCACAGCGTCTGATTGCCGGCATCCTGCCGGATCTGCTGGTAAAAGGCGGCGACTATAAGCCGGAAGATATTGCGGGCAGCAAAGAAGTGTGGGCGAATGGCGGTGAAGTGCTGGTGCTGAACTTTGAAGATGGCTGCTCAACGACCAATATCATCAAGAAGATCCAAAAAGACAGCGATAAATAACAAATGCTGGAAACGTATCGAACTTTTGGATTCGATACGTTTCTTGCTATTGATGCTGCTGTTTTCTTCAACCTAAAGTAAAGGAATAAGGGGAGAGGGGATTTCTCCCCCCGATTTACTTTTACATGACGTTACAATAAGCGTGCGTCACGCTGACCTTAAATCCGACCCCTCTTAGATTTCGTGGGAAACTGTGAACCAGCGCAGTGGTTTTGCGCACAATATGTACAGAATAACTTCGCATCCAGGGAAATACTGAAATTAGAAAAAGCATATGGCCTTAACAGATATTCAATAACTGGAGGGTATGCTCATGAACAGCAATATGTATTCAATGAACAATTTCGATTTCCTGGCCCGTAGTTTTGCCAGGATGCAAGCTGAGGGCCATCCCGTAGATATCCAGGCGATAACTGGGAATATGGATGAAGAACATCGTAGCTGGTTTTGCAAACGCTATGCGCTGTACTGCCAGCAGGCGACGGAGGCCAGGAAGCTAGAACTGGAACACTAACAGAAAAAACGGGCCTTGCGGCCCGTTGTCGTTTTTACTCTTGCGGATCGACTGACGGGATCGCGGGAGCAGGTTTAACTTCTGCCGTTTTTTCACGCGATTCCAGCTCAGTCAGACGTTGCTCAAGCAGCGCCAGCTTTTCACGGGTACGCAGCAAAACCTGAGTCTGTACATCAAACTCTTCACGGCTTACCAGATCCAGACGGGTCAGCTGTGACTGCAGCGTTTGACGAATTTTCTTCTCGACGTCTTCGCCAAACTCGCGGATCCCTTTCGGCATCGACTCGTGAACCTGACGAGCAATCTGCTCAATTTTTTTCGGGTCAATCATTGTGGTTTCCCTGAACTGGTACGTGTTGTTGCCTATTGTAGTGCGAACTGGCACAGGCATAAACCAGAATTGTGTGAAGCTAAGACGAGCAAAGGCGTTGATGAAGGTAATCAATAGCGTTATAGTTAACCCGCTTATTCTCAGGGCGGGGCGAAATTCCCCACCGGCGGTAAATCAACTCTGGTTGAAAGCCCGCGAGCGCTTTGGGTGCAAACTCAAAGGTCAGCAGATCCGGTGTAATTCCGGGGCCGACGGTTAGAGTCCGGATGGGAGAGAGTAACGATCCAGTCGGGCATGGACCCGCTCACGTTATTTTTTTGCCGCTTAGACGGTACTCCTAAGACTGCCCTGATTCTGGTAACCATAATTTTAGTGAGGTTTTTTTACCATGAATCAGACGCTACTTTCCTCTTTTGGTACGCCTTTCGAACGTGTTGAACTTGCGCTGTCTGCGCTGCGTGAAGGACGCTGTGTGATGGTGCTTGACGACGAAGATCGTGAAAACGAAGGCGATATGATTTTCCCGGCAGAAACCATGACGGTTGAACAGATGGCTCTGACCATTCGTCACGGCAGCGGTATTGTATGCTTGTGCATCACTGAAGACCGACGCAAACAGCTCGATCTGCCAATGATGGTGGAAAATAACACCAGCGCTTACGGTACCGGCTTTACCGTGACCATTGAAGCCGCAGAAGGCGTGACCACCGGCGTTTCCGCTGCGGACCGTGTTACTACGGTGCGTGCGGCAATTCAGGATGGCGCTAAACCTTCCGATCTTAACCGTCCGGGGCACGTTTTCCCGCTGCGTGCTCAGGCAGGTGGCGTGTTGACCCGCGGTGGTCACACTGAAGCAACCATCGACCTGATGACGCTGGCAGGGTTTAAACCGGCAGGCGTGCTGTGCGAACTGACCAATGACGATGGCACCATGGCGCGTGCGCCAGAATGTATCGAATTTGCCGGCAAGCATAATATGGCGGTAGTTACTATCGAAGACCTGGTGGCTTACCGTCAGGCGCATGAGCGCAAAGCCAGCTAATCGCAAATTACCACGTTAGTCGCGGTAAGCATAAAAAACCGAAGCCATCTTCCAGGCTTCGGTTTTTTTGTTTCTTGCTCCGATTATTTGGTTCTCACCCGCTTTAATGCCCATGCGCCGCTCATAATGACGAGCAACAGTAAGCACAAACTAAAGGCCAACAAACAGGCCTGCGCCATGTTCATAAAATGCCAAGGCGGGATCAGATACCAGCCTTCTGACTGCTGGTACAGATCGACAAACCACTTTTGCGTACTGCTGAGCGCCACGCCGTCGGGAACGATGGGAGCGTCATAGCCGCAATCTCCTGTGGGTTTAAACCACTCCGGTGCCCAGTTGGCCAGAGGCAAATTGAAAGGGAATGTCGGATCGGTGGAACATCCCTGTACGCCAAACAGTGAATCCGGGTCCGGGTTATGTACAGCATAATGAATGCCGTTAAGTTTAATGGAGAACTTAATGCCCAGGATGCTGCCGTAAAATGCCGCGATACAACCGATGAGCTTCAGAGCAACATTTTTGGGGTTGATTGCCGCAATCAATCCACCAAAAACCATCACCAGCATGGCAAAGCGAATGTAGACACATTGCTCGCAGGGGGCCATGTAGAGATAGATTTGGAAGAACGAGTGCGCCAGAATAATCAATCCACCCATTGCGCAAGCCATCAACAGCCACAGAAAGCGCTGTTCCTGCCATCTCACCAGGGTATCAACCGGTGTATTGCGTAAGTCTCGCCACGATCCTTTTATGAAAGCCATAGCCGGGTCCCTGTTTATTTTTTCGCGAGCTCTCTGACAAGCTCAGCCATGGAATCAATAGATTTGATATTTTTGGTGTAGATCAGGTAGTTACCATTGACGACGTAAGCCGGAACGCCCTGGATTTTGGCGACATCATATGCTGCTTTCCATTTCTCCAGCGTTTGCTGGACGGCTGGATCCTTCAATGCCGCGTCAAAATCAGCCTGGCTCATGCCCGCTGCATCCAACCCTGTTTTGATGAATGAGGCGGGATCTTTACCCTCTGACCAGCGCTCTTTCTTATCGTGGTAGGCGGCGTAATAAGCGAACTTGGCTTTTTTAAACTGTGATTTGGCGTCAAACAATGAAATACCTGCAGCCATGTCCCTGGCAATCATTACGGCAAAGATTTCGCTGGCCTGTTTACCGTATTCCCCTTTGGTTTCCAGATGAAACGGAGTGAAAGTAACGACATCGGCGACTTTGTCTGACACGGGCCCTGTCACGGCTTTATCATATTTGTAGCAAAATGGGCAGGCGTAACTGAATACTTTGATCAACGTCTTATCGGCGTTGGGAATTGGTTTTTCCAGAACCATATAATCAGTGCCTTCAGTAAACGCTGATGCTGCAAACGGTGAGGCAAGCGCGGCGGTTAATACCACGCTTTTAAATAATGAAGTGATCCATTTAGATGACATAATTAATCCTTAATCTAACGTAATTATTTAAACATTTGGCGTGGATGAACCAGCAATGCACGGTAGTGAGTTTGATTTGGCTTATCGGACAGGACATTAATTTCGACTTTGACTTCTTTTGTTTTGTAGTCAATTTCGTTGATTTTGCCGATGGTTGGCTGTCCAACGTCAAATAAATTAATCGAACCACCAAAGCCAAACATGGTGTCGCGATCTTTTTGATATTCGATAACCGAGGTGATAGGGCTATAAAAATCATAACCGCGCTCTTTTCCGTACTCCCAAATTTGCTGGACGGTCCCTTTTTTCTCGTCAATTTTATATTCGACGAAACGGGAGTATTTCATTGTTGGTAACGCCGGTTGTTCGAGTCCGCGGCCATCGCCGTTGTCAAAAATGGTAAGCGTTCCTTTGCTGGAGAGCCATGCGGTGTGTTGAGTGTAGGTAAAATCAAAATCGGTATTCTCGCACTTGCCATTTTCATCACATTTCAGTGCGTTGCCTTTATCATCAACCGGTTTTAACAGCTTGCTTGCCAGCGCCTTATTCCAGCCTTTAGACGGTGCAAGGATCCACTTAACCTGTTTATCGCGACCGATTTTGACAACCCCCTGATGGCGGGAAGAGATAATGATGGCGTCGTCTTTGGCGTCAAAGGCGATGGAGTTAACGTGCGCCCAGTTACGACCCGCACCCACGCCGAGGGCATCACCGTAGGGGGTATCTGGCTCCAGTTTTGCCTGCTGGCCGGCATGAGCGAGGTCCACGTTGACGCATACCGCGCCCGCATCCAACGCACCCAGCAGTGCATCACGCATCGGATCGAGAATTTTTGTCAGATCCCACACGTCAACAACACGACCGGATTTGTCGACTTCAATAATCTGGTCGCGGATAGTTTGTACGTGAATGCCATCTTCCTTACGATAATCACGTTTACCCACGCGAAGCAGTACGGTGCCGTTCACCGTTTCGACGGACTCATGCGATGCGTCGAGGAATCCGCGCGGCAGCTTATGGTCGGCCAGAATCTGGCCCATCATATCGAACTCATACCAGTGCTGGCCCTGTACGGCGGTGAAGGTGCCGCGCGGTGTCTCCCGTATGCCCATCAGGTAACCGCGCTTGTTGATATCCATGTCATGACCGTCATAGAAAGTGTCCTGATCCAGCCACCAACGATATTCGCCTTCCGTATCAACGACAAAGGTAAAGGGTGCGATATCAAAGGGTAATGCGCCACCGGCCGGACCAGCATCCAGGATACCGGCATTTTTATCTTTTTCACCATGCCAGTGGAATTCTGCGCCCTGTGCGGTAAAGGTGTGGGTATTCACCAGATAGAGACGGTCTTCAAAGCCAGGTGCGACCTTAATAACGTTTGTTTGCTGTAAATCGGAAATAGAACGGTTATCCATGTAGTGATTAACGATGGCAGATGTTTGCACCACGTAATCTTCCTTGATGGCCTTGCCATTTTCTTTATATTCAACAGTGACCTTATTAGCGAACTTTTGATAAAGGCCAAAAATAGGAACCCCATCGTAGGTGGCGAGGGATTCTTTGCCGACGGTATAGGTAATTGGGACTCCTTTTTCACCTTTACCATGAACGGTAACTTTAACATCCGAAATAACGTGACTATCTAATTCAACCAGTGCGGTAAGAGGGGCGTTTCCGTATGGGTCAACGACTATCGCACCCAATTTTCCTGCGGGCTGGGCTGGTTGGAAACCTGCGGCAAATGAATTCCCTGCGGCAAAGCCAAACGTCAGTGCAAGCGTTCCGGCTAGAAGTGTTTTTCGGTACTGTGTAAACATGGATATATCTCCTTATATTATCTTTAAATATAACAGTGCTGAATATATTATGTTTTTACGATGTGAATATAATAAAAAATGGTATTGCTGATGCTACTTTTATGGTGAATATATTAATATTGATGAAATGTATTATTTTGCAGGTGCTAATTTTCATTATTTTGGGGATGGTATGAGTGCGTTATTTTAAGGGCAATATTTATTATTGCGCAGTGTGATCTTGTCGACATTGTTTTATTTTTTATAACGGTGTTAACTATTTGCATAGCTGCTGGTTTATATGATCGAAATCATATATTTGTTTCTGGAATATGCCACTATATGAGTATGTCAGAATAAGGTTGTGTAAGATTTTAACGTTAAATGTTTAATGATGTTAAATTTTAAGGGTAAAAGAATGTTTATCGCCTGGTACTGGATTGTATTAATTGCACTCGTTGCAGTTGGTTATTATTGCCATATGAAGCGTTATTGTCGGGCATTTCGGCAAGACCGGGATGCATTACTCGAGGCGCGAAACAAACTCTTTCGTCGTTCTGGCGAAGATAACAGCGCGGTTAAGGAACAGGAATAGTCCTTCACGTTCTGCTATGGATGAGCGGATGCTGTAAATTAGCAGGGTGGCATCCGCCCTCTGAATTAGCCGATTCCCATGGACTGGAGGATGACAAGACTTAATCCCATCACCGACATTCCACAAAGTACCCCATAGCTGGGATTATTATTCGGGTCGATCTCTTTTGCCAACGGCATTAGCTCATCGACGGACAGCGCCACCATAATTCCTGCGACTGCTGCCATTATTGCCGCCATCACTACCGGTGAGATCAGGCTTCCCAGAATTAACCACGCCAGTACGCCGCCCAGGATTTCCGCCATGCCCGAGATCCCGGCCCAGAATATCGCCGTACGTTTGGATCCCGTGGCTGCATAGACTGGACCCGCAACGGCTAATCCTTCAGGAATATTGTGTAATGCGACGGCAAGGGCAATACCAAAGCCCAGCTCGAGGTTGCTGCTGGCGGTAACAAACGTCGCTATCCCTTCCGGGAAGTTGTGCAGGCTAATGCCGAGCGTTAATAAAATCGCGGTACGTTTAATGGAGCCGGGCAGAGGCCGCGTGGTTTTCTGTACCAGATCCTGAGGGTGCGCGTGCGGCAATAGGCGGTCCAGGCCAAAGTATCCCAGTAAGCCAACGATAAACATTCCGTAGCCCAATACCGGCGACATGCCTTCAGCAGCCAGTGCGGCTGGGAGCATCTCCATCAGTGAGATCAGTAACATAATCCCTGCGGCGAAGCCTAACGAAAAGGCGAGTACGCGGTTGGAGGGTTTTTGCCCTAACACGCCGAGAAATGCGCCGATAAACGTGGCGGCGCCTGCCAGTAAAGTCAGAAGTAAAGGTACTGACATCGACAAATAAAACTCCTTATCAATCTGCTGTCCGGGTCGGATCGTCAAAATAACTGATGATCTTCATCATGGTTATCTGAGTTCTTCATCAGCCGAATAAGCGTATTGTGGTGGTATCAAAATGACTCCCTCAGTAAGGATATCATCATGTCTTCAACTCGTATGCCAGCATTGTTTTTGGGTCACGGTAGCCCGATGAATGTTCTGGAAGATAACGTTTATACCCGCGCCTGGCAGCAACTGGGGGAAACGTTGCCGCGCCCGAAAGCTATTGTGGTGGTCTCGGCGCATTGGTTCACTCGTGGCACGGGCGTGACGGCGATGGAAGCGCCTAAAACAATCCACGATTTTGGCGGTTTTCCGCAGGCGCTGTATGACACCCATTACCCGGCTCCTGGATCACCGGAACTGGCGCAGCATCTGGTTGACTTGCTGGCCCCGGTGCCCGTTACCTTAGACAAAGAGGCCTGGGGTTTTGACCACGGTTCATGGGGCGTGCTGATCAAGATGTACCCGCATGCGGATATTCCGATGGTGCAGCTGAGCATTGACAGTACCAAACCTGCGGCCTGGCATTTTGAAATTGGCCGCAAGCTGGCGGCACTGCGTGATGAGGGCATTATGCTGGTAGCCAGCGGCAACGTGGTGCATAACCTGCGCACTGCGCGTTGGCACGGTGAGAACACGCCATATCCGTGGGCGACCTCATTCAACGATTATGTTAAAGCAAACCTGACATGGCAGGGACCGGTTGAACAGCACCCGCTGGTGAACTATCTCGATCATGAAGGGGGATCGTTATCGAACCCGACAGCGGATCACTATCTGCCGCTGCTGTATGTATTAGGTGCCTGGGATGGCAAAGAGCCGGTGACTATTCCTGTTGACGGGATTGAGATGGGAAGTTTGAGTATGTTGTCGGTGCAGGTCGGATGATAAATGCCCGATGGCGCTGCGCTTATCGAGCCTACAGTTCGTGCTGTAGGCCGGGTAAGACGCAGCTACCACCCGGCACTCTCAGTCATTCGACAAAAATATGCGGATAGAAACGCGAGAGATCCTGCGTGATCAACGCACGGTCTTCGCGAATGCCAATGCCAGCTGGTTGATCGTTGATTAGCCAGCTGCCGATCAACATATAGCTGTCGCCAAACTTCGGTAGCTGATGGAATTGCTGCACGATCATACCTTCTTCGCCGTACGGCCCTTCCACTGCTTCGATCGTTTTACCGTTTTCGATAATTGAAACGTTCGCGCCTTCACGTGAGAAGATCGGCTTTACGACGAATTTATCCATCTGAGGATAGTCATCTTCGGCGAAATACGCAGGCAGCAGATTCGGATGATCCGGGAACATTTCCCACAACAGCGGTAATAACGCTTTGTTGGAGATGATGCTCTTCCAGGCTGGTTCCAGCCAGCGAACGCCAGCGTCTTCCAGCTTGGTGGAGAACATTTCGCGCAGCATGAATTCCCACGGATAGAGCTTGAACAGGTTAGCAATGACCTGATCTTGCATATCCGTGAACTGACCTTTTTCACCAAGACCAATATCTTCGACATAGAGGAATTCAGTGGCGATTTCAGCTTCGGCAGCGCAATCCTGCAGATACTGGATCGTTCCGCGGTCTTCCACCGTATCGCGACAACAGGTCAGATGTAGCAACTGAAAACCATACTGCTCACGCAGCTCGGCGAAACGCTCGATCAGCTTTTCCTGCAGACTGTTGAATTGATCGCTGCCTTCCGGCAGGTTGCCTGCATTGAGTTGGTCTTCCAGCCAGATCCACTGGAAAAACGCAGCTTCGTACAGAGAGGTTGGCGTATCGGCGTTGTTTTCTAACAGCTTAGGCTCGCCCGTGCCGTCCCACGCCAGATCGAGACGCGAATAGAGCGACGGTTGCTGTGTCTGCCAGGACTGGCGGACAAAGCCCCAGGTATGCTTCGGAATGCGAAACTTGGTCATCAGCTCATCGCTGGCGATGACCCTTTCCACCACTTTGAGACACATTTGATGCAGCTCTGCAGTGACCTCTTCCAGCTTTTCAACCTGAGCAAGCGTGAGCTTATAATATGCATCCTCACACCAGTACGGCTCGCCGTACATAGTGTGAAAGTTGAAACCGTATTCGGTGGCTTTATCGCGCCAGTCCGGGCGCTCAATAATACTGACTCTTTCCATGACGATCAGCCGCCCATTGAACGAGTGGTAGTACCGCTTGCGCTACGCTGCATGGTGCTCTGTTTAGCCACAGATTCGCCAAATCCGCCGCGGGTTACGGTAGAGGTGGTAGCCGGTTTCGGCGCCATAGCGGTTTTCGGTACGGTCATGGTGCGACCCGGCGTAGCGGCGCCGTAGTTTTTGCCGCCGGCATCCGTATATTTTCCGTATGCCGGGCTGGCCGGATTTTTCGAGCTGAACAGCGGCTGCTGAGCGCCCATACCGCCACCCATCATGCGGCCCATCATATAGCCTGCCATCAGCGGCATCCAGAAGCTGCCGCTGCTTTGATTCTGCGCCTGAGCCTGGCCTTCACCGGTCGGCGCCATGCCCGCTTGTGCAGGTGCCTGTTGGCACTGGCCTTCGCCGAATTCAGCGATACAGTCTTCGCGAGTGGCGTATTTTGGCGCGGTGCGTTCAGCTTCTTTCAGCGCATTGTTAAACGCGGTGGTACATTCGGCGCTTTTACCCGGATTAGCTGCAGAGCAGTCGTCCGCGTTCTGATAAAGCGAAACCGTTTCGTCACTCTTTTCACAGCCCGCGAGCATAAAAACAGCGGTAACTGCCAGAGCGACAGGAGTCAGGTGGCGCGCGCTCCAGCTTTTGCGGAACGAGGCGTGATGTATAGATTTTGTCCGTTTCATTTATGTCTTCCAGGACCCAGTGGTAACTCTGCTCAGAATAGAGGATGACTGGTCGAAATTGAAGCGGGAAGAGGCGAGAATGCGGAAGAAGGGGTGGATCTTTACGTTGCCTTACGTTCAGACGGGGCCGAAGCCCCGTCATCAGCATCAGTTACGGAACGGGTTGTTACCGTTGCTGCTGGTTGAACGTGCAGCCGTTGGTTGAGCCGCAGGCATATTGCCGTTGCTGTTAAAGTCATTCACAGCGGCATCTTGCTGCGGATTTTGCGGCGCTACGTTATCCGGAGAAGTCGGGATCGGTTTACCCAGCGTATTATTCAGCGCCACCAGATCCTGCTCGTTCAGCGTACCGAGCGCAGATTTGACGTTAAGCTGGTTGATAAGATAGGTATAACGCGCATTCGCCAGTTGCTGCTTGGCGTTGTACAGCGTGGTGGTGGCATCCAACACATCCACGATGGTACGGGTACCTACGGAATAGCCTGCTTCCATCGCATCTAAAGAGCTTTGGGCAGAGACAACCGCTTGTTTGTACGCGTTAATGCTACTGATAGAAGCATTAATGTTGTTGAACGAAGAACGCACGGTTTGCACCACGCTGCGGTGCGCGCTTTCCAGTTGTTCGCTCGCGCCAACAAAGTTGTACTGCGCTTGTTTCACCTGCGAGTTAACCATCCCACCCTGGTACAGCGGCAGCGAGAAGTTCAGACCGATTTTGTTCTGGCCCATGTTGCTGTCGTCGTACTGGGAGGTGTTAGTTTTCGACCCGTTGTAGGAGGTGTCAGAAACGCCGGTAGAGGCGGTCAAACCCAGCGTCGGTAAGTGACCATCCTGCGCCAGACGAATCTGTTCACGCGCCAGATCCTGGCTCAAACGCGCCTGCAATAATGAGAGGTTGCGGTTTTCTGCTTCTTTCAGCAGCGCGTTCACCGCCTGCGGTTTGTTGGTTTTAAAGCCGTCAACGTTCAGCGAAGCCAGTTCCGGGTAGTAGTTACCGGTCACCTGGCGCAGCTGTTCTACCGCGTTGTCGAGATTGTTACGCGCGGTAACTTCGTTCGCCAGTACGGTATCGTATTGTGAACGGGCGTTCTGTACGTCAGTGATGGCGACCAGGCCCACGTTAAAACGCTGTGTGGTCTGATCTAACTGACGATAGACCGCATCTTTCTGTGCCTGAGTGTAAGACAGCACGTCAATCGCGTTCAGTACGTTAAAATAAGCGGTAGCGGTATTCAGGATCAGCGTTTGCTGATCGGTCTGATACGTTACGTCCTGGATGCCTGCTGCTTTTTCTTGCAGCGTCAGGGCACGCCATTTAGACATGTCGAACAGCGTCTGAGTCAATTGTAATGACGCGCTGGTTGCGTTGGAGTTGACGCCATTTGCATCACGGTAGCCATTGCTGTAGGTGTAATCGGCACCTAAACCTAGTTGCGGCAGTAATGGGCTACGCGCTTCGTTAATTTTTTCGAATGCAGCATCGCGATCGGCGGCGGATTTACGCAATTCCGGGTTGCTCAGGCGTGCTTGCTGATAAACCTGCATCAGGTTTTCTGCCTGGCTCAAAGTAGTGAACCCCGACAGGCTCAGGCCGATAAGGATGGGGAGCAATTTCTTCATTTGCATTCCTTGTTGTGAAGCAGTATTTAGCGCTGATCAAATTGTAAAAATATTTGCTGATTCTAGCAGAATCCGCCACTTCAAAAAGTTGGCGTTACGTGCCATACGGCGTTAATTTGCATCAATTTAACACAAGGGCGTTCAAACATCAGTCAAACGACCTTGAAATTCACATTTTAATCACTATTGGTTTCAGGACAGCACAATGCGTAAACCAGACAACTTGCCAATGACTTTCACTAAAAATGATGTAGAAATTATTGCACGAGAAACGCTATACCGCGGTTTTTTTTCACTGGATCTTTATCGGTTCCGCCATCGCCTGTTTAACGGCGGTATGAGCGGTGAGGTAAAGCGCGAAATTTTTGAGCGCGGACACGCGGCAGTCTTGCTACCCTTTGACCCTGAGCGGGACGAAGTTGTTCTGGTCGAGCAGATCCGTATCGCGGCGTTTGATACCAGCGAAAGCCCGTGGCTCCTGGAAATGGTGGCCGGAATGATTGAAGAGGGCGAAACCGTTGAGGATGTGGCTCGTCGTGAAGCGATGGAAGAGGCCGGGCTGGAAGTTAAACGTACCAAGCCCGTTCTGAGCTATCTGGCAAGCCCTGGCGGCACCAGTGAGCGCCTGTCTATTTTAGTTGGCGAAGTGGACGCCACGACCGCGAGCGGGATCCACGGTCTGGCTGATGAAAACGAAGATATTCGTGTTCATGTGGTGAGCCGGGAGCAGGCTTATCAATGGGTTGAAGAGGGGAAAATCGACAACGCGGCTTCTGTCATCGCCTTGCAATGGTTACAGCTGCACTATCAAGAGTTAAAAACTGAGTGGAAAAAATGAAGCGTTACACACCTGACTTCCCTGAAATGATGCGCCTGTGCGAAACCAACTATTCGCAATTGCGCCGCCTGCTGCCACGTAATGATGCAGCCGGTGAAACAGTGAGCTATCAGGTAGCAAACGCACAATATCGGTTAACGATCGTTGAATCGACCCGATACACTACGCTTGTCGCGATCGAACAAACGGCACCCGCGGTCACATACTGGAGCCTGCCGTCATTGACAGTCCGCCTGTATCATGACGCGAGGGTGGCTGAAGTGTGTTCGAGTCAGCAGATCTTTCGCTTCAAAGCGCGGTATGATTATCCAAATAAAAAGTTGCATCAACGCGACGAAAAGCATCAAATTAATCAGTTTCTGGCCGACTGGTTACGGTACTGTTTAGCACATGGAGCGATGGCGATTCCGGTTTATTAGCGTCGTGAAACCTAAGGACACCATTTGGAAAGCCTGTTAACCCTTCCTTTGGCTGGTGAGGCCAGAGTCAGGATCTTACAAATTACAGACACTCACCTGTTTGCCGAAAAGCATGAAACGCTGCTGGGTGTAAACACCTGGGACAGCTATCAATCCGTACTGGATGCAATACATGCAGAGTCGCCTGAATACGATCTGATCGTCGCGACTGGTGATTTGGCGCAGGACCAATCCGCTGCGGCCTATCAGCATTTTGCTGAGGGCATCGCAAGCTTTCGTGCGCCCTGCGTTTGGCTACCGGGCAATCACGATTTTCAGCCGGCAATGTACAGCGCGCTACAGGACGCGGGGATCTCACCCGCTAAACGCGTCTTTATTGGTGAACAGTGGCAAATCCTGTTGCTGGACAGCCAGGTATTCGGCGTTCCCCACGGTGAATTAAGCGAATTTCAGCTCGAATGGCTGGAACGTAAACTTGCCGATGCGCCTGAGCGCAATACTTTGCTGCTTCTGCATCATCATCCTCTGCCAGCAGGCTGTAGCTGGCTCGATCAGCATAGCCTGCGTAATGCCGCAGAGCTGGATAACGTGCTGGTGAATTATCCTCGTGCCAAGTATTTGTTGTGCGGGCATATTCATCAGGAACTGGATTTGGACTGGAACGGACGCCGCCTGCTGGCGACGCCGTCGACCTGTGTGCAGTTTAAGCCACACTGTTCCAACTTCACGTTAGATACCATCAGCCCCGGCTGGCGGACGCTGGAGCTTTTTGCTGACGGGACGTTGCAGACTCAGGTACGCCGTCTGCAGGGTAATCGGTTCCACCCTGATACCGCTTCAGAAGGCTACTGATGTCTACGCTTCTTTATCTTCACGGGTTTAATAGTTCTCCTCGTTCGGCGAAGGCATGTTTGCTGAAAAACTGGCTGGCGGAGCATCATCCGCACGTTGAGATGATCTTACCCCAGTTGCCACCGTATCCGGCCCAGGCCGCAGAGATGCTGGAATCGATCATTCTCGAACATGGCGGAGAGTCGCTGGGAATTGTCGGTTCCTCGCTAGGAGGCTATTACGCCACCTGGCTGTCGCAATGTTTTATGCTGCCCGCGGTGGTGGTGAACCCTGCTGTCCGACCTTATGAACTGCTGGTCGACTATCTCGGTCAAAACGAGAACCCCTACACGGGGCAGCAATATGTGCTAGAGTCACGCCATATTTACGATCTTAAAGTCATGCAGATTGACCCGCTGGAAGCGCCGGATTTGATCTGGCTGCTTCAACAAACGGGCGATGAAGTGTTGGACTACCGCCAGGCGGTGGCGTATTACGCCTCCTGCCGCCAGACAGTTATTGAGGGCGGAAACCACGCATTCACGGGCTTCGAAGATTATTTCAACCCGATTGTCGATTTCCTTGGACTGCACAGTTTCTGACGATCAATTCGAATTGCTTATTTAAACCATGACGCAAACTTATAACGCTGATGCCATTGAGGTACTCACTGGGCTTGAGCCGGTACGCCGTCGCCCGGGGATGTACACCGATACAACCCGTCCGAACCATCTTGGACAGGAAGTGATTGATAACAGTGTGGATGAAGCACTGGCGGGCTACGCAAAACGCGTGGACGTGATTTTACATGCCGACCAGTCTCTGGAAGTTATTGATGATGGCCGCGGCATGCCGGTAGACATTCACCCTGAAGAGGGCGTTCCGGCGGTAGAGCTGATCCTCTGTCGTCTGCACGCAGGCGGTAAGTTCTCCAACAAAAACTATCAGTTCTCTGGTGGTTTACATGGGGTGGGGATCTCCGTGGTCAACGCCCTGTCGAAGCGTGTGGAAGTGAACGTGCGCCGCGACGGGCAGGTGTACAACATCGCGTTTGAGAACGGCGATAAGGTGCAAGATTTACAGGTTGTCGGTACCTGCGGTAAACGCAATACCGGAACCAGCGTGCACTTCTGGCCGGATGAAAGCTTCTTTGACAGCCCGCGTTTTTCCGTTTCGCGCTTAACGCACGTACTGAAAGCCAAAGCGGTGCTGTGCCCAGGCGTTGAGATCACCTTTAAGGACGAGGTCAATAACAGTGAACAGCGCTGGTGCTACCAGGATGGCCTGAATGACTATCTGAGCGAAGCGGTAAATGGCTTGCCGACGCTGCCGGAAAAACCGTTTATCGGTAATTTCAGCGGTGAAACAGAAACCGTGGACTGGGCGCTGCTCTGGCTGCCGGAAGGCGGCGAGCTGCTGACTGAAAGCTATGTGAACCTGATCCCAACCATGCAGGGCGGTACGCACGTTAACGGCCTGCGCCAGGGTCTGCTGGATGCAATGCGCGAGTTCTGTGAATACCGCAATATTCTGCCGCGCGGCGTGAAGCTGTCGGCGGAAGATATCTGGGATCGCTGTGCTTACGTGCTGTCGGTAAAAATGCAGGATCCGCAGTTTGCCGGACAAACCAAAGAGCGCCTCTCTTCGCGGCAGTGCGCGGCATTCGTCTCTGGCGTGGTGAAAGATGCTTTCAGCCTGTGGCTGAACCAGAACGTGCAATCAGCCGAACTGCTGGCTGAGATGGCGATTTCCAGCGCCCAGCGTCGTCTGCGTGCGGCGAAAAAAGTGGTGCGTAAGAAGTTGACCAGCGGTCCGGCGTTGCCGGGGAAACTGGCGGACTGTACCGCACAGGATCTTAATCGCACCGAACTGTTCCTCGTCGAAGGTGACTCGGCGGGCGGATCGGCGAAACAGGCGCGCGATCGTGAATATCAGGCGATCATGCCGCTGAAAGGTAAGATCCTTAACACCTGGGAAGTCTCTTCCGATGAAGTGTTGGCTTCGCAGGAAGTTCACGATATTTCGGTGGCGATCGGCATCGATCCGGACAGTGATGATCTGAGCCAGCTGCGCTACGGTAAGATCTGTATTCTGGCGGATGCGGATTCCGATGGTTTGCACATCGCCACGCTGCTGTGCGCGCTGTTTGTGAAACACTTCCGTACGCTGGTGAAACACGGTCACGTCTATGTGGCGCTGCCGCCGTTATACCGTATCGACCTCGGTAAAGAGGTGTATTACGCGCTGACGGAAGAAGAGAAAGCGGGCGTGCTGGAGCAGTTAAAACGCAAGAAAGGCAAGCCGAACGTGCAGCGCTTTAAAGGTCTGGGTGAAATGAACCCGATGCAGCTGCGTGAAACCACGCTGGATCCGAACACCCGCCGCCTGGTGCAGCTCATCATCGATGACGAAGACGATCAGCGTACCAACGCAATGATGGATATGCTGCTGGCCAAGAAGCGTTCTGAAGATCGCCGTAACTGGTTGCAGGAGAAAGGCGACCTGGCGGATCTCGAAGGGTAATTGACCGTGAATGCCTGGTGACGCTGGGCTTACCAGGCCTGAGGATTGCAATATAAGCCGGATACGTCTGTTTATGGCGTTATCCGGCAAATCGACAATCTTAAATGCCAGACTCCAGAATACGAATACTCATGTCCAGCACGTCGCCTTTCACGGCTTCGCTATAGGCTTTCATATGCGGTGTCTGCAAATGCGCTTCAAGATGCGCAATGCTTTCCCACTGTTCAACCATCACGATTGAGTCCGGGGCTGTGGTCTGAAAACTGACGCCAGCAGCATGATCGACCATCGGCGCGTAGCCGTGGCAGCCTTCTTCTTTCAATACGGTTGGAACGATTTTAGCGAATTGATCCAGTACCGCCTGGCGGTGATGTTGACCTGGACGTGTACGGATTTCTGCAATAACGGTAAGCATGGTTAACTCCTTCTAATTCCAGGTTACCAGTTAACCAAAAATTTCGCTCAGATGCTTGCGATATTCTGCGATATAACGCGGGACGTCCGGCATTTTAATCACGTCATTGGTGATAAAGGTCGGCAGCGCTTCCATTCCCAGGAACTGGTTTGCTTTATGGAACGGGAGATAAACGCCATCAACGCCAACGCCATGGAAGAACTGATCTTTTTCAGTGAAAGCTTCCATCGGTGCGTTCCAGGTCAGTGACAGCATGTATTTTTTGCCCTGAATCAGCCCACCGGAGCCGTATTTTTTAGACGCATCTGAACGCGTGCGACCATCGCTGGCGTACAGCGTACCGTGACCTTCGGTAAACACGTCATCAATGTATTTTTTCACGGTCCACGGCGCACCCATCCACCAGCCAGGCATTTGCCAGATAACCACATCGGCCCAGACGAAGTTCTGTACTTCATCAGGAATGTCATAGTCGCTGTCGGCGCGCACGATTTTAACATCATGCCCGAGGTCGCGCAGAAGGCCATCCGCGACCTCGGTCAGGGTGTCGTTTAACTGACCGTTGGAGTGGGCGAATTTTTTCGCACCATTGATAATCAGAATGTTGCTCATTTTGTGTCCTCAGGGAAATACGTTTGAAGACGATTTTACCCCTACCAGCGACGCGGTGAAATTAGCAAAATGTGCAAAGTCTTTTGCTATTTGAGCAATAATAACGCAATTACCAACTGACCTTCGCTTCAAAGCCACCTTGCGGAGCGTTGCCAAACGAGGCTGACATTCCATGCAATATTGCGATACGGCGGACAATCGATAGGCCAAGACCGCTGCCGTTCACGCTTTGTCCCGGTGGACGATAAAAGCGTTCCCCGATGTGCGTCAGGACCTCTGGCGCAACGCCAGGACCATTATCCTTGACGCTAAAATTACGGGCGTTGAGCGTCACTTCCACAATGCTACCCCGCGGGCTGTAACGGATCGCATTATCCAGCAGATTTCGTACCATCAGGCTCAGTAACAGCGGCTGTCCTGTGCGCATGATGTTATGCGCGTTAATCTGCAAACGCACGTCGATGTGCACCTGCTGGGCTGGATGGTAGATATCCATCACCGCGGATTGCAAAAGCTCCTCCAGCGAGATTTCCGCCACATCCTGAAGATTGTCGAGGGAGTCGAGGCGTGAAAGCGTCAGTAACTGATCGACCAGCCGGGTGGCGCGTTCAATTCCCGCATGCAACTGTACCAGCGCTTTTTCCCGCGTTTGCGGGTCGTCGTCTGACAGTTGCACCACTTCTGTTTGTACTTTCAGCGCGGTCAACGGGCTGCGCAGCTCGTGGGCAGCATCAGAAGTGAAGCGCCGTTCGCGGACCATCATGGAATGGGTGCGGGTAAACAACTGATTGAGCGATTCAACCAACGGGCGCACTTCGCTTGGCACACCTTTCGGGTCGAGCGGCTCCTCCGATTCCGGTGAGCGCCAGCGCAGAGCCTGCGCCAGTTTTTTCAGCGGCCTGAGTTCACGGCTAATCATGACCACCAGGATTAGCAACATCAGCGGCAGCGCAATCAACCACGGTGTTAACTGGGCGGTGACGATCGACAGCGCCATATCCTCTCGATACTCCCACTCCTGGCCTACCACAATGCGGTATTTGCCGTCAGCGGAATTCAGCCACAGAAAACGCCATGCGTCGTTGTCCCCCTTGAGTTGGCCATCGGTAAAGCCTTCGTGGGTGTAGCTGTAGGGAATATCCTGGCCGTTGTCGCCATCGTGCAATACCATTTTGCCGTCGATGGTGAAGATGGCAAACGTCAGCGCGTCGTCATCAATATGGCCGTGCTTGAGCTTCTTCGGCGTGCGAGCCATATTGCTTGAGGTGGTGACGTCGCTGATATCCAGCGTACTGAGCCGCTTGGCGAACAGCATCAGTTGGGTATCAAACAGCTCATCGACATTGTCGGTGGTCTGCTTCCAGGCTACAAAGCTGGAAACGGCCCAGGTTGCTGATGCCAGAATCAGAAAAATAAGCGTTAGCCTGACGCGCAGGCTGAGGCGTTGTGTGAGTTTCATGCGTCACCCAGGGTGTAGCCAATGCCATGCACGGTACGGATAAAGTCGCTGCCGAGCTTACGGCGTAAGTGATGGACGTGTACCTCAATCGCATTGCTGGAGACGTTTTCGTCCCAGGTATACAGTTTTTCTTCAATCAGTTTGCGGGGCAGGACGCGACCCTTATTGCGCATCAGCAGTTCCAGTAGAGCGAACTCTTTGGGTTTGAGAGACAAAGGCTCATCTGCCGCCGTGGCAACCAGCGCGCCGGGATCGAGCGTCACATGGCCATGGCGCAATATGTTGCTCGCCTGGCCGCTGGCACGGCGCACCAGTGCCTCCAGTCTGGCGGCAACTTCGATCAGCGCAAAGGGTTTGCACAGATAGTCATCCGCGCCGAGACGCAGACCCTCAACGCGTTCCGCCAGCGCGTCGCGAGCGGTCAGAATCAGCACTGGCTCCTGCTTCCCGTTGGCTCGCCATTCGCGCAAGATCTCCCGTCCGTCGATGCCTGGCAGCGTCAGGTCGAGGATCACCGCATCATAAGGGGCGCTGTAGAGCGCTTCTTTCCCCTGGCGACCCTCGGTAAACCAGTCGATGCTGAAACCCATTTTACTCAGACCTGTTTTCAGGCCGTCGCCGATCAACGTGTCATCTTCGATCAGTAAAATACGCATATGTTCTTCCCTGCAGCCGCTCTCATTAGCGTCAGTAAACCTTGTGACTACAGCCTCTGTACAGCAAAAAAAGTATCTTTTTTTGCCTTAAGAACTTGTTAAGGATTAACTTATTTAATAGTCGTAAACCAAAATGAAAGGGAGACATGACGATGAAAAAATTAGCTGCAATGGTTGCTGTAATGGCACTGTGTTCCGCACCTGTTCTGGCAGCGCAGCAGGGCGGTTTCTCTGGACCGACAACCACCACGCAAAGCCAAAATGGCGGATTTGTCGGCCCGAATGGTAGCAGCGCGACGGTAGAAAGCGCCAAATCACTGCGTGATGACACTTGGGTTACCCTGCGCGGGAACATCGTTGAGCGTATTTCCGACGACCTGTATGTGTTTAAAGATGCGACTGGCACGGTGAATGTGGATATCGACCACAAGCGCTGGAACGGCGTAACCGTCACACCGCAGGATGTGGTTGAAATCCAGGGTGAAGTGGATAAAGACTGGAACTCCGTTGAAATCGACGTGAAACAGATTACCAAAGTTGCCAAATAATCCCCATCAGGGCCGCACTCGTGGCCCTTTTCTTTGTGACTCAACACGCCAGATAGGGTAGTATCTGCGGCAATATTGCCCTTCAATAGAGGGGTACAAAGTTGAGGAACCACGATTAATGAGCGATATGGCAGAGCGCCTGGCGCTGCATGAATTCACGGAAACCGCCTATCTGAACTACTCCATGTACGTCATCATGGACAGGGCGTTGCCGTTTATTGGCGATGGTTTGAAACCCGTTCAGCGTCGCATCGTGTACGCGATGTCCGAACTGGGGCTGAATGCCAGCGCCAAATTTAAAAAATCCGCCCGTACCGTCGGTGACGTACTGGGTAAATACCACCCACACGGCGACAGCGCTTGTTATGAAGCGATGGTACTGATGGCGCAGCCGTTCTCTTACCGTTATCCGTTGGTCGACGGGCAGGGGAACTGGGGGGCGCCGGACGATCCGAAATCCTTCGCGGCGATGCGTTATACCGAATCCCGCCTGTCTAAATATGCGGAAGTTCTGCTGGGTGAACTTGGCCAGGGAACGTCGGACTGGGTGCCAAACTTCGACGGCACCATGCAGGAGCCGAAGATGCTGCCTGCGCGTCTGCCAAATATTCTGTTGAACGGCACGACCGGTATTGCCGTTGGTATGGCGACGGACATTCCGCCACACAACCTGCGTGAAGTGGCGAAAGCGGCGATTACCCTGATTGAGCAGCCGAAAACGACGCTGGATCAGTTGCTGGACATCGTGCAGGGGCCGGACTACCCGACCGAAGCGGAGATCATTACCTCGCGGGCAGAGATTCGTAAGATTTACGAAAACGGGCGCGGCTCCGTACGTATGCGCGCGGTATGGACGAAAGAAGACGGCGCGGTGGTGATTTCCGCACTGCCGCATCAGGTTTCCGGGGCAAAAGTGCTGGAGCAGATCGCCGCTCAAATGCGCAATAAAAAGCTGCCGATGGTAGACGACCTGCGCGACGAATCGGATCACGAAAACCCGACCCGTCTGGTGATTGTCCCGCGCTCCAATCGTGTGGATATGGAGCAGGTGATGAACCACCTGTTTGCCACCACCGATCTGGAAAAAAGCTACCGCATCAATCTGAATATGATCGGTCTTGATGGTCGTCCGGCGGTGAAAAATCTGCTGGAGATCCTCACCGAATGGCTGGCGTTTCGCCGTGATACCGTACGTCGTCGCCTGAACTATCGTCTGGAAAAAGTGCTTAAACGCCTGCATATCCTTGAAGGTTTGCTGGTGGCGTTCCTCAACATTGACGAAGTGATCGAAATTATTCGTCATGAGGATGAACCTAAGCCCGAGCTGATGTCGCGGTTTGGCATTTCTGAAACCCAGGCTGAAGCCATTCTTGAGCTGAAATTGCGCCACCTTGCCAAACTCGAAGAGATGAAAATCCGCGGCGAGCAGGATGAGCTGGCGAAAGAGCGCGATCAGCTGCAAGGCATTCTGGCTTCTGAGCGTAAAATGAGTAACCTGCTGAAGAAAGAGCTGCAGGCTGATGCCGAGGCCTATGGCGACGAACGCCGCTCTCCTCTGCAGGAACGTGAAGAAGCGAAGGCGATGAGCGAGCACGACATGCTGCCGTCAGAGCCAGTGACCATTGTGCTGTCTCAGAGTGGTTGGGTGCGTAGCGCGAAAGGCCACGACATTGATGCGCCGGGATTAAGCTATAAAGCGGGCGACAGCTTTAAGTCTGCGGTGAAGGGTAAGAGCAACCAGCCAGTGGTGTTCGTGGACTCGACCGGACGCAGCTACGCCATCGACCCGATTACGCTGCCGTCGGCGCGTGGACAGGGTGAACCGCTGACCGGGAAGCTCACGCTGCCGCCGGGCGCGACGGTTGAGCACATGCTGATGGAAGGCGACGATCAGAAACTGCTGATGGCATCCGATGCGGGTTACGGTTTTGTCTGCACCTTCAACGACCTGGTAGCTCGTAACCGTGCTGGTAAGGCATTGATTACGCTGCCAGAAAATTCGCGCGTTATGCCGCCGGTTGTGATTGAAGATGAAACCGATATGCTGCTGGCAATCACCCAAGCCGGTCGCATGTTGATGTTCCCGGTAAGCGATTTGCCGCAATTGTCAAAAGGCAAAGGGAACAAGATTATCAATATCCCTTCAGCGGAAGCGGCGAAAGGCGAAGATGGCCTGGCGCAGCTCTACGTGCTGCCGCCACAAAGCACGCTGACTATCCACGTCGGTAAGCGCAAAATTAAACTGCGTCCTGAAGAGTTGCAGAAAGTGACCGGCGAGCGTGGCCGTCGCGGTACGCTAATGCGTGGTCTGCAGCGTATCGATCGCATTGACATTGACTCGCCTCGACGCGCCAGTCACGGCGACAGCGAAGAATAACGCTACCGTCCGGCTCTCCCTGTTTTAGCCCGGGGAGAGCCAACGTTAAAAATTCCCGTGAAACCGTTGTTTATTCGTGCGTTGCGATTAACAATACGCTTTTCCAGAGAGCCGCCCTTAACAAAGCCCTAACCTGATACTGCGTGATGAATCAGGTGACGTAAAATGCCAGGCTCTTAGGCCTCAGAGGTTGTTATGCTATATATTTTTCGTTTAATCATTACTGTTATTTACTGCGTTCTGGTCTGTATTTTCGGTTGCATATACTGTCTGTTCAGCCCACGAAATCCAAAACACGTCGCAACGTTCGGTCATATGTTTGGCCGCCTGGCTCCCCTTTATGGCCTGAAGGTTGAGTGCCGCATGCCGGCAGACGCGCAGAACTATGGTAATGCTATCTATATTTGTAATCATCAGAACAACTATGACATGGTTACCGCTGCGAATATTGTTCAGCCGCCGACGGTGACGGTAGGTAAAAAAAGCCTGTTGTGGATCCCATTCTTCGGGCTGCTGTACTGGTTAACCGGCAACCTGCTGATTGACAGAAACAACCGTACCAAAGCGCACAGCACCATTGCGGCGGTGGTGAATCATTTCAAAAAACGTCGTATTTCTATCTGGATGTTCCCGGAAGGAACGCGTAGCCGTGGTCGCGGTCTGCTGCCGTTTAAAACCGGCGCGTTTCATGCGGCGATTGCGGCGGGTGTCCCGGTTATTCCGGTGTGCGTTTCAACCACCTCGAATAAGATAAAACTCAACCGACTCAATAATGGTCTGGCGATTGTAGAGATGTTGCCGCCGGTAGATATTAGCCACTTTGGGAAAGATCAGGTTCGTGAACTGGCAGCGCATTGCCGTACGCTGATGGAACAAAAAATCGCAGAACTCGATAAAGAAGTTGCTGAGCGGGAAGCCGCCGGTAAGGTTTAATCCGCGCAATTCGGGTTTGTTACAGGAAAAGATTTCCTGCGTGTTAATCGCCAGTTTTTCATGGAGTTTATATGTCATTCAGTCGGCGTCAGTTCATTCAGGCATCGGGGATCGCACTGTGTGCAGGTGCTGTTCCGCTGAAGGCTAATGCTGCCGGTCAGCAACAACCGTTACCCGTACCTCCGCTGCTGGAGTCCCGTCGGGGGCAGCCGTTATTTATGACGCTGCAACGCGCCCACTGGTCCTTCACGCAAGGCACGCGCGCACCTGTCTGGGGGATTAACGGTCGCTACCTGGGACCGACGATCCGCGTCTGGAAAGGGGATGACGTCAAACTTATCTACAGCAACCGTCTGACTGAAAATGTCTCGATGACTGTCGCTGGATTACAGGTGCCAGGCCCGCTGATGGGCGGCCCGGCGCGCATGATGTCCCCTAATGCAGACTGGGCACCAGTGCTGCCGATTCGTCAGAATGCCGCTACGCTGTGGTATCACGCCAATACGCCAAATCGTACTGCCCAGCAGGTTTATAACGGTCTTGCCGGAATGTGGCTGATTGAAGATGAAGTGAGTAAATCACTGTCTATTCCCAACCACTACGGCGTGGATGATTTTCCGATCATTATCCAGGACAAGCGTCTGGACAACTTTGGTACGCCGGAATATAGCGAACCCGGCAGCGGTGGTTTTGTCGGTGATACCCTGCTGGTCAACGGGGCGCAAAGCCCATATGTCGAAGTCTCTCGCGGCTGGGTGCGTTTGCGTTTGCTGAACGCTTCAAACTCGCGTCGTTACCAGTTGCAAATGAGCGATGGCCGCGCGCTGCATGTGATTTCCAGCGATCAGGGCTTTTTACCTGCGCCCGTTTCGGTGAAGCAGCTCTCGCTGGCACCTGGCGAGCGCCGTGAGATCCTGGTGGATATGACTAACGGAAATGAGGTCTCTATCACCTGTGGTGAGGCGGCCAGCATTGTCGACAGGATCCGCGGATTCTTTGAGCCTTCCAGTATTCTCATCTCCACGCTGGTATTGACGCTGCGCCCGACCGGCCTCCTGCCGCTGGTGACCGACAGTCTGCCAATGCGCCTGCTGCCAACGGAAATCCTCAGTGGTTCACCGATTCGCAGCCGTGATATCAGTCTGGATGACGATCCCGGCATCAACGGTCAGCTGTGGGACGTCAACCGCATGGATATTACCGCTCAGCAGGGCTCCTGGGAGCGCTGGACGGTACGAGCGGATATGCCTCAGTCTTTCCATATCGAAGGCGTCTCGTTCCTGATCCGTAATGTGAATGGCGCAATGCCGTTCCCGGAAGACCGAGGCTGGAAAGATACCGTCTGGGTCGACGGCCAGGTTGAATTACTGGTCTACTATGGACAACCTTCCTGGGCTCATTTCCCGTTCTACTTTAACAGTCAGACGCTGGAAATGGCGGATCGTGGTTCGATCGGACAGATGTTGGTGAACCCGGCGCCGTAATGCGCCGGAGTTTCCGTTACGCCCGCCAGAACATGCGCGAGAACAGGATCAGAATGGGGTAAATCTCCAGACGCCCCATGATCATGGCCGCGCACATCAGAAGTTTTGCCTCCTCGTTTAAGGTGCCAAACGTCGTTGCGGTGATGCCAAATCCCAGCCCCATGTTATTGATGCAGGCGGCAACGGTGGCGAAAGAGGAGAAGAGATCGTAGCCCATCAGATTGAGCGCCCAGATAAAAAAGCTGGTAAATAAAACGTAGAGAAAGAAAAAGCTCCATACCGAACGCACTACTCGGTCGCTTACCACGTTATTGCCCACTTTGATATTCAGCAGGGCGCGAGGATGCGCGAGCTGGTGTAACTCCTGACGGCATTGCTTGAACATAATCAAAAAACGCAGCACCTTAATCCCCCCGCAGGTCGAGCCGACACAACCGCCGAAGAAACTGGCGCTGAGCAGCATGAATATCGTGTGCGAAGGCCACTGCGCATAATCCGCCGTCGACAGGCCATTATCTGTCAGCATGGAGCTGGCCAGAAAAAAGGCATGCACCAGGCTGTCCGTTATCCCGTACATACCCGCCCGCCAGACCTGCCAGGTGGCGATCAAGGTGACAACCAGCGCAATAAGCAGAAAGAAACGCAGCTCGGCATTACGACGAAAGGGCTTAAAGGTACGTTTCACAATAGCTACGTACCAGAGGGTGAAGTTAAACGCAGACAGCAGTGAAAACAGTCCGGCGACTAACTCAATAGCGTGGCTGTTATAAAACCCGATGCTCTCACTACGGGTGGAAAATCCGCCGAGAGAGACCGTCGACAGCCCGTGGCATAAGGCATCGAAAAACGACATCCCGGCAACCCAGTAGGCCAGAGTACAAATAAGGCCGAGAATGACGTAGGTCAGCCACAGCGTACGTGCGGTATCAGCAAGCCTTGGCGTGAGGCGTTCTTCTTTAAAGGGACCTGGCATTTCAGACTGATACAGCTTCATACCACCAATACCCAGCAGGGGTAATACCGCTACGGCAAGGACAATAACCCCCAGACCGCCAATAAAATTGAGCTGAGCCCGATAGTACAGATACGATTTCGGCAAGGCGCTGACGTCGTCAATTACCGTAGCGCCAGTGGTGGTTATCCCAGAAACCCCTTCGAACAGGGCATCGGCAAAGGAGAGATTTAAGCCATCGTCCATCCACATCGGCATGGCGCTGATAAACGAAAACAGCAGCCAGAACAGGACGATAATGACGAAGCCATCCCGGGTTCGTAGTTGAATTCCTGCATGTTTGGTTGCCAGCCACGCTCCACCGCCGAGGGTAAAGAACGTCATAAATGTGCTGAAAAAAGCGAAAAAGCTCCGCTCTTTATTTAACAGAGCAATGGTCATCGGCGGCAGCATGGAGAAGCTGTAGAGAAGAACCAGAAATCCGCACAGGTGAACAACTACCCGTAACTGGGAAATATGCAGTGAATCGTTGAGTCGCAATGAAAAATCCCCCGCCGAAAAAGAGTTATCTCAGCTGGCCGGCATGGTGTTAATTATGAATGATAAAAATGGGCGTCGTAAAATTTAACAATTTAAATCACTTTCTACTTGTCCGACTCAGACTCCACTTCATTTCTTGCCGACATACAGCGTATAATCCCCGGCCTTTGATTATTTTTTTACCATTTTTGGAAGCACTATGAGCGCAATATCCCTGATCCAGCCGGACAGAGACCTTTTCTCCTGGCCGCAGTACTGGGCAGCCTGTTTTGGCCCGGCACCATTTTTGCCGATGTCACGCGACGAAATGGACCAACTTGGCTGGGATAGCTGCGACATCATTCTGGTTACCGGCGATGCATACGTCGATCATCCCAGCTTTGGCATGGCAATTTGCGGCCGTATGCTGGAAGCGCAGGGCTTTCGTGTTGGGATTATCGCCCAGCCGGAGTGGAACAACAAAGACGATTTTATGCGTTTGGGTAAACCGAACCTGTTCTTTGGTGTAACCGCAGGCAACATGGATTCGATGATCAACCGTTATACCGCCGATCGCCGACTGCGCCATGACGATGCTTATACGCCAGACAACGTGGCGGGCAAACGCCCGGACCGCGCGACGCTGGTCTATACCCAGCGCTGTAAGGAAGCATGGAAAGATGTGCCGGTTATTCTCGGCGGTATTGAGGCCAGCCTGCGCCGTACCGCGCACTACGACTACTGGTCTGATACCGTTCGTCGCTCCGTGCTGGTGGATTCAAAAGCCGACATGCTGATGTTCGGTAACGGCGAACGTCCGCTGGTGGAAGTGGCGCATCGTCTGGCGATGGGTGAAACTATCGATCAGATCCGCGACGTGCGTAACACCGCGATTATGGTTAAAGAAGCGCTGCCGGGCTGGAGTGGGGTGGATTCCACGCGTCTCGACACGCCGGGCAAAATTGACCCGATCCCGCATCCATACGGCGAGGATTTGCCGTGTGCCGACAACAAACCTGTCGCACCGAAAAAGCAGGAAGCGAAAGCGGTAACTGTACAGCCGCCGCGCCCGAAACCGTGGGAAAAAACCTACGTGCTGCTGCCGTCCTTCGAAAAAGTGAAGGGCGATAAAGTGCTGTATGCACATGCGTCGCGTATCCTGCACCACGAAACCAACCCAGGCTGTGCGCGCGCGCTGATGCAAAAGCATGGCGATCGCTACATCTGGATCAACCCGCCAGCCATTCCGCTCTCTACCGAAGAAATGGACAGCGTCTTTGCGCTGCCGTACAAGCGCGTGCCGCATCCGGCGTATGGCGACAGCCGCATTCCGGCCTACGAGATGATCCGTTTCTCGATCAACATTATGCGTGGCTGTTTTGGCGGCTGCTCGTTCTGTTCGATCACCGAGCACGAAGGCCGCATCATCCAGAGCCGCTCTGAAGACTCGATCATCAATGAAATCGAAGCTATTCGCGACACCGTTCCGGGCTTTACCGGCGTGATTTCCGATCTCGGCGGCCCAACGGCGAACATGTATATGCTGCGCTGTAAGTCACCGCGTGCGGAGCAAACCTGCCGTCGTTTGTCATGCGTCTACCCGGATATTTGTCCGCATATGGATACTAACCACGAGCCGACGATTAACCTCTATCGCCGTGCGCGTGATTTGAAAGGCATTAAAAAGATCCTTATCGCTTCAGGTGTGCGCTATGACATCGCGGTTGAAGATCCGCGCTATATCAAAGAGCTGGCTACCCACCACGTGGGCGGCTATCTGAAGATTGCGCCAGAGCATACTGAAGAAGGCCCGCTGTCGAAGATGATGAAGCCGGGGATGGGCAGCTACGATCGCTTTAAGGAATTGTTCGACACCTACTCTAAACAGGCCGGTAAAGAGCAGTACCTGATCCCATACTTTATTTCTGCGCATCCTGGGACGCGTGACGAGGATATGGTGAATCTGGCGCTGTGGCTGAAGCAACGTCGTTTCCGTCTGGATCAGGTGCAGAACTTCTATCCATCACCATTGGCGAACTCCACAACCATGTATTACACCGGGAAAAACCCGCTGGGTAAAATTGGTTACAAGAGTGAAGACGTGGTGGTGCCGAAAGGTGATAAACAGCGTCGTCTGCATAAAGCGCTGCTGCGTTACCATGATCCAGCCAACTGGCCGTTAATCCGCCAGGCGCTGGAAGATATGGGTAAAAAGCATCTGATCGGTGGTCGTCGCGAATGTCTGGTTCCGGCGCCTACGCTGGAAGAGATGCGCGAAGCGCGTCGCCAGAACCGTCATACCCGTCCGGCGTTGACCAAGCACACGCCTGTGGCGCATCAGCGCCAGACGCCTGCCGCGAACAAAAAACGTGGGAAAGTAGCAGGGCGCTAATCTGTCTTGCCCGGGAGTGAAATGTTTACCGGGCCTGAAAGACCGTCGGCCGGATAAGGTGCCATCTGGCAGAAGTGCTCAGTAATTATGCCTCACGAATTCTGGCCGCTAATGCGGCCAGTTTTGCATCATCCGCCCGTTCATGATCGTGTGACGACAGATATCCTTCATACTGCTCGAAAAATTGGTTCTGCTGCGATTCAATCGGCTTCCAGTGGGGCAGATCGCATGGGACTCAATTAGCTGTGCACGTGGTCTACGCCGAAATTCAAATCAGTAAAGGCCCGACGAGATGTCGGGCAGGAGAGAAGGGGTTAACCGCCGAACTGGTCCGGGTCTGGTCCCAGACGTTTGCCCTGATCGAGCTTTGCGATTTCGCCTAATTCATCTTTATCCAGGCGGAAGTCCCAGACGTTAAAGTTTTCTGCGATACGCGCAGGAGTGACTGATTTCGGAATAACCACCAGGCCGCTATCCAGATGCCAGCGGATGACAATCTGCGCCGGTGATTTGCCATATTTCTCCGCGAGATCGCGGATAATCTTTTGATCAAAGACGTCTTTGCCGCCCTGCGCCAGCGGGCTCCAGGATTCGGTCTGGATTTTATGCGTTGCGTTCCAGGCGTGCAGTTGGCGCTGTTGCATAAGCGGATGAAGTTCTATCTGGTTAATCACCGGTGGTACGCCGGTTTCATCCATCAGTCGCTGGAGATGATTGATCTGAAAGTTACACACGCCGATGCTCTTAATCAGCCCTTCTTTTTGCAGATCGATCATGCTTTCCCACGCTTCAACGTAGTGGTCGATCGCCGGCACTGGCCAGTGCATCAGATAAAGATCGAGGTAATCGAGCTGGAGTTTCTCCATGCTTTCGAGCAAGGCTTCCCGAGGGCGTTTCTGGTCATCATTCCACAGCTTGGTGGTGATGAATAACTCTTCCCGCGGTACGCCCGCATCGCGTATTGCTTTGCCGACACCTTCTTCGTTTTTGTACGCCGCAGCGGTATCAATTGAGCGATACCCCACTTCCAGCGCTTTGTGAATGGCAGTGATGACCTCTTCGTTACTTGCCTTCCAGACCCCCAGGCCCAGCTGCGGCATGACGTTACCATCCTGTAGTTTAATAATGGTTGGACCGGTCATAATTCCTCCCCTGAATTGAGTTTACCGAGGCAAGCCCCGGTAAGTTAGGTGTGACTTAAGTCTGGCCTATCCTCGTCATACTTCAAGCTGCATATGCGTTGGCTTTATTACGCGGCCCATCCATGAGCCTCGCCCTTTCAGGTCCGCTGCAAGCAGCGTTCAAATCTGCTCCCGGCAGGTTTGTCGTTTCACCCTCAGTCACTGACTTATGTAAGCTCCTGGGGATTCTCTCCTTTGCTGCCTTTATGCAACTCGAAATATTTAGAATAAAAATACCCAAAAATGAAAGGCGGAGGTGAAAAAACCTTAGCGGGCAGCTTCGTAAATCCGACGGCTGACCTCGAGCGTAATGTCCTGATGTTCGCCCAGTTTTGTACCGCCGTGCGCTTGCAGTTTTTCCAGTAGCGCTGGGATGGAGCTACCGTCCAGGCCGTAGTCAGACAGACGAGTCGGTACGCCCATTTGTTCGAAGAAAGCGCGGGTTGCGGCAATAGCGGCGTCGATGCGTTGGTCATCGGAACCTTCGGTGATATTCCAGATACGCTCTGCGTATTGCAGCAGTTTGGCACGTTTGGTATCGCGTTTTTCATTCCACAGCGCTGGCAGAACGATCGCCAATGTTTGAGCATGATCCAGACCGTGCATTGCGGTCAGTTCGTGGCCCAGCATATGCGTTGCCCAGTCCTGTGGTACGCCTGAGCCAATCAGGCCGTTCAGCGCCTGGGTTGCCGCCCACATAACGTTCGCACGCACGTTGTAATTTTCCGGCTCCTGCAATGCTTTCGGGCCTTCTTCTACCAGCGTAAGCAGAATACCTTCGGCAAAGCGATCCTGAATTTTCCCGTCTACCGGATAAGTCACATACTGCTCAACGGTATGTACGAAGGCATCTACGACGCCGTTCGCAACCTGACGCGGCGGCAGGGTATAGGTGTAAACCGGATCCAGCACGGCAAATACCGGCTGCACAAATGGGGTCATAAAGGCCAGCTTATCGCCGGTGGTTTTACGCGAAATGACCGCGCCGGAGTTAGATTCAGAGCCGGTTGCTGGCAGGGTTAATACGGAGCCCATCGGGATAGCGCTTGTTACGTCGTTGCCGTGGGTTTCCAGAATACGCCATGGATCGATGCCGTCAGCGTATTGTGCCGCAGCCGCGATGAATTTGGTGCCATCCAGCACCGAACCGCCGCCTACCGCCAGCAGGAACGTCACTTTCTCATCACGCACGATTTTTACCGCGTTCATCAGCGTTTCATAAGACGGGTTCGGCTCAATACCGCCAAACTCCAGCACGTCCAGGCCTTTCAGCGCATCCTGAACCTGTGCCAGGACACCGGTTTTTTTCACGCTACCGCCGCCATAGGTAACCAATACGCGAGCATCCTGAGGGATTTGATCGCGCAGCTCAGCAATCGCACCTTTACCAAACAGAATGCGGGTTGGGGTATGGAGATTAAAGTTGTTCATTGCTCGTTCCCTTATGTGGGTAAAAAAAGAGGGCAGGAGAGTGTCTGCCGGATGATGAACATTGTGGTCGTCAGCCGCGCTGCTCTCAATGCTCATTTCTGCCGATGTCTTGCCCATTTCTACAGACTGCTGGAGAAAACGGATAAATCTGCGCATTATGTCAGGGTTGCAAACCGATGATGAAATGGTGCTCTATGAACCGTGATGAGATCTGCCTTCTGCTGACAGATAAAATTAAGAAGCTGAAAAACAATGAAAATAAACTCAGCGAACTGCTGCCAGATGTCCGCCTGCTGCACGGCACTGAGCCGGCAGCGCGTACACCGGTAATGTATCAGCCAGGAATCATATTTCTCTTTTCGGGACATAAAATTGGTTATATCAATGAACGTGTATTTCGTTATGACGCCAACGAATACCTGTTGCTAACCGTACCGTTACCCTTTGAATGTGAAACGTATGCAACGCCGGAGGTTCCCCTGGCCGGTATCTACCTGAATGTCGATATTCTGCAATTGCAGGAGCTGTTGATGGACATTGGGGAAGATGAGCTGTTCCAGCCCGCCATGGCGGCCAGCGGGATCAACTCCGCGACGCTTTCTGACGAAATACTGTGCGCCGCTGAGCGCCTGCTGGATGTGATGGAGCGACCGCTGGATGCGCGTATTCTGGGGAAACAGATTATTCGCGAGATCCTCTACCATGTGTTGACCGGGCCGCGCGGCGGCGCATTACTGGCGCTGGTTAGCCGCCAGACGCATTTCAGTTTGATAAGCCGGGTGCTGAAGCGCATTGAAACCAAATACACCGAAAATCTCAATGTCGAACAACTGGCGGCAGAAGCGAACATGAGCGTGTCGGCGTTTCATCATAATTTTAAAGCGGTGACCAGCACGTCGCCGCTGCAATACCTGAAGAGTTATCGTCTGCATAAAGCACGGATGATGATGATCCACGACGGGATGAAGGCCAGTGCGGCTGCCATGCGCGTCGGCTATGAGAGCGCATCGCAATTCAGTCGGGAATTCAAACGTTTCTTTGGCGTAACACCGGGGGAGGATGCAGCCAGAATTCGAATGATGCAGGGGAGTTAAACTTGCTCAGCGCTGGCCTGATAAGCGAAACGTCATCAGGCGAAAATGCCGGGGGAACCCCGGCCTACGGTTAATACTCAGGCGCTACAGTATTTTTTTTTAATCACTACAAACAGGGTTCCCAACAGACCCGCGGTTAACAGGGCAATCGGCAGGATCATTAAAAAGGTCATCACCTGGTCTTCATGGCGTTTGACGAACGGGATCATGCTCAGCGCATAGCCAAAGCCGGTGACGACGGTGACCCACAGCAGACCGCTCAGCCAGTTAAAAAACTGGAACCGACGGTTTGGCAGGCCCGAAATTCCCGCCATTGTTGGCAGCAAGGTACGAACGAATGCCAGGAAACGCCCAGCCAGCAGTGCCATCAGCCCGTGTTGGTCAAACATGCAGGTAGCGCGCTGATGATATTTATCAGGTAATTGCGCCAGCCAGCCTTTTACCGTCCGTGTGTTGCCCAGCCAGCGTCCCTGAATGTAGCTCAGCCAGCAGCCCAGACTGGCTGCGGCAGTCAGAATAGCTATGGTAGGTATAAAACTCATCACGTCCTGAGCGATCAGCGCCCCTGCCAGCAATAACAGGCTGTCTCCGGGTAAAAAGGAGGCAGGCAGCAGGCCATTTTCTAAAAACAGTGTGGCGAACATTACGAAGTACACCACGCTCACAACGTGCGGATCCGCCAACGCGGCAAAATCGTGTTGCCAAAGCGCGGAGACAATATCTTGAATGACTACCATGGACTTTCCTGTGGAACAGCGTTTATGTGTGGATTGTACTCCTGAATTGTCCGGGATGCCTTGATCCCGGACGCAACAATTGCAGACTTTTCCACCAGAAGTGTCTGCATATATGTCCATCTATGGCAATTTTACTCGATTCGGGCAAATCCTGCGGCCAAATCGGCAATCAGATCGTCAACATTCTCTAAACCGATATGCAAACGGATGAGCGTTCCACTGAAGTCCACCTCGCCTTGCGGACGGATTGCCGCAATGTGTTCCGGCTGATTAGCGAGAATCAGCGACTCAAAACCGCCCCAGGAGTAGGCCATGCTGAACAGGCTGAAGTGGTCCAGATACGCGGCCAGCTCTTCATGATTTAGTTTCTTATTCAATACAAATGAGAACAGTCCGCTGCTGCCGGTGAAATCACGCTTCCAGAATTCGTGGCCTTTACTGCCGGGCAGCGCGGGGTGGTTCACGCGGGCGACCTGCGGATGGCTGGCCAGCCACTCGGCGACCTTTAAGCTGCTTTCATGATGTTGGCGCAGGCGAACGCTTAGCGTACGCAGTCCGCGGCTGGTCATATAGGCGGTATCGGCGTCCAGCATTTGCCCCATCAGATAGGCATTTTCGCGCAGTTGATCCCAGCAACGGGCATTAGCTACCGCAGTGCCGACCATGGCGTCGGAATGGCCAATCAGATATTTGGTACCAGCCTGAATAGAAATGTCGATGCCAAAATCCAGCGCTTTGAACAGCACCCCGGCAGCCCAGGTGTTATCAATTATGATGATCGCATCCGGCGCGACGCTTCTGACGGCGGCAACAATAGCAGGGACATCATGTACTTCCATGGTGACAGAGCCGGGAGATTCCAGAAATACGACTTTAGTGTTCGGCTGTATGTGCTTCACAATATCGGCACCAACCAGCGGATCGAACCATCCGGTGGACACGCCGAGTTTGCCGAGAATTTTGGTGCAGAAATCCTGGCTGGGTTCATAGGCGGTGTTGGTCATCAGCACATGATCCCCTTGTTCCACAAAGGCGAGGATGGTGTTGGCAACGGCCGCCGCGCCGCAGGGGAACAACGCGCAACCCGCGCCGCCTTCCAGTTCACACATTGCCTCCTGCAGGGAAAAATGCGTCAGGGTTCCGCGACGTCCATAGAAAAGCGCACCGTTAGCACGGTTGTGCGTAGCCTGCTTTTTGGCCTCTACGGTGTCAAACACTAGCGAAGAAGCGCGCTGGATCACGCTATTTACCGCGCCCAGCGTGTACTTTTTACTGCGTCCTGCGTGAACGAGTTTGGTTTCAAGTTGCTTATCTGCCATGTCGTCTTACCTGTTTTTATACGTCTGGATGTCTAAACTACCATGAATCAAAGATGACGCATCCTGCAGAACGGTCATACAGTAGAAAATAATCTCAAAATGCTTCTGGTGACTTTTTTACTGCGTAAGCGCAAGGAAAAGAAACCAAAGGTGCGGCAATATGTAAATAGTAATGAGAACGACTATCAATTCGACGTCGTTTTGATATCATTACGCTCAGATTTTGTGATTTGCGTCCTGGAGATACAGAGTGGGTAATAATTTGATGCAGACGGATCTTTCCGTCTGGGGTATGTATCAGCACGCCGATATCGTGGTTAAGTGCGTGATGATTGGGCTGATTTTGGCATCAGTGGTCACCTGGGCTATCTTCTTTAGTAAGAGCCTTGAGTTCTTTACTCAGAAACGCCGCCTTAAGCGTGAACAGCAACTGCTGGCGGACGCCCGCTCTTTAGACCAGGCAAATGAGATTGCTGCAGGATTTGATGGCAAAAGCCTGGGCGCACAGTTGATTTACGAAGCGCAGAACGAACTGGAATTGTCAGAAGGCAGCGACGACAACGAAGGTATTAAAGAGCGTACCGGCTTCCGTCTGGAGCGTCGTGTGGCGGCGGTAGGTCGTCATATGGGACGTGGTAACGGCTACCTGGCCACCATCGGGGCTATCTCTCCATTTGTGGGTCTGTTCGGTACCGTATGGGGCATCATGAATAGCTTCATCGGGATTGCACAAACCCAAACGACCAACCTGGCCGTTGTTGCGCCGGGTATCGCAGAAGCACTGTTAGCGACGGCGATCGGTCTGGTCGCGGCAATTCCTGCGGTCGTTATCTACAACATTTTCGCACGTCAGATTGGCAGCTATAAAGCGATGCTGGGCGATGTCGCGGCACAGGTACTGTTGCTGCAAAGTCGCGATCTGGACCTGAACGCTAGCGCTTCTGCCCATCCGGTACGTGCTGCGCAGAAATTACGTGTAGGATAATGTTCCATGGCAATGAGCTTTAATGAAAACCTGGACGATAACGGTGAAATGCATGAAATCAACGTGACGCCGTTTATCGATGTTATGTTGGTTTTATTGATCATCTTTATGGTGGCCGCACCGTTGGCAACGGTGGATGTGAAGGTGAATCTCCCGGCTTCCACCAGCACGCCGCAGCCGCGTCCGGAAAAACCGGTTTACCTGTCTGTTAAAGCCGATAAGAGTATGTTTATTGGCAACAATCAGGTGACGGATGACACCATGATTAGCGAATTAAATACGCTGACCGATGGGAAGAAAGACACCACGATTTTCTTCCGTGCGGATAAAACCGTCGATTATGAAACCATGATGAAAGTTATGGATACGCTGCATCAGGCGGGTTTCCTGAAGATTGGTCTGGTCGGTGAAGAGACCGTGAAAGCGAAGTAATCCTGATTGCCGGGTAATGGTTGTTGCCTTACCCGGCCTTCCTCTCCTGATTTAACTCTCCCCACACGCCCTTATCTGTCCTCATCCAGTGCGACTGCCGTTATCCTGGTGGGTTCGTAGTTCCCTTCAGACAGTTTACGCGTCAGGCGTAAGGTGGCTGTTTCTCGCTGGAGTATATGCTGGTATGTGCTCTCCAGCCGGGCCATGATTTTGTCCCGTAGTTCTGGTAGCTGCTCCATAATGGCTTCAATCGCGGCGCCATAGATCTCTTCTTTAGCCTGCAGCGCATAAATTTCGCGACGATTTTGCCATTTCATCCGCACCAGCGCGGCGGGAATAGAGACCATCTCCTGGGCAACGCTTTCCAACGTCGCATTTTTATTGGCAATCAATACGGCCAAATTTTGCTTTAAGACAAACTCATCGCTTTTATGGTCATCTAAAGCCAAATAAACATTATTATCCTCAACATCTTTCATTTTATTTCTCTTCCAGAGAATAAAAAATAGGATCGCTGGTCTCACGCGTAATTAAATTAAGCCAAATTTTATTGCCCTGTTCATTTACGCTGGCTGTTTTTGTCGATAAAATTTTACTTAATTCTTGAACGTTAATGTCGCCTTCCGCTTGTAGTGAATTGAGCAGGCGAGTGAAGGACTCAATTTTCGCGGCACGAAACAGGCGCTCTTTTAAATGGCGATCGCACTCTTCAAATAACATATTGCGCGCCTGGCCGTTAGCGGTAGAGCTAATCAAAATATCGGGTTCGTAATCGCTTAATGTTCTCTTTCCCTGAGTCAAATTTTCACTATTATCTGTGGGACTGGTATTAGTAGATGAGCTGGATAAGTGAAAACGCGAGGGAACAAGATGCTCGGGAAGCATGTTGAAATATCCTTTGATGCCAATGATATGTTGTTCTAAATAAACCAGGCTGCGTTGACAATAGCATGGCGTAATTTTAAAATCAAAAAAAATGGAGCCAGTATATGAACAGTATATTTTATTCTGTTATTACCCTGCTATTGCTTACCTGCGGGGTACTTTTGTTGATGCGCAGTGCAAATAAAAACCGATATGCAGAAAATGGGCACTCTGAAAACCAGCCGGAAATGCTGAGTAAAGAAGAGGGGGAAGATCATTTTTCGGTACTGATGAATTCGATTACCCCAGTATGGTATTGGCGCGTTAATCACGAATATATCGATTTTATCCACTCAACGATCAAGCGGATGACAATGGTAGAGCTAAATGAGACGCCAGGGCTATTTGATGCACAGCGGCGTTGTAGCGATCTCAACTCTGCGGTGTATAAATATTACGACAATATAAAAAAGCGCTGTCTGAGCGGTGAGAAAGTCCCGCATGCCGATCTGGATGTGCTTAACTTACGCCAGTGCTTCAGGGAGTTCAGTCTGGAGGCTTATCCTGCGCTTGTCGCGCTGGTGTGGCCGGAATTTCAACGTCCAGAGATCAAAGCGGAAGAGGTGTGAAGGGATTGGCTGGCCCTGTTACGTGCCGGGGAGGCTAACACCGCTTCCCGGCACAGAGTTACAAACGGCTATTTGTCAGATGAGGCCTGCCACAGGTTCAGTTTACCATCCGCGACATGCTTATCGATCTGCGCCAGTTCTTCGGCGCTGAACGTCAGGTTAGCCAACGCCTGAACGTTCTCCTCCAGTTGCTCCGGTCGGCTGGCGCCAATTAATACCGACGTTACCCGATTGTCTTTCAGCAGCCAGCTTAAGGCCATTTGCGCCATCGACTGTCCGCGCTGTTGCGCCATTTCATTGAGCAAACGCAGGCTGTTAAGGTTTTCTTCCGTCAGCATATTTTCCGTCAGCCCACGAACTTTTTTCCCTTCACGCTGCATGCGTGAACCTTCCGGAATGCCGTTGAGGTATTTCCCCGTCAGCAGCCCCTGGGCCAGCGGCGTAAATGCGATGCAGCCCATGCCGTTGGATTCCAGCGTATCCAGCAGACCGCTGCTGTCTACCCAACGGTTAAGCAGGTTGTAAGAAGGCTGGTGGATCAGCAGCGGAATTTTCCATTCCCGCATCAGCTCGGCCATTTTCTGCGTACGCTCCGGAGAATAGGATGAGATGCCGACATACAGCGCTTTACCGCTTTGCACCGCATGGGCCAGCGCTGAGGCGGTCTCTTCCATTGGCGTATTTTCGTCAACGCGGTGCGAGTAGAAGATATCGACATAGTCGAGGCCCATGCGTTTCAGGCTCTGGTCGAGGCTGGCGAGCAGGTATTTGCGCGAACCGCCAGAACCGTATGGCCCTGGCCACATGTCATAGCCTGCCTTGGTGGAGATGATCAGTTCATCACGATAGTGTGCAAAATCCTCGCGCAATAATCGGCCAAAATTCTCTTCTGCGCTGCCCGGAGGCGGCCCGTAGTTATTGGCTAAATCAAAATGCGTGATGCCTAAATCAAATGCTTTACGCAGCAGAGCGCGCTGTGAATCCAGCGCCTGAACGTGCCCAAAACTGTGCCACAAACCCAGCGATAGCGCGGGTAAACGTAAACCGCTGCGCCCGCAGTAGCGATAGAGCATCTGCTCGTAACGTTCAGGATTGGCAAACCAGTCCATGAGATCTCCTTAGTGCAGGTGAATTTCGAAACAACGTTTCTATTCTAGCGGGTTCATGATGAATATCCCGTTCACCAGGTCACACTGGAATGAAAAACTGGGCAAAAACAGACCACTGTGCTTTGCTTAAAAAAACATCGATCTGGAGTGCTGCCATGCCGCGTCTAACTGCCAAAGACTTTCCGCAAGAATTGCTCGACTACTATGACTATTACGCTCATGGCAAAATAACGAAACGCGAGTTTCTCAATCTTGCTGCGAAATATGCAGTCGGTGGTATGACGGCGCTGGCATTATTCAATGTATTGAAACCCAATTATGCCCTCGCAACGCAGGTGGAGTTCACCGATCCTGATATCCTGGCGGAATACATGACTTATCCTTCACCTGAAGGGCATGGTGATGTGCGTGGGTATCTGGTTAAACCTGCGAAAGCGACGGGGAAAGTTTCGGCGGTAGTAGTGGTGCATGAGAATCGTGGGCTGAATCCGTATATTGAGGATGTGGCACGGCGGGTGGCGAAGGCGGGCTATATTGCACTCGCGCCTGATGGATTAAGTTCAGTGGGGGGCTATCCTGGCAATGATGATAAAGGTCGGGAGTTGCAGCAGCAGGTTGACCCGGTAAAGCTGATGAACGACTTTTTTGCCGCCATTGAATTTATGCAGCGTTATTCAGACGCGACGGGAAAGGTGGGTATCACCGGATTTTGCTACGGTGGCGGCGTATCGAATGCCGCAGCCGTTGCTTTTCCTGAACTGGCCTGCGCAGTGCCTTTTTATGGGCGTCAGGTTCCTGCATCAGATGTCCCTAAAATCAAAGCGCCTTTATTACTGCACTATGCGCAATTAGATACCCGAATTAATGAGGGATGGCCTGCCTATGAAGCGGCGCTCAAAGCCAATAAGAAAGTCTATGAGGCATATATCTATCCCGGCGTTAATCATGGTTTTCATAATGACTCGACACCGCGTTATGATAATGCTGCCGCTGATTTGGCCTGGGAGCGTACTCTTGCATGGTTTAACAAATATTTACGATAGAAAACAAGGGATTATTTAATGCTTCAGGTTAATTATCTGAATAATAATGCTAGCTAATTTCATTAGCATTCATGTTGATATAGTGTAAATAATATTGGATGTACTTAAGAAAGTAAAAAAATAAAGAATGCATTATATCTTCTCTGTTGCCTGCCGATAACAAGGATAAGTATCGCCTGATGGCGAATTCCTCATCAACGGCAAGGAAATTATTATGCGTTTGCTGAAAAACTTCACTATTCGTATTGTCATGTTGGCAATACTGGGACTTTTTTGCCTGCTCTGGTCGGGCGTGGGTTTATTCAGTCTTCATTCTTTATCAAAAATATCTGAAGGCAATGATATTGACCGTCATCTTGTCCATCAGATGACGGTGCTCAGTCAGGGGAACGATCAGTATTTTCGCTTCGTAACGCGCTTAAGTCGCGCCATGGATGTCAAAATGAGTGGCGGAACGCCTGATTTTGCACCAGCGCAGCAGTCCCTGGAGAATATGAGCAAAAAACTCCAGGAGATGAAAACGTTGTCTCCGGGGCCTATGGATCCGGACGTTGCCGCGGCGGTACTGACGAAGTGGCAGGCGCTGTTGGATAACGGGGTGATTCCGCAAATGCAACTGGCGCAGCAGGGCACGCTTACGGCCTTTGCGGAGCATGCCAGCACCGTTACGCCAGCGCTGAGCCGTGAATTTGGCGCCAGTGCCGAACGTTTTAACGCCACGGCAGGTGAGCGGCTTGATACCACGCGTGTCATGGTCGATGGCAAAACGTCTATCATCCGGACGCTAATTATTACCGCAGTGATCCTCGGTATTGCTCTCCTGTTCTTCACAGATCGTTACCTCGTCGCCATGATGGTGAAACCCCTGGGACGTATCCGCCAGCAGTTCCAGCAGATTGCTCAGGGCGATCTCAGCCATCCAATCGAAGATTTTGGCCGTAACTGCGTGGGCCAACTGGTGCCGTTATTGTGCGCGATGCAGGACAGCCTGCGCGAAGCCGTCAGTACAATTCGCTCAGGTAGTGACAACATCTGGCGAGGGGCTACGGAAATTTCCACCGGCAATAACGATCTCTCATCGCGTACTGAGGAGCAGGCTGCGGCGCTGGAAGAGACCGCTGCCAGCATGGAGCAACTGACCGCAACGGTAAAACTGAACGCCGAAAACGCGCGTGAAGCCAGCCAGCTTGCCGATACGGCGACAGAGACGGCAGGTAAAGGGAGCAGCCTGGTTTCAGAAGTGGTTGAGACGATGGACGGCATTGCCGCCAGCTCTAAACAGATCGCGGAAATTACGTCTGTTATTAATAGTATTGCCTTCCAGACCAATATTCTGGCGCTGAACGCGGCAGTTGAAGCTGCCAGAGCAGGTGAGCAGGGGCGTGGTTTTGCCGTTGTTGCCGGTGAGGTGCGTAACCTTGCCAGCCGTAGCGCCGGGGCGGCGAAAGAGATTGAGACGCTGATTGGCGAATCGTCGCGTCGCGTCGATCAGGGCGCTCGACTGGTTAAAGAGACGGGATTAACCATGGAGGCGATTCTGCGCGGAGCCACCGAAGTGACCGTTATCATGAAGCAAATTGCTTCTGCCTCAGAAGAACAGAATAAGGGCATTTCGCAGGTGAGCGTGGCGATCACGCAGATGGACAGCGTAACGCAACAGAACGCCGCGCTGGTAGAGCAAGTTTCCGCCGCAGCTGTGGCGCTTGAACGGCAAACGGAAGAGCTGCAACGCTCGGTACAACAGTTCCGCCTTTCAGCAAACGATGTGCAGTACGCCACCGCCAGCACCGCTTCCCCTTCAGCAGACAGCAAAACGTCTGCGGCCGCTAAAAAGGATGAATGGGTGTCCTTTTAAGCGGGCATAAAAAAGTACGTGATACCTCTGGTCTTTGCTTAAAAAATCGCTATATAATTTATTATATAGCGATTGGAGGTTATGCATGGACAACCATTTTGGAAAAGGCTTGATGGCCGGATTAAACGCGTCAAGTGCGGATAGCGCACGCACGGCGGCCAATTTTTGTGCTGATTATAAACGCGGTTTTGTGCTGGGATTTTCTCATCGAATGTTTGAAAAGACGGGCGATCGACAGCTCAGCGCGTGGGAAGCGGGGATCCTCACGCGTCGCTATGGGCTGGATAAAGAGATGGTTATGGATTTCTTTAAAGAGAACCAGTCCAGTACAACAATTCGTTTTTTCATGGCTGGCTATCGTCTCGAAGCTTGATCCGAAAGGGGTATTATCTTGCTTTAATTAATTACACTATTGACCTACGCCTTCGTTTTGTTGCTCCGCCGAAGTATTATAATGCACATAACCATATAAAAAGTGTGGTAAATGGCGCGCCGATCGCAATATGCAACATGCGAAAGGTGCAAAATAAAAGCCAGGTCTTCGCAACGGAATAACTATAAAATGACTGGAGATAACTCTCTCATCAATTCGAACGGCATCAATCGCCGTGATTTCATGAAGCTTTGTGCAGCACTGGCCGCTACCATGGGGCTCAGTAGCAAAGCCGCCGCAGAAATGGCCGAATCAGTTTCTCGTCCTCAGCGTCCACCGGTTATCTGGATTGGTGCGCAGGAGTGTACGGGTTGTACTGAATCGCTACTTCGCGCGACACACCCTACAGTGGAAAACCTCGTTCTGGAGACAATCTCTCTGGAATACCATGAGGTACTCTCTGCGGCTTTCGGCCACCAGGTCGAAGAGAATAAACATAACGCTCTGGAGAAGTACAAAGGGCAATATGTTTTGGTTGTAGATGGTTCTATCCCACTGAAAGACAATGGTATTTACTGCATGGTTGCCGGTGAGCCGATCGTAGATCACATCCGCCGGGCCGCAGAAGGCGCTGCCGCTATCATTGCCATCGGCTCTTGTGCCGCTTGGGGTGGTGTTGCTGCTGCTGGCGTTAACCCAACGGGGGCCGTCGGCTTGCAGGAAGTTCTGCCAGGCAAAACCATCATCAACATCCCCGGCTGTCCTCCGAACCCGCACAACTTCCTTGCAACGGTCGCGCATATCATCACTTACGGTAAGCCGCCGAAGCTGGATACCAAAAACCGTCCGACATTTGCCTATGGTCGTTTGATTCACGAACACTGCGAACGTCGCCCGCACTTCGATGCAGGTCGTTTTGCTAAAGAGTTTGGCGATGAAGGTCACCGTGAAGGCTGGTGCCTCTACCATCTGGGCTGTAAAGGACCAGAAACCTACGGCAACTGCTCAACGCTGCAATTCTGCGATGTTGGCGGCGTGTGGCCGGTGGCTATCGGTCACCCTTGCTACGGCTGTAACGAAGAAGGTGTCGGTTTCCATAAAGGTATTCACCAGCTTGCTCATGTGGAAAACCAAACACCGCGTTCCGAGAAACCTGACGTCAATATGAAAGAAGGCGGCAATATTTCTGCCGGGGCGATTGGGCTGCTTGGTGGCGTAGTAGGACTGGTTGCCGGTGTCAGCGTGATGGCGGTTCGTGAACTGGGGCGTCAGCAGAAGAAAGATAACGCTGACTCACGGGGAGAATAACCGTGAACAGACGTAACTTTATTAAAGCAGCCTCCAGCGGGGCATTGCTGTTGGGCGCTGCGCCGTCCATCAGCCATGCGGCTGCAGAAAACCGTCCGCCGATCCCTGGTTCTCTTGGGATGCTCTATGACTCGACGCTGTGCGTAGGCTGCCAGGCTTGTGTCACCAAGTGTCAGGATATCAACTTCCCGGCGCGTAACCCGGAAGGCGAGCAGACCTGGTCGAACAACGACAAACTGTCACCGTATACCAATAACATCATCCAGGTGTGGCGTAGCGGAACAGGCGTTAACAAAGACCAGGAAGAAAACGGCTACGCATACATTAAGAAGCAGTGCATGCACTGTGTCGATCCGAACTGCGTCTCCGTTTGCCCGGTCTCCGCGCTGAAGAAAGATCCGAAAACTGGCATCGTCCACTATGACAAAGATGTCTGCACGGGCTGTCGTTACTGCATGGTCGCCTGCCCGTACAATGTGCCTAAGTATGACTACAACAACCCGTTTGGTGCGCTTCACAAATGTGAACTGTGTAACCAGAAAGGTGTTGAGCGTCTGGATAAAGGCGGTTTACCGGGTTGTGTTGAAGTGTGCCCTGCCGGTGCGGTGATTTTTGGTACGCGTGAAGAGCTGATGGCTGAGGCGAAAAAACGTCTCGCGCTGAAGCCTGGCAGCGAATACCACTATCCGCGTCAGACGGTGAAAGCAGGCGATACCTATCTGCATACGGTACCGAAGTATTACCCCCATCTGTACGGCGAGAAAGAGGGTGGTGGTACACAGGTTATGGTACTGACGGGCGTTCCTTACGAGGATTTGGATCTGCCAAAACTGGATGATCTTTCAACCGGTGCGCGTTCCGAACATGTTCAACATTCCTTGTACAAGGGCATGATATTACCCCTGGCTGCGCTGGCGGGCTTAACCGTGCTGGTTCGTCGTAACACGAAAAACGACCATCACGATGGAGGAGACGATCATGAGTCATGATCCTAAACCGCTGGGCGGAAAAATAATCAGCAAACCGGTCATTATTTTTGGGCCGCTTATCGTCCTGTGTATGCTCCTGATCGTGAAACGTCTGGTCTTCGGATTGGGCTCAGTCTCCGATCTGAACGGCGGTTTCCCATGGGGTGTATGGATCGCGTTTGACCTGCTGATTGGTACCGGCTTCGCGTGCGGTGGCTGGGCTCTGGCGTGGGCGGTGTATGTTTTCAACAGAGGACAATACCATCCACTGGTACGTCCGGCGCTGTTGGCGAGCCTGTTTGGCTACTCGCTGGGTGGTCTGTCGATCACCATTGACGTCGGTCGTTACTGGAACCTGCCGTATTTCTACATTCCGGGCCACTTCAACGTGAACTCGGTACTGTTCGAAACGGCGGTCTGTATGACCATATATATCGGCATCATGGCGCTGGAATTTGCTCCGGCTCTGTTTGAACGTCTGGGGTGGAAAGTCTCTCTCAAGCGTTTGAACAAAGTGATGTTCTTTATTATTGCACTTGGCGCACTGCTGCCAACTATGCACCAGTCTTCAATGGGTTCATTGATGATTTCTGCGGGCTATAAGGTGCATCCGCTATGGCAAGCTTATGAAATGTTGCCGCTTTTCTCCGTATTAACCGCTTTTATTATGGGCTTCTCGATCGTCATCTTCGAAGGCTCGTTGGTACAAGCCGGGCTGAAAGGTAATGGTCCGGACGAGAAAAGTTTGTTCATCAAGCTGACGAATACCATCAGTGTGCTGTTGGCGATTTTCGTGGTTCTGCGCTTTGGCGAACTGATCTATCGCGATAAGCTGTCCTATGCGTTCTCAGGCGATCTTTACTCCCTGATGTTCTGGATTGAAGTCGTGCTGATGGTCTTCCCGCTGGTGGTGCTGCGCGTCACTAAGCTGCGTAACGACTCGCGCATGCTGTATCTGTCTGCGCTGAGCGCATTGCTGGGTTGTGCGACATGGCGTCTGTCCTATTCGCTGGTGGCGTTCAATCCTGGTGGTGGCTACCACTACTTCCCGACCTGGGAAGAACTGTTGATTTCTATTGGTTTTGTGGCTATTGAGATTTGTGCATACATCGTACTCATTCGTCTACTGCCGATACTTCCTCCTTTAAAACAAAACGATCAAAATCGTCATGAGGCGAGCAAAGCATGAGCCAGAGAATTACTATTGATCCGGTAACCCGTATTGAGGGTCATTTACGCATCGACTGCGAAATCGAAAATGGCGTGGTATCTAAAGCATGGGCTTCCGGTACCATGTGGCGCGGCATGGAAGAGATCGTGAAAAACCGCGATCCGCGCGATGCCTGGATGATTGTGCAGCGTATCTGTGGCGTTTGTACTACCACTCACGCTATCTCTTCCGTTCGTGCAGCAGAAAGCGCGCTGAATATTGATGTTCCGGTGAACGCACAGTATATCCGTAACATCATTCTGGCCGCGCACACCACGCATGACCACATTGTTCACTTCTATCAGCTCTCTGCGCTGGACTGGGTGGATATCACCTCTGCACTGAAAGCAGATCCAGCGAAAGCGTCTGCCATGCTGAACGGCGTGTCCTCCTGGCACCTGAACAGCGCAGAAGAGTTCACTAAGGTTCAGAACAAGATCAAAGACCTTGTTGCCAGCGGTCAGTTAGGCATTTTTGCCAACGGTTGCTGGGGTCACCCGGCGATGCAGCTGCCGCCAGAAGTGAACCTGATTGCGGTCGCTCACTACCTGCAGGCGCTGGAATGCCAGCGTGATGCTAACCGTGTTGTGGCGCTGTTGGGCGGTAAAACGCCGCACATTCAGAACCTGGCGGTAGGCGGGGTTGCTAACCCAATTAACCTCGACGGCCTTGGCGTGCTGAACCTTGAGCGCCTGATGTATATCAAGTCCTTTATCGATAAGCTGAGCGACTTCGTTGAGCAGGTTTACAAGGTTGATACCGCAGTTATTGCTGCGTTCTACCCTGAGTGGCTGGAACGTGGTCAAGGTGCGGTTAACTATCTGAGCGCACCGGAATTCCCGACTGACGGTAAAAACGGCAGCTTCCTGTTCCCGGGTGGTTACATCACCAATGAAGATCTGTCGACCTATCGTCCGATCACCTCTCACTCCGATGAGTACCTGATCAAAGGGATTCAGGAGAGTGCGAAACACGCGTGGTACAAAGACGAAGCGCCGCAGGCTCCGTGGGAAGGCACAACGGTTCCTGATTACACCGGTTGGTCAGATGACGGCAAGTACTCCTGGGTTAAAGCACCGACCTTCTACGGTAAAACGGTTGAAGTGGGTCCGTTGGCCAACATGCTGTGTAAACTGGCGGCCAAACGCGAGTCTACCCATGCCAAGCTGAATGAAATCATCGCGATTTACACCAAGCTGACCGGTAAAACTATCGAAGTGTCACAGCTGCACTCTACGTTGGGCCGTATTATTGGCCGTACCGTTCACTGCTGTGAACTGCAGAACGTTCTGCAGGATCAGTACAATGCGCTGATTGTGAACATCGGCAAAGGCGACCACACTACCTTCGTGAAACCGGATATCCCGGCAACGGGTGAATTTAAAGGTGTCGGTTTCCTCGAAGCGCCGCGCGGTATGCTGTCTCACTGGATGGTGATCAAAGATGGCATTATCAGCAACTACCAGGCGGTAGTACCGTCAACCTGGAACTCTGGCCCACGTAACTTTAATGATGAAGTGGGACCGTATGAGCGCTCGCTGGTAGGTACGCCGATTGCCGATCCAAACAAACCGCTGGAAGTGGTTCGTACCATTCACTCCTTCGACCCTTGTATGTCATGTGCGGTGCATGTGGTGGACGTTGATGGGAACGAAGTGGTCTCAGTTAAGGTTCTGTAATGCGGATATTAGTCTTAGGGGTCGGCAATATTTTGCTGACCGACGAAGCCATCGGGGTACGTATCGTTGAGGCATTAGAACAACGGTACGTCCTGCCAGACTTTGTTGATGTTCTGGATGGTGGTACAGCTGGGATGGAGCTTCTCGGTGATATGGCGAACAGAGATCATCTGATCATTGCTGACGCCATTGTGTCGAAGAAAAACACGCCAGGAACGATGATGGTCCTGCGGGATGAAGAGATCCCGGCGCTGTTTACCAACAAAATCTCACCGCACCAGCTTGGTCTGGCCGACGTATTGTCGGCCCTGCGTTTCACCGGCGAGTTTCCGAAAAAGCTGACGTTAGTCGGTGTTATTCCGGAATCGCTGGAGCCGCATATCGGACTAACGCCAACGGTTGAAGCGATGATTGAACCTGCGCTTGAGCAGGTTCTTGCCGCGCTTCGCGAATCAGGTGTTGAAGCGATCCCGCGGGAGGCGGCTCATGTCTGAGGAGTTTGTCGGTTTTCAGACGGCCCCGAAGATGCAAATTCAGGCAGCGTTTGAAGAGGTTGCCCGGCGTTCAATGCACGATCTCTCTTTCCTGCATCCGAACATGCCGGTATATGTCTCTGAATTTACGCTGTTTGAAGGACAGTGGACGGGGTGTGTTATCACGCCCTGGATGCTCAGCGCACTGATTTTCCCCGGACCGGACCAGATCTGGCCAGTGCGTAAAGTCAGCGAAAAAATCGGACTGCGTCTGCCGTATGGCGAGATGACCTTTACCGTTGGTGAACTGGAGGGCGTATCGCAATACCTTTCCTGCTCACTGATGTCGCCGCTTTCGCACAGTATGTCGGCGCAAGAAGGCATGCGTCTGACTGACGATTGCGCGCGAATGCTGTTATCGCTGCCAGTTAGCGATCCGAATGCGCCGCAGCTTAATCGCCGCGCGTTGCTGCTGGGTCGTCGGAACTGCGAAAATGCATGAGCTGTCCCTTTGTCAGAGCGCGGTTGAGATTGTTCAACAGCAGGCAGAGCAGCACGGTGTCAAACGTGTAACCGGTGTTTGGCTAGAAATCGGGGCGCTCTCCTGCGTTGAAGAGAGCGCCGTTCGTTTCAGTTTCGACATCGTCTGTCAGGGGACGCTGGCTCAGGGTTGTGAGCTGCATATTGATTACAAGCCAGCCCAGGCATGGTGCTGGGATTGCAGTCAGGTTGTGGAAATCACCCAGCATGATGCGCAGTGTCCACAATGTCAGGGCGATCGTCTGCGGGTTGATGCTGGCGATTCACTGAAAGTGAAAAGTATTGAAGTCGAATAACCCATAGGTTGCTATGGGGCGGAGTCAGATATGTGTATTGGAGTCCCTGGTCAGGTTCTGGCCGTTGGTGAAGATATTCACCAGCTTGCGCAGGTTGAAGTGTGCGGCATCAAACGTGATGTCAATATTGCCCTGATTTGTGAAGGTGATACAGCTGAGCTGGTCGGGCAATGGGTGCTGGTGCACGTAGGGTTCGCCATGAGCATCATTGATGAAGATGAAGCTAAAGCCACGTTAGACGCACTTCGCCGCATGGAGTACGACGTCACCAGCGCGTGACAAATCCTGAATGAAATTGCCGGATAGCGGTTGCCATCCGGCAATTTATTTTAGTTCTGGCGCTTATCTTCGGTTTGGGTATCGAAGTCGCTGGCGTCATGGCGTTCATGAAGCTGCTCGTTCAGCGGTCCGTTAGTGCGGTTTACAATACGACCACGCTTAACCGCCGGACGCGCTGCAATCTCTTTTGCCCAGCGTTGTACGTGCTTGTAGCTTCCTGCGTCAAGGAACTCTGCTGCGTCGTAGACGTTGCCCAGAACCACATTGCCAAACCATGGCCAGACCGCCATATCGGCAATGGTGTATTCATCTCCGGCCACAAACTGATGTTGCGCCAATTGTTTATCCAGCACGTCGAGTAAGCGTTTGGCTTCCATGGTGAAGCGATTGATAGCGTACTCAATTTTAACCGGAGCATAGTTATAGAAGTGGCCAAAGCCTCCGCCGAGGAACGGTGCTGCGCCTTGTAACCAGAACAACCAGTTCAGCGTTTCGGTGCGTTTTGCCAAATCCTGCGGCAGGAAATAACCATATTTTTCCGCCAGATAGAGCAGGATTGCGCCAGATTCGAATACGCGAACCGGTGGGTTTTGCGAGTGATCGCGTAGCGCTGGGATCTTCGAGTTCGGATTCACCTCAACAAAGCCGCTGGAAAACTGATCGCCATCGCCAATGCGGATAATCCAGGCATCGTATTCCGCGCCCTTCACCCCCTGCGCCAGCAACTCCTCCAGCATGATCGTCACTTTCTGCCCGTTTGGCGTACCCAGCGAATAGAGCTGCAGCGGATGTTTGCCAACCGGCAGCGTTTTCTCGTGGGTGGCTCCGGAAACCGGGCGGTTGATATTGGCGAATGCGCCTCCGTTCGATTTTTCCCACGTCCAGACTTTCGCGGGCTGATAGGTATTGTCTGACATATTGACCTGCCTTCTGAGTGGTTGTGTTGATGCAGTGTAGCAGTTAGGTAGAACTCAATTTAACAGATTGGAACTTTATGTCGCTTTGTGCTGAAAGGGGAAGATAAATCTAACCCGTTCATTGTACCCGCTCCGTACTCCATGAAGAGGAAATCAATGTTGGACGGAAATTGCTACCGTATTCACCATTAAAAATTGGCGGTGAATAAGCAGTAATAATGAAAAATGGTGTTCCAGGAGTAAGCGGTTATCAGGGCCCGGCGGGTGGGTGGGGCGCGGTAAAAGCCGTCACTGCTTCGGTGTTTTCGCAAAAGGCTGTCGCCCGCGACATTATCGCGATGTTCAAAATGAACCAGGTGAAAGGGTTCGACTGTCCGGGCTGTGCGTGGCCGGACCCAGGGCACCGTGCGCCAATGGAGCTGTGCGAAAATGGCGTTAAGGCGGTCTCCTGGGAGACAACCAGTAAAAAAGCGTCACCGGAATTTTTCAGCCGTCACCCGGTTTCCACACTCTGGCACTACAGCGATTATGAGCTGGAAAATATCGGTCGTTTGACGCATCCGATGAAATACGATGCAGCATCAGATACCTGGCAGGCGGTGGATTGGGATATCGCCTTCCAGGAGATAGGCGAGCGTCTGCGCAGCTATGATTCACCCCAGCAGGTTGAGTTTTACACCTCCGGCAGAACGTCAAATGAAGCGGCGTTCCTGTATCAGCTATTTGCCCGAGAATATGGCAGCAGCAACTTTCCTGATTGCTCAAACATGTGCCACGGACCGACCAGCGCAGGGCTAACGCCGGCCATTGGCCTTGGAAAAGGGACCGTTGAACTTGACGATTTTGACCATTGCGATCTGGTGATTTGTATCGGGCATAACCCTGGCACTAATCATCCACGTATGCTGACCACCTTACGCGACGTTGCCAAACGCGGGGCTAAAATTATCTCTATCAATCCGCTGAACGAAAGGGGGCTTGAGCGCTTTAGTTTCCCGCAAAGCCCGAAAGAGATGTTCACCGGTCAGTCGACGCAACTGAGCAACGACTACTACCAGGTAAAAATGGGCGGTGACGCCTCGCTGCTCAAAGGCATCATGAAGGCGCTGATCGAAATGGATGAAGCGCGGATCTTACTGGATCAGCAACCGACACTCGATCATGCGTTTATCGATGAGCATACCGCTGGATATGCAGCGTTGTATGATGACTTACGTCAGCATAACTGGGCGGAGCTGGAACAGGACTCGGGCCTGACGCGCAGTCAGATGGAAGACCTGGCGCACAGCTACAGTAAATCTCGTGCCACTATTATTTGTTACGGGCTGGGTATCACCCAGCATAAAAACGGTACTGAGAACGTCCAGCAACTGGTAAACCTGCTGCTGCTGAAAGGCAATATGGGTAAGCCTGGGGCGGGGATCTGCCCGTTGCGCGGTCATTCTAACGTGCAGGGCGACCGTTCCGTGGGGATCAACGAAGCGGCATCCGAAGACTTCCTGCAACGCCTTGAGACGCATTTTTCTATCCGTGTGCCGCGTACACATGGCCGCTCCAGCGTGGTGAGTATTCGGGCCATCGAACGGGGAGAGGCAAAAGCGCTCATTTGCATGGGTGGCAATCTGGCGGTGGCGATGCCGCAGCCGCAGCGTACCTTTGCGGCGATGAAAAATTTGGATCTGCAGGTCCATGTTGCGACCAAGCTGAACAGATCGCATTTGCTGCTGGCAAAGCATAATTATCTGCTGCCTGCATTAGGTCGAACGGAGCGCGACATTCAGGCGACGGGGATCCAGTCGGTGACCGTCGAAGACTCGATGTCGATGGTCCATGCTTCCTGCGGCGCGCTGAAGCCAGCTTCCCGCTGGTTAAAATCGGAACCCGCGATTGTGGCGGGCATGGCACACGCCACTCTGCCGCTTTCGCCGATCAACTGGGAGGCGTTAACCGGGGACTACGCGCTGATCCGTGACGCCATTGAAGCCGTGATCCCGGCGTTCCACAATTACAATGCCCGTATTGCCGAGCCGGGCGGATTTCGTATGGATACGCCCGCTTCGCGCCGTGAATGGCGAACGGCGAATGGTAAAGCCAACTTTATCGTCAGCCATCAGCGGGCGGTAGAGCGAGAAAATCAGCCTGCCGATGCACTGGTTCTGGCGACGCTGCGCAGCCACGATCAATACAACACCACTATTTATGGTATGAACGATCGCTACCGTGGCATTACCGGTCGTCGGGATGTGGTGTTTTTAAGCGCTGAAGAAGCGGCGACTCGCGGTCTGAGCCAGGGAGATGTGGTCAACGTTCAGGCGCTGGACGACCGCGGCCAGCCCTGTGCGGATCGCATTATGTGCGGCTTGACGGTGGTGATTTACAACATGGCGGTGGGCTCAATAGGCGCTTATCTGCCAGAAGCGAATGTCCTGCTTTCGCTGGATGCGGTGGACACACAAAGTTTGACTCCGGCGTATAAAAGCGTACCGGTCACCGTGACAAAAGCGTAGTTCCTGCTGTGAATTTTTCGCCTCTGAGCGCCAGCCGCTGCGTTGAGGTGTATGATGATGTTGACCTCTGTCCGGTTAGTGTCGCAGAGCAGGCAATCAGAGCGAAAAATTCACGCCAACCTGCTCAGGCTGTATTGTTTTGAGGTAAGGTGCATGAGCAAAGGAACGACCAGTCAGGATGCCCCATTCGGGACATTATTGGGCTACGCCCCAGGCGGCGTAGCAATCTACTCTTCAGATTACAGCTCCCTCGACCCACGGGACTACGACGATGATGCGGCATTTCGCAGCTATATCGACGACGAATACATGGGCCACAAATGGCAGTGCGTAGAGTTCGCACGCCGCTTTCTCTTCCTTAATTATGGCGTGGTCTTCACCGATGTAGGCATGGCCTGGGAGATCTTTTCCTTACGCTTTCTGCGCGAAGTGGTGAATGACAATATCCTGCCGTTACAGGCATTTCCGAATGGTTCGCCCCGCGCGCCGGTAGCCGGTGCTCTGCTTATCTGGCAAAAAGGCGGTGAGTTTAACGATACCGGCCATGTGGCGGTCGTCACCCAGTTGCTGGAAAACAAAATCCGTATTGCCGAACAGAACGTGCTCCATACGCCGTTGCCTCCCGGACAGCAGTGGACCCGCGAACTGGAGATGGTGGTTGAAAACGGTTGTTACACCTTGCGTGATACCTTTGACGACACCACCATCCTTGGCTGGATGATCCAGACCGATGATACCCGTGACAGCCTGCCGCAGCCGGAGATCGCCAATGACTCGCTGAAAATTGGCGGCGCGCGACTGGAAGATAACGGGCAGTTTGACGGTAAATGGCTTGATGAACAGGATCCGCTGCAGAAAGCCTACGTGCTGGCGAACGGCCACGTGATTAATCAGGATCCGCATCAGTACTTCACCATTACCGAGAGTGCAGAGCAGGAGCTGATCAAAGCCACCAACGAGCTGCACCTGATGTATCTGCACGCGACCGACAAAGTGCTGAAAGATGACAACCTGCTGGCGCTGTTCGATATCCCGAAAATCCTCTGGCCGCGTCTGCGCCTTTCCTGGCAGCGTCGTCGGCATCATATGATTACAGGACGTATGGATTTCTGTATGGATGAACGCGGACTGAAGGTGTATGAGTACAACGCCGATTCCGCATCGTGCCATACCGAAGCTGGTTTGATCCTCGAAAGATGGGCCGAGCAGGGCTATACAGGACAGGGACACAACCCAGCTGAAGGATTGATCAACGAACTGGCGGGGGCCTGGAAGCACAGCCGCGCGCGTCCTTTTGTCCACATCATGCAGGATAAAGATATAGAGGAAAACTACCACGCTCAGTTTATGCAGCAGGCGCTACGTCAGGCCGGGTTTGACAGTAAAATTCTGCGTGGCCTCGATGAGCTACGTTGGGATGACGCCGGTCAGCTGATTGACGGGGACGGTCGTCTGGTGAACTGCGTCTGGAAAACCTGGGCGTGGGAAACCGCGATTGAGCAGGTGCGAGAGGTCAGTGAAACGGAGTACGCCGCGGTACCAATTCGTACCGGGCATACGAATCAGGAAGTGCGTTTAATCGACGTGTTGCTGCGCCCGGAAGTGCTGGTCTTTGAACCTCTGTGGACGGTGATCCCTGGTAATAAAGCGATTCTGCCGATCCTGTGGCAACTGTTCCCACACCACCGCTATCTGCTTGATACTGATTTCACTGTTAATGAAGAGCTGGCGCAAACCGGTTATGCAGTGAAACCTATTGCAGGACGTTGTGGCAGCAACATCGATCTGGTGAGCCATCAGGAAGAGTTACTGGATAAAACCAGCGGTAAGTTTGCCGAGCAGAAGAACATTTATCAGCAGCTTTGGTGCCTGCCAAAAATTGCCGGTAAATATATTCAGGTTTGTACCTTCACCGTAGGCGGTAACTATGGGGGGACCTGCCTGCGCGGCGATGAGTCGCTGGTGATTAAAAAAGAGAGCGATATCGAGCCGCTGATTGTGGTGAAGGAAGAGTAATCTTTTTGCGTGTTCTTGATTGAAATGCGAAAAGCCGGAGTATATCTCCGGCTTTTTTCTGTTTGTAGTTAAATTGACGCTGATTATATATTTAAATAAGTTACATGGAATATGGATATAATTAAAATTATTACTTTAATTAATATTTTATAGCTCAAAAACATTCTTTTCATGAATGTTTTCAACGTTAATCAATTTCTTCCGCTTGTATTAGATAATATACTTTCTTGATTTTGTTTTTAGATGAATAATACTAATGTATTATTTGGTGCATTAGTGATATTGATCATGTTTTATCTCAGGTAATATGTCGGATTACGTCAGCATACTAATTATAATTGTTAATTGTCATTAACAGTCGTTGTTGACTGCCCGCAGAAATGACGATGTAAGAAACACGTTGAGCGATTGGAAAATGCTCCGTTAGGAAATGTAAAATATCGGCAGGAACCGCCGGTCTGAGAGGGACGTATGGGTGACAGTTTTCAGAATGAAGTGCCGACGGCACGCGTTAATATTAAGTTAGATTTACATACCGGAGGCGTTCAGAAAAAGGTTGAATTGCCGTTAAAACTTTTGGCTGTAGGTGATTTCAGTAATGGTAGAGAACAACGACCATTATCCGAGCGCGAAAAGGTTGATATTAATAAAAATAATTTCAATGATGTGTTAGCTAAGTTCGCACCAGTAGTAAATATGAGTGTTAAAAATACGTTAGCTGGTGATGACAGAACTGACGATATTAACCTTACCTTTAAAAATATCCGCGATTTTGAACCTGAACAGGTCGCACGAAATATCCCACAATTACGTGTTCTGTTGGCTATGCGTAACTTACTGCGCGACCTGAAATCTAACTTACTCGATAACGCTGCTTTTCGTCGCGAGCTGGAAATCATCCTCAAAAATCCAGCCCTGAGTCAGGAACTGCGTGATGAACTGGCAACCATGATGCCAGAAGAGATTTAACGTTATACAGGGTTTCCTCCGCTTAATTGGCAGGAATAGTAAAGGATCATAAAAGGAATATGTTGATGTCTGTTCAGGAACATACCTCTTCAGTCGCGACCACCACGACCAGTGAACGCAGCGTTTATCAATCCCTCTTTGACAAAATTAATCTTTCCCCGGTTTCTACATTAAAAAATGTAGATGCATGGCAGAGCGATGAAGCGCTTTCTGATGCCGCTCCGGCTGAACGCGTGACCGCCGCTATTCAGGTTCTGGTCTCTTGTCTGGCGGATGCTGCGCAGCCAGTAGAACGCCTGGATAAAACGCTGCTCGATGAGCAGATTGCTCGTCTGGATAAGCAGATTAGCGACCAGGTTAATGAAGTTATGCACCATGCTGAATTTCAAAAACAAGAATCGCTCTGGCGTGGTGTGCACTCGATGATCACCGGTATCGATTTTCGCCAAAATGTCCGTGTAGAAATGATGGATATCAGCAAGGATGCGCTGCGTGATGATTTTGACGACGCGCCGGAACTTATCCAAAGCGGGTTGTATCGCCATGTTTATATTGAAGAATATGATCAGCCTGGCGGCGAACCCATTGCGGCAATGATTTCAGCATACGAATTTGATAACAGCCCGCAGGATATTGCACTGCTGCGCAATATTTCTGGCGTGTCGGCTGCCTGTCATATGCCGTTCATTGGTTCCGTTGGGCCGAAATTCTTCCTGAAGGAAAATATGGAAGAAGTCGCAGCCATAAAAGATATCAATGATTATTTCGAACGAGCTGAATACATCAAGTGGAAAGCATTCCGTGATAGTGACGATTCACGCTATATCGGACTAACTATGCCGCGTGTACTGGGTCGCCTGCCGTATGGTCCTGATACCGTGCCGGTACGTAGTTTTAACTATGTTGAAGAAGTTAAGGGCCCGGATCATGAAAAATATCTGTGGACCAGCGCCTCTTTCTCTTTCGCTGTGAACATGGTGAAAAGTTTTATCAAGAATGGCTGGTGCGTCCAGATCCGTGGACCACAGGCGGGTGGTGCGGTTAAAGACTTGCCTATCCATCTGTACGATCTGGGGACAGGTAATCAGGTGAAGATCCCGTCTGAGGTGATGATTCCAGAAACCCGGGAGTTTGAATTCGCCAACCTCGGCTTTATTCCGCTTTCTTATTATAAGAATCGTGATTACGCCTGCTTTTTTTCTGCTAACTCGGCTCAAAAACCTGCGCTGTTTGATACAGCGGAAGCGACGGCTAACAGCCGGATTAACTCACGTCTACCGTATATCTTCCTGCTTTCCCGTATCGCTCACTACCTGAAAATCCTGCAGCGAGAAAATATAGGTACGACCAAAGATCGCCGTCTGCTTGAACTTGAACTGAACAACTGGCTGCGCAGTCTGGTAACCGAAATGACCGATCCTGGCGATGACTTGCAGGCTTCACACCCGCTTCGTGACGGGCGTGTTGTGGTGGAGGATATTGAGGATAACCCAGGCTTCTTCCGCGTGCGCCTGTATGCCATTCCGCATTTTCAGGTTGAAGGTATGGACGTCAGTTTGTCGTTAGTTTCACAAATGCCTAAGTCGAAATCTTAACGACACAATGCACAGGAGGTGCGATGAAGATCTATCGCCCGTTATGGAGCGAGGGGGCCTTTCTGGCTCCCCAGCAGTTTCAGCAACAGACACGTTGGGATGCCTATGTAGCCGACGTTGTGGCTCATATGTCACTTTCATCACCGTGGGGCGTCATCAGCGCGGAGTTTGATGAAAGTGCGCTAACGGTTTCCCGTTTGAATCCCGTTAATCTGGTTGTGCGTTTTCCTGACGGTACGTTAGTGGATACAGGTATTTCAGATAACCTGCCTCCGGCGTGTGATTTATCGCATCTTACTGGTTACAGCAGCGTTGATATCGTCCTGGCGTTGCCGCTGCTTTCGGCTAATGGCGGCAATCTTTCGTCAGGCAACGGCGTTAGCCGTCCGTGTCGCTGGCAGCAGGAATGGCTGCCAGTGCAGGATCTCTCTGGTCAGGAACGGACTGATATGGCAGTGCTGCGGCATGCTATCACCCTCAGGTATGCCCACGATGATAACAGCGCTTATCTGACCTGTCCGGTAGCTTGCCTGACTCGTAATGCTCAGGGGCAATGGGAGCTGGGACGCGATTTTTTACCGCCATCGCTTTCACTCTCAGCCAGCCCCTTATTAATCAATTCTCTCAGTGATTTGGTGCATCGTATCCAGGCCCGTTGTCGCCGTCTGATGGCCTTGCGTCGTGAAAGTAACGAACGAATGGCAGATTTTGCGGTAGCAGATGTTTCGTTGTTTTGGCTGCTAAATGCGCTTAATAGCTCAGAGCCTGTACTGAGAGAAATGCTGCAAAACCCAGGCCGTCATCCCGAACTTTTGTGGCGTGAACTGGCGCGGTTAGCGGGCAGCCTGCTGACCTTTTCATTAGAAAATGATGTCAGCGTTGTGCCGCCATACCAGCACGCAAATCCGCAGCAAGTATTCCCTCCACTGTTTGCATTGCTGGTGGAACTGCTGGAAGCCAGCCTGCCATCTCGTGTTGTCGCTATTGAGCTGACGCAGGAGAGACAGTTCTGGAATGGTGCACTGTCGGATGTTCGACTGCGTGAAGGCGCTGATTTTTACCTGTCCGTTCGTTCAGATCTCCCTGCGCATGTCCTACTGACGCAATTTCCACAGCTCTGTAAAGCGGGGAGCAGGGCAGACGTGTCTGATGTAGTCAATGTAGCACTCAGCGGAATTCCGTTAAAACCGCTGACGCATGTACCCGCAGCCATCCCGTTACGACTGGAAAATCAATACTTTGCTCTTGAGGTTAATCATCCAGCAGCTCAGGCCATGCTGGACGCTGGTAATTGCGCCTTCTATGTGCCGGGAACGCTGGGAGAGATCCAACTCGAGTTATTCGCCGTATTAAGGGATTGAAATAAATGAATAAGGATATTGATCAGGTGTTCTGGCCTACCTGGCTTGCTGTAAGCCAACTACGTGGCGGGTTGGAAGTCGACGATGGGGCTGCTTTTTATCGCCGGGCCTGCCAATGGGTTGATTCTGCGCGTAATGCATTGCGTGACCTGGGGTACAGCGAGCACAGCGTTGAACATATGCTCTACACCCAATGTGCGTTACTGGATGAAAGCGTGTTGAACCGTAACCGGCAGGATAGCGGTTATATCACCTGGCTTGCGACACCCTTACAGGCACGCTATTTCAATACCACCAATGCCGGGGAAGAACTCTGGGAGCGCATCCGTACCGTACTGCGCGAGCCCGTTCCTGATACCGCCGTATTAACCTGCTTTTATCGCGCAATCACGCTTGGTTTTGTGGGTCGCTATCGTGAGCAGGGTGATGAACGTCGTGAAGATGTTCTTGAAGCGCTGTCAACTCAGGCGATGCCTTTTAAGTTAAAACACGATTCACCAGTAATCATGCGGGCGTCCGGCTTCTCTGGCGGTAAGCGCCGCTGGTGGCTGGCATGGATTGTTGGCGTGCTGGCGTTGGGGGCTTTGTGGCTAACATTTTCTCATGTCTTACAAGGGCAGATTGCTCAGCTGATTGGGCAGGGTTAAGACATGGCCCAGTTGCGAGGGATCGTTAACTATGTGCTGGCGGCCGTACTGGCTTTGCTGTTGGTCTGGGGATTCAGCCCAGTAAGTGCGGGTATCCGGGGCGGCCTTACCGTCATTGTTTTATTGCTTTCCATTCCAGGGATCGTTTATGGCTGGCGTCTGTATGGTCGGTTGAAGCCTGAGCATTCTGCTCATGAAGTTGCGCTCCCTCCGGAGAGTTTCAGTGGGCCTGTCGTGCTGGTGTGTGGCGACAATGAGCCATTGTTTGCCGGACGTAGCGATTCTTGCGAGAGTTCGCAGGGCTGGTATTTATCTGTCCAGTCCCCGGAACATTTTATTGCTCTGGTTCGTCAGATAGCTGTGCAGCGCCCGGGGCTTCTAATGCGCGTGTCCGTGATGCTGGCATTGACCCCAGAACGGCATAAAGATGAAGATGCGCTTAAGCATATGCTACTCAGTTGGCGGCGTGTGGTAACCCAGAGTCGGCGTTGGTTATCAGGTATACCGCCGTTTTGGTTGTGCTGTTGGCTGAATTCTCCTCAATGTAATGAGACTGTACGTTGGTTTATTCGAACCCCTCAGGATGCAGAGGTGCAGTCAGCTACGGGATTAGACGACTTTGCACCTTTCTCTTCGGAAGAGCGACCGGCTCGCCACTCTCATCTAACACATGCAGTGTGGTTAGATAATTTACTGGGCTGGCTGAAGAAGGTGCAAGGCGATACCGAACGCCATGCTCCGCCTCTTTTCTCTGCTTTACGGGTTGTGTGTTTCACCTCATTAGCGGTTTACGAAAATAATCTGTGGCAACGGCATATCACTGTTCAAACAACGCTTTCTCCTGCGGCATCAGCAGCGCCCGTACTGCTGCCTTTTCCTGATTTAGCATTGCCTTTTTTATCCCGCCGCCGGGCACTGACAGCATTTCAACGAACGCTGGGCGTAAGCGGTCTGCTATGCGGCATTTTTGTCGGGCTGGCGATGACGTGCAGCTTTATCAATAACCAACATCTCATCAGGATCACAAACGATCATCTGATGTTATACCGCCATCTTACTGGCAATCCTGCCGAGCCAAAGATTCAGGCCCAGGAACAGCTTCGTCGTGATGCACAGCGGCTTGATCGCTGGTATCAGCGTGGTGAGCCCCTTTCTCTTTCAATGGGATTGTATCAGGGGATGAGATTGATCCCGCCTTTGCAGGCCGCCATCAGCGACTGGCTGCCAACTGAAAAACCGAAAGTGACCTCCCCGCATACCGTTCGACTGGACAGTATGTCGCTGTTTGATACGGGCGAATGGGCGTTAAAAGCGGGTTCAACAAAAGTACTCATTCGAGCTTTGGTCAATATCAAAGCCAAGCCCGGTTGGCTGATAGTCATCGCCGGACATACCGATGATGTGGGTGACGATAAATCTAATCAGCAGCTCTCTCTCAAACGCGCGGAATCTGTTCGCGACTGGATGCGTGATACCGGTGACGTCGCGGAGAGCTGTTTTGCTGTTCAGGGTTACGGCGAATTACGTCCCTACAAAACCAACGATACGCCGGAGGGGAGGGCTGCCAACCGCCGTGTAGAGATCAGTCTGGTACCGCAGGCTGATGCCTGTCGGGTGTCGGGCATGAAGGAACCGTCACCGCAAGGCGGTGACGCATTAACGAAGTAAAAATGGAGAAAGAGTTATGGCAATTCCAGTCTACCTTTGGCTGAAAGACGACGGCGGTGCGGATATTAAGGGCTCTGTTGATGTGAAAGACCGTGTGGGCAGTATCGAAGTAGTGGCTCAGGAACATAACCTGTACATCCCTACCGATAACAACACCGGTAAGTTGACCGGGACGCGCATCCATACCCCGTTTCTTTTCACTAAGGAAATCGATGCTTCCAGCCCGTATCTGTACAAGGCTGTAACCACTGGTCAGACCCTGCGTCAGGCAGAGTTCAAATGGTATCGCATCAATGATGCTGGTCAGGAAGTGGAATACTTCAACACCACTCTGCACAACGTGAAAGTGGTGAAAGTAAATCCTGTGATGTACGACATCAAAGATCCGGCTAAAGAGAAGCATAACCACCTGGAACAGATTGAACTGCGCTACGAGAAGATCGTCTGGACGTATAAGGATGGCAACATTATCCATTCTGACGCCTGGAACGAGCGTACCACCGCATAACGCACTAACGGATGAGGATTTCCTCATCCGTTTTTTTATGCCCTCTGCTGAGTATCCGGCGCGGGGATTTAGCAGAGAGTATCAACGTCACTATTACCTTATGGGCATTGGGTTACGGCCACGGGCGGTAGCGTGCCTGAATACAGGGAGTCAGGAAGCAAATGGAACACCAGTCAGCAGTGTTATTACGACGTCTCAACCCCTATTGTGCTCAGGCGCTTGAAGCGGCGGCATCGTTATGCCAAACGCGTGCGCATGCAGAAATCACTCCCGAACACTGGTTACTGAAGCTATTGGAACAGGGGGAGGGAGATATTACTGTCATTGCACGTCGTTATGAATGGGATATCGACAATCTCTGGCAGTCGCTGCTGGCGCATCTGGATGTTCAGCCTCGTTCCGTAAAAAGCCGCCCGCAGTTGTCTGATGTACTCCTCTCTTTAATGCAACAAGCGTGGCTGTGTGCAGCAACGGATGAAAATTCGCAGATACGTGGTGTGCATCTGCTGATGGCGCTGGTGGGAAAGCCTTCGCTACTGAAGTGTGACGGCCTGTGGCCTCTTCTGAGCGCAGGACATACTCAACTGGAACGGCTCCTGCCGCTATTAAATGTCCAGTCGGATGAACGTCCTGAAAGGCAGCAAGAGGCTGCTCTGGCGCAGTTTACCTCTGATGATGAGCCGGGTCGAAATCAGGCTCAGTCGACTTTGTCGCCCGGATTACAAGGTGTGCTCGATAAATTTACATTAGACGTGACCGCGAAAGCGCGTGCCGGGGATATCGATCCGGTATTTGGTCGTGATAATGAAATTCGGCAAATGGTGGATGTGCTATCTCGTCGTCGAAAAAACAATCCAATTCTGGTTGGGGAACCCGGCGTCGGCAAGACCGCTCTGGTGGAGGGGCTGGCGCTGCGTATTGCTGAAGGTAACGTGCCGGATAGCCTGAAAACAGTAACCTTACGTACGCTGGATCTTGGGCTGTTGCAGGCAGGTGCTGGAGTGAAAGGTGAGTTTGAGCAGCGATTAAAAAATATCATTGATGCCGTTCAGCAATCGCCAACTCCTGTTCTGCTCTTTATCGATGAAGCACACACCATCATTGGGGCCGGTAATCAGGCGGGGGGAGCTGATGCAGCCAACCTGCTAAAACCCGCTCTGGCCAGAGGTGAATTGCGAACCATCGCAGCGACCACATGGAGCGAATATAAACAGTATTTTGAGCGTGATGCTGCGCTGGAGCGGCGTTTTCAGATGGTTAAAGTGGATGAACCGGATGATGACACTGCTTGTTTAATGCTGCGTGGTCTGAAATCACGCTACGCGGAACACCATGGCGTTCACATCACCGACGAAGCGGTTAAAGCTGCTGTTCTGCTCTCTCGCCGCTATCTTACCGGGCGGCAATTACCCGATAAAGCCGTCGACCTGCTGGATACCGCAGGTGCAAGAGTGCGGATGTGCCTTGATACCGTTCCTGAACCCCTTACGCGCTTGAAGTCGGAGATCACCGCGCTTGAAATTGAAAAACAGGCGTTGCTTGCAGACCTCGCAGTAGGAAATGGTCAGCATGATGAAAGGCTGGCCAGCATTGAACAGCATGAAAATCGCCTGCTTGTCGAGCTTGATGAACTGGAAACCCAGTATGGCCAGGAAATAGCGCTCACTGAGCAACTGCTGACCAGCCGCCGTGATATTTCTCGTCAGGCGGAAACGATTGAATTGCAGCAACAGCTTAGTGTGCTTCAGCAGGGCCATCCTTTACTGTTTCCGGATGTAGACGCGCGTACAGTTGCTACGGTGATCGCCGACTGGACCGGTGTACCGTTGTCTTCACTAATGAAGGACTCCCAGACAGACTTGCTGACGCTTGAAACCCAGATGGGAAACCGCGTTGTCGGGCAGGATTACGCGCTAAATACTATCGCACAGCGGTTGCGGGCATCAAAAACAGGACTTACGCCGGAAAACGGCCCACAGGGTGTTTTTCTGCTAACTGGACCAAGCGGAACCGGGAAAACGGAGACGGCGCTGGCCCTGGCTGACAGTCTCTTTGGCGGTGAAAAGTCGCTGATCACGATTAATCTGTCTGAGTATCAGGAGTCGCACACCGTGAGCCAACTCAAGGGCTCACCTCCGGGGTATGTGGGTTATGGTCAGGGAGGGATCCTGACTGAAGCAGTGCGAAAACGCCCCTATAGCGTGGTATTGCTGGATGAAGTAGAAAAAGCGCATCGCGACGTCATAAACCTGTTTTACCAGGTATTTGACCGCGGTTTCATGCGAGATGGTGAAGGCCGAGAAATTGATTTTCGCAACACCGTTATTTTGATGACTTCCAATCTTGGCGGCGACGCTGTGATGCAGATGCTGGAAGAACAGCCGGAAACCACGGAGTCCGATCTGCACGAGCGGCTGCGCCCCCTCTTGCGCGATCATTTCCAGCCGGCGCTACTGGCTCGCTTCCAGACTATTATCTACCATCCGCTCAGTGAACCTGCGTTACGTACGATTGTACAAATGAAACTGGATCAAGTTAGACAGCGATTACTGCGTCACTACGGCATCACTACGACGATATCTGAGAACCTTTTTGATGCCCTGACAGCCGCTTGCCTGCTACCGGATACGGGGGCGAGGAATATTGATAGCCTGCTGAATCAACAAATCTTGCCAGTGCTCAGCCAGCAGTTGTTAACGTATCTTTCCCGGCAGCAAAAACCTCAGCAGCTCACTTTGAGTTGGAGTGATGAAGAGGGAATTGAATTGATAATTGATAATTGATAACGAGTGAAAAATAAAACCCAGAGATAAGACTAATGCTGGGTTTTATATTGTACTGGGATATTCGTTGCGCAACAGGACTAAATATGGATGGTGCTAAAGAGCTTGCCAAAGATATGCTCGAAGCTATTAACATTGATGATTCTGGATTTATAGCTGCTTTGACAAAAGGGCTTATATCATTTCCGGTGAGTATGGGATATCTGGCCTATGATTTTATGGATACAGAACATCACAGAGCGAATGCTGATGACAAATACAGGTTTGCCAGACTTATTAATAAAGTGGGGTTTAATAAGGAGTTGATAGGTCAGGTTGTTGGGGTTTTTATTAATGATTTTTCTTCTCGACTGGATTTTTCTTTAATGGTGGAAAAAATAGTTGGGGATAGTGCCGGAAGGATGATTTTTTCAGAGCTAACTGGCGTTAAAATTGGGTATGTTATTTCTAATCGGTTGGTCACGGCATTTTTTTCAGGTGCTTGTATAGGCTCGCTTCTTACGTTGGGAGCGGAGGTATCCAGGGCAATCTATACATCTCGCTATCTTGCTGCAAGGAGTCCTGGCCATTACCAAAAATTGAAAGATATGGGAGACCTGGATCTGCTTTATTTTCTGATAGAAGATCTTGTTTCACCTTTTGAAAAAGCAATTGAGCTTCACAATACAAATGAGGTTTTTTTTAATGAGGTTTGCCAATGTTTTCTGGATGGTCTGGGAAGTTTAGAGAAATAGTAATATATTTAATGTATTATTTTTCATATCTGATGGGTAATCTATTATGCATGTTTGGCATTGCCTTTTCTATTTGGTTTTTTTTTGTTTCTAACGATGCGTTTCGATATTTATGGGGCGCGGGAAATATTTTATTGATTGTTTTAGGGTATTTTATGATGAGATTTGGCTGGCCTCATGTGCGTAGTAATTGGGATGATTATCTGTGATTTTTTAGTTAATGGGAAATTGTGTTGGTCAGTATTATTATGGTTTTATAAGTACGTAAATATATTTAATTAAATGGAGTTAACTCTATGAATATGGAACTAACAACATCACGGCCCACGCTTAACCGCTACAGCTTAACGATTCCTTCATGCCCGCATGCACTGGATGTGGTGCGTTTTGAGGGGCTGGAGCAGTTAAGCGTTCTCTACCATTATTCTGTCCGATCTACTTGTAGTATTGAGTTTGAGTTAAGAGCTAATGATGCTGGAGTTTAATAATGAGTAAACGTAACGATATTATTGAACCTTCTGAGTGGACATCGACTCGTAAAACAGGGCTTGTTTATAGCGAAATATTGGGATGGATAGATATAGGCCATGCACAGGGAAGTGATATCAAAAACCTGATGATAGATATAAAACGAGGTGAATCAGGCTGTGATGGTTATTATGAAGTCGCTTATAGCCAAAAAATGTTTGTATACCATCGCCAGTTTGGTACAGGAAAGTTTGTTAAGTGGCGTATCAAACAAGGTTTATCTGCATGTGAGAAAAACAGCGTTGCGTTGGCCATGATGATGACGACGGCGCGCTTGTTTGAAAGTTTGCAAGCTAATTGGTGTTTTAGTTGGTATACCGACAGTGGTTTTAGCGGAGAGGATCTTACCTCTGATCTTTTAGGCTTCTACAGGGCAATTCTTCCCTCAGACTACCAGTCAAGACTAAGGTTAGTCAGTAAAGAGCGAGCACTGAATCGATGGGATTTTTATGGGCCGATAGGCAATTATAAGAATAAAGGATTTTTACCATTACTGTTTCCAGACCCGTCGGATAATTGTGCTGTTCATAAACCCTATAAAGGGAGTTTGCCTTCGTTTATGACATGGGTGCAGCCGTGGAGTGATTTCACTTCTGGTCGGGTACAAGTGATCAGCGGGGATGGCGGTTATTATTCATTTTTGTCGAGGTGAATGGTAATGAGCTACTATAAAATATTACTGGTGACTATTGCTTTGATTTCCTTGTCACCTCTTTTAATACCCTGGCCAGATAAATTAGAATATCGGGAAAGTGATTTTTTTGATTACTATTTCTACACAGATGTTGATATCAAGCAGGCCCCAAGGATCTCAAATAATTATTATTTCGAATATATTTCTCCTGAGGGAAGTACTCGGGAAACAAATCTTATTATTTTTCACGGTGGTGATGCAGAAGTTATTCGTAATTATCTAACAGGTCTTGGTTTTCATCTTTATGATTATAGTGATAATGGTAGGGAAGAGCTTTGGATATCTAGCGATAATCTTCGATTTACTTTTTCCATTGTCACAAATAAGAAAGCGGATATAGTTGTTTTAATAAAGACAATGCGTTGAGAGTAACTTTTACTTTCTGAAAATAGCTCTTTATAAAATTACAAGGGTTAAATATATGGGAATGTCCGAATCACTGGGTGGTGGGATGTCATTTATATCTGAAAATACGTTAAACCGTTATCAATTGTATATCCCTTCATGCAAGTCTGTACTGGATGTTATTAATTTTAGTGGTACGGAGGAAATGAGTTCGCTGTATCGATATGTAGTTCATTTTTCCAGCAATGATAAAGACATTGCAGCAGAGTCGATACTTAGAAAATCGACTACATTGACCATGGGAATAGGGAGGTTAAGTGAGTTAACTGCCCGAAAAGTGGTACATGGTATTGTGACATCTTTCCATCGTATAAGTGGTTCAAAAGACCAGGCAACCTATCAGTTAATCATTGAACCTTTTGTCGCGTTGTTGAAAAATCAATTTCGCACGCACCGTTTTTTTATAAATATGTCAGTTCCGGACGTTGTTAGTCAAATTTTACAGGAGCATGGTTTAAAAGACTGGGAATATAATTTTGATTTGGCAATGGAATATCCAAAACGAGAGCAAATTAATCAGTATCACGAAAGCGATCTGGTTTTTATTGAACGTTTGCTCTCTGAAGTGGGAATATTCTTCTTCTTCAGGCTTCAGCCTGATGCTGGTACTGAAGTGATCTATTTTGCTGATAAACAAAGCGCATGGAAGTTTGGCAAAACATTACCGCTGAATAGTCCCTCCGGAATGAATGACAATGGTATCGACTCAGTCTGGGATATTCAGTTCCACCAGTCTGCGGTGCAGGCATCGGTTACTGCTGGGGACTATAACCATCGTCAGGCACAGAAAATATTATTTTCTGCACAAGCCGATATGACTTACGGTGACGGTGACGGGGTGACTTACGGGGATGTTTACCACTATCGCCCGCGCCATCTTGAAACGGGTGATAAGGTATCTCCATCGCCTGAGACAGGGAATTTTTGGGCTCGTCTGGAACATGAGCGTTATCTCTCCTCACAAGCCACAATCACTGGATTATCAACCGATGTAAGCCTCAGCCCGGCTCAGGTCCTGAATATTACGGAATCCACACCTGTCCCAACGCTTCCTGCCAGTGTGTGTAACAGCTTGCTGGTTACGGCGGTTTCATTCAGCGCAAGCCGAAAGGAAGCACTACAAGTGGTGTTGATGGCGACCGTTTACAGTGAAACGCGCTGTTGGAGACCTCCACTAAAACCGCGGCCAGTGATTAGCGGCACGCTAATGGCACGTGTTTCAAGCCCGAAAAAGAATGATGAATATGCTCATTTGAATCAGAGCGGGCTTTATTGGGTTAAGTTTGATGCGGATCGTGATGATAAACAACAGGGCTACGAAAGTATGCCAGTACGCCTTGCCAAACCCTATGGCGGCGACACCTACGGTATTCACTTCCCGCTGATACAGGGCACAGAAGTGGCGGTGGCGTTCCATGAAGGGGATCCGGACCGGCCTTATATCGCCCATGCGCTGCATGACTCCCGACATCCTGACCACGTGACGGAGGCAAACCACACCCGCAACGTCATCCGCACGCCCGCCAATAACAAACTGCGCATGGAGGACAAACGGGGCGAGGAGCACATCAAGCTCAGCACTGAGTACGGCGGGAAGACGCAGCTGAACCTGGGGCATAACGTGGATGCGCAGCGCGCGATGCGGGGAGAGGGCTTTGAACTACGTACAGACCAGTGGGGAGCTATTCGGGCAGGGAAGGGGATTTTTATCAGCGCCGATCGTCAGGAATTAGCTGGAGGTTTGCAGTTAGATATGCATGAAGCAGTAGCGAACTTACAAGCTGCGCTTCAGGATGCGAAAGGTATTCATTCTGCGGCAGAAAAAGCGAAAGCAGAACTGGCTGATATCGAGAGGCAAAAAGCATTGTTGATGGAGTCTATGACAGACCTCAAGAAACAGGCTTTACTTTTTTCTGCTCCTGCCGGTATCGCTCAGGTGACTCCCGCCAGTATCCAACTCTCATCAGGTGAGAATATCATTGTAACCTCTGGAGCGGACGCGGATGTCAGTGTCGCTAAAAAATTCCGCCTTGGTGTGAAAGAAACAATAAGTCTTTTCGCTCAGTGGATGGGGATTAAAATTTTTGCCAGCAAAGGAAAAGTGGAGATACCCGTTAGGGCGAACAGATCTGTTCCTTCAGCTATATTGGTGAGTAAAACGGCATTGCTTTTTCTTTGCATCTGGTATGTATATTCCCTGATATCTATAATGTTATTCTTATCTGTTGAGAATACTCAGTGGGACAGTCATATCGAGGGATTGCATGTACCGCTCACCTGAAACATCATCCTTAAAACGCATTAACGCCATAATAGGCGCGCTACTCGGCTTTTTGGGCGCAGTTTTTATTACCTTTTTATGGGTGCAGTACAAACTGGGCGGCGGAGACGGCTGGCAGGCGTTGGGCGTTGGCATCGTTGGCGTGGCGATCGTCCCCTTGCTCACGCTGGTGGGGCTGATAGCTGGCCTGCTGGAACATCGTCGCGTATTTGGCCCGCTGCTTCGCGGGTTTGCGGCGATACTGGCGGCGATCTGCGTTGCGATTCTGGCGCAGGATAACGAAAATGAGCGGCTATATACGGTGGCGTAACATACCGGATGCTGGCGGTCACGGAACGTCGTGATATTGCGAGTGCAGCACTAACGCCGTTAGGGGGATCGGCATACTGGATATGTTCAGTATCAGCGGTGAAGCCGGACGATCGTCCTGATCGGCATGACGAAAGCTGCTGGATACCCGATAAACTTCCCGCGTGGCAACCGGGGCTGAAATTTCGGCTGACGGTCCGCTGGTTCAGAGAAGGCCATTTCTCTGATGAGGATTTTCTGGTTTCTGCCCCTGAGTATGAGAATAATAAAGAAGGTTTTTTTGTTATTTTATTCGGACGGGATAATGAAGTTTGCCTTTATACAGCCTATGGAGAGCGTAATTCTTATGATTTAAAACCCGCTTCCGGGAAGGCTTGTAGCACAATGGCTAAGTGAACGGGAATCTGCGGAGTTAAATAAAACGTCTGCGTCATAATTAAACAGTCGCCGTAAATCCTGTTATTGAAAACAATTGCACCAAAAAGGATAAAAGCAGATCTGCTGAGATCTGCTTTCCTGCGTGGCTTGTTAACAGATTCAGGCTACCTGAACCAGCCTGTCATACCGATACGGCGCAACAAACTTCTGCTGACAGGCGTCGAGCCAGTCCGACCACCACTGCATCATTTGCGTGCGTTCGTCGAGGTGCTCCGCCTTGTGAATATATGCCGCGCGAACGTTGTTGCGCTCCTGATGGCTCATCTGCCGTTCCACGGCGTCTTTCGACCAGCGCCCGGACTCAATCAACGCGCTACAGGCCATGGTGCGAAAGCCGTGACCGCACACATCCACCTTCGTGTCATAGCCCATTACCCGCAGCGCCTTGTTGATGGTGTTTTCGCTCATTGGCTTGCGCGGATCGTGATCGCCGGGAAACAGCAATTCACTGTTGCCGGACAGCAGTTTTAGCTGTTTCAGTACCGTCACCGCCTGTTTTGACAGCGGCACCAGATGCGGCGTTTTCATCTTTGCGCCACGCTCGGAATAGCGCACACCGGGGATCGGCTCACGCTGCGCCGGGATCGTCCACATTGCGCCATCCAGATCGATCTCCGTCCAGCGGGCAAAGCGCAGTTCGCTGGAGCGAATGAAGATCAGCAGGTTAAGCTGCACCGCCAGACGGGTTAACAGTCTGCCGGAATAACTTTCCAGCCTCTCCAGCAATTCCGGCATTTTTTCCAGCGGCAGGGCGGGGTAGTGGTTTTTCGGCGGCGGCGCGATGGCTCCTGTCAGATCGTTGGCAGGATTGCTGGCGATCAGACTCTCCTGTACCGCGTAGCGCATGACTGCCGTGGTGCGCTGCTGTATCCGTGCGGCGGTCTCCAGATTACCTTTTTTCTCCGCTACTCGCAGAGGGATCAACAGATCGGCAGTTTTCAGGTCGGCAACGGGGATTTTGCCGATCAGCGGGAATACATGAAGCTCCAGTGAACGCAGGATCTTGGCGGCGTGATGCTCCGTCCAGCGGATATTGCCCGCCAGCCACTTGCGGGCGACCTCCTCAAAGGTATTACCGCTTTTCTTCGCCTGCTTCTCCTGCTGCTTCTTCACCCCCGGATCGTCGCCCGCGCTGAGTACGGCTCTGGTTTCTTCACGCAGTTTACGTGCATTCGCCAGCGTAACAGTCGGGTAAGGGCCAAACGCCAGCTTCTTCTCCTTGCCGCCAAAGCGGTACTTGAGTTGCCAGAGTTTAGAGCCGTTGGGTTTAATCAGCAGGTACAGGCCCTGCGCGTCGCTGAGCTTGTAAGGTTTATTGAGCGGCTTTGCGTTGCGAATGGCGGTATCGGTGAGAGGCATTGGGGGCTCCGTAGTTTATCGAACCAACAGGCCCCCAATTAAGCCCCCAAAAACGACGGATGTCAAAAAACCTGACGGAACTTTTCAGTACCATCAGGTTTCTTTAACTGACTGATTTTATAACGTTTCAGGACTTATAGGAACGCCATGAAACTAAATTTTGGTGCCCGGACTCGGAATCGAACCAAGGACACGGGGATTTTCAATCCCCTGCTCTACCGACTGAGCTATCCGGGCAACGAGGCGCATTAAACCCGATTCACTTCGCTTCGTCAACGAAATTTCTTCAAATCAATGCAGACTGCACAATCTATCACCACATTGCTGCTAATGCACGCATTCTCAGCCAAAAAATGCCGTCCAGGCGGCGGAAAGCGGCATTGCCAGCAGCAGGGCTGGAAGCATATTCACAACCGCAAACATCTTAATGCCGCAAATACGCAAACCGGTTGCCAGCAGCAATAGACCGCCTACGGCGCTGAAATCGGCCATCATAGCTGGCGTCGTCAGGGGTAAAATCAGTGCTGCACAGGTGGCAAGCGTTAGCTGGATTGCCAGCATCGGCATGCAAATGGCGGATACCGCGATTCCCAGCGAACAGGCAAAAATGATGGCCGTGAAGAAATCCAAAAATGACTTGGCGATTAAAATATTCGGGTCGCCTGTCATCCCTTCATGTATCGCACCGAAGATCCCGGTACCGCTGGCGCAAAACAGCACGATGATAGCCACATAGCTTTGAATAAAGGATTCGTGCGTAACGTTGGCGTCCGAGCGGGTGAAAAGCTGCTGCGCTTTGGCTACCGCAGCATTGATCCCTTTTTCGAGATGACAAAACTCGCCAATTAATGCGCCGACGAGTGTTGCCAAAACCATCACCGGTAGATTGGCGCATTTGATAACCAGCAAGATACCAATCCCTAACGAGGCCAGCCCGAAAATAGAGGTCATGGAGACCCGAATGCGTTCTGGTATATGCTGGCTGAGCAGCGCGCCGAGAATGCCACCAAATAAAATAGCGCTGGCATTAATAAAGGGTCCGATTACCACATTTGCTCCTGCATACCCATCATCGTCTTGATACTAAAGGCAATTAGCTGGGTGAAATTATGTTTCAGATTGCATTATTATGCCGCAACTTTCAGACGAAATGCTTGCTGATCTGTAAGGTTTTCGCGCAAGATTTTATCTTGCGCCTGTAATTGAAAGGTGCCATGATTGCGCGAAATTTCTCCTGTCTGAATGGGGCTGCCTGGGATGATATTACTCCCCCTACATCGCCTTCAACATCGCCTTTTTGCGCGACGTTTGCCCCTTCCCGCGACTTATCTTTACGCTCCCACCATGCGGTGAGGGCAGCGCACGCTCACTGCAGGATAACAGTAAAATCAGAGGCTATCTGCTTTTACTGATGTCTGGCGGTCGGGGCTGGTAACCAGTTTGACCTGTCATTTCGTGGGCAAAGCCATGCGGCGTTGTCCGGGACTTTTGATTTTCCCGAAACGGGTTATTGCGCTTATGAAATCAATGAAAATTGCCGCCAGTAGTGAACTGGTTTCTTGTCTGTCCAGCCATCGTCAGGTGGTGTCGCTGGACAGTACCGATTTTACTGACGTTGCGGCAGTCGTCATTACCGTTGCGGACAGCCGCAGTGGGATCCTGGCTTTGCTGAAACGCACCGGTTTTCATCTACCTGTGTTTCTGTTCGCAGAGTCTGATGTTGATGTGCCTGCGGGCGTTAATGCGGTAATTCGCGGTCAGGCTCAGGACTGGCTGGAGCTGGAATCTGCTGCCTGTCAGTATGAGGAAGATTTGCTGCCGCCGTTCTATGACACGCTTACCCAGTATGTCGAAATGGGGAACAGCACGTTTGCCTGCCCGGGACACCAACACGGTGAGTTTTTTAAGAAGCATCCTGCGGGCCGACATTTCTATGAGTTCTTTGGTGAGAATCTGTTTCGCGCGGATATGTGCAATGCTGACGTTAAGCTTGGCGATCTGTTGATTCATGAAGGATCAGCGAAACATGCGCAGAAATTTGCCGCGAAAGTTTTCCACGCGGATAAAACCTACTTTGTGCTGAATGGGACCTCTGCGGCCAATAAAGTGGTCACCAATGCGCTGCTGACGCGCGGCGATCTGGTGCTGTTTGACCGCAATAATCATAAATCGAACCACCACGGGGCGCTGATCCAGGCGGGTGCTACGCCGGTTTATCTGGAAGCGGCGCGTAATCCGTTTGGCTTTATTGGCGGCATTGATGAGCACTGCTTTGATGAGGAGTATCTGCGCCAGCAACTTCGAGAAGTTGCGCCGCAAAAGGCTGATCAACCGCGCCCGTTCCGTCTGGCGATCATTCAGTTGGGTACCTATGACGGTACGATCTACAACGCCCGGCAGGTGATCGACAAGATCGGTCACCTGTGCGATTACATCCTGTTTGATTCCGCATGGGTCGGTTACGAGCAATTTATCCCGATGATGGCCGATGGGTCGCCGCTGCTGCTAGAGCTCAATGCTAACGATCCGGGGATCTTTGTCACTCAGTCGGTACACAAACAGCAGGCCGGATTCTCGCAAACCTCGCAGATCCATAAAAAGGATAACCATATTCGCGGCCAGGCGCGGTTCTGCCCGCATAAGCGTCTGAACAATGCGTTTATGCTGCATGCTTCCACCAGCCCGTTTTACCCGCTGTTTGCGGCGCTGGACGTTAACGCCAAAATCCATGAAGGCGAGAGCGGCCGTCGGCTATGGGCGGAATGTGTGATGCTGGGGATCGAGGCCCGCAAAGCGATTATTACCCGCTGTAAGCTGCTTCAACCGTTTATTCCTCCGATAGTGGATGGCAAACCGTGGGAAAGCTATCCGACACAGGTGATTGCCAGCGAGCGTCGCTTCTTTAGCTTTGAACCTGGTGCTAAATGGCATGGTTTTTCTGGATATGCACGCGACCAGTATTTTGTCGATCCCTGCAAACTGCTGTTAACCACTCCGGGCATTGATGCGCAAACCGGGCAATATACTGAGTTTGGTATTCCGGCGACGATTTTGGCGCATTATCTGCGTGAAAACGGTATCGTGCCGGAGAAATGCGACCTTAACTCGATTCTGTTCCTGCTGACCCCGGCAGAAAGCGCTGAGAAACTGGCGCAACTGGTCGCGATGCTGGCGCAGTTTGAACAACATATTGAAGACGATACGCCGCTGGCAAACGTGCTGCCCACCATCTTCAACAAGTATCCGGTACGTTACCGGGATTACACGCTGCGTGAACTGTGTCAGGAGATGCACTCACTGTACGTCAGCTTTGATGTGAAAGATCTGCAAAAAGCGATGTTCCGTCAGGAGAGTTTACCTACCGTGGCGATGAACCCGCAGGATGCTAACAGCGCCTTTATCCGCGGTGATGTTGAACTGGTGCGTATTTGTGATGCCGCTGGTCGCATTGCGGCAGAAGGCGCGCTGCCTTATCCTCCGGGCGTCCTGTGCGTGGTACCGGGCGAAGTATGGGGCGGGGCGGTGCAACGTTACTTCCTGGCATTGGAAGAGGGCATAAACCTGCTGCCGGGCTTCTCGCCGGAGCTGCAAGGGGTTTACAGTGAAACGGATGCAGACGGTATTAAACGTCTGTATGGATATGTTCTGAAGTAAGCGTCATCTGACCAAATAGGGCCACTATCAGGTGACCCTATTTAATCAATAAAGATTAGTGCGCGATAGTCTGGGCGCCTGCCGGAACGCGTACGTGTTTGTATTTAAACAGCGCAACGAAGGCAAAAGCCAGAACCAGCGAGTAACCTGCGAAGATCAGCCACACGGTCTGCCAATCGGTAATACCGTTCAGCGTATAGTGTTCAACTACTTTACCGCTCACCAGACCGCCCAGAATACAACCGAAGCCGTTGGTCATCATCAGGAACATGCCTTGTGCGCTGGCGCGGATTTCAGGGCGAACTTCTTTCTCTACAAACACGGAGCCAGAGATGTTGAAGAAGTCGAAGGCGCAGCCGTAAACAATCATCGACAGAACCAGCAGCACGGTACCGAACGGTGTTGGATCGCCGTAGGCAAACAGGCCAAAGCGCAGCATCCACGCCACGATACTGATAAGCATCACGTTCTTAATACCGTAACGGCTTAAGAAGAACGGGATGGTCAGGATAAACAGCGTCTCGGAGATCTGCGAAATCGACATCATCACTGACGCGTGTTCAACGATGAAGCTGCCGGAGAACAGCGGATTGTTATCGAAGCTGTGCAGGAAGGTATTACCGAACATATTGGTAATTTGCAGCTCTGCGCCCAGCATCATAGAGAAGATGAAGAAAATCGCCATACGCTTGTTTTTAAATAGCGCGAAGGCATCCAGGCCCAACATGGAAGACCAGCTCTGGTTTTTCTGCTGATTGGCGACCGGGATATGCGGCAGCGTCAGGGTAAACAGCGCCAATACGACGGACAGCGTCGCGCCGATATACAGCTGCATATGGCTCAGTTCAAAGCCGGAGAAGCTTACCGCCCACATCGCCAGAATAAAGCCGATGGTGCCCCAGATACGGATTGGCGGGAAGTCTGTAACAATATCCATCCCGGCTGATTGCAGGCGATAGTAAGAGATGGTGTTGATTAACCCCAACGTTGGCATATAGGCCAGGGAGTTAAGCAAGATCACAAAGAACATGGCGCCTGGCGTGGTGACTTCCGCTGCGGCGAACAGCGTTGCTGCGCCGACCAGGTGACAAATGGTGTACACCCATTTCGCACTGATCCATTTGTCAGCCACGATCCCTAACAGCGTAGGCATAAACACGGCGGCGATCCCCAGCGAGCTGTACACCGCGCCAATGGATGCACCATCAAATTTAAGGGTGACAAACATATAGGAGCCGAGGGTAGTGAGCCAACTACCCCATAAGCAGAACTGCAGAAACGAGAGAACTTTCAGCTGCAGCTTAAGATTCATGTTAATTTCCTCACACCGTAATGCGGATGAATGTTTTAAAAGGCACATTTGCCGTGGCTATATGATGTGATTCTATCAACGAGAGGCACTCTTTTTTTGTTACCTGTGACAAATATTTGCAAACAATTTCGGATTGCAAAGCAAAAGAGTGATGGAGTTAACGTTTTTCCCTCTTCAGGCCCCCGTTTTAGGGGGCAAGAGAGGGATACATTAGCGGCGACGATATGATTTTTGTGCGGAATTGACCTTGTAAAGATATCGGCGTGATTCAGCAGATGGGTGTCGGGTGGTCAGCGTTTGATAAACGTCCCCAGGGGACATGCTGTTAATGATGTTTGCGGCCTGTATTTTATCGTTCGAGAACACGCGCAGCACGCTGCCCGCGCCGCCGTTATACGCGGTGATCACCGCATAGCGACGCGAGGTCGGATTATCAATGCCGCCCAAATAGACATTATTCAGCATTGCCAGATAGGCAGTACCGGTATCAATGTTGCTGGCCGGGTCAAACAAGAAGCTACGGCTTGGCGTGCCTGAGCGCCCCTGCGAACGGAACACATCTTTTCCGGCGCTGTGTTGTACCACCTGCATGAGTCCCAGCGCATCGGCATGGCTGACCGCATACGGGTTAAACGAGGATTCGGTTTGCATGATGGCCAGAATCAGTGACTCGTCGACGCCATACTTACGTGAAGCCTGACGTACCATGCCGACGTATTTATGCGCGCGCTTATCAAGGTGGTTCGGGACCAGATTGATCGTCACGCTATAGATGATACGCAAGCCATTGCTGCGCTTTTTCAGTCGCGTTTGTAGCAGGTAGTTGGCAAAATTGGTTGCACGTCCCTCCCAACGAATAGGCTGGCCGGTATTATCGACTACCTGCCCGTACAGGAACGGCTCTTTGGAAATCTTAATGTCGTCGACATCGGAATAGAGGTCGATAGAACCCGGATCATCACCCATCAGCAACGTCTTGATAATCGCTAGACGCAGATGTCCGGCTGGATCTGTCCCGGCAATGGTCTCGACGGTTATCGTACCGTCATCAAAATTGATATGGCTGCGGGTTTGATACTGATCGGTATACTTTACGTAGTCCTTCGGACCCGCAATCAGCACTTCCTTAAATCCCCACAGATTCTCAATGTTATGGGCAAATTGCCCCATCAGAATATCAAAACCGTTGGTATCCTTGACCCAGGCTTCGTTATAGGAATCGCCTTTTTTGGTCGAACTGGAACAGGAGATGAGCAACGGCGCGATAACGGCAAGCGCGAGAAATTTTTTCATCATTCCGGGAGTGCGTGTTGTGTTTGTTGTTGTATCGTTTTGCCGGATGGCGGTGCAAGCACCCTATCCGGCCTACGAGATTGCCAGCAAGCGATGCTTATTTTTTTTCTTCAGGCGTATAGCCTTCAATATGCACATCCTTACCTTCAAACAGGAAGTTAATCATCTCCTGTTCCAGTAACTTACGGTGTTCAACGTTCATCATATTGAGTTTCTTCTCGTTAATCAGCATGGTTTGTTTATGCTGCCATTGCGCCCATGCTTCTTTAGAAATCTCGTTATAGATGCGTTTTCCCAGATCGCCCGGGTACAGCTGAAAATCCTGTCCTTCTGCTTCGCGTTGCAGGAAAGTACAAAAAATCGTTCTGCTCATAAAAAATCCTCTTTATCGACCGGTACGTTAAACCTGTGTGCCGGCACGTAATTGCTGTAACAAACGCTCCACGGGGGCCGCCAGTCCGACCGACGGCGGTTGCGCTAAGTTATACCAGAGCGCGTTGCCTTCATCCATGCATGAGGTGAATGAGGACACGGGAAGCCACATAGGCACAATATCTAAGTGGAAATGGCTAAAGGTATGGCGAAACGCATTAAGTTGGGTCAGATTATCTGCGTTAATTTGCCGTTGCGCCAGCCAGTCGCGTAGCCCATCCTCATCATCAAACTGCGGAAAACAGTATAAGCCACCCCATAAGCCGCTGGGTGGTCGCTGCGCGAGCAACACCTCGTTTTCATGCTGCATCAGTAAAAAATAGCCCGTCCGTTCTGGTAATGTCTGTTTGGGCTTTTTACCCGGGTACAGCGCCCAGCTTGCATTGGCGCTCGCCACACAGCCATTTTCCAACGGACACAGGGAACATTTGGGTTTTGAGCGCGTACAGACCATGGCGCCTAAATCCATCATCGCCTGATTAAACCGTTCAACCCCATGGGCTGGCGTAACCTGCTCGCTCAACTCCCACAGTTTCTTTTCGACCTCTTTTTTACCCGGCCAGCCGCTTACAGCATAACAGCGAGCCAGCACACGTTTGACGTTACCGTCAAGAATCGGAAAATGCTGACCCAGGGAGAGCGAAAGGATCGCGCCTGCAGTTGAACGTCCGACGCCTGGCAGGGCGGCCACTTCATCAAAGGTTTGCGGGAATGAGCCGCCGTGCTGCGTCACAACCTGTTGCGCGGCTTTATGCAGATTACGCGCTCGAGCGTAATAGCCCAGCCCGGTCCATAAATGCAGGACTTCATCCAGCGGCGCATGGGCTAAATCCGTTACCGTTGGGAAGCGCGCCATAAAGCGCTCAAAGTAGGGGATAACGGTCGCAACCTGAGTTTGTTGCAGCATCACCTCAGAGAGCCATACTTTGTAAGGCGTCTTATCAATTTGCCAGGGCAGCGTTTTCCGCCCGTATTTGTCGTACCAGCTCAAAACCTGAGCCGAGAATTGAGACGCTTGCATGATTACCGTTTCATTATTGCCGGGGGCAAGATTGCAGCACAGCGGCAACGGGGTGTAAACCGGAACTTTCCGCTGCTCACTTTCTTCCTTTACTTGCATCCGGCAACTAACTTTGGATAATGCCCGTTTTCAGAACTCAAACACAGCAGACTAAACTTTTATGAAGAACGACGTCATTTCACCGGAATTTGATGAAAACGGCCGCCCTCTGCGCCGGATTCGTAGTTTTGTTCGTCGCCAGGGGCGACTGACGAAAGGGCAGGAACACGCGCTGGAAAACTACTGGCCGGTGATGGGCGTTGAGTTCAGCGAAGAACCTGTGGATTTCGCTGCGCTGTTTGGTCGCGATGCGCCAGTCACGCTTGAAATTGGTTTTGGTATGGGGGCTTCGCTGGTGGCGATGGCGAAAGCGCGTCCGGAGCAAAATTTCCTCGGCATTGAGGTTCACTCACCGGGCGTTGGCGCGTGTCTGGCTTCAGCTCATGAAGAGGGCGTCGAGAACCTGCGTGTCATGTGCCATGATGCCGTCGAAGTCCTGCATAAAATGATTCCTGACAATTCTTTATCTATGGTTCAGCTGTTTTTCCCTGACCCGTGGCATAAAGCACGTCATAATAAACGCCGTATCGTTCAGGTACCGTTTGCTGAGCATATCTTAAGCAAGCTGAAGCTGGGCGGCGTGTTCCACATGGCAACCGACTGGGAAGCCTATGCGGAGCACATGCTTGAAGTGATGTCCTCGATTGACGGGTATAAAAACCAGTCAGAGAGTAACGATTATGTACCGCGCCCGGAATCGCGCCCGGTAACCAAATTTGAACAACGTGGTCATCGTCTTGGCCACGGCGTATGGGACTTAATGTTCGAGAGGGTGAAATAATGGCAAAGAACCGTAGCCGTCGTCTGCGTAAAAAAATGCACATCGACGAATTCCAGGAAGTAGGATTTTCGGTTGCATGGCGTTTCCCGGAAGGTACATCTGGAGAGCAGGTCGATCAAATCGTTGATGATTTTATCAATGAAGTTATCGAACCGAACAAGCTGGCCTTTGACGGCAGCGGCTATCTGGCCTGGGAAGGTCTGATCTGTCTGCAGGAAATCGGCAAATGCACCGAAGAACATCAGGCTATCGTGCGTAAGTGGCTGGAAGAGCACAAACTCGAAGAAGTGCGCACCAGCGAACTTTTCGATATTTGGTGGGACTAAGTAGCAAAGGGTCGGCAAATGCCGGCCCAATTTGTATTGAGGGAAAGATATGATGCGCAAAACGCTGCTGGCGGCAGTCCTAACGTTCACGGCGATGGCCGCACATGCTGATTATCAGTGCAGCGTCACCCCGCGTGACGATGTGATTTTGAGTCCACAAACGGTACAGGTGAAGGGTGAGAACGGCAACCTGGTCATTACCCAGGCCGGTGATGTCACCTTTAACGGTAAACAGTACAACCTGAACGCCGCGCAGCGTGAGCAGGCTAAAGATTATCAGGCGGCGTTGCGTAGCAGCCTGCCGTGGATTGATGAAGGTGCCAGAGCGCGCGTGGAGAAAGGTCGCGTGGCGCTGGATAAAATCATCGCCAAAGAGGTCGGCGAAAGCAGCAACATGCGTGGCCGCTTAACTAAGCTGGATGCGCAATTGAAAGAGCAGATGAACCGCATTATTGAGCATCGCACTGACGGCCTGACCTTCCATTATAAGGCGATTGATCAGGTCCGCGCGGATGGACAACAGCTGGTCAATCAGGCGATGGGCGGTATTTTGCAGGACAGCATCAACGAGATGGGGGCGAAAGCTGTGCTCAAAGGCGGTGGTAATCCGCTGCAGGGCGTGCTCGGAAGCCTCGGAGGTTTGCAAACCTCAATTCAGAACGAATGGAAGAATCAGGAACAAGACTTCCAGCAGTTTGGCAAAGATGTCTGCGCCCGCGTCGTGACGCTGGAAAACGATCGTAAAACGCTGGTTAGCACTCTGAAATAATCTTCACCTCTTTTTAACGGCACAGAAACATTCTGTGTCGTTTTATTTTGTATTTTTCTGTTTTTTTGATATCCATCTCTAAGAATAACAATTTGATGGAGATATAAATCTGGTTAATTGGATGGCGTCACATTATTCATCTGTAAGATAGACATAATGCTGCAAATTCAAGTAACTGGAGAAATAACATGGAGTTTTTCAAGAGAACGGCACTTGCCGCACTGGTTATGGGTTTCAGCGGCGCGGCGCTTGCACTGCCAAACATCACTATTTTAGCTACCGGCGGGACGATTGCCGGCGGTGGTGACTCCGCAACAAAATCTAACTACACGGCAGGCAAAGTCGGCGTAGAAAATTTGGTTGATGCCGTACCTCAGTTGAAAGATATCGCCGTTGTGAAAGGCGAGCAGGTGGTAAACATCGGCTCCCAGGATATGAATGACGAAGTCTGGCTAACGCTGGCGAAAAAGATTAATACCGAGTGTGATAAAACTGACGGCTTCGTGGTAACACATGGTACGGATACCATGGAAGAAACCGCCTATTTCCTCGATCTCACCGTCAAGTGCAACAAGCCGGTGGTGCTGGTCGGCGCAATGCGTCCGTCTACAGGTATGAGCGCTGATGGCCCGTTCAACCTGTATAACGCCGTGGTAACCGCCGCAGACAAAGCCTCTGCCAACCGTGGTGTGCTGGTGGTGATGAACGACACCGTTATGGATGGTCGCGACGTGACCAAAACTAACACTACGGATGTCGCTACTTTCAAATCCGTTAACTATGGTCCGCTGGGTTATATCCATAACGGTAAAATCGACTACCAGCGTACGCCTGCGCGAAAACACACCACATCCACGCCGTTCGATGTATCTAAGCTGACCGAGCTGCCGAAAGTTGGGATTGTTTACAACTACGCTAACGCCTCCGATCTGCCAGCCAAAGCATTGGTAGACGCGGGTTACGCCGGGATCGTCAGTGCGGGTGTAGGTAACGGTAACCTGTATAAAACCATTTTCGATACGCTGGCAACTGCCGCGCATAAAGGTACTGTTGTGGTGCGCTCATCCCGTGTACCAACGGGCGCCACCACCCAGGATGCTGAAGTTGATGATGCGAAATACGGATTTGTGGCTTCAGGCTCTCTGAACCCGCAAAAAGCGCGTGTTCTGCTGCAACTGGCTCTGACCCAAACCAAGGATCCTAAGCAGATCCAGGAAATGTTTAATCAGTATTAATGGCATAAAAAATGCCCCTCCCGTAGCGTTGGGGCATTCTCCAGAGATAGTTACTCTTCGTATTTACATCAACCCCAGCATCTGTGGAATAAACAGAGAGATCTGTGGAATGTATACGATCATCATCAGTGCAACCAGCAATGCGGCGTAAAACGGCAGCAGGGGTTTGATCAATTGCTGGATCTTCACGCCAGAAATCGAACAGCCTACAAACAATGCACTTCCTACCGGCGGTGTCAGCAGACCAATGCACAGGTTGGCGACCATCATGATGCCGAAATGTACCGGATCCATACCTAACTCTTGAGCGATTGGCAAGAAAATGGGGGTAAAGATCAGGACTGCCGGTGTCATATCCATAAAGATCCCAACAACCAGTAGTACAATATTGATTAACAGTAGGATAATCAGTGGATTATCGGAAATACCCATTAATGTGTCACTGATCATGTAGGGAATATCGGCATTGGTCATCGCCCAGGACATGCCGACAGAGAAGCCGATCAGTAACAGTACGATAGAGGTCATCACGACTGATTCCAGGATCAGCTTTGGTAAATCGCGCCATTTTACTTCCCGGTAAATCAGCACCGAGAGAATGAAGGTGTAGACGACCGCAATCGCTGAGGCTTCTGTTGCGGTAAAGATCCCACCTAAAATACCCCCCATCACAATGATGACCAGTAACAGACTCGGTAGCGCATCCAGAAGTGCTTTTACTGCCTGCGCGCAGGTTGGCCTTTCCGACAGGGGATAACCACGGCGTTTGGCGATAATGGCGCATACCACCATGATCGAAAGCCCCATCAGGATCCCTGGTAAATAACCTGCCATAAACAACGAAGCAACTGAAACACCGCCAGCAGTAAGAGAAAACACAATTAACACATTTGAGGGTGGAATTAACAGCCCGGTAATGCAGGAGGAAACGTTAACGGCTGTCGAGAAGGTTGGGTCGTATCCTTGCTTTGTCTGAATAGGATTAAGCGTACCGCCAACGGCTGCAGCTGCGGCAACGGCAGAGCCGGATATCGAACCAAACATCATGTTTGCCAGCACGTTGACATGACCAAGTGAGCCGGGAACTCGCCCAACCATCACCTGCGCCAGGTTAATTAGCCGGATGGCGATCCCACCGCTGTTCATCAGCGTACCTGCGAAAATGAAAAACGGGATCGCCAATAGGGCAAAATTATCTAATCCGTTTGCCAGACGTTGAGAGACAGTGATAACGGCAACATCCCAAGGAAACATCAGCAGCATTGAGGCTACAGTGGCGATACCGATAGAGAACGAAATAGGTACGCCAATGAACACCAGGACAAAGAAGCAGCCAAACAGGGTTAGTGCGATATAGCCTTCCATCAAATTACTCCCTGCGAAGATTGTTTCAGTTGCTGAATATTTTGGTGAATAAACCACAGGGCATAGAACATCATGACTGCGCCGCTTAGCGGCAGGATGATATACACGTAACCCATTGGAATTTGCATGGCCGCAGAAACTTGCACCGTTGCCAGCGTTTTATTAATCAGCTTGATACCGCCTGTAACGATGACTGAACCTGCAAAGCCAAAAATCAGCAGATTAATGAATAAGCTCAATAACGCCTGTTTACGTTTATTAATCGACATGAACAGTAGATCGATAGACAGGTGGCGCTGGGCGCCTACGGTATAGGCTGCACCTAATAATCCGACCCAGATCATTAAGAAGCGTGCCAGTTCGTCAGTTAAGGTGCTGGGCTGATTGAGCACGTAGCGGCTAAAAACTTGCCAGACTACGCACATGACCAGCGCAATCATTACGATGACCGAAAATGCGGCAATGACGCGGTCTACCGCAAGCTTAAGGCGGTTAAATATCATGGTGAGTTTCCTGGTGAAACAGGGCCAATTAATGGCCCAAAGGGTTATTGTACTGCGTCTTCAAACTTCGCCAGCAGGGCTGCATGTTTTGGGTCTTTTTTGAAGTCATCAAACAGCGGTTGAACAGCGGCGCGGAAAGGGGCTTTATCAACTTTGATAATCTCGCCACCCATAGCTTTTGCTTGAGCGCGGGTATCAGCATCGATTTTATCCCACAACTTTTGTTGATAAGCCTCGGAATTTTTAGCCGCTTGACGAAGGATCTGTTGTTGCTCCGGGGTCAGCTTATTCCATGTTTTGGTTGAGATAACGAGAAAATCTGGAATAGAGGCGTGCTCATCTTCGGAGAAGACTTTAGCTATTTCGATATGACGTGTTTGCACCCACGATGGAACGTTATTCTCTGCGCCATCCACTACACCTTGTTGCATAGCGGTATAAACCTCACCGAAGGAAATGGGGGTCGGCGATCCGCCCATCAGTTCAACCATTTTAATGGTTGTGGGGCTGGGTTGAACGCGGACTTTCAGACCTTTCAGATCCTCTGGTTTGGTAATAGGTTTTTTGGCATAAAAACTACGCGTGCCGGCAACGTAAGCAGATAACGCAAAGAATCCCTTTTCTTTTGTGGATTCCATAATGTCTTTACCTACCTCACCAAATACAACGTTATTGAAATGGTTTTGATCTTTAAATAAGAAAGGTAAATTATAAATGGCATAAATATTATCAAATGACTCTAAATCACTGGCAGAACCTTTTGTCATATCCAACGCGCCATTTTGTAACAACTCCATCGTTTCTCGGGCATTACCCATTTGGCTACTGGGATATATACGTACAATCATTTTACCGTCGGAGAGTTGTTTTACCTCTTTGGCCATTTCTTCGAAAGCCTGGTGAACCACATGGCTACGTTCAAGGTTGTGTGCCAGTTTGAGAGTCACTTTTTCAGCAGCATTTGCGCCAGTGCTAAGTAGCGCCAACAAGGACGCACAGACTAGCGAGCGGGAAAAGGTTTTGATTTTCATAAGTAAGCTCCGTGCTTTAAGGTACAGTAATTGGTTGACATCTGATGATGGTTCACCTTTTTCTGTATGATAAATTAATATAGTTGTCAGACATCTATCCACTATATAGATCACATACCTTTTGCATGGCAGCAGTTTGATCTTATTTTGTGCGCTGTGTTCAATATATTTATGTTGGTGAAGAGGCTATTTAAAATGAATAAAATAATTAATATGGGTATTGTCAATAAATGACGTGCATTGTACTCGGTTTTTCCGAGTACAATATTTAGAGGAATTTGTAGAAGAAAATGCGCCGACAGGCGCACAGAGATTACTCCGCCAGAAACAGCTCCAGCAGAGAATTCAAAAATAGCTTACCGTGTTGGGTAATCTGCCAGTGTTCATCGCATTCACTCAGATAGCCCTGGGCAATGGCCTCATCGATCTGTCGACGAATAACGTCTTCGGTAAGCCCGGTATATTGCGTGAACTCCGCGCGAGGCGCGGCTTCCAGCAGCCGGAAACGGTTCATAAAGAACTCAAACGGCTTATCGGCCTCGGCGACATCTCGCTGGCTTTCCAGATAACGTCCTTGCATGTATCCGCGCGGATGTCGCGTTTTGGTAGTGCGCAGGATGCGACCGTCTGGGAAAGTGACTTTGCCGTGCGCGCCGCAACCAATGCCTAAGTAGTCGCCAAAACGCCAGTAATTTAGGTTGTGCTGACACTGATAACCCGGTCTGGCGTAGGCTGAGGTTTCGTACTGCTGATACCCCGCGGCGGTAAGCAACTGGTGGCCTTGCTCAAAAATATCCCACAGCGCGTCGTCGTCCGGTAATACCGGTGGTCGGGACCCGAACAGCGTATTCGGTTCGATGGTCAACTGATACCAGGAAAGATGCGGTGGGTTGAGCGCGATGGCCTGCTGTAAATCGCCCAGCGCCTCTTCCAGCGTCTGATCCGGTAAACCGTGCATCAGGTCGAGGTTAAAGCTGCGTAGTCCCAGACCGCTCGCCAGGTGCGCTGCACGTTTGGCTTCTTCCGGCCCGTGAATACGTCCCAGACGTTCGAGTTTGGCGGAGCTAAAGCTCTGTACACCAATGGAGATACGGTTTACGCCAGCACGTTGATAATCCACAAAGCGATCGGCTTCCACCGTACCGGGATTCGCCTCCATCGTGATTTCTGCATCTGCGGCGAGATTCAGCCGTGCGCGCACGCCGTCGAGCAGCGTTTGCATTGCCGGGCCAGAAAGCAGGCTCGGCGTACCACCACCGATAAAAATCGTCTTTACCTCACGGCCCTGGGCGTGGGCCACCTCAGAATCCAGATCGCTCAGCAGATGCTGCACATAGTCGTCATGAGGGACTTCGCCTTTTAGCGCATGCGAGTTGAAGTCGCAGTACGGGCATTTCTGCACGCACCACGGGATGTGAATGTAAAGACTTAACGGCGGAAGCTTAACCATTACGCAGGGCATCCAGCAGCAGCTTCAGCGCTTGTCCGCGGTGAGAAATCGCGCTCTTTTCTTCGCGGGTCAGTTCGGCGGCGGTTTTCCCTTCAGAGGGCACAAAGAAGATTGGGTCGTAGCCAAAACCACCGTTTCCGGCAGGTTCACGGGCAATAACGCCCGGCCAGCGTCCGTGGCAAACCACAGGTGTTGGATCGTCTGCATGGCGCATATACACCAGCACGCAGTGGAATTGTGCCTGGCGCTTGTCATCAGGAACATCCTGCAGGGTGTGGAGCAGTTTTTCCAGGTTCTGCTGATCGGTTGCATCTTCGCCGGAATAGCGGGCTGAATAGATGCCCGGCGCGCCGCCAAGGGCATTTACCGCCAGACCGGAGTCATCAGCAATGGCGGGTAAACCGGTAATTTGCGCGGCATGACGTGCCTTCAGAATGGCGTTCTCAATAAACGTCAGCCCGGTCTCTTCTGCAGAATCAACACCCAGATCCGTTTGAGCAACAACATCAAGACCGAAATCACTCAGAAGAGAGGCGAGTTCACGCACTTTACCGGCGTTGCCGGTCGCGAGGACAACTTTTTGCATGGGATACCTAATCAGTTAGTGCCGCAATTTCGGGCGGGATCTGTTGCGGATGAATGATTTTAACCTGTTTGTGACGACCAAGCTCGCCCTTCTCAATGACGACCTGGCTTTTTGCCACACGGAACTGTTTGCCGAGAAACTTCACCAGATGGCTATTGGCTTGCCCATCAACCGGTGGGGCGGTAATGGCGACTTTTAGCTCGTCGCCATGTAAACCTACAATACTGTCACGGCTGGCTTTAGGCTGAATGTAGAGCCGTAAAACCAGACCGTCATCGCAGGGGGTAACGGCACTCATAGCGCCATCCACAGCCCCGGCAGCAGCATGTTACCTGTCGCCTGTAACACTTCTGCGATGCCCATGTTAATGACATACAGCAGCAGAACCAGGATCATTGGCGAGAAATCGATCCCGCCCATGCCTGGAAGTAAGCGACGAATAGGACGCAGCAGCGGATCCGCCAGTTGAATCAGCACGTACTCCACAGGGCTGCGGCCCTGGCTGACCCAGCTCATAATCGCCATTACCAGCAGAACCCAGAAAATCAGCAGTCCGATGGTCTTCAGAACAATCAGCACGGCGGCGATCCAGATGATCGGCTGGAACGTAACCACCTTAAACAGCACGATGGCCTTGATAAAGCTCAGAACGAGCGCAACTAATGCCGATGCGCTGTCAATTGGCCCCATCGGGGGAATAATACGGCGTAACGGCCCAATAATGGGCTGAGTGATTTTCACAATAAACTGCGAGAACGGGTTGTAGAAATCGCAGCGAGACCATTGCATCCACACGCGCAGCAGCAGCGCCATGGTATACAGCTCAATTACCGTTGAGAGCAGGAAGGTCAACGTATTCATGGTGTTCCTTAGTTTTCCTTATTTTTTAGTGTAATCACGAGCACCAAAAATGGCAGTGCCGATGCGCACCATCGTGCTACCCGCCGCAATGGCAGCATCCATATCATCAGACATCCCCAGTGAGAGCGTGTCGATACTTGGGTAGCGTGTTTTCAACCCGGCAAATGCTACCGCCATTTGCTGTGCAACTTCAAACTGCCTTACATAATCTGACTCTGGCGCCGGAATCGCCATCAGACCACGCAGGGTAATGCGTGGCAGCGCGGCGACCTCAGCGGCCAGTGCGTCAAGCTCTGCAAGCGGAATACCTGACTTACTGTTCTCATCGCTGATATTAATCTGAATCAACACATTGAGCGGCGGCAGTTCCGCCGGGCGCTGTTCGCTCAGACGGGCAGCGATACGCAGACGATCAATCGTATGGCACCAGTCAAAATGTTCAGCTACCAGACGACTTTTGTTCGACTGCAGCGGGCCGATAAAGTGCCACTGCAGATCGTTAACGCCTTTTTCCTGAAAGTAGCGGATCTTATCCACCCCTTCCTGGACATAGTTTTCACCGAAGGCACGCTGCCCTGCGGTCATGGCTTCTTCGATGGCGCTCGCAGGTTTGGTTTTGCTGACTGCAAGCAACATAACTTCTTCTGAAGACCGCCCGCAACGCGTCGCGGCGGCTGAGATTTTGTCCCGGACATGTGCCAGGTTATGCGCGATATCGTTCATTTTCCGAGGATGTTCATATGAATATGGAAGAAATAGTGGCCCTTAGTGTAAAGCATAACGTGTCGGATCTACACCTGTGCAATGCATGGCCTGCGCGCTGGCGCATAGGTGGAAAAGTCGAAACCGCACCATTTACTACGCCTGGTAAGGCTGCAGATAGGCTGAGTATAAAAATGTGAGTCTGTAGGAGGACGTAAACAGATTTAACTGACAGGATTTCAATTCGTTTTATTCAGCTCCAGTTTGCCCCAGTGTAAATATTCTACAGTTATAAAATTTGGGATGATATTTATTTCTAATAAAGCAAAAAATTAGATATTTGGTAAGGTAAATATTATAACCTCATTTGTTATTAAGCGGAAATACACATCGGAAATACAGCTTGCGGGCATATTTGTGATGTCAATAAATAGAGTTGGAAGCATTTAATGTTCAAGGTGATGGTTCGCTTTGTGATATTTCATACTCTTCGTTTATAAATGAGGTTTTGCAAATGTGGAATAAAGAAGCCGCTATAAATTTTGTTAGGAATAATGCTCATGCGCACGCTACAGGTTATTGTGCCAGGGCAGTAACAGCAGCAATCGAACATGGAGGCGTATCCTTGCATCATGATAATGCTAAAAATATGGGGAAATATTTAGTATTGGCTGGTTTTCGTGAAGTATATGGCAATCCTATTAAAGGTGATGTTGCTATAATTCAACCATATACTGGAGGAAATACAGCAGGGCACATGGCGATTTTTGATGGACATTACTGGTGGTCAGATTTCAAACAGGAACATGGCGTGTATCCCGGACCTGGTTATCGTAAAAATCAGCCCTCGTATAAACTCTATAGGCATAACTGATGAAACGATTGATATTATTTACTTTTCTATTCTCATCGTTTGCTATGGCAGGAATAATACCTGCTGATACTCAGGCATTAAAATTCAATGCCTGGTATATCAAGCAGATTGCTCATAATATCATCCCAGTTGCAGATGAACCGACGGCATTAGAGCCTTATGTTATTATTGATACATTGAATAAATTAAAGCAAGCTTATAGAAGCAATGAGCTTGAAGAGGATTATTTTCTAAAAGTTCAGGATTTTGCCGATAAAGACTGGAGTAAGCATATTAGTATTGATCTAATTATAGCTGATCCTATTTGTACCAATGTCTATTTGACATTTGGAACAGGTGAGTCATCTCAAAAAGTTATTGACTGCATGGTAGAAGAAAAAGGTGTATGGAAAATCAAGAGCGTGACTACTCGCTATTAGTCGTTGTTTTCACCAATTGAAAATAATCCTGCGACGATGGCTTCTTCGATGGCGCTCGCAGGTTTGGTTTTGCTGACTGCAAGCAATATCACTTCTTCTGAAGACCGCCCGCAACGCGTCGCGGCGGCTGAGATTTTGTCCCGGACATGTGCCAGGTTATGCGCGATATCGTTCATTTTCCGAGGATGTTCATATGAATATGGAAGAAATAGTGGCCCTTAGTGTAAAGCATAACGTGTCGGATCTACACCTGTGCAATGCATGGCCGGCGCGCTGGCGCATACGTGGAAAAGTCGAAATAGCACCATTTACTCCCCCTGACGTGGAGAATCTGCTGATGTGCTGGCTCAGTGAGCAACAACAGGTACAGTGGCGGGAACAGGGGCAGATTGATTTTGCCCTTACGCTGGCGGACTCCCGGCGTCTACGCGCCAGCGCATTTGCTCATCAGCAGGGCACCTCGCTGGCGCTAAGATTGCTACCGCTTGAATGTCCTCGTTTAGACGATCTTCAGACTCCGGAGGCCATACCTGAACTGCTGCACGGTGAAAATGGATTAGTTCTGGTCACTGGAGCCACCGGCAGCGGTAAATCAACCACCCTGGCGGCGATGGTGGAGTACCTTAATCAACATATTGCGGGGCATATTCTGACGCTGGAAGATCCGATTGAATATCGCTACACCAGCCAGCGTTGTCTTATTCAACAGCGGGAGGTGGGCGTACACTGCGCTTCTTTTGCTGCCGGTTTGCGCGGCGCGTTACGCGAAGATCCCGACGTCATTTTGCTGGGCGAGCTGCGCGACGTGGAAACTATTCGTTTGGCCTTAACGGCAGCGGAGACCGGGCATCTGGTGTTGGCAACCTTACATACGCGAGGGGCGGCGCAGGCCATCGCGCGGCTGGTGGACACCTTTCCCGCACAGGAGAAAGATCCGGTGCGTAACCAGCTGGCAGACAGCCTGCGGGCGGTACTTTCGCAAAAGCTGGAGGAAGATAAGCAGGGAGGACGCGTGGCGCTATTTGAACTGCTCGTCAACACGCCCGCCGTGGGCAATTTGATCCGCGAAGGGAAAACGCATCAGCTACCCGGTGTGATTCAAACCGGGCAGCAGACAGGTATGCAGACGTTTGCACAAAGTCAGCAGCAGCGCCAGGCGCAGGGGCGACTTTAGTAGCCCTGCTCGAAATAGCTTTCAAGGATAATAACGGCAGAAGCGGAATCTACTTTGCCTTTATTTAACGCCCGGTATCCGCCTTGCTCAAACAGGCCTGAGCGGGCTTCGACGGTGCTCAAACGTTCATCGTGCAGCGTTACGGTTACGCCAAAGCGACCGTGAATGCGGTTAGCGAATTTGCGCGCGCGCGCAGTAAGGGGTTGTTCGGTGCCATCCATATTGAGCGGCAGGCCGACAATGATTTCGTCCGGCTGCCACTCTTTTAGCAGGCGTTCAATCAAACTCCAGTCTGGCGTGCCGTCCTGTGCTTTGATGGCGGGCAAGGGTCTCGCTGTACCGGTAATGCGTTGACCAACCGCGACGCCGATACTTTTCGTACCAAAATCAAAAGAGAGTAATGTTCCGCTCATCAGGCGTGTCCCGCCACGCCAGGCATGGTCTGAATATCAATCCCGATAAGCTTCGCCGCATCGCGCCAGCGGTCGGCAATCGGCGTTTTAAATAAGATGTTGAGGTCTGCGGGAGCAGTGAGCCAGGCGTTATCCAGTAGCTCTTGTTCCAGTTGACCTTTTTCCCATGATGAATAGCCCAGCGCAACCAGCACTTCAGATGGTTGCTCCTGTGTACCCAGGGTTTCAAGTACATCGCGGGAGGTGGTGATGATAGTGTTATCTGAAATGCGAATACTGGAGGCAAAGCGTGACGGCGGGGTGTGTAGAATAAATCCACGGTCTTCCGCCAGCGGGCCGCCGAGCATCACCGGTTTGTCCAGACGAATGGCAGGATCGCGCGCTTCTGGAGTAATCTTCAGCTTTTCCAGAATCCCTTCAATTTGTAAGTTTTCCAGAGGCTTATTGACGATAATCCCCATTGCTCCGTTCTCATTGTGTTCACAGATATACACCACGGAACGGCGGAAAATCGGATCCTGGAGAGCAGGCATGGCAATTAGAAAGTGATGCTGTAAATTCATTGTCAGAGGTTCTGTTTCCTGGTTCAAAAAAGCAACAGAGCCCAGTATGTGGGCAAAGCGCGAAGATGTCACCCTCTGAAGATAGCTTTGCCGGATGGCGGCTTCGCCTTATCCGGCCTACGGGGTGCGAATGTAGGCCGGATAAGACGCGAAGGCATCGCCATCCGGCAACTTATTTATTTCTGCAAACGTGCCTCGATGGCGTCCATCAGCATACCGGTAATCGAAACCGGGAACTCCGCTTCAATTTCACGAATACAGGTTGGGCTGGTGACGTTAATTTCCGTCAGACGGTCGCCAATGATATCCAGACCGACAAAAATCAAACCTTTTGCTTTCAGCGTTGGCCCAATGCGACGTGCAATTTCCCAGTCGCTGTCGGTTAATGGACGCGGCTCGCCACGACCGCCGGCTGCCAGGTTGCCACGGGTTTCGCCGCCTTGTGGAATACGCGCCAGGCAGTACGGAACGGGTTCGCCATCGACCACCAGCACGCGTTTATCGCCGTCTTTAATTGCCGGCAGATAGTTCTGCGCCATGCAATAACGGGTACCGTGCTCGGTCAGTGTTTCGGCAATAACGCCAAGGTTCGGATCGCCTTCCTTGACGCGGAAAATAGATGCGCCGCCCATGCCGTCCAGCGGTTTGAGAATGATGTCGCTGTGTTTTTGCCAGAAGGCTTTCAGCTGCGCTTTGTTACGCGTAACCAGCGTTTCCGGCGTCAGGTCGGCAAACCATGCGGTGAACAGCTTCTCGTTACAATCGCGCAGGCTCTGCGGTTTGTTGACGATTAGCGTCCCTTTCTCCTCTGCACGTTCCAGAATATAGGTTGCGTAGATGAACTCGGTATCAAACGGCGGATCCTTACGCATCAGAATGACGTCCAGATCTGCCAGCGGGAGATCCTGCTCGCTATTGAACTCATACCATTTGTCGTAGTTCTGCTCTACGCTCAGGGTACGCGTACGGGCGCGGGCTTCACCGTTGATAAGATAGAGATCGGCCATTTCCATATAATGAATTTCGTAACCGCGACGTTGCGCTTCCAGCAGCATAGCGAAGCTGGAATCTTTCTTGATGTTGATGCTTGCGATGGGATCCATCACGATGCCGAGCTTGATCATTGTTCTTCTCCGTTAGCCCAGATCGCCAAAACGCACCTGTAGCGCGGTGATGGCGGTGAGCGCAGTTGTCTCAGTACGCAGAACGCGAGGTCCTAACAGAATATCAGTAAACTGATACCGTGCGGTCATGGCAATTTCATCTGCCGACAGCCCACCTTCGGGGCCAATCAGCAAGCGGATGCGTTCCACCGGGAGCGGCAGCGTATTGATGCTGGCGCTGGCGCGGGGATGCAGGTTCAGTTTCAGACCTTCATCCTGTTCGGCGCACCACGCTTCCAGATCCATCGCCGGGCGAATTTCAGGCACCCGATTACGACCGCACTGTTCGCAGGCGGCAATGGCGATTTTCTGCCACTGCTGGAGCTTCTTGTTCAGACGTTCGCTGTCCAGTTTAACGCCGCAGCGCTCAGAAAAAAGTGGCGTAATGAGGCTTACACCCAGTTCGATCGATTTTTGGATAGTAAATTCCATTTTTTCACCCCGCGACATCACCTGGCCCAGGTGGATGTGCAGCGGCGATTCTCGATCGTCGAGTTCAGCGTTAAGCACCTTCACGTCCACGCTTTTCTTACTGGCGTGGGTGATTTCGGCGTCGAATACCTGATTGCTGCCATCAAACAGCTGTAGCGCCTGGCCTGGCCCCATACGCAGTACGCGGCCGATATGGTTGGCTGCATCTTCACACAGTGAAATTTGGCTGCCGGAAGTGAGTGGCTCAGGGTGATAAATGCGAGGAATGCGCATAGTTAAACATCCGCGTCATGGCCCTGGGCTGCAAAAGGCCAGGGCATGGTTAAAAAATATTGCTGCTAGTGTAGGTTAGCTCTTTTGCGCCTGGCAAGCGCGTTGCACATAGGGGTTATGGTTCCCCTGTACCTTCGCAATGCGTTCGTCGCGCTCACACTCCCAATCGGTGACCGGATACTGCTTATTCCAGGCATTAAAAAGCTGAGTTTGCTGGCGGGAGAGCGTCAGGTTGTATTGGTCGCGCATGTAAAAATAGGTACGCGCGATGGCGCCACGGGCGCGGGCTGGTGGCTCGGCAACTTTCTCTTTGAAGTCAACCTTCATGGTGCATTGTCCATATTGGCCTTCGCCACCGTTCCACTGGCTGTACATAAAGTTTGCGCGATCGCCATTGACCTCACCCACCGCGGGCTGCAGGTTATGCATATCGCTTTCCATTTTGCGATAGACCGGATCTTTAGCGCAGTTTTTACGCCCTCCGTCCTGCCAGCACTGGCGCTGATGACCAAATTGCCAGGCGGGGACAACGTGTTCCCATTCAATTCGACTGGCGCGGTTTTCATTTTTTCGCACTTTATAGCCGCAGGATTCGAGGTCAACGACCCCTTTTTTTCCTTGCCAGTTAATTTTACATCCGCAATAGAAATCGCCTAGCGCATCGGCGTTAACTTTAACGCCTGCTGCTTTTGCCTGAGAAAAACTGTTGATGCCTTCGGCTAAAACCGAGCCTGAAAACGCAGCGGCTAACAGGGCCGCAGCAAAAGAAAGATTACGGTACATCACGAACTCCGTGTCAAAACGAGCCCGCAACGTAGCGAAAGTCATTCCTGTATGCAATCAGTTAGATCAGAAAAGTTCCTGATAATTCTGAAGATTATTCTGCAACCAGCGGTTCACCGCAGTGAACGCAGCGGTAGGTGGCTTCGCCGCGTACAACGCGGTTATGGCGGCGGACGGTCAGTTGGTGTTCCTGACACTTACAGCGGTATGTAAAGGTCTTACGCTGCACGGATTGCAGCTCAAACTGATGCGTGCGCCGGGCCGGTACGCCCAGCACGCTCTCCATCATCCATTTCCACTCTTTCCCGTGCGGCGGTACGCGGCCAAAGTGTTTCCACACCAGTAGATGCGCCAGTTCATGGGGCACCACTTCGTTAACGAACGCGTCAACATTCTCCATCAGCAAAACTGGATTAAGACGAATTTCGTAGGTTTGTAGCCACGCGGTACCCGCGGCGGTTCCGCGCTGTTGGTAAACCAGCTTTGGTTCCGGGTATTGGCGTTCGAGCTTGAGATTGGCCTGAGCGAGTTTTTCCCGCAGGCTGCGCATAACGGCTTGCTGGATGGCGATCGGGAGACGGGAGGTTTTCATAACGCCAGAGGATAGTGCGACAGGGAAGGGACTGCAAGAGGAAGGCTCCCTCCCACGGGGGAGGAAGCCTAACGAGATTAGTCGTGTGCGCCAATTTCGCGCAGTTTACGACCTTTCATCAGGTTACGTTCAATGTGTTCCAGAGAGACGTTTTTAGTTTCAGGGATCAGCCACAGGGTCAGGAAGATGAACAGTACGTTCAGGCCACCGTAGACCCAGAAGGTGTTGGCGCTGCCCAGCGAGTTCAGCATCGTCAGGAAGGTTGCGCCGACAATCATGTTGGCAATCCAGTTAGTTGCGGTAGAGCAGGTGATGCCGAAATCGCGACCTTTCAGCGGCTGGATTTCAGAGCACAGTACCCAAATCAGCGGACCGGCGCTCATCGCAAAGCCAACGATAAACATTAGCAGCATCAGGACAGCGAAGTATTGTGCGGCTGGCGAGTGAATACCCACGTGCATCATTGTACCCAGCACGCCCATACCGACGGCCATGACGATAAAGCCGAGGATCAGCGTAGGTTTTCGGCCCCAGCGGTCAACCAGGCCAATGGCGATAAAGGTTGCCAGCACGTTGGTCAGACCGACAATAACGGTCCCCCACATCTGTTCGGTGGTGTTGGTGTAACCCGCCAGCTCAAAGATTTTTGGCGCGTAATACATAATGACGTTCATCCCGGTGAACTGCTGCATCACCTGTAACAGGACGCCAAGGAATACCGCGCGGCGGAAGTTGCTGTTTTCTTTAAACAGCGCCCAGCCGCTCTGCTTCACTTGCAGGCTTTCACGAATTTCATCCAGCTCGCGTTTGGCTTCAGCGCTGGTGTCACGCAGACGCAACAGAACGCGTTCGGCATCGACAAAACGACGTTTAGCCGCAAACCAACGCGGGCTGTCCGGCAGGAAGATGACGCCAACCAGCAGTAACAGGGCAGGGATGATGATCACGCCCAGCATCCAGCGCCATGCGCCGCTGTAGCTAAACGCCGTATCGGAAAGATACGCACCTAAAATACCGATAGTGATCATTAACTGATACATAGAAATCATGCTGCCGCGAATTTTTTCCGGGGCGATTTCGGACAAGTACAACGGTGCGGTATAAGACGCAACGCCGACTGCCAGGCCGAGCAGCACGCGGGAAACCAGCAGCACTTCAACGTTTGGCGCTGCGGCGGAGAACAGCGAACCGGCAACAAACAGGATTGCGCCGATCATCAGGCTTTTTTTACGCCCCAGCTTGAAGGAGAGCCAACCGCTGCCGACGGCGCCCACTGCCGCACCAAACATCATGGAACTCACCACCCATTCCTGAGTGTGTGGGGTAATTTGGAACTCGTCGGTGATGAATGGTAAAGCACCGGCAATAACACCGATATCCAGGCCAAAAAGTAATCCAGCCAGGGCTGCCAGGAAGCAGACAAAAAATGTCATGGCTTTGTTGGAATGCCCCGTTTTTTTATTGTCAGGCATGATGCCCTCCGTTGGGTAGCTAGTTTTGTTGATGTTAAGGGTAGGTGAGTACGGGGTAAAAAAATGCGAATCACATCACATTAGTGTAATCGGTTACACTAACATTCATGTGAATTATTGCTTAATGAATTGAAAGTTAACATTATTTATTATTATAGAATAAAGTTGATTGGCTGATTTTAAGACAATGCTGAAATATGATGTAACAGTGATGCAATGCTGGTAACTAACAGATGTGAATTCAAGGTGTATAGAAATACCGTGCTATGTAATCGCTTTCATTTTTTATTGAAGCAAATGAAATTAGCGTGGTTATAGCGATGGGGGATGGGAGAGCAAATGACATAAAAAAAGACCAGCGCGAGGCTGGTCTTCATAAGCGTTGAGCCGTAGAGGTATTACTTCAGACCGGCAGCTTCACGCAGCAGGGCGGCTTTGTCGGTTTTTTCCCATGGGAAATGTTCGCGACCAAAGTGACCGTAAGCGGCGGTTTCTTTGTAAATCGGGTGCAGCAGATCCAGCATCTGAATCAGGCCATACGGGCGCAGGTCGAAGAACTCACGCACCAGCAGGGTCAGCTGTTCTGAAGGCACTTTTTCAGTACCGAACGTTTCCACCATGATAGAGGTCGGTTCAGCCACGCCGATTGCGTAGGAAACCTGAATCTCACAACGGTCAGCCAGGCCAGCGGCAACGATGTTTTTCGCTACGTAGCGGGCTGCATAAGCTGCGGAACGGTCAACTTTAGACGGATCCTTACCAGAGAATGCGCCGCCGCCGTGACGGGCCATGCCGCCGTAGGTATCAACGATGATTTTACGACCCGTCAGACCGCAGTCACCCATTGGACCGCCGATAACGAAACGACCGGTTGGGTTGATGAAGAACTTGGTTGAAGCTGTCAGCCATTCAGTCGGCAGTACCGGCTTGATGATCTCTTCCATAACGGCTTCTTGCAGCGATTTCTGATCGATATCTTCAGAGTGCTGAGTCGACAGAACAACCGCATCAATACCGACGATTTTACCGTCGTCATACTGGAAGGTTACCTGGCTTTTTGCATCCGGGCGCAGCCAGGATAAGGTGCCGTTTTTACGCACTTCAGCCTGACGCTGCACCAGACGGTGAGCATAGGTAATCGGGGCTGGCATCAGCACGTCGGTTTCGTTGGTTGCATAACCAAACATCAGACCCTGGTCGCCTGCGCCCTGTTCCAGCGGATCCGCACGGTCAACACCCTGGTTGATGTCCGGAGACTGTTTACCAATCGCGCTCAGTACCGCACAAGAGTTGGCATCAAAGCCCATGTCGGAATGCACATAGCCAATTTCGCGAACCGTGTTACGGGTGATCTCTTCGATATCAACCCATGCGCTGGTGGTGATCTCACCGCCAACTAAAACCATGCCGGTTTTGACGTAGGTTTCGCAGGCAACGCGTGCTTTCGGATCCTGCTCCAGGATTGCATCCAGCACGGCATCAGAGATTTGGTCAGCGATTTTGTCAGGATGCCCTTCTGATACGGACTCGGACGTAAAAAGGTGTTTTGCCATATTTAATTTCACCTAAGGAGAATGTAGTTAGCTCAAACTGTCGAGTGGAATAGCCATGTGTAGAAGATTCTACCATGAGTCTGCAGATGACGGACACTGGCAGTCTGAGTGTTAATCGGTATAGATGGATTAACATCTGGACGGCTATTTTAAGTCGGTTCTGCGCCTGATTTCCAGCTTTTTTTGATTGAGCTCGCATTGTACTGAAAATGTAACTGGAAATTTTTCCTGACGGTGCTGGCAATGCGCGTATTTATCTTTTGCTTTTTCGTACTGTTGTCGGTATAAAACGCGGCGCGCGGCTCATATCCGTCATACTTCAAGTTGCATGTGCGTTGGCAATACTCGCCCAGTCACTTACTCCTGTAAGCGCCCGGGGATTCACTGCGTTGCCGCCTTCCCGCAACTCGATTTATTGAGGATAGACAAAAAAGCACACGACGTTTTCATCGTGTTGCCACTTCCAGCCGGGTTAAAACTTTAGCTTTGGCTTGTGGGTTCGTTCCGTCAGGAGCAACCGTGGAGGTGATACGAGATAATGAACCGTTGTATTCTGCTGAATCTGTCGCACCCTTCTGGTGTACATATGTCCCCCGCAATCTGCATCTTGCATACCTGCCGATGTTATACCCATCTCGGCGCTTCTCAGGACTCCAGGGCCGGCAACGGTCACTAAGAACTGAACAAGGGCGCTCTTGGTAAACAAGAGTTTTCTCGTGGTTTCGCCGAACCGTCAGCATTAAGTTCGGTTACGTGTTTACATTGATATGAAAAAGAAACCGGTCGCACAGTCGGAGCGTCAGCACTATCTGCTGGAAATTCTGCCTGTATTTGGGTTGTTATCGCGTCTTCGGATTGCGATAGTAGTCAACTGTTTTACACTTGTTAATAAAATTTGAGGTTCGCTATGTCTGACGACATTTCTTTGGGTTCGCCTTCGTCAGCAGGCGAACACGGTGTACTACGCTCCATGCAGGAGGTTGCAATGAGTTCCCAGGAAGCCAGCAAGATGCTGCGTACTTACAATATTGCCTGGTGGGGTAATAACTACTATGACGTCAATGAACTGGGCCACATCAGCGTGTGCCCGGATCCCGACGTACCAGAAGCGCGCGTTGACCTTGCTGAGTTGGTGAAAGCCCGTGAAGCGCAGGGCCAGCGTTTGCCTGCATTGTTCTGCTTCCCGCAGATCCTGCAACACCGTCTGCGTTCGATTAACGCCGCGTTTAAGCGCGCCCGTGAGTCTTACGGCTACAACGGTGACTATTTCCTCGTTTACCCGATCAAGGTTAACCAGCACCGTCGCGTGATTGAATCGCTGATCCACTCCGGCGAACCGCTGGGGCTGGAAGCCGGTTCTAAAGCTGAACTGATGGCCGTTCTGGCTCATGCTGGAATGACCCGCAGCGTGATCGTGTGTAACGGCTATAAAGACCGCGAATACATCCGCCTGGCGCTAATTGGCGAAAAGATGGGCCATAAGATCTACCTGGTCATCGAGAAGATGTCTGAAATCGCTATCGTGCTGGATGAAGCTGAACGACTGAATGTTGTTCCGCGTCTGGGCGTGCGTGCGCGTCTGGCGTCGCAAGGGTCCGGCAAATGGCAGTCCTCCGGCGGAGAGAAATCGAAATTCGGCCTGGCGGCAAACCAGGTGCTGCAACTGGTAGAAATGCTGCGCGAGCGCGGTCGTCTGGACAGTATTCAGTTGCTGCACTTCCACCTCGGCTCACAGATGGCGAACATTCGTGATATTGCCACCGGCGTACGTGAGTCGGCGCGTTTCTACGTTGAGCTGCACAAGCTTGGCGTAAATATCCAGTGCTTCGACGTGGGCGGTGGCCTGGGCGTGGACTACGAAGGTACCCGTTCGCAGTCTGACTGCTCCGTAAACTACGGCCTGAACGAATACGCGAACAACATCATCTGGGCCATTGGCGACGCCTGTGAAGAGCACGGTCTGCCGCACCCGACGGTAATTACCGAATCCGGTCGCGCTGTTACCGCGCATCATACCGTGCTGGTGTCTAATATTATCGGCGTTGAGCGTAGCGAGCATACCGAAGCAACGCCTCCGGCTGACGATGCGCCGCGTGCCCTGCAAAGCATGTGGGAAACCTGGCAAGAGATGCATGAGCCGGGAACCCGTCGTTCGCTGCGTGAATGGCTGCACGACAGCCAGATGGATCTGCACGATATTCACGTTGGGTACTCTTCAGGCACCTTTAGCCTGCAGGAACGCGCGTGGGCAGAACAGCTCTATCTGAACATGTGTCACGATGTGCAAAAACAACTCGACCCGAGCAACCGCGCGCACCGTCCGATTATCGACGAGTTGCAGGAGCGTATGGCGGATAAGATTTACGTCAACTTCTCGCTGTTCCAGTCGATGCCGGATGCGTGGGGGATCGATCAGCTGTTCCCGGTGATGCCGCTGGAAGGGCTGAACAAGGCTCCTGAGCGCCGTGCGGTGCTGCTGGATATCACCTGTGACTCTGATGGCGCTATCGACCACTATGTTGATGGTGACGGCATTGCGACCACCATGCCGATGCCGGAATACGACCCGGAGAACCCACCGATGCTGGGCTTCTTTATGGTGGGTGCGTACCAAGAGATCCTTGGCAACATGCACAACCTGTTCGGTGATACTGAAGCGGTTGACGTGTTCGTCTTCCCTGACGGCAGCGTGGAAGTTGAGCTGTCTGACGAAGGGGATACCGTGGCGGATATGCTGCAATACGTGCAGTTGGATCCGAACACCCTGCTAACGCAGTTCCGTGACCAGGTGAAAAACACCGATCTGGATACCGAGTTGCAGCAGCAGTTCCTCGAAGAGTTTGAGGCAGGACTGTACGGATATACCTATCTCGAAGACGAGTAATGCTGTTGGGGTTCACTTGAACCTGAACAAATTAACGGCGATAATTCGCCTATACAAGTAGTCACGTAAATCAATCCCTTCCTCGTCGGGCTTAACGACGCGGAGGGGATTTTTTTTCACCGATTTTAAAAGAGGTCAGTACATGAGCACCTTAGGTCATCAATACGACAACTCCCTGGTTTCTAACGCCTTTGGTTTTTTGCGTCTGCCGATGAACTTCATGCCGTACGACAGCGACGCCGATTGGGTGATCACCGGCGTACCGTTTGATATGGCAACATCTGGCCGCGCGGGCGGTCGTCATGGTCCGGCTGCGATCCGTCAGGTTTCCACTAACCTGGCGTGGGAACACAATCGCTTCCCGTGGGACTTCGATATGCGCGAGCGCCTGAACGTGGTGGACTGCGGCGATCTGGTTTATGCGTTCGGTGATGCCCGTGAAATGAGTGAAAAACTGCAGGCGCATGCTGAGAAGTTGCTTTCTGCTGGTAAGCGCATGCTCTCTTTCGGCGGTGACCACTTCGTCACGCTGCCGCTCCTGCGCGCGCACGCTAAACACTTTGGTAAAATGGCGCTGGTGCACTTTGATGCCCACACCGACACCTACGCTAACGGCTGTGAATTCGACCACGGTACCATGTTCTACACTGCGCCGAACGAAGGTCTGATCGATCCGAATCACTCTGTGCAGATCGGTATTCGTACCGAGTTCGACAAAGATAACGGCTTTACCGTGCTGGATGCTTGCCAGGTGAACGATCGCGGCGTAGATGACATCATCGCCCAGGTTAAGCAGATTGTTGGTGATATGCCGGTGTATCTGACCTTTGATATCGACTGCCTCGATCCGGCGTTTGCTCCAGGAACCGGTACGCCCGTGATCGGCGGTCTGACTTCCGATCGCGCGATCAAGCTGGTACGTGGTCTGAAAGATCTGAATATCGTCGGGATGGATGTGGTGGAAGTAGCTCCGGCCTACGATCAGTCAGAGATCACCGCGCTGGCGGCGGCTACGCTGGCACTGGAAATGCTGTATATCCAGGCGGCGAAGAAAGGCGAATAACGGGTTTTGGACTATTTTGCCGGATGTCGCTGACGCTAGTCCGGCCTACATTATTGCTGAATTTGTAGGCCGGATAAGGCGTTCACGCCACCATCCGGCACTGTTCGAGGATTATTTTATCCCGTCTGCGCTCATGCGATCGCGAATGTGTTGCGCACGTTCTGCAGATGCCGGGTGATCGTCAAACATTGAGCTTTGGCGTCCTGCTTCCAGTTTAGCCAGTTTCTCAAAGCTGGTGGCCAGTCCTGCCGGATTGATCCCACGTTTGCGCAACAAATCATACGAGTAATCATCTGCTTCGGATTCCTGACGCTGGGAGAACTGCGAGTTCACCAGTTTCTCGCCAAGATCGCCCAATTGCGACTGCGACAGGCTGCCGACAATGCCGCCAGCGGAAGCCGCTGCTGCACGTACGGCGTTAGTGCCCAGCGCGACCTGCATGCCTTTTTTCACGTGACCCAGCGCGACGTGGCCCATTTCGTGGCCGATCACCGCTTCGACTTCGTTATCGGTCATCATGTCCATCAGGCCGCTGTACACGCGGATACAACCGTTCGCCATGGCAAAGGCATTCACATCTTTCGCCATATAGACTTTGTAGTTCACCGGCTGGCCGTTAATGTTGTCGCCAAGCGCGGCGGCGATTTTGCCAAGACGCGTTGTGTACTCGCTGCTGGCAGGGGCGATAGTAGCCTTGCTGTCCATATCTTTACAGGCCTGATCGCTCAGCGCTTTTACCTGAGTATCGCTCAGACTATAGGCCTGAAAAGCCTCTGCGCCAGAAGAAAGCAGTCCGTTTGAGTCCATGTTCTGGCAGCCGGTCAATGCCGCCGCCATGCTCGTAGCAAGCAGTAAAGCGCGAATTTTCATTTTTTCTCTTCCGCACAAAGTCAGGATTTTTCTAAAAAATGCGTCGTTTGCAGGTAAACCGACGCTCGGCCTTAGTATAAAGAAAAGAACATTCAGCGGGCGAGAAGATTGCGCAACTTGCGCGCATGATCCAGAGATTTCTGAAGCGGTAAAAGGATGCTCCATGTACATGACACGCGGCTTGGGTTACATTGTTGGCACTTTTTTCCGGCGTAGCCCAAAACGCGCTGTCGTCAAGTCGTTAAGGGCTCAGCCTTCATTATCCGATCTGGAGTCAAAATGTCCTCACGTAAAGAGCTTGCCAATGCTATTCGTGCGCTGAGCATGGACGCAGTACAGAAAGCCAAATCCGGTCACCCGGGTGCCCCGATGGGTATGGCTGACATTGCCGAAGTCCTGTGGCGTGATTTCCTGAACCACAACCCGACTAACCCGTCCTGGGCTGACCGTGACCGCTTCGTGCTGTCCAACGGCCACGGCTCCATGCTGATTTACAGCCTGCTGCACCTCACCGGCTACGATCTGCCGATGTCCGAGCTGCAGAACTTCCGTCAGCTGCATTCCAAAACGCCGGGTCACCCGGAAGTGGGTTACACCGCGGGTGTTGAAACCACTACCGGTCCTCTGGGTCAGGGCATTGCGAATGCTGTGGGTATGGCTATCGCCGAAAAAACGCTGGCGGCGCAGTTTAACCGTCCTGGTCACGACATCGTTGACCACTTCACCTATGCTTTCATGGGCGACGGCTGCATGATGGAAGGTATCTCTCACGAGGTATGTTCCCTGGCCGGTACGCTGAAGCTGGGTAAACTGGTAGCGTTCTACGATGACAACGGCATCTCTATCGATGGCCACGTTGAAGGCTGGTTCACCGATGACACCGCTAAGCGTTTCGAAGCTTACGGCTGGCACGTGGTTCGTGGCGTTGATGGTCACGATGCTGACGCGATTAAGCGCGCAGTTGAAGAAGCTCGCGCTGTGACCGACAAACCGTCCCTGCTGATGTGCAAAACCATCATCGGTTTCGGTTCCCCGAATAAAGCTGGTACCCACGACTCTCACGGTGCGCCGCTGGGTGATGCAGAAATCGCACTGACCCGCGAACAGCTGGGCTGGAAATACGCGCCGTTTGAAATTCCGTCTGAAATCTACGCGCAGTGGGATGCGAAAGAAGCAGGCCAGGCAAAAGAAGCTGCATGGAACGAGAAGTTCGCTGCTTATGCGAAAGCCTTCCCGCAGGAAGCCGCTGAATTCACCCGTCGTATGAAAGGTGAAATGCCGTCTGACTTCGATGCAAAAGCGAACGAGTTCATTGCTAAGCTGCAGGCTAACCCGGCGAAAATCGCCAGCCGTAAAGCGTCTCAGAACGCGATTGAAGCGTTTGGTCCTCTGCTGCCTGAATTCCTCGGCGGCTCCGCTGACCTGGCACCAAGTAACCTGACTCTGTGGTCTGGTTCTAAAGCTATCAACGAAGATACTGCCGGTAACTACATCCATTACGGTGTACGTGAATTCGGTATGACCGCTATCGCTAACGGTATCTCCCTGCACGGTGGCTTCCTGCCGTACACCTCCACCTTCCTGATGTTTGTGGAATATGCCCGTAACGCGGTGCGTATGGCTGCGCTGATGAAACAGCGTCAGGTGATGGTCTATACCCACGACTCCATCGGTCTGGGCGAAGACGGCCCGACTCACCAGCCGGTAGAGCAGGTAGCTTCGCTGCGCGTGACCCCGAACATGAGCACCTGGCGTCCGTGTGACCAGGTTGAATCTGCCGTTGCATGGAAATACGGTGTAGAGCGTCAGGACGGTCCAACCGCGCTGATCCTCTCCCGCCAGAACCTGGCACAGCAGGAACGTACCGAAGAGCAGCTGGCGAACATCGCGCGCGGTGGTTACGTGCTGAAAGATTGCGCCGGTCAGCCGGAACTGATCTTCATCGCTACCGGTTCTGAAGTTGAGCTGGCTGTGGCTGCCTGGGACAAACTGACCGCTGAAGGCGTTAAAGCGCGCGTGGTTTCCATGCCGTCTACCGACGCGTTCGACAAACAGGATGCCGCTTATCGCGAGTCCGTACTGCCGAAAGCTGTTTCCGCACGTGTTGCAGTGGAAGCGGGTATCGCAGACTACTGGTTCAAATACGTGGGCCTGAACGGCGCTATCGTTGGTATGACTACCTTTGGTGAGTCTGCACCGGCTGAGCTGCTGTTTGAAGAGTTTGGCTTCACTGTCGACAACGTTGTCGCGAAAGCAAAAGAACTGCTGTAATTTTGATTACAGGTGAAAACGGGTCGCTTATGCGGCCCGTTTTTTTAAAGTAAGTAAATTTATTTGATCGTGCGCAACCCGAAAATGTAGATTTGCATCACAAATATGATATTTAGCGATGTTTCATATTTGCAACTTGAATCACATTATTACCGTTGATTTTTATATTTCTTTTCTCAATCCATTGTTTTTAAAGGCATCACCAAAAAACATTCTGCGCTGTATGTAGTTTTCTCCTCGATTGATTTCATTTCGCCGTGCGCGTATTTTATTTTTAACGCTAACTCGTACCCTAAAAATAAAATAAGGAAAATGTATGCGGCTGATTGATTACTTTCCCGAATCATCTATCTCAATAAAAAATTCAGCAAAGAACTGGCAGGAGGCAATTGACTTTTCTATGTCATCCTTACTTGCCAATCATTATGTCAATTCAGATTATATTCAGGCCATTAAAGACTCAACGATTAACAATGGTCCTTATTATATTTTAGCGCCAGGCGTCGCCATGCCGCACGCTCGACCGGAGTGTGGCGCGTTAAAAACCGGTATGTCATTAACGCTTCTCAAACAGGAAGTGAAATTTGCCGAAGATGATGAAGGTATCAGATTATTAATCGGATTGTCGGCGGCTAATGCTGATTCACACATTGGCGCTATTCAGGCCTTAAGCGAATTATTATGTGAAGAGGAAGCACTAACCGCTTTGTTAGCGGCTAAATCAGAAAAACAATTGGCGGATATTATCGCTCAAGCATAATTAACGGTTTCCTTTCAGGACATTATTATGGAAAACAAGTCTGCTCGTGCCAAAGTCCAGGCTTTTGGTGGGTTTTTGACTGCAATGGTCATTCCCAACATCGGTGCGTTTATTGCCTGGGGTTTTATTACCGCATTATTTATTCCTACCGGTTGGATGCCGAATGAGCATTTCGCTAAAATTGTCGGTCCGATGATTACCTATTTACTGCCCGTCATGATTGGCTCCACAGGGGGACATCTGGTTGGCGGGAAACGCGGTGCGGTAATGGGGGGCATTGGTTCTATTGGCGTTATTGTGGGCGCGGATATCCCGATGTTCCTTGGCGCGATGGTAATGGGGCCGCTTGGCGGTTGGGTGATTAAGCATATCGACCGTCTGCTGGAAAAACGCATTCCTGCAGGCTTCGAGATGGTTATCAATAATTTCTCTCTTGGTATTGCGGGAATGCTCTTATGCTTGCTGGGGTTTGAAGTTATCGGCCCGGCGGTTCTCATTGCCAATAATTTCGTGAAGGAGTGTATTGAAGCGTTGGTTCATGCGGGCTATCTGCCGTTGCTATCCGTAATCAATGAGCCGGCAAAAATCCTCTTTCTGAACAATGCTATCGATCAGGGGGTGTATTATCCGTTGGGGATGCAGCAAGCTTCTGAAACGGGAAAATCAATTTTCTTCATGGTGGCATCTAACCCAGGGCCGGGATTAGGTTTGTTACTCGGCTTTGCTATCTTTGGTAAAGGAATGAGTAAAAAGTCTGCACCAGGCGCCATGATTATCCACTTCCTCGGTGGTATTCATGAACTGTATTTCCCGTATGTGCTGATGAAGCCTCTGACCCTGATCGCGATGATTGCCGGGGGAATGACCGGGACGTGGGTATTCCACCTGCTGGACGGTGGGTTAGTTGCGGGGCCAAGCCCAGGATCCATATTTGCCTATCTGGCATTAACGCCGAAAGGTTCTTTCCTCGCGACCATTGCAGGAGTTACCGCGGGAACCGTTGTTACTTTTGTTATTACCTCTGTCATCCTGAAAATGGAAAAGAACGTTGAAACAGAAAGTGAAGATGACTTTGCTGAATCAGCCAGAGCCGTCAAAGCGATGAAGCAGGAAGGGAAATTCTCTTATAAAAACATTAAACGCGTCGCTTTTGTCTGTGATGCAGGAATGGGTTCCAGTGCTATGGGGGCAACCACGTTTCGTAAGCGTCTGGAGAAAGCGGGATTGAATATTACTGTGACGCATTATGCTATCGAAAACGTTCCGCAAGATGCCGATATTATTGTCACCCATGCCAGTCTTGAAGGTCGTGTTAAACGTGTAAGTGAAAAGCCATTAGTGCTGATTAAGAACTATATTGGTGACCCATTGTTGGATGATTTATTTAAACGCATTACTGCGAACTAGCCTTCTTCTATTTTTGGAGTGAATATGAAAACGAAAGTTGCTGCCATATATGGCAAGCAGGATATTCGTATCCGCGAATTTGAACTGCCTGCAATTACAGATAATGAATTGTTAGTAAGCGTAATATCCGATAGCGTTTGTTTGTCCACCTGGAAAGCAGCAGCATTGGGGAGCGATCATAAACGCGTACCGGACGATCTGGAAAATCATCCGGTTATTACCGGACATGAATGTGCAGGTATCATTGTTGAGGTGGGGAAAAACCTGACGGATAAATATAAGAAAGGTCAGCGTTTTGTGTTGCAACCCGCGATGGGATTGCCAAGTGGATATTCAGCGGGATACAGCTACGAATATTTTGGCGGCAATGCGACATATATGATTATCCCGGAAGTGGCGATTAACCTGGGATGCGTTTTGCCTTACCACGGCTCTTATTTTGCCGCCGCCTCATTGGCAGAACCGATGTGCTGCATTATTGGCGCGTATAACGCGAATTTTCATACCACGCCTTACGTTTATGAGCATCGCATGGGGATTAAGCCAGGGGGGAACATTGCGCTTCTGGCCTGCGCCGGGCCGATGGGTATTGGTGCAATAGATTATGCCATTAACGGAAATATTCAGCCGTCACGCGTGGTGGTGGTCGACATTGACGAAGCACGACTGGCGCAGGCTAAAAAACTGTTGCCCGTTGAGCTGGCGGCAGAAAAGGGGATTGAGCTCATCTATGTGAATACTACTGGCATGGATTCTCCGACAGCGATGCTGCGAGCGTTAACTCATGACGCAGGTTTTGATGATGTCTTTGTGTATGCGGCAGTGCCTGCAGTTGTTGAGATGGCTGATGATTTACTCGCGGAAGATGGTTGCCTGAATTTTTTTGCCGGCCCTACGGACAGTAACTTCAAAGTGCCGTTTAATTTTTATAACGTGCACTACAACAGCACTCACGTTGTCGGGACATCCGGTGGTTCAACGGATGATATGAAAGAGGCCATTGCGCTCAGTGCAATCGGCCAACTGCAACCGTCTTTTATGGTGACGCACATTGGCGGCCTTGATGCAGTTCCGGAAACTGTTTTGAATTTACCGGCGATCCCCGGCGGTAAGAAGCTGATATATAACGGCGTTACCATGCCACTAACCGCCATTGCTGATTTTGCCGAGAAAGGGAAAACTGACCCATTATTCAAAGAACTGGCGCTACTGGTGGAGGAGACGCACGGTATCTGGAATGAAAAGGCAGAAAAATACCTTTTGGCACACTTTGGCGTTGATATAGGGGAGGCGGCGATATGATGTCGCTGGCATGGCCGCTATTTCGTATCACGGAGCAGGCTGCACTGGCAGCCTGGCCGCAAACCGGGTGCGGCGATAAAAACAAGATTGATGGTCTGGCTGTGACGGCAATGCGGGAAGCATTGAACAGTATTGCCATTCGCGGACGCATCGTTATTGGCGAAGGGGAGATTGATCAAGCCCCGATGCTGTGGATTGGTGAGGAAGTGGGAACCGGCACCGGACCTGAGGTAGATATCGCCGTTGATCCTATCGAAGGAACCCGAATGGTGGCGATGGGGCAAAGCAATGCGCTGGCCGTCATGGCGTTTGCCCCTCGCGGTAGTTTGTTACACGCCCCTGATATGTACATGAAAAAACTGGTTGTTAATCGGTTTGCGAAAGGGGCGATTAATCTGGCGCTGCCGTTGGCAGATAATCTGCGTAATGTGGCAGAGGCGTTGGGTAAACCGCTGGAGCGACTGCGGATGGTGACGCTGGATAAACCGCGCCTTCAACCAGCGATTGCCGAGGCGACACGGCTTGGCGTCAAGGTCTTTGCTCTACCCGACGGCGACGTGGCCGCCAGCGTGCTGGCCTGTATGCAGGAGAATCCTTATGATCTGATGTATACCATTGGCGGCGCGCCCGAAGGGGTTATTTCAGCCTGTGCGGTTAAAGCGCTAGGGGGCGATATGCAGGCTGAACTGATTGATTTTTGCGAAGCGAAAGGAAATAACGCAGATAATCGTCTGATTGCGGCACAGGAACATCAGCGCTGCGCGGAAATGGGCGTTGAGATCAACCGGATCTACGCGCTGGACGAACTGGTAGGGGGAAATAAGATCCTCTTCAGCGCGACAGGGGTCACGGGCGGCGATCTTGTGAAAGGGATCCAACAGGTTGCGAATGGTGTGCGCACGCAAACTTTACTGATCGGCGGCGCGGATCGAACGTGTAATATAATAGACTCTCTGCATTCATGGTGATTTATCGAGAAACGAATGACGACGCTGACAGAAGACGATGTGCTTGAGCAACTGGATGCTCAAAATAATTTACTCTCGTTTATGACGACGGCACATAACATTTTGCTCCTGGGCATTAAGCGCTTTCTACCGTCGCTGTTCGTTAATAACGATGAAGAGATCGTGGAATATGCAGTGAAGCCGTTACTCGCCCAGAGTGGACCGCTTGACGATATCGACGTTGCGTTACGTCTGATTTATGCGTTGGGAAAAATGGATAAATGGCTTTATGCCGACATCACCCATTTCTCTCAGTTTTATCAGTACCTGAACGAGCAGGATAATATCCCCGGTTTTGCCGATGACATTACTTGGGATTTTGTCAGCAACGTGAACAGTATCACCCGCAACGCAACGCTCTACGGTGCGCTGGAGTCGATGAAATTTGCCGACTTTGCTGCGTGGTCCGAAGTGCGCTTTAGCGCAATGGTCAAGACGGCAATGACGCTGGCAGTGACGGCGATTTTAAAGGAATTAACGCCGTGAAAATCAAACTAACGGTGAATGGGCTACAGGTTGAAGCACATTACCGTGATGATGAGATAGAGAACGTACACAAACCGTTATTACAACAGCTGGCAAAAATACACGCCACTCACCCGCAGCGACGAACGATCGTTTTTCTCAGCGCACCGCCTGGTACGGGTAAATCGACGCTGACCACCTTCTGGGAATATCTCTCCCGTCAGGATCCTGGCCTGCCGGAGATCCAGACGCTGCCGATGGATGGCTTCCATCACTACAACACCTGGCTGGATGCTCATAACCTGCGAGCATACAAAGGTGCGCCGGAAACCTTTGATGTGGATAAGCTTGCACAGAATCTACGTTTGATAAGGGAAGGGGAGGGCACCTGGCCTCAGTACGACCGGCAAAAACACGATCCGGTAGAAGCGGCTATAACAGTGACCGCGCCGATTGTGATTGTGGAAGGAAACTGGTTATTACGCGATGATGAAAGGTGGCGGGCGTTAGCTGAGTTTTGTGATTACTCGCTGTTTATTCGTGCACCTGCCAACGCGCTCCGTACACGACTGGTAGGCCGTAAACTGGCGGGCGGACTATCACAAGCTGACGCTGAGGCGTTTTATGAGCGTACCGACGGACCGAATGTTCGTCGGGTACTGGAAGCGAGTCTGCCTGGTGACCTGACGCTGGAGATGCTGGAATCTGGTGAATATCGGATTGCGTGAAGGCCAATTATTCCTGTTAAGCCGTAATGATTATTACGGCTTACTGGAATAATTTCCCCCGGTCTCAGCGGGAAAAATGTGATGTACGTCAGATAACTGTTTTCTTTGGCTGGACAATCATTCCTTTTATTCCGCGTTTCGCTTATTCTAGCTGAAGCGTTTCAGTCGATTAAATGTTCGACAATTAACCAATTAGTCGCAGTTTGCGACAGGTAAGGTTTCCCTGAGCGATTTGCTGCATTACTCTGTCTGCCACATCGTTTCTGAGAAATCCTTGCAGGAGACCTATGACCGTACGCGTAGCGATTAATGGTTTCGGTCGCATCGGACGCAACGTGGTTCGTGCTTTGTATGAATCCGGGCGTCGGGCGGAAATCACCGTGGTGGCAATCAACGAACTGGCGGATGCTGCAGGCATGGCGCATTTGTTGAAATATGACACCAGCCATGGACGTTTTGCCTGGGATGTTCGTCAGGAACGTGACCAGCTCATCGTTGGCGATGACGCGATCCGCATTCTGCATGAGCGAACGCTCGATGCGCTTCCCTGGCGCGAACTGAGTGTCGACGTTGTGCTGGATTGTACGGGGGTCTTCGGCAACCGCGAACACGGCGAGGCGCATATTGCCGCAGGTGCAAAAAAAGTGCTCTTTTCACATCCTGGTAGTCACGACATCGACGCAACCGTTGTGTATGGCGTTAATCAGGATCAGCTGCGCGCTGAACACCGGATCGTTTCCAACGCCTCCTGCACCACGAATTGCATAATACCCGTCATTAAATTGCTGGATGATGCTTACGGCATTGAGTCTGGTACCGTCACCACGATCCACTCCGCGATGCACGATCAGCAGGTTATTGATGCCTATCATCCTGACCTGCGTCGCACGCGAGCGGCCAGCCAGTCTATTATTCCGGTTGATACCAAACTGGCGGCGGGCATCACGCGAATTTTCCCGCAGTTTAACGATCGTTTTGAAGCGATTGCGGTGCGTGTACCGACCATAAATGTGACGGCGATCGACTTAAGCGTGACGGTGAAAAAACCAGTAAAAGCCAGTGAAGTCAACCAGTTGCTGCAAAAAGCAGCACAAGGTGCATTTCATGGTATAGTTGACTATACGGAATTACCGTTGGTCTCTGTAGATTTTAACCACGACCCGCACAGCGCCATCGTTGATGGTACGCAAACGCGCGTGAGTGGCGCTCACCTGATCAAAACGCTGGTCTGGTGTGATAATGAATGGGGCTTTGCTAACCGTATGCTCGACACAACGTTAGCGATGGCTGCTATTGGTTTCAGGCTCGACGCTTGAGCGTCGACAAAACTTTATGAATCAACGAGAGGATTCACCATGTCTGTAATTAAGATGACCGATCTGGATCTGGCTGGTAAACGCGTTTTTATCCGTGCGGACCTGAACGTACCAGTTAAAGAAGGGAAAGTAACCAGCGATGCGCGTATCCGTGCTTCCCTGCCGACCATCGAACTGGCCCTGAAACAGGGTGCTAAAGTGATGGTAACTTCCCACCTGGGTCGTCCTACCGAAGGCGAGTACAACGAAGAATTCTCTCTGCTGCCGGTTGTTAACTACCTGAAAGACAAACTGTCTGCTCCGGTTCGCCTGGTAAAAGATTACCTGGACGGCGTTGAAGTCGCTGCCGGTGAACTGGTTGTTCTGGAAAACGTTCGCTTCAACAAAGGCGAGAAGAAAGACGACGAAGCACTGTCCAAAAAATACGCTGCGCTGTGCGACGTATTCGTAATGGACGCTTTCGGTACTGCTCACCGTGCGCAGGCTTCTACCCACGGTATCGGTAAATTCGCCGACGTAGCTTGCGCTGGTCCGCTGCTGGCTGCTGAGCTGGATGCGCTGGGTAAAGCGCTGAAAGAACCTGCTCGTCCGATGGTGGCTATCGTTGGTGGTTCTAAAGTTTCTACCAAACTGACCGTTCTGGACTCTCTGTCAAAAATCGCTGACCAGCTGATCGTTGGTGGTGGTATCGCGAACACCTTCGTTGCTGCTCAAGGCCACAACGTCGGCAAATCCCTGTACGAAGCTGACCTGGTTGATGAAGCTAAGCGTCTGTTGACGACTTGCGATATCCCGGTCCCGACTGACGTTCGCGTAGCGACTGAATTCTCTGAAACTGCACCGGCTACGCTTAAATCCGTTAGCGATGTAAAAGAAGACGAGCAGATCCTGGATATCGGCGACGCTTCTGCACAGCAGCTGGCTGACATTCTGAAGAATGCGAAAACCATTCTGTGGAACGGCCCGGTTGGCGTGTTCGAATTCCCGAACTTCCGCAAAGGTACTGAAATCGTTGCTAATGCTATCGCAGACAGCGAAGCATTCTCTATCGCAGGCGGCGGTGACACCCTGGCAGCAATCGACCTGTTCGGCATTGCTGACAAAATCTCCTACATCTCTACTGGCGGCGGCGCATTCCTCGAATTCGTGGAAGGCAAAGTACTGCCAGCAGTAGCCATGCTCGAAGAGCGTGCTAAAAAGTAAGACATTGATGGGCAGGGAAACCTGCCCAATTATTAGCGCGCTGTCGAGCGCGCCCCCTTTCCAAGGCCGAAGATACAGGACTCGCAACATGTCTAAAATTTTTGATTTCGTAAAACCAGGCGTAATCACTGGTGATGACGTACAGAAAGTTTTCCAGGTAGCTAAAGAAAACAACTTTGCTCTGCCAGCTGTTAACTGCGTTGGTACCGACTCCATCAACGCCGTTCTGGAAACCGCTGCAAAAGTTAAAGCGCCGGTAATCGTCCAGTTCTCCAACGGTGGTGCTTCTTTCATCGCGGGTAAAGGCGTGAAGTCTGACGTTCCTCAGGGCGCTGCAATCCTGGGTGCTATCTCTGGTGCGCATCACGTTCACCAGATGGCTGAACACTATGGTGTTCCGGTTATCCTGCACACTGACCACTGCGCGAAGAAACTGCTGCCGTGGATCGACGGTCTGCTGGACGCGGGTGAAAAACACTTCGCAGCAACAGGCAAACCGCTGTTCTCTTCTCACATGATCGACCTGTCTGAAGAGTCTCTGGAAGAGAACATCGAAATCTGCTCCAAATACCTGGCGCGCATGTCCAAAATGGGCATGACTCTGGAAATCGAACTGGGTTGCACCGGTGGTGAAGAAGACGGCGTGGACAACAGCCACATGGACGCTTCTGCACTGTACACCCAACCGGAAGACGTTGACTACGCATACACCGAGCTGAGCAAAATCAGCCCGCGTTTCACCATCGCAGCGTCCTTCGGTAACGTACACGGCGTTTACAAGCCGGGTAACGTAGTTCTGACCCCGACCATCCTGCGCGACTCTCAGGACTATGTTTCTAAGAAACATAACCTGCCGCATAACAGCCTGAACTTCGTCTTCCACGGCGGTTCCGGTTCTACTGCTCAGGAAATCAAAGATTCCGTAAGCTACGGCGTAGTGAAAATGAACATCGACACCGATACCCAATGGGCTACCTGGGAAGGCGTTCTGAACTACTACAAAGCAAACGAAGCTTACCTGCAGGGTCAGTTGGGCAACCCGAAAGGCGAAGATCAGCCGAACAAGAAATACTACGATCCGCGCGTATGGCTGCGTGCTGGTCAGGCAACTATGATCACCCGTCTGGAACAGGCTTTCAAAGAACTGAACGCGGTTGACGTTCTGTAATTCCGTCTGCGGACAGTAAAAATGGCTTCCTTTGGGAAGCCATTTTTTTTACTGCATAACGCAGGTTCCTTTTTCACCCGCCAGGACCTGCGGCGCATCCTTCAGGGCGCCGATAAATGCTGCGTTTCCGGTCTGTTTGACAAACTGTATCACCGCCGCCGCTTTCGGGCCCATTGCACCGTCAGGCGCGGCAAACGGCGCCAGCTCTTCTGGTGTGACATGTCGTAGCGCACGCGCCTGGGGGGTTCCCCAGTTTTCATACACGGCATCGGCGTCCGTCAGGATCAGCAGGTGGTCAGCGTTAATGGATTGCGCCAGCACGGCAGCGGTCAAATCCTTATCAATGACGGCTTCGGTTCCCTGATAGCCATCGCCTTGCGCAATGACCGGAATACCGCCACCGCCACAGCAAATCACCATGTGCCCCGCATCCATCAACGTGCAGATGGCATCACTGTCGAGAATTTTTAGCGGTGTCGGGGAGGGAACCACGCGGCGAATATATTGCCCATCCGCTTTCATCTGCCAGCCATAGCGTTCTTCCAGATCTGTCTGTTGATCCGGCTGGTAGACGGGGCCGATATATTTACCGGGTGTTGAGAAAGCGTCATCCTGCGGATCGACCTCAACGCGGGTCATCAGCGTCGTCACGGGCGCGTTACCCGTGGATGACGCCAGCGCCTGGGCAATGGCAAAACCGATCATCCCCTGACTTTCCGCAACCAGAATGTCCAGCGGCCAGGCCGGGGACTCTTTGTAAGCAGCGTTCTGTAGCGCCAGCAGACCAACCTGAGGACCGTTGCCATGAACAATGACCAGTTGATAATCACGGGCTAATTCGGATGCCATTTCGGCAAATACCTGAATACTACGCTGCTGGTTTTCTGCACTCAAAATTTCTCCGCGCTGTAATAAGGCATTGCCGCCAAGCGCAATGACAATCTTCTTTTTCATTAATGACCTCATTGTGAAAAATATCTCGTGGTCAACATAGCGTTTTATCGCTTTTATTATGTGATAAGGTCGACAACTCAAATACCTGTAAAAATATCTCGATAATTAATGATGTTTTCTGTCTCTTTATTTAAATTGCTTTGAAAGTGATTATTAGACTTTTTTTAATAATGTTGCGGCCAGTTCCCAGAAATTTATAACAATGGATTTTGTGTGATTTTGTTCAAATGAAATGAATTTTTACCCCGATATGGTAGACGCAGTTAAAACATCAAACCTCACGTATCCTGTCAGATAACATGAGGTATTCAGCGGTAATGATTACCGGGAGATTAATTATGTCTGGTTCATATGAAGTGGCTGAGGCCACAAAGAAAAGAGGAATACCGGCCTGGTGGGTCACCGTTTTTCTGTTCTGGCTGGGATGGATTTTTATGTATGCCGACCGCACGGTGCTCAATCCGGTGATGGGCGAATTAGAAAAAGAATTTGGCTTAAGCGGCACACAATTGGGTATTCTTAATTCTGTGTTCTATTTTTCTTACGCATTACTTCAGGTACCTGCCGGAATTCTGGGTGACAAAATTGGTAAGAAAAAGGTGCTGGTTCCGGGGTTTATTCTTTTTGGTGTTTTCACCGCGGTAACCGGCTGGGCAAAAAGTTGGTACACCCTGCTGTTTGCCCGCGTGGTGACGGGGGCGGGTGAAGGAACCTATTATGGTCCGCAATACGGTCTTTCCTCTGAGCAGATCCCGAAGAAGTACCGCTCTCTTGGCAGCGCAATCATCAACAGCGGTATGGCTTTTGGTATTGCGCTGGGGCTGATGACCTCAAGCTGGCTGGTATACGATCAGGGATATTCATGGCGGATGCCATTCTATGCGATGGCGGTTCCATCCGTGCTGGTTGGGGTGGCTATCTGGCTATTTGTGAAAGAGAAGAAACGTACTGCCGACGCCGATGGCGCGCCGGTTAAAAAGGGTAAATTCAGCGATCTGCTGAAAAACCGTAATTTAATTATCACCTATATTATGGTGTTCTGTAGCCTGTTCGGTTTCTTCGTTATCCTGACCTGGCTTCCTTATTATCTGCAAAATGAACGGGGTATCGCGGGCAGCGAAACCGGATTTATCTCTTCGCTGGTGGCCTGGATTTCCATTCCTGGGGCGCTGCTATTCTCCAGCCTGTCTGACAAATTAGGCAAGCGTAAACCTTTAATTATGTTCCTGGTGCCGGTCGCGATTATCAGCATGTTGTCAATTATTTGGATGCCGAATATGACAGGTGTTATCACTGCGCTGTGTGTCTATGGTCTGGTGGGTAAACTGGCGCTGGATCCGGTACTGGTTGCCCTGGTAGCCGATAGCGTGGATGAAAATAATTACAGCACCGCATTTGGCTTATTTAATTTTATCGGCATGAGTTCATCCATTCTGGCACCGATTATTGCCGGGGCTGCGCGTGATATGACCGGAAGCCTGGCTTCCAGTTTCTATGTTTCAGCCGTACTGCTGGCTATTGGTTTATTCGCAATGCTGTTTTTAAAAGAACAACGCACATAAAGAGGTAGCGGTAATGATTTACGCCTTTATTAAAAAGGGAAGTTTTCAGGATTCCGTCAGCCTGATGATCATTTCCCGAAAACTCAGTGAGCGCCCGGAAGTTGATCAGGTTTCGGTCATGATGGGAACACCAGCCAATAAATCGATGCTGGATTCCACAGGGTTCTGGCACGACGACTTTGCCGATGCCACGCCAAATGATATTTGTGTGGCGGTCAGAACCGAAGGTGAGCAGCCTGAGATCCTGGATTTGATTCGTGAGCAACTGGAGAAAGAGCTAAGCGCGATCGCCAACGCGTCGGGGAGTTCACATCAACTGGTGAAAGCTCGCCGCTTCGAAAGCGCGTGCCAGAAATTACCTCAGGCCAATCTTCTGCTGGTCTCCGTCGCCGGAGAATATGCCGCATCTGTTGCCAGAGAGGGGTTGCAGGCCAATAAAAACGTCATGTTGTTTTCCGATAACGTATCGCTGGAGCAGGAAGTTGAGCTGAAAACCATGGCACGCGAGCGCGGGCTGATCGTCATGGGGCCAGACTGCGGAACGGCGATGATTGCCGGAAGCCCGTTAGCTTTTGCCAACGTCCTGCCTGAAGGCGGGATTGGCGTGATTGGCGCGTCAGGCACCGGTATTCAGGAAATTACCTCGCAGATTGCGCTGCATCAGCAGGGCATTAGCCATGCGATTGGCCTGGGGGGACGTGACCTGAGCGCTGACGTGGGCGGTATCAGCGCATTGACCGCGCTGGAGATGCTGGCTGCGGATGATGCCACGCGGGTAATGGCTTTTGTCTCCAAGCCGCCGTCTCCGCAGGTGCGAACCCGCATTATTGCTGCGATGCAAAAGGTGGGGAAACCGGTTGTCGCGCTGTTTCTGGGCAGCAAGCCGGAGCAGCGTCGCGAAGGAAACGTCTGGCTGGCGAATTCACTTTCTGATGCCGCGCGGCTGGCGGTGCTGCTGATGCGCGTGGCGCAGCAGAGACGGGCTCAGCCGGAAGTGGCAGGCAAAGGGATTTACGGCCTGTATGCCGGGGGGACGCTGGCCGCGGAAGCCGCCATGCTGCTCTCAGCGGGGCTGGGGGTTCCCGTGAGTGAAAGCCACGACCAGGGCGTGATGCTGGACGCCGGTGGTCATCGTATTGTCGACCTCGGGGACGACAGCTACACCCTGGGCAGACCGCATCCGATGATTGACCCAACCACCCGCAGCATTGAAATCGAAAAACTGGCCGCGTTTCCGGATGTCGGGGTACTGCTGCTGGATGTCGTACTGGGCTATGGCGCCTGCGCCGATCCAGCGGGGGCGGTTGTTGAGGCGGTAGATCAAGTGCGCGCCAAACGCACTGCGCCGCTGGTGGTGATTGCTACTCTGACCGGAACCGAGGGCGATCCGCAGGGCCGCAGCGAGCAGGAAGAGAAACTCCGTGAAGCCGGGGTTGCCGTGGTAGAAACCCTCGAAGAGGCGGTACTGCTCGCCGTTAGCCTGACGCATCACCAGAATCACAATATTCCACAGACGCATAGCGCGCTTCTTGCGGGCGTACAGGTTATCAACGCCGGATTGCGCAGCTTCGCGCTGGATCTGCAAAGCAGCGGTACGCCGGTTGTGCATTATCAGTGGGCGCCTGTTGCCGGTGGCAACGCCCGTCTTGCCAGCTTACTCAAACAGTTACATTAAGTTCAGAGGTACGGATATGTATTCATCTATTGCACAGGCCAACGAAGCCATTATCGAACGAATTAAAGCTGCACGCCCCCACTGGGTTGCCGTGCGTCCTGCAAAAGAAGCGGTGGCCGAATTATCTTCTGGACGCAAATTACTGCACGCTGGTCCGCCGATCGCCTGGGGAGAGATGACTGGCCCAATGCGCGGAGCCTGTATTGGCGCATCGCTGTTTGAAGGCTGGGCGGTCACGGAGGAAGATGCCCTGCGGATGCTGGAGCAGGGAGAGATCGAGTTTATTCCTTGCCACCACGTTGGCGCGGTAGGTCCGATGGGCGGTATTACGTCCGCTAATATGCCGGTGCTGGTCGTGCGTGATGTCGTCCACGGTAATCAGGCCTGCTGCAACCTCAATGAGGGGATCGGCAAAGTGATGCGCTTTGGCGCTTACGGCGATGACGTGCAGAAACGTCTGCGCTGGATGCGCGATACGCTGGCGCCGGTATTGCAGGAAGCGCTCTCGCCGATGGAAAACGGCGTCGATCTGACGGCACTGATGGCGCAGGCTATCACGATGGGCGATGAGTTCCACCAACGTAATATTGCGGCCTCTTCTCTGCTGCTACGCACGCTTTCTCCGGTGATTGCCGGACTGGGGCGTCCGAAGGCGGAAATCATTGAGGTGTTGCAATTCCTGAGCGTCACCGACCAGTTCTTCCTTAACCTGGCAATGGCCTACAGTAAAGCCGTTATGGATGCGTCGGCGGAAATTAAAGCAGGTTCTGTGGTGACCGCCATGACGCGTAACGGCCGTGATTTCGGTATTCGCGTGAGCGGCACAGGCGATCGTTGGTTTACCGCGCCGGTGAACACGCCGCAGGGGCTGTTCTCTACCGGCTATAGCCAGACTGATGCCAATCCGGATATCGGCGACAGTGCCATCACGGAAACGCTGGGGATTGGCGGTGCTGCGATGATCGCCGCACCGGGCGTAACGCGCTTCGTTGGCGCGGGTGGCATGGGGGCTGCGCTGGAGACATCGGAAGAGATGGCGGAGATCTATCTTGCCAACAATCCGCTGTTCCAGATCCCGTCATGGGATTTCAAAGGGGCATGTCTGGGGCTGGATATCCGTCGCGTCGTGGAAACGGGGATTACGCCGCTGATTAACACCGGTATTGCTCACAAGGATGCGGGGATCGGCCAGGTGGGGGCGGGCACCGTTCGCGCACCGCTGCTCTGTTTTGAAAAAGCGCTTGAAGCGCTGGCGGAACTGCATCACATCACGGCATAACAACGTTGCCGGAAGGCGACGCAGTTGCGTTTTATCCGGCCTGCGAATGAGTTCATTCCGTAGGCCGGCTCGGGCGCTCTCCCTGCCATCCAGTGTCCTGGAGTGTATCGATGGTGACGATTAAGGCATTAGCCAGCGCGGGTTTTTATCGACTTCCCGATGGCGAATGGAGGTTGCACAGCCGCTTCTCGCAGGCGATTAATTTTTGCCGTCCTGACGGCGAGCTGTTGACGCTGTTTCGCTACGGAAAGGGGATGGGACCGACGGGCATGCTGCTGAGCACCACACAGTTTTCCCGCGTGGCGCATATTGAACGACTTATCAAACAGGGGAGCATCCTGCGGGGACAGGGTATAGCGCTTTGCTCGCGTCGCACACTCCGGATGTCGCTGGATCCTGCCGTACTTGCCCCTGTCGATCTCTCTTTTTGCACTCAACACAGTGGTCTTTCCGGAGCGCTGAATCAGCCACTCAATACGATGTTGCACTACCCTGAAATCATTGAGCAACTTGAGTGCTGGCATCGTGGCGTGACGCCTGACTGGCGCTGGCTGATCGGATACGGCCCAGGACTGACGCCCAGCGGCGATGATATGCTGACGGGGATGCTGGCTGTGCTGTATGCTGCGGGGCTTTCTGCCAAATTGCGCTATTTTTTACCCCCGACGGAGCAACTTGTGCCGCTCACCACGTCAGTAAGCTGTAGCTATCTGAACAGCGCCAGAGTGGGCGAATTTTCAACGCCGCTACAGAAGGTGATACGTGGTTTACAGTCCGGACGCGATCCGCATTCTGCAATCAGACGCCTGCTTGCTGTCGGGCACTCCTCGGGGGCGGACATATTGCTGGGAATCGCGATAGCGCAACGGTGGTTACAGGTGGTCGACTCAAGGGGAACGCATGCTCGATCAGGAAACAATACGCACTTTTATTCGGGTTGCACAGACGGAGAGTTTTTCCCGCGCGGCCAGCTCCCTGCATAAAACGCCCGCGGCGATTAGCTATCGCATTAAAACGCTGGAAGAGCAGGTGGGGACGCAGCTCTTTTTACGTACAACCCGCTCCGTCAGTCTGACGCTAGCCGGACAACATCTGCTTGAGCATTGTCGACAGTGGCTTAACTGGCTGGATGCAATGCCGGACGAGCTTCAGCAGATCAACGCGGGCGTTGAACGGCAGGTGAACATCGTTATCAACAATCTGCTGTACCAGCCGCAGACCACGGCAGATTTACTGACCTGGCTGCACCAACAATTTCCCTTCACCCGATTTCAAATTTCCCGACAGGTCTATATGGGCGTGTGGGATTCGCTACTGTATGACGATTTCCAATTGGCGATTGGCGTCACCGGATCGGAATCGCTCTCCAATAATATCTCTCTGTTGCCGCTGGGAGATATCAGTTGGCGGTTTGTGGTAGCGCAAAATCACCCGCTGGCCAGCCATCCAGTGCCGGTACTGTCAGACGATATGCTGCGCCGCTATCCGGCTATCAATATTGAAGATACCTCGCGTACGCTTACGCGCCGCGTCGCCTGGCTGCTTAGCGGACAAAAGGAGATCAAAGTGCCGGATCTCAGCACTAAGCTGGCCTGTCATTTAAGCGGGCTTGGCGTCGGTTTTTTACCCGAGCGGATGTGTCGTCCTTATGTTGAATCCGGGGCACTGGTTGCCCGTGAGGTGATTAATCCGCGCCAGCCATCGCCGCTCTCGATTGCCTGGAAGAATGCGGGCAGCGGAAAGGTGGTCAGTGAAATTGCGGACATTTTTAAGCAAAAAGATTCTCTGGTGAGCGGGTTCCTGCGGATGGTCGACCGACCGGCGGAGAACTGAGTTTACGGCGGTTTTTTAAGGGATCATGTTGAAAAAATGGCAGATTCGGTCTTTTTTGTTTACCTTTAATAGGGTGTTTTCGTGAGATTGATCTCGTAATTTTTTTGACATGCTCAAGGACTATTGAATGGAAGATTTGAATGTTGTCGACAGCATAAACGGTGCGGGCACCTGGCTGGTCCGCAATCAGGAGCTACTGTTGAGCTATGCCGTCAACATCGTTGCGGCCATCGCGATTGTCATTATCGGTATGATCGTGGCGCGTATCGTATCAAACACCGTTAACCGCCTGATGCTGGCGCGTAAAATTGATGCCACCGTTGCCGACTTTCTTTCTGCACTGGTGCGCTACGGTATTATCGCTTTCACGCTGATTGCCGCGCTGGGTCGCGTTGGGGTGCAAACTGCCTCCGTGATCGCCGTTCTCGGTGCCGCGGGTTTGGCTGTCGGTCTGGCGCTGCAAGGGTCGCTGTCCAACCTCGCCGCAGGCGTGCTTCTGGTGATGTTCCGTCCGTTCCGCGCGGGTGAATATGTAGACCTTGGCGGCGTTGCGGGAACCGTGCTTAACGTGCAGATTTTCTCCACAACTATGCGTACCGTAGACGGTAAGATTGTGGTGATCCCAAACGGTAAAATCATTGCCGGGAACATCATTAACTTCTCTCGCGAGCCGGTCCGTCGTAACGAATTTATTATCGGCGTGGCCTACGACTCCGATATCGATCAGGTGAAAAAAATCCTCACTGATATCATCCAGTCTGAAGATCGCATCCTAAAAGACCGTGAAATGACGGTACGCCTGAATGAGTTGGGCGCTTCCTCGATTAATTTCGTCGTACGTGTCTGGAGTAACAGCAGCGATCTGCAAAGCGTCTACTGGGATGTACTGGAGCGTATTAAGCGCGAGTTTGACGCCAACGGTATCAGCTTCCCGTACCCGCAGATGGATGTGAACTTTAAACGCGTGAAAGAGAACGCGACCGAGTAACTTCAGCTAAAAACGCCCGCCAGAGAGAGGCGGGCATTGATTTATCTCGTCTTGTTAAGAATTGCGCTGACACCCTGCATCAGCTCGCCAACATCGTTTATTCCTTTACTTTCCTGTTGGGCAATCCATTCGGCCTGAACGTGCTGATACCCGGTAGCGGCTTGCCACGCATTCAGCTCGCTGTTGGTCAGGTAGTGAACGTGTGCGCCCTCTTTTGCCATCTTTTGCGCCATTGCGGTCAGGCTTGCGTCCTGCACTGCGCCAATACGCTTTTGCGTCATGGCGGCGGCCCGATTGATGGCTGCGCGATCTTTCACGTCCAGGCTATCCCAGACGTCTTTATTCATCACCAGAAGATAAACGTGTCCGAGCCAGAGCGAAGGGGAGAGCTGAATATAGGGGGCCGCCCGCTGGGCATGGATATCATCTCCGCTGTCGAGGTTAACCATCAGGCCGTCAAGCTGTCCGGTCTGAAGCGCATCGGTAATTTTTTCATTCCATGGCATGCTGACCGGCACGCCGCCCGCGTTGCGTAAAAATGATTGATGCCAAAAGCTGGCGGTCCGCCATTGGCTTGCATTCAGCTGTGCCAAATCGACGTTCGGCCTGGTCGTAAAAAATCCAACCGGATAGCCGAGGAAAAACTGAAGATTCACCAGATTGTTGTTTTCCAGCTCGCGACCAAACTGGCGATACTCGCGGAAAATCCGCTGAAAGGCGTTAACCTGCGCTTCACCACGACCCGGTCCGAGGGGAAAGCTCTTAAAAATCTGGTGTCGCGGCAGTTGTTCGGGCGTGTACTCAGGGACCACGATCCCCATATCCGCCACGCTGCCCTGGCCGATCGTTTTTAAGGCGTCATAGCTGGTGGACAGCTCGCCGTTCCAGTGAGCGTCGATTTTCAAACGTCCAAGCGACTCTTGTTCGATCGCGCGAAAAAAAGTCTCTTTTATGAGCCGGGTACGCATGTTGCCATATGGCTCGTGATCGGTATAGCGCAGCGTTCTGTCTGCGCTGGCGACAGTGGGCCACAAACTGGTAACTATCAGCGAGGCACAGAAGAGAAAAATGTTCGCGTTATGCTTCATACCCATTCCTTTGGTATAGACAGATTTATCTTTCAGCATACCTCGGGTAACGCACAATCGCTATTGTCAGAGACTGAATCTGGAGGGGAGTGTGCGCGGTATTATTAATAATGCTAATTACTGATTAATATTATCCATTTCCTCTAATGAATCCCGCGCAGTATAGTCTGCCCACAAGACAATTATGTGAGATGTTTTACATGTTATCCTACTATTTTCAAGGGCTTGCGCTTGGTGCAGCCATGATACTTCCGCTTGGTCCACAAAATGCCTTCGTGATGAATCAGGGGATCCGTCGTCAGTATCACATCATGATTGCTTTACTCTGCGCTATCAGTGATTTAGTGCTGATTTGCGCGGGTATCTTCGGCGGTAGCGCCTTGCTGATGCAGTCGCCATGGCTGATGGCGCTGGTCACCTGGGGCGGGGTCGCATTTTTACTCTGGTACGGATTCGGTGCGCTAAAAACGGCGATGAGCAGTAATCTGGAACTGGCCAGCGCCGAAGTGATGAAGCAGGGGCGCTGGAAAATTATCGCCACTATGCTGGCGGTGACATGGCTCAACCCACATGTTTACCTGGATACCTTTGTGGTGCTCGGGAGTCTGGGGGGACAACTGGACGTTGAGCCTAAACGCTGGTTTGCACTGGGAACCGTCAGCGCTTCGTTCCTGTGGTTCTTCGGTCTGGCATTGCTGGCGGCCTGGCTGGCACCGCGTCTGCGAACTGCAAAAGCACAGCGCATCATCAATACGCTGGTAGGATTAGTGATGTGGTTTATCGCTTTTCAGCTGGCAAAAGAAGGTGTTGCGCACGTTCAAGCGCTGTTCAACTAAGTGTTGTCTGATGGACAACGCAGCGAGATCGGCTAAGCTTGCCTGCATGTGCCCTGAGTTTTGGGGTAATTAATGAAACATGGAGGAACGACCGTGAAGTTCAAAATAATGGCCCTGGCGGCATTAGTCGGATTCAGCGCACTATCGGTACAGGCAAATGAGTTGCCAAATGGACCGCACATCGTGACTTCCGGAACGGCAAGCGTAGATGCAACACCAGACATCGCCACCCTGGCGATTGAAGTGAACGTTGCTGCAAAGGATGCGGCTTCCGCGAAGAAGCAGGCCGATGAGCGCGTGGCGCAATATCTGTCTTTCCTTGAACAGAACCAGATAGTGAAGAAAGACATTAGCGCTGCAAACTTGCGTACGCAGCCGGACTACGACTACCAGAACGGCAAAAGCATCCTCAAAGGTTATCGTGCAGTGCGCACCGTTGAAGTCACGCTGCGTCAGTTGGACAAACTCAACGCTCTGCTTGATGGCGCGCTGAAGGCCGGTCTGAATGAGATTCGTTCGGTATCGCTGGGCGTTGCCCAGCCGGATGCTTACAAAGACAAAGCGCGTAAAGCGGCGATTGATGATGCTGTTCATCAGGCTGAACAGCTGGCCGCGGGCTTTAATAGCAAACTGGGTCCCGTTTACAGTGTGCGTTACCACGTTTCCAATTATCAACCGAGCCCGATGGTACGGATGATGAAAGCAGATGCAGCGCCTGCAACCTCCGCTCAGGAAACCTACGAACAGCCGGTTATTCAGTTTGACGATCAGGTTGATGTCGTCTTCCAGATTGAGCCAACAGTAACCAATAAGTAGTCTTGATAAGGCGTAAGTCGCCATCCGGCAAGATTTTAGCCTGATGGCGATGCTTACGCGTCTCATCAGGCCGACAAAATATTCCAGCCGGTTTTTTCTGTGAGCAACTGTAAAAATGAGACCTCACATTCAGTCTTTTTTTTCGTGGTAATGAGGATAGGCCATAGCGATTTTTAAGGGGACGCTATGGATATTTTTATCTCGAAAAAGATGCGTAATTTCATTCTGCTGGCGCAAACTAATAACATCGCCAGAGCGGCAGAAAAAATACATATGACCGCATCGCCTTTCGGTAAAAGCATTGCTGCACTGGAAGATCAAATCGGCTATACGCTGTTTACCCGTAAAGATAACAACATCAGCCTGAATAAAGCCGGACAGGAGCTGTATCAGAAGCTGTTTCCCGTCTATCAGCGCCTCTCTGCCATTGATAACGAAATCCATAACGCCTCTTGTCGCTCGCGGGAAATCGTCATCGGTATCGATAATACTTATCCAACGATTATTTTTGACCAGTTGATTAGCCTTGGCGATAAATATGACGGCGTGACGGCCCAGGCCGTTGAATTCAGCGAGAATGGGGTGATTGATAATCTGTTCGACCGCAAACTGGATTTCATTATCTCGCCGCAGCACGTTTCTCCCCGCGTACAGGAGTTGGAAAATCTGGCGATCAGCGAACTGTCTCCGCTACGTCTGGGGTTTCTCGTTTCCCGGCGCTACGAAGAGAAACAGCCGCAGGATCTGTTGCGCGAGCTACCCTGGCTGCAAATGCGTTTCCAGAATCGCGCCAACTTTGAGGCGATGCTGGATGCTTACATGCGGCCCTGCGGGATCAATCCGACGATTATCTACCGTCCGTACAGCTTTATGGCCAAGATTAGCGCGGTGGAGCGCGGGCAGTTTTTGACGGTGATCCCTCATTTTGCCTGGCGGCTGGTGAATCCGTCGACGCTAAAGTATTTCGACGCGCCCGGCAGCCCCATGTATATGCAGGAGTTTCTCTATTCGCTGAAAAATCATCGCTATACCGGCACCATGCTCCAGCATATTGCTGAAGATCGTGACGGTACGGCAAGTTAACCGAGCATCGATCCTGTCTCGAGAAGGTTGCGATGCAGATCGAACGCATGGCTGAGATCGTGATGGATATGCCCGCCGGGCGCTTTTTCCAGATAGCGGTGCAGGTAGTCCCGGTAAAGGGGATGCGCACAGTTATCGATAATCGTGTGCGCCCGCTGCATCGGAGATAACCCACGCAGATCGGCAATCCCTTGTTCGGTCACGATCACTTTAACGCTATGTTCGCTGTGGTCGACATGGCTGCACATCGGTACGATGGTTGAGATTTTCCCGCCTTTGGCAATCGACGGCGCCATAAAGATAGACAGGTAGGCGTTGCGCTCGAAATCCCCGCTGCCGCCGATCCCGTTCATCAGGTTCACGCCCGCAACGTGCGTGGAATTGGCATGGCCGTAGATATCAAACTCAAGCCCAACGTTGAGCGCAATGACCCCCAGCCGACGGATGATTTCCGGGTTATTGGAGATCTCCTGCGGGCGCAGCACAATTCGGCTGGTGAAGAAGTCCATGTTGTCGTAAATCTTCTGTAGCGACGGGGCTGAGATGGTCAGGCTGGAGGCGCTGGCACCGGTGATCTTGCCCGTTTCCAGCAGATGCACCACCGATTCCTGTAACACCTCTGAATACATCATAAAGGGCGGAATATCCGGATTCTCCCCCAGTCGCGCCATTACCGCGTTGTTGATATTGCCCACGCCGCTTTGTAAGGGCAGAAACTCTGCTGGAATGCGTTTGTGCGCCATTTCTGCCAGTAGGAAAGTGACGACGTTATCGGCAATTTGTTGGCTGACCGGATTGGTTTTATCCGACACATTCCCGGCATCGGGCAGCTCGGTATCCACCACCGCGACCACTTTCCTGGGGTCTATCTGCACGCACTGACTGCCCACGCGATCCATGGTATGAAATATGGGTACGCTGTTACGCCGCGGCGGTGCGCCGGGTATTACGATGTCGGCAAACTCAGCCACGCGCGGATTATGGTAATGATTCAACTCGATAATCACCTTTTTCGCCCGCAGCAGCCAGGTGGGTGCATTGCCAATACCGCTGGAAAGCCAAATCCGGCCATCCGGCGCAATGGCGGAAGCTTCAATGACGGCAACATCGATTTCGCCAAAAAAGCCGTAATTAACCATCTGCGCGACTTCGCTCAAATGGAGATCGACAAACCTCACCTGGCCCTGGTTAATTTTCTCGCGCAGGCCAGATGAGGTTTGATAAGGCGCACGCCAGGAAACGGCATCCGCCGCGGATAATGCATCATCAGCGGCGGCGCCAATTGATGCCCCGGTCAGCAGGCGGATCTGAAAAGGCTGCCCGTCCTGATGCCGTTCGCAGGCGCGTTGGGCAATTGCGGTGGGTAACGCTTTTGGCGAACCCGCGGGGGTAAAGCCGCTGAACGCCACCATATCATCGTGCTGGATAATTTCTGCCGCCTGTTCGGCGCTCATCCGTTTCATGGCCGTCTCCTTCGTCGGACGTGATTAATGGCCAACAAAATTAGGTTTACGTTTTTCCATAAACGCGTTCATCCCTTCCTGATAATCCTCGCTGTCATACACCGCGCGGCGCATGCCCTGAATGCGCTCGAATTCGTCAGAGTTCATGGTGTGTGCTTCGCCCAACACGCGCAGTTCTTCTTTGATGACGGCGATTGCCAGCGGCGCTTTTTCCGAGATGTGATGCGCAATTTGCAGGGTGAAATCTTCCAGTTCCTCGGTTGGAACGACATGGTTGAGGATCCCGACCGCCATAGCGCGTTGAGCGGTGATGGGCGAGGCGGTAAAAATCAGCTCCTTAACGATGTGAAAGCCAGCGTCGCGGGTCAGGTTGTGGATGCCCACCAGGTTATAGGGCACGCCGAGGTTGACCGGGGTCATGGAGAAGGTAGACGTACTGGCTGCGATGATCAGATCGGAACTCATGATCATCTCAAACGCGCCGCCCCAGACGCTGCCTTCAACCATGGAGATCACCGGCTTCGGATATTTTTGGATCATACGAGTTATCTGACGCAGCGGATCGTCATAAGAGAGCGGATCGCGACGTCCGGTGGGGAGCTCATGAATATCATGCCCGGCAGAGAACACTTTGGCCCCGCTCGGGGCGCGCAGAATGATGCAGCGAATGTCCGGACGATTGAGGTCGCTCAGCGCCTGCATCAGATCGTCAATAAACACTTTGCTCAGGGCATTGAGCTTGCGGCCGTAATTGAACTCAATGACCGCGACTTTCTGGATGATGACCACGTTGACGTATTGATAAGACATAATGTTCTCTTTATTGAAAGTAATGATGCTGGATAAATTCGCTGATGTGCCGCAGGCCGGTGCGCGGCGAAAGATCATTGTTTTTGACGGCCAGCAGCGTCTGCTGGAAATACTGGTCGAAATCAGCCCGGGCAAACAGCAGATGCAAGGCTTCTTCTTCAGCCTGCTTGTGTAGCCATTCCACCGCCTGCTGCTGGTGGACTTTTTCCAGTCGACCGCTGGCGGTAAGGCACGTTTTAAAGTCGGTTATCGCCTGCCAAACCTCCTCAATGCCGCGTTTTTCCAGGGCGCTACAGGTCAGAACCTGCGGCTGCCACTCGTCATATTTGCGGCGCAGAATATGCAAGGCGGATTCGTACATATGGCGGGCGATGGCAACGCTGGTACGGTTATCACCGTCGTCCTTGTTGATGACGACCAGATCCGCCATCTCCATCAGGCCTTTTTTGATGCCCTGCAAATCGTCGCCACCGCCGGCGATTTGCAGTGAGAGAAAGCAATCCACCATGCCTGCGACTTCGGTTTCCGACTGCCCAACGCCGACGGTTTCCACAATCACCACGTTGAAGCCAGCCGCCTCGCACAGCAGCATTAATTCGCGGGCGCGCTGGCTGGCGCCGCCTAAATGACCGCAGGAAGGAACCGGACGTATAAACGCAGATTCTGCGCGAGCCAGTTCCGTCATGCGGGTTTTATCACCCAGAATGCTGCCGCCGCTGACCGGGCTGCTGGGATCGACGGCGATCACCGCTACCCGTAACCCGCGGAGAATTAACAGCATGCCGAATGCTTCCAGAAAGGTGCTTTTACCCGCGCCCGGCGTGCCGGTGATCCCCAGACGCAGGGCGTTACCGGTGAACGGCATAATCGCGTCCAGCAATTGCGTACTCAGCGGCTGGTGGCGCGGGTGATTGCTTTCGACCAGCGTCATCGCCTGGGCGAGCGTAGCCCGTTCACCGAGTCGCAAGCGGCGGACGGTATCCTCAAGCGTGGCGGCGTTAATCATGATGCTGACTGATACGGGTTAACACATCGCGGACGCTGTCGAGCATCGGCGTGCCGGGGCCATAAATGGCTGCCACGCCATGTTCGTGTAGAAAAGCGTAATCCTGTGGCGGAATAACCCCGCCGGCGACGACGCAAATGTCTTCGCGTCCCCAGCCTTTGAGCGCGGTGACCAGCTCAGGGATCAATGTCTTATGACCCGCCGCCAGCGATGATGCGCCAATGACATGCACATCGTTTTCTACCGCCAGACGGGCAATTTCCTCCGGTGTGGAGAACATCGGGCTGAGATCGACATCGAAGCCGAGATCGGAGTAGGCGCTGGCGATCACTTTTGCGCCGCGATCGTGTCCGTCCTGACCCATCTTGGCGATCAGAATACGCGGGCGGCGGCCATTTTCTGTGAGGAACTGTTCGGTTTGCGCAACAATGGCATCGAACTCATCGGCGGATTTGTCGGACTGGTGATAGCTTTGTGCAATCACCCCGGTAACGCACTGGCTGGGAACCAGATAACGGTCAAAGGCGGCCTCGAGCGCATCGGAGATTTCACCGAGCGTGGCGCGAACGCGGGCGGCGTTGACGGCGGCGGCCAGCAGATTTTCATTCTGCTGCGCGGCGTGGGTCAGCGCGGATAGCGCGGCTTTAACCGCATCATTGTCGCGGGTGGCGCGGATATGCTGCAGTGAGGCAATCTGCTCGTTGCGCACCTTCACGTTGTCGATCTCCAGCACCGACGTGTCGTCTTCTTTATCCAGCTTGTATTTGTTCACCCCGACGATAACGCGCTTACCCTGGTCGATCAGCGACTGTTCGCGCGCGGACGCTTCTTCGATCATCCGTTTAGGAAGCCCGGCTTCAATCGCCTTCGCCATGCCGCCTGCCTCATCAATCTGCTTGATGATCGTGCGCGCCTGCTTCACGATTTGATCGGTGAGTGATTCGACGTAATACGATCCGGCCAGCGGATCGACGGTGCGGCAGATCTCTGATTCTTCCTGAATGATGATCTGCGTATTACGCGCAATACGGGCGGAGAAATCGGTGGGCAGACCGAGCGCTTCATCAAAAGCGTTGGTATGCAGAGACTGGGTGCCGCCAAGCGTAGCGCCGAGCGCTTCAATGGTGGTTCGTACCACGTTGTTGTACGGGTCCTGCTCGGTCAGGCTCCAGCCTGAGGTCTGGCAGTGGGTACGCAGAGCGAGAGATTTCGGGTTGGTCGCGCCAAAACTGCTGACCGCTTCGCTCCACAGATACCGTGCAGCGCGCAGCATGGCGACGTTCATAAACAGATCCATGCCGATGCCGAAGAAGAATGACAGGCGCGGGGCGAAGTCATCAATTTTCAGTCCGGCGGAAAGCGCGGCCTTGATGTATTCAATACCGTCTGCCAGCGTAAACGCCACCTGCTGTACGCAGTTTGCCCCGGCTTCACCCATGTGATAGCCGCTGATGCTGATGGTGTTAAAGCGCGGCATGTTGCCTGAGCACCAGGCGATGATGTCGGCGATAATGCGCATGGAGGGTTTTGGCGGATAAATGTAGGTGTTCCGGCACAAGTACTCTTTCAGAATATCGTTCTGAATGGTCCCGGTGAGCTGTTCCGGCGTCACGCCTTGCTCCTGCGCCGCGACGATATAAAACGCCAGTACCGGCAGCACTGCGCCGTTCATGGTCATCGATACCGACATCTTATCCAGCGGGATCTGGTCGAACAGCACCTTCATATCTTCGACGGTATCGATCGCCACGCCGGCTTTGCCGACGTCGCCCGCTACGCGCGGGTTGTCTGAGTCATAGCCACGATGAGTGGCAAGGTCAAAGGCGACGGAAAGCCCTTTTTGCCCAGCGGCGAGGTTACGGCGGTAAAAGGCGTTGGACTCTTTGGCGGTAGAGAAACCGGCGTATTGGCGAATCGTCCACGGCTGCGCGGTATACATAGTGGCGCGCGGGCCACGCACGTAAGGCGGCTGACCGGGCAGGGTGCCCGTCACCTCCAGATTATCGAGATCCGCTTCGGTGTACAGCGGCTTGATGGCAATCCCTTCCGCCGTTTGTCTTTCCAGCGACTCAACGGTTTTTTCCCGTCGACTGAGTTCTTTATTGGCGAGTGTTTGCCACTCCTGCACGTTTGCCATTTTTTGCTCCGTATTACGCAATAAGTTGAATCTTTGCGAATACGGTGTGCTTTTTCATTTGGCTTGTCGCCAGCAAAAAATAGCCAACAGGACGTCGTTTTTTGCCGTGTGGCGTGTTTTATTTTGTGATGTATTTCAAAGACGTGGCGGGAATAGCATGAAATGAGGGGCAAGGCTTGCAGGCCGGATGAGGCTTTACGCCGCTATCCGGCCTCTGTTCGAGGAATTAATCCTGACGCAGTACGTTGTGGCCATAGGCCAGCAGCGCGTCGGTGACGTTGCGCATCATGCGGCTTTCTGGTGCAAAGCGGTGCCAGTACAGCATCCGACGCTGGAACAGGCCTGGCGTTAAGTCGATAAGCTCACCGCTTTCCAGCTCTTTCTCAATCTGTAAGTGTGGGATCATGCAACAGGTTGTTCCCTGACGGGCCAACTGGACGAAGGCTTCAGACGAGTTAACGATATGGCACGGTACGCTGCCCGGCGGCAGGTCGAAGTTTTGTTGCAAGAACGCCTGGTGCATATCATCAAGATGGTCAAACGCGACCGCCGGGGCTTTCAGCAGGGCGGAACGGGTGACGCCGTTTGGGAAATAACGCTCGGCGAAAGGTTTAGAGCCAACAAACAGGTAGTCCAGCGCGCCCAGTTTATCCACCAGACAGCTTGGCAGCGCCTGATGTTGAATACTCACCGCACCGACTACTTCACCACGACGCAGACGTTCCTGGGTTCGGGTTTCATCTTCAACCTGCAGGTTCAGTCGAATCGGTGAATTAGCCAGTACCGGGGCCAGCGCCGGAAGTAACCAGGTCGCCAGACTGTCGGCGTTCACCGCCAGCGAAAGCAGAAGCGGCGTCGAGCCGGTTTGTTCATCGCCCAGCCACTCGTCTTCCAGCAGTTCAACCTGGCGCAGAAGCGCCAGTAGTTTCTGTCCCTGTTCCGTTGGGCGCGGCGGTACGGTACGCACCAGCAGCGGTTGTCCGAACATATTCTCAAGCTGTTTTATGCGCTGTGAAACCGCGGATTGCGTGATGCACAGCTTTTGCGCCGCGCGCTCAAATCCTCGTTCACGAATAACCGCATCCAGTGCTTGTAGTGTTCTGTAGTCCGGACGTTTCATTGCTTTGACGCACTCCTGAAATTTTTGCTTGTTCTGCACTATGACACAATTTTTGATTGGGTAAAGACGAAATCCGCCGCTTGCGAGCGGGTGTGGGGACATTTTTCTGCACAATGTTCTATAATGCGCGTGAATTTTCCCACCATATTCACACCACAGGCGAAACGATCATGACGCAGGATGAACTGAAAAAAGCAGTAGGATGGGCGGCACTTCAGTATGTACAGCCCGGCACCATTGTGGGCGTAGGTACAGGTTCAACAGCCGCACACTTTATTGATGCGCTGGGCACAATGAAAGGTCAGATTGAAGGTGCGGTATCCAGTTCGGACGCATCGACTGAAAAACTCAAAAGCCTTGGCATCCACGTGTTCGATCTTAACGAAGTGGATAGCCTCGGCGTATACGTTGACGGTGCGGATGAAATCAACGGTCACATGCAGATGATCAAGGGCGGCGGCGCAGCGTTGACCCGTGAAAAAATCATTGCTTCCGTGGCGAAGAAATTTATTTGCATCGCGGATGCGTCTAAAGAAGTCGATATTCTCGGCAACTTCCCGCTGCCGGTCGAAGTGATCCCAATGGCGCGCAGCGCTGTGGCTCGCCAGTTGGTGAAGCTGGGCGGTCGTCCTGAATACCGTCAGGGCGTCGTGACGGACAACGGCAACGTGATCCTCGATGTGCACGGTCTGGAGATCCTCGACGCCATCGCGCTGGAAAATGCCATCAATGCGATTCCAGGTGTGGTAACCGTCGGCCTGTTTGCCAACCGTGGCGCGGATGTCGCGCTGATCGGTACGCCTGACGGCGTGAAAACTATCGTAAAATGATCTGACGGGAGCGTCTTCTCCCGTTAAAAAAATTTTGGCAGGGCAAATTTGGTGACTTGTGTCACGTTTATAATATTGTCCTGCCGATCTCTCCAAAGAAAAAGTTATCGCCAGTATTTTCCTCTGACATTTCCCGTTGAATGACATTTCTTCAGCACGGCGACGCAAACGTTCATATTGCCGCAATATTATTTTTTGATATGTTGAAGAGACGGATGAAAATCCCACACACAACACATCAGTTTGAACAAAAAAGACAGGGTCGGGGAAATGGCAAAGGTATCACTGGAGAAAGATAAGATTAAATTTCTGCTGGTTGAAGGCGTGCACCAAAAAGCACTCGAAAGCCTTCGTGCAGCAGGTTATACCAACATCGAGTTTCACAAAGGTGCTCTGGACACTGAACAACTGAAAGAGTCCATCCGTGATGCCCACTTCATTGGCCTGCGATCCCGTACCCATCTGACTGAAGATGTGATTGACGCCGCAGAGAAACTGGTCGCGATTGGCTGCTTCTGCATTGGCACCAACCAGGTTGATCTAAGTGCAGCGGCAAAGCGCGGGATCCCTGTGTTTAACGCACCATTCTCTAACACACGTTCCGTTGCTGAGCTGGTGATTGGCGAACTGCTGCTACTGCTACGTGGCGTACCCGAAGCGAACGCCAAAGCGCACCGCGGCGTGTGGAATAAACTGGCTACCGGCTCTTTTGAAGCGCGTGGTAAAAAACTGGGGATCATCGGCTACGGCCACATTGGTACTCAGTTGGGCATTCTGGCGGAATCGCTCGGGATGCATGTCTTTTTCTATGATATTGAAAATAAACTCCCGCTTGGCAATGCCACGCAGGTACAGCATCTTTCCGACCTGCTCAATATGAGCGACGTGGTGAGTCTGCACGTGCCGGAAAATGCCTCCACCAAAAACCTGATGGGCGCGCGTGAGATTTCGCTGATGAAGCCGGGGGCGCTGCTGATTAACGCCGCACGCGGTACGGTTGTTGATATTCCTGCGTTGTGCGACGCATTAGCGACTAAACATCTGGCGGGGGCTGCAATCGACGTATTCCCAACCGAGCCGGCAACTAACAGCGATCCTTTCACTTCGCCGCTGTGTGATTTCGATAACGTGATCCTGACGCCGCACATTGGTGGTTCAACGCTGGAAGCGCAGGAAAACATCGGTCTGGAAGTAGCTGGGAAACTGACCAAGTATTCCGACAACGGGTCTACGCTGTCTGCGGTAAACTTCCCGGAAGTTTCGCTGCCGCTGCACGGTGGTCGTCGTCTGATGCACATTCACGAAAACCGTCCGGGCGTACTGACGGCACTGAACCAGATTTTTGCCGAGCAGGGCGTCAACATTGCCGCGCAGTATCTGCAAACTTCCGCGCAGGTAGGTTATGTGGTTATCGATATTGAAGCGGATGAAGATGTGGCGGAGAAAGCGCTGCTGGCGATGAAAGCCCTTCCGGGAACCATTCGCGCTCGTCTGCTGTACTGATTTCCTCTACATGGGCAGGCGGTTGACCTGCCCATCTTTCCTCTGATTTCCCTGCCTCAAAATCTCTTTCTGTAACGCATACATTCTGTTTTTCGAGCTTTGCCGCAGTTGGCAACTAAAGGCAGCGTTGCGTGTTGTACAGCAATAAAAGGAATTTACGATAGGGGCGCAGCATAGCGCTGAAACGGGAAAGCCCCTACCGAAGCAGGGGCTCTAAAAAGGAAAGGGACGATGATGAGATACGTCATCATGCTGCTGATCCTGTTAATCATCGCTTGCCCAGCATATTAACAGAGAGTACGCAGGAGGGAGGTTCGCCTCCCTCACCCTTCACCGAGGAATTTAGGTCAAAAAAACGGCGCTGTCAATCGGCAAAAAACGGCTACCACTCCCAGATTTTGGACGGCGTCACCACCGCTGGCAGCGGGATATCCCACTCTTCAACCGGCAATTTTTCTACTAACTGGCAGTCATGCGCGTAGCCCACGGGTTGGATCTTATGCTGCTGCCAGTTTTGTAGCGTGCGGTCGTAAAATCCACCGCCCATGCCCAGGCGTTGCCCGTCCTCATCAAATGCCACTAACGGCGTAATCAGTACGTCCAGCTTTGACAGCGGCAATACGTCACGTACATCAAGCCGTGGTTCCTGGATCTTTAAGCGATTGGTCACCAGGTCGCTGCGCGGATGATAGTGCAGGAACAGTAAATTACCGGGACTGAAGGGATGAAGAACCGGAAGGTAAACGCGCTTGCCCGCTCGCCACAGTTGATCTATCAGCGGCTGGGTATCGAGTTCGCCATCGAACGAGAGAAATACCGCCACAGTATGCGCGAGTACAACAGGGGGAAAACTGAGCATTCGGGTCGCGGCTTGCTGACCGTATTGTCGTTGCTGTTCAGAGGTCAGCGCGCGACGACGCTGTCGAATCAGTTGACGAATTTCTTGCCGGGATAAAGGGAGTTCAGAAAGTAGTGTCATGGCTGTTGCCAGGTAGAAGGGAATCTCCGAGATGCCGCCGCAGGCTGTAACCCTTGAACCCTTGGTTCAAGGTGAATGCGTCGTCACAGTTTTAAGGCTTCTCGGACGGGCCGAGCATGCTCACCAACCATGGAGCGCCACATTCTTGTGGTATGAAATATCGGCTCAGGGGACTGGCCCGCTTGCAAACATCTCAGAGAAATTTTGTCTTCACGGTCACTCTACCACAGTAAACCGAAAAGTGTTATTCAAAGTTTTGGCCCGTTTTTTCGGTTATGCGACCCTGATCAAGCAACGCCTGTTCGATGGTCTGTTGTAGCATCCGAATACGTTGTTCCATGCTCGCCGCGTACTCACGCGTCTTCGCTTTTTCCTGAGTTAATTCATAGCTGATGTTCAACGCGGCGATGAAAACCAACTGCTCAGTATTTGTGACTCTAGTGCGAACTTTCAGATCTTGCAATCGCTGATTGAGATCGTCCGCAGCCTGATTCAACGCATCCCTTTGTTCAGGCGGGCAATTCACTCGCAGTGAACGGCCAAATATTTGGATATCGACGGGTTGTGCAGACATGCCACCTTCCTGCTGATTGACTGCGCTGCCTTCGTCTCCAGACCTTGGGTCCGCGAAGGGGCGACACTATAGCTACCCTGGTATCAAGATACAAGCCCTTTTCTGGTCCACCAGGGCCCAAAGTGGTAGCATACCATGAATATTCCTCCCTTTGATGACGAATGCTTATGTCTATACAGAACGAAATGCCTGGCTACAACGACGTTAGCCAGTTTTTGAACCAACAAGGGGCTGGATTAACCCCGGCCGAAATGCACGGCTTGATCAGCGGGATGATTTGCGGCGGCAACAACGACAGCTCATGGCAGCCGCTGCTGCACGACCTGACGAACGAAGGTTTGGCCTTCGGTCACGAGCTGGCTCAGGCACTGATGAAAATGCACTCTGCCACCAGCGATGCCCTCGAGGACGACGGTTTCCTTTTTCAGCTTTATCTGCCTGAAGGCGACGACGTTAGCGTGTTTGATCGTGCCGATGCGCTGGCGGGGTGGGTAAACCACTTTTTGCTGGGCCTTGGCGTTACGCAGCCAAAGCTCGACAAAGTGACCGGTGAAACCGGTGAAGCGATTGACGACCTGCGCAATATCGCTCAGTTGGGATATGACGAAGACGAAGATCAGGAAGAGCTGGAAATGTCGCTCGAAGAGATTATCGAATACGTGCGCGTAGCCGCCTTGCTGTGTCATGACACGTTTACGCGTCAGCAGCCGACCGCGCCGGAAGTCCGTAAACCGACTCTGCACTAAGAACGAAACGCAAAGGAGAGTGTGATGAGCGAGATATCTCAGCAAGAATTCCAGCGTCGTCGCCAGGCTTTACTGGCACAAATGCAGCCCGGCAGCGCCGCGCTGATTTTTGCCGCGACTGAAGCGACGCGCAGCGCGGACAGTGAATACCCGTACCGCCAAAGCAGTGATTTCTGGTACTTCACCGGTTTTAACGAACCGGAAGCCGTGCTGGTGCTGATTAAAAGTGATGACACTCATAACCACAGCGTTTTGTTTAATCGGGTTCGCGATCTGACGGCGGAGATCTGGTTTGGCCGCCGTCTGGGCCAGGATGCCGCACCGGCAAAACTCGGCGTTGACCGGGCACTGGCCTTCAGTGAAATCAACCAACAACTGCACCTGTTGCTCAATGGCCTGGACGCGGTGTACCACGCACAGGGCGAATATGCCTGGGCAGACGAGATTGTGTGCACGGCGTTGGATAAACTGCGTAAAGGCTCCAGACAAAATCTGCACGCACCCGCCGCGATCATCGACTGGCGTCCAATGGTCCATGAAATGCGCCTGTTCAAATCACCAGAAGAAATTGCGGTCATGCGCCGTGCCGGAGAGATCAGTGCGCTGGCGCATACCCGCGCGATGGAAAAATGCCGTCCGGGAATGTTTGAATACCAGTTGGAAGGGGAGATTCACCACGAGTTTACTCGCCATGGCGCGCGTTACCCATCCTATAACACGATTGTCGGCAGCGGCGAAAACGGCTGTATTCTCCATTACACCGAAAATGAAAGTGAAATGCGCGATGGCGATCTGGTGTTGATTGACGCCGGGTGTGAATACAAAGGTTATGCGGGCGACATTACGCGTACCTTCCCGGTAAACGGCAAATTTTCCCCTGCACAGCGTGAAATCTACGACATCGTACTGGAGTCATTAGAGACCAGTCTGCGCCTGTATCGCCCGGGGACGTCCATCCAGGAAGTCACCGGCGAAGTGGTGCGCATCATGATTACGGGTCTGGTGAAGCTTGGCATTTTGCACGGCGAGATCGACCAACTGATTACCGAAAATGCGCATCGCCCATTCTTTATGCATGGTCTTAGCCATTGGCTGGGACTGGATGTGCACGACGTTGGCGTTTATGGTCAGGACCGCTCACGTACTCTCGAGCCAGGAATGGTGCTCACTGTCGAACCGGGGCTGTATATCGCGCCGGACGCCGATGTGCCGCCTGCTTATCGTGGTATCGGCATTCGTATTGAAGATGACATCCTCATCACCGAGGACGGCAATGAGAACCTGACCGCCAGCGTGGTGAAGAAAGCGGATGACATTGAAGCCTTAATGGCTGCGGCGCGGCTGCAATGAGCGTGATTATCGTTGGTGGTGGTATGGTCGGTGCGACGCTGGCGCTGGCCATTTCTCAGCTCAGCCACGGGACTTTGCCTGTCCACCTGATAGAAGCGAGCGAACCTGAAACTGACCGCCATCCAGGGTTTGACGCCCGGGCGATCGCGCTGGCGGCAGGGACCTGCCAACAGCTGGCGCGAATTGGCGTATGGCAGGCGATTGCCGATTGCGCAACGGCGATCAAAACGGTTCACGTCAGCGATCGCGGCCATGCCGGATTTGTGACGCTGGATGCGCAGGAATACCGTATTCCGGCGCTGGGTCAGGTGGTGGAACTGCACGATGTCGGGCTACGTTTGTTTGCGCTGCTGCGTAAAGCGCCGGGCATCACGCTGCACTGCCCCGACCGTGTAGCCAGCGTGTCACGCACGCAGGAACGCGTTGAGGTAACGCTGGAAAATGGCGAGATGATCAATGGTCGCCTGTTGGTGGCCGCCGATGGCACGCGCTCCGCACTGGCTACCGCCTGCGGCGTTGACTGGCAGCAACAACCCTATGAACAACTGGCGGTGATTGCCAACGTCACGACCTCCGTTGCGCATGACGGGCGAGCGTTTGAACGTTTTACGCAATATGGTCCTCTGGCAATGCTACCGATGTCTGATGGTCGCTGCTCGCTGGTATGGTGCCATCCGCTGGAGCGGCGGGATGAGATTATGGCCTGGTCCGACGAACAATTTTGCCGCGAACTGCAAACTGCGTTTGGCTGGCGGTTGGGGCGTATTACCCGGGCCGGTAAACGCAACGCTTATCCGCTTTCATTAACCTCGGCGCAAAAAGCCATTACCCATCGTACTGTGCTGGTGGGGAACGCAGCACAGACGCTGCATCCCATTGCCGGACAAGGTTTCAACCTTGGTCTGCGCGACGTGATGAGCCTGGCTGAGACGTTGACGCAGGCGCAAAATTGCGTGGAAGATATCGGTGATTATGCGGTGCTGGCACACTATCAGCAGCGCCGCGAACGCGATCGCGAAACGACGATTGGTGTGACCAACAATTTGGTGTATTTGTTTGCCAATCGCTGGGCCCCGCTGGTCGTTGGGCGTAATGTCGGGCTGATGGCGATGGAATTATTCACGCCTGCGCGCGATGCGTTGGCGGAGCGGACCCTCGGTTGGGTTGCGCGATAGATATAACCTGTAGGCCGAATTAAAAAAGCAGGCCTGATTAGCGCAGCGCCATCAGGCAATGTCGCGGAAGTAATGTCGGATGGCGGCTTTGCCTTATCCGGCCTACGGTTTTTGATTGTCCTATTTTCAGGAGCAAACAGTGCAAAGTGTTGATGTAGCAATTGTTGGTGGCGGCATGGTGGGACTGGCGGTTGCCTGCGGCTTGCAGGGCAGCGGGTTGCGCGTTGCGGTGTTAGAACAACATGTTCCGCAGCCTTTGGCGGCGGATGCACCTCCTCAGCTTCGCGTATCGGCCATTAATGCCGCCAGTGAAAAACTGCTTAGCCGACTGGGCGTCTGGTCCGACATTGTTGCCCGTCGCGCTTGTTGCTACCACGGCATGGAAGTCTGGGACAAAGACAGCTTTGGGCGTATTGCGTTTGATGACCAGAGCATGGGTTACAGCCATTTAGGCCACATCGTTGAAAACTCAGAGATCCATTACGCACTCTGGCAAAAAGCGCAGCGTTCAGCGGATATTACGCTGATGGCGCCCGCTGAGTTACAGCAGGTAGCCTGGGGTGAGAATGAGGCATTTCTGTCCCTGAAAGATGGCGCAATGCTGACAGCTCGCCTGGTGGTCGGCGCCGATGGCGCTAACTCCTGGCTGCGCAACAAAGCGGATATTCCGCTCACTTTCTGGGATTACCGTCATCATGCGCTGGTGGCGACTATCCGTACGCAGGAAGCTCACGGCGCGGTTGCGCGGCAGGCGTTTCACGGTGAGGGGATCCTGGCGTTCCTGCCGCTCAGTGACCCGCACCTGTGCTCTATCGTCTGGTCGCTTTCGCCGCAGGAAGCAGAACGCATGCAGCAGGCAAGCGTTGACGAGTTTAATCAGGCGCTGAATATCGCTTTTGATAATCGCCTGGGGCTGTGCAGCCTTGAAAGCGAGCGTCAGGCGTTTCCGCTGACGGGACGCTATGCCCGTCAGTTCGCTGCTCATCGTCTGGCGCTGGTGGGGGATGCGGCGCATACCATCCACCCGCTGGCGGGTCAGGGGGTTAACCTTGGATTTATGGATGCGGCGGAGCTGATCGATGAGCTGAAGCGGCTCCAGCGTCAGGGCAAAGATATTGGTCAGTATCTCTATTTGCGCCGCTACGAGCGCAGCCGTAAGCACAGCGCAGCGATGATGCTGGCCGGTATGCAGGGCTTTCGTGAACTGTTTGCAGGCGAGAATCCGGCGAAAAAACTGCTGCGTGATATTGGTCTGAAACTGGCCGATACCCTGCCAGGCGTAAAACCACAGCTCATCCGCCAGGCGATGGGACTGAACGATCTTCCTGAGTGGTTACGCTAGCGTCCGTAAGGACAATCTTAAGAGTTTGAGACCCGTCACACTTTCCACTCCCGGCCTGCGCGCCGGGGTGCTTCTCTCATTTGAAATAATCTAATTCCACGCCTTTTTTCGCATTAGTTTTTTTAATATTACGTTTTTTTCATAACGCCATTTTTGACAATTTTTCCACATTTAATGTTGGTTGGTGCTGTTAATTCCAGCTTGTATTTATTTTTTATTCTGATTATTTGCCGTATGGATGGGGTTTTGTTCTGCCGGTGATTTTGCTGTTTTTGGCCATAAGCTAATGTGATGGTTAATTTTGCCTTATGGTTTAGCGTCTGTTTCGGTGGTAAGTTCAGGACAAAGAGAACGTTTGCGTCGTGGCCCCTGGAGCGGCTGCGGTGCTGGGTTTCGTGGCGAAAATTTCACCGCGAAAGAGTTGGTAGCCCCGCTTATTCAACGAGGAAAAGATGGCTCAACAGACTCCTTTGTACGAACAACACACGCTATGTGGCGCGCGCATGGTGGATTTCCATGGCTGGATGATGCCACTGCATTACGGTTCTCAGCTTGATGAACACCATGCTGTTCGCACCGATGCCGGAATGTTTGATGTGTCACATATGACCATCGTCGACCTGCGCGGTAGCCGCACCCGGGAGTTCTTGCGTTATCTGCTGGCAAACGACGTCGCGAAGCTAACGAAGACGGGTAAAGCCCTCTACTCCGGTATGCTCAACGCTTCGGGCGGCGTGATAGATGACCTGATTGTCTACTACTTCACTGAAGATTTCTTCCGCCTCGTTGTAAACTCCGCCACCCGCGAAAAAGACCTCTCCTGGATTACCCAACACGCTGAACCTTACGCCATCGACATCACCGTTCGAGACGATCTGTCGCTGATTGCGGTGCAGGGGCCAAACGCGCAGGAAAAAGCAGCCACATTGTTTACTGACGAGCAGCGCCAGGCGGTAGAAGGCATGAAGCCGTTCTTCGGCGTTCAGGCGGGTGATTTGTTTATCGCAACCACCGGTTATACCGGCGAAGCAGGCTATGAAATTGCCATGCCGAGTGAAAAGGCGGCAGACTTCTGGCGTGCGCTGGTACAAGCAGGTGTCAAACCTTGCGGTCTTGGCGCGCGCGATACGCTGCGTCTGGAAGCCGGCATGAACCTGTACGGTCAGGAGATGGACGAAGGCATTTCCCCGCTGGCGGCCAACATGGGCTGGACCATTGCGTGGGAACCGACTGACCGCGACTTTATCGGTCGGGAAGCGCTGGAAATGCAGCGTGAAAAAGGCCACGAACAGTTGGTCGGACTGGTGATGACCGAGAAAGGCGTACTACGTAATGAACTGCCGGTGCGTTTCACCGATGCTTCCGGCAATCAGCAGGAAGGCATTATCACCAGCGGGACATTCTCCCCAACCCTGGGTTACAGCATCGCGCTGGCGCGTGTCCCTGCGGGTATTGGTGAGAATGCGATCGTACAGATCCGTAACCGCGAAATGCCGGTAAAAGTGACTAAACCTGTTTTTGTGCGTAACGGCAAAGCCGTCGCGTAATTCATCCTTTTTTGGAGATTGATTGATGAGCAACGTACCTGCAGAACTGAAATACAGCAAAGAACACGAATGGCTGCGCAAAGAAGCTGACGGCTCTTACACCGTTGGGATCACCGAACATGCTCAGGAGCTGTTAGGTGACATGGTTTTCGTTGACCTGCCCGAAGTTGGCGCAACCGTCAGCGCGGGCGATGACTGCGCCGTTGCGGAATCCGTAAAAGCGGCATCCGATATTTATGCGCCAGTAGGCGGTGAGATTGTTGCGGTTAACGACGCGCTCAGCGACTCCCCGGAACTGGTCAACAGCGAGCCGTATGCAGGGGGCTGGATCTTCAAAATCAAAGCCAGCGATGAAAGCGAAATTGAATCGCTGCTGGATGCGACTGCATATGAAGCTTTGTTAGAAGACGAATAAATACGCTTCATTCTTCACGTTGCAGGTGTGTTGGCTTTCTTGCACACCTCAGTTACTTACTGATGTAAGTTCCTGGGGATGTGCTGCGTCGCCGCCTTCCTGCAACGCGAATTTTTTGCGTATTCAGGTAAGTAGAGACACCTACGATTCACTGCACGTTTCAGGAACCATCGCCCATGACACAGACGTTAAGCCAGCTTGAAAATAGCGGCGCTTTCATTGAACGCCACATCGGACCGGACGCCGCGCAGCAGCAAGAGATGCTGAATGCGGTTGGCGCCGAGTCGTTAAACGCGCTGATCGGCCAGATTGTGCCGAAAGACATTCAGCTCGCAACCCCGCCACAGGTGGGCGAGGCGGCGACCGAATACGCTGCGCTGGCTGAATTAAAAGCCATCGCCGGGCGTAACAAGCGCTTCACGTCCTACATTGGCATGGGCTACACCGCCGTGCAGCTGCCACCGGTTATCCTGCGTAACATGCTGGAAAACCCGGGTTGGTACACCGCCTACACCCCGTATCAACCGGAAGTCTCCCAGGGCCGTCTGGAAGCACTGCTGAACTTCCAGCAGGTGACGCTGGATCTGACCGGCCTGGACATGGCTTCCGCTTCTCTTCTGGATGAAGCTACTGCTGCAGCTGAAGCCATGGCGATGGCCAAACGCGTCAGCAAACTGAAAAACGCCAACCGTTTCTTTGTGGCGGCTGATGTTCATCCGCAAACGCTGGACGTAGTGCGTACTCGTGCGCAAACTTTTGGTTTTGACGTCATTGTTGATGACGCGGCAAAAGCATTGGATCATCAGGATGTGTTCGGCGTGCTGTTGCAGCAGGTTGGCACCACCGGTGAAGTGCACGACTACAGCGCCCTGATGGCTGAGCTGAAATCCCGTAAAATAGTGGTCAGCGTCGCTGCCGACTTTATGGCGCTGGTGCTGCTGACTGCACCGGGCAAACAGGGCGCGGATATCGTTTTCGGCTCTGCGCAACGCTTCGGCGTACCGATGGGCTACGGCGGCCCGCACGCGGCATTCTTTGCCGCTAAAGACGAATTCAAACGCTCCATGCCAGGCCGTATTATCGGCGCCTCCAAAGATGCAGCGGGTAATACCGCCCTGCGCATGGCGATGCAGACTCGCGAACAGCATATCCGCCGCGAGAAAGCGAACTCCAACATTTGTACCTCGCAGGTTCTGCTGGCCAACATCGCCAGCCTGTATGCCGTTTATCATGGCCCGGTTGGCCTGAAACGTATCGCTAATCGCATCCATCGTTTGACCGATATTCTGGCAGCCGGTCTGCAACAGAAAGGATTGAAGCTGCGTCATGCGCACTACTTTGACACTTTGTGTGTTGAAGTGGCCGATAAGGCTGCGGTACTGGCGCGTGCTGAAGCGGCAGAAATCAACCTGCGTAGCGATATCCATAACGCGGTAGGTATTACGCTCGATGAAACCACCACCCGTGAAAACGTGGTGCAGTTGTTCAATGTTCTGCTGGGAGACAGCCACGGTCTGAACATCGATACGCTGGACAAAGACGTGGCGCTCGACAGCCGTTCCATTCAGGACAGCATGCTGCGTGATGATGCGATCCTCAGCCATCCGGTGTTTAATCGCTATCACAGCGAAACCGAGATGATGCGTTATATGCACTCGCTGGAGCGCAAAGATCTGGCCCTGAACCAGGCAATGATCCCGCTGGGATCTTGCACCATGAAGCTGAACGCTGCCGCCGAGATGATCCCTATCACTTGGCCGGAATTCGCTGAACTGCATCCGTTCTGCCCGCCAGAGCAGGCAGAAGGTTATCACCAGATGATCGGCCAGCTTTCCGAATGGCTGGTAAAACTGACCGGTTATGACGCAGTCTGCATGCAGCCGAACTCCGGCGCGCAGGGCGAGTATGCGGGTCTGCTGGCGATTCGCCATTATCACGAAAGCCGTAACGAAGGCCATCGCGATATCTGTCTGATCCCGGCCTCTGCCCACGGTACCAACCCGGCCTCCGCACAGATGGCGGGTATGCAGGTAGTGGTTGTCGCCTGTGATAAGAACGGCAACATCGATCTTGGCGATCTGCGTGAAAAAGCGGCGCAGGCGGGTGAAAACCTCTCCTGCATCATGGTGACCTATCCCTCTACTCATGGCGTGTATGAAGAAACGATCCGTGAAGTGTGCGACGTTGTGCACCAGTTTGGCGGCCAGGTTTATCTTGATGGCGCGAACATGAATGCTCAGGTTGGGATCACCACACCGGGCTTTATCGGTGCCGATGTCTCTCACCTTAACCTGCATAAAACATTCTGCATTCCGCACGGCGGCGGTGGCCCAGGTATGGGACCAATCGGTGTTAAATCGCATCTGGCGCCGTTCGTGCCGGGTCATAGCGTAGTACAGATTGAAGGGATGCTCACCCGTCAGGGCGCGGTTTCTGCGGCACCGTTCGGTAGCGCATCCATTCTGCCGATCAGCTGGATGTACATCCGTATGATGGGCGCAGAAGGTCTGAAGCAGGCAAGCCAGGTGGCGATCCTGAACGCTAACTACATTGCCAGCCGTCTGAAAGATGCCTATCCGGTGCTGTATACCGGTCGCGATGGTCGCGTGGCACATGAATGTATTCTCGACATTCGCCCACTGAAAGAAGAGACCGGCATCAGCGAACTGGATATTGCCAAGCGTCTGATCGATTACGGTTTCCATGCGCCGACCATGTCGTTCCCGGTAGCGGGTACGCTGATGGTGGAACCGACTGAATCGGAAAGCAAAGTGGAACTGGATCGCTTTATCAATGCGATGCTGGCAATCCGCGCAGAGATCGATCGCGTGAAAGCCGGTGAATGGTCGCTTACAGATAACCCGCTGGTTAACTCCCCGCACACGCAAAATGAGCTGGTCGCGGAGTGGAATCACGGTTACAGCCGCGAAATCGCCGTCTTCCCGGCGGGCGTAGCGAACAAATACTGGCCGACCGTGAAACGCCTTGATGACGTTTACGGTGACCGTAACCTGTTCTGCTCCTGCGTGCCGTTGAGCGATTATCAGTAATCGACTGATTCAGCTATCTTTTAAAGGCGCTTCGGCGCCTTTATTTTTGGGGAGAATAGTGATGGCTATAGCACTGGTTACGGGGGGCAGTCGCGGTATTGGCCGGGCAACCGCGCTGCAGTTAGCGCTAGAGGGTTACACGGTCGCCGTTAACTTTCATCACAATATTCGTGCGGCAACGGAGGTGGTGAACAATATCGCCGCTGCGGGAGGAAAGGCGTTTGCTCTGCGGGCAGATATCAGCGATGAAAGCCAGGTCGGGGCGATGTTTGAGTCCATTGACCGCGAGGGCGAGCCGCTGACTGCTCTGGTGAACAATGCCGGGATTTTGTTTGAACAGAGCACGGTGGAAAGCCTAACCGCTGAGCGTATTAATCGCGTCCTAGCGACGAATGTTACCGGCTATTTTCTGTGTTGTCGGGAAGCGGTAAAGCGCATGTCGTTTAAGCACGGCGGTCAGGGCGGGGCGATTGTGAATGTCTCTTCGGCGGCGTCACGGCTTGGTGCCCCGTTCGAATATGTTGATTATGCAGCCTCAAAAGGTGCGGTGGACACGCTCACCACCGGCCTCGCGCTGGAGGTTGCGGCGCAGGGGATACGCGTGAACTGCGTGCGACCCGGTCTTATCTACACGGAAATGCATGCGTCAGGCGGTGAGCCGGGAAGGGTCGATCGCGTGAAATCCATGTTGCCTATGCAGCGCGGCGGACAACCGGAAGAGGTCGCGCAGGCGATAACCTGGCTGCTGAGTGAGAAGGCGTCTTACGTCACGGGCAGTTTTTTGGAGCTGGCCGGCGGGAAGTAATACGTTGCTTGCCGGATGGCGGCGTAAATGTCTGCTCTGGTCTACAGGTTCAGTTCCCGTAAACCGGATAAGCGCAGCGCCATCCGGCAAAAAATTACAGATTCTCGCCGTTGCTGGCAATCACCGCTTTATACCACTCAAAACTTTTCTTACGCGAGCGCGACATATCGCCGGTGCCGTCGTCGTGTTTGTTCACGTAGATAAAACCGTAGCGTTTGCTGTACTGGCCGGTGGTGAACGAGACGCAGTCGATGCAGCCCCACGGCGTGTAGCCCATCAGATCTACGCCGTCATACGTTACCGCTTTCATCATCTCTTCGACGTGGGCGCGCAGATAGTCGATGCGGTAGTCATCGTGGATGCTGCCGTCTTCTTCCACTTTGTCGTAAGCGCCAAATCCGTTTTCAACGATAAACAATGGCTTCTGATAACGCTCGTACAGTTCGCATAAGGCGTAACGCAGGCCGACCGGATCAATCTGCCAGCCCCAGTCGGATGCTTTGACGTGCGGGTTCGGCACGCTGCCCTCAAAACCGGAAATGGCATCGCCGCTACCGCCTTCCGCTTTTACCGCGTTGGTCATGTAGTAACTAAACCCGAGATAGTCGCAGGTACCTTCACGCAGGATTTGTTCATCGCCAGCTTCCATTCGAATATTGAATTCGCGGCGCTCCCACTCGTTCAGTACATAAGATGGATAGTAGCCGCGCAGTTGAACGTCGGTGAATACATAGCGTTCACGCATCGATTCCTGCGCGAACATCACATCTTCAGGCTTACAGGAGTACGGGTATAGCGGGACCATTGCCAGCATGCAGCCGACTTTCATTTCAGGGTTGATGCGACGTGCGGCTTTCACCGCCAGAGCGCTGGCCACGAACTGGTGGTGCAGCACCTGGTACATAGTCTCTTCCGGGTTTTCATGCTCGGTATACACCACGCCGGAGCAGCAATAGCCAAACAGCGGTGCACGCCAGTTACGCTGGTTGTTGATTTCGTTGAAGGTCATCCAGTATTTGACCTTGTGCTTGTAGCGCTCAAAGACCACTTCAGCAAAACGGACAAAGAAATCAACGACTTTGCGATTGGTCCAGCTACCGTACTGTTGAACCAGGTGTAGCGGCATTTCGAAGTGGGAAAGGGTGATGACCGGTTCGATATTGTACTTCAGCAGTTCATCAAACATGTCGTCGTAGAATTTTAGCCCTTCTTCGTTTGGCTGGGTTTCGTCCCCTTTGGGGAAGATACGGGTCCAGGCAATTGACGTACGGAAGCATTTGAAGCCCATCTCGGCAAACAGCTTAATGTCTTCTTTGTAATGACCGTAAAAATCGACGGCTTCGTGGTTGGGGTAGTACTTACCTGGCACGACGTCCTGAGTGATTTCTCGCGGAACGCCGTGTGCCCCCCCGGTCAGTACGTCGCAAATGCTGGGCCCTTTGCCACCTTTATTCCAGCCGCCTTCAACCTGATGCGCCGCAACCGCGCCGCCCCATAAAAAATCGTTTGGTAAGGTAAGTTTTTTCATCTGCGCTCAGTCTCAAATTAATACAATCTGATTTTGAGTCTAACAAAGGAAAGATAAATGTCACGATATAACAAAATAGCGTTAATGTGATTTGTTACATCAAAAAAACATATTGTTTTTTTACGCTATTCTTTTCGCCAGCTTGCGACCGAGTGATTCCAGAATATAAATAACGGGGATCTGCGTGGTTATATCGTATACCCCGGCAATGCGTGTCTGTGGAACGTGCCAGGAGAGATTAAAGTCGGCAAGTTTCGCGAGGCGCGAATGTTCATGGCTGGTGACCGACAGAACCTTACAGTTATGCAGACTGAACTGGCTGGCAAAGCGTAGGATCTCTTCGGTTTCTCCAGAAACGGAAAGCACGATCGCCAGCGCGTTTCTGGCCATATCATTAGTTACCGGGAAATAAGGGTCATCGATGTGGTTACTGAATTTTCCGACGTTTGAGAAAAAACGAGCGCCATATTTTGCCAGAGCTCCGGATGTTCCCGCTCCGACGAATATAATACGCTCGGAAGATAATATAATATCAACAGCCTGATCGAGTAGTTTGTCGAACTCGTCGTTATTGACGCCTTTAAAGAAGCTGATAATTTCGCTGGCACCGAAATTAGCCTGTTGCGGTTCATTCTGCTCTAAATATAATTTGAAGCGTACGCGAAATTCTGAGTAACCTTCACACTTAAGCTTGCGGCAAAAGCGCAGTACGGTGGTGGTGGAAACGCCCACGGCATCAGCCAGTTCGCGAATGGTCATGTACATGACTTTGTCACGGTTTTTGATGACATAGTTGTAGACCAGCATCTCAAGATTGTTGAGACTGGCGATGGCAGCGTGGGAGAACATACTCACAATGGCAAAACTCACTCATCAGACTTCATCTACAGGGAATAATAACATGCAGCCAAATGACATCACTTTTTTTCAGCGTTTCCAGGATGACATTCTGGCCGGACGTAAAACCATTACGATTCGTGACGAGTCCGAATCACACTTCAAAGCCGGTGACATTCTACGGGTTGGGCGCTTCGAAGATGAGGGGTACTTCTGCACGATTGAGGTTGTTGGCACCTCAACCGTCACGCTGGATACGCTGACGGAGAAACATGCTCGCCAGGAAAACATGACGCTAGAAGAACTTAAACACGTGATTGCCGAGATTTACCCGGATCAAACACAATTTTATGTGATTGATTTTAAATGCCTTTGATTCTAAAGGTACGCATGTTAGCTGAATATTAAAATATAACATCATGATTTTTATGGATTGTTATTTAGTTGGCAAATATTTTAGCTAACAGGTGTTCACTGGAACCATTCTCAGTTACGCTAGAGGAGCAATCACGATAGTGTTCGTTTCTCGGGAGTAAAATATGGTTCAGAAGCCATTAATTGCGCAGGGATATTCGCTGGCAGAGGAAATAGCCAATAGCATCAGTCACGGTATCGGGCTGGTGTTTGGGATTGTCGGACTGGTATTGTTGCTGGTTCAGGCAGTGGATACCAACGCCAGCGCCATGGCGATAACCAGCTATAGCCTGTATGGCGGCAGCATGATCCTGCTGTTCCTCGCCTCAACTTTATATCACGCGATCCCCCATCAAAGAGCGAAAGTCTGGCTGAAAAAGTTCGACCACTGCGCGATTTATCTGCTGATTGCCGGGACCTACACGCCATTTCTGCTGGTGGGGCTGGATTCGCCGCTGGCACGTGGACTGATGATTGTTATCTGGAGCCTGGCGCTGCTCGGTATTTTATTCAAACTGACCATTGCGCACCGGTTTAAGGTCCTGTCGCTGGTAACCTACCTGGCGATGGGCTGGCTATCGCTGATTGTGGTGTATCAACTGGCGGTTAAGCTGGCGGTGGGTGGTGTGACGTTGCTGGCAGTTGGTGGTGTGGTGTATTCGCTGGGCGTTATTTTCTACGTCTGTAAGCGCATTCCATACAACCATGCGATCTGGCACGGCTTTGTGCTGGGTGGCAGCGTTTGCCATTTCCTGGCGATCTACCTGTACGTGGGGCAGGCGTAATTATCATTACCCAGCAGTGCTGAGCTTACCGGGTCTTTAAAACGCGCGACCCGGTAAGATAAAGTCACCACCCGGCGATTTACTCTTCCAGCGAATACGGCAGCGGTACGATATGCAGCGTTTTCGCGTCGTCACGAACGCGGAACACGCTGTCGGCTTCCATGTCGTTATTCATCACAACCTGCACCAGTACCTGTCCATCCGCCAGTTGCACTGCGGCGAGTACGGTGCCGGTACGACGCCAGTTCTCACCCATTTTCAGCTCCAGGTCTTCACCTGCTTCCGGTACCCGACTGGCCGCACCTGCCAGCGTCCACATGGCACGTTTGTTGGCTCCGCGGAATTTTGCGCGAGCAACCATTTCCTGACCGGTATAGCAGCCTTTTTTAAAGCTGATCCCGCCCAGAGCCTGCAGATTGGTGGCTTGCGGAATAAACTGTGCGCTGTTGGCAGTATCAATCACCGGAATACCTGCTTCGATATCCAGCGCCAGCCACTGTTGGCTGTTATTTAACTCCGCTTCACCGCGCAGCTTCTCTACCAGGGTTTCCGCCGTTGCAATATCAACGATCAGCAGGAAACGCTCAGCGGGATGTTCGAACCACAATATGGTGGAAGAACCTTCAGTAATGACCTGCTTATCGCTGTTTGGTAATTCGCTAAAGATATTGGCCAGCGCTGCGCGCGCCTGGAATCCCGCGACGCCCAGCAGTACGCGCTCGTCGTCCGGGGCAATCGCCACTTTCGAGAAGACCGCATATTTTTTCAGTTCGGTGAGCTGCGCATCGCGCAGACTACGGCGCTCAAGCCATGCAAAACCGTCACCCTGGCGGAACAGACGCAGGTTGCTCCACATTTTACCTTTGGCGTCACAATGTGCTGCCAACACGTGCTGATGCTCGGTCATCTGGCTGACATCCGCTGTGACCTGACCCTGAATATACTTCTCACTGTCGACACCGGTGATGGTGGCGAGCGCCCATTCATCGAGCGTCATTAGCGTCAGAGGCAAGCGCGTTGACGCGAAAGGCTGGCGAGGAGGAAAAGATATAAAAGCCATAATTAATGTCCTGATTTGCTTAACGCAGTGATAATGACTAATGGTAAAAGAGCTATGGCCCATTGCAAGCGGTTTAAACAGGCTATTTGTGCCATATATTAAGCTTTGCGAGGAGACATCCAAAAATGCTGAATCCTTTGACTTAATGTGGTTTTATTTAGCGAGCACGCTTCCGTTTACTGATATTCCCGTAAATATGAGGGAAAAACACGTTACAATAGCGGGATACTTCGTTTTCGCGAGACAGGAAGAAGAACATGGATATTAACAACAAAGCACGTATTCATTGGGCATGCCGTCGCGGTATGCGTGAGCTGGACATCTCGATCATGCCGTTTTTCGAACATGAATATGACAGCTTAAGTGATGAAGAAAAACGTATCTTTATCCGTCTGCTAGAATGTGATGATCCAGACTTATTTAACTGGTTGATGAATCATGGGAAACCGGCTGATGCTCAGCTAGAGCAGATGGTGCGACTTATCCAGACACGGAATCGGGAACGTGGTCCAGTGGCAATCTGATTTACGCGTTTCATGGCGCGCGCAATGGCTTTCGCTGCTCATTCATGGGCTGGTCGCGGTATTTATTTTATTGATGCCCTGGCCATTGAGCTACACCCCATTATGGCTGGTTCTGCTCTCTCTGGTGGTGTTCGATAGCGTCCGTAGCCAGCGCCGAATCAATGCCTGTCAGGGCGAGATTCGGCTGTTGATGGACGGTCGTCTGCGCTGGCAAGGGCAAGAGTGGACTATTGCTAGCGCACCCTGGATGGTCAAAACAGGCATGATGCTGCGTTTACGTTCCGATGCCGGAAAACGTCAGCATTTGTGGCTGGCGGCAGACAGTATGGATGACGCGGAGTGGCGGGATTTGCGGCGGTTAATACTGCAACAGGCGAAGCAGGGATAATGCTGATGAATGCCTGATGGCGTGCAGCGTTAAGGTCTACGGTTCGGTGCGGCATGTAGGCCGGATATGGCGTTTACGCCTACATCCGGCAAAATGGTTATCAGGACCAGTGTTCGGCCATTTCACCAAGGATTTGCTCGCACCAGGCCTGAATGCGTTCATCGCTGAGATCGTACTGGTTTGTTTCATCCAGCGCCAGGCCAACAAACAGCTGTCCATCGGCAATGACGGGCTTATCGCTGGTAAATTCATACCCTTCGGTTGGCCAGTAACCAACAAATTTTACGCCTTTGGTGACCAGTTTATCGTGCAGCATACCCAGCGCATCCAGGAACCATTCACCGTATCCCAACTGATCGCCCATACCGTAAAGCGCAATAATTTTGCCTTCCAGGTTGAGGTCGTCCAGTTGCTCCCAGACCGCTTCCCAGTCCTCTTGGATTTCACCGAAATCCCAGGTTGGAATGCCTAAAATGAGCACGTCATACTGCTCCATTAAGGTCGGGGAATCATCTTTGAGGTTGTGCAGTGTCACCAGTTCGGGACCCAGGATATCGCGGATTTTTTCTGCTGCCATTTCGGTATAGCAGGTGCTGGAACCGTAAAAAAGACCCATGTTCATGACGTAAACATCTCAATTCTGCTGTAGCGTTGCGGGTAGTGTAACAGAATCGCCGCATTCTCGGCACAATGAGGCATAATGCATCAAAAATGAGAGTGAAATAAGGGGCGCGAGTGGAACAGGATCTGGCGCGCATCGAGCAGTTTCTTGATGCCCTGTGGCTGGAACGAAATCTGGCGGAAAACACGCTAAGTGCGTATCGTCGCGATCTGACCATGCTTGTCGAATGGCTACATCACCGCGGCGCCTCGCTTGCGACCGCGCAGAGTGATGACCTGCAAGCATTGCTGGCTGAGCGGATGGATGGGGGATATAAAGCCACCAGTTCCGCACGCTTGCTCAGTGCAATGCGGCGTTTTTTTCAGCATCTGTACCGTGAAAAATATCGCGAAGATGACCCCAGTGCCTCGCTTGCATCACCTAAACTTCCGCAGCGTCTGCCCAAAGATCTCAGCGAAGCACAGGTCGAACGACTTCTGCAGGCGCCGCTGATAGAACAACCGCTGGAACTTCGCGACAAAGCCATGCTGGAAGTATTGTATGCCACAGGCCTGCGCGTGTCTGAACTGGTGGGGCTGACGATGAGTGACGTCAGCCTGCGTCAGGGCGTGGTTCGGGTGATCGGTAAAGGTAATAAAGAGCGCCTTGTCCCGTTAGGTGAGGAGGCGGTGTACTGGCTGGAAACGTACCTGGAGCATGGGCGTCCGTGGTTGCTCAACGGTGTATCAATAGATGTGCTGTTTCCCAGCCAGCGGGCGCAACAGATGACTCGTCAAACCTTCTGGCATCGTATCAAACACTATGCTGTGTTGGCTGGAATCGACAGCGAAAAGCTGTCCCCGCACGTCCTGCGGCATGCGTTTGCCACGCATCTGCTCAACCATGGCGCTGATCTGCGCGTGGTGCAGATGCTACTGGGGCATAGCGACCTCTCGACAACGCAGATTTATACTCATGTCGCAACGGAGCGCTTGCGGCAACTACATCAACAGCATCACCCGCGAGCGTGAGTGCTGACAGGAAAGGATAGGTTATGAAAAAACGTTTTATGATGTTCACCCTGCTGGCGACGGCGTTTTCCGGCATGGTACATGCAGACGATGCGGCGATTCGCCAGTCATTAGCGAAGCTGGGTGTTCAGAGTACCGAGATTCAGTCTGCTCCGGTTGCGGGCATGAAAACTGTACTGACCAATAGCGGCGTGCTGTACGTTACCGAAGACGGTAAACATATTATTCAGGGACCGATGTATGACGTGAGCGGTGCAAGCCCGGTAAACGTCACCAACCAACTGCTGATGAAGCATTTGAACGCGCTGGAAAACGAGATGATCGTCTACAAAGCGCCGCAGGAAAAACACGTCATTACCGTTTTCACCGACATCACCTGTGGCTACTGCCACAAGCTGCATGAAGAGATGAAAGACTACAATGCGTTAGGGATTACCGTACGCTATCTGGCCTTCCCTCGTCAGGGACTGGAAAGCCAGGCCGAGCAGGATATGAAATCTATCTGGTGTGCGAAGGACAAAAACAAAGCCTTTGACGACGCCATGGCTGGCAAAGATGTGAAGCCTGCGACCTGTAATGTGGACATCGCTAACCACTACGCGCTGGGCGTACAGTTTGGCGTCAGCGGTACGCCGGCGATTGTGCTGAGCAATGGCTATGTAGTGCCAGGCTATCAGGGCCCGAAAGAGATGAAAGAATTCCTCGACGCACATGCAAAACAAACCAGCGGTAAATAATTCGCGTGAAACAACAGATACAACTTCGTCGGCGTGAAGCCGACGAGACCGCCGAGCTACCTGCCGACTTGCCGCCATTGCTGCGCCGTTTATACGCCAGCCGCGGCGTGCGCAGCGCGCAGGAGCTTGAGCGTAGTGTGAAAGGCATGCTGCCGTGGCAGCATTTGAACGGTGTCGAAAAAGCGGTTGAAATCCTCTATAACGCTTTTCGCGAAGGAACCCGAATCATCGTGGTCGGCGATTTTGACGCCGATGGCGCGACCAGCACCGCGCTCAGCATTCTGGCGATGCGCGCGTTGGGCTGCAGTAACGTGGACTACCTGGTGCCTAATCGTTTTGAAGATGGTTATGGCTTAAGCCCGGAAGTCGTTGATCAGGCCCATGCCCGTGGCGCTCAACTGATTGTCACCGTCGACAACGGCATCTCGTCCCACGCGGGTGTTGAACATGCCAGAACGCTGGGGATCCCGGTCGTTGTGACCGATCACCATCTGCCAGGGGACACGCTGCCGGGCGCTGAAGCGATCATCAATCCTAACCTGCACGATTGTGAATTCCCGTCTAAATCGCTGGCTGGCGTTGGCGTGGCCTTCTATCTGATGCTGGCGCTGCGCACCTTCCTGCGTGACAAAGGCTGGTTTGATGAACGAGGAATTGCGCCGCCGAACCTGGCGGATTTGCTCGATCTGGTTGCGCTTGGTACGGTGGCCGACGTGGTCCCGCTGGATGCCAATAACCGCATTCTGACGTGGCAAGGCTTAAGCCGTATTCGTGCCGGAAAGTGCCGCCCTGGTATAAAAGCGCTGCTGGAGATTTCCAATCGCGACCCACTCAAATTGGCTGCCAGTGATTTAGGTTTTGCCCTCGGGCCACGGCTGAATGCAGCGGGGCGTCTGGACGATATGTCCGTTGGTGTGGCGCTGTTGCTGTGCGACAACATTGGTGAAGCACGCGTGCTGGCTAATGAGCTGGACGCACTCAACCAGACGCGCAAAGAGATCGAGCAGGGGATGCAGGCGGAAGCGCTGACTCTGTGTGAAAAGCTGGAGCGCAGTAGCGATACGCTACCGGGCGGTCTGGCGATGTATCATCCCGAGTGGCATCAAGGAGTGGTGGGGATTCTGGCATCGCGTATTAAAGAGCGCTTTCACCGTCCGGTAATTGCGTTTGCCCCGGCCGGTGACGGTACGCTGAAAGGCTCCGGGCGCTCGATTCAGGGGCTGCACATGCGCGATGCGCTGGAGCGCCTGGACACTCTTCATCCAGGTATGATCCTCAAGTTTGGCGGTCACGCTATGGCGGCGGGTTTGTCGCTGGAAGAGGCGCAGTTTGAGCGTTTCCAGCAGCGTTTCGGTGAACTGGTAACCGAGTGGCTGGACCCCGCCTTGCTGCAGGGCGAAGTGGTGTCAGACGGTGCTCTGAGCGCGGCGGAGATGACCATGGAGGTCGCGCAAATGCTGCGTGATGCCGGACCGTGGGGACAAATGTTCCCGGAACCGCTGTTTGACGGGCATTTCCGTCTGCTCCAGCAGCGTCTGGTCGGTGAGCGTCATCTGAAGGTGATGGTGGAGCCCGTCGGTGGTGGACCGTTGCTGGACGGTATTGCGTTCAACGTTGATACCACCTGCTGGCCGGATAACGGTGTTCGCGAAGTTCAGCTTGCCTACAAACTGGATATTAATGAGTTTCGCGGCAACCGCAGCCTGCAGATTATAATCGATAATATCTGGCCACTTTAGCGTCACTTTACACAAAATCATTCAAGCTGCATCGAGGCGGCAAGTGGATGAGTCTCCATGAGCGTACGAGTAGTACGTGACTGGGGAGAAATCGCGCAGCCAACAAAGAGGCAGCTTGAAGGATGATGTGTATATTCGCTATAAAAAAGGGTGTGGATTAGTTACAATCCCGCTCTTATAACCGCATTTTGACTAGTCCAATAAAAGAAATCAGACAATGTTTGAAATTAATCCGGTAAATAACCGCATTCAGGACCTCACGGAGCGCTCTAACGTTCTTAGGGGGTATCTTTGACTATGATGCCAAGAAAGAGCGTCTGGAAGAAGTAAACGCCGAGCTGGAACAGCCGGACGTATGGAACGAACCCGAACGCGCGCAGGCGCTGGGTAAAGAGCGTTCCTCCCTTGAGGCCATCGTCGATACGCTCGATCAGATGAGCCAGGGCCTGGAAGATGTCTCCGGCCTGCTGGAACTGGCTGTAGAAGCCGACGACGAAGAAACCTTTAACGAAGCCGTAGCAGAACTTGATACGCTGGAAGATAAGCTGGCCCAGCTGGAATTCCGTCGTATGTTCTCCGGTGAATATGATAGCGCAGATTGCTATCTCGATATTCAGGCTGGCTCAGGCGGTACGGAAGCACAGGACTGGGCAAGCATGCTGATGCGTATGTACCTGCGTTGGGCTGAAGCGCGCGGCTTTAAGACTGAAATTATTGAAGAATCTGAAGGTGAAGTGGCGGGTATTAAATCCGTGACCATCAGAATTGCTGGCGAATATGCTTACGGTTGGTTGCGTACTGAAACCGGTGTACATCGCCTGGTGCGTAAAAGCCCGTTCGACTCCGGCGGTCGTCGCCATACGTCGTTCAGCTCTGCGTTTGTCTACCCGGAAGTTGACGATGATATTGATATCGATATCAACCCGGCGGACCTGCGTATTGACGTTTATCGCGCTTCTGGTGCGGGCGGTCAGCACGTTAACCGTACCGAATCTGCGGTGCGTATCACCCACATCCCGACCGGGATTGTGACGCAGTGTCAGAACGACCGTTCCCAGCACAAGAACAAAGACCAGGCCATGAAGCAGATGAAAGCGAAGCTTTATGAACTGGAAATGCAGAAGAAGAATGCCGAGAAACAGGCGATGGAAGATACTAAATCAGATATCGGCTGGGGTAGCCAGATTCGTTCTTATGTCCTTGATGACTCCCGCATCAAAGATCTGCGTACTGGGGTTGAAACCCGCAACACGCAGGCGGTGCTGGATGGCAGCCTGGATCAATTTATCGAAGCAAGTTTGAAAGCAGGGTTATGAGGAACCAACATGTCTGAACAACACGTACAGGGCGCTGACGCGGTAGCCGACCTTAACAATGAACTGAAAACGCGCCGTGAGAAGCTGGCGAGCCTGCGCGAGCAGGGGATCCCCTTCCCGAACGATTTCCGTCGCGATCATACCTCAGACCAACTGCATGCTGACTTCGACGCGAAAGAAAACGAAGAGCTGGAAGCGCTGAACATTGAGGTTTCCGTTGCTGGCCGTATGATGACCCGCCGTATTATGGGTAAAGCATCATTCGTTACGCTGCAGGATGTTGGCGGCCGTATTCAGCTGTACGTTGCTCGCGACGATCTGCCGGAAGGCGTCTACAACGAGCAGTTCAAAAAATGGGATCTGGGCGATATCCTCGGCGCGAAAGGTAAGTTGTTCAAGACCAAGACCGGTGAGCTGTCTATCCACTGCACCGAGCTGCGTCTGCTGACGAAAGCGTTGCGTCCATTGCCGGATAAATTCCACGGTCTGCAGGATCAGGAAGCGCGCTATCGTCAACGCTACCTGGACCTCATCTCTAACGATGAATCCCGTAATACCTTTAAAGTGCGTTCACAGATTATGGCTGGTATCCGCCAGTTCATGGTTGGTCGTGGCTTTATGGAAGTAGAAACCCCGATGATGCAGGTGATCCCTGGCGGGGCGGCAGCGCGTCCGTTTATCACCCATCATAACGCGCTGGATCTGGACATGTACCTGCGTATCGCGCCGGAACTGTACCTCAAGCGCCTGGTGGTTGGCGGCTTCGAACGCGTATTCGAAATTAACCGTAACTTCCGTAACGAAGGCATCTCTGTTCGCCATAATCCAGAGTTCACCATGATGGAACTCTACATGGCTTATGCGGACTACAAAGATCTGATCGAACTGACCGAATCGCTGTTCCGTACGCTGGCGCAGAACGTTCTGGGAACGACTGAAGTGCCTTACGGCGAAGAAGTCTTTGACTTTGGTAAGCCGTTCGAAAAACTGACGATGCGCGAAGCGATTCAGAAATACCGTCCGGAAACCAACATGGCCGATCTGGATAACTTCGATTCTGCAAAAGCGATTGCGGAATCTATCGGCATCAAAGTTGAGAAGAGCTGGGGTCTGGGCCGTATCGTGACCGAAATCTTTGAAGAAGTTGCAGAAGCGCACCTGATTCAACCGACCTTCATTACCGAGTACCCGGCAGAAGTTTCTCCGCTGGCGCGTCGTAATGATGAAAATCCGGAAATCACCGATCGCTTCGAATTCTTCATTGGCGGACGTGAAATCGGTAACGGCTTCAGCGAGCTGAACGATGCAGAAGATCAGGCGCAGCGTTTCCAGGATCAGGTTAACGCCAAAGATGCAGGTGACGACGAAGCGATGTTCTACGACGAAGACTATGTTACCGCTCTGGAACACGGTCTGCCGCCGACTGCGGGCCTGGGCATTGGTATCGACCGTATGGTTATGCTGTTCACAAACAGCCATACTATCCGCGACGTAATCCTGTTCCCGGCAATGCGCCCGGTTAAGTAAGATGTGAAATGCCGGATGGCGGCTGATGCCTTATCAGGCCTACGATGCGTTATGTAGGCCTGATGGGCGTAGCCCCGTCAGGCAATCAATTCCCGTTGGCAAACTTGCGCAGTAACTCTCGCGCCTTAACGTCTGAAACCTGCATTACCATCCACGGGCTAAAAGCCCACGGCGTCGCGTCAATCCCGCTCAATACATCCTCAAGATTGCTCCACTGGGAATCCATCACTTCATCTGGGTTTAGCTGTAGCTCGCTGACGATATGTGCGGCATAAACCGGGCATACTTCGTTTTCCACTATTCCACTCGGATCCGTGGCGCAATAACGAAAATCAGTATACACGGGGCTGAGCGAGTCGATGTCTGCACCCAGCTCGAAGCAAGCCCGGCGGATAATAGCGGCTTCGGTGGTTTCACCCAACTGCGGGTGACCGCAGACAGAGTTGGTCCAGACGCCTGGCCAGGCTTTTTTGTGCAGCGAACGGCGGGTGACCAGCAGTTGACCCTGCTCGTTAAATATCCAGCATGAGAAAGCAGAGTGCAGGGGGGTTGTGGCGGTATGCGCCGCATACTTTTCCAGTGTTCCACAGGGCTGGCCCTGCTCATTCAATAAAATGACATGTTCCTGTCGCATAGCGTCCACCATCAATCTTAAGCATTCACATTATATGCTCTATTAAGTCAGAATGATTAACAGAGGGTGTGAAATGCCAGAGTCGACGCTTCGTTGCGCGATATGATTTGGCATCCGGTTTCTGGCTGCTATGATAAAGCGTCTGAAAATGTTGCGAGGTATTGTTTTGAGTGCAGGACGCCTGAAGAAAAATGGCCTGAGTATCGCGATGCTGCTGTGTGTCGGTCTGCTGTTAGCAGGCTGTTCCGGGAGCAAGTCGTCTGATACAGGAAGTTATTCCGGCTCCGTGTATACCGTGAAGCGGGGAGATACGCTATACCGTATTTCGCGCGCCACCGGGACCAGCGTAAAAGAGCTTGCACGCCTGAATAATATTTCACCGCCCTATACCATTGAAGTGGGGCAAAAGCTGAAGGTCAGCGGCGGCGCGAAAACCAGTTCAGGCTCTGGCAAAACAACTACGAAATCCTCAACCAAAACGGCGGCGGTCAGACCATCTTCGTCCGTACCGCAGTCCTCCTGGCCACCGGTAGGACAGCGCTGCTGGCAGTGGCCTGCCAGCGGTAAAGTGATTCTGCCTTATTCAACCGCGGACGGCGGCAATAAAGGCATTGATATCTCAGCTGCGCGCGGTACGCCGATTTATGCCGCCGGAGCCGGGAAGGTGGTTTATGTCGGTAATCAGCTACGGGGCTACGGTAATCTCATTATGATTAAGCACAGTGAGGACTACATCACTGCGTATGCGCATAATGACACCATGTTGGTGAACAACGGTCAAAACGTGAAAGCCGGGCAGAAGATCGCGACGATGGGCAGCTCGGATGCGACCACGGTGCGGCTGCATTTCCAGATCCGCTATCGGGCGACGGCTATCGATCCGCTGCGTTATTTGCCACCGCAGGGCAGTAAGCCAAAATGCTGACGGTGAATTAATCGCCAGTCAGTCAGTTAGTCCCTTGCCAAGAAGAGCGTAAGGTTTATAATCCCTTACGCACTCCAATGCGGGCGTAGTTCAATGGTAGAACGAGAGCTTCCCAAGCTCTATACGAGGGTTCGATTCCCTTCGCCCGCTCCACGACTTACTTCTCACTGACTCTCCTGATTCAATTATCCTTCGTAATCTCAATGTGTTTCTTTGTTTAACGGTCAGACAGACTCAATGCACGACTATGCAGGCTAAAGCGATTGTGGGAGACGATAGGCCCCCCTGGCGGGAGATACCTCATATGAAACTAACTATCCACAGGGGCCAAAGAGAAATCTTTGACGCTCTCGGATAGTAGAGCTTTGTATATGCTGGTTAATCCTTACAATTCGCGATACTGGTGTCTTAAATATCGCATTTCCCCCGTGGTACAAAAAATCAACTATCAATCAATTGAATTTATTTAAGAAATTTTAAGGAGTATGTTTGATTGTCTGTCTGAAAATATATCAACGCTAATACAGGTCAAGTAGTTAATTGTTAGATTATAATTCCATAGTTATCTTTTTTGAACACGATATAAGATTAGTTATCCTTCATAAATAAGTAATGTGGCCTTTTCGTAGGTCAATTTTCTCTAATCGGTAGTAACAGGTTTTAAATGGTTTAGACTTGGTAGGATTTTACCTGGATAAACATGGTGGACATCTATTTTGTTAAAAATATCTTCAGGAGTTTTATCATTAGTAATAATTTCTTAAAGTGACTAGTTTTGTTCTCATTATCCGGTCACGAAATTATGTAGATACACAAAAATATACGAATTACTTTAGTACTTTGTACCATTTTGAATGCTTGCTATGCCGGGGGTTCGTTAGCCTTGTGTATATTCTGTCATTGTTGTTGAAAAATATAGCAAATATAGTTAGATAGACTTCAGTTGTACTGATTAAAATCTCACACGGTATAGCTAAGAATTTAAAGGTAGAGACATGGGTGACAATTCAGTCAGGCTACCTTTAACCCCAGTATGTATGCTGGTAATTTGTAAGAAAATGTTTCCTTGTGTTTTGAGAATTTTCTCATTTTGAATAAAAGATGAAAGTGCGATTTCACAGGTGGTACTAATAATACAACCAATAATCGCATTAAAATGCCGATATCCATTAGTAATTCAAATCTAAGAATGAATAATTGATAGTTTTTAGCTATGAATGCCGAGGGGTTGATATCACATCCTTGTTGTGTAAAAGTTCATCTCATGTATTTAGCAATATTAATAAAATTAATTACTCGATTGTTAGGTATTTTTTAGAGGGTCGGTGTGCTTAAAAGTACGCACTTACCTTTCCATGGATGAAATAGAGTTTTTTGAGGTTATGGAGGCTTCATGAAGTATCAACATTTCTGGCCACCTAATGATATTTACTTTGGGGGTGGTGCCGCTAGTGTTATTGATGAAATGTCACTGATTACAAACGAAAGAAATTATTTATTCGTGAATCTTAATCAATATAGCTTACGTAGCACCTTGGTTTTTTTCTCACGGAATAAAGATATCAATAAAATTATAATCATCATTTCCAGCTCACGGTTGATGCCTTTGGCTCTTTTTTGGCTGGATAATATCAAAAATGTTATTGCTGTTTTCGATACCTCAACACCTGTGTCGGAGATGATTAAGAAAATAAGCCTATATCGACGAAATGGTGACAAGATAACGGCAGGGCGAAGGGAATGTAACTTTAAGATTAGCAACAAAGATATCATGAAGATGAAGTACTTCTTAACCGAAAGCGGTATGGAGGAGCTTCAGGATAGATTTATGAACTCGCCGTCAACATTGTATCGTTGGAGAAAAGAGATCGCCCTTAAATTTGGCGTGCGAGACCCTCGATATCTTCTATTGCCAGAATAAAAAACTATGCGTTTTCTCATAAAGAATTACAATTAAAGATCCGATCTTTAATTGTTGTTTTAGAACGGATACTGCATACGACCTTCATTTAACTAAAATTAGGAAATATAAAATTTCTAGCCTTGCTTAGACTAGAAACTGTCGTGATTTCGATAAGAATAGATACGCTGGCTAAGAACGTCAGGGGCGGTAGCGTTCCAGAAAACATCTGGGATTTATTTAAAGTTAATAATTATTAAATAAGGGACTTATCAGTAATGATCAGCAAAGATGATGTAAAAATTGCCATTATTGGACTCGGGTATGTTGGCTTACCATTGGCTGCTGAATTTGGGAAAATTCGCCAGGTGGTTGGTTTTGATGTTAATCATAAACGTATACTCGAGCTAAAAGAAGGGATCGATGTCAATCTCGAAACCACAGAAGAAGAGCTACGTGATGCTCGCCATCTGACGTTTACCTCATCAATTGATGAAATCAGAGAATGCAATTTTTACATCATTACCGTCCCGACGCCGATCAACGATTATAAGCAACCAGATCTCACCCCTTTGATTATGGCAAGTGAAACTGTTGGCAAAGTACTGAGACCGGGGGATATCGTGGTGTATGAATCTACGGTATATCCAGGGTGTACTGAAGAAGAATGCGTGCCGATCCTTGAGCGTATGTCAGCGATGACATTTAACAAAGACTTCTTTGTCGGATATAGCCCAGAGCGCATCAATCCCGGCGATAAAAAATATCGTCTGACAACTATCAAGAAAATTACCTCAGGTTCAACTGCAGAAACGGCCTGTCTGGTTGATGAGATCTATCGACAGATCATCACGGCAGGAACGTACAAAACGGAAAGCATTAAGATCGCGGAAGCGGCAAAGGTGATTGAAAATACCCAACGCGATCTCAATATCGCGCTGGTAAATGAATTGGCGATTATCTTTAACCGATTAGAGATTGACACTGAAGCCGTACTGCGAGCAGCGGGAAGTAAATGGAACTTCCTGCCATTCCGTCCTGGACTGGTTGGTGGTCACTGCATTGGCGTCGATCCCTATTATCTGACTCATAAATCTCAGGGCATCGGTTACTATCCGGAAATTATCCTCGCGGGTCGTCGACTGAACGATAATATGGGTAACTATGTTTCGGGACAGTTGATCAAAGCCATGATCAAAAAAGGGATTAATGTTGAGGGTTCTAACGTTCTGATTCTGGGGTTCACCTTTAAAGAAAACTGCCCGGATATCAGGAATACCCGCATTATCGATGTTGTAAAAGAGTTGGGCAATTACAGCTGTAATGTTGATATTTTTGACCCTTGGGTGGATGCTGAGGAAGTCGAAGAGGAATACGGGATTATACCTGTATCGGAAATCAAGGCGGCTTCTTATGATGCCATTATTGTTGCCGTTGGCCATGAGCAGTTTAAGAAGATGGGGAGTACTGATATTCGTGGCTTTGGAAAAGATAAACATGTGCTTTATGATTTGAAGTATATCCTTTCGCCTGAGCAGTCAGATGTGAGGTTATAATCATGACAGCCTATGATGAATTAAAAATACAACTCGTTCTTGAACCAAAACGTTGGCTTATTACTGGCGTAGCAGGTTTTATCGGCTCTGGATTATTAGAAGAACTACTCTATTTAAATCAAACAGTAATTGGGTTGGATAACTTTTCAACTGGCTATCAACATAATTTAGAGGATGTGCGTGCCGCTGTCAGTGAAGAACAATGGTCGCGGTTTACCTTTGTTCATGGGGATATCCGGTCGTTTGCCGATTGTCAGGCTGTTTGTGAGAATGTCGATTACGTTTTACATCAGGCCGCTCTGGGAAGCGTACCACGTTCCTTGCAGGATCCTATCACGACAAATAGCGCTAACATTGATGGTTTTTTAAATATGTTGACGGCGGCGAGAGATGCACATGTATCTGGTTTCACCTATGCCGCAAGCAGTAGTACTTATGGTGACCATCCCGATTTACCTAAAATTGAGGACCGGATCGGCCGGCCATTAAGCCCGTATGCGGTTACAAAATACGTCAATGAATTGTACGCCGAGGTGTTTGCTCGCAGCTATGATTTTAACGCTATTGGCCTGCGCTACTTTAATGTATTTGGCCGCCGCCAAAACCCTAACGGAGCATACTCTGCAGTCATTCCTCGCTGGATACTATCGCTTCTTAAAGATGAACCAATTTATATCAATGGCGATGGTTCAACAAGCCGGGATTTTTGCTATATAGAAAATGTGATTCAGGCCAATTTATTATCAGCAACGACTAATGATTTAGCCTCAAAAAATAAAATCTATAATGTGGCTGTTGGAGACAGAACTTCGCTAAATGAGCTTTATTATCTCATCCGCGATGGGTTGAATTTATGGCGGGACGAACAAATTAGTGCTGAACCAATTTATAAAGATTTTCGTGACGGTGACGTTAAGCATAGTCAGGCAGATATTACCAGAATAAAAACATTTCTTTCATATGAGCCTGAGTTTGATATCAAAGAAGGACTTAAGCAGACTCTAAAATGGTATATCGATAAAAAGACTGCTTTGTATTCCTGAGTAAAACTACTCACTTTCCTTTCACGTGGATGAATTTAATGAAATCGTCAGGGATGTTTACGCTTACAGCCATTGGTAGTTGCCGTATTGTGAGTCCGGTAAAACGAGCTCAGCCTTATTTTAATTTCAAGGCTAATTTTAAAAGAATATATGGTTTTACGCATACAAGCAGCGAGGCATTACAGCAGGTTCGTTTTATTTTAGGCTTGATAGATATTCCTGAAAAGGTCCGGCCTTTTATTTTTAGACCTGCCGTAAATTATTCAAACACCGACATTCATAGTCGTTCTGATTTCTATATCGTTGAGATTTCAAGTCAGAAGAAGATTATGGCCTATGGGTTCTGCTTACAAATAAATTATTTAACTCGTCATTTCTATGAGTTTTTTAGCCAAACAGAGCGGGCGCGTGTGTACTGGTCGCTGGCCACGCAAGGAAATCAACACAAACTGCTGGCCTATCTCAAAGACGATCCCTGTTTTGCCGGAATGTCGGAAGACGATCGTGCCTTATTAAGCAATATCAATGTCGAGCAGATGGATGAGCATGCTATCGAACAGGATATGATGGAAATCGTTCAGCTGCTTGGTCGCGATCGCGTTATGTTTATGACCCATGTTGATGCCGTGACTCGTGCTGGAACCGTCATTCAGTCCCGCAGTCGGTTGATTAAAAATGTCGAGACCATCGCCACCAGGATGGATATTCCCTGCGTTAATCCGACAAATTTGATGGAAAAGTGGGGACAGAAAAGAGCCCTGGAAAAAAATGGCGACGATCTTACTCATTATACCGACATGTTTGGTGATGCGATCGTTGCGGCTATTTTTAAGGGAGTGATCAATAATACTAATCATCATCTTGATGAGGGGCGACAAGAGAAACAGGACCAAATACGTGAGATTACCCTATCGATCACTAAGCTGCTTGCCGATGGCGACATTATTACTGCATCACAGCAACTTTTTGCCGCATTAAGAAATCAGCAGCAAGAGCCTGTTCTAATCCAACTTCGGTCCGTAATCTTCAGCCGTTTAGGTTATTATGAACAGGCTTATCAGGATATTAGTGATGTTGAGAAAATTATCGGTACGACGGACAGTACATTACGTTGTCGGCTGAGGTCTCTGCATGGATTAGCGCGTTGGCGGGAAGCCTTATCGACGGCCGAGATGATGCTTTCCAATGAAATTGAAGATGAAGAAGTCCTTACCGTTGCCGCCGGCTCAGCCGATGCTTTAAAGCTGTTTGATAAGTCATATCAATACTGGAAACGTGTACTGTTATTGAATCCTGAAACCCAAAGCGGATGGGTTAATTTCCTGAGCAGCACGCAATATTTCAATGATGGCAACGCATTCTCCGAAGCTTTCCATGCCGGCATTCAATCGCAGCGCCTAAATGATGCGTTTATGGAAACAGCGTTATCTTTGGCAATCAAATTCAGTGATGAATTGATTTTCATGCATGCGCTCGAGCAGCTACTCCGCCATGAGTCAGAATTTGCGCTGACGGTATTGTCGACGATTCATGATACCGGTCTCGTTATCCGCACAGCTTTCTGTATCAAGAATATGAGCTATCATCAGGCGCTTAGCACCTCGTATAAAGATAAACTCCACGACGTTTTTGAGGCATGGAACAATACTGCGCTGTCGCTACATTCGGTTGATGATTTTGTCTCACTGAGTACTTCGCTGGTCTACAGCTACTCTGCATTTATGGTTTATCCCCATGCACGTATTTCTCGCTTTAATAATGAAGTTAAAATGGCATGGCGCGAGAAATTAAGAGAAATGTATGAGCGTGAGGATTATGAAAATATCCTGGCAGGGGCGAAAATAGTGTGGCCACTTCTGGAGTTCGATCCCGTTAGCACCGTATATTGTGCAAGAACGCTGGTGAATCTTGGTGCCTGGAAAGACGCGTGCACGTTAGCCCATATGACCTTGATTCGTAATTCGAATATTACCAGCCTGCAGTCGATTATGTTACGCAGTATACGTCATATTAACGACATTCCGTTCCTCATTGATTTGATTGCTAACGTCATGAGCATTTCTCCATCATTCCAGAATGCCTCGATGAACGAGCTGTTTGAGAAAGAGTGTCGCAATGTTGCAACCAGAGCCCTTAAATATGTACGCCAGAAGAAAACTGAAGGGCGTCTGGATGAAGCATTGTCTGTATTGATTAGCCTGAAACGAATTGATCCTGATGTTTCTCGCCTGATGCGTGAATATAAGCAAATTATCAGATTATTTAATGAGTCACTGAAGGATGGCGGTAGCACTATCGCGTCTTATGAACATCTAGATTATGCGAAAAAATTACTCGTTTTTGATAGTGAAAATGCCTATGCCTTGAAATATGCCGCATTAAACGCAATGCATTTACGCGACTACACCCAGGCTTTGCAGTATTGGCAGCGACTGGAGAAAGTGAATGGACCAACGGAGCCGGTGACAAGGCAGATCTCGACCTGCATAACCGCATTACAAAAAAATACATCAGGGAAGTCGTAATGATTACGCAGGAAGAAAAGTTAGCTGCGCTAGGGAAAACGCTTTTAACATTGAAACAAGAGAAGAAGCTTGCGCAAGCTGTTGCGTTAATTGACAGCGAATTACCGGCTGAGGCTTTAACTTCATTAGCGATGCTAAAAAAAGCAGAATTTCTTCATGATTTCAATGAAACGGCGCGTGCATACGCTCTCTACGAAACGCTGATTGCACAAAACAATGATGAAGCGCGTTATGAGTATGCGCGTCGTTTATATAATACGGGGCTAGCCAAAGATGCGCAGCTAATTCTTAAAAAGGTTAGCACCGGCGTGCAGAAAAAATATAACAATTATTTAGGCAAAATAAATAAGATCTGCGATTTGCTTGAACGCCTTGAAGGGGAAGCGATCCCTGTGGGAACCAACACCCGTATTATTGCAATGAAGCATGCCATCTTGTTCTATCGAAATCGTCAGCCGCGGCAGCTTCCCGTCGGATCTTTTGGTCGCCTTGCGCTCTGTACAGGCTCGCTAGGTAGCGGCGGTGCAGAGCGTCAGATTTCCAGGCTGGCTATTGAGATCGCCAGAAAATATCGGCAACAGGGGAAAATTGGCGGCCTGAAAGTAGAAGAGCCGGTAGAGCTCATTATTCGCTCCCTGGCACCGGAACTCAGGCAAGACTTTTTCCTGAAAGAAGTGCTGGAAGAACAGGTCGAGGTGCTTGAAATCGCGAAGATTACCGGAAACTTCTTTGACGATGCGACAATAGAATCTCCGGAGTTGCGCTTATTGCTCTCTCATCTGCCGCCGGTGTGTAACTACGGTATCAAGCATCTGGTCCCCCACTTATGCGAGCGCAAGCTGGATTATCTCTCCGTTTGGCAGGATGGCGCTTGTCTGATGATTGCGCTTGCAGCGCTGATTGCTGGCGTGCCCAGAATTCAGCTGGGATTACGTGGCTTACCGCCGGTGGTGAGAAAGCGTCTGTTCAAGCCGGAATATGAGCCTCTCTACCAGGCGCTGGCGGTCGTGCCTGGCGTTGATTTTATGAGTAACAACCATTGTGTGACCCGCCATTATGCCGACTGGCTAAAGTTGGAGGCGAAGCACTTCCAGGTTGTATATAACGGCGTCTTACCGCCATCTACCGAACCCTCTTCTGAGGTGCCACATAAAATCTGGCAGCAGTTTACGCAAAAAACACAGGATGCGGACACGACTATTGGTGGCGTTTTCCGCTTTGTAGGCGATAAGAACCCTTTTGCATGGATTGATTTTGCAGCACGCTATTTACAGCACCACCCCGCCACACGCTTTGTGCTGGTAGGCGATGGTGATTTGCGCGCTGAAGCGCAGAAACGCGCCGAACAGTTGGGGATTCTGGAGAGAATACTATTCGTTGGCGTCTCGCGTGACGTGGGGTATTGGCTGCAAAAAATGGACGTATTCATTTTGTTTTCGCGTTATGAAGGGCTACCCAATGTGCTCATTGAAGCACAAATGGTCGGGGTGCCGGTGATTTCAACCCCTGCAGGTGGATCGGCAGAATGCTTTATTGAGGGTGTTTCGGGTTTCATTCTTGATGATGCACAGACGGTCAATCTTGACCAGGCTTGCCGCTATGCAGAACAGTTGGTCAATTTATGGCGCAGCAGAACCGGTATTTGCCAACAGACGCAGTCATTTTTACAAGAACGCTTCACCGTGGAACATATGGTGGGAACGTTTGTACAAACCATTGCCTCTCAGCCTCGTTAATTAATGGGCAGCATTTTTTCAGCTATTTCATTTATAAAATAAGTTATGAAAAAAATTATTATATTATTAACGACTTTTTTTCTGCTTTCGGGATGCACTATTCCCAGGGCGGTATTTAAATCCAGCCTGATTAATCAGGACGATCCTCATTATCATCTGGTTGAAGTCACACCGACATTAAAACTGAGTGATGCCGATACTGTGCCGAAAACTATTGTCGATCCGGTCTTTGCCCAAAATAATTGGCACTGGACCTCTTTGGCTAAAGGCGATGTGCTGCATATCACTATTTTATCCTCGGGCGGGGCGGGGTATTTATCCAATAACGCGAGCGGCGACCGGGCGGATTTTGAAAATATTCTTGTGACTGACGGTAATATCGTTCAGGTGCCTTATGCCGGGATCATTCCGGTTACCGGGCTGGATGTGACACAACTGGCTGAAGAGATCAGAAAGCGACTTTCGCGCGTTGTCCTGAATCCTCAGGTGCTGGTGACGCTTACCGCCCGCACCGGAGCCATGGTGACGGTCGAGGGCAGCGGGAAAACGGGTCGCTACCCTCTCGAACAGAGTATGAATCGTCTTAGTCATTTTTTGGCAACGGCGGCGGCAGTAGAAAATACCAGCGCAGAGATGATGGAAGTTCACGTGACGCGCCAGCAGCATTATTTCAATGCGCGACTGTCAGATATTTATCAGTATCCCGGGTTGGATATTGTCTTACAGCCGGATGACCGTATCACTCTGCGTCAAGTGACCGAGTATGTTAATGTGCTCGGCGCGGCGGGTGTTCAGGGGAAACATGCTCTGGTTCAGCGTCATTCCAGCGTAGTGGATGCTTTGGCGCTGGCGAAAGGATTAAACGACAATCTTGCCGATCCGCAGGCGGTTTTTCTGTATAAGCATGACGAAGCGGAACAGGCGAAACAGCAGATGCGTAAGCTGAATATCTATCATGTCGATATGAGCCAACCTGACTCGGTGTTTTTAGCACAGGCCATGCGGGTGGAAGATGGCGATGTTATCTATATCTCGAACGCCTCTTTGACTGATTTCGCTAAGGTGAAAGCCGCATTCGATAGCTTTTTGATCCGCGGCTCTAATTCTTTCTAACGTCGCCATATGAATATTTTGAAAAATAATACTTATTATTTTATGAAACTCATTACCGTCTGTGAGTTAATCATTTTGTTAATGTCACGCGATATCAAAACACGCTATAACGGTAATTTGCTAAACTATATGATGGTGCTGGCCGTACCATTGGTATGGATAACCATTACCGTTATTTCTTTTCAATATTTAAATCGCATCGTGCCAATATTCACTGACGATATCAGCTTTGTTATTGCAGGTATATTACCGTATCTGTTATTTCGTTATACCATTACCGCAACCATGCGCACCCGTTCATTCTTTACATCGTTGGCGGTTGTCTCGCAGGTTAAGAAAAGACATGTGATTTTTGCTCTTGCCGCAGTCGAATTTGTTAATGCGGTTATCATTTATATTATTGTTTCATTAATTAACTTTCTTATCTTTTCCCGTTGGGAAGCCCAGAAACCGATCCTGATTTTTGAAGGGATGGTTATCGCATGGCTTCTGGGATTATCGTTTGGTTACTTTTGTGACGCACTGTCTGAACGGTTTCCGCTGGTCTACAAAGCCGTTCCTGTAGTGCTAAGACCGATGTTTTTGATTTCAGCTGTCTTTTATACGGCGAATGAATTGCCCTATTCATTATTAAGCATATTCAGCTGGAACCCTCTACTTCATGCTAATGAGATAGTCAGAGAAGGAATGTTTGAGGGGTATAACTCCTTGTACCTTGAACCTCTTTACCCTCTGGCATTTTCCGCAACGTTATTCCTCGCGGGCATCATTTTTCACCTGATTTGTGACACTGAAAATCACTGACTTTAGCTTCAGGAGAGACGCGTTCGTGTTCGGTTTATTAGGTTGTACACGCTATTTTGAGTCTGATAAGGGCCCGCGGGTGGTCCTTGATAAAACAGATTTTGTCATGGATTACCATGAGCATATCGGTATTCTGGCGGCCCCTGGTTCAGGCAAAACGACGCTAACCCGATTGCTGTGCGGTATAGATGCTCCTGATGAAGGGGATTTTATTGGGCTACGGGGTGATGCGCTCCCACTGGGGGCAAATGCTTTTGTTCTGCCGGGGTTAACCGGCGAAGAGAATGCGCGCATGATGGCCAGTCTTTATGGCCTGGATGGCGATGAATTTTCACATTTCTGCTATCAATTGACCCAGCTTGAACAGCGCTATACCGACAGGGTGAGTGAATATTCTGTCACGATGAAAGCGCATCTGGCATTTGCCATTAATTTACTGCTTCCCTGCCGCCTTTATATTGCCGATGACAAGCTGTACACCGGGGATAATGCCACACAGTTGCGTATGCAGGCGGCACTAGCTTATGAGCTGCAACAGAAAGGGTTGATTGTGCTAACGCGCAACCCTCGGCTTATTAAAGAACACTGTCATGCGTTTGGCGTACTGCTGCATGGAAAAATTACGATGTGTGAAGATTTAGCACAAGCATCTGCGCTTTTTGAACAATATCAGTCAAATCAGGCGACGATTCAAACTGATGATTATTCCTTTGATATATAATTAGAAAATATACGGATAGAGTGTGGAAAATTCAGAACGTATTAAAAAATGGAAAGAGGAAAGGGCGAAGGTAGCAGAAGAAAGCCGAGCCTCGCGACTACAACAAAAAGAGAATGAACGCGCCCTTCGCCAGACGGAAAAAACGGCCGATGCGAAAAGTCATCATCGCCCAGACGCCGGGTGGTCCGCGACGGATGCTGATTCCGTCCGTAGAGCGTCATTGGTTATTAAAGAGCGACGTGTTCAGCAAGCCAAACAATCGCTACGTCGGCTCTTTCTTTATATTGCTTTGCCGCTGCTGGTTATTATGCTTATGTCGTGGCTATTAACTTCGCGTTTTTATAGCGCGGATGCTACCTTTATTGTGCAAACTGATGCCAGCCAGGATAATTTTTCTGGAACAGCTTTCTTTGGTGCAGGCAATGAGATGTCGGAGGGCTTTCAGGTTCGCGAGTTTATACTTTCGAAAGAAATGATGGAGCGGATGGAAAAAGAGCTCGGTTTTTTATCTTATTTCGCGCAAGACGATATCGCATTATTTTCCCGCTACCACGCGCCGCTGGGTATTAATGATGATCCTTATCGTTACTATTTATCGAAAGTCTCGGTTGCTGTCGATATTCAACAGGGCATGCTGCGTTTAAACGTCAAGGCGCGGAGTGCGAAACAGGCTGAGTTTTTTGCCCAGCGCATTCTGGCTTTTGCTGAACAGCACGTTAATACCGTTTCAGCGCGGATGCAGCAGGAACGGATTTTATGGCTGGAAAACGATGTTAAATCGGCCCAGGAAAATCTGGGGGCCGCTCGGCTTGAATTGCTAAAAATACAGCATATACAGAAAGATATTGAACCGCAGGAAACCGTGACCGCGATTTATCAATTAATTGCTGGCTTTGAAACGCAGTTGGCGGAGGCGAAAGCGGAATACGCGCAATTAATGGCTAATGGTTTGGATCAGAACCCCCTTATTCCTCGCCTGTCGGCCAAAATCAAGGTCCTGGAAAAGCAGATCGGCGAACAACGTAACCGCCTGTCAAATAAGTTAGGGTCGCAAGGTTCTTCAGAAAGTCTGTCCCTGTTTGAAGATCTTCGCCTGCAGAGTGAGATCGCCAAAACACGCTGGGAATCTGCCTTGCAGACCTTACAGCAAGGGAAGCTTCAAGCGCTACGTGAGAGACGGTATTTGCTGATCATTTCTCAACCGATGGTGGTGTCTGACACCACTCGCTATGCCGATGGAACAAAGTGGTTACTGTTCTTCGTGTTGCTGGGCATCGCGTACCTGGTGACTTCTCTCCTGATAACCATCAGGCGGATGCGTGAATAAGGCGGAGTAAGGAAATACGATGAACTTGCACTCTACATGTAAAAAAATATCGCCAACCACCCTGCTCAAACAAGAGGATTGGGAGGGGCTATGTCACTATTTCGGTCAGCATCCCGAAAAAGTACGAGATAGTGCTGGAAATGAGCAAAACATTCTTCTCTTCGCTATCGCGTGTTTGCGTAAAGATGAAACAGATGCCGCGCTGACTTTGTTGTCCGACCGTGTGCTGACGGCAAAGAATAGCCGTGATTTATTGCGACGCTGGGTTATTTCGCCGCTGGCATCACATCATCGGGACGCTGTACTACAGGTGGTTAACAAACTGCTGGCGGTGAATATGTGCCAGCCGGAGGATGTCCTGCTGGTCGCAAGCGTGCTGCTTAAGAGTAAACAATATGCGACTGTTGCTGACTTAGCCGAGCGGGCATGGCTCGCTTTTTCGGGCAATAGCAAAATTTTTGCCCTCCATCTGCGCAGCCTGACGCTGGTGGATAAAGAGTTACAGGCAATCTCGTTGGCCAGAACACAGGCGCAGGAAGTTCCCCCGCGGGGAGATATGATTGAGACCTGCCTCCGTTTCTTAAATAAAAGCCGCCTACCAGAAGATCATGATCTGGCCCGCGCATTGCTCCCTTTCTTCGTGTTAGAAAGCCAGGAGTCGGCGGGGCTGGCGGTTGATACGCTGTGCGCTGTCGGTAAATATCAGGAAGCCATTCAGACTGGGGAGTCCGCATTAGCCCGTGGGTTGGATGGTGCGGCGCTGCGTCGTAGCCTGGGGCTTGCCTACTATCAATCCGGTCGCAGCCGGGAAGCGAAACTTCAGGCCGCTGAGCATTGGCGTCATGCCCTGCAATTTAACCCTGATAATTTACGGATCGTGACCCTGTATGCCGATGCCTTAATCAGAACGGGTCAGAATGAGAAAGCCATTCCGTTACTGCAGCAGTCGCTCGCGACTCATCCTGATCTTCCTTATGTCAGAGCCATGTATGCCCGAGCACTGCGCCAGGTTGGGCAATACGCTGCTGCCAGCGATGAGTTTGTACAACTGGCAAGGGAAAAAGGGGCGACCAGTAAATGGAACCGTTATGCCGCGGCGGCGTTGTTACAGGCGGGGAAAACAAGCGAAGCGGAAAGCGTCTTTGAGCACTATATTCAGGCCAGAGCAAGCCATCTGCCTCAGTCATTCGAAGAGGGGCTGCTGGCGCTTGATGGGCAAATATCTGCCGTTAATCTACCGCCTGAGCGCCTTGACTGGGCATGGGAAGTTGCCGGCAGACAGTCCGGTATCGAGCGCGATGAATGGGAACGCCGGGCGAAGTGGGGGTATCTTGCCGATAATTATCTCCTCGACTGGCTTGAATGCCGTGGAGAGCAGGCCGACGAACCGATGTATCGGTTGGCCGATATATCGCATGTCGAGCAGTTTTTCCAACGGCTGCAGCTCGATAAGCGTGGTTGCATTGTTGTATCGGCTCATATGGGCGCAATGTATGCCGGGCCGATGATCCTCTCCTTGCTGGAAATGAACAGTAAATGGGTGGCTTCCACGCCTGGCGTGCTCAAAGGGGGCTACGGTGAGCGGTTGATTTCGGTTAGTGACAAAAGCGAAGCGGACGTGGTCAGGGCCTGCATACAGACCTTACATAGTGGGCAGTCGCTTGTTGTAGCGATCGACGGCGCGCTGAATTTGAGCGCGCCGACTATCGACTTTTTCGGCCAGCAGATTACCTACTCCACCTTTTGCTCTCGACTTGCCTGGAAAATGCACTTACCCACCGTATTTGGTGTTCCGGTGTGGCGAGACGGGCGCATCCATTTTGTTTTGGAGAAAATGGTCGATCCGCAGAGGTTCGAAAGCCAGTCTTCTTTTATTGAGCGCTGGAAAGACAATTACCTGAAATGTGTAACCCAAATCCTGAATAGCGGGCCTGAAAATCTGAGACTGTCGGGGGGGATTTGGCGAAATATCACGCGCAGGGATGAAACATCTTCGGGCTGAAAAGACGTTTGCCCCGTGATGCCTTTGGCGCACCAGGCGGGGCCGCCCGCTAAGTAAAACTGAGTTATTCTATTTAGAAAGCATCCGTTCATTAACGTTCGGGTGCTTTTTTCGTTCTAACGAGCTGAAAAACGTAGAATTATATAATAGCTACGTTATACCTGATTGTGGTTCTGTTTGTCTGAGGGTTACCAGAAGACAGTATCCTGAAGTCATCCCTTAGCAATGTTAAATAGCGGCATCGAAATCCGCTGGTAGCGTACTGTTACCTGTACCCAGGCTGCGTTGCATTAATACCGTATCAAGCCAGAGCCCATGCTTGAATCCAATGTTCGTCAGCGTACCTATTTTCGTAAATCCGGCCTGCTGATGGACTTTCAGCGATCCCTGATTATTGCTGTCGCCGACGATAGCGATCAACTGCCGATAACCCTGCGTTTCAGCCCACTCAATTACATGGCGTAGCAACGCTTTTCCCACCCCCTGACGCTGTGCCGTCGGGTCAATATAAATCGAATCTTCGAGGGTATAGCGATAGGCATAACGCTCGCGGTAACGGGTGAGATAGCAATACCCGATGACCTTATCTTCTTGCAATGCGACAACCCATGGCAGTCCCAGACTGCGGATTTTTTCCAGACGATCCTGCATCTCGCGGGTATCCGGCGGGTCAGTTTCAAAGCTGCCGGTACCGTGATTAACATGATGGGCGTAGATATCGCGTATGGCGGGGATGTGTTTTTTTTCAGCGTTAACGATTTTCATTGACCAGCTCCCATTGGCATCTTTGTCCAAATTACCTCAAAGGCTGGAGGGAAGGTAAGTGCAAAAAATTATGTGTCTATACCCGTCATTCTTTAAGCTGCATGTACCTTGGCTACGCTAGCTCACTTCAGTCACATAGTTCGCTAAACTCCTGGGGATTTACTCACTTGCCGCCTTCATGTAACTCGAATTATTTAGGGTATATAAATTATTTTCAATGTAAATAAGCTTTCAAATTGTAAGGGTAAACGGGGTGTGGTTGATACTGTCAATAATACGCAAGGTTGGTAAATACTTTAGCGAGTTGAGCAATGCACAATTCTTCGCGCACGTATTATGGCGGATACCAAAATACCAATTTTGGTAGATTTCTAGGATAGGTCAAGAAGTCATTTGATTTTATTGGGTTTTTACTGTTTTTTTTACTGTACTTAGTTCTGCTTATGACTGTACCTTTAATTTCATTTTATCGACCCTGTTCGAAACTTAAAATTAGGTTATATTATTTACATTGTTATCTTTGTTGTTATCAGGGGCATTATTATCAGAACTTTCTCTATCCGCACACAATAGTTATCATGCAAACAGTTGCGCGGTGTAGCTATGCCAACCAGCAATAGTTATCATCGTCACAAGGTTTCGTCATGCAAACTTAATCTAAATCCAGAATTCAATCCCAAGAGTATTAGGATTATTTAGTCTAAAATACTTTTTTGTCTAAGAGTTTTCGTATCGCATAGCCACGAACTACGCTGAGTGATAAAATTTTCGAGTTTACGCCTGCTTTCCCACGATTAGAGGGCGAGGCGCGGGTAGTCAATAAGACGAAAGAATTAATTGCTTCATAACCCTATTGCAAAATAAGCGGCATTGCATCTTACATGGTCGGGTATCGTAAGTAACTGACTGTAATATATTGAAAACGCTTATTTTTACTCTGATGTAAGTTATAAGGGCAGATATGTTAAGTATGCGTCGACATGCCAACTTCATTAAACGTTTTAAGTCTTTAAGCTGTTTATTTACGGCAAGCGTTCTTTTCCCTATGCAAATCTCTGCAGCGACATCAGATTATGACGCTTTGGTTATTGAAGCGCGGGGTGGTAATAGTGCACCGTTATTGCGTTATCTAGAGGATCAGGGAAAGCAAAGCGCGCTAACGCCAAATCAGGTTGCCGACTGGCTGCAAGTTTCCAGTTGGGTTGATAACAACGATAAAGCCACTATTGAAATCTGGCAGCGCTATCGTGGGCAGATGGATGTGCCTGCGCGCGGCAAAGTCGCCGCTGCACGTGCGTACCGTAACCAGAAAAACTGGAATGATTCATTGGCGGTATGGGAAAGCGTTTTACAGGAAGAGCCTGACAACGTTGACGTACGCACCGGCTGGATAATGACGTTGGCAGATGCTCGCTACAATCAGCAAGCCCTTACTGAAGCGAATAAATGGGCACAGGCACATCCGGGTGCTGACTCCGATGCGCTACTTGCCTACGTATATCATTCTCAGGGAAAAAACTGGGACGCGCTGTTGGTTGCCAGCCAGGCGGATGACGTTGATCCTGGCAACAAAAATGCAAAATCTACGCTGCTGTCTGCTCTGTCAGCAAACCGTGTTTCCGGACCCGCCTTAAATATGGCGGAGGTAGTGCCTACGGCAGATCCTGTGAAGCGCCGCCTTGAGCTTGATGCGGCCGCCGAAATGGTACGCTCCTCCTATACGTCTGCACGTAATGAAGAAGAGCGGTTTATCGTGGCGGATAAAGCGCTGGCCCGCTATGACCAGTTGCTGGCTGCCTGGAAGGATGAGCCATCCGCGCAGAATGATGTCCGTCGGGCGAGAATTGACCGCATGGGGGCTTTGCTGGTTCGTAAGCGAACGTCTGAAGTGATTAAGGAATACGAATCGCTTTCTGCGAGCGGCGAAGTGCCAAACTACGCAAAACGCTGGGTAGCATCGGCATGGTTAAGCGAACGCCAGCCAGAAAAAACCGAAGCGATGCTGATGAGCATCTACTACCCGAATGGACCGATTCCCGTTACGCCGCTTGGTCCTGAGGATCAACAGGATCTGTTCTACGCGCATATCGATAATGAAAACTTTGATGCCGCTAAAAAACAGGCCGAAAACTTAATCAAAGAGAGTCCGTACCTGCGACGCATCTATGGTTCGCCAACGCCACAGCCTAACGATAACTGGCTGCTCGGACAGTCGATGCTGACGCAATATTATATTGCTGCCAATGAACTACCTGAGGCTGAAAAGCTCGCAGAGCATCTGGCGCGAACAGGTTCAGGTAACCAGGGGCTGCGCATATCTTATGCCTCCGTTCTTGAAGCGCGTGGCTTGCCGCATGCGGCGGAGAAAGAGCTGAAGCTGGCGGAAGTGATTGAGCCAAGTAACCTGGAACTGGAACGTCAGCAGGCTTATGTTGCGTTGGATCTCCAGGAATGGAGGCAGGCCGATGAACTGACGGATGATGTCATTGCTCGTAGCCCGGATGATGAAGCGACGCTACGCCTCGCGCGTATTCGTGATGTCCACAAAATGTCGGAAGTGCGCATTAGCGGCACACAAGGGATCTCGTCCGATAGCCCGGTCAGCGGTAAGAATGACTTCAACATCAATACTGCCATTTACAGTCCGCCAATTAACGACAACTGGCGATTGTTTACTGGATTCAACTTTGCTACTGGCGAATTTGAGGAAGGTAAAGGCATCAGCCGCGATCTGGCGGCAGGGGCGGAATGGACTTCCCGCGACTACTGGGCAGAAATGGAAGTCTCTGGCCGAAATTATGGCGATGGTCAGAAAATTGGCGGTCGTCTTTCCGGCTGGCATGACTTCAATGACAACTGGCGCGTAGGCGGTTCGGCCGAGCGCTTGTCGCGTAATACGCCACTGCGCGCGCTGCGTAGCGGCGTGTATGCCAACGGCGGCGATATGTTTGTTCGCTGGTATCAAAACGAACGACGTGAATATCAACTGTCGTTTGCCGCATCACATTTCTCAGATGGTAACGATCGCATCGAATACGGACTCAGCGGAAAAGAGCGCATGTGGACAACGCCGCGCTTCACCCTGGACTTTACCCCGGGCATCGGCGGGAGCACCAACACCAAAGAGAATGTGCCGTATTACAACCCGAAGAGTGATTTTTCCGTGGTACCTGGTCTGAGCGCGGAGCAGGTTCTTTACCGCCATTATGACACCGTGTGGACGCAGCAAGGTCTGGCTGGCGTAGGTGGCTATTGGCAGCAAGGCCAGGACGCTGGTGCCATCGTTCAGGTGGGATACGGACAACGGCTCAAATGGAACAACGTCGTAGATGGCGGGGTGATGCTGATTTGGGATAAACGCCCCTACGACGGTAAACGTGAGCGGAATATCTCCCTCGCTTTCGATTTAAATGTCAGGTTTTAAGGATTGTTCATGCTGAAAAGATGCCTGTGGCTTAGCGCATTAATCGCTGGCTGGTTGATGATTACCGCGTGCAGTAGCGCGCACAATACAACGCCTCGCTACGTTCCTCCCGCAGAGAGAACGCCGCTGACGGCGGATCATCCGTGGCCGAAAAATAGCTTCCTGGTGCTCGGCTACCACGATGTCGAGGATGGTGCCGCCGACCAGCGCTATCTTTCTGTGCGGACCAGCGCGTTGAGCGACCAAATGGCCTGGCTGCGTGATAATGGCTATAACCCGATCAGCGTGCAGCAAATCCTGGACGCCCATGACGGTAAAATCGTGTTGCCGGAAAAAGCGGTATTACTCACCTTTGATGACGGATATAGCAGTTTTTATACCCGCGTCTGGCCGCTGCTGAAAGCCTATAACTGGCCTGCGCTCTGGGCGCCGGTGGGGAGTTGGGTTGATGCTCCCGCCAACAAAAAAGTCGATTTTGGTGGCTTAATGACGGCGCGAGATAAATTCGCCACCTGGAAAATGGTCGAAGAGATGGGCAAATCACCGTTGGTGGAAGTCGGTGCGCACACCTGGAATTCGCATTTCGGTGCACAAGCCAACCCGCAGGGAAGTAAAGAACCGGCGGTGGCGAACCGCCTGTATGATAAGAAAACCGGCACTTACGAAACGGATGAACAGTACACGCGCCGTATAAACGCGGATATCTCTCTCATCACCAACAAGATCAAATCGGTGACCGGGAAATCACCGCGCGCGTGGGTCTGGCCTTACGGTGCGGCCAATGGCACAACGTTAAACCTGGCTAAAGAGCATGGCTATAAGATGGCCTTCACGCTCAACGAAGGGTTGGCGAATGCCGCGTTTCTTGATGACATCCCGCGCGTGCTAATCTCTGATAACCCCTCTCTTAAGCGCTTTGCCAGCCAGGTCGCTCAGGTACGTGAACCGCAGACGATGCGCGTGATGCATGTCGATCTGGATTACGTGTATGACAAGGACCCTGCTCAGCAGAAGCGAAACATCGACAAACTTATCCAGCGCGTTTATGACATGCGTATTTCTCATGTCTTCCTGCAGGCCTACGCCGATCCGCAGGGCGACGGAAATATTCGCGAGCTCTATTTCCCTAACCGCTGGTTGCCGATGCGTGCCGACCTCTTTAACTATATCTCCTGGCAGTTACAAACGCGGGCAGGGGTGACGGTGTATGCCTGGATGCCGGTTCTGGCTTTCGATCTCGACGCTTCCATCCCACGCGTAACCGCCTGGGATCCGAAAACGGGACGTACAGCGATCAACCGCGAGAACTATGTCCGTCTGTCCCCCTGGAGCAGCGAAGCGCGTCAGCGCATCACTGAAATCTATGAAGACCTGGCCAAACACGCCAGCTTCAAAGGGATTTTGTTCCATGACGATGCTTTCCTGACGGACTTTGAAGACGCGTCACCGGAGGCATTGGCTGCCTACCGCGCCGCAGGGCTTCCCGGAAGCATTGAGCAAATCCGTAGCAATCCCCAGGCGTTCGAGCGCTGGACGCGACTGAAAAGTAAGGTGCTGATCGACTTCACCAAACAACTGACCCAGGCGGTGCGTAATATTCGCGGTCCGCAGGTGCAAACGGCGCGCAATATTTACGCGATGCCGGTACTGGAGCCGGAGAGTGAAGCCTGGTTTGCGCAGAACCTGAATGATTTCCTCAATACCTATGACTGGACGGCACCAATGGCGATGCCTTTCATGGAGCAGATCCCGGCTAATGATGCCAACGCCTGGCTCGACAGATTAGTGAATGCCGTTGCACAAACGCCCGGCGCGCTGGACAAAACCGTGTTTGAACTACAGGCACGAGACTGGCGTAAATCCGGGGACGAGGCTGAAATCAGCGGAAAAAAAATAGCCGAATGGATGCGCCAGCTGAAATTAAGCGGTGCAGGAAACTACGGCTATTACCCGGATGATTTCATCAGCGACAAACCTGAGATGTCAGAGATTCGCTCGACGTTCTCCTCATACTGGTACCCGCAAAAATGACCGATCGCATAATTGCTTTCCTGATACTTTGCCTGATGTTCAGCCTGCCGTTTGGCGTGGCTGTCATCTTTACAGGTGAAGTGATGTTGAACTTCGTCTTCTTCTGGCCCTTGTTTATGTCTGCTTTGTGGATAAGCGGCGGGGTCTATTTCTGGTTCTACCGTGAGCGTCACTGGAAATGGGGAGATGACACACCGCCACCGACGCTGGAGGGGAATCCGCTGGTTTCCATTCTGATCCCCTGTTTTAACGAAGGGATCAATGCGCGTGAAACCATTGAGGCCGCGCTGGCGCAGCGATATAAAAATATTGAAGTGATTGCCATCAACGATGGTTCAACGGATGACACCCTCGACGTGCTGGAACAACTGGCGGTGGAATACCCCAGTCTGCGGGTGATTCATCTGGCTGAAAACCAGGGCAAAGCGCTGGCGCTCAAGACCGGGGCAGCAGCGGCGCGCAGTGATTACCTGGTGTGTATTGATGGCGATGCGTTACTGGACCGTGATGCCGTTGCCTATATTGTGGCGCCGCTTATCCAGTTCCCGCGCGTCGGTGCGGTGACCGGGAACCCACGTATTCGAACCCGCTCCACCTTAATCGGTCGGGTGCAGGTCGGGGAGTTTTCTTCCATTATCGGCTTGATTAAGCGCACTCAGCGAGTTTATGGGCAGATCTTTACCGTTTCCGGCGTGGTTGCTGCGTTTCGTCGTCGCGCGCTGGCCGAGGTCGGTTACTGGAGCCCGGACATGATCACCGAAGACATCGATATCAGTTGGAAGCTGCAATTGCGCCACTGGTCGATATTCTTTGAGCCGCGCGCACTGTGCTGGATCCTGATGCCTGAAACGTTAAGAGGGCTATGGAAGCAGCGACTGCGCTGGGCGCAAGGCGGCGCGGAGGTGTTTATCGTGAACATGCGCCGCCTGTGGTCATGGGAATATCGCCGTATGTGGCCGCTGTTTTTTGAGTTCTGTTTTTCTACCACCTGGGCGTTTGCCTATGCGATCAGTATCGTGCTGTTCCTGTTAGGGCTGATGATCCCGATGCCGGACTCGCTGTATGTACAACATCTGTTCCCGCCGGCCTTTACTGGGCTAATCCTCGGCGTGGTGTGCTTGCTGCAGTTTGCGGTGAGTCTGATGATTGAGCGGCGCTATGAAAAAGGCATTGGCGCGTCGTTGTTCTGGATTATCTGGTTCCCGGTGGTGTACTGGATGCTAAGCCTGTTCACCACGCTGGTCGCTTTCCCGAAAGTAATGCTCAAACGCAAACGCGGCAGGGCGCGTTGGGTGAGTCCCGATCGTGGAATAGGGAGGATCGAATCATGAGCCAGCCGCTGATCTTTACGGAGCAGCGTTTGCTGCCGCGCATCATTGACGTGCTGTTAACGCTTTTTGCCTGGGTTGGTTTTTTATATTTGATCTATAAAGGGCTGATCACCGCTCTGGCGCACTCACCTTATATAGGCGTGCGACCCTTTTTCACCACGCTGGATACGGTCACGTTTTACATCCTTGTCGCGCTGGTCAACGGACTGGTGCTGATTGGTTGGGCGAAGTACAACCAGTTTCGTTTTCGGGTGGAACGTCGCAGTCGCAGGCCCGGACTGGAAGATCATGAGCTGGCGGAAAGTTTACGTATTACCCGGGAACTGGTGACAGAACTGAACAAAGCGCGGGTGCTGACGGTTCACCATCATGAAAGTGGTGAAATCAGTCATATCGATGTGGACAGGGATATCGCCGATAACCGTCTACCGCCGCCGACGCCTGCGATGCTGGAGTATTTTCCGCCAGAGCCGCAGCCGTCGTGGCAGAAAAGGCCTGAGTGATATTTCTACTTTCAGCTGCTTCCTTCAGCTCGCAGAGGTCTATGATTAGACCCAGACAATAAAAAAATGCGAGGCAATGTCGTGGATAAGGAACTACTGGATGCCGGTTACCGGGCCTATACCGGTGAGAAGATTGACGTCTACTTCAATACGGCGATATGTCAACATTCGGGCAACTGCGTGCGGGGAAGCGCAGCGCTTTTTAACCTGAAGCGTAAACCGTGGATCATTCCGGATGAAGTGGATGTCGCGACGGTCATTAAAGTGATTGATACCTGTCCGAGCGGTGCGCTGAAATATCGCCAGAAATGAGTGAGGGGACCATGGAAATTCTTGCAGGCCACAACAAATTTTATGTTAACGATGCCGAAGGCAATCAGGTTGCCGAGATTGTCTTCGTGCCGACGGGTGAGCATCTGAGCATCATTGAACATACCGATGTCGACCCCAGTCTGAAAGGCCAGGGGGTCGGTAAACTGCTGGTGGCGAAGGTGGTGGAGAAAATGCGCGCCGAAAACCGCAAAGTTATTCCGCTGTGCCCGTTTGCCAAACATGAGTTTGATAAAACCCGCGAGTACGACGATATTCGCGCCTGATAATCTTACGTGCGCCGGAAGGCATGACCGCCGTCCGGCGCATCACTCCCGATGCAGCAAATCTTGATAAATTCCCGTCAATACCCCTTGTGGGCCAAACTCTTTTTTAATCCACTGGGTTACACGACCGGTGGCCGAATGCTGGGTCGCCAGCAGCATCCTTGAATCCTGACGCGGGTTGTGGATCTGCCGCGTGACCAGCAACGACTTTTCCATCGCCTCGCGCACCATATAGTCCGGCAGAAAACCGATGCCCTCACCCAGGATCTGGCACTGGCATTTGGTATTAAAATCAGGAACCAGAATCGACTCCTGTCCGTGTAACAGCCAGCCGACCTTCTTGTTGATGGTGTGCGCGGTGTCTTCCACCATGATGTTCGGGTACAGGCGCAGCTGGCTCTCAGAAATGGGTTCAGGCATAAAAGCCAGCGGATGATCCGGGGCGATCGCAAACGACCAACGGATCGCGCCGATCTCGGTGTAATCAATCCCCCCGCCGTCCAGTAACGTATCCGGCGCGCCGATAGCGATGTTGGCGAGGTTGTTAATGATCGAATCCCAGACGCCGTTATACACCTCGGTGGTGACGGTTATCTGGCAGGTTGGAAACTGTTTCTTGAGTACCTGCAGCAGTCGTGCCGTATGTTGAGGGGTATACAACAGTTGATTAATACAGATGCGTACCCGGGCTTCAATGCCCTGAGCAATGGTATCAATACTGCGCTTGATGGCGTGGAAATCGTTGAGCAGGTCGGTCGCCTTGCGAAACAGATAGCGTCCGGACTCAGTCAGCTCAATGCTGCGGGTACTGCGGGTAAACAGCACCACGTCGAGCCCCAGCTCCATGCGCTTAATGGTGTAACTAATTGCTGATGTGGTTAAGCCAAGTTCCTCAGCCGCCTTGCTGAAGCTGCTGTAGCGGGCTGCCATCGTAAATGCCAGCAGGTTTTCCTCGGTAAAAATTGAATTCATCTTCCTCCCCTCCGGCGACAAACGCACATCCGCGACGCGATGATTGTTGAATGTATTTGTAATCCTTATGCAGAGCAATCAGTTTTGAACAGAATTTAACACTAGTTTTACAATTGATTTGAAGGCAATCACACTTCTGTATATTAATTGCAGGCCGCTATCCGTGTAGCATCACGCCTGATTTTCCTGACAACTGATTAATGGCTAAAAGCGGCTCTGTCATAAGGAAAAGATTGCACTACAGCACGTTTTGTTCTCATTGTTAAATTTGATTCAATAATCGACACGCTTACGATGAATGAAATTTAAGCGGATATTATTCTCTGCACTCTGTTGCTATTCTCAGCTTATCGGATATTTAAAAAGTCTAAAAAACTGCAGGAGAGCGATTATGTCAGAGAAAGAACTCATTACTGAATTTCTGCTGGCGGCAGAGCAGGGTGATGCCGATGGATTAAAATCCTGCCTGGCAAAAAATGTGGATATTAATGCCACTAACCGCCAGGGGCGCACTGCCATAATTATTGCCAGCCTGAATAAACATTATGACTGTGTTTCTTTATTGATTGCCGCCGGTGCTGATATTAATAAACAGGATCAAACCTGTTTTAATCCATTCCTGATTAGCTGTCTGACTAACGATTTAACGCTGTTGCGTACCGTATTACCGGCCAACCCCGATCTTAATTGCCTGAGCCGTTTTGGCGGCGTCGGTATTACGCCAGCCAGCGAAAAAGGTCATGTAGAGATCGTGCGCGAACTGCTGCTGCGTACCGATATCAATGTTAATCATACCAACTTTGTCGGCTGGACGCCGTTACTGGAAGCCATCGTGCTTAATGACGGCGGTGCGAAACAGCAGGAAATCGTCAAGCTGCTGCTCGACCATGGCGCAAACCCGCACATGACGGATAAATACGGTAAAACCCCGCTGGAGCTGGCGCGGGAGAAAGGATACCACGAAATTGCCGAGCTGCTGATTGCGGCCGGAGCCTGACAGAGGAGCGCCACTATCGCTACGCCATCACGGCGATGCGTACGGGCGCTAACCGCAGACGGCGCGTTTCTCGCTTTCCGGGGAACGGGACGGGTTGAACAGGTTTTTTCCCGCGCGGTAAACCTGTTGATACCTGAACAGCAGCGGTTGCTGACGTTACTGAGTGAAGGTTGTGATAACGCGCCTAACAGCTGTCGGCTGGCGCTGACGCATTGTGAAGAGCTGTTTCACCCCGGTGAGAGAGTCAGTTTTACCGAATCGGGGATAGCCGTTGGCAACGATAAATGGATAGAAACTTCCGGTTGTCTGCCGTGGCGCATACCACAGTGGAGGCCTGATGCAATAAGCCTTGCTGCAATCCGCTGGCTGCGCTGGGAAGAGGTTATCCGCCAACAGCTAAGAAGCGCTGACACATTATTTCTGTACCAGGGGGATAACCCGTTTTATCTGGAAATCACCCGCCAATTACTGAGTCGCCGACAAACATTACTGGCGGCGTTGCATACAGGAGAAAATATCTCTACAGCGGTCAGCCATTTAATTGGTCTGGGGATTGGTTTGACGCCTTCATCTGATGATTATTTAGTGGGTTTAAGCACTATTTTATTTATTCCTGGACATCCGCTGGGGAAATATCGTGATGAATTTTTAGCAGCCTTACAATGTGCCGGAAATAATACCACGCTACTCAGCAAAATAACGCTAGAGGAAGCCTTTCATCAACGTTATCGGGAAAGCGTCGGACGGCTGCTGAACCATATTATTACTGAACAACAACCCGTTTCTACGCAATATATTACTGACATTAAAAATATCGGCTCAAGTTCTGGCTGCGACATGCTGTATGGCATGGCGGATGCCTGCGCCCTGAGCCACAGGTCCGGAGGGAATTATGTCGATCAGGATAGTTGTTAAAAAGAACACGTATTTTGATTCTGTCTCACTGATGTCTATCTCCACACGCGCAAATAAGCTCGATGGCGTTGAGCAGGCGTTCGTGGCTATGGCGACAGAAATGAATAAGGGCGTACTGAAGAATCTCGGTCTGCTCACGCCTGAACTTGAAGAGGCGAAAAGTGGCGACCTGATGATTGTCATTAAAGGCGCCAGCGAGGCGGCGAACGATCAGACGCTGGTGGCGATTGAAGATTTGTTTACGCATAAAGAGCAGGGGGGGCAGCATGAAGCGCGCTATGCCACGCTTGCCAGTGCGAAGAAGCATGTTCCTGACAGCAACCTGGCGGTGATCTCGGTCAATGGTCTGTTTGCCGCGCGTGAAGCGCGTCAGGCGCTGCAAAATAACCTCAACGTGATGCTGTTCTCTGACAACGTCTCTCTTGAAGACGAACTGGCGCTCAAGCAGCTGGCGCATGAAAAAGGGCTGCTGATGATGGGGCCCGATTGCGGAACCGCCATTATTAACGGCGCGGCGCTGTGTTTTGGCAATGCGGTGCGTCGCGGCAACATCGGAATTGTTGGCGCCTCCGGTACCGGTAGCCAGGAGCTGAGCGTACGCATTCACGAGTTTGGCGGCGGGATTTCCCAACTGATTGGCACCGGTGGACGCGATCTGAGCGAAAAGATTGGCGGCCTGATGATGCTTGACGCGATTGGTATGCTGGAGGCCGATCCGCAAACCGAGATCATCGCGCTTATCTCCAAACCTCCTGCGCCAACAGTGGCGCGCAAAGTGCTGGAACGTGCGCGTGCCTGCCATAAGCCCGTCGTGGTGTGTTTCCTCGGACGTGAAGCCGCGCCTGCGGATGAAAACGGTCTGCTGTTTGCACGCGGCACTAAAGAGGCGGCGCTGAAAGCGGTACTGCTGACTGGCGTGAAAAAAGAGAGTCTGGATCTGCATCCGCTCAACTGGCCGCTGATTGAAGAGGTCCGCGCCCGCCTGACCCCGCAGCAAAAGTACATTCGCGGCTTGTTCTGTGGCGGCACGCTGTGCGATGAGGCGATGTTTGCTGCTATGGAAAAACATGCGGAAGTTTACAGCAACATTCATCCGGATCCGGCTTTTCGCCTGACAGATCTCAACCGCAGCGTGGGACATACCTTCCTTGATTTCGGAGATGACGATTTTACCAACGGTAAACCGCACCCGATGATCGATCCAACCAACCGCATTAGTCGTCTGTTGCAGGAAGCACGCGATCCTGAAGTCGGCGTGATCGTTATGGACTTCGTTCTTGGATATGGATCACATGAAGATCCGGTTGGCGTGATGATCGAGGCGATCGTCGAAGCCAAAGCGATCGCCGCCGCAGAGGGGCGTCCGCTTGAGATCCTCGGCTACGTGCTGGGAACCGATCTCGATACGCCGTCGCTGGAAAAACAGTGCCAGATGCTGACCGATGCAGGCGTGATCTGGGCGAGCAGTAGCACCAATACCGGATTGCTGGCACGTGAATTTATCTGTAAAGGGGAGGAAGCCTGATGAGCCAGACACTGTTTAACCAGCCGCTGAACGTGATTAACGTCGGCATCGCGATGTTCAGCGATGACCTGAAAAAGCAGAATGTTCCCGTGACCCAGCTCGACTGGACGCCGCCGGGCCAGGGCAACATGCAGGTCGTGGCCGCACTGGACGAAATTGCCGATTCGCCGCTGGCTGACAAAATCGCTGCCGCTAACCAGCAGGCGCTGGAACGCATTATCCAGTCGCATCCGGTGCTGATTGGCTATGACCAGGCGATCAACGTCGTGCCGGGCATGACCCGCAACACCATCCTGCACGCCGGACCGCCCATCTGCTGGGAAAAAATGTGCGGCGCAATGAAGGGCGCGGTCACCGGGGCTTTGGTGTTTGAAGGACTGGCGAAAGATCTGGATGAAGCCGCCGACCTGGCCGCCTCGGGTGAAATCATCTTCTCACCGTGCCACGAGCATGACTGTGTCGGTTCGATGGCGGGTGTGACGTCGGCGTCGATGTTTATGCACATCGTCGAGAACAAAACCTACGGCAACCGCGCATATACCAATATGAGCGAGCAGATGGCGAAGATCCTGCGCATGGGCGCGAACGATCAGAGCGTTATCGATCGCCTGAACTGGATGCGCGATGTGATGGGACCGATGCTGCGCGACGCCATGAAGCTGGCGGGCGAAATCGATCTGCGCCTGATGCTGGCGCAGGCGCTGCACATGGGCGATGAGTGTCATAACCGCAACAATGCCGGGACGGCGCTACTGATACAGGCACTGACGCCGTGGATTATTCAGACCGGCTATCCGGTTGAGCAGCAGCGTGAGGTATTCGAGTTCGTCCTCAGCAGCGATTACTTCTCCGGACCGACCTGGATGGCGATGTGTAAAGCCGCAATGGACGCCGCACACGGGATCGAATACAGCACCGTAGTCACGACGATGGCGCGTAACGGCGTTGAATTCGGTCTGCGCATCAGCGGCTTACCGGGTCAGTGGTTTACCGGTCCGGCGCAGCAGGTGATTGGCCCGATGTTTGCGGGCTATAAGCCCGAAGATTCCGGACGTGATATCGGTGATAGCGCAATTACCGAAACCTACGGCATCGGCGGTTTTGCCATGGCCACGGCACCGGCCATCGTGGCGCTGGTGGGCGGTACGGTTGAAGAGGCGGTCGATTTCTCTCGCCAGATGCATGAAATCACTCTCGGCGAAAACCCCAACGTTACTATTCCGTTACTTGGTTTTATGGGCGTACCGACCGCTATCGACATTACGCGCGTGGGTAGCACCGGCATTCTGCCGGTGATTAACACCGCAATTGCGCACAAAGATGCGGGGATCGGCATGATCGGCGCCGGAATAGTCCATCCGCCGTTCGCCTGTTTTGAAAAGGCGATCCTCAACTGGCGCGACCGCTACTGCCAATAACAACAATCGGGGCTAACGCTGTTAGCCCCACAGTAGCGAAGCAAAAACGTTGCTTACCTGCAGGGCTGGGCGATCCCCGGGATCGCAAACGATGCTTAACCTGTTAAGGATATTCCATGAACAGCATAAAACTAGAATGGAAACGTGGTGACTGGGCTGCTTACTTTGGGCTGATGACCAACAACCTGACTAACCTGCTGACAATGATGGGGCTGCTCATTTTTGTCGTCGGGATCCCTACCGAAATTGTCTATGGTCGCATTGCGCCTGCCTTTGGTCTGGCGGTGCTGGTGGCCAGCGTCTGCTACGCCTGGTTTGGCCTGCAGATGGCAAAGCACACCGGGCGTAAAGACGTGACGGCGCTGCCATCCGGGCCGAGCGCACCGTCAATTTTTACCGTGACCTTCCTGGTGCTAATGCCGGTATATCAGCAAACCAAAGATGCCAACTTTGCTATCCAGATAGCCCTGGTGTGGTGCTTTGTCGAAGCGTTGATCCTGGTCGGCGGCTCCTTCCTGGGCGAGACCATCCGCAAGATGATCCCGCGTACGATATTACTTTCTTGTCTGTCCGGTCTGGGACTGTTGCTGCTGGCGATGAACCCGATGCTGCAGGCATTCGAAGCGCCGACCGTCTCTTTCATCGTCTTGTTGTTAATCTTCATTAACTGGTTCGGTAAGAAGCCGATTTTTGCCCGCATCCCCACCGGTTTGCTGCTGCTGATTGCCGGTACAGCGTTGGCGTGGATCTCCGGTTTGCAAAGCCCGGAAGCCATTAAATCTTCGATGTCTTCCTTTGGCTTCAACCCGCCGGAAATCCATGTCGACAGCTTCCTGCAGGGTTTGCCGCACGCGCTGCCGTACCTGGCTTCTGCGGTTCCTCTGGGTCTGGCGAACTACATTTTTGACCTTGAGAACATTGAAAGTGCGCATGCGGCGGGTGATGAGTACAACACCCGTAAGGTCATGATGGCGAACGGTTTTGCCTCCATGCTCGGCTGCATGCTGGGCAACCCATTCCCGGTGACCGTATATGTTGGGCATGCGGGCTGGAAAGCGATGGGGGCCAGCATCGGTTATACCCTCGCTTCAGGCATCACCATGTTCCTGGTACCGCTGTTTGGGCTGGGGGCGTTTATGCTCGCGATTATTCCGATGACTGCGATAGTGCCGATTCTGGTGTTTATCGGCGTGGTGACCGCCAACCAGGTGGTGCGAGAGACGCCCAAAGTCGAGGTTCCCGTTATCTTTATCTGCTTGTTCCCGTGGATCGCTAACTGGGCGTTGACCATCGTCAACAGCGTGATGGGCGCCGCCGGAACATCCGCGGGGAAACTGGGCAGCGACCTGCTGCACAGCAAAGGTGTCTATTACGATGGGCTGGTGCATCTGGGAAGCGGTGCGCCGCTGGCCAGTATGCTGTGGGGCTGCGTCGCTATCTTCGCCATTATGAATAAGCCGCTGCGTGGGGCGATTGCCGCAGCTTTTGGCGCGCTGTTATCGCTGTTTGGTGTGATCCACTCTCCGGCGGTTGGCTTTGCAGAAGGCAGTTCGATGATGTTTGTTGTGGCCTACCTGATGATGAGCGGCATGTTTGTCCTCAAGCATGTTCTTGATAGCCGTGAAGCGGTGACTGCGCCTGAGCAGGAACCGACGAAAACGACCTGAATCGCCTGTAAGCGGAAGATAACACTATGAAAGAACTTGTGGTCGTTGCCATTGGCGGCAACAGCATTATCAAAGATAACGCCAGCCAGTCGATTGAGCACCAGGCTGAAGCGGTGAAAGCGGTGGCGGACACGGTGCTGGAGATGTTGGCATCGGACTACAACATTGTGCTGACGCACGGAAACGGGCCGCAGGTGGGGCTGGATCTACGGCGTGCGGAAATCGCGCATGAGCGTGAAGGGTTGCCGCTCACCCCGCTGGCAAACTGCGTCGCCGATACGCAGGGCGGGATCGGCTATCTGATCCAACAGGCGCTGAACAACCGCCTGGCGCGGCGCGGTGAGCAGAAGGCGGTTACGGTGGTCACGCAGGTGGAGGTCGACAAAAACGATCCGGGCTTCGCTAACCCGACCAAGCCTATCGGCGCGTTCTTTAGCGAAGCGCAGCGCGATGAACTGCAGCGGGTCAATCCGGGCTGGCGCTTTGTTGAAGATTCGGGACGCGGCTACCGCCGGGTCGTCGCCTCTCCGGAACCGAAGCGTATTGTCGAGGCGGAGGCGATCAAAACGCTGACCCAGCAAGGTTTTGTGGTGATTGGCGCGGGTGGCGGTGGGATCCCGGTGGTGCGTAGCGATCAGGGGGATTATCAGAGCGTGGATGCGGTGATTGATAAAGATCTCTCCACGGCTCTGCTGGCGCAGGAGATCCGCGCTGACATTCTGGTGATCACCACCGGCGTCGAGCAGGTCTGTATTCATTTTGGCAAACCCAACCAGCAGGCGCTGGATAAGGTGGATGTCGCAACGATGACCCGTTACATGCAGGAGGGACATTTCCCGCCGGGGAGCATGTTACCCAAAATCGTTGCCAGTCTGGCGTTCTTGGCGCGTGGCGGTAAGCGAGTGATCATCACCACGCCGGAATGCCTGCCGGCCGCACTGCGCGGCGAAACGGGCACCCATATTGTCCATTCCTGAGAGGAAATGTGAATGAAGGAAAGTAACAGCCGCCGTGAATTTTTAAGTCAGAGCGGAAAAATGGTGACCGCTGCCGCGCTGTTTGGCGCAGTGGCTCCGGTCGCGTATGCTGCTAATCCTGTCGGGAACACCTGCGGGGCGAAGAGCACAATGACGATTAACGATAAGCACTATTACCTGGATAACGTCCTGCTGGAAGCGGGGTTTGATTACGAAAACTCGGTGGTGGTGCATACCCGTACCGCGCTGCAAACCGTTGAAATTCAGGACGGGAAAATTGTTGCCCTGCGTGAGAATAAGCAGCATCCGGATGCGACGCTGCCGCACTACGATGCGGGTGGAAAGCTGATGCTGCCCGCCATGCGCGACATGCACATCCATCTGGATAAAACCTTTTACGGCGGTCCCTGGCGTTCGCTGAATCGCCCGGCTGGCACCACCATTCAGGATATGATCCGCCTTGAGCAAAAGCTGCTGCCTGAACTCCAGCCTTACACGCAGGAGCGCGCGGAAAAGCTCATCGATCTGCTGCAATCAAAAGGCACCTCGATCGCCCGCAGCCACTGCAATATCGAACCGGTTTCCGGGCTGAAAAACCTGGAAAATCTGCAGGCGGTGCTGGCGCGTCGCCAGCCGGGTTTTGCCTGTGAAATCGTGGCGTTTCCGCAGCATGGCCTGCTGTTATCGAAGTCTGAACCGTTGATGCGTGAAGCAATGCAGGCGGGGGCGCATTACGTCGGCGGTCTGGACCCAACCAGCGTGGACGGGGCGATGGAAAAATCCCTCGACACCATGTTCCAGATTGCGCTGGATTACGATAAAGGCGTGGATATCCATCTGCATGAAACCAGCCCGGCGGGCGTTGCGGCGGTGAATTACATGGTGGAAACGGTGGAGAAAACGCCGCAGTTGAAGGGCAAACTGACCATCAGCCACGCATTTGCGTTGGCAACGCTGAACGAACAGCAGGTGGATGCGCTGGCGAGCCGCATGGCGGCGCAGCAGATTACCATTGCCTCGACGGTGCCGATCGGAACCTTGCATATGCCGCTCAAGCAGCTGCGTGACAAAGGCGTGGAAGTGATTACCGGGACTGACAGTGTGATTGACCACTGGTCGCCGTACGGGCTTGGAGACATGCTGGAGAAGGCGAATCTGTACGCGCAGCTCTATATTCGTCCCAATGAACTCAACCTGTCGCGGGCGCTGTTCCTCGCCACCGGCGATGTGCTGCCGCTTAACGATAAAGGTGAGCGCGTCTGGCCGAAGGCGCAGGATGAAGCCAGCTTTGTACTGGTGGATGCCTCCTGCTCAGCGGAAGCGGTCGCGCGAATCTCCCCACGCACCGCGACCTTCCATAAAGGCCAACTGGTGTGGGGGAACGTCGCAAGCTAGCCTGGTTTGATGCGCAGCGGCAATCGCTGCTGCGCTCTCTGCTCGTTAACCGACGATCCCCATATAGCCGTGAATCCCCATATATAAGCCGACCATCGCGATGAGCGCGCTGGAAAAATAGGGGGCTTTGCGTGCCAGTGTGTTAAATCCGCTCCAGCGTTTGGCCGCCTGCTGCACGCTGATTGCCGCTCCCACGCCCACCGTTACCAGCGTTAGCGCCAGCCCGAGGCTGAAGCACAGCACCATAGTGGCACCCAGCGTGAAGGCTTTGAGCTGGATGCAAATCAGCAGTACCGTAATGGCAGCAGGGCAGGGGATCAACCCGCCGGTCAGACCAAACAATAATATTTGGCCGTTGGTGACCTCTTTGCCTGCAAAGCGGCGCTGAATATCGGTAGCATGTGCCCGCTCGTGGGCATCCTGATACGCTTTCGAACCCTCGCTCAGCCCTGCTAACGCAGCATGGTTATGATCGTGGTCGTGGTCATGTTCGTGATGATGGTGGTGAGCTTCACCGTGGTTATGATGGTGGTGATGGTCATCATGATCATGGTGATGCTCATGATCGTGGTCATGATGCGTCTGGGTCAGCCAGTTCTGTTCTCCCTGCCAGGTTCGCCAGAACATCCAGAATGCGGTCCCGAGAATAATAATCGCCGAGACAAACTGCAGCCACGGCTCAACGGCCTGGGCAGTAAACGCTTTGCTGATATACATCCCGCCGAGCGCAATCAGCCATACCACTGCGGTATGCGACAGCGTTGCCGCCAGCCCCAGCATCACCGCCTGTTTGATGGTCCCCTTAATGGCAATAATAAAGGCCGCCATCATCGTCTTGGAATGCCCCGGTTCCAGACCGTGTAACACTCCTAATAGAATCGCGCTGGGAATGAAAAACCAGGCGTTGCCTTGCTGAAGAAGCGTAGAAAACTCACCCATGAGAATGATTCTTAGTTGTTTAATTTTGCCAGATTCTACTCCCCCCCAGTATTAAATACTACCCCCCAGTAGAATGACGATGGTATTGTCGCTCCAGCCAGACGTTGAAAAGGTATTGCTATGTCACATACGATCCGCGACAAACAAAAGCTGAAAGCCCGAGCCAGTAAGATTCAGGGGCAGGTAGCGGCGTTGAAAACCATGCTGGATGAACCGCATGAATGCGCGGCGGTATTGCAGCAAATAGCGGCGATCCGCGGTGCGGTAAACGGGTTAATGCGCGAGGTGATTAAAGGTCATCTGACCGAGCACATTGTGCATCAGGGCGATGAAATTAAGCGCGAAGAAGATTTGGATGTGGTTTTGAAGGTACTCGATTCGTACATCAAATAAGTCAGTTTAACGGCTCATCCCCATACTGATGAATGAGCCGTTAAAAACACGTTCTAGCCAAAAAACATCACAGATACGCACAGCAGACCGACAATCAGGGTGATCAGATTACCCACTGAACGGTACGGCTTTAGCGCCGGGATCAGATAGGTAGATAATGTCGGCATGATAAACAGAATCATGGCAATCAGCGGCCCGCTAATCGCGTAAATCATTGAAATTGCATTAGGGTTAATGCAGCAAATGATAAACGTAATGGTCGAAACCAGCATAATGGACAGGGCGCGGTTAAAGGCCCGGCTTTTCTTCACTCCCACCTGATGCAACGATGTTTTTACCACCTCGGTTGCCCCTTCAATCACGCCAAAGTAGGTGCCGAGGAACGATTTTGACATCGCCACGACGGCGACAATGATCCCAGAAATCGACAGCCATGCTGGTGCATTTGGCATCATCGATAGCGCTGACAGAATGGTCACCCCTTCATTTTTCGCGTCCTCGATATAGTTTGTCGGAATCGAAAGCAAACAGCTGAAGACGAAAAACAGCACGCTCAGGCAGATGATGATGTAGGCTACCTTCATGATTTTTTTGCATTTACCCATGGCCTGCTCGCCATATTTCTCACGTCGGTCGATGGCGAACGTCGAGATAATTGGCGTATGGCTAAAAGCGAAAACCATCACGGGAATAGATATCCAAACCTGATGAAGCGTGTGCTGATCGAAAGACATCTGGCCGGTGAGTAGCGTTGGCTGCCAGCTTCCGGTCAGGTAGAGCGAAAGGAACAAAAAGTACGCGATGAGCGGGAACACCAGAAAGCCCATTACCCGAATGGTTGCTTGTCGGCCCATCAGAAAAATCAGGTTCAGCACCAGCACCACGCCAAGACTGACCAGAATGCGAACACGCAGATCGATGGCGATATGTTTTGCCAGTTGTTCAGTGAGTGAATTGGTTATCGCCACGGCGTAGATCAGCACCACCACAAAGAAGGCAATAAAATAGAGGGTCGTGATCAGGCTGCCTATCTTTTTGCCGTAGTAGTGCGTAACTGCACCAGTGATCCCTTCACCTGCCGAGGTTTTTGAGGACAGGATAAACTGGCACAGCGCCTTGTGCGGCCAGTAGGTTAAAGGCCAGGCGACGAGTGCGGTGATAAACAGTACCACCGCGCCTGCAGAACCCAGCTGTATGGGGAGGAAGAGGGTTCCTGCGCCGACGGCAGTCCCATATAGTGCGAAGCTCCAGAGAGTCTCTTCTTTTGACCAAAATTTCGACATTATTTGAACGTATCAACTATAAAATAAACAAAAAGAAGCGCAATTTACCACAAATGGCAGGGGCTGGGGGAGGTGTCAACAAGCGGGCGAGTGAATGGATCAAAAGCCGGAACCGAGAAGATTCCGGCTATTGTTTGAATTATCAGGCAGTAACGCGCTGCTGGCGACGCTTCATAACGCGCTCGCGTAAAGTGTCATAAGCCCAGTTATAGAACATGGTGTATGGCAGGAAGAACAGGAAGAAACCTATTTCCAGTGTGAATGCCTGGAGCAGGCTGACGTTCAGCACATACGCCACGATGCTCACCCCGATGACAATAAAACCGCTCTCGAAGCCTAAGGCGTGGAATGCCCGCACTTTAGCCGTACGTTTTACCAGGTGCGACGGCCACAGTCGGTCAAACAGGGCGTTATAAATGATATTCCAGATCATCGCCGTGGTGGCGAGAAGGATGGTCAGTCCGCCCATTTCCAGCACCGAGCGCTGCATCAACCATGCGGTGGTTGGTGCGAGGATCGCGGTGGCAATGCCTTCAAAGCAGACGGCATGAAAAATTCGCTCCAGTAACGAGCGGCGTTGGACTGTATCGTGTTGCATAATCTAAAACCTTCTTTGATGCCCGGATAACGGAATGGTGGCAATTTTATCGTTTTATGTGATATCTAAAAGATAGTATCCATCGATAAAGTAGATAGTTCATGCGTTACTCCCCTGAAGCGTTAACGGCATTTGTGGAGACCGTTTCCTGCGGCTCATTTTCTGCTGCGGCCCGGCGGCTGCGTAAAAGTCAGTCCACCATCAGCACGGCCATTGCGCATCTGGAAGCCGATCTCGGTTTTGCGCTGTTTGACCGCTCATCACGTCAGCCGACGCTAACCGAAGAAGGTAAGCGGGTGCTGGGCTATGTGCAGGCAATTTTGACGGCCAGCGAACGTCTTGATGAGGCAGCGATTTCGCTGTCGGGTGAAACGGAAGCGCGTCTGACCTTCGTTTTGTCTGACACGCTGCATCCGGATGTGCTGGAAGAATTGATGGTGCAGTTTGACCACAAGTTTCCCCATACCGAGTTTGAATGTCTGATTGGCGAAGATGAAGACGTTATCGATCTGCTGCAAAAAGGACGTGCTCAGGTTGGGTTGATCGAAGCGCGGGAGGATTACCCGACCGACATGGGCGTCACGCGTCTGCCGATGCAAACCTGGATGGGATTATACGTTGCGGCATCGCATCCACTGGCGACTCAAGAAAAACTGCAGTGGGAACAGCTACATACCTGGCGAGAGCTGCGGCTGAATACCTATCTGGAGAGCGGCACTAACGTGGCGCGCGGCCCCGTCTGGTCGGCGCCTAACTATTTGTTGCTGCTGAGTATGGCGGTGCAGGGATTCGGCTGGTGCGCGCTCCCTTGTGCGCTGGTGGAGGAGTTTGCGGCAGAAAAACCGCTGGTCCAATTGATGCTGCCCGGCTGGCCAAAGGCTATTTCTATCGATCTGCTGTGGAATAAGAAATCACCGCCTGGCGTGGCGGGAAGTTGGCTGCGCGACCATTTACAGCAGAGTGGCGTTCAGATGACCAATAAATGATACGAATTTCCTTTGTGATAAAAATCACCGTTTTTAAACAACCTTGATAACTCTTTTTAACAATCATCTACTATTGCGGTGTTATTTTGCGCTGAGGTGGTGATGAAAGAGGTTGTGATAGTCGGGGCGTTACGGACACCGATCGGCTGCTTCCAGGGGACGCTGGCGCGCCACTCTGCCGTTGAATTAGGTAGCATGGTAGTCAGGGCGTTACTGGAGCGCACGGGCGTGGACGTTCACGCTGTGGATGAAGTGATCCTCGGACAGGTGCTTACCGCAGGTGCCGGGCAAAACCCGGCGCGTCAGTCCGCCATCAATGGTGGGCTACCCAATACCGTCTCCGCCATCACCATTAACGATGTCTGCGGCTCGGGTCTGAAAGCGCTGCATCTGGCGACCCAGGCTATCCAGTGCGGCGAAGCCGACATTGTGATTGCGGGCGGACAAGAGAATATGAGCCGTGCGCCGCATGTCCTTACTGATAGCCGTACCGGCGCACAGTTGGGCAACAGTCAACTGGTCGACAGCCTGGTGCATGACGGCCTGTGGGACGCTTTCAACGATTACCATATGGGCGTTACCGCGGAAAATCTGGCGCGGGAATATGGCATCAGCCGTGAACTGCAGGATGCCTACGCACTGCATTCGCAGCACAAGGCGCGGATGGCAATTGACGCCGGGCGCTTTAAAGATGAAATCGTGCCGGTGGTAACGCAGCGTAATGGGCAATCGTTCGTGGTGGATACCGACGAACAGCCGCGCACCGATGCCAGCGCAGAAGGGCTGGCGCGTCTGGATCCGACCTTCGACAGGCTCGGTTCAGTAACCGCGGGCAACGCGTCATCCATCAATGATGGCGCCGCTGCGGTGATGATGATGAGCGAGGCCAAGGCCCTGGAGCTGAATTTGCCGGTGCTGGCCCGCATCCGCGCCTTTGCCAGCGTCGGGGTCGATCCCGCCCTCATGGGAATTGCGCCGGTGTACGCGACGCGCCGTTGCCTTGAGCGTGTGGGCTGGCAACTGGCTGATGTTGATCTTATCGAGGCCAACGAAGCCTTTGCCGCACAGGCATTGTCCGTTGGAAAAATGCTGGAGTGGGATGAACGGCGGGTGAATGTGAACGGCGGAGCCATTGCGCTCGGTCATCCGATTGGCGCATCTGGCTGCCGTATTCTGGTTTCACTGGTGCATGAAATGGTGAAGCGTCGGGCGCACAAGGGCCTGGCAACGTTATGTATAGGCGGTGGTCAGGGCGTGGCGCTCGCTATCGAACGAGATTAACCACCCGTAGTTTTCTCTGCTTAAACGCCTTTCCCGCTGTATATCCCCTGCATCTATAAAAAAGCCCTCCAACAGGAGGGCAAGGCCAGTTACAGAAACATACACTCTAAACTCTGCCAACGTATCAAAACGGCGTTTCATTTCATGTGATTAACAGCGCACTTTGTTAGAAAAGGTGTGTGAACGGCATGTGAGGCTGGCTGTATTTTCAATGTCTTATCCCTACCCCTCATGAACTACTCTTGTTTATTTTTATCTATCTAATTGTTTTAAATAATTTTATTGAAACCGTTCCCGCGATTTATATGCGCTAGCGTGATCGCAATTACACTTTTGATAATAAGATGCAGAAAAAGTGAAACGTTGTTTTATTTGTAATTGAAAACCCATTCCGGGAGGGATATCATGAGCGCATAAGATAAAACGGAACAGCGTTTTGCTATTCGTTTAAGCATTCACGGTCAATTTATCACTGGAGGTAAATGTGGACGTAAGACAAAGCATCCATAGTGCGCATGCGAAAACCCTGGACACTCAGGAGCTGCGTAATGAGTTTTTGGTCGAAGAAGTGTTTGTCGCAGATGAATACACCATGGTCTACAGCCACATTGACCGCATCATTGTTGGCGGCATTATGCCAATGGCCAAAACCGTCTCTGTGGGTGGCGAAGTCGGCAAACAGCTGGGCGTAACCTACTTCCTCGAACGTCGTGAGCTGGGTGTGATTAACATCGGTGGCCCGGGCACGATTACCGTTGACGGCCAGTGCTATGAAATTGGTCATCGTGACGCGCTGTACGTCGGGAAAGGGGCCAAAGAAGTGGTATTCGCCAGCATCGATACGGCGAAACCAGCGAAGTTTTACTATAACTGTGCGCCGGCCCACACGACTTATCCAACCAAAAAAGTCACGCCAGCAGACGTTGCGCCAGTGACGCTGGGCGATGACCTCACCAGTAACCGTCGTACCATCAACAAATATTTTGTGCCGGATGTGCTGGAAACCTGCCAGTTGAGCATGGGTCTGACCGAACTGGCACCGGGTAACCTGTGGAACACCATGCCGTGTCATACCCATGAACGTCGTATGGAAGTCTATTTCTATTTCAATATGGAAGAAGATACCTGCGTCTTCCACATGATGGGGCAGCCTCAGGAAACGCGTCATATTGTGATGCACAACGAGCAGGCGGTGATTTCGCCGAGCTGGTCAATTCACTCCGGCGTTGGCACAAAAGCTTATACGTTCATTTGGGGCATGGTCGGCGAAAACCAGGTCTTTGATGATATGGACCATGTAGCGGTCAAAGATCTGCGCTAGTTGCGGGCGATAGCCGTGCCTGCTGCGGCGGGCATTATAAAAAATTAAGGATTTACAATGATTTTGAATGCGTTCTCTCTTGAAGGTAAGGTCGCCGTTGTGACCGGTTGTGACACTGGCCTGGGTCAGGGTATGGCGTTGGGTTTGGCTGAAGCGGGCTGCGATATCGTGGGGATCAACATCGTTGAACCGACGGAAACTATCGAACGCGTGACCGCGCTGGGGCGCCGTTTTTTAAGTCTGACCGCCGACCTGCGTCAAATTGACGGCATTCCGGCGCTGCTGGAGCGCGCAGTGGCAGAATTCGGTCATATCGATATTCTGGTCAACAACGCAGGTCTAATCCGTCGTGACGATGCGATCGACTTCAGCGAAAAAGACTGGGACGACGTGATGAACCTGAACATTAAGAGCGTGTTCTTTATGTCTCAGGCTGCGGCGAAGCACTTTATCGCTCAGGGTAACGGCGGCAAAATTATCAACATCGCTTCTATGCTTTCTTTCCAGGGCGGGATCCGCGTGCCGTCTTACACCGCGTCTAAAAGCGGCGTAATGGGCGTCACCCGCCTGATGGCGAACGAGTGGGCCAAACATAACATCAACGTCAACGCAATTGCGCCGGGTTACATGGCGACGAACAATACTCAACAGCTGCGCGCTGATGAGCAGCGTAGCGCAGAAATTCTCGATCGTATCCCGGCGGGTCGTTGGGGTCTGCCGAGTGACCTGATGGGGCCGATTGTGTTCCTGGCATCCAGCGCATCTGACTATATCAACGGCTATACCGTTGCGGTAGACGGCGGCTGGCTGGCGCGTTAATCTGCTTTCCAGAACTGACAAACCCTGCCCTTTGGCAGGTTTTGTCAGTTAAACATAAGGTGAATGTAGCAATACACCGGAGGCGACATATTCATTCCCTCTGGAACAACATTATGCCGCCAGGCAGATTACGAACAGATAAAATTACGCAGGCAGAAAATCTTCGCGCATGGGCGTAAAGGTATCGAGTAGCGTTCCCGGTTTTAAACAGACGCAGCCATGCATAATGTTGGGTTGTTTATATAGGGTATCGCCTGCCCTAACGACATGCTTTTCTTCGCCGATGGTAAATTCAAACTCCCCAGACAAAACGTAAGTCAGCTGCTCATGCGGATGATTGTGCATCGGGCCAATCGCGCCTTGCTCGAAGTTCACCTCAACCGCCATCATTTTACCGTCGTGAGCAAGAATGCGTCGGGTAACGCCATTGCCCAGATCTTCAAGGGTGGTCTCTTTATGAAAAATAAACATCCGGTATTCCTGTAATTAAAACAATGTTTCATTAAACCTATATCAGAAAATTAAAAAAAGAAATGCACGCCAACAGATGTGGAAAGTTGATCACATCTTTGGTTCACTGGAGAGATAACAACAAATCAGGGGAAATGATGAAAACGATCGGTCTGTTAGGCGGAATGAGCTGGGAATCCACCATTCCTTATTATCGACTCATTAATGAAGGGGTAAAACAGCGTCTGGGTGGCCTGCACTCGGCACAGATTCTGTTGCACAGCGTAGATTTTCACGAGATTGAAGCCTGTCAGTCTGGCGGTGACTGGCAGCGGGCTGGGGAGATCCTCGCGCAGGCCGCCGCAGGGCTTCAGCAAGCCGGAGCGGAGGGGATTGTGCTGTGTACCAACACCATGCACAAAGTTGCTGAGGCGATTGAAACCGCCTGTGACGTGCCGTTCCTGCATATTGCCGATGCGACGGGTCGGGCCATACAAAAACAGCATCTGAGCAACGTGGCGCTACTGGGTACGCGCTACACCATGGAGCAGGATTTTTACCGCGGGCGCCTACAGACTGAATTTGGTATTAGCACGCTTATTCCTGAAGCTGATGATCGTCAGAAAATAAACCAGATTATTTTCGACGAGCTGTGCCTCGGTGAGTTCAGCAACGCTTCCCGCGACTACTACCTGAGCGTAATTGATCAGTTGGCTAAACAGGGCGCTCAAGGGGTTATCTTTGGCTGTACCGAGATTGGTCTGCTGGTTCCAGCCGAGCTAAGTCCATTACCGGTTTTCGACACCGCGGCAATCCATGCGCAAGATGCGGTGGCGTTTATGCTTTCGTCTGTGGATACAAAATAGCCTCCAGCGGATCGATAAGTCTCGGGAGATGGGCTTGCAGATGCGCCGTAAAAGCATCGACCAGCGCCGAGGCAGGGCGATGAAGTGGGTGGATCAGGCTGACCGTAAAGGGTACCGAAATGCTGAAGCGGCGGATAACCACTCCGCTGCTGGCATAATCCAGCGCGGTCAGTGGGTTTACCACCGAGATCCCCACGCCCGCCCGCACCATTGCACAAATTGAAGCGGCGCTGTGGGTTTCAATCACCATGCGGCGCTTCACCTGATGTTCGTTAAACAGGGTGTCCAGTAGCTGACGGTAACTGTCGGTCCGCGACAGGCTGATATAGTTCTCTCCCTGAAAATCCTGCGGCGTTAATACCGCTTTCTCGGTCAGCGGATGCCCCTGCGGCAGTACACACACTTCATCCAGCGCCAGCAATTCGGTGCGTTTCGTTCCGGCTGGCGTATGCAGCGTTTCCGTTAACCCCAGATCGTGGCGCTGCGCCGACAGCCACTCTTCCAACAGTGGTGACTCCTGCGGCACGATCTGAATGTTGACCTGCGGATAGCGCGCAAGAAATGGCTGCAGCAGCGGCGGTAAAAAGGACTGCGAAAATACCGGCAGGCAAACAATCGACAATTCACCTTGACGAAATTCGCGCAGGCTTTCGGCGGCGCTCACAATTCTGTCCAGGCCGTACCACGAACGTTGTACCTCTTCAAACAGACGTAAGCCTTGCACGGTTGGATGCAGTCGGCCACGCGTGCGTTCAAACAGCGTTAATCCCAGGACTTTTTCGAATCGGGCCAGTTCCCGACTGACGGTGGGCTGCGAGGTATGTAACATGCGCGCGGCTTCCGTCAGATTGCCTGCGGTCATGATGGCGTGAAAAATTTCAATGTGACGCAGGTTAACCGCGGGCATAAGCAATCCTCGAATGAGCTAATCCATATCATTTTTGCATAGACTCACGATAAAACGATATTTTTTATTCTTTTTGAGCTGTGGCGTAATCATAAAAAAGCCAATACCGGAGCACGCCATGCCACGCCCACTCAACAACACAGACACTGACCTGACCGCCGACAACCTGTTGCGCCTGCCTGCCGAATTCGGCTGCCCGGTGTGGGTCTATGATGCGCAGATTATTCGCGCGCAGATTGCCAAACTGAGTCAGTTTGACGTGGTGCGTTTTGCCCAGAAGGCATGTTCGAATATTCATATTTTGCGCCTGATGCGCGAGCAGGGCGTGAAGGTCGATTCCGTCTCGCTTGGCGAAATTGAACGCGCGCTGGCGGCAGGTTTTGTACCGGGCAAAGATGAGATTGTCTTTACCGCCGATATGATTGATGAAGCGACGCTCGCCCGGGTGCATGAATTGAGCATTCCGGTAAATGCCGGGTCGGTCGATATGCTGGAACAACTGGGCCAGCTCTCGCCGGGCCATCGCGTCTGGCTCCGCGTAAACCCTGGCTTTGGGCATGGACACAGTCAGAAAACCAATACCGGGGGAGAGAACAGCAAGCACGGCATCTGGTACAGCGATCTTCCGGCGGCGCTGGAGGTAATTCAGCGCTATAAGCTGAAGTTGGTGGGTATTCATATGCATATCGGCTCTGGCGTGGACTACGCGCATCTGGAGCAGGTGTGCGGCGCGATGGTGCGTCAGGTGGTGGAATTTGGTCAGGATCTGGAAGCGATCTCCGCAGGCGGCGGTTTATCAATCCCGTATCGCGAAGGTGAAGAGGCGATCGACACCGATCACTATTTTGGATTGTGGAACGCCGCGCGCGATAGTATTGCGCGTCATCTGGGTCATGCCGTCAAACTGGAGATCGAACCAGGGCGTTTCCTGGTCGCGGAAGCCGGCGTGTTAGTGGCGCAGGTGCGCAGCGTAAAAGAGATGGGCAGCCGTCACTTTGTGCTGATCGATGCGGGCTTCAACGATCTGATGCGCCCGGCCATGTACGGTAGCTATCACCATATCTCCGCGCTGGCGGGGGATGGTCGTTCTCTGCAACAAACTCCTCAACGAGAGACCGTGGTGGCCGGACCGCTGTGCGAATCAGGCGACGTGTTTACCCAGCAGGAAGGCGGAAATGTGGAAACCCGTCTGTTGCCTGCGGTGGCGCCGGGTGATTATCTGGTTTTGCATGATACCGGGGCGTACGGAGCGTCAATGTCGTCAAACTACAATAGCCGCCCGCTGCTGCCGGAGGTCTTGTTTGATAACGGCGTGGCGCGACTGATTCGTCGTCGCCAGACCATTGATGAGCTGTTAGCGCTGGAATTAATCTGAGTAAAGCTGGCCGGATAAGGTGCTTGCGTCGCCATCTGGCTCTTTTTCATATTACTTAAAGTACGGTCCGAGCGTTACTGAGTCACGTAATACCAGTTTGCCGGTAAACGGAGGGATCGGCTCCACGCTCTCACCGTTGGCCAGACGTATAGCCTGGTCAATTGCCGTGGTTATCATGGTATCAATCGGCAGATAAACGGTAGATAACCCCGGTTCCAGCCATTTGGCGCTGGGCGCATCATCAAAACCAAACAGCGAGACGTCCGTCGGGATCCTCAGTCCGGCCTGATGTAACGCTTTTGATGCACCTAATGCCATGTCATCGTTACAGGCGAACAGGGCGCTGAATTTCACCCCTTCCTCCAGCAGTTCTCGACAGGCTTCATAGCCTCGCGTCATCGTGGAGTCGCCGTATTTAACCTTATCAGGATCCCAGGGAATACCGTTTTTTTCCAGAGCCTTACGATACCCCATCAGGCGGGATTTACCGGTAGGCGTATGGCCTGGCACGGTGATACAAGCAATATCGCTGTGCCCCTGCGAGATCAGATAATTGACCGCCTGATACGCCGCGTCTTCCTGCTCAAAGAAAATCGCGCGATCGCGGGCCTGACTGACATCACGGTTGATGACCAGCAAGGGCATCGCAATGCTGTTCATCAGCGACATAATCGCCGTTTCACTCATATAGCGGGTATAGAGAATAATGGCGTCGCACTGCCTGTCGGCCAGCATTTGCACGGCTTCCTGCTCACGCTCCGGCGTGTCGTGACCATCGGTGACGATCAACTGCTTGCCGTGAGACTCCGTCTGGCGCGAGGCCTGTTGCAGCAGGCGGCCAAAGTAGAATCCATCAAATGTGGAAACCACCAGGCCAATGCTGTTGCTGGTGCGATTCGCTAAAGAGCGCGCTAAAAAGTTGGGCCGATAATCGAGTGCCTGCATGGCCTTGAACACTTTCTGGCGCGTGCTCTCTTTTACCTGACCCGTTCCATTTAGTACGCGCGAAACGGTCGCTTTTGAGACGCCTGCGTGTCGTGAAACGTCCAACATCGTAGTCATGACGCAATCCTGGTTAATCGTTTGACGATGAGTTCCCCGGCTCTGTCAGCGCCGAAACGGAATGGCGACGCACCAGAGTTGGGTTAAAGACGTGGGTAATTTCAGGTGCGGGTCGCTTCTCCGCCAACGCGAGCGCCAGTTCAGCGGCCTGGGTTGCCATCGTCACGATGGGATAGCGTACCGTGGTCAGACGTGGGCGCACATAGCGGGAAATCAGCACATCATCAAAGCCAATCAGCGAGATTTCTCCCGGCACATCAATGCCGTTATCATTCAATACGCCCATGGCGCCAGCCGCCATTGAGTCGTTGTAGCAGGCTACCGCAGTGAAGTTTTTGCCACGACCAAGTAACTCGGTCATGGCCTGTTCACCGCCGCTTTCATCCGGTTCGCCGAACGTCACCAGTCGATCGCTTACCGGTATATTGCTCTCCGCCAGCGCGTCGTAATAGCCTTGCAGACGATCTTCCGCATCAGAAATACTGTGATTGGAACACAGGTAGCCAATGCGCGTATGGCCCTGTTGAATAAGGTGTCGGGTAGCGAGCCATGCGCCGAAACGGTCATCGAGGGCAACGCAGCGTTGTTCGAATCCCGGCAGAATTCGGTTAATCAATACCATGCCGGGGATTTGCTTCATTAATGAAGCCAAATCCGCATCCGGGATGATTTTGGCATGGACAACAAGGGCCGCGCAGCGGTGGCGAATGAGCTGTTCAATCGCCTGACGTTCCTTCTGTTCATTATGGTAGCCGTTGCCAATCAGCAAAAAATTCCCGGTGTTATAGGCCACCTGCTCGACAGCTTTAACCATTGCCCCGAAGAATGGATCGGACACATCACCAACGACCAGTCCGATGGTTTCTGTGGATTGTTGCGCCAGTGCACGCGCATTCGCATTGGGGTGGTAGCTGAGTGATTCCATTGCACTCGTTACGGCCAGACGCGATGCTTCGCTGGCTTTGGGGGAATCATTGATCACTCGAGAAACGGTGGCGACTGATACACCAGCTAGTCGGGCTACATCCTTTATGGTCGCCATGATAGTACCTGTTGTGGGTAAACGCTTACATTCCGTCAGTGTTACGGAAAATGGCTGGCTGTTCAAGCAGATTGCCCGTCAGGACCTCGCAAATGTGAGCGCGCGCGAGCGAAGATAAGACAGAAAATAGAAAATGCTAATTTTTGCTTACACTTTGCGATGTGCTGTTGCGATTGTTCGCTGGTGGGAGAACTGAGCGGATTGCTAAAGTTGGGATCCCAGAGGTATTGATAGGTGAAATCAACTTTAGGGTTGATCACTAGAATTACACCAGCCTGCGCAGATGCGCAGGTTTTTTTTTGCCTTCAGCCTATCTGTAACAGTAACCGATAATTTACACAACTCGTTGCATTTGGGTTCATTCCTTTGCGTTTTCGTACTGGCGTATCTGGCTGCTGACGACCACAATCAAGATCCCAGAGGTATTGATTGGTGAGATTATTCGGTACGCACTTCGTACCTGTCTCTTGCACCGACCTGCGCGGATGCGCAGGTTTTTTTTCGGACTGTATTTACCTGTTTACCTGTCGCGCCCATTCCCCAACTCGTATACTCTCCCACCATTAATGTTTCTATAATTAATGGCACAGGGAGTTGAGATGCTATTTGGCTTTTTTCGTAATCTGTTTCGCGTGCTTTTCCGCGTTCGCGTCACGGGCAATGTCAGCGCGCTACAGGGAGAACGCGTTCTAATCACTCCCAACCATGTCTCATTTATAGACGGCATCCTACTGGCGCTATTTTTACCGATTCGTCCCGTCTTCGCCGTTTACACCTCGATCAGCCAGCAATGGTATATGCGCTGGCTAACCCCGCTGATTGACTTTGTGCCGTTAGACCCAACCAAACCGATGTCGATTAAGCATCTGGTCCGTCTGGTCGAGCAGGGCCGTCCGGTGGTGATTTTTCCCGAAGGACGCATTTCGACCACCGGTTCGTTGATGAAAATATATGACGGTGCCGGGTTTGTCGCCGCCAAGTCGGGAGCGACGGTCGTTCCTGTCCGCATTGAGGGGGCAGAGCTTTCCCACTTCAGCCGCCTGAAAGGTCTGGTTAAACAGCGATTCTTCCCGCGTATCCAACTGCACATTCTACCGCCGACTCAAATGCCAATGCCGGAAGCCCCGCGAGCTCGCGATCGCCGCAAAATCGCCGGTGAAATGCTACATCAAATTATGATGGAAGCTCGCATGGCGGTACGCCCGCGTGAAACGCTATACGAGTCGCTGCTGGCGGCAAAATACCGTTTTGGCGCGGGCAAAAACTGCATTGAAGATGTTAACTTTACGCCGGACAGCTACCGCAAGCTGCTGACTAAGACGCTCTTTGTGGCCCGTATTCTGGAAAAATACAGCGCCGAAGGTGAAAAAATCGGCCTGATGCTGCCAAATGCGGGGATCAGCGCGGCGGTCATTTTTGGAGCCATTGCGCGTCGACGCATTCCGGCCATGATGAACTACACGGCGGGCGTGAAAGGGTTAACCAGCGCCATTACTGCGTCTGAAATCAAAACGATCTTCACTTCCCGACAGTTTCTCGATAAAGGCAAACTCTGGCATCTACCGGAACAGCTCACCCAGGTACGCTGGGTTTATCTGGAAGATTTAAAAGCCGATGTGACGTTGAGCGATAAGCTGTGGATTTTCTCACATCTGCTGGCACCGCATCTGGCGCAGGTGAAACAGCAGCCGGAAGAGGCTGCTGTGATCCTCTTTACGTCTGGTTCGGAAGGCCATCCGAAAGGCGTGGTCCACAGCCACAAGAGTATTCTGGCGAACGTTGAGCAGATTAAAACAATTGCCGATTTCACCGCCGATGACCGCTTTATGTCGGCACTGCCGCTGTTCCACTCCTTTGGCCTGACGGTGGGATTATTCACGCCGCTACTGACCGGTGCGGAAGTGTTTCTTTATCCCAGCCCGCTTCATTACCGCATTGTGCCGGAGCTGGTATACGACCGGAACTGCACCGTGTTGTTTGGTACTTCAACGTTCCTCGGTAACTATGCGCGTTTCGCGCATCCGTACGATTTCCACCGCCTGCGCTATGTGGTGGCAGGCGCAGAAAAACTGCAAGACAGCACAAAGCAGCTATGGCAGGAGAAATTTGGCCTGCGTGTCCTTGAAGGCTATGGCGTGACGGAATGTGCGCCGGTTGTGTCGATCAATGTGCCGATGGCGGCAAAATCAGGAACGGTAGGGCGCATCTTGCCTGGCATGGATGCCCGACTGCTGGCTGTTCCGGGTATTGAGGACGGTGGGCGTTTACAACTGAAAGGCCCGAATATTATGAGCGGCTATTTGCGCGTCGAAAAACCTGGCGTGCTGGAAGTGCCGACGGCAGAAAATGCGCAGGGTGAGATTGAGCGCGGCTGGTATGACACCGGAGACATCGTCCGCTTTGATGAAAACGGCTTTGTACAGATCCAGGGGCGCGCCAAGCGTTTTGCTAAAATTGCCGGAGAGATGGTCTCGCTGGAAATGGTTGAGCAACTGGCATTGGCGGTATCTGCAGACAAAATGCACGCCACGGCGATCAAGAGCGATGCCAGCAAAGGTGAGGCGCTGGTGCTGTTCACTACCGACAGCGAACTCACACGTGAAAAACTACAGCAGTATGCGCGAGCGCATGGCGTGCCTGAACTTGCCGTACCGCGTGATATTCGCCACCTGAAGCAACTCCCATTACTCGGCAGCGGTAAGCCGGATTTTGTTACGCTGAAAAGTTGGGTCGATGAGCCGGAAAAACAACATGATTGAGTCAGCGCACACTAACACTTCAATCTGGTCCAAAGGGATGATGTCCGTCATCGCCGCGCAGTTTCTGTCGGCGTTTGGCGATAACGCGCTGCTGTTCGCCACGCTGGCGCTGCTGAAGGAACAATTTTATCCGGACTGGAGCCAGCCAATCCTGCAAATGGTGTTTGTGGGCGCTTACATCCTGTTTGCGCCATTTGTTGGACAGGTGGCGGATAGCTTTGCCAAAGGCAGAGTGATGATGTTCGCGAACGCCCTGAAACTGCTGGGCGCGGCGAGTATTTGCTTCGGCATTAATCCGTTTCTCGGGTATACGCTGGTGGGGATTGGCGCGGCCGCGTACTCACCGGCCAAGTATGGCATTCTCGGTGAATTGACCACCGGTGACAAACTGGTGAAAGCCAACGGCCTGATGGAAGCCTCCACTATCGCCGCGATTTTGCTCGGTTCTGTCGCCGGTGGCGTTCTGGCCGACTGGCATGTGATTGCTGCGCTTTCTGCCTGTGCGCTGGCCTATGCTGGCGCCGTGGTGGCTAACCTGTACATCCCGAAACTGGCCGCGGCTCGTCCTGGCCAATCCTGGCATCTGGGGAAAATGACGCGCAGTTTCTTCTGCGCCGCTTCTTCGCTGTGGCGCAACGGTGAAACACGTTTTTCGTTGGTCGGAACCAGCCTTTTTTGGGGCGCGGGCGTCACGCTGCGTTTTCTGCTGGTGCTGTGGGTTCCGGTGGCGCTCGGCATCACCGATAACGCTACGCCGACCTACCTCAATGCTATGGTAGCGATTGGGATTGTCGTAGGCGCGGGGGCGGCAGCGAAGCTGGTGACGCTGGAAACCGTGTCGCGCTGTATGCCTGCGGGGATCCTGATTGGCGTCGTGGTGCTGATTTTCTCACTTCAGCATGCGCTGCTTCCGGCTTACGCGTTGCTGATGCTTATCGGCGTGTCAGGTGGCTTCTTTGTGGTACCGCTGAATGCGTTGCTGCAGGAGCGGGGCAAGAAAAGCGTCGGTGCGGGTAATGCGATCGCGGTGCAAAACCTGGGCGAAAACAGCGCGATGCTGCTGATGCTTGGGATTTACTCACTGGCAGTGCTGGTGGGGATCCCGGCGGTAGCGATTGGTATTGGATTCGGCGCGCTGTTTGCGCTGGCGATTGCGGCGCTGTGGATTTGGCAGCGCCGCCAGCCTGGTACGAGATGAGTGAACAATGAATGTGCCGGATGGCAGCGTCGCCTTATCCGGCCTACAGAGAGCAGCAATTTGTAGGTCTGATAAGCGTAGCGCCATCAGGCACTAACCGTCACGGTGCAGGATAGGTATACACCTGATGCACCGCTTCAATCTCTGCCAGTACTTCTTCGCTCAACTCCAGATGCAGGCTTTCAACGTTGGTTTTTAGCTGCTCCATCGTCGTGGCTCCCAGCAGGGTGCTGGCGACAAACGGCTGACGACGCACGAATGCCAACGCCATTTGCGCAGGATCCAGATTATGGCGTTTCGCGATATCCACATAGGCCGCAACGGCTTTTTGCGTTTGCTCGCCGCTGTAACGTGTGAAACGGCTAAACAGCGTATTGCGTGCACCGGCAGGCTTCGCGCCGTTCAGGTATTTACCGGTTAATGTACCGAAGCCAAGGCAAGAGTAGGCCAGCAGTTCAACGCCTTCATACTGGCTCACTTCCGCTAGTCCAACCTCAAAGCTGCGATTCAGCAGGCTGTAGGGGTTCTGGATGGTGGCGATGCGCGGCAGATCGTGTTTGTCCGCCAGGTGCAGGTAGCGCATCACGCCAAACGCGGTTTCATTGGACACGCCGATGTAGCGAATTTTCCCCGCGCGCTGAAACTCTGCCAGCGCGTCCAGCGTATCCAGCAGCGAAACGACCGGCGCAGAGTCCGTCCAGCTGTAGCCTAACTTACCAAAGCAGTTGGTCGGGCGCTGCGGCCAGTGAACCTGATACAGATCCAGGTAATCGGTTTGCAGTCTTTTCAGGCTGTCGTGCAGCGCTTCACGGATATTTTTACGGTCCAGCGCCTGATTCGGTCGAATACCGCTGTCGTTGTTACGTGAAGGTCCACTGACCTTAGAAGCAACGATTAGCTTTTCACGGCTGCCGTGTTTGGCGAGCCAGTTACCTACGTAGGTTTCGGTGAGACCCTGGGTTTCAGGACGCGGCGGTACCGGATACATCTCGGCAACGTCGATCAAATTTATGCCTTGTTCTACGGCATAATCGAGCTGTGCATGTGCGTCGGCTTCGCTGTTTTGTTCACCAAACGTCATTGTGCCCAGCCCCAGTGTACTGACTTCAAGCGAGCTGTGGGGTATACGGTGATATTGCATAGCCGTTTCCTTTTTATAATCACGACATAAGGATTATAAAAATGGCTGAGGGAAGAGAAAAAGGGAAGTAAAATTGTTAAGGCCAGCGCGCTGCTGACCTCAACCATCAGCGTTCAATGATTTGAGACACATCATCGCGATTAATCTGCATCGCATTGCCTTGCTGGTCGTGATAGCTCACCAGACCGGTATCATCGTCAATTTCTGGTTTTCCATCGGTCAGGATCATTCGACCATCTTTTGTCGCCATTACATAATCACTGCTGCATCCGGAAACGGCAAAAGCCAGTCCTACGGTGGAAATCAAAACTGCCCATTTTTTCATCTGCTTATCCTCACATGGCCTGCATCTGACAATAGTTTAGTAATAACGCGAAGTTGTGCATGGCGAAAGCAGTAAAATCTTAAACTGTGAGAAGAGGTAGGTGTGGCGCGCATTCGCTCCCCGTGCGGGGAGCGATGGATTTCATCAGAGCGGATTTTTTTTATTACGCCACAGGTTCAGGGTCTCTACCGCAATAGAGAAGAACATGGCGAAATAGATATATCCTTTCGGAACGTGGACGTCGAAACTTTCCAGAATTAGCGTGAAACCGACCAGAATCAGGAACGAGAGCGCCAGCATTTTTACCGAAGGATGGCGATCGACAAAATCGCCAATCGGGCGTGCAGCAAACATCATCACACCCACGGCAATCACCACTGCCGCCATCATGATAAACAGATGATCGGACAAGCCTACCGCAGTAATCACGGAATCCAGGCTGAAGATAATGTCTAACAACATGATCTGCACAATCGCGCCCAGAAAAGAGGAAACGCGGGTTTTCAGCCCCTCTTCCTCACCTTCAATGGATTCGTGGATCTCCTTACTGGCTTTCCAGATCAGGAACAATCCCCCCAGTAGAAGGATCAGGTCGCGCGCTGATATTGCCTCGCCAAACACTTCGAATAGCGGGTTTGTCAGACGCGTTACCCAGGCGATAGAGGCCAGCAGTGCCAGACGCATGATCATCGCCGCCGCAAGCCCAATACGTCGGGCATGATTGCGTTGCGCTGTCGGGAGTTTGGCTACAACCAGAGAGAGGAAAATAATATTGTCGATCCCAAGAACGATCTCCAGCAGCGTCAGCGTACCGAGCGCAAGCCAGGCGTTAGGATCGGTTATCCATGCAAATAACATCGAACAAAGTCCTGCCAAAAAAAAGAAGCGGTAATTATAGGCCCGTAACGCGGCGGGTGAAAGACCGGACGGTGCCTATTGCGCCTGGAACAAGAAATGTCGCTCAAGCAATGCGCGCGTGAAGTTCTTTTTCAAGTAAAAACCGCGTGGTAGGGTCAGGATGGGTTCGCCATGGGCGCCAATGGCCTCGGTAAGCGCTCGGGCGTTGGCGGCTTTAGGACGCAGCTGTAGCACTTCCCCATGGCGGGCAGTGATGCGTTCGACGTGGCCTAACACTATCATGTCCATCAACTCTTCCCAGTCCAGACGCAATTGCCGGTCTTCTTCTTCATTCGGGCTCCACAGCAGGGGAGAGCCGACGCGGCGCTCAGCCAGCGGGATGCTGCGTTCGCCTTCTACCGGGATCCACAGAACGCGTTTAAGTTTGTGCCGCACATGGCTGGTTTCCCAGGTAACGCCGGTATTGCCGGTTAACGGTGCCACGCACACAAAGGTGGTTTCCAGCGGTCTGCCAAGGCTATCCACTGGGATTGTTTTCAGCTCCACGCCCAGCGCCGCAAAATCCTGCTCCGGTTTGCTGCCCGCACTGGCGCCGAGCCAGATTTCCAGTAGCACGCCAATCCAGCCTTTATCGCGCTTGAGATCCTTGGGGGCGACGAGTCCCGCCATTGCCGCCAACTCTCCCAGCGCGTAGCCCGAAAGCAGCTGTGCCTGGCTCAACAACTGGGCTTCAGATTCAGGGGGAGAAAGCAGCGGATGGAGTTCTGACATCGGGTTAACCCTTAGGTGAAAAAATGAGCAAAGATTTTATACCGTGTGGACAGAGTTTATCTTTTTCCACATGCTTTATTCAATTCTATGATTTATATTGGTTTTTAGATTCACATACGCAGAGTTGCGCAACAGCGAAGCGGGTTTTCCAATTCTGGTCACTGACAATGAACAGGATCTTACACCATGTTATCCACAGAAAGATGGGATAACTGTGAAAAACCCCCACTACTGTTTCAATTTACAGCCTTGACGTGCGACGAAAATCGAATTTTCACACAAATTGTGCCTAACTTATTGGCATAATCTGTGGATAAAACCAACGCTGGTCGATCTTTCATCAGCCTGAAGATCGTGTGCGTGATATACGTCACGTTTCTATGGGTTTATTTGCGCTGAACGGTTTTAACTTTATGAATATAGAAGACTATTTTTGATATGTGACGAATGTCTTATTCGGACTGTTCTGGGTTTTCCCATAGTAATTCCGTACTTCTTCACAACTATATCCACAGAAAAGGTGAATAAAATCGCCTTGCTTGCCCTTCTTCTGTTTATAACTCCGCCCTTAGCTGTGAGTTATTCAATTGTTATTAGAGTATCGCGCCCTTAACAGAGTGGTTTACCGCCTCTCTGGAGTGTGAAACAATCGTTTGTATATAAGGTTTATATTGAGGTAGTCCGGTGATTGATGACGATGGCTACCGCCCGAATGTAGGGATAGTAATTTGTAACCGCCAGGGGCAGGTCATGTGGGCCCGGCGATTTGGTCAGCACTCCTGGCAATTCCCGCAAGGTGGGATAAATGCAGGAGAGACAGCAGAGCAGGCGATGTACCGGGAACTCTTTGAAGAAGTGGGTCTCAGTCGTAAAGATGTACGGATCCTTGCTTCTACTCGTAACTGGTTGCGTTACAAGTTACCGAAACGTTTGGTGCGTTGGGACACGAAGCCGGTTTGTATCGGCCAGAAACAAAAATGGTTTCTTCTGCAATTGGTTAGCAGCGATGCTGAAATCAATATGCAAACCAGCAGTACACCTGAGTTCGACGGCTGGCGCTGGGTGAGTTACTGGTATCCGGTTCGACAGGTGGTGTCATTTAAACGCGATGTCTATCGCAGGGTGATGAAAGAATTCGCAAGTGTTGTCATGGCGCTTCAGGAGAGCACTCCTAAGCCGCAAAGCGCACCTGCGTACAGACGTAAAAGAGGTTAAGCTACGCAAATTATGCTCACCCGCCTGCGCGAAATAGTCGAAAAGGTGGCCAGTGCTCCGCGTCTGAATGAAGCGCTGAATATTCTGGTTACCGACATCTGTCTTGCGATGGATACAGAGGTCTGTTCGGTTTACTTGGCCGATCACGATCGACGTTGTTATTACCTCATGGCGACCCGGGGACTGAAGAAACCGCGTGGTCGTACTGTCGCACTCGCGTTTGATGAAGGTATCGTTGGCCTGGTTGGCAGGCTGGCGGAACCTATCAACCTCGCCGATGCGCAAAAACATCCCAGCTTTAAATACATCCCTTCGGTAAAAGAAGAGCGCTTTCGTGCGTTCTTAGGCGTACCGATTATTCAGCGCCGTCAGCTGTTAGGTGTGCTGGTGGTCCAGCAGCGCGAATTGCGCCAGTACGATGAAAGTGAAGAGTCTTTCCTCGTCACGCTCGCTACGCAAATGGCGGCGATTCTTTCGCAGTCGCAGCTTAACGCGCTGTTCGGCCAATACCGGCAAACGCGCATCCGCGCATTGCCCGCCGCCCCTGGTGTGGCAATAGCCGAAGGCTGGCAGGATGCGACGCTGCCGCTGATGGAGCAGGTCTATCAGGCTTCAACGCTGGATCCGGTGCTTGAGCGCGAGCGACTCACCGGTGCGCTGGAAGAGGCGGCGAATGAATTCCGCCGCTACAGCAAACGCTTTACCGCTGGGGCGCAAAAAGAAACGGCGGCGATTTTTGATCTCTATTCACACTTGCTTTCCGATACTCGTCTGCGCCGTGAGCTGTTTGCGGAAGTGGATAATGGTTCGGTGGCCGAGTGGGCCGTTAAAACGATCATTGAAAAGTTTGCCGAACAGTTTGCCGCGCTGAGTGATAACTACCTCAAAGAGCGGGCCGGAGATTTACGCGCGCTGGGCCAGCGTCTACTGTTCCATCTTGACGACTCGATCCAGGGGCCGAATACCTGGCCGGAGCGCTTTGTGCTGGTGGCGGATGAGCTTTCCGCCACCACGCTGGCGGAACTTCCTCAGGACCGCTTAGTCGGTGTGGTTGTCCGGGACGGCGCGGCCAACTCTCATGCGGCTATTATGGTTCGTGCGCTGGGTATCCCTACCGTCATGGGGGCCGATATCCAGCCATCGGTGTTACACCGCCGTACGCTGGTAGTGGACGGTTATCGCGGTGAACTGCTGGTCGATCCAGAACCGGTATTGATCCAGGAATACCAGCGTCTTATCAGTGAAGAAATTGAGCTGAGCCGCCTGGCGGAAGATGACGTCAACCAGCCAGCACAGTTGAAAAGCGGCGAGCGTGTGAAGGTGATGCTCAATGCGGGCCTCAGCCCGGAGCATGAAGAGAAGCTGGGGAGCCGGATCGACGGCATTGGCCTGTATCGCACCGAAATCCCGTTCATGCTGCAAAGCGGTTTTCCTTCGGAAGAAGAACAGGTTGCGCAGTATCAGGGCATGCTGCAAATGTTTAACGACAAGCCGGTGACCCTACGTACGCTGGATGTCGGCGCCGATAAACAACTGCCCTACATGCCGATCAGTGAAGAGAACCCGTGCCTTGGCTGGCGTGGCATTCGCATAACGCTCGATCAGCCGGAGATCTTTTTGATCCAGGTTCGGGCCATGCTGCGTGCCAACGCGGCAACCGGCAACCTGAGCATTTTGCTGCCGATGGTCACCAGCATTGATGAAGTGGACGAAGCGCGACGTTTGATTGAACGCGCCGGACGCGAAGTGGAAGAGATGATCGGCTACGCGATCCCAAAACCGCGCATTGGCATCATGCTGGAAGTTCCGTCGATGGTGTTTATGCTGCCGCACCTGATAAACCGGATAGACTTTATCTCGGTCGGAACCAACGATCTCACCCAGTACATTCTGGCTGTCGATCGTAACAATACGCGGGTGGCCAGCATTTATGACAGCCTGCATCCGGGTATGTTACGTGTGCTGGCGATGATTGCGCAGGAAGCCGAAAGAAGCGGTATCGATTTGCGATTGTGCGGTGAAATGGCGGGCGACCCGATGTGCGTGGCCATTCTGATCGGCCTGGGTTTTCGCCATTTGTCGATGAACGGTCGTTCCGTGGCTCGCGTTAAATATCTGCTGCGCCATATCGATTTTGATGAGGCGCAAACGCTGGCGCAACGCAGCCTGGAAGCGCAGATGGCGACAGAAGTACGCCATCAGGTGGCGGCTTTTATGGAACGCCGTGGCATGGGGGGACTGATTCGCGGGGGATTGTGAATCGGGGGCTGGTAACAGTAGGTATACATATCTTTTAACTGTAATCGGCATCCGCTGCGATCCCCATGTGCTATCATTCGCACCTTTGGAGCGCCTGCATTATGCAGGCGCGCTTATCAATTGCTGTCTGACTTCAGCGAAATAACAAGAACTTGTGGTGACAGATGACCAGTAGCTATCTGCATTTTCCGGATTTCGATCCGGTCATTTTCTCAATCGGACCCGTCGCGCTTCACTGGTACGGCTTAATGTATTTGGTGGGGTTTATTTTTGCGATGTGGCTGGCGACGCGCCGTGCTAATCGTCCGGGCAGTGGCTGGACCAAAAATGAAGTAGAAAATCTACTGTATGCGGGCTTCCTCGGGGTTTTCCTTGGAGGGCGTATTGGTTACGTACTGTTCTATAACTTCCCGTTATTCCTCGATAACCCGCTGTATCTGTTCCGCGTTTGGGACGGCGGGATGTCCTTCCACGGTGGGCTGATTGGTGTGATCCTGGTGATGATTATCTTCGCCAAACGCACCAAGCGTTCGTTCTTCCAGGTTTCTGATTTCATTGCCCCGCTGATTCCGTTTGGTCTGGGCGCAGGGCGTCTGGGCAACTTTATCAACGGTGAGCTGTGGGGACGCGTTGATCCGAACTTCAAGTACACCATGCTGTTCCCGGGCTCCCGTACCGAAGATATTTTACTGCTGCAAACTAACCCGCAATGGCAGTCAATTTTTGATACCTACGGCTCGCTGCCGCGCCACGCCTCACAGCTTTATGAGATGGCTCTGGAAGGCGTTGTGCTGTTTATCATTCTTAATCTTTACATTCGTAAACCGCGCCCGATGGGCTCGGTATCCGGTCTGTTCCTGATTGGTTATGGCGCGTTTCGTATTATCGTTGAATTCTTCCGCCAGCCGGATGCACAGTTTACCGGCACCTGGGTACAGTACATTAGCATGGGACAGATCCTATCAATCCCGATGATTGTCGCAGGCATTATTATGATGGTTTGGGCGTACCGCCGCAGCCCACAGCAACACGTTTCCTGAGGAACCATGAAACAGTATTTAGAACTGATGCAAAAAGTGCTGGATGAAGGCACACAGAAAAACGACCGTACCGGAACCGGAACGCTTTCCATTTTTGGTCATCAGATGCGTTTTAATCTGCAGGAAGGGTTCCCGCTGGTTACGACTAAACGCTGCCATTTACGCTCGATCATTCATGAACTGCTGTGGTTTTTGCAGGGCGACACCAACGTTGCCTACCTGCATGAAAACAACGTCTCAATCTGGGACGAATGGGCGGATGAAAACGGTAATCTGGGGCCGGTTTATGGCAAACAGTGGCGTGCGTGGCCTACGCCAGATGGTCGCCATATTGACCAGATCACCACGGTGTTAAACCAGCTCAAAAATGACCCGGACTCTCGCCGAATTATCGTTTCTGCATGGAACGTCGGTGAGCTGGATAAAATGGCGCTGGCGCCGTGCCACGCGTTCTTCCAGTTTTACGTGGCGGATGGCAAGCTCTCCTGCCAGCTGTATCAGCGTTCGTGCGATGTGTTCCTCGGTTTGCCGTTTAACATTGCCAGCTACGCCTTGCTGGTACACATGATGGCGCAGCAGTGCGATCTGGAAGTGGGTGATTTTGTCTGGACCGGTGGCGACACGCACCTGTACAGCAATCATATGGATCAAACGCATCTGCAGCTTAGCCGCGAACCGCGCGCGCTGCCGAAGCTGGTCATCAAACGTAAGCCTGAATCTATCTTTGACTATCGCTTCGAAGATTTCGAAATTGAAGGCTACGATCCGCATCCTGGTATTAAAGCGCCAGTGGCTATCTAACCGGCCTCATGCTGTCACAACCGACGCCCGTGTGCGTCGGTTTTTTTTGTCTCAAATCGCGTTCTTCGGCGTGGGTTCCTGAAATATTGCAACGACCTGCAACGCGACAAATATTCCTCGTAGCTCGCCGTAGAAACCGAATTTCCCGCTCGTTATTCATTTTCCTCACGCCATACTGGCGACATGAAAAAACAACACGGCTACACGCTTCTCGAAACCCTGATTGCGATGCTGATCGTCGCGGCGCTTGGCGCCTCGGGGCTGTATGGTTGGCAGCGCTGGCAGCAGCAACAGCGGCTATGGCAAACCGCCATTCAGGTGCGAGATTACCTGCTGCAACTGCGTGAAGATGCTAACTGGCGTAACCGCGATCACGTCATCAGCGTGATTCGGGATGGCACATCCTGGTGTTTTGTCAGCTCTGCTGCTGTGCAAACCACGTGTCTACCCGTTTCGCCCTTGGTTTTTACACCGCCCTGGGACGATGTCGAAATGGCAGAGATAACGCCTTCACTGGCCTTTTTTGGTCTGCGCAATACGGCATGGGCTGGACATATTCGCCTGAAAAATACGACAGGGGAATGGCGCGTGGTGGTGTCTGGCTGGGGGCGAATCAGGCTTTGCGAGAAAGATGAGGCCAGGTTATGTCAGTAAATGAACGGGGCTTTTCACTCCTGGAGGTGCTGATTGCTATGGCGATTAGCAGCGTTTTATTGCTTAGCTCAGCGCGATTTTTACCCGCGCTGCAGCGAGAGATCCTGCGCAACACGCGCCAGTTAGCGCTGGAAGATGAAATATGGCAGCGGGTATACACCGTGGCGAAGCATCTTCAGCGGGCAGGGTATTGCCGCGGAAACTGTGTCGGAGAAGGGCTGGTGATATCGGCTAAGGGTGACTGTGTCATTGCGCGCTGGGATGCCAATAGCAACGGCATTTGGGAGAGCAGTCCCGCGAAAGAGGCCGATACGATTGGATTTCGTTTACAGGACAAGGTACTGGAGACCCTGCGGGGAGCAACGGACTGCAATGGAAAAGGGTGGGAGAAAATGACCGATCCAGCCACGATACAGATTGAGGCATTTCAGGTCGAACGTCTGAATATCAGCGGATATTCCCCGCTCCTTACGCTGCGTTTGCGCGGAGTGAACAATGTCGAACCACAAAAGGTTATTGAAGCAGTCTACAGCGTGACAGGATTCAACCTGTGAACCGTGAGCGGGGCGTTTCATCTTTAGCGATGGTCTTGTTGCTATTAGTGCTCGGTAGCCTTCTGCTGCAAGGCGTTAGCAGGCAGGAGTCCCGTTTTGCTTCGCGAGTGGTCACGCAAAGTCAGGCTCTGCAGCGCCAGGCGGTGGTGCAATCCGCGATGGAATGGGGGCGTATGCAGCCCTGGCGCTTACAACTCGCCGCACAGTGTCGGCGTTATACCACGCAGGATGCCGCGGTTTGTCTGCGACTGCTTACTAATAATTTCGTGCTGCTTATAGTCCATTATGAAGGGGTATCGTTATGGCGGCAGGGGGCGATTATTGATGGCAATATCGAATACTCGGCGCACGGCTGGAGCGATTTTTGTCCGCTAAAGGAGCAGGCACTATGTCAGATTCCCTGAACAGACAGCGTGGCTTTAGCCTGCCGGAAGTGATGCTGGCAATGGTGCTGATGATCATGATTGTGACCGCGCTGTCAGGATACCAGCGGGCGCTGATGAACAGCTTTATCATCAGAAACCAGTATCAGCAACTCTGGCGTCACGCCTGGCTGCAAACCCAGCTGTATCAGTTTTCATCGCCTTTGAACTGGCAGGTTAACCGAATGCAGACAATGAGCGCGGGATGTGTCAGCATCAACGTTAAAATTTCTTCACCCTTGGGCAGGCAGGGTCAGATGACGCGTCTGCATTGCCCGAATCGTCAGTAGTCAGGAGTCGCTATGTTAAGGGTCTACCACTCCAATCGTCTGGATGTGCTGGAAGCGTTAATGGAATTTATCGTTGAGCGCGAGCGGCTGGACGACCCCTTTGAACCTGAGATGATCCTGGTTCAAAGTACCGGTATGGCGCAGTGGCTACAAATGACCCTTGCACAGAAGTTTAGTATTGCCGCCAACATCGATTTTCCGCTGCCCGCGAGTTTTATCTGGGATATGTTTGTGCGCGTGCTGCCGGATATCCCGAAAGAGAGCGCGTTCAGCAAACAGAGCATGAGCTGGAAGTTGATGACGCTGTTGCCGCAATTGCTGGATGGCGATGACTTCGCATTGCTGCGCCACTATCTGACGGACGACACCGATAAACGTAAGCTGTTTCAGCTTTCCTCGCGCGCGGCTGACCTCTTCGACCAGTATTTAGTCTATCGACCTGAGTGGTTGACCCAGTGGGAAGCCGGGCGACTGGTTGAGGGACTCGGCGAATCTCAGGCCTGGCAGGCGCCGTTGTGGAAAGCGCTGGTGGAACACACCGAGGAATTGGGCCAGCCGCGCTGGCATCGCGCCAATTTATACCAACGATTTATTCAGACTCTGGAAAGTGCGTCCGAGTGCCCGCAGGGACTGCCTTCTCGCGTCTTTATTTGCGGCATTTCAGCGCTGCCGCCGGTTTATTTGCAGGCATTGCAGGCGCTGGGCAAGCACATTGATATTCATCTGCTGTTTACCAACCCTTGTCGCTACTACTGGGGAGATATAAAAGATCCCGCCTGGCTGGCGAAGCTGATGGCGCGTCAGCGTCGGCACAGCTTTGAAGAACGCCATCTGCCGCTGTTTCGCGATAGTCAGAAAGCCGAAGGGGTGTTTAACAGCGATGGTGAACAGGATGTGGGCAACCCGATGCTGGCCTCGTGGGGCAAACTGGGGCGCGATTACATTTATCTGCTTTCAGAACTGGAAAATAGTCAGGAGCTGGATGCGTTTGTCGATATAACACCTGACAATCTTTTGCATAATATTCAATCGGATATTCTGGAACTTGAAAGTCATGCCGTGGCGGGCGTTACGCTTGAAGAGTATTCGCGTAGCGACAATAAACGACGGCTTGAACTAAACGACACCAGCGTGACTTTCCATGTTTGTCATAGTCCACAGCGCGAGGTAGAAATTCTTCATGACCGCCTGCTGGCAATGCTGGAAGCGGATCCCACGCTGACGCCGCGCGATATTATTGTGATGGTGGCGGATATCGACAGCTACAGCCCATTTATTCAGTCGGTCTTTGGCAGTGCGCCAGCTGAGCGTTACTTACCTTATGCGATTTCCGACCGTCGGGCGCGCCAGTCTCATCCTGTCTTACAGGCCTTTATTAGCCTGCTGTCGCTGCCGGATAGCCGTTTTGTCTCAGAAGATGTGCTGGCATTACTGGATGTGCCCGTGCTGGCGGCGCGTTTCAATATCGATGAAGAAGGGCTGCGCTATCTTCGGTTATGGGTCAATGAATCTGGGATTCGCTGGGGAATTGACGACGATAACGTGCGTGAACTGGAACTTCCGCCTACAGGTCAGCATACCTGGCAATTTGGTTTAACGCGCATGCTGCTCGGCTACGCGATGGAAAGCGCGCAGGGCGAGTGGCAATCGGTATTGCCATACGATGAGTCCAACGGTTTGATTGCCGAGTTGGTAGGGCATCTGGCCTCGTTGCTGATGCAGCTCAATCTCTGGCGTAGAGGGTTAGCGCAGGAGCGCCCGCTGGAAGAGTGGCTGCCCGTTTGTCGGGACATGCTTAATGATTTCTTCCTGCCGGATGCAGATACCGAAGCGGCGATGACGCTGATTGAACAGCAGTGGCAGGCCATTATCACTGAAGGTCTGGGGGCTGAGTATGGTGATGCCATACCGCTCTCTCTATTGCGTGATGAGCTGGCCCAGCGTCTTGACCAGGAGCGCATTAGCCAGCGCTTCCTGGCGGGGCCAGTTAACATTTGTACGCTGATGCCGATGCGCTCTATTCCTTTCAAGGTGGTGTGCCTGCTGGGTATGAACGATGGCGTTTATCCGCGTCAGCTTGCACCGTTGGGCTTTGATTTGATGAGTCAAAAACCGATGAGGGGCGATCGCAGCCGTCGCGATGATGACCGCTACCTGTTTCTTGAAGCATTGATTTCAGCACAGCAAACGCTCTACATCAGCTACATTGGCCGCTCCATTCAGGACAACAGCGAGCGCTTCCCGTCGGTACTGGTGCAGGAACTGATGGACTACATCGGGCAAAGCCACTACCTGCCGGGCGATGAATCGTTGACCTGCGATCAAAGCGAGGCCCGGGTAAAAGCACACATTACCCGTTTGCATACCCGTATGCCCTTTGATGCACAAAACTATCTGCCGGGCGAACAGCAAAGCTATGCCCGGGAATGGCTGCCTGCGGCGAGCCTGTCAGGAAAAGCGCACACGAATTTTGTCCAGACGCTTCCTTTTGAGATGCCTGAAACGCTGACGCTGGAAACGCTGCAGCGATTTTGGGCTCATCCGGTAAGGGCTTTTTTCCAGATGCGTCTGAGGGTCAACTTCCGCTCTGAAGAAAGTGAGATCCCGGAAACGGAACCGTTCACTCTTGAAGGATTAACCCGCTATCAGCTTAATCAGCAATTGCTTAACACGCTGGTTGAAGAGAAGGATGCTGAACAACTGTTTCGCCGTTTTCGTGCGGCGGGCACGCTTCCCTATGGGCCATTTGGCGAAATTCTGTGGGATACGCAGCGTCAGGAGATGCAGTCGCTGGCTGAACGCATTATCGCCTGTCGTCAGCCCTGCCAGAGTATGGAAATCGATCTTAACTGTAACGGCGTGCAAATCACCGGTTGGCTACCACAGGTGCAAGAGGACGGTTTGTTGCGCTGGCGCCCATCTTTGATAAGCATTGCGCAGGGTGTGCAACTTTGGCTGGAACATCTTGTCTATTGTGCCAGTGGCGGTACGGGAGAGAGCCGGTTGTTCCTGCGTAAAGACGGGGAATGGCGTTTTCCGCCACTGGATGCAGAGCAGGCACTGCTGTACCTGTCGCAGCTCATTGACGGGTATCGGGAAGGCATGTCGTCACCATTGCTGGTATTGCCCGAAAGCGGCGGCGCCTGGATAAAAACCTGTTATGACGCCGTAAATGATGCCATGTTAGATGACGATGCAACGTTGCAAAAAGCGCGCAGTAAGTTTCTGCAGGCCTATGAAGGCAACATGATGGTACGGGGTGAAGGTGATGATATCTGGTATCAGCGTCTTTGGCGTCAGCTGGATGCGGCTACGCTGGAGACCATTGTTTTACAGTCTCAGCGCTACCTGTTACCAATTTTTCGCTTTAATCAGTCATGATGATTGTATAAAAATTGCGCGGTTCGATGGCTTCCACTATGATGCGCATTCTGTCACGGACTGATTCTTACAAAGAGAGGATGCTGGCTCGTTCAGCACATAGTCTTGCCCTGTTCAGACCACGTATTTATGCGTGCTTTGCTGTGAACAGGTGAATACGTTAATGATGAGGTTTGTGAATGCCCCGCAGCACCTGGTTCAGCGCATTACTGTTGTTCGTCGCCCTTTGGGTTCCCGTAAGTCAGGCAGATACCGGTTGGCAGCCTTTAGCTGAAACCATCCGTAAAAGCGATAAAGACACCCGCCAGTATCAGGCCGTGCGCCTTGATAACGGCATGGTCGTGTTGCTGGTATCCGATCCTCAGGCCGTGAAATCCCTTTCTGCACTGGTGGTTCCCGTGGGCTCGCTGGAGGATCCGGACGAGCATCAGGGGCTGGCACATTATCTCGAACACATGTGTCTGATGGGCTCGAAAAAATACCCACAGCCGGACAGTCTGGCTGAATTCCTGAAAATGCACGGCGGCAGCCACAATGCCAGCACCGCGCCTTACCGTACGGCCTTCTATCTTGAAGTCGAAAACGACGCGTTGGTGGGGGCGGTGGATCGCCTGGCGGACGCTATTGCCGATCCGTTGCTGGATAAAAAATATGCCGATCGTGAGCGTAACGCGGTTAACTCCGAGCTGACGCTGGCGCGTACCCGAGACGGGATGCGTATGGCGCAGGTGAGTGCTGAGACCATCAACCCGGCGCACCCTGGCTCGCGTTTCTCCGGCGGAAATCTCGAGACATTAAGCGATAAACCGGGAAACCCGGTGGTGCAGGCATTACAAAAATTTCATGAAAAGTACTACTCCGCGAACCTGATGAAGGCGGTGATTTATAGCAATAAACCGCTGCCAGAGCTGGCGCGGATAGCTGCTGACACCTTTGGACGCGTACCGAACAGAAATATCGCAAAGCCTGAAATTACCGTACCGGTAGTCACCGACGCGCAAAAGGGCGTCATCATCCACTATGTTCCGGCAATGCCGCGTAAAGTACTGCGCGTCGAGTTTCGTATCGATAACAACAGCGCGCAGTTCCGCAGTAAAACCGATGAGCTGGTGACCTATCTGATTGGTAATCGTAGCCCTGGCACGTTGTCTGACTGGCTGCAAAAGCAGGGACTGGTTGAAGGTATTCGTGCGGATTCCGATCCGGTGGTCAATGGGAACAGCGGCGTGTTAGCCATTTCCGCGACGTTAACCGACAAAGGGCTGGCGAACCGCGATGAAGTTGTTGCGGCAATTTTCAGTTATCTCAATCTGTTACGCGATAAAGGCGTCGATAAACGCTATTTTGACGAACTGGCGCACGTACTGGATCTCGATTTCCGTTATCCCTCCATCACCCGTGATATGGACTACGTGGAATGGCTGGCTGATACCATGATCCGCGTTCCTGTCGAACATACGCTGGATGCGGTGAATATTGCCGACCAGTACGATGTGAAAGCCGTTGAGCAACGCCTGGCAATGATGACGCCACAGAATGCGCGTATCTGGTATATCAGTGCGAAAGAACCGCATAATAAAACCGCTTATTTTGTCGATGCGCCTTACCAGGTGGATAAAATCAGCGACAAAACCTTTGCCGACTGGCAGCAAAAAGCGCAGGGCATTGCGCTGTCGTTACCGGAGTTGAACCCCTACATTCCGGATGATTTCACGCTGATTAAAACGGATAAAAAATACGCTCACCCGGAACTGATCGTTGATGAGCCGGATCTACGCGTGGTGTATGCGCCGAGCCAGTATTTTGCCAGTGAGCCGAAGGCTGACGTCAGCGTGATCCTGCGTAACCCGAAGGCCATGGACAGCGCCCGCAACCAGGTATTATTCGCACTTAACGATTACCTGGCGGGGATTGCGCTCGATCAGTTAAGCAATCAGGCGTCGGTAGGTGGAATTGGTTTCTCTACCAACGCTAACAATGGGTTGATGCTTAACGCCAACGGCTATACCCAACGTCTGCCGCAGCTTTTTCAGGCTCTGCTGAGCGGCTATTTCAGCTACACCTCAACGGATGAACAGCTGGAACAGGCGAAATCCTGGTATGCCCAGATGATGGATTCTGCAGAGAAGGGTAAAGCCTACGATCAGGCAATTATGCCAGTACAAATGCTTTCTCAGGTGCCGTACTTCTCACGCGATGAGCGCCGTAAGCTACTGCCTTCCATCACCCTGAAAGAGGTGATGGCGTACCGCGACGCCTTAAAAACCGGTGCGCGGCCTGAATTCCTGGTAATTGGTAATATGAGCGCCGCTCAGGCGACGACCATGGCGCGGGATATCCAACAACAGCTTGGCGCTAACGGGTCACAGTGGTGTCGCAATAAAGATGTGGTTGTGGACAAGAAGCAGTCCGTCATCTTTGAAAAAGCAGGCAGTAGCACGGACTCCGCGCTGGCGGCGGTATTTGTGCCAACCGGATACGATGAATACGCCAGTTCAGCCTACAGCGCCATGTTAGGGCAGATTGTTCAGCCGTGGTTCTACAATCAACTGCGTACTGAAGAGCAGTTAGGCTACGCTGTATTTGCTTTCCCGATGAGTATCGGCCGTCAGTGGGGAATGGGGTTCCTGCTGCAAAGCAATGATAAGCAGCCGTCTTATCTTTGGGAGCGTTATAAAGCGTTCTTCCCGACGGCGGAAGCGAAGCTGCGGGCGATGAAACCTGAAGAGTTTGCGCAAATTCAGCAGGCGATTATTGCGCAAATGTTGCAGGCGCCGCAAACGCTGGGGGAAGAAGCCTCACAGTTAAGCAAAGATTTTGATCGCGGCAATATGCGCTTCGATTCACGTGATAAAATAGTGGCTCAGATTAAACTGCTGACGCCGCAAAAACTTGCCGACTTCTTCCATCAGGCGGTGGTTGAGCCGCAAGGCATGGCGATACTGTCACAGGTTTCCGGCAGTCAGAACGGGAAAGCAGAATATGTGCACCCGGAAGGCTGGAAAGTGTGGCAGACCGTCAGCGCGTTGCAGCAAACCTTACCCCTGATGAGTGATAAGAATGAATGATGCCGCTGAGTCCCTTGATCCACTGCGCTTGCCCCTGACGGGCGAGCGCCTGATTGAAGCCTCTGCGGGCACCGGTAAAACCTTTACCATCGCCGCCCTGTATTTACGTTTATTGCTTGGACTGGGCGGCTCTGCCGCCTTTCCTCGTCCTCTGACCGTTGAAGAACTGCTCGTGGTCACCTTCACCGAGGCGGCCACCGAAGAGTTGCGCGGTCGAATTCGTAGCAACATTCATGAACTGCGAATTGCCTGCCTGCGTGAAAAGACCGACAACCCGCTATATGCCCGTATGTTAGATGAAATCGCCGATAAAAAACAGGCCGCTCAGTGGCTGCTATTGGCTGAAAGACAGATGGATGAAGCGGCGGTGTTTACCATCCACGGCTTTTGTCAGCGTATGCTCAGTCTCAACGCCTTTGAATCAGGCATGCTGTTCGAACAGCAACTGATAGAAGATGAATCGCTGCTGCGCTATCAGGCCTGTGCGGACTTCTGGCGTCGGCACTGCTATCCGCTACCCCGCGACATTGCGCAGGTGATTTTTGAAACGTGGAAAGGACCGCAGGCTCTGCTGAGAGACATCGATCGCTATCTGCAGGGGGAAGCGCCGGTCATCAAGGCTCCGCCGTCTGATGACGAAACGCTGGCTTCCCGGCACGAACAAATTCTCACGCGCATTTACCAGATCAAGCAGCAATGGCGTGAATCCGTTGATGAGCTGGATGGCCTGCTGGAAGCCTCCGGGATTGACCGGCGTAAATTTAATCGTGGTAACCAGGGCAAGTGGATCGAAAAGATCAGCGCATGGGCGCAAGAACAAACCCAAAGTTATCAGCTTCCTGACGCGCTGGAGAAATTCTCACAGCGTTTTCTGGAAGAGCGCACTAAAGCGGGCGGAATAACCCCTCAGCACCCGCTGTTTGTCGCTATTGATGAACTGCTTAGCGAACCGTTAACTCTCCGCGATCTGGTGATTACCCGGGCGCTGGCGGAGATCCGTTCAGCGGTTGCCGAGGAGAAACGACGCCGCGGTGAGCTAGGCTTTGACGATATGCTCAGCCGCCTGGATGCGGCGTTGCGCAGTGAAAGCGGCGATGCGCTGGCGACGGCTATCCGTACCCGTTTTCCGGTCGCGATGATCGATGAATTTCAGGATACCGATCCGCAGCAGTACCGTATTTTTCGCCGGATCTGGCAGCATCAGCCGGATACCGCACTGCTGCTGATTGGCGACCCAAAACAGGCGATTTACGCGTTCCGCGGCGCGGATATCTTCACCTATATGAAGGCGCGCAGCGAGGTCAGCGCACACTATACGCTTGATACCAACTGGCGTTCGGCCCCCGGCATGGTCAATAGCGTAAATACGCTTTTCAGCCAGATGGATGACGCCTTTATGTTCCGCGAAATCCCCTTTAGCCCGGTAAAATTTGCAGAAAAAAACCAGTCGTTTCGGTTTGTTTTACACGGTGAGACACAGCCAGCCATGAGCATGTGGCTGATGGAAGGGGAAAGCTGCGGCGTAGGCGATTATCAGAACTACATGGCCCAGGTGTGCGCCACGCAAATTCGCGACTGGCTTAAGGCCGGGCAGTCTGGCGCTGCGCAACTGGTCAGTGGTAAAACATCCAGTCCGGTACGCGCGTCGGACATCAGCGTACTGGTTCGTAGCCGCCAGGAGGCGGCACTGGTCCGTGATGCGCTGACGCAGCTGGCAATTCCCTCCGTCTACCTTTCCAACCGTGACAGCGTATTTGAAACGCTGGAAGCGCGGGAGTTGCTGTGGGTGCTGCAGGCGGTGATGACGCCGGAGCCTGAGAACACGCTGCGTAGCGCGCTGGCGACCTCAATGATGGGGCTGAATGCGCAGGATCTTGAAGCCTTAAATAACGACGAAAATGCCTGGGATGCGGTGGTCGAAGAGTTTGATGGCTATCGTCAGATCTGGCATAAACGCGGCGTGATGCCGATGCTGCGCGCGCTGATGACAACCCGCCAGATTGCGGAAAACCTGCTGGCGACGGCGGGGGGCGAACGCCGCCTGACCGATATTTTACATATCAGCGAACTGTTGCAGGAAGCAGGCTCGCAGCTGGAAAGCGAGCATGCGCTGGTGCGCTGGCTGTCCCAGCATATTCTTGAACCCGACAGCAACGCGTCCAGCCAGCAGCTCAGGCTGGAAAGCGACAAGCATCTGGTCAAAATCGTCACTATCCATAAATCTAAAGGGCTGGAGTATCCGCTGGTCTGGCTGCCGTTTATCACGAATTTCCGCGTCCAGGATCAGGCTTTCTACCACGATCGCAGCTCTTTTGAAGCCGTGCTGGATCTCAGCGATGCCGAGGAGAGCGTTGAGCTGGCTGAAGCGGAGCGTCTGGCGGAAGACCTGCGTTTGCTCTATGTCGCGCTAACCCGTTCGGTATGGCACTGCAGCCTTGGCGTTGCGCCGTTGGTGCGACGTCGGGGCGATAAAAAAGGGGATACCGATGTGCATCACAGCGCCCTTGGTCGCCTGTTGCAAAAAGGTGAGCCGATGGATGCCGCGGGTCTGCGTAGTGCGATTGAAGCGCTGTGCAGCGACGATATTGCCTGCCAGACGCCTGCGCAGCCTGACGGTGAACGCTGGCAAGTTGCGCAGGCTGTTAGCTGCGAACTGAGTGCGAAAATACTGCAGCGTACGCCCGGCGATAGCTGGCGCGTGACCAGTTATTCCGGTCTGCAGCAGCGTGGGCATGGAATCGCGCAGGATCTGATCCCGCGACTGGATATTGATGCCGCAGGCGTTGGTGAGGTTATTGAAGAGTCAGGGCTTACACCGCATCAGTTCCCGCGCGGCGCTTCGCCAGGTACATTCTTGCATAGCCTGTTTGAAGATCTCGACTTTACTCAACCGGTAGATCCGCGTTGGGTCGAGGAAAAACTGGCGTTGGGAGGTTATGACGCGCACTGGACGCCGGTTTTGACCGAATGGCTGGATGCCATTTTGCAGGCGCCTCTCAACGAGACGGGCGTGAGTTTGAGCCATCTTTCCGCGGGTGAAAAACAGGTGGAGATGGAGTTTTACCTGCCGATTTCGCAGCCGCTGATGGCCAGCCAACTTGATGCGTTAATTCGCCAATACGATCCGCTCTCCGCGGGGTGCCCTGCGTTGGAATTTATGCAGGTACGCGGCATGCTGAAAGGATTTATTGACCTGGTTTTCCGCCACCAGGGGCGTTATTACCTTCTCGATTACAAATCGAACTGGCTTGGGGAAGACAGCTCAGCGTATACGCAGCAGGCGATGGCCTCTGCCATGCAGGCGCATCGCTACGACCTGCAGTATCAACTTTATACCCTGGCGCTGCATCGCTACTTGCGCCATCGCATTGCTGATTACGATTATGAATGCCATTTTGGCGGCGTTATCTATCTCTTCTTGCGTGGCATTGACAGTGAAAATCCGCAACAGGGAATTTACGCGACCCGACCTGACGGGGAGTTAATCGCCTTGATGGACGAGATGTTTGTCGGTGCGCCACTGGAGGAGATGTCATGACAATCCAGAAACGATTACAGGAAGCTGTGGAGCAAAAACAGCTCCGGCCTCTGGATGCCCAGTTTGCGCTGGCGGTTGCCGGAAATGACAACCCTGCCGTTGCGCTGGCGGCGGCGTTGCTCAGTCGTGAAGCAGGAGAAGGGCACGTCTGCTTACCACTTTCGCGGTTATCCCTGAGCGAGGATGCCCATCCCCTTTTAAGCGCCTGGCTCGCTGAAGTGGGGGAGCCAGAAGACTGGACGGAATGTCTGCTGGCCTCCGGGGCGGTAAGCCGTGGTGAGCAACCCACGCCGCTGGTGCTGCACGGCGATCGCTTGTATCTGAACCGGATGTGGCATAACGAACGGGCGGTGGCTCGCTTTTTCAGTGAAGTTAACCACGCCATTGAGGTGGATGAACAACGGCTTACCCACACGCTTGCGGCGTTGTTTCCACCAGCGGAAGGTGTTAACTGGCAAAAAGTGGCCGCTGCGGTGGCGTTGACCCGTCGTATATCGGTGATCTCCGGCGGGCCGGGGACCGGAAAAACGACAACAGTAGCGAGGCTTTTGGCGGCGTTGATTCAGATGGCGGAGGGGGAACGCTGCCGTATTCGCCTGGCGGCTCCTACTGGAAAGGCGGCAGCGCGCCTGACTGCCTCGCTGGGCGCAGCGCTACGAGAACTGCCGTTAACCGAAGAGCAAAAGAAACGCATTCCCGATGACGCCAGTACGTTGCATCGATTATTAGGCGCTCAGCCAGGCAGTCAGCGCCTGCGCCATCATGCGGGAAACCCGCTGCATCTGGATGTGCTGGTGGTGGATGAAGCCTCGATGATTGATTTGCCGATGATGTCGCGCCTTATCGATGCGCTGCCGCCGCACGGGCGGGTGATTTTTCTTGGCGATCGTGACCAGCTCGCTTCTGTCGAAGCGGGGGCGGTGCTGGGGGATATCTGTGCTTTCGTCGGTGACGGGTTTACCCCGGAACGCGCCCGCCAGCTCAGTCGTCTGACCGGAAGCGCTATTCCGGCAGGTCCGGGAACTCAGGCCGCCGCTTTGCGCGACAGTTTGTGTCTGCTGCAAAAGAGTTACCGTTTCGGTAGCGATTCCGGAATCGGTCAGTTGGCTGCTGCGATTAATCGTGGTGACAAAGCCGCGCTCAAAACGGTCTTCCAGCAGGGGTTTAGCGACATCGAAAAACGCACGCTACATAGCAGCGAAGATTACGCCGCGATGTTGGATGAGGCGCTGGCGGGTTATGGGCACTATCTGGATTTACTGCGAGAGGGCGCTGAGCCGGATGCCGTCATTCAGGCCTTCAATGAGTATCAGCTGTTGTGTGCCCTGCGTGAAGGTCCGTTTGGCGTGGGTGGTTTGAATGAACGCCTTGAGCAGGTGATGGCGCAAAAACGTAAAATTCATCGTTCAACGCATAGCCGCTGGTATGAGGGAAGGCCGGTGATGATCGCGCGCAATGACAGTTCGCTGGGATTATTTAACGGTGATATCGGCATTGCCCTCGATCGTGGACAGGGCCTGAGGGTGTGGTTTGCGCTGCCGGACGGTTCTATCAAATCAGTCCAGCCCAGTCGCTTACCTGAACATGAAACCACCTGGGCGATGACCGTGCACAAATCGCAGGGATCTGAGTTTGACCATGCGGCGTTGATTTTACCCAGCCAGCATTCACCCGTGGTTACCCGCGAGCTGGTCTATACCGCCGTCACCCGCGCGCGCCGGCGTCTGTCACTGTATGCCGATGAGCGGATATTAAGTAACGCCATTGCCACCCGCACCGAACGTCGCAGCGGATTGTCGGCGTTGTTTAATCAATAAAATTCGTTGCCGGATAAGGCATTTATACCGCATCCGGCAACGACCACTACCCCAAATCCGCCATCAGCACCTTTGACCGCCGCTGATAGTTGTACATCTCTTTCTTGCTTTCCGGCAGCAGGTCGATATCCACCGGCGTGAAACCACGTTCCTGGAACCAGTGAATGCTGCGCGTGGTCAGCACGAACAGTTTGCTCAGTCCCATTTGCCGGGCCTGCGCGGCGATCCGCTCCAGCAATACTTCCCCGCGCGATGAGCTACGGTAGTCCGGATGCACCGCCACGCACGCCATTTCGCCAATTCTCTCCTCCGGGAAAGGGTACAGAGCGGCGCAGGCGATGGTCAGGTTATCGCGCTGAATAATCGTGAATTTGTCGATCTCCATTTCCAGTTGTTCGCGGGAGCGACGTACCAGAATGCCTTGTTGCTCCAGCGGGCGGATCAGCTCCAGAATCCCGCCGATATCGTTAATGGTAGCGCGGCGGATCTGCTCGGCGCTTTCCATTACGATCTGCGTACCGATCCCGTCACGGGAGAACAGTTCCTGCAGCAATGCGCCATCTTCCTGATAGCTGATCAGATGGCAGCGCCGTACCCCACTGCGACAGGCTTTCACTGCCCCACGCAGGAAGCGCACTGTGCCGGAGCTGTAATCGCCTTTCTCTTCCTGCAACTCAACGCGCGCCTGGGCTTCGTTAGGAAACAGCTCGGAAATAATATCGCCATCATCGTTGGTGACGCCCTGAGAGGAGCAAAAGCCGATCATTTTCTCTGCCTTCAGTTTGATAGCCAACTGCGTGGCGACCTCTTCTGAAGTCAGGTTAAAGCTCTCTCCGGTGACGGAAACGGCGACCGGGCCCATCAGCACAATCGCGCCACTGTCTAACTGCCGGTGAATGGCATCTTCATCAATACGACGAATACGTCCGCTATGGCAGTAATCCACGCCGTCATCAACGCCCAGCGGCTGGGAGATAATAAAATTACCGCTGACCACATTGATGTGCGCCCCCTGCAATGGCGTATTATTCAGGCTCATTGACAGGCGGGCGGTAATATCAAGCTGAAGTAACCCTGCCGCCTGTTTGACCAGCTCCAGGGTTTTAGCGTCGGTAACGCGCGTATTCTTGTGGTACACCGGTTCATGATGATGCGCCGCAAGATTGGCATCAATCTGCGGTCGTGCGCCATAGACCACGACAAGGCGGATGCCGAGACTATGAAGAAGGCCAATGTCATTGACGATACTGGAAAAGTTTTCATGCTCGATGGCTTCGCCGCCCAGCATAATGACAAACGTCTTTCCCCGATGGGTATTGATATAGGGAACAGAATGGCGGAATCCCTGTACCAGTTCGGTTCTACGCTCCTTCACCACGGCACACCCTCATTGCATGATTATTCGTAATTTGTGTATTTTTATTCTGTTTTGGCGCTGTGCGCAAGCGTAATTTTTACCCATGCCGAAGATTTTTCTCAGTAATGCCGTGAATATAAAAAGAATGTTTACCCTTTTATAGATGACAGATTATGCGTCATTCGCTAAAGTTTCCGGTCAATTCAGACGTTTTACGTATTACCTCAATAAAGATTTCTTTTTGCTCGGGAGAAGCATGTCGGGATCCAATTCAGCAATCAGTCGCCGCCGTTTACTGAAAGGTGCGGGTGCTATGTGGCTTTTGAGCGTCAGCCAGGTTGGTCTGGCTGCCATGAGTCAGGTCGTTGCCGTACGTGTCTGGCCAGCGTCCAGCTACACCCGCGTCACGGTAGAATCTAACCGTCTGCTGAAATACAAACAGTTTGCCCTGAGTAATCCTGAGCGTGTGGTTGTGGATATTGAAGGCGTTAATTTGAACTCGGTGCTCAAGGGCATGGGTGCGCAGATCCGTCCTGACGATCCGTATATTAAATCGGCGCGCGTCGGGCAGTTTGACCCACAGACCGTGCGGATGGTGTTCGAGCTGAAACAGAATGTGAAGCCGCAACTTTTTGCGCTGGCTCCGGTGGCCGGCTTTAAAGAACGTCTGGTGATGGATCTCTATCCCGCGAATGCCCAGGATGTTCAGGATCCGCTGCTGGCGTTGCTGGAAGAATACAACAAGGGCGATCTGGACAAACAGGTGCCGCCTGCGCAAAGTGGCCCACAGCCGGGTAAAGCGGGGCGCGATCGCCCCATTGTCATTATGCTCGACCCAGGGCATGGCGGAGAGGACTCCGGTGCGGTGGGGAAATACAAGACGCGTGAAAAAGATGTGGTGCTGCAGATTGCCCGACGCCTGCGAGCCCTCATAGAGAAAGAGGGCAACATGAAGGTCTTTATGACGCGAAATGAAGATATCTTCATTCCGCTTAAAGTCCGCGTGGCGAAAGCGCAGAAGCAGCGTGCAGACCTGTTTGTCTCTATTCACGCCGATGCATTTACCAGTCGACAGCCCAGAGGTTCGTCGGTATTTGCGCTCTCCACCAAAGGGGCGACCAGCACCGCCGCGAAATATCTGGCGCAAACTCAGAACGCCTCGGATTTGATTGGCGGCGTCAGCAAGAGCGGCGATCGCTACGTCGACCATACCATGTTCGACATGGTGCAATCGCTGACCATCGCCGACAGCCTGAAGTTTGGTAAAGCGGTATTGAATAAGCTCGGTAAAGTTAACAATCTGCATAAGAACCAGGTTGAACAAGCCGGGTTTGCGGTACTAAAAGCGCCGGATATTCCGTCTATTCTGGTGGAAACCGCATTTATCAGTAACGTTGAGGAAGAGCGCAAGCTCAAAACTGCGACCTTCCAGCAGGAAGTTGCAGAGTCGATTCTGGCGGGGATCAAAGCCTACTTTGCCGATGGCGCGACGCTGGCGAGAAGGGGATAACAAAAAAGCGCTGAAAAGCGCTTTTTTTATGGACCGCAGATACAAAAAAACACCCTTTAGGGTGTTTATAATGTTGGTTGCGGGGGCCGGATTTGAACCGACGACCTTCGGGTTATGAGCCCGACGAGCTACCAGGCTGCTCCACCCCGCGTCACCGTACTGCTTTATATTTTATCAAATTTGATTGGTTGCGGGGGCCGGATTTGAACCGACGACCTTCGGGTTATGAGCCCGACGAGCTACCAGGCTGCTCCACCCCGCGTCACCGTACTGCTTTTATTTCATCAAATTTTAATTGGTTGCGGGGGCCAGATTTGAACTGACGACCTTCGGGTTATGAGCCCGACGAGCTACCAAGCTGCTCCACCCCGCGTCCGTGGATGCGCACTATACTCTGCTCGCATTTTCATGCAACCCTTTTTTCACCTTGATCACGTTTTTAAGGTGAAAATGAACAAAAACAACGCATTCTGGATTGTTTTTTGCTCAAAATTTGCGTTCGGGTATGTATACGCATTTCATTAGGTTCGGGGGTTTGTTATCTTCGTCTCGCATTCAGGCAACATAAGACGAGAACAATGAAAGGACGTTGGGCAAAATATCTTCTTGTGGGAGCAGTCGTCGCGATGCTCGCCGCGTGTTCCTCAAAACCCACCGATCGTGGGCAGCAGTATAAAGACGGGAAATTTACCCAGCCTTTCTCACTGGTGAACCAGCCTGATGCGGTTGGCGCACCAATCAATGCCGGTGATTTCGCCGAGCAGGTTAATCAAATTCGCAGCGCTTCGCCACGTTTGTACGGCAACCAGAGCAACGTTTACAACGCTATCCAGCAGTGGTTACGTGCGGGCGGTGATACGCGCAGTATGCGCCAGTTTGGTATTGATGCCTGGCAAATGGAAGGGGCGGACAACTACGGTAACGTCCAGTTTACCGGTTACTACACGCCGGTTATTCAGGCGCGCCATACGCGCCAGGGCGAGTTTCAGTATCCTATCTATCGCATGCCGCCAAAACGTGGGCGCTTACCAAGCCGTGCCGAGATTTACGCGGGCGCGCTGAGCGACAACTACATTCTGGCGTACAGCAACTCCCTAATGGATAACTTCATTATGGATGTGCAGGGCAGTGGTTACATCGATTTTGGCGATGGCAGCCCGCTTAACTTCTTTAGCTATTCCGGGAAAAACGGCCACGCCTATCGCAGCATCGGTAAAGTGCTTATTGACCGTGGCGAAGTGAAAAAAGAAGATATGTCGATGCAGGCTATTCGCCATTGGGGTGAAACGCACAGCGAAGCCGAAGTGCGTGAGCTGTTGGAGCAGAACCCATCGTTTGTCTTCTTTAAACCGCAATCTTTTGCACCGGTCAAAGGGGCCAGCGCGGTACCGTTGATTGGCCGCGCATCTGTGGCTTCTGACCGCAGTATCATTCCGGCGGGCACAACATTGCTGGCGGAAGTCCCGTTACTGGACAATAACGGCAAGTTTACCGGTCAGTACGAACTGCGCCTGATGGTGGCGTTAGATGTGGGTGGCGCTATTAAAGGGCAACACTTCGATATCTATCAGGGCATTGGTGCTGACGCCGGACACCGTGCGGGGTGGTATAATCACTACGGTCGCGTGTGGGTACTGAAAACAGCGCCGGGTACGGGTAACGTGTTCAGCGGTTAATAGCCGGATGGCGCTCGATATTAATGAATTTGAGGTGTTATGTCTGTGGTTATCAGTGATGCCTGGCGCCAGCGTTTTGGCGGTACGGCGCGTCTGTATGGCGAAAATGCGCTGCAGTTGTTTGCCCAATCGCACGTTTGCGTGGTCGGGATTGGCGGGGTAGGGTCGTGGGCGGCGGAAGCGCTGGCGCGTACCGGTATTGGCGCCATCACGCTCATCGATATGGATGATGTGTGCGTCACCAATACTAACCGCCAGATCCATGCTCTGCGCGATAACGTCGGCCTGGCAAAAGCTGAAGTGATGGCTGAACGTATCCGCCAGATTAACCCGGAGTGCCGGGTGAACGTAGTCGATGATTTTGTCACGCCGGATAATGTTGCTGAGTATATGAGTGCGGGTTATTCGTATGTCATTGATGCGATTGATAGCGTGCGCCCAAAAGCGGCACTGATCGCCTGGTGTCGGCGTAACAAAATTCCGCTGGTGACCACCGGTGGTGCGGGAGGGCAGATCGACCCGACGCAGATACAGGTCGTTGATTTGGCAAAAACTATCCAGGATCCGCTGGCAGCCAAGCTACGCGAGCGACTGAAAAGCGATTTTGGCGTGGTGAAAAACAGCAAAGGCAAGCTGGGCGTGGACTGTGTGTTCTCGACCGAAGCGCTGGTTTACCCGCAGGCAGATGGCTCGGTATGTGCGATGAAGGCGACGGCGGAAGGGCCGAAGCGCATGGATTGCGCATCCGGTTTTGGCGCGGCCACTATGGTGACCGCCACCTTTGGCTTTGTTGCCGCCTCACACGCGCTGAAGAAGATGATGGCGAAAGCGGCGCGCCAGAGTTGAGTGTGTTGTGCCGGATAAGACGCGTTCGCGTCGCCATCCGGCAACCATCAAACCTGTCGGGCAGCCTCAAGAATCGCCTCGTTCAGAGCATGCAGCCCCTGGGTACGCGAGGCGCTGAGCTGCGCGCGTAAACCTAGCTCGTCAAATAATGCCATTGGCGAATGCGCCAGTAACTCGGCTGCAGTTTTACCTTCGACCGCCGTGAGTAATACCGCCAGCAGCCCGCGAACAATGCGACCTTCGCTGTCGCCGAAGAAATGCAGAGTACCATTCTCATGAAGGGTATGCCCCAGCCAAACGCGGTTTTCGCAGCCCGCAATCTCTTTGGCCTGTGCCTTTAGCGAATCCGGAAGCGCTGGCAACTGCTTACCCAGCAGAATCAGCTGGCGATATTTATCTTCCCACTGGGTGAGCGGGGTAAAGGTATTGCGTAACGTCTCTTCCGTTACGGTTGTGCCAAACGGGTGTCCGGCGAACAGAGGGCTTGTCATTAATCCACCAATATTTCCAGCGCGCGGTCAACGGCTGCGACCAACGCATCTACATCACTTTGCGTATTATAAGGTGCAAATGAGGCGCGTAGCGTCCCGGATACGCCCAGTTCTGCCAGCAGCGGTTGCGCACAGTGTTGTCCTGCACGCAGTGCAATGCCATATTCGGCCAGCAGCGTCACCATGTCGCTGTGATGAACGCCTGCGAAATCAAATGCTAACAGACTGGAGTCCTGGCAGCGGAAGGAGCGAAAGCCGGGGCGTTTCGCCAGCGCATCTTCTGCCAACGTCGCCAGACCCCGGCTCCAGTTTTCGGCCTGCACCACGTCAACGTCCGCCAGCCATTCGAGCGCCGCGCTTAGCCCGATAACGCCAGCAACGTTAGGCGTACCGGCCTCCAGCTTCCATGGAGCAGCCTGGGTGGTGAAACCGTCAAAACTGACTTCGCTAATCATTTTACCGCCACCGAGCCAGGGAGACATGGCATCCAGCAGTTCCGGTTTACCGTACAGCACGCCAATGCCGGTGGGGCCATACAGCTTGTGGCCCGAGAACGCATAGAAATCAATGTCTAATTGCTGTACGTCGGCGGGGAAATGGACAATCCCCTGGGCGCCATCCACCATCACCACCATACCAGCCGCATGGGCGAGGGTAATGGCGCGGGCCAGATCCGGGCAACCGCCGGTAACGTTCGACATCTGCCCAAGCGCCAGAATGCGGCTGCGTGGAGTGATGAGTTGCGCGAGGCTTTCAACGTCTGGCAATAAATGGGCGTTAAGCGGCAGCCTGACGACCTTCGCCCCCGTTTGCTCCGCCACCATCAGCCAGGGCACGAGGTTGGCATGATGTTCTGCTGCGCTAACGATAATCTCATCACCCGGTTGTAAGCGCGGTCGCGCATAGCTTTGGGCAACCATGTTGATCGCTTCCGTCGTACCGCGGGTCCAGACAATTGTTTTATCATCCGGCGCATTAATCAGGCTTGCGACTTTTTCCCGCGCGGCTTCATAGCGTGCGGTCAGGCGCTGTGCTTCGGCAAACTGGCTGCGATGGACGTTACCGGCGCTCAGGCTATAAAACTGATGGGTGGCCTCAATCACTGCCTGCGGCTTCAGTGCGGTAGCAGCGCTGTCGAGATAGACGCCAGCATCGTTGAGTGCGGGAAATTGCGCGCGAAACTGCGCGGGGTTAAAAGCGTTCATGGTATTCCTCAGTTCAGTAAACCGATCGTGGCGCAAAAAGGGCGCTGATACAAGGGGTGTGCTAACCATCGGAATACTCTGGATATCCTGGCAAAGTCCACGCAGTGTCTTATGCTATATACCGTTAGGCGAGCAATTTAGCCTGTTACGGAGTGTGTTTTTAATAGCATAAATCGCTTTAAGGAGAAAAAGATGAAAAAGACTGCCGCAATTATCTCTGCTTGTATGCTGACTTTTGCCCTGAGCGCCTGTTCTGGTTCGAATTACGTGATGCACACCAATGATGGTCGATCAATCGTATCTGATGGTAAGCCACAGACCGACAATGAAACGGGGATGATTTCGTATAAAGACGCTAACGGCAACAAACAGCAGATTAACCGTACCGATGTGAAAGAGATGGTAGAACTGGATAACTAACCGGTCGTCCATCGACAAAGAGTCGGACAAAAAAAAGCACCGCAATTTGGCGGTGCTACATTAATCACTATGGACAGACAGGGTAAATGTACAGGAAGTGAAAAAGGGTAGCTTTGCTACCATGGTCTGAATCGCAGACCAATTGCAAACACAACAACACAACATCACAACCGTAAGCCAAAAGCCCACCAGAACACGCATTCCGATAAAACTTTTCGTTCCGGCTTCAGGAAGTGCCGCCACTATAGGTATTTGCTGGTAGAACCTCAACGGACAATTTATAATGGCTCAGATAAAAAAAACTAATAGGTTACAACCTGTTGGTTAATTGTTAAATTCATTTAACATCAAAGCCTAAAAGTCATGTCAAAACGATTACCACCCCTAAATGCGTTGCGTGTTTTTGATGCTGCAGCGCGTCATTTGAGCTTTACTCGCGCAGCAGAAGAGCTTTTTGTGACGCAGGCCGCAGTAAGTCATCAAATCAAGTCACTTGAGGATTTCCTGGGGCTGAAGCTGTTTCGTCGACGCAATCGATCTTTGCTGTTAACGGAAGAAGGCCAAAGCTACTTTCTCGACATCAAAGAGATTTTTTCGCAATTAACCGACGCGACGCGTAAACTTCAGGCACGCAGTGCAAAAGGTGCGCTCACCGTGAGTTTATTGCCCAGTTTTGCAATCCAATGGATGGTTCCCAGACTCTCTAGCTTTAACTCAGCTTATCCGGGAATCGATGTCAGGATCCAGGCGGTGGACCGTCAGGAAGACAAACTGGCTGACGATGTTGATGTGGCGATTTTCTATGGACGCGGCAACTGGCCGGGTCTGCGCGTTGAAAAATTGTACGCAGAATATTTATTGCCGGTCTGCTCGCCGCTATTACTCACCGGTGATAAACCGCTAAAGACGCCCGAAGATCTGGCGAAACACACATTATTGCACGATGCGTCGCGCCGTGACTGGCAAGCCTATACGCGCCAGCTTGGCCTGAATCATATCAACGTACAGCAGGGACCCATCTTCAGCCATAGCGCCATGGTGCTCCAGGCTGCTATCCATGGACAGGGAATTGCGTTGGCTAATAACGTCATGGCGCAATCCGAAATAGAAGCCGGACGTCTGGTCTGTCCGTTTAATGATGTTCTGGTCAGCAAAAACGCATTTTATCTGGTTTGTCATGACAGTCAGGCAGAACTGGGTAAAATAGCCGCCTTCCGTCAGTGGATTCTGGCGAAAGCGGCCACGGAACAAGAAAAATTCCGCTTTCGTTATGAACAATAATTTACGTAGGGTATTCACATGACCAGCCGTTTTATGCTGATTTTTGCCGCCGTAAGTGGCTTTATCTTTGTGGCGTTGGGCGCCTTTGGGGCACATGTTCTGAGTAAAACCCTCGGTGTCGTTGAGATGGGGTGGATCCAGACTGGCCTCGAGTATCAGGCGTTCCATACGCTGGCTATATTTGGCCTGGCCGTCGCCATGCAGCGGCGCATTAGCATTTGGTTTTACTGGAGTAGCGTGTTTTTGGCATTAGGAACGGTGCTGTTTAGCGGCAGCCTGTATTGCCTCGCGCTCTCGCATTTACGCCTGTGGGCGTTTGTTACCCCCGTCGGCGGTTTCAGCTTCCTTGTGGGCTGGGCGCTGATGTTAGTGGGCGCTATTCGATTGAAACGTAAGGGCGTTAGCCATGAATAAGGTTGTATTGTTGTGTCGCCCAGGTTTTGAAAAAGAGTGCGCCGCAGAAATTACGGATAAAGCAGGACGCCGGGAAATCTTCGGTTTTGCCCGCGTGAAAGACAATGCGGGTTACGTCATCTTCGAATGCTATCAGCAGGACGATGCCGAAAAGTTAGTGAAAGAGTTGCCGTTTAGCTCGCTGATTTTTGCCCGTCAAATGTTTGTGGTGGGCGAACTGCTGCAATATTTACCGCCGGAAGACCGCATTACGCCGATTGTCGGCATGTTGCAGGGCGTGGTGGAGAAAGGCGGCGATCTGCGCGTTGAAGTTGCTGATACCAATGAAAGCAAAGAGTTGGTTAAATTTTGCCGTAAGTTTACCGTACCGCTGCGCGCGGCGCTGCGGGAAGCGGGTGTGCTGGCAAAGTATGAAACGCCAAAACGTCCGGTGGTTCATGTGTTCTTTATCGCACCAGGCTGTTGCTATACCGGCTATTCCTGGCCTGACAATAACTCCCCGTTCTACATGGGCATTCCGCGTCTGAAGTTCCCGGCCGATGCGCCGAGCCGTTCAACACTGAAGCTGGAAGAAGCGCTGCACGTGTTTATTCCTGCCGATGAGTGGGATGAACGTCTGGCTAACGGAATGTATGCGGTGGATTTAGGGGCATGCCCGGGCGGTTGGACCTATCAACTGGTTAAACGCAACATGTGGGTTTACTCCGTGGATAATGGTCCGATGGCGCAAAGTCTGATGGATACCGGACAAGTTACCTGGCTGCGCGAAGACGGATTTAAGTACCGGCCAAATCGCAATAACATTTCGTGGATGGTTTGCGACATGGTGGAAAAGCCCGCGAAGGTTGCCGCCCTGATGGCGCAATGGCTGGTCAACGGCTGGTGTCGTGAGACTATCTTCAACCTCAAGCTGCCGATGAAAAAACGCTACGAAGAGGTGTCGCAAAACCTGGCTTATATTCAGGCACAGCTTGACGAGCATGGTGTAAATGCCCAGATTCAGGCGCGTCAGCTGTATCATGACCGTGAAGAAGTCACCGTGCACGTCCGTCGCCTGTGGGCTGCTATTGGTGGTCGTCGCGACGAGCGATAAGGTAAAATTGCAGGCCGGATGAAGGCGTAAATGCCTTATCCGGCCTGCATTGTTTCAATCAGCGGCGTATCTGAAATAATATGCGTCACATCATCCAGATGCCCAATCCGGGCCTCTCCCGAACGATTAAATTTACTTTTATCGATCAGCAATAATGACTGCGCTGCGCGCTTAAGCAGAATGGACTTGAAGTCGGCATTGGTCGCGTTAGAGTCCCAGAGTGCGCCGTCGCTGTCGATCCCTACGCAGGAAAAAATAAACAGATCGATCTCGAGTGGTTTGAGCTGCGAGATGAGCGAGGGGTTAACATAGCAACCGTATTTACGCTCAAGGCGACCGCCGGAGCTGATGAGCTGAAGGTGTTCGCGTTTAGCCAATTCCTGGCAAATGGGCTGGCTGTTGGTAAAGACGTGAATGTTGATGTCCGGTAACTGTCGCGCCAGGTACCAGCACGTTGAGCTGGCGTCCAGGGCTATCACCATACCTTCTTCGATCCATGCCAGCGCTTCGCGGGCAATATTCGCTTTGTGGGCATAGTGGCTTTTGAGTCGCATATGAAACGGGTCGCCGCTGTCCTGATTTTGCCGATGAATCACTTTGGCCCGCCCGTGATTGCGCAGCACTTTTCCCTGGGCTTGTAGCTCGCTGAGATCGCGGCGGATGGTCTCTTTGCTGACCTTAAGTTGCAAAGCAAGGGTTTCGGTTGTCAGATTTTTGTGGTTGGTAAGCAGATCTACGATCGCCTGCTGGCGCGCCGCTTTCATGTTCTGATCCTCATCTTATGATGAATGCCCGTAGCTGACGGGCATTCAGACCAGAGATTACGGGGTTACTCCTTTTTTTAATAGAATATTCCCGTACTTTGCCCGCTCTCCTGTGATAACGATCGCAAACGCCTGTTGCGCGCGTTCATAGAAGGCATAGCGGTCAATACGTGTGATGTCCGGGCAGGGGGGTTGCAGTGAAAGCGCCTGACGATAGCGGGCCTCGACGTCAGGATCGAGGGCATCGCCTTCAACAGCCGCCATCATCACCAGCGGTGGGGCATAGCTGTCCAGTTCAAAGAGCGGAATAATCGCCTGTAGCAGGTCGCTGACCAATAGACCGTCGGCGCGGATAACCTGCGGTCCCATGCTGTGGGCCGGGAAGTGGGCATCGGAAAATATAATCTCATCGCCGTGGCCCATTTCAGCCAGTACCTTCAGCAGGTCGGGCGAAATTAAGGGAGATATTGTTTTGAGCATGTTACTCGACTCCTGTTAGTTCGGATTCGGTTTGCGGATAGAAGTAACGGTACTGGTAGCGTACCTGCCCGCGTGCCTGTTCCGGTGAGGCAAATTCCCCAATGCCTGACCACGCAAACATTGCGGCACCTGCCACGGTGGTTTCGGCGTCATCCAGCACTTTGACAGGTATCCCGAGAACATTCGCTTTGATCTGATTCCACAACGCGTTGCGGCTTCCCCCACCAACCAATAGCAGTTCTGTGGCCTGGAAATGACCGATTTTTTCCAGCGTATGGAGGTTTCGCTGCAGCTGTTCTGTCAGTCCTTCCAGCGCGGCGCGATAAAAGTGCCCACGGGTGGTATTGAGCGTAACCCCTTGCCAGCCCGCATTCTGACAGGCCAGCAGGTCGCAGTGCATCTTCACACCTTCGGCGCCTGCCGGGATGGCCCTGGCTTCGTCAATCAGCATCTGCCAGGGGGTGTCGGCAGTCCACAGCAGCTTACGCACCCACTCGAGTACACCGGAAGCCAGCCACTGCATGCCGGGGTTATTCAGTCCAGCCTGGCTATCCAGCTCACAAGTGGAACCCGCATATTGGCTGAGCTGGGAGGTATCCACTTGGGCACTGCGCACCATCAGAATTTCCCATGTGCCGGAAGAGAGCACCGGTTCATCTGGCTGGGCTCCAGCGCCAAATAGCGCAAACTGCGTGTCGTGTCCGGCAGAGATGACCGGAATTCCCGCCGTAAGCCCGAGCAGGCTGGCAGCCTCTGGTTGCAAAGCCCCAATCTGTTCGCCTGCTTCAACCAGGCGCGGGAACAGACGGCGCGGTATGCCCGTAGCTTGCAAAATGTCATGACTAAAATTGCGCTGCCGGATGTCCAGCAGCTGGCTGGTGCCCGCCATGGTGATATCTGTAGTGAACTCGCCGGTTAAACGGTGGTTGATAAGCGACGAGATAAACAACCAGGCGTGCGCCTGCTCCAGAAATTGCGGATGGTTTTCTTTCAGCCACACCAGTTTATACAGCGTGTTGAAGCTAAATGCGCCGACGCCGGAAATTTCCTGCAATTGCTGCGGTGATATGTAGCGGTGAATATTCTCCATCACCGCTGCGGTGCGTGGGCATTTCCAGCTAATCACCGGATACAGCTGCTTGCCGTTCTTATCAACCAGCGCGCCGTCTACGCCAAAAGTGGTGACGGCGATCCCGCGGACATGGCAGGCGGCCAGTTGCGTGCAGAGGCGCTGACAGCAATCGGCGAAGCGTTGCAGAATGGCCTCCAGCGACCATTGATGCCAGGTACTGTTTTCTGTTGCGATGTCACTGGCGTTCGGGGTTGCTGCGCGGGCGACAATCTTTCCCTGTCGGTCAACGGCGATAGCCCGCACGTTGGTCGCGCCACAGTCGAGAACCAGGATAACGTCTTGTTTCATAATAGCTCCCCAAACGTAGCCGGATGGCGCAGCGCTTACCCGGCCTACAAAATTCACCGCGCAGGCCCGGTAATCTTGCGCCACCGGGCCGGAGTCACATTAACGCTTATACAGCGGGCCGTAGTTCTGGCAGGCGCGATAATCCTGGCCTTCCATATCCATACCATGGGCTGCCCAGGCTGAAGGGCGGTAAATTTTTTCGTCTTCCACGTTGTGCATACAAACCGGGATACGCAGCATGGCGGCGAGCGTAATAAAGTCCGCGCCCACGTGACCAATCGTCAGTACGCCGTGGTTTGCGCCCCAGTTAGCCATGACGGAATAGACATCGCTGAACGGGCCTTTACCGGTTAAGCGCGGGGCGAACCAGGTGGTTGGCCAGGTGGAGTTGGTGCGCGCATCAAGCTGGGCGTGCATCTCTTTCGGCAATTCCACGCTCCAGCCTTCCGCGATTTGCAGCACCGGGCCCAAGCCTTTGATGATGTTGATGCGGGTCATGGTGAACGGCACGCCGCCCTCAGTCAGGAAGCGAGAAGAATAGCCGCCGCCGCGGAAGTATTCGTGAATAGCCGGACACCATTCGGTAGCCGCAAGGCAATCATCCGCCTCTTTCTGTGAGATCTCCCAGTGCGGCTTCATGGTCGGTTTCCCTTCGCCGTCGCGCTGTTTGCAGGAGCCATCCAGCGCTGCCGAGCCGGAGTTAATCAGGTGAATAATACCGTGCTCAGCAAGGCCGGTCAGCGGTTTACCCGTGACGCGTTCAACCGCCTCTGGCGACCAGTAGGTGCGCACATCGGCAAAGACCTGCGCTGTGCCGGTGAGTTGATGACCAAACAGCATCGCCACGCCGTTCAGGCTGTCGTTTTCGGTGGCGACAACGAACGGTTCGCGAATGCCGTTCCAGTCAAAGGAGCTGTTGAGCAGTGCTTCGGCGGTATCGCCATTCGAGTATTGATCGGTCCAGTGACGCTGGCCCTGGAAGCCTGCGGCAATCGCGTTGTACCCCAGCGACTCTTCAACCCGACCTTTGTCTGCCAGTTTCTGGTTACCCTGCATCATGTCGCGAATGCACATGGCCATCAACAGGCTCTCTTTCAGCACCACACGGCTCTGCTCTGCGTTACGTTTATATTGCTGTGCGTTCTGATCTTCACCGTAGCGGAAGTTTTTATCCGCCCATGCCAGCGCCATTTCCAGCTCAGCTTCGTCATAGATTTTTTGGTCGATGCGACGACGCAGTTCGGTCATATCAACGGGTTGAACCTTCATTCCCAGCCAGGACTCAAAGAAGTTATGATCGACAATCGAGCCAGCAATGCCCATTGAAACGCCGCCTACGGACAGGTAGCTTTTGCCTTTCATACTGGCAACCGCCAGGCCCGCACGGGCAAAGCGCAGCAATTTTTCTTCAACATCGGCAGGGATCGTGGTATCGCCGGCATCCTGTACGTCATGGCCGTAAATAGAGAAGGCGGGAAGTCCTTTTTGATTATGCGCAGCCAATGCTGCGGCCAGATAAACTGCGCCGGGACGTTCTGTTCCGTTAAAGCCCCAGATAGCTTTCGGGCGCATCGGATCCATGTCGATGGTTTCGCTACCGTAGCACCAGCATGGGGTAACAGTAATCGTCACGCCTACGTTCAGGCTGCTGAATTTTTCTTCACAGGCGGCAGATTCAGCCATCCCGGCAATGCAAGTGTCGGCAATCACACATTCAATTTGTGCACCACAGGCGTGACGAAGTTTCTCTGTGATCAGCGCAGCAGTGGCTTTTGCCATATTCATGGTTTGCTCTTCGAGCGATTCACGAACACCCATACGGCGCCCATCAATCACCGGACGAATTCCAATTTTCGGTAAGCTATTTTTGTTCATTCGAGGTTCCTCATCTCACTTTATGCCGTGCTGCAAAAGCGGATGTTGAACACCACCGTCGCAGTTGGCTGAATAACCCATTTTTGCTAACTCGAGTTAGCTTAGGTATTAGAGAGTTTTTTGCACAACTTTTTTGTTGTGGAACTGTGAGAGGCTTCACGAGAAGTGGTTAAAATTCGATCTGCGTCAAATAAACCAGGACGGGTATTTTCAATAAATCCTTTTTAAATTAATTGGTTGTAATAAATTGTCTGTTCAGCGTCACAGTTTTAAACCAAATGATTTGGCTATTTTGAGTAGCTAAAATAGCTTTAAAAGGCACTTCGCTAACTCGAGTTAGCATAATTGATAAAACGCATATGAACTTATAGGTAGTATTCGCATTAACGGTGACGATGGCTTCCTGGCAACGTTTTGCGCCTGATTCACTGATTGCAGTTTCTGTATATTGAGGAAAGCAGCAATGTCTGAAACATTTTTACAGATGAGTCATATTACGAAACGTTTTCCCGGCGTATTAGCGTTGAGTAATGTGGATTTTGCTTTACGCAAAGGAGAGGTTCATGCGCTGCTGGGTGAGAATGGCGCAGGAAAGTCTACGTTGATGAAGATTTTATCCGGTGTTTATCAGCCTGATGAAGGGGATATTATTTTTGAGGGACAACCTGTTACTTTTGCGAACCCGTTGAGTGCACAAAGCGCAGGTATCACCATCATTCACCAGGAGTTTAACCTTTTCCCTGAACTCACGGTGGAAGATAATATATTTATTGGCAGGGAGTTTTGCAAAAATAATCGCTGGCGTCTGGATGAAAAACAACAGCGACAGGCAGCTATCGATATTTTGCAAAAATTAAACCTGAATATCTCTCCAGAAACGCTGGTGGCCGATCTGACCGTCGCGCAACAACAAATGGTTGAGATTGCTAAAGCGATATCGGTGAATGCCAAGATTCTTATTATGGATGAACCGACGGCAGCACTGACCGAAACGGAAATTGACAGCTTATTTCAGGTAACTCGTTTGCTGAAAGAACAGGGAACGGGCATTGTTTATATCTCGCACAGGTTAGAGGAACTGGCGCTGATCGCCGATCGCGCGACGGTGATGCGGGATGGTCAGTTTATTGCCACTGTGGATTATGATGCGGTTAAAATTAGCGATCTGATTGCCATGATGGTTGGGCGCGATCTTGGCAATATCTATCCTCGCCGCGAACCTTTGGCTCAACGCAAACCGGTGTTGGAAGTAAGCGGTCTGACACGCAATGGCGTATTGAACAATATTGATTTCACTCTGTATCAGGGCGAAATTTTGGGCTTCGCCGGTCTGATGGGGGCAGGACGTACTGAGCTGGCGCGGGCAATTTTTGGTGCGGATCCCATTGATGGCGGAACCCTCAAGCTGAACGGTAGCGTGACGGTAATTAAAGATATTCCTGATGCTATCAAACAGGGTATCAGCTATTTAACCGAGGACAGGAAAAAAGAGGGGCTGGCATTAGGACTGTCCGTTGAGCGCAATATTATGTTGGGCAATTATCCTGAGTATTCCGATCGTTATGGCAACGTGGACAGCAAACGTTGTCAGAAAACCAGCGAAGAACAGGTGAAAGCCCTACGCATTAAAACACCACATTTAGAACAGGCTGCTCTGAATTTAAGTGGTGGTAATCAGCAGAAAATTATTATTGCCAGATGGGTGTGTAAAGACACCGATATTCTCATCTTTGATGAACCCACTCGCGGTATTGATGTGGGTGCCAAACTTGAGATTTATGAATTAATGAATCGACTGGTGGCAAAAGGGAAGTCAATTATCATGATCTCCTCTGAATTACCGGAAGTGCTGGGTATGTGCGATCGCATTTTAGTGATGCGTAATGGACGTATTACCGGGGAGTTAGCTTCTGATGACGCCACACAAGAAAAAATCATGCAATATGCGACGTTAGAGGACTAATTTATGACTATCTCTGTAACCTCTTCAGACAGCAATAATAAGAAAATAAAAATTAACAAAGAACTTTTAATGCGCCTTGCGCCGCTTTTGAGTCTGATTATTTTAGTAATATTTTTTAGCTTTGGTTCGCCATTTTTCTTTAACACTGAAAACATCATGACAATCGCTCTGCAAACTTCAGTGATTGGCATTATGGCGATTGGCGTTACCTTCGTCATTATCACGTCAGGAATCGACCTTTCTCTTGGCTCGGTGGTGGCCTTTTCGGGTGTTGCGGTGGGCATCAGCGCCACGCTGGGATTGCCTCTGCCCGTATGTATTCTGGCCGGGGTGCTGGCCGGTGGATTATGCGGCTATATCAATGGTCTGCTGGTCACCAAAATGACTATCCCGCCTTTTATCGCCACGCTGGGCCTGATGATGTCCGTCAGAGGCATCAATATGGTGATGACAGATGGTCGTGCGATTTATTTCGCTGATTACCCCACCTTCAAAATGCTGGCCCAGGGACGTTTGTTCGATGTGTTGCCTTATCCCGTTTTTTACCTGGTGGTGGTGGCGCTAATCGCCGCCTACATCCTGAAGAAAACGGTGATTGGTCGCTATGTTTACGCTGTGGGTAGCAATGAGGTGGCCGCACACCTTTCCGGAATTAAAGTTCAACGCGTCAAAATTTTCGTCTACGCCTTTTGCGGTCTGCTGACCGGGATCGCCGGGGTTATTCTGGCCTCACGTCTGAACTCTGGTCAGCCAACGGTTGGCGTGGGTTATGAACTGGAAGCCATCGCGGCGGTTGTTATTGGCGGTACGAGCCTGATGGGAGGAATTGGCACCATCGGCGGGACTATCATCGGCGCATTCATTATGAGCGTGTTGAAAAATGGTCTGAACCTGATGGGGGTTTCCCAGTTCTGGCAAATGGTGGCCATGGGCGTGGTGGTCATTGCTGCGGTTTATCTCGATACATTACGCAAAAAAATTCGTTGATTTACGCTCCCGGAAGTCACGGGGCATCATAACCCTGACGTTTAGGGTGACTCACTCAGAACGGAGTAAAACAATGAGAACCAGGAATTTTGTCTATGCGTTATCCCTGCTGGCCTGTATGACATCCAGCGTATTGGCTAAAGATATGAACCTTCCGGTGGTCAGTAAAGGTTTCCAGCATGAATTCTGGCAAACCGTAAAAATGGGGACGGAAGCGGCAGCAAAAGAGTCGGGTGATAAAACCAGCTATGTTGGCCCGGCGGATGAAACTCAGATTGCCGAGCAGATTCAGCTAGTTGAAAACGCGATGGCGCAAAAACCCAATGGACTATTGCTGGCAGCGTTAGATGCCAATGCGCTGGCGCCATTAGTTGAGACTGCAAATTCACGCGGCATTAAAGTTGTGACGTTTGACTCCGGCGTGAATTCCGATATCCCAGTGAGCTTTGTCGCCACGAATAACCGTAAAGCCGGTGCTGAAGCGGCGGATGCACTGGCAGCGGAAGTGGGCAGCAAAGGTAAAGTGGGCATTATTGCGCACGTAGCGGGGACCTCCTCAGCGATTGAGCGTTCGGAAGGGTTTATTGCCCGCATGAAGGAGAAATACCCGGAAATCCAGGTGCTCCCGGTCCAGTACAGCGATGGCGATCCGCAAAAAGCGATGGATAAAACCATCGATATGATCCAGGCCAACCCTGATATTGCAGGGATTTATGGCACCAATGAAGGCTCAACGCTGGGCGTAGCAAACGCCATTGATAGTCAAAACCTGAAAGGCAAAGTGAAAGTGATTGGTTTTGATAGCACCGAGGCAATCATTGCTTTCCTGAAGTCTGGGGTCATTCAGGGCTTTGTCGTGCAGGACGCTTATCAGATTGGCTACCAGGGTATCAAGACACTAAATGCAGCGGTATCGGGTCAGTCTGTACCGAAAGAAATTGATATTCCGGTTAAATTCGTTAATGCGAAGAACATTGACACCCCGGAAATTGACAAGCTGTTACACCCATTCGGTAAAAAATAACACCGTTGGGGCGAAGTGCTCGCCCCATCATTCGCCAGCGTCAGGGAGTTACTATGGGCAGTGGATATTTCCTCGGTGTGGATGTCGGTTCCGCCAGCGTCAGGGCTGGTGTCTTTGATGCCAGTGGCAAACGGCTGGCTTTTGCGACACACGCCATCTCGCAGTTTCGACCCGGTCCTGAGCGGGTTGAGCAGTCATCTGCAGAAATCTGGCAGCAGGTTTGCCATGCAGTGAAGGAGGCGGTGTCGTCATCCGGGGTTCGCATTGAGGAGATCCGCGCATTGGGATTTGATGCCACCTGTTCATTGGTGGCACTGGATGAACAGGGGCGGGGTCTGGCAGTTTCGCCAGGCGAGCCATCAGACCATAACATCATCATGTGGATGGATCATCGTGCGGCGCAGGAGACGCAACGTATAAACGCCACGCAGGATCCGGCTCTGCGCTACGTTGGCGGTGAAGTCAGCGTCGAAATGGAGCTTCCTAAAGTACTGTGGCTGAAAAACCATTTTCCAGCCACCTGGCAGAGTGCGTATCGCTTCTACGATCTGGCGGACTTTCTGGTCTCTAAAGCTACCGCCTGTGATGTTGCTGGTCTGTGCACGCTGACGTGTAAATGGAACTATCTGGCACATGAACAACGCTTTAGCCACTCCCTGCTTGACGCTGTTGAGCTAACGGATTTGTTGGGAAAAATCCCGTCGCGGATCCTGCCGCCAGGCGCTGCCGTTGGAACGCTTAGCACCGATGCGGCCCAGGCGCTGGGGCTGACGACTGCAGTGGTCGTCGCCAGCGGAATGATTGATGCCCATGCGGGCGGAGTAGCGCTTGCCGGTGTTGAGCCTGAGGGGACGTTGGCGTTGATCAGCGGAACGTCAAATTGCCATATGCTGTGCAGCGAGCAGGAAATTCATACACCAGGTGTATGGGGGCCGTACTGGTCAGCCATGCTGCCAGGCTACTGGCTGACAGAAGGGGGGCAAAGTGCTGCTGGGGCGTTAGTCGACTGGACGCTTCAGGAGTCAGGAGCCAGCGCGGCGCTATTTCACAAGGCTGAGGCGCGGGGTTGCCATCCCATCGTTTTAGTTAATGAATGGGTTGCCGCACTTGAGGCGCAGGAGTCAGAGCCAGGTCGTTATTTGCATGTGTTGGCCGATCATCACGGTAATCGTTCACCGCGCGCGCGACCCGATGCCCGGGGGAGTGTTTGCGGTTTGACTCTTGAGCGAGGCGAGATGCAGGTTGCTCGTCTGTACCTGGCGACATTACAGGCGATCGCCTGCGGTACGCGACATATTATGGAAGTGATGCGCGAAAACGGTCACACCATTTCCCGACTGACGCTGTGCGGCGGCGCAACGCATAACCCACTGTGGTTGCGAGAATATGCCGATGCCACCGGATGCGATATTCATCTGATGCAGGAAGAGGATGCGGTGACGTTAGGGGCGGCCATCACTGGCGCGGTTGCCTGCGGCGCGTGGGAAAATATTCCATCTGCATGCCAGGCGATGGTTCGATCAGGCGAGGTGATTAAGGCTAACCCGGCACGGCGCAACTTCTATGACCGCAAATATCAGGCTTATCTGATGATGTGGGATCAGCAGCAGGCGATTAACCAACTTATGCAGTAAGACAAAAGTTTAAAATACTTTTATGATTGTAGATTGACGTTTTTGGATGTGAACTGGGGCATATAAATGGCTAAAACAGTAGAACAGATAGCCAGCGATCTGAATTTATCGGTTACGACCGTACGACTGGTGCTGAACGGGAAAGCAGAGCAATATCGAATCAGTGTCAAAACCCAAACGCGTATTAATGAATATGTCGAGCGCTATGGTTACGTCATTAACCATTCAGCACGCAGCCTGAAATTGAATAAAACGGATACGTTGGGATTGATTGTGCCCAATATTTCCAACGTGTTTTTTGCCACACTCGCAGAAAAACTTGAGCAACGCTGTCGTCGTTCCGGTTATCAGCTAACGATTAGCTGTACCTATGACGATGTTGATTACGAAAATAAACTGACCAAAGCGTTAATAGCTCGCAATGTCGATGGCCTTTTTATTGTTCCCTCAACATTAGAGAATCAGCAGCACCATTTACGTCAGGTCAGAAAACCGATGGTGTTACTTGACCGTGATTTTAAGTATACCGATAACGCTCTGGTAGAAAGCCATAACATTTTGGGCGGCGAAAAATTGACGCAAAGTTTGTTTGACGCTGGAAAGTCGCCGATCTGGTTTTTGGTGGGAGATACCGGATTACCCAGCATCGGCGACCGTTTGCAAGGTTATCTTAATGCATTGAACAATAATGGTATTTTGCATAGCGATTGGGTGCGCGAAGGGCCGGACAACACGCCCGAGGGGGGTTATCGACTGATGGATGAGTTGATCGGCGAACAGGGCTGCCCACAGGCATTTATCGCCTCATCATTACCCGTACTGGAGGGGGCCATTAACGCTATTCGTAATCGTTTTGGCACAATTCCACCTGAAATTAATATTGGGACATTCGATGAACACCCAATGCTGGGATTCCTCGCCAATAATGTCTGGTCAATGCAGCAGGATGAAAATGTTTGGGCGGAAAAAGCGTTCGATATGATGATGAGTGCTATTGATGACCAGCCAATTAAAGAAACTGTAAAAGTTGAGATGAAACTTATTAAGCGCGTAAGACAACCTTAATACGCCGCTATAAATAAATCGGCCTACTGAACCTGAATATATACGTTCAGTGGCTGCCTGTATCTGAAACCTGACCCGTCTTACTCTGCGGCTGCATTTTTCGCAATAAAGACGAGGGGAAACTGTACCCGGAGAATCATTATGGAAAGAATGCGTTTGTCGCGAGAAATCATTGAAACCTGCCTTGAAATGACCAGCCTTGGATTGAATCAGGGGACGGCGGGAAATGTGAGTGCGCGTTATGAAAATGGGATGCTGATCACGCCCAGCGGTATTCCTTACGAAAGACTTACTGAAAATATGATCGTGTATGTAGATAACGACGGGAAATATGATAAAGGACAATTACCCTCCAGTGAATGGCGTTTTCACCTGGCGGCATACCAGACGCGTCCCGATGCCAATGCGGTTGTCCATAACCATGCCGTACATTGCACGGCCGTTTCTATTCTTAATCGCCCTATCCCGGCAATTCACTACATGATTGCGGCGGCTGGGGGGAACTCTATTCCGTGTGCGCCTTATGCGACGTTTGGTACACGAGAGCTGTCAGAGCATGTGAGCGTCGCCCTGAAAAACCGTAAGGCAACGCTTTTACAGCACCATGGGTTGATTGCTTGTGAAGCGAATTTGGAAAAAGCACTGTGGTTGGCGCATGAAGTGGAAGTTCTGGCCCGCCTTTATCTGAGCACGCTGGCGATTGTTGACCCGGTGCCGGTGCTGGATGACGAGGAGATCGCCATTGTGCTGGAGAAATTCAAATCTTACGGATTACGCATTGAAGAGTAATTTCGCATAGCGAAAAGGAGAAATACGATGGCGAACAGAATGATTCTGAACGAAACGGCATGGTTTGGCCGGGGAGCTGTTGGTGCATTAACCGATGAAGTCATCCGTCGTGGTTATCGCAAAGCGTTGATTGTGACTGATAAAAATCTGGTGCAGTGCGGCGTTGTCGATAAGGTGACTTCCCGAATGGATGCTGCTGGTCTGGCATGGGAAATCTATTCAGGCGTTATTCCTAACCCAACCATTGCGGTGGTGCAGGAAGGGTTGGGTGTCTTTCAGCAAAGCGGCGCAGACTATCTGATCGCCATCGGCGGAGGCTCCCCTCAGGATACCTGTAAAGCGATTGGCATTATCAATAATAACCCTGAGTTTGCGGATGTACGCAGCCTTGAAGGGTTATCGCCAACGCGCAACCCGAGCGTGCCGGTTATGGCTATCCCCACCACCGCGGGAACGGCAGCGGAAGTGACCATTAACTACGTGATCACTGACGAAGAAAATCGGCGTAAGTTTGTTTGTGTCGACCCCCATGACATCCCACAGGTAGCGTTCATCGATGCAGACATGATGGACGGCATGCCAGCGGCGCTAAAAGCTGCCACCGGAGTGGATGCCCTGACCCATGCTATTGAGGGGTACATTACGCGGGCTGCATGGGCGCTTACCGATGCGCTGCACATTAAAGCCATTGAAATGATAGCCGGGGCATTACGTGGTTCCGTTGCGGGCGATACCCAGGCCGGGGAAGCGATGGCGCTGGGCCAGTACGTGGCAGGGATGGGCTTTTCCAACGTTGGTCTGGGATTAGTGCATGGAATGGCACACCCGTTAGGCGCGTTTTATAACACGCCGCACGGCGTAGCAAATGCCATTTTGCTGCCGCACGTGATGCGCTATAACGCCGAATTCACCGGGGAAAAATTCCGCGATATCGCCCGGGTGATGGGAGTTAAGGTTGAAGAACTGACGCTGGCAGAGGCACGTAAAGCGGCAGTAGATGCCGTCTTCGCCCTTAACCGCGATGTAGGGATCCCACTGCATTTACGCGATGTTGGCGTACGTAAAGAGGATATTCCTGCGCTGGCGCAGGCGGCATTGGACGATGTTTGTACCGGGGGAAATCCCCGTGAAGCGAATCTTGGGGATATCGTTGAGCTGTACCACACCGCCTGGTAATTTTTCAGCGTGACGGCGTGAAAGCCTTATCCGGCCTACCGGTGTGTTCGACGTGTAGGCCAGATAAGCACAGCGCCATTCGGCAACAGACCTATCGCACCAACCGTAATTGCTGCAGGTTTCCATCGATATGTAAGTCCGTTTGCAGCCGTGCGATATCGCGACACAGAAACGCCATCTCCTGGTGCATCTCTAGTTTCTTGCGCCACTTGTCCGGTACTTCATCAAGATGCGCGTAAATGCCTTCCAGATGTTGAAACTGTACGAGCAGCTGCGTGGCGCTTTTGGGACCAATACCTGCAACCCCCGGTACTTTCGAACTGCTGATCCCGGCCAGTCCCCAGTAATCAGGCAACTGCTGCGGCAGCACGCCAAACTCTTTCTCAATAAACGGTGCATCCAGCCAGCGTTTTTGGAAGTAGTCACGAATACGCAGCGTCGGGGAGAGCAACTGACAATAGCCTTTATCGGTTGAGACGATGGTAGCCTGATGTCCCGCCTGGCTCACTTTAACCGCCAGGGTTGCGGCTAAATCATCGGCTTCATTCCCGCTGGAGACCCAACAGCAGACGCCGCGCTGTTCAAAAGCGGCGCGTAAGGCGGGCATTTCCTGGTGCAATTCATCAGGCATCGGGGGGCGACCTGCTTTGTAGTCAGGCAACCGTTGGTGACGCCAGCCGCTGTTGCGCGCTTCATCATCGAATACCGCCACGGCGTGCGTAGGCTGACTGTGCACAATCAACTGATCGAGCGCGTGCTGGCACGTCTCTACGCAGGGTGAGCCCTGTACGGCGTGAATGCGGCGGATAAGATTCAGTGCATCGACAATGAGCAGGTGGACGGCCACGGTGTTCTCCCTAACAAATAAGTTTGTAGGGTAACATTCACGGCGAGGGGAGGCGAGTGTTGCGAAATAGCGTTATCCGTAGACCGGATGGCGGCGAGCGCCTCATCCGGCCTACAGATCCTGAAACGTGGTGGGACTTAATCGCAGGTGACAATCTTCATCGCCAGACCGCCGCGAGATGTTTCACGGTATTTGGCGTTCATGTCTTTACCGGTTTCGTACATGGTCTCGATGACTTTATCAAGGCACACGCGCGGTTCGCTGGTACGGCGCAGCGCCATACGTGCGGCGTTCACTGCTTTAACCGAAGCAATGGCGTTACGCTCAATGCACGGTACCTGCACCTGGCCGGCAACCGGATCGCAGGTCAGACCCAGGTTATGTTCCATACCGATTTCCGCCGCGATGCACACCTGCATTGGGCTACCGCCCAGCAGTTCAGCCAGACCGGCCGCAGCCATGGAGCAGGCAACGCCGACTTCACCCTGACAGCCTACTTCGGCGCCAGAGATAGAGGCGTTCATCTTGTACAGTGAACCAATGGCGCTCGCGACCAGCATGTAGCGTGCCAGCGAGTTAGCATTCACTTCGCGGATAAACTTGTCGTAGTACGCCAGCACGGCAGGAACAATCCCGCATGCGCCATTAGTTGGCGCCGTAACCACGCGTCCACCGGCAGCGTTTTCTTCGTTCACGGCCAGCGCGAACATGTTGATCCAGTCAACAACCGCCATCGGATCAGTAGTGGTTTTGTCGCTGCTGACCAGCATACGACGCAGCGCCGCCGCGCGACGCGGAACGCGCAGTTTGCCCGGCAATACACCTTCGGTGGTGATGCCGCGCTCAATCCCGCTGCGCATGACGTCCCAGACGTTGGCGAAGTGTTGTTCCAGCTCTTCTTTGCTGTGCAGCGCCAGTTCGTTTTGCATCATCAGACCGGAAAGTGACAGGCCGGTTTCCTGGCAGTGACGTTGCAAATCAGCCGCAGATTTATACGGATACGGCACGTTTACCGGAGAGTTGTTCGGTAAACCAAAATGTTCTTCATCAACGATGAACCCACCGCCAATGGAATAGTAAGTCTGGCTGTAAATGGCTTTTTCGCCCGCCAGTGCGGTAATACGCATCCCGTTTTCGTGCAGGGACAGATTGTCCGCATGGAAATTCATGCACTTGTCGACCGGGAACTCGACCTCATGTTGACCGTCCGCCAGCAGCAAACGTCCATGAGTATTCACATCCTGGATAAAGGCCGGGATGGCATCAATGTCTACGGTATCCGGCAGATTACCCGCCAGGCCCATAATAATCGCGATGTCGGTATGGTGACCTTTCCCCGTCAGAGACAAGGAGCCATAGACATCAACCACTACGCGGGTTACGTCAGTGAGAATTCCGCGTGCAATCAGGTCATCCGTGAATTGTTTGCCTGCTTTCATCGGGCCAACAGTGTGGGAGCTGGAAGGGCCAATGCCGATTTTGAAAATATCGAATACGCTAATCATGAGGCGTCCATTGTGTATCGAGGTGCGCCGCCCCGAGGAGCGGCGCAGGGGAATTAACTGAACAGAGAGTAGAAAATAGCGGAGATAGCGATCAGGCCCATAATCACAACGAAGACGTTGCTGATATGGCCGCTGTATTTACGCATTGCCGGTACTTTCTGAATTGCATACATCGGCATCAGGAACAGAATCATCGCGATGATTGGGCCACCCAGGGTTTCAATCATACCGAGGATACTTGGGTTCAGCGTCGCCACAATCCAGGTGGTTACCAGCATGAACAGCGCAGTGATTTTGTTCAGTTTGTTGATTTCGATGGTTTTGCCTTTGCCGCGCAGAGACTTAATCACCATGCCGTTGAAACCTTCACGTGCGCCCAGGTAGTGGCCGAGGAAGGATTTGGTGATAGCGATAATCGCGATGATCGGTGCCATCCAGGCAATGATCGGCGCGTTAAAGTGGTTTGCCAGGTAAGACAGGATAGAGATGTTCTGCTCTTTCGCTGCAGCCAGATCCGCTGGGGTCAGGCTAAATACGCAGCTGAAGACGAAGAACATAACGGTCAGCACCATCATGATGTGAGCGAATGCCAGAATCTTAGAGCATTTCTTCTCAGCTTCATCACCGTATTCTTCACGCTTCGCCACGGCGAAGGAGGAGATGATTGGTGAGTGGTTGAAGGAGAACACCATTACCGGAATTGCCAGCCACAGGGTCAACAGCAGTCCGTTGCCGGTGGTTGCTGCAGAGTCAAAGGACAGGGTTTCCAGAACGGCACCGCTCCACTGAGGGATCAGGTACAGCGCCAGCAGCATCAGGGCGGCAACAAACGGGAATACCAGGATGCTCATCGCCTTCACGATCATCTGCTCACCGAAACGCACGATGGTCATCATGCCGACAATCAGGATCAGAGACAGGATTGCGCGCGGCGGCGGCGTAATTGCCAGCTGGTGGGTCAGGAAGCTTTCGACGGTGTTGGTGATTGCTACGCTGTAGACCAACAGAATTGGGTAGATAGCGAAGAAGTAGAGCAGGGTAATCAGTTTACCTGCGCCTACACCAAAGTGTTCTTCTACAACTTCAGTAATGTCTTCACCCGGATTTTTACCGGACAGCACGAAGCGAGTCAGGCCGCGGTGTGCAAAGAAGGTCATTGGGAAAGCGAGGATCGCCATGATGATCAGCGGAATCATACCGCCTACGCCTGCGTTAATCGGCAGGAACAATACACCCGCGCCAATCGCCGTGCCGTAAAGGCCCAGCATCCACATGGTGTCTGTCTTGCGCCATGCGCTGCGGGTCTGGCCCGTAACGATAGTGCTGGTTTGAGTGTTTTCCATCTATTTCTCCTGGAGGAAGCTTAAAAAGTCGGGTTTGGGGTCAATCCAATGAGAAAATACCCGACTGTAAATCGAAATTCGTTGAGCGATTTTTTATATAATTTTTCGCCGTAATAATTTGCGGGCGGAAAGATACATTTTAGTAATGAATGTATCAGTGATCGCGATCCCAAATGCAATAATCCACCTTTTATGTGGATAAATTTGGACCATTAATCTGTTAAAAAATAGTCAAAGCGAATTTACGGGCGCGAAGGCTAACATTAACGACATATATCATGAAAGCGAAGGCGCGAAGATACGAGCGTTACGCTGTAAAAACTGTTGTTTTTAGAGGATTTTGGCGACTAATAATAATTTCCTAAGATAAATCACGGTTGGGTTTTAAAGGTAATCGTTTGCGTAGCGCGCTATTTTTAATGAAACATCATCGGTATTTATATAATCGTCTGAGCTATGTGACTGGTATCACTAAAAAAAGCCGGGAGGCTGATGCGCCAAACCCGGCTTTGATATGGACAAAACTGTCACCGCGATAGCGTCTGCTGGCGGCTGTTGGAGGTTAGGCGCAAATCTCGTAGCAAGGGATATACGCGGAGCCTGGTAACTTCATACGATGCTGTGCAACAAAGCCCTGCAGGAGATCGTCCATACGGCGCATCATTTCGCGGTCACCGTGGATTTTGTACGGGCCAAACTCTTCAATGGCGCGGATCCCGACTTCCTTCACGTTACCGGCTACAATCCCTGAGAACGCACGGCGCAGGTCTGCCGCCAGTACTTCCACGGGTTGATCCGGGTACAGCTTCAGGTTAGCCATGTTTTCATGGGACGGCTCGAACGGCATCTGCAAATCAGGCGCGATACGAATCGACCAGTTAAAGCTGTAGGCATCACCGGTGTCACGGCGGTTCTCTTTCACCAGCGGCATCGCTTTTTTCATCAGACGAGCCACTTCTGCTGCATCGTCTATGATAATGCGATAGTGGCGACGCGCATCTTCCCCCAGCGTGTGCACGATAAATTCGTCCAGCACGCGGAAGTAATCGGCGCTCTCTTTTGGTCCAGTCAGGATCAGCGGTAAAACCTGATCTTTGTTGGCCGGGTTCATCAGGATCCCCAGCAGATACAGCAGCTCTTCTGCTGTCCCTACGCCGCCAGGGAAGATGATTATACCGTGGGCGATACGCACGAACGCTTCCAGACGTTTTTCAATGTCCGGCATGATGATCAGTTCGTTAACCAGCGGGTTAGGCGGCTCAGCGGCAATGATTGACGGTTCGGTCATACCGATAAAGCGGCTGTCTTTGTATCGTTGCTGGGCGTGGCCGACCGCAGCGCCTTTCATTGGCGCTTCCATCGCCCCCGGACCACAGCCGGTACAGATGTTCAGTTCGCGCAGGCCCAACTGGGTACCAACGCGACGGGCGTACAGGTACTCATTTTCGTTGATTGAGTGACCCCCCCAGCAGACGACCATGTTCGGCGCTTCACCCACGTGTAGCGCCCGGGCATTGCGCAGGATCGAGAATACCAGGTTGGTAATATGCACCGAGCTTTCAAGATCCAGATGCTGAAAGCGACCGGCGTTATGGATCTGGCCATTGACGAACAGAATGTCGCGCAGCACAGCAAACAGGTTGGCCTGCAGTGCGCGAATAATGCGTCCATCAACAAACGCATCTTCAGGCGGGTTGATCAGTTCCAGCTTTACGCCCCGTTCGCGGCGCAGCACGTTAATGTCGAAACTTTCAAAGCGTGACAGCAGCTCTTTGCTGTTGTCGGTCAAACTGCCGGAGTTCAGAACGGCAAGCGAACAGTTACGAAACAGTTGATACAGGTCGCTGCTGGCCGTGCGTTTAAGCATATCGACTTCCAGCTGCGACAACATGTCCATTGAGCCAAGCGGGCTAATATGTGTAATCAAGTAAACTCCTTATGGGACGCAACACGTCATTCCCTGTTGATTACAATAGCCCTGGCTTATGACCTTTCACAACCTTGCGCGCGGAATCCGGCACGCAAAATTGAGAAAAAAGATTACTGACGTACCAGACGCCCCGTTGCCGGAGTGAAATCGGTGTTGGTGCGCCATGGGTTAATGTCCAGGCCGCCACGTCGCGTGTAGCGTGCGTAAACGCTCAGTTTCTCCGGCTGGCAGAAGCGCAGAATGTCATTGAAAATGCGTTCCACGCACTGCTCGTGAAACTCATTATGGTGACGGAAGGAGACCAGGTAACGCAGCAGCTTCTCGCGATCGATTTTTCGTCCGCGATACTGAATCTGTATGGAGCCCCAGTCCGGCTGGTGGGTGATCAAGCAGTTAGACTTCAGCAGATGGCTGACCAGCGTCTCTTCCACCGCTTTTTCACCGCCAACGGCATTTTCCAGATACTCTGTGCTGAACTGGTAGTTATCGATGACGATATCCTGATTGTCGATACAGGTGCCGTTAAAGTGGGCTATCGGTTGTCCTTCCAGTTCGTCAAGACGGTACAGCGCTACGCTGACATCACCCTGAGCACAAGCGCGCAGATCGTTTTCCAGCGTCTGGCGTACCGCATCCCAGGAATCAAAACGCGTCTGGTTAAAACTGTTCAGGTAAAGCTTAAAGCTTTTCGATTCAATCAGATTTACGCTGGTGTAATCCAGTTCTACATGACCGACCGCTACCTGCGGTAAACCGTTGGCATTCAGCCAAGACAGTTCATATAGCGTCCAGATATCGGCACCGTGAAAAGGCAGATTATCGGCCTGTAAATCCAGCGGGTCGCGGTTCAGGCTGCGTGGAACGCCCTGCAGCAGGCTGGCATCGTAATTGTCACGGTAATCTGTTGATTTACCAAGAGTCAGGCCGTCAAGCGCCTGATGATTTTCATAAGAGGACATGTTTCACCGTCATAAACCAGATACACTATGCGACAAGTGTATCCTGGCTTTTGTGAAGAGAGAAATCAGTGGACGAATTGACAGCGCAGGCGTTGACAGCCTTTACGACACGTTATTGCGACGCATGGTACGAAAAAAACAACAGCTGGCCCCTCAGCGAAGAGCTGTATGGCGTACCTTCTCCGTGCATCATTTCTTCCACAGACGATGCGGTATTCTGGCAACCTCAGCCTTTTGTCGGCGAAAAAAACCTCAATGCGGTTGAACGCGCCTTTGATATCGTGATACAACCAGCCGTTCACGCTTTTTACACCACCCAGTTTGCCGGGGACATGCACGCGCAGTTTGCGGATGAAAAGCTAACGCTGCTGCAAACCTGGAGCGAAGACGACTTTAGGCGCGTTCAGGAAAACCTGATTGGTCACCTGGTTACGCAAAAGCGCCTCAAGCTGTCGCCTACGCTTTTTATTGCCACCCAGGACAATGAGCTTGACGTCATTTCGGTGTGCAATCTCTCCGGTGAAGTGTGCAAGGAAACGCTGGGAACCCGTAAACGAACGGTGCTGGCGGACTCACTTGCGGAATTTCTCACTCAGCTTAAGCCAGTTCTGTAATCCAGATTGCCCTGAACCTTGTGAGAGATCTCTTACAAACCCTGTAGGACATTGCCAGGTGATAAGTAAAGACTTAATGAACGGATAAAATAATTATTCCTTATTATTCATAAAGTTAATGTTTTATTGTCAACTTTCATACGAAAATAATCTTAAGGGAGTGTCTGTAAGCATCTTGTAAGACAAGGCGAAACAGGCGATTCTATATCTGTCGACAAGGAGTCGCACAACGAAGAGAACATCAGGATGATGGCTCTTCGGCAGGACACACCAGGACGGTGTTACAAGGACAGGCTTCAGGATGAAGCGAAGCGGAAAGCGCTGGATGCGTTAAGGGACACCTCCAGGATGGAGAATGAGAGCCGGTCAGGATGTTCGGCGGGTCAGGATGGCCAGGACACTTCAGGATGAAGTTTTCACATCGGGGTGATGTGAGCAGGATGCACAAGTTCAGGATGAACAAGGTCGCAAGACCACAGGAAAAGTTGTCACGGATGAGCAGGGAGCACTAAAAGTAGCTGGAACGCTGCGAAACGAACCGGGAGCACTGTTTTTACAGTGCTCCCTTTTTTTATTTCCCTTCACTAGTGCTATTCTTCGCGCCAGATTTTTCATCATTGAGGTTAATTTCATGACGACTCATGACCGTGTGCGCCAGCAGTTACACGCGCTTGAAGCGCTACTGCGTGAACATAATCACTGGCGGTTGGATGAGCCTGCAGAGCATCTGTTTACCAGCACGCAGCCTTTTTGTATGGATACCATGGAGCCGGTTGAGTGGCTGCAATGGGTATTGATTCCCCGCATGCATACGCTGATTGATAACGCTCAGCCGCTTCCGCAGGCTTTTGCCGTCGCACCGTATTACGAAATGGCGTTGGCAGCCGATCACCCGCAACGCGAAATTCTCCTGACGGCATTGCAGGAATTGGATGCTCTGTTTACAAGTGATAACGCCTGATGCTGGAGATTCTGTATCAGGACGAATGGCTGGTCGCAGTTAACAAACCTTCGGGCTGGTTGGTTCACCGCAGTTGGCTCGACCGGGATGAGAAAGTGGTGGTGATGCAAACGGTACGCGACCAGATTGGTCAGCACGTTTTTACCGCCCACCGACTCGACAGACCGACTTCCGGGGTACTGCTGATGGGGCTGTCCAGCGAAGCCGGGCGGCTGCTGTCCCAGCAATTTGAACATCATCAAATTCAGAAACGCTATCATGCGATTGTGCGTGGCTGGCTGATGGATGATGCCGTGTTGGATTACCCGCTGGTCGAAGAACTGGATAAGATCGCCGATAAATTTGCCCGTGATGATAAAGGCCCGCAGCCTGCTGTCACCCATTATCGCGGTTTGGCGACGGTTGAGATGCCGGTAGCGACCGGACGTTATCCGACGACCCGTTACGGATTGGTGGAACTGGATCCTAAAACCGGTCGAAAACACCAGCTCAGACGCCATCTGGCGCACTTACGCCATCCGATTATCGGCGACAGTAAGCACGGTGATTTGCGGCAAAACCGCAGCGCCGCTGAGCACTTTGGCTGTCAGCGTTTGATGCTTCATGCAAGCCAGCTTGCGCTGACTCATCCTTTCACCGGCGAACCGCTGGTTATTCGCGCCGGGCTGGATGATGTCTGGATGCAGGCGCTATCACAGTTTGGCTGGCGTGGACTTCTCCCTGACAATGAAAGGGTTGAGTTCAGCGGGCTGTCAGGTCAGGATGAGCAGATAGATTCTTAAGTCCCAGGAGATTACGGTTATGGCGGAAATTGGAATTTTTGTCGGCACGATGTACGGAAACGCGTTGCTGGTTGCCGAAGAGGCCGAAGCTATTTTGACGGCGCAGGGTCATAAAGCCACGGTGTTCGAAGATCCCGAGCTCTGCGACTGGCAGGCATATCAGGAAAAATATGTGCTGGTGGTGACCTCAACGACCGGGCAGGGCGATCTGCCGGATAGCATCGTGCCGCTGTTTCAGGGGATCAAAGATAATCTCGGTTTCCAGCCAAATCTGCATTACGGAGTAATTGCGCTGGGTGACAGTAGCTATGTTAATTTCTGCAATGGCGGCAAGCAGTTCGATGCACTGTTGCAGGAACAAAGCGCCCAACGTGTAGGGGAAATGCTGCTGATTGACGCCAGCGAGCATCCTGAACCAGAAAACGAATCCAATCCCTGGGTCGAAAACTGGGGAACCTTGCTTAAATAACCTTGCGCCCGGCAGCGCTTTGTTTGCACGGGCCTGTTACTCTCTTTTGGATCGTCGGCCGGGTAAGGCGTTGCTACCCGGCAACAAAACGCCCACCAAACGCCAATTTCGTGAAGCATCTTCCATTCCCTTAGGCTTATGCCATAAACAACCTCATTCACCTCCCGCAATGTTGTGTTTTTGCACGGTGAGGGTAAGAGGCACTCCTTCATATACTTTTCCCGTCAGTTCCGAAAAGGCAGCGAGTCAGAATAAAACGGCCCTGAGCTGTACCAAAACTGCCACACACTAACCTCTCATTCTGATCACCCTACAGGTGCTGTACAGAATGAACTGGCGAAAGCCAAGATTCAGGAGTGCAACAATGAGTTCATTAAGTCAGGCGGCGAGCAGCGCGGAAAAACGCACTAACGCTCGCTACTGGATAGTGGTGATGCTGTTTATCGTCACATCCTTCAACTACGGCGATCGCGCCACCTTATCCATCGCCGGCTCGGAGATGGCCAAAGATATTGGTCTGGATGCGGTAGGGATGGGGTATGTATTCTCCGCTTTTTCATGGGCCTATGTTATCGGTCAGATCCCCGGCGGCTGGCTGCTCGACCGCTTCGGTTCAAAACGTGTTTACTTCTGGTCCATTTTTATCTGGTCCATGTTTACCCTGTTGCAGGGCTTCGTCGATATCTTCAGCGGCTTCGGTATTATCGTTGCGCTGTTTACCCTGCGCTTCCTCGTGGGGTTAGCCGAAGCGCCATCCTTCCCAGGCAACAGTCGTATTGTGGCGGCGTGGTTCCCGGCGCAGGAAAGGGGCACGGCGGTCGCTATTTTTAACTCGGCGCAGTACTTTGCCACCGTGATCTTCGCGCCAATCATGGGCTGGTTGACCCACGAAGTGGGCTGGTCGCATGTGTTCTTCTTTATGGGCGGTCTCGGGATTGTTATCAGTTTTATCTGGCTGAAGGTGATTCATGAACCGAACCAGCATCCGGGCGTAAACCAAAAAGAGCTGGACTACATTGCCGAAGGCGGAGCGCTGATCAATATGGATCAGGCGGCAGCCAAAGCCAAAGTGCCGTTCAGCGTGAAGTGGGGGCAGATCAAGCAACTGCTGGGCTCACGAATGATGATCGGTATTTATATCGGCCAATACTGCATAAACGCGCTGACCTACTTCTTTATCACCTGGTTCCCGGTTTATCTGGTACAGGCACGCGGTATGTCGATTTTGAAAGCCGGTTTTGTTGCCTCGGTTCCGGCCATTTGCGGATTCGCAGGCGGCGTACTCGGCGGCATTATTTCCGACTGGTTGATGCGCCGTACCGGTTCGCTGAATATCGCCCGTAAAACGCCAATCGTACTGGGTATGCTGTTGTCGATGGTGATGGTGTTCTGTAACTACGTCAACATGGAGTGGATGATCATCGGCTTTATGGCGCTGGCCTTCTTCGGCAAAGGTATCGGTGCGTTGGGATGGGCGGTGATGGCCGATACTGCGCCAAAAGAGATCAGCGGTTTGAGCGGCGGTCTGTTCAATATGTTTGGCAACATCTCCGGTATCGTCACGCCAATTGCTATCGGCTACATCGTAGGTACCACTGGCTCGTTTAACGGTGCGTTGATTTACGTCGGGGTGCATGCGCTGATTGCTGTAGTGAGCTATCTGGTGCTGGTGGGTGATATTAAACGTATCGAACTGAAACCTGTCGCAGGGCAATGATGATGACAACACAATCGAGTCCCATTATTACCGATATGAAGGTCATCCCGGTGGCCGGTCATGACAGCATGCTGCTCAATATTGGCGGGGCGCATAACGCATACTTTACCCGCAATATCGTCGTGCTCACCGATAACGCCGGAAATACCGGCGTCGGTGAGGCGCCGGGCGGTGAAGTGATTTATCAGACGCTGGTGGACGCGATTCCACAAGTGTTGGGCCAGGAAGTCGCGCGCCTGAATAAAGTGGTTCAGCAGGTGCATAAAGGCAACCAGGCCGCTGATTTTGACACCTTTGGCAAAGGTGCCTGGACCTTTGAACTGCGGGTTAATGCGGTGGCCGCGCTGGAAGCCGCACTGCTCGACCTGCTGGGCAAGGCGCTGAACGTGCCGGTCTGCGAACTGTTAGGGCCAGGCAAGCAGCGCGATGCGGTCACCGTGCTCGGCTATCTGTTCTACGTGGGAGATCGCAGCAAAACCGATCTGCCGTATCTGGACAGCACGCCGGGTAACCATGAGTGGTATCACCTGCGTCACCAGCAGGCGATGAACAGTGAGGCGGTGGTGCGTCTGGCTCAGGCTTCGCAGGATCGCTACGGCTTTAAAGATTTCAAACTCAAAGGCGGTGTGCTGCCTGGCGAGCAGGAAATCGACACCGTTCGCGCGTTGAAACAATGCTTCCCGGATGCGCGTATTACGGTCGACCCTAACGGTGCCTGGCTGCTGGATGAAGCTATCTCCTTGTGTAAAGGGCTGAACGATGTTCTGACTTACGCCGAAGATCCGTGCGGCGCAGAACAGGGTTTTTCTGGCCGCGAAGTGATGGCCGAGTTCCGCCGTGCAACCGGTCTGCCGGTAGCAACGAATATGATAGCCACCAACTGGCGTGAGATGGGCCATGCGGTGATGCTCAACTCGGTAGATATTCCACTGGCCGATCCGCATTTCTGGACCCTTTCCGGCGCGGTACGCGTGGCACAGCTATGCGATGACTGGGGACTGACCTGGGGCTGCCACTCTAACAATCATTTTGATATTTCCCTGGCGATGTTCACCCACGTCGGTGCCGCTGCGCCGGGCAACCCAACGGCGATCGACACCCACTGGATCTGGCAGGAGGGCGATTGCCGCCTGACCAAAAATCCGCTGGAGATTAAACACGGAAAAATTGCGGTACCCGACGCGCCCGGCCTGGGCGTGGAACTGGACTGGGATCAGGTACAGAAAGCGCATGAAGCCTATAAGGCGCTGCCCGGCGGCGCGCGTAATGACGCAGGCCCGATGCAGTATCTGATCCCTGGATGGACTTTTGACCGTAAACGTCCCGTTTTCGGCCGCCACTAATTTTGAATAAGGACTTAATTATGAGCGCACAATTTACTACCCCAGTCGTAACCGCGATGCAGGTGATCCCGGTTGCGGGCCATGACAGCATGCTGATGAATCTGAGCGGCGCACATGCCCCGTTCTTCACGCGTAATATTGTGATTATCAAAGATAACTCCGGTCATACCGGCGTGGGTGAGATTCCCGGCGGCAAAAAAATTCGTCAGACCCTGGAAGATGCCATTCCGCTGGTGGTGGGCAAAACGTTAGGTGAATACAAAAACGTACTGAATGCGGTCCGCAATACCTTTGCCGATCGTGATGCCGGTGGCCGTGGTTTGCAGACCTTCGATTTACGTACCACTATTCATGTGGTTACCGGGATCGAAGCGGCCATGTTGGATCTGCTGGGTCAGCATCTGGGCGTTAACGTCGCATCTCTGCTGGGCGACGGTCAGCAGCGTAGCGAAGTTGAAATGCTGGGTTACCTGTTCTTCGTCGGTAACCGTAACGCGACGCCCCTGCCGTATCAGAGCCAGCCGGATGAGAAATGCGACTGGTATCGCCTGCGTCATGAAGAGGCGATGACCCCGGATGCGGTGGTGCGCCTGGCGGAAGCCGCATATGAGAAATATGGCTTCAACGATTTCAAACTGAAAGGCGGGGTGTTGGCCGGGGAAGAAGAAGCGGAATCTATTGTGGCGCTGGCGAAACGCTTTCCACAGGCACGCGTCACGCTCGATCCCAATGGTGCGTGGTCGCTGAATGAAGCGATTAAAATTGGTAAGTACCTGAAAGGATCGCTGGCTTATGCGGAAGATCCGTGCGGCGCCGAGCAGGGGTTCTCAGGCCGTGAAGTCATGGCGGAATTCCGTCGTGCTACCGGTCTGCCGACCGCCACCAACATGATCGCCACCGACTGGCGTCAGATGGGACATACGCTGTCGTTGCAGTCCGTGGATATCCCGCTGGCGGATCCGCACTTCTGGACTATGCAGGGTTCTGTCCGCGTTGCGCAGATGTGTCATGAGTTTGGGCTGACCTGGGGCTCGCACTCTAACAACCACTTTGATATTTCGCTGGCGATGTTTACTCATGTTGCGGCGGCGGCGCCGGGCAAAATTACCGCTATCGATACCCACTGGATCTGGCAGGAAGGCAATCAACGCCTGACCAAAGAGCCGTTTGAAATCAAAGGCGGCATGGTGCAGGTACCGGCGAAGCCGGGTCTGGGCGTGGAGCTGGATATGGATCAGGTTATGAAAGCTCATGAGCTGTATCAGCAACATGGACTGGGAGCGCGCGATGATGCCATGGGAATGCAGTATCTGATCCCGAACTGGACGTTTGATAATAAGCGTCCGTGCATGGTACGCTAAGCGAACTGGGACCGCTCCCACAAAAGGGGCGGTTTTTCTCCTGGTGTATGCTTAACACAGTCAACATGCGTAAGGATGCTTTATGAAAATAGTAATCGCACCGGATTCCTATAAGGAAAGTTTGAGTGCGCTTGAAGTGGCAACGGCTATTGAGCTGGGATTTCGTGAGATCTGGCCTGAGGCGAATTACGTGAAGATCCCGGTCGCGGATGGCGGTGAGGGAACGGTCGAAGCGATGGTTGCCGCAACGCAAGGCCACCTTGTGCATGTTGATGTTACCGGCCCTCTGGGTAAAACGATTCAGGCATTTTATGGTTTATCCGGGGATGAGCGTTCGGCGTTTATCGAAATGGCGGCCGCCAGCGGACTGGAGCAGGTTCCCGCAGGTTTACGCGATCCGCTGAAAACGACCTCCTGGGGAACCGGGGAGCTAATCCGTCATGCGCTGGACGCGGGCGTTGAACATATCATTATCGGCATTGGCGGCAGCGCCACCAATGATGGCGGTGCCGGGATGGTGCAAGCGCTGGGAGCAAAATTACTGGATGCGCAAAATAACGATATTGCTCATGGCGGGACTGGCCTTGAATCACTCGCCCGGATTGATATTTCTCAGCTAGACCCGCGTCTTGCCGCGTGCCGTATTGAAGTGGCCTGCGATGTGACTAATCCGTTGACCGGTGAAGAGGGGGCCTCTGCGGTCTTCGGTCCGCAAAAGGGGGCGACGCCGGAGATGATTCTTCGTCTTGATCGGGCGCTCACGCATTATGCGCAACTCATTGCCCGCGATCTGGACGTCAACGTGCTGGAACTGGCGGGTGGTGGCGCGGCTGGTGGTATGGGGGCGGCACTGTATGCGTTTTGCGGTGCGCAGTTACGCTGCGGTATTGAGGTCGTGACGGATGCGTTACACCTCGACGACTGCGTTGCGAATGCGGATTTAGTGGTCACGGGTGAAGGACGTATCGACAGCCAGACCATTCACGGTAAGGTTCCGGTTGGCGTGGCGAAGGTGGCAAAGCGTTACAACAAACCGGTTATCGGCATTGCCGGCAGCCTGACGGCTGATGTCGGTGTTGTACATGAGCATGGGCTGGATGCGGTTTTTAGCGTTATCTATACCGTTTGCACACTGGATGAGGCGCTGAAGAACGCGAGTGAGAACGTGCGAATGACGGCGCGAAACGTGGCCGCGACCCTGAAAGCGGGTCAGCAATTACGTTGAATGATGTGGCATGATTGCCGGATAAGACGCGTGAGCGTCGTCATCCGGCAATCAGATCTTTACCCTAACAACTTCTTCGCTTCGCGCGCAACGTTATCCATTTCATCCAGAAGCTCTAAAAACTCAGGCTCCAGCTCTTCTTCTTTGCTCCCGCTACGTAATTGCTGCTCAATCAGCTGACACAGGTTTTTCATGCGGGGAACGCCGCTATAACCGCAACTGCCATGCAGTTTATGGATCATATCCACCAGTCCTTCAGGGTTTTCACCTACCAGCTGTTCTTCAATTTTGTTACGCACTTCGGGCAGAAAATCGAGCAGCATTTGCAGCATATCCCGCGCCAGATCGTTTTTACCGGCGGCTTGCCTTAACGCCAGTTGCCAGTCGAGTGTGGTATTCGGATTGACGACCGGTTCAACAGCGAGCGCCCTCAGCGATGTGCTCGCGCCGGGTTTGTAGCGTAACAGCAGATTATGCAGCTTATCTTCTTCGATAGGCTTCGCCAGGTAATCGTTCATACCGGCGCTGAGCAGCTTCTCTTTTTGCCCGGCCATGGCATGCGCGGTGACCGCAATGACCGGCGTCTGTTGTTGATGAGGAAGCTGGTGGATCAGTTCGCAGGCGCGAATACCGTCCATGTCTGGCATCTGAATATCCATCAGGATGAGATCAAACTGCATCTGTTTGGCGCGATCCACTGCCTGATGTCCGCTGTCGCAGAGCACGACGTGCTGCACTTTATCTTCCAGCAGTGCGCCAATCAGCTTGAGGTTCGCCGGGTTGTCGTCCACCGCCATGACGGTCATCGCAATTTTGCTCTCGTCTAACAGTAGCGGAGCCGCGCTGTGGTTCAGTTGACAATACTCTGTCAACGCTGGCAGTAAGCGGGTTGAGGTTAGAGGTTTCAACAGGCACGCCGCCGCGCCGCCCTGCTTTAATTTCTCGGCGTTAATCTGCGCATGGCAAGGCAGAGCCAGTAACAAAAAGTCGGTCATCGCCGCTGCGCTTGCCAGCCGCTCATGCTGCATGGTGAGCGGTTCGCGTAAAGTGACCGGTATGCCAAGCAGCAGAATATCGTAGTGATCCTTCGGCAGCCCGGAAAATGAAGGGCTGTAAATCACCTCCAGCGGCGTTTCACTCAAGATATCTAACGTGCATTGCGCGGCTGTGGCGTTAGGTTCAACGTAGGCCAGCCGCTTTCCGGCCAGACAGTGCGTGGTTGAGCGATCCACGAGAACGTTAGGGTTGAGATCGAGGCTGATATGGAACCAGAACGTGGAGCCCCGGTTCGGCTGGCTGTGGAAGGAGATATCCCCGCCCATTTCATTGACCAGCTTTTGCGTAATGACCAGACCCAGTCCGGTCCCGCCGTGGCGGCGGGAAATACTGGCATCGGCCTGGCGGAAGGCCTGGAACAGGCGTGACTGATCGCGCTCAGGGATGCCAATTCCGGTATCGCGGATTTGCACTTCAATTTGCACTTTCGTGTTACTGAGGGCGCGTTTCTCGACCAGAATGTCGATATTGCCGCCTTCGGTAAATTTGATGGCATTGCCAACCAGATTAGTGATTACCTGCTGTAAGCGCAGCGGGTCCCCGATGACGTTGTCCGGCACGTCATTCTTAATATTTAGCGTCAGCTCAAGCCCTTTATCATGGGATGAGTGCGCTAACAGCGTGACGACGTCATCCAGCGTGCTACGTAGCGGGAATGGGATGCTTTCCAGAATCAGTTTGCCCGCCTCAAGTTTGGAGAAGTCGAGCACATCATTGATGATGGCCAACAGATTGTTGGCCGAGCGTTCAATCGTATTCAGGTGATCGCGCTGCGTCGTGTTGAGCTCGGTTTTAAGCGTCAGGCGGGTGAAGCCAATCACGCCATTCAGCGGCGTACGCAGCTCATGCGACATGTTAGCCAGAAACTCAGACTTAATACGCGCCGCTTCCTGGGCGCGTTTCTTCGCCAGATCCAGTTCGACGTTCTGGATTTCCATCTGCTCCAACGTTTCGCGCAGGTCAGAGGTGGCCTGGTCGATGTTGTGCTGCATCTCTTCATGGTAGGCCGCAAGTGACATCGCCATCGAGTTGATGCCATTTTTGAGCATATCCAGCTCGCCCAACATGAAACCTTCGACGCGGCTGTCGAGCTGTCCTCTACGTATTCGGTCAACGGTATTTACCATATTGCGAATCGGGCCAGTCACGTCGCGCATCAGACGCCAGCCAAAAATTAACGCAATACCGATACAAAACAGCATCATTACGCTGGAGATAAAGATCTCTTTATACTGCTGCAATCTTACTGACTTGAGGTCCAGCTCAAGCGCCACATACCCCAGCATATTTTCCGTATTTTTGGCGTCGCTGACGGCAGATTCATCCGGCGAATAGCTTTCCGATATAATTGGCGTTCGCAGGATCATGATATCCCCGAGCCGGGTGACGCTCAGCTTTCGGGGAAATGGTGAACCGGTTGCCAGCTGCATTTCAGACGGATCGAGATGAAAATTGGATGTGACAAACAGCCGGTTATTCTCGTCATAGACAGAAATTGCCCGCACGATATCGGAATGGCGACGATGCAGCACGCTGATAAGTTGGCCGATGGATTCTCTGTTTTGCAGATTCATGCCATATTCGCTGGAGACCGCGAGTGGCTCAATGATGCTGGCGCCAGCATCTTCCAGTTGACGCTGCAAGTCGTTATAGCGATGCACAACAAAAAAGATACTGAGCAGCAAACCAATCAGGACGGTCGGGGCCAGGATCAGAATCATCATGCGTGCGCGCAGGCTGTAGTTGGTCATGGAGTTCCGTTATGGGACAATTAGGGTCACACTGTTAAATAGAGAAATATCTCGTCGATGGCGCAATTCTACTCTGCAAAACGACGCGTGACGACGCGTCAGATCATAACCGTTACCGTCAATGACCTTGATCCTTTCGGCCAGGGCGTTGCTCGCCATAACGGAAAGGCGTTGTTTATACCGGAATTGCTACCTCAGGAAAGCGCCGAGGTGGTGATTACCGAAGATAAAAAACAGTTCGCCCGCGCGCAAGTAAAACGACGTTTAAACGACAGTCCGCAGCGTGAAGTGCCACGTTGCCCGCATTTTGGCGTGTGCGGCGGCTGCCAGCAGCAGCATGCCAGCATCTCGTTGCAGCAGCGTAGCAAAAGCGCGGCGTTGTCGCGTTTAATGAAATGTGAAGTGTCGGATGTTATAGCTGATACCCCGTGGGGCTATCGTCGTCGCGCCAGGTTGAGCCTGAATTATCGGCCAAAAGAACAAAAATTGCAGATGGGGTTTCGCAAATCCGCATCCAGCGACATTATCGATGTTAAACAATGCCCTATTTTGGTGCCCCAGCTTGAAGCGCTCTTGCCCCACATCCGGGCGTGTCTGGAAAGTCTGCAAGGGTTACGCCATCTTGGTCATGTCGAGCTGGTGCAGGCGGGGAGCGGAACCCTGATGATTTTGCGCCACACGGCGCCATTAAGTGTTCAGGATAAAGAAAAACTGGAATGCTTTTCGCATTCTCAGGGGCTGTCTTTGTTTCTGGCCCCGCAAAGCGAGATACTGGAATCAATATCAGAAGAGTCGCCCTGGTATGACTCAAATGGACTACGGTTAACCTTCAGTCCGCGTGATTTTATTCAGGTCAATGAAGGGGTAAACCAACAAATGGTGGCCCGTGCGCTCGAATGGCTTGATGTGCAACCTGAAGATCGCGTACTCGATCTGTTCTGTGGAATGGGTAATTTTACCCTGCCGTTGGCAACCCGGGCTGCAAACGTGGTGGGGGTGGAAGGGGTACCGGCGCTGGTGGAAAAAGGCCGGGAAAACGCGTTGAATAACGGATTACACAATGTGACATTCTTTCATGAAAACCTTGAGGAAGATGTTACCCGGCAGCCGTGGGCGAAAAACGGATTCGACAAAGTATTGCTTGATCCTGCGCGTGCGGGGGCTGCAGGTGTGATGCAACATATTATAAAATTAGAACCTATACGCGTTGTTTATGTATCCTGTAACCCGGCAACGCTGGCTCGTGACAGCGACGCTTTGCTCAACGCGGGATATGCCATACGGCGACTGGCGATGCTTGATATGTTCCCGCACACTGGACACTTGGAATCAATGGTCCTGTTTGAGCGTATGTAATAAATTTTGTACCCATTGGATTTCGGGTGGTAATGCAGCGTGAAAGACAATGGGTATGGCTTGTCGACTTCGACAGGCCAGGCCCCTTAAGGAGAGGACAATGGTTGCGGTAAGAAGTGCACATATAAATAAAGCTGGTGAGTTTGATCCAAAGAAATGGATCGCGAGTCTGGGGATCTCCAGCCAGCAGTCGTGTGAACGCTTAGCCGAAACCTGGGCGTACTGCCAGCAGCAGACACAGGGGCATCCGGATGCGGATCTGCTGCTGTGGCGTGGCGTGGAGATGGTAGAAATACTCTCCATGTTGAGCATGGATATCGACACGCTGCGCGCAGCAATGCTGTTCCCTCTGGCAGATGCCAACGTGGTCAGTGAAGACATCCTGCGCGAGAGCGTGGGCAAATCCATTGTTCATCTTATCCACGGCGTGCGGGATATGGCGGCAATACGCCAGCTTAAGGCCACTCATACCGATTCAGTCTCATCCGAACAGGTCGATAACGTTCGCCGCATGCTGCTGGCTATGGTGGATGATTTCCGCTGTGTGGTCATCAAGCTGGCGGAGCGGATTGCACATCTGCGTGAAGTGAAGGACGCTCCGGAAGATGAACGCGTTCTGGCGGCAAAAGAGTGCACCAATATCTATGCGCCGCTGGCCAACCGTTTGGGTATCGGGCAATTAAAATGGGAACTGGAAGATTACTGCTTCCGTTACCTGCACCCGGCTGAATACAAACGTATTGCCAAGCTGCTGCACGAACGTCGCATCGATCGCGAGCATTACATTGATGAGTTCGTCGGTCATTTGCGCTCAGAGATGAAAACGGAAGGCGTCAAAGCCGAAGTGTATGGACGTCCGAAACACATCTACAGCATCTGGCGCAAAATGCAGAAAAAGCAGCTGGCCTTCGATGAACTTTTCGACGTGCGCGCAGTGCGTATCGTGGCGGAGCGTTTACAGGACTGCTATGCCGCGCTCGGGATAGTGCATACTCACTATCGCCATCTGCCGGATGAGTTCGATGACTATGTCGCTAACCCGAAACCCAACGGCTATCAGTCAATTCATACGGTTGTGCTGGGACCGGGCGGCAAAACCATTGAAATTCAGATCCGTACGAAACAGATGCACGAAGATGCCGAACTGGGCGTTGCGGCACACTGGAAGTACAAAGAGGGCACCGCTTCAGGCGTAGCGCGTTCTGGTCATGAAGATCGTATTGCATGGCTGCGTAAGCTGATCGCCTGGCAGGAAGAGATGGCGGACTCTGGCGAAATGCTGGATGAAGTCCGTAGCCAGGTCTTTGATGACCGAGTGTACGTCTTTACGCCAAAAGGCGACGTTGTGGACTTACCTGCAGGCTCCACACCGCTCGATTTTGCTTATCATATTCACAGTGATGTGGGGCATCGTTGCATTGGCGCGAAAATTGGCGGGCGCATCGTACCGTTTACCTACCAGCTGCAGATGGGCGATCAAATTGAAATTATCACCCAGAAACAGCCCAACCCAAGCCGCGACTGGTTGAACCCTAACCTCGGCTATGTCACCACCAGTCGGGGGCGTTCGAAGATCCACGCCTGGTTCCGTAAACAGGACCGCGACAAAAACATCCTTGCTGGCCGCCAGATCCTCGACGATGAGCTGGCGCATTTAGGCATTAGCCTGAAAGAAGCGGAAAAGCACCTGCTGCCGCGCTACAGCTTCAATGAGCTGGATGAGCTGCTGGCGGCGATTGGTGGGGGGGATATTCGCCTCAACCAGATGGTGAACTTCCTGCAGGCGCAGTTTAATAAGCCAAGCGCAGCCGAACAGGATGCCGCCGCGCTGAAACAGCTTCAGCAGAAAACGCAGGCGCCGCAGAGTCGCCGTAAAGACGACGGTCGCGTGGTGGTGGAAGGGGTGGGTAACCTGATGCACCACATCGCGCGCTGCTGCCAGCCGATTCCAGGCGATGAAATTGTCGGGTTTATCACTCAGGGCCGCGGTATTTCCGTGCACCGGGCGGATTGCGAACAGCTGACCGAGCTGCGCTCCCATGCGCCGGAACGAATTGTTGATGCGGTTTGGGGCGAAAGCTACTCGGCAGGATATTCGCTGGTGGTTCGCGTCCAGGCTAACGATCGCAGCGGCTTATTACGTGATATCACCACGATTCTTGCCAACGAGAAGGTGAACGTGCTGGGGGTTGCCAGCCGGAGTGATACCAAACAGCAACTGGCTACCATCGATATGACCATCGAAATCTATAACCTGCAGGTGCTCGGGCGCGTGCTTGGCAAGCTGAACCAGGTGCCGGATGTGATCGACGCACGTCGTCTGCACGGTAATTAATTATTTTATAGGCCAGATAAGTTTGCATGCCTGGTGAGGCGCGTTAGCGTTGCCATCAGGCATTGCCATGTTGCCGGATATCGGCTGTCGTCTTATCTGGCCTCGCGTATTGAAATTTCAGGATATTCCAATGAATCAAATCGACCGACTGCTCGGTATTATGCAGCGCCTGCGCGACCCGGAAAACGGTTGTCCCTGGGATAAAGAGCAGACATTCGCCACTATTGCCCCTTACACCCTCGAAGAAACCTATGAAGTGCTGGACGCAATTGCGCGGGAAGACTTCGACGACCTGCGTGGAGAGCTGGGTGACTTGCTGTTCCAGGTGGTGTTTTACGCCCAGATGGCGCAGGAAGAAGGACGTTTCGATTTCAATGATATTTGCGCCGCCATCAGCGATAAGCTTGAGCGTCGCCACCCACATGTTTTTGCTGATGTTTCTGCCAGTAACAGCACTGAGGTGTTGACCCGCTGGGAGCAAATCAAAAGCGAAGAACGCGCCCAGAAGGCGCAGCATTCCGCACTCGACGATATTCCCCGTAGTTTACCGGCGTTAATGCGCGCCCAAAAAATCCAGAAACGCTGCTCTAATGTTGGCTTCGACTGGAAAACATTAGGACCGGTTGTCGACAAGGTTTACGAAGAGATCGATGAAGTCATGTTTGAGGCGAAGCAGGCTGTTGTCGACCAGGCTAAACTGGAGGAGGAAATGGGCGACCTGCTGTTTGCGACGGTCAATATGGCTCGGCATTTGGGCACTAAAGCAGAGACCGCATTGCAAAAAGCGAACGAGAAATTTGAGCGCCGTTTTCGTGAGGTTGAGCGAATTGTAGCGGCTCGGGGTCTGGAAATGACTGGTGTTGATCTGGAAACTATGGAAGAAGTCTGGCAACAGGTAAAACGGCAGGAAATTGATCTCTAAGGGATTTCGTCGGTCAAGGGCGATTTGTGTGATTTTTTAAATAACAAGCGCTTGATTTACGTCAAAAACATTTACCCCAAAGGGGCTATTTTCTCACTCCCGATGTTTATGTGAGCCTGGTGAAGAGGAGGAATAATGAAAGTTTGTGGCGCTCGTCATGTTCGGGTATACTACTTTCCCGTCTTGGTAATTCCATCGTTTCACCCTAACTTCTCAGGTCCAGCATGACAACGAACTATATTTTTGTGACCGGCGGGGTCGTATCCTCTCTGGGTAAAGGCATTGCCGCAGCCTCCCTGGCAGCCATTCTTGAGGCTCGTGGCCTCAACGTGACCATGATGAAACTGGATCCGTATATCAACGTCGATCCAGGTACTATGAGTCCAATCCAACACGGGGAAGTGTTCGTTACTGAAGACGGCGCTGAAACCGACCTGGACCTGGGTCACTATGAGCGTTTCATTCGTACCAAAATGACTCGCCGCAATAACTTCACTACCGGTCGAATTTACTCCGATGTCCTGCGCAAAGAGCGCCGTGGCGACTATCTGGGTGCAACCGTACAGGTTATCCCGCACATCACCAACGCGATTAAAGAGCGTGTCCTTGCCGGTGGCGAAGGTCATGACGTCGTTCTGGTTGAAATCGGCGGTACGGTCGGTGATATCGAATCCCTGCCATTCCTGGAAGCGATTCGCCAATTAGCGGTAGATATCGGTCGTGAACACGCGCTGTTCATGCACCTGACTCTGGTTCCTTACCTGGCCGCTGCCGGTGAAGTCAAAACTAAACCGACTCAGCACTCGGTAAAAGAGTTGCTGTCTATCGGTATCCAGCCTGACATTCTGATCTGTCGTTCCGATCGCGCGGTTCCGGCCAACGAACGTGCAAAAATTGCATTGTTCTGTAACGTGCCAGAAAAAGCCGTTATTTCAATGAAAGATGTCGATTCCATCTATAAAATTCCAGGCCTGTTGAAATCCCAGGGCCTTGACGATTATATTTGTAAACGATTCAGCTTGAACTGTCCGGAAGCTAATCTGTCAGAATGGGAACAGGTTATCTACGAAGAAGCGAATCCGGCAGGCGAAGTGACTATCGGTATGGTTGGCAAGTATATTGAACTGCCGGATGCCTATAAGTCAGTTATCGAAGCATTGAAGCACGGTGGTCTGAAGAATCGTGTCACCGTCAACATTAAGCTGATCGATTCGCAAGATGTCGAAACGCGCGGCGTTGAGATCCTGAAAGGTCTTGATGCAATCCTGATCCCTGGCGGCTTCGGCTACCGTGGTGTTGAAGGTAAGATCGCGACAGCGCGCTTTGCGCGTGAAAACAATGTTCCTTATCTGGGTATTTGCCTGGGTATGCAGGTTGCGTTGATTGAGTTTGCACGTAACGTAGTGGGTATGGATAACGCCAACTCCACGGAATTTGTGCCAGACTGTAAGTACCCGGTGGTGGCCCTGATTACCGAATGGCGCGATGAAGACGGCAACGTTGAAGTCCGTACCGAGAAGAGCGATCTGGGCGGCACAATGCGCCTTGGCGCCCAGCAGTGTCAGTTGAGCGACGATAGCCTGGTTCGTCAGCTGTACGGTGCGCCGACAATTGTTGAACGCCATCGCCACCGTTACGAAGTCAACAATATGCTGTTGAAACAGATTGAAGCTGCGGGTCTGCGTATTGCAGGCCGTTCCGGTGATGATCAGTTGGTCGAGATCATTGAGGTACCGAATCATCCGTGGTTCGTGGCCTGTCAGTTCCACCCGGAATTTACTTCCACGCCACGTGATGGGCACCCGCTGTTTGCCGGCTTTGTGAAAGCCGCCAGTGAACATCAGAAGCGTCAGGCGAAGTAAGAAGTAAAAAAGTTAGAACGGCAATGCACCCATCCGGGTGCATTGTTTGTCTGGAGTTTTAGTTTAACTTGTACTGAGGAAAATCTAATGTCCAAAATCGTTAAAATCATCGGTCGTGAAATCATCGACTCCCGTGGTAACCCGACTGTTGAAGCCGAAGTACACCTGGAAGGTGGTTTCGTTGGTATGGCAGCAGCTCCGTCAGGTGCTTCTACTGGTTCCCGCGAAGCACTGGAACTGCGCGACGGCGACAAATCCCGTTTCATGGGTAAAGGCGTACTGAAAGCTGTTGCAGCTGTTAACGGCCCAATTGCTCAGGCTCTGCTGGGTAAAGATGCTAAAGATCAGGCTGGCATCGACAAGATCATGATCGATCTGGACGGTACTGAAAACAAATCCAACTTCGGTGCAAACGCCATCCTGGCTGTGTCCCTGGCGAACGCCAAAGCAGCAGCTGCTGCTAAAGGCCTGCCGCTGTATGCACACATCGCTGAACTGAACGGTACTCCGGGCAAATACTCCATGCCGGTTCCGATGATGAACATCATCAACGGTGGTGAGCACGCTGACAACAACGTTGACATCCAGGAGTTCATGATTCAGCCGGTTGGCGCTAAAACCCTGAAAGAAGCCGTACGTATGGGTTCTGAAGTGTTCCACAACCTGGCTAAAGTTCTGAAAGCTAAAGGTATGAACACTGCAGTGGGTGACGAAGGCGGCTACGCGCCGAACCTGGGTTCCAACGCTGAAGCTCTGGCTGTAATCGCTGAAGCGGTTAAAGCAGCTGGCTACGAGCTGGGCAAAGACATCACCCTGGCGATGGACTGTGCAGCTTCTGAATTCTACAAAGACGGTAAATACGTTCTGGCTGGCGAAGGCAACAAAGCATTCACCTCCGAAGAATTCACTCATTTCCTGGAAGAACTGACCAAACAGTACCCGATCGTGTCCATCGAAGATGGTCTGGACGAGTCTGACTGGGACGGTTTCGCATACCAGACTAAAGTTCTGGGCGACAAAATCCAGCTGGTTGGTGACGATCTGTTCGTAACCAACACCAAGATCCTGAAAGAAGGCATCGAAAAAGGCATCGTTAACTCCATCCTGATCAAATTCAACCAGATCGGTTCTCTGACCGAAACTCTGGCTGCGATCAAAATGGCGAAAGACGCTGGCTACACCGCTGTCATCTCTCACCGTTCTGGCGAAACTGAAGACGCTACCATCGCTGACCTGGCTGTTGGTACCGCTGCAGGCCAGATCAAAACCGGTTCTATGAGCCGTTCTGACCGCGTTGCTAAGTACAACCAGCTGATTCGTATCGAAGAAGCTCTGGGTGAACAAGCGCCGTACAACGGTCGTAAAGAGATCAAAGGTCAGGCGTAATCCTGTTCTTTAACTCTTAACGTAAAAACCCGCTGCGGCGGGTTTTTTTATGCCTCTAAAGCAGTAGCGGTAAGGTCGCACTGGCGGTTTTCTGGCTCACATCACTGTACTTTTCATCCAGCGCAATCAGTGACGTGATGAGCAGTTCTACCAACAGCATCACTCCCACCTTGGCGTTTAGCGCACCAGCACTCAACGGACCTTCTGGTTTGGCTGCGACCAGTTGAATATCACTCAGCGAAGCCAACGGACTGCGCGGCGTATTACTTAACGCCAGTACGCGCGCGCCTTGCTTACGCGCCAGTTTAACGACATGCAGCAGATCGCGCGTGGAGCCTGAGCTGGAAATCGCCACCACGAGCGTGTCTTTGCTTAGCGTTGTGGCGTTCATGGCTGCGCGATGCATATCGCTGAACATTTGTGCGGGTTTGCCCAAGCGCAGGAGTTTGTAATGTAAATACTCCCCCAGAATGGCGCTGGCCGCTACGCCATAAATCTGTACCGACTGCGCCTGATGCAGCGCAAGAGCGGCTGCTTCAAGTAATGCTCTGTCGAGTAATTTTGCTGTGTCCTGCAGTGCTTGCACGGATTCATTGACCACATTGTCAATTTCATCCCCGCTGTGCTCTACCGGCTGTTCTTGCTGGAGATCGAGTGCCAGCGCCATTTTGAACTCGTTATAGCCCTTACACCCCAGCGTACGGCACAGCCGTGTGACGCTAGCTTCGCTGGTGTCGCTTTCACGCGCCAGTTCGGTAATCGTCAGGTAGACAACTTTTGCCGGATCGCTAAGCACAAACTCTCCCAGCTTCTGTTGTGTTCGGCTATATCCGTCAACGCTCTGGCGCAATCTCAGCAGCAGGTTTTCATTTTCTGACATGCAAAATCCTTAATGCGTTTCTCTGCTGATAGTGTGGCGGAAAGCAGGGGAGAGATGCCAGTCATTTTAAAAAAGTATGATCGGCTTCCTGGTTTTTGATGATAATTTTCATTTATAAAAATAATCATGGTAAAAATTTTCATCACTAGTCGGGGAGATGAAAAAATGATGCAAATGTTTAGCGGCGCCTCATCGGGTGCATGGTTTGAAAAAGCGCAGCGCTTCGGCAAATCCTTCATGCTGCCGATTGCGGTATTGCCCGCCGCGGGACTGTTGTTAGGGATTGGCGGCGCACTGTCGAATCCAAACACATTGACGGCTTATCCGTTTTTGGATGTCGACTGGTTGCAGGCAATCTTCACAATCATGACCAGCGCCGGTTCTATTGTGTTTGCCAATCTTTCGGTGCTGTTTGCAGTGGGTGTCGCTGTAGGACTGGCGAAAACGGATAAAGGTACCGCCGGGCTGGCGGCATTGCTGGCATTTTTGGTGATGAATGCCACTATCAATGCCTTATTGACCCTCAACGGGACACTGGCGCACGAGAACCCGGGTGCCGTTGGCCAGGGGATGACGCTGGGTATTCAGACGCTGGAAACGGGCGTGTTTGGTGGGGTGGTTATTGGTCTTGTCACCTGCGCGCTGCATAGCCGTTTCAATAAAGTCTCACTACCTCAGTTCCTTGGTTTCTTCAGCGGTTCGCGCTTTGTACCGATTATTAGCTCCCTTGCCGCGATTGTTGTGGGGGCTGTCATGACAGTGGTTTGGCCGCATTTCCAGAAACTCATTTTTGGGCTGGGTGGTCTGGTGGATGCGACGGGTTATCTGGGGACACTGTTGTACGGCTTCATCCTGCGTATGCTTGGCCCACTGGGTTTACACCATATCTTTTATTTGCCGTTCTGGACGACGGCGCTTGGCGGTAGCGAAATCGTCAACGGCCAGTTGGTTGAAGGTACGCAGCGGATTTTCTTTGCCCAACTTGCCGATCCGAATACGCAGCAGTTCTATGCGGGCACCTCGCGCTTTATGTCCGGGCGATTCATTACCATGATGTTTGGCCTGCTTGGCGCATGCCTGGCGATGTACCACACTGCCAAGCCGGAGAACAGAAAGCTTGTCGCCGGCCTGCTGTTGTCGGCAGCCCTGACCTCTTTCCTGACGGGGATCACTGAGCCTATCGAGTTCTCCTTCCTCTTTGTGGCTCCCGTGTTATATGTCATTCACGCCTTCTTCGATGGCCTGGCGTTTATGATGGCTCATATTTTACATATCACTATTGGGCAAACTTTTTCGGGTGGGCTTATCGATTTCCTCCTCTTCGGCGTCTTACAAGGGGAAGCTAAAACCAACTGGATGTACGTTCCCATGGTGGGGATACCGTGGTTCTTCCTTTACTACTTTACCTTCCGCTATTTGATTAACCGCTTTGGCTGGCTGACACCTGGGCGTGAAAACGTAACCCCAATTGAATCCGGTCTGCCTCAAAGTGAACGCGCAGCGGCAGTCATCTCTGGGCTGGGAGGCAAAGAGAATCTGGAAGAGGTGGACTGTTGCGCCACACGCTTACGCGTGACGGTGAAAGAGAGCAGCAAGGTAGATGAAGCGGCGCTGAAAGCGACCGGAGCACGTGGCGTTATTATTCGCGGTAAAGGTGTTCAGGTGATTTATGGCCCGCATGTCACCATCATTAAAAACGAAGTCGAAGAGATCTTATCGTAATGAAAACTGTACTGGATTGCCTGAAAGGTAAATTAATCGTCTCCTGTCAGGCGCTGGAAAATGAGCCTCTGCACAGTCCATTTATTATGTCGCGTATGGCGTTGGCGGCAGCACAGGGCGGTGCGGTAGGTATCCGTGCGAACAGCGTGGTGGATATTCGCGCTATCAAAGAGATCGTCTCACTGCCGGTGATTGGGATTATCAAGCGCGATTATCCGGGTAGTGATGTGTTTATCACGGCCACCCTGCAGGAAGTGGATGAGTTGATGACCGTTGAGCCGGAAATTATTGCTCTGGACGCGACAGCGCGCCCGCGCCCTGGTGGGCAAACGCTGGAAGAACTGGTCGCACAGGTCCGCGCTCGCTACCCGTCCGTACTGCTGATGGCGGATATCGCCACTGTAGACGAGGCGGTGACCGCCGAGCGTCTGGGGTTTGACTGCGTGGGCACTACGCTCTACGGCTATACCGCTGACACTGTCGGGCATGTGCTGGCGGAAAACGACTGCAGTTTTTTACGTGAGGTGTTGGCTGCGGTCAGCATACCGGTCGTGGCGGAAGGAAACGTCGATACCCCGGAACGTGCTGCACGTTGCCTGGCATTAGGTGCCCATACCGTGGTGGTTGGAGGGGCTATCACGCGTCCGCAGCAGATTACGGCACGCTTTGCCGCGGCGATCGCCGCGTAAAGCATCGATGGGGCATGATACTTTGGCGGGGATCTGCGATAATTATCGTTTATCCCCATATTGAGAGCGCTATGCAGTACCCGATTAACGAGATGTTCCAGACCCTGCAAGGTGAGGGTTACTTTACCGGCGTCCCCGCCATTTTTATTCGTTTACAGGGATGCCCGGTTGGCTGTGCCTGGTGCGATACCAAACACACCTGGGATAAGCTTGAGGATCGGGAAGTTTCCCTGTACAGCATCCTGGCTAAGACCAAAGAGAGCGATAAATGGGGCGCGGCGAGCAGCGAGGATCTGCTGGCGGTCATTGTGCGTCAGGGCTATACCGCCCGTCACGTGGTGATAACCGGTGGCGAGCCCTGCATTCATGACCTGATGCCGCTGACAGACCTGCTGGAAAAGAACGGCTTTAGCTGCCAGATTGAAACCAGCGGTACCCACGAAGTGCGCTGTACGCCGAATACCTGGGTGACCGTATCGCCGAAGGTGAATATGCGCGGCGGTTATGATGTGCTGTCGCAGGCGCTGGAGCGTGCGAATGAAATCAAACATCCGGTTGGTCGCGTTCGCGATATTGAAGCGCTGGATGAACTGCTGGCTACGTTGAGCGACGACAAACCGCGTATCATAGCCTTACAGCCAATCAGCCAGAAAGACGATGCCACGCGTTTGTGTATTGATACCTGTATCGCGCGTAACTGGCGTCTGTCGATGCAGACCCATAAATATCTGAATATTGCCTGATGATAATGGGTTTATCGGCCTGCATTGAGTGCTACATGCAGGCCGGACAACCTTATGCGTTAGACCAGCTCTGAATCGAATTAACGTTATCCAGGCCGCCATGCAACACTTCATACGACTTTTTCAGGATCACATCGGTGTGCTGGGTTAAATCGCGGAAAATCCCTTTGTTCAGCGCGTCATAGCCTCTGGCGTTGCTTTCTATTGGTGTGAATACATCTTTCACCCGCACCATTTTTTCTATCGCGGTCTCATAGTTCGGATAGAGACCAAGCCCTACCGCCGTGTTAATGGCCGCGCCCAGGCTGGCGCAACCGTTAATGGCATTCCGTCTTGCTGGAAGATTGAACACGTCGGCAAAAATTTGCATGAATAGATCGCTGTTTGAACCGCCGCCCGTAATGATCACTTGTTTAGCGAAGTGGTTCATTTCGTTACACATATTGTCGTAATTGTTTTTCAGCGTCAGCGCAACGCTCTCCAGAATAGAGCGGTAAATCCAGGCGTAGTCCATGCTGGAGTCAAAGCCAATCATGATCCCACGTTTGAACGGTTCCCACGGGTTGGTCAGCCAGTCCAGGACGGTCATCAGGCCATTACAACCGGGTGGTACGCTGGCCGCTTTCTTATTCAGCAAATCTTCCGGCGACAGATCCTGCGCTTTCGCATCCTGGATTAGTGATTCCCCCAACATGTCCCGCAGCCAACTGACCGTCCACATCCCTTTGCGAATGCCATAGCCTTCGTATAGCAACGTTTGCGGAATCGAAGACATAATTGGCCAATAAGCGACGGGATCTTTGGGCAGGGCTTTGCCGTTCATCATCAGGGCGATATAGGTGCCTAATGAGATAACCGCGGTTTCGTCGTCCAGCAATCCTGCGCCCAGGGCCTCTACCGGTTTGTCGCTGGTGGTGCAAACCACCGGTAATCCGGCAGGGAAGCTGGTCGCCTTCGCGGCAGCGTCGGTCAAGTGCCCGATCACGGTTCCCGGCATCTGCACCTCGAACAGCATCCTGCGCGGGATATTGAATTTCTTCACCACCTCCGGGTCGTCGCTCCATGTCCAGGTTTTGTAATCCACCGGCCACTGACCAAAGTAGTTGGCGATATTGTCTTTAAATTCACCGGTTAAGCGATGTGACAAATAACCTGAAAATGAGGTGACGTAAGCCACATCAGGATTGGCGTGCTCATAGGGGCGGGTGACGCGCGCGTCCTGCCAGCTGATCAATGGCGCAGCGGGCGTGCCGTCTGCTTTGAGCAATGCGCGACAGCAGCGAATGGAGCCCAGACCAATCCCGACAATGTCTTTTGGATCTCCCGCGAACTGGCTCATTAAGTCTTTGCCAGCAAAACACAATGAAGCCCATAAATCGTCGTCCGGATGCTCTGCCGTATCGGCATCGGGAGTAAACATCGGTTGCAGGAGACCTTTTCCTTCACACACCACGTTACCTTCCAGATCGTACATCACAACCTTGGTACTCTGACTTCCGCCATCAATTCCAATGATGTATTTCTTTGACATTGTCATTCTCCTTTAATTTTCCATCTTCACTCGCCGGAGGTTTCTGCGGCCAGTGAGGTTATCTTTTCCGGTTCGGCGTTGTTGGTGCGAATTTTGCGAAACAATAAGAACGTGAAGAGGATGACCATGCACAGCGCCGCCAGTCCCATCAGCCACATATTGCGATAGGCTTGTGCCGCCGGGAGCGTATCCTGCCAGTGGCCGACAATCGGATAGACGAACACGTCGGGCAGAAAACCGATCACCGAGCAGATCCCTACGGTGGTTCCCATGATGTAAGAAGGGGTTCTGGCCTCGCCGGGACAGGCCCAGTAAAGCCCGCGCGAGGCGTAGCAGGTGAAGCCCAGCAGCAGAATCAGGCCGATCCCCATAACCACGGACTGCGGATTTGAGTTCGTCACCAGCAGGGCAATCAGCGCAGCGGCGCCGACAATTGAAAGCAGTTGCACCACGCGCGTTGGCGACTTAATTTTGCTGTAGGTGGTGATGATGCCGCCCAGCGGCCCACAGATAGCCCGGAAGATCTTGTTGATGACGATCCCCATGTAGCTCGCCGCGACCAGCGACATGCCGTACATTTCAGTCAGATAGTTGGTGGAGTAGCTGAGAATGGCGTAGATCGTAAAGACGCCAAAAATAACCATGCTGCAATACCAGGTGGTGCTGATACGCAGCACGGCGATGATATCTTTGAGCTGAAACGGCTGCTTATCCTCTTTCGCACCGTGGCTGCGGCTGTTGCCATCGTTCACGAAGAACCAGCACAAAATTCCCAACAGGATGTAAACCACGCTATAAATCAGGATCACGGCCTTCAGGCTGTTGCTGTCATCCGGTGCGAAGCGAGAAAAGACCCACATGGTAAATACCGCCAACGACATGACGCCGACGCCGCGCAGGCCTTCCATCCAGCCCATGATTTTCCCTTGTTCACTGTGATCCCCCAGCAGCGAGGCGGCTTTAATTGATACCGACCACAGCATCAGGATTGTCGTGATGGCAAAGGCGACCTGAATACAGAGCATGACCCACAACGGTGGATAGGTCATCATCAGCAGACCGAGCAAGCCGGTAATTATCATGGCTGAGGTAATCATTTTTCGATGGGAGAATTTATCGGCAATAACCCCGCTGGGTGCATACAGAATAATAGCGGCAACGCCAAAGGTACTCATTATTAATCCAATTTCGGTATTGCTAAATCCCATGAATTTTGCCATGGGAATTTGATAGATATAACGTAAATAGGCTAAATCAAAACTAACGCCACCACTGAAACTAATAATGGCGAGTGTTATCCAACGGCGATATGAGGATTGTTGCATATCGGGCTCTCATTTTATGCAGACAAAAAAAAGAGAAAAGTAAACCGCCCTTTCAGGTGGATTACTTTTCTCAGGTCTCTAGTAATTGCGCTTAGAAATAACATGGAAGTGTGGGTTATAGTGTGAGAATAATCACGCTTCTTGTTTTTAGTCATCAATACAGAATGAACAAAGCATCTGTGATTTTGATCACGTTAGATATTTTCTCGTTATGCTAAAAATTCATTCCAGTTACCAGAGATAATGAGAAAGGTGACTTCCCTCTAGCGGGGGAAGTTGCCTTTCTTTTTTTTTGCCTAAAGGAATTTGGAGCCAGCTATGTCAATCGAATCTCTCAATGCATTCTCAATGAATTTTTTCTCCCTGAAAGGGAAAACGGCGATCGTAACGGGCGGCAACAGCGGTCTGGGTCAGGCTTTTGCGATGGCGCTGGCGAAAGCCGGGGCGAATCTGTTTATCCCAAGTTTTGTAAAAGATAACGGCGAAACGAAGGAAATTATTGAAAAACAGGGTGTTGAAGTCGAGTTTATACAGGTGGATATCACCGAAAAAGGGGCACCGCAGAAGATTATCGCCGCCTGCTGCGAGCGTTTTGGCACCGTTGATATTCTGGTGAACAACGCCGGAATTTGTAAGCTGAATAAGGTACTGGACTTTGGTCGTGCGGACTGGGATCCGATGATTGACGTCAACCTGACGGCGGCGTTTGAACTGAGCTACGAAGCGGCAAAAATTATGATTCCGCAAAACAGCGGTAAAATTATAAATATCTGTTCTTTGTTCTCTTATCTTGGCGGACAGTGGTCTCCGGCTTATTCAGCGACAAAACATGCGCTTGCCGGTTTTACCAAGGCGTATTGCGATGAATTGGGGCAATATAATATTCAGGTTAACGGTATCGCACCGGGATATTATGCAACGGATATTACGCTGGCTACGCGCAGCAATCCGGAAACGAATCAGCGCGTATTGGATCATATCCCAGCTAATCGTTGGGGCGATACCCAGGATTTAATGGGGGCTGCGATATTCCTTGCCAGTCAGGCTTCTAATTATGTTAACGGTCATTTACTGGTCGTCGATGGCGGTTATTTAGTTCGCTAATATCTACCTATAGTTTCTGTATTATTAATTGTTCTGCTAATTATCAGGAAGGAATAGCTATGCCTTTATCTCGCGAAGCGATTGTTGACCAGTTAAAAGAAATTGTTGGGTCCGAACGCGTAATTACCGATGAAACGGTATTAAAGAAAAACAGTATTGACCGCTTTCGTAAATATGCCGACATTCACGGTATTTATACACTACCCATTCCGGCGGCAGTGGTAAAACTCGGTTCGACAGAGCAGGTTTCCCGCGTTCTGGCGTTTATGAATCAGCATAAAATCAATGGAGTTCCGCGTACCGGCGCATCCGCGACGGAAGGGGGGCTGGAAACGGTGGTTAAAGACTCCGTGGTGCTGGACGGGGCAGGGATGAACCAGATCCTGAGCATTGATATTGAAAACATGCAGGCGACCGCTCAATGCGGCGTGCCGCTTGAGATTCTGGAAAATGCATTGCGCGAAAAAGGATATACCACCGGGCACTCGCCGCAGTCTAAGCCGCTGGCGCAGATGGGCGGCCTGGTTGCAACCCGCAGCATCGGGCAATTCTCCACTCTTTACGGTGCCATTGAAGATATGGTCGTGGGGCTGGAGGCGGTGCTGCCGGACGGCACGGTAACCCGCATCAAGAACGTGCCACGCCGGGCTGCCGGGCCGGACATTCGCCACATCATCATTGGGAACGAAGGCGCGCTGTGCTATATCACTGAAGTGACGGTGAAAATCTTCAAGTTCACGCCGGAAAATAACCTTTTTTACGGCTACATTCTGGACGATATGAAAATCGGTTTCGATATCCTGCGTGAAGTGATGGTGGAAGGCTACCGTCCTTCGATTGCACGCCTGTATGACGCCGAGGATGGCACCCAGCACTTTACTCATTTTGCTGACGGGAAATGCGTGTTGATCTTCATGGCTGAGGGCAATCCGCGAATGGCGCAAGCCACTGGCGAGGGCATTGCGGAGATCGTCGCGCGTTATCCACAGTGTAAGCGTGTGGACAGCAAGCTGATTGAGAACTGGTTTAACCATCTGAACTGGGGCCCGGAAAAAGTGGCTGCTGAACGCGTACAGATCCTGAAAACCGGCAATATGGGCTTTACGACGGAAGTTTCCGGCAGCTGGAGCTGCATCCATCAAATTTACGAAAACGTGATCCATCGTATTCGTACTGAATTCCCACACGCGGATGACATCACCATGCTGGGCGGTCACTCTTCCCATAGTTATATCAACGGTACCAACATGTACTTTGTGTATGACTACAACGTGGTGGACTGCAAGCCGGAAGAGGAGATTGATAAGTACCACAACCCGCTTAACAAGATTATTTGCGAAGAGACGATCCGTCTTGGCGGCTCAATGGTACATCACCACGGCATTGGTAAGCACCGCGTTCACTGGAGCAAGCTGGAACATGGCAGCGCGTGGCCGCTGCTGGAAGGTCTGAAACGTCAGTTTGATCCAAACGGCATTATGAACACGGGAACGATCTACCCGATTGAGAAATAAACATCAGCTGGCTTCCTGATCGGGAAGCCACAATTTTACCGGACAGGGGTAGAAATGAACACTTCACCGGTGCGAATGGACGATTTACCGCTTAACGGTTTTCACTGTCGTATTGCCGCCTTGACCTTTGGTGCTCACCTTACCGACGGCTATGTTCTTGGTGTTGTCGGCTATGCCATTATTCAGTTAACACCTGCCATGCAGCTCACGCCGTTTATGACCGGGATGATTGGCGGCTCGGCGCTGCTCGGGTTGTTTCTCGGTAGTCTGGTGTTGGGCTGGATTTCAGACCACATTGGTCGACAGAAGATCTTCACTTTCAGCTTTGTGCTGATCACCATCGCCTCTTTTTTACAGCTTTTCGCCACTTCGCCAGAGCAGCTCATTGTGTTACGTATTCTGATTGGGATTGGGCTGGGAGGCGATTATTCCGTAGGGCACACTCTGTTGGCCGAATTTTCTCCACGACGACACCGGGGAGTGTTGCTGGGGGCTTTTAGCGTGGTATGGACCATCGGCTATGTGCTGGCAAGCCTGGCGGGGCACTATTTTATTACCGAAAGCCCGGATGCCTGGCGCTGGCTGCTGGCGTCGGCGGCGCTTCCCGCACTATTGATTACCCTGCTTCGCTGGGGGACGCCGGAATCGCCTCGCTGGCTGCTGCGCCAGGGGCGTTTCGCGGAAGCCCACGCTATTGTTCACCGATATTTTGGGGCGCACGTATTGCTCGGCGACGAGGTTTCTGCGGCGTCCGGGAAACATATCAAAACGCTCTTTTCCCCCCTCTACTGGCGGCGAACCGCGTTTAACAGCGTGTTTTTTGTTTGTCTGGTGATCCCGTGGTTTGTTATCTACACCTGGCTGCCTACCATTGCCGGGACCCTCGGCCTGGAGGATGCGCTCACCGCCAGCCTGCTGCTGAATGCGTTGTTAATCGTTGGCGCACTGCTGGGGCTGGTATTAACACATCTGCTGGCGCACCGCCGGTTTCTGCTTGGGAGTTTTTTTCTGTTGGCTGCCACGCTGGTGGTGATGGCTTTTCTGCCGTCCGGTAGCTCGTTAACTTTGCTGCTTTTTGTCCTGTTCAGCACCACAATTTCTGCGGTCAGTAATCTGGTAGGGATCCTGCCTGCTGAAAGCTTCCCGACGGATATCCGCTCGCTGGGCGTGGGTTTTGCGACGTCGATGAGCAGACTTGGCGCGGCAATCAGCACCGGCCTGCTGCCCTGGACGCTGGCGCAATGGGGGATGCAGGTCACGTTGCTGCTGCTGGCTGGCGTGCTCCTCATTGGATTTGTGGTGACCTGGCTATGGGCACCGGAAACGAAGGCATTGCCGTTGGTGGCGGCCGGAAGCGTGGAGAAAAGACAGGGAGGAGCAAATGAACATTCTGTTCGCGTTTAAGGCCGAACCAGACTCCGGCATGTTGGCGGAAAAAGACTGGCTGGCGGCGACGGAAGATACCCGTGGCCCGGACACCGCGCTGCTGCGCTGTTCTCCTGGTGCCGATGAGCAGGCGGCTGCGGCATTACTGCTGGCGCAACGTCGTGAAGGTTGTGATATGACGTTAACCGCGCTAAGCATTAGCGATGAGCGTGCTATTCATTGGTTGCGCTATTTTGCCGCGCTGGGTTTTGATAAGCCGGTGTTGCTGGAAACGACGGCGGATCTGCGCTTTGCGCCGGAATTCATTGCCCGGCAAATAACTGACTGGCAGCGTCATCACGGCGCGGATTTGATTATCACTGGCTGTCAGAGTAGCGAAGGGCAGAACGGGCAAACGCCATTTTTGATGGCTGAAATGTTGGCCTGGCCCTGCTTTACCCAGGTGGAGCGTTTTACGCTGACGCCGCCTTTTGTTGTTGTCGAACAGCGAACGACAACCGGGTTACGCCGCTGCCGGGTGCGGCTTCCGGCAGTGATTGCCGTCAGGCAATGTGGTGAAGTTGCGCTTCCCGTCCCCGGAATGCGTCAGCGTCTGGCGGCGGCAAAAGCGGCAATTTTACGTCAGCCAGCGTCCAGTGATGAAACTCCGAACGTGCAATGTCAGAAGCTGGCGCGACCGGCGCAGCGGCGCAGCGCCACGCTTATCGACGGCGCGACGGCGCAGGAAAAAGCGCGGATATTGTGGAATGATTATTTGCGCCAGAGGATGCAGCCATGAAGATCGTTGTGATTACGGAATCGGGTGAATGCGCTGCACTGGCAGGCTGGATTGCAGAAAACGCGCTTAATGCAGCAGAACTGGAACGCTGGACTCTAGACCCGATGCCGGACGTGGCGGAGCAGGTGCTGGACGCGCTGGCGACGCAGTGGTTGCTGACGCCAGCCGACATCCTGATTTTTCCGGCGGGTGCGCTGGGGGATGAGCTTGCGACGCGGCTGGCCTGGCGTCTGCACGGCGGCAGCGTTTGCCAGGTGCAGACGCTGGATGCGCAACAGGGGCTGGTGACGAAATCCCACTGGGGGAATGCGCTGACGGCCCGGCTACAAATCACCGCGCGTCCCTTGTGCCTTTCACTGGCGCGACAACCGGAAACGAGCGCGTCGGGCAACGCGCTGCCAGCGATGGTGGAGCGCCGGATTGCCTCCACCACACCTCCGGGCTGGCTGGATAGCGTAGAAAGCATCGACCGTGTTACAGCTCATCCTTTGTTGCAGGCCGGGCGTGTGCTGGTGGTAGGGCAGGGAAGAAGTGACGCCGATGCCGAAAAAATTACCGCTCTTGGTAAGGAGTTTGGTGCCGAAGTGGGATACAGCCGTGCACGGGTGATGAACGGTGGTTTTGACGCTGAGCGCGTGATTGGGATATCGGGGCATCTGCTTGCGCCGGATGTCTGCATTGTCGCGGGGGCATCCGGCGCGGCGGCGCTAATGGCCGGGGTTCGTCAGAGCCGGTTTGTGGTGGCGATAAACAGTGACGCCAGAGCGCCGGTCTTTTCACAGGCGGATGTCGGGATTGTGGATGACTGGCTGCCGGTGCTGGAGGCGTTGGCAGCCATCGCAGAAAATTAATTCAGGGGGATGCCGGGTCAGGTGTTTACACCGCTATCCGGCGGCTCGGGTTAATGCAGCTTTTTCGCTAACGTCCAGACGTCGGTGTTGGTAGTTGAAAGCGCCGCCACACCGGCTTTCATCGCATTGCGGGCGTCCTCTTCATCGCAAACCAGACCACCGGCAATCAACGGCTGGCGTATTTTTTCCGTCACCCACCCCAGCACTTTCGGCATACAGCCCGGTAGTATCTCAATACAGTCCGGGTTCGACTGTGCGACCTGCTTATCAATGTTGTGAAAAGAGATAGAGTCGACGATAAACAGGCGATGAATACAGAAAAAGCCCTCCGCCCGCGCGGCTTTCAGCATCGACGCTTTGGTACTGATGATGCCGTCGGCCTCAGTGACCAGCTTCAGAAACTGGATCACCACCTCTTTATTGGACGCGCCCTCCAGCAGATCAACGTGGATAAATGCGTACTTACCGGCATTTTTAATTTTCTTTACGATATGGCTGATGGTGCAGATATTACCGTATAGCACAGAAATGAACTGGCACTCGGAATCAATGGCTAATTGCAGACTGGCGTTGTCTTTCACCGCGGCAATAACCGGATTCTGGCGAAGCAGGTGTAACAGAGGCATAAATTATCCTATTAAATTATCCAAATCGGTAAGTGATGCCAAAGCCGGACGCGGGGTAGCGCCATTGTTGCAGCGTTTTTTCATCACACAGCAGTCGACAGGTACCACACTCCAGGCAGCCGCGAAAGTTGACCCGTAGCTCACCTTCCGCCGTAAGAGAAAACAGTCCGGCGGGGCAGGATGCGATCAGCCGTTGTGCCGTTTCGCTGTCAACAACGGTCGCAGGAACGATATGTGAAATGTCGGCGGGACGCCAGACGTTACGGGCTACAGACATCGTAAGCTCCTGATGATATCGCCTGCCAGATGACGCAGGCCGTGACGACGAAACTGACGCCAGACAATCTGGCGCAGCGGGGCTACCGGGCGGTCGCCCTGATGCCAGATTTCACGGGAAATAGCCTCCATCAACATGGGCCATTGGCGATACCATCCGGGGCGCTGGAGCAACGCCGGAACATCCCGGTAACGTTGCAGAACGTCCCACAGCAGGCTGTGCTGGATGTCGTGGTGATAAGCCGGAAACAGATTTTGCGGCTCGCGTTTCCGGCAGGCGTTAATCAATGTTTGCGCCGCAGCCTGAGCACCAATGAGCGCCATATCCATGCCGCGAACGGAGAAACCAGTATTCACACAACTGCGCAGCGCATCACCCACCAGCAGCCAGCCGTCTCCGGCGTACTGTACGGGCAGGCTGTGCAGGCCGCCTTCTGGTACCAGATGTGCGCCATATTCCAGCGTTTCGCTGCCTCTGAGCAGCGGATGTAACGCCGGATGCGTCTTGAGCCGCTCCAGCAGTTCAGCCGCCGGGACATCGCTCTGTGCCAAAGAGGAGAGCGGACAAACCACGCCCAGAGAGAGCGTATCTTGATTGGTATAGAGAAACGCGCCGCCGGGAAGCTCGCCACAAATATTGCCACTAAACAGCATTGCCGCGCCTTCGTCATTGGATAAGCGGAAACGTTCCTCAAGTAACGATTTATCCAGCGCCAAAGTCTCTTTAATGCCTAATGCCATTGCGGTTGTCGAGGGACGCGGCAGGAATCCGTAGCGCTCGGCCAGCACGCTGTTTGCCCCTTCCGCCAGTACCACATAACGGGCGCGCAGCGTCTCGTTATCGGCAATGACGCCGCAGGCTCTGCCCTCTTCGATATGGAGCGCCTCAACTGTCACACCGCTGATAAACTGTACGCCTTCGGCCTCGGCCTGGGCGACAAACCACGGGTCGAAGCGGGCGCGCAGCAGGCTCCATGAGTCTCCCTCCGGTTGCAGGCTGGAGTACGTCGTTGCGCCATCGCGAGTCAACAGCGAGAGATTTTCCTGGGTAATTCGGCGTTCAAGTGGGGCTGAATGTTGGAAGTGGGGAAGAAGTTCACCGAGCGCGTGAGTATACAGACGCCCGCCTGAAAGGTTTTTACTGCCGGGAAGCTCGCCGCGTTCAATAAGCAAAACTGACAGTCCTGCTCGCACGCAGCGTAAAGCACAAGCGGTGCCCGCTATCCCTGCACCGATAATAATAATATCGAAATCGTCAGACATGTTGTGCTCCAGATATCCAGAGCACATAACCCTAACAGAGTGTTAGTTAAGTAAAATTGACCGTTGCCACAGACGATACAATCATTCCCCGCGATACACGCAGCCTGCTGTGCAGGTCTCTTTCACCATTACGGCACTCAGCAGAGGGACAACCGGTTTAACCTGATCCCAAATCCATTTGGCCAGTACTTCACTGGTTGGGTTTTCTAAGCCAGGAATATCGTTCAGATAGTAGTGATCGAGTCTGTTGTAAGTTGGCTTAAACGCGGCTTTTAACTCAGAAAAATCCATGATCCAACCGGTATGCGGATCGACTTCACCGGTAATTTCAAGACGCACCATAAATGAGTGACCATGCAGGCGGCCACACTTATGCCCTTCCGGTACATGCGGCAGGCGGTGAGCGGCTTCGAAGGTGAAATCTTTAAACAAGGTGGTGGACATTTTTTACTCTCAAGAATGCGAAAAACCGCCGTAGGGTACCGTAAAGAGCGAATTTTATCATTAGTTAAAAGGGCGCTGAGTATCAGAACGACCTATTCATGATGGTAATATTTAATAATTATTGATATATCATATGGTTATCCAATCTGTTTTGCTGTTAATAACTATAACTAAAACAGGTTAGTTCATTTGGTTATTTGTTATTTCTATCCCTTCTTTAATTGTTACTATCCCCGCCGTTAACCTTATCTTCAGTTTGGGTTTTATTGCTGAAATCCGCTTTGCTTACTGGAACATGACAACGCATGACGACACAGGCCCCACCTTCCGCTCTGCTACCGCTAAACCCGGAGCAACTGGCACGCCTTCAGGCGGCCACGACCGATTTCACTCCCGCACAGCTTGCGTGGGTTTCTGGCTATTTTTGGGGCGTGCTGAATCAGCAGCCAGGCAGCAATGCGGCGACTCCTGCGCCTGCTGCTGAAATGCCTGGCATTACGCTTATCTCCGCCTCGCAAACCGGTAATGCGCGTCGTGTGGCGGAAGCCCTGCGCGATGATCTGATCGCTGCAAAGCTCAACGTCACTCTCACCAATGCTGGCGACTATAAATTCAAACAAATCGCCAATGAGAAATTGCTGATCGTAGTGGCGTCGACGCAAGGGGAAGGTGAACCGGCGGAAGAAGCCGTAGCGTTGCATAAATTCCTGTTCTCGAAAAAAGCGCCGAAGCTTGATAACACCGCTTTTGCCGTGTTTGGTCTTGGTGACACTTCTTACGAGTTTTTCTGTCAGTCAGGAAAAGACTTCGATGCAAAACTGGCTGAGCTGGGCGGTGAACGCTTGCTTGACCGCGTGGATGCCGACGTCGAATACCAGGGCGCGGCAGCCGAATGGCGTGCCCGTCTGGTTGATGTCCTGAAAGCGCGTGCCCCTGCGGCATCGTCTGTGCAAGTTGCTGCGAGCGGTGCGGTAAACGAAGTACACACCAGCCCGTACACCAAAGAAGCGCCGCTGACGGCGTCGCTTGCGGTGAATCAGAAAATCACCGGTCGCGACTCGGAAAAAGATGTACGCCATATTGAAATCGATCTCGGCGATTCCGGCCTGCGCTACCAGCCGGGCGATGCCTTAGGAGTCTGGTATCAGAACGATCCTGAGCTGGTCAAAGAGCTGGTTGAATTGCTGTGGCTGAAAGGAGATGAGCCGGTCACGGTTGACGGCAAAACCCTGTCGCTCACCGAAGCGCTGCAGTGGCATTTCGAGCTGACGGTTAACACCGGCAATATCGTCGAGAACTATGCCACTTTAACCCGTAGCGACTCTCTGCTGCCGCTGGTGGGCGACAAAGCGCAATTGCAGCATTACGCCGCAACCACGCCAATCGTCGATATGGTGCGCTTCTCCCCGGCGCAACTGGACGCCCAAACGTTGGTTGATCTTCTGCGCCCGCTGACGCCGCGTTTGTATTCTATTGCCTCTTCCCAGGCGGAAGTGGAAAGTGAAGTGCACGTCACCGTGGGTGTGGTGCGTTATGACATTGAAGGTCGTGCCCGTGCTGGCGGTGCGTCCAGTTTCCTCGCCGATCGCGTGGAAGAAGAGGGCGAAGTGCGCGTGTTCATCGAACACAACGATAACTTCCGCCTGCCGGCTAACCCGCAGACACCGGTGATTATGATTGGACCAGGCACGGGGATTGCGCCGTTCCGTGCATTCATGCAGCAGCGTGCGGCTGACGGAGCCGAAGGCAAAAACTGGCTGTTTTTTGGCAACCCACACTTTACCGAAGATTTCCTGTACCAGGTGGAATGGCAGCGTTACGTCAAAGAGGGCGTACTGAGCCGCATCGATCTCGCCTGGTCGCGCGATCAAAAAGAAAAAGTCTACGTACAAGATAAACTGCGCCAACAAGGTGCGGAACTGTGGCGCTGGATAAACGACGGTGCCCACATTTATGTCTGCGGCGACGCTAATCGCATGGCGAAAGACGTTGAGCAGGCTTTGTTGGAAGTGATTGCCGAATTCGGTGCTATGGATATCGAAGCGGCGGATGAATTTTTAAGTGAGCTGCGCATTGAGCGCCGTTATCAGCGAGATGTCTACTAATGAGCGAAAAATACCCAGGACCATTGGTGGTCGAAGGCAAGCTGTCCGACGCTGAGCGTATGAAGCTGGAAAGCAACTATCTGCGCGGTACGATTGCCGAAGATTTAAACGACGGCCTGACCGGCGGCTTCAAAGGCGATAACTTCCTGCTGATCCGTTTTCACGGTATGTACCAGCAGGATGACCGCGATATCCGCGCCGAACGAGCCGAGCAAAAGCTGGAGCCGCGTCACGCGATGCTGCTGCGCTGCCGTCTGCCGGGTGGGGTGATCACCACCAAACAGTGGCAGGCGATCGACACGTTCGCCCATGACAACACGATTTATGGCAGCATTCGTCTGACCAACCGTCAGACCTTCCAGTTTCACGGCATTCTGAAGAAGAACGTTAAGCCGGTACACCAGATGCTGCATTCGGTCGGGCTGGACGCGCTGGCGACCGCCAACGACATGAACCGTAACGTTCTGTGTACCTCTAACCCGTACGAGTCCGAGCTGCACGCCCAAGCCTATGAATGGGCGAAGAAGATCTCCGAACATCTGCTGCCGCGTACTCGCGCCTATGCAGAAATTTGGCTGGATCAGGAGAAGGTAGCGACCACCGACGAAGAGCCGATCCTCGGTCAAACCTATCTGCCGCGTAAGTTTAAAACCACGGTCGTAATCCCGCCGCAGAACGACATCGATCTGCACGCCAACGATATGAACTTCGTGGCGATTGCCGAAAACGGCAAGCTGGTGGGCTTTAACCTGCTGGTCGGCGGTGGTTTGTCGATTGAGCACGGCAATAAGAAAACCTACGCCCGCACCGCGAGCGAGTTCGGCTATCTGCCGCTGGAGCACACCCTGGCGGTAGCAGAAGCTGTGGTGACAACGCAGCGCGACTGGGGTAACCGTACCGATCGTAAAAACGCCAAAACTAAATACACGCTTGAACGCGTTGGTATCGACACGTTCAAAGAAGAAGTGGAGCGTCGCGCGGGCATCAAATTTGAGCCGATCCGCCCGTACGAGTTCACCGGTCGCGGCGATCGTATTGGATGGGTAAAAGGGATCGACAATAACTGGCACCTGACGCTGTTTATTGAAAACGGCCGTATCCTGGATTATCCGGGCCGTCCGCTGAAAACCGGCCTGCTGGAGATCGCGAAGATCCACAAAGGGGATTTCCGCATCACCGCCAACCAGAACCTGATCATTGCTGGTGTGCCGGAAAGCCAAAAAGCGAAGATCGAGAAGCTGGCGCGCGATCACGGATTGATGAATGCGGTGAAGCCGCAGCGTGAAAACTCGATGGCCTGCGTGTCGTTCCCGACCTGTCCGCTGGCGATGGCGGAGGCCGAACGTTTCCTGCCATCGTTCACTGATAAAGTGGAAGCTATTCTCGAAAAACACGGTATTCCTGACGAGCATATCGTGATGCGCGTTACAGGTTGCCCGAACGGCTGCGGCCGCGCGATGCTGGCGGAATTGGGCCTGGTGGGTAAAGCGCCGGGGCGCTACAACGTACACCTTGGTGGTAACCGCATGGGCACGCGCATTCCGCGTATGTATCGCGAAAATATTACGGAATCGGAAATTCTCGACTCCGTTGACGAACTGGTTGGGCGCTGGGCGAAAGAGCGCGAAGCGGGTGAAGGCTTCGGTGATTTTACGGTGCGTGCGGGCATCATTCGCCCGGTGCTCGATCCCGCCCGGGATTTCTGGGAGTAACCACGAGAGGTAATTATGTCCGTACTCGATCTAAACGCCCTTAATGACCTGCCAAAAGTCGACCGCATTCTGGCGCTGGCGGAAACCAACGCACAGCTCGAAAAGCTGGACGCCGAAGGGCGCGTGGCATGGGCGCTGGAAAACCTGCCTGGTGAATATGTACTGTCATCAAGCTTTGGTATCCAGGCGGCAGTAAGCCTGCACCTGGTGAATCAGGTTCACCCGGATATCCCGGTGATCCTCACCGATACCGGCTATTTGTTCCCGGAAACCTACCAGTTTATTGATGAGTTAACGGACAAGCTCAAGCTTAATCTGCAAGTCTACCGGGCGAAGGAGAGCGCGGCCTGGCAGGAAGCGCGCTACGGCAAACTGTGGGAGCAGGGCGTTGAAGGCATTGAGAAATACAATGAGATCAACAAAGTCGAGCCGATGAACCGCGCGCTCAAAGAACTGAACGCACAAACTTGGTTTGCCGGTCTGCGCCGCGAGCAGTCGGGCAGCCGGGCGCATTTGCCGGTGCTGGCTATCCAGCGCGGCGTGTTTAAAGTGCTGCCGATCATCGACTGGGACAACCGTACCGTTTACCAGTATCTGCAAAAGCACGGCCTGAAATACCATCCACTGTGGGATCAGGGCTATCTGTCAGTGGGTGATACCCATACCACCCGCAAATGGGAGCCGGGTATGGCGGAAGAAGAGACGCGGTTCTTCGGATTGAAGCGCGAGTGCGGATTGCACGAAGGGTAAAAGATAAAAGCCCGGTAATGTTTACATATTACCGGACTTCTTCTTCAGGATTTTCCCGCCTTTGCCAGTTCTTTTACCAACGGGAGCATAATGCGTACCACGTCGCGGCTACGGTGCTCTATCCTGCCCGGTAAGGCTTTATCGATATGCTGCTGGTTATCCAGTCGCACATCGTGCCAGCTGTTGCCTGCCGGGAACGAGGCGCTTTTGGCGCGCTGTTGATAGCCATCTTTCTTGCCCAGACTCCAGTTGGTTGCTTCAACGGAGAGCACGGCAATGCCTGCGTTGTCGAAGACCTCTGCGTCGTTACAACATCCAGTACCTTTCGGATAGTTTTTGTTCAGTCCCGGATTGGTGCTGGCTACGATACCGCGGCTGTGCGCGATGGCCAGTGCCCGGTCGCGCGTCAATTTTCGCACCGCTTCCGGGGTTTTCTTACCGCTATTGAAATAGAGCTTATCGCCGACGATCAGGTTATCGAGGTTGATAACCAGCAGCGTATTTTTCTTCTCGGCGGCGCTCATTCGCTTCAGGATGTTCTCCGCGCCCAGTTTGCCTTCTTCCTCGCCGCTGGTGGCGATAAATCGAATGCCGTACTGCGTCGGCACGTCTTTGAGTTTTTCCGCCAGTTCCAGCATCACGCCAAGTCCTGCGGCGTTGTCATCAATACCTTGCAGGGTCAATCCACCCAGATTGGCATCGGAATCGGCGTCGCTCTGCGCGGCGTAGGTGTCGAGGTGCGCCATGATAATAATCTGCTGTGGCGCTTTACCCTCATGTGCGGCAATAACGGTACTTCCCGTGACGTTATGCCAGTTTTTACGGTTATTTTTGGCGGTATAAACATAACGGCTATTAAATGTTCGAATATCACTGCTGTAGCCCATCTGCTGAAATTGCTGACGAATATAATCAGCAGACAACATTTCTGCCGGAGAGCCCGTTACGCGGCCTGGGAAAAACGTTGCGATATATCGAGCCTGGGTATTTGCGATATCTCCAGGTTTGGAAGATGTTGCCTGTGCGGGAAGGATAAAGCACGCGCCGAGCGCCAGGATTGCAAGAAGGGGGCGCGTTGCGGAAAACATAATGAGTCCTTAAATACCAAGCAGAAATTTTTAGCCGCTAGTATGAAACCGTGATCGAGGTAAAACAATTTCATTTGCTCCTAAATGCCCTAAATTCGGTAGCTTAAGCACTTTTTGATATTTGCTTTTCCGGATCGTTATTCCTTTGAGGAACTACTCATTCCAATTCGTAATTTCATTCGCCCTCTTGCCCTCCCTATAGTCAGGTTATCTGAGCATCGTTAGCAAAATAACGGCATTACATAGGAACGGTTATGGATCAAAAACGACTTACCCACCTGCGGCAACTGGAAGCGGAAAGCATCCATATTATTCGTGAGGTGGCCGCCGAGTTTTCGAATCCGGTGATGATGTATTCCATCGGCAAAGATTCCAGCGTAATGCTGCATCTGGCGCGTAAAGCATTTTATCCTGGCACGTTGCCGTTCCCTCTGCTGCACGTTGATACTGGCTGGAAATTCAGCGAGATGTACGAGTTTCGTGACCGCACGGCGAAAGCCTACGGTTGTGAACTGCTGGTGCATAAAAACCCGGAAGGGGTGGCGATGGGCATCAACCCGTTTGTTCACGGTAGCGCCAAGCATACCGATATTATGAAAACCGAAGGGTTGAAGCAGGCGTTGAACAAATACGGTTTCGACGCCGCGTTTGGTGGCGCTCGTCGTGACGAAGAGAAATCGCGTGCCAAGGAGCGCATTTATTCTTTCCGCGATCGTTTTCATCGCTGGGACCCTAAAAATCAGCGTCCGGAACTGTGGCATAACTACAACGGACAGATTAACAAAGGCGAAAGCATTCGCGTATTCCCGCTCTCCAACTGGACTGAACAGGATATCTGGCAGTACATCTGGCTGGAAAATATCGACATCGTGCCGCTGTACCTGGCGGCGGAGCGTCCGGTGCTGGAACGCGACGGCATGCTGATGATGATTGATGACGACAGAATCGATCTGCAACCGGGTGAAGTGATTAAAAAACGCATGGTGCGTTTCCGTACGCTCGGCTGCTGGCCGTTAACAGGCGCGGTGGAGTCGAATGCGCAGACGCTGCCGGAAATCATCGAAGAGATGCTGGTCTCAACCACCAGTGAACGTCAGGGCCGCGTGATTGACCGCGACCAGGCGGGCTCCATGGAGCTGAAGAAACGTCAGGGGTATTTCTAAGGAGCCGCCATGAACACGACACTTGCACAACAAATTGCTAATGAAGGCGGCGTTGAAGCCTGGATGGTCGCCCAGCAACACAAAAGCCTGCTGCGTTTTTTAACCTGCGGTAGCGTGGATGACGGGAAAAGCACCCTGATTGGTCGCCTGCTGCACGACACGCGTCAGATTTATGAAGACCAGCTTTCATCGCTGCACAACGACAGTAAACGTCACGGTACTCAGGGCGAAAAGCTCGATTTGGCGTTATTGGTTGACGGCTTGCAAGCCGAGCGCGAGCAGGGCATCACCATCGACGTGGCTTACCGTTATTTCTCTACCGAGAAGCGTAAATTTATTATTGCGGATACTCCCGGCCATGAGCAGTACACTCGCAACATGGCGACCGGTGCGTCGACCTGCGACCTGGCGATCCTGCTGATCGATGCGCGTAAAGGCGTGCTGGATCAGACCCGTCGTCACAGCTTTATCTCCACGCTACTTGGGATCAAACACCTGGTGGTGGCGATCAACAAAATGGATCTGGTGAACTTTAGCGAAGAGACATTTAACCGCATTCGCGAAGACTATCTTACTTTTGCTGAACAGTTGCCGGGCAACCTGGATATCCGGTTTGTGCCGCTCTCTGCGCTGGAAGGCGACAACGTGGCTTCACAAAGCGCCAGCATGTCGTGGTACAGCGGTCCGACGCTACTGGAAGTACTGGAAACCGTTGAGATCCAACGCATAGTTGATACTCAGCCGATGCGCTTCCCGGTGCAGTATGTGAACCGACCGAATCTGGATTTTCGTGGTTATGCCGGGACGCTGGCCTCCGGTAGTGTGAAGGTAGGGCAACGCGTCAAAGTGCTGCCATCCGGCGTTGAGTCGAGCGTGGCGCGAATCGTAACCTTTGATGGCGATTTACAGGAAGCGCATGCGGGTGAAGCGATCACCCTGGTATTGAAAGATGAGATCGATATCAGCCGGGGTGACCTGCTGCTTGATGCCGGTGAAGCGTTACCTGCGGTACAAAGCGCTGCCGTTGATGTGGTGTGGATGGCGGAACAACCGTTGTCGCCTGGACAGAGCTACGACATCAAAGTCGCCGGTAAGAAGACCCGCGCACGCGTTGATAACGTGCAGTACCAGATTGATATTAATAACCTGACCCAACGTGATGTTGAAGCGTTGCCGCTAAACGGCATTGGTCTGGTTAATCTGACCTTTGATGAGCCGCTGGTGCTGGATACCTATCAGCAGAACCCGGTTACGGGCGGGCTGATTATCATTGACCGCCTGACCAACGTTACCGTCGGCGCGGGGCTGGTACGTGAGCCAATCGTCCAGGAGCACACCGCGGCTTCTCAGTTCAGCGCGTTTGAGCTGGAGCTTAATGCGTTGGTGCGTCGCCATTTCCCGCACTGGGGCGCGCGCGATCTGCTGGGAGGAAAATAATGGCGCTGCATGACGAAAACGTCGTCTGGCATGCCCATCCTGTTACACCGCAACAGCGGGAACAACGCCACGGTCATCGTGGTGTTGTGCTGTGGTTTACCGGGCTGTCTGGTTCCGGTAAATCTACGGTAGCAGGGGCGCTGGAAGAGGCGTTGCACAAGCTGGGAGTGAGTACCTATTTGTTGGATGGCGATAACGTGCGCCACGGCCTGTGCAGCGATCTTGGGTTTAGCGATGCCGATCGTAAGGAGAATATTCGTCGGGTTGGCGAGGTGGCTAACCTGATGGTGGATGCGGGTCTTGTGGTGTTGACCGCCTTTATCTCTCCACATCGCGCCGAACGCAAAATGGTCCGTGAACGCGTTGGTGAAGGGCGTTTTATTGAGGTTTTTGTCGACACGCCGCTGGCAACGTGCGAATTACGCGATCCAAAAGGGCTGTATATAAAAGCGCGGGCGGGTGAGTTGCGCAATTTCACCGGAATTGATTCGGTATACGAAGCGCCTGAATCGCCAGAGATTCACCTTGATGGTGAACAATTGGTAACAAATTTGGTACCCCAATTATTAGACCTGCTGAGGCAGGAAGATATTATCAGATCCTGAGACACCCGAGCTTGTATGCCCGGTCAGTCACGGTCACAGGATTAGATATGCGTAACAGCCATAACATTACTATTACAGAGTCAGATACCTTCGCCGCCGACGATGAAACCACCTGGTCACTACCGGGTGCCGTGGTCGGTTTTATCGCGTGGCTGTTGGCGCTGGGGATTCCGTTTCTGATTTATGGCCCTAACACACTCTTTTTCTTCATTTATACCTGGCCCTTTTTCCTCGCATTGCTGCCCGTGGCGATTGTCGCGGGTATTGCGCTGCACTCCCTATTGAAGGGGCTGTTGCTGCTGAGCATTACCTGCACCCTACTGGTGGTTGGGGCGATGTTTGGCGCGCTATTTCTGTGGTTGTTGGGTTAGGCAAACGCCTTTTTTTAACAATCGCTGATGTTGTTCACTCTCTGGTCATAATTCAAACCGTAACCAACAATGAGATTATGTTCTCCTTACACGGGGTATACGTAACAACGGGCAAATGTGGTACATTTGCCCGCGTTGTCGCGGCATTCCCGACCGTTGATGTAAAGTTGTCTGCGGAAGTTATGGGATGTTAATGCCGTTTTTCAGGGGGCAGGATGGGTAAACTAACGCTGCTGTTGCTGGCTTTATTGGTCTGGCTGCAGTATTCGCTGTGGTTCGGTAAGAACGGCATACATGACTATAGTCGCGTCAACGATGATGTTGCTGCGCAGCAAGCTACGAACGCGAAACTAAAAGCACGTAACGATCAGCTCTTTGCCGAAATTGACGATCTCAATGGCGGACAAGAGGCTATTGAGGAGCGCGCGCGCAACGAACTCAGCATGACTAAGCCGGGCGAAACCTTTTATCGTCTGGTGCCTGACGCGTCTAAACGCGCTCAGACTGCAGGGCAAAATAATCGATAAACCGTCCAGGGATTTAACATGGCAGCCACTTTATTGGACGTTTGCGCCGTGGTGCCGGCTGCCGGGTTTGGCCGCCGAATGCAAACAGAGTGTCCTAAGCAGTACCTCTCTATTGGCAATAAAACCATTCTTGAACACTCGGTTGATGCGCTGCTGGCTCATCCCCGGGTGACGCGAGTCGTTATCGCTATCAGCCCAGGCGACAGCCGCTTTGCCCAACTTCCACTCGCCGCGCATCCGCAAATTACCGTAGTGGATGGCGGCAACGAGCGTGCCGATTCTGTCCTTGCCGGTTTGCAAGCCGCAGGTGAGGCAAGTTGGGTACTGGTGCATGACGCCGCGCGTCCGTGTCTGCACCAGGATGATTTAGCCCGTTTGCTGGCAATCAGTGAGACCAGCCGCACCGGCGGGATCCTGGCGGCACCAGTACGCGACACGATGAAGCGCGCGGAGCCGGGCCGAACAGACATTGCCCATACGGTCGATCGCACCGATTTATGGCACGCGTTGACGCCGCAGTTTTTCCCTCGCGAGCTGTTGCACGACTGCCTGACCCGTGCGCTCCACGAAGGCGCAACCATTACGGATGAGGCCTCGGCGCTGGAATATTGCGGCTTACATCCTCAGCTCGTTGAAGGACGGGCTGATAATATTAAAGTAACGCGTCCAGAGGATTTGGCGTTGGCCGAATTTTATCTGACCCGGACTACCCACCAGGAGAAGACATAATGCGAATTGGACACGGTTTCGACGTACACGCTTTTGGCGGAGAAGGCCCAATTATCATTGGTGGTGTGCGCATCCCGTATGAAAAAGGATTGCTGGCGCATTCTGATGGCGATGTGGCGTTACACGCGCTAACCGATGCTCTGCTGGGCGCGGCTGCGCTGGGGGATATCGGTAAACTCTTCCCTGACACCGACCCGACCTTTAAAGGTGCCGATAGTCGTGAATTATTGCGAGAAGCCTGGCGGCGTATTCAGGCCAAAGGCTATACGCTTGGTAATGTGGATGTGACGATTATTGCTCAGGCGCCGAAGATGCTGCCGCACATTCCGCAAATGCGCGTGTTTATTGCCGAAGATCTCGGCTGCCATATGGATGATGTTAACGTGAAAGCGACCACCACGGAAAAACTCGGTTTTACCGGGCGTGGGGAAGGGATTGCCTGTGAAGCGGTGGCGTTACTCATTAAGGCACCGAAATGACTGTGTTTGACGATCTGACGTATCTCCATGGCAAACCACTGGGCCATGGCGTCCTGAAAGCGAATCCGGAAGACTTTGTTGTCGTCGAAGATTTAGGCTTCGAACCGGATGGCGAAGGCGAGCATGTTTTGGTGCGCATCCTGAAAAACGGTTGTAACACCCGTTTTGTGGCTGACGCGCTGGCGAAATTCCTGAAAATTCACGCCCGTGAAGTGAGCTTTGCCGGGCAGAAAGATAAGCATGCGGTCACGGAACAGTGGCTGTGCGCGCGTGTACCGGGCAATGCAATGCCTGATCTAAGCAAATTTGAGCTCGAAGGCTGTAAAGTTCTGGAGTACGCGCGCCACAAGCGTAAGCTGCGTTTAGGAGCGCTGAAAGGCAACGAATTTACGCTGGTGTTGCGTGAAGTGAGCGAGCGAAATGACGTTGAAGCGCGTTTGCAGGCGATTAGCGAACGCGGCGTACCTAACTATTTTGGCGCTCAGCGTTTTGGTATCGGCGGCAGCAACCTGCAAGGGGCGCTGCGCTGGGCACAAAGCGATGCGCCGGTGCGCGATCGCAATAAACGCAGTTTTTGGTTGTCGGCGGCCCGTAGCGCGTTGTTTAATCAGATAGTCAGTGAACGCTTGAAAAAAACAGACTTTAATCAAGTTGTTGACGGCGATGCGCTACAATTATCCGGACGCGGAAGCTGGTTTGTCGCCACACAGGAAGAACACACTGAATTACAGCGTCGCGTCGATGAGAAAGAATTGATGATCACAGCGGCATTACCGGGCAGCGGTGAGTGGGGAACTCAGCGCGACGCACTGGCGTTTGAAAAAGCCGCTGTTGCTGATGAAACCGCGCTGCAGTCTCTGTTATTGCGCGAGAAAGTCGACGCGTCGCGTCGCGCTATGTTGCTGTATCCACAACAATTAAGCTGGAACTGGTGGGATGACGTAACCGTCGAGTTACGCTTCTGGCTACCGGCAGGTAGCTTCGCCACCAGTGTTGTAAGGGAACTTATTAACACAATGGGTGATTATGCGTATATTGCTGAGTAACGATGATGGGGTCCACGCACCCGGTATACAAACGCTGGCGAAAGCGCTGCGTGAGTTTGCTGACGTACAGGTGGTTGCCCCGGATCGTAACCGCAGTGGCGCGTCTAACTCGCTGACGCTGGAATCCTCACTTCGCACCTTTACCTATGATAACGGCGATATCGCCGTACAAATGGGTACGCCCACCGACTGCGTCTATCTGGGCGTGAACGCATTAATGCGTCCGCGTCCGGACATTGTCGTTTCTGGTATTAATGCGGGTCCTAATCTGGGTGATGATGTTATCTATTCCGGTACCGTTGCGGCGGCAATGGAAGGTCGTCATCTGGGGTTCCCGGCGCTGGCTGTTTCACTCGATGGCCATAAACACTACGAGACTGCTGCCGCAGTAACCTGTCGTATCTTACGGGCGCTGAGTCGTGAACCGCTGCGCACCGGTCGCATTTTGAATATCAACGTGCCGGATTTACCGCTGGATCAGATTAAAGGTATTCGCGTCACGCGCTGCGGCAGTCGCCATCCGGCGGATCAGGTTATTCCACAGCAGGACCCACGCGGTAATACGCTGTACTGGATCGGGCCACCGGGCGAAAAGTGCGACGCCGGGCCGGATACGGATTTTGCCGCCGTCGATGAAGGCTATGTTTCCATCACGCCGCTGCATGTCGATTTAACCGCATACGGCGCGCATGAAGTGGTTTCTGACTGGTTAGACAGCGTGGGAGTCGACACGCAATGGTAAGCAGACGCGTACACACTCTTCTTGAACAATTACGTGCGCAGGGCATCAGAGATGAGCTTGTCCTCGATGCGCTCGCCGCCGTGCCGCGTGAAAAATTCATTGATGAGGCGTTTGAACATAAGGCCTGGGACAATATTGCCCTGCCGATTGGTCAGGGGCAGACGATTTCGCAGCCTTATATGGTTGCGCGAATGACCGAACTGCTTGAGCTAACGCCGCAGTCTCGGGTGCTGGAAATTGGTACTGGCTCTGGCTACCAGACGGCGATTCTGGCGCACCTGGTGCATCATGTGTGCTCCGTTGAGCGCATTAAAGGTTTGCAATGGCAGGCGCGTCGCCGCCTGAAGCAGCTTGATTTACATAATGTTTCGACCCGTCATGGTGATGGATGGCAAGGCTGGCAAGCGCGAGCCCCGTTTGACGCTATCATTGTAACGGCAGCGCCGCCCGAGATCCCGACTGCATTGATGATGCAACTGGATGAGGGCGGCATTCTCGTCTTACCCGTGGGCGATGAGCACCAGTTTCTGAAGCGGGTGCGTCGTCGGGGAGGCGAATTTATTATCGATACCGTGGAGGCCGTACGTTTCGTTCCCTTAGTGAAAGGGGAGCTTGCGTAGATAGCGCTGCTGAATACCTGGAGTTTTCCTGGTTATTCTCGAAAGAGTAAGCGTATTGTGACGGGGCCTTGCACGGTGATTACGTCACGGGTTTTAACCAATTTTCCTGGGGGATAAATGAGCGCGGGAAGCCACAAATTTACCGTTCGCCGCATTGCGGCATTGTCACTGGTTTCACTATGGCTGGCAGGTTGTTCAAACACCTCGAATCCACCAGCGCCGGTCAACTCGGTTAACGGTAGTGCATCAACGAACACCAGTTCTGGCATGCTGATTACGCCTCCACCCAAAATGGGCTCGACGTCGACGGTACAGCAGACGCCACAGATCCAATCGGTGCAGCAACCAATCACCCAGCCAACGCAAATCCAGCCTGTTGCTCAACAGCCTGTGCAGATGGAAAACGGTCGTATTGTATACAATCGTAAGTATAGGAATATTCCGAAAGGTAGCTACACGGGCGGCAGTACCTATACTGTTAAGAAAGGCGATACCCTTTTCTATATTGCCTGGATCACCGGGAACGATTTCCGTGACCTCGCACAACGCAATAACGTTCCGGCCCCGTATGGCCTGAATGTCGGTCAAACTCTGCAAGTGGGCAACGCGTCTGGCGCACCGATTACCGGTGGCAATGCCATCACCCAGGCGGATGCAGCACAGCAAGGAGTTGTGACCAACCCTGCACAAAATTCCACCGTTGCTGTTGCTTCGAAACCAACAATTACGTATTCTGAGGATTCAGGTGAACAAAGTGCTAACAAAATGTTGCCGAACAACAAGCCTGCTGGGACTGTGGTCACAGCGCCTGTAACGGCTCCAGCAGTTAGCACAACCGAATCAACTGCAAGCTCAACGTCGACTAGCTCGCCAATCTCTACCTGGCGCTGGCCGACTGACGGCAAAGTGATCGAAAACTTTGCGGCTACCGAAGGTGGCAATAAAGGGATCGACATTGCAGGCAGCAAAGGACAGGCTATTGTCGCGACCGCAGATGGACGCGTCGTCTATGCCGGTAATGCGCTGCGTGGTTACGGTAATCTTATTATCATCAAACATAACGATGATTACCTGAGCGCCTACGCCCATAACGATACAATGCTGGTCCGGGAACAACAAGAAATCAAGGCGGGGCAGAAAATAGCTACCATGGGTAGCACCGGAACCAGTTCAACACGCTTGCATTTTGAAATTCGTTACAAGGGGAAATCCGTAAACCCGCTGCGCTATTTACCGCAGCGATAATTAGGCGGAACCAGGCTTTCACGTGCTAGTTCCGTTAGGGATCACGGGTAGGAGCCACCTTTATGAGTCAGAATACGCTGAAAGTTCATGATTTAAATGAAGATGCGGAATTTGATGAGAACGGAGTAGAGGCTTTTGATGAAAAAGCCTTGAGTGAAGAGGAACCCAGTGATAACGACCTGGCTGAAGAAGAGCTGTTATCGCAGGGGGCCACACAGCGTGTGTTGGACGCGACTCAGCTTTACCTTGGTGAGATTGGTTATTCACCACTGTTAACAGCCGAAGAAGAAGTTTATTTTGCGCGTCGCGCACTGCGTGGAGATGTCGCATCTCGCCGTCGCATGATTGAAAGTAACCTGCGTCTGGTGGTGAAAATTGCTCGTCGTTATGGCAATCGTGGTCTGGCTTTGCTGGACCTGATTGAAGAGGGCAATTTAGGGCTTATCCGTGCCGTCGAGAAGTTTGACCCGGAACGTGGGTTCCGCTTCTCAACATACGCAACCTGGTGGATCCGCCAGACGATCGAACGGGCGATTATGAACCAAACCCGTACGATCCGACTGCCGATTCACATTGTAAAAGAGCTGAACGTCTATCTGCGTACCGCGCGTGAGTTGTCGCATAAACTGGACCACGAACCGAGTGCAGAAGAGATTGCTGAACAACTGGATAAACCGGTTGATGACGTCAGCCGTATGCTCCGACTCAACGAGCGCATTACCTCGGTAGACACCCCGCTGGGTGGCGATTCCGAAAAAGCGTTGCTGGATATTCTGGCCGATGAAAAGGAAAACGGTCCGGAAGACACCACGCAAGACGATGATATGAAACAGAGCATCGTCAAATGGCTGTTCGAACTGAACGCCAAACAGCGTGAAGTGCTGGCACGTCGTTTTGGTCTGCTGGGGTACGAAGCTGCGACACTGGAAGATGTGGGCCGTGAAATTGGTCTCACTCGTGAACGTGTTCGCCAGATTCAAGTTGAAGGTCTGCGTCGTCTGCGTGAAATTCTGCAGACTCAGGGACTGAATATCGAAGCGCTTTTCCGCGAGTAAGCACAAGTTCTATCAAGAAAGGCCAGTCTCATTGGGACTGGCCTTTTTCTTTAGGGCTACTGCTATCGGGCTCTTTTTGCTACACCAGACTTTTCAACCGGTAGATCCACTCCAGCGCCTGGCGAGGCGTTAGTGAATCCGGGTCGAGATTTTCCAGCGCATCAACGGCGGGTGACGTTTCTTCCGGTACTGACAGCAGCGACATCTGCGTGCCGTCGACCTGGGTTGCGGCAACATTTGGCGCGATGCTTTCCAGTTCGCGCAGTTTTTGCCGCGCACGCTTGATCACCTCTTTCGGTACGCCAGCCAGGGCAGCGACTGCCAGACCATAGCTCTTGCTCGCCGCGCCATCCTGCACGCTGTGCATGAAGGCGATGGTATCACCGTGCTCTAACGCATCCAGATGCACATTAGCGACGCCCTCCATCTTCTCCGGTAACTGCGTCAGTTCGAAGTAGTGGGTCGCAAATAAAGTTAATGCTTTGATTTTATTCGCCAGATTTTCTGCGCATGCCCATGCCAGCGACAGGCCGTCGTAGGTGGAGGTACCGCGTCCAATCTCATCCATCAGCACCAGACTGTTCTCGGTGGCGTTATGCAGAATGTTGGCGGTTTCGGTCATTTCTACCATGAAGGTGGAACGACCTGATGCCAGATCATCCGCCGCGCCCACGCGGGTAAAGATACGATCGATAGGCCCGATCTCGACTTTCTGTGCCGGAACGTAGCTGCCGATATAGGCCAGTAGCGCAATCAACGCCGTCTGGCGCATATAGGTACTTTTACCCCCCATGTTTGGGCCGGTGATGATCAGCATTCGTCGCTGAGGCGAGAGGTTAAGCGGGTTGGCGATAAACGGCTCGGTCAGCACCTGTTCAACCACCGGATGGCGTCCCTCGGTAATACGAATGCCGGGTTTATCGGTGAAGATCGGACAGGTGTAATTCAGGGTATAAGCACGCTCCGCGAGGTTGACCAGCACGTCCAACTCCGCCAGCGCGCTGGCGCTCTGTTGCAAATCAGCCAGGTGTGGCAGCAGCATGTCGAACAGTTCGTCATACAGCTGTTTTTCCAGCGCCAGCGCTTTGCCTTTTGAGGTCAGAACTTTGTCTTCGTACTCTTTCAGTTCCGGAATAATGTAGCGTTCGGCGTTTTTCAATGTCTGGCGGCGTACGTAGTTAATTGGCGCCAGATGACTTTGCCCACGGCTGATCTGAATGTAGTAGCCGTGCACGGCGTTAAATCCTACTTTCAGCGTGTCCAGACCGGTGCGTTCGCGTTCGCGGATTTCCAGTCTGTCGAGGTAGTCCGTGGCGCCATCAGCCAGCGCTCGCCACTCATCAAGCTCTTCATTGTAGCCTGGGGCAATGACGCCGCCGTCACGTACGAGCACCGGCGGAGCTTCCACGACGGCACGTTCCAACAGTTCACGCAGCTCAGTAAACTCACCCATTTTCTCGCGCAGCATCTGCACGGGGGCACTGTCTACGTTTTCCAGCTGTGCGCGCAGTTCGGGTAATTGCTGGAAGGCATGACGCATACGGGCCAGATCGCGCGGGCGCGCAGTACGCAGGGCCAGACGCGCCAGAATACGTTCCAGATCGCCTACCTGACGCAGCACGGGTTGTAATTCGCTGGTGGTATCCTGCAGCGCGCCGATGGTCTGTTGGCGCTCGATGAGGATTTTGGTGTCGCGGACCGGCATATGCAGCCAGCGCTTGAGCATACGGCTACCCATCGGTGTCACGGTGCAGTCGAGTACTGAAGCCAGCGTGTTTTCCACCCCGCCCGCCAGGTTCTGGGTGATTTCCAGATTGCGGCGTGTGGCGGCGTCCATGATGATGCTGTCCTGCTGACGCTCCATGGTGATGGAACGAATATGCGGCAGCGAGGTGCGTTGGGTATCTTTTACGTATTGCAGCAGACAGCCGGCAGCGCATAATCCGCGTGGGGCGTTTTCCACGCCAAAGCCAATCAGATCCCGCGTGCCGAACTGCAGATTTAACTGCTGACGGGCGGTATCAATTTCAAATTCCCACAGCGGACGACGACGCAGGCCGCGACGTCCCTCTATCAGCGAGGTTTCGGCAAAATCCTCGGCATACAGCAATTCAGCGGGGTTGGTGCGCTGCAATTCCGCGGCCATGGTTTCGCGATCAGCGGGTTCACTGACACGAAAACGCCCGGAGCTGATATCCAGCGTAGCGTAGCCGTACCCTTTACTGTCTTGCCAGATGGCGGCCAGCAGGTTGTCCTGGCGTTCCTGCAACAACGCTTCATCACTGATGGTGCCTGGTGTGACAATACGTACCACTTTGCGCTCAACCGGGCCTTTGCTGGTCGCCGGATCGCCAATCTGTTCACAAATAGCAACGGACTCACCCTGATTGACCAGCTTGGCGAGGTAGTTTTCTACCGCATGATGAGGAATGCCTGCCATCGGGATTGGCTCGCCCGCAGATGCGCCGCGTTTGGTCAGGGAGATATCAAGCAACTGAGACGCGCGTTTCGCATCGTCATAAAACAGTTCGTAAAAGTCGCCCATGCGGTAAAACAGCAGTATTTCCGGGTGCTGAGCCTTCAGCTTGAGATACTGCTGCATCATCGGCGTGTGGTTCGTGAAGTCCGTATCAAGTGACTCTTTCATATCGTTTTTGCTCTTTTTAATCTTTTGGGTACCTGGGTCGTCTCATGCGAGCCCCTGGAAACTCACATAAACCCACAAATTTGTCATTCGAAAGCCGTCTGAAGGGCAGTAACGACGAGCTTTGGCTCGGTCAGAATGGCCTATCTTATCACCGACAACGACTGAGATTCATCCGTAGGTTTTACCGCCAGAACGCTTATTGATTATTCATTTTCCGGCAACGCATAATTCTGGCAGTACAGATAGGGGATCCCCTCTTTGGTAATCAAATACGTCTCTCTATTCAGCGCAAAAAAATCGACGTTGGATACGCTGGTGTTGGTCAGGAAGAAGTCGGGGAGGAGTTCCTGAATGAGACTGGCGGGTGCTGTTTCGCGATTGGAGATTTGGATTTTCTGCGAAATCCAAACCGGGCTTGAGCCGTAGCTGGATTGTGTAAAAAGTACCATGCGTTGCACGGTCTGCTCATTATTTTCGGCATCTTTGATAATGCCATCAATATTCACAATACCTTTGCTGCCGCCGGTTTTGATATCAATGATCCCTCGGAATGAGCTTGTATTGCGTACAATCTCGATGGCAGACCGACAGGTCAGATTATGTAACTGACCATTGTTTTTACTGTACCGGTAGACAGCGGTAACAATTAGCGCAGCAAAACAAAGCAGCAGGATAATACCTGTCTGGATGCGGGGCGTTCGGGAATAAAAATTCATTAGCTATCATACCGTGGGTAATAAACCGACTGACAGGTGTTTTCCTGCCTGTTTTTCATCGGTGAGCGACATACAAGCACAGATAATTTTTTGGATTCAGGGTAGGTGGTGATATAGATAAATTTATGGCTCTGACACAGCCCAGGATTTTTGTTGATAAATGCCGTATGTCGGGAGAAATTACTGGCATCATTATTAAAATAATACTGACAGTCAGTGGGGGCGTTGTCTGCGGTGATATAGCCGGAGAAATAGTTATCACTGGTTTGCCACGGATACATTATAAGCACACAAATTATCAGGGTAATGGCAAGTATGACCATTTCAGCAGTGGTTATCAAAGGTTGGCGCGCTGTGTCATCTGACAGTTCTTCTATGGCGACATCCGGCACTAAAGGTTCTGCTGTAAAAGATACGCTCTCCTCCGGAGTTTCAATCACCTGAATATTGAACTCTTCCTGGATGATCAGCCCTTTGCGGGGGATCGTGGTGATAAGCGGTTGCTCCAGTTCCAGCTGCAGCAAACTTTTGCGCAAAGAGAGAATGCTTTGATAAAAGGCGTTGAAGCTCACCTGGCGGTGATTTTTACCCCAGCCGAATTCCAGTAGTTCGTTTTGGGAAACCACTTGCCCGCGATGTTGAATAAGTAATAAAAGACATAATGACGCCGAGTGTTTGAGTTTTATCCGCTGATTGGGTTGATCTATCCGCGCCAGAGATTGTGTAGCTGGCGTAAATATTATTATTTTTTCAATCAGATAACTGACATTGCCAGTCTCAGACATGATGTTTCTACTCTTGCTGGTGCGCCAGGCGGTTGGCGAGTCATGATACCACTTAGTCCATAAAGACCACCAGTATGGACCCGACCCTGCAGCGAGAACCGCGAAGTGTTTCAATTTCGTATCATAATATAACAACAATGATAACTTTTTAATGAAAATAAACTATATATAAATCAATGTATTGTATCTTTTTGGCTACATTGAAAAGAACAGAAAGATGAAATAACAACGACAAAGATGATTGCCATTAATTCTTTATGGACAGCGTCATATACTGCCTGGCGCCACCACGCGAAAACAGCATGAGTCTGAACGCGTCAACGGCACCAGGGAATGCCGGTGGTAGATGTAGATGGGAATAAATGTCAGCTTGTTGGTGAGCTGACATTTATTTTTCGTGTTGAGTAAAATTCCACCCTCGTTTTGACAAAGCCATAATTTGCGGTAGAGAGTCCCATGTTCCAGAAAGATATTGAAAATGCTGTAGTGCTTGTTGGTGATGAAATGAAAAAGTCAGATAATGCCTGGCTGTCCTTACGCAAAAAACGCCAGCGTATTGATCTGAAGAGTGATGGAAATATCTTGTTTCTGGAGAAAGGGGCCGTCTCTGTTCATCGTGTGGAAAATGATTTAGTGATGGTAAGTATATCTGCACCGGCCATCCTCGGCTTGCCACAAATGCGTACGGAAGTTGCCGGACACTATTTACGTTGTGATACCGATTGTGAAATGTGGGCAATGAGTGCACCCAATGCCGAACTTTTGTTCACTGCAAAGAATCTTTGGAAACATGCATTTGATATTTTAACGCTACATCTGCAACGCTATTTTCAACGAGAAAAATTGCAATCGCATCGTACTATCCGTGAATTGATTATTGAACACCTGAAATATATTTGGTCGATGGAGCCTGAGATGCGTGAAAACACATCTGTGTATACATTCATTCTCGCTCGAAATCATATCTCACGCAGTGCTATCCACAAAGTATTGCAGGAGTTAGTGAGTGACGGAAAAATAATTATGAAGCGAGGGAAACTCTCTTTTTTTGTATGTTAAAGTTAACATTAAAAGCATCTGACGTGTTTTTTTGCACTCAGCTGGAATGATAATGAAAAAACTGGGTTTGTGATTTTTGTTGATTATCAGTATGTTGGTTTTTGTCTTTTTCTTCACCGCTGATGCCAGCTACGCGGAATGTCCATTTTTATCTATAAATTAGTATTTATTTATTAATTTGATATGAATATGATGTTCCCTCCAATAATAACAAAAGTCATATCGCCAATGACCAACGGCAGGCCGGAAAACCTTGAGGCACAGCATAGCCGACTGTTTGGCAACCCTACTACCGATACAACGGATGTTCGCGCTGCACTGCAAAACGCGTTGGATCACAATACCTTTGTCCTGCTGGCCCAGCCTATCGTCAGTACTCGTGGTGATGAATCCTATCATGAGATATTGATCCGCATGCTCAATGAGCACGGGGAATTTCTTTCCCCTGACCATTTTCTGTCGGTTGCACGCGACACAGGGTTAGCACCCGATATCGATCTTTGGGTTATTGAGAACACCCTGAAGTACATGCGCTACCATCCGCTGAGTTGTTTTTCCATTAACCTGGCGCCAGTGACGCTATGTCGTTCAGGTATCGTTGCAAAGATAACTGCGTTGTTGCAGGAATATGTGGTGATTCCGCAACGGATTATTTTTGAGATAACCGAGGCTGATACCCTGTCAGATAAAGAACACACGGCGGATACACTACGCTTACTACGTCAATTGGGATGTCGGATCGCGATTGATGACTTCGGTGCCGGGTTTGCAAGCTATGAACGCCTGATGAACATTGAAGCAGATATTTTGAAGATTGATGGGTCTTTCGTTCGTGGGATTATAAAATGTGAGGTTAGTCGCTATATCATCGAATCTTTCTGCCGGGTTGCGGCAATGAAAGGTATGCAGGTTGTCGCCGAGTTTGTTGAAAGTGCCGAAATCCAGATGCACCTGGAACACATGAATGTCGGGTGGTTACAGGGATACCACATTGGCAAGCCAAAACCGTTGTTCACGTTAGAGTAATCTATAATCCGTTTATTTAAACGTATTATCACGATGCTGTAATCTGCCGATAATATAACCTCCTGGCGGAGGCTATATTAATATCAAGAACATTAGCTGACCAATAATTTACGGATCCTGCAGCTGAAGCTGATTCTCTAAACGCCGATCTCGCAGGGTTGCATAAATAAAGGTAATCACAAACAGCAGGGAAAATAGTACGACGATGGTGGGAGCCGGCGCGCTGTCGATGAAAAATGACAGGTACACGCCCATAAATGAGGTAATGACCGACATCGCCACCGCAAGCCATAAGGCGTGGGAAAATTTCCGCGTCATTAAAATCGCGATGGCGCCAGGTGCAATCAGTAATGAAATTGACAAAATAATCCCTACCGATTTTAGCGTGGCGACAATCGTCAGGGCGATCATGCACAATAGGCCGTAATGCAGCAGTGCGGTGTTAAGCCCACTGGCCTTTGCCTGATGTGGGTCGAACGCATGCAGCAGCAAATCTTTCCATTTAAGTCCGATGATAAGCGCGATCCCCAGAGTAATAACCGCGGTTTGCATGATATCGCTTAACGATACGCCCAGCATGTCGCCGAACAGAATATGATCGAGATGGACTTCTGACTGGATAGAGACGTACAGCACCAGACCCGCACCAAACATCCCGGAGAAAATAATACCCATGATGGTGTCGCGTTTGATGCGGCTGTTATCGTCGAGGTATCCGGTCGCCACCGCGCAGAACAGACCGGCGATAAACGCGCCAATTGCCAGCGGGATGCCCGCAATCCACGCCAGGACAATCCCTGGGAAAACCGCATGACTCATGGCATCGCCCATCAACGCCCAGCCTTTGAGTACTAAAAATACCGACAGCAGCGCGCAAGGCACTGCGACGATGGTAGAGATGACCAGCGCATTAACCATAAAGCTAAACTGAAAAGGTTCCAGCAGCGTTGTTAAGATCATACTTGCTCCTTGTTCACCAGACGGGCGCGGCGGCGATTTGCCAGCAGACCGTGTTTTGGTGCGAAGACAAATGCCAGCAGGAACAGCAGCGTTTGCAGAACGACGATAATTCCGCCGGTTGCCCCGTCCAGCCAGTAGCTTAGCCAGGCGCCGAAAAAGCTGGTCAGGCTGCCGAGCGCCACGGCGATGGTGAGCAGGCGAGGAAAACGATCGGTCAGCAGCCAGGCCGTCGCACCGGGCGTAACCACTAGGCAAATCACCAGAAAGGCGCCGACGGTTTGCAGTGCGGCGATCGTGGAAACGGAGAGCAACGTAAAAAACAACAGTTTCAGCCGACCCGGATTCAGACCGATAGACCGCGCGTGGTTTTCATCAAAAAAGACCACCATCAGATCTTTCCACTTCAAAAACAGAATGGTCAGCGAAATCACGCCGATGATCGCCAGTTGCAGGATATCTTCCGGCGCAATCGCCAGGATGTTACCCAGAATAATGGTCTGGATGTTCACCGACATCGGATTAAGCGACACCATAAACAGCCCGATACCGAAAAAGGACGAAAAAATCAGCCCGATAATGGCATCTTCCTTCAGGCGTGAACGCTGATTGAGAAACAGCATGCTGCCCGCCGCCAGTCCACCGGAAAGAAATGCGCCCAGCGCGAAGGGAAGCCCTAACATATAGGCTCCGGCTACGCCTGGAACGATCGAGTGTGACAGCGCATCGCCAATCAGCGACCAGCCTTTGAGCATCAGATAGCAGGAGAGAAATGCGCACAGGCCGCCGACCATCGCCGAAACCCACATGGCGTTGAGCATGTACTGGTAGCCAAACGGCTCCGTCAGCCAGTTCATGATTGCTCCCCCTCGCTTGCCGCGCGTCGCGAAATAAACGGACGTTCATCATCGGTAATCACGTGTTGTTCACCGCCGCTCAGCGCGACGTGACGCAGAACGCCGCTGAATGCCAGCTCGAGATTCTCGTGGGTAAAGGTGGTTTCGGTTGGCCCACTTGCCAGCACCGTGCCCTTAATCATCACCGTGTAATCGCAAAATTCGGTGACGGATCCCAGATTATGGGTAGAGACCAGCATAGTCCGGCCTTCATCACGCAGTTCACGCAGCAGATCGATGATCCGGGCCTCGGTTTTCACATCCACGCCGGTGAAGGGTTCATCCAGTAAAATAACCTGCCCGTCCTGTGCGATGGCTCTTGCCAGAAAAACGCGTTTTTTCTGCCCGCCGGACAGTTCACCTATCTGGCGATGGCGATAGTCCAGCATATCTACCCGCGCCAGCGCCGCATCCACGCAGTCGTGATCGATTTGTTTTGGTCGACGCAGCCACCCCATATGGCCAAAGCGGCCCATCATCACTACATCTTCCACCAGTACCGGAAACGACCAGTCCACCTCTTCTGACTGGGGGACATAGGCGATAAGATTCTGTTTGAGCGCCTTATTAACCGGTTGTTGCAGAATAGATATTTCCCCTTTCGCCAACCGGACAAAACCCATCAGCGCTTTAAAAAGCGTTGATTTTCCCGAACCGTTTACGCCGACCAGAGCGGCAATTGAGCCGCCCGGAACCTGAAAAGTGGCATCCCGCAGCGCGGTGTGGCCGTTGCGATACGTCACCGTAACCTGATTCACGGTAATCGCAGATTGACTCATTTTTGGCTCCTTAACCCGTCGTTGATGCCGCTGACGATGGTTTCTGTCGTCACGCGCAGTAAATCCAGATAGGTCGGTACCGGACCATCGGCAGCGCTGAGCGAATCGACATACAGCACGCCGCCGTAATACGCGCCAGACTCGCGGGCGACCTGACGCGCAGGTTTGTCGGACACGGTGCTTTCGCTAAATACGGTAGGGATTTGATGTTTTCTGATCGCATCGATCACTTTGCGTACCTGCTTGGGCGTGCCTTGCTGATCGGCATTGATCGGCCATAGATACAGCTCTTTCAGGCCGTTATCACGCGCGAGGTAAGAGAATGCGCCTTCGCTGGTGACCAGCCAGCGTTTATCAGCAGGGAGCTTCGCCAGTTCTGCATGCAGTGGCGCCAGAGTCTGCTGGATTTTCGCTTTATAATTCTCCGCATTTTTCTGGTAGGTTGCGGCATGGTCGGGATCGTATTTCATCAGCGCATCGCGAATGTTATCCACGTAGATAAGCGCGTTCTCCGCTGACATCCAGGCATGCGGATTCGGTTTGCCGTTGTATGGCCCTTCGCTGATACCCATTGGCTGCACGCCATTTGAGACCATGACCTCCGGTACGCCGGACAAATTTTGGTAGAAGCGGGCAAACCATAGTTCGAGGTTAAGGCCGTTGGAGAGAATAAGCTGTGCGCCTTGCGCCCGTTTAATATCCCCCGGTGTGGGTTGATATTCGTGAATTTCTGCCCCGGGTTTGGTGATGGAACTGACGTCCGCCGCGTCACCTGCCACGTTGCTTGCCATATCGGCAATCACCGTAAAGGTGGTTATCACTTTGAACTTTTCTTTCGCCCAGGCAGGTGACAGCGTAAGCGCCGTGAACACGCAGGCAAGGAGAAATGACTTCAGATGGGGCAGATGCGGCATAGTATCCCTCACAACAAAGTGGTTAATTTATCATCGAATATAGCCTTTGCTATGTTATATAGCACATGGCATAAACAAATGAAAATAATTCTTATTTGCGTAGGGTACTAAGGAATGTATCACCGCCAGGTAATAGTCCTGCGCTTAGTTAAGGTGTATTATTTATGCAACTTAATTATGGAGGCATCATGTCCGGCAAACGTATTGCACGTGAGAAAATGACGATCCAGAGAATGATCTCGCTGTATGAGAGCCAGTGTCCGCAGGCTTCAGATGAACCGGGGCATTACGATGCGTTGTTTGCCTATGCGCAAAAGCGCCTGGATAAATGCGTATTTGGTGAGGAAAAACCGGCCTGCAAACAGTGTCCGGTGCACTGTTACCAGCCCGCTAAACGCGAAGAGATGAAGCAAATTATGCGTTGGGCTGGACCCAGAATGCTCTGGCGTCATCCGATCCTGACCGTGCGTCATCTGATTGATGACAAACGTCCGGTGCCGGAGTTACCCGAGAAATACCAGCGGAAGAAGTGATTTAGCAATTCTATGCCGGATGGCGGCTGCGCCTTATCCGGCCGACAAAGACAAACGCACCAGTGGCGTAGGCCCGATAAGCGTAGCGCTATCGGGCAATAATCCGTTAAACCAGTGCGTCCTTATCAATGCCCAGGCGCTTCATGCGCGAGAGTAACGTTGTGCGTTTCAACCCCAGTCTTTGTGCCGCGCCTTTAGGACCGGCGACAACGCCATTGGTTTCTTTCAGAACGCGCATTATCAGCTGGTATTCATCTTCGCCATCCTGCGCGACTTCGGTCGCCACCGGCGGCGTAGACGGCGCCATAGCGATTACATCCGGCAAGGACAGTTGCAGCACGTTGCCCCGGGTGAGCAGAACCGCGCGTTCTACGACGTTTTCCAGCTCGCGCACGTTACCCGGCCATTCCATGTTGCTCAGCGTACGCAGGGCTTCGGCGGGAATGCTGTCGATATTGCGCCCCATCCGGCGGGCAATTTTGAAGGTGAAGGCTTTCACCAGCAGCGGAATATCTTCCGGGCGCTCGCGCAGCGGCGGCAGATGGATCGGGAAGACGTTCAGTCGATAGTAGAGATCGTTACGAAACTCGCGATCGGCGACCATCTTTTTCAGATCGCGGTTAGTGGCAGCGATCAAGCGAACGTCGGTCTGGATCAGCTTATTGCTGCCCAGACGTTCAAACTCCTGCTCCTGCAGAACGCGCAGCAGCTTGGGCTGAAGCTCCAGCGGCATGTCGCCAACTTCATCGAGAAATAACGAACTTTTGTCCGCCAGTTCAAAGCGTCCAATCCGCTGCGTGCTGGCCCCGGTAAATGCGCCACGCTCATGGCCAAACAGATCGCTTTCCAGCAATCCGGCAGGCATTGCCGCGCAGTTCATTTTCACCATCCGACGGGCGTTACGTCCGCTCAGGTTGTGAATTGCTCGTGCAATCAGCTCCTTACCCGTCCCGGTTTCACCAAGAATCAGGACAGTGCTGTCGCTTTGCGCCACCATTTCGACCTGTTTGAGTACGCTGTACATCGCTTCGCTGCGGCCAATGATTTCTCCGAACTCACTTTCTACGTTGTTGAGTTGTTCAGTCAGCGCCAGGTTTTCATCGACCAGCCGCTCCTTCAGGCGGTGGATTTCCTGGTAGGCGAGAGCGTTATCCACGGCGATCGCCACACGTTCTGCGATTTGGCGCAGCAGTTTGAGATTGGCGGTGGTGAATACTTTCTCTTCACATTGCGCCAGCTTAAGTACGCCGAGCATATTATTGCCGGACATCAGCGGCAGCAGGCACGAGTCTGTAGCTGGTTGCCCCAGGTTTCGAACAACATTCTTTCGTAAGGGGCCAGGGTATCGCGTTCGCTCAGGTTAATCAGCAGCATCTCTTTACTTTTGAAGACCCGTTCAGAGAGCGTGCCGGCTTCGTCCACTTCACTTTGTTCGTGTGCCGGATGATGTTCATCCAGATAGTGAGTGGAATAAATGCTGAGCTTGTTTTTGCGATCGCTGCGTAACACGATGCTGATGGCATCAATGTCGAAGTAGTGATGGATCTCTTTGGCAACTTCGCTGACCAGCTCATCAATATCCAGGCGGGAGAGCACAGCATTGGTGATGGCGACCAGGATGCGAAAGTTATCACGCTCACGGCACAGGAGATCGTAATCGACATTGTTGCTGACCCGGCTTTGAATTTGTTCAGCAACGACGCCGACTATTTGGGTGAAGGTCTGCAGCCGGTTGTACTCTTTTTCACTCCACGGTTGGTCTTCGTTACGGATAAATTCGCAACCGCCAAAGATTCGCCCATCTGCTGCCAGCGGTAGCAGGCAATAGTGACCAAATTTAGAATACAGTCCGCCAGAGGCCAGCTGTGGCCAGGTTTCGTTAAACTCGTGATAGTTGCAGTGCAGCGCATCGGGGCGAGACAAAATACGGCGTACCGGGCCATGCGCCAGCACCGTTTCGTCTTCATAATCGATGGGGTTACCATTTTCACGCGTCGCAAAATAACGCGCACGCTGCGTTTGTGCCTGCCATAAGACAATAGCCGCGCAGTCGGCCAGCGCTGAACGCTTGACCAGTTGCGAAAGCGCCTCGCTGAGAGACGGCAGGTCGGGCTGCTGTAATAATGTACGAGTAATATCGAACAGGCCTTGCTGTCCGAGGTCACTCATCGGTGTATACGACATATTGCTTTTCCAGGAAAAGCACCGCAGAACGGTGCGAAAACGGTAAATGAATTATAGGTATAAGTCGTAAATTATTGCCGGACTGGTCCAGCTACACGAACCGTAGACCCGATCGGCAAAACGCCATCAGGTGATATTGCAGCGTTAAGGCCGGATGTCGACGCAAATGCGTCTTACCCGGCCTACAGCTTGCTGCCAACCGGCTGTTAGCATATACGAGGTAATGGTTCGGCGTGTGGTAAATCGAGAGTGCGTTTCACGCCGTAGAGTCCGGCAAGACGCACACCTTTGCGTTCTACCACTTCACCAATCATTGCGGCATCGCGTCCTAACGGATGTGCGCGCAGCGCGGCAAGCACCGTTTCAGCAGCCTGACGCTCAACGGCAATCACCAGCTTGCCTTCGTTAGCAAAGTTAAGCGCATCCAGACCCAGCAGTTCGCAAACGCCACGCACCGCGGGCTTCACGGGCAGGGCCGCTTCAGACAGCTCAATACCAAACCCGCATGAGGCGGCAAATTCATGCGTTACCGCATTTACGCCGCCACGGGTCGCGTCACGCAGCGCCTTCACGCCAGGAATATCACGCAGCGTCTGGATAAGCGGTGTCAATACCGCGCAGTCGCTGACCAGTTCGCCATCAAGACCCAGCTGTTCGCGCAGGTTAAGGATAGTTGCGCCGTGATCGCCAAGCGTACCGCTGACCAGCAGCACATCGCCTGGGCCGAGGGTCTGTGCGCCCCAGTGAATGTTGGCGGGGATCGCCCCCATTCCGGCCGTGTTGATGAACAGCTTGTCTGCAGCGCCGCGCTGCACGACTTTGGTATCGCCGGTCACGATGGCGATGCCTGCTTCACGCGCGGTCGCCGCCATACTGTTGACGACGGTTTTCAACGTCTCCATCGGCAAACCCTCTTCGAGGATAAAACCGCAGGAGAGGTAGCGAGGGATCGCGCCGCTGACCGCCACGTCGTTAGCCGTACCGCAGATGGCCAGCTTGCCGATATTGCCACCCGGGAAGAACAACGGATCGATAACATAGCTGTCGGTTGAAAACGCCAGACGATCGCCTTCTGCAACCAGTTGTGCCAGGTCCAGACGGGCCTGATCTTCTTGTTCCGCCAGCCACGGATTAGCAAAAGCCTCCATAAACAGACTGTTGATCAACTGCTGCATAGCCTGACCGCCGCTACCGTGGGCGAGTTGTACGCTGTTCATGCTTCACACTCCTGCTGACGATACTGATACCAGGCGGCACATGCGCCTTCTGAGGAGACCATCAGGGCGCCAAACGCGGTCTCCGGGTTACAGGTTTTGCCAATTAGCGGGCACTGATGCGGTTTGCATCTGCCGGTCAATACCTCGCCGCAACGCGCGCGCGGATCGTCATACACCTGCTGCGGCGCTGGCTGGAAATGCGCTTCGGCATCAAAGCGCTGATAGTCTGGCGTCAGGTGAACGCCAGAGGATTCAATGACGCCCAGACCTCGCCATTCGCTATCGCCATTGACGCAGAACACTTCGGCGATGGCCTGTTGCGCTAGCAGGTTACCGGCGTCCGGCACCACGCGGCGATACTGGTTTTCAACCTGGCTATGCGCGGCAATCTTCTGTTCAATCAACATCACCACGCCCTGCAGCAGATCGAGCGGTTCGAAACCGGCGACCACCAACGGACGATGGAAATCTGAAGCAATGAAATTATAGGCATCGGTGCCAATCACCATGCTGACATGGCCCGGCGCTAAGAAGGCGTCGATGCCGTTGTCCGGCTGTTCCAGCAGGCTGCGCAGCGTAGGGATAAGCGTGATGTGCTGGCAGAAAAAGTAAAAGTTCTGCACGTCACGCTGTTTTGCCTGCTGAAGGGTGATGGCGGTGGTTGGCATTGTGGTTTCAAAACCCAGGCCAAAGAACACAACCTTACGCGTTGGGTTTTCCTGCGCCAGCTTCAGCGCATCCATCGGTGAATAGACGATGCGGATATCCGCGCCGCGCGCTTTGGCTTGTAGCAAAGAACCTTGTTTACCCGGAACGCGCATCGCATCGCCAAAGGTGCAAAAAATCACTTCCGGATGGCTGGCGATTTCCACACAGCTGTCGATTCTGCCCATCGGCAGAACGCATACCGGGCAGCCCGGGCCATGAATAAACTCGACGTTGTCGGGCAACAATTGGTCGAGACCGAACTTGAAGATAGCGTGGGTATGACCACCACACACTTCCATGATGCGCAGCGGGCGTTCAGCAGTGTAGGGGAGGTGTGCGGCACGTTCACACAGGTGCTCTATCAACTGCATCACCTGTTCTGGTGCGCGGTATTCGTCAACAAAACGCATTATTTTTCCTCGCCATACAACAACGCGCCGACATCCGGCTCAACGTCAAACATGTTTTGCAGCGCGTCGAGCGTGTCGCGCGCTTCAGCTTCATTAATGATGCTCATGGCAAAGCCGACGTGGACCAGTACCCACTGGCCCAGACGGGGTTGACCGTGTTCATCGCAGCTTCCGACCAGCGTCAGGTCGACGTCGCGCTGAATACCGCAAACGTCGACTTTGGCCTGGTTGCCATCAATGGTGCGGATTTGACCCGGAACACCTATGCACATCGCTGCGTCTCCAGCCAGGAGAGCCATTGGTCCATGCCTTCGCCACTGGTGGCGGAAATCAGGATAATCTCAATTTCCGGGTTCACTTCCCGGGCGCTGGCGATGCACTTTTCTACGTCAAAATTGAGGTACGGCAGTAGGTCTACTTTGTTGAGCAGCATCAGCGACGCGGCGGCAAACATATGCGGGTATTTCAGCGGCTTGTCTTCGCCTTCGGTGACGGAAAGCACCGCCACTTTATGGCGTTCGCCGAGGTCGAAGCTGGCCGGGCAAACCAGGTTCCCGACGTTTTCAATGAACAGGATGCCGTTGTCTTCAAGCGGCAAACGTGGCGCGGCGTCAGCAATCATTTGTGCGTCAAGATGGCAACCTTTACCGGTGTTGACCTGGATGGCGGGCGTACCTGTGGCGCGAATACGGGCGGCATCGTTAACCGTCTGCTGGTCGCCTTCAATGACGGCGCAAGGCACGCTGTCTTTGAGCTTCATCAGCGTTTCGGTCAGCAGCGTGGTTTTACCGGAGCCTGGGCTTGAGACAAGGTTTAATACCAGATGTTGACGGGCAGCAAAGCGGGCGCGGTTGCGCTCGGCCAGACGGTTGTTTTTATCCAGCACGTCAATTTCCACTTCCAGCATCCGGCGCTGACTCATGCCTGGTGCGTGGGTGCCTGCTTCACCGTGACCGTAATGCAAATCGCCTTCTTCAGTCTGGCTCGGTGTGAAACTGGAGGTCTTCACCCCGGTAATATTCAGCGCCGGACGAGCCGCTGGGGCAAATGGCGCGCTGCGAAACACCGAGTGGGGATTATGCTCATCACCCTCTATATAAAGGTTGCCTTCAGCGCAACCACATGTCGTACACATCGCTCACTCCTGATTTATTACTTGCGATACTTCAGTTGCCGGATGATGACGCTTAGGCGTCGGCATCCGGCGCTGGAGTTTCATCTATTTCAATACGTCGAATCTGTAAGCCGTCATCGGCCACAATTCTCAGCATATCGCTGTTGCATTGCGGACATCTGCGCACGCGTTGCGTCAGTAAGGTGACGTATTGCTGACAAGATTCGCACCAACATTCGGCTTCTTGTTCTTCGAGGTGGAGTTTACAACCTTCTGCAAGGGTCCCGCGGCATACCAGATCAAAACAAAAGGCGAGAGCGCTGGTTTCTACGCAAGAAAATGCGCCAATTTTGAGCCAGACCCCAGTTACTCGTTGAGCACCGTATTGCGTGGCCTGTTGTTCAATCAATTCCAGTGCCCGTTGGCAGAGGGTTATTTCGTGCATACCGCCTCCTATGAAGTTGCCGTATTAAAAGCAATAAACATGCCAGCTTGAATTTTTTCTATCGTGACAATGACGACGATGACGAAATGACATGTCGTCACCGCTCTTTGATTTTTTATCTATATGAAAATTAATGTTTTTAATTTTGGCATGAAATGTGCTTAAAGCTGTTCATCTCTGCTAAACGGGTAACCTGACATGACTATTTGGGAAATAAGCGAAAAAGCCGATTACATCGCTGAACGGCATCGTCGCCTACAGGACCAGTGGCGTATTTACTGCAACTCGCTGGTTCAGGGGATCACCCTGTCAAAAGCGCGTTTGCATCATGCAATGAGCTGCGCTCCGGACAAGGATCTCTGCTTCGTCCTTTTTGAACACTTCACTATCTACGTCACGCTGGCGGACGGCTTTAACAGCCACACCATCGAGTACTACGTTGAAACGAAAGACGGTGATGATAAGCAACTGATTGCACAGGCTGAGTTGACCATCGACGGTAAGGTTGATGAGCGTATCAGCAACCGCGATCGCGAGCAGGTGCTGGAACACTATCTCGAAAAAATCGCCACCGTCTACGACAGCCTCTATACCGCGGTTGAGAACAATATGCCGGTGAATTTAAGCCAGCTGATTGAGGGACATAGCCCGGCTTAAGCCTTGGGTGTGCCCACTTTTGTCATGATGCACTTTCATACTGCGTCACGACGTTTAGGGAATGGGCATGTCGAAAAATGTCGAAATGACATTTTCCAGACATGTTTTCGTCAAAAATGACTATCACCTGAGGAATGCCTGGTGAATCGTTTTGTAATTGCTGACTCCACTCTTTGCATCGGCTGCCACACCTGTGAAGCCGCCTGCTCAGAGACACATCGCCAGCATGGCCTGCAGTCAATGCCGCGCCTGAAAGTGATGTTAAATGAAAAAGAATCCGCCCCGCAGCTTTGCCACCATTGCGAAGATGCGCCTTGCGCCACCGTTTGTCCGGTTAATGCGATTAATCGCGTTGATGGTGCCGTGCAGCTGAATGAAAGCCTGTGTGTAAGCTGCAAACTGTGCGGGATCGCCTGTCCGTTTGGCGCGATTGAGTTTTCCGGTAGCCGTCCGCTGCATATCCCGGCAAACGCCAATACGCCAAAAGCGCCTCCGGCTCCGCCAGCGCCTGCCCGCGTGAGCACGTTGCTGGACTGGGTTCCGGGTATTCGTGCCATCGCGGTGAAATGCGATCTGTGCAGTTTTGACGAGCTTGGTCCGGCCTGCGTACGCATGTGCCCGACCAAAGCCCTGCACCTGGTGAGTAACGTGGATATTGCCCGCGCCAGCAAACGTAAGCGTGAGCTGACTTTTAATACCGACTTCGGCGATCTCACCTTGTTTCAGCAGGCTCAGAGTGGGGATGCAAAATGAGCGCAATTTCACTGATTAACAGCGGCGTAGCCTGGTTTACGGCGGCTGCGGTTCTGGCATTTCTGTTTTCATTTCACAAACCGCTGAGCGGCTGGATTGCCGGGGTTGGCGGTGCGGTTGGCAGCCTGTGTACAGCGGCTGCGGGTTTCACCGTACTGACTAATGCCCTGGCTTTAAGCGGCGTGATGCCGTTTATTGGTCACAGTGTGCAAATTACCCCGTTGAACGCTATCTGGCTGATTACGCTGGGCCTGTGCGGCCTGTTTGTCAGCCTGTACAACATTGACTGGCATCGTCATCCGCAGGTAAAAGCCAACGGGCTGCTGGTGAATCTGCTGATGGCCGCGGCGGTATGTGCGGTGGTTGCCAGCAATCTCGGAACGCTGGTGGTGATGGCGGAAATCATGGCGCTGTGTGCCGTGTTCCTCACCGGCTGCAGCAAAGAGGGCAAACTGTGGTTTGCGCTGGGCCGTGTCGGCACGCTACTGCTGGCTATTGCCTGCTACCTGGTGTGGCAACGCTACGGCACCCTGGAGCTGCGCCTGCTTGACCTGCGCGCACAGGAGCTGCCGCTCGGGTCTGATATCTGGCTGCTGGGCGTGGCGGGTTTTGGCCTGCTGGCCGGGATTATTCCGCTGCACGGATGGGTGCCACAGGCACACGCCAACGCCAGCGCACCGGCTGCGGCGCTGTTCTCTACCGTCGTCATGAAAGTGGGGCTGCTGGGTATTCTCTCCCTGTCGCTGCTGGGCGGTAATGCACCGCTGTGGTGGGGCATTACGCTGCTGGTGCTGGGAATGATCACCGCGTTTGTCGGCGGTCTGTATGCGCTGATGGAGCATAACATTCAGCGTCTGCTGGCATACCACACGCTGGAAAACATCGGCATTATTCTGCTGGGTCTGGGCGCAGGCGTAACCGGAATTTCCCTGAATCAACCTGCGCTGATTGCGCTGGGTTTGACCGGCGGTCTGTACCACCTGGTAAACCACAGCCTGTTCAAAAGCGTTCTGTTCCTGGGCGCAGGCAGCATCTGGTTCCGTACCGGTCATCGTGATATCGAAAAACTGGGCGGTATCGGTAAACGTATGCCGGTTATCTCTCTGGCGATGCTGGTTGGCCTGATGGCGATGGCCGCACTGCCGCCGCTGAACGGTTTTGCCGGTGAGTGGGTTATCTACCAGTCCTTCTTTAAGCTTGGCAACAGTGGTGCTTTTGTCGGTCGTCTGTTAGGACCGTTGCTGGCGGTAGGACTGGCGATTACCGGCGCGCTGGCGGTGATGTGTATGGCGAAAGTCTATGGGGTTACGTTCCTTGGCGCACCGCGCACGAAGGAAGCTGAAAATGCCTGCTGCGCGCCAATTCTGATGGGTGTTAGCGTAGTCGCGTTGGCTATCTGCTGCGTGATTGGGGGCGTTGCTGCGCCGTGGCTGCTGCCGATGATCTCCGCTGCCGTTCCGCTGCCGCTGGAAACCGCGAAAACCACCGTTTCTCAGCCAATGATCACGCTGCTGCTGATCGCATGTCCGCTGCTGCCGTTCATCATCATGGCGATTTTCAAAGGCAACCGTCTGCCATCGCGTTCACGCGGTGCGGCATGGGTGTGTGGTTACGATCACGAGCAGTCAATGGTCATTACCGCACACGGTTTTGCCATGCCGGTGAAAGAAGCCTTTGCGCCGGTACTCAAACTGCGCAAATGGCTGAATCCGGTATCACTGGTTCCGGGCTGGCAGAATGCGGCTGCACCGGTGCTGTTCCGTCGCCTGGCGCTGATTGAGCTGGCGGTACTGGTGGTGATTGTGGTTTCACGAGGAGCCTGAGAATGAGTGTTTTATATCCGTTAATTCAGGCGCTGGTGCTGTTTGCCGTTGCGCCGCTGCTGTCCGGTATTACCCGCGTGGCACGTGCGCGTTTGCACAATCGCCGCGGTCCGGGCGTTTTGCAGGAATACCGCGACATTATCAAACTGCTGGGCCGTCAGAGCATTGCGCCTGCGGACTCCAGTTGGGTTTTCCGCCTGACGCCGTTTGTGATGGTGGGGGTGATGCTGACTATCGCCACCGCGTTGCCGGTAGTGACCGTTGGCTCACCGCTGCCGCAACTGGGCGATCTGATCACCTTAATTTACCTGTTCGCCATCGCCCGATTCTTCTTCTCTATCGCGGGCCTGGATACCGGTAGCCCGTTTACCGCTATTGGCGCCAGCCGCGAAGCGATGCTCGGCGTGCTGGTTGAACCTATCCTGCTGCTGGGTCTGTGGGTAGCGGCGCAGGTTGCTGGCTCAACGCATATCAGCAATATCGCCGATACCATTTATCACTGGCCTGCTGCACGCAGCATTCCGTTGATTCTGGCGCTGTGCGCCTGTGCTTTCGCCACCTTTATCGAAATGGGCAAACTGCCGTTCGATCTGGCAGAGGCAGAGCAGGAGCTGCAGGAAGGTCCATTGACCGAATACAGCGGCAGCGGTTTTGCGGTGCTGAAATGGGGCATTAGCCTTAAGCAACTGGTCGTTCTGCAAATGTTCGTTGGCGTGTTCCTGCCGTGGGGACAGATGGAAACCTTCACCTTGGGTGGGCTGCTGCTGGCGCTGGTGATTGCCGTCGTCAAACTGGTTCTCGGCGTGCTGGTCATCGCCCTGTTCGAAAACAGCATGGCGCGTCTGCGTTTTTGCGCCACTTCACGCGTGACCTGGGCCGGTTTTGGGTTTGCGTTTTTAGCGTTCGTCTCCTTGCTGGTGGCGTGATTTAAGAGAGTTTGAGCATGTCTGAAGAAAAATTAGGTCAACAATATCTCGCGGCGCTGCACCAGGCCTTCCCGGGCGTCGTGCTGGATGAAGCCTGGCAGACCAAAGATCAGCTGACGATCACCGTCAAGGTGAACTACCTGCCGGAAGTGGTGGAGTTCCTGTACTACAAACAGGGTGGCTGGTTGTCCGTGCTGTTTGGTAACGACGAACGTCAGCTGTGCGGTCATTATGCCGTGTACTACGTGCTGTCGATGGAGCAGGGTACCAAGTGCTGGATTACCGTGCGCGTTGAAGTCGATGCCAATAAGCTGGAGTTCCCGTCCGTCACGCCGCGCGTGCCTGCTGCGGTCTGGGGCGAGCGCGAAGTGCGCGATATGTACGGTTTGATCCCGGTTGGTTTGCCCGATGAGCGTCGTCTGGTACTGCCGGATGACTGGCCGGACGAACTCTACCCGCTGCGTAAAGACAGCATGGATTATCGCCAGCGCCCCGCGCCGACTACCGATGCTGAAACCTACGAGTTCATCAACGAACTGGGCGACAAGAAAAACAACGTGGTGCCGATTGGCCCATTGCACGTCACCTCTGATGAACCCGGTCACTTCCGTCTGTTTGTTGACGGCGAGAACATCATCGACGCCGACTACCGTCTGTTCTATGTCCACCGCGGCATGGAGAAGCTGGCGGAAACCCGCATGGGTTACAACGAAGTGACCTTCTTGTCCGACCGCGTGTGCGGCATTTGCGGCTTTGCGCACAGCACCGCCTATACCACCTCCGTCGAGAACGCGATGGGCATCGTCGTGCCGGAACGTGCGCAGATGATCCGCGCCATTCTGCTGGAAGTTGAACGCCTGCACTCGCACCTGCTGAACCTCGGCCTGGCCTGTCACTTTACCGGTTTTGACTCCGGCTTTATGCAGTTCTTCCGCGTGCGTGAAACCTCCATGAAGATGGCGGAGATCCTCACCGGGGCACGTAAAACTTACGGTCTGAACCTGATCGGCGGTATTCGTCGTGATCTGCTGAAAGAGGATATGATCCAGACCCGTCAACTGGCGCAGCAGATGCGTCGTGACGTGCAGGAACTGGTCGATATGCTGCTCAGCACGCCGAACATGGAACAGCGTACCGTAGGTATTGGTCGTCTGGATCCGGAAATTGCCCGTGACTTCAGTAACGTCGGCCCGATGGTACGCGCCAGCGGCCATGCGCGTGACACCCGCGCCGATCACCCGTTTGTGGGCTATGGTCTGCTGCCGATGGAAGTTCACAGTGAGCAGGGTTGCGACGTTATTTCTCGTCTGAAAGTCCGTATCAATGAAGTCTACACCGCACTGAATATGATCGACTTTGGTCTGGACAACCTGCCAGGCGGCCCGCTGGCTGTGGAAGGTTTCACCTACATTCCACACCGCTTTGCGCTGGGCTTTGCTGAAGCGCCGCGCGGGGATGACATTCACTGGAGTATGACTGGCGACAACCAGAAACTGTATCGCTGGCGCTGTCGCGCGGCGACTTACGCCAACTGGCCGACGCTGCGCTACATGCTGCGTGGCAACACCGTTTCCGATGCCCCGCTGATTATCGGTAGCCTCGATCCTTGCTACTCCTGTACCGACCGTATGACCGTGGTCGATGTGCGTAAGAAGAAGAGCAAAGTCGTGCCGTACAAAGAACTTGAGCGCTACAGCATCGAGCGTAAAAACTCGCCGCTGAAATAAGGAATCGCCATGTTTACCTTTATCAAAAAAGTCATCAAAACCGGGGCGCCGACGTCGTCGTATCCGCTGGAGCCGATTGCGGTCGATAAAAACTTCCGTGGCAAACCGGAACACAATCCGCAGCAGTGCATTGGCTGTGCGGCCTGTGTGAATGCGTGCCCGTCGAACGCGCTGACGGTAGAAACTGATCTGGTCACCCATGAGCTGGCGTGGCAATTCAACCTCGGCCGTTGCATCTTCTGCGCCCGCTGCGAAGAAGTCTGCCCGACGGCGGCAATCAAGCTGTCGCAGGAGTATGAACTGGCGGTGTGGAAGAAAGAGGATTTCCTGCAGCAGTCCCGCTTTGCGCTGTGTAATTGCCGCGTATGTAACCGCCCGTTTGCGGTACAAAAAGAGATCGATTACGCCATTGCGCTGCTTAAGCACAACGGCGACAGCCGTGCGGAAAACCACCGTGAAAGCTTTGAGACCTGCCCGGATTGTAAGCGCCAGAAATGCCTGGTGCCGTCTGACCGTATTGAACTGACTCGCCATATGAAAGAGGCCAGCTGATGAGCAATTTATTAGGCCCACGTGACGCCAACGGTATTCCGGTACCGATGACGGTGGATGAATCCATTGCCAGCATGAAAGCGTCGCTGCTTAAAAGCATCAAGCGTTCAGCGTACGTTTACCGTGTGGACTGCGGCGGCTGCAACGGCTGTGAAATCGAAATCTTCGCTACGCTTTCTCCGCTGTTTGATGCCGAACGTTTTGGTATCAAAGTTGTACCATCACCGCGCCATGCGGATATCCTGCTGTTTACCGGCGCGGTAACGCGTGCCATGCGCTCTCCGGCGCTGCGCGCCTGGCAGTCTGCGCCAGATCCGAAAATTTGTATCTCTTACGGTGCCTGCGGTAACAGCGGCGGTATCTTCCACGACTTATACTGCGTATGGGGCGGCACGGATAAAATCGTACCGGTGGATGTGTATATTCCTGGCTGTCCGCCAACGCCTGCGGCTACGCTGTACGGTTTTGCAATGGCGCTGGGTCTGCTGGAACAAAAAATTCACGCGCGTGCGCCAGGTGAACTGGACGAACAACCGGCTGAAATTCTGCATCCGGACATGGTTCAGCCGCTGCGCGTGAAGGTGGATCGTGAAGCACGCCGTCTGGCGGGCTACCGCTACGGTCGCCAGATTGCTGATGACTATATGACACAGTTAGGGCAGGGCGAGCATCAGGTGGCGCGCTGGCTGGAAGCGGAAAACGATCCGCGTCTGACCGAGATCGTCACGCATCTTAATCATGTTGTCGAAGAGGCGCGTATCCGATGAGTGAAACGGTGGTGTTCAGTCAACTGAGCCGTAAGTTTATTGATGAGAACGATGCAACGCCCGCTGAGGCGCAGCAGGTTGTCTATTACAGCCTGGCGATTGGTCACCACCTTGGGATCATCGATTGCCTGGAAGCGGCGTTAACCTGTCCGTGGGATGAATATCTGGCGTGGATTGCCACGCTTGCCGAAGGCAGTGAAGCCCGCCGGAAAATGGAAGGCGTGCCGAAGTACGGCGAGATCGTCATTGATTTCAACCATGTGCAGATGCTGGCGCGCGCGTTCGATGATGCGCGTGCCGTGCAGACCCCGCAGCAGCAGGAGTGGAGCAAGCTGATGCTTAGCATGCTTCACGATATCCACCAGGAAAGCGCCATCTATCTGATGGTGAGGAGACATCGTGACTGACGTTTTATTATGTGTGGGTAACAGCATGATGGGCGATGACGGCGCGGGGCCGCTGTTGGCCGAAATGTGTGCTGCAAATCCTCAAGGTCAATGGGTTGCCATCGACGGCGGTAGCGCGCCGGAAAACGACATCGTCGCCATCCGTGAGTTGCGCCCGCAGCGTCTGTTGATTGTGGATGCCACCGACATGGGGCTAAATCCTGGTGAAATCCGCATTATCGATCCTGATGATATTGCCGAGATGTTTATGATGACCACCCATAACATGCCGCTGAACTACCTGGTCGATCAGCTGAAAGACGACGTTGGCGAGGTGATTTTCCTTGGTATCCAGCCGGATATTGTCGGTTTTTACTACCCGATGACACAGCCGATCAAAGATGCGGTAGATACCGTCTATCAGCGATTAGCCGGGTGGGAAGGACACGGTGGGTTCGCTGAATTAGAGGCACCGGAAGCCTGAGCCTGAGGGCACTGAATACCGGATGGTGTGTCGCATTACCACCATCCGGATAACGTCGACACCCTCGAAACAGACTATTCACCTGCTTGTTCAATAATTAATTTCCCCTGCGTAACCGATACCTTTACCGACGTGCCCGTTGGGAACCCCGCCTGTTCCAGCCAGTCTCCGTTCATCGTGAGTGAAGCATGGCGGCTTATACGTCGCGTAAAACCGGTTTTGCGATCTTCATGCCGTACTCTGACATAGCTGACTTTAAAATGACGTAATGGCTTGTTGATAACCGCGGTGATGCTGCCAACTTACTGATTTAGTGTATGATGGTGTTTTTGAGGTGCTCCAGTGGCTTCTGTTTCTATCAGCTGTCCCTCCTGTTCAGCTACTGACGGGGTGGTGCGTAACGGCAAAAGCACCGCCGGACATCAGCGCTATCTCTGCTCTCACTGCCGTAAAACATGGCAACTGCAGTTCACTTACACCGCTTCTCAACCCGGTACGCACCAGAAAATCATTGATATGGCCATGAATGGCGTTGGATGCCGGGCAACCGCCCGCATTATGGGCGTTGGCCTCAACACGATTTTCCGCCATTTAAAAAACTCAGGCCGCAGTCGGTAACCTCGCGCATACAGCCGGGCAGTGACGTCATCGTCTGCGCGGAAATGGACGAACAGTGGGGATACGTCGGGGCTAAATCGCGCCAGCGCTGGCTGTTTTACGCGTATGACAGGCTCCGGAAGACGGTTGTGGCGCACGTATTCGGTGAACGCACTCTGGCCACACTGGAGCGTCTTCTGAGCCTGCTGTCGGCCTTTGAGGTCGTGGTATGGATGACGGATGGCTGGCCGCTGTATGAATCCCGCCTGAAGGGAAAGCTGCACGTTATCAGCAAGCGTTACACTCAGCGCATTGAGCGGCATAACCTGAATCTGAGGCAGCACCTGGCAAGGCTGGGACGGAAGTCGCTGTCGTTCTCAAAATCGGTGGAGCTGCATGACAAAGTCATCGGGCATTATCTGAACATAAAACACTATCAATAAGTTGGAGTCATTACCGATAACCGCTTCGGCATTACCATTTTTACCAGACATAAACACTCCCTTGTTACGAATAAAACGATGGAAAACTACTGAATAAAATGCCAGTAAAAAGGCGGGAGGGCAAACCCGAAACTGGAAGGCAGATCCAGAAAATAGAATGCAAATAATGAAAGGATGAGAAGTTGATAATAGATGGGGGGAATATTCTCTTCTTTTACTAATACGGGAGTTATATTATATTTCGGCGTTGTTCAGGGAGGTTATATACTCGAATTATTTAGAATTTGAATATATGGGAAGTTAATATACAGGAGTTATTTATGCGTTCAGGTATTCGTTTGGTAAATTTAATTATTATTTCCTCTCTTCTTAGCGGGTGCGAGACGGCGGCTGACGCGTTCTTCTCTGCGGGAGACCGATTATTTCAACCGGGGGAGTCATCAGCTGCGTCAATGCCAACCTTGTCCGTCGCTGATTTTGTCGCGCCCTATACCTTAAATCCTGTTAAAGCCAATAAGGACTATCTTGGTGAATGGGTGAAGCTGCGGGGCGTGGTCATTGATATTCGTAAGGTTAATGGTATTTCCAATGCTTATTCTTATCTTGTCAGCCTGAAAGACGAAAATAATAAAACGAACAACGTGATTCAGTTCCAGTTTGGCTCCCATAATAGTACGAATGTTGAGTCATTACAGATTGGCCGGAGCGCGACAATTATTGGTCAGGTCCACGCGTTGGGCGAAGCGCCTTTGCCGCTGCTGCAAAATCCTAAAGTTGTGCAATAAAAATGATAACAGACAGCGGGTATATATATTCTGAATAATACGTGTTGCCGGATGGCGGCGTCATCCGTCATCCGGCAACATTGTTATTCCAGATCGGTCCCGTTGCTCGCAATCACTTTCTTATACCACCAGAACGATTTTTTGCGTTTACGCGCTAACGTGCCGTTGCCCGCGTCATCGCGGTCCACATACACAAAACCGTAGCGTTTGCTCATCTCACCGGTTGAGGCTGAAACCAGATCGATACAGCCCCAGGTGGTGTAGCCCAGCAGCGGCACGCCATCCTCAATAGCATCTGCCATGGCGCGAATGTGCTCGCGTAAATAGCTAATGCGATAGTCGTCATTGATTTCGCCGTTAGCATCGATCTCATCTTTCGCCCCCAGCCCGTTTTCCACCAGAAACAACGGCTTCTGGTAGCGGTCATACATCATATTCATGGTGATGCGCAGGCCGAGCGGGTCGATGCCCCAGCCCCATTCGCTGGCGGCAATGTACGGATTACGCAGCGACTTCACCACGTTAGCGGCGCTGGTATTGCCAGTATTCATTTCAGCGGAGGCGCAGCGCGATGCGTAATAGCTAAACGAGACGAAATCGACGGTGTTTTTCAGGATATCGTCATCTCCCGCCGCTTTTTCTATCACCACGCCTTTTTCGCGAAACACACGGGCAGAGTAAGCGGGGTAAGCCCCGCGCGCCTGCACATCAATAAAGAACAGGTTTTCGCGGTCTTTTTCCAGCGCGGTCCACACATCTTCCGGTTTACAGGAATAAGGATAAAAATTACCGCCCGCCAGCATACAGCCGACCTGGTTTTGCGGATTAATTTCATGGGCAATTTTAGTTGCCAGGGCGCTGGCAATCAGTTCGTGGTGGGCGGACTGATATTTTACCTGATCCTGATTTTCATCTTCTTCAAACACCAGTCCGGCGCCAGAAAAAGGGCTGTGCAGCATAATGTTGATTTCGTTGAACGTTAGCCAGTACTTCACCAGACCGTCAAAGGCCTCGAAGCAGGTACGGGCGTAGCGGGTAAAGAACTCCACCATTTTGCGGTTACGCCAGGAGCCATACTCGCTGACCAGATGCATCGGCACATCGAAGTGACACAGCGTAACTAACGGCTCAATACCGTATTTTTTACACTCGGCAAACACGGCCCGGTAAAACGCGATACCCTCTTCATTTGGCGTTAGCTCGTCACCGTTAGGGTAGAGACGGCTCCAGGCAATGGAAGTACGAAAAACCGTAAACCCCATTTCCGCCATCAGCGCGATATCTTCTTTATAGCGATGATAAAAGTCGATTGCCTGATGGCTGGGATAAAATTCGTCATCCCGCAGCGTAAAGCGTTTTTCCTGACCCAGTTTGACGGCCATGCGGTTTGTGCCGTGGGGGATCATATCGACGGTGGTCAGCCCTTTGCCGCCTTCCTGGTATGCCCCTTCTGACTGGTTGGCGGCCAGTGCGCCGCCCCATAAAAATCCTTGCGGAAAAACAGACATAGTTAACCTCAGTTCATACCAGTCAAATGCTGGCTCTATTGATATTGCCTGGTTGCGCGGCCTGGTTTTTTCTGGCCTGCGCGGCTGCATCTTCGACAGGAATATCTTCAAAGCCGAGGAGCAGTGTTAATACAAAGGAAAGCACGACCGCCAGTGCCATCACGCCAAACACCCAAACGATGGTCATCGGATTGGCTGGATCGAAAAACTGTACGCTGGTGAACAAGCCTGGAGCCGCCATGGAGTGGCTCGCCAGTCCGGCCATTCCGGCAACGGCACCGCAGATAAAGCCGCTGATAAGACTCGCAATCAGTGGGCGTTTCAGGCGGATCGCCACGCCATACAGCGCGGGTTCGGAAATGCCTGCCATGATGGCCGAGGCGGCTGCCGCTAACGCCGTCTGACGCAGTTCCGGGTTTTTGGTTTTCCATGCCACTGCCAGCGATGAACCGCCCAGCGACAAATTGGCACCGATTTCCGACGGCATCACCATGCCTTCTTTTCCGGTTTCGGCAATGGTCTGAATAATGGTTGGCGTGAAGACGCGGTGCATACCGGTCATCACCAGCAGCGGCCACAATGCGCCCATAATGGCCACCGACAGCCAGCCGAGATAGCCGTGAATGGTATAAACCAGCGCTGAAATTGCACTACCGATCCAGATACCGATCGGGCCAATGATGACGATGGCGAGTGGGGCGGCGATCAGCACGATTAGCATCGGTTTAAGGAAGTTTTTGGTTACCGCCGGAGTGATGCGATCGACCCAGCGTTCGATGTAGGACAGACACCAGGTCATGACCAGCGCCGGGATCACCGTGTAGGTGTATTTCACCGCTGTCACCGGGATCAGGGCAAACTCAACGTGCTCACCCTGCGCGGCCTTCGCCATCAGTTCGATGAAGCTGGGATGTACCAGTACGCCTGCGATGGCGATTGCCAGCGACATGTTGGTTTTGAATTTTATGGCTGCTGAGGCGGCGACCATCAATGGCAGGAAGAAGAAAGCGCCGTCGCCGATTACGGTCAGAATAGTGAGCGTGGACGATCCTTTCACCAGCACGCCGGTCATTTCGAGGATCATTGCCAGCAGCTTGAGCATTGATCCGCCGATAATAGCCGGGATCAACGGGGACATTGTGCCGATCAGCGCGTCGAGGATCCCCGCGCCAATCCGCTTCAGCGTCAGCCGAGGTTTGGTTTGCGGCTCTGCAGGTTGCATATTGGCAGGTAACAGGCTGACTACCTCGCGATACGCCTGCGAAACGGTGTTGCCGATGATCACCTGGCACTGGTTATCGCTGCGCACCACGCCGAGCACGCCAGGGAGCGTCTTCAGCGTCGTGCTGTCGACCTGCGAGTCATCTTTGATAACGAAACGCAAACGGGTCATACAGTGGGTCACTGCTGTGATGTTGTCCACGCCTCCCAGAGCCGTCACAACCGAGCGCGCCAGCGCTGCATAATTTTTGGACATCGGATTTAATCCTGTTTTATCAGTAGAGTACGTTATGTTTTATCCGTTCACGTTGGTCGCTTTTCTGGGTTGATGAAACGCAGATAGGAAACCGGTTCCACAAAATCATGTTTAAATTACACGCAATGGGCAAGTTTTAATTTTGATCATTTTTTATAATTGTGACTCCGATCACCAGATGTCAGCGTTTGCAATTTAGCAGCAAGGACAGCGGCGAAACGGTGCAGTACACTGCGTCACATTGAGAGAAAAGGGATGAGTAATATGACCACGATGCTGGAGGTGGCGAAGCGTGCCGGGGTGTCAAAAGCGACGGTTTCCCGGGTGCTTTCCGGGAATGGTTATGTCAGCCAGGAAACCAAAGACCGCGTGTTTCAGGCCATTGAAGAGAGTGGTTACCGCCCTAACTTGCTGGCACGCAGTCTGGCAGCGAAAACCACGCAGACGCTGGGTCTGGTGGTAACTAATACCCTTTATCACGGCGTCTATTTCAGCGAACTGCTGTTTCATACCGCGCGGATGGCGGAAGATAAGGGACGCCAGTTGTTGCTGGCTGACGGTAAGCACAGCGCAGAGGAAGAGCGTCAGGCGATCCAGTATCTGCTCGACCTGCGCTGTGACGCGATTATGATCTATCCGCGTTTTCTTAGCGTGGATGAGATAGACGATATCATCGACGCCCACGCCCAGCCGATTATGGTGCTTAATCGGCGGCTGCGGAAAAATACCAGCCACTGCGTGTGGTGCGATCAAAAGCAAACCAGCTTTAACGCCGTTACTCAGCTCATTGCCGCCGGGCACAAAGAGATTGGTTTTATTACTGGCTCGATGGATTCGCCTACCGGCGTGGAGCGACTTTCAGGCTATAAAGACGCGCTGGCACATCATGGCATTCCGCTTAATAATGATTTGATTGTTAAAGGGAAATGGACGCCAGCCTGCGGCGCGGCGGGAGTCGATACTTTGCTTTCGCATAAGGTCAATTTTACCGCGCTGGTGGCCAGCAATGATGATATGGCGATCGGTGCGATAAAGCAGTTGCACGCGCATGGCGTGCGCGTCCCTGCTCAGGTGTCGGTGATTGGCTTCGACGATATCGCCATCGCGCCATACACTATTCCGGCGCTTTCCAGCGTCAAAATCCCGGTAACGGAAATGATCCAGGAAACGATAGGCCGCCTGATCTTTATGCTGGATGACGGGGCGTTTACGCCGCCAAAAACCTTCACCGGTGAACTCATTCAACGCGACTCTGTTGCGCCGCTCGTTTTGCGCTGACGGCTGTCATTTGTCATCGTCACTAGTGACGATGACACGGCTTCTCTGCATTCATCAAAATAAAAAACCTTTAATAACAGTCAATTAAATTCTGGCACGATTTATGAATGCTTCGGCAGATAATCTGTCATTGCTGGAGAAATTGATGAACCGTTTCATCATTGCAGACGCCAATAAATGCATTGGTTGCCGTACCTGTGAAGTGGCCTGCGTGGTATCCCATCAGGATAACCAGGACTGCGCATCGCTGACCCCTGAAACCTTTTTACCCCGCATTCACGTCATCAAAGGCGTTAATGTCTCCACGGCGACGCTGTGTCGCCAGTGTGAAGACGCGCCGTGCGCTAACGTCTGTCCGAACGGTGCAATCAGCCGTGATAAAGGCTTTGTTCACGTGATGCAGGAGCGCTGTATTGGGTGTAAAACCTGCGTTGTGGCTTGCCCTTATGGCGCAATGGAAGTGGTCGTGCGTCCGGTTGTTCGTAACAGCGGGGCAGGTCTGAACGTCCGGGCAGAAAAAGCCGAAGCCAATAAGTGCGACCTGTGCCACCATCGTGAGGCCGGCCCTGCCTGTATGGAAGTCTGCCCGACTCACGCGCTGATTTATGTGGATCGCAATAAGCTTGAGCAACTGAGCGCTGAAAAACGCCGTCGCGCGGCGCTGGATTCCACGGCATCTTTGCTGTTCTGATATCTGAAAATCCGCGTAAAATACGTGCCGGATAAGGCGAAGCCGCCATCCGGCAAACGGACATTTCAGGGATACAATACCGCGGGAATTCATCATGACAATAAACAACCACTCCGGCGTACAGCTGCGTATTCGCGGTAAGGTACAGGGCGTCGGATTTCGCCCCTACGTCTGGCAACTGGCGCAGCGGTTACAGCTACATGGCGATGTGTGTAACGACGGTGACGGTGTGGTTGTGCGTATACAGGAAGATCCGGCAGAGTTTATTGCGCAGTTGCATCAACACTGCCCGCCGCTGGCGCGCATTGACAGCGTTGAGAGCGAACCGTTCGCCTGGACGCAGCCGCCTGCCGATTTCTCGATTCGGCAAAGTGCTGGCGGCACGATGAATACGCAAATCGTTCCGGATGCCGCGACCTGTCCAGAATGTCTGGTTGAAATGAGCACCCCCGGCGAACGCCGCTATCGTTATCCCTTTATCAACTGTACCCACTGTGGCCCGCGCTTTACGATCATCCGCGCCATGCCCTACGATCGCCCGTTTACCGTGATGGCGTCATTCCCACTCTGTGCGCAATGCGATAAAGAGTATCGTGATCCATACGACCGTCGCTTCCATGCCCAGCCCGTTGCTTGTCCGGCATGCGGTCCCCACCTCGAATGGTTTAGCGCGGGTGAGCGGGCGGAGAAAGAAGAGGCGTTGCAGGCGGCAGTATCGCGCCTGAAAGCAGGCGGTATTGTGGCCGTTAAAGGGATTGGTGGGTTTCATCTGGTGTGCGATGCACGAAATGATGACGCCGTAGCGCTGCTCAGGCTGCGCAAACACCGTCCGGCAAAACCTCTGGCAGTGATGCTGCCCGGTGATGACGGACTGCCTGAACCCGCTCGTCGTTTGCTGACAACCCCAGCCGCGCCGATCGTGTTGGTGCAGAAACGCTATGTCGCAGCATTGAGCGAGGGCATTGCGCCAGGGTTAACGGAAGTGGGCGTCATGCTGCCAGCGAATCCGTTGCAGCATCTGCTCTTACAAGAGATGAATTGTCCGTTGGTAATGACCTCCGGCAATCTCAGCGGCAGACCGCCCGCTATTACCAACGAGCAGGCGCTGGAAGATTTACACGAAATTGCCGATGGTTTCCTGCTGCATAACCGCGAAATTGTGCAGCGAATGGATGACTCTGTGGTGCGCGACAGTGGGGAGATGCTGCGTCGTTCACGGGGTTACGTGCCGGATGCGGTGGCGCTGCCGCCAGGATTTCACGACGTGCCACCGATGCTTTGCCTGGGCGCAGATCTGAAAAATACCTTCTGCCTGGTGCGTGGTGAACAGGCGGTTATCAGCCAGCATTTGGGCGATCTCAGCGATGACGGCATTCAGCAGCAGTGGCGTGATGCGCTGCGCCTTATCCAGAACATTTATGACTTTACGCCGCAGCGTATCGTGCATGATGCACACCCTGGTTATGTTTCCAGCCAGTGGGCCAGCGAAATGAATCTGCCAACCGAAACGGTGCTGCATCACCATGCGCATGCCGCTGCGTGCCTGGCCGAGCACGGCTGGTCGCTCGATGGTGGCGACGTGATTGCTCTGACGTTAGACGGTATCGGCATGGGGGAAAACGGCGCGCTGTGGGGGGGAGAGTGTTTGCGGGTCAACTATCGTGAATGCGAACACCTTGGCGGCTTACCGGCGGTAGCGCTGGCGGGGGGCGATCTGGCGGCAAAACAGCCGTGGCGCAATTTGCTCGCGCAGTGCCTGCGTTTTGTTCCTGACTGGCAGCGCTACCCGGAAACATCGGTGCTGCAACATCAAAACTGGAACGTGCTGGCGCGCGCCATTGAGCGGGGGATTAACGCACCGCTGGCGTCATCGTGCGGACGGCTGTTTGATGCCGTTGCCGCCGCGCTTCAATGTGCGCCGGAATCGCTGAGTTATGAAGGTGAGGCGGCCTGCGCGCTGGAGGCGATGGCATCGCAATGTGCTGGCGTTGAGCACCCTGTCACGGTGCCGCTTGATGGCAATCAGCTGAACTTAGCGGTTTTTTGGCAGCAATGGCTGACCTGGCAGGCCAAACCTGCCGAAAGAGCGTGGGCGTTTCACGACGCGCTGGCACGTGGGTTTGCCACCCTGATGCGTTTGCAGGCCGAAGAGCGGGGGATTAAGACGCTGGTATTCAGCGGAGGTGTGATGCATAACCGCTTATTGTCAGCCCGGCTGGCGTTTTATCTGCATGATTTTACCTTACTGTTCCCGCAGCGTTTACCGGCGGGCGACGGCGGATTGTCGTTGGGGCAGGGCGTGATTGCCGCGGCGCGGGCGTTGGCGCAAAAATAAAAAAAGCCCCGGGACTGGCGGGGCAAGAACTACAGGTCGGGGCATACCGACAAGTGGCAACGCACATCCATGTGCGTGAGGTTAATAAATCAAGCAACGGTATCCTGTACTTACACGGGCAGCGTTTTTAGCAGCGCAAAAGCCTCTTTCATGCGGTCTTCGCTGACGACAAAGGCACATAGCTGGCCTGCGTCGTTCATCCCTCTGGCCACCATCCCTTGCGCTTCGGCGGCAATATGCCAGTTCAGATCGCGGCGCTGGGTTTCCCCAGCCAGATGCAAGGGTAATTCCGGCGTTTTGACTTTTACCAGCATGGCAGGCAACTTCAATGGTGCATTGCCGCCGAGCAGGTTTTTCGCCAGATACATGGCGCTCAGCTGAATCGGTTGCAGGAATGGGAGTACCTGACCGTTAATTTCTGCACAGTCGCCGAGGGCATAAATGTCCGGGTGGCTGGTTTGCAGGTAGCTGTCGACGCAGACGCCACGATTGATGTTCAATCCGGCGCGACGCGCCAGCGCGGTTTCAGGGCGCAGACCCGTAGCGGCGATCACCGCATCGACTTCTACGCTGCGGCTACGATCGAGCGTGGCGCGAATCCCCGACTCCGTTTTCTCCAGCCCCTGAAGCTGCGATTTCAGCAGCAGGTGTACGCCCATATCGGTCAGACGATGCTGTAAGCGACTGCTTACTTCTGGTGGCATCAGCGAAGCCAGAATGCTGGCGGCGTTGTCGATAAGCGTCACCGCTTTACCTGCACGACAAAAATCCATCGCCAGTTCGCTGCCAATCAAGCCGCCGCCGACAATCAGCACCCGTTGGGCGTCACGCAGTTGTGTTTCACAGGCGCGATACTCTTGTTGGCTGTTCAATGTGAGCATTAACTCACGTCCGGTAATCGGCGGTACGAACGCCGACGCTCCCGTAGCCAGCACCAGTTTGTCGTATGGCCACTGTTGCTCCTGGCTTTTCACTACGTGAGCATCGGCATCGATGTCGGTTACCCAGGTGTGCGGAAAGAGGCGCAAATTAAACTGTTCGGCAAACTCCCCCGCCGACTGGCGGGTGAGGTCGTCTGCACGTTGCGACTGACTGATAACATGGCTGAGATCGGGCTTGTTGTACTCATCCATACTGTCCGCAGCAATCAGGGTTAGCGGGACATTTGCATCCTGCTTACGGATATTTTTGACTAACTGGCGGGCGGCGAAGCCCGAACCAATAATGACAATTCCGCGGCTCATTTTGCCTCCGTTGCCAGTACGTCAAAGACGTCTTTACCTAATGAACATTCCGGGCACAGGAAGTTATCCGGAACGTCGCTCCACGGTGTTCCCGGCGCGACATCCTGCAGCGGTTCACCTTTTGCCGGGTCGTAAATCCACTGGCATACGCTGCACTGCATGCTTGGACCAAGATCAGCGGCAGCCGCAGCCGCAGCGGCACAGGCGCACTCTTCCTCTTTGGTTGCCGTTTTGACGATTGTTTCCGGCAGCGGAGCAAGCGCCCACTGACGTGCGATTTCACGGCCATGCTGACGACACAGTTCCAGCGCGTCCAGATCCGGACGCCATTTCGCTTTCAGACTCAGCGACATCTCGAAACCGGCATCCTGCAAGCGTGTGGACAAACGGTCTACCGCACCGCCGCTCCAGCCGTGTGAACCAAAGGCGCTGGCGCGTTTGTTACGAAAACGCAGGCCGGTCATCTCTTCTACCAGACCGGCGATTTTTGGCATCATTACGTTGTTCATCGTTGAAGTACCAACCAGCACGCCTTTAGAGCGGAAGACGTTAGTCAGGACTTCGTTTTTGTCGCTACGGGCGACGTTAAAGATTTTCACCGCCACGTTCGGGTCAACTTCGTTGATGCCCTGGGCAATGGCGTCCGCCATCATGCGGGTGTTGTTGGACATGGTGTCGTAGAAAATGGTGATACGGTCTTCCTGATAGTCAGCCGCCCATTTCAGATACATTTCAACGATTTGTGTCGGGTTGTCGCGCCATACCACGCCGTGGGAAGTGGCAATCATATCCACCGGCAGGTTGAAGCCGAGAATCTCAGTGATTTTCGGTGTAACCAGACGGCTGAACGGCGTCAGGATGTTGGCGTAGTAACGCTGGCACTGTTCGAACAGTTCGGTCTGGTCAACTTCGTCGTTAAACAGACGTTCATCACAGTAGTGCTGGCCGAAGGCGTCGTTACTGAACAGCACCGCATCGCCGGTCATGTAGGTCATCATGCTGTCAGGCCAGTGCAGCATCGGTGTTTCAACGAAGATTAGCTGCTTACCGTTGCCAATGTCCAGCGAGTCGCCGGTTTTCACCACGTTGAAGTTCCACTCCGGGTGGTGGTGGTGCCCGTTGATAGAGTCAATAGCGTTGGCTGTGCAGTAAATTGGCGTGTCAGGGATGCAGGACATCAGCTCAGTCAGCGCACCGGCATGGTCCTCTTCCGCGTGGTTAATGATGATGTAGTCGATATCTGCCAGGTCAATTTCACTGCGCAGGTTCTGCACGAATTCACGGCTAAACTTGTGGTCTACTGTATCGATCAGGACATTTTTTTCTTCACGGATGAGATAGCTGTTGTAGCTGCTACCGCGCAGCGTTTTATATTCAGTCCCGTGGAAATCACGAACTTCCCAGTCACGTTGGCCAACCCAATGAATGTTATTTTTAACCAGAATAGACATAGCAACCTCAGTAATTAATTCAGCGTTTTTCTAAAAAAGATGTTTTGCTTATTGCAGGTTGCGTGCCAACTTTTTATTTATTGATTTTAAAGGGTTTGTTTTTTAATGCCTATAAGGTGGTAGTCAAAATGACTATTCATTTTATTGTCAATATGACAATATGAATTGTCAAAATGACAATGAGGTCGTCATGAGTTTTTCCGTAGAAGTGCTGGCGGGTATCGCCATTGAATTACAAAGCGGTATTGGACATCAGGACCGTTTTCAACGCCTGATAACCACCTTGCGTCAGGTGCTGGAGTGCGACGCGTCGGCATTGCTGCGCTATGAGTCGCGACAGTTTATTCCGCTGGCGATCGATGGGCTGGCGCAGGACGTTCTCGGCAGGCGCTTTACCCTGGAAGGGCATCCTCGTCTGGAGGCGATTGCCCGCGCCGGGGACGTGGTTCGTTTCCCTGCCGACAGCGATTTGCCAGACCCTTACGATGGGCTGATTCCGGGCCAGGAGAGCCTGAAGGTACACGCCTGCATTGGCTTACCGCTGTTCGCCGGTCAAAATCTGATTGGCGCGTTAACGCTGGATTGCATGGAGCCCGATCAATTCGATGTTTTCAGCGATGAAGAACTTAGGCTGATTGCCGCGCTGGCGGCGGGCGCGCTGAGCAATGCGCTGCTGATTGAACAACTGGAAAGCCAGAATATGTTGCCGGGCCCGTCGACGGCCTTCGAGCAGGTGACTGAAACCCAAATGATTGGCCTGTCGCCCAATATGCTGCAGTTGAAAAAAGAGATTGAGATTGTGGCGGGATCCGATCTCAACGTACTGATTAGCGGCGAAACGGGGACCGGGAAGGAGCTGGTAGCTAAGGCTATCCATGAAGGTTCGCCGCGCGCGGTGAATCCGCTGGTGTATCTGAACTGCGCGGCGTTGCCGGAAACCGTAGCGGAAAGTGAGCTGTTTGGTCACGTAAAAGGCGCCTTTACCGGGGCTATCAGCAATCGTAGCGGTAAGTTTGAAATGGCTGACAATGGGACGCTGTTTCTCGATGAGATTGGCGAACTCTCGCTGGCGTTACAGGCTAAGTTGCTACGTGTGTTGCAGTACGGCGATATTCAGCGTGTGGGTGACGATCGCAGCCTGCGCGTGGATGTTCGGGTGCTGGCGGCAACGAACCGTGATTTACGGGAAGAGGTGCTGGCCGGGAATTTCCGTGCGGATTTGTTCCACCGTCTGAGCGTCTTTCCCCTTTCCGTACCGCCCCTTCGTGAACGCGGCGAAGATGTGGTGCTGCTGGCCGGTTATTTTTGCGAACAATGTCGGCTGCGGCTGGGACTTTCCCGCGTGGTGTTAAGTCCCGGCGCACGTAGCCATCTGTTGAATTATGGCTGGCCCGGGAACGTGCGCGAGCTGGAACATGCTATTCACCGGGCGGTTGTTCTGGCAAGGGCCACCAGGGCAGGGGATGAAGTGGTGCTTGAGGCGCAGCATTTTGCCCTGCAGGATGAAAACCCGGCTCCCCAGGCGGAGGTTGTTGCGGAGATCCCGCAGCATCGCAACCTGCGTGAGGCAACGGAGTCATTCCAGCGGGAGATGATCCGCCGGGCGTTGGCGCAAAATAATCACAGTTGGGCGGCAAGTGCGCGGGCGCTGGAAACAGACGTCGCCAACCTGCACCGGCTGGCGAAACGTCTGGGGCTGAAGGATTAGATAATACCTGCCTGATAGAAATCCTGCAGGTTGATAGCACCGGTGAGTTTACCGTTTTCATCAACCACCGGTGCGGCAGTGATTTTGCGCTTCATCAGGATCTCTTTGGCGTCAATGGCGCGGCTCTGCGCCTGCAGCGTAATGCCATTATGGGTCATTGCTTCGCTAACCTGAGTGGTGAGCGCTCCGCCGCCAACCAGCCAGCGGCGCAGGTCACCGTCGGTAAAGACGCCTTTCACCAGCGACTCGTCGTCGCAGACTGCCACCAGGCCAAGACCCGTACGGCTTAGTTCCAGCATCGCGTCCATGACGCTGGTGGTGAGCGTCACCTGCGGAATGGCATCGTCACGGCGCATCAGATGATGCACTTTATTTAACAGACGAGCGCCCAGCGCACCCGCCGGATGCGAGCGGGCAAAATCTTCTTCGTTAAAGCCGCGCGCCTGCATCACGGCGATTGCCAACGCGTCGCCCATCATCAGAGTGTTCACGGTACTGGAAGTCGGTGCCAGGCGCATCGGACAGGCTTCGCGCTCAACGGAAATATCCAGCACGGCTTTGGCTGCCAGACCCAGCGGTGAGGTCGGTTTTCCGGTCATTGCCAGCAGAGCGACGGACTTGTCTTCCAGGCGCGGAATGATGAGATCCAGTTCTTTTGCGCCGCCGGAGTAGGAAATAAACAGCATGACATCACGGCTTTCAATCATCCCTAAGTCGCCGTGCAGCGCTTCAGCCGGATGCACAAAAAAGGCGGGCGTGCCGGTACTGGCGAGGGTCGCGGCTATTTTTTTGCCAATATGGCCTGATTTGCCAATCCCGGAGACAATCACTTTGCCTTCGCAGTGGATGATAGTATTGGCGGCGCGGACAAAATCATCGCCCAGTCGTTCAGGCAGTCGGCTGGCTTCCTGTAGCTCCAGCATTAACGTCTGACGGCCCGCGTTCAGTAGTGCATCACTCATTGGTTTCTCCGGTTATGATCACTTCAATCCCTTTTGCTTCCAGCGCCTGACGAAACGCTGGGTCGATACCCGCATCGGTAATCAGCTTGTCGACGCTTTCCAGACTGCACACAACATTGGGGCTTTTGCGCCCAAATTTTGACGAGTCAGCCATCAGAATCACTTCGCGAGCGGCATTGCACATCGCTTTACTGACGCTAAACACCTCATTAAAGGTGGTCACGCCGGCATTGAGGTCAATGCCGTCGGTGCCCATGAAGAGTTTATCAAAGCTGAACTGCTCAAAGGCGTTTTCTGCCAGCTGACCGTGAAATGACGCAGATTTTTTGCGAAAGGTCCCGCCGGGCATCAGGATAGTTTGCTCGTTGTCCAGCTCTGAAAGGGCGTTAACAATGTGCAGACTGTTGGTCATGACGGTGATGTTGCTAAAGCGGGTGAGCATCGGCACCATCTGCAATACGGTGCTGCCCGCATCCAGAATAATCGAGTCGCCATCGTGAATAAAACGGACGGCGGCTTCGGCAATCTGCTCTTTTTTATGCGTATTGATTAGCGTTTTGTGATCGATTGGCGGGTCGGATTCGTCTTTATTTAATACCACGCCGCCATAGGTACGAATGACGGTTCCGGCATTCTCCAGAATGACCAGGTCTTTGCGAATGGTCGTGCCGGTTGTGTCAAAGTAGTGGGCCAGTTCTTCAACCGAGCATTTTCCCTGCTTTTGCAGATGCTCCAATATGGCTGCCTGTCGCTGACGAGGTTTCATAGGCGTGATTACCCTGACTTATTAGGTTGCAAAATGATAATTTCGCAAGCTATTAGCATTCACAACGAAATTACCCATGTTTCAGTTTAAGCGCCAATGATAGTGCATTCTGCGCTAACGGATCATGGGGAAAGATCACATCAGGCTGTAAATCATCAAGATGTTTGCCCATTATCGTGGCAATTTTACCGGGCCTGGCAAATACAGTAAGACCTTTCATAAATAACGAATCGGTAACCCGCTGCTGCTCATCCAGCGCGATGGCGACCACCACGCGGGGTTTAAACCGTCCACCGGAACGACCTACGCCAACCCGACCCCGCTGGCAGAGTTGATCAAACGCCCGGTTAAAGCGGGATATTTGCCAGCCACCGAGCGCCAGTTGCAGGCACCAGGCGATAGCGGCGACGGTAATCAGTGCGGAAACCATAATGTGCTCCTTTGATTTTGCCGGATGGCGGCTGTGCCTTATCCGACCAGGTGTGTGTAGGCCCGGTAAGCGCAGCGCCACCGGGCAATCATGTTTCTTAGAACATCACCTGACCACCGGTCACGTTAATGGACTGACCGGTGCAGTAAGAGGCTTTCGGGCTGGCGTAAAACAGCAGCATGTTCAGCACGTCCTGATAATCGCAGCCGCGCTTAAGCGGAACCTTATCAATGTAGTACTGCTCGACTTCGTCTGGCTTAAGGCCAAGCTTGGTCGCATATTGCGGTAATAATGACTGGAACATCGGTGATTTCAGCAGATTGCCGAGCATCAGTGAATGCACGGTGATCCCGTACTCTGCCAGATCCAGCGCCAGCGACTGGGTTAAACCTACACCGCCAAATTTTGCCGCGCTATAGCCTGAGTTGTGTTTACTGCCCACTTTCCCTGATTTGGAGTTGATCTGGATAATGCGTCCCTGGACGCCATCGCGGATCATCAGGCGTGAAAATTCCCGTGCGCAGAGAAAGTAGCCGACCAGATTCACCTGCAACGAGCGATCGAAATCCCCAAGCTGAAAGTCGCTGATAAACGCGGCTTTTGCGATACCCGCGCTGTAAACCAGCAGATCGACGCGGCCAAATATTTCATCCACTCCGCGCGACAGCGCCAGCACACTCTGTTCGCTGGTGGCATCAGCGCCAAAACCGTAGGCGGTGCCTTCGCCAAACTCGGCGTTTATTTCCTGCGCGACGTTGGCGGCTTTATCGCTTTGGATATCCACCACCGCGACGCGGTACCCTTCTGTCGCAAGCCCACGGCAAAGGAATGCCCCCAGGGTCTGGCCTCCACCAATGACAACGGCAACCTGATTCATCTTTATCTCCTTCAATCTTAAGCAATAAACTTCAAAATACAGCCCGGTGCGATACCGTCCGGTACGGGGCCCGCAACGTGTACGGTGCCGGGAAATTCCGCTTCACTCAGTCCGTCAAAACGCAGAGTGATATGCCCCAGTTCACGTAAGTTTTGTTCCGCCACGCTGCCAACGGCTGTGACCGGGTAGTGATGCTGGCCTAGCTCAAATTGGATCCCAGCCTGCAAAGAGCCGTTCAGCTCCCCATGGCAATGGATGAAGCAAAATTCTTCGATATCCGCAGGCGCGCCTTCACGAAAGGTAATTAGCATCTGGTCGCAGAGTGCATCCGGGGCGCTCTGGCCGATGCGGGTGATGGTGGTTTCATAAATCACGGTCATTTTTGAGAGCCTCTTATTGGTAAATAAAGCCGGAAACAAACCAGGCGATGAGAACGGTCGGTGCGCCGGTCAGAAAACGACTCACCAGTACGGATGGCACACCGACGCGGACCGTGTCCTGGCGCGCTTCGGCTAGCGACAATCCGACTGGAATAAAGTCGCATGCCGCTTGGGCGTTAATGGCGAACAGGGCAGGTAGCGCCAGATGCGGAGGAATGTTCCCCAAACCAATCTGTACGCCGATCAGGACGCCGATAACCTGGGCGATGACCGCACCAGGGCCGAGGAAAGGGGACAGCAGCGGGAAAGAGCAGATCAGCGCCAGGGTTACCAGCCCCAGCGGATGGCTGGCCAGCGGTGCGAGTCCATGGGCAATCCAGTCCCCCAGGCCAGACGCCATAATGATGCCGATCAGCGCCGAGACGAACGCCATAAACGGCAGAATGGTTTTCAGGACGGTATCGATAGTGTCTCGCCCAGCCTGAAACAGAACCGCAACGGCTGAACCCATTCCCATGCCGACTTTTGCCAGCAGACCGTCGCTTTGTTCGGTAATTTTCTTGCTGGTGTCGTACTCGCGACCCATCGTGCTGTTTGCTGGCGTTGGCGCAGCGGATGCTTCACCGACGACGGTAATGTTTTCTTCTTTCACGCCAGAGACATAGATATCTTCGATAATATATTGGGCCAGCGGACCGGATTTACCCGTCGCGTGAATATTCACTGTTGGTATACGGCGTTTTGGATAGATCCCGCAGCGCAGCGTGCCGCCGCAGTCGATGATCGCCACGCCAATTTCGTTCTCTGGCGGCTCGCCTTCTTTGAAGCCATCAACGGCCTGCCAACCTGTCAGGCTGGCTATCCTGTCGACTATTGCGGGGCGAGTCCCGGCGGTGATATAGACAATTTTCTTGCCTGGCACGGCATCCAGTTCAAGCGGGCCGCCCCAGCCGCCGGTGCCTTTTTCAATACGAATACGCGTCATGATGCTGCTCCCGCCAGATGTACTTTCTGCTCAAGTTGAATGCCCATTTTTTTCTCAAAGATGGTGGTGGTGAAATCGGTCACCCAGCCGCGGAAGAAGTTGGTCACCAGGCCGACCAGCAAATAGCTCACTGCCAGCGGGCCGAGCGGAAGACCCAGCGTGGTCAGTCCGCTGGCGATCCCCAGATAGACGAACAGCTCACCGGGGTTGATGTGGGGAAATAAGCCGTTCATTGAATGGCAGCTGTAAGAGGCGGCTGCGTAGTAGCTGGGCTTGAACTTTTCCGGCATAAAGCGGCCCAGGCTCAGCGTCATAGGATTACAAAACACAAATGTGCCGATGCACGGCAGCAGTAGATAGCGGGACAGCGGGTTTCCGGCGCAGCGCTGGGCAAAACGTTCAATACGTTGCTGACCGATAAAGTTAATCAGCGCATTCATGATGACCAGCAGACTGATCAGCAGAGGCAGAATACCGGTCACCATGCCGGTAAACACCTCTCCGCCTTTCTGGAACAATCCGATAAACCACTCAGCACCGAGTGTGATGGTGTCGATCATTATTCTCTCCTGTAGGGGTTTTAGTTATCTTGCCAAACGGTAACTAATTTTAATCAGATCGAAAGATTTAAAAGTGTTATTTTGATCGCAAAATGAAAGATAAATATTTTAATTTGAAAGATTGTGCGTAAGGACGCGCCAATGTGCCGGTCAGGAGTGCAAGAGGGGGGAAATTCTGTGAAGGAGAGCGACTACTGCTTCCTTGTGTGGCGGAGGATGCTTTACCATACTTCTCCCAGGCTGAATTTGTTTAATGGATGTCTCATGTTCAAGCGTCGTTATGTAGCGTTACTTCCCCTTTTCGTATTGCTTGCTGCTTGTAGCAGCAAACCTAAACCTTCAGAGACTCAAACGACTACGGGTACGCCATCCGGCGGCTTCCTGTTTGAGCCACAGCACAATGTCATGCAAACGGGCGGCGATTTTGCCAATAATCCAAACGCGCAGCAGTTCATCGAGAAAATGGTGAACAAGCACGGCTTTGACCGCCAGCAGCTGCAGGAGATCCTGTCGCAGGCCAAGCGTCTGGACTCGGTATTGCGTTTGATGGACCGCCAGGCGCCGACGACTCAACCGCCAGCCGGACCTAACGGTGCATGGCTGCGGTATCGTAAACAGTTCATCACCCCGGATAACGTACAAAACGGTGTGGCCTTCTGGAACCAATATGAAGATGCGCTGAACCGTGCATGGCAGGTCTACGGCGTACCGCCGGAAATTATCGTTGGCATTATTGGCGTAGAGACTCGCTGGGGCCGCGTGATGGGTAAAACGCGGATTCTGGATGCGCTGGCGACATTGTCGTTTAACTATCCTCGTCGTGCGGAATATTTCTCTGGTGAACTGGAAACCTTCCTGCTGATGGCGCGAGATGAAAGCGACGATCCGCTCGATTTGAAAGGTTCTTTCGCAGGGGCGATGGGCTACGGCCAATTTATGCCATCTTCCTATAAGCAATATGCCGTTGATTTCAATGGCGATGGGCACATTAACCTGTGGGATCCGGTTGATGCTATCGGTAGCGTGGCGAACTATTTCAAAGGCCACGGTTGGGTGAAAGGCGATACGGTCGCGGTTCCGGCGAATGGCCAGGCGCCAGGGCTGGCGAACGGCTTTAAAACCCAGTACAGCATTTCTCAGCTTGCCGCCGCAGGCCTGACGCCGCAGCAGTCTCTGGGTAATCATCAGCAGGCCAGCCTGCTGCGACTGGATATCGGTACCGGTTATCAGTATTGGTATGGACTGCCGAACTTCTACACCATCACCCGCTATAACCACAGTACCCACTATGCCATGGCCGTGTGGCAATTGGGTCAGGCGGTCGCGCTGGCGCGCGTGCAGTAATCATTTGTTATCGGTCTACAGGGGCAATTCCTTGTAGACCGAATAGGCTATCCTGGTGCGTTATCCGGTACTCTTTTGAATGCGGTTTATCTATTTTCTGAATGCCCCTCGTAAAATTGTCTCCTCATCCCCATCTTGGTTATGAAAGTGCTATCTTGTCCGGCATATTTTTTTAACTGACAGAGGCTGAAATGACCGACAGTGAACTGATGCAGTTAAGCGAGCAGGTTGGCCTGGCGTTGAAAGCGCGCGGGGCAACCGTGACGACGGCGGAATCCTGCACCGGCGGCTGGGTAGCCAAAGCAATTACGGATATTGCCGGCAGCTCTGCCTGGTTTGAGCGCGGGTTTGTGACCTACAGCAATGAAGCCAAAGCGCAGATGATTGGCGTGCGCGAAGAGACGCTGGTCCAGCATGGGGCGGTGAGCGAACCTGTGGTGGTGGAGATGGCGATTGGCGCGCTAAAAGCGGCCCGCGCGCATTTCGCTGTTTCGATTAGCGGTATTGCGGGGCCAGATGGCGGCAGTGAAGAAAAGCCCGTGGGGACGGTATGGTTCGCTTTTGCCAGCGCGAGCGGCGAGGGGATTACTCGCCGGGAATGCTTCAGCGGCGATCGCGATGCGGTACGTCGACAGGCGACCGCCTACGCGTTACAAACCCTGTGGCAACAATTTCTACAAAATACTTGATACTGTATGAGCATACAGTATAATTGCCCCAACAGAACATTATCTATCACGTTTCGCGGTTTAACCCGAAAGCGGCATGACAGGAGTAATTAATGGCTATCGACGAAAACAAACAGAAAGCGTTGGCGGCAGCGCTGGGTCAGATCGAAAAGCAATTCGGTAAAGGCTCCATCATGCGCCTGGGTGAAGACCGTTCCATGGATGTGGAAACCATCTCCACCGGTTCGCTTTCTCTGGATATCGCATTGGGCGCGGGCGGTTTGCCAATGGGCCGTATCGTTGAAATCTACGGGCCTGAATCTTCCGGTAAAACGACGCTGACCCTGCAGGTTATTGCTGCCGCACAGCGCGAAGGTAAAACCTGTGCGTTCATCGATGCGGAACACGCACTGGATCCCGTCTATGCGCGCAAGCTTGGCGTTGATATCGACAACCTGCTGTGCTCTCAGCCGGATACCGGTGAACAAGCGCTGGAAATCTGTGATGCGCTGGCGCGCTCCGGTGCGGTTGACGTTATCGTTGTCGACTCCGTTGCCGCATTGACGCCGAAGGCAGAAATCGAAGGCGAGATTGGTGACTCTCACATGGGCCTTGCGGCACGTATGATGAGCCAGGCCATGCGTAAGCTGGCCGGTAACCTGAAGCAGTCCAACACGCTACTGATTTTCATCAACCAGATCCGTATGAAGATTGGCGTTATGTTCGGTAACCCGGAAACCACCACCGGTGGTAACGCCCTGAAATTCTATGCTTCTGTTCGCCTGGATATCCGTCGTATTGGCGCGGTGAAAGAAGGCGACAACGTGGTTGGTAGCGAAACCCGTGTTAAGGTCGTGAAAAACAAAATTGCAGCGCCGTTCAAACAGGCTGAATTCCAGATTCTTTACGGTGAAGGTATCAACTTCTACGGCGAACTGGTCGATTTGGGCGTGAAAGAGAAGCTGATTGAAAAAGCCGGTGCATGGTACAGCTACAACGGTGAGAAAATTGGTCAGGGTAAAGCGAATGCCACTAACTGGCTGAAGGAAAACCCGGCAACGGCGAAGGAAATTGAGAAGAAAGTACGCGAGTTACTGCTCAATAACCCGGATTCAAAACCAGACTTCTCTGTTGATGACAGCGGTGAAGATGTAAAAGAAACGAACGAAGATTTCTGATAATCTGACGTTATCGCACATAGAAGGGCTGCATACGATGCAGCCCTTTTCCATTTCTGAAGGCTCACTATGACAGAAGCAACTTCCCGCCGCTCCGCTTATTCCCGACTTCTTGACCGCGCTGTACGTATACTGGCGATGCGCGATCACAGCGAGCAGGAACTGCGGCGTAAGCTGGCCGCTCCGGTGATGGGAAAAAATGGACCGGAAGACATTGATGCAACGCCGGAGGATTACGACAAGGTTATCGCCTGGTGTATTGAAAGTCGTTATCTGGATGATGACCGCTTCGTTCAGCAGTTTATCTCCAGCCGTAGCCGTAAAGGTTATGGACCCGCGCGCGTGCGTCAGGAATTAAACCAAAAAGGGATTTCGCGTGAAGCCGTTGAACGGGCCATGCGCGAGTGCGAAATTGACTGGGCAGGGCTTGCGCGCGCGCAGGCCATTCGTAAATACGGAGAACCTTTACCTGTAGATTTTTCAGATAAGGTAAAGGTCCAGCGCTTTTTGCTCTACCGTGGCTATCTGATGGAAGATATTCAGGCAATATGGCGAAATTTTGACGATTGAGCGCATACGGGATTTTACTTCCCAGTAAAGAAAACTTATCTTATTCCCACTTTTCGATTGCCAGAGGCGCAGTTTACGTGCCGATGCTGGTAATGACATTTCGTTAGCTTGATTTCTTCAGGATAATTATGAGCAAGAGCACCGCTGAGATCCGTCAGGCGTTTCTCGATTTTTTCCATAGTAAAGGACATCAGGTAGTTGCCAGCAGCTCCCTGGTACCGAACAATGACCCTACTTTGTTGTTTACCAACGCCGGGATGAACCAGTTCAAGGATGTGTTCCTTGGCCTCGACAAGCGTAATTATTCCCGCGCAACCACCTCGCAGCGTTGCGTGCGTGCGGGCGGTAAGCACAACGACCTGGAAAACGTCGGTTACACTGCACGTCACCATACTTTCTTCGAAATGCTGGGCAACTTCAGCTTCGGCGATTATTTCAAACATGATGCTATTCAATACGCATGGGAACTGCTGACCGGTGAAAACTGGTTTGCCCTGCCAAAAGAGCGTCTGTGGGTCACCGTCTATGAAACTGACGATGAAGCCTATGAAATCTGGGAAAAAGAAGTCGGCATTCCGCGCGAACGTATCATCCGTATCGGTGATAACAAAGGCGCGGCTTATGCTTCCGATAACTTCTGGCAGATGGGTGATACCGGCCCTTGCGGTCCGTGCACCGAAATTTTCTACGACCATGGCGACCACATTTGGGGTGGCCCTCCGGGAAGCGCAGAAGAAGATGGCGATCGCTACATTGAGATCTGGAACATCGTCTTCATGCAGTTCAACCGTCAGGCTGACGGCACCATGGAACCGCTGCCGAAGCCGTCCGTGGATACTGGTATGGGCCTTGAGCGTATTGCGGCCGTGCTGCAACACGTTAACTCCAACTATGAAATCGACCTGTTCCGTTCACTGATTGAGTCCGTGGCGAAAGTCACCGGCGCGACCGATCTGAGCAACAAGTCGCTGCGCGTTATCGCTGACCATATCCGCTCCTGTGCATTCCTGATTGCCGATGGCGTTGTCCCGTCGAATGAAAACCGTGGTTATGTGCTGCGTCGTATCATTCGTCGCGCGGTACGTCATGGCAACATGCTGGGCGCGAAGGATACCTTCTTCTACAAGCTGGTTGGTCCGCTGGTGGACGTCATGGGCTCCGCAGGTGAAGAACTGAAGCGTCAGCAGGCTATGGTTGAGCAGGTTCTGAAAACCGAAGAAGAGCAGTTTGCGCGTACACTGGAGCGTGGTCTGGCGCTGCTGGATGAAGAACTGGCAAAACTGTCCGGTGATACACTGGATGGCGAAACCGCATTCCGTCTGTATGACACCTACGGTTTCCCGGTTGACCTGACGGCGGACGTTTGCCGCGAGCGCAACATTAAGGTTGACGAAGCGGGCTTTGAAGCCGCAATGGAAGAACAGCGCCGTCGCGCGCGTGAAGCCAGCGGCTTTGGCGCAGACTACAATGCGATGATTCGTGTTGATGGCGCCTCTGAATTTAAAGGCTACGAACATCTGGAACTGAACGGCAAAGTGACCGCGCTGTTTGTTGATGGTAAAGCGGTAGACGCAATTAACGCAGGTCAGGACGCAGTTGTCGTACTGGATCAGACTCCGTTCTATGCGGAATCTGGTGGTCAGGTTGGCGACAAGGGTGAACTGAAAGGCGCAGGCTTCGCGTTTGCCGTGAGCGACACGCAGAAATATGGCCAGGCCATTGGTCACATCGGTAAGCTGTCTGCGGGTTCTCTGAAAATTGGCGATGCAGTACAGGCTGATGTTGATGAAGCTCGTCGTGCGCGCATTCGCTTGAACCACTCCGCAACGCACCTGATGCACGCGGCGCTGCGCCAGGTACTGGGCACGCATGTGGCACAGAAAGGCTCGTTGGTTAACGATAAAGTGCTGCGCTTCGACTTCTCTCATACTGAAGCTATGAAGCCTGCTGAAATCCGTGCCGTTGAAGATCTGGTGAATGCGCAAATTCGTCGCAATCTGCCGATTGAAACGAACATCATGGATCTCGAAGCGGCGAAAGCCAAAGGCGCAATGGCGCTGTTTGGCGAGAAATATGACGACCACGTGCGTGTTCTGAGCATGGGTGATTTCTCTACCGAACTGTGTGGTGGTACTCATGCCAGCCGTACGGGTGATATCGGTCTGTTCCGTATTGTGTCTGAGTCAGGCACTGCGGCGGGCGTTCGTCGTATCGAAGCTGTGACCGGTGAAGGCGCTATCCAAACCGTGCATGCTGAGAGCGATCGCTTAAGCGATATTGCGCAGCTGCTGAAAGGCGATAGCCAGAATATTGGTGACAAAGTTCGTTCCGTGCTGGAGCGTACGCGTCAACTCGAAAAAGAATTGCAGCAATTGAAGGAACAGGCTGCGGCGCAGGAGAGTGCAAATCTCTCCAGCAAAGCGGTTGATATCAATGGCGTGAAGCTGCTGGTCAGCGAACTCGCGGACGTTGAGCCGAAAATGTTGCGTACCATGGTTGATGATCTGAAAAATCAACTGGGGTCTACCGTTATCGTTCTGGCAACGGTAGTGGAAGGTAAGGTTTCTCTGATTGCGGGTGTGTCTAAGGACGTGACAGATCGCGTGAAAGCAGGGGAACTGGTTGGAATGGTCGCTCAGCAGGTAGGCGGTAAGGGTGGTGGTCGTCCGGACATGGCGCAAGCCGGTGGTACGGATGCTGCGGCTCTGCCAGCAGCGTTAGCCAGTGTGAAAGGCTGGGTCAGCGCAAAACTGTAATAATTATAAGCGTAAGTCGACGCTGCGGACTTCAATCCGCAGCGTTTGTATCAACGCTATCGACAACGATAAAGTCAGGTTGAAGTTGTGTATATCGGCTAAACTTAGGTTTAACAGAATGTGATGCCGTGACTGCTTACACTTAGGTGTTTGTCATCGCTTACTTTTTGGCGTTATATGATGGATAATGCCGGGATACAGAGAGACCCGACTCTTTTAATCTTTCAAGGAGCAAAGAATGCTGATTCTGACTCGTCGAGTTGGTGAGACCCTCATGATAGGCGATGAGGTCACCGTGACAGTTTTAGGGGTGAAGGGCAACCAGGTGCGCATTGGCGTAAACGCCCCGAAAGAAGTTTCTGTCCATCGTGAAGAGATCTACCAGCGTATCCAGGCTGAAAAATCCCAGCAGTCCAGTTACTAAGGTTTTCGCGTCTCACCTTTCTGGTGAGGCGCAACCTGATTGAATTATCCCTTTTCTTTTCTTCTCTTTTCTTCTTCGTCTTCCTCTTCCTCATTTTTTCGATTCCCATCCGCGTATTGCCTTCCCTGCGATTTTTCCGTTTGTTCATTGCCTCAGGAAATTGCCAATTTATCTGTTGATAAAACACTCTTTTTGCCGTTTTTGCAGACTAATTGCGCGTGAAATGTGCAAACGATAAAAGCGCTGGAAAAATTGTTTGACTTATAAGTCCCAGAAAGTAATATGTGCGCCACGCAGCGACGATGAGCAGAAACAAGTTCTTCGAAGCACTCGCAAGAGGCGTGTTGGTGAGGTGGCCGAGAGGCTGAAGGCGCTCCCCTGCTAAGGGAGTATGCGGTCAAAAGCTGCATCCGGGGTTCGAATCCCCGCCTCACCGCCATTTGCATCCGTAGCTCAGCTGGATAGAGTACTCGGCTACGAACCGAGCGGTCGGAGGTTCGAATCCTCCCGGATGCACCATCTTCTCTGCAATAGCGCATTAGCGTTGTTACAGAAAATCGATATCACTTTAGCAGCGATATCAAATCTGCAGTAAGTAAGTTTCCCTGATGCATCCGTAGCTCAGCTGGATAGAGTACTCGGCTACGAACCGAGCGGTCGGAGGTTCGAATCCTCCCGGATGCACCATCTTCTCCGAGATAACAGCAACACTGTTGTTTCATGGTCTGCGAGATAATCGTGAGCACCAGGGAGGATAACGTTGCTTCAGCAACGGCCCACAGGGCGAGGCGCAGCCGAGTAATCCTCCCGGATGCACCATCTCTTACTTGATATCGCTCATTACGATATCAATATCGGCAGTAAAGCAAGTTTCCCGATGCATCCGTAGCTCAGCTGGATAGAGTACTCGGCTACGAACCGAGCGGTCGGAGGTTCGAATCCTCCCGGATGCACCATCTTCTCCGAGATAACAGCAACACTGTTGTTTCATGGTCTGCGAGATAATCGCAAGCACCAGGGAGGATAACGTTGCTTCAGCAACGGCCCGCAGGGCGAGGCGCAGCCGAGTAATCCTCCCGGATGCACCATCTTACTTGATAGCGCTTTAGCAGCGATATCAAGTCTGCAGTAAAGCAAGTTTCCCTGATGCATCCGTAGCTCAGCTGGATAGAGTACTCGGCTACGAACCGAGCGGTCGGAGGTTCGAATCCTCCCGGATGCACCATCTTCTCCGAGATAACAGCAACACTGTTGTTTCATGGTCTGCGAGATAATCGTGAGCACCAGGGATGATAACGTTGCTTCAGCAACGGCCCCAGGGCGAGGCGCAGCCGAGTAATCCTCCCGGATGCACCATCTTCTCTCCTTTGAATCATTTCCACATACTCCCGGAACACCCCTTAATTCGCTGTCAGTGACAAAATCAATCAATTACGATAAAATAACGTCTGGTCATTCGGCTTGTGAGAAGACGATGTACGAACGTTATGCGGGTTTGATTTTTGATATGGATGGCACCATCCTGGATACCGAGCCAACGCACCGTAAGGCGTGGCATGAGGTATTGGGGCATTATGGATTACGTTTTGATGAACAAGCCATGGTCGCTCTCAATGGCTCCCCAACGTGGCGTATTGCCCAGTCGGTAATTGAATTGAATCATGCCGATCTTGACCCTCATGCATTGGCGCGTGAAAAAACCGACAAGGTGAGAAGCATGCTGCTGGATAGCGTCCAGCCTTTGCCATTGGTTGACGTCGTGAAAGCCTGGCATGGTCGTCGTCCTATGTCGGTAGGTACGGGGAGTGAAAGCGCGATTGCGGAAGCTCTGCTCGCACACCTTGGGCTGCGTCGCTATTTTGATGCTGTAGTCGCAGCCGATCACGTACAACACCATAAACCTGCTCCTGATACGTTTTTGCTCTGTGCCGAACGTATGGGTGTTGCTCCGGCGCGCTGTGTCGTATTTGAAGATGCCGATTTTGGACTGCAGGCGGCGCATGCCGCAGGAATGGATGCGGTGGATGTCCGGTTATTGTGAGTGATGGACTATCGCTCCTGTCACTGTTTGCCAGCAGTTTTCTCAGCGCTACGCTATTACCCGGCAATTCTGAAGTTGTTTTAGTTGCTTTGCTGGTCTCTGGGGTAAGTCATCCCTGGGTCTTAGTCTTAACAGCAACAATGGGTAATAGCCTTGGAGGGTTAACTAACGTTATCCTTGGGCGTTTCTTTCCATTGCGTAAAACATCGCGCTGGCAAGAAAAAGCCACTGGCTGGCTGCGGCGCTATGGCGCTGTCACACTATTATTAAGCTGGATGCCGGTTGTGGGTGATTTACTGTGCCTGTTAGCTGGATGGATGCGCATCTCGTGGGGTCCAGTACTTTTTTTCTTATGCCTTGGCAAGGCGCTGCGCTATGTAGTTGTCGCAGCGGTTACGACGCAAGGCATTATGTGGTGGCACTAATTGTGTTGTGAGATAGCCTTCAGGGTAACCAATACCATTATGCTAATTAAAACGATTTTGACAGGCGGGAGGTCAATTTGATCCCGGACGTATCACAGGCGCTGGCCTGGCTGGAAAACCATCCTCAGGCGTTAAAGGGGATTCAACGTGGGCTGGAGCGCGAAACGCTGCGCGTTAATGCAGATGGGTCATTAGCAACGACAGGCCATCCTGAGGTGTTAGGCTCAGCGCTAACGCATAAATGGATAACCACTGACTTTGCCGAAGCGCTGCTGGAGTTTATTACGCCTCCAGGCGACGACATTGAGAAAATGCTCACGTTCATGCGCGACCTGCATCGGTATACCGCCAGGAATCTGGGCGACGAGCGTATGTGGCCGTTGAGCATGCCTTGCTATATTGCCGAAGGCCAGGATATCGAACTGGCGCAGTACGGTACGTCGAATACCGGTCGTCTGAAAACGCTGTACCGTGAAGGCCTCAAAAACCGTTACGGCGCGTTGATGCAGACTATCTCCGGCGTACACTACAATTTCTCATTGCCGATGGCTTTCTGGCAGGCGAAATGTGGCGTAACGGACGGCGAAGATGCTAAAGAGAAGATCTCCGCGGGTTACTTCCGTCTGATCCGCAACTACTACCGTTTTGGTTGGGTGATCCCGTATCTGTTTGGCGCCTCTCCGGCCATTTGTTCCTCTTTCCTGCAAGGAAAACCGACAACCCTGCCGTTTGAAAAAACCGACTGTGGGATGTATTACCTGCCGTATGCGACGTCGCTGCGTCTGAGTGATTTGGGCTATACCAATAAGTCGCAAAGCAATCTCGGAATTACGTTTAACGATTTGCATGAGTATGTGGCAGGATTAAAGCGCGCGATTAAAACCCCTTCCGAGGAGTACGCGGCGATCGGTCTGGAGAAGGACGGTAAGCGTCTGCAAATCAACAGCAACGTTCTGCAGATTGAAAATGAGCTGTATGCGCCTATTCGCCCGAAACGCGTCACTCGTCGTGGCGAAACGCCTTCTGACGCGCTTCTGCGTGGCGGTATTGAGTACATCGAAGTTCGTTCACTGGATATCAACCCGTTCTCACCGATCGGCGTGGACGAGCAGCAGGTGCGTTTCCTCGATCTGTTTATGGTCTGGTGTGCTCTGGCCGATGCCCCGGAAATGAGCAGCGATGAATTGCTGTGTACGCGTAAAAACTGGAATCGGGTGATTCTTGAAGGTCGTAAGCCTGGGCTGACGTTAGGTATTGGCTGTGAAACAGCCCAGTTCCCGCTGCCTAAGGTAGGGAAAGATCTGTTCCGTGATCTGAAACGCGTGGCACAAACGCTGGACAGCATCGATGGGGGAGAGGAGTATCAAAAGGTCTGTGATGAACTGGTTGCCTGTTTTGACAACCCAGAACTGACTTTCTCTGCCCGCATCCTACGGTCTATGATTGATGAAGGCATTGGCGGCACGGGTAAAGCGCTGGGTGAGGCTTACCGAAATCTGCTGCGTGAAGAGCCGTTAGAAATATTGCAGGAAGCGGAATTTATTGCTGAAACCGAGGCTTCAAAGCGTCGTCAGCAGGAGATCGAAGCGGCTGATACTGAGCCGTTTAGCGTGTGGCTGGAAAAGCACGCTTGATACAAAAGAAAAAGGCCACTCGGGAGTGGCCAAAATTTCATCTCTGAAAACAGGGATGATGATAACAAATGCGCGTCTTTCATATACTCAGACTCGCCCCGGAACAAAGAGTTCAGATTATTTTCAAAAAATTTATCGGAGGTGGCTAAATGCCGTTGTTAGATAGTTTTACTGTCGATCACACCCGGATGGAAGCTCCCGCGGTCCGGGTTGCAAAAACGATGAACACCCCGCATGGCGACGCAATCACCGTGTTTGATCTGCGTTTCTGCATTCCGAACAAAGAAGTGATGCCTGAGAAAGGTATCCACACGCTGGAACATCTGTTTGCAGGTTTTATGCGTAACCATCTCAACGGCAACGGCGTGGAGATTATCGATATCTCTCCGATGGGATGCCGCACTGGCTTTTACATGAGCCTGATTGGTACGCCAGACGAGCAGCGTGTTGCCGACGCGTGGAAAGCGGCGATGGCGGACGTGCTGAAAGTGCAGGATCAAAACCAGATCCCGGAGCTGAACGTTTACCAGTGTGGCACGTATCAGATGCACTCTCTTAGCGAAGCACAGGATATCGCACGTCATATTCTGGAGCATGATGTACGCGTTAACAGCAATGAAGAGCTGGCGCTGCCGAAAGAGAAACTGCAGGAACTGCATATTTAGTCATACTGATTAGTTGTTCCAGTATTTAAATTAACCTCGGCTTATAACCGGGGTTTTTTATTGCCTCCCCTCAACCATATCCCTGGGAGGTGGTTTACGGGGACAATAAAAAGGGATCCGCAGATCCCTTTTATCAGCTATTTAGTGCGCGCCACCGCCGCCGCCGCCCGCACCGAAGGGCGGTTTGGCAAACCACACCAGGCCAAGCAAGACCAGGAAGATCCCCGCCGACATCCAGAAGATTTCGTTGGCGGAAATAATCAGTCCCTGATTGGTGATCTGCTGGGCTATCCAGCCTGACGCCTGCTGGTGCGTCATCCCTAAATCCTGCAGCTTATCGTACATTGCCTGCGCGTTTGGATTGTAGGGATTAACGGATTCCGTTAACTGCGCATGGTGAAGTGACTCGCGGTTAGTCCACATCGTCGTCGTAATTGATGTGCCAATAGAGCCGGCCAACGTTCGCGTAAAGTTCGACAAACTTGATGCCGCGGCCAGACGCTCAGGCGGTAAGCCGGACAGCGTGATAGTCGTCAGCGGCATAAAGAAGCAGGCTACCGCGAAACCCTGAATAAACTGTGGCCAGGCCGATGCGCCAAAGTCCATACCCGGTTCGAACGTCCACGCACGCCAGTAGAAACAGACGGCGTACATAATAAAACTGAACGTAACTAACCGACGCATATCAAGCTTGTGCGCGAAGCGGCCGATAATCGGCGATAAGATCACCGGAATCACCCCAACCGGCGCTGACGCCAGACCGGCCCAGGTTGCTGTATAGCCGTATACCTCCTGCAACAGCTGCGGCAGCAGGACGATTGCGCCGAAGTAGAGCATATAGGCCAGACTGATACACAGACAGCCGATGGTAAAGTTGCGCGACTTAAACAGCGAGAGGTCGACAATGGGGTGCTCGTCGGTAAGCTCCCAGACGATCAGGAAGCTGATGGCGACAACGGCGACCACCGTCAGGATGATAATCTCCTGAGAGGCGAACCAGTCCAGCTCTTTGCCGCGGTCGAGCATGATCTGCAAGCTGCCGATACCAATGACCAGCAGGGCCAGACCAATGGCATCGATGCGCCGCTGCTCGGTTTTGGTTTCCCGACCGCGCAGGGTTTGCAGGGTCATCAATACCACCGCAGCACCGATTGGCACGTTGATGAAAAATATCCAGCCCCAGTGATAGTTGTCGCTGATATAGCCCCCAAGAATAGGGCCGCATATCGGGGCAACAATCACCGTCATCGACCATAGCGCCAGAGCGATAGAACGTTTGGCGGGAGGATAGTTATTCAGCAACAAGCTTTGTGACAGCGGAATTAATGGACCGGCGACAATCCCCTGGATTACGCGGAAGAAAATCAGCATGTTCAGGCTGGTGGACATCCCGCATGCCCATGACGCAATGACGAAGGCGATAGTTGACCACATGAATAGCCTTACTTCGCCAAAGCGCTTTGCCAGCCAGCCGGTGATCGGAATCGAGATAGCGTTCGCCACCCCGAATGAGGTGATCACCCAGGTACCCTGGCTCAGTGAAGAGCCGAGGTTCCCGGCGATAGTGGGGATCGCCACGTTAGCAATGGTGGAGTCCAGCACCTGCATGAATGTCGCCAGGGACAGCGCGATCGTCATAATGACGAGCTGCGCGCCTTCCAGCGGTTTTTGCTGTTGCATCACACGCACCTTTGAATTAGCCCGCGTTGGCCTGCACGATCTCTTCGATCATCTTATTGACCGGAGCAAGGTTGATTTCCCGTGCATTACTTTCTGATACCGGCGTGGTGCGAACCTGGCTTGCCAGAATTTGTCCGTCACGATTTGAGGTATCTACCGTAACCAGCGTAGATAAACCGATACGCAGCGGATGCTGCGCCAGCTGCTGTGCATCTAGTTCAATACGCACCGGCAGACGCTGGACGACTTTGATCCAGTTACCCGTTGCGTTTTGTGCTGGCAGCAGGGAAAAGGCGCTGCCCGTACCCATATCCAGCCCGACAACCTTACCGGTATATTTCACGTCATCGCCGTAAATATCGCTGATAACGGTCGCAGGTTGACCGATACGCATGTGCGCGAGCTGTGTTTCTTTGAAGTTGGCATCCACCCACAGGTTAGTGGCTGGAACGACCGCCATCAGCGGCGTGGTCGGGCTAATTTGCGCTCCCGGCTGCACGGAACGACGGGAAACATAGCCAGTCATTGGGCTGACGATTCTGGTTCGTTCCAGCGCCAGCCAGGCATTGCGCACTTCAGTGGCAGCCTGTTGCACGGCGGGCTGGTCTTCCAGCTTACTGCCGAGAATCATCGCCTGGTTGGCATTATATTGTTGGATAGCCACATCAAGCTGAGCCTGAGCGCTGGCGACGGCATCACGCGCATGTTGCAGCTCTTCGCGGCCAATCAGGTTGGCGTTGCCCAGCGGGACACGGCGATTAAAGTCGCTTTGTGCCTGCGCCAGCGCGGTTCTCTGCACTTCAATGCTTGCCTGTAACTGCTTGCTATTGATCATCAACTGGTGCGTCTGACGCACGCTGGAAGCCAGCGCAGTTTTGGCTTTTTCAAATGCCTGCTTTGCGTCTGTCTGGTCGAGGGTGACCAGCACATCGCCTTGTTTTACAAAGTCAGTATTATCAGCCCAGACTTTCGTCACGCTGCCTGATACCTGCGCCATGATTTGAACTTGGTTCCCTGCCACGTACGCATCGTCTGTCTCTTCGACATGACGCAGTACTAAAAACCAATAAATCCCATATGCCACGGCAATAATAATAAAGAGCAAGGTCAGAAGGAGCAGCATACTTTTACGTTTGCCATTCTTCTTGACCGGTTGCTGCGGGGTTTGAGTCTCCGCATTTACGCTCATGTTGTTCTCCACGATCTTCTTTTTTTCACATCGGCTGAGCCGACCTGTTTATCAGACAGGCCAGCAGTATGCGTGCTGGCCTGTCGGTTTTTTCATTTATAAATCTGGATTTCTGAGCGAGTCGGCGCGTTAGCGCAACGCTTCTAATACCGCGCCATCCTGTTCCATCTGGTCAAGACGGGTCAGAAGTTTACGGGTAATTTGCTCAAGCTGATCTTTTTCGGTGGTGCTGAGAGATGACCAAAGCTGATGCAGGCAGTTATGCTGAGGCGGTAACACCTCTTGCAAAAATGCGTGGCCTTTCTCGGTCAATTGCAGATGCAGACAGCGGCGATCGTTATCGCTTTCGCGACGTTCGATCCAGCCACGTTTTTCTAACTCATCCGCAATGCGGGTTGCGTTAGTGCGTGACGAGCCAAGCGCGCAACTCAGTTCAGAAGGCTGAATACTGTGGTTTTCCTGAGACTCCAGCGTAATCAACGCCATAAACAATGTCTCGTTAATCCCTTGAGCTTTCAGCATCTTATTGCGGTTTTCCAGCAGCTTGCCCTGCATGTGCATGCATAGACGAGTCAGAAGCACTTCCTGATAAGGGAACTCTTCGTAGCGGCTGGCGCGAAATTTTAGCATTTGTTCAATGGGCGTAAACGAACTATCCATTTGGGTATAACCTCATTAATTTCAGCCGATATAGTAACGACAGTGACAAATAAAGTAAATGTATTATTTATTTAAAATGATTGTTTTTATCTATAAGACAATCAGCATTTTCCAGGCTAATCCATAGCCCAGAGCACTCAGTAAGGTTGGAATGATGATGCTGCGGGTCTTATAGAAGCTTGCGCCCAGTATGACAAACCCCACCAGCGTAGGCACGAACCGACGAGAATCGTGCATCACTTCTGGCGCGGTAGACACCACCAACAGGGCGCAAATTGATGCAATGCCAATGGTGTCGAGTAATATGCCCGTCGCGCCGCGCTTCGTCGGGCGAACATTCCCCACTCCAAGACGGAGCGGCAAATAACGAAAACAGTAGTTAACGCAGCCGACCAACAGGCCAAGCAGCAGGACCTCATAGCTCATCGGGACCTCCCTGCCAAAATGACTGGATAAGAGCCGTCAGACATCCGCAGACAATGCCTGCAAGGATGGCGGCAGGAATGGAAAACAGCATGACGCCAGCCAGCGCGCCGGCCAGTGCTGCAGTCACGCAGAGTGCTTGTTGACGCTGGAAAGAGGCGAGCAGGAAGCTCATGAACAGCGCCGGGAGCATGAAGCCCAACGCGGCTTCAACTGCCGGGTAATCCTTGAGTAAACCACTACCGGAAAACGCGCCGATCACCGTGCCAAACACCCAGGAGGCCCAGGAGCATAGCGCAATGCCGATCATCCAGTTTTCACTCCAGCGCCGGTTATCCCGTACCAGCTTCGCCGTGGCGGCGGCAAAGACTTCATCGGTGAGGCCAAAGGCCCACAGCGCGCTTTTGGGTTTGCTCAGTCGCTGGGCGATTCGGCTACGCAGGGAAGGTCCGTACAAAACATGGCGTACATCCATGGCCATGACGGTCAGTGCGGTGACCCACAAAGAACTGCCTGCGGCGAGCATTGTGGTGATGACAAACTGGCTGGCTCCCGCATAGATAATGCAGGAGAAAAACACGCTTTCAACCGGAGTAAAGCCAAGGCGAGTGGCATTGAGACCAAATGCAAAAGCGACCGGAATATAGCTGATGACTATTGGCAGGCTGTCTTTGAATCCTTCAGTTAGCGTCGCAGAACTGGGTTCAGACTGGGATATCGGGCTTTCCATAGGGTTATAGGTTTCATTACCGAAATTAATATAACTTGGTTCAATGAGTTATAACCTTAGCAGACTGATGGGCTCCTTAACACCCTGCGGAGCCCAATCAGCGGTAAACATACGCTATATGCTTAATTTACGGCTTCCTGACGGTGATATCCTCGCCACCAGACCAACAGGTTGAGTAGGGCAACGGTCGTACCGGCCAGACAAACGCCAGCCCAACCGGCATGCTGCCAGGCGGAGGCCGAAATCAGCGAACCTGCCGCCCCGCCAATAAAATAGCTGGTCATGTATCCGGCGGTCAGGCGATTACGCGCGTTCGGATGAATGCGATAGATAACCGTCTGGTTGGTGATATGCACGCCCTGAACGGTGAGGTCCAGGACCAGGATACCGATAATCAGCATTGGTACGGAACTATGCCCTAACCAGATAGCCCACCAGGAGAGCAGCAGTAATAACAGACCTGTGGTCGTGGTGAGATGTGATTTTCCCTTATCGGCAAAACCACCTGCCGGACGCGCGCCTAACGCCCCTGCGGCCCCTGCCAGGCCAAACAGCCCGATCGTTCCTTCGGAGTAGTTAAACGGCGGCGCGGCGAGCAAAAACGCCATAGAGGTCCAGAGAATACTGAAATTGGCAAAGGTCAGGCAGCCCAGCATCGCGCGGGTACGCAGCAATTTATCATGGATAAACAGGCTGAATACGGAGCCTAACAGTTGCGGATAGTTGAGATGAGTATCTGATTTCATCTTCGGCAGACCGCGCCACAGCGCAATCGCCATCAGCGCCATTAATATCGATGCGACCCAAAATACGGTGCGCCAGCCGCCAAGATTGGCCAGTAATCCCGCCACGGTGCGCGCCAGCAGGATACCCAGCAGCAGGCCGCTCATAATGGTGCCGACAACTTTACCGCGCTTATCCGGCGTGGCAAGCGTCGCCGCCAGTGGAACCAGAATCTGTGCCACTACCGAGAACAACCCGGTCAGGGCGGTGCCGAGGATCAGCATGCCCAGCGACTGGCTGCTGGCGGTAATAAGCATGCCGCCTGCTGCTAACAGCGTCATGGAGACGATCAGCATCCGGCGTTCAAACATATCGCCAAGCGGTACTAAAAACAGCAGGCCGGCGGCATAGCCGAGTTGGGCCGCGGTGACGATAAAGCCAGCGGTACTGGCCGATAGCGAAAAGTTACGTGCGATGGTGTCGAGCAGCGGCTGCGCGTAATAGTTACTGGCGACGGCGAGGCCGGTGGCGATAGACATTAACAGGATCAGCGAAGGGCTAAGTCCCTGAGTGGTTTTCGTCATGGTTTTCAACTGAAAAATGGGTTGCAGAAAACAATCATAACGTAAGTGATTAAATGTTGCTGATTTGTTGGGTGATGGATTGTGCGGTTGGGAGGAGGGCGTGTAGGCCGGATAAGGCGCATCGCGCCACCATCCGGCATTGGTGTGATGGCGCTAGGCTTATCAGACCTACGAGGGGGTTATTTCTGCGCAGCCAGCGCTTCTTTCACCCAGCCATCAAACTGTTGCTGGTGGGCTTTGATCCAGCCGTCAACGTGACCCTGTACGTCGGCTTCAGATGCTTTCCCGTCGTGCATCATCGCGTTCTGCGCGTTGATATCCGCCAGCGGCAGCTTCATGACGGCAAACAGTTTCGCCGCAGCCGGGTTTTTCTCCGCCCAGGCTTTGTTGGCGACGATATGCATAGTGTTCACCGGGAAGCCGTAGTTGGCGCCGTTAGGCAGCTTGGTATCAATGTCTTTCTGCTCGCCTGGCAGGGAAGAGAACGGCACCTGCAGCCAGACCACATCTTTACCCGGTTTCATAACGTCGCTCACCCAGTACGGTGTCCAGGTGTAGTAAAGAATGGGTTTGCCTTCTTTAAAGCGGGTAATGGTGTCAGCCATCATCGCCGCATAGTTACCGTGGCTGACCTCGACGGTTTTTTCCAGATCGAAGGCTTTGTTCTGGTGGTTGATCACCGCTTCGCAGCCCCAGCCCGGCGAGCAGCCCATCATGTCTGCTTTTCCGTCGCCGTTGGTGTCAAAGATTTTGGCGATCTTCGGATCTTTTAACTGGGCAATGTTGGTGATTTTATACTGCTCAGCGGTTTTTTTATCGATCAGATAACCTTGCGCGGCACCCGTAACGAATACCCCCTCGCGATAGAACTTTTTGTCTCCGCCCGCTGCGGCATACATATCATCATGCAGCGGCTGCCAGTTCACAGCGGTAAAAGTTGCATCGCCAGAGGCAATGGAGGTATAGCCGACGTTGTAGTCAACTTCGCTTGTTTTGTTAACGGTATAACCCAGTTTCTCCAGCGCACGGGCGACCAGTTGCGTCTGGAAGGATTCTTCAGAGATAGTGCTCTGGATTGGCTGTACAGTGATGCCTTTGCCTGGCAGATCGGCAGCGAAAGTGCTGGTGGAGACAAGGGTGGCAAACGCTGTGGCAATAATGACGTTCTGTCGCATCGTTGTTCCTTAATTATTGGAGGGACGTATAGGCCCGGTAAGCAATGCGCCACCGGGCAACGGGTGAATTACTTCGTGAATGGGCGAGTGATAAGCCCTACGGGACCGGTGGTGTACCAGCGACGGTTGCCACGGCTACGGGCGTCGCGACCGACAGCCTGCGTCAGGCGGTCGAGAATGATGGCGAGGATCACGATCCCAACCCCGCCGACGGTGGCAAGCCCCATATCCAGACGACCGATTCCGCGCAGAACCATCTGACCCAGTCCGCCGACGGCGATCATCGACGCGATGACGACCATTGAGAGCGCCAGCATCAGCGTCTGGTTGACCCCGGCCATAATGGTAGGCATCGCCAGCGGGAGCTGCACTTTAAACAGCATCTGACGCGGGCTGGCGCCAAATGAGCGCGAGGCTTCAATCAAGTCGGCTGGCACCTGGTTAATCCCCAGAATGGTCAGACGCACGATTGGCGGCAGGGCGAAGATAATCGTCACCACCACGCCCGGGACGTTACCAATACCAAACAGCATGACGATCGGCACCAGATAGACGAACGCCGGTGTGGTTTGCATGGCGTCCAGCAGCGGACGAACAATTTTTGCCGCCCGTGGACTGCGCGCCAACCAGATCCCCATGGGTAGACCGATCACCACGCAGAACAGCAGCGCGGTTAGTACCAGCGCCAGGGTGATCATGGCCTGCGACCACGCGCCGATGGCCCCGATTGCAATCAATGAAATCAGCGTAGCAACGCCCATTCCAACGCCGGAAATCTGCCAGGCAATCAGAGCGAACAGGATAATCGCCACCGGGGCAGGCATACCCAACAGAAGCTGCTGGAAGCCGTTGAGAATATAATCCACCGGGACTCGAATGCCCTGGAAGACCGGACGGAAATGGGTAACGACCCAGTCGATCCCTTCTGTGACCCAGCTATCCAGCGGGATCAGCGTTTTATGGAACGGATCCATAATATTGAAATGCTCTGGCGCCGGCGCGGGTGCGCTGGTCAGCCAGTCTGCGCCACCGCCGTCAGCTGGCGCGCCTGATGGCGTACTCCAGGCATCGGCGGTTTGTGCGGCACTGTCGGCCGCTGGTGTGGTATCCCACGGATTGGTTTGATCAGCCATTGTTTGCCCCCTCACGATCTAAAGCCTGTAACAGCATGCGTTTTGAAATGATGCCCACATACTGTTGTTCCTCATCAACAACCGGCACCGCGCACGGGGCCTGGCCGACATGAGAAAGCAACTCGCTGAGAGGAGTTTGCGCATCCACGGCTAACGGCTCATCGATCAATGCCGCTTCAATACCTTGCGCCTGACTTAATGCTGTTTTTAAAGAGTCGATAGAGACAACGCCGACGAATTTATTGCCGCGCTCGATCACGTAACCATATTCTCGATCTTTGTCCTGCAATAATTGCAGCGCTGAACGTGGACCGACCCCGGGCGTTTTACGAATTAAACCTTCAGGGCTACGACGTGAAATATCCTTGGCACTAAAGACCTGGCTAATATCAACGCCGCGGAAGAAGGTGCGTACATAATCATTGGCCGGATTATTCAGGATTTCATCTGGCGTGCCGACCTGGACCACTTCACCGTTTTGCATAATGGCAATTCTGTCGCCAATACGCATAGCTTCGTCGAGATCGTGGGAAATAAAGACCACGGTACGTTGATGTTTCGCCTGTAGTTTTACCAGTTCATCCTGCATCTCGGTACGAATTAACGGATCGAGGGCAGAAAAGGCCTCATCCATTAATAAGATGTCAGGGTTAATGGCTAATGCACGGGCGAGGCCCACACGCTGGCGCATCCCTCCGGAAAGTTCATCCGGGTATCCGTGAGCATAATTCTCCAGACCAACCTGACGCAGCGCATCTAACGCTTTTTCACGACGTTCATCCGCGCCAACACCGGCTAATTCCATGCCGAATGCCGTATTGTCCAGGACCGTCATGTGCGGCATCAGGGCAAAGGACTGGAAAACCATCGCAATCTTTTTTCTGCGCACCTCGCGAAGCTCTGCATCGGATATCCGGGCGATGTCTACGCCGTCAATCAATACTTGCCCGCGGGTGGGTTCAATCAGGCGATTGAGAAGGCGTACCATTGTGGATTTACCCGAACCGGATAATCCCATGATGACAAATATCTCGCCTTCTTCAATGGCCAGACTGGCGTTCTTAACGCCAAGCGATAGCCCTGTTTTATCCAGAATCTGCTCTTTTGAAAGTCCTTTTTCAATATATTTGAAGGCTCTCTGCGGATGCTCTCCAAATATCTTATAGAGATTTTTAACTTCTAATTTAATTGCCATGCAATAGAATGATTCCTGTTATTTGTTTATATCGATATATTACCTGATGGAAATAGTGACCTTTTTCTACCCTAACATACTGAGAATCTGAGACAACCCTGAATTTGTTTGTGGCACGAATATTGCTGAAGGCCATGTGGCGGGACTTCCCGTGATATAAGGGCTGAGCGCGAATGTGAATGGGGTAATATTTTTTGTAAATGGCAATGAAAAGTCGCCTGAATTGCTGAAATGCAGGCGAATAATGCGGCTGATATTGAGTGTAGATCACACAATTATATTTGCACGACAAAAGTGTGATCCTGTTAAAATATTTCCGCGAAAAATGTACGGTATTTCCCGCGGAAATGAGTGCTAGAAATTCCAGTCGTCGTCTTCGGTTTCGACAGCTTTTCCCATCACGTATGATGAGCCGGAACCTGAGAAGAAATCGTGGTTTTCGTCAGCGTTGGGCGACAGCGCAGCAAGGATTGCCGGGTTAACCTCCGCCATTTCTGGCGGGAATAATGCCTCATACCCCAAATTCATTAATGCCTTATTGGCGTTGTAGCAAAGGAAGGCTTTGACGTCATCCACCCAGCCGGTTTCTGCATACAATTCTTCCGTATAACGCGCTTCGTTATCATACAATTCCATCAGCAGATCGAGGGCAAAATTCTTTAACTCCTCGCGTGCGGATTCAGAAATGTGCTCCAGACCTTTTTGATATTTATAACCAATGTAATACCCGTGAACGGCTTCATCACGAATGATCAGACGAATGAGATCGGCGGTATTGGTCAGTTTTCCGCGGCTGGAGAAATACATTGGCAACCAGAAGCCGGAATAGAACAGGAAGGATTCCAGAAACACGCTGGCAATTTTTTTCTTCAACGGTTCGTCGCTGGCGTAATGTGTCAAAATGATCTGCGCCTTGCGCTGGAGTGGGGTATTTTCTTCACTCCACGCGTAAGCCGCATCCACGTCTTTGGTCTGGCAAAGAGTGGAGAAAATTGAGCTGTACGAACGGGCGTGCACCGCTTCCATAAAGCTGATATTCGATAGCACCGCCTCTTCATGCGGCGTTAACGAATCGGCCATCAATGCAGGTGCACCGGCTATGTTCTGAATAGTGTCGAGCAGCGTCAGCCCGGTAAAAACGCGGATAGTCAGCTGCTGTTCGGCGGCGTTCAACGTTTGCCAGGCCGGGATATCGTTGGAGAGCGGGACCTTTTCCGGTAGCCAGAAGTTACTGGTCAGGCGATTCCAAACCTCGAGATCTTTATCATCCTCAATCTTGTTCCAGTTGATGGCACTCACGCGGGATAATGTCATGTTGTCCTCCTTACAGCGCGCATGACACGCAACCTTCGATTTCGGTTCCTTCCAGCGCCAACTGGCGTAGTCGGATGTAATACAGCGATTTGATGCCCTTACGCCAGGCGTAAATCTGCGCTTTGTTGATATCGCGAGTGGTGGCGGTATCGGGGAAAAAGAGCGTCAGTGAAAGCCCCTGATCGACATGCCGCGTTGCTTCAGCGTAGGTATCAATGATTTTTTGTGGACCAATCTCGTAGGCGTCCTGATACAAGGCCAGATTCTCATTGGTCATAAACGGGGCAGGGTAGTAAACGCGCCCGGTTTTGCCCTCTTTGCGAATCTCCACTTTTGACACGATCGGGTGAATGCTTGATGTCGCATGGTTGATGTAGGAGATAGAACCCGTTGGCGGAACCGCTTGTAAATTCTGGTTATAAATGCCGTAGCGCATGACATCTTCACGCAGCTGCGACCACATTTCGCGCGTTGGCAGCATAATGCCGCTGGTGGCAAACAGTGTGCGAACCTTGGCGGTTTTTGGCTGCCAGTCGCCCTGCAGATACTGGTTAAAATACTCACCGCTGGCGTAGCGGGACTGTCTGAATCCGGCAAAGGTTTTGCCGCGCTCGCGGGCGAGCTTCATCGACGTATTCAGCGCATGCCAGGTGATGGTGTAGAAATAGAGATTGGTGAAATCCAGCCCTTCAGGTGAACCGTAGGCGATACCTTCCCGTGCCAGATACCCGTGCAGGTTCATCTGCCCAAGACCGATGGCGTGCGATGCGCTGTTCCCGGCCTCAATTGAGGGTACGCTGCGGATATGGCTCATGTCCGAAACGGCCGTTAAACCGCGAACCGCCGTTTCCACGGTGCGCCCAAAGTCTGGCGAATCCATGGTATGAGCAATATTCAACGAGCCGAGGTTGCAGGAGATATCGTGCCCTGTTTGTGCGTAATTGAGGTTTTCATCGTAGGTGGAAGCGCTATTAACCTGCAAAATCTCCGAGCACAGGTTGCTCATATTGATTCGACCGGCAATCGGATTGGCGCGATTCACCGTGTCTTCAAACATGATGTAAGGGTAGCCGGACTCGAACTGGATCTCGGCCAGCCGCTGGAAGAAATCGCGGGCGTTAATGTATTTTTTGCGCACTCGTTTGTCGGCAACCAGTTCGTCATACCGTTCAGTTACGGCGATATCACCGAATGGTTTGCCGTAAATGCGTTCCACGTCATACGGTGAAAACAGCGCCATTTGGGCATTTTCTTTGGCTAACTGGAAGGTGACATCCGGGATCACCACACCAAGCGAGAGCGTTTTGATACGGATTTTCTCGTCGGCGTTTTCACGTTTGGTATCGAGAAAACGCAAAATATCCGGATGATGCGCGTGCAGATACACCGCGCCTGCACCCTGACGCGCCCCTAATTGATTCGCATAAGAAAACGCATCCTCCAGCATTTTCATTACCGGGATCACCCCAGAGGACTGGTTCTCAATGCGCTTAATGGGGGCACCTGCCTCACGCAGGTTAGAGAGCAAAAATGCCACGCCGCCGCCGCGTTTGGAGAGTTGCAGCGCCGAGTTGACCGCCCGTCCAATTGACTCCATGTTGTCTTCAATGCGTAACAGGAAGCAGGAAACCAGCTCGCCGCGTTGCTGTTTACCGCAGTTTAAAAAGGTTGGCGTGGCGGGTTGAAAACGCCCGGAGAGCATTTCATCGGTCAGTTGCAGAGCGAGCGCTTCATCGCCCTGCGCCAGCGTGAGCGCCACCATCGTTACGCGATCCTCAAAGTCTTCGAGATAGCGCTTCCCGTCGAACGTTTTCAGCGTATAGCTGGTGTAGAACTTCCATGCGCCGAGGAACGTCTGGAAACGGAATCCGCTGGCGTGGGCGTGGGCGAATAGCTTCAGCACAAACGCGCGATCGTAGCGGGCTAACACGCTGGCATCGTAATAGCCTTCATCCACCAACGTGTCCAGACGCGCCTGCTGGCTGGCAAACGCCACCGAGTTGGGGCGGACGTGGGCGGTAAAGAATGCCTCCACCGCCTGATGGTCTTTGGCGAACTGAATGCGCCCGGCCTTATCGTACAGATTCAGCATGGCGTTCAGGGCGTGATAATCCAGCGTCTGCTGTTCTACACGTTCTGTGGTTGTCGTTGCCAAAATTCGCTCACTCCTTTTTGCACGTTGTCGATATCGCTTTGGGTGCCCATCAGCTCAAAGCGATAGAGCCACGGCACGCCGCATTTTTGTGAGATGACATCACCCGCGCGACCGTAGGCGTCCCCGAAATTGCGATTGCCGGAGGCGATCACTCCACGGATTAACGCCCGGTTGTGCGTATCGTTTAAAAAGCGGATCACCTGTCTCGGGACCGCGCCAGCTGTACCGCCGCCACCGTAGGAGGGCACGATTAAAATGTAAGGTTCGTCTACCCGGATCCGCTCGCGTTCGTTAAGCGGAATGCGGATGGCAGGCAGCCCCAGACGCTGCATGAAGCGGTGCGTATTTTCGGAGCTGCTGGAAAAGTAGACGAGCTGACTCATGCGCTGGCCACTTGAGGAGCCGGGCGCAGACGGTTGATCATGTCCGGGCGAAATCCTGACCAACTGGTTTCCCCTGCGACCACGACCGGTAACTGACGAAAGCCTTGATCGCGCAGGCGATCAGCCATATCGGGGTGTAAATCGACGTTTACCATCTCAAAGTCAAACCCGCGGCTTTCCATCGCCCGCTTAGTGGCGTGGCACTGAACACAGTTGTTACGAGTGTAAATAACAATGCGCATTATTCGTATTTCCATCTAAAAGTAAAAGAATGACGCGATAGAGGGCGTCAGGTTGTGTGTGTCTTGATAGAGGAGATACTAGATGTAGTTTTAAAAAGATTCAACCATACAAGATATGGTAATTTTAGATTGATGAGGGCATGGGTGATGAGCGTGACGGAGGAGGTGATAGAAACTATGGCAGGTTGCCGGATGGCGTTTATGTCGCCATCCGGCAGCGCAGAATCACATGCGCATCCCTACCGCCAGACGGTTAAAGCAGTTCATCAGGCTAATAGCAAACGTCAAATCGCTAATCTCTTTCGCGCTAAAATGGTCGAGCAGCGGCAGATAAACGTCATCTTCGGCATGGGTGCTGGCTATATGGGTGACGGATTCGGCCCACGCCAGCGCCGCACGCTCCTGCTCGCTGAAGTGATGACTCACCCGCCAGCCTGCCAGCGCGTCCAGTTTGGCCTGCGCAACACCGGATTTGCGCAGCGCCTTACTGTGCATTTCTAGGCAAAAGGCGCAGCTGTTGATTTGCGAGACTCGCAGGTAAATCAGTTCCGTCAGCGTAGGTTCCAGCGCGCAGTTTTCCAGCGCTTTGCTGGCCTGAACCAAAGCGTTATAGATTTCAGGACTGAGTTCATAATAGGGCTGGCGTAACATTGTCATGGTATTTCTCCTCGTTTGGATGACCCGCAATGTAGCACTATAATGGACTGCTACAGAGAGCCATATTGTTGCCAAAAAAGCAGACCATAAATGCCACGCTATCAGCAAATTGCCCGTCAGTTAAAAAACGCCATTGAGAAAGGTGAACTAAAGCCAGGCACAAGATTGCCCTCCAGTCGGACCTGGGCCCAGGAGCTGGGGGTATCACGTTCGACGGTGGAAAATGCCTTTGCAGATCTGGTGGCGCAGGGCTGGCTCGCGCGACGCGGGCAGGCAGGAACATTTGTCAGTGAGCAACTGCGACCGGAAAACGCACCTGTGTCTCCCGCCATCTTCGCCGGAGAAAACCCCAGGCCGCAGCCTTTTCAGATGGGATTACCCGCACTCGATCTCTTCCCGCGGGACGTCTGGGCGCGGGTGATGGGGCGGCGTTTACGCACCCAAACGCGTTTTGACCTGGCCGTGGGCGATGTTTGCGGCGAACGGGTTTTACGTCAGGCGATTGTCGATTACCTGCGCGTCTCACGCAGTATTGAGTGCCAGCCGGAGCAGATTTTTATTACTTCAGGTTACGCGGCATCAATGACGTTAATCCTGCGCGCTCTGTCTCAACCCGGTGAGGGGATGTGGGTCGAAGATCCTGGCTTTCCGTTGATTCACCCCGTGGTGGCTCAGGAGCGCATTGAGCTGATGCCGGTGTCGGTTGATGCCGATGGTCTGGATGTCTGTGCTGGGATCCGTGACTACCCGCAGGCGCGTTTTGTGCTGCTCACACCCGCACACCAAAGTCCGCTGGGCGTCGCCCTGTCATTAGACCGTCGCCACCAACTGCTTGAATGGGCGACTCGGGCGCAGGCGTGGATCATTGAAGATGATTACGACAGTGAATTTCGCTACCACGGTAAACCGTTGCCGCCGCTAAAAAGTCTGGATGCGCCCCAGCGGGTGATTTATGCCGGAACGTTCAGCAAATCGATGTTTCCGGCTTTGCGCACGGCATGGCTGGCGGTACCCCTGACTCAGGTCGAACATTTTCGTCAGCAGGCGGCGCTAACGGCCTGTAGCGTTCCGGTTTTATGGCAGCAAACGCTGGCGGATTTTATGCAAGATGGCCACTTCTGGCGGCACTTAAAACGTATGCGCCAGAATTATGCCCTGCGACGTCAATGGATGGAAAACGCGCTGAGCGAACAAGGATTTAACGTCATTCCTCAGGAAGGAGGGATTCAGTTGGTGATAACTGTCGACGGAGATGATGTTGCGCTAGTGCGCAAAGCGAATCAGGCCGGGCTGGCGGTTCAGGCGTTAAGCCGCTGGCGAATAACTTCAGCAGGAAAGGGAGGAATATTGCTGTCGTTTACCAACATCAGCTCGGTGGAAATGGCGCAGCAGGCGGCGTATCAATTGCGGATGGCGCTGACATAAATCTGCGCGGTTCTTAAGATATTCGTCCCACCATCGCCACTCGTTTATGGACTTTTCTGAAAGCGTTGCTAATGCTGAATCAGGTAAGGTAAGCCCGCAGTAAAAAAGATAACGAGGAAAATATATGTATTTACGACCTGATGAGGTGGCGCGCGTACTTGAAAAAGTGGGCTTTACCGTCGATGTAGTGACGCAAAAAACGTACGGCTATCGTCGTGGCGAAAATTATGTGTACGTTAACCGTGAAGCACGTATGGGACGTACCGCATTAGTTATCCATCCCACGCTAAAAGAGCGCAGCTCTTCGCTGGCGGAACCTGCGACGGATATTAAAACCTGCGATCACTACCAGCAATTCCCGCTATATTTAGCCGGAGAGACTCACGAACATTATGGTATTCCGCACGGCTTCAGTTCGCGAATTGCGCTTGAGCGTTATCTGAGTGGGTTGTTTGGCGACGTTAGTTCAAACTAATAATGCGACTGGCAGGGCCAGTCGCGAAGAGATCTGTCAGGCTTTAGCCTGGTGATAGCTGCTGACCTTAAACAGGCGGCGGCAATAATCAAGAAAGTAGCCATAGACCGCGCCCATCAGCATTGATACCACGATGTTCGAACTTACTGCAGCCGTAATCTGGTGCCAGTCGGCGCCAACCGTCAAAAGAATAATCATATACACTGGTGACTGGAAGGTGACATAAGCCAGCACGTCCGCCAGATTTTTCCCCCATCCTGCCTGCGTGGCTTTACGCGCCGCGCGCATAAACAAATCGCGATACATGCCGTATGGCCACGCGATCAGGATGTTGACGGGGATAGCCACCAGTCTGGAGTACAGAGACTGTTCGAAGCTCATTCCTGAAAGGAATATTTCGATCAACATGTTCACGACAGAACAATAAACAACCATCGCGAACGTGTCTGCTACTGCATGACGCAAGCGTGACTGCGGAGAGAACATGTTAATGCTCCTTGTAAAAAGGGAAAAAAAGGTTTTGAATACCTTCTTGCTAGTGATTTGTCTTGCTGCTTTCGCGTTTGAATAGGATATCTGCCTGGATAATAACTAGCAACTAGCTTAAAGTTTTTATTTATTACCTTTTTGTCGATAAAATGCTCTGCAATGGTTTGTTTTTTGTTCGTTTTGGTATTTTCGTTGCTGATTTAATTAAAGGCATTTTAGATCAATGGGTTATGGAAACTTGTTTTTCTGAATTTTTTGCGCTCCTTTTCTCAATGTTGACTAATGTGCAATATGTATACGCACCGGCTCCGCGCGATGTTGTGGCCTGTTTCTCGACTGATACCCTGAGACTCCTTGCAGGTATATTTATAGCGACTAGCAGAGGAATAGAATATATCGCATAGGCGATATCAAAATGGATGCAATAAATACACGAATTAGCTTTTTTGATTAGTAATATGCGAATAAATTAGACTGGAAATATAATAAGCAGTTGCATACAATATTTAGGGTAATACCGTTTTTATGTTTTACGTTAAAGAGGTTTTGTTAATATGAGTTCAATGTTAAAAAACTTAAATAATATCCGCTCGCTGCGTGCAATGGCTCGTGAATTTTCCGTTGATGTGCTGGAAGATATGCTTGAAAAATTCAGGGTAGTGACCAAAGAACGCCGCGATGAAGAAGAACAACTACAGCGCCAACGTGCAGAACAGCAGGAAAAAATTAATACTTTGCTGGCGCTGATGCAGGCAGACGGGATCAATCCGGAAGAGCTACTGAGCATGACGCCTGCGACGGCAGGTTCAGTTAAAAAACGTCAGCCGCGCCCGGCGAAATATCGTTTTACCGATCTCAATGGTGAAACAAAAACATGGACCGGACAAGGTCGCACACCGAAGCCAATTGCCCAGGCACTGGCTGCCGGTAAATCTCTTGATGACTTTTTGATCTGATTATTAATGCGGTGAGGGCGACCTCACCGCTTATTTTCAGCAAACGCCAAAATCACCCTCTTCGGTATATCGCGTCACGTCAGCTGCTTTCAGCGTGAATTTTTCGCCGCTTTCATTACTGGCGTGTACCGCCACAATGTGATCGCCATTGACTTCGACAACTTTCAGTTTAGGTCCACCCATGCGTGGTTGAACCAGATCGCCAGGTTTAAACATATTGCTCTCCTTTATTTATCGCAGAACTCACCATAGATCACGTCAATCAGCGGGTACAGTGCAGTTTCAATGATTACCGCTTAATGAGTACGTCGGTTCCAGGGCATGATATCCAGCAATCGCGCCATGCCGCAAAAGCCGGTCACGCCAGCGAGTATTAGCCCGGCGCCCACAAAACCGCTCAGCAGGAAGAAGGCGCTGCTAACGGTGTAGCCCAGAATGACGCCGAGTAAGGCAAGGCTGCCGGCGGCTATCTGCACCTGGCGCATCAGTGGTAACGGTTGTGAACGATCTTTTGCCACCGGAAAACCTGCGGCTTTCCAGCCGTCAATGCCACCTTCCAACAACCAGACCTGCGCAGGCGCGGCAATAGCGTTCAGTTTTGTCGCCGCGTTTTGTGTACGTTTGCCTGACTGGCAGTGAAAAATCACCTGCCCGGCGCGTAAATTCGCAGGCAGCGATCCCTGCTCTAGCGTAGATAATGGTACCAGATGCGCCTCCGGAATATGCTCGTACAGATACTCGTCAGCATCGCGGATATCAATCAGTTTTGCGCCTTGTGCGACCAGCGTCTGCGCCTCGCGCGGGGAAATCGTCCCAATGGTCATGATGGCTCCTTATGGGCAATACAGTGTTTTTAATGTGGCGATCAGTGAATTCACGGCCGCATTTTTGATGGAGTACAGGATGCGCTGGGCATCGCGTTGGCTGTCTATCAGGCCCTCTTCACGCATACGCGCCAGATGCTGCGAAGTGGCGGAAGGACTCAGGCCGGTAACACGGGCTAATTCGCCCGCGCTGGTACCGGGTGAGCCGCAGAGCATGCACAAAATCAGCAACCTTTTCGGGTTACTCATCGCTTTTAGCAGGGCGGCAGCCTGCTCAGCGCTGGCCTGGAGTTGTTCAAGTTCAGTCATATGTATTTAAGTATATTCTAAATTAAGCTTATTCTAAAATAAACGGTCAACGTACGCCAGCGTAAAGAGCGTAAAGGAGGGTAAAACAGCAGGGGAAGGCTGGCAGAGTTAGGTACACTGACTATGCTTAGAGATAAAATCTCTTTTTAAACAATGAGTAACTTTTTGCTTGTATGGAGTATGTATGGGTTTCTGGAGAATCGTTTTTACTATTATTCTGCCCCCGCTTGGCGTGCTGCTGGGGAAGGGGTTCGGCTGGGCATTTATCCTCAATATTGTTCTGACGCTGCTGGGCTACATCCCGGGTCTGATCCACGCCTTCTGGATACAAACGCGTAACTAATTACTTTTCTACTACGGCGCTCTGGCGCCGTTTTCTTTGCGCTCCTTTCTCCTCTGCTACACTTCCTGGTGTTGATTGTTAACTACCGAGGTGGATATGGGACTCTTTAATTTTGTAAAAGATGCGGGTGAAAAACTGTGGGATGCGGTTACTGGCAACCATGACACTGCCGATCTGGCAAAAAAGGTACAGGAACACCTGAACAAAACGGGCATCCCGGATGCGGATAAAGTGAACGTCCAAATTAACGAAGGTAAAGCCACCGTTTCTGGCGATGGATTAAGTCAGGAAGCGAAAGAAAAAATCTTGATTGCGATTGGTAATATCTCTGGTATTGCCAGCGTCGACGATCAGGTAAAAACTTCTGCGCCGGCGAGTGAAAGCCAGTTTTATACCGTAAAATCAGGAGATACCCTGAGCGCTATTGCCAAACAGGTATACGGTAACGCCAACCTGTATAACCAGATATTTGAAGCGAATAAACCGATGCTGAAAAGCCCGGATAAAATTTATCCAGGGCAGGTTTTGCGTATTCCAGAACAATAAGAAAGTTCAGGCTTATTGCGCCAGCAATTTGCCGGACATCGCTTGTTGAATAATCGGAATGGGCGTCAGCAGGTGCTGGCGCATTAATTCGCTGGCACGTGCAGCATCGCGTGCCAGAATTGCTTCGGTCAGCGTTTGGTGCTGATCGTGTTTATCTTCCAACATCTCCACCGACAGCACCGTCTTTCGCAGCCAGATAAACCGGTAGCGCGCCGCCAAATCGAATAGCCGTTCGCGCATTTGCAGCAGATACTGTGAACCGCAGCCAGCGACAATTGCCGAGTGAAAAGCCTGATGGCGCTGATCCCACTCGTCGAGCATCTGTTCACTGGCGTCAACGGCTTCAAGCTTGCCGAGCATATGCGCCCGCGCCAGGATTTCAGCTTCCCAGGCGTCGCCGCCGCGTTCAATGGCCAGCGCGACCAGCATGGCTTCCATATTTGCGCGGGCATCGAAAATATCGAGCAACTCCTGTTCGGACATTGGGGCGACACGATACCCTTTCTGATTGACCACCGTGACCAGCCGCTCGGCAACCAACTGCGAAAGCGCTTCGCGTAACGGTCCCACGCCAAGCTCATAGCGTGAGGTCAGCAGGCTCATACGCAGTTTTTCATCAGGCTGATACACACCGCGGATGATGTCGTTTTTCAGCCAGCGGTATCCATCAATGGCCGTCGGTTGGGGAATGGCGGTCATGGTCTTACTCCTGAACGGTTTTCCCGGCCTGCGCCGGGAAAAGGTTTAATGCGTATTTTGCAACGGTGCTTTTTGCCACGATAGCAGTTTTTTCCAGCGTGACATAATAGGCACGGTGCAAATAATTCCTATGGCTAACAACCCGGTAGAGATAACTTCCAGTTGTTGAGCTGGGCGAAAGAGCATCACCACCAGCACAAAGATAATAAAGGCGATTACCAGCCAGGTAAGTCACGGATAGAGCCACATTTTCAGTTTAATTTCACCGCCTCGCGCCAGCAGGATTTTGCGCATCCGCAGTTGGGAAATTGCAATCACCAGATAAACCAGCAGGGCGATGGCGCCGGAGCTGTCGATCAGGAATTTGAACACCTTGGCCGGGGCGTAATAGTTGACCACCACGGTGAGGAACGCGGCACCCGTAGACAGCAACACCGCCACATAAGGCGTTTTACTCCGGTTCGTTTTACCCATAAAGGCGGGAGCATCGCCACGACGGCTCAGGGAGTAAAGCATACGCGAGGACGTATACAGCGCGGAGTTCAGACAACTGGTTACCGACAGCAATATGACACAGTCCATGATCAGCTTCGCGTGTGGGATATGCAGTAACTCCAGCACCGAGCGATAAGAGCCCACCTCTTTCAGTCCCGGCATGTTCCACGGAATCAGCGCGACGACCACGAAAATAGAGCACAGATAGAAGATGGAGATACGCCAGATAACCGAGTTGGTGGCGCGGACGATGTGCTTATCCGGGGTATCGGACTCGGCGGCGGCGATGGTAACAATCTCTGCACCCATAAAGGAGAACATGGTGATTAGCATCGCGCTGATCACCGCGCCAAAGCCGTTGGGCATGAAGCCGCCCTGATCCCACAGGCGCGAAACTCCGCTGACCTCGGCATAGGGGTAGAAACCGCTAATCGCCACCGCACCGAGAGTGATAAACGCCAGAATGGCAATCACTTTGCACAGCGCCAGCCAGAACTCGAACTCACCGTAATTTTTGACGCTCAGCAAATTACTGCCGGTTAATGCCAACGTGATAACCAGAGAAAACAGCCAGATAGGAATGCCTGGAACCCAGGAGTGCAGAATGATGGCGGCGATATTCGCTTCCAGTGGGATAACCAACACCCAGAACCACCAGTACAGCCAGCCGATGGTATAACCCGCCCACGGCCCGATGGCCTTATCGGCGTAGGTGGAAAAGGAACCGGTATCCGGGGTGGCAACGGCCATTTCGGCCAGCATGCGCATAATCATCACCACCAGCAATCCGGCGAACAGATAGGCCAGTAATACTGCGGGACCGGCTTCTGCAATCGCCACGCTTGAACCCACAAACAAACTTGCGCCGATAACCCCGGCAATAGACAGCATGGTGACGTGGCGTGATTTCAGCCCGCCCCCTAAATCATGTGATTGTGACACTTGCCCCATCTTTTAAACCTCTCGAAAGTATTTCACTTGGGAGAGCACCCCGGCATTCCCGCGCCGGGGCACGCGTATTTATTGTTATTGACCCTGTCTGCCGGATGGCGGCTCCGCCTTATCCGGCCTGAGGATTGCGTTTTTTATTGGTCGAATGCGGTGTTAACCCTGCTTCGCTTCGGCAAAACACTGAGCGATAATGTCCAGCCCCTGGCGGATTTGGGCATCTTCAATGGTCAGTGGGACAAGAATGCGCAGTACGTTGTAGTAAGGTCCGCAGGAGAGCAGGATCAGCCCTTTATCGCGCGCACGCGCGACGATTTCCGCGGTCAGTTTGGCGTCTGGTTTCGTGTGATCGCCGTCTTCAAACAGTTCGATTGCGATCATCGCTCCCAGCCCGCGTACATCGCCAATCTCGCGGTGGGTTTCCGCGATAGCCAGCAGGCCTTCGCACAGGGTTTGCCCCAGGTCGTTGGCTTTTTGCAGCAGATTTTCCTGTTCGAAAATATTCAGTACCGCCAGTGCGGCGGCACAGGCAATCGGGTTACCGGCATAGGTACCGCCCAGACCGCCCGGTGGGATTGCGTCCATGACTTCGGCGCGCCCGGTCACTCCCGCCAGCGGGAAGCCACCGGCGATAGATTTGGCGAAGGTGGTGAGATCGGGCGCAACGCCCATCTGCTCCATAGCGAACAGCGTACCGGTACGGCCCGCGCCGCTCTGTACTTCATCGGCAATCAGCATGATGCCGTGCTCGTCACAAATGGCGCGCAGACGTTGCATAAAAGCAGGAGAGGCGGCGTAAAAACCACCTTCGCCCTGGACGGGCTCAATCACGATGGCGGCAACGTCTTCCGGAGCGGCATCATTTTTGAAGATACGGTGAATGCTGGCGATAGCATCGTCTTCACTGATGCCGTGCAGCGGGCAAGGATAAAGCGCACGGTACACGTGGCCCGGCATCAACCCCATTCCTGCAGAGTACGGGTTTACTTTCCCGGTCAGCGACAGGGTGTAGTGGGTACGACCGTGGTAAGCGCCGCTGAAGGCGATAGTGCCGGTTCGTTTGGTGGCGGCGCGGGCGATTTTCACCGCGTTTTCCACCGCTTCCGAGCCGGTTGTCACCAGCAGGGTTTTTTTGGCGAAATCGCCCGGCACTTTCTTATTCATGATTTCGCACAGCTCCAGGTACGGCTCATAGGCCAGCACCTGGAAACAGGTATGGGACAGCTTTTTCAACTGTGCTTCTACCGCAGAGACGATCTGCGGGTGCAGGTGGCCGGTGTTCAGCACCGCAATACCGCCAGCAAAATCGAGGAATTCACGGCCTTCAACGTCCCAGACTCGACAGTTTTCTGCACGCTCGGCAAAAATAGGGTGGATTTGTCCTACGCCACGGGGAACGGCGTTGCTGCGACGTTGCATAAGTTCTTTGTTGGTGCTCATCAGGTGTTCTCCAGTATTTATTTTATTAAAGGCCGATGCACATATATTTGATTTCTAAGTAGTCTTCGATGCCGTATTTCGATCCTTCACGGCCAAGACCGGAGGCTTTGATTCCCCCAAACGGGGCGACTTCGTTGGAGATAATGCCGGTGTTAATCCCGACAATGCCGTATTCCAGCGCTTCGCCAACGCGAAAGACGCGGCTCAAATCACGGGCGTAGAAATAGGCGGCCAGACCAAACTCAGTGTCATTAGCCTGAGCGATGACGTCAGCCTCGTCCTTAAACCGGAACAGCGGAGCCAGCGGGCCGAACGTCTCTTCTTTGGCGACCTTCGCGTTGTCAGGCACATCCACCAAAATGGTGGGCTGGAAGAAGTTGCCGCCGAGTGCGTGAGGTTTGCCACCCGCGATAATGCGCGCGCCTTTATCCAGAGCATCGGCGATGTGTTCCTGCACTTTGGCTACCGCTTTCTCGTCGATCAGCGGCCCGGTGGTGACGTCAGGCTGCAGACCATCACCGAGGTGCAGTTTGCTCACTGCCTGCTGGAGTTTTTCGGCAAAACGCTCATACACGCCGTCCTGCACGTACAGGCGGTTGGCGCAGACACAGGTTTGGCCAGCGTTACGGAACTTTGATGCCAGTGCGCCTTCCACGGCTTTATCAAGATCGGCATCGTCAAAGACGATAAACGGCGCATTGCCGCCCAGCTCCAGCGACACTTTTTTGATGTCTTTGGCGCACTGCTGCATTAACTGACGGCCAATTTCGGTTGAGCCGGTAAATGACAGCTTGCGTACCAGCGGGTTGCCAGTCAGCTCGTTGCCGACCGCGCTCGCTGAACCGGTCACCACACTGAAAACGCCTGCCGGGATCCCGGCGCGATTGGCAAGCTCTGCCAGCGCCAGTGCGGAGTAGGGGGTCTGGCTGGCCGGTTTAAGCACCATTGTGCAACCAGCCGCCAGCGCCGGACCGGCTTTGCGGGTAATCATCGCCGCGGGGAAGTTCCACGGCGTAATCGCGGCGGTAACGCCGATCGGCTGTTTGATGACGATTAGGCGTTTGTCGGCCTGGTGGCCGGGGATCGTATCGCCATAGATACGTTTGCCCTCTTCGGCAAACCACTCAATAAAGGAAGCAGCATAGGTGATTTCACCTTTGGCTTCTGCCAGCGGTTTACCCTGTTCCAGGGTCATCAGACGGGCGAGATCGTCCTGATGCTCAATCATCAGGTTGAACCAGCGGCGCAGGATGTTGGCCCGCTCTTTGGCGGTCAGCGCACGCCAGGCGGGCAGAGCGCGGTTAGCGGCGTTAATCGCTTCGCGGGTTTCATCTGCCCCCATTTTCGGTACGCTACCTAATTGCTGACCGTTGGCGGGGTTGGTCACCGCGATGGTCTCGCCGCTGTTGGCGTCACGCCAGTTGCCGTCGATCAGTGCCTGCTGGCGAAATAAGGTTGGATCGTTAAGTTGCATAATTGCGTCCTGTCTAAATCGTTTTAACGGGTGAATGCGGCGTGTAATGTTTCCACGCTACGTGCCGCACGCAGCGTGCGTCCGGGATTACTCTGGTTCTCCAGCAGCGCATGAACTTTGCTGACAATATGCGCGCCGATAGGGATCGCCGACGTTGCTGCCGGAGAAGGTGCGTTACAGGTGTGAATTGAGCGTGGCGTGGTGACAAACAGGAAATCGTCGATTAGCTTGCCGTCCGGCGACACAGCCTGTGCCCGCACGCCTGCAGGCCAGGGCTGCAGATCCTTGAGCGTCAGACTCGGGCAGTACTTTTGTACCAGCCGCAGATAACCGCTTTTGCACAGCGAATTTTTCATTTCGCCAAGTCCTGAGCGCAGGTTATTTTGCAGCACGCGACGAATGCCGGAAGAGCTGAGGATCTCCAGCGTATCGCTGAGCGAGAAGTCGCGTTTACGGTAGCCTTCACGTTTAAATGCCAGTACCGCGTTGGGGCCCACGGTGACGCTGCCGTCAATCATCCGGGTCAGATGAACGCCGAGAAACGGCATCGCCGGGTCGGGGATGGGGTAGATCAGATGGTTGACTATCTGGTTATGTTCTGACGCCAGACGGAAATATTCGCCACGGAACGGACAGATGATAAAGCCGGGTTCAACGCCGAGCATTTTCACTAGTCGGTCCGCCATCAGGCCAGAGCAGCTAATCAGCGTCGCTCCCTCAAATTCCTGACCCTGACGGGTATGTACGACAACGCCCGCAGCGTGCTCTTTTAGCGCGCTGACCTCAGCGTTGTAGATAATCTCACCGCCTTTGGCCTGAAATATCTTCGCCATCGCGGCGGTAACTTCGCGGTAGCTGACGATCCCGCTCGACGGAACAAAAATACCGCCCAGCCCGGTGATGTTGGGTTCACGCTCGCGAAGCTCCTGCGCATTCAGCCATTCGCGCTCAAGGCCGTTAGCGGCGGTGCGATCCCACAGCGCGCGCATGCGCTCCATTTCCAGTTCGGAGGTGGCAACCAGCATTTTTCCGCAGACGTCGTAGCGGATGCCGTTTTGGTCGCAAAAGGCTTTTGTGGCGCGATTTCCGGCCAGGCAAAACTGCGCCTTCAGGCTGCCGGGGGTGTAATAGACCCCGGCATGAATTACGCCGCTGTTGTGGCCCGTCTGATGACAGGCCGGGCCGGACTCTTTTTCCAGCAGCGCGATTCTGGCGTCCGGATAGACATCAATCAGCTGCATGGCGGTCGACATGCCGATAATGCCGCCGCCAATAATCACAAAATCATACATCCGCTTTATTCCTTCGCGCTTACTGATGGGTCTGGTAGTGGTTTGTCGCGTAAGCGAAATAACCACGCTGGCGCATCAGTTCGCGGCGCAGGTCAGGATGCGAGGTGAAGCGATCGCGACCGTGCAACCAGAACAGGTTGTTGATTAGCAGGAATTTACCGACTGAAACCGGAACGGAAATAATGGCCTTGCTGGTTTCCAACGCATCGGACAAATCGCTCAGCCAGACGCCTTCTTCATAATCTTTAGGCTGGACGAACTGGTCGATGTAGCGCATCACCGGGCGGCCCTGCTGGTCAACGTCAAACACCGGATGGAACACTTCCTGGCTGACGTTTTTGCTTGGCGGTGCGGCAAAGCGCATGGCGCGACGCGCCAGCGGGTGGGTAAAGTACTGATCCAGATGTTCCCAGTCGTCGAGGTGCAGCAGCAGCGAGTTACCGCCGGTCATGTTCTGCTCGTCAATCTTCATCATCAGCACATAGTCGGTGATTTCTTCGAGGTAGGTTCCGTCGTTATGCAGCTCCATTACACGGTGCGGCTGGCGCAGATAGCTGTCTGAGTTATCAACGTTTTTCACCACAAAACGGGCATAGTATTGACCGCTCATCGCATCAAAATTGGAGCGCCCGATAAGATGCGCTACCGCCGTCGCCAGCTTGACCATCTCTTCAGCCTGTGCCACATCATCTACGCCAACAGCGTTGATCAGCAGTGCGCCTTCGGCACGATCGAGCAACGTTTTCAGCAGCAAAGGCTGCAACTGATTGCCGCACAGGTCGTCGAGGATCTTGCCCACTTTGAAGCGCAGGAAGGATTTGTATTCCAGTGCCTGCACCGGCCACTGCGCTACGGCTTTCAGAAATTGCTCAGTGGTTTCAGCGGAAAAAGTCAGCTCCAGCAGGCGTGGGGACTGGGCTGATGGTTTCAACGTGAAACCGCTGTAGTGCTGGGCTGGATCATCAGCGTTCGGTTTTACGGCAGTCAGTGCGTTCATCAAATCGTTCCTCTCAGTAGATTGTCAGGGAGATATGGCGCAGCTCGTTTCGTAGCCATAAATTAAAAATATCTACATTTTTGAAAAACGCGCACAGAATTGGCTTGTTTGTTTATTATTTGTGATCAAAAACAACAATTATTTAACATTATAAAAAGTAAGTATTTAGAGGCTGGATGGATACTGAGTGGCTATTTCAGGGGCGAACCCCCCTGATTTTAAAGAAGAATATAAGGTGTATTAATGTTCAAGTGCGATGGCGCAGACGTGTTCAACATGAGTCAGATCGTGGTATAAGTCGGGCAAGGTCATCTTTTTACGTATTACGATTTTGAGATTAACCTCAATTTTGCCCTTCTTGATATCCCTGATCGTGATGTTTTCAATAATGTTTTTCTGTTGATGAATGCGGGTTATCAGATTTTCGAGAGCGTCGCGTTGATCAAGAATAACCCGCACTTTTACTTTTCCGGGAAACTGGTTTCTGGTCTGTAAGAAAATAATGAATGGGCTTAGTTTGATGGCGAGTAAAAATAAAGCCGTGGCAAAAAAAGCATGAAAATAAAAACCGGCTCCACAGGTGATTCCCACCCCTGCAGATGCCCAGACAATTGCTGCAGTAGTAAGACCAGAGATAGCATCGTCATGTCGGTGCAGAATGACTCCCGCACCGAGAAAACCAACGCCGCTGATAATCTGGGCCGCCAGGCGCATAGGATCGCTACGGATATTCATCGAAATTTCAGCATAGTATTCAGCAGATTGTATTGATACGACAGTTAACACGCAGCTGGCTACGGATAAAATAACGCAGGTTTTGAAGCCGACCGGTTTCCCTTTCGATTCCCTTTCCAGGCCAATAATGCCACCCAGAATAAATGCAATGCTGATTTTGATGATCGTAGTTAAAGGCAACAATCCTTGCTCATTGATGATGGCAGCCAGATTATTCATGCAATTACCTTAATGAGAGAGTCTTTAACGATCAGGAGTTTGCTTTTTTCAATGTGAGGTCCGTTTTGCGTTTGGAAATATCGTCCCGGAAGAAAATCAGGAAGAATACGCTGACCACTGCGGCAACGCCTGCTGAAACTAGCCAGAATGTTTCCCATTGTGGTAACGACTCTGGACCTTGTTCCGTCACGGTGTTATTAAAGATTTGCCCGCATACGGTAGAAGCAAATAGCAGACCAACGCCGTTGGAGACGATAAATCGTAAGCTTTGGGCTTGTGCTTTGATCTCTGGCGCGGCTTTACGGTCAACATAAATGTCGCCCACGGTAAAGAAAAAGTCCCAGCAGAATCCTTGTAACATCAGGCCGATCAGCACAAACATCATGTTGGCATCCAGCGAAGCATTAGCAAATAATAGTGTGCGGATAATCCAGCAAACGGCGCCTAACATTAGAGTTATTTTGAAGCCAGCTTTCAGTAAGAAGAATGACAGCAGGAACATGAAAATGACTTCACAGGCGATGCCAACCTGCATCATTGAAGCGGCGTTATCGAATCCAAGCGCTTTTAAAAAGACCGGGATATAGGCGGAATAAGCCGTTTTGGGGATCATCAGGACAAAAATACTGAGCATCAAAACTGAGAAACTACGGTCTTTGAAGAGCGCCAGAGCGTCCAGACATAACAGATCGCGAAGCGTAAACACGCTTCCTTTTGCTTTCGGTGGGGTATTTGGCAACGTAAAACAGTACAGGCCGAGAACGACACCTGAGGCCGACGCAATATACCAGGTGATGGTATTTCCAGAATAACCCATTTCACCAATGATAAAGCCGATGACCATAAAGCCAAATGTGCCGAATACACGAATAAATGGGAAGTATTTTACCCCGTTAATGTGGCTGAAACTGATACTGTTAGCCAGCGCAGTTGTAGGATAAAACAGCAGACCAACCAGGAAAATCATGGTCAACGTCATACCTGTGTTGTGTGCCTCAATAAATTGTGGAACAAACAACAGTACACCAGCATTAATTAAATGCAGGATCGCCATGACTTTTTGTGACGAAAAGAAGCGGTCGGCGACCATGCCAATAAATAGCGGGGAAAGAATAGTCGCCAAGCCAAGCAAGGCATAGGATGAGCCAATAATTGTCGCCATACCATAGGTGCTCAATACCAGCCCCATGGTCATATTCCAGGCACCCTGCATGAAATATTGTATGAACATCATAATCAACAGGCGTGGTGTTTTATTAAGGTCCATATTGCATATCCTTATTGATTGATGCTCAGGTTAAGCCCGTCCCAGGCGACAAGAATATTTTCTTTGTCGCATGCCGCAATGAGATCGTCGTGCAGCAGACCTCCGCTGTGTGAAATATGCGAGACGATAAGTTGGCTATTTTTCTCAAGGCAACCCAGTTCCGCAAGCCTGTCTCTGGCGGCGAAGACTGTTTCCAGACTCATGTGGTTATTAGTACGATTATCACCATTAAAACCGTAGGTGCATTCCAGGACAGCCAGATCGATTTTTTTCCCTTTCAACCACTGCCATGTGAGCTCAGGAAACCAGCCTGAATCATGTCCGTAGAAAATGGACTGACCTTCCTTTTCGATAAACCAGGTATAACAAAGCTCCCACTTGGCATGGTTAGCCAGTAGCGGAGTGATGCGGTATCCGCGAGTTTCAACGGTCACGAAGGGAACCAGACAATGAAAAGCAAATCTTTCAGCGCTGTAGCCCGGTAACACTTGGGCGGCACCGTTAATTGCACGGTCATTACCAAAAATGTGCAACGGATGAGTAATCTCAAATCCGTACCCTTCCATCCGGCTAAAAAGATCGCCGACGTTGAAATGATCGGGGTGAGTATGTGTGAACAATAGCGATCTGATCTCTGTTGCGTCCAGGCCATCTCGCAGCAGTTGCTGGCTGAATTCAGGCGCGACATCAATGAGCAGTTCATCGTCGATAATCGCTGAAGAGTGTGTGCGTAAGTCTTTGCCTTTACGAATGCGGGCTTGCTGGCAGTGCTCACAACGGCAAAAAGGATTGGGGATCCCTTCAGATGCAGCGGTTCCCAGAAAATGAATCTTCATGTTTCCCTCTTAATGACAAATGTGATTGTTGTTTTTTTAAGCGTTAATGTAATGAAACGTAATTGGAACGTGTCAATTATGATTCCAGCGTTTTATATGAACAATGATCTTTTGCTTTAGAAGTGATCCTCTTCAAATATTATAAAATTTATATATGTATTTCATTGTGTTAAGAATTTAAGGTCATGAGTTTTGTCTATGGATAGCGTCAGGCTTTTATTTTGATATGCTTATAAAATGCACATTTTTGTTTTGTAACGTTCAAATTATTGTGCTGAAGATAGTTTCCTGATGAGTGCCGTGCTAGCATCAAAGCATCAGGGGAAGGATGTAAAAATGCCAACTATCAAAGACATAGCAAGAATTGCCGGTGTGTCGCATGGGACTGTTTCGAATGTGCTCAATGGCAGAGGGAATGTAAGCGTCGAGAAAATTGAAGCGGTTCAACGTGCAGCCCGAGAAGTTGGCTATCAGTTGAATGCGCAGGCGCAATCGTTGAGAGCCAGCAAAAGTCAGGGAGTGGCATTGATTCTGCCCGACATCAATGCCGAGCAGTATTTTCAACTCTATCGGGGATTGCATCAGGTCTGGCAGCCTTCATTAAGCGAACCGATTGACCTTTACCTGACCAATGATCTGCCCAATCTTGAGCTGGAGATCCTGCAAACGCTGGCGGCAAAGTCTTACCAGGCCATTGTCTCAGTCAGTTGCCTGAATGACAGTCAGCCCTATTACGACTTGCTCAGACTCTCTCCGGAGAATGTTCTGTTTGCCTATCGCCAGCCTGTCGGCGCAGTTTGTTATTTTAGCCTTGATTATGTGACTGCAGGCGAAGAAATAGCGAGAAGGGCGCTGGCACAGCAGCCGGGCCATATTGGCGTTTTCTGTGAACGTCTGGAATTTTCCCACAGCGCGCGCTTCACTCAAGCGATACAGGAAACCTGCCGAGAATTAAGTCCGCTTACAAAGCTGACGATTTTACCTGCACATGCCAGTGAAGCTAACACCGTCGCTTTTGACTTTTTTCGTGGGGCAATTCCCGATCTGTTTATTGTCCAGGACTCTGAGAGAACGCGAGCACTAACGCAAGCAGCCTGGTTTGGTAGCTCCCAGTCCTGCCCGCCGATATTGCAACTGAGTGATAATCTTCCTGCATCTTTCGACGGGATCACAAGCTACCAGATGGATTATGGTCGTTTGGGGACAACTATTGCCTCCAGTATTCGCCAGCCCAAAAGTAAAGAAAAGCATCGTATTCTGACGAATTGCGGTTTTTCCTGGAATGGTCAGTACGTGCCGCCGCCTGAGAAAGAGGCGACGCTGAATATGTTAATTTTACCGAGTCCTTCGACTGATGCGTTGAAGAAACTATTACCCCACTTTTATCGCCAGACCGGTATTAAGGTAAATCTTGCGGTTTATCCCTATGATGAAGTTTTTGAAATTCTCTCCCATCTTCATCTACATCCTTATTACGATTTACTGCGAATCGATATGGCGTGTTTTCCCTGGTTTGCAGAGAAAGCACTATTACCGCTGGAGTCCGTCTCTTCTGAGCTTCCGTTACTGCTGGAACACTTCTCTGAGCAAATTCAACAGCACTTCAGCATAGTAAATGGGACGGCATGGGCAATACCTTTTGATGCCAGTATGCAGCTTCTGTTTTATCGACGAGATCTGTTTGAAGATGCGACGATTAAACGGATGTTTTATGAAGCAACGGGAAAAGAGTTAACGCTTCCAGAGAGCTTTGCGCAATTTGATGAGATAGCGGCTTTCTTTAGTCAATTACATCAGCCAGAAAATAAACAGCGCCCGATGGGAACGGCGGTGACGCTAGGAAGCTCAGGGCTTATCGCTACTGAGTATCTGCTGCGCTACTACGCGCTCGGTGGGCGTTTGGTGCGTGAAGGCGAGCCGGTACAACTCGAGCCTTCACTTGCCACTGCTGCACTCGAACAATATCTACAACAACTTTCTATCGCCGTGAACCTGCCCGGAGAGTGGTGGAGTGACGCGGTAAAACAGTTTGAGCGTGGAAATCTTGCCATGCTGATCATGTATCTCAATTTGTTTAACGATGTGGCGCACACCGCCATAGCTCCCACAATTGGCTATGCGCCCGTTCCGGGGCAACTTCCACAATTGGGTGGCGGCTCCATCGGAATGTCCCGCTACAGTAAAAAGAAAAAACAGGTTGAGCAGTTCTTTCATTGGCTCTATTCCGATGAAATTGCCCGGCATCTGGTTCTGCTGGGAGGGAATAGCGCCTGGTCTGGAATATGTCACGACCAAAACGTTCTCAATCTCTACCCGTGGTTTAATTTATTGAATGAAAAAGGTATGACGGGAATAAGGGAGTCTGAGGGAAGTAAAGGTGAACCTTTCAACCTGCGCCAGGCAGAGATTATTATCGGGCAAGGTGTGACGAATGCGATTAACGGCATTATGGATGTCATCCAGGCCGTGGAATATATCAATGCGCGAATAAGAAACGAAACGGGTGCCTGAAAATAGGCAGCGCCTCTTACTGATGACGTAAGAGGCGAGGTAATGCTTTGATCAGTAACCGACTTTATAAATGCGCCCGGTTTGGATGCCTTCCACGCTGCGGCGATAGGCATTGGCAACGGTAGCGGCGGGGACGCTTTCAAAGCCTGGGAAGAAACCATCGTATGCTTCGGCGGATTCACTGAGTACGGTTGGGCTTATCAGGTTAATGCGCTGGCCACGACCTAGCTCACAGGCAGCAGCGCGCACAAATCCTTCCAGCCCGGCATTGATCGTTGCCGCATTCGCCCCTTGTGCGATGGGTTCATGGGCGATAATGCCGCTAATCAGCGTAATCGAGCCGCCATCATTGAGGAAATGTTGCCCGGTTAATGCCAGACGTATCTGGCCTAACAGCTTATCCTGTAATCCCTGATTAAAGTCCTCGTCGGTCATTGTCGACAGCGGGCCAAAGAACAGGTTGCCGGTGGCGGAAACGATCGCATCTACCCGACCGACTTTTTCAAACAATGCCCCGACACTCTCCTGCGAGGTGATATCGACCTGGTAATCTCCCCGCGTGCGACCTACGCGGATCACCTCATGTTTACGGCTTAACGTTTCTGTGACTGCGCGCCCCACTGTACCGCTGGCACCAATAATGACGATTTTCATAACCACCTCCAGAATAGTGTGAGCCACTATTCTTTAATGAAAATGAAATCGGATAAACTGGCTATAAGTTAGATGATTACTAACCAGGAGTTTGTAATATGGATAAGCTGCGCGGCATGGAAACGTTTATCGCCGTGGTGGAGAGCGGAAGCTTTACCTCCGCGGCAACAAGACTCGAGATGTCTGCGGTGATGGTGGGAAAATATATCACCCAACTGGAAGCACAGCTCGGCACGCGTCTGCTGGAGCGCAATACTCGCCGCCAGAGCCTGACCGATGCCGGGCGTGTCTATTTTGAAGAAGCCCGCCGCGTGCTGGAGCAGGTGTCGATAGCCGAGCGTTCGGTAGAGCGTCTGCGGCTGGCCCCTGCGGGGACGCTGCGCATTAGCGCGCCTACTTCTTTTGGCGCTTGCGTTATCTCGCCGCTGGCCGCTGCGTTTTTACAGGCCTGGCCAGAGGTGCGCATTGAGCTGGATCTGACCAACCGGATGGTTGATCTGGTGAATGAAGGCGTCGACCTGGCGATCCGTATTGGCGATATCCATCAGACTGATGTGGTGGCGAAATACCTGTGCCCTTACCGTATGGCGATCTGTGCATCAAAGGATTATCTTGCCCGTCATGGCACGCCCCTTACGCCAGCGGATCTGGTGGATCATCTGTGCCTGTCCCATACCGTGTGGACGGCTCGCAACGAATGGATACTGCCTGGCGTGACGGGCGAAGTCAGATGGAAGCGTGATGCGATCCTGCGCTGTAACGATGGTCATGGCCTGCGTATGGCGGCGGTAGCGGGGGCCGGACTGTTATTGCAACCGGAGGTGCTGCTGGCGCAAGAGCTGGCTACCGGGAAACTGATTCGGATACTGGAAAAGTTTACGCCGCAGCCGCGGCCGATTCATCTACTGTGGCGACAAGATTTGCGTCCGCTGCCCAAGCTGACGCGGTTTGTTGAGCACGTACTCAGTGCCGTTCAGGAATTAAGATGAAAATGCCGGATAAGGCGCGTCAGCGCCGCTATCCGGCGTATTATTAGCTGATATCCACCTGCGGTTTGCTATTACGTTTACGAATCAGGCGTAGCACCGGCGGGACGACGATAACCAGTACCGCCATCACCAGCAGCACTTTCGCCACGCCGCTGGCCCACAGAATATCCATATTACCGTTACTGATAGACAGCGCCCGACGCAGGTTCTGCTCCAGCATTTCCCCGAGAACGAAGCCTAAAATCAACGGCGACATCGGGAAGTGCATTTTGCGCAATATGTAGCCCAGCACGCCGAGGGCAACCATCAGCACCAGATCGAAAGTGGTGCTGTGGACGGCATACACGCCCACCGCGGAGACTGCCGCGATAGCCGGTACCAAAAACCACAAGGGGATGGTCAGCATACGGGTAAACAGGCCGATCAACGGGATGTTCATCACCAGCAGCATCACGTTAGCAATCAGCAGCGCCGCAATCAGCCCCCAGACGATGTCCGGCTGTTCGGTGAACATGGCCGGACCCGGTGTGATATTGTACAGCGTCAGCGCGCCCATCATCACCGCCGTGGTGCCGGAACCCGGTACGCCGAGCGTCAGCATCGGGATAAAGGAGCCACAGGCCGAGGCGTTGTTGGCGGCTTCGGGGGCCGCCACGCCGCGTATATCCCCTTTGCCGAAGCTGTCGCTATTGCCGCTGAGCTTTTTCTCGGTCATATAGGTGATAGCGCTGGCAATGGTTGCGCCCGCGCCAGGCAGGACGCCGACGAAAAAGCCAATCACCGATGAACGCAGGGTTGCGCCAACGCACTGCGCACCTTCTTTGGCGTTAAATAACATGCGGCCCGTTTTACGCACCAGCGTCTGGCCACTGCTGGTATGTTCCAGCATTAACAGTATTTCAGAGACTGAGAACAGCCCAATCACTACCACGATAAACTGCACACCGTCGGAGAGATGAACGCTGTCAAAGGTAAAGCGATAAACCCCGGTATTGGCGTCTACGCCGACGGTCGCAAGGCCGAGACCGATAAGCGCTGCCAGAAATGATTTCAGTGGGTTTTGTGCCATCATGCTGCCGAGGCAGGCAATGGCGAAAACCATTAAGGCAAAGTATTCCGCCGGACCGAAGGCCAGCGACCATTGGGCTAACGCCGGGGCAAACAGAATGATGCCGCCGATAGCGATAAGCGAACCCATGAAAGAGCTGACCGCCGAGATAGAGAGCGCAACGCCGCCGCGGCCTTGCTGCGCCATCGGGTAGCCATCCAGCGCGGTCATAATCGCCGCCGCATCGCCGGGAACATTCAGCAGGATGGAGGAGATACGTCCGCCGTATTCACAACCTATGTAGACCGTAGCCAGCAGGATCAGCGCAGATTCTGCTGGCAGATGCAAAGCGAAAGCCAGAGGCAGCAGGATCGCCACGCCGTTAATGGGTCCAAGACCAGGCAACAGCCCGACAATGGTACCGACAAAACAGCCAATCAGGGCGATGACCAGGTTTTCCGGCGTCATGGCCACCGCGAAACCCTGAGAAAGATAAATCCAGGTATCCATCGTTTCTCCGTTAACCCAGCCAGGCGCCGAGTGGTAAGGTGACGTCAAGCAGTCGGTCAAAGGCATACCACAGCAGAATGCCGAGTACCGCGCCGGAAATACCCGCAGCCGGAATCGTTGCGCCGAACAGCATGCCAATCACCACGGTGAGAATGGCGGTGGAGATGGGAAAACCGAGCCATTCGAAACCCCAGGCGTACATCAACAGAACAATCACCATCGTCAGCAGCTTTTGCAGCACGTGACGGCGGGGCCAACTGATGGTGTCGGGATGGCGCAACAGCAGCGCCACGGCGCATACCAGCATCAGGCTGATAATGCCAAGCGGAAAGGGACGCGGCCCAACCGGCTCATAGCTGTATTCGCTGGTGATTTGCCAGGCCACGAACAGCCCGGCTATGCAGAGCAACAGCCAGATACCTGCAAAAATACGATCGCTCATCATCTTTGCCTCTGCGCTTATTTCGCCAGACCGAAGGCTTTCGCCTGCTCACGGTAATCCGTGACCTGCTTTTTCACGTATTCGTCGAGCTGCTTACCGCTCATGTTGAATTCAAACAGGCCGCGCAGATCGCGCTGCTTTTTAAACTCATCGGTCTGCTGGAGTTTGTTAAAGGCATCAACCCACCACTGATACTCGGCGTCGCTGACTTTTGGTCCAACGTAGAAACCACGAATGATGGGCCACACGAGGTCATAACCCTGCTCTTTGGCGGTTGGCACGTTAGCTAACTGGCCTGGCAGACGTTGATCAGAGAACACGGCGAGCACGCGGATTTTGTCGCCGCTAAGATAAGGCACCATCTCGCTGAGATCGCCGGAAACCACCTGGACGTGATTCCCCATCAGCGCGGTGACCGGTTCGCCGCCGCCCTCAAAGGCCACATAGCGCATCTTGTGTGGATCGACGTTGGCTTTTTGCGCCAGCAGCGCCGACTTCATCCAGTCCTGACTACCGATAGAGGCGCCTGCGCCAATGACCACGCTGTTAGGATCTTTCTCCATAGCCGTCAGCAGATCTTTCAGCGTTTTCCATGGTGAGTCCTGGCGTACGGCAATCATGCCGTAGTCAGTGCCCACACTTGCCAGCCAGCGGACATCATCAACGCCGTAGCGACCAAACTTCCCTTGTGACAGGTTCAGCAGCGAGCCGCCGGAGAATGCCACTACGGTACCCGCTTCAGCCGGACGTTGCGCGACGATCGCGTTATAGGCCACGGCGCCAACGCCGCCGGGCATGTAGGTTACGCGCATCGGTTTTTCGATAGCGCCGGTTTCCATCATGCTCACTTGAATCAACTTACAGGTGAGATCGAAACCACCGCCAGGTTTAGCAGGGGCGATACATTCTGTGCGCGATGGCGCTTGTTCCGCCAGAACAGAGGTACTCATCAGTAAAATGCTTGCAGTAAGGGTACGAAGTAACTGTTTTTTCATTGTTTATCCTCACGCCGGAAAACCGGATTTTCGGGTACGGAAGAAGATTTTTGTGATTATGTGAGCCGATGTGTAGCAGTTCGGTTGCATGATTGTTAAAACATTAACCTTTCAATTCCCTTTCAATGCGGCAGAAACTTTACAGGATGTGATATGCGTCTCTTATTAGCGGAAGATAACCGTGAGTTAGCTCACTGGCTGGAGAAAGCGCTGGTGCAAAACGGTTTTGCCGTCGACTGCGTTTTTGATGGCCTGGCGGCCGACCATCTTTTACATAGCGAAACGTACGCGCTGGCGGTGCTGGATATCAATATGCCGGGACTGGATGGTCTTGACGTCGTTCAGCGCCTGCGCAAACGCGGGCAGACGCTTCCTGTTCTGCTGCTGACGGCGCGCAGCGCGGTGGCCGATCGGGTGAAAGGATTGAACGTCGGGGCCGATGATTATCTGGCAAAACCGTTTGAAATCGAGGAGCTGGATGCGCGGCTGAGGGCTTTGCTACGCCGCAGCGCGGGGCAGGTGCAGGGCATACAGCAACTGGGGGAACTGGCGTTTCACGATGAGGGCTATTTTCTGTTGCAGGGGCAGCCGCTGGCGCTCACGCCGCGCGAACAGGCATTGCTGACGGTGCTGATGTACCGTCGATTGCGACCGGTTTCGCGTCAGCAGTTGTTTGAACAGGTCTTCAGTCTAAACGATGAGGTCAGCCCCGAAAGCATTGAATTGTACATCCATCGTCTGCGTAAAAAGCTACAGGGAAGCGATGTGCGCATCGCCACGCTACGCGGGCTGGGCTATGTGCTGGAGCGTAGCGATGAAGTGGGTTAAACCCCAATCGTTGTACCTGCAACTGCTGATGTTTCTGGGTTTGCCGCTCATGTTGTTGTGGGGGCTGTCGGCATTTAACAGCTATGTCAGCGCGCTACAGGCGGCGACGCAGGCGTATGACCGGACGCTGCTCTCGTCTGCCAGAACCGTCTCCGAGCGACTGGTGGTGCACAACAAACAGCTGGAAGTGAATGTGCCGTGGGTGGTGCTGGACAGCTTTGAGCTGAATATGAACGACAGGTTGTATTACAAGGTGGTCGATCCGGCGGGGAAGGTTATCTCAGGTTATGACGATTTACCTGCGATGCCGCCTGCGACATCGCGTACGCGGCTTTATCCGGCGCTGGCGTGGTTTTATCACACTGAATATCGCGGGGAGGCAATTCGCGTGGCGCGTCTGCTGCAGCCCGTCAACGAGGGCGGTATTATCGGCATGGCCGAGATTTATGTCGCCGAAACGCTGCAATCGCGACGTTACCTGGCGCGACAGCTGCTGTTTTCCTCGTGGGTTTCGCAAGGGCTGCTGGTGCTGCTCACGCTGGTGCTGGTCGGCTGGCTGCTGCGTCGGGTGTTACGCCCGATGCGCCAGCTGTCATCGCTGATGGTGCGTCGCGAGCCTGGGCTGCTGACGCCGCTGCCAGAGCTGCTGCCGTGGTCGGAAACCCGTCTGTTGATTGTGGCATTCAACCGTTATCTGGACCGACTTCGCGGCCTGATCTCTCGCCAGGAGCGCTTCAGCGCGGATGCTTCTCATCAGCTTAAAACGCCGCTGGCGGTGCTAAAAACTCAGGCGGCGGTGGCCCTCGCCAGCCAGCAGCCGCAGCAATGGTATGAGAGTCTGCAAGCCATGAGCTCCACGCTGGACAACACCATTCAACTGACGGAAAGGCTGTTACAGCTGTCGGCTGTGAAGCGCAAAGAGCAAGGAGAAAGGCACTTCTCGCCGGTTAATTTGTATGAGGTGGTGCAAAGCAGTTGTTTCACGCGACTGGCGCAGGCGCGCAGTAAAGGGATCGATCTGGGCTATGAAGGGGAACAGGATGCGGTGTGGATTGAGGGCGATGAAGTCCTGCTTGGCGAACTGTGCGGGAATCTGCTGGATAACGCACTAAAATACACGCCGCCGCATGGTGTGGTAACCGCCCGTCTGCTGCGAAAAGGAGAGGCGGTGGTGCTGGTGGTTGAAGATAGCGGGCCGGGTATCGATGAGCAGATGGTGCACCAGGCGCTGCTACCGTTTCATCGCCTTGATAACGTCGGTAATGTCCCTGGCGCCGGGATAGGCCTGGCGCTGGTCAACGACATTGCTCGTCTGCACCGCACGCACCCTCAGCTATCACGGAGTGAAACATTAGGCGGGTTAAGCGTACGACTGCGGTTTTTATGCCTGGTGCGAGACGCGCAGGACGATCAGCATCGTCCTGCGCCTGTTATTTAAAGGTCACCGTTGCATTGACAGGGATACTAAATGTGCCGGGTTGGGGAGGATTCTTCAGCCAGAACAGGGTTGCCATGAACTCTTTGCGTCGGCTGTCGCTCTGGTTGGTAAACGCGCTGCTGGCAAAATCGATACGGTTGCCGCTGATAATGTCCCCGGAGCCGGGGTGTGCAGCATCCTGGAGCGTAACGCCGATATCTGGCGTCCCCTGACCGGTAAAAACTGCGCCGCTGTTGCTTGTGGTGCCGGTAAAGGTTACCGCGTAGTTGATGCCGCGACATTCATGCTTCCCGGCGGCTTCTGCGGCAATAACGGCAAACTGTTTACTGTGGCTGTTATCTTTTCCCACTTTTGCTTCGGTAATGCTGATCCTGCCAAACTCGATGGTATCCGTTCCTTTGTCAGAGCTGATAGAGACGATCGGTTCGCAGTTGATATAACTGATGTTATTCAGGCCATTAAGCGCGGGGCCAAAGTTTTTTGCCGGATTGCTGGTGGAGCAATGCGAACCGCAGGCGTTAATGCTGCCAATACCGTCGACGACAAAAACTTTGTTGATGGTGCGACCGGCCAGCGCAGGCAAAGGATCCGGGAGTTTTCCGGTAGCGACCAGACTGAGGTTAAAGGTGAAAGAAAATGTTTGTGGGCGCGCCTGGCAGTCACTGGTATGGCTGTGGTTATTACTCCTGCAGTAGTTGTCTGAACCTGCTCGGGGCAACGTTGCCTGATATTGGGTGGTGACGGCCTGGGCGCTTTGATCGTAGGGGCGACCATCAATGCTCACCACCAGTTTCATATTGGTTCCCTGCAGAAAATGCGCAAACTCATGATCAGGGTCGATGTAGATTCTGGCGGCTTCGCCGTGGGGCATATAGTCTGTGTCGCGGCAAGTGACGCTAACGGTTTGTGGATTGGACACCCAAACGGTGTCCCCAGCGGTGGTACTGTGGCTGATTTTAATGGGATCAACGTGTACGGAGACGCTGTTTGCTGTACAGGTAACCGCATAGCTTGCACTACTGAATATCGGCAAACAAAGCAGCACCACGAGTTTAACTATTTTTAACGGATTCATTGATTGCACCTTACGAGCCGACGCACTGGGCGGTAATTTGTGTATATCCGATTTTCTTCACCGGCTGGTTATGGTTATCCGGCATTTGAATAAAGCAGTGTTCATTTGCGTGGGAGCCCCAGCGCACTTCCAGGCGAGAATTGTCCTCCACGCCGCTGGCATACAGTGCGCCATGCATACCGACCAGACCGTGGCTACGACCTTTGGTATCTCGTACGTTCGCGCCGACCGGGGGGGCAATATTGCCGGGCATGACGGCATTGACCAGATAGTTGCGGCCGCTGAAGGTTTCAAACACCACTTTGCCGATGGCTTTCTCTGTTGGAACAATTTTTTTCTGTGTCTGCGGAATATCCAGCCCGGCACCAATATCAGCGGTATTCAGACTCACCACGTTGTAATGCCATGCGTCTGCGGCGGTAAGGACCGCATAGCCGTTACCGTCAATTGCCACGCCATTTTGTTGCTGGATATGGACACCGTCGGCATTTTTGGCTTCGACCAACACCATGGTATCGCCAGGAGAGTGCATGAGCGTCACGCCGCCTGCGTGCAGCATTGCCCCGCCGCTGATGCCCATATTCATATTCTGGTAGTTGCGTCCTGCGCTGTAGCCCCCCTGAACATTCATCTTGTCACCTTGCCAGGCGGCGTTAACCCCGGCAGAGGAATCCTGTCGATCGGTGGTACTGCCCTGAACGCCCCAGCTCAGACGATCGTCAAATGCTGTATTGCTGTAGCTGGTGGAGTAGCTGTCGCCATTCTGCTGGCTATGCATGATGTTGGTGGAGACAAAGCCGCGGCTATCCATGAAATCGAATGGAATGGAAAGCGTCAGGTTGATACTGCGGTCCTGGTAGTCGTACTGGTTACGGGTATCCTGTACATAAACGCTCCAGTTGATTTTCCCCAGTGTATCGTTGTAACCCAGCTGTATCGTGCGGTCGTGACTCCCGTTGTGCCAGTAGTTTTGCTGGCTGGCGCTGACGTAAAGAGAGGCGTTATCCCACAAACGCTGGTTAACAGAGACCTCAAAACGTTGGCGGCGATTATTGTAGTTAGTGGTGTAGTAATGCTTTTTGTTGTGCTCTTCGCCAGGAAAACGCAGCTGTTGATTCGGGTCGTCATAGGCGATGTCGTAATAGCCCGAGGACCAACTGTTATGCTCGTTAATGGTGTCGCTAAAGCTGTAATAACCGGAGGTATTGTAGCGGTAGCCTACCAGACGGAAATCCGTACCGTACTGGTTCAGCGATTTGGAGTATAAGAAACGATAACTTTGTCCTGTGGACGCATCTCCACTGGCGAGCTGCGCTCTGGCGGTAGTGATATCGAAAGAGATCGCGCCGAACTGGTGCAGATCCTGAGCGATCCCGGTGGCAATCGCATTATAGCTTTCTGCGGTCAGGAAACCACCGTACAACGTGGAGCCAAAGCTGAGACCATAACTCAATGTGCCTTGAACAAAGCGGGGCCGCCAGCCGCCGCTGTAACCGTCGCGGTATTCCCCTGCCGTAAACTGAAAGCGGTTGTTACCTGCACGCAGCATGTTCGGGACCGCTGAATAAGGCACAGTGAAATTACGCCGACTGCCATCGGCTTCAATAACGCTGACGTTCAGGTCGCCGCTTTGGTTGCTGGGGTTGATATCGTCAATGTCAAACGCGCCTGGCGCGACGTTTTTACTGTAAATCAGATAGCCATTTTGACGGATTTCGATTGTGGCATTGCTATTGGCGACGCCGCGAACGACTGGCGCAAAATCGCGTTGGCTATCAGGCAACATGTTTTCATCGCTGGTGAGCTGTGCCCCGGTAAACTGGATGCTGTCAAATACATCGTCGTCCGTATAGGTTTGCCCGAAGCGCAAGCGGCTACGCAGCGCAATAATATTACGTTCCACCCACGTGGAAACCGCCTGCCATTGACGGCCTGAACCGCTGGCATAGCTGAAAGTAGACTGGTTACGAAAATGCCATCCCGCCAGGTTTATACCGTTGGCAAAACTGGCAAAAACAGAGTCATGATCCTGGCCCTGTTCAATCAGGTGCGTCGTATTGGCGTTGTAGCCGACAAAAGCGGCATTAATCCCATCGTCATAGGCCGATTCAGGCACGGCGTCATGCGCAGTCGAAAGCAGAAAAGCTTCTGGTACTGAAATATCAATGCGCTGGTAGTTTGCATCTGCCGTCAGGCGACTGTTTGCGATCAGCGCCGTGAGCTCCACGCAGGTATCGGCGTTACCTTCGGGGATTTTAATCCCGTATTTGCGCAGATCGTCCGCGCTCAGGCAAGGTTGCGGCTTGCCTTGTGGTTTACGTCTTTTAAAGTCAACATTGCGCGTTTCGACGAAGCTATGGTCAAGATATATATCGTATTCAAACGTGCCTTCGCTAAGTCCGTCATTACGGGCTATTTGCACTACGGAGGTAATATTTTGCGTACCATGTACAAAACGGGTATTAAACTGCGGCGTGCTGCTGGCGTATGCAGGTATGCACACGGCCAGCGTTGACAGCGTAAAGAGGGTGTACCGTTGCGGGTGCTTATTTTTTTTCATCATGTGCAACCCCAACTTAATTGCAAGATACCGGGACGTTATTAACCGCGTTAGTGCCGCCGTAATCATCTACCCAGCTAAAACCGATATGGCTGACTTTTTGCTGTGACAACGCAAACGTGCGTTCGCCATGCGGATTAACCATGTCGGCATCGATGTTTTGGCCGTTAATATGTAATTGCGTCAGGGAGATATGTAATGGCGTCGCATTGACTGCCCGCAGAGTATGACCGTGGCACTGCCACTGTAATTTCTCAACGGCTTCAGGTAGCGTCATATTCAGCCCAACAGGGCGATAAAATAGTTTGATGCGAATACGCTGCGCCAGCTGTAAGGTATTTTCTTCATTCTCGATGGTGGGGATTTCCTGCACATTAATCCACACTACAGATTCAACATCCTCAGGAAAGCCGTTGCCCTGATAAATAGCTCGCAACACGGCTGATTTATGGCCGTCAAGTTTCAGGATCGGAGGCGTAATTAACATTGGCAGATTGGCTGGCGTCTCATCCGGATTACCATTATCCAGCCACGTCTGTACCATATATGGCTTGTCTGTATTATTATTGACGTCAAACATCGCCGCTTTATCGTTCTCATTATAAATAACGCGTGTTTGACCCAAATTAATTGCGCTGTGAGCGGTGCTAACCACACACAGCAACAGGTAAAAGAATATTTTATTCATCAGGTGCACTTTCCAGGTTCAGGGAAGAGTGCCATCCATAGCAATCAACGTCCGTTATTTATAAATGACGGTGTAATTCATATCCGCAGTGATCGTGCCAGCCGCAGGCAGCGTTGCGCCAATTTGCTGATATTTGGCGACCAGATCGATTTGTGCATCGCCATTTTGATCTGCTTTTAAGCTCACCTCATTACTACCGGAAGCGAAATCGAGGGCATGACCCGCTTGATCCACTTCGATGCCAACATCGGTGGCAGAAGCCGAGCCACGTTTCGCTTCCAGAAGTGCTGTGTTACTGCCAGGGGTTTTACCAGTAAAGACCACCACATAGCCGCTTCCTCCAGTTGACCCACTACAGCCGCTAAATTGCAACGTAAACGGAGTATCACCGGTGCTAGAGCCCGCGCCGCTAAATAGCTGGTTGGTAACTTGTGGCAATGCCACTGTTTTACCTGGCTGGTTTGCTGTGCTCACCACGCAGGTACTGGCAACAATTTCACCGGTGAAATGGACCGTCGCGGTGGCTTTAGAACCTGTTGCGGCAGTGGTAACGTAATTCGCTGCTGCGCCAGCATTAGCGGCAAACAAAGCGACCAGTACACTGCTGGTAAGTGCAGTTTTCATCATCATAACTCCGTTAAATTTATTATTTACCCAGAAAAGTACTTGTCAGAGGCACAGATTCAGCTGGAGTTCATCAACGTCAAAAAATGATGTAGGACTTCATTTGAAAGAAATGATTAACGTGCGTAAATTGCTCAACAAGTAATCCGGCGCGGATATTATTTATTTGCGAAAAATAAGTAAACAAAATTTTTTGGCATGATTGAATGGCTTTGGAAGGTGTTTTTATATATATCTTAACAAAAGTGTATACATTGTTATCAATAATTCGTTGGGGCGATTTACGCTGCTTTTAACAAAATTTTAATGCTGTCATTTATTCTCTTCTCTTTATTTTAAATCGATGTATTGGTAAGCGCTGAAAATTCTGATGTTAAAGGTGTGTTCATGCAGAATGTTGACATTAGTAATATGTAACACGCATTTTCTCAATGATTGGCTATAGTTTTAATTTAAGCCATGCTTGCCACTTCTACTCATCGGAGTTGCTACAATTATTTAAACTAAATTTTTTTTACTATTCGTTTTTTTTTGAATTTTGAGCGTGAAAATGAAAGCAATCGCATACTCCTCGTAAAGTACCTTATTTATAATAAGGTTGCTAATCATTGCTTTGTAAATGTGTTACTAAGTTATTTTTATGGTGGGTATTATAAATAGACTTATTGATTTCTTCTTGTCGCTCTCCAGGACTCTCATCACTGACCGTAGCGCAACGAGGTTTGGGCAAAGTATTGCTTTTTGTAAGGTTAACCCGTTGTCAGGCGCTCATCATGTGATTCTACCCGCTGGTAGCTTATGAATTGTGATCTGTCAATGACGTTTATGTTGCAATTAATCATGTTTTTTAAGGATGAAATTAAAAAATATTACCAATAAATAATCATCTAAATCATTGGGTTGCATTTGTATGGTGCGAAACCCATCACATTGTATTACATTGTTTTTTACATTTACTGACAGTGTGCCATTGCGTTTTTAAGACTTGTGATATAATTAGCAACATAAATGAGAAAAAAACAATTAAAGATCAATAAATAATGGGCTGAGATATGCTTAAAAAATCGCTAAAGATTAGCAGCCAGGGATATCCAGTCTTTTTAAAGCTGGTCGATTTCATTGTAATCAATGCGACGTTAATTTTTAGCGCCCATCTGTTAGGTCTGGCGCCATTTAACACCATTGCCATTCTGAGTATTCTCTTCTCAGTCTTTTTCTTACTGTTTGCTGAATACATTAAAATGTATCAACAAAAGATTAAGACGATCGGTTTACGTAATCAAAAACGGTTGGTTTTTTGTACGCTACTGGCGATTTTTCTGAACGAACTGGTCAGCATGACGGTGGCTGAACCCGAGTCTCTCGGCTACTTAGACAAACTGCCTTCCCCCTTTTATTCAGCGATTATTTACTGGTACTTCATCCCATTACCTTTTCTTTATTACATTCGCTATTTCATTTTTAAATATTCAACGAAAAAGAGTATGCGCGTGGCGATTATTGGTCTGACCGACAATGGCCTGGCGGCAGAAAACGCGTTAATGGATGAATACGCTAATATCACATTAGATCTGGCTTTTTATGATGAGCGCGCCTTATCCCGCTGTGGCGATATCGTCGATAAGGTTAAAAGCCCCTTTCGTGGGCCGGTGATCAATCTGGTTGAGGAAGCCCGGCAAGGAAATATAGACGAAATCTACATCGCTTTACCGATGGTAGCTTTACAACGCATTCGTCATTTTTTGGCGATGATGTCAGACACCACCGTAGATACGTATATTGTTCCTGACTTCCACACCTACAGTAACAACATGTCCAAGCTGCGCTCCATTCACAACCTGCAAACTATTGGCATTTTTAGTTCGCCGTTTGAAGGGGCGGGTTCGTTTATCAAGCGGGCGGAAGATTTGGTGCTTGGCAGCATCATTATGGTGATGATTTCTTCGCTGATGTTGGCCATTGCCATTGGAATCAAACTCACTTCCCGCGGGCCAGTCTTTTTCAAACAAGACCGGTATGGTCTTAGCGGGCAAAAAATTAAGGTCTGGAAGTTTCGCTCGATGCGCGTTATGGAGAACGCCGATACGGTTATTCAGGCCACTAAAAACGATCCGCGGGTAACCAAATTCGGTAGTTTCTTACGCCGCACCTCACTGGATGAACTACCGCAATTTATCAATGTATTGCAGGGAAGTATGTCGATTGTCGGTCCCAGACCTCATGCGGTTACGCATAATGAGCAGTACCGTAAACAGGTCGAAAATTACATGATCCGCCATAAAGTTAAGCCTGGGATCACCGGGCTTGCGCAGATCAACGGTTTCCGCGGGGAAATCGATGCGCTTTATAAGATGGAAAAAAGGGTTCAGTACGATATTGAGTACATTCAAAACTGGTCTTTATGGTTGGATATAAAAATTATTATTAAAACTATTTTTAAAGGATTTATCGGTAAGAATGCATACTAAATTACTCGTGATTACCGGAATCGTGATATCGCAGCCCGTATGGGCTGATTTAACACCGAAATCACACATTGGCTTTGCGGGGATCGACTTCCAGGGCAAGGTCGCTGTGGACTATGGTTATAATGATAACGTGTCTTATCAGCCACATAGCAGAGATGCTATCGGTTCCTCGTTTCAGAGCGCAGCGCCCGTTTTGAGTATGATCGGAGAGCGCGGTCAGGATAAGTATTTACTGATGTACTCCGGTGATTATCGTAACTACTCAAGCGATTCCGCTGATAACTATAACGATCATTTTTTCCGTTTTAACGGTGCCTGGCGCTATGGGCTCAAGCACGGCTTAACACTCAATCTGGAGGATACGCTTGGGCACGAATCCCGCGGTCGAGGGATCACTGAGGGGTTTCTACCGGGTCAATTCGAGCAGTATGGGATTAAATCTCCGCTGACGACGAATTTTATTAACAGTGAATTGCGCTATAGCTATGGCGCGCCGGATGGGCGCGGGAAAGCGGAACTGGCGTTGTTATACAAAAAACTGACGTTCGGCAATACGTCTGACGCCCAGGAGAGTAGTGAAGATTTCTACAATTACATTCAGGAACAGGAATGGCACGAAAATAGCCTGGTGGCAGAAATTTTTGACCAATACACATCCAGAACGCGTTTTCGCTATAGCTTTATTACTAACCAGCGTCACTATGATAACAACTCAGAAAAAGACACTAATGAGTATTATTTACTGTATGGCCTGAAGTCGCAGTTGACGGGAAAAACCAATGTCGACATGAATATTTCATGGTTGTACAAGACATTTGAAAACAACGCAAACTCGCATGATTTTAATGGTCTAAACTGGGATATAAAAGGGGAGTGGAAGCCGTTACAACAGTCTGTTTTCACGGTGCATTCAGCGCAAAGCATTAAAGACCCATCGGAAGTTGGGGGATATATTTTAGTCACCCAGTATGGTCTTTCTTACCAGCACTTCTGGTTAGGCAACCGTTTCTCTACCTTGCTGGATTACTCATACACTTCAGAAGACTATAAAAAACAGAATAAAGATCGGCATGATAAAGATGGGGTATTTAGCGTAACCATGAGCTATGACTACACACCGTCGGTCAATTTTGAGATTAAATATCAAATAGATACGTTGAATTCGAATAAGGATACTGATTCGTTTTATATCGGTCCCAACGACAATCAGGAAGTCATCAGAACGTTGGGTTATGATAATTCTATGATTATGCTTAAAGCTAAGGTTCAGATCTAAAATGAAAATAATAGAACTGTGCGCGGTTTTGCTATTCAGTATCCTGATGGTCGGATGCACAACGTCCAGCCCGAGGTTAATGGACGATCCTGCTACTGTTCAGCAGGATTACCGACTTGGGGCAGGGGATACTGTCAATATCGCTGTTCATGGTCAACCCGATATGACGATGCGGTTTATTTTGGATAAGAGTGGGGAGATTAATTTCCCGTTTGTTGGTGCTCTTATATTAAAAGATAAAACTGTTGAGCAAGTGACTAACGAATTAACTCAACGCCTGACTGGAGATTATTTTACTACTCCGATGGTGACGGTGAGTATTGCCGAGTTCCGTAAATACTATGTTTCTGGCGAGGTGAAAAGTCCGAATGGATTCGCTTATGAGCCAGGGCTTACCGTCGAGAAATCTATTGCGCAGGCGGGGGGATTTACAGATCGTGCTGACCGTCAAGATATCAACATTCGCCTGTCAGGTAGCAATCAGCTGCTTGAGAATGTTGATTTAACGCACTCTGTTCATCCTGGGGATGTCGTGATTATTGGCATGGGGTTCTTCTGACGATGAAACTATCAATAGTGGAAAACGGCAAAAAACGAGAAAGCACTGTTGAATTCTCCCGCTTTGCCAAAGCGCTGAAAAAGAACGCCTGGAAAATCGCGCTGGCCGGTATCGTTGCCGGGGTCGTGGCTTATCCGTTAATCAGCATGATGTCCTCAAAGTATGTATCAACGGCGACGGTGCTGATTAAGGCGCAGGCCGATAACGTTTCTCCGTTCCCACAGGTTGATGGTTTCGATTCAACGCGCAGTGGTTACTACGAAACGCAATATGCGTTGATGCATTCACGAATTGTGCTCGAGCAAGCCGTTCGCGATATGAAGCTGGATGAAAACCCGGCATTTACCGGGGAAAAAGCCGATGCTCAGGGCGCTGATAGCAATGAAAGTCGGCAACTGAGAATGGAGCTGGCGCTGAAAACGTTGTCGAAAAACCTGAATGTCATCGGTATTCGGACAACGAACCTCGCCTCTATTACCTATGAATCGACTTCGCCCCAGGTTGCGGCTGATATCGCCAACGGCGTCGCGCAGGCTTTCATCAACTATACGCTGGAGCAAAAGCGTCAGAAAGTAGAGAAAGCCCGCGAACTGAATTATGAAAAAATGGAAGAGATTCAGAAGTCGATAGCGAAGCAAAAAGAAGAGATGGAAAGCTATCTGAAAAATGCCGGGCTGTTGACCTTTCGCGGTATCGATGGTTTTGAAACCGAGCAGTTAAGTATCGTGACCAATCGTCTGGCCGATGCGACCCAACGTCGTGTTGCCGCTGAATCCGTTTATAACGAAGTGAATGGCGCAGGGAAGTCCGCCGAAAGCGTTATCTCGCTGCCTTCGGTCTCTAACCACGCTCAGATTCAGGATCTGCGCATTGCGCTGATTCAGGCGCAGCGTACGTTGTCTGAACTGCGCAAAGTTTATGGGCCAAAAAACCCCGCCATTTTAAAAGCAGAGGCCGATGTTCAGTCGATCCAAAGCCAAACCGGACGGGTGTTGGGTGAGCTGAAAGTCGGCTTACGTCAGCAATATCTGGCGGCGCTGGCGGATGAAAAGAACTATCAGCAACAGGTGGAACAGCAGAAAGAGATCTTCCAGAAAATGGCGTCAAAACGGGATGCCTGGAACGGCCAAAAACTGTCGTTAGATAAAATGGAAGACCTGTATAAATCGCTCTATCAGCGTACTCAGGAGCTGTCGCTGTCCGGCGTGAATGCCGATGCGGTGTTATACGATCCCGCTGTTCCCGCACTAAAACCGGCGAAGCCGAATAAATCACTGCTGTTGGTGATGGTGGTCATGCTGGTGGTCGTGTTCAGCATCATGTATTTCATTGTCAAAGCGGCGATGGATAACTCAATCGCCAGCCTGAGTCGCATGAAAAAGCGCCTCAACGTTACCCCGTTGGGCGAAATCCGTCGTTTTAGTGGAACCTCAGGGCGTGCGCAAGTGCGGGACATGATCCTGAAGAACCCGCTGAATGCCGATATTGTGCACGGTATCCGTACCCGGATTATGCTGGATAATCGTCCATTACAGACGCTCGCCGTGGCATCGACGGAACACGGTGATGGGCGTTCTTTGTTGGCGAATCTGTTAGCGAACTCCTTTAGTTTTGACCAGAAAACGCTGCTTATTGATGCAGATTTCTTTAATACGGGCGGGCTTTCTTCTGAACTGGCATCAGCCACATCCGCAGGCCTGGCTGAGCTGCTGCGCGGAGAGACTCAGCTGGAACATGCGCGGATCACGCTCAGTGATAATCTCGACTTTATTCCGCACGGCAAGAGCACCATCTCTTCTTTACTGATGTTGTCGTCGGAGCACGTTGAACCCTTAATGCGCGAACTGAAATCGCATTATCAGCGCATCATTATTGATGTGGCTGCTGTGAATCAGAGCCAGGATGTTCAACTGATCAAACGTGCCGTCGATGGGGTTGTTTTCATAGTGAAAGCCGGGGTGGAGTCGGCGGGACACATCGCCAGCGCGCTGGATAAGATTGAGGAAAATAACGGCGTGGTGATTGGCGCGGTGCTCAATGCGGTTGAAGAAAAAGATCTTGAAACCCAGGAGGGTCTGCGTTCACTTAACTTCAGTACCGATCAACTGATGACGACGCCAGGCCGGGTATGAGTCTACTGAAGAGCGCTTCCACGATAGCCGGTTCATCAGTCATCTCGCAGTTGATTGGTGCGCTGTCTATCTGGTTGATTTCACACAAGTACGATATGGCTGAGGTGGGGCTTTACGCGCTCAATTACAGCATCGCCGTGGTGGGCGCGCAGGTGTGTACCTTTGCATCGCAGCTTTTAATTCCAAAACAGCACGACGACGAACTGGTACAGAACGTCGTATTTTGCCTGATCCAAAGCACGATCATTGCCTTACCGTACGCCGTACTGACAGCGTGGCTGTTTCACCAGAACATCCTGTTCCTCTATTTGCTGACGCTGGCGACGGCGTGGGTTTTAATCTCGGAAAACCTGTCGCTGCGCACGGCCAATTTTCGTTTTCTGATTTTCCAGCGCATCTCTGTCTCTGTGGTGGTATTACTTTCGGTTCTGGTTACGCATCAGGTGCAACTGTTTTATTGGTCATGGGCCTGCGCGACGATGGTGCTGACCATAAGCTGTATTTTGCATTCGTTTGATATTCGTTCCGTGGCGGCCAGACATTTGCGACCTGCCAGTAACTGGCATTTTTTCAAACAAAATATCCATCACATTACCAAAGTCGGTAGTGCGGAAGTGCTGGCGATGGCCAGCAGCAATTTGCCGATTATGTTGATTAACTTTTGGTTCTCGGCGCTGACGGCAGGTTATTTTTCCGTGGTTAGCCGCTTTTGCCTGGCGCCGGTGGTGATCATCGGCAACGCAGTGCGCAATACTATTTTTTCCAAGTGGTCTATCGACTTCAGAAATAATACCTTTAATTTTCATGAATATACCAGGGTACGGATGCTACTGTTGGTTCTGGGGGTTATCTGTACTCTCGGGGTGTTTATTTTCTATCCAATAGTGATGCGTCTGGGCTTTAGCGAAGACTGGATTAACTCCATTGAGACGTCGCGCTACATGTTGCCCTATTTATTCCCGGCGCTGGCGATAAGCCCTCTGACGGTGATTGAGCTTATTTTTGGTTCCCACCGCTATTTTCTGCGTATCCAACTGGAACAGCTGGCGATTGTGTTATTCGCATTTGTCGTCATTCCCTATTTTCATAAAGATTATGCTACGTCGGTTATCCTGTTTTCTTCACTGACATTTATTCGCTACGCCTTCATTTATCTGAAAATGAATAAGCGAGCCAATCTTCTGAAAGACAAGCCGGTGATACTATGACGCTGAATACCGGATACTATTTACAGGTTTTTAGCTTTGTCACGCTGATCCTGTGTGGCCTGGTGCAATACTTTACCGGCATGCAGTCGGTGCTGTGGATCCCCTTTTTCCTGACCCTGTTGATGGTGGGATTATTGGTGATGCAGACGCGTGATGGCTCGCTGCAGCTGGATGCGCAGGAGACGATTGTCCTGTCGTTGTATTTTTCGTTCCTGATACTGGCCGGAACATCGACGCTGATTCAGGGCGGGATCACCGTCGCGATTGTGGCATTTAAAAATGAAATCGCATTGTCACTGGTGATGATCTGTTTGCTGCTGGGATTTTGCCGGGAGTCGCAGATTTACCGTGCAACGCGCTATCTGTACTGGGTGTTTTACGCGCAAATCCCGGTAATGATTTATCAGGTTTTACTGGTCGTTCCCCAACGCGTTGCGGTGCGTGGCGAAGATGAGAAATGGGACTCTGTGGTTGGCACGTTTGGCGGTGACCCCATGGGGGGCGGTAACACTGCTGCGATTGGCCTGTTTTGCCTGTTGATTATGTTGTTAAAAGTCTCTGAGTATAAGCACGGGTTGACCACGTTCAAGTCCATGGCGTTGCACATTGTTCTTGGGATCGGGCTATGTATTATTGGTGAAGTGAAGTTCGTTATTCTGCTGTCACCTCTGTTCCTCGCGTGGGTGTGGATCTCACCGAGCTACGTCAAAGACGTCAGTAAGGTTAATCTGAAAACGCTGTTGGTTATTGTGGCGGGCATGCTGCTGCTTATTAGCCTGTCGATAGTGATCCTCGCGTACTATTATTCTTCCGCGTTTGGCGGCGATCCGTCGAAAAGCTCGTTAAGCATTTTCATCGACTCCTTAAGCTATATCTTTGACCCGAACTACATCATGTCTACCGGGGAGTTAGGGCGCTTTACGACGTTCCTGTTCTGGTTGAAAAATAACGATCTGTGGGGGCTTTCAGGAACGTTATTTGGTTACGGGCTCAACGCCACAAACAGCGGGAGTACGGTGTCGCCGGGCTTTTTGAATATCATTTATAACTTAATTCTCGACTCGACTTCCCTGAGTATGCTGCTGTGGGAAGTCGGGGTGATCGGCACGTTACTTTTTATTAGCTTATTCATTTATATCCTGAAAGTTTGTCAGCCAAAGCCATTACTGACGCTTGAACAACTGGACCAGCAGGATCTTCAGTTGCTGAGCTTTGCACCGGCGTTTAACGCTTTTGCTATCAGTTGCTTAATTAGCTTACCTTACAGCCAGATACTGATGATTACACCGATGTTACAATTCCTGTTCTATTTATCACTAGGATCAAGTTTAGTGATTCGTCGAACCGTCCTTCGCTGTGTAGGGTAATTGTATGGACCAAAAACCGTTTATTTCAGTGAGTATTAAAACACTCAATGAATCTGAATGTATTGAGAAAACGATAGACAGTATCCGCAGGCAGCTTGTTGATTATCCACATAAAATTATAGTGGCAGATAGCCTGTCAACGGATAACACCCAACAGCTTGCGATCGATAAAGGGGTGACCGTGGTCTCTTTAACTGACCCTGGCGATCGTTGCTGCGGCGTCGGGCATCAGTTAGGTTATCTGTATAGTGAAGGGGAATATCTGTTGCTGATGGACGGCGACATGGAGCTGGAAGCGGGCTTTGTGGATCAGGCTGTCGCTTTTTTGCAGGCTGAGCCAGAATATGCAGGTGTCGCGGGAACCGTTGAAATGGACGATGCCGTTAACTATGAATTTAAATCGCGTAAGCAGCGTATTAGTAAAATCTATCCGCTTGGAGATAGCGACCATTTAGGCGGTGGTGGGTTATATCGCCGCTCTGCGATTGAGAAAATTGGTTATCTCACCAACCGTAATTTGCACGCTTATGAAGAAGCTGAACTTGGCCTGCGTTTGCTCGATGCGGGTTATAAACTACGCCGTCTGAATATTCCGTATTTTATCCATACTTCGCATACCATGCCGACCTTTCAGATGCTGAAGCACCGCTGGAAAAGTGGATACTATCAGGCACCGGGCGAGCTTTTACGTTGTGCGTGGGGAAAACCTTATTTCGGCAAAGCGTTAAAAATGGTTAAGAACGAGGCGATTTTTTCTGTGTATCTGATTGCCTTGTTTATTGCGGCGGTGACCTTCAATCTCGAACTTTTCGATATTGCATTTCTACCCTTGCTTGCCTTTATTATCTTGAAAACCGTGCAGAATCGATCGTTATTGAACGGATTGCAGAGCGTAATGAACCTGGCCGTGCTTTCTGCGGGACTTGTTAAAGGGTTGACTAAACCAGTACGCGATCCGTTGACTCCGCCTGACAGTAAAATCATTCATGAATAACTAAGGCTGGCGCAATGAAAGTTTTATTAGTGAATAAGTTTTTTTTCATTAAAGGCGGCGCGGAAACCGTTTATTTTCAAGAGCGCGAGATGCTGAAACAGGCCGGAGTGCAGGTTATTGATTTCTCGATGCAGCATGAGAACAATTTCCCTTCGGACTATGCGGATTATTTCGTCAGCAATGTGGACTACCACCAGGAGAGCAATCTGCTGGGCGGGCTCAAAACGGCGGTTAACTTTATTCATAATTCGCAGGCCTGCAAAAAGATGCTGGCGCTACTACAAAAAGAGCGTCCGGATATCGTCCACTTCCATAACATTTACCATCAGTTAACGCCGGCGTTGATTAAAGTGGCCCGCAATTTTGGCTGCAAAACGGTGCTGACCGCGCATGACTATAAGATCGTCTGTCCTGCCTATTCCATGCTGCGCGACGGTAAAGTGTGTGATTCCTGTATTACCGGGACGGTTTTCAATGCTTTCAGGTATCGATGCCAGGAAGGCTCTGCTTCAAAAAGCCTCCTGCTCTCTTTAGAGGCGACCTGGCAGTATATTGCGCAAAATTACCAGGCGCTGGATGTGATCGTTTCGCCGAGCGTCTTTTTACGCGGCGTATTGTTGCGTAAGCTGCCGAATTCGCGCATTGATGTCATCGTCAATGGCGTTGATGACAGCCGTCCTCTGGGTGAGGTAAGCGATGCGGGCTATATGCTGTACTTCGGTCGCCTGAGCCGTGAAAAGGGCGTGGCAACGTTATTGGCGGCGCATGAGAAAATGCAGAACAAAGCGCCGCTGAAAATTGTGGGTCATGGTCCCCTGCACGACGAATTAGTCGCCCAATACCCGGACGTTGAGTTTTTAGGTTATGTGCAACAAGGGGAAGCTCTCGATAACCTTATTAAGCATGCGCGGGCAGTGATCCTTCCTTCAGAATGCTATGAAAACTGTTCTATGGCGATATTAGAGGCGATGTCCTTAGGCAAGCCGGTGATCGGGTCGCGCATCGGTGGCATCCCGGAACAAATTCGTGACGGAATCGAAGGGATTTTATTCGAACCTGGCAATGCGCAGGAGTTAGCAAATGCGCTGGATGCACTGGCCGACTCGCCAGAGAAGGCGCGGGTCATGGGCTTACAGGGTCGTGCGCGATTGAGTGAAAAATATGCGCTGAGTAAACATATGGATACTCTACTGGCGCTCTATAAAGAACTGCTGAGCAGGCCATAGTATGAGTAAAAAAATAACGGTTTTTGGTACGCGTGGTATTCCTGATGTATTGGGCGGGGTGGAGACACACTGTCAGAATCTATATCCTGCCATTAAGCAGCAGTTGGACGTTGATATTTGCGTGATTGCACGCTCGCCGTATGTAAATTACAAACGATCGTTATATAAGAAAGTTGAAACCTACGCGCTGTGGGCACCCAAAAAGCGCTCGCTGGAAGCGATTGTCCATTCCGTTTTAGCGGCATTTAGGACAAGTATCGACCATTCAGATATTGTGCATGTCCATGCTATCGGGCCTGGGCTTGTGATCCCATTATTACGTATGTTAGGGAAAAAGGTGGTGTTCACCCACCATGGACCTGATTACGATCGTCAAAAATGGGGATTCGTTGCTAAAAAAATATTGCTGCTGGGTGAGCGTTGGGCTGTGAGATATGCCAACGAAGTGATTGTGATTTCTGAGGTTATTAATCAACTGATCCAGAAAAAACACGCTCGCTATGATGCGCATTTAATTCACAATGGCGTCAACGAGCCGCGGTCGTTATCTGCGCTGACCATCGACAATACGCTCTCCCGCTTTGGGCTGCAGCCGAAAAACTACCTCGTGGTGGTTGGGCGATTTGTGGAAGAAAAAGGGATGCATGATGCCATCGCCGCCTATCAGCGCAGCGGTTTAACTATGCCGTTAGTGTTAATTGGCGATGCGGATCATCCGACCGAATACAGCATTCGCCTCAAAAAGCTTGCCGCGGACACCCCTGGCGTTGTGATGACGGGGTTCTTGCGTGGTGATGAGCTTCAGGCGGTGTTTTCCCAGGCCCAGCTGTTTGTGATGCCTTCATACCATGAAGGATTGCCCATTGCGCTGCTGGAAGCAATGTCATTTTCTCTTCCTGCCGTCGTCAGTGATATTCCGGCTAACCTCGAAGTTCAACTGCCGTCCGAGGCCTATTTTAAGGTGGGGGATGTGACCAGCCTGGCCGAAAAACTAACCGAGTGGGCGGCAACCAATAGCGTGGACTATCGTGTATATTTGCAAAACTATAACTGGCATGAAATCGCCAAAAAGACGATTAACGTCTATCACTCAATTGATAAAGATATAGGTTAATTTTGACCAGTCCTCAAAATCGTCCTCCCGTCATCGAACGATTTTATGCTCACCTTGACGAGCCGATTGCGCAAGGGTTGACTCCTGAACAAAAAGAAGGGGTGGAAAAAGCGATCCTGGCCTCGACTCTGACTTCGCGGCATCAGATCGATATTCGCCGAAGCTTTCCCTTTTTCAGTAAACGCTATTATCTGGTTTTTTTGTTTGGCAGAGATTTGCGTCGGCAGCATCGTCAGGAATCGACCCTGTCGAGAATATTGCTCACTTTCTTGCTGCTGATTGCCGTGTTGTTCGTTACCTGCTGCGTATTGCTGACGCTGTATATGATCAAATCAGCATTAGGTATTGATGTGTTCCAAAATTTTCATGTGGGTATATGGGACTGGTGGTTAAGTCTGAAAAACCGCTAGCGTAAACAAACCTGTGGAGGGCGTCACTGCGATGAAGTGTAAATGGGTTTCTGCGCTGTTGTTGATGTCCTTTCCGTTGGCGGTTATGTCCGCATTAACGACCGTAACCCCCAAAGCATTAACGGGCCCGCTAACCAATCCGGGGATTGGCGTGGCAAGTTTCCATCAGGGGTACGGTGAAACGCTGGGTCTGGCGGATTATCCCAATACCGGATTTGAATACGAGCGATTTTACTGGCGAGAGCTGGAGCCTGTTGAAGGTCAGTATAATTTTGCGCTGGTGGATGATGCCTTCAAATACGCGGCAGCGCATCGTCCCGCGACGAATGTCGGGCTGCGCTTTATGGTGCTTGCCGATCCGGGGGATGGCACCAAAATTCCCGATTGGCTGATTAAAAAAGGCGTGAAAGGCAGCTGGACGCCCGATAATAAAACATTTATTCCGGATTTAAGCGACCCGCTGTTTATTGAGTACAGCCAGCGTCTGCTGAACGCATTCGGAAAACGCTACGACGGTAATGCGAATCTCGCTTTTGTGGATATCGGCATGGTGGGGGCCTGGGGTGAATGGCATAACAGCAATTTCCCTGATCTGAAACCACTGTTGGAGCAGTACACCACCGCGCAGTTAGACCGCTACGTCGCAATGCACTTTTCTGCCTTCCCTTCGACGCCGAAAATAATGTTGATGAGCGGTGGGCAAAGCCTGGCGAATGCGGTGGCTCGAGGGGCTGGATGGCGGGCGGATTGCTGGGGTGACCTGCGCGTATTTTCGGACTCCTGGAGCCATATGGCCGATGATTACCCGCAGCGATTACTGGCAGCACAGCAGAGCTATTCGGGGTTTAACGATGCCTGGAAACGTGCGCCGGTCAGTCTGGAAATCTGTTCATATATGCAGGACTGGAAGAACACCTTCCACTATACGCGTGCCGAAGTGCAGGGCATTTTTGACTGGGCGGTCAAGCAGCACGCCAGCACGATCAACCTGAAATCGAGAGCGATACCCAGCGATTATCGACCGATTGTTGATGATGCGCTGACCAAACTGGGCTATCGGTTTCGCTTAGCGTCTCTGAGCCATGAGTCCGTGTGGGACGGCGGTCAAACGCTAAGGTTGAACAGTACCTGGTATAACGAAGGTATCGCACCGATTTATCTGCCCTACACGCTGGCATTTCGTGTGGTGGATAGCGCCAATAAGGTGGTGGCGCAGGGGAATACGGCGGATGATATACGACGTTGGCTCCCGGGCGTTTATCAGGTTAGCTACGCATTGCCCATGCCGGGCCGACTGGCGAAAGGGCAATACGCCATTGAGGTTTCGATGCTGGATAAATCCGGGGTGGCAAGAATTAACTTTGCCAACGAAGGAAAGCAGAGCAGCGGCTGGTATCGCGTATCAACGATAACGGCACACTAGCCCGTCACGGCAACGAGCCTGAGGCTCAGGCTCGTTGCCGGGTACATCAGATGTTATAACCATTCGGGTTGTTTTTTTGCCAGTTCCAGGTGTCACGCATCATTTCATCAAGGTTGTAGATGGCCTTCCAGCCCAACTCTTTGTATGCCAGTGACGGGTCAGACCAACATTCGGCAATGTCGCCGGGCCTTCTGTCGACAAACTGATAGCTTATTTTTTTCTGCGCCGCTTTTTCAAACGCCTCAATCAGATTAATCACAGAATAACCGACCCCGGTACCGAGATTAATCACCTTGTAGGCAGCGCCTTTGTTCTGGCTATCCAGCGCGGCTAAATGGCCGGTCGCCAAATCCATGACGTGGATATAATCACGAACGCCGGTGCCGTCGGGGGTTGGATAGTCATTACCGTACACCGACACGGTTTTCAGCTTACCAATCGCAACCTGGGAGATGTACGGCACCAGGTTATTGGGGATACCGTTGGGATCCTCACCAATTCGACCCGATGGATGGGCGCCTACCGGGTTGAAATAGCGCAGGCAGGTAATGCGGAAATCGGGCTGCGCACGGGAGAAATCGGCCAGAATCTGTTCGACCATTAATTTAGAGGTACCGTACGGATTGGTGGTACCCCCCGTACGCGATTGCTCGCTCAGCGGCACGCTTTCCGGATTACCGTATACCGTAGCTGATGAGCTAAAAATGAATCGATTAACGCCTGCGGCCAGCATCTCATCCAGTAAAACCAGCGTTCCAGTGACGTTGTTTTCGTAGTAAGCAAGGGGTTCTTTTATCGACTCGGAAACCGATTTGAGGCCCGCAAAATGAATGACATCAGTGATGTTATGGTTGGCGAAAATGTTTTTTAATGCCTGCCTGTCGAGAACATCAGCGATATAGACAACGGGTTCCCTTCCTGTGAGTTCCGCGACCCTGTCCAGCGAGATTCGGCTGGCGTTTGCCAGATTATCGATGACAACGACATCATCGCCTCTTTCCAGTAGCGTTAAAACAGTATGTGAACCAATATAACCTGCACCACCAGTGACAAGAATAGCCATACAGACTCCAGAAAAATGCTAAAAACCCGAGCGATTTTCCACCAATACCACCCAAGGATCCAGTGGATCAGTTATTTTGCCGGGAAAGATATACGTTTCTATATTTTATCATACACTTATAGGATATTTTTTTAAAGATTGCCAACAGACTGAACTTATTTATTTTTGTATCATAGGCAATATAGTTACTTGAGAAATTTAGCGTGTGAACGCCGTCACTGTGGTTGATCGACGAATTGATTTGTTCTATCAGATTCTCATCAAAAGTAGCGTCATTCAGTGTGACTAATTCTTTGATGTAGATAGATTTTCCATATGTTTCAGGTGTGCATTCCTGGGTTAAGAAATACATTTTGTTATCGACAAGATAAGGCGCACCCGCTCCCCGATGATGATGATTGCTCACCTTCAATGCAGGAGTAATTCTCTGCCACTGTCCGTAGAGATGCTCGGCCGAATGAATAATTATTTTATTATCCATGGTGGTCGACATAAGATAGCAGGTCTCGTTCATTGAAAGAAAAATGTTATCTGTCACTTCGGTGTCAGAGATTAGAACTTTAATTTTCTTCCAGCGCGTAGGAAACTCTACTGACTGAAACAGTATCACTTCTTTTCTTTCTGATGATTCAGGAATCATGAAGAGCTGATCGTTAATATTAATCAGGAAAGGAAATGATAAATGACACATCAGGTCGTCAAAACCTTCAAGTTTCACGTCATCAATTTCAACCAGTTCACGATCAAGAATACGGCATCGGAGCGTGCCTTTCGAGTTGCGAAAGCTAAAAGCTTCATAAAAGACAAACAGTTTATCATCTTTTTCAATAAGAAAAGGATCGGCCTGAAATGTATATTTCTTTTTTAACTGCTGTGCAGCAGATTTACTTAATATATCCAGTGTATTATTTGGGAATAAGTGTGTACCATGATCCTTAATAATCATGATATCCCACGACTCATGATAGAATAACATATTTATTATTCTTTTTATTTTTGCTTGCATTCGTACCCGCTCCTTTTTATCGCCTGCATCATGTATGAACAGCTATTTGCGGCTCAGTTCATGAGACCTGTCGCAACGTTGTATAAATGTGCGAAAACTGATGTGAGAACACCAGTGGCTATTTTAAAACTAGCCGCAAGCATGTTTTTTGTCTATAGCACAAAAGTAGGTAAAAGCTCTCCAGAGCATCCTTGCTCCAGGGGAAAATTTACTCGAAATGCACCTGCGGGTTATCTGCAAGGGAAACGTAGGTTTTGCTGTTTTTATCAAGGGTACGGATTTCACCGCTTTCGATGTCATATACCCAGCCGTGCAGACGAAGCGCATTATTTCGCAGCCCAACCGCGACGCAAGGATGCGTTTTAATATTATTGAGCTGTGCGATAACGTTTTCTTCCACCATGGCGTTAACTTTATCGATTGGGTTATTCCAGGTTTTCTTCTCAACCACGGCTTTCGCGGCATCGGCATAGTGCAACCAGTGAGCCACAGCGGGCATCGGATCCAGAGGCTGGCTATCGGCAATGGCTTTCATCGCGCCGCAGTTGGAGTGTCCGCAGATGACGATATCCGTCACGCCAAGTGCGACAACCGCGTATTCAATCGTAGCAGATACGCCACCGGGTTCCGGTCCAAAAGACGGAACGATATTACCGGCGTTGCGGATAACGAAAAGCTGTCCGGGCTCTTGCTGAGTAACGAGTTCTGGCACCAGGCGGCTATCGGAACAGGAGATGAAAAGCGCTTTGGGATTCTGGCTGGATGCCAGGCTGCGAAAGAGTTCCTTACGTTGAGGGAAAATCTCTTTTTGGAAGTTGAGGAAGCCCTCAATGATATGTTGCATAGCAGTGTCTCTTTTCTCTGTTTAAGCAGGTTATGATGAAGATCACACTTTCCAGTTTAACACCAGCCGACAGAACGGAAAAACTTTATAGCAGTTCTGCAACATCTTTGTATAGTTTTGCCCCACCGTGGCGGGGCAAATAGTGTGATGCGCGCTACGCGTTCTGTCGTTTTTGGTACGCCGCTTTCAGTCGGTTCATCGCTTCTACCAGTACCGAGCGCGGGCACCCAACGTTGAGTCTCATGTGACCCTCTCCGCCGGGGCCATATTGTGCGCCTGGTGACAGACCCAGTTTTGCTTCCTGCACAAAAAATGCGCTTAGCTGTTCATCGCTAAGATTCATTTTTTCCGCGTTCAGAAACAGAAGATACGATGCGCCGCCATACACAATGGAGATTAAGGGACAGTGCTTTTCAATTTCACTTTTAACAAACGCCACATTGTCGGCCAGGTAGGCTAATAATTTTTGGTGCCAGTCGCCACAATGGGTAAAGGCGCTGTAAATGGCCGCCTGCTGTAATGAATGTGTCTCGGCAAGGTAGCAGTTATCCAGGAAACCATAGAACTGATGGCGTAATTCATCATTTTTAATAATGGCAATTCCGCCCTGGATCGCCGCCGTGTTGAAGGTTTTACTGATTGAGGTCAGCACGATTGACTGACTCCCTGTCGCTTCGTCTAAAGTAAAAAACGGCAGATGGCGCTTGCCTGGCAGGGTTAAATCACTATGCACTTCATCTGAGAGAATAATGACGCCAGCTTGCTGACAATAGTGACTTACTTTTTCCAGCGTTTCCCGCGACCACACCATACCGCCCGGATTATGCGGCGAAGGGAAAAGAAACATTTTGCACTGCTTGAGTTTTTCGCTGAAATCATGCCAGTCAAATTCGTAATGACCATCTTTCTCAATGAGGCGCGTTTGAATCAAATTCCTGCCGCTGGTGTTTACCAGATTAGGGTAGGGGTCATATATTGGCGTACAGGTTAAAACATTATCACCTGGTCGGGTAAACACCATCAGAGAGAGCACGATAGTTTTTATGACGCCGGGAATAAAATGCAACCAGTGTGGCTTTATGTCGACATCATACTGTTGCGCATACCAATGAATAACGGACTCTTTCCATTGCGGATAATCCAGGTTGTAGCCTTGTACTGGCTGCGATACCACTGAACGCAGTGTGCTCATGATTGGCTCTGGCGTCACAAAATCCATATCTGCAATCCACAGCGGTAATACATCGGTGGTGCCGTACATCTGTTGTAATTGACCGTATTTACGGCAATTAACATCCCTTATGACAATATCATCAAACAAAGACATTGCTGACTCCTGGACAGTCTCTGAAAAATAGTTTAAGCAACGCAACAGTGAAGAATATTTCTGTATATCTAATTGATATATTAAATTTACCCTGGTGGTAGCCAATATTTAGCTATTTATTAGCCTATGATTTTTGCTCAACCATATGCTCTGTAGCTTCATTTGGTTCATATTTAGCAATGCCAATACCGGTGGCAGCCCACAGCAGGGCAAAGATGATGCCGCTGTAGCAGAGGATTGCCCATGGCAAATAATCAAGCGTCGCCACGCCCAGCATCGTGGCGCAATAAACGCCCGAGGCAGACCAGGGGATAATCGGTTCGACAACGGTTCCGGCATCTTCGGTAGTACGCGAGAGGTTCTTTGTCGCAAGCCCTCGTTTTTTATATTCTTCTTTAAAGGCATCGCCGCACAGCAGCAGTGGCAAGGTTCCATTTGCCGTACAGGCACAGATGGTGAACGTCGTCACAATCGTGGTGGCCACCAGGCGGAATGTGGATTTAACGCCTTTCGTGAGCGCGTTTATCACGGTGTGCAAAGAGCCTGTCGCACTCATTGCGCCGGCAAAGCTGAAGGCGCTGAAGACGGTGACGAAGCTGCTAAACATTGAAATGGCGCCGCCTCGTTCCAGTAAGCGCGAAACATCTGATGACAGTGTTGGCAGGTTATCTCCGGTGAGCATCGCGAGCTTAAAACCGCTAACCACGGATTCGCCAACCGATGATGCGGTAAATTGCTGAAAGGCTAATGCCAGAATCATCGAGACTATTGTGGATAAAAAGAGCATCGGGATTGGCGGTCTTTTTGACAGTGAGCCATACAAAACGATGATCGGTGGCAACAGTAGCAGAATGTTAAAGTGATAAATCTGGCCGATAGCGTTCATCAAGTTGGTGATATTGGCTGGCGCGCTGGATGAGGCATCAATGCCCATGCCCATATAGCTGTATACGACGCAGCAAATAATAAATCCCGGGCCGGTGGTCCACAGCAGATGGCCGATATGCGAGTACAGGTTTACACCGGCAGCCAGCGCCGCCATGTTGGTTGAGTCAGAAACCGGAGAAAGCTTATCACCAAACCAGCAGCCGGAGACAATAGCGCCAGCAGCAATGGGCAGCGAAACATTCAGACCAATCGCTACGCCAATCATGGCGATCCCGACGGTTCCGATAGATCCCCAGGAGGTGCCGGTACAGACTGAGATCAGCGCTCCCAGCATAAATGCTGAAATATAGAAATACTGCGGGTTAATCCACTTCAGACCATAATAAATCATCATTGGAATAGTGCCTGACACCATCCATGCGCCAATTAAGAAACCGATACTGGCGACGATTAATATGACAGGAAGCGCTTCAGATATTTTATTGCAAATAGATTGTAGAATGTCATCCCACGTGTAGCCGTGAGCGATGGCGATAAACGAGGCGGTTGCGGTTCCCATGAGGATCATGGGTTCAGCTCGAATATTGAAGATAAAATATCCGATGCTAATGCCACCCAGCATGACTATCATGGGTAAAACTGACCAAAAGAAAGACAATGGCTTTCTGTTGTTGGCGGTGCAGCTATTTAATTCCATAATTCCATCCCAATCGATAATGGTTGAACACGTCAAATAAATACCTGCTACAGGTCACCCATAAATGGGTAACATAGTTGCCAGAGTTCATGGCTGAACCCTATTTTATTAACTGCTGCAGATTATCTATTTTGACCTGCTATTCTGACGCTTATATTTTGGTAGTAAGGTAAGAGTGAGTTTGACGAATAAATTACCCCTCGGCATAAGGTGAATGATTTCGGCGCTGTTGGCTCAGTTTGCGATATTGCTGCGGCGGCATGCCGACGTATTTATGAAATGAGCTATAAAAACGGCTGCTGGATCGGAAACCTGCAATTGTAGCGATATCCAGAATTGTTTTATCCGTATCGCTGAGCAAAGCCCGCACATGGTTGATGCGCATTGCGGTAATATACTGTTTCATGGTTAGTTGCATCACGCGATGAAAAATGCCCATCGCATAATTTGGGTTGAGCTTAACGTGTTCGGCAATAGCATCGACCGTAAGCTGTTTGTCGCAGTTTGCGGCAATAAACTCCAGCATCTGGCTGACGTAAAACTGTGAATGCCGTGAAATACTGTTTTTCTGGGTGCGCGATGTTTTGTTACCCAGCACTGGCCGCCAGCCAGCGAGGCTAAATCGCTTGAGCATCAGGGCAATCTCATCAATGGCTAATTGATGAATTTGCTCATTGTCGCTGTTGAGTTCACTCTGCCAACGCTGCACTTCAAAAGCGCTCAACTGCTGCGAGGCAAGCGACGTAATCACCATCCCATGCGTCACGTGGTTGATTAGTTCCCTGTCCAGCGGCCAGGACAAAAACAGATGCATCGGTAAGTTGAAGATGGCCATCTGTTTACAGTGCCCGGCATCCGTCAGCTGATGGGGTGTGCAGGCCCAGAACAGCGTGATAAAGCCCTGTTTGCTTTTCACCACTTCGTCGTTGAAAAGGTACTCCACATCGCCATCAAACGGCACATTCACTTCAACCTGACCGTGCCAGTGGCTGTAGGTCATGGCCAGCGGAGCCCGCAGCTCGACGTCCATACGCTGATACTCTGAGTAGAGCGCCAGCGGACTTCGCGACTTTTTTTCATAGCTGCGACACATATGTGGGTCGAGCGGCAGCTGCGGGGTACTTTTTGCCATTATGGGTGGGTTCCTGAATAGTGAATCTGACCATGGGTAGCGCCAAAGCATGAACATAGCTTAACCGAAAAAAAACGCCGTTTTCTCTCCATTTTCGCGAAGTTATTCCCAAAAACTCAGATCCTGTGCCTGTCGCTTGCCGATCTGAGTTAACGGGAATGGCGGGTTTTAATTTTAAAAACGGTCAATCAAAGCTGCTCACTTTGCAAAGCGACAGCGTTTTTCTGCCAATAAATCGGATTCATAGCGATAGCCAATATTCACGCAATACCATACATTTTGTATGTATCCATATCTTAAGGAATCATCATGTCCAGGCTCCGTACTTTAGCAACGGCTTTAGTTGCCGTTGCCGCGATGTCGATGTGCGCTATCCCCGTTTCGGCTAACCCCGGTAATGGCAACGGAAATGGTAATAGCGGCAACCATGGTAATAGTGGGAATAAGGGTAATAGCAGTCATAGCCAGAAAGGAAACCCAGGCCCAAAAAACAACTCGCAATCGGAACAGCGTAAAAATTATGGCAAGCCGGACCATGTTGATAGTGATATTAGCTATAACGTGGCCAGGCAGTACGCCGTCAGATATGGTTTGACGGGATATAAGTCACTGCCTCCGGGCATCGCCAAAAATCTGGCGCGAGGAAAACCACTTCCTCCGGGGATCGCTAAGAAAAGTGTCCCATCCTCGATGCTGAATCAACTGCCGTATTACCCGGGTTATGAATGGCAGGTTGTTGGCGACAATCTGGTGTTGATTGCACTGAGCACGGCAATTGTCACCGCGGTTATCAATGGTGTGTTTGATTAAGTATCCCTGTACTTAATTTGCTCTGTTATACCCACCACAAGCCCGCGCTACGCGGGCTTAATTGTTAAAAAAGTGGGGCTCACAAACCATACAGTTTTATTTTTCGATAGAGCGTGGCAATACTGACTCCCAGTTCTGATGCAGCCTGTTTTTTGCCCTCCACGCTTGAACCAAATCGCTGGATGGCATTTTCGATGGCGTCCCTTTCCGCTCGTTTTCCTTGGATCGCCAGCTGTCGGGGTTGTGCGGTCATCGTGGTTTTCCTGCTGTCAGCCGGGGAGAGTAAATAAGGGGGCAGATGGCTGGCGTTGATCCCAGCGGCTTCTCCGCGCATCACAAAAATGTATTCGATGACGTTGCGTAATTCGCGAATGTTCCCCGGCCAGTGCCAGGCATAAAGGCGATTAATAACGTCATCGGGCAGTTTTTGCGGTGCACGCTGGTAACTGACCGAAAACTCATCGGCAAAGTATTGTGCAAGGACGGCGATATCAGCCCTGCGTTCACGCAGGGAAGGAAGCACCAGAGGGACGACATTCAGGCGATAGAAAAGGTCTTCGCGAAACTGATTATTCTCGACCATCGCGCTAATATTTTTGTTGGTCGCGGCAATAATGCGCACATCAATATTAATGATGTTATTAGAACCCACGCGGGTGATCGCTTTTTCCTGCAACACCCTGAGCAGCTTGGCCTGCAGGTGCAGCGGCATATCACCGATCTCATCCAGAAACAGGCTGCCGCCGTTGGCCAGTTCAAATTTCCCCATTCGTCCTTTGGGATCTGCACCGCTAAATGCACCGCGTACATAGCCAAACAGTTCGCTTTCCAGTAGTTGCTCAGGGATTGCCGCGCAGTTGATTGTCACGAAAGGGGCGGCTTTACGGGGGCTGTTTTGGTGAATGGCAAATGCCACGACCTCTTTACCCGAGCCGCTTTCCCCGGTGATGAGCACGCTGGCGTAGCTGTTGGCAATTTTGCTAATGGTGCTTCTGAGCTGCTCCATTGAGGAAGAGTGGCCAATCAGCCGCACCTGCGTGTCAGACTCATAAGGGGATGGAGTAAGGTTACTCAGGTAGTCGTGCGCATCACGAAAGATGACCATCGTTAAGCGATCGTTATCCAGCGAGGAGAGCGAAATTTGTTTGCACAGTACATGGTGTTTCTGGCCTTCAAGCGTCAGCCATGCTTCTTCATCGCCATACAAACTGTCCCCGGTTGTTTCAATGGTCAGCGGTAATCCCTGAACTTCGCGGTTGAGAATGCGATCGGCTGAATGATTGGCATGCCAGATAAGACCATTGCCATCAATTGCTACAACGCCGCGGTCCATGGCATCGATCAGACGCCGAAATGCGCCGAGGGTTTCCTGCGCGCGTAAACGCTCCAGACATTCAAAGACCTTACTGGAGATCATCACCGCGATTTGCTCAATAAAAGTGACAAATTTATCAATCTGGCTCAATAACGCGTCACGCTGCGCCTGGGTTGAGCAAATAATTCCGATCACGCCAATCACACGATTGTTGAGAAAAATTGGTGCGTTCAAATCCAGCATTTCAGAACAGTAGTGGTGTTTTTCACATAACTGACACAGCGGATGTTCGCCGGGGTTTTTGATAAGAACCGTTTCTCGGACCTGCAAAACGTGGTGGTAGATGTAGCCATTTTTTGCCACGTTTTCATTGAGCATATGTCGGTATTTACCGGTGCCAGCGATGCGCATTAAGGATTCATCGATGATTTCAACATCCGTTCCGGTTATGCCAGAAATAGCGTCGGCATAATTGCAGATATCATCCTGAATATTGCTGAGTACTGAAATCATGGTACTTCTCCGGCAGCGAGTGGCGTTTCTCAAGGGAGATGATAAATATGCGAAGCAATGCAAAAATGATTTGCGAAAAATCAATCTACCACTCTGTTTTTGGATGTTTTTTTTATTTTATCTTCCGCGATCACACTATTTATCAATTGTGAGAATTTATCAAACGAGGCGATAAACTAACGCTGTGGTATTTTTCAGTACCCATCTTGATCTCTTTTTAATTGGTTGAAAATAAAGCCTTTATTAAAATATTTATAAAGTTTTACTCGATTAATAAAAAACTGGTAAGCATTTTGCTCTATTGGCAATACCGATAGCGTAAATATCTCTGTATACGTCTATTACAGGGAGTGAAATACCAGAACAATGAGGTTTTATGATGCAGGAAAACTTATCATTTTTTATCAACCAGACACCGTTTACCGAACATCCAAACGCGCCGCTGGCACCGTTTAGTCGCCAGGAACTGGTAAAAGCGTTGAATTTTCATCGGTCTATTCCGGGTTATGCGCCGACGCCGTTATATACGCTGCCGGCTCTTGCACAAAAGCTGGGTGTTAAAAATATCTATCTCAAGGATGAGTCTCAGCGTTTTGGCCTGAAAGCCTTCAAAGCGTTGGGCGGCTCCTATGCGATGGCGTGCCATATCGCGGAATTAATCGGCAAGGATATCAGTGAACTGCCGTTTGACGTGATGACCAGCGAAGAGGTACGCCGCGATCTCCAAACCGTCACGTTTGCCACCACCACCGATGGCAACCACGGTCGCGGTGTGGCGTGGATGGCGCGCCAACTGAAGCAAAACGCCGTGGTTTATATGCCGAAGGGCTCTTCGCAGCAGCGTTTGACCTCCATCCGTAATGAAGGCGCTACCGCTGAAATCGTCGACATGAACTATGACGATGCGGTTCGCATGACCGCGGAACAGGCACAAAAGCATGGCTGGATTGTGGTGCAGGATACCGCCTGGGAAGGGTATGAAAAAATCCCGCAGTGGATTATGCAGGGCTACGGCACGCTGATGCTGGAGGCGATAGACCAGCTGCATCAGGTTGCGCCGACGCATATTTTTGTTCAGGCAGGCGTTGGCTCGTTTGCCGGAATGGTGCAGGGAATGGTGACGGCAGCCTGGGGTGAACACCGCCCGAAAGTGATCGTCGCTGAAGCGTTAATTGCCGATTGCCTTTACCGCTCTGCCCGCTCTAAAGAGGGGGATGCAATTGCGGTGGGCGGCGATTTGCAAACCGTGATGGCTGGTCTCGCCTGCGGTGAGGCGAACAGCATCGGCTGGAAACTGCTACGTGATTATGCCAACGCATTTGCCTCCTGCCCTGATGAAGTTGCAGCGCTGGGCATGCGCATGCTGGGTAATCCGTTGGCGGGCGATCCGCAGATCGTATCTGGTGAGTCCGGCGCGGTCACTTCCGGTCTGCTGGCGCTGCTGATGACCTCACCTGAACTGGCGCAAACGCGTGAACAACTGGGGCTGGATGCGCATTCCCGCGTGCTGTTGGTCAGTACCGAAGGCGACACCGACCCGCAACAATATCTGGATATTGTCTGGGGCGGTCAGTACCCGGGCATCAAATAACACATTTCCTGATTGAGAGAAATAACGGAGAAACCCATGTTATCTGCAAAACGTATTGATGAAGTCATTAAAAACTGTCAGGCGCTGATCCAACAAAAAAGTTATTCCGGTCAGGAAGGGGAAGTGGTTAATGCCATAAAAAAAATGATGCAGCATTACCAGTTCGATGACATCCACGTTGATAAGTACGGCAACATTGTGGGCGGCATTGTCGGCAATCAGCCGGGGAAAACGCTGGTTCTCGATGGACATATCGATACCGTGCCGGTCAACGAAGAGAAGTGGAGCCGCAACCCGTACGGCGGCGATATCGACGATGGCAAAATTTATGGTCGCGGTACAACCGATATGAAAGGTGCCGTGGCGGCGATGATTTCCGCCGTGGGTTTTTTCGGCCAGGACAATCAGCGTAATTTTGCCGGCAAAATCTACGTTGCCTGCATCGTGCATGAGGAGTGCTTTGAAGGTATTGCTGCCCGGCTGGTCAGCGAGCGCTATAAGCCGGACTACGTGATCATCGGTGAAGCTTCCGAGTTAAACCTGAAAATTGGTCAGCGTGGCCGCGCTGAAATTGTGGTCGAAACGTTTGGTAAACCCGCGCACTCCGCCAACCCGCAGGCAGGCATTAACGCGGTGTACAAAATGGCGCAATTGATCGACAAAATTCGCACAATCACTCCGCCCACGCACCCGGTACTGGGGCCTGGCATTCTGGAGCTTACCGACATTAAATCTTCGCCATACCCGGGAGCTTCGGTAGTGCCGGATTATTGTCGCGCAACCTACGATCGTCGTTTGCTGGTGGGTGAAACCAAAGAAAGTGTTATTGCCCCACTGGAAAATGCGCTTGCGGAACTTACCGCACAGGATCCGCAGTTTAAGGCCCGTGTCTCCTACGCGGTAGATCAGGAGTCTTGCTATACCGGTGCCACGATTGAGGGCGAGCGCTTCTTCCCGGGCTGGGTGTATGACGAGTCTGACGAATTCGTGCAGGCCGCTCTGGCTGGCGTTCGCGAGGCCGGGTTTAATCCAACCATCACACAGTACTCATTTTGCACCAACGGCAGCCACTATGCGGGCGAAGCGGGAATTAAAACTATCGGCTTCGGACCTTCACGTGAAAACCTGGCCCACACCATCGATGAATATATCGAGATTGATCAGTTAACCGGCTCGGCCAGCGGCTATTACAGCATCATTCAGACACTCTATCGCCAATAAAAAGAAAGATAACAACCTCTTACCTTACAAGTGGTGTCGTGAAGCGACACCGCTATGGAGAATAACGATGAAAACCATTTTCAAAAACGGAAATGTAATCGATGGGACGGGCAGTGAAGGCAGAATTGCCGATGTGATGGTTGACGAAGGACGCATTGTCGCAATCGGACAAATTGACGTTGGCGTTAATGAGCAGGTTATTGACGCAACGGGAAAAATTATTTGTCCTGGTTTTATTGATACCCATACGCACTCTGACCTGTCGGCCATTATTAACCCCGCGCTGTCGGCAAAAATTCGTCAGGGTATTACCACCGAGCTGTTAGGGCAGGATGGTGTCGCCCTGGCGCCGTTACCTGAAGAATATATTCCGGCCTGGCGTAAAAATATCGCCGGACTGGATGGCGATACCGACAAAATAGACTGGAAATATAAAAACACAGACGGCTACCTCAATCTGCTGGCATCGCGTCATCCGGCGACAAACCTCGCGTATTTAGTTCCGCATGGCAACGTACGCATGGAAGCCATGGGCCTGGATGGGCGCCCCTCTACTCGTGAGGATGTGGCGAAGATGTGCGAAATCCTTGAGCGGGAGTTACAAGCGGGGGCGTTTGGTCTTTCCACTGGGCTCATCTACATGCCTTGCGCCTTTGGCGATACCGCCGAAATGATTGAACTGTGCAAAGTGACGGCGAAATATGACGGGATCTTTGTGGTGCATCAGCGCAGTGAAGCGGACGATATTATCAACTCAACGCAGGAACTGATTGATATCGCCACCGCCACCGGTGTCTGGCTGCATATTTCACATATGAAGGTTTGCGGTAAGAAAAACTGGGGGCTGATTGACCAGATGCTGGGCATGTTGGAACAGGCGCAGGAAGAGGGGATTCGTATCTCTTTCGACCAGTATCCGTATGTGGCGGGCAGCACGATGCTCGGCGTGATCCTGCCGCCGTGGGTCCACTCCGGTGGCACTGACAAATTACTTGAGCGGCTGGCCTCGCCTGAACTGCGCGCCAAAATGATCGACGATATTCAGCAGGGCATTCCTGGCTGGGATAACTTTATCGATTTTGCCGGGCTGGACCAGATTTTTGTCACCAGCGTGAAAACGACAAAAAACCAGGATGCCGTCGGTCTGAACCTCGTTCAGTTGGGCGAGCTACGCGGAAAAGATCCGTACAACGCCACCTTCGATCTGCTGTTTGAAGAAGAAAACGCCGTAGGGATGGTCGACTTTTACGGTACTGAAGAGCATGTGATTAAGTTCCTTTGCCGTCCTGAGCAAAATGTCTGTACCGACGGTTTAATGGGGGCTGGCAAACCGCATCCGCGCGTGTTTGGCGCATTCCCTCGTGTGCTCGGTAAATATGTGCGTGAAGAGGGATGTCTGAGCTGGGAAGCGGCAATCCGTAAGATGACTGGCAAACCCGCTGAGGTATTAGGCCTGCAGGATCGTGGGCTGCTGAAAGTGGGTTATGCGGCGGATATTGTGATGTTCGATCCGAACACCATTGCCGATAAGGGCACTTTTGTTGAACCCAATCAATATCCGGAAGGGATTGAAATTGTCATGGTTAATGGGCGCATTGCCTTAATCAATGGCACTGAAAGTTATGCCTGTAGCGGTACGGTTATTAGAAAACAATATTAATAAATAACGCTAAACACGCATTGATTTATCGCGACCATTTATGGCCGCGGTAGATCACTACACCCTAAGGACATCACAATGAACCTACAAACGTCTTTACCTTCAGGTAAACCAAAGACCTGGAAAGCAAGGTATACCGTCCTGACATTGATCTGGCTGGCGTGGCTGCTCTCTTTTCTCGACAGAATGGTGATGAGCGTTTCGCTCCCTTATATCGGCAAAGATTTAAATCTGGATACGACCCAACAAGGGTTAATTATTAGCGCTTTTTTTATTGGTTATGCCGCGTTTCAAATTCCCGGCGGTTTACTGGCGGATAAGTTTGGTTCGCGCAAAATCATGGCCATCGGTATTGCCTGGTGGTCTGTTTTCACCAGCTTAACCGGTGCCGTGTTGACGCTGCCGCTAATGCTGGCCGTTCGCTTCTTCTTTGGTGTTGGTGAAGGTTGTTTCCCGTCGGCTTCCTGGAAGATGATATCAACCTATTTCCCGTCGAAAGAACGTGGCCGCGCCACGGCGATTCAGTCAACGGTAAACACCTTAGGCCCGGCGCTGGCGGTAGTGGTAGCCGCAAGCATAATCGGGGCCTTTGGCTGGCACATGGTCTTTATCGTGCTAGGTATTCCGGGTCTGTTTATCGCGGCGGGGATCTACTTTTTTACCCGTGACAATCCGAAAGATCACCCCGCAATTACGCAGCAGGATCTGGCGGAACTGGCTGCTGACGAGCAGGGAAGCCTGCAAAACACCAGCGGCATCGCGTTTAAAGACGTCCTCAAAATGCCGGTGCTCTGGCAAATGGCAAGTATCTGGTTTTTGTTTGATATCACCTTCTGGGGCTTTTCAACCTGGCTGCCAAGCTACCTGATCACCGTTCGTGAGTTTTCTCTGGCAAAAACCGGCGTCATGGCGGCCATTCCCTTCCTGTTTGGCGCAGGCGGAACGTTGTTAGGCGGCTATTGCTCAGATAAATTTAAACCCCAGCGTAAAACGTTGTATGTCGTGACCTCCGTTATTGCCGCGGGTTTCCTGTACCTGACCTTCAGCGTGAGCAGTGCAGATATGGCGGTGGTTTATCAGTGTATTTCAGCCCTGTTCATGTTCTTCGCCATGGCGACATTTTGGGGCATTCTGATGGACACCATTCCCAGCAACATCATGGGGCGGGCATCCGGGATCGTTAACTTTGGCGGTCAGATGGCGGGAGTCGTTTCTGCACCTATCATCGGCTGGCTGATTCAAAGCAGTGGTGGAAGTTATAACAGCGCCTTTATCTTTATGATTGCCGCGCTGTTGTGTTCTGCCGTCGTTACGCTGACCGTGAAAAGCTCCCATGCTATTGGGGCGTTGCCCAGTAAAGCCTGATTCATGACTGACTCCTGTGGCTCTGCTGATTCCTGAGCCACAGGGCGTTTTACTATCAAATCAGCAGGTTTATTATCTTTTTCTCCAGATTTGACCTGGTATAAAAATGATTCTTAGATAGCTATTCTGCATATACACCTTTGCCGTTGTGATGACCCCCCCTGGTTATATGACCCCGGCCATTAAGAATGAATCATAATAGATGAGGGATTAATCCTACACATGTAGGAATATTCCTTTTGGTTGTGTTAATGGTTTGATATTTAGATAGGCTCAAGGTTTAAAATTTGTAAAATGCAGTGTTGCATTTATACCTTATTCTTCGTTTTTATAAAAAACTAATAAATATACGTGTGAATGTGTTAGGATTTACCTGATAACGCCTTATTTTTATAAATTATAATGCTTAAGGCTCACCTGCTCGATAGCCATCGCCTCTCTTTATTTATCGGGATTCTTATACGCAATGAACGCGATAATCGTTGATGATCACCCATTAGCTCGCATAGCCATCCGCAACTTACTCGATACTAATGGTATTACCGTAACCACCGAGCTCGACAGCGGAGAGCATGTGGTCCAAACCGTTGAGAAAACTAAGCCGGAGTTACTGATTATTGATGTGGATATTCCGGGCATCAGCGGCATCGAAGTGCTGGAGCAACTGCGAAAGCGGCACTATGCTGGTGTAATCATTATCATTTCAGCCAAAAATGAATTTTTTTACGGCAAACGTAGCGCCGAATACGGTGCCAACGGATTTGTGAGTAAAAAAGAGGGTATGAATAATATTCTTGCCGCAATCGAAGCTGCAAAAAATGGGTATAGCTATTTTCCCTTTTCCCTTGAGCATTTTACTGGCTCATCTGTCAGCGAACAGGATAAGCTTGATACGTTGTCGACCCAGGAAATGAGAGTGTTGCGTTATATTCTTAACGGTATGGATTACAGCACTATTGCCAGCAAAATGAACATCAGTAATAAAACGGTAAGCACCTATAAAAGCCGTTTGATGGAGAAATTAGATTGCTCGTCATTAATGGAAATTTATGATTATGCGCAAAGAAATAAAATAGGATAGAGTAATGCTGGAACGCTTGTTTATTTTTTTGATGGTCATATTTACCATCGGGTTTTCTACGGGTGTAAGCTCAGCCCGGCAAGTTGAGCTAAAAAGTAACTATAATACCTCAGTACAACATATCGGCCTGAACAGTGAAGAAACAAACTGGTTAGCGCATAAAAAAACCTTGGTTGTTGGCACCTGGTTACCGGAAGTCTCCCCCATTGTTTATCAAAATAGCGGTGAATATTATCGGGGCGTCAACGCGGATTATCTTGCGCTAATGCAAAAGAATCTCAATATAAAAATTGTTATAAAGCAGTATGATAATGAGCAAGAAGCGCTGACCGCACTTGCCAGTAACGATGTAGATACATTGATAACTCAGCTGTCCCGGCGACAAGATGTTGGCGGCCATTTATTGCGCACTTCGGCATTGCTGACGACGTGGCCGACGCTTGTGACCTCGCTAAAAAACACTATGCTGCCGCTGACCTCGGAGCATCCGGTTAGCGTCGCGTGTGTGCGAGATTGTCCTTTTCTTGATGTTATCCAGGATGCTTTTCCTGAAGCTAAAGTCTCATTTTTCGACGACGAGTATCAGGCCATGGCATCAGTAGTGAACGGTGATAACCAATATTATATTGGGAACAATATCACCAGCAGTCATTGTGTCTCCCGATATTTTTCGCAATCACTGGTTATTACGCACTACTTTGATAAACAAGAGCAATATAATTATTTTGTGGTGAAGGACGACCAGCCAGTATTAAGAAATATTCTTGATGGTTTCATTACGTCAATCAGTAATGAAATTCATATGCAGGTCATGCAGAACTGGCTGAACCGCGGTAACCTTGCTTTTCTGAATGCGCCTATTCCTTTTACCGATCAGGAAAAAGCGTGGCTGAAGAAGAAACATACTATTCGCATTCTTATCAATCCAGATTATCCGCCTTACACGCTTGTCGATCGCAGCGGTGAGTTACGTGGAATTCTTGGCGATTTGCTGAATATTATTCATCTGCAAACGGGGATTGATTTTGAGCCGGTTTTGGCCAACACCAAAAGTGAACAGACAAAACAAATAAGCGGCGAACGATGGGATATGTATCCCACTATCACCCTGACAAATCAAAATCAGCACAATTCGACCTTTAGCGATCCGCTGATGAATGTGGCGTTTGTGATTATCACTTCCCGCGATGAAACGGCCGACTCGTTACTGAATACACCGATCCGTATTGCGTTGCCCGCCGGGCATGTTTTGGAAAGTGACTTGAAACAACGCTACCCGCAGGCCACCTGGGTGGATGCTGATACTGGCAGCGTCGCGATGACTATGCTCAGGGATGGCAAGGTTGACGCGGCAATTGCTACCGAATTGTCGGCAAGGTTCATGGTCGATCATGACTACCAGAAAAACATGCACTTTTTTAGGCTACCAGATATGCCTGGCGCGTCGGTGAGCTTTGCGGTTTCTCCCCACGAGCCCATGTTGAAGTCCGTCATGGATAAAGCGCTGCAGGCGATACCGCCGCGTGAGATTTTGCAGATGACGGAGAAGTGGTCGAAAATTTCTAATACGCAGGTCGATCTCTGGAGTCGGTATAGCAAACAGTTCTATCAACTGGTGGTGTTTGCGCTGTTGCTGATAGCAATTAGCCTGATCTGGGGGATCTCACTCTCCCGTGAGGTCAATAAAAGAAAACAATCGCAGCGGCAGCTGGAAGAGCAGCTTCATCTCAAAGAGGCATTATCTCAAGAACTGGAAACCGAAAAAAATAAAGCGATTGAAGCAACCAAGGCCAAAAGTCGCTTTCTTGCGAGCATGAGCCATGAATTACGTACCCCTGTCAGCTCGATTGTGGGCTTTCTGGAATTACTGTCGAGCTCAGAACTCAGCCCGGCACAACGAAAAGAGGCGATTGCTCTTACCGCAGCGACAGCCCAGTCACTGCTTGGGCTGATCGGTAAGATTCTGGACGTTGATAAGATTGAGTCTGGTAAATATCAGGTTGTTCCTCAATGGACGGATCTCTCGCAGCTCATTGAATTGCAGTGTCACTCTTTTGATGCCTTAGCCAGACAGAAAGGCGTTACGCTTGCTTGCGTAAGCCAGTTGCCGGCAAACGAGCGGGTGTTTGTCGATCAACAAGCTTTGCGGCAAATTCTCACCAACCTGGTGGGCAATGCGCTCAAGTTTACCGAGCAGGGTAGCATTCATGTGACGGCCCGTTTAACACCAGACGGGGAGAATCACGGTACCCTGACCATCGCCATTAGCGATACCGGTTGCGGGATTAGCGAAGAGGAGCAGACCGGGCTGTTTCGTCGCTACGCTCAGGGGCGCTGTGGGCGTCAACAAACGGGGTCTGGTCTGGGATTATTTATCTGCAAAGAGCTGGTGACGCTGATGGGCGGTACGCTGGAGTTGATGAGCGTCCCGGCGCAAGGAACCACGTTTACCATAACGCTGCCGGTTGAGACTGCCCGCCAGTCAGTTGTACCGGATAGCAACACGCCGGGGGCGCTGTTGCCGCTGCCGTGTCTGTCTATTTTGATAGCAGATGACAACCCGACCAATCGCCTGCTGCTTAAGCGACAGTTGAACGCCATTGGTTACAGCGTGGATGAAGCGTGTGATGGTGAGGAAGCCGAAGCCAAACTGGCTAAAAAATCATACGACCTGTTGATAACCGATGTGAATATGCCGAAGAAGGACGGGTTTGATCTTGCGGCTTCGTTACGTCGTCAGCAGCCTCATTTACAAATATGGGGACTGACGGCCAGCGCGCTCCCACAGTCACGTGACAGGTGTCTGCAAAACGGCATGAATTTGTGTCTGTTTAAGCCCGTGTCGATTCAGACACTGACGCATGAATTAAGTAAAATCGAAACCGGTTATTCGTCTCCTTGTGCAATCCGGCATCTGAAATTCAATGTCTTGACGGAAAATACTGGCGGCGATCGCGCATTAATGAACGAGATACTCGAAACATTCCGCGAGGCAACGTTTAGCGATTTACAGGCGGCCGAGAAAGCCGTTGAGCAAGACGAACGCCAGCTGTTTTTGCGAGCCCTTCACCGGTTGCATGGTTCGGCGCAAATTCTGGGCATTACTGCTCTTCAGACGCTATGCGAACCTTTTGAATCGATGCGACATGACGATCTTCCTCTGGCAGTACGCCAGGAAGCATTACAGAAGATTGTTGCCGTCATGCGGGAAATTGAGATTGAGATTAACAGTCTGATTAGCCATTAACCCCCCTGATCGGGTTGCCGTAGCAACCCGATCAGGAGAGAAAGTCCTGGTTCAACACTCCGTAGTGCTGAGTATTACTGGCCTGCGCCCAGCATCTCGCTATCGATCACAATGCCTTCTTCAGCACCTTTTAACACAAGGTTTGCTTCATAGTATTTACCTGAAGACAGCAGTTTTTGAGCGCTGGCAACGGCTTTACGCGTCTGATTCAGGGGCATCAGGTATTGGGTCTGAAGCACGCTGATACCCGCCAGTTGCAAGGTATCCACAGCACCTTTCCAGTCGCCTTTAGCCATTTTGCCATTCGCTGTATTGATAGCGGATTCTTTAGCTGGGGTGGCAATATAGTCTTCTGACAGCGCAATCGTAGCGTTAATAATCACGTACTGATCGTCAATCATCTTGGCTTTAGGCGCAGCTTTTACAAATTTCGCCCAGTCGTGGCTGTCACCTGCAAGCAGGGAAGCGGCGTCATCGGTTAATTTTTTAGCACTGTCAGGCTGTCCATGAAACAGGGCCAGACGGGCAAGCTGAATATCACGCATCGCGTTTGCACCTTGTACTGCGACCTGCATAATATCGGCAGCTTCTTTTTGTACATTGGCGGTAGCAGTTTGTGCCGGCGTGGTAGTGGTAGCTGCCAGTACCGGGGCTGAGCCCATCATGGTTGCAAGCAGACCTGCAAGAATAATCTTTTTCATTACTTTCTCCTGAATAAATTTGGTATATCTCACCAAACGAAATAAGCATATTAAATAACTTCGAAGAGTGGAATCAGAGCCAGGATAGAATAATGAGCGTTTAATCTTACAGGTGTCAGACGTCTGACACGTGTAGGATTATACGGATAATGACATTCCTTTATTCTTATATACGAATTCGGAGTGAAAGTCTTATCATCCCATTGTAAGTGATATGTATTAAGTGAATATTACTCTTTTATTAGTAGGTTACATTGCGTTTCTATGTAACGGAGGATGTATGTTTGTTTTTAATCAGCGTAGCCTGAAAGCATTTAATGAAAAAACACTATTTCATTATAAAAGACACGCCACAATCATGGCCGTGCTGTTGTTGGTTTGCGGCATTTGCTGCTTAATCTATCCAATCGCTGCAGGTGTTTACTTAAGCTATGCAACAGGTTTTATGTTCCTGGTGTGTGGCTTCTATTCTATTTACAGCCTGTTTTCCTCGGGTAAAAAGCAGTTGAAAGCCAAATTTACCTATGCCTTTTTTGCTATCGCATGGTTGCTGCTGGGATACTGTTTCCTCGAAAATCCTGTGATAGGTATGAATTCATTGGCAATGGTTTTTTGCTGCCTGTTTATTCTTGGCGGGATTTTTCGTGTTGCTTCCGGCGTCAAAATGTTCCGCAGTCCGGGCTATGGATGGAATGTTTTTATCGGTATTTTTGACCTGCTTATTGCAGCCGTGTGGCTGAATATGGATCCCGACCGCTCTTATGTGTTTACCTCTATCTTTATAGGCGTTGAGATGATCTTTAGTTCTTTGGCTTTTATCAGTCTGCGCAGAAATGCGTCGTTGGTACAAACTGAAAAACTCGCCGATAAAAATTAATGCTACTTCTGGAGCGCATTGTGAATATTAAATTGATTGTCTCTACAGCTATTCTTATGGCCTCTGTTATGGCGCCGATGAGCCGTGCTTTTGCTACACAGGCAACGGAAGCGGCGCCACAAGATATGACCTGTAAAGAATTCGTTGATATGAGTCGGCAATACATGACAGCAATTGCCTTTGTGATTGTTAATAAAAATTCGGACTTTAAAGGCGATGATTATGTTCCCCTGCATGAGGTGGAAACTGTCGCTGTACCGAAGATGATTAAAATGTGTCATCGACACCCTGATACTAAATTGGGCGAGCTGGCCGTAAATCTGAAGGGTTCCGGTCTGCACTATTGATTACCCGTTTTGATAGCCTGGCATGAGTCAGAATTGACAACCTCTGTACCTACCTTAGTTGTTACCCTACAAGAAAAAATCCCCGTAATGTTTACCCTGCTATCCACGAGAAATTCGCTGGATAACAGGGCCCGCTAACAACCGTAGACCTGATAAGCGAAGCGCCACAGGGCATTGATTACCCGCAGAGCAGAGGGACTCAAGTGTGGTGGAGAATGCCACTCTTAACGTAGTCACAGTATCGTCGCTGTAATGAAATGAAGAACTAAAGGTGAACGGAACCCTTTCTCTGAGAGAGCATTGAGAATCCCTGGGATTTAATAAACTTATCCCAGGGATAATCACGTACGAGGGCAGGGAATCAGCGCCGTGTTTTGAATCGCGCCAGCATGTTTTCTACGAGAACAAAGAACAGCGGAACAAAGTAGATCGCCAGCACTGTTGCGGCCAGCATCCCACCAATAACACCCGTACCGACGGCATTTTGCGCACCAGAGCCCGCGCCGTTGCTTATTGCCAGAGGGATAACCCCTAAGATAAAGGCCAGTGACGTCATCAAAATAGGGCGTAAGCGCATTTGCGCGGCCTCTACTGCGGCTTCAAGCGGCGTTTTTCCTTCCTTTTGCATGATCTCGACGGCGAACTCGACGATCAGAATGGCGTTTTTAGCCGAGAGCCCCATGGTGGTGAGCAGGCCTACCTGGAAGTAAACATCATTGCTCAGGCCGCGCAAGTCGGTCGCCAGCAAAGCGCCGACCACCCCGATTGGCACAACCAGCATTACCGAGAACGGTATCGACCAGCTTTCATACAGTGCCGCCAGTGCCAGAAACACGACGATCAGCGAAATGCCGTACAGCATTGGTGCCTGGTTTGTGGACAGCGCCTCCTGATAAGACAGACCGGTCCAGGCATAGCCGACGCCTGCGGGCAGCTTATTTATCAGCGATGCCATAAATTTCATCGCATCGCCGCTGCTTTTCCCTTCGACCGGCTGGCCCAGAATTTCCATTGCAGGCTGACCGTTGTAGCGTTCAAGGCGGGGAGAACCGTAGGTCCATTCGGTGGATGAGTAGGCCGAAAGCGGCGTCATAGCGCCGGAGGCATTACGTACGTACCAGTGATTAATATTATCCGGCAACATACGGAACGGCGTATCGGCCTGAACATACACTTTTTTAACGCGTCCCTGATTCAGGAAATCATTGACATAGCGACTACCGAACGCCGTGGAGATGGTCTGATTGATATCCGATAATGCAACGCCCATGGCTTCTGCCTTCGTGGCGTTGACATGAATGCGGAACATCGGTGTATCTTCCAGACCATTCGGGCGCACCCCGTCGACCTCTCCGGACGACTGGTTGGCCAGCGCCAGAAGCTCGTTTCGGGCCTGCATCATTTTTTCATGCCCAAGGTTACCGTTATCCAGCAGCTCCATGTCAAACCCTGAAGCCGTTCCCAGTTCTGCAACAGCGGGTAAATTAAACGGATAAACGACGGCATTATTGATGGTGCTTAAGGCCATCATCGCCCGTCGAATAATGGCGGTAACTGAGTTTTCTTCACCAACGCGTTCTGACCACGGTTTCAGGCTGATAAACGCCAGACCGTTGTTTTGCCCCTGGCCGCTGAAACCAAATCCGCCGACGGTGAAAACCGAAGCGACATTTTTCTGTTCTTTCGTCAGGTAGTAATCCGTTATTTCCCCGAGCACTTTGCTGGTGTTCACCATCGTTGAGCCCGAAGGCAATTGCGCGGTGGTCATGAATACCCCCTGGTCTTCTTCAGGCAAAAAGGAGGTCGGGGTACGTAGAAACAGCACAATCATGCCTGCGCCAATCACTAAGTACACGACCATATAACGGCCTGTGCAACGTAGCAGTTTACGGGTGCTGTCCGTGTAGTGCTGAGTACATTTCTCCATGAAGTGATTGAAACGGGTAAACAGAAAATGTGTGTTTGCTTTTTCTCCCTCGTGGGATTTCAACAGCATGGCGCAGAGTGCTGGCGTCAGGCTCATCGCCACAAACACCGACAGCAGCATGGAGGAGATTAAAGTGATAGAAAACTGGCGGAAAATTTCACCGGTTGCTCCGCTCATAAATGCCATCGGCATAAATACGGCGGATAACACAACGGCAATACCGACCAGCGCTCTCTGCAACTGGCCCATCGCTTTGTGGGTCGCCGCTTTTGGTGACAAGTGTTCTTCGGCAATAATGCGTTCTACGTTCTCAACCACCACAATGGCATCATCGACTAGCAACCCTATCGCCAGCACCATGCCAAACATCGTGAGCGTATTAATCGAAAAACCCGCGACGTCGAGTATCGCAAAGGTGCCAAGGATCACTACCGGAACGGCGATTGTGGGAATAAGCGTTGCGCGGAAACTTTGCAAAAACAGATACATGACGAGGAATACCAGAATGATTGCCTCGATCAAAGTATGAAAAACCCCCTGAATCGAAATTTCGATAAACGGAGTGGTGTCATAGGGATAAACGGTTTTCATGCTGGCCGGAAGCCAGGCCGATAATCTGTTCAGCTCCTGTTTGACTGCCTGGGATGTTTCCAGGGCATTCGCGCCAGCGGCAAGTTTAATTGCAATCCCGGCGGCGGGTTTTCCGTTGTAGCGTGCAACCGTTGCATAATTTTCCGCACCCAGCTCAATTCGCGCGACATCGCGCAGCAGAACCTGGGAACCATCTTGCTGAACTTTAAGGAAGATCTTGCCAAATTCATCGGTAGTTTGCAGGCGCGTCTGGACGATTATCGACGCATTTAGCTGCTGATCGGCTGACTGAGGCATGCCTCCCAACTGCCCGCCCGATATCTGGTTGTTCTGAACTTTGAGCTGGGTAATGACGTCCTGAGGTGTGAGGTTATACTTGTCGAGCTTTTGCGGATCCAGCCAGATACGCATGGCGTATTGCGAACCGAATAACTGTACGCTCCCCACCCCGGCAGTGCGGCTTATTGGGTCTTTGATGTTCGAGGCCACATAGTCGGCAATATCATATTGGCTCAGGCTGTTATTATCAGAGATAAAGCCGGCGACCATCAAAATATTGCTGCTGGATTTATCAACACTGATCCCTTGCTGCTGTACTTCCTGCGGTAAAGAGGGCATCGCCAGCTGCAGTTTATTCTGTACCTGAACCTGCGCAATATCGGGTGACGTGCCCGTTTTGAAAGTCAGGATAATCGACGCATTACCTGCCGCATCGCTGGTGGATGACATATACATCAGGCCATCAAGACCATTCATGTTCTGTTCAATCACCTGAGTTACGGAGTCTTCAACGGTCTTTGCGTCTGCCCCTGGGTAGGCAGCGCTGATGGTAATAGTTGGGGGAGCGATTTGTGGATATTGGGCGATCGGCAGGTTCATTATCGCGATACCGCCCGTAAACATCATGATAATGGCGAGCACCCAGGCGAAAACCGGGCGCTCAATAAAAAAGTTGGCCATGAAGAAAGTGTCCTTAATACCTGAAATATTACTGTTCAGTTCCCGCGTCAGGAGTGGTCAGTTTTGAAGGGAGGACCCGGGCTTTGATTCCCGGACGAATTCTTTGTAATCCGGACACAATGACCCGATCGCCGGGGCGTAATCCTGCGGTCACCAGCCATTGATTGCCAACGGCCTTCACGGCGTTTATTTCGCGCAGTTGCACCACGTTTTGCTGGTCAAGGATCAGCGCGGTGGCTTTTCCTTGTTCGTTATGCGTAATCCCTTGTTGGGGGACCATCAAAACGTTCTGCTGGCTGCCTTCGTCCAGCAACGCCGTGACATACATGCCGGGTAAAATTTCACCTTCAGGATTGGGGAACACGGCGCGCAAAGTCACCGATCCGGTGGTCTCATCGACGGCGGGATCGGAAAACTCAAGCGTACCGGTATGGCGATAGGGTTTGCCGTTTTCCAGCATCAGCTCAACAGGAATTTTGCCTTGTTGCTGGGCAATTTTGCCGTTGGCTTTCTCTTCTTTCAGGCGTAAGAAATCTTGTACTGACTGTGTTAAATCAACATAAATCGGATCCAGCCGCTGAACGGTGACCAGCGCGTTTTCCTGATTTGCGGTGACCAGGGCACCCACGGTTACGGAGGATTTACCGCTGATGCCATCAATCGGTGAGGTGACATTAGCGTAACGAAGGTTGATGGTGGCCTGCTCAAGATCCGCTTTGGCGACGGCGACATTGGCTTCTGCTTCATTAAGCTGTGAGCGTGTCGTGTCGTAGTCCTGGCGGCTGACGTAATTGGATTTTATTAACGCTGACTGCCGATTTAATGTCAGACGCACATTATTGGCCGTCGCCAGTGCCTTTGCCAGCGCGCCTTTGGCTGAATCCAGTCGTGCCTGCAGCGGGGCAGGATCTATTTGATACAGTGACTCTCCTTTGCTGACTTTATCACCTTCAATAAAGTTGCGTTTTATGATGATCCCACCAACCTGAGGGCGGATTTCGGCGATCTCGAATGAAACCGCGCGACCTGGAAGTTCACTTTTAATATTCACTGAAGAGGGCGCTAAGGTAACAACGCCGACCTCGGGCTCCATCGCGGTGGTTTTTACTGCAGGTTTATTATCGCAGGCGGTGATGATGACGCTACTAAAAAATAATGGTATCAACAGTAAGCATTTTCTGTTCATAGTAATCCCTGAATAAATCGTAAACACCAATGTTCTTTTATTACAGGCAGGGTGGAAGAGTTATCGGTAAATAACAAAAGATGCTCAGGCATGAGATGGCTAAAGCCCATTTTTTCGCTCAAGTGTTAGCGGGTAAAATTATATGTAACAGGAAGAGTGCGTGCTAAGTGAAGGATCTCATAAAGCAGGATGGCGCAATAAGGTCAACGCGGGGTGATGTGCTGGGCGTTTGTCAGTACCCGACTCCGGTATATATTCGCGCCATCTTACTACAGAGATTATTTCACTAGCTCCGGAGTTACCTGAGTTACTGTATTAGCGTAGTAGGGGGCTCCCCACATGGGTTCAGGCCAGAACGCGCCATAGCCGTAATCCCACATATTATAGGTGGTGTTGACTGACTCCGTTAAATGCCAAACCTGAATGCCCTGTAAATCAACTTTAACAAAGTTGTACGGGACTTTGTTGATGAATCCTGGTTCATCTCCTTGAATTGTCCCCAAAATAGTAACGAAATGGTTTCTGTAGTTTACCGGATCGAGAAAACCTTTCTGCTGGGCAAGAATACGCCCCTGATAGCTCGCGTCTATTTGCGGTTTAGCATAGTTGTTCAGTGGCAGAACGGCGATTTCCAGTAATGTATCCGTTTTGTTGTTAATCACATTGATGACTTTACCCCCAAAGCGGGCCTGCTGACCGGTATATAATCCCGGTTGGTTATGCACGGAGATAAAGTTTTTTTGTATATCTGGTTGATTATTACCTTTGATATTCTCAGGAATTGAAGCACATGACGCCAGGGTGAAAGCAAGGGCAACAATTATCAACCCTTTTGTTTTTTTCATTTTACTTTCCTGCTAAAAAAAGACAGGCCAATAATAACCCTTTGCTCATTATTGTCAGCAAACGTGCCGTTGATTATCTAAAATTAATATTATTGTAGCTTATGGTAATAACAGGCTGTATTTTATCTGGTCGCTGGATAAGGGCGAAAGTGTGTGGCGACAGGGAAAGCGATTTACTGTCGCCACACGTGGAGTCAGGGCCAATGCGTTACCGTGCCCTGCTCTGGTTTAGCCAGGCGGGTAGGCAATCCTGGATTACGGCACATTACTACGATTTACTAACGCAGACGTTCGTTGGCGAAAAGGTATTGCCTAACAGGTAGGCATTATTAATTTTATATATTTGCGCACGCTTACTGGGTGTGAACGGGTCATAGATATTATGGATAAACATCTCATCCGACACGTTATCCAGACTGTGTTTACTCATTTTCACGTCTTGCAGAAAAACGACGCCTTTATCTTTTATCCGATAATTAAAACTGACGGAGCGTTGCAGGATAAGGCGACGTCCTGGGCGGTTGTCTGCCAGTGGGGTTGTGGTAATAATCCCTGAGAAATCAATGACGCCAGTGTTATCTGTTTGCAACTGGATCATCAGGCTACCATCGTATTTCCCACCCCCGGGCAGTTCGGGTAGTGAAAGTGTGGAGACGCAATGCACGCTTATTCCCTGATTGACTGGAATGAGGGTGATTCCATTCGCGCTTAACAAGGCGCTGACAGCGACCAGAACGGCCGCTCCTGCAAGTAATATCTTGGTTTTATATTTAGTATTCATGGATATAAAGGTCCTTGCATCCAGCAAACTTTGTTTTTTCTGCATTATTGAAAGTACAGCGGGATAAAAATATGCGACCTTTTTCGCCGTAGACGTACAGATCGTCAGGCTGGAAAATAAACAATGCGCCAGCCAGACACTTCAGGTGTAAATCAGCCATTTTTTTGGCTTTTTCAAGTTTCGCAGTTGCCACTTCTCGTGAGCTTTCAAAAACGGTATAGACCGGACAGAGGTCGATATTGCCAAGTTTATACAACTGCACGACGGGAAGGTGGTTTTGAGTGCTGTTAAACAATGTGTTGACTGGGTAAAGAAGCATGAATAATGAGACGCCCCCAGCTGCAAGCAGCATCATTTTTACGCGTTTTGACAGGGAAGGCGTGGCTTTTGCGGGAGTGAGGGACGCCGCGGAAACCAAAGGCGGTTCCTCTATGGTGGTTACCAATCCTTCAGCGATGAAAAAGCCGACCCGTGGTACGGTTTGAATGATCTCGTGTTCACAACCGAGCTCCTGTAATCCTTTACGAATCAAAGAAATATACTGGCTTAATGAGTTGTTTGAGGCTTGCAGACCATTTTTGTCCCAGACATTCGTAAACATCTCTTCTCTCGAGACTACTTTCCCTTCCTGCTCGAGGAGATAGGTGAAGATCCTGTTTGCGGTAATAGACAGGGTGAGTGAGTTGTCCGACGGACTCAGACTCGCCAAAACGCCATCATCAGTCCTAAATGTAACTTCATTGTTAATTAGATATTTCATTTTTTCATCATTAACAGAGTATTACTTAATTATAAACCATAGTGGTATTTCTTCTTCACTACAGTATCGTGAGATGTGACAGGGCCGAGGCAGGAGGAGGGGGGCATTTGAGCATTGTAAAATATCCCCTCTGGCATAAAAAACTATGAAATTATTCATTTTAAGTATAAATACCTGCTTCACTCTGATTAAATTATAAGAGTGCTACTATTTTCAGATAGACCATTATAATCATTCGCCGGTTTGAGGACTGCGTAGTTCTGAGTCTCTGGTTGATTTACAAATTGTCAGTAACTTTAGTAAGTGGCATTTTTATAATGAGTAAACGAAAAGTTACTTAAGTAAAATAATCTAAAAATAGTATGGTATCAAGCGTCTTAAACAACAATTAGAAAGGCTTTGATATTTTTTACTTATTACATTCAACCCCTGGCGGTACAGATGCCGCGGAACTTGCTTATCGCGAGGTGTGTTTTCGACTGACTGAAATCCCTGTTTCTCGCAGTTATAATTTAAGTAACTCAAATGGGTTATGTTTTTTCAATATAACCCATGCAATAAGATTTATCTTATAAGTTGTTTGTTGTTTAAGAGCTGTGATTATAAATTTTTTTTACGAGATATGAAATAAATTAATATGCGTTTTATTTAATTTGAAATGTTTGTTTATTGTGTAGAAAATTAGGTCGTCATATTACATTGTTTATGCAATTCATTAACAGTTGCTTATGTGTTCCTGTGATGATATCGATACTTAAATCTATAATCACTTATCTTTTTAGATAAAACATCTATAAATTGCAAATTTATCAGTATAAATAGATTGGTTGTTGATGCGGTAATACCATTCGTCATGTACAGATCGCTCAATGTTTCAGCGGAAAAAACTCCAGAGAAGAGGTATCTGACCGCTGGGTAATTATGAGCATCCCATAATGCTATGTGACCACGAATTTTTCCCAGGAAGGGTATTCGTGGAATTATTCGGAATGGTAATGATGAACAAGATTTTTAAAGTGGTATGGAGTGTTTCGCACTCTTGCGCGGTTGTTGTTTCTGAACTGGCAAAACGTTGTGGTGCTTCTGTGGAAACCAATAGTTCTGCTCGCATTGAATCTGGAACGCATAAATTTAATATTTCAAGAATTGTGCTAAGTATAATAGGTGCCGTACTGGCTACGCATTCAATATATGCTTTTGCCGCTGACTACATCTTGCCTGATTACTTACCGTCGACTAACGCTAATGGCGCAGGGCAACTTGTTGTCGGTGACGGTGAAACCATGAATATTATCACCGGTACTAAAGGATATGGCAGCATCGCCTCTGGTGCATCGGGCTTTAAAACGATGACTATTCAGCAGGCAATGGATAATGGTTATATTTCGTCAGGTAGTGAAAATATAAATCTGACGCAGACGACTTTAGGTGGTCGTACCCACAGCATTCAATACGTTGACCCCATCACCGGGGCTTCGCGTACAGTCCAGGTGTATGACAGCGATAATTTTGCCTCTACCAGCGTTGGCGATCTGACGACTTATCTGGGGGTCAGCGTCGGTGATGGGCAGTATGTGAATATGAAGCTGGCGACAGTGACATCAGGCGGCACGCTTGATGTGAATGTTGGTTCAACGGAAAGCGGCTGGGCATCGAACTCGGCAAATATCTTCAATGCTGTCACCAAGGTCTCTGGAGTTTATAACGTTGAGAGCAGCGCCAGTGACACTAAAGACGCGGTACTGAATTACAACGCCAAAACCATCGTGCAAAGCGGTAACGTTGGTAATGTCGCGAAAAATACCGGTAAAGATTATAACTTTGATACCGCAACCTATAACGGCACCTTCTCCAGCGCGCTTGGCGAGTATACGGTTAATAATCTTGATGATTTAAAAAACTACAATGATGCTCTGGTGAAAGCCGTAGAGGCTGGGCAACTTTCGCCCACGGACTACGAAGCTGAGCTTCATAAAGCCTATACCACGGAACAGAAAAACATTCACTTCGACACCAATATCCCGGATGGCGATGCGGTGTTGCAGGCTGCGAATCGTGATGTGAACAGTTTTATTAAAGCTTCCGGTGCGCGCTCTGTCGTCAATATTTCTGCTGATGCCAATATTCAGGCGGTTTTTAGCGATACCTCCGTGGTGACGCTGACCGACGGAGCCACCCTCAATAACAACGGCACACTGGGGGTTGCCGCCGGTGCAGCCGGTGGTGATTATGTCGTTTCAGCGCGTGATAGCATCGTAAATAACAATGGAGTTATTGATGCGGGTACCAGTCTTGATGTGAAAAATGCGTGGGTTGGCGCCCATACCGGGATTCTCGCGACCGGGACGACAAAGGTACAGAACGACGGCGTCATCAACCTTGCCTCGCATCAGGATATCTATAACGCCTATGGCGTGCTGATGAATGACACGGCGACCTTTATTAATAACGGAGTAATGAATATTGCCACCGGAGGTGAGCCTGCGAAATCTTCCGATGGTGTCTATACCTACGGCGTGTTTGTTCAACGTAATGCCGTGGCTACTAATAACGGGACGCTCTACATCGGACGCACTGCACAAGCGGTAAAAGATGAGGCGAGCAGTGACGTTCAGGTCACTCTTCCGGCCATTGGTATGTTTGTGAAGAGTGGAACCATCAATAACACCGGGAACATCACGATCGGAGAAAAAGTCGAGAATGCTGTTGCCATTCAGGCAAACGGCAGTGCGTCTCCTGGTGCAATCAACGTTACCCAGGACGGCGTCATTGACATCAATGGCATCGGCTCAGCGCAAAATATTGGCCTGATGGGGATTAACGGTGCAAAAGGGCTGGTAAACAGCGGCACGATTAACCTCAATGGGTACAGCGCCAGCGGTATTGAACTGCAGGGAGGGAGTCAGGCGCTTCACTCGGGCACGATAAATATCACCAATGGTAGTACCACGGATAATACATTAAAAAATATTGGTGCCTGGGTCGAGGGGACCGGGTCTCAACTCACGATGAGTGGGAGTGTGAATCTTGCTGCTGATAACGCTATTGGTCTGCACGTTCGTGACGGCGGTGTTATCGATATTACCGATACAGGCAAAGTCTCATTTACCAGTGGCAAAAACCAGATTGGCTATTTTATTTATGGTGAAGGTTCAAAAGTAAACGCCTCCTCTACCAATACGCAAGATGTCTCGACTGAAGGGTCAACATTATATCGCATAGAAGGTGGTGCGACTTTTGATGGCAGCGGGTCGTCTGGTACGACAATGACGGCATCAGGCACCGACAGCACTATTCTGCAGGTGACCGGGACGGGGAGCCATTTTGATTCCGGCTCGCAATCGCTGAGTATCACGGGTGACGGCGCGACCGGGATTCGGGTTGAAGGCGGAGCGGATGGGGTTATCACCAAAGACGCGGTGATCGTGAAACTTTCCGGTAAAGATACCACCGCCGGGATTGTGGACGGTAATTATTATGACTTGTCCGGGAATGTCGATGAGAATCAGAAAGGTGACTCAATCCTGACCAGTTACGCCACGCTGAATACCAGTAATACGGCGGATGGTGCTTTCGGCTACATCGCCCGCAACGGCGGTACGCTCAACCATAAAGGCAGCATCGACTTTGACCAGGCGGGCAGCACAGGCGTGCTGGTTTCCGGTGGTACGTTGAATAACGACGGCGATATCAAGGTTAATGGCGTGGCGGTCAGCATCGAAGGCGCTGATTCCGTTGTGAACAACAATGCGACGGTTACCGCGACGGATGGCACCGCAGCCTATCTCGTGGGCAATGATGCGTCATTAAGTTTGACGGGTTCGGGAGAAACCAAAGCATCGGGAGATGCGCACGGTATCTTGTTGGCCGCCGGTGCGAAAGGTCTGCTGGTCGATGGAGCCATCATCACGATGGACAGTACGGGTAAAGGAAGCGCGATTGAAAACGTCGCCAACATTGCGGGTATCCAGCTAAAAGATACAACTATCAGTGTGGGGAATGGAATCGGTATTCATACCGGAGCATCCCTGGCGCAGACCAACTCCGGAACGATTAATGTTACGGGGAGCGGTACGGGGATCCTGTTTGAAAATATCGACGGCAGCGAAACGAATCAAACGCTGGATATGTCTGACTCGCGCGATCTGGTTATCAATGTTGAGCAGGCTGCGGGTAAAGGGATCGTCACCAATGCGTCAACCGACCTGAAAACGGGCGTCAGCGTTAACGTACTCGACGCTAACGGTGGTGAAGCGTTGATTGTCGGTGGCACGACCAAAAATGTTGAACAGGCCGGTGAGTTGACATCGAAATCGACCAGCCACGCGGTGGTGAATGTTGATAACGGTTCCCTGGAAACGTTTATCAATAAAGGCGTTATTAAAGCGCTGGATGCGTCGCAAAAAGCGGTAGAAATGCTCTCGGGGGCAGGCATCGCGTTTACTAACGCGGCGGGAGCCAGCATTGTTGGTCAGGTTAACCTGATGAGCGGTGATAACACCGTTACGCTGGAGTCTGGCAGTACCGCAACCGACATCAAGACGGGCAGTGGTAACGATCTGTACCTACTGAAAGATGTCAAAGAGACAGAAACCTCGCTGTTTACCAGCCTCAATGGTGGTGATGGGGAGGATACACTTCAGTTGAATAACGCACAGTACATCCTCAATCACGCCGATGCTATTACCGGCATGGAGCATATCGATCTGACTGCTGGTTCAGTATTTACCGTTAATAATGTTGATTTTGCGTTGGGTGATAACCAAAACGATGCGACCGGTACGGGTTACAACATTGATACGACCAGCACCTTGTCGCTGAATTCCGACGCTGCGCTGGCTTTTAATAGCCATCTGGCGGGAACCGGAACTGTCGCCGTTGATGCCAGCGGTAATGCGTTTGATTTTACCAGCAACAATGCGGCAGATGGATTCAACGGTACGCTGGCGCTAACGAACAGCACCTTTGAGCTGGCTGGATTAAACACTCAGGCGCTGAGCCATGCAACATTAAATGTAGGCGAGGGGAACGTCACCCACGTGGGGTCCGGTGAGCAAAATATCGGAGGCCTGGCGTTTAACGGCGGCACCGTCAGCTTTGACGGGGTGACGCCGGGGCAGAGCAGTTCCGAAGGAACAATTCATGCTGGCGCGATGGATCTCTCCGGACGCGGAACCGTGCAGGTTGATACCGGCACGATTACGAACGATCGTCCGCTGGCTGATACCACGCTATCACTTCTTGAGCAGGACGATGCGCAGTCCCTGATTCAACTGGCAACATCTGATTCTTCCGTCACCGGCGGTGCGGGCAATCTGACGCTGACCGATAGCAATGGCAATATCATCAGCGATGGAGTTGAAGCCGGCATCAGCCAAAATGGCGAGATTGTTGCGAATGGAACCTATGATTATCGCCTCACCGGAGGGGATAACGATGATGGACTGTACATTAGCTATGGTCTGACACAAGTCGAACTGCTCGCATCCGGAGACAATGCACTGGTCCTGGATGCGAACGGAAAAACCGGTAATGCCGCAGATCTGAGCGCTCGCGTGACTGGCAGTGGCGATCTGGCGTTTGACAGCGCCAAAGGCCAGACGGTATCGCTGTCGAATATGGATAACGATTACACCGGTATCACCGATGTGCGCAGCGGCAACCTGCTGATGAAAAACGATAATGTTCTGGGACAGACCGGTGAACTACGTCTGGCCGCCGATACCGGTTTTGACATGAATGGTCATAGCCAGACTGTCGGTAAGCTGACGGCGGGGGCTGACTCACTGCTGAACATCAATGGCGGTAGCCTGACCCTGGAGCAGGGCGGAACAGCCGATGGAATATTGACCGGAAGTGGCGCGCTAAACATCAATGGCGATACGCTGACCATCACCGGTGAAAACAGCACGCTGACGGCAAAAACGACCATTGCAGAAGGCGCGCGCGTGCTGATGAACACGACGCTGGGTCTCGGCACGGGCGATATTGTGGCGGCGGGAACGCTGACGATGAATAAGGCGGCAGGTGTACTTTACAACAGCATCAGCGATGCCGGACGGATTGAACTTACCGAAAGCGATGTCGCGCTGGTGGGCAACAATAGTGCCTTTACGGGACAATTTGCTATTGATGCGGATTCCCGGCTCACCGCGTTCACCGCAGAAAATCTGGGCAGCGCAGAGGTGCACAATAGCGGTTCACTGGTGCTGGACAGTCATACCGACTGGCAGCTTAATAACGACGTTTATGGTAGCGGCGACGTGACCAAGCTGGGAGCCGGATCCATTACTGTCGGTGATAACGCCGCCTGGACGGGGAAAACGGATATTGAGCAGGGCGGCCTGGTTCTGGGGGACGGCACATCTCCCGTCACGCTTGCCAGTACCGAGGTCAACATAGCTACGGCGGGGATGCTCTCGGGTGTAGGGGGCGTCGCAGGTAATGTGAATAACGCCGGTGTGCTGCAGGTGGGTACCGGGACCGGTGACAACCTCCTGTTCACTGTGTGGGGAGACCTGGTTAACAGCGGTATCCTCGCAACCGGTGTGAATGGTCAGCAGGCCGGTAATCAACTGGTGATCAATGGCAATTACACGGGTAATGATGGTCATCTTTCCTTAAACACTGCGCTGGGGGATGACAATTCCGTTACGGATAAGCTGGTGGTGAAAGGTGATACCAGTGGCACTACTTCTGTCAGCGTCACTAACGCCGGCGGGAAAGGTGCTGCAACGATTGATGGTATCGAAGTTATCCATGTTGATGGCGTATCGGACGGTGAGTTTATTCAGGCTGGACGTATTGTGGCGGGGGCATATGACTACAGCCTTGGACGTGGTCAGGATGAAAACAGCGGCAACTGGTATCTGACCAGCGGTAAAACCAACCCCGATCCGCAGCCAAACCCGGATCCGGATCCCGATAAAGATCTGCGTCCGGAAGGCGGCAGCTACACGGCTAACCTGGCGGCAGCCAACAACATGTTCGTCACCCGTTTGCACGATCGTCTGGGCGAAACGCAGTATATCGATGCCCTGACCGGCGAGCAGAAAGTCACCAGCATGTGGATGCGCCACGTCGGTGGGCACAACAACTGGCGTGACGGTAGCGGTCAGTTGAAAACCCAGAGCAACCGTTACGTATTGCAACTGGGGGGCGACATTGCGCAATGGAGCCAGAATGGGCTTGATCGCTGGCACCTTGGCGTGATGGCGGGCTACGGTAACGATCACAGCAATACCCAGTCTTCACGCACGGGCTATCGTTCAAAAGGCTCAGTGAATGGCTACAGCACCGGTGTTTATGCCACGTGGTATGCCAATGATGCGTCGCATAACGGCGCCTGGCTGGACAGCTGGGCTCAGTACAGCTGGTTTGATAACAATGTTAAAGGCGATGACCTGCAAGGCGAATCGTACAAATCGAAAGGGGTTACCGCTTCGCTGGAAATGGGATATGCCCAAAAAATGGGCGAGTTTGCCGGCAGTCACGGAACGCTGAACGAATGGTACATACAACCTCAGGCGCAGGCAGTCTGGATGGGAGTGAAGGCGAACGACCATCGTGAAAGTAACGGTACCCGTATCACCAGCAACGGTAATGGTAATGTGCAGACCAGGCTGGGCCTGAAAACCTGGATTAAGAGCCATCACCAGATGGATAACGCTAAAGAGCGTGAATTCCAGCCGTTTGCCGAGCTGAACTGGCTGCACAATTCACGCGATTTCAGTACGACCATGGATGGCGTGAATGTGCGCCAGGATGGAGCGAAAAATATTGCCGAGGTAAAAGTGGGTGTGGAGGGACAGGTAAGTCCTCGTCTTAATCTGTGGGGCAATATCGGGGTTCAGGCTGGCGACAAAGGGTATAACGACAGCGCTGCGATGGTAGGTGTGAAATGGAACTTCTAAGCTGATTCTACTGGGCAAGTTCAGCCAGACTGGCGCATGTCAGTCTGGCCATTTCCTCCTGAAATAATCTCAAAAAGCGTCCTTCGGGGCGCTCTGTTCAACAACACGAGTTAATCATGTCTGTAACCAAGAAAATCACACCCATCATGCTGGTGTTGCTTTTTCTTCTGGCCGGTGTGCTGACTTCATGGCAGCAATGGGATAGAGAGGGACAACTAGTCAGAGAACACGCGATAAATAGTCTGGTCGAAGAAATCGATACGATATTTGACGACGTAAATACACTGGCTGTGTTAGCCAGCGCACATATACAAGAGAATTGCACTGACGATCTGCTACGAAAATTGCGTCTTCTTACGGCGTCTGGCGAGAAGATTCGTTCAGTCAGTATCATCAGGAACGGTGAGTGGAACTGCTCTTCTCTTGAAGGTCGAGAATCGCCGGGGATTATTTCCAATGGAACGACCACACATTCACTGATGATTGAACAGATTTATCGGCTGAACACGGAGATGTATATAATCTATTTTCCGTTTCAGGGGCAGGTGGTGGCTGTTGCAGTATATAAAGCGGCGATCGATAAAATTCTTATGGATTTTGCCCGTAAAGAAAAAATTGATGTGCATTTTTTATTGTATCCAGAAAAACATCCTTTCGTGCAGATGGCCTCGCAAAACTATCCTTTCTGGATTGTGACGGATTCACAGGATGGCATTGCGGATTATGCGCGGGATAATCATTATCTTCTTATTTTATTTGTGGTTCTGTCTTTGCTGTTATATTTCCACTTACGCCGGGCGCAGCGGATATCACCGATAAAAATACTGCAACGTGCGATTAATAATGATGAATTTATTCCGTTTTATCAGCCCGTCGTTGAACTCGCTTGCGGAAAAATCGTCGGGGCTGAAGTGCTTGTTCGCTGGAATCACCCTGAGCAGGGAATTATTCCCCCTAACGAATTTATCCACACGGCTGAACATAGCGGCTTGATCAATGCGCTGACGCTGAAATTGTTGACGCAGGTAGAGGTTGATATGCGGTGCCTTAGGGCTCAGTGTGATATACCATTTCATATCGGTATTAACGTACCTCCACTTTCACTGGAGGATCATGAATTTACCGATGCCACTATCGCCTTTATTCAGCGGATGAACTTGTTTCATATTGGCGTAATGCTGGAAATCACCGAACGGCAGCAGAATCTGATCCGTGAAAGTGTTCTGAGGCGCCTGAAAGAGGCAGGCGCTGCGCTAGCCCTGGATGACTTTGGGACCGGATATTCTAACTATGCTGCGCTGCAACGCATTTCGCCGCGGTTCTTGAAAGTTGATAAGATGTTTATCGACTCACTGGGTAAAGGCGGCGTGAGTGATACTATCATCAGCAATATTGTTCACCTGTCTGAACTGGCCAGGATCCCACTGGTGGCGGAAGGAATAGAAAGTGAAGAACAGATGGAGAGGCTGCGACGGATTAACGTTAGCTTTGGGCAGGGGTATCTGTTCAGTAAACCAATACCCTTTAATGCGTTTCTACGTTTATTATAAGGATTGCTAATAATAAAAAACCGCGAAAGCGGCTTTTTATTATTGAATGGCTGGAAGATTACTCGCTGACTTTTTTCTCAACGGAGGCAGCACCTTCTTTGGTCTTATTCCAGCCTTTCTCGGTACCTTCTTTTGTTGCATTCCAACCTTTTTCAGTACCTTCTTTGGTTGTATTCCAGGCTTTTTGTGAGCCTTCACTAACTTTACTGCTCAGGTCATCTTGTTTACCTTCAGCAGCATGTTTTGCTTTTAACTGTTGCTCTTCGCCCTGATTCTGCGCCTGATGCAGTTTTTCTTTTGCGGTATTAGCATTTTCGTGTGCGGCGGCTACATCATTATCAGTTGCGTGTGTCGTCGCGGCAATAACGGGAGAAGCCAGCAGAATTGCAGATAATGCGATAATTGTCTTTTTCATAATATCCTCGCTTAGCGTTATAAGTTATTAGCGTGATTAAGCATGGCACACGAACGAAGCGCTGGCTTTAGGAAAAAACTGTAAGTGCTGATAACGGTATTTATCCATTTTGTGCAGCTGGGAGCGATCAATACGGTAATTTTGTGGTGGGGCAAAAAGACGCATTCAGTGTTAGGTTAAATAATAAGTGGTTGTCGTTATTAAGCATGGACATATTAAGTATGTGTAAGTCTCCCTGCAAAACGAACCATCAACTTTTAGAGCGTCTCTGGCATACAGCGGACAGGCTAACTGGGCTAAAGGTCTTCTATGAGGTGTGAGTTCAACGGGTTGATGCAACGCTATCCTTAATCCAGGGGGAAGTTCAACTTAAGCGTGTACGCTTACTTTGTACTAAGATGCTTATCGAACAGATGCTTTAAGATTTTGTCTCAGAATCAAGATGGATTTATCAACATGACCAGAACAGAAAGGCTTCTCGAACTACTACAGATATTAAGGGCGCAAAGATATCCGATCACTGCATCCACTCTCTCTGAAAGATTAGGAATAAGTGTGCGCTCCCTTTACAGAGATATAAAAACGCTACAGCATCAAGGCGTGTGCATTGAAGGTGGTGCTGGAATTGGTTATATCATTAAGTCTGACTTTCATTTGCCACCCTTAAACCTTTCTCATGAAGAAATCAATGCTATTACGCTTGGGTTAAATTGGGTATCTCATAATACGGATTATGATTTTAAAAATACCGCAAGGAATGCACTTGCCAAAATCCACGCTGTCATTCCCGGTGAATTAAAAAATCTTATTGAGAGTCAATCTTATCTGATCGGCCCTTCAGAAAATAATGAGGTGTTTTTTGAAGACATCCGCAATGCTATTAAAAAGCGCAAGAGAATCAAAATAAAGTATTGTGACAAGAAAGATACTTACTCTTCTCGAGCCATATGGCCCATCGGATTGGTATATATGGAGTCATGCTGGCTTTTGGTTGCATGGTGTGAGATGAGAAATGATTTTCGTCATTTTAGAACTGACAAGATTGAAGAGATAGTACAACTGGGTTCCATATATAGAGAAAGCAGGACAGTTTTATTGAAAAAATGGAGAATAAAAGAAGGAATCTGCGAGGAGAAAGAATACTGACAAAAACTGTCACAGCTAATTTGTATACTAACCCAGATGAAAGACTCAATTCGACTTCATAGGGTGAATTATGAATTTCCAGAATAAAGTTGCTGTCATAACAGGAAGTACTGCAGGTATAGGTGAGGCAGTCGCAGAGCAATTACACAAACATGGAGCTAAGGTCGTTATTGTCTCCCGCTCGTCAGAGCAGGCTAAACAAAAAGCGAAACGATTATCTTCACAGGGACAACAAGCGCTGGGGATCGGATGTGATGTGTCACAGCCCGAACAAGTACGGCAAATGATAGATGAAGTTATCAAAAATTTCGGCAGACTTGATTGTGCTGTAAATAACGCAGGCTTAACAGGTGAACATGGTAAAAACATAACCGAGCAGACGGTTGAAAACTGGGATAAGGTTATTGCCACCTCATTGAGCGGCGTTTTTTACTGCCTAAAATATGAAATACCTGAGATGATGAAATTTGGTGGCTCTATAGTTAATTTATCTGCAGTAAATGGTCTGGTTGGCATTCCTGGATTAGCACCTTACACCGTGGCTAAGCATGGTATAATCGGTTTAACCAAAACCGCAGCGCTAGAGTTTGCATGTCAAGGCATTCGAATCAATGCAGTCGCTCCGGGCTATGTCCAAACCCCACGAATGAGTGAATTTCCAGAAAATATCGTACGTAGTTTCGCAAATAGCCACCCTATGAAAAGGATGGCAAAAATGCAAGAAATAGCAGACTTCATTCTGTTTTTGCTGTCAGACAATTCAGGGTTCTGTACCGGAGGAGTATATCCAATCGATGGTGGTTATTTAGCAGAGTAAAATTCCTCTATAGCGTCAGAATATAGAGTTAACTCTTGTGTTGTAGGGCTAGTGATAACAATATTTCCAGTCTGGATTAACAAGAGTATAGATGATCGGCTCTCCATTGGTCCATTCATCATGCTATTAATAACTTCCGCTGCTGGCACGTAGTGGCCGGTCCGTTACGTGAGGGTCACCTCGGAGATTGTCACGCTGATTCTGCCAGTTGTCGCTGCAGGACCTGCAGGCCGGTTCCCTCCCAAGCTGCAGCCGAGCCGACCACATACAGGTTTTTCTTGGCGCGTGAGGCGGCTACATTGATTATGTTTGGCAGATTCGATTTCTTTAACGGATAGAGGTTTGGTTTGTCTTGCCATTGTCGGGTTTCCATAGTTTTAGGCACCTCAAAAACAATAAAGCTTTATGAGGTGCCTAACAAGGTGCCTAAAAGGTTCGGATTTAATTAGTTCTCTTCGGACTTCGCGGGACAAATTCAAGGCACAAAAAAGCCCGCAGGGCTTGCGCCGTGCGGGCTCTTAGGACTTCATCGGGTGACTCTGGTAATCACCGATGGAGAATTTTGGTGGAGCTGGCGGGAGTTGAACCCGCGTCCGAAATTCCTACATACCATTTTTAGTATAATAAAAACAGTTATTTATATTTAAAAACAGTATGTTAGTGTTTTGCGGTGTTTGTCCGTTTTATGCGTTTTTAATGCTCTGCCGCCAAAGTGTCGCCAATTATTTACCTTTAGAATCTATAGGTAAGATATCTTTAAAAATCAAATTATCTGGGTCGTAAGCATAATTAGCTAAAAAATCTCCGCTATTGGCATTGCCTTGAAAAATAATTGTATTTTGATCAATTAGCATGTAAAGAGATATCAATATGTCCCTTAAGCCTCGTAGCATTTCTTTGATCTCTTTTTCATCTGAAAATGATGTTTCTATTCCTAAATCTGAAATTGGGTCAAATATATTAAATTTGTTAACTTCTCGTTCATAATTGACACCTAGTTCTCTGCACAAAAATACCACTAGAGCTTCAATGTTCTCTAAATTAGATATGCTCACTTGACTTGGGAAAATTTCATTGTTCCTTATTATTGCATTCCCGATGCTAGTGTATATGTTTTCTAGTTGTGTAAGGAATTTTTTATCAACCTCGCTGTTATATCCAGCAGAGATTGAGGATTTTGTGAATATTTTTTTATATAATGAATATGTATGATCCACAGTTAATTTAACAGTAAATTTTTCAAAGGTTGTATTGTCACGGCGAGAAAGGGTAAAGGATGGCAGTGTTTTAAATATGTCAGAATAATTTTTGAGGTGAGCGTAGTAAGCATCACTGCGGTTTTTCTCGGTTACTAAGTCTATCTGTTGTTGTGTTTTTCGAATTTGATTCTCGGTTTGTATTGTTCTGTGAATGTTAGCAACTATGGCTACAAATGGTATCGAAAGAGACAGGAGAGCAATAGGCAACTTGCTTATTTCAATGAAGTTTGTAAATCCTGTCGCATCAAATTGAGGGGAGTGTCCCATCCATGCGAAGACACCAAAATATAAAGATGAAATAACAGGTATTCTTATTGATTGTTTGAATAGTTTTTGTTTTGTTAGTCTTTCCTCAGTCATTTCAAAATAACTGTTATTTTTATTTTTTGTATACTCTATAAATAAGTAAATTATATACAGAGCTATTAATAAGATCGAGATTTCAGGTTTTTTTATATTGCTAGTTACTAATTCTAGAATCATGGTGAGGTCCATTTTAATCCATGTAAAGGGTTTTTTGTTACTGCATCCTCTAGATGGTCAGGTGCAAAATGTGCGTAAACCATCGTCATTTTTATATCTGCATGACCCAGAATGTCGCGTAGTACCAGTATGTTACCGCCGTTCATCATAAAATGGCTGGCAAAAGTATGACGCAGTACGTGGGTACATTGGCCCTCTGGCAACTCGATACCGGCTCGCTTTACTGCTCGTTCAAAGGCTTTTCTGCACGGGGTGAATAGCTTCCCTCTGTTCTTGGGGAGTTCGTCATACAGATCTTGAGATATCGGCACTGTACGGTTTTTCTTGCCTTTGGTCTTGGTATAGGTGATCCGATATTTCGATAACTGATGGCCCTGCAGGTTTTCGGCTTCACTCCAGCGGGCGCCAGTTGCCAGGCATATTTTTGCAATCATCAGTAGGCTGGGGCTTTGAGAATCTGCGCAGGCATCCAGTAGGCGTTTAATTTCATCCGGGGCCAGGAACGCCAGTTCACCTTCTGCGATTTTAAATGTTGGCAGCCCGACGAGCGGGTTAGGTGCTGACCAGTGGCCCAACTTTTTCAGTGTGCCAAAAACGGATGATAGGTTGCGTTGTTCAAGGTTGACCGTGCGGGGCTTAACTGGTGACATAAACGCGCCATCCTCATTTCGCACTTCACCTTTTAACCGTGCTTCACGGTACTTCGTAAAGTCACCGGCTGTCAGCTCTGAGGCGATGGGATCGCCCAGACCATTACAGATTATTTTAAGTTTCGCCATAAGGCGTTTGGGATCTGCAAGCGTCTGCCCGTAGAGTGAGTGCCATTGCTCTATCACTTCTGACAGATGTCGCCGATCCTCCTTTTCCCCCAGCCATGGTTTTTTGTTTACTTCATCCATGGTGAAGTTTTCGAATGCTATGGCCTCGCCTTTCGTCGCAAATTGCTTACGCACGCGTTTGCCATCGCGCCCGTTCGGGTAGCACTCACACAACCATTTTCCGTTCGGCTGCTTTCTGATCGTCATATCACAGACTCTTAATTACTTTTATAGCACGGCCTACTACCTCGATATCATCAAGGCTGCACTCAAAAGATGACTCACCCTGCTGGACAATTAAGCGATTGCCGGGGATGCGGGCAAGTTTAGCTATCGTTTTTATTCCATCAATATCAACGAGCCATACGCCATTTACTGGTGGAGTGCCGCTACGGTCAACGAGGTAAGAGCCATCATCTGTATGGATGAGCCACGGGTTAGTCATGTTGTGGGGGATTAGACTGTTATCCAATATCACCTTTCCTTGGTCCACTAAAGCGCCACCATCTAATGTGGCCTTATCAATTTCAGGCGCTACAACCTCGGATAACGGTTTGATGTGGGGCTGGTTCACAAAACCAAAACTATTTTCCTGCGCGTTATTATCATTTTTCTCACCTTGCCCAGTCGTTAACCAAAGCAGCGAAACCCCAGTTTCAAGAGCGCACTGTATAACCCATTCAGCAGGGAAGCTATCTCTTAAGTATCTGTTTGCCATGGTGCTTTTTGAAACGGAAAGATGGTCACACAACTGCTGTCGAGAGTTGAAGTTATAAGCCTTAATCAGCCTATTGATAGCTTCACGCCCTCCGCTGTCATTACCTACCTTGATGGATCTCATAAGCAAAACCCTTGACGTATATAAAATGTGATCTTAGTATTCACTTAAGGTTTGAAAAACAAACCTTAACCCTATAAAACGAGATAAATCGAAACAAAACTAAGAGATACTGCACTATGAGCACTGATATTTCAATTCGTGTACCAAAAGAGATGGCTACGCCTGCAGAGTTCGCTGAATGGGAAGGTATCTCCCGTGGCTCTGTTTACCAGAAAATTCACCATGGTCAGCTTGCCAAGTACATGGTCAAGAAAGAAAAAAACAAAGGTCGCGTAAGCCTTCGTTACCTGATGTACAAAACCGACCAGGTTCGTGAATCCCTCGGTCATTCCAACTTCCGCGTCATTGTTGGTCAGTAAGTTCAATTATGAGAACTTTTTGAGAGGGGCACATGTTTGATTATAAGATTTCCAAACATCCGCACTTTGACGAAGCTTGCCGGGCTTTCGCGCTGCGTCACAACATGGTGAAGCTGGCAGAACGCGCAGGAATGAATGTCCAGACGCTGCGCAATAAGCTGAACCCGGAGCAACCGCACCAACTGACGCCGCCGGAGATCTGGCTGCTGACTGATATCACAGAGGACTCAACGCTGGTTGACGGTTTTCTGGCTCAAATCCATTGCCTGCCGTGTGTGCCATTGAATGAAGTGGCAAAAGAGAACCTGCCGCATTACGTCATGAGTGCAACTGCGGAGATTGGGCGTGTAGCTGCAGGTGCAGTGTCCGGTGATGTGAAAACCAGTGCAGGCCGTCGCGATGTGATCAATAGCATCAACTCTGTTACGCGCCTTATGGCACTCACTGCAGTTTCATTGCATGCGCGTTTGCAGGCGAATCCGGCGATGGCAAGCGCGGTAGACACCGTGACGGGCCTGGGCGCTTCGTTCGGTCTGATCTGAGGTGGTTATGCTGACTAAAGAACCATCTTTTGCATCACTGCTCGTTAAGCAAAGTCCTGCAATGCACTGCGGTCATGGCTGGATTATGGGGAAGGATGGCAAGCGCTGGCATCCGTGCCGCTCTCAGGATGCGCTGCTGGCTGAGCTGTCCACTAAAAAGCAGGGGAAACCATGGCTATTGAAGGCGATGCTGCGACTGTACCGCTAAGCGCTGGCCTCCGCCTTAATGGGTTAAACCACATCGCGGAATTAAGGGCGAAAGTGTTTGGCTTAAATATTGATTCAGAACTGGAGCGCTTTATTAGCGATATGCGGGACCAACGGGATATTAACCATGAGCAGAATAAACGCGCACTAGCCGCAATATTCTTTATGGCAAAGATTCCGGCGGAACGTCATAGCGTCAATGTTAGTGAGCTGACGACTGACGAAAAGCGGGAGCTGATTAAAGCAATGAACCATTTCCGTACAGTGGTGAGTTTATTTCCAAATCGGCTAGCCATGCCGAATTAATTCACAACCGAAATTAAAGGCGTAAACCCGCCGGGCATCTTATTGCCCAAATTCAGGAGAAACAACAATGCGAAATATTGAAATCCGAATCACCAAAACAGGACCAGATGATGCTGGCCTTAACCAGATGCTGACTGATGCGCGCATGGAAGAACGCCGTGCACGTGCTGCGGCAATGGCAGCCCGTCTTGATAGCCTGGCTTGCCATATCACGTCACGCCAGCTTAATCACGTTGAAGCGGCGGAGCTGCTGCGTATTGCGGCTGAAAACATTCAGAACGAAGCTCAGGAGATCCACTGATGGCTGATTCAATGGACCTTGTACAGCAGCGCGTTGAAGAAGAACGTCAGCGCCACATCCACACCGCCCGCAACAGAACGCCGGGCGTTTCCCGTGTGCTTTGCATTGATTGTGATGCACCGATCCCGCCAGCTCGCCGTCGCGCTATTCCGGGTGTGCAGTGCTGTGTCACTTGTCAGGAGATTGCGGAGCTGAAAGGTAAGCATTACGTAGGCGGTGCTGTATGAGCACTATCCTGAAATGGGCGGGAAATAAAACCGCAATAATGCCGGAGCTGATTAAACACCTTCCTGCGGGCCCGCGACTGGTTGAACCTTTTGCGGGTTCCTGTGCTGTGATGATGGCGACAGACTATCCTCATTATCTTGTCGCGGATATTAATCCAGACCTGATTAATCTTTATCAGGTGATTAAGAATGATGTTGAATACTTCATCGAAGAGGGCCGATATCTTTTTGAAGCCCGTAATGATTCAGAGGCATATTATCAGACGAGACAGGAGTTTAATTTGCGCCATGGTGGCGCAATTGAACTCGCATTGTATTTCTTATATTTAAATCGCTATGGTTATTGCGGACTGTGTCGCTATAACTTGAACGGCTATTTTAATGTTCCTTACGGTAATTATAAAAAACCGTACTTCCCTGAAAACGAAATACGCACATTTGCAGAAAAAGCAAAACGCGCAACGTTTATCTGCGCCAGCTATGACGAGACACTGGCACTGCTGCAGACGGGTGACGTGGTTTATTGTGATCCGCCATATGACGGAACGTTTACCGGTTATCACACTGCCGGTTTCACTGAGGACGACCAGTATCATCTGGCGTCTATTCTTGAGCGCCGGTCATCAGAAGGTCATCCGGTTATCGTGTCCAATAGCGACACATCCCTGACACGCTCCCTTTATCGTAATTTCACCCGCCACCGTATCATCGCAAAGCGCAGCATGGGCGTGGCTGCCGGTGATAGTAAAACTGCAGTAGAAATCATCGCCACAAAATCAGCATGCTGGTTTGGTGTTGATTTGGCGTCTGGTCCTGATATCTCGGTGGAAACTGAGGTGCGGGCGTGGCAGTGAGTAAATTCACATTACATCATGCACAAACCACCGGCGGCTCGAATGAGGCCGCCGTGGCCTTTCCATGGAATACCCCAAAAAAAGCGGTTAATCCGTATCTGGACCCGGCGGACGTTGCGCCGGAGTCTGCGCTTTCAAACCTCATCACTCTGTATGCTGCGGATAACGAGCAGGAGCATCTGCGCCGTGAGGCGCTGAGTGATGAGGTTTGGGAACGCTATTTCTTTAATGAATCCCATGATCCTGTCCAGCGTGAAATTGAGCAGGATCGGCTGATTAGCCATGCCAAAATGGCCCGCGAACAGCAGCGCGTTAATCCAGATTTGGTGATTATTGCCGATGTAAACGCCATGCCTGCCCATATCAGCAAGCCTCTGCTGGAGCGGATTAAATACTTCCATAGCCTGGGCAGGGCTAAAGCTTATTCCCGCTATCTGCGCGAAACAATCAGGCCTTGTCTTGAGCGGCTGGAGCGTGTACGTGACAGCCAGGTGTCTGCGTCTTTCCGGTTCATGGCGAGCCAGGACGGGCTGGAGGGGCTGCTGGTACTGCCTGAAATGAATCAGGAGCAGGTCAAGCGCCTTTCCACGCTGGTTGCGGCACATATGAGCATGTGTCTTGATGCGGCCTGCGGTGATCTGTTTGTCAGTGACGATGTTAAACCAGAAGAAATCCGCCAGGCATGGGAAAGGGTTGCTGCAGAAGCCATGCGCCTTGAGGTCATCCCGCCTGCCTTTGAGAAGTTGCGCCGCAAAAAGCGTCGACGCAAGCCAGTGCCTTATGAACTGATCCCACCGTCGCTGGCGCGCATGCTGTGTGCGGACTGGTGGTATCGCAAATTGTGGCAGATGCGCTGCGAGTGGCGGGAGGAGCAACTGCGCGCCGTCTGCCTGGTCAACAAGAAAGCGTCCCCGTATGTCAGCTATGAAGCGGTGATCCACAAACGCGAGCAGCGCCGAAAATCGCTGGAGTTCTTCCGCTCGCATGAGCTGGTCAACGAAGACGGTGACACGCTGGACATGGAAGACGTGGTGAATGCCAGCAACAGTAACCCTGCACACCGGCGTAATGAAATGATGGCCTGTGTTAAAGGGCTGGAACTGATCGCGGAAATGCGCGGAGACTGCGCGGTGTTCTATACCATCACCTGCCCGTCACGCTTCCACGCAACCCTCAACAATGGCAGACCTAATCCGAAGTGGACCAGTGCCACTGTCCGGCAGAGCAGTGACTACCTGGTTGATACGTTCGCCGCTTTCCGCAAGGCCATGCACAAGGCCGGGCTGCGCTGGTACGGCGTTCGCGTTGCAGAGCCGCACCATGACGGCACCGTGCACTGGCATCTTCTGTGCTTCATGCGCAAAAAAGACCGCCGTTCCATCACCGCACTGCTGCGTAAGTTTGCCATCCGTGAAGACCGCGAGGAGCTGGGCACCAATACCGGACCGCGCTTCAAGTCCGAGTTAATCAATCCGCGCAAGGGAACGCCGACCAGCTATATCGCCAAATACATCAGTAAGAACATTGACGGGCGTGGGCTGGCTAAAGAAATCAGCAAAGAAACCGGCAGATCACTGCGTGACAGCGCCGAGCATGTCAGCGCCTGGGCGTCACTGCACCGTGTCCAGCAATTTCGTTTCTTTGGTATTCCTGGGCGTCAGGCATACCGCGAGCTGCGCTTGCTGGCTGGTCAGGTGGCGAGAGTGCAGGGCGAACGCAAAGCGGGTGCGCCGGTACTGGATAATCCGCGTCTGGATGCGGTACTGGCAGCTGCAGATGCGGGTTGCTTTGCCACCTACATCATGAAGCAGGGCGGTGTACTGGTTCCCCGCAAACATCACCTTGTCCGCACGGCTTATGAGCTTAACGACGAACCGAGCGCCTACGGTGATCACGGTATCCGTATCTATGGCATCTGGTCCCCGATTGTAGAGGGCAAGATTTGCACGCACGCGATGAAGTGGAAAAAGGTTCGTAAGGCCGTTGACGTTCAGGAGGCGGCAGCCGACAAGGGCGCTTGCGCCCCTTGGACTCGTGGCAATAACTGTCCCCCTGTTGAAAATTTGAACCAGGCAGGGGGGGATCTACACGATATTAAAACCATGGATGAGAAGGAGTTGCAGGATTACCTACACAACATGAGCCAGAAAGAACGGCGGGAGCTTACAGCCAGGTTGAGGCTAATCAAACCTAAGCGGAAAAAAGCATATAAACAGATCATTTCGGAACAGCAGCGCCTGCAGCTTGAGGCAGAGCTGAGTTCCAGAGGGTTCGATGGCAGCGAGTCACAGATTGACCTGCTTCTGCGCGGCGGCAGTATTCCGTCAGGTGCCGGGCTGTGTATTTTTTACCGTAACCACCGGCTGCAGGAAGATGATAAATGGCGTCAGTGGTACTGACCGCGAAGCTTTAACAATTCATGCTCTTAACGACCTGCGTAAGAGTGTTCTCATTGACGGATAAAAAATATTTTACATTTTAATATCAGAAGTATACTGTATATATAAACAGTGGATATAAATACAGGTATTGTGTATCCGTGGTCGTGATAGGAGGGAAGATGCAGGACTATCTTTTGGAGTCGTTGAAGCTCCAGCGCATTGATTTTTTTATTAAGCTTGTAGCGGCTAGTGAGTGCAGTGACGAAGAAAAGCGGCTGGCTATCCAGTGGGTATCAGAGCTGACTGACGAACTCATGGCGAAAATCCGCAGCCATGAATACAGCAGGTCGATGGATGTAACCAGTTGAGCTGTGTCCTGATGGCCCTTGATCGGATAATCAAAAAGGGGCATTAGGCCCCTTTCTCATAAGTTGATTTAGTTGTTCCCCAAAGAGCCAGCCATGGCTGCATATTTAATTTCGTCGGCGGGTATTTCAGGATGTAGCTGGATTTGCCTGATGACATAGCTAGGAACTTCATCACTCCATAGTTTAGCCGCATCCTTGCAAACCTTATACGCGAAGTCTCTATGCTCAAAGGCATAGGATTTTCCGTATGCGTATTGCTGGCAAGCGTGAACATAAGCTCCGAAGTCGCCGTCTTTATCCGGGAAAGCACATCCAGCCAGAGCTATGATGATTGCTGCTAACGTAAAGGGGGGGATTATGCGTTTCATGGTCTCTTTCTAAGCGTTTAGATTTATTTATCTAGGGATTACTTGCAGGTGTCTGGTAGTCCCCAAGATATATATTCTCAGGGACTATGCAGTATCAGCTTTAATCACGACTTTATTTAGAAAGGTACTTTTCTCTAAGTTGATTCAGTCTGTCAGCATCGCGTTCTGAAAACTCGGCGTCACCATAGATCGATTTTCCATCTGCGTCTTCAAGGCCAGTGACTGTGACGGTAAATACTGCATCTGCCGGAACCTCAAGTTTTCCCCAATCAGAGTACCTGTTAGGGGCTAATTTCCAGTTGGCTTTCTCACTTGGTTCCAGACCCCCAGAAATTTTATAGTTGAAGACGTCAGAGAACCAAGGGACGCTTCTTCCAGGGCTTGCAATAACTCCTTTAAAGAATACTCTGGCAACCGCTTTGTCTGTTCCGTTTTCAACACTGATATCCAGAATTGGCTGATCATTGCCGTAATTCTCTTTTTGGAAATAAAAACGGGAGCGTTCGACCTTGAAGGCTTTCATTTTTTCAGCAGCCTGTGTCGCCGAGGTTTGTTTGGCTTCCAGTTCTTTTATTTCTTGCAAAGCCTGTTCTTTCTCCTTCTTCTCACGTTCGAGGCGAATAGCTTCTGCGTAATTTATAACCTCATCACCAGTCTTACCTTCCAGTGCCGTCTTAATTTTTGTTTCGTAAACGTCCCCAGAAGACGCTCCAGCTTGCATTAGCTCTCTCATGTCGATTTGGCTAAAGGCAACAACTTTAACCGCATCATCAAACTGAGCTTTTTTATCTGCAGGCAAGGACTCTCTTACCTTTTGAATGGACTCTTTCATCGACTGATCGCTTGAGGCATCGATTTTGGGTTTGTCACAAGCAGTAAGCAGCAGAGCTAGAGCAATTACGCCAGTTAATTTCTTCATATCCCTATTCCCAATCATAAAAAAACAAGACTAATCCTAACAGGATTAGCTGGTAGGGCAAACCCGTAGCCATATCATGTGCCAGGGTGGGCTGTGATGGTTACTGGTCAGAGAAAACCTATATGGATCTTCATGTTGAAACTTGGAAAACGGTTTGCTTTTAGATGGAATCAGTTACTCGAAAGAGCTGACGCTAGTGCATACAAGATGACTAATGTTTGATGACGCGTTTCACTGTTCTACCGATTTCCATGTCATGCATGTCTATACTGCATGAATTCGCATGATCGTTTGATGATCGTTTTAGCTGTGGCCCGCCAGAGTTGGTAGGCTTTTGCTTATGTCATGCTGGTGCATGAAAACCGCTACATAAAGCGGGCAGGCGTGGCGGGGATACGAGCGCGCGCTGATGTGTATAATTGCATAATCAAATGTTGTTTCAGTTGCTCCATACAAATCACTGGGTATAAAATCAGCAAAATTTCGTTAACTTCTATTATCCCAAAAGTAAGAGTGATTCGATGGCTAATTTGTTAGATTGGAATACACTTCATCACAAAGTACAAGCGTACTTGGATCCTGAGAATGGAATCGATAAACCGCAAAAAGCTTTTCCAATTTTGATGGTGGCAACGTTACTAAATGTATCTGATGAAGAGGCTGAAGATGCCATAACTGATGGTTCAATGGATAGAGGTGTTGATGCTGTTTATGTCGATGACCGTGATGGCAGGAATTCTATCCATATTTTTCAGTTTAAATATGCTGATACCTTTGAAAATACTAAAAAGAATTTTCCCAGCAATGAAATCGATAAATTAGTGTCATTTTTTGAAGATTTGTTGGATTTAAATAAATCTCTCGAGAAAACTTGCAATCCAATATTGTGGAATAAAATTAAAGAAATTTGGGCTGCCCTTGAGAAAAGTAATCCTTCCATTGAAGTTCATTTTTGTGGTAACACAATGGAAATGCAGATCGGAGAAAAAGAAAGAGCCAATGCATCATTAAGTAAATATAAATATTTTAATGTTCATCATCATAGCTTGGACACTATTGTTAATTATTTTGTTGAAAGAAAGAATAGCATTATTGATGAGCAGTTACAGATAGTGGATAAGGACTATTTTGACCGTACTGATGGTAGTATTCGGGGGTTAATATGCACTGTTGAAGCTTCTGAAATTGTAAGGATTATTACAAACCCTGAAAATCCAAAGGAAGTAAGGAAAGAAATTTTTAATGATAATGTAAGGGTTTATTTAAGTCGAACAAATAAAATAAATAGACGCATAATTGAAACTGCATTATCAGATCGCAGTCCGTTATTTTGGTATTTGAATAATGGGATTACTGTAACTTGTGACTCTTTTTCTTATATAAAAGGGAAAAGGGCTCCATTGGTAGAGTTAAAAAATATACAAATCGTAAATGGTGGTCAGACATCTAATGCATTATTTGAAGCTAGTTTAAATTCCGAAGAAGGACTTGAAGATGTTTTGATATTAGTAAGGATAATTGAGACTAAATCTCAACCAGTTAGTCTGGCTATTGCTGAGTCAACGAACAGTCAAACTCCAATTAAAAGTCGAGACCTTCGTTCAAATGATGATATTCAGAAAAAATTAGAGGAAGCCTTTGAGGGTATGGGGCTTTTTTATGATAGAAAGGACGGACAGCATTCGAATCAGCCAAAAAATGTCAGAGTTGATGCTTTGAGTGCCGGGCAGGCTCATTTAGCGTATTCGCTAGATTTACCTGAAGTAGCTAAAAAGGATAGGGGAAGAATTTTTTCCGATCTTTATGAGACTGTATTTACAGATGAGTTAATGGCTGATGATCTTCTGGCATCTATCAAAGTACTTTCAGTTATTGAAAATAAGAAAAAATTATTGCAATCATCTATCAGAAAAGAAGAGAAGTTCAATCCAACGCATATGTTTTTAATTGATGGTGCTTATCATGTGTTATTTGCTGTAGGACAAATTTGTGATGCTAAAGGCGTTGATAGATTGGATTATCAAAAAGCAATTAAGTTTGTTCCTGCTGCGATAAAATACATAAGCGAAATGGTCGAAAAAGCCCAGCGTGATGATGCTTCATTTTCATTTAATAGATATTTTAAAGACGCAAAGACTAAAACTAAGATTGCTGCTTATATTCAGGGTATGGAAAAAAAATTGTAAGTTGCAGAGTTCGCTAAGCCTGAGTTTTCAGGCTTAGCAAGAAATTTAAGTAGTATGTTTTAAATGTCAATAAGATGGTATTTATATTTGGCGTTTATGTTAACTAATTTATATCATATGAATATGCTTCAAATTTAATTACTTCGTCATTTAGCCAAGAATTAAGTTCAGTTAGACGTTTCTGTAAAGGCAATAGTTCATTTCGTACAAATACTTTCGCCGCCTTCTCCACATCCCCAAAACCACCAACATTACTCGGCATAATCCCCATCATCTGAGGCGGAACGCGGTGCGCGGCCATCATGTCATCCCGGCTGACGTTCTTGATGTTCAGAAACTCATCCTTTGCTGCCACCTCTGACAACGGGATGATCTGAATGCCATCCTTTTTGCCGTTGGGGGAGTACATAAACAGGTTGCGGAAGTTACCCGGACCTTTGGCGCTTTTCATGGCCTGGCGGATGTTGTTTACGTCCTCCTGGTTCTGCGCGGCGTCGGTCATGTACATGATAAAGCCTGCATGGCTGCCGTTGATGTAGTACTTCCGGCGGAACAGTGTTGCGGATTCATTCAGAAGGGCGGAAGGGATGGCGGATAGGTATTCTGGCAGGCCGTAAATCTCCTGGTTCAGGTCCGGCTCCATCAGATGGAAGATGCTGCCTTTGGTGAACTCGTAGGGCTGCGTGGTCATGCCGTATTGCACAAACCAGTAAGTGTCGAGATCGATCCCGCGTCGTGTGTATTTCGCCAGTGATGGCTCCAGCGATAGAATACCGCCCAGCCGGTTGGTGCGCTTCTCCAGATAGGCGTTACCGAATACCAGATAGTCCTGCACAAAGCGGCTGAATGCCTGCTGGCTCAGTAACGGGTGCGGGATAAACGTGCTGGTCAGGATGTTGCGCTTCACCGCAATTGGTGAGCTGTGATGCACGGCGGCGCGATAGGTGCGGGCCAGTCCGTCAAAGCTGACTGGCGGCTCATACCAGAGGTCCATCTGCACGCATTCCACATAGTCCAGCAGCTCGCGGCGGTCCAGCACCGGGATTGGATCACCAAAGCTGAAAGCCTCGGCAGTTACGCCTGCGTTTTTAGGCGCCGTATCTTCTGTTGGCGTTGTGCTGGTTAAGGCTTCGAATTCACTCATCAAAAAATCTCCACAATATTGCTGGTATTGGCGGATTCGCCCTGCAGCGGTTCGTTAAACAGTGCGTGCATCGTTGCCCATGCCAAATCTGCGTGGCTGGCTTCTTCGCTGCGGCTGGCTTCGTAGGTAGGGCGGTTGCCGCTGGCGGTTGTGGCGCGGCGGATAGCCATAAAGGACTGCGCAATGTCGGTGTGCCCGGCGTCAAACTCCAGACGGCGGTGGCTGATAATGTCGTACGCCTTGAGCACCAGGGCGTTTTTGACGTTGGGGTTGTAGACAAACTCCCGGACAGCGGGAAAGAACGCTTTAACGTTCTCATAAACACCGTGCCCGACGCCGGTCGAGTCGATGCCGATATAGGTCACGTTGTACTGCTGCGTCAGTTTTTTAATGGCGTCAGCCTGGGCGCGGAAGTCCATCCCGCGCCACTGGTGTCGCTCCAGAATGCGGAACTTGCCGCCCGGCACGGTTGGCGGAGCCACCACCACGCACCCGGCGCTGTCACCGTTCTGCGTGCCTTTCGCCGGGTCGTATCCGATCCAGACTTCGCGCCAGCCAAACGGGCGCAGCGCCAGAGCCTGAAAATCGGTCCAGACTTCCCAGCTGTCCACCATGCACGCCTGCAGTTCGCTGAGCGGGAATACTGACGCCAGATCGTCAATAAATTCGCACATCAGCAGGTTCTGGTATTCGTCCGGGCTGTACTCCATGCGCAGCTGGTCGAGGTCGAACAGGTTACAGCCGCCGCGCACCGCATCCTCCACGGTGACGATCTGGCGGTACTGTCCGTCAGGGCAGAGCAGGCCGCGCGCAAGGTTGCTGTGGGTCAGGTCAATATCCACCTTGTCCGCTTTGGCGCGGCCCCGGTTAAACAGCGCGCCGGACCAGAACGGATAGGCACTGTGGGTCAGGCTGGACGGCGTGGAGAAGTAGGTTTGTCGCCATTTCTTGTGAATGGCCATACCGGAGGCAACCTTGCGCAGCTCCTGGAATTTCGGTATCCAGAAATATTCATCAAGATACAGGTTGCCGTGGTAGCTCTGCGCCGTGCGGGCGTTGGTGCCGAGAAAGTACAGGCACGCGCCGTTGCTGAGCGTCATCGGGTCGCCTTTCAGCTCAACATCCACCTCTTTTGCAAAGTCGATGATGTACTGCTTAAAGACGTGCGCCTGTGCCTTACTGGCTGAAAGGAAAATCTGGTTGCGCCCGGTGGTGATGGCATCAATCAGCGCTTCGCGGGCAAAAAAGTATGTTGCTCCAATCTGGCGTGACTTAAGCAGGTTGCGAATGCGGTGTTTTACGCCTGCCTGCCACCAGTGGCGCTGATATTCAAACATGCCGTTGCGGAAGACTTCTTCCAGCTTGTCGATCTGTTCGTCGGTGAAAACGTTCTTTTCAGGCTGACGGCGTGTGCCTTTGTTACGGTTGGCAACTTTCGGGTTTAAATCAGCTTCGTTCCCGCCATCGTTAAATTTTCCGATCCGGGCATGGCGCTCTGACTGGCGCGCCAGCAGGTCAATTTCCTTGAAGTCTTTCCCTTCTTTCTGCTCCTTCATGATGAGCTGGCAGTAACGTGCGGCGGTGGTGAGCTGCATTTGATCCAGCGGCCCATAGTCGCCCCACTTGTCGCGTTTTTTCCAGCTGTGAACGGTTGCAACTTTTTCGCCCAGCATTTCAGCAATGCGGGCTACGCGGTATCCCTGAAAGTACAGCAGCATGGCCTGCCGACGGGGATCGAGGTCTGCGGGGGTCAGTGTCGTGTTCATGGCCCAAACATACGGCCTTGTATGGCGGCTTTCCCCGGCTGCGTTTTGTGTGGTTTACCGTACAAATACAGCGCGTTGTCTCACTCCCCCCATCACCGCAAACATAAGGCTCCAGTAAGTTATTTCTAACGGAGCACGGCTCATGACAGTGAAAGCAAAGCGTTTCCGTATCGGGGTGGAAGGTGCCACCACTGACGGGCGCGAGATCCAGCGTGAATGGCTGGTACAGATGGCTGCCAGCTACAACCCGACGGTCTATACCGCGCTGATTAACCTTGAGCACATCAAGTCTTATCTGCCGGAGAGCACGTTTAACCGCTACGGCAGGGTGACGGGGCTGGTTGCAGAAGAAATCCAGGACGGCCCGCTGGCGGGCAAGATGGCGCTTTATGCCGATATCGAACCCACGGACGCCCTGGTGGCACTGGTGAAAAAAGGCCAGAAGCTTTTCACCTCCATGGAGGTCAGCACGAAGTTTGCCGACACCGGCAAAGCCTATCTTGTGGGGCTGGGTGCGACGGACGATCCTGCGAGCCTGGGCACCGAAATGCTGGCTTTCAGCGCCAGTGCAGCACATAACCCGCTGGCAAACCGTAAGCTGAACCCTGAAAACCTGTTTTCGGAAGCGGTTGAAACGCTGATTGAACTGGAAGAAGCCCAGGACGAAAAGCCGTCCCTCTTTGCCCGCGTCACCGCGCTGTTCACCAAAAAAGAGCAGACCGACGATGCGCGATTCTCTGATGTGCATAAAGCCGTGGAGCTGGTCGCTACTGAGCAGCAGATCCTGAGCGAGCGCACTGATAAATCCCTGTCCGATCAGGACCAGCGCCTTTCTGAGCTGGAGTCCTCCCTGCAGGAGCAGCAGGCCGCCTTTGCCGAGTTACAGCAGCAGCTGAGCCGTGAAGACAGCCGTAAAGACTACCGCCAGCGCGCGCCGGGCGGTGACGCACCGGCAGGCACCCTGACCAATTGCTGATGGAGCATAAAACCCGATGAAAAAGAAAACCCGCTTTGCCTTTAACGCTTACCTGCAGCAACTGGCGCGCCTGAACGGTGTGGAGGTTGAAGAACTGTCCAGCAAGTTTACCGTGGAGCCGTCCGTGCAGCAGACGCTGGAAGACCAGATCCAGCAGTCCGCCGCTTTCCTGACGCTGATTAACATCACGCCGGTCACTGAGCAGTCCGGTCAGTTGCTGGGGCTGGGCGTTGGCAGCACCATTGCCGGAACCACCGATACCACCACCAAAGAGCGCGAGCCTACCGATCCGACGCTGATGGAAGACGTGGAATACAAATGCGAGCAGACCAACTTTGATACGGTGCTGACCTACGCAAAACTGGACCTGTGGGCGAAATTCCAGGACTTCCAGGTGCGTATTCGCAACGCCATCGTCAAGCGTCAGGCGCTGGACCGCATCATGATCGGCTTTAACGGCGTGAAGCGCGCCAAAACCTCCAACCGTGCTGAAAACCCGCTGCTGCAGGACGTCAATAAAGGCTGGCTGCAGAAAATCCGCGAAGACGCGCCGGATCACGTCATGGGCAGCAAAACCGCAGAAGACGGCACCACTACTGCAGAACCGGTAAAAGTCGGTCCGGGTGGTAAGTATGTAAATCTTGACGCGGTGGTGATGGATACCGTCAACGAGCTGATCGATGTGGAGTATCAGGATGATGACGAGCTGGTTGTTGTCTGCGGACGTGAACTGCTGTCTGACAAGTATTTCCCGCTGGTCAACAAAGAGCAGGACAACAGCGAGAAAATCGCCGCCGATCTGATCATCAGCCAGAAACGCATGGGCGGCCTGCAGGCTGTGCGCGCGCCTTTCTTCCCGGCAAATGCCCTGCTGATCACCCGTCTGGATAACCTGTCCATCTACTGGCAGGAAGACACCCGCCGCCGTTCAGTTATCGACAACCCGAAACGCGACCGGATTGAAAACTTTGAATCCGTCAACGAGGCGTATGTGGTCGAGGACTACCGCTGCGCGGCACTGGTGGAAAACATCGAAATCGGTGATTTCACCCCGCCTGCAGCAGAAACAGGAAACGGAGAGTAACGCATGAGCCTGAGTCCCGCACGGCAGCACCGCCTGCGCATTCAGGCCGAACAGGCCGCCCGTGAGGGCGGCAGTGTTCGCCATGCGTCGGGTTATGACCTGATGCTGCTGCAACTGGCAGAAGATCGCCGCAGGCTTAAAGGCATCCAGTCCACGGTGAAAAAGGCGGAAATCAAGGTGGAGCTGCTGCCGAAATATTCTGCCTGGGCAGAGGGCGTGCTGGCTGCCGGAGGCGCGCAGCAGGATGACGTGCTGATGTACGTGATGTTGTGGCGTATCGACGCCGGTGATTATGCCGGTGCGCTGGAAATCGGGCGTCATGCGCTGCGCCATGGCTGGGTGATGCCGCTGGGCAACCGTAACGTGCAGACCGTGCTGGCAGAAGAAATGGCAGACGCGGCGCAAAGCACTCTGCTTGCTGCTGCCGGTTTTGATGCCGATCTGCTTCTGCAGACGCTGGACCTGACAACCGATCTGGATATGCCGGACCAGTCGCGGGCGCGCCTGCATAAAGCCATCGGCGCTGTACTGAGCGAAAGCAACCCGGCGTCTGCCCTGAATCACCTTACCCATGCGCTGCAGCTTGATCCCCGCTGCGGTGTGAAAAAAGAAAAGCAGCAGCTGGAGCGCAGACTGCGCAATGACAGTCGCTAAAGAACGTGCCCCGCGCACGGGCGGCACGGGATGGCGAAAGGCACTGCCACATCAAAATTCCGTCCACCGCCCACTTATTCAGGAGAAAGCCGCATGAAGTTTGTTGCGCCCGAACAGGTGCCGGAACAGGCGGAGGTCATCAAAAATACGCCGTTCTGGCCTGATGTGGACCTGTCGGAATTTCGCAGTGTGATGCGAACTGACGGCACGGTGACGCAGCCGCGTTTAAAGCAGGTTGTGCTGACGGCTATTTCTGAGGTTAACGCTGAGCTGTACGACTTCCGCAACCGCCAGCAGTTGCTGGGCTACCGGGCACTGGCTGAGGTTCCGGCGGATATGCTGGACGGCAAAAGCGAGCGTATCCGGCACTACCACAACGCCGTTTTTTGCTGGGCGCGTGCTGTGCTCAATGAGCGTTATCAGGACTATGACGCCACGGCGTCAGGCGTGAAGCGAGGGGAGGAGCTGGCGGAGGCTAGCGGCGATCTGTGGCGTGATGCCCGCTGGGCTATCAGCCGGGTGCAGGATGCGCCGCACTGTACGGTGGAGCTTATCTGATGAAAGTGCGTGCGCATCAGTATGACACGGTGGACGCGCTTTGCTGGCGTCATTACGGGCGCACGCAGGGTGTCACTGAGCAGGTTCTGCAGGCAAATCCGGGGCTGGCTGAGTACGGCCCATTTTTACCGCACGGGCTGCAGGTGGAGCTGCCGGACATTACGGCGTCAACCACGGCGCAGACCGTCCAGCTATGGGACTGAATTATGACGCTTGAACGAATCAGCGCCTTTATCACTTACTGCATCGCCGTGCTGCTGGCATGGCTGGGCGATCTGTCGCTCAAGGATGCGTCAACGGTTGGTGGCGTACTGATTGGTGTGCTGATGCTGGCTATCAACTGGTACTACAAACACCAGTCTTTCAAATTGTTACGTGGCGGCAAAATTTCGCGGGGGGAATATGAATCCTTCAATCGTTAAGCGCTGCCTTGTTGGGGCGGTGCTGGCTATCGCCGCCACGCTGCCCGGTTTCCAGTCGCTTCATACCTCCGTTGAGGGGCTGAAACTGATAGCCGACTACGAGGGATGCCGCCTGCAGCCTTATCAGTGCAGCGCGGGCGTGTGGACTGACGGGATCGGCAATACGTCCGGTGTGGTGCCGGGAAAAACCATCACGGAACGGCAGGCGGCGCAGGGACTTATCACCAATGTGCTGCGTGTAGAGAGGGCGCTGGATAAATGTGTGGTGCAGCCGATGCCGCAAAAGGTCTATGACGCGGTGGTGTCGTTTACTTTCAACGTGGGCACCGGCAACGCCTGCAGCTCCACGCTGGTTAAGTTGCTGAACCAGCGGCGCTGGGCAGATGCCTGCCATCAGCTGCCGCGCTGGGTGTATGTCAAAGGTGTGTTTAATCAGGGGCTGGACAACCGCCGCGCGCGGGAAATGGCCTGGTGCTTAAAAGGAGTATAGCGAAATGAAATGGTTAAAAAGTTACTGGCTGCCGCTTTCGGTTCTGGCGCTTCTTGTAATGGTTGATGTGAATTTCCCCACATCTCATGCGCTTTTTCCACTGGCGCTGATTATGTGGTTTGAGTATGCCGCATTTTCACTGGTCTGTTTTGCTGGGTTGTACTCCTGCACGCTGACAGGGAGTGACCGGCTACGCGTCCGTCAGTTGCTGAGCAGGGTGCTGGGGCTAATGGAAAAAGTGCCTCTCGCCTGGTATCAGCGCCTCGTTCTTGCCTTTGTCATGTTGCTTGCCGGATGGAAGCTCACGGGGATGGTTTGTGTTTTTACAGTTGCCATGAGCTTAGCAATTAAAGATGAGCTAAAGGCATTGCGGGAATGAATCGTTTACTGGCAGTGGTTCTGGCGCTGGCACTTGCGGCGCTGGGCTGGCAGTCGTGGCGGCTTAACAATGCCAGCCACACCATCGAGACGCAGGGCGCGGTGCTGAAAAGCAAAACGCAGGAGCTGACGAAGAAAAACAGCCAGCTGATCGGCCTGTCCATTCTGGCCGAAACCAACAGCCGGGAGCAGGCGCGGCTTTATGCGGCAGCGGAACAGACCACCGCACTTCTGCGCAGCCGCCAGCACCGGATCGAGGAACTGAAACGTGAAAATGAGGATTTGCGCCGCTGGGCTGATACTCCTTTGCCTGCTGACATTATCCGGCTGCGGGAGCGTCCGGCCCTCGCCGGAGGTGCAGCTTACCGTGAGTGGCTGTCCCAGAGTGACGCAGTGCCGTCTGGAAAGGTCAGCGCCGCGCAGTAACGGCGATCTGAACGCGGTGCTGGATGAAACCGAGGCCGCCTGGGCGGTCTGTGCTGACAAAGTGGACACGATTATTGCGTGTCAGGAGCGAGACAGTGAACAAACCGCAGTCCTTACGCAGCGCCCTGAATAAAGCGGTTGCTTATGTCCGCGACAACCCGGACAAGCTGCACCTTTTCGTTGATAACGGCTCAATGGTGGCAACCGGTGCCAGCTCCATGTCATGGGAATACCGCTACACCCTGAACGTGGTGATCGAGGATTTCAGCGGCGACCAGAATCTGCTGATGGCTCCTGTGCTGCTGTGGCTAAGTGACAACCAGCCGGATGCTATCAATAACCCGGAGCTGCGCGAAAAACTGTTCACCTTTGAAGTGGATATTCTGCGCAACGATGTGTGCGATATCAGCCTGAACCTGCAACTGACGGAGCGCGTGCTGGTCAGCACTAACGGCAGCGTGTCAAGCGTTGAAGCGGTGCCGGAGCCGGACGAACCCGAAGAAATGTGGACGGTGAAACGTGGATGAACTGCAGAGGGTGGATGACTGGCTGACGGCGCTACTGGCGAATCTGGAGCCTGCCGCGCGCAGCCGTATGATGCGGCAACTGGCGCAACAGCTGCGCCGGACGCAGCAGCAGAACATCAGGCTGCAGCGTAATCCTGACGGTAGCGGCTATGAGCCGCGCCGGGTGACTGCCCGCAGCAAGAAGGGACGCATCAAACGCCAGATGTTTGCAAAGCTTCGCACCACAAAATACCTGAAAACCACCGCCAGTGCGGACTCCGCCAGCGTGCAGTTTGATGGCAAGGTGCAGCGCATTGCCCGTGTTCACCATTACGGCCTGCGGGATCGCGTCAGCCGAAAAGGCCCGGAGGTCCGCTACGCAGAGCGCCGCCTGCTGGGCGTGAATGAAGAAGTGGAAACCGTCACCCGTGACACCCTGCTGCGCTGGCTGGCGGGGTGATCTTTGTGCCACCGCTGGTACAAGCGCCAGCGCTGCCTCCCTTTTCCCTCTGATGGCAACCTTTCGTTATGAATGCACAACTGACCGAAATTATGCGCCTTATCACCAATCTGATCCGCACCGGCACTGTGACCGAAGTGGACCGGAAAAAGTGGCTGTGTCGGGTGAAAGTGGGCGAGCTTGAAACTAACTGGATTAACTGGCTGACGCTGCGCGCCGGTGGTGCCCGTACATGGTGGTGTCCGTCGCCGGATGAGCAGGTGGTGGTGCTGAGCATGGGCGGCAATCTGGAAACCGCTTTTGTGCTGCCCGCTATCTACTCCAATCAGTTTCCGCCACCGTCGGATTCCGTGGACGGCTGCGTGACGGAGTACCCGGACGGGGGATGGTTTGAGTATGAACCCGCCACCGGACGGTGGCATGTCAGGGGCATCAAATCCATGGTGATCGAGGCATCAGACAGTGTCACCTACAAAACCGGTGAGTTTGTGGTGGAGGCTGACACCACGCGCATTAACAGCGAGGTGGTGATCAACGGCGGCGTCACTCAGGGCGGCGGCGCAATGAGTTCTAACGGGATCGTAGTTGATGACCATGAGCATACTGGCGTTCTGAAAGGTGGCGACAACACGGGGGGGCCGGTATGACGTTGTATATCGGTATGAGCAGGAATGACGGGCAGACCATTGCAGATACAGACCATCTGCGCCAGTCGGTGCGGGATATTCTGCTGACGCCGCAGGGCAGCCGTCTTGCACGCCGGGAATATGGCTCCCTGCTGTCTGCCCTGATTGACCAGCCGCAGAACCCGGCGCTGCGCCTGCAGATTATGTCTGCGGTCTATGTGGCGCTGAACCGTTGGGAGCCGCGACTTACGCTGGACTCCATCACCATCAACGGCAATTTTGACGGCTCTATGGTGGTTGAACTTACCGGACACGGCAATAACGGCGCACCGGTTTCCCTTTCCGTATCAACAGGAGCAGACAATGGCAGTCATTGACCTTTCCCGGCTACCGCCGCCGCAGATTGTGGACGTGCCGGACTTTGAGGCATTGCTGGCAGAACGCAAGGCCGCCTTTGTGGCCCTCCATCCGGCTGATGAACAGGAGGCTGTTATGCGCACGTTAGCGCTGGAGTCAGAACCTGTCACCAAATTGCTGCAGGAAAATACTTACCGCGAAATCCTGCTGCGTCAGCGAATTAATGAGGCTGCGCAGGCGGTCATGGTGGCCTATTCCATGGGAAATGACCTTGAACAACTGGCAGGCAACTGCAACGTGAAGCGCCTGACGGTAGTCCCTGCAGATAATGACGCGGTGCCGCCGGTCGCCGCAGTGATGGAAAGTGATGAAGCATTACGCCAGCGCATTCCTGCAGCATTTGAGGGGCTGTCCGTTGCAGGGCCGACGGGAGCCTATGAGTTCCACGCCAGAAGTGCCGACGGGCGGGTGGCTGATGCCAGCGCAACCAGTCCGGCACCGGCAGAGGTGGTGCTTACCGTGCTGAGCCGTGAGGGTGACGGTACGGCAGGGGCTGACCTGCTGGCGGTGGTTGAGCAGGCGCTTAACAGTGAAAAGGTGCGTCCGGTGGCAGACCGCCTGACGGTGCGCAGCGCTGAAATTATTCCGTACAACGTGGATGCGACGATATTCCTTTATCCGGGGCCGGAGGCTGAGCCGGTGATGGCAGAGGCAAAAGCCAGCCTGCAGAAATACATCGCCAGTCAGACACGGCTGGGACGTGATATCCGCCGCAGCGCCATTTATGCCGCGTTGCACGTGGAGGGTGTCCAGCGTGTGGAACTGGCGTCCCCTCTGGAGGATGTGGTGCTGGATAAGACGCAGGCGGCATCCTGTACCGAATGGAGCGTTACCAACGGGGGCACGGATGAATAGTCTGTTGCCGCCGGGTTCGTCGCCGCTTGAGCGCCGACTGGCGCAGACCTGCAGCGGGATTTCCGATCTGCAGGTATCGCTGCGTGATTTGTGGAATCCGGCAACCTGTCCGATCAGATTCCTGCCCTATCTGGCCTGGGCGTTTTCTGTTGACCGCTGGGATGAAAGCTGGACAGAAAGCGTCAAGCGCCGCGTTGTGCAGGACGCGTTTTATATCCATCAGCACAAGGGGACAACCAGCGCCGTGCGGCGCGTGGTGGAGCCGTTCGGCTTTCTGATCCGCATCATTGAGTGGTGGCAGACTGGCGAAACGCCGGGGACGTTCCGTCTGGATATTGGCGTGCAGGACCAGGGCATAACAGAAGAAACCTATCTGGAGCTGGAGCGTCTGATCGGTGATGCCAAACCGTGCAGCCGTCATCTGGTTGGCATGTCCATCAACCTGCAGACAGGCGGCCCGTATTTTGTGGGTGCAGCCACTTATACCGGCGAAGAAATCACGATCTACCCGTATATCAACGAAACCATCATTTCCGGTGGCACTGCCTACGAGGGCGGCGCCGTCCATGTTATCGACACAATGAGAGTGAACCCATGAGCGCAAAATTTTATACCCTGCTGACGGATATCGGCGCGGCGAAACTGGCAAGCGCCGCCGCGCTCGGTGTCCCACTAAAAATTACCCATATGGCGGTGGGCAGCGGTGGCGGTGTGCTGCCCACACCCAACGCGCAACAGACCGCGTTAGTGGCTGAGGAACGCCGCGCAGCGCTGAATATGCTGTATATCGACCCACAGAACAGCAGCCAGATTATTGCTGAGCAGGTGATCCCGGAAAATGAGGGCGGGTGGTGGATTCGTGAAGTCGGCCTGTTTGATGAAAACGGCGCACTGATTGCCGTCGGGAATTGCCCGGAAAGCTATAAGCCGCAGCTCGTTGAGGGCAGCGGACGCACGCAGACCGTACGCATGGTGCTGATTACCAGCAGCACAGATAACATCATCCTGAAAATTGACCCTGCTGTGGTTCTGGCAACCCGCAAATATGTGGATGACAAGGTGCTGGAGCTTAAGGTGTATGTGGATGATCTGATGGCAAAACATCTTGCTGCTGCAGATCCGCATACGCAATATGCGCCAAAAGCCAGTCCGACATTCATTGGTACGCCAAAAGCACCGACGGCAGCGGCAGGCAATAATTCCATGCAACTTGCTAACACGGCTTTTGTGCAGGCGGCAATTGCTGCACTGGTGGCATCTTCTCCAGCTGCACTCGATACGCTTAACGAACTGGCGGCGGCGCTGGGAAACGATCCTAATTTTGCCACCACCATGACAAATGCGCTTGCCGGAAAGATGGACAAGGCAGCCAATGGAAAAGACATTGCTGATGTTTCAGAGTTTCTCAAAAACCTTGGTTTGGGAACAGCCGCGAAACGGAATGTTGATGCGGGGATAATTGATGGCATTCCGGACATGGCCAGCTTTCGGGCTACTGTGCTACCCAACGGGGTTTTTAAGATAGATGTTATCGGTGCCGGGGGAGGCAAACAGAAACTGGTATTTCAGTGGGGCATAACTGCTACTGCTCCGGGCAGTAATGCTACATATAACGTTAATGAAGCGTTTCCAAATGAAATTTTGTGGGCCAGTGGCGGTCGGGGCGCTCCAGGCTCAAATGCCGGAATGGGGGTGAGCCCGGAGGGCTCTCAACAAATAAGAATACAGAACTATGCACCAGGTGGTGTACCGGAGAACTGTTTTTGGTGGGCAATTGGCTGGTAATAAGGTGAACTAAAATGAAATATAAATATTTTGAAGGGCTGTTTTATCCTGAAGATGGCAGCTATGAGTCAATACCTACTGGCGCGATAGACGTATCAGAGGATGAGTACAGAAAAGCAATGGGCCGCGCACCCGGCTCCACATTTTCAGTCGATGACTCCGGAATTGTTTCTGTCATTCCTGTGCCAGAACCGACGAGAGAACAATATATTGCTCAGGCTGAGGCGCATAAACAATTCTTGCTGGAGGAGTCCAGGCAGAAGATTACCGTCTGGCAAACCAAGCTACTGATGGGGCGTAAGCTAACGGATGATGAATCCGCCAGCCTTAACGCCTGGATGGACTATATCGATGCGGTGACAGCAATAGATACCAGCGCCGCACCCGGTATCGAATGGCCTACACCTCCGGGGGAACAGGCCAGTTAATCTCTGGCGCGCTGGAGGTATCCACCGCCTCCAGTTTTTTAACATAAGCTCGCCACTCAATGAGTTTTGCCTTGTCTACATCACTAATGCTGCCCAGCAGCAGGTCTGTCTGCCACCCTCTGGTAACTTCTGATGCTTCAGCGAGAAGCTGGGATTTTTGTTGCTCAGCCGCTGCAATTGCCGAGGCTTTAATTTCTTCTGCCGTTGGTGGTGGAATCTCTTCCCAGGACGGGAGGCCATCATCACCGGCAACCCGACGCTTTCCATCCAGAGGCGTAACACAAAACTCTTCAAAAATAGATTTCTCAACAGAAACCACATCAGCAGGTGCTGACGTGCTATCAGCGAACCAGAATGCGTTCTGTTCTGAGCTATAAACGAAAGTGTGCATCAGATAGTCCCCACCACAACCCAGTTAAAGTTAGTAGACTGAGCGACAAATTTACCGTCACTGCCACGATATGAAGATGATTTAGCGAGAAATGAAGACGCTGTGGAAACTTGTGCACCATATACCGTGAAGAAGTCATACACCCCTCCATTCCCCGCCCAGTTTCCCGATAGCCCTTCAATCACCACAGGGACATACGCTGACATTGCGACGGGAAGAGAGACAATGGCACCGCCATTTGCATCGGTATTGCTGTTCCCCCATTGGATACACATCCTGTTTGGGAATCGGTAAATATTGACCCCACCGGATACAGAGAATACGAAAGAAGACATATCAGGTATCTGGTTTGCCCCGGTCCCAACATCCCGTTTTGCCGCTTCTCCCAATTGAACGTTTAAGAAAATGCAGTTTTACAGTCTGACTGGCATCATTTGGGCTTTTGCATTAGGGAAAGTGAATGCTGGTTGGGTATGTGCGTGTATCAACAAATGAGCAAAACACGGCGCTGCAGCGTGACGCGCTGGAACGGTCAGGATGTGAGCTGATTTTTGAAGATAAAATGAGCGGTAAAACGTCAGAACGTCCAGGGTTAAAAAAGCTGCTTAAAACCCTGTCGCCGGGGGACACGCTGGTTGTCTGGAAGCTTGATCGACTTGGGCGCAGTATGCGGCATCTGGTGGTTCTCGTTGAGGAGCTGCGGCAGCGGGCTGTTAATTTCCGCAGTTTGACGGATAGCATTGATACCTCGACACCCATGGGGCGATTTTTTTTCCACATCATGGGCGCCCTGGCTGAAATGGAACGTGAACTGATTGTGGAAAGAACCCGTGCGGGATTGGCTGCAGCAAGGGCGCAGGGGAGAATCGGTGGGCGCCGTCCAAAGTTGTCGCCGGAACAATGGGCGCAGGCAGGGCGGCTACTGGCTGCAGGTGAAACACGTCAGCGCGTGGCTCTGCTTTTCGATGTGGGTATTTCCACGCTGTATAAGAAATTTCCCGCCAGCCAGCCAGGCTGAAAACCCTGTTATTGTGTCAGTGATGGCACAGGCAGAAACACGTGCGCCGTGTGCGTATCAACCAGAACATAAGGCATCCCTGTCAACCGGAGATAATGCCTTATGGCTCAGGATTACCACCACGGGGTGCGCGTTGTTGAAGTCAACGAGGGCACCCGATCTATCACCACGGTGAGCACCGCTATCGTGGGCATGGTCTGCACCGGCGATGATGCTGATGCGTCCGTGTTTCCTCTCAATAAGCCGGTTCTTCTGACCGATGTGCTGACCGCCAGCGGCAAAGCGGGTGAGTCCGGCACGCTGGCCCGTTCGCTGGATGCGATTGCAGACCAGGCTAAACCCGTGACCGTTGTTGTGCGCGTGGCGCAGGGCGAAACCGAAGCGGAAACCACCTCCAATATTATCGGTGGTGTCACGTCTGACGGTAAAAAAACGGGTATGAAAGCGCTGCTTTCTGCGCAGTCGCAGCTGAAAGTTAAGCCGCGTATTCTCGGCGTGCCTGGGCACGACACGCAGGCGGTTGCGACTGAGCTGATGAGTGTGGCGCAGAGCCTGCGCGGGTTTGCCTACCTGTCCGCCTATGGTTGTAAGACGGTGGAGGAAGCCATTGCTTACCGGGACAATTTCAGCCAGCGAGAGGGGATGCTGATATGGCCTGATTTCATCAACTTTGACACCGTTCTGAAAGCCGATGCGACGGCTTACGCCTCCGCCCGTGCGCTCGGTTTGCGCGCCAAAATCGACGAACAGACCGGATGGCACAAAACCCTGTCCAACGTGGGTGTGAACGGCGTTACCGGCATTTCCGCTGATGTGTTCTGGGATCTGCAGGACCCGGCAACGGACGCGGGACTGCTGAACCAGAACGACGTCACCACGTTGATCTGCAAAGACGGCTTCCGCTTCTGGGGTTCTCGCTGCCTCAGTGACGATCCCTTGTTTGCGTTTGAGAACTACACCCGCACGGCGCAGGTGCTGGCTGACACGATTGCAGAGGGGCATATGTGGGCGGTGGATAAGCCACTGAATCCGTCACTGGCCCGCGACATTATCGAAGGTATTCGCGCCAAATTACGCAGCCTGGTAAATCAGGGATACCTCATCGGGGCTGACTGCTGGCTGGATGAGTCAGTGAACGATAAAGACTCCCTGAAAGCCGGGAAGCTCACCATCGACTACGACTACACGCCTGTGCCGCCGCTTGAAAATCTGATGCTGCGCCAGCGCATCACCGATCGCTACCTGGTCGATTTTGCCAGCCGCGTCAGCGCATAAGGGGGATACATGGCATTACCACGCAAGTTAAAACACCTGAACCTGTTCAACGACGGGAACAACTGGCAGGGGATCGTTGAGTCCCTGACTCTGCCGAAATTCACCCGCAAGTTTGAGAAGTATCGCGGCGGCGGTATGCCGGGCGCGGTGGATGTGGATATGGGGCTGGATGACGGCGCACTGGACACGGAATTTTCAATCGGCGGCACCGAACTGTTGTTATTCAAGCAGATGGGCAAGGCAACCGTTGACGGCATCCAGCTGCGTTTCACCGGCTCTATTCAGCGTGACGATACCGGCGAAGTGCAGGCCATTGAGCTGGTTGTGCGCGGGCGTCATAAAGAAGTGGATTCCGGCGAGTGGAAAACCGGCGAGAGCAGCACCACCAAAGTCAGCAGCACCAACAGCTACGCGAAGCTGACCATTAACGGCGAAGTGCTCTATGAGGTTGATCTGGTCAACATGATTGAAATCGTTGACGGCGTGGACCTGATGGAAGCACACCGTAACGCCCTTGGCCTCTGATTTAACTTAACGGCGCGGTGATCCGCGCCAGTATCTGATTAACAGGAAACGAACATGAGCGACAAGCTGACTGAAAAAACCGTACAACTGGATACGCCAATCATGCGCGGTAAAACCCAAATCACCGAAATTGTGCTGCGTAAGCCGCAGTCCGGTGCGCTGCGCGGCACCCGCCTGCAGGCCATTATGGATATGGACGTGGGGGCCATGATGACAGTGATCCCGCGTATTTCCACCCCAACGCTGACCGCACAGGAAATGGCTGAACTGGACCCCGCCGATCTCACCGCACTGTCGGTAGAGGTGGTCACTTTTTTGTTGAAGAAGTCGGTACTTGCCGGTTTACCGACAGCCTGACGGTAGATGATTTGGTGGCAGATATTGCCACCATTTTTCACTGGCCGCCCTCTGTCACTGACGTTATGCCGCTGACCGAAGTGCTGGAATGGCGGTATAAAGCGATACAGAGAAGCGGAGCCAGCGATGAGCGATAACAACCTGCGCCTGCAGGTCATTCTGAGCGCGGTGGATAAACTCACCCGCCCATTCCGTTCTGCGCAGGCCAGCTCTAAGGAGCTGGCAGCCGCAATCCAACAAAGCCGTGCCAGCCTTAAAGCGCTTGATTCACAGGCCGCCCGTATCGACGGATTCCGCAAGGTCCGCACCCAGCTTGAGGGAGCAAAAAACGATCTTACAGCTGCGCGTCAGAAAGTGTCTGAACTGGCGAATGAGTTTGCTGCAGCCAGCAATCCCACGAAAAAACAGGCGAAGGAGCTGGAGCAGGCAAAACGTCGGGCCAGCCAGCTAAAAGATACCTTCGACGGGCTGCGGCAGTCAGCCCAGCGGCAACGCGAAGAATTAAGTGCTGCAGGTATCAACACTAAAAACCTGAGTTCCGCCCAGCGCACGCTGCGGCAGAATGCCGATGAAGCCAGGCAGGCGCTAGACCGCCAGCAGAAATCACTCAAACGCCTGGGTGAACAGCAGGCGCGGATCAATGCTGTCCGTGAGCAGTATTCCCGCCGTCTTGAGGTCCGTGATCGCATTGCGGGTGCCGGGGCGACTACGGCAGCCGCCGGTGCTGCGATGGGAGCGCCGGTTGTGGCTGCGGTCAGGAGTTACGCCAGCATGGAAGATGCCATGAAAGGTGTGGCGAAACAGGTTAACGGACTGCGTGACGACAACGGCAACCGCACAAAGCAATTTTATGAAATGCAGGACGCCATCAAAGCTGCCAGTGAGCAGCTGCCGATGGAGAACGGCGCGATTGACTACGCGGCATTGGTTGAGGGTGGCGCCCGCATGGGCGTGACCAATCAGGATGATCCCTTTGAGGACCAGAAGCGCGATTTGCTGGCCTTTGCCTCAACTGCAGCGAAAGCAGCAACCGCTTTTGAACTGCCTGCAGATGAACTGGCGGAAGGGTTAGGGAAAATTGCGCAGCTGTATAAAGTACCGACGCGCAATATTGAGCAACTGGGCGATGCGCTGAACTACCTGGACGATAATGCCATGTCAAAGGGCGGGGATATTATCAACGTCCTGCAGCGCATGGGCGGCGTGGCTGACCGCCTCGACTTCCGCAAAGCGGCGGCGCTGGGTTCAACCTTCCTTTCTCTGGGCGCAGCGCCTGAAATTGCCGCCAGTGCTTCAAATGCCATGGTGCGTGAACTTTCCATTGCCACCATGCAAAGCAAACGCTTTTTTGAAGGTATGGACCTGCTGAAACTTAATCCAGAAGAGATTGAAAAGCAGATGACCACGGATGCCATGGGCACTATTCAGCGCGTACTGGAGAAGGTCAACAAGCTGCCGCAGGATAAGCGCCTGTCTGCAATGACGATGATTTTTGGCAAAGAGTTTGGCGATGATGCCGCAAAACTGGCAAACAACCTGCCGGAGCTGCAGCGCCAGCTGAAACTCACTGCAGGCAGCGATGCTAATGGCTCCATGCAGAAAGAATCCGACATCAACAAGGATTCATTGTCTGCGCAGTGGTTGCTGGTTAAGACGGGCGCGCAAAACGCTTTCAGTAGCCTGGGGGAAACGCTGCGCCAGCCGCTGATGGATATCATGAGCTTGGTTAAAGGCGTGACCGGGGCGCTGCGGCGCTGGGTTGAGCAGAATCCCGTGCTGGCTGGCACGCTGATGAAAGTGGCTGCGGCGACGGCGGCGATCACTGTCGGGCTGGGTACGCTGGCGGTGGCGGTGGCTGCAGTGCTGGGGCCGATTGCGGTGATCCGGTTCGCGCTGTCGATGCTGGCGGTTAAGGCGTTACCGTCCACCGCTGCTGCAGCGACCCGCACGGGCGGAGTGCTGCGTTTACTGGTTTCCGGCCCGCTGGCAGTGCTGCGCGTGGCGCTGTTTTCTGTGGGTAGTCTGCTTGGCGCGCTGTTGAGTCCGATCGGTCTGGTGGTGGCTGCGCTGGCTGGGGTGGCGATGGTGGTCTGGAAATACTGGCAGCCTATCAGCGCCTTTCTGGGTGGCGTGGTGGAAGGGTTCAAAGCGGCGGCAGCGCCTATCCTGTCAGCCTTCACTCCGCTAATGCCTATTTTTCAGTGGGTAGGAGATAAGGTCCGGGAGTTGTGGGGCTGGTTTACCGACTTGCTGACGCCAGTTAAATCGACGGCGGCAGAGCTGCAGAGTGCGGCATCAATGGGGCGTTTGTTCGGTGAAATGGTGGCGGAAGGGCTGAACATGGCGCTGCATCCGCTGGAATCTCTGAAATCCGGTGTGATCTGGTTGCTGGATAAACTTGGTCTGGTTAACAAAGAGGCCGCCAGCGCCAGGCTGCCAAATCAGACGCCTGCCACAGTGGGCGGTAACGGCAGCGTGATATTGCCGCCTGGCGGGTTCCCGGCTTATGCGGGGATGTATGACACCGGCGGTAATATCCCGCGCGGGCAGTTTGGCATCGTGGGGGAGAACGGCCCGGAGATTATCAACGGCCCGGTAAACGTAACCAGCAGGCGACGCACAGCGGCGCTGGCCTCGGTGGTTGCCGGGATGATGGGGGTGGCTGCGGCGCCGGTCGATGCGGCACCGCTTCATCCGTTTAGCCTGCCGGTAAAAGCAGGCGCCGCAATGATGGGCCAGAGCGCAAGCGTACAGCCGGTTATCCGTGTGGACGCCCCCACGCAGATTATTATCCAGGCGCAGCCAGGACAGAATGCGCAGGACATTGCGCGAGAGGTGGCGCGACAGCTCGATGAGCGTGACCGCCGGATCAGGGCGAAGGCCCGGAGTAACTACAGCGATCAGGGGGGCTATGACTCATGATGATGGTGCTGGGATTATTTGTTTTCGAGCTGCGCACGGTCCCTTATCAGGAACTGCAGTATCAGCGCAGCTGGCGCCATGCGACAAACAGCCGCGTAAATCGCCGCGCCACCACGCAATTTCTGGGGCCGGATAATGACACGCTGACGCTATCCGGGGTGCTGTTGCCGGAAATTACCGGCGGCAGGCTGTCCATGCTGGCGCTGGAACAGATGGCGGAGCTGGGCAAGGCGTGGCCCCTGATCGAGGGCAGCGGCACGATTTATGGCATGTATGTGATCGAGGGGCTGAACCAGACGAAAGCAGAGTTTTTCCGGGACGGGATGCCGCGCCGCATTGAGTTCTCATTGTCACTGAAAAGGGTGGATGAGTCGCTGGCGGATATGTTCGGCAGCCTGAGTGACCAGCTCAGCAACCTGCAGGACTCTGCTGCCTCTGCGATTGAGGGGATTAAAAACACGGCTGGAGGATTGCTGCAGTGAACTTTAATTCTGATCTCCTGAATCTGAACAGCAAAAGCCCGGCTTTCAGTATCGTCATTGAAGGTAAGGACGTGACGACCGTGCTGGATACCCGCCTGATGAGTCTGACGCTGACGGATAACCGGGGCTTTGAAGCGGACCAGCTTGATCTGGAGCTGGACGACGCCGACGGGCTGATCGCCCTGCCGCGACGTGGGGCAGTGATTCAGCTGGCGCTGGGCTGGAAAGGCCAGCCGCTTTTCCCTAAAGGGGCTTTTACCGTGGATGAAATTGAACACCGCGGTGCCCCTGACCGACTGACCATCCGGGCGCGTAGCGCAGATTTCCGTGAAACCCTCAATACACGGCGCGAAAAATCATGGCATCAGACAACGGTGGGGGAGGTGGTAAAGGAAATCGCCGCCCGGCATAACCTCAAAATGGCGCTGGGTAAAGACCTGACGGATAAGGCGCTGGATCATCTGGACCAGACCAATGAAAGCGATGCAAGTTTTCTGATGAAACTGGCGAGACAGTATGGGGCGATTGCTTCCGTTAAGGACGGGAATCTGCTGTTTATCCGGCAGGGACAGGGAAGAACGGCGAGCGGCAAGCCGCTGCCGGTTATCACCATAACGCGCAAAGCCGGTGACGGTCATCGGTTCACCCTTGCTGATCGTGGTGCCTATACCGGTGTTATTGCCAGCTGGTTGCATACGCGTGAACCCAGGAAAAAAGAGACAACCAGTGTTAAGCGTCGTCGAAAGAAAACCACCACACCCAAAGAGCCGGAAGCAAAACAGGGCGATTATCTGGTGGGAACGGATGAAAATGTGCTGGTTCTTAATCGTACCTACGCCAACCGGAGCAATGCAGAGCGCGCAGCAAAAATGCAGTGGGAACGTCTGCAGCGTGGGGTTGCTTCATTTTCCCTGCAGCTCGCTGAGGGGCGGGCTGATCTCTATACGGAAATGCCGGTGAAGGTTACAGGGTTTAAGCAGCCAATCGATGATGCAGAATGGACCATTACCACCCTGACGCATTCTGTCAGCCCGGATAATGGATTTACGACCAGCATAGAGCTTGAAGTAAAGATTGATGATTTAGAAATGGAATAAATAAGTTCTTAATATTGATTCTTTGTGTATCATTATTGAGATTTTAACGGTGGCGGAGAAGAAAAAAATGATGAATTGCCCAAAGTGTGGACATGCGGCGCACACCCGGAGCAGTTTTCAGGTTACTGATAGCACGAAGGAGCGTTACTGCCAGTGCCAGAACATTAATTGCGGCAGCACATTTGTCACCCATGAAACGGTTGTACGATTTATCGTTACGCCGACAATAATCAATAATGCCCCGCCACACCCTACGCCAGGTGGTCAAGGGCACATGAATTTTTAAAACAAGAACCTGCTGCGGCAGGTTTTTTTATACATCAGGAATTTCACCCGTTTCTATAAAATGCACAAAACTTTCTTCATCAATGATGATCGTACCCTTCATGCGTGCAGCATTTACTTTGGAAGGACCTGCATTGTATCCGCAACAGAGCATCTGCAGATTTTGAGTAACTGAACTTCTCACTGTCAGGCTGTTAGCCTCGGCAACTTCAATCAAACGCTCTTTATCCGCCTTTTTGAAACCTGTAAAACAGATGTCAAAAGTTAGAGTTTTAGGCTTGGTCGCTTTGGTTAGATGGATGTAATTTTCTGGTAGAAAGGACAGACAGGCTTGCTGTGCTTCATCAGCAGATGTGCATTCTTGAAGTATTCTATCTTTACGAAATGTTCTTATTGAATGAGCTGATTGGCATATACCCTGAATGTAGTTATCGCTGTGGCTAACACTGCTTATTGAATGGGCACCAATGCGCGCATTCGCATTGATGTAAACAAAGTGCATTTCTTCCATGTGAATCACCTTTATTACACAAACGGATAAGACGTTAATGAACGGTGGGCAATTTGGCTGCCGCCATTTTGCCGCCACAGCCAAACAAAAAGGGGTTACGTTTGCACGTAACCCCTTGTTTTATTTGGTGGAGCTGGCGGGAGTTGAACCCGCGTCCGAAATTCCTACATCCTCGGTACTACATGCTTAGTCAGTCTTTACATTCGCCTGGCACCTGCGGACAGACACGCCACTACCAGACTAGCCTGATTAGATTTAACGCTTCAACCCCAGGCAGGGCCTCCACGCGATCTCTTTTGGGTTTGACCTCTCTTTGATCCCCGTCTTAAGAGCGGAAGCTAGGGAGAGAGGGCTCAGAGCAGGTTATTAAGCTGCTAAAGCGTAGTTTTCGTCGTTTGCGACTATTTTTTTGCGGCTTTTTACGAGGCCAACCGCCCCTCGGCATGCACCTTGGGTTTCGCGAATCCCGTCGAATCCAGAATCAGCCCCAATGTGTTAGAGCAAGTATAACAGACTTGTGACACGCGTGACCAGCCCCCGCAACCCCTAATCCTCAAGGATTTACCGCTCACGCAGCGCTTCTTTTGCGCGATTAAACGGTTTGATTAAATAGTCGACGATGGTTTTTTCACCTGTTTTTATATCCACTGTGGCAATCATTCCCGGTACGATGGAGAAATGGCGTCCCAGTTTGTTCTGTAAGAAGTCCTGATGGGTGCGGATAAACACGCGGTAGTAGAATATTTCCGGTTTCACTTTGTCCTGAATAGTATCCGGGGAAATAGTTTCGACTACGCCTTCCAGACCGCCGTAAATCGCGTAGTCATAAGCGGTTATCTTCACCAGCGCCCGCTGGCCGGGGTGGATGAACGCGATATCGCGCGGAGACAGGCGGGTTTCAATCAGCAGATGATCGTCCAGCGGTACAATCTCCATCATCTCGCCATTGGGCGGGATAACGCCGCCAATGGTAGTGACCTGGATGTTTTTCACAATACCGCGCATCGGCGCGCGCACGGTCAGGCGGGTGACGGAATCCTCGCGTCCTTTCAAAATAGCCGCCAGCATATCCACTTCGGCATTGGCTTTTGACAGCGCTTCCCGCGCCTGCACGAAGTATTGTGAGCGCAGATCGGTGATTTTTAATCCTAAATCGCTTTTTTGTCGTTGCAGACGCAGCACTTCAACGTGGCTGGCGGCACCACTTTTTTCCAGCCGTTGGGTTATGGCCAGCTCTTTATTTACCGAGACCAGCGCATCCTGCAGTTCTGCCATAGAATCAGCGAGCTGCGCGCGACGGCTTTTATACAAGCGCGTTTCGGAGGCGATGAGATCCGGCCAGGCGCGTAGTGAAGCAGGAAAAATGAGCGGCAGATCGTTAACTTCGGCATTGAGCCTTGCGCTGGAAGCCAGTGAGGCGCGATAGCGGGCGGCGCTCTCCCCAACGTTGGACTCAGAGCGAGTGGGGTCGAGGCGCGCGACAATCTGATTAGCCTGTACTTTATCTCCTTCGCGTACCGTGAGCTCGGCGAGAATACCGCCATCCAGCGACTGCAAGACCTGCTCGCGCGAGCTGGGGATTACTTTCCCGCTGCCGGTCGAGACTTCATCCAGCTTGCCGAAATACGCCCAGATACCCAGGACGGCAAACAGCAGTGTGCTGAGCAGAATAATGCGGCTGGCCCCGGAGAAACGGCGCTCGCGGCGGATATCGAGGTCGTCCATGGCAGCGTCATGCGGATTGGTTTTCATTTTTCCACTCCCGACCGTGAGTAGGGGCTGGTGCCCGGCTCGCATTCAGCGCCTGCGCTTTCGGGGCATCCATGACCAGTTGACCTTCTTTTAACACCACTACGCGCTCGACCAGCTCCAGAACCGGCACGCGATGGGTGGCGACAATCAATGTTCGGTTGCCCAGCCACTGGTTCAGGCGCTGAATAAACTCTCGTTCGGTATGTTCATCCAGCGAGGCGCTGGGTTCGTCGAGCAGCACGATATTGGGCGATCGCAGCAGCATTCTTGCCAGCAGGATCGACTGCCGTTGTCCACCGGACAGACCGTTGCCGCCCTCCATAATGGGGTGTGCCAGCCCTTTGGCGAGTTGTTTAACGAAAGCCGCCGCGCCGCTGACCTCCAGCGCTTCGAAGATCTGCGCGTCGCTGGCATGCGGTGCGCCGAGGGTCAGGTTCTCGCGCAGGGTACCGAAAAACAGCCGCGCATTCTGACTGAGAAAACCGATATTGCGGCGTAAATCGGCCATATCGATCTGCGCCAGGCTCAGGTTATCGAGTCGGACATCGCCCTGGATAATCTCCACGCCGCCCGCCATGGCCTGTAGCAGCGTTGATTTCCCGGCGCCGTTACGCCCGAGGATCGCCACCCGTTCGCCGGGCATGACCTCCAGACGTGAGATGCGCAGCGGAACGCGTTGATCGTCGCTGTGGTAGCGAAAGTGCGCGTTTTCAAACAGATAATGGCCGTGAAAAATCTCCTGATGCACACGGTCTTCATCGTACTGCGTTTCGGTGGGAAGCTGCATGATGCTGTCTAACCCCATCTTCGCCGCCTTGACCTGCTGCCAGCGGGCCAGCACGCCGCACAGGTTCGCCATCGGGGCAATCATTCTGGAACCGAGCATCGACGCGGCCACCACCGCCCCGGTGGTCATTGTGCCTTCAATGACCATCGGCGCGCCGAACATAATGATGGCGGCGTAGACCAGGCTTTGTACCGACATGCCCCAGCCAATCAGCCCCTGAGTCAGCTTGCGCGTGCGCAGCCCGGACTCTCCGGTAATACGGATGTAGCTGTTCCACTGCTGTAAAAAGCGGTTTTCCGCCTGCATCAGCTTGATATCTTCCAGCCCCTGAACGCTCTCGACCAGCACCGCGTTGCGCAGGGTGGATTCATGCGCTGCCTGGTTGGCGAGTACCGCCAGTTTCTTCTGTAACAGCAAACCAGGCAGGATCATCAGCAGGGCCGCGACGGGGGCTATCCACGCCAGCGGCGGGGCGATAAAGGCCAGCACCACGATAAACAAAAAGAAAAACGGTAGATCGACAATCGTCGACAGGGTCGAGGAGGTGATCATCTCGCGAACCTGTTCCAGCTCGCGCAGTTGAGAAATAAAGCTCCCCGTCGAGCGGGGAACGGCGCTGTTGCGCAGCCGCAATGCGTGGCTGAACACGCGATCGGAAATGCGCATATCAGCGCGTTTGCCGAGCAGGTCCATTATGTGGGTACGCGCTTCGCGCAGCAAAAAGCCAAACAGCACCGCCACCAGAACGCCGGTGGAGAGAACATACAGCGTTGGATAAGACTGGGCGGGGATCACCCGATCATAGACCTGCATCGAAAAGATAATCCCGGCAAGCGACAGGACGTTAATCAGAAAGGCGGCAACCATGACCGGCAGGTAAGGGCGGATGTCCTGTAACACCAGTTCGCGCATCCAGTCGGGCCTGAAGCGCGAAATATAGCGGTCTACCCGACTGTCCTTCAGCGCTGACAGCGGGCGCAGCGCAGTAATGCTCACGAGCTCCGGCAGAAGTTCTGCAACTGTGAGTCGGTTACGCTGGCCCTCTTCGGCGATGATAAAAACATCCAACGCATCTTCACCGTTGAAATGTTCTATCACCATCAGTTGGCCGTCGCGCAGTTCTGCCACCACCGGCAGACGCCACTGGCCGAACGCCTGCGTGGCGGTATCCAGCGCATGAAATGACAGCCCCGCCTGACGCGCCAGCTGCGACAGGGCCATAGCTCGGCTTTTTCCCGCAAACCACGGGGCGTTGGCCTGGATTGCACCGGGCGAACAGGCAACGCGATAGTGGCTGGCAATATGCGTCATTGCCTGCGCCCACTGGCTCAGGGCGTGTTCGCCAATCGCATCTTCCGCATGTGTATCGACGTCGCTCATAGCTTTATCTCCACCGATTGAATACTGCGGTTATTTAAGGCGAACGCCTGGCGAAGCGATCCGGTGTTATAGAGGCAGTTCAACTGGAGCTGGCGCAGCTGGTTTTGAGTCTGGAGTTCAGCAAAACGGGCCTGATATACCTCCTGCTCGGCGTTAAGCACATCGAGCAGTGGGCGTGACCCGAGGTCCAGATACTGCTGTTGATAAAGCTCGCGCGTTTGTTCACTCAGCCGTTGCTGGCGACGCAGGATCTGCAGGGCAGTGGCGAGGCTCATCGCCTGGCTGCGGGATTCCAGTAATTTCTGCCGCACTTCAAGTCGGGTACGCTGGATGGAGAACTGTGCAGACTCTACCGCGTGACTGGCGGCGTTGCGTCTGGCGGTAAGTCCGCCCCCCTGATACAGCGGCATCTCGACTTTTACCCACGTGGAGTACTGGGTTTTGTCGAGCACCTCATGGCTGGGGTATTTGTCGTTGAGATAGTGCTGAACCGACGGCTCCAGGGAGATAGTGGGCGTCATCTGCGCGTTGGCGTAATCGAGATTTGCCTGGGCCACATTCGCCTGCGCCCATGCCGCCAGCACCGCAGGAACCAGCTTATCGTCCGGTTTGACCACATCACAACTGCTGTCCAGTTTGACCGGAAATTCGTTGCTGATGCCGTTAAGCGAGTTCCAGCCGAGGAAGCTCATCAGCGTTGCCTTGCTGCTGTCGAGATTGGCCTGATACTGCGCCAACTGAGAACGTGCAGACTCGATACGCGCATCGGTTTGCACCACGTCGGATAGCGAGGTTGCCCCTTCATCATTGCGTTGACGGGTCAGCCGACCAATACCGTTCAAGGCGCTGAGCTGCTCTTCGGCGGCGTCCACCATTTGCTGCCACGTCTGCACCTGGACTATCGCGTTGGCGGTTGCGTGGGCGATGGTATCAATACTGAGTAACACATTCGCCTGCTGTTGTGCGGATCCGGCGGTTTCAGCACGGACCTGGCTTGCCACTTTGCCGAAGTCGTACAGCATTTGCGACACTGAAATAACCAGAGCCGGGCTAAAGCCGTGATCGGTGTAAGTATTGCTGTAACCGTTATTTATCCCGGCAGAAACCTGCGGGTAATATTTTGATTTCGCCACATCGATCTGCTCATTTTGTGAGAGCAGTTTGCCGATGGATTCACGAATAGAAGGATGCCAGCTCACGGCGCGACTCACTGCGTCGTTGAGCGTCAGGCTGCCGGGGGCGGCGGCGCTCAGCGGCAGATCGGCAACTGCGCCGTCCAGCGAGGGCAGCATCTGGCTGGTGGCCAGGCCTTCCGGCGTAATAATTTGCGGTTCATCTTCGGCATTCACCCGCAGGGTACAGAGCGTTAATGCCAGCAGTAAGGCAACAGGCGCGACATTTCTCATAGTTTATCCCTTACAAAATACGGCAGCGACGACTGTTATTGCCCCGGACGTCATGGCATCCGGGGCTGTAGTTATGGCGCTTTAACGTTATGCGTTAGCTTCAGGGCACAATGTGATTTTGTTGCACCAGCTCATCGAGCGTGGTGTGTACGTTCTCCAGCGTTATGAGATTGGTTGAGTGATAAGTGTTGCCCGTACCGTCGCGGTCGATGGCAATCACCGTGTTGTTACCGCTGGTGGTCACGGTGAGGTAGTTGCCGAGCGTAGCGTTCTGCCCGTTCCAGCCCACCAGCAGGTCGCCGATATCGATTTTGTCACCCTGGGCCAGCGAGAAGTTGGTCCAGGTATCGGTAGGTCCAACGCCAACATTGCCAACGTTACCACCGGTAGCGTCGTTGGCGTTGAGCAGGTGATAAATCAGCGTATCGCCGTAGACACTGCCGGTAAAACGATCGGCATCTACGGTGCTTACAACCTGCGGATTCATGTTGATGGTCAACGTAGCGGTATCGGTATGCCCATTCTGATCGTTTAGGGTGTAAGTAAATGTCTCTTTGGTGAGGATGGTGGAAAGTGAGACATCGCTGTTGAGGGCGTAGGTGTAATGACCATCAATGCCAATGGTCAGTTTGCCGTACAACCCGTTAATGATGGCGCTGGTCGTGCTGCTCAGCGGATCCAGCGTGGCGGTGCTACCGCCCGTGCCGCTCACCGTCAGCAAGGTATGCACGCTGGCAATATGGTCCCCGTCATAAATGTTGCCGGCGACGCTGTTTGCCGCGGACGTTTCGACGTTCTGCAGGTCGATTATCGTGCCTTTCACGCTAGGGGTGATGGTGATATTCCCCAGCCCTAAAGCCCCGACGCTGCCGGTGTAATCGAGTCGATAGTTACCGGGGTGCAACATGATCCCCAGGGCAATATCGATATTGCCGCCAATAAGCAATCCACCGTTGAATGAGTTACTGGCAACCTTGACGTTGTTGCTGTCATACAGCGCCCAGGTGACGGTCAGTCCGCCCAGCGTCAGACCTGAAGCAACGTTAAAATGCAGTATGGCGTTTTGCACCGCCGTTCCCGTCGCGACCTCAATGACGCCAGTGCCATTTTGTGAGGTGGGAGAAAGGAGTTGGGCGTTCCAACTGGCGTTCCCGACGCTGTTGTCAGCAAACAATCTGGAGGTGTCCGCCTGCGTGGTGACCGCCATCGTGCTACTGATGTCATTTACGGCGTCCAGCGGCTGCGGCGTTGGTTTGATATTCAGCGAGGCGCTGCCGGTATCGCCGTTTGGTGCCCTGACCTTATACACGAAGCTGTCCGGGGTGTTGATACCGTCTGCACCCAGTCCGCTTCTTAGCGTGTAGGTGTAGTTCCCCTTCGCATCGATAGTCAGCGTGCCGTACTGTCCATTAATAGTGGTAGTGCCCGTCCCGTTAACGACAATACCGTTTACTTCGGTGATAACGGTATTGGCCGGAGCCGAGTCGTTGACCAGCAGATTGCCATTGGTTGTCGCACTCAGGCTGTCGACGGCGTAGGTGTGATCGGCCTGAATATTCAGGGTATAGCTGGTCAGCAGCGTCAGGCCGCCGGAAGCGTTAAGTAGGAACAGATAATCGCCACCCGGTAGCGTAATGGTATACGCTGACGAACTTCCGCCCAGTAGGGCAGTGACCCAGTTTGGCTGTACCCGGTACTGCTCATACTGCTGAATTGACTCGTTGAAGCGATAAACATAGAGATCGAAGCCGCCAAGAGTCACGCCGAGAACATTAGCCTGTACGGTCAGCGTGCGGGTTGCGCCATCGTCAACGTTGAACTTAATCGGGTTAGTCAGACCGTTGACCAGACTGACGTCCAGCACATTGCCGAGTCCGACGCTGGCGAGCGTGAAGCCGGTTTGTTGTGATGGCAAGTGGTCAACCGCGATGACCTGCGTTCCGTAAGTCAGCACTGCTGCATCGTCTGCCGCGGTTACCGTGCTGGCGGTTGGGGCCTGACCGAGCGTTACCACCAGTTTTGCCGAGGAGTGATCGCTGCCATGCGTCAGCGTATAGGTGAAGCTTTCGGAGCGCCCATACACCGAGATTGACGTATTGGTCAGGGTATAGGTGTAGCTACCGTTCTGATTGATATGCAGAATACCGTATTTCCCTTGCACATCAATGCCGCCCGCCGGGATATTCACGACGTTGCCGTTACCGTCGGTGATGGCGGTGACCAATGTGCCGGAAGGCGCATTATCCTGCCCGTTGGCGGGATCGGTATCCGTAATGATGTTCCCGGATTCCGTGGTACCGCCGATGATGGTCCCTGCGCTGGCTTTCACCACCGAGACATCAAGGCTGGTGTATGCCCCGGTCGCCAGCAGGTTGGTGTTGTAGCTGACCACGCGGTAATCACCGCCAGTCAGCCCGCTGTAATTGAGCGTTACGCCCGAGGCGCCCAGGGTGAGCAGGCTGGCGAAGTCTGGTTTCCCGGTATCCACCACTGTTACCCAGGCATTCAGCCCGGTGTCAAAGCGCTGGATAACGACTTCAAGCGTGTTTAGCAGTGACAGCACCACGCCGGTCGCGGCGGCGTTGATCGTAATGGACCCGCTGCCGCCAGAAGCGATGCTGAAATTAACGCTTGCCGTATCGTTCCCCAACACGTTGGCGACATTCCCCAACGCATTAACCAGCAGGAAACCATAATCGCTTTGATGATCGGTGCTGACGATAACATCGGTTTGTAGCGGCAGACTGGTGACGTTGTCTTCAGCCAGCAGTGGCAATACCGGTGCGATAGCGCTTGTCGGCGATGAGGTATTGCCCGCCGCATCGGTCGCCGTGGCGGACAGCGACTGGCCTTCAATTTGGCGAACCGGCAGGTTGACGCTGTAGACACCGCTGCTGTTGGCGATTGCCGTCACGCTGGTGCCGCCGGGCAGGGAGATAGTGACCGTGCTTCCCGCTTCGGCGACGCCGCTGACGGTGCCGCCATCGGCGCTGATCAGTATCGTTGGCGCGGTCGGTGGCGTGGTGTCCACAATCACGCTGAACGAGCTGGACAATCCGCTTGCGCCGTTGGCGTTTGTTGCAGTGGCGGTAAACGCGTGGTTACCTTCGCTGAGCGCCCCGGATGGGGTAAAGCTCCAGATCCCGTTACCGTCTGCGGTCGTGGTACCCATGAGCACGCCGTTGTTGTACAGGCTGACGATGGCGTTAGCCTGCGCCGTTCCGCTGAGCGTTGGCAGCGTATCATTGGTGGTTTTGCCCGCCGCGACGGGCCCCGTGATCGTACCGACGTCATCAAGTACGCTGGCAATAACCGGCGCAGGCGGTACGCCAGTAAACGGTGTCAGAACGTTACCCGCCGTGCCGATGTTGCCTGCGGCATCTTGGGCGCTGACCTGCAGCGTTTGCCCACTGATTTGCGGTGGGTTCAGCGTGAAGGTGAAATTACCGGAGGCGTTGGCGGTTGCCGTGCCGAGCACCGTTCCACCGCTGGAGGTAATAATGACCGTGCTGTTTGGCTCGGCAACGCCGGTGAGCGTGGTACCGTTGGCGTTTACCGCCAGCCCTGTAGGAATGCCCGGGGCGACGGTATCGACCACGATCGCTGCCGCAGACGATATGCCACTGGTATTACCCGCACTGTCCGTTGCGGTGATGGTAAAGGAGTGGGTACCTTGTGCCAGCGCGGTGGTTGGGGTGTAACTCCAGTTACCGCTGCCGTCCGCCGTCACGCTGATGACAAAGCTGCCGTTATCGTAAATATCGACCCGCGCGTTGGCTTCTGTGGTGCCGTTTAACGTTGGGCGTGCATCGTTGGTTGGCTGATTAGCGCCAATCGCCCCGGTGTTTGGCCCGACGTCGTCAATAATGCTGCTGATTGAAGGCCGCGTCGGCGCCGTGGTGTCGACCACCACGCTAAAGCCTGCCGTCGCACTGCTGGTGTTGCCCGCCGCATCAGTCGCGGTGACGGTGAAGGTGTGCGATCCATTCGTCAGCGGCGTAGTTGGGGTAAACGACCAACTGTTATTACTTTGCACCAGCGCCGTACCCAGCAGGGTGCTTCCATCATAGATGCTGACGGTGCTGCCTGCCTCGGCGGTACCGTTCAGCGTCGGGCGCGCATCGTTGGTCAGTTGTCCGTTGTTGAGCGCCGCATTGAACACGCCGCCTGCGATATCATCCACCACTGAGACCAGCAGCGGGGCGGATGGCGCAATGGTGTCGACATTAATAATAAACCCGCCGGAGGTGGGACTTACGTTTCCGGCGGCATCGGTGGCGATAGTGGTAAACACATGCTGACCGTTACCCAGCGCGGCAGGCAGATATTCCCAGGTGCCGTCTATCGCCGCAGTTACCGTTGCCAGCAGCGTGCCATTATCGTAAATGGCTACCCGGGCACCGGCTTCCGCCGAGCCGTTGAGTACGGGACGGGTGTCGTTGGTAAAGGCCCCGCTCGACAGCGTTCCGGTTCCCGGCTGCACGTCATCAAAAGCCTGGATAATCGTTGGTGCAAGCGGGGCGACGGTATCAACAACGATGTTAAATCCAGCGGACGTGGGGCTGACGTTTCCGGCAGCGTCGGTGGCTGTCACTGTCAGCGCGTGGTTACCGTTGCCAAGCTCGGTTCCTGGCGTGAAGCTCCAGGCGCCCGTGCCATCCGCTGAGGTAAAGCCGATAAACGATCCGTTATCGTAAACTCTTACCGTGGCATTGGCTTCAGCCGTGCCGCTAAGCGTCGGGAGTGGATCGTTCGTGGCCTGACCGTTGTTCAGATTACCGATCAGCGGGCCGACATCATCTGCAACCTGAGTAATCGCTGGCGTACCAGGCAACACGGTATCCACGATAAGCGTGAAGCTATTGGATGGCTGGCTGGTATTACCGGCGCTGTCGGTGGCGGTGACGGTCAGCGTATGCGGGCCGTTACTGAGTGCATCCGTTGGGGTTAAGCTCCAGGTGCCGTTAGCCCCAACGGTGGTGGTGCCGATGGGCTGACCATCGCTCAGGACGGTAATGGTCGCGCCAATTTCACCGGTGCCGCTCAGGGCCGGACGGGATTCATTCGTGGTCTGCCCGTTGGTTATCGGGCCTGTTGTCGGTGCGGTGCTGTCCTGAACTGAGCTGATGACCGGGATTGACGGGGCAACTGAGTCCAGCTCAATAGTAAACGATGATGATACTCCGCCGGAGTTACCTGCCTGATCGGTGGCAACGGTAGTGAATATATGTTGTCCCTGTCCCAGCGGTGCATCCGGTGTGAAGCGCCAGTTGCCTGACTCGTCCACCTGCGCTGTACCGATGGCGACGCCGTTATCACGGATCGTGATGATGGTACCGATCTCGCCTTTGCCGTTCAGCGTAGGCTGCGCATCGTTCGTCAGTTGTCCGTTGGTCAGCGCTGTATTGCCTGGCTGATCGTCAATTACGGAGGTAATGGTCGGTGCTGCTGGCGGCAGCGTGTCGACGACAACCACAAACGGCGGCGTTGCCGGGCTGATATTGCCCGCGGCATCTGTGACGGTGGCAGTCAGCGAGTGGCTGCCTTCACCGAGGGCAGGCGCAGGCGTAAAGCTCCAGTTGCCGTTTTCATCGCTGATGGTTGTGCCGATGACCGCCCCGTTGTCGCGGATGGTAACAAGCGAATCCGCCTCGGTAACGCCAGCAAGCGTTGGAGTATTATCGTTGGTCAACTGCCCGGAGGTCAGGGTCTGAATCGCACCAACGTTGTCCGTGACTGTCACAATAGAGGGGGCATTCGGCACCAGGGTATCGACAATGATCTGGAAATCACCGGATGGATCTCCCTGGTTGCCTGCGGCATCTGTTGCGCGAGCGGTAAAGATATGGTCGCCTTCTCCCAGCGGAGCGGTCGGGGTAAAACTCCAGAATCCGTTGCTGTTTACCGTGGTAGTGGCATAAGCGATGCCATTATCGTAAAGGGTGATGGTTGCCCCCGCTTCGCCGGTTCCGTTAAACGTTGGGCGTGAATCGTTGGTAATTTGCCCTTTATCCAACGATCCGGTGCCGGGGGCAATATCGTCAATAATGCTGGTGATAGTTGGCACCTGCGGGGGCGTGGTGTCGATGGTGATTGCGTAGTTGGGCGACAGACCACTTGGGGTACCGTCCACCGTTTGTGAAACCGTGAAGTTATAGGTAATGCCGTTAGTCAGCGCAGTGGGTAGCTGATAACTCCATGCGCCAGACACGGCATCGGCGGTTACCGTGGCGATGGATGCGCCATTTTGATAGATAGTCACCGATGCCCCAGCAGTGGCCGTCCCTTGCAGCAGCGGTAAGGTGTCGTTGGTGGTTTTACCGTTGCCAATCACCCCCATGATGGGCGCGATGTCATCAACGATCTCAAGAGTCGGTGGATGCGGAACGCTGGAGGTAGCGGCGTTAAACGTTGTAGGGTCGCTTTGATTTCCGGCGGGGTCCTGAGCGATGGCATTGAGCGCCTGACCGGTTGTTTGCGCTGGCGAAATGGTGACAGCAAAGTTACCAGAACCGTCTGCCACCCCCTGGCCGAGAATGGTGTTACCGCTGCGAATAATCACGGTGCTGCCTTCTTCGGCCGTACCGCTTACCAGCGTCCCGTTAGGATCTACGCTGGTAACCGTAGGCGTTGCAGGCGGCTGGGTATCGACAATCAACGTCAGCGGGTTATCTGCAGCCAGTGAGTTACCTGCGGCATCCACTGCGCCGAACGTCAGTGTGTGAGTGACGTTCGGCGTGAGGGGAACATCCACACTCCAGGTGCCGTTCGCGGCCACGGTGGCAGTAGCAACAGGATTACTACCCTCATAAATAAGCACGGTACTGCCAGGTGTGCCGGTCCCGCTAATGGTCGGGGAGGTATCGTCCGTGACGCTGCCACTGGTTAGCGAACCGGTAAAGATTCCAACGTTATCCTGGATATCCGTTACCTGCGGCAACGTCAGCTTCGTGTTGTTAACCGTAAACGAAATACTGTTTGAATTGTCGCTGATGTTACCTGCCGCATCGGTTGCGGTAGCGCTTAACGTGTAGCTTCCGTTCGCCAGCGCAGTCCCTGGCGTAATACTCCAGGTTCCGCCAGCCACCGTTGTAGTACCGATTACCGTCCCCCCGTTATACAGGGTGATGGTATCCCCGTCTGTGCCAGTACCGCGAATGGTTGGCGTGGTGTCATCAGTTACGGCATCTGGCGCAAGGTCGCCCGTGACATCACCGACATTATCGTTGGCGGCGATGATCACCGGTGGTGCAGACGGCGTCGTGTCGATGTTCAGTGTTATGGCGTTAGATGGCAGGTTGACGTTGCCTGCTGGATCGGTTGCGGTGAGAGTTACCTGATAACTACCAGGAGCAACCGGTGCTGACGGAGTGAAGCTCCAGTTACCGTCTGCACCTACTGTTGTTGTTCCCTGCAATGGGGGAGTACCGGCAAGATAGAGGGTAATCAGATCCCCGACGTTCCCCGTGCCGCTAAAGGTTGGCGTGGTGTCATTGGTATTGCCATTAGTGACCACACCCGTTACCGGAGCCACATCGTCGGTAATGATTGGCGCGGCTGGTTGTGCGGGAGGCGTATTGTCTACTGTCAGAGTAAAGCTTGCCGACGGGATCCCCGTGTTGCCCGCGACGTCAGTCGCCGTGGCGGTAAATTTATGCGGCCCGTCGGCGAGTGAGGTTGGGGTAAATGTCCAGGTGCCGTCTGGCTGTACGGTGACGGTGCCAATAGAACCGCCATTATCATAAATCGTAATCTTCGCGCCGGGCTCGCCGGTTCCGGAGAGTTCGGGATTCGAGCTCTTGGTACTGCTGCCGTTACTCAGCGTTTGTAGATTTGTCCCAATAAGACCTTCTGCAGAGCTGATAACCGGGGCAACTGGTGGGGTGGTATCAATCGTCAGCGTAAAGTTCCCGGCATTGCTGGCGTTGCCTGCAGCGTCCGTGGCGATAGCAGATAAATTGTGTGCGCCTTCACTGAGCGGTTGGCTGAGTTGAATACTCCAGGTGCCGGCGGGTAAAACCGTTGTGCTGCCAATTGGCGTGGAACCCTCATAGAGGGTGATTGTAGAACCGGCTATTCCGGTTCCTTTCAGCTCTGGTAAGGTATCGTTTGAACGGCTTCCGGAAGACAGATCGATCGGCGCATTCCCAACGTCGTCGGTGGCAGCCAAAATGACAGGATCGCCTGGCGGTTGAGTATCTACGGTAACGCTGACCACTGTGGGTGAGGTGATGACATTACCGGCGGCATCGGTTGCCGATACCGTAAACTGATGAGTGCGATCGCTGAGCACCTGATTTCCCGGAACGGTATAGCTCCAGGTGCCTGAACTGTCGACAAGAATAACCGTCATCAACAGACTGCCATCGTACAGGCTCACCAGTGAACCTGGTTCACCGGTACCCGAGAGGGTTGGCGTGTTATCGTTGGTGACCCAACCGTTATTTGCAACGTTGCCCGTAATGCTGCCAACATCATCGTTAACCAACGTTATTACTGGAACGGTTGGGGCGATGCTATCGACAATAATTTTCCAACTGGCCGCGCTGCTGGTGTTGTTGGCAGCGTCTGTTGCCGTCACCGTAAATACGTGCGCGCCCTGGCTTAGTGCTGCGGTGGGCGTATAGTTCCAGTTACCGTTGTTATCAGCGGTAACGGTCGCAAGCAGGGTGCCATTATCATAAATTTTGACCCGCGAACCTGCTTCGGCGATGCCTTCAATTTTCGGTTTATCGTCGTTGGTTAACCCATTGTTATTGATGGGGGCAGTGAAATCGTCAACATCATCAGTAACGGCAATAATAACTGGCTGGTTTGGTGCAGTGATATCCGGAGCCAACGCGGAGGTAGGCTGACTCTCGTTATTGCTGCTGTCCGTTGCGGTGACTTTTACCGTTTCGCCGTTCTTTTGCGACGGCGCTATAGACACGGTGAAATTGCCGCCGCTGTCAGCCTGGCCTATGCCAATCGGGTTACCGTTGCTGTCTTTAACGGTGACGGTGCTTCCCGCTTCAGCATGTCCGCTTACAGAACCGCCGTCTCCGGCGACGGTGACGCCGGTTGGCGCATCAGGTGCCGTGGTGTCCGGTGCGTTGACAGAGGCGTCGTTGCCCTTGTTGCCTGCGGTGTCGGTCGCATTTGCCGTAAGGGTCTCGCCGTTGGTTTGCGGCGGAACCAGCGTTGCGGTGAAATCCCCATCCGTATCGGCAGTTGCCGTACCAATGATATTGCCATCTGGATCCAGAATATTGACCGTACTGTTGGGTTCGGCCTTGCCGGTGACCTGGTCGCCAGTGCCATTAACTAGCAGGTTTGTTGGGGGCTGTGGCGCGGTAATGTCTGGTGCAAGCGCTGTTTCAGGCAGGCTTGGGTTTCCTGCCGGATCGGTTGCGATGGCTTCAATGGTTTCGCCATTGGTCTGTGGTGGGTTAATGGTGATGGTAAATGAGCCGTCCGTTCCGGCGACGCCGCTGCCGATCTGAGTTCCGCCACTGCCGGTGATAACCACGGTATTGCCTGGATCGGTCGTTCCGGTGACGACAGTCCCATCCGCAGATACGTTGAGATCATCAGGTGGCGACGGTGGCTGGGTGTCGATGTTGATATTGAACGCTGGTGACATACCTCCTGTACCTGACTGGTTTGTCGCGGTGGCGGTGAAGGCGTGTAGCTCATCTGATAACGGGGAGCTGGAAGTCCATGTCCAGTTACCGTTACCGTCAGCCAGTACGCTGTCGATAATTGTGCCGTTGTCGTAAATAGTCACCGTGCTGTTGGCGTCGGCAGTGCCAGAGAGCGTGGGGGTATTATCGTTGGTGGCCTGATTATTGCTCAATGGTCCGGTTGAGGGGGCAAAATCATCCATTATGCTGACGATAACAGGCACGCCCGGGTAGCCAGAGTTGGTGGCATTGAAAGAGGTATCTGGCCCGATGTTGCCTGCCTGGTCCTGAATTTTCGCGATCAGCGCTTCACCGTGCGTCTGTGAGGGCGAAATCGCGATGACGAAATTGCCGGTTTGACCGACCGTAGTTGAACCCAAAACCTGATTATTACTGCCGATGATAATGACCAGGCTTCCCGCCTCAGCGCGACCAGTTACCTCGGTACCTTCTGGATTAACGGAGGAAATGACTGCGGCTGCAGGCGGGGTGGTATCAACGGTGAATGTCGGCACGCGCGTTTCCGCGCTCACGTTACCCGCGGCGTCAGTTTGCGTCAGCGTCAGATTGTGAACACCATCGCTGAGCGGAATGTCTGGTGTAAATGTCCAGTTCCCATTGTCATCCACCCGGACCATGCCGATCAGAATGCCGTTATCAGAAATGCTGATGAAACTACCTACTTCGCCTGTACCAGTGAGCGTCGGCGTAGCATCGTCGGTTACGCCGTTATTGGCGATAAAGCCGGTAATGGAACCGACATTGTCGGTTTCCTGAGTGACCACGGGGGCGTCGGGGGCAAGCGAATCGACAATAATTTCCCAACTGTCCGACATGCCACTGCTGCCCGTACCGTCTGAAGCGCTGACGGTAAACTGGTGCGTGCCGTCTGCCAGAGGAGAGGATGGCGTAAACGACCAGTTGCCGTTGGCATCGATTGTCACCTGGCCTATTTCGACGCCGTTATCAAAAATATGTAATGTGGCATTCGCGGGGCCGGTGCCCTGGAGTGTCGGCGTATTATCGTTGGTGGATTCCTGCTGATTGACAGGGCCAGTAATCAGGTCCTGGTTATCGATTATGCTGGTGATAACGGGTACGTCAGGCCTGTTAGGGGTTGTCGTTGGCGGTGTGCCGCCATCACCGTCACCGTCGCCATCACCGTCGCCATTACCGTTACCGTTACCGTTACCTTCGCCGTTGCCACCGTTGCCATTGCCGCCGCTACCATTGCCGTTCCCGGCATTACCGTTTCCAGCGTTATTATCGCTCCCACCGCCGCCGCCGCCGCCACCCGCAGCGAGGCCAATCCCGCCAGCGACAGCGATCCCGCCAAGAACCCACGGCCAGACGGCGCCGCCTTCATGACTGCCTTCGGCCGTCATCAGCGGTGTGAGATCGTCCAGGTGCTGGAAATGGAATGCTCCGTCAGTATCCTGAACCCACCACAGTGCGCCATTACTGTCCTCCAGAACAAGTTGGTTTTGCGCTTCGCCTTTTCCGAGGTAGAAATTTTTAATGGTGATGGTTTCACCTGAGCGGAGTGTGACAACCAGATCCTGATTAACGCGCGTGAGTTGACTCACCTCCTCACGCGACACAGACAGTTTCACGATAGAAGGTGAACTGAGCGTAACTTCAGAGGCTTCAACATTTGTGGAAACGCCAGTTAATTTTGATACAACGGCGAGTAGACGCATATGTTCACTCCTGATGGCATGCCGGGAGTATTAATCCGCAACAGCGCGCTGGGAAAATGAGCAGACAGGGGCTCCGTTCATCATAAAGATGAATTTACACATGTAATTTCATTGATTAGGTCACATAGATGTTAGTTTATTGATTAAATACGTCTGGGCCCTTTCGGCTGAATAGTTCTTTCGTATTAGATGATATAGTCAGAAAGAAAGTATTCTGCAACTTATCCATATTAAAAAAGTAATTAGTCATTTGAAAAGGATACTTTCCAGTTTGCTTTTAACGGTTGTTTTCATGGCAACTAATTGTATTTAAATGATTTTGTTTTTATTGAAATGAATGTCAATATAATAAACAATAGTAATAATAGTGTTATTAAATAAATGGAAATATGAATGCTATGGTCTTGAACTTTTATATTATTGGACTATAGACCGCAACGGTAATGGCAGGGGGTTTATTTCATATCTGAACGATTCAGCATAAATAAACTATAAACTCGGTGAATGTATTGTGTGGGTTTCGATAACTAAAAAATAAGAACCAGTCTCAGGAGGAGAGACTGGTCACAGGGGAGTAGCATTTAGCGGCCAGCATTTTTCATGATACGCGCTTTATCTAACTGCCATTCGCGTTCTTTCACATCAGAGCGCTTGTCGTGCTGTTTCTTACCTTTCGCAACGCCAATTTTCACTTTGCACCAGGCATTCTTCCAGTACAACGAAAGCGCAACGACGGTATAACCATCACGATTCATACGACCATACAGGGAGTCGAGTTCACGCTGGTTTAACAACAGTTTACGGGTCCGAGTGGGGTCGCATACCACGTGTGTTGAGGCCACCGCCATTGGCGTGAAGTTGGCGCCAAACAGGAACGCTTCGCCGTCTTTGAGTATGACATAGCTGTCGCCGATGTTGGCTTTACCCGCGCGCAGGGATTTGACTTCCCAACCTTGCAGGGCGAGTCCTGCTTCGAACTCTTCTTCAATAAAGTATTCGTGTCGTGCGCGCTTGTTTAGCGCGATTGTGGCTGAGCCAGGTTTGTGTGCTTTTTTCTTCGTCATAATGCCGCTCAGTATAGGTAATCTGGAATCGAAAAACACCCCATTTCATCCAGCGGGGCGCAAGGCGCTATCTTAGCACGAGTTAGGCTATAGCGTTTTTTTTAGCGGGTGATAAATGGTATTATTTGTGTGATTGATATTGATGGGAATTGTTATGCCTCAGATTAGCCGGACCGCTTTAGTACCCTACAGTGCGGAACAGATGTATCAGCTAGTGAATGACGTTAAGTCCTATCCTCAGTTTTTGCCGGGTTGCACCGGTAGCCGCGTACTGGAGTCGACTCCGGGACAAATGACGGCCGCTGTGGATGTCTCGAAAGCAGGGATCAGTAAAACGTTCACCACGCGCAATCAACTGACCAGTAATCAGAGCATTCTGATGCATCTGGTCGATGGGCCGTTCAAGAAGCTGATTGGCGGCTGGAAGTTTACGCCACTGAGTCATGAAGCGTGTCGTATTGAATTTCACCTCGATTTTGAGTTCACCAATAAGTTAATCGAGCTGGCGTTTGGCCGTATCTTTAAAGAACTGGCTTCAAATATGGTGCAGGCCTTCACGGTTCGCGCGAAAGAGGTTTACAGTGTCAGCGTCGGCTAAAATTGTCGTTGAAGTGGCGTACGCGCTACCCGAGAAACAGTATTTACAGCGCGTAACGCTGCAGCAGGGCGCAACGGTGGAAGAGGCTATCCGCGCTTCCGGGCTGCTGGAATTACGTACCGATATCGATCTCAGTAAAAATAAAGTGGGTATCTACAGCCGTCCGGTAAAGCTTGCTGATGTTCTGCATGACGGCGATCGGGTGGAAATTTACCGGCCACTGATTGCTGACCCAAAAGAGCTGCGCAGACAGCGAGCAGAGAAATCCGCTAAAAAGTAACAGACAATAAAAAAGGTGCTCATTGAGCACCTTTTTTTGATCTCTCAAACCTACTTGTTATCGGTCAAAGCGGGTTTGTTATCAATGTTGGTCAATACGCCGCTGCTGTTAAAGGTCAGCGTCAGCGTTTGCTGGGTTACGCCTTCATGTCCAGGTTGCTGACGGAACACATAAAACCAGGTATTAGTGCCAAAAGGATCGGACATCATTGGTGTACCCAGAGCATAAGCAACCTGCTGTTGCGTCATACCCGTGCGCACTTTAGCGACATCGGTAGGTGTCAGATAATTTCCCTGGTTGATGTCAGGGCGGTAAACCACTCGCTCCAGAGTGGAACAGCCTGCAGTCAACATCAGTAGTACTGCTGCAGCAGCAGTCAGCGTTTTACAGCGCATAGTGATTTGATTCCTTTTCGGGCCCGAGCAGTACGCGGCTCATATGTAATATGCCGATGATAATAGACCTTTCACCACTTTAAAACCTTTTGCTGTCGGGTCGGTCGGCGATTTTATGTTGAACTCAGACCTTCACAAGGTAAAAAAGTTTATGCCGCCAGCAGTTCTTTTGCATTTGCGAGGGTATTGCGCGTCACTTCGCTACCGCCAAGTAGACGGGCTAATTCCTGCAGGCGCGCGCGTTTATCAAGCGGCTGCATGTGTGTTTCCGTCATCGCGCCATCTGTTTCTTTGCTGACATAGAAATGTTGATGACCACAGCCCGCAACCTGCGGCAGGTGAGTAACACACATTACCTGCGTTGACTCGCCCAACTGTCGCAACATTTTACCCACTACCGCAGCCGTCGGGCCGCTGATACCAACATCCACCTCATCGAAAATTAGCGCAGGCGTTTCCATCTTACGTGCTGTAATGACCTGAATAGCCAGCGCAATACGTGACAGTTCCCCGCCGGAAGCGACTTTCGCAATTGGTTGTAACGGCTGACCTGGGTTAGTGGTTACTTTAAACTCCACGCGATCGGCACCGTCTGCGCTCAGATGATGCTCCTCAAATTTCACATCAATGCAAAAGACACCGTGCGGCATCGAGAGAGCATGCATGCTCTCTGTAATAAGTTGCCCCAGTTCCTGCGCATAATGCTGACGCTGTTGGTGCAGCATTTTTGCCGTTTCCAGCGCCTGCTGGTGGTGATTGTTCACCGCCAGGGTTAAGGTTTCGAGCGAGTCGGCCTGATCGTCCAGTTGCTGTTGTTCATCCAGCAACGACTGATAGAACTGTGGCAGCACTTCAGGGGCAACATGATGCTTACGCGCCAACGAGATTTGCCTGGAGATACGCTGTTCGAGCTCGAACAAGCGGTTAGGGTCTAAATCCAGACGATCGCAATAGTGGCGCAGCTCGTCGCTGGCTTCGCTGAGCTGGATGGTGGCCTCTTCCAGCATATCCAGAATACCTGAAAGTTTGCCGTCCATGCCTGCCAGTTCAGTGACCAGGTGTTTTGCGGTGTACAGTTGGCTTTGCAGATTGATGTCTTCACCATCTGCCAGGATAGCCAGCGCCTGTTGGCTGGTGGTGAGTAATTGCCCACTGTTAGCCAGGCGCTTGTACTCTTCATCAATTTGCTCAAACTCACCCGGCTGCGGATTGAATTCGTTCAGTTCCTTTAACTGGTATTGCAACAATTCCGCCCGGGCTGCGCGTTCCAGGCTTTGTTGCTGATGATGCGCCAGGTCACGGCAACTTTGGTGCCATAGTTGGTAGCGCGCAGCCATTTCCTGGGTCAGAGACGCTTCATTGGCGTAACCATCAAGCAGGGATTTTTGGTGTTCTGATTTTGTCAGGAGCTGATGCGCATGCTGGCCATGGATTTGAATAAGTAACTGGCCCAGCTCGCGCAACTGCGATAACGGAACGGCGGTTCCGTTAATAAACCCACGGGAGCGGCCATCGCTGCTGATAACGCGACGCAGCAAACACTCACGGCCTTCCTCAAGCTGGTTCTCTTCCAGCCAGCGCAGGGCTGCGGGGGTATCTTTTAAGGCAAAACGGGCGCAGAGGTCGGCTCGCATGGCGCCTGCACGCACCATGTCTGCGTCTGCGCGTCCGCCCAGACACAAACCGAGAGCATCAATGGCAATGGACTTACCCGCACCGGTCTCACCGGTGATAACGGTCATTCCGTTCTGGAAATCGATCTCAAGTTCACGAACGATAGCAAAATTGCTGATGGTCAGTTGTGCCAACATAGCTGTTTTCCTGTATGAAAAACCATAACTGTGATTTCATACAGTATAAACTGGTTTTTTATACAGTAAAGAGGTTGGCGTTAAATTAGAATAATTTTTTTGACCAACCAAGCTTAGTGCTTAATGTGTTGAAATAGCTGTAATCTTTTGGATGTATCAGGTTCAGATGATAATCACAGCGGCGAATCAATACGTCTTCACCTTCCTGTATAGGTAGGGCGATTTGGCTGTCACAGCTGATCTCCAGATCGTTACGGCGATGGGAAAAGCGCAGGCGAATGGTGCTGCTACTGTTGATCACCAGCGGTCGCGCGGAAAGCGTATGCGGAAACATGGGTACCAGCGTAATGGCATCCAGAGAAGGCGTCAGAATTGGGCCTCCGGCAGAGAGCGAGTAGGCGGTAGAGCCGGTCGGCGTCGAGATAATCAGCCCATCTGAACGTTGGGAGAAGGCAAAAATTTCATCGATATAGACTTCAAATTCAATCATGTGCGCCACTTTCCCGGGGTGCAGCACAACTTCATTGATGGCAGTGCTAATGCGCTTCTGGCAATCCTGTTGACACACCTGAGCTTCGAGTAAAAAGCGCTTTTCGCTGATGTAGTGGCCTTCCAGCACGTCAGCTAACTGTTGCTGGGCATTGTCTGGGTCAAGGTCGGTCAAAAAACCGAGGTTGCCGCGGTTAATGCCAATAACCTTGATGTCATAACGTGCCAGGGTGCGAGCGGCGCCCAGCATATTGCCGTCGCCGCCGACTACCACGGCGAGGTCTGCCTGTTGGCCAATTTCTGCGAGCGTACCGGTTTTCACATTTTTCAGCTGCAGCTCGTGAGCGATTTGTTGCTCAACGATAACCTCATAACCTTTGGTGCACAGCCAACGGTAGAGCATTTCATGTGTGGTCAGTGCAGTGGGGTGACGTGGATGCCCCACAATGCCAATACACTTGAAATGTTTGTTCATTTTCTCGAGGTCCTTGTAACGAAGATTAGTGACAATGTGAGTACTTCCCTTGAATCCCTGAATCTGATCCCCATAATAAGCCAAGTTAGCGAGATGAATGCGAAAAAAACGCGGAGAAATTCATGAGTAGTAAAGAACAGAAAACGCCTGAGGGGCAAGCCCCGGAAGAAATTATCATGGATCAGCACGAAGAAGTTGAGGCGGTTGAATCAGACGCTTCTGCTGAGCAGGTGGATCCGCGCGATGAAAAAATTGCGAATCTGGAAGCTCAGCTTGCTGAGGCCGAAACTCGCGAGCGCGACAGCGTGTTGCGTATCAAAGCGGAAATGGAAAACCTGCGTCGTCGTACCGAACTGGACGTAGAAAAAGCGCATAAGTTTGCGCTGGAAAAATTCGTCAACGAACTGCTGCCGGTGCTGGATAGCCTGGACCGCGCGCTGGAAGTTGCGGATAAAGATAATGACGCTATGGCGGCGATGGTTGAAGGTATTGAGCTGACCCGTAAGTCAATGCTGGATGTCGTGGCGAAGTTTGGTGTACAGGTGGTTGCGGATATCGATGTGCCGATGGACCCGAACGTGCACCAGGCAATTGCAATGGTAGAGTCTGACGACGTTGCTGCCGGTAATGTGCTGATGGTAATGCAAAAAGGCTATACCCTGAACGGACGTACCATCCGCGCCGCGATGGTCTCTGTGGCGAAAGCCAAAGGCTAATCAGCCTTCAGGCCGGGGAATGCTCACGCGCTACCCGGCCTGAATTACTCTCACTGGTCCGACACGCTTTCCCGTAGCGGTTTGACCGGCAATACCTGCACCTGTTTAATCATATTGTCCTGCACGTCGAGAATATCGATATCGTACTGTCCAATACGCACACGCGTGCCAGCAACCGGGATCTCTTCCAGCGCTTCAAGAATAATACCATTCACGGTACGTGCGTCATCTTCCGGCAGGTGCCAGTTAAACGCCTTATTGATTTCACGAACGTTGGCGCTGCCGTCAATGATCACCGAGCCATCATTCTGCGGCGTTACCTCTTCGGCAAGCGTGGGTGACATTGAAGTGGTGAAGTCGCCGACAATCTCTTCCAGAATATCTTCGACCGTGACCAGCCCCTGAATATCGCCATATTCATTAACAACCAGACCCACTTTCTTCTTGTTTCGCTGAAACTTAATGAGCTGGGTGCTGAGAGGCGTACCTTCCGGGACGTAATAAATTTCGTCGGCGGCACGTAACATGGTCTCTTTGGTGAACTCTTTTTTCTCTGCCATCAATCGCCAGGCTTCACGTACGCGCAGCATACTGATGGCGTCGTCCAGCGAGTCGCGGTACAGCACAATACGGCCATGTGGAGAGTGCGAAAGCTGACGCACGATTGACTTCCAGTCATCGTTAATATCAATGCCGATGATTTCGTTACGCGGGATCATGATGTCATCGACGCTGACTTTTTCCAGATCCAGCACTGACAGCAGCATATCCTGGTTACGGCGTGAGATTTGCGAGCGCGATTCATTCACCAGCGTTCGCAGTTCATCTTTACTCAGCGAACCGCTCACCACGATATCCGTTTTGATGCCCATCATGCGCATAAGTAGCCGCGTGATGGTGTTGAGTAGCCACACCAACGGCATCATCAGAATCTGCAGTGGAGCCAGCAGTACACTGCTCGGATAGGCGACTTTTTCCGGATACAGTGCTGCAATAGTTTTGGGCAGTACTTCGGCAAAAACCAGCACGACAAACGTCAGTACCCCAGTGGCAATAGCGACACCCGCATCGCCATACAGGCGCATACCGACAATGGTGCCGAGCGCGGAGGCCAGAATATTCACCAGATTATTACCGATGAGCACCAGGCTTATCAGGCGGTCCGGCTTACGAAGTAGCTTTTCAACGCGTTTTGCCTGACGATTCCCCTGCTTGGCCCGATGACGTAGACGATAGCGATTCAGGGTCATCATTCCGGTTTCAGAACCGGAAAAATAGGCGGAAATGACCACCATGATGAGAAGCGTGATAATGAGCGTGGTGGTGGAGATGTGTTCCACGTAGGGTTCCTTAAAGATTTAACTCACGAACTGCTGCAGGATACGACTGCCGAAATAGGCCAGCGTTAGAATGCCTGCGCCTGCGACGTTAAACCATACGACGCGACGTCCGCGCCAGCCTTCATGGTAATGCCCCCACAACAGAACGATATAGACAAACCATGCCACGATAGAGAGAACGGCTTTATCAATGTTCTCGGTACTGAACAGGTTATGCATGTAAAACAGGCCTGTGCACAGGGTGAGCGTCAGCAGAACCACGCCAATTTGGGTGATATGAAACATTTTCCGCTCAATACTCATTAGCGGCGGCATCTCATTGCTGAAGGCCAGTTTTTTGTTTTTCAACTGGTAGTCGATCCATGCCAGTTGCAGCGCATACAGTGCGGCGATAATCAGCGTGGCGTAAGCGAATAGCGATAGCCCGATGTGAATCATCATGCCCGGCGTAGCTTCGAGATGGGTGATGAACTCGTTCGGCATAAACGTGGCGAAGGCCAGGTTGATCAGCGCAAAGGCGTAGACAATGGGCAGCAATAGCCAGCCACGATTGCGGGAAGCGACGATAGTCATTACCGTACAGATCATCAGGCTAACCAGTGAGCCGACGTTCAACAGACTCAGGTTTTGTCCGCTTTCACCGCCGGGCAGAATTCGCGCTTCCAGGGCGATAGCATGACTTACCAGCGCGACGACCGCAGAGAGAATAGCCATACGCCGCCAGCCGCTGTTTTTTTGCAGCAGAGCGGGAATAATCAGCGCAAGGCTGACTGAGTAGGCGACAAGGGCAAGCAGAGCAAAAACGGGCATATAGGTGTCGACAGTTGGCCAGTGATAAAGAAAAGCAGTATAGCGTTACGTGACCGCTGCTCCAACCGTTGCATAACAACAAAGGCGGCTTCATGTTATACTGCGACAAATTTCTGTTGATGTGTCGCTGTCGCGACCGACCGTTTCCACCCCAGGCGAGAGACAATGTTTGATAATTTAACCGATCGTTTGTCGCGCACGCTGCGCAATATCAGTGGCCGTGGACGCCTTACTGAAGACAACGTTAAAGAGACGCTGCGCGAAGTGCGCATGGCGCTGCTGGAGGCTGACGTAGCGCTGCCGGTAGTGCGTGAGTTTATCAATCGCGTAAAAGAGAAAGCGGTTGGTCATGAAGTTAACAAAAGCCTGACGCCGGGTCAGGAGTTCGTCAAGATTGTCCGTAACGAACTGGTTGCGGCAATGGGCGAAGAAAACCAGACCCTGAATCTGGCTGCACAGCCGCCAGCCGTTGTGCTGATGGCTGGTCTGCAGGGGGCGGGTAAAACGACCAGCGTCGGTAAGCTGGGGAAATTCCTGCGTGAGAAGCACAAGAAGAAAGTGCTGGTGGTCTCCGCGGACGTTTATCGCCCGGCGGCGATAAAACAGCTGGAAACGCTGGCCGAGCAGGTCGGTGTGGACTTCTTCCCGTCGGATGTCGGCCAGAAGCCGGTCGATATCGTTAACGCCGCGCTGAAAGAAGCCAAACTCAAATTCTACGACGTGCTGCTGGTGGATACCGCCGGTCGCCTGCACGTTGATGAAGCGATGATGGACGAAATCAAACAGGTCCACGCTTCTATTAAGCCGGTTGAAACGCTGTTTGTGGTCGACGCCATGACCGGTCAGGATGCCGCGAATACCGCAAAAGCCTTCAACGAAGCGCTGCCGTTAACCGGTGTCGTGCTGACCAAAGTTGATGGTGATGCTCGTGGTGGTGCGGCGCTCTCTATTCGTCATATCACCGGCAAGCCGATTAAATTCCTCGGCGTCGGCGAGAAAACCGAAGCGCTGGAGCCGTTCCACCCGGATCGTATTGCTTCGCGTATTCTCGGCATGGGTGACGTGCTGTCGCTGATCGAAGATATCGAAAGCAAGGTCGACCGCGCGCAGGCAGAGAAATTAGCCAGCAAGCTGAAAAAAGGCGACGGCTTCGATCTCAACGATTTCCTTGAGCAGCTCAACCAGATGAAAAACATGGGCGGCATGGCAAGCCTGATGGGCAAGCTGCCGGGCATGGGGCAGATCCCAGACAACGTGAAATCGCAGATGGACGATAAAGTGCTGGTGCGTATGGAAGCCATCATCAACTCGATGACGATGAAAGAACGCGCTAAGCCGGAAATCATTAAAGGTTCCCGTAAACGCCGTATTGCTGCCGGCTGCGGTATGCAGGTACAGGACGTAAACCGCCTTCTGAAACAGTTCGACGACATGCAGCGCATGATGAAGAAAATGAAGAAAGGCGGTATGGCGAAGATGATGCGTGGCATGAAGGGTATGATGCCGCCAGGCTTCCCTGGTAGATAAATATTTCGGGCTACCTAATTTGCCTTTTTGACGCCGGGGTGGGCTCGAAATGCTCACGTACTGCATGTACGTTCCGCTTTCTGCGCGCACGCCGACGCCAAACTGGCTGCAATGGTAATCCCCTGGTATAAAGCCTCATCACATGTTGATTGCTTTTTTCCCAGAAATCAGTAAAATTTTCGGGCTTTTAATATGACACCCGGGCTCCGTTCCTCGATGGGGCCTGGGTGTTTTATTCACACAAGAGGATGTTATGGTTACTATTCGTTTAGCTCGTCACGGCGCTAAAAAGCGTCCGTTCTACCAGGTTGTTGTTACCGACAGCCGTAATGCACGCAACGGTCGCTTCATCGAGCGCGTTGGCTTCTTTAACCCAATCGCTAGCGAAAAAGAAGAAGGCACTCGCCTGGATCTGGATCGCATCGCTCACTGGGTTGGCCAGGGCGCGACTATTTCTGATCGCGTAGCTACGCTGATCAAAGCAGCAAACAAAGCAGCTTAATCTGTCACGGTGGTCATGATGAGCAAGCAACTCGCCGCGCAGGCTCCTGTGGAACCCATCGTTTTGGGGAAAATGGGGTCTTCTTACGGTATCCGTGGTTGGCTCAGAGTGTTTTCTTCCACTGAAGACGCCGAAAGCATTTTTGACTATCAGCCCTGGTTTATCCAGAAGGCGGGTCAGTGGCAGCAAGTACAGCTGGAAAGCTGGAAGCACCACAATCAGGATCTGATCATCAAGCTGAAAGGCGTTGACGATCGTGATTCGGCGAATCTACTGACTAATTGCGAAATTGTCGTGGATTCCTCGCAGTTGCCAGCGCTGGAAGATGGTTCCTACTACTGGAAAGACCTTATGGGCTGCCAGGTAGTGACCACTGAAGGTTACGATCTCGGTAAAGTCGTCGATATGATGGAAACCGGTTCGAATGACGTCATTGTCATTAAGGCAAACCTGAAAGATGCGTTTGGTATCAAGGAACGTCTTGTACCGTTCCTCGATGGGCAGGTTATCAAGAAAGTCGATCTCGCTACTCGTACTATCGAAGTAGATTGGGATCCTGGTTTTTAAACCACCGGATAAACGGTAAAAGTCGGCGTTATGGGGATTGGCTTGTGTTTATAGGTATCGTTAGCCTGTTTCCAGAAATGTTCCGCGCAATTACCGATTACGGGGTAACTGGCCGGGCAGTAAAAAATGGCCTGCTGAACATCCAGAGCTGGAGTCCTCGTGACTTTACTCATGACCGGCACCGTACCGTGGACGATCGTCCTTACGGCGGCGGACCGGGGATGTTAATGATGGTGCAACCTTTACGGGACGCCATTCATGCAGCAAAAGCTGCGGCTGGTGAAGGCGCAAAGGTGATTTATCTGTCACCTCAGGGACGCAAGCTTGATCAAGCGGGCGTTAGCGAACTGGCCACGAATCAAAAGCTGATTCTGGTGTGTGGTCGCTATGAAGGAATAGATGAGCGCGTGATTCAAACCGAAATTGACGAAGAATGGTCAATCGGCGATTACGTTCTCAGCGGTGGTGAGTTACCAGCAATGACGCTGATCGACTCCGTTTCTCGGTTTATTCCGGGAGTTCTGGGTCATGAAGCTTCAGCAATCGAAGATTCGTTTGCTGATGGGTTGCTGGATTGCCCGCACTATACCCGACCTGAAGTGTTAGAACAGATGGAAGTACCGGCAGTGTTACTGTCGGGGAACCACGCTGAGATACGTCGCTGGCGTTTAAAACAGTCGCTGGGCCGGACCTGGCTTAGAAGACCTGAACTTCTGGAAAACCTGGCTCTGACTGAAGAGCAAGCAAGGTTGCTGGCGGAGTTCAAAACGGAACACGCACAACAGCAGCATAAACATGATGGGCTGGTCTGAGACCCCCAAATATCAGTTTACCCAGGATAAGAGATTAAATTATGAGCAACATTATTAAGCAACTTGAACAAGAGCAGATGAAGCAGGACGTACCTTCCTTCCGTCCGGGTGATACCGTGGAAGTGAAAGTATGGGTTGTTGAAGGTTCCAAAAAACGTCTGCAGGCATTCGAGGGCGTGGTTATCGCTATTCGTAACCGCGGTCTGCACTCTGCATTCACTGTTCGTAAAATTTCCAACGGCGAAGGCGTTGAGCGTGTCTTCCAGACTCACTCTCCGGTAGTTGACAGCATTGCTGTTAAACGTCGTGGTGCTGTTCGTAAAGCTAAACTGTACTACCTGCGTGAGCGCACTGGTAAGTCTGCTCGTATCAAAGAGCGTCTTAACTAAGATTCGCGCAAGCGACATCCTGTTAGAAAAGGGCTGGCCGAAAGGCTGGCCCTTTTTTTATTCCGACCTTACTCTTTTGTTTTATTGCAATTGGATGGCTGCGCGGCGCGCAGCCAGTTGAGGACTTTTACGGCGTAGCGATCACGACTGCAACCCGGCGGTTTTCAGCACGACCTTTTGACGTCTGATTACTGGCGATCGGGTATTTCTTCCCGAGTCCCTGCGTTGTCAGATTAGTGCGGGGAATGTTGGCGCCCTGTGCCCACGCATCGGCAACCACATTCGCGCGTTTGAGCGACAGCGCTTCGTTGTAGCTGTCTTCGCCGTAGTTATCGGTATGACCATCCATACGCGCATGGTTTAACCCGGTAGCTGCCAGTTTGGATGCCATTTCCTGGATCTGCTTTTCACTTTCAGGGCGCAGCTTATAGTCGTTTTTGTCAAACAGGATGTTGTCAGACAGACCAAGAGACCAGTCTCCGGAAGCTTCGGTAAATCCGTACGATTTCATGGCTGCAATTTGCTCTGGGGTAAATTTTCCCTGAGGTGCCTGACAGCCTGCCAAAATCAGTAAAAGCAGAAGAAACGGGGATGATAGACGTTTTAGCATGTGTAAGTCCTTATTTTTTAATAATGCGTTCAGAACGCAAATTTTTGGCCTGATACATATTTTTATCGGCAAGTTCTTGTAATTTCTCGGCAGAGGCATGTTCCCACGTCAGCGCAAAACCAATGCTGAGTGTCATGCTTGCCTGATGACCGTTATGCAGGTCAAAAGGTCGGTTAAACTCGTGTGACAGTGCCGCGCAGATCCGCTGAACTTCGTATTCAGAGTGAACGCTGTACAGCACCATAGCGAACTCATCGCCGCCAAGTCTGTAGGGGTGATGTCGATTACCACCAAACTCGGCCAGCCTGTTTGCAACTTCAATCAGGACCCGATCCCCCGCTGCGTGGCCCCAGGTATCATTAATAAATTTAAAATTATCACCATCAAGGAATAACAGTGCGGAGCTGCTGTGGGCGGCATGGTCATTCATCAGGGCGTTAATGCTGCTGCGAAATGCGGCGCGATTCGCCAGGCCGGTCAGCGGATCGTGTAGCGCCGTACGCAAAAGCTGGGCGTTCTTTGCCTGCAGTTTAAGTTGCCACTCCTCCATCTCGTCCAGAAGACTATTAAAATCCTGGGCAAAAAGGTGAAACTCTTCAATGCGCTCTTCTGAAACGCGCCGGGAAAAGTTACGGTTGGTACGAACATCATGTACCACCTCAGTTATATTTTGCAGGGCTTCCACGACGCCATTATGTAAATAACGAGTGAGCATTAATGCAATGCCAGAGGCCAACAGAATGCACCCGGTAAGGACGGCCAGCGACAAATAGATGAAATGGCTGATAACACTATCGCGCGCAGTCAATCGTACTTCGCCGATGACGTTGCCATTATGCAAAATAGGTTGAGTGACCGGTTGGGGGAACAGCCAGTGGCTGATAAGTCCGCTGATTTTTTCAGTGGTATCCTGCGCGTTATAGCGCCAGGTGGCGATCACCTTCTGGTTTTTATTACGAACTTCTGCAACGGAAAATTGCCCCTGCTGACCCAGTGCTGCCAGCGTTTCAGTTGCTGCGACGCCATCAGAAAAAACTAATGCTGCTTCAAGCGTGCGGGTCATGGTTGCAGCGGTCAGATCCAGGTTCTTTTGCGCATACTGTCTCAATGCCAGCACCGAAGAAATGCTGAGCAGCAGCCAGATCAGCGTCATAGTTACCAGAACGCTGATTATGCTGATACGCCGTAATGTCCGCTTAAACGTCGGGCGTGTTATGGGAGAATGGCCCTTATCCATGCTTCTGATTCCGTGCAAGCATTAATACGTCCGGACTGACCCTTACGCCACTGCGTGAAAGGGAATCCATATTTACGGAAAATCTCACATCTTCATCTTTAATTATGAGGCAAAAGGCGCTGCCAATAACGCATTCGGGGTTCTGTTCGGCAATTAATAGCAATGCCTTAGACGGATATTTATTCTTTAATTCCACCTGATAAGTAGGGGATTCTTTTCCAAAATAAAAACCGTCACACTGCGAAACTAATATTTCTTGTTCCGTACGAATGATGACGGGAAGATAGGGTAATGCTCCGGCACTGGTATCTCCCAGGACACTGGAAAAACGCGATGAAGAGAAAATACACAGTTTGGGGGGCCCGGACAGTGCAGGCCAGCGCGTATAACTGACGATGCCGGAAACCATAGCGCGTACAGATTTTGCTTCTTCCGTAACGCTTTGGGCGTACAGCGGTAATCCGGTCAGGAGCAGTGCCAGTAGAAGTATGAGTCGGTAAGAATAGCTCATGAATAGTTACCTACCAGCGTTTGCCGTAAAACGTCGAAATACATTCAAGATTATTTAGGACAAAATAACATTATTTTCCTAAGCCGTCATTATGCCAGGTGGAAAGCTATTAGTGATTTAAGTTAAATCTTAGTAATTTATAAAATATAAGCTATTGTTTAATTTAATCTTATTGAGGTGGCTCCTTCGTTTGCTCCTTTTTGCCAGGCACTGTGTAACTGGTCAATATTTTCGACCGTATCACAACTTGGGGGAAAGGTTTTCCCGGTCAAACCTCTGGCGTAAACAAAATCCGGCTGGCAGATTTTACGTTGCCCCTCGGCATAACCCTTAAGATATTCCGTACGATCGACTTCGGGGTCATTGTAGTTGTCGGCAAGAGTTTCATTATCTTTAACGGCATACCCCGAAATGGCATCTTGTATTCCGGCGTCGTACCAGGCGGTTCCCGTCCATGTGGGGGCGTGGGTATAAGGATCTATCTGACATCCGCTAAGAAGTAATAGAAATAGAGTGCTGATGAGTTGCTTCATTGCCTGTACTCCCTCGTTTTTTTAAGCATAGTGGATCTCAATACCGGATGGTGTAAATTTTAATGTACGAAATGGATGGCGTGTTCTGTCATTAAAGTGTGTGTTGTAAATTAAAATTTACGGCTTGTGGATTGAAATCTTTACCTGTTGTGTTATCGTTATCACCTCCTCGCTGAGGACCAACTATCGCAAACGAGCTAAACAGGATCACCACCATGCAAAAAGACGCGCTGAACAACGTACATATTACCGACGAACAGGTTCTGATGACTCCAGAGCAGCTGAAAGCTGAATTCCCGCTGAGCCAGGCGCAAGAAGCGCAAATCTCCCAGTCGCGTAAAACCATTTCAGATATTATCTCTGGTCGCGATCCGCGCCTGCTGGTGGTATGTGGCCCGTGTTCCATTCACGATCCTGAAATGGCTATTGAGTACGCTCGTCGGTTTAAAGCCCTTGCCGCAGAGGTCAGCGATAGCCTCTACCTGGTGATGCGTGTCTATTTTGAAAAACCCCGTACCACCGTCGGCTGGAAAGGGTTAATTAACGATCCTCATATGGATGGCTCTTTTGATGTTGAAGCCGGCCTGAAAATTGCGCGTCAGCTGCTGCTTGAACTGGTGAATATGGGACTACCGCTGGCAACTGAAGCGATGGATCCCAATAGCCCGCAATACCTGGGCGATCTGTTTAGCTGGTCTGCAATCGGTGCGCGTACCACGGAATCGCAGACTCACCGCGAAATGGCTTCCGGTCTTTCGATGCCGGTCGGCTTTAAGAACGGTACTGACGGTAGCCTGGCGACCGCCATTAACGCGATGCGCGCGGCGGCACAGTCGCACCGCTTTGTTGGTATTAACCAGGCTGGACAGGTTGCACTGCTGCAAACTCAGGGTAACCCGGACGGTCACGTGATCCTGCGCGGTGGTAAAGCGCCGAACTACAGCCCGGCAGATGTCGCCCAGTGCGAAAAAGAGATGGAGCAGGCGGGACTACGACCTTCTCTGATGGTAGATTGCAGTCATGGTAACTCCAATAAAGATTACCGCCGCCAGCCTGCCGTGGCTGAATCCGTGATTGCACAAATCAAAGATGGCAATCGCTCGATCATTGGCTTGATGATTGAAAGTAATATTCACGAAGGCAACCAGTCTTCTGAACAGCCGCGTAGCGAAATGAAATACGGCGTGTCTGTAACTGATGCCTGCATTAGCTGGGAAATGACGGATGCGCTACTGCGTGAAATTAGCCAGGATTTAAACGGCCAGCTGTCGGCGCGTGTAGCATAAGAGGTTGGTTATGGTTGCTGAATTGACCGCATTACGCGATCAAATTGATGAAGTCGACAAGGCGCTGCTGGGTTTACTGGCACGTCGCCTGGAGCTGGTGGCCGAAGTCGGTGAAGTAAAAAGCCGCTTTGGGCTGCCTATCTACGTGCCGGAACGGGAAGCCTCAATGCTGGCCTCCCGCCGGGCGGAAGCGGAAGCCCTTGGCGTGCCGCCGGACCTGATTGAAGATGTGCTGCGCCGGGTTATGCGCGAGTCTTACTCCAGTGAGAACGACAAAGGATTTAAAACGCTTTGTCCTTCTCTGCGACCGGTGGTGATTGTCGGCGGCGGCGGTCAGATGGGACGTCTGTTCGAAAAAATGCTCACTCTGTCAGGTTATCAGGTACGGATCCTGGAACAGCAGGACTGGGATCGTGCGCCGGAGATCGTCTCTGATGCTGGCATGGTGATCGTCAGCGTGCCGATCCACGTCACTGAGCAGGTGATCGCCAAATTACCGCGTCTGCCGTCCGACTGCATCCTGGTGGATCTGGCTTCGGTGAAAAATGGTCCTTTGCAGGCGATGCTGGCGGCGCACGACGGCCCGGTGGTGGGATTACACCCCATGTTTGGCCCGGACAGCGGCAGTCTGGCAAAGCAGGTCGTCGTCTGGTGTGACGGACGTCAGCCGGAAGCCTATCAGTGGTTTCTGGAACAGATTCAGGTGTGGGGTGCGCGACTGCATCGGATCAGTGCTGTTGAACACGACCAGAACATGGCATTTATTCAGGCATTGCGTCACTTTGCGACCTTTGCTTACGGTCTGCATTTAGCGGAAGAGAATGTTCAACTGGAGCAGTTACTGGCACTCTCTTCGCCGATTTATCGCCTTGAACTGGCGATGGTCGGACGTCTGTTTGCCCAGGATCCGCAGCTCTATGCCGATATCATTATGTCGTCTGAGAGTAACCTTGCGCTGATCAAACGCTACTACCAACGTTTTGGTGAGGCGATCGGTTTACTGGAGCAGGGCGATAAGCAAGCGTTCATCGACAGCTTCCGTAAGGTGGAGCACTGGTTTGGTGATTATGCGAAACGCTTCCAGAACGAAAGCCGTACTTTGTTGCGCCAGGCTAACGATAGTCGCCAATAAATACGATGCTTGATGGCAACGCTGATGCGTTGTATCAGTCATACAAGGATCGGCTAAATAGAATGCCGGATAAGCGTAGCGCCATCCGGCATTGTCAAACGTTAGCTTGGATCGACCGGCACCACATTCTCACTTGGATAGCAGCCAAGTACTTTCATCGAGCGCGTAATCTCACCTAACTCCTTCAATGCTTTTTGCATCTGGGGTGATTCCAGGTTGGCCTGGATATCAAGATAAAACATTTCTTCCCACGGATTGCCGTGAATCGGGCGTGACTCCAGTTTAGTCATAATCAGATTATGGTTGCGCAGTACCAGCAGAGCTTCTACCAGCGCACCGGCTTGTTGTCCTGTCGCCATCAGCAACGTGGTTTTTGCTGGCACCTGATCGGAAACATTGATTGCCTTGCGCGCCAGTACCACGAAGCGGGTGATGTTTTGCGTCTGATTAGCTTCGATATGCTCAAGAACCTGCAAACCGTATAGTACGCCTCCGGCTTCGCTCCCCAGAGCCGCCACGCGCGGTGAGTTAGCCTGCGCAACTTTTTCCATCGCCGCCGAGGTGCTTTCGGTGTACTCAATCTTCCAGTGCGGGTAACGACTCAGGAATTTGCTGCACTGCTGGAATGGCTGCGGATGGCTATATACCGTTTCAATGGTCTCGAGATCTGTCGTGCCGGACACCAGTAGGCAGTGGTCAATCGTGATAGTCATCTCGCCAACGATAGACAGGCTGGTGTGCTGTAGCAGGTCGTAAACGTCGTTAATCCCACCGGAACTGGTGTTTTCAATCGGAACCACTGCGTAGTCAGCTTGTCCGGTTTCGACCTGATTAAAGATATCGGCAAATTTCGCGCAGCCGCTTTCTATAAATTGTTCAAAATGGCGGGCAGCATACTGACGTGCGGCAAGATGAGAATATGACCCTTTTGGCCCGAGGAAAGCTACGCGTGCTGAGTGTGGGTTAATTTTATTCAGATGCTGCTGGAGCAGTGCCTGCTGAGTCAGGACGGAGTCTTCGATTATGAGCTGGAACAGGCGAGTGATGTAGTGAGCATCAAGATGATGTGCTTTGCCAAGCTGAATCAGTCGGTCCAACAGATCGCGCTCACGGTCGATATCACGAACTGGACGATGTGAAAGCAGCTTAGCTTTGCCAACTTCTACGGCCAGTCCACGTCGCTCAGCCAGCAGGGCCAGTAATTTTTCATCCAGCGTGCTGATCTTATCGCGCAGCGCCAGCAATGGGTTTTCCGATGTCATAGTGTTGCCTTTCTTGTTATCAATAAAAAAGGCCCCCCGTTGTGGGAGGCCTTATTGTTCGTCTTCGCATTCTTTATCACACGACGAAACGCCTCCCATTCAGGGGAAGGTAAAAAAGAATGCGAAGAAGAACGGGACAAGTTTCATGTAATTTTCCTTTGGCTACGTCAGTAAAGTACCCGTACTGTTTTCACCCTGTCAACAAAAAACGCGCCCGGAGGCGCGTTGGCGATACACTCAATGTAAGGGACTACTCTTCTTCTGCTTCGACGAAGTTGGCGTCTTTGACTGAAGTTGTTGCACGACGGGCTTCGCCTTTGTGCTGCACTTTATTGAGCTGCCGTTCCAGCTTGTTGATCAAATCGTTAATTGCGGTGTACATATCCTCGTGTTTTGCGCTGGCGACCAGATGTCCGTTCGGTGTATTGATGGTGGCATCAGCAATGAAACCCTGCGGCTCCTTAGACAGAATGATATGTGGATTAATCAGATGAGTTTGCCATTTTTCGAGTTTGGCGAGACGGTCTGCGACATGCTGGCGAATTGCCGGAGTAATTTCCATTTGTTTACTGGTAATGTTCATTGTCATAAATTTTACCTCTTGTCTTTCCCGTCTTGGTGATTCCAGCATACCGTTCCTAATGTCAAAATGTGTGATATTAATCACATTTTTTTGTCGCTTTTTGTCAAGAAAACCTTTTTGTGAGGCACCGCAGGAACAAACGATTTTTTACTTGAGGAATACCTGAAAGCAGGCCATATTTGATGAGATGCGTTGCAGCTAAACCGCTTCAGTTGTGGCGTTTACGGATAAAAAAACGGCAGCCTTTGGGCTGCCGTTTGCATTCTGAGGTAAATCAGGTATTGCTGCTGTTGGCGGCAATGATTTTCGCTACTTTTTCTGCCTGCGCATTCATCTGCATCTGGCGATAAGCATTTTCCATTAACGGCAGGGCATTGCGTGTTGCCTGGGTATCCGGGAAGTCGCGCAGCATGCCTTCCACACGGTTTACCACGGCAACCCATGCACCGCGGGCAGTGTAGTATTCCACAACGGAATATTCATACTTCGCCAGACGGTCTTTCAGGAATACCAGACGTTTGGTGGCGTCAGTGGTGTACTGGCTGTTCGGATAGCCACGTACCAGTTTGGAAAAGTCATTAAACGCAGCTCGGGCATGTTGCGGATCGCGATCGCTGCGATCAACACCAAAGAATCCTTGCAGTGCGCTATCATCCAGCGCCATATTGGTCAGGCCACGCATATACATGACATAATCAATGTTAGGGTGTGTCGGGTTAAGACGAATAAAACGATCGATGGCAGCCTGAGCAAGTGGCAGATCGGCGTTTTTGTAGTAGGCGTAGATGAGATCTAATTGCACCTGCTGAGAATACGGTCCAAATGGATAACGGTTATCCAACGCTTCTAATTGCGTTATTGCCTGTTTCCAGTTACCGTCCTGCAGCTTTTGCTGAGCAGTCGCGTAGATTTCATTTGGCGGATTATCGGGCACCTCTTCCTTTGAACCAGAGCAACCCGCCAAAAACAGGCTCAACGTGGCTGCTGCCACCAGATATTTCATGCGCGTCATGACGTTTTGACTTTCCTCAAAATGTTTTACGGGAGATTCTCTGTTCCTGCTCCCGGTTAAGACCAGCTACAATAGCACACTATATTAAACGGCAAAGCCGTAAAACCCAACGTTAAACGAAGAAGCAGTTTATGGCACAACGAGTAGAACTCACCGCAACAGTCTCCGAAAATCAGCTCGGTCAACGCTTAGATCAGGCTTTGGCCGAATTGTTCCCTGATTATTCGCGATCGCGCATAAAAGAATGGATCCTTGACCAGCGCGTACTGGTAAATGGCAATCTTTGCGATAAACCGAAAGAAAAAGTGTTGGGTGGAGAGCGCGTCTCCATCACTGCAGAAATTGATGAAGAGGTTCGTTTTGAACCTCAGGATATCCCACTGGATATCGTTTATGAAGATGATGATATTCTTGTCATCAACAAACCCCGTGACCTCGTAGTGCATCCGGGTGCCGGTAATCCTGATGGCACGGTATTGAATGCATTACTGCATTACTACCCGCCAATCGCGGATGTTCCACGTGCTGGTATCGTGCACCGTCTGGATAAAGACACGACCGGATTAATGGTGGTGGCAAAAACCGTTCCGGCGCAAACGCGTCTGGTGGAGTCGCTGCAGCTGCGTGAAATTACCCGTGAGTACGAAGCCGTGGCGATTGGTCATATGACGGCAGGCGGAACCGTTGAGGAACCGATTAGCCGCCACCCGACCAAGCGTACGCACATGGCGGTACACCCGATGGGGAAACCGGCGGTGACGCACTATCGCATTATGGAACACTTCCGTGTGCACACGCGTCTGCGGCTGCGTCTGGAAACCGGACGTACGCACCAGATCCGCGTGCACATGGCGCATATCACCCATCCGCTGGTGGGCGATCAGGTCTACGGCGGTCGTCCGCGTCCCCCGAAAGGCGCTTCTGACGAATTTATCTCCGTGCTGCGTAAGTTCGATCGTCAGGCGCTGCACGCGACTATGCTGCGTTTATATCACCCAATTTCAGGTATCGAAATGGAATGGCACGCACCGATTCCACAAGATATGGTGCAATTGATTGAAGTGATGCGCGCTGATTTCGAAGAACATAAGGATGATATTGCCTGGCTATGAGTAAGCTAATTGTCCCGCAGTGGCCGATACCGCAAGGTGTTGTTGCGTGTAGTTCTACCCGTATTGGCGGTGTTAGCATGCCGCCTTATGATTCGCTGAATCTGGGCGCCCATTGCGGCGACAACCCGGAGCATGTTGAAGAGAACCGCAAGCGGCTGTTTGCTGCGGGCAATCTGCCGTCAAAGCCAGTCTGGCTGGAGCAGGTCCATGGTAAGGATGTCCTGAAACTGACCGGCGAGCCTTACGCCTCCAAACGTGCGGATGCTTCTTACAGCAATACGCCGGGCACCGTGTGTGCCGTGATGACGGCCGACTGTCTGCCGGTGCTGTTTTGCAATCGCGCAGGAACGGAAGTCGCGGCGACACATGCGGGTTGGCGCGGATTATGCGCCGGCGTGCTGGAAGAGACGGTGGCGTGTTTTGCCGACAAACCTGAAAACATTATTGCCTGGCTAGGCCCGGCGATTGGCCCGAACGCGTTTGAAGTGGGAGCAGAAGTTCGCGCAGCGTTCATGGCGAAAGATCCGCAAGCGGACCTCGCATTTGTACCGCATGGCGACAAATATCTGGCGAATATTTACCAGCTTGCGCGTCAGCGTCTGGCAAATATCGGAGTAGAGAACATCTACGGTGGCGACCGTTGCACCTTCAGCGAAAGTGAGACGTTCTTCTCTTATCGTCGCGACAATACCACGGGTCGTATGGCAAGTTTTATTTGGCTGATATAACCTAAAGAATCAAGACGATCCGGTACGTGTAATTTTCTTTTCACATAATTCAGGTCATTCACCTTGAATAATTGAGGGATGACCTCATTTAATCTCCAGTAGCAATTTTGACCTGTTATGGGAGGAGTTATGCGTCTGGATCGTCTTACTAATAAATTCCAGCTTGCTCTTGCCGATGCCCAGTCACTCGCATTGGGGCACGACAATCAATTCATCGAACCACTTCATCTAATGAGCGCCTTGCTGAATCAGGAAGGGGGATCGGTACGTCCTTTATTAACGTCTGCTGGCATTAATGCTGGCCAGTTACGTACAGCCATTGACCAGGCGTTGAGCCGGTTGCCGCAGGTAGAAGGTACCGGTGGTGATGTGCAGCCTTCTCAGGATCTGGTGCGTGTACTGAATCTTTGCGACAAGCTGGCGCAAAAACGTGGGGACAACTTTATTTCGTCAGAACTGTTCGTACTGGCGGCGCTTGAGTCACGCGGTACGCTGACCGATTTACTAAAATCAGCAGGTGCGACGACCGCGAATATCACTCAGGCAATTGAACAAATGCGTGGAGGTGAAAGCGTGAATGACCAGGGGGCTGAAGACCAACGTCAGGCCTTGAAAAAATATACCGTCGACCTGACCGAACGTGCCGAGCAGGGCAAACTCGATCCGGTTATCGGCCGTGATGAAGAAATTCGCCGTACCATTCAGGTACTGCAGCGTCGTACTAAAAATAACCCGGTGTTAATCGGCGAACCAGGTGTTGGTAAAACGGCCATCGTTGAAGGGCTGGCCCAACGAATTATCAATGGTGAAGTGCCGGAAGGCTTAAAAGGTCGCCGTGTGCTGGCGCTGGATATGGGTGCGCTGGTGGCTGGGGCCAAATATCGTGGTGAGTTTGAAGAACGCTTAAAAGGCGTGCTGAACGATCTCTCGAAACAGGAAGGCAATGTCATCCTGTTTATTGATGAGCTGCATACCATGGTTGGGGCGGGTAAAGCCGATGGCGCAATGGACGCCGGGAACATGCTGAAACCGGCGCTGGCACGCGGGGAACTGCACTGTGTAGGTGCAACAACGCTTGATGAATATCGCCAGTACATCGAAAAAGATGCGGCGCTGGAACGTCGTTTCCAGAAAGTATTTGTGGCCGAACCTTCAGTAGAAGACACCATCGCGATTCTGCGTGGCCTGAAAGAACGTTATGAGCTGCACCACCATGTGCAGATCACTGACCCGGCGATTGTTGCGGCAGCTACGCTGTCTCACCGCTATATTGCCGATCGTCAGTTGCCGGACAAAGCTATCGACCTTATCGATGAGGCAGCATCCAGCATTCGTATGCAGATTGACTCCAAGCCGGAGGAACTCGACAGACTCGACCGCCGTATTATCCAACTCAAACTGGAACAGCAGGCATTAATGAAAGAGTCTGATGAGGCGAGTAAAAAACGTCTCGATATGCTCAACGAAGAGCTGGACGATAAAGAGCGCCAGTATTCTGAATTAGAAGAAGAGTGGAAAGCTGAAAAAGCATCCCTTTCGGGAACGCAAACTATCAAGGCTGAGCTGGAGCAGGCGAAAATCGCCATCGAACAGGCGCGTCGTGTCGGCGACCTGGCGCGGATGTCTGAACTGCAGTACGGCAAAATTCCTGAACTGGAAAAACAGCTGGAAGCAGCCACCCAGTCTGAAGGCAAAACCATGCGTCTGCTGCGTAATAAAGTCACGGATGCAGAAATTGCAGAAGTGCTGGCGCGCTGGACCGGGATCCCGGTTGCTCGCATGCTGGAAGGCGAACGGGAAAAACTGTTGCGTATGGAGCAGCAGTTGCACAGCCGCGTGATTGGCCAGAACGAAGCGGTGGAAGCCGTTTCTAACGCCATCCGTCGTAGCCGTGCTGGCTTGTCCGATCCGAATCGCCCGATTGGTTCGTTCTTGTTCCTCGGCCCAACCGGTGTCGGTAAAACTGAACTGTGCAAAGCGCTGGCAAACTTTATGTTCGACAGTGATGATGCCATGGTGCGTATCGATATGTCCGAGTTTATGGAGAAACACTCGGTGTCTCGTCTGGTCGGGGCGCCTCCGGGATATGTCGGCTATGAGGAAGGTGGATATCTGACAGAAGCGGTACGTCGTCGTCCTTACTCTGTCATCCTGCTGGATGAAGTGGAGAAAGCGCACCCGGATGTGTTCAATATTCTGTTGCAGGTGCTCGATGATGGTCGTCTGACTGACGGGCAGGGGAGAACGGTCGACTTCCGTAATACGGTTGTCATCATGACCTCGAACCTGGGGTCCGATCTGATTCAGGAACGCTTCGGTGAGCTGGACTACGGCCACATGAAGGATATGGTCCTGGGCGTCGTGAGCCATAATTTCCGCCCGGAATTCATCAACCGTATAGATGAAGTTGTTGTATTCCATCCGTTGGGTGAGCAGCACATTGCTTCTATTGCACAGATCCAACTGCAACGTCTGTATAAACGTCTGGAAGAGCGTGGCTATGAAATTCATATCTCTGACGAGGCGCTTAAACTGCTGAGTGCGAATGGTTACGATCCGGTGTATGGCGCACGTCCACTCAAACGTGCTATCCAGCAACAGATCGAAAACCCGCTGGCGCAGCAAATTCTGTCTGGTGAGCTGATTCCTGGCAAAACGATTCGGCTGGAAGTGAATAACGATCGCATTGTGGCAGTGCAGTAAGTCACAAAACGACAATAAACGAGCCCTGCGGGGCTCGTTTTTGTTTAAAAACAAAGCAAAAAGCAATGTAGCGGTTGAAAAGTAGCCGCTTGATAAGTTTTTTGTATTTTTAACTTGTCAGCCTGAAATAACTCCCTATAATGCGCCTCCACTGACACGGAACAACGGATTACAAACCGCCGGGTCAGCGGAGAAAAGCGAAAATAAACGCTTGACTCTCCAGTGGGATGGCGTAATATGCACACCCCGCGCCGCTGAGAAAAAGCGAAGCGGCACTGCTCTTTAACAATTTATCAGACAATCTGTGTGGGCACTCGAAGATACGGATTCTTAACGTCGCAAGACGAAAAATGAATACCAAGTCTCTGAGTGAACACGTAATTCATTACGAAGTTTAATTCACGAGCATCAAACTTAAATTGAAGAGTTTGATCATGGCTCAGATTGAACGCTGGCGGCAGGCCTAACACATGCAAGTCGAACGGTAGCACAGAGGAGCTTGCTCCTTGGGTGACGAGTGGCGGACGGGTGAGTAATGTCTGGGAAACTGCCCGATGGAGGGGGATAACTACTGGAAACGGTAGCTAATACCGCATAACGTCGCAAGACCAAAGAGGGGGACCTTCGGGCCTCTTGCCATCGGATGTGCCCAGATGGGATTAGCTAGTAGGTGGGGTAACGGCTCACCTAGGCGACGATCCCTAGCTGGTCTGAGAGGATGACCAGCCACACTGGAACTGAGACACGGTCCAGACTCCTACGGGAGGCAGCAGTGGGGAATATTGCACAATGGGCGCAAGCCTGATGCAGCCATGCCGCGTGTATGAAGAAGGCCTTCGGGTTGTAAAGTACTTTCAGCGAGGAGGAAGGTGTTGTGGTTAATAACCACAGCAATTGACGTTACTCGCAGAAGAAGCACCGGCTAACTCCGTGCCAGCAGCCGCGGTAATACGGAGGGTGCAAGCGTTAATCGGAATTACTGGGCGTAAAGCGCACGCAGGCGGTCTGTCAAGTCGGATGTGAAATCCCCGGGCTCAACCTGGGAACTGCATCCGAAACTGGCAGGCTAGAGTCTTGTAGAGGGGGGTAGAATTCCAGGTGTAGCGGTGAAATGCGTAGAGATCTGGAGGAATACCGGTGGCGAAGGCGGCCCCCTGGACAAAGACTGACGCTCAGGTGCGAAAGCGTGGGGAGCAAACAGGATTAGATACCCTGGTAGTCCACGCCGTAAACGATGTCGACTTGGAGGTTGTGCCCTTGAGGCGTGGCTTCCGGAGCTAACGCGTTAAGTCGACCGCCTGGGGAGTACGGCCGCAAGGTTAAAACTCAAATGAATTGACGGGGGCCCGCACAAGCGGTGGAGCATGTGGTTTAATTCGATGCAACGCGAAGAACCTTACCTACTCTTGACATCCACGGAACTTGGCAGAGATGCCTTGGTGCCTTCGGGAACCGTGAGACAGGTGCTGCATGGCTGTCGTCAGCTCGTGTTGTGAAATGTTGGGTTAAGTCCCGCAACGAGCGCAACCCTTATCCTTTGTTGCCAGCGATTCGGTCGGGAACTCAAAGGAGACTGCCAGTGATAAACTGGAGGAAGGTGGGGATGACGTCAAGTCATCATGGCCCTTACGAGTAGGGCTACACACGTGCTACAATGGCATATACAAAGAGAAGCGACCTCGCGAGAGCAAGCGGACCTCATAAAGTATGTCGTAGTCCGGATTGGAGTCTGCAACTCGACTCCATGAAGTCGGAATCGCTAGTAATCGTGGATCAGAATGCCACGGTGAATACGTTCCCGGGCCTTGTACACACCGCCCGTCACACCATGGGAGTGGGTTGCAAAAGAAGTAGGTAGCTTAACCTTCGGGAGGGCGCTTACCACTTTGTGATTCATGACTGGGGTGAAGTCGTAACAAGGTAACCGTAGGGGAACCTGCGGTTGGATCACCTCCTTACCTTAAAGAAACGTTCTTTGTAGTGCTCACACAGATTGTCTGATGAAAAGTAAATAGCAAGGCGTCTTGCGATTGAGACTTCAGTGTCCCCTTCGTCTAGAGGCCCAGGACACCGCCCTTTCACGGCGGTAACAGGGGTTCGAATCCCCTAGGGGACGCCACTTGCTGGTATGTGTGAGTGAAAGTCGCCGACCGAAGTATCTCAAAACAGATTTTCGAGTCTTGTTTGAGATATTTGCTCTTTAAAAATCTGGATCAAGCTGAAAATTGAAACGATACACTGTTTCATTTCTCCGTAAACAAGAAATGAAAAGCGGTGTGTCCGAGTCTCTCAAATTTTCGCAACACTGAAGTGTTTTACGAAACATCTTCGGGTTGTGAGGTTAAGCGACTAAGCGTACACGGTGGATGCCCTGGCAGTCAGAGGCGATGAAGGACGTGCTAATCTGCGATAAGCGTCGGTAAGGTGATATGAACCGTTATAACCGGCGATTTCCGAATGGGGAAACCCAGTGTGATTCGTCACACTATCATTACGTGAATACATAGCGTAATGAAGCGAACCGGGGGAACTGAAACATCTAAGTACCCCGAGGAAAAGAAATCAACCGAGATTCCCCCAGTAGCGGCGAGCGAACGGGGAGCAGCCCAGAGTCTGAATCAGCATGTGTGGTAGTGGAACGGTCTGGAAAGTCCGACGGTACAGGGTGATAGTCCCGTACACAAAAGTGCATGTGTTGTGAACTCGAAGAGTAGGGCGGGACACGTGGTATCCTGTCTGAATATGGGGGGACCATCCTCCAAGGCTAAATACTCCTGACTGACCGATAGTGAACCAGTACCGTGAGGGAAAGGCGAAAAGAACCCCGGCGAGGGGAGTGAAAAAGAACCTGAAACCGTGTACGTACAAGCAGTGGGAGCCTCTTTATGGGGTGACTGCGTACCTTTTGTATAATGGGTCAGCGACTTATATTCTGTAGCAAGGTTAACCGAATAGGGGAGCCGAAGGGAAACCGAGTCTTAACTGGGCGTTAAGTTGCAGGGTATAGACCCGAAACCCGGTGATCTAGCCATGGGCAGGTTGAAGGTTGGGTAACACTAACTGGAGGACCGAACCGACTAATGTTGAAAAATTAGCGGATGACTTGTGGCTGGGGGTGAAAGGCCAATCAAACCGGGAGATAGCTGGTTCTCCCCGAAAGCTATTTAGGTAGCGCCTCGTGAACTCATCTTCGGGGGTAGAGCACTGTTTCGGCTAGGGGGTCATCCCGACTTACCAACCCGATGCAAACTGCGAATACCGAAGAATGTTATCACGGGAGACACACGGCGGGTGCTAACGTCCGTCGTGAAGAGGGAAACAACCCAGACCGCCAGCTAAGGTCCCAAAGTCATGGTTAAGTGGGAAACGATGTGGGAAGGCACAGACAGCCAGGATGTTGGCTTAGAAGCAGCCATCATTTAAAGAAAGCGTAATAGCTCACTGGTCGAGTCGGCCTGCGCGGAAGATGTAACGGGGCTAAACCATGCACCGAAGCTGCGGCAGCGACACTATGTGTTGTTGGGTAGGGGAGCGTTCTGTAAGCCGTTGAAGGTGTGCTGTGAGGCATGCTGGAGGTATCAGAAGTGCGAATGCTGACATAAGTAACGATAATGCGGGTGAAAAACCCGCACGCCGGAAGACCAAGGGTTCCTGTCCAACGTTAATCGGGGCAGGGTGAGTCGACCCCTAAGGCGAGGCCGAAAGGCGTAGTCGATGGGAAACAGGTTAATATTCCTGTACTTGGTGTTACTGCGAGGGGGGGACGGAGAAGGCTATGTTAGCCGGGCGACGGTTGTCCCGGTTTAAGCATGTAGGCGGAGATTCCAGGTAAATCCGGAGTCTTGTTAACGCTGAGGTGTGATGACGAGGCACTACGGTGCTGAAGTAACAAATGCCCTGCTTCCAGGAAAAGCCTCTAAGCATCAGGTAACACAAAATCGTACCCCAAACCGACACAGGTGGTCAGGTAGAGAATACCAAGGCGCTTGAGAGAACTCGGGTGAAGGAACTAGGCAAAATGGTGCCGTAACTTCGGGAGAAGGCACGCTGATATGTAGGTGAAGTGATTTACTCATGGAGCTGAAATCAGTCGAAGATACCAGCTGGCTGCAACTGTTTATTAAAAACACAGCACTGTGCAAACACGAAAGTGGACGTATACGGTGTGACGCCTGCCCGGTGCCGGAAGGTTAATTGATGGGGTTATCCGTAAGGAGAAGCTCTTGATCGAAGCCCCGGTAAACGGCGGCCGTAACTATAACGGTCCTAAGGTAGCGAAATTCCTTGTCGGGTAAGTTCCGACCTGCACGAATGGCGTAATGATGGCCAGGCTGTCTCCACCCGAGACTCAGTGAAATTGAACTCGCTGTGAAGATGCAGTGTACCCGCGGCAAGACGGAAAGACCCCGTGAACCTTTACTATAGCTTGACACTGAACACTGGTCCTTGATGTGTAGGATAGGTGGGAGGCTTTGAAGTGTGGACGCCAGTCTGCATGGAGCCAACCTTGAAATACCACCCTTTAATGGCTGGTGTTCTAACGTAGACCCGTGATCCGGGTTGCGGACAGTGTCTGGTGGGTAGTTTGACTGGGGCGGTCTCCTCCTAAAGAGTAACGGAGGAGCACGAAGGTTAGCTAATCCTGGTCGGACATCAGGAGGTTAGTGCAAAGGCATAAGCTAGCTTGACTGCGAGAGTGACGGCTCGAGCAGGTGCGAAAGCAGGTCTTAGTGATCCGGTGGTTCTGAATGGAAGGGCCATCGCTCAACGGATAAAAGGTACTCCGGGGATAACAGGCTGATACCGCCCAAGAGTTCATATCGACGGCGGTGTTTGGCACCTCGATGTCGGCTCATCACATCCTGGGGCTGAAGTAGGTCCCAAGGGTATGGCTGTTCGCCATTTAAAGTGGTACGCGAGCTGGGTTTAGAACGTCGTGAGACAGTTCGGTCCCTATCTGCCGTGGGCGCTGGAGAATTGAGGGGGGCTGCTCCTAGTACGAGAGGACCGGAGTGGACGCATCACTGGTGTTCGGGTTGTCATGCCAATGGCATTGCCCGGTAGCTAAATGCGGAAGAGATAAGTGCTGAAAGCATCTAAGCACGAAACTTGCCCCGAGATGAGTTCTCCCTGACCCTTTAAGGGTCCTGAAGGAACGTTGAAGACGACGACGTTGATAGGTCGGGTGTGTAAGCGTAGCGATACGTTGAGCTAACCGATACTAATGAACCGTGAGGCTTAACCTTACAACGCCGAAGGTGTTTTGGCGAAAGAGACATCGAAATTCAGCTTGATTACAGATTACATCGACATGCGAAAAGCGTGTTGATAAACAGAATTTGCCTGGCGGCTGTAGCGCGGTGGTCCCACCTGACCCCATGCCGAACTCAGAAGTGAAACGCCGTAGCGCCGATGGTAGTGTGGGGTCTCCCCATGCGAGAGTAGGGAACTGCCAGGCATCAAATAAGTGAAGAAGCCCATCCTGCCGGATGGGCTTTTTTGCGTCTGCAGGGAGTGAAAACTGCCGGGTGCAGCGTACCGTTTTATCCAGCCCATAAAAGCCCACTCTATTTCAAACCGATTTTTCTCTTTCTCGAACATATCTGAATCCTTTCTCTGCTAATGAAAACCGTGATCTTTCTCTCATAATAATTTATAACAATTATATAACATTTATTTCACCAAAAAAGACACAACCACCATTGATAAATTAATGCAATCGTTGGCAGGGGTACAATTCTAATGGCTGATAGCAGTGTAACTGAGAACGGGGCGCTGGCAGACGGCGATACTCGGCGTCGTATATGGGCGATTGTCGGAGCATCATCAGGGAATCTGGTCGAATGGTTTGATTTCTATATCTATTCTTTCTGCTCTCTCTATTTTGCTCATATCTTTTTTCCATCAGGAAACACCACCACGCAACTCTTACAAACAGCCGGAGTTTTTGCTGCAGGCTTTCTGATGCGACCGATTGGCGGCTGGCTGTTTGGTCGCATCGCGGATAAGCACGGGCGTAAAAAGTCGATGCTGCTATCAGTTTGTATGATGTGTATGGGATCGCTGGTGATCGCTTGTCTTCCGGGATATGAAACCATCGGTACCTGGGCTCCTGCTCTATTGCTGCTGGCTAGGTTATTTCAGGGGCTGTCTGTGGGTGGTGAATACGGGACCAGCGCTACCTATATGAGTGAAGTAGCCGTTGAAGGTAAGAAAGGTTTTTATGCTTCCTTCCAGTACGTGACGTTAATCGGCGGGCAGTTACTGGCACTGCTGGTTGTGGTCATATTACAGCAAACGTTAGAAGACTCAGCGCTAAGATCGTGGGGTTGGCGTATTCCATTTGCGTTGGGCGCCGTACTGGCTATTGTTGCGTTATGGCTGCGTCGACAGTTGGATGAAACCTCGAAACAGGACGTTCGCGCGCTGAAAGAAGCTGGCTCTCTGAAAGGTCTGTGGCGTAATCGCAAAGCCTTCATCATGGTGCTTGGCTTTACCGCTGCTGGCTCGCTGTGTTTTTACACGTTCACAACCTACATGCAGAAGTACCTGGTTAACACTGCCGGTATGCATGCCAACGTAGCCAGTGGGATTATGACGGCGGCACTGTGTGTGTTTATGCTGGTGCAACCGTTGTTCGGTGCCTTGTCAGATAAAATTGGCCGACGTACTTCAATGCTGTGTTTTGGCGCGTTGGCCGCGATTTTCACCGTCCCCATTCTGACAGCGTTGCAAAGCGTGACGTCTCCGTATATGGCGTTTGCTCTGGTGATGTGTGCTTTGCTGATTGTGAGTTTCTATACGTCAATCAGCGGTATTCTGAAGGCCGAGATGTTCCCGGCACAGGTGCGCGCTCTGGGGGTTGGATTATCTTATGCGGTGGCCAATGCTCTGTTTGGTGGCTCAGCCGAATATGTTGCGTTATCCCTGAAGTCTGTCGGTATGGAAACAACATTCTTCTGGTACGTTACAGCACTGGCAATAGTCGCATTTTTGGTATCGCTGATGCTGCATGGGAAGGGGAAAGGTCTGCGCCTCTAGTGATGTGCCAGTTGCCAGACCGCATAGCCGGTAGACGCACCTGCAACATCCCAGGCGAAGTCTTTCCAGCTCCAGCCGCTCCCAGCGGGACGGCTGTCCCATAACTCTTTTGACGCGCCCAGGCTGACAGAGAACATCAGGCCGATAGCCGCGCTGCGATCGCGGCTGTTGCCCTGATGTTGAGCATATTCGTTTCCAGCTGCGGAGAGCATAGCGGAGGCGATAAAGTGTTGAGCCTTGTCTTGTCCGCTCCAGCGGTCGTTTGCCATGTGGCTGCAGCCAGAAATGGCCAGGATACTGAAAAGAATAAACAAGCGCACCGTTGCCTCCATAGGAAAAACCCCGTCACTGGACGGGGTCTTGGTTACAGAATACGGCTAATTAATCTGTCGATACGGATACGGCGTAGTCGACGGATGAGCTTACGCACTTTGACTGGATAGTCGGCAATGCTTTGCAGGTCGCGATAGTGCTTAACGACGGTGGTATGCGTGCGAATAAGCTCCAGTTCTTTATCGCGCTGGGGAGTCAGCTCTTGCTTCGGATCGTGGATAAGGATGGCGTTTTCCAGATCCAGACGCCAGGCGCGAGGGTTAAGGTTGTTGCCGGTGAGCAGCATCCATTTATCATCAACCCACATGCCTTTCAGATGATAGGTGTTGTCATCATCTTTCCATAAGCGCACGACCAGTTGGTCGGTATTCACGTAATATTGCAGTCTGCTCAGGAAACGGCGCAGGTTAATTTCATACAGGTAGGGCAGCGCGCCGATGATTTTAAATGGCTCATCTTCTGGAATGAAAAAGTCGTTGGCGGTTTTATCACCGACAATGATCTCGACCTTTTTGCCTTCACGCAGCAGCTGAATGATATTGCGCACCAGTATAGCGGGCAGGTTGAAATAAGGGGTACAGATTGTGAGCTTGTGCTCCGCGCAGGGCATAAGGTGGAAAATGGTCTTATTTAACAGACTGGATTTTCCAAGGCCTACCAGAGGCGTTACCGAGAGCTGTTCATTATCCGCATCACCCTGAAAATGGAATGACGCATCGCGCAGTTCCTGGCGGTACAGGCGGATGTCGTTTTTAATTTCCGGGCTTTTAGGGCGATTAATATCATCAAGGCGATTAACGCCGCGACCGTTCATCAGGTTCTGCGTGACCCAATCGAACATGATATCGGCCATTTGCGCGTTGCGAATCAACTGATAACGGTCATAGCGATATTTATCATGCTGATGCAGATAAACATCATTCAGGCTGGCCCCGCTATACAGGACGCTGTCATCGATGATAAAGCCTTTAAAATGCAGGACGCCAAGCGCTTCTCGGGTGTTAATCGGAACACCGTAGACAGGAATATCAATACCTGGGTTTTCTTGTGCCATTCGGCAATACCAGTCAGCGTTGGTATTCGATGCCGCAGCACCAATACGTCCGCGCTGGGCTCGGTGCCAGTCGACAAGCACCCGGACATCCAGTTCAGGACGCTGCCGTTTTGCCGCATAGAGCGCGTCGAGTATGCCTTTGCCACCGTCATCCTGTTCCAGGTACAGCGCAATAATGCAGATCCGTCGCGTCGCGCTGGCTATTTTTTCCAGCAGAGTCTCCCTGAAATTAGCGGGAGCATAAAAGAAATCTACATCATCAACTGACTGAGAAATCTTGGGTAGTTGGGCAAGGTGTTGTTGATGTTTATTACGCTTAAATTTTGACAACATCACAGTGCATTTCTTCTCTGTTCATTGAAGGGTCCTCTGTGCTATGCAGACGACATAAGCGGGTAATGATACCACCAGTACCTATTAATGTGGTCAACATTTCCAGTACCTTACTCACGATTCCTCAAATTGGGCCAGATTAAGCGTTAGCCCAACAATTCCCTCTTCGAGTTGGACGTCAACAGCGAACCCGAGTTTCCGGGCCAGGGCGACCATCCCACGATTGTTTGGCATCGTAATACCATTCAAACGTCTAAGTCCGTGATCTCGGGTATATGCAATTAATTTTTCCATCAACCGGCGACCCAGTCCAAGCCCTTTGAGATCTGAACGAACCAGCACGGCGAACTCGGCGTCAATGTTATCAGGATCCGAGATTGCTCGCGTTACGCCGAGGATCTCTTGCTGATTGTTTTTACAGCGTACCGCAACAAAGGCCATTTCCCGATCGTAGTCGATCTGCGTCATATTGGCTAAATCTTCGTGGGTAAATTCGTTGATCTCACTGAAATAGCGATAATAAAGATCTTCTTTTGTTACCTGAGAAATGAACTGCTGCAGATGAGGTTCATCCTCGGGCAAAATAGGGCGGAACAAGCAACGCTCGCCGTTCTTCAACTCCACCCATTCTTCAAGCTGATGGGGGTAGGGACGTATAGCCAGCCTGCTTTCGTTATCGCCCGTGAAAGGGGCAATGTCCAGCGTGACATCCAGCGCGGTAAATTCACCGGCGGAGGCCAACAGCGGATGAATATCCAGACGCTGAATTTCCGGACAATCGACGATCAGATTGGAGACCTGCACCAGAAGCTGACTTAACCCGGCGATATCCAATGGGCGTAATGCGCTGCGAGCGCGGATCTTTTTATTTTTGATCCCCTGGATCACCAGATAACGCGCCAGATTCATGTTCAATGGCGGCAACGCCACCACGGCCTGCTCTTCTGGTCGCCACTCAACTCCGCCTTCACCAAGCATAATCAACGGGCCAAATACCGGGTCGTGTTCAACGACGACGCGCAGCTCCTGAGCGCCAGCGCGATTCGCCATACTTTGTACTAATAAACCGTGAATGCGCGCCTGCGGCCAGGCCATTTTTACCCGATCAAAAATCGCATTGGCTGCCTGCTGCACCTCTGTTGCCGTCCGCAGGTAGAGCATTACCCCCTGAACTTCTGATTTATGCGGGATATCAGGAGAACGCAGCTTTAGCGCCACCGGGTAACCGATTTGCTCCGCGATGTGTACGGCTTCAGCGCTGTCGCTGGCGATCCACGTCGGCAGCGTGTGTAAGCCATAGGCTTGTAAAATCGGCTGCACTTCATGGGTATCCAGCGACGTTGCTCCTTCAGCAATCGCCTGCTGTAACAGATTATGCGCCTCGGCGGTGTTGGTGGTCAGGTAGTCGGGCAGCGCAGGGGTTTCCCGCAGTTGCTTCTGGTTACGCCGGTACTCCACCATATGCATAAACGCGGTGATGGTGCCTTCTGGCGTGCGGTAGGTAGGTAATCCGGCTTCGCTAAACAGTCTACGGGCTTCCTGGGAGGAAAACTCTCCGCACCAGTTGGTCAGCAACGAGACGAACTTACCGCGGGGATGACGTTTTACCGCCTCGATTAACGCTTGCGCGCTTTCTGTTCCCGGGGCGGCTGCGCTGGGTGAGTGAATCACCATCAGTGCGTCGAAATCCTGGCTGGCGAGCAAGATATCCAGCGTCTTAACGTAGTGTTCGCTGCTGGCGTCATCACGCAGATCCAGCGGGTTGGCGATATCAATATGTTCAGGTAACGCATCGCGTAATTTCTGGCAGGTATCTTCACTCAGTGTCGCCAACTTGCCATTTTTTGACCACAGCTCATCTAATGCCAGTGCGGCAGGCGCGGCCCCATTACTGATGATCATCAGCCTGTCGCCGCGCAGTGGACGCATGTGGCTCAGGGTTTCTACCGCAGAGAAGAGCTCGTGAGTGTCTTGTACGCGTAATAAACCGGCGCGCTGGATAGCTGCGTCCCACGCAGGGTCCATCCCTGCACTGGTATGCAGTAAACGCTGTGCAGCCGGACTGCGACCACTCTTAATCACCAGAATGGGTTTATTGCGCGAGGCGCTACGGGCGGCGGAGACAAAGCGCCGGGCATCACTTAAATGTTCGAGATACAGTAATATCGCGCTGGTTTTACTGTCGCGCGCCAGGTAATCCAGCAGTTCATCAACGTCGATATCAAGGCTGTCGCCCAGCGCGATAAACCAGGAAAAACCCATGTCGCGCTGCTGCGCCCAGTCCAGAATGGTGTTGGAAATCGCCGCTGACTGGGAAATAAATGCCAACTTACCGCGCTTGATGGGGACGGGGGAAAAGCTGGCGTTAAGCCCCTGCCAGGGCGCGAGAAGTCCCAGGCTGTTTGGGCCGAGGAGACGTATGTTGTAGCGTGCGGCGCAGGCCAACAATTCCAGGTGCTGCGATGCGGGAGCTGAAAGAATAATGCAGGTTTTACAGCCTTTCTCGCCAAGCGCTTCGAGTAATGCCAGGTTGCGGCTGGCATTGGTGCACAACACGGCAAGGTCTGGGCTAAAAGGCAGGCTGTTGATATTGGGCCAGGCCAGGACGCCCAACACCGCTTTCCATGCTGGCGTCACTGGTAAAACAGGTCCATTGAAACCGCCGGCAAGCAGGTTACGCATCATCAGGTAACCTGCGCGATTAGGCTTCATTGACGCCCCAATCACCGCAATGGATTTCGGTCGCAGTAGTGCTTCCAGACCACGCTGACTCATATCGGCTTCCTTAATGACACCAGTGACCGAATGATTTTAAACGCTTTCTGGCGAGTCTGCTGTGACGCTTCCCTGATGTTGAGTTTTTCCTGCCAGGTAGCGGGTTTTAAAGCGAGTGAAATGTTCGCTCAACCCCTCCGCGGCTTGCGTATCGCCCGCCAGATCCAACAACGCGATGGCCACTTCGGCAGTACAGTATTGCCCTTCGGCGTGAATGCCACGCAGGTGGTAAGCGGAAAGTCGCGATAAATCAACGGAGATCACCGGCAGGTTATCAAGGTACGGGCTTTTGCGGAACATTTTACGCGCTTCAGGCCAGGTACCATCAAGCATGATAAACAACGGCGGTTTACCGGCTGGTGGAGCGAAAATCACTTCACGCTCTTCGCCCGCATAGGATGCCGGGAATACAACCATCGGCTGGTAATCCGGATTTTTCACCAGTTCGAGCAGCGCCTGCGGCGGTTCGGTGCGTGACCACTGAAACGCCGTGGTATCGGGCAAAATATCGGCAATCAAACGTCCCGTGTTGCTGGGCTTCATCGGCTCGGTATCAAACATCACCAGACAAAAGCGGCTTTTGGCCTCAGACGGCACCAGCGTTGCGCACAAGCAGAGCTTCAGCGGCAGCAGGCAGCGCTGACAGCGGCGAATGCGATTACCTCGGGCAAGGAAAGGGCGCGTGGCGCGCGCGAGGCGCTCAGCGCGTAACTGAAGAACAGCGTTATCGGTCATGGGAGAACACGTTGAAAAACGCTATTGTCGCAGAGGTGAAAACGGGGCACAAGATGCGCCCCGTAGAGATTATAATGATTCGTTAAGCCAGCTATCAAACGGGGCTTTAGGTACGGCGCCATTAAGCATGTCGACGATTTCACCTTTTCTGAAGATCATAATGGTCGGGATGCTGCGGATACCGAAACGGGCGCTGAGTTCTCGCTCGGCTTCTGTATTCACTTTAACAAAACGCACTTTACCGCTACGCTCTTCCGCGACATCTTCAAAAATCGGGGCGAAGTTACGGCATGGACCACACCAGGGGGCCCAAAAATCAACCACCACCGGGAGATCGTCTTTTAACAGTTTATCCAGTGTTTCACCGGTCGCATTGATCACCTCCCCATCAAACAGGTCGTGACCACAGCGTCCGCATTTAGCCGCTTCCTGGACACGATCGTCGGGGATGCGGTTGATAGCCTGGCAGCTGGTACAAACGGTATTCATAACTAACCTCTGGATGAGTGGAGTGGACTTCACGGCAGTAACACCAGTATGTTTCTATTATGTTACATATTATCGGGGAGTCTGTTCTAAACAACAATACGTTTTATTCAATGAGTACAATAGTCCTTAGCTTTTAAATGAAATAATGGCTAACGACGTGCACATCGGGTAATCTTCGCGCTTCGCGCAGAGCAGGTGGAGAAAAACATGAGCGACGAACTGAAGAATAAAAACGGCAAGGTCAAAGTGATGTACGTCCGCAGTGACGATGACTCGGACAAACGCACCCAAAATCCACGTACTGGTAAAGGCGGCGGTCGCCCCGGTACTTCCCGAGCCGAAGGCGGTCGTCGCCCTGCCCGTGATGACAGAAAGGGTCCGAACAGCGAACGTGGTCGTGAACGTGGTCGTGGCCGCGATGTAGAACGCGACCGTGGACGTGAAGATTCACCATGGCGTACCGTGTCCCGCGCACCGAATGATGATGCAGCAGACAAAGCCGATCACGGTGGTATCAGCGGCAAAAGCTTTATCGATCCTGAAGTATTACGTCGTCAGCGCGCGGAAGAAACCCGCGTTTACGGTGAGAATGCCTGTCAGGCTCTGTTCCAGAGTCGTCCGGACGCTATTGTTCGCGCCTGGTTTGTTCAGAGCGTAACCCCGCGCTTTAAAGAAGCATTACGCTGGATGGCGGCGAACCGCAAAGCCTACCACGTGGTTGACGAAGCCGAGCTGGCGAAAGCCTCCGGCACTGAACACCATGGCGGCGTCTGTTTCCTGATCAAAAAACGTAACGGTACCACTGTTAAGCAGTGGGTTGGTCAGGCCGGGGCGCAGGATTGCGTGCTGGCCCTGGAAGACATTGCTAACCCGCACAACCTGGGCGGCATGATGCGTAGCTGCGCGCACTTCGGTGTGAAAGGCGTAGTGGTACAGGATGCGGCGCTGTTGGAATCAGGTGCGGCTATCCGCACCGCTGAAGGCGGAGCTGAGCACGTTCAGCCGATCACCGGTGACAGTATTGTCGATGTGCTGGACGACTTCCGTAAAGCGGGTTACACGGTAGTGATGACCTCAAGCGTGAAAGGCAAGCCGCTGTTTACTACCACGTTGCCGGAAAAAATGGTGCTGGTATTAGGGCGTGAGCGTGAGGCTCTGCCAGAAGCAGCATGCTCAGCCGACGACCTGTGTGTGGCGATAGACGGTACGGGGAACGTAGAAACGCTCAACGTTTCTGTCGCGACCGGCGTGCTGCTCGCGGAGTGGTGGCGTCAGAACAAAGCCTGATAATAAAAATGCCAGCGATTCGCTGGCATTTTTTTACTCGCTTTCTGCTGGTAATACCGGCGTCCAGTCAATCGGCTTTTCACCTCGCTGTTCCAGCCACTCATTAGCCAGTACAAAATGATTGCAGCCAAAGAAACCGCGATGCGCAGAGAGCGGTGATGGGTGCGGCGCTTTCAATACATGGTGACGCTGCGCATCAATAATCGCACCTTTCTTTTGTGCGTGTGAACCCCAGAGCAGGAATACCACGCCTTCCCGATGTTGGTTAATCAGGCTGATGACTTTATCGGTAAATGTTTCCCATCCCAGACTGGCGTGCGAATGTGCCTGCCCGGCACGGACGGTAAGCACGGTGTTGAGTAACAGCACACCCTGGCGTGCCCAGCTTTCCAGATATCCGTGCGTTGGGCGTGTGAAGCCAGGAATCGTTGCTTCCAGCTCTTTGTACATGTTCAGCAACGAGGGCGGGGTGGCAATACCGGGGCGGACAGAAAACGCGAGACCGTGTGCCTGGCCCGGACCGTGGTAAGGATCCTGACCCAGGATGACGACTTTCACGTCGCAAAGTTCGGTAAAGCGAAAAGCGTTGAATACATCTTTTTGTGGCGGATAAATTGTCATACCTGACTGACGCTCGCCCGCCACAGTATGCAGCGTGTTAACAAAATAAGGCTGCTGTTTCTCTTCTGCCAGCACATCGTGCCAGGTTAATTCGGTGGCCATCTCGCTCTCCTGCGAATTTTCAATCCCCCTAGCTTAACTGCTTCTTTCGACGTCGCAAAATTCTGTACGTTTCTCAAGGGTCTACCCCTTAAAGATAGTTGAAAATTTATGTAAAAAGTTTAGCTGTGCATGTGGCGTAAGTTGATGTAAAACAATAAAATCCACCTATCACCACTTTCCGTGTGTGGTTTTTATTGATTTAAATCAAAGATTCGAGGGTGTGTGAGGGGTATATATACACTCAAGCAACAATGGTTTTACCAATTGGCCGGATGACGGCCAACCGAGATCAAATAATTTTGCCGGGGAGGCATCAAATGATTACAGGTATCCAGATTACTAAAGCTGCAAATGACGACCTGCTGAACTCTTTCTGGCTGCTGGACAGCGAAAAAGGCGAAGCACGCTGCATCGTTGCGAAAGCAGGTTTCAATGCTGATGAAGTCGTTGCTGTCAGCAAACTGGGTGAAATCGAATACCGTGAAGTACCGGTAGACGTACAGCCGGAAGTCCGTGTGGAAGGTGGTCAGCACCTGAACGTGAACGTTCTGCGCCGCGAAACTCTGGAAGATGCAGTTAAGCATCCGGAAAAATATCCGCAGCTGACCATCCGTGTTTCTGGTTATGCCGTGCGTTTCAACTCTCTGACGCCAGAACAGCAGCGCGACGTTATTGCTCGTACCTTTACTGAGAGCCTGTAAGGCTCACGGGGAATAACCCCGTCTGGCAGAGAATCTGAAAGCGGAAGATGCCAACGTATCTTCCGCTTTTCTGTGCACAAAAAATGCCGGGCTAAACGGCCCGGCATTCGGTTTACTCTTTGTCGGACTGCTGGGTAGCAGCTCCGCTCGGCTTACGGCGTTTGCCGACATTTTTGGCGTCGCGGTGACGTTTTTTCACTCGCGGTTTCTCTTTCTCTTTCGCTTTTTGCTCGGCGCGCTTCGCCAGCACTTTCTTGGATGGCTTACCGTTAGATTTCTCACTTGGCGCGCGCGTGGTTGGACGCAGTTCGTCGATGACGCGTGCTTTCAGTGGCTCGTCAATATAGCGGCTCGCTTTGCCGAGCAGCAGATGGTCGTGGGCTTCAACCAAAGAGATCGCAGTACCTTTACGGCCTGCACGACCGGTACGGCCAATGCGGTGCAGATAGGCATCGCCACTGCGCGGCATGTCGAAGTTAAACACGTGGCTGACGTCAGGAATATCGATCCCACGAGCGGCAACGTCGGTTGCTACCAGCACGTTCACACGACCATCGGTCAGGCGTTTGATCGCTTCATTACGTTTGTTCTGCACCATCTCGCCTTCGAGATAGCAGTTATTAATGCCCGCCTGGCGCAGCCAGCCTGCCAGCTCGTGCACACGCTCGCGTTTACGTACGAAGACAATCGAGCGGGTCGCTTCCGGCTGTTTTAACAAATGGATCAGTAGGGCAGTTTTGTGCTCGATGTCATCGGCACGGTAGTAAAACTGATGAATCTTCTTGCGTTCGCGGGTAGACGGATCCGCCGAAACTTCGACCGGATCCTCCAGCAGACGCTCAGCAAAATCTTTGATCGCATCTCCTTCCAGCGTGGCGGAGAACAGCATAGTTTGCTTACGCCAGCGGGTTTCTCCAGCGATATGCTCGATGTCCTGGGCAAAGCCCATGTCCAGCATGCGGTCTGCTTCATCGAGGATTAGTGTCTCAACCGCATGGCAGTCGAAGTTTTCTTCTTTAATGTACTGCAGCAGACGACCGGTAGTGGCGACCACGATGTCCTGGTTTTCGCTAAAGACTTCCATGTGGTTCATGTAAGCCACGCCGCCGGTAATCGTGGCGATATCCAGATGCGTATTCTTCGCCAGTTCACGGGCGTGTTCGGCAACCTGCATCGCCAGTTCGCGCGTCGGTGTCAAAATCAAAATGCGCGGCGGGCCAGATTTCTTGCGCGGGAAGTCGAGCAGGTGCTGCAACGCTGGCAGCAAATATGCCGCCGTTTTACCGGTGCCTGTCGGCGCAGAACCGAGTACATCACGGCCATCGAGCGCAGGCGGAATGGCGGCAGCCTGAATGGCGGTCGGGCGAGTGAAACCTTTTTCCTGGAGGGCATCCAGAAGGCTTTCATCGAGTTCAAGTTCGGAAAAAGTCGTTACAGTCATGTTCTACCTCTGAGTGGGGCGCTGATTATAGACGTTACGGCTGCAATCTTCATCTGTTTGTATGGATATACCTTCTCAGGTATTGTTTTTATCCTATGTTATCGTTTTTTTTCCAGGAAGGTTGTTCTTCATGCCCCAGTCTACATCCGTACTTAGACGTAATGGATTTACTTTTAAGCAGTTTTTTGTGGCACACGATCGTTGTGCAATGAAAGTCGGAACGGACGGCATTTTATTGGGGGCCTGGGCCCCTGTTGCTGGCGTAAAGCGGATCCTGGATATTGGTACCGGGAGCGGCCTGTTGGCGCTGATGCTGGCCCAGCGCACAGATGAAAACGTCATCATTGACGCTGTGGAGCTTGATGTTGATGCCGCGCAGCAGGCGCAGGAGAACATCGCGCAATCCCCGTGGATGCATCGCGTGAACGTTCATACGGAAGATGTGCAGCAGTGGGTACCGCGCCAGACCGTGCGCTTTGATTTGATCATCAGCAACCCTCCCTATTATGAACTGGGAGTGGAATGTGCCACGCCGCAGCGCGAGCAGGCTCGCTACACCACCACGCTCGATCATCAAGTATTGCTGACGCTGGCGGCAGACAGCATTACGGAAGAAGGTTTTTTTTGTGTGGTGCTGCCCGAACAGATTGGTAACGCATTTTCCCAGCAGGCACTGGGCATGGGCTGGCATCTGCGATTGCGCACGGATGTAGCAGAAACCGAGGCCCGACTACCGAATCGGGTACTGCTGGCATTCTCCCCGCAGGCCGGGGAGTGCTTTAGTGACAGGCTGGTGATCCGTGGGCCAGACCAACGTTACTCTGAAGGTTACACGGCGCTGACCCAGGCGTTTTATCTGTTCATGTGATGACTTAGCGGCGAGAGAATGGACGGGCCCGCCTCTGGAAGCTGTTCTGGATAATCCAGCGTATAGTGCAGGCCCCGACTCTCTTTACGCATCATCGCGCAGCGGACAATCAGCTCAGCAACCTGCACCAGATTGCGCAGTTCCAGCAAGTTGTTCGACACGCGGAAATGAGCGTAATACTCGTCGATTTCCTGTTGCAACATGGTGATACGGCGCAGGGCGCGCTCCAGACGTTTAGTTGTGCGCACGATACCGACGTAATCCCACATAAATAGCCGCAGCTCATGCCAGTTATGCTGAATCACAACCAGTTCATCCGGGTTTTCTACCCGGCTTTCATCCCAATCCGGGAGGGTGCTGACGCTGCGAGCATAAGGCATTCGCCTGTCGATATCTTCAGCCGCGGACCAGCCGTAAACCAGGCACTCCAGTAATGAGTTTGACGCCATCCGGTTGGCTCCATGCAGGCCGGTGTAACTCACTTCGCCGATCGCATACAGTCCGTCGACATCTGTACGGCCAAAGTCATCCACCATCACGCCGCCGCAGGTATAGTGCGCGGCAGGAACGATGGGAACCGGCTCTTTGGTCAAATCGATGCCCAGCCCCAGCAATTTTTCATAAATCATCGGGAAATGCTGACGAACAAATTCTTCCGGTTTATGGCTGATGTCGAGAAACATGCAGTCAGCGCCCAGGCGCTTCATTTCGTGGTCAATGGCGCGGGCAACAATATCGCGGGGAGCCAGTTCGCCACGCTCGTCAAAATCGGGCATAAAGCGCGAACCGTCCGGGCGCTTCAGATGTGCGCCTTCGCCACGCAGCGCCTCGGTTAGCAGAAAGTTGCGCGCCTGCGGATGATACAGCGCCGTCGGGTGAAACTGGTTAAATTCCAGATTGGCGACACGGCATCCCGCGCGCCAGGCCATCGCAATCCCGTCACCCGAGGAAATATCTGGATTGGTGGTGTATTGGTACACCTTTGACGCGCCGCCGGTGGCCAACACTACTGACTTGGCATGGCAGGTTTCTACGGCTTCTTTATTACGGTTCCAGATCCAGGCTCCGACAACCCGACGCGTTCCCGGCAGACCGATTTTATCGGAGACAATCAGATCGACGGCATTACTGCGCTCAAGAACCCGTATGTTGGGGTGATTTTGTGCCTGGCTGACGAGGGTGGTTTCGACTTCTTTACCGGTGGCATCCGCAGAGTGCAGAATGCGTCGATGGCTATGACCGCCTTCACGGGTCAGGTGATAGCACTCCTCACCGTTGGGCTGAACCTGCGTATCAAATAAGACGCCCTGATCGATAAGCCACTGAACGCAGGTGCGGGCATTGCTGGCGACAAATTCAACCGCATGGCGATCGCACAGGCCGGCCCCGGCAATCAGAGTATCTTCAACGTGGGAATCGATGCTGTCGGTTTCATCAAACACCGCGGCAATACCGCCCTGGGCATAAAATGTCGAGCCTTCGCTGACCGGACCTTTGCTCAGGACAATAACCTGATGTTTTTCGGCCAGGCGCAGCGCCAGTGAGAGTCCGGCAGCCCCGCTGCCAATGATCAGCACGTCACAGGATAATTCAGGAGTCGTATTCATGATTTTTGTTTAATTTACTAAACATTGTTTGGTCACCATAGCACCACATTGCGCGATACTGCACGTTTTATTTTTAAATGTGTTGCAGTGACTAAACATGAAAAAAAAGCATGACGAGGACGAAATGAGCAAAAATATTTTGTGAAGCAGGCCGTTAGCACCAGATTATGTGATGAAATAAAGTGGCCGTTGGGTTACTCTGCAAGCGGTGAAATGGGCATTTCTAAACAGATAGTGCGTCGATCGGATTATGTAGACTTATAATGAGAGATAAGACCTGTCTACAACATGACAAACAAAAAACAATGCGTAACGGAACTTTACGAAACTTGAGCACTCTAAGCATTTGCTTGCTCATAGTGAAGCTGATGGAGTGGCGTTTCGAAGGCGCGTGGAAATTTGGTTTGGGGAGACTTTACCTCGGATGAGCGAGCAGTTAACGGACCAGGTCCTGGTAGAACGGGTCCAGAAGGGAGATCAGAAAGCCTTTAACCTACTGGTAGTGCGCTATCAGCATAAGGTGGCGAGTCTGGTTTCTCGCTATGTACCGTCGGGCGATGTACCCGATGTAGTACAAGAAGCATTTATCAAGGCCTATCGTGCGCTGGACTCGTTCCGGGGAGATAGTGCTTTTTATACCTGGCTGTATCGTATTGCAGTCAATACAGCGAAGAATTACCTGGTCGCTCAGGGGCGTCGTCCACCTTCCAGTGATATTGATGCGATTGAAGCAGAAAATTACGAAAGTGGCGGTGCGCTGAAAGAAATTTCGAACCCTGAGAACTTAATGTTGTCAGAAGAACTGAGACAGATAGTTTTCCGGACTATTGAGTCCCTCCCGGAAGATTTACGCATGGCAATAACCTTGCGGGAGCTGGATGGCCTGAGCTATGAAGAGATAGCCGCTATCATGGATTGTCCGGTAGGTACGGTGCGTTCACGTATCTTCCGAGCGAGGGAAGCTATTGATAATAAAGTTCAACCGCTTATCAGGCGTTGACGATAGCGGGATACTGGAAAAGGTATTAGGCATGCAGAAAGAAAAACTTTCCGCTTTAATGGATGGCGAAACGCTGGATACTGAGTTACTCAAAGAGCTGACTCAGGACCCGGAAATGCAAAAAACCTGGGAGAGTTATCACCTGATTCGCGATTCCATGCGAGGTGATACCGCCGACGTTCTCCATTTCGATATTTCCGCCCGCGTAATGGCTGCCATCCAGGATGAGCCAGTACGTCAGACGGTGCCATTGATTCCTGAGGCCCAGCCAGCACCGCACCAGTGGCAGAAAATGCCATTCTGGAAAAAAATGCGTCCATGGGCCGCGCAGCTTACCCAAATGGGTGTGGCCGCGTGTGTATCACTTGCAGTTATTGTTGGCGTCCAGCACTATAATGGGCAATCTGAAACGTCCCAGCAGCCCGAAACGCCGGTATTTAATACATTACCGATGATGGGTAAAGCCAGTCCGGTAAGCTTGGGTGTACCCTCTGACGCGACGGCCAGCGGCGGTCAGCAACAGCAGGTACAGGAGCAGCGTCGTCGTATTAATGCCATGTTGCAGGACTACGAACTGCAACGTCGACTGCACTCTGAACAGCTTCAGTTTGAGCAGGCCCAAACACAGCAAGCCGCTGTGCAGGTGCCAGGAATTCAAACTTTAGGAACGCAATCGCAGTAATGAAGCAACTTTGGTTTGCCATGTCACTTGTGGCTGGTAGCCTGTTTTTCTCTGTAAACGCCTCGGCCAATCCTGCGTCCGGGGCGTTGTTGCAGCAGATGAATCTGGCCAGCCAGTCGCTAACCTATGAGCTGTCATTTGTCAGCATCAATAAGCAGGGTGTTGAATCCCTACGTTATCGCCATGCCCGCCTGGATAACCGTCCGCTAGCGCAACTGTTACAAATGGATGGACCGCGCCGGGAAGTGGTGCAGCGTGGCAATGAAATCAGCTATTTTGAGCCTGGTCTCGAACCGTTCACGCTGAACGGTGACTATATCGTTGACTCTCTGCCCTCTCTGATTTACACCGACTTCAAACGTCTTGCTCCCTACTATGACTTTATCTCAGTAGGTCGCACCCGCATTGCCGATCGGCTCTGTGAAGTGATCCGCGTTGTCGCCCGTGACGGTACGCGTTACAGCTATATCGTCTGGATGGACACGGAGACTAAGCTGCCGATGCGCGTCGATCTTCTCGACCGTGATGGCGAGACGCTGGAACAGTTCCGCGTTATCGCCTTTACCGTAAACAACGGCGTTAGCGATAGCATGCAGACGCTGGCGAAAGCCAATCTACCGCCGTTGCTGTCAGTTCCTGCGGGTGAGAAAACCAACTTCAACTGGAGTCCGTCGTGGTTGCCGCAAGGCTTCAGCGAAGTTTCAAGCAGTCGACGTCCGCTGCCGACGATGGATAACATGCCGATCGAATCGCGCCTATATTCTGATGGCCTGTTCAGTTTCTCCGTGAACGTAAACCGTGCGATGCAAAACAGCGCCGATCAGCTGTTGCGAACCGGGCGTAGAACGGTTAGTACCAGCGTGCGTGATAACGCGGAAATTACGATTGTGGGCGAGCTTCCACCGCAAACGGCGAAGCGTATCGCGGACAATATTAAGTTCAGGGCTGCACAATGATTAAAGAGTGGGCGACAGTCGTCTCCTGGCAAAATGGTCTGGCGACGGTCAGCTGTGATGTTAAAGCATCATGTAGCAGCTGTGCTTCGCGGGCCGGATGCGGGAGCCGCGTGCTGAACAAACTTGGGCCGCAGACCACGCATACCATCGTGGTGCCCAGCGACGAACCCTTAGCGCCCGGTCAAAAAGTTGAACTGGGTATTGCCGAGGGTAGCCTGCTGGGTTCAGCGATGTTGGTCTACATGTCTCCGTTGGCGGGGCTCTTTCTCTTTGCGGCGCTATTCCAGGTGCTGTTTGGTTCCGACCTTGCGGCATTAAGTGGTGCCGTGCTGGGGGGCGTGGGCGGATTCCTGATTGCCCGTGGATACTCTCGTAAGCTTGCTGAGCGCGAAGCCTGGCAGCCGGTCATTCTGAACGTTGCTCTTCCACCCGATCTCATTCGCGTCGAAACCCAACAGTGATCGCTTTGCCGGATGGCGCTTGTGTCGCCATCCGGCAAAAGTTTCACCGACTTTGCAAAGTTGTTTCCAGTTCCCGCTATCCTTGCTCTATGAACATTTCCTCGCCTCAGCGTTGTAGTGTAGAATGCGGCGTTTCACTTAAACAGACGTTAAGCTCAGATCAGCGACTTCTCAGAGCCTGCTCAGGCGGGCGTAAGGCACAATAATTACACTATATGAAGAACATACGTAACTTTTCAATCATAGCTCACATCGACCACGGTAAATCGACGCTGTCTGACCGTATTATCCAGATCTGCGGTGGCCTGTCTGACCGTGAAATGGAAGCGCAGGTTCTCGACTCGATGGATCTTGAGCGTGAGCGCGGTATTACTATCAAAGCGCAGAGCGTGACGCTCGATTTCAAAGCATCTGATGGTGAAACCTATCAGCTTAACTTTATCGACACCCCGGGCCACGTTGACTTCTCGTATGAAGTTTCCCGCTCGCTTGCCGCCTGTGAAGGCGCACTGCTGGTGGTTGATGCCGGACAGGGCGTCGAAGCACAGACCCTGGCTAACTGCTATACCGCCATGGAAATGGATCTGGAAGTAGTGCCGGTACTGAACAAAATTGACCTTCCAGCCGCCGATCCTGAGCGTGTGGCGGAAGAGATCGAAGATATCGTCGGTATCGATGCGACGGATGCCGTTCGCTGTTCGGCGAAAACCGGCTTTGGCGTCACTGACGTTCTTGAACGTCTGGTGCGCGACATCCCGCCGCCGGAAGGCGACCCGGAAGGTCCGTTACAGGCGCTGATCATCGACTCCTGGTTCGATAACTACCTGGGCGTCGTATCACTGGTGCGTATTAAAAACGGCACCATGCGTAAAGGCGACAAAATTAAAGTGATGAGCACCGGTCAGGTCTATAACGCTGACCGTCTGGGCATCTTCACGCCAAAACAGGTTGACCGTACCGAGCTGAAATGCGGCGAGGTGGGTTGGTTGGTTTGTGCGATTAAAGACATCCTGGGCGCACCGGTTGGCGATACCCTGACGCAGGCGCGTAACCCGGCGGACAAGCCGCTGCCAGGCTTTAAAAAAGTGAAGCCGCAGGTTTACGCCGGTCTGTTCCCGGTGAGCTCTGACGACTACGAAAACTTCCGTGACGCGCTCGGCAAGCTGAGCCTCAACGACGCCTCCCTGTTCTATGAACCGGAAAGCTCAACCGCGCTGGGCTTCGGCTTCCGCTGTGGCTTCCTCGGTCTGCTGCACATGGAGATCATTCAGGAACGTCTGGAACGTGAATACGATCTGGATCTGATCACTACCGCGCCGACCGTAGTCTACGAAGTCGAAACCACGGCGAAAGAGACGATCTACGTCGATAGCCCGTCCAAGCTGCCGCCGTTGAACAACATTTACGAACTGCGTGAGCCGATTGCTGAGTGTCACATGCTGCTGCCGCAGGCTTACCTCGGTAACGTCATCACGCTGTGTATCGAGAAGCGCGGCGTACAGACCAACATGGTTTACCACGGTAACCAGGTGGCGCTGACCTATGAAATTCCGATGGCGGAAGTGGTACTCGACTTCTTCGACCGTCTGAAGTCAACTTCTCGCGGCTATGCGTCGCTGGACTATAACTTCAAACGTTTCCAGGCGTCTGACATGGTGCGCGTTGATGTTCTCATCAACAACGAACGTGTCGATGCGCTGGCGCTGATTACCCACCGCGACAACTCCCAGAGCCGTGGTCGTGAACTGGTCGAGAAGATGAAAGATCTGATCCCTCGCCAGCAGTTTGATATCGCGATCCAGGCGGCCATTGGTACGCACATCATCGCGCGTTCAACGGTTAAGCAGCTGCGTAAAAACGTTCTGGCGAAATGCTACGGTGGCGATATCAGCCGTAAGAAAAAGCTGCTGCAAAAACAGAAAGAGGGTAAAAAGCGCATGAAGCAGATCGGTAACGTCGAACTGCCACAGGAAGCCTTCCTCGCCATTCTGCATGTCGGTAAAGACAGCAAATAATCTTAAGGAGTTGGCATGGCGAACATGTTTGCCCTGATTCTGGTGATTGCCACACTGGTGACGGGCATTTTATGGTGCGTAGATAAATTCATCTTCGCGCCAAAACGCCGGGAGCGTCAGGCAGCAGCGCAAGCTGCTGCAGGTGATTCACTGGATAAAGCAACGCTGAAAAAAGTGGCCCCTAAGCCAGGCTGGCTGGAAACCGGGGCATCCGTTTTCCCGGTTTTAGCTATTGTGCTGGTGGTGCGTTCATTTATTTATGAGCCGTTCCAGATCCCGTCTGGTTCGATGATGCCGACACTGCTTATCGGTGACTTTATCCTGGTGGAGAAATTTGCCTACGGGATTAAAGATCCGATTTACCAGAAAACGCTGATCGAAACCGGCCATCCGAAACGCGGTGATATCGTGGTGTTTAAATACCCGGAAGATCCGCGTCTGGACTACATCAAACGTGCTGTCGGTTTACCGGGAGACAAAGTGACGTACGATCCGGTGGCGAAAGAGGTAACTATTCAGCCAGGATGCAGTTCCGGTCAGGCGTGTGAAAACGCGCTGCCGGTAACGTACTCTGATGTTCAGCCAAGTGATTTTGTGCAGACATTTGCGCGTCGTAACGGCGGTGAAGCGACCAGCGGCTTCTTTGAGGTTCCGCTGAATGAAACGAAAGATAACGGTATTCGCCTCTCCGAGCGTAAAGAAACGCTGGGTGAGGTAACGCACCGCATTCTGACCGTGCCAATCGCGCAGGATCAGGTGGGGATGTATTACCGCCAGCCAGGCCAGCAGTTGGCAACCTGGATCGTCCCGCCGGGACACTACTTCATGATGGGTGATAACCGTGACAACAGCGCGGACAGCCGTTACTGGGGATTTGTGCCGGAAGCGAATCTGGTTGGTAAAGCAACCGCTATCTGGATGAGTTTCGATAAGCAAGAAGGCGAATGGCCGACCGGTGTGCGCTTAAGCCGTATTGGTGGCATTCACTAATCGCTGATAATCGTTCACGTTGTCGTCATTATGGCGACAGCGTGAATTATTTCTCGGATAAATTCCCGCAGACTAACGACATCCCTTGTCGTTGTGTATAGAATATTCCCCCGAAGTTTGAGGTTGGCACCGACAGGTTGCCACGGCACACGAAACAGCGTTGGTTTGTGTATAAATGCATTCAGCCGAAGCGGGATGGCTAAGCGAAATGCGTATATCAGGTCTGTTTCGTGTGCTGAATTGTTGACGCATTCATTTATTGGTATCGCATGAACCCCATCGTAATTAATCGGCTTCAACGGAAGCTGGGCTACACTTTTAATCATCAGGAGCTGTTGCAGCAGGCATTAACTCACCGTAGCGCCAGCAGCAAACATAACGAGCGTTTAGAATTTTTAGGCGACTCTATTCTGAGCTTTGTTATCGCTAATGCGCTGTATCACCGTTTTCCGCGTGTGGATGAAGGTGATATGAGTCGCATGCGCGCGACGCTGGTTCGCGGCAATACGCTGGCTGAATTAGCCCGTGAGTTTGACCTCGGTGAATGTTTACGTTTGGGGCCAGGCGAGCTGAAAAGCGGCGGTTTCCGTCGTGAATCGATCCTGGCAGATACCGTTGAAGCTTTGATCGGCGGCGTCTTCCTCGACAGCGATATTCAAACCGTTGAACAACTGATCCTGAACTGGTATCAGACTCGTCTGGATGAAATTAGCCCAGGCGATAAACAAAAAGATCCGAAAACGCGCCTGCAGGAATATTTGCAGGGTCGCCACCTGCCGCTACCGTCCTATCTGGTGGTGCAGGTTCGTGGTGAAGCACACGATCAAGAATTTACTATCCACTGCCAGGTCAGCGGCCTGAGTGAACCGGTGGTTGGCACAGGTTCGAGCCGTCGTAAGGCTGAGCAGGCTGCCGCCGAACAGGCGTTGAAAAAACTGGAGCTGGAATGAGCGAAGAGAAAACTTACTGCGGATTTATTGCCATCGTCGGTCGCCCGAACGTCGGCAAATCCACCCTGTTGAATAATCTGCTTGGGCAGAAGATTTCCATTACCTCACGTAAGGCTCAGACAACACGTCACCGTATTGTTGGCATCCATACCGAAGGTGCGTATCAGGCGATTTATGTTGATACCCCGGGCCTGCATATGGAAGAAAAGCGGGCGATCAACCGCCTGATGAACAAAGCGGCAAGCAGCTCGATTGGTGATGTTGAACTGGTTATTTTCGTTGTGGAAGGCACCCGCTGGACGCCGGACGACGAAATGGTGCTCAACAAGCTGCGCGACGGTAAAGCCCCGGTTATTCTGGCTGTGAACAAAGTGGACAACGTTCAGGAAAAAGCCGATTTACTGCCGCACCTGCAGTTCCTGGCAAGCCAGATGAACTTCCTTGATATTGTCCCGATTTCTGCCGAAACCGGCCTGAATGTTGATACCGTTGCGGGCATCGTGCGTAAGCACCTGCCGGAAGCCATTCATCACTTCCCGGAAGATTACATCACCGACCGTTCTCAGCGCTTTATGGCTTCTGAAATCATCCGTGAAAAGCTGATGCGTTTTCTGGGGGCTGAACTGCCGTACTCCGTTACCGTGGAGATTGAACGTTTTATCTCTAACGAACGCGGTGGTTACGATATTAACGGGCTGATCCTCGTTGAACGTGAAGGGCAGAAGAAGATGGTTATTGGCAACAAAGGGGCCAAAATTAAAACCATCGGCATCGAAGCGCGTAAAGACATGCAGGAGATGTTCGAAGCGCCCGTTCACCTCGAGCTGTGGGTGAAAGTGAAATCCGGCTGGGCCGATGACGAGCGCGCGCTGCGTAGCCTCGGTTACGGCGACGACGTCTAATTTTTCATAGGTTATGGCTTTCGAGGTGCAGGAAGGCGGCAAGACCGCAGATCCTCGGGAGCTTACTCAAGTGAGTGACTGGGGTGAGTGGGCGCAGCCAACACACCTGCAGCTTGAAAGACGGCGGGTATGATGGAAGGATGGCAACGCGCTTTTGTCCTGCATAGCCGCCCGTGGAGCGAAACCAGTCTCGTGCTGGACGTCTTCACGGAAGAATCGGGTCGTGTGCGCCTGGTGGCTAAAGGCGCGCGCTCCAAACGTTCTAATCTCAAAGGCGCGCTCCAGCCTTTTACTCCATTGTTGCTTCGCTTTGGTGGACGTGGTGAGGTCAAAACCTTACGCAGTGCCGAAGCCGTTTCTCTGGCTCTCCCCCTTAGCGGTATCACACTGTACAGCGGCTTGTATATCAACGAGCTTATCTCTCGTGTACTTGAGTATGAGACCCGCTTTTCTGAACTCTTTTTCGACTACCTCAACTGTATTCAGGCGCTGGCTGGCGCGACGGGTTCGCCAGAGCCTGCGCTGCGTCGCTTTGAGCTGGCCTTACTTGGACATCTGGGGTACGGCGTCGATTTTACCCACTGTGCGGGTAGTGGCGAGCCGGTGGACGACACCATGACCTATCGTTACCGGGAAGAAAAAGGGTTTATCGCAAGCGTAGTGATTGATAACGCCACCTTTACCGGACGCCATCTGAAAGCACTCGAATCGCGGGAATTTCCGGATGCTGATACGCTTCGCGCCGCGAAACGCTTTACCCGCATGGCGTTAAAGCCGTATCTTGGTGGTAAGCCGTTAAAAAGCCGGGAACTGTTCCGGCAATTTATGCCAAAACGCGCAGTAAAAACAAAAAATGATTAACGAGGATGGATTGCCATGGCCGAATTACTGTTAGGCGTCAACATTGACCACATTGCCACTTTACGTAATGCACGCGGCACCGCATACCCTGACCCGGTTCAGGCGGCGTTTATCGTTGAGCAGGCGGGCGCAGACGGCATTACCGTGCACCTGCGTGAAGATCGTCGCCATATTACCGATCGCGACGTGCGCATTTTGCGCCAGACGCTGGATACGCGTATGAATCTGGAAATGGCGGTAACCGAAGAGATGCTGGCGATTGCCGTTGAGACTAAGCCGCATTTTTGCTGCCTGGTGCCGGAAAAACGTCAGGAAGTGACGACTGAAGGTGGCCTGGATGTCGCTGGTCAGCGTGACAAGATGCGTGATGCCTGCAAACGCCTGGCGGACGCAGGCATTCTGGTTTCGCTGTTTATCGATGCTGATGACGAACAGATTAAGGCCGCTGCTGAAGTCGGCGCGCCGTACATCGAAATTCACACCGGCTGTTACGCCGATGCGAAAACCGACGCTGAACAGGCCAGCGAACTGGCGCGTATCGCCAAAGCGGCGACCTTTGCCGCCAGCCTTGGCCTGAAGGTGAATGCGGGTCACGGCCTGACGTACCATAACGTTAAAGCCATCGCGCGGATCCCGGAAATGCACGAGTTGAACATTGGCCATGCCATTATCGGCCGCGCGGTGATGAGTGGTCTGAAAGATGCAGTAGTCGAAATGAAGCGCCTGATGCTGGAAGCGCGTGGCTAATGGCGATTCTGGGATTAGGTACGGATATCGTGGAGATTGCCCGCATCGAAGCGGTGATCTCCCGTTCCGGCGACCGTCTGGCAAGACGCGTGCTCAGCGACAACGAATGGGCAATCTGGGAGACGCATCAGCAACCGGTGCGCTTTCTGGCGAAGCGTTTTGCGGTCAAAGAGGCGGCAGCAAAAGCCTTGGGTACCGGTATTCGCAACGGTCTGGCGTTTAATCAGTTTGAAGTCTTTAACGACGAACTCGGTAAGCCGCGCCTGCGGTTATGGGGGGAGGCGTTAAAACTGGCGGAAAAACTCGGCGTCGCACATATGCATGTGACGCTGGCCGATGAGCGTCACTACGCCTGCGCCACGGTGATTATCGAGAGCTAACGTTTTGTCGACCTGATAAGCATAGCGTCATCAGGCAACGTTACAGCTTATCGGCGTGGTGCATCAGTACAAACTTATCCCACAACTGCTCTTCCGTTTCGACATGTGCCGGATCTTTCAAAATAGTATTGGGGATCGGGCACACCTTCTGGCAGGTTGGCGTGTCGTAATGGCCTACGCATTCCGTACACTTGTCGCTGTTAATCTCGTAAATGCTGTCACCCATCGAAATCGCCTCATTCGGGCATTCGGGCTCGCACATATCGCAATTGATACACTTTTTAGTGATTAACAGGGCCATCAGGAAACTCTCAAAACATCACAAATCGGGCGGGCATTATACGCGCATTCTTTGCTCAGACCAGTTTTTTTACCAGTGCTTCGCTGTGGCGAATGCGTTCCGGAGCATGCTCCAGATCTTGCTGCACCAGCGCCATAAATAGTAAATCAGTGAGCATCATTTGCGCATGGGTAGAGGAAATCGCTGCGCTGCGCGTGGCCTGTTCTTCAGCAATCGTGTACAGACAATGAGTTGCGCGCTGTTGCAGGGCGTTAGGGGTAAATCCAGTGATGGCGAGAATTTTGGCTCCGGCGCGCAACGTTTCATCCGCAGCCAGGTTGAGTTCGCGGCGTTCTCCGGTATACGAAATGGCCAGCAGCAGATCGTTGGGTGAAAGCGCCTGCACCGCCGCCAGCAGGGCGTGCATATCGCGTTCAACCACCGCGTTAAACCCAATCTTTAGCAGTTTCCAGGCAAAATTCTGCGCTACCAGACCCGATGCGCCAATCCCGGTCAGGATAATGCGCCGAGCTGAGCGCAGCATCGTGACGCTCTCTATCAGTTTCTCTTCGCTGTTGACGTCCAGCGTCGCATGCATCGCCGCCACGTTCTCTTTAATCAGCTTTTCGCCCACCATACGCATGGGGTCGTCACCGCGAATCTGATTATGCACCGGAATGGAATGAGGGTTGGGATTGCTGGCCAACGCTTCGCTAATCGCCAGTTTCAGCGCCGGAAACCCTTTAAAGCCCATCTTTTGCGCGAACTTCACCACGCTGGACTGGCTGACGCCTGCTTCACAGGCCAGCTGCTGTGAGCTGAGATGACGCGCGGTATCCGGCTGAGCAAGAAGATAATCCGCAAGTTTTTTATCGCTTTGCGCGAGGTCCGGGTAACGCTGACGAATGCGAATTAAACAGTTCATGCTGTCTCCTGGCGAAAACGTGATGGCGATTGCAAAACAAAATTTCACTCGCCTGGATGAATATAATATTCCATTATGACAGATTATTATGAATTAAAAATTCCTAAGGAACAAAAAATGAATCTCGGTGCATTAGTTTCAGAAACCCGCAATCCACAGACCATGGATCTGGATGCGCTCTCAACGTTGGAGTTGGTTCATCGATTTAATCAACAGGATACGCTGGTAGCGGAAGCAGTAAAAGCAACTCTGCCTCAAGTTGCGTGCGCGGTCGATGCGGCAGCCAACGCGTTAAAAGCCGGTGGACGCATTATTTACATGGGCGCAGGTACCAGCGGGCGTCTTGGGGTGCTGGACGCGTCTGAGTGCCCACCGACCTTCGGTGTACCGCATGGTCTGGTGGTTGGGCTGATTGCCGGGGGGCCGGGCGCGCTGCTCAAGGCGGTAGAAGGCGCGGAAGATAACCCGCAGTTAGGCGAAGACGATCTGCGCGCACTCAACCTTACCGCACAGGATCTGGTGGTTGGTCTGGCGGCTTCAGGTCGCACGCCGTATGTGATTGGCGGGCTGAAATATGCGCGTTCGGTGGGTTGTACGACGGCGGCTATTTCCTGCAATCCGGATTCTCCTGTCGCGCATGAAGCGGATATTGCTATCTCCCCGGTGGTGGGACCGGAGGCGTTGACCGGGTCAACGCGACTGAAATCCGGCACCGCGCAAAAACTGGTGCTCAATATGATCTCCACCGGTGCGATGGTGAAATTTGGCAAGGTGTACCAGAACCTGATGGTGGATATGCAGGCAACCAACGTCAAACTGGTCGATCGGGCGTGCCGTATGGTGGTTGAAGCCACCGGCATTGCGCGTGAACAGGCGCAAGCGCTGTTAAAGCAGACTGATTTTGACGTTAAGCCAGCGATTTTAATGGCGCTCACCGGCCTGGATGCCGCTGCCGCCCGTGAAAAGCTTGCCTCTCACCAGGGTTTTTTACGCGCGGCGTTAGAACACTAAGAGGTGTATATGGATAAGACGGCGGTGCTGGCCAGCGACATTCTGCTGGGCGTAGGCGGAGAGCAAAATATTCTGCGCCTGGAAAACTGTATGACTCGCGTCAGGGTGGAAGTTCAGGATGACGATCAGATTGATATTCCCCGTCTCAGGCAACTGCCCGGTGTTAGCGGTTACGTGAAGCAGGGCGCGCAGCATCAGATAATCGTCGGCCCCGGTAAAGCTGCCAAGGTGGTGGATGCCATGCGCTCCCTGATTGCCGGTGGCGGCGAGCGTGCAGATGTGAATAATATCGAGCGCACCAAATCAGAGGCCAAAGCGAAGTACAAAGCGCCAATGAGCGATGCGCTGCGCAAGCTGGCGAACGTCTTTATCCCTCTTATTCCTGCGTTTATCGCCTCCGGTTTGATCACCGGCATTATAAACATCCTTAAGCGACCGGATATCGTGGGGGATTTTGCGACCCATTATCCGAATATGCTGGGGCTGATGGGCATATTTGGCAGCGCCGTGTTTGCCATCATGAATATTCTGGTTGGGGTGAATACCGCCAAAGTCTTCGGCGGCTCTCTGGCGATGGGCGGGGTGATGGCGGGGATCCTCTCCAGTCCGCAGCTGGCGCAGATTACCCTGTTTGGCGAAGCGTTGCAGCCGGGGCGCGGCGGGGTGATCGCAGTGCTGCTGGTGGTTGCGCTGATGTGTTGGATCGAGCGCAAATTCCGCGAGCTGTTGCCGGAATCGCTGGAGCTTATCCTTAACCCGCTGCTGACCACCATCATTACCGGGGCCATCGCGATTGTGGCGCTGCAACCGCTTGGAGGCTGGATTTCTGAATCCATCGCTCACGGCGCATCCTGGGCTATCGACCGCGGCGGTTTCTTGGTTGGTGCCATACTGGCGGGAACTTTCCTGCCATTGGTGCTCACCGGACTTCATCAAGGGTTGGTGCCCATCCACGTTGAGCTGGTACAGGCACACGGTTATAACGCGCTCTTTCCTATCCTGGCGATGGCAGGCGTTGGACAAGTAGGGGCTGCGATAGCGGTGTTGATGAAAACCCGTAATGCGCGGCTAAAGAAAGTGATCAAAGGAGCGCTGCCGGTCGGGCTGCTGGGCATTGGCGAGCCGCTTATTTTTGGCGTCACGCTGCCGTTGGGTAAACCGTTTATCGGTGCCTGCCTTGGCGGAGCGGTAGGCGGGGCGCTGATTAGCTACTGGAAGGTGGCGACGGTTATCACCTTTGGCATCTCCGGTTTGCCGCTGGCACTGACGATTGTTGCCGGAAAAGTGATGTTCTATCTGTTAGGCTATCTGGTAGCAGTTATCGCCGGGTTCCTGTTTACCTGGCTATTGGGGTTCAACGATCCAGAGGAATAAGGTTTGACCAATCACCAGCGCCGCGTTGTTTTTTTTGATTTGGATGGCACGTTACACCAGCAGGATATGTTCGGTAGCTTTATACGTTATCTGCTGCGTCGCCAGCCGCTGAACGCGTTGCTTGTGCTGCCTCTGCTACCGGTGATTGCGCTGGCGCTGCTGATACAAGGGCGTGCCGCCCGCTGGCCAATGAGCCTGCTGTTGTGGGGATGCACTTTTGGTCGTAGCGAGGCGCGTCTGAAAGGGCATCAGGCTGACTTTGTGCGCTGGTTTCGCAGTAACGTGACGGCCTTTCCGCTCGTTCAGCAGCGGCTGACAACCTACCTGTTAAGCTCTGACGCCGAAATCTGGCTTATCACTGGCTCCCCGCAGTCGCTGGTCGAGCAGGTGTACTTCGACACGCCGTGGCTACCGCGTGTCAATCTGATCGCCAGTAAAATGGCGCGGGGATTCGGCGGGTGGGTGCTGCCTCTGCGCTGTCTGGGCCATGAGAAAGTGACGCAACTGGAACGCCACATTGGTGCGCCGCTTCAGCTTTACAGTGGCTACAGCGACAGTAATCAGGACAATCCTCTGCTCTCTTTTTGCCAGCATCGCTGGCGCGTCACGCCGCGCGGAGAGCTGCAACAACTCGAATAGAGTAAACGATAGCGTCTGTGTATAATGCGCCCGCTTTGATTACTGGAGTTACCCCCTTTGTCTGAAGTTGAATTTAGCCACGAATACTGGATGCGTCATGCTTTAACGCTGGCTAAGCGCGCCTGGGATGAGCGTGAAGTCCCGGTGGGCGCGGTATTGGTACATAACAACCGCGTGATTGGCGAAGGCTGGAACCGTCCGATTGGTCACCATGATCCGACTGCCCACGCTGAAATTATGGCGCTGCGTCAGGGCGGCCTGGTGCTGCAAAACTACCGTCTGTTGGATACCACGCTGTATGTCACTCTGGAGCCGTGCGTGATGTGCGCAGGCGCGATGGTGCACAGCCGTATCGGCCGGGTCGTTTTTGGCGCGCGCGATGCGAAAACGGGGGCTGCCGGGTCATTAATGGATGTACTGCATCACCCTGGAATGAATCATCGGGTGGAGGTGACCGAAGGGGTGCTACGGGATGAATGCGCCACGTTGCTCAGTGATTTCTTCCGCATGCGTCGTCAGGAAATCAAAGCGCTGAAAAAAAACGCCAATTTGTAAATGCCGGTCTGATTGCCTGATGACGCTGCGCTTATCAGGCCTACGAGGCTACTTGTCCTCTTTTTTCTGCGGTGAAAACAGCAGGGAAGGGGAGTGCGACAGGTAATTTGACGACGTCTGAGACAAAAACGCCGAAAGCGGCAATTCATCTTTACCTATTAGCTCTGCCGGCGTCACCGCCGGGTAATCCTGCGCCAGTTGCTGCGTTTCAAGCGCCCGTTTTTCTTTCTCCTGCAGATACCCCACCAGGCTAATCTGGTACTTACGGATATTTTCTACATAAGCGTAGGCTTCGTGGCCTCGCGCATAACCATAGGTCAGCTTGTTGTAATACGGCTTTTGGCTGAGCAGCGGCAGACGCTGTTTTACGTCGGACCAACTGTTCGGATTGCCTTTGGTTTTCACTGTCAGCGCCCGTGCATCCAGCATGTGCGCATAACCCATGTTGTAGGCTGCGAGCGCAAACCAGATGCGTTCCCCTTCGGGGACGGTATCGGGCACTTTACTCATCATATCCTGCAAATACCGTGCACCGCCGCTGATGCTTTGTTCGGCATCGGTACGGTCGGTCAGTCCGAGACTTTGAGCGGTATTTTTGGTCAGCATCATCAACCCGCGTACGCCGGTCGGGGAAGTGGCCTGCGCGTCCCAGTGCGACTCCTGATAAGAGATTGCGGCGAGCAGTCGCCAGTCTATCTCCTGCGCATATTTCTCAAACAGCGGCTTAAGGTCCGGCAATACGCTGTCTACGGCGCGTAAAAAGGTGCGGGTATCAACATAGTCAAAATCATCGCCATGTCCGAGATACTTTTCTTCTAGTCGCGCCAGAGAGCCGTCTTCATTCATGGTGTTAAAAAAATCCAACAGGGCGGCAGACAGCGTGTTGTCATCGTCCAGGCGACTAAACCAGGTCACCGGCTGTTCGTCAGATACGTCCAGCGCTACGGCCAGTTCAGGATGTACGCGCTGGTATAAGCTGATGGCGACGGAATCAGCAATGGTGTAATCCAGCTTCCCGGCGATAACATCATCAAGCAGTTCAGTAGTGCCCTTTTTGTCATCCACCTTCCAGCTCAGATCGGGAAATTTATTCTCTTTAAGTAACTGGAGATCGTTAACCACCACGTGTCCCGGGGCGATGGTCAGCTGATTTTCGTTCACAGTGGCAAGAGTGCGCGGGCGGTATTGCCCAACCCGATACACCAACTGTTGTGAAACCGAATAGTAGGTTGGGCCGGGCTGGTAATTTTTCACCCGCTCGCTGTTATATACCAGGCCTGCGGCTAACAGATCGGCATGGCCGTTATCCAGGTCGTCAAAGAGCTGGCTGATGTTCTGGCGCACGGTGACTTTTAACTTCACGCCCAGGTAGTTGGCGAACGCCTGAGTCAGTTCATAATCCAGGCCGAATTTCTTACCGTTGAGGGTCGCGTAAGTTAACGGCGAGTCGAGGGTACTGACGCGCAGTTCTCCCCGCGACTGAATGGCGGCGATACGATTTTCGGCTTTACCGAACCAGGGAATAGATGGCCAGAGGGCCGCTGCCAACAACAGCGTTAATATGCCGATGAACAGATAATTAATCTTTAATTTTTTCAATTAGTTAATTCTCTGAACCGTACGTTGTCTCTGCCTGCTGTGGTGATGATTAAGAAGTGAAGTCGTCATTAATGAGCGGCATTTTGCTTAAACTTGCGTCAGTTGGCAACTTATTCAGAAACCAGACCGCATTTGATGATAAGAGACGGTCGTGATTTTATTTCGACGCAAACGGTTTCGTCGGCGCGGTAGATTCTTTATAATGACGCCCGTTTCCCCCACTTGGGCACACCGAAAGCTTAGAAGACGAGAGACTTATGATGGAAATTCTGCGTGGTTCACCTGCACTGTCTGCATTCCGTATTAACAAACTGCTGGCACGTTTTCAGGCTGCCAACCTCCAGGTCCACAATATTTACGCCGAGTACGTCCATTTTGCCGATCTGAATGCACCGTTGAATGAGGATGAGCACGCCCAGCTTGTACGCCTGCTGAAATATGGTCCTGCTCTTCACAGCCATGCCCCTGAAGGCAAACTGCTGCTGGTTACGCCTCGCCCTGGCACCATCTCCCCGTGGTCTTCTAAAGCGACTGATATTGCCCACAACTGCGGCCTGCAACAGATTAGCCGTCTGGAACGTGGCATTGCCTGGTATGTAGAAGCCTCTACGCTGACCGCTGAGCAGTGGCAGATGGTTGCCGACGAACTGCACGACCGCATGATGGAAACGGTTTTCTCTGCGCTGAACGATGCCGAAAAACTGTTTGTCCATCACCAGCCTGCGCCGGTCTCCAGTGTTGATCTGCTGGGTGAGGGACGCCAGGCGCTGATCGACGCTAACCTGCGTCTGGGTCTGGCGCTGGCGGAAGACGAAATCGACTATCTGCAGGATGCGTTTACCAAACTGGGACGCAACCCGAACGACATTGAACTGTACATGTTTGCGCAGGCTAACTCCGAGCACTGCCGCCACAAAATTTTTAACGCCGACTGGGTTATCGACGGTAAACAGCAGCCCAAGTCGCTGTTCAAGATGATTAAAAACACTTTCGAAACCACGCCGGACCACGTGCTGTCTGCCTATAAAGACAACGCCGCGGTAATGGAAGGTTCTGAAGTGGGCCGCTACTTTGCCGACCACAAAACCGGCCGCTACGATTTCCATCAGGAGCCAGCCCACATCCTGATGAAGGTTGAAACCCACAACCACCCGACGGCTATCTCTCCGTGGCCGGGCGCGGCTACCGGCTCCGGCGGCGAAATCCGCGACGAGGGTGCAACCGGTCGCGGTGCAAAACCGAAAGCCGGGCTGGTGGGCTTCTCCGTTTCCAACCTGCGTATTCCTGGCTTTGAACAGCCGTGGGAAGAAGACTTTGGTAAGCCGGACCGTATTGTTACCGCGCTCGATATCATGACCGAAGGTCCGTTGGGCGGCGCGGCGTTTAACAACGAATTCGGTCGCCCGGCGCTGACCGGCTACTTCCGCACCTACGAAGAAAAGGTCAACAGCCACAACGGCGAAGAGCTACGCGGTTACCATAAACCGATCATGCTGGCGGGCGGGATCGGTAACATCCGTGCCGATCACGTGCAAAAAGGTGAGATCGTCGTTGGCGCCAAGCTGATCGTCCTCGGCGGCCCGGCGATGAACATCGGGCTTGGCGGCGGGGCGGCCTCCTCTATGGCTTCCGGCCAGTCTGATGCCGATCTTGATTTCGCTTCGGTACAGCGCGACAACCCGGAAATGGAGCGTCGTTGCCAGGAAGTTATCGACCGCTGCTGGCAGATGGGCGATGCGAACCCGATCCTGTTTATCCATGACGTTGGCGCAGGCGGTCTGTCTAACGCCATGCCGGAGTTGGTAAGCGATGGCGGTCGCGGCGGTAAGTTCCAGCTGCGCGATATCCTTAGCGACGAGCCGGGTATGAGCCCGCTGGAAATCTGGTGTAACGAATCCCAGGAGCGTTATGTGCTGGCGGTTGCCGCTGACCAGCTACCGCTGTTTGACGAACTGTGTAAGCGCGAGCGCGCGCCGTATGCGGTGATCGGTGAGGCCACTGAAGAACAGCATCTCACACTGAGCGACAGCCACTTCGATAACCAGCCGATCGACATGCCGCTTGATGTGCTGCTGGGTAAAACCCCGAAAATGACCCGCGATGTGCAGACGCTGAAAGCCAAAGGCGACGCCCTGAATCGTGGCGAAATCTCGATTGCAGATGCGGTTAACCGCGTGCTGCATCTGCCGACTGTCGCTGAGAAAACGTTCCTCGTGACGATCGGCGACCGTACCGTTACCGGCATGGTGGCGCGTGACCAGATGGTTGGTCCGTGGCAGATCCCGGTAGCCAACTGCGCGGTCACCACCGCAAGCCTGGATAGCTACTACGGTGAAGCGATGTCTATCGGTGAGCGTGCGCCAGTTGCGCTACTGGATTTCTCGGCCTCTGCGCGTCTGGCGGTAGGTGAAGCGCTGACTAACATTGCGGCAACGCAGATTGGCGATATCAAACGCATTAAACTGTCGGCTAACTGGATGGCGGCTGCGGGTCACCCCGGTGAAGATGCCGGGCTGTACGAAGCGGTAAAAGCCGTTGGGGAAGAATTATGTCCGGCGCTTGGCCTGACTATTCCGGTGGGCAAAGACTCTATGTCGATGAAAACCCGCTGGCAGGAAGGTAATGAGCAGCGTGAAATGACTTCGCCGCTGTCGCTGGTGATCACCGCCTTTGCCCGCGTGGAAGACGTGCGCCGCACGATAACCCCACAGCTCTCTACTGAAGACAACGCCCTGCTGCTGATTGACCTCGGTCTGGGTCACAACGCGCTGGGCGCGACGGCGCTGGCACAGGTTTATCGTCAACTGGGCGACAAGCCTGCCGACGTGCGTAACGTTGAGCAACTGAAAGGCTTCTACGACGCCATTCAGGCGCTGGTCGCGCAGCGTAAGCTGCTGGCCTACCATGACCGTTCCGACGGCGGACTGCTGGTTACGCTGGCGGAAATGGCCTTCACCGGTCACTGCGGTATTGACGCTGATATCCACTCGTTGGGTGACGATCGTCTGGCGGCGCTGTTTAATGAAGAGCTGGGCGCAGTGATCCAGGTTCGCGCTGCTGACCGTGAAGCGGTTGAGGTGTTGCTGGCACAACATGGCCTGGCAGATTGCGTGCACTATCTTGGCCAGGCGGTAACGGGTGACCGTTTCACCCTGAGCGCCAACGGTCAGCCGGTGTTCAGCGAAAGCCGCACCACGCTGCGCATGTGGTGGGCGGAAACCACCTGGCAGATGCAGCGTCTGCGCGACAACCCGGAGTGTGCCGATCAGGAACACGACGCGAAAACCAACGATGCCGATCCTGGCCTCAACGTTAAACTGTCGTTTGATATCAACGAAGATGTTGCCGCCCCGTACATCGCTACCGGCGCGCGTCCAAAAGTGGCCGTGCTGCGCGAGCAGGGCGTGAACTCCCACGTTGAAATGGCTGCTGCCTTCCACCGTGCGGGCTTTGACGCCATCGATGTGCATATGAGCGACCTGCTGGGCGGACGCATCGGTCTGGGTAACTTCCAGGCGCTGGTAGCCTGTGGCGGTTTCTCTTACGGCGATGTGCTCGGCGCAGGGGAAGGCTGGGCGAAGTCGATTCTGTTCAACAACCGCGTCCGTGATGAGTTCGAAACCTTCTTCCATCGCCCGCAAACGCTGGCGCTCGGGGTGTGTAACGGTTGCCAGATGATGTCTAACCTGCGTGAACTGATCCCGGGAAGCGAGCTGTGGCCACGCTTTGTGCGTAACCACTCCGATCGTTTTGAAGCCCGCTTCAGCCTGGTCGAAGTGACGCAAAGCCCGTCTTTACTGCTTGCCGATATGGTTGGTTCGATGATGCCGATTGCCGTTTCTCACGGTGAAGGCCGTGTGGAAGTGCGTGACGGCGCGCATCTGGCCGCGCTGGAGAGTAAGGGACTGGTGGCGCTGCGCTACGTTGATAACTTCGGTAAGGTGACCGAGACCTACCCGGCTAACCCGAACGGTTCGCCGAACGGAATTACTGCCGTTACTACTGAAAATGGTCGCGTCACCATTATGATGCCGCACCCGGAACGCGTATTCCGTACCGTGAGCAACTCCTGGCACCCGGAAAACTGGGGCGAGGACAGCCCGTGGATGCGTATCTTCCGCAACGCGCGTAAACAGCTCGGGTAATCAGCTCGATAACCTTTAAGCCCCTCTGTGTAAGGGGCTTTTTTTTGTCTGTCATTTTGTATGCCGCTATCCGACAATGCGTTTAAGTGTCGGGAAATCCCGACATAGGTGGGGTTACGTTGTCGCTAAAAAGAGACATTTAATTATATGATTTACAATGAATTTGTTTTTAAGTGCTGCAAGTGTTGCTGATTGGCGACAGTAAGGGTGAAAAATAGCCAAAATTATTTTTCATGTGAATAAGAACATTTTCTATATTTATCATTGTGTTAATAAAGTGTTTTGAATATTGGCACAGATGCTGCATAATATTGCCCAGTGGCTCATTCACCTTCTTATGTCAGCCCCTTCGGGACGTGCTACATAAACTTCGAATGACGCACAACAAGGTGCCTGCCGTCCAACATCTGATATTAGCATCGCTCATATCAACCTTCGGGCGAAACGTCGAGTTAGGCACCGCCTTATTCCACAACAAAGCCGGGTTAATCCCGGCTTTGTTGTATCTGACGTTCCCCTCAGTTAGCATCAACCTATTCCTGTCCATTGAGAGTAACGCCTTGAAGCGCTGGTCTGTTTTCCCCCGATCTTTACGTCAATTGGTTACGTTGGCATTTTTGCTTATCCTGCTGCCGTTGTTAGTTTTGGCCTGGCAGGCGTGGCAAAGTCTGAATGCCCTGAGCGCGCAGGCGGCGCTGACGAACCAAACCACGCTGATTGACGCCAGACGCAGTGAAGCGATGACCAATGCCGCGCTGGAGATGGAGCGTAGCTACCGGCAATACTGTGTGCTTGATGACCCAACGCTGGCTAAGGTTTACCAGAGCCAACGTAAACGCTACAGCGACATGCTGGATGCGCATGCGGGCGTGTTGCCGGATACCAAGCTTTATCAGGCACTGCGTCAGGACCTCAACGATCTCGCGCAGTTACAGTGCACCAACAGTGGTCCTGATAGCGTGGCGGCGGCGCGGCTGGACGCTTTCGCCAGTGCCAATACTGAAATGGTACAAGCGACGCGCACGGTCGTCTTTTCTCGTGGGCAGCAGCTACAGCAGGAAATCGCCGAACGTGGGCAGTTCTTTGGCTGGCAGGCGCTGGTGCTGTTTCTTGTCAGCCTGGCGATGGTGTTGCTGTTTACCCGCATGATAATCGGTCCGGTGAAGGGCATAGAAAAAATGATCAATCGTCTGGGGGAAGGGCGCTCGCTGGGCGATAGCGTATTATTTACGGGACCCCGGGAGCTGCGGTCCGTGGGCCAGCGCATTATCTGGCTGAGCGAACGTCTCTCCTGGCTAGAGTCACAACGACATCAGTTTTTACGCCACCTGTCCCATGAGCTAAAAACGCCTCTGGCGAGCATGCGCGAAGGTACCGAGCTGTTAGCCGATCAGGTCGTTGGGCCGTTAACGCCAGAGCAAAAAGAGGTGGTCGGTATTCTTGATGACAGTAGCCGCAACCTGCAAAAACTGATTGAGCAACTGCTCGATTACAACCGCAAGCTGGCGGATGACGAGGTTGAGCTTGAACGTGTGGAAATCGCGCCGCTAGTGGAAAGCGTTGTTTCTGCACATAGCCTGCCCGCTCGCGCCAAAATGATACATACTGATGTTGCGCTTGCGGTGAACGCCTGCCTGGCAGAACCGATGCTATTGATGAGCGTGCTGGACAATCTTTATTCCAATGCGGTGCACTATGGCGCTGAATCCGGTAACATTTGGATCCGCAGCAGTTTGCATGGCTCAATGGTATACATTGATGTAATGAATACCGGCACACCGATTCCAGAAGCAGAACAGACCATGATCTTCGAGCCTTTTTTCCAGGGTAGCCATCAGCGAAAAGGGGCGGTAAAAGGAAGCGGGTTGGGGCTGAGCATTGCCAGAGATTGCATCCGCCGTATGCGGGGCAAACTGTATCTGGTTGATGAGCATGCGCAAAACGTTTGTTTTCGCATAGAACTGCCGCTATCTGCAGCGAAAAATCACTAAAATAAACCTAAGTCTGGTGAGTATGCCATACGTTGTTGTCCGAATGCTTAAACGACATTTTTTCCGTCGCGTCATCCTCGCAAGCCTGCCGTGTCTGGCGCTGGTAGGCTGCGTCCCGAACGCGGTGAATCATATTATCGGCGACCCTTCGCAGGAGAAAATTCCGCCTCATCAACTGGCGGACTACCTTGCTACCGACTGTAGCGATATCTGGTCGCTGTCTGGTCAGCCCACAGAGACCAATCCGCTGTACTGGCTGCGGGCGATGGATTGCGCCAATCGCCTGATGCCGGTACAGGCGCGTAGTGAAGCCAGCACGATGATGCCTGATACCTGGCAGGGGGCTTTCAGGCGCGGGATCCTGCTTGATAACGCCAACATTACGCCGCCTGAAAGGCGGGAGACGGTTACGCGCCTCGACGCATTAAGCCCGCAAATTCCGCCACAGGTACGGCCGCTGTATCAGGTCTGGCGCAGCAGTCAGACGTTGCAGTTGCAACTGGCCGAAGAGCGTATGCGCTACAGCAAGCTTCAGCAGGCATCAGACAGCGATCTTGATACGTTACGTCAGCAGCAACAACACTTGCAGTCTCAGCTCGATCTCACGACCCGCAAGCTGGAGAATCTGACCGATATCGAACGCCAGCTTTCCACGCGCAAACCTGCCGGTAGTTACAACCCTGATGCGCCGCACGGGAACGATAAACTCACCCCACCTGATAACGAGGAAGGCGCAGCGTCGTCTGCCGATGAGGTCACGCCATGATAAGCCGTAAGCCCGCGCATCTGCTGCTGGTGGATGACGATCCCGGCCTGTTGAAATTACTTGGAATGCGCCTGACCAGCGAAGGCTACAGCGTCGTAACCGCAGAAAGCGGGCAGGAAGGGTTGCGGGTACTGAACCGTGAAAAAGTGGATCTGGTTATTAGCGATCTGCGCATGGATGAAATGGACGGCATGCAGCTGTTTACTGAAATCCAGAAAGTGCAGCCGGGAATGCCGGTTATTATCCTTACCGCTCACGGTTCCATCCCCGACGCCGTTGCGGCGACCCAGCAAGGGGTGTTCAGCTTTCTCACTAAGCCGGTGGATAAAGACGCGTTATACCATGCGATCGACGGGGCGTTGGAACAGTCTGCGCCTGCCGCTGATGACAGCTGGCGTGAGTCCATCGTCACCCGCAGCCCACTGATGCTGCGCCTGCTGGAACAGGCGCGCATGGTGGCGCAATCGGACGTAAGCGTATTGATCAACGGCCAAAGCGGAACTGGGAAAGAAGTTTTTGCCCAGGCCATTCACAACGCCAGCCCGCGCAGCCACAAGCCCTTTATTGCCATTAACTGCGGCGCATTGCCGGAACAACTGCTGGAGTCCGAACTGTTTGGTCATGCGCGCGGCGCCTTTACCGGCGCGGTGAGCAATCGTGAAGGGCTGTTTCAGGCCGCGGAAGGCGGAACGCTGTTTCTCGATGAGATTGGCGATATGCCCGCGCCGTTGCAGGTTAAATTGCTACGTGTATTGCAGGAGCGAAAAGTCAGGCCGCTGGGCAGTAACCGCGATATCGATATTGATGTGCGGATCGTTTCCGCGACCCACCGCGATTTACCCAAAGCGATGGCTCGGGGGGAATTTCGCGAAGATTTGTACTATCGCCTCAACGTGGTGAGCCTGAAGATCCCGGCGCTGGCCGAGCGTACGGAAGATATTCCGCTGCTGGCAAACCATCTGCTGCGCCAGTCTGCTGAACGACACAAACCGTTCGTGCGCGCCTTTTCGACCGATGCCATGAAACGACTAATGACCGCCAGTTGGCCTGGTAACGTGCGTCAGTTGGTTAACGTGATTGAGCAGTGCGTGGCGTTGACCTCTTCGCCGGTGATCAGCGACGCGCTGGTGGAGCAGGCGCTGGAAGGGGAGAATACCGCGCTGCCGACCTTTGTTGAAGCGCGTAACCAGTTTGAACTCAACTACCTGCGTAAGCTGTTGCAAATCACCAAGGGCAATGTGACCCATGCGGCGCGAATGGCGGGGCGCAACCGCACCGAATTCTACAAGTTGCTCTCTCGCCATGAGCTGGATGCAAACGATTTCAAAGAATAAATCTGCGGATTATGTTAGTTTTATTCGATCAAAAGACAGGCGACCTTTTCAAGGAATAGCATGAAAAAGATTGATGCGATTATTAAACCCTTCAAGCTGGACGACGTCCGCGAAGCGCTGGCTGAAGTCGGCATTACCGGTATGACTGTAACAGAAGTGAAAGGGTTTGGCCGTCAGAAAGGCCATACTGAGCTGTACCGTGGTGCGGAATATATGGTGGATTTTCTGCCGAAGGTAAAAATTGAAATTGTGGTCACCGACGACATCGTCGATACCTGCGTCGACACCATTATTCGTACTGCCCAGACCGGTAAAATCGGTGACGGTAAGATTTTTGTCTTCGACGTGGCACGCGTGATTCGTATTCGCACCGGTGAAGAAGACGACGCGGCAATCTAAGCCGCGCCGTGCTTGCCGGATGGCGGTGTAAACACCTTATCAGGCCTACAATATCCCGTAGGCCTGATAAGCGCAGCGCCATCAGGCATGAGTAATTACAAGACTTTATGCGGGCCGAAGCATTCGTAATGAATGTTCTCGTTTTTCACGCCCAGGCCGACCAGCTGCTTCGCGGCAAACTGCATAAAGCCAACCGGACCGCACAGATAAAACTGCATCGCCGGATCGCTGATTGCGCCTTCCAGTTTGTTCAAATCCATCAGACCAATACTATCAAACGCACCTTTCGCGCGATCGGCTTCGGTTGGCTCACGATACCAGGTGTGTGCGCTAAAGCGTGGCAGCGTTTTGCCCAGTTCATTCACTTCATCGGCAAAGGCATGTACATCGCCATTTTCTGCCGCGTGGAACCAGTTAACCTGCGCCGTATGATTCGCTTTTGCCAGCGTATCCAGCATCGCCAGCATCGGGGTTTGACCCACGCCTGCTGAAATCAGAGAGACTGGGGTATCGGTTGCGACGTCCATAAAGAAATCGCCCGCAGGTGCGGCTAAGTGAACGACGTCGCCCACATTCGCATGGGTGTGCAGCCAGGTGGAAACCTGACCACCGTCTTCACGCTTCACAGCAATACGGTAGCCTTTGCCATCGGGTTTACGGGTCAGTGAGTACTGACGAATTTCCTGATGCGGGAAACCTTCCGGCTTCAGCCAGACGCCCAGGTATTGCCCCGGATGATATTCAGCCACTGCGCCACCGTCGACAGGTTCAAATTCAAAGCTGGTGATAAGCGCACTGCGTGGGGTTTTTGCCACGATGCGGAAAGGACGGGTACCTTCCCAGCCGCCATTTTTATTGGCATTTTCGCTGTAGATCTGCGCTTCACGGTTGATGAAAACGTTCGCCAGCACGCCGTATGCTTTGCCCCATGCATCCAGAACTTCCTGGCCCGGGCTGAACATTTCGTCCAGCGTTGCCAGCAAATGGCCACCTACGATGTTGTACTGCTCCGGTTTAATCTGGAAGCTGGTATGCTTCTGCGCGATTTTCTCAACGGCAGGCAACAGCGCCGCCAGGTTCTCGATATTGCTGGCATACGCGGCAATAGCGTTAAACAGCGCTTCCCGCTGATCGCCATTACGCTGGTTACTCATGTTGAAGATTTCTTTCAGCTCTGGGTTATGCGTAAACATGCGATCGTAGAAATGGGCGGTCAGCTTCGGGCCTGTTTCAACCAGCAGGGGAATGGTGGCTTTCACTGTAGCGATGGTTTGTGCGTCAAGCATACGGTCTTCCTTTATCTGAAATTTTAATGATGTATGTCAAATACATCTTATAAAAAATACCCCTGCATTGTAAATGGTTCTTTGTCACTTTGCGTTGTAAAGGTTACATCGTGAAAAATATGCATCACAAACCTGAAAAGAAATCCGTTGAAATTCAGCAGACCTTTGTTCTCCAAAGCCTTGCGTGCCGTGAAGGTAATCGTTTGCGTAAAATCCTTTGTCAAGACCTGTTATCGAAGAATGATTCGGTTATACTGTTCGCCGTCGTCCAACGGGACTGCCTTTTTAGGCCGAAATTCTATTGTTAGCTGAGTCAGGAGATGCGGATGTTAAAGCGTGAAATGAACATTGCCGATTATGATGCCGAACTGTGGCAGGCTATGGAGCAGGAAAAAGTACGTCAGGAAGAGCACATCGAACTGATCGCCTCCGAAAACTACACCAGCCCGCGTGTTATGCAGGCGCAGGGTTCTCAGCTGACCAACAAATACGCTGAAGGTTATCCGGGCAAGCGCTACTACGGCGGTTGTGAGTACGTTGATATCGTTGAGCAATTGGCTATCGATCGTGCAAAAGAGCTGTTTGGCGCTGACTACGCTAACGTACAGCCGCACTCCGGCTCCCAGGCTAACTTCGCTGTTTACACCGCTCTGCTGCAACCGGGTGATACCGTTCTGGGTATGAACCTGGCGCAAGGCGGCCACCTGACTCACGGTTCCCCGGTTAACTTCTCTGGCAAGCTGTACAACATCATCCCTTACGGTATTGATGAGTCCGGTAAAATTGACTACGAAGATATGGCTAAGCAGGCCAAAGAGCACAAGCCGAAGATGATCATCGGCGGCTTCTCTGCTTACTCCGGCGTTGTTGACTGGGCAAAAATGCGTGAAATCGCCGACAGCATTGGCGCATACCTGTTCGTTGACATGGCGCACGTTGCGGGCCTGATCGCCGCAGGCGTTTACCCGAACCCGGTTCCACACGCACACGTAGTGACCACCACCACCCACAAAACCCTGGCAGGTCCGCGCGGCGGCCTGATCCTGGCGAAAGGCGGTGACGAAGAGCTGTACAAAAAGCTGAACTCCGCGGTGTTCCCAAGCGCGCAGGGCGGCCCGCTGATGCACGTGATCGCGGCGAAAGCCGTGGCGCTGAAAGAAGCGATGGAGCCTGAGTTTAAGGTTTACCAGCAGCAGGTTGCTAAAAACGCTAAAGCGATGGTAGAAGTGTTCCTGAACCGTGGCTACAAAGTGGTTTCTGGCGGTACTGAAAACCACCTGTTCCTGCTGGATCTGGTTGATAAAACCCTGACCGGTAAAGAAGCTGACGCCGCACTGGGCCGCGCTAACATCACTGTTAACAAAAACAGCGTGCCGAACGATCCGAAGAGCCCGTTTGTGACTTCCGGTATCCGTATCGGTTCTCCGGCTGTAACTCGCCGTGGCTTTAAAGAAGCGGAAGTGAAAGAGCTGGCTGGCTGGATGTGTGACGTTCTGGACAACATCAATGACGAAGCCGTTATCGAGCGCGTCAAAGGTAAAGTTCTGGATATCTGCGCACGCTTCCCGGTTTACGCGTAATTCTGCTTAACGCAAAACGAAAGGCCGCTGATGCGGCCTTTTTTAATGCTCATCCCGGTCAACGAATCGTCTGTAGTTGCTCCTCCACATACAGATAACCAATTCCCATCAGCTGTTGTGCGCGGCTCAGCTTGCCAAAGCCGATTTGGGTTGCTCTGGTGCGAGTCGCGTCACGATGATCAAAGGGGTTAAATCCCGTCTGCCTGATGATGATATTCAGCCACTCTTCCCCAAAGCCACAGCTGCGACCGTATAACAAAATATTATTTATATTTAAGGTATTCAGGAAGTTGTAGAGACTAAGTCCGATGGCGTTGGCCGAGTCTTCAACCCAGGCATGAAGGCGTAAATCCCCCTGTTGCCATTTTTCAATCAAGGCATCAATGGTTAGTGCTTCAGGATTATCAGCGAGATCGGGGCGCGTTTTTAACCACATTCTCGCCTGTTTTTTTAGCGCGCTGAGGGACGCTACGGTTTCCAGACAACCGTATCGACCACAATCGCAGGCTACGCCATCAGGGTTGATAATCGTGTGCCCGATTTGTCCGCTGCCGTAGAGACTGCCGCGCCATACCTGGTCGTTGATAACAAATGAGGAGCCAATACCATAATCGACATTGATGACGCAAAAGTCCCGATACTGACCGTCGTTTTGCCATTTTTCCGCCAGCGCCAGCATCACACAATCGTTATCGACCATGACGCGCACGTTGAGTTTTTCTTCCAGCAGGTATTTCAATTCCACGGGCTGTTTCCAGGGCGCCTGTGGCATCGTCTGCGATACGCCCGTTCCCGCATCAACCTGTCCATGAACCGCCAACGCCAGATTGATTTTTCGATTAGGCCAATTTTTACGGTACTGATGCCAGCATTTCTCAATGGCCGCGAGTAATGCCTGGGGATGGGGGGCGTCAATCGCATGGTATTCAACGTCGCCTTTTGGACTCAGACAGGCGTTGCCAAGCTGGCACTCGATACTGGTTGGCGTGATGTTCATGCATAAGGTCCAGTCACCCTCCGGGGCGATAAGCCAGGCACCGCTGCTATGGCCGCGTGACAGATGGTCGTCCGGTACATTTACGACGCGTCCCTCTTCCTCCAGCTCCTGAAGAATATTGCTGACGGCAGGAATCGAGATTTGTGCCAGTCGGGCGAGGGTCGATTTGCTGGCTCGTTTCTTGCGATACAGGTACTCCAGCAGCACACCCTTGTTGTAATGGCGAATTTGCTGATTATTAATGCAGGCTTTCATACACTAAACCTTGTTAACTAAATTGCGTGATTATTGTGCGTAAAACCCGTAATTCTGTCCATTACACTGCTCTCATTATTTCACTCCAGTATGTCTTGTTAACTTTGAGGGCGTTATGAGTTCAGTAAACGTTTGGCAGGAGACGGTACATATTCCGACCTATGAAACGGGGGCGCAGGATGTACATCCCATGTTTCTGGAGAATCGGGTTTATCAGGGGTCTTCCGGGGCCGTATATCCCTACGGTGTGACGGATACGCTGAGCGAGGATAAAACGTTAAAGGCCTGGCAGGCGGTATGGCTGGAAAATGATTATATCAAAATCATGATCCTGCCCCAGCTCGGGGGCCGCGTGCATCGCGCATGGGATAAGGTGAGGCAGCGTGATTTCGTTTATCACAATGACGTTATCAAACCCGCGCTGGTGGGGCTGCTTGGTCCGTGGATCTCCGGGGGGATCGAGTTCAACTGGCCGCAGCACCATCGACCCACTACGTATATGCCGGTGGATTTTACGATTAGCGAAAATGACGATGGCTCAAAAACAGTGTGGGTTGGCGAGACGGAGCCGATGCATGGGCTGCAGGTGATGACCGGATTTACTCTGCGCCCGCAACGTGCAGCGCTGGAGATTGGCAGTCGCGTCTACAACAGCAATGCCACGCCGCGTCATTTCTTATGGTGGGCGAATCCGGCAGTGAAAGGTGGCGACGGGCATCAAAGCGTCTTTCCACCGGATGTCACCGCGGTGTTTGATCACGGCAAACGTGCGGTTTCAGCCTTCCCGATCGCCACCGGAACGTATTACAAGGTGGACTATTCGGCGGGTGTTGATATCTCTCGCTATAAAAATGTTCCGGTACCGACCTCCTACATGGCGGAAAAGTCAGAATACGATTTTGTCGGCGCCTGGTGCCATGATGAAAATGGCGGGCTTCTGCATGTTGCGGATCATCATATCGCGCCGGGGAAAAAACAGTGGAGCTGGGGGTATAGCGAATTTGGTCAGGCATGGGATAAAAATCTGACCGATGAGAATGGGCCTTATATCGAACTGATGACCGGTATTTTTGCCGATAACCAACCGGATTTTACCTGGCTTGACCCATTTGAAGAAAAGCGTTTTGAGCAATACTTCCTGCCTTACCACTCGCTGGGCATGGTACAGAACGCCTCGCGCGATGCGGTGATTAAACTACAGCGTGATGACGAGGGGATTGCCTGGGGGGTGTATGCCATTTCTCCTCTCTCCGCCCACCGTCTTACCCTTTGCGAAGAGGGGAACCCGCAGCCGCTGCTGGATGAAGTGATTGAGCTGATGCCATGCGCCGTTGTGCAGGGGGCGTTAACCGGGATTAATCCCGCTCGTCTGACGATAACGCTTTCCGATCGCCACGGCAGGAGCGTATTGCGTTATCAGGAACATCAGCCGCAGGAGATACCGCTGCCGGAAGTGGCGAAAGCCCCGCTAAGTGCGGATAAGATCGGCAGCGTGGATGAGGCGTGGTTTATCGGCCAGCATCTGGAGCAATATCACCACGCCAGCCGTTCACCTTTCGACTATTACCTTCGCGGCCTTGAACTGGATCCATTGGATTACCGCTGCAATCTGGCGCTGGCGATGCTGGAATATAATCGCGCCGACTACGTACGAGCGAGCGATTATGCCACTCAGGCGTTGGCGCGTGCGCATCGCCTGAACAAAAATCCGCAGTGCGGGCAGGCAAGCCTGATCCGCGCCAGCGCCAGAGAACGGCTACAGCAATGGCACGATGCGCAGGAGGATTTTTGGCGCGCAGTGTGGAGTGGTAACAGCAAAGCGGGCGGATATTATGGGCTTGCCAGGCTGGCTACGCGAAATGAGCGTTACGATGATGCCCTGAATTTTTGTCGGCAGAGTCTGCTGGCGTGTCAGACCAACCAGGATGTGCTGTCTCTCGAAACATTATTACTGCACCTCACCGGTCGTCATGGCGAGGCACTGCAACTGACCGAAAACCTGCTGCGCGACTATCCGCTGAATCCCACTTTCTGGTGGGTGAAAGCGACGATCTCTGCAGCCGAATCGGACATGGCCCGCTGGGTGGGCGTCTGCCAGTCGCGGGATATTAACGCCTTGCAGACCGCCGGATTATTGCTGGACTGGGGAATGACTGAGCGGGCGAAAGCCGTCCTGACCGCGCTTAACTGCCAGAAAACGCTACCGCTCTATTTGCAAGCCAGTTTGAGCGAGGGGAATGAGCGCCTTGCGCTGATAAACCGCGCGCGCGAGGTGTTTCCTGACTTTGTGCGTTTTCCCAATCTGCTGCCGGAAGTGGCGGCGCTGGAAAATGTCACAGAGTGCTATTTTGCTCAGCACCTGCTCGCCTGCTTTCACTACAGCCGGCGTAACTATGAGAAAGCGACTCACCTGTGGCAGCGCTGTGTTGAGATGGCCCCTGATTTTGCTGATGCCTGGCGAGGGCTGGCGATTCATGCGTGGAATAAACTGTCTGATGCCAGTCTGGCGACGGCGTATCTGGATAAAGCGTGTGAGCAACAACCGCAAGACGCTCGTCTTTTGTTTGAGCGCGATCTGCTGGATAAGCTCACTGCCGCAGAGCCAGGCAAACGCCTTGCCCGGCTGGAGGCAAATCTCGCTACGGCACTGAAACGCGACGATTTAACGGCGGAGCTGCTGCATCTTTGGCATCTCGCCGGGAAAACGGATCACGCGGCCGGGATCCTTTCTTCGCGTAAGTTTCATCCCTGGGAAGGTGGCGAAGGAAAAATAACCAGTCAGTTTATTATCAATCACCTTTTGCGAGCCTGGCAGCATATTCAGCACCAGCGTCCGCAGCAGGCTGAAGCGTTGCTGACTGCCGCGCTGCACTACCCGGATAACCTCAGCGAAGGACGGTTGCCGGGTCAGACCGATAACGATATCTGGTTCTGGCTGGGGATTTGCGCCCGGCAGCAGGGTATGGAAGAACGTGCTGTCGAGTGTTTCCAGAAAGCGGCGCGGGGCGATCGGACGATCAACATTCATAGCTACTACAACGATCAGCCGGTGGATTACCTCTTCTGGCAAGGTATTGCCTTGCGGATGACGGGTGAAAATGCGGCCAGCCACCAGCTTTTCAACGATATGCTGCAATGGTCGCAACACATGGAGGCTGAGCAGGTGGAGGCCGATTTCTTCGCGGTATCCCAACCCGATCTCCTCTCGTTATATGCCGATATCCAAAAGCAGCATCAGGAGAAATGTTTGCTTGTGCGCTCCCTGGCGACGGCAGGACTGGGCGGCGGAGCAAGCTACGAGCAGGCGCTATCTGAGCTGGAAGCGCTCAATCCCGCCTGGGCGAAAGCTGCGCTGTTTCGACAGACAATGCCCTTCGTGCTGCACCTCATTAACTAAAGAACGTTTACTGTAATCTTTGAGCGGCCTGACCCGCCGCTTTCTTCGGGATGTTTAGAATATGTGAAATCGCCCGGCGGACGCTTATGTTCCGCCGAAGCTAAACAACAATAAATGCCTGACCCTACAGGAGGCACGTATGTCTAAAAATAAGGTAGTCTCATTTTTTTCATATTTACTGTTAACGTTGTTGAGTATTTCATTCCCCGGCTTTAGCGCAGAGAAAGAGATTACCGTCGGTGCAATCTACCTTGATACTCAGGGGTATTACGCTGGCGTACGTCAGGGCGTTCAGGATGCGGCACTAGAGAATCAGGCAAAAATTCAGCTCATTGAAACCAATGCTCAGGGCGATATTTCCAAAGAGAGTTCGTTTATCGATACGCTGGTCGCGCGCAACGTGGACGCCATTATTCTCTCTGCCGTTTCAGAAAACGGCAGCAGCCGCGCGGTTCGCCGGGCCAGTGAAGCCGGTATTCCGGTGATTTGCTACAACACCTGTATCAATGATAAAGGCGTGGACAAGTATGTCTCTGCCTACCTGGTTGGCGATCCGGTTGAATTTGGTAAAAAGCTGGGGGAGGCCGCGGCTGATTATTTTATTGCACAAAAAATCAGTGCCCCAAAAATTGCGATAATTAACTGTGAAGCGTTCGAGGTCTGTGTGCAGCGGCGTAAAGGCTTTGAAGAGGCGCTAAAAGCACGCGTTCCGGATATGCAGATTGTCGCGAATCAGGAAGGAACTGTTCTCGATAAAGCCATCTCTGTGGGCGAAAAGCTGATTATCTCCTCATCCAGTCTGGACGCCATTATGGGGGAGTCCGGCGGGGCGACGCTGGGTGCGGTTAAAGCGGTCCGCAATCAAGGGAAAGCGGGCAAAATTGCCGTGTTCGGCTCGGATATGACAACGGAAATCGCTCAGGAATTGCAAAGCTATCAGGTGCTGAAAGCCGTTGTCGACATTTCGGGTAAGAAAATGGGCAATGCCGTTTTCGCACAAACCATGAATGTGATTAATAAAACCCCACAGGCAAACAAAATCATCCCTGTGGACATCGATACCTACGTTAAATCTGAAGATGGTAAGCAGTGGCTGACTACGCATGTCGACGGTCTGCCTTGATGACTCTTGTCCGTTAACTGAGGTAGAGATGTGATGACAGCAAGTGAAAAAACGTCGACACCGGTCGCGAAGATAGTCGCAGGAAATAAGCGTTATCCCGGCGTCGTGGCGCTGGATAACGTGAATTTTATGCTCTCAAAAGGTGAGGTTCGGGCGCTATTGGGGAAAAATGGCGCGGGAAAGTCCACGCTCATTCGTATGCTGACCGGCAGTGAAAGTCCTGATAGCGGCGAAATTTGGTTGGGTGGAACCCGCCTTGAGGGCAGCGATGCCACGCTGACGCGACGCGCAGCGGAGTTGGGGGTCAGAGCCGTATACCAGGAGCTGAGTCTGGTTGAGGGATTGACGGTTGCTGAAAATCTCTGTCTTGGTCAATGGCCGCGTCGTAATGGCATGATTAATCAGACTATGATGGCTCGCCAGGCGACAGAGGCACTGGCGGCTCTCGGTGTTGATGTTCCACCCGATGCTTTAGTCGGGACGTTGAGTCCGGCACAAAAGCAACTGGTGGAGATTGCCCGTGTAATGAAAGGCCAGCCGCAGGTGGTTATTCTCGATGAACCGACCAGCTCGCTGGCTAATGCGGAAGTTGAGTTGGTGATCAACGCGGTAAAACGGATGTCAGCGCTGGGCGTCGCCGTGATTTATGTCAGTCATCGCATGGAGGAGATCCGCCGTATCGCCTCTTGCGCAACGATCATGCGCGATGGTCAGGTCGCCGGGGATGTTACGCTGGAGAGCACGACCACTCAGGAAATCGTATCGTTGATGCTGGGCAGGGAACATATCGATCTCCCGCGGGTTAAACCCGGCATCTCGCTAACGACTCCGGTTCTGCAGGTTGCGCAATTATGCCATCCGCCAAAGCTACATAATATTAGCTTTACGCTGCACCGGGGCGAAGTCCTGGGGATTGCAGGTCTGCTGGGATCGGGCCGTAGCGAATTACTCAAGGCAATCATTGGATTAGAGTCATTTTCCCGCGGAGAAATCACGCTGAACGGCGTGAATATTTCGCAGCCTGATTATGCCGCAATGCTCAAAAGCGGCGTGGGCTATACCCCGGAAAACCGTAAAGAAGCGGGGATCATTCCGCTACTGGGTGTGGATGAAAACACGGTAATGACCAACCGACACAAGGTGAGTCAGCGTGGCGTGTTGAACTGGCAGCGGATCCAGGCGCTGACGGCGGCGGTGATGAGCAGGATGACGGTAAAAGCGGCAAATACGCAGACCGCAATCGGGACGTTATCGGGCGGCAATCAGCAAAAGGTGGTCATTGGACGCTGGGTATATGCCGAAAGCGAAATTTTGCTCCTTGATGAGCCGACGCGCGGCGTCGATATCGAAGCCAAACAGCAGATATATCGTATCGTGCGTGAGCTGGCCGCAGAAGGAAAAAGTGTCATCTTCATTTCCAGCGAAATAGAAGAACTGCCTTTAGTTTGCGATCGTATTTTGCTGCTGCAAAACGGCGAATTTACCCGCGAGCTTTTAGCCCCTGTAAATGTCGATGAATTAATGTCGGCCATTCTATCCACGCACTAGCCATTACGTTTATTGAGGAAATAACAGATGTCTGCCTCATCATTAACGCTGCCGCAAGGCAAAAGTACCGCGCCAAAGCAATTTATTAGCAATCATATTAATGAAATTGGTTTGCTGGTGGTTATTGCTATTTTATATCTGGTATTTTCATTGAACGCGCCAGGATTTATTTCGTTAAATAACCAAATGAACGTCCTCCGGGATGCCGCGACGATTGGGATTGCCGCATGGGCAATGACGCTCATTATTATTTCCGGTGAGATAGACGTGAGTGTTGGGCCGATGGTGGCGTTTATCTCCGTCTGTCTGGCCTTCCTGTTACAGTTTCAGGTGCCGCTTAGCCTTGCCTGCCTGATGGTGTTAATTCTGGGCGCCGCGCTGGGCACGCTTGCTGGCGTATTGCGTGGCGTATTTAGCGTTCCAAGCTTCGTGGCCACATTAGGTTTGTGGAGCGCCTTACGCGGTATGGGACTGTTTATGACCAACGCGCTTCCGGTACCGATTGATGAAAATGAGGTGCTGGAATGGCTCGGTGGGCAGCTTTTTGGCATCCCGGTGTCGGCGCTCATTATGCTGATTCTGTTCGTCATCTTTGTCTTTATCAGCCGCAAGACTGCGTTTGGTCGCTCCGTTTTTGCCACCGGCGGGAATGCGACCGCCGCGCAGCTTTGCGGGATTAACGTTAAGCGGGTGCGTATTTTGATTTTTACGCTCTCCGGTTTGCTGGCTGCCATTACCGGGATTCTGTTGGCCGCCAGGCTTGGCTCAGGTAATGCGGGGGCGGCAAATGGACTGGAGTTTGACGTCATTGCGGCGGTTGTGGTCGGAGGCACCGCGCTGTCCGGCGGTCGCGGTTCACTGTTTGGCACTTTATTAGGCGTACTGGTGATTACCCTTATTGGTAATGGACTGGTGCTGCTGGGAATTAACTCTTTCTTCCAGCAGGTTGTTCGCGGACTAATTATTGTGGTGGCAGTGCTGGCGAATATATTGCTGACCCAACGTAACAGTAAACTTAAACATTAATATTTATTAATTTATGCAGAGGGAATGATGAAAACAATGCTGGCTGCTTTTTTACCGGGAAATTCCACCGTTGAACTCAGAGAGGTTCCTGTGCCAACGCCGGGTATCAATCAGGTTCTCATTAAAATGAAATCATCAGGAATTTGCGGGAGCGATGTTCATTATATTTATCATCAGCATCGGGGGACTGCTGCTGCGCCGGATAAGCCATTGTATCAGGGGTTTGTTAACGGTCATGAACCTTGTGGACAAATTATTGAAACCGGGGCTGGCTGTCGACACTTCAAAGCGGGTGACCGGGTGCTGGTTTACCATATTTCCGGCTGCGGATTCTGTTCCAACTGCCGACGGGGTTTTCCGATCTCCTGTACCGGGGAGGGCAAAGCCGCCTACGGCTGGCAGCGCGACGGGGGTCATGCTGAATATTTATTAGCGGAAGAGAAAGACCTGATTCATCTCCCGGATGCCCTGAGCTATGAAGACGGGGCGTTTATTAGCTGCGGCGTTGGGACAGCCTACGAAGGTATTCTGCGTGGTGAAGTGTCCGGCAGTGACAACGTTCTGGTTGTCGGCCTCGGGCCTGTCGGCATGATGGCCATGATGCTGGCGAAGGGGCGTGGGGCGAAGCGCGTTATTGGCGTCGATATGCTGCCAGATCGCCTGGCGACGGCAAAACAGCTGGGCGTGATGGACAACGGATTCCTGGCCACGACGGAGAATCTACCGGCGCTGATTGCCGAACTGACGCACGGCGGCGCGGACGTGGCGCTGGATTGTTCCGGTAATGCAGCGGGTCGTCTGCTGGCATTGCAGTCGACAGCGGACTGGGGGCGAGTTGTCTATATCGGTGAAACCGGGAAAGTTGAATTTGAAGTGAGTGCCGACCTGATGCATCACCAGCGGCGTATTATTGGCTCCTGGGTAACCAGCCTGTTCCATATGGAGAAATGCGCCCGCGATCTGACCGACTGGAAGCTTTGGCCGCATAGTGCGATTACGCATCGTTTTTCTCTTGAACAGGCAGGGGAAGCCTATGCGCTGATGGCGAGCGGGAAGTGCGGCAAAGTGGTTATTAACTTTCCGGATTAAGGGGGCCAGATGACGCTTTATACGCTGGAAAATAGCAATCTGCGGCTTCAGGTTGCGGAGCAGGGCGGGGCGATTGAGGGACTGTGGTGGCAACATCAGGGGGAAATGAGCCCCGTGCTGCGCCCAGGCCTGAAAAGCGGAATTGCGGTGGAATCGTCTTGTTTCCCCCTCGTGCCGTTCGGTAACCGGGTGAGCGGAAATCGGTTTCGCTCACCGGCGGGAGAGCATCAGCTGCAACCTAACGTTGAGTGGGACCGCCATTACCTTCACGGCGATGGCTGGCTGAATCGCTGGCGCTGTGTGGCACACTCTCCGACGCAGCTCAGACTGGAGTATATCCATCGGCAGGGAGTCTATCTTTATACGGCGCAGCAGGTTTTTACCCTGAGCGCCAGCGGGGTTGAGGTTGAACTGATCGTCACCAATGAGGGGGATTCGCTCCCGTTTGGCCTGGGCTGGCATCCCTATTTCCCGCTGTCGCCGGGAACCCGTATACAGGCGCATGCCAACGGCTACTGGCTTGAGAAAGAACACTGGCTAACCGGCGCGCACCAGGAGAGCTTGCCGCAAGAGCTGGATTTCAATCAGCCCGCTCCGCTGCCTGAACATTGGGTGAATAATGGTTTCTCCGGCTGGGATGGGGCTGCGGCAATCCAGCAACCCGATTTGGGGTATCAGCTTTTGATGACTACCGAGCCACCTGCGCCCTGCTATTTTGTTTTTGTTTCCGATCCGGCATTTGATAAGGGATATGCATTCGATTTTTTCTGTTTTGAACCCATGAGCCATGCGCCTGACGATCACCATCGCCCGGATTTTGGTCAGTTAACCCTGTTGGCATGCGGCGAAAGCATGCGGCAAAAGATGACTCTGAATATTCAGTCTTATTAAACTCCCTGCCCGGAAACGGGCAGGAATAACGTCAACTTCGGCGGCTTCTATACTTATTCCGGCGTTGTTGACTGGGCAAAAATGCGCTTATCAGGCTGCTATCACAACGACTTCAGCGCTACGCCTTCATCGCACAGCGCTTCCTCGCTTACTACTCGTCCTGAATGAATTAACTTACGCAGTGCGCGCACTTCGCGTCCGTTGTTGAGCGCTACTGCGCCAATTAGCTTCCCATCACGCAGGTGGAACCAGATAGCCTTGCCGTCATCCGGATTGCCACGACATAGCCATGTTTGCCCTTGCATATCGCCAACAAATTGCAGATTGTCATTAAATTGGTCGGTCCAGAACCAGCCAGGCGTCTTCTCCGGCAACGGCAGATTGAGCATTGCGGCAGCGGCAATCTGTGCCTGGTTATTGGCATTTTCCCAGCTTTCTACCCGTTCTAACGAACCGTCAGGCTGGCGCGTTATCGCCACATCACCGGCGGCAAAAATCGCGGGATCGGAGGTGATGCAGGCGGAGTCAACGATAATACCGTTAGCCGTCTCCAGCCCCGCTTCGCGAGCCAGCGCATCATTCGCCACGATGCCGATGCCATAAACCAGCGCATCGGCCTGTAGCGTCTCGCCGTTTTGCAGGGTAAGCGAGAGAAACTCTCCCGCTTCAGCGTGCTCAATGGCGCTGTTGAGCAGCACCCGCACCCCTGCCTGTCGGTGGCGGTTTAGCAGATAGTCGCGCACCGGAGCAGGGGCGTTGCGACCCATTACCGTTGAGGCCAGCTCCACTAACGTCACCCTACAGCCGCGTTGGATCGCGCTGGCCGCTAATTCCAGGCCAATGGTGCCCGCACCGACAATCACAATCGCCTTGCCCGGCAGCAAGGCACCGCGCAGACGCTCGGCATCTGTGGCGTGACGCAGGGTAAAGCAACGTTCGCCCAGTTTATCCAGTAGCGGCAGCGGTCTGGCGGCGGCCCCGGTCGCCAACAGCAACTGCGACCAGCGGTAGGACTGACCATCGGCGAGCATCAGCGTGCGAGAGGTGCGGTCAATCTGACGCAGCGTGACGCCAAGATGCAGCTGTACGTTGTTCTCCCGCCACCAGTCAGCGTTCAGGATCGGCTGTCGCTGTGGATTTTCGTCCAGCAGCATCGCTTTGGAGAGCGGAGGGCGTTCATAGGGCAGATACGGCTCATCAGAAAACAGATGCAATTCGCCGTTAAATCCTTGCTGACGCAGTGCGACGGCGGCCATTGCCGCAGCCTGACCACCGCCGACGATAGCGATAATTTTATGGCTCATAACGCCTCCTCAGAGATCCAGTCCGGCGGCAACGTGACGAATACCGCGAATGCCCAAACCGGCATCGGCATTGATCATCACGCCACTCAATGTGCGATTGTTGCGCTTTGACGCCAGCATCACATACGGGCCGGTAAAATCCGCTGGCTCAGGAAAAAACTGCAACGGCAAAATGGCGGCGATTTTTTCCGGCGTCAGCGACTGCATAATCGACGTATCGCCCTGGCCCAGCGCCTGTGGGCCGCGCAGATCGGTCGCCATACCGCACGGACCGACGCCGTTGACGCGCACCTTTGGCGCCAGCTCGTAGGCTAACTGGCGAATCAACCCGGTGGCGGCATGTTTAGAGGCGGTATACAACGGACCGCCGCCGCCGGGATACCACGCCGCGTTGGAAAGGGTAAAGATGATGTTGCCTTCGCTGGCGATAAGTGCAGGGGCGCAGGCTTTTGCACCCAGCAAATAGCCCAGCACGTTGACGTTAAACAGCTCATGAAAGCCGCTCTCCAGCGCGTCCGCTGGCGTATTGACCAGCGAGGCGTTGTGATCCCATATCCCGGCGTTGCCGATCAAACAGTCTAGGGTGCCGTAGCGCGCCAGAATTTGATCCACCGCGCGCTGATAGTCGGCGTAGCAGGTGACGTTGCCTTCTACTGCCAGCACATGTTCGCCAAAACGTTGGTGCAGGCTGGCGACTTTGGCTGGCGAAAGTTCCAGCGTGGCGACCCGCGCGCCTTCCTCAATGAAACGCTCGACCAGCGCCAGGCCAAGACCGGAGCCGCCGCCGGTGATAAAGACCACGTTATCGCGTAAATCGCTCATCTCGCGTCCTCTGGAATATCAACGAACACATCGCTACCTTCCACGTACACCGCGTAGGTGGTCAGCGGATCGGTGGCAGGTAAACACAACGCCTTACCGGTTTTCAGGCAGAAACTGGCGGCATGCAGCGGGCATTCCACCGTCGCATCGTCTTCCAGATAACCTTCCGACATCGAGGCATTACCGTGGCTACAGCGATCGTTAATGGCATAAAACTCGCCGCCAACGTTGAACAGCGCGATGACGGGCGAGGTGTCGAGCCGGAGCGCTTCACCCTCCGGCAAATCCCCTACGGGGCAGGCATAAATACGACTCATCAGAACAATACACTCAGGTTATGGGAGGTGATCACCGCTTGATCCAGCACGATCTCACGCTCCAGTAAGCGCCACTCATCGCCCGGTAAACGGCGCACTTTGTCCATGCGCATGCCGACGTAAAAGGTTTCATCGCGCTCTTTTTGCGCGCGATACAGCAGATAGTTAAGGCGCACGGCGAACACATCCGGCACTTCGGTTTCACTGACCTGGCAGTTGCTGATCAGGTGCCGGGTACGCGACGGCGGCTCCTCTGCCCAGGCCATCCCGGTTTCCAGTCGCGCAATACGGCGTTCAAGCTGATCTTTGTTGTCGTTAAAAATCCAGGTTGTTGGCGGCTGCACGCCTTTGCGACGATCGCGCGTCTGGGCATTGACCGTTGTGCGCATGGTATAGCGAATGTCGTCATCCAGCTGTGCCAGCCAGTCGCGAAACTGCCAGTCATCCAGCAGGCTGGCTTCATGGTAGAGAAACTGCGTAATGCGGTGATGCAGTTCCAGGGAAACTAAAGCACTCATTTCATCACCTCCTGCTGGTAAGCGGCGGTTTTTTCATGCACTTCCTGCCAGCTTTCGCTGCTGAGTAAATCAGCCCAGCGCTGATACATGCCGCGGGCGGCGGTTTCTGAGAAGATGTAGTTGGTGATCCCCGGAATGCCGTCTTCACGACGTTTCTCCTGACCTAACCCCATTTCCAGGCACAGTTTGCTATTACGCGCCCGATGGCCCTTCAACAGTTTTTGAATTTCACTCCAGTTTTCCGAGTCGTCCTGCTCAAGGAATCCGGCGGGGCCAAAAGCGCGCGTAGCGCTGTTTTCAAATGCGGCTTTCACTTCATCAGAGGCGGCTTTATCGGTAATACAGAACGCCCACACTTCAACCTGATCAGGACCGCGCGGATGCCAGACGCGCAACGTAGCGGTACCATTGAGCCAGGAAAGCGTTGGAAAAATGTTGTTGTGACCGGCCAGACGCAGAGCACGAACCTTACCCAGACGCTGTTCAGCTTCTGCGTAGGTGTCGCGGTAGTAGCTGGAGACTTCGCCGTCGACCCACACGTTGGCATCCGGCTTTTCGGTAAAGAAGAAGCCGCTGCCGTGCCCGTCCTGGCCGAACTGTAGTGCATCTTTGGCGGTTTCCCACACCGGGCGAGCGGTTTGTCCGTCACCGAGGCGTTTATCGCTACCGTCGTCTTTTGCCCCCAACACCTGCACAGCGGAGGCATGGCTGAACAATGCGTGATACTGATCGCTGGCAAACTGTTCGGCGGGGAATTTCCAGTTACAGTCGATGGTCCACTTCTGTACGCCGCCGACGATTTCTGTGCCGCCTTCGCGGCGGTCAAGCACACCGTCGAGATACCACGCGATGTCGCCGAGATAATCGCGTAGCGTGGGCGCGGTGGTGTCCCAGTTGCCGAAAATCAGCCCTTTATAGCTCTCTACGCCAGGAACTTCGTTCAGTCCCCAGTGCGATTTGCATAACCCTTGCGGGTAAGCGCGAGGCTCCAGCGGGACGTCGATCAGCTCGCCATTGATACCGTACGACCAGCCGTGATACGGGCAGGTAAAGGCGCGAGTGTTCCCGCAGTCGGCGTAGCTGACGCGCATCGCCCGGTGGCGGCACTGGTTGAGAAACGCTTTGATGCTGCCGTCTTTCTGGCGAACCACCACGACCGCATCCTCGCCCATGTAGGTGTTAAAAAAATCACCGGCTTTGGGGATTTGGCTTTCGTGGGCGAGAAATAGCCAGCAGCGCCCGAAGATGCGCTCCAGCTCCAGTTGGTAAATTTCTGGGTCAGTATAAATCCGTGGGGTTACACGACCGTTTTGCGTGTCGAGCAGTTGGTAGATGTCTAAATTTGAGGGTGTGGTCATATTTTTTAATCCTGAAAGATAAGATGTATTGACCTTCTATTTTTGTGCCATAAGGATGTTGCTGGTTAGTTATCAATCTGTGAAATAGTAAATTTCTACCAGTTGAGACATTTTTTCGATAACAAGGAGAAGGGCATGGAACTGAGGCACTTACGCTATTTTGTGGCGGTGGCGCAGGCGCTGAATTTCACCCGGGCGGCAGAAAAGCTGCATACCTCTCAGCCGTCGTTAAGCAGCCAGATCCGCGATCTGGAAACCTGCGTGGGCGTTCCGTTACTGGTGCGGGATAAGCGAAAAGTTGCGCTGACGGCGGCGGGGGAATGCTTTTTACAGGATGCGCTGGCGATCCTTGAGCAGGCGGAAAATGCCAAAGTTCGCGCCCGTAAAACGGGGCAGGAAGATAATCATTTCGCTATTGGTTTTGTCCCTTCCGCTGAGGTGAATTTGCTCCCGAAAGTGCTGCCCTTATTTCGTTTAAAACAACCGGATACACACATTGAGCTGGTAAGCCTGATAACCACCGAACAGGAAGAAAGGATCCTCAACGGAGAACTGGACGTGGGCTTAATGCGTCACCCGGTGTACAGCCCGGAGCTGGATTATCTGGAGCTGATTCATGAGCCGCTGGTCGTGGTGTTACCGGTGAATCATCCGTTAGCCAATGAGCAAGCGATCTCCGCAGAACAGCTGCATGGCGTAAATTTTGTCAGTACCGATCCCGCTTATTCCGGGGCGCTAGCGATGATTGTCAAAAACTGGTTTCAGCAGCAGGAAAGCCAGCCCAATATTGTGCAGGTAGCGACCAATATTCTGGTGACCATGAATCTGGTCGGCATGGGGCTGGGGGTGACTTTGATACCCGGTTATATGAATAATTTTAATACCGGGCAGGTGGTTTTTCGGTCAATCGTCGGTGAAGCGCCAACGCTGGCATTGTTGATGGCATGGAAGAAGGGCGAGCTAAAGCCCGCCCTGCAGCAATTCATCGAACTGGCACAACGCCAGAGGATAGAGTAAAGCGCTATTTCACGAGAACGGTAATCGTGGCTGTACCGCTAAATTTACCTGGGGCTGGCGTTCCACCGAGGAGATTGATCGGCCATGCCTCCAGACTGATGACCCCCCGGCCGGAAGGATGGATACCGATTAACCCATTTGTGAACGGGATATTGATGTGGGTGTCGTCGATACGAGCCATTCTCACGCCGATGTCCGGGATATTATCGGCCTCCCGGCGGCGGGCGACTAACGTGTACTGATCAAGCACATCATCGCCATCAATCCTCATTTCCATATCATTGTTGATGCTTGATGTATCGCCACAGTCGTAGTCAATATCAAAATTGACTGGTGTATAGCCGTCCGGCATCTCATTAAGGGTAGTGAAACGACTGGTGTTGATATAACCGAGATCGACCTGAATGACGTCGCCCTGGTTGATTTTACAGTCCTGAGGCACGGTAATGCTCCCCTGGATGTGCAGCTCGGCGATATCTCCCAGGTTGTTCATTGACGGAGAGGTGGTCGTCGTGCTCCATCCGGCCCGTACGGAGGCGATTTGGGTATCTGGAATCACCAGTTCACCTAAGAAGGGTTTGGTGACGTACAGCGTAAAACGGGTACGTGCGCCAATCGTCACCGGCGCGGCGCGAGTCTCCGCCGGATCGTCGATACATACGCTGCCTTTTTCGCTGCTTATCCCATACGAGCCGCTTTCTCTCAATGGGTCACGGTTTGTCGGTAAGACGGCTGTGGCGCCGGGAATATCGTCAACTTCGGTTTTAATATCCAGATTATCATTCAGATGGTAAAAGCCGCTGAGTTGACCGTTTCCGGATAGCGCGCTGGTGACCGTATAGAACAGCGCCACTCTGCTACCCGCGCCACAGCCGCAATCAATTTGATAAGCACCGCCCGTGAGTGGCGTCGGCAGCTCCAGCGAGGTTCCGGCGACGTTCTGGGCTTGTGTCCAGTCGCTGGAGACATCGGCGTTAAAGCGACCTGATGGACCTGATGCGACGCAGGACCCGTTCGCCGCGTAGACCGGGGCGATAGATAGCGCCAGCAGCGCGGCGGCAATCCCATTTTTCATCCACGAATTCTTTATTGACATAGTGCGTTCCCATTATGTATTGCGGCGCTGCGAGCGGCATCTTCCTGCAGGCTGAAGGTAAACTGGCACTGTTGATCAGGCTGATTGCCCCAGCGCACGGACCACCTCTGCGGCTGATTGTTCACGCCGGTGATATACAGCACGCCGCCTTCATCGACGATGCTTTGCTGCGTCTGGCTGCTGGCTACTGCGCCGAAGGGCAGCGCATTCCCTCGCGCATCGGTGAGTTTCAACAGCACGCGGTAGCCTGTCTGGGCAATAAAGTGCGCCGTTACGGCGGCACCGCGATTAGGCACCACGGTACGCACGGTTTCGGTCACATCGACATTATCCGGCATCATAGTGGTATCGAGAGAGATGGCGTTTTCCTGATACGCGGTCAGATAGGGGATAATGGCATAGCCAAAATAGTCGGTGGCGATGCCCGGATAGTTTTTCACCCGGATACCTGCCGCGCCGTTGGCGTCAATCAGCGCAAAGGCATTACCCAGCGGCTGCGACAGCGTCACGCCGTGGGGATGGGCGACAATACCGCCGGAGAGGCCGTAGCTCATCTGCTGGCTATCGCTGCTGTAGTCGTAGCCCGCATTCATGGTGCCATAGGCAGAGCGATAGCTGCCGTACAGGCTGCTGCTATCACCGCCGCCGCCTTCGCTTTGCCGCTGTTTGAGGCTATAGCTCAGTCGACGGTCTTCCAGCAGCGAGCCGTTGATACCCACTTCGTGCTGTGTGGCGCGATCGCGTTGATCGGTGGTGCGCCAGGTTGCCCGCGCATGCGACAGCCAGCGATCCAGCGGTACGCTCAGGCTGAGCGACAGCGTCCGATCGTTGTCGCTGTCCTGCGAATCGGTGAACTGGCCGCTGAGGTTATAGCTCACGCCCCATAGATTGCCGTTCAGACCGATGGACAGGTTTTTATCCTGCCCCCCGCGATCCCAGTACTTCTGCTGCGAGCCGGAGGCGTAGAAGCTGATACCAGAAAACAGCGACTGGCTGACGGTGAACTGAGCTTCATCGCGCAGGCGGTCGTCGGCGCTGATGTCCTTCTGGTTGGCGTCGGAGAAGTTGAAATAACCGCTGCTGGTGTAGCGATAGTAGCTTACTGACACGCTGGTGCCGCTTTCCGGTAGATCTTTGATGTACTGGGTACGCCAGCTGTAGCCGTGATAGTTTTCATCGTTATCAAGCTGGGTATTCGCACGGCTGACATCCATTGATACCGCCCCAAGTTCGCCGAGCGTAGAGCCGAGACCCAGCGCCAGCGCCCGATAGTCCTGCGAGGCATTCAGGCCACCGTACAGGGTCAACACGTTGTTCAGGCCATAGCTGGCGGTGCTTTCAAGGAACTCCGGCTCGTTGCTGTCCTGCGAGCTGGCGGCGCGAAAGCGCCCGGCGGTGGCGCTGTATTTGAGATATCCCGGCCTCTGCATCTGCGGTAGCGCGGAGAACGGCTGGACGAAGTGCCGCACGCTACCGTCGGCCTCTTCGATAGTGACGTCTAAATCGCCGCTGAAGGAAGAGGGGTAGAGGTCGTTGATTTCAAAAGCGCCGGCCGGGACATTGCTTTGATACAGGGTGTAGCCGTTTTGCCGTACCGTGACGATAGCGCTGGAGTTGGCGATACCGCGAATGGTCGGCGCAAAGCCGCGCTGGCTGTTGGGTAGCATGGTTTCATCGGAGTACAGCCGCACGCCGGTAAACTGATAGCTGGTGAATACCGTGCCTTCCGTTGCGCTCTCGCCCATTACCAGCTGCGATTTCAGACTTTTGATATCCCGCTGCAACCAGCTATTAATGCTCTCCCAGCGTGTGTCGTTATCGTTGTGCGTCCAGGTGGAATAATTGCGCAGCCGCCAAGGGCCGATATTGGCGCCGTTTTGCATATTCAGATACTGGCGCTGGGTGTTATCGCTGTCGTATTGGTTCTGCGAGCCGCTAAAGGCGTAGTTGGTAAACAGCACCGGCATACCGTCGTCCCAGCGGGAGGGGTCAATATAGCCGCGGGCGTCGCGGTACAATGCAATCTGCGGCACGCTGAGATTCAGCCGGCTATGGTTGAAGTCGAACTGAGAGACGCTGCCGGGGATGGCCTGCGCCAGATCGGCAATTATCGTACGGTTGTCCTGCTCCGCAAGCTGCGGATAGTTGTCGATCTTAAAGCCTAACTCACGTAGCTGCCCAAGGGTGAACTGAGGAATCAGCTGGTGGTCTTTACCGGCGATGAACGGCAGCGTACGTTGTACCGTTTTCTTTTTATTAATATAAATATCAACAATATATTCACCAGGGAGCTGGGCGTTATTCTGAGAAAATACGTTGAGATCCACTGCCCGCTGGCCACTTTTCTCCGTTTCCAGCAGCGCCGGGTCAAAATAGAGATCGCTGGCCCAGGCCTGGCATGCGCTCAGGCATCCGCTGACAATCGCGCAATGTATCCAGACAGAGAGCCGTTTCGTGGTTAATAAATGCGGTGTTAATTGCACCATTTCGCTTGTCATTCCTTGAGAGCTATTATCGTGTGGTCAACGTGGGGGACGGCTATTGCAGCGTTCGGGTTTCCGTTTTGGTGGCCCCGCCGTAGTCGTTAATGGCTGCCCACTGCACCGTTTTCCCTGCAGAAGCGGGAACCTCGATCTGTTTATGCTCGCCGGGAGCGATATAGTCGATTTTACTGGTGAGATCGGTTTTCCCGAGCGCAATACCGGCAAAGACGACGTGATAAGCTGATGGGTTATAGATGTCTAACTTATTATTGCTATATTTATATTCGAGAGATTTATAGGCATCGTAAGGTTTACCCGTTAAATTGGCTGGCCGATAGAATAGTTTGATACGCGTTTTAAATACCAGGGTCAGCATATTATTATCGCTGTCGGCAGACTGGCTTTTTGCCGGGATCGCGCGGACGTTAATAAAGAAAAGTGATTCTTTGTTATTAATGATGTTTTCAGATGATTTAATTATTCGTAGTGATGAATCGCTGCCTGAATCCAGACGAAATAGCGGTGGCGTAATAATAAAAGGACCACGCGCCGTTCCTTGCGCATTATCGACCCACGACTGTAATAAATAGGGCAGGTTCTCGCTGCGGTTAGCCACCGGCAGGGCGGCCTCTTTTTTCCCGGCATCGTAGATGACGCGAGTTCTCTCTAGCACAATTCCACCCGCGAGGCACTGGCTGACCCAGCCGCCAAGCAGCATCGATAATACGAGAATAGTGTGTTTTTTCATCACAGTCATCCTTAACCAGACGTCAGAAAACGTCTCTTTCCGTCCTTGCTGGAAGAAAAGAGACGACGTACGGGAATTAGCGGTAGTCTATGGTGACATCCACGCTGGCGTTGGCTTCCCCAGGGGTGATCAGTGATGAATCAACGGTGGAGACGTAATAGGCTTGCAGCCCTACGGTAGTGGTGCCATCGGCTTCCGGGGTAAAACTAACTTTCGGCGTGGTGAGCTTATTCAGCGACATTTGTTGGCCGTCGCTGGCTCTGTCGATACGGATACCCACTCCGGTTGCAGGGGTATCCAGGCTGCTAACGGCGACCAGATCGTCGTGATTGGCCACGGTGCCGCCTGCACGCGTTTCCAGCCACACCTGGAACGAGTTGTCCGTTGTACCATCAACGTGTTCCCACGGGGTGGTTGGGCAATTTTTTAACGGAATATCAACCGGAATCGCCGGGGAACGGTCGCCGACGCTTTTAAACTGAGCAGCGGCGTAGTGACCCAGTTCTACGTTGATGACATCGCCATTAGAAAACTCACAGGTGCTGGTTAGAATTTCACCCGTAAATTCAATGGTGCCATCTGTCGCCCATGCGCTTCCCGCAGAAAGCGCTATCAGGCTAACTGCTATAGATTTTGTAATTTTGTTCATTAAATTCCCTCTTATCCGATAAACCTATTGACAATTAAATTTATGAAAACATACAGGTTAAAATTAATTGCGGGGCGATGGTATTCGATATTCGTGCATAAGCAAGTTAAGGCGTGATGTTTTCAGATTATATTTATTAAAAATAAGCGAATTAACTGTCATTGTATTAAATAATATTAAATTAGTGAGGGGTGAAATATTATAATAACGAATGTTTTTGCTAAGTATTATACTCGTGATGATATTAAGCCCTTAATATTCAGTTGCGTGTTTTTTAGCTAAATATTTTCCTTTCTTGCATTCCTGTTTACTCATCCCATCACATCTTCTGCTGTAAAATTGTACAGGTGTAAATGATTGTGGATTCGGATAGCCAACAGTGTTGGTTAAAAGTGATGTTTGTCACAATTATCTGGTAAATGTGAACAGTAGTACTCTTCAGAATGCGGCTTGTGTCATTAGACTAGGGCTTCTAAAACGGGAGGACCCATGGCTTTGCATTCCACGCGCTGGCTGGCGCTCGGTTATTTCACCTACTTCTTTAGCTACGGTATTTTTCTGCCTTTCTGGAGCGTCTGGCTCGAAGGGCTGGGGCTGACGCCGGAAACCATCGGTTTACTGCTGGGCGCGGGGCTGATTGCCCGTTTTCTCGGCAGTTTGCTGATTGCGCCGCGCGTAAGCGATCCCTCTCGTCTGATCTCCGCTTTACGTATTCTGGCCCTGTTGACGCTGGTGTTTGCGCTGGCCTTCTGGGCGGGCACCAACGTGGCGTGGCTGATGGTGGTGATGGTCGGCTTTAACCTGTTTTTCTCGCCGCTGGTGCCGTTGACCGACGCGCTGGCCAACACCTGGCAAAAACAGATAACCATGGACTACGGTCGGGTAAGACTGTGGGGATCCGTTGCCTTTGTGATTGGCTCCGCGCTGACCGGCAAGCTGGTCAGTCTGTTTGACTATCGGGTGATCCTGGTCCTGCTGTCGCTTGGCGTCGCGTCGATGCTATTGGGGATGATGATCCGCCCGAGCGTGCAGCCAGCAGGGGAAAACCGTCAGCAGGAGAGCGCGGGATGGCCCGCCTGGCGTGGGTTGATAACCCAAAGCTGGCGTTTTCTTGCCTGCGTGAGTCTGTTGCAAGGTGCGCATGCCGCTTATTACGGTTTCAGCGCCATCTACTGGCAGTCTGCCGGATATTCCGCTTCGGCGGTGGGCTATTTATGGTCATTAGGCGTGGTGGCGGAAGTGATTATTTTTGCGCTCAGTCACAAGCTATTCCGCCGCTTTAGCGCGCGCGATTTGCTGCTGCTTTCCGCCGTTTGCGGCGTGGCCCGTTGGGGGTTGATGGGCTGGAGCACTGAGCTACCGTGGCTGATTGTGGTGCAAATCCTCCATTGCGGAACCTTTACCGTCTGCCACCTGGCGGCAATGCGCTATATCGCGACGCGCCAGGGCAGCGAAGTGATACGTTTGCAGGCGGTGTATTCTGCGGTGGCGATGGGCGGCAGCATCGCCATCATGACCGTATTCGCAGGCTACCTGTACCAGAATCTGGGCAACGGCGTATTCTGGGTGATGGCGCTGGTGGCGCTACCGGCAATCTTTCTGCGCCCGAAGGTGGTGGCGCAGCCTGCAACGTTATGATTCGAGGATTTTGCGGATCTGCTGCTGCTGATGCGGGGTAAGTGCCAGTTCCGCATGAATCAACGGCGGTGAAAACAGCGGCAGCGGCGTGGTATACGGCGTAATAATCAGCGTGACTCCGCGCGGCGAACCCTGTTTTTGAAAGTCCTGCATCGGCATATGTTTTACGTTGAGCGGCAGCAGCGTCAGTTCGCGCAGCTGTTGCTCAATATGCGCTTCAAGTTGTTCATTGTTGCCGGTCAGCAGGATAATCTGCTTCTCGTGCAAATCCTTCTCCTGCATCAGCCAGGCACCGAAAATAACGGCGACCAGCCCGATCTCTTCTTCTGAAAACTGCACATCGTACTCCGCTTCGAAGCCATGTATCGCCTCGCGGGTAGTACGAACCAGACGGGGATAAAGTCGGCTGAACTCCTCCGGCAGCGTGTTATCAATGCCAATGGCAAACACGCTGCGGTTAAGCGCCTGGGCAAGGTGAATATACAGCTGATCGTTCAGTCCTTGCTCATCGCTGAAGCGTACATTGCCATACTCGCGAAAACGCAGTACCAGCCGTGCAATAGCAAGACGCAGGCGACGATCCTGCTGGTGGTTATCGCGCACAGGGTCGGGGATACGGAGCATTGAGAACAGCAACGCCATAAACAGCGATTCGCCCGGCGGCGCACTCTGCATGACGTGGCGCTGCCAGTGGCGGCCAATTTCTTCAGCGAGCGGATACTCTGCGCAGGATTGCGCCCAGCGTTGCTGGAGCGGATTAAATTCCGGGGTGACTCCCGCGTGATGCTGTAGCAGACAATACTGTAAATACAGGCGCAGGAACTGGATGTCACGGTACTCAAACGGCTTCTGCAAGCGCCGGGAGCACAGATTAATGAGCGCATGCAGATTGGTGTCGTCATACAGCGTACGCGCGATACCTTGTTGTTTCAGCGCCATTTTTAATGTGGGTGTGAAATGCTGGGCGATAAAAGTCGGGCAGATCCGCAGACCGCGGCGCAGCCACTGCAACAGACACAGGCGCTGATTTAGCGGGGTCCCTTCGATCGTATAGCCGCCATTCAGCGCGGTGGTAATCGCGAGTCGGTGATAGCGCTGGATTTCGAGTCCTGCGCCAATAATATCTTCCTCAACAGTGGCATCATCAACGCCATTGAGGCTACTGAAGGTTTGAGGTGTAGCGATTTGCCCTGGCAGGAAAAGCGTCAGCAGCACCTGGCAACGGCGCTGGGGAGCGGAAAGTACAGATGGTGGAGCAAGCGTTGACATCATCTGTAGGATCTCCCGTAAGTATGTTTGATAAGAATAGCTAAAGTTTGCTCATAGATTTGGAGAATGGAATGCTTTCCACCAGGAATGCTGGAGAGCGTCACAGAATTTTTAACGTGCGGAACAGATAGCAGGAGTGGAACGCAGCGCGTTAACTGGCTTTTTCACTGTTTTATCTTCTATTGAGACATAAAAAAAACCCGCCTGAGGGTGACGGGTTGAGAAGATGAGTGGAAATGCGCGGTCTGGTGTTACTGCTCGCGGCTCAGCGTTAATCCCACATCACCGCCAGGATGTACAGACAATAGCGTCTCTTTTGAGTAACCGCTTTCGCTCATCAGACAGGCGCAGGCTGCGTCAAAGATAGCCAGGACCAGTAAAATTGAGGTGGTGGCCAACATGTTCAACGGGTCGGCCTCACGCTGGACGCCGGTGGAAATCACCAGCCTCGACGCTTTAGCAATGGCTGAGTCGGCGTTTTCAGTCACGCTCAGGATGGGCACATTTCTCGCAGCCAGCCTGGGCAGCAGTCGGGTGAGTTCATCCGAATTTCCCCCGCGTGATAGCATAATGACCAGGTCGTCGGCGCGTAAAAAACCGAGATCGCCATGCGCCGCATCCGTCGCGTTGAGGTAAATCGCCGGACGTTCCACGCAGGCGAGCATGTGCGCAACTTTACGCGCCGCAATACCGGATGTACCGACGCCAGTGACGACGATTTTCCCCTGGCAACCGCGCAGCTCCGCCATTAGCGACTGCCAGACCGGTTCAGTCAGATGTTGTCCCAGACCTGCGAGGGCATCGCTATAGAGCTGAAATACGCCGGTGGCCTGAGACCAGGAGTCACTCATGCGTCCTCCTGCATCAGTTGGCGGTATTTCATATGATCCTGATACATCTCGTGGAATACCCGATATTTGCGATCGTAGTACTGCTTAATGCGATTGGTCTGCGGGGTGACCGTTTTACCAATACGGCTCATCGCCGACATCGCTTCCGGGAACGTGTCGAACACGCCTGCGGCGATAGTCCCCATCATCGCGCCGCCCAGCAGCATGGCTTCGCTCTCTTCAGGCAGCAGCATGGCGCAACCGGTGGCGTTGGCATGCTCCTGAACGAAGATCGGGTTTTTCGTCCCGCCGCCGCTGGCCATAATCGTATCGATGGTGTAGCCGCTTTGGTTCATCGTTTCAATGATATGGCGCGTTCCCAGCGCAATGGCCTGGATGGTTGCGAGGTACTGGAGCGCCATATCTTCCGGCGTGCGGGACAGCTTCAGTCCGGTGATTGCTCCCGTGAGCGTGGGGTTAGCGCGCGGCGAGCGGTTGCCGTGGAAATAGGGCAGGATGTGCATGTCACGGGTCAAAAAGGCGATATCTTCCGGCTCACCTGCCATTTTACGCAGCAGCGCATTCAGCACTTCATAAATGGTTTGCCCCTGAGACTTAGCCTGCGTTAGCAGGGTTTCGTAACACGGATGCGACTGAATAACGTGGTCGATTAACGCCCCGGTTGCTGACTGCCCGCCTTCATTGAGCCAGTATTCCGGCAGTACGGCTGAGTAGTAAGGGCCCCAGACGCCACCGATAAAACGCGGCTCTTTGGAAATTGCCATGTGTCCGGTGGAGGTGCCACCAATTAGCGCGACACGACGGTCAAAATCCGCCACCTCGCCGGAAACTCCGCTTGCGCCGAGCGTACCGAGTGTGCCGGCGTGGGCATCGATTATCGAGACGCTGACCGCGGTCCCCGGAATCAGTCCCATTTCGCTGGCGGCGCGCGCGGACAGCCCGTGACCGAGCGGTTCACCCATGGTTTTCACGTAGCGACCAATTTTGGCAGCATCATGTTCCAGCAGGTCTTCCAGCCCAATCTGGCGGAAATAGCTGGCATCCCATTTGTCTTCATGGCCCATATAGGTCCATTTACACACTGTCGAACACAATGATCGTGTGTCATCGCCAGTTGCGCGCCAGGTCAGAAAATCGGGCAGGTCAAAGTAGTAACCCGCATTGGCCCAGGTATTGGGCATATGCTGCTTCAGCCACAGCAGCTTTGGCGTTTGCATTTCCGGGGAGATAATGCCGCCAACGTAGTCCAGCACCCGATGATGCAGGGCGTTAATGCGTTCAGCCTGGGTAATGGCGCGGTGATCCATCCACACAATGATGTTCTGTTCGCTGCGCCCGGACGGGCTGATGGTCAGCGGTTTACCTTCTTTATCCAGCACCACCAGTGAGCAGGTAGCGTCAAAGCCCAGACCTTTCACCTGGATTGGGTTGATATCTGACTGGTTAATCGCATCGCGAACCGCGTTACACACCGCCTGCCAGATGTTATCGGAAGACTGCTCAACAAAATCGGCCTGCGGGCGGTAAATCTCGATAGCCCGACTGGCCTGGCCGACCATTCTGCCGTTGAGATCAAACACGCCGGCACGGGCGCTTCCGGTTCCGACATCCACACCAATAAAGTAACTTGCCATAATTTTTTCTCCTGAAATCAGGCTTTACGATTCTGTAATGCGATAAAGAGGATCAGCACCGCGCCCCACAGCGCCATCGTCAGATAGCTGCTGACCCCCAGCAAGTTAAGGCCGCTTTCCAGCATTTGCAGCACAATCAGCGCCAGTACCAGGCCGATAATGCGCCCGAAACCGCCATCCGGGTTGATGCCGCCGAGGACAGAGGCAAGGATGGTGACCAGCAGGTATGACTCACCGTATCCGGCTTTTGCCGAGTTGAATTTCGCCATCATCAGAATGGCGGCGACCCAGCCGAGCAGGGCAGAAATCACGTACACGGAAATTTGTACCCGGACGGTATTTACGCCGCTGTAGCGGGTAGCCTGTTCATTGGAACCCACGAGATACAGACTGCGCCCAAGCGTGGTGTGCTCCAGCAGTACCCACAGCAGGATTGCCACCAGGAAAAAGAGCAGCAGCGCTACCGGAATACCGGCAATCGTGGCGTTACCAAGATATTGAATGGCGGTCGGGAAACCGGAAATCACTGTCCCATTGGAAAGCAGAATATTCAGCCCGGAGATAAGCGTCATCGTGCCGAGCGTGGCGAGAATCGGCGAAACCCCGACCCAGGCAATCAGCGCGCCGTTGAGCGTACCGATTGCGACCGCCACGGCAGCGCCTGCCAGCAGCGCCAGCACCAGAAACAGCGGGTTATCCGGATGGGTGACGATAATCGCCGCCATTACCAGCGAGCAGGCATTCGCTCCTGCAATTATCGACAGGTTTATGCCGCCGGTCAGCATGGTCATACCCATCCCGAGGGCCAGCATGCCAAGGATCGGCAGTTGCGAGCCAATCGACTGGAAGTTAGCGACGCTGAAAAAACGGCTGCCGAGCAGGGCCGAGAAGACCAGGGCGACGACCACAATAATGACGCATTGCAGACGAATGATGGCATCACCGGGTAAAAATCTGGCGATTGTTTTCATCTCAAAGCTCCCTTGCCAGTTTGCGTTTTTCGTTCCAGGCCGTGGCGCTAATGCTGACCAGGATAATGGCGCCGCTGAACACGGTGTGCCAGTAAGAGGAGACGCTGAGCAGCGTCAGGCCATTTTGTAAGAAGGCCAGCAGAACCACGCCGAGCAGGGTTCCGGTTAATGTGCCGCGTCCGCCGCTCATGCTGGTTCCGCCGAGCACGACCGCCGCCAGCACCGTCAACTCAAAGCCGAGCAGCGAATTGGGCGCAACTGACTGGGTGATTTGCGCCTGAACCACGGCGGCAACGCCTGCCAGAATGCCCATGTAGCCATACACGTAGAAATGCAGCTTCAGCAGATTCAGTCCCAGACGCGAGGCCGCATCACGATTACCGCCCATGGCGTAAACCTGACGGCCAAGACGGGTATAGTTCATCAGCACGGCGGTAAAGATGATCACAGCCGCAAGGCACAGCAGGGGCAGTGTCAAGCCGTAGTCGTAGCCATCCGCCGCGGTGAACGAGAACCAATTGATGCCGTTCATAAACCAGTCCGGAAAGCCGTACAGCCAGGTGCCTTTGGTGGCGTACACCAGCAGACCGTAGTAAACGTTCAACGTGGCGATGGTAATGATGATGGCCGGAACGCGCAGCCAGTAGACCAGGAAGCCATTAATAAGTCCCAGCAGCAGACCCACCGCAATCGCGATGATTAACGCCAGCGCGAAGTTGCCGCCGTGGCCGATAACCCAACTGGCCATCGCATACTGGGCTATCGCGGTCATCGCCGGAAATGAGATGTCGATCCCGCCGGAAATCAGTACCACAAACAGCCCGCAGGCAAGGATGCCGAGAATCGCATAGCTGGTAGCCACATCCGTCAGGTTCCCCAAAGACAAGAACTCATCGGTGCTGATGCTCAGCCCAACGGCAAGGGCCACAACCAGCAGGCCCAGCCAAAACTCATGTTGCCCGATTAAACGGGAGAGATGCATCTTATTCATTGATTACCTCGACCACTTCAGCAATCTCCTCTTCACGGCACTGATGAGGATTAAATTCCGCCACCAGCCTGCCGCGACGCATCACCAGCACGCGGTGGCTGTTGTAATACGCTTCCGGGATTTCATCGCAAATCATCAGCACCGCCATACCCTGTTCCGCCAGATCGCGGGCTATCTGGTAAATACCCTCTTTGTTGGCGATATCTACGCCTACGGTAGGGGAGTCGAGGATCAGGATGCGGGGATTAGTCGCCACCCATTTGGCAATGGCGATACGCTGGGCATTACCGCCGGAAAGGGTTTTAACCGGCAGGTGTGGATCGGACACTTTGATATTCAGCTCGCGGATCAAGTCGGCGACCAGCTTTTGCGCTTTACGATGATCGAGCAGGCCGCTGCCAGTATGCAGTTGATCAAACACCGTGACGATGGTGTTGTCGTAGATCGACTGCTCCATGATCAGCCCCTGCGTCAGGCGATCTTCTGAGACGTAGCCGATCCCATGTTTGATGGCATCATGGTTATTGCGAAGAGTGACCGGCTGGCCGTTAATGCGAATCTCACCGCTTTCTGGGTGCGTCATGCCAAACAGGCTCAGACAAAGTTCGGTGCGTCCGGCGCCCAGCAGGCCCACAATGGAGACAATCTCGCCGCCGTGCAGCGACAGATTAATGTTTTGGTATTTGCCTCTGCGGCTGAGGTTGCGCAGCTCCAGCAGGGGCTCTTGCTCAATAGCGGGTCTTTCCGGCAGCGGGCTATAGTGGAAGCGTTGTCCGGTCATCAGGAAAGCCAGCTCGTGGCTGTCGAGTTCGCTGGCAGGATAAGTGCCCACCAGTTTGCCGTCGCGCATCACGCTGATGCGGTCAGCCACTTCCATCACTTCATCCAGACGGTGGCTGACAAACACTACACAAATTCCGGCAGCTTTTAGTTCGTTAACGACCCGTAGCAGGCCATTAACCTCCTGACGGGTTAGTGAGGCGGTGGGCTCGTCCATAATCACCAGACGCGCATCGGCGGCAATCGCCCGGCAAATGGCGACCAGTTGTCGGTCGGCAATCGAGAGTTTTTCAACCTTTTTATCGGGATCGATGTTCACACCGATGCGCTTCATGGCTGCCAGCGCCTGCTGCTTCATGGCGCCACGACGTACCCAGATATCGCCACCGGGCAGATAGCGGTTGACCGCGATATTCTCCGCGACGCTAAAGTTAGGGAACAACGACAGGTCCTGATAAATAACCTGAATGCCATAATGGGAAGAGAGCTGCGGCGTCAGGTGATGGAACAATTTGCCATCGAGTAAAATCTGCGCGCCTTTTTCCGGATGATAAACTCCGGAGATCACTTTAATAATGGTACTTTTACCACAGCCGTTTTGACCCGCCAGACAGTGAACTTCGCCTTTTCTCAGCGTCAGATTCACGTTATCCAGCGCCAGCACGCCCGGGAATTGTTTGCTGATATTCTCAAGAGTGATAAATGCGGTGGTGTCTGCCATGGACAATACCCCTGCGAGCGCCCGGATGGACGCTGAGTGTTAGTTTGGTTGATAGCGCCGGCCAGACGGCCGGCGTTAAGGTTCCCTGGTGTTGGCTAAAGCCTTAGAAACCAAGTGATTGTGCGTTGTCTTTGGTGACTTCGAGGATCTTGTTAAAGCGGATCACTTTCTTCTCCGTGTCGATATCGGCTTTCCCTAAACCATCGATACTCAGGTCGGCGTTAACTTCTTTGCCCTGCAACAGCTGATCGGCAACCGTTACCAGCGCGTAGCCCGCGTCTTTTGGATCCCACAGCAGCGCTTTTTTGATATCACCACGCATCAGGTAAGGTGCAGCCTGTGCTGGCATTGCGATCCCGACGACAGCGATTTTATCTTTGGCGCGTTTTTTCTGCACAGCCTGACCCGCTCCGATTGGACCCAGCGAGCCGAAACCGATAATGCCCTTCATCTGTGGATAGGTTTTCATCAGGTCCAGCGTCGTGGCGTAGGATTTATCGATGCTTTCCGCGACCGGCAGACGTGAAGTGACCTCAAACATTTCCGGATATTTTTCTTTCTGGTACTTAATTGCATAATCCGCCCACGCGTTATGCAGCGGCACCGTCAGTGAACCGACATAGATGGCGTAACCCCCTTTGCCGCCCATGTTTTTTGCTAACTCATCGACGTTAGCCTGCGCGTATTTTTCACTATCGATGGTTTCGATATCCCATTGGCCAATTTGCTCATCCGGGGATTCGTGCGTCAGAACGACAATGCCTTTATCGCGCGCTTTTTTCAGTACTGGCTCAAGGACCTTGGCATCATTCGGTACCACGATGATGGCATTGACGTTTTTGGCTATCAGATCCTCAATCACTTTGACCTGCTGTGCCGGATCCGGCGTGGAAGGCCCGGTCTGGTAAGCATTCACATCCAGTTTTTTTGCTGCTTCATTAACACCGGTTTCCATCCGGTTAAACCACGGAATCCCGGTGACTTTGGCAACCACAGCAATTTCATATTTTTCCGCCGCAAAGGACGTGCCGGACAACATGCATGCAGAAACCAGGGTTGCACTGAGTAATGCGAGTTTGAATTTCATAGTTGTACCTTTCGTAGGGGGCAGGACATGTCACGGCGTGAAGTTAACAACGAATGGAAGAGGGAATGAATTACAAGTTTGGCGAATGTGATCTATGCCCATTATTGTAATTTTATGGAAAATAAACGGTTAAATATTGGTTAAATTTGCGCGGAAATACACTCGGGGATTTAAATTCAGTGTTAACAAAACATTAAAATGAAACCATAAATTAACAAATTGTTATCATTTTACTTAAGTTGTGGCGACGAAAAGGTATTTGGGAGGATGTTGCTGAAGAAGAAATTGTTGAAATTGAGAACTGAATCGATACCGGAAAAGGAGGCTCAACATTTTTTCGTTCAATGGTATCCTCAGCACACTTTCGCCAAACACGGCATCATTATTTGTGGCGGTGTAGATTTTTCTCGTGGAGAACTCATGCAAGGCGTTAAACGTATCATTATGACGTTGTTTCTCGCGATCCTGTCCTTTGGCGCAGGTGCGCATCCCCACAGCTTTATCCATTTGAAAACCGAGATAGTGAGCGAGAATGACCAGTTCGTCGCGCTAAAAATGCGCTGGACGATGGATGAAATCACCTCGGCAGATCTGCTTTACGATGCGGGAAATGCCAAACCTGGTGATGAGATCTGGAAAAAACTGGCGGCAGAAGTGATGGCCAACGTCCTCGGGCAGCACTATTTCACCGAAGTGTGGCACGACGGGAAAAAGGTAAAGTTTAAAAACAGGCCGACGGAATATGGCATGGAGCGTGAAGAACATCAGGCAGTGCTGACGTTCGTGTTGCCGCTGGCGGAAGCTCAGCCGCTGAGCGGTCAAAAATATACCATTTCAACCTTCGACCCCACCTACTACGTTGATATGAGCTATGACAAAGACAGCGATGCCAGGCTGGCGCAGGCCATAAGTCAGCAATGCCGTATTTCAGTACATACGCCGACGCCGAATGAACAAATGCTGAGCTTTGCGCAGTCGCTGGATAAAGAAGACGCACCGCCGGAGGATATGGAATTGGGTAAACAGTTTGCACAGACGGTGACGCTGCAATGTCCGTAGTTTATCAACAACGCGCCGCCAGACGCCGCTGGCTCACGCTATGGCCGCTGGCGGTGTTTTTACTGCTGGCTGCAGTCGGCATACTGTGGCTATGGCAGGCCTGGCCGCAGGTGATGATGAAAAGTGTCGTCTGGCAGCGCGACGTTAACCAGCAGATGAGCGGTTTGCTGAAAGCCGTTGCCGCCAATCCGGCCCAGGCCGGGGGATCGCTGCTGCTGTTTAGTTTTCTCTATGGTGTGCTGCATGCGTTGGGACCAGGACATGGAAAAGTCGTCATTACCACCTGGCTGGCAACGCATCCCTCGAAGCTGAGGTCGAGTATTGGCCTGACGCTGGCCTCATCTTTATTACAGGGACTGGTCGCCATCGGGCTGGTGGTTGTGGTGCTCACCATTTTGCAGTTGCCTGCACGACAGCTACATATGAGTAGTTTCTGGCTGGAGAAAGGGAGTTATGCGCTGGTTGGCGTGTTGGGCGTTTTATTGTGCGTCCGTGCGCTGAAGAAATTGCGCCAGTTGCTGCGTCGCCCGAAATTTACCGCCTTCACGCCGCACCATGTGCATCACGAGGGCTGTGGCTGTGGGCATCAGCATTTGCCTGATCCTGAACAGCTGCAAAGCGGTGATGACTGGCGCGCCCGGCTGATGATCGTTTTGTCTATGGGAATGCGGCCATGCTCCGGGGCAATTATGGTTTTACTGTTTAGCAAAGTGGTTGGCGTTTTTAGCTGGGGCATGGCGTCGGCGCTGGCGATGGCGGCAGGAACCTCTTTGACCATTACGTCACTGGCTTTGCTGGTACACAGTTTCCGCTCGCTGGCGGTGAGACTTAGCGGACATAAAGCGCCGGTGCTGTGGCGACAGATTGGCTGGACGACGCTGGCATTAGCCGGTGGTGCGGTGCTGATTGCTGCTGCGGTAGTGATGTGGGTGAGCGCGGTGCCGGTGGGGCGAGGGATTAGACCGTTTTAATCAAAGCCGGATGGCGGCTTCGCCTTGTCCGGCCTGTATCAACACGTAAGCCCGGTAAGCATGACACCACCGGGCTGTACTGAATTAACGCTTCAGCGCGTCGCTCAGTTCGTCACGCATGTTAGCCAGCATGGCTTTCACTACGCGCGGATTACCTGCAACGATGTTGCCAGTCGCCATATAGTTATGACCGCCGGTGAAGTCGCAAACCAGTGCGCCTGCTTCACGAGCAATCAGCTCACCTGCGGCGAAATCCCATGGTTTCAGACCGATTTCGAAGTAACCGTCAACGCGTGCAGCGGCAACGTAAGCCAGATCCAGCGCAGCAGAACCTGTGCGGCGGAAGTCAGCGCACTCGGTAAACATCTTGCCAAGAATTTTCATGTAAGAAGTGGCGTGCTGTTTCGCTTTGAACGGGAAACCGGTGGCGATGATTGTGCCGTCCAGATCGCGTGCAGTGCTGCCACGCAGACGGTAGCCGTTCAGCTGTGCGCCCTGGCCGCGGGTTGCGGTGAACAGTTCGTTACGCATTGGATCGTAAACAACGGCGACTTCAGTACGGCCTTTAATGCGTACTGCGATGGAAACCGCGAAGTGCGGCAGACGTTTTACGAAGTTGGTGGTGCCATCCAGTGGATCGATAACCCATTGAACATCCTGATCTTCACCAACATGCTCACCGCTTTCTTCGGTGATGATGGTGTGCTGTGGGTAAGATTTGCGAATTGTTTCGATAATAATCGCTTCGGCGGCTTTATCGACATTAGTCACGAAATCATTGCTGCCTTTCTGGCTGGTTTCTACAGAGTCTGGCGTTTCGTAGTGTTTGGCAATTACATTACCCGCCTTGCGCGCTGCGCGCACGGCGATGGTCAGCATCGGATGCATCGGTCTCTCTCACTGGATGTTAAAGAACGGGAAAACGGCGCAGAGTATAGCAGCGAGTTCGGAATATGTCTTCGTTTTATGATAATATGCCCGAATAATCTTTAGCCGAAGAAATACAATGCTGCAAAATATTCGAATCGTGCTGGTGGAAACCTCTCACACTGGCAACATGGGCTCTGTGGCCCGCGCAATGAAAACCATGGGTTTAACTAATCTGTGGCTGGTAAATCCACTGGTTAAACCGGACTCCCAGGCCATCGCCCTGGCGGCTGGTGCCAGCGATGTGATCGGCAGCGCGCAGATCGTCGATACTCTCGATGAAGCGCTGGCGGGTTGCAGCCTGGTAGTGGGTACCAGCGCGCGCTCCCGTACGCTGCCGTGGCCGATGCTGGATCCGCGTGAATGCGGTTTAAAAAGCGTCTCTGAAGCAACGAACTCGCCGGTGGCGCTGGTGTTTGGACGTGAACGCGTTGGCCTGACCAACGAAGAGCTGCAGAAGTGCCATTATCACGTCGCCATTGCCGCGAACCCGGAATACAGCTCGCTCAACCTGGCGATGGCGGTGCAGGTCATCTCTTATGAAGTTCGCATGGCCTGGCTGGCAACGCAGGAAAGCGACAAGACCGCAGAATACGAAGAAGCTGAGTATCCGCTGGTCGATGATTTAGAGCGTTTTTACGGTCATCTGGAACAAACGCTGCTGTCGACCGGGTTTATCCGCGAAGGACATCCGGGGCAGGTGATGAACAAGCTGCGCCGTCTGTTCACTCGTGCGCGTCCTGAGAGCCAGGAGCTGAACATTTTGCGCGGAATTTTAGCTTCTATAGAGCAGCAGAATAAAGGCAAGTAAGCGTCTTGATGCCGGATGGCTGCACGATTTCCAGGCCGGATTAGCGAAGCGCCATCCGGTAAATGAAAATGGCACTGAAGGTTAAATACCTGACTAAATTAGTCAAGTAAATAGTTGACTGATTTAGTCGGGAATGTCAGACTTGCCCCTGCTATGCAATACCCCCATTTTACAATAAAAAACCCCGGGCAGGGGCGAGTTTGAGGCTAAGTAAGACATGAGACTGACATCAAAAGGGCGTTATGCCGTGACCGCAATGTTGGACGTTGCGCTCAACTCCGAAACGGGCCCGGTACCGTTGGCTGATATTTCTGAACGTCAGGGAATTTCCCTGTCATATCTGGAGCAGCTGTTTTCCCGTTTGCGTAAAAACGGTCTGGTTTCCAGCGTACGTGGACCAGGCGGCGGGTATCTGCTGGGTAAAGATGCTGGCAGCATCGCAGTAGGTGAAGTGATTAGCGCTGTTGACGAGTCTGTAGACGCGACCCGTTGCCAGGGCAAAGGCGGTTGTCAGGGCGGCGATAAATGCCTGACCCACGCGCTGTGGCGCGATCTGAGCGATCGTCTGACCGGTTTCCTCAACAACATTACGTTGGGCGAACTGGTGAATAATCAGGAAGTCCTGGATGTGTCTGGTCGCCAGCACACACATGACGCTCCACGCAGTACCCGCACGCAAGACGCTATCGACGTCAAACTGCGTGCCTAATAAAAATTACGCAATATCTTCTGGTTGCATCAAGGCAGCCAGAAAGATGAAGCGTAAAAAGTATTTCAGAATCAGGCCGGGGTGCCAGACGCCCCGTTAACTCGGTCGTACATCCAGCCGGTTGCCTGGTTCCTTGCATTGAAGCGATGTACGGAGTTTATAGAGCAATGAAATTACCGATCTATCTCGACTACTCCGCAACCACGCCGGTGGACCCGCGTGTTGCCGAGAAAATGATGCAGTGTCTGACCCTGGACGGAAACTTTGGTAACCCAGCGTCTCGTTCACACCGTTTCGGCTGGCAAGCTGAAGAGGCGGTAGATATCGCCCGCAATCAGATCGCTGATCTGGTCGGTGCCGATCCGCGTGAAATCGTCTTTACTTCCGGTGCGACGGAATCCGATAACCTGGCGATTAAAGGTGCAGCCAACTTTTACCAGAAAAAAGGCAAGCACATCATCACCAGCAAAACCGAACACAAAGCCGTGCTGGACACCTGCCGTCAGCTGGAGCGCGAAGGGTTTGAAGTGACCTACCTCGCCCCACAGCGTAACGGCATTATCGACCTGAAAGAACTTGAAGCGGCAATGCGTGACGACACTATTCTGGTCTCCATCATGCACGTTAACAACGAAATCGGCGTGGTACAGGATATCGCAACCATCGGCGAAATGTGCCGTGCCCGCGGCATCATCTATCACGTTGATGCGACCCAGAGCGTGGGCAAACTGCCTATCGATCTGAGCCAACTGAAAGTTGACCTGATGTCCTTCTCCGGCCACAAAATTTATGGCCCGAAAGGTATCGGCGCGCTGTACGTTCGTCGTAAACCGCGTATTCGTATTGAAGCGCAGATGCACGGCGGCGGTCACGAGCGCGGTATGCGTTCCGGTACGCTGCCTGTGCACCAGATAGTCGGGATGGGTGAAGCTTACCGTATCGCCAAAGAAGAGATGGAAACCGAGATGGCGCGCCTGCGCACTCTGCGTAACCGTCTGTGGAACGGCGTGAAAGATATGGAAGAGGTGTACCTCAATGGTGACCTCGAGCAGGGCGCACCGAACATTCTCAACGTTAGCTTCAACTTTGTTGAAGGCGAGTCGCTGATTATGGCGCTGAAAGACCTGGCTGTATCCTCCGGTTCTGCATGTACCTCTGCAAGCCTGGAGCCATCCTACGTGCTTCGTGCGCTGGGGATGACCGACGAGCTGGCACATAGCTCAATTCGTTTCTCTTTAGGTCGTTTCACTACCGAAGAAGAGATTGACTACGCCATCAATCTGGTTCGCAACTCCATTGGCCGCCTGCGCGACCTTTCTCCGCTGTGGGAAATGTTCAAACAGGGCGTGGATCTGAACAGTATTGAATGGTCTCATCACTAATTCGGCGCACATAAGGAGAATTCAACATGGCTTACAGCGAAAAAGTAATCGATCATTACGAGAATCCACGTAACGTGGGCTCTTTTGACAACAGCGACGAGAACGTGGGCAGCGGCATGGTGGGTGCACCGGCCTGTGGCGACGTGATGAAGTTGCAGATCAAAGTCAACAATGAGGGTATCATTGAAGACGCGCGTTTCAAGACTTACGGCTGCGGTTCCGCTATTGCCTCCAGCTCTCTGGTTACCGAATGGGTAAAAGGGAAATCTCTGGACGAAGCACAGGCGATCAAAAATACCGATATCGCCGACGAGCTTGAACTGCCACCAGTGAAAATTCACTGCTCTATTCTGGCTGAAGACGCGATTAAAGCCGCGATTGCGGATTACAAAAGCAAACGTGAAGCAAAATAATTAAGAGTTGAGGTTTTATTATGTCGATTACCTTAAGCGACAGTGCAGCAGCGCGTGTAAATACCTTCCTGGCAAACCGCGGTAAAGGGTTTGGTCTGCGTCTGGGCGTGAGAACCTCCGGCTGCTCAGGTATGGCTTATGTACTGGAATTTGTTGACGAGCCGGCGGCTGAAGATACCGTGTTTGAAGACAAAGGCGTAAAAGTCGTGATCGACGGTAAGAGCCTGCAATTCCTCGACGGTACGCAGTTAGACTTCGTCAAAGAAGGTCTGAACGAAGGGTTTAAGTTCACTAACCCGAACGTGAAAGACGAATGTGGATGCGGCGAAAGCTTCCACGTGTAACGCGCTTACTGATAACCCCACCGTGGTCGCCTGCGCGTGGGGTTTGTTTTACCTGACTCTCTGGTTTTGCCTCATCGAACAACAGAGAATCGATGCCCTGAGAATGTTATGGACTACTTCACCCTCTTTGGCTTACCGGCCCGTTATCAGCTCGATACTCAGGCGCTGAGCCTACGTTTTCAGGATCTGCAACGTCAGTATCATCCTGATAAATTCGCCAGCGGTTCTCAGGCGGAACAACTTGCTGCGGTTTCGCAGTCCGCCACTATCAACCAGGCCTGGCAAACGCTGCGTCATCCTTTGATGCGCGCCGAATACTTGTTGTCTTTACACGGCTTTGATATCCGCAGCGAGCAGCACACGGTGCGCGATACCGCGTTTCTGATGGAACAGCTGGAGCTGCGCGAAGAGCTGGACGAGATTGAACAGGCAAAAGACAATCAACGGCTGGATGCGTTTATGCAACGCGTCAGCGAAATGTACAACGTTCGCCATCAACTGATGGTTGAACAGCTGGATAGCGAGACGTGGGACGCAGCGGCAGATACCGTGCGTAAGCTGCGTTTTCTCGATAAACTGCGAAGCAGTGCAGAACAACTCGAAGAAAAACTGCTCGATTTTTAATTTCCGGAAGCGAAAATGGCCTTATTACAAATTAGTGAGCCTGGTCTGAGCGCCGCGCCGCACCAGCGTCGTCTGGCGGTCGGTATCGATTTAGGCACCACCAACTCCCTGGTTGCGACCGTACGCAGCGGCCAGGCCGAAACGCTGGCAGATCATGAAGGTCGCCACCTGTTGCCGTCAGTGGTTCACTATCAGCAGCAGGGCTACTCGGTCGGTTACGATGCCCGCGCCAATGCTGCGCTGGATACGGCAAACACCGTCAGCTCGGTAAAACGCATGATGGGCCGCTCTCTGGCGGATATCCAGGCGCGTTACCCACATCTGCCTTATTCATTCCAGGCGAGCGAAAACGGCCTGCCGATGATTGAAACCGCTGCCGGTTTGCTTAATCCGGTGCGCGTATCCGCTGACATTCTGAAAGCGCTGGCCGCGCGGGCAACCGAATCGTTGTCCGGCGAACTGGATGGCGTAGTGATCACCGTTCCGGCTTACTTTGACGATGCACAGCGTCAGGGGACGAAAGACGCCGCGCGTCTGGCGGGCCTGCACGTATTGCGTCTGCTGAACGAACCGACCGCTGCGGCGATCGCTTATGGCCTGGATTCCGGTCAGGAAGGCGTGATCGCGGTCTATGACCTTGGCGGCGGTACTTTTGATATTTCTATTCTGCGCCTGAGTCGCGGCGTGTTCGAAGTGTTGGCGACCGGTGGTGATTCCGCGCTGGGCGGCGACGATTTTGACCATCTGCTGGCCGACTATATTCGCGAGCAGGCGGGCGTTGCCGATCGCAGCGATAACCGCGTACAGCGCGAGCTGCTGGATGCCGCGATTGCAGCGAAAATCGCACTCAGCGACGCCGATTCTGTGACGGTTAACGTGGCGGGATGGCAGGGTGAAATCACCCGTGAAACCTTTAATGAACTCATTTCCGCACTGGTTAAACGTACGCTGCTGGCCTGCCGCCGTGCGCTGAAAGATGCGGGCGTTGAGCCGCAGGATGTGCTGGAAGTGGTAATGGTCGGTGGTTCAACGCGCGTGCCGCTGGTACGTGAACGCGTCGGTGAATTCTTTGGCCGTACGCCGCTGACCTCTATCGACCCGGACAAAGTGGTCGCTATCGGTGCGGCAATCCAGGCGGATATTCTGGTCGGGAATAAACCGGACAGCGAAATGCTGCTGCTGGACGTTATCCCGCTGTCTCTGGGACTGGAAACCATGGGCGGTCTGGTGGAGAAAGTGATCCCGCGTAACACCACTATCCCGGTGGCGCGCGCGCAGGACTTCACCACGTTTAAAGATGGCCAAACCGCGATGTCCATTCACGTGATGCAAGGCGAGCGTGAGTTGGTGCAGGACTGTCGTTCACTGGCGCGTTTTGCGCTGCGCGGTATCCCGGCGTTGCCGGCAGGCGGCGCGCATATCCGCGTGACCTTCCAGGTCGATGCTGATGGGCTGCTGAGCGTCACCGCTATGGAGAAATCCACCGGCGTTGAGTCCTCGATTCAGGTCAAACCGTCCTACGGTCTGACCGACAGTGAAATCGCCTCCATGATTCAGGATTCGATGAGTTTTGCCGAGCAGGACGTTAAAGCTCGTATGCTGGCAGAACAGAAAGTCGAAGCGGCACGCGTACTGGAGAGTTTATCCGGTGCGCTGAACGCTGATGCCGCGCTGTTAAGCGCCGCAGAACGTCAGGCTATCGACACCGCTGCTGCGCACTTGAGCGAGGTAGCACAGGGTGACGATGTTGACGCGATAGAACAAGCCATTAAAAACGTAGACAAACAAACCCAGGAATTCGCCGCTCGCCGTATGGACAAATCCGTCCGTAGCGCGCTGAAAGGCCATTCCGTGGACGAGGTTTAATATGCCAAAGATTGTTATTTTGCCTCATCAGGATCTCTGTCCCGATGGCGCAGTTCTGGAAGCTGAGACCGGCGAAACCATTCTCGACGTTGCCCTGCGTAACGGTATCGAGATTGAACACGCCTGTGAAAAATCCTGTGCCTGCACGACCTGCCACTGCATTGTACGTGAAGGTTTTGATTCTTTGCCGGAAAGCACAGAAGAAGAAGACGACATGCTGGATAAAGCCTGGGGACTGGAGCCGGAGAGCCGTTTAAGCTGTCAGGCACGGGTAACCGAGGACGATTTAGTGGTCGAAATCCCACGTTACACAATCAATCATGCACGTGAGCATTAACAGAGGGTAGTATGGGACTGAAGTGGACCGATAGCCGCGAAATCGGCGAGGCGTTGTACGACGCGTTCCCCGATCTCGATCCCAAGACCGTTCGTTTCACCGATCTGCACCAATGGATCTGTGACCTGGAAGAGTTCGATGATGATCCACAGGCATCGAACGAAAAAATCCTTGAGGCCATTTTACTGGTCTGGCTGGACGAAGCCGAATAAGTCAACGGGCTGCCCACGGGTGGCCCGTTTTCCTGTATGCGCGAAATAAGGATAAATAAAATGACAGAAGCCATGAAAATTACGCTTTCCACGCAACCCGCTGATGCTCGCTGGGGTGAAAAGGCGACATACAGCATTAATAATGACGGTATTACCCTGCACCTGAACGGAAAAGATGATCTCAGCCTTATCCAGCGCGCCGCGCGTAAAATTGACGGCCTGGGTATTAAACATGTCCAACTGGATGGTGAAGGCTGGGATACCGAACGTAGCTGGGCGTTCTGGCAGGGTTACAAAGGACCAAAAGGCACCCGCAAAGTTGAGTGGGCCGCTCTGGACGAGGCGCAGCGCAAAGAGCTGGATAACCGTCTGAAGATTATTGACTGGGTGCGCGATACCATTAACGCACCTGCAGAAGAGCTGGGCCCGGAACAGCTGGCGCAACGCGCGGTAGACCTGCTGTGCGGCGTGGCCTGCGACAACGTCTCGTACCGTATCACCAAAGGTGAAGATCTGCGCGAGCAGAACTACATGGGGCTGCATACCGTGGGTCGAGGCTCTGAACGTCCGCCGGTGCTGCTGGCGCTGGATTACAACCCGACTGGCGACAAAGAAGCTCCAGTTTATGCCTGCCTGGTTGGCAAGGGAATTACCTTTGACTCCGGCGGATACAGCATCAAGCAAAGCGCATTTATGGACTCAATGAAGTCCGATATGGGCGGTGCGGCAACGGTCACCGGCGCGCTGGCGTTTGCCATCACCCGTGGCCTGAACAAGCGTGTAAAGCTGTATCTGTGCTGCGCGGATAACCTGATCAGCGGCAACGCCTTTAAGCTTGGCGATATCATTCACTATCGCAACGGTAAAAAAGTTGAAGTGATGAATACCGATGCTGAAGGGCGTCTGGTACTGGCCGATGGCCTGATCGATGCCAGCGCGCAAAAACCTGAATTGATCATTGATGCTGCCACGCTGACCGGCGCGGCGAAAACCGCACTGGGCAACGATTACCACGCGCTGTTTAGCTTTGATGACCAACTGGCCGCGCGTTTGTTGGCAAGTGCGGCGCAAGAAAACGAGCCGTTCTGGCGTTTGCCGTTGGCAGAGTTCCACCGTAGCCAACTGCCGTCAAATTTTGCCGAGCTGAACAATACCGGCAGTGCGGCCTACCCAGCGGGTGCAAGCACCGCGGCGGGCTTCCTGTCCCATTTCGTGGAAAATTACCAGCAAGGCTGGCTGCACATCGATTGCTCTGCAACCTATCGCAAAGCGCCGGTTGAGCAGTGGTCTGCGGGCGCAACTGGTCTGGGTGTGCGCACCATCGCGAATCTGCTGACCGCATAATTCACGACTGTATTGCCGGATAGCGCTAAGCTTATCCGGCTTACATGTATTCATCCAATTTGTGATACTTATGTCCGAAACAAAAAATGAATTAGAAACGTTGCTGGAGCAAGCAGCGACAGAGCCTGCGCATCGTCCGGCATTTTTCCGTACTTTACTGGAGTCCACCGTCTGGGTGCCGGGTACTGCCGCAGAAGGCGAGGCGGTAGTAGAAGACAGTGCCCTCGACCTTCAACACTGGGAAAAAGAAGACGGCACGACCGTGATCCCGTTCTTCACCTCCCTGGAAGCCCTGCAACAGGCGGTTGAAGATGAGCAAGCATTTGTCGTTATGCCGGTGCGTACGCTATTTGAAATGACGCTTGGCGAAACGCTCTTTCTCAACGCTAAACTGCCGACCGGCAAAGAGTTTATGCCGCGTGAAATCAGCCTGCTGATGGGGGAAGAGGGTAATCCGCTAAGCACCCAGGAAGTACTGGAAGGTGGTGAATCGCTGATCCTTTCTGAAGTCGCCGAACCTCCGGCGCAGATGATTGACTCACTGACCACGCTGTTTAAAACCATTAAGCCGGTAAAACGCGCATTTCTCTGCTCAATCAAAGAAAGTGCGGAAGCCCAGCCGAATCTGCTGATTGGTATTGAAGCTGAAGGTGATATTGAAGAGATCATCCATGCTGCGGGTAGCGTCGCGACCGATACGTTGCCGGGTGATGAACCCATTGATATCTGCCAGGTGAAGAAAGGTGAGAAGGGCGTGAGTCACTTTATCACTGAGCACATCGCACCGTTCTACGAACGCCGCTGGGGCGGTTTCCTGCGCGATTTCAAACAGAACCGGATTATCTGAGGCATTCGGGGTGAGCGCTCACCCCGTTGCTTCCAGCAGCAACAAATCCATGAGTAGCACCAGATTCGATTCAAAAGAGGTCACTCCGGCGGCCTCAGCGGCAAAGTGTACCGCTTCGTCATATAGCGCAAAGTGCAAATCCGCCATGCCCGCCAGCGAATTGGCCGACGCACGGGTAAAGGCCACAATCGTCATGCCAACGTTTTGCGCAATCCTGACTTTATCAATAACCTGTTCCGTTTCGCCGCTGCGTGACACCGCGACGAATACCTGATAGCGGGCGGCATTACTGAGAAAGATGTTCCGGCTGTCACCTGGCCCGGAAATAAAAGCGGTCTTACCGAGAACCTGCAATTTTTTGGTCAGATACTCCGCAAACAGATAGGAAAATCCGGCGCCATACAGAAAGAAACTCTCCTTTTGCCGTAATAAATCAACAAAATGGCGACGTTTTTCCTGGGTATTCCATTGAAAAGTAAGCTGATAGTTGGCGATGAAACGGCTAAGCATCGCCGGTAACTCGCCGCTCTCCGCGGCCTGCGCTGCGATGTGCGGCGTATCGGAGAGCAGCTGTTTGCAGTGCCATATAAACTCGCTGAAACCGCTGAAGCCCAGTTTCTGACACAACCGCATAATGGTGGCCGTGGAAACAAAAGTCGCTTGGGCCAGCTCACGTACCGTGATGTTACCTACCAGCAGCGGATGCTGTGTCAGGTGCGCCAGCACACGGTACTCTGCGCGGGTAAGCGGTTCTCCGCGCGTCAGCAGAGAGGCAAGCCGGTTGTCCATGATCAGGCCGGTTTCACTTGCCGGGCAGGAAGGGAGAAATATGGGATAGTCATTGGGCCTCCGTTTTCATCAATTCGCGGAATTGTCGGTGTTTTCATCCACACCGACAAGTCTTCCGCACCAGACTTTAGCGCAATTCCCCCTCCTGCCAGGCTTTTTTCAGCGCTGGCCAGTAGTCCCGGTTAGCCTCGATCATCTCATCAAGGAGGGTTTTGGCATGTACCATGGTTGGCACCGTCCGGTTCAGCGTGAAAGCCTGTAGTGCCTTCTCGTAGCTGCCTTCAATGGCGGCCTCAACCAGCAGTTGCTCTGAGGCCAGCTGTTGCATCAGCAGCGTCTGGTGAAACAACGGTACTGCCCCCATGCGAACCGGTTCAGCTCCCTGTGAAGTGATGTACGCAGGTACTTCGACCATCGCGTCATAGGGCAGATTGGCAATCGCGCCTCTGTTTTCAACAATCACCAGGTGACGCTGGCGTAAATCAAAAGCCAGGCTACAGGCGACATCAACGATAAACGCGCCGTGAACTCCGACGTGAAACGCATCGGGCAAAATCCCCGTGCTCTGGTATTCCTGAGCCGCGGCGAATAATTTCTTCTCACGCCCCTCCATCACTTCGTTGGCCCGGGTGTGATCTGGATCCTGATGGGCCACGATCTGTTCCGACATCAGGTAATACTGTAAATACGGATTCGGCAGATATTCCGGGAAGTTGTCCATGATCGGCTTGATGTTACGCCATGTTTTGACCCATGAAGGATCGGCATGCTGCGGATCCGTTTGTGCGGCATCTTCTGTCAGCAGGCCGAATTTAGCGATATGCCGCCGTAACGCCGGGAGCTGGTCTTCGCCATCAACCCGCACGCGGGTAAACCAGCCAAAGTGGTTAAGGCCGAAGTAGTCCACCTCCAGCTTATGACGGTCAACGCCCAGAATCGCACCCATGTTACGCATTGCAGCGACCGGCATATCACAAATATTGAGAACCCGCGCGTTCGGGCGTAAGCGACGTACCCCCTCTGCCACAATCGCCGCCGGATTGGCGTAATTGACAATCCACGCCGCTTTATCGGCAAAACGTTCGACCAGATCGATTAGTTCCACCATCGGCAGAATGGTGCGTAGCCCGTAGGCTAAACCACCGGGGCCGCAGGTCTCCTGGCCGACGACGCCGTGTTTTAACGGGATTTTTTCGTCCAGCTCGCGCATTTTGTACTGGCCTACGCGCATCTGCGAGAAAATAAAATGCGCCCCGCGAAAGGCCGTTTGCGCATCGCGGGTTACGGTAAATTTAATTGACTGGCTGTGATCGCGGATCACTTTTTCAACCACCGGTGCAATGGTGCTTTGACGTGCTTCGTCAATGTCATACAGACGAATTTCAGCCAGCGGAAAATCGGCAAGACGCACCATCAGACTTTTGACAATCCCGGGCGTATAAGTGCTTCCACCGCCAGCAATGGATAAAATAAAAGGGGGGGTAAACATGATTGGCTCCTTCAGAGAAACGCCTCTACAGCTTCTCGCATTTTCTTAACGTGCAGTCCGTAGACCACCTGAACGTTATTACCTTGTTTAATGACGCCTTTCGCGCCGGTCGCTTTGAGCTGCGGCTCGTTGATGATGGCGATATCTTTCACGGTGACGCGCAGACGGGTGTAACAGTTATCAACCACTTCAATATTGGCGCGACCGCCCAGCCCGGCAATAATGGCTTCGCCAGAATCATCGCGGCCTTTTGCCTGATAATCTTTTTTGCTGTACAAACGTGTCTCCCGCGCGTCCTCCTCACGACCTGGCGTTTTCATATCGAAATAGCGGATAAGAAAGCGAAAGATGACGAAGTAGAGAACGAACATCATCATCCCGACCGCGATGTACATCGGCCAGTTAGCCTTTTCGACGCCCAGCGGCAGGTTGTAGAGAATGAAGTCAATGACGCCGTTGGCGCCGATGGCGTGAACATCCAGCAGAGAAAACAGCATCATGCCGATGCCGGTCAGCACCGCGTGTACCACAAACAGCAGCGGAGCGACAAACAGGAAGGAAAACTCAATGGGCTCGGTGACGCCGACCAGTAATGAGGTCAGCGCGGCGGGGAGCAGAATGGCCTTCGCGGCAGCCCTGCGTTGTGGCGTGGCCGTCATATACATAGCCAGCGCGGCGGCAGGCAGGCCAAACATTTTACTGATGCCGCGAGCGTCCCACACCACCGTATTGCTGAGCTGTGCCACTGTCGGACAGGCCATCTCGGCGAAATAGATGTTGCGCGCCCCCTGATACACATTACCGCAAACCTCGGCAGTGCCGCCCAGTTCGGTATACAGAAACGGCGTGTAAACCAGGTGGTGTAGTCCGGTCGGCACCAGAATGCGTTCAAGAAAACCGTAAATAGCGACGCCGTAAGGTCCAGCGTCTTTAATGGTCAACGCCATGGTACTGATGCCATGCTGAGCGAAAGGCCACAGTTCGCTCATCGCTACGCCGAGAAGCATTGAGGTGGGCAGAATAATGATGGCGACGAAACAGTGGCCTGAGTAAATCGCCATCGCACCGCTGAACTGCACGCCGGAATAGCGGTTATAGAGATAACCTGCCACGACGCCCAGCAAAATCCCGGCAAAAACGCCCATCTCCAGCACCTGCACGCCAAGCACCATACTCTGACCCGCACCGCGCATCTGATCCGTCGCAACCAGATCGCCGCGTAGCTGAAGCGTGACGTTCATCGCGTTGATAAAAACAATAAAAGCGACAAGACCTGTCAAGGCCGCATAACCTTTATCACGGGTGGCAAGGCCAATGGGAATGCCGACGGCGAAAACCAGCGCCAGATTTGCCAGTACAGATACGGCGGATTTCGCAATTAACTGACCACTGTTTTGTAAAATGGGATGAGCGAGAAAAGGCAAATATTGCGCAAGATTGCCATTGCTAAGGACGTTACCGAAGGCAATGAACAAGCCCACGATCGGGAGAATGAGCACCGGACCATAGAGCGATTTGCCAAAATTTTGTAGGGCATTGACAGCTCTTTTCATCATGTTCTCTCTTATATGAACCGCACATCAGAGTGCGAAAACAGGACAAAGTTAGCAGCGTCAAAGGGGAGAATTCCAGCTATCTGGTTGTTTTAAAAACAAATGACGCATAACGTTACATGTAACGTTATGCGTTGTGAGCGGGGTAACAGCAGGGGGAGGGTTAAGCAGAGGGATTATGGGCGGCCGGTTCTACCGGTAAATCGTTACGCGCGCCCCATTCGCTCCATGCGCCGTCATACAATGCGACGTTAGAAACGCCCAGCGTGGCAAGCGCCAGCACAACCACCGCCGCCGTGACGCCTGAGCCGCAGCTGGCGATAATGGGGCGGTCAAAGCTTACGCCGTGGCTGAAGAAAATAGCATCCAGTTCGTCGGTAGTTTTCAGTTCACCGTCACGAACCAGCTCTGTCCACGGTACGTTAAGCGCACCAGGCACATGGCCACGCTTGAGGCCCGGACGCGGCTCGTCAACTTCGGCATTAAAACGTGCAGCCGGTCGGGCATCGACGATCTGCACCGTTTTTTCATGACTGGCCAGCAGTACGTCGGTAACGCGCACAACCGCTTCAGGTGTAAATGCCACGTTAAATTCACCTTCCGGTAAATCCTCATTTCCTTCTTTGAGCATTAGCTCATCGCGCTGCCAGCCAGCCAGACCGCCCGCCAGAATGGAGACATTCTCGACACCAAATGTCCGCAGCATCCACCATGCGCGTGGCGCGGAAAACAGGTTGCCATCATCGTAGACAACCAGGTGTTTATCCTGATGAACGCCCAATTCGCGCATCGCTACGGCAAAGGCTTCCGGTCGCGGCATCATATGCGGTAGCGGTGACGTATGGTCGGAAAGCGCTTCAATATCAAAAAAGACTGCGCCAGGAATATGGCCTGCACGATACTCCTCGCCAACATCGCGATCTTCCTGTCCTGGAGGTGCCATCCGGGCATCAAGAATTTGTATTTCCGGGTCGTCAATGTGTTCGGCAAGCCAGTCGGCAGCGACAAAAAAGGCGGTGGTCATAGGCATCTCCATTTTTACCAGGTTTTGGCAAATTGTCGGATGTTTAGTGCAATGCGACAAGTAAAAGAGGCTGATTTGTCAGGCGAATCCACATTAATCACGAAAAAATAGGACAACGTAGAACAGTTACTGGCTTTCACAGCCGAAAATCTGACGCATAATAGTTGTTCTACGTAGCTAACGGGCCACTACGGCCAGGGATGAAAAATGAAACATTTACGCGTAGCGGCCTGTATGCTGATGCTGGCACTGGTTGGGTGCGATAATAATAACGAAAAATCACCGACGGCTGCGAAGCCTGATGCGCCTGCACCGCAGACTGCGCCAGCAAAAGATAAGGCCCAATTACAAAAGCTGATTCAGCAAAGCCAGGGCAAGTCGCTGACGCTGCTTGATGCCTCCGAGGTCCAGCTCGATGGCGCGGCAACGCTCGTTTTAACCTTTTCCATTCCCCTCGATCCGGAACAAGATTTTTCTCGCGTAGTGCACGTTGTTGATAAAAAAAGCGGCAAAGTGGATGGGGCCTGGGAGCTGGCGCCAAATCTAAAAGAGCTACGCTTACGCCATCTCGAACCTAACCGGGAACTGGTGGTTACCATTGAGCGTGATTTGCTGGCGCTGAATAAAGCGACGTTCGCTATCGATTATGAAAAAAATATTACCACCCGCGACGTCCAGCCAAGCGTAGGGTTCGCTAGTCGCGGCTCGCTGCTGCCGGGAAAAGTGATTGAAGGGTTACCGGTGATGGCCCTTAACGTTAATAGCGTGGATGTGAACTTCTTTCGCGTGAAGCCTGAGTCGCTCGGTGCGTTTGTCAGCCAGTGGGAATACCGTAATTCGTTGTCAAACTGGGAGTCAGACAATCTGCTGAAAATGGCGGAGCTGGTTTATACCGGACGCTTTGACCTCAATCCTGAGCGTAACACCCGAGAGAAGCTGCTACTGCCACTGAGCGATATCAAGCCGTTGCAGCAAGCAGGCATTTACATTGCGGTGATGAATCAGGCCGGACACTATAACTACAGCAATGCTGCTACGCTGTTTACGCTCAGTGACATTGGTGTCTCTGCGCACCGTTACCACAATCAACTGGATGTCTTTACACAGAGTCTGGAAAACGGCGCTGCGCAGCAGGGTATTGAGGTCACGTTACTCAACGAAAAAGGGCAGACGCTGGCGCAGGCTACCAGTGACGCGCAGGGTCACGTCAAGCTGGAAACCGATAAAGACGCGGCCTTATTGCTGGCCCGTAAAGACGGGCAAACCACGCTGCTGGACCTGAAGCTCCCGGCGTTGGATCTGGCTGAATTTGATATTGCCGGCGCGCCGGGATACAGCAAGCAGTTCTTTATGTTTGGCCCCCGAGACCTCTATCGCCCTGGCGAAACGGTGATCCTCAACGGATTACTGCGAGATAGCGACGGCAAAACGCTGCCTGACCAGCCGGTGAAGCTGGAGGTCGTTAAGCCCGACGGACAGGTGTTACGCTCGGTAGTGAGCCAGCCGGAAAACGGTCTGTATCGCTTTAGCTGGCCGCTGGACAGCAGCGCGCCAACCGGCATGTGGCATATTCGTGCCAATACTGGCGACAACCAGTCGCGGATGTGGGATTTCCACGTCGAAGATTTCATGCCTGAGCGGATGGCGCTCAATCTCACCGCCAATAAAATACCGGTGGCTCCAACTGATGAAGTGAAGTTCTCGGTGGTGGGCTACTACCTGTACGGCGCGCCCGCCAACGGCAATGCTCTGCAAGGGCAGCTTTTCCTGCGCCCGCTGCGGGAAGCGGTGCAGGCATTACCGGGGTTCCAGTTTGGTAATATTGCCGAAGAAAATCTTTCTCGCAGCCTCGATGAGGTTCAGTTGACGCTGGATGACCACGGTCGCGGCGAAGTGACTACCAACAGCCAATGGCAGGAGACGCATTCTCCGTTACAGGTGATTCTGCAAGCCAGCCTGCTGGAGTCGGGTGGCCGTCCGGTGACGCGTCGGGTTGAACAAGCCATCTGGCCTGCGGATACGCTGCCAGGTATTCGTCCGCAGTTTGCGGCGAGAGCCGTATATGACTACCGCACCGATACTACCGTCAATCAGCCTGGCGTTGATGAAAACAGCAATGCCGCTTTTGATATTGTGTATGCCGATGCGCAAGGTGAGAAAAAAGCGGTGTCCGGTTTACAGGTGCGTTTGATTCGTGAACGCCGTGATTATTACTGGAACTGGTCTGAAGGCGAGGGCTGGCAATCGCAGTTCGATCAAAAAGATCTGGTTGAGGGTGAGCAGACCCTGGATCTTAAGGTCGATGAGACCGGTAAAGTCAGCTTCCCTGTCGAGTGGGGTGCCTATCGCCTGGAAGTGAAAGCTCCGAATGATGCGGTGAGCAGCGTTCGCTTCTGGGCTGGTTATAGCTGGCAGGATAACAGCGACGGCAGCGGGGCAGTGCGTCCCGATCGCGTGACCCTGAAACTGGATAAACCCGGCTATCGTCCCGGCGATACCATGAAGCTACACATTGCCGCACCCGCTGCAGGCAAAGGTTACGCGATGGTGGAGTCCAGCGAAGGCCCGCTGTGGTGGCAAGAGATAGACGTACCGACGGATGGTCTTGATATCTCCATCCCGGTCGATAAAACCTGGAATCGCCATGACTTGTATCTCAGCGCGCTGGTGGTTCGTCCTGGCGACAAGTCTCGTTCGGCAACGCCAAAGCGGGCAGTCGGCTTACTGCATTTGCCGTTAGGCGATGAAAACCGTCGTCTGGCGCTGGCGCTGGAAAGTCCGGCGAAAATGCGTCCAAATCAGCCGTTGACCGTCAAGATTAAAGCCAGCGTTAAAAATGGCGACGTGCCAAAACAGGTTAACATGCTGGTCTCAGCCGTTGACAGCGGGGTGTTGAACATTACCGATTACGCCACGCCGGATCCGTGGCAGGCGTTTTTCGGGCAAAAACGCTATGGCGCGGATATTTATGATATTTACGGCCAGGTGATCGAAGGGCAAGGACGTCTGGCGGCGCTGCGCTTTGGTGGTGATGGCGATGAGTTAAAACGCGGCGGCAAGCCACCGGTTAATCACGTCAATATTGTGGCGCAACAGGCGCTGCCGGTGACGCTTAACGAGCAGGGCGAAGGTACGGTGACGTTACCAATTGGTGATTTCAACGGCGAGCTGCGGGTAATGGCGCAAGCCTGGACGGCGGATGACTTTGGCAGTAGCGAAAGCAAAGTGATTGTCGCCGCGCCGGTAATTACTGAACTGAACATGCCGCGCTTTCTGGCGGGGGGCGATACCTCGCGCCTGACGCTGGACGTGACCAACCTGACTGACAAACCGCAAACGCTGATTATTAATCTCGCGGCCAGCGGTTTACTGGAGCTGATGGGGCAAGATCCCGCCCCGGTGAATCTGGCTCCAGGCGTACGGACTACGCTGTTTATTCCGGTGCGTGCGCGGGAGGGCTTTGGCGATGGCGAAATTCAGGCGCAAATTAGCGGTCTGAATCTACCGGGTGAAACGCTGCCTGTTCAGCATAAACAGTGGAAAATTGGCGTGCGACCGGCGTTCCCGGCGCAAACTGTTAATTACGGCGTCGCACTTCAGCCGGGCGCAACCTGGCAGCTTCCGGGCGAAGAACTGACGAATTTCTCTCCTGTGACGATGCAGGGACAACTGCTGTTCAGCGGTAAGCCACCGCTGAATCTGGCGCGCTATATCCGTGAACTGAAAGCTTACCCTTACGGTTGCCTCGAGCAAACGGCGAGCGGGTTGTTCCCATCCTTATACACCAATGCCGCGCAGTTGAAGGCGTTAGGTATCGCGGGCGACAGCGATGAAAAACGCCGTGCGGCAGTAGAGATTGGCATCTCTCGTTTACTGCAAATGCAGCGTGATAACGGCGGTTTTGTGCTGTGGGATAAGAACGGGTCGGAAGAGTACTGGCTGACCGCGTATGTGATGGATTTCCTCGTTCGCGCGAATGAACAGGGCTATAGCGTTCCGGCAGAGGTGATTAACCGGGGTAACGAGCGGCTGCTGCGCTATTTGCAGGATCCGGGCATGATGTCGATTCGCTATACCGACGACGCATCAGCAAGCCGGTTTGCCGTACAGGCCTACGCCGCGCTGGTGCTGGCTCGTCAGCAGAAAGCCCCGCTCGGCGCGCTGCGTGAGATCTGGGAGCGTCGTGCACAGGTGGCTTCCGGTTTACCGCTGTTGCAACTTGGGATAGCGCTGAAAAACATGGGCGACGCCAACCGCAGTGAACAAGCGTTGACGCTGGCGCTGAATACGCCACGCCGCGATGCGCAGCAGTGGATGGCGGATTACGGCAGTCAGCTACGTGACAACGCGCTGATGCTGGCATTGTTGGAAGAGAACAAGCTTAAACCTGACGTGCAGAATACGCTGCTGAACACCTTGTCAGAACAGGCCTTTGGGCAGCGCTGGCTCTCTACTCAGGAAAACAATGCGCTGTTCCTTGCCGCGCGTACGTTGCAGGACTTGCCTGGCTCGTGGCAGGCGCAAACGTCACTCTCTGAACAGCCGCTAGCCGGGGAGAAATCACAAACGCGTAATCTGGATGCTGACGCGCTGTCTACGCTGAACGTCACCAATACCGGTAATCTGCCGCTGTGGCTGCGTCTGGATGTGAGTGGTTACCCGCAAACCTCGCCGACGCCTGCCAGCAACGTCCTGCACATTGAGCGTCAGATCCTGGGGCTCGACGGGAACAGCAAAGCGCTGGATTCTCTGCGCAGCGGCGAGCTGGTACTGGTCTGGCTGGAGGTGAAAGCCAGCCAGAACGTACCGGATGCGCTGGTGGTTGACTTACTGCCAGCCGGCCTGGAGCTGGAAAACCAGAATCTGGCCAACGGCAGCGCCAGCCTGCAGGACAGCGGCAGCGAGGTAGCGAATTTGCTCAATCAGATGCAGCAGGCGGATATCCAGCACGTTGAGTTCCGTGACGATCGCTTTGTCGCCGCGGTAGCGGTCAACGAAGGGCAGCCGGTGACGCTGGTCTATCTGGCGCGGGCGGTAACGCCGGGGACCTATCAGGTTCCTGTGCCGCAGGTGGAGTCAATGTATGTTCCGCAGTGGCGCGCGACCGGTGCGACAGAGGGGCTTTTGATTGTCAGACCGTAAATGATGCGCGGGTTGGGGAAACGCGGCTGCTGGCTCTGGCTGGCAGCCGTTGCGCTATTGCTGGTAGCGTGGGTTTGGGCGGCAGATAAAATCTGGCCGCTGCCGCTTCACGAAGTCGATCCGGCACGTGTCGTGGTGGCTTACGATGGTACGCCGCTATGGCGCTTCGCCGACGCGGACGGTATCTGGCGTTATCCGGTGACTATTGATGAGGTGTCCCCCCGTTACCTTGAGGCGTTAATTAACTACGAAGACCGCTGGTTCTGGAAACATCCCGGCGTCAATCCGTTTTCAGTGCTGCGCGCGGCATGGCAGGACCTCTCCTCAGGTCGTGTCGTTTCAGGCGGCAGTACGCTCACCATGCAGGTCGCACGATTACTCGATCCCCACCCGCGAACTTTCGGCGGCAAGTTCCGCCAGCTCTGGCGCGCATTGCAGCTGGAATGGCATCTTTCTAAGCGCGACATCCTGACGCTATATCTTAACCGTGCGCCGTTTGGCGGCACGCTGCAGGGCGTGGGTGCGGCGAGCTGGGCCTATCTTGGTAAATCACCCGCACAGTTGAGTTATTCCGATGCCGCGCTGCTGGCCGTGTTGCCGCAGGCACCGAGCCGTCTGCGCCCGGACCGCTGGCCGGATCGCGCTGAAGCGGCGCGCAATAAAGTGCTTGAGCGCATGGCGACGCAGGGCGTTTGGCCTGCCAGACAGGTGCAGGAGTCACGCGAAGAACCGGTCTGGCTGGCGCCCAGACAAATGCCGCAGCTAGCGCCGTTATTCTCGCGCATGATGCTGGGAAAAAGCCGGAGCGATAAAATCGTGACCACCCTTGACGCCGGATTGCAGCGCCAACTGGAAGAGCTGGCGCAAAACTGGAAGGGCCGCTTACCTGCGCGCAGTTCGCTGGCGATGATTGTGGTCGATCACACTGATATGAGCGTGCGTGGCTGGGTGGGGTCGGTAGATATGAATGACGACTCCCGCTTTGGCCATGTGGATATGGTGAATGCGATCCGCTCGCCGGGCTCGGTGCTGAAGCCGTTTATCTATGGTCTGGCGTTGGATGACGGATTAATTCATCCTGCTTCATTGTTGCAGGATGTACCGCGTCGAACCGGAGATTATCGACCAGGGAATTTTGACAGTGGTTTTCATGGTCCGGTGAGTATGAGCGAAGCGCTGGTGCGCTCGCTAAATTTACCCGCCGTGCAGGTACTTGAAACCTATGGCCCGAAGCGTTTTGCCGCATCGTTACGTAACGTTGGCTTACCGCTGTATCTGCCCGCAGGCGCCGCACCGAATCTGTCGCTGATTTTGGGCGGGGCAGGGGCCAGACTGGAAGACATGGCGGCGGCGTACAGTGCCTTTGCCCGTCAGGGAAAAGCGGGAAAACTGCGCCTGCAGCCAGACGATCCACTGCTGGAGCGTCCGTTGATGTCGGTAGGCGCGGCGTGGATTATTCGCCGCATTATGGCTGACGAAGCGCAACCGCTGCCGGATAACGCACTGAGCAGAGTGGTTCCGCTGGCGTGGAAAACGGGTACCAGTTATGGCTATCGCGATGCGTGGGCGATTGGCGTTAACGCCCGTTATGTGATGGGTATCTGGACCGGCAGACCCGACGGTACGCCGGTGGTGGGCCAGTTTGGTTTTGCCAGCGCCGTGCCGCTGCTCAATCAGGTCAACAATCTTTTGCTCTCTCGCGGGGCAAATCAGCCGGAGGATCCGCGCCCTGAATCCGTTAGCCGCGGCGTAGTGTGCTGGCCGGGCGGGCAGTCACTTGCGCCCGGAGACAGTAACTGTCGACGCCGTCTGGCAACCTGGCTGCTGGACGGCAGCCAGCCGCCCACGTTGTTATTGCCCGAACAGGAGGGCGTGAGTGGCATTCGTTTCCCCGTCTGGCTGGACGATGAAGGCAAACGTGTGGCGGCGGATTGCCCGCAGGCGCGCGAACAAACGTTAATCGTCTGGCCTTTACCGCTGGAGCCATGGCTGCCGGAGTCAGAGCGCCGTGGGGCGAGATTACCGCCGGTTTCTGCCACGTGTCCGCCGCTGGGGCAGGATGCTTCGCTGCCGTTGCAGTTGACAGGGGTTCGTGATGGCGCGATCGTGAAGCGTTTACCCGGCTCTGCGCTGGCCTCATTGCCAGTACAAACCAGCGGTGGGACTGGCGATCGCTGGTGGTTTCTTAACGGTGAACGGCTGGATGAACGCGGACGCCGTCTTACGCTACGGCTGGCGACCAAAGGGGATTATCAACTGCTGGTGATGGATGACGCCGGACAGGTGGCGACGGTGAGATTTTCGTTGCAGTAGACCACCAAGTGACTTTTGTTGCTAAAATTCATCTTATTTTAAAGAAATGTTATCTCCGTCAATGGTCAATTGCCGGGATGCTCTTTATAATCCGCGCCAGGTAAACAACAACAAAACATCTTTTTCAGAGGTAATCATGGCTATTGAACGTACTTTTTCCATCATCAAACCAAACGCGGTGGCAAAAAACGTTATTGGGAGCATCTTTGCGCGCTTTGAAGCAGCAGGGTTCAAAATTGTCGGTACTAAAATGCTGCACCTGACCGTTGAGCAGGCGCGTGGCTTCTATGCTGAGCATGATGGTAAGCCGTTCTTTGACGGTCTGGTTGAATTCATGACCTCCGGTCCGATCGTTGTTTCTGTTCTGGAAAGCGAAAATGCCGTACAGCGTCACCGTGATCTGCTGGGTGCAACCAACCCGGCGAATGCGCTGGCGGGTACTCTGCGTGCAGACTACGCTGACAGCTTCACCGAGAACGGTACTCACGGTTCCGACTCCGTTGAATCTGCTGCGCGTGAAATCGCCTATTTCTTCGGTGAAGGCGAGGTTTGCCCGCGCACGCGCTAATCTCCTGCGTCTTTCACATCGCATCGTTTTCTATGCTTTCGGGGAGGCTCGAACGTGCCGCTTTCCTGCGATGCGAAATCCTTTGGAGAGGAATTAGCGATTTACATATTATTTTCGCTAATGCTTCGTGCAAACGTGGCATCCCTGCGCCAGACTTTGTACAATGCAACGCCCCGGAAGAGCAGAACGCTTGCCGGGGCGTTTCTTTTTAACCCTCCACGGGCCACAACGTGTAACAACGAGGCCGGAAAAAATTATGTCTGAATTAGTTAACACCTCTGAAGTCGTCATTCCTGCGGTTCCAAATAAAAATGGAAAAATTAACCTGCTGGATCTGAACCGTCAGCAAATGCGCGAATTCTTCAAAGATATGGGTGAAAAACCGTTTCGTGCCGATCAGGTCATGAAGTGGATGTACCACTATTGCAGCGACAACTTTGATGACATGACTGACATCAATAAAGTGCTGCGTAACAAGCTGAAAGAAGTGGCTGAAATTCGCGCCCCGGAAGTGGTGGAAGAGCAGCGTTCCTCTGACGGTACGATCAAATGGGCCATCGCGGTTGGCGATCAGCGCGTAGAAACCGTGTATATCCCGGAAGACGATCGCGCGACCCTGTGTGTTTCTTCACAGGTCGGTTGCGCATTAGAGTGTAAATTCTGCTCTACGGCGCAACAGGGCTTTAACCGTAACCTGCGGGTGTCGGAAATCATTGGTCAGGTCTGGCGTGCGGCGAAAATCGTCGGCGCGGTGAAAGCAACGGGCGTGCGTCCTATCACTAACGTTGTGATGATGGGGATGGGCGAGCCGCTGCTCAACCTGACCAACGTAGTGCCAGCGATGGAAATCATGCTGGATGACTTCGGTTTTGGGCTGTCCAAGCGTCGCGTCACGCTCTCCACCTCAGGCGTTGTCCCTGCGCTGGATAAGTTGGGCGATATGATTGATGTCGCGCTAGCGATTTCTCTGCATGCGCCGAACGATGAAATTCGTGACGAAATTGTACCTATCAACAAAAAGTACAATATCGAAACATTCCTTGGCGCGGTTCGTCGTTATCTGGAGAAGTCCAACGCTAACCAGGGTCGTGTGACCATTGAGTATGTGATGTTAGATCACATCAATGATGGTACTGAACACGCGCATCAGTTGGCAGAGCTGCTGAAAGATACGCCGTGTAAGATTAACCTGATCCCGTGGAACCCGTTCCCTGGCGCGCCGTATGGCCGTAGCTCTAACAGCCGTATCGATCGTTTCTCCAAAGTGTTGATGAGCTATGGTTTCACTACCATCGTGCGTAAAACACGTGGCGATGACATCGATGCAGCCTGCGGTCAGCTGGCGGGTGACGTTATCGACCGTACCAAGCGTACTCTGCGTAAGCGTATGCAGGGCGACGCTATCGATATCAAGACCGTTTGATGTTGAGTGCACTACGGTATAATTCATGTACCGTAGTGCAACGTAAGCCAAATGAGGTTTTTTGTTGTTGTCGTCAGGTCAATAATAACGGTGCGTTTTTGTCGACTTTAAGGCAGTATGTAACGGCGCAACAAGCCTTTAGCCCTCAGGTTTACGTTGTTTTGTCTTTGATAGTCTGACCGTTTTATACTGTCTGACGAAGGTTAACTGACCAGATGTTTCGCGGTGTGGGTGAGCATTGTGGCTCGCCGGCATCAGAACCCAAATTTACGCAGCTGTAGCGAATGAATACTGAAGCCACGCACGACAAAAATGAAGCACTATCCACCGGCGTTCGTCTGCGCAATGCCCGTGAACAACTCGGATTCAGCCAGCAGGCAGTCGCGGAGCGACTTTGCCTGAAGGTCTCCACGGTACGTGATATTGAAGAAGATAAGGCGCCAGCCGATCTCGCTTCAACATTCCTGCGCGGGTATATCCGTTCTTATGCGCGTCTGGTGCATATTCCTGAAGAAGAACTGTTGCCAGGGCTGGAAAAACAGGCTCCGATTCGCCCAGCCAAAGTCGCACCGATGCAGAGCTTCTCGCTCGGTAAGCGTCGTAAAAAACGCGACGGCTGGTTAATGACCTTTACCTGGCTGGTGCTGTTTGTCGTTGTCGGACTGACGGGAGCCTGGTGGTGGCAGAACCATAAAGCGCAGCAGGAAGAGATCACCACCATGGCCGATCAATCCTCCGCTGAGCTGAATGCCGGTAAAGATGGTGCGCAGAACGTACCGTTAGATACCAGCGCCGCAGCGGGCCAGGATACTACCCCGGCTCCAGACGATGGCGCGGTGGCGGACGCAGCGCCTACGCCAGATGTTGCTGCAACCCCGGCACCTGCCGCTGATGCGCAGCCGAATGCCGTTGTGGCACCTTCTCAGGCTAACGTCGATACCGCAACTGCTGCGCCAGCTACCGCGGCGCCGCTGCCAACTGACCAGGCGGGTGTCACTACCCCTGCCGCCGATCCTAACGCACTGGTAATGAACTTTACCGCCGATTGCTGGCTGGAAGTGACCGATGCGACCGGAAAAAAACTGTTCAGTGGTATGCAGCGTAAGGACGGCAATCTGAATCTGACGGGTCAGGCGCCGTACAAACTGAAAATTGGCGCTCCGGCGGCAGTGCAGATTCAGTTCCAGGGTAAACCTGTCGATCTGAGTCGTTTTATCAGAACTAACCAGGTTGCGCGTCTGACCGTTAATGCCGAACAATCACCGGCTCAGTAACAGACGGCAATGCGGGAGATTTTTTAATGCATAACCAGGCTCCAATTCAACGTAGAAAATCGACACGCATTTACGTTGGGAACGTGCCGATCGGCGATGGCGCGCCCATCGCCGTACAGTCTATGACCAATACGCGTACCACAGATGTGGAAGCGACGGTTAATCAGATCAAAGCGCTGGAACGCGTCGGCGCAGATATTGTTCGTGTCTCTGTACCGACAATGGATGCCGCAGAAGCGTTCAAGCTTATCAAACAGCAGGTTAATGTCCCGCTGGTTGCCGATATTCACTTCGACTATCGTATCGCGCTGAAGGTGGCGGAATACGGCGTCGATTGCCTGCGTATCAACCCAGGCAATATCGGTAATGAAGAGCGTATTCGCATGGTAGTGGACTGCGCTCGTGATAAAAATATTCCTATCCGTATCGGCGTCAACGCCGGATCGCTGGAAAAAGATCTGCAGGAAAAATACGGTGAACCGACGCCGCAGGCGCTGCTGGAATCCGCTATGCGCCATGTGGATCACCTCGATCGTCTGAACTTCGATCAATTCAAAGTCAGCGTTAAAGCGTCTGACGTTTTCCTCGCCGTAGAATCCTATCGCCTGCTGGCGAAACAGATCGATCAACCGCTGCATTTGGGGATCACCGAAGCCGGTGGTGCACGCAGTGGGGCGGTAAAATCAGCGATCGGTTTAGGATTGCTGTTGTCCGAAGGGATCGGCGATACGCTGCGTGTCTCTTTGGCGGCGGATCCGGTGGAAGAGATCAAGGTTGGCTTCGATATCCTGAAATCGCTGCGCATTCGTGCCCGCGGGATCAACTTTATCGCCTGCCCAACCTGCTCGCGTCAGGAGTTCGACGTTATCGGTACGGTGAACGCGCTGGAACAACGTCTGGAAGATATCATTACGCCAATGGATGTTTCGATTATCGGCTGCGTGGTGAACGGTCCTGGCGAAGCGCTGGTTTCTACGCTGGGCGTGACGGGCGGTAACAAGAAAAGCGGTCTGTATGAAGACGGCGTGCGTAAGGATCGACTCGATAACGACGATATGATTACGCAGCTTGAAGCCCGCATTCGCGCCAAAGCGAGTATCCTGGACGAAGCGCGTCGTATTGACGTGCAGCAGCTTGAAAAATAACAACGTGATGGGAAGCGGCGTGCTTCCCGTGTATGATTGAACCCGCATGGCGCCCGCATTGTTCGGGTTAGCGCTGAGGGTTCATTTTTATATTCATAAAGAGAATAAACGTGGCAAAAAACATTCAAGCCATTCGCGGCATGAACGATTATCTGCCTGGCGAAACCGCCATCTGGCAGCGCATTGAAGGCACTCTCAAAAACGTGCTCGGCAGCTACGGTTACAGTGAAATCCGCTTGCCGATTGTAGAGCAGACCCCGTTATTCAAACGCGCGATCGGTGAAGTCACCGACGTGGTTGAAAAAGAGATGTATACCTTTGAGGACCGTAATGGCGACAGCCTGACGTTGCGTCCTGAAGGGACTGCGGGCTGCGTACGCGCCGGCATCGAACATGGTCTCCTGTACAATCAGGAACAGCGTCTGTGGTATATCGGGCCGATGTTCCGCCACGAACGTCCGCAAAAAGGGCGCTATCGTCAATTCCATCAGCTGGGTGTCGAAGTGTTTGGCCTGCAAGGTCCGGACATCGATGCTGAACTGATTATGCTGACCGCTCGCTGGTGGCGCGCGCTGGGTATTTCTCAACATGTCAGCCTTGAGCTGAACTCAATTGGTTCGCTTGAAGCCCGCGCTAACTACCGTGATGCGCTGGTCGCCTACCTGGAACAGCACAAAGAGAAACTGGACGAAGACTGCAAGCGCCGTATGTACACTAACCCGCTGCGCGTTCTCGACTCCAAAAACCCGGAAGTACAGGCGCTGCTCAACGACGCACCTGCGCTGGGCGACTATCTTGATGACGACTCTCGCGAGCACTTTGCGGGCCTGTGCAAACTGCTGGAATCCGCAGGTATTGCCTACACCGTCAATCAGCGTCTGGTTCGTGGTCTTGATTATTACAACCGCACCGTATTTGAGTGGGTTACCAGCAGCCTGGGCTCTCAGGGTACCGTGTGTGCCGGTGGGCGTTACGACGGTCTGGTAGAGCAACTTGGCGGTCGCGCAACGCCGGCCGTGGGCTTTGCCATGGGTCTGGAACGACTTGTTTTGTTAGTTCAGGCAGTTAATCCGGAATTTAACGCAGATCCTGTTGTCGATATATACCTGGTCGCTTCGGGGGCGGATACGCAGTCGGTTGCAATGCGGCTTGCAGAACGTCTGCGCGATGAAGTTCCTGGTGTGAAACTGATGACAAACCACGGTGGCGGCAACTTTAAGAAACAGTTCGCCCGCGCCGACAAGTGGGGCGCCCGCGTTGCACTGGTACTGGGCGAGTCCGAAGTGGCTGACGGTACTGTTGTAGTGAAGGATTTGCGCTCTGGTGAGCAAACGGCAGTAGCGCAGGATAGCGTTGCCGCGCATTTGCGCACTCTACTGGGCTAAGGAGAAGGACAGCGTGGAAATTTACGAGAACGAAAACGACCAGATTGATGCAGTAAAACGCTTCTTTGCTGAAAACGGCAAAGCGCTGGCTGTTGGGGTCATTTTAGGGGTTGGCGCGCTGGTTGGCTGGCGTTACTGGACCAGCCATCAGACGGAGTCCGCACGCTCTGCTTCTCTGGCATATCAAAATACGGTGACTGCGGTTAGCGCGGGTAAACCGGATAGCCTTCCTGCTGCAGAGAAATTTGCCGCAGAAAACAAAAATACCTACGGCGCGTTAGCTTCACTGGAACTGGCGCAGCAGTTTGTTGACCAAAATGAACTTGAGAAAGCCGCAAGCCAGCTGCAACAAGGCTTAGCAGCGACCAGCGATGAGAATCTCAAAGCGGTGATTAATCTGCGTCTGGCTCGTGTTCAGGTTCAGCTTAAACAGGCTGATACCGCGCTGAAAACACTCGACACCATTAAAGGTGAAGGGTGGACGGCCATTGTTGCCGACCTGCGCGGTGAAGCATTGCTGAGCAAAGGCGACAAACAAGGTGCGCGTAGCGCATGGGAAGCGGGCGTGAAAAGCGATGCCTCTCCTGCTCTGAGCGAAATGATGCAGATGAAAATCAATAATTTGTCCATCTGAGAGGGACCCGATGCAATTGCGTAAATTACTTCTGCCAGGGCTGCTTTCCGTTACCCTATTGAGCGGCTGTTCACTGTTTAGTGGCGAAGAAGATGTCGTTAAGATGTCCCCATTACCGGTGGTTGAAAACCAGTTTACTCCGTCTACGGACTGGAGCACCTCTGTAGGTAACGGTATTGGTGATTTCTATTCCAATCTTCATCCTGCGCTGGCGGATAACGTTGTCTATGCAGCCGATCGCGCCGGCGTCGTTAAGGCGTTGAATGCGGACGACGGCAAAGAAGTCTGGTCTGTTAATCTGGGTGAGAAAGACGGCTGGTTCTCCCGCGCATCTGCACAGCTTTCTGGCGGTGTAACCGTGTCCGGTGGCCATGTTTACATTGGCAGCGAAAAAGCGCAGGTTTATGCGCTGAACACCAGCGATGGTACCACCGCATGGCAGACGAAAGTTGCCGGTGAAGCGCTGTCTCGTCCTGTTGTGAGCGATGGCGTGGTATTAATCCACACCAGTAACGGTCAGTTGCAGGCCTTGAACGAAGCTGACGGCGCTATCAAATGGACCGTTAACCTCGACATGCCTTCTCTGTCTCTGCGCGGCGAATCTGCCCCAGCGACCGCCTTTGGCGCAGCTATCGTTGGCGGTGATAACGGCCGCGTAAGCGCCGTGCTGATGCAGCAGGGCCAGATGATTTGGCAGCAGCGTATTTCTCAGGCGACAGGTCCAACGGAAATCGATCGTCTGAGCGACGTTGATACCACGCCGGTTATCGTCAATGGCGTTGTCTACGCGCTGGCTTATAATGGTAACCTGACGGCGCTGGATCTGCGCAGCGGTCAGATCATGTGGAAACGTGAACTGGGCTCAGTGAATGATTTCATCGTCGACGGTAACCGTATCTACCTGGTAGACCAGAACGACCGTGTACTGGCGCTGACCACCGACGGCGGTGTGACGCTGTGGACGCAAAGCGATCTGCTGCACCGTCTGCTGACGTCCCCGGTATTGTATAACGGCAATCTGGTCGTGGGTGATAGCGAAGGCTACCTGCACTGGATTAACGTTGATGATGGCCGCTTTGTCGCCCAGCAGAAAGTTGACAGCTCTGGTTTCTTGACCGAGCCGGTCTCTGCTGATGGTAAACTGCTGATCCAGGCGAAAGACGGTACGCTGTACTCTATTACGCGTTAATCGTCCCGGCCGCTCGCTTTGAAAAACGGCTCCTGGTGCAGGGGCCGTTTTACTGTTTTTAACAACGGCGCAAAAAATGTGCCCGTTGTCTGATGATTTATTAAATGAGGCTTTAAACATGGTACCTGTGGTCGCGCTTGTCGGGCGCCCTAACGTTGGCAAATCCACGTTATTTAACCGTCTAACTCGCACCCGAGATGCGCTGGTTGCGGATTTCCCGGGTCTGACTCGTGACCGTAAGTACGGTCGTGCGGAAATTGAAGGCCGCGAGTTTATCTGTATTGATACCGGCGGTATTGATGGCACCGAAGACGGTGTAGAAACCCGCATGGCGGAACAGTCGCTGTTGGCGATCGAAGAAGCGGACGTTGTGCTGTTCATGGTAGATGCGCGTGCTGGCCTGATGCCTGCGGATGAAGCCATTGCGAAACATCTGCGGTCGCGCCAGAAACCGACGTTCCTGGTAGCCAACAAAACTGACGGGCTCGATCCTGATCAGGCGGTCGTCGATTTCTACTCGCTGGGTCTGGGTGAAATTTATCCGATCGCGGCATCCCATGGTCGTGGCGTTCTCAGCCTGCTGGAGCATGTTCTGCTGCCGTGGATGGATGACGTTGCTCCTCAGGAAGAAGTGGATGAAGATGCAGAATATTGGGCGCAACTGGAAGCCGAAGAGAACGGCGAAGAAGAGCCTGAAGACGACTTCAATCCGCAGGACCTGCCGATCAAACTGGCGATTGTTGGTCGCCCGAACGTAGGTAAGTCCACGCTTACTAACCGTATTCTCGGCGAAGACCGCGTAGTGGTTTACGACATGCCGGGGACCACGCGTGACAGTATTTATATCCCGATGCAACGCGATGAGCGCGAATATGTGCTTATCGATACCGCGGGCGTGCGTAAGCGCGGAAAAATTACCGAAGCAGTAGAAAAATTCTCAGTAATCAAAACGCTGCAGGCGATTGAAGATGCCAACGTGGTGATGCTGGTGATTGACGCGCGCGAAGGTATTTCCGATCAGGACCTGTCACTGCTGGGCTTTATCCTCAATAGTGGGCGTTCACTTGTTATTGTGGTCAACAAGTGGGATGGCCTGACGCAGGAAGTGAAAGAGCAGGTCAAAGAGACTTTGGACTTCCGTCTGGGCTTTATTGATTTTGCGCGTGTACACTTCATCTCTGCGCTGCACGGCAGCGGCGTGGGTAATCTGTTTGAATCGGTCCGCGAAGCGTATGACAGCTCCACCCGTCGCGTCAGCACCGCGATGCTGACGCGCATTATGACTATGGCGGCAGAAGATCATCAGCCGCCGCTGGTGCGTGGTCGTCGTGTGAAGCTGAAATATGCCCACGCCGGTGGTTATAACCCACCAATCGTGGTGATTCACGGCAACCAGGTCAAAGACCTGCCGGATTCCTACAAGCGTTATCTGATGAACTATTTCCGTAAGTCTTTGGATGTGATGGGGACGCCGATCCGCATTCAGTTCAAAGAAGGGGAAAACCCGTTTGCGAACAAACGCAATACGCTGACGCCGACGCAGATGCGTAAACGTAAGCGTTTGATAAAACACATCAAAAAAAGCAAGTAACCGTTGCTGATGCTGATAAAAACCCGTGCTTGTCGCGGGTTTTTTTTCGACGTTCCATCGCCAGCCTCAGCCCGTGCGATGTCAATCACTATTCATTTTTTACCAAGTTTAAATCTAAGAAAGTAGACATTTGTCGAGTTTTCGTCTTAAAGTCCGGGGGCTGGTACTAGACAAAACTAGCCTTAGGTTATCAAATGGTTAAATAAATTTTCGCCGCATGTAAAAAATCGGTCAGATACGTAACTGGCTGGCGTACATCGCGGTGTTTACACACACGACGACATAACTTTCGGGAGAATTATGCAATCCTCTGTTAATCAAAAAGAAAGTCGAACTTTCTTCGGCCATCCTTATCCGCTCGGCTCGCTGTTCTTCACAGAGATGTGGGAGCGCTTCTCGTTTTATGGCATTCGCCCGTTACTGATCCTGTTTATGGCTGCTACCGTTTATGACGGCGGCATGGGACTGGCACGTGAAAATGCCTCGGCGATTGTGGGTATCTTTGCCGGTACGATGTACCTCGCTGCGCTGCCGGGTGGCTGGCTGGCGGATAACTGGCTCGGCCAACAGAAAGCGGTGTGGTACGGTTCCATCCTGATTGCCCTCGGCCATCTGTCAATTGCGCTCTCCGCCATTATGGGGAACAACCTGTTCTTTATTGGTCTGATGTTTATTGTGCTCGGCTCCGGTCTGTTTAAGACCTGTATTTCGGTCATGGTTGGCACGCTGTACAAAAAAGGCGATGCGCGTCGCGACGGCGGCTTCTCGCTGTTCTACATGGGCATCAACATGGGGTCGTTTATCGCGCCGCTGATTTCCGGCTGGCTGATTAAAACTCACGGCTGGCACTGGGGCTTTGGCATTGGTGGTATCGGGATGTTGGTGGCGTTGATCATTTTCCGTGTATTTGCCGTTCCATCAATGAAACGCTACGACAGCGAAGTGGGGCTCGACTCCACCTGGAATAGCCCGGTAGTGAAACGTAACGGCGTGGGCGCGTGGCTGTTGGCGCTGGCCGTCGGTGCGGCGGTTATTGTTACGCTGATAGCGCAGGGCGTGATTGTAATTAATCCGGTCGCGGTTGCCAGCATGCTGGTGTATGTGATTGCAGCCTCCGTTGCGCTCTACTTTATCTACCTGTTCATCTTTGCCGGTCTGAACCGTAAAGAGCGCGCCAGACTGCTGGTCTGCTTTATCCTGCTGGTTTCCGCCGCGTTCTTCTGGTCCGCGTTTGAGCAGAAGCCAACTTCGTTCAACCTGTTCGCCAACGACTACACTAACCGTATGATCGGTGATTTTGAAATCCCGGCGGTCTGGTTCCAGTCGATAAACGCGCTGTTTATTATCCTGCTGGCACCGGTATTCAGTTGGGCATGGCCGAAGCTGGCAAGCATGAATATTCGCCCGAGTAGCATCACCAAGTTTGTTATCGGTATCCTCTTTGCGGCGGCAGGCTTCGGTCTGATGATGCTGGCGGCGCAAAACGTTCTCAGTAACGGCGGGGCAGGCGTTTCTCCATTCTGGCTGGTGGGCAGTATCCTGATGCTGACGCTTGGCGAGCTGTGCCTGAGTCCGATCGGTCTGGCGACAATGACGCTGCTGGCGCCGGAAAGAATGCGCGGGCAGATGATGGGCCTGTGGTTCTGCGCCAGTGCGCTGGGCAACCTGGCCGCAGGTTTGATTGGCGGTCATGTGAAGGCTGACCAACTGGATATGCTGCCGGATCTCTTCGCACGCTGCTCGATTGCGCTGCTGATCTGCGCTGCGGTACTGATCATCCTCATTGTTCCGATTCGTCGCATGCTGGAGAATACGCAAACTAAACCGGCAACTAGCGCCTGATAACACCTCGATTGTGCCGGGGCAGACGTTATGTCCCGGCTATTCAATTAACGAGGTAAGAGCATGCTGTTAGGATTTGTTGGGCTTGGTGCAGTCGTTGAAACGGCATACTTGCCCGCATTACGTAATATGTTCGGTGATGCACTACGCTGTGTGGGATTTGATGTTCAACCCGCAAAGCAGCCCGCAGACGTGACACGCTGTGCGTCGCTCGCTGAACTTCTTGCAATGCCGCTTGATACCCTGTTTATTACCACCGCATCCCTGCATCACCTCGATGTGCTTGAACAGGCGCTGGCGGCTCCCATCGCTCGTATTGTGGTCGAAAAGCCTCTTGTCGCCACGCTTTCCCAAATTGAAAAACTGAAAACGCTGCTGACTCAACCGGATGCTGCCAACCGCGTGCTGGCACTCGACCATTGGATGGCACGCAATGGTGCAATGCAGCTGGCGTTGGGCAAACTCGGAGCGCAGTGGCAGGGCGATAATCCGCAACAGGCACTTGTCTCTCATTTTTCACACATTGTTAAAATCGACGGTTTTTTGCAGGAACCGAGCGGGTTTAACGCTGTTGGAGAACCCATTGCGCTTAACTTTGCCACCGGTGAGCCGGATACCCGTGAGCTTCGTCATCCGGACGGTGTGATTCTGGACATTGGCACACATGTACTGGCAATGCTGCGTGAAACAGTGCGTTACCTGGGCGGTAATGACAGTATGACCTTGCAGGTGAAGAGCGCTAAAGACCGTCTGGGACGAAATATTGTAGAGGGCGACCTGACCACAGCAGAAGGAGAGGCGCATCTGCAGGGACAGATTAGCGGCATTCCGCTGGACATCTGGCTGAATAAATACGCGGGGCCGGCTGGCGGACAAAAAGGCTTGCGCCTTTGTCTGCGCGATGGTCGTGTCATTAGCCATGATCGCCGTGGTGTCGAGGATGTGCTCGAATTGATTGACGGTGATGTTGTACAACGCTGGAGTCTGCCTGGTAGCGTATATGCCCATTGTCTGGCGGAGCATATTCTGGGCGCGCAAAGTCTGTTTGAACGCAGCCCACAGGAAGTGAGCCGCACGACGCAGCGCAGGCTGGAGGAAGTGGAGCGCCTGTTAACGTTACAGCAGCAGTTACGCGGGCGGCATTAAACGCATCGTGTTAAACTCAGCGCAGTAATGGATCCCTGTACTGGAGTCGCTATGTCTATTATTTGCCCGGATTGTCATGCAGAGCTGGAGCCGCAAAACGGTATGGCGCACTGTGATAACTGTAATAAAGATATTCAGTTAGAAGCGCACTGCCCGGAGTGCAATCAGCCGCTGCAGGTGCTTAAAGCCTGTGGCGCGGTGGATTATTTCTGCCAGAACGGTCATGGCCTTATCTCGAAGAAACGCGTGGCGTTTGTGCCGCTTTAATCCTGTTTTTTCCTGCGTGTTTTCTTTGTCTTCGTGACAGCTCTCACTTCGCTTTCCACCCATCCGTCAGACAGGCGGGTGGTGAGCACATCACCTGCTGTAACCTGTTTAGTCTGTTTCAGCACTTCACCCTCTTTTGCGGTCGTCACGCTATAACCGCGGGCCAGCGTGGCCAGTGGGCTGACTGCCTCAAGATGGGTAACCGCGTTGCCAAAACGCTCGCGCTGTTCGCTTAAACGCGCACGGATATTTTCCGCCAGTCGGTATTCCAGTTGCTGAATACGTGTTTGCGCACGGTAAATACGCGGCTGCGGGTTTTGCTGATTCAGACGCTGCAGCATGCGCTGCTGACGCTGATTTGCCTGTTTAATCTTATTCTCAAGTGCGAAGTTCATTCTCTGACGCAGTCGTTCCAGCACGGTCTGTTGACGGGCCAGACGCAGTTGCGGATGCTGCTGTTGCAAGCGGTGATGAAGCTGGGTAAACCGACGAGTACGATTGGCGAGGTAGTAGTCCATCGCCATCTCCAGACGCTGCTGACCATGCTGTATTTGACGCAGCAGTTCAAGCTGATTACGGCTGACAATTTCAGCTGCCGCCGACGGCGTAGGTGCCCGTAAATCTGCAATAAAATCGGCAATAGTGACATCGGTTTCATGGCCGACGGCGCTGACAACTGGAATGCGGCTGGCAAAGATCGCCCGTGCAACACGTTCGTCGTTAAAGCTCCACAAATCTTCCAGCGAGCCGCCGCCGCGCCCGACGATCAGCACATCGCACTCGCCCCGCGCGTTCGCCAGTTCAATGGCCCGAACGATCTGCCCTGGCGCATCATCGCCCTGGACTGCGGTCGGGTAGATAATAACGGGCAGGGAAGGGTCGCGACGCTTCAGGACGTGGAGAATATCGTGCAGCGCGGCGCCGGTTTTAGAGGTGATTACTCCGACGCAGTGGGCCGGTGAGGGCAGCGTTTTTTTGAACTGCTGATCGAATAGCCCTTCACCCTGCAGTTTGGCCTTGAGTTGCTCATATTTTTGCTGCAGCAAACCTTCGCCCGCTGGCTGCATGCTCTCAACAATTATCTGATAGTCGCCGCGCGGCTCGTACAATGTAATGTTGGCGCGTACCAGTACCTGCTGACCGTGCTGTGGTCGGAACGTTACCCGGCGATTGCTGTTGCGAAACATCGCGCAGCGTACCTGAGCGGTGTCATCTTTGAGCGTGAAATACCAGTGACCGGAGGACGGCTGCGTGAAATTCGAAATTTCACCGCTGATCCACACTTGTCCCATTTCCTGCTCAAGCAGCAAACGAACCGTCTGATTCAGGCGGCTTACGGTAAAAATTGAGGTGGTCTGAGAGGATAACATGTGAGCGGGATCAAATTCTAAATCAGCAAGTTATTCAGTCGAAAGTAACATGCTCACAGAGGAGCGCAAGGTTTTTTTGCAAAAAAGTGTGGATGCAATCGGTTACGCTCTGTATAATGCCGCGGCAATATTTAATAACCTCCCAGGTGAGATATTGCCCATGCTACGTATCGCAAAAGAAGCCCTGACGTTTGACGACGTCCTCCTCGTTCCCGCTCATTCTACTGTTCTGCCGAATACTGCTGATCTCAGCACCCAGTTGACGAAAACCATTCGCCTGAACATTCCTATGCTCTCCGCAGCAATGGACACCGTGACGGAAGCGCGCCTGGCAATTGCCCTGGCTCAGGAAGGCGGCATCGGTTTTATCCACAAAAACATGTCTATTGAGCGCCAGGCGGAAGAAGTTCGTCGCGTGAAGAAACATGAATCTGGCGTCGTGACCGACCCACAAACCGTACTGCCAACCACCACTCTGCGCGAAGTAAAAGAACTGACCGAGCGTAACGGTTTCGCAGGCTACCCGGTAGTGACTGAAGATAACGAACTGGTCGGCATCATCACCGGTCGTGACGTACGGTTTGTGACTGATCTGAATCAGCCGGTTAGCGTCTACATGACGCCGAAAGAGCGTCTGGTGACCGTTCGTGAAGGCGAAGCACGCGATGTTGTCTTTGCCAAAATGCACGAAAAACGCGTCGAGAAAGCGCTGGTTGTTGACGACAGCTTCCATCTGCTCGGCATGATCACCGTTAAAGATTTCCAGAAAGCGGAACGTAAACCTAACGCCTGTAAAGACGAGCATGGTCGTCTGCGCGTTGGGGCTGCTGTAGGCGCAGGTGCGGGTAACGAAGAGCGTGTTGACGCGCTGGTTGCCGCTGGCGTTGATGTTCTGCTGATTGACTCCTCTCACGGTCACTCAGAAGGCGTACTGCAGCGTATCCGTGAAACTCGTGCTAAATACCCGGATCTGCAGATCATCGGGGGGAACGTTGCGACTGGTGCAGGCGCTCGCGCGCTGGCGGAAGCCGGCTGCAGCGCTGTTAAAGTCGGTATCGGCCCAGGCTCCATCTGTACTACCCGTATCGTTACCGGCGTCGGTGTACCGCAGATCACCGCCGTTTCTGACGCTGTTGAAGCGCTGGAAGGCACTGGTATCCCGGTTATTGCCGATGGCGGTATTCGTTTTTCCGGCGACATCGCAAAAGCGATCGCTGCGGGTGCTTCTGCAGTGATGGTTGGCTCTATGCTGGCGGGGACTGAAGAATCTCCGGGCGAAATCGAACTGTATCAGGGCCGTTCTTACAAATCATACCGTGGTATGGGCTCTTTGGGCGCGATGTCCAAAGGTTCTTCCGACCGTTATTTCCAAAGCGATAACGCCGCTGACAAACTGGTCCCGGAAGGTATCGAAGGTCGCGTTGCGTATAAAGGTCGCCTGAAAGAGATCATTCACCAGCAGATGGGTGGCCTGCGCTCCTGTATGGGTCTGACCGGCTGTGGTACTATCGACGCGCTGCGAACAAAAGCAGAGTTTGTACGTATCAGCGGTGCGGGTATTCAGGAAAGTCACGTCCACGATGTGACCATCACCAAAGAGTCCCCTAACTACCGCATGGGCTCCTGATAAGTTTCCGCGCCCGGCTATATGCCGGGCGAATTTGTTTCACTTGCCTCGGAATTAGCGTCAATGACAGACAATATTCATAAACATCGCATTCTCATCCTTGATTTCGGATCTCAGTACACTCAGCTGGTTGCTCGTCGCGTACGTGAACTGGGCGTCTATTGTGAACTGTGGGCGTGGGATGTTACGGAAGCACAAATTCGCGAATTCAACCCAAGCGGTATCATTCTTTCCGGTGGTCCGGAAAGCACCACTGAAGAAAACAGCCCGCGTGCGCCGGAATACGTTTTCACTGCGGGCGTGCCTGTGTTCGGCGTGTGCTACGGCATGCAGACTATGGCAATGCAGCTCGGTGGTCATGTTGAAGGTTCTAACGAACGTGAATTCGGCTATGCGCAGGTTGAAGTTCAGACCGACAGCGCGCTGATCCGCGGTATTGAAGACTCTCTGACCGCAGACGGCAAACCACTGCTGGACGTGTGGATGAGCCACGGCGACAAAGTGACCGCTATTCCGGAAGGTTTCGTGACCGTTGCCAGCACCGACAACTGCCCGTTTGCCATCATGGCGCACGAGGAAAAACGTTTCTACGGTGTGCAGTTCCATCCGGAAGTTACCCACACCCGTCAGGGGATGCGCATGCTGGAGCGTTTTGTGCGCGACATCTGCCAGTGTGAAGCGCTGTGGACCCCGGCAAAAATTATCGATGACGCCGTTGCCCGCATTCGTGAGCAGGTTGGCACTGATAAAGTGATCCTCGGCCTCTCCGGCGGCGTTGACTCCTCCGTCACCGCGATGCTGCTGCACCGTGCGATTGGCAAAAACCTGACCTGTGTGTTCGTCGACAACGGTCTGCTGCGTCTCAACGAAGCTCAGCAGGTGATGGATATGTTCGGCGACCATTTCGGCCTGAACATCATTCATGTTGAAGGTGAAAAGCGTTTCCTGGACGCGCTGAAAGGCGAGAACGATCCGGAAGCTAAACGTAAAATCATCGGCCGCGTGTTCGTGGAAGTCTTCGACGAAGAAGCGCTGAAGCTGGAAGACGTTAAGTGGCTGGCGCAGGGAACCATCTATCCGGACGTGATCGAATCCGCGGCTTCTGCCACCGGTAAAGCGCACGTCATCAAATCTCACCACAACGTGGGCGGTTTGCCGAAAGAGATGAAGATGGGTCTGGTTGAACCGCTGCGTGAGCTGTTCAAAGACGAAGTGCGTAAGATTGGTCTGGAACTGGGTCTGCCGTACGACATGCTGTACCGTCACCCATTCCCGGGGCCGGGTCTGGGCGTACGCGTGCTGGGCGAAGTGAAGAAAGAGTACTGCGACCTGCTGCGCCGTGCGGATGCTATCTTCATTGAGGAACTGCACAACGCTGACCTGTACAACAAAGTGAGCCAGGCGTTCACCGTGTTCCTGCCAGTACGTTCCGTTGGCGTCATGGGCGATGGCCGTAAGTACGACTGGGTTGTTTCCCTGCGTGCTGTTGAAACCATCGACTTTATGACCGCGCACTGGGCGCACCTGCCGTATGACTTCTTAGGCCGCGTCTCTAACCGCATTATCAACGAAGTTAACGGTATTTCCCGCGTGGTGTATGACATCAGCGGTAAGCCGCCAGCTACGATTGAGTGGGAATAATATTCCTCCCGTTTAGCGGTTTCTGAACCGGTAGTATGTAAAAGCCCTCTTTTTACAGAGGGCTTTTTATTGCGCGAATTTTATCGATGCGACAGTCCTGCTCGATAGTAGGGTTAATCACACACTTAACGTCTGCGCTCCATTCAACACCGCTTCTTATTTACGGAAATAATGAAAAATACTCAGGGTATTACCCTGTAGAATTTAATAACGGTAACAATTCAGATAAGCATTTAAATTTATGCTAAATATGAATTTTTTAGTCAGTGATATTTTCTGGCGATATTAATTAGCGTCTATTTGAGCGCAGTGTCTCTTTTTTATATCCAGTACACTGGAACGTAAAAAATCAGCGCGAATGGCGCGGTGAAGCGGGATTCAAAGATGGTGTATTTTTGCGAAAAACACGGTTGATTATCCGATATATCAGCACATGTGGCGGGTAAGACTGCGCGAAGTTTCATCACTCAAATCCCTTACCGGATGGTTAAATATCAGGCGATTAGCCATCCGGTAAGGAATCTTAATGCTGTAGTATCATCGGCTCGGCTCGGCGCGAGCGATCAGCGTACGTCAGTTTGTGCAGGAGATGCCTGTTGCGGCAGGGTGATCTGCTGAGATTCTTTTTTGTTCTGGTGGTGGTGCCACGCACCTATGGCGGAGTAGACGAAGCGTCCGAAGAAGAAAAGAAAGCTGATAAGCAGTACGATCCGGATCATGCGACTGTTAAATCGGTGTCGTTTGCGTAGGCTGGTAACCTGGCTCACAAAAGGTTCCTTGTAGTGTACCCAACTGAGGGCGATAGTCACATTAAGGCATACTGTGAGGGAATGGTCAATTTTTCCTTATGTAAAATTGCTTCAGTTGTTTTATCTATTTATGTTATGGAAATTAATATTATTATTTGCATTAATAATGAGATAACGATAAAAAACCATGAAAAGAGTAATAATTGATTAATGAGGGACTTATTTATTGATGTGTATCAAGCATCACCCTTTGCTGACAACTAAAATTGATGAGTCATTTTAATGTATTTAACTTTATCGTTTTAACGTCAGGTGGGATGCCTGTCCGAATACCCCCTGCAGGATGTGCGGGATTCTACTGAGCATCTATGAAACTCAATAAAAATTATATTAGTATTAGAGATAGATGGTGGGCGTTACCTCTCATCTTGCCTTCCTTTCTGTTGCCTATATTGAGCACTGCTAACACCTATGCCCATATTAGTACCGGGACCGTAATTCTTTTCTACCTGCCTTTAGCGCTGATGATTAGCCTGATGTTGTTTTTTGGTTGGGCGGCATTACCAGGAATTATCATTTCCATCATCTGGTACAAATATCCGCAGGTTGGGTTATTTGAAATGCTCTCAATAATTTCGCACTTTATAGTTACGATAGTGCTTAGTTGGGGAGGGTATAAAGTTTTTGCTCCCCGGCGGAATAACGTTTCTTACGGTGACTCCCACCTGATGTTTCAGCACATGTTTTGGCAGGTTTTCTGCCCGGCAACGCTGTTTCTGCTATTCTTCCATTTCGCCGCGTTTGTGGGCGTCTATGAGAGCAAATCCGGCATGGTGGGCGTTATGCCCCTTAATACCGGCACGTTGATCAACTATCAGGCCATGCTGGCCGGGAATCTGGTTGGGGTTCCACTGTGCTACTTAATAATTCGCACGATTCGTAATCCTTTGTATATCAGAGGTTATTTATCTCAGTTAAAGCAGCAGTTTGATACCAAAGTTACCAAAACAGAGTTTGCGGTCTGGCTGATTATATTGACCATACTAATGACATTGTTGTGTATGCCGCTAGATGAGAAAAGCTCAATATTTAGCACGAATTATACCTTGTCACTGATGCTGCCCGTCATGCTATGGGGAGCTATGCGTTACGGTTATAAATTTATTTCGTTAATATGGATGCTCGTACTCATTACAGCAATTCATTATTATCAACGCTATATGCCCTGGTATTCGGGTTACGATGTGCAACTTGCCATTACCTCATCGAGTTACCTGGTTTTCTCCTTCATCGTGAATTTTATTGCCGTACTGGCAACGCGCCAGAGAATTGTCGCCAGACATTCTCATCGTCTGGCCTTCTTTGACCCCATGGTGCATATTCCGAATTTGCGCGCTTTGAACCGGGATTTGAGAAAAGCGCCATGGTCAGTGCTTTGCTTTTTGAGTGTTCCGGGTATGGAACTGCTGGTGAAAAATTACGGCATTATGCTGCGTATCCAGTACAAGCAAAAACTTGCCCAGTGGGTAAAGCCATTGCTGAAACAAGATGAGCATGTCTATCAGTTATCGGGTAATGATTTAGTTCTGCGTTTTAACACCGAGTCGCATCAGGAACGTATTGAAGCGCTGGACAGGCATATCAAGCAGTTTCGTTTTATCTGGGATGGCATGCCTTTACAGCCGCAGGTGGGGATTAGTTTTTGCTATGTCCGTTCTCCTGTTAATCACATCTACTTGTTACTGGGGGAGTTAAGCACCATCGCCGAGCTTTCTCTGGCGACCAATGCGCCAGAGAATTTGCAGCGCCGAGGCGTGATGCACCTGCAACGTGACCTGAAAGATAAGGTTGCGATGATGAATCGTCTGCAACTGGCGCTGGAGCACCATCGCTTTTTCCTGATGGCGCAGCCGATTTCAGGCGTGCGCGGCGATGTTTATCATGAAATTCTGCTGCGGCTAGAGGGGGATGATGGTGAAACCATCGGTCCTGACAGCTTCTTACCGGTAGCGCATGAGTTTGGATTGTCATCCAGCATCGATCTGTGGGTGATTGAAAATACGCTGAAGTTTATGGCGCAGAATCGGGAAAAAATGCCCGCTCGTCGGTTTGCTATTAACTTATCTCCCACATCGGTATGCCGTGCCCGGCTTCCGCATGACATCAACCAACTGCTGATTAAGTACAAAGTTGAACCGTGGCAACTGATTTTTGAAGTAACGGAAAGCAATGCCTTAACCAATGCGGAACAGGCGCAGGCAACGTTACTGCAGCTGCAATCATTGGGCTGTCAGATTGCGATTGATGATTTTGGTACCGGATATGCCAGCTATGCGCGGCTGAAGAATGTGAATGCCGATATCCTGAAAATTGATGGCAGCTTTATTCGCAACATCGTTTCGAATAGCCTCGACTATCAAATCGTGGCCTCTATTTGCCATCTGGCGCGGATGAAAAGAATGCTGGTGGTCGCGGAGTACGTCGAAAGCGAAGAAATACGCAGTGCGGTAATTTCGCTGGGGATTGATTACATGCAGGGGTATCTGATTGGTAAACCGCAGCCGTTGCATGAAATGCTGGAAGAACAGGTGCCAGAAGAACTGGCACCTGCTGAGAGCTTATGCGGCGATATCGGGTGAACTCTCTTCTTCAATTTTGAGTCGCCAGCCGGTAACGGCTTCCCAGTATTGCTGCTCTTTTTCCAGATCGAGCAGCACCAGCGCATTCTGGCTAAACCAGTCATGCGGAAAGCGTAAGGTCCAGTGGTTGTCGTCGGTAATTAGGGTCAGCGTCGGTGGCGTGGTGGTCGCCTGTCGCTGATTATTCAGCAGCACGCCCAGGCGCAACAGCTGAATTAACGGCAGAAACTGTTTTTTCTTGAACAGCGTAAAGCGGGGCAAATCATCCAGTTTCACCGCTTTGCGATGATATCGAACCAGGGTTGCCATCATCAGCTGTTGTTCCTGATTGAAACCCGGTAAATCGCTGTTTTGGAGGATATACGCCGAGTGGCGATGTAAACCGCTGTGGTTGATGTTCAGCCCAACCTCATGCAGCATCGCCGCCCAGCGCAGCAACGCTTCCAGTTGTGGATTGGCCAGCTTTGGCTGCTGCGTATGCCACTGATCGTACATTTGCATCGTCGTTTCCAGTACGCGCCGGGCCTGTTCGCTGTCGATATTGTACTGGTTCGCCAGGCTGCTCGCGGTACGACTGCGAACGTCCTGGTGGCGAAAACGACCTTCCATCTCATACAGCACGCCTTCGCGTAGTGCGCCATCAGAAAGGCGGAGTTCGCGGATAGCCAGTGCGTCAAAAACGCCGCACAGAATCGCGAGTCCCGGCACAAACACCGCTTTTCGTTCTTCAGACAGCCCCGGCAGGCTGAGCGCATCGAATGACGCATGCTTCAGCACTTCGGTTCGCAGTTTGTCCAGGCGTTCGGGGGTGATAAAACCATCTTTCTCACCCATCTCCAGCAGCACTTCGTGTGCCGCTTTAATCGTGCCCGATGCGCCCAGCGCAACGTTCCAGCCCTGAATGCGAAACTGCCAGGTTAAGGTTTCAAGCTTTTGCGCTGCCGCCATGCGCGCACGCTGGAAGTTTTCCCGACTAATAGCGCCGCCCGGGAAATACATCTGAGCAAAACTGACGCAGCCCATACGACGGCTTTCCACCAGTTTGGGCTCGAAATCTTCGCCGATTACCAGTTCTGTTGAGCCACCGCCGATATCAATAACCAGCTTACGACCCTTTTCCGGCTGGGTGTGCTCCACGCCCATAAAAATCAGTCGGGCTTCTTCATTACCGGAAATAATCTCGATCGGGTAGGGGATAACTTTTTCTGCTCGCTTGAGAAAATCGGTCGCATTTAGCGCCTGACGCAAAGTATGGGTTCCCACGATGCATACACTTGATGGGGGAAAGCCCTGCAGACGTTCGGCGAACAGCGACAGGCAGCTTAATCCGCGCTCCATTGCCTCTTCGCTCAGCTTGTTATCTTCGCCGAGGCCATCCGCCAGATGAACGCGCTGTTTCAGTCGCCCGATAATCTGCATTGCGCCATCAACCACGCGGGCAATGACCATATGGAAACTGTTTGAACCAAGGTCGACCGCAGCAAATTCCTGCGGTCGTGGAGTCTTGTCGTGTATTGGCATAGCGTTAGTCAGGTTGCTCGAGTGATTTGATGTAGTCGTATATCGCCAATTGTGACTGAACCTTACGGCGGTTTCCGCGCGGTACGTAGCGATTACTGAGTTCTTTATCGATGAAGCGAGCCTTCACCGTGTCGCTGAACAGGATATCGATAATATCCAGCACCCGTTGCTTAAGACGCGGGTCCAGCAGCGGGGTGGCGACTTCGATGCGATAGTCGATATTCCTGGTCATCCAGTCTGCGGAGGAGAGGTATACCTGCTTGTCGCCACCGTTTTCGAAGATATAAACCCGGTCGTGTTCAAGGTAGCGGTCAACTATGCTTATCACGCGAATATTGTCGCTAATGCCTTCCAGATTCGGAATCAAAGAGCACATACCGCGAATCAATAAATTGACTGGCACGCCTGAGCTTGAGGCCGCATAGAGACGATCAACCAGGCCTTTATCGACCAGGTTATTCAGTTTTAGGGTGATACCGGAAGGCTGTCCTTGCTGCGCGTTGGCGATTTCTTTGTCAATCATCGCGTACAGCAAACGGCGCGAGTTCTGCGGAGAAACCAGCAGATAATCGAACGTCACCGGACGATACGGGTTCTCGATGAAGTTGAACACCCGACGAACCTCGTTGGTAATGCGTGAGTCGGCGGTAAGTAACGAGTAGTCGGTATAGAGACGCGCCGTTTTTTCGTTGAAGTTCCCCGTCCCGATATGCGCATAGCGCACAACTTCATCACCTTCTTTACGCGAGATAAGGAACAATTTGGCGTGAATTTTCAGGCCCGGCGCGGAGAAGATGACGTGAACGCCTGCCTCGGTAAGACGCTTGGCCCAATGAATGTTGGCTTCTTCATCAAAGCGAGCCTGCAACTCCACCACCACGGTGACTTTCTTACCGTTGTGCGCAGCATGGATCATCGAATCAATGATGCGCGAGTCTTTGGCCACACGGTAGATGTTGATTTTTATCGCCAGCACGCTCGGGTCGAAAGAGGCCTGGCGCAACAGCTCAAGAACGTGCTCAAAAGTGTGATACGGATAATATAGCAGCACGTCGCGTTCGCGAACGGCGTCAAAGCCGTTACGAAACTTCTCGTTATCGAACCAGATATGGCGCAAACGCGGCAGCGGTTTGTTCACCAGGTTAGCTTTGCCAACGTTGGGGAAATTAATAAAGTCTTTGAAGTTATGGTAACGCCCGCCGGGAACAATCGAGTCGTAGCGAGAAATCGTCAGCTTTTCACGCAGTACCTCGACCAGCGCATTGGGCATGTCGCGCTGATAGACAAAACGTACAGGCTCTGCGGTCAGACGCTGTTTCAGGCTGGACGACATCAGCTCCATCAGGCTCGATTCCATCTCGTGCACCAAATCGTATTCGGCATCGCGAGTCATTTTCATCGAATAGGCGTTCAGCGCATCGTAATCAAAGAACCCTTTGAAAATGTCGTCAAGGCAGTAGCGTAAAATGTTGTCCAGCAGGATCATCGGTTTGCGACGGCGCGGGGTTTCCGGCGGTAGATTCACAAAACGGGGAACCTTGTCGGAAGGGATTTCCAGCAGCGCGTAGCGGATCGTATCGCCGCGGATAATTTCCACCGCCAGATAGGTGTAGTCATCTTTCAGAAACTGAACTAAATCCGTCTCGCGGTTAATCAGGATCGGTGTAATGTGCTGGCGAAGATATTGTTTGAAGTAATGGCGTAACCAGCTCTGTTGATTGACCGACAACTGACGTTCATTGATAAGGAAAATCTGGTTGCGCGCCATCTCCAGCAGCAACTCGTTGTACAGGCCGTCAAATTCCTGATCGGCTTTTAATACGCGGGCCTGGATTTTACCTAACAGATGGCGGGAGTGAGAGTTTGAACCCTGTTCTTCGCTAATAATGATTCGGCGCTTCAGTTCGGCAAAACGAACCTTATAAAACTCGTCGAGATTATTGGAATAGATGCCTAAGAAACGCATCCGTTCGATCAACGGGTTTGACTTATCAGCAGCTTCCTGGAGTACACGTTCGTTGAACGCTAACCAACTGAGTTCTTTCTCGATGTATAGCTTTTCCTGACCCATTACCACTTTTACTCCGTTTCATTCACGGGACACTACCGATTTATTATGGCGAGCATTGCTCTCAGATGTCCAACAGTGCCAGAAAAATATGACAATAAACCGTCTGATAGCAAAGAGAAAGGGGGAGCGTAGATGAATACCGGAGATGTTAACCGGAAAAGGTATTTATGCCTGTAAACCGGATGATGAGATCCGGTTTACAGGTTGATTTTATTCTTCGTCGGCGGCGTAGCCTTGTGGCGGCAGACGAACGCCGTCCAGCCATGCTGCGTTATCACGCATCTTCAGGCGACCATCAGTAAACCAGCTTACCACCAGCGGGTAAATGGTATGTTCCTGGGCCTGGACTCGTGCCGTGACATCATCTTCGCTGTCGCCTTCAAATACCGGAACCTTGGCCTGGAGAATAACCGGTCCGCCGTCCAGTTCATCGGTGACGAAATGGACGGAGGTGCCATGCTCTTCATCGCCGTTTTCCAGAACCTGACGGTGCGTGTGCAGGCCAGGATACTTCGGCAATAAAGACGGGTGGATATTCAGCAATCGTTCAGAATAGTGAGCAACAAACGCCGGACTTAGAATGCGCATATAACCGGCCAGCACCACGACATCGGGGGTATAAGCGTCGATCTCTTGTATCAGTTGCTGGTCGAATGCTTCGCGACTGGCAAACTGGGCGGCTTCCAGCGAGTGTGCAGGAATATTCGCTTCGCGCGCGCGCTCAAGGCCGAACGCATCGGCCTTGTTACTGAATACTGCACGTATGGTGCCATTGATTTTATTCTGTTCGCAGGCATCGATTATCGCCTGCAAATTGCTTCCGTTGCCGGAAATGAGCACCACAATGTTTTTCATTCAATGACCACACGCTGTTCGGAATCAGAAGCTTTGATGATACCGATTTTCCATGCGTTTTCACCTTTCTCATTGAGCAAAGCAAGGGCGTTGTCCACTTCAGAAGCTGGCAGGGCGATAACCATGCCTACGCCGCAGTTAAAGGTGCGATACATCTCATGCTGGCTGACGTTACCCGCCGTTTGCAGCCAGTTGAAGACGGCTGGCCACTGCCATGAAGATTCGTCGATCACAGCCTGCGTGTTGTCTGGCAGAACGCGTGGAATATTTTCCCAGAAACCACCGCCGGTCAGGTGGGCAATGGCATGCACATCAACCTTCTCAATCAATTCCAGAATGGATTTGACATAAATGCGGGTCGGGGCCAGTAAGTGATCGGCCAGCGGCTTGCCTTCAAGCTCGGTGGTTTCCGGGTCACAACCGCTGACTTCAACAATTTTGCGCACCAGAGAGTAGCCGTTGGAGTGCGGACCGCTGGAGCCGAGTGCAATCAGTACGTCGCCGTCAGCCACTTTTGAACCGTCGATGATCTCTGATTTTTCGACGACGCCAACGCAGAAGCCTGCCACGTCGTAATCTTCGCCGTGGTACATCCCCGGCATTTCAGCCGTTTCACCGCCGACAAGCGCACAGCCAGACTGCAGACAGCCTTCGGCAATACCGTTAATGACGCTGGCTGCGGTATCCACATCCAGTTTGCCAGTAGCATAGTAGTCGAGGAAAAACAGCGGCTCAGCGCCCTGAACCACGAGGTCGTTGACGCACATTGCGACGAGGTCAATGCCGATAGTGTCGTGGCGTTTCAGATCCATCGCCAGACGCAGTTTTGTGCCGACGCCATCAGTGCCGGAAACCAGTACCGGTTCACGATATTTTTGCGGCAATGCGCACAGCGCACCGAAGCCACCCAGACCACCCATAACTTCCGGACGACGAGTTTTCTTTACTACGCCTTTGATTCGATCAACCAGAGCATTACCTGCATCAATATCAACACCGGCATCTTTGTAGCTAAGAGAGGTTTTATCGGTCACTGCCTGCTTCCCCACATGTTTACTTGCAGTAAAAGTTAAATTCGGCGCAATTCTAACAGGGAAAGCAAACGTTTGCGAGCCTGCTCTGCATCAAGTTTTATGTGCTGATTTTTTCAGCATTTTACAATCATTTATCTATTTGTTTGAACTGCGCCACGAAAATGAAACCGGGTACAGTCTTGTGCTTGAAACCTGCCTGCTGAATACACAGTATCGTACTGAAACCGGTTTCTGTTTTCTGTTGCGGACCTCATCAACAGCGTTTTGCACAGAGTAATCACGAGAGGGGAAGGGTATGTCAGGATTTAAAGCAGATTTTATGTGGGGTGGTGCCGTAGCCGCTCATCAACTGGAAGGTGGCTGGCAGGAAGGTGGAAAAGGAATTAGCGTTGCCGATGTCATGACGGCGGGGGCGCATGGCGTGGCGCGTGAAATCACTGACGGTGTGATTGCCGGTAAAAACTACCCTAACCACGACGCCATCGATTTTTATCACCGCTATAAAGACGACATTAAGCTGTTTGCCGAAATGGGGTTTAAATGTTTTCGCACTTCGATTGCCTGGACGCGTATTTTCCCCTTAGGCGACGAAGCGCAACCCAATGAGGCTGGCCTGCAGTTCTATGATGACCTGTTTGACGAATGCCTGAAATATGGCATTGAACCGGTGATTACGTTGTCGCATTTCGAGATGCCATACCATCTGGTGACGGAATATGGCGGCTGGCGTAACCGTAAGCTTATCGATTTCTTTGTCCGTTTTGCCGCAGTGGTTTTTACCCGTTACCAGCACAAAGTGAAGTACTGGATGACGTTTAATGAAATTAACAACCAGGCAAATTATCACGAAGACTTCGCGCCTTTTACTAACTCTGGCCTGAAATACCAGCCCGGTGAAGACCGCGAGCCGGTTATGTACCAGGCGGCGCACTATGAACTGGTGGCAAGCGCGCTGGCGGTAAAGGCTGCGCGTGAGATTAACCCGGCATTGCAGATAGGGTGCATGATTGCCATGTGTCCTATCTATCCACTGACCTGCGCGCCGGACGATATGATGATGGCGATGAACGCCATGCACCGGCGTTACTGGTTTACCGATGTCCATGTGCGCGGCAAATATCCGCAGCATCTTCTCAACTACTTTGCCCGGCGTGGCTTTGAACTTGATATCACCGAGGAAGACCGTCAGGCGCTGACCGAGGGGTGTGTCGATTACATCGGCTTTAGCTACTATATGTCTTTCGCAACGCAGGCCACGGCAGACAACCCACAGCTGGATTATGACGAGTCGAAAAGTCTGGTTTCCAACCCGTACGTGCAGAAATCGGACTGGGGCTGGCAGATTGATCCCGTCGGTCTGCGCTATTCGCTGAACTGGTTCTGGGATCATTACCAACTGCCGCTGTTTATCGTCGAAAACGGCTTTGGTGCGATTGACGTGCAGCAGGCCGACGGCTCGGTAGATGATTCCTATCGTATTGACTATATGGCCGCACATATCAGCGAAATGAAAAAAGCGGTAGTGGAAGATGGCGTGGACCTGATGGGCTATACCCCGTGGGGCTGCATTGATTTAGTCTCGGCCGGGACGGGGGAGATGAAAAAACGCTACGGCTTTATCTATGTTGATAAAAATAATGACGGAAGCGGAACGTTAGCACGCTCGCCGAAGAAATCTTTTTCATGGTATCAAAACGTTATCCAGACCAATGCTGAATACCTATAAAATTCATAGTATTGACAGCCAGCCCCGCCAATAATGCGGGGCTTGTTTTATACTCATCATCCAGACGCAAACGACTTTGGTTGATCCATATCAAGCGTATCCAGTGTTGCGCCAGAGACGAAAAGCGGTATAATCCGGCGATTTTTTTGTGGTTGCCACTCGTCTGAGGAAAGGAGAAGAGTATGAAGATCGTGGAAGTCAAACACCCACTCGTCAAACACAAGCTGGGACTGATGCGTGAAAACGACATCAGCACTAAACGCTTTCGTGAACTCGCCTCGGAAGTTGGCAGCCTGCTGACTTATGAAGCAACCGCTGGTCTGGAAACCGAAAAGGTGACCATTGAAGGCTGGAACGGTCCGGTTGAAGTTGACCAAATCAAAGGTAAAAAAATCACCGTTGTGCCAATCCTGCGTGCGGGCCTGGGCATGATGGAAGGCGTACTGGAAAACGTTCCGAGCGCGCGTATCAGCGTGGTTGGTATGTACCGTAACGAAGAAACGCTGGAGCCGGTTCCGTACTTCCAGAAGCTGGTATCTAACATCGATGAGCGTATGGCGCTGATCGTTGACCCGATGCTGGCAACCGGCGGTTCCGTTATCGCCACCATCGACCTGCTGAAAAATGCAGGCTGCACCAGCATTAAAGTGCTGGTCCTGGTTGCGGCACCGGAAGGTATCGCGGCACTGGAAAAAGCGCACCCGGATGTTGAGCTGTACACGGCCTCCATCGATCAGGGGTTGAACGAGCACGGATACATTATTCCAGGGCTCGGCGATGCCGGCGATAAGATTTTTGGTACCAAGTAAACGAATAAGTGAAAAGAAGCCGACTTTAAGAGTCGGCTTTTTTTTGAATATAACAACCCAAGGCTAATAACAAACAACACTCAGAGGAAAACACTATGACGCGCCGTGCTATCGGGGTGAGTGAAAGACCGCCGCTTTTACAGACAATCCCGCTTAGTTTGCAGCACCTGTTCGCTATGTTTGGCGCAACGGTTCTGGTGCCAGTCCTGTTCCACATCAACCCGGCTACCGTTCTGCTGTTTAACGGCATTGGTACGTTGCTGTATCTCTTTATCTGTAAAGGTAAAATTCCTGCGTATCTGGGTTCCAGCTTCGCATTTATTTCCCCGGTACTGCTGTTGCTGCCGTTAGGGTATGAAGTGGCGCTGGGTGGTTTCATTATGTGCGGCGTTCTGTTCTGCCTGGTTTCTTTCATCGTTAAGAAAGCAGGAACCGGCTGGCTGGATGTCATGTTCCCTCCTGCGGCGATGGGCGCAATCGTTGCCGTCATCGGTCTGGAGCTGGCTGGCGTCGCTGCGGGCATGGCGGGGTTACTGCCCGCAGAGGGACAATTACCGGATTCAAAAACCATCATCATCTCAATGGTGACGCTGGCGGTTACGGTATTTGGCTCTGTACTGTTCCGCGGTTTTATGGCGATTATCCCGATTCTGATTGGGGTGCTGGCCGGCTACGCGCTCTCCTTCGTGATGGGGGTCGTGGACACCACGCCGATTGCGCAGGCCCACTGGTTTGCTCTGCCAACGTTCTACACGCCGCGCTTTGAATGGGTTGCCATTCTGACCATCCTGCCGGCGGCGCTGGTGGTCATCGCTGAACACGTTGGACACCTGGTGGTAACGGCGAATATCGTGAAAAAAGATTTGATTCGCGATCCTGGCCTGCATCGTTCAATGTTTGCCAACGGCCTGTCTACGGTTATCTCTGGTTTCTTCGGCTCTACGCCGAACACCACGTACGGCGAAAACATTGGCGTAATGGCGATTACCCGTGTTTACAGTACCTGGGTTATCGGCGGCGCGGCAATTTTTGCCATTCTGCTCTCCTGTGTGGGCAAACTGGCTGCGGCGATCCAAATCATTCCACTGCCGGTCATGGGTGGCGTATCGCTGCTGCTGTACGGCGTGATTGGTGCTTCCGGTATTCGCGTACTGATCGAGTCAAAAGTTGACTACAACAAAGCGCAAAACCTGATCCTGACCTCGGTTATTTTGATCATTGGCGTGAGTGGTGCGAAAGTTCACATTGGTGCCGCTGAGCTGAAAGGCATGGCGCTGGCGACCATTGTTGGCGTTTGTCTGAGCCTGATTTTCAAAGTTATCAGCCTGCTGCGTCCGGAAGAAGTCGTGCTTGATGCGGAAGATGCCGACAGTCCGCAACAGTAAATCTCTTACCGGGCGGCGATGCTGCCCGGTTCTATCACGACGTATTTCTGTGTTAAACTCAACGCGATTTTATGAAATCCTGGGTTGAGGTATCTCTGAACACACCGGCACAGCTCTCTTTGCCACTTTATCTTCCTGACGACGAAACTTTCGCAAGTTTCTGGCCGGGGGATAACTCCTCTTTACTGGCTGCACTGCAAAACGTGCTGCGTCAGGACCATAGCGGGTATATTTATCTCTGGTCGCGTGAAGGCGCTGGCCGTAGTCATTTGCTGCATGCAGCTTGTGCGGAACTGTCCGCGCGCGGCGATGCGGTAGGCTATGTGCCGCTCGACAAGCGTACCTGGTTCGTTCCCGAGGTGCTCGACGGTATGGAGCATTTATCGCTGGTATGCATCGATAACATCGAATGTGTGGCCGGGGATTCGCTGTGGGAAATGGCGATCTTTGATCTCTACAACCGCATCCTGGAGTCGGGGAAAACGCGTCTGCTGATCACAGGCGATCGCCCGCCAAGACAGCTGAATCTGGGGTTGCCGGATCTCGCCTCGCGCCTGGACTGGGGACAAATCTACAAGCTGCAGCCGCTTTCCGATGAAGATAAGCTGCAGGCGTTGCAATTACGCGCCAGACTTCGTGGATTTGAACTGCCGGAAGATGTAGGACGCTTCCTGCTCAAGCGTCTGGATCGAGAAATGCGTACGCTGTTTATGACGTTGGATCAGCTTGATCATGCATCGATCACCGCCCAGCGTAAGCTGACCATTCCATTCGTAAAAGAGATACTGAAGCTGTAAGCGCCGCAGCCGAAAAAACTGCGGCAGGTTCAGGTTAACCGATGATTTCCAGTACCTGCTCCGGCGGGCGTCCAATTCTCGCCCGGCCTTTGGCAACCACAATCGGGCGCTCCATCAATTTCGGGTTTTCCGCCATTGCCTGAATCAGCGCATCTTCACTCAGATTTACGTCCGCCAGATTAAGTGACTTATAGAGATCTTCTTTCTGGCGCATCAGCTCGCGCGCGCTGGACATGCCCAGCATCTGCAGCAATTCACGCAGGGTTGTGGCGTCAGCTGGGGTTTCCAGATACAACACCACTTCCGGGTCCACACCGTTGGACTTCAGTAACTCCAGCGTTTCACGGCTCTTGGAGCAGCGTGGGTTATGGTAGATTTTAATCGCGTCTGACATGACTTCTCCTTGCATAACAATCCTGCCGGATGGCGACCAAAGGCCTTATCCGGCCTACATATCGCCATCCGGCAAGGATTCGATAATTACATTTTCGTATATGGTTTAAAGCGCTCTTGCAGTTGGCGTAGCTGGTCGATACGGGCATCGTATCTGGCCTGCTGCTGGCTACCCAGCTTGACCTGTGAGCTTGCGCTGCTGAGCATCGAAATCGCCTGATCCAGACGTCCTGCGAGGGCATATCCTTCCGCGCGGGCTGCCAGTTCCTGATCACGGTTGTTCAGGTTGGCTTCCGTTTGCGCTAACAGATCCCAGCCGTTAGGGTCGTCCTTATGGTTAAACGTATAGCGATTCAGGATGGTCGCTGCCTCTTTGGCTTGCCCGGCCTGTAAATACGCATTTGCCAGGTTGAGCTGCAGTACCGGGTTGGTGCGTAGGTCGCGGGCGTTTTTCAACCGATTAATGGCATCGCTGGTTTTCTTCTGGCCGAGATCGATATCCGTTGCCAGGTCGAGATACCAGGCATTGTTAGCATCTGCCGCCAGCAGCGGTTGCAGTGCTTTACGTGCCTCGTCATATTTACTGGCCTCCATTGCCTGCAATGCCCGGCCATACTGCGCCGCACGTTGCTCACGTATGTTGCCTTTCGACCAGTTACTCAGCAGGTCATCGGTCAGCTGGTTGCGACCAGAGTTGTACATGCCTAAGGTGCGTGCCTTGGCCAGATAAAAATCTTCTGAAGACTGGACGACAGCCGGACGCATTTGGTTGGCGCGGTTACGGGCATCCGACAGACGGCTTTCTGGCAGGGGGTGAGTCAGCAAAATTTCTGGTGGACGCGAAGAGTAACGGGCCTGATCAAGCAATTTTTCCAGAAATGTCGGCATGGCCTGGGGATCGAATCCCGAGCGTTGCAGTACCTGAATACCGATGCGGTCTGCTTCCTGTTCGTTTTGCTGCGTAAAGCTAATCATCCCCTGGCGTGTACCCGCCAGCGTACCGGTCAGCGCCGCCATACCCGCCTGCGGGCTGGCCATCGCCAATAAAATTGACCCTAACGCACCCACCCACGTTAGCGGCGCGCTGCGTTTCTGGTCTTCCATTGCACGCGCCAGGTGACGCTGCGTAACGTGGGAAATTTCGTGCGCCATAACCGATGCCAGTTGGCTTTCGTTATCGGAATAGCGGAACAGTGCGGAGTGCAAAACAACGTTGCCGCCAAAGAAAGCAAAGGCGTTGATTTCATCGTTGTTAATCAAAAAGAAGGTGAAGGGCGTTTTTACCGAGTCGGCGTGCGAGACCAGACGCATCCCCAGCGCATTAATGTATTGCGTCAGCAACGGATCGTTAATTAATGGCGCACTGCCGCGCAGCTGGCGTACATAATAATCGCCCATCTGCATTTCCTGTCCTATGGAAAGCGTACTCCCTGCCGAGGTTCCCATATCAGGTAGGGTGTCCGCGGTTTCTGCAAATGCGGGCGCAACCTGACCGATGGTCAGTGCAGCAATGAGGGTAGCAACCAGGTTTTTTTTCAACTGCCTGAACATAACCTCTGTCCTGTATTCTTTTTTGAGATAGCCATTTGACCAATGCCGTGAAGTTTCGTTCACACTCCGCAAGCTTAGGGAGTGTAACTGCGAAACCTGACGATGAACACCCAGGAAAAATGACTTTTCACTTTGCGTAATCCGCTATAAAAAGCGAAGTCTTTTTTGTGACATTTCGATACAATTCGGGATCGCAATCCCGCTATTGGATTCATGGAAGGGTTTTATGCTCGAAATGTTGATGCAATGGTATCGCCGCCGCTTTAGCGACCCCGAAGCCATCGCCTTGCTGATTATTCTGGTTGCCGGTTTTGGCATCCTGTTCTTTTTTAGCGGTCTTTTGGCGCCGCTGCTGGTCGCCATTGTGCTGGCGTACCTGCTCGAATGGCCGACAGTACGGCTGGAACATATTGGTTGTTCACGGCGTTGGGCGACATCGATTGTGTTGGTGGTGTTTGTCGGTATTTTGCTGCTGATGGCGTTTGTGGTAATGCCCGTTGCATGGCAACAGGGGATCTACCTGATCCGCGATATGCCCGGCATGCTCAATAAATTGTCTGATTTTGCCGCCACCTTACCGCGGCGTTATCCGGCGCTGATGGATGCGGGCATTATTGATGCGATGGCGGAGAATATGCGCTCGCGAATGCTCACCATGGGCGATTCGGTGGTGAAATATTCGCTAGCTTCACTGGTCGGATTGCTGACGCTGGCGGTGTATCTGATTCTCGTCCCGTTGATGGTGTTCTTCCTGATCAAAGATAAAGGACAAATGCTGAACGCAGTGCGTCGGGTGCTGCCGCGTAATCGCGGACTGGCGGGGCAGGTGTGGAAAGAGATGAACCAGCAAATCACCAACTATATCCGCGGCAAGGTGCTGGAAATGGTGGTGGTCGGCGTGGCGACCTGGCTCGGCTTCCTGCTGTTTGGCCTCAACTACTCGCTGCTGCTTGCGGTGCTGGTAGGCTTCTCCGTGCTGATCCCGTATATCGGCGCTTTCGTGGTCACTATTCCGGTGGTCGGTGTGGCATTGTTCCAGTTCGGGCTTGGCACCGAGTTCTGGAGCTGTTTTGCCGTATACCTGATAATCCAGGCGCTGGACGGTAATTTGCTGGTGCCGGTGCTGTTCTCCGAGGCGGTAAATCTGCATCCGCTGGTGATTATTCTCTCAGTGGTGATATTCGGCGGCCTGTGGGGATTCTGGGGCGTATTCTTTGCTATTCCTCTGGCGACGTTAATCAAAGCGGTAATGCATGCCTGGCCGGATGGTCAGGTCGTTGATGAACCCTAATCTGTTTGCTCCGGCGATGCAATATCGCCGGAGCCGAACTTGTCTGACCTCTATCCACACATTCTGAATAATCTCTTCTGGTGTCGTTTTTCTCTGCGTTTGTCTTTAACTTGACCCGCGTGATGTCTTTAAGTCACGCAAGGAATAAGGCCAACAGGAGAACAAAATGGGTCACAACACACACACGCAGCAGAAGGTGGGATGGGGCGGTTATCTCGCTTTTTTTATTACGATTATTCTTTTTTCCGGCATGTTTGCGAAAAGTACCGAATGGTGGCGAGTCTTTGATTTCACCGTTCTCAACGGTGCGTTTGGGCAGATTAATGCGGTGGGGGACACGGCGGTCTCTTTTCGCGGCACGGGCGGTATGGGCGCAAAAGACGGCTTCTTATTCGCGCTTGAGCTGGCGCCTTCCGTCATTCTTTCACTCGGGATAATTTCCGTCACCGAAGGGCTGGGAGGGTTGCGTGCGGCACAGCAACTGATGACGCCAGTCCTGCGCCCGTTACTCGGTATTCCGGGTATTTGCTCGCTGGCGCTGATTGCGAATTTGCAAAATACCGATGCTGCGGCAGGGATGACTAAAGAAATGGCGGAAGAGGGCATTATCACTGAACAGGAACGTGCCATTTTTGCCTGCTGGCAAACCAGCGGCAGTGCGTGTATTACCAACTATTTTTCCTCGGGTGCCGCGCTGTTTACGATGGTTACCGTTCCGGTGATTACGCCGCTGGCGGTGATCCTTGTCTTCAAATTTGTGGGTGCGAACCTGCTGCGTTTGTGGATTGCGCAGCTGGAAAATCGCCGTACGCAGCAGGAGGCGTGAGATGACAACGCAAGTACGTAAAAACGTCATGGACATGTTTATCGATGGCGCACGGCGCGGATTCACTATTGCAACAACCAGCCTGTTGCCTAACGTGGTAATGGCGTTTGTGATTATTCAGGCGCTGAAGGTGACGGGACTGCTCGAGATTGTCGGGCGGGTATGTGAGCCGGTAATGGCGCTGTGGGGACTGCCGGGGGAATCTGCTACCGTACTGCTGGCGGCGGTGATGAGTATGGGAGGCGGCGTCGGTGTTTGCGCCAGCCTGGTTATCGCCGGTACGCTTTCGGGACATGATGCTACGGTGCTGTTACCGGCTATCTACCTGATGGGCAATCCGGTGCAAAATGTGGGACGCTGTCTGGGTACCGCGGGGGTCCATCCCCGTTATTACCCGCTTATTATTGCGGTATGCGTAATTAATGCGCTGCTCTCTATTTGGGTTATGCAGGTTATTGCCTGACAAGGAAGGTTATGAGCTGTTCCATTCTTAATTTGACGTTGTTCCAGCAGGGACACATGTACGCGCCGGAAGACTTAGGACGCCAGGATATACTGGTGTCTGACAGCAAAATTGTTGCCATCGCGCCGTCGATTTCCCCTGACGATTTTCCTGGCTGCGAGTGTATCAATCTTGACGGTGCGATTGTGTGCCCAGGATTTATCGATCAACACGTCCATCTGATTGGCGGCGGCGGAGAAGCGGGGCCGCACACCCGCACGCCGGAAGTGCGCTTGTCGCGGCTGGTTGAAGCTGGCGTCACCTCGGTGGTGGGATTGCTGGGGACAGATGGTATTACCCGTCACCCTGAATCGCTGCTGGCGAAAACCCGCGCGCTGGAATTTGAAGGCATCAGCGCATGGATGCTGACCGGGGCGTATTCTCTGCCTTCCCCGACCATCACCGGCAGTATCGATCGCGATGTGGCGCTGATCGATAAAATCATTGGCGTGAAATGTGCTGTTTCGGACCATCGTTCTTCAGCCCCGGACACCTCGGCGCTGGCAAACATGGCGGCGCAGTCGCGCGTTGGCGGATTGTTAGGGCGCAAGCCGGGGATTAGCGTCTTCCATATGGGCGACAGCCCGCGCATGCTGGAGCCGTTGTACCAGATCCTCGAAAGTTGCGATGTACCGATTACCAAGCTGCTGCCCACACACGTCAATCGTGCGGAACCGCTGTTTCAGTCGGCGCTGGAGTATGCCCGCAAAGGCGGTTATATCGACATTACCAGCAGCATTGATGAACCCGTCGACCCGGCCACGGCTATCGCCACGGCGCTACGCCAGAACGTGCCGCTGTCGCGTATTACCTTGAGTTCAGACGGCAACGGTAGCCAGCCGGAATTTGATGACTACGGTAATCTTACCGGCATCGGTGTCGCAGGGTTTGAATCACTGGCTGAAACAGTGCGCCAGTTGGTGAAGGTTCATGCCATACCGCTGGAATTGGCGCTGTGTCCGCTGACGCGAACGGTCGCAGAATTTTTGGGACTGGAACATAAAGGGCGTCTGGCGGTGGGATGCGATGCCGACATTCTGGTGCTCAATGATGCGCTTGAAGTTCATCACCTGTGGGCGAAGGGAAAAGCCGTCGTCAGAGAGAAAAAAGCCTGTGTAAAAGGGACGTTTGAATAAACGACGTTGATGCCGGATGGCGGCGTAAACGCCTTATCCGGCTACGGAGTTATGCGGATGGTGGCCTGATAAGACGCGTGGCGTCACCATCAGGCGCTATCCGGCAAAATGTAAATCAGGCGTTCTCTTTCAGCCAGTTCATTACCACGTCGTGGTGGTTGCTGGTTTTGAAGTCATCAAACACATGCTCAATTTTCCCTTCAGCATCAATCAGGAAGCTGATGCGGTGGATGCCATCATAGGTTTTGCCCATAAATGACTTCTCACCCCAGACGCCGAACTGCTCGCAAACCTGGTGATCTTCGTCGGACAGGAGCGTGAAGTTAAGGACTTCTTTCTCCGCGAATCGGGAAAGCTTCTCTGGTTTATCGGTGCTGATTCCCAGCACTTCAACACCTGCTTTTTTTAACTCATCCATGTTATCGCGCAGGCCGCAGGCCTGTACGGTACAGCCGGGTGTCATGGCTTTCGGGTAAAAATAAACCAGAACACGCTGTCCCTGGAAGTCGGTTAAATTTACTTGTTCTCCGTCTTGATCCGGCAAGCTAAATTTCGGTGCGATATCACCGGCTTTCAGTGGGTTCATTACTTAACTCCATCCTGTTCATCATGCTGTGAGTAATTGACGACGTTAATACTGCCTTGCGCATTGAGTTCTGTACAGAGTGCTTTAAACGCATCTTCAATATTTGCCGAATCATGTGACGCAGGACTATGTGCGGTAATTTGAATAAACAGCTGTGCCGCCTTTTCGTTCTCAGCCGGTTGCGTGCGTGAAACCAATTCCGCAATATTCATTTGGTGGCTGTCAAACAGGGCGGTAAAGCGTTCAATCAAATGCGGAGAATCAGGAACATCGACCTGCACCCATACCGTAGCGGGCATCGCCGGACGGGGGCGTGCGGTCGTGCGCTTCATCACAATCAGTAAATCCAGCTCTGCACCTTTCAACGGCAAGGTTGATTCAATTAGGGTTATGGCATTCCAGGTGCCCGACAGCAACATGATAAACGTGAACTCGTCACCCAGCATGGCCAGTCGGCTGTCTTCGATATTACAGCCGCAACTGCTGACATGACGTGTGATGGTGTTCACAATTCCCGGGCGGTCAGCACCCAGCGCAGTAATGACCAGATAGTGTTGCGATGACGATGTCAAACCTGTTCTTCCTTTGAGCGGTGAGGTAATCATAAGGAAAGCATAAAAAAAACATGCATACAACAATCAGAACGGCTCTGGTCGCTTGCTTTTATTGTCGTACCAAACGTACCATTGAGACACTTGTTTGCACAGAGGATGGCCCATGTTCACGGGAAGTATTGTCGCGCTTGTTACGCCGATGGATGAGAAAGGTAAAGTCTGCCGGTCGAGCCTGAAAAAACTGATTGATTATCATGTCGCCAGCGGCACCTCGGCGATCGTTTCGGTTGGCACCACCGGTGAGTCTGCCACCCTGAGTCATGATGAACATGGCGATGTGGTGATGATGACCCTGGAGCTGGCCGACGGGCGTATTCCGGTGATTGCCGGAACCGGCGCTAATGCGACCGCGGAAGCCATTAGTCTGACGCAGCGTTTCAACGACAGTGGTGTTGTCGGCTGCCTGACGGTGACGCCTTACTACAACCGCCCAACCCAGGAAGGTTTGTTCCAGCATTTCAAAGCCATCGCTGAACATACTGACCTGCCGCAAATTCTGTATAATGTACCGTCCCGTACCGGCTGCGATATGTTGCCGGAAACCGTTGGTCGCCTGGCGAAAGTAAAAAATATTATCGCTATTAAAGAGGCCACGGGGAACTTAAGTCGCGTTCACCAGATCAAAGAGCTGGTTTCAGACGACTTTATTCTGCTCAGCGGTGATGACGCGACCGGACTGGATTTTATGCAGCTCGGTGGTCATGGCGTGATTTCCGTGACGTCTAACGTTGCGGCACGCGATATGGCCGAAATGTGCAAACTGGCGGCAGCCGGGAACTTTGCCGAGGCGCGGGTGATTAACCAGCGTCTGATGCCGTTACACAACAAACTATTTGTCGAACCCAATCCTATCCCAGTGAAATGGGCGTGTAAGGAGTTGGGACTTGTGGCGACCGATACGCTACGTCTGCCGATGACGCCAATCACGGATAATGCTCGTGAAATCGTCAAAGCGGCGCTTAAGCATGCCGGTTTGCTGTAAAGTTTAGGGAGATTTGATGGCTTACTCAGTACAAAAGTCGCGCCTGGCCAAGGTTGCGGGTGTTTCGCTTGTTATGTTGCTCGCGGCCTGTAGTTCTGACTCGCGTTATAAGCGCCAGGTGAGCGGTGATGAATCCTATCTGGAGGCCGCACCGCTTGCTGAGCTTCACGCTCCAGCTGGGATGATTCTGCCGGTTATGTCGGGTGACTATAATATCCCGGTCACCAACGGCAGCGGTGCCGTTGGTAAAGCGCTGGACATTCGCCCGCCGGCTCAGCCGTTAGCACTAGTCACCGGTGCTCGCACTCAGATCGCGGGTGATACGTCGACATTACTGGTGGAAAATGGTCGTGGCAACACGCTGTGGCCACAGGTCGTTAGCGTCATTCAGTCTAAAAACTACACGATCACCAAACGTGATGATGCCAGCCAGACGTTGACCACCGACTGGGTTAACTGGAACCGTCTGGATGAAGACGAGCAGTACCGTGGACGTTATCAAATCTCGGTTAAACCGCAGGGCTATCAGCAAGCGGTAACGGTGAAACTGATTAACCTCGAGCAGGCGGGTAAACCCGTAGCTGATCCAGCATCAATGCAGCGTTACAGCGCTGAGATGATGAACGTTATCTCCGCAGGTCTGGATAAGAACGCCACTGATGCCGCGAATGCCGCGCAGAACCGCTCTGCCGCCACCATGGATGTTCAGAGTGCTGCCGATGACACCGGTTTACCGATGCTGGTGGTACGTGGACCGTTCAACGTGGTATGGCAGCGTCTGCCGGCAGCGCTTGAGAAAGTGGGGATGAAAGTGACCGATAGCACCCGTTCTCAGGGCAGCATCGCCGTGACCTACAAACCACTGTCTGATAGCAACTGGCAGGAGCTGGGCGCAAGCGATCCGGGTCTGGTATCCGGCGACTATAAACTGCAGGTCGGTGATTTAGACAACCGCAGTAGCTTGCAGTTTATCGATCCGAAGGGGCATACCCTGACGCAAAGCCAGAACGACGCGCTGGTCGCCGTCTTCCAGGCAGCGTTCAGTAAGTAAAAATAAAGGGCTGGATAACTCCAGCCCTTTTTTTCTGATATGATACGCAAACGTGTGCGTCGGCAGAAAAACGCAATATTTATCGTTAATTCACACCCAGGAGTAATAAAGATGCAAAAGCAAGCTGAGTTGTATCGTGGTAAAGCGAAGACCGTATACAGCACGGAAAACCCGGACCTGTTGGTGCTCGAATTCCGCAATGATACGTCAGCAGGGGATGGCGCGCGCATTGAACAGTTTGATCGTAAAGGCATGGTGAACAACAAGTTCAACCATTTCATTATGACTAAACTGCAAGAAGCGGGCATTCCTACCCAGATGGAGCGACTGCTTTCCGATACTGAATGTCTGGTGAAAAAACTGGAGATGGTACCGGTTGAATGTGTGGTTCGTAACCGCGCAGCAGGTTCCCTGGTTAAGCGTTTAGGCGTTGAGGAAGGTATTGAACTGAATCCGCCGCTGTTTGATCTGTTCCTGAAAAACGATGCTATGCACGATCCAATGATTAACGATTCCTATTGCGAAACTTTTGGTTGGGTGAGCAAAGAGAATCTGGCGCGTATGAAAGAGCTGACCTACAAAGCCAACGACGTGCTGAAAAAGATGTTTGATGATGCCGGTCTGATTCTGGTCGACTTCAAACTTGAATTTGGTTTGTATAAAGGTGAAGTGGTCCTGGGCGATGAGTTCTCACCGGACGGCAGCCGTCTGTGGGACAAAGAAACGCTGGATAAAATGGACAAAGATCGCTTCCGCCAGAGCCTGGGCGGCCTGATCGAAGCCTATGAAGCCGTCGCGCATCGTCTGGGTGTGAAGTTAGACTAATCCTCCCCTGAGCCGGCGATCGCTCTCCGGCTCATCAATCCCGCCGATTTTGATTACTGTTTCTTATGGTAATCCTGTTCCGAAGCGCCTACGATCATCATCATAATGAATAAAAAGTTGAGGTGATTATGCGCTGGCAAGGGCGTCGTGAAAGTGACAATGTGGAAGACAGACGAAATAGCTCCGGTGGCGGCCCTTCTATAGGCGGCCCTGGTTTTCGTTTGCCCAGTGGTAAAGGCGGCATCATCCTGCTGATTGTGGTGCTGGTGGCGGGATATTATGGCGTGGATCTCACCGGATTAATGACCGGCCAGCCAGTTTCCCAACAGCAATCATCACACTCCATCAGCCCAAATGATGATGAAGCAGCAAAATTTACCTCGGTGATTCTGGCCACCACGGAAGATACCTGGGGGCAGCAGTTTGAAAAAATGGGCCGGACCTACCAACAGCCGAAGCTGGTAATGTATCGCGGAGCGACGCGTACCGGCTGTGGCGCGGGTCAGTCGGTGATGGGGCCGTTTTACTGCCCGGCGGATGGTACGGTGTATATCGACCTCTCATTTTATGATGACATGAAAAACAAGCTGGGCGCCGATGGTGATTTTGCTCAGGGCTATGTTATCGCCCATGAAGTGGGCCACCACGTGCAGAAACTGCTGGGTATTGAACCGAAAATTCGCCAGATGCAGCAGAATGCCTCACAGGCTGAGGTGAACCGTCTTTCCGTACGTATGGAACTGCAGGCGGACTGCTTTGCCGGCGTCTGGGGCAACAGTATGCAGCAGCAAGGCGTGCTGGAGTCCGGCGACCTGGCAGAAGCGCTGAACGCCGCTCAGGCCATTGGCGACGATCGCCTGCAGCAGCAGGGACAAGGACGCGTTGTGCCGGACAGCTTTACCCACGGCACTTCTGAGCAGCGGCTTAGCTGGTTCAAACGCGGTTTTGACAGCGGCGATCCGGGACAATGTAATACTTTTGGTAAAGGCATTTAAGCTACTGAGGCAGGGATGTCTGATAATACGGCGCTGAGCGCGTTAACCGAACAGATGGCCCACGAAGGGATCCGTCGTCTGCTGATTATCAGTGGCGAGGGGAACTGGTGTCAGGAGCGGGCATTAGCGCTACGCGACACGTTACCCGGCGACTGGTTATGGGTGGGCGCACCCGCCCCTGCTGAGCCAAACTGTACGCCACAGGCGCTGCAAACGTTATTAGGCCGCGAGTTTCGTCATGCGGTTTTTGACGCCGGGCAGGGATTTGACGCTGCGGCGTTTGCCGCCTTAAGCGGAACGCTGATCGCCGGGAGCTGGCTGGTTTTGCTGACTCCCCCCTGGCATACCTGGCACACGCATCCGGACGTGGATTCACTGCGCTGGAGCGACTGTGCTGAACCTATCCCAACGCCGCACTTTGTTGAACATGTCAAACGGGTGATTTCCCGTGACGGACAGGCTCTGCACTGGCAGCAGCATCACGCAGTTTCCAGCCCGCGTTTTCCTGTTCGTGCAGTCTGGCACGCGGCAACCGGTTACCCTCAGCCTGAACAGGCGATGATTTTAACCCAGTTGCTGGATATGCCTCCCGGCGTGGCTGCGGTCACAGCTGCACGTGGCCGGGGCAAATCGGCTCTGGCAGGGCAACTGATAGCACGTATCAACGGGACCGCGATTGTCACCGCGCCTGCTAAAGCGGCAACGGATGTGCTGGCGCAATTTGCCGCAGAGCGATACCGCTTTATGGCCCCGGATGCGCTGTTAAGCAGCTCTGCAACCGCAGACTGGCTGATTGTGGATGAAGCCGCCGCGATCCCCGCGCCGCTGCTACACCAACTGGTTGCGCGTTTCCCTCGTACGCTGTTAACCACCACCGTACAGGGCTACGAGGGAACCGGCAGAGGCTTTTTGCTGAAATTCTGCGCCCGCTTTCCCCATCTTCGACGCTATGAGTTGCAACAACCCGTACGCTGGGCGCAGGGATGTCCGCTGGAGAAAATCGTCAGCGATGCGCTGGTGTTTGACGACGAAACCTTTGCGCATGCCCCCTTGGGGGAGCTTAGCTTCTCGGAATTTGAGCAACTCTCATGGCAGACAAACCCGGCGCTGCCGTTAGCGGTATATCAGCTGCTTTCCGGCGCGCATTATCGCACCTCGCCACTGGATCTGCGGCGAATGATGGACGCGCCGGGTCAGCATTTTCTTCAGGCTTCGGCTGCTGACTCGGTGGCGGGCGCCGTCTGGCTGGTCGACGAGGGGGGATTATCCGCAGAATTAAGCCAGGCCGTCTGGGCCGGATATCGCCGACCAAGAGGAAATTTGGTTGCGCAGTCACTGGCGGCGCACGGCGGAGACCCATTGGCAGCGACGCTCGTCGGGCGGCGGGTCAGTCGAATTGCGGTTCATCCCGCACGTCAAAGAGAAGGTATTGGGCAACAGCTGATTCTGCAGGCCCGGCACTATTGCACGCAGTGCGACTATCTGTCCGTCAGCTTTGGTTATACGGCTGAATTATGGCGTTTCTGGCAGCGCTGCGGTTTTGTCCTGGTACGGATGGGTAATCATCGGGAAGCCAGCAGCGGCTGTTATACCGCTATGGCGGTGCTGCCCATCAGCGAAGCGGGAAAATGCCTTGCCCGGCGGGCGCACCTGCGCCTGCGACGGGATGCGGAGATTCTTGCTCAGTGGAACGCAGAGCGCATTCCGCTGGTACCGCTGAAAGAGACTACGCTTAATGAGGATGACTGGGGTGAGCTGGCTGGGTTTGCCTTCGCGCATCGACCATTACTGACATCATTAGGTTGTCTGAGTCGTTTGCTTGAGCGCAGCGAGTTGCCTCTTCCGGCATTGCGCGGGCGTATACAGGCTCAACGCAGCGATGCTGAATTGTGCCAACAGCTGAAAATATCGGGTCGCAAAGCGCTGTTGGCAGTTCAGCGCGCCGAGGCGGCGCAGGCCTTAAAACAGCTGGATGCTGAACGTGAACAACGGCTACATAATCGCATTATGCAATGGCAATTTTTTCACTGACTTCTTCAATTTCCTGGCATGGTCATTGCGGTTAAGCGGCGTAGAATGATTCTCATCAGTTAAGGAGATCGCCATGAAACATGACCATTTTGTTGTTCAAAGTCCCGATAAACCCGCTCAACAGCTCTTGTTGCTGTTTCATGGCGTCGGCGATAACCCGGTTGCCATGGGCGAAATTGGCTCCTGGTTTGCGCCGCTGTTTCCAGATGCGCTAATCGTCAGCATTGGCGGGGCAGAGCCTTATGGTACGACTTCCGGGCGTCAGTGGTTTTCGGTACAGGGGATAACGGAAGAGAACCGCCAGGCGCGTATTGACGCGATTATGCCGGTCTTTATCGAAACCGTTCGCTACTGGCAGAAGCAAAGCGGCGTTTCGCCTCAGGCGACCGCGCTGATTGGTTTTTCTCAGGGCTCGATTATGTCGCTTGAGAGTATTAAAGCCGAGCCAGGGCTGGCGTCGCGGGTCATCGCCTTTAATGGTCGCTATGCCACGTTGCCGGAGGTTGCAACTACCGCGACGACGGTGCATTTGATTCACGGCGGTGAAGACCGGGTGATTGAGTTATCTCATGCCGTTGCCGCGCAGGAGGCGTTAATACGTGCCGGTGGGGATGTGACGCTGGATATCGTCGAAAATCTGGGGCACGCCATTGATGAACGCAGTATGCAGTTTGCGCTCGACCACCTGCGTTTTACCGTACCGAAGCACTACTTTGATGAAGCGCTGAGCGGCGGTAAGCCTCACGATGATGATGTGATTGAGATGATTTAACTCGCAGGCCGGATGGCGATGTGAAACCGCCATTCGGCCTGCGTTGGCTTATTTCTTCGGTTGATCCTTGTTTGGCCAATCGTCGTCGTCATCCCATTTATCGTTAAAATCACGATGCGGGGGAAGCTCCGGCTTATTGGCAAGAAATTTCTTGTGGTCGACGCGCTTGAGATCTTTAATCACGTTCAGCAATACGCCTACCAGAAACACCAACACTAGAATCCACCAGTATTTTGCCAGCCAGTCCATGCTCATTTCCTCTTACAGGAACACTCATCAGGCGACGAGTTGCTCCATGATACGTTGATACATACGGGCAAGCAGCTGCAGGTCGGCGGCATTAACACATTCATTAATTTTATGAATGGTCGCGTTGACCGGCCCCAGTTCTACTACCTGTGCCCCCATGCGGGCAATAAAACGCCCGTCGGACGTCCCGCCTGTAGTCAGTAACTGCGGTTTAATCTCATTATAGTGCTCAATGGCGTTCACCACCGCATCCACCAGTTTACCGCGTGCGGTCAGGAACGGCTGACCGGAAAGCCACCAGTCGACGGTATAACGCAACTGATGTTTCTCCAGCAGTTCCAGCACCCGGGACTTAATCATTTCATCGTTTAATTCGGTGCTGAAACGGAAGTTGAACTGGATAAACAGTTCGCCGGGAATAACATTGTTGCTGCCGGTTCCTGCCTGAATATTGGCAATCTGCATGCTGGTCGCCGGGAAGAATTCGTTGCCCTGATCCCACTCAATCGCCACCAGTTCATTAAGCATTGGCGCCGCGCGGTGTACCGGGTTATCGGCCAGATGTGGGTAGGCTACGTGGCCCTGCACGCCGTGAATGGTCAGATTGCAGGTCAGTGAACCACGACGCCCATTTTTCACCACGTCGCCAACGATTTCCGTGCTGGACGGCTCGCCAACCAGACAATAATCCAGTCGTTCATTGCGTGCCATAAGTGCTTCAACCACTTTTACGGTGCCGTTTTGGGCGCTGGCCTCTTCGTCAGAGGTTATCAAAAACGCCAGACGACCCTGATGGTTCGGATGCTGGGCGACAAAACGTTCTGCGGCCACGACCATTGCCGCCAGTGAGCCTTTCATATCGGCTGCGCCACGCCCGAACAACATGCCATCGCGAATGGTCGGTTCGAACGGTGGATTAATCCAACGATCGACATCGCCGACAGGCACTACGTCAGTGTGACCGGCAAATGCCAGAGTCTCACCTTTGCCGCGCCATGCCCAAAAATTCTGTGTGTCACCAAAATCCATACGCTCAACGGTAAAACCTACCGCGCGCAGGCGTTCAATCATTAACGCCTGGCACCCGGCATCATCCGGGCTCAGGGAAGGACGGCGAATAAGCTGCTGTGTCAGCTCAATAACCGGGCACGACATAGACTATACCTCATTAAAAAACTGCGTATAACTGGATTCACTAAAGCCAAGCAGCATAGGCTTACCCGGCGCGCAGAGCAATGGGCGTTTGATAATTGCAGGCATTTCAATCATCAATGCAGCAGCAGAGGACGCATCGGTGATTTGGTTACGTGTGGCTTCATCCAGTTTGCGCCAGGTGGTTCCACGTGTATTGAGCAGCGCCTCCCAACCTAATTCGCTGATAAAGGCGTGTAATAACGCGTTGTCCAGGCCGTCGACGCGATAATCATGGAAGCGGTAGTCGACCCCATTGTCTTCCAGCCAGCGTCTGGCTTTTTTAATCGTATCGCAATTCTTAATGCCGTAGAGGGTGATCATTTGAATCCTTATTGACGTAATTTGAATATTTATTCTCGTGTTCTATAAACATGAATAATACATATTGTCATCGAACCGTTATAGAAAAATATAACATTGTTGTTGAATGGTGAATAATGATTCCTGAAAGTTCCAAAATTCACGGGAAACTGAAAATCAGAATTTGCCTGTTTGCATCAGCCTGTTTTTCCATCAGAATTGCCAAAGTCGTAGATGATGTATGAATATTTCAAAATATTGCAGTAAGTCACATAAAATTTATGGGGTTAGCGCATAGTGATTACATATACCCCCGAACACTGGAGGATGTAATCGCAACCATTGGTTAAATGATCTTCTTTTTATGATGATGATTTCGTAGAATGCCCATAATAATAAGAGAGGTTGTTATGATTGAACGTGAACTGGGGAACTGGAAAGACTTTATCGAAGTGATGCTTCGTAAATAATTTTCTGGAAGAAATTCATATCCTGCAAAGGATAATAAAAGGCGACTCAACGTAAGTCGCCTTTTTTGTGTCCGATTATTCTGGGCGTGGCTTCAACGGGAAGCGTCTGCGTACCAGCACAAAGAACAGAGGAACGAAGTAAATCGCCAGGACTGTGGCTGAAATCATCCCGCCCATTACGCCAGTCCCCACCGCATGTTGACCGCCGGAACCTGCACCACTGCTGATGGTCATCGGCAACACCCCAAAGATAAACGCCAGTGACGTCATCAGAATTGGGCGTAAGCGTTGGCGACAGGCATGCAGCGTGGCGTCGAGCAAGTCGTGACCTTTCTCGTTCATCTCATTGGCGAATTCAACAATCAATATTGCGTTCTTCGCCGAAAGCCCGATAACGGTGAGTAATCCGACCTGAAAGTACACGTCGTTTTCCAGACCGCGCATCCAGGTAGCGAGCAGCGCGCCAATGACCCCCAGCGGTACAACCAGCATGACGGAGAAGGGAACCGACCAGCTTTCGTACAGAGCCGCCAGACACAGGAACACCACCAGCAAAGAAATGGCGTACAGAGCTGGCGCCTGAGAGCCCGACAGCCGTTCCTGGTAAGACATCGCGGTCCATTCGAGGCCGAATCCGGTCGGCAACTGGTGGACCAGCGATTCCATAATGTCCATCGCCGTACCGGTACTGACGCCTGGGGCGGCTTCGCCAACAATCTCGACGGCGGAGTAGCCGTTATAGCGTTCCAGACGCGGTGAACCCGTTTCCCAGCGCGACGTGGCAAAGGCCGAGAAAGGCACCATGCCGCCGCTATTATTGCGGACGTACCACAGATTGATGTCGTCCGGGAGCATGCGATATTTTGCCGCCGCCTGCACGTAAACCTTCTTCACGCGACCCCGGTCCATAAAGTCATTGACGTAGCTGGAGCCCCAGGCCGTTTGCAAGGTGTCGTTGATGTCATCAATGGAAACGCCCAGCGCCTGGGCTTTGCGCTGATCGATATCAATTTGCAACTGCGGGCTGTCGTCCAGACCATTATGACGAACGCGGGTCAGAGACGCGTCTTTCCCGGCCAGCTCAATCAGCTTGTCGCGCGCGGCCATTAACGCATCATGGCCCGCACCGGCGTGATCTTGCAGCTCCATATCGAAACCGGCAGAGCTCCCGAGACCGCTAATCGCCGGAGGGCTGCTGGCGAAGACGCGGGCTTCCTTAATCTTATTAAAGGCTTTGGTCGCGCGCTCGATGATGGCGAAAGAGGTTCCGGTGGTGGTGTCGCGATCATCCCAGTCTTTTAAGCGGACAAACATCCGCGCCACGTTTTGACCGTTCCCGCCGGGGCCGGAACCGACCGTGGAAAAGACCGACGTAATGTTGTCTTTCTCATGGGTGAAGTAATACTTCTCCACTTCCTCAACCACTTTCAATGTTTGCTGCTGCGTGGAGCCGCTGGGCAACTGTATCGAGGTGGTAAACATGCCGCGGTCTTCGAGCGGCAGGAAGGAGGTTGGCAGGCGCAGGAACAGGAAAACCATACCGCCGAGCAGCAGGCCGTAAATCAGTATCCAGCGCAGGCTGCGGTGCAGGATCCTGGCGACGCCTTTTTCGTAGCGTTCGGCGTTGCGGTTAAACATCCGGTTAAACCAGCCAAAGAAACCGGTTTGCCCGTGATGCTCGCCTTTATGTAGCGGTTTGAGCAGAGTGGCGCACAGGGCAGGGGTGAGGATCATCGCCACCAGAACTGAAAGAACCATTGCGGAGACGATGGTAATCGAGAACTGGCGGTAAATAGCCCCGGTAGTGCCGCCGAAGAAGGCCATCGGGATAAACACCGCCGACAGCACCATGGCGATACCGACCAGCGCGCCCTGGATTTGCCCCATCGATTTCCGCGTCGCTTCCCGCGGCGAGAGGCCTTCCTCACTCATAATACGCTCGACGTTTTCCACCACCACAATGGCATCATCGACCAGCAAGCCGATCGCCAGCACCATCGCAAACATCGTCAGGGTGTTAACGCTGTAGCCAAAGGCGTAGAGCACGGAAAAAGTACCCATCAGGACGACGGGAACGGCGATTGTAGGAATCAGCGTGGCGCGGAAGTTTTGCAGGAACAGGTACATCACAAGGAATACCAGCGCGATCGCTTCCAGCAGTGTTTTCACCACGTCGATGATTGAGGCTTTGACAAAGGAGGTAGTTTCATACGCCACCTTGTATTCCAGCCCGTGCGGAAAATACTGTGAGAGCTCGTTCAGGCGGTCGATAACCAGCTCCGCCGTTGCCATTTCATTGGCACCGGAGGCCAGTTTTACCCCCAGACCGGAAGCCGGGTGGCCGTTGAAGCGGCTGAGATAGTCGTACTTTTCCGCACCCATTTCGACCGTCGCCACATCACCCAGTTTAACTTCTGAGCCGTCCTGGTTGACGCGTAGCGTAATCGCGCGGAATTCATCCGGAGTCTGCAGCAGCGACTGGGCGTTGATTGTCGCATTCAGCGCTTGTTTGTCTACCGAAGGCGTGCCGCCAAGTTGCCCGACGGCAATCTGCGCATTCTGTGATTCGATAGCATCGGTCACATCTTTGGCGGTCATCTGGAAGCTGTTAAGTTTGACCGGGTCGAGCCAGATACGCATGGAATATTGTGAACCGTAGGCGTCAATATCGCCCACGCCGTTTATACGACTGAGCGGATCCTGGATATTACTGGCGACGTAGTCGGCGATGTCCTGCTTATCCATTGAGCCATCGGTGGAGACGAAGGCGATAGTCAGAATATTGGTGTCCCCGGTCTTGCGCACCGTGACCCCTTGATTCTGTACCGCCTGCGGCAGCTTACGCATTGCCGATTGCAGCTGGTTTTGCACCTGCTGGACGGCTTCATCAGGATCGGTTCCCGCGAGGAAGCTCAGCGTAACTGACGCCTGGCCTGTCCCGCTGCTCTGCGACGACATGTACATCAGATTATCGAGACCAGTCATGTTCTGCTCGATAACCTGGGTGACGGTATTTTCCAGGGTTTGTGCGGACGCGCCAGGGTAGTTCGCGGTTACCCGCACGTTTGGCGGTGCCAGATCGGGATATTGCTCAACGGGCAGCGAAAAAATAGCCAGGGCTCCTGTCAGGCACAACAGGATTGCTAACACCCAGGCAAAAATGGGGCGATCGATGAAAAAATTCGCCATTAAAAGGGGACCTCGTGTTTCTGCGTATCGTTATGGGTGTGAATTGCTTCACTTTAGCGGCAAGGTACGGGGCAAACGTGGAGAAAAAAAGAAGATAATGTAAATTATCATGCCCGTTTACAGCATACCTTTCGTGCCAACGCCGTCAGGCCTGGATCGAGAACCGACGGCGCTTTGCGGTTCTTTACGTTAGCTCTCCGTCGGATTCTGCCGAACGAAAACTGATACTCACCAGCGTTCCCCCTCCGGAGGGTTGAGAGAAAGTCAGCGTGCCGCTCAGCCTTTCCGCCCGCTCGCGCATAATATTTAACCCATAGTGCCCCGAAGGCTCATGCGGCTCGCCAATGCCGATGCCGTTATCGCGAATATAAACCGTGTGATTACCATCCGGCGCGGTCACGCAACTGACGGCAATTTCGGTTGCGCTGGCATGTTTAATCGCGTTCAGCACCGCTTCACGGACGATCTGCAGCAGATGCACCTGCATTTGCGCGTCCAGCGCCAGGGTCGGTAACCGGCAATCAAGCGTCAGTTTAGCCGAGGTCTGATTTTGCAGCGTTTCCAGCATTTCATGCAGGGCGGAGGGGAGATCGGCCTGCTGTAAAGTCAGGCGGAAGGTGGTGAGCAGTTCGCGTAGCTGGCGGTAGGCGTCGTTCAGCGCCTGAGAGAAATCCGCCATAATGCTTTGCGCTGGGGCGTTATCTTCGGGAATCGAACGCTTCAGCAGCGTGAGCTGAATGCGTAAATAAGAGAGCACTTGCGCCAGCGAGTCGTGCAGCTCGCGCGCAATCGTCGCGCGCTCCTCCATTAACAACAGCTGCTGAAAATGTTTTTGCGCTTGGTTGAAGTACAACCCGCGACCCAGCATCGAGGAGACGCTGTTAAGCAGCGGGGTAGAAGCATTGACGTTCGGGCTTTGCCAGTGCAGTTCACCGTAGACGGTTTCCTGCATGGTGACCGGCAGGATCTGCATCGGCAGCTCGGGGCTTTTTGCGCCTTCGCTAATTCGCCAGTTATCTCCGACGGTGAGTTCCAGGAAATAGGCGGCGTCATGCTCGCGGACGATCTGTAAAATATGGCGGAAGCAGTACACATCAATCTGACTGGTATTTAACGCCTGAGAGCACTGATACAACACTTCCAGACGACGATTAGCTTCGTGGAGATCGTGGGTCTTCTCAGCGACAGACGCTTCCAGTGAGCGGTACAGCTTGTGTAATTCACTCGACATCTGGCTGAAGGTCTTGCCCAACAACCCGAGTTCGTTGGGCAAATCAGTATCCAGCGAGGGGATGTCAAACTGACCGTGTTCAATGTGCTGGCTGGCCACCACCAGCTTATTCAGCGGACGCACCACCTGCTGGCGAATACGCCGTAAGGTAAAGAAAACGAGGGTGAAAATGCCGATCCCGCCCGCCAGTGAAATACCAAAAACCAGCATCACTTTGCGTTCGGCATAATGTTGCAGCGCCAGCACGAAGAGATCGATTTGATCGACATAGTTATTGATATTGCTCTGGTACCAATTTAAATCGCCATCGATCAGACGGGCGTTCATTTCCAGCCAGTTTGCATGTAGACGTCCATAGCGACTTTTTACCGCTTGAGGCACGTACCACGCGTTCAGGTTCTGTAGTGCTGGCGAGTTTAGCGCCTGCTGGAAAAGCTGGCGGTGAGCGTTAAGCTGCGGACTTTGGCTTTGCAGATCGTAACCCAGACGGTAACTTTGCATGCGCAATGAGCCAGCCACGTTGATGGCTTCGGCATCTCGTAAGCTGCTGGTCAGCGTGAGCAGCGCAATACCCGTTGAGAGAATCGACAACAGCACTATGTAGAAAAAAGCTTTAGCCAGACTGGCCGAGACCGGACGCTTTACCGTCACTTGTGCATCCTCACACAATACACGTCGCGCCTTAAAACAGCCCGAACGATGCGGTGTATTTGATAAATGTTAATAAAACGCCATGAAACTGGATGGTAACTGAAACGCAATTTCATATGCGATGAAATAAATTGATCTGCCACAGGTTCTGGATAAATAGTTGTGCTTCCTGGGCAAATGAACATTGCCGCTTCCTTCCGTGTCGGTTAATAACAACACTCATATAAAGAATAAGGTTTTTGCAACCAAAAAAGAAGGAAGCCATGAATCGTTTTATTATGGTTAATAGCCAGCAGTGCCTGGGATGCCATGCCTGTGAGGTCGCCTGCGTCATGGCTCACAATGGCGAGCAGCATGTCCTGAGTCAACGGCATTTCCAGCCCCGAATTACCGTCATCAAGCATCAGCAGCAGCGCAGTGCGGTAACCTGCCATCACTGTGAAGATGCGCCCTGCGCCAGAAGTTGCCCGAACGGGGCAATCAGCCATGATAACGACAGCGTTCAGGTGAACCCGAAAAAGTGTATTGGCTGTAAATCGTGCGTCGTTGCTTGTCCTTTCGGCACGATGCAGATCGTACTCACTCCTGTCGCTAAAGGGAAGGTGAAAGCCACTGCGCACAAATGCGATTTGTGTCAGGGACGCGAACAAGGGCCTGCCTGTGTAGAGAACTGTCCGGCACAAGCGTTACAACTGGTGACGGAAAATTCGCTTACTGGTCTGTCAAAAGCGCGCAGGCTACGCACCGCCAGTCTGGAAAGCCAGCCCTGGCACGCCAACGCCACCGATTTCGTTTCGCATAAAATTACCAAACGTGAGCAAATGCAGGCGACGCCTGCGCGTGGTGAGCCGGATAAGCTGGCAATTGAGGCCCGTAAAACCAGCTTTGAGGAGATCTATCTGCCGTTTCGTACGGCGCAGGCGGAACGGGAAGCGTCCCGCTGCCTGAAATGCGGCGACCACAGTATTTGCGAATGGACCTGCCCATTGCATAACCATATTCCGCAGTGGATTGAACTGGTCAAAGCCGGGAATATCGATGCGGCGGTTGAGCTTTCTCACCAGACCAACTGCCTGCCGGAAGTGACCGGGCGCGTATGTCCGCAGGACCGACTTTGCGAAGGGGCATGTACGGTGCGTAGCGAGCATGGGGCGGTCACTATCGGAAATATTGAGCGTTACATCTCTGATCGGGCCCTGAGCAAAGGATGGCGACCGGACTTAAGCCACGTGCAGAAAGTGGATAAGCGCGTTGCTATCATCGGCGCGGGTCCGGCGGGTCTGGCCTGCGCGGATGTGCTGGCGCGCAGCGGAGTCAGCGCCACCGTATACGATCGCCACCCTGAAATCGGCGGTTTGCTGACGTTCGGCATTCCGGCCTTCAAGCTGGACAAATCGCTGCTGGCCCGCCGCCGTGAAATCTTCAGCGCCATGGGTATTCATTTCGAACTTAACTGTGAAGTGGGTAAGGATGTGGCGCTGTCGGCGCTGCTGGAGGATTACGATGCCGTGTTCGTGGGCGTAGGAACCTATCGTTCCATGAAGGCGGATCTGCCGAATGAAGACGCGCCTGGCGTTTATGACGCGTTACCGTTCCTGATTGCCAACACCAAGCAGGTGATGGGGCTGGATGAACTGCCTGAAGAGCCGTTCATCGACACCGCCGGACTGAACGTGGTTGTACTGGGCGGAGGCGATACGGCAATGGACTGCGTGCGTACCGCGCTGCGTCATGGCGCACGCCAGGTGACCTGCGCTTATCGTCGTGATGAAGCCAACATGCCCGGTTCGAAAAAAGAGGTGAAGAACGCCCGGGAAGAGGGGGCTAACTTCGAGTTTAACGTCCAGCCGGTTGAGCTGGTGTTACATGATGATGGGCGAGTCAGCGGCGTGCGTTTTTTACGTACCCAGCTTGGCGAGCCAGACGCGCAGGGACGTCGTCGCCCGGTTCCCCTCGCCGGGAGTGAGTTTGTCATGCCCGCAGATGCGGTGATCATGGCGTTTGGTTTTCACCCACATGGCATGCCGTGGCTGGAGACGCATGGGGTTAAGGTCGATAACTGGGGGCGCATAGCCGCCAATGTTGAAAGCGCATACCGTTATCAAACCAGTAACCCGAAAATCTTCGCTGGTGGTGACGCGGTACGCGGTGCGGATCTGGTGGTTACGGCCATGGCGGAAGGACGGCATGCCGCCCAAGGGATCGTCGACTGGCTGGGCGTAAAATCAGTCAAATCTCACTAAGTCGCTAAGAAGGCCGGATAAGGCGCGTTAGCGTTGCTATCCGGCTCTGTGCCGCATAATTGCCTGATGGCGCTTCGCTTATCAGGCCGACATTGCACCAAGACAAACCCGGTTTCACGGCGTAGTATTATTTCTCACTTCTTGCTGTGGAGCCGGTATGTCGCAAAAAATTACCCTCATCAAAGATAAAGTCCTTTCCGATAACTACTTCATCCTGCGCAATATCACCTATGACCTGACCCGTAGCAATGGAGAGGTGATTCGTCACAAACGCGAGGTTTACGATCGCGGCAACGGCGCCACTATCCTGCTGTATAACCCGGAGAAGAAAACGGTGGTGCTCATCCGCCAGTTTCGCGTCGCCACCTGGGTCAATGGTAATGAAAGCGGTCAACTGATTGAAACCTGCGCCGGGCTGCTGGATAACGACGAACCGGAAGCGTGCATTCGGAAAGAGGCCATTGAAGAGACCGGCTTTGAAGTGGGTGAAGTGCGTAAGCTGTTTGAGCTCTATATGTCGCCGGGCGGCGTGACGGAGATAATTCATTTCTTTATTGCGCAATACAGCGACAGCCAGCGGGCAAATGCGGGCGGAGGGGTGGAAGATGAAGATATTGAGGTTCTGGAGCTGCCGTTCACCCAGGCGCTGGAAATGATTAAAACGGGTGAGATCCGTGACGGTAAGACGGTGCTATTGCTGAACTATTTGCAATCGTCGCATCTCATGGACTAATGCGCGGGATTTATATTTCTTTACAAATTTTCGGCCAATCCGACGATTCTTATTGAGCCACATCAGTCGCGCAAGGAAGATACCGCTTAGGCTGTGTGTTTTGACTTCGGGGTTGTACCGTCCATGCGCTATCGCGTTATTTTACTTTTCCTGCTCGGGTTGTTACCCGTCCGTTTGCTGTGGGCCGCGCCCGCGCAACAGACGTTTTCTGACTGGCAGGTGACGTGCAATAACCAAAACTTTTGCGTGGCGCGCAATACCGGAGAACATCACGGCCTGGTCATGACCTTGAGCCGCAGTGCCGGGGCACATACCGACGCCGTGTTGCGTATTGAACTGGGTGGGCTGGAATCGCCCACAGCCAAAGAGAGCGATATTGCGCCACGTCTGCTACTGGATGGCGCGCCGCTCCCGCTTCGCGGTGAACACTGGCGTATTACCCCCTGGCAGCTGATGACCGATGATCCGGCCACCATCAGCGCATTTTTAACAACCGTACAGGACGCGAATGCGATAACCCTGCAAAAAGGGACGCAAAACCTGTCCCTGGTCGGGCTAAAAGCCGCGCTGCTTTTTATCGACGCCCAGCAAAAACGGGTCGGCAGCGAAACCGCATGGATTGAAAAAGGCGACGAGCCTCCGCTCAGCGTACCTCCCGCTCCTGCTTTAAAAGGCGTGGCTGTGATTAACCCAACGCCAACGCCTCTCACGCAACAAGAGCGCAGTGAATTGCTGGATTACGGTAACTGGCGGATCAACGGTATTCGCTGTTCGATCGATCCGCTGCGTCGCGAGATGCGCGTCACGGCCTTAACGGATGATAAAGCGCTGCTGATGATCGGCTGTGAAGCCGGGGCATATAACACCATCGATCTGGCGTGGGTGGTTTCACGTACTACCCCGTTGACGTCACGGGCGGTACGGCTAAGCCTGCCTTTTAAAACGGATGCGGAAAGTCGCGATATGGAGCTGACCAACGCCACGTTTGATGAGAAGTCGCGCGAGCTGGTAACCCTCGCTAAAGGACGAGGGTTGGCAGATTGCGGTATCCAGACTCGCTGGCGCTACGACGGTCAGCGTTTTCGTCTGGTGCGCTATGCCCAAGAGCCAAGCTGCGATAACTGGCATGGGCCAGATGCCTGGCCCACGCTGTGGATCACACGTTAAGCACCTTATGCGCTTTGTCGACAATGTTATCCACCGTAAAGCCGAAGAACGGGAACAGCTTGTCTGCCGGAGCCGACTCCCCATAACCCGTCATACCGACAATCGCCCCTTTCAGCCCAACATATTTGTACCAGTAGTCGGCAATTCCTGCTTCTACCGCCACGCGCGCGCTGACGTTTGAGGGGAGGACCGATTCCCTGTACGCCTCATCCTGGGCGTCGAAAATATCGGTTGAGGGCAGAGAAACCACCCGCACGTTACGACCTTCACCGGTCAGTTTTTCCGCCGCCAGCAGCGTGATTTCCATTTCTGAACCGGTAGCAATCAGGATAACATCCGGCTTACCCCCGCCATCCTTCAGCACATAGCCGCCGCGGGCAATCTGCTGCACTTGCTCAGGCGTCCGCTCAACCTGCGCCAGATTTTGCCGCGAGAGGATCAGCGCCGTTGGCCCGTCATGGCGTTCGACCGCCAGCTTCCAGCCTACCGCCGCTTCAACCTGATCGCAGGGTCGCCAGGTGCTGAAATTAGGCGTCAGACGCAGGCTGGCGAGCTGTTCGACGGCCTGGTGCGTGGGACCATCTTCCCCAAGGCCAATCGAGTCGTGAGTATAAACCATGATTTGTCGGGCTTTCATCAGCGCCGCCATGCGTGCGGCATTACGGGCATATTCGACAAACATCAGGAACGTTGCGGTGTACGGTACGAAGCCCCCGTGGTGAGCGATACCGTTGGCAATCGCGGTCATGCCAAATTCCCGCACGCCGTAGTGGATGTAATTTCCTGCATGATCCTCTTTAAGAGAAGTGGAGCCTTTCCAGATGGTCAGGTTGCTGGGCGCCAGATCCGCCGAACCGCCAAGCAGCTCAGGCAGTATCGGCCCGTAGGCGTTCAGGGTATTTTGCGAGGCCTTACGGGTGGCGATTTTGGCCGGATTGGCCTGCAGTTCGGTGATATATTTCTGGGTCGTTTCTTCCCACTCTTCCGGCAGTCCACCGCTCATCCTGCGGGTAAACTCTGCCGCCAGATCCGGATGCGCATGTCGATAAGCGGCGAATTTCTCATTCCAGCTCTGTTGGGCTTTCTCGCCTTTTTCACGAGCGTCCCACGCCCGGTAAATCTCTTTGGGGATTTCAAAGGCAGGATGATGCCACCCCAACTTCTGCCGGGTCAGCGCCACTTCTTCTTCACCCAGCGCCGCGCCGTGCGCTTCTTCTTTCCCGGCTTTATTCGGTGAACCAAAACCAATCACCGTGCGGCAGATAATCAGCGACGGTTTATCGGTAACGGCCTGTGCTTCCTGAATCGCTTTTTTCACCGCCTCAGGGTCATGACCGTCAATCTCGTGCACCACATGCCAGTGATAGGCCTCAAAGCGTTTCGCGGTATCGTCGGTAAACCAGCCGTCGGTTTCGCCATCAATTGAGATGCCGTTGTGATCGTAAAAGCCGATGAGTTTGCCAAGTCCCAGGGTGCCCGCCAGCGAGCACACTTCGTGAGAAATGCCCTCCATCAGACAGCCGTCGCCCATAAAGACCCAGGTATAGTGATTAACAATCTCGTGGTCTGGCTGGTTAAACTGCGCCGCCAGCGTGCGTTCTGCAATCGCCATTCCGACAGCGTTGGCTAAACCCTGACCCAACGGTCCGGTGGTGGTCTCCACGCCCGGCGTATAGCCAATTTCCGGGTGTCCTGGCGTCTTCGAATGGAGCTGGCGGAAGTTCTTTAACTCTTCGAGCGGCAGGTTGTAGCCGGAAAGATGCAACAGGCTGTAAAGCAGCATTGAGGCGTGGCCATTGGATAAAATAAACCGGTCACGATCGTACCAGGTGGGATCGGACGGGTTATGGCGCAGGAAATCGTTCCACAGCACTTCGGCGATATCGGCCATCCCCATTGGTGCGCCAGGGTGGCCAGAGTTAGCTTTTTGGACGGCATCCATACTTAGCGCACGAATGGCATTGGCAAGCTCTTTACGGGTCATAGGAAATACTCCTTGAAAAGTAAAGTGTTAGATGCGTGTTGTGATTCACACTTTTGAGATAATTGCGGGTGTTGTCAGCAAAAAGCATAGCAGACAAGCATGGTATTGCTGGCTTAAGCAGGTAACATAGATGTTATAAATTGATAACAAATTCTTTCTTTGAATGGTGAGAGTATGGGGACCTTCAAAGTTTGTGCCGTTGACTAAGGTGATAATGTGCGGCTCAGTAGAATGGTTACCCGCGCCACTTTTTTGATAGATACGTGAAAGGAACAACAAGATGGATGACCAGTTAAAACAAAGCGCCCTCGATTTCCACGAATTTCCGGTACCCGGTAAAATCCAGGTTTCTCCGACCAAGCCTCTGGCAACCCAGCGCGACCTCGCGTTGGCCTACTCGCCGGGCGTGGCTGCACCGTGTCTTGAAATTGAAAAGGACCCGCTGGCAGCCTACAAATACACCGCACGCGGCAACCTGGTTGCGGTTATTTCCAACGGTACTGCGGTTCTGGGCCTGGGTAATATTGGCGCGCTGGCCGGTAAACCAGTGATGGAAGGTAAAGGCGTTCTGTTTAAGAAATTCGCCGGGATTGACGTGTTCGACATCGAAGTTGATGAACTCGATCCGGATAAATTTATCAACGTGGTAGCGGCACTTGAACCAACGTTTGGCGGCATTAATCTCGAAGATATCAAAGCGCCGGAGTGCTTCTACATTGAGCAAAAACTCCGTGAGCGCATGAATATTCCGGTATTCCATGATGACCAGCACGGCACGGCAATCATCAGTACTGCCGCAATCCTTAACGGTCTGCGGGTGGTTGAGAAAAATATCTCTGATGTGCGCATGGTGGTGTCCGGTGCAGGTGCGGCGGCGATTGCCTGTATGAACCTGCTGGTGGCGCTGGGGATGCAGAAACACAACATTGTGGTCTGCGACTCCAAAGGGGTGATTTACAAAGATCGTGAACCAAACATGGCGGAAACCAAAGCGGCATACGCAGTGGTGGATGACGGTAAGCGTACGCTGGATGATGTCATTGACGGCGCGGATATTTTCCTCGGTTGCTCTGGTCCGAAAGTGCTGACGCAGGAAATGGTTAAGAAGATGGCGCGTGCGCCAATGATCCTGGCCCTCGCCAACCCGGAACCGGAAATCCTGCCGCCGCTGGCGAAAGAGGTGCGTTCCGACGCCATCATTTGCACCGGCCGTTCCGACTACCCGAACCAGGTTAACAACGTCCTGTGCTTCCCGTTCATCTTCCGCGGCGCGCTGGACGTCGGCGCTACTGCCATCAACGAAGAGATGAAACTGGCCGCGGTACACGCCATTGCTGAGCTGGCGCACGCCGAGCAGAGCGAAGTGGTGGCCTCCGCCTATGGCGACCAGGACCTGAGCTTCGGGCCGGAATACATTATTCCGAAACCGTTCGACCCGCGTCTGATCGTCAAAATCGCCCCTGCGGTGGCGAAGGCGGCGATGGATTCCGGTGTGGCAACGCGTCCGATTGCCGACTTTGATGCTTACATCGATAAGCTGACCGAATTCGTCTACAAAACCAACCTGTTCATGAAGCCGATTTTCTCCCTGGCACGCAAAGCGCCGAAGCGTGTGGTGCTGACTGAAGGGGAAGAGGCGCGTGTACTGCATGCCACGCAGGAGCTGATCACTTTAGGTCTGGCGAAACCGATCCTGATCGGTCGTCCGAGCGTTATCGAAATGCGTATCCAGAAACTGGGTCTGCAGATCAAAGCGGGCGTCGATTTTGAGATCGTCAACAATGAGTCCGATCCGCGCTTTAAAGAGTACTGGAGCGAGTACTACCAGATTATGAAACGTCGTGGTATTACCCAGGAGCAGGCGCAGCGTGCGGTAATTGCCAACACCACGGTGATCGGCGCGATCATGGTGCAGCGCGGCGAAGCGGATGCAATGATCTGCGGTACGATAGGCGACTACCATGAGCACTTCAGCGTGGTGAAAGAGGTGTTTGGTCATCGCGATGGCGTGCATACTGCCGGGGCGATGAACGCCTTGCTGCTGCCAAGCGGTAACACCTTTATCGCCGATACCTACGTTAACGACGATCCTACGCCGGAGCAACTGGCGGAAATCGCCGTGATGGCGGCAGAAACCGTGCGCCGCTTTGGTATCGAACCGAAGGTGGCGCTGCTGTCGCACTCCAACTTTGGTTCATCTAACTGTCCGTCGGCCAGCAAAATGCGCGAAGCGCTGGAGCTGATTAAGGCGCGTGCGCCAGAGTTGATGATTGATGGCGAAATGCACGGCGATGCCGCGCTGGTGGAAAGCATCCGTCATGACCGCATGCCGGACAGTCCGCTGAAAGGCTCAGCGAATATTCTGGTGATGCCGAATATGGAAGCTGCCCGTATTAGTTACAACTTACTACGCGTTTCCAGCTCTGAAGGCGTAACGGTCGGCCCGGTGCTGATGGGGGTTGCGAAACCGGTTCACGTATTAACGCCGATCGCATCTGTTCGTCGTATCGTTAATATGGTGGCGCTGGCGGTCGTAGAAGCCCAAACTCAGCCGCTGTAATTTCACTTTAATTTATTTCCGGCGCGGGTTTCTCCCGCGCCTTTTTATTTCCCCTTTCTTAGTGATCCACTTCACCTTTTAAACATGGTTGCCGAATTTTGTTATTTACTCTGACAAAAAATTGCCACGATGAGGGCAGTTTTAGAGGAGGCGGTGAGCAATGGAAAAAGAACGCATTATTCAGGAATTTGTGCCGGGGAAACAGGTTACGCTGGCGCATCTCATTGCGCACCCTGGTGAGGAACTGGCGAAAAAGATCGGCGTTCCCGAAGCGGGCGCCATCGGCATCATGACGCTGACGCCAGGCGAAACCGCGATGATTGCCGGTGACTTAGCTATGAAGGCGGCAGATGTACATATCGGCTTTCTCGATCGATTCAGCGGTGCGCTGGTCATCTACGGCTCGGTAGGCGCGGTAGAAGAAGCGTTATTACAGACGGTAAGCGGTCTGGGTCGGTTATTAAATTTCACTTTGTGCAACCTGACAAAAAGTTAATCAGAGGCGGCGATGAAACGTATTGCGTTTGTCGGTACGGTGGGGGCGGGGAAAACAACGCTCTTTAATGCGCTACAGGGAAATTATTCCCTCGCCAGAAAAACACAGGCCGTGGAGTTTAATGAAAATGGCGATATCGACACGCCAGGAGAATATTTTAGCCATCCGCGCTGGTATCACGCCTTAATTACCACGCTGCAGGATGTTGATACGTTGATTTATATACACGCGGCAAATGATAAAGAAAGTCGCTTACCTGCCGGGCTGTTGGATATCGGCGCCAGTAAACGACAAATCGCCGTTATCAGCAAAACGGACATGCCGGATGCCGACGTCGCCGCAACGCGACAACTACTTCGCGGGATAGGGTTCCAGGAGCCGATTTTCGAACTCAACAGCCATGACCCGCGCAGCGTGCAGCACCTGGTGGATTATCTGACTGAGCTCAGCCAAAAGGAGGAAAGGGCAGGTGAAAAAACTCATCACAGCTAACGATATTCGTGCGGCCCACGCACGCGGCGAACAGGAAATGTCGGTTGTTCTGCGCGCCAGCATCATCACCCCGGAGGCGCGCGAAGTTGCGGAGCTGCTGGGCGTCACCATCAGTGAATGCGATGAATCCACGCCAACCGCTGCTGCTGTCGCACCGGCTGCGGTGGATGATGGCAAAACGGAAAGCCAGCGCATTCGCGAAACCATCATTGCGCAGTTACCGGAAGGGCAGTTTACCGAAAGCCTGGTCGCCCAACTGATGGACAAAGTCATGAAGGAGAAACAGTCGCTGGAGCAGGGCGGAATGCAGCCGAGCTTTAACTCTGTGACCGGCAAAGGCGGCGTCAAAGTCATCGACGGCAGCAGCGTGAAGTTTGGTCGTTTTGACGGCGCACAGCCGCACTGCGTGGGTTTAACCGATCTGGTGACCGACCAGGACGGTAGCAGCATGGCCGCCGGGTTCATGCAGTGGGATAACGCTTTTTTCCCATGGACGCTGAACTACGACGAAATCGACATGATTCTGGAAGGCGAGCTGCACGTTCGCCACGAAGGCGAAACCATGATTGCTAAAGCCGGGGACGTGATGTTTATCCCGAAAGGCTCCAGCATCGAATTTGGTACGCCATCGACGGTGAAATTTCTGTATGTGGCCTGGCCTGCGAACTGGCAGTCCTGCTAAGGCGGATGTATGAAGGATTTCATTACCGAAGCGTGGCTTAGAGCGAATCATACGCTCAGCGAAGGGGCTGAAATTCATCTCCCCGCTGATGCTCGCCTGACGCCATCTGCCCGGGAATTACTGGAAAGCCGACATCTGCGCATTAAGTTTATCAACGAGCAGGGCAGCCTGTTTATTGATGACGAAGAACTGCAGCCGCAGCCGGTGCATGGTTTAACCAGCAGCGATACGCATCCACAGGCCAGTTGCGAACTGTGTCATCAACCGGTGGTGAAGAAAGCAGACACGCTGACGCATCTGACAGCGGACAAGATGGTCGCTAAAAGTGACCCGCGCCTGGGATTTCGCGCCGCGCTGGACAGCACCATCGCCCTGGCCGTGTGGTTGCAGATAGAGCTGGCGGAACCGTGGCAGCCGTGGCTGGCGGATATCCGTTCGCGTCTGGGCAACATTATGCGCGCCGACGCTATCGACGAGCCGCTGGCAGCACAAGCTATCGTCGGGTTAAGCGACGAAGATTTACACCGGCTTTCGCATCAGCCGCTGCGCTATCTGGACCACGACCATCTGGTGCCTGAAGCCAGTCATGGCCGTGATTGCGCGTTGCTTAATCTGCTGCGTACCAAAGTTCGTGAAACGGAGACGGTGGCGGCCCAGGTATTCATCACCCGTAGTTTTGACGTGATGCGACCGGACATCATGCAGGCGCTCAATCGCCTTTCCAGTACGGTCTACGTGATGATGATTCTGAGCGTAGCGAAGCATCCACTGACGGTTAGCCAAATTCAACAGCGACTGGGGGAGAAGCAATGATCATTGAACGTGCTCGTCAACTCGCCCAGCGCTCACCTGCACGGGTGGTGTTCCCGGATGCGCTGGATGTTCGGGTGTTGAAAGCGGCAAATTACCTGCATCAGCACGGTCTGGCACATCCTGTTCTCGTCGCCAGTCCGTTTGCGCTGCGCCAGTTTGCCCTCAGCCATCGGGTGGCGATGGATGGCATTCAGGTTATCGACCCGCAAAGCAACCAGTCCATGCGTGAAGAGTTTGCGCTGCGCTGGCTGGCCCGCGCGGGAGATAAAACGCCTGCAGATGCGCTGGAAAAACTCAACGATCCGCTGATGTTCGCCGCCGCCATGGTTAGCGCGGGTAAAGCTGACGTCTGTATTGCGGGCAATTTGTCGTCGACAGCAAACGTGCTGCGCGCTGGGTTACGCATTATTGGGCTACAGCCAGGCTGTAAAACGCTGTCGTCAATTTTCCTGATGCTGCCGCAGTACCTCGGGCCGGCATTAGGGTTTGCCGATTGCAGCGTCGTGCCGCAGCCCACAGCCGCGCAGCTGGCGGATATTGCGATTGCCAGCGCGCAGACATGGCAGGCGATTACCGGTGAAGAACCGCGCGTGGCCATGCTGTCGTTTTCAAGTCAAGGCAGCGCTCGTCATCCCAACGTCGCTAACGTGCAGCAGGCTACGGAGATCGTTCGTGAGCGTGCCCCGCAGCTTACCGTGGATGGGGAACTGCAATTTGATGCCGCCTTTGTTCCGGATGTCGCCGCGCAAAAAGCGCCCGCCAGTCCGTTAAAGGGCAATGCCAATGTGATGGTCTTCCCATCGCTGGAGGCAGGCAATATTGGCTACAAAATCGCCCAGCGTCTGGGAGGGTATCGTGCCGTAGGTCCGTTGATCCAAGGGCTTGCCGCACCGCTTCATGACCTCTCTCGCGGCTGTAGCGTACAGGAAATTATCGAACTGGCGTTGGTGGCAGCAGTGCCGCGTCAGACTGACATGAGTCGTGAAAACGCCTCACACACACTGGTTGTTTAGGTCCCGTTCTGGACCCCTTAATGAGAGGAAAACACAATGGAAGCATTAGGAATGATTGAAACCCGGGGCCTGGTTGCACTGATTGAGGCTTCTGACGCAATGGTTAAAGCGGCACGCGTGAAACTGGTCGGCGTGAAGCAGATCGGCGGCGGTCTGGTTACTGCAATGGTCCGTGGCGACGTAGCGGCATGTAAAGCCGCAACGGATGCTGGTGCTGCTGCTGCACAGCGTATTGGTGAGCTGGTTTCCGTACACGTAATCCCGCGTCCGCATGGCGATCTGGAAGAAGTGTTCCCGATCAGCTTTAAAGGCGACAGCAACGACATGTAAGTCGTCCATGTGACGCCACAGACTTCATTGCTGGCGTCACCCTCTCTCCTTTTCACATTACCTTCTGCGGAGGGTAGGGGGAGGTTTTACCTGAAATATGCCACGGAGGCGCGTATGAAACTGGCAATCGTCACAGGACAAATTGTTTGTACCGTACGCCATCAGGGGCTCGCGCACGACAAGTTGCTGATGGTGGAAATGATTGATGCCTGCGGAAATCCCGACGGGCAATGTGCTGTTGCTATCGACAGCATTGGGGCGGGAACCGGAGAGTGGGTGCTGCTGGTCAGCGGAAGCTCAGCCCGTCAGGCGCACCGTAACGAATCATCACCTGTCGATCTGTGCGTGATTGGCATTGTTGATGAAGTGGTGGCAGGTGGTCAGGTGATCTTCCATAAATAAGGCAGAAAATCATGAATCAACAGGATATTGAACAGGTCGTGAAAGCGGTACTGCTGAAAATGAAAGACAGCAGCCAACCCGTCAGTGCCGTTCAAGAAATGGGCGTTTTTGCCTCCCTGGATGACGCAGTGGCGGCAGCAAAACTGGCCCAGCAAGGGCTGAAAAGCGTTGCCATGCGCCAACTGGCTATCACGGCTCTACGTGAGGCGGGCGAAAAACATGCCCGAGAATTAGCGGAACTTGCCGTCACAGAAACCGGCATGGGACGCGTTGAAGATAAATTTGCCAAAAATGTGGCGCAGGCACGCGCCACGCCGGGCGTGGAATGCCTGTCTCCACAGGTTCTGACCGGTGATAACGGCCTGACGCTGATTGAAAACGCGCCGTGGGGCGTGGTGGCCTCGGTGACACCGTCCACCAACCCGGCTGCGACCGTTATTAACAACGCCATCAGCCTGATTGCGGCTGGCAACAGCGTGGTCTTCGCACCGCATCCGGCTGCCAAGGGCGTGTCTCAGCGCGCTATCACTCTGCTTAACCAGGCGGTAGTTGCTGCAGGCGGACCGGCAAACCTGCTGGTTACCGTGGCCAATCCGGATATTGAAACCGCCCAGCGTCTGTTTAAGTACCCAGGCATCGGCCTGCTGGTGGTGACCGGCGGTGAAGCCGTAGTGGATGCCGCGCGTAAGCACACCAACAAACGTCTGATTGCCGCCGGTGCGGGAAATCCGCCGGTGGTGGTTGATGAAACGGCTGATCTGGCACGCGCAGCCCAGTCGATCGTCAAAGGCGCTTCGTTTGACAACAACATTATCTGCGCCGACGAAAAAGTGCTGATCGTGGTCGATAGCGTCGCTGATGAGCTGATGCGTCTGATGGAAAGCCAGCATGCAGTCAAGCTGACCACGGCTCAGGCCGAACAGCTGCAACCGGTGCTGCTGAAAAATGTCGATGAACGCGGTAAAGGCACGGTCAGTCGTGACTGGGTAGGTCGCGACGCAGGAAAAATCGCTGCGGCGATTGGTCTGAACGTACCGGAGCAAACCCGGCTGTTGTTCGTCGAAACCTCTGCGACTCACCCGTTTGCCGTAACCGAACTGATGATGCCGGTTCTGCCGGTCGTGCGGGTCGCCAACGTCGATGAGGCCATTGAACTGGCGGTCAAGCTTGAAGGCGGCTGTCACCATACGGCGGCGATGCACTCGCGCAATATCGACAACATGAACCGCATGGCCAACGCCATTGATACCAGCATTTTCGTTAAGAACGGACCGTGCATTGCCGGTCTTGGACTCGGCGGCGAAGGCTGGACCACGATGACCATTACCACGCCAACCGGGGAAGGGGTGACCAGCGCACGCACGTTTGTGCGTCTGCGTCGCTGTGTGTTGGTGGATGCCTTCAGAATTGTATAAGGAGTGAACGACATGGCGCACGACGAACAACGTTGGCTGACACCCAGATTGCTAAAAGCGGCAACGCTATGTAACCAGACGCCCGTAAAGAGCGATTCACCGCTGTGGCTGGGCGTGGATTTGGGGACGTGTGATGTGGTGTCGATGGTTGTCGACAGTGACGGACAGCCGGTTGCGGTTTGCCTGGACTGGGCCGACGTCGTGCGCGATGGCATCGTCTGGGATTTCTTCGGTGCGGTGACTATCGTTCGTCGCCATCTCGATACGCTCGAACAACAGTTGGGTTGCCGCTTTACCCACGCGGCAACCTCGTTTCCACCGGGAACTGACCCACGGATCTCGATCAACGTGCTGGAATCTGCCGGGCTTGAAGTCAGTCATGTGCTCGACGAACCGACCGCGGTGGCAGACCTGTTGCAGCTTGATAACGCTGGCGTGGTGGATATCGGTGGCGGTACCACCGGGATTGCGATTGTGAAGCGAGGCAAGGTGACTTACTCCGCCGATGAAGCGACCGGCGGGCACCACATTTCTCTGACGCTTGCCGGGAACCGTCGCATCCAGTTGGAAGAGGCGGAGCAGTACAAACGCAGCAACGGTAAAGAAATTTGGCCGGTGGTTAAGCCGGTCTACGAAAAAATGGCGGAAATTGTGGCTCACCATATTGCCGGACAGGGCGTGGCAGATTTATGGCTGGCCGGTGGTTCCTGTATGCAGCCGGGCGTTGATGAACTGTTTCGTAAGCGTTTCCCGGAACTGCAGGTGCATTTACCCCAGCACAGCCTGTTTATGACCCCGCTGGCGATTGCAAATAGCGGAAAAGAAAAAGCGGAAGGAATCTATGCAAGCTGAATTGCAGACCGCGCTCTTTCAGGCATTCGATACCCTGAATCTGCAACGCGTAAAAACGTTTAGCGTTCCACCGGTTACGTTGTGTGGACTGGGAGCGCTCAGTACCTGCGGACAGGAAGCACAAACGCGCGGCCTGACGCATATGTTCGTCATGGTCGACAGTTTCCTGCACCAGGCGGGGATGACCGCCGCACTGGAACGCAGCCTGGCGATGAAAGGTGTGGCGATGACGCTGTGGCCATGTCCGGTGGGCGAACCGTGCATTACGGACGTCTGCGCGGCGGTCGCGCAACTGCGTGAATCGAAGTGCGATGGCGTAGTGGCCTTTGGTGGTGGTTCCGTATTGGATGCCGCAAAGGCTGTGGCGTTGCTGGTGACCAATCCCACCCAGACGCTGGCTGACATGGACGAGAGCAGCGCGTTACGCCCGCGTCTGCCGCTGATTGCCGTACCGACTACCGCAGGAACGGGTTCAGAAACCACTAATGTCACGGTGATTATCGACGCCGCGACCGGGCTTAAAAAAGTGCTGGCCCACGCAACCCTGATGCCGGATGTGGCGATTCTTGACGCCGCGCTGACGGAAGGTGTGCCCGCACACGTAACGGCGATGACCGGGATCGATGCGCTGACGCACGCTGTTGAAGCGTATAGCGCTCTGAACGCGACGCCGTTTACCGACAGTCTGGCGATTGGCGCGATTGCGATGATAGGTAAATCGCTGCCGAAGGCCGTTGGCTATGGTCAGGATCTGGCGGCGCGAGAAAGCATGCTACTGGCTTCCTGTATGGCCGGGATGGCGTTTTCCAGCGCAGGGCTGGGCCTGTGTCACGCGATGGCGCACCAGCCGGGTGCGACGCTGCACATTCCACATGGACAGGCTAACGCCATGCTGCTGCCCACAGTAATGGGTTTCAACCGCATGGTGTGTCGTGAGCGTTTCAGCCATATCGGACGGGCGCTAACCAACAAGAAGTCGGACGATCGCGATGCCATCAACGCCGTCAGCGAGTTGATTAGCGAAGTGGGCCAGACCAAACGACTCTCTGACGTTGGGGCGAAGCCCGAGCATTACAGCGCATGGGCTCACGCCGCGCTGGAGGATATTTGTATTCGCAGTAACCCACGCACCGCCACGCAGGCCGACATTATCGCGTTGTATGCGGCGGCACAATAAATACACATATGACAGGGAGTGAAGGTTATGGGAATTAACGAAATCATCATGTACATCATGATGTTCTTTATGCTGATTGCCGCCGTGGACAGGATCCTGTCGCAATTCGGCGGTTCGGCACGCTTCCTCGGTAAGTTCGGGAAGAGTATTGAGGGATCGGGCGGCCAGTTTGAAGAAGGTTTTATGGCGATGGGCGCGCTGGGTCTGGCGATGGTCGGTATGACCGCGCTGGCACCGGTACTGGCGCATGTGCTCGGGCCGGTGATTATTCCACTGTACGAAATGTTGGGTGCTAACCCGTCGATGTTTGCCGGAACGCTGCTGGCGTGCGATATGGGCGGCTTCTTCCTGGCGAAAGAACTGGCGGGCGGCGACGTTGCGGCGTGGCTGTACTCTGGCCTGATCCTCGGGGCGATGATGGGGCCGACGCTGGTCTTCTCTATTCCGGTTGCGCTGGGGATTATTGAGCCGTCCGACCGTCGTTATCTGGCGCTGGGCGTGCTGGCGGGGATCGTCACCATTCCGATTGGCTGTATTGCGGGTGGTTTGATCGCGATGTACTCCGGTGTCGAAATCAACGGGCAGCCGGTGGAGTTCACCTTCGCGCTAATCCTGATGAACATGATCCCGGTGCTGATCGTTGCCGTGCTGGTGGCGCTGGGACTGAAATTCATCCCGGAAAAAATGATCAACGGCTTCCAGATCTTCGCGAAATTCCTGGTGGCGCTGATCACCATCGGTCTGGCGGCAGCGGTAATCAAATTCCTGCTCGGCTGGGAACTGATTCCGGGTCTTGATCCTATCTTCATGGCACCGGGTGACAAGCCGGGTGAAGTGATGCGCGCCATCGAAGTTATCGGTTCTATCTCCTGCGTGCTGCTGGGTGCGTACCCAATGGTACTGCTGCTGACCCGCTGGTTTGAAAAGCCGCTGATGAGCGTCGGTAACCTGTTAAAAATCAATAATATCGCGGCTGCTGGCATGGTGGCGACGCTGGCGAACAACATCCCAATGTTCGGCATGATGAAGAATATGGATACCCGCGGCAAAGTGATCAACTGCGCCTTTGCGGTCTCCGCAGCCTTCGCTCTGGGTGACCACTTAGGTTTCGCCGCGGCCAACATGAACGCGATGATCTTCCCAATGATTGTCGGCAAGCTGATTGGCGGCGTGACGGCGATTGGTGTGGCTATGCTGTTGGTACCGAAAGACGAAGATGTTCCGGCACCAGCAGAAACCAACCCGGAGGCGCAATCGTGAATACTCGCCAGCTACTCAGCGTCGGTATCGATATCGGCACCACCACCACTCAGGTCATCTTCTCGCGCCTTGAGCTGGTCAACCGTGCGGCAGTGTCGCAGGTGCCGCGTTACGAATTCATCAAACGCGAAATTAGCTGGCAAAGCCCGGTGTTCTTTACCCCCGTTGATAAGCAGGGCGGGCTGAAAGAGGCCGAACTTAAGGCGCTGATCCTCGCCCAGTATCAGGCGGCGGGAATTGCGCCTGAGACCGTCGATTCCGGCGCGATCATCATCACCGGAGAAAGTGCCAAAACCCGCAACGCGCGACCAGCGGTGATGACGCTCTCTCAGTCGCTGGGGGACTTCGTGGTTGCCAGCGCCGGTCCGCATCTGGAATCAGTGATTGCCGGTCACGGCGCAGGGGCTCAAACCCTGTCAGAGCATAAGTTGTGCCGCGTACTGAATATCGACATCGGTGGCGGGACGTCGAACTACGTCCTGTTCGATGCCGGAAAAGTCAGCGGTTCGGCCTGCCTGAACGTCGGCGGACGGCTGCTGGAGACAGACGGTCAGGGGCGGGTGGTGCATGCGCATCAGCCAGGACAGATGATTGTTGATGACGTATTTGGCCCTGGCACCGACGCCCGGACCCTTAATGCGGCGCAGCTTGTTCAGGTGGCCCGACGGATGGCGGCGCTGATCGTTGAGGTGATTGACGGCACGCTGTCACCGCTGGCGCAGGCGCTGATGCAAACCGGTCTGTTGCCGACGGGTGTGAAGCCGGAAGTGATTACGTTGTCCGGCGGGGTGGGCGAGTGCTACCGCAACCAGCCTGCCGATCCATTCTGTTTTTCCGATATTGGGCCGCTGTTAGCGACGGCGCTGCATGAACATCCGCGCCTGCGTGAGATGAACGTGCAGTTCCCGGCGCAAACCGTGCGCGCCACGGTGATTGGCGCCGGTGCGCATACGCTGTCGCTTTCGGGCAGCACCATCTGGCTGGAAGGTGTGGCGCTTCCGCTGCGCAATCTGCCGGTGGCGATTCCGGTTGATGAGGCTGATTTGGTGGCCGCCTGGCAACAAGCGCTGATGCAGCTCGATCTGGACCCGCAAACAGACGCTTACGTGCTGGCGCTACCCGGTTCGCTGCCGGTGCGCTACGCCGCGCTGTTAACGGTTATTGATGCGCTACTGGCCTTTGTCGCGCGCCATCCGAATCCGCATCCCCTGCTGGTGGTAGCCGAGCAGGATTTTGGTAAAGCCCTGGGCATGCTGTTACGCCCACAGTTACAGCAACACCCGCTGGCAGTCATCGATGAGGTGGTTGTCCGGGCGGGGGACTATATCGACATTGGTACGCCTCTTTTTGGCGGATCGGTTGTGCCGGTGACGGTGAAATCACTCGCATTTCCTTCCTGAGGGAACGACTTATGAAACTAAAGACCACATTGTTCGGCAATGTTTATCAGTTTAAGGATGTTAAAGAGGTGCTGGCAAAAGCCAACGAACTGCGTTCGGGGGATGTGCTGGCAGGGGTAGCTGCAACCAGTTCGCAAGAGCGAGTGGCGGCCAAACAGGTGCTGTCGGAAATGACGGTAGCGGATATCCGCAACAACCCGGTGATTTCCTATGAAGAGGACTGCGTGACGCGTCTGATTCAGGACGACGTCAACGAAACGGCCTATAACCGCATCAAAAACTGGAGTATCAGCGAGCTGCGCGAGTACGTGCTGAGCGATGAAACCTCCGTTGATGACATTGCGTTTACGCGCAAAGGATTAACGTCGGAAGTGGTCGCAGCGGTTGCAAAAATCTGCTCTAACGCGGACCTGATCTACGGCGGTAAGAAAATGCCGGTGATCAAAAAGGCCAACACCACCATTGGTCTGCCGGGCACCTTCAGCTGTCGTTTACAGCCGAACGACACCCGTGATGACGTGCAGAGTATTGCGGCACAAATCTACGAAGGGCTGTCCTTCGGGGCGGGCGATGCGGTGATTGGCGTTAACCCGGTAACAGATGACGTGGAAAACTTAAGCCGCGTACTTGATACCGTGTACGGCGTCATCGACAAATTCAATATCCCGACCCAGGGCTGCGTCCTGGCGCACGTTACTACCCAGATCGAAGCCATTCGTCGCGGCGCGCCGGGCGGGCTGATTTTCCAGAGTATCTGCGGCAGCGAGAAAGGCTTAAAAGAGTTTGGCGTTGAGCTGGCCATGCTGGATGAAGCGCGTGCAGTGGGCGCTGAGTTTAACCGTATCGCCGGGGAAAACTGCCTGTACTTCGAAACCGGACAAGGGTCTGCGCTCTCCGCTGGCGCTAACTTCGGCGCCGATCAGGTGACGATGGAAGCACGTAACTACGGTTTGGCGCGTCACTACGATCCGTTCCTGGTGAACACCGTTGTCGGCTTTATCGGGCCGGAGTATCTCTACAACGACCGTCAGATTATTCGCGCGGGTCTGGAAGATCACTTTATGGGCAAGCTGAGCGGCATCTCAATGGGCTGCGACTGCTGCTATACCAACCATGCTGATGCTGACCAGAACCTCAACGAAAACCTGATGATTCTGCTCGCCACCGCTGGCTGCAACTACATCATGGGCATGCCGCTCGGTGACGACATCATGCTCAACTATCAGACCACCGCCTTCCACGACACCGCGACCGTGCGCCAGTTGCTGAACCTGCGTCCGTCGCCGGAGTTTGAACGCTGGCTGGAAACCATGGGCATTATGGCAAACGGTCGCCTGACCAAACGGGCGGGCGATCCGTCACTGTTCTTCTGATGACGCGGGGATGACACACGATGGATCAAAAACAGATTGAAGAAATTGTACGCAGCGTGATGGCGTCAATGGGTGAGTCGCAGCCGCAGGCTCAAGCGCCGGCAGTACAAGCGCAATGCAGCACCACCCAGTGCGCCGCGCCGACCGGTGAAAGCTGTGCGATGGATTTAGGCTCAGCCGAGGCTAAAGCGTGGATTGGCGTTGAGAATCCGCACCGCGCAGAGGTGTTGACTGAACTGCGTCGCAGCACTGCGGCGCGTGTATGTACCGGTCGAGCCGGTCCACGTCCGCGTACCCAGGCGCTGCTGCGCTTCCTGGCCGACCACTCGCGTTCGAAAGATACGGTATTGAAAGAAGTGCCGGAAGAGTGGGTAAAAGCCCAGGGGCTGCTGGAAGTGCGCTCGGAAATCAGTGACAAAAACCTGTATCTGACGCGTCCGGATCTGGGGCGCCGTTTGAGTGCGGAAGCCATTGAAGCGCTGAAGTCACAGTGTGTAATGAACCCGGATGTGCAGGTGATTATTTCTGATGGCCTGTCTACGGACGCTATCACCGCTAACTACGAAGAGATCCTGCCGCCGCTGTTGTCTGGCTTAAAACAGGCCGGATTGAAGGTCGGGACGCCGTTCTTTGTTCGCTATGGTCGCGTGAAAATCGAAGATCAGATCGGCGAACTGCTGGGCGCGAAAGCGGTGATCCTGCTGGTTGGGGAACGTCCGGGCCTGGGCCAGTCGGAAAGCCTTTCTTGCTACGCCGTCTATTCGCCGCGTGTGGCGACGACCGTTGAAGCTGACCGTACCTGTATCTCGAACATTCACCAGGGCGGTACGCCACCGGTTGAAGCGGCGGCGGTCATTGTGGATTTGGCCAAGCGCATGCTGGAGCAAAAAGCATCCGGCATCAATATGACCCGTTAAGGAGGCATCATGCCAGCATTAGATTTGATTAGACCTTCAGTCACCGCAATGCGCGTGATTGCCTCGGTAAATGACGGTTTTGCCCGTGAACTTAAATTACCGCCACATATACGTAGCCTCGGACTCATCACAGCAGATTCTGATGACGTGGCGTATATTGCCGCAGACGAAGCGACAAAACAGGCAATGGTGGAAGTGGTTTATGGCCGCTCGCTGTATGCCGGCGCGGCGCACAGTCCCTCTCCAACTTCGGGTGAAGTGCTGATTATGCTCGGTGGACCCAACCCGGCAGAAGTTCGTGCAGGTCTGGACGCGATGGTAGCCAATATTGAAAGCGGCGCGGCGTTTCAGTGGGCGAATGACGCAGAAGATACCGCCTTCCTGGCGCATGTGGTTTCGCGTACCGGCTCGTATCTCTCGGCGACCGCAGGATGCCGGCTTGGCGATCCGATGGCGTATCTGGTGGCGCCGCCGCTGGAAGCGACATTTGGTATTGATGCTGCGCTGAAATCGGCTGATGTACAACTGGTGACTTACGTTCCGCCGCCGTCAGAAACCAACTATTCGGCTGCGTTTATGACCGGTAGCCAGGCCGCTTGTAAAGCTGCATGTAACGCCTTTGCCGATGCCGTTCTGGATATTGCCCGTAACCCAATCCAGCGCGCGTAAGAGAGGTTGTGATGATCAATGCACTGGGATTACTTGAAGTGGATGGCATGGTCGCTGCCGTGGATGCGGCGGATGCCATGCTGAAAGCCGCGAACGTGCGGCTGCTTAGCCACGAAGTGCTCGATCCTGGCCGGTTGACGCTGGTGGTGGAAGGCGATCTGGCTGCGTGCCGCGCAGCGCTGGATGCCGGTAGCGCCGCTGCTGCGCGTACAGGCCGTGTTATCAGCCGTAAGGAAATCGGCCGACCGGACGATGATACCCAGTGGCTGATCGGCGGTTTTAAGCGCCAGCCGAAGAAACCAGAACAGAAGCCAGAAGTGAAAACAGATGTAAAAACGCAGAAGACGCAGGACGCCCCGTTGACGCCTGAATCCTCTGATCAACTTCTGACGCTGTTGGCATCGGTCCGTCAAGGAATGACGGCAGGGGAAGTGGCTGCCCACTTTGGCTGGTCACTTGATGAAGCCAGAAAGGCGCTGGAACAGCTCTTTTCTGACGGAGCGTTGCGTAAACGCAGTAGTCGCTATCGCTTAAAAAATTAACCTGTCGGAGGGCCGGGGGCTTCGTTGAAGCTTCCGGCTTAAAAGATCATGAAAAAGAACCGTACTGCAAACCTGCACCATCTTTATCATGAAGCATTACCCGAAGACGTTAAACTTACGCCGAAAGTGGAGGTGGACAACGTTCACCAGCGGCGAACAACGGATGTGTATGAGCATGCGCTGACGATTACCGCATGGCAGCAGATCTACGACCAGTTACATCCGGGAAAATTTCATGGCGAGTTCACGGAAATCCTGCTCGATGATATTCAGGTGTTCCGTGAATACACCGGACTGGCGTTACGTCAGTCGTGTCTTGTCTGGCCGAACTCTTTCTGGTTTGGTATTCCGGCCACGCGCGGCGAACAGGGATTTATTGGCACCCAGTGTCTGGGGAGCGCTGAAATTGCCACCCGCCCTGGCGGGACAGAGTTTGAACTGAGTACGCCGGATGATTACACCATTCTGGGTGTCGTCATTTCGGAAGAGGCGATTGCCCGTCAGGCCAACTTCCTGCATAACCCGGAAAGAGTGCTGCATATGCTGCGCAACCAGTCGGCGCTGGAAGTGAAAGAACAACACAAAGCCGCGTTATGGGGCTTTGTGCAGCAGGCGCTGGCGACGTTTAGCGAAAATCCGGAAAACCTCCATCAACCTGCGGTACGCAAAGTGCTGGGCGATAACCTGCTGCTGGCGATGGGCACTATGCTGGAAGAAGCGCAGCCGATTATCACGGCTGAGAGCATCAGCCATCAGAGCTATCGTCGCCTGCTGTCGCGTGCGCGGGAATATGTGCTGGAAAATATGTCAGAACCGCTGACTGTGCTCGATCTGTGTAATCAACTGCACGTCAGCCGCCGGACGTTGCAAAACGCCTTTCATGCGATCCTTGGTATCGGTCCGAATGCCTGGTTAAAACGCATTCGCCTGAACGCCGTACGTCGCGAGCTGATAAGCCCGTGGTCGCAGAGTACGACGGTGAAAGACGCCGCCATGCAGTGGGGGTTCTGGCATTTAGGGCAGTTTGCCACTGACTACCAGCAGCTGTTTGCGGAAAAACCTTCATTGACGCTGCATCAGCGCATGCGCCAGTGGGCATGATGCGATGAATGTGCCGGATGTGACGCAAATGCGTTTTATCCGGCCTGGGGGCTGGTATTGTCTGGGGTTACACCCAGTCGCGAACCTGAATAAACGCGCTAAGGGCGGCTTCCGGGCTGTTCGCTTCCGGCTGCCAGTCATACTCCCAGCGCACCAGCGGCGGCATCGACATCAGAATCGATTCCGTACGGCCGCCGGTCTGCAGACCGAATAACGTGCCGCGATCCCACACCAGGTTAAATTCCACATAGCGTCCGCGACGGTAAAGCTGAAAATTGCGTTCACGTTCGCCCCAGCTCATTGCTTTGCGGCGCTCAACGATGGGCAGATACGCTTCGGTATAGCCTTGACCTACCGCCTGCATAAAGGCGAAGCTGTGGTCGAAATCCGGCGTATTCAAATCATCGAAAAACAGCCCGCCAATGCCGCGCTGTTCGTTGCGATGCTTGAGGAAGAAGTAGTCATCGCACCACTTCTTGTAACGGGGATAAACGTCTTCGCCGAACGGCTGGCACAGATCTCGCGCCGTGCGGTGCCAGTGAACCGCATCCTCATCAAAGCCGTAGTAGGGCGTTAAGTCAAAGCCGCCGCCAAACCACCAGACCGGGTCAGTGCCCGGTTTTTCCGCGATAAAAAATCGCACGTTGGCATGACTGGTCGGAATGTAGGGATTCTGCGGATGTACCACCAGCGAGACGCCCATGGCCTCAAAGCTGCGTCCCGCAAGCTCGGGGCGATGGGCGGTAGCCGAGGCCGGCATTGCCTCGCCGTGAACGTGGGAGAAGTTGACGCCCGCTTGCTCGAAAATACCGCCGTTACGCAGCACCCGGCTGCGCCCGCCACCGCCTGCTTCACGTTGCCAGTTATCCTCAACAAACTCGGCGCCGTCTACGGCGGATAACTGCTGGCAAATATCATCTTGCAGGCTGAGCAGGAACTGTTTTACGCGCTGTGCATCGGGCTTCATGGTTAACGTTTCTTCGAGTGTGCTTTCTGGTTATCAAACCAGTGGAAATAGCTGATGATGCCATTGGCGATAGCGGTGGCGATTTTCTGGCGAAATGCCGCCGTACCCAGCAGACGTTCTTCTTCCGGGTTGGTAATGAACGAGGTTTCGACCAGTACCGACGGAATTGATGGTGATTTTAGCACCACGAAGGCGGCTTGTTCCGTGCTGCGGCTGTGAAGACGGTGTACCGGCTTGATCTTCTTGAGAATATGCGAGCCTAACGTCAGGCTGTTTTTAATGGTATCCGTTTGCACCAGATCGAACAGCACCTGCTGCAGCAAATGGTCTTTATCGGTGGTCTTCTTCCCGGCCACTTCATCGGCCCGGTTTTCACGATCGGACAGATACTTCGCCATGGCGCTACTGGCACCGCGATTGGACAACGCAAAGACCGACGCACCTGCAGCGCTCGGATTGGTAAAACCATCGGCGTGGATCGACATGAACAGGTCCGCGCCATGCTTATGTGCGATCTCGACGCGATCGTAAAGCGGAATAAATGTATCGCCGGAGCGCGTCAGGCGTGCATCAATCCCCTGGTTGCGTAGAATCGAGCGCACGTTTTTGGCAATCGCCAGTACCACGTGCTTTTCCTTCGACCCATTGCGACCAATTGCGCCGGTATCAATCCCTCCGTGACCCGGATCAAGGACAACAACGCGCTTAGCGCCGGCTTTTTTCGCTTTCGGTTTGCTGTGTCCATTGCTGGTCTTAAGCGCTTCTTCTTTAGCGATGGCTTGCGACATGCCTGACAGCGTTAGGGCGGCCAGCCCGGCTTTCAACACCTGGCGGCGCGATGTGAGTGTTTTTAGTGGTTTAAAAGTGCTCATACGGCCTGAGTTGTAAAAAAAGGTTCTAAACGTTATATCGTATCGCGTTGTCCGTTGCGACGGATCGGGATAAGAATTGTTTTACTTTTCATTTCAATACGTGACAATTCCGTATTATGCCATTTTTTCCGCCGCTTCGCGTCAGATATTGGCTAAATCAGCCGTTCGCGCCATAATCGCTTTTTAACGTCCTGAAAAGGTAACCAATACCATGGAAATACGCGTTTTTCGCCAGGAAGATTTCGAAGAGGTGATCACCCTCTGGGAGCGCTGTGATTTGCTGCGTCCATGGAACGACCCTGAAATGGACATTGAGCGTAAAGTCAATCATGACGTCAGCTTGTTCCTGGTCGCTGAAGTGAATGGCGAGGTGGTCGGTACGGTGATGGGCGGATATGACGGGCATCGCGGCTCGGCCTATTACCTGGGCGTACATCCTGAGTTTCGCGGTCGCGGCATTGCCAATGCGCTGCTCAACCGGCTGGAGAAAAAGCTCATTGCCCGCGGTTGTCCGAAGATTCAAATCATGGTGCGTGACGATAATGACGTCGTACAGGGTATGTATGAACGTCTGGGTTATGAACATGCGGATGTACTCAATCTGGGCAAGCGTTTGATCGAAGATGAAGAGTACTGAGTTTCATCCGGCCGACTATGACGCTCATGGGCGTCTGCGCCTGCCTTTTCTCTTCTGGTGCGTGCTGCTGCTGCAGGCGCGCACCTGGGTTCTGTTTGTGATTGCCGGTTCTTCCCGTGAGCAAGGCAACACGCTGCTGAATCTGTTTTATCCCGATCACGACGCTTTCTGGCTGGGTTTGCTTCCCGGCGTTCCCGCGGTATTAGCATTTTTACTCAGCGGGCGACGCTTTGCGTTTCCGGTGGTATGGCGCTGGCTGCGAGGATTACTGATCCTCGCTCAACTGGTGCTACTGTGCTGGCAGCCGGTGATGTGGCTGGCAGGCGATCCGGTCAACGGCGTCGGGCTGGCGCTGCTGGTGGCGGATGTCGTTGCGCTGATCTGGCTGTTAACTAATCAACGTCTGCGCGCCTGTTTTTCCCTCGAGAAAGAATAACGGCACTTTTTGGCGAAACCGGACTCCAAGCAACGTTGATAAATAAGGAAGGAAGTGAAATGAAATCACTGCGTTTGACTTTATGCGCGATGCCGCTGCTATTGACCGGGTGTTCAACGTTGTCATCGGTGAACTGGTCTGCCGCCAATCCGTGGAACTGGTTTGGTTCTTCAACGCAGGTCACTGAGCAGGGCGTCGGAGCGTTAACTGGCGCAACCCCGCTGGATGAAAAAAACATTGCTGATGCGCTGGACGGTGATTACCGCCTGCGTAGCGGGATGAAGACCGATAACGGTAATGTGGTGCGCTTTTATGAAGCGATGAAAGATGACAAGCTGGCGATGGTTATCAATGGCAATCAGGGAACGATTAGCCGTATTGATGTAGTCGACAGCGATATTCCCTCTTCTGCGGGTGTCGAAATCGGTACACCGTTTAGCGACCTTTACACTAAAGCCTTTGGTAATTGTCAGAAGGCGACTGGCGATGACAGCGCGGGTGTTGAATGTAAAGCAGAAGGAAGTCAACATATTAGCTACGTCTTTTCCGGTGAGTGGAGCGGGCCTGAGGGCTTAATGCCGTCTGACGATACGTTGAAAGCATGGAAAGTAAGCAAAATTATCTGGCGGCGTTAATTTGCGTCTGAACAAATCGGCTTGTTAAAAAAACAGGTAGAATAGCGCCCATCAATGCCACGATGTCGTGGCATCTTTTTTTTCAGGAGGAACAATGTCTCAGGTTCAGAGTGGCATTTTGCCAGAACATTGCCGTGCGGCGATTTGGATTGAAGCCAATGTTAAAGGCGACGTTGAGGCCCTGCGTGGGGCCAGCAAAACCTTCGCCGATAAGCTGGCGACCTTTGAAGCGAAGTTCCCGGATGCGCATCTGGGCGCGGTTGTTGCTTTTGGCAACAACACCTGGCGTACACTGAGCGGCGGCGTTGGCGCAGAAGAGTTAAAAGACTTTATCCCTTACGGTAAAGGTCTTGCCCCAGCCACCCAGTATGATGTGCTGATTCATATTCTCTCTTTGCGTCATGACGTGAATTTCTCCGTTGCACAGGCGGCACTGGAAGCCTTTGGCGACTGTATTGAAGTCAAAGAAGAGATCCACGGTTTCCGTTGGGTTGAAGAGCGCGATCTCAGCGGCTTTGTTGACGGAACGGAAAACCCGGCAGGCGTTGAAACGCGCCGTGAAGTCGCGGTTATTAAAGATGGCGTGGATGCTGGTGGCAGCTATGTGTTTGTGCAGCGTTGGGAACATAACCTGAAGCAGCTTAACCGCATGAGCATTCATGACCAGGAAATGATGATTGGGCGTACCAAGGAAGCCAACGAAGAGATCGACGGTGATGACCGTCCGGTTACTTCTCACCTGAGCCGTGTCGATCTCAAAGAAGATGGTAAAGGACTGAAAATTGTGCGCCAGAGCCTGCCATACGGCACCGCCAGCGGTACGCACGGCCTCTATTTCTGTGCCTATTGCGCCCGGTTGCACAACATCGAGCAGCAACTGCTGAGCATGTTTGGCGACACTGACGGCAAGCGCGACGCGATGCTGCGCTTCACTAAACCGGTGACCGGCGGCTATTATTTCGCGCCATCGCTGGATCGTTTGCTGGCCCTGTAATTTTTTGATGCCAGATGGCGCTGATGCCGCCATCTGGCACAATATAGCTCTCCCTTGAACCACCCAACGTCCGCCATGCTGATGATGCACTCGCGTTGACGCTCATCCTGAAAAATCACCTCCCACGTTCATTATTATTTACCTGCCAGTTTATTGGTTATGAGAACGGTATTAAATGGAATTATTTAGAATTAATAAACTATTAATACCAATTTATTACTTTAAAAATTCTGAATATATCTGAATTAAATCACAATTTAAATGTGAGGAAGATCAGGTTTTTTAATGCAATTTATGAAAACAAAATAAATAATAAGTGTAATTAATTTCGCTATAAATTGATTTAATGCCTTCATTTGTTGACAATTAAAATGACTGTCTTGTAATCTGAAAATGACCGAAAAATAACGGAATTTATATTTAACCATTTTGCAACAAAGGGTCATTGGAGGTTTTATGTCTACAAAATTATGGGGTGGGCGTTTTGATATGCCTACAAATAAACTGGTCGAATCTTATAATGCGACAATTATGCTGGAACAACGTCTCTGCTCTTTTGATATTCAGGGGAGTATTGCTCACGCCACTATGCTGGGCCGTCAGGGGATTATCACGCAGGATGAAGCGAATGCGATTATTGGTGGGTTAAGGCAAGTTAATAAAGAGATTGAGGAAGGGCAATTCGTTTTTGATACCGTGATGAAGATATTCATATGGCGATAGAAAGACGTATGACAGAAATAATTGGTCCTGTAGGCGGGAAGCTACATACTGGCCGCAGTCGTAATGACCAGACGACTGTCGATTCGAAAATGCACATGAGATCGACTATTCGTGAAATTCAGCAGGATATCGTTCATCTACAAAAAGTTATTATCAGCAAGGCTGAAAATAACATTAATGCGATCATGCCTGGCTATACTCATTTACAGACCGGTCAGCCTATTCTTCTGTCGCACTGGATAATGGCATATTATTGGATGTTACGCCGTGACTGGACTCGTTTTGCAGACCTTTATCAACGCATGGGGGAATGCCCTTTAGGTTCAGCAGCCCTTGCCGGTACTACTTTCCCCATTGATCGTGATTTCACGGCTAAAGAGCTTGGCTTTGACAAACCGACTGAAAACAGTATTGATTCTGTCAGCGATCGTGACCATATGGTTGAATTCACTGCCGCCGCTGCTATGTGCTTTATGCATCTTACCCGTTTGTCAGAAGAACTGGTTTTATTCTCAAGTCAGGATTTTAAATTTATTGAGCTTTCAGATGATTTCTGTACCGGTTCCAGCATCATGCCACAGAAGAAAAACCCCGACGTGGCTGAAAAAATGCGCGGCAAAGGGGGGCGTATGTACGGAAATCTAATGGCGATGTTAACCATTATGAAAGGTATCCCTCTGGCCTATAATACTGATATGAGTGAGGATAAAGAGCAGGTCTATGACTCTATGGATACCTTACAGACCAGTCTGAAAATTATGGCGCCGATGCTCGAAAAAATGGTTATTCTTTCAGATAATACTCGCAGCGCAGCGGCAAGAGGATTTTCAAACGCAACCGATATGGCTGACTACCTGGTTCGTAAAGGCATTCCTTTTAGAGAAGCTCACCATATTGTTGGCAGTGCTGTTAATTACTGTATAAAACATAGAAAAATGTTGGAAGAGCTTACCCTGGATGAATTCCACACATTTGATGATAAAATCGAAAATGATATTTATGAGAGTATATCTCTCGAAGCATGTATTAAATCAAGAATGTCTTATGGTGGCACAGGGACTGATGCTGTTAAAAAACAGATCGAAATTGCTAAATCATATTTAAACTAATCCCGAGCATAGTAATTAATATCTCCCGGATGCAATATCCGGGAGACGCTTTGAGGTGAAAAATGGATGCTTTATTTTTTATACAATTATTTATTGTACTCGCCTGTATTGGTATAGGCGGGCGTTATGGCGGAATGGGGCTGGGTGCTGGTGGAGGACTTGGTGTTGCAATATTAGTTCTGGGTTTTGGACTAAAACCCTCCGCACCATCTATTACTGCAATGCTAATTATTATTTGTGTGATTGGCGCTGTCAGCGTATTACAGGCCGCTGGTGGGCTTGATTATCTTGTGCGCGTGGCTGAAAAATTACTCCGTAAAAAACCACAGGCAATTACTTTTGTTGCCCCCATATTAACTTCCATATTTACGTTATTCTGTGGGACTACTTACGTTGCTTTCTCTTTGTATCCGGTTGTCGCTGAAGTTGCTGCTGAAGCAAAGGTCCGTCCGGAGCGAGCGTTGTCCGCAACGGTTATTGCGGCCAGTGTCGCGGTTGCTGCCAGTCCGATGAGTGCGGCAACCGCGGGGATGCTGGCTATTCTGCATGAATATGCCGGGATTAGCCTTGGGCAAATACTGACGATTGCTCTCCCATCATTCTTTATGGCTGCTATTGTTACCAGCTTTTCAGTTTATAAACGCGGAAAAGAGCTGGAGGATGATCCGGAATTCCAGAGGAGAGTTGCTGCTGGTGAATATGAGTTCATGCATACTGAGCAGAAAAAAGAATTTGTTGCTTCAGCTGGCGCTAAAAAAGGTGTCGTTATCTTTGCGATTGGTGTGGTACTGGTACTTATTTTAGGTTCTTTTACTGAGTTACTCCCTTCCTGGGATGGAAAAAGACTGTCAACCCCAATGGTTATTCAGATGGTCATGTTGACAGCCGCGTTGTTTATTATGATTGTCAGTAAAGTACCAAGTAGTACCTTGAATAGCGGCTCAGTCTTCCGTGCAGGTTTGATGGGAGTGGTAGCAATACTCGGCGTTTCATGGATGACGGCGACGTTTTTTGATGCCTATCAGCCAGAACTGATTAAGGTCTTTGGTGGCATTGTCAATGATGCACCAATGCTATTTGGTGTGGTTGTATTCTTGTTCTCGCTGGTCATTATGAGCCCGGCGGCGACGGTAGCTGCCATCATGCCACTCGGTGTTACCTTAGGTATTCCAGCCCCGTTTCTTATCGCTATTTTTGCTTGTACCTGTGGTGACTTTATTATACCGGGAGCAAATCAAATCGGCTGTGTTGCATTTGATCGAACAGGTACCACAAAGATTGGACGCTTTGTTGTCAACCATAGCTATATTCGTCCGGGCTTTGTGATGGTTATCTCTCAGGTAATTTTTGCTTATCTCATTGCTCAGGTTGTTCTGTAAAGTACATTCTATGGAAAATTGCAGTGGTGCTATTCAGAAGTGAGTACCAGGCATCCTCTCTGAATTCATTCAGGGGGGATGCCATGAAGAAAAGGTTTACCACAATTAAATTGCTCTCTCACTACATCAGCATTTTGGAAAAAAGGAAGCAAAAAAGGGTTGATGCTACAACGGTGACAAGACCAGGTAGCATGTAGCTGTGATTAACCACATACTTGCCAATTCGAGTTGTCCCGGTACGATCAAACGCCACACAGCCAATCTGTGCCCCCCCTGGAATAATGAATGATCCACAAGTCAGCGGGAGCAGGGCGACCAGGGTTTCTGCCGGATATCCCATTAACACGCCAGCGGGGAGTAGCGCTACAGCAGTCGCTGCGGGGCTATAAATTACGGCTGAAAGACCAAAAACAATAATGCCGAACAAGACTGGATTCTGAAAACCGTGGAAAGCCGTGTTAAATAACTCGTGCCATGCCTCAAAAAAGGAGTTCATCATCCATGACAGACCAAATATGGCGACAACACCCACAAGACCAGCTTTAAAAACAGAACCTGAATCGAGTTTTGACGGAGAAATTCGACATACCATCATAATAATACATGCTGTTGTCAGCATAACTATTTGCAGCGTGGTAGGGATACTCATACGCTCCATTCCGGTACCGTTATTCCACTCAGGACGTAATTCAGGAATTGAACCCATAAGAACGACCAGAATGATACCGGTAAGGAAAATCAGCAATCCTCTCTTCGCCTCTTTTGTCACTATATTGGCTGTTCGCTCTTCAGCTTTTACTGATTCAAACTCACCTTCAGCAACCCTGCGTTGGAATTCCGGATCATTTTTAAGCTCATGACCTCTTTTAAAGACGAACAGGCAGCCGACAACGCAGCCAAGGAACGTTCCGGGAACGGTGACTAACAAGATATCTAAAGCAGAGACATGTAATCCAGCAAGGACAGCAATTGTCCCTGTAACGACCGCACTGACCGGGCTGGCAATAAGCCCAAAATTGGCAGCGATTACTGACATCGACATGGCCCTCTCTGGCCGTACCCTGGCATCAGCTGCAATTTCAGCAATGACTGGATAAACCGAAAAGGCAACATATCCTGTTCCGCAGATAGCAGTAAAAAGGTAAGCGACTGCGGGGCCGAGGAAAGTGATCGCGCCCGGCCACTTTCTGAGGATCCGTTCTGCCATCGTAACGAATAAATCAAGCCCGCCAGCCGCCTGGAGGATTGTGATGCAAGTGATAACCGCAAGGATAATAGAAATAACAGTGAAAGGAGGTGAGTCGGGAGGGAGTCCAAAACCAAAAGTCAGGATAGCGAGTCCTAACCCGCCAGCAGCCCCCAGGCCAATCCCACCAAAACGCCCACCTATACCGATACATATAAGTACTATCGCAAACTGAGTTACGAATAACACCATAATTAATTCCTTTTTATTAACAAATGGCTTGGTATAATTTGAATAATAGGGGCTATAATCTTACCATAACAGTATATTAAGCAATCTAACTTATTAGATTATTTATACTCATCAGTTTTGCAGCACTTTAATCCGAGAGTGTTTATGGATAACAAAAACGAACTGTTTGAAAGTATTAAAAATTATCTGCTTGATGATGCTAACCGTAATGCTGATGGTCGCATTGAAACTGAAACTGAGCTTGCCGTTCGTTTTAATACATCAAGATATAAAGTTCGTCAGGCGCTTAGCACACTGGTACAGATGGGAATGTTGGAACGATCTCCTCGTCGTGGCAGCGTCTTGAAGAATTTGGAACAGCACAACATAAATCACCAGTTGTTAATGCAGTTTGATTTGTCTGGGTTTGATATCACGGAATTTACAGAGGCAAGGATCCTGATTGAGTGCGCGATTATCCCTCTGGCAACGCGTAGAATTTTTCCGGCGATGCTCTCCAAACTTGAAAATGAGCTAAGGCTTATTGAAGAGAATGCGGATAACCCCCAGGTGGCCGATCGTCACGATAGAGATTTTCATTTGCTCTTGCTACAGGCGAGTGGCAACCGGGTGCTGCAGGTTTTCTCTGATGTCCTCATTACTTATTTTGAGAAAACAAGGGAGTCGTTACCTGCGAACGATCGTCAGTATTTTCTTGATACGGCGGCAAAACAGAGGGAAATACTGCTTCATATTAAAAAAGGGGATGCGCAGATGGCATCGGAGTTGATGAGAGCACATTTGCTGGAAAAACGGCTGTAAGTCTTCTGTTAACCTGGTCAGAGCATGTTTACCGTTGGGTCCCCGCAACGCCGGGGATTTTTTTTACCTGAGATTAACCTGATTTAGTGAGCTATTCCTCAGCACTTATTTGTTATTGCTGTATCTTCTGCGTGAATGAAGCGAATGCTTCATATTCAAAAGGAGAATATTGAAATGGGAAAACTCACGGGCAAAACAGCATTGATTACGGGCGCATCTCAGGGTATTGGCGAAGGGATCGCCAGAACATTTGCCCGCCATGGCGCGAACCTAATCCTGCTGGATATCTCCGATGAGATTGAAAAACTGGCGGATGAGTTGGCTGGGCGCGGGCACCGTTGCACCGCCGTTCACGCTGACGTCAGAGATTTTGCGTCGGTCACGGAAGCGGTAAAACGCGCGAAGAAGATTGAAGGCAAAATCGATATTCTGGTCAACAATGCGGGCGTATGTCGCCTCGGCAACTTCCTTGATATGAGCGATGAAGATCGCGATTTCCACATTGATATCAACATTAAAGGCGTCTGGAACGTGACGAAAGCCGTTCTGCCGGAGATGATTGCGCGCAAAGACGGGCGCATCGTGATGATGTCATCTGTGACCGGCGATATGGTTGCCGATCCGGGTGAAACGGCCTACGCGCTGTCGAAAGCCGCAATCATCGGTTTGACCAAATCTCTGGCGGTGGAATACGCGCAGTCCGGCATTCGCGTTAATGCCATTTGCCCGGGCTACGTTCGTACGCCGATGGCGGAAAATATCGCTCGTCAGTCTAATCCGGAGGATCCTGAATCCGTATTAGTCGAAATGGCAAAAGCGATCCCGATGCGCCGCTTGGCCTGCCCACTTGAGGTTGGTGAACTGGCGGCATTCCTGGCGTCGGATGAGTCCAGTTACTTAACTGGCACGCAAAACGTGATTGATGGCGGCAGCACCCTGCCTGAAAGCGTTAGCGTCGGCGTCTGATTGATGCCGGTCTCCTCCCCGTGCGCTGGGGAGGAGGTACCCTTATTCTCTTTTCAACTTTCAAATCATCAAACGGTATATAAAACCGTTACTCCTTTAGCACTGGTTATAAATATGATGACCATAAGAAAGTCATTAAATTTATAAGGGTGCGCAATGGCCGTTAACTTACTGAAAAAAAGAACCCTGACGCTGGCAGCAATGCTGCTGCTGGTGGGTCAGGCGCAGGCAACGGAGCTGCTGAACAGTTCATACGATGTCTCTCGCGAGCTGTTTGCCGCCCTTAACCCGCCGTTTGAACAGCAATGGGCGAAGGATAACGGCGGTGACAAACTGACGATTAAACAATCTCATGCCGGGTCATCAAAACAGGCGCTGGCGATTCTGCAGGGGCTGAAAGCCGATGTGGTGACCTATAACCAGGTGACCGATGTGCAGATCCTGCATGACAAAGGCAAGCTGATCCCGGCCGACTGGCAAAGTCGTCTGCCGAATAACAGTTCGCCATTCTATTCAACCATGGCGTTTTTGGTGCGTAAGGGTAACCCTAAGAATATCCACGAATGGAACGACCTGGTTCGCCCGGACGTGAAACTGATTTTCCCGAATCCGAAAACCTCCGGTAACGCGCGTTATACCTATCTGGCTGCGTGGGGCGCGGCAGATAAAGCGGATGGTGGGGATAAAGCCAAAACTGAACAGTTCATGACCCAGTTTCTGAAAAACGTGGAAGTGTTTGATACTGGCGGTCGCGGGGCAACCACCACATTCGTGGAACGCGGTCTGGGCGATGTGCTGATCACCTTTGAATCAGAAGTGAACAACATCCGTAAACAGTATGAAGACCAGGGCTTCGAAGTGGTGGTGCCGAAGATCAACATTCTGGCGGAGTTCCCGGTGGCCTGGGTAGATAAAAATGTGCAGGCTAACGGTACTGAAAAAGCGGCAAAAGCTTACCTGAACTGGCTGTACAGCCCGCAGGCGCAAGCCATCATTACCGATTTCTACTACCGCGTGAATAATCCGCAGGTGATGGACAAACTGCAGGATAAATTCCCGCAGACCGAACTTTTCCGCGTGGAAGACAGGTTTGGCTCGTGGCCTGAGGTAATGAAAACGCACTTTGTCAGCGGCGGTGAGTTGGACAAACTGTTGGCGGCGGGGCGTAAGTAAATGTTTGCTGTTTCTTCCCGACGCGTGCTGCCCGGCTTTACCTTAAGTTTGGGCACCAGCTTACTGTTTGTCTGCCTGATTTTGCTGCTGCCGCTTAGCGCGCTGGTGATGCAATTGGCGCAAATGAGCTGGGCGCAATACTGGGATGTGATTACCAACCCGCAGGTGGTGGCGGCTTATAAAGTGACGCTGCTGTCGGCGTTTGTGGCGTCGATTTTTAACGGCGTGTTTGGTTTGCTGATGGCGTGGATCTTAACCCGCTATCGCTTTCCGGGCCGTACGCTGCTGGATGCGCTGATGGATCTGCCGTTTGCGCTGCCTACGGCGGTAGCAGGTCTGACGCTGGCATCGCTGTTTTCGGTCAACGGTTTCTACGGCGAGTGGCTGGCGAAGCTGGATATTAAAGTGACTTACACCTGGCTTGGCATTGCGGTGGCGATGGCTTTTACCAGCATTCCATTCGTGGTGCGTACCGTGCAGCCGGTGCTGGAAGAGTTAGGTCCGGAGTATGAAGAAGCGGCGGAAACGCTCGGCGCTACGCGCTGGCAGAGCTTTCGTAAAGTGGTACTGCCGGAGCTGTCTCCCGCGCTAGTCGCGGGCGTTGCGCTCTCGTTTACCCGCAGCCTCGGTGAGTTTGGCGCGGTTATCTTTATCGCCGGAAACATCGCATGGAAAACGGAAGTGACCTCGCTGATGATTTTTGTTCGTTTGCAGGAGTTTGACTACCCGGCCGCCAGCGCGATTGCATCTGTGATCCTCGGGGCTTCGTTGCTGCTGCTGTTTTCAATTAACACCCTGCAAAGTCGCTTTGGTCGACGCGTGGTAGGTCACTGATGGCAGACATTACCCAATTGAAACGTTATGGCGCACCCCGCATCAACTGGGGGAAATGGTTTCTGATCGGCACGGGCATGCTGGTATCCGCCTTTATTTTGCTGGTGCCGATGGTTTACATCTTCGTGCAGGCGTTCAGCAAGGGGTTGATGCCGGTATTACACAACCTGGCTGATCCGGACATGCTGCACGCCATCTGGCTGACGGTGCTGATTGCGCTGATTGCGGTGCCGGTAAACCTGGTGTTTGGCGTGTTACTGGCCTGGCTGGTGACCCGCTTTAACTTCCCTGGACGCCAGTTGTTGCTCACGTTACTGGATATTCCGTTTGCCGTTTCACCGGTGGTCGCCGGCCTGGTCTATCTGCTGTTATACGGCTCTAACGGCCCGCTTGGCGGATGGCTGGATGAACACAACCTGCAAATTATGTTTGCCTGGCCGGGAATGGTGCTGGTGACGGTGTTCGTGACCTGTCCGTTTGTGGTGCGCGAACTGGTGCCGGTGATGTTAAGTCAGGGCAGCCATGAAGATGAGGCGGCGGTTCTGCTTGGCGCCTCCGGCTGGCAAATGTTCCGTCGCGTTACGCTGCCGAATATCCGTTGGGCATTGCTGTACGGTGTGGTGCTGACCAACGCCCGTGCGATTGGCGAGTTCGGCGCGGTATCGGTGGTTTCTGGCTCGATTCGCGGTGAAACCTTGTCTCTGCCGTTACAGATTGAATTACTGGAGCAGGACTACAACACAGTCGGCTCCTTTACCGCCGCGGCGCTATTAACGCTGATGGCGATTATTACCTTGTTTTTGAAGAGCATGTTGCAATGGCGCCTGGAAAACCCGGAGAAACGCGCGCAGCAGGAGGAAAATCATGAGCATTGAGATTGCCAATATTAAGAAGTCTTTTGGTCGCACCCAGGTGCTGAACGATATCTCGCTGGATATTCCTTCAGGTCAGATGGTCGCCCTGTTGGGGCCTTCTGGATCGGGCAAAACCACGCTGCTGCGCATCATCGCCGGGCTGGAGCATCAGTCCAGCGGGCATATCCGTTTCCACGGCACTGATGTCAGTCGTTTGCACGCCCGCGACCGTAAGGTGGGGTTCGTGTTTCAGCACTATGCGCTGTTTCGTCATATGACCGTTTTCGACAATATCGCTTTTGGTCTGACTGTTCTGCCACGGCGGGAGCGCCCGAATGCGGCGACGATCAAAGCAAAGGTGATCAAACTGCTGGAGATGGTTCAACTGGCTCATCTGGCGGACCGTTTCCCGGCACAGCTTTCCGGTGGGCAAAAGCAGCGCGTGGCGTTGGCGCGTGCGCTGGCGGTAGAGCCGCAGATCTTGTTGCTCGACGAGCCGTTTGGCGCGCTCGATGCTCAGGTGCGTAAAGAACTGCGTCGCTGGCTGCGTCAGTTGCATGAAGAGCTGAAGTTCACCAGCGTGTTTGTTACCCACGATCAGGAAGAAGCGACGGAAGTCGCAGACCGCGTGGTGGTGATGAGCCAGGGTCATATCGAGCAGGCCGATGCGCCCGATCAGGTATGGCGCGAACCGGCTACCCGTTTTGTCCTGGAATTTATGGGTGAAGTTAACCGCCTGCAAGGGACGATTCGCGGTGGACAATTCCACGTGGGCGCACATCGCTGGCCGTTGGGCTATACGCCTGGCTATCAGGGCCCGGTGGATCTGTTCCTGCGTCCGTGGGAAGTGGACGTCAGCCGCCGTACCAGTCTGGATTCGCCGTTGCCGGTACAGGTGCTGGAAGCCAGCCCGAAAGGACACTACACCCAATTAGTTGTGCAACCCTTGGGGTGGTATAACGAACCGCTGACGGTGGTTATGCAGGGCGATGATTCTCCGAACCGCGGCGAACGTCTGTTTGTTGGGCTGCAAAATGCGCGTTTGTATAATGGCGACCAGCGTATTGAAACGCGTGAAGAGGAACTTGCCCTGGCGCAAAGTGCCTGATAGGTTAATTCGTATAGTTATCATCCGGTGGCGCTGCGCTTACCGGGCTTAACGGGTGGTGCATGACCTGTAAGCCGGGTAAGCGCAGCGCCACCCGGCATTTTATTGAGCTGAAAACGTGAACACATTAGAACAAACAATTGGCAATACGCCTCTGGTGAAATTACAACGTCTGACGGCGGATAACGGCAGTGAAATTTGGGTCAAGCTGGAAGGCAATAATCCCGCAGGTTCAGTGAAAGACCGCGCGGCGTTGTCGATGATCGTTGAAGCGGAAAAGCGCGGGGAAATTCAGCCAGGCGACGTGCTGATTGAGGCCACCAGCGGTAATACGGGTATAGCGCTGGCGATGATTGCCGCGCTGAAAGGCTACCGCATGAAGCTCCTGATGCCAGACAACATGAGCCAGGAGCGACGTGCGGCGATGCGTGCTTACGGGGCTGAACTGGTTCTGGTGACCAAAGAGCAGGGGATGGAAGGGGCGCGTGATTTAGCCCTTGAGATGGCGCAGCGCGGAGAAGGTAAACTTCTCGATCAGTTTAATAATCCTGATAACCCGTATGCGCACTACACGACTACCGGACCCGAAATCTGGCAGCAGACGTCAGGCCGTATTACCCATTTCGTCTCCAGCATGGGGACGACAGGCACCATTACCGGCGTATCGCGTTTTCTGCGTGAACAGGACAAACCCGTCACCATCGTTGGCCTGCAGCCGGAAGAAGGCAGTAGTATTCCGGGCATTCGTCGCTGGCCTGCGGAATATATGCCGGGCATTTTCAACGCCTCGCTGGTGGATGAGGTGCTGGATATTCATCAGAACGATGCGGAAAACACCATGCGTGAACTGGCCGTTCGCGAAGGGATTTTTTGCGGAGTGAGTTCTGGCGGCGCGGTTGCGGGCGCGTTACGCGTGGCGCGCGCGACACCGGGGGCGGTGGTGGTGGCGATCATCTGCGATCGCGGCGATCGCTACCTTTCCACCGGGGTCTTTGGCGAAGAGCATTTCAGCCAGGGATTAGGTATTTAATTTGTCGGCCTGATAAGCGTAGCGCTAGCAGGCAACCGTACGGCAGGATCGCCGGATGACGACGCAAAGCGTCTTCTCCGGCCCGCACTGTTCAATCGTTACGTTTTTCTACCAACTTATCAAGGAATTGCCACAGCGTCTCATTCATCTGCTGGTAATCCCAGGTGCGCATCTCTTCAACAGCGCGAATAAAGCGCTTCCCTTTCGCTTCGGCCAGTTCTTGCTCAGAGTGCTGAATTAATCCTTCGACCGCTTCGGCGGTAAACTCCATATGGCACTGAAAACCATAGACGAAATTACCGTATTGTACGATTTGTCGCGGACATCCCTCGCTTGTGGCAAGAATTGTCGCCTGGTCGGTCAATCCCGGCATGTCATTGTGCCAGTGACCCACGTTGAGCGGTGAGCCGAAATGGCTGAACAACGGATGCTGTTGGCCTGCCTCGGTCAGGGCGATCGGATAGTGACCAATCTCTTTTTCCGGGCTTTGGCACACCTTCGCGCCCAGTGCTTCGCCGATTAACTGCGACCCCAAACAGATCCCCACCACGATTTTTCGTGCCGCAATCGCCTGATTTATCAGATGCTGCTCTGCCTGAGAGTCAAAGTATGGGCACTCTGCGAGCGTGGTGCGGGGTGACTGCGGCCCACCAAATACCACCAGCATATCGAAGCCATCGGCATTAGCGGGAACAGTTTCTCCGGCGTAAACGCGCGACCAACTGATGGTATAGCCGCGTGATTCGGCCCACGGCAGGTACGCGCCAGCAGATTCGAAAGACTCATGAATAACAAAATGAACTCGCACTTTTTCTCTCCTGTTAGCGCTTTAGCGCCTGATGGATATCAGTCGCCAGCTTATCAATGTCGCTGTCTGCTAATGTTGACAGCGTAATGCGCAGGCCATGCGCAGGCGTATTGACGCCAAACACTTCGCCTTCACGTACCAGCCAGCCGGACTTTGCCAGCGCAAAAGCGATCGCCTGGCTGTTATCTTCTAGCGGCAGCCACAGATTAAGACCGTCGCTGTCGGGCAGCGTAATGGCATGAAGCCGCAGAGCCGCTGCCAGCTTTTGCTGCTGGGCGGCGTAAAACTGCTGAGTTTGCGCCAGCGTGTGTTGATAAGTCTCGTCACTCAGGCAGGCGCAGGCCAGATCCTGCAGCAGATGGCTGACCCACTGACTGCCGGCGTTGAGCCGTAAACGCAGTTTCGCGGAAGTGAGTGGATCGCTGGCGACGATGGCCAGGCGTAAATCCGGGCCTAAAGTTTTCGACATTGAGCGGACAATCGCCCAGTGCGTTGTTTCCTTCGCAATCACCGGATACCAACGGCATGCGGACAGCAGCGCAAAGTGGTCGTCGACGATCACCAGCGTCTGCGGATAGCGGGCCAGGATTTCCTGCAATTGCGCCGCGCGGGATGCACTCAGACTGCATCCTGTCGGATTATGGGCGCGCGGCGTCAGAATCACCGCCCGCGCGCCTTTCTGTAGCGCGATTTCCAGCATGTCTGGCTGCATGCCTTCGCTGTCAACGTTGACCGGACTGGCGGAGAATCCGGCATAACGCAGCATGTTGATGCTGCTCAAAAAGCATGGATCTTCTACCACAACGCTGTCGCCAGGCAGTAAATGGGCGCACAGCAGCCGCTCAATGGCATCAATGGCGCCGCTGGTGATATCAATTTCTCCCTTGGCTGGCATCGCATCTTGCATCCATTGCGCGGCCCACGCCTTAAGGCCGGGTGATACAGCGGCATCACCGTACAAACGAGGATTCTTATTTATTTGCGCGAAATAACGGCTGAGATCGGGAAGACGCGCGGGGGCTGGATTACCGCCGGAAAGATCGATAAGCGCGGTATCCGGATTGCCGCCTTCCAGCGCAACGGGGGCTGAAATCCCCTTGATTACCGTGCCGTTACGTCCCTGGCTTTGTGCCAGCCCGGAGGTGACCAGGCGTTTATAAGCCGCCGCGACAGTATTACGGTTAACGTTCAATGCTGTTGCCAGTTCACGCACCGGCGGCAACGTTTCTCCTGCTGCCAACGTGCCTGTAGCGACATGTTGACGAATACTGTCAAAAATTTCGTTAGCGGTTTTTCCGTCGATCATTATTGACCTATGACAAAATGAATTTTAGCATATGACGATAATAGTGAGGCGTAAGCCCGCTGTCCAGCGAGAGGAGAAATTTATGGAGCAGGGGAGTGATATTCAGTCAGTGCTCTTCGGCGACAAGCATCGGGCGTTACAGACCGATATCGTCGCCGTCCAGTCACAGGTGGTTTATGGCAGCGTAGGCAACAGCATCGCCGTTCCGGCCATTAAAGCGCAGGGATTACGCGTGACGGCAGTGCCTACGGTGCTGTTCAGTAATACCCCGCATTATGAAACATTTTACGGCGGTGTTATTCCGTCCGACTGGTTTAGCGGGTATCTCCGCGCCTTGAATGAGCGTGATGCTTTGCGCGAGCTGAAGGCGGTGACTACAGGCTATATGGGCAGTGCAGAGCAAATCGCTCTATTAGCACAGTGGCTGGAAACGGTGCGGGCTACGCATCCGACAGTGTGCATTTTGGTTGACCCGGTGATTGGCGATACGGACAGCGGTATGTATGTAAAAGCTGAAATTCCGCAGGCCTACCGTCAGCACTTGCTGCCGCTGGCTCAGGGACTGACGCCGAACGTGTTTGAACTGCAAATGCTGAGCGGAAAGCCGTGTCGTACGCTTGATGAAGCCATCACGGCGGCGCAATCGCTGCTTACCGAAACGCTGAAATGGGTGGTGATCACCAGCGCGCCGGGGGATAGCGAAGATATTATTAACGTGGCGGTAGTGACGGCTGAAACGGTTGAGGTGTTCGCTCATCCACGGGTTAAAACGGATCTGAAGGGAACTGGCGATCTGTTTTGTGCTGAGCTGGTGAGCGGTATTGTGCTGGGTAAAGCGCTGACAACCGCGACGCACGATGCAGCTCAGCGCGTACTGGAAGTGATGAAATGGACCAATCTGTGCGGTTGTGATGAGTTAATTCTGCCACCGGCAGGGGAGGCGCGATGAAGAGTTACCGGCTGGTGGTTCGCCAGAATGGGCGTATGGTTGGACATTTTGACACCAGCGGGGCAACGGCGCTGGAAGATATCTGTGTGGCGCGGGCCATGTTTGGCATCGCGGGTGGCTACAATTGTGAACTGTTAGTGGCGGATTCGGAGCGACGGATGCTGGAAAGCGGGCCGGAAGGGATGAAAATCCTGATGCGCGAGGCGTGTTACCGACCAGTCACCTCACAAATTTAGCGTTATCCGGCAGATTTTGAGGTCTGCCAGATAAAAAAAATGGCGCCACCAGGCGCCATTCTTCTCAGCAGCAAGAATTACTTCTTGATGCGGATAACCGGAGTTTCACCCACTGTCACGCTACCGGACAGTTTGATCAGCTCTTTGATTTCGTCCATGTTGGAGATAACAACCGGAGTCAGGGTAGACTTGGCTTTTTCTTCCAGCAGCGGCAGATCGAATTCAATAACCGGGTCGCCCACTTTAACGCGCTGACCTTCTTCAGCGATGCGCTTAAAGCCTTCGCCTTTCAGTTCAACGGTATCAATACCGAAGTGAACAAACAGCTCAATGCCGCTGTCGGATTCGATAGAGAAAGCGTGGTTGGTTTCAAAGATTTTGCCGATGGTGCCATCAACAGGGGCGACCATTTTGTTACCGGTTGGTTTGATAGCGATGCCATCACCAACGATTTTTTCAGCAAAAACTACATCCGGCACGTCTTCGATGTTGACGATCTCGCCAGAGAGCGGAGCAACAATCTCAATAGTTCCGGTGTCTTTCTTATCATCAGAAACCAGAGATTTCAGTTTATCGAACAAACCCATGATCTTCTCCTAAGCAGTAAATTGGGCCGCATCTCGTGGATTAGCAGATTGTTTTTTCTTCAATGAACTTGTTAACCAGCGTCATTAACTCGTCCGTTGTCGGTTGAGCAAGAGCCTGCTCTGCTAACACCTTCGCATCTTCGAAGTTCGTGTTACGGATAATCTTCTTAATGCGCGGGATAGAAATGGCGCTCATAGAGAATTCGTCCAGACCCATCCCCAGCAACAGAAGTGTAGCACGTTCGTCGCCTGCAAGCTCACCACACATGCCAGTCCATTTGCCTTCCGCATGAGAAGCATCAATAACTTGCTTGATCAGCGTCAGCACAGATGGCGACATCGGTTGGTAAAGGTGTGAAATCATATCATTACCACGGTCAACTGCCAGGGTGTACTGCGTTAAATCATTGGTGCCGATACTAAAGAAATCAACTTCTTTGGCTAAATGACGCGCAATTGTTGCCGCTGCCGGTGTTTCCACCATCACGCCAATCTCAATGCTTTCGTCAAATGCTTTACCTTCGTCGCGCAGTTCCTGTTTGTAGATTTCGATCTCTTTGCGTAGTGCGCGCACTTCTTCAACAGAGATGATCATTGGGAACATGATGCGCAGTTTGCCGAAAGCAGAGGCGCGCAGGATTGCGCGAACCTGATCCCGCAGGATCTCTTTACGATCCATGGCGATACGTACGGCACGCCAGCCCAGGAACGGGTTCTCTTCTTTCGGGAAGTTCATGTACGGCAGCTCTTTATCGCCGCCGATGTCCATGGTACGGACGATGACCGCCTGAGAGCCACAGGCTTCAGCAACGGCTTTATATGCGGCAAACTGTTCTTCTTCAGTCGGCAGCGATTCACGGTCCATGAACAGGAATTCGGTGCGGTACAGACCAACACCTTCGGCGCCATTACGCTCAGCGCCTTCAACGTCACGAACGGTACCGATGTTGGCGCAAACTTCTACCTGATGTCCGTCCAGCGTGATAGCCGGGAGATCTTTCAGCTTAGCAAGTTCCGCTTTCTCGGTAGCAACCTGCTCCTGAACGGCGCGCAGTTGCTCAATAACTTCGTTGGTCGGATTGACGTAAACCTGGTTGTTTACGGCATCCAGAATCAGATAGTCGTCGTTTTTAACCTGAGAGGTGACGCTACCCGTACCTACGATGGCTGGCAGTTCCAGAGAACGCGCCATGATAGAAGTATGGGAAGTCCGTCCGCCCGCGTCGGTGATGAAACCCAGCACCTTGTTCAGGTTCAGCTGTGCGGTTTCTGACGGGGTCAGGTCTGCGGCTACCAGGATAACTTCTTCCTGAATAGCGCTCAGGTCGATAATAGCCAGACCCAGGATGTTACGCAGCAGGCGTTTACCGATGTCACGTACGTCAGCCGCACGTTCTTTCAGGTATTCATCATCCAGCTCTTCAAGGGCTGTGGCCTGACCTTCGATAACTTCATGCGCAGCTGCATCAGCCGTCATGTGCTTATCTTTAATCAGGGCTATGATTTCCTGCTCCAGCTCCTCATCTTCGAGCAGCATGATATGCCCTTCAAAGATGGCTTCTTTTTCTTCACCGAACGTTTCACCAGCTTTGGTTTTGATCGCTTCCAGTTGCGCAGATGCCTTGGCACGACCGCTCAGAAAACGTTCAACTTCCTGATCAACCTTGTCGGCAGAAATTTTTTTCCGGTCAATGACGATCTCGTCTTCTTTCAGCAGCAATGCTTTACCGAAAGCGATACCCGGGGATGCTAAAATGCCTGAAATCATAACCCTACCTTACTTGTGACTGATATTTAAAAGAACTCGTTGAACTTACTCGAGTTCAGCCATCAGTTTAACCAGATGCTCAACTGCTTTCTGCTCGTCTTCACCTTCTGCGGACAGGGTGACAACGGTACCCTGAGTCAGGCCCAGAGTCTGCAGTTTAAACAGGCTTTTGGCGCTAGCGCTTTTGCCGTTGGAAGTCACAGTAATTTCAGAAGTAAAGCCTTTTGCTTCTTTAACAAACTGAGCAGCAGGGCGAGTATGCAGACCGTTCGGAGCGGTAATGGTAACTTCTTGCTGGAACATTATATTTCCCCAACTTATAGGTTTAGTGTTGTGGAACTAAAGTCTAGCCTGGCGGTTCAACTTTAGCCTGTATTGTTAGCATCGGCGTAAACTGGACGCGACACAAAAGGAGTTCGGTGCAATCCGTTGCTGGCAACTTCTTGCCGCTGACGTTTCGTTCGTCATTAAACATTATGCCGCGAAAGGAAGAGTTGAACCAAATCATAAAATCGATTCAGCTAGCGCTTTTCCTGTAACGATTAATTTCGCGCATCAAAATAATTAGTTTGGTTAAATACCAGTTCCGGCGGGTTGAATCAATGCCAGGAGAGTTGAAAATTTGAAGCAGGCCACAAAAAAGCACCCCAAAGGGTGCTTTTTTACGCGTTTTTAACATGCTGGCATTACTGTTGCAGTTCTTTCTCTGTGAAGAGATCGGCAAACAGTGCAGTGCTCAGATAACGCTCACCCGATGACGGTAGGATAACCACAATATTCTTATTGGTAAAGGATTCATCTTCCTGGAGCTTAAGCGCGGCAGCCACGGCTGCGCCAGAAGAGATCCCCGCCAGAATACCTTCTTCTTCCATCAGGCGGCGCGCGGTAGAAATAGCTTCATCATTGGTGATGGCAACGACTTTATCGATAAGCTTCAGATCAAGGTTGCCAGGAATGAAGCCCGCGCCAATACCCTGAATTTTATGCGGGCCAGGTTTGAGTTCTTCACCCGCCAATGCCTGGGCGATAACAGGGGAGTCAGTAGGTTCTACCGCGACGGTGATCAGGTCGGTTTTGCCTTTAGTGCCTTTAATGTAACGGGTCACGCCAGTTAGCGTACCGCCGGTGCCGACACCGGAAATAAAGACATCAACCTGGCCATCGGTATCTTCCCAGATTTCCGGGCCGGTGGTTTTTTCGTGAATTTCCGGGTTCGCCGGGTTGCTGAACTGCTGCAGCAGCAGGAATTTTTCCGGATCGCTGGCTACGATTTCTTCCGCTTTCTGAATTGCGCCCTTCATACCTTTTGCGCCTTCAGTCAGCACCAGGTTCGAGCCCAGCGCTTTTAAGAGCTTGCGGCGCTCAATGCTCATGGTTTCCGGCATGGTCAGAGTCAGTTTGTAACCACGGGCGGCGGCAACGTAGGCCAGCGCAATCCCCGTGTTGCCGCTGGTCGGTTCTACCAGCTCAACGCCCGGTTTCAGTACACCACGTTTTTCGGCATCCCAAATCATATTGGCACCGATACGGCATTTGACGCTAAAGCTTGGGTTGCGTGATTCCACCTTCGCCAGAATGCGTCCGTTACCGATACGGTTCAGTCGAACCAGCGGCGTATGACCGATAGTCAGCGAGTTATCTTCAAAAATCTTACTCATGGCCTGTCCTTAACTGTATGAAATTGGGATACCGCTTCAGCATACCTGTTGAGAAAGTATGGGGAAGTAAGGAATTCGCATATCTATATGCTGATGAGAAATAATGCGTAGCAGTATGGAATAAGAGCGGGCATAAGCCAGCCCGCTTTTACACATTTTTGCATTACTTCCATAACGCATGCTTAGCACGATAGCAGTCTACCCACATCGCCGTGGCACCACAAACCGCTACCGGCATGATGAACAGATTGAGCACCGGAATCATGGTGAACAGGCTGGTCAATGCGCCAAACTGCATATTGGTCACCTTGCGCGTGCGCAGCGCGACGCGCATCTCCTTAAAAGGGACCTTATGGTTATCAAAAGGATAATCGCAGTACTGAATAGCCAGCATCCACGCGCTGAACAGGAACCACAGGACCGGGGCGACGGTCTGCCCAATGCCAGGAATAAAATAGAGAATCAGCAATACGAAGGCGCGCGGGAGATACCACGCCAGCTTTTGCCATTCGCGTTTCATAATGCGCGGAACGTCTTTCATAATGCCGAGAATGCCGGTGTCGGGCGGTGTTGCGCCCGTTAAGCGCGCTTCCAGCTGTTCAGCCAGCAGACCGTTAAACGGTGCGGCGATCCAGTTGGCGATAGTGGAGAACAGGTAGCCGAACACCAACAGCACGGAAATGGTCACAATCGGCCACAGTAAATAGCTGAGCCACTGAAGCCAGTCAGGGACGTGACTCATCAGCGCGGGAACCCAGTTACCGAGTTGTGTAAATAACCACCAGAATGCGCCGCCCATCAGCAGGATATTCACCAGCAAAGGCAGAATAACAAAACGACGAATGCCCGGTTGGGTGATGAGCTTCCATCCCTGAGAAAAGTAATAAAGGCCGCTGCGAGGTACAACTGCAGATGATGAAACCATGGTCAGGACGTACTCCTTGTTATATAAGCTCTGGTAAACTGTGCGTATCTTACCGGGTTGTTGAGCGTTAAGCTGTTCGGAAATGTTCGAAAAAACAGCAAAAAGCACAATTTTGTTCATCTTTATGCCGTGAAAGCCAAGAGTACACTTGCACTTGGCGTAATCGACAAATACTCTTAGTGAGTAAATGTTTGCCGTGGTGGCAAGGTGTTAGAACAACAGAGAATATAATGATGCAGGATTTGCGTCTGATATTAATCATTGTTGGCGCGATCGCCATAATCGCTTTACTGGTACATGGTTTTTGGACTAGCCGTAAAGAGCGGTCTTCTATATTCCGCGATCGCCCACTGAAACGCATGAAGTCTAAACGTGAAGACGAGGATTCGTTCGACGACAACGTCGAGGAAGACGAAGGCGTGGGTGAAGTTCGCGTTCATCGTGTGAATCATGCTCCCGGTAATGCGCAGGAACATGGTGTTCCTCCTCAGTCGCCGCAACACCAGTACCAGCCGCCTTATGCGTCTGCTCAGCCGCGTCAGCCTGCGCAGCAGCCTGCACAAGCGCCGGTACCGCCGCCGCATGTTCAGCAGCAGCCTGTACAACCGCAGCAGCCGGTGCAACATCAGCCTGTTCAGCAGCCACCTGTGCAGCAACCTGTTGCCCCGCAGGTTCAGCAACCTGCTCAGCAAGCACCGCAACCTGCGCCGCAGACCTTCCAGCCAGCAGAGCCTGTTGTTGAACATCAACCGCAGCCCGAGCCGGTAGTAGAAGAAGCGCCTGTTGCTGAAAAACCGCAGCGTAAAGAAGCGGTCATCATTATGAACGTTGCGGCTCATCATGGTAGCGAGCTCAACGGGGAAGTGCTGCTCAACAGCATTCAGCAGGCCGGTTTCAAATTTGGCGATATGAATATTTTCCATCGTCATTTGAGCCCGGATGGCAGCGGTCCGTCGCTGTTCAGCCTCGCTAATATGGTTAATCCGGGAACGTTTGACCCAGAAATGACGGGCGACTTCAGCACCCCTGGTGTGACTATTTTTATGCAGGTTCCGTCCTACGGGGACGAGCTGCAAAACTTTAAGCTGATGCTGCAGTCCGCACAGCACATTGCCGATGAAGTGGGTGGTGTGGTGCTCGACGATCAACGTCGCATGATGACGCCGCAGAAACTGCGCGAGTATCAGGACCGCATCCGCGAAGTTAAAGAATCTCGCGCCTGATTTTCCTCTGGCGTGACATTTCCTTTCTAAACCCCCGCCTGTCGGGGGTTTTTTATCATTGATGGTGCGATATGGAATCAATCGAACAACAACTGACAGAACTGCGAACCACGCTTCGCCATCATGAGTATCTCTACCATGTGATGGACGCGCCGGAAATTCCCGATGCGGAATACGATCGCCTGATGCGCGAACTGCGCGAGCTGGAAGCGCAGCATCCGGACCTTGTTACCCCCGACTCGCCAACCCAACGCGTTGGCGCCGCGCCGTTAACCGCGTTCAGCCAGATTCGTCATGAAGTGCCGATGCTGTCGCTGGATAACGTGTTTGATGAAGAGAGTTTTCTCGCCTTCAACAAGCGCGTGCAGGACAGACTAAAGAGTACCGATAAACTGACCTGGTGCTGTGAACTGAAACTGGACGGCCTGGCAGTCAGTATCCTGTATGAAAACGGTGTGCTGGTCAGCGCCGCAACGCGTGGTGATGGCACCACGGGTGAGGATATTACCTCTAACGTGCGCACCATTCGCGCAATCCCGTTAAAACTGCGTGGCGAAAACATCCCTTCACGTCTGGAAGTGCGCGGTGAAGTGTTCCTGCCGCAGGCCGGATTTGAAAAAATTAACGAAGAGGCCCGCCGCACTGGCAACAAAGTGTTTGCTAACCCGCGTAACGCAGCGGCCGGTTCATTGCGCCAGCTCGATCCGCGTATCACAGCGAAGCGACCGCTTACTTTCTTCTGCTATGGCGTTGGTGTGTTGGAAGGCGGCACGCTGCCAGATACCCATCTGGGCCGCCTGCTGCAATTTAAAAAGTGGGGCCTGCCGGTAAGCGACAGAGTGGCGCTTTGCGACTCCCCGGAGGAAGTACTTGCTTACTATCACAAGGTTGAAGAAGACCGACCAACGCTGGGATTTGATATCGATGGCGTGGTGATCAAAGTCAACTCCATGGCGTTGCAGGAGCAACTGGGCTTTGTTGCCCGCGCGCCGCGCTGGGCTGTGGCCTTTAAGTTCCCGGCACAGGAGCAGATGACTTTCGTACGCGATGTTGAGTTTCAGGTTGGACGTACCGGGGCGATTACGCCCGTCGCTCGCCTTGAGCCGGTCCAGGTTGCCGGGGTGCTGGTCAGTAACGCAACGCTGCATAACGCTGATGAAATCGAGCGTCTGGGGTTGCGTATTGGCGATAAAGTCGTCATTCGCCGTGCGGGCGATGTCATCCCGCAGGTGGTGAACGTCGTGCTTTCTGAACGCCCGGAAGATACCCGCGAAATTGTGTTTCCAGCGCATTGTCCGGTTTGCAACTCTGATGTTGAACGTGTGGAAGGCGAAGCGGTCACTCGCTGCACCGGCGGTTTAATCTGTGGAGCACAGCGTAAGGAATCGCTGAAACACTTTGTTTCCCGCCGCGCGCTCGACGTTGACGGTATGGGCGACAAAATTATCGATCAACTGGTCGAGAAAGAGTATGTCCACACGCCGGCGGATCTTTTCACCCTGACCGCCGGTAAACTGACGGGGCTTGATCGTATGGGGCCGAAGTCGGCGCAAAACGTGGTCAACGCGCTGGAAAAAGCGAAAGAAACCACGTTTGCCCGTTTCCTCTATGCGCTAGGCATTCGTGAAGTCGGCGAAGCCACGGCTGCAGGTCTGGCGGCGTATTTTGGCACGCTCGACGCGCTGGAAGCCGCTTCCATTGAAGAGCTGCAAAAAGTGCCGGATGTCGGCATCGTGGTGGCGACGCACGTGTTTAATTTCTTCGCCGAGGAGAGCAACCGCGAGGTGATTGTTCAACTGCTGGCGCAGGGGATCCACTGGCCAGCGCCGGTGGTCATTAACGCTGAAGAAATCGACAGCCCCTTCGCAGGTAAAACGGTGGTGCTGACCGGGAGCCTGAGCCTGATGTCGCGCGATGACGCCAAAGCGAGACTGACCGAGTTAGGTGCAAAAGTGGCCGGTAGCGTGTCGAAGAAAACCGATCTGGTGATTGCCGGTGAAGCGGCGGGTTCGAAACTGGCAAAAGCACAGGAACTGGGTATTGCCGTGATCGATGAAGCTGAAATGATCCGCTTACTGGGTGCCTGAGATGGAAAAAGAGCAGCTGGTTGACATCGCCAATACTGTGATGCCCTTTGGCAAATATAAAGGGCGTCGGTTGATTGATGTCCCGGAAGAGTATCTGCTGTGGTTTGCCCGTAAGGATGAATTCCCGCCGGGCAAGCTTGGCGAGCTGATGCAAATCACACTGCTGATTAAAACTGAGGGGCTGACGCAACTGGTGCAGCCCCTGAAACGTCCTCTTTAAGCCTTCGCGGCGCGGCTTTTCTGTTGCGCCTGCAATGCGTCCGTCTGTTGCTTGTAGCGACGCGCTAGCACGGCGCACACCATTAGCTGTATTTGATGGAAGATCATCAACGGCAGCACCATCATCCCAATCACCGAAGTTGGGAACAAAATATTTGCCATTGGGATCCCGTTCGCCAGGCTCTTTTTCGAACCGCAGAACACAATGGTGATTTCATCAGCTTTGTTAAAGCCGCATTTGCGCGCAACAAAGACATTTATGCCAATCACGATTGCCAGCAGTATGATGCTGACCACCACGATAAACAGCAGTGAACCCACCCCCACTTTGTGCCAGATCCCGTTAACGACGGCTTCACTGAAGGCGGAGTACACCACCAGCAAAATAGAGGATTGATCCGTTTTCGCGATCCATTTTTTATGTCGAGAAACCCAGTTTCCAATCCACGGACGTGAAAGGTGACCCAGCACGAACGGCAGCAGCAGCTGCAACATGATTTTTCCCACCTGCTCCAGGCTACCTTCTGCGCCGTGCATATTCATCACCAGCCCTACCAGCAGCGGCGAGAGAAAAATACCCAGCAGACTGGAGGCCGAAGCAGAACAAACGGCGGCGGCAACGTTACCGCCCGCCAGCGACGTAAAAGCGATGGCTGACTGCACAGTGGCAGGCAAAATACACAGGTACAGGAAACCGGTGTACAGCATCGGGTCAACGTTGACCGGCGCCCACCAGGCGAACAGAACGCCCAGAACCGGGAAGACAACAAACGTGCTGCACATCACCCACAGATGCAAACGCCAGTGGCTACCACCGGCAATAATGGCTTCACGCGAGAGTTTCGCTCCGTGCATAAAAAACAGCAGGGCAATGGCGGCGGTGGTTAAGCCTTCAAAGAAAGGCACAAAACTACCTTCGGCCGGGAAAAAGGACGCCAGCAAAACAACGGTAATCAGTGTTATCGTGAACGGATCAAGAATACGAAAAAGTTTCATAAAGACTCCTGAAATTCGGTAGTAACATTTTGCTTTTTTCCGTTTGAGAAATAAAATTGATTTATTGCATCCATATATGAATCAAATAGATGAATTACTCTCTGCGTCAGTTGCGTATCTTTGTCACCGTCGCTCAAGCCAAAAGCTTTAGCCGGGCGGGGGATATCATCGGCTTAAGCCAGTCGGCGGTCAGCCATAGTGTAAAAGAGCTGGAAGGGCAGACGGGTGTGCGGTTATTGGACAGAACGACGCGGGAAGTGGTGCTGACGGAGGCCGGACACCAGTTGGCGGCGCGGCTGGAACGTATTCTGGATGAATTGCACAGCACGCTGCGCGAAGCCGGACAGGTAGGAACGCAGTTAACCGGCACGGTGCGGGTTGCCGCCAGCCAGACGATCTCTGCTCATCTTATTCCGCAGTGTATTGCCCAGAGTAATCAGCTTTATCCGGCTATCGATTTTGTGCTGCACGACCGGCCACAGCAGTGGGTGCTGGAGAGTATTCGCCAGGGAGAAGTGGATTTTGGCATTGTGATTGATCCCGGCGCAGTCACCGATTTGCAGTGTGAAGCCGTGCTGTCCGAACCGTTCCTGCTGCTGTGTCGCCAGGATCATCCGTTAGCCCAACGAGAGTGGGTGAACTGGCAGGATTTGTATCACGAACGCCTGGTGCTACAGGATTATGCTTCCGGTAGTCGACCGCTGATCGACGCTGCGCTGGCCCATTTTTCCATTGATGCCAATATAGTTCAGGAGATTGGCCATCCCGCCACGCTGTTTCCGATGGTTGAGGCGGGGATTGGCATCAGCGTGCTGCCCGCGCTGGCGCTCCCCTTACCGCAGGGCAGTCACTTGCAGGTTAAGCGCCTGACGCCGGTTGTTGAACGGCAACTGATGCTGGCCCGACGTAAAAACCGCTCTTTATCAACCGCTGCTCAGGCGCTGTGGGATGTGGTGCGTATGCAGGCCAGTGAATTAACCGCAGCCCGCGCCCGCGATCCGTTGTATCAGTTATAACGCTCACGCTGATGGTTATCAGAGGGGAAATGGTTCTTCTCTGCATAGCAAAAAGGCGCCTTTAGGGCGCCTTTTTATATTGGTGGGTCGTGCAGGATGACTCGCTTCGCTCGCCCTTCGGGCCGTCGCCGTAAACGGCTCCGTTGTCTCACTGCGTTCGACTCGACCTGCTGCAGGTTCGAATCTTATAAATCGCAGATAGCAAAAAGGCGCCTTTAGGGCGCCTTTTTACATTGGTGGGTCGTGCAGGATTCGAACCTGCGACCAATTGATTAAAAGTCAACTGCTCTACCAACTGAGCTAACGACCCGAAGTGGTGGGTGATGACGGGATCGAACCGCCGACCCCCTCCTTGTAAGGGAGGTGCTCTCCCAGCTGAGCTAATCACCCACTTCGGTACTTCACATTTTAACAAGAAATCCAGCTGGCGAGAAAGTGGTGGGTGATGACGGGATCGAACCGCCGACCCCCTCCTTGTAAGGGAGGTGCTCTCCCAGCTGAGCTAATCACCCACTTCTCAATTTCTTGTTTTACACGGCGGAGACTACATAAAGTAGTTGGTGGGTGATGACGGGTTCGAACCGCCGACCCCCTCCTTGTAAGGGAGGTGCTCTCCCAGCTGAGCTAATCACCCCCGCTGTGTGGAGTCGCATTATAGGGAGAGTTGAAAATGAGTCAACGCATTTTCTAAAGAAATTGTTCGTTCGTCGTAAATTTAAACAAAACGATCGCAAAACAATCCGTGCGGCATGATTTGTATACGAAAATGGCAAAGCGTAATGTTCCAACCTGAACAACATTGAGGAATCAGACCACGGTGATAGAATACGAGCCTGATAATCTTCCCTGGATTTGCCGGTTGTCGGCATCTTTATAAACGTAAGGCCATTTCATGAAAATCAAAACTCGCTTCGCGCCAAGCCCGACAGGCTACCTGCACGTCGGCGGTGCGCGTACTGCTCTTTATTCCTGGCTTTTTGCACGCAACCATGGCGGTGAGTTTGTGCTGCGTATTGAAGACACCGATCTCGAACGCTCCACTCCGGAAGCTATTGAAGCCATTATGGATGGCATGAACTGGCTGAATCTGGAATGGGATGAAGGCCCGTACTTCCAGACCAAACGTTTTGATCGCTACAACGCGGTGATTGATGAAATGCTGGAAGCAGGCACTGCATATAAATGCTACTGCTCTAAAGAGCGTCTGGACGCGCTGCGCGAAGAGCAGATGGCGAACGGTGAGAAGCCGCGTTACGACGGCCGCTGCCGCCACGGCCACGAACATCATGCCGCTGATGAACCTTGCGTGGTACGTTTTGCCAACCCGAAGGACGGTTCCGTTATTTTTGACGACCAGATCCGTGGGCCGATCGAATTCAGCAACCAGGAGCTGGATGATTTGATCATTCGCCGTACCGACGGTTCCCCGACCTACAACTTCTGCGTTGTTGTCGACGACTGGGATATGGAAATCACCCACGTTATTCGTGGTGAAGACCATATCAACAACACTCCGCGTCAGATCAATATCCTGAAAGCGCTGAATGCGCCGGTGCCAGTTTACGCACACGTATCAATGATCAACGGTGACGATGGTAAAAAACTCTCCAAACGTCACGGTGCGGTCAGCGTTATGCAATACCGCGACGACGGTTACCTGCCGGAAGCGCTGCTGAACTATCTGGTGCGTCTGGGCTGGTCCAGTGGCGATCAGGAAATTTTCACCCGTGAAGAGATGATCAAACTGTTCTCCCTCGGTGCGGTGAGCAAGTCTGCGAGTGCGTTTAACACTGAAAAACTGCAGTGGCTGAACCATCACTATATTAATGCGCTGGCGCCGGAATATGTAGCAACCCATCTGCAGTGGCATATTGAGCAGGAAAATATCGATACCCGCGTAGGCCCGCAGCTGTCAGAGCTGGTTAAACTGCTCGGTGAGCGCTGCAAAACGCTGAAAGAGATGGCGCAGAGCTGCCGCTACTTCTACGAAGACTTTGCCGAGTTCGACGCTGATGCAGCGAAGAAACACCTGCGCCCGGTTGCGCGTCAGCCGCTGGAAGTGGTTCGCGACAAGCTGGCTGCGATTAGCGAGTGGACGGCAGAAAACGTGCACCATGCGATTCAGGCAACGGCTGATGAACTGGAAGTTGGCATGGGTAAAGTCGGGATGCCGCTGCGCGTAGCCGTTACCGGCGCGGGTCAGTCCCCGGCGTTAGACGTTACGGTGCATGCGATTGGTAAATTCCGCAGCATTGAGCGTATTAATAAAGCGCTGGCGTTTATTGCTGAGCGAGAAAGCCAGCAATAAGACTGATTGACCGATGAAAGAACGGCAGGAGCGTATCCTGCCGTTTTTTTGCCTGTTATTCAGACTCATCAATACCCAAACGAGTAAGAAAAGTGCGAATACCTTCGCGCGAAATATACATCGCCAGCTTTTCTTGTTCCGTTGGGGACATGTTGTCCAGTGCGCTAATTATCTGGCGGCACGCGTGGCTGCGTACTACGTGGGTGTATTCTGCCAGCGGTTCTTCAGCCTGATAAACTTCAGGAACTTTGCGAAAAGCGGGAATATTGAGCAGAAACGCGCGGACGCTGGAGTCAATATGAATCAGTCTGGCACGACCACCTTTAACGCCGGGAAACTTTTCGGTAGTCCAGTTTTGTTCTCTGATCCAACGATTGACGGTTTGTTTGGCAACTCCGAGACATTCCGCCAGCTCTTCGGTCGTCATTTTGCTGCGTAATTTTTTCATATTATTTGTTTTCGCGGATCCCTAAACGCTGTAATAAACCCGTAATGCCTTCACGCAGGATCAGTGAGGTAAACATTTTCTGTTCTGTCGGCGTCATTTCTTTAGCGAGCCTAATCAGCAGCGCTTCAACAGAGGTATCGCCGGATAACGATAAGTTATTTGATAAACCTTCGGCTGAACGCTCAGCGCTGCGAATGTATTCACGAACTTGTTCGGTGACGTGAACCAGCCGGGCTTTACCGCCCTGAACGCCTGGTTTTGGTGATGTCGCCCAACCTTCTTTGCGTACCCATTTATTGATGGTCTGTCGGCTGTATCCGGTCAGATTAGCAAGTTCTTCTGGCGTCATCCGTTCCTTGAACATAACGATTCCCTGAATAGTCGTGGGGTTAATTAGTGGTTCATTTTATAGCACCATTTTAGTAGAAACCGTGACGCGTTTAACTACTGAATGCGAGTTGTTACGCAATGTTCTTCATTTGACTGCTTTTTCAGCGATTGAATTCTATGAGTTAATTTTGCCGTTGACACACGCGAAGGGAATTCATATGATGCCGCCCGTCAACTCGACAAGCTTTACGTAATGGGGCTATAGCTCAGCTGGGAGAGCGCTTGCATGGCATGCAAGAGGTCAGCGGTTCGATCCCGCTTAGCTCCACCAAATTTAATCCCAATGAATTTGGTACGTACGTAAAAGCATCGTGGGGCTATAGCTCAGCTGGGAGAGCGCTTGCATGGCATGCAAGAGGTCAGCGGTTCGATCCCGCTTAGCTCCACCAAAGTTTAAACCCTCGCTGAAAAGCGGGGGTTTTTTGTTTCTGCATCCTGCCAGTTCTTACTCTTTATCTCTTTGGTTTGCTGAATCGCAGGCATAAAAAAACCGGGGAGAATATGAATCTCCCCGGTCTTATCACTGCGATGTTGTCTTACGCTTACAGCACCAGTGCGGCGATAGATGCAGACAGTACGCTCACCAGCGTAGAGCCGTACACCAGCTTCAGACCAAAGCGAGAAACCACGTTACCTTGCTCTTCGTTCAGGCCTTTAATCGCACCGGCGATAATACCGATGGAAGAGAAGTTAGCGAAGGAAACCAGGAACACGGACAGGATGCCTTCTGCGCGCGGGGAGAGCGTAGCGGCGATTTTCTGCAGATCCATCATCGCAACGAACTCGTTGGAAACCAGTTTAGTCGCCATGATACTGCCCACCTGCAGCGCTTCGCTGGACGGCACACCCATTACCCATGCAACCGGGTAGAAGATGTAACCCAGGATGCCCTGGAAGGAGATGCTGTAGCCAAACCAACCGGTCACGGTGGCGAACAGGGCGTTCAGGGCAGCGATCAGTGCGATGAAACCAATCAGCATCGCCGCAACGATAATTGCCACTTTGAAACCAGCCAGAATGTATTCACCCAGCATTTCGAAGAAACTCTGGCCTTCGTGCAGGTTAGACATCTGGATATTTTCTTCGCTGGCATCAACGCGGTAAGGGTTGATCAGCGACAGCACGATAAAGGTGCTGAACATGTTCAGAACCAGCGCCGCAACCACGTACTTCGGCTCAAGCATGGTCATGTACGCGCCGACGATAGACATGGAAACGGTCGACATCGCCGTTGCTGCCATGGTGTACATACGGTTGCGAGACATTTTGCCGAGAATATCTTTATAGGCGATAAAGTTCTCAGACTGACCCAGGATCAGAGAGCTGACGGCGTTGAAGGATTCCAGTTTGCCCATACCGTTTACTTTGGATAACAGGAAACCAATCGCGCGGATGATTACCGGCAGTACGCGGATATGCTGCAAAATACCGATCAGGGCGGAGATGAAGACGATCGGGCAAAGCACTTTCAGGAAGAAGAATGCCAGGCCTTTATCGTTCATGCTACCAAAGACAAAGTTTGTCCCTTCATTAGCAAACCCGAGCAGTTTCTCAAACATCTCGGAGAAGCCTCTCACGAAGCCCAGACCGACATCAGAGTTCAGGAAGAACCATGCCAGTAACACTTCGATAACAAGCAATTGAACAACATAACGAATGCGGATTTTTTTACGGTCACTGCTTACCAGCAGTGCGAGTACCGCAACCACGGCAAGGGCCAGGACAAAATGAAGAACGCGGTCCATATTTGCTCCAAATATGAGGCAGGTTTAGTTTTCGTGCACATTCTATGTAACAACCATAAAGAAAACGAGATCAAACACACACTATAATAAGGACCTGTGACGAGATTCAAAATTAGTGATCGGTGATACACTTCCGTTATGTTTAGTATGGAAGTGAAAAGTTATGTCATTGTGCTATTCTCATAACAATAATTAAACATCTCGCCGGTATTTCCAGAATCCTTATCGATCCATAGACAAACGCTATCAGAGAAATCAACGTCACCCATTAAAATGAATTTGATAATCATTCTCAGTAGGCGTAGCTTGAAACATAGCAAAGGCTATGTTTCTGAGGCACTAAAATGACTAACGATCGCGTTGAGAGTAGCAGTGGGCGGGCAGCGCGCAAGTTGAAGCTCGCATTAATGGGACCTGCGTTCATCGCGGCGATCGGCTATATCGATCCGGGTAACTTCGCCACCAATATCCAGGCAGGGGCCAGCTTTGGTTATCAATTGCTGTGGGTGGTGGTCTGGGCAAACCTGATGGCGATGCTGATTCAGGTGCTGTCGGCAAAACTCGGCATTGCTACGGGTAAAAACCTGGCGGAGCAAATTCGCGATCATTATCCTCGCCCGGTGGTGTGGTTCTACTGGGTGCAGGCAGAAATTATCGCTATGGCAACAGACCTTGCTGAATTTATTGGCGCTGCGATTGGCTTCAAACTGATCCTCGGCGTCTCCTTATTGCAAGGGGCCGTACTCACCGGTATCGCGACGTTCTTAATTCTGATGCTGCAGCGTCGCGGTCAAAAACCGCTGGAAAAGGTGATTGGCGGCCTGCTGCTGTTTGTGGCCGCGGCTTACATTGTGGAGCTGGTTTTTTCCCAACCGAACTTCGCGCAGCTTAGTAAGGGAATGGTGATCCCAAGCCTGCCTAATTCCGAAGCGGTGTTCCTGGCCGCTGGGGTGCTCGGGGCGACTATCATGCCGCACGTCATTTATCTGCACTCTTCCTTAACTCAGCATTTGCACGGCGGAACACGCCAACAGCGCTATGCGGCCACTAAATGGGATGTGGCTATCGCCATGACGATTGCCGGATTTGTCAATCTGGCGATGATGGCGACGGCTGCCGCCGCATTTCATTTTAGCGGGCATACCGGTATTGCCGATCTCGATCAGGCGTATCTGACCCTTGAACCGTTGTTGAGTCACGCTGCAGCGACGGTGTTTGGTTTAAGCCTGGTGGCTGCGGGACTCTCTTCTACCGTGGTCGGTACGCTGGCGGGGCAGGTGGTGATGCAAGGGTTTATCCGTTTTCACATTCCGCTATGGGTACGCCGTACCGTCACCATGATGCCATCATTTATTGTGATTCTGATGGGATTGGATCCGACCCGTATTCTGGTGATGAGTCAGGTGTTGCTCAGTTTTGGTATCGCGCTGGCGCTGGTGCCGCTGCTGATCTTCACCAGCGACAGTAAGCTGATGGGGGATCTGGTCAATCGTCGTTGCGTTAAACAGATTGGCTGGGTCATTGTGATACTGGTCGTGGCGCTCAATCTCTGGCTACTGGCAGGTACGGCGATGGGGCTATAATCAACCGTGACTCGCGACGGGTCACGGTTTTAATTGAGCTTTTCCTCTATTATGTGCCCTGCATAATTAACTGGCAGGCGTTCATGAATCACTTTGATCTCTCTTTCCTGAAATATCTCCAGGACAACAGTCCGCTCCCCGTTGAAGAGGCCGTCGAGCGTTTCGGTAAAACGCTCTCCACGCTAAAACGGACAATGAAAGAGCTCAATGAACTTCTGCCAGAAAATGTCCAGCTACATCAGGATAATCAGTTTATTACCACCCGGATTGGCTACAGCGAATACCGACAGTTTTTAGCGCGCGTCCAGTTTAATCGCTATATCACTACGGCAGAAGAGAGGGTGAAGGATCTCTTTGTGGCGCTCTGTTTGCACGATGTGGTGAATAAAAATGATTATTACAAAAAATTTTATGTCAGTGCGGGAACGGTAAAAAATGATAATCCCGTCATGATGAGCCTGGTGCAGGAACGCGATCTGATTGTGCAAAGTATCCCGCGTAAGGGCTCCCGGCTTGCGGGGGATGAGTTCCAGCTGCGGCTGGCGGCGTGCATGACGATATTAAAAACGGTCGAAATTGGTGAGGATCACCGACTTATCGCCCACCAGGCCAATGAGCCGACAGGCCGTTCAATTGCCGAACAGTTTCTTCATGAGTGTGCTGCACAGATAAACCAGGCGGCAGACTATTACGAAGATAAAATCAGTCCGGTCATCGCCCTGGGATATAACGGCAGAAAATACTTACTGGTCTATCTTAGCCTTGCCCTGCACCGTATCCGCAGGGGACACAGAATTACGGAGAGTTCGGCGGCTGAGTTTTTGACAACCTTTCCTTATGGCGTATTGCCTGATGCGGATGAAAATATCTGTCTGGACCTGCTGATTGCTTCACTGACGTTTACTCATCGCCCCTTCACATTATACGACGCCCGGCTGGTCTCTTACGTTAAGCGCACCTGTCACGATTTAGCCGGATGTCTGGAAAACACCATTCACAATCAGCACGCCTGGTTTGCGGAGATTTATAATTTTATCTATGCCGCCATCATCCAGAATAAATTTCATCTCTGGTTCGATGATAAAAAGCTCCATGATGTCCAGCGACGCTATCCTGAGCTATGGGATCATGTCCAGCATGCGGTGAAGGAGATTGAACATCACTGGCAAACGACCTTTTCTGCTATTCACCTGGCAACCCTGGTGCTGATTATCAAAAAGTATGCGCTCAAAAATCGGGTTGTTGGCGATAAGAAGAAGCGGGTCATTATTGTGACGAACTCGTCAGAGAGTAAGGTCGGTTATTTTAAAGAGATGCTTTTCTCCCGCTTCCATATTGAAATCCCCGCCTGCATCAACATCAATGAGATTGCGCGGCTTCAGCAGCTCGAATTCGACCTGCTGATTACCTTTACAAACAAGATATCGAGTCATCTCCGCTACGCCGGGCTGGATTATGTCAAAGTGAATTTCTGGCTCACGCAGGACGATCTCCTGTTATTACGCGAAAATGGACTTCCCTCCGCGCGCAAAAAAATACCTGCTGAGGACTTTATTCAGCAGGTTCAGGGAATGAGCCAGGAGGCGTTAAAAATTTTTCTTGATACGCATTACAGTGATATTTTTATTTAGCCAGAGGTTGCGAAACGCCGCGACACCAGACGGCTTCCAGGTTTAACTCTGCACCCAACACGAGAATATCGGCATCTTTTCCTGACGTCAGGCTGCCTTTTCTCGCGTCAACACCCGCCAGGATTGCCGGATTAAGGCAGGCAATCTGCGCGGCTGAAACCCAGCCTTTTTCCAGCCTGTCGACCACATTTTTCACGGAGTCCAGAAAGCTCATCTCCAGTTTGCACACTTCGGACCACTCCGTGGGTGAAACCGTTCGGGTCTTTCCGCTGTGGTCGGTGATTTCAAGACAATGATTGTGAATGCGAAACGTCTCCTGGCGCAGGTAATGGTGGAATTCAGATCCTTCGGGAAAATCCACATATCCCAGACAATCGCTGACCATGACCAACCGGCGATCTTTTTTCAACCGATAAAGAATGTCGAACACTTCTGGTCGCAACGTAATCCCGCTCTGCTTTGCCACCTCGGCATACGTATTCTGATGGTACATCAGCGCCCCCACCACGCCAGGCTCCCGGTGATGCAGCCCGCGCATGGCGCTAAAGGCATGGGTAAAGTGGGTTAAACCGGCTTCAATGGCGAGGGTGGTTTCATCAAAGGTGGCGTCGGTATGACCGGCTGACACGGTGACGCCTGACTGGCGTAAATAGCGGATTAGCGCCAGGGCGCCCGGCAGTTCGGGTGCGAGCGTCATCAGACGGATATTTCCCCTCGCGGCGTGCTGATAGCGTTTGAATCCTTCGATACCGGGTGGTTGAATCGCGTCCTTGCTCTGCATTCCGCTGTATGCAGGGTTAATAAAGGGGCCTTCCATATGAATACCCACCGCTTCGGCACCATCTTCCGCTTTTGCGTCTGCAATCCAGTCTGCGGCGGTGGAAAGACTCTCCAGCAAGAACGTTTCCGGCTGGGTGGCTGATGTTGCAAGCCACGCGGTAACCCCGGCGTTAACCAGATCCCGGCTCATCGCCTGCAAAGAACGGCGTTCACCTCTCCAGGCAAACGACCCTCTCCCCCAGCCGTGAACGTGAATATCCACAAAACCGGGCATCAGCATGGCATGGCGATAATCGACGATTTTTCCGCGTGGTGTACTGTCGAGGCCAGAAATACGTCCGCTTTCAATATGCAGATAGCCGCTTTCGATTCCTTTCGGGGTGACAATGCGTTCACTTGCCAGAGAAAGCAGGGGATCAGCCATTGTCTTTCTCCCATACGCGAGCGGCCGTTTCCTCGGCGATTTCTGCGCAAAGGCCGATGTAGTGAGCAGGATCCAGCAGCGTATTAATTTCTGAGTCGCTAAAGTGCTGGCGAATAAGAGGGTCATCACGCAGCACATCAGCGTAGGGGATGCCTTCATGCGTGCTGCGCATTGCCAGTTGGTAGACGCGTTCATGTGCGGCATCTTTGCCCAGCCTTTCCACCAGCTGCATCATGATTTTTTCGCTATTAATAAGACCATGCGTTAACTGCACATTCTGGCGCATACGACCAGGATTGATGACCAGCGTCCGCGTCAACTCTTCGGCTCGCATCACAATCTCAGCCATTAACTCCATACTCTCCTGAATATTACCGTCAAAGATAAAGTAAGCTGAGCTGTCTGCTTCGAAGGGACGTGGGCTGACATACAGGCAGGAGGTCATTACTGAGTACAATTTCTGCGCGTTGGCGATGATCCCCTTCGCCAGTTTAGGATTCACTTTTTGCGGCATGGTGCTGCTGCCAACGGTGCCTTTAGTGAAGGCTTCTGAAACTTCGGCAAACTCTTCGCTTGAGGTCTGATAAACCTCTTCGGCTATTTTGTGTAACGTCGTCGCCAGCAGGCACAAATTACTGATGTATTCAGTGCGGTAAATGCGCGAGTTACGGGAGGGAATCGCCATTGAATGCATTCCCAGCTTTTGGGCAACGCTATCCTGAACCCGGCGGCCGGTTTCACCGGTCGCGTGGAAGGCGCCCACGGCTCCCCCCATCATCACGGTAAAGACGCGTTTTTCCGCTTCTCGCATGCGCTGCCGGGCGCTCAGTAACTCATCAATCCACACGGCGGCTTTATAGCCCCAGGTGATGGGCAGCGCGTGCTTACCGTGGGTACGTCCGGCCATAATCGTTGCTTTATGGTCAGAAGCCATCTTTGCCAGGTTACGCAGAATATCGTCCACAAAACCCTGCATGATGGTATCGAACTGCTTTGCCAGATAAAGCTGTGCCGTTTGCTGAATATTCTGCGTGGTGACGCCGTAATGCACGTATTTTCCGCTTTCACTGTCACAGGCTTTGACCAGTACTTTGATGACCGGAACGAAGCCGTGACCAATCTCGCGCAGCAGGCGTTCCATTTCCGTCAGGTCAATCTTATCCACGTGGCAGTTAGCGGTAATATTGACTGCGGCGCTGGCGGGGATCATGCCGTGTCCGGCCTGTGCCTGAGCCAGGGCGGCTTCAACATCGAGCCATGACTGTACCCGCGCTGGCTGTGCGAGCAGAGATTTCATTCCTCGATCGTCGATCGTTTTGCTTTTTGAATCATACAGTGCACGCATTACTATCTCCTTGAATTTATTTCGCACCGACGAGGCGGTCGTCTACCGCGTTACGGACAAATTCTACGTGTGGGCCGAATACCACATGAACATGGTTGCTGGAGGGGATAAAGGTCCCCAGCGAGCCAGATTCTTTAAGAATGGCCATGTCCATTTTTTTCTGATCTTTCAAATCAATACGTAACCGTGAAACGCAGTTTTCAACGCGCTTGATATTTTCTGTCCCGCCCAGCCCCTGAATCACCAGTTCGGCGACTTTGTCGTACTCTTTATTGTTCAGTAAGGTGCTGTCAGCGATTTCACTCTCTCGGCCTGGGGTCTTAATATCAAATTTACCGATCGCGAAGCGGAAGACGAAATAGAAGACAACAAAGTTAATCACGCCGAGGATAATTAAATTAATCCATTGGGTGTGTTCATACATCAAACCGAAAATACCAAAATCAAAAATGGTGCCGCGAATATAGCCGATGGAGACTTCCAGTAATTGCAGTGGAATGGTCAATAAGCCACAGAGTACCGCATAGACAATAAAGAGTTTTGGCGCGATAAACAGGAAGGAGAACTCCAGCGGTTCGGTAATATTCCCCAGCATGGCGGTCAGCACCACGGTCAGGATCATCCCTTTGGCAAATTTCTTATTCTTGAAATAGGCCATGTGGTACATCGCCAGACCAATCGCCGGAACGCGGAACAGCGTCGTGAGCATTTGTGATGAGGCAAGATAGCTGGTGAGCGTCGGCATATACTCTTTCCAGGCCGGATGGGTGGGACCAAGCTCAAACAGGATTTTATTGATAGCGGGCAAAATACCGACATAGGTCTGCCCGTCAATCAGGTACGTACCGCCTGCCGCGGTGAAACGCACGGTGGAACTGAGGACGTGGTGCAGGCCAAACGGGATCAGCAGGCGATTGAGCGTCATATAGATACCTGCACCAATGTTGGGTGCCATCATTATTGTTGATATGGCGCGCATACCTGCGGTAAACAGATCCCAGATAAAAGGAATGATCAAGCCGACGGGAATGGAAAAAGCAATGGCTAAGATCGCGACGGATTTTTTACCGCTGAAAAAGGCGAAAGCGAGAGGTAATTGCAGCCGGTAAAAACGGTCGGTTATTTTAGCTGCCAGCAGCCCGGCAATAATGCCGCCCAGCGCTTCGATTTTCAGCGTCTGAATACCTAATACCATTCCCTGTCCGACGAAAGCCATATCCTCTTTCGCCAGCGTACCTGCCAGCTTAAGATGCACATGCATGGCGATAAGCAGAGTCAGGTAAGCCACGACGGACGCAAATACAGCAATCCCTTTTTCTTTTTTAGACATACCGTAGGCGACACCCATCGCGAACAGTAAAGGAATATTATTAAAAACGACGCTGCTGATTAATCCCAGAGAAGAGAGAATTGCTCTGAAAATTTCATTGCCCAGAAAGGGGAGTTTATCAATCATATAGCTCTGCCCTAACGCAGCGCTAATTCCCATGACCATCCCCACAGGCGCCAGTACGGCGATCGGTAATAATAGCGATCGACCGAATGTCTGAATTTCATTCTTAAAATTAGCATTCATAAGTTAATCCTGACGTGAATTCTCTTGAGGATAAGATACGTTCAGGAGATTTTTGCTCAAGGGCAAATAGTGAAAAATAAAAAGCGCAGGATTTGACCATAAAAAAGCAGCCTGAAGGCTAATGCTGGTCACTTAAGGATTGATTAGCTGCAAAGGTATTTTTTATTAAAGCGAAACGGATTGAACTGAAAGTCAGCGTACTGAAGCGATCCGAAGGAAGACGACATAAGGCGAATGGATCACGAAGTGACGATTTTTCCTGCCGGAAGCCTGGGTGGCAAGGGAGACGGTGAGCCTCCCTTGCCCGTTACGGGAATGAGGGTTTCAGAGAAACAATGAACATACGGTGAACGGAACCCTTTGCCATTGTTAAAAATTCTCTGTTACCACAGGTTCCTTTTCTTAATGACGATGCCCGTGACCGCCGCGCCCACGACCGCGATGGTCGTCACGGTCATTCCAGCCTTCTCGGTAGCCGCGTTCATAAGCTTTGCGTTTATCCCAGCCACGATGGTAGCCGTTGTCATGACGCCACCAGCGATTTTTGCGCCACTCATAGTTATGGTGCCAGTAATCCCGGTCGCGCCAGCGGCCGCCATCCCAGTAGTTACCGTAATTATCGCGATCGCCAATTTGCAATTTTATTGATGGCAGCAGGGTGATTTCGCCAGCGTTCGCGGCCAGCGGTGTAAAAGCCATTAAGACTGCCGCCAGAATCAGTGACCTGAACATGTTTTCTCTCCTTCACGATCGAGCCGTAGCCGGCCTGTTAACGTAATATTACGGGGCAGTAAAGCCCCGTTTCATCGCCACAACTCTTAAATCGCAAGTGAGAGCACTTTTTGTTAATAAATGTGTCTTTATTTCAACCGACTCAGAATGGCATCAATCTCCGCGCACTCTTCAGGCGTAAAGTGACGGTTTGCCAGCATGCCGACGGCATCTTCAATTTGCGCCGGTTTACTGGCGCCAATCAGCACAGACGTGACCTTGTCTTCCCGGAGAACCCACGCGAGCGCCATCTGAGACAGCTTTTGTCCCCGTCGCTCTGCCAGTGCGTTCAGCGCTCGAACTTTTTCCAGTTTTTGTGGGGTGATCTGGTCCGGATTCAGAAAACGGCTGGTGCTTGCGGCGCGAGAATCCGCAGGAATACCGTTCAGATAGCGGTCGGTTAACTGCCCGCCAGCCAGCGGTGAGAAGGCGATACTACCGACGCCTTTTTCCTGTAAAAGCGACAGCAGGCTCTCTTCGACCCAACGCTCAAACATAGAATATTTGGGCTGATGAATAAGGCATGGCGTACCTAAATCGTCGAGTATTTCAATCGCTTGTCTGGCAAGTTCAGCCGGATAGTTAGAGAGGCCTACGTACAGCGCTTTGCCCTGACGGACGATATGATCCAGTGCGCGCATGGTTTCTCTGAGCGGTGTTTCAGGGTCGGGGCGATGGTGGTAGAAGATATCGACATACTCCAGCCCCAGACGCTTCAGGCTTTGATCGAGGCTGGCAATCAGGTATTTGCGTGAGCCCCAGTCCCCGTAAGGGCCTTCCCACATGGTGTAACCCGCTTTGGTGGAGATGATCAGCTCATCTCGCCACGGTAAAAAATCTTCCTGCAGGATGCGACCAAAATTTCGCTCCGCTGAACTCGGCGGTGGACCATAGTTATTCGCCAGATCAAAATGGGTGATCCCCAGATCGAATGCACGCTGTAACAGCGCCCGACTGTTCTCGACCTGCGTGGTATCACCAAAATTGTGCCACAACCCCAGTGATACAATCGGGAGCTTGAGGCCGCTCTGACCGCAGCGGCGGTACTCCATTGTCTGATAACGATTTTCAGCAGCCTGATAAGCCATATAGCCTCCTGTCAGATAAGGTGTGACTTTGAGTGTATACGTTTACACAAGGCCAGCTGCAATTAAATTTAGGGATGAAAACTGTACATCTTGCTTTCCACCCCCTTCACAGCGACTTTCCTGGACAGTCATCACAGTTCTTCGATACTCAACATGAGGTTACCGTCAGAAGGAAAGCTGTCATGCAAACCCCGTATTCCGTTGCTGATTATCTGCTGGACAGGCTGGCAGGCTGTGGTGTTGGCCATCTCTTTGGTGTGCCTGGCGATTATAATTTGCAGTTTCTTGATCACGTGATTGAACATCCCAGCGTACGTTGGGTCGGGTGTGCGAACGAGTTGAATGCGGCTTATGCTGCGGATGGCTATGCCCGGGTATCCGGGGTGGGGGCGCTGCTCACCACGTTTGGCGTGGGTGAGTTAAGCGCGATTAACGGTATCGCGGGAAGCTATGCGGAATATGTTCCTGTTTTGCATATTGTTGGCGCGCCCTGTCGCGGTGCTCAACGTCGCGGGGAGTTGATGCATCACACCCTTGGGGACGGTGATTTTCAGCATTTTTATCGTATGCAGCAGGCGGTGACGACGGCCAGCGCAGTGCTGGATGAACAAAACGCCTGTTATGAAATTGACCGCGTGCTGCGAACAATGCTCATCGAACGCAGACCGGGCTATCTGATGTTACCTGCTGATGTGGCAAAACAGCGGACCACGCCGCCGAATGACATCCTGATTGTTCCTCTGAGCGAGCCGGAAAGCAGCGTGGCAGAAGCGTTTCGCTACCATGCCCGCGAGCGGTTACTGGACAGCCCGCGCGTAGCGCTTCTGGCAGACGTTCTCGCGCAGCGCTTTGGCCTGCAGCCGGTATTGCAACGCTGGATGGCGGAAACGCCGATGGCCCACGCCACGTTGTTGATGGGCAAAGGGCTATTCGATGAGCGTCATCCGGCGTTTGTCGGCACCTACAGCGCTGGAGCCAGCAGCGACTATGTACGTCAGGCGATAGAAGATGCCGACACGATAGTATGTGTTGGCACACAATTTGTTGACACTTTGACCGCCGGGTTTACGCAACAGTTACCACAGGAGCGCACGATTGAGGTGCAGCCACATGCCTCACGGATTGGAAACCGTTGGTTTAACGTCCCGATGGAGCAGGCGGTAACCACCTTGCGGGAGCTGTGTCTGGAGATGTCTTTTTCACTGCCGCCAGAACGCCCGCCAGTTAGACGTATTCAGGTTGAGAAGGGACCTTTGACGCAGGAAAATTTCTGGCATACGGTGCAGCAGTATCTGGCGCCCAATGACATTATCCTCGTCGACCAGGGGACCGCTGCATTTGGCGCGGCTGCGCTCACGCTACCCGGTGGAGCGGAGGTGCTGGTTCAGCCGCTGTGGGGGTCTATCGGCTACGCGCTCCCGGCTGCATTTGGCGCGCAAACCGCCTGCCCGGACCGCCGGGTGATCCTGATTATTGGCGATGGTGCGGCGCAGCTCACCATTCAGGAACTGGGCTCTATGCTCAGAGACGGGCAATCTCCCGTTATTTTGCTGCTAAATAATGACGGCTATACCGTGGAGCGGGCCATACATGGGGCAAATCAGCGCTATAACGATATCGCCGCCTGGAACTGGATGCAGGTGCCGCAGGCGTTTCGTCGTGAATGTCAGGCGGAGTGCTGGCGTGTGGAGCAGGCGGTACAACTGGAAGAAGTGCTGGCCCGTTTGTCCCATCCGCAACGATTGTCGTTAATTGAGGTGGTACTACCGAAAGCCGATCTTCCTGAGCTATTGCGCACGGTGACCCGTGCGCTGGAAACGCGTAACGGAGGCTAACTACTTATCGGTACGCTCGGCGATCATCATCGGTTTGCCCGCCAGCAGCAGCCAGGCGGGCAGCATGACGATGCACAGCAGCGGCAGCAGGGTGGAATCTGGCACCACCACTGCTGCCATAAACAGGCTCAGCCAGGCGTCACGGGTGACGACCAGCACCAGTCCAAGAATCGCGCAGGAGACGGTAATGGCCGCTGGCACCGCTTCAACGTGGGCGTGCAGCATCAGGCCAAGCGCGACCCCAACGAATACTGCCGGGAAAATTCGCCCGCCGCGAAAACCACTCGCAGCTGCAACCACTAATGCCGCCAATTTGATCACGGCGAGCATGAAATAATCCGATGCTCCCAGCGTCTGGCTAAATGCCATTTGCTGCATTTCGTCCAGTCCTTTAAACAAGGTAAGCGGTCCGCCGATAACGCCTAAAATGCCGAGGATTAAGCCGCCAGCCCCAAGAATCAGGACCGGGTGTTTCAATCGATGCATTAAATGGTGTAAACGCGGCAGACACCAGACAGCCACCATCCCGGCGGCAATGGCGATGGCGGCAACGACCGCACCGCTGAGGATATCGATCACGTGCATCTGCGTGTAGTGCGCGATGGGCAGTGAAAAATGGGGGTGAAAAAACAGACTGGTGGTCAGCGAGCCCGCGGCGGCGGCCATTAACGGTGCAAACAGGCGATCCCATAAGGGAACATTGTCCGAGCTATTCAGCGTTTGTGAAAAGACCAGCGCGGCGGCAACGGGGGTGCCAAATAGCGCGCCGATGGTGCCGGCAGAGGCGAGGATGGTCCAGTCCAGCTTAGCAATGCGGGGAAACATACGGCTGCCGAGCGCCACAGCCAGTGCGATATTCACGGTCATGATCGGGTGTTCCGGACCCAAACTGACGCCACCCGCCAGGCCGAGGATGAGCGCTGCCAGCAAGCCCGGAATTGCTGAGGTGGGGACCGGTATTCCAATTAACGGCTCACAGGCAGGATCCGGTCCCGCGTGACCCTGGCTGTAGCGAATAACTAACCCGACCATGATCCCCGTGAGCGTCAGCATGCCGATAATCCACAGCGGAGAGTCCTGGGCAATACCGATGCTAACGGGCAGGCGTTCCCACAAAAATTGCTGTAAAACGGACGCCACTTTCATCACAACGATCAACACCAGGCTGGAGGCAATACCAATAATTAGCGCAGGAGTTGATAGCAAGAGCATCGTTCTGGCACGTGGATGAAGCATATTCTATTCCTTAAAACAGAGTCATAGACATAGTTTGCACAGCCTGCGCAACCGCATCGCTGCAAATGGTGCTGAAACGATAAAGTAATTATGTGATCTGGATCGATTTTCCACGGGCATCAGCCTTCAGGGCGTTGTTGTTATGCCCCCATGAATTTACAGTGTGGCAAAGATTTATTCTGACTTTAGCGGAGCAGTGGAAGAATGACAAAATATGCTTTAGTAGGTGATGTTGGCGGCACCAACGCGCGTCTTGCTCTGTGCGACATTGCCAGCGGCGAGATTTCGCAGGCAAAAACCTATTCCGGGCTGGATTACCCAAGCCTCGAGGCGGTAGTACGCGTATACCTGGATGAGCATAGCGTCAGCGTTGAGGATGGTTGTATTGCCATTGCCTGTCCGATTACCGGTGACTGGGTGGCAATGACCAACCATACCTGGGCATTCTCTATTGCTGAGATGAAAAAAAATCTGGGCTTCAGTCATCTGGAAATCATCAATGATTTCACCGCCGTGTCGATGGCGATCCCGATGCTGAAGAAAGAGCATTTGATCCAGTTTGGCGGTGCGGAACCTGTTGAAGGCAAGCCGATTGCTGTCTATGGCGCAGGTACCGGACTCGGCGTGGCGCATTTGGTGCATGTAGATAAACGCTGGGTGAGCTTGCCTGGTGAAGGCGGTCACGTGGATTTTGCGCCTAACAGCGAAGAAGAAGGGATTATCCTTGAGGTCCTGCGTGCGGAAATTGGTCACGTTTCCGCAGAGCGCGTACTGTCAGGTCCGGGGCTGGTTAATCTGTATCGCGCCATCGTCAAATCAGACGGGCGCCTGCCGGAAAATCTGCAGCCGAAGGATATCACCGGGCGTGCGCTGGCTGATTCCTGTATCGACTGTCGTCGCGCGCTGTCGCTGTTCTGCGTCATCATGGGGCGTTTTGGCGGCGATCTGGCGTTAACGCTGGGCACGTTTGGCGGTGTGTACATCGCTGGCGGCATCGTACCGCGCTTCCTCGACTTCTTTAAAGCTTCGGGTTTCCGTGGTGGTTTTGAAGATAAGGGGCGTTTTAAAGCCTACGTACAGGATATTCCGGTATATCTGATCGTGCATGATAACCCGGGCCTGCTTGGTTCCGGTGCGCATCTGCGCCAGACGCTGGGTCATATTTTGTAAGGCCAACGCCGGACGGTGCACAGCGCTTATCCGGCTTACATATATCCCGCAAAACCGCGTTTATTACGCGGTTTTTTTATGCCTGCCGCCCGCCTTTCCGACCTTCGTCACATTTCCGAATGGCGGGATTATTTGTCCAGTAAAAGCATTATTTGTCTGATAACGGTCGTTACTTTCCCCGGACCATAATTTCACTCGTTAACTATTACGAGGAAATGATTATGAGCAAAAAACTGATTGCCGTTTGCGCGTGCCCAATGGGGCTGGCCCATACCTTTATGGCGGCCCAGGCGCTGGAAGAAGCCGCGGTTGAAGCGGGTTATGAAGTGAAAATTGAAACCCAGGGTGCGGACGGAATTCAAAATCGCCTGACGGCGCAGGATATCGCAGAGGCAACGTTGATCATCCATTCTGTTGCCGTTACTCCGGAAGATAACGAGCGTTTTGAGTCGCGTGACGTCTACGAAATTACGTTACAGGACGCGATAAAAAATGCAGCTGGCATCATCAAAGAGATCGAAGAGATGGTTGCCGCTGAACAACAATAATCATCGACAGGGAATTACGTATGGCCATTAAAAAACGCAGTGCAACCGTTGTGCCTGGCGCATCTGGTGCGGCAGCGGCAATAAAAAATCCACCGGCCTCCCACAATAGCTTCTGGGGCGAACTTCCGCAGCATGTGATGTCGGGTATTTCTCGCATGGTACCGACGTTAATTATGGGCGGGGTAATTCTCGCCTTCTCGCAACTGATCGCCTATAGCTGGCTCGATATTCCTGCTGACACCGGCATCATGGATGCGCTGAACAGCGGAAAATTCAGCGGTTTTAATCTCTCATTACTGAAGTTTGCCTGGCTGTCGCAATCTTTTGGCGGCGTGCTGTTTGGTTTTGCTATTCCGATGTTTGCCGCGTTTGTCGCCAACTCTATCGGCGGTAAGCTGGCGTTTCCGGCGGGGTTCATTGGTGGACTGATGTCCACTCAGCCCACACAGATACTGAATTTTGACCCAGCGACGCTGCAATGGGCAACCAGTGCTCCCGTCCCGTCAACCTTTATTGGCGCGCTGATTATCTCGATTGTCGCCGGGTATCTGGTGAAGTGGATGAACCAAAAAATCCAGTTGCCTGATTTCCTGCTGGCATTCAAAACCACCTTTTTACTGCCCATTCTTTCCGCGATCTTCGTCATGTTGGCGATGTATTACGTGATAACGCCGTTTGGCGGGTGGATCAACGGCGGAATTCGTTCTCTGCTGACGGCGGCTGGAGAGAAAGGCACGCTGATGTACGCGATGGGGATTTCTGCGGCAACGGCGATTGACCTCGGCGGTCCGATTAATAAAGCTGCAGGATTTGTCGCCTTCAGCTTTACTACCGATCACGTTCTGCCGGTAACCGCACGCTCTATTGCCATCGTGATTCCTCCAATTGGCCTCGGGTTGGCTACGCTTCTCGACCGGCGCTTAACCGGCAAACGCCTGTTCAACGCACAGCTCTACCCGCAAGGGAAAACGGCAATGTTCCTCGCGTTTATGGGCATCAGCGAAGGGGCGATCCCGTTTGCACTGGAAAGCCCCATCACGGCAATTCCATCCTATATGGTTGGCGCTATTGTCGGATCGACGGCTGCCGTCTGGCTGGGGGCGGTGCAGTGGTTCCCGGAATCGGCTATCTGGGCATGGCCGCTGGTCACTAACCTCGGCGTCTATATGGCGGGGATCCTGTTAGGTGCGGTGATTACGGCGCTGATGGTGGTGTTCCTGCGCAACATGATGTACCGCAAAGGCAAATTGCTGATTGAAAGCCTCTGATTAAAAGGATTGTGACCATGAGCTTACTTGCCTCGCTGCGTGACTGGCTAACGGCGCAACATCTCGATGCGGTGCTGCTGTCATCGCGGCAGAATAAACAGCCGCATATGGGGATCTCCAGCGGTTCAGGGTTTGTGTTTATCAGCCATCAAAGCGCGCATATTCTGGTCGACGCCCGTTACTACACCGATGTTGCCACGCGTACTCAGGGCTATCAGATCCATCTACTTGATGGCGCGCAGACGCTGTATTCACGGGTGAATCACATTATTGCTGACGAAAAGCTGCAGACGGTGGGATTTGAAGGCGAGCAGGTAAGCTGGAATACGGTGAATGGATGGTCGGGCAAACTGCGTGCCCGACTAGTGAGTGCCGTGCCGGATGTGCTCCGGCAGGTAAAAACGGCGCAGGAGATAGCCTGCATTCGCGAAGCCTGCCGGATAGCTGACCTTAGTGCTGAACATATTCGCCGCTTTATTCAACCTGGCCTCAGTGAGCGCGAAATCGCCGCTGAACTGGAGTGGTACATGCGTACGCTCGGTGCAGACAAACCCTCTTTTGACACCATTGTCGCCAGCGGCTGGCGCGGCGCGCTGCCGCACGGTAAAGCCAGCGACAAGAGTGTCGAGGCGGGTGAGTTCATCACGCTGGATTTTGGCGCGCAGTATCAGGGCTATTGTTCGGATATGACGAGAACATTTCGCATCCCAGACGCAAACCAGCCAGCGGAAGAAAGTCCGCTGTTTTCCGTGTATCAGATTGTCCTGGCGGCGCAGCGTGCGGCGGTGGCAGCAATTCGACCAGGTCGGCGTTGCCATGAGGTTGATGCCGCAGCCAGGCGGGTCATTACGCAGGCGGGCTATGGCGATGAGTTTGGTCACAATACCGGACACGCTATTGGCATTGAGGTGCATGAAAATCCCCGTTTTTCCCCCACCGACGCGACGCCTCTGGCGGCTGGCATGCTGCTCACCGTTGAGCCAGGTATTTATCTGCCGGGGCAGGGAGGCGTGCGTATTGAGGATGTGGTGCTGGTTACGCCAGACGGCGGCGAGGTGCTCTACACCATGGCGAAAACATTGTTACACACGGGAGAGGCGTAATGGACTTATCGCTACTGAAGGCGCTGAGCGAGGCGGACGCGATCGCCTCTTCAGAACAGGAAGTGCGGCAGATCCTGCTTGAAGAGGCGGATCGTCTGCATAAAGAGGTGCGCTTTGACGGCCTGGGATCGGTGCTGATCCGTCTGAATGAATCAACCGGTCCGAAGGTGATGATCTGCGCGCATATGGATGAAGTGGGATTTATCGTGCGCAGTATTTCCAGCGAAGGGGCGATCGATGTATTGCCGGTGGGAAATGTGCGTATGGCGGCCAGGCAATTGCAGCCGGTGCGGATCACTACCCGTGAAGAGAGCAAAATTCCCGGTCTGCTCGACGGAGTGCGCAGCGGTAATGACGTCAGTGCGCTGCAGGTGGACATTGGCGCGCGGTCTTATGACGAGGTACTTCAGGCCGGCGTACGCCCTGGCGATCGCGTCACCTTTGACACGACGTTTCAGGTTTTGCCGCACCAGCGAGTCATGGGCAAAGCCTTTGATGATCGACTTGGATGTTATTTGCTGGTGGCGCTGCTGCGCGAATGGCATAACGCCATTCTCCCATGTGAGGTCTGGCTGGTGGCCAGTTCCAGTGAAGAAGTGGGACTGCGCGGAGGACAAACAGCAGCACGTGCGGTCGCCCCGGATGTGGCGATCGTGCTGGATACCGCCTGCTGGGCCAAAAACTTTGATCATGGTGCGGCCAACCATCGACAGATTGGTAATGGCCCGATGCTGGTGTTAAGCGATAAATCGCTGATTGCCTCGCCAAAGCTGACCGCGTGGGTTGAAAGCGTGGCCACCGATGCGGGCATTACCCTGCAGCTTGACATGTTCAGTAACGGCGGCACTGACGGCGGGGCGGTGCACGTAAGCGGTACGGGGATCCCCACGGTTGTCATGGGGCCAGCTACGCGGCATGGACACTGCGCGGCGTCGATTGCCGACTGCCGTGACATCATCCAGACGCAGCAGTTGTTGTCGGCTCTTCTTTCACATCTTACGTGCGAAACCGTGGTTCATCTGACGGATTTCAGGTGCTGATTTCGCGCTAATCAGGAGTTGTTATGCTAACGATTCAATTTCTTTGCCCGTTACCCAATGGCCTGCATGCGCGTCCGGCGTGGGAGCTGAAAGAGCAGTGCAGCCAGTGGCAAAGTGAGGTGATATTTCTTAACCATCGCCAGAATGCCAGGGCAGATGCGAAAAGCTCGCTGGCGCTGATTGGCACCGGGACGCTGTTTAATGACAGTTGTAGCTTAACCATCACCGGTCGCGATGAAGAACAGGCCCGACGAGCGCTAGAGGAGTACCTCCTGCACCGGTTTATTGACAGCGACAGCGTTCAGCCGACGCCGGCGGAACTGGCGGCGCATCCGTTGCCGCGTTCGCTGATTCGCCTCAACCCAGACCTTCTTTATGGCACCGTGCTGGCAGGAGGCGTGGGGGCAGGTTCGCTCACGCTTTGGCAGAGCGATAATCTGGAAAGCTATCGCGCGATTGCGCCGAGTGCGGAAGACAATACCCGGCTGGAGCATAGTCTGGCGACGCTTGCCGAACAGCTCAATCAGCAACTGCGCGAGCGTGAGGGTGAGAGTAAAACCATCCTCAGCGCCCATCTGTCTCTGATTCAGGACGACGAGTTTGCCGGGAATATTCGTCGCTTAATGCTGGAGCAGCATCTGGGGTTAGGGGCGGCGATTATCGCCAATATGGAGCAGGTGTGCGACAAGCTGTCGGCCTCCGGTAGCGATTACCTGCGCGAGCGCGTTAGCGATATCCGTGATATCAGCGAACAACTGCTGCACATCACCTGGCCTGAAAGACGTCCGCGCAATGCGCTGGTGCTGAATAAGCCGACGATTCTGGTCGCTGAGGATTTGACGCCCAGCCAGTTTTTAAGCCTCAATTTGCAGCATCTGTCAGGCATGATCCTGGAGAAAACAGGGCGCACATCGCACACCCTGATCCTCGCTCGCGCGTCGGCTATACCGGTGCTTAGCGGCTTGCCGCTGGAGGCCATTAGCCGCTATGCAAGCCAGCATGCGGTACTGGATGCCCGCTGTGGGGTACTGGCCATCAATCCAGACGATGCGGTTCGCGGTTATTACGCGATTGCGCAGAAGCTGGCCGATGAATGCCAGCGGCGGCAGGCGCTGGATGCCGCTCAGCCCGCGCTGACCAAAGATAATCAGCGTATTGACGTTGCAGCGAATATCGGTACCGCGCTGGAAGCGCCGGGGGCGTTTGCCAATGGCGCTGAAGGGATTGGGCTGTTTCGTACTGAAATGCTGTTTATGGACCGCGACAGTGCTCCCGACGAGCAGGAACAGTTTGAAGCCTACCAGCAGGTCTTATTGGCCGCGGGCGACAAGCCGGTTATCTTTCGCACCATGGATATTGGGGGGGATAAAAATATCCGTTACCTCAATATTCCGCAGGAAGAGAATCCTTTCCTGGGCTACCGCGCGGTGCGAATTTATCCGGAGTTTGCCGGACTGTTTCGCACGCAGCTGCGCGCCATCTTACGTGCGGCAACCTTCGGCAATGCGCAACTGATGATCCCAATGGTGCACAGCCTTGACCAGATTTTGTGGGTAAAAAGCGAACTGCAAAAAGCGCTGGTGGCACTGAAAGCCGACGGTTTACGCCATGCTCCGACAATTTCATTGGGGATTATGGTTGAAGTGCCGTCGGTGTGTTACATCATCGACCATTTCTGCGATGAGGTGGATTTCTTCAGTATTGGTTCAAACGACATGACCCAGTACCTGTACGCCGTCGATCGTAATAACCCGCGCGTTTCGCCGTTGTACAACCCGATTACGCCGTCGTTCCTGCGAATGTTGCAGCAGATTGTCCGCGTGGCGCACGAACGCGGTAAATGGGTGGGCATTTGCGGCGAACTGGGGGGCGAAGGACGCTATTTACCGCTGCTACTGGGCTTAGGACTCGACGAGCTGAGCATGAGCAGTCCACGTATTCCGGCGGTGAAAAGTCAGCTTCGTCAACTGGAGGGCCAGGCATGCCGTGAACTCGCCATACGGGCCTGTGAGTGCCGTAGCGCTCAGGAGATAGAAGATCTGCTCAACCAGTTTGCACCGCAGAAAGACGTGCGTCCGCTACTGGCGCGGGAGAACATCTTTGTTGGTGAATCTCTGAGTAACAAAGAGCAGGTGATTCAGTTTCTGTGCGGCAATCTTGGTGTTAATGGGCGAACTGAACATCCGTTTGAGCTGGAGGAAGATATCTGGCAGCGCGAAGAGATAGTCACCACTGCTGTCGGTTTTGGTGTGGCTATTCCGCACACTAAGTCCCAGTGGATCCGCCATTCCAGCATCAGTATTGCCCGGCTTGCTCATCCCGTTGACTGGCAGTCAGAGATGGGCGAAGTGGAACTGGTTATCATGCTGACGCTGGGGGCTGATGAAGGCATTAACCACGTGAAGGTCTTTTCGCAGCTGGCGCGTAAGCTGGTGAACAAGCCGTTCCGCCAGTCGTTGTTTGCCGCTGAAAATGCCGACAGTATTCTCGCGTTGCTGGAGGCGGAACTGACGTTTTAAGCTTCATTGAAAGAGCGCTCTCCAGCCTGCGACGATCTGGTTGCAGGCTGGATGAACGCGACCGGAAAGCGACATCATCAATGCGGCGCGTTTGGCACCGGCAGTTTCCCGGCTCTTAAGAGCGTCATTTCTTGCTTGCAGAGCAGAACCACCGCCTGGCGAGCTTTAACACGGCGGGAGGTAAGGGCTCTTTTCACGGTCTGACGATCCGCACCTGATTCCAGCATCTGAAAACACATCAGGGAGAGTGCACGTCTGTTTTTCATCGCATATTCACTTTATTGAGTAAGCCTGCAGGGGGAGCTACATGCCGTTATTTTACAACGATGCAAACGGATATTACTAACCTGTTGGTGTTGTCTCACTTAACGTGCTGACTGAAAACGTACGCTGTACTCTCCCGGCGTCAGGCCAAACTGACGCCGGAACAGGCGGCAGAAATAATTACTGTCCTGATACCCGCACCGCTGTGCGACTTCGCTAATCGACAGATGGTATTTCTGTAAGATGATGCGCGCCTTCGCCATTCTGACCCACCGCAGGTACTCGACGAACCCCATGGTGCCGTGCTGGGCAAACACTTTTGACAGGTGGTTGGGCGTGATATTAAAAAACTGCGCTACGCTTTCCCGGGTCAGCGGTTGGGCATAGTTATCCTGCACCCAGTTACACATACTGTGATAGAGAAATTCAGCGCGCGGACGCTCTGTGTCAGGGCGGGTATTCACCACGCTACGACACAGATGCAGCAGGCTAAGCACCAGCGGCTGAATAATATCCTGGGCCTGAGGAGAGCGGCTTAAATGGGTTAAAGCGGTGAGCATCGCCTCGCCTTCGCCGCGCTGCGGATGTGGTAACTCAATACGGCGGATCGGACGTAACAGCGATGCCGTTCGATTATCGTAAAAAGAGAGCCCCAGCCAGGCCGGGGAAAACACCAGACTCAGTAGCATCACGGGTTTATCGCTACCGGGCAAATTCGCCGCTTTCGCCGGGATAAACAGCATGTCGCCTTCAGGCAGACTATGCTGCTGTTTTTCCAGTTGATTACTGTATTCGCCACGCAGCACGATATCGAGGCGCGGAAGGTCAATACACAAACTGCCGGACGGTAACGTGGTGGGCTGGGACGCGAACCACACGCGGCCAAGACGCTGCGGGTTCAATACCAGGCCGCTGAACAGATCGGCGAAAAACTGTTGGTCTGCGGGGAGGCCTGGCTCTTTCATCGCTCTTTCTCTGCGCTATAAGTGCATTAACTGCCTGAACTCTTTCACTTTACTCCGACTCACCGGGATTTCAAATTCCAGATCTTTTAAGCGCAAAATGTAGGTGTTGTTAAACCAGGGTTCGATCTCGCGGATTTTATTCAGATTCACACAGAACGAGCGGTGGCAGCGGAAGAAATGCGAAGCAGGCAATTTGCTGCAAAATTCAGTGATGTTCATCGGCATCACGTACGATTCGCGCCGGGTGTAGACAAACGTCATCTTTTCATGGGCTTCTGCGTAGTAGATGTCGTTGATCGGGGTCACGATGATCCGCTCATCTTTGATCAGATTGATCGTATCGTTTTCGCGGGTCACCGGACTGGCAGGCGAGGTTCCCGTTTGCTGTTGCTGCCAGGCGGCTTCCAGCTTTTGCAGCATGCCGACGATGCGTGATTCCTGATACGGCTTCAGGATGTAGTCAAAGGCCTCCAGTTCAAAGGCTTCAACAGCGTGCTCTTTCCACGCGGTAATAAAAACAATAAAGGGCTTGTGCGCGAACTGGCTGATGTTTTGCGCCAACAGGACGCCATCCAGCGAGGGAATATTGATATCCAGAAAAATGGCGTCAACGCGGTTGTGCTGGAGGTATTTCAGCACGTCCAGACCGTCGTCAAATGTGCCGACAATCTCCATCTGGCTGTGCTCTTTTATCAGCCAGCTAAGTTCCTGTTGGGCCAGGAATTCATCTTCAACAATGATGACTTTCACGACTTCACTCCTGGTTAAAGCAACAATGTGGCCGGTGCGGCTGCGGGCGAGTGCTGATTAGGCACATAAAAGGCAATCTCAGTGCCTGGCTCCAGACGGCGGATATGGAGGCCCTGGCCGTAGAGCAGCTTAACGCGATGATGCACATTCAACAGACCAATTTTATTGCCCGGCATTTCATTGGATTCGACCCGTTCAATCACTTTTGGATCGATACCGTGGCCCGTATCCCGCACGGCAATTCGTACCCGATTACCGCACTCCGCAACGCTGATAGTGACCACCCCTTTTCCTTTGCAGGGCTGAATCCCATGGACGATAGCGTTCTCTACCAGCGGCTGAATCAGCAGGCTGGGAATATAACAGCTTACCTCTTCATCGATATCATAAATAACCGTCAGCTTGTCGCCAAAACGGGCCTGCTCGATGGCGATGTAATCCTTGATTTGATACAGCTCTTTTTTGATGTCGATCTGCTCATCGTCTTTTAATTCAATATTATAGCGAAGATAGCGCGATAAATTAAAAATCAGCTGGCGCGCTGTGTCTGGATTCAGCCGCACCGACGATGAAATTGCGTTCAGGGCGTTAAACAGGAAATGGGGATTTATTTTACTTTGTAGCGCACGCAGCTCTGCCTTATTTGCCATTTCGCGTAACTGCTCCGCCCGGGAGACTTCCAGCTGAGTCGAGATAATTTGCGACAGGCCGATGGCCATTTCTTGTAGCGAGGAGGTTATCTGGTGGGCGTGACAGTAGTAGATTTTTAGCGTACCGGTGACAACACCTTTCTCCCAAAGCGGAATCACCAGCATGGAGTGTATTTCCGGCGTACGGTGCGCTTCATCATTGTTTTTAATGATGATTTTTCCGTAATTGATCGCCTGTTGCGTAGTCGGACTGACGAAATCATCATTATCGCGGTAGTTAAGTTCACCCACGCCAACGTAGGCCAGCACGTGCTGGGTGTTGGTAATAGCGACGGCATCAGCATGGATATCATGGCGAATAATTTCGCACACCTGGCGAAGCGATTCGCTATTGACCTGGCGAAAAAGCGGCAGAGTTTTGTTGGCGATATCCAGAGCAAGCTTAGCCTGCTTCGCGGCGCTGGCTTCTTTCTCGCCTTCCACGCTTTGCACCAGCATGACGATAAAACCAATGCAGACACTACCAAGAATCATTGGGATGCCGATTTTCGAGACGATATCCAGCCCCAGTTCGGTGGTGGGTGCCCAGGCGACGACGAGGATCATGGTCAGAGATTCGCACAGCATTCCGCCTAAAATACCCGCACGCCAGTGCTGCGCTTTGGGGATCCTACGGTTGATCCAGCCGGCAATGCAGCCTGCCAGAATGCTGGTGATAAAGCAGGGTAGGGCGGTTACGCCGCCGATGTCGATCAGGTAGCGGTGGGTGCCCGCGATCAGGCCTGTAATAATACCGACCCAGGGACCGAACAGAATTCCCCCTGACATGACGGCGATAATACGTACGTTAACCAGTGAGCCTTCAACCGGTACGCCGGACCAGGTACTGAACAGGGCAAACATTGAGAAAATCGCGGTAACGGCGAGCAGCTCTTTCGGGGAGTGGGCTGACTTGTGCAACAGTTCGCGAAACAGGCGGATACGAATCAGGAAAAACAGACAGAACAGCATCAGCGCTGCCCGGTCGAATACCGCCAGCAGCATATTGAATATTTCGTGCACGGGTGACTCTTGCGCAAGGGTTAAACCTCTATGATAGGTAACCTGAGGCTGGATGACCAGCACACCCGCAGCCTGTAGCTAATGGGGAAAAACCTTAATATTAAAAGGGGATTGTTGCATGATTGTTGTATTTACAATGCCTGTCCTGTCAACGGAGCGCACAAAGTAATATGTTTAACAATAAAATGTTAAATAGTGGTAATTTTAAGCGGAGTGTGAAAAATTTTATTTCCTCATTTTTTCTGGCTATTCCTCTTTTATCTCAATAAAAAATATTTTGTTTTGCCTCTCGACAGAAGGAAATTATTCAGGCTATTTTCTAAACGTGCCACCATCGTGGCAGCGTCGCTCGGACGGTCCGGGCGCTAACGTTAATCTGAGGATATTATGGCTGACTCCCGCCCTGAACGTCGCTTTACGCGTATTGATCGTCTTCCCCCTTACGTTTTTAACATTACTGCTGAACTGAAGATGGCTGCGCGTCGGCGCGGCGAAGATATTATCGATTTCAGCATGGGGAACCCGGATGGGGCCACGCCTCCTCACATTGTCGAAAAACTCTGTACCGTGGCGCAGCGCCCGGATACGCACGGTTACTCCACCTCGCGCGGCATTCCGCGTCTGCGTCGGGCGATTTCCCGTTGGTACCAGGAACGCTATGACGTTGAGATCGATCCGGAATCCGAAGCGATTGTGACGATTGGCTCGAAAGAAGGATTGGCGCACCTGATGCTGGCTACGCTGGATCACGGCGATACGGTCCTCGTACCGAACCCGAGCTATCCGATCCATATTTATGGCGCGGTGATTGCCGGCGCGCAGGTACGTTCAGTGCCGCTGGTCGAAGGCGTTGATTTCTTTAATGAGCTGGAGCGAGCGATTCGCGAAAGCTACCCGAAACCGAAGATGATGATCTTAGGTTTTCCTTCCAACCCGACTGCGCAGTGCGTCGAGCTGGAGTTCTTCGAAAAAGTTGTGGCCCTGGCTAAACGCTATGACGTGCTGGTGGTTCATGACCTGGCCTATGCCGATATCGTCTACGATGGCTGGAAAGCGCCGTCGATTATGGAGGTACCGGGCGCTCGTGATGTCGCGGTGGAGTTTTTCACCCTATCGAAAAGCTACAACATGGCGGGCTGGCGTATCGGTTTTATGGTAGGTAACAAAACGCTGGTGAACGCGCTGGCTCGAATTAAGAGCTATCACGATTACGGAACCTTTACTCCGTTGCAGGTTGCAGCAATCGCCGCGCTGGAAGGCGATCAGCAGTGCGTGCGGGATATTGCTGAGCAATATAAACGTCGTCGAGATGTGCTGGTTAAGGGGCTGCATGAAGCCGGGTGGATGGTCGAGATGCCCAAGGCCTCGATGTACGTTTGGGCGAAAATCCCAGAGCAATACGCCGCGATGGGATCACTTGAATTTGCCAAGAAACTGCTGAACGAGGCGAAGGTATGCGTTTCGCCGGGGATTGGTTTTGGTGATTATGGTGATACGCACGTGCGCTTTGCGTTAATTGAAAACCGCGACCGTACCCGCCAGGCGATCCGTGGCATCAAAGCAATGTTCCGCGCCGATGGCTTACTGCCTGCCAGTGCAAAATCGGCCACTGAAAGTACCGACTAACAACACGTTTCCCCAAAAGCAAACAGGAGCCATCAGGCTCCTGTTTTTTTGCTGCGTCTTTTAATTTAGATCATCAGGGCGAAAGTACCGGCCCAAACGATGACCATAAAAGAAATGCCCATAAAGAAATATTTCACTTTTCATCTCTCCGCGTACCTGAGGTACGTCTAAATGAACATATGCTAACCTGACAGAGAGCTGATGCACGCGTAAACGAAATGGAGAATTCCCTTCGTTTGCTTGTCTGCATCACCTCAGAATTCTGAGCTTTTATGCTCCAGACGGCGCTAATGTACGCCTAAAAATGAGGTGAGACAAGAGGCATTTTTTTATTTAATTTTAATAACTTACAAGTGTCGTGATTCGGCGACAGTTTAATTTCTGTCGGTAATAAATTGCTATTGAGCGACGAAATGTTTACTCGGAGAATTCTCATATCTCCATGATGTTAATGCGGTTAATTTTTCGCGGAATGAGATTATGAAAAGGTTAAAAATGACCAGATTAATGATGTTAGCACTCGTTCTTACGCCAGTGACGTCGATGGCGGCCTCGCCGATGGCATTCAATTTCAGCTGCGCAAGTATTGGTGGTGTGAATAGTGATGGTAAAGGCAATATCTGGATTGATGGCACTAAGGCGACGGTAAAGGCCTTCAATGAAAATTACTGGGAAGCAAAAAGCGGTAACAATACCGTGTCTATCTCCCGTAAAGATGACGGGAATCCGGACGTTTCCTGGACCGGGCCAAATCGTAAGCACGGGATTTGCCTGCCTGAAGACAATATCGACTTTTCAGGGGCAAAGAAATCGACCAGCAACGGGCCTTCTTTTTCCTGTTCTGCGGTAGCAAAGGGCAGTATCGAAGAGGTTATCTGTCAAAGTCCTTCGCTCTCAGCCATGGATTTGGCAATGAACGGGGCCTACAGGCAGGCGCTGGTGAAATCGAGTAATAACCCGACGCTCAAAGCAGAGCAACGTGGCTGGGTGAAAGGGCGTAACGAATGCTGGAAAGAGCAGGATAAGCCAGCGTGTATAGCCCGTAACTACAATGAGCGAATGGCTGAATTACAGAACAAGTGGGGCGTGAAGTAATTCAGGCGCAGAAAAAAAGAAAGGCCTTTCGGCCTTTCTTTTTAGATATATAACGAGGCTTCACCCATCGGGCGAGTTTTGAAGCGACGGTGGATCCAGAGATACTGCTCGGGCGCGCGCATGATCTCTTTTTCGATAATTTTGTTCATATACGCCGCTGCCTGGCTTTCATCTGTTGGATAACCTTCCATTTCTGGCGTGATGAACAGGCGGTAACCGGAGTTATCTGCTTTTCTCACCATGGTTACGGTCAGCATCGCTGCGCCCGATAACCGTGACAGCACGTAAGTACCGTTGGTGGTCGCGACGTTTTTGACTGCGAAGAAGGGGGCGAATGAACTCCCTTTACGACCGTAGTCCTGATCGGGGGCAAACCATACCGCTTCCCCTTTTTTCAGGGCGCCGACAATACCGCGCAGATTATTTCTGCCGATCATGGCCTTGTTGGAGCGCATACGACCGCGGGTTTGGATCCACTCCATCAACTTATTGTTGTGCGGGCGATAGGTTGCCATCATCGGTTGGCAAAGTCCCATTACGCGACCACCCAATTCGAGTGACATAAAGTGTACGCCTACCACCATCACGCCACGGTTTTGCATCTGTGCGCGTTTCAGGTTGTCCAGCCCTTCTACATCAAACCATTTGCGTACCCGGCGATCCGGCCAGAACCAGGCCATACCCGTTTCAAGCAGCGCCATGCCGAGTGAACGGAAGTTCTCATCGACCAGTTTGTCTCTTTCTTCTTGCGACAGATTTGGGAAACAGAGTTCGAGATTTTTATGAGCAATAGATTCACGGCGCTTTAAAAATGGACGAGCCAGCGTTCCTGTACGGGTACCAAGAAAACACAACACGGGATAGGGAAGTTGTACCAGTAACCAGAGCACACCGACGCCAAACCATGTGAGCCAGTAGCGCGGATGCAAAAACGCGCGTGAAAATTTACATTGGGGGAACATAAGCACCTGTTGTTGATACGAAATAGGTGTATCGCGAAGATTCTTTAGTCTGCCGCTTTACAGTCTGTACTGATCGTTAGGCCGCCATGAACGACATTGGTTCCTGTAAAGAGTGTAAAACTGAGTCAGGACAAAACCAGGAAGGGGCATGAATGATCGGACGCTCAATGTACACCCGAATATTAATGTCAGCCAGAAATAATTACTCAAGATTCGTAAATGTTTTTACGGCGATTAAGGTCAAAAATGAGTCGATATATAATGCGTTGTTTTTATGACGATTAAATAAACGGCTGTCGAATAAATTAGTAGTCAGCGATTGAGTGATTTTTGTAACGAGAATGTTGCTTAAATTGCGAACTATTGGGAATTGTCTTAGAATATAAACTCAAGGGAGTGTAAGGACTTACGTAAATTTTTACGGCAAACAGGAGGTATCGCTATGTTCTATTTTTGGATCTTTCTCGCGTTGAGCATTCTGAGCGTCAGTTGCTATATCTGGCAGGTTATGGGGGCTGCGGCGTCAATAAGTGCTTTTATCGGCATGGCCATACTCACGGCATTAATTTACGTTTTTACTATGCAGTTGACCAATGGTAACGAGATGGTTACCGGATTATTCCTTTTTCTTGCCCCAGCATGCGGTTTGATCATCCGCTTTATGGTGGGTTACGGTAAGCAATAAATTATCACGTTGAGCTATTTATGCTTTATCTGAATGTATTGAAGTGCCAGCATCGCTGGCACTTTTTGCGAGACTCAAATCGGTTACCGGGCATCAGCCAACTGGAGTGACGCTTCCTCTTGCTGAGCGTTTTTCCGCTGTTGTTCGAGCTCCAGCGCGCCGCGATGGGAGAGGTAGCAGAACAGGATGCAGCAGACAATCCCGCCCATCAACAGATAGAAGCCGCCATGCCATCCCATTTTATCGACCATCACGCCAAACAGGCTGGTTCCTAGCGATGCGCCAAAAATGTAGCTCATGAATCCGCGTAACCCTACCGCAGAACCTACTGCGAAGCTGGGGACGATTTCCATGGTCTGAACGGAGGCCAGGAACTGCGGAACATAAATCAGGCAACCCACGATGGCGGCAAAAATAGTGACCATCAGCAGCGATTCACTTTTCCAGTAACCGATCAGGCAGACGAAAATCAGCGCCATACAGATCATGGCCAGCGGCATGCGACGGCCTTTAAACAGTTTATCGGTGAGCCAACCCGCCAGTAATGTGGAAGGAATTGCCGCCCATTCGAAAAACAGAAAAGCTATGCTCATTTGCTCTTTCGAGAAATGTTTTTCGGTTAATAAATAAATTGGCAGCCAGCTAATCATACCAAAACGCACCATATAGACAAAGACGTCTACCAGTGAAACATACCAGGCATTCTTATTACGCAATACATAGGTGCAGAAGATCTGGAAGGCACTCATATTTTCTGGCGCCTGGACAGCGTGTCGGGAATTTAATACGACTTTTTCTTCCGGCATCATTTGTTCCAGAGCCGGTAAGCCCTCCTGACGCGGTGAACCTTTCCCCAGCATCAGCACAATAAAAGCAAACAGTACGGCAACACAGGCCGGAACAATATAGCTGGCGCTTTGCCAGTGTTCGCTCCCCAAAATGGCAAACGCGGCGCCAACAATCGGGGCGACAATACCACCGCCAACGTTGTGTGAGATATTCCAGAATGCGCCAACGCGTCCACGTTCTTTACGTGGAAACCAGTTAGCGATGGTAATAAATGAAGGGCCAACGCCCATCCCCTGAAACAAACCGTTGAAAACGACCAGCGCGGCGAATATCCAGAATCCGGTACTGAACCCCAGGCCTACGTTGACGATAGCGCACAGGATCAGGCCGCATGCCATGAAGACTTTCGGGCTGGCCTTGTCTGCCAGACTGCTCATAATGCCTTTACTGATCCCATAGGCAATAAGCATGCAGCTGCTGAGTAAACCAATCTGCGTAGCGCTGAGATCCAGATGCTCCTTCAGGTATGGAGTCGAAAGCGTGAAGTTATTGCGCACAATATAGTACGCAAGATAGCCAAGAAATACGCTGAGTAATGCCTGAATGCGGTATCGGCCATAAGTTGCCTGGACTTTCTCCGCAGGGACTTTATTCGCCGCTGGTCCTGCCTTAAATATTGATAACATATCATCACCTAATTTTTTATTGATGTGAATATCAGGATTTTTCGCAGTGAAGAGTGAAATAGACGGCAAAGAAACTCAAGTTGATGAAATGTGTCACTATTGACTCAATTCTCGGGCGGCGTGGCAGATTTTGACTCTTTTTTAATAATGGATTTTTAATTCTATTCTTTCATGGGCATTTTTATCATCGGCGTGTGCGGGTATTAACAAATTCAGACTGCATTTTCGGGTATTCTTTACTGATGTCGTCACTTTCCGTTTGGTTATTTTACGAATAACCTTATTCTTCCCCCCAGAGGTGATAAACGGGTAAGTTTTGTCTCAATATTATTTTTTGTACATGTTGGTATTTATGAACGGGATCACAAACAGACTGTTGGGCCGGGGGCGTTTTTGGGCATTCTTGCTCTGTTTTATGTCGCTGTCGGCGAGCTGCCAGGTCCTGGGTAAAGAGCTGGTGATGGCGACCACCTTTTCCCCAGGGGCCACGGCCTGGATTATCCAGCGCTGGCAGACGGAGCCAGGGTCAGTGATGATTCGCACGTTAAACCGGACCAGCGGTTCGCTGGAACAGTTGCTGGATACTGCGAATGCAGAAAACGTCGATCTGATTTTGACCTCATCACCCATGCTGTTGCAGCATCTTCAGGAGCACCAGAAGCTGGCGCCTTTCGATAATGCGCTGCCTGAAAGCCAGCGGCTGGTGCCAGACTCGATTCGTTCGACCTCCGTGGCTGTGGCGATATCAGGGTTTGGCCTGTTGATTAATCGTTCTGCGCTGGCGGCGCGGCATCTTCCGCCGCCTGCCGACTGGGGGGATTTAACGCAGCCTAAATATCAGAACGCGCTGTTGATGAGTAGCCCGTCGCGTTCCGATACCAACCACCTGATGGTTGAGTCGCTGCTGCAACAGAAAGGGTGGGAAGAGGGCTGGGCGACGCTGTTGGCCAGCGCCGGTAATCTGGTAACGATTTCATCACGCAGTTTTGGCGTGGCCGACAAAATTAAGAGCGGTCTGGGCGTGGCGGGGCCGGTTATTGATAACTATGCCAACCTGTTGCTTAACGATCCGCACCTTACTTTTACCTATTTCCCTCGCTCGGCGGTGTCACCCACCTATGTTGCCGTACTCAAGAATAGCCAGCACCCCAACGAAGCGCGTCGCTTTATCCGCTATCTGTTAAGCCCGGAAGGACAGCGGATCCTTGCGGATGCGAACACGGGGAAATATCCGGTCACGCAGCTCGCGCCTGATAACCCACGCGCCGCTCAGCAGGCTATTTTGATGAGCCAGCCCGCGCTTAATTATCGGCTGATCCTTAAGCGGCAACAGTTGGTGCAGCGGATGTTTGATACCGCCATCAGTTTTCGACTCGCGCAGCTGAAAGATGCCTGGCGGGCGCTATACAGTGCGGAAGCGCGCCTGAAACGCCCGCTACCCGAAATCAGAGCATTACTGACCAGCGTCCCGATAGACGCCAGAAGTAGTGAAGATGAGGCCTGGCTTGCGCAATTTGAGAATAAAAGCGTAGCCGAACAGCAGATGATGGAGTGGCAGCTCTGGTTTCTTAAAAATCAGCGTCAGGCGATATCCAAACTGGAAGAGTTAAAATGAAAGGTGGTTCGATACTGCAACGCCTGCGCCAGCTCAGCATCAGCAGCAGCCTGCGGGGAGCGTTTCTGACGGGCGCATTACTGACGTTGAGCGTAAGCTGCGTCAGTTTGTACTCCTGGCATGAGCAGAGCTCGCAGATACGCTATTCACTTGATGATTACTTCCCGCGCGTACATTCCGCTTTTTTGATAGAAGGAAATCTCAACCTGGTTGTGGATCAGCTTAATGAATTCCTGTTGGCCCCCAACACCACGGTAAGGCTGCAACTGCGCAATCAAATTATTTCTCATCTGGACAAAATTGAGGTGCTGAGCCGGGGATTACAATCGGCAGAACAACAGCAGTTGGCGGTGATTTTGCAAGACAGTCGGGCGCTGATGGCGGAGCTGGACCGGGTGCTCTACAACATGTTCCTCGTGCGCGAAAAGGTGAGTGAACTCTCCGCGCGCATCGACTGGCTACATGATGATTTTACTACTGAGCTGAATTCGCTGGTGCAGGATTTTACCTGGCAGCAGGGGACGTTGCTGGATCAAATTGAGGCCAAAAACGGCGATGCAGCGCAGTATCTCAAACGTGCCAGAGAGGTACAAAACGAGCAGCAGCAGGTTTACACCCTGGCAAGAATTGAAAATCAGATCGTGGATGATTTACGCGACAGGCTCAATGAACTGAAGTCGGGTAGCGACGACGGAATGCTGGTGGAGAATCATATCCGCTATCTGGAGAACCTGAAGAAAACGGCGGATGAAAATATCCGTACCCTCGATGACTGGCCCAGTACTATCACCCTGCGGCAAACCATTGATGAGTTACTGGAAATCGGGATGATGAAAAATAAAATGCCCGATACCATGCGCGATTATGTCGCCGCGCAAAAAGCGCTCGTTGATGCTAACCATGCCAGAGAGGCAACGCTCGGGCGCTTTCGAACACTGCTTGAGGCGCAGTTGGGGAGTAGCCATCAGCAAATGCAGATGTTTAACCAGCGGCTGGAACAAATTGTTCGCGTCAGCGGTGGACTTATTCTGCTGGCGACGCTGCTGGCGCTACTTCTCGCCTGGGGGCTCAACCATTACTTTATTCGTTCGCGTCTGGTGAAGCGTTTTACCGCACTCAACCAGGCCGTGGTGCAAATTGGTCTTGGCAGAACGGATGCCACCATCCCGGTTTATGGGCGCGATGAGCTCGGGCGCATCGCAGGATTGCTGCGCCATACTCTGGGCCAGTTGAGTGCGCAAAAAAATCAGCTGGAGCAGGAAGTGACAGAGCGCAAGGAGATAGAATCCGATCTCCGGGCAACGCAGGATGAACTGATCCAGACGGCAAAACTGGCAGTGGTTGGACAGACCATGACCACGCTGGCGCACGAGATTAACCAACCGCTGAATGCGCTGTCGATGTACCTGTTTACGGCGGGAAGGGCAATTGAACAAGGACAATCCGCTCAGGCCAGAAGTACGTTAACCAAAGCGGAGGGGCTGATTATCCGTATTGATGCCATTATCCGTTCGCTGCGTCAGTTTGCACGTCGGGCCGAGCCGGGCGCGCCTTTGCATCCGGTCGATCTGCGACAAACATTCAGCGCCGCCTGGGAACTGTTGGCCATGCGGCATAAGCCTCAGCAGGGTACGCTGACGCTTCCAGCCCAGAGTGTATGGGTGACAGGTGATGAAGTGCGTATTCAGCAGGTGCTGGTAAACGTACTGGCAAATGCGCTGGATGCCAGTCCGACTGGCGCGCAAATAGAGGTTCACTGGCAGGCTGAGGGCAGCCGATTGTGCGTCTTTGTCTGCGATAACGGCCCCGGCTGGCCGGAGGCGTTATTGCCATCACTATTAAAGCCGTTTACCACCAGTAAGGATGTGGGGCTCGGTATTGGCTTATCGATTTGTGTATCGTTAATGGGGCAAATGAACGGCGAGCTGCGCCTGGCGTCGACACCGGGGCGTAATGCCTGCGTCGTTCTGCAATTTAATCTGACGGATGTAAACGATGTTGTGTGATGACTATTCTGTTCTGCTGATTGATGATGATGCCGATGTTCTCGACGCTTACACTCTGTTGCTTGAACAAGAGGGGTACCGTGTCTATGCATGCAATAACCCTTTTGATGCCCGAAACTGGCTGCAAGCCGACTGGCCGGGGATTGTTCTGAGCGATGTGTGTATGCCTGGCTGCAATGGAATAGACCTGATGACGTTGTTTCATCAGGATGATAATCAGCTACCTATCCTGCTAATCACCGGGCATGGCGATGTCCCGATGGCGGTGGAGGCAGTAAAGAAAGGCGCATGGGACTTTCTGCAAAAACCAGTCGACCCCGGCAAACTGCTGTCGCTGGTAGAGGATGCGCTGCGTCAGAGAAAATCCGTGATTGCCCGTCGCCATTATTGCCAGCAAAAGCTTCAGGTTGAACTGCTCGGCTACAGTGACTGGGTCAATCAGTATCGTCAACGTCTGCAACACCTGGCGGAAACGGATATTGCCGTCTGGTTTTATGGCGAGCCGGGAACGGGACGTATGACCGGAGCCCGGTATTTGCATCAGCTTGGGCGCAGCGCTGATGGGCCGTTTATCCGCAGTGAACTAACGCCCGGGAACGCGGGACTACTCAATGACCTTATTGCACAGGCGCAAGGAGGAACGCTGGTCCTGAGCCATATTGAGTGCCTGACACGTGAACAGCAGCACCATCTGGTGCATCTGCAAAGTCAGGAGCGGCGTCCGTTTCGTCTGATAGGCATTGGTGACACATCGTTAGTGGAACTGGCGGCAACCAACCAGATTGTGGCCGAACTCTACTACTGTTTTGCGATGACGCAAATCGGTTGTCAGCCGCTGTCACAGCGTCCGGATGATATTGAGCCGCTGTTTCGTCATTACCTGCAGAAAGCCTGTCTGCGCCTGAACCATCCCGTGCCCGAGGTTGAAGGGGAGTTACTGAAAGGCATGCGGCGTCGCGTGTGGTTAAGTAATGTTCGAGAACTGGCGAATGCCGCCGAGCTTTTTGCCGTTGGGCTACTCCCGCTGGCTGAAACCGCGAATCCGCAGCTGCATCTGCCTGAACCAACACCGCTCGATCGGCGGGTTGAAGAGTACGAGCGACAGATCATTACTGAAGCGCTAAATATTCATCAGGGGCGCATTAATGAAGTGGCGGAGTATTTACAAATCCCGCGTAAAAAATTGTATTTACGCATGAGAAAATACGGGCTGAGCAAAGAACACTATAAGTTTTAGTCGCCAGGATTGGGGGAGAAGGGACGTCGAGAGTATTTCGGTGGCGGCGTTGGCGTTCACCGAAATAGGCAACGGAAGTCCGGGTGATTATCTGGTTGTTTTTCTTACCACATCAAATCATCAGGGATGACAAAATCAGCATACGGATCGTCTTCGTCCTTCGCTTCCTGGCTCAGCTCGCAATTTAAAACAATATAACTTGCATCGCGCTGCGCAATCTTGTCGGCGACGACAGCCGGGATAATGGCGTATTCGCTATCGTTGCCGCTTTCAGCCGTCAGTCGGGCAATGGCCAGACGGCCCTTGATCAGCTGAGACTGAGTCACCTTATCAACATAGACTTTTTTGATCAGGTTATTATCAGTAAAGTTGTAACCAATATCGCCACGGGTAATGGTGATTTTATTCATTTCAATCAGTTGCTTGATCTGGGCTTTATATTCTTTAGACAGCGCGGCCTGTTTCTGCTGTTCGCTGAGCTGCTTGTCGCGCTCAATTTGCGCTTTTTTATTCTCTTCAACCGCTTCTCTGGCTTCGCGAGCCTGAACGCGCGATTTCTTCGCCGTTCTTTGCACTTTGGCCACTTTTTTGCTGCTGACCAGACCTGCCTTAAGCATCTGTTCTTGTAGGGTAAGTTTTGTCATCGTCGCTTCTAATCCAATAAAATCGTTGTCAGGATTATAACCTTAACGTTCGGCGGGATGCCAGAAAATGGCCGTGCCACGACGGTTATCTCCAGTAGGCGTCACCGTTCTGTGTCTTACTCCCTTTCCGAATCGTGTTGATAGTTAACCCGTTTTTTAATAAGAAATAATATGCTGAATGATTTAACTAACTTGAGAATAGATATCATAAATATAAATATTCCAGTGATTTATCCTGATTGTCGTAATCAAATAGAGTTATTTTGGCAGGTATTTAATCTAAAAAACAATCAGTTGTCTCTTGATCAAATTTAAAGTGCAGCCTCATTGCGCCGATAACCATAATGAAAATATGGACAATGGAGGGAAGTGGCATGTGGTGGGTTTATCGAATGCCGATGAAAATGAAGTTAATAATCGCGCTACAACCACTATTATTGGCGTTATGTTGGTTTGCTGGTTCAGGAATATTGACGCGAATTGAGACAGAACGGCAGATGGAAAATATTGCTCAACTGACAGCGCTCGCGCGTAGTGCCGGAAATGTGGTGCATGAGCTGCAAAAAGAACGGGGAATGAGCGTCGGATTTCTGGGGGCTGAAGGGAAGACGTTCAAAGATGAGTTAACCGCACAGCGGGCTTTAACCGATCGCGAGATCGAGGTCTTTGTGCGTTCACTGTCCGATACTGCATTACCAGAAGGGGATGCCGCCAATTCTGTCACCACGTTCAAGAAAAACATTCTGTCGCTCGCCACCATCAGGGAAAACGTCACGCGATTGGGGCTTCCGGCCTCCGATGTCGTTAAGTTTTATACTAATGTCATTGCTGATGTGCTGAGTTTTGTGGGCAGGTTGGGACAGTTGACGGATTCAGGCGAGATGGCGAACGCATTCGCCGCCTACTACAACTTGCTGAATTTGAAAGAACAAGCAGGTATTGAACGCGCGCTGCTGTCAAATATCTTTTCCTCCGGTCATTTCGCCGAGGGGCAGTTACATCAACTCAGTGATGTCGTCAGTAAACAGAACGTCTGGTTGGCACAATCGTTGCGTCTGAGCCCACCGGAACAGGCGGCCATGCTGGAAAGCCGCTTACAGTCCACAGAAGCGTCAAAAGCCCTCTCATTACGCGAAACCGCGTTTAGTCATGCCGCGAACGGTGGATTTGATGTCGATCCTACTGTCTGGTTCAAGGTTCAAACCCAGCGTATTGAAGTGATGCGGCAGATAGAAGATGTGACGGCGAATCTTCTGTTAGCGAATGCGGAAAAACTCGCGCAGGATGCACGAAAAAACTGGCAAATATATATGATTGTCAGCTTGTTAGCGCTCCTGGCATCATTGGCGTTCGCAGGGGCAATCGCTATCAATATGCATCGTCAATTTAGTGACACGCTCCGCAAGATTGCGGGTATGAACGGCGATCTGACTCAACGACTGGCGACCCCGGGGAAAGATGAGCTTTCCTCACTTAATCGCGCCTATAACACGATGCTGGAAAGTATTCAGCATATCGTCCAGGAGATTAAACAAGGCTCCGTGGTTTTATCCGATGCCAGCAGCAGCATTACGGCGGGTAATCAGGACCTGGCCCAACGCACGGATGAACAGGCAGCATCAATAGTACAAGCGGTGGCCAGTATGGAACAGCTCTCCACGACGATTACGCAAACGGCGGACAATGCCCGCGAAGCGGAGCATCTGACAATCAGGCTGGAAAAAGAGGTCCGCCAGGCCAGTAACGTCGCCAGTGCGGCAAATCAAAGCATGGGGGATATTCGTTCTTCCAGTGAGAAAATCTCGAATATTGTGACCTCGATAGACGATATTTCGTTTCAGACTAACTTGCTGGCGCTGAATGCGGCAGTGGAAGCTGCTCGGGCAGGAGAGATGGGCAGGGGGTTTGCGGTTGTCGCCAGTGAAGTGCGGAATCTTTCGCAGCGTTGTGCCAAAGAAGCTAATCAGATCCGCGAGCTGGTCGCGCAGAATATGGTAAAAATTAGTGAGGGTGTTGAGCGGGTTACGGCGTCCGCTACCGCGCTAGAAGCCGCGGCGGACAATACCACCAGCATGAAGCAATATATTGCGGATATCGCTCGTGTAGCGACGGAACAATCGCAAGGGGTAACTCAGATTAACCTGGCACTGCGACCTATGGAGCAGGTCACGCAGCAAAACGCGGCGTTGGTTTCTCAGGCCGCAAGCGACAGCCAGCGCCTGGACAATCTGTCTGTCACCATGAAGGATCTGGTCAATCGTTTTGTTGTCTGACATGACGCCGTTTAACCGACCCGGACAACATACCGGGTCGGTTAAGCCTCACCATCTTATCGTGAGCTTCATACTGTTAACGTTGGGTCATAACAACTTTTCGCCGAGCATATAATGTGACTGCTGACAGCTGAAAATCCAAATATCCTGTCATTAGTTTTCGGGATTTGAGTTCTTTCATCGTAATACCACTAATATGGCCTTCATCTATCAGTTTCTTTATCTCCGCGGTGCTGAGGAAAAGCTGGCGCTTCAAGATCGATAGCACACTAATCTGAAAAGAATGGGAAAGTCTGATGCTTACGGTGACGTTCTGGCCGGTTTTGATGCTGACCTGCCACTGCTCCTGAATACGAAAATCAGGTTTACCTGCAAGTTCAGCCTTGTTACGGCTCAGGGTGGCTTTATCATTGGCAAAATAGTGAACCGTACTGGCATCGTTGGTGATAAATCGATGATACAGCTCGCGATTTATTTTGCTGATGTGAAGTCGTGAATACAGCGAGATATTCCATGTATATTCGCAGTGGGTGCATTTATAAATGCTCCAGATATCGAGCACTTTCTTTTGCGAATTGACTCTGAATGCGCCGGAAGGTGCGAATTCGCGTTTTACATTACATGATGGGCAGCGCTTAGCAATGCGCTGGTAACCGACAGGGGTGACAGTCCATGTGACTTTCATACTGTACCTTTTTTAACCCAAATAAATTCGGATCCGTTTTGAACGAACCATCGTTTTTATGTGAGAAAAATATTTGTTAGATATTTTTCAGTGGGTTAAGAAAAGATTTCTAACACAGTGATCCTGTCTGCCAACAAATGAATCTTGCGAGATTATCAGTGTGGAAGCCTTCAAGTATATGAGTTCAATCAATATTCATTATGTTGCCAAGGTTGAAGTAACTGCGGATGCCGGGCCCCCTGGTGACTTCTACCAGCAGGTATTTTTAGAGGGATGCTTGTTGATAAGATAATGTTGTATGCGGTCAGCGTGCGGGTAAACATTTCTCCGGAGCCGGTTGCGTATACCGCCACGGTTTCATTGTTGGCATAATTTCTGCGTTACCCTGGATCACCAGCCCTATCGACGGCCGCGTCTCTCACCATGCAAGAGCAGTCAGTAAGTTACTAAGGGGCAAAGTAGCGATAATTCCACTGCCTATACCTGCGGGCTTCCGGTTGCAGTCTGTCGCTGGTAAAGTGAGCAACCAATACCGAGATGTGGCCAGAAGGGAATTCCGAGTGACCGAACGTATTGATTATCAGACTGAAAAATACAGCTTTACTGAGGCGACTGAAAGTTCCCGTCTGGCTGGCCAGTGGGCTGATGTTATTGCTGAATGTCGGGAAATGAAGGCGGGTCCGGAAGAGCGTCTGCGTATTGCTTTATTGAATGTGGACTATGTGACCAGCTTTGAGCTGCCTTTCCGTTTGTTATTACTCCGTACCCCGCAACTGATTGCCAGCGTTCGTGAAGAGCTACAGCTTAGTCAGAAAAACGTAATCTTTAACGGTAAACGCTTTGGTTGTGTTTACAGCCTGAAAGCCAGTCTCGGCGGGATACCGGATGAATTTCAGTACCGCCTGTCGCATCGTATTCGACGCATTAATCGTGCAGGTTCAAGCGAAGCGCCATATCAGCAAATTGCTAAAATGGTGAAAGCACCGCGTGAGCGTCTGAAGCTGGCACTGGAATCAGGCCTTGATGTCACTGCTTTGGACGGGCTTTTCTGGTTTGGCAGCCAACGTATTGCTGCTGACGTACTGAGGCTGAGAAAATCAGGGATGCGGATAGCTACTGAGCAGACAATGGTGTCCGACAATCTTACTGCAACGGTGAGGAATGTGCCGTTTTATCGCCTGGCTTAGGGATGAACTGACAGGTAAATGAAAGGATTTAGCCGGATGCATTTAATTAAAAGTGTCCCCTGCAGGAATCGAACCTGCAACTAGCCCTTAGGAGGGGCTCGTTATATCCATTTAACTAAGGGGACGAAGCGGCACGAGTATAGCGTTTTTTACTCACAACGGTAAGCCTCAGGCCGCCCAACTGCTCAAACCGTCACCATTCAAGCCTGTTTTTTCTGGTTTTTCTGCTTTTGCTCATCCCGCCTGGCTTGCAACCTGGCTTCTTCTTTGCGTTTATTGCTCATATCATTGCGGATCTGCGCGTGGCTCATCAGCGCGAAGATAAACGTTCCGCCACAGATATTCCCGGCGAGCGTTGGTAGCGCAAAGGGCCAGAAAAAATCACTCCAGTGCAGCGTGCCATTAAAGACCAGATAGAGAATTTCCACCGAACCGACGACGATGTGCGTGGTATCGCCCAGCGCAATCAGCCAGGTCATCAGAATAATGACCACAATTTTTGCTGCCCCGGCGGCGGGAAACATCCATACCATTGTGGCAATTAACCAGCCAGAAATGATGGCGTTGGAAAACATCTCCGTTGGCGTGTTTTTCATCACATCCATGCCGATTTTGACAAAAGCATCGCGGGTTTCTTCATCAAAAATCGGCATATGCTCAAACGCCCATGCGGCAACCCCGGTGCCAATAATATTACCTAGCAGAACCACACTCCACAGGCGCATCAGCAGGCCAAAATTGCCGAGCGTAGGGTTTTGCATTACCGGCAGGACGGCGGTGACGGTATTTTCGGTAAACAGTTGCTGGCGAGCCATAATGACAATTATAAAGCCGAAGGTATAACCGAGGTTCTCCAGCAAAAATCCTCCAGGCACACCTTCCAGTTGCACATGAAAAATTCCTTTAGCCAGTAGCGAGGCGCCCATCGAGAGTCCCGCAGCGATGGCTGACCACATTAGCGCCATCGCGTCGCGCTCCATTTCTTTCTCCCCATCCTGGCGGATATGTTCATGGATCGCCATGGCGCGGGAGGGGAGTCTGTCCTCATCGACCTCAATCTTTTTACCCTCTAGCTTTTCGTCACTGTCGACCTGGAGTTCGTCGCTGTGCCGATCAATCTTTTCGTTCTCAATGTCATTCATAGCCGAATCCTGAATTAGCACGTATTGCTAAAGCGTAGCGGCTTTTGCCCGAAAATCAGCGGGAGAAAGTCTGAGATAGCAAAAATGGTAACGTTTGTTTTTATTGGGGTAGCTAGAATAGAGCCGCCGCGGAGTACGCATTACCAGGCTATGATCAAATCAGTAACACAGGGTATATAGACATCATTTGACGTGCTGTTACAATCGCTCACATCTAAACAGGCGGATACGTCATCGTTCCGTCATGGATGGCAATCAGCGATAGCCATAATACACAGGGAGACACTTATGAAGCTTCGCCTGTCGGCGCTTGCGCTGGGAACCACACTTTTGGTGGGGTGTGCGAGCTCTGGTACTGAACAGCAGGGGCGTTCGGACCCATTTGAAGGGTTCAACCGCACCATGTACAACTTCAACTTTAATGTTTTAGATCCATACGTTGTTCGACCGGTGGCAGTTGCCTGGCGTGATTATGTCCCGCAGCCGGCGCGTAACGGTTTGAGCAATTTTACCGGCAACCTTGAAGAGCCGGCCGTTATGGTCAACTACTTCCTGCAAGGTGACCCCTATCAGGGGATGGTGCACTTCACCCGTTTCTTCCTGAACACCCTGTTAGGTATGGGCGGATTTATCGACGTGGCGGGTATGGCTAATCCGAAGTTACAGCGCGTTGAACCACACCGTTTTGGTAGTACGTTAGGCCACTATGACGTTGGTTACGGACCGTATATGCAGCTTCCATTCTACGGCAGCTTCACGCTGCGTGATGATGGCGGCGACATGGTGGATACGCTGTATCCGGTACTGTCCTGGCTGACCTGGCCGTTGTCGATAGGTAAATGGACGGTTGAAGGGATTGAAACCCGCGCGCAACTGCTTGATTCCGACGGTCTGCTGCGTCAGTCTTCCGACCCTTACATCATGGTGCGAGAAGCTTACTTCCAGCGTCATGACTTTATTGCGAACGGTGGCAAACTCAAACCAGAAGAAAACCCGAACGCGAAAGATATTCAGGACGATTTAAAAGAGATCGATTCTGAGTAAGGAAGGATGAAAATAAAAAGGTGAGCTAAAAAGCTCACCTTTTTTATATCTGAAGAAAATCAGAATGCGTAGTTGAAGTTGGTACCGAACAGCCAGGCTTTACCTTCAGAATCGAAAGTATACGGGCCTTCTTTGACGGTCACTTTCTGGCCGTGCATATAAGAAACGCCTACGTCAATGGACGCGTCATCATTGAAGGCGTAAGTGGTACCCGCACTCAGCCACAGACGGTCCTGGTCCGGAATGGAGATGGAACGCTTGCTCGCAGGAACCGGGCTATCGTCATAGGCGATACCGGTACGGAAGGTCCAGCTTTTATCCATGTAATAAGTCGTACCCAGCGCGATGCGGTAAGAATCTTTGAAGCCTTCTTCTTTATAGAACAGCGTCTGCCCGTTGGTGCCGGTTGCTTTCAGTTCCTGGAACTGACTCCAGCTGGTGTAAGCCATGCTGTAGTGAATAGCCCACTGTGGTGCAACGCGGTTGTAACCCGACAGTTCCCACATTTCCGGCAGGTTAAGCGTCAGAGAACCTGGGACGGTGGCGTTGGTGGTTCCCCAAGGGAACGCCGTGCCTGCGCCAGGTAACGCGTTGGCCTGGGTGCGGATGCCGCTCTTGTAATCGCCATCGAAGTCGATTTTGACTTCAGACCGATACGTTAAACCGTAGCGGTTATTTTTATCCAGCTCGTACAAAATTCCGGCGTTCCAGCCGTAACCCCATTCGTCACCTTTCAGGCTGGCAATTTTCTGGCTGACTTTTGGCAATGCGGCAGTTTGTTCACCGGAATAACGCTCAATTTTTGCATCGGCATAGACGGCATTAAAACCAACGCCAAAGCTCCAGCTATCATTCAGACGGTAGGCACCGCTCAGGTTCAGGTTGACCGTTTTAAGATCGGTCTTCCCGCCGTATTCGCCGACGATGTAGTTATCGTTAAATTCGGTTGCCAGGCCATAGTTTGACGTGACAGAAGCCCCCCAACCAAACTGTTCGTTGATCGGCATCACGAAGTGAGCATTGGGAACCCACGCCGTAGGCGCGATGTTGTCCGCATCGGTGCTGCGACCGGTGTATGGCGATTTACCGGAAATATTCACGTCTGGATCGATATACACCGCACCCGCTGAAAAAGTAGGGCGGTCAAACATCATAATCAGCGCCGGGTTACGACTGGCGTTACCTGCATCATCTGCAATAGCGCCTTCACCCGAATATGCCCGGCCAAGGCCAGAGGAAGAAAATTCGTTTAACTGAAAGCCTGCAGACCAGGCCTGTGTGGAGATAATTGCCACTGCGACTGCGAGAGCAGACTTTGTAAACAGGGTTTTCTGGCTCATGACCATAACCTCATTGATTTATTTTTATACAAACAATGTTACATACCGTAACAGGAGCGCGAAGTGTAGGGTCTGAGGTACAACTTAGAAATCAGACCAGTGCCGAGAGTATAGGTCTGACCAGCTGAAATGTTGCAAGTATGTTTATAAATATTTTCAATTCTGATCTCGGAAACGCGATCCAGCTGGCAAAATTGCGGGTATGCACACTCACCTGTTTGGGTGATTTTTGTTTTAGATCATTTTTAAGTGTGATTTCGGTCACTTATCCCATTTCATACAATTAACGACTGGAGAGGCGAATAATGGGAGCGTAAAATATCCCCATCGTTTATCTGGCACCACAGGTGCGAATACAGAGGAAATCTACAATGAGTAAATGCAGTGCTGATGAAACCCCGGTTTGCTGCTGTATGGATGTTGGCACCATCATGGACAACTCCGATTGCACCGCGTCATACAGCCGTGTGTTCGCGAATCGTGCAGAGGCAGAAGAAACGCTGGCCGCTCTGACTGAGAAGGCGCGTGGCGTGGAATCTGAGCCTTGCCAAATCACCTCGACCTTTACTGAAGAGTCTGAAGGTGTGCGTCTGGATATCGACTTTGTTTTTGCCTGTGAAGCTGAAACGCTGATCTTCCAACTGGGTCTGCGTTAATCCCTTCTTTAAAAGCCCTTGTTACCCGGTAGCAAGGGCTTTTTCGTCACTGTCAGTGATTATTCACTGTGTCTTAGCTCCCACTTTCTTTTCTCCCTGCTTGGCTAAATGTAAAAAATTGGTTAAGACTGTGATCAGGTCAGACCACTTATTTTTATTTTTTACAGGGGAGTGTTATGAGTCAGGCTTTACCGCTGGTTACCCGCCAGGGCGATCGCATCGCCATCGTAAGCGGATTGCGTACGCCATTTGCCCGCCAGGCAACCGCGTTTCATGGCATTCCCGCCGTAGATTTGGGGAAAATGGTCGTTGGCGAGCTGCTGGCGCGCAGCGAAATTTCTGCTGATGTGATTGAGCAACTGGTCTTTGGCCAGGTGGTGCAAATGCCCGAGGCCCCAAATATTGCTCGTGAAATCGTGCTGGGAACCGGGATGAATGTGCACACCGATGCCTACAGCGTAAGCCGAGCCTGCGCCACCAGCTTCCAGGCGGTGGCGAATGTCGCGGAAAGCCTGATGGCGGGGACTATTCGTGCAGGAATTGCCGGCGGTGCGGACTCCTCGTCAGTTCTGCCTATTGGCGTTAGCAAAAAGCTGGCGCGGATGCTGGTGGATGTCAATAAGGCCCGGACCACCGGTCAGCGTCTTAAACTTTTCTCCCGACTGCGCTTACGTGACCTGATGCCCGTACCGCCAGCCGTCGCCGAGTATTCCACCGGTTTACGCATGGGGGATACGGCCGAGCAAATGGCCAAAACTTATGGGATTACGCGAGAGCAACAGGATGCCCTGGCGCACCGTTCTCATCAGCGCGCCGCTCAGGCGTGGTCTGAAGGCAAACTGGCAGATGAGGTGATGACCACCTACGCGCCACCTTTCAAAGATCCTTTTTCAGAAGATAACAATATTCGCGGTAACTCTACGCTGGCCGATTACGCCAAACTGCGTCCGGCCTTTGACCGAAAGCACGGCACCGTTACCGCGGCGAACAGTACCCCGCTAACGGACGGCGCAGCCGCCGTGATTATGATGACGGAATCGCGTGCGAAAGAGTTGGGGCTGGTGCCGCTGGGATACCTGCGTAGTTTTGCCTTTACCGCCATCGATGTCTGGCAGGACATGCTGTTGGGGCCGGCGTGGTCAACGCCGCTTGCCCTGGAGAGAGCGGGTCTGACCATGGCTGATTTAACCCTGATCGATATGCATGAAGCATTTGCCGCACAAACGCTGGCGAATCTTCAACTGCTGGGTAGCGAACGTTTTGCCCGCGAAGTGCTCGGCAGGGCGCATGCCACGGGCGAGGTTGATGACAGTAAATTTAATGTGCTGGGCGGATCGATTGCCTATGGACACCCCTTCGCCGCCACCGGTGCTCGCATGATCACCCAAACTCTCCATGAGTTACGACGTCGTGGTGGTGGTTTTGGTTTAGTGACAGCCTGTGCAGCAGGTGGTCTGGGTGCGGCAATGGTTCTGGAGGCGGAATAATGGAAATGACATCGGCTTTTACGCTAAACGTACGTCTGGATAACGTCGCTGTGGTTACCATTGATGTGCCCGGAGAGAAAATGAATACCCTGAAGGCGGAATTTGCCTCTCAGGTTCGGGTCATTCTGAAACAAATTCGCGATAACAAAGCATTACGCGGCGTGGTGTTCATTTCGGCGAAACCCGATAACTTCATTGCCGGGGCGGATATCAACATGATTGGTCGCTGTCGCAGCGCGCAGGAAGCTGAAACGCTGGCACGCCAGGGGCAGCAGATTATGGCGGAAATTAATGCCTTGCCGATCCCCGTTATCGCCGCAATTCATGGCGCCTGTCTCGGCGGTGGCCTGGAGATGGCGCTGGCGTGCCACAATCGTATTTGTACCGATGATGCTAAAACCGTACTGGGTTTACCGGAAGTGCAGCTTGGTCTGCTGCCCGGCTCTGGCGGTACCCAGCGGTTGCCCCGTCTGATTGGCGTCAGTACCGCGCTGGATATGATCCTCACCGGAAAACAACTACGTGCAAAACAGGCGCTGAAAGTGGGTTTAGTGGATGAAATTGTACCGCATACCATTTTGCTGGAAGCGGCCGTAGAACTGGCCAAAAAGGACAGTCCCGCACACCGTACTCTGCCGGTGCGAGAGCGTGTGCTAGCGGGGCCGCTGGGGCGGGCGCTGTTATTCCGCATGGCCAGTAAAAAGACGGCGCAAAAAACGCAGGGCAACTACCCTGCAACAGAACGTATCCTTGAGGTCATCGAAACCGGCCTGGCGCAAGGCAGCAGCAGCGGTTACGACGCCGAAGCCCGCGCGTTTGGCGAACTGGCGATGACATCTCAGTCTCAGGCGCTGCGGCACATCTTTTTTGCCAACACCGATGTGAAAAAGGATCCCGGAAGTGATGTGAAGCCCGGCCCGCTAAACAGTGTAGGCATTTTGGGCGGCGGTCTGATGGGGGGCGGTATTGCCTATGTGACGGCCTGTAAAGGCGGCTTGCCAGTGCGTATCAAAGATATAAATGCCAAGGGAATCAACCACGCGCTGAAGTACAGCTGGGATCAGCTTGAAACGAAGGTTCGCCGCCGTCATATCAAAGCCAGCGAGCGTGATAAACAGCTGGCGCTGATTTCGGGATCAACCGATTATCGTGGCTTCGCTCATCGCGATCTGGTTATTGAAGCCGTATTTGAAGATCTGGCGTTAAAACAACAGATGGTGGCAGAAGTTGAGCAAAATTGCGCATCTCATACCATTTTTGCCTCTAACACCTCATCTTTGCCAATTGGCGATATTGCGGCGAACGCTGCCAGGCCTCAACAAGTAATTGGTTTGCACTTCTTTAGCCCGGTGGAAAAAATGCCGCTGGTCGAGGTTATCCCGCATGCCACGACCTCTGAGCAGACAATTGCCACAACCGTTAAACTGGCGAAAAAGCAGGGCAAAACGCCGATAGTGGTCAGAGATAAGGCCGGATTTTATGTTAACCGCATTTTAGCGCCATACATTAACGAAGCTATTCGTATGCTGACCGAAGGCGAGCGGGTTGAAGCCATTGACGCCGCGCTGGTTAAGTTTGGTTTTCCGGTCGGGCCAATCCAACTTTTGGATGAGGTCGGAATTGATACGGGCACTAAAATTATACCAGTGCTTGAGGCTGCATATGGAGAACGTTTTAGCGCGCCTGCAAATGTTGTTGCTTCAATTTTGAATGACGATCGCAAAGGTAGAAAAAATGGTCGGGGTTTCTATCTTTATGGAGCGAAAGGGCGTAAAAGCAAAAAACAGGTCGACCCTGCAATTTATACGCTTATTGGCGTCCAGGGGCAGGGCCGACTCACCGCCGCGCAGATCGCTGAGCGGTGCGTCATGTTAATGCTCAATGAAGCAGCACGCTGTTTCGATGAGAAGATTATCCGCAGCGCGCGTGATGGCGATATCGGCGCTGTATTTGGTATTGGTTTTCCGCCCTTCCTCGGCGGCCCGTTCCGGTATATGGATTCGCTCGGCGCGGGTGAAGTGGTTGCTGCTCTGCAACGACTGACCACGCAATACGGCTCGCGGTTTACGCCGTGTGAGCAGTTATTGCAGATGTCGGAACGCGGTGAAAGATTCTGGAGTAATGGGGAAACTGACCTGAATTCATGAGGTCAAAGGTAGGATGAATCCGCACTGAATGTATGGGTCGCGCTCAAAATGTAAACAGAGATTGACTATACTTACGCCGTTGAGGTAAAAAACAGCGTTTCATTCGGTGAATGGATAAGGCACAATGCCGGCCACCACATCGTTACCACGGTCAATAGGGGCTGTGGATAAAGGTGTCGGTGATTCTGGTTAACAAAAGCGGTGCAATATGCAAGTTTTTATCATGCGTCACGGCGACGCAGCCCTCGATGCCGCCAGTGATTCGGTTCGTCCCTTAACCTCCTGTGGTTGTGACGAATCTCGCCTGATGGCGAACTGGCTGAAAGGTCAAAAAGTGGATATCGAACGTGTTCTGGTGAGCCCGTTCCTACGAGCCGAACAAACGCTGGATGTGGTGGGGGAATGTATGAACCTGCCAACCGGTGTGGATGTTTTGCCGGAGCTGACTCCCTGCGGCGATGTCGGTCTGGTCAGCGCCTATTTACAGGCTCTGGCCAATGAAGGTATCGCCACGGCGCTGGTCATCTCTCACTTACCTTTAGTGGGGTATCTGGTGTCTGAACTTTGCCCTGGCGAAACACCGCCGATGTTTACCACATCAGCGATTGCCAGCGTAACGCTTGATGAGAGCGGGAAGGGGACTTTTAACTGGCAGATGAGCCCGTGTAACCTGAAAATGGCAAAAGCGATTTAAAAAGCCTGGAATCGGATAAGGCACAGCCGTCATCCGGAAAATCAAAGAGCCGCAAATGCGGCTCTTTCTGTTTTTCTGCATCAGGGAAGTTCGGGCGGTTGCCACTCTTCCACTTCAATCAGTAGCAGCAGCGCGGCGTCGCCACCGTACTCTTTTGGCGCTTGATGAAAGGCCATCACGTGCGGATGCTGCGCCAGCCAGAGCGGCGTTTGCTGCTTAAGAATATGTTTTCCGTGACCATGCATTACGCAAGCGCAAAACACATGCTCGCGACGACAGGCGGCAATCAGCGCGCCTAACTCCTGTTTGGCCTGCTGCTGGGTCAGCCCGTGCAGATCGAGAAACAGCTCCGGGGAGTAATCGCCACGGCGCATTTTCTTCAGTTCGAAATGGCTGACGTCGGCACGCAGATATCTTACCGGGCCGTCCGTATTCAGCAGCGGCTGAAACTCGTCCGAGAAATAGTGACTGGCATCAGCTTGTTCCTGCAGCAGCCTTTTAACCGGAACCTCGGTAATTTTTTTACGTAGCGGTCGGTGAACAATGGTGTCCTGTTTAATTTTACGCGTGCCGGTCATCAGCTGGCGAAACAGCGTCTGATCCTCCTCGCTGAGCGATGTTTTCTTTTTCATTCGAGAGTCTCATCTTTTATTTTTCGTTAGTTTAACCCGACTCGGCGGGCATCCGATCGCTTAAAACGCAATTTTCGCGCTCAGGCCCTGTGTGAATGCTGATTTATCGCCGTCTTCGTGGCAAACTAGCCGCCGAAATTAATACGAGCATGCCCTGGAGGAATACGTGGATAAAATTTTCGTCGATGAAGCAGTGAGTGAACTGCATACCATTCAGGACATGTTGCGTTGGGCGGTCAGCCGTTTTAGCGCGGCGAATATCTGGTATGGCCATGGCACGGATAACCCATGGGACGAGGCCGTACAACTGGTGCTGCCGTCACTTTATCTGCCGCTGGATATTCCAGAAGATATGCGTACCGCGCGTCTGACTTCCAGCGAGCGCCATCGCATTGTTGAACGCGTGATTCGCCGCGTCAACGAGCGCATTCCAGTCGCTTATTTGACCAACAAAGCCTGGTTCTGCGGGCATGAGTTTTATGTTGATGAACGCGTGCTGGTACCACGTTCGCCGATTGGCGAGCTTATTAATAACCGCTTTGCGGGCCTTATTAATGAGCAGCCACAGCATATCCTTGATATGTGTACCGGCAGCGGCTGTATTGCCATTGCCTGCGCCTATGCTTTCCCGGAGGCCGAAGTGGATGCGGTGGATATTTCCACCGACGCGCTGGCGGTGACCGAACACAATATTGAAGAGCACGGCCTGATCCATCATGTTACGCCGATCCGTTCCGATCTGTTCCGCGATCTGCTGAAAGTCCAGTATGACCTGATTGTGACCAATCCGCCGTATGTCGATGCGGAAGATATGTCCGATCTGCCAAACGAATATCGTCATGAACCTGAGTTGGGTCTGGCGTCCGGCAGCGATGGACTGAAACTTACCCGCCGCATTCTGGGTAACGCTCCGGACTATCTGTCAGATAACGGTATTCTGATTTGTGAAGTCGGAAACAGCATGGTACATCTGATAGAGCAATACCCGGATGTACCGTTCACCTGGCTGGAGTTCGACAACGGCGGTGAAGGTGTATTCATGCTGACCAAAGAGCAGTTAGTTGCTGCTCGCGAGCACTTCAGCATTTATAAAGACTAAATACACGCGCACATACACAACACTCATAACGGAGCCGTGATGGCAGGAAACACAATTGGGCAACTCTTTCGCGTAACCACTTTCGGTGAATCACACGGGCTGGCGCTCGGTTGTATTGTCGATGGTGTTCCGCCGGGCATTTCTCTGACAGAAGCTGACCTGCAGCACGATCTCGACAGACGCCGTCCGGGCACATCGCGCTACACTACGCAGCGTCGTGAGCCGGATCAGGTGAAAATCCTCTCCGGCGTGTTCGAGGGCGTTACCACCGGCACCAGCATTGGCCTGTTGATCGAAAATACCGATCAGCGTTCACAGGATTACGGTGCGATTAAGGACGTTTTTCGTCCAGGACACGCCGACTATACCTATGAGCAGAAGTATGGCCTGCGTGACTACCGTGGCGGCGGACGCTCATCCGCACGTGAAACGGCGATGCGCGTTGCGGCCGGAGCGATTGCCAAAAAATATCTGGCGGAAAAGTTCGGCGTTGAAATTCGCGGCTGTCTGACGCAGATGGGTGATATTCCGCTGGAGATCAAAGACTGGTCCCAGGTGGAACTTAACCCGTTCTTTTGTCCAGATCCGGATAAACTCGAGGCGCTGGACGAACTGATGCGTGGGCTGAAGAAAGAGGGCGACTCCATCGGGGCGAAGGTGACCGTGGTTGCAAGCGGGGTACCAGCGGGTCTAGGCGAACCTGTATTTGACCGCCTGGATGCTGATATCGCTCACGCGCTGATGAGCATTAACGCCGTTAAAGGTGTTGAGATTGGCGACGGTTTTGACGTTGTTGCACTGCGCGGCAGCCAGAACCGTGATGAAATCACCAAAGAAGGTTTCCAGAGTAATCATGCGGGCGGCATTCTTGGTGGGATCAGCAGTGGGCAACAAATCATTGCTCATATGGCGCTGAAACCGACCTCCAGTATTACCGTTCCAGGGCGCACTATTAATCGCTTTGGTGAAGAAGTCGAAATGATCACCAAAGGTCGTCACGATCCGTGTGTTGGGATCCGCGCCGTGCCAATCGCCGAAGCGATGCTGGCGATCGTGTTGATGGATCACCTGCTGCGTCAGCGGGCGCAAAATGCGGACGTGAAGACCGATATTCCACGCTGGTAAGAGATGAAAAAAACGGCACTTGCGGCGCTGGCTCTGTTTGCCAGCACCGCCTGTCTGGCGGCGACGCCCTGGCAGAAAATTACCCATCCGGTTGCAGGCAGCGCGCAGTCTATCGGCGCGTTCTCCAATGGCTGTATTGTTGGCGCAGATACGCTGCCTGTACAGTCAGAACACTATCAGGTGATGCGCACCGATCAGCGCCGTTACTTTGGCCATCCGGATCTGGTGATGTTTATCCAGCGTCTGAGTAATCAGGCCAACAATCTGGGGCTGGGTACGGTGTTAATCGGCGATATGGGCATGCCGGCCGGTGGGCGATTCAATGGCGGTCACGCCAGCCACCAGACGGGACTGGATGTAGATATTTTCCTGCAACTGCCGAAAACCCGCTGGACCCAGTCGCAACTGCTGCGGCCGCAGGCGTTAGATCTGGTCTCACAGGATGGCAAACGTGTCGTGCCGTCACTCTGGAAGCCGGAGATTTTCAGCCTGATCAGGCTGGCGGCAAAAGATAATGAAGTCACGCGTATTTTCGTGAATCCGGCGATTAAGCAGCAACTTTGTCTGGATGCAGGGACCGACAGGGACTGGTTGCGTAAAGTGCGGCCATGGTTCCAGCATCGTGCGCATATGCACGTACGGTTACGTTGTCCTGCCGACAGTCTTGAGTGCGAAGATCAACCGTTACCACCACCGGGTGACGGCTGCGGCGCGGAGCTGCAAAGCTGGTTCGAACCTCCGAAACCTGGAACCACCAAGCCTGAGAAGAAGACACCGCCGCCGTTGCCGCCTTCCTGCCAGGCGCTACTGGACGAGCATGTACTCTAATGGATCATTTTGCCTCTCTGTTTATGGTGTCGCCACTGCTGTTAGGTGTGCTTTTTTTCGTGGCGATGCTGGCAGGTTTTATTGATTCTCTGGCCGGAGGCGGTGGTTTACTCACTATCCCGGCATTGATGGCGGCCGGGATGCCACCCGCGCAAGCGCTGGCCACCAATAAGCTACAGGCCTGTGGAGGATCTATCTCTTCCTCCCTCTATTTTATTCGCCGTGGCGTGGTTAATCTGGCGGATCAGAAGCTCAATATCTTCATGACTTTTATCGGCTCAATGAGCGGCGCGCTGTTGGTTCAGCATGTGCAGTCAGATATTCTGCGCCAGATCCTGCCGGTTCTGGTTATCTGTATTGGCCTTTACTTTCTGTTGATGCCTAAAGTGGGGGAGGAGGACCGACAGCGTCGGTTGCATGGGTTGCCTTTCGCGCTGGTGGCCGGGGGCTGCGTCGGCTTTTACGATGGCTTTTTTGGTCCGGCTGCGGGGTCGTTCTACGCGCTGGCCTTTGTCATGCTGTGCGGCTACAACCTGGCGAAATCGACGGCCCACGCCAAAGTATTAAATGCCACATCGAATATCGGCGGGCTGTTGCTGTTTGCCCTCGGCGGCAAAGTGATTTGGGCGACCGGATTTGTGATGCTCATTGGCCAGTTTATTGGCGCACGGATGGGCTCACGGCTGGTGCTCAGTAAAGGACAAAAACTCATTCGGCCAATGATCGTCATTGTCTCCGCCGTGATGAGCGCCAAGCTACTTTATGATAATCATGGACAGGAGATTCTCCACTGGCTGGGGATGAACTAATGAATAATACCCATCACTACGAACAGTTAATTGAGATTTTTAACGGCTGCTTTGCCGATGAATTTAATACCCGTCTGATTAAAGGCGATGACGAACCGATCTATCTTCCTGCGGATGCGGAATTACCGTATCACCGTATCGTTTTTGCGCATGGCTATTACGCCAGCGCGTTACACGAAATTTCACACTGGTGCATCGCCGGTAAGGCGCGGCGTGAACTGGTCGACTTCGGTTACTGGTACTGTCCGGACGGACGCGACGCGAAGACGCAATGCCAGTTTGAAGACGTGGAAGTGAAGCCGCAGGCGTTTGACTGGCTGTTTTGCATGGCGGCGGGCTACCCGTTTAACGTCAGTTGCGACAACCTTGAAGGGGACTTTGAACCGGATCGCGTGGTATTCCAGCGCCGTGTTCATGCTCAGGTGATGGAGTACCTGGAAAAGGGGATCCCTGAACGTCCGGCGCGCTTCATTAACGCGTTACAGAATTATTATCACACGCCTGAACTTAAGGCGGAACAATTCCCGTGGCCCGAAGCGCTCAACTGAAGTCGCTGCCACGTTTACAATGAGGAAAGAAGATGATCGCGGAGTTTGAATCACGCATTCTGGCATTAATCGACGATATGGTAGAGCACGCCAGCGATGATGAGTTGTTTGCCAGTGGTTATTTGCGTGGACACCTGACGCTGGCCGTGGCCGAACTGGACGCTGGCGAGGACCATTCCGCTGAGGCATTGTACGCCAATGTGACCAGCAGCCTGGAAAAAGCCATCAGCGCAGGCGAACTATCGCCGCGTGACCAGGCGTTAGTGAAAGAAATGTGGGACACTCTGTTCCAGAAGGCTACTGCACAATAATTGCGGTAAATTGTGCCGGATGGCGACGCTCTGGTGTCTTATCCGGCCAACCTTGTTGGGGTGTTTGTAGGCCTGATAAGCGTAGCGTCATCAGGCCATGACGAGAGGGCATCCCATCCTTTTATTTCACCGCTTTACCCTTCAATAACTTCCTGACCCACAGACGATTTGGATTTAGCGCCGCCAGCGTGCTGGCATCCATGGGAATCGGTTCATTGCTCATTTGCGACGCCAGAATTTCTGCACACAGCGGGGCAGTACACAGCCCGCGCGATCCCAGCGCGCCCAGCATAAATAAATCGGAATAAACCGGCGCGCTTACGGCGTGCTCTTTGTCTGCAGCAAGTGTAGTGTACTGGCTGAGCGTGGCGTCATAGTCCGCGACGTTGCCGACCATTGGCATGTGATCGCGCGTGGCGCAGCGCACCCCACAGCGGGCGGCATTGTCACTAACGTCTACCTCTTTTGCCCACACAGCGTTCGGGAAGCAGTCGATTAAGCGTTGACGGTTTTGTTGCTGATCGTCCTCGCGATACGCTGTCTCTTCACTCCCTCGATGATAGCTGGCGCCAATGCAGTGCTGCTGATTTTGCGGGTTGTGCGGCGTGAGGTAGCCGTCATAGCACAGCACCTGACGTAACGCTGAAAGTGCAGGTGTGGTGGGAATATGACTCACCTGACCGCCCACGGAGTACACCGGTAGCGGCTGCGTTTGCTCAAAGCTGCTAATGAGATGGCCGTTAGCCAGAACGACTGCTGCGTGAGAGGCGGTTTCTCCACTGGAAAACTGCAATTGCCAGCTTGCTGTCTGGCGAGTCAGTGAGGCCAGCGTATGTTGGTAGCGGGTGCGTAATCCCAGGGTTGTTGCATAGTCCAGTACCGCGGCGGTTAACTGCGCCGGGTACAGCCATCCTCCGGCCGGATACTGAATCCCGCCGCATCCGGTTTCCACACCTGTTGTTTGTAAAACCTGCTGTGCGTCAACCCCGACGGCGAGCGCAGCGGGCAGTTCAAGGGACAGCATCTGGGTGATTTTTTGCTGGCTTTTCTCATCCCACGCGAGTTGCGTCACGCCGCACCAGTCATGCGCGAACTCAACGGGGAGGGTGTCATACAGTCGACGGGCGAAGGTAAACGCAGTGGGGAAAAAGAGATTAATGGCTGCGTCATGTTTGCTAAGTAGGGGGTAGAGCGCCCCCTGGCGATTACCGGATGCGCCCCCGGCAGGTTTATCGTCGGCGCAATACAGCGTGACCTGCCAGCCGCGGCGCAATAACGCCAGTGACAGCAATGCGCTGGCAATTCCTCCACCAATAATGGCGGCTTCGCGCTTATCTGTTCCCGTACGCGCAAACCATGGCGCCGAGGACGTGAGCGCCTGAGTCTGTTCCATCACGCCACAGAGCATTTCGCGTTTGCGCCCAAAGCCTTTGCATTTTTGCATTGTAAACCCGGCTTCCTGCAACCCCCGACGTACAAAGCCTGCCGAGGTAAAGGTTGCCAGCGTCCCGCCGGGACGAGCCAGTCGGGCCATCGCGTTAAACAGCGTTGGCGTCCACATATCCGGGTTTTTTGCCGGTGCGAAACCGTCCAGGAACCAGGCGTCCACCTTTTGATTCAGAGAGTCATCCAGCGTACTGGTCAGTTCGTTAATATCGCCAAACCACAGATCCAGCGTGACGCGCCCATCATCAAGCAGCAGGCGATGACATCCCGCCAGCGGCAGCGGCCATTGTTCTTGCAGTGCCGTGGCCCACGGGGCAAGTTCTGGCCAGTGCTGGTGGGCTAAGGTGAGATCTTCTCGCGTCAGCGGATATTTTTCAAAGCTGATGAAATGTAATCTTTCCAGGGTAGCTTCTGGATGGGTATCGCGAAAATCGGCAAATGCCTGCCAGAGCGTGAGGAAGTTAAGTCCGGTGCCAAACCCGCTTTCTGCCACCACGAAGAGGGGACGTGAATGCGCAGGGAATCGTTGTGCGAGATGGTTACCGCCGAGAAAGACGTAACGTGTCTCTTCCAGCCCGTTATCATTAGAAAAATAGACATCGTCAAAATCTCGGGAAACAGGTGTACCCTCAGCGTTGAATTCAAGGTTGGCAGGTTGTATAGCGTATTGTTTCACGTAAGTTACTCGTCTGACAGGCTGTGCCCCGATCTTAGCGATGAGTGCCTGGCTGCGCAAATTTCCACATAAAATGGCTGATCGGACTTGTTCGGCGTACAAGTGTACGCTATTGTGCCACTCGAAACTTTAAAATAGTGCGACTTACAGAGGTATTGAATGAAACGTGCAGTGATTACTGGCTTGGGCATCGTTTCCAGCATCGGTAATAACCAGCAGGAAGTCCTGGCATCTCTGCGTGAAGGACGTTCAGGGATCACTTTCTCTCAGGAGCTGAAGGACTCCGGCATGCGTAGCCACGTTTGGGGCAACGTAAAACTGGATACCACTGGCCTCATTGACCGCAAAGTAGTGCGCTTCATGAGCGACGCATCCATCTATGCATTCCTATCAATGGAGCAGGCAGTGGCTGATGCCGGCCTTGCTGCAGAAGATTACCAGAACAACCCGCGCGTTGGCCTGATTGCAGGTTCCGGCGGCGGCTCCCCACGTTTTCAGGTGTTCGGCGCTGACGCAATGCGTAGCCCACGTGGTCTGAAAGCGGTTGGCCCGTATGTGGTCACCAAAGCGATGGCGTCCGGCGTTTCTGCCTGCCTCGCAACGCCGTTCAAAATCCACGGCGTAAACTACTCCATCAGTTCTGCCTGTGCGACATCTGCGCACTGCATCGGCAACGCGGTAGAACAAATTCAGTTGGGCAAACAGGATATCGTTTTTGCTGGCGGCGGCGAAGAGCTGTGCTGGGAAATGGCGTGTGAATTCGATGCCATGGGCGCGCTGTCTACCAAATACAACGACGATCCGTCAAAAGCTTCCCGTACCTATGACGCAAACCGCGACGGTTTCGTTATTGCTGGCGGCGGCGGTATGGTCGTGGTTGAAGAACTGGAGCACGCTCTGGCACGTGGCGCGCACATCTATGCGGAAATCGTCGGTTACGGCGCAACGTCCGATGGCGCAGACATGGTTGCTCCGTCTGGCGAAGGCGCAGTACGTTGCATGCAGATGGCGATGCACGGTGTAGACACGCCGATCGACTACCTGAACTCTCACGGTACCTCGACTCCGGTTGGTGACGTGAAAGAACTGGGCGCAATCCGCGAAGTGTTTGGCAACAACAGCCCGGCAATCTCCGCAACCAAAGCGATGACCGGTCACTCACTGGGCGCGGCTGGCGTGCAGGAAGCTATCTACTCTCTGCTGATGCTGGAACATGGCTTTATCGCGCCAAGCATCAACATTGAAGAGCTGGATGAGCAGGCGGCAGGTCTGAACATCGTGACCAAACCGACCGAGCAGGCGCTGACCACCGTGATGTCCAACAGCTTCGGCTTTGGCGGCACCAACGCTACGCTGGTTATGCGTAAGCTGAAGGCGTAAGTCTCCTTGAATACGAAAAAAGGGAGCCAACAGGCTCCCTTTTTACTGTGTTTACTTCGGCATTTTTTCGTATTCCGGCGCGATCTCAGCGGACCATGCTCTGGCTCGCGTAATCTCTCCGGCATTGTAAATGGGCTGCTCGTAATGACGACCCGCGTCCCGGACACGATAAATTTTCCACCGTCCTTCCTCCCAACGGGTATAAACCTCCAGTCGAATAGGGGCTGACTCAGTGCCTAACTGCAGGTTCAGTTTTTCACCGCCGAGGAATGGCTGCGCCTGTCCAACCCGCAACAGCGGGATCCATGCCGGTGCGTAATCCTGCACATACATAAAGTAGTCCGCTTGCACGATCTCCTGCTCATAAAGCGTATCAATTAGCGCCAGACGCCCGATAACCTCTTTTGCGACATAGCGTTGCAGTAATGCTGATGTTTCGCGGGGCGCATCCGGATCCTGAGTGTAGTTCTTCATCCACGAAAGATAGAACTGTTTCACATCCTGCGTGCTGTCACGGTGAGAAGGGGTACAGCCACAAATCAACAGGATGAGAACAATCAGTGGAAAGGCTTTCATTACTTCTTCCTGTAAATGGTGTATGACGGCTTTGCGGTCCGATAACCCGGACCGGCCCACATGTCTCGCTGTTTGAAGTCGGAATACCAGTCATGACCGTCATATATCGCCATGTGACCGCTCGGGTTTCCATTAGCATAAGGTTGAATGATGATGACATCCCCTTCGCGCGGCTCTTCAAGCGCGCCAATGGCGCTGAAACCGGCGTTTTTCAGCATCGGACCATAATCTTTGGCATGGTAAGTGCGCCCAAGAGTAACGCCGCCTGCCTGAACAGCTTTGCGGGTATATTCCGCACAGCGCCCTTGTGAATGTGAACTCGCGTGCGATTTGGCGTAATTGACCGCCACCTTTTTATCCCAACTCATAACGACTCCTGTTAATAACATACGTAATAGCAATTACGTGATGCTTTAACAGTATTTACGCAATTGGAAATGGCAAATAGTGCTATTAATATTCTCAATATATTAAGCTGGGATATTTATTAATTTATATGCTCGATAAATTACGAGTGATCTATTTAATATTCAGTATTACTTGTTTTATCCTCTGGCTGCTGGCGTGGATAGCGTGACGGCCAAATCACGTCTGGCGAGGTTTCGAGCGCCTGCGCAATGATCTGCTCCGCTCTGGGCCAGCTTCGGGTAAATACATTGCGCAGTGAATCGGGCGATAATCCAGCCGCACGAGAAAGATCTCTGAGCGTGATTCCTTTTTTTTCCAGTGCACTTTTAATATCTGCACGATGCCAGTCTTGGCTTTTGTGTTCCATTCTGTAATCCTAAGGAAATGTGTTATCGGCGCCGATATTTTTCAGGGTATAAACCAGAGAAACAAAAGAATGTAACTTTCTTTTTGGTCACTGGAATATTGCCAGAATAAAACTGAAATTTCGCGCAAAAGAAAAAATATTTTTTATTCCACAGGCAGAAAGGAAAGAAACTAATGGCAAAAGAGTGGTTCACGGTAAAGGAATGTCTTGAATTACCGGGGTTTCCAGGAAGCGCGCCTGCGGTTCGTTCCCGTTTAAACATGTACAGTGAAGGCAAAGAGGGCGTGAAGCGCAAACGTGTTAAATCAAAGGCTGAGGAGTTTCATATCTCCATTTTCCCTTTGTATCTCCGTCCTTACCTGAAAGAAACTGAAAAGGTGCTGGCCTTAGAGAGCCGTTCCGTACAGGAAGCGGAACCGAAAGAGATCTGGGATATGATGTTCAGACTGCTGACGCCGGGGCAGCGCAAGCAGGTGACCGGACTGTTTGGCACAAAAGGAATTGATGCGGTATTTCCTTTTTTATTCGACGAAAAGTCGTCTTTACCGTGAACCGACCTGGTGAGATTTCAGGGTTGACAAATTTAGTGGCTCACAGGCAGACTTCGCACTCAACATTATCTATCTGATAATGCGTAAGCGTTTAACGTTATCCAACGCACCTTAATCCTGAAAGTCAGGTAGAGGGGGCGTGGACATTCCTCGCCTTACTCTGCATTTTGGAGTAACGCATGACAGCTGTAACCCAACAAGAAAAAACACCTTCGGCGAACTTTTCGCTGTTTCGTATCGCTTTTGCAGTTTTCCTGACCTATATGACGGTCGGCCTACCTTTGCCCGTTATTCCTCTGTTTGTGCATCAGGAGCTGGGCTATGGCAACACCATGGTTGGTATCGCCGTAGGCGTACAGTTTCTGGCAACGGTATTAACGCGCGGCTACGCCGGGCGCTTAGCCGATCAATATGGCGCCAAACGTTCGGCGCTACAGGGGATGTTTGCCTGTGGGTTGGCGGGTGCGGCGTGGTTGTTAGCCGCGCTATTGCCTGTCTCTGTCCCTGTAAAATTTGCATTGTTAATCGTCGGGCGTTTGATCCTCGGTTTTGGCGAAAGCCAACTGCTCACCGGAACGCTGACCTGGGGGCTTGGGCTGGTCGGTCCAACACGCTCGGGTAAGGTGATGTCGTGGAACGGGATGGCTATTTACGGTGCGCTGGCCGCCGGTGCGCCGCTGGGCTTGCTAATCCATAGCCACTTTGGCTTCGCGGCGCTGGCGGGAACGACAATGGTATTACCGCTGCTGGCATGGGCATTCAACGGCACCGTTCGCAAAGTGCCTGCTCATGCAGGAGAACGCCCTTCTTTATGGAGCGTGGTAGGGCTTATCTGGAAACCGGGCCTGGGCCTGGCGCTGCAGGGCGTTGGTTTTGCGGTGATCGGTACGTTTATTTCACTCTATTTTGTCAGCAACGGCTGGACGATGGCGGGGTTCACCCTGACCGCGTTTGGTGGGGCGTTTGTGCTGATGCGCATTCTGTTTGGCTGGATGCCGGATCGGTTCGGAGGCGTGAAGGTAGCCGTTGTCTCCTTACTGGTTGAAACCGCGGGGCTGATTCTGCTGTGGCAGGCCCCATCAGCATGGATTGCGCTGCTCGGGGCGGCATTAACCGGGGCAGGATGTTCGCTTATCTTCCCGGCATTGGGCGTAGAGGTTGTGAAGCGAGTGCCCGCGCAGGTTCGCGGTACGGCGCTGGGCGGTTACGCCGCGTTTCAGGATATCTCCTACGGCATAAGCGGCCCGGTCGCCGGGGTGCTGGCCACCGCGTACGGTTATCCCTCGGTATTCCTTGCCGGAGCGATATCCGCCGTGGTGGGGATTGTCGTGACGCTGCTTACGCTGAGCAAAGGTTAAGCGACCAGCCAGAAAATGGCTAATGCGATCATTAACGCGACAAACAGCAATCCCGGTCGTGCCGACAGAGATTTAACCGTTTCAATCATCGGCGCGAACGGGCTGTAAATAGGCTGAAGATGGCGCGGATCGTTTAGCTCGCGTTCCCGTTCTACGCGGCGCAGGAAGATTTGATTCAGCAAGTCCTGCACCTGCACCGTGGTCAGAATCGTTTGTGGTTGGATCTGATACGTCTGCTGCGCGTACTCTTTTATTGCCGTCAGCTCATTCGGCTCTAATGGCAGCTTCAGGGCCGCCTGGAGCGTTTGTAGCGTCGGGGCGCTTTGCAGGCTGAGCGTCTGGCGCGCCTGCAGCCAGGTGACCAGATGAGTAAACTGTTTGGCGGGGATCAGCTCACCGCTTTTTACGCCAGACAGCTCTAACATTGACTGCCAGATCATCTTACCTGACTCTCCCGTGGCCGCCGCCAGTTTGGTAACCAACTGGTTCAGCGTATTGTGCTCTGCGGGTAATAACGGACGATCGGTGGCCGGGCGCTGTTGCGGTTGCGGTATAGAAAGCTGCCCTTGTTGCAGCAGCGTGAGCACGTTCTTCAACTGCTCAGGCGTGAGCTGGCTGAGCGCCGTTTGCCCATACTGCTGACGGATAAAATCACTTACCGCCTGGCGGTTATTTCCCTGACTCAGTAATTCAGTGAGCTGTGAGAGAACCTGACGATTAGCATGATTTTGCTGAGCAACACCCAGCCGCTGATTCAGGTTTTGCTCCGCGGCAGGAAAGTGACGTGATTGCAGCGGTGTATCACTTTTGACGCCCAGATCGTGCTTCATTCCGGCCCACACCTCGGCGCTTTGCTGTTGGGTGAGTGAAATCAGACGGGTAATCAGTCGTTCCAGCACGGTACGTTGTTGTGTGGATAACGGTTGTTCACCCGCAGCAGAAGGGGCATTTTGGCCTTCGCCGGGAGGGCGTGCGGGTGTACCTGAAATGGGCTGCATCATCTCTGTTCCTTAAATCTGTGCTGACCAGGTCTCGCAGTATGCCTGGCGGCGAGATTATGGCACACTTGCCCGGTTAACTCTCGTTCTCAAACAGGTGCGAAAGACGTGAAAATCCTCGTTGATGAAAATATGCCCTATGCCCGCGAACTGTTCAGTCGTTTGGGGGAGGTCAAAGCGGTTCCCGGTCGCCCGATTCCCGTTGCCGAACTGGATGATGCGGATGCCTTAATGGTGCGCTCGGTGACGAAAGTAAATGAATCACTGCTTAGCGGAAAACCGGTTCAATTTGTCGGCACGGCAACCGCAGGCACGGACCATGTGGATGAAGCATGGCTTGCGCAGTCGAAGATCGGCTTTTCCGCAGCGCCCGGCTGTAACGCGATTGCGGTCGTAGAATATGTTTTTTCAGCGTTGCTGATGCTGGCGGAGCGCGACGGGTTTGCGTTACGCGATCGTACTGTAGGCATCGTAGGCGTGGGCAATGTGGGCGGCCGTTTGCAGGCACGTCTGGAAGCACTGGGGATCCGCACGCTGCTGTGCGATCCGCCGCGAGCCGATCGCGGTGACGAGGGAGATTTCCGCTCGCTCGACGAACTGGTAGAGCAAGCCGATGTGTTGACTTTCCATACGCCGCTGTTTAAAGACGGACCGTACAAAACGCTGCACCTGGCAGATGATGCGCTGATTAGCCGGCTGAAGCCGGGCACCATTGTGATCAACGCCTGCCGCGGGCCGGTCATCGACAATACGGCATTGCTGAACCGATTGAATGCCGGGCAGTCGCTGAGCGTCGTGCTGGATGTCTGGGAAGGGGAGCCGGATCTCAATGTGGCATTGCTGGAGAAAGCCGATATCGGCACGGCGCACATTGCCGGGTATACCCTGGAAGGAAAAGCGCGCGGCACCACGCAGGTCTTTGAGGCTTTTAGCAAGTTTATTGGTCGCGAACAACACGTTGCGCTCAATACCCTGTTACCTGCGCCGGAATTTGGTCGTATCACTCTGCATGGCCCGTTAGATCAGCCAACGCTGAAAAGGCTGGTGCATTTAGTGTATGATGTGCGCCGCGATGATGCGCCGCTGCGTAAAGTCGCTGGAATTCCGGGTGAGTTTGATAAGCTGCGTAAAAATTATCTTGAGCGCCGTGAATGGTCGTCTTTATACGTGATGTGTGACGACGCAACGGCTGCTGCCTTGCTGTGTAAGCTAGGTTTTAACGCTGTTTATCACCCGGCACATTAATGTCTTCTTAATGCTCCCTGTCGAATAATGCGACAGGGACGCTTACGTATTTCTGGAGTAAATCACCATGTCTGAAGGCTGGAATATTGCCATTCTGGGCGCAACGGGCGCCGTAGGCGAAGCCCTGCTCGATACGCTGGCTGAACGCCAGTTCCCGGTCGGTGAAATTTATGCGCTGGCGCGTAATGAAAGCGCAGGTGAGCATCTACGTTTTAACGGTAAATCGGTCCTTGTTCAGGACGTTGTAGACTTTGACTGGACGCAGGCGCAACTGGCATTTTTTGTTGCGGGCGCTGAAGCCACCGCCGCATGGGTGGAAGAAGCGACCAATGCCGGTTGCCTGGTTATCGACAGCAGTGGCCTGTTCGCGCTTGAGCCGGACGTTCCACTGGTGGTTCCGGACGTTAACCCGTTCGTACTGGCGGATTACCGCAACCGCAATGTGATTGCGGTCCCTTCCAGCCTGACCAGCCAACTGCTGTCTGCGCTGAAGCCGCTAATTGATGACGGCGGGCTGTCACGTATTACGGTGACCAATATTATTTCCGCTTCCGCTCACGGTAAAAAAGCCGTAGATGCGCTTGCCGGACAGAGCGCGAAACTACTGAACGGCATCCCGATTGACGATGACGATTTCTTTGGCCGTCAGCTGGCGTTCAACATGCTGCCGCTGCTGCCGGATCGCGAAGGTAGCGTGCGCGAAGAGCGCCGTATCGTCGATGAAGTGCGCAAAATTATGCAGGACGACGGGCTGCTTATCTCCGCCAGCATCGTGCAGTCGCCGGTATTTTATGGCCACGCACAGATGGTGAATTTTGAAGCTCTGCGTCCGTTGGCGGCGGAAGAAGCACGTGATGCGTTTTCACGCGGTGAGGACGTAGTGTTGTCAGAAGAGACCTATATCCCGACGCAGGTTGGCGATGCGTCAGGTACTCCGCACCTTTCAGTTGGCTGTGTGCATAACGATTACGGGATGCCGGAACAGGTTCAGTTCTGGTCTGTGGCAGACAACGTACGCTTTGGTGGCGCGTTGATGGCGGTAAAAATTGCGGAAAAACTGGTGCAGGAGTACCTGTACTAATGTCTGACCTGCAACAGCCGTCAACCCATAAAATTGCGCTGGGCATTGAGTATGACGGCAGCAAATATTATGGCTGGCAGCGCCAGAACGAAGTGCGTAGCGTTCAGGAAAAACTGGAAAAAGCGCTCTCTCAGGTGGCGAATGAACGCATCACTGTCTTTTGTGCGGGACGCACGGATGCGGGCGTTCATGGCACAGGGCAGGTCGTGCACTTTGAAACGACTGCCCAGCGTAAAGATGCAGCCTGGACACTGGGGGTAAATGCGAATTTACCTGGTGACATCGCTGTGCGCTGGGTGAAAGCTGTACCCGATGATTTCCATGCCCGATTTAGCGCCACGGCTCGCCGTTATCGCTACATCATCTACAATCATCGGTTGCGCCCTGCGGTTTTAGGTAAAGGGGTAACCCATTACTATGAACCGCTGGACGCTGAGCGTATGCATCGTGCGGCCCAGTGTTTGATTGGCGAAAATGATTTTACTTCGTTTCGGGCGGTGCAGTGTCAGTCGCGCACACCGTGGCGTAACGTGATGCACATTAACGTTGAACGTTTTGGTGCATATGTGGTGGTGGATATTAAAGCGAATGCCTTTGTACATCATATGGTCAGGAATATTGTCGGCAGCCTGATGGAAGTAGGCGCCAACAACCAGCCGGAGAGCTGGATAGCAGAACTGCTAGCGGCGAAGGACAGAACGCTGGCAGCGGCAACGGCGAAAGCGGAAGGACTGTATCTGGTTGCAGTAGATTACCCGGAACGGTTCGACCTGCCAAAACCGCCTATGGGCCCGCTATTTCTGGCGGACTAATTTGAGTCGTATAAAGGCAAAACTATGGACCTGATTTACTTTCTTATCGATTTTATCCTGCACATTGATGTGCATCTGGCGGAGCTGGTTGCGGAATACGGTATCTGGGTATACGCGATTCTGTTTCTGATCCTGTTCTGCGAAACCGGGCTGGTGGTGACGCCGTTCCTGCCGGGAGACTCGCTGCTGTTTGTCGCTGGCGCGCTTTCTGCGCTGCCAACTAACGATCTCAATGTTCATCTGATGGTGATGTTGATGATTGTGGCGGCGATTATCGGCGATGCGGTGAACTACACGATTGGCCGTTTGTTCGGTGAAAAACTCTTCAGTAACCCGAACTCTAAAATTTTCCGTCGCAGTTACCTGGATAAAACCCATGCGTTCTACGAGCGTCATGGCGGCAAAACGATTATCCTCGCGCGTTTCGTACCTATCGTGCGTACATTTGCACCGTTTGTTGCCGGTATGGGACACATGTCCTACCGTCATTTTGCGATGTATAACGTCGCAGGCGCGCTGCTGTGGGTATTGCTGTTCACCTATGCAGGCTATCTGTTCGGCGATCTGCCGATCGTTCAGGAAAACCTGAAATTACTGATTGTGGCGATCATCGTCCTTTCCGTATTGCCGGGCATAATTGAAGTGATTCGCCATAAACGCGCTGCGTCACGGGCTGCAAAATAGAAAGTAACTCAGCGGTTCGACCACTTTTTTATCCAAAGTTTCGGGCTGTTATGTTTTAATGTGCAACATTCATGGTCTGTTAGGGGCAAAAATGGCATTATGCGCCCCTTATAACAAAGCTGACTAGGGTTCAGGCAGAAAGGTCACCAATGAGCTGGATTGAACGAATTAAAAGCAACATTACTCCCACCCGCAAGGCAAGCATTCCTGAAGGGGTGTGGACCAAGTGTGATAGCTGCGGTCAGGTTTTATACCGTGCTGAGCTGGAACGTAATCTTGAGGTCTGTCCGAAGTGTGACCATCATATGCGCATGTCGGCGCGCAATCGCCTGCATAGCCTGTTAGATGAAGGTTCTCTTGTGGAACTGGGTAGCGAGCTTGAGCCGAAAGATGTGCTGAAGTTTCGTGACTCCAAAAAGTACAAAGACAGACTGGCTTCTGCGCAGAAAGAAACCGGCGAGAAAGATGCGCTGGTGGTAATGAAAGGCACGCTGCACGGTATGCCGGTCGTTGCTGCTGCATTCGAGTTCGCGTTTATGGGCGGCTCCATGGGCTCTGTGGTCGGCGCGCGTTTTGTCCGTGCCGTTGAGCAGGCGCTGGAAGATAACTGTCCGCTGATCTGCTTCTCCGCTTCTGGCGGGGCGCGTATGCAGGAAGCGCTGATGTCTCTGATGCAGATGGCGAAAACCTCTGCTGCGCTGGCGAAAATGCAGGAACGCGGTTTACCGTATATTTCTGTACTGACCGATCCAACAATGGGCGGTGTTTCTGCTAGCTTCGCGATGCTGGGCGATCTCAACATTGCAGAACCGAAAGCACTGATCGGCTTTGCTGGTCCGCGTGTTATCGAGCAAACCGTACGTGAGAAACTGCCGCCGGGATTCCAGCGTAGTGAGTTCCTGATTGAAAAAGGCGCTATCGATATGATCGTCCGCCGTCCGGAAATGCGCCTGAAACTGGCAAGCATTCTGGCGAAGCTGATGAATCTTCCTACGCCGAATCCGGATGAGCCGCGTGAAGGCGAGGTGGTACCTCCGGTTCCCGATCAGGAATCAGAGGCCTGATAGTTTACTCTATGGGTTTCGGGTTGCAGGCAGGCGATAAGAGAGTTGATCCCGATGAGCTTACACAGGTAAGTGATTCGGGTGAGCGAGCACAGCCAACGCATCTGCAACGTGAAAAACAACGTGTAAAAAAGGGCAGGCCGGTTGGTGCTGCCCTTTTGCTTTTCTCAACGTAAAGAATCTACAGCCATCATGGACAATAAACGTATTCCTCAAGCCGCGTCGCCCCTGGCATCGTGGCTTTCTTATCTGGAAAACCTGCACAGTAAAACCATCGATCTCGGCCTGGAACGCGTAAGTCAGGTGGCGCGCAAACTGGGTGTGTTGAAACCCGCGCCATTTGTTTTTACGGTGGCGGGAACCAACGGGAAAGGCACAACCTGCCGTACGTTGGAATCTGTGCTGACCGCAGCAGGTTATAAAGTTGGCGTTTACAGTTCGCCGCATCTGGTACGCTACACGGAACGCGTACGCGTGCAGGGGCGTGAACTGCCGGAATCAGCGCATACCGCCTCGTTTGCTGAGATTGAAGACGCGCGTGGCGACATTTCCCTGACCTACTTTGAATACGGTACCTTATCGGCGCTCTGGTTGTTTAAACAGGCCCAACTGGATGTCGTCATCCTGGAAGTTGGGTTAGGCGGTCGCCTTGACGCGACCAATATCGTGGATGCCGATGTTGCGGTGGTCACCAGCATTGCGCTTGACCATACTGACTGGCTGGGCCCGGATCGCGAAAGCATTGGTCGTGAGAAGGCGGGAATTTTCCGTGCAGAGAAACCGGCTATCGTCGGCGAGCCGGAAATGCCCTACACCATCGCCGATGTTGCGCAAGAGAGCGGGGCGATTTTGCAACGCTGCGGCGTGGACTGGCGCTATGTGGTCACGGAGAACGACTGGTCCTTTACGGACGATCACGGCACGTTGGCGCACCTGCCGTTGCCGCAGGTCCCACAACCTAACGCCGCGACCGCACTGGCAGCACTGCGCGCAAGCGGGCTGAACGTCAGCGAGCAGGCCATTCGTGACGGTATTGAACAGGCGATTTTACCGGGGCGCTTCCAGATTGTGAGCGAGTCGCCGCGGGTGATTTTTGATGTTGCCCATAACCCGCATGCGGCGGAGTATCTGACCGGCCGTCTGAAAAAATTAGTGAAAAGCGGGCGTGTACTTGCGGTTATCGGTATGCTACATGATAAAGATATTGCCGGTACGTTAGCCTGGTTAAAAAGCGTGGTTGACGCCTGGTACTGTGCGCCCCTGGAAGGGCCGCGTGGTGCTACTGCAGAACAACTGCTGGAGCATCTGGGCAAAGGCTACGCCTATGACAGCGTGGCGCAGGCATGGTCTGCGGCGCTAGCTGAGGCGAAGCCAGAAGATACCGTGTTGGTGTGTGGATCGTTTCACACTGTCGCACATGTCATGGAAGTGATAGACGTGGGGAGAAGCGGTGGCGAGTAAGTTTCAGAATCGATTAGTCGGCACAATTGTGCTGGTCGCGCTGGGGGTGATTGTGCTCCCCGGGCTGCTTGACGGGCAGAAAAAGCATTATCAGGATGAGTTTGCGGCGATCCCGCTGGTGCCGAAACCCGGCGATCGCGATGAACCAGACATGATGCCTGCAGCCACGCAGGCGCTGCCGACGCAGCCACCGGAAGGGGCGGCTGAAGAGGTGCGCGCGGGCGATGCTGCCGCGCCATCGTTGGATCCGTCACGTTTGACGACGGCAAACAGCGCGGAGTTAGATCCTGTCCCCGCGCCTGTAGAACAGCCGAAACCCAAACCGAAGCCGCAGCCGGTTGCCGTCGCTCCGACGCCAGCACCGGCTCCAGCGCCGAAACCGGCCGCGGTGGAACCGCCAGCGCCAACCGGCAAAGCGTACGTTGTACAGCTCGGTGCGCTGAAAAATGCGGATAAGGTCAATGAGATCGTGGGTAAACTTCGTGGCGCGGGCTTCCGGGTATATACTTCCCCGTCAACGCCGGTGCAGGGTAAAATAACCCGTATTCTCGTAGGACCTGACGCCTCCAAAGATAAGCTGAAGAACTCGCTGGGCGAGCTGCAGAAGATCTCCGGTCTGAGTGGCGTAGTGATGGGGTACACCCCTAATTAAGGGATTGCGCTGTTCACGGCGTTGCTCTTAATTCAGGCCGGATAGGGCGTTTTTACCGCTATCCGGCAGTGCCCGAAGAGGCATAAAACGGTATGGCGTTGAAGATTTTTTCAGCGCCATTTTTATTTACGCGTGGAAAGGAAATCCCTACGCAAACGTTTTCTTTTTCTGTTAGAATGCGCCCCGAACAGGACGACAGGGCGTTAAATCGTGGGACACTTATGGTCTGGATTGATTACGCCATTATCGCGGTGATTGGTTTTTCCTGTCTGGTTAGCCTGATCCGTGGCTTTGTTCGTGAAGCATTATCGTTGGTGACTTGGGGTTGTGCTTTCTTTGTCGCCAGCCATTACTACACTTACCTGTCTGTCTGGTTTACGGGCTTTGAAGACGAACTCGTTCGAAATGGGATTGCTATCGCGATACTGTTTATCGCGACACTTATCGTCGGCGCTATCGTTAACTTTGTGATAGGCCAACTGGTAGAGAAAACAGGCCTGTCGGGTACCGACAGGGTGTTGGGGATCTGCTTTGGTGCTCTGCGAGGAGCGCTGATCGTCGCCGCCATACTGTTCTTTCTCGATACCTTTACCGGTCTGTCGAAAAGTGAAGACTGGAGCAAGTCGCAGCTGATCCCGCAGTTCAGTTTCATCATCAGATGGTTCTTTGACTATCTGCAAAGCTCGTCAAGTTTCTTGCCCAAAGTATAAACTTTGGGTTGTTGCTGAACGAGGAAAAGACGTATGTGCGGTATTGTCGGTATCGCCGGTGTTATGCCGGTAAACCAGTCGATTTATGACGCGTTAACGGTGCTCCAGCATCGTGGTCAGGATGCCGCAGGCATCATCACCATTGATGCCAACAACTGCTTCCGCTTGCGTAAAGCAAACGGAATGGTGAGCGATATTTTTGAAGCGCGCCATATGCAGCGTTTGCAGGGCAATATGGGCATCGGTCATGTGCGTTACCCAACGGCTGGCAGCTCCAGCGCCTCCGAAGCTCAACCTTTTTACGTCAACTCACCGTATGGCATCACGCTTGCCCATAATGGCAACCTGACCAATGCGCATGAGCTGCGTAAAAAGCTGTTTGAAGAAAAGCGCCGCCACATCAATACCACTTCAGACTCTGAAATTTTGCTGAATATTTTCGCCAGCGAGCTGGATAACTTCCGCCATTATCCGCTGGAAGCCGATAATATTTTTGCTGCTATTGCGGCAACCAACCGCCAGATCCGCGGCGCCTATGCCTGCGTGGCGATGATTATCGGCCACGGTATGGTTGCTTTCCGCGATCCTAACGGTATCCGTCCGCTGGTACTGGGTAAACGCGATATCGGGGATGGTCGTACCGAGTATATGGTGGCCTCCGAGAGCGTGGCGCTGGATACGCTGGGCTTTGAATTCCTGCGCGATGTTGCACCTGGCGAAGCGGTGTATATCACCGAAAAAGGTCAGCTGTTTACTCGCCAGTGTGCCGATAACCCGGTCAGCAATCCGTGCCTGTTTGAATACGTTTACTTCGCACGTCCTGACTCCTTTATCGACAAGATTTCCGTCTACAGCGCCCGTGTAAATATGGGGACCAAGCTTGGCGAAAAAATTGCTCGCGAGTGGGAAGATCTGGACATTGACGTGGTGATCCCGATTCCGGAAACCTCCTGCGATATCGCGCTGGAAATTGCCCGTATTCTCGGTAAGCCGTACCGTCAGGGTTTTGTGAAAAACCGCTACGTGGGCCGTACCTTTATCATGCCCGGCCAGCAGCTGCGCCGTAAATCCGTGCGCCGTAAGCTGAACGCCAACCGTGCGGAATTCCGTGATAAAAACGTGCTGCTGGTGGATGACTCCATCGTGCGCGGTACCACCTCGGAACAGATTATCGAGATGGCGCGTGAAGCCGGAGCGAAGAAAGTGTATCTGGCCTCTGCGGCCCCGGAAATTCGCTTCCCGAACGTTTATGGTATCGATATGCCTACGGCGACGGAGCTGATTGCTCATGGTCGCGAAGTGGACGAGATTCGCCAGATAATCGGTGCAGACGGTCTTATCTTCCAGGATCTGAACGATCTGATTGAAGCGGTCCGCGCTGAGAACCCGGATATTCAGCAGTTTGAATGTTCAGTGTTTAACGGCGTGTACGTCACCAAAGACGTCGACCAGCAATATCTCGATTTCCTTGACTCCCTGCGTAATGACGATGCCAAAGCAATTTTGCGTCAGAACGAAGCGGAAAACCTCGAGATGCATAACGAAGGGTAATGTTCTGTTGCAGGTCAGGACACATAGAGTGGACTGACTTGCAACTGCGCATAAAAACCTGCAAAGTCAGCCCTGAAGCAAGTAAGGGCGAAAAAATGAAACGACTCATTGTAGGGATTAGCGGTGCCAGTGGCGCGATTTATGGCGTGCGCCTGCTGCAGGTTTTGCGTGACGTTACTGATGTGGAAACCCATCTGGTGATGAGTGCTGCTGCCCGACAGACGCTGGCGCTGGAAACAGACCTCTCTGTACGCGACGTGCAGGCACTGGCGAATGTAAATCACGATACGCGCGATATCGCCGCCAGTATCTCTTCCGGCTCTTTTCAGACCGCCGGAATGGTAATATTACCTTGTTCAATCAAAACGCTTTCAGGCATCGTCCACAGTTACACCGATGGGCTGCTTACCCGTGCGGCAGACGTGGTGTTGAAAGAACGCCGCCCGCTGGTGCTGTGCGTGCGTGAAACGCCCCTGCATCTGGGGCATCTGCGACTGATGACGCAGGCGGCAGAAATTGGCGCGGTGATTATGCCGCCAGTCCCGGCATTCTATCATCGCCCGCAAACGCTAGATGATGTGATTAATCAAACGGTTAACCGCGTGCTCGACCAGTTTGATATCTCCCTTCCACAGGATCTGTTCACCCGCTGGCAAGGGGCGTAAAACCGTTCCATCAGCGTGCAAAGAAACATCCGTTGCCCTGTTTCAGGGCAATTTTGTAACCGCGATCATATCCTCAACATTTAATTCGTTAAAACTCAACGAAACGCTGCGGTTCAACCGTCAGACCTGCTATCTTCAAAATCAGGACATTATTGCAACGTTTTATTAACATATTTAACGTCGAATATCCTCATCGACGCGAAAATGGCATAAGACCTGCATGAAAAAGTCTGCAAACACACAACACAACGTAAAACATAATAAAATTACGCCACTTGAGGGTTATGTATGAAGAAGACGGTTCTTGCTTTGTCTTTGCTGGTAGGACTCTCCGCCACCGCGGCCAGCTACGCAGCACTTCCGCAGACGGTTCGTATTGGTACAGATACAACGTACGCACCTTTTTCCTCTAAAGATGCCAAAGGCGACTTTGTCGGCTTTGATATCGATCTGGGAAATGAGATGTGTAAGCGCATGCAGATCAAATGTACCTGGGTAGCCAGCGACTTTGATGCGCTGATCCCGTCGCTGAAAGCGAAAAAAATTGATGCCATCATCTCCTCGCTTTCAATCACTGAGAAGCGTCAGCAAGAGATTGCGTTCTCAGACAAGCTTTACGCAGCAGACTCACGTCTGATCGCCGCGAAAGGTTCCCCAATTCAACCGACTCTTGATTCCCTCAAAGGTAAACATGTTGGCGTACTGCAAGGCTCGACTCAGGAAGCCTATGCTAATGACAACTGGCGCAGCAAAGGCGTAGATGTGGTGGCCTATGCGAACCAGGACCTTATCTATTCTGACCTGACAGCGGGTCGTCTGGACGCGGCGTTGCAGGATGAAGTCGCGGCCAGCGAAGGCTTCCTGAAGCAGCCTGCCGGTAAGGACTACGCTTTTGCTGGTCCGTCGGTGAAAGATAAAAAATACTTTGGTGACGGCACCGGGATTGGCTTGCGCAAAGATGATGCAGAGCTGAAAGCTGCTTTCGATAAAGCGCTGGGCGAACTGCGCAAAGACGGCACCTACGACAAAATGGCGAGCAAGTATTTTAACTTCAATGTCTACGGCGATTAATACGCCGCAACGGGGAATGGACTGCACCATTGCGGGTAACCATTACGGTGCATAATAAATTCAGTGCACTGTTTTGGTGCTTTTGTCGCTGTCTTAATAAGCATGAGTGCATACTTAAGCGCTTTTCATGCAAATAAATACCGCCGACAGGGTAGAATGCTTTGCCTTGTCGGCCCGATTAATGGCACGATAACTGCACCTGGTCCTGTAAAGATCCCCTATAAAAGACAGTCTGTTGAGGATAATTATGAAAAAACTGGTGTTGTCTCTTTCTCTGGTCCTGGCTTTCTCCAGTGCTACCGCAGCATTTGCAGCCATTCCGCAAAAAATTCGTATCGGTACCGATCCTACTTATGCGCCGTTCGAATCGAAAAATGCACAGGGTGAATTAGTCGGTTTTGATATCGATCTGGCTAAAGAGCTGTGCAAACGTATCAATACACAATGTACCTTCGTGGAAAACCCGCTGGACGCGCTTATCCCTTCGTTAAAAGCGAAGAAAATCGATGCGATTATGTCCTCGCTTTCCATCACTGAAAAACGTCAGCAGGAAATCGCCTTTACCGACAAGCTTTATGCAGCCGACTCGCGTCTGGTTGTCGCTAAAGATTCTGCTATTCAGCCAACCATTGAGTCGCTGAAAGGTAAACGTGTTGGCGTGCTGCAGGGCACGACTCAGGAAACCTTCGGCAACGAGCACTGGGCGCCAAAAGGCATTGAAATTGTCTCTTATCAGGGGCAAGACAATATCTATTCTGACCTGACTGCCGGGCGTATTGATGCTGCATTCCAGGATGAAGTCGCGGCCAGCGAAGGCTTCCTGAAACAGCCGGTCGGTAAAGATTACAAATTCGGCGGCCCATCTGTAAAAGATGAGAAGTTATTCGGCGTAGGTACCGGTATGGGGCTGCGCAAAGATGATAACGAACTGCGCGAAGCACTGAACAAAGCCTTTGCCGAGATGCGAGCTGATGGTACTTACGAGAAGCTGGCGAAAAAGTACTTCGATTTTGATGTTTACGGCGGTTAATCACCGCAGGTGCTGATAAAGCCCGTAGATTTTTGACGTGTTGAATTTATGCCTGATGGCGCTGTGCGTATCCGGTCTACAGCGATTTTGTAGGCCGGATAAGGCAAAGTCGCCATCTCGCATTTAACAGTTTGTCTGAAATCAAAAGAGGCTTATTACTCCACCACACACGACAGGACAGGCAGCATGTTGTATGGCTTTTCAGGTGTTATTTTACAGGGCGCAATTGTTACGCTGGAGCTGGCACTTAGCTCGGTGGTACTGGCGGTTCTGATAGGCCTTGTCGGCGCGGCAGCTAAGCTGTCGCAAAGCCGGGCGCTGGCGCTTATTTTCGAAGGGTACACAACGCTTATCCGCGGCGTGCCCGATCTGGTCTTAATGCTGCTCATCTTTTACGGATTACAAATCGCGCTGAATACCCTTACCGATGCAATCGGTATCAGCCAGATTGATATCGATCCGATGGTCGCGGGTATTATTACGCTCGGGTTTATCTACGGAGCCTATTTTACCGAAACATTTCGTGGCGCATTTATGGCCGTGCCCAAAGGACATATTGAAGCCGCGACGGCATTCGGTTTTACCAGTTCACAAATATTTCGCCGCATTATGTTCCCGGCGATGATGCGCTATGCCTTACCGGGAATTGGCAACAACTGGCAGGTCATTCTTAAGGCCACGGCGCTGGTATCGTTGCTCGGCCTGGAAGACGTGGTGAAAGCCACTCAGCTTGCCGGAAAAAGTACCTGGGAGCCGTTCTATTTTGCCGTAGTGTGCGGGGTCATCTATCTGGTGTTTACCACTGTTTCTAATGGTGTGCTGCTGTACCTTGAGCGCCGCTATTCCGTGGGTGTGAAGAGGGCTGACCTGTGATTGAGATTATTCAGGAATACTGGAAGTCCCTGCTGTGGACCGACGGATATCGCTACACCGGCGTGGCTATCACCCTGTGGCTTCTGATTTCGTCGGTGGTGATGGGCGGGATACTGGCGCTGTTTTTGGCAATTGGTCGTGTTTCCAGTAATAAATTTATCCAGTTTCCCATCTGGCTGTTCACCTATATTTTTCGTGGGACGCCGCTGTACGTCCAGTTGCTGGTGTTTTATTCCGGGATGTATACGCTGGAGATAGTCAAAGGCACGGACTTCCTCAACGCGTTTTTCCGCAGTGGGCTAAATTGCACCGTGCTGGCGCTGACGCTGAATACCTGCGCCTATACCACGGAGATTTTCGCCGGGGCTATTCGTTCCGTACCCCATGGTGAGATTGAAGCCGCGCGCGCTTACGGTTTCTCGTCGTTTAAACTGTATCGCTGCATTATTTTGCCTTCCGCGCTGCGTATTGCGCTGCCGGCTTACAGCAATGAAGTTATTTTAATGCTGCACTCCACGGCGCTGGCATTTACCGCAACGGTGCCTGATTTGTTGAAAATCGCCCGCGATATCAACTCGGCAACGTATCAGCCGTTTACCGCCTTCGGTATTGCCGCTGTTCTGTATTTGATTATTTCGTATGTCCTGATCAGTCTGTTCCGTAAAGCGGAAAAACGCTGGTTGCAGCATGTATCCTCTAAATGATTCGAGTAACACGATGTCTGAAAATAAATTAAACGTTATCGATTTACATAAGCACTACGGCGAACATGAAGTGCTGAAAGGGGTATCGCTGCAGGCCAATGCGGGTGATGTTATCAGTATTATTGGCTCGTCAGGTTCCGGTAAAAGTACCTTCCTGCGCTGCATTAACTTTCTCGAGAAACCGAGCGCGGGGTCGATTGTCGTCAGTGGTCAGAACATTGGTCTGGTACGCGACAAAGACGGCCAGCTTAAGGTTGCAGACAAAAATCAGCTGCGCTTGCTGCGCACGCGACTGACGATGGTCTTTCAGCACTTTAATCTGTGGAGCCACATGACGGTGCTGGAAAACGTGATGGAAGCGCCGATCCAGGTATTGGGGCTGAGCAAGCATGAAGCTCGCGAACGTGCGGTGAAGTATCTGGCGAAAGTGGGTATTGATGAGCGCGCTCAGGGCAAATATCCGGTGCATCTGTCCGGTGGTCAGCAGCAGCGTGTCTCCATTGCTCGTGCGCTGGCGATGGAACCGGAAGTGTTACTGTTTGATGAACCCACGTCGGCGCTTGACCCGGAGCTGGTGGGCGAAGTGCTGCGCATTATGCAACAACTGGCCGAAGAGGGAAAAACCATGGTGGTCGTGACCCACGAAATGGGGTTTGCCCGTCATGTCTCCACGCACGTGATTTTCCTGCATCAAGGGAAGATTGAAGAAGAGGGCGATCCGGAGCAGGTATTTGGTAATCCGCAAAGCCCGCGTTTGCAGCAGTTCCTCAAAGGTTCGTTGAAGTAAGTCACCTGCCCGGAGGCGCTACGCTTTCCGGGCCTGGGATTTTAGCGCGTCGCACTCCAGACGATAAACCCAGTCGTCGTAGGCGATACCATCAATCTCATACGCCTTTTCCAGCACCTGCGTACGCACGAACCCCGTTTTTTCCAGAATCCGTATTGAGCCCTTATTATCCGCCAGTGCGTAAGCATTTATCGCCGTGACCGCCGCGTGCTCGAAGGCGTACTGGCACACCGCGCGTACGGCTTCGCTGGCAATACCTTTCCCCTGCGCCTGTGGCATGATGGCGTAGCCGAGGTCGGCTTCGTGCGGGTAGAGATGGCTGATTTGCAGACCAATATCGCCGAGCGGCGTCGGGTTGTTGTGCTCGCGGATGACAAAAGTGTGCTGTGCGGCAAGGCGTCTGGCGAATAACAGACGCGTATCTTTCGCCGGGGCGATGTTGCCCATATAGCGCATGACTTCAGGACATTCACGTAGTTTCTGGAAAAATGACCAGTCAGAAAACTGAAACAAAGAGAGGGTAAGTCGGGGAGTCGAAATTATCGCCATAACGTCGCCATTGCAGAAATCTGGCCTATAACCTTACCACCACAACGGCGACCGTGAATAGCGCTTAGGGGTTATCGGATGACATCCGCCAGCGCTTCTTCTAAATCGTACCAGCGAAACGCGAAACCGGACGCTTCCAGGCGTTTTGGCAACGCTCGCTGTCCGCCGAGAACCAGCACCGAAGATTCGCCCATCAGCAACCGCATTGCGGTGGCGGGAACGCGCAGAATGGCAGGGCGGTTCAGAGCGTGGCCCAGCGCGTGGGCAAACTGCTCATTGTGCACCGGGTACGGTGAAACCATATTGAAGGGACCGCGCAGATCGTTATCCAGCAGCCAGAGAATTCCGTTGACCATATCATCAATATGGATCCAGGCCATATACTGGCGTCCGTTGCCAATTGGTCCGCCTAAGCCAAGACGAAACGGCGGAACCATTTTCGCCAGAATGCCGCCAGCAGAGGCCAGTACCACGCCGGTGCGCAGCATACACACGCGGGTTTTGTCGCTTTGCGCGGTGCTGGCAATCTGCTCCCAGCGGGCGCACAGCTTATGGGTAAATTCGTTATGTGGCGGCTCTTCTTCTGTGACCACTACTTCGCCTAAATCGCCGTAGTAACCGGTAGCGGAACCGGAAATTAGCACTGCGGGCGGTGTCTCGCTGGCATTGATTAAATCGACCAGCTTCTGCGTGATGACCCAGCGGCTCTGACACAGGCGTTCCTTTTGCTGGGCACTCCAGCGCTTGTCCGCAATCGGCTCTCCGGCAAGGTTAATGACGGCATCAATGTCATTGAGATTTTGCCGCTCTTCCAGCCCTTTGGACAGCGTAACCCGGGAGTCGAGAATCTGACGAGCCTTATCAGGAGAACGGGTCACTACGGTTATCTGATGCCCCAGCTCCAGCAAGCGGGGGATCAGATGACGTCCAATCAGGCCAGTACCGCCGGTAATCAGAATCTGCATGTCGCCTCCCGGGTTATGTTTTAGCGCTGCCAGCTCAGCGTCATAGAGACTGAGTCGGCGTAACGTAATGCGTGAAGTTTATCTATCTCTACTTGAGCATAAGTGACCCAGTGATGTTCGCGTGCGATATCGAGCACATCTTGAGTTAATTTTTCTAACAATGAGAAGCGGTTACCCTCCACGTGGGCAATGATGCTCTTGGTGATAGTGCGATAATTCAGCGCGTCGTTGATATCTTCGCTGGTACGGGCTTTGTCTGCCGGATAGTGAATGGCAATGTTGATGACGACATCCTGGCGGTTAAGGATCTCCTCTTCTTTGATGCCGATAAAAGTGCGCAGACGAAGGTTTTTTATACGAATAATTGCGTCAGGTTGTGACATTGCAGGTTTCCTCCATGTATGAACCTTTGCATGATACACGAGAACCGAATCGCGTCACCGCTTCTCACTTTGTGCTTGTTGCATGGCGCGTTCCGTTGCGGGACGTGTACGGATGCGTTCATGCCAGTTGTTGACCGCCGGGTAGTTGTCGAGGTCGATGCGCTGACGCTGATGAGCATGGATCCACGGCCAGCAGGCAATGTCGGCAATGCTGTAGTGATCGCCTCCCAGCCAGGGGGACGTTTCCAGACGTTTATTCATCACGTTGTACAGGCGCTGGGTTTCAACCTGGTATCTTTCAATGGCGTAGGGAATCGTTTGTGGTGCGTAGTGGCTAAAATGATGATTCTGACCGAGCATGGGTCCGAGGCCGCTGACCTGCCAGAACAACCACTGCAGAGTAGTGTGGCGTTCACGTAACTCACCGCTCAGCAGCTTACCGCTCTTTTCTGCCAGATAGAGTAAAATTTCTCCGGACTCAAACAGGCTGATGGGCTTTCCGCCGTCTACCGGGGCACTGTCGATAATGGCCGGGATTTTATTGTTTGGTGAGATTTGCAGAAAATCAGGGTGAAACTGGCTACCTTTGCTGATATCGACATGAATCAGACGGTATTGCAGCTGCGCCTCTTCAAGAAACAGCGTGATTTTGTGACCGTTTGGCGATGGAGTGTAATAGAGATCGATCATTTTCAGCGTCCGTTTTGTCATGAACCGGGTCATAACAAGTATAGAGCCTGTTGGCGTGCGTGAGTTTTCATCAAGTGACAGTGAGAGAAAGACTCTATATTTTGAAGGCAAGCCAATACATTTCAGAGGACATTATGAGCAAATCTGCAATTACGCTGTGGTCAGATGCCAATTTTTTCTCCCCTTACGTGCTGTCTGTTTATGTCGCTCTGCAAGAGAAAGGACTGCCTTTTACGCTGAAAACCGTTGATCTCAACAGCGGCGAACACTTGCAACCTTCATGGCAAGGGTATGCGTTAACGCGGCGCGTACCGGTGCTTGAAATCGACGGTTTCGAGCTGAGCGAATCATCAGCGATAACTGAGTTCCTGGAAGAGAGCTTTGCACCACCGCAGTGGGAGCGTATCTACCCACACGATGTGCAAAAGCGCGCGCGGGCGCGCCAGGTTCAGGCGTGGATCCGCAGCGATCTGATGCCTATCCGTGAAGAACGCTCAACGGACGTAGTTTTTGCTGGCGTGAAGAAAGGTCCGTTAAGCGAAGCGGGAAAAGTCAGTGCGGAGAAATTGTTCGCCACTGCGAGCCATTTATTGAGCCACGGGAAGCAGAATTTATTTGGCGAATGGTGTATTGCCGACTGCGATTTAGCGCTAATGCTGAATCGTCTGGTCCTTAACGGCGATGAGGTTCCCGAAGCGCTTGCAGAATATGCCGCCTTCCAGTGGCAGCGCGCTTCAGTCCAGCGTTTTATCGCGCTTTCAGCGAAGCGTTCCTGCTGAAAAACGGGGCGTAATCCAGTATCATTACAAAGTACTTTTCAACGAGGAGTGAGTGATGAAACTGATGTTCGCATCGGACATTCATGGTTCGTTGCCAGCCACGGAACGCGTACTTGAACGGTTTGCCGCAAGCGGTGCGCAATGGCTGGTGATATTGGGTGATGTTTTAAACCACGGACCGCGTAATGCGCTCCCGGAAGGCTATGCGCCTGCGCAGGTTGCTGAGCGGTTGAATGCGCTGGCAGCGCGGATTATCGCGGTGCGTGGCAATTGTGACAGCGAAGTGGATCAGATGCTTCTGCATTTTCCGATGACCGCGCCGTGGCAGCAAATTCTGACAGAAAACCAGCGACTCTTTTTGACGCACGGGCATCTTTTTGGTCCGCAAAATATGCCGGCACTCAACGTGGGAGATGTGCTGGTTTATGGGCATACACATTTGCCCGTCGCTGAGCGTCAAGGGGATGTTTACCACTTCAATCCCGGCTCGGTAAGCATCCCGAAAGGGGGCTTTGCGGCAAGTTACGGGATTCTGGATGATAATGTTCTCAGCGTAATGGCACTCAATGATCAAAGTGTTATTGCACAGGTCGAGATTAATCCGTAATTTACCCCACAAACATAAACGCGCCGTAAGAGCGCAAGAAAAAAGAAGGTTTCCTGATGGTGGAACAGCGTCGTTTGGCAAGTACGGAATGGGTGGATATTGTGAATGAAGACAACGAAGTCATTGCACAATCCAGCCGGGAACAAATGCGGGCGCAACGCTTACGCCATCGTGCAACGTATATCGTCGTGCATGATGGTATGGGCAAAATTCTGGTTCAGCGTCGTACTGAGACAAAAGATTTTTTGCCCGGCATGCTGGATGCCACCGCTGGCGGTGTTGTGCAGGCTGACGAGCAACTACTGGATTCAGCGCGCCGTGAAGCGGAAGAGGAACTGGGGATTGCGGGCGTGCCGTTTGCCGAGCATGGGCAGTTTTATTTTGAAGACCAGAACTGTCGCGTATGGGGCGGGCTGTTTAGCTGTGTTTCCCACGGACCGTTTGCGCTTCAGGAAGAAGAGGTTAGTGAAGTTTGCTGGCTGACGCCGGAAGAAATTACCGCGCGCTGCGACGAATTTACGCCGGACTCACTGAAAGCCCTGGCGCTGTGGATGACCCGCAACGCTAAGAATGAAGGGGCGAAAGCCGAAAAGCAGGAAGAAGCTGAGTAAAATCTGCTCATCCGGCCTACAGCGTCGAGAAATCGTGTAGGCCGGGCAATCGTTTTTTAATGGTAACCCATTATCTGCGCGCCAATTACCACCACGCTGGACATAATAAACAGCAGTCCCAACAGCGTGGCGCCTACCTTCAGCCAGTTACGAAAATCCACCCGACACACGCCTAACGTTGCCATCAGCGATGCCGATGTAGGATAGATAATATGACTGAATCCGTCGCCAAACTGGAAGGCCAGTACGGTGACCTGACGGTTTACGCCAACCAGATCGCCTAAGGGTGCTAATAACGGCATGGTCAATGCAGCCTGACCAGAGCCGGAAGTAACGAAGAAATTAAACACTGCCTGGAACAGCAGCATAAACCACGCCGCGATGGCGTTATCCAGCCCGCTGATGCCGTTGGCAATGCTGTGCAGCAGCGTGTTCAACACGCTGGCTTCACCCGCCTCTCCATTACCGACCAGCAGTAATATGCCCTTGGCAAAACCGACCAGCAGGGCAGGGGCAATCATCATTCGTGCGCCTTCAGTGAATGAGGAGGCCATGATGTTGACCGTCATGCCGTTGAGACGAAAGACCACGCCGATGATGCCAATTACCAGGCCCATGGTGAAGAACTGACTGGCGATCTCAGGAATAAACCACGCGTTGACGATCACGCCCCAGACAACCCAAATCATTACCGCAGTCAGCACCAGCAGCACCAGCCAGTCGCCCAGCGTGAAGCGTCGTTCCACAACGTCGTCCTGCTGTTCGCGAAAGAAACGGTCGGATTCATGTACCCGGGACAAAAGCGGATTCTTTTTGATGCGCGCCGCATAGGCCAGCGTGAAGGTCAGACCTATCAGGGTCGCAACCACCCACACAATGATACGCAGACCGGAACCAGAGAGTACCGGCACGCCCGCAATCCCCTGCGCGACGACCACGCAGAACGGGTTCATCCATGAGCTGGCGAATCCAATTTGAGTCGCAATATAGGTGACCAGAACGGTGGTGATACTGTCGTAACCTAACCGTACCATTAACGGTGCGATAATAATGGCAAAGGCGACCGCCTCTTCCCCCATGCCAAACACCGCGCCGCCTAATGAGAAGAGAACAAACAGCACCGGGATAAACAGGACTTCGTTTCCTCGCGTATGGCGGATGAGCGCCAGGATGCCGTTATCGATGGTTCCGGTACGCATAACGATGCCGAATGCGCCGCCAATCACCAGCATAAACATAATAATGCCGACGGCAGTGCCGAATTTAGAGCCGGAGGTTAACCCTTCAAACGGAAAATTCATTAGGCCCGGGCGCTCATCACCGGTGGTGAAAAACTGCACCCGGTGATACTGCTCTTCGCCCGCGTCGTTGGTCAGAATTCGAAAAGAGTGGGGGTCGACCACCTTACGGGTTTTGGTTTGTCCATCAACCTGATACTGCACTTCCTGACTGTCGAACATCCCGACGGGAACAACCCATGTCGCCAGACTGGTTAAAATGGCAACGAAAAAAATAATCACCAACGTATCGGGCATCGCCCATTTTTTAGCTGGCTGTGTTTCTGTTACTGCTGACATGAAAGACTATCCCTGTTGCAATGCAAAAGAGGATAAGTATGCAAACAGGAGAATAGTTATTCATTGATGCAGCGCATCCTGGCAAATGTTTCAGAATATGCCAACGGGAAAAACAGGTATAAAAAAACCGGAAATATAAGCTATTTCCGGTTTAATAAGCAGAAGTGTTGCCGGATAAGACATCCGGCACACTCGACAGATTACTGCTGCTGTTGGGAAGACTGGATCGCGGTCAGAGCGATGGTGTAGACGATGTCGTCAACCAGTGCGCCACGAGACAGGTCGTTCACAGGCTTGCGCATACCCTGCAGCATTGGCCCGATGGAGATCAGGTCGGCAGAACGCTGTACCGCTTTGTAGGTGGTGTTACCGGTGTTCAGATCCGGGAAGATGAACACGGTAGCACGACCTGCAACCGGAGAGTTCGGCGCTTTGGATTTTGCTACGTCAGCCATAACCGCGGCGTCATACTGCAGCGGACCGTCGATCATCAGGTCAGGACGTTTTTCCTGCGCCAGACGCGTGGCTTCACGAACTTTTTCTACGTCGCTACCTGCACCAGAAGTACCGGTGGAGTAGGAGAGCATTGCTACACGCGGTTCGATACCGAAAGCAATGGCGGATTCAGCGGACTGAATCGCGATTTCTGCCAGTTGCTCTGCAGTCGGATCCGGGTTGATCGCGCAGTCGCCGTATACGTAAACCTGATCCGGCAGCAGCATGAAGAACACGGAAGACACCAGGGAACTACCCGGTGCAGTTTTGATCAGCTGCAGCGGCGGACGGATGGTGTTCGCGGTGGTATGAACTGCACCAGAAACCAGACCGTCAACGTCGTCCTGTTCCAGCATCAGGGTACCGAGAACCACGTTGTCTTCCAGCTGTTCGCGGGCAACGGTTTCGGTCATACCTTTGTTTTTACGCAGTTCGACCAGGCGAGCAACGTAGCTTTCGCGAACCACATCTGGATCAACGATTTCTACGCCAGCGCCCAGCTCAACGCCCTGAGAGGCCGCAACGCGGGTGATCTCATCCGGGTTGCCCAGCAGTACGCAGGTTGCGATACCGCGTTCAGCACAGATAGCCGCCGCTTTAACGGTACGCGGCTCGTCACCTTCCGGCAGAACAACGCGCTTGCCGGCTTTACGTGCCAGCTCGGTCAGCTGATAACGGAACGCTGGCGGAGACAGACGACGGCTGCGCTCAGAGGTCGCGGTCAGGGATTCAATCCAGTCAGCGTTGATGTAGTTAGCAACGTATTCCTGAACTTTCTCAATACGTTCGTGATCGTCAACCGGAACTTCCAGGTTGAAGCTCTGCAGGCTCAGAGAGGTCTGCCAGGTGTTGGTGTTCACCATGAATACCGGCAGGCCGGTTTCAAATGCACGTTCGCACAGTTTAGTGATACGCGCGTCCATTTCGTAGCCGCCAGTCAGCAGCAGGGCACCGATTTCCACGCCGTTCATGGCTGCCAGGCATGCTGCAACCAGCACGTCAGGACGATCGGCGGAAGTCACCAGCAGAGAACCGGCACGGAAGTGCTCCAGCATGTGCGGAATGCTGCGTGCGCAGAAAGTCACAGACTTCACGCGACGGGTATTAATATCACCTTCGTTAACGATAGTGGCGTTCAGATGACGCGCCATATCGATTGCACGCGTTGCGATCAGATCGAAGCTCCATGGCACCGCGCCCAGAACCGGCAGCGGGCTGGATTCTTGCAGTTTAGCCGGATCAACTTTGATCACTTTCGCTTTGGAAGAGTCGTCGAAAATCTCGGACAGATCCGGGCGAGTACGGCCCTGCTCATCAACCGGTGCGTTCAGTTTGTTAACGATTACGCCGGTGATGTTGGTGTTTTTCGCGCCGCCGAAGCTGCTGCGAGTCAGTTCAATACGCTCGTTCAGCTGTTCCGGGGTATCGGTACCCTGAGACATTACGAAGACGATTTCAGCGTTCAGCGTTTTCGCGATTTCGTAGTTCAGAGACTGCGCGAACTGATGTTTACGGGTTGGGACCAGGCCTTCAACCAGTACAACTTCAGCGTCTTTAGTGTTCGCGTGGTAGTTCGCGATGATCTCTTCCATCAGCACATCTTTCTGATTGCTGGACAACAGAGATTCAACGTGGCTCATCTTCAGCGGCTCAGCGGCTGGCAGAGAAGAGTTAGCACGGACGATGCTGGTAGTCTGGTCTGGCGCATCGCCACCGGCACGCGGTTGAGAGATCGGCTTGAAGACGCTCAGACGAACGCCTTTGCGTTCCATTGCGCGGATCACGCCAAGGCTGACGCTGGTCAGACCGACGCTGGTTCCGGTAGGGATCAGCATAATAATACGGGACACGGTTTATCCTCTTTCGTTACCGTCGATGTAGACGGGTTACAAAACAGCACCGCCAGCTAGGCTGGCGGTGTGAAATCAGGCAGTCAGACGGCTCGCGTCTTGCGCGATAACCAGTTCTTCGTTGGTTGGGATAACCACCGCAGGACGGGTACCTTCTTTGTTGATGAAACCAGATTTGCCGAAACGTGCGGCCAGGTTACGTTCGTGGTCAACTTCAAAGCCCAGAACGCCCAGTTTGCCCAGAGACAGTTCACGAACCATCGCTGCGTTTTCACCGATACCACCGGTGAAGACAACTGCATCCAGACGACCATCCATCAGCGCAGTGTAAGAACCGATGTATTTCGCCAGACGGTGACAGTAAACGTCCATTGCACGTTTAGCGTCTTCTTTAGTCGCGTAGTTATCTTCAACATAACGGCAGTCGCTGGTGACTTCGGTCAGACCCAGCAGGCCGGACTCTTTGGTCAGCATTTTGTTGATCTGGTCAACGCTCATGCCCAGGGTGTCGTGCAGGTGGAAGATGATCGCCGGGTCGATGTCACCGGAACGCGTACCCATCACCAGACCTTCCAGCGGGGTCAGACCCATGGAGGTATCAACACATTTACCGTTACGGATAGCAGAAACAGAACCGCCGTTGCCCAGGTGGCAAGTGATGATGTTCAACTCATCAACCGGTTTGTTCAGAATTTTTGCCGCTTCCTGAGTCACGAAGAAGTGGCTGGTACCGTGCGCGCCGTAACGACGAACACCGTGTTCTTTGTACAGGCTGTATGGCAGAGCATAGAGGTAAGACTCTTCCGGCATGGTCTGATGGAACGCGGTGTCGAACACAGCCACGTTTTTGTCTTTCAGATTCGGGAAGGATTTCAGCGCTTCTGCGATACCGATCAGGTGTGCAGGGTTATGCAGCGGTGCAAAAGAGGCTGCGTCTTTGATACCCTGAATAACGGAATCGTCGATAACCACAGAGCCGGTGTATTTCTCGCCGCCGTGAACAACACGGTGACCAATCGCAGTCAGCTGAGCAGACAGTTCTGGTTTTTGTGCCAGAATAGTATTAACGATAAAATTCAGCGCTTCACTGTGAGCGGCGCCTGCACCTAAAGCCGCTTCTTGTTTACCGCCGTCCATTTTCCACTTGATACGTGCTTCTGGGAGATGGAAACATTCGGCTAAACCAGAGAGGTATTCTTCACCGTTTACTGCATCGATGATGGCAAATTTCAGTGAGGAGCTACCGCAGTTCAGAACCAGTACTAACTTACTCGACATGGAAGTACCTATTTATGATACGTGGCTAAAAAAACGTCAGGAAGTCATAGAGCGTAGCGCATGATGACACCGACGTTTATGATTAACATCATGCGCCATAGTCTTTTTGGGCACGATGGAATAAATACCTTTGAGTCTATGTCATTTTGCGTATTTTTCAGCCAATGGCATACTATGTGTCAATTTGACGACTCAATGATTTTGGACTAAAGGCCTTACAGGCCGGCACAGGATACCTGAATGTGGGTATCAAAGACAAAATGTTTTGAACGATGTCCCTTGTAGTTGTTGTTTTGCACAAATTTTTTAATTTTTATATGTGAAGTTGAGGTAACCGCCATGTCGACACCGGATAATCGTTCCGTCAATTTTTTTAGCTTGTTTCGCCGGGGGCAGCACTATGCGAAGACGTGGCCAATGGAAAAGCGCCTCGCGCCTGTGTTTGTAGAGAACCGCGTAATCCGCATGACGCGTTACGCGATCCGTTTTATGCCGCCTATCGCCGTCTTCACCTTATGCTGGCAAATTGCGTTAGGGGGGCAGTTGGGACCGGCCGTGGCGACTGCGCTGTTTGCGCTCAGCCTGCCGATGCAGGGCATGTGGTGGCTGGGTAAACGTTCTGTAACGCCGCTGCCGCCTTCAATACTCAACTGGTTCTACGAAGTTCGGGGTAAATTGCAAGAAGCCGGGCAGGCGCTCACTCCGGTAGAAGGAAAGCCTGATTATCAGGCGCTGGCTGACACGCTTAAGCGCGCCTTCAAACAACTGGATAAAACTTTCCTTGATGATTTGTAATTGACCCCTGATTACGCATATAAAAGAAGGCACAAGATGCCTTCTTTTTTTTCATCGCAGTAGTAGTGATACAGGAGTCCCAAATGGAAATGACCAACGCTCAACGTCTGATTTTGTCTAATCAGTACAAAATGATGACTATGCTCGATCCCACTAACGCCGAGCGTTATCGTCGTTTGCAGACGATTATTGAACGCGGTTACGGCTTGCAGATGCGCGAGCTGGATCGTGAGTTTGGTGAGCTGACGGAAGAAACCTGTCGTACGATTATCGATATTATGGAGATGTATCACGCATTACATGTGTCCTGGACTAATCTTAAGGACGCGCAGGCTATTGATGAGCGCCGCGTGACCTTCCTTGGCTTTGACGCCGCAACGGAAGCCCGTTACCTCGGGTACGTACGTTTTATGGTTAATGTGGAAGGTCGTTATACCCACTTTGATGCGGGTACGCATGGCTTCAACGCCCAGACCCCGATGTGGGAAAAATATCAGCGTATGCTGAATGTCTGGCACTCTTGCCCGCGCCAGTATCACCTGAGTGCGAATGAAATTAACCAAATCATTAATGCCTGAGGGGGCGAGCGTGCAGTGCAAAGGTTTTCTGTTTGATCTGGATGGAACGCTGGTCGATTCCTTACCCGCAGTAGAACGTGCGTGGTGCAACTGGGCCGATCGTTTTGGCCTCGATCACGCCGAGGTGCTCGGCTTTATTCATGGCAAGCAGGCCATTACCTCCCTGCGACACTTTATGGTGGGCAAATCTGAGGCTGAGATCGCCGCGGAATTCACCCGCCTGGAGCAGATCGAAGCGACGGAAACCGCGGGGATCACTGCGCTGCCGGGAGCGGTTGATTTACTCAACCACCTCAATAAAGCGGGTATTCCATGGGCGATTGTGACCTCCGGGTCCATGCCGGTCGCACGAGCGCGTCATCGTGTCGCGGGGCTGCCTGCTCCTGAAGTGTTTGTCACCGCCGAGCGGGTAAAAAGAGGCAAGCCCGAGCCAGACGCCTATCTGTTAGGCGCCCAGCTTCTGGGTCTTGCGCCACAGGAATGCGCGGTGGTGGAAGATGCGCCCGCTGGGGTGCTTTCAGGACTGGCTGCAGGGTGTCATGTGATAGCGGTCAACGCGCCTGTGGACACGCCGCGTCTGGATGAGGTCGATTTTTCGCTGACCAGTCTGGAACATATTTCTGTGACCAAACAGCCCAACGGCAATGTGGTCGTGGTAAGAAATACCTGAACATGATTTAGCCCCAGATTGTTGGGGCTTTTTTATGGCAGAATCGATCCATCCCTCTCATTTAACAAGGATATGTTGTGAACGGTGAATTGACATGGGTTCTCTCATTGCTGGCGATTGCCGTCGTCTTGTTTGTTACTGGCAGAGTGCGTATGGACGCGGTCGCTTTGCTGGTCATCATTGCCTTTGTTCTGAGCGGAACATTGAGCATCACAGAAGCCTTTTCCGGATTCAGCGATCCTAACGTTATTTTGATAGCGGCATTATTCATTATCGGCGACGGCCTGGTGCGTACCGGGGTGGCGACGGTAATGGGTGCCTGGCTGGTGAAGGTGGCTGGCAGCAGTGAAGTCAAAATGCTGGTGTTGCTGATGATTACCGTTGCCGGGCTCGGGGCGTTTATGAGTTCGACCGGCGTGGTCGCCATCTTTATCCCGGTGGTCTTAAGCGTTTCCATGCGCATGGAAATTTCCCCTTCACGCCTGATGATGCCGCTGAGCTTTGCCGGCCTGATAAGCGGCATGATGACGCTGGTGGCGACGCCGCCGAACCTGGTCGTCAACAGTGAACTGTTACGTGAAGGACTTAACGGGTTCAGCTTTTTTAGCGTTACCCCGCTGGGGCTGGTGGTTCTGGTACTCGGCATAATTTATATGCTGCTGATGCGCTTTATGCTCAAGGGAGAAGATTCCAGGCAGCCGGGAGACGGCTGGAAACGCCGGACCTTTCGCGATCTGATTAAAGAATATCGCCTGACCGGGCGGGCGCGTCGGCTGGCGATTCGTCCCGGTTCTCCTATGATTGGCCAGCGTCTGGATGATCTGAAGTTGCGTGAGCGCTACGGGGCAAACGTGATTGGCGTGGAACGCTGGCGTCGCTTTCGTCGCGTAATAGTCGACGTTAACGGGGTTTCTGAGTTTCGCGCCCGTGACGTATTGCTGATTGATATGTCCGCGGCCGATGTCGACCTGCGTGAATTTTGCAGTGAACAGTTTCTGGAACCAATGGTACTGCGCGGCGAATACTTCTCCGAGCAGGCGCTTGATGTGGGGATGGCCGAGATCTCTCTGATCCCTGAATCGGAATTGATCGGCAAAACGGTACGGGAAATCGCTTTTCGTACCCGCTACGGGCTGAATGTCGTTGGGCTGAAGCGCGATGGCGCGGCTCTGGCTGGAGCGGTGGTGGATGAGCCATTGCTGATGGGCGATATCATATTAGTGGTGGGCAACTGGAAGCTCATCACACTGTTGGGACAAAAAGGGCGTGATTTTGTCGTGCTGAATATGCCCGAGGAAGTCAGTGAAGCTTCTCCGGCGCACAGCCAGGCACCGCATGCGATTTTCTGTCTGGTGCTGATGGTCGCTCTGATGCTCACTGATGAAATTCCCAATACGGTGGCTGCGATCATCGCCTGTCTGCTGATGGGGAAATTTCGCTGTATTGATGCCGAAAGTGCCTATAAAGCGATTCACTGGCCAAGCATTATTTTGATTGTCGGGATGATGCCCTTCGCGCTGGCTTTACAAAAAACCGGCGGTGTCGACTTGGTGGTGAAAGGGCTGATGGATGTCGGTGGCGGGTATGGCCCGTATGTGATGTTGGGCTGCCTGTTCGTGCTGTGTGCGACTATCGGGTTATTTATCTCCAACACCGCGACGGCGGTGCTGATGGCGCCAATCGCGCTGGCGGCTGCAAAGTCGATGGGCGTTTCACCGTATCCTTTTGCTATGGGGATTGCGATGGCGGCATCCGCAGCCTTTATGACACCGGTCTCTTCGCCGGTAAACACTCTGGTGCTCGGACCTGGCAACTACAGCTTTAGCGATTTCGTGAAGATTGGCGTACCGTTTACCATCATTGTGATGGCGGTGTGCGTGGTGATGATCCCGATGCTGTTTCCGTTTTGATGTTGTTGGCGGATGGCGACGGGAATATCTTCGCCGCCACCGGGTCATGCGTTTATAGCGGAGAATCCTGGCTGATTTCATCTAATGAGAGGTGAAAACTCGGGACAAACACGTCCATAAAGTAGTCCATCTCTTCGCTGCGTCGCGACTCGAGCGTTTTTTCCAGACGCGTCTTGGCAAGCAGAAATTCGTTGTTACCGGCAGAGAGTTCCTCCAGACACTTCAGATACGCGCACAGGGCATCGGCCTGTTTAACAATCGATCTCTCTTCTTCACTTAAGGCATGTTCATCAATGAGCGGCGCAAAAATATCGCGCAGTTCATCAGGTACCATATCGACCAGCTTTTGCTGAGCAATTTTCTCTATCGCTTTATATTCCTGCGCAATCTGCGAGTTGAAATATTTCACCGGGGTAGGGAGATCACCGGTCAGCACTTCTGACGCATCGTGATACATCGCCAACAGAGCAATACGCTCAGCATTAACCTGACCACCAAATTTACGGTTTTTGATCGCGGCCAGCGCATGGGCAACCATGGCAACCTGCAGACTGTGTTCAGACACGTTTTCGGTGCGCACGTTGCGCATCAGCGGCCAGCGATTAATGAGCTTCAGACGGGAGAGGTGGGCAAAAAAATGGCTCTGCTTCATAACGACCCTTATATGATGGCAACCTAAGAGTCATTTTGCGCAGAGAAGGCTGTCAGATGCAAATACTCGTCATTCATCCGACAGCCTTTGTTTAATTACAACTGGTGATACCCTGACAGGAAACGCTCAAATTTACTCAACGACATTTCAATATCGTCAATACGCGGCAGCGTGACGATGCGGAAATGATCCGGCCACGGCCAGTTGAACGCTGTTCCCTGAACCAGCAGTACTTTTTCCTGCAGCAGGAAGTCGAGCACCATCTTCTGGTCGTCATGAATGTTGAAGCGTTTAGCATCAATTTTTGGGAACATATACAGCGCGCCGCGCGGTTTTACGCAAGAGACACCGGGAATGTCATTGAGCAGTTCCCAGGCGCGGTTGCGTTGTTCATACAGACGCCCACCAGGCATGATAAATTCGCTTATGCTCTGGTATCCGCCCAGTGCGGTCTGAATGGCATGTTGCGCCGGAACGTTGGCACACAGGCGCATAGAGGCCAGCATCTCAAGACCTTCAATATACCCTTTAGCATGTTTCTTCGGCCCGTTCAGCACCATCCAGCCCTGACGGAAACCGGCAACGCGATAGGTTTTTGACAGGCCATTGAAGGTGATGGTCAGCAGATCCGGCGCCATTGCAGCGATGGAGTGGTGTTCAGCATCGTCGTAGAGAATTTTGTCGTAAATCTCATCCGCAAAGATGATGAGGTTGTTCTGGCGAGCAATCTCAACAATCTCCATCAGCAGCTCTTTAGAGTATACAGCGCCGGTTGGGTTGTTTGGGTTGATGATGACGATCCCACGCGTACGCGGCGTGATTTTGGCGCGGATATCATCCAGGTCCGGGAACCAGTCTGATGATTCGTCACACAGGTAGTGCACGGCATTACCGCCGGAGAGCGATACCGCCGCCGTCCACAGCGGATAATCAGGAGCAGGAACCAGCATTTCGTCCCCACTGTTCAGCAATGCCTGCATAGCCTGCACAATTAATTCAGAAACGCCGTTGCCGATATAAATATCTTCCACGGTTACGTCGCGCATACCACGGGCTTGGTAATGCTGCATAATCGCTTTACGGGCGGAATAAAGGCCTTTGGAGTCGCAATATCCTTGCGCTGTTGGCAAATTGCGGATCACATCCACCAGTATTTCATCTGGCGCTTCAAACCCGAATGGCGCCGGGTTGCCGATGTTCAGTTTCAGAACCTTATTGCCTTCTTCTTCCAGGCGCTTTGCTTCCTTCAGAACCGGGCCGCGAATGTCATAACAGACGTTTTCTAATTTGCTGGATTTTTCAATGGGGGACATGAACGTTGACCTTTTTAGCTGTGAATGCCACTCCCTGCCATGGAAGTCAGCCCAGCACAATGTACTCCCACGGCGGTGAGTTTTGAAGGGTCTTTAGTAGAAGATTTTGAAAAGCTATGAAGTGATAATTAACTGTTAACAACTAAATAATGTAAATGTTATGAGATAATAATCTATCTAGATGTGTTTTGTTGGTAGTATATTTTGTTTTATTGGTTTGGTTGTGGTGAATTGTTTGGTCAAAAAAAGTTAAGCCTGTAAAGCGAAATGTCACGGGTGTCTAAGCTGGATGAGGTAATTCGAAAATACTGAGGTTTTAACTGCGGGACCTGTTATCGGCCTGATCCGTACGTGATACGGTGTGAATTCATTGTTAAGCAGAATTAATGAATTGAAGAATTCTTAATTAATTATTATTTAATATTTAAACGACATTAAATTGAATGGGCCAATAATAGCAAAACCGCTGCTCTGACATAACACCTGGTAGCCTGGAATTATTCACGATAACACTTATAAATATAGTGGTTTTAGGTTAAGATAAGTCTCATGAAATGGTAAGTAGTCTGAATTTTAAGATAATTCAAATGTTTGTTGGTTGTTCCTAACACACTGAAAAGTTAGTTTTTAATGTGTAAATTATTGTTCGTTAACTTTTTTTTAAATTTACAAAATTTACATGTTTTCCCTAAGTCAGAATCATCCAGCAGCTAAAAATTCGGCTCTTTCTCGTTGCTATATTCCGATGAATGTCACGGGAATTAAAATAGCCAGGAAAGAGAATTGTTTCGTTTGTTAAACCAAATACATCCTTATTTTCACTTGGTTACACTAAGCGAAACTGCGAGGGAGGCACATTACAAATGGAGTTGTTTGATTCCAAATGCACAGCATTAACCCGGTATGACCCGCGAGTAAGTGAAAAACTATGATAAATGCAAATCGTCCGATAATTAACCTCGACCTCGATCTGCTGAGAACCTTCGTTGCTGTTGCCGACCTGAATACCTTTGCGGCTGCGGCAGCTGCGGTATGTCGAACTCAGTCTGCGGTGAGTCAGCAAATGCAGCGTCTTGAGCAACTCGTGGGGAAAGAGTTGTTCGCGCGCCATGGACGCAACAAACTACTGACCGAACATGGTATACAACTGTTGGGTTACGCCAGAAAAATACTGCGCTTTAATGATGAGGCATGCTCATCATTAATGTTTAATAATCTTCAGGGAGTGTTAACTATCGGTGCTTCTGATGAATCAGCCGATACCATACTGCCTTTCCTGCTCAACCGAATAAGTTCGGTTTATCCGAAGCTTGCGCTGGATGTGAGGGTCAAGCGTAACGCCTACATGGTGGATATGCTGAAGTCGCAAGAAGTGGACTTGGTTGTGACTACCAACCGTCCTGGCGATTTTGAATGTCTGAATCTGCGTACCTCGCCAACGCATTGGTACTGTGCTGCCGAATATATTCTGCAAAAAGGTGAGCCGGTACCGTTGGTTCTGCTGGACGATCCGAGCCCGTTTCGCGATATCGTGCTGGCGACATTAAATGCTGCTCAGATCCCGTGGCGCCTGGCTTATGTTGCTTCAACCTTACCTGCGGTTCGCGCGGCGGTAAAAGCAGGGCTCGGCGTCACTGCGCGGCCTGTTGAAATGATGAGTCCAGATTTACGCGTACTGGGCGCCGCCGACGGATTACCGCCATTGCCTGATACTGAGTATCTGTTGTGCTGCGATCCGTCCACGCAAAATGAGTTGGCAGAAGTTATCTTTAAGTCGATGCAAACGTATCAAAATCCTTGGCAATACAATCAGTTTACCCCTGAAGGGGGAGATGACTCGCTGATTGTTGAAGGCGACTTTGAGTAATCCGTCACATAAAATCGTTTTAAAATGTTAGTGTAAAAAAGAGCCTCTGGTGATGAAAAAACATCCAGCGGCTCTTTTTTTAGGTAAATATTGCCGCTTTATGTCATTTGCTATACTAAAACTTAACAAAATCAGAAGGTAAAAAAACGGCCTGACACCTGGCTGAAAAATAAGCAGCAGCGTTACTAATTGTTTCCATGTTAAAAAACTAGAGAAATTGTTGCTGTTTTTTATGGTGAATTAACAAAAGCGTGTCACAGATCAAGAAAATACTCCCATTTAGGGGGAGGCATCTGGGTGAATTCCTGTCAAAATAGGTGAGTATTATCTTTTTTACTTCACTACGGACACGATTCAACAACATTAAAAATGACCGATGATGCGATCGAAATTGGTCTAAATAGCACTTTATGTTAATGAAGTTGGAGCGGTGTAAAATAATGTGAGGAAACTTTTGTTAAAGTTGACAAAAGGTTATAGAAAGGAGTAAAAAACCCCATCAATTAGCTGTATAAAATGGTTTTTCACAGTGATTGTAAGGTTTTTTTTATTCCTCCCCATGAATCGATGTGGCGTTCATCTGCCGAAAAGAGCAGAGAATTTGGCGCTACTTTTGATGAGTAAGCAATGAGTATGTCAACATCCACTGAAATCATCGCTCATCACTGGGCATTCGCTATCTTTCTTATTGTTGCCATTGGCCTGTGCTGCCTGATGCTCGTCGGCGGCTGGTTTTTAGGTGGTCGCGCGCGCGCGAGATCTAAAAACGTGCCGTTTGAATCAGGTATCGACTCGGTCGGCACAGCCCGCTTGCGCCTGTCTGCCAAGTTTTATCTGGTAGCCATGTTCTTCGTTATCTTCGACGTTGAAGCGCTGTATCTGTTCGCATGGTCAACTTCTATCCGTGAAAGCGGCTGGATTGGCTTTGTGGAAGCTGCAATTTTTATTTTTGTGTTACTGGCAGGTCTGGTTTATCTGGTGCGTATTGGCGCGCTGGACTGGACGCCCGCGCGTTCACGCCGCGAGCGTATGAACCCGGAAACGAACAGTATCGCTAATCGTCAACGCTAACCGCGAGGCATTAAGATGGATTATACGCTCACCCGCATAGATCCTAACGGTGAGAACGACCGTTACCCCCTGCAAAAACAGGAGATCGTAACCGACCCCCTGGAGCAAGAAGTTAACAAAAACGTGTTCATGGGCAAGCTGCATGACATGGTTAACTGGGGCCGTAAAAACTCAATTTGGCCCTATAACTTTGGCCTTTCCTGCTGCTACGTTGAGATGGTGACCTCGTTTACCGCCGTGCACGATGTGGCCCGTTTTGGTGCGGAAGTACTGCGTGCATCGCCGCGTCAGGCTGACCTGATGGTCGTAGCCGGAACCTGCTTTACCAAAATGGCGCCGGTTATTCAGCGTCTCTACGATCAGATGCTGGAACCGAAATGGGTTATTTCCATGGGCGCATGCGCCAACTCCGGCGGTATGTACGACATCTATTCTGTGGTGCAGGGCGTTGATAAATTTATTCCGGTCGATGTGTACATCCCGGGATGCCCGCCGCGTCCGGAAGCGTATATGCAGGCTCTGATGCTGCTGCAAGATTCCATTGGCAAAGAACGCCGTCCGCTCTCCTGGGTGGTTGGCGATCAGGGCGTTTATCGCGCCAATATGCAGTCAGAACGCGAGCGTAAACGCGGCGAACGTATTGCTGTAACGAATCTTCGTACACCAGACGAGATTTAATTTGCGCCTGTCGGCAGCAGCACTTCCTTCGCTTATCACTACATAAATAGCGCGAAGCACTGCCGACCACCACGGACCATTTGCAATGGTGAACAATATGACCGACTTAACCGCGCAAGACGCTGTATGGCAAACACGGGATCACCTTGATGACCCGGTCATTGGCGAACTGCGCAACCGTTTTGGGCCGGATGCCTTTACCGTTCAGGCGACTCGCACCGGGGTACCTGTTGTTTGGGTCAAGCGTGAACAATTACTGGAAGTTGGCGATTTCTTAAAGAGACTGCCGAAACCTTACGTCATGCTGTTTGACTTACACGGCATGGACGAACGTCTGCGTACGCACCGCGAAGGGTTACCTGCCGCGGATTTTTCCGTTTTCTATCACCTGATCTCCATTGAACGCAATCGCGATATCATGCTCAAGGTGGCATTGTCTGAAAACGACCTGCGCGTACCGACGTTCACCAAACTGTTCCCGAACGCCAACTGGTATGAGCGTGAAACCTGGGAAATGTTTGGCATCGACATCGAAGGTCACCCGCACCTGACGCGTCTGCTGATGCCGCATACCTGGGAAGGTCATCCGCTGCGTAAAGACTACCCGGCGCGTGCGACCGAATTCGATCCGTTTGAGCTGACCAAAGCCAAACAGGATCTGGAAATGGAATCACTGACCTTCAAACCAGAAGAATGGGGCATGAAGCGTAGTTCCGAAAACGAGGACTTCATGTTCCTCAACCTCGGTCCTAACCACCCGTCTTCTCACGGTGCGTTCCGTATTGTGCTGCAGCTTGATGGCGAAGAAATCGTCGACTGCGTGCCTGACATCGGCTACCACCACCGTGGCGCTGAAAAGATGGGTGAACGTCAGTCCTGGCACAGCTACATTCCGTACACCGACCGTATCGAGTACCTCGGCGGCTGCGTTAACGAAATGCCTTACGTACTGGCCGTTGAGAAACTGGCTGGCATCACCACGCCGGATCGCGTCAACGTGATTCGCGTTATGTTGTCTGAACTGTTCCGTATCAACAGCCACCTGCTGTACATCTCCACGTTCATCCAGGACGTCGGCGCGATGACCCCGGTCTTCTTCGCCTTTACCGACCGTCAGAAAATCTATGACGTAGTGGAAGCGATCACCGGTTTCCGTATGCACCCGGCCTGGTTCCGTATCGGCGGTGTGGCACACGATCTGCCGCGCGGTTGGGACAAACTGCTGCGTGACTTCCTCGACTGGATGCCAAAACGTCTGGATTCCTACGAGAAAGCCGCACTGCGTAACACCATCCTGAAAGGCCGTTCGCAAGGCGTTGCCGCTTACGGTAAGAAAGAAGCGCTGGACTGGGGTTGTACCGGTGCTGCGCTGCGTGCGACCGGTATTGATTTTGACGTGCGTAAAGCGCGTCCATACTCTGGCTACGAAAACTTTGACTTTGAAGTCCCGGTTGGCGGCGGCGTGTCCGACTGCTATACCCGCGTGATGCTGAAAGTTGAAGAGCTGCGCCAGAGTCTGCGCATCCTTGAGCAGTGCCTCAACAACATGCCGGAAGGCCCGTTCAAAGCGGATCACCCGCTGACTACGCCGCCGCCGAAAGAGCGCACGTTGCAACATATCGAAACCCTGATCACCCACTTCCTGCAAGTTTCGTGGGGACCGGTTATGCCGGCAAATGAGTCCTTCCAGATGGTGGAAGCGACCAAGGGTATTAACAGTTACTACCTGACCAGCGATGGCAGCACCATGAGTTACCGTACCCGTATCCGTACCCCGAGCTATGCGCACCTGCAGCAGATCCCGGTAGCGGTACGTGGCAGCCTGGTGTCCGACCTTATCGTCCACCTGGGTAGTATCGATTTTGTTATGTCAGATGTGGACCGCTAATTATGCACGAGAATCAACAACCACAAACCGAGGCTTTTGAGCTGAGTGCGGCTGAGCGTGAAGCGATTGAGCACGAAAAGCACCACTACGAAGACCCGCGTGCGGCGTCCATTGAAGCGCTGAAAATCGTTCAGAAACAGCGTGGCTGGGTGCCGGATGGGGCGATCTATGCGATCGCTGATGTGCTGGGGATCCCGGCAAGCGACGTAGAAGGTGTTGCCACGTTCTATAGCCAGATCTTCCGCCAGCCGGTAGGTCGCCACGTGATCCGCTATTGCGACAGCGTGGTGTGCCATATCAACGGCTATCAGGGGATCCAGGCTGCGCTTGAGAAAAAACTCAACATCAAGCCGGGGCAGACGACCTTTGACGGTCGTTTTACGCTGCTCCCGACCTGTTGCCTGGGGAACTGCGATAAAGGGCCGAACATGATGATCGATGAGGATACTCATGCTCACCTGACCCCGGAAGGCATTCCCGAACTGCTGGAGCGGTATAAATGAAAGACATTATCCGTACTCCCGAAACGCATCCGCTGACCTGGCGTCTGCGTGATGACAAACAGCCGGTCTGGCTGGACGAATACCGTAGCAAGAACGGCTATGAAGGTGCGCGTAAGGCCCTGACCGGGCTGTCACCGGACGAAATCGTTAATCAGGTAAAAGACGCTGGCCTGAAAGGGCGCGGCGGTGCGGGCTTTTCCACCGGTCTGAAGTGGAGCCTGATGCCGAAAGACGAATCCATGAACATCCGTTACCTGCTGTGTAACGCCGATGAAATGGAGCCGGGTACCTATAAAGACCGTCTGCTGATGGAACAGCTGCCGCACCTGCTGGTAGAAGGCATGCTGATCTCCGCGTTTGCGCTGAAAGCGTACCGTGGTTACATCTTCCTGCGTGGTGAATATATCGAAGCGGCTGTGCATCTGCGTCGCGCGATTGCCGAAGCAACCGAAGCCGGCTTGCTTGGCAAAAACATCATGGGCACCGGTTTCGACTTCGAACTGTTTGTCCACACCGGGGCAGGGCGCTATATCTGCGGTGAAGAGACGGCGCTGATTAACTCCCTTGAAGGTCGTCGTGCTAACCCACGCTCTAAGCCGCCGTTCCCGGCAAGCTCTGGCGCTTGGGGTAAGCCGACCTGCGTTAACAACGTCGAAACCCTGTGTAACGTACCAGCTATCCTCGCGAACGGCGTGGAGTGGTACCAGAACATTTCGCAGAGCAAAGACGCGGGCACCAAGCTGATGGGCTTCTCCGGTCGCGTGAAGAACCCTGGCCTGTGGGAACTGCCTTTCGGTACTACCGCGCGCGAGATCCTCGAAGATTACGCGGGCGGCATGCGCGATGGCCTGAAATTCAAAGCCTGGCAGCCGGGCGGCGCGGGTACTGACTTCCTGACTGAAGCGCACCTCGATCTGCCGATGGAATTCGAAAGCATTGGTAAAGCCGGTAGCCGTTTGGGCACCGCGCTGGCAATGGCCGTCGATCACGAGATTGGCATGGTTCCTCTGGTGCGTAACCTGGAAGAGTTCTTTGCCCGCGAGTCCTGCGGCTGGTGTACGCCGTGCCGTGACGGTCTGCCGTGGAGTGTGAAAATTCTGCGCGCGCTGGAGCGTGGCGAAGGCCAGCCTGGGGATATCGAGACGCTTGAGCAACTGTGTCGTTTCCTCGGCCCGGGTAAAACCTTCTGTGCACACGCACCGGGTGCGGTGGAGCCGCTGCAGAGCGCCATTAAATATTTCCGCGAAGAATTCGAAGCTGGCATCAAGCAGTCCTTCAGCAATACCCATCAGATTGGTGGTATTCAGCCGAACCTGCTGAAAGAGCGCTGGTAATAGCAGGGTAACCCTGAATCGCGATCAGAAATTCGATTAACGCTCGGTTTTAGACCGAGCCAACTGGAAGCATGCTGACTATGGCTACGATTCATGTAGACGGCAAAGAATATGAGGTCAACGGAGCGGACAACCTGCTGGAAGCTTGTCTGTCTCTCGGCCTTGATATTCCGTACTTTTGCTGGCACCCGGCGCTGGGAAGCGTCGGTGCTTGCCGCCAGTGTGCGGTGAAGCAATATCAAAACGCGGAAGACACGCGTGGTCGCCTGGTGATGTCTTGTATGACACCGGCCACCGAAGGCACCTTTATTTCAATTGATGACGAAGAAGCGAAGCAGTTCCGCGAAAGCGTAGTGGAGTGGTTGATGACTAACCACCCGCACGACTGTCCGGTCTGTGAAGAGGGCGGTAACTGCCACCTTCAGGATATGACCGTCATGACTGGTCATAGCTTCCGTCGCTACCGCTTCACGAAGCGTACTCACCGCAACCAGGACCTGGGGCCGTTCATCTCTCACGAAATGAACCGCTGCATCGCCTGCTATCGCTGCGTACGTTACTACAAAGATTACGCCGATGGCGCGGATCTGGGCGTCTATGGCGCGCATGACAACGTCTACTTTGGTCGTCCGGAAGACGGTACGCTCGAAAGCGAATTCTCCGGTAACCTGGTGGAAATTTGTCCGACCGGCGTCTTCACCGATAAAACGCACTCCGAGCGTTATAACCGTAAATGGGACATGCAGTTTGCGCCGAGCATCTGCCAGCAGTGTTCTATCGGCTGTAACATCAGCCCGGGCGAGCGCTACGGTGAACTGCGTCGTATCGAAAACCGCTACAACGGTACCGTTAACCACTACTTCCTCTGCGACCGTGGTCGTTTTGGCTATGGTTACGTGAACCTGAAAGACCGTCCACGCCAGCCGGTACAGCGTCGTGGCGATGACCTGATCACGCTGAACGCCGAACAGGCGATGCAGGGCGCGGCAGATATTCTGCGTCAGTCGAAGAAAGTGATTGGTATCGGCTCCCCGCGTGCCAGCGTTGAAAGTAACTTCGCGCTGCGTGAACTGGTCGGTGCGGATAACTTCTATACCGGTATTGCCCAGGGCGAGCAGGAACGTCTGCAACTGGCTCTGAGCGTGCTGCGTGACGGCGGTATTCATACCCCGGCACTGCGCGAAATCGAGTCATACGATGCGGTTCTGGTCCTGGGCGAAGATGTCACCCAAACCGGCGCGCGCGTTGCGCTGGCAGTGCGTCAGGCGGTGAAAGGTAAAGCGCGTGAAATGGCGGCGGCGCAGAAAGTGGCCGACTGGCAGATTGCGGCAATCCTCAATATTGGCCAGCGCGCCAAGCACCCGCTGTTCGTTACCAACGTCGATAACACCCGTCTGGATGATATCGCGGCATGGACCTACCGTGCGCCGGTTGAAGATCAGGCGCGTTTAGGTTTCGCTATCGCCCATGCACTGGATAACAACGCACCGGCGGTTGACGGTATCGACCGTGACCTGCAAAACAAAATTGATGTCATCGTTCAGGCTCTTGCCGGGGCGAAGAAACCACTGATTATTTCCGGTACCAACGCCGGTAGCGCCGACGTGATTCAGGCTGCTGCCAACGTGGCGAAGGCGCTGAAAGGCCGTGGCGCAGACGTCGGGATCACCATGATTGCTCGCTCTGTCAACAGTATGGGGCTGGGTATGATTGGTGGTGGTTCCCTCGACGACGCGCTGACTGAACTGGAAACAGGTCGTGCTGACGCCGTTGTGGTGTTGGAAAATGACCTGCATCGCCATGCTTCAGCAACGCGTGTGAACGCCGCGCTGGCGAAAGCGCCGCTGGTACTGGTCGTTGACCATCAGCGCACGGCTATTATGGAAAACGCCCATCTGGTGCTTTCCGCCGCTAGCTTCGCTGAAAGCGATGGTACGGTAATTAACAACGAAGGGCGCGCCCAGCGTTTCTTCCAGGTCTATGACCCATCCTACTACGACAGCAACACCGTAATGCTGGAAAGCTGGCGCTGGCTGCACTCGCTGCACAGTACCGTGCAGAGTCGTGAAGTGGACTGGACGCAGCTCGACCATGTTATCGACGCGGTCGTTGAGAAGTTACCGCAGTTGGCGGGTATTAAAGATGCCGCGCCGGATGCAAGCTTCCGTATCCGTGGACAGAAATTGGCACGTGAACCGCACCGCTACAGTGGCCGTACCGCAATGCGCGCCAACATCAGCGTCCACGAACCGCGTCAGCCGCAGGACAAAGACACCATGTTCGCTTTCTCCATGGAAGGGAACAACCAGCCGTCTGCGCCGCGTTCACAAATTCCGTTTGCCTGGGCTCCGGGCTGGAACTCCCCACAGGCGTGGAACAAGTTCCAGGATGAAGTGGGCGGTAAACTGCGTCATGGCGATCCGGGCGTGCGTCTGATCGAAGCTTCTGCAGATGGTCTGGATTACTTCACAACCGTTCCGGCGAGCTTCCAGGCTCAGGATGGTCAGTGGCGTGTCGCGCCTTACTATCATCTGTTTGGTAGTGACGAAATGTCCCAGCGTGCGCCTGTCTTCCAGACCCGTATGCCGCAGCCGTACATCAAACTCAACCCGGCTGATGCCGCGAAGTTGGGTGTGAATGCCGGTACGCGCGTTTCTTTCAGCTACGATGGCAACACGGTTACGCTGCCGGTTGAAATCGCTGAAGGATTAACGGCAGGGCAGGTTGGTTTGCCAATGGGTATGCCTGGCATCGCGCCGGTTCTGGCTGGTGCACGTCTTGAGGATCTGCAGGAGGCACAACAATGAGTTGGATTACACCCGATCTGATTGAGATCCTGCTGAGCGTTCTCAAAGCGGTCGTGATTCTGCTGGTGGTGGTCACCTGCGGGGCATTCATGAGCTTTGGCGAACGTCGTCTGCTCGGTCTGTTCCAGAACCGTTACGGACCAAACCGTGTTGGCTGGGGCGGTTCGCTCCAGCTGGTTGCGGACATGATCAAGATGTTCTTTAAAGAAGACTGGATCCCGAAATTCTCGGATCGCGTCATCTTTACCCTGGCACCGATGATCGCCTTCACCTCGCTGCTGCTGGCTTTCGCCATCGTGCCGGTGAGCCCGAACTGGGTGGTTGCTGACCTGAACATCGGGATCCTGTTCTTCCTGATGATGGCAGGCCTCGCGGTATACGCGGTGCTGTTCGCAGGCTGGTCCAGTAACAACAAATACTCGCTGCTCGGTGCGATGCGTGCGTCTGCGCAGACGCTGAGCTACGAAGTATTCCTCGGACTTTCCCTGATGGGCGTGGTGGCGCAGGCCGGTTCATTTAACATGACCGACATCGTCAACAACCAGGCTGATATCTGGAACGTTATTCCGCAGTTCTTTGGTTTTGTCACCTTTGCCATCGCGGGCGTGGCGGTGTGTCACCGTCACCCGTTTGACCAGCCAGAAGCCGAGCAGGAACTGGCCGACGGTTACCACATTGAATACTCCGGTATGAAATTCGGTCTGTTCTTCGTGGGTGAGTACATCGGCATCGTCACCATTTCTGCACTGATGGTTACCCTGTTCTTCGGTGGCTGGCATGGTCCGTTCTTACCGCCATTCGTCTGGTTCGCGCTGAAAACCGCGTTCTTCATGATGATGTTCATTTTGATTCGTGCGTCGTTACCGCGTCCTCGTTATGACCAGGTAATGTCCTTCGGCTGGAAAGTCTGTCTGCCGCTGACGCTCGTCAACTTGCTGGTAACGGCGGCTGTCATTCTCTGGCAGGCGCAATAAGGGACACAAAGACCATGACCTTAAAAGAATTGTTCGTAGGTTTCGGCACCCAGGTACGCAGTATCTGGATGATCGGCCTGCATGCGTTCGCGAAACGCGAAACGCAGATGTACCCGGAAGAGCCGGTCTATCTACCGCCCCGTTTTCGTGGTCGTATCGTTCTGACCCGTGACTCAGACGGCGAAGAGCGCTGCGTTGCCTGTAACCTGTGTGCGGTAGCGTGTCCGGTAGGCTGTATCTCTTTGCAAAAAGCAGAGACCAAAGATGGCCGCTGGTATCCGGAGTTTTTCCGCATTAACTTCTCACGCTGCATTTTCTGCGGCCTGTGCGAAGAAGCCTGTCCGACAACGGCTATTCAGCTGACTCCAGATTTCGAGCTGGGTGAGTACAAGCGCCAGGACCTGGTTTACGAGAAAGAGGATCTGCTGATCTCCGGTCCGGGTAAATACCCGGAATATAACTTCTACCGGATGGCAGGTATGGCAATCGACGGCAAAGATAAGGGCGAAGCAGAGAACGAAGCCAAGCCTATCGACGTCAAGAGCCTGTTACCGTAAGGAGAGGGGCAATGGAGTTCGCTTTTTATATCTGTGGCCTGATAGCCATTCTCGCAACCTTGCGGGTGATCACCCACACCAATCCGGTACACGCACTGCTGTACCTGATTATTTCGCTGCTGGCGATTTCCGGGGTGTTCTTCTCGTTAGGTGCTTACTTCGCGGGGGCGCTGGAAATAATCGTCTACGCGGGCGCCATCATGGTGTTGTTCGTGTTCGTGGTCATGATGCTCAACCTCGGTGGTTCTGAAATTGAACAGGAACGCCAGTGGCTGAAACCGCAGGTGTGGATTGGACCGGCGATTCTGTCGGCCATCATGCTGGCGGTTATTGTTTATGCCATTCTGGGTGTTAACGATCAGGGCATCGACGGGACGCCAATTAGCGCGAAAGCTGTCGGTATTTCCCTGTTCGGACCGTATGTACTGGCGGTCGAGCTGGCTTCGATGCTGCTGCTGGCAGGTCTGGTTGTAGCCTTCCACGTAGGGCGCGAAGAGCGTTCTGGTGAAGTGCTGAGCAATCGCACCGATGACCGCGCGAAAAGAAAAACGGAGGAGCACGCATGATCCCCTTACAACATGGACTGATCCTCGCGGCTGTCTTATTCGTACTGGGCTTAACCGGTCTGGTTATCCGCCGCAATCTGCTGTTTATGCTGATCGGGCTGGAAATCATGATTAACGCCTCCGCGCTGGCCTTCGTGGTCGCCGGAAGCTACTGGGGCCAGACCGATGGTCAGGTGATGTATATTCTCGCCATCAGCCTTGCGGCTGCGGAAGCGAGCATTGGACTTGCGCTGTTGCTGCAACTTCATCGCCGTCGCCAGAACCTGAACATCGATTCAGTAAGTGAGATGCGTGGATGAACATGCTTGCCTTAACCATTATTCTGCCATTTATTGGCTTTGTATTACTGGCGTTCTCTCGCGGTCGTTGGTCAGAAAATCTGTCCGCGACCGTTGGCGTCGGGTCGATTGGCCTGGCGGCGCTGGTGACCGCGTTTGTTGGCGTTGACTTCTTTGCTAATGGTCAACAGGCCTACAGCCAGCCGCTGTGGACGTGGATGTCTGTCGGTGACTTCAATATCGGTTTTAACCTGGTGCTGGACGGCCTGTCGCTGACCATGCTCAGTGTGGTGACCGGTGTGGGTTTCCTGATCCACATGTTCGCCTCCTGGTATATGCGCGGTGAAGAGGGATACTCCCGTTTCTTCGCCTACACCAACCTGTTTATCGCCAGCATGGTGGTTCTGGTACTGGCGGATAACCTGCTGCTGATGTACCTCGGCTGGGAAGGCGTGGGCCTGTGCTCCTATCTGCTGATCGGTTTCTATTACACCGATCCGAAGAATGGCGCTGCGGCAATGAAAGCCTTCGTGGTGACCCGTGTGGGTGACGTGTTCCTCGCCTTCGCATTGTTTATCCTCTACAACGAGCTGGGCACGCTGAACTTCCGCGAAATGGTGGAACTGGCACCTGCTCACTTTGCAGATGGTAACAACATGCTGATGTGGGCAACCCTGATGCTGCTGGGCGGTGCGGTGGGTAAATCCGCGCAGCTGCCGTTGCAGACATGGCTTGCTGACGCGATGGCAGGTCCGACGCCTGTCTCCGCGCTGATCCACGCCGCGACGATGGTTACCGCCGGTGTCTACCTGATTGCGCGTACTCACGGCCTGTTCCTGATGACGCCGGAAATCCTGCATCTGGTGGGGATTATCGGGGCTATCACTCTGGTACTGGCTGGTTTCGCCGCGCTGGTACAGACCGACATCAAACGCGTTCTCGCATACTCCACCATGAGCCAGATTGGTTATATGTTCCTGGCTCTCGGGGTTCAGGCGTGGGACGCGGCGATTTTCCACCTGATGACGCACGCCTTCTTTAAAGCGCTGCTGTTCCTGGCATCCGGCTCGGTTATCCTGGCCTGTCACCACGAACAGAACATCTTCAAGATGGGCGGTCTGCGTAAGTCTATTCCGCTGGTGTATCTCTGCTTCCTGATCGGTGGCGCGGCGCTGTCAGCTCTGCCGCTGATTACCGCAGGCTTCTTCAGTAAGGATGAGATTCTGGCCGGTGCGATGGCGAACGGTCATATCAACCTGATGGTTGCAGGTCTGGTTGGTGCATTTATGACCTCTCTGTACACCTTCCGTATGATTTTCATCGTGTTCCACGGTAAAGAGCAAATTCACGCTCACGCAGGGAAGGGGATTACACATCATCTGCCGCTGATTGTGCTGATGATCCTGTCCACCTTCGTTGGCGCACTGATTGTGCCACCGCTGCAGGGTGTACTGCCTGCGACGACCGAGCTTGAGCATGGTCGCGTGATGACCCTGGAAATTACCTCCGGTATCGTCGCGATTGCAGGCATTCTGATCGCTGCATGGCTGTGGCTGGGTAAACGTACGCTGGTGACGTCGATTGCCAACAGTGCGCCAGGCCGTCTGCTGGGTACCTGGTGGTATAACGCCTGGGGCTTCGACTGGCTGTACGACAAAGTGTTCGTCAAGCCGTTCCTGGGCGTTGCATGGCTGCTGAAACGCGATCCGCTGAACGCAATGATGAACATTCCGGCGATCCTTTCCCGCTTTGCAGGTAAAGGCCTGTTGTTAAGCGAGAACGGCTATCTGCGTTGGTATGTAGCATCAATGAGCATCGGTGCCGTCGTTGTGCTGGCTCTGTTGATGGTACTGCGTTGATCGTAAAGTGAATTTTATCCAAATTCGTTGAAAATCAGGCCTCTATTAGGGGCCTTAAAAAGGAATAAAAATCGCCATGTTACTACCCTGGCTAATATTGATTCCCTTTATCGGTGGCTTCCTGTGCTGGCAGACCGAACGCTTTGGCGTGAAGGTGCCGCGTTGGATCGCGCTGATTACCATGGGACTGACGCTGGCGCTTGGCCTGCAACTTTGGTTGCAGGGCGGCTATTCACTGACGCAATCCACTGGCATTCCGCAGTGGCAGTCTGAGTTTGTCCTGCCGTGGATCCCACGCTTTGGCATCTCGATTCATCTTGCTATCGACGGTCTGTCGCTGCTGATGGTGGTGCTGACCGGCCTGCTCGGTGTTCTGGCGGTACTTTGCTCCTGGAATGAAATCGAAAAATACCAGGGCTTTTTCCACCTGAACCTGATGTGGATCTTAGGCGGCGTAATCGGCGTGTTCCTTGCCATCGACATGTTCCTGTTCTTCTTCTTCTGGGAAATGATGCTGGTGCCGATGTACTTCCTGATCGCGCTATGGGGGCATAAAGCCTCTGACGGTAAAACGCGTATCACGGCAGCAACCAAGTTCTTCATTTATACCCAGGCGAGTGGTCTGGTGATGTTGATTGCCATCCTGGCGCTGGTGTTTGTGCACTACAAAGCGACCGGTGTGTGGACTTTCAACTATGAAGAATTGCTGAATACTCCGATGTCCCACGGCGTGGAATACCTGCTGATGCTGGGCTTCTTCATCGCTTTCGCGGTGAAAATGCCGGTGGTTCCGCTGCACGGCTGGTTGCCGGATGCTCACTCCCAGGCACCGACCGCAGGTTCCGTTGACCTGGCTGGTATCTTGCTGAAAACCGCAGCCTACGGTCTGCTGCGCTTCTCCCTGCCGCTGTTCCCGAATGCGTCAGCGGAGTTTGCACCTATCGCAATGTGGCTTGGCGTCATCGGCATCTTCTACGGCGCGTGGATGGCCTTTAATCAGTACGATATCAAACGTCTGATTGCTTACACCTCCGTATCCCACATGGGCTTCGTACTGATTGCTATCTACACCGGCAGCCAGCTGGCATACCAGGGGGCGGTGATTCAGATGATCGCGCACGGCCTGTCCGCAGCCGGTCTGTTCATCCTGTGTGGTCAGCTGTACGAACGTCTGCACACGCGTGATATGCGTATGATGGGCGGCCTGTGGGGCAAAATGAAATGGTTGCCTGCGCTGTCAATGTTCTTTGCAGTGTGTACGCTGGGTATGCCGGGTACAGGTAACTTCGTTGGCGAATTTATGATTCTGTTCGGCAGCTACCAGGTGGTTCCGGTTATTACCGTGATCTCGACATTTGGTCTGGTGTTTGCTTCTGTTTACTCGCTGGCGATGCTGCATCGCGCTTACTTTGGTAAGGCGAAGAGCCAGATTGCCAGTGTTGAACTGCCAGGGATGTCGCTGCGTGAGCTGTTTATCATCCTGTTGCTGGTCGTGCTTCTGGTACTGCTTGGCTTCTATCCGCAGCCGATTCTGGATACCTCGCATTCTGCGATGAGCAACATCCAGCAGTGGTTTGTTAATTCCGTTACTACTACAAGGCCGTAAATCGCCATGACAATAACTCCACAACACCTGATTGCGCTGCTACCGCTGCTGATCGTCGGCTTGACGGTGGTGGTTGTGATGCTCTCCATTGCGTGGCGACGCAATCACTTCCTCAATGCCACGCTGTCGGTCATTGGGCTTAACGCCGCACTGGTTTCGCTCTGGTTTGTTGGCCAGGCGGGCGCTATGGACGTCACCCCGCTGATGCGGGTTGACGGTTTCGCCATGCTCTACACCGGGCTGGTGCTGCTGGCGAGTCTTGCCACCTGTACCTTCGCTTACCCGTGGCTGGAAGGCTACGACGACAACCGGGAAGAGTTCTATCTGCTGGTGCTGATTGCCGCGCTCGGCGGTATTCTGCTGGCTAACGCTAACCATCTGGCGGCGCTGTTCCTTGGTATTGAGCTTATCTCTCTGCCGCTGTTTGGGCTGGTTGGCTATGCGTTCCGTCAGAAACGTTCGCTGGAAGCCAGTATCAAATACACCATTCTGTCTGCCGCAGCGTCTTCCTTCCTGCTGTTTGGTATGGCGCTGGTGTACGCGCAGTCTGGCAACCTGTCGTTTGTCGCGCTCGGTAAGAGCCTCGGCGACGGTATGCTGCAAGAACCGCTGCTGCTGGCGGGCTTCGGTCTGATGATTGTTGGCCTCGGCTTTAAACTCTCACTGGTTCCATTCCACCTGTGGACGCCAGACGTATACCAGGGCGCTCCGGCTCCGGTTTCCACCTTCCTGGCGACGGCGAGCAAAATCGCTATCTTCGGCGTGGTGATGCGTCTGTTCCTGTACGCACCGGTAGGTGATAGCGAAGCGGTACGGATCGTGCTGGGTGTGATTGCCTTTGCTTCTATTATCTTCGGTAACCTGATGGCGCTGAGCCAGACCAACATCAAACGTCTGCTTGGTTACTCTTCTATCTCTCACCTCGGTTACCTGCTGGTGGCGCTGATTGCCCTGCAGAGCGGCGAGATGTCGATGGAAGCGGTTGGCGTTTACCTGGCCGGTTATCTGTTCAGCAGCCTCGGTGCGTTCGGTGTGGTCAGCCTGATGTCCAGCCCGTACCGCGGCCCGGATGCAGACTCTCTGTTCTCCTACCGTGGTCTGTTCTGGCATCGTCCAATCCTCGCGGCGGTGATGACGGTGATGATGCTGTCTCTGGCGGGTATTCCGATGACGCTGGGCTTTATCGGTAAGTTCTACGTACTGGCGGTGGGTGTGCAGGCTAATCTGTGGTGGTTGGTTGCCGCCGTGGTGGTGGGTTCCGCGATTGGTTTGTACTACTACCTGCGCGTTGCCGTGAGCCTGTACCTGAGCGCACCGCAGCAACTGAATCGCGATGCGCCGTCCAACTGGCAGTACAGCGCGGGCGGTATCGTGGTGTTGATTTCTGCCCTGCTGGTACTGGTGCTGGGTATCTACCCGCAACCGTTGATCAGCATCGTGCAGTTAGCGGCTCCGCTGATGTAATTCATCATGCTGTGATCGAAAAAGAGTCTGGACAATGTCCAGACTCTTTTTTTTACCTGTCTATACTCGTCATACTTCAAGTTGCTGGGGCGTCAGGCCGAAAGTTGACGGCTCACCAGCGGGCCGCTGATGCCTTTCGCTGTGCGATCCATCACTTCCTGAATTACTGAAGACAGCTCATTGACTTCGAATTTGGCCACGTAACCATCTGCTTTCACTCGGCGTACGTGATCTTCATTGGCGCTACCGGAAAGTGAGGAGTGGATAACGACCGGGATCTTCTTCAGGCGTTCGTCGGTTTTTATCTTACGGGTAAGCGTAAAACCGTCCATCTCCGGCATTTCCAGATCGGTGAGCACCAGCGCAATCTTCTCGCTGATTGGTTTACCTTCCGCTTCTGCTTCTTCAGATAGCTGTTGTATCTTTTCCCACGCATCCTGGCCCGTCACATGCATCAAGTGTGGGATCTCCATGGCGTTAAGCCCTTTTTCCAGCATCGCGCGAGCCACTTTGGAATCATCAGCCACAATCGCCACCGCACCCGGCGTAATGTTGAACTTATTGGTTTTCAGCTCTGTTGCGCGCAGGTCGTGGTTCGACGGTACGATGTCGTACAGGATCTGTTCGACATCGAGCACCAGCGCCAGATTGTTAGTCTCTTTGTTGTCGTCCAGACAGGCGATACTGGTAATGTAGCGACCATTGACGGCTTTCTCGGCGGTATGCACCTGTTGCCAGTCCAGACGCATAATGTTTTCTACCGACTCTACCGCAAACGCCTGAACGCTGCGGGCATATTCCGTGATCAACAGGATGTTGAGTCCGGTCTCTGGCTTACAGCCCGCGACGGCAGGCAGATCAATCACCGGGATCACCTGATCGCGAATGTTAACCATACCCAGCAACGGGGCTTTCATACCTGCGGGACGCGTAAAGGTCGGCATCGGTACGATTTCACGCAGTTTGAATACGTTGATGCCAAACAGTTCTGATTTCTGCTCCTCGACGGATTTGCCAAGGCGAAACAGCAGCAGTTCAAAACGGTTAGACAGGGTTAGGTTTGTCCTGTCATCAATATCTTTCTGGAAATTGTTCATCCTGTCCTCAGTGTGAAAGCCAGCCTTTCCACTGTTATCGGCACTGAGGCGGAAAAATGGAGCATTAAACGGTGAAAATGGCGAAATCGTGAGCCAGTTCAGTGTCTGGAAATATAGCTTTGCACTCTTCGAGTAATCGCTGACAGCCTTTTTCATCGTAGCGTGAACTAACGTGGGTCATGATCAGGCGTCCCACTCCGGCCTCAAGCGCCAACTGGGCGGCTTGTCGGGTCGAGCTGTGACCGCGGCTGTTGGCTTTTTCCTCCATTGAGGAGTCCAGTGTGGTTTCATGTACCATCACATCCACACCGCGTGCCAGTTCAATGGCGGACGCGCAAGGTCCTGTGTCGCCGAAAATAGCCACAGATTTTCCTCTGGTGGCAGGGCCGAGAAAATCGGCGCCGTTAATCGCTCGACCATCCTCCAGCACGATGGTTTTTCCGGCTTTCAAATCCTGGAACCACGGGCCCGCTTTAACACCAGCCGCCTTCAAGGCGCTGGCGTCAAGTGCCCCCGGTTTGTCGTGCTCTTCAACACGAAAACCGTAGCACTCCAGCGGATGCTCCAGCGGGTATGCCGTTACTTTACGCAGGCCGTCATCAACAATTTCACCCGCGGTGATTTCGACAATATCCAGCGGATAATCGGTCCAGGAGCCGCTCAAACGCAAAGCCGTTTCGGTAAACTCTCGCAATCCCTTTGGTCCGTAAAGCGTCAGTGGCTGGACGTTCCCGGCCATTGAGCGACTGCACAGCAGCCCCGGTAAACCAAACAGGTGATCGCCGTGTAGATGGCTGATAAAAATACGTTCGAGTTTTCCAGGGTTAAATGGCGTGGTCAGCATCTGATGCTGCGTTCCTTCACCACAATCGAAAAGCCACAGCCCCGCCTGAGTCGGGTGTTGCAGATTCAGTAAAATTGCCGTTACATTGCGTGAGCGCGTGGGGACTCCCGCAGACGTGCCTAAAAATAGTAATTCCATCTTCGCGTTACACTTTTCGCCATCAATAAGGCAGGGTGTTCAGGTTATCACAACAAAGGGGCAGACTATGATTCACTGGCAAGATCTCCACCATGCAAAGCTCAATACACAGCAGCTGTACGCCATTCTTGAGCTTCGCTGTGCGGTATTTGTTGTTGAGCAACGGTGTCCGTATCAGGATGTGGATGGTGATGACCTGAGTGGTGAAAACCGGCACATTCTGGGTTGGCATAACGATGAACTGGTGGCGTATGCGAGGATTCTGAAAAGCGATGATGAGCTTGAGCCGGTCGTCATTGGGCGGGTGATCGTAAGCGAAGCGCTGCGGGGTGAAAAATTGGGGCAACAGCTAATGACTCAGACGCTGGCCTCCTGTACGCAGCATTGGCCGCACAAGGCGCTGTATCTGGGGGCGCAGGCACATTTGCAATCATTCTATGCGCGCTTTGGCTTTGTGCCGGTCACGGATATTTATGACGAAGACGGTATTCCACACGTCGGAATGGCGCGGGAAGCACATCAGGCGTAAACAGGCGCAAACACGCCTGATTGTCTATAGTTAGCGGGTACGTCAATAGAAAGGGAGAATAAAATGTCTTTTCATTCATATGAATCACGTATCGATGACGATCTGGAATTATTGAGTGAAACGCTGGAGGAGGTGCTGCGTTCTTCCGGCGATCCAGCCGATCAAAAATACCTTGAGTTAAAAGCGCGGGCAGAGCGGGCGTTAGAAGAGGTGAGAAATCGCGTCAGCCACGCCTCTGACAGCTACTATTACCGCGCGAAGAAAGCCGTTTGCCGGGCGGATGATTATGTGCATGAAAAACCCTGGCGCGGAATCGGCGTTGGTGCCACGGTCGGTTTAGTGATGGGATTATTGTTAGCACGGCGATAAATTCCATTCCGTCAGCGCATTTGTACGTACTCCCTAACTGGGGGTACTGCTTTTTCTGCTCAGTACCCCGTATAATGTGAGGTTTTTAACAGGGAGAGGTCCGCGTGCATTCAATCACTACTGCGCTGGAAAGTCTGATGCGTCATTTGTCGCAAGAGGTACCAGCAGCACCTGGAATTCGTATTTACGATATCCCTTTCCCACTGAATGATGCGTTTGACGCTTTAGGATGGCTGGCCAGTCAACCTGTCTGGCCCCAGTTTTACTGGCAACAGCGTAATGGCGATGAAGAAGCCGCCGTACTGGGCGCTGTTGCTACATTTTCCTCGCTCGAATTAGCCCAGCATTTTTTACATCAGCATAATGATAATCCTGACCTGCGTATCTGGGGCCTGAATGCCTTTGAGCCTCAGCGCGGCCATTTGTTATTGCCACGGCTGGAGTGGCGACGTTGCGCGGGGGTGGCGAGCTTACGCTTACATCTTTATAGCGACGTGTCGCTGCGTGAAGACGCCGCGCAGGCGGTGGTGTTTATCTCATCGCTCGCCAACGTAAAGCCGCTGCCCGCATTGCGTCTGCGTTTGACGGGAGAACAGAACTGGCCGGATAAAACTGGCTGGACAGACCTGATAAAACTCGCCACGCAAACGATCAATGGGGAACAACTCGATAAGGTCGTGCTGGCGCGGGCGACCGATTTACAGTTTTCTCAGTCGGTTAACGCCGCGGCCGTGATGGCTTCCAGTCGTCGTCTAAACCTGAACTGCTACCATTTCTTTATGGCGTTCTCCGCAAAGTGTGCGTTTCTTGGTTCTTCCCCTGAACGTCTGTATCGGCGGCGTGACACGGCGCTGCGCACCGAGGCGCTGGCGGGAACCGTTGCCAACCACCCTGAGGATCATCGGGCCTGGCAGTTGGGGGAATGGCTAATGAAAGATGATAAAAACCAGCGCGAGAATATGCTGGTGGTCGAAGATATTTGCCAGCGTCTGCAAGGCTGTACGCAAACTCTTGATGTGCTGCCGCCGCAGGTGCTTAGACTGCGCAAAGTGCAGCACCTGCGCCGCTGTATCTGGACGGAACTGAATCAGGCTGATGATACGCTTTGTCTGATGCAGCTCCAGCCCACGGCGGCAGTCGCAGGTATTCCGCGTGAGCTGGCGCGTGAATTTATCCAACATAATGAACCGTTTGAACGCGAGTGGTATGCCGGTTCTGCGGGTTACCTTTCTCTGCGCCAAAGCGAGTTTTGCGTGTCATTACGGTCGGCGAAAATTAGTGAAAATGTGATACGCCTGTATGCCGGGGCAGGGATCGTGCGTGGTTCAGATCCTGAACAGGAATGGCAAGAAATAGACAATAAAGCGGCAGGACTGCGCACTTTATTACAGATGGAAGGGTAATGAGTTGTATATTACCGACTCATATCAAAAATCCATTTATTCGATTCTTTATACTGTGTCGCAATATTGATACCGGACAATCTCATGTCAGTAAGCGCATTTAACCGACGCTGGGCGGCGGTCATTCTGGAAGCACTCACTCGCCACGGCGTCAGGCATGTCTGCATTGCCCCTGGCTCTCGTTCTACACCGTTGACTCTGGCGGCTGCGGAAAACCCGGCTTTTATTCACCATACTCATTTTGATGAGCGTGGCCTTGGGCATCTGGCCTTAGGTCTGGCAAAAGTCAGCCGGCAGCCTGTCGCTGTGATTGTGACGTCCGGTACGGCGGTGGCAAATTTGTATCCCGCGTTGATTGAAGCGGGCCTGACCGGTGAAAAGCTGATTCTACTCACGGCTGACAGACCTCCTGAGCTTATCGACTGCGGCGCTAACCAGGCGATTCGTCAGGCCGGAATGTTTGCCTCGCATCCATCGCAAACGCTCTCTTTACCGCGCCCGACCCAGAACATTCCGGCTAGTTGGCTGGTATCCACCATTGATAACGCCTTAGCTGCGCTGCATAGCGGGGCGGTTCATATCAATTGCCCATTTGCGGAACCGCTGTATGGCGACATGGACGAAACGGGGATTGACTGGCAGCAGCGCCTTGGCGACTGGTGGCAGGATGATAAACCCTGGCTGCGTGAGTCGCGTCGACTGGAAAGCGACAAACAGCGTGACTGGTTTTTCTGGCGACAAAAACGCGGCGTTGTTGTTGCAGGCCGCATGAGCGCGGAAGAGGGCAAAAAGGTTGCGCAGTGGGCGCAGATGCTAGGCTGGCCGCTGATTGGCGATGTTCTGTCGCAAACTGGACAACCTTTGCCGTGCGCCGACCTGTGGCTGGGAAATGCGAAAGCGGTCACTGAATTACAGCAGGCGCAGATTGTGGTGCAGCTTGGCAGTAGCCTGACCGGAAAACGGCTCCTGCAATGGCAGGCCAGCTGTGATCCGCAGGAATACTGGATTGTCGATAATATCGAAGGCCGCCTCGATCCGGCTCACCATCGTGGGCGCAGACTGGTAGCGACGGTTGGCGACTGGCTGGAGTTGCATCCGGCGGAGAAACGTCAGCCCTGGTGCGTGGAGATCCCACGCCTGGCGCAACTGGCCTGGCAGGCGGTAGAAGCCCGTCGCGACGCGTTTGGTGAAGCGCAATTAGCCCACCGTATCCGCGAATACTTGCCGGAGCAGGGGCAACTGTTCGTGGGCAACAGTCTGGTGGTGCGCCTGATTGATGCGCTGTCGCAGCTTCCGGCGGGTTACCCGGTCTATAGCAACCGTGGCGCGAGCGGCATTGACGGCCTGCTGTCAACGGCAGCAGGCGTACAGCGCGCCAGCGCGAAATCGACGCTGGCTATCGTCGGCGATTTATCTGCGCTGTATGACCTCAATGCGCTGGCGTTATTGCGCCAGGTTTCCGCGCCGTTTGTCCTGATAGTGGTCAATAATAACGGCGGGCAAATTTTTTCCCTGTTGCCGACGCCAGCAAGCGAACGCGAACGGTTCTACCTGATGCCGCAGAACGTGCATTTTGAGCATGCTGCCGCCATGTTTAACCTTAAATACCAGCGCCCGGAAAACTGGGAGCAACTGGAGAGCGCGTTGACTAACGCCTGGCGTACTCCAGCGGCAACGGTGATTGAGCTGGTGGTAAACGAAACTGATGGGGCGCAAACCCTGCAGCAACTGCTGGCGCAGGTAAGCCATCTATGATCCTGCACGCGCAGGCGAAACTGGGCCAGACGGGATTTCCCTGGCTGGTTTTCCTGCACGGTTTTTCCGGTGATTGTCGGGAATGGCAGACGGTTGGCGAAGCGTTTAAGAATTATTCGCGGCTATATATCGACCTGCCGGGACACGGTGGCTCCGCTGACATCAGCGTGAGCGGATTCGACGACGTAAGCGCTTTGCTGCGTAACACGCTGCTTAGTTACAACATACTTAAATACTGGTTGGTAGGTTACTCTCTTGGCGGCAGAGTCGCGATGATGGCGGCTTGTCAGGAGATGCCAGGACTGTGCGGTCTGGTGGTTGAAGGTGGACATCCAGGCTTGCAAAGTGAGGAGGCGCGCGTTCAGCGTCGCCTCTCTGATGGTCGCTGGGCTGCGCGTTTTCGCGCTGAGCCGTTGTGCGAGGTGTTTATTGACTGGTATCAACAGCCAGTTTTTTCCTCGCTGAATGCGGCGCAAAGAGAAGCGCTGGTCGCACTGCGTAGCCAGAATAACGGGCATACGCTGGCAGCGATGCTGGAGGCCACCTCGCTAGCCGTACAACCTGATTTACGTGCGCAACTCACTATGCGCACATTTCCGTTTTATTATTTATGTGGTGAACGTGACGATAAATTCCGCGCTCTGGCGGCGGAAATATCCGTACCAAGCCATGTGATTCGTAATGCCGGACACAACGCGCATCGGGACAATCCCGCAGGCGTGGTGGACTGTCTGGCTCAGATTCTGCATCGCTGACTATAGGACATTTTATGATCTATCCTGATGAAACAATGCTTTACGCACCGGTAGAATGGCACGATTGCTCTGAAGGCTACACCGACATTCTCTACGAGAAATCCACCGACGGTATCGCAAAAATCACCATTAATCGTCCGCAGGTACGCAATGCCTTCCGTCCGGTCACCGTGAAAGAGATGATCCAGGCGCTGGCGGATGCTCGCTACGATGACAACATTGGCGTGATTATTCTGACCGGTGCTGGCGACAAAGCGTTCTGCGCAGGTGGCGATCAGAAAGTGCGCGGTGACTACGGCGGATACCAGGATGATTCCGGTGTGCATCACCTGAACGTACTGGACTTCCAGCGCCAGATTCGTACCTGTCCGAAGCCGGTAGTGGCGATGGTTGCAGGCTTTTCCATCGGCGGCGGCCATGTGCTGCACATGATGTGTGACCTGACCATTGCGGCTGAAAACGCCATCTTCGGCCAGACCGGTCCGAAAGTCGGTTCCTTCGATGGCGGTTGGGGTGCCTCTTACATGGCGCGTATTGTCGGTCAGAAAAAAGCGCGTGAAATCTGGTTCCTGTGCCGTCAGTACGATGCGAAGCAAGCGCTGGATATGGGCCTGGTAAACACCGTGGTTCCGCTGGCCGATCTGGAAAAAGAGACCGTACGCTGGTGTCGTGAAATGCTGCAAAACAGCCCGATGGCGTTGCGCTGCCTGAAAGCTGCACTGAACGCCGACTGCGATGGTCAGGCTGGTCTGCAAGAGCTGGCGGGTAACGCCACCATGCTGTTCTACATGACGGAAGAAGGTCAGGAAGGCCGTAACGCCTTTAACCAGAAACGTCAGCCGGATTTCAGCAAATTTAAACGGAATCCGTAATGCGTAGCGCGCAGGTATACCGCTGGCAGATCCCCATGGACGCGGGGGTGATTCTGCGCGACAGGCGGTTAAAAACGCGTGACGGGCTGTACGTTCGCCTTTGTGACGGCGAGCGCGAAGGGTGGGGAGAGATCTCCCCGCTGCCGGGCTTCAGTCAGGAGAGCTGGGAAGAGGCGCAAACCGAGCTGCTGGCCTGGGTCAACGGCTGGCTACAGGGGGATTCTTCCTTACCGCAGCAGCCTTCGGTCGCCTTTGGCGCAAGCTGTGCGCTGGCCGAACTGGCTGGCGTATTGCCAGAAGACGCAGACTACCGTGCGGCACCGCTGTGTACGGGCGATCCTGATGATCTGGTACTGCAACTGGCGGACATGCCGGGTGAAAAAGTAGCGAAGATTAAGGTCGGACTGTATGAAGCGGTTCGCGACGGTATGGTCGCCAACCTGCTGCTTGAGGCTATCCCGGAGCTGCATTTGCGACTTGACGCCAACCGAGCCTGGACGCCGTTGAAAGCCCAGCAGTTCGCGAAGTACGTTAATCCAGAGTACCGTGGGCGCATCGCTTTTCTCGAAGAGCCATGCAAAACCCGCGATGACTCTCGTGCTTTTGCGCGTGAAACCGGCATTGCCATTGCCTGGGATGAAAGCTTGCGTGAAGCGGATTTCATCTTCGAAGCCGAAGAGGGCGTCAAGGCAGTGGTTATCAAACCTACGCTGACGGGCAGTCTCGATAAAGTGCGAGAACAGGTGGAGGCGGCGCATGCACTTGGTCTCACCGCTGTTATTAGTTCGTCGATCGAGTCGAGCCTGGGCTTAACCCAACTGGCGCGAATTGCCGCCTGGCTGACGCCGCAGACCATTCCGGGGCTGGATACCCTGAGCCTGATGCAGTGCCAGCAGGTACGCACCTGGCCGGGTAGCGCATTGCCGTGTATCGATGTTGATGCGCTGGAACGCCTGCTATGACCCAGCGGGAAATGCCCGATAGCGTAAGCATATCGGGCCTGGTACAACCCGATGACTGGCCGTGGCGTCACTGGCGACAGGTTCGTGCAGAGGTGCCTGCTCTACGCCTCAACGATGAAGTATTAAGCTGGAGCGAGCTCTGCACGCGCGTTGACCATCTGGCCAGCGGTTTTGCCGCTCAGGGCGTGGAAGAGGGCGATGGCGTCCTGCTTCGCGCCTGGAATCATCCACGTGCTTTGCTGGCCTGGCTGGCATTGCTGCAATGTGGGGCGCGGGTTTTACCTGTGAACCCACAGCTGCCTCAATCGCTGCTTGACGCGCTGGTCCCGGGCTTAACGCTGCGTTTTGCGCTGGATCTTGAGGCAGCTAATGTTCTCGCGGGACTCCATCCTTTGCAGATGCAGGCAGTGCCAGGCAAGCATGCCGCCGCGTGGTTACCCCAGCGTTTGAGCACGATGACGTTAACCTCAGGTTCTACCGGATTGCCAAAGGCAGCGGTGCATACCTGTCAGGCTCATCTGGCAAGCGCGCAGGGCGTGCTGTCATTAATGCCGTTTGACGCTGAAGATGACTGGCTGCTCTCGCTGCCGCTGTTTCATGTTTCCGGCCAGGGTATTTTGTGGCGTTGGTTGTTTGCCGGGGCACGAATGACCGTGCGCGACAAGCAACCATTGGAGCAAATGCTGGCTGGATGCACCCATGCTTCGTTGGTGCCCACGCAGCTGTGGCGCCTGCTGGTCAACAAAACGGCGGTAACGCTCAAAGCAGTGCTCCTGGGTGGCGCGGCAATTCCTGTTGAATTGACGGAACAGGCGCGCGAGCAAAGGATTCGCTGCTGGTGCGGTTACGGTTTAACGGAGTTTGCTTCTACGGTCTGTGCGAAAGAAGCAGATGGCCTGGCGGATGTGGGGTCGCCCCTGGCAGGCAGAGAAGTCAGAATCGTTGATGGTGAAGTCTGGCTGCGTGCCGCCAGCATGGCGCAAGGTTACTGGCGTAACGGGCAGTTGATTCCTTTAGTAAACGCGGAAGGCTGGTTTGCCACCCGCGATCGCGGGGTGTTGAAGGACGGCAAGTTAACCCTTGTCGGTCGGATGGACAATTTGTTCTTTAGCGGCGGGGAAGGCATACAGCCGGAAGAGGTGGAACGCGTGATTGCTGCACATCCGCATGTTCTGCAAGCCTTCATTGTGCCGATAGAAGACAAAGAGTTTGGTCATCGCCCGGTGGCGGTCGTTGAGTATGACACCAATGCGGGTGACACCAATCTGGCTGAGTGGGTGAAAGATAAGCTGGCCCGCTTTCAGCAACCGGTATGCTGGCTGACATTGCCACCCGAACTAAAATCCGGAGGGATTAAAATCTCTCGTCGTGCGCTGTCAGATTGGGTAAGTGCTTCATTGTTAAAATTAAGCAAACAGTAATTACATTTCTCACTTTCACCATTAAGTCGCTATTGTCATTTTGTTTATCTGCTAAAGTGTAACCTGTTGTGAAATCTTTTAACAAAAGGTGCGCTATGGAATGGCATGTGAAGAAGTCTTGCTGTCACAAAAAAGCAGGCAGGCTCTATATCGTACTTTGTGATAGCGGCGGTTCGCTAAAGATGCTGGCTGAGGCGCAATCTTCCGAGTGGGTTAAGCCCGGAGACCTCCTTTCACCGCTGAAAGATGCACTGTATTGCATTAATCGCGATACCTCACGGTTAATCAAAATAGTTGATGCCAGACAGTACATGTGCGACGAATGGGAACGCCTGTTACGACTGTCTGAAGATAAATAATCTCAGGGTTGGCGCTGGTGTGAAGGTAAAAAAATCGTCAGTAGCCCTGCCATGATGCACAGCACACCGGCGAGCGCTTTCGCTGAAAATATTCCCTGCCAGCCGGGCAGGATCATTGATGCAACCCACACCAGTACATAGCTCAGGCTGAGCAGGGCATACGCTTTGCTCAGTGCGAGCTGGTGCAGCGCTTTATGCCAGCAAATCACCGACAGTAAATACCCTGCCAGTCCGGCATACAGAGCAAACGCGCCAACGCTAAGAGAGAATACGGCAGAAATGAATTGCTGCGGCTGCAGCATTGGCGGCAGATTATCCATCGCAAAGCCGAGACTCAACTGGGCGGCTGAAGTGATAATAACGCTGCATAATCCCCAAAAGATGCCCATTACACCGCACTCCCAAGAATAAAGATGCCGGTGATGATTAACCCCACTCCCAGCCAGTGGCGCGGGGTGACGGGTTCGCGCCAGATTTTCCAGGCAGCCAGAGTCACCCATACAAAATTAAGACTCAGCATGGGGTAGGCGATGCCGACCGGAATGTTCTGCAGCACCGCCAGCCATAGCAGCATGGCCAGACCGAGACTTGCCAGAGCAAGCCCAATCCATAGCGTAATGTGGCGTTTTCGCGCTCGAACGGGAACGGGTCGCGACGCCTGCTTCTGACATAACTGACCGCAGACGCTGAGCAGACTGGCGAGAACTAAGGCTATCCAGATCATTTCGGCCGATACTGAATCAGGACCAGACGCCCCTGATTATCGATATAGTCAGCGGGAGGGATAGCAAGTCGATTAATATCTTCATCCTTATCGACTGAAAGCACGAGCGTAATGTTTCCTTGCTGACGATGTTGCGCTAACCACTCGGCAAAGTTCCCCCGACCGACAAAACGCCCCTGGGCATCCGGGTAGTTAAGGCCATATTTTAACTCGCCCGTTTGTCCGTACATTATGATGTCGTCACGCTTCAGGCTCCAGGCCAGCCCCGCGGCGACGCCAACGCTGTCGGTGAGAATATAACGGCTCGACTCCAGCGACTCTTTGGTCATCTCGACAAAAAATTGTGGCTGTTTAGATTCCATCACCCGGTCAGGAATGGAGAAACCAAACAACAGTGCCAGGCCTAATGGACACAGCGCTGCGAACGTCCAGTTCTTCTCTCGGTTATTTAGCGTATACCAGCCAAAGAGCGTCCAGATGATAAAAATGCCCCACGCACAAAACACTTTATAGGTTTCGATATGCGACCAGACCGGCGTCTTTAATGGACCCAGAGTAGATACAATAAACGTGGCGACAATGCCGGTCACTCCGAACAGAACGTTGATCCAGCCATTCACGCGCAGCGCGGTTGCGCCTTTTTCCGCGGCCTGCAGGCCGAAACGCGCCGTCAATATTGCCAGCGGCGCGAAGCAGGAAAGAATATAGGTCGGCAGTTTTCCTTTCGCGATGCTGAAAAACAGAATTGGCATGATAAGCCAGCTTAGCAGGTACAGTGCGCTGCGCGGAACATCCCGTTCACGCCAGCCCGTACGCAGCGCGCCGGGGAGCAGCCCGAGCCACGGTAATGCGCCAGCCACCAATACCGGAATGTAGTACCAGACGGGGGCCTTATGTTGGGCATCCTCCTGCGCGAAGCGTTGAATATGTTCAACCCAGAAGAAGTAATGCCAGAAATCCGGCTCACGCCGGGCAATCGCTATTCCCCAAGGCAGCACAGTCACGATGCAACCGACTACTGCCAGCAGACCGTAGATAATGAGATCTTTCCAGCGCTTTTGTACGAAAACCCACGGCAGTACGCTGAGTACAGGAACGGCGAGTGCCAGGAAACCCTTGGTCATCACGCCCATGCCGCAGGTTAACCCTAACAGCAGAAAGGCGGTAATTTTGCGCGTTCTGCTGGTGGCTTGCATCCCCTCCCAAAAGCAGCACATGCCCGCCATTAGCCAGAGCGCAATGATGGGATCAAGTACCGCGTAGGTGCCGATGCTGTAAACCGAAAAAAACGTTAAAAAGATAACCGAAGAGAGTACGGCGGTGCGCTTATCCCGCCACAACCGCATGGCAAGCCAGGCTACCATTAGCGCCGTCAGCAAAGTGGCAAAAATGGCTCCTGCTCTGACGCCAAAATTATTGGCGCCAAACAGCCATTGCCCGATGCTGTTTAACCAGTATCCGGCAATTGGTTTTTCAAAATACCGCAGCCCTAAAAAGTGCGGAACGATCCCGTCGCCAGAGGTCAGCATTTCCCGACTGATTTCGGCATAGCGCGTTTCATCAGGCTGCCACAGCAGGCGACTGTTGATGGGGAGAATAAAATACAGCGCAATAAAAGCGATAAATGCCAGGGTGTAGCGGACAGTAAGTTTCATCTTGTCACACTCACTGGTTGTTGGCGGCCGACCCATCCCTCTCTGCCGGGTATTTTGCCACGCACGATCTGCCCTGTTGGCAGCGAACTGACATCGTCCGGTAACAGGTCGCCGAGCGGGCAAAATGTTATCCCCATGTCTGCGGCGCGAGTAAGCAGCTCGTCAAAATTCTGCTGAAAGGCGATGCCTTCAACTTCCGCATGAATGGTATACACCGGTGTTCCTCTGCTCATCTGGATGTGGGAGAGAATGTAAGCGTTGAAGTCCACCGCCTGGACTTCCTGACCAACCACTTCATCCCAGGTGGGTAGCGTGACGGGAATTTGCGGCGTACCTGTTTTCCCGGATGTCAGCACCGGACGGAATAACGACGTTCCCCGACAGTCGCTGTTATAACGCAGATGGAACGTTTCTTTGGCGTGGACGACGCGATCGTCGGCACGCCATCCGGCAACGGCAGAACAAGTGACGGGTTGTCCGATAAGAGTTTCAAGGGCCGTGATGCCTCGTGAAATATCATCAATCAGCTGTTTATCATTCCAGTTTCCGCTTCGCGCCTGCCAGGCATGGTGATCCCAGGCATGCAAACCGGTTTCATGAATCAGGGCGGTTTGCGCAATGATCGCCGCGTTGGCCTGGCCGATCTCTTTTCCCGGCCAGGCGGTTCCCGCCAGCAATATATCCCATCCGTAAAGTGATGCGGCGTTTGAGCGCAGCATCTTCCACAGAAATTGTGGTTTCACAAGACGCCAGAGGTGGCGTCCCATGTTGTCCGGTCCAACGCTAAAGAAAAAACTTGCCCGCACGTTATGTCGGTTCAATGTCTCCAGCAGGCGGGGTACGCCTTCGCGCGTCCCCCTGAAAGTATCGACATCTATGCGCAAGCCGACTTGGGTCATGATGTGTGTTCCGTGATATTCACACTGCGTAAGAAGAAGTCCAGCGTCTCTTCTACCGTTTCCTGCATCTCAATGGTGGGCTCCCAGTTCAGGCAGCGTTTCGCATTGCGGATGTTGGGCTTACGATGTTCAACGTCTTGATAACCTTTACCATAGTAGCTGCTGCTTTCGACGTCACGGAAACCGGCAAACGGCGGGAAGTGGTTACGCAATGGATGTTTTTCAAAGCAGGTAAGCAGCATTTCTGCCAGTTCCTGAATACTCGCTTCGTTCTGCGGATTACCGATGTTGATAATCTCACCGTCGCAGCGTCCGCCTTCGTTTTCAATGATGCGGTACAGGGCTTCGATACCATCCCGAATGTCGGTAAAGCAGCGTTTTTGCTTGCCGCCTTCAATCAGCTTAATCGGTGAACCCTCCACCAGATTGAGGATCAGTTGGGTAATGGCGCGTGAGCTGCCGATACGCGCGGCGTTAAGGCTGTCCAGACGCGGTCCCATCCAGTTAAATGGCCGGAACAGGGTGAAACGCAATCCCTCTTTTTCGCCGTACGCCCAGATTACGCGGTCCAACAACTGCTTGGAAACGGAGTAGATCCAGCGTGGTTTATTCACCGGACCGACGATCAGATTCGAGCTGTCCTCATCGAAAACTTTGTCGGTACACATGCCGTAGACTTCGGACGTTGACGGGAAAATGATGCGCTTGCGGTATTTCACGCAGTAGCGAATGATTTTCAGGTTCTCTTCAAAATCGAGCTCAAATACGCGCAACGGGTTGCGGGTATATTCGATTGGCGTTGCGATCGCCACCAGCGGCAGCACGACGTCGCATTTTTTAACATGGTATTCAATCCATTCGGAGTGAATGCTGATGTCGCCTTCGACGAAGTGGAATCGCGGATGCTGCAGAAAACGTCCAATGGCGTCACTGCCAATATCGAGCCCATACACTTCGTAATGATCTTCTTGCAGCAGGCGTTCGGTCAGATGGTTACCAATGAAGCCATTAACGCCGAGGATCAGCACACGGGTGCGGCATTTGCTGGTGGCAACCGACTGGCTGTTCAGGCGAGAACCTGGTACCAGGCCCAAAACCTGAGCCAGTTGCGAGCCTTGCATTGCAATACCATCGCCAGCTTGTCCGGTAATAATTTCCAGGGCGCCATCGCCACAGGCGATCAGCAAAGGAGAAACGGAGATGACGGTACCCGGTTGGGCCGCTGAGTTATTTACGCAAACGCGCGATGACCAGACGGTGAACTTTTGTGTGCCGACATAGCTATATGCGCCCGGCCACGGATCGCTGACGGCGCGGACCTGGTTATGCAACTCCGCGGCAGGTGTGTTCCAGTCGAGGAAGCTATCTTCCGGTGTACGGCGACCAAAACAGGTAGCATCTGCTTCCTGTTGGGGGCGTTCTGCATAATCCCCGGTTTTAATCGCGGGCAGTGCCTGTTCCAGCAGGTGACGCGCAGCCTGACACAATTTATGGTGCAGCGTTAACGCCACGTCATCTGGCGAAATAGCGACGCGCTGCTGGGCAATAATGGCACCAGCATCCGCGCGTTTGACCATGCGGTGAAGCGTGACGCCGGTTTCGGTTTCGCCATTGACCAATACCCAGTTCAGCGGCGCGCGACCACGGTATTTCGGCAGCAACGAACCGTGCAGATTAAAAGCTCCCGCAGGCGCAAGACTGAGGATCTCATCACTCAGTAAATGACGATAGTAGAACGAGAAGATAACATCCGGCGCCAGTTGGCTAATGCGTTCAATCCACAAGGGATGATTGACCTCGTCCGGGGCGTAAACCGGAATTCCGGCGCTGGCGGCAAGGCGGGAAACCGAACCAAAAAATGCTTTTTCGCCCGGATTATCGGTGTGCGTAAAAATGGCAGCGATTTCATAACCGGCATCCAACAAAGCCTGGACACCCTGACATCCCATATCGTGATAGGCAAATACGATGGCTTTCATGCGCGGTTTTCCTCGGTTGGCTGCGTGGTTTGTGGGCGGATAACGTGTTGAACAAAATAGCGGGGGCGGGCGCGGACATCGTTATAGATGCGACCGATATATTCGCCGAGTAAACCCATGCCAATAAACTGTGCGCCGATAAAGGTAAACAGGACGGCAAACAGCATGAATACCCCTTCCGCGGCCCACTGTGGACCGAGCGTCAGACGCAGAACCACAAGCAGGATAGACAAGGTAAAGCCAGTGGCGGCGATTACGCTGCCCAACAGGCTCAACATACGAAGTGGCGTTGTGGTCAGACAGGTCACCAGGTCATACATCAGGTTGATCAGACGCATAAAGCTGTATTTGGAGTCACCAAATTCTCGCTCTGCATGGTGTACCGGGATTTCCGTAGCGCGCCGGGCAAAAATGTTGGCCAGAATCGGGATAAAGGTACTGCGCTCCTGGCAATGCAGCATGGCATCGACGATGTGGCGGCGATAAGCGCGTAACATGCAACCGTAGTCGCCCATCGCTTTACCGGTGGTGCGCTGAATCAGATGGTTAATCATTCGCGATGCGGTCTTACGAAATACGCTGTCCTGACGGTTCTGACGTACCGTGCCGACCACATCGAAGCCTTCATCTGCGGTGGCGACCAGCCGTGGGATCTCCTCCGGCGGGTTTTGCAAATCGGCATCCAGTGTGATGATCACGTCGCCGGTGACATGACTGAAACCGGCCATAATCGCCGAGTGTTGCCCGTAATTGCGATTCAATAAAATAGAAACAATATGACTGTTCGGTGCCAGGGAAGCGTCCATCATCAGCTGTGCGGAATGGTCGCTGCTGCCGTCATCAATTAGCAAAATTTCATAGTCTTTGCCCAATTTTTCGCAGGCAGCGCTGGTGCGTCTGATTAACTCCGGCAAACTTTCCTGTTCATTAAAAACGGGAATGACCACCGAGACTTTTTTGATCGGTGCTGCTTCAAACATGGTTATTGTCCTGCAATCTCGCGAAGTGCCGTAATTACCCGCTGGGTGTCATTGGCGGTCATGTCGGGGAATAACGGCAGTGAGCAAATGCGCGCGCTATTCCATTCTGTATTAGGGAGCGAAAGGGTAGTGAAGCGTTCGCGGTAATATTTTTGCGTATGGGCCGCACGAAAATGCAGACCGGTGCCGATATTTTTGGCCTTTAACGTCTCCATTAAGGCATCTCTGCTCAGACCGCAGCGGGCTTCGTCAACGCGAATGATGAACAGGTGCCAGGCGTGAACGTGCGCCCACTGGGGCAGACTCAGTGGTTGGAATGGCGTATCGGCCAGCGCCTGTTGATACTCGCGGGCAATTTGCGCCCGGCGTGAGTTCAGGTGTTCCAGTTTATTTAGCTGTACCAACGCAATGGCGGCGTTGATATCCGTGAGGTTGTACTTGTACCCTGGCGCAAGAACTTCGGCCTGCGGCGCCCGGCCATAGGTTTGTCGATCAAAGGCATCAACGCCCAGACCGTGAAACTTCAGGCTGCGAAGCCGTTGGGCAAGCTGGCTGTCGTCGGTAACGATCAACCCGCCTTCGGCGCAGGTAATATTTTTGATGGCGTGAAACGAGAATATTGCCGTGCCGCGCGCGCCGACATGACGACCTTTATACAACGTCCCTACGGCGTGGGCCGCATCTTCTATAATCGGAATGCCATAGCGTTCGCCAATGGCATAAATCGCGTCCAGGTCGGCGGGGGCGCCTGCGTAATGTACCGGAATAATGGCTTTGGTTCGCGGGGTGATGGCGGCCTCAATTTGCTCCGGTGTGACCATGAGCGTATCGCGGTCGACGTCGATCATGACTGGCGTCGCACCCAGCAGGACAATCATGTTGAGGGTAGAAACCCACGTCATTGACGGTGTAATGACCTCATCGCCTGCACCGATGTCCAGCGCCATCAGCGTGATGTGCATACCTGCCGTAGCGGAGCAGACGGCGACGGCGTGTTGATTTCCCGTGAGCTGGCAGAAGGCTTCTTCCAGCTGTTGATTTTTCGGGCCGGTGGTTATCCATCCAGAGTCCAGAACCGTCTTCACAGCAGCAAGTTCTTCAGCCCCCATTGCCGGGCGAGAGAAAGGCAAAAAGTCAGACATCATTATTCCTTCAAGCCATTTAACGCCACCGACGTTTTATTTTTAGTGATAAACAGGGGCGTCGTTAATTATTTCATCAGGCTTCAAAGGGTAATGACGGAAGGTTAATTTATCCTTAAGAGTTTAAGGTTTGGGAAAGAGAGAGGAATAGCGTGTTTTTATTTATCTTAATGAAAAAAAGATCATGTAGGTTCTTGAGTAGTTTGGGCGACATTGCTGTTATCTGCAGACTGATGAGCGCAATGCCGCTATTAAGAATGTTAATTATATGCCGTTATTAAAATGATGATTTACAGTAACCCTTTCAAGGTTAACGTTTTACGCGTGGCGATATTTAAATCGTAGGAGCCGAGATCTTCCGCTTTAACCCAGGCGAATGCCTGGAATTCTTCATTAATCTTCACTTCACGATTAGCCGCCACACAATCGAAGATGAGATAAATCATATAAATCTCTTCCTGACTGCCATCGGCGTACGTTTTGGTGCGAACATCGTCACTGAAGGTCCATGGCGTAATATCTGATAACACCAGTTGTTCGCCCAGCTCTTCTCTTACTTCACGGCGCAAAGCTTCTTCAATACGTTCACCCGGTTCAACGCCGCCGCCAGAAAGCGCCCACTGACCGGGGAACACACCGCGGTCGTCAGCCATTTTGCACAGTAAATAACAGCCATCGTTTTGAATTAATGGGCAAACAATTGTTCTTTGGCGCATAAGTCGAATCCTTGTAGGGGGAGGTATAGAAAATTCCATCGTGCATGCATCTTACCTTTTGCTGGCGGTAGAAAAAACGCTTCATCGACGAATAACGCCGCTTTGGCAGGGAAAACAGGATGTTTGTAGAAAATGGCGTTCTGCTGCCATCAGTGGCGTAATTGCTACAAGAATTTAACCTTATCTAAATCTTGTGAGTAGTATTTGCTTACAATATGTTATTGCATCGCTTTTTTAGTGCATTGATTCCTCGTGATCTGACAGTACAATTCACCGGTTTTGGGGCTATGTTTTGATTCTTGCTGGAAAGGATAGAAAATGAAAAAAAGTTTAATGTTGGGTTTTGCCGGAATGCTGTTTGTTTCCGCGTCGGCGAGCGCGATTAGCATCAGCGGCCAGGCTGGCGAAGACTACACCAACCTGAGTTTCGGTATGGGTACTGAGACCACCGGTCTGGCCGTCAGCGGTAACTGGATGCATAACGATGACGACGGCGATGCGGCCGGTCTGGGACTGGGTCTGAATATTCCTCTCGGTCCGCTGCTGGCAACGGTCGGTGGGAAAGGCATTTATACTAACCCGAATGATGGTGACGAGGGTTACGCGGCGGCGGTCGGTGGCGGTTTGCAGTGGCCGATTGGCGACAGCCTCCGCCTGTTTGGTGAGTATTATTACTCTCCCGATTCTCTTTCCAGCGGTATCGACAGCTATGAAGAAGCGAATGCAGGTGCGCGTCTGACCATTATGCGTCCGCTGAGCATTGAAGCCGGTTATCGCTACCTGAACCTGGCAGGCAAAGACGGTAACCGCGATAACGCGATTGCTGACGGCCCGTACGTTGGGGTTAACGCGAGTTTCTGATTTTTCCGGCGCGGCGTTCAGTCGCGCCTTCCCCCCTCCATGCGTTATAGTGTTTTCATCATAAAAGCAGGAGAACACGATGTTAAACGTGGAGATGCTATCCACCGGGGATGAAGTGTTGCACGGACAAATCGTCGACACGAATGCCGCCTGGCTGGCCGATTTTTTCTTTAATCAGGGGTTACCGCTAACCCGTCGCAACACGGTAGGCGACAATCTTGATGATTTGGTCGCCGTTTTGCGTGAGCGTAGCGAACATGCCGATGTACTGATCGTTAACGGCGGTCTGGGACCAACCAGCGATGATTTGAGCGCGCTGGCGGCGGCCACGGCAAAAGGTGAAGGGCTGGTGCTGCATGAAGCATGGCTCGCCGAGATGGCGCGTTATTTCCGCGATCGTGGACGCGTGATGGCACCGAGTAACCGCAAACAGGCTGAGCTACCTGCCAGCGCGGAATTCATCAATAATCCGGTAGGAACCGCGTGTGGGTTTGCCCTGAAGCTTAACCGCTGCCTGATGTTCTTTACCCCAGGAGTGCCATCAGAATTTAAAGTTATGGTTGAGCATGAGATCCTGCCGCGTTTGCGTGAGCGTTTTTCGCTGTCTCAACCCCCGCTATGCCTGCGATTAACCACCTTTGGTCGTTCTGAAAGCGAGCTGGCGCAGAGCCTGGATCCGCTGCAATTGCCTCCGGGAGTGACAATGGGCTACCGCTCGTCAATGCCGATTATCGAACTAAAGCTGACCGGGCCGGATTCCCAACGGGAAGCGATGCTGGCGCTGTGGCCAGAAGTTAAGCGGGTTGCCGGGCAGAATATGATTTTCGAAGGTACGGAAGGTTTACCCGCGCAAATCGCCCGCACGTTGCAGGAACGGCAATACAGCCTGACGCTAAGCGAACAATTCACCGGTGGTCTGGTGGCGCTGCAGCTTTCGCGCGCGAATGCTCCGCTGTTGGCGAGCGAAGTGGTTCCGCCCCAGGAAGAAACGCTGGCGCAAACGGCACACTGGATAACCGAACGACGCGGCAACCATTATGCCGGGCTGGCGTTGGCGGTATCGGCTTTCGAAAACGAACATATTAACTTTGCGCTGGCAACGCCTGATGGAACGCATGCCTTACGCGTACGGCTGAACGCTAATCGTTATAGTTTGTCGGTGCGTCAGGAAGTGTGTGCAATGATGGCGCTCAATATGCTGCGCCGTTGGCTCAACGGGCAGGATATTGCCAGCGAACACGGTTGGATAGAAGTGGTTGAATCCCTGACGCTGCCTTCCTGACTTGCACTCTCTCACGCGCTTGTTATGGGAAGGCATTCTGGCCTTCCCGTTATCAGTCCAACCTGTTGTACTCTCTGTAAAAAAATCCGTGCGTTAGTTCACAATTATGCTCGTTTTTTCTCCAGCCAGCTGGAAGAACGAGAGGATTTGATGCGCTTCACAATTTTAACCCCCTTAACCTACCACACTGATTCCAGTATCTCAGACTGGAGTCCAGTATGTTGGAATCAAGCAAAGTTCCCGCGCTCACCAGGGCGATCGAAATACTCAATCTCATTGCGCGTATCGGCCCATGTAGCGCCGCCACCATCATAGAGGCGCTGGGTATTCCAAAAAGCACCGCGTACCTGTTACTTAACGAACTGAAGCGTCAGCGCTTTATCAGCATTGATCATCAGGAAAATTACTGCCTGTGGACCAAGCTGGTTGAGCTGTCCGGGCATGCGCTGAGCAAGATGGATTTACGTGAACTGGCGCGTCCCCGGCTGACACAGCTGATGGATGAGACAGGGTTACTTTGCCATCTCGGGATCATCGACCACGAAAGCGCGTATTACATTCTGAAAGTGGAATCGTCATCCACTATCAGCGTGCGCTCCCACGAAGGGAAAAGTCTTTCGCTCTATCGCTCGGGTATTGGCAAATGCCTGCTGGCCTGGCAACCGGCAGCCGCACGAAAAGCCATTATTGAACAGCTGATATGGGAACAGGCAACGCCGACCACTATCACCAGGCCACAGCAGTTGAATGATGAGCTGGAGCGTATTCGACAGCGTGGATGGAGCTTTGATAATGGCGAAGATTATCCCGATGTTCGCTGCGTCGCAGCGCCTGTTTTTAACGCTAACAATGAACTGACCGCCGCGATTTCAGTGGTCGGCACTCGTCTGCAAATTAACGAAGAGAACCGTGATTATCTGGCCGGTAAAGCGATTGCCTGCGCCAGGGATATTTCACGCCTGTTGGGATGGAAAAGTCCCTTCGACTCACTCGCTTCATAAAAAGGAGAACACCATGACCCTACCTAAAATTAAACATGTTCGTGCCTGGTTTACCGGTGGCGCTACGGCGGATAAAGGCGCTGGCGGCGGCGACTATCACGATCAGGGGGCTAACCACTGGATTGACGATCATATCGCCACGCCAATGAGCAAATATCGTGAATATGAGCAATCGCGCCAGTCCTTTGGCATCAACGTATTAGGAACACTGATTGTTGAAGTGGAAGCTGAAAACGGACAGACCGGTTTTGCTGTTTCCACGGCAGGGGAGATGGGGTGCTTTATTGTGGAAAAGCATCTCAATCGTTTTATTGAAGGGAAATGCGTCAGTGATATCAAACTCATTCACGACCAGATGCTGGGCGCAACGATGTACTACTCCGGCTCCGGCGGTCTGGTGATGAACACCATCTCGTGCGTGGATCTGGCGCTGTGGGATCTGTTTGGCAAAGTGGTGGGGTTACCGGTCTACAAGCTACTGGGCGGCGCGGTACGCGACGAAATTCAATTCTACGCGACCGGTGCGCGCCCTGATCTGGCGAAAGAGATGGGCTTTATTGGCGGCAAAATGCCAACCCATTGGGGGCCGCACGACGGGGATGCGGGGATCCGCAAAGATGCGGCAATGGTAGCCGACATGCGTGAGAAATGCGGTCCGGATTTCTGGTTGATGCTCGATTGCTGGATGAGTCAGGACGTGAACTATGCCACCAAACTGGCCCATGCCTGCGCACCGTCCAACCTGAAGTGGATCGAAGAGTGTCTGCCGCCGCAGCAGTATGAAGGTTATCGCGAGCTGAAACGTAACGCCCCGGCGGGGATGATGGTCACCAGCGGTGAACACCACGGGACGCTGCAGTCCTTCCGCACGCTCTCAGAAACCGGCATCGATATCATGCAGCCGGATGTGGGCTGGTGCGGTGGGTTAACCACGCTGGTGGAAATTGCCGCTATTGCTAAATCGCGCGGACAGCTGGTGGTGCCGCATGGTTCCTCGGTTTACTCGCACCATGCGGTGATCACGTTCACCAATACCCCGTTCAGCGAGTTTTTGATGACCAGCCCGGATTGTTCAACGATGCGCCCACAGTTTGATCCGATCCTTCTGGACGAACCGGTACCCGTCAATGGCCGCATTCATAAGTCGGTGCTCGACAAACCAGGATTTGGCGTCGAGCTTAACCGCGACTGCAATCTGAAGCGCCCTTATAGCCACTAATGACCAGTGCGTTGCCAATACCATGGCAACGCCCTCATTTCTTTGAGGATCTTGCTATGAGTACCACGTTACTTGATGGTGTGGTGAAGAAAAACCGCGCCCGTTTGATTCCCTTTATGCTGGCGCTGTATGTGCTGGCGTTTCTTGACCGCTCGAACATCGGTTTTGCCAAAGAGACCTATCAGATTGATACCGGTCTGAGCAACGAAGCTTATGCGTTGGGCGCGGGGATTTTCTTTGTGGTTTACGCCTTTCTGGGGGTTCCTGCCAACCTGTTGATGCGTAAATTTGGTGCCAGAACCTGGATTGGTACCACCACGTTGCTGTGGGGATTCCTCTCTGCGGCGATGGCATGGGCGGATACTGAATCGAAATTTCTGATTATCCGTACTCTGCTGGGGGCGGCAGAGGCGGGCTTCTTCCCCGGTATGATCTACCTGACGTCCCAGTGGTTCCCCCAGCGTAACCGCGCCAGCATCATGGGGCTGTTCTACATGGGGGCGCCGCTGGCGTTAACCCTGGGATCGCCGCTTTCCGGTGCGCTGTTGGAGATGCACGGCTTTATGGGGCATCCAGGGTGGTTCTGGATGTTCGTTATCGAAGGTTTACTGGCGGTAGGCGCGGGCATTTTCACCTTCTTCTGGCTGGATGATACCCCGCAGCAGGCGCGTTTCCTGAGCGCGGAGGAAAAGGCTGTGCTCATTAGCCAGTTGACAAGTGAAGAGGAAAAAAAGGTTACTTCACGCCTGTCGGATGCGCTGCGTAATGGCCGTGTCTGGCAACTGGCGATTATCTATCTGACGATCCAGGTGGCGGTGTATGGCCTGATCTTCTTCCTGCCAACTCAGGTTGCTGCGTTGTTAGGGACAAAAGTGGGCTTTACGGCTTCGGTCGTGGCGGCAATACCGTGGGTGGCGGCGCTGTTTGGTACCTGGCTTATTCCCCGTTACTCCGATCGCACCGGCGACCGGCGTAATGTTGCCGCGCTGACGCTGCTGGCGGCAGGAATCGGCATTGGCCTTTCCGGGCTGGTTTCACCGGTACTGGCGATTGTGGCGCTCTGCGTCGCGGCGGTCGGTTTCATTGCGGTACAGCCGGTGTTCTGGACGATGCCAACGCAACTTCTTTCCGGGACAGCTCTGGCGGCGGGGATCGGCTTCGTCAACCTGTTTGGTGCCGTCGGCGGCTTTATTGCTCCCATTCTGCGCGTCAAAGCCGAAACGGTGTTTGCCAGCGATGCGGCGGGCCTGCTGGTCCTCGCGGGCGTCGCGATTATTGGCTCGCTAATCATCTTTACGCTGAGTGTGAACCGTTCAGTTTCACAAGCAGGCGCTGCGCATCATTAATCTTATCTACGTTGTAAGGATCGTTATGAACGCATTGTTATCAAATCCCTTCAAAGAAGGATTACGCAAAGGGGAAGTCCAGGTCGGCCTGTGGCTCAGTTCGACCACCTCCTACATGGCGGAGATTGCCGCGACGTCGGGCTATGACTGGCTGCTGATTGATGGAGAACACGCGCCGAACACGGTGCAGGATCTTTACCATCAGTTGCAGGCGATTGCGCCTTATGCCAGCCAGCCTGTGGTTCGCCCGGTGGAGGGCAGTAAAGCGTTGATCAAGCAGGTGCTGGATATTGGCGCGCAGACGCTGCTTGTCCCGATGGTCGACAGCGCAGAGCAGGCGCTTCAGGTGGTTTCCGCGACTCGTTATCCACCGCTCGGCGAGCGTGGTGTCGGCGCCAGCGTGGCACGGGCGGCGCGCTGGGGGCGTATCGACAATTATATGGCCCAGGCTAATGAATCACTCTGCCTGCTGGTACAGGTCGAAAGCAAAGCGGCACTGGATAATCTGGATGCCATTCTGGACGTTGACGGTATTGACGGTGTCTTTATTGGCCCGGCGGATCTTTCTGCGTCGTTGGGCTATCCGGATAATGCCGGACACCCGGAGGTGCAGCGGATCATTGAGCAAAGCATTCGCCGTATTCGCGCAGCCGGAAAAGCAGCCGGTTTCCTCGCTGTTGACCCAGCAATGGCGCAGAAATGTCTGCAATGGGGAGCAAATTTTGTCGCGGTAGGCGTGGATACCATGCTTTATACCGAAGCGCTGGATCGCAGGCTGGCAATGTTTAAGCCAGACCAGAGTACGCAAACGTTGAAAATCAGTTATTAATATCGGGCCCGGTGGTGTAGCGCCATCGGGCCTGAAATAGCTCCTAATGGTGATGCTCTGTCACGTCGTCAGCAGAAAATCCGGTAATGGTCAGGACTGTCTCATGATCGATGCCTCGCTCCAGCATCATGCGGGCAATACGTAATGCTTCTTCTCGTGTTCCTTTTAGCCAGCCTTCCTGCAATCCATTGTGATGGCCTTCCTGGCGTAGTTTCTCTGCGATCGTCATCAATTTCTCCTTGTTATGGGGTGAGCGCCCGGCAATTTCACGGATAAATTCGCTGACATGAGAAGCCTCACCGCGCTGTAGCAGATAATTAAACAGCGTTTGCAACTGGCTGTCATTAACGGTACGAGTAACTAAAAGCGCGACCAGCCTGTCCACCAGTCCCATCAAATCGCGATCGCGGATATGTTTTTGCATCAGTTCAAGTAGAGCGATACGCCGATGCTGCATAATCTCGTCGTCAGATACCACAGTGATGTCCACTAGCGGAAATGCTTCTGAGTAAAGCTTGCGCGCCAGTTGTGGGTAATCAAATTCGTCCAGCCAGTTGAGCGACCACGGATACGGGCTCTGTTGCCCGTGATAAAAAAGCATGGGGATAACCAGAGGTAGCGTTCTGTATCCGGCATCCAGGTGATATTGCATGGCGGCAGTGGCATAACGCATCAGGCGAAATGCCATGTGTTGTACCGCTGTACTCTGATGTTCGATAACGCAGTAGATGTAGCCTTCACCTTCGCGGGTTTTTAACGACCACAATACGTCGGAATAGTAAGCACGGAGATCCTTTTCGATAAAACTGGTAGGCTTCAGCGTTTGCAGGTCACATATCTCGCGTAATGCGACGGGAAGGTGAATTTCAAGAAAATCGCGAGCCATCTCAGGATAAGAAACCATCTTTTAAAAACCGCATCGTACGGTGTTGATGTTGCTGATTTAGCCATGGTAGTCCGTCACCAGAGGGAGAAGATGGTGTGACGATACCTACGAATGACGCGGGCTGCATTTGAGGAATTGATTTTTTGCGTGGAGGAGTCAGAGATAAATACGTCCGGTTGCAACGTATTCAGTTATGTACAACGGCATTCGCAAAAATGCCCGGTAGCCAACGCCACCGGGCAACAGAATTAACCTAACGCTTTGGCAAGCAGGGTGATGGGGTGTTCGCAGCGCTTACTGGTAGACATCTCAATCTGCCATTTACAGGTTTCGCAGTCGGTGACGACGATATCAGCGCCGCTGTCTTCAATCTGGCGGAACAGCGGTGCGCCAATGGACTGCGATGTCGGGTAGTTTTCCTTTTTAAAGCCGTATGTCCCGGCAATCCCGCAGCATTGCGAGTCCAGCACCGTTAGCTCCAGCCCTGGAATTTGTCGTAGCAGTTCCAGCGTGTAGAGCGTCCAGCCCATTTTCTCCATGTGGCATGGCGTGTGGTAGACCACTTTCAGCGGCAGCGTTTTCAGCGGCAGCGTTTTGCCTTCATCCAGCTTGCGCCACAGCCAGCGGGTTGCCAGTTCAATGTGTTCGCGTAGACCTGAGTTGTCGACGTCCAGCACTTCCGGATATTCATCACGCAGCGCAAAGGTGCAGGTTGATGAGGTGGCGATCACCGGAATGCCTTTACCGTCAATTGCTTCTCTGAGCGAGGCCACGTTGCTCACCGCCTGCTTACGCGCTTTATCGGTAAAGCCGTTGGCAATCAGCGGTACGCCGCAGCATTTCTCTTTGCTCAGCAGTTGTACCCCGGTTCCCATCGCATTCAACACTTTGATCAGATCTTTGCCGAGCTGCGGATGGTTGTAATTCACAAAACAGCCGTGGAAAAAGGCAACCTGATCCTGATATTGCGCTTGCTGAGCGGCAACGCTGCGATACCAGCGGCGGAAGGTGCCAAAAGAGTACTTCGGCAGCGTACGGCGATGGTCGATTTTTAGCGCGTAATCCAGCAGCTGACGCACCGGTTTGAGTGAGGTGGCGGTATTCACTATCGGGGCGAATGGTGTGGACACGCTACCCATCAAATCAGTATGGCTTAAGACAAAGTTACGCAGCGACGGACGCGTTGTGTCGTATTTGGCGCGCGCGCGTTGGATGATATCGCCAATCTTCACATCTGACGGACAGGCTACTTCGCAACGCTTACAGTTGATGCAGTATTTCAGCGCATCGTCATATAACGCGCCATCTTTCAGGCGCAGACGCTCACCGTCCGGTCCGGCCTGTTTAGGACCAGGGTAGTTCGGATTGACGCGACTTACCGGGCAGGCCGTGGTGCACACCGTGCATTTGATACAACTTTCAAAACGTGTGTCGCTCATTGCTGGCCTCCTGCACGTTTCGCAATATGATGTGCGGCGTGTAAGGCGCTAACAGCGCACACGCCGCCTCCGCAACCCTGGGCGATAGGGTCGAATCCGCCGAGAACGGAACCGATGGCATACATGTTCTCTATCGTTTGTCCCGCCAGCGACGGGCGCAGCCCGGCATCGGTCGTAACGCCAAACTGCTGCCACGGTTGTGGGTCGAAGACGTCACGCTCATACCACTCGGCGCGCGTGGCGGTTTGCTGTACATCCAGCCCCAGGATAGGTTCGTAGATGGCCTCACGCGTGGCGACCAGCCCGCTGCTGAAGAAGCTGCCGCTGGCGAGCACGGCGAAACGTGGCCGCAAAGGAATATCGGCATGATTACGGGTCCAGATTTCGCTGACTACGCCGTCCTGACAGGTGATTTTCTTCACTTCATCACCCGGCATCCAGACGCCGCCCTGGCGCACAAACTGGCGCTGCAATTTGTTATGCAAACGCATACCCAGTACCGAAGGCGGGAGGGTCGGTAACAGCGTCAGCGAGCAGGGGAGGCGCTCGTTAAGCCATTGCCAGAGCTGTTCATCCGCCAGACCGAAGCAGGCCGGCATAATTATCATGTCGCAGGTTTTTGCTACTGGCAGTAAAGCGTCATAGAGCAGCGACCATTTATCTTCGTTATCCAGCAGGCGCGCAATATTGACGGCGCGAAACTCGGTCGGGTTATCACGCAGGACATCCAGCTCAGGCAGATCGATTTCTGCCGTCTCGACGCTGAGATTGCGTTGACGCAGCGACGCCGCGGCGAGATGTGCCTGAAAATCCAGTAAACCGCTAATACCTACAACGCAGATATGCTGCGCGGACAGCGGCCAGACCGGAACTTCCGGGGAACTTAACCAGGTTGAGCGCAGCGTTCCCAGCGGGGTGATGCGTTGATGTGACTGATGTACCTTGCCTTGCAAATGCGTTCCGCATTCTTCCAGCAGATTTTGCGCCTGCTGGGCCAGCTCCAGGACGTTGTGCGTTCCGATGGTGCTGTACGGGTGCGCGGGTGCCTGAGTGCGCAGCGCATTCAGGCCTGCTTCTATATCCGTCACCGGTTGGCCATCGGGTAAGTTGCTGAGCAAATCCAGTGAGCCGGAGGAGAAATGCAGGGCGCTTTGGCCGCGAGTGACAATCGTGCAGCGTAAACCGCTTTTTTGCAGTTGCAGGCCGCACAGTAGTCCGGCCAGGCCGCCGCCGATAATGACGGTATCAAATTTCATCCTGGTGCTCCTTTTCCAGACCACACAATCCCTGATAGACCCAGCGTGTGAATTCGCTTTCGCGCAGCGCATCTCCCCAGGCGATAGGCTGCACGCCTTTCCAGCGTTCATTGAGGAAATCGGAAAGCTGGGTGATAGATTGCGCGGCGGTGGTGACATTAAAACGTTGCAGCAAACCTGCGGCGCGGCAGGCACACAATTCGCCCTGGCAGGTCCCCATTCCAACACGGGTACGGCGACGCAAATCCAGCAGGCTGTTGACGGTCAAATTCTCGACGGCGTACTGCACTTCACCTGCAGTGACCGCTTCGCATTCACAGACCAGGCTGCGGTGCTGACGACCTTCGCTAAGCCACGCAGGGGTGCGATCGCCGTGACGGTAGACCGCTGAGCCGCGCAGTGGCGCGGGCAACGAGATCACGCGTTTGAGCGTATGCTCGGTCGATTCTTGTGAGCCAGGCAGCGCCGTGTCTGCCGTTGTGCAAGGTTGGGTATTGCCCAGCTTACGGCAAACGGCATCGGTGGCCCACTCTGCCATCAGGCGGTAGGTCATCAATTTGCCGCCGGTAATGGTGATAAACCCGTCCAGTCCGTCACGCTGGGCGTGATCGAACAGTACAATCCCACGACTGACGTTACGGCCACTTGGATCGTCGTCGCTGGCTACCAGAGGACGCACGCCGGAGTAGGCGCGTAAAATGCGCGTTTTCGCCATAATCGGCGCCAGTTTTTCGCCTTCACGCAGCAGTATATCGACCTCTTCTGCGGTGACGCGGTTGCTGTCGATATCATCGTAATCAATGTGCTGTGAGGTGGTACCAATCAGCGAAATGGTATCACCGGGCACCAGGATATCGGCGTCAGACGGCTTACGACAGCGGTTGATGACATGCTGGTTAATGCGGTGATCCATAATCAGCAGCGAACCTTTGGCCGGGAACATACGGATGCTCAGATCGGCATATTCCGCAATGCGCTGGCCCCAGATCCCGGCGGCGTTGACGACTACCGGTGCATGCAGAGACTGCATCTCACCCGTCAGATGATTGCGTACGTTCACGCCGCAAACCGTTGCCCCTTCACGAATCAGTCCCGTCACTTCATGCGCCGTTAAGATTACTGCGCCATGCTCACGCGCATCCAGCATGTTGGCGGCGGTTAAGCGGAAAGGATCAACCGTGCCGTCCGGCACTTTTACCGCGCCAATCAGCTGTGGGTTGACGGAAGGTTCGATAATGCGCGCCTGCTTAGGGTCAATTGCTTCTGCGCGAATACCGGCCTCTTCACAGGCGCGAATAAAGGTTGCCTGGAAGGAGAGTTCATCTTCCGGCAGGGTAATAAACAGACCGTCCGTCGGCTCAACGCAATGACGGGCGATACGTTTGAGAATTTGGTTTTCGCTGATGCACTCCCGGGCAGATTCAGCGTCGGTGACGGCGTAGCGTGCACCGCTGTGCAGCAGACCGTGGTTACGTCCGGTCGCCCCTGTGGCGATATCGTGGCGTTCCACTAAGATGACGCGCAACCCGCGCAGCGCACAATCGCGTGCGATCCCTGCACCTGTTGCTCCTCCACCAATGATAATCACGTCACTTGTTTGCGAGTCGCGAATTTTCATTGTTTTTCCTCACAGTTCGTTTTTTATCATTTAGCCACATAAAAAACATGGATTGTTTGATTTCGCGCATAATCGCTCATTATTCGAAAATGAAACGTGATTTCGTGCGCCTTTATGAACATTTGTCATAAATCTGTAACAATATGTGCAGCGTTTCACATTTTTGTTATGTATCTTTCCTTAACATCGCGGCCACACTGGGAGCGGTAGGGTAGTAATGACGAACTGCAGTGTTTACTTCGAATGAAAGACGGCCACGGAGGCTACACTATGTTGAGCATTTTTAAACCAGCGTCACACACGGCGCGTTTGCCTGCAGCGGAGATCGACCCGACATATCGTCGATTACGTTGGCAGATCTTTCTGGGGATTTTCTTTGGCTATGCCGCGTACTATCTGGTACGTAAGAACTTTGCCCTTGCGATGCCGTATCTGGTTGAGCAAGGTTTCTCGCGTGGCGATCTGGGTTTTGCGTTATCCGGTATCTCCATTGCTTACGGATTTTCGAAATTCATCATGGGGTCCGTTTCGGATCGCTCGAATCCGCGCGTTTTCCTGCCAGCGGGTCTGATTCTGGCCGCCGCTGTCATGTTGTTCATGGGCTTTGTGCCGTGGGCGACTTCGAGCATTGCGGTTATGTTTGTGCTGCTGTTCCTCTGCGGATGGTTCCAGGGAATGGGTTGGCCGCCGTGTGGTCGTACCATGGTGCACTGGTGGTCGCAGAAAGAGCGTGGGGGCATTGTCTCCGTCTGGAACTGTGCGCACAACGTGGGCGGTGGTCTGCCTCCTCTGTTGTTCCTGCTGGGTATGGCCTGGTTCAATGACTGGAAAGCGGCGCTGTATATGCCTGCTTTCGGTGCGATCGTCGTCGCGCTGTTTGCTTTTGCTCTGATGCGTGATACGCCGCAGTCTTGTGGCCTGCCGCCTATCGAAGAGTACAAGAACGACTACCCGGACGATTACAACGAGAAAGCGGAAGAAGAGCTGACTGCGAAGCAGATCTTCATGCAATACGTACTGCCGAACAAACTGTTGTGGTACATCGCTATCGCCAACGTGTTTGTTTATCTGCTGCGCTACGGCATCCTGGACTGGTCCCCGACCTATCTGAAAGAAGTGAAACATTTCGCGCTGGATAAATCATCCTGGGCCTACTTCCTGTATGAATATGCGGGTATTCCGGGCACGCTGCTGTGCGGCTGGATGTCGGATAAAGTCTTCCGTGGCAACCGTGGTGCGACCGGCGTGTTCTTTATGACGCTGGTGACTATCGCGACTATCGTCTACTGGATGAACCCGGCAGGCAACCCGAACGTGGATATGGCTTGTATGATCATCATCGGCTTCCTGATCTACGGTCCGGTAATGTTGATTGGTCTGCATGCGCTGGAACTGGCACCGAAAAAAGCGGCGGGTACGGCGGCTGGCTTTACCGGTCTGTTCGGTTATCTCGGCGGTTCCGTAGCGGCGAGCGCCATTGTTGGCTATACCGTTGACTTCTTCGGTTGGGACGGCGGCTTTATGGTGATGATTGGCGGTAGCGTGCTGGCGGTTATTCTGCTGGTGGTCGTCATGATTGGCGAAAAACGCCATCACGAAGAGATCGCACTGAAGCGTAACGGGGGCTAATAGATGAAAACCACATTGAAAAGTCTCAGCGTGGCGCTAATGCTGACAGGTATTGTGGTGAGCAGCGCGGCGGTTGCCGCAGAAAAAATCGTGATTGCGCACCGTGGCGCCAGCGGTTATCTACCGGAGCATACGCTGCCAGCAAAAGCGATGGCTTATGCTCAGGGGGCTGATTACCTGGAACAGGATTTGGTGATGACCAAGGACGACCATCTGGTTGTCCTGCATGACCACTACCTTGACCGCGTCACCGATGTTGCCGAGCGTTTCCCGGATCGTGCGCGTAAAGATGGGCGCTACTACGCTATCGACTTTACGCTGGATGAGATTAAATCGCTGAAATTTACCGAAGGCTTTGATATCGAAAATGGCAAAAAGGTCCAGACCTACCCAGGGCGTTTCCCGATGGGTAAATCTGATTTCCGTGTGCACACTTTCGAAGAAGAGATTGAGTTTGTTCAGGGATTAAATCATTCAACCGGTAAAAACATTGGCATTTACCCGGAAATGAAAGCGCCGTGGTTCCATCATCAGGAAGGGAAGGACATTGCGGCTAAGACGCTGGAAGTGCTGAAAAAGTACGGGTACACCGACAAGAACGACAAGGTTTATCTACAGTGTTTTGATGTCGCAGAGTTAAAGCGCATTAAGAATGAACTGGAACCGAAGATGGGGATGGATCTCAATCTGGTACAGTTGATTGCGTACACTGACTGGAATGAAACTCAGGAGAAAAAGCCGGACGGTAGTTGGGTTAATTACAACTACGACTGGATGTTTAAACCGGGTGCCATGAAGCAGGTTGCGCAGTATGCGGACGGCATTGGGCCGGACTATCACATGCTGATTGATGAGAAGTCGAAGAAAGGCAATATCTCGTTAACGGGCATGGTACAGGACGCGCATCAGAATAAGATGGTGGTGCATCCTTATACCGTTCGTGCCGATCAACTGCCGGATTACACCACTGACGTAAACCAGCTGTATGACATTCTGTATAACAAGGCGGGCGTTGACGGGCTGTTTACCGACTTCCCCGACAAAGCAGTGACATTCCTGAATAAAGAGTAATGGCACAAGGTCTGTGATGCACCTCCGGTCACAGGCCTGGTTGGATCAAACGTTATTAACGGCTAGATAAGGCCGTCTGCCGTCAACGTGGCCATACCTGCCTCCAGGAGAAATAAAGAGCTGCCGTCCATCGGCGGCTCTTTTTTAGTCGTAATTTTTATCCCGCCACATGTTACAGCTCTATTTCAATATCGCCTTTTGCCCGACAGCAGCAGGGTAAAATTTCACCTGGCTGAATGAAGGCCAGAGGTTCGGCAATCCAGTCGACCTGTCCCGCTACCAGACGGGTACGACAGGAGCCGCAATAACCTGCGCGGCACTGGTATTCAACTTCGACATTGTGCGATTCGAGCGCGGCAAGCAGGGAAGGGTGTTCATCCTGGCACAGCAGTTGTGTGCCAGAGATGCGCAGAGTAACGCGGCCCATCAGAGCTGGAAGTTACTCAGGTCGTCGGTATCGACTTCCGAATCGATCTGGCCGACCAGGTAAGAGCTGACTTCCACTTCCTGCGGCGCAACCTGCACGTTATCAGACACCAGCCAGGTGTTGATCCATGGGATTGGGTTAGAGCGGGTCTGGAACGGCAAGTCGAGTCCGACAGCCTGCATACGGATGTTGGTGATGTACTCAACGTACTGGCACAGAATGTCTTTATTCAGGCCAATCATTGAGCCGTCACGGAACAGATAATCCGCCCACTCTTTTTCCTGCAGCGCGGCCTGTACGAACAGGTCGTAGCATTCTTGTTTACACTCTTCGGCGATTTCCGCCATTTCCGGATCGTCCACGCCGCTGCGCAGCAGATTCAGCATATGCTGGGTCCCGGTCAAATGCAGGGCTTCATCGCGGGCGATCAGGCGAATAATTTTCGCGTTGCCTTCCATCAGTTCACGTTCGGCGAAGGCGAAGGAGCAGGCGAAGCTGACGTAGAAGCGGATCGCTTCCAGCGCGTTCACGCTCATCAGGCACAGATACAGCTTCTTCTTCAGTTCACGCAGGCTTACGACAACCGTTTTACCGTTAACGGTATGCGTGCCTTCGCCCAGCAAATGCCAGTAGCTGGTCATCTCAATCAATTCGTCGTAATAGCTGGAAATGCCTTCCGCGCGTTTCTGGATCTGCTCGTTGGTGACGATGTCATCAAACACCACCGCCGGATCGTTCACGATGTTACGAATGATGTGGGTGTAGGAACGGGAGTGGATCGTTTCTGAAAACGCCCATGTTTCCACCCAGGTTTCCAGCTCAGGGATCGAGATTAACGGCAGCAGCGCCACGTTCGGGCTACGTCCCTGAATGGAGTCCAGCAGCGTCTGATATTTCAGGTTGCTGATGAAGATATGCTTTTCATGTTCCGGCAGCGCCTGGAAGTCGATGCGATCGCGAGAAACATCAACTTCTTCCGGACGCCAGAAGAAAGAGAGCTGCTTTTCGATCAGTTTTTCGAAGATGTCATATTTTTGCTGATCGTAGCGGGCGACGTTCACCGGCTGGCCGAAGAACATCGGTTCCAGAAGTTGGTTATTTTTCGTCTGTGAAAAAGTGGTGTATGCCATTGATGTGAATCCTTTGTGGGATGAGTGCCGGATGGCGTTACAAGTACCCTTTCCGGCCTACAAACCAAGCTACTGTAGGCCGGGTGAGCCTGGTGCCACCCGGCATCGTTCATCAGATCTTACATGCGCCGCTTTCGCAGCCATCGTCCTGAATGGACGGCACCAGATCGTCCTGAGAATCTTCCGCACCGTCACGGGTGTTTTGATAATACAGCGTTTTGACACCAAATTTGTAGGCGGTGAGCAGGTCTTTCAGCAACTGCTGCATCGGTACTTTTCCGGATGGGAATCGTGACGGATCATAGTTGGTGTTGGCAGAAATCGACTGATCGATAAATTTCTGCATGATACCTACCAGCTGCAAATAGCCATCGTTGTTCGGCATTTCCCACAGCAGTTCGTACGCGTCGTGCAGGTGTTCGTAGTCCGGCACGACCTGGCGCAGAATACCGTCTTTCGACGCTTTGATGCTCACATAGCCGCGCGGTGGTTCAATACCGTTGGTGGCGTTAGAGATCTGCGAAGAGGTCTCCGATGGCATCAGGGCTGACAGCGTGGAGTTACGCAGACCGTGCGTTTTGATGGATTCGCGCAGTTGTTCCCAGTCCAGATGCAGCGGCTCGTTGACAATAGCATCGAGATCTTTTTTATAGGTATCGATCGGCAGAATACCTTTGGAGTAGGTCGTTTCGTTAAACCACGGGCACGCGCCTTGCTCTTTCGCCAGCTCGTTAGAGGCTTTCATCAGGTAATACTGAATGGCTTCAAAGGTTTTGTGAGTCAGGTTGTTCGCGCTGCCGTCAGAATAACGCTTACCGTTTTTCGCCAGCCAGTAGGCGTAGTTGATCACGCCAATACCCAGCGTACGGCGACCCATCGCGCCGCGTTTGGCGGCAGGAATCGGATAATCCTGATAATCGAGCAGCGCATCCAGCGCGCGCACCGCCAATTCGGCCAGCTCTTCCAGCTCGTCCAGGCTGTTGATAGCACCGAGGTTAAATGCGGACAGCGTACACAGCGCAATTTCGCCGTTTTCGTCGTTAACGTCGGTCAGCGGTTTGGTCGGCAGGGCGATTTCCAGGCACAGGTTAGACTGGCGCACCGGAGCGACAATGGGATCAAACGGGCTATGGGTGTTGCAGTGGTCAACGTTCTGAATATAGATACGCCCGGTAGAGGCACGTTCCTGCATCATCAGAGAGAACAGTTCAACGGCTTTCACGCGTTGCTTGCGGATACTGTCGTCGTTTTCATATTTGGTGTACAGACGTTCGAATTCGTCCTGGTCAGCGAAGAACGCATCATACAGGCCTGGAACGTCGGACGGGCTGAACAGCGTGATGTCGCCGCCCTTCAGCAGACGGGTGTACATCAGTTTGTTGATCTGTACGCCGTAGTCCATGTGACGCACGCGGTTGCCTTCGACGCCACGGTTGTTTTTCAGGACCAGCAGGCTTTCAACTTCCAGGTGCCACATTGGGTAGAACAGCGTTGCAGCACCGCCGCGTACGCCGCCCTGGGAGCAGGATTTTACCGCGGTCTGGAAGTGCTTGTAGAACGGAATACAACCGGTGTGGAACGCTTCACCGCCGCGGATCGGGCTACCCAGCGCACGGATGCGACCGGCGTTGATACCGATGCCGGCGCGCTGGGAAACGTATTTCACAATCGCGCTGGAGGTGGCGTTGATGGAGTCCAGGCTGTCGCCGCACTCGATCAGTACGCAGGAGCTGAACTGACGGGTAGGGGTACGCACGCCGGACATAATCGGCGTCGGCAGTGAAATTTTAAACGTAGAAACGGCGTCGTAGAAACGTTTTACGTATTGCAGACGCGTTTCACGCGGATAGTTAGAGAACAGGCAGGCCGCTACCAGAATGTAGAGGAACTGCGCGCTTTCATAAATCTCACCGGTAACACGGTTTTGTACCAGGTATTTACCTTCTAACTGCTTCACCGCAGCGTAGGAGAAGGTCATATCACGGTCGTGTACGATGAACGAGTCCATCTGCTTGAACTCTTCTTCCGTGTAGTCTTCCAGCAGATGATTGTCGTATTTGCCCATTTCAACCATTTTCACGACATGGTCGAACAGTTTCGGCGGTTCAAACTCGCCGTAGGCTTTTTTGCGCAGATGGAAAATCGCCAGGCGAGCAGCCAGGTATTGATAATCCGGTGCCTCGCGGGAGATCAGGTCGGCGGCAGCTTTGATGATTGTTTCATGGATATCGGATGTCTTGATACCGTCATAAAACTGAATGTGGGAGCGCAACTCGACCTGAGAAATCGATACGTTATTCAGTCCTTCTGCCGCCCAATCCAGAACTCGGTGGATTTTGTCGAGATTGATGCGCTCTGTACTACCATCACGCTTTGTCACCAGCAGACTCTGATTCATGTGGTTTTTTACCTGTCCGTGAAAGAAAAAATATCCCCCATATTATCCACAAAGTCATGTTGTGACTAAGTCTGTGGATAAATACTATATGTAGGGGTTGTTTGATAAAGTAGACGCTATATGGTGAGTATTCTAGTAGGGATTCTTTTCAGTACAAGAGTTGATTTTGAGGTTAAATTGAGGTTGCAAAAGGGTAATAATCGCTAAGTGCGCGTCTTATAAGGCCTGGCGAGGATGTCAATAATTGAGAAAAAAAATAGAAAATTTGATCGAGTGCTGATTTCTTCATCTAAGGCAAGGTAAGTTCTTATGACCTGGCGCAAAAATTGCCCTGACGATCCTACTCAGGATTGGTAGGCGATGCGCAGGCCCGAAAGCTGCGCACTATCGGGCACGGTGCCGGATTGCGGCGTTGCACGCCTTATCCGGCCGGGTGGAGGAGGTTAATCTGCTTGCGCGGTAGTGTGTAGCATATAGTTCACATCAACGCCGGGGCCGAGTTTAAAACTGTTGGTGATCGGGTTGTAGTGCAGGCCGGTCATATGACGCTCTTTCAGCACGGTCTGGTCAACCCACTCTAACAGTTCAGCCGGCTTAATGAATTTTTTCACATCATGCGTGCCTTTCGGCACCATACGCAAAATATATTCCGCGCCGACCACCGCCATTAGCCAGGATTTGCCGTTGCGATTAAGCGTGGAGAAAAACACTTCGCCGCCCGGTTTGACCAGTCTGGCGCAGGCCCTGACCACCGACTGCGGGTCCGGTACGTGCTCCAGCATTTCCATGCAGGTCACAACGTCATACTGATGCGCATGTTTTTCCGCATGTTCTTCAACCGTTTCTTGAACGTATTCCACCTGGATGCCACTCTCCAGCGCATGCAGTTTTGCTACCTGTAACGGTTCAAAGCCCATGTCCAGCCCGGTGACGGTTGCGCCCTCGCGCGCCATGCTTTCCGCCAGAATGCCGCCGCCGCAGCCGACGTCGAGTACCTTTTTACCAAACAGGCCGCCTGAGCGCTCCGTGATATAGCCCAGGCGAAGTGGGTTAATACGGTGCAGTGGCTTAAATTCACCCTCAAGATCCCACCAGCGTGACGCGACTGCTTCAAACTTGGCAATTTCTTCCTGATCAACGTTGTGAGTTACCGGAGGTTTTTCGGCATTCATTGGGGCTTCTACTCCTAAATTTGCGATGCAAATGAGTATATCAGCCTGACGGGATGAATAAAGCCTCTGTCAGGGGGAATCCATTTACCTGAATCTGCACGGATGTGTTATAATTTGCGACCTTTGAATCCGGGATACAGTAGAGGGATAGCGGTTAGATGAGCGACCTTGCGAGAGAAATTACACCGGTCAACATTGAGGAAGAGCTGAAGAGCTCCTATCTGGATTATGCGATGTCGGTCATTGTTGGCCGTGCGCTGCCGGACGTCCGAGATGGCCTGAAGCCGGTTCACCGTCGCGTACTTTACGCCATGAACGTATTGGGCAACGACTGGAATAAAGCCTATAAAAAATCTGCCCGTGTCGTTGGTGACGTAATCGGTAAATACCACCCTCATGGTGATACCGCCGTTTACGACACCATTGTTCGTATGGCGCAGCCATTCTCCTTGCGTTACATGCTGGTAGATGGTCAGGGTAACTTTGGTTCTGTCGATGGCGACTCCGCAGCGGCGATGCGTTATACGGAAATCCGTATGTCGAAAATCGCCCATGAGCTGATGGCTGACCTGGAAAAAGAAACGGTGGATTTCGTCGATAACTACGACGGCACCGAACAAATTCCTGACGTCATGCCAACCAAAATTCCTAACCTGCTGGTGAACGGCTCGTCCGGTATCGCGGTAGGTATGGCGACCAACATTCCGCCGCACAACCTGACGGAAGTGATCAACGGCTGCCTGGCATACATTGACGATGAAGACATCAGCATTGAAGGGCTGATGGAACATATTCCGGGTCCGGACTTCCCGACCGCCGCGATCATCAACGGTCGTCGTGGTATTGAAGAAGCCTACCGTACCGGCCGTGGCAAAGTGTACATCCGCGCGCGCGCTGAAGTCGAAGCGGATGCCAAAACTGGCCGTGAAACCATCATCGTCCATGAAATTCCGTATCAGGTGAACAAAGCGCGCCTGATCGAGAAAATCGCCGAGCTGGTAAAAGACAAACGCGTTGAAGGTATCAGCGCGCTGCGTGACGAGTCTGACAAAGACGGTATGCGCATCGTGATTGAAGTGAAACGCGACGCGGTCGGGGAAGTGGTTCTGAACAACCTCTACTCCCAGACCCAACTGCAGGTTTCTTTCGGTATCAACATGGTTGCGTTGCACCATGGACAGCCGAAAATCATGAACCTGAAAGATATTATTGCTGCGTTTGTACGTCACCGCCGTGAAGTCGTAACCCGCCGTACTATCTTTGAACTGCGTAAAGCCCGCGACCGTGCGCACATCCTTGAAGCGCTGGCGATTGCGCTGGCGAACATCGATCCGATCATCGAACTGATCCGCCGTGCGCCAACCCCGGCAGAAGCGAAAGCAGCGCTGGTCGCGCGTTCGTGGGAGCTGGGTAACGTTTCTGCCATGTTGGAACGTGCCGGCGATGATGCCGCGCGTCCTGAATGGCTGGAACCGGAATTTGGCGTGCGTGACGGTCAGTACTACCTGACTGAACAGCAGGCCCAGGCCATTCTGGATCTGCGTTTGCAGAAACTGACCGGCCTTGAGCACGAAAAACTGCTCGACGAATACAAAGAGCTGCTGGAGCAGATCGCTGAACTGCTGCACATTCTGGGCAGCGCCGATCGTCTGATGGAAGTCATCCGTGAAGAGATGGAGCTGATTCGTGAACAGTTCGGCGACGCACGTCGGACCGAAATCACCGCGAACAGCGCTGACATCAACATCGAAGATCTGATTAGCCAGGAAGATGTTGTCGTGACCTTGTCTCATCAAGGCTACGTGAAATATCAGCCGTTAACCGATTACGAAGCGCAGCGTCGTGGCGGTAAAGGCAAATCTGCAGCACGAATTAAAGAAGAAGACTTTATCGACCGCCTGCTGGTGGCCAACACCCATGACACGATCCTCTGCTTCTCCAGCCGCGGTCGTTTGTACTGGATGAAGGTTTATCAGTTGCCGGAAGCAAGCCGTGGTGCGCGTGGACGTCCTATCGTCAACCTGCTGCCACTGGAAGCTAACGAACGTATCACCGCAATTCTGCCAGTACGTGAGTACGAAGAAGGCGTCAACGTCTTTATGGCAACCGCTAGCGGTACCGTGAAGAAAACAGCGCTGACTGAGTTCAGCCGTCCGCGTTCAGCCGGTATCATTGCGGTTAACCTGAACGAAGGCGATGAGCTGATTGGCGTTGACCTGACGTCTGGTAGTGACGAAGTTATGCTGTTCTCTGCTGCCGGTAAAGTTGTGCGCTTCAAAGAGGGGGCTGTTCGTCCGATGGGACGTACCGCGACCGGCGTACGCGGTATCAAACTGGCGGAAAGCGACAGCGTGGTATCGCTGATCGTTCCGCGCGGTGAAGGTGCTATCCTCACCGTTACCCAGAACGGCTACGGTAAACGTACGGCGGCGGAAGAGTATCCGACCAAGTCTCGTGCGACCCAGGGCGTTATCTCCATCAAAGTCACCGAGCGCAACGGTTCCGTTGTCGGCGCAGTGCAGGTTGAAGATACCGACCAGATCATGATGATCACCGATGCAGGTACGCTGGTGCGTACTCGCGTGTCGGAAATCAGCGTGGTAGGACGTAACACCCAGGGCGTTATCCTCATCCGTACTGCGGAAGATGAAAACGTTGTGGGTCTGCAACGCGTTGCTGAACCGGTTGATGATGAAGAGCTCGACTCCATCGACGGTAGCGCTGCTGAAGGGGACGAGGATATCGCGCCTGAAGCGGAAAGCGATGACGATGCAGCGGACGACGCTGAAGAGTAATTAAGACGTGATAAAAAGGGCCGGAAATATCCGGCCCTTTTTTTTAATTCATTCGCTCTACTATCATCGCAATGCCCTGACCGCCGCCGATGCACAGTGTGGCCAGTCCAAGCGTTTGATCCCGTGCCTGTAGCGCATGCAGCAGCGTCACCAGTATTCGTGCGCCGCTGGCGCCAATAGGGTGTCCCAGCGCAATTGCCCCACCGTTGACGTTAACCTTTTGCGGATCAAATCCCAGCGTTTTACCGACGGCAAGAAACTGAGCAGCAAATGCCTCGTTGGCTTCGATCAGATCGATATCAGAAAGCTGTAAGCCGCTCAGTTGCAGTGCCTTCAGCGTGGCGGGAACCGGCCCCATCCCCATCATAGCCGGTGCTACGCCGCCACTGGCCCAGGCTTTGATCCGCGCCAATGGCTTCAGCCCAGCCTCCAGTGCTGCGGACTCTTCCATTACCACTAATGCCGCTGCACCGTCGTTGATCCCCGAGGCGTTACCTGCGGTGACGGTTCCTGCTTTATCAAAGGCTGGACGCAATGCGGCGAGGCCTGCTGCCGTCGAGTCAGCTTTGGGGAATTCGTCACGCTCAACGATGATGGTTTTCTTCCGTGATGACACGCTGACGGGCACGATTTCAGCCTCAAATGCGCCAGACTCGATTGCGGCAACGGCTTTACGCTGCGACTGCAGAGCCAGTTCATCCTGCATTTCGCGGCTGATGCCATACTCTTTGGCAACATTTTCTGCAGTGATCCCCATGTGGTAACCATGCTCGGCGCAGATCAGGCCGTCGCGCAGAATCACGTCGGACAATTGCCCGTCACCGAGGCGATAGCCCCAGCGGGCTTTTGCATCTAACAGGTAGGGGGCAAGGCTCATGTTTTCCATCCCTCCCGCGACGATCGCCTGGGCTTGTCCGGCCTTGATAGCGAGGGCGGCAAGCGCCACGCTTTTCAGGCCAGAGCCGCACACTTTGTTGACTGTAAAGCCGCAAACGGTGTCGGACAGGCCGCTTTTTAATAATGCCTGACGCGCTGGGTTTTGCCCGAGTCCTGACTGCAGCACGTTGCCCATAATCACCTCGTCCACGCGCTGTGGGTCAAGGTGCGCGCGTTCAAGAGCGGCTCTAATGACGATTGATCCAAGCTCGACGGCACCCGTAGTTGCCAGTGCGCCGTTAAAACTGCCGATTGCGGTACGTGCCGCGCTGACGATGACACAGTTTTTCATTTTTCAGTTCCTTTAATTAAGTTGTTGCCGTCAGAACAAGGTCAATCCAATAACAAAAATGACGCCGGAGAAGAGCAGGGCGGTGATGCAGTAGCCCATAATGTCGCGTACTCCGAGACCGGCGATGGCCAGCGCGGGTAGCGCCCAGAACGGTTGTGCCATGTTCATCCACTGCTCACCGTAGGCGATGGCCATGACTGATTTGCCAAGATCGGCACCCAGCGCCTGAGCGGCAGGCATGACGAACGGTCCCTGAATAACCCAATGGCCACCGCCGGATGGCACGGCAAAGTTAATCAGGGCTGAACTGAAGAAAGTCATCAGTGGGAAGGTATCTTTGTTGGCAACGTTGATGAAAAATTCAGTAATGAGCCCACCGAGGCCGGAGTGCTCCATCATCAACTGAATGCCGGCATAGAAGGGGAATTGCACCAGAATCCCGGCGGTACTCCGTGCGGCAGCACTAACGGCACGCATATAGGCCATCGGCGTTTTGTGCAGCAGCAGACCGGCAATCATAAACATCAGGTTGACGGTGTTGATGGTGATGTTGAAACCTTTCTCGGCAAAGTAGATACCCAGATAGGCAATCCCTAATGCACCGATGATCAGCGCCAGAATGCGGCTCTCTTCCAGTTTTTCAGATGGCGGCGCATCTGGTGGCAGTTTCTTCTGAAAATCAGCTTCTTCCAGTAACAGTTTCGGATCGATGCTCACCACATCTGAAGGTTTTGGCGTCATCATCCGGGTGATAAACGGCATCACCACAATCAGGCCGAGCGTGATGAAAATATTGAAGCCGGTGAACAGGGTATCCGCGACAGGAATGAGGCCCGCTACGTGCTCGACCGGGTTGCCAGGCGTTGCCGCCAGCAAAGGCATTGAGCCGGAGAAGCCGCCGCCCCAGGTCAGGAACCCGATGTAGGCGCAGGCAATCAGTAACGGATAATCGGAACCCGGTACCCGACGAGCTACTTCGCGGGCGAACATCGCCCCGACCACCAGACCAAATCCCCAGTTAATAACGCAGGCAACTGAACCAAAAAAAGTCACCAGCATGACGCCCTGAGCGGGGGTTTTGGCGGCGGATGCCGCCGTACGCAGCAGGCTTTTCACCGGCCCGGAACTGGCTAACGCATGGCCGGTTACGATGATCAGCGCCATCTGCATACCAAACGCCAGCAGGTTCCAGAAACCGTCACCCCAGAATTTCACCATGCTGATGGGGGTCTGCGGCGTTAACCACAGCGCGATGCCAAAGGTCAGCAACGTTAATAACATGGCGAAAATCAGTGGGTCGGGCAGCCAGCGGCTGACTACCCGTGTCATAAAGCGAGCGATGCGGCCAATCATGCGTCACCTCGCAGGATGCGCAGATCGTCGGCAATTTCAAACTGTGCTTCGGTTTTTTCACATAGCGTGGCGATGTCGCATCCTTCGACGATTTCAGTCAGCCACATCTTGCCATCTATAAAGCGGAATACAGCCAGCTCGGTGACCAGCATATGCACAGCATGCTGCGCGGTGAGCGGCATGGTGCATTGACGCAGGATTTTTGCGGAGCCGTCTTTTGCGCAATGCTCCATGGCGATAATGACTTTACGCGCACCGGTCACCAGATCCATTGCGCCACCCATGCCGGGCACCATCTTGCCGGGAACCACCCAGTTGGCGAGGTTTGCCTGCTCATCGACCTGCAACCCGCCAAGCACACAGGCATCAACATGACCGCCGCGAATCAACGCGAACGACATGGCGCTATCAAACATCGCCGCGCCCGGCAAAATACCGCACGGTTGGCCGCCCGCGTTCACCAGGTCAGGATGGGCGGTGGTGACTGGGCCCAGCCCCAGAAAGCCGTTCTCAGATTGCAGCGTAATGTGAATATCAGCAGGTAAGTAGTTGGCTACCATCGTTGGCAGGCCGATACCTAAGTTGACGATATCGCCATCGCGAAGTTCTTGCGCCACCCGGCGCGCAATACGTTGTTTAGCATCCATGATTAGCTCTCCTGTGGAATGACGATATGGTCGATAACGGCGCCGGGGGTCACAATCTGGTCAGGCTGCAGCTCCCCTGTTTCAACCATTTCGTCCGGTTCGACCAGCGTGATATCAGCGGCGAGGGCAATCAGAGGGTTAAAGTTACGGGCGCTGAGCTGGTAGGTGAGGTTGCCAAGCATGTCAGAGCGGTGGGCGCGAATAAGCGCTAAATCGGCGCGTAATGGGCGTTCAAGCAGCCAGGTTTTACCCTCAAGCGTCATGGTTTGCTTGCCTTCTTCCACGATGGTGCCAACGCCAGTGGGGGTCAGAAAGCCGCCAAGACCCGCGCCGCCGCAGCGAATCTGCTCGATCAGGGTACCTTGCGGAACCAACTGTACATCCATCTCGCCGGCAATCATGCGACGACCTGTTTCCGGGTTTGTACCAATGTGCGAGGCAATCACTTTGCTCACCCGCCCATTGACGATCAGGGGGCCGATACCGGTATCGACAAAGGCGGTATCGTTAGCAATCAGCGTCAGATCTCTGACGCCGGACTCCAGCAGGGCTTCAACCAGACGAGGTGGTGTGCCAACGCCCATAAAACCACCGACCATGATGGTCATGCCGTCACGAAAGAAGCCCGCAGCGTCTTGTAAGGTAATCAGTTTTGTTTTCATTATGTTTCCCTTTTTGCATACTCCATTTTGGGTACGCTCAGGGAATTGCAAGCAAGGTGCCAGAATGACTAAAGAAACGTATTAATGTTTAGTTGATTGAATTTATTGGTTTATTTTTGTGGTCTTGGTGAAAGGAGACCACGAGGGGTTATGCAGAATTTTGCGCAGTGTGCAAAATTCTGCATAGCAAATTTGCGTATCAGGAACCTGATGGGTCGATGCCGTACTCTTGTAATTTATACATTAAAGCGCGACGGCTAATTCCCAGCATCAGCGCCGTGCGGGTGCGATTGCCGTCCTGATTGTCGAGGACTTCGAGGATAATTCGTTTTTCCTCACGTTTAATCTCTTCTTTCAGATTGCGTTCCCCGGAGTAAGTCGGTTTTGTTTCTGTTGTGGCGCTAACCGGGTTGCGCAACGGGTCGGGGAGATCGTCGGCAAAGATCACCGCACCGGTATTCATAACGACTGCACGTTCGATGACGTTTGACAGTTCGCGAATATTACCGGGCCAGGGCCAGGCGGTGAGGATCGACATCGCCGTCGGGTCGATTTCGATAATATCCCGCTGATTTTCAGAGCTGAATTTTTGTAAAAAGTGGTTTGCTAATAAGGCAATATCTTCACGACGCTCGCGTAAGGGCGGCAAAGTCAGATGGATAACGTTGAGCCGGTAAAACAGGTCTTCGCGAAACGTTCCTTCCTTCACCATCGTTTGCAGACAGCGGTTGGTGGCGGCGACGATTCGAATGTCAACGCGAATGGTCTGGTGCCCGCCGATGCGTTCAAACTCCCTCTCCTGCAAAATGCGCAGCAGTTTGGCTTGCAGCACCAGCGGCATCTCGCCAATTTCATCAAGCAATAAAGTTCCCTGATGAGCGCGTTCGAACAATCCCTGGCGCAACGTCTGTGCTCCGGTAAACGCGCCTTTTTCGTGACCAAATAGCTCGCTTTCCAACAACGACTCCGGCAGGGCCGCGCAGTTAATTTTGATAAAGGGGCCATTGGCGCGTTTGCTGTTGTAGTGAATGGCGCGGGCGATCAGCTCTTTTCCTGTGCCGCTTTCACCGCTAATCAACACGTTTGCCTGGGAGAGGGCGATTTTCGCCGTGTCTTTACAGATATCCATCATACGCGGGCTGTTGGTCAGAATATGTCCCCATTGCCAGCTGGTGGTCAGCGCTTTATGCAGATTGCGGATTTCCTGTTTCATCTCCTGCAGTTGCAATGCGCGTTGTATCACCATACTTAGCTCGTCGAGATCAAAGGGCTTAATCACGTAGTCGAATGCGCCGCTACGTAAAGCTTCTACTGCGGTTTCTACTTCTGCGTAAGCAGTCATCAGAATGACGGGGATCCGTGGTTGCTGCGTGCGCATAACTTTCAGCGCGTCGATACCGTCCATCTCCTGCATGCGAATGTCCATCAGCACCACGTCTGGCTGCGTTTCGCTAAACAGGCTCAGTGCGGCTTTCCCGTCGCTGGCGCAATGTGTCTCATGCCCTTGCAGGGAAAATGCGGTGGCAAGCATACGGCGAACATTTTCTTCATCATCAACGATGAGAATACGATAGGTCGTTTTCATTCTGACGGATTTCCCTGCGGGTTAAGAGGTAAAATCAGAGTGAATATCGCCCCGCAGCCAGGCTGGCTGGTTACGTGGATATCCCCCTGATGCGCGTTGATGATGCGCTGGCTCAGCGCCAGTCCAAGACCGGTGCCTGATGCTTTTGTCGTAAAAAAGGGATCGAATATTTTCTTCTGTATGGCGAGATCGATACCGTTGCCATTATCTTCAATCATCACGGCCTGTTGCGAGGCCGAGTATTGCCAGGTACGGATGCGAATTTCGCCTCGCGCAGCGATCGCCTGCACCGCATTGATTAAAATATTGAGGATCACCTGTTTGAGAAGCTCGCGATCGGCGACGATCGGCGGCAGGCTGGGATCTAATTCCGTTGTAAAGGCGATCCGTGCCTGCAGGCCAGCGGTTTGCACCAGGATTAGCGTCTCTTCAATGAGCGCATTGAGCCGAATCTGTTGCCACTGGCTTTGTCGTGGGCGAGAGAAATCTAACAGTTGTTGAATAACTTTATTGATGGAATCAATTTCATTCAGCACAACAGATAAATATTCCTGATGTTCCGGCTGCGAGGTTTGCTGGCGGATGATCTGGACGTACCCACGAATTGCGGTCAGCGGGTTTCGCACTTCATGCGCGACGCCGGCCATCAGCTCACCCAGGGTGGCAAGCCTTTCGGTTTGCGCCAGTCGACGCTGGGTCTCTTTACGGGCGGTTAAATCGGAGAAAATAACCAGCGCGCCAATCAGCTCGCCGTGTGCGTTATGGATCCGACTGGTGGTTACACTGATCTCAATGGTGCGTTCACGTCCTGGAAAGCTAATTTCCTGGGCCACATGTTCAGTACCGTGCTCAAGGGTGTCCAGTACCGGGCTATAAAACTGCGTATTGGCAAAGAGCGTCGCATAGGGCTGTCCGACCAGCTCATGCAGCGTGTAGCCCGTTATCTGTTCTGCCGCCGGGTTCATGGTGGTAACGTCGCCTTGCCTGTCGATGGCGATCACGCCATCTGCGGCATTTTCAATGATCAGATCGTTAAGGGTTTTGGTTTCCCGTAGCGTTTGTGCCAGCGCATTGACGCTACGGCTGATTTGTCCTAACTCGCCGGGGAGTTCAGGCAATCGGGTAGGGGTTTTTTGTGCCAGCGTGGAAAGCCCATCGGTGATGATGTCGATATTCGCACTGAGTCGACGTGAGAAGTGCACGATGAGCAGCAGGCTACAGATGAGCCCGGCAACCAGTACGGCAATAATCCTGACATCCATTCTCCAGGCCTGCTGGCGGATATCTTCGGTGAGCTCATTGGCCCAGATATACCCAATAACCTCTCCCTGGCGCGCTATTGGGATCATCGAGTTGAGTATGTCGCCGCGAACCTGTCGGCCGGAATAGACCACAGGCGCGTTGCTACTCATCACTTCGCGTCCGGGATGATCCTCGGTGATGGTGATACCTACGTTGCCTTGGTAAAGCGCGGAGGGGGCGTAGGTGATAATGGCATCCAGCGCTTTGTGATAATACCCGGCGCCAATGCCGGGAAACGCTTGCGTAATGCGCTCGGTGATGGGGGCCAACTCTTGATTAAGCGCGCGAATGCGTGCTTCACGCGGCAAATTTGGGTAGTGACTAAAGCGGTCGCCCAGCGCATCGTTTAGCAGGGTTATCACCGATGACAGTTTTTTCTCTTTTTCAGATAAGACTGCTGAACGGCCTTCAGTTTCTACGATATAACCTATAGATATCGTCGGAATGATGACCATCAGGATGGCCATCATGATCATTTGGTTGCGTAATCGTCGTGGGTATAACCGACGAGCCAGCCATCTCAGGTCGCGCATTCTGACATCCGTGCAGTGTTTTTCAGGCAAACGACGATTATCACGGGTTAAGACAATGGTTTCAGAGCGGTGTATCATATTCCCGTAAAGAGAGGGCATTGCGACGCCGGACATTTACCGCTACCTTAACCACACTCTATTAATGCCCTGAGGCGGAGCTTCGCCCCTTTGAAATACCTTGCTTCCGTTCATTCAACGCTAAAAGTCTCACGCTATCTGTTCAGGGCGTTGGCGCTCCTGATATGGGGGCTAATCGCATTTGCCTCCGTTTTCTACATCGTGAATGCGCTGCACCAGAGAGAGTCCGAGATTCACCAGGAGCTTAACCTCAGTTCCGATCAGGCCCAACGTTACATTCAGCGCACCTCTGATGTGATTAAAGAGCTGAAATATATCGCGGAGAATCGCTTAACGGCGGAAAACGGCGTGATGTCGTTGCGCGCGCGGGATGATAAAACCGCCGTGCCAAACTTCGAGCCGCTGTTTGCCGACTCCGACTGCTCGGTGATGGGCAACGCCTGGCGAGGTTCGTTGGAATCGCTGGCGTGGTTTATGCGCTACTGGCGGGATAACTTTTCCGCGGCCTATGATTTGAATCGTGTGTTCCTGATCGGCAGCGACAACCTTTGCATGGCCAATTTCGGTCTGCGTGATATGCCTGTCGAACGTGACGGGGCGTTGAAGGCGCTGCATGAGCGCATTATTAAGTATCGCAATGCACCGCAGGACGAAAACGGTAATAACCTGTTCTGGATTAGCCAGGGGCCGCGGCCGGGGATAGGCTATTTCTATGCGCTGACGCCGGTTTATCTCGCTAATCGCCTGCAGGCGCTGTTGGGTGTGGAACAGCCTATCCGCATGGAGAACTTTTTCACGCCGGGCAGTTTGCCGATGGGAGTGACCATCCTTGATGAAAATGGCCATGCGCTGATTTCGCTCACCGGCCCCGAGGGGAATATTAAGGCTGAACCTCGCTGGATGCAGGAGCGCTCCTGGTTTGGCTATACGTCGGGTTTTCACGAACTGGTGCTGAAGAAAAACCTGCCCCCGTCATCGCTAAGCATTGTGTACTCCGTACCGGTTGACCTGGTGCTGGAGCGGATCCGCATGATGATCCTGAACGCGATTCTGCTGAATGTGCTGGTTGGCGCGGCGTTATTTATGCTCACGCGCATGTATGAGCGGCGCATTTTTATTCCTGCGGAAAGCGATGCCCAGCGTCTGGAAGAGCACGAGCAGTTTAACCGTAAAATCGTGGCTTCTGCGCCGGTTGGGATTTGTATTCTGCGTACGATAGATGGCATTAACATCCTGAGTAATGAGCTGGCGCACACCTATCTCAATATGCTGACGCATGAAGACCGGCAACGGTTAACGCAAATTATCTGCGGCCAGCAGGTCAATTTTGTTGATGTGCTGACCAGCAACAATACCAATCTGCAAATCAGCTTTGTGCACTCGCGCTATCGTAATGAAAACGTGGCAATTTGTGTGCTGGTTGACATCAGCGCGCGCGTTAAAATGGAAGAGTCGTTGCAGGAGATGGCGCAGGCGGCGGAGCAGGCGAGCCAGTCCAAATCGATGTTCCTTGCGACGGTAAGCCACGAGCTGCGTACGCCGCTGTATGGCATTATCGGTAACCTTGATTTGTTGCAAACCAAAGAGTTACCCAACGGAGTGGATCGCCTGGTGACGGCGATGAACAACTCTTCCAGCCTGCTGTTGAAAATTATCAGCGATATTCTCGATTTCTCGAAAATTGAATCTGAACAGCTGAAGATTGAACCGCGCGAGTTTTCACCGCGTGAAGTAATGAATCATATTACGGCTAACTATTTGCCGCTGGTGGTTCGCAAACAGCTGGGGTTGTACTGCTTTATCGACCCGAATGTACCGGTGGCGCTCAATGGTGATCCGATGCGTTTGCAGCAGGTGATTTCCAATCTGCTGAGTAATGCTATCAAGTTTACCGATACCGGCTGCATTGTGCTGCACGTGCAGTGCAACGAAGACTATCTCAGTATTCGCGTGCGTGATACCGGGGTTGGGATCCCTGCCAAAGAGGTCGTCCGCTTGTTCGATCCTTTCTTCCAGGTGGGAACCGGCGTACAGCGTAATTTCCAGGGAACCGGGCTTGGTTTGGCTATCTGTGAAAAACTGATCAGCATGATGGATGGGGATATTTCCGTCGATTCTGAACCGGGAATGGGTAGCCAGTTTATGCTGCGTATTCCGCTTTATGGCGCGCAGTACCCGCTGAAAAAAGGTATCGAAGGGCTTGTCGGCAAACGTTGCTGGCTGGCGGTGCGTAACGCGTCGCTGTACCAGTTTATTGAATCCAGTCTGGCGCGTAACGGGATGACGGTGCAGTGCTATGAGGGACAGCAACCGGATGCGGATGACCTGCTGATTGCCGACGATGTGCTGGACCAGGCGTGGCAGGGACGCGCCGCGGTTATTTTCTGCCGTCGTCATATCGGTATTCCGCTGGAAAGGGTGCCCGGGGAGTGGGTGCACAGCGTGGCATCGCCTCACGAACTGCCCGCGCTGTTGGCGCATATCTACAGCCTTGAGCTGAGCAGTGAAGAGCTTTCAACGGCGTTGCCAGCCCCGGATAAAGTTGCTGCAACTAACGATGACATGATGATTCTGGTGGTCGACGATCATCCTATCAACAGGCGTTTACTGGCCGATCAGTTGGGATCGTTGGGGTATCAGTGTAAAACCGCGAATGACGGCGTGGACGCACTCAATGTACTGAGTAAAAACCATATCGACATCGTGCTGAGCGACGTTAACATGCCGAACATGGATGGTTATCGCCTGACCCAGCGTATTCGCCAGTTAGGATTAACCCTGCCGGTTGTCGGCGTGACGGCCAACGCGCTGGCTGAAGAGAAGCAGCGTTGTCTGGAGTCAGGTATGGATAGCTGTCTGTCTAAGCCGGTGACGTTAGATGTATTGAAGCAAACGCTGACGGTCTATGCGGAAAGAGTGAGAAAGGCGCGGGAATAAAAGAGGTCGGATGGGGCGTTAGCCTTATCCGGCCTACGTAACACGCACAATATCGTGTCATTCGTAGGCCTGATAAACGCCGTGCCATCAGGCACGTCGATGTTAAAAGAATTACTCTTTGTCTGAAGGACTCAGCGTGACGGAAGAAAGGTAATTCAACAGGGCGATATCGTTTTCCACACCGAGTTTCATCATTGCCGACTTTTTCTGGCTGCTGATGGTTTTAATACTGCGGTTGAGTTTTTTCGCGATTTCAGTAACCAGGAAACCTTCGGCAAACAGGCGTAGAACTTCGCTCTCTTTCGGTGACAGACGTTTGTCGCCGTAGCCGCTGGCGCTGATTTTTTCCAGCAGACGAGAAACGCTTTCCGGGGTGAATTTCTTACCCTTCTGCAGCGCGGCAAGCGCTTTCGGCAGATCTGTTGGCGCGCCTTGCTTCAGGACAATTCCTTCAATATCGAGATCCAGTACCGCGCTCAGGATTGCCGGGTTGTTGTTCATGGTGAGAACAATAATCGACAGGCTCGGGAAATGGCGCTTGATATACTTAATTAACGTGATCCCGTCACCGTATTTATCTCCCGGCATGGAGAGGTCGGTAATCAACACATGAGCATCTAACTTAGGCAAATTGTTGATCAGTGCAGTGGAGTCTTCAAATTCGCCGACAACGTTTACCCACTCGATTTGCTCAAGTGATTTACGAATACCGAACAGTACAATCGGGTGGTCATCGGCAATAATTACGTTCATAGTGTTCATGTATTGGGCTACCTTGCTACAGCAAGCTCTTGACGTAATCGTCAATGTCGCTGATGTATTTTTCTATACCTGGAGCATCTTTCTCTTGAATAAGATGTTCCAGCGCTTCACATAACTGCTTGCCGGGTACCAGATTAAGCATGGCAAACACGCCTTTCAGGCGATGGGCCGTTTGGGCTAACGCAGCGAAATCGCTGGTTGCTGCCTCAGTATACAACCTCTTAACATCATCCGGTACTGTGTCTACAAAGAGTGCATAGTAACCACTGGCATGAAGTTCGGCGTTTTCATCTCCGCCGAGGGGGAGTTCCTGGATCTCTTCTTGTGCCAGCTGCTCTTCTATCAGCTCGAGGACAGCTTCCTGCATAGCATTGCTCATATTAAAGTTGACGCGCAGCTGACCAGGGCCAATTTTCCGCACGCCAGACTCATCATCGCTTAAAAGAAGGCCTGAGGCAGTAAGATTAGACGGATTATCTGTTAAAAAGAGATCATATTCTTGACTATTCAACCGCTCATCAGGCGTGATGCAGGTTGCTCCCCAGTTCTCCAGTTGGCGTAATACGATGCTGCGTACGTCATTAGAGGTGACATCAACCATTATGCAGACGTCATCTAACAAACGCTCTTCACTTTCAGCATGTTGATCGTGCAGCGGCATTTTAACATGGACTATATAACGTGTTCCAAGTTCTTCCCGCGCTTTAATGTTCAGGTGTCCACCTAGCTTGCGGGCGAGCTGATCGCATAACCAGAACGTCAGCGGGTTGGCCTTGCTATACCGATCGCCCTGGGTGTCATTGATGAACGGGAAGTGCAGGTTATCAACTTCATTCAACGTGACACCTTGCCCGGTATCCAGAATGCGGAAGGTCAGGCGTTCAGTCTCCGATTCATCCTGGTCGACTTCCAGCGTGATTTTGCCAATTTGCGTGGTGGTTACCGCATATTGGATCAGCAACAGCAAAATACGGCGCAGGGCATCGCGGTCGCCGCGGCGTTCATCATGGGCGCTAAGGTGATTTTTAATCAGTAGCTGCAGCCCTTTACGTTTAATGGCTGGCAGAACCTCCGGAACCACGTCATCAATTAACGACTGCACGGAAAACAGCGTCGATTCACTTTTCCAGGCGTCGCTTTCCAGCAGGTTGGCCAACTGGATTTCATCTACCATACGCACCAGAACGTCTGCCTGATTGGCCAGTTTCTGGCTGTCCGGGCTATTCAGTGCGGCAGCATTAGCGGCAAGTGTTTTCGCCGGGTCTTTCAGTGCGCTGCCGATATTCTGCATAAAGGCCGCCCGGGCCTGCTGGTTTTTCTCATACAGTCGCTGCGCTTGTTTCAGCTTCTTATTAACCAGCACTTCGCGGTCCTGGTCACGAATAATAAAGATCTGCGTTCTCGAGGAGATCTGGCTGCGGAACAGCCGGATTTCATACAGCTCATTATTGATGGTGGCCTGAATCACCCCCTGATGCTGCTCCGCCATACTGGTAATGTTTTGCAAATTTAAATGCGGTAACAGGTGGTCGGCAATTTTATTGCTGATAACCGTGCGGTTTGCTTCTTGATCGTGCACCAGCAAGCCCAGAGGCAGCAGGGACACAATCTCTTCATTGATGGCGCGCAGAACACGCAGTTCATTATTTGCCGCAAGGTTTGGTGCCACTTCGGTGGAACGGGCAGGGAGGTGGCGAAAGGTGGTATAGCCAAACAGCGCCAGGGCCAACAAAGCAATGTTGAGTAACAGCGGCAGCAGAATGCTTTGTAAGGTGTCGAGCAGCAATGAGCCAAACGGAACCTGCCACACCAGCCGCATATCCGTTGAGTTTAGCGCCGAAGAGATCTCAATTTTACTGTTGTTGAAATTAATGCTGACACTGTCAGGCGACTCTTTTTCATTCAGATGCTCGGTTGTTGACGTGGCATCTGGAACCAGATGGAAGCTGTCCAGCGGCATGCCGGGTGGGATCAAGTCATTAATCGGCAGGTCAAAGGCGACAACCGTTGCCAGATGTCCAGGCTGATTAAAGGTCGTGCGTAGCGTGAAGTAATGCCCGTTCTGCCACGCCAGACGGCGCAGTGAAGAGAAGCTTTCACGTTCATCCAGCGCATTGGCCTGTTGTAACATTTCCGCGCGCCGTGAATCGACAATATTACCAATCGTCGACTCTTTAAAACCGGAAGTCAGATCTTTTAGCGGCAACGTTGAGATAAGGATCAGGCTATTGTCCTGACCATTCAGGTAATACATAGACCACGGAACATTTTCCGCGCCCCACAGCGTATCAAGATAGGTTGAGATGCGTTGGGTCATCTCCAGCGTAGAACTGTCATGGGAACCGAAAATCAGCGCCTCGGTCTTTCTGCGCGGTTTCTCAAGATAATAGACGTCTTGTTTCAGACGCGTTTCCTGCAGTCCTTCTGCACCAGGTGAACTGGCCGTAGCGGCAATATTGTCATAGATTTGCCAGGTCACGTATCGCCAGGTATCGACCCTTTTATGAATGGCATGGGTGATATCGACAATCTGATAGCTCTTATCCTTTAACCAGGTGTTGACGGCGCTCTGGACCATAACGCCCATCATCACCAACAGCACAACGATCAGTAATAAGAAGAAACGGGTAATACTTCCCGGTAGCAGGGAGAATCGGGTAGAAGCCGTTGTGTCAGACTGACTCATTCGTGTTTATGACCTGTTAAACGACGCGAAAGATGATGGGGCAGTATAAAGGGTAATATATGAATTGCCACACTTACACCACGCCGGATGGCCCGCATTTTTTACGCTCCATTCTGTTGCAGCCATCACTATCCAAAGGTGTACAGTGGATAAAGGCGGGTACAAATATTTATACGGAATGTATACATTTAGCATTAAATAACAAGAAATTATTAATCAGATTTATATCTGAATACGACGCAATGAGATAGTTAATAGTTGTTATAGTTTTGCATCGGTAGCACAGAACGGTAAGTTTTGTGTAAAGAAGGGTAAAAAAAAACCGAACGCGAAGCATTCGGTTGAAATAGGGGTAAACAGACATTCATGAATGAATGACGGTAATAAATAAAGTTAATGATGATAGCGGGTCTATTTTAGTTGCGAGTGAAGATTTTGTTTTGTCATTCAGTGCTATAACTATTTTCAATGTAACTTATTGATTTTAAATTTAATTAAAACAGTTCTTGATTATTTGTGCTTATTTTGCCTGTTTTTTGATTTTAAAAAAGTTCCCTCTTATTAATATTTTGAAACATCTATGTCGATAAATGAAACACCTTAAAAGTTTTAGTATCATATTCGTGTTGGATTATTCTGTGTTTTTGCGGAGAATGAAGTTGCCGACTGGTTAATGACCTTAATCAGTATGCAGTGGCATAAAAAAGCAATAAAGGCATATAACAGAGGGTTAATAACATGAAAGTTAAAGTACTGTCCCTCCTGGTACCAGCACTGCTGGTAGCAGGCGCAGCAAATGCGGCTGAAATTTATAACAAAGACGGCAACAAATTAGACCTGTACGGCAAAGTCGACGGTCTGCACTATTTCTCCGATAACAAAGGTGATGATGGTGATAAGACTTACATGCGTATCGGCTTCAAAGGCGAAACCCAGGTTAACGACCAACTGACCGGTTACGGCCAGTGGGAATACCAGATTCAAGGCAACCAGAGTGAATCCAGCAACGACGCCTGGACGCGTGTGGCATTCGCAGGCCTGAAATTCGCTGATGCAGGTTCTTTCGACTACGGTCGTAACTACGGTGTAACTTATGATGTAACGTCCTGGACCGACGTCCTGCCAGAATTCGGCGGTGACACCTACGGTGCGGACAACTTCATGCAGCAGCGTGGTAACGGTTATGCGACCTACCGTAATACAGATTTCTTTGGCCTGGTTGATGGTCTGAACTTTGCCCTGCAGTACCAGGGTAAAAACGGCAGCGTAAGTGGTGAAAACGAAGGTGGTCGTAGCCTGCTGACCCAGAATGGCGATGGTTACGGCGGCTCTCTGACTTACGATCTCGGCTCTGGCTTTGGTATCGGTGGTGCGATCACTACCTCTAAACGTACCGCTGATCAGAATGCTCTTGGCGTGTACGGTAATGGTGACCGTGCAACGGTTTATACCGGTGGTCTGAAATACGACGCTAACAACGTTTACTTGGCTGCACAGTACTCCCAGTCCTATAACGCAACCCGTTTCGGTACCTCTAACGGTAGCAACCGGACTGCTGCATATGGCTTCGCAGATAAAGCACAGAACTTTGAAGTTGTGGCACAGTACCAGTTCGATTTCGGTCTGCGTCCTTCCGTGGCTTACCTGCAGTCAAAAGGCAAAGACATCAGCAATGGCTTCACCAACTACGGTGACCAGGATATCGTGAAATATGTTGATGTTGGCGCGACTTACTACTTCAACAAAAACATGTCTACCTATGTTGATTACAAAATCAACCTGCTGGATGACAATGCGTTTACCCAGGCAGCAGGTATTGCTACCGATGATATCGTAGCGCTGGGTCTGGTTTACCAGTTCTAATCTGCGCTCATGTCGTTAAAAGGCCCTGCGGGGCCTTTTTTAATGCCGTTTTTTCGTCGTACAAACAACGATTTTTGGTGTACTCTTGCGCCCGTTCGCATGAGGATAATTACGTATGGAAGTGAATTTCTATCGCGCAGCACTACTGGCTGTGACGATCTTTTTTGTCGGGTGCGATGAAGCCCCGAAACCTGCCCAGACCACACAACCTGCCACCGTTCTGGAAGGTAAAACCATGGGCACTTTCTGGCGGGTCAGTGCGGTGGGCGTAGATGCCAAACGCGCCGGGGAACTGCAGGCGAAGATCCAGGCTCAGTTGGATGCCGACGATCAGCTTCTCTCTACCTATAAAAATGATTCTGCGTTAATGCGCTTTAACCTGTCGAAAAGCCTGTCGCCATGGCCGGTTAATGATGCTATGGCCGATATCGTGACTTCCGCGCTGCGCATTGGCGCAAAAACCGGTGGGGCCATGGATATTACCTTGGGACCGTTGGTCAATCTGTGGGGCTTTGGCCCGGATCAGCAACCGGTGCATATTCCCACTCAGGCGCAAATTGACGCCGCAAAAGCGCAAACCGGGCTTTCACATCTGAAGGTTGTTAATGAGGCGCATCGGAACTACCTGCAAAAAGATTTGCCCGAGCTGTACGTGGATCTCTCGACCGTTGGCGAAGGTTATGCCGCCGATCATCTGGCACGATTAATGGAGCAGGAAGGGATCGCCCGTTATCTGGTATCCGTTGGTGGAGCATTGAACAGCCGCGGTATGAATGCAGATGGGCTTTCGTGGCGAGTCGCGATTCAGAAACCGACCGATCGCGAAAACGCGGTACAGGCGATCGTCGACATTAACGGGCATGGCATTAGCACCTCCGGCAGCTACCGTAACTATTATGAGCTGGATGGTAAGCGCCTTTCCCATGTTATCGATCCGCAAACCGGTCGTCCGATTGAACACAACCTGGTATCTGTAACGGTAATCGCACCAACGGCGCTGGAGGCTGACGGTTGGGATACCGGTTTGATGGTTCTCGGCCCGGAAAAGGCCAAAGAGGTGGTGCGTCGTGAAGGACTCGCGGTCTATATGATTATAAAAGAGGGCGAGGGGTTTAAAACCTGGATGTCGCCGCAGTTTAAAAGCTTCCTGCTCAGCGAAAAAAATTAAAAAGCAAGATTGCGGGTTTTCGTATCCGGCTATGGGGACACACTGAGGCTAAGCGCTATGCTTAACAAAGGAGTCCATAATGAAAAATCGTTTACACATAACTGATGATGACCGCTGGCAGTCCGTTGTGGATCGTGACGCCGACGCTGACGGTCAGTTTGTTTTCGCCGTCCAGACCACCGGCATTTTCTGCCGTCCGTCCTGTCGGGCGAAACATGCGCTGCGCAAAAATGTCACTTTCTTTGCCGATGCCCGGCAGGCGCTGGCCGCCGGTTTTCGTCCCTGTAAACGTTGTCAGCCGGATAAAGACAGCGCCCACCAGCATCGGCTGGAGAAAATAGCCCACGCCTGCCAGTTGCTGGAGCAGGAATCTCCCCTCACGCTGGACGAGTTGGCGCAGCAGGTGGCGATGAGCCCGTATCACTTACATCGCCTGTTCAAAGCCACAACGGGCATGACCCCCAAAGCGTGGCAGCAGTCCTGGCGCGCCCGTCGTCTGCGCGATGCGCTGGCGAAAGGCGTTCCGGTAACGCAGGCAATTCTCAACGCCGGATTTCCCGACAGCAGCAGCTACTACCGAAAAGCGGATCAGACGTTAGGCATGACCGCAAAGCAATTTCGTAAAGGTGGTGACAACGTTTCTGTACGCTATACCCTGGCAGATTGTTCTCTGGGTCGCTGTCTGGTGGCGGAAAGCGAACGCGGTATCTGCGCGATCTTACTTGGTGATGATGACGCTACGTTGGTTGCGGATCTGCATGAGCTGTTTCCCGCCGCTCAGGATGTGCCAGCAGATGCCGATTTTCAGCAGCGCGTGCGCGAAGTGATCGCCGCAATCAATGCGCGTGACGCGCCGTTATCGCTGCCGCTGGATATCCGCGGAACCGCATTTCAGCAGCAGGTGTGGCAGGCGTTGCGCGCAATTCCGTGCGGCGAAACGATGAGCTACCAGCAACTGGCCAGCGCCATCGGCAAACCGAAGGCGGTGCGTGCGGTGGCCAGCGCCTGTGGGGCGAATAAACTGGCAATCGTCATCCCGTGTCACCGGGTGATCCGCGGCGATGGCGCGCTTTCGGGCTACCGGTGGGGCATTGCGCGCAAAGCACAGTTACTGCAACGTGAAACGACTGGCGAGGAAACATAATGCTCGATCTCTTTGCGGATGCGAAACCCTGGCAGGAGCCGCTGGCGTCAGGCGCGGTTATTCTGCGACGCTTCGCTTTTGACTGCGCACCGTCTCTGCTGCAGGCGATAGCGGCTATCGCCAGACAGTCGCCGTTTCGCCAGATGGTGACGCCCGGCGGCTACACGATGTCGGTGGCAATGACCAACTGCGGTCGTCTGGGTTGGACAACGGATCAACATGGTTACCTTTATTCTCCTTTTGATCCGCTAACCGGCGCGCACTGGCCGCCGCTGCCGGATGCATTCGCTGACCTGTACCAACAGGCAGCGACGGCGGCGGGCTATGCTGATTTTCAACCCGATGCCTGTCTGATTAACCGCTACACGCCTGGGGCAAAACTGTCCTTACATCAGGATAAAGACGAACCCGACCTGCGGGCGCCGATTGTCTCGGTGTCGCTAGGGTTGCCGGCCATCTTTCAATTTGGCGGCTTGCGCCGTAATGACCCCTTAAAGCGTTTGCTGCTGGAACATGGCGATGTGGTGGTGTGGGGCGGTACTTCGCGGCTGTTTTATCATGGGATCCAGCCGCTTAAGACGGGGTATCATCCGTTGACCGGAGACTGTCGCTACAATCTGACGTTTCGTCAGGCGGGTAAAAAAGAATAAAAATAAGAATTATTATTGCTGTCAGCGAAGAGATGTTTAAACTGCGGGCTGTTATTACTTGTCCGGGTTGTTCGCATGGAACTTTTACTTCTTGTCTGGCGGCAGTATCGCTGGCCATTTATCAGCGTCATGGCGCTCAGCCTCGCCAGCGCCGCGTTGGGGATTGGGCTGATTGCGTTTATCAACCAGCGTCTGATTGAAACGGTCGACACCACGCTGATGGTGCTGCCGGAGTTTCTTGGCCTGTTGCTGCTATTGATGGTTGTCACTCTCGGCTCTCAGCTGGCGTTGACCACGCTCGGCCACCACTTTGTCTACCGCCTGCGTAGCGAATTTATCAAACGTATTCTGGATACCCACGTCGAGCGTATTGAACAGCTTGGCAGCGCCTCGTTGCTGGCCGGTTTAACCAGCGATATTCGCAACATCACCATCGCCTTTGTTCGTCTGCCTGAGCTGGTGCAGGGGATTATCCTGACCATCGGATCGGCGGCGTATCTGGCGATGCTGTCGACCAAAATGCTGCTGGTGACGGCAATCTGGATGGCAATCACCATCTGGGGGGGATTTGTGCTGGTGGCGCGGGTGTATAAGCACATGGCTACCCTGCGCGAAACCGAAGACAAGTTGTACAACGATTATCAGACGGTGCTGGAAGGGCGCAAAGAGCTGACGCTCAACCGCGAGCGCGCCGAGCATATCTTTAATCAGATGTACGTCCCGGATGCCAAAGAGTACCGTCACCATATTATTCGCGCCGATACCTTCCACCTGAGCGCGGTCAACTGGTCAAACATTATGATGCTGGGCGCCATTGGTCTGGTGTTCTGGATGGCGAATAGTCTGGGCTGGGCGGATACCGCCGTGGCGGCGACTTACTCACTGACGCTGTTATTCCTGCGTACACCGCTGCTCTCTGCCGTTGGCGCGCTACCAACCCTGCTCACTGCGCAGGTGGCTTTCAACAAGCTGAATAAATTCGCACTGGCACCTTTTAAGGCCGAATTCCCGCGCCCAACCGCTTTTCCAAACTGGCAAACGCTGGAACTGCGTAACGTGGTTTTCCACTATCAGGATAATGCCTTTTCCGTAGGGCCGGTCAATCTGACGATTCATCGCGGTGAACTGATCTTCCTGATTGGCGGCAACGGCAGCGGGAAATCTACGCTGGCGATGTTACTGACCGGGCTATACCAGCCGCAGTCAGGTGAAATTTTGCTTGATGGTAAGGCCGTTGCCGTTGAAAAGCCGGAAGATTATCGCAAGCTGTTCTCCGCCGTGTTTACCGACGTCTGGCTATTCGACAAACTGCTGGGGCCGGAAGGTAAAGAAGCCAATCCGCAGCTGGTAGCGAAGTGGCTGGAACATCTTAAGATGGGTCACAAGCTGGAGATGAACGATGGCCGCATCCTCAATCTGAAGCTGTCGAAAGGGCAGAAGAAACGCGTGGCGCTGCTGCTGGCTCTGGCGGAGGAGCGCGACATCATTCTGCTGGATGAATGGGCTGCCGATCAGGATCCCCATTTCCGTCGTGAGTTCTATCAGGTCCTGTTACCGCTGATGCAAGAAATGGGTAAAACTATCTTCGCCATTAGCCATGACGATCACTATTTTATTCACGCCGATCGTCTGCTGGAAATGCGTAACGGACAGTTGAGTGAACTGCTGGGCGATGAGCGTGATGCCGCCTCGCGTGACGCGGTGGCTCGCACCGCATGATCCCACATGCCGCCGGTTTTTTATCCACCCGGCGGCACTGTTTATTGTTATTTACATAAATCGGCATCATGATTAATGATATTTCATATCATGGATTTATGATTAATGCCTGTAACAAACAAAAACAGCGCCAGACTGCGTGATGAAGAGCGTGCGCGTCTTATCTGGCTGCTGACCACTGATAAAGCCGTTGTTTCAACGCTATTGGGCAAGCTTACCCTGGCTGAGCAATATGACGTCGGCACGTTAGCCGACGATATTGCTGAGGTAGGGGCGCTGGTCGCCCACCTGCCGCCGCCCGATCTGGCGGATACCCTCGAAGCATTACCTTCTGAAGAGCGTCACGCCCTGTGGCGACTGGTCGAAAGTGAAAAGCGCGGTAACGTCCTGCTTGAGGCGTCAGAAAACGTCTGGGACGACCTGATCGATGAGATGAGCGACCGTGAGCTGCTGGATGCGTTGCAATACCTTGATATCGACGAACAGATTTATCTGGTTCAGCATCTCCCTCGTAACCTCACGGGTCGACTGTTGGCGACGTTACCGGCCGAGGAGCGGGCGCGCGTCCGCCAGGTGCTGCACTACGAGAAGAATCGCGTCGGTGCGATTATGGAGTTCGAAGTTATCACCGTGCGTCCGGACGTGACGCTGGAAGTGGTGCAACGCTACCTGCGGCGGCTGGGAAAAATGCCGGAGAACACCGATAAACTCTTCGTGACCGACCGCAATAAAGTGCTGGTCGGGGAACTGACGCTCACCTGTATTCTGCTCAATGACGTTCAGCGAAAAGTCAGCGAGGTGATGGAAGATGATCCGCTCACCTTTTCTCCGGAAGATATCGCCGAACACGCCGCGCGAACCTTTGAACGTGACGACCTGGTCAGTGCCGCGGTCGTTGACTCTTCAGGTAAACTGATGGGCCGTTTAACCATCGATGAGATCGTCGATGTGGTCTATGAAGAAACCGATACCGATCTGCGTCGAATGGGCGGCTTAAGCGCCGGAGAGGATGTGTTTGCCCCCGTCACGAAAGCGGTAAAAACCCGCTGGGCGTGGTTGGCCGTTAACCTTTGTACCGCCTTTATCGCTTCGCGAGTGATCGACGGCTTTGAACATACAATTTCGCAACTGGTCGCGCTGGCCTCGCTGATGCCGATTGTGGCGGGGATCGGCGGCAACACCGGGAATCAAACCATCACCATGATTGTTCGCGCGCTGGCGCTACAAAATATTCAGCCGGGAAACCTGACGTTTTTGATCCTGCGCGAAATGGGCGTGGCGTTGATTAATGGCCTCGTGTGGGGCGGAATTATGGGCGGCATTACCTGGTGGCTGTACGATGACATGGCGCTCGGCGGCGTGATGACCCTGGCGATGATGCTCAATTTGCTGATGGCGGCGTTGATGGGCGTTATTATTCCGATGACGATGGTGAAGCTCGGGCGCGACCCGGCGGTCGGCTCGAGCGTCATGATTACGGCAATCACCGATACCGGTGGTTTCTTTATTTTTCTCGGTCTGGCAACGCTGTTTCTGATGTAGCCGCACGTTTGCCTCTGACGATACGCGGCAGAATGAGCATCGTCATCACCCCGGCAACCACGCCAAGCGCCAGGTTGCCGGTTGACACCGTTGCCGCGACGGTCATTAGCATCACCAGCGTTTCAGTAACGGGGAGTTGCCGCAACGTAGCGGGCTGGATGCTGTGCCAACTGAAGGTTTTCACCGCTACAATCACCATAATTCCCGCCAGCACCGACATGGGGATTTTCGCCATTACTTCGCTTAACCCAGTGACCAGCAACAACAGCACCAGCCCGGCGGCGACCGTCGAGATGCGGCTGCGTCCTTTGCCCATCTCGACGTTAACGATGGTTTGACCAATCATCGCACACCCGGCGATGCCGCCATAAAAACCGGCCAGAATATTGGCTATCCCCAACCCGGCGCTCTCGCGATTCTTATTCGACGGCGTAGCCGTCAGGTCATCCACCAGACGGGCGGTTAACAGCGACTCCATTAATCCGACAAAAGCGATGCTCAGCGCGCAGGGCCAGATAATCGCCAGCGTTTGCAGGTTGAGCGGTACCAATAACTGCGTGAATCCCGGCAGGCCGCCGCGCATTGAACCTTCGTCACCGACGGTCGGTAATAGTTGTCCGCTGGTGACAGTGAACACCGTCAGCAGCACGATGGCGATAAGCGGCGCGGGGATCGTTTTAATAAAACGCGGAACCCACAGCACAATCAACAGGGTCAGGACAAACAGCCCCCAGATTAGCGGGCTTTTACCCCAGAAATGCGGGACCTGGGCAAAGAAAATCAAAATACCCAGCGCGTTCACAAAACCGGTCATGACGGCTGTAGGAATGAATCGCATCAGACGCGCCATCCCCAATACGCCAAACAGGATCTGAATAATCCCGGCCAGCACCACCGCAGGCAGGATGTACTGGACGCCGTGTTGATGCACCATCGGGCCAATCACCAGCGCGACCGATCCTGCCGCTGCGGTAACCATTGCCGGACGGCCACCTAAAAATGACATTGCCAGGCACAGTACGACTGAGGCTATCAGGCTGACTTTAGGATCGACGCCGGCGATAACGGAAAAAGAGATCACTTCCGGGATCAGCGCCAGGGCGGTTACCACACCGGCCAGCGTTTCGCGAACCAGTAAACGGGGTTGGCGCAGCACTGCGCGCGTCGCGTGCTCCGCTACTGCGACAGAGGAGGGTTGAGTTGCAGACATCGTTACTCTTAGGTCAAAAATGGCCCGGTAAAGCAGACCGACAGGCATCCGTGCGGTGAATAGCAAAGCGCAGCATAGTACCTGTCTGACGGACCGGTTTCCAGAAATGATTGTCAATAACCGTATAAACTATCAACGTATTAATAACATTTTTAAAAATTAAATATAATTTATAAACAATATTTAAATATTTTTACTTAAGTGTTAACGTTGATACCGCTCGATTTTCACCTGCATTAAAAGCAAAAAAGCGATACTAAAAGTAAGGCATTAACATTATGAAAAAAGTGACTGCCATGCTCTTCACCATGGCCGTTGGGCTGAATGTTGTCTCGATGGCGGCAAAAGCGAAAGCGGCGGAAGAGCAGGAAACGGATGTACTGTTGATTGGCGGCGGCATCATGAGCGCCACGCTGGGAACCTATTTACAGGAGCTGGAACCGCAATGGTCAATGACCATGGTTGAGCGACTGGATGGTGTAGCGCAGGAAAGCTCAAACGGCTGGAATAACGCCGGAACAGGCCACTCCGCACTGATGGAGCTGAACTACACGCCTAAAAAGGCCGACGGTAGCATCAGCATTGAAAAGGCAGTCGAAATCAACGAAGCCTTCCAGATCTCCCGCCAGTTTTGGGCCTATCAGGTCAATAATGGCGTAATGCATGAACCACGCTCATTTATCACCACCGTTCCGCACATGAGTTTTGTCTGGGGTGACGAGAACGTGAACTTCCTGCGTGCCCGTTACACCGCACTGCAGCAGAGCACGTTATTCCGTGGCATGCGTTATTCCGAAGATCACGCGCAGATTAAAGAGTGGGCGCCGCTGGTCATGGAAGGCCGCGATCCGAAGCAGAAAGTCGCGGCAACGCGTACCGAGATTGGTACTGACGTAAACTACGGCGAAATCACGCGCCAGCTGATTGCCTCGTTGCAGAAAAAGCCCAACTTTGCGCTGCAGCTGAGTACCGAAGTGCGTGGCTTTAAACGCAATGCCGACAATAGCTGGACCGTCACGGTCGCCGATCTGAAAAATAACGAAGCGGAACACGATATCAAGGCGAAGTTTGTCTTTATCGGTGCCGGTGGCGCTGCGCTGAAGCTGTTGCAGGAAACCGACATTCCTGAAGCGAAAGGTTATGCCGGATTCCCGGTTGGCGGGCAGTTCCTGGTTGCGGATAATCCGGACGTGGTGAATCGCCACCTGGCGAAAGTGTACGGTCAGGCCTCCGTTGGCGCGCCGCCGATGTCCGTGCCGCACATCGATACCCGTATCCTTGATGGCAAACGCGTCGTACTGTTTGGGCCATTCGCGACATTCTCCACCAAGTTCCTGAAAAACGGTTCATTGTGGGATCTGCTCAGCTCGACCACCACCTCGAACTTTATGCCGATGGTCAACGTGGGTCTGGATAACTTCGATCTGGTGAAATATCTGGTAAGCCAGGTGATGCTCAGCGATGACGACCGTTTTGCCGCGCTGCAAGAGTACTATCCGCAGGCGAAAAAAGAAGACTGGCGTTTATGGCAGGCGGGCCAGCGTGTGCAGATCATTAAAAGTGATGCGGAGAAAGGCGGTGTACTGCGTCTGGGTACCGAAGTCGTCAGCGATAAAGAGGGCACCATTGCCGCGCTGCTGGGCGCTTCTCCGGGTGCATCAACCGCGGCGCCGATTATGCTGCATCTGATGGAAAAAGTGTTTAAAGATAAAGTGGCCAGCCCTGAATGGCAGGCGAAACTGAAAACCATTATTCCGTCTTATGGTACCAAGCTGAACGGTAACGTTGAAGCTACGGAACAAGAGCTGCAATACACCAGTGATGTTCTGGGGCTGAAATATGACAAGCCGCAGGCTGCTGATGAAGCGCCGAAACCTCAGCTGAAACCTCAGGCGCAACCGCAGCCTGAGCAGAAAGCTGTAGCGGATATCGCACTGTAAATAAAATGCCGGATAAGGCGGTACGCCGCCCTCCGGCACATTCTCACTTATCGTGCGACTGCGTCCTGAATCTTCTCTTCCGCTTTCCAGATACGGTATTTCACTTCCACGTTCTCCGGCGTATAGACCACAATCGGTAACTTGCTGTTGTAGCGCAGCATGCCGTCATCACCCAGATACGCGGTAATAAATTTCTTCTCTTTCTTACCGTCCGGGCAGGCCATCATGGTTGAAACCGGAGACGTCACTTTGTCGAAGACATAGTAGTCATATCCCCAACCTTCCAGCGTTTTGCTGTCCAGTTCTCCGCCCAGGCGGTGTTGGTTGCAGTCAACTTCCAGCGTTTGTCCGATCAGCAGTTCTACTTTCAGAGTAGATTCATCTTTCTCAGGAGTAAGCTGGATAACCTGGCGCTTCATACCCTTTTCCGCCTTAGGATAAGGGGCGACTTTTTCCAGCGGCTGAGCGCCGGCATCGTTACTGGCAGCCCATGCAGAGGCGCTGGCAAAGGCGGCGAAAAGTACGGCAGGGACAATTGTTTTCATCTTATTGTTCACAGTGTTTCCTTTCTTCTGTCTTATGAACGAGTCTGGGGCAGGTTAACATATTTACATAATCGATTAATCTGGATTTACTTATATTTTAAGTGTATTTGGTAGAGGTCTGCTTTCAGGGTAGCGATATATTCTAAGAATAATCTTAATTATAAGATCATTCTCTTTTTGAGTTGTTCGTTATATACAGTGTTATATAACTCATTGAAATGTGAGCAAAAGCGCATTTTTTCCCGCCAACTCAACACTCCTTTGATCCGGCAACAGCATTTACCCCGATTGGGGTATGCACCTCTAACACATCCTGAAATATCTTACGACTAAAAATAACTACTCATAAATAGTGCAGTTTTTTATGGCGTTCAACCCACCAGCGGAGGGCGTCATTATGGAAGGACAATGTCATGGTTGATTTATCCCGTCGAGGCATGTTGACAGGCAGTTGGCGAAACGCCAACTCAGGGATCCGTCCGCCCTGGAGCAAGGAAGACTCTCACTTTCTGGCCCATTGCCTTCGTTGTGACGCCTGCATCCAGGCGTGTGAAACCGACATCCTGCAGCGAGGCCAGGGCGGTTACCCGAGCGTAAATTTCAAACACGGCGAGTGTAGCTTTTGCTATGCCTGCGCAGAGGCCTGTTCTGAATCCCTTTTTCTTCCGCGCCACACCAGGGCATGGGATCTGAATTTTACGATTGGGGAAAACTGTCTCGCACATCAGTCCGTTGAATGTCATCGCTGTCAGGATAGCTGTGAACCCATGGCCATAACCTTTCGTCCCACGCTGTCCGGCATTTATCAGCCGCAGCTCGACAATCAGGACTGTAACGGATGTGGCGCATGTGTCGCTATCTGCCCGGTATCAGCCATTAACGCGGAGTACAACCATGGACAATAACTGGCAGGTCTGCAGCCTGGTCGTTCAGGCCAAAAGTCAGCATATCAATGATATCGCCACGCAGTTGCGTTCGTTCCCAGGTTGCGAAGTTGCACTCAGCGATGTGGAAAGCGGTCAACTGATCGTGGTGGTGGAAGCTGAGCACAGCGAAACGTTAATGAAAACTATTGAGTCAGTGCGCAACGTTGCGGGCGTGCTGGCGGTGTCGCTGGTTTATCACCAGCAGGATGAGCAAGGTGAGGAAACACCATGAAACTCAGTCGTCGTAGCTTTATGAAAGCTAACGCCGTTGCGGCCGCTGCGGCGGCTGCCGGGTTAAGCGTGCCGGGCGTAGCCCGTGCGGTAGTCGGTCAGCAAGAAGCCATCAAATGGGACAAAGCCCCGTGCCGTTTTTGCGGGACGGGCTGTGGCGTATTGGTCGGGACGCAGCAAGGGCGTGTTGTAGCATGCCAGGGCGATCCGGATGCGCCGGTTAACCGTGGGCTTAACTGCATCAAAGGTTACTTCCTGCCGAAAATCATGTACGGAAAAGACCGTTTAACGCAGCCGATGCTGCGCATGAAGGACGGTAAGTATCACAAAGAAGGCGAGTTCACCCCGATTAGCTGGGACCAGGCCTTTGACGTGATGGAAGAGAAATTCAAAACGTCCCTGAAAGAGAAAGGCCCGGAGTCTATCGGTATGTTCGGCTCGGGTCAGTGGACGATTTGGGAAGGTTATGCCGCTGCCAAATTGTTTAAAGCGGGTTTCCGTTCGAATAACATCGACCCGAACGCGCGTCACTGCATGGCATCAGCGGTCGTCGGCTTTATGCGTACCTTCGGTATGGATGAACCGATGGGCTGCTATGACGATATCGAGCATGCAGATGCTTTCGTCCTGTGGGGCGCGAATATGGCGGAGATGCACCCGATCCTGTGGTCGCGCATCACCAACCGTCGTCTGTCCGATCCCAATGTTAATGTCGCGGTGCTCTCCACCTTCCAGCACCGCAGCTTTGAGCTGGCGGATAACGGCATGGTCTTCACGCCGCAAACCGATCTGGTGATCCTCAACTACATCGCTAACTACATCATTCAAAACAATGCGATCAACCAGGATTTCTTTAGCAAGCACGTTAATCTGCGTAAAGGCGTGACGGACATCGGCTACGGTCTGCGTCCAACCCATCCGCTGGAAAAAGCGGCGAAAAACCCGGGATCCGATGCCTCTGAGCCGATGAGCTTTGAGGCTTACAAAGCCTTTGTTGCCGAGTACACGCTGGATAAAACCGCCGAAATGACCGGCGTACCGAAAGATCAGCTGGAACAGCTGGCGCAGCTGTATGCCGATCCGAAGAAAAAAGTCATCTCCTACTGGACGATGGGCTTCAACCAGCATACCCGCGGCGTGTGGGCCAACAACCTGGTCTATAACCTGCACCTGTTGACCGGTAAAATCTCCCAGCCAGGCTGCGGTCCGTTCTCTTTGACCGGTCAGCCTTCCGCCTGCGGTACCGCGCGTGAAGTCGGTACGTTCTCCCACCGTCTGCCTGCGGACATGGTGGTTACGAACGAAAAACACCGCGATATCTGCGAGAAGCACTGGAATATTCCGGCGGGGACCATTCCGGCAAAAATCGGTCTGCATGCCGTGGCGCAAGACCGTGCGCTGAAAGATGGCAAGCTCAATGTCTACTGGGCGATGTGTACCAACAACATGCAGGCCGGTCCGAACATCAACGAAGAGCGTATGCCGGGCTGGCGCGATCCGCGCAACTTCATCATCGTCTCCGATCCGTACCCGACGGTCAGCGCTCTGTCGGCCGACCTGATCCTGCCGACCGCGATGTGGGTAGAGAAAGAAGGTGCTTACGGTAACGCGGAACGTCGTACACAGTTCTGGCGTCAGCAGATTAAAGCGCCGGGTGAATCGAAATCGGATCTGTGGCAACTGGTGCAGTTCTCTCGTCGCTTCAAAACAGAAGAAGTGTGGCCGGAAGCGCTGTTGGCACAGAAACCGGAACTGCGCGGCAAAACGCTGTATGACGTACTGTTTGCCACGCCTGCAGTGACGAAATTCCCGGTGGCTGAACTGGCTGAAGATCAGCTGAACGATGAATCCCGCGAGCTGGGTTTCTATCTGCAAAAAGGGCTGTTCGAAGAGTACGCCTGGTTTGGTCGCGGTCACGGGCATGACCTTGCGCCATTTGACGATTACCACAAAGCGCGCGGTTTACGCTGGCCGGTCGTTGAGGGCAAAGAGACCCAGTGGCGCTACAGCGAAGGCAACGACCCTTACGTGAAAGCGGGTGAAAGCTACAAGTTCTACGGTAAGCCGGACGGCAAAGCGGTCATCTTCGCGCTGCCATTTGAACCTGCCGCAGAAGCGCCGGATAAAGAGTACGACCTGTGGCTGTCTACCGGACGTGTGCTGGAGCACTGGCATACCGGCAGCATGACGCGTCGCGTACCTGAGCTGCACCGTGCTTTCCCGGAAGCTGTGCTGTTTATCCATCCGCTGGATGCAAAAGCACGCGATCTGCGCCGTGGCGACAAAGTCAAAGTGGTTTCCCGTCGTGGTGAAGTTATCTCGATAGTTGAAACGCGCGGGCGTAACCGTCCACCGCAGGGGCTGGTCTACATGCCGTTCTTCGACGCCGCACAGCTGGTGAACAACCTGACGCTGGATGCGACGGATCCGCTCTCCAAAGAGACGGATTTCAAGAAGTGCGCTGTGAAACTGGCGAAGGTGTAACGCGTTATGTCCCGGTCAGCAAAACCCCAAAATGGCCGCCGCCGCTTTCTGCGCGATATGGTTCGCGCAGCGGGCGGACTGGCCGTCGTTGGCGTGGCGCTGGGGTTGCAACAGCAAACCGCACGTGCAACCGGCGTGCGGCTACGCCCGCCAGGCGCACTGAGCGAGGAGGCATTCGCCAGTGCCTGCGTGCGCTGTGGTCAGTGCGTTCAGGCCTGCCCGTATGACACGCTGAAGCTGGCGACGCTGGCCTCAGGGCTGGCTGCCGGTACGCCGTATTTTGTCGCGCGTGATATTCCCTGCGAAATGTGTGAAGACATTCCATGCGCCAAAGTTTGCCCCAGCGGTGCGTTGGACAGGGACATTGAATCTATTGACGATTCACGCATGGGGCTGGCGGTACTGCTGGATCACGAAAACTGCCTCAACTATCAGGGATTACGCTGCGACGTTTGCTATCGCGAATGCCCGAAAATCGATGAGGCTATCACCCTGGAGCTGGACCGCAACATGCGTACCGGCAAGCATGCGCGGTTTATTCCGACCGTACACAGCGACGCCTGTACCGGCTGCGGGAAATGCGAAAAAGTCTGCGTCCTGGAGCAGCCAGCAATAAAAGTGCTGCCCCTGTCGCTGGCGAAAGGGGAGTTAGGACACCATTACCGCTTCGGTTGGCTGGAGGGGAACAATGGCAAATCGTAAACGTGACGCCGGGCGTGAAGCGCAGGTAAAAAAAGGATGGTGGAAGAGTCATCGCTGGCTGGTGCTGCGTCGTCTGAGCCAGTTTCTGATACTGGCGATGTTCCTTAGCGGCCCGTGGCTTGGCGTCTGGATCCTGCATGGCAATTACAGTAGCAGCCTGTTGCTGGACTCCATCCCGTTCACCGATCCGCTGATTACCCTGCAAAGCCTGGCCAGCGGACACCTGCCGGCGACGGTTGCGTTAACGGGGGCGGTCATCATCACGGTGCTGTATGCCCTGGCGGGTAAGCGACTGTTTTGCAGTTGGGTTTGTCCCATGAACCCTGTCACCGATTTAGCCAGTTGGTTGCGCAGAAGGTTTGACCTGAATCAGTCTGCAACCCTGCCGCGCCATATACGGTACGTCCTGCTGGTGGTTATCCTGGTCGGTTCCGCGCTGACCGGTACGCTGCTGTGGGAGTGGATAAATCCAGTCTCTCTGCTCGGACGGAGCCTGGTCATGGGATTTGGCAGCGGGGCGCTGCTGATCCTCGCGCTGTTTTTATTTGATCTACTGGTCGTTGAGCATGGCTGGTGCGGGCATCTTTGCCCACTGGGTGCGCTGTATAGCGTGGTGGGGAGTAAAGGTGCATTAACCGTTTCGGCAAAAGAACGTAACAGATGTAACCGCTGTATGGATTGTTTTCATGTTTGCCCGGAACCGCATGTGCTACGTGCGCCGGTGCTGGATGAGCAAAGTCCGGTGCAGGTAACCAGCCGCGATTGCATGGCCTGCGGTCGCTGTGTGGATGTCTGTTCTGAGGATGTTTTTACAATAACAACACGATGGAGTTCGGGAGCGAAATCATGAAAAGCCATGACCTGATTAAAGCGCTGAGTCAATGGACGGCTGCGCTGGCCCTGGTAGTCAGTGGGGCCGTTTGGGCTGCAAACGGAGTGGATCTGAGTCAGTCACCGGAAGTCTCAGGGACACAAGAAGGGGCGATTCGCATGCCGAAAGAGCAAGTGCGTATGCCGCTGAACTATGTGAATCAGCCGCCGATGGTTCCGCACAGCGTTGAAGGGTATCAGGTGACGACTAACACTAACCGCTGCCTGCAATGTCACGGTGTGGAAAGCTATCGCACCACCGGTGCGCCGCGCATCAGTCCGACGCACTTTATGGACAGCGACGGTAAGGTATTGGCTGAAGTCGCGCCGCGTCGTTATTTCTGCCTGCAATGTCACGTTCCGCAGGCTGACGCCGCGCCGATTGTTGAAAATACCTTCACCCCCTCGAAAGGTTACGGGAAATAAGAGGTCATTATGGAAAATTCTAACCGTAAACTAGGCTGGATTAAGCGCGTCTGGCAATGGTGGCGTCGCCCCAGCCGTCTGGCGCTCGGCACGCTGTTGTTAATCGGCTTTGTGGGCGGCATTATTTTCTGGGGCGGCTTTAATACCGGTATGGAAAAGGCCAATACAGAAGAGTTCTGCATTAGCTGTCACGAAATGCGCAATACGGTGTACCAGGAATACATGGAAACCGTACACTACAACAACCGTAGTGGTGTGCGAGCGACTTGCCCTGATTGCCACGTCCCACATGAGTGGGGTCCGAAAATGATTCGTAAGATCAAGGCCAGTAAAGAGCTGTACGCGAAAGCACTGGGGCTGATAGATACACCGCAGAAATTTGAAGACCATCGTTTAACGATGGCGCAAAATGAGTGGCGGCGTATGAAAGATAACAATTCGCAAGAGTGTCGAAACTGTCACAACTTCGAGTTTATGGATTTAACCGCCCAGAAAGGCGTTGCGGCCAAAATGCACGACCAGGCCGTGAAAGACGGGCAAACCTGTATTGACTGTCATAAAGGGATAGCGCACAAACTGCCTGATATGCGCGAAGTCAAACCGGGATTTTAACAGGATGTAGATAACCAGGTATGCTTGAAGCCAGAGAATTACTTTGCGAGCGGGATGACAGAATACTGTTCAGCGATTTGTCATTTCGCGTCAACGCAGGGGAATGGGTACAAATTACCGGCAGCAACGGCGCAGGGAAAACCACTTTGCTGCGGTTACTTACCGGGCTGGCGCGTCCCGACGCAGGGGAAGTTTGCTGGCAAGAGCAACCGCTGCATCACGTGCGGGACAGCTACCATCAACAACTGCTGTGGATCGGACATCAGCCGGGGATAAAAACCCGGCTTTCGGCGTTGGAAAACCTGCGTTTCTTCCACCATGACGGCGACGTCGCACAGTGTCTGGCTGCGCTGGCGCAGGCGGGGCTTGCCGGATATGAAGATATCCCGGTGAATCAACTCTCCGCCGGACAACAGCGGCGCGTGGCGCTGGCCCGTTTGTGGCTGACCCGCGCCCGGCTGTGGATCCTCGACGAACCCTTTACCGCCATTGATGTGAACGGCGTTGAGCGACTGACTCAGCGTATGGCGCAGCATACGGAGCAGGGCGGTATTGTTATTCTCACCACCCACCAACCGCTCAATGTAGAGACCGATAAAGTGCGACGTATTGCGCTGACCAGCGAGAGGGCAACGCAATGATGTGGCGAATCTTCCGTTTAGAACTACGAGTTGCGTTTCGTCATAGTGCGGAAATCGCCAATCCTTTATGGTTCTTCCTGATTGTTATTACGCTGTTCCCGCTGAGCATTGGGCCGGAGCCGCAACTGCTGGCGCGTATTGCACCGGGCATCATCTGGGTTGCGGCGTTGCTGGCGTCGTTGCTGGCGCTGGAGCGCCTGTTTCGTGATGATCTGCAGGACGGCAGCCTTGAGCAACTGATGCTGCTGCCGCTGCCGCTGCCGGCAGTGGTGCTGGCGAAAGTGATGGCGCACTGGGTCGTGACCGGCCTGCCGCTGCTGATCCTCTCGCCGCTGGTGGCGTTGCTGCTGGGCATGGATATGTACGGCTGGAAAATTATGGCGCTGACCTTGTTACTCGGGACGCCGACGCTGGGCTTCCTCGGCGCGCCGGGCGTGGGGTTGACGGTGGGCTTAAAGCGTGGCGGCGTGCTGTTAAGCGTGCTGGTACTCCCGCTCACCATACCCTTATTGATTTTTGCGACCGCGGCGATGGATGCGGCTTCCATGCACTTACCGGTTGAAGGGTACATGGCGATTCTGGGCGCGTTGCTGGTCGGCAGCGCCACGCTAAGCCCGTTTGCCACAGCTGCGGCGTTACGGATAAGCGTGCAGTAGCGCAGTTGAGATATGCAGGCCGGGCAAGGTGCTCCGGCACAATGGATATTAATTTACGGAGTCTGGTGACTGAACTATGTGGAAAACACTTCATCAATTGGCGATGCCTCCTCGGCTCTATCAGATCTGCGGCTGGTTTATCCCGTGGCTGGCGATTGCCAGCGCGGTGGTACTGATAACCGGGTTGATCTGGGGCTTTGGCTTCGCGCCTGCGGATTATCAGCAGGGGCAGAGCTATCGCATTATTTATCTGCACGTTCCGGCGGCAATCTGGTCGATGGGTATTTATGCATCGATGGCCGTTGCCGCGTTTATTGGCCTGGTCTGGCAGATGAAAATGGCCAATCTGGCGCTGGCCGCGATGGCGCCCATTGGTGCCGTGTTTACCTTTATTGCGCTGGTGACGGGCTCTGCATGGGGCAAACCGATGTGGGGCACCTGGTGGGTCTGGGATGCCCGACTCACCTCTGAACTGGTGCTGCTGTTTCTCTACGTTGGCGCCATTGCGCTGTGGCATGCCTTTGACGACCGCCGTCTGGCTGGTCGCGCTGCCGGCATTCTGGTGCTGATTGGCGTGGTCAACTTGCCGATTATTCACTACTCGGTCGAGTGGTGGAATACGCTGCATCAGGGGTCGACTCGTATGCAGCAGAGTATCGATCCGGCAATGCGCGCGCCGCTGCGTCTGGCGATCGTCGGCTACCTGTTACTGTTTGTCACGCTGGCGCTGATGCGCATGCGTAACCTGATTTTGATGATGGAAAAACGCCGCCCGTGGGTGAGCGAACTGATCTTAAAAAGAGGCCGCCAATGACCCCTGCATTTGCATCATGGAGTGATTTTTTCGCGATGGGCGGTTACGCCTTGTATGTCTGGCTGGCTGTGGCGATGAGCGTTATCCCGCTGGTGGCGCTGGTGCTGCATTCTGCGTTACAGCATCGTGCAATCTTACGCGGTGTCGCGCAGCAGCGGGCGAGAGAAGCGCGCATGCGTGCGGCGCAAGTGCAACGGGAGGCGGCGTGAATATTCGACGTAAAAATCGGTTATGGATAGCCTGCGCGGTCCTGGCAGGTCTGGCTTTGACCATTTCGCTGGTGCTCTACGCGCTGCGTTCCAATATCGACCTGTTCTATACGCCGGGAGAAATACTCTACGGTAAGCGCGAAACGCAGCAAATGCCTGAAGTCGGCCAGCGCCTGCGCGTGGGCGGTATGGTTATGCCTGGCAGCGTAAAGCGCGATCCGCAGTCGCTGAAGGTGAATTTCAGCATCTATGACGCCGAAGGTGTGGTGGATGTCACCTATGAAGGCATTCTGCCGGATCTGTTCCGCGAAGGGCAGGGCGTCGTCGTTCAGGGCGAACTGGACGGGGGAAATCATGTGCAGGCCAAAGAAGTGCTTGCTAAACATGATGAAAATTACACCCCGCCGGAAGTCGAAAAAGCGATGCAGGAAAACCACCGTCGCCCGGAAAGTGTTTATAAGGATAAAACGTCATGATGCCTGAAATTGGCAATGCGCTGTTGTGCCTTGCGCTTGGCGTTGCATTACTGCTGTCGGTCTATCCGCTGTGGGGCGTAGCGCGCGGCGACGTGCGGATGATGGCCTCCGCGCGTCCCTTTGCCTGGGTACTGTTTATCTGTGTGATGGGGGCGTTCCTGATTCTGGTCAACGCCTTCGTGGTTAATGACTTTACCGTGACCTACGTCGCCAGCAACTCCAACACCCAGCTTCCGGTCTGGTACCGGGTGGCGGCGACGTGGGGGGCGCATGAAGGCTCGTTGCTGCTGTGGGTGCTGCTGATGAGCGGCTGGACGTTCGCCGTTGCGGCGTTCAGCCAGCGCATGCCGCTGGATATCGTCGCCCGCGTGCTGGCGGTCATGGGAATGGTCAGCGTCGGTTTCCTGCTATTTATTCTGTTTACCTCCAACCCGTTTGCCCGCACGTTGCCGAACTTCCCGATTGAAGGACGTGACCTGAACCCGCTGTTGCAGGATCCGGGGCTGATTTTCCATCCGCCGCTGCTGTACATGGGGTATGTCGGCTTCTCGGTTGCCTTTGCGTTTGCGATTGCTGCGCTGATGAGCGGACGACTGGACAGCACATTCGCCCGTTTTTCGCGTCCGTGGACGCTGGCGGCGTGGGTGTTTCTGACGCTGGGCATTGTGCTCGGTTCGGCCTGGGCCTATTACGAGCTGGGCTGGGGCGGCTGGTGGTTCTGGGATCCGGTTGAAAACGCCTCGTTTATGCCATGGCTGGTGGGAACGGCGCTGATGCACTCGTTGTCGGTAACCGAGCAGCGCGCCAGCTTTAAAGCCTGGACGCTGCTGCTGTCAATCTGCGCATTCTCACTTTGTCTGTTAGGTACTTTCCTGGTGCGCTCCGGCGTACTGGTGTCGGTGCATGCTTTCGCCTCCGATCCGTCGCGCGGGATGTTTATTCTGGCCTTTATGGTGCTGGTAATTGGCGGCTCTCTGCTGCTGTTTGCGGTGCGCGGTCACAAGGTTCGCTCACGGGTAAACAACGCGCTGTGGTCGCGTGAATCGCTGCTGCTGGGGAATAACGTCCTGCTGATTGCCGCCATGCTGGTGGTGCTACTGGGCACGCTGCTGCCGCTGGTGCACAAACAGCTGGGGCTGGGCAGCATTTCGATTGGCGAGCCGTTTTTCAACACCATGTTCACCTGGCTGATGGCGCCGTTCGCACTGTTGTTGGGGATTGGGCCATTAGTGCGCTGGGGCCGTGACCGACCGCGTAAACTGAAAACGTTATTGCTTATCGCGTTTGTCACCACCCTTGTTCTGTCGCTGCTGCTGCCGTGGCTGCTTGAGGATCGCATTGCCGCCATGACAGTGGTGGGGCTGGCGATGGCGTGCTGGATATTCGTACTGGCGATGTCCGAAGCGTTCCTGCGTATTTCCCGTGGGACAAAGCTGACGCCAAGCTACTGGGGCATGGTATCGGGTCACGTTGGGCTGGCGATTACCATTGTTGGTATTGCCTTTAGCCAGAACTACAGCGTTGAACGCGATGTGCGCATGAAAGCGGGTGATAGCGTTAGTATCCATAACTATCAGTTCACTTTCCGCGAAGTGAAAGATATTACCGGGCCAAACTACCGGGGCGGCGTTGCCATTATTGGCGTTACCCGAGACGGTAAGCCGGAAGCCACGCTGCATGCGGAAAAACGCTTCTATAACAGCACCAGTTCGATGATGACCGAAGCGGCAATTGACGGCGGATTCACGCGCGATCTGTACGCTGCGCTGGGTGAAGAACTGGATAATGGCGCATGGGCTGTACGCCTGTACTACAAACCGTTTATTCGCTGGATTTGGGCCGGAGGATTGCTGATGGCGCTGGGCGGGTTGTTCTGCCTGTTTGATCCACGCTATCGCCAGCGGACGCGTCCTCGCGCCGCGGTGCAAAAAAATGCGTCGGAGGCTGTATGAAGCGCAACGCACTGTTAATTCCGTTTATTATTTTTCTCATCATTGCGGCGGCGCTGTTGTGGCAGCTCGCGCGTAACGCTCAGGGGGACGATCCCACTAATCTGGAATCGGCGCTGATCGGCAAACCTGTTCCGACATTCCGCCTGGAGTCACTGGAAAATCCGGGTCAGCACTATCAGGCCGATGTGCTGACGCAGGGCAAACCGGTATTGCTGAACGTCTGGGCGACCTGGTGCCCGACCTGTCGCGCCGAGCATCAGTATCTGAATCAGCTGTCTGCGCAAGGCGTGCGGGTAGTGGGTCTGAACTATAAAGATGATCGTCAGAAAGCCATTGTCTGGCTGAAAGAGCTGGGTAATCCTTACTCATTAAGTCTGTTTGACGGCGACGGTATGCTCGGTCTGGATCTTGGCGTGTACGGTGCTCCTGAGACGTTCCTAATCGACGGCAAAGGCATTATTCGCTATCGCCATGCCGGCGATCTGAACGCCCGGGTGTGGGAGAGCGAGATCAAACCGTTATGGGACAAGTACAGTAAGGAGGCTGCGCAATGAGATTTTTACTGGGCCTGCTAATGCTGGTTATCTCGGGATCTGCGCTTGCGACTATCGACGTGATGCAGTTTAAGGACGAAGCGCAGGAGCAGCAGTTCCGCCAGCTTACTGAACAACTGCGTTGTCCTAAATGCCAGAACAACAGCATTGCCGATTCTAACTCGATGATTGCCACCGACCTGCGTCAGAAAGTGTACGAACTGATGCAGGAAGGAAAAAGCCAGAAAGAAATTGTCGATTACATGGTGGCGCGCTACGGCAACTTCGTCACTTACGATCCGCCGTTAACGCCGCTCACCGTGCTGCTGTGGGTGATGCCGGTGGTAGCGATTGGTCTGGGGGGCTGGATTATTTTCGCCCGTACTCGCCGACGCGTTCGGGTGAAACAGGAAGAGTTTCCTGACGATGTTATTCCGAATGGCAAGCGCGGTGGATTCGGGTTGTTTGTGCCTGGTATCGTGGTGGCGCTGGTGGTTGGCGCAGTAAGCTATTACCAAACCGGCAGCTATAAGCAGGTTCAGGTCTGGCAGCAGGCCACCGCTCAGGCTCCGGCGCTGCTGGAGCGGGCGTTGGATCCGAAAGCGGAGCCGCTCAATGAAGAAGATATGGCGCGTCTGGCGCTGGGGCTGCGCACACGTTTACAAGCCGATCCCGCAAATGTTGAAGGCTGGATCATGCTTGGACGCATTGGCATGGTTCTCGGTAACGCCAGTACGGCCACTGAAGCCTATGCCAATGCCTATCGACTGGATCCTAAAAACAGCGATGCGGCGCTGGGCTATGCGGAAGCGCTGACCCGTTCTTCCGATCCTGATGATAACCGTCGGGGAGGGGAGCTGTTACGCCAACTGGTGCGTGGCGAACATGCCAACGTGCGAGTTCTCAGCATGTACGCTTTCAACGCCTTTGAACAGCAGCGCTTCGGCGAGGCGGTTGCGGCGTGGGAGATTATGCTGAAACTATTACCTGCCAACGATACCCGTCGGGCGGTAATAGAACGGAGCATTAAGCAGGCGATGGAGCAGCTAACGCCGCAGGAGAAATAAGTATCCAGAATAGCCCCGATAGCGCTTCGCATATCGGGGCTATCCGGCCTCTTCATGGATTACTGCATTCCACGCGTTTGTAAAAACAGGATAGTGGCAGCAACGCGAGAGCGCACATTGAGTTTGCGCAGCAGGTTGCGAATATGCACTTTCACGGTCTGTTCGGAAATATTCAGCACTGACGCAATCTGTTTGTTCGACAGCCCCTGAGCCAGTTCATGCAATACATCCAGTTCACGTTCGGTGAGAATGCTGAAGGGATCTTCTTGTGCGCCGAACAGATCGCGTTCGCGCAGATATTCGCTGACGCGTGTGCTAAAAGCTTTACCGCCTTTGGCGCCACTGCGAATGGCCTCCAGCAAGACTTCAGGATCGCTGTCTTTGAGTAAATAACCATCCGCGCCGGCATCAATTAAGGCGTACACATCGCTGGCTGCATCCGAGACGGTAAGAATAATAATTTGCGCGGTGACGCCATCCCGGCGCAGCGCGTTCAGGGTGTCCAGTCCGCTCATGCCTTTCATATTGAGATCCAGCAGGATCACATCCAGGTCCAGACGGTTAGCCAGATCGATAGCGCTGGCACCGTCACCTGCTTCCGCGACTACGTTAAATGCGGGATCCAGTTGCAATAATTGACTAATTCCTCGCCGCATTAGTGGGTGGTCGTCGACAATCAGCACCCGAAAAGGCGTTGCTTCAGGCATACTATTCTCCTGAGTTTTTATTAGTATCATTATTGTTTTCAGCGCATCACTCGTCTAGTTTCATCGCGCTGATGAGAGGGTAAATTTTACCCCAATTTGTGCATGGGTAAGTAGTAAAACCTGTGCTAAAGGCCGGGGTAATAATAAGGAACGTGGAATCGCGGGCATAAAAAAACCAACCATGAAGGTTGGTTTTTCTGGGATTTTTGGTCGGCACGAGAGGATTTGAACCTCCGACCCCCGACACCCCATGACGGTGCGCTACCAGGCTGCGCTACGTGCCGACGCTATGGCTGCTAATACTACTGCTTTCCGCTGCGAATGCAAGGGGAAGCATCGCTAAGTGATTTATAATTAATCAGTTAGCAATAAATCGTTTCTCATCCGTCAGAACCTGTAGCAGCAGGCTTAGCTGCGGTTTCTGATCTTTTATTTTTTCGCCGCGTAAATCATAGGTCTGATAATTACCGTTGTTGTTCAGCACCAGCGTCATCTCTGGCGTGGTAACGGCCATCGTGCTGCCGTCGGCGGCGGTAACCCAGTAATGGCGGCGGTTTGCATTGAACAGATCCTGCCCCTGCGAGTATTCGTTAGCAGGCGTGCTGACGTGCAGCAGGCGCTGCATGAGCGTTGTCATCAGGTCTGTATGATCGGTCAGGCTATTGATGCGTTGGGCAGGCGTTCCCGGCCAGTGAATAACCAGCGGAACCTGCAGATGACCGCGCGACCAGGCAAAATTGTTCTCTTCCTGAGTCAGCGGCACGCCCCGACCTGCGGTAATAATCACCACCGTGTTGTTCAGTTTACCGGAGTCGCGCAGGGCACTAAGAATACGGTTAATATTGGCATCCACATCCTGAGCGGCGCTGGCATAGCGTTTGGCAAAGTTCTTCTGGTTGCTGTTATCAAGGTTCGTCCCGTTAAAGGAGACCCACGAGAACCAGCGGTTATCTTCCTGCGCGTAGCGTCCCAGCCAGTTAATCCACTGGCTTGCGGTTTGTTCGTCAGATTGCGTTTGTACGCTTGGCATGGAGAAGTCTGACAGCAGCGCCTGGCGATACAGCGGGCTGGTAAAGCCATCCGAGGAGAATAGCCCTAACTGGTAACCCTGCTGGTTCAGTGCAGTAATCAGCGCCGCAGGCGTACGGGTCGACAAAATGCCGTCCATGTAGCTTGGCGAGACACCATAGAACAGGCCAAAGATGCCGTTATCCGTGGTGTTGCCTGAGCTCATGTGACGCGTAAACGAGATATTCTGCCCGGCGAATTCAGCCAGCGCAGGCATCTGTTTTTCAAAGCGTGAGTAGTTCAGACCGTCGACGGTAATCAGCAGCACGTTCTGACCGGTGCCCATATCGCGATAGCGCAGTTCGCTGAGCGGGTACTGCACGGAAACCGCTTCCGGATTGCCCTGTTCGATCAGGCGTCGCTGATACTCTTGCGCATCCAGCAGGCCATGTTTTTCCAGGAATTTACGTGCCGTCATCGGGTAGGAGAGCGGCAGATTCGCACGCTGCATGGTAATCGGGCGATAGAAATTGGCATCCGCCCAGATATACACCACGTGCGAGGCGATAAAGGAAACGAAGAAGAATGCTGCTAACGGTTTGGCAAAATGGCGACGACGCGTCAGGCTGCGCAGCTTTTGCCAACTCCAGGTCGCAAACAGCATTTCAATTAACAGAATAACCGGTACGCTGATAAACATCAGCTGCCAGTCACGCGCCGCTTCATTCTGGTCTGGGTTGATGACCAGTTCCCAGACGATCGGATTGAGATGCAGGTGGAAGCGGGTGAAAACTTCGCTGTCGATTAGCAACAGCGTCATGCCAGCCGTCGCCAGAATAGCTGATAAGAATCGCATCAGCCTCTGGGACATGACGATAAACGTCAGGGGAAACAGGATCAGCAGATAGGTGGCGAACACCAGAAAGCTAAAATGCCCGACAACGCTCAGGTAGGAATAAACACGACCTGCAAGGGTTGTCGGCCAGTCGGCGACAAACAGGTAACGGCTACCGAGCACCATGGCCAACAGAATGTTGAACAAGGCAAACCAGTGCCCCCAGCTAACCATCTGGGAGACTTTCTCACGGTAGCGTTGACGATGAGTTACCATAAACTGTTGTTCGTTTCCCCGGAGCAGGCTCTTAATGCGCTTGGTCGTCGTTTACCGAAGACTGCAATGCGCGGGCAAAAGAGTTGGCAATCGCCTGGCGCTGGGCCGGTGCGATGCTTGTATTGATAAGGTTAGTCACCATATTTCCCAGTACCATCAGGGAAAGGTCGGTCGGCGCCTTATGTTTTTCCAGTACGTTGAGCATCTCATTCAGCAGTTGTTCAACGTGTTCGTCACTATAGCGGGAAATTTGTGGCATAAATCGAAATCAGTCTGTTCATGAAAGGGCAACATATTACCGTACAGACAGTTTTTTTTCTGCTTTTTTATCTTCTATTGCGTCACTGCCCGGCAGGTGGTTGAATACCGCCCGGTCTAAAAGGAGAGTTTATCATGAGTCTGGATATCAACCAGATTGCCCTGCACCAGCTTATCAAACGTGACGAGCAGAACCTTGAGCTGGTCTTGCGCGATTCATTACTGGAACCGACAGCGACCGTTGTCGATATGATGGCTGAGTTGCATCGGGTATACAGCGCCAAGAATAAAGCTTATGGCCTGTTTAGCGCAGAGAGTGAACTGGCGCAAACGCTGCGTTTACAGCGTCAGGGCGAAGAGGATTTTCTGGCCTTTAGTCGTGCAGCGACAGGGCGCTTGCGGGACGAACTGGCGAAATATCCTTTTGCCGATGGCGGCATTGTCCTGTTCTGCCATTACCGCTATCTGGCGGTAGAGTATCTGCTGGTCGCCGTGCTGAACAATTTAAGCAGTATGCGCGTCAATGAAAATCTGGATATCAACCCGACACACTATCTGGATATCAATCATGCGGATATCGTGGCGCGTATTGATTTAACCGAGTGGGAAACCAACCCGGAGTCCACGCGCTATCTGACGTTCCTGAAAGGGCGGGTAGGGCGCAAAGTCGCCGATTTCTTTATGGACTTCCTGGGCGCCAGCGAGGGGCTTAACGCCAAAGCGCAAAACCGCGGCCTGTTGCAGGCGGTCGATGACTTTACCGCCGAGGCGCAACTCGATAAAGCTGAACGCCAGAACGTGCGTCAGCAGGTGTACAGCTACTGCAACGAGCAACTGCAGGCCGGTGAAGAGATCGAGTTGGAGTCGCTGTCCAAAGAGCTTTCCGGCGTCAGTGAAGTCAGCTTCAGCGAATTTACCGCTGATAAAGGCTACGAACTGGAAGAGAGCTTCCCGGCAGATCGCAGCACGCTGCGCCAGTTAACCAAATTTGCCGGAAGCGGCGGCGGGTTAACCATCAACTTCGACGCCATGTTATTGGGTGAGCGTATTTTCTGGGATCCAGCCACAGATACTTTGACCATCAAAGGTACGCCGCCGAACCTGCGCGATCAGCTACAGCGTCGTACCTCGGGCGGGAAATAAAGCCGTTTGCCGGATGGGGGCGTTAACGCCTTATCCGGCTTGCGTGATTCATCTTTACCGCCAACAAAATCCCATAAAAAAACCCCGCCGAGGCGGGGTTTTTCTTCAACTTGTAGGCGATTACGCGCGAACGAAGTCGATGTGTGCCAGCTTCGGCTTGAACGGGTGACGCTGTACAGCCTGAGCTTTAACTTTCACTTCTTTACCGTCAACAACGATGGTCAGAACTTCGCTGTAGAATTCAGCTTTAGCTTGCATGTTCATAACTGCATCGTGATCCAGTTCGATAGCAACCGGGGCTTCTGCGCCACCATAGATGATTGCCGGGAACTTGTTAGCGGCACGCAGGCGGCGGCTCGCACCCTTACCCTGCTCTTTACGTACTTCAGCGTTGATAGTAAACATTTAAATCTCTCTTTTATAATTCCTGCTACAGGCGACCCAGCAACAGGTAAGTGATCTGCTTTGCGTATGCAAAAGCGGGCGAGATTCTATACTTAAACGGCTGGTACATCAATCAAAAGTACGATTAACCGCGTAATTCATGTGCCCGACGATAGCGTCCTTCATAATCGAAGACCTTTTCACGGACCTGCCAGTACTGACCTTTCATGCGCGCCACCACGAAATCAGGATGACGTAACAGCGCCTGCTGGGCGAGGATATCGGCGGCGGTTATCCAGCGTAAGGGAATGCCGGGCGTTCGGGTGTGCGGGCGAATAAACAGTTGCTCGAAAGCCGTACGTTGCGCGGGAGTATGCAGGCGAAAGCGTTCGCTAACGTCGGCACCATCTTCATCGTAATAGGTGATTTTTAGCCATTCGCCTTTTTCATCCTGGCCGTTTTGTAACACCATGCCGCTACAGCGCAGGACCAGCGCATCTTTGAGCCTGAGCGCGGCTTTCAGCATGTCATCCGGGTCAACCAGCACCGTGTCGCACTCCCGACAACGGCGGGCGGCGATATCATTTTCCGCGTTGCATTGTGGGCAGTTTTTAAAACGAAAACGAAAATCGCACTGTTCGCGATGGCCGTCATCATCTTCAAACCACCCCTGACAGCGGCGACCAAAGTGTTCAATCAGCGTGCCGTCTGCCGTTGTTTTGCCCCAGAAGGTGTTTGCAAACCCGCAGGCGGGACAGAACACCTGCACCGGAACGTTATCGCTTTTTCCTTTCGGCGCCCCCACTTCCGGCGCGTAAAGATCGTGCGGGTTACCGGCATAATCGAGGATCAGACAGTCGGTTTTACCCGGCGCCAGGCGCAGGCCGCGACCGACAATTTGTTGGTAAAGGCTAACTGACTCCGTCGGGCGCAGAATGGCGATAAGGTCGACGTGCGGGGCATCGAAGCCAGTGGTCAGGACCGACACATTCACCAGATAGCGAAAGCGCTGGGCTTTGAACTCTTCAATCAGCACATCACGCTCAGCGCCAGGCGTGTCTCCGGTGATTAGCGCGGCATCGTCAGCAGGCAGCAGGCCCAGAATTTCTTTGGCGTGCTCCACTGTGGCGGCGAAAATCATCACCCCTTTGCGCGTCTGGGCAAACTCGACAATCTGGCTGATGATATGCGGCGTTATTCGCTGCTGCTTTTTCAGTTCCTGATTCAGATCCGTTTCGCTAAACAGGCCGTTACTCTGCGCCTGCAGGCGGCTGAAGTCATACTGCACTACCGGCATGTCGAGGCGTTCTGGCGGCGTCAGGTAGCCGTGTTTAATCATGTAACGCAACGGTAATTCATAAATGCAGTCACGAAACAGCGCTTTTTCATCGCCGCGCACCATACCGTGATAATGAAAGTGATAAATCCAGCCTTTGCCCAAACGAAAAGGAGTGGCAGTAAGCCCGAGCAGGCGTAAGTGGGGATTTACTTTGGTCAGGTGAGTGAGGATTTGCTGATACTGACTCTCGTCATCATCACCAATACGGTGACATTCATCGACGATAAGCAGCGAGAATTCTCCCTGAAAGGCGTCAAGATTACGCGCTACCGACTGTACGCTGCCAAATACCACTTTCCCGTGGCTCTCTTTACGCTTCAGACCTGCGGCAAAAATATCGGCTTCCAGCCCCAGCGCGCGATATTTGGCATGGTTTTGCGCGACCAGTTCTTTAACGTGCGCCAGTATCAGCACGCGACCACGCGCCACGCGGGCCAGTTCAGCAATCACCAGGCTTTTTCCCGCACCGGTTGGCAGGACGATAACCGCTGGCGTGCGATGGTGGCGGAAATGGTTGAGCGTGGCATCCACGGCTTCTTTTTGGTACGGGCGAAGAGTAAAAATCATGGGCTCATTAAGGTAAGCAGCAACAATGTATAGTATGCCATGAATCATTTCCCTTGAGGGATGGTGTAACGCCGCTATACTGGGCGGATAATCGTCCCACTTTTCGGGCGCAATCCCGCTTCTTGTTTTTTACAGGCAAAAATCACACTCATGCGACTTGATAAATTTATCGCTCAGCAACTCGGCGTCAGCCGCGCTATTGCCGGGCGTGAGATCCGTGCTAACCGCGTTACCGTCGACGGTGAAATCGTCAAAAACAGTGCCTTTAAGCTGCTGCCAGAACACGACGTAGAATATGACGGCAATTCCCTGATTCAACAAAATGGCCCGCGCTATTTTATGCTGAATAAACCTCAGGGTTATGTTTGCTCAACGGATGACCCGGATCACCCGACCGTGCTCTATTTCCTTGATGAGCCGGTTGCCTACAAACTGCATGCGGCAGGTCGCCTGGATATCGACACCACCGGACTGGTGCTGATGACCGATGACGGACAGTGGTCGCATCGCATCACTTCGCCACGTCACCATTGTGAGAAAACCTATCTGGTGACGCTGGAGTCGCCGGTGGCAGATGACACCGCCGAACAGTTTGCCCATGGCGTACAACTGCATAATGAGAAAGACCTGACCAAACCGGCCGTGCTGGAGGTTATTACGCCAACTCAGGTGCGATTGACCATCAGCGAAGGGCGCTATCATCAGGTTAAACGTATGTTTGCCGCCGTCGGTAACCACGTTGTGGAACTGCACCGTGAACGGATTGGTGACATCAAGCTTGATGAGGATCTGGAGCCGGGTGAATACCGTCCATTGACCGAAGAAGAAATCGCCAGCGTTAACTTAACCCCGCGTTAATTTCAGGAGCTAAATGTGACCACCCGGCAGAACTCGTCAATTGCCATTGTCTTTATCCTTGGCTTGTTAGCCATGCTGATGCCGTTGTCGATTGATATGTATCTTCCGGCACTACCTGTTATCTCTGAACAGTTTGGTGTGCCTGCAGGTAGCGCGCAGATGACCCTCAGTACCTATATTCTTGGGTTCGCGGTGGGGCAGTTACTCTATGGTCCAATGGCTGACAGCATTGGGCGCAAGCCGGTGATTCTGGGCGGGACGCTGGTGTTTGCGGCGGCGGCAGTTGCCTGTGCGCTGGCACAAACTATCGATCAACTGATCGTGATGCGTTTCTTCCATGGTCTGGCTGCGGCTGCGGCGAGCGTGGTTATCAACGCCCTGATGCGCGATATCTATCCGAAGGAAGAGTTTTCGCGCATGATGTCCTTTGTCATGCTGGTCACGACAATTGCACCCTTACTGGCACCCATCGTGGGCGGCTGGGTATTGGTATGGCTGAGCTGGCACTACATCTTTTGGATCCTCGCCGTGGCGGCTATTCTGGCGTCGGTGATGATCTTTACGCTGATCAAAGAGACCTTGCCGGTTGAGCGCCGCCAGCCGTTTCGCTTGCGTACTACTCTCGGCAACTTTGCCTCGCTGTTTCGCCACAAGCGTGTACTGAGCTATATGCTGGCCAGTGGGTTTAGTTTTGCCGGGATGTTCTCGTTCCTGAGCGCCGGACCTTTTGTTTACATTGAGATTAACCACGTTTCACCGCAGCATTTCGGCTATTACTTCGCGCTGAACATTGTTTTCCTGTTCGTGATGACCATCATCAACAGCCGCTTTGTTCGTCGGGTTGGGGCATTGAATATGTTCCGTGCTGGCCTGTGGATCCAGTTCGTGATGGCGGGCTGGATGGTCTTTAGCGCGCTGTTCGGGGTTGGTTTCTGGGCGCTGGTGGTGGGCGTTGCGGCGTTTGTTGGCTGCGTGTCGATGGTGTCATCCAACGCCATGGCAGTCATTCTGGATGAATTTCCGCATATGGCGGGAACGGCGTCATCGCTGGCAGGGACGTTCCGTTTTGGCATTGGCGCCATCGTTGGGGCGCTGCTGTCACTGGCGACTTTTAACTCGGCCTGGCCGATGATCTGGTCGATAGCGTTTTGCGCTACCTGCTCAATTCTCTTCTATCTCTACGCCAGCCGCGCCAAAAAACGGTGATCTATTACACAACCTGGGGGCGATAGGGCCTCCAGAGTTGATGTACATCAACCGAAAATCTATCAATTTCCCCGCTTATGTTTATTTTATGTAAAATCAATTTATGTAAAAAGTCACATCATTGTAGTTAAAAAGGTTGAGTTAGATCGCAGAAACGAGTACATATAGCGCGGAAATATGCCAGAACCGTTGAATAAATTTAAATATTTGGTTCGGAAAGCAGCATAAAGTCAGGGTGTAAACGTTTACGAACTGTTTAAAGACGTATTGTCAATGATGTGTTAATATTGATGTAAAATAATTGTGAAGTGATTGTACTTCCAGGGAAAGAAAGTGATGACATTACAACTCTCAATCGTTCATCGTCTGCCACAGTGCTATCGTTGGTCGGTGGGTTTCGCAGGTTCAAAGGTTGAACCGATTCCGCAAAACGGTCAGAGCAATGAGAACAGCTTGGTGGCGCTCAAATTGCTTAGCCCTGATGGTGACAGCGCGTGGTCAGTCATGCATAAACTCAGCCAGGCCCTCAGCGACATTGAGGTACCTTGTTCCGTGTTGGAATGCGAAGGGGAGCCGTGCCTGTTTGTGAATCGTCAGGATGAATTTGCCGCGACCTGCAGACTGAAAAATTTCGGCGTGGCCATCGCAGAGCCGTTTTCAAATAACAATCCGTTTTGAGCGTCAGCTTAGCGCGAGCAGCTGACGCGTATATGCCTGCTGTGGCGCATTAAATACGTGCTCGCATTGTCCTTGCTCCACGACCTCTCCCTGCCTTAGCACAATAACCTGATGGCATAACGCGCGTACTACGTGCAAATCATGGCTGATAAAGATATAAGCTAGGCGATGCTTTTCCTGTAAAGACTTTAACAACGTCAGGATTTGCGCCTGTACGGTTCTGTCGAGCGACGATGTTGGTTCATCCAGAATGATCAGGGAAGGCTTGAGAATCAAGGCTCTGGCAATGGCTATGCGTTGACGTTGACCGCCTGAAAACTCCGCCGGGTAACGATGCCGCGTTTCGCTATCCAGTCCCACTTCCGCCATTACCGCTTTCACCTGCGCTTCGCGCTGCTCGGCTGACAGGGTTGGCTGATGAACGCGCAGTCCCTCCTCAATAATCTGTAGCGCGCTCAGGCGCGGGTTCAGCGAGGAGTTGGGATCCTGAAACACGACCTGAATGCGGTGACGTACCGGTAACAGCTGGCGGCGATTTAAGGTATGCAGCGCGAGGCCATCGAACACAATGCTTCCCTGTGAGGTGATTAACCTCAGTAACGCCAGCCCGGTAGTGCTTTTCCCCGATCCTGACTCCCCGACCAGCCCCAGCGTTTCACCGGGTCGGAGGGAAAAACTGACGTTGTTAACCACAACGTTATGGTCCACCACGCGCTTCAGGATACCTTTACGGATGGGGAAGGCAACGCAGAGTTTTTCCACTTCCAGCAATGGCGCTTGCCCGGCAGGTACAGGCACCGGATCGCCGGAAGGTTCGCTGTTTAACAATTTCTGCGTGTAGGGATGCGTTGGCGCAGTGAGCAGCTGTGCTGCTCGATTTTGCTCAACGCACTGGCCGTTTTGCATCACCGCAACGGTATCGGCCAGTTTTTTCACAATGCTGAGGTTGTGGGTGATAAACAGTAATCCCATGTTCAGCTCGCGCTGTAGCTCCCGCAGCAGCTGTAGTATTTGCGCCTGTACGGATACATCCAGCGCGGTGGTCGGTTCATCGGCAATAAGCAGCTCCGGTCGCGTAAGCAGCGCCATGGCGATCATTACGCGCTGGCGTTCGCCGCCGGACAGTTGGTGCGGATAGTCTGCGAGACGTTTGGCCGCCTGACGGATGCCGACCCGATCCAGACAGGTCAGTATTTCTGCCCGCGCGGCCTCCCGACGCATTCCCCGATGCAGCGACAGCACTTCATACAGCTGTTTTTCAAGGTTGTGAAGCGGGTTTAGCGACACCATTGGTTCCTGGAAAATCATGGCGATTTTATTCCCGCGAACGCCGCGAAGCGTCTGCTCATCGGCATGAAGCAATGATTCGCCATGAAAACGGATGTCGCCGGAAAGGTAGACTGCGGGAGGGGTCGGTAATAACCGTAGAATAGAAAGTGCGGTCACGCTTTTACCCGAACCGGACTCGCCCACCAGCGCCAGAGTTTGCCCGGCATCAACCCTCAGTGAGAGGGTATTGACCACGGTGCGCACGGTCTCCTGTTGGCGAAAACCTACCGATAAATTTTCAATAGCTAACAGTGGTTGTGTCATCTTAAATCGCCTTGTTGGGATCGAACGCGTCGCGTACCGCTTCACCAATAAATATCAGTAGCGATAATAGCAGGGCAACGGAGATGAACGCGGTGATACCAAGCCACGGTGCCTGCAGGTTGTTTTTACCCTGTAACAGGAGTTCTCCCAGCGATGGCGAGCCAAGCGGTAAGCCAAAGCCAAGAAAATCCAGCGAGGTCAGAGTGGTGATCGAGGCGCATAATATAAACGGTAAAAAGGTCAGGGCGGCGACCATCGCATTGGGCAGCATATGGCGCAGAATAATACTGCGATCGCTCACGCCGAGCGCCTGAGCGGCACGAATGTAATCAAAGTTTCGGGTACGTAAAAATTCCGCGCGTACCACGCCAACCAGGCTCATCCAGCCAAACAGCACGGTAATGCCCAGTAGCCACCAGAAGTTTGGCTGGACCACGCTCGACAGCAGTATGATCAAAAACAGCGTTGGCATACCTGACCAAACCTCAATGAATCGTTGCCCCCACAAATCCACCTTGCCGCCATAATAGCCCTGGATTGCGCCAGCCATGATCCCCATCACGCTGGAGCACAGGGTTAGCATTAATCCGAACAGGACAGAAATACGTGTGCCGTAGAGGATCCGTGCCAGCACATCACCACCGTTGGCGTCCGTTCCCAGCCAGTTTTGTGCAGAAGGCGGGGAAGGGAAGGGCTTATCAGTGGCAAAGTTAATGCTGGTGGCTCCAAAGCGTATCGGCGCCCACAGGATCCAGCCCCGGTTTTCCAGGCGCTGCTGTAACCACGGATCCTGATAATCAGCCTGGGTCGCCAATGGTCCGCCGAAGTCGCTTTCACTGTAGTTTTTGAACAGGGGGAAATACCAGCTACTGTCGTAGCGCACCAGTAGCGGCTTATCATTGGCAATCAGTTCTGAACACAGGCTAAGGCCGAAGAGCAGTAGAAAGATCCACAGCGACCAATAGCCGCGACGGTTATGGCGAAAACGCGCCCAGCGGGCCTGATTGACGGGGCTTAATCGCGACATTAGCGTCCCTCAAAATCAATACGGGGATCGACCAGCGTATAGCTGATGTCGCTGAGGATATTCAGCAGCAGACCGATCAGGGTGAAGATATAGAGCGTGCCAAACATTACCGGGTAGTCACGTGATACGGTGGATTCATAACCCAGTAGTCCCAGACCGTTAAGCGAAAACATCACTTCAATCAGCAGCGAACCGGTAAAAAACATGCTGATAAATGTTGCCGGGAAGCCAGCGATTACCAGCAACATGGCATTGCGAAACACATGTTTCCACAGAATGTTTTTCTCGCTGACCCCTTTGGCGCGCGCGGTGACGACATACTGTTTGCGTACCTCATCCAGAAATGAGTTTTTGGTCAGCATGGTTAGCGCGGCAAACCCCCCAACCACCGTCGCCAGCACGGGCAGGGTAATATGCCAAAGGTAGTCGGTCACTTTCTGATACCAGGGCAGGGAATCAAAATTGGCGGAAACCAGTCCGCGAAGCGGGAACAGGTCGTAATAGCTGCCCCCGGCAAAAAAGACGATCAGTAAAATCGCAAACAAAAAGGCCGGTATGGCATAGCCAATAATAATGAATGCGCTGCTCCAGACATCAAATCGGCTGCCGTTGTGAACGGCTTTGCGGATCCCAAGCGGTATCGACACCAGATAGATAATGAGCGTACTCCATAGCCCCAGCGTGACGGAAACAGGCAGGCTGTCTTTGATAAGCGTCAGCACTGAGGCGCTACGAAACAGACTGTCGCCGAAATCGAAACGAATATAGTCCCAGAGCATTTTGAAATAACGCTCATGAATGGGCTTATCGAACCCGTAACGGCGAGTGATTTCGGCGATCACTTCCGGGTCAAGACCACGGCCACCTCGGTAATTACTGTCGCTGATATTGCCGACGCCGGTTTGCGCGTGGCTGGCGCGAATGCCTTCACTACCCGCGCCGGGTAATGCCCCGCTTTGCCCGAACTCAATGGCGGCGACGGCCTGCTCAACCGGACCACCGGGGGCAATCTGCACGATAAAAAAGTTGATGGTGATGATGGCCCAAAGCGTTGGGATCACCAGTAGCAGACGTCGAATCAGATAAGCGCCCATTTATTCTCCCTGCCGTCTGGCTGCTGGCAGTTTCGCCGCTTTGTTAACGTCGTACCACCAGTTGTCGAGACCAATGGTATAAATGGGGCGAATAGCTGGATGCGAAAACTTATCCCACCAGGCGATGCGATCCTCTGCCATAAACCACATCGGCAACATGTAGTAGTTCCAGGTTAATACCCTGTCCAGTGCCCGACCGAGTGGGATTAGTTTGGCTTTATCACCCTGCGCCGCGATGATTTGGTTGATCAGTTTATCAATCACCGGGCTTTGCACGCCCGGGGCGTTATAGCTGGAGTCAATATATTCAGAGGCCCAGAGAATTTGCAGGTCCGAACTTGGCCACGGCATTGCGCGATACAATCTCGGCATCATGTCATAGTCACGACTGCGCAGCCGGTTTGTGATTTGTGAGTTATCAACCTGGCGGATGTTCATTGTAATGCCTAAGCGCTGCAGGTTGTGCTGGAACGGCAGCACCCACTGGCTGTTACTGCCCGCCGGGAGCAACAGTTCAAAGCTCAGGGGTTTACCGTTGGCGCTGTTTACGCGCTGTTGTCCCTTAAGTACCCATCCGGCCTGCTCCAGTAAGGCATCGGCTTTCAACAGGTTGTCACGATCGTAGCCATCGCCTTTTGATTTCGGCGGCTGATAAATTTGGCTGAAGACCTCAGGAGGGAGATCTTTTTTCAAGGGCGCAAGTATCACCAGTTCATCCGCATCGGGGTAATTTTTAGCGGCATACTCGGTATTCTGAAAATAGCTGTTGGTCCGACTCCAGGCGTTATAGAACAGAGCTTTATTCATCCATTCAAAATCAAATGCCAGGGTGATGGCTTCTCGCACCCGTCGGTCGCTGAACACCGGGCGCTGAATATTAAACGCCAGCCAACGCGTATCCTGGGCGGATTCGTTTTTTTGCTCATCTTTGATGATGTAATGATTCGAGAAATTTTTACCGGTATAACGTGTCGCCCAGTTTTTAGCATCGTTTTCAAGACGCAGGTCAAACGCCCCGGCCTTAAACGCTTCAAAGGCGACGTTGTCATCCAGATAGTAGTCGTAGCGGATGGTATCAAAGTTCCAGCGGCCACGGTTGACGGGCAGATTAGCGGCCCAATAATCGTTGACGCGCGAATAGACAATGTACTGACCCATCTTCCATTTCGTGATGCTATAAGGACCGCTGGCGAGCGGAGGCGATGATAAGGGATCGCTGAGCTTATGATCTTTCCAGTACTTCTCTGGCATCACGGGTAATGAAAACAGGCTGAGCATGTCCTCTTTACCCGGTTTGGCTAATTCAATACGTACAGTTAATGGCGCGATCGCTTTTACCGTTGTTCCCTTGTAGACCAGGCGAAATTGCGGCACGCCTTCAGTCATAAATTTGTGGAAGGTGAATGCGACATCGCTGGCGGTAATGGGGGAGCCATCGTGAAAACGCGCTCGCGGATTGATGGCGATTTCTACCCAGGAATAGTCATCAGCATAGCGTGCGCTGTCGGCGATGAGCGGATAATAGCTGCCAGGTTCATCGTCAGAGGTAGTAAACAGCGTATCGTAAAGCGTTTCGGTACGTGCTCCGGGGTTACCGCGCATCGCATAGCGGTTGAAGTTATCGAATGTGCCGATGGCGGAGAGGGTGATTTGCCCGCCTTTGGGGGCCGCAGGGTTGACGTAATCAAAGTGATTAAAGTTAAACGCGTACTTCGGTTCGCCCAGTACGGCAAAAGCATAGCTTTCTTTGATGGACTGCGCCTCGGCGCTAAACCCGATAAGGGCGATAAACAGCAGCAATACGCGAGGGATCATTAAAAGCGATTTCCTTTTCCTGCCACAACCCGACGGGCATCATGCCTGAAAGATAAGGGATGTGGCGGCGAGTGAGAGTATATGATTCGCATACTGCGATCACCACGTCGGCTTATTGGGCTGCGCCATCCAACGCACGAAATCAGCAAGTTTTAATGGTCGGCTAATCCAGTATCCCTGGAAAAAATGCACCCCACGATCGCGCAGCCAACGGGCTTGCTCAGGCGTTTCAACCCCTTCAGCCACCGTCAGCATATTAAGACGCTTAGAGAGTGTCAACACGGCGTCCAGAACCGGAGAGGTCAGGGTCTCTGTTCCAATGGCGTTAATAAACCCGCGATCGATTTTCAGGTAGTCAACGGTAAAGCGTTCCAGATAAATCAGCGCGCTATGACCGGTGCCAAAATCATCAATGGCAATTTCAAAACCTGCGGAATGAAGCCATTCAAAAAGCTTTGTGGCCTCGTGTTGATTAAGCATATCCCGTTCGGTGATCTCCAGCACCATCTGGAAATGGTTTGCGGGAAGCGAGGCCTGCAGGTGATGAATGTCGTCTTTAAACGTCTCGCCGTGCAGATGCGTTGGCGCGATATTGATCCCCAATTTTGCACCAGCGGGTAACACTTTTTGCAGCATCGGTGCGTCCTGGGCTATCAACTTAAAGAGATGCTGGGTCAGCGGGACAATCATTTTCTGGGATTCGGCGTAGTGAATAAAAGCATCCGGTGGGATCTCACCCGTTGTCGGATGATTCCAGCGTAATAACACCTCTACACCTTTCACCTCCAGTGTCTGCACCTCAACGACGGGCTGGTACACCACATAAAACTGGTTATGTTTGATAGCGTTGAGGATATCTTTGCCCGGACGTAAACGGATGGTGTAGATGTAGTACCAGAGAAGAAGTGCAGCAATAATCCCCGCCATGCATCCCAACATAATCGAATACCAGATGTCGGTATAGGTCCACTCATCGGCATATAAACGAATCTGTAGCGGAATACCTTCCAGGGTCGCCTGCCGCCAGTGAGAGTGGGGCAGAGCGGAGGCATCAATAATCCGTGATGAAAATGTTGAAATCGCGTTATCACCGACGACTATGGCAATACCGTTAAAATCATCCTGTCGGGCGGTATAAAGCAGATAAGGGGCCAGATTAATATTCAGTGAGGTAAACACGCCGCTATCAGTGAACGATGGGTTCCGGTGCCAAATCATTATCGCCGGCTTGTTCGGCATCATGGGCGTACCGGGGAGTAATTCCACATCAATATTTCTGCTGATATCGAGGCTTGGGACCAGATCTAAAATCGGGGTGAACATTGCGCCCGTTGCGGAGGAGCAGAAAGCAATGCCGTTTTTGACCAGTAAAAATGCGCGAACGTTGAGGCTAAAGGCCGCGCTGGAGGTCAGTTGAGCAGCGACTTGTTGGCAACTGTTGGCGACCAGTGGCTGAAGGTCATCTGTGGTGGATTTGAGATCGGCGAAGTAGCTGCTGACATAATTCTGGATATCGGAAAGGAGCGTGTCGTACTTAATGTCTCGTTTATGCCAGGTCACGAAAAATTGCAGGGTACTCACCAGGAGCGCGACGATAAGCCCCGTTAACATACAGGAAAGCAGGATTTTCTGATTGGATGAAGAGGAGCGTTTAAACATAGTTCCTTATGTTTACCTGAGTTAACCGCTTATTCTGTATGAATATAACCTGAAATGACTCACCTTGTGAGATTTTTCTTAGTCACAAGACAAAGCAAAAAAAAGCACCGCCGAAGCAGTGCTTTTCAAAATGTCTCATCAGGATAGCCAAGGGATAGCTGCCAAACGAAATTAACTGCGGCTCAGGACCCGGCGAGCTTCGTTGTAACGTTTTTTCCAGTAAGGTTCGTTCATGCTGGAAATGATAACGCCGCTGCTGGTCGAGGCGTGTACGAACTGGTTGTTGCCGATATAAATACCGACGTGACGGCCAGTGGAGCCAGCACGGAACAGAACCAGATCGCCTGTGCGCAGGTTAGTGCGCGAAACGGATTTACCCGTTTCCTGTTGTTCGTAGGTTGAGCGAGGAAGCTCTAAACCAAATTGCTCGCGGAACGTACGTTGTACGAAGCTTGAACAATCAATGCCTTTTTTGGTGCTGCCGCCAAGGCGGTAACGCACGCCTTTCCAGTCAGCATACTGGTCCATAATACGTGATTTAACATCGATATTACGGACCATATTTTCAAATTCATCCTGAGAGGCTTGCAGTGAAGAGTTATCTCCATTGCCCACAGCATGCGTCTCAGAATGCATATTCCTGGCGGTGTTCGTTGTGCTACATGCAGAAAGCAGAACCGCAACTGCTATCGCGGGTATGCCCCGCAAGATATATCTCAAAATCGGTTGAGATTTGACCATTTTGTTTGTTTTCCCTTGAAGTCCTTAACGATAAATATCGTTATAAAAAATGCCAAACGTGACGAGACTAATTACCATCGCACGATGAGACAATTCTTTAAGGTCAAATCTGTGGCAGAACGCACAAATTTATTCCTGAAGAGAATAATTATCCCGCGAGGCAAAACGAGTTCGAGATTACCCGATCGGTCCGGTCATTGCGAGTGAATTTACGTGATTTCTTATAAGAAAAATTGATACAGAAAGTGAATAACCGGCATTGCCTAAATTAAGAACAATCGGGATAAAAAAGACGCAACCCAATCATTTTAAAGATGAATAAGATGACGGGAGAATGGCAGCCAGAATGATGAAATATCGACAAGCATCATCAGGGAATCAGAGTTTTCCCTGATGATGTTAATTACTGTGCGTTATTTGTTTAAAAAATGTTTGTTTTTACCGGGCAGATAATTCGCAAACAGAGTGACTAATCGGTCGCTTAACGGTGTCATTAGCCACCAGGGCAGACCAATCAAGACGACAGTCATGGAACCGATCACGATATCGGTGAGCCAGTGAGCGCCAATCATTATGCGTGGAAAGGCAAAAACCACAGCGATAATAAGGCCGATTATTCCGGCGACTTTTCCGAAATAACGCAGCATAAATGCGGAAAAAATAAGCAGCATCATACCGTGATCGCCGGGGAAACTGTCTCTGGACGCATCTTTAGTCGGAATATGCAGCAGTTCGCTGACGCGATAAATATTATCCAGCATCAGAGTAGGGCTGGCGCGTTTAACGGGAATAAGCGCCTGGCCTAACTGATTTAATACCACTGCGGTGAGCAGCATAACCAGGCCAATAGCGACAATGCGTCGGCGACCTTCCGACGTTTCTTTCAGCCAAAAATGCAGCATCAAGGCTCCCATTGCCAGCAATGAGCAACCATCAAATGCCCGGTTATTGGTAATAGCAACAATCCACAAGAACTGCGGGCTTTCCACCAGTTTCTGGTTAAAGAAGCGGAAAACGCCCGTATCCAATGAAGACCAGATCCCATGTCCGGCAGGAAGATACCAGGACAGAAACAGCGCCAGCCCCGCAATATTGAGTAGGAGAATAAGAGGGTATCGGGTTTTCATCATCGTTTACCATTGCTATAAAAACGAAGGCAACCTTACGCGTTAGCGTCTAAACGAAGTCTCAACAATGCACTCTGTAGCGTATTCCAGTCGGTCTCAGTATCGGCGATGAGTTCAATACGGCTATCCGGTGGCGCGACGTTTTGCGTCTCAATATGCCAGTCGTCTCCCTGGCGGTTAATGCGCACCAGCCCTTCCTTTATACGCATGACACCTTTCACGCGCCCCACGGGGGCAAGACGGGACCATTCCAGCAGACCGATGGTATCGAACACCGTATCGGCGTCAAAAATCCAACCGCAGGCCTGATGGCCCTGGCCGCTGTTCAGGCTGCGCCGCCAGCGCTGCTGTGACGGCAGACTCAATGCCGCCAGTCCCTTTTTGTCTGCATGGCTATGGGCGTGCTCTGCGCTTGCAGGAAGCTCTGCCAGGTTTAGTCGGGGTAAATCCAGTAACTGCCCGTCAATTTGCCCATGGTCGGCATGAACCAACTGGCGATTGGCACCGTAGTGTTGCCACCAGGTTTGCAAGGCGTTTTCGCTTTCCGCTGTGGCGCGGTCGGCTTTATTGGCAACAATGATATCTGCGGCGGCCAGCTGATCGCGGAAATTGTCATTGGCGACGCTTTTTTCATCCATTAACAGCCGGGGGTCAAGAATACAGAGGGTCGCGCGCAGATCGATCCACGGTTCGTAAACCGGTGCGGTGAGTAAATCCAGAATTTGTTTAGGGTGTCCGAGGCCAGTGGGTTCAATCAGCAATCGATCGGGTTTTCCCTGACGCAGCAGCGTATTGAGGCCAACCTGCATCGGTAGACCGTTAACGCAGCACATACAGCCGCCGGGGATCTCTTTTAGCAATGCGCCGCTGTCGGCTAACAGGGCGCCATCAATACCTACTTCACCAAACTCATTGACCAGCACGGCCCACTTCTCTGCGGGATCCTTGTTCGCCAATAGATGAAGAATAGAGGTGGTTTTGCCACTGCCGAGAAAACCAGTGATGAGATTGGTTTTAGTCACAATTACTCCAGAATCATAAATTACCGTAATGGCATTTAACAATCCTGGCGAAAAATGGGGAAAAAGAGAAGGGGGGAGGGGACGAAGACGTGCTTCGTCCTGTTTAATGGCAGAAATCGTTAATTTTTTAACGTTTCAATGACAGCCTGATGCGCACCGTATTGGGCAATACGTTGCCAGGCCTGTTGAATGGCCGCGACAAACTGCGGATTCAGTACGAGATCGGCGGCGAAAATCTCATGCAGAGAAAGCAGGGCGTTGACGCGTTCTGATTCAGTGCTCTGTGCCACCAGAGCGGCAATTTTCTCACTGAGCGGGTCACGAATATCAATCGTAGCGCCTGAATCATCCACACCGCTCACGTAGCGCATCCAGCCTGCGATGCCGAGCGCCAACAGCGGCCACTCGCTTTGACGTGCTAAATGCACGCGGATCCCTTCCAGCATTCGCTGGGGTAATTTCTGGCTACCATCCATCGCGATTTGCCAGGTTTTGTGTTTCAGCGCCGGGTTGGCAAAGCGGTCCAGTAGGCTTAAGGCATACTGGTTTAAATCAACATCAGTAATTTGCAGCGTGGGGGCCTGTTCGGTGAGCATCAGCCGGTAAGCGGCTTCACGAAATGCGCTATCCTGCATACAGTCGCTGATGTGCTGGAATCCGGCCAGATAGCCGAGATAAGCGAGAAACGAATGGCTGCCGTTCAGCATCCGCAGTTTCATTTGTTCCCACGGCAAGACGTTTTCAACCATCTGGACACCCGCAGATTCCCATTGCGGACGACCACAGACAAAGTTGTCTTCAATCACCCACTGAATAAACGGCTCGCAGCTGATTGCGCAAGGATCGGCAACGCCCAGCTCGTGGGCGATTTCAGCCAGCGACTCCTCGGTGGCGGCGGGAACAATCCGATCCACCATAGTACCCGGGAAACTGACGTGTTCCTGGATCCAGTGCGCCAGCTCAGGAGAGCGTTTTTCCGCCATCCCCAGTACGGCATTTTTTACCACATGGCCATTGTCCGGGATGTTATCGCAGGAGAGGACGGTAAATGGCTGCAGTCCACGTTCACGTCGGCGGTGCAGCGCTTCTACGATTATACCGGGGGCGGAGTGCGGTTCAGCCGGTGTCTGCAGATCGTGAATAATACGCGCATTAGAGAGATCTAACGAACCCGTCGCCGGATCGATGCAGTAGCCTTTTTCCGTGATGGTTAACGAGACAATCGCGACCTGAGGCTCGCAGAATTTTTCAATAATGGCCGCCAGCGAATCCAGCGTGGCGTTCAGGCATTCGTTAACGGCACCGATAACAATAGGCTGGTTGCCGTTAGCCCCTTTTTCTAACACGGTAAATAAATGATCCTGTTCGCGAAGCTGACGCATCAGCCGATCGCCACTGAACAGACTGATCTCGCAAATCCCCCAGTCTCCGCCCTGCGCATTCAGCACCCTGTCGGTTAATAACGCCTGATGGGCGCGGTGAAAAGCACCGAAACCAAAATGTACAATCCGCGTTTTTAATTGTTGGCGGTCGTACTGCGGCATCATGACATTTTCCGCCAGAGGCGCTGAGGCAATAGTTTTCATTAAATACACCTGATTAACCATTAATTAACAATGGCAGTATAAAGTTATATGACAGCAAATTGAATTGGTGTGCCTCATTTATCCGGGGAATGTGAGCTGGATCAATCAATGATAGGCCATCTGTTGAACATCCCCAGGATGGCTGTATGGTAGTCGTCATTCAGGTAGTTTAATTTGGTATAACAACTTGTGGGGTGAAACAATGGAACAAACCTGGCGTTGGTACGGACCTAACGATCCGGTATCGCTTGATGATGTGCGTCAGGCTGGCGCAACGGGTGTTGTGACCGCCTTGCACCACATTCCCAACGGTGAAGTGTGGCCGGTAGAAGAGATTCAACAGCGTCAGGCTATTCTGGCTGAAAAAGGGCTGACCTGGTCGGTGGTGGAAAGTATTCCTGTCCACGAAGATATCAAAACGCGTTCAGGCCAGTACCAAACGTGGATTGCCAATTATCAGCAGAGTATCCGTAATCTGGCGACCTGCGGCATCGATACCGTGTGCTATAACTTCATGCCGATCCTCGACTGGACGCGTACCGATCTCGAATATCAGCTGCCGGACGGCTCCAAAGCGCTACGTTTTGACCAGATTGCTTTTGCGGCCTTCGAACTGCATATTCTTCAGCGCCCAGGCGCCGCAGCGGATTACACCGCAGAAGAACAACGCCAGGCGCTGAATTACTTCAATGCTATGAACGATGCCGATATCGAAAAGCTGACCCGCAATATCATTGCCGGCCTGCCCGGTGCGGAAGAGGGCTATACGCTGGATCAGTTCCGTGCGCGTCTCGCTGAATATGACGGCATCAGCAAAGACGATCTGCGCGATAATATGGCGGTATTCCTGCGGGCGATTGTGCCTGTGGCGGAAGAAGTCGGCGTGCGTCTGGCTGTCCACCCTGACGATCCGCCGCGTCCGATCCTCGGCCTGCCGCGCATTGTTTCGACTATCGAAGATATGCAGTGGCTGAAAGAAACCGTCGACAGCATCAATAACGGTTTCACCATGTGCACCGGTTCCTACGGCGTGCGCGCCGATAACGATCTGGTGAAAATGATCGAAACCTTTGGCGATCGAATCCACTTCACGCATCTGCGCTCCACCTGCCGTGAAGATAACCCGAAAACCTTCCACGAAGGTGCGCACCTGCAAGGCGATGTGGATATGGTATCGGTGGTTGCTGCCATCCTGAGCGAAGAACAGCGCCGTAAAAAGGCGGGCGATTTGCGTCCTATCCCGATGCGTCCGGATCACGGACACCAGATGCTTGACGACCTGCACAAGAAAACCAACCCAGGCTACTCCGCGATTGGTCGCCTGAAAGGGCTGGCGGAAGTTCGCGGCGTTGAACTGGCGTTAAAACAAACGCAGTTCCGCGATCTGCTGTAAGGTTAACAACAGGGATTGTGCCGCAGGCGCGATCCCTGAAATTCATCAAGGCTGCGCTAGCGCCTGCTCCAGTACCGACAGCACCTTTTTGATCTGCTGTATCTGCAATCCGCCAAACCCGAAAAACATAACAGCATCGCTGTTCTCCCTACGCCATGCGGCTCCTGAGCCATTTTCTATATCTGGCAGAGTGTCAAAGCGGATCCCTGCCAGCAGGCAGCGCTGTTGCAGTCTGGCGATCATATCTGGGTGTCTGTCAACGCGTAACGAGAGGTGCAGACCCGCCGTTGCGCCAGCGATTTTCCCTGACGGAAACAGAACAGAAAGGCCATCGCGTAACAGATTGAGGCGCGCCGCATAGTTGCAGGCCAGCTTGCTGATGTGCGAGTAAAACACCTGATTTTGCATTAATTCGGCTAAAAATTGCTGCAATAACCACTGACTGCCATTGTTATTGAGTGCTTTCATATTCTTTACTGCCGGGAGCAGTTCATCAGGACAAATGAGATAGCCAAGACGCGTTCCCGGCCCCAGCGTTTTGGAAAATGTCCCCATGTAGATAACCCGGTTGTGATAATCCATAGCTTTCAGTGCAGGAAGGGGGTTCTCGCCATAGGTAAAAACAGCATCGTAGTCGTCTTCAAGGATATAAGCGCCGACGCGCTGCGCCCACGTCAATAATGACTGACGGCGCTCTAGCGAAAGGACGCTTCCCATTGGATACTGGTGAGCCGGAGTCACATAGCAAAGCTGGGTTTCATATTCGGGTAATTTATCTGTTTGCAGCCCGTGGTTATCTACAGCAATTGACGTAATGTCTGCACCGTAATAATTAAACAGATGCCATGCGCCAGAATAGCAAGGGGATTCGGCCACAACGTGGCACTTTTTTTGCTGACTGACGGCATGATGAACAATAAATATTTGACTGAGCAGCGACAATCCTTCCTGAATCCCATTGGTAATGATGATGTTCTCCGCCCGGGTATTAATGCCGCGAGATAAATTAAGGTACCTGGCTAGTTGCTCACGCAGTGAAAATAATCCATTTGATGAATGATATCGGGTAAACAATTGCTCTTTAAGTACGCTTGGCGCGTTATTCCATTTTCGCCAGCTTGCCCAGGGAAAAGCATTGGGATCGGGGACGCCCATCCGGCAGTAGCACTCCCGCCCAGGCTCTGCGTAAACATCGGTAGAGACCCCGGCCGCTTTTGGTGTTACTGGCGGAGAGCCCTGGGGTACGGACACATGCGCTGGGGTTACACGTACAGGCGTGGTGAATATCACCTCATAGCCAATGCCGTGTCGGCTCTTAATTAATCCAGCCGCCATCAGCTTATCATAGGCCATCACTACCGTTATTTTGGCAATGTTCAATGCCTGAGCCTGCTCGCGAATAGAGGGGAGTTTATCTCCACACAGCAAATCCCCCCGCTGAATGGCCTGTAAATAAAATTGAAATATCTGCAACTGCAGCGGAGTCCGGCTTTCTCTATCGAGAGTCAGTTTGAGCATGATAAATTCCTTATTTATAGATGGTAATTATATTACGGACTTCTGCTCTTTACTATTTGACGAACCTCATAGAGTGGATGCTGTTCCTATAATCTGCCTTCGCTGTCTCTATTTTTGATTTTTATTATCCCTTAGCGTGTCGCTATTAAAAAAATGGAGGCAAGCATGTCGTGGATAAGAAAAAACGCACTATGGTGCGCATTCGCCGGGGCGGTAGCAATGGCCCTGGCTATTTGGGGAACGTGGCAAGGCGTTCATTACACCAGTTCTACCGAGTTTTGTTTATCGTGTCACTCGATGCGCATATCTGGCGAGGAGTATAAAACCAGCATGCATTTTCGCAATGCTTCTGGTGTGCGTGCGGAGTGTAAGGATTGTCATATTCCGCCAGGCATCGTCCCAACGCTGGTTCGTAAAACGCAAGCCTTAAACGACCTCTACCACACCTTTATCTCTCCTTCGATCGATACCCCGGAAAAATTTGCCGCAAAGCGGGCGGAGTTGGCCCAGCGAGAATGGGCGCGCATGAGCGCGAATAATTCAGCGGTGTGTAAATCCTGCCATAGCTACGAGGCGATGGATCACGGTAAGCAATCGGCAAATGCAGCGGCGCAAATGACCGCGGCGGCGGCAAAAGACAGTAACTGTATCGATTGTCACAAAGGCATTGCCCATCACAAACCCGATATGAGCAGCGGTTTTCGCGATCGTTACAAGCAGTTGCAGCGTCAGGGAGAGCAGTTACCCACGGCGACGACGCTGTATTCGTTAGGCGAAAAATCACTGACTGTGACAGCAGAGAGCCCGGCAGGTAAAGCCATGCTGTACCCGGCAACGCAAGTGCGTGTGCTGAAAAGAGAAGGAAAAAACGTTCAGATAGAGCTGACCGGCTGGCGGGAAAGCAAAGGACGTGGACGGGTGATTACCCAGTATATGGGTAAACGCGTTTTTGCTGCCGTATTAGATGCCTCGCTGATGAGCAATGTGAAGGTTGAGCAAACACAGGTTGATCCGGAGTCACATCAGGAGTGGCAGCAGGTCAGCGTGATGGCCTGGAGTTCGGCGGAGGGTTTTACCGACAATATTGACCCCCTCTGGCAATACGCCGATCAGATGTTGCAATCCACCTGTAGCGCTTGCCACAGCACGCCGCCGCCGACCCGTTATTCCGCGAATGGCTGGATCGCCGGACTGAAATCCATGTCCACCTACTACCGGCTTAATCCGGTGGAAGACCGTACGTTGTTGAAATATCTCCAGACTCACGCCAGCGATATACCTCAACCTAACAATTCAAAAGGATAATTTATGGATATTCATGATTTTAATCCGTCACGTCGACGGTTTTTAAGCGGAATGCTGGCAGTCGGTGCCGTCAGCGCTTTAGGGCCAAATCCACTGATCTCAAAGGTCTGGGCAGCGGGTGAAAACCCGGAGCAATGGATCCAGTCTGGCTCGCACTTTGGCGCTTTTGAAGCCAAAGTCGTGAACGGTGAATGGGTCGATACCCGCCCCTTCAAACATGACAAATACCCCTGCGATATGCTAAATGCGGTGCGTGAAGTGGTCTACAACCCATCGCGCGTGCGCTACCCGATGGTGCGGCTGGACTGGCTGCGCAAGCGTGAAAAGTCAGATCGCAACCAGCGCGGCGATAATCGCTTTGTCCGTGTGAGCTGGGATCAGGCGTTGGATCTGGTTTATGAAGAGCTGGAGCGGGTACAAAAGACCTACGGATCTTCTGGTGTCTTTACCGGGCTGGCGGACTGGCAAATTGTTGGCAAATTTCATAAGGCCGGCGGCGCGATGGATCGGGGACTCGGCTTGCACGGTAGCTATGTAACGACCGTCGGCGACTACTCGGCAGCCGCAGCGCAGGTGATTTTGCCGCATGTGATTGGTTCGCTGGAAGTTTATGAGCAGCAAACGTCACTCCCGATGGTTATCGAAAATACCCAAACCATCGTGCTGTGGGGCTGCGATCCTATCAAGAATCTGCAGATCGAGTTCCTGGTTCCCGATCACGATGCGTTTGGCTATTGGCAGCAGATTAAAGAAGCGGTTGCGCAGGGTAAGATGCGCGTTATCAGCGTTGATCCGGTGCGTAGCAAGTCGCAAAACTATCTTGGCTGTGAGCAGTTGGCGCTGCGACCGCAAACGGATGTCGCGTTATTGCTGGCGCTGGCGCATACCCTGTACGAAGAAAAACTGTATGACGTGGCGTTCATTAACGATTATACCGTGGGCTTTGAACAGTTCTTGCCGTATCTGCTTGGGGAAAGCGACAAGCAGCCGAAAAACGCCGAATGGGCGGCGGAAATCTGCGGTCTGACGGCGGAGCAGATCCGCGACTTCGCCCGCCTGCTGGTCAAAGGCCGGACACAGTTTATGGGCGGCTGGTGCGTGCAGCGTATGCACCATGGCGAGCAGTATCCGTGGATGCTGGTGGTGCTGGCCAGCATGGTTGGCCAAATTGGCTTGCCGGGCGGCGGAGTAGGGTTTGGCTGGCACTATAACGGCGGCGGGACGGTCACCTCTGCCGGTCCCGTCCTGTCCGGCCTCGGGAGCATCAACAATCCCCCGGCCGCGAAATACAAAGCGGATTTCCGCGGCGCTTCAGAGCATATTCCTACCTCGCGAATGATCGATTGTCTGCTGGCGCCAGGCAAAAAGATCGCTTTCAACGGTGAAACATTAACTTTCCCTGATATCAAAATGGCGATTTTCAGCGCCGCCAATCCGTTCCATGCGCAGCAGGATCGTAACCGCATGATCGAAGCGTGGAAGAAGCTGGAAACCGTGGTCGTTCTGGATCATCAGTGGACAGCATCCTGTCGTTTTGCCGATATCGTCCTGCCTGTGACCACGCGCTTTGAGCGTAATGACATTGAGCAGTTCGGTACACACTCGAATAAAGGGCTGATGGCGATACATCAGGTGGTTAAACCGCAGTTTGAAGCGCGACATGACTTTGATGTCTTTGCCGGTCTGTGCAAACGCTTTGGTCAGGAAGAGACATACCGCGAAAAGCGGGATGAAATGCAGTGGATAAAAGCCATTTATGATGAGGGCGCGAAAACGGGAGCGTCCCTTGGCGTGAGTATGCCGAACTTCGAGAGCTTCTGGCAGGGCGAAGGATACATTGAATATCCTGCCGGGAAGCCGTGGGTGCGTCACGGAGAATTTCGCGAACAGCCGGATATCAACCCGTTAGGAACACCCTCTGGTCTGATTGAAATTTACAGCAAAACCATCGCGGGCTTTGCCTACGATGACTGCCCGGGGCATCCGGTGTGGATGGAACCCTTTGAGCGTACCCATGGCAGCAAAACAGATAAATATCCGCTGCATCTGCAGTCCTGCCATCCGGATAAACGTCTGCACTCCCAGCTGTGCTCAAGCGAGGCGTTTCGTAACACCTATGCGGTGGCAGGAAGAGAGCCGCTGTACATGAGCGAGTCGGATGCCCGCGCACGTGGCCTGAAAGCCGGGGATATTGCGCGCGTGTTTAACGCCAGAGGCCAGGTGCTGGCCGGGGTGGTGATCAGCCCGGATTACGCGCCTGGCGTCGTCCGGATTCATGAAGGCGCGTGGTATTCGCCGCAGGAAGGCGGGAAAGCGGGCACATTATGCACTTATGGCGATCCGAATGTGCTGAGTGCGGATATCTGTACATCACAACTGGCGCAGGGGCCTTCGGCGCATACGGTGCTGGTCGAGGTGGAGCGGTACCAGGAGAATGCCCCGCAGGTCACAGGCTTCGGCGGGCCGGAGGTTGTGAAAGAGGAGGGGGCAAGTGCAGCATAATCATATTCATCGACAGCGGGCGGCGGTGTACCAGTGGTTTTCGCAACTGCTGTTCCGCGAGCTGGACGAGGAGCAACTCATCCGCCTGGAAAGTGGGGAAAGCCGAAAGTGGCTGGCGTCGTTGACGGCTATCCCTGGGTTATCCGTTGATGTCAAAAACCTGGAACGTAGTCTCGTTCGGGCGCTGCGCCGGGAAAGCCGACAGCTGGAGCTGGCGGCGGACTATGCCTCGTTGTTTTTGCTGGCACCTCCCGGCGGCGTTTCTCCCTATGCGGGGCATTATCCGCATACGACCGCGCCTGATGAACGCAAGGAAATGAATGTGCTGTTAGTCGAGTATGGGCTGACCCCGCAGGACAACGAGCCTGCCGACCATATTGCTGTACAGCTGGCACTGATGGCGAGAATGGTTACCAAAAAGGAGACGTTATCGGCGCAATATTACTTTTTGCATCATCACATTATGTGCTGGGCACCCCTGCTACGGGAAAGTTGTTTACACCGGGACGAAGAGGGGGTTTATCCTCAGGCGGTTAACGTCATAACGCATTTTATGCGTGAGGATGAGCTGTATCTGGAATCTCTGTTGGTGGATGATTTTTACCTCAGCAGCCAGGGCTGAAAAGAAACAAAGGGACAGCAAATGCTGTCCCTTTTCGCCGGTGTCGCAGCAGAAAAGTTAGTCTGCGCGGCCCATATAGCGACGTTCTTCGATATGAATACGGATTTTTTCACCTGCACTCAGATATTCAGGAACCAGGATAACCAGACCGGTGCTCATGGTCGCTGGTTTGTTACGCGCACTTGCTGACGCGCCTTTAATGCCCGGTGCCGTTTCAACGATTTCCAGGTCTACCGTTTGCGGCAGTTCAAGCGCCAGCAACTGACCGTCCCAGGTCAGTACCTGCATATCCGGCATTCCGCCTTCCGGGATGAACAGCAATTCTTCTTCGATCTGGTCTTTGGTGAAGGTATACGGGGTATAGTCTTCTTTATCCATGAAGACGTATTCGTTGCCATCGACATAGGAGAAATCAACGCCACGACGGCTCAGGGTGACGGTATCAACGATGTCATCGCCTTTGAAGCGCTCTTCAACTTTCAGACCGGTACGAACATCAGAAAAACGCATTTTGTACAGCGTGGCGGCGCCACGTGCGGTTGGTGATTGAATATCAATATCTTTTACAATCAGCAGTTTGCCGTTGTAATTCAGTACCATACCTTTTTTAATTTCGTTCGCTCTTGGCATCGAAAAAATCCTGTAATGAGGAGTGTCTAAAATATCGCGTAAAACTACTCGCGCCGGGGCATTCAGGCAAGCGGAATTGATGCTTTTGCTGGTGCAAAAAAGGTGTTACTGTGCGCTTCCTGCACAATCCGATGGTTTACGATAAAGAGAGTACTGTATGGAATGCCGTCCGGATTGTGGTGCATGTTGCACCGCGCCTTCAATTTCCAGTCCCATCCCCGGCATGCCTGATGGCAAGCCCGCTAATACACCATGCGTTCAGCTGGATGAATCCCTGCGCTGTAAAATTTTTGCTTCGCCTCTGCGGCCAAAAGTGTGCGCCGGTTTACAGCCCAGTGCGGAAATGTGCGGACAGACGACGCACCAGGCCATGGTCTATCTCATCGAGCTCGAGGCGCTGACCGCACCTTAAACGTCTTTGATGCGCGTCAGGCACGCGACGGTGGCGACGATCATCACCAGCGCAAACCAGAATACCGCGTGATAGTTCCAGATTTCAGCGGCAATACCCACCAACGATCCGGCAATAATCCAGCCCACGCGAATGGTATTTGTATAGAGAGTTGTGGCTGAACCCGCTTGTCCCGGCATCAGATCCTGGAAATAGAGCATGCCAATCCCGCCGAGGATGCCGATGTAAATCGCGTTCAGCAGCTGTAAGCCAAGCAATATCGCCGGAGAGTGGGCCAACAGCATGCCGGCATAAAAGAAAAATCCGGCGACAACGGCGATTCTCATCAACAGGCGTTTGCCCAGACGCTTCGCGAAGTATCCGGCAATCAACATGGTTGGGATTTCCAACCCCGCGGCAGTTCCCATCATGATGCCCGCCAGCTTTTCCGGCAGATGCAGTTCGTTGATAATAAACAACGGCATATTAATGATATAGAGACTGTTAGTCCCCCACATTAACGTGCAGATAACAAACAGTAGCAGCGTGTCGCGTCGATTGCGGCGCGGGGCTTCTACCGCGCCTGTCGCGAGAGGCACGTTTTTACTCATCGAGGGTAAGAACAGCCAGACCATTACGCCGCAGACAACAAACGCCACCGCCGCGCTGAGGTACATCACCGTAAAGCTAAACCCCATGGCCAGCGCGTAGGCCAGCGGCGGGCCAATCACCCAGGCCAGCGAAACCTGCGCACGTAATATCGAGCTGAACATGACGGCTTCCCGACCCGTACGGTCGGCGTGCTCGCGGGCGAGAGCAAACATTTGCGGGTTGGCGGTCGAACCGAAGCTGCTGAGGAATACCCCGACAAATAGCAGAATAAAATAGTTACGGTTCCAGGCGAACAGCACGCAGGCCAGCATCCCCAGCACGCAGCAAAACACAATCAGGTTTTTGCGATCGCCTTTTTTATCTGAACGTCCGGCCAGAAACTGACTCACCAAAATGCCGATTACGGCGCTACCGGTAAAAAAGAACCCGACCATGCCGGGACGGGCATGGACTTCATCCGTCAGAAAAAGGCTGAGGGTTGGCGTCTGCAACGCACCGGCGATACCCGTCAGAAATGCGACAAGCAGGAACGCCGAAGACGTTAAATCAAACGCCTTGGGTGTGGCGGCTACGGGGGTGTTGTGCATGTTTTGATATCAATAATGTGAAGAGACGCGGAGTTTACGCTGCTTGTCAGAAAATAAACAGGGAGCCAAATCAAAATCGGCATCAAAAATCAAAATAGCATTTCAGTCAGAGAAAGCAGTTTGCTGACGCTGCTGAATCTGACAGGCTGACGCCGTTTTTGCGTCAGCAATTTTTTCTCCTCCGCGGAAAAAATGTGCGTTATCTCTAAATTCAGCAAGTAATTTGTGAACTTTACTTGTGTGCTGAAGAAAAAAGAGCAAGACTTCTTGAAACGTTTCAGCGTCATCTCGCCATAACTGATGGAGTCAGGTGACGCCTTTTTTCTCATGTTAGCTGAATCGTTTCAAATCAGCGGGAGAGGAGAACCATGTTCCAGTTATCTGTTCAGGATATTCACCCGGGCGAACAGGCCGGGAATAAAGAAGAGGCTATTCGCCAGGTTGCCGCTGCCTTAGTGCTGGCAGGTAACGTAGCGGAAGGCTACGTCGATGGCATGCTGGCGCGTGAACAACAGACGTCCACGTTCCTCGGCAACGGTATTGCTATTCCTCACGGTACGACGGACACGCGCGATCGGGTGCTGAAAACCGGCGTGCAGGTGTTTCAGTTTCCGCAGGGCGTGATCTGGGGTGAAGGGCAGGTTGCTTATGTGGCAATCGGCATCGCCGCCAGCTCTGATGAGCACCTCGGTTTACTGCGTCAGCTGACGCATGTGCTGAGCGATGACTCCGTTGCTGAACAGCTGAAATCTGCGACCACGGCGGAAGAGTTGCGCGCGTTGCTGATGGGGGAAAAGCAAAGCGAACAGCTGAAGCTTGATAACGAAACGCTGTCGCTGGACGTCGTTGCCAACTCGCTGGTCACGCTGCAGGCGCTCAACGCCGCACGGCTGAAAGAGGTCGGCGCGGTTGACGCCACCTTTGTGGCCAGAGCCATTAATGAGCAACCGATGAATCTCGGTCAGGGGATCTGGCTGAATGACTGTGCTGAAGGCAATGTGCGCAGCGCCGTTGCGGTCAGCCGCGCAGCAACAGCGTTCGATGTACAAGGTGAAGCTGCAGCCCTGCTGGTGACCGTCGCCATGAATGACGAACAACCGGTTGCGGTGCTGAAGCGCCTTGGCGATCTGCTGCTGAATAATAAAGCTGACCGTTTGTTGAAAGCCGATGCGGCAACGGTGCTGGCGCTGCTGACCAGCGATGATGCCTTAACTGATGATGTACTGAGCGCCGAATTTATTGTGCGCAATGAGCATGGTTTACACGCCCGCCCGGGCACCATGCTGGTGAATACGATTAAACAATTTAACAGTGAAATTACCGTGACAAATCTTGATGGAACCGGCAAGCCGGCGAATGGACGCAGTCTGATGAAAGTTGTGGCATTAGGCGTGAAGAAAGGACATCACCTGCGCTTTACCGCCCAGGGTGAAGATGCTGAACAGGCGCTGAAAGCGATTGGCGAAGCCATCGCGGCGGGTCTTGGGGAGGGCGCGTAATGAGCAGACGTGTTGCTACTATCACCCTTAACCCAGCCTACGATCTGGTGGGTTTCTGCCCGGAAATTGAACGCGGTGAAGTGAACCTGGTTAAAACGACCGGTCTGCACGCGGCAGGGAAAGGGATTAACGTCGCTAAGGTTTTGAAAGATTTAGGTATCGATGTAACGGTGGGTGGTTTCCTCGGTAAAGACAACCAGGATGGTTTTCAGCAGTTGTTCAGCGAGCTGGGTATCGCCAACCGTTTTCAGGTTGTACAGGGGCGTACGCGTATCAACGTCAAGCTGACCGAAAAAGACGGCGAAGTGTCCGATTTCAATTTCTCCGGCTTTGAAGTCACCCCGGCTGACTGGGAACGCTTTGTGAATGACTCGCTGAGCTGGCTGGGCCAGTTCGACATGGTGTGCGTCAGCGGCAGTTTGCCGACCGGCGTTAGCCCGGAAGCATTCACCGACTGGATGACGCGCCTGCGCAGTCAGTGTCCTTGCATTATCTTTGATAGTAGTCGTGAAGCACTGGTGGCCGGTCTGAAAGCGGCGCCGTGGCTGGTAAAACCAAACCGTCGTGAACTGGAAATCTGGGCTGGCCGTAAGCTGCCAGAAATGAAAGATGTGATTGAAGCTGCACATGCGTTGCGCGAGCAGGGTATTGCTCACGTGGTGATTTCACTTGGCGCGGAAGGTGCGCTGTGGGTTAACGCTTCGGGTGAGTGGATTGCTAAACCGCCGTCAGTCGAGGTGGTAAGCACCGTAGGCGCGGGTGATTCAATGGTTGGCGGCCTGATTTACGGCCTGCTGATGCGTGAATCCAGTGAACACACCCTGCGTCTGGCAACCGCTGTTGCCGCCCTGGCGGTAAGCCAAAGCAATGTGGGCATTACCGATCGTCCTCAGTTGGCCGCAATGATGGCGCGTGTCGACTTAAAACCGTTTAACTGACAGCAGGAGAGGCATAATGAAAACGCTGCTGATTATTGACGCTAATCTCGGCCAGGCTCGCGCTTATATGGCGAAAACCCTGCTTGGAGCGGCGGCGCAGAAAGCACATCTGGAAATTATTGATAATCCTAATGATGCCGAACTGGCAATTGTTCTGGGCGACACGCTTCCTGCCGACAGTTCGCTGAACGGCAAAAAAGTCTGGCTGGGCGATATTGGTCGTGCGGTTGCGCATCCTGAACTTTTCCTCAGCGAAGCGAAAGGCCACGCAAAACCTTATAGCGCTCCGGTTGCGACAGCGTCCGTGGCCAGTAGTGGTCCAAAACGCGTGGTGGCGGTGACGGCTTGTCCAACTGGCGTTGCCCATACGTTTATGGCCGCTGAAGCTATTGAAACAGAAGCGAAAAAACGTGGCTGGTGGGTGAAGGTTGAAACCCGTGGGTCTGTTGGCGCAGGCAATGCCATTACGCCGGAAGAGGTGGCTCAGGCGGATCTGGTGATTGTGGCGGCTGACATTGAAGTTGATCTGGCGAAGTTTGCCGGAAAACCAATGTACCGTACTTCTACTGGCCTTGCGCTGAAGAAAACGAAGCAGGAGCTGGATAAAGCGCTGGAAGAAGCAACGCCGTACCAGCCAGCCGGCAAAGCGCAGTCTGCAACCACTGAAGGTAAGAAAGAGAGCGCTGGCGCGTATCGTCACCTGCTGACGGGCGTATCCTACATGCTGCCGATGGTGGTTGCTGGCGGTCTGTGTATTGCACTCTCATTCGCTTTTGGTATCGAAGCGTTCAAGGAGCAGGGTACGCTGGCGGCGGCGCTGATGCAGATTGGCGGTGGTTCAGCTTTCGCGCTGATGGTGCCGGTTCTGGCGGGCTACATCGCGTTTTCCATCGCTGACCGTCCGGGTCTGACGCCTGGTCTTATCGGCGGTATGCTGGCGGTGAGCACCGGTTCCGGCTTTATTGGCGGGATTATTGCCGGTTTCCTTGCCGGTTATGTGGCGAAGCTCATCAGCACGAAGCTGAAACTCCCGCAGAGTATGGAAGCGCTGAAACCGATCCTGATCATTCCGCTGCTCTCAAGCCTGGTGGTTGGTCTGGCCATGATCTACCTGATCGGTAAACCAGTGGCGGGCATTCTGGAAGGTCTGACCCACTGGCTGCAAACCATGGGAACCGCGAACGCGGTGCTGCTTGGAGCGATTCTGGGCGGCATGATGTGTACCGATATGGGCGGTCCGGTTAACAAAGCGGCGTATGCTTTCGGTGTGGGCCTGCTTAGTACGCAAACCTATGCGCCGATGGCGGCGATTATGGCGGCGGGTATGGTGCCTCCGCTGGCCCTGGGGCTGGCAACGCTGGTGGCGCGTCGTAAGTTCGACAAAGCGCAGCAGGAAGGCGGTAAAGCTGCGCTGGTACTGGGCCTGTGCTTTATTACCGAAGGGGCTATCCCATTCGCTGCCCGTGACCCGATGCGCGTTTTGCCTTGCTGTATCGTTGGCGGCGCGATTACCGGGGCTATCTCTATGGCGGTGGGGGCTAAGCTGATGGCGCCGCACGGCGGTCTGTTCGTGCTGTTAATCCCTGGCGCAATCACTCCGGTGGTTGGATACCTGCTGGCCATTATTGCCGGTACGCTGGTAGCCGGTCTCTCCTACGCGGTGCTGAAACGCCCGGAAGCAGAGGTTGTGGCAAAGGCGGCCTGATTTAACGCTGACATCCGGGGCAGAGATTTCTCTGCCCCTTTTTTTATCCATTAAATCTGCCTGGCAGTGTTAAACCGGTTCAGGCAATCATTGGCGCGATGATAAAACCAAAGGCAACGCCAGCAATGATCCCGCCAAGCCCTGGCAACATAAACGGATGGTTTAAGACATACTTACCCACGCGCGTTGTCCCGGTGGTGTCGAACTCCATTGCCGCCAGCGAAGTCGGATAAGTTGGCAGAACAAACACGCCGGTCACTGCGACATAGGAAGCCAGAATGGCCCATGTGGGTACGCCGAGCGCGACGGCAAGAGGGATAATCAGCGGCGTGGTGGCTCCCTGCGAATAGAGAAGCGCGCAGGTACCAAACAGCACCAGCGCCAACAGCATCGGATAAGCCCGTAGGATATCGCCCGCGATATCCTTTATCTCCGTTAAGTGGGCATCAATGAAAGTTGTGCCCAGCGTAACAATCCCCAGAATCACTGCCAACGAACTCATACCCGCGCGAAACGTGGATGTCAGGACAATCGCGTCTGTTGATGTTTTGCATAGCACCACCATCAGACACGCGGCAGCTAGCATGCAGATAATGATAATATCCCGGGTATTCATTGCATTACCTGCATCGAATCCAGGGCGCAATTGAGGGCATGCGGCAAGAATAACGATGACCACCGTTGCCAGCATAAACAGGGCGACTGACAGTCTGGCACCTAGCGTTGTGCTGTTTTGCCCTGCATATTTACGCACCAGTCCTTTTTGCAGGCGTTCCAGATAGACTTCATCATCCTGTAGCTCACATCCCTGACGTGAGGCTATAAAAGCGGCGACCATCGCGGCGACAAATGAGGCAGGCAGACAAACCGCCATGACCTGAATAAAGCTGATACCGTTGCCTTCCATAATAGTCAGCATAGCGGCCATTGCGGCACTGATCGGCGAACCGGATATCGCCACCTGCGAAGCGACTACGGAGCCTGCGAGCGTACGGGAAGGGCGAATACCTGACTCTTTGGCAACTTCGGCAATCACTGGCAGAGTAGAAAAGACGATGAACCCTGTTCCTGCCATAATCGTCATCGACCAGGTGATAATCGGCGCAATAATATTGATATATTTAGGGTTACGGCGCATAAAATTACCGGCAATGCGAACCAGATAATCCATGCCTCCGGCGGCCTGTAGCGCCGATGCCGCCACCACCACCGTCATAATAATGAGAATAACGTCAACGGGTGGCGAACCAATTTGCAGCCCAAATCCCAGCGTTAAAATAGCCAGCCCCAGCCCGCCGCATAAACCAATACCAATTCCGCCAAGGCGGATACCGAAAAATATTGCGCCCAACACTACGATAATTTCTAGCCAAATCATAATGGCCTCCGCCAGAGAGTAATTTGTAATTAAAATGGATTTTTATTTAATGCAACAATTAAACAGGTATGGACATTCATTGTGCCAAAAGGTGATTTTTACCCACGCGTTTCTCGTACCATTTAATACCGGCACGAACCAACGAACCGGTTGAATCAATATATTTTTCAGGTAACTTTTTGACTGCTTCAGCAAGAATGACAGGAACTTCAGTACATCCGAGCACGATGACTTGTGCCCCGCGTGAGAAGAGTGCTTCAGCCTGTTCATTCATCAGCGTTTGTGCCCGCTTAGCATCACCAGCTTTTAAGCAATAGATGCTTTCCATCACTTTTTCCTGACTGGATGAGTCAGGGCTGATGCAGGTTAACCCAAGAGATTCTATGCCTTTTTGATAGAGGCCCATGTATAAAGTGGCGTTGGTGGCGAGTAATCCGATTTGCGATTTCCCGCAGTTTTTAACCTCATTGATGGTCGTTTCAACGATACTGAGCAGCTCTGTATGGCAGCACGCTTTTAATTCATTAAACCAAAAGTGGGCGGTGTTACAGGGGATCACAATACACTCGGCGCCAGCATCTTCGAGTTTATGCATATAATCGCGCATTGCCGGAAGTGGGGAATGACCATGATGCATTAACGCGTCGGTTCGGTCAGGAATGTCAGGAATAGATGAAATAATTAAGGGGATATGTTCCTGGTCACGTTGCGCAGCGGTAAAAGTGACGAATTTATTAAACAGATCGACCGTTGCAGCAGGTCCCATACCACCAAGCACGCCAATTAAACCTTTCACGATATATACCTCAATTCACCGATGATTAATATTCAGAGCCGGGTTGTGTCTGCTGATAATGTTTAACAGCAGTGTGACGTGAGGAGAAATGCAATAATGTATGGTTCAATGCAAAAACCGCATGACTGTGGTTTATTGTGTAACCTCAGCAGGCCGGTATTCGGCCAGAGGCTACGCGTTACGCGGCGGGCAAGCGGTCGTAACCGATAGGGAGAGAAGTATGTTAATGTTAAAAATGAAGCCTTGATGCAAAAAACGAATCACCAGGCGCTAATGATGAATGTCATCTCCGGAACTATTCAGGCATGATGCTTTAAGGCTAATAGGCATATTTAAATATCTGCGTGATAAGCATGAAAAATATTGAGACAAAATGGTTATATGACTTTTTGACGTTGGAGGCATGCCGTCATTTTTCCCAGGCGGCTGAGGAGCGCAACATATCCCAACCGGCATTTAGTCGGCGGATCAAGGCGCTCGAATCAGCCGTGGGTGTGCTGCTTTTTGATCGCACAACGAGCCCACTGCAACTCACGGAAGAGGGCAAGCTATTTCATTCGCAAACCCGTAGTTTGTTGCAACAGCTGGAATGCAATCTGGATGAGCTAAGCGGCCACAATTTACTGGGTGTACCCAATATCAAAATAGCGGCGGCACATTCTCTGTCGCTGACGATGTTGCCCAGATTGGTGCACTCAATGGCGGCCTGGGGTGAGGAGTTTGTCTATCACGTTGAAGCTATTGATGTTGTTCAGGCGGTGAATACTCTGCGCGAGGGGAAAAGCGATTTTATTATCTCCTTTCGGGATGAAGACTTAATGCAGTCACCTTTCTGCGGCTTGAAGGTTTTTGAGTCTGAACTGTACCCCGTGTGTGCAGTTGATGCGCAGGGTAAGGCGTTGTTTGATATCTATCAGTCGCAGGCGCCGATTCTGAACTATACCAGCACATCCTACATGGGAAGATTGGTAAACCGTCATCTGGCGGAAGTAGGCGGCATTTCAGCCCGTACGCTGTTTATGTCTTCGATGAGTGAGTTATTAAAAAATATGGCATTGGATGGGCATGGTATCGCCTGGCTGCCGGCGTGGACAATCGTAAACGAACTGCGCGAAAAGCGGCTGGTTTGTCTGCAGACGCCGGAACTGATGGTGCCTATTCAGGCTTATATTTACCGAATGGATACCCGGTTGAATAAAACGGCTGAGCACTTCTGGCGGATTTTGTACAACCATATGCCAGAGGACCTTGTTTCGCTCAGTTGATACGAACCGGATCGTCTGGCGCATCTGAAAAATCTCCGGTTATGCAGGAGTTAAACTCTTTAGACTGCTTGAATTGTGTACTACCTCTCATTTTCTCTTTCCTTTACAGACTGTATCTATAAAAAATTGTGATTCTGTTCATATCTATTGAGTTTAGATCTTGAATATGGATTTACTTTGTCAAAAACACGCTTACTATGAACATGTGTTTGATAGTGGACATGTGCTCTAATAACCTGATGTGTGGCGTTGGTTATTTTTAACGAACTCATTTGTGGCAAGTTAATTGCCAGGGGACGTGCTATGCGTGAAAAGGAATACATAGTAACTATTGGCTCGGCCAATATGGATGTTGCTGGGTATTCGCATGCTTCTCTAAATTATGCGGATTCGAATCCAGGAAAGATAAAATTCACCCCCGGCGGAGTTGGACGTAACATTGCACATAATCTCGCGCTGCTGGGGAAAAATTCATGGTTACTGACGGCGGTTGGTAATGATTTTTATGGACAATCGTTATTGGCGCAAACCAATCAATCCGGAGTTCATGTTGATAAGTGTCTTATCGTTCCCGGAGAGAATACGTCCAGTTATTTATCATTGCTTGATAACACCGGTGAAATGTTGGTTGCCATTAATGATATGAGTATTACCGAACATATTTCAGCAGATTTTTTATCACAGCATCATGATTTTATTCGGCAGGCGAAAGTCATCGTCGCCGATTGCAATATCAGCGAAGATGCCCTGGCATGGGTGCTGGAAAATGCCGGAGAGGTTCCGGTGTTTGTTGACCCGGTATCGGCATGGAAATGCGTCAAAATTCGCGAGCGGCTTGGACAAATTCACACTCTTAAACCCAACCGGCTTGAAGCCGAAACGCTAAGCGGTATTGCGCTTTCCGGGCGTGATGACGTGGGTAAAGTCGCCGCCTGGTTTCATGATCGCGGCTTAAATAGGCTGGTGCTCAGCATGGGCGGTGACGGTGTTTATTACAGTGATATTGCGGGGAGTCGTGGTTGGTCGCTGCCGATTAAAACTCACGTCATTAATGTTACCGGGGCTGGCGATGCAATGATGGCTGGACTGGCTTCCTGCTGGGTAGACGGCATGCCCTTTATTGATTCGGTTCGATTTGCGCAGGGTTGTTCATCAATGGCGTTAGCCTGTGAATATACCAATAACCCTGATTTGTCTGTTGCGAATGTAAGCTCATTAGTGGAGAACACAGAATGTCTGAATTAACTCTTTCCTCTGAATTATTACAAATATCTCCAGAAGTACAGGAAGCATTAAACAGTAAGAAGCCGATTGTTGCACTTGAATCAACCATTATTTCTCATGGTATGCCATTTCCGCAGAATGCCCAGACAGCGATTGAAGTAGAAGAAACTATTCGTAAACACGGTGCGGTTCCTGCGACCATTGCCATTATTGGCGGAATAATGAAAGTTGGTTTAAGCAAAGATGAAATTGAGCTGCTTGGGCGAGAAGGTCATAGCGTTACGAAAGTAAGTCGTCGTGATTTGCCGTTTGTGGTTGCGGCAGGAAAAAATGGTGCAACGACGGTTGCCTCAACCATGATTATTGCCGCACTGGCGGGAATTAAAGTATTTGCGACAGGGGGAATAGGTGGGGTTCATCGTGGTGCTGAACATACCTTTGATATTTCCGCGGATCTGCAAGAACTGGCGCATACCAATGTCACGGTAATTTGTGCCGGGGCGAAATCTATTCTTGATCTCGGCTTAACTACTGAATATTTAGAAACCTTTGGTGTGCCGTTAATTGGTTATCAAACCAACGCGTTGCCAGCATTTTTCTGCCGTACCAGTCCGTTTGAGGTCAGTATCCGTCTGGACAGTGCGCAAGAGATTGCCCGTGCCATGGCGGTGAAATGGCAAACGGGTCTCGACGGCGGTCTGGTTGTTGCGAACCCCATCCCAGAGCAGTTTGCGATGGCTGAAGAGAAAATTAATGCGGCAATCGATCGGGCGGTAAAAGAAGCGGAAGATCAGGGCGTCGTGGGCAAAGAGAGTACGCCGTTCCTGTTAGCGCGGGTTGCAGAGCTGACCGGTGGTGACAGCCTGAAATCAAATATTCAGCTGGTGTTCAACAATGCGGTACTGGCCTGTGAAATTGCGAAGGAGTATCAGCGCCTCGTCTGACAGAATTTCCCGGGCAGAATGCGGTCGCCCGCGAATATCAAACCTACCAAAACCTGGCGATAACGCCGGGTTTCCTGGCATGAAGGGAATTTCATTATGGATATAATGAGAAGTGTTGTGGGTATGGTGGTATTACTGGCCATCGCGTTTCTGCTGTCAGTAAATAAAAAACGTATAAGTCTGCGCACGGTCGGGGCTGCACTGGTACTGCAAATCGCAATCGGCGGCATTATGCTGTACTTCCCGCCGGGAAAATGGCTGGTTGAACAGGCTGCGCTCGGTGTCCACAAGGTGATGTCATACAGTGACGCGGGAAGCGCATTTATCTTTGGCTCCCTGGTTGGGCCAAAAATGGATGTGCTGTTTGACGGAGCCGGGTTTATCTTTGCTTTTCGGGTGCTACCGGCCATCATTTTTGTGACCGCACTGATCAGTCTTCTCTACTACATTGGCGTGATGGGGCTGTTGATCCGCATCCTCGGCGGTATTTTCCAGAAAGCGCTGAACATCAGTAAGATCGAGTCATTTGTCGCCGTAACGACGATTTTCCTCGGGCAAAACGAGATCCCGGCGATCGTGAAGCCGTTTATTGACCGCCTGAATCGCAATGAGCTGTTTACCGCTATTTGTAGTGGGATGGCCTCGATTGCTGGCTCAATGATGATTGGTTACGCCGGAATGGGCGTTCCGATTGACTATTTGCTGGCGGCATCGTTGATGGCAATCCCTGGCGGGATTTTGTTCGCGCGTATGCTGAGTCCGGCAACTGAAGAATCTCGCGTCACCTTTGAGAACCTGTCATTTACTGAAACGCCACCGAAAAGCATCATCGAAGCAGCGGCGAGCGGAGCGATGACCGGGCTGAAAATTGCCGCTGGCGTGGCGACGGTCGTAATGGCATTTGTCGCCATTATCGCGCTGATTAACGGCATTATTGGCGGAATTGGTGGGTGGTTTGGCTTTGGTCACGCCACTCTGGAAGGGATCTTTGGCTATGCGCTAGCCCCGCTGGCGTGGATTATGGGTGTGGACTGGAGCGATGCGACGCTGGCAGGCAGCCTGATCGGACAGAAGCTGGCGATTAATGAGTTTGTCGCTTATCTCAACTTCTCGCCGTATCTGCAAACGGGTGGAACGCTGGATGTGAAGACCATTGCGATTATCTCGTTTGCGCTGTGCGGTTTCGCTAACTTTGGTTCGATTGGCGTTGTCGTCGGGGCATTTTCGGCGATAGCGCCACAGCGTGCCCCAGAAATCGCGCAGCTTGGCATGCGCGCGCTGGCAGCAGCAACGCTGTCAAACCTGATGAGCGCCACTATAGCCGGTTTCTTTATCGGGCTGGCATAGCGAAAATAATGCCGGATACGCGTAGCGCCATCCGGCATTACATTTAAGCAGTTTGTAGCAAATACAAGGCGTTATCTGCTGAGAGGGTTGGGTTATTGATGCTGACGCTGGCTCGCGATAATGCCGCGCAGGCCATGGCAAAGTGAGCGCTTTCACGAAATTCACTACCTTCCAGAAAGCAGTACAGCAATCCCGCCATAAAAGCATCGTCGGCGCCAAAACTGTCTACAACCGTATGCTCAGGAGGCGTCAGTAAAAACTGTTCTCCGTCCTTTTCGCTGCAAAAAACGGATTCATCTTCCAGGCAAACAAAGATTCGTTTTACCCCTTGCTGATGGAGACTATTAACGGCCAGTACGCGATCGGCATCTGAATGAATAGGTTGACCCCACAAAATCGCCAGCTCTTTCTGCGTTGGTTTTAGCGTATGAATACGCGTAAACCAGGTCTTCATTTTTGCCGCTTTAAACTCTGAAACGGTGTCAATGAATACCGGAATATCATCAGCAATAGTAAAGACCCACTCAATGGCTTCGGCAGTCAGATTGCAATCTGCCAGTACGACACCGGAATGGCGGATCAAATCTCGCGAACTGTTCAGTAACTGCGGCGTCAATTGTTGCAGGATATGGGTATCGTTAATTGCCAGTACGGTCTCTTCCTGCTGATTAGCGATCGACAGGTAAGTTGAGGTGTTATGTCCATGCAGGCGTATGCAACTGGAAACGTTAACACCGGCCTGACGCGTTTGTTCCAGCAATGTTTCGCCATAGAAATCACTGCCAACAGCGGAAATTAAGTGGACGTCACGGCCCAGCAGCGCCAGGTTGTGGGCGATGTTGCGTCCCACGCCACCTGCCGAGCAGTGAATGCTACCAGGGTTAGAGGCAGCCTGAGGATAGTGGATGTCAGCAACACCACGAATATCCATATTGATCGCCCCGACAACCACGCAATAATCCTGTTCGGTAAGGATATAACCTTTACCTTTGATCATGCCTTTACGCATCAAATCCATAATATGCGCAGCAACGCGTGAACGGCTGATCTGCAAAATATCGGCGATTTCATTCTGCTGAATCAACGGATTGCGACGCAGGATCTTAAGGATCTGCTTTTCCCTGTCGTTCATGATTATGCCACCGCTTTTTCTGTTTGCTGGGCTTTCAGCCAGGCAATCTCTTCTGCCCAGATATCCGGATTAATCGTTTCCAGCACCAGCGGAATGCCGTCAAAACGATTGTCCTGCATGATCCAACGAAAGGCATCGTGGCCAATATTGCCTTCACCTAAGCTGTGGTGACGGTCAACGCGACTGCCAAATGCGCTCTTGGCGTCGTTCAGGTGCATACCGCGTAGGTACCTGAAGCCGACAATACGTTCAAATTCCGTAAACGTCTTTTCGCATTCCTCGACGGAGCGCAAATCGTAACCGGCCGCGAAGGCATGGCAGGTATCAATACAGACGCCGACGCGGGACTTATCTTCGACGCCGTCGATAATGGCGGCAAGGTGCTCAAACTTAAATCCAAGGTTGCTGCCTTGTCCGGCGGTATTTTCGATAACTGCCGTAACGCCCTGGGTCTGAGCAAGGGCGATGTTGATGGATTCGGCAATGCGCGCCAGACACTCATCTTCCGGGATCTGCATCAAATGGCTGCCCGGGTGAAAGTTCAGCAAGGATAAGCCCAGCAGTTCACAGCGCTGCATTTCATCTATAAACGCATCACGTGATTTTTCCAGCGCATCGCTAACCGGATGACCGAGGTTAATCAGGTAACTGTCGTGAGGCAGGATCTGGGCGGCAGTATAATGATACTTCTCGCAGGCAGATTTAAAATCATCAATGATTTCGGTGGTCAGCGGCGCGGCACGCCACTGGCGCTGATTTTTGGTGAACAGGGCGAATGCGGTCGCTTCGATTTCTGCGGCTCGAATAGCGGCGTTAGCCAGACCGCCAGCGGCGCTTACGTGCGCTCCGATATATTTCATAAATTTAACCCGCCATACTCAAATACAAAAAGGGAGAGTATAGCGGGTTAATAGAGGTGAGTCGTGATCGTTTATGCCATCAGCGCGTGGATAGCGACGTTAATCGCACCGCCACCCACAATCAGCCAGACAAATAGCAGCAGGGCCATCAGTAACGGTTTGGCACCGGCTTTTTTCAGCGCGCTAACGTGCGTGGTCAACCCCAGGGCAGCCATCGCCATTGCCAGCAAAATGGTGTCCAGCGTTACCAGCATGTTCACTACTGACTGTGGCAGCAGGTGGAACGAGTTAAAAATTGCGACCACAATGAACAGGATGGCAAACCATGGAATGGTTATTTTGCTCTTCTCACCGCCCGTGGCCGGAGACAGTTGTTTAACGCGTGCGGCCAGGAGGATAAGGAACGGTGCCAGCATCATGACGCGCAGCATTTTGGCAATAACCGCGGCGTTTTCCGCATCCGGGCTAATGGCGTGCCCGGCAGCCACAACCTGTGCAACTTCATGCATGGTGGAGCCAATGTAAATGCCGTAGGTTTCTGGGCTAAACCAGTGTGAAAGCAACGGATACATCGCCGGATACAGGAAGATAGCGATAGTACCGAAGATAACCACGGTGGCGACAGCGACGGTCACTTTACTGGCTTCTGCTTTCACCACTGGTTCGGTTGCCAGCACGGCGGCGGCACCACAAATGCTGCTACCCGCGCCAATCAGCCAGCTGGTGTGACGGTCCAGACCAAATACTTTCTGCCCCAGGAAACAGGCAATCATAAAGGTACTGCTTAGCGTTAACACATCAATCACGATACCGCTGACGCCGACGTCAGCAATTTGCGCGAAGGTGAGGCGGAAACCGTAGAGGATAATCCCCAGACGTAATAAATGTTGTTTCGCGAACAGCACGCCGCCGTCACAGCTTTTCCAGATGTGCGGATAGACGGTGTTGCCGAGAATCATCCCCAATAAGATGGCTAAGGTGAGGGCGCTGAACCCGGCACCTGCGACGGCGGGAATGGATCCTCCCCATAAGGCGACCCCAGTGATAACTGCACTCAGGGCAAGCCCCGGAATAAAATGCCACGCTGTACGACGATGAGTCTGTAAGGTGAGTTCTGTCATATCCTTCTCCTTTATCTGGGTAAAAGAGTAAGGCGAAGTGGTTTAAAAATAAAATTGATTATATATTTATAATTAATCTATATAAGTGGTATACCCGTCATACTTCAAGTTGCATGTGCGTTGGCTGCGCTCGTTCACCCCAGTCACGTACTTAAGTACGCTCCGGGGGATGCTCTCTCTTGCCGCCTTCCTGCAACTCGAATTATTTAGGGTATAAGTAACGGCTATCCGGTGGAAAACGACTATGCATATCACCCTGCGACAACTTGAAGTGTTTGCTGAGGTACTAAAAAGCGGCTCAACGACCCAGGCATCTGTCATGCTGGCATTGTCGCAGTCGGCGGTGAGTGCGGCGCTTACCGATCTGGAAGGGCAACTTGGCGTGCAACTGTTTGACCGTGTCGGCAAACGGCTGGTGGTTAACGAACACGGACGCTTGCTTTATCCGCGCGCGCTGGCGTTACTTGAGCAAACGACCGAAATCGAACAGCTTTTTCGCAAAGATAATGGCGCCATTCGGGTCTATGCCAGTAGCACCATCGGTAATTATATTCTGCCCGCCATGATCGCCCGTTATCGCCAGGATTTCCCCGATTTGCCGCTGGAACTTAGCGTGGGCAACAGCCAGGACGTGATCAATGCGGTGCTGGATTTTCGGGTAGACATCGGGCTGATAGAAGGGCCGTGTCACAGTACGGAAATCATCTCTGAACCGTGGCTGGAGGACGAACTGGTGGTGTTTGCCGCACCGTCGTCACCGCTCACAAAGGGGCCCGTTACGCTGGAACAGCTGGCTGCTTCGCCGTGGATCCTGCGTGAGCGAGGATCGGGGACGCGTGAACTGGTGGATTACCTGCTGTTGTCTCATCTGCCAAGATTTCAGATGGCGATGGAGTTGGGGAACTCCGAGGCCATCAAGCATGCGGTGCGCCATGGTCTCGGGATCAGCTGTTTGTCGCGTCGGGTCATTGCGGAGCAGTTACAGGCAGGGACGCTGAGCGAAGTTACCGTGCCACTACCGCGTTTAGTGCGCACTCTCTGGCGCGTTCATCACCGGCAAAAACATATCTCCAATGCCATTACGCGTTTTTTATATTACAGCGACCAGGTTGAGTAGGGCGAATAGCGCGCTAACTCTCGTCAGGCCACCCTATCCATAATGGCTGTTACGTCTTAACCGCCTTGTGCCGCCCGTTTTCTGCTTTACTTATAATCCGCGGCCAGTCATGAAGGTCTCTTATAACAGCGCATTTGTGCCGGAAGAATGCCATTTCGTCTGCTACAATCGCGCCTCATTTTTTGGATGGATAGCATTTTCACATGGTTTCCGAAACTAAAACCACAGAAGCGCCCACGCTACGTCGTGAACTGAAGGCGCGTCACCTGACGATGATTGCCATTGGAGGCTCCATCGGTACAGGTCTTTTCGTTGCATCTGGTGCAACTATTTCTGCGGCGGGTCCTGGCGGCGCGTTGTTCTCTTATATCCTGATCGGTCTGATGGTGTACTTCCTGATGACCAGCCTCGGTGAACTGGCTGCCTATATGCCGGTTTCCGGCTCGTTCTCCACTTACGGTCAAAACTACGTAGAAGAAGGCTTTGGCTTCGCGCTGGGCTGGAACTACTGGTACAACTGGGCGGTAACGATTGCCGTTGACCTGGTGGCCGCACAACTGGTGATGAGCTGGTGGTTCCCGGACACGCCGGGCTGGATCTGGAGCGCACTGTTCCTCGGCGTTATCTTCCTGCTGAACTACATTTCCGTTCGCGGATTTGGTGAAGCGGAATACTGGTTCTCGCTGATCAAAGTTACCACTGTAATTATCTTCATCGTGGTTGGCGTGATGATGATTTTCGGTATCTTCAAAGGCACTCAGCCGGTGGGCTGGAGCAACTGGACGACCGGTGATGCTCCGTTTGCCGGGGGTTTTGCCGCTATGATTGGCGTGGCGATGATCGTCGGCTTCTCCTTCCAGGGAACAGAGCTGATCGGTATCGCGGCAGGCGAATCTGAAGATCCTGAAAAGAACATTCCACGTGCGGTGCGTCAGGTGTTTTGGCGAATCCTGCTGTTCTATGTGTTCGCGATTTTGATTATCAGCCTGATTATCCCGTACACCGATCCGAGCCTGCTGCGCAACGATGTGAAAGACATCAGCGTTAGCCCGTTCACGTTGGTATTCCAGCATGCGGGTCTGCTGTCAGCCGCAGCAGTAATGAACGCGGTTATCCTGACGGCGGTACTGTCAGCGGGTAACTCCGGGATGTATGCCTCCACGCGTATGCTTTACACCCTGGCATGCGACGGTAAAGCGCCGCGTATTTTCGGCAAACTGTCTCGTGGCGGCGTACCGCGTAACGCGCTGTATGCGACGACCGTGGTGGCGGGGCTGTGTTTCCTGACCTCGATGTTTGGTAACCAGACCGTGTACCTCTGGCTGCTGAACACCTCCGGGATGACGGGCTTTATCGCCTGGCTGGGGATCGCTATTAGCCACTATCGTTTCCGTCGCGGTTATGTGTTGCAGGGTCACGATGTTAAGGATCTGCCGTACCGTTCTGGCTTCTTCCCGCTGGGTCCGATCTTCGCCTTTGTGCTGTGCCTGATTATCACTCTGGGCCAGAACTACGAAGCGTTCCTGAAAGATAGCATTGACTGGGGCGGCGTGATGGCAACCTATATCGGTATCCCGCTGTTCCTGATTATCTGGTTTGGCTATAAGCTGGCGAAAGGAACTCATTTTGTTCGCTACAGCGAAATGAAATTCCCGGATCGCGTGAAGAAATAACAGTATAAAAAGCATAACAAAAACCCCGGCATGATGAGTGCCGGGTTTTTTTTATTGCGCCAGGCTTAGAAGCTGTAAGTCAGGCCAACCGTGTAACGACGACCATCGAGAACAGTGTCGTAGGTATCGTAATCGATTTGCTTATCCAGCACGTTATACACGCCAGCGGTCATCAGCAGATCTTTGTTAGCATAGTAGCGCAAACCAACATCGACCTGAGTATAGGACGGGGTGCCCTGCGCCATGGAGGTACGGCTCAGGTATTCAGACGTTTTCCCGCGCAGATTCAGACGGCTCCAGAAACCGAGATCCTGCGTGGCCTGCCAGTCCAGCGTGGTGTTGAACATATGCTTTGGCATTTTGTTCAATGGCTGACCGGAGAACTGACCGCTTTTCTGTTCAGATTCCGTGTAAGTGTAGTTCGCCGTCCAGTTGATGTCGGAAGTCATCTTCCAGCCGAAAGTGGATTCTACGCCGCGCATATTGGCTTTATCGACGTTAACGCGATCGCTGACGAAGTCATAGTGGGTATTGCCGATGGTACAGGCCGGATCGGAGCTGCTGTTACAGCGGCGCACTTCGGTAATTTTGTCTTTGAAGTCAGTATTGAACAGCGTGACGCCCGCGTTGAGATCGTTGCCGTTATCCCACAGTAAACCGATCTCTTCGCTGAGGCTTTTCTCCGGCTTCAGGTCCGGGTTGCCGACAATGATTCCGTTCAGTCTACCGCCGCCGGTGACCTGTCCCCAACTGGCAGACGACTGGCGCAGGTCCGGTGCGCGATAGCCCGCTGAAACGCCGCCTTTTAAGGTCCATTGATCGCTCAGATGCCATACGCCATAACCGCGCGGCGTCCAGTTGTCGCCGTAGTTTTCATCTTTATCCATACGCAGACCGCCAGTCAGCGTGAAGGTATCGGTAACGGCCCACTCATCTTCAGCAAACAGCGCCCAGCTCCAGCGGGTCAGTTTGTTCAGTCCATCAGCAGCTTGCAGCTGGTTGCCGTTATCACTCAGTTTTTCATAACGGTATTGCCCGCCCAACGTCAGGGTGTGCGCCCCAAGGAAGACCTGGTTCTGGTTATTGAAAATCGTGTTGTAGGACTTCATCTGGCGACCTGGGTTTTCGGTCTCTTCCTGCTGGACATAGCTGGTGGAGTTGAAGTCGTCGTAATAACCGCTGTGGGTTAGTGAATACGTTGTGTGCACATACTTGTTTTCGCTTTTACTGTTGGGCTTGCAGCTTCCGTTGCGGCAGCTTTCCTCGGCCATGGATTTGCCTGGCGTACTGTCGCGATCCTGCAGTTCACGTGCGTAATCGAAGTCGATGTCATTTTTATCATCTGGCGTAAAGTTCAGGGTTAAGCCCCCGTTACGCATACGCTGTTCATTGTAGCCATTGAGGATTTTGTCCTCTGCCCGATGAGAGAATAACCCGGTCACTTTCGCGCCGAGTAATCCGTCAATCAGGGGCCCAGACGCATAGGCATTGGTCTGATAAATATCGCCGGAGTCTCTGTCTTCCTGGAAAGTGGCATCGCCGTGCAGAGAGCCGGTCCAGGCTTTGGTATTCGACACTTTCTTGGTGATGACGTTAATGACGCCGCCCATCGCATCGGAGCCGTACAGAGATGACATTGGGCCACGGATTACCTCGATACGCTCGATGGATTCCAGTGGCGGCAGCCAACCTTGCTCAATACCTGAGTTGTCGCTGTTAGGACGTGTGCCGCGTGTGCTGATGCGTTTACCGTTGACTAGGAAGAGCGTGTATTGCGAAGCCATACCACGAATACTGATATCGCTGCTGCTACCCCCGCCGGTGACGACGACGCCAGGGACATCTTTTAGCGCATCGGTAACATCGCGATAGGCTTTGTCCTCAATCTGCTGCTTGGTAATAACAGATATCGAAGCGGGGGCGTCCTGAATTTTCTGCTCGAAGCCGGTGGCGGTAACCACCACGGTGTCTTGTTCAGCGGCATGCCCGAGTGATGGGAGACTGGCGACGCATACTGCGGCAGCTACAGCCTTAACGTGAGGTATAGTCATTTGTATCATTCCATTTAAATGAATTTACCCGGCATACTTCAAGTTGCAGATGCGTGGCTACGCGCGTTCATACAACTCGAATTATTTAGGGTAACGATCAGCGCGTCATGTGAAAGGCCATGACAATTGTATGTATTTGTCTTTTAAGGACTCTTTTCAGTAAAGAAGCGAATGGATTGTACAAAAGTATGAATGTTTGTAAACACAAATGATAATCGAAATCATTTGTGTTTGATCTTGTTTTGAGGGTAATGCTTTTAAATCAATAGGATAGTGGAGAAAGAAAAAAGGAGAAAAAGTGAAGGAATGATGGAGAAATGAAGAGGGCTGGCGCCCTCACTCAGGCGTTACTTCAACAAATACTGGGCGTGGAAGCGCAGGTGATCCTCAATAAACGACGCAATAAAGTAATAGCTATGGTCGTAACCTGGCTGGATGCGTAGCGTCATTGGCCATGCGGTTTGACGGGCCGTTTCGGCTAGTACCGCGGGTTGCAGCTGATCGGCGAGAAACTGATCGCTGTCTCCCTGATCAATAAGCGTCGGAATCGCGTCTGCGGGCTTGCTGGCCAACATTAACTCGCAGCTGTCCCACGCGGCCCACTGTGATTTATCTTCACCCAGATACGCGCTAAAAGCCTTCTCCCCCCACGGAACGCGGCAAGGATTTACGATCGGTGCAAAGGCGGAAATGCTGGTGTATTTCCCGGGATTTTTCAGCGCCATAATCAATGCGCCGTGACCGCCCATGGAGTGTCCACTGATGGCGCAGCGATCGCTGACGTTAAACTGCGATTGAATCAGTGCCGGCAGCTCATCACGCAGATAGTCATACATGCGAAAATGCGTTGCCCACGGCTGTTGGGTGGCATTGAGGTAAAATCCCGCCCCCTGGCCTAAATCGTAGCCATCATCATTGGCAACCTGCTCGCCGCGCGGACTGGTGTCCGGCATCACCAGTACAATGCCAAGCTCAGCCGCGATGCGTTGTGCGCCGGCTTTAGTCGTGAAGTTTTCATCATTGCATGTCAGACCCGACAGCCAGTACAGCACCGGAGGCGGAGTGTTATCGCGCGGGGGAGGAAGAAAAATACTGAAGGTCATGGTGCAATTTAACGTGGCGGAGTCGTGACGCCAGCGTTGCTGCCAGCCTTCAAAACAGCGGTGCTCTTCAAGCATTTCCATGCGGGGCTCCTTGTTGTGTTGAACCTGAATATGTTTGCGAACTCACCATAATACAGATTATTCATGGCACTGTGAGCAACTTTCACTTCCGCATTGAGCAAACATACTTCATCATCTATATAACTTTACATTAACACTCGACGTCGCCGGGTAGAACGACAAGTGAAATCGCTACGCTGAAAGGCTGTGCCAATTTCAATAATTATCGCGGTGAATACTGGATTATGTGCGCCGCCTCACGCACAATGTTCTGGCTGTGATACAGCCTAAAAACTTTGCCCCATGCAGGGCAGAGGCGCCCCACCTGCAGGAGAAGAAGAAATGTCATCACTCAGTAAAGAAGCGGCCCTGGTTCATGAAGCGCTGGTCGCGCGTGGTCTTGAAACGCCACTACGCCCGCCCGTGCAAGAGATGGATAACGAAACGCGCAAACGTCTTATCTCGGGCCATATGACCGAGATTATGCAGTTGCTCAATCTCGATTTGAGCGATGACAGTTTGATGGAAACTCCGCATCGCATTGCGAAAATGTATGTCGATGAGATTTTCTCCGGCCTCGACTACGCCAACTTCCCGAAAATTACCGTCATTGAAAACAAAATGAAGGTGGACGAGATGGTCACGGTTCGCGATATCACGCTGACCAGCACCTGCGAACACCACTTTGTTACTATCGATGGCAAAGCGACGGTGGCGTATATCCCAAAAGATTCGGTCATTGGTCTGTCGAAGATTAACCGCATTGTGCAGTTTTTCGCACAGCGTCCGCAGGTTCAGGAACGTCTCACCCAGCAAATTCTCACCGCGCTGCAAACTCTGCTCGGGACGAATAATGTGGCGGTGTCGATTGATGCGGTACATTACTGTGTGAAAGCGCGTGGCATTCGCGATGCGACCAGTGCGACCACGACCACTTCTCTTGGCGGATTGTTTAAGTCCAGCCAGAACACGCGTCAGGAATTCCTGCGCGCAGTACGTCATCACAACTGATTAGGGCAGGGACCATGGAGCGTAATGTCACGCTGGATTTTATTCGTGGCGTCGCCATTCTTGGTATCCTGCTTCTCAATATTAGCGCCTTTGGCTTGCCAAAGGCGGCATACCTCAATCCCGCGTGGTATGGCAACATCACCTTATCCGACGCCTGGACCTGGGCGCTGCTCGATCTCTTTGCACAGGTAAAATTCCTCACGCTGTTTGCGCTGCTGTTCGGTGCCGGCCTGCAAATGCTGCTCCCGCGCGGTAAACGCTGGATCCAGTCGCGGCTTACGCTGCTGGTTCTATTGGGTTTTATTCACGGTTTACTCTTCTGGGATGGCGATATTCTGCTGGCATATGGCTTAATCGGCCTGATTTGTTGGCGGTTGATCCGTGATGCGCCGTCGGTAAAAAGCTTATTTAACACCGGCGTACTGCTTTATCTGGTGGGAGTTGGCGTATTGCTGCTGCTGGGGGTAATCTCCGGGAGTGAAACCAGTCGTGCCTGGACGCCGGATGCCTCAGCGTTGCTGTATGAAAAATACTGGAAAATAAACTGTGGAATGGAAGCCGTCAGCAATCGCGTGGATATGATGTCCACTAGCTTGCTGGCGCTGGGCGCACAGTACGGCTGGCAACTGGCGGGGATGATGCTGCTCGGCGCGGCATTGATGCGCAGCGGTTGGTTAAAAGGGCAGTACAGCTTACAGCATTACCGACGCACCGGTGTACTGCTGGTCATTCTCGGGATGGCGATTAACCTGCCTGCTATCGTCGCTCAGTGGCATCTGGGCTGGGCATATCGCTGGTGTGCCTTCTTGCTACAAGCCCCGCGAGAGCTGGGCGCGCCGTTGCAAACCATCGGTTATGCCGCGCTGATGTTCGGCTTCTGGCCGCAGCTTAGCCGCTTAAAATGGGTCATTGCCATCGCCTGTGTGGGGCGCATGGCATTAACTAACTATCTGTTACAAACCTTAATCTGCACCACGCTGTTTTACCAGGTCGGCTTATTTATGAAATTTGACCGACTGGAGCTGCTGTATTTCGTCATTCCGGTTTGGGCCGTTAACCTACTTTTCTCCGTCATATGGCTACGTTTTTACCGCCAGGGCCCGGTGGAATGGCTGTGGCGTCAATTAACCCTGCGTGCTGCGGGGACATCATTGCCGCGTACATCCAGATAACGATCTGGATCACATTCATTAACAAAACGGATGTAAGCGCTTTCATTCCTGTGACATCTCTCACGCAGTGCGTTTCATTGTGCTGACAAAATACCCAGCCTGGGGTGTCTGCGGGCAACCGCAATCTAAAACAGGGCAGTGAATATGATCACCATACGTGATGTGGCACGACAGTCTGGCGTTTCTGTAGCGACCGTTTCCCGCGTACTGAACAACAGTGCGCTGGTGCGTCCCGATACGCGTGAAGCGGTAATGAAGGCAGTTACTCTGCTGGGCTATCGACCTAATGCCAACGCGCAAGCGCTGGCGACGCAGGTGAGCGACACGATTGGTGTTGTGGTCATGGATGTATCAGACGCCTTTTTTGGCGCGCTGGTAAAAGCCGTGGATATGGTTGCCCAGCAGCATCAGAAGTATGTCCTGATTGGCAACAGCTATCATGAGGCTGAAAAAGAACGTCATGCCATTGAGGTGTTGATTCGTCAGCGCTGTAACGCACTGATTGTACACTCGAAAGCACTGAGCGATCGGGAACTGGCCGAGTTTATGGATCAGATCCCCGGCATGGTGCTGATAAATCGTCTGGTGCCGGGTTACGCCCACCGCTGCGTCTGTCTGGATGACATCAGCGGTGCCAAAATGGCGACCCGAATGCTGCTGAATAATGGTCATCAACGCATCGGTTATCTGGCGTCAAGCCACCGCATTGAAGATGACACCATGCGCAAAGAAGGGTGGTTAACAGCCCTGAAAGAGCAGGGGATTGTTGCGGCAGAAAGTTGGGTCGGCACCGGTTCGCCCGATATGCAGGGCGGAGAGTCTGCGATGGTAGAACTGCTGGGACGTAACTTACAACTGACGGCGGTTTTCGCCTATAACGACAATATGGCTGCCGGCGCGCTGACTGCGCTAAAAGATAACGGCATCGCTATTCCAATACACCTTTCTATCATTGGCTTTGATGATATTCCTATCGCGCGTTACACCGATCCGCAACTGACCACCGTACGCTATCCCATTGCCTCCATGGCAAAAATGGCGACGGAGCTTGCGCTACAGGGGGCTGCAGGCACGTTAGACCCGGAGGCGACGCATTGCTTTATGCCGACGCTGGTGCGTCGCCATTCTGTGGCGCTTCGGCAGAATGCGGCACCGATCACTAACTCATAACGTTGCGCGATGTAACCGCTTTCAATATGTGAGTAAATTCACAGTATATTAACAATGCGATAGCTATGATGACACTGTTTGTTGCGCTGTAACTACTATGTAACGGTGAATAATCACTTTCACCGAGGTAAAGGTGCCTTAAACAAAAATTAAAGCCTGTTTTTGGAGCGTTGCCAGACACGGAAGAAATATTTTTTAAAAGTGAGCTTCGGCGTTCAGTAACACTTCAGTAACGTTCTGCCTGCCGAGCATTTATCTCAAGTACTACCCTGCATAATAAAACCGGAGATACCATGAATAAGAAGGTGTTGACCCTGTCTGCTGTAATGGCAAGCATGTTATTCGGCGCGGCTGCGCACGCTGCTGATACCCGCATTGGTGTGACTATCTATAAGTATGACGATAACTTTATGTCTGTAGTACGTAAGGCTATTGAAAAAGATGCCAAAGCGGCGCCAGATGTACAGCTGCTGATGAATGACTCGCAGAACGACCAGTCCAAACAAAACGACCAGATCGACGTGCTGCTGGCAAAAGGCGTTAAAGCACTGGCGATTAACCTGGTTGACCCGGCAGCGGCAGGCACGGTCATTGAAAAAGCACGCGGGCAGAACGTACCGATCGTGTTCTTTAACAAAGAACCTTCTCGTAAGGCGCTGGACAGCTATGACAAAGCGTTTTACGTCGGTACCGACTCTAAAGAGTCCGGTATTATTCAGGGTGATTTGATCGCCAAACACTGGGCAGCGAATCCGAACTGGGACCTGAACAAAGACGGCAAAATTCAGTTTGTTCTGCTGAAAGGCGAACCGGGACACCCGGACGCTGAAGCACGTACCACTTACGTGATTAAAGAGCTGAACGATAAAGGCATTAAAACTGAGCAACTGCAGTTAGATACTGCAATGTGGGATACCGCTCAGGCAAAAGATAAAATGGATGCGTGGATGTCCGGTCCGAACGCCAACAAAATCGAAGTGGTTATCGCAAACAACGATGCGATGGCAATGGGCGCAGTTGAAGCGCTGAAAGCGCACAACAAAACCAGCGTACCGGTATTTGGTGTGGATGCGCTGCCTGAAGCGCTGGCTCTGGTGAAATCTGGCGCAATGGCTGGTACCGTGCTGAACGACGCCAACAACCAGGCGAAAGCCACCTTCGATCTGGCGAAAAACCTGGCTGACGGCAAAGGTGCGGCAGATGGCACTAACTGGAAAATTGAGAACAAAATTGTTCGCGTTCCGTACGTAGGTGTCGATAAAGATAATCTGGCAGAGTTTACCAATAAGTAAATACTCCGTCTTTGGGCGCAATGTCATTGCGCCCTTAATAACGCACTCTGCAAGGCCAACAAGGTATAATTATGGTCAGCACACATACTCAGTCGTCAGGCGAATACTTGTTGGAAATGACCGGCATCAACAAGTCCTTCCCCGGCGTTAAGGCTCTTGATAATGTCAATTTAAAAGTCCGCCCACATTCTATTCATGCCTTAATGGGGGAGAATGGCGCGGGGAAATCAACATTATTGAAATGTCTTTTCGGCATCTATCAAAAAGATTCCGGTAGTATTTTATTTCAGGGTAAAGAAATCGATTTTCATTCTGCTAAAGAAGCGCTTGAAAATGGTATTTCGATGGTACACCAGGAATTAAACCTGGTATTACAACGTTCTGTGATGGATAACATGTGGCTGGGACGCTATCCCACCAAAGGCATGTTTGTCGATCAGGACAAAATGTACCGCGATACCAAAGCGATATTTGATGAGCTGGATATTGATATCGATCCGCGTGCGCGCGTTGGTACATTATCCGTTTCTCAAATGCAGATGATTGAAATTGCGAAAGCGTTCTCCTATGACGCAAAAATCGTCATCATGGATGAGCCAACGTCATCGTTAACCGAGAAAGAAGTTAATCATCTGTTTACCATTATCCGTAAGCTGAAAGAGCGTGGATGCGGTATTGTTTATATTTCTCACAAGATGGAAGAAATCTTCCAGCTATGCGATGAAATTACCGTGCTGCGCGATGGCCAGTGGATTGCGACCCAGCCGCTGGAAGGGCTGGATATGGATAAGATCATCTCCATGATGGTCGGCCGTTCACTGAACCAACGTTTTCCGGATAAAGAAAACAAACCCGGTGAAGTCATTCTGCAAGTGCGTAACCTGACCTCGCTGCGTCAGCCGTCGATTCGTGATATCTCGTTTGATTTGCACAAAGGGGAAATTCTCGGGATTGCCGGGCTGGTCGGCGCAAAACGTACTGATATCGTTGAAACGCTTTTTGGTATTCGTGAGAAATCATCGGGTACGATTACGCTACACGGCAAAAAGATTAATAACCACAGCGCAAATGAGGCCATTAACCATGGTTTTGCACTGGTCACGGAAGAGCGCCGCTCAACCGGTATTTACGCGTATCTGGATATTGGTTTTAACTCGTTAATCTCCAATATCCAAAACTATAAAAATAAAGTTGGTCTGCTGGATAATTCCCGCATGAAGAGTGATACCCAGTGGGTAATTGACTCAATGAGGGTGAAAACGCCGGGCCATCGAACACAAATCGGTTCACTGTCCGGTGGTAATCAGCAAAAGGTGGTTATTGGTCGCTGGTTATTAACGCAGCCAGAAATCCTGATGTTAGATGAACCCACGCGTGGTATCGATGTCGGCGCGAAATTTGAAATTTATCAGCTGATTGCTGAACTCGCGAAAAAGGATAAGGGGATTATTATTATTTCCTCTGAAATGCCGGAGCTGCTAGGTATTACCGATCGTATTCTGGTGATGAGCAATGGTCTCGTTGCCGGAATTGTTGACACTAAAACAACAACGCAAAACGAAATCCTCCGTCTTGCGTCTTTGCACCTTTAAGATTAGGGGCTCCTCATGAGTGCGTTAAATAAGAAAAGTTTTCTTACTTATCTGAAAGAAGGCGGAATTTACGTTGTTCTTTTAGTTTTGCTGGCGATTATTATTTTCCAGGATCCCACTTTCTTAAGCTTACTGAACCTGAGTAATATTCTGACGCAATCCTCGGTGCGTATTATTATCGCATTGGGCGTGGCCGGGCTGATTGTTACCCAAGGGACAGACCTGTCGGCGGGACGTCAGGTTGGCCTGGCGGCAGTCGTGGCGGCAACCTTGCTACAGTCGATGGAGAACGCCAACAAGGTGTTCCCGGAAATGGCTACAATGCCAATCATCGTAGTCGTGCTGATTGTTTGCGTGATTGGCGCCATTATCGGTCTGGTGAACGGTATTATCATTGCTTATCTGAATGTGACGCCGTTTATTACCACCCTGGGTACGATGATCATCGTTTACGGGATCAACTCCCTGTACTACGACTTTGTCGGCGCATCGCCAATTTCTGGCTTTGACAGCGGATTCTCCACCTTCGCACAGGGCTTTATTGCGCTGGGTAGTTTCCGCCTCTCCTACATTACCTTCTATGCGCTGATTGCGGTGGCGTTTGTCTGGGTGCTGTGGAACAAGACCCGCTTCGGTAAAAACATTTTCGCCATCGGCGGAAACCCTGAAGCCGCAAAAGTGTCCGGGGTCAACGTTGCGCTGAACCTGCTGATCATCTATGCGTTGTCTGGCGTGTTTTATGCCTTCGGTGGTTTGCTCGAAGCCGGGCGTATCGGCTCGGCGACTAACAACCTCGGCTTTATGTATGAGCTGGATGCGATTGCGGCGTGCGTGGTTGGCGGCGTGTCGTTCAGCGGCGGGGTAGGGACCGTGTTTGGCGTGGTGACCGGTGTGATTATCTTCACCGTCATCAACTACGGTCTGACCTACATTGGCGTGAACCCTTACTGGCAGTACATTATCAAGGGCGGCATTATCATCTTCGCGGTTGCGCTGGACTCACTGAAGTACGCGCGTAAGAAGTAATCGTATACCGCAAAAAGCCCGGTGCAGCGTAATCTGTACCGGGCTTTTTTGTCAGCGTTACAACGTTAACGCATGCTCTTTCTCACCGGGTTTAAATTTCACTTCACCCAGCTCAATACAGGCTACCGGACAAACGTGACCACACAACAGGCATCCCACACATTTTTCTGTGTTGCAATGCGGTGTGCGGGTTTCCTCATTCCATTCCATCGCCTGATGTCCGCCGTCATAACAGGAGATGTAGCAGCGGCCACAGCCAACGCATTTATCAAGATGGATGTACGGGTAGACGATGTAGCTACGGTCAAGATCCTCCGCGGGGATGATATTGGCATTGGCAAGACCAACCATCTCCTCCAGTGAGTCAAACCCTTGATCGGCGAGGTAATGTGACAGCCCGCTGGCCATGTCCTCCACAATCCGGTAGCCGTACTGCATGATCCCGGTGGTCACCTGCAGCGTGGCCGCGCCTAACAGTAAAAACTCGGCGGCATCTTCCCAGGTCTCAATTCCCCCGATGCCGCTAATCGGGAAATCGCGCAGTTCAGGGTGCATGCGCAGTTGTTGGATAAATCGCAAAGCAATAGGTTTAACGGCCTTGCCGGAGTAGCCGGAAATACTGGATTTACCGTTGACGACCGGCATCCCGATTTTTCGGTTCAGATCGATATTCGTGATGGATTTAACCGTATTGATGGTCGCGATACCGTCGGCACCTCCGTGTTTTGCTGCCAGAGCCACCTCACACATATCACCAATGTTCGGTGTCATTTTCGCCAGCATCGGCAGGGACGAGCCGCGTTTAACGGCCCGACAATACTTTTCAACCAGCTCAGGGCTTTGCCCTACATCGCTACCCATGGCATGTGAGGTCATTTGCGGGCACGAGAAGTTACACTCGATCATGTCTGCACCCGCGTCTTCAACCAGGCGGGCCAGTTCCTGCCATTGCTGCTCATTTTCCCCCATAATCGACGCAATCAGGACTTTGTCCGGGTAGTCCTGTTTCAGTCGGCGAATTGCGGCCAGATTCTCCTCCAACGGATGCTCGGCAATTTGTTCCATGTTTTTGAAGCCAATAAAGCCGGTATCTTCTTTGGTGAGATGGTCAAAACGTGGGGAGACTTCATTAGCAATAAAGAACCCGATCGTTTTAAAAACAATGCCACCCCAGCCGCTATCATAGGCTTTGGCGCACATTTCATAACAGTTGCCCACCGGAGAGGAAGAGAGGCAGAACGGGTTGGGGAATTTGACGCCGCAAAAAGTAATAGAAAGATCTTTCGTTAACATGAGCAAGCTCCCTCTAAATAGTGATGAATGGCCTGAGCGGCTTCTTTTCCCGTTTTCACGGCGTAAACAACGGTTTTATCGCCTTTAACAATATCGCCCGCAGCAAACAGAGCCGGATCGGCGGTTTGATAATTGTGCGTATCGATAAGATTGCGCTGTGGTTTTAACGCGGCGAAATTATCAAGCTGAGCATGTTGGCCGACGGCGAGAATAATCTGTTCGGCTTCAAGCGTGAGTTCTCCAGGCTGACGTACGTGCTTAAAGGTGACTCGATTTCCGCTAACCGCCACGGGCGTGAAGCCGTCAATTATCGACACCCCTAAAGCCTGTGTGCTGCTGAATTCTTTGTCGCTGGCCGGGAAGTCGGCGAGTTCTTCACGCGCGACACAGGTGACTGACGGGCAGCCCAGCAGCTTCAACGTACTGGCGACATCCATCGCCACGTCGCCACCTCCGATGATTAATGCACTTTGTGCGACGGTAATATCGCCGTTGGATTGGCGGGCTCGTTGCAGAAAATCGACGGCGATTTCGACGTGATTCGCCCTCTCAAACAGAGGTAATGTTGAACCGTAAGACATCCCTACGGTAACCAGTACGGCGCGGTATTCTGCTTTGAGTTGCTCAACGGAAAGGGCATTGCCGACTTCACAATTGCACTTGATGGTCACGCCCATTTCAACGATACGGGCAATTTCAAGATCCAAAACTGCCTGCGGCAGACGAAACTCAGGAATGCCATAACGCAACCAGCCACCTGGCTGGGCCTGTTTTTCGAAGATTGTGACATCATAACCAAGATTACTTAGCGTTACGCTGGCCTGTAACCCTGCCGGACCCGCCCCGATGATAGCTACCTTGCCGAGCGTTTTTGTTGCCGGCTGATAGATTTTCATTGCGGTCTGCTGTTCAAAATCGGTAATAAAGCGTTGCAGACGTGCAATATCGATAGGTTTATCAATTCCTGAGCGCGTACATCCGCGCTGGCATAATTTTTCGGTTGGGCAAACCCGGGCGCACACCGCACCGAGCGCATTATTTTCGCGGATAGTTTCGGCAGCGCCTTTAAAATTACGAAAATAAATAGAGCGAATAAATTTCCCTGGGTCTGTTTGCGCCGGGCAATCATGACTACAGGGGGCGTCGTGACATAATAAACAGCGGGAAGCCTCTTTTATTGCTAATAATGGGGTAAAAGCAGGCGTGAGCTCATCCAGATAATTTTGTTGTGGCATATTTTCTTCCTTAATGCTTGAGTAAATTAAGGCAAACCGTTAATAACAAAATATAAAAAGTGAAGGCTATTCTTAAGGCTAAGCACTGCAGGAAGAGTATTCTGTGAAAGGATTCACAAATAGAAGATAGTCTGAGGGAAATGCTGGCGGGCAGCATTAATCCCTTACATTGAAATGGTAACTATTATCAAAATATTAGCTATTCTCAAATGCTAATATAAAGGAAAATTCTTTAGCGATAAAAGACTAAGTAAATAACCATCCCGAAGGATAAACATCCGCACCCGGCATAAACCAGCACATAAGACCAAAATTGCAGGGGCTCTTGATTGCGATAAGCGTAAACCGGTTCGCGCGCATTCTTTTTAATTTTATCTACTGCCCCAGAGCGCCAGCCTTTCCATGCTTCGCGAAAACAAAATACGGGAATGAGCAGAAAGGCCAACACGACGAAAAGGGTTTGTACATCCATGCTTATTTTCCTTGTTTCTTTTGTAATTCGAGTAGTTGTTCAGGCGTGACCGCCGGATATCCCTGTGCATCGTCCGGTACCTGATGCATGGTAGGGATGGGCACCAGCGGACCTAAAAAGCGGGGTTCACGTTTGAAAATATAGAGATCGGCCAGTGCGCCAAAGCGGGCGCCAAATTCACGTACCCGCACGGTGAGCATATCTTTTGGTGAGGGCACCGCATAGCACTGGGCCTGGATGCCCATATGCAGCGCAATAAACAAGGCGCGCTCACAGTGGAATCGCTGAGTAATAATGATGAAATCGTTGGTATCGAACACCTTGCGGGTTCGTACAATTGAATCGAGCGTCCGGAACCCGGCGTAATCAAGCACGATGTCAGCGGGATCGACACCTGCGGCAATCAGATCTTTACGCATCGTCATGGGTTCGTTGTAGCTTTGCTGCGCGTTGTCGCCGCTCAGCAGCAGATAGTTTACCTTTCCGCTGTTATAGGCGTTCAATGCGCCCTGAATGCGGTAGCGGTAATACTGGTTGATGACGCCGGTGCGATAGTATTTCGCCGTGCCCAGGACCACACCGACCTGGCGGTAGGGTAAATCCTGCAATTCGTCGTAGATGTAGGGAGCGGTCTTCCAGCTCATCCACCTGTCGAGCCCAAGCACAGTCAAAAGCAACAAGCCTACCAGGACTAACAGGCTGTAAAACACGCGCTTTAACATGCAGAAAACTCGTTATTTGGATGGAATTTCAATCAGGCTACTGTACCGGAAGACGTAGCGCAAGAAACAGCAATCTGATTGAGGGGATTTTCAGCAAAACGGCCCTGTTGGATGGTAGCAACAGCAAATCTGGCCGACAACCTGGAGCGATTGCAGGCCAGATAAGCGTAGCGCCAGGCAATTAACCGAGCAGCACGCGCTCAATATTATTGCAGCCCAGCGCTTTCAGGGTAGCGGAGGTCGCATCCCACTGAATCAACGGCGCATCGGCTTTTTCAGCCAGCACAGCACGCTGGATATCCGGGTAGTCATAACCGTTAAGGTTCAACAGGTTTAACGCGCCTTGCAGCGGCGGCAGGGTCGGGTTGAAGGCGGCATTTTCCGCATAGCTACCGCTAAAAATTCGACCATCTTTACATTCCAGCGCCACGCCGCTTGGGGAGTTGCTGTACGGCATATGACATCTGTTGGCGGCGGTGATAGCCGCTTGGGTCAACGCATCGCCCTGCAGCGCGAAGCCGTGATCCTGATCGTCCATCAGCAGCGTTTTAATCTCCAGATCTTTCGGTCCGAAGGCATCTGGCAGGTAATCGCGCAGCACGTGTGGCGCACGTCCCGGCAGATGAATACGTAAATCCAGTCCGCTGTTCAGTTCGTTCATAAACTGGCGACAGTGGCCGCACGGCGTGTAGTTGACGGTGATGGCGGCGAGCCCTTTTTCACCGCGCAGCCAGGCATGGCTAATGGCGCTTTGCTCGGCATGAACGGTTTGCTGCATGGTCGCCCCCAGGAACTCCATGTTCCCACCGAAGTACCAGGTGCCGCTGATGCCGCGAGAAATTGCCCCAACGTTGAAGTTGGACAGCGGAGTACGCGCGCAGGCCGCAGCCAGCGGCAGTAGAGCGAATGCCAGCGCGTCTTCGTCCAGTCCCGATTCGCGTTTCAGCAAAGAGACCTGCTCAGCAGTCAGCATGGCGGGGAAATGCGCATCCGCCAGAACAGGCGCCAGGGCTGATTGCAAGTTATCCGCGAGTTGGGCAAAAGCAGTTTGAAAACGTGGATGCATGGCGATGCCTCATAACAATGTAATGGAATCGTAGTTTACGGGCCTGTTACGGCTTTATATGTGATCCAAATCTCATTGTGTATGCAACTTATGAAACTTAAATTAAAAATGTGCAACGCATCGCAAATAATTAGCCAAAAATTGAAGGTTAACCGACCAGGGCCAGAATAATCGGGAACAGGAATGGGGCGACCAACGAGGTGATAATGCCGCAAATAACCAGCGCCAGAGAGCTAAACGCGCCTTCCTGATAGTCCAGCTCTGCACAGCGTGCGGTACCCAGGGCGTGCGACGCGGTACCCATAGCCAGTCCACGTGCGGCTTTGGTGCGAATACGCATCGCATTGAGCAAAGTATGACCAAACACAGCCCCGAGGATACCAACAAAAATGACGCACACGGCGCTGATGGCCGGAATACCACCAATACTGCCTCCCACTGCCATAGCGATAGGCGTGGTTACCGATTTCGGCATGATTGACGCAGCAATTTGCGGCGATGCGCCCATCAACAAGGCGATTGTTGTACCTGTGACCATCGCCACAAGGCTCCCCGCAAAGCAGATGGCAATAATTGATTTCCAGCGAGCGCGAATCTGGTGCAGCTGTTCGTATAACGGATAGGCCAGCGCGACCACGGCAGGTTGCAGTAAATCGTTCAGCACCTCACTGCCTTTGAAATAGTGATCGTAGGGAATTCCGGTCAGCATCAGAATGGGAATGATCACCACCATGGCGACCAGTAGCGGGTTCAATAGCGGCATTTTAAATCGTGCAGCCAGCTTACGTGCGCCAAAAAATACCGCCAGCGTAAGGGGTAACGACCACCAGATATACGACATCATTCTTTAGACCCTTTTTGCCCAACGATTTTGCGCTCACCGTGCACAATGTGAGAACTCCAGCTCACCACCAGGAAAACGACCAGCGTACTGATGGTACAGGACACCACCACCGGACCAAATTGCGCACGGAGCAGATCAAAGTACTGCATGATCCCCACGCCAATCGGGACAAACAGCAGGGCCATATAGCGAATCAGCACATAGCAGCCGGGGTTAACCCATTTTGCCGGTAACACCTGCAAAGCCAGTAAGACAAACAGAATCAGCATGCCGATAATGCTGCCCGGAATGGTGATGGGGAGTAGCGATGCAAGAAAAATACCTGCATAGAGGCAGGCATAAATCAGGACGAATGCGCGCAAATATTGCCAGATAATGTTCAGTGCTTTGCTCATAGTTGAAACCCTTGACGAGACTGATTCATCATACAATTAAACTTCAAAACGTGCTACCGATCACATCATGAATTCTAAGCATAGAAGAAATAGATATCTGGAACATTGGGCGATGGCCCTAACTGTTCACGTTAAACCTGTGCCAGGTAATACAGAAAACGATTCAGGGCGGTCGTGGGCGTTTCATTGTTGCGCCAGAACACGCCTACGCTGCCTTTTTGTTCAATCTTCGGCAGATTCAGGATAGCCAGCTGTCCCTGGGCGGCATAACGCTGCGCCAGGCGTAGAGAAAGAATAGAGATCATGTCGCTACTTTGCAGCAGGTTGGTGCTGACGTTTATCGATGCCGATTCAATGATGTTTTCCGGTAGCATGACGCCGTTATCTACCAGCGCGTTGTCAATGCTTATCCGGATGGGCGTTCCCGTCGGCCAGACAATCCAGCGCCAGTTAGCCAGATCATGCCAGGTGAGCAGGGGATATTTTGCCAGCGGATGGTCGGGGCGCGCGACGAAACAGACCGGCTCGGTATACAGCACCTGGTAATTGAGCGGCAACTGAAGCGCCCGGCCACCGACGCGTCCGACCACCACATCCACCGAACCCGCGAGCAGATCGTGCAGCAGCGGGGTCATCACCTTCTCTTCAATATTAAGATGCAAGGTCGGCAGCTCTGTGAGCAAACCCAGTATCGCCTGTGAAACGCAGTCCGTCGCCACCGGCGAGCAGCCAATCTTCAGACTCCCTACCAGGCCTCCCTGCTTAAAACGGGCGATTTCATACTGTGAACGTTCCATATCATTGATCAGGCGTTGGGCATGCTGCAGTAGCAGCTTGCCGCCTTCTGAAGGGCGTAAGCCTTTGCTATGACGTTCAAAGAGTGTGATACCCATCTCATCTTCGAGCTGTGATAACCATTTTGACAACGCTGGCTGGGTGATATTCATCATTCGGGCGACGTGAGTCAAATTCCCCTGTTCGCCCAGCGCAATAAGCGTTTGCAGGTGGTGTAACTTAAGTTTCTGCGCCCAGTTAGCCATTTGCTATAACCTCCAGGTTATGCCTCTGCATGAAAAGCCATTGTACATTTCATCTCCAAACATACAAAGTCGCAACATACCTAAAACAAAACAGACATCTACTCTACCTGCACTGAGGCATTCACTATGACTCAACAACGTGATCTACAAGCACTGATCGATTCCGCCCCCGTCGGTAAGACCCAGTGGCGCGTTATCATTTGCTGTTTTTTGGTCGTCATGCTCGACGGTTTTGATACCGCAGCTATTGGTTTTATCGCGCCCGACATTCGCACCCACTGGCAACTGACGGCCGGAGATCTGGCGCCGCTGTTTGGCGCAGGCCTGCTGGGTCTGACCGCTGGCGCACTGCTCTGCGGTCCGCTATCGGATCGTTTTGGCCGCAAACGGGTGATTGAACTCTGCGTGGCGCTGTTCGGCGCACTGAGCCTGATTTCGGCTTTTTCCCCCGATCTGCAAACGCTGGTTTTTTTGCGCTTCCTTACCGGGTTAGGCCTGGGCGGCGCGATGCCAAATACTATCACTATGACCTCAGAATACCTGCCAGCGCGTCGGCGTGGCGCACTGGTCACCATGATGTTCTGCGGTTTTACCCTGGGCTCGGCGATGGGTGGGATTGTCAGCGCACAGCTGGTGCCGGTTATTGGCTGGCACGGCATCCTGGTGCTGGGAGGCGTGCTACCGCTGATGCTGTTTGTGGCTCTGCTGTTTGCGCTGCCGGAATCCCCGCGCTGGCAGGTTCGTCGTCAGTTGCCGCAAAACGTGATTGCCAGAACCGTCAGCGCCATCACCCGGGAACGTTATGACAATACCCAATTTTATCTCAACGAGGGCGCCGCGATTGCCAAAGGCAGCATTCGCCAGCTGTTCGTCGGGCAACAGTTGCCCATTACCCTGATGTTATGGGTGGTGTTCTTTATGAGCCTGCTGATTATTTATCTGCTCTCCAGCTGGATGCCAACGCTGCTTAACCATCGCGGAATTGACCTGCAGCATGCCTCATGGGTGACCGCCGCCTTTCAGATTGGCGGTACGCTCGGTGCGCTGGTGCTGGGAGTGCTGATGGATAAATACAATCCTTTTCGCGTGCTGGCAGTGAGCTATGCGTTGGGTGCGGTGTGTATTGTCATGATTGGCCTGAGCGAGAACGGCCTGTGGCTGATGGCGCTGGCCATTTTTGGCACCGGCATCGGCATCAGCGGTTCGCAGGTGGGCCTGAATGCTTTAACCGCCACGCTTTATCCGACGCAGAGCCGGGCCACGGGCGTCAGCTGGTCTAATGCGATTGGCCGCTGCGGCGCGATTGTCGGCTCGCTCTCCGGCGGCGTGATGATGGCGATGAATTTCTCATTCGATAACCTGTTTTTCATTATTGCCGTTCCGGCGGCCATCAGCGCGGTGATGCTTATGCTGCTGACGGTTGTTATCCGCCAGTCGGCCTCTGTCCCTGACGCGTTGTCACGCGTAGGCATCGTGAACAAATAAGGAGAATCTCTATGTCAGAACTTAATCAGGATGTTAAGAACAGCCGTCAGCAGTTTTACCAGCATATTTCCGGGCAGAATCTGACCCCTCTGTGGGAGTCTCTGCACCGCCTGGTACCGCCAACGCCGAACGCACATTGTGCTCCTGCGTACTGGAACTATCAGGAGATCCGCCCGTTGCTGCTGGAAAGCGGCGATCTGATTGGCGCGAAAGAGGCGATTCGTCGCGTACTGGTGCTGGAAAACCCCATGCTGCGCGGACAGTCTTCAATCACCCCAACGCTGTACGCCGGATTGCAGTTAATCATGCCGGGCGAGGTTGCCCCGAGTCACCGGCATAATCAGTCTGCGCTGCGCTTTATTGTCGAAGGGACAGGGGCATTTACTGCGGTGGATGGCGAGCGCACCCAAATGCATGAAGGCGATTTTATTCTGACGCCACAGTGGCGCTGGCACGACCACGGCAACCCAGGCAGTGAACCGGTGGTGTGGCTGGACGGTCTGGATCTGCCACTGGTGAATCTGCTGGGTTGCGGCTTTGCGGAAGATTACCCGGAGGATCAGCAACCAGTCACGCGCAAGGAAGGGGATTACTTACCACGCTACGCGGCCAATATGCTGCCGCTGCGTCATCAGAAGGGTAACTCATCGCCAATTTTCAACTATCGCTACGATCGCAGCCGTGAAGCGCTGCATGACCTGACCCGCATGGGCGACGCCGATGAGTGGGACGGTTACAAGATGCGTTACGTCAACCCGGTAACCGGTGGTTATCCCATGCCTTCAATGGGGACCTTTTTACAACTGTTGCCGAAGGGCTTTTCCTCGCGGATGGCGCGTACCACCGACAGCACTATCTATCACGTGGTGGAAGGAAGCGGGCAGGTCACCATCGGCACCGAGACTTTAAATTTTTCGCCAAAAGATATCTTCGTGGTGCCAACCTGGCACGGCGTGTCATTCCAGGCCCACGAAGATGCCGTCTTATTTAGTTTTTCGGACAGACCGGTTCAGGAAGCGCTGGGGTTGTTCCGTGAAGCACGTTATTAATTTGGGAGAGAGAAAATGACGCAATACGTATTCGAACCACAAGCGCCTGTTACCGTTCCGGTCGTTGGCAGTAATGAACAGTTTCCCGTGCGTCGCGTTTACTGCGTGGGCCGCAACTATGCCGCTCATGCGCGTGAAATGGGTTTTGATCCGGATCGCGAACCGCCGTTCTTCTTCTGTAAACCTGCCGATGCGGTGGTTCCGGTGGCGGCCGGTCAAACCCTCGAGCTGCCATACCCGTCGCAGACCGATAACTATCACTATGAGATAGAGCTGGTGGTGGCGATCGGTAAAAAGGGCAGCGATATACCGCTGGAAAAAGCGCACGAATATATCTGGGGCTATGCCACTGGTCTGGATATGACCCGCCGCGACAGGCAGATGGAGATGCGCCAGATGGGGCGTCCGTGGGAAATCGGCAAAGCATTTGATCTCTCAGCCCCCATCGCGCCGCTGCATAAAGCCAGCGAAAGTGCGGATGTTAACAACGCGCCTATCTGGTTGCAGGTCAACGGCGACGATCATCAGCGTAGCGATATTCGCCACCTCATCTGGTCCGTTAATGAAACGATTAGCTATCTGTCCGGCTTTTTCGAACTACAGCCGGGTGATTTGATCTACACAGGCACGCCAGAGGGCGTGGGCGCAGTGGTGAAAGGAGATGTGATCACCGGCAATGTAGACGGTTTAACCCCCATCGCTGTGAAGATTGTCTGAGGTGGATGATGAAGCTGTACAGTTTCTTTAACAGCTCCGCGTCATATCGCGTACGCATTGCGCTGGCGCTGAAGGGGCTTGATTACCAGACGGTGGGCGTCAACATTCGCATCGGTCAGCAGAACGAGCTGGCCTACCGGCGGATGAACCCGGTAGGGCTTGTACCGACGCTGGTCACTGATGAGGGAGAATCACTCGGGCAGTCGCTGGCGATAACCGACTGGCTGGATGGTCACTTTCCGCAGTCGCCGCTGCTGCCAGCCGACTTCCCGACGCGCAGCCGGGTGCTGGAAATTGTTTATGCCATCGCTTGTGATATCCATCCCGTGAATAACATGCGGGTACTGCGCTACCTGAGCGAAGAGCTAAAGGTCAGTGAAGAGGATAAAAAACGCTGGTATGCGCACTGGATCCAGCAAGGGTTAAGCGCGGTTGAACAGATGCTGCGCCAGAGTCACTCGGGGACGTTCTGCGTGGGGAATGCGCCGACGCTGGCGGATTGCTGTCTGATCCCGCAGTGGGCGAACGCGTTACGTATGGGCTGTGATCTGAGCGGTTATCCGCGCTGTAAGGCGGTATATGATGCCTGTACCCAGCTTCCGGCGTTTATCGCCGCCGCACCCGAGAATCAACAAGACAAAATTCCAGCCTGATAAGGAGAACGACAATGGCTAAAGTGACACGCGCAATTATCGTGGGTGGCGGGATTGGCGGCGCGGCGACCGCGCTATCGCTGGCCCGTCAAGGCATTAAAGTGATGTTGCTGGAGAAAGCGCACGAGATTGGTGAGATTGGTGCGGGCATTCAGCTCGGGCCGAACGCGTTTTCTGCTCTGGACAGCCTTGGCGTGGGTGACGTCGCTCGTCAGCGCGCCGTTTTTACCGATCACATCACCATGATGGATGCGGTAAACGCGAAAGAGGTTGTACATATTGAAACCGGGCAGGCGTTCCGCGATCACTTTGGCGGTCCTTATGCGGTTATCCATCGGGTTGATATTCATGCTTCTGTCTGGGAAGCGGCACTGGTTCATCCCAACGTTGAGTATCGCACTTCAACTAACGTGGTTGATATTCGCCAGACAGAAGATGATGTGACGGTATTTGATGAGCACGGTAACAGCTGGACAGCGGATATTTTGGTGGGCTGTGACGGTGTGAAGTCGGTTGTGCGTCAGTCTCTGATTGGCGATGCGCCACGCGTGACCGGGCACGTGGTCTATCGCGCGGTGATTGATTGCGATGATATGCCGGAAGATTTGCGCATTAACGCGCCGGTGCTATGGGCCGGACCGCACTGCCACCTGGTGCACTATCCACTGCGCGGCGGCAAGCAGTATAACCTGGTGGTGACCTTCCACAGTCGTCAGCAGGAGGAGTGGGGGGTAAAGGATGGCAGTAAAGAGGAAGTGCTCTCCTATTTTGCCGGTATTCATGCGCGTCCGCGTCAGATGCTGGATAAGCCGACCTCATGGCGTCGTTGGTCCACCGCTGACCGCGAACCGGTAGAGAAATGGGGGACCGACCGCATTACGCTGGTGGGTGATGCTGCGCATCCGGTGGCACAATATATGGCGCAGGGCGCCTGTATGGCGCTTGAAGATGCTGTCACTCTCGGTAAGGCGTTACAGCAGTGTGACGGCGATGCGGCTGATGCCTTTGCCTTGTATGAGTCGGTGCGTATTCCGCGTACTGCGCGCATCGTCTGGTCGACGCGCGAAATGGGACGTGTGTACCACGCCGCAGGCGTCGAGCGCCAGGTGCGTAATCTGCTGTGGAAAGGCAAATCTCAGGCGGAATTTTATCGTGGTATGGAATGGCTGTACGGCTGGAAAGAAGATAACTGCCTGTTGCCGCGCTGAGCCTCTTTAATCTCCCGAACGGAGGCGCTACCATAGCGCCTCTTTTTTTGCGGGTGACGATATGCGTGTTTTACTGGCGCCGATGGAAGGCGTGCTCGACTCACTGGTGCGCGAGCTGCTGACTGAAGTGAATGATTACGATCTGTGCATCACCGAGTTTGTGCGCGTGGTAGATCAGCTCCTGCCGGCAAAAGTATTCCATCGGCTCTGCCCGGAACTGCATAACAATAGCCGGACGCCATCCGGCACGCGGGTGCGCATACAGTTGCTGGGGCAGTATCCGCTGTGGCTGGCGGAGAACGCGGCGCGCGCGGTAGAACTGGGCTCGTTTGGTGTCGATCTGAACTGTGGCTGCCCGTCGAAGCTGGTCAACGGCAGCGGCGGTGGCGCAACGTTATTAAAAGATCCTGAACTCATCTACCGGGGCGCAAAAGCCATGCGCGAGGCGGTTCCGGATCATCTCCCCGTGACGGTGAAAGTGCGTCTGGGTTGGGACAACAGCGACAGGCAGTTTGAAATTGCTGATGCCGTTCAGCAGGCGGGCGCCAGCGAGCTGGCGGTGCATGGCCGAACCAAGGAACAGGGCTATAAGGCCGAACATATCAACTGGCGGGCGATCGGTGAGATCCGCCAGCGGCTTACCATTCCGGTTATCGCGAATGGCGAAATCTGGGACTGGCAAAGCGCCCAGGACTGTATGGCTATCAGCGGATGCGATGCGGTGATGATTGGCCGTGGGGCATTAAATATTCCGAACCTGAGTCGTGTGGTGAAGTACAACGAGCCGCGTATGCCGTGGCCTGATGTCGTGATGCTGTTGCAAAAATATACTCGTCTTGAAAAGCAGGGTGATACCGGGCTGTATCACGTGGCGCGGATTAAACAATGGTTAGGGTATTTGCGTAAAGAATACTCAGAGGCAACCGCGCTGTTTCAGGAAATCCGCGCATTAAACAATTCACCGGATATCGCGCGCGCGATTCAGGCCATTGATATCGCTAAATTGCATTAACACATTAATCGGCCACCGGAGTGGCCTTTGTTTCAAAAAATCATCTTAAACACGCCAGTTACCACCAATAACCCAATCAGAAAAATAACTAAAATAATCCACAGTAAGATTTTCATCAGCGTTCCTTTTTTGGTGAGTTCAGGTTAAGTATAGGAAAGCCTCTGAAAATCTTCCTGTAATGACCTTACTCCGGTTTACGTGCGCTGAGCAGAAACACCATTGGCCGCTCTTTTTCTTCATCCAGCGCCGGGTTTTCAGCAATCTGTTCAGCGGACGGTCCCCATTCATCGACACAAACGATTTCGAATCCGGCGGCTATCAGCGCATTAATCCAGGTCGCCAGCTTACGGTGCTGTTTTTTGACACCCTCCGCGAACCAGTTACTGATGCGTGTGCCTTCCTGCTGATAATGATTGACCGGCCAGGACTGTTGCCCGGTTTTATCTTTTATCCAACCTTGATTAAGCGGTGCAGTATAAATGGGATGCTCGGCAGAGAATACCAACATGCCTCCCGGTGTTAACGACTGGTAAATCGTTACGAATAATCGCGCGATATCGCGCAAATAGTGCAGGGCAAGTGAGCTATAAACCAGGTCAAAGGAATTTGGCGACAGGCAAAGCGTCTCGAGATCTTCACGGCGATAAACGATGCCATTACCCTGCGTCATGCTGTGCGCCTGAGTTAACATCTTTTGTGAAATATCCAGTCCCACTACGCTGGCCGCCTGGTTATCGCGCGCGTAGCGGCAAAACCAGCCATATCCGCAACCCAAATCGAGGATATTTTTTCCCTGTAGAGCGGGGAGCATCGCTTGTATTGTCGGCCATTCTGGCGCACCGTCGAGCCCTTTTACTGAACGGTCCAGCGTGGCATATCCGGCAAAGAACTCGGGATCGTCATAGATATTCTGTGACATAATGTCTCCATCCATAAATTATTAAAATTAATTAATCTAAATTATTTGTTGGGTGTATATTTTTCCGATTATATATTTTTATTGCCAAAGGTGTATTGCCACGCGTAACTAAAAAAGGAAACGCGACAAGTCGTAATCTCAGCACATCTTTTCTTACCTGTGTCTCTCCATGAATCGTAATTCTGCTTTTGTCACGACGGCATTGTTGCCGCTTTTTATTTTGATGTCAGGTTGCGCGCCGATGCATGATGACCGCCAGTCTCTGTCACAGCAGACCCCCGCTGCGAATGTCGATACCACATTGCCTGCGGCGTTAAAAAATGGCTGGCCGGACAGCCAATGGTGGAAGGCATACCATGACCCCCAGCTTAATGCGCTGATTGACAGCACGTTACGCAACTCCCCTGATATGCAGGTCGCGGAACAGCGCATTCAACTGGCGGAGGCGCAGGCTAAGGCTGTGGAGGCGCAGGATGGCCCGGAGATCGATTTCTCAGCAGATGTAGAGCGTCAGAGAATGTCAGCCGAAGGGCTGATGGGTCCGTTTGCCATTACCGATCCGGCCGCCGGGACGACCGGGCCGTGGTACACCAACGGCACCTTGGGTTTAACTGCTGGCTGGAATCTGGATCTGTGGGGTAAAAATCGGGCCGAAGTGACGGCACGTATTGGGGCCGTTAAGGCGCGTGAAGCCGAGCGCGAGCAAACGCGACAGGTGCTGGCGAGTGGTGTGGCTCGTCTTTACTGGGAATGGCAAACGCAGGCCGGGCTGAAAACCGTGTTGACGCAAATCGAAACCGAGCAGCAGAACGTCATTAACGTTGATCGTCAACTGTATCAAAATGGTCTTACTTCTTCGGTGGAAGGCGTTGAAACCGATATCGATTCCAGCAAAACAGAGCAGCAGCTGAACGATGTCAGCGGTAAAATGAAGGTGATTGAAGCGCGGTTGAGCGCGCTGACCAACTCGCAGTCCACAGCCCTGAAACTCCATTCGACCCCGCTGCCCGCGGTGGAAAGCCAGCTCCCGTCCCAGCTAGGTTATTCGCTGCTGGCCCGCCGACCGGATTTGCAGGCGGCGCACTGGTACATTGAGTCATCGCTGAGCAGCATTGATGCGGCGAAAGCGGCGTTTTATCCCGATGTAAATCTGATGGCATTTTTACAACAGGATGCGTTACATCTGAGCGACTTGTTTCGCCATTCCGCGCAGCAAATGGGCGTAACGGCCGGGCTGACGCTGCCTATCTTTGATAGCGGCAGGCTGAACGCGAATCTCGACATTACTCAAGCGCAAAGCAACCTGACGGTGGCGAATTACAACAAAGCCGTGGTGGATGCGGTGAATGACGTGGCGCGTGCAGCATCGCAGGTAGAAACACTGGCGCAGAAGAATCAGCATCAGCAGCAGATTGAGCATGATGCACTGCGCGTAGTGGGTCTGGCGCAGGCGCGCTTCAATGCCGGAATTATTGCGGGCTCCCGGGTCAGTGAGGCAAAGATCCCGGCATTACGTGAACGGTGCAACGCTCTGCTTTTACAAGGGCAATGGCTGGATGCCTCAATTCAGTTGAACCGTGCGCTGGGGGGCGGCTACCACGCTTCGTAACGCACCCGCCCGGTAGACATCGCGCTATCGGGCCGTACTTTTGCTGCTGCGTTTTTTTAACCACCACCGAACGCCTGGCACCAGCACAATCACCAGAGCCAGCCATATCCAGTGCTTAATATGCTGGTCGAGATTGTGTAGCCACGGCGCAATGACTTCTCCCCCCACGTAACCCAGAGTGGTAAATATCAGCGCCCACGCCAGCGCCCCCAGAATATTCAACGGCAGGAAAATTTTAGGCGGTAAATGGCTTGCGCCAATCAGCAACGGGCCGATCACGCGAAAACCATACATAAAACGGGTGCCAATTACGAACAGATAAGGACGGCGCTGGATCATTTTCTGCGCCCGGCGGATTTTGTCGCGATGTTTTGAGAAACGACGCAAAATTTTTCCACCGTAACGACGCCCAAGCAGATACAGCAATTGATCGCCAATCATCCCGCCCAGGGCCACAGAGATAACCACCAGAGGAAATTTAAGTAATCCCTGATGTGCCGCCACGCCGCCCAGCAGGGTAATGGTTTCACCTTCGGCCAAACTGCCAATGACCAATGCGGCGTAACCGTAATGTGCAATAAGACTGTTTATATCCATATGTCTGGATGACCTCCCGACGTTAAGCATACACCCTGTGAATCATCGTGGGGTTTAAAAGCGCTGAATTAGCGGTTCGTCATTTTTGTTGTTGTACAAAAATTAATCCAAAGCTGAATTATACTTGAACTGTTGAGGTCCGGAGCTGACAAGAAGGGGGCGGTATGAACCATGTCTGGGGGCTGTTTTCCCATCCCGATCGTGAAATGCATGTGATCAACAGCGAAAACGAAAGCGTTTCGCATCACTATACCCACCATGTACTGCTGATGGCGGCAATCCCGGTTGTTTGTGCGTTCATCGGTACCACACAAATCGGCTGGGATTTTGGCGATGGCAATATCCTGAAATTATCCCTGTTGACTGGATTTGCAATGGCGATTCTGTTTTACGGGGTGATGCTGGCGGGCGTTGCCGTCATGGGCCGGGTTATCTGGTGGATGGCGCGTAACTACCCGCAGCGTCCGTCGCTGGCGCATTGTATGGTCTTTGCCGGATATGTCGCGACGCCGCTTTTTTTAAGCGGGCTGGTCGCACTTTATCCGCTGGTCTGGCTGTGCGCATTAGTCGGGACTCTCGCGCTGTTTTACACCGGCTATTTACTTTATCTCGGCATTCCAACGTTCCTGAATATCACTCGTGAGGAAGGGTTGAGTTTTTCCAGTTCGACGCTGGCGATCGGTGTGCTGGTACTGGAGGTACTGCTGGCTATTACGGTAATCCTGTGGGGTTACGGCTATCGGTTATTCTGACGGATAAACCTGTCTACGCTGCGTTGTTGACGTAAAAGTCAGCAACGCAGCATTTCGAGACGATTCTCCTGTGGCAGCAAACCTGCCGGATCGTTATGATGCCTGAGCTAGCTTGAGATAATACTTAATCTCTGGCGGTGTGCGTTGTGACGTGCGTGAACCATTATCAGAAATCTCATCATGCTGAAATTCCGAGTTTCATTATTAAGCCTTGCCCTGGTGCTGGCCGTTCCTTTTGCACCCCAAGCCGTGGCGAAAACGGCAACTACCGCAGCGGCTTCTCAACCTGAGATAGCGTCCGGTAGCGCGATGATCGTTGATCTGAATACCAACAAAGTTATCTATTCGAACCACCCGGACCTTGTGCGTCCGATTGCGTCGATTACCAAATTAATGACGGCGATGGTGGTGCTTGATGCACGACTGCCGCTGAATGAAAAGCTGAAAGTCGATATTAGCCAGACGCCGGAGATGAAAGGCATTTACTCTCGCGTACGACTGAACAGTGAAATCAGCCGTAAAGACATGTTACTGCTGGCGCTGATGTCATCAGAAAACCGCGCGGCGGCGAGCCTGGCGCATCATTACCCGGGCGGATACAACGCGTTTATCAAAGCCATGAATGCCAAAGCGAAAGCGCTCGGCATGACTCAGACACGCTTTGTGGAACCCACTGGTTTGTCGATTCATAACGTCTCGACCGCCCGTGACTTAACCAAGCTGCTGATCGCCAGCAAACAGTATCCGCTGATCGGCCAGCTAAGTACCACGCGTGAAGATATGGCGACGTTTGCCAACCCTGCGTATACGCTGCCGTTTCGTAACACCAACCATCTGGTATACCGCGATAACTGGAATATTCAGTTAACGAAAACCGGGTTTACCAATGCGGCAGGTCACTGTCTGGTGATGCGCACGGTGATTAACAACAAGCCGGTGGCGCTGGTGGTGATGGATGCCTTTGGCAAATATACTCACTTTGCCGATGCCAGCCGTTTACGTACCTGGATTGAAACGGGCAAGGTGATGCCGGTTCCGGCGGCGGCGCTGAGCTATAAAAAGCAAAAAGCTGCGCAGATGGCGGCGGCAGGTTCGGCGAAGGGCGAGCAAACCGCACAGAACGATTAAATAAGATGTCTTATCCGGCCTACGCATAGCGAATGTAGCAGTAGGCCGGGCAAGCGAAGCGCCCCGGCAACATGCCCGGTAGCGCTTATCTTTTTCAGGTTTACGATTCTTTCCAGAACTTCTGCTTACTCGTTTTCCCAATACCCGGATTCATACTGTTGGTGGGGTCATTCTCACGGTAAAAACGGGTCAAGGTTTCCGGTGCCTGATACAGATGCCCGACGTTATGCTCTGCCGGATACTGCGCCCCACGCTCACGCAGGAGTTCCAGCATCTGCTCTTTGAGCGCATGCGCATCCACGCCTTTTTTCACGATGTAATCCTGATGGAAAACGTAACACATAAAGTGACCGTAATAGAGTTTGTGCACCAGTTGACTGTCGATCTCTGGAGGCAGATGCTCGTACCATTCGGTGTCGTTACGGCGCAGCGCGATATCCAGCGCCAGAATATCTTCCACCTCATCCGCATGCACGGCCTGATAACGAATAGCCGCGCCAGCCGCCGCAAAGCGATGCAAGAACGCCTTGCTGCCTTCTTCCGCCGTACAGGCAAAGAAGTCGCCTTCAGCGGTTTTGAAATACTCGCTTAGCCAGTTTTGGGCTTCAGCCACGCCGCCACCGGCCATTTTTAACAGCAGGTGATGCTCGTACTTATCGCGCCAGCTTTTCATGCGCGCCGGTAAGTGGCTGGGGAACAAATGACCAAATTTCTGCATTGCCCGGTCGGTGAAGTGAGGACGGAAAATTTTCACTTTTTCCAGCATCGCATCGGTGCGGCCTTTCAGGGTGAAGAAGAACGGCATTTTGTCGGTGCCGAGCTTGTCGATCATCAGAAACGTATCTTTGCCGTATTGCTCAGCGATGTCGTAAATATCGCGGTGCATATATTCACCGGCGACCGGCAGATGCTCGAATTTTGCCAGAATATGACGGCGGATCTCCGTCAGCACCTCTGGCTGGTTGGTGCCGATGTAAAAGACCTGCTGGTTTTTTTCGGCTTCGAAGGTGTCCAGACGCACGGCAAAGACCGCGAGCTTGCCTGCACAACCGGACGATTCAAACAAGCGATCCGGGTCGGCGTTATAGCGTGCGGGCGTGTCCGCGTCGATATCTCTGACACGGGTAACGTAGTCGTGATCGTGCGCGTGACGCCCGTCGTGGCGAACATCGTCATCTCTAATACGCTCGTCATCCAGTTTGCTCAGGATCTGCTCCGGGGTCTGGCCCAGCTCAATACCCAGATGGTTAACCAGCTGTAATTTTCCCTGTTCGTCAATACGCGCAAACAGCGACATCTCCGTGTATGCCGGGCCGCGCTGTACCAGCGAGCCGCCGGAGTTGTTGCAAATGCCACCGATAACCGAAGCGCCGATACAGGAAGATCCGATTACCGAATGCGGCTCACGGCCAAACGGTTTGAGCGCTTTTTCCAGCGAATAGAGCGTGGTTCCTGGATAGGCCAGCACCTGTTCACCTTTGCCGATGACGTGCAACTTATCAAGACGCAGGGTGCTGATAATGACAATCTCGCGGTCGTAATCATTACCGCTCGGCGTAGACCCTTCGGTCAGGCCGGTGTTAGCGGCCTGCATCAGGATAATTTTATCCGCGGCGACGCAGGCGCTCAAAACGCGCCACAGTTCTAAAAGCGACCCGGGGAACACGACGGCAAGCGCATCGCCCTGGCCGGAGCGGAATCCCTTGCGATAGCGGGCGGTTTTAGCAGGTTCTGTCAGCAGGTGTGAATGACCCACCAGACGGGTCAGTTCATTCAGGAAAGCTTTATTATCTGTTGTAATGGAAGACATTCTCCACTCCTTGTGGTGGGACTCAATATCAGGAACAAGCATAGCGCTTTGTATGACAATACGCTTTCTCATTCATATTGTCTCTGGTTCGTCTTTTACTGATTCGCGCTGGTTTCGAAAATTAGGAGAATAACCTTAGCTTTCTTTATCGCTCCCGTTTAGTCTTACGGCAAACTGCGGTTTTTGTTATATTTTCGCTGCCTCGTCGGGAAAAAATAAAGAGAGAATCAACATGAAATGGCTATGTTCTGTAGGTGTCGCGGTGAGTCTGGCATTGCAACCAGCGTTGGCGGACACTCTGTTTGGTAACCATCCACTGACGCCAGAAGCGCGGGATGCCTTCGTTACCGATTTACTCAAGCAGATGACCGTGGATGAGAAGATTGGGCAACTGCGTTTGATAAGCGTCGGGCCTGATAACCCGAAAGAAGCCATCCGCGAGATGATCAAAGACGGGCAGGTTGGGGCAATTTTTAACACCGTCACGCGCCAGGATATCCGCAAAATGCAGGATCAGGTGATGGATCTCAGCCGCCTGAAAATCCCTCTCTTTTTTGCCTACGACGTATTGCACGGTCAGCGTACCGTATTCCCGATAAGCCTCGGTCTGGCGTCCTCCTTTAATCTTGATGCGGTCAGAACCGTTGGTCGAGTGTCTGCGTATGAAGCCGCCGATGATGGTCTGAATATGACCTGGGCGCCGATGGTCGATGTCTCGCGCGATCCGCGCTGGGGCCGCGCCTCGGAAGGGTTTGGCGAAGATACGTATTTGACCGCCACGATGGGCAAAACCATGGTGGAAGCGATGCAGGGTAAAAGCCCGGCCGATCGCTATTCGGTGATGACCAGCGTCAAGCACTATGCCGCCTATGGCGCGGTTGAAGGCGGCAAGGAATACAACACTGTCGATATGAGCCCGCAGCGTTTGTTCAACGACTATATGCCACCGTACAAAGCCGGACTGGACGCCGGTAGCGGTGCGGTGATGGTGGGGCTTAATTCGCTGAACGGCACGCCGGCGACTTCGGATGCATGGCTGTTAAAAGACGTCCTGCGCGATGAGTGGGGCTTTAAGGGCATTACCGTTTCCGATCATGGCGCGATTAAGGAACTGATTAAGCACGGCACTGCCGCCGATCCTGAAGATGCGGTGCGTGTGGCGATCAAGTCCGGCATCAACATGAGCATGAGCGATGAGTATTACAGCAAATACCTGCCGGGGTTGATTAAGTCAGGTAAGGTGACGATGGCGGAGCTAGACGACGCTGCGCGTCATGTGCTGAACGTGAAATATGATATGGGCCTGTTTAACGATCCGTACAGCCATCTGGGGGCCAAAGAATCTGACCCGCAGGACACCAACGCGGAAAGCCGTTTGCACCGCAAAGAGGCGCGTGAAGTGGCGCGTGAAAGCCTGGTGCTGCTGAAAAACCGTCTGGAAACATTGCCGCTGAAAAAATCCGCCACCGTAGCGGTTGTCGGTCCGCTGGCCGACAGCAAGCGTGATGTGATGGGGAGTTGGTCTGCTGCCGGGGTTGCCGATCAGTCGGTAACGGTGCTGACGGGGATTAAAAATGCCATCGGCGAGCAGGGCAAAGTGGTATACGCCAAAGGGGCGAACATCACCAACGACAAAGGCATTGTCGACTTCCTCAACCAGTATGAAGAGGCGGTGAAGGTTGACCCGCGTTCGCCGCAGGCGATGATTGATGAAGCGGTTAACGCCGCGAAGCAGTCTGACGTAGTCGTCGCGGTAGTTGGTGAAGCGCAGGGTATGGCGCATGAAGCCTCCAGCCGCACCGATATCACCATTCCGCAGAGTCAGCGTGACCTGATTACCGCGCTGAAAGCCACGGGCAAACCGCTGGTTCTGGTACTGATGAACGGTCGTCCGCTGGCGCTGGTTAAGGAAGATCAACAGGCCGATGCGATCCTCGAAACCTGGTTTGCCGGGACGGAAGGCGGTAACGCCATCGCCGATGTGCTGTTTGGCGATTACAACCCGTCAGGCAAGTTGCCGATGTCTTTCCCGCGCTCTGTCGGACAGATCCCGGTCTATTACAGCCATCTTAATACCGGTCGCCCGTATAATGCCGATAAGCCGAATAAGTACACGTCGCGCTACTTTGACGAAGCGAACGGTCCGTTGTATCCCTTTGGCTATGGCCTGAGCTACACCACATTCACGGTTTCTGATGTGAAACTCTCTTCTCCGACGATGAAGCGTGACGGGACCGTGACGGCCAGCGTGCAGGTGACCAACACCGGCAAACGCGAAGGTGCGACGGTGATTCAGATGTATTTGCAGGATGTTACCGCTTCAATGAGTCGTCCGGTAAAACAGCTGAAAGGTTTTGAGAAGGTGAATCTTAAGCCGGGTGAAACCCAAACCGTTAGCTTCCCAATTGATGTTGAAGCGCTGAAATTCTGGAACCAGCGTATGCAATACGATGCCGAACCGGGCAAGTTCAACGTCTTTATCGGCGTGGATTCTGCCAGAGTGAAGCAGGGCGAATTTGAACTGCTGTAATTGATATCATGCCTGATAGCGTGACGCTTATCAGGCCTGCGAAATCGTACCATCCGGTAAACTCACTTTGGGTTTGCCGGATTTTTTTTATTGTATTATCGCCTTACCGCGAGTAACTCTCAGTGTTACTACCCAATTGCCAGGTTAAGGCTTGATTTTTCGACTATGCTTTTTCCTCAAGTCTCTGAAAAGGGCCGTAAAAGAATGAGGAGTGCAGCATGATAATTTCAAAAGTTTGGGTGGGTTCGCTGGCGTTATTAGCCGCGATCAGCTTGCCCTTACAGGCCGCGTCACCCGTCACGGTCGGTTCAAAAATAGATACCGAAGGGGCGCTGCTCGGCAACATTATTTTGCAGGTGCTCGAAAGTCACGGCGTGAAAACCGTTAATAAAGTACAGTTGGGTACCACTCCGGTGGTGCGTGGGGCAATCACCTCTGGTGAACTGGATATTTATCCGGAATATACCGGCAATGGCGCATTCTTTTTTAAAGATGAGAATGATCCTGCATGGAAAAATGCGCAGGCCGGTTATGACAAAGTGAAAAAGCTGGACGCAGAGCAAAATAAGCTGATCTGGCTAACGCCTGCGCCCGCCAACAACACCTGGACCATTGCGGTTCGCCAGGATGTCGCGCAAAAGAATAAGCTTGAGTCCCTTGCCGATTTAGGCCGTTACCTGAAAGACGGGGGGACGTTCAAACTTGCCGCCTCTGCGGAATTTATCGAACGGGCTGACGCGCTGCCTGCCTTTGAAAAAACCTATGGTTTCAAACTGAATCAGAATCAGCTGTTGTCGCTGGCGGGGGGGGATACCGCGGTGACGATTAAAGCAGCGGCGCAGCAGACCTCTGGGGTCAATGCAGCGATGGCCTACGGTACCGACGGTCCGGTTGCGGCGCTCGGTCTGCAAACATTAAGCGATCCGCAAGGGGTCCAGCCCATTTATGCGCCAGCGCCCGTTGTGCGTGAATCGGTGCTGAAGGACTACCCGCAAATGGCAGAATGGCTACAACCGGTATTTGCCAGCCTGGATGAAAAAACGCTGCAACGGCTGAATGCCAGTATCGCCGTGGAGGGGCTGGATGCGAAAAAAGTCGCAGCAGACTACCTGAAGCAAAAAGGATGGGTGAAGTAACGGAGTTTGCAGCAGGTGGGTGTTTTGTCGAATATTTCAGTAAATCGGGTGCTGTTGCTGCTGGTGTTTCTTACCATCGCGGCGGCAGCGCTTCCTTTCATCAGCTATGCTCCCAATCGCCTGGTTTCCGGTGAAGGGCGTCAACTCTGGGATATCAAACCCGACATGGCATGGGGATTAGCGGCGGCCTGTGTGCTGCTGTTTCTTCTGTGCTTTGTACCGGGAAAATCCGGCAATATATTGACGCTTATCGTTAGCCAACTGTTGGTGATTGCGGTGCTGGTCATCGCCGGCACAACGGCAACGTATTTGGCCCAGACGGGTAGTCCTCTGGCCAGAACCAGCCTGGGCAGTGGGTTCTGGTTAGGGCTGGGAGTGATGCTGCTGGCAGCCAGTGACGCCATTCGTCGCATCACCGAACGGGCGTCGTGGCGTTGGTTATTGCACGCACAAATATTCATTTTGCCGCTGGTGTTACTGCTCTCCGGTACGTTTAACGATCTTTCTCTGCTTAAAGAATATGCCAACCGCCAGGATGTCTTTAACGACGCGCTGGCGCAGCATCTGACGATTCTGTTCGCTACCGTGGTGCCCGCGCTGCTCATTGGCGTGCCGCTGGGCGTCTGGTGTACTTTTTCTGTCTCCCGTCAGGGGCCGGTATTCGCGGTACTGAACATCATCCAGACTATTCCCTCCGTCGCGCTGTTTGGCCTGTTAATTGCGCCGCTTGCCGGACTGGTGAAGCACTTTCCCTTGCTGGGTTCACTTGGCGTAGCGGGAACCGGTCTGACGCCTGCGCTTATTGCGTTGGTGCTGTATGCGCTCTTACCGCTGGTTCGCGGCGTAGTGGCTGGATTGAATCAGGTTCCACGCGATGTACTTGAAAGCGCCCGGGCGATGGGGATGAGCGCGCGTCAGCGGTTTATCTCGGTGCAGTTTCCACTGGCGCTGCCGGTCTTCTTGCGCAGTTTGCGAGTGGTGATGGTCCAGACGGTGGGAATGGCGGTGATAGCCGCGCTGATTGGTGCAGGGGGATTTGGCGCGCTGGTCTTTCAGGGATTGCTCAGTAGCGCCGTTGATTTAGTGCTGTTGGGCGTGATCCCGGTCGTTGTGCTGGCTGTGTTGATTGATGCGCTGTTTGATTTAGGGATCGCGCTGCTAAAGGTATCGAATAATGATTGAATTTCGCCATGTCAGTAAAACCTATGGCCAGCAAAAAGCCGTCGACGACCTGAACCTGCAGTTAGGAGAAGGCAGCTTTTCGGTATTAATTGGCACGTCAGGTTCGGGCAAGTCTACCACGCTAAAGATGATCAACCGGCTGGTTGAACATGACAGCGGGCAGATCCGTTTCGCCGGGGAGGAGATCCGCAGCCTGCCGGTGCTGGAGTTACGACGGCGCATGGGGTACGCGATTCAGTCTATTGGTTTGTTTCCCCACTGGACCGTCGCGCAGAATATTGCCACCGTACCGCAGCTGCAAAAGTGGTCACGTTCACGTATTGATGACCGAACAGATGAACTAATGGCGCTACTGGGCCTCGAGGCGAGTTTGCGTCACCGTTATCCGCATCAGCTCTCCGGTGGACAACAGCAGCGGGTTGGGGTTGCGCGTGCGTTGGCCGCAGATCCGCAGGTGCTACTGATGGATGAGCCTTTTGGCGCGCTGGACCCGGTCACCCGCGGCGCGCTGCAGCAGGAGATGACGCGTATCCACCGTTTATTGGGACGTACCATTGTGCTGGTGACGCATGATATCGACGAGGCGCTGAGACTGGCGGAGCATCTGATTTTGATGGATGCGGGAAAAGTTGTGAAGCAAGGCACGCCGCTGTCGATGCTCACTGCGCCAGCGAATGATTTCGTGCAAACTTTTTTTGGCCGCAGTGAACTGGGCGTAAGGCTGTTGTCGCTGCGTACGGTAGGGGATTTTATCCGTCGCGGTGAACACTCAGACGGCGAGCCGCTGGTGGATGAGATGACGCTACGTGATGCATTGTCGGTGTTCGTGGCGCGTGGCTGCGATGTCTTGCCGGTCGTGACGCCGCAGGGGTTACCCTGCGGGACGCTTCATTTTCGCGATTTGCTTTCGGAGACGCCGACCCGTGAAACGTCTTGCTGATCCATTGCTATGGCTTGTTGCGCTGTTTCTGATCCTGTTGGTGGGGTTGCCCCACAGTCAGGCCCTGTTTAGTTCGCTATTTCCGGCGCTGCCGCGTCCCGTGTATCAGCAGGAAAGTTTTACGGCGCTGGCGTTGAGTCATTTTGCGTTGGTGGGGATTTCAAGCCTTATTGCCGTCATCATTGGCACCGGCGCGGGAATAGCGGTAACCCGGCCCTGGGGCGCGGAATTCAGGCCGATGGTGGAAACGATTGCCGCCGTGGGGCAGACATTTCCTCCGGTCGCCGTGCTGGCGATCGCCGTACCGGTGATGGGGTTTGGGCTTGAACCCGCGATTATCGCGCTGATTTTGTATGGCGTGTTACCAATCTTGCAGGCAACTCTGGCAGGACTCGGCGGAATTTCTCCCAGCGTGATGGATATCGCCAGCGGAATGGGCATGAGTCAGGGCCAGCGGCTGCGTAAAGTGGAGTTGCCGCTGGCGGCACCGGTTATTCTGGCGGGAATTCGCACGTCGGTGATTATTAATATCGGCACCGCTACGATCGCGTCAACCGTCGGGGCGAACACGCTGGGCACGCCGATTATCATCGGCCTGAGCGGGTTCAATACCGCCTATGTGATTCAGGGGGCACTGCTGGTCGCGCTGGCTGCGGTGATAGTTGACCGCGGGTTTGAGCGATTAGCGAGCCACCTTACCCGGCACGTAAAATGAATGTGTAGCCTGCCAGCATGACGCCGCCGATACCGCCGATGGCCATCAGCAGGAAGAGGGTAATGACACCGATTTTAGCTGCGCTCATTATGCACTCCTTATGTGAATCTAAGGATTGTACACGTTTGTTAACAGAATATTAAGAGCCGATCCTGGTTGGCTTTAAATACCGAGTGGATAAATATCGTGACCTAACGCGCGCCATTCGTTCAGTTGTTGCTGCTGAGCGGGCGTTTGGCTTTCGCCGCACCAGACCAGTAAGGTTCGGCCTTCAAACAGCTCTGGTCGCAATTGGTTTAGCGAGTGGGCGAGGACGTCAACGCGCCATCCCTGCTGGCTGGCTACCCAACCCTCCAGCCATAAGCGGGTGGTATCATGAATGTTCCAGCCGACAACCAGGGCATCTTTCCCCTGTTTCTTGCGCGCAGAGGCCAGACAAATCGCGATGTAGTTGATGAGGACACCGTCGAGGATCCCCAGTAACGCCTGCAGGATCGGCTGCTGACATTGCAGGCGGCGGCGTAACGGAATGAACAAATGGGTGTTGAGCGTTTGTGCGGGATAATCCTGACCGCGCTCTTTGATCCACATCCTGAGGCTATGCAGATTATTACTTTGCAAATAGCTCAACAGCGTTTCTTGCTGTTCGCGCCAGCCGTTATGCACATCAATGTTCTCATTGCTGAGCAACATTTTTACCTTACTGACCTGAACGCCGTTATTTATCCAGCGTTTTATCTCACGGATCCGGTCGATATCCGCGTCGTTAAACAGGCGATGCCCGCCGTCTGTTCGCTGCGGTTTCAGTAATCCGTAACGCCTCTGCCACGCGCGTAAAGTGACAGGGTTGATATCACAAAGCAAAGCCACTTCACCTATTGTGTAAAGCGCCATCGTCGTCTCACTTATGCTCGCGAGGTCCCAGTTTTACTTTAGACGCTCTTTTGCGAACCAGGTAGTTTTGTCTGTTTTTTGATCAACAAATGGGTGAATTTGTAGTCATGCTCGCGCTTTCGAGTGATCGTTCTCACAAATTCCTTTTTTTTTGCAACACTTCAAAGAAAGTTACGCGCAGCCCATGTATGTTACGCGCTTTTAAGTGATGTGTGGTTGGCAGGTATGTACGAGTTTAATCTGGTGTTGCTGCTGCTTCAGCAGATGTGTGTGTTTCTCGTTATCGCGTGGCTCATGAGCAAAACGCGTTTGTTTATCCCGCTGATGCAGGTCACGATTCGGCTCCCGCACAAGCTGCTTTGCTACGTTACCTTTTCCATTTTCTGCATTTTGGGCACCTATTTCGGGCTGCACATTGATGATTCTATTGCTAATACCCGAGCTATCGGCGCGGTGATGGGCGGGCTGCTTGGCGGCCCGGTGGTCGGCGGTTTGGTCGGCCTAACCGGTGGCTTACATCGTTATTCAATGGGCGGAATGACGGCGCTCAGTTGCATGATTTCGACCATTGTCGAAGGTTTGCTCGGCGGGCTGGTGCACAGCGTGCTCACCCGTCGTGGCCGTACCGATAAAGTCTTTAGTCCACTGACCGCGGGTGCCATTACTTTTGTCGCCGAACTGGTGCAGATGCTGATCATCTTGTTAATCGCCCGGCCGTTTGACGATGCGTTTCGGCTGGTCAGTAATATCGCCGCGCCGATGATGGTGACGAATACCGTGGGCGCAGCCTTATTTATGCGTATTTTGCTCGATAAACGGGCGATGTTTGAAAAATATACCTCTGCTTTTTCTGCCACTGCGCTCAAAGTTGCCGCCTCAACGGAGGGGATTTTGCGCCAGGGGTTTAACGAGGTTAACAGCATGAAGGTCGCTCAGGTGCTGTATGAAGAGCTGGATATCGGTGCTGTGGCAATTACCGACCGCGAGAAGCTGCTGGCATTTACCGGCATTGGTGACGATCACCATCTACCCGGAAAACCTATTTCGTCGTCGTACACCCAACGGGCGATAGAAACCGGAGAGGTGGTGTATGCCGATGGGAATGAAGTCCCTTACCGCTGCTCTTTGCACCCGCAATGCAAATTAGGCTCGACGCTGGTGATCCCTTTGCGGGGGGAAAACCAGCGGGTGATGGGGACCATCAAACTGTATGAAGCCAAAAACCGCCTCTTTAGCTCGATCAACCGCACGCTGGGGGAAGGGATCGCTCAACTGCTTTCGGCGCAGATTCTGGCCGGGCAGTATGAGCGGCAAAAAGCGATGCTCACGCAGTCGGAAATCAAACTCCTGCATGCACAGGTGAACCCCCATTTTTTGTTTAATGCGCTCAACACCATCAAAGCCGTGATCCGACGTGATAGCGAGCAGGCCAGCCAACTGGTGCAGTATCTGTCGACGTTCTTTCGCAAAAACTTAAAACGTCCGTCGGAGATTGTGACGCTGGCTGATGAAATTGAGCACGTTAATGCCTATCTGCAAATTGAAAAGGCGCGATTTCAGTCGCGCCTGCAGGTGACTTTAACGGTGCCAGATGCGCTTTCGTATCAGCAATTACCTGCCTTTACCCTACAACCTATTGTGGAGAATGCCATTAAGCACGGTACCTCTCAGCTACTGGATACCGGCGAAGTGTCGATTACCGCCCGCCGCGAAGGGCAGTATCTGATGCTGGATATTGAAGATAACGCCGGGTTGTATCAGCCAACGTCTGAGGCCAGCGGATTGGGTATGAATCTGGTTGATAAACGACTGCGCGAGCGGTTTGGCGACGATTTTGGCATCAGCGTAGCGTGTGAACCTGACCGCTTTACCCGAATCACTTTACGACTTCCTCTGGAGGAACTGGCATGATCAAAGTGCTGATTGTCGATGACGAACCGTTAGCGCGGGAGAATCTGCGGATCCTGTTGCAGGCGCAAAGCGACATCGAGATCGTCGGCGAATGTTCGAATGCGGTGGAAGCCATCGGCGCGGTACATAAACTGCGTCCGGATGTCCTGTTCCTTGATATTCAGATGCCGCGTATCAGCGGTCTGGAAATGGTTGGCATGCTTGATCCTGAGCATCGTCCGTATATTGTTTTCCTTACTGCCTTTGATGAATATGCGGTGAAAGCTTTTGAAGAACACGCGTTTGATTATCTTCTCAAACCGATTGAAGAGGCGCGACTGGAAAAAACGCTGAGCCGTTTGCGTCAGGAGCGCACGAAGCAGGATGTATCGCTACTGCCGGAGAATCAGCAGGCGCTGAAGTTTATTCCGTGCAGCGGCCACAGCCGAATCTATCTGCTGCAAATGGATGACGTGGCGTTTATCAGCAGCCGCATGAGCGGCGTGTATGTGACCAGCAGCGATGGTAAAGAAGGTTTCACCGAACTGACGCTCAGAACGCTGGAAAGCCGTACACCTTTGCTGCGCTGCCATCGGCAATATCTGGTGAATATGGCGCAATTGCGGGAGATCCGTCTGGAAGAAAACGGTCAGGCCGAACTGATTTTACGCAACGGGCTGACAGTTCCGGTAAGTCGCCGTTATCTTAAAAGCCTAAAAGAGGCGATTGGACTGTAAAACTGATACACTGCGCGCCATTGCATCACCGACAGTTGAAGGCTCTATGCTAAGTAACGATATTCTTCGTAGCCTGCGCTACACCCTGAAAGCGAACAATAACGACATGGTGCGTATTCTTGCGCTTGCTGACATGGAATCCACCTCCGCAGGTTTTGATACCTGGATGACAAAAGAAGATGAAGCCGGGTTTATTCGCTGCCCGGATATCATTCTCTCCGGATTTTTAAACGGTCTGATTTATCATCTGCGTGGTAAAGACGAGTCTGCGCCGGAACTGGCGCTTGAGCGTCGTGTTAACAACAACACGGTGCTGAAAAAGCTGCGTATCGCCTTTTCGCTGAAAACCGATGATATTCTTGCCATTATGACCGAGCAGAAGTTTCGTGTGTCGATGCCTGAAATTACCGCCATGATGCGCGCGCCGGATCATAAGAACTATCGCGAATGCGGCGATCAGTTTCTGCGTTACTTCCTGCGGGGTTTGACGTCGCGAGTGCACAAAACGAAAGCGTAAAACGACGCTGGCGACCGCGATGAATATCGGGTCGCCAGGGTGTTATTTCACTTCTTTAAAACCCGCCGATTCCATTACCGTTTGCATTTGCTTCATGCTGATATTTTTATCGGCTTTCTCAGAAAGCTTCATCCCGGAAATTGCCTGCAACGCTTTTATATCGACTTTTTCCATATCAATAGTGACATTTTCCTGTGCGTAGGTATCTGTATAGGTGAGCTTTTCTTCTACGCCTGCAATATTTTGATATTTGGCGCTTAACGCATCGAATACTTTTGCGGCTTCCTCTTTATTGCTGGCGCCGACAGACGCATAGCTGATTTTACTTTCGGAGCTTTGTTTCAGAACTTTGTCACCTTTATAGGTGTAAGAGACGGTGATATCCGAACCGTTAAGATTGGCATTGAATGTTTTCGTTTCTTCTTTATCACCACAACCCGCCAGGGAAAAAACCACAACCGATGCCACGGCGAGAGAAACTAATTTTTGTAACGCTGTCATGTAAAACTCCATTTTATGAATATCGAATGCTAAATAATAACGCCAATGAATATGAGGGCCGGGCGGCCTTAATAGCAGAGCAGTATAGAATAAATCTAATAGCGATGGCTAAGCAGTCCGAAAATGGAGTGGGGGAGTGTGTTTAAGATTAAAGGTAAATCACTCAGCAAAAAAAGCGCTGCAGTTGCAGCGCTCGAGATGTCTGATTTATTTCACCTGTTGGCCAGGTTTTGCGCCTTCGTCCGGGCTTAACAGGAAGATATCTTTCCCGCCAGGACCTGCCGCCATGACCATCCCTTCAGAAATGCCGAAGCGCATCTTACGAGGTGCCAGGTTAGCAACCATAATTGTCTGACGTCCAACCAGGGTCTGCGGATCCGGATAGGCAGAACGAATACCAGAGAAGACGTTACGCTTCTCGCCACCAAGATCCAGCGTCAGACGCAGCAGTTTGTCAGAACCTTCCACAAACTCGGCGTTTTCAATCAATGCCACGCGCAGGTCAACTTTGGCGAAATCGTCAAAGGTAATGGTTTCCTGAATCGGGTCATCCGCCAGCGGGCCGGTTACCGGTGCGGCAGCGGCCTTCACTTCTTCTTTCGACGCTTCCACCAGCGCTTCAACTTGTTTCATGTCGATGCGATTGTAGAGCGCCTTAAAGGTGTTGACCTTGTGACCGAGCAGCGGTTGCTTAATGGCATCCCAGCTCAGCTCGCTGTTCAGGAAAGCTTCTACACGTTCAGCAAGCGTTGGCAGAACCGGTTTCAGGTAAGTCATCAGGACGCGGAACAGGTTGATACCCATGGAGCAGATCGCCTGCAGGTCGGCATCGCGGCCTTCCTGTTTAGCAACGACCCACGGAGCCTGTTCGTCAACGTAGCGGTTTGCCACATCGGCCAGCGCCATGATTTCACGGATAGCTTTACCAAATTCACGGCTTTCCCATGCTTCGCCAATCACCGCAGCAGCGTCAGTGAAGGTTTTATACAACGCCGGGTCGGCCAGTTCAGCAGCCAGTACGCCGTCAAAACGCTTGCTGATAAAGCCTGCGTTACGTGATGCCAGGTTGACTACTTTGTTGACGATATCGGCGTTTACACGCTGAACGAAGTCTTCCAGGTTCAGGTCGATATCATCAATGCGTGAAGAAAGCTTCGCTGTGTAGTAGTAGCGCAGGCTGTCGGCGTCAAAGTGCTTCAGCCAGGTGCTGGCCTTAATGAAGGTACCGCGAGATTTGGACATCTTCGCACCGTTTACCGTCACATAACCGTGTACGAACAGGTTGGTCGGCTTACGGAAGTTGCTGCCTTCCAGCATCGCCGGCCAGAACAGGCTATGGAAGTAGACGATGTCTTTACCGATGAAGTGATACAACTCAGCGTCGGAATCTTTCTTCCAATACTCATCAAAACTGGTCGTGTCGCCGCGCTTATCGCACAGGTTTTTGAACGAACCCATATAGCCAATTGGTGCATCCAGCCAGACATAGAAGTACTTGCCTGGCGCATCCGGGATTTCAAAACCGAAGTATGGGGCATCGCGGGAAATATCCCACTGCTGCAGGCCGGATTCGAACCATTCCTGCATTTTGTTGGCGACCTGCTCCTGCAACGCGCCGCTGCGTGTCCAGGCCTGTAGCATCTCGCTGAATGACGGCAGGTCAAAGAAGAAGTGTTCGGAGTCGCGCATTACCGGCGTCGCGCCAGAAACGACGGATTTCGGCTCGATAAGTTCGGTCGGGCTGTAGGTTGCGCCGCAGACTTCACAGTTATCGCCGTACTGATCCGGAGATTTACATTTCGGGCAGGTGCCTTTAACGAAACGGTCCGGCAGGAACATGCCTTTTTCCGGATCGTAAAGCTGGGAGATAGTACGGTTCTTAATAAAACCGTTCTCCTTCAGGCGCGTGTAAATCAGTTCAGACAGCTCACGGTTCTCTTCGCTGTGCGTAGAGTGGTAGTTGTCATAGCTGATGTCAAAACCCGCAAAATCAGTCTGATGCTCCTGACTCATTTCACCGATCATCTGCTCTGGCGTGATCCCAAGCTGCTGTGCTTTCAGCATGATTGGCGTACCGTGTGCGTCGTCCGCGCAGATGAAGTTAACCTGGTGGCCGCGCATTCGCTGGTAACGGACCCAGACATCAGCCTGGATGTGCTCCAGCATATGGCCGAGGTGGATAGAGCCGTTGGCGTACGGCAGCGCGCACGTTACCAGAATTTTCTTCGCGACTTGAGTCATAGTGGGCAATTACTTCTTTTGTAGTGAAAAGGGCTTTGATAGTACCAAAATGGTAATTACTGCGCCAAGCGATAAGGGCATTTATCCGTAAATGAATAATTGTTGCGGTTGGAGTAAACTACCTGGTGACTATTGTATTTTCAGAACAACAAAAAGGAGTCGGGATGAACGCACAATCCCAGGCCAAATCACCAGAGACCCTGCGCGCGATGGTTGCCGGGACGCTGGCGAATTTTCAGCATTCAACCCTGAAGCATAATCTGACGACGCTTAAAGCGTTGCACCACGTCGCCTGGATGGATGACACGTTGCACGTTGAGCTGGTCATGCCGTTTGTCTGGCAGAGCGCGTTTGAGGACTTAAAAGAGCAATGTAGCGCCGATCTGCTGCGTATTACTGGTGCGAAAGCGATCGACTGGAAACTGTCGCATAACATTGCGACGCTGAAACGCGTGAAAAACCAGCCGGGCATTAATGGTGTAAAAAACATCATCGCCGTCAGTTCGGGTAAAGGTGGCGTGGGTAAATCCTCTACTGCCGTGAACCTGGCGCTGGCGCTGGCTGCGGAAGGGGCGAAGGTAGGGATACTGGACGCCGATATTTATGGCCCGTCAATCCCGACGATGCTCGGTGCGGAAAACCAGCGTCCAACCTCTCCAGACGGTACCCATATGGCGCCGATCATGTCTCACGGCCTGGCGACAAACTCTATTGGTTATCTGGTTACTGACGATAATGCGATGGTGTGGCGTGGCCCGATGGCCAGCAAAGCCCTGCTGCAGATGCTGCAAGAAACCTTATGGCCGGATCTTGATTACCTGGTACTGGATATGCCGCCGGGTACGGGTGATATCCAGTTGACGCTGGCGCAAAACATTCCGGTCACGGGGGCTGTTGTGGTGACCACTCCGCAGGACATCGCGCTGATCGATGCGAAAAAAGGCATCGCGATGTTCGAAAAAGTCGAAGTGCCAGTGCTGGGTATTGTTGAGAATATGAGTATGCATATTTGCAGCAACTGCGGTCATCACGAGCCAATCTTCGGCACCGGTGGCGCGCAGAAACTGGCTGAGCAGTATCACACCCAACTGCTGGGACAGATGCCGCTGCATATTTCTCTGCGTGAAGACCTGGATCGTGGTACGCCGACGGTCATCAGCCGTCCTGACAGCGAATTTACCGCCATTTACCGCGACCTTGCAGGACGTGTCGCTGCCCAGCTCTACTGGCAAGGGGAAGTGATCCCAGGTGAAATTGCCTTCCGCGCGGTGTAATTAATAGCGTTACAAATATTCACTGTATCAATAATTCATTGATGCAGTGAATATATTGGATGAAAAATCTCACTCAATTATTTATCCGGACTGTATAATTCATGTCTTTTTCTGAATAAACACCCTCAATGCATCATTTAAATTGATCAAATTGGTCGAATTAATCTACAATCTCAATTAGTCTTAGCGAGGCAGTTAATCCATAATCTACTGGAAAGACGGCTTGTGTGCTGTTTCCCAACCGATACAGGAATAATGAACGTAATGAAAAAAAATTTATTCTTGGGAGTTATTACTTTGGCTTATGGAATGAGCGCTTCTGCTTTCGCCACAGATACTGCCACCCTGAATATCAATGGTCGGGTAACTGAACCCACCTGTAGCGCTGATGTTGTAAATAACGAAGTGCAGCAACGCTGTGGCAATGCCATTTCCTTTTCAAACGTCAGAGCGGGTGTTTACAATCCAACAAAAGGTGCGGTAACTGAAATTGTTACTATCACCGGTGACGCTACACGACAAATTGTGATGACGCGTTACGATTAAACGTCTTTTATCAGCCATGCATTATTATTGTGAATAATAAGTGGCTGATCATTTCTCTGAAGAATTCCATTTCGACAGTTAATCTCGTAAATTTATTAATTTAAAAGAATAAAAAAATCGACTGATTTGTTTCTATTATATTGCGCTTTGCAATTTGTTTTAAATCAATAAAACAACGCGTTTACATTGCGGTAACGTTTCTGGTGTGCGAATTTAATTTCACGGGTTAAGTCCTCTTAACCAATAGAAGTTAATTCATTAAGGAATATACGATGAAACGTTCAATTATTTCCGCTGCTGTTCTGTCCGCTGTAGTTATGAGCGCTGGGGCTTTTGCTGCTGATTCTGATCAGGGTGAACTGATTATTACTGGTAAGGTAGTAGGGACCACCTGTAAATTTACAGGGGATACCACTGCGACCATTGGTATGAACCAAATTGGTGCTGACAGATTAAATGCCTTAAGTGCTGGTGGTGTTTATGAAGGATACTCAAATAAAACCACCGTGCCATTGACGGTTGAATGTACAGGAAGTAAAGCACCAAAAATTACTTTCTCCAGTTCTCAATTTGACAGCAATAATAAATATATTACACGAAATACCGCAGCAAATAATGGTGCTGGCTTCACCGTTTACTATGGTGATGATTTTACTAAACAGGTTAACCCCGATACAGGTATTGAGTTAACTAAAACTGCGGACAATAAATATACTCTGAACTTTAGCGCACGCTACGCGAAAATTGGTTCTGCCGATGTCTCCGCTGGTGATGTGGCCTCTTCGCTGACGATGACTGTTGTTACTGATTAAGATGACTATCCTGTTTGTCGGCGGCTCCGGCCGCCGATTATTTCCGCAGTAAGGATAATTATAATGAAAAAAATACTCGTGTTTTTACTGGCCGGTACAGTAATGCCTGCGTGGGGCGGCATTACATTTACGGCACCCGTGTCATTTATCCGGCACAGAAAAAAGAAATTACCGTGCAATTAATGAATGAAGGCAGTCGCAGCTCGCTGGTTCAATCCTGGATAGATGACGGAGATACCAGTCTGCCACCCGAAAAAATCCACGTGCCATTTGTAATGAGCCCTCCGGTGGCAAAGGTCAGCGGAGGCTCTGGTCAACAACTGAAAATTAAGCAATTGGCAAATACGCTACCGGAAGATCGTGAAAGTCTTTTTTTCCTGAATGTGTTAGATATTCCTCCTAATTCTGCGGAATCAGAAGGCAAGAACATGATTAAATTTGCTATGCAGAATCGCATCAAATTTATATATCGCCCGCAGGGTATCGCCGGTGTAGATGAAAAAAGCTTTTCTCGCTTAAGCGTCAGAGATATCAGCGGTGGCATTAATATCAAAAATAATTCTGCTAACTGGATTACTATTCCTGAACTAGTGGGTAATTCAAAAATAAACAGCGAGACAGTGTTACTTGCTCCGTGGTCAGATAAAAAGGTCGTCACCACTGCTGTCGTTAATCATTACAAGGTTACTCTTATTGATGATCACGGAAACTACTTAAGTGAAAAAATAAAAACGGAAAGATAGTCAAGGATTGATTATGTCAAAGATAAATTCTATTACACTGTCAATCCTGTCGGTGTTGGCCGCTTCATCCGTATGGGCTGAAGAAGACACGTTTGATACCCACTTTATGATCGGCGGTTTGAATGGTGAGAAAATCTCTCGCTATCAAATTGATGGCGATAAGCCAATGCCCGGTATATATGAAATGGATGTTTATCTTAATAATAAGTGGCGTGGTCGGTACGATATTGATATTAAAGACGATCCCGAACTGACATGTCTGTCCTGGGCACAATTGCAGCAAATTGGTATTCGCACCGGGAACATTAAAACGGATAAACAAGAAGGCTGCGTGCCGCTGCGTGCAGCAGTGCAGGGCGGCAGTGTTAGTTATGACATTGGGGAGTTTATTCTAAATATAAGCGTACCTCAGGCGTATGTGATTGAATATGAACCAGGATATATGCCGCCTGAAACCTGGGATCGTGGGGTGAACGCTTTTTATACCTCTTATTACGCCAGCCAGTATTACAGTAATTATAAACACGGTGGTGATGATAAAAGCAGCTATGTGAACCTGAATAGCGGGTTGAACCTGCTGGGGTGGCAGTTGCATTCAAGTGACAACTATACGAAAGGTAACGAGGGCAACGGCAAATGGAAGAGCAACACGTTATATGTGGAACGTGGTGTGCCGTCGATTCTTGGTACATTGCGCGCCGGTGACATGTATACCGGGGCAGATATTTTTGATGCCGTACGTTTTCGTGGTGTGCGTATCTGGCGCGATATGCAAATGTTACCAAACTCAAAACAGAATTTTACCCCTGTAGTTCGTGGGATTGCCCAGAGCAACGCCCTGGTAACCATCGAACAAAATGGTTTTGTTATTTACCAGAAAGAAGTACCACCAGGTCCATTTGCTATTGATGATCTACAACTCGCTGGCGGCGGTTCGGATTTAGATGTCAGTGTGAAAGAGGCTAACGGTTCGATATCTCATTATCTGGTGCCTTTTTCATCTGTGCCAAATATGCTGCAGTCGGGCGTATCGAAATATGATTTCGCTGCAGGGCGAAGTCATATTGAAGGGGCTGGCAATCAGTATGATTTCCTGCAAGGGAGTTATCAGTATGGTCTGAACAATCTGCTAACGGTCTATAGCGGCACAATGCTTTCGCAAAACTATTCTTCATTTGTGCTTGGGACTGGCTGGAATACCCCCATTGGCGCAGTATCGGTAGACGCCACGCGATCGCATAGCGAGCAGGATAATGGTGATGTTTTTGATGGTCAGAGCTATCAGGTTGCATGGAACAAATATGTCACGCAGACCGGTACGCAGTTTGCACTTGCAGCTTATCGTTACTCCTCGCGGGATTATCGTACCTTTAATGACTACGTGTGGGCGAATAATAAAAATAACTATAATCGCGATAAAAACGATGTTTATGACATTGCGGACTACTATCAAAACGACTTTGGCCGCAAGAACAGTTTTTCACTGAATATAAATCAAGCGTTACCCGAAAACTGGGGATCCCTGGCGGTCAGTGGCCTGTGGCGCGACTATTGGCAACGCAGTGGAAACGGCAAAGATTATCAGCTTAGCTACTCTAACGCCTGGCAGCGAGTTAGCTATACCTTTGCCGTGAGTCAAACGTACGATGAGGACAACCACGAGGATAAGCGTTTTAACCTGTATATCTCCATCCCGTTCTCGTGGGGGGACGGTATTTCCACTCCTCGACGCGATCTGTTCGTCTCTAATTCCACGACGTTTGATAATGACGGCTTTCAGTCGAATAACACCAGCTTAAGCGGGGTGACGGGTAATCGCGATCAATTCAGCTATGGTGCCAACCTCAGTCAGCAACGACAGGGGAACGAGACAACGGCGGGCGTTAGCATGGTCTGGCGCGCGCCAGTGGCGACTGTAGGCAGTAGTTACAGCCAATCGAATAAGTATCAACAGGCCAGCGGCAATATTCAGGGGGGGATCGTGGTGTGGTCTGAGGGCGTGGCTCTGACTCCCCGGCTTTCAGATACATTCGCCATTGTTAAAGCGCCTGGGTTACAGGGTGCGGCTGTGCAAGGGCATCGTTACCTAACAACCAACAGTAAAGGTTACGCGGTTTACGACAGTCTGACGCCGTACCGTGAAAATATGCTGATGCTGGATCTTTCCGACACTAATAGCGATGTGGCATTACTGGGCAATCGAAAAGGTACAGTACCTTATCGCGGTGCGGTCGTGATGACGGAGTTTGAAACCGATCGGCGCAAACCCTGGTACTTCCTTGCCGAGCGTCCGGACGGCTCTCCGTTATCTTTCGGTTATGAAGTGGAAGATGATATCGGTAATAATGTTGGCCTGGTGGGGCAGGGTAGTCGGTTATTTATTCGCACCAACGACATTCCCGCGTCGGTACATGTTGCAGTTAATAAACAGCAGGGACAGTTCTGTAAAATTACCTTCGATAGGGTGATTGATGAGAATAAAGTCTATATTTGCCGATAAGGATGCAAGATATGAAAGGATACGTATTTTTGATATTTTTGCTGCTGTCATCCTTTGGTGCTGATGCCGGGTGTACATTTCAGGAAAAAAATGGCGGGTTAACGACAATTAATCTGGATATGACATCTGGAACAGCAACGAATCAAATCAATCTCAGTTCCAGTGGCAATATAGTATGTACAGCCAACAGTGATAGCTTATATTATACAACACCGCTCAAGGATTACATTGTTGCAATTCAGGGGGGCAGCGGCAAGAAGGTTTTAATTAATATCAATCTGACCAGCAATGATTTTCCAGTAAGTGTTGGTAAGAAAACGGTTAGTGCCGGCGAAGTGCTGGATACCAAAAGTTTCACCATCTCAGCAAGATATGTAAATTCAGGGACTATTAAGCAGACAGTATCCGGTGATGCGTTTAGTCTGAGCGACCCGGCAGTAAGTATTACCTCTGATAATTCTTGTACTTCAAACTGGCTAGCTTATCTTTATTGCTGGGTTACCGGACGTTTATCGAGTAATTCAGCTTTTACACAGAATTTAAGCTTTACAGTAACGCATCAACCCACCACGTGTCAGTTTTCATTACCCCGATACGAAATTAAAATGCCAGATACCACATTGAATGAGATGCTCACGGTTAATAATACCAAATCGGGTTCCACAAATCTGGTATTGAATTGCGAAAGTATATATAACGTTACTACCAATCCCGTCACTTTTAAAGTGGTGCGCGGTGACTGGGATGAAAGCGGGAAAATACTAAAAAACACGATAGCGAATGGCGCCAAAGGGGTGGGGTTCCAGATATATAATGGCACCGCGACTTCTCCTCTAAAACAGGGGGATAATCTGATGAACAGAATGACCAAACTGGGAGCAATCAGTAATCAGTATACTTTCCCTATTACTGCGAAATATGTTCGCGTGACAGGGGAATCATTACTGCCTGGTGAAATACAAAGTAAAGTGATATTTGCAGTATCTTATGACTAATTGATTTGCGGGTATTTCACGTACTTTCTTGCTGAAAGTACGTGTTTTTTCTATTAACGATGATAAAAAATCTCGCCGTCGTAGGCTTTAATGATCTTACCGTCAGCATCGTTGATCAGCACGTACGCACCACCCATATAGGTCCAGTGGGTACCGGCGGTAGGGGCTGGCAGGTTGCGTTGGTTCCATTGCTTAATCGCATATTCGTCAGTACGGTACAGCGGTGGGACCGTGTCACCAGGTTTAAAATGGGTAAAGTCGGCGATGAAACCGCTCAACTCATACTTATCAATTCCGGTGGGAGCAGCTGTTGCGGCCGGTGCGGCCCAGACGACGCTGCTTGCAAGCAGGAGTGCACCCAGCAACATTTTATTCTTCATACCCATCCTCTTTACCTGTTCGGGTCATCAACATCAGTCGTGTATCATTCCTGGCTTATAGGGCATCTGACAAGAACTTTTTTGTGATCACGCCAGTCATTTCGTAAAAAGTGTAAATGAATGTACAGAATAGCTGCAACCTTACCCCGTAATTTCGTGGAGGGCCATGGTGCTGCGCTAATTTACATCATCAAGCGTAGGCAGTATTCTGTTACCGAAACTTGTGTTTCAACGACTCGGGGTGCCCTTCCTGGTGAAGGCTGAGAAATACCCGTACCACCTGATCTGGATAATGCCAGCGTAGGGAAGTCTGACACTGCTCGTGTCCCTTCTTCGCGCGGGCAGGAGCTGAACCATGCAGCCTGACCTGCACAGCCGCACACTCGCGGCTCACACCTTACACCAATTTAGAACGCTTTCCCCTCTCACACACTGCATGACCAACGAGGTCGTGCAAAGCTTTACGGCCAATACGCTGTTGGCGCTGGGCGCATCACCAGCAATGGTAATCGAGCCCGAGGAAGCCAGTCAGTTCGCGTCTATTGCCAGTGCATTACTGATTAATGTCGGCACCTTAACCCGGGAACGGGCTACGGCGATGCGCGCCGCAGTTGAGCGGGCACAACTTGCTAAAACCCCGTGGACGCTCGATCCCGTTGCCGTGGGGGCGCTGGAGTTTCGTCGTCGCTTCTGTCTGGATTTGTTGGCGCTACAGCCTGCGGCTATCCGCGGCAACGCTTCGGAAATACTGGCTCTGGCGGGTATGAACGGCGGGGGACGCGGCGTGGATACGACCGATACGGCAGCCGCTGCGCTTCCCGCAGCGCAGGCACTGGCTCGTCAGGTTGGGACCATTGTCGTGGTTACCGGCGAAATTGACTATGTCACCGATGGTCAGCGTACCGTCTGCGTGAACGGCGGTGATCCGTTGATGACGCGCGTGGTGGGCACCGGATGCGCGCTGTCGGCGGTCGTTGCGGCCAGTTGCGCCCTGCACGGTGACCGGCTTGATAACGTCGCCTCCGCCTGTAGCTGGATGAAACAGGCCGGACAAATAGCCACTCGACAATCAACCGGACCGGGCAGTTTTGTCCCGGCATTTATTGACGCCCTCTATAACCTGAACGCGCAGGAGCAACTATGAAACGGATTAACGCATTAACGATTGCCGGAACCGATCCAAGCGGTGGCGCAGGTATTCAGGCCGATTTAAAAACGTTCTCGGCGCTTGGCGCTTACGGCTGCTCGGTTATTACGGCGTTGGTGGCGCAAAATACGCGCGGGGTGCAGTCGGTGTATCGCATTGAACCTGACTTTGTCGCCGCGCAGCTGGATTCGGTGTTCAGTGATGTGCGTATCGACACCACTAAAATCGGTATGCTGGCGGAAACGGATATTGTTGAAGCGGTCGCCGAACGCTTGCGTCGCCATCGGGTGCAAAATGTCGTGCTGGATACAGTGATGCTGGCGAAAAGCGGCGATCCGTTGCTGTCTCCTTCGGCGGTTGAAACGCTGCGTACCCATTTGCTGCCGCAGGTTTCGATTATCACCCCAAATTTACCCGAAGCTGCGGCGCTGCTCGGGGCTCCCCATGCGCAGACTGAGCAGGAGATGTTAGAGCAGGGAAGGGCGCTGCGGGCGCTGGGTTGCGAGGCGGTGTTGATGAAAGGCGGTCATCTGGAGGATGCGCAAAGCCCCGACTGGCTCTTTACCCGTGATGGCGAGCAGCGTTTTACCGCGCCAAGGGTGATGACCAAAAATACCCACGGTACTGGCTGTACGCTATCGGCGGCACTGGCGGCGCTGCGTCCGCGCCATGACAACTGGGCACAGACAGTGCAGGAAGCTAAGTTGTGGCTTTCAGCGGCATTGGCGCAGGCCGACACCCTGGAAGTCGGTGAGGGAATTGGTCCGGTGCATCATTTCCACGCGTGGTGGTAATGAGTATACTGGCTGCAGAAACGGCTGCAGGAAAAAGATAAATGGAACAAGCGCATACCCAGCTTATCGCGCAACTGAATGAACGTATTTCCGCGGCAGATAACACGCCGCTGTATATGAAATTTGCGCAAACGGTGAAAAACGCTGTGCGCAGCGGGATTCTGGAGCATGGAAACATCCTGCCCGGCGAGCGCGATCTCAGCCAATTGACTGGCGTTTCGCGAATTACGGTTCGTAAGGCGATGCAAGCCCTGGAAGAAGAAGGCGTCGTGACGCGCGCCCGCGGTTACGGGACGCAGATCAACAACATCTTCGAGTATTCGCTAAAAGAAGCGCGTGGTTTTTCACAGCAGGTGGTGTTGCGCGGTAAAAAACCAGATACGCTGTGGGTTAACAAGCGGATTGTGCCTTGCCCGGAAGAGGTAGCGCAACAGCTGGCTGTTGCCACGGGGAGTGACGTCTTCTTGCTCAAGCGCATTCGCTACGTAGATGAAGATGCGGTTTCTATTGAAGAGTCATGGGTTCCTGCCCATCTAATTCATGACGTGGATGCCATCGGCGTTTCACTGTATGACTATTTTCGCAGCCAGCATATTTTCCCGCAGCGCACCCGCTCACGTGTCAGTGCCCGAATGCCTGACGCAGAGTTCCAGGCGCACATTCAAATGGACAGCAAAGTGCCGGTGCTGGTGATCAAGCAGGTAGCGCTTGACCAGCAGCAACGGCCCATTGAATACAGCATCAGCTATTGTCGAAGCGACCTATACGTGTTTGTGTGCGAGGAGTAACGCCTCGCGCGTAGGGGCGCAATCGCCCCCGCGATGCCCTACCACCCAGGACGCCACGGCGTTTCCAAGCAGTACCGCGTCAGCCAGCGACCAGCCAGACGCCAGTCCAGCCAGCATGCCGCCAGCGTGGCTGTCACCTGCGCCAATGGTATCAACGACCGCTGTCGAAAATGCCGGTATGCAACCGGAAGTTTGGGTGCTGAAATACCACGCACCGTCTTTATCGTGGCGTACCACCACCGGTGTGGCAAAACGTTGCACCCATTGTGCGCCAAAACCTTCTATATCCTGGCTTAATGCAAACCGCTCGGCGGCAATTTCCGCCTCCTGCCGATTGAGCGATACCAGTGGACGGCAGGCCATAATTCTTGCCAGTAAGGGCTCGGGAATGTCGCCGATGCGTGGGCCAAAATCGATAAACGGCGTCACTTCCTCCAGCCCTTCCAGCCAATGCACCAGCAACTCACCACACGGAGAGGCTAACTGATAGCCCGAGAGATAAACCAGGCTGTGACGTGGGATCTCCAGCTGTGCCAGCCAGTCAGCGTTCCACTGATTTTCGACGCCACTAAAGGACATAAAGGTACGTTCGCCATCCGGCTCGACCAGAGCCAGGCACCAGCCGTTATCGCCTGTGGCGTTATCGATCAGGCTGTGCAGTCCCTCCTTTGCCATCCGGTTGCGGATAATATCGGCCCACACCCCCTGACCCAGCGGTAAAGCATTACTGGCGTCGATACCTAACCGCTTGAGTGCTACGGCAATATTGAGCGCGCAGCCGCCAACGTTCACCCCTTGCTGTTTGAGTTCAATGTCACATCCGCGCCAGGGAAGGGCATACGCATCGGCAATGACATCAATCACCGCCGCACCCACCACCGTAACGGGTCGCTGTGTGCGTAACTGCGGGAGAAGTTGTTGCAGACGCGTGGTGCTCATAGTGCCTCCCGCTGCTCGCGCAGTCGCATCAATCCACTGGCGTAGCGGATAAAGTCCAACTGATTTACCGCATCGAGCTCATGTTTCAATGCCGGATTAATCGCACTTACGCCGTGGAGCGCGCCACAAATGGCAGTTGCCATCGCCCCGATGGTGTCGGTATCGCCCCCGAGGTTCGCGCACAGAATGGCGCAGCGGTTAGGATCGGTCTGCGCCAGCTCAACCATAGCGATGGCGCAAGGCACGGATTCAATGGTACTGGTTCCGGCCCCCACAACCTGATACAACTGCTCGCAGGCAGACTCAATGCCGTCAGCGTTACGGACAATTTTCAGCGCCAGCTCAAGGCGTGCACAGAGCGATGCGCTAAAGGTAGTGATCCTTTTTTGCTGCGCATGCCGGGCAATGGCTGGCAGCGCGTCGACAATCTCTGACCATTTTCCGCCGTCGATAGCGCGTGATACCGCCCACGCGACCACCACTGCGCCAGCGATAGCCAAATCCGATTTATGTGTCGGGCTGGAGGCTAATGCCACATCATCGATAAAGGCATCGAGATCGCGCGCGGGGAGCAGGCATCCCAGCGGTGAAACGCGCATTGCCGCTCCGTTGGTAACGCCGTTATTTTCCAGTTCGGCGACAGGTTTGCCGTCGCGAATGGCTTTTAGCGCAATTTTTGAGGTCGGGCCGAGCACGTTTTTATTAAAAGCATCAAAACGTTCGGCCCAGGCCAGAATATTGCGGCCAATAACGTCGGGTACAATCTCTCCGTCGCACTCAAGCAGGGCATCAGCCAGACACAGCGCCATGGAGGTGTCATCAGTGAACTCCGCCTGGTTAAAATAGCAGGCGGCATTATTCTCCGCAGGGCCGGGTAAAAAACGGTCGATCCAACCGAAATGGGCTTTAACCCGGGTTCTTGGCCACAGTTCCGACGGCATACCCATCGCATCCCCTAACGCCTGCCCATAAAGAGCACCGAGAATACGTTCTGCTTTCATTTTACTTCCCCTTGTTTCAACGCTACATCGCGATCGTCCACCTTAATGGCGGTGATTTCTTTATCTGACTCGCGAAAGAAAATCATAAACATTACGGCAATGACGGCGATCATGACTGCGCCAAATCCCCACATGCCAGCCCAGTTAAAGGTAAGACCATTCACCGGTTCCTGATAAGCAAACATTTTTTCCATCATCACGCCGCCCAGACGATAACCGAGCAGGCTACCGAATCCCTGACAGCAGAGGGTGATAAGCCCTTGCGCCGCGGTGCGCATATGTACGGGCGCTTTTTTATCGACATAAATGTAGGCTGTGACGTAGTAGAAGTCGTAACTGACGCCGTGCAGCAGAATGCCGAGAAACAGCAGAGCGTAAGTGAAATATTCTTCCGCGCCGCCGTAAACGAAAAATCCGTAGCGGATAGCCGCAGTAATAAGACCAAGCAGCAATACCTTTTTAATGCCAAAGCGTTTGGTGAAAAACGGTAGCGCCAGCATAAAGAAGATTTCAGAGAACTGGCCCAGCGTCATCCAGCCGGTGGCGTTTTTCATCCCGACTTCTGTCAGATAACCGTTGGCGAAGATGTAATAGAACGCCAGCGGCATCGCGAACAGAAAAGAGCAAAAGAAAAAGACGAGGAAGTTCTTATCCCGCAGTAGGATCAGCGCATCCAGACCCAGCATGACCTTGAAATCCATTTTGCCGGTACTTTTCGGCGGCGTATCCGGTAAAAAGAACGCAAAGACGCCCAACAGAGCGGAGCTTCCGGCAGTGATAAGCAGAGGAATATTGGTAGGGGAGATGTCACTGTAGCCAAGCATTTGCGGTAAGAAACCGCAGGCCAAACCAGAGGCGATCCAGCCAATGGTCCCCATCACACGGATGCGCGGGAAATCACGCTCAACGTCACTGACGTTGGCAAAAGCGATACTGTTGGTCAGCGCAATCGTCGGCATATAGGTCAACGAATAGGCCAGTAACAGCGGGAAAAATCCGCTGAAGGTGGTTTGCTGGGCGGCGAAGTACATCAATATAGCGCCGACGAACATCAGCACCGCCAGCACTTTTTGCGCGGAGAAAAAACGGTCAGTGACAGAACCGACCAGGATGGGCGACAGGATCGCAGCAATCGCGGTACAGGCGTAGGACCAGCCGATCTCCCCGGCGCTAAAGCCACTTTTACTCAGCCACAGCCACAGCGGTACAAACCAGGCGCCCCAGATAAACCACTCTACAAACATCATGAACGACAGCTTAACTGTAGTTTTCATCTTTAAATCCTTCATGACAGGTAAGGTACGCACTGATAGTACCATTCGATAATACCTTTAAAATACCTTTGAGGTCTAAATTTGACCGCCTTAACATTATTTCTTCCTGAATCGAGCCAGCAGAAGTTGCTGAAAAGTGCGCTAAAGATGGAAAAAAAACGCAGTCGGTACCAGGCTTATTGCTGCCCGCAACAAAGCGGGTCAGGACAATCCACATTCCGGTTTCAAATCGGAACTTACGGGAGCATAGCTATGACTGATATTGCGCAGTTGCTTGGCAAAGATGCCGACAACCTTTTACAGCATCGTTGTATGACCATTCCTTCTGACCAACTTTACCTGCCTGGACATGATTACGTCGATCGCGTGATGGTGGATAACAACCGTCCGCCAGCGGTGCTGCGTAATATGCAAACGCTGTATAACACGGGCCGACTGGCCGGGACAGGTTATCTGTCAATTCTACCGGTGGATCAGGGCGTGGAACACTCCGCGGGGGCATCGTTCGCGGCTAACCCGCTGTACTTTGATCCGAAGAATATTGTGGAACTGGCTATCGAAGCAGGGTGTAACTGCGTGGCATCGACCTATGGCGTGTTGGCTTCCGTCTCCCGTCGCTACGCGCACCGCATTCCGTTTCTTGTAAAAATTAACCACAACGAAACGCTGAGCTACCCCAATACGTTTGACCAGACGCTGTATGCCAGCGTAGAACAGGCATTCAATATGGGCGCGGTTGCGGTAGGGGCAACCATCTATTTCGGTTCAGAGGAGTCCCGTCGCCAGATTGAAGAGATTTCTGCGGCGTTCGAGCGTGCTCATGAACTGGGCATGGTCACCGTGCTATGGGCGTATCTGCGTAACTCCGCGTTTAAAAAAGATGGCGTGGATTACCATGTTTCCGCCGATCTCACCGGGCAGGCTAACCATCTGGCAGCCACTATCGGGGCGGATATCGTTAAGCAGAAAATGGCGGAAAATAACGGCGGGTATAAAGCAGTCAACTTTGGCTACACCGACGATCGTGTTTACAGCAAGCTGACCAGCGACAACCCAATCGATCTGGTGCGTTATCAGCTGGCGAACTGCTATATGGGGCGCGCCGGATTAATTAACTCTGGCGGTGCGGCTGGCGGCGAAACCGATCTGAGCGATGCGGTACGTACGGCAGTGATTAACAAACGTGCTGGCGGCATGGGGCTGATTCTTGGACGAAAAGCATTCAAGAAAACCATGGCTGACGGCGTTAAGCTGATTAACGCCGTGCAGGATGTTTATCTGGACAGCAAAGTCACCATTGCCTGATTCCAGTTGGGGTGTCGTCGTGTTAACGCAGTAGCGGACAACCCGGCGGCAGTCTGCAACGTAGCGCTGCGGGCAGGATTTCAATATGAAATTCTTGTCCGCTAAGCGGTTCGCCATCGAGATTAAACGTAATTTCGTGCGGGGCGCGGATATCAAACCACGATGATGCGCCTTCGATGATGTTAGGGTTGTCTTCGGATTGCGTTAACGCCGAAAGCAGCCCTGGCAACAACTCTTCGCCGGTAAAAATACGCAGTTGCAGCAGACCATCGTTGATCAGCGCCGTCGGGCAAAGCTGTTGCCCACCACCGGCCTGACGACCATTACCGATACCAATGACCAGCGCCTTACCCTGCCAGTGAAAATCTTCCCCACGAATGTCGCAGATATCGGGTTTGAGCGTATCCATGCGCATTAATCCGTGAATAAAGTACGAAACGCCACCTAATGCGGCCTTGAGTTTTTCTGGTGTCTCGGTGGTGATGCGTGTGCCGAAGCCGCCGGTTGCCATATTGATAAAACAGGTTTTATCATTGACCTGAACCATATCGATATCAGTCGCATTTCCGGCGATAGCCAGTTTTAACGCCTTATCAAGGGCGTCGGGTATGCCTACGCTGGTTGCAAAATCATTCGCCGTTCCCAACGGTAAAATACCTAGCGCCGGGATATTGCCGCCCTGCGACTGGATCAGCGCCGTCGAGACTTCGTTAATTGTGCCGTCGCCGCCGCCGGCAATCACCGTTGCAACGCCTAACTGGCGAGCTTCATCAACGTAGCGTTGGGCGTCGCCTTTTTCCCAGGTAACGCGAACATGGATTTCCACGCCTTCATCGCGTAGCTCTGCAATGACATCACGCAGGGGGAGATTATCAGCACTTTTTCCATTGAGGATCAGTAAACTGGCAGGGAACGCTATCATCCGTTTGCCTCACTTTTTTCGTTTTAACAAGTGTACGCCAGGAATGGGTTTATGGCGTAAGAACTGACTGAAAGCGAAGGCGAAGAGATAAAAAAAGCCGCAGGATGCGCAATACTGTTCAGTTAAGCATTATGGGGAACATGTGATTCTTGCTCAGGGTTCCGTTCACCTCGGCGGTAGCAATTCTCTGAAGCGCAGATACCCGTGAACGTGCAAGAGAGGCTCACCGCCGCCTCCCTTGCATCCCAGGCTCCCGGCGGGAAAATCGTCGCTGTGCGATTCATTCGTCTTATGCCGTCTGCCTGTCGGGTCGGGGCCGGGCCTGCGTCCCAGCAGGCCGTCCCCTCTGCCCGCATCCCTGCGGGCAAACCCGGTCAGCCGTCAACACCTCATCGATTTTCAGCCGGACGGGGTCATCGCTGCAACGCACTGACTTCCAGTTAACTCTGTTTTGCTGTTCAGATAAAAAACGCAGGTGGTCAGGTGTGGGCTGGTCCGGCTGAAAATTGCCGACGTGTTTCCGTAAGGCAGGGAGAACCCGCAGGGATGCGGGTTCAGGGCGCGTTTTGCAGGGAGGCTACCTCGCGCCCGGCCCGGTAGCCTGGAGGAATAAACGGAGGGGACCGCGGAGCGGCAATTTTCCCGCCGGGAGCCGGGATTGTAAAGGGCGTGGCGGAGAACGCCCTTTACACGTTCACAGGAATCGGTGTTTCAGAGAAACGATGCACATGAGGTGAACGGAACCCTTACCGTGAGATAGCATATTCATAACTTCTGCCAACACAGGTGATGCTTTCTGAAACTGAGGCGTTAACTGAACCGCATTACGCAGAATGCGGCTTTTCAGATTGGGCGGACGTTACTGTGGGAACCACTGATCGCTGATTTTTTTGTACGTGCCGTCAGCTTTGATTGCGGCCAGCGCGCTATTCAGTTTTTCCAGCAGGGCTTTGTTATCCGGGCGAACCGCAATGCCAAGACCAGTACCGAAGTATTGTGTGTCGGTCACTTTGTCAGTGGCTACGCCTAACTGCGGGTTGGTTTTCAGCCACTCGTTAACCACGGCGGTATCGCCAAATACGCCATCAATACGACCATTTTTCAGGTCGATAATCGCATTCTGATAGCTGTCGTAGGCCACGGTTTTCACTTCAGGGTGTTTGTCCTGCAGGTATTTCTGGTGCGTGGTGCCGTTTTCCATGCCAATGCGTTTCCCTTTCAGGTCGGCAAAGGTTTTATAGGTGTCTTTTTTCGCAATCACCAGCGCGGAGTTTGCATAGTAAGGCTGAGTAAATGCCACCTGCTTGCTACGCTCAGGCGTGATGTCCATTCCGGAAATCACCGCATCATATTTTTTGAATTTCAGCGCGGGAATCAAGCTATCAAAAGCATGATTGGTGAAAGTACAGTCAGCCTGCATTTGTTTGCACAGTGCCGTTGCCAGGTCGATGTCAAAACCGACAATTTTATTGCTTGCATCCAGTGACTCAAATGGCGGATAAGTCGCTGATACACCGAAACTAATTTTATCAGCAGCTGAGGCGCCTGCGGCGAAAGTAGCAAGTAATGCGGCCAGTACTAACTTTTTCATGGTGGAACTCCCGTCTGTCAATCTTATGATTATTTACCGTGTCTGCGGCGTGAATTAACAATGCCATTTAATGAATTTATATGCAATAAAAATGATTAGTTATTTTTAAAGATATAAAAAAAGACGGACAATTTAGGTTGTTGTCCGTCTTTTTTATTTTGGCTTTATGCATATTCACCGGAGAGTGTACAACGGAAGATGAATCGTAGCCTGATAAGCGTAGCGCCATCAGACATAAAAACCGATTTAATTCCGGTGTTCAAACGCCAGCGCTTTACGTTCGATCAAGCGCATCATCAGCGTCAGCAAACCGTTGACGATCAGGTAAATCACACCCGCCGCGCCGAAAACCATGACGTCATAAGTGCGACCATACAGCAGCTGACTATAGCCCATGACTTCCATCAGCGTGATGGTGTATGCCAGTGAGGTACTTTTAAACACCAGCACCACTTCGTTAGAATACGAGGAGAGGGCGCGTTTAAAGGCGTACGGCAACAGAATCGCCAGCGTATCCTTCTTACTCATCCCCAACGCTCCACAGGACTGCCACTGGCCTTCCGGGATTGCGCGGATAGCACCGTAGAACAGCTGGGTGGTATAAGCCGCACTGTTTAACGATAGCGCAATTAAGGCGCACAGCCACGGTTCAGAGAGCAGGTGCCACAGTACCGGATACTCCTGTAGCGTCGGGAACTGCCCTGGCCCGTAGTAGATCAGGAAGATTTGCACCAGCAGCGGAGTACCGGTAAACAACGTGATATAGGCGCGAACCAACCAGACCACAATCGGCGTTTTTAGCGTCAGGATGACGGTGAAAACCAGCGCCAGCACCAGAGCAACTACGATGGAGGCGACCGTCAGCGTCAGGCTGGTATGCAGCCCTTTTAACAATTCAGGTAAATACTCAAGCATCAGCCTGGTCTCCGCTCAAATCGTGTCGCGCGCAGGTCAATGCGTTTGAGAATGTACTGACTCACCAGCGTAATCACCAGGTAAATAGCCGCCGCCACAATGTACCAGGTAAACGGCTCTTGGGTACGGGTGGCAATGCTCTTGGTTTGCAACATCAGATCGTTCACGCTGATAAGGCTGACCAGCGCTGTATCTTTCAGCAATACCAGCCACTGGTTACCCAGTCCCGGCAGAGCGTGACGCCACATCTGCGGCATCACCAGGCGGAAGAAGATCGCGGCTTTAGACAAACCCAACGCCTGACCTGATTCCCATTGCCCGAGTGGTACGGCCTTCAGCGCGCCACGCAGCGTTTGCGACGCGTAAGCCGCATACAGCAATGACAGCGCAATTACACCGCACAGGAACGGGCTGACGTCGAAGTTTTCGATCTGCATCTGAACCGGGATTTGTACAAACCCGAGATTGATCGTAAAGCCATCGGCCAGCGTCAGCAGCAGTTGTGAAGAGCCGAAATAGATGAACAGAACCACCAGAATTTCCGGCAGACCACGCAGGATGGTGACCAGAGCTGAACCCGTCCATGCTACCGGACGCCATTTTACTGACTCCCAGACGGCAAAAAACATGGCGAGCGCGAGGCCAATAATCAGCGCACAAACGGCAAGGCCGACGGTCATCCCGGCGGCGCTTGCTAAAGGAAAAAATTCATTCATCAAGTATTACTTCTGGAACCATTTGTTGTAGATGGTCTCGTAAGTCCCATCTTTCTTCACTTTTTCCAGCGCAGCGTTAAATTTCTGCTGCAGCTCGGTATTGCCCTGGCGCACAGCGATGCCCAGACCCGTACCGAAGTAATCTTTATCCGTCACTTTGTCGCCAACTGCGGCCAGCTTTGGATTATCTTTCAGCCATTCGGTCACCACTGCGGTATCACCAAATACGCCGTCAATACGACCATTTTGCAGATCGAGTTTGGCATTCTGATAGCTGTCATACGGTACGGTGGTCACTTCCGGATGTTTATCCATGATGAATTTCTGGTGCGTAGTACCGTTTTGTACACCGACTTTTTTGCCTTTCAGCTGGTCAATGCCGGTGTATTTACCCTGTTGGCCAACAAACAGGGCAGAGTTGTCGTAATACGGGGTGGTGAACAGAACCTGTTTTTCACGCTCTGGCGTGATGTCCATACCGGCCATCACCGCGTCAAAACGACGGAATTTCAGGCTCGGGATCAGGCTGTCGAAGGCCTGATTGGTGAAGGTACAGGTCGCGTCAATCTCTTTACACAGCGCATTCGCCAGATCAACGTCAAACCCTACGATTTTGTTATTCGCATCAATAGATTCAAACGGAGGATAAGACGCTTCGGTGGCGAAACGGATGGTTTGGGCTGCGGTAGCGGAAAGGCTAAAACCTGCGATTAGCGCGGCAATCAGAACTTTTTTCATTGTATTGTCCCGAATCTTAGTGAGAGAGATAGTTTTTAAACGCTTCGGTTTGCGGGTTGGCAAAGCAGCTCGCATCCCCAAACTCGACGATATGACCGTTTTCCATATACACCACACGGCTGGCCGTTTTACGTGCAACTTCCACTTCGTGGGTGACGATCACCTGAGTAATGTTGGTTTCCGCCAGTTCACGAATGATGCTGACGATTTGGGCAGTAATTTCCGGATCAAGCGCTGCGGTAGGTTCATCAAACAGCAGCACCTGCGGCTCCATCATCAACGCACGGGCAATGGCCACACGCTGTTGCTGGCCACCGGAGAGATGCAGTGGGTAGCGATCGCTGTACGGCTTCAGGCGCAGACGTTCCAGCAATTTTTCGGCACGCGCCAGCGCTTGATCTTTTGTCAGACCCAGTACGCGGCAGGGCGCTTCAATCAGATTCTGCACAACCGTGAGATGCGGCCAAAGGTTGTATTGCTGGAAGACCATGCCCACGTTCTGACGCAGCTCCCGAATGGCTTTGTCTGACGGGGTCTTCGTGAAGTCGAAACGGTTACCCGCAATAGAGAGTGTGCCCGAGCGCGGCATCTCAAGCAGGTTGAGTACGCGCAGCAGCGAGCTTTTCCCGGCTCCACTTGGGCCAAGTAACACCAGTGTTTCACCCTGAGGGCAATCCAGCGTGATATCGAACAGCGCCTGATGTGCGCCGTAGAAGCAGTTAATGCCGTTTAATTGAATACTCATTGACACTCGATACTGGCAGTCTGATAGCTATTGAAGCCGCAGATACTACCTTTGACAGAATAGTTATGCAATATTTATGCGTTAAAAGTTAAATGCAAACCGCATTCTTATCTAAACATAGCACAAAATAGCGGGGCCACCAGTGGGCAAGAATAATTGTCGGCATTCTATGCAGAATGCCAGACAATTTATGGGGGTTATGATTCAGGCGGGTGAATGGGGCGGTTAGCGGTTTTCGACAGACTGGCGCAGCGTCCCGGCTGGCGCGTGTACGCTGCCGCCCAGATAGCGGACATCGTCAACTACCCAGCACTGGCCTTCGCGGATCATCAGCACTTCATCACGCCAGCTTTGGTCACCCTGTTTAAGCTCTACGCGCAGCGGAATGTTGCGTGCATCACTATTCGGAATGGTCGATGCGCTGGCGACGCTGGCACTGTCCGGTAACGTAGCGCGACTAGAGAACGGATCGCTGTTAAACAGATCGCGATGCGCGTTATCACGGGTGGCATCGTTCAGCAGTTTCGCCAGATTATCGCTGAGGTACGGACGAAGGGGGGTAATGTCATTGTTTCGGTGCTGAATACGGTAATCATAGAATTGTTGAGCCACGCTGTCTGGCCCGCCTTCTACGCATGAGCCGCTACGCGTGCCGTTATCTTTGTAGGCCGGCGTTACGGTAGTACAGGCGCTGAGAAGTAGTGCACATGGAACCAGCAGAGAGAGTTTCGAGTAGCGCATAATGATTTCCTTATTAGCTTTCTACTATTAGTGTTCTACGTTGATTTACATGTCATACTTCAAGTTGCTTGTGCGTTGGCTACGTGCGTTCACCCCAGTCACATAGTTATCTATGCTCTTGGGGATTCACTCTCTTGCCGCCTTCCTGCAACTCGAATTATTTTGTGTAAAGAATATATCCTTTCAATGATAGTGGATCGGTTCGATAATGCTTTTGAGATCGTGCTCTTAGCGCAAAAAGGAGATTTACCATGCAGTTTTCGACTACCCCTACGCTGGAAGGGCAGAGCATCGTGGAATACTGCGGTGTTGTGACTGGCGAAGCCATTTTAGGCGCGAATATCTTCCGCGATTTCTTCGCCGGCATTCGCGATATCGTCGGCGGTCGCTCCGGCGCGTATGAAAAAGAGCTGCGTAAAGCGCGTGAAATTGCTTTTCAGGAGCTTGGTGAACAGGCAAAAGCGCTCGGTGCTGATGCGGTAGTCGGTATCGATATCGATTACGAAACCGTGGGCAAAGACGGTAGCATGCTGATGGTGAGCGTCAGCGGCACCGCGGTGAAAACTCGCCGATGAAGCGTCTGCTGTCTCTGCTGGCATTAACGCTGCTGCTGGTAGGATGTGCTGGCGAAAAAGGGATTGTCGACAAAGACGGGTATCAGTTAGATACCCGTCGTCAGGCGCAGGCTGCTTACCCGCGCATTAAAGTGCTGGTTATCCATTACACGGCCGATGATTTCGACTCTTCTCTGGCTACGCTGACCGATAAAAACGTCAGCTCGCACTATCTGATCCCGGCAGTGCCGCCGCTCTACCACGGCAAACCGCGTATCTGGCAACTGGTGCCGGAAAAAGATCTGGCCTGGCATGCGGGGATTAGCTTTTGGCGCGGCGCTACGCGAATTAACGATACCTCGATCGGCATTGAGCTGGAAAACCGCGGCTGGCAAAAATCGGCGGGCAGCAAGTATTTTGCGCCGTTTGAACCCGCGCAAATTCAGGCGTTAATCCCCTTGGCGAAAGATATTATTGCCCGTTATGACATAAAACCACAGAACGTGGTGGCCCATGCGGATGTCGCACCGCAGCGCAAGGATGATCCAGGTCCACTGTTTCCATGGGAAGAACTGGCTGCGCAAGGAATTGGCGCGTGGCCGGATGCTCAGCGGGTGGCGTTTTATCTTGCCGGGCGAGCGCCCGATACACCGGTAGAAACCTCATCATTGCTCGATCTGCTGTCGCGCTATGGTTATGAGGTAAAACCTGAAATGACGCCGCGTGAACAGCGGCGGGTGATTATGGCCTTCCAGATGCACTTCCGCCCGACGTTGTGGAACGGCGTGGCGGATGCAGAAACTCAGGCGATTGCCGAAGCGTTACTGGAGAAATACGGGCAGGGTTAACGCGGCAGCTTGCCGTGGTCACGCAGCCAGGCCGCAGTACGCTCAATCCCTTCATCCAGCGTCACAACGGGCTGATAACCTAATTCTTCCTGAGCGCGGGTGGTATCCAGCGTAAAGTCAAAATTCAGCTTCGAGACGCCGTAATGCGTAAGCTTTGGCTCTTTCGCGGATTTATTGCCTAACCGCTCCATGCTGCGGGCAATCATGTCCAGCATCGGGTAGGGTACGGAGCGGATACGGCAATCAATATTTAGCTCGTCGATGAGTTTCTGCACAATACTGCGCAGGGTGCGATGCTCGCCGTTGGTAATGTTGTACGCGCGACCCGACGGCAGATTATCGCAGGCTTGCTGACTTGCCAGCCACATCGCGTGCACCGCATTCTCGTAGTAGGTCATATCCACCAGCGCACTTCCGCCGTGCGGCAACAGAATGCTGCCGTAGTGGTACATCATATGGGCCAGGCGCGGGATAAAGACTTTATCGTGTGGTCCGAACAAGCTTTGCGGACGCAATACCGTAAAACGGGTCTGCGGGTTGGCCTGTGTCAGCAACGCAATCACATCTTCGCCAGCCGCTTTACTGCGGGCGAATTCATTGGCGAAGCGTTGGGGGCGGAAGTCCTCTTTGATATCGCGATGGTGGTGATAATCAAAATAGAGCGACGGTGATGAGATATGAATGAAGTTACGAACGCCCCAGGCCACGGCCCACTCGCCCAGACGGCGGGTTGCGCGAACGTTGGCCAGATCGAAGGCTTCCTGAGTTCCCCATGGTGAGGTAAAACTGGAGCAGTGCCACAGCGTATCGATACCGGCGAGCATCACTTTTGCCTGCGAAGAGACCAGCTCGGTCAAATCGGCATGCACAAACTCTGCGCCCATTTTCTCCAGCAGCTTGCCCATCGCTTCGTTGCGACCGGTAGCTCTGACGCTGACGCCTTTGCTGCATAAAAACTCAACCGCGTTTCGGCCTAAGCCGCTGGTGGCTCCGGTAACCAGTACCTTCATATCAATCCACTGTGTTTAAAAAACGTCGTGCGCATTCTTCCGTGAATTTCGTCTGTATGCAATGGGAAACATGAAAGAATACAGGCTCTTTTTATCATGAGTCTGTGATTTGTTCTGCAAGTTTAGCAATACGCTTCGCCATCCCTCTGAAAATGAACAGATGCGCCGGGATCATCAGCAGCCAATAGAAGAGGCCTGGCATGCCGTGCGGATGCCACCAGGCGCGGACATCAATGCGTCGGTGGTCGCCTTTATCTTCCAGCGTGAAGCTCAGTCGACCCAATCCTGGCGCTTTCATCCCAAACAGCAGCGTCAGCTGTTTTTCTGGCTCAACGATGATAACTTTCCAGCTATCAACGGTATCGCCAACCTGCAACAGAGAGTGTTGCGGTCTGCCTTTCGCCAGCTTATGGCCGACCAGCAGGTCCAACGCCGCGCGCGTTTTCCATAAAATATTGCCAAAGAAATAGCCTTCTTTGCCGCCGAGGCGATTCACCACCTGCCACAGCGCCTGCCGACTGGCGGAGGTTTCAACGCTAAAGCCAGCTTGTTTAGCGAAATAGCCATATTCGGGGCGCCAGCGGGCAAATGCCTGCGCGTCGTAACCCCAGTCGCTGGAATTGACCAGCTTCTCTTCTTCTTTCAACGTGCTGCGCACCGCGTCATCAAAGGCAATCAGCTTTTGCGGGATCAGCGTGCGTAATTCGGTGTCATCGGCCAGCAGGTCGTGTTTTAACCCCTGTATCAGCGCTTTTGCCGTGGTCGGCGGCACTGACGTTATGACGTTCAAAAACCAGACCGAAATCCAGCGGGTAGGAAAGGGGACAGGGATGAGCAGGCGATGTTTACCGCTGACCGCCATAAAATGCTCGAACTGCTCCTGATAGCTCAATACCTGCGGCCCGGCGGCTTCGAGTACACGGTGTTGGCGTGTAGGATGGTCCAACAACGCCACCAGGTAGTACATTAAATTCTCCAGCGCGATAGGCGTGGTACGCGAGCGCACCCAGCGCGGAGGGGTGAGTACCGGCAGGTTGTAGACCATGTCGCGCATCACTTCAAAGGCGGCAGAACCTGCCCCTACGATAATACCAGCGCGCAATTCGGTCATCGGCACGCCTGATTCGCGCAGGGTGTCCGCGGTTATCTGTCGCGCACGCAGATGATCGGATTGTTCATGCCGGGGAGCCTGTAATGAGCTCAGGAAAATAAGCTGTTTGACTGGCGTATCACGTAGCGCATCGCGCACGTTCATTGCTACCTGGCGCTCATGGGCGATAAAATCACCGCCTTCTCCCATGCCATGGACCAGGTAATAGACCGTATCAACGCCGGTCAGCAGCGGCGTTAGGTTATCTGGCCAATTCAAATCGACCTTATGGCAACTGACGTTGGCCAACTGCTGCTTTTCCAGCCGCTCGATGCGGCGTGCCGCAGCCAGCACCTGATGCCCTTGCTGACTGAGCGCCTGTACCAGATGCTGACCAATGTAGCCACTGGCGCCAAGAACCAAAATCCGTTGCGGCACGCCCATCTCCTTAGCGGGTTAAAAAAGCGCGCCAGTGGGCGACGACTTCAGCAAGCTGTTCACGCGATACGTCCAGATGCATCACCAGACGCACAATCGGCGAGGCGTTAATCAGCACGCCTTGCGCTTTCATGTACTCGCCCAGTGCCGCAGCGTGTTCTTCGCCAACGCGGACAAACAGCATGTTGGTGTCGTGGCGCATGACGTCCGCTCCTGCTTCGCGCAGTTGTTCCGCCATCCAGGCGGCGTTGTCATGGTCTTCTTGTAAGCGCGACACGTTATTTTTCAGCGCATACAGTCCGGCCGCCGCCAGAATACCGGCCTGACGCATTCCGCCGCCGGTCATTTTACGCCAGCGAATGGCGCGCTTGATGTACTCGTGGCTGCCGACCAGCAGTGAGCCTACCGGCGTTCCTAAACCTTTGGAGAGACAAATGGTGAACGAATCGCAGTATTGCGTGACATCTTTTAACTCACAGCCATAGGCGACGATGGCGTTAAAAATACGCGCGCCGTCGACATGCAGCGCAAGATTGCGCTCACGGGTAAATTCCCAGGCCTCTTTCAGATACTCGCGTGGTAGCACTTTGCCGTTGTGGGTGTTTTCCAGGCTGAGCAGACGCGTGCGGGCAAAATGGATATCGTCCGCTTTGATTTTTGCCGCCACTTTGTCCAGCGGCAAAGAGCCATCCGGCATGGCGTCAATAGGTTGCGGTTGAATGCTGCCGAGTACCGCTGCGCCACCCGCTTCGTAGAGATAGTTATGCGCGCCCTGACCGGCGATATACTCTTCGCCGCGCTGACAATGGCTGAGGAGAGCCACCAGGTTCGCCTGAGTGCCTGTGGGTAAGAAAATAGCGGCTTCTTTACCAGCAAGCTCGGCTGCGTATTGCTGGAGGGCATTAACGGTAGGGTCATCACCGTAGACGTCGTCCCCGACCGGGGCGGCCATCATCTCTTCGAGCATGGCGCGACTTGGTCGGGTGACGGTATCACTGCGTAAATCAATCACGGGCATTCCTTTTTAAGTGAGGTAATGCCCTCTGTTTTACCTGAGCCAGTTAGTTTTCGCCAGTTCGATCACTTCATCACCGCGCCCGCTGATGATTGCGCGCAGCATATACAGGCTAAAACCTTTAGCTTGTTCGAGTTTGATCTGCGGCGGGATCGCCAGTTCTTCTTTCGCGACGACCACATCGACCAGCACCGGACCGTCAATCGACATCGCCCTTTGCAGCGCTTCATCAACCTCTGAGGATTTCTCCACGCGAATGCCCGTGATGCCGCAAGCCTCGGCAATCCGTGCGAAATTTGTATCGTGCAGTTCGGTGCCGTCGGTCAGATAACCGCCAGCTTTCATCTCCATCGCCACAAACCCCAACACGCTGTTGTTGAAGACAATAATCTTCACCGGCAGCTTCATTTGCACAACCGACAGAAAGTCGCCCATCAGCATGCTAAAACCGCCGTCACCGCACATTGCGACAACCTGGCGTCCCGGTTCGGTCGCTTGTGCGCCGAGCGCCTGGGGCATGGCATTGGCCATCGACCCGTGGTTAAACGAACCGATCAGACGGCGTTTACCGTTCATTTTCAGATAACGTGCCGCCCACACCGTTGGCGTGCCAACGTCGCAGGTGAAGATGGCGTCGTCAGCGGCAAAATGGCTGATCTGCTGCGCCAGATACTGCGGATGAATGGCTTTATCGCTGGGTTTGGCTAAATCATCCAGCCCTTTACGCGCCTCACGATAGTGTTCCAGCGCTTTATCCAGGAACTGCCGATCGGTTTTTTCTTCCACCAGCGGCAGCAGGGTGCGGAGTGTGGATTTAATATCGCCTACCAGCGCCATATCAACTTTACTGTGCGCGCCAATGCTTGCCGGATTGATATCGATCTGAATAATCTTGGCGTCGGTGGGGTAGAACGGGCGATAGGGGAACTGGGTACCGAGCAGGATCAGCGTGTCGGCATTCATCATGGTATGGAAGCCGGATGAAAAGCCAATTAGCCCGGTCATGCCCACGTCGTAAGGGTTGTCGTACTCAACATGCTCTTTACCACGCAGGGCGTGCACAATCGGCGCTTTTATTTTAGCAGCAAACTCAACCAGTTCTTTATGCGCACCGGCGCAGCCGCTGCCGCACATCAGGGCGATATTGCTGGAGTAGCGTAGCAGTTGCGCTAGTTTTCTGAGCTCTTCTTCTTCCGGAGTGACCACCGGGAGCGGCGCATGATACCAGTGAGTGCTGGCGCTTTCTGGTGCTGGCTTCAGCGCAACGTCGCCGGGTAATACCACCACGGAGACGCCGCGGTTGAGCACCGCTTTACGCATGGCAATTGCCAGCACCTGTGGGATCTGTTCAGGGCTGGAAACCAGCTCGCAATAGTGGCTACATTCGCGAAACAACTCTTGCGGGTGGGTCTCCTGAAAATAACCGCTGCCTATCTCACTGGATGGAATGTGTGCAGCAATTGCCAGCACCGGGACGTGGTTGCGGTGGCAATCAAACAGGCCGTTAATCAGGTGCAGGTTGCCTGGCCCACACGAGCCTGCGCAGACGGCCAGTTCTCCCGTCAACTGCGCTTCAGCTCCCGCGGCGAAGGCCGCAACCTCTTCATGACGGGTTGGCATCCAGTCAATCGTTCCCATACGATTCAGACTGTCACTAAGGCCATTTAGCGAGTCACCCGTCACACCCCAAATGCGTTTAACGCCAGCTTGTTCGAGTGTTTTAGCAATAAAAGCGGCAACCGTTTGTTTCATGGTTTTCCTTCTCCTTTAATGTGATACCGGTTACAAGTTTAGATGAAGATAATAGTTATGCTTATCATTACCTCTTATTTCCGGCAGGTTTCATTAAGCCTGTATTAAGCGTAGTTTGTTATTGGACATGGTGAAACAAGGAATAAATTCAAATGGTTATAAAACTATTAAATACAGTTAACCGGGTACTGACTCATGAAGATTTTGGCAAGTTTTTGTTACGTATTGCCGTGGGGGGATTAATGCTGTTTCATGGGCTGCATAAACTGTTCGCGGGTATTGATGGCATCAGTGGCATGCTGATAGCGAAAGGTTTCCCTGGCTTTATTGCGTATGGCGTTCTGCTGGGAGAGGTTGTGGCACCGTGTCTGATTATTCTTGGGATCCTGACGCGTCCGGCGGCGTTGGGGCTCGCATTTACGATGGTGGTGGCATGGCTGATGGTCGGGATGGGTGAAACCTGGTCACTGGATAAAACCGGCGCATGGGCAATTGAAAGTCTGGTGTATTTCTTCATCGGCGCTCTGGCCGTGGCATTTCTGGGCGCGGGGCGTTTCTCCGTTGCCGGAAACTCGGCCTGGCGATAGTTTGCCATCCGAGAATCAAGACAGAGGCGGGGACGCGATAACCTATCTCCGCCTCGCCATTAAGTCTGGCCGCTAATCCATCTCGTCACTGCTCCACAGTTTGTGCCGACGTTTCAGTGCTCGTTGCGTCAATGCCTTTGCCATCGCCGCACCTATTTCAGCGCTAACCACCAGCCCCTGAATAAAGGGACGGTCGTGCATCAACCACGGCAGTCCGCCAAAGGCGATGCGGTTGCGGGCGTTTTCCGGCGCTTGCAGCGTGTAATCTTCGCCGATATCCGGGATCTCATCGCCACAGGCCAGCAGTTGATCGCGTAGCGTTGGGAACGGAATATCTTTGCTCTGCAATGCCCGTTGTCCTCGGGCGTCAATAAATACATCAAATTCACTGCGCTGACCGTGGTGGTAAATGACCGTCCTTTCCTGCTCATTTGTACGCTCATAATCCTTGCCGAGTGCGAGGATCTCAATCAGCCCGGCATCGTGCAGAGCCAGCAATCGGCGGATAGATTCAGACGGGATTGCCGCATAGTTATCAATAAAGACGCGCGCCAGTCCGTGCCTGAAACGTTTTTCGTCGCGAGCATCAAGATGAGGAACGATCTCTTCAATAACCTCATGGAGGCGCAATAAGGTATAGCGCCAGGCGACGGTATGTTGTTCCTGCTTGTTGCGCTCAACCTCCACCAGGTTACGCCTCGCCCAGTCAAAAGGGTCATGCTTGAGCCTGTCGGCAAAATAGACCTCGGGGAATGTGTCGGCGTTAAGCGTTGCAAGTGCAACCTGTTGGCACCACCCTGGGGCCGCGTCTTGCAGTTGTTGCACAATAAGCCGGAAGATGCGGTCCAGTAATCCGTTTTGGCCCTCGGCAATGGCGTTTTCAATCGCTTCTTGCGTCGCGATATTCAGCGGTTCATAGGGAAGAGGGCAGTAAAAATCCGCTTCAGGCAGCACACCGCTGCGCGACATCAGGGTCAGCTTCAGGTTTTGGCTGTCGGGTTTACGCGTGAACTGCAGTGAACGGTCGGTATTGGTGGTGAAGGTACCATGCTGACTGACCACGGCCATCGCCGCGTCGATAGCGCTTAGCGAGGTGCCCAGAATACCCACCCTGCAAGCGCTAATCTGCGCCTCCATCAGGCCGGTCCACGGACTGGGGAAAAACTTGCGTGCCTGAGCATCAGTTTCTGGCCACAGATGACCGCTGGCGATAGCGGCGAAATCCACTTCGACGGGCTGTGACGCGTGATTGATCCACAGGGAGACCCCTGTCGGGTTTGCTTGCAGGTCGGTGACTTTACTTGATTCATATACGCGAATTGTGAACCCGGATCTTTGCGCTTTATCGACGATGGCTAAAAAACGATCGCGATAATAGTCGCCGAGGATCACCCGGGGCAAAAATTGCCGCTCATGCAACGATGTACGTTCAAGCCGAAACTGCGCCAGGTATTCATCGCTTTGATTCTGTAGCCACGTCAGATAACTGATATAAATCGGCGGGATCTCAATGCTGGCTATATTGGCCAGCATGTGGTCTGCGTTGTTGTCGCTGTTATAAGGCATGCCTACGCCAGCTTCCTCAGCTTGCTCATAAAGCTGTATCTCCAGCGGTTCACCGCGCTCAACGAGGGCATGAAACGTATAAATTCCGGTGGGACCTACGCCGACGATGGCCACTTTTTTCATGGGGATCCTTTGTAGAAAGTTCGACGTGGTAGTCGGGGTTTTGCTTAACCTGTGCCAGGTAAGTGTGGTCGATAATTCGCGAGAGGAAGACGGTATTTTGCCTGGGAGGGGGAAAAAATAGGAATTTTGCAGCGTCTGACAGCATAAAAAAAGGCCACCCGATATAACCGGGTAGCCTTTTTCTACATCAGATATCGGCCAATTACGCCAGCACTAAATCACCCTGCGGATGACAGGAGCAAGCCAGCACATAACCTTCAGCAATTTCTGCGTCGGTCAGCGTCATGGTGCTGCTGACCGTGTAGTTACCGTCAACCACTTTGGTTTTGCAGCAGCCGCAAACGCCCGCACGGCATGCGGCGACAACCGGCACTTTATTGCTTTCCAGCGCTTCCAGCAGCGTACTGCCTACCGGCGCATAAAACTCTTTTGCCGGCTGCAGTTTGGTGAACTTCAGACCGCTGGTGGCGGCTTCAGCTACCGGGGTGAAGAACTGCTCTTTAAAGAAGCGTGTCACGCCCAGCGCGTTGACTTCTTTCTCGACCAGATCCATATACGGAGCCGGGCCGCAGGTCATCACGGTGCGCGAAGCCAGGTCCGGTACGCTTTGCAGCAGTTCGGTGGTCAGTCGGCCGGAAACAAAACCGTCAGTGGCATTGTTTTCAGCAACTAAGGTCACCGGATACTCGCGCCATTCGTCGGCAAAAATGACATCTTGCGGTGAACGGACGTTAAAGATCACCTGCACATCTGCCTGTGGGCGGTATTTTGCCAACCAGCGACGCATTGACATGATTGGCGTGACGCCACAGCCAGCGGCCAGCATCAGGATCCTGTCTTCCGCTTTATCTTCACAGGTGAATTCACCCATTGCATCGGACAGCCAGATATAGTCGCCGCGCTTCACGTCGCGGGTTAACCACTGTGAGCCTGCGCCATCGTCAATGCGGCGGATGGTCAGCGTGATGTATTCGCTAACGCCCGGCGTTGAAGAGAGGGTGTAAGCACGCAGCGTGTCCGCTGAATTACGTACGCTGACCAGTGCATACTGCCCGGCGCGGTACGGATAATAGTCGTGGCACAGCAACGAAATTGTCCATACATCCGGCGTTTCCTGATGGATGTGATGAACCTGCATCCGCCATGGGCACTGATGAGTTGGCATTGTCATTCTTTACTCCTTACGCGCTCAGCAGTTGCTTCATGTCTTCTTCAACGGTGGTCACGGAACGCAGACCGAACTTCTCGTTGAGAACGGTCAGCAGGTCCGGCGTGAAGAAGCCAGGCGCAGTCGGGCCAGTGACGATGTTTTTCACACCCAGAGACAGCAGGGTCAGCAGAATGACAATCGCTTTCTGTTCGAACCAGGAGAGCACCAGAGACAGCGGCAGATCGTTCACGCCACAGCCCAGTTTCTCAGCCAGGGTTACTGCCAGGATGATGGCAGAGTATGCATCGTTACACTGACCTGCATCGACCAGACGCGGCAGGCCTTCGATATCGCCGAACTCCAGTTTGTTGAAACGGTATTTACCGCACGCCAGAGTCAGGATCAGGCAGTCGTCCGGCACGCTGGTGGCGAAGTCGGTGAAGTAGTTACGTTCGCCACGCGCGCCATCACAACCGCCAACCAGGAAGATGTGACGCAGTTTTTCGCGGCTTACCAGGTCGATCAGGGTATCAGCAGCGCCCAGTAGAGTCTGACGACCGAAACCAACGGTGATCAGGTGCGGAATTTCGCTGTATGGGAAGCCCGCCATCTGCTGAGCCTGAGCAATTACCGGAGCGAAGTTGTCGCCTTCGAGGTGGCTTACACCCGGCCAACCGACGATGCTACGAGTCCAGATACGGTCATCGTAGGCGCCAACGGTTGGGTCGATGATGCAGTTAGAGGTCATTACGATTGGGCCCGGGAAGCGGGCAAATTCAACCTGCTGATTCTGCCAGCCGCTGCCGTAGTTACCGATCAGGTGTTTGAACTTACGCAGTTCCGGGTAGCCGTGCGCCGGCAGCATTTCACCGTGGGTATAGACGTTAACGCCGGTACCTTCGGTCTGCTCCAGCAGGTTGTACAGATCTTTCAGGTCGTGACCGGAGATCAGGATGCACTTACCTTCGGTTGCTTTGACGTTGACCTGAGTTGGCGTCGGGTGGCCGTATTTAGTGGTTTCGCCAGCATCCAGAATGCTCATCACTTTGAAGTTCATCTGGCCGATTTCCATTGAGCACTCCAGCAGAGCGTTCATATCGGAAGGCCAGGTTCCCAGCCATGCCATGATTTTGTGGTACTGAGCGTAGATGTCGTTGTCGTACTGACCGAGAACGTGCGCGTGCTCCATGTAAGCTGCCGCACCTTTCAGGCCGTACAGGCACAGCAGACGCAGGCCGAGAATGTTCTCGCCGATGGCTGCTTTGTCTTTGTTCGGGGTAAATTCAGCGGCCTGACGTTGCAGGTCGCCCAGATCGTCGCTGACCAGTTGCAGATCGGCCATCGGGTTAGCGACCGCTGCGTTCGCGTCGATGTTCAGGCATTGCGCTTTCAGGGCGTCGCGCATGGCGATAGCTTCACGGGCATAGCCAACAATACGCGGGGAATCGAAGTTAACGTTGGTCAGCGTGGAGAAGAATGCACGCGGCGCAAAGTTATCAACCTCATGGTCGATGATGCCGTATTCACGTGCCTTAACAGCCCATGCAGACAGACCTTGTAGGGAAGCAATCAGCAGATCCTGCAAATCGGAGGTTTCAGCCGTTTTACCGCACATACCCTGCGCGTAAGAGCAGCCGTTTCCTGCCGGAGTACGGATGGTTTGTTCACATTGCACACAAAACATGGTCACACCTTTTAAAGTTATATTTAATATACATGTTTAAGGTTATGCCTGTGCGCGAAGGGATAAAAGGGATTTCTGCTACAACTTGCAGGGAGATTGATTTAGCGCAATTTTGGCGGTAGATGACTACCGCCAGAGAGGTATTTGTCCTGACTTCAGGCGGAGAAAAACGCCATCAGCAAAGGCACTAACAGACTCAGAATAAAGCCGTGGACGATGGCTGCCGGAACCATCTCCAGACCGCCGCTGCGTTGTAGCACCGGTAAGGTGAAATCCATTGATGTCGCGCCACATAGCCCCAGCGCGGTTGAGCGGCTGCGGCCCACCATTCCAGGAATCAACATAATGGCAATCAGCTCGCGGGCCAGGTCATTAAAGAAGGCGGCGCTACCAATCACCGGCCCGAAGGATTCGGTTAACAGAATACCGGACAGGGAATACCAGCCAAAACCTGATGCCATCGCCAGCGCGGTTTTCAGCGGCAGGCCGAGGATCAACGCATTGATAACCCCCGCCAGCATCGAACTGGCGACGACGACCACCGCAACAATCATCCCCCGGCGATTCAGCACAATTTGCTTTAAGGTCATACCGCTGTTGCGCAGTTGAATCCCGACCAGGAACAGTAAAAAGATTAACGTATATTCGCTGGCTTCGGTGGCGTGCTGCAGAATAGGAAGACCGGTGAGGCCGAGCAGAAAACCCACGACGACGACGCCACAAAGCTGGAGCGACTCAAGTGCCATCGCAATTCGCGAGGGTAGCTTTTCTTGCTTGTGGTTATGTCGCCAGGGCAGTGAACGCTCCAGCCAGAACAGCGCCGCAATATTACACAACAAAATGACCGTCACGCTGACCGCAGAATAATGAAGAATGGCTAACAGGTTGCTGGTGAGATTATCCAGAAACGCCAGGCTGATACCCATAAAAAAGAGAATAAGGTAGACGATCCAGCTCAACAGGCGATTGATGAGTTTTAATGCAGCCCTGTGCCGAAGCGGAATAAGGTAGCCCACAATAAGGGGAACCAGAATGATTAACAGCCCTGAAAACATGAAAACCAGATCCTTGCTGAGAGTAAGACGAAATGCGCCAGCACACACTACTCAATGCAAAGAAGGGAGTAAAGTTGCAAATAAAAGGAAATATAGCGGGAAAAAAAAGACCTGACTTGCGCCAGGCCTTTTTTGTTATCGATTAATCGCGTTTTTCCAGCAGAGTGCGGTAAATAAGACCGCCGAGGACCCCACCGATAATCGGCATAACCCAGAAGAACCACAATTGCTGTAATGCCCAGCCGCCCTGGAAGATGGCTACAGCGGTACTACGTGCCGGGTTAACGGAGGTGTTGGTAACCGGAATACTGATCAAGTGGATCAGGGTTAACGCCAGACCAATCGCAATGGGTGCAAAACCTACCGGAGCATGTTTATCGGTCGCACCGTGGATCACTAATAAGAAACCAGCGGTCAAAATAATTTCAATTACGACGGCAGACATCATTGAATAGCCGCCAGGTGAATGTTCACCAAAGCCGTTCGAGGCAAAACCACTGGCAGTTGCGTCAAAACCAGCTTTACCGCTGGCAATAAGATACAGTGCCGCTGCTGCAACAATACCGCCCACAACCTGAGCGATAACATAACCAATAACGTCTTTTGCCGGGAAGCGACCGCCCGCCCATAAACCGAAGGTCACCGCCGGGTTAAAGTGTCCGCCGGAAATATGACCTACGGCGAATGCCATGGTTAATACGGTCAAACCAAACGCCAGCGCGACACCGGCAAATCCAATACCCAACTCCGGGAATGCTGCGGCCAGAACTGCGCTACCGCACCCACCAAAGACGAGCCAAAACGTACCGAAGAATTCGGCTGCTAATTTCCTGAACATAACCACCTCAATAAAAAGTTCCGGGTTCGTGTTCCTTACCCGGTAATTCATCGCTAAAAGGGACGATGATGAAAGAGCCGGTATTTTAGAAAAAAACATCATCCCTTCGCCAGTTAAATTGATGAAAAAATTTGATTTAAGGCAATATGTTGTGATTCCTTTTTGAATATTGGATGAATGAAGCATAGTTCAATTAGCAAAACGGCGATGATTGAGTTCTGAAATAATATTCTGGAGAAAACATAAGAAGAATATTCTTATATTTTTTGATTTCTGCGACTAACCTCCTGATCATATCGGGTGTCCTGAGCGCCCGCTTGCCGTTATACTCCTGATAACTTGAAGGAAAAAGTTAGCATTTCCGGAGGCTATATGATTCTCGAACGCGTTGAGATTGTTGGATTTCGTGGTATTAACCGTCTGTCGTTGATGCTGGAGCAAAGCAACGTGCTGATTGGGGAGAACGCGTGGGGTAAGTCCAGTCTGCTGGATGCTTTAACCCTGTTGCTGTCGCCGGAAACTGATTTGTACCACTTTGACCGCGAAGATTTCTGGTTCCCGCCGGGCGATATTCAAGGCCGGGAACATCATCTGCATATCATCCTGACGTTTCGTGAGTCTCAACCGGGTCGCCACCGCGTGCGCAGGTATCGTCCTCTGGAAGCCAGCTGGACGCTGTGTCAGGATGGCTATCACCGCATTTTCTATCGGCTGGAAGGTGAATGTGCGGACGACGGTAGCGTTCTGACGTTACGCAGTTTTCTGGATGGCGAGGGCCATCAGCTTCCCCTCGACGACATTAACGATCAGGCGCGGCACCTCGTGCGTTTGATGCCAGTACTGCGCCTGCGCGACGCGCGTTTTATGCGACGGATCCGTAACGGGACGGTGCCGGATTCGGCGGATGTCGAAGTGACCGCGCGGCAACTGGATTTTCTGGCACGTGAACTGGCTACCCGACCGCAAAACCTGACAGATGGGCAGATACGTCAGGGGTTATCGGCCATGGTACAGCTATTGGAACACTATTTTTCTGAGCAGGGTTCCAGTCAGTCCCGCTATCGTCTGATGCGTCGACGTTCCAATAACGAACAACGTAGCTGGCGCTATCTGGATATTATCAACCGTATGATTGATAGGCCGGGCGGACGCACGCACCGCGTGATCTTGTTGGGATTGTTTTCGACGCTGTTACAGGCCAAAGGTACGCTGAGGCTCGATAAAGACGCCCGGCCGTTACTGTTGGTAGAAGATCCTGAAACGCGTTTACATCCGATTATGCTGTCGGTTGCCTGGCACCTGCTGAATTTGCTTCCTCTGCAACGGGTGGCGACCACCAACTCAGGTGAGTTACTGTCCCTCACCCCCGTGGAACATGTTGTCCGCCTGGTGCGTGAGTCCTCCCGCGTCGCCGCCTGGCGGCTTGGGCCAGGTGGGATCAGCGCAGAAGATGGTCGGCGTATTGCCTTTCATATTCGTTTTAACCGTGCATCGTCGTTGTTTGCCCGCTGTTGGCTGCTGGTGGAAGGCGAAACGGAAACCTGGGTCATTAACGAACTGGCCCGCCAGTGTGGGCACCACTTTGATGCGGAAGGTATCAAAGTCATTGAATTTGCCCAGTCCGGCCTTAAGCCGCTGGTTAAGTTCGCCCGCCGGATGGGTATCGAGTGGCATGTGCTGGTTGATGGTGATGAAGCCGGGAAAAAGTATGCCGCTACGGTGCGGAGTTTGTTGAATAACGACAGAGAAGAAGAGCGCGATCATTTAACCATGCTTCCCGCGCTGGACATGGAACACTTTATGTATCGCCAGGGGTTCGCTGACGTATTCCACAGGGTGGCGCAAATCCCCGAAAACGTGCCCATGAATATGCGCAAAATTATCTCGAAGGCGATTCACAGGTCGTCAAAACCAGATTTAGCCATTGAGGTGGCGATGGAAGCCGGGCGGCGCGGCGTTGACGCGGTGCCAACGCTGCTGCGAAAAATGTTTTCCCGCGTGCTGTGGTTGGCACGCGGCAGAGCGGATTAGTTGCGAAACATCGACGACAGCTGCGAGTGGATGCTGTCCAGTAACTGGTAGCGACGGCGGTATTCCGCGCGTTTTTTGCTGGCAATGTCCGCTTCGCTTTTTCGCGCCATTGTGCGTGGGATATGGTAATAGCCGTGACTGTCGCACTCACCGCCAACCGACTCCCAAAATGCGTTGTAGTCGGAAAGTATCACCTTGTTTTTATCGTGGTAACGCGGGCTGCGAAAGATATGCTGTTCATTGCTGACAGCCAGAATTTGTTTAATATTCAATTGTTCTGCAAAACAGCAAATGGCTTCCATCACAATACGTTTAGGGAAAATTCCGTAGCATGATTTGGTCGCTTTTTGAATTTCTTCATGTGGCAGTAATCGACTGCCTCCCTGTAACCCGCCAATAAACAGTGTGCTGCTTCCTTGATAATTGCACAGCGTAAACGTCATTTCCGCTAAAGTCTCGCCAGCGCTATTGCGTACCAGAATGGTACTTTCACCTTCTTTATCCAGTGAGATAAATGAGCCCAGTATTAGGTGATGCTGCCAACTTACTGATTTAGTGTATGATGGTGTTTTTGAGGTGCTCCAGTGGCTTCTGTTTCTATCAGCTGTCCCTCCTGTTCAGCTACTGACGGGGTGGTGCGTAACGGCAAAAGCACCGCCGGACATCAGCGCTATCTCTGCTCTCACTGCCGTAAAACATGGCAACTGCAGTTCACTTACACCGCTTCTCAACCCGGTACGCACCAGAAAATCATTGATATGGCCATGAATGGCGTTGGATGCCGGGCAACCGCCCGCATTATGGGCGTTGGCCTCAACACGATTTTCCGCCATTTAAAAAACTCAGGCCGCAGTCGGTAACCTCGCGCATACAGCCGGGCAGTGACGTCATCGTCTGCGCGGAAATGGACGAACAGTGGGGATACGTCGGGGCTAAATCGCGCCAGCGCTGGCTGTTTTACGCGTATGACAGGCTCCGGAAGACGGTTGTGGCGCACGTATTCGGTGAACGCACTCTGGCCACACTGGAGCGTCTTCTGAGCCTGCTGTCGGCCTTTGAGGTCGTGGTATGGATGACGGATGGCTGGCCGCTGTATGAATCCCGCCTGAAGGGAAAGCTGCACGTTATCAGCAAGCGTTACACTCAGCGCATTGAGCGGCATAACCTGAATCTGAGGCAGCACCTGGCAAGGCTGGGACGGAAGTCGCTGTCGTTCTCAAAATCGGTGGAGCTGCATGACAAAGTCATCGGGCATTATCTGAACATAAAACACTATCAATAAGTTGGAGTCATTACCCAGTATTACGCTAAATATTTCGCTATTTTTGCCTTCAATTTGTGCCAGTTGTAATCCATCCGCACTTAAATAAGCTTTATATTCCGTGGCTGAAAAAGAGCTGCGGATAGCATTGTAATGAAAACGCACAGCATCCAGTTTCATTTTCCGATCAAGGTTTTGTGCGAGATAGGCGCGATGTAGGCGAACCGGCAGACGAGGCTGGCGTGCCAGTACGCTATCGAGATCAGGCCATTGCGCCAGTTCAGTCATCCATTCATGCATTAATCGTGGCATAAGCGCTGAGCGCAACAAAAACTTACGACGGAAGCTACGCTGATGCCAAAATTTTCCAGGGCGCCAATGTCCGGTCATCAGGCTACAAAAGAGGCTAAAACTTGTGGCGGGTTTTGAAGAATGAAAAGTGCTGTCAGTTAGCTGGCTCATAATAACAATCCGATGGATACTCTGGTACTAATTTCAACACAGCGGATCTTAACCATTCATCAATAACTCTGTTATTCTTGCGTTTTTCAACGGCTATTTATTTAACGTTGATGTTTACCACTCCACTCTGGTGGACGTATTGGGGGAAATTGGGACATTTATGAAGCTCAAGGGAAAAATCAAAAAGCGCTATTTTCTCTTCGCCATCATCATTATTGTGGCGATAATTGCACTTTGGCGAACGCTTAATGCGCCTTTACCTCAGTATCAAACGTTAATTGTGCGTCCGGGCGATCTGCAGCAAAGCGTACTGGCAACCGGGAAACTGGATGCGTTGCGTAAAGTTGACGTCGGGGCGCAGGTAAGCGGGCAGTTAAAAACGCTGTCGGTCGCGATTGGCGACAAAGTAAAAAAAGATCAACTGCTTGGCGTTATCGATCCTGAACAGGCGCAAAACCAGATTAAAGAGGTTGAAGCGACGCTGATGGAATTACGCGCTCAGCGTTTACAGGCTGAAGCCGAGTGGAAGCTGGCGCGGGTAACGCTTTCCCGTCAGCAACAGCTGGCGAAAACCCAGGCTGTCTCGCAGCAGGATCTCGACACGGCGGCTACTCAGATGGCGGTCAAACAGGCGCAAATCGGCACAATTGATGCGCAAATTAAGCGTAATCAGGCCTCTCTCGATACGGCAAAAACCAACCTTGATTACACCCGCATCGTCGCGCCAATGGCAGGCGAAGTCACGCAAATTACTACCCTTCAGGGGCAAACCGTTATTGCTGCCCAGCAGGCACCTAACATTCTGACATTGGCAGATATGAGCACCATGCTGGTGAAAGCGCAGGTTTCCGAGGCGGATGTGATTCACCTGCATCCCGGGCAAAAGGCCTGGTTTACCGTACTGGGCGATCCTCAGACGCGCTACGAAGGTAAGCTCAAAGATGTTCTTCCGACGCCAGAGAAAGTGAATGATGCAATTTTCTACTATGCTCGCTTCGAAGTTCCCAACCCGAAAGGGATCCTGCGTCTGGATATGACCGCGCAGGTCCATATCCAGCTCACCGATGTGAAAAATGTCCTGACGATCCCGCTGTCGGCGCTGGGCGATCCTATTGGCAACAATCGTTATAACGTCAGGCTGCTGCGTAACGGCGAAACCCGTGAACGTGAAGTGGTTATCGGCGCGCGTAATGACACCGATGTGGAGATCGTGAAAGGGCTGGAAGAGGGGGATGAAGTCATCACCGGTGAGGGCAACGCTGGAGCGCCAAAATGACGGCATTGCTTGAACTGAGCAATATCCGCCGCAGCTATCCGTCAGGCGAAGGTCAGGTCGAGGTATTGAAGGACGTATCCTTGAGCATTCAGGCCGGGGAAATGGTGGCGATTGTCGGGGCGTCTGGCTCGGGTAAATCGACGCTGATGAATATTCTCGGCTGTCTGGACAAACCCACCAGCGGTACGTATCGGGTTGCCGGGCGCGATGTCTCCACGCTGGATAGCGATGCGTTAGCCCAGCTGCGTCGCGAACATTTCGGTTTTATCTTCCAGCGTTATCATTTGTTGTCGCATTTAACCGCCGCGCAAAACGTTGAGGTGCCTGCAGTCTACGCTGGCACCGATCGTAAGCAGCGCCTGGCCCGTGCCCAAGAACTCCTGCAGCGACTGGGTCTGGGCGACAGAGTCGACTATCAGCCTTCCCAGCTTTCCGGTGGTCAGCAGCAGCGGGTCAGTATTGCGCGTGCGCTGATGAACGGGGGACAGGTTATCCTCGCCGACGAACCCACCGGCGCGCTGGACAGCCATTCAGGCGAAGAGGTGATGGCGATTTTGCATCAGTTGCGCGATCGCGGGCATACGGTGATTATCGTCACTCACGACAGCCAGGTTGCCGCACAGGCCGAACGCGTCATTGAAATTCGTGACGGCGAGATTGTGCGCAATCCGCCGTCGCACAAACCCTCTACCGGGCGCGATATCGCGGAGCCGACGGTGAAAACGGCGTCCGGCTGGGGGCAGTTTGTCAGCGGTTTTCGCGAAGCGCTCACTATGGCCTGGCTGGCAATGGCTGCGAATAAAATGCGAACGCTACTGACCATGCTTGGGATCATCATCGGTATTGCTTCGGTGGTGTCGATTGTGGTGGTAGGCGATGCGGCTAAACAGCTGGTGCTGGCAGATATTCGCGCTATCGGCACCAATACCATCGATATCTATCCTGGCAAAGATTTCGGCGACGACGACCCACAATATCAACAGGCGCTGAAGTATGACGATTTAACGGCGTTACAGAAGCAGCCCTGGGTCAGTTCGGTGACGCCTGCGGTGTCGAAAAACCTGCGGCTACGCTATGGCAATATCGACGTGGCCGCCAGTGCTAATGGCGTTAGCGGCGACTATTTCAACGTCTATGGCATGACGTTTAGCGAAGGGACCACTTTTAACGCTGAACAACTGGCGGGGCGCGCTCAGGTGGTGGTGCTCGACAGCAATACCCGTCGTCAATTGTTCCCCAACAAAGCGAAAGTTGTCGGCGAAGTCGTGCTGGTGGGGAATATGCCTGCCACGGTGATTGGTGTTGCAGAAGAGAAACAGTCGATGTTTGGCAGTAGCAAGATCCTACGGGTCTGGCTGCCTTACAGCACCATGTCCGGGCGAATTATGGGGCAGTCGTGGCTGAACTCGATCACCGTGCGGGTGAAAGACGGTTTTGATAGTGCCCAGGCCGAGCAGCAGCTCACCCGACTACTGACGTTACGCCACGGTAAGAAGGATTTCTTCACCTGGAATATGGACGGTGTCTTGAAAACCGCCGAAAAGACCACACGTACATTACAACTCTTCCTGACGCTGGTGGCCGTGATTTCGCTGGTGGTCGGTGGAATTGGTGTGATGAATATTATGCTGGTTTCGGTAACCGAACGAACGCGCGAGATTGGTATTCGTATGGCGGTTGGCGCCCGCGCCAGTGACGTACTGCAGCAGTTCTTAATTGAAGCGGTGCTGGTGTGTCTGGTTGGCGGCGCGCTGGGCATTAGCTTGTCGATGCTGATCGCCTTTACGCTTCAGCTATTCCTGCCTGGCTGGGAAATAGGTTTCTCACCCGTAGCCTTATTGACGGCGTTTCTGTGTTCGACTGCGACCGGGATTTTGTTTGGCTGGCTACCGGCGCGAAATGCGGCGCGGCTGGATCCGGTAGATGCTCTGGCGCGGGAATAATACCATCGAGATAAAAATGCCAGCCGCAAAGGCTGGCATTTTGACTGCGGGATGTACACAATGAAACAGAAGAGCTATGCGACAGCTTCTGCTTCAATGACAGGCACGATGACGCTGGCATGATTGCCTTTTGGCCCCTGGTGGACATCAAACTGGACAGACTGCCCGGCTTTTAGCGTTCTGTAACCATCCATCTGAATGGTGGAGTAATGGGCGAAAATATCTTCGCCGCCGCCTTCGGGGCAGATGAAACCAAACCCTTTGGCGTTGTTGAACCACTTAACAGTACCCGTTTCCATGCTTCGACATCCTTCGTAAATCTTATATAAGTAAGATGGAATGAACCGGTGGCGGAGTGGGGGCTGTTCAAAACCTCGCCAACTCTCGAAACTACAATTTAGAGAAATCAGGCGAGGCGTCAAGCGCCAGGCTGACGGAATAGGGTAAAAATGCATCAAAATTTGAAGCAGTTAACGCTATTGTCGGTTATGTGACAGATGTCGCGGATGGCACTAATAGATGATAGTTATCTAATACTTGAGGTAGATTGATTGTGCGCATAGGCTGCTTGTCAGCGGCAAGATTTTCTGCCGGAAACCGTAACTGAAGATGACGACTGACAATGGGTAAGACTAACGACTGGCTGGATTTCGATCTGCTGGCGGAAGATAAATTGCGCGACGCGCTAAAACCGCCATCTATGTATAAAGTGATATTAGTCAATGATGATTACACTCCGATGGAGTTTGTTATTGACGTGTTACAAAAATTCTTTTCTTATGATGTAGAACGTGCAACGCAACTGATGCTTGCCGTTCACTATCAAGGTAAAGCGATTTGCGGCGTATTCACTGCCGAAGTGGCTGAAACCAAAGTTGCGATGGTGAACAAGTATGCGAGGGAGAACGAGCATCCGTTGCTGTGTACGCTAGAAAAAGCCTAAATGCAGGCATAAATATTGGGGGAGGTGCCTATGCTCAATCAAGAACTGGAGCTCAGTTTAAACATGGCTTTCGCCAGAGCGCGCGAGCACCGACATGAGTTTATGACCGTCGAGCACTTGCTACTGGCATTGCTCAGTAACCCATCGGCCCGCGAAGCGCTGGAAGCGTGTTCCGTGGATCTGGTGGCGCTGCGTCAGGAACTCGAAGCCTTCATTGAACAAACCACACCCGTATTGCCTGCCAGTGAAGAAGAGCGCGACACGCAGCCAACGTTGAGTTTTCAGCGTGTGTTGCAACGCGCGGTCTTTCATGTTCAGTCCTCCGGGCGCAATGAAGTTACCGGTGCTAATGTGCTGGTCGCCATCTTCAGCGAGCAGGAATCTCAGGCGGCTTATCTGCTGCGTAAGCATGAAGTGAGTCGCCTTGATGTGGTGAATTTTATTTCTCATGGCACGCGCAAAGACGAACCAAGTCAGTCCTCTGACTCTGGTAATCAGCCGAATAACGAAGAGCAAGCTGGCGGGGAGGACCGTATGGAGAACTTCACGACTAACCTTAACCAGCTTGCCCGTGTGGGCGGAATTGATCCGCTCATTGGCCGGGACAAAGAGCTGGAACGCGCCATTCAGGTACTGTGCCGTCGTCGAAAAAATAACCCGCTGCTGGTGGGTGAGTCTGGCGTCGGTAAAACCGCTATTGCGGAAGGTCTCGCCTGGCGTATCGTCCAGGGCGACGTGCCGGAAGTGATGGCTGATTGTACCCTTTACTCTCTGGATATCGGCTCGCTGCTGGCGGGTACCAAATACCGTGGCGATTTTGAAAAACGCTTTAAGGCGCTGCTGAAACAACTGGAACAGGATACTAACAGCATTCTGTTTATCGATGAGATCCACACCATTATCGGCGCGGGTGCGGCATCGGGCGGCCAGGTGGATGCAGCTAACCTGATCAAACCGTTGCTCTCCAGCGGTAAAATCCGTGTGATAGGCTCCACAACCTATCAGGAATTCAGCAATATCTTTGAAAAGGACCGCGCGCTAGCACGCCGTTTCCAGAAAATCGATATCACTGAGCCGTCGGTTGAAGAGACCGTGCAGATCATCAACGGTCTGAAGCCGAAATACGAAGCGCACCATGACGTTCGCTACACCGCCAAAGCGGTGCGTGCAGCGGTCGAACTGGCGGTGAAATACATTAACGATCGTCATCTGCCGGACAAAGCGATTGACGTGATCGATGAGGCGGGCGCGCGGGCGCGTCTGATGCCGGTCAGCAAGCGCAAGAAAACCGTCAACGTGGCGGATATCGAGTCCGTCGTGGCCCGCATTGCGCGGATCCCGGAGAAGAGCGTTTCGCAGAGCGATCGCGATACGCTGAAAAACCTGGGCAACCGTCTGAAAATGCTGGTATTCGGACAGGATAAAGCCATTGAGGCGCTGACTGAAGCGATCAAAATGAGCCGTGCTGGTCTGGGACACGAGCATAAACCTGTCGGTTCGTTCCTGTTTGCCGGACCGACTGGTGTAGGTAAGACCGAAGTCACGGTGCAGTTGTCCAAAGCGCTGGGTATTGAGCTGCTGCGGTTTGACATGTCCGAGTATATGGAACGTCACACCGTCAGCCGCCTGATTGGTGCGCCTCCGGGATATGTCGGTTTCGACCAGGGTGGTTTGCTGACGGATGCTGTCATTAAACATCCGCATGCGGTACTGCTGCTGGATGAAATCGAAAAAGCGCATCCGGATGTCTTTAACCTGCTGCTGCAGGTGATGGATAACGGTACGCTGACCGACAATAACGGGCGTAAAGCGGATTTCCGCAACGTGGTGCTGGTCATGACCACTAACGCCGGCGTGCGTGAAACCGAGCGTAAATCGATTGGGCTGATTCATCAGGACAACAGTACTGATGCGATGGGCGAAATCAAAAAAGTGTTTACGCCGGAATTCCGTAACCGTCTCGACAACATTATCTGGTTCGATCATCTCTCTACTGAGGTGATTCATCAGGTTGTTGATAAGTTTATCGTCGAACTTCAGGTTCAGTTGGATCAGAAAGGTGTCTCTCTGGAAGTGAGTCAGGAAGCCCGCGACTGGCTGGCTGAGAAGGGCTATGACCGCGCAATGGGCGCACGCCCGATGACGCGCGTTGTCCAGGATAACCTGAAAAAACCATTGGCTAACGAACTGCTGTTCGGCTCGCTTGTGGATGGCGGTCAGGTGACCGTTGCGCTGGATAAAGAGAAAAATGAGCTGACCTATGGTTTCCAGAGTGCGCAAAAGCACAAGCCAGAAGCAGCACATTAATATCTAACCACCTAATGAACCGGGCGTAATGCCCGGTTTTTTTTCGCCTGAAAGTCGTGATTTGAATAGGGGGGAGTTAAACGGCAGGCAAAAAATAAGCCTGCGTAAGGGAGATTACGCAGGCTAAGGAGGTGGTTCCTGGTACAGCTAGCATTTATGGGTTATGTTTTTCAGCGGATGGGATAATACCCTTAATGAACGAAGCGGTATGTGATCGATTTCTAAGAATCTTCCGAACGCTGAAAAATAACCGTAATTAACTACTTAGCATGTGGGTTGCGCGTGGACTCACCGGCAAAATTACGCATCAACAATGCATAATTCAGATCGATATCCTCCGGTACAGGCATCCACACGGTGTAACCATCGCCCGGCGCAACCGGCATCGCTTCGCCTTTCGCGTTTTCCATCTGTTCGAGGGTAAAGTTGATGTTGCCCTGTGGGGTCATCAGCTCCAGGCTGTCGCCGACGGTGAATTTATTTTTCACCAGCACAGCCGCCAGTTCACCTTTACGTTCGCCAGTGAATTCGCCGACAAACTGCTGACGCTCGGAAACAGAGAAGCCGTATTCGTAGTTCTGATAGTCGTCATGCGTATGGCGGCGCAGGAACCCCTCGGTGTAACCGCGATGCGCCAGACCTTCCAGCGTTTCCAGCAGTTGCGGGTCGAACGGTTTCCCGGCAGCGGCATCATCAATGGCCTTGCGATAAACCTGCGCGGTACGTGCACAGTAGTAGTATGATTTAGTACGGCCTTCAATTTTCAGCGAATGCACGCCCATCTGAGTCAGGCGCTCAACGTGGGCAATGGCACGTAAATCCTTCGAGTTCATGATGTAAGTGCCGTGTTCGTCTTCAAACGCGGTCATGTACTCACCCGGACGCTGGGCTTCTTCGATCATAAAGACTTTGTCAGTCGGCGCGCCAATACCCAGCGTCGGCTCAACATTTTGTACCGGGATAGGCTCGTACTTATGCACGATATTGCCCACCACGTCTTCTTTGCCTTCCTGCACGTTGTATTCCCAGCGGCAGGCATTTGTACAGGTACCCTGATTTGGGTCACGCTTGTTGATGTAGCCAGAGAGCAGGCAGCGGCCGGAGTAAGCCATGCACAGCGCGCCGTGAACAAAGATCTCAATTTCCATATCCGGCACCTGGGTGCGGATCTCTTCAATTTCTTCCAACGACAGTTCGCGGGACAGGATCACACGGGTCAATCCCATCTGCTTCCAGAATTTCACCGTCGCCCAGTTTACGGCGTTAGCTTGTACTGAAAGGTGAATGTCCATGTCAGGGAAGTTTTCGCGCACCAGCATAATCAGACCGGGGTCGGACATGATCAGTGCATCCGGCCCCATTTCCACCACCGGTTTCAGGTCACGAATGAAGGTCTTCAGCTTGGCGTTATGCGGGGCAATATTAACCACCACATAGAATTTTTTACCCAGTTCATGGGCTTCATTAATGCCTAGCTGCAGGTTTTCGTGATTGAATTCGTTGTTGCGTACGCGCAGTGAGTAACGCGGTTGGCCCGCATATACAGCGTCTGCGCCATAGGCGAAAGCGTAACGCATGTTTTTCAGCGTTCCCGCAGGGGAAAGGAGTTCCGGTTTAAACATAATTTTCTCGTTCTGATGACAGGTCAGACTCGCCTCACTCAATGAGGCGGTTAGGGGAGTGCCCCCATATTAAGGGCGGGCATTGTAGCGCTGTGGGGAAGACAGGTAAAGAAAAACGCCGGGCGACAGCGTGGCGTTACCCGGCTGAGCGAGTCATTATCAGGTTTTATCTTTTATCGTCTGACTTACACCATTGGTCTTAACTGAAGCAATACCGGTCTCGCGCGACTGTTCATTCGCATACAGTTGACTGCTACCAATAATCTGGTGGTTTGCTGCTTTCAGATTGAAATGCAATTTGCCATTAGCTGCCGTTTTTTTCTCGTAACGCTCGGCCAGAGGGCTGTTAGCCTGGACAGATGCGATCCCTTTTTCTGCCGCCCCTTTTGTCGTGTAAAGCTCACTGGTAAGGATAGTTTCCCCGTTTCCAGCCTTAAGAACAAAGCGGTACTGATCATCGCTACTCTTGCTTAATTCAAACCAACCAGCCATATGAACTCCTTGATTAAAGTTTTATATCAAACAGTTATTGACGACAGTGTTGCCACAAAGAGTATGAGCGATATTTGGAGAGTTGCTAGTCAACAGGACTCCACGAAGCCGCGGAGTCCTGCAGGACGGGAGTGTTTACACAATCCGGCAGGCGTCGGCTTCCCAGCGATACCCTACGCCATAGACCGCGCGGATAAACGACTGCTCCGCATCCAGCGATTCCAGCTTGCGTCGCAGGTTCTTGATATGGCTGTCGATGGTTCGGTCGGTAACGACACGGTAATCGTCATAGAGATGATTGAGCAACTGTTCACGGGAGAACACTTTTCCCGGTTCATGCGACAACGTTTTGAGTAAGCGAAATTCAGCAGGCGTTAAGTCGAGCATTTTCCCACGCCAGGACGCCTGAAAACGACCTTCATCGACGATCAACGGGCTGTCAGCATCCATCTGTTGCAGTTCGCGCTGCGGCTTGCAACGGCGCAGAATCGTCTTCACGCGAGCAACAACTTCACGCGGGCTGTAGGGTTTGCAAATATAATCATCCGCACCGATCTCCAGCCCCAGCAGGCGATCAATTTCTTCTATCTTGGCGGTTACCATCATGATGGGGACTTCAGAGAATCGGCGGATTTCCCGGCACAGAGTCAGGCCGTCGGTACCAGGCAGCATCAGATCCAACAAGATCAGATCGGGCGGCGTCTGACGCACGTAAGGAAGAACCAGATCGCCGTGGCTGATGAGCGTAGGAGCGTAGCTTGCCGCGCGCAGATAGTCGATAAGCAGTTGCCCCAGCTTGGGCTCGTCTTCCACGATCAGAATACGCGGCGTGTTTTCATCAATGGGTAACTCAGTCATACATCTCTCTGTAAATCGCGTTCCAGCGGTAATGTTACTGTAATGCTAACCCCGCCAAAAGGCGAATGGGCGGCGCGAATCAGACCATTATGCGCCTGTACGATATTGACGCAAATTGCCAGCCCCAGCCCGGAACCACCGCTGGCACGGTTACGCGAGCCTTCGGTGCGATAAAATCGTTCAAACAGCTTCTGTAACTGGTCGTCACTTACGCCGGGAGCGGAATCAGCGAAGGTTAATAAAACCATACGCTCGCGTTGTTCGGCGCTGATGTGCAGTCCGCCGCCGCTGTCGGTGTAGCGCAGACTGTTTTCCAACAGATTGTTGAACAACTGCATCAGACGATCCCTGTCGCCAAATACCGTCATGCTGTCCGGGAGTGAAAGTTGTATCGTCAGTCCACGGCTGGCAAAGCGTTCACGAAATGCGCCACTTGCCACTTCCAACAGGGGGATGAGATCCAGCGATGTTTTCTGGTAGGCCAGCGCGCCTTCATCGGACATGGAGAGCTGATGCAGATCGTCCACCAGCTTGGTGAGCGTACCCACTTCAGCTTGCAAAGAGGCAACGGAGTCAGGGGTGAACTGGCGTACGCCATCCTGAATGGCTTCCAGTTCACCGCGCAACACCGCCAACGGCGTACGCAGTTCGTGAGAAATATCGGCCATAAAGTCACGCCGCATCTGCTGGTTTTTTTCCAGCGTACTGGCAAGCTGGTTGAAGTCCTGCGCCAGCTTGCCCAGTTCATCCGTACTGGTCGGTGCAACGCGAGTGGTGAAATCGCCAGCCGCCAGTTTGTGCGTGCCTTCCACTAACCGCTTGACCGGGGCCAGCAGGCTGCGCGCCAGCGTAAACGTTGCCAGCGCCGCCAGGATCGTGGAGAGCGCGACGATGAGCCAACTGGAACGTCTTTGCTGCATGTCGAAATTGATATCCGTATTGCGCGTTAAGCGTTCCACGGGAGAGGCAATCACGGCACCGACTTCGCTACCGTTGACGCGGATCGGATGGCGCATACCGTCACGGGGGACCGGAGCACGCGGACCGACCAGCACGCGGGCATTTTGGTCGACAACCCAAAACTGCGTACGCCAGCCGTGCGGCGGCATGCCGGGGCCGGGTTTATCATCGTCGTTGTCGTGTTCAAAAGAGCGCAGGATCTGAAAAACAAACCGATCGTTATTGCGTAAGAATCGCCAGTTGCCGTGCTGTTCATACTGCTCGCTTAATGCGTCGCTGAGCATTTGCAGCCGCTGTTCGTTACCGTGCTTGATATAGTCAATAAAACCGCGTTCGAAGCTTATGCGTACGGCCCAGTGCATGCTGATCAGCAATACGATGCAGGTGGCGAAAATCGCCAGAAACAGTTTGCCGGTGATACCGGGCCGCCAGAACTTCATCAGGTGCTCCTCTTGCGCCGTGAAATCACCGCGTTGGTTTGCGTGTCGTTCGGCACGCGGGCAAAAATAATGGCGGGCAGCGCGATAATGAATGCGATGCACAGCCAGGTATACATAAAGACGGTATGCGTACTTCCGCTGTCGATGACGCTATGCTGCTGACCGAACATGCCTAGCAGCAGTCCCGCGATGGTCACCCCGATACTCATCGACAGCTGCATGATCATTGACAGCAGGCTGTTACCACTGCTGGCGAGATCGTCAGGCAGGTCTTTTAACGTCAGGGTGTTCATGGATGAAAAACGCGTTGAGTTGACCATTCCCTGTAAGAACAGTACGAAGGGCAGGGCGTAATACCAGCCGAGCAGCGCGGTGGTCATCAGCAGCAGACTGACCAGCGACAGGCCAAGCGTTGTAGCGACCAGTACGCGACGGTAGCCAAAGCGGTTAACGACCTGCACCACAATGCGCTTCATGCCCATACTGCCGAGCACCATCGGGATCATCATCAGCCCGGCATGAAAGGGAGAAAAACCGAGGCCTATTTGTAAAAACACCGGCGTCATAAACGGCAGCATACCGCTACCGATGCGTCCGGCAAAACTGCCGAAAAGACCCAGCGAGAAGGTCGGTGTGCGAAACAGATTCAGGCTGAACAGCGCGCGTGGATTACGATGGGCGTGTTTCAGATACAGCGCAATAGCCAGCATTCCGCAGATAACCAACGCTGCCAGCGAGATACTGGAGATGCCGGTTCCTTTACTGCCATCAAGTGCCAGCGTCAGTACCGCCATGCCGACTGCCAGCATCGCAAATCCGGAGAGATCGAAGCGTCGGGTTTGCATGGTGTAGTTGGGCATCAGCATTAACGTCGCTATTGCGCCGACAATACCAACCGGAATGTTAATCAAAAATATCCAGTGCCAGGAGGCGTACTCAACCAGAATACCGCCTAATGCCGGTCCCAGTAGCGGGCCAATCTGACCGGGCAATGTGACAAACGTCATCGCCGCCATATATTGCTCACGCGGGACGATTTTCATCACCGTTAGCCTGCCGACCGGCACCATCATCGCACCGCCAACGCCTTGTAAGACGCGCGCCATCACCAGCTCGTTGAGTGTGCTGGACCCGGCGCAAAACAGCGAGCCAAGCGTAAACAGGATGATGGCGGTGAAGAAGATATTACGCACGCCAACTTTGTCCGCCAGCCATCCGCTGGCGGGCAGCATCACGGCAACGGTTAAAACATATGACACAATGACCATATGCATGTGTAACGGGCTTTCCCCGAGGCTTGCCGCCATCGAGGGAAGCGCAGTATTCACGATGGTGGTATCCAGCGACTGCATAAAAAAGCCGAATGCCACAATCCAAAGCTGCCAGCGGGTGCTGTCGGGAAGTTCTGTCATAACTCTGCTACCGGTTTGCTGTTTTTACGCGAAAAACGCAGACGGTCGAAAAAGAGATAGACCACAGGCGTGGTGTACAGCGTCAGGAGTTGACTCACGACCAGCCCGCCGACAATGGTTATCCCCAAAGGTTGACGTAGTTCGGAGCCATCCCCGGCGGATAACACCAGCGGCAGCGCGCCAAACAACGCCGCCAGCGTGGTCATCATGATTGGGCGAAAGCGCAGCAGGCAGGCCTGGAAAATGGCTTCTTCTGGCTGCAGCTTGCCGTTTCTCTGTGCTTCCAGCGCAAAATCGACCATCATGATGGCATTTTTCTTCACAATGCCAATTAATAGCATTATCCCTATCAGGGCGATTAGGCTGAACGGGGCATTGAACAGCTCCAGCGCCAGCAAAGCCCCGACGCCAGCTGAAGGTAGCGTGGAGAGAATGGTCAGGGGATGGACATAGCTTTCATACAGCATCCCCAGAACGATGTAGACTGTGGCAATGGCGGCGATAATCAGGATCACCTGTGAGTTCATGGTGTCCTGAAATACCTGTGCCGTGCCGGCAAAGCTACCGCGAACCGTGGAGGGGACGCCGAGCTGGGTCATGGTTCTGTTGATAGCCTCTGTCGCCTCAGACAGTGAAGAACCTGTTGGCAGGTTAAACGACACGGTTGAGGCAGCGGACAAGCCCTGATGGTTTACCGACAGCGGGGCATTCGCCGGTTGCCATTTGGCAAAGTACGATAGCGGGATTGCCTTACCGTCATTGTTGATGACGAACATTTTATCCAGCGCACTGATATCCTGGGTGTAACGTCGATCGACCTCCATCACCACTTTGTACTGGTTCATCGGTTGATAAATAGTTGAAATTTGCCGTTGTCCAAAAGCGTTGTTCAACAGGCTGTTAGCGGCTGCAACGTCGATCCCCAGACGAGACATGGTGTCGCGATCGTAGACCAGGTTCATTTCCGCGCCATTGTCCTGCTGATCTGAGTTGACATCCGCCAGTTGGGGCAGGGCGGCAAGCGCTTTACGGATCTTCGGTTCCCACTCGCGCAGCGCCGCCAGATCGTCGGAAAGCAATGTGTATTGATAGCTGGCATTGGCCTGGCGGCCGCCGACGCGAATATCCTGCACCGCCATCAGAAACAGATTCGCGCCAGGCTCTTTTGCAAGCGCGACGCGCAGGCGGTCGATCACCTGCTGAGCGGTTTCACCGCGCTCATCGCGTGGCTTGAGGGTGATAAACATCATCCCGCTGTTAACCCGGGAACCGCCGGTAAAACCGGTGACGTTATTCACCGCCGGGTCGTCGCGGATGATCTTCATAAAGTCCTGCAGTTTGCCGCGCATCGCCTGGAAAGAGATGCTCTGGTCGGCCTGAATCCCCCCCATCAACACGCCCGTATCCTGCTCCGGGAAGAAGGTTTTGGGGATGGAAATATAAAGCCAGATATTCAGCGCAATGGTGCCAAGTAACACCACGCCTACCAGTCGCGTATGGCGCAGCACCCATTTAAGCGAAGTGCCGTAACTCTGTTGCAGTGCCACCAGCACACGACCAAAACCCCGTTTACGAGACTGTTCACGCGGGGCGCTGGATTTGAGCATCCAGCCACACATCATTGGCGTTAATGTCAGCGACACCAGCAGCGAGATACCGATAGCAACTGACAGCGTGACGGCAAATTCGCGCAGCAAGCGCCCAGGCAATCCGCCCATTAACAGCAGCGGGAGGAACACCGCTACCAGCGACAGGCTCATTGAGAGCACCGTGAATCCCACTTCGCGCGTACCTTGTAGCGCCGCCTGCAGTGGCTTCATTCCCGCTTCCAGGTGGCGGGCAATATTTTCCAGCACCACGATTGCGTCATCAACGACAAATCCCGTGGCAATGGTCAACGCCATTAATGACAGGTTGTTCAGGCTGAATCCGCACAGATACATGGCGGCAAAGGTACCGATCAGCGAGACCGGAACCGCTACCGCAGGGATCAGGGTCGCGCGCCCGGAGCGCAGGAAAACAAAGACCACCAGAATAACCAGCGCAACGGAGATAATCAGCGTCTGTTCGACTTCCTCCAGTGAGGCGCGAATGGTCGGTGAACGGTCCTGGGCAATTTGCAGATCGATGGCGGCCGGGACCAGCGTTTGTAACTCCGGTAATTTGGCCCGAATGCTGTCTACCGTCTGAATAATATTGGCTTCTGGCAGCTTGCGGATCATCAGCAGGATAGCCGGTTTAGCGTTGGTCATCCCCGCGTTACGTACGTCCTGCACCGAGTCGCTCACAGACGCAACATCGCCTAGCCGCACCGCAGCGCCGTTATTGTAGTGGATGATAATCGGCTGGTACTCGGCGGCGGTTTTCAGCTCATCGTTGGTTTGTACCTGCCAGCGGTGGGTATCATTCTCGATAGCTCCCTGCGGCTTACGCACATTGGCGTTAGCAATCGCGCTACGCACGTCGTCCAGCGACACGCCCTGATTAAACAGCGCTTGCGGATTAAGCCCTACGCGCACGGCAGGCAGAGAGCTGCCCCCAACGTCGACGTCACCCACGCCGTCGATTTGCGCGATGGTCTGTGCTAATTGGGTTGATGCGAAATCGTACAGCTCACCCTGCGAGTAAGTGTCCGACGTGAGCGTCAGGATCATGATTGGCGCATCGGAAGGGTTGGCTTTGCGGTACGTGGGGCGGCTTGGCATGCCGCTGGGTAGCAGGCTTTGCGCTGCGTTAATCGCGGCCTGAACATCCCGCGCCGCGCCATTGATGTCACGGTCGAATTTGAATTCAAGAATAATGCGCGTACTGCCAAGGGAACTGCTCGAGGTCATTTCGTTCACGCCCGCGATGCGCCCCAGTGAGCGCTCCAGCGGGGTGGCTACCGAAGACGCCATCGTTTCAGGGGAAGCGCCGGGTAATGATGCGCTGACCATGATCACCGGGAAATCCACCTGCGGCAGCGGAGCTACCGGCAGCAGACGAAAGCCCAGTATCCCGCACAGGGTGATGGCCACCGAAATGAGAATGGTCGCCACCGGACGATGAATGAAAAGCGCGAAAAATTTCATCTACGCTTCCTCTTCCTGACGCGGGAAGCGGCTTTTCACGTACAGCGACAGACGGTCAAACAGCAGATAAATCACCGGGGTGGTAAACAGGGTTAATACCTGGCTTACCAGCAGACCGCCGACCATACCAATTCCTAATGGACGACGTAATTCGGCCCCCACGCCGGTACTTAACATCAGCGGCAACGCGCCGAGCAGTGCCGCCAGCGTAGTCATCAGAATCGGGCGAAAACGCAGCAGACAGGCCTGGAAAATAGCGTCGCGTGGGGTCATGCCCTGTTCGCGCTCCGCGGCAAGGGCGAAGTCGATCATCATGATGGCGTTTTTCTTGACGATACCGATGAGCAAAATAATGCCGATAATCGCGATGACGTCCAGTTCACTGCCGGCAATCATTAACGCCAGGAGGGCGCCAACGCCCGCCGTGGGTAGCGTGGAGAGAATGGTAATCGGGTGAATAAAGCTCTCATACAGCACGCCGAGGACGATATACATCGCGACAACCGCAGCCACAATCAACCAGATGGTATTACCCAGTGCGGCCTGGAAAGCGAGCGTACTGCCCTGGAACTGGGTGGTAATATTTGCTGGCAGATTGAGCGTTTTTTCGGCATCCAGAATTGCCTGCACCGCATCGCCCAGCGAATGACCGTCCGGTACGTTGAACGAGATGGTGGTGACCGGGAACTGATCGAGGTGGTTAATCGACAGCGGAGCGAAACGCTGTTCAATGCTGGCGATTGCGCTGAGCGGAACCACGCCGCCGTCGCTGCTGGTCAGACGGATAGTGTCCAGTGCAGCAAGCCCCGGCGTACTGTTGGTGTCATGTTCCAACACGACGCGATACTGGTTGGCCTGGGTGTAGATGGTTGAAATCAGTCGCTGGCCGAAGGCGTTGTACAGGGCGTTATCGACATCCGCCATGCTGATGCCTAAACGGCTGGCGCTATCGCGATTGACGTTCACATACGCCACCAGCCCTTTGTCCTGCCAGTCGCTACTGACATCAGACAGTTGCGGTAGCTGGTGAAGTTTTTCTAACAGCTGTGGAACCCAGGTGCTGAGGGCGTCAAGAGACGTTGCTTGCAGCGTAAACTGATATTGCGTCCGGCTGACCTGGGTATCAATCGTCAGGTCCTGGGTGGGCTGAAGATAGAGATCAACGCCGGGTACTCTGTCAACCGCGTCCTGTAGGCGTGCGATCACTTTCTGCACGCGATCGTCGCGATCGTCCAGAGGCTTAAGGTTGATTTGCAGACGCGCGCTGTTCAATGCCGGATTAGTACCATCCACGCCGACAAAAGCGGTCAGGCTCTCTACCGCCGGATCTTGAAGGATGACATCGGAAACCTGGCGCTGGCGCTCGGCCATGCTGGCAAATGAACTGGACTGCGGCGCCTGCAGCGTACCCTGGATGATGCCGTTGTCCTGGATTGGGAAGAACCCTTTGGGGATAAAGACCCATAACATAACGCTCAGTGCCAGCGTGCCGAGCGCCACGCCCAGCGTGAGCCACGGATGATTCAGCACTTTTGCCAGCCAGTGACCGTACCCAGCAATGACGCGATCGAACATACGCTCCGAGGCGCGGGAGAAGCGGTTCTGCTTACGCAACGAGGCCTGATTAAGCATGCGCGCGCACATCATCGGCGTGAGGGTGAGCGAGACGACGGCGGAAATCAGAATTGCCACGGCCAGCGTAACGGCAAACTCGCGGAATAATCGGCCAACGATATCACCCATAAACAACAGTGGGATCAGCACGGCGATTAGCGAAAATGTCAGAGAGATGATGGTAAAACCAATCTCACCAGCCCCCTTCAGGGCGGCAGTCAGCGGTTTTTCGCCTTTTTCGATATAGCGTGAAATATTCTCGATAACCACGATAGCGTCATCCACTACGAATCCTGTCGCGATGGTTAGCGCCATTAGGGTCAGGTTATTGATGGAGAAATCAAGAAATACCATCACCGCGAAGGTGCCAATGAGCGACAGCGGAACGGCGACCGCAGGAATAATCGTCGCCGGAATATTGCGCAGGAACAGGTAGATGATCATCACCACCAGCGCAATCGCCAGCATTAGCTCAAACTGGGTGTCTGCAACGGACGCACGAATATTGGTCGTACGATCCGAAAGCACGCTGACCTTAACTGATTTGGGCAGGCTTTCGGTGAGCTGCGGCAGCATTTGACGGATACTGTCTGCCGTGGAGATGATGTTCGCCCCAGGCTGGCGCTGAACATTCATCACAATGGCTTGTTGCTTATTGGCCCATGCGCCCAGCCAGCTATTTTCTGCCCCTTGTTCGACGGTGGCGACATCGCCCAGACGAACCGGCGCACCGTTTTTATAGGCCACGATGAGCTGGCGATATTCGTCTGCGGACTGCATCTGGTCGTTGGCGGAAAGGGTGACAGCACGCGTTGGGCCATCAAGACTCCCTTTTGCCGAATTGACGTTAGCCCCGGTAATGGCTGTACGGATGGTTTCGCTGGTCAGACCGAGTGCGGCAATAGCCTGTGCGTTAAGCTTCACGCGGACCGCCGGTCGTTGCCCGCCGGAAAGTGTTACCAGACCGACACCGGAAACCTGAGAGATTTTCTGCGCGACGCGGGTTTCGACCATATCTTCCACCTGCGTCATCGGCATGGCGCTGGACGTGACCGCCAGCGTCATGATCGGTGGATCTGCCGGGTTTACCTTGCTGTAGACCGGCGGATTGGGCAGATCGCCCGGTAATAAATTGGTGGCGGCGTTAATCGCAGCCTGAACTTCCTGCTCGGCAACATCCAGCGGCAGCGTCAGTTGAAACTGCAACGTGACGACCGATGCGCCGCCGGAACTTTGCGAGGACATCTGTTTTAAGCCGGACATCTGTCCGAACTGACGCTCAAGCGGCGCGGTTACCGCCGAGGTCATGACGTCCGGGCTGGCGCCCGGGTACAGCGTAACGACCTGAATCGTGGGGTAATCGACTTCCGGTAAGGCGGCGATCGGCAGGAAACGATAACCGATAATACCGGCAAGCAAAATCGCGACCATCAGCAGCGTGGTGGCGACAGGTCGCAGAATAAACAGGCGTGATGGCCCGCCTGTGTTGTGCGGAGGTAACACCTGCATCAGGAGTTAGCTCCTTTTTTGCCGTATCCGCGGGGCGCAGTTTTCTCATCCTGAGCAGAGGCGTCATGCGCCTCTACGACTTCTACTTTTGCGCCTTCCGTCAGGCGGTCAATACCGTCGGTTATGACCCGATCGCCTGCGGACAACCCGGCGGCGATCACTACTTTTTGGCTATCCTGAATACCTGGTTTAACCAGATGTTTGCTCACTTTATTCTCGCTGTTCAGCACCCAGACAAAATGGCCCTCATTGCCCATCTGCAGGGCGGCCGTTGGGATCACCACGGCGTTTTGTTCCGTGTCGACCAGCATGCGGGCGTTAACGAACTGGTTAGGGAATAAAGCATCATCCTGATTGTTAAAACGGGCTTTAACTTTGATGGTTCCGGTCGTGGCATCAATCTGATTGTCGAGACTGAGCAGGACGCCTTCGCTCAGTTTTTGCGAATTGGTTCGGTCCCAGGCTTCGACCTTTAACGGAGTCCCCGATTTTTGCGCCCGCAACACGGTGGCAATGTCGTTTTCAGGCAAGGTGAATATCAGGTCGATAGGATGGGTTTGCGTAATGACGACGATTCCGGTGGTATCGCCGCTGGAAATTTGGTTACCGATGTCGACCTGCTTCAGACCGACACGCCCCTCTACAGGCGCGGTTATCCGACTCCAGTCAAGCTGCAATTGGGCGCTGGCGACGCTGGCTTCATCGGCTTTGATTGTCCCTAATGTTTCATTTACCAGCGCCTGCTGGGCATCCAGCTCCTGGCGGGAGACCAGATTAGTTTTCACCAGCTGTTGATAGCGGGCAAGATCGCGACGGGCATTTGCCAGCGTGGCTTTATCTTTTGCCAGTTGGCCCTGCGCCTGAGCCAGAGCAACTTTGAACTGGCTGGGATCTATCTCTGCCAGCAGGTCGCCGGCTTTTACCTGCTGTCCTTCCTCGAAGTGTAAGGCAATGAGCTGACCATCCACCCGGCTACGTACCGTGGCGGTATTTGCGGCAGTAATGGTACCCAGTCCTGTCAGGTAACGCGGAACGGCTTCCATGGCGGCGGTGGCAGCCTGAACGGGAGCCAACGGCCCGGAGCGCATTCCACGCCGTCCCGAACCTGGCGTGTGCTGCGCTGGTTTGGTCGCGCCCGGTGCGTTTTCCTGGGCGTCGTTACGGCTTTGCCAGAACCAGATGGCGGCGACGGTGGCCACAACGATCGCGATTGCTAGCACCCAGCGGGATTTTTTACTGCCTTTCATTGTTATAAGTTTCTCATCCTGAAACGATTCGCGGAATGATACTAGTTTAGCCAGCGAACAAGGGAGAAAAATGGAGGAATTATGAAACACTGTCGGGATTCGTCTGAATGCTGATGCGGCTTTGCGAAGCGTTACGCAACAATCGGTGGTGAAGATAGCGAATACGTGATTGTGCGTTAGAGTGCTGACAAGGCAAAAAGGAGGAAAGCCAGAGATTTCAGCGGGACGCTGGAACGGGAAAGCCCCTCCCGAGGAAGGGGCCAAAATAAGGAAAGGGTTATGATGAAGCAGGTCATCATACTGGTGATACTCTTAGTGATTAGCTTACCGGCTTACTAAGACACCAGGGGGAGGGGAAGCCCTCCCTAACCCTCACTCCTGAAAATAAGCCACAGCAATGGTGATGTCAATACACGTACTTTTCAGCATGCGAGCCGCTTAGCGGAAAACAACGTCAGCCCAGCGGGCCAGTCCGGCAGTAACGGAACCGAAATCATCGCCCCCCGCGATCGGAATCCCGGGAAGTTGCTGGGCGAGGGCTTTTTTAATCAGCGGCGAACGCGCGCTACCGCCGGTCAGGTAAATCACGTCCGGTTTTTCCTGCGCGTTTTCAAGCGCCAGTTGAACCTGCTCCAGAATGCGCGCCAGGGGCTGATTGAGCGCAGCTTCCAGCCCGTGTTGACTGATATCGGTTGCCAGCGTGTTGCTGATAAACGGTATCGCCGCCGTCACAATGGTCTGATCGGAAAGCGCGATTTTGCTCTCTTCTGCGCTGCGCACCAGGCGATAGCTCAGACGCTCGCGCCAGACTTTAAGCAGTAGGGCGACTTTATCGGCTTCTTTCGCGTCACGGACAAGATCGTTGAGCAAGCGACCGTTGGCGCTACTGTAGAAGTCACTTTGCGCGGGAACATCGTTGATCGCGACCGCGTTCCACCAGGGCAGAATAGGTAAGGCGATCCCTTTTTCCGTTTCTCCCCCCATACCGAGCAGCGGCATCAGATGTTTAAACGCCAGCGCAATATCCAGATCGTTCCCGCCAACGCGGCAGCCGCTGTGCCCCAGCAGGCTGTTTTCGCGATCGGCGCGCTGATGCCATTGCGGCCCCATCAGCAGCAGTGAACAGTCGGTTGTACCCCCGCCAATATCCACCACCAGCACGCGTTTTTCTTCCTGCAGCGTGGCTTCGTAATCCAGACCAGCCGCTACCGGCTCGTACTGGAAGACGACATCCTGAAAACCGGCGCGTTTAGCCGCACGTTCAAGAATACCCTGCGCCTGGGCGTTGGCGTCATCGCCCCCTAACCCCTGGAAGTTGATGGGACGACCAATAACGGCCTGGGTGATGGCTTCCGGCAACTGATTTTGTGCCTGGTTGCGTATGTGCAGCATCATCGCGCAGACCAGATCTTCAAACAGCGCAACCTGCTGCGGCTTCAGACCGCTGGCACCCAAAAATGATTTTGGCGATTTAACGAAGTACACCTCTTCCGGGTCTTCAATATATTGACCCAGCGATGCCAGACCGAACTGCACGCTGTTGGCGTTAACGTCGATGTCTTCTTCGCGGTTATAGCGCATCGCGCGGCGAAGCAGCGCCTGCGTTTCGTCGTCCGTGGTTGGGATGTCGTGATGGCGATACAGCCACTCGCTGACCGCTTCGCGCGTTGGCGCGCACAGCATTGAAGGCAGAAGCGTGCTGTTATTTTCCATTTTGAGCAGGTGAGGCTGCCCGTCACGCATAACGGCCACTGAACAGTTTGCCGTACCGTAGTCAAAACCAATAAACACCGTAAAAATCCCCATGCCAGTGAAGAAGGGGCGTGACTTTAACGAAATGTTGACGCTCCGACAACTGGAATATGAAAGCAAGGCGCATCGATTGAATACCGTTTATGCTGTAGGTTTGCATAAAAAGGAAAACTGAATGTTCACGCTGAGCTGGCAACCGCCTTATGACTGGCCCTGGATGCTGGGATTTCTTGCCGCCCGTGCGGTTGACGGTGTCGAAACGGTGGAGGAACTGAGTTATACCAGAAGCCTGTCCGTAGGGGAGCATCGGGGGCTGGTGCGCGTCGTACCGGATTTGCACGCCAATGTGCTACACGTGACGTTAAGTTCGGGATTACAACCCGCCGCCCCCGAGTGCCTGGCGAAAATAACCCGTTTGTTTGATCTTACCTGCTGCCCGCAGCAAATTGTCAGCGCGCTGGGAAGCCTTGGTGCGGCGCGTCCGGGACTGCGCCTGCCGGGATGTGTCGATGCTTTTGAGCAAGGGGTACGGGCGATTTTAGGGCAGTTAGTCAGCGTGGCTATGGCGGCAAAACTGACAGCGAAAGTCGCCCATGCTTATGGCGACACGCTGGAGGATGCGCCAGGGTATGTTTGTTTTCCCACGCCTGAAGCGCTTGCTGACGCCGAACCGTTGCACCTGAAAGCGTTAGGGATGCCGCTCAAACGCGCTGAAGCGTTGATTCACCTGGCGCGTGCAACGCTTGAAGGAACGCTTGCGACAGAAGCGCCTGACGATATTGAGCAAGGCGTTAAGCAACTACAAACGTTTCCCGGAATAGGGCGCTGGACCGCCAACTATTTTGCGCTGCGTGGTTGGCAGGCGAAGGATGTTTTTTTGCCGGATGATTATCTGATTAAACAGCGTTTTCCCGGCATGACGCCAGCCCAGATCCGGCGGTATGCAGAGCGTTGGAAACCCTGGCGCTCCTATGCACTCTTGCATATCTGGTACACGGATGGCTGGCAGCCGTCAGTTGATGGCGAAATTACTGGTATTCAGTAGCAGATCCAACGGTTGGGCGTTGGCAATAATGTCGCCATAAATCATGTCAATACCGATGCCAGAAAGCGCATCCATGATAAGCGGCAACTGCACCGGACCGGCGATGCTTTTAATGTCCAGACGCTGGGCATGGCCCTGGATAATGGACACCCACATCTCGTCAATCAGGTCTCCGTGAGCGCTGGCGCTTAGCTCGCTGTCAAGCAACAGGTAATCGACAATGTGGTATTTCAGATTGTCAAAAAGCTCTAAATCACGACCGACCTGACTTAACACAATTCGACAACCGAACTGACGTAGCCGATGCAGGGCGGATATCGCCTGCGTTGGATTCGTTTTGATGACGCTGGCCGGAACGGTCAGGTGCAGCAGCCGTGGCGGTAACGGGCTATGTTGCAATTGTTCCAGCAGCTCATCAACAAGTTCTGAATTGAGCAGCCCGGCGGCGGAAAGGGGGAGCGCAACACTGAGGCCCTTGCTGGCGACTGCCGGGGCAGCATTCTGGAAGAATTCGCTGAATACCCGACGGTCGAGCGCTTGATTCAATGTGGGATCGACCAGCCCGGTACGGAATGTTTGCTCTTCAATCACTTCGCCTTCAGCAGTCCCTAAGCGTAGCGATATAAGCCAGAAGCTAAACGTCTCAGGTATACGTGGAGAAGCCACGCCTCTGGCGATCATCAGCATCGGGCTGTGCGTAATGGTATGCTTTTGTTCGTCCAATGACAGTTGGCTACGCGCGGCATGCGCCTGGCTTTGCTGGGGCTCATAGACGCAGACACGCCCACGTCCGCTGTTTTTCGCCGCGTAGCAGGCGATATCCGCCTGAGACATGACGTCAGTCGCGATATGGTTTTTGTCATCAATCAGCGTAATTCCCGCACTGGCGCCAATGCGGTGCAAGCGGCCATCCCACATGAAGTGGTAATCGTTAATAGCACTGATGATGCGACCTGAGATGAAGCGGGCGCTTTCGATATTACAATCCGGCAGCAACAGACCAAACTCGTCGCCGCCAAGGCGCGCCAGCATATCGCTGGACCGCAGCATGCTTAGCATCAGTGAAGAGAGTTCGCGCAGCAGGGCATCGCCTGCGGCATGACCTGCGCTATCGTTCACCGCTTTAAAACGATCAAGATCGATAAAAACCAGCACATGACTCTGGTGCGCGTCGTGCACCGTATGCAGCAACTGTTTGAGATGGTTTTCAAAGCTGACCCGATTGGCCAACTGCGTCAGGTCGTCATGCGAAGCGCTGTAGCTAAGCTGGCGCAGCATCTTACGTGACTCGGTGACATCCTGAATAACCAGCACCGAGCCAATGCTGCCGCCATCAAGGGTGCTGAGGGGCGTGATGCTGTACTGAATGTCATAACTGTTGCCGTTGCGACAATGCAGGACGACTTCTTGTTCCATTGCCTTACGCGACATGTCGGCGCTGTAGATATTTTCCATCAGCGGACCGTTATCGCCGAAAGTAATACGCAGTACAGTCAGGAGCGGAATGCCAATTGCGTTTTCCTGCTGCCAGCCGCTCATTTTCTCAGCGACCGGATTCATAAAGGTCACATTCATGTCGACATCAATACAAATCACCGCCTCGCCGATGGAGTCGAGTGTAATATGCAAACGCTCTTTTTCTTGAAACAGCGCTTCGTTGAGCTGCTTCACCTCGGTCATATCCATATTGATGCCAAGTAAGCGTTCAACTTCACCGTCTTTATTCAGTACCCGGTTGGCCAATGAGCGGATATGCCGTATGCCACCTTTTACCGCGATACGAAACTCAAGCTTAAACGGGGCTCGTGCGGCCAGCGAATCGCGAATCACATTTTCGGCGTGTTCGCGATCTTCAGGCACAACGCATTCATACCAGACTTGCCAGCTGGGCTTGATATGTGCCGGGACTTCGTAGAGATCGAACATACGCTTATCCCAGCTGATCACATCAGGCTGCAGTTCCCATTCCCAAATGCCGATCCCCCCGGCTTCATTAGCGAGCGTAATGCGCTCCATCAGCCGTTTGTTCATCCACTCGGTGTGCTTCAGATCGTTAATGTCCTCAATCTGCGCAATAAAGTAGAGTGGGGTGGTGTCGCTATGGCGCACCAGCGAAACGGCCAGCAAGGCCCATACCACCTCGCCTGCGCGCGTGTAATAGCGCTTCTCCATGGAATAGCTGTTAATTTCCCCGCGTGCCAGCATGTTTAACTGTTCGAGGTCATTGTTCAAATCTTCCGGCCAGGTTAATTGCTGGAAGGTGAGCGAACGTAGCTCCTCCTGGCTATAGCCCAGAAACTGGCACAAGGCTTTATTGGCCTGTAGCCATTGCCCCTCGGTCCCGACCAGCGCCATGCCAATTGCGGAATATTCCATAGCATTGCGAAAGCGCGCTTCGCTTTCTGAGATGTGCTTGCGTTCTGCCCGAAACGCGTACATCACCATGGTCATCATATTGGCTGGCAACAGGATCATCAAAAACGGCAGCCACGGTATGCTGGTCATCATGTTCTGTTTGGGGGTGTAGAGCAGCGAAGGGTCAGCGGCCAACATCAGCGAAACCATCATCACTGTACTGAGGAAAATTAAAAACGCCTCCATACGCGGCAGACGGACAGCGCTCCACATCAACAGGACAATAACGCAGGTAAACGGCCATGGAATGAACATCATCGACAGCCAACTGAATGTTAACGTCACCAGAAGCGTAATCAGAGTTTCAAGCAGTAATCGCGGATTGCGGTGGCGCAGCAGATAATGTGGCTTAAACAGTAAACCTAATGGTACCAGCGCCAGCGCGCCGATGGATTCTGACAGCACCCAAATGAGGAAGGTATTTAACGACGTTTCTTGCGGTAATAATAACCAGAGTAATACGCCGCCCAGCAGCGGAGGGACCACTGCGCTGCCGAATGCCAGGCGCGCCCAGTCGTTGAGATTTTGTAAAGGATTGTACCAGGGCAGCAGTTTGCGCAATAACATTGCCCCCACGACAGCCTCAATAATGTTGATGGCCGTGTAGGTAAAGCTAAGCGACTCGCCGGGGAAGAAGAGCAAAGAACCCGCGATGTTACCCAATGAGCACGCCAGCGCGATCCCCGGCCACATTTTTCCCGCATGACGGTAAAAAGCCACCATCATGATTGAGGTCGGAAACCACAGCGGCGCCAGCTGCGCCCCGAAACGAGACAGTTCCAGCGAGAACAGCGTAAAGATGAAAGCCACCAGACCTAAACTGGCCAGGCGCAGTAGAGGATGAGGTAAGGTAACTAAAACATGTTGGGATTGTTTACTCATTACCACTCTACCCAAATAGCCGTTGTCGCCCAGTAGAGATGCCGGACGCATCACATTTAATCTGGGTTTATGCTAGTACAAATAATTTACAATTTATACGCCAGCTGCTCATAAATTAACACTCTCAAGCTATTAATTACTAAGGCTGGCGAATAAATGTAGCGCATGCTTTAAATATGACCGTTTTAATTTGCGACAGGGAAGGCATTGGTGCAGCCTGGGCTGGCGTCGCGCCGCTGAAATCCCTATAATTGCCGCGTTTGGCGTTTCGGCGCCGCCCTTCCTAACATCCAGGTTAATCAGGTCGCTAAATTTATGACTGATCAGTCCCATCAGTGCGTCATTATCGGCATTGCCGGCGCATCGGCTTCCGGCAAGAGTCTTATTGCCAGTACTCTTTATCGCGAATTGCGTGAACAAGTCGGTGACGAACATATTGGCGTTATTCCCGAAGACAGCTATTACAAAGATCAAAGCCATCTATCGATGGAAGAGCGTGTAAAAACCAACTACGACCATCCGAACGCGATGGATCACAGCCTGCTGTTCCAACATCTGCAAACGCTGAAACGCGGTAGTGCCATTGAGCTGCCGGTGTACAGCTACGTTGAGCACACGCGCACGCAAGACACTATTCATATCGAACCCAAGAAAGTCATCATCCTGGAAGGCATTTTGCTGCTGACGGATGCGCGTTTGCGTGATGAGATGAACTTCTCTATTTTTGTTGATACCCCGCTGGATATTTGCCTGATGCGCCGTATCAAGCGCGATGTGAACGAACGTGGTCGTTCAATGGATTCAGTGATGGCGCAATATCAGAAAACCGTCCGTCCAATGTTCCTGCAATTTATTGAGCCTTCAAAACAATACGCCGACATCATTGTGCCGCGCGGGGGTAAAAACCGCATCGCCATCGATATTCTGAAGGCTAAAATCAGTCAGTTCTTTGAATAAGTTCAGCGAATTGTGTACCGTTCAGTGATAACCTGGTTCACCCTTAATGCACCTGGCATTAAGGGGTTGAAGCACGAAAGGAGAAAGTGCCATGCGTTTATGTGACCGAGATATTGAAGCCTGGTTGGATCAAGGTCGTCTGTCGATCAATCCACGCCCTCCTGTCGAGCGAATCAACGGCGCCACGGTAGATGTGCGCCTTGGCAACAAATTCCGTACGTTCCGCGGGCATACGGCGGCGTATATCGATCTGAGCGGACCGAAAGATGAAGTCAGCGCCGCGCTGGATCGCGTGATGAGTGATGAAATCGTCCTCAAAGACGGCGAGGCATTTTTCCTGCATCCGGGCGAACTGGCGCTGGCAGTGACGTTCGAATCCGTGACGCTGCCTTCCGATCTTGTGGGTTGGTTAGATGGCCGCTCTTCGCTGGCGCGTCTGGGACTGATGGTACACGTCACCGCACACCGTATCGATCCGGGCTGGTCTGGCTGCATCGTACTGGAGTTTTACAACTCCGGAAAACTACCGCTGGCCCTGCGTCCTGGCATGCCGATTGGCGCATTAAGCTTCGAACCGCTTTCCGGTCCGGCGGCGCGACCTTACAACCGTCGTCAGGATGCAAAGTATCGCGATCAGCAGGGCGCCGTTGCCAGCCGGATCGATAAAGACTGAGTATTTTCAGTCCATTGGGGATAGCATGAGACGATTTCTGACGACGCTGATGATTCTACTGGTCGTGCTGGTGGCCGGTTTTTCTGCGTTAGTACTGTTGGTTAATCCGAATGATTTCCGCGCATATATGGTCAAGCAGGTTGCTGCGCGTAGCGGATATCAGCTGCAGTTGGATGGCCCTCTGCGTTGGCACGTATGGCCACAGCTGAGTATCCTCTCGGGGCGCATGGTGTTAACGGCTGAAGGCGCCAGCGAACCCCTGATTCGTGCCGACAATATGCGTCTTGACGTCGCGTTGTGGCCGCTGTTGAGTCACCAGCTCAGTGTGAAGCAGGTGATGCTCAAAGGCGCGGTGATTCAACTGACCCCGCAAACTGAAGCGGTGCGCGGCGAAGATGCGCCCGTTGCCCCAAAAGACAATACCTTGCCCGACCTGGCTGAAGACAGAGGATGGTCGTTTGATATTGCCCGCCTGCGTGTTGCCGATAGCGTTCTGGTATTCCAGCATGAAGACGATGAACAGATCACGGTTCGCGATATTCGTCTGGACATGGAACAGGATAATCAGCACCGCGGCACGTTTGATTTCTCCGGGCGCGTTAACCGCGATCAGCGTGACCTCGCATTATCCTTCAACGGCAGCGTTGATGCCTCCGACTATCCGCATAACTTATCCGCGAATATTGAGCAGCTAAGCTGGCAACTGCAGGGGGCCGATCTACCGACGCAGGGGATCAAAGGTCAGGGACAGTTTCAGGCGCAGTGGCTGGAAGAGAAAAAACAGCTCGCGTTTAGCCAGATTCATTTGACCGCTAACGACAGCTCTCTCGCCGGGCAAGCTCATGTGACATTGTTGGATAAACCAGAATGGGCCGTCGACCTGAAGTTTGGTCAGCTCAATCTGGACAATCTGCTCGTACAACGTGAGGCTGTGACGACGAACGGTGAAGTTCAGCAAGGTCAGAGTCAGTCAACGCTGGCGCGCCCCGTCATTGCTTCTCAGGTTGATGCCGTTTCGTATCAGGGACTGAAGGGATTTTCGGCAGACATCGCGTTGCAAGCTGACAAAGTGCTGTGGCGGAAAATGGCGTTTGACAATGTCTCGGCAAAAATTGACAACCAGTTCGGCTTGTTGAACGTTACGCAGTTGCAGGGGAAAAGTGACGGCGGGCTGGTGTCGCTTCCTGGTATGCTGGATGCCAGAAAAGGACAGCCGCGAGCGGTCTTCCATCCGCGCCTGGAAGGCGTGGAAATTGGTACTATCCTGAAAGCCTTCGACTACCCCATCGCCCTAACCGGTAAGCTATCACTGGCAGGGGATTTCTCTGGCTCAGATATTGATGCCCAGGCGTTTCGTCATAGCTGGCAAGGGCAGGCCCATGTCGAAATGAGCGATACGCGAATGGAAGGAATGAACTTCCAGCAGATGATACAACAGGCCGTCGAACGTAGCGGTGGGGATGTCAAAGCTCAGCAAAACCTGGATAACGTGACCCGGTTGGATCATTTCGTAACCGATATGACGCTGGATAACGGCGAGGTTACGCTGGATAACATGGCGGGTGAGTCGGCGATGCTGGCGCTGACCGGCAAGGGAACGCTGGATCTGGTGAAGCTGAACTGCGACACGCTGTTTAACATTCGCGTGCTGGGCGGCTGGGATGGAGAAAGTAAGCTGATTAACTTCCTGAAGGCTACCCCGGTTCCTCTCAGAGTCTACGGTCAGTGGCAGGCGCTAAACTACAGTCTGCAGGTCGACCAGATTTTGCGTAAGCATTTGCAGGATGAAGCGAAACGTCGCCTTAACGACTGGGCCGATCGCAATAAAGACTCCCGCAACGGTAAAGATGTTAAAAAGTTGCTGGATAAACTCTGATTCATATTGCCGGATGGCGGTTGATGCCGCCTCCGGCTCGTGATTTACACCTCGTAATCCATCTCTTCTTCACTGTGCAGCGGTATCAGTTGGACTTTTTGCACGCGATGATTTTCCACCTGCAGGGTTTTTAGTCGATAGTCGCCGACCTGAACTTCCTCCCCGGTTTTCGGGATGCGCTGCAAATACTCCATTAACAGTCCGGCAATGGTGTGATATTCACGCTTATCATCTAACGGGATAGGCACGTACTGCACCAGATCCTCCAGCGGCATGTGTCCGTTTGCGGTCCATGAACCATCCGAGTTTTTCTGAATGTCATGGCGGGCGTCAATCTCCTCTACTTCATTTGGCAGGTTACCGGCGATGGTTTCCATCACGTCACTGAGCGTTACAATCCCTTCAACTGACCCAAATTCATCGGCCACAAAAGCGAAGTGCGTCCGGGCGTTACGAAACTGTTCAAGCGCCGGAAGCAGCGGCAGAGTTTCCGGGAACACCAACGGCTGGCGAATCAAGACGCGTAAGTCGAGCGGCTCGCCGCGAAGAGATTGCTGCAGCAGGTCGATGACATGCACCACGCCCAGCAAGTCTTCCTGCTCATCTTCGCCGGTGACCACCAGACGCGTATGCTGGTTTTTTTCCAGCAAAGCGCGGATTTCTGTTTCCGGCGCATTGAGGTCGATGTGCTCAATATCATGGCGCGAGGTCATGATACTGCTGACAGTACGCTGATTAAGGTTCAGCACACGTTCAATCATCCGCCGTTCCTGAGGGGCAAAAATTTGTCCTTCATGATGGTCTGCCAGCATTGCCGCGGTTTCGGCATCCAGTTCGGCGTCTTCTTTTTGCCCGCTCAGCAGTCGCATTACCGCCTCGGCGGTGCGCTGGCGCAGGGTATGGTTGGCTGACAGGAAGCGACGACGGTTAAAGATAGCCAACTGGTTCAATGCTTCTATCATGACCGAGAAGCCGATGGCGGCGTACAGGTAACCTTTCGGAATATGGAAACCAAACCCATCGGCGACCAGACTGAAACCAATCATCAGCAAGAAGCTCAGGCACAGAATGACGATAGTTGGATGGCTGTTGACAAAGCGCGTCAGCGACTTGCTGGCAAGCACCATCAGGCTGATGGCAATAATCACCGCAGCCATCATTACCGCCAGGTGATCGACCATCCCTACGGCGGTAATGACGGAATCCAGGGAGAAGATAGCGTCCAGCACGACTATTTGCGCGACGACGCCCCAGAACTTAGCGCCTTTACGCTGGGTCGGGTTCTCGCTGTCTTTGCCTTCCAGCCGTTCGTTTAGCTCCATGGTGGCTTTAAACAGCAGGAAGAAACCGCCGAACAGCATGATCAGATCGCGCGCGCTGAAGCTCAGGCCGCGAATGCTGAACAGCGGCGTGGTCAGCGTTACCAGCCATGATATTGATGCCAACAGCAGCAGGCGCATGACCATCGCCAGCAGTAGCCCGGTAATACGCGCCTTATCCCGCTGGGCAGGAGGCAGTTTCTCCGCGAGGATGGCAATAAAAACAAGATTATCAATGCCAAGAACAAGTTCGATCACGATTAGCGTGACGAGTCCGGCCCAGATTGACGGATCGGCAATCCATTCCATAGTAAATGCTATACCCATAGTTGTATGACAATTGTCACAATTCGATCATGGGTAAAACTGGGTAATGACTCCAACTTATTGATAGTGTTTTATGTTCAGATAATGCCCGATGACTTTGTCATGCAGCTCCACCGATTTTGAGAACGACAGCGACTTCCGTCCCAGCCTTGCCAGGTGCTGCCTCAGATTCAGGTTATGCCGCTCAATGCGCTGAGTGTAACGCTTGCTGATAACGTGCAGCTTTCCCTTCAGGCGGGATTCATACAGCGGCCAGCCATCCGTCATCCATACCACGACCTCAAAGGCCGACAGCAGGCTCAGAAGACGCTCCAGTGTGGCCAGAGTGCGTTCACCGAATACGTGCGCCACAACCGTCTTCCGGAGCCTGTCATACGCGTAAAACAGCCAGCGCTGGCGCGATTTAGCCCCGACGTATCCCCACTGTTCGTCCATTTCCGCGCAGACGATGACGTCACTGCCCGGCTGTATGCGCGAGGTTACCGACTGCGGCCTGAGTTTTTTAAATGGCGGAAAATCGTGTTGAGGCCAACGCCCATAATGCGGGCGGTTGCCCGGCATCCAACGCCATTCATGGCCATATCAATGATTTTCTGGTGCGTACCGGGTTGAGAAGCGGTGTAAGTGAACTGCAGTTGCCATGTTTTACGGCAGTGAGAGCAGAGATAGCGCTGATGTCCGGCGGTGCTTTTGCCGTTACGCACCACCCCGTCAGTAGCTGAACAGGAGGGACAGCTGATAGAAACAGAAGCCACTGGAGCACCTCAAAAACACCATCATACACTAAATCAGTAAGTTGGCAGCATCACCTAAAACTGGCGAAAAATGCAATGGCGAGGAGGGATTTCTCTGTAGCCTATTACAACCAGGTACGGGATATTAGCCTTAATGTAACTACAGGAAATAATATTATTAATTCAAAGCTCTTTAAGAAATATCGCAGGTGGGATATTTCTATATTAATGTTGTCAATATCAATAAAATCCTAAAAATATACAAATTCAACGCTTAATATTAATCTTAAAAGCAAGTTGTCGGTAACTTGTTACCTTGCCTGATATTCGCTTAGCTGCAACAATTCCTCCGGTAATAATCAAAAGATAAATATTTCCTTATCAACCAGCGGCGCTATTCCTGATGCGTTCCCGTTGTGAATGTGATGAAAATAAAGAGGAAGATAAAAATTTAAATTAATCAGTGCATTGGTAGCTAATGAAGCCAGGGGCGGTAGCGTGTCTGGTCGCCTGAGACGAGCCTAAATTATTCTGTCAAGAGACCGCAGATGAATTCATTTTTTTTAGGACAGATGCCAGTTAAATTCCTTTTCAATTAACGGCAAGATAAATGCGTACAGGCGAAGTCGCTATTTAGATCGCACGTGATAATTACTCTGCCAAAGTGATAAATAATCAATGATGAAATCCAAACTTAAATTGATGCCTGTATTGGTATCGGTAATCTTGATAAACGGTTGTACCGTGCTTCCGGGCAGCAATATGTCTACGATGGGCAAAGATGTGATTAAACAGCAGGATGCTGATTTTGATATCGAACGCATGGTGAATGTTTATCCACTTACCCCACGGCTGGTCGAACAATTACGTCCCCGACCAAATGTTGCGCAGCCTAATATGTCTCTCGACCAGGAGATTTCCGGGTATCAGTACCGGGTCGGCCCGGGCGATGTCCTGAATGTCACCGTCTGGGATCATCCTGAACTCACCACGCCGGCCGGACAGTATCGTAGCTCAAGTGATGCCGGCAACTGGGTGCAGCCTGATGGCACCATGTTTTACCCCTACATCGGCAAAGTTAGCGTGTCAGGGAAAACGTTGGCCGAAATTCGTAGTGATATTACCGGGCGCTTAGCGAAGTACATTGCTGACCCGCAGGTGGACGTTAATATCGCCGCTTTCCGTTCGCAGAAGGCCTATGTCTCCGGGCAGGTGAACAAATCCGGCCAGCAGGCCATCACCAACGTGCCGCTTACCGTTCTCGATGCCATTAACGCCGCAGGTGGTCTCACCGAGGCGGCAGACTGGCGTAACGTAGTACTGACTCATAAAGGTCAGGAGCAACGTATTTCACTGCAAGCGCTAATGCAAAATGGCGACCTGAGCCAGAACCGTCTGCTCTATCCTGGCGACATCCTGTTTGTTCCGCGTAATGACGATTTGAAAGTCTTCGTGATGGGGGAAGTGAAAAAACAGAGCACCCTCAAAATGGACTTCAGCGGCATGACGCTCACCGAAGCACTCGGCAACGCGGAAGGTATCGACCTGACCACCTCCAACGCCAGCGGCATTTTCGTTATTCGTCCATTGAAAGGCGAGGGCGGGAACAACGGCAAGATTGCCAATATCTATCAGCTTGATATGTCCGATGCGACATCGCTGGTGATGGCGACGTCATTCCGACTCCAGCCATACGATGTGGTGTACGTCACTACCGCGCCGGTTGCTCGCTGGAACCGTTTGATCAATCAGTTGCTGCCGACTATTAGCGGTGTTCGCTATATGACGGACACGGCCAGCGACCTTCACAACTGGTAATCGTCATGTTTAACAAAATATTAGTTGTCTGTGTGGGGAACATTTGCCGCTCTCCGACGGCAGAGCGCTTGTTAAGGCAATTTCACCCGGCGTTGACGGTCTCTTCTGCCGGCCTCGGGGCGTTGGTAGGCAAAGGTGCGGACCCGTGCGCTATCAGCGTGGCGCAGGCGCACAACCTGTCACTGGAGAACCATTGTGCCCGGCAGATCTCGGGACGAATGTGCCGGGAGTATGACCTGATCCTGACCATGGAAAAACGCCATATCTCTGCCCTGTGTGAAATGGTGCCGGAGATGCGCGGCAAAGTGATGTTGTTTGGTCACTGGGACAGCGAGCGCGAAATTCCCGATCCGTATCGTAAAAGCCGTGATGCGTTTGACGCGGTGTACGCATTACTTGAACGGTCTGCACGCCAATGGGCTCAGGCACTGAACGCAGAGCAGGGAAAACAATGACAGAAAAAGTAAAACAGTCTGCTGCGCCGGTAACGGGCAATGATGAAATCGATATTGGTCGTCTGGTGGCAACGGTGGTGGAAGCCCGCTGGTGGGTGCTTGGTATTACTGCGGCATTTGCATTATGCGCAGCGGTCTACACGCTATTTGCCACTCCGATCTACAGTGCGGACGCGCTGGTGCAAATTGAGCAAAATACCGGAAATTCACTGGTGCAGGATATTGGCTCGGCGTTGTCGAACAAACCTCCGGCCTCTGAAGCGGAAATTCAGCTCATCCAGTCACGGCTGGTATTGGGGAAAACGGTAGACGATCTCAACCTGGATATCGCGGTTACCAAAGATACGTTCCCCATTTTTGGCGCGGGTTGGGAGCGGTTGATGGGTCGCCAGAACGAAACGGTTAACGTGACGACTTTCACGCTGCCAAAGGCAATGAATGAACAGACCTTCACGCTAAGCGTGCTGAATGACAAAAGCTATCAGCTGGTGAGTGACGGAGGTTTTAGCGCCCAGGGGCAGGTTGGACAGGTGCTGAAACATGACGGTGTGACGATGCTGGTCGAGGCGATCCATGCCAGCCCTGAGAGCCAATTTACCGTCAGCAAATTCTCCACGCTGGGCATGATCAACACCTTGCAAAATAATCTGATGGTGACGGAAACCGGCAAAGACACTGGCGTACTGAGCCTGACCTTTACCGGCGAAGACCGCGAGCAGATCCGCCAGATCCTTGACAGTATTACCCGCAACTATCTGCAACAAAACGTGGAGCGTAAATCCGAAGAGGCCGCCAAAAGTCTGGCGTTTCTGGCAAAGCAGCTGCCCGAGGTACGTAACCGGCTGGACGTTGCCGAAAACAAGCTGAATGCCTTTCGTCAGGACAAAGACTCCGTGGATTTGCCGCTGGAAGCCAAAGCGGTGCTGGATTCCATGGTGAATATTGATGCGCAGCTTAATGAGCTGACCTTCAAAGAAGCGGAGATTTCCAAGCTGTTCACCAAAGCGCACCCTGCGTACCGCACCTTGCTGGAAAAACGCCAGGCGCTGGAAGATGAGAAAAGCAAGCTGAACGGGCGCGTAACGGCGATGCCGAAAACGCAGCAGGAAATTGTCCGTCTGACGCGTGACGTGGAGTCCGGCCAGCAGGTCTATATGCAGCTGCTGAACAAGCAGCAGGAGCTGAAGATTACTGAGGCCAGTACGGTCGGAGATGTGCGCATCGTCGATCCCGCGATTGCCCAGCCAGGCGTACTGAAGCCGAAAACGACGCTGATTATTCTCGGCAGCATCATTCTTGGTTTGATGCTTTCAGTGGTGGGTGTACTGCTGCGTTCCCTGTTTAATCGCGGCATTGAAAGCCCACAGGCGCTGGAAGAGCATGGCATCAGCGTGTATGCCAGCATTCCGCTATCAGAATGGCAAAAAGCACGCGATAACGTGCAAACCATTAAAGGCGTGAAACGCTACAAGCAAAGCCAGTTGCTGGCAGTGGGGAATCCGACGGATCTTGCGATAGAAGCGGTCCGCAGCCTGCGTACCAGCCTGCACTTTGCCATGATGCAGGCGCGCAACAACGTCTTGATGCTGACCGGCGTCAGCCCGTCAATTGGTAAAACGTTTGTCTGCGCCAACCTGGCGGCGGTCGTTAGTCAGACCAACAAACGCGTGCTGTTGATCGACTGCGACATGCGCAAAGGCTATACCCACGAGCTGCTGGGGACCAATAACGTTAACGGTCTGTCTGAGATCCTCATCGGCAAGGGGGATATCTCATCCAGCGCGAAACCGACATCGATTCCACATTTTGATCTGATCCCTCGCGGACAAATTCCCCCCAACCCCTCCGAGTTGCTGATGAGTGAACGCTTTGGCGAACTGATTGCATGGGCCAGCTCGCACTATGACCTGGTGCTGATCGATACCCCGCCAATACTGGCGGTGACCGACGCGGCTATCGTGGGTCGTCACGTTGGAACCACGCTGATGGTGGCGCGTTACGCGGTCAACACGCTGAAAGAGGTGGAAACCAGCCTGAGTCGCTTCGAGCAAAACGGCATTCAGGTGAAAGGGGTGATCCTGAACTCGATCTTCCGCCGCGCCAGCGGGTATCAGGATTACGGTTACTACGAATACGAGTACACCTCGGATACGAAATAGGTTACGAACATTGCCGGATAGCGGCCCACAAAAACATATTTATACCCTAAATAATTCGAGTTGCAGGAAAGCCAACGCAGATGCAACTCGAAGTATGACGGGGATATCTGGGAAACGAAAATGACGACAGACAACCCGCTAATTTCAATTTATATGCCCACCTGGAACCGTCAGCAACTGGCCATCCGGGCGATTAAATCGGTACTGCGCCAGGACTATCCTCACTGGGAGATGATCATTGTGGATGATTGCTCTTCCTCGTATGAGCAACTGCAGCAATTTGTTGAAGAACTCAACGATCCGCGTGTGTCGTATACGCGTAATCCCACTAATTCCGGAGCCTGTGCGGTGCGTAATCAGGCCATCATGCAGGCCAGTGGGCAATATATTACGGGTATTGATGATGATGATGAATGGACGCCGAACCGCCTGAGCGTATTTCTCAATTATCGCCATCATCTGGTTACGCGGGCGTTTCTGTATGCCAATGACTATGTCTGTGAAGGCGAAGTATATTCGCAGCCGACCAGTTTGCCGCTCTATCCGAAGGCCGTTTATTCACGCCGTAAATTTTATAAGCGCAATATTATTGGTAATCAGGTGTTTACCTGGGCCTGGCGGTTTAAAGCATGCCTGTTCGATACCACGCTGAAAGCGGCGCAGGATTATGACATTTTCCTGCGCATGGTGGTGGCGTATGGCAAACCGTGGAAGGTAAAAGAGGCAACGCAGATCCTGCATGTGAATCACGGTGAAATGCGTATTACCTCATCCCCGCATAAATTCTCCGGCTACTTTCAGTTCTACCGTAAGCACAAAGGCAAATTTGACCGGGCCAGCAAGAAATATCAGCTGTTTACCCTCTACCAGATCCGCAATAAACGGATGAACTGGCGCACGTTGCTGACGCTGCTTTCTGTTCGCAATAGTAAGCGCCTGGCCGACGGACTGCGAGGACGCTAAGTATGCTGGAAGATTTACGCGCGAACGGCTGGAGTCTGCGACCCTGCTGCATGGTGGTGGCCTATCGGATTGCCCATTTTTGCTCCGTCTGGCGTAAAAAAAATGTCTTGAACAACCTGTGGGCGGCGCCGGTGCTGGTGATGTATCGCCTTATCACTGAATGCGTGTTTGGCTATGAAATCCAGGCAGCTGCATCTATTGGTCGTCGTTTCACCATCCATCATGGCTATGGGGTGGTGATCAATAAACACGTGGTGGCGGGGGATGATTTCACCCTGCGCCACGGCGTCACCATCGGCAATCTTGGCGGCAACGATCTGTCCTGTCCGGTCATCGGTAACGGCGTTGAGCTGGGGGCCAATGTCACTCTGCTTGGCGGCGTTGCCATTGGCGATAACGTGACGATTGGCGCCGGGAGCGTCGTAGTGGATAGCATCCCGGACAATACGCTGGTCGTGGGCGAGAAGGCACGGGTGAAGGTAATAAAATGAAGATATTACAGTTTAATGTGCGACTCGCAGAAGGCGGGGCGGCAGGCGTGGCGTTAGATTTGCATCTGAGGGCGCTGGAGAAAGGGCTGTCATCGCATTTTGTCTACGGCTATGGCAAAGGCGGTAAGAAAAGCGTCAGTCACGAGAATTACCCGCAGGTTATCAAACATACGCCGCGTCTGACGTCGGCGGCGAACATTGCGCTGTTTCGTTTCGCGAACCGCGACATGTTTGGCAATCTCGACAAGTTGTACCGTACGGTTACCCGCACTTCCGGCCCGCTGGTACTGCATTTTCATGTGTTGCACAGCTACTGGTTGAATCTGGAAGAAGTGGTCGCCTTTTGCCAAAAAGTGAAGGCGCATAAACCGGATATCACCTTTGTCTGGACGCTGCACGATCACTGGAGCGTGACCGGGCGCTGTGCCTTTACCGATGGCTGCGAAAGCTGGAAAACGGGCTGTCAGAAATGTCCAACGCTCAGTAACTATCCGCCGGTAAAAATCGATAAAGCCCATCAACAGTTGCCTGGTAAACGGCAGATGTTTCGCGCCATGCTGGCACTGGGCTGCCAGTTCATCTCGCCCAGTCAGCATGTGGCCGATGCATTCAACAGTCTGTATGGCGCCGGTCGTTGCCGCATTATTAACAACGGCATCGATGTGGCAACGGAAGCCATACTTGCCGAACTTCCCGCTAAGCATGAGGAAAGCGGCAGACCGAAAATCGCCGTGGTGGCCCATGACCTGCGCTATGACGGTAAAACCAGTCAGCAACTGGTGCGAGCGATGATTGCGCTCGGAGACAAAATTGAGCTGCATACCTTCGGCAAATTTTCCCCGTTTGTAGGGGATAACGTCATCAATCACGGGTTTGAGAGCGATAAGCGCACGTTGATGAGCGCGCTTAACGAGATGGATGGGCTGGTGTTCAGCTCGCGCGTTGATAACTACCCGCTGATTCTGTGCGAAGCGCTTTCCATCGGCGTACCGGTGATTGCTACGCACAGCGATGCCGCGCAGGAAGTGCTGGCGAAATCGGGCGGCAAAACGTTCAGCGAAGCGGATGTTTTGCACCTGGTGCAACTGAAAAGATCAGACATTGCGCAGGCGGTATTTGACACGTCGCTTGCCGCGTTCAGCCAGCGCAGCCGGGTGGCATACAGTGGGCAACAGATGCTGGAGGAGTATGTCTCGTTCTATCAGAATCTGTAGCTATCTGGTGCTACCGCTGCTTTATCTGCTGGTTAACGTCAAACTCGCCCAGCTTGGCGAGAGCTTCCCGATAACTATCGTCACGTTCTTGCCCGTTCTGCTGTTGCTGTTTGTCGAGCGCATCAATATTAAAAAATTAATGATTGCGCTGGGCGTAGGAGGCGGACTGACGGCGTTTAACTATCTGTTCGGACAATCACTGGATGCCAGCAAGTACGTGACGTCCGCAATGCTGTTTGTCTATACCGTGGTGATTATCGGTATGGTGTGGAGTATTCGCTTCAAAACCATTTCGCCGCATAACTACATTAAGATCTTGCGTTTTTTCTGGCTGGTTGTGGGCCTGGTGGTGGGGTTAGCTGCGGTGGAAATGGCGCAGATAATTCTTAGTGGCGGCAGCAGTTTAATGGAAGTTATTTCGAAATATCTTATTTACAGTAATAGCTATGTTCTGAACTTTATTAAGTTTGGTGGGAAGCGTACCACTGCACTCTATTTCGAACCGGCATTCTTCGCTCTGGCGTTAATCTCAATTTGGCTCAGTATCAAACAGTTTGGTATCAAAACGCCTAAGTCCGATGCTATGATTCTGGCAGGGATAATATTATCAGGATCGTTTTCAGGGGTAATGACATTTATTTTGTTTTACCTCCTGGAGTGGGCGTTCCAGTATCTGAATAAAGATGCGATAAAAAAGAAGTTGCCGCTGGCGATAATCTCATTAAGCGTGTTTGTCGTTGGTGTGATATTTGCGTTTCCGTACATCGCGACACGGCTTGGAGATTTAGGAACTGAAGGCTCATCATCGTATTATCGTATCGTGGGACCATTAGTAATGGTCGGTTATTCGTTACTTAACGTTGATGGGGTAGTGAGATTCGGCTCACTTTATGAATATGTTGCGTCATTCGGAATTTTTAACGGTGCAGATGTTGGTAAAACGATAGACAATGGCTTGTATCTGCTGATTATTTATTTCTCATGGTTCGCGGTGATATTAGCCCTGTGGTACATGGGGAAAGTCATGAAGATGATGATCAATGCGTTTGGTGATAATCAGAATTATCGGGTGCAGCTTTATCTTTTTACGCCGCTGTCGCTGTTTTTTACAGGTTCAGTATTTAGTCCGGAATACGCATTTTTAATTGTATGTCCGTTTATTTTGCGCAAGGCGCTGAATATAGCGAGGTAGAACGCATGCTGCTCAGTATTATTACCGTCGCCTTTCGTAATCTGGAAGGGATCGTCAAAACTCACGCGTCGTTAGCTCATCTGGCGCAGGCGGGTGATATCAGTTTTGAGTGGATTGTTGTTGATGGCGGCTCCTCTGACGGTACCTCGGCCTTTCTTGAAGGGTTCAGTGGAGAGCACCGGTTACGGTTTGTCAGCGAGCCGGATAAGGGCATCTATGATGCAATGAACAAAGGTATCGCTATGGCGCGAGGGCGGTTTGCGCTGTTCCTCAACTCCGGGGATATTTTGCATGCAGATGCGGCTCATTTTATCCGCCAGCTAAAAACGCAGAGCGATAAAGCGATGGTCATTGGCGATGCGTTGCTGGATTTCGGTAATGGTAACAAAATTAAGCGGCGGGCCAAGCCGGGTTGGTATATTTATCACAGCCTTCCCGCCAGCCATCAGGCAATCTTCTTTCCTCTCTCTGGACTGAATGTCTGGCGCTATGATTTGCAATATAAGATATCGTCTGATTACGCACTGGCAGCCAAATTATACAAGTCAGGTTACGCGTTTAAAAAGCTGAGCGGGCTGGTGTCAGAGTTTTCCATGGGTGGGGTGTCAACGACGAATAATCTGGAATTGTGCCGGGATGCAAAAAAGGTACAGCGCCAGATATTACACATGCCAGGTTTTTGGACCGGGCTGTCAGAATATTTACGTCTGCGCACAACTGGTAAAACAAAAACCTTATATGGAAAAGCGTAAGGGTACATTATGCAGGATTTAAGCGGCTTCAACGTGCCGGGAGGTTTTCGCGGCGGCGGTGCCATTAAAGTGCAATTATGGTGGGCAGTGCAAGCCACATTATTTCGCTGGTCCCCACAGGTAATGTATCGCTGGCGTGCGTTTTTATTGCGAATGTTTGGCGCAAAAATAGGAAAAAACGTAGTTATTCGACCTTCAGTAAAAATTACTTATCCGTGGAAATTAACCCTGGGAGATTATTCCTGGGTGGGTGATGACGCGGTTTTATATACGCTGGGTGATATTACGATTGGTGCGCACGCGGTTATTTCGCAAAAAAGTTATTTATGCACCGGGAGTCATGATTATGCCAGTCAACATTTTGATATTAACGCCACACCAATTGTAGTTGGTGATAAATGCTGGCTGGCGACAGATGTCTTTGTCGCGCCTGGCGTGACGATTGGCGATGGCACCGTCGTCGGAGCACGCAGCAGTGTATTTAAATCGCTGCCAGCCAATGTCGTTTGTCGGGGAAATCCCGCAATAGTCACACGCGAACGCGTCGAGAAAGTTACTCCCTGAGGGGATCATTTAAGAGGTAATAACATGTCAAAAGTCGCTCTCATCACTGGCGTAACCGGGCAGGATGGTTCTTACCTGGCAGAGTTCCTGCTGGAAAAAGGGTATGAAGTACACGGTATTAAGCGCCGCGCTTCATCATTCAACACCGAACGTGTGGACCATATCTATCAGGATCCGCATTCGGGCAATCCCAAATTCCATCTGCACTATGGCGATTTGACGGACTCCTCCAACCTGACCCGTATTTTACAGGAAGTGCAACCGGATGAGGTCTATAACCTCGGCGCCATGAGTCATGTCGCGGTGTCGTTTGATTCACCGGAATACACCGCGGATGTCGATGCTATCGGCACCTTGCGTTTGCTGGAAGCTATCCGCTTCCTCGGCCTGGAAAAGAAGACCCGTTTTTATCAGGCTTCCACCTCTGAACTTTACGGCCTGGTACAGGAAATCCCGCAGAAAGAGAGCACGCCGTTCTACCCGCGCTCGCCGTATGCCGTTGCCAAGCTGTACGCCTACTGGATAACCGTCAACTACCGCGAATCTTACGGTATGTATGCCTGTAACGGCATTCTGTTTAACCACGAATCTCCGCGCCGCGGCGAAACCTTTGTCACGCGCAAAATTACGCGTGCGATCGCCAACATCGCGCAGGGGCTGGAGTCTTGTCTGTACCTGGGCAATATGGATTCGCTGCGTGACTGGGGGCATGCCAAAGATTACGTCAGGATGCAGTGGATGATGCTGCAGCAGGACAAGCCGGAAGATTTCGTGATTGCCACCGGCGTGCAGTATTCCGTGCGCCAGTTTGTGGAAATGGCCGCCGCTCAGTTGGGGATTAAATTGCGCTTTGAAGGCGAGGGCGTGAATGAGAAAGGCATCGTGGTTTCCGTAACCGGACACGACGCGCCGGGTGTGAAACCTGGGGATGTCATGATTGCCGTCGATCCGCGCTATTTCCGTCCGGCAGAGGTGGAAACGCTGCTGGGCGATCCGGCCAAAGCACATGAAAAACTGGGCTGGAAGCCGGAAATCACGTTGCGCCAGATGATCTCGGAAATGGTTGCCAACGATCTTGAAGCAGCGAAGAAGCATTCCCTGCTGAAGTCGCACGGTTACGAGGTCGCCATCGCGCTGGAGTACTGAGGATGAAGACACAACGTATTTTTGTAGCGGGCCATCGCGGGATGGTGGGGTCCGCCATCGTCAGACAATTGTCGCAGCGAGATAATGTCGAGCTGGTGTTGCGTACCCGCGACCAACTTAACCTGCTGGACGCAAGTGCGGTGCAGGCGTTCTTTGCCACTGAACGTATTGACCAGGTTTATCTGGCGGCGGCTAAAGTCGGCGGGATCGTGGCGAATAATACTTATCCTGCTGATTTTATTTATGAAAACATGATGATTGAGAGCAACATTATTCATGCTGCGCATTTGCATAACGTGAATAAACTGCTGTTTCTCGGGTCATCCTGTATTTATCCAAAGCAAGCCACCCAGCCAATAGCCGAAAGCGAACTGTTGCAGGGGCAGTTGGAACCGACCAATGAGCCGTATGCGATTGCCAAAATTGCCGGGATCAAGCTGTGCGAATCGTATAACCGCCAGTATGGCCGCGATTATCGCTCGGTGATGCCGACCAATCTGTATGGGCCGCATGACAACTTCCACCCGAGTAATTCGCATGTGATCCCGGCGCTGCTGCGCCGCTTTCATGACGCTCGCGAGCACAATACGCCGGATGTGGTGGTGTGGGGAAGCGGGACGCCAATGCGTGAATTTCTGCATGTTGACGATATGGCAGCGGCCAGTATCCACGTGATGGAGCTGGCTCAGGAAGTCTTGCAGGAATATACCCAGCCGATGCTGTCGCATATCAACGTGGGCACCGGCGTGGACTGCACCATCCGCGAACTGGCGCAAACCATCGCGCAGGTCGTGGGTTACAAGGGGCGCGTGGTGTTCGACGCCAGCAAACCGGATGGAACGCCGCGCAAATTGCTCGATGTTACGCGTCTGCATCAGTTGGGCTGGTATCACGAGATATCACTGGAAGCGGGGCTTGCCAGTACCTGGCAGTGGTTCCTTGAAAACCAGCAGCGCTACCGGGGGTAAGCATGTTTTTACGTCATGAGGATTTTGCCACCGTAGTACGTTCAACTCCGCTGATTTCCATCGATTTGATCGTGGAAAACACCCACGGTGAATTTCTGCTCGGTAAGCGTCTCAATCGTCCGGCGCAGGGTTACTGGTTCGTGCCCGGCGGTCGGGTGCAAAAAGATGAAGCGCTGCACGTGGCCTTTGAGCGGCTTACCGAAACGGAGCTGGGGTTACGTTTACCGCTGTCCGCTGCGGAGTTTTACGGTGTCTGGCAGCACTTCTATGGCGACAACTTTTCTGGGGATGATTTCTCAACGCATTACATCGTGCTGGGATTTCGTCTGCGGGTGTCGGAAAACGACTTGCAACTGCCCAATGTCCAACATGATGCGTACCGATGGATGGCGGCTACACAGATTCTGGCCAGTGACCACGTGCACGACAACAGTCGGGCTTACTTCTGTAAAACAAGTCAGGCCGGAGTACCCCGGGCTATGAAGATCCTCGTGTATGGCATCAACTATTCGCCGGAGTTGACCGGTATCGGCAAATACACCGGTGAAATGGTGGAGTGGATGGCGCAGCAGGGGCATGACGTTCGGGTGATCACCGCGCCGCCTTATTATCCCCAGTGGAAGGTAAACGGCAGTTATTCATCCTGGCGCTACCGTCGTGAAGAGGGCGATGCCCTCGTCTGGCGTTGTCCGCTGTATGTGCCTGAGCAACCCTCAACGCTCAAGCGCCTGCTGCATTTGGGCAGTTTCGCCCTGAGCAGTTTTTTCCCGCTACTGGCGCAACGTCGCTGGAAGCCGGATCGCATTATCGGCGTAGTGCCGACGCTGTTTTGCACGCCGGGCATGCGCCTGCTGGCAAAGCTTTGTGGCGCACGTACGCTATTGCACGTTCAGGATTACGAAGTCGATGCCATGTTGGGGCTAGGAATGGCGGGCAAAGGCACGCGCGGTATGGTGGCAAAACTGGCCAGCGCCTTTGAGCGCAGTGGGCTGTTGAATATGGACCATATTTCGACGATTTCCCGTTCCATGATGCACAAAGCCATGGAAAAAGGCGTTGCGCCGCACAAGGTTATTTTCTTTCCGAACTGGTCAGAAGTGACGCGCTTTCGTGATGTGAGCGACGCCGATGCCCTGGCGTTGTCTAGGCAACTGGGATTGCCTGCCGATCAAAAGATCGTTCTTTACTCAGGCAATATCGGTGAAAAGCAGGGGCTGGAGAGCGTGATAGACGCAGCGGTCGAGTTGAGCGAACACCCCTGGCTGTTTGTGATTGTCGGGCAGGGCGGTGGTAAAGCTCGGCTGGAGAGCATGGCCAGCGAACGCGGCCTGAATAACGTGATGTTCTTTCCGCTGCAATCATATGACGCGCTGCCAGCGTTGCTCAAGATGGCGGATTGTCATCTGGTCGTGCAAAAGCGTGGTGCGGCTGATGCCGTACTGCCCTCCAAATTGACCAATATCCTCGCTGTTGGTGGTAACGCAGTTATTACTGCCGAACCTGAAACCGAGCTGGGTCAGCTTTGTGACGCTCACCCTGGCATTGCGGTGTGCGTGGAGCCGGAGTCGGTAAACGCGCTGGTTTGCGGTATTAAACGGGCATTGATGATGCCAAAAGTAAACACGGTGGCACGTGATTATGCCGAACGCACGCTGGATAAAGAAAACGTGCTGAGTCAATTTCTTGCAGATATACGGGGTACATGATGAGTCAAAGCAAACTCTTTCCGGTGGTGATGGCCGGTGGCTCGGGTAGCCGTTTATGGCCACTGTCCCGCGTGCTGTACCCAAAGCAGTTCCTGTGCCTGAAAGGCGATCTCACCATGCTGCAGACGACGATTTGCCGTCTGAACGGCGTGGAGTGCGAAAGCCCGGTGGTTATCTGTAATGAACAACACCGTTTTATCGTAGCGGAACAGTTACGACAGCTGCACAAACTGACTGAGAACATCATTCTCGAACCTGCCGGGCGTAACACGGCACCGGCGATAGCGCTGGCCGCGCTGGCGGCAAAACGTCAAAGTCCGGGTGAGGATCCGCTGCTGCTGGTCTTGGCGGCCGATCACATGATTGCCGACGAAGAGGCATTCCGCGAGGCGGTTCGCAATGCGATGCCCTATGCCGGAGCGGGTAAGCTGGTGACGTTCGGTATCGTGCCGGACCAGCCGGAAACCGGCTATGGCTATATCCGCCGGGGGGAAGTCTCGCCGACGAATACCGACGCCGTGGCTTTTGAAGTGGCACAGTTTGTTGAAAAGCCTAATCTGGAAACCGCGCAGGCTTACGTGACGAGCGGCGACTACTACTGGAACAGCGGCATGTTCTTGTTCCGGGCCGGACGTTACCTGGAAGAACTGAAAAAGTATCGTCCCGATATTCTTGAAGCCTGTGAGAACGCCATGAGCACGGTCGACCCCGATCTCGATTTTATCCGCGTTGATGAACAGGCGTTTCTCGCCTGCCCGGAAGAGTCTGTGGACTATGCGGTAATGGAACGTACCGCCGATGCGGTGGTGATGCCAATGAACGCAGGCTGGAGCGATGTTGGCTCCTGGTCATCGCTGTGGGAAATCAGTGCCCATACCGCTGAAGGCAATGTGCATCACGGCGATGTCATAAGCCACAAAACGGAAAACAGTTACGTGTATGCCGAATCCGGCCTGGTGACGACCGTCGGGGTGAAAGATCTGGTGGTGGTGCAGACCAAAGACGCGGTGCTGATAGCCGATCGCAACGCGGTGCAGGACGTCAAAAAAGTGGTAGAGCAAATTAAGGCTGACGGGCGTCATGAGCATCATATTCACCGCGAAGTTTATCGTCCGTGGGGCAAGTACGACTCAATTGATGCCGGAGAGCGTTACCAGGTGAAGCGAATTACCGTCAAGCCTGGTGAGGGATTGTCTGTGCAGATGCATCATCACCGGGCTGAACACTGGGTTGTGGTTGCCGGTACCGCGAAGGTGACAATCAATGATGATATAAAACTGCTTGCTGAAAACGAGTCTGTCTATATTCCGCTGGGGGCGACCCATTGTCTGGAGAACCCCGGGAAAATCCCGCTCGATCTGATTGAAGTGCGCTCCGGATCTTACCTCGATGAGGATGATGTGGTGCGGTTTGCGGATCGCTACGGGCGCGCGTAACACAACATCATCGTTGCCGGATGGCGGCGTGAACACCTTATCCGGCCTAAAAACTAACGGCTAGTCATTTTGTGAAAAATATCTCCAGTCAGGAGAGGGCTAACTGTTGCCTGAAGAAGGGTAAATCATGACGAAATTAACCTGTTTCAAAGCCTACGATATTCGCGGCAGGCTGGGCGAAGAGCTGAATGAAGAGATCGCGTGGCGAATTGGCCGCGCTTACGGCGAGTTCCTGAAGCCAAAATCTATTGTTCTGGGCGGCGATGTGCGTCTGACCAGCGAGACGCTAAAGCTGGCGCTGGCGAAAGGGCTGCAGGATGCGGGGGTGAATGTGCTGGATATTGGCATGTCGGGCACCGAAGAGATTTACTTCGCCACCTTCCACCTTGGCATTGACGGCGGTATTGAAGTGACCGCCAGCCATAATCCGATGGATTACAACGGTATGAAGCTGGTGCGGGAAGGGGCGCGGCCCATCAGCGGTGATACCGGTCTGCGCGACGTGCAGCGCCTGGCGGAAGCCAACGACTTCCCGGCGGTTGATGCGACAAAACGTGGCCACTACCAGCGTATTACTACCCGCGATGCCTACATCGACCACCTGCTGGGTTACATCAATCCCGGCAGCCTGAGACCGATGAAGCTGGTGCTCAACTCCGGCAACGGTGCGGCAGGTCCGGTGGTTGACGCCATTGAAGCCCGTTTTCAGGCGCTGGGGGTGCCGGTCGAGTTCATCAAAATTCACAATACGCCGGATGGCAACTTCCCCAACGGTATCCCCAACCCTCTGCTGCCGGAATGCCGGGCCGACACGCGCAATGCGGTGATTGAACACGGTGCGGATATGGGGATTGCCTTCGACGGTGATTTTGACCGCTGCTTCCTGTTCGATGAAAAAGGTCAGTTCATTGAGGGCTATTACATTGTCGGCCTGCTGGCAGAAGCGTTTCTGGAGAAGAATCCGGGGGCGAAAATTATCCACGACCCGCGCCTGTCCTGGAATACCGTGGATGTGGTGACGGCGGCAGGCGGTAAACCGGTGATGTCAAAAACCGGGCACGCGTTTATCAAAGAGCGCATGCGCCATGAAGATGCCATTTATGGCGGTGAAATGAGCGCGCATCACTATTTCCGTGATTTTGCTTACTGCGACAGCGGAATGATCCCGTGGCTGCTGGTGGCGGAACTGCTGAGTCTGAAAGGACAGTCGCTGGGTGAACTGGTCCGTGACCGGATGGTGGCCTATCCGGCGAGTGGGGAAATCAACAGCACGCTGGCAGAGCCGGCGGCAGCGATTGCGCGTGTGGAGCAGCACTTTTCCCGTGAGGCGCTGACGGTGGACAGAACGGACGGTATCAGCATGGCGTTTGTCGACTGGCGCTTCAATTTACGCTCTTCCAATACCGAACCGGTGGTGCGCCTGAACGTGGAATCGCGCGGAGATATTCCGTTGATGGAAGCGCGAACGCGCACTCTTCTGGCGTTACTGAATCAGTAATGCCGGTGCTTCCTTTGCCCGCTTATGGGCAAAGGGTGACTAACAGGAACCACGATGACACATCTAAAAAAGCGCGAACGCGCCAAAACCAATGCGTCGTTAATTTCGATGGTGCAACGCTTTTCAGATATCACCATCATGTTTGGCGGGTTGTGGGTGATCTGCGAATTAAGCGGTTTGCCTTTCCTGTATATGCACCTGCTGGTGGCGCTGATCACGCTGGTCGTTTTTCAGATGCTCGGTGGCATAACGGATTTTTATCGCTCCTGGCGCGGCGTCAAAATTTCCACTGAGCTGGTGCTGTTACTACAAAACTGGACGCTGAGTCTGATTTTTAGCGCAGGTCTGATCGCCTTTAATAACGATTTCGATAACCGTCTCGCCGTCTGGCTGGCATGGTATCTGCTTTCAAGCGTCGGCCTGGTGTTGAGTCGTTCGTTTATTCGCTACGGTGCGGGGTGGCTGCGTAATCGTGGTTATAACACCCGCCGGGTGGCGGTGGCTGGCGACCTGCCCGCCGGACAAATGCTGCTGGACAGTTTTCGCCATGAACCGTGGCTGGGATTTGAAGTGGCGGGGGTCTATCACGACCCAATCCCTGGAAAAAACTCCCGCGACTGGGCCGGTAATCTGCAACAACTGGTGGACGACGCCAAAGCTTCACGCATTCATAACGTTTATATCGCCATGTCGATGAGCGATGGCGCCAGCGTAAAAAAACTGGTGCGTGAGTTGGCCGACACCACCTGCTCGGTGATCCTCATTCCTGATGTCTTTACCTTCAATATTCTGCATTCACGGATTGAAGAGATGAACGGCGTTCCGGTAGTGCCGCTGTATGACACGCCGCTCTCGGGAATTAATCGCCTGTTAAAGCGCGCGGAAGATATCGTGCTGGCTTCACTGATCCTGCTGCTTATTTCCCCGGTGCTATGTGGTATTGCGCTGCTGGTAAAACTGACCTCCAAAGGTCCGGTGATTTTCCGCCAGACCCGCTATGGCATGGACGGGAAGCCGATTAAAGTCTGGAAGTTTCGCTCGATGAAGGTGATGGAGAACGACGCGGTGGTAACGCAGGCGACGCAAAACGATCCGCGCGTTACCCCTGTGGGAAATTTCTTGCGCCGGACGTCGCTCGATGAACTGCCGCAGTTTATTAACGTCCTGACCGGGGGGATGTCTATCGTCGGACCACGTCCGCATGCGGTGGCGCATAACGAACAGTACCGCCAACTGATCGAGGGGTACATGTTACGCCATAAGGTGAAACCGGGCATTACCGGCTGGGCGCAAATCAACGGCTGGCGCGGTGAAACCGATACGCTGGAAAAAATGGAAAAACGTGTGGAGTTTGATCTCGAATACATTCGCGAGTGGAGCGTGTGGTTCGATATCAAAATTGTTTTTCTGACGGTATTCAAAGGCTTTGTGAACAAAGCGGCGTATTAACATGAGCTTACGAGAAAAAACGCTTAATGGCGCAAAGTGGTCGGCGATTGCTACGGTGATCATTATTGGTCTGGGACTTATCCAGATGACCGTCCTGGCGCGGATTATTGATAACCACCAGTTTGGGTTGTTAACCGTGTCGCTGGTGATCATTGCGCTGGCCGATACGCTGTCGGATTTCGGTATTGCCAACTCAATTATTCAGCGCAAAGACATCGGTTATCTTGAGCTGACGACGCTGTACTGGCTCAACGTTGGGCTGGGTATGGTGGTATGTGTGGTGATGTTTCTGCTTAGCGGGACGATTGCCAGCGTGCTCAACAATCCCGAACTGGCGCCACTCATCAAAACCTTATCGCTGGCGTTTGCGGTGATACCGCACGGGCAGCAGTTTCGCGCGCTGATGCAAAAAGAGCTGGCCTTCAACAAAATTGGCATGATTGAAACCAGTTCGGTGTTGGCCGGTTTTACCTTTACCGTGGTCAGCGCCTATTTCTGGCCCCTCGCGCTGACGGCCATTCTCGGGTATCTGGTGAACAGTACGCTACGAACGCTGCTGTTCGGCTATTTTGGTCGCCGGATTTACCGTCCGGGGCTGCATTTTTCGCTGGCATCCGTTTCGTCGAACCTGCGTTTTGGTGCGTGGCTGACGGCAGACAGCATTATCAATTACCTCAATACCAACCTTTCCACGTTGGTTTTAGCCAGAACGTTGGGCGCAGGTGTGGCGGGCGGATTCAATCTCGCCTGGAACGTGGCGGTTGTCCCTCCGATCAAACTGAACCCGATTATTACCCGTGTCCTGTTTCCGGCGTTTGCCAAAATTCAGGACGACAGTGAAAAGCTACGGGTGAATTTTTACAAGCTGCTGTCGGTGGTCGGGATCATTAACTTCCCGGTACTACTGGGATTGATGGTGGTGTCGAACAATGTGGTGCCGCTGGTATTTGGCGAGAAGTGGAACGGTATTATTCCCGTTTTGCAACTGCTGTGCATTGTTGGACTGCTGCGCTCTGTGGGGAATCCGATCGGTTCACTGCTGATGGCGAAAGCACGGGTCGACATCAGCTTCAAATTCAATGTGTTCAAAACCTTTCTGTTTATTCCCGCCATTTTCATCGGTGGTCATCAGGCCGGGGCGATTGGCGTGACGCTGGGCTTTTTGCTGGTCCAGGTGATTAACACGATCCTCAGTTACTTCGTGATGATCAAACCTGTTCTTGGCTCCAGCTACCGCCAGTACATGCTCAGTCTGTGGCTGCCGTTATATCTCTCTTTACCTACCCTTGTGGTGAGCTATGCGCTGGACGTAATGCTGCGCAGCCAACTGTCGCCAGGTGCGTTACTGGGGATCCAGGTAGCGGCAGGAGCGCTGGCGTTTGCGGCGATGATTGTGGTGTCGCGCCATCCGTTAGTGGTGGAAATAAAACGCCAGCTCTGCCGCAGTGAAAAAATGAAAACCTTGCTTCGTGCAGGATAAGAACAACGCTTTAAGAGGTCATAATGAAACTATTAATTTTAGGCAACCATACCTGTGGGAACCGTGGGGATAGCGCGATACTGCGCGGTTTGCTGGATGCCATTAACGCGTTGCGTCCTGAGACTGAAGTGGATGTTATGAGCCGTTATCCGGTGAGTTCTTCGTGGTTGCTGAACCGCCCGGTGATGGGCGATCCGCTGTATTCGCAGATGAAGCAACACAATAATGCTGCGGGCGTTATGGGACGCGTGAAGAAAGTGCTGCGTCGTCGCTATCAGCATCAGGTGCTGCTCTCGCGTGTCACCGATTCCGGTAATCTGCGCAATATCGCGATCGCCCAGGGGTTTACCGATTTTGTTCGTCTGCTGTCGCGCTACGACGCCATTATCCAGGTCGGCGGATCGTTTTTTGTCGATCTGTATGGCGTACCGCAGTTTGAACATGCCCTGTGTACGTTTATGGCGAAAAAACCGCTGTACATGATTGGCCACAGCGTGGGGCCATTCCAGGATGAACAGTTTAATCAACTGGCGAACTACGTTTTTGGACACTGTAATGCGTTGATTTTGCGTGAATCCGTCAGTCTGGATCTGATGAAGCGTAGTGCAATAAACACGGATAAAGTCGAAACCGGGGTAGATACCGCCTGGCTGGTAAATAATCATGATGAGGATTATGAGCCTGGTTATGCCGTACAGCACTGGTTACACATGGCGGCAAAACAGAAGACCGTTGCCATTACTCTGCGTGAGCTGGCTCCTTTTGATAAGCGTCTGGGGACAACGCAGCAGGCCTATGAGCAAGCCTTTGCCGGGGTAGTGAACCGCATCCTTGATGAAGGTTACCAGGTGATAGCGCTGTCAACCTGTACCGGTATTGATAGTTACAACAAAGATGACCGCATGGTGGCGTTGAACCTGCGCCAGTATATTAACGACCCGGGCCGTTATCACGTGGTGATGGATGAACTCAACGACCTGGAGATGGGGAAAATTTTGGCTGCATGCGATCTGACGGTGGGGACTCGTTTACACTCGGCCATCATCTCGATGAATTTTATGACGCCAGCCATCGCCATTAATTATGAGCATAAATCGGCAGGGATCATGCAACAACTGGGGTTAGCAGAGATGGCCGTCGATATTCGCCATCTGCTCGATGGCAGCCTGGAAGGGAAGGTCGCCGATGCTCTCGGACAGCTACCTGAGCTGAACATACGTCTCGGCGACGCGGTTAGGCGTGAGCGTGAACGTGGGGTGAACATGGTGCAATCGGTTTTAACGCGTATTGAGGGGGAAAAATGAAGGTTGGCTTTTTCCTGCTTAAATTTCCGCTCTCCTCCGAGACCTTTGTACTCAATCAGATTACCGCATTTATCGACATGGGCTACGACGTGGAAATTGTCGCGTTGCACAAGGGCGATCTTGAAAATACCCATGCTTCATTTAATACCTACCGTCTGGGTGAAAAAACGCGCTGGTTACTGAATGAGCCGAACAGCAAACTGGCGAAGCTTAAGTATAGGGCAGTAGCGGCCCTGCGCGGTATTACCCGCGCAGCCACCTGGAAAGCGCTGAATGTTTCACGCTATGGCGATGAGGCGCGCAATCTGATTTTGGCGGCCATTTGTGGCGCGAACCCGCGGGCGTTTGAAGCGGATGTCTTTATCGCTCATTTTGGACCCGCAGGCGTAACGGCCGCCAAGCTGCGTGAGCTTGGGATGATCCGCGGCAAAATCGCCACGGTATTTCACGGCATTGATGTTTCGCATCGGGATGTGCTTGCCCACTACACCCCTGAATATCAGCAACTGTTTGAACGTGGGGATTTGATGTTACCCATCAGCAACCTCTGGGCCGGACGTTTAAAAAATATGGGGTGCCCGCCGCAGAAAATCGCGGTCTCGCGCATGGGAATCGATATGACGCGCTTTACGCCCCGCCAGTTGAAATCGCCAGCCGCACCGCTGGAGATTATCTCTGTCGCCCGGTTAACTGAGAAAAAAGGACTGCACGTCGCCATCGAAGCCTGTCGTCAGTTGAAAGAGCAGGGCGTCTCATTCCGTTATCGCATCCTTGGCATTGGCCCCTGGGAGCGTCGTCTGCGTACGCTAATTGAGCAATATCAACTTGATGATGTGATTGAGATGCCCGGCTTTAAACCCAGCCATCAGGTGAAGGAAATGCTTGAGCAGGCGGATGTCTTTTTGCTGCCGTCGATCACCGGAAGGGATGGCGATATGGAGGGGATCCCGGTGGCGCTGATGGAGGCGATGGCAGTGGGCATCCCGGTGATTTCCACCGTCCATAGTGGGATCCCTGAACTGGTCGAGTCGGGCAAGTCTGGCTGGCTGGCACCGGAAAACGATGCGCAGGAGCTGGCCGAGCGATTAGCGGCATTTAGCCTGCTCGACAGTGAGCAGGTGCAGCCGATTGTGCAGTGCGCGCGAGAAAAAATTGCAACTGAATTTAATCAGTTAGCGATCAATAAACAGTTAGCCAGTCTGCTGCAAACGATGTAAATCGAGGTTGTATGTCAGAGAAAAAACTCTCACGCCGTACTTTTCTGACGGCAGGCTCTGCGCTTGTCGTGCTGCATTCTACCGTTGTTCGGGCGCTAGAATCACCGGGCAGCGTCAACATTCAGGATTACAACCCACAGGATTGGGTGGCCTCTTTCAGGCTGGCGTTCAAAGAAGGACAAACGGTCGTCGTACCAACAGGCCTGGAATGTAAGGATATCAATACCGCTATCGTTATTCCGCCAGGCAAAACGCTATTCCTGCAAGGGCGAATTAGCGGCAATGGCCATGGGCGCTTTGTTCTGCAGGATGGATGCAAGGTGATGGGCGAGCAGGGCGGGAGCCTGAGGAACGTTACCCTCGATGTGCGGGGGTCGGACTGTGTGATAAAAGGGATTGCCATGAGCGGTTTCGGTCCGGTGACGCAAATCTATATCGGCGGTAAAACCTCGAGGCTGATGCGTAATCTGACTATCGATGATATTACCGTCACGCGTGCTAACTATGGCATTTTGCGTCAGGGTTTTCATAATCGAATGGACGGCGTAAAGATCACGAACAGCCGTTTTAGCGATTTACAGGGTGATGCTATCGAGTGGAATGTGGCGATAAACGACAGCAATATCCTCATTTCTGACCATGTCATTGAACGTATCAACTGTACCAACGGCAACGTGAACTGGGGCATCGGCATCGGTCTGGCGGGGAGTACCTATGACAATACCTATCCCGATGAACTGGCGGTAAAAAACTTTGTGGTAGCGAACATCATCGGTAGCGACTGCCGACAGTTAGTCCATGTGGAGAACGGCAAACACTTTATTATTCGTAATATTACCGCGCGAAATATCACCCCGGATTATAGTAAGAAAGCGGGCATTGATAATGCGACGGTCGCTATTTACGGATGTGATAATTTCGTAATTGATAATATCAATATGGAGAATAGCGCAGGTATGCTCATTGGTTACGGCGTAATCAAAGGGCGTTATTTATCCATTCCACAAAACTTTAAGTTAAATAATATCCATCTGGATAATACGAAACGTGAATACAAATTGCGCGGTATTCAGATCTCCTCTGGTAATGCGACATCATTTGTGGCGATTACCAATGTGGAGATGAAACGTGCCACGCTTGAGTTGCATAACCAACCACAGCACCTTTTTTTACGTAACATCAGGGTTATGCAGCAATCCGCGACGGGACCCGCGCTTAAGATGCACTTCGATCTCCGTCAGGATTTGCGCGGCAAGTTTATGGCAAAACAGGACACATTACTCTCGCTGGCGAATGTCCATGCGGTAAACGAAAGCGGGCAAAGCTCAGTTGACATCGACCGGGTAAACCATCAGGTGGTGAATGTCGAAGCGGTGAATTTTCGACTCCCGGGACGGGAGCGGTAACTTTGCGACCATTCCTGGCTAAAGTGACACTCCCTGGGATTAAGATTACTGCATTGCGAAGTTAAGCGGCGTAACATACGCTGCATCGGAGTAATGTAATTCATACTGGCTAAAACAAGCTAAAAAGCTATAATTCAGCAACAATTGAATAGGTGAATGACTTAATGATTAATTTGAAAGCAGTTATTCCGGTAGCAGGTCTGGGGATGCACATGTTGCCTGCCACGAAGGCAATCCCTAAAGAGATGCTACCGATCGTAGACAAGCCGATGATTCAATACATTGTCGACGAAATTGTAGCTGCAGGTATCAAAGAAATCGTGCTGGTGACTCATGCGTCTAAGAACGCGGTTGAGAACCACTTCGACACCTCTTACGAACTCGAATCGTTGCTTGAGCAGCGTGTTAAACGCCAGCTATTAGCCGAGGTGCAGTCTATCTGTCCTCCAGGCGTGACTATTATGAACGTTCGTCAGGCTCAGTTACTGGGCCTGGGTCATTCAATTCTTTGTGCTCGTCCAATTGTTGGGGATAACCCTTTCGTAGTCGTATTACCTGATGTGGTTCTTGATACAGCGAGCGCAGATCCGCTGCGCTACAACCTGGCTGCCATGGTTGCTCGTTTTAATGAAACCGGGCGTAGTCAGGTGCTGGCTAAGCGTATGGAAGGCGATCTGTCTGAGTACTCTGTTATTCAGACCAAAGAGCCTTTAGATAACGAAGGTAAAGTCAGCCGTATCGTTGAATTCATTGAAAAACCAGACCAGCCGCAGACTCTGGATTCCGATCTGATGGCAGTAGGGCGCTACGTGCTTTCTGCTGATATCTGGGCAGAACTGGAGCATACCCAGCCTGGTGCCTGGGGGCGTATTCAATTGACGGATGCTATTGCTGAGCTGGCTAAAAAACAGTCGGTAGATGCGATGCTGATGACGGGCGACAGCTACGACTGCGGGAAGAAAATGGGGTATATGCAGGCGTTTGTTAAGTACGGCCTGCGTAACCTGAAAGAAGGGCCGAAGTTCCGTAAGAGCATTGAGAAGTTGCTCGGAGAATAGGCAAGACGAAAGATTAATTATATTAGTAATACTTCATGATAAATGGCAGGGGAAGACTCATGATGCTATCAGTATACAGGCATGTCTTCACTGCCTTTTTTATGATAAAAATCAAGTAGTAAAAAGATCAATGCTCTACCTTTTCTTGTAGCAAAAATCGATTTCTTCTTGTTTCTTAGTTAGATTAATACGACAATATTTGGGATGTTTTGGGGCTAAATGTGTCAAAATGTAATCAATAATTGATAGGCTAAGCCCCCTCAAAAATTGGAGTGTACAGTACACTGGTAGCTGTTGAGCCAGGGGCGGTAGCGTGCCTGATTAAATTAACATTTCTGTGGCAAAATAAGCTAATTTTATGTTAAAGGCTAATTTAGAAAAATATAAAATCAAATAATTTAACACGTAATTAGCATAAAAGATTAATACAATTTCGGAGACTACATGACTATACTTGTGACAGGTGGCGCTGGTTATATTGGTTCACATACCGTTTTACAGTTAATTGAGGGCGGATATGATGTGGTTGTGCTTGATAACCTGAGTAATTCATCTCAAGAGTCACTTCATCGTGTTGGTTCTTTGGTTTCGAAAAAAATTCCATTCATTGAAGCTGATATCAACGATAAACAAAAACTTGAAGAAGTTTTTAAAAACTACGATATCGATGCAGTGATTCATTTTGCAGGATTAAAATCTGTGGGTGAATCGGTAAAAAAACCGCTGGAATATTATATTAATAATGTCAGTGGGACCCTCACCCTGCTTGAAGTTATGAAGCAAGCAAGTGTTTATAAGTTCATTTTTAGTTCGTCCGCAACTGTTTATGGTAACCATTCTCCGGTTCCCAACCTGGAGGAATATCCTATTGGAAATGCTTCCTGCCCCTATGGTACTACTAAAGTCATGCTGGAGCAGGTTTTATCAGACTACGCGAAATCTGATGATAAATTGAAGATTATTGCTCTTCGTTATTTTAACCCTACAGGCGCACATCCTAGTGGTCTTATTGGGGAGGACCCGAACGGCATTCCAAATAATCTTGTCCCTTATATTTCTCAGGTTGCTATTGGAAAATTAGAAAAATTGTCCGTTTATGGTGGCGATTATGAAACCATTGATGGAACAGGGGTACGCGACTTTATCCATGTAGTAGATCTTGCCTCAGGCCATGTTAGTGCTTTAAGGCATATTGATAAATTACAAGGATATGACGTTTTTAATCTTGGCACCGGCAATGGTGTATCAGTTTTACAAGTAATTGATGCCTTTGAAAAGGCAAGTGACAAGAAAGTTAACTATGAAATTGTCGCCAGGCGAGAGGGCGATATAGGATCTTCTTGGGCTGATGTCTCTAAAGCAGAAAGGGTTTTAGGCTGGAAAGCCAAGTACAATATTGAAGATATGATGGCTCATACCTGGAATTGGCAAAAGCAAAACCCTAATGGCTATGGAAGCTAGTACTTATCTATTTAATATCATAATGGCGTATCAATGAATTTATTTTTCATAGTCGATAAGTTGGATTGGGCATTCGGAAAAATAGCCCAAAATATAGCAAAAGAGTTGAGTGACTTTAATGTAAAAATAGTTTGCACCGATGATTTTAAAACGGTGGCGGACCTTGTTTTACACTTGGATAAAAACGTAAAAGAAAAGAGTATCTTACACTTTTTCTGGCGTGACTATCTCATGGAAGTGATGAACTTCACTCAGCGGAATCCCCAGTATAAAGAAATTTTGATCAGCAATATTGTCACCACACATATTCCTGATCACCTATTCACTTATGATGATATCGCGAACTATGAGAGACGAATTCCTCTTATGAATTTTGTGGATGGGTATTTTGTTACATCCGCAAAGTTGAAAGAGCTATATTCTGAACTGTCTGATTTTCCACCTCCTCATAGTGTTATCTATGATAATCCAGAAATTCCTATGAGCGAAGGAAATAGTCATGATAATAGCGATAGAAAAAAACTCGTATGGATTGGAAATAGCAAATGGGGCGAATATCTTGGTTATAAAGATTATAAAGGCCTGAATAAAATAGTTTTGCCGGCTCTGGATAAATTAAAAAAATCTGGATATACGTTTGATTTTATTGAGTTTGATAGTTCTAAGGGCAAGACCGAACGTGAAGTAATTCTTAAAACACTGTCTGATGCAGATATTCTACTCATCAGTTCTGAATGTGAAGGTACGCCATTGCCACTTCTTGAAGCAATGGCAAACAGTTGCGCTATTGTGTCAACAGACGTCGGCATAGCAAATGAAGTGTTACCTGAAAAGCAGCGGCAGTATATTGTGTCTCGGGATGCCGAGGCATTTTATGATTCTTTGAGAAATCTTCTTGATGATCAACGTGGTCTTAAAGAATTACAAAGAATGAATTATTTAGCATATCGTCAGCAATTTGTAGATGATGGCCTTATAGCTGATAAATGGGCATTGTTCTTCAAAGACATGTGTTCAAAATCGCAAAATGAATTTAAGAATATATTCCTTCGCGAGCAGAAAGCGCCATCGTTGAAAGAACGTTTAATTTCAAAAACTATTTATAATCTAAGCAGGCTTGCTCTCCGTTTGAATTTGATGAATACGCTGAAGCAATACAGTCTGCTACGAAAAATATATTATAAGGTTGCTGGTACAACTACCAATCAAGTTGATTATGATTTGTTGGATGAGTTCTATAGCAATGCAATAGCGGATAAAGAAGTCTTAGCATTTTACTCGGCCTATTGGTCTGGTGTTGCCACATCAACAGCCAGTTTCTTTAAAGATGATAGTATCCAATATCCGTACTATTCATATGAGTTCCCACAAGTTTCTAACCATGTCTATCTAAACAGGTTGGCTGAAAAACTTGCTGCTTCGAAGACACTAAAAAGTGTGATCATGAGCGGTGGAACACAATTACAAATGGAACTTGCTAAAAAGATTAAGGAATTAAATCCAAAAATAAAAATATTTTTTGCATGGCATGGCTCACCTGCTCAGTGGGTTGACTCCTCGCAATATTCAACTTTTGATGGATGGTATGAACTTTATCGGGAACGGATTGTTGATGGGGTCATCTCGTTTAAGCCTGAGCTAGATGAAATACTTAATGCATACGGTATTCGTGCATTCTCAGTATCGAACTATGCTGTATCAGGCACTTCGTTTTCTAAAAAGTTAGCTGTACCTGATTCGGGCAATTTCCGCGTCGGTTTGTTTGCCGCAATGTTCAGTTGGTATAAAAATCCATTTCCTCAGTTACTAGCGATTGGTTCATTAAAAGGGTGTGAGTTGGTTACCAACTTGCATCTTGAAAATAATATGAAGTGGATTACCTCAAACATCAAACTTACGGCATTATCAGAGAATTTAAATAATAAGCGGTTTATCGAGCTGCTATCTCGTTTACATGTTGTGTGCTATGTAACGAATACGGAATGTTCACCAATGATCGCGCTGGAATCAGCAAGCGTTGGAACGCCATGCGTTGTAGGTCCAGCCGGAAACATATATAAAGGTTTTCCTGAGTTAGAATTGTATTTGGTTGAAAAAGAGGTTGATAATCCAACTGCAATCAGGAATCGGTTACAATTAGTTCGTGATAATTACGCGGAAGTTAAGGTTTTACTTAACGCATTTGTTTTGGAATACAATTCCAGATTAGAACTAATTAAAGAGAAGATGTATAAAGAGCTGAAGCAATGAAAGAATCATTAACAGATATATATTCGTCAATAAAATCCTGGCATCTTTGGACTACATTAGGTTGGTTGGAATTAAGGCAGAGATATAAAAGATCCATTGTTGGACCGTTTTGGATTACATTAAGTATGGCGGTCCTTATTATTGCTTTAGGGGTAATTTATGGAGAACTATTTAAATTAGAAGTTAAAGAGTATCTCCCGATGCTAGCAGTTGGTTTGGTGTTCTGGAACTTTATTAGTGGCGTTATAAATGAAGGGTGTGTAACTTTCATATCGTCCAGCTCTTTTATAAGTCAGTTATCAACTAAAAAATTCATATACATTATGCAAATGTTATGGCGAAATTTTATGATGCTTTGCCATAATATAGTAATAGTGATTGGTGTGTTGATTATATTCAACGTCTTTTCGTTGAAGAATTTCCCGCTTTTTATACTTGGATTTATGATCGTAGTTGTTAATCTGATCTGGATTGCAACTTTATTTGCAGTAATTTCTGTACGTTTTAGAGATTTTCCGCAAATGGTCATGAGTTTTATGCAGGTTGTCTTTTATATAACGCCGATATTATTTTCTGGAACAATGTTGGCTAAATATAGCTTGCTGCTGAAGTTAAACCCATTTGCTTGGTTTATCGAGATTATTCGCTCGCCTTTAGTAGGGAAAATGCCCGAGTTATACTGCTATTATAATTCTATTATCCTTGCATGCGTAGGAACAGTTATCTCACTAATTACATTTGCAAAATGTAGAAATCGCATTGCATATTGGGTGTAAATTATTATGTCTCATTTGATTGACTTAAAAGATGTGGGTGTCGAATTTCCCATTTACGACGCTAAAAGTAGATCGTTTAAATCGCAGGTGGCTAACTTAACCCGCGGTGTTATTTCTTCAAAAAAAGAAAGCAGCACGGTTACGGTTAAATCATTAGACGGTTTAACGTTTAGTCTGAAAGAAGGTGATAAACTCGGACTTATTGGAAACAATGGCGCGGGAAAATCTACGCTACTGAAGCTGTTGGCTGGTATCTATGAACCAACCTCCGGCACAATTAAAAGAAAGGGTAAGATAGTTCCACTGTTGGATATCGCTCTAGGAATGGATGATGATTCCACAGGATACCAAAATATAAAACTACGCGGTTTGTTACTTGGTATGACGAATGCAGAAATCGAATCCAAAATAGAAGAGATCGCTTGCTTCACAGAACTAGGTGATTACCTGAATCTACCAATTCGTGTCTACTCTACCGGGATGCGCGTGAGATTAGCATTTGCAGTATCAACTTCAGTTGATCCAGATGTACTTTTACTCGACGAAATTATTGGGACTGGTGATGCTTCTTTCTTAAATAAAGCAAAGAAAAGATTCCAGGAATTGCAGGAGAGAGCAAAGGTTGTTGTGCTATCTTCCCATGACAACAATGTCATTCTGAAAACTTGTAATAAAGTTCTGTGGTTAGAGGGTGGTAAACCAAAGATGATTGGAGATCCGGAAGAAGTATTAAATAAATATATGGAAAGCGTAGTTTAAAAACATAGGTGGTATGAGTGAAGATTGATTATGTCATTACAGGCATGGATGTCGGAGGCGCTGAGATGCAGGTTGTCGAATTGCTTCTTGAGCTTCAAAAATGTGGGCATTCTGTTCGATTAATTTCGCTTACACCACCAGTTGATTTGATTGATAAGCTAATCAGTAATGACATACCAGTTGTTTCATTGGGTATGAAATCAAAATTAGCTTTACCTATGGCTGCATTTAAATTAGCAATGTTGATCAGACAAAACTCTCCAGATATTGTGCATTCGCATATGTTTCATGCCAATATCTTGGTACGTTTCGTAAGAGCACTCTTGGGAAGGCGTTCATCTATTATTTGTACTGCACACAGCGTTCGTGAAGGTGGCAGTGCCAGAGACTGGCTCTATCGTTTGACTAATAAATTAAGTGACTTGAATACAGTTGTTAGCGATGCTGCACGGCAGCGATTTATTAACGACAAAGTATTTCCACCTGAGAAAACACTTACTGTTTATAATTGTATCAATATTGATCATTTTTGTATCATCGATAGACAGGGCAGGAAACGATTTCGCTGGATAACAGTTGGGCGGCTTGTAAAAATAAAAAACCAACTGTTGATTTTGCAAGCTATGATGCAGTTGCCACATAGTGAACTCATCATAGTTGGAGAGGGCGAAGAACGGCTTACATTGCAAACATTTATCGATCAAAATTCTCTCAGCGAGCGAGTTACTCTCTTGGGAAAAAAGGATAATGTTGTTGATTATTACCATGATTCCGATGCCTTTGTGCTGGCCTCTGACTATGAAGGTTTTGCTCTTGTCGTTGCCGAAGCTATGGCATGTGGATTACCAGTGGTCGCAACAGATTGTGGTGGGCCAGCAGAAATTATTGGAAATGGACAGGATTTTGGCATAACAATATCGGTTAATGATGTACATCACTTAACTGCAGCGATGCAACAGATTGAATCATTAGATATCGAACAACGTAAAGGAAGCGGCTATCGTGCTCGGGAAAGAGTCATTGAGAAATTTTCTGCTAAAAAAATCGTATCTCAATGGGAAGATATATACCTGTGCATACAGAAAAACAGAATTTAGAACTCACCTATGAAAATAGCATTAATCGGTACTACAGCAGAAAGTCTAATCCAATTCAGAAAAGAACTGATTAATTTATTACATAAAAATGGCCATGTTGTATATGCATTTGCAATTGACTATGATGATGTGACAAAAGAAAAAGTTAAATCATTTGGCGCTATACCAGTACATTATTGTTTCAGTCGTACAGGGCTAAATCCATTTTCTGATGTTATCAACACCTATAAATTGTATAAAATTTTAAAATCACTTCAGTTAGACTTGGCATTTTCTTATTTTTCAAAGCCAGCCATTTTTGGTACTTTAGCAGCAAAGTTCGCAAGAATACAAAAACGATATGCGATGCTTGAAGGTCTTGGTTTTTTCTTTACCAATTCTGGAGGACAGGTTTCATTACGAACTAAATTACTAAAAAAAATATTGGTTTCGCTTTACAAAGTGAGTTTCAGACACATTGAAAGTCTAATCTTGCTTAATGCGGATGATAAGCGAGATCTTTTAGTTAATGAAAAAATTCAAGTAAAAAAGGTACATATATTAGGGGGGATTGGATTAAATATGTCTGATTATCCCTACTGCCCACCTCCTGTCGAGCCAGTGTCTTTCATTTTTGTCGCCAGATTTTTGCAAGAAAAGGGAGTTTATGAATTTATTGAGGCTGCAAAAATAGTCAAAAAGAAGTTTCCTGAAACTCATTTTTGTATGCTGGGCCATCTGGATCTTCATAACCCGGGAAGCTTAACTATAGAACGACTTAATGATTTGAAATGTAATAACATCATTGAGTTACCTGGTCATGTTGATAACGTACAGGAGTGGCTTGCTAAAGCGAGTGTATTCGTATTGCCTTCCTGGCGTGAAGGGTTTCCGAGAAGTACACAGGAGGCTATGGCCATGGGCCGCGCTGTCATAACCAGCGATGTGCCAGGTTGCCGAGATACAGTGGTTGATGGCGTTAATGGATTTTTGATTAAGCCACGTTCTTCTCATGCCTTAGCCGAAAAAATGCTCTGCTTCTTACATCAACCTGAGCTAATTACCCAAATGGGGAATGCAAGTCACCAAATAGCTTTACAACAATTTGACTCAAGTATAGTTAATTCGAAGCTAATGAAGATACTACGTGTAGATTTTGAAAATACAAAATCTAATGTCTGTTAAATCATATAAATACAACTTTATAAAAAACACAATTTAGTAGGAAGATTAGGTAATGACTCCAACTTATTGATAGTGTTTTATGTTCAGATAATGCCCGATGACTTTGTCATGCAGCTCCACCGATTTTGAGAACGACAGCGACTTCCGTCCCAGCCTTGCCAGGTGCTGCCTCAGATTCAGGTTATGCCGCTCAATGCGCTGAGTGTAACGCTTGCTGATAACGTGCAGCTTTCCCTTCAGGCGGGATTCATACAGCGGCCAGCCATCCGTCATCCATACCACGACCTCAAAGGCCGACAGCAGGCTCAGAAGACGCTCCAGTGTGGCCAGAGTGCGTTCACCGAATACGTGCGCCACAACCGTCTTCCGGAGCCTGTCATACGCGTAAAACAGCCAGCGCTGGCGCGATTTAGCCCCGACGTATCCCCACTGTTCGTCCATTTCCGCGCAGACGATGACGTCACTGCCCGGCTGTATGCGCGAGGTTACCGACTGCGGCCTGAGTTTTTTAAATGGCGGAAAATCGTGTTGAGGCCAACGCCCATAATGCGGGCGGTTGCCCGGCATCCAACGCCATTCATGGCCATATCAATGATTTTCTGGTGCGTACCGGGTTGAGAAGCGGTGTAAGTGAACTGCAGTTGCCATGTTTTACGGCAGTGAGAGCAGAGATAGCGCTGATGTCCGGCGGTGCTTTTGCCGTTACGCACCACCCCGTCAGTAGCTGAACAGGAGGGACAGCTGATAGAAACAGAAGCCACTGGAGCACCTCAAAAACACCATCATACACTAAATCAGTAAGTTGGCAGCATCACCGGAAGATTATGGAAAGATTAAATTTGAGTGAAAAACCTGCTCACTCTTTACAAGAATCGGCTATTCATTGTGCCAGATATGCTAATATCTTACATCTTGTTAAAGATAAAGTAGTTCTGGACATTGCCTGTGGTGAGGGATATGGCTCAGCACTATTAATGAAAGCAGGAGCTAAACGAGTTGTGGGGGTGGACATCTCTGAAGAGTCAATCGAGCGTGCAAAGAAACTTTTTGGGAAATATGATGTAGAATATATTGTAAGTGATGCAAATACCATCTCAGAGCGTTATGGCGAAGACTTTTTTGATATAGTTGTTTCAATTGAGACAATAGAACACATCAATACCCCTGACGTCTTTCTTAGTTCTATCAAAAAAACTGCTAAAGAAAATGCGATTTTCTATATAACTTGCCCTAACGATTATTGGTACTATCCAAATAATGAACAATCTAATCCTTATCATGTACGAAAGTATACTTTTCAAGAATTCAAAGAGCTTAGTACAGGGGTTTTGGGTAATAATGTCCAATGGGCATATGGTGGTTCTGTTTTTGGATTCGGCACAGTCTCTGCTAACAATCGAGGTCTTGAAAAGATAGGTTCTTCATGGATGGAAATAAGCGAGTCAGAAAATTCAATTAATGTTTTAAACACAGAGATTGACGCTGTTAATGAAAATAATTGTAGTTTCTTTGTGGGCTTATGGAATGCGCCTGAAACAAACTTTAGCAACAGTACTTTTCCAATAAGTATGGATGCTTATTCGCGCATGACAGAAGAATTTGAGTCAAATGTAAGTTCTGTACTTCGTGAAGATCAGGCGGAAAATAAAAAAGCCATATCAATATTAAAAAAAGATATGAAACAATTAACAATGAATTTGAGAAAATCAAATCTTTTATTATCTGCATTAAAAATTGAAAATGTTACACTGCGTAAGAATATTTCCGAATTGCAACAACAACTCGCCAAACAAATCGCGATGTATCATGACGTAACAAATGCAAAAAATAATTTAGAATTAGAAAACGCCGATTTAATTTCGTTGCATGGGGATCTAGCAACTAAAAATTCATTATTGATGGAAAGAATTTCGCAAATGGAAATCCCATATTATCGATATTTAAGGCTCTCTGCTCTTCTTCCGGGTTTTTTGAAAAAAATTATACTAAAAATTGTGCGTTTTATCAGGAAATAAAATATGTCTGCACGTTTAAAATTATTGCCTGGGTTAAAGTCAACTGAGTATGTGTATTCAGATCTTCATGCTTTACTTGATACTAATGGTGGGAGTTCCTTAGGTCCGAACATTGGTAGTGATGGTTCTAACCTAACAATAACATGTTTATCGATGAGCAGAGTTTTTCTTACTGAAAAACTTGTTAATTCTATATATCAGCATATACCTTATTTTAAAGGTGATATTCTGATTGTTGATAATGGCAGCACAGTAGAAGAACTTTCAATTTTACAAAATTTAAGTGATAGGATCCCGTTAAATATTAGAGTTGTCGAGCTTGGTAATAATTTTGGCGTAAGTGGTGGAAGAAACAAAACTTTAGAGCATATAAAAACAGAATGGGCAATGTTTCTCGATAATGATATTTATTTCATAAATAATCCACTTCCGAGATTGCAAAAAGATATTTCAAGACTTGGTTGTCATTTTATCAATATGCCATTGCTTGATTCTGACGGAGAAACATTATTCGCAAATGGAGGGAATGTTTTCCTCGATATTGATGATGATTCGGTGCATGTTGGTGCAGGAAGTGCATGTATTCAGGAAAAAACAATTACATATGATGGTGAAGGCTTCCTTTCTACATTTCTTTTTGGTGGTGCGAGTGTTATTAAAATCGCGACCCTGAAAAATTTAGGGAAGTATGACGAAAATATGTTTATTGGGTTTGAAGACATTGATTTATCGATCCGTCTTTACCAGTCAGGAATGAAAGTTGGTACATGTGGTGCAATTTCTTTAATCCATGATCACCCGAAGCCTAGTTCTAACAAAGATAAAGATTATGAGAAAATTCGCTTCACGCGAAGTATCTTAAAAGAATCCGCGGATTATCTTGAAAACAAATGGGGAATGGTTTTCTGGTCAGCTCCAGTTGATGATTGGTTGGAAGAGAAGCAACGTAGTTTTGAACTGACAACTCAGCATAATGATAATTTGTCCCAATTCGATGACAATAAAAAAGGCGCGACTTATGATTTATCTGTGTCAAAACCGAAAATTGCATTGATTATTGATACTGAAAACTGGGCATTCTCAAATATTGCAAATCAAATAGTCAATTATCTGTCAGATTCATATGACTTTACAATAATACCAACTGAAATTGTTGATAATATCAGTCAGGTTATTATGATGACTAGAAATTATGATATAACACATTTCTTCTGGCGTGAATCGCTTAGACTTATATATGATGAATATTATATAAACTATAACCGGACTATCGGATTTGATGAGCTCAGCTTTAAAAAAGAGTTCTTGGATGGAAGAATAATAACCAGTAGCGTTTATGATCATTTATTCCTGGATGAGCAAGCTATAAAATTAAGAAAGACATTTTATAACGATTTAATAACTGCTTATACGGTTAGTTCATCAAAACTATATGACATCTACTCATCCATAGTTGAGTATCCTAAGCCATCAGTTCTTGCGGAAGATGGGGTTAATTTAAAACTATTTTATCCAATTAATCTTGAACGTTTTGATAATATAGAATCGAGGGCCTTGCGCGTAGGTTGGGCTGGGAATTCTAAATGGGCGGGAGAGTTAGAGGATTTCAAAGGTTACCATTCTTTATTAAAGCCTGCAGTTGAGCAATTACAATCAGAAGGATTAAATATTGAATTAGTCCTTGCCGATCGTCAACTCGGATTTATTCCTCATGATGAAATGGTAAAATATTATAGCCAAATTGATGTATATGTCTGTCCTTCAAAAATTGAAGGCACACCAAACCCTGTCCTTGAGTCTATGGCATGTGGCGTTCCCGTGATAAGTACTGATGTTGGTGTGGTCAAAGATGCTTTTGGTGAGATGCAAAAAGAATGGATTTTACCAGTTAGAAGCAAGGATACTTTGATAGATAAACTTAGAGATTTTTATCATAAGCGTAATTCAGTGGTAAAATGTCTATCTTCAGAAAATTTGCAACAAATAAAAAAATGGGATTGGAAAGTTAAGTCTGAGAACTTTCGGACTTTTTTCGACAAAGTACTAGAATCTAAAAAGCACAGCGAGATAAGCAATAAAATGTGATCAAGATATCATTTGATCCCTGGTCCTAGTTTTTTTATCATTATCGCAACTTAACAAGCTCGTGGTATCTACACCTGACAGGAGTATGTAATGTCTAAGCAACAGATCGGCGTCGTCGGTATGGCAGTAATGGGGCGCAACCTGGCGCTCAACATTGAAAGCCGTGGTTATACCGTTTCAGTATTCAACCGCTCCCGTGAAAAGACCGAAGAAGTGATTGCTGAGAATCCGGATAAGAAACTGGTTCCTTACTACACGGTAAAAGAGTTTGTGGAATCACTTGAAACTCCTCGTCGTATCCTGTTAATGGTGAAGGCGGGTGCGGGTACGGATGCTGCCATTGATTCCCTGAAGCCGTACCTGGAAAAAGGGGACATCATCATTGATGGCGGCAATACTTTCTTCATGGATACTATTCGCCGTAACCGGGAGCTGTCTGCCGAAGGTTTCAATTTCATCGGCACCGGCGTATCCGGTGGTGAAGAGGGGGCGCTGAAAGGTCCGTCTATTATGCCTGGCGGTCAGAAAGAAGCGTATGAGTTAGTTGCTCCAATATTGACCAAAATCGCGGCCATTGCTGAAGATGGCGAACCGTGCGTGACCTATATCGGCGCTGATGGTGCAGGTCATTACGTGAAAATGGTCCACAATGGTATTGAGTACGGCGACATGCAACTGATTGCAGAAGCTTATTCTTTGCTAAAAGGTGGTCTGAACTTGTCTAACGAAGAGCTGGCTACCACTTTCACCGAGTGGAACGAAGGCGAGCTGAGCAGCTACCTGATTGACATCACCAAAGACATTTTCACCAAGAAAGATGAAGAGGGTAAATATCTTGTCGATGTGATCCTCGATGAAGCTGCCAACAAAGGCACCGGTAAATGGACCAGTCAGAGCTCTCTGGACTTGGGCGAACCGCTATCTCTGATCACCGAGTCCGTATTCGCTCGCTACATCTCTTCCCTGAAAGACCAACGCGTAGCGGCTTCTAAGGTCTTGACTGGACCTAAAGCTCAGCTTGCAAGTGACAAAGTAGAATTTATTGAGAAAGTACGTCGTGCATTATATCTGGGGAAAATTGTGTCTTATGCACAAGGATTCTCGCAATTGCGAGCTGCTTCTGATGAATATAAGTGGGATCTGCAATACGGTGAGATCGCAAAGATTTTCCGTGCTGGCTGTATCATACGTGCACAGTTCTTGCAAAAAATCACTGACGCTTATGCTAATAATGATAAGATCGCGAACCTGCTTCTGGACCCATACTTCAAGAATATTGCTGATGAATACCAGCAGGCACTGCGTGATGTTGTAGCCTACGCAGTGCAGAATGGTATCCCTGTACCGACGTTTAGCGCAGCTGTTGCTTACTATGACAGCTACCGTGCAGCGGTACTACCGGCGAACCTAATTCAGGCGCAGCGCGATTATTTTGGGGCTCACACCTATAAACGTACAGATAAAGAAGGCGTGTTCCATACAGAATGGCTGGATTGAGAGGCTTAGTACAGTATATATTTTTATCTGATTCCAGTTCTAATTGATATTCTTTTAAACAGAGCAGTTGATCTGCTCTGTTTTTTTATTAAATTCGTTAATTTGTATTTATGAATTATAGATATTTATAATTTAATCATGTGGGTTCGATATGTTAAATTTCGAGATAATTCGAGCTATACGACAAAGTAATACTCAGATTCAATGGAAAAAATGTTGTATGGTATCGACAGTGTTTTCCTTTATTTTTTTATTTTTACTGCCTGTTTATCCTGTTCTGAAATTTTCTAATGAAGTTATTATAACTGCAACTGGTGAGAAGAATGAGAGAGCGGCAGCAAGTGAAGTATGGATTGATAAGCAATCCAGTAGTTTATTCCTCACCGACTCCAAAAATGATGTATCGAAGTGGGATATTCGTGAAAAACAACTTCTTTCTTATAAAGATCAACCAGCAAAGATTGTTTCACATCTTAAGTTTAATAAATTCTCTGAATTGATTTTTTCGATGACTCCTTATTCTGGAATTGTAAATGTACGAATAGATGGGGTAGACTACCGGTATGATTTATATTCGCCTGAAGGAAAACAATTAGTTTTGAGGCTAAATGATTTTCCTAGTGTGCAAGTTGATTATAAAGAGACCTTATCAAAAGGGTTGTTATATTTTTTAGGTGCTTTTACATTCTTTTTTTTCTTTTTAATTCTAACCTTTCGTAATGGAAATAACCTTTATAAAATAAATTCGAAACCTAATGTTAAAATAAAGGAGGTTTTCTTCTATTCAATTCCTTCAATATTGGTATATACAGTTTCCGTATTAACTTTCTGGCCTGCTCAGATGTCTCCAGACTCCTTAGCACAATGGGAGCAAATAACTCAAGGTACATATAGTGACTCTCACCCAGTAATATCAACACTAATGTACTCTGGGATTAATCATGTGCTACCAGGGCCTCAATGGTGTGTGCTGGTTATGTCCTTGCTGTTGGCAATAACGTGGGGCTGGGCTCTTAGTGAATCTAAAAACTGGCTTGTTAACCGTTATGTTGTTTTGGCTGCAAGTGTATTGTTCCCGATTTACCTGCCAACATTTCTTTTAATATCTACACTATGGAAGGACATACCATTTTCAATAGGTATTTTGGGTATATCCATTTTAACTTCTTATCTAATAAGGAAAGATTTTAAATTTAATAAATCCATTTGTTTTGGATTTGTTTTTTTTGGTGTTTTGGTATTTGGGACACGACACAATGGTATTATTATTATTATTCCTTTCTTTCTCTTAATGTTATTTTTTGTGAAGGAAAAAACAGGGAAAATTGTAACTCTTTCTTTATTGCTCTTTCAGGTTTTTGTATTTATTTTGGCAAAAACAATCCTCATAAGCGCGCTTCATTCTTCAGGTATCGGTGGTCAATACAAAGCCATTTATGGTTTACATATTATAGGCGCGATGGAAAAAGCAAATATATCATGGAGCTCTTCTGAGCGAGACATAGTGGAGAAAATACTTCCTGAAAAAGCGTGGAAAGAAGGCTACAGATGTGATTCTGTAGTCCCATTGTTTTGGAATAAAAATATTTCTTGGGAATATTTATCGAGTAATTCTAAAGCTATTAATAAATTAGCATTAAAAAGTATCGTTAATCATCCTCAGATATTTATTGAGCACCAACTTTGTGTAACAGGTATGGTTTGGCGAATTAAACAAAATCTTAACGAATATTTTCCAATATCACCTATGGAAATTACCGCAATGCCTGTGGCTAATGAGTTGGGGTTACATATGAAACCTAAACTTCCCTTTATTTCTGATTGTATCAGAAATATAACAGAATCTATCCTTTCATACTATGCAGAATGGATACGGCCAGCGGGTTATTTGTTGGCTGGATTATTCTTTTCAACGCTGATTTTTTTTAAATTTGGAGGTGCAACTATTTTGATATTTTCTCCTGCAATTCTGAATGCAGGTTCATGGCTAATTCTGTCAGGTTCGCAGGACTATCGTTATATGTGGCCTGTTGTCCTTGTCACATTTTATTTGTTCTTGATTTCAACAGGGCAAGAAAATCAATCGAAACGAACTTTACTAAAATCGGTGGGATGAATGTCGGCGTTAATGTATCTCATACTTCTGTCATGTGTAACTGGTCTTGCTATCGGTAACCTGTTGCTAAAAAAAACAGCCTCAACCATTATTGCTATACCTGCGGATATATTTGGGCTAATATTTAATCCATGGTTTTATTGTGCCGTAGCTGTTTATGGTGGTTCAACATTACTTTGGGTAATGATTCTAAGGAAGATATCTCTGGGATTAGCATACCCAATGTTTGCGTTAGGATTTATTATTGTACCTATCCTTGATTACGTAATTTTTAAAGAGCCCCTACGCCTTACAACTTTTGTTGGTGGCGCTATAATAGTTTTTGGTGTGATAATTGCAACTCGAGGTTAGTGATGATTAAAAATACTTGGATCGTTATAGCAGCCTATAACGAATGTGTAGTCATAAGAAAAGTAATAGAGAATCTAAAGTTAGAGTGGCCTAATGTTGTCGTTGTCGATGATGGCAGTTCGGACAATACAGGTGAAGAGGCAAGTTCTGCAGGGGCATTAGTTATTACACATCCTGTTAATTTAGGACAAGGAGCAGCCCTAGCTACAGGAATTCAATTTTGTGTAGAAATTGGCGCTGAATATATTGTTACCTTCGATGCAGACGGTCAACATCATGTAGAGGATATTGCTCCACTAGTTCAGAAAGCATCGGAGCCTGGTATTGATATTGTTATTGGTAGCCGATTTTTGGGACATACCGAAAATATGCCAGCAAAAAAACGGCTAGTTTTGAAAGCCGCTGTCTTATTCACCAGGCTCACGACTGGATTAAAAGTAACTGATGCGCATAATGGCTTTCGTTGTTTAACATTATCGGCAGCTAAAAAGATTGAAATCAAACAAAATAGAATGGCTCATGCCTCCGAGATATTGGATGAGATCGCAAATCATAAACTTAGAGTGGCTGAAATGCCTGTAACAATTACTTATACTGAGTATTCAATAGCTAAGGGGCAAAAAATCACCAATTCTATCAATATATTAATTGAATTACTTTTGGAGCGTTTACACAAATGATTGTTCAAATATTGTTGACTTTGTGTTTTTTATTCCTCTCGTTTTTTTGTTGGCTTAGAATGGGGCGAGTTAGGTTTTTTGCATTGGTTCTGACATTAGTCTGCCTTACTGGTCTTTATTTCGTATGGTTTCCAGAAAATTTGACAGCAGTTGCAAATTGGATTGGTGTTGGTCGTGGTGCGGACCTATTATTATATATTTTCCTTACTTTCGTTTTATTTGAATTTCTTGTTATTCGTATTCGAGAGAAGGAACGGATGGAGCTTTTTACTCGATTGGTAAGGAGAATAGCGATTGATGACGCAAAAAATCGTTTAAAAGACACAAAAAATAACTAATGTTTATGCAGGGCCTTCAATTAACAGGCCCTGTATACAGTTGTAGTTGGGTACCAGGCATTTTTGAATGCACTGTGTAAATAGACCCGTTTTAGTTCCATGCATTTTTTGAGATCCCGGCCAAATAATGGTGCTGTCGGTATTCCTCCGGTGTCATATTGTTCAGTGATTCATGCGGGCGTTCACAGTTATATTCTGACAACCATTTCTCCGTGATTTCCCGCACTTCATTCAGCGTTCTGAACAGATAAAAATCGAGTATTTCTGTACGGTATGTCCGGTTAAAGCGCTCAATGAAAGCGTTCTGCGTAGGCTTACCTGGCTGGATAAACTCCAGTTTTACTGCATGTTTCTCTGCCCATTCAGCCAGTGCCAGAGAGATAAATTCCGGACCATTATCCATGCGCAGCATGACCGGATAGCCGCGATTTGCCGCAATCCTGTCGAGTACACGGACCACGCGCAGAGCTGGCAGATTCAGATCGATTTCAATCGACAACGCCTCACGGTTAAAGTCATCAACAACATTGAACGTGCGAAAACAACGGCCACAGACCAGGGCATCAAGCATAAAATCGACAGACCAGCTCTGGTTCTGCGCTTAAGGCGTGGCCAGTGGCGAGGGATTACGCACCGGCAACCGCTGTTTGCCCTTACGACGAAAGTTCAGCTTCAGCAGACAGTAAATACGGTGGATCCTTTTGTGATTCCACGGGTGTCCCTGCCGCCTCAGAACCTGAAAAAGTTTCGGAAAACCGTATCGTGGGTATCGCTCTGCCACTGCCTGCAACGCGACAATAACGGGTTCGTCACGCGTGGTATCCGGACGGTAATGGTAAACCGTTCTGCTCAGGTTAAGACTCCGGCAGGCCTGACGGATACTGAGTCCAAATGTCGTTATCAGATGAGTGACCAGCTCACGCTTAAAGGCTGGTTTTAAAGCTTTTTTTCGATAACGTCTTTCAGCGCCCGGTTCTCAAGGCTCAGGTCGGCAAACATCTGTTTGAGACGTCGGTTCTCGTCCTCAAGATCCTTGATCTTTTTAATATCAGAAGCCTCCATGCCGCCGTATCTGGACTTCCAGTTGTAGTAGGTGGCTTCAGAGATACCGGCCTCCCGGCAGACATCTTTAACAGTTCGTCCGGCTTCAACCGACTTAATCATTGCGATGATCTGATGCTCAGTAAAACGGGCTTTACGCATAGAGATCTCCTTCGTTGGCAGATTGATTATGCCGGATGAGCTCTAAATGTGAATGGCACGATTATGCGGGATACTTACACATAGACCACCCTATCTTAACTACCTTCAGAGACACCTATTTAGTATCAGAAATACCTTGTTGTTCGCCGGCGGCAACCGGATTTATCGTGATTGATAATCGAGTCTTTACGCATGATCGCCTTAAATAATAAAATGCTGGAAGATTCCGGATTGCGAGTACACAACGCTTTGGGGGATATTGATAGTTTAATTATGTCCAACAAATGTTTTAAATATGGAGTAAAACTATAATCTATGCATCACTACTCATTGATTTCATCGCCCTGCAATTTGGAATGTTGCCTATCATAGCGAAAATTATAGTTACACCTTTAACTTTCTATGCAAATTTCCAGTTTATGTTTTTTTGACTAGTGGACGACTACGTCTAAAGTAGATGTCAATTTAGATATGTAAGTTCATTACTCTTTCAGCACGATTGCTAAGTATTAACTTGTGTTTTTATAAGCCCGGACCTAAGTGTCTGGGTTTTTTTTGCCTAAATTCTTATTGATTTTAATTTTTTCCTTAATATTAACTTAATAATTGAGGTCTATAGTAATGAAGTAAATCTGAATTGTGCTGTCTTTCATTGACACTTCATCAACTCAGACGTTACAACTTTTAATACATGTCATGATGATACAAACATGATGAGCAAAAGTTAACACTGAGATAATGAAATGAAAATCACCATTTCTGGTACCGGATATGTTGGCCTGTCAAATGGTATTCTGATTGCTCAGAACCACGAGGTGGTCGCCCTGGATATCATCCAGACGAAAGTTGAGATGCTAAATCAGAAACAATCGCCGATTGTGGATAAAGAGATCGAAGAGTATTTGACGACCAAGTCGCTAAATTTTCGTGCAACGACTGATAAGTATGATGCCTACTGCGATGCGGACTACGTTATTATCGCGACACCAACAGATTATGATCCAAAGACTAATTACTTTAATACCTCAAGTGTCGAGGCTGTTATTCGCGACGTGGTTGCAATTAATCCAGATGCAGTAATGGTAATTAAGTCTACCATCCCGGTAGGTTTTACTAATTCTATTAAAGAAAAACTGGGTATCAGCAATATTTTCTTTTCCCCAGAATTCCTGCGTGAGGGTAAAGCACTATACGACAACTTGCACCCATCTCGTATTGTCATTGGCGAGCGTTCAGAACGCGCCGAGCGTTTTGCTGCTCTGCTACAGGAAGGGGCACTTAAGAAAGATATTCCGACCCTATTTACCGACTCGACCGAAGCCGAAGCTATCAAGCTATTCGCCAATACCTATCTGGCGCTGCGCGTGGCCTACTTTAATGAGCTGGACAGCTACGCCGAGACTCTGGGCCTGAACTCACGACAGATTATTGAGGGGGTATGCCTGGATCCGCGTATTGGCAACCACTACAACAACCCGTCATTTGGCTACGGCGGCTACTGTCTTCCGAAGGATACCAAGCAACTGCTGGCCAACTATGAATTGGTGCCGAATAACATAATCGGTGCTATCGTCGATGCTAATCGTACTCGTAAAGACTTTATTGCCGAATCTATTCTCGCGCGCAAGCCAAAGGTGGTGGGAGTTTATCGCCTGATTATGAAGTCGGGTTCGGATAATTTCCGCGCGTCCTCCATTCAAGGGATCATGAAGCGTATTAAGGCCAAGGGTATCACGATAATCATTTATGAACCGGTGATGCAGGAAGATGAGTTTTTTAACTCCCGCGTAGTGCGCGACTTCGAAGCCTTTAAGCAGGAAGCAGACGTGATTATCTCCAACCGCATGGCGGAAGAGCTGGCGGACGTGGAAGATAAAGTGTATACCCGTGATCTGTTTGGTAATGATTAAACGTTAGTTTTTGTACCGTTCCCGGCGACGCTTCGCTTGGCCGGGCTACGATAGAAAAAGCCCTCATTAGGGCTTCTTTTTTAAGCCTTATAAAACTCGCGATTCTGTAAATAGACCCGTTTTAGTTCCATGCTTTTTTGAGATCCCAGCCAAATAATGGTGTTGTCGACAGCCTTCCTGGATGTTGAAGTGACCTACGAGGGTTGCCTGTGCTTAGGCGTGGGGATTCTCCAATGAATAACGTACGTCGGCTTGTGCCGCAAGATGGATGACGCGATCGAACTGTGCTTCGGCGGACAACGCAGCCATGTCGGCGTTATCGTCGAGATTCATTTTCACAAAACGGGCCCAGACGCGCCTGCTTCAGTCTAACATCGCAATCTGTCATTTAGGTTATCGAAAGGAAGACTAAAGAAAACCCGGCGCGATGTCCGGGTTGGGGAAGGGGATTACTGATGTCTTTTGCGTAAATTCTCAATCACCGTCGTCAGGTCGAGGTCCTGGTCCTGCAGCAGAACCAGCAGGTGATACATCAGATCAGAGGCTTCATTGGTCAGTTCGAAATGATCGTTCACGGTTGCGGCCAGCGCGGTTTCTACGCCTTCTTCACCCACTTTTTGCGCAATGCGTTTGGTGCCGCTGGCATACAGCTTCGCAGTGTAGGAACTTGCCGGGTCAGCGGTTTTACGTTCGGCCAGTAGTTGCTCCAGTTGATACAGGAACAGCCACTGGTGGCTGGCATCGCCAAAGCAGCTTGAGGTGCCTTTATGGCAGGTCGGGCCAATCGGGTTAACCAGCACCAGCAGGGTGTCGTTGTCGCAGTCGGGCGCGATGCTCACCACGTTCAGGAAGTGACCGGAGGTTTCACCCTTGGTCCACAGGCGCTGTTTGGTCCGCGAGAAAAAGGTCACTTTGCCGCTTTCAAGCGTTTTATCCAGTGCTTCCGGGCTCATATAACCCAGCATTAGTACCTCACCGGAAACCGCATGCTGCACGATGACTGGCATCAGTCCGTCGGTTTTTTCCCAGTCCAGCTCGCGGCATTGTTGCTTCGTTAACATATCCTGATCTCCACGCCCTGTGTTGCCAGGAACGCTTTTAATTCGCCAATATTAATAATTTGCTTGTGAAAGACGGAGGCGGCAAGCGCGCCGTCAACGTCGGCGTCCCGGAAGGCTTCAAGGAAGTGTTCCATGCTGCCCGCGCCGCCGGAGGCAATCAGCGGTACGTGGCACACGTCGCGCACTTTTTTCAGTTGCTCCAGATCGTAGCCGTTGCGTACACCGTCCTGGTTCATCATGTTCAGGACGATTTCGCCCGCGCCGCGTTTTTGCACTTCCTGCACCCAGTCCAGCGTTTCCCACTGCGTGATGCGGGTACGGCTTTCATCCCCGGTATATTGGTTAACATGATATTTGCCGGTTTCGGCGTCATACCAGGTATCAATGCCTACCACGATACACTGCACGCCGAAGCGGTCCGCCAGGCGGGTGATAAGCTCCGGTTCGGCCAGCGCCGGGGAGTTGATAGAGATTTTATCCGCCCCGAAGGAGAGGATGCGCGCCGCATCGTCGATGGATTTAATACCACCGGCAACGCAGAACGGAATATCGATCACTTCCGCCACGCGAGATACCCAGCTTTTATCCACTACGCGGCCATCGCTGGAGGCGGTGATATCGTAGAACACCAGTTCATCTGCGCCTTCATCGGCATAGCGTTTTGCCAGCGGGACAATGTCGCCAATAATCTCGTGATTGCGAAACTGGACGCCTTTTACCACCTGTCCATCACGAACGTCCAGACAAGGAATTATGCGTTTTGCCAGCATTGAATGGCCTCCTCAACGGTGAACTTACCTTCCAGCAGGGCGCGTCCGACGATCACGCCGCCAACCCCAGTTCCACGCAGGGCTGCTACGTCCTCGATCCCGCCAATGCCGCCAGATGACTGGAATGCTACCTGCGGATATTTGGCGCACACTTCTTCATAAAGCGCGACGTTTGAGCCAGCCAGCGTACCGTCGCGGGAGATATCGGTGCACAGCACGTGTTTCAGGCCGACGGGGAGATAGGTCTCAACCAGTTCTTCCAGAGAAACCCCGGAATCTTCCTGCCAGCCGCTAACCGCTACCTGTTTATTACCGCGCTCGTCAATACGAACGTCCAGCGCCAGCACCAGCGCGTCGGCGCCAAAACGGGCAAACCAGCCCTTGACTACTTCGGGGGATTTTACTGCCGTCGAACCTACCACCACGCGCGCCACGCCTGCGTCAAGCAGCGCCGCAACGTCCGATTCAGTACGCACGCCACCGCCAACCTGTACCGGAACATTGACACCAGCGACCAGCGTTTTAATCAGCGGGATCTGCCGCTGCGCCGGGTCTTTCGCGCCAGTTAAATCAACCAGGTGCAGTACTTCGGCACCCTGAGCTGCATAATCCTGTAAACGGGGGAGAGGATCGTTGCCATAATCACGTTGCGTTGCGTAATCGCCCTGATGAAGACGCACCACCGTGCCGTCGATTAAATCTAATGCCGGAATAATCATTACATCTCCAGAAAGTTTTTCAGCAACTGCGCCCCAGCCGCGCCCGAGCGTTCAGGGTGAAACTGCACGCCAAAGAAATTGTCCTTTTGTACTGCCGCGGTAAATGGTTCGCCGTAGTGGCACTGGGCGATGGTCCACGGGTTCACCGGCATAGCATAGCTGTGTACAAAGTAGAAATATGCGCCATCTTCAATGCCCTGGAACAGACGATTTCCCGCCTGCGGATAGACGCGATTCCAGCCCATATGCGGCAGCGGCAGACCGAAATCGGTCATCTTCGGAACGTCCTGCTCAATAATGCCCAGCAGAGAGACACCGTTACTCTCTTCGCTGCGGCGGCCAAGTAGTTGCATGCCTAAGCAGATCCCCAGTACCGGTTGCGTACAGGCTTTAATCAGTTCAATCAGTTCACGCTCGTGCAACTGGTCCATAGCCGCCTGGGAGGTACCGACGCCCGGCAGAAACAGTTTATCGGCACGCAGCACCACGTCCGGGTCACGGCTGACAACCGGGTCGTATCCATGGCGCGCGACGGCGGATTTCACCGAGTGCAGATTGGCGCAGCCGGTATCAAGGATCACCACGTTCATTACAGCACTCCTTTTGAGGAGGGCAGCGTATCGCCTTCTACGCGAATAGCCTGGCGCAGCGTACGACCAAAGGCTTTAAACAGGCTCTCCACACGGTGGTGGTCATTTTTCCCTTTGGTTTTCAGGTGCAAGGTGACACCCATGGTGTAAGAGAGTGAACGGAAGAAGTGTTCAATCATCTCTGTGCTCAGATCGCCAACGCGCTGGTAGGTAAACTCCGCGCGGTATTCCAGGTGCGGACGCCCCGAGATATCCAGCGCGCAACGTGCCAGGCACTCGTCCATCGGCAGCACAAAACCAAAACGGTTGATACCGCGTTTATCGCCTAATGCCAGCTTTAAGGCTTCACCCAGCGCCAGACCGGTATCTTCAACGGTGTGGTGATCGTCAATATACAGATCGCCTTTGACGGCAATCTCCATGCGAAAACCGCCGTGGGTGGCGATTTGATCCAGCATGTGGTCAAAGAAGCCAACGCCGGTATTGATTTTGCTACGGCCTTCGCGGTCCAGCCAGACTTTGACGTCAATCTGCGTCTCTTTGGTATTGCGCTCAACGTGCGCGTAGCGGTCTCTTTTGGTCAACTGTTCGCCGATCATCGCCCAGTTCAGGGTGTCACGGTGGTAGCGTAATCCGCTAATGCCCATGTTTTCTGCGAGCTGAATATCGGTCGCCCGATCACCAATGACGTAGCTGTTTGCCACATCCATGGCCTGTTCAACCAGATACTGCTCAACCAGTTTCATTTTTGGCTTACGGCAATCACACGCGTCCGCTGGCAGGTGCGGGCAGATCAGCACCTCATCAAACGCGACGCCCTGAGAGGTGAAAATTTGCATCATCAGGTTATGCGGACCGTCAAAATCGGCCTGCGGGAAGCTCTGCGTACCGAGTCCATCCTGGTTAGTAATCATCACCAGCTTAAAGCCGGCTTTTTGCAGCTTCAGCAAAACGGGAACGACGTCCGGCTCGAAGGCGAGTTTGTCAAAGCGATCGACCTGAAAGTCACTTGGCGGTTCGGAAATCAGGGTTCCATCACGGTCAATAAAAAGATACTTCTGGCTCATACTTGCTCCGCACGTAAGGCGTCAATGACGCGCTGGCTCTCTTCGCGGGTTCCGACAGTAATTCGCAGGCAGCCGCTTAATGAAGGTTGTTTATTCTGATCTCGTAAGATAATGCCCTGATCCCACAAAGATTTAAATACGCTGCTTGATGCGGTGAAGCGCGCCAGAACATAGTTGGTTTCAGAGTCGAAAACCTGCTCTACACAGCGAATGGTTTTCAGATTCTCCACCAGATACTGACGCTCTTGCAGGATCTGCTCTACGCGTTGGCGCATGGCGGAAATCCCTTGTGGCGTCAGCGCCTGGGCGGCAATATCCGCTACCGGGGTAGAAAGCGGGTAGGGAGCAATCACCTTTAACAGTAGATTGATAACCTCTTCATTCGCCAGCGTAAATCCGCAGCGTAAACCGGCGAGAGCAAACGCTTTGGACAGCGTGCGTAATACTGCCAGATGCGGATACTCAGACAGCCAGCCTGCCAGCGTAGCCTGCGGACAAAACTCAATATAGGCCTCATCAGCGACCACGATGGCTTTACCCTGCGTCATTTCGAGCAGTGAACGTAGGTCCTGCGGATTTATCAGCTGGCCGGTTGGGTTATTGGGGCTGCATACGTAGACCACTTTCACGCCATCAAGCTTGTCCGCGATGCCTTGTAAATCCAGCTGCCAGTTATCCAGGGTCGGGACGGTGCGGCATTCAACGCCAATCGTTTCGGCGCTGACGCTGTACATGCCGTAAGTCGGCGGACAGTAGAGAATTGCATCTTTACCGGGTTCGCAAAAAGCGCGCACCAGCAGTTCGATCCCTTCATCTGCGCCGCGGCTGACCAGCACCTGCTCTGGTTTGACGCCAGCATATTGCGCGTAATTCTCAATTACGGCTTTCGGCTGACACTCCGGATAGCGGTTCAGCGTCTGCTGGCGTAGCTGGAACTCAACGGCGGTTGGGTACTCATTCGCGTTGAGCCACACGTCCCCGTTACCGCCAAGACGACGGGCAGACTGATAGGGCGTTAACTCGCGAACATTCTTACGGGCTAAATCAGTGACGCTGAGAAAGTTGTCAGTGCTCATGCTTGCTCCTTCAGGGCGTTAACGCGCAGGGTGACGGCATTTTTGTGGGCAGTCAGTCGTTCAGCAGCGGCCAGTGTTTCAATGGTGGAGGCCAGGGCAGAGAAACCTTGGGGAGTTAATTCCTGTACCGTCATCCGTTTCTGGAAATCAGCCAGCCCAAGGCTTGAGCAGGTTGCGGTATAGCCGTAGGTCGGAAGAACGTGGTTGGTGCCGGAAGCATAGTCGCCAGCCGACTCAGGAGACCAGTCACCCAGGAAGACCGAACCAGCGCTGGTGATATCGTCAACCAGTTCACGCGCGTTACGGGTCTGAATAATCAGGTGCTCCGGGCCGTAGGCGTTAGAGATGGCCACGCATTGCTCAAGGTCTCTGGCGACGATCAGTCGACTGGCGGCGAGCGCCTGACGTGCGGTGTCGGCGCGGGAAAGCTCGGCAAGCTGGCGTTCAACGGCTTTGGCCACGCCTTCGGCCAGCGTAGCGTCTGGCGTCAGCAGGATAACCTGCGAGTCGGGGCCGTGTTCGGCCTGAGAGAGCAGGTCGGAAGCAACAAAGTCAGGCGTCGCGCCGCTGTCGGCAATAACCAGCACTTCAGACGGGCCCGCAGGCATGTCGATAGCCGCGCCGTCAAGACGTTGGCTGACCTGACGTTTGGCTTCGGTCACATACGCATTGCCTGGCCCGAAGATTTTATCGACCTTAGGAATAGATTTGGTACCCAGCGCCAGCGCGGCAATGGCCTGCGCGCCGCCCACGTTGAACACCTCTTTTACGCCACACAGTTGCGCGGCGTAGAGGATTTCATCGGCAATCGGCGGCGGTGAGCAGAGCACCACTTTTTTGCAGCCGGCGATACGCGCCGGGGTCGCCAGCATTAATACGGTCGAGAAGAGCGGTGCCGATCCCCCTGGAATATACAGGCCTACGGAGGCGATAGGGCGAGTAATCTGCTGGCAGCGCACGCCAGGCTGAGTTTCAATATCCACTGGCGGCAGAATTTGCGCGGTGTGGAACGCATCAATATTACGCACCGCCGCCTGCATGGCTTGTTTCAACTCGTCGCTCAGGCGGCTACTGGCTTGCTGAATTTCTTCTTCGGTGACGCGCAGCGCGCCGACCTCGGTTTTGTCAAACTTAGCACTGTATTCACGCAGCGCCCGGTCGCCGTTATTTTTGACGTTCTCAAGAATCTCGGCCACCGTACGGCTGATGCTTTCAGAGGCGGATATCGCCGGGCGCATCAGCAGTTCGCGCTGCTGCTCGGGGCTACAGCTATTCCAGTCGATCAGGGTATTGAAGCTCATGGCTATCACTCCATCATCTTCTCAATCGGCAGCACCAGAATGGAGCTGGCGCCGAGCGCTTTCAGTTTTTCCATCGTTTCCCAGAACAGGGTTTCGCTGCTGACCATGTGCATGGCTACGCGCTGCTGGTCACCCGCCAGTGGCAGAATGGTAGGGCGCTCAGCGCCTGGCAGCAGGGCGATGACTTCGTCCAGACGTTCGCTCGGCGCGTGCATCATGATGTATTTTGATTCACGAGCCTGAATAACCCCCTGAATACGGGTCAGCAGTTTGTCGATCAGTTGTTGCTTGGCTTCGGCCATTTCGCCGTCGCGCTGAATCAGGCAGGCTTTAGAGCGGTAAATCACTTCCACTTCACGCAGACCGTTGGCTTCAAGCGTGGCTCCGGTTGACACCAGATCGCAAATCGCATCAGCCAGACCTGCGCGGGGAGCGACTTCTACAGAGCCGTTTAACAGACAGGATTTAAACGACACCCCTTTTTGATCAAGATAACGTTTAAGCAGGTGTGGGTAAGAGGTAGCGATACGCTTACCGTTCAGCGCTGCCGGGCCATCCCAAGCTTCATCAACCGGGGTAGCCAGCGAAAGACGGCAGCCGCCGAAGTCCAGACGACGCAGGGTAAAATAGCGAGGATCTTCACCCTGTGCCCGGCGGTTGAGTAGTTCCTCTTCGAGAACGTTTTCCCCGATGATGCCGAGATCTACGACGCCGTCCATCACCAGACCCGGGATATCGTCATCACGCACGCGCAGAATATCGATCGGCATATTCTCAGCCATCGCGATCAGGCGCTGGGTGTGAAGATTAATTTTAATGCCGCAACGGGCCAGCAATTCGCGTGAATCATCGCTTAAACGACCTGATTTCTGCATAGCTATGCGTAAACGGGTGTTATCTAACATTCTTTATTCCTCGTTATCCTGTCTGAATCAGTTTGGGTCACGCACAAAAAAAGCCCCCGGAAGAAATCTTCCGGGGGCTTTCTCATACGCTCATGCACCGCTGGAAGATTTAAATGTCTCCCAGCACACATCGCCTGAAAGACTAGTCAGGATGATGGTGATGATGGTGTTTGAATTGAGCGCGTGTCATAAATTTTCTCGATGAATGTTTATTCATTTGATGTCTTTTAACCTAAACCACTTTAGCTACGGAAAGCAAGGGCTTTTTTTGATCATTAATTCATTTCATATTGATACTATGAATTGTCAGCCACTGTGGGCTAGCGTAGCCTTGCGTTATAGGCCAAAAGTCAGGAGAGAAGGCATGAAAAAGGTCGCAATTGTCGGTTTAGGTTGGTTAGGCATGCCGTTAGCTATGTCGCTGGCGGCGAGAGGCTGGCAGGTTACCGGCAGCAAAACCACATTGGATGGGGTGGAAGCGGCCCGCATGAGTGGTATAGAGAGCTACTCGCTGCGCCTGGAGCCTGAACTGGTCTGTGAGACAGACGATCTCGACGCACTGATGGACGCCGACGCGCTGGTTATTACGCTACCTGCGCGCCGTAGCGGTCCGGGGGAGACATTTTACCTGCAGGCTATGCAGGAGCTGGTCGACAGTGCGCTGGCGTACCGTATCCCGCGGATTATTTTTACCAGTTCGACGTCGGTCTATGGCGATGCACAAGGCATCGTGAAAGAAGGGACTCCGCGTAACCCGGTCACGGCAAGTGGTCGCGTTTTGAAAGAACTTGAAGACTGGTTGCACAATTTACCCGGCACTTCGGTGGATATTTTGCGCCTGGCCGGACTTGTCGGCCCAGGAAGACATCCCGGTCGTTTTTTCGCTGGCAAGACGGCGCCAGATGGACACCATGGCGTCAATCTGGTGCATCTGGATGATGTGGTTTCCGCCATCTCTTTGCTGCTGCAAGCGCCAAAAGGGGGACACATCTATAATATATGTGCGCCTATGCATCCGGCGCGCAATGTGTTCTATCCACAGATGGCCCGCCAGTTGGGGATGGAGCCGCCGGAATTTCGTGGCAATGAGGATAACGGTAAAGGTAAAGTCATTGATGGCAACCGTATTTGTAACGAGCTTGGGTTTGAGTACCAGTATCCTGACCCGCTGGTGATGCCGATGGAGTGACAGACCAGCAGAGTGCCGCTGATACCGCCAGGGGGCGAGTATGAAACCACTGCTGGACGTTCTTATCATCCTCGATGCGTTGGAAAAAGAGGGCAGTTTCGCTGCGGCGTCGGCAAAATTGTTTAAGACGCCGTCTGCGCTGAGCTACACCGTCCATAAGCTGGAAAGCGATCTTAATATTCAGCTACTCGATCGCAGCGGACATCGGGCTAAGTTTACCCGTACCGGGCAGATGCTGCTGGAAAAGGGGCGGGAGGTGTTGCACACCGTCCGCGAACTCGAAAAGCAGGCGATTAAACTTCACGAAGGCTGGGAGAATGAACTGGTTATTGGCGTAGATGATACGTTTCCCTTTTCGCTGCTGGCCCCACTCATCGAATCTTTCTATCAACACCACAGTGTGACGCGCCTGAAATTTATCAATGGCGTGCTGGGCGGCTCCTGGGATGCCCTCACTCAGGGGCGGGCGGATATTATTGTCGGCGCCACACATGAGCCGCCTGCCGCGAGCGAATTTGGCTTTGCGCAGCTAGGGGTTCTGGAGCAGGTGTTTGTGGTTGCGTCGCATCATCCGCTGGCGCAGGAACAGGAGCCGTTGAATCGTCGCACTATTCGGCGTTTTCGCGCGATTGTGGTGGGCGACAATGCACAGCATGCCAACGTCTCCGGCTCCCAGGTGCTTGACGATCAGGAAGCCATCACCGTTTTTGACTTCAAAACCAAGCTGGAACTGCAAATCAGTGGTCTGGGATGCGGCTATATTCCGCGCTACCTGGCACAGCGATTTCTGGAAAGTGGCGCTCTGATTGAGAAAAAGGTGGTCGCACAAATTATCTTTGAACCTGTGTGGATAGGTTGGAATGAACAGACTGCCGGGTTGGCCAGTGCCTGGTGGCGGGATGAGATTTTAGCAAATAGTGCTATTGCGGGGGTGTATGTTAAAACGGCTGCTGATAAATCAATCAGTTAAGAAAAAATATTCTTTTGTAGTAGCTTCAATCTCTTGTTATTTCTCTCCAAATTAGTGCAAAATACGCCGCTTGCAAAAAATGACATTAACCGACGTTTTAATACGCGTCGGTTATTTTTTTGCATCAAACCAATCATTCATAAAAGAGGCCGGGCTTCGTACCGGATAGATACTTACTTAAAAATCGACAGTTGTTGTCGCTGAGGATTAACAAAAAATGGGGCAATTTTTTGCTTACGCGACGGTTTTCGCCGTAATGGGGGATAACCATGTCGCATAACGCTACTCCAAACACCTCTCGCGTGGAATTACGTAAAACGCTTACGCTGGTTCCGGTTGTCATGATGGGCCTTGCCTATATGCAGCCGATGACGCTGTTCGATACATTCGGTATCGTATCAGGAATGACCGATGGTCACGTCCCGACAGCTTACGCCTTTGCACTGATCGCCATCCTCTTTACCGCACTGAGCTACGGTAAACTGGTGCGTCGCTATCCGTCTGCAGGCTCTGCCTACACTTATGCCCAGAAATCCATTAGCCCGACCGTTGGCTTTATGGTGGGTTGGTCATCACTGCTGGACTACCTGTTCGCACCGATGATCAACATTCTGTTGGCGAAAATTTATTTTGAAGCTCTGGTGCCGTCGATACCGTCATGGATATTCGTGGTGGCGCTGGTGGCCTTTATGACCGCCTTTAACCTGCGCAGTCTGAAATCTGTTGCGAATTTCAACACCGTCATCGTGTTGTTGCAGGTGGTGCTGATTGCAGTGATCCTCGGCATGGTCGTTTATGGCGTGTTCGAAGGGGAAGGTGCCGGTACGCTGGCGAGCAGCCGTCCGTTCTGGTCAGGTGATGCGCATGTGATCCCGATGATCACGGGAGCGACTATCCTGTGCTTCTCGTTCACCGGTTTTGACGGTATCAGCAACCTGTCTGAAGAGACCAAAGACGCTGAACGTGTGATCCCACGGGCGATTTTCCTGACCGCGCTGATTGGTGGCCTGATCTTTATCGTCTCCACCTATCTGTTGCAGCTGTACTTCCCGGATATCTCACGCTTCAAGGATCCGGACGCTTCGCAGCCGGAAATCATGCTGTATGTCGCTGGTAAGTTCTTCCAGGTCGGCGCGCTGATTTTCTCTACCATTACCGTACTGGCTTCAGGTATGGCGGCGCATGCAGGCGTAGCGCGTCTGATGTATGTGATGGGGCGTGACGGTGTGTTCCCGAAAAGTTTCTTCGGTTATGTCCACCCGAAATGGCGTACTCCGTCCATGAACATCATTCTGGTTGGTGCGATTGCTCTGCTGGCAATTAACTTCGACCTGGTGATGGCGACGGCACTGATTAACTTCGGTGCGCTGGTGGCGTTTACCTTCGTTAACCTGTCGGTGATCTCCCAGTTCTGGATCCGTGAGAAGCGTAACAAGACGCTGAAAGACCACTTCCAGTATCTGTTCCTGCCTATGTGCGGTGCGCTGACCGTTGGTGCGCTGTGGGTGAACCTGGAAGAGAGCTCAATGGTTCTGGGTCTGATCTGGGCCGCTATTGGTCTGATTTACCTGGCTTGCGTGACCAAAAGCTTCCGTAACCCGGTGCCACAGTACGACGAAGATATCGCGTAATAACTGTATTTAGATAAAAAAAACCGGAGACATGTTCTCCGGTTTTTTTATACGTGGGAGTTATACAATCTCTTGCGCATACTGCCAGAGTGACTTCAGCAGCATCAGTTTCCCTTTGTTATCTGCATATTGCTGGCTCAGCATCTGCAATTCATTGGCGTAATTTTGCAAAAACTCCGGCGTGAATATTTGACGACGATGGTCCAGCCAGCGCTGCTGTTCGGCTTCATCCAGCGTGCCGGGAAAGTTACGTGCGCGGTAGTTAAACAGCAGCTTTTCAATGCGCTTATCGACAAAGGAGATATCCAGCGCCGGTAAATTGCGCGGCTCAGTTTCCAGGACGATTTTCATCGCGGCACGATCGGCATCGCTGAAAAAACCATTGTACAACTGTGCGTCTACGTTATCTGATGGCGTAAAGGGTTCCGCATCGGCGAAGATGGCCACCACTTTGTCGCGAACCTGCGGGTTTTCGCGCAGTATTTTGAGATTATCCAAACAATGCTGGCGGTTAATGCCAAGGCGATCGGCATCTTCCGGGCGCAAGGTATTCGCCTGTGCCAGTACCGGGCATTTGTTGATGTGCACCAGTTTAACCGGCACGGCTGGGTTATCTCCCAGATCAGCCTTAGCAGTGTAGAGCCGCTCACGCAGCGCGTCGCTGTCCAGTTCAAGCAGCGGTGAAATATCACCGGCTAAGTCGACCATAATTACCGCGTTGCGATTCTCAGGATGCCAGGCTAATGGCGCCACCCAACTGGTGTTGCCGCGCCATGCGCCGAACATCCCCGAAACATGGACCAGCGGCTTCATTTGCGGGACATCAATCAGTGCGGCCAGCTTGTGCTTATTGCGATGGCTGTAGAGATAATCAAACAGGCGCGGCTGGCGCGACTTCACTAATTGCGCCATCGCAATTGTGGCGTATACATCGGCCATCGCATCGTGGGCATTGGCATGTTCAATACCGTTGGCTTTGGTCAAATGCTCCAGGCGAAAGCTGGGTAAGCCGTCGTCGTTTTCCGGCCAGTTAATTCCTTCAGGACGCAAGGCATAGCAGGCGCGCATCACATCCAGCAGATCCCAGCGTGAATTATCGTTCTGCCAGCTCCAGGCATAGGGATCGTAGAAATTGCGATACAGGATGTTGCGCGTCACTTCATCATCGAAGCGCACGTTGTTATAGCCCAGGATACAGGTTTTCGGCACGGTGAACAGGGCGTGGATGCGCGCAGCAAAGGCGGCTTCATTTTCTCCTTTTTCACGCGCTTCCTGCGGTGTGATACCGGTTATCAGCACCGCCTCAGGCTGCGGCAGATAGTCATCTGCGGGTTTGCAATAAAAGACTTCAGGTTCACCGATAATGTTGAAATCGCTATCTGTGCGGATAGCCGCAAATTGCGCGGGTCTGTCCAGCGCCGGATGGGTACCAAAGGTCTCGTAATCGTGAAAGAGAAAACCAGGTTGCTGCTTGCCGTCATTCATTGTTCAGTTATGTCCGGGATCAATTTAGCGCTCGTCCAAGAATACCAAAAAATAGCGAGGTAATCAGCAAAGCGATTATCAATGCTGAATGATGTACGCAATAAAATTGAGATGAACAGGCTTTAATAGAATTGATTAATAAATTTTGCACTGTTAAGGGAAATTACTGGAATAAATTGTCTGAAATCTATGAGCTGATAAATAATATAAATGAGAACCATTATTGTTATTTGGTGCTGATTTGTTGTGTTCTGGAAATTTTAAAATTCTTTTATAAACAATGGGTTTTTATTTTGGCGGTTAGCTGCTCTATATTCTAATGAAATGTGAGTGAGGTTAAAAATTAATAATTTAAACACCACATAATAATTGGATATATCTAATAACAGGAGGTTATATGAGCATTAGTCGGCGTAATTTTTTGCGAGGAGTGGGTATCGGTTGCTCAGCCTGCGCGATAGGCAGTTTTCCGCCAGGCGCACTGGCGCGAAATTCTCCAGAGAGCATTAAGGGGAAAACATCTCTGACGCCAAGCTTGTGCGAAATGTGTTCTTATCGTTGCCCAATACAGGCACAGGTAATTAATAACAAGACGGTTTTTATTCAGGGGAACCCTAATGCGCCTCAACAAGGCACGCGTGTCTGCGCGCGAGGAGGCAGTGGTGTTAGCCTGGTCAACGACCCGCACCGTATTGTCAAACCCATGAAACGCACAGGGCCTCGCGGCAGCGGAGAATGGCAGGTTATTAGTTGGGAACAGGCTTACAAAGAAATTGCCGAAAAAATGACGGCAATAAAAGCGCAGCATGGTCCTCAGGGGGTCGTATTCTCTTCCAAATCCGGTTCGCTTTCGGGTCATTTATTTCAGCTGGCAACGGCGTTTGGATCGCCAAACACCTTTACGCATGCGTCGACATGCCCTGCCGGAAAATCGATTGCCGCCAAAGTGATGATGGGCGGCGATTTGGCTATGGATATCGCCAATACCCGTTATATGGTCTCTTTTGGCCACAATCTCTATGAAGGTATTGAGGTTGCCGAAACGCATGAACTGATGACCGCGCAGGAAAAGGGCGCAAAAATGGTCAGCTTCGATCCCCGTTTGTCAGTTTTCTCCAGCAAGGCGGATGAATGGCATGCGCTCAAGCCGGGCGGCGACTTGCCGGTGTTAATGGCCATGTGTCACGTCATGATTAATGAACATCTGTATGACGCGGACTTCGTTGCACGCTACACCACAGGGTTTGACCAACTGGCAGAAGCAGTACAAGAGACCACGCCGGAATGGGCGCAAAAGCAGGCTGACGTGCCTGCTGATGTCATTGTTCGGGTCACCCGCGAAATGGCCGCCTGTGCGCCTCATGCTATCGTCAGCCCTGGCCATCGCGCGACGTTTTCGCAAGAAGAAATTGATATGCGGCGTATGATTTTCACTCTCAATGCACTGCTGGGAAATATTGAGCGTGAAGGCGGCTTGTACCAGAAAAAAGCCGCGGCGACCTACAATAAGCTGGCCGGAGAGAAGGTCGCTCCGGTGCTGGCAAAACCTGATGCCAAATTGCCCAAGCCAACGGCGCAGCGCATCGATTTGGTTGCCCCACAATTCAAGTACATCGCGGCGGGCGGCGGCGTGGTGCAAAGCATCATCGATGCCGTGTTAAACCAGACACCCTATCCGGTGAAGGGATGGATCATGTCCCGCCACAATCCTTTCCAAACCGTGACCTGCCGACCTGATCTGGTCAAAACCGTTGAACAACTCGATCTGGTGGTCAGTTGCGATGTCTATTTAAGCGAAAGCGCGGCATATGCCGATTATCTGTTACCCGAATGCACCTACCTTGAACGTGATGAAGAAGTCTCTGACATGTCGGGCCTGAATCCGGCCTATGCCCTGCGCCAGCAGGTTGTAGAGCCGATTGGGGATGCGCGTCCGAGCTGGCAAATCTGGAAAGAGCTGGCCGTGCAGTTAGGCCTTGGGCAGTTCTACCCCTGGCAGGATATGCAGACACGGCAGCTGTACCAGCTTAATGGCGATCATGCGCTGTCCGCTGAACTGCGTCAGAAAGGATATCTGGAGTGGGGGATTCCGCTGCTGCTGCGGGAACCTGAAGCAGTGCGTCAGTTTGTGGCGCGTTATCCGGGCGCAGTGGCGGTTGACGGCGATGGTACCTATGGCGAGCAACTGCGCTTTAAATCCCCGTCTGGAAAAATTGAACTCTACTCTGAAGAGCTGGAAGCACTTTTGCCTGGCTACGGTATTCCGCGCGCCCGCAATTTTGCCCTCAAAGGCGACAATGAACTCTATTTTATTCAGGGAAAAGTTGCGGTGCATACCAACGGCGCGACGCAATATGTACCACTGCTGAGTGAGCTGATGTGGGATAACGCGGTGTGGATCCACCCGCAAACGGCCCGTGAAAAAGGCATCAAAAACGGCGATGAGATTTGGCTGGAAAATGCGACCGGTAAGGAAAAAGGCAAAGCGCTAGTTACTGCCGGAATACGACCCGATACGCTGTTCGTTTATATGGGATTTGGCGCCAAGGCGGGAGCTAAAACCGCGGCGACGACGCACGGTATTCACTGCGGTAATTTGCTTCCGCATGTTACCAGTCCGGTTTCAGGTACGGTGGTGCACACCGCTGGCGTCACGCTTCGTCGGGCATGAGAAAGGAGAACATCATGAATCAATCAACAAACCCTTATGTCATGCTGCATGACGAGAAACGCTGTATTGGCTGTCAGGCGTGTACGGTTGCCTGCAAGGTACTGAATGACGTGCCGGAGGGATTTAGTCGCCTACAAGTGCAGATCCGTTCACCCGAACATGAACCCGAAGTGCTGTCCCACTTCCAGTTTGTTCGCGTTTCCTGTCAGCATTGTGAAGATGCGCCGTGCGTCAGCGTCTGTCCCACCGGTGCTTCATTTCGTGACGAAAATGGCATTGTGCAAGTGGATAAGTCTCGCTGTATTGGTTGTGACTACTGTGTTGCCGCTTGCCCGTTCCATGTCCGCTACCTCAACCCACAAACGGGGATTGCCGACAAATGTAACTTCTGCGCCGATACTCGCCTGGAGGTCGGACAATCGCCAGCCTGCGTTTCCGTTTGTCCGACGGATGCGCTGAAATTTGGTCGTCGCGATGACCCGGAAATTCAGCACTGGATTAATCAAAAAGAGGTTTATCGCCAGCAGGATACGCGTAGCGGCCCGGTAAGTGTCTATCGGCGTAAAGAGATCCATCAGGAGGGTAATGTATGAATTCTATCTGGGGAGCAGAGCTTAACTATGCGCCGGACTACTGGCCGCTGTGGCTCATTTATGCAGGCGTCGTTATTGTGCTGATGATTGCGGGCCTGGTCACGCACGCGCTGTTACGTCGGATGCTGGCGCCCAAAACGGCAACCGGGGAAGAGCATCGGGACTACCTCTATTCGCTGGCGGTCCGCCGCTGGCACTGGGGTAATGCGCTGCTCTTTATCCTGCTTCTGCTGAGCGGCCTGTTTGGCCACTTTTCTGTCGGACCGGTGGCCTTAATGGTGCAGGTACATACCTGGTGTGGCTTCGCATTGCTGGCCTTCTGGATTGGCTTTGTGTTAATAAACGCAACCAGCGGCAACGGCTGCCATTATCGCGTGAAATTTAGCGGGTTGATATCACGCTGCCTACTGCAAACACGCTTTTATCTGTATGGCATTATGAAAGGTGAGCCGCACCCGTTTGCCGCAACGGCAGAGGACAAATTTAACCCGCTGCAACAGCTGGCCTACCTGGCCATCATGTACGCACTGGTTCCACTACTGATCATCACCGGGTTGCTATGTCTCTACCCGCAGGTGGTAGGGGCGGGGCCGGTGATGCTGGTGCTGCATATGGCGTTAGCGATTGTGGGCTTACTGTTCATCTGCGCGCATATTTACCTGTGCACGCTGGGTGACACACCGGGGCAAATTTTTCGCAGTATGATCGATGGTTATCACCGCCATCGCAGTCATCATGCAGAGACCGCGCCGCGTAAAGGGTAGCTCCGGCGAGATTTGTCTCTGAAACCCTTTCCTGATAGCAAGAAAATGTGCCTTATGTCACATTTTCTTGCAATTTATCCATGTTTGTTCGACAGAACTTCCGTAAAAAGAACGGCTATTTCTCCCTTTCCTGAGGACATGCTGTTGAAACGCCGTTTGTTTATTGCCGCTTCACTATTAACGATGAGTTTTTCGCCCGCCTGGGCGAGCGATGCCGTGAGCTTCGCCCCACAACCTCCTGCGATTACTGCCGGGGCATGGGTGTTAATGGATTACACCACGGGCCAAATCCTGACAGCCGGTAATGAACACCAGCAGCGCAATCCTGCCAGCCTGACGAAACTGATGACTGGCTATGTTGTCGATCGCGCAATTGACAGCAAGCGTATTAGTCCGACAGATATTGTGACCGTCGGGCGCGATGCATGGGCAAAAGATAATCCGGTATTTGTCGGTTCATCCTTGATGTTCCTGAAAGAAGGGGATCGCGTTTCGGTACGCGACCTCAGCCGTGGGTTAATTGTTGATTCCGGTAATGATGCCTGCGTGGCACTGGCGGATTACATCGCCGGAGGGCAGCCGCAGTTTGTCGCGATGATGAACAACTATGCGCAAAAACTGAACCTGCAGGACACCCATTTTGAAACGGTACATGGTCTGGATGCGCCGGGTCAGCATAGCTCGGCGTACGACCTGGCCGTGCTGTCTCGCGCTATCATCCACGGGGAACCGGATTTCTACCATATGTACAGTGAGAAAAGCCTTACCTGGAACGGCATCACACAGCAAAACCGTAACGGTTTGTTGTGGGATAAAACCATGAACGTAGATGGCCTGAAGACAGGGCATACGTCCGGTGCCGGGTTTAACCTGATTGCTTCCGCCGTCGATGGTCAGCGCCGCCTGATTGCGGTGGTGATGGGCGCGGAGAGTGCGAAAGGGCGCGAAGATCAGGCGCGTAAACTGCTGCAATGGGGGCAACACAACTTCGATACAGTGCAGGTTTTGCGTAGCGGTAAGCAGGTTGGCACTGAACGCATCTGGTATGGCGATAAAGAAAAAATCAGCCTCGGAACCGAGCAGGATTTCTGGATGGCCCTGCCTAAAGCAGAAGTCCCTAACATCAAAGCAAAATATGTCCTTGATAAGAAAGAGCTGGTTGCTCCCATCGCTGCGCATCAACGTGTGGGGGAAATTGAACTCTACGATCGGGATAAGCTGGTGGCACATTGGCCTCTGGTTACGCTGGAATCCGTCGGCGAAGGCGGCGTTTTCTCGCGCCTGAGCGACTATTTCCACCACAAGGCGTAGTTTTTCCTGATGCGTCTGACTGGCAAGAGTGCGAATCTGCTCACATAATAATCACTATTTCCTTGTGGCCGACATAACCAGAAATTATACTGTATATAAATACAGTGTAACAGTGGAGGTTGTATGGAGTACGAGATAAAGCTGGTCGAAAAACGCATGATTGCCGGTTTCCATATGGTTGGACCGTGGGAACAAACGGTGAAGCAGGGGTTTGAGCAATTAATGAAGTGGGTCGACGGTAAACAGATTGTGCCGTTGGAATGGATTGCTGTTTATTACGACAACCCTGATGTTGTTCCTGCGGAAAAATTGCGCTGTGATACCGTGGTTTCTGTGCCTGAAGGTTTTGAAATCCCGGAAAACAGCGAAGGGGTGATCCTCACCGAACTGGCGGGTGGCGACTATGCTGTCGCTGTTGCGCGCGTTGAGAATCACGATTTTGCGACGCCTTGGTATCAGTTCTTCGAGCGCCTGTTGCAGGATACAACTTATACGATAGCAGCTAAACCCTGCTTTGAAGTTTATATGAACAATGGCATGGAGGACGGTTACTGGGACATTGAAATGTACGTGCCAGTGCAGACGAAGTAACTGTTTGGGGTGTAAATCAGGATGATCTTTTCACGCTAAAAACAGGTACAATTCGCTTCTTTGCTATTCCCTGACGGAGTGCATGAGTGCGTGCAGACAAATCGCTGAGTCCTTTTGAAATTCGTTTGTATCGTCATTATCGTGTGGTGCATGGTATTCGCATTGCGCTGGCGTTTCTCCTTACTTTTCTGTTGGTACGCCTGTTAAACATTCCCGAAGGTACATGGCCTCTGATCACGCTGGTGGTGATCATGGGGCCAATATCTTTTTGGGGTAACGTTGTTCCCAGGGCCTTTGAACGTATAGGCGGCACGATCCTGGGCTCGGTCCTGGGACTGGTTGCCCTGCGTCTGGAACTCTTCTCGCTGCCGTTAATGCTGATATGGTGCGCGGTAGCGATGTTTCTCTGCGGCTGGCTGGCGCTGGGTAAAAGGCCGTATCAGGCGCTGCTGATTGGCATAACGCTTGCCGTGGTCGTGGGTGCGCCTGCCGGAGATATGAATACCGCGTTATGGCGCGGTGGTGATGTTATTCTGGGGTCGTTACTGGCGATGCTGTTTACCGGCATCTGGCCGCAGCGGGCATTTATACACTGGCGTATCCAACTGGCGCATTGCGTAACGGGGTACAATCGGGTGTATCAGGCCGCGCTATCCCCCAATCTGCTCGAGCAACCGCGGCTGGAAAAGCATTTACAACAACTGTTGAGCGACGTTGTCAAAATGCGTGGGCTCATCGCTCCTGCCAGCAAGGAAACCCGCATTCAAAAGTCGATCTTTGAGGCTATTCAGACGGTGAATCGCAATCTGGTCTGCATGCTCGAGCTGCAAATTAATGCGCTGTGGGCCAGCCGTACCAGCCACTTTGTCATGTTGAATGCGCATACTCTGCGTGAAACTCAGCTCAGGACCCAGCAGGCACTACTGACAATAACCCACGCCTTGTATGAAGGTAATCCGCAGCCGGTGCTTGCCAATACGGAAAAGCTCAATGACACCGTGGCAGAGCTGCGTCAGCTTATTGCTGAGCATAAAGGCGATAATGTCGCAGAAACGCCCATTCACGGCTACGTTTGGTTGAACATGGAGATGGCTCGACAGCTGGAGTTACTCTCACATTTAATCTGTCGCGCACTGCGCAAATAAAGAGCAGATGAGGGGATTGGTTCTACTGCTGCTTCGATTCAGCAAAGATTAGAGGTATGATACTGAAAAAGGCTAAAACCATTGGTAACTGCAATAGCTTTACCCTCGATAACTCAGGTTTCAACCATGCATTGTCGATGCAGATGCAACTTGAAGTATGGCGGGCATGAAAGTAATGTTGACCCACTTTAGCCGTTGTTTTAACGAATCCGAATCTCACATTATCAGGGGTGTAAAAATGGAAACTACCAAGCCTTCTTTCCAGGACGTGCTGGAATTTGTTCGTCTGTTCCGTCGTAAAAACAAACTGCAACGTGAAATCCAGGACGTTGAGAAAAAGATCCGTGACAACCAGAAACGCGTTCTGCTGTTGGACAACCTGAGCGACTACATCAAGCCAGGTATGAGCGTGGAAGCGATTCAGGGCATCATTGCCAGCATGAAAAGCGATTATGAAGATCGTGTTGATGACTACATCATCAAAAACGCCGAGATCTCTAAAGAACGCCGCGATATCTCTAAAAAGCTGAAAGCCATGGGCGAAGTGAAAAACGGCGAAGCGAAAGCCGAGTAACGATTTTATGCTTGTCCGGGTCGCTGCCGCGCGGCGACCCTTATTGCAGTTCGACCCCGCCCGTCACCATGCGTAACAAATGCTGTTCCGGCCAGTGAATCGTAAGTTTTTTCTGCGTCAGCATCCATTTAATGTAATCCACATCATGACGATTTCTGTCCAGCATCAGTCCGACTACGCTGCCGCTGTGCGCGACGTTGACGCCGTATAAATCACATTCTTCCACCAGTGCTAATAGTGAATCAAAATCCGGCTTTGGCAACAGCAGTTGGCTGGCGATTGCGCTAAGCGTAGCCGCTTCTCCCAACCGGTAAGGATTTTGGCTAATACAGGCTTCCTGTACTTTTTCCCATGCCCGTTGGAGGGCCGCAGCTCCCGCCTGCAAGCCGGAATGACGTGGAATACGGTGATAATCCGCGGTACGCAATGTTTCAGGGCTTTCGAGAACCAGCAGATCGAGTTGAGGCTGAGCTTCACAACCAATTTGCGTGGAAGCGTTGTTATGATCGAAAAGGGTTAGCTTACGAAAAACGGTGCTGTCGGTTGGCTCCAGAGAAACGCAAAGCTGTGCCAGTGTTGGCTCGTCCAGCTGATGGCCCAGATAATGCGCTGCGGCGATGGCCGTGGCGGCAATATCCGCAGTGCTGCTGGCCATTCCTTTCGCGATGGGAATGGTTGACTGAACATCTATCCGGATATCCTGACTGAGATGCGCCGGGTACTGCCAGTGCTGTAATAACCTGTCAACCATTGCCCGAGAAAGTGGACGTTCATCTGTCAGCGGTGAGCCTGAAGTAACCTCAACGGTGCTATACCATTCGACCGGGCAGGAGACCAGTTTCTCACTGCCCAGAATCCAGCCCTGGATAAGTTCTCCGCACGATGCGGGACATTGCGCAACAGCCACGTCTTCACCTTTGTGTTCAGCAATCCTCGGCGCATAGTGTCATGGCGATCGCGCTATTACCATGATTTGCCGCAATTTGCGGTGCGGCAATATCAGGCGGGAATGCCCAATGTCACAGTTTCTGATATCGCTAAACGCATAACGTCCTGGGCTATCATCAGCTCTTCATTGGTATTAATCACCGCCACTTTAACCACCGCATTTTCCGTTTGAATAAAGGTGGCGTTACGCTGATTTTTTTCTTCATCAACGGCCAGACCTAAGAAATTCAGGTTGTGGCAAATCGCGGCGCGAGCACGCGCTGAATTTTCACCAATTCCCCCGGTAAACACCAGCGCATCCAGACCGCCCATCTGCATAATATAGCTGCCAATAGTGGCGCGAATCCGCTCGGCAAAAAGCGTCAACGCCAGTGCTGCCTGGTGATTGCCCGTATCTGCGGCATGTTCAACGTCCCGGTAGTCGGGTGAAACACCAGAAACTCCGAGTAATCCGGACTCATTGTTGAGCAATTGGTTGAGCTGCTGCGGGGTTTTGCCTTCACGCAGGGCAATCCACGGCAGAATGGATGGATCAATATCGCCACTTCGCGTGCCCATCATTACGCCAGACTGCGGCGTAAAACCCATGGAGGTATTCACCGAATGTCCGCCTTTAATAGCGCAGATGCTGCTGCCGTTGCCCAGATGACAACAAACAACCCGCAGGGCGCTGAGCGGCACGCCCAGCTTTTCAGCAAGCTGAGCGCTGACATACTTGTGGCTGGTACCATGAAAACCATAACGACGAATACCCAGCTCTGAATAGTAGCGCCAGGGCAGAGGATAGATGAAAGAAGGCTCATCAAGGGTCTGATGAAAAGCCGTGTCAAAAACCGCAACGGCCGGCGTTTTCGGCAGTAGCTGGCGAAATACCGCAATCCCCAACGCATTAACCGGGTTATGAAGCGGTGCCAGTTCCGCAAGGCGTTCGATTTCCGCCAGTGTTTCATCAGTTACCCGCGCGGAATCTTTGAAGGATTCTCCACCGTGTGCGACGCGATGGCCAACGCCGTCGATCTCTTCCAGACTGCTGATAATATTGTGGCTGAGCAGTTTTTCCAGTAGCAACGTTACTGCTTCACGGTGATCGGCTACGGGCAAAGTCTCCTGCCATTTTTGCGCTGGTGCTTTTAGGGTGACCTGCGCATCAGACATACCGATACGCTCGATCAGTCCCTGGCAAATCATTTCACCCTGCGGCATCGCCAGGAGCTGAAACTTAAGCGAGGAACTACCTGCATTAATGGCCATTATTTTGTGAGACATGAAGATTCCTTTGCATTCAGAAAAATGAACATCTCATCGACCCCGGTATTCTCCAGCGCGCTGGTGAAAAATACTTTTTGCGCGCCAGCCTGAACTAACCAACTCTCCACGAGAGAAATACGCTGCGGGCTGGCTAAATCGGCTTTGGTGACGAGGCCGATAACGGGTCGGTTCATCGGGCCAGTAAAACCTGGAGAAAAAGGTGACCACGGCGCGTCAGCATTGAGAACCAGCGCGATGATGTCTGCTTCACAGGCGCTGGCCAGCAGCGCGCTGTACAGGCAGCGGTTTTCGAGATATTCACCCGGTGTGTCTATCGTTGTGGGAGACCAGACAATGGCCTGGGTCTTCTGATAGTGAAGCGCCTCTCCCCGCATGCACTGCGTGAGTGACGTTTTACCGCACTGGCTGGGGCCAATTAGCATTATGCGTTTCATGAGATTATGTCCGGGTGATGGGACAGGCGGTAAAACGCATCATTTCGCCCAGCGTCCGGGTTACCTGTTTCAGCGCGTACTCAACAGCGGAAACATCGCCTGTCAGTACCACTGCGCCGGTAAAACGGTCGAGAAAACCAATCTCTACCGCCCCGGATTTCGTGGCGATATCACAGGCGATGATTGAGGCTTCGCTGGGGGTAATCGTCAGAATACCGATTGCGGAAACCGACTCTGGTAATCCCAGTTTCTTGAACAAATCTTTACCTGGATTAGCGATAAGATGCGCCAGCGTAACCTGCTTGCCAGGAACATATTCCTGAATCATACGATCCGTGGTGGGTTGTCTTTCCATTATCCCTCCACCATCTGTCGCCACATGCTTTCATGCGGACGAGGGATGACCGAACGGTAAACCAACAGACCTTTTTCACCCGCACTTTCACTGGCAACTGTCACTGCGTTATTCACATCAGACACATCGCCAGCGACAACCATGTAGCACTTGCCACCGATACCAAATGCCATATGGACGCGTACCAGCGTGACATTGGAGGCTTTAACCGCACGGTCGGCGGCGCAGATGCAGGCCGCAACGCTCCATGTTTCAACAATGCCAACGGCCTGACGCTTATCCACGCTGTTAAGTCCACTGATCGCAGGAAGTACGCTGGCGTGAATGTTGGGTAGTACCAGACTATCAACGAGCATATCGCCAGCAAGAGAAGTTCCGGTGGCGATCGCCTGTTGTACTGCGCCTACGTCACCACCGAGCATGAGCAGAAATTTACCCGGGCAGATGGTCTTGCTGACAAGTAAATTCACATTCGCGCTTTTTAACATGGCATCGCCCGCTTCCATTCCTTTGGCAATGCTGGTGAGTTCTAAAATCCCTATAGCCTGAGACATGATTAACCTCTTATTACCGTGATGGATTGCTCAGTAATTTCGCTGACAATACCGTCAATACTGGCGTGGACAGGTGCGCCTAATGCACCGGAGGGCACATCGGCAACGCATTGACCGCGAACAACGTGTTCGCCCTGCAGTACACATGGGATGGCGCTGGCACCAATATGCTGGCGTAGCAACAGCGTCGTTTTATCCGTGGGATAATCAGTCTCAGTCAGTGGCGCATCGTGATACCAGTCGCTAAGGCCCAGTTTGGTAATAAGGCGCTTCACCGGAATAAGCCGATACTTCGCCATTTCATCCTCAGGATTTAACGGCCCTTCATAACGATGGTTGAGCGCCCGTAGCTCGCGTTTAAGCATGCGGTTGATTCGCATCGGTGAAATCCCAACCGGACAGGCTACGCTTTCACATACATTGCATTCTGAACAGGTCAGGGCCGTGAGCAGTAACTGCGGTGTGGCCGCCTGCTGATAATTAACCGCGCGAACCAGCAGGTGCGGCGATAATTCATGGCCGATCAAATGTCTTGGGCACAAATCCGTACACAACCGACACTGCTCGCAAACGGTTTTTGCGACGGAAAGCACGGTGCGTTCATCCTGCATTCGCCGCTGAATCAACGCATGAGACTTTGGTAAAACCAGCAGTCCCCCGGTGGTCTTGCTGACTGGGGTATCCAGTGAGGTAATCAGCCCGCCCATCATCGGACCACCGTTAATAAAACCGGGATCGTCAACGGTAGCACCACCGGCCAGCGCCAGAACCTCACGTAAAGACATTCCGATAGGGACGGTAAGAGTGATTGGTCTGGCGACCGCGCCGTTAACGGTCAGGGTACGGCGCGTAACCGGATACTGCTGCTCAACGGCTCTGGCGATGTTGAGCACCGTCTGGACGTTATTGACCACCACGCCGACGCTGACCGGCAGCGCGGCAGGCGGAACTCGCCGGCCCGTTGCCATCCAGATGGTCAAAACCTCGTCACCAGCCGGGTAGACATCAGGCAAAATATGTAAGCGGATCCCGGCAGGCAGAAGGGGCGTTAATGCATTGATAGCCCTTTGATATTTCTCTTTCAGCGCAATAATACCGGCCCTGGCCCCGGTAGCCGTCATGGCATATTGAACGCCACGGATAAGTCGCTCTGCCTGAACGGCCATCAATTGCTGGTCAACTTTCAGCATCGGTTCACATTCTGCCGCATTGACCAGAAACGTATCGACCTGCGCCTGTAATTTTACGTGAGCAGGAAAGCCTGCGCCTCCGGCCCCGACAACACCCGCTGCGCGAACGCGTTCGCGAATTGTCTGCGCATCATAAAGCGTGGACTCTGCCGTCATGGCTGTCTTCATAATAATTCCTCAAGCAGTTCCTGCATGGCGCTGGCGTCGGCAACACGAGGATTGGTTTGCAGCGTGACATCAGCCAGCGCGGCCTGAACCATCGACGGTATACGTTGTGACCAGGCTTGCTTTCCGTCTTTAAGCGCGTCAGCAAAAGAAGGTAACGCACACTGTTTTTTGAGTAGCTCTATATGACGAATTAGCGCATTCAGTGCCGCCGTATCGTTCGCGTTATCCGGGCATAGGTGGCAGGCTTTAGCGAAACGGGCATAGCGCTTCGCAGCCCGCGGATCGCGGGCATTAAAATGAATGACATGGGTCAGCAGCAGCGCATTGGCAAGTCCGTGGGGCAGATGAAACTGGCCGCCCAACTGATGGGCAATCGCATGATTGATACCCAGACCAGCCTGACTGAATGCCATTCCCGCGAGCGTTGACGCGTTGTGCATTTTTCCTCTGGTTGCCAGGCAGTCGCCTTTGCTGACGGCGACAGGCAGGTACTGGAAGACAATTTGTGCCGCTTTTTCAGCCAGTGCATCGGTGAAGTCGCTGGCTTTCGTGGACACGTAAGCCTCCAGCGCATGCGTTAATACGTCCATGCCGGTATTCGCGGTTATGGCTGGCGGAACGCTGACGACCAGCGTCGGATCAAGGATGGCCATGTCCGGATAAAGCGCATTATTAAATAATGGATACTTAATGCCTTTATCCGGATCGCTAATCACGCAGGCGCTGGTCACCTCCGATCCCGTGCCGCTGGTGGTGGGAATTGCAACGCAGGTTTCAATCTCAATACCGAACTGTCGGCTGAACCAGACGATGGCTTTTGCGGCGTCCAGTGCAGAGCCACCGCCAAAACCAATGACGACGTCCGGTCGTAGGGACTGCATTTGCGCAATCCCTTGTACTACCGTGCTAATGGTGGGATCGGGGGTGATATCGCTGAAAATGCTGATGCGGTTATCCGCTGGCAGCGCGTCGCGCAGCTTTTCAATCAGGGGAGAACGCGCGAGAAAACCATCGCAGATAATCCAGATATGCTTATTCGTGAAGCGCTTAAGCACATCCAGGCTTCCCTGGCCGCTGTACAATCGAGTTTGCAGTGAAAAGCTTTTCATAACGGCCCCATTAGCGAATAGAAAAACCGTTTGTCAGCACGCAACGACGAGAGCGTGCGAAAGTGCGCGCAGATGTCGTTCCTTCACCGGTCGGCGTTGCGATGGTGAAGGTGGTAAAGCCTTCACCACCAACGCCAATCCCAGCATAAGAGGGGCCATTTTTCACAAAAATGGAGGTCTGAAGCGTGCGCGCGGCAAGGTTCAGACGTGACACATTTTGCGAATGCATAATGGCGGTGTGATGCAATCCCTCTTCAACCTTCAGGGCCAACGTTAACGCGCTGTCAAAATCGCTCACCGTTACGATGGGGAGCATTGGCATCAGTTGCTCGCTGGTAACCCATGGGTCGTCAGCCTTGACGATACCTATCAGTAATCGAGGTGCTTTTGCCGGAACCGGTATTCCCGCGGCTTCCAGTAAGGTTGCCGGGCTTTTCCCTACCAGTTGTTTATTGGCTATTCCTTCTGGCAGACAAACTGCGCGCAGTTTGTCTGTCTCTTCGCTATTGAGTCGCATCGCGCCAAAAGACTGCATTTGTTGAACCAGTCGTTCGGCAACGGCATCAACAACAATCAGGCTCTTCTCAGCAATGCAGGGGAGGTTGTAATCAAAGGATGCGCCATTGATGATATCTTCCGCCGCCTTAACCAGGTCGGCTGTTTCATCAACAATGCAGGGAGGATTGCCTGCGCCTGCGCCAATGACTTTTTTCCCGCTTTTCATGCCCATAGCAACAATGCCTGGACCACCGGTAATCGCCAGAACTGCGATTTTAGGGTGCGCCATCATCTGCTGGGTAGCCTCAAAAGTGGGTTCTGTGACCGTGACGACAAGATTCCGAATCCCGCAGCAGCGAAAAGCAATATCTTCAATCATGGTAATCAGCTTCAGTGAGACCGCTTTTGCACCTGGATGTGGGCTAAAATAAACGCTATTTCCCGCAGCCAGCATACTGATGCTGTTGTTAATAATGGTTTCAGTCGGGTTGGTACTGGGGGCGACGGAACCAATCACGCCAAAGGGTGAATACTCGAATAACACCATGCCGCCGTCACCGGTAAGCGCCGTAGTGGTGAGATCTTCGATACCCGGGGTATTATCCAACGCAGCTTTATTTTTAAGGAACTTATCCTCTTTGTTGCCCATTCCCGTTTCGGCAGCGCTTTCAGCAGCCAATGAAGCAAGGTGAGGCGTCAGCTCTTCTCGCAGGGCGTTAATGATGGCGCTGCGGGTTTTCAATGGACATTGCTGATAACGCAGAAAAGCCTGATGAGCGGCATCGATCGCTTCGCTAACGGACGGAAAAATTCCATTACCCTTAACTTCTGCTTTTGCCGGGGCAAGTTGCTCACTCAAAATGTTACGAATAAGGGTTTCAAGTTCTGAAGTGTTCATTGATGTATTCTCACGTTAATTGCCGCAATGGCCGTTTCTGCAATGTCCATATCCTGCTCAACGCTTCCCCCGCTGATGCCAAGACCCCCAAGGAGTAACCCCTCACGCCATAATGCGTACCCGCCACCGAAGGTGACGACTTTTCCCTGCATATGGCTTTCCAGACCGTAAAGCGCGGCGCCTGGCTGCACTGCCGATGTCAGCTCATGCGTGGCGGTTTTCATTGCCACGGCGGTCCAGGCTTTTTTCGGTGCCAGTTCGCTACTGACGAGTAATGCGTCAGGCATGCGCCAGGTCACCGTTTGGGTCCCATTCGCATCAACAATGCTGATGACGACCGGAACCTGAAGTTCTTCTGCTCTCGTTACCGCAGCGCGAGTGAGTTGGTGGAGTTCCTGAAAAGACAGAGACATAGCCGGCTCCCTGGTGGCTGATGTACGGATGGCTGCGAGATAACGCTCCGCCACTTTCTGAATAATGTTGTTTTGATGGGCGTCATGATCTTCTGCTCGTGCAAGCGCATATAAGCAGTCGGAGAGGCGATTGATATAACGCATCAGCACGTGTCTGACGGAAATCTCGGTGGAGAGTTCGACCAGTCGCCTCTCTGCGCGGCGGGCCAGCGTGCGGGCAAAGTGCAGACGGCTGGCGGCTTCGCTGCGGCCAGGTAAAATAAAGCTGCGTAGGGGGGGCACTCTCCCCATCGCGGTATCAATGGCGGCCTCCAGCGCGGCAATTTCTTCTGAGCTGATGTAGCGCTGCTCTGGCGCTGGCTGTTCGCTTTCGCTTGCCAGCTCGGCGCTGAACCAAAAAAGCTGCAGTTGAATGTTTTCGAGTAACTGGCGGTGCTGTGGGTTTTTCGCTGCGCAAACACACAGGCTAAGCGCCGCATTAAGTTCGTCCAGCGTACCGTAAGCCTCGACGCGCGGGTGCGTTTTGCTCACGCGTTGCCCGGTAAAGAGGGCCGTTGTGCCGGCATCGCCAGTGCGGGTATAAATCGCCATAGTTCCTCCTAACGAGAAAGCGTGTCGACAATGCCGACAATAGCCAGATCGATGGCCTCATTAGGGCCGGAAAAAACGTGTCTGGCGCTGGAGCCACTGCTGAGTAATACCAGTTCTCCAGTTCCAGCGCCGACAGAATCAACCGCGACTTCATCTCCACTCACAGGGGACGCGGGAAGTTCTCCGTCCGCACTCACCCGACGTACCAGCAACAGTTTCTTCCCCACCAGTGATGAAGATTTTTGCGTGGAAACCACAACGCCTGTAACCCGTGCCAGATGCATAGCTCACTCCTGCTTAATTAATTGGACATTTCGCGTACCGACGGCGTCCTGAGCCAGAGCCGTCACGACACATCGACGACGTAGCACCAGAACGCCGCCCTTCAGTTGGGCGACGTCGGCATAGCTGAGAAGTTTGTCAGGATGCAAAACGATGATTCGGCCCAGCTCGTCACTGAACTCCAGAGGCAGACGCGCAAGTTTTCTAACGGGGATTGCGGGTAACAATCGGTGTTGTAGTGAAATTTTCACGCGGACTCCGCATGCCAGCGCTTCGTGGATCGTTACCACCGATATGTTGTCCGCGCAGCCCTCGGCAATTTGCTCCAGCAATGGCAGGTCCGCCTGCAGGAGGTGGAGCGACGAGTACTGGCAGCACAATGTCCGTGGTTCGATTTCCCGTAACTGCGCGACGCTAAGCGAGAGCGTGCTTTCCGCGCGTTTTTTTAATCGGGAAACAACCTCCTCGATAATGCGTTGCAGCAGTTCGTTGTTCATCGTGGGCTCACCAGTGTGGCAAATGCCTGCGGATTATCTGCGCCCGCAGCATTGGCTTCGTCGGTATCGATATGCATTTCAAGGCGCATATCCGGCGAAACGCGTACGGCGACGTTATCGAAAATCAGTCGACGTTCATCGCCATTAATGGCAACAGAGACTTTATCGCCATGGGAAACGCGCAGGATTAGGGCATCGAGCGGCGACATATGGATATGGCGTTGGGCGACGATTACCCCGGATGCTAAGTCCAGTTCAGCAAATGGACTGATAAGGCGAACGCCTGGCGTGCCCTCGATACTGCCTGACATCCGTAGTGGAGCAGCAATTCCCAACGTACGAGCGTCGGTACGAGAAATTTCGACCTGACTGGTGCTACGCAGTGGGCCGAGTAAGCGCACATTTTTTAACTGACCTTTTGGTCCCACCAGTGTGACGGTCTGGTCTGCTGCATATTGTCCGGGCTGCAGCAGCTCTTTTTTCTCACTAATAGGGTGATTGGGAAACAAGCGGTCGTAATCTTCAGCGCATAGATGAATATGACGATTAGAGATCCCTAGCGGAATAGGGCGCTCACGCATTTCATCCAGAACTTTGGTGACCGTTGTCTCCAGTTGCTGTTTATCCATCACGCTTCACCTCGTTTGCCTGAGTACAGACAAAGAGAGCGCGGCTCGCCCTTTTGACGGGGGCAGGCAGGGTCAAGACACAGATTGCAGCTAATCAACTCTGCATCTTGCGGCACTTCGGGCGCTGCATGGTCCTCAGTCATCTCTTCATGTGGTACGACCGGTGTCGGGGCGGGCGCTGGCTCAGACTCCGGGGTGACGCTATGTGACAGAATGCCATCCCCTGGTCTGGATATGACTTTATGAGCCACCAGTCCATCTCGCTGGTCAGCGAAACTGACACCGGTGGAAATGGCCGCCTGGACGGAGGCCACATCCCCGATTATCTTGATCACCATCCAGCCTGAACCGTTGGTTTTTTCGAGGCCCACCAGCGTGATGGAGGCGGCTTTCGCCATGACGTCCGCGCAACTGATGGCTAATGCCAGACCACTAACTTCAAGTAATCCCAGTGATTGCTTCACGCTGTGCTCCTTGGTTGCAACGACTTATGCGGATTTAGGTAAAATGGCTTCAACGTCGCTGTGCGGACGTGGGATAACGTGGCAGGATTTCACCTCGCCAACGGCGCTTGCTGCAGCGCTTCCTGCATCTACGGCAGCTTTCACTGCGCCGACATCGCCGCGAACCATAACGGTGATAAGGCCTGAGCCGATTTTTTCGTAACCAACCAACTGCACGTTTGCGGATTTCACCATGGCATCAGCGGCTTCAATAGCGCCGACGAGCCCTTTTGTTTCAACCAGTCCCAGTGCGTTATTCATACTGCTTTTCTCCTGTGGGTTATGAGTGGCATTCCCGAAACGGAATGCCTTTAACCAGCCGCGCAGCGTTATTACCAATGCTGCGTCTGGCATGGTTATCTTGTTGATACGTCAGCGTAAATAGTGGCGCTGATGTGGGTAAGTTTTTATAGTGCACGACCAGTTTTTCGCGACTGCAGCCAATGCCAACCAGCAGTGGCGATTGGCAAGCTGCCAGCCATGCGTTGTGGATAACGTCAGTTGACGGGCTCTCCTGAATCACAAAGGGGATCCCTTCTTCTTCAATACCCAGCAGCACATCACTCCAGACGTCAGTGCATCCAGCAGTGGCGAAGATAACGATGGCTGGCGTGGTGAGATTACTTTCCATGAGCGAATGCCTTGTACCAGGAGAGAATCAGCCCTGTCGCGACCGCGTTGCGCGGACCTTCGGTGCCACGAATGTTGCCGCGCCCGGCAACCAGGCGATAGTGCGCCAGCGCATCGGTGACCAGTTGCGGAACTTCAAAGTCCAGGGATGAGCCGCCAACCAGCACCACAAAGGGAATATCCCGAATGTTCCCGGTCGGACTCACCTGACGTAGCGCTCTGAGTGCGTTGGTGACGAAAACGCGTTCCTTAGCGCTGCGGCGAATGGCCCGGACTTTCTCCAGCGCCAGTTCGCCTGGCAGTGGCACCAGTTCATCGGGTTTTACTACGCATACGCGGGCAAAAACCGTTGGTGGGAGAGGTGTAGGGAAGAACTGGACGCTGCCATCTTCGTGGCGAAGATGGAACAAGCTCTCGACTTTAGCCAGCGGGTACTTTTTGATCTCTTCAGCGAGATAACGGTCTTCCAGCCCCAGTTCACGGGCAATAATCATCGTGACCATATCGCCCGCACCCGCCAGGTGCGTGGCGATAATTTCGCCTTTCGGGTTGATGATGGAGGCGTCAGTCGATCCTGCACCGAGGTCCAGAATAGCCAGTGGCCGCGTCGTGCCGGGGGTGGTTAATGCCCCCAGAATGGCAGCTTCGGCTTCGGCGCCACCAACCTGGACGTCAATATTGAGCTTTTGCGTGATTTCCTGAGCAATCATCGCCATTTGCAGGCGGTCTGATTTCACCATGGAAGCAATGCCGACAGCCTGTTCCAGCGAGAACTCACCGGCTAGCCCGCCGGTCACGCTGACGGGAACCGAGGTATCGACTGCCAGCAGGTCCTGAATAAAAATTTCGTGGCTGGGTTTGTTGGTTAATTCAGCCATTGTCTGGCGCACATGCTCCAGCATGCCGCCAATATTGGTGCCAGCCTCTCCGGTGACGTTATCCAGTTTCGGGCATTCGCCAACCGCTTTCATAATCGCTTCAGCGCCAGCTGCAACGTCGACCCGTACGGTACGATCCTGCGACTGTAGCTCCAGATTTCCGGCAGGAATGGCTCGTGCTTTCACATCACCTGACGGTGTTTTCACGACCACGGCAGAACGATTGCCGATCAGCGCCCGCGCCATCGGGACAATGTTTTTAGTCTCGTCGGCGTTGAGGCCAAAAACGGTCGCAATCCCGTAAGGGTTAGAAAGCGTTTCAATGACTTTTCCTGGAATTGCGACCTCAATGGCAGCCAGCATACCTAACGGGATGCGGTCGATATGAAGGACTTCATCGACGATAGGCAGGGGGTGAGTCAGACGATTACTGACTAATACGCCATCGTCCTGCTGCAAAATAACGCCAGTTAACTGGTATCCGGCGCGGACGGAGGCATTAATCATCGTGGCGACATCGGCGAAATCAAAGGCCGATGACACCACCAGAATATAGGGCGTATCCGCCGGACGGCTGAGCAGGTCTTCCGGCGTAATAGTGACGCCAACGCCTAATCCGACGCCGCCCGGCGTTTTAGGGTTATGGCCGATCATGGTGGATTCAGTGATGATGGTTTCGGTTATCGTTTCCATCGCGACGTCACCAATGACCGGGGTGGCTTCATTGATACGGATGAGCGAAATATCGCTGACATTGATACCGGCGTTTTTTGCTGCCAGCGAAAGTGCCTCCTGAATACCAAACACATTACGTAATGTGCCTTTAATTCCGGTGGTTTCTGCCAGCGCGCTGCCGGTGATGCTCAGTGCGCCAGACTCATCGAGGGTAGCCAGAGCGATTTCCGTTGATGAGTTGCCTATGTCAATGCCAGCTATATATCGCATGATCCTGTCCCTGAGTTAGTCGTCGCCTTTGAGTTTTTTACGCTCAACGTACAGCGCTGCCGCTTCACGAACGAAAGCTGCACAGATCTTTGCCTGATAACGATTTTCGAGATCGTCAGCGATAGCCATCAGCTCGTCTTTCGTTGAGCGGTATGGGCGCAGCGCGTTGTAGATCTCAAGAATGCGATCGTCAGGTACAGCGGTTAGCTCAGCGGCGCGCTCGAAGTTCATCGCCAGTCTGTCACGTCCGGCATCTTTGGCGATTTCCGCCTGAAGGCGCAGCGTTTCAGGGGTGATGCGCATGTCCTGCGCCGTCACTTTGTTGCTCAGAACATTTTCGAGCGTGAAGTCATCCAGAGTTTTGTTGGTTGCGGTTTTTACCCACTCAGGATGTTTATTCGCGAGAGGGTAATCCGTGACTTTCGCGGTATGTGCTGATGAACTCGCCGCGGCCGGCGTCGCGGGCTCGCCTTGCAGGCTGTTCATCCGGCTCAGCACATCCCGAACCATCGATTCAATTGCGTCGGTATTCATGGAGTTATCCTTTATCAAAGCGCCACGCGCAGTTCCTGCGGGTTTTTGCCCGTCACGACGTATTTGGTCTCTTTAATGTGCAGAATGGCCGATTTCGCCTGGTACTTAGGACGAGCCATCTGGTCATTCAGAGTAGGGACCGGTTGCGGAGATTCACGCTTGGCATAACGCGCGGCGTTTTTACCGATCTGACGATAGGTTTCCAGCGTCAGAAGTGGTGCCTGAGGGAACAGCTCCAGGTTAGAAAGCGGCGGTAACCCCTGCTGGTGGATTACCGTGGTGCCTTTTGACTGGATGCCGATAGAGATCCCGGAACCGCTCAGACGGTTACCTTCCACGGCGACAAATGCCACATCGGAGGATTTAAAGCAGCGGATAACGCGCGCTTTAATGCCTTCTTCTTCAATACCCGCAATCACTTCGCGCAAGATGTTCTTATGCGGGATCCCTACGATATTGACGGTTTGCGACAGTCCAAACGCGGGACCTACGGCAATAATCACTTCGTCTTGCTGCTGGCCTTGTTTGGCTTCGCCAATCTCGGTCAGAAAGCTGTCGCCCTGCGCCGCTGCAGCCTGTGGTGCGCTAGCCGCTGTCGATGCGCGGAATGAGACGGGTTTGTCGCTGGTTTGCATTTCAGACAGTACGTCTTCAATTATCTGGCGCAGCAGCTTTTCATTGATTTCCATTTTTCACCCCTTAGCCAAGTTCGTTGGGATCAAGTGCGCCAGGGATGTTTTTGATCTCTTCCCAGCGTTCGCCTTGTAGGCGATAACCTGTAGCCGGACCGGCATAGTCATTGACGTCATTTACTGCGGATAGCACCTGTCCGTCGCCAACGATAATGGCGGAGGTATGCAGATAATCCCCGGTTAACTTGGCTTTCTGGATGTTGAGCATGTCCTGAGCGACATCGGTAAACCCGCCCTGAGCAAGGGCTTTCACCACTTCCAGACCGTTACGGTTTTTATTGATGATCTCTTGCGCAAACTTGATATCTTCAACGATGTTTCGCTCCGGCATATCTTTCGAACCGTGGGCGTAAGTCGCCGCTTCCACTTCTTCATCAGTGATTGGCGGTAATCCCATCCCGGCAAAGACGGCCTGCAGTGCACGTGCCGCTTTATTACGAATGGCGATAACGTCTTCTTCACGAACCGGACGCAGACCCCCATCTACCTTGAGGTCTCGCTGGAGAACGTTGTAGTCGTCAAAATCTTCGGCATCCTCGTTCGAACCCGCAAACATATTGTCGTAGTTCGGTACAGCGGAATAACCGGAAGAAATGAAGTCAGTACCCGGCAGGAACTGCATCAGCAGGCGGGCAGTACGACGCATATCCGAGTGGGTAAAGGTTTGGTCGTTACTGGAGGCACACTCCAGATCCAGGGAGGAACAGATCAGGTTTTCAGCTAACACCGCACGAATGCCTGATGGCACAGCGGAAGGCACGCCGATGCAGCTTACTGAACCATTTTGTAAACCCTGTACGCCAGCGGCTTTGGTGATGTAAATACAGCGGGCTTCAAGGTAAAGCATCGATTTACCTTCGGCGTAACCCATCTGAACTTCTGAGCCAGAGCCGGAGGTAAAGCGCATTTTCAGACCGCGTGAGGCGTAGGAAGAGGCGAGGAAACCTTTCGACCATGGCGTGTCATCGCCGTCGGTAAAGACGGGTTCAGTACCATAAACAGAAATGGTTTCCGCATAACAGGTGTGGCCTAACATACCGAGTTTAAGTTCGGTCGCTTCTTCCAGCGAGCACTGGGTTAATACGCCAGGGCGCCCAACCTGTGAGCCGACTAACAGCGCAATGGCGTTAAAGGGTGCATAACGCGCAACGGCAACCGTCGTTTCCTGTTCGTCAAATCCGCGCCAGGCGCCTTCAGCCGCATCAGCGGCAATCTGCACTGGATTATCTTTAACGTTAGTGACGTGCGCCTGCTGAGACGGTGTACGGCGAGCACGCATTTTCTGCATGGCCATCATCATCTCAACGACGTTCATATGGGACACCACTTCGACAATTTTTGCCGGGGTCATTGCGGTGGTCAGCGGCACAATGTCTTTGCGCTTCACGTTAGGGTCGCAAAGCATATTGGCAAGTTTTACTGAGTCCATCGCCATGACTTCTTCAGCGCGCGCCAGGTTAATGCCATAGCGGGCAATGAAATGGTCAATTAAGTCAAATTCACTGGCGGATTTGCCGTCCAGTTCTGTGACTGTACCGTTGACGATTTTAATCGACGGTTTAGGGTCGTTCGGGCTTTCCATCGCAATGAAGCCTTCTTCGATCCACTCCTTAACGAAGCCATCCTGATTCACAGGGCGCTTCGCCAGTGCTTCAAATCTTTTCGATCTCATGAATCAGCCTCACTGATATCAGATGTAGGACGGACGATCGTTTTTCGGTTCTGAGCCGAGGGTCCCGAGTACGGTTTTACCGATTTCGCGGGCGGAGATAACGGCCTGACGCACAGCGCCGGAATCGCCTGAAATGACCAGAATGGCTTCGTTACTGAAGCTGGTGCCATGGGCAGGGGAGCTGTAGGCCACAACTTCCACGTTGGCGGATTTCAGCGCAGTATCAGCCATCAGGACACCAACGGATGCCGGGGCGCCGACGATCACGCCACAGGCACGGCCAATCGGTGCACCAAAGGCTTTTTCCAGCGCGTAGCTGGCGCGTGCGGTGTATTGCATCTCGATGTGACCGGCTTCGTTGGCATACACATCGCCAAAGGTGCGATCCAGTTCTTTCAGCGCAACCTCAATTCCGCGTTTCACGTCGGAAACATCGTTGCCGCCGAGAATAATCAGCGAACCGTGACCCGCGCCGCCTTTGGTATCACGTGGCAACTCAATACTGACGACTTCAGTATTGGTGGCTTTTACCGCTTCATCTGCGGCCATGATGTGCGGGCCTGCACCAGTACGCGCGCCAAGGATGCCAATGGAGCGATACCGTTTTTCAAGTTTCATTGCGTCCAGTAGGGCGCTGTCCACGTTGGCGATTACCAGACCGACGGTGTCGCCAATCGCAGTACCGACAAACTCCGTTAAACTGCAGCTTTTCTCTGCCATAGCCGTTTCTCGTGTTGGAGGATTATTTTCAGGGATAGCCTGCTGTTCCGGCGTTGCCACGCGAGCAATCACCTGCGCCATGATCTGATCAACCAGCTCATTGCTGCTCATTAGCTAATTCCCTTCGGTAAGATTTTTTCTACATCGGTGTGAGGGCGCGGGATGACGTGTACGGCTTTCACTTCTCCCACATTACGTGCTGCGGCGGCACCTGCATCTGTTGCTGCTTTGACTGCGCCAACATCGCCGCGGACAATGACTGTTACCAGCCCCGAACCAATTTTTTCGTAGCCGACCAGCATTACATTGGCTGACTTCACCATTGCATCTGCGGCCTCTATGGCTGCAGTCAAGCCTTTGGTTTCTACCATTCCTAACGCTTCTTGTTGCATAAAGACCTCGCCTGGGTTGTCCCGATGTTCATGACTATAAAAAGAAGCGAGGAAAAAGAATGGCTGACTTGAAATTGAGAGTGAAAAAATAATAGAGGTAAGGTGATATAAAATTGCTATTAATTATTTTAAATTGTTGTTTTTAATGGGTATATTAAATTTCATTAATATGATTATTTAGTTATGTTAGTTCCACATTTACACTTTTTCTGGTGACATTATAAATATCATTTGCTATGCGAAAAAAATGAAATTGTGATGGTGGTTTGAAAACGGATTTCTGCTAATAGCAATATTTTATTGTTTTGAAAATGTCCGTGTAATACGCGTAATCCCGATTGTCTCTAATGTTTTAATAAAGTGCGTAGCAAGAATTTGCTATTGCGCCACGATTTTAAAGGGCAAGCTATCCGCAGAATGCCAACAATTTACTGATACGGCCTTTTATAGTAAGCCTCGAAGTATTCTACTTGCCAGTAAGGAGTCCGCTGGTAAAGACACGAACTCTGCTTAGAAGGTGTCACAATGAACGATTCACTAAAAGCGCAATGCATTGCTGAGTTTTTGGGTACCGGGCTGTTTTTGTTTTTTGGTATTGGCTGCCTGAGCGCTCTGAAAGTCGCAGGTGCCAGCCTGGGATTGTGGGAGATCTGCATCATTTGGGGGCTGGGGATCTCGCTTGCAGTCTACCTGACGGCCGGGATTTCTGGCGCGCATCTCAACCCTGCTATCACCATCGCACTGTGGCTGTTTGCCTGTTTTCCGGGGCGCAAAGTATTACCTTACACTGTGGCGCAGGTCGCGGGGGCCTTTGGTGGCGCTTTGCTGGCTTATTTGCTCTACGGCAGTCTGTTTACCGAGTATGAGTCGGTCCACCAGATGGTGCGCGGCAGTCTGGAAAGCCTGCACCTTGCCAGTATTTTTAGTACTTATCCTGCGGCGGCGCTCAGCGTCTGGCAGGCAGCGTTGGTCGAAGTGGTGATTACCTCCATTCTTATGGGGATGATCATGGCGCTGACTGACGACGGTAACGGCGTTCCTAAAGGTCCGTTGGCACCATTGCTGATTGGTATTCTGGTTGCTGTTATCGGCGCATCCACCGGTCCGCTCACCGGATTTGCGATGAATCCGGCGCGTGATTTTGGTCCTAAATTGTTTGCCTGGATGGCCGGATGGGGAGATGTTGCGATGACCGGCGGGCGTGATATCCCTTATTTCATTGTACCGATTGTGGCCCCTATCATCGGCGCGTGCGCGGGTGCAGCAATTTATCGTTATTTGATTGGCAAAAATTTACCGTGTAATACGTGTAAGCTGGACGAAAATGAGAGCTAGCTTCACAGAAGAAGTTTATTTTTGAAAAGTAAAAACTGTTTTCGTGATCCGGTATCCTGAACTGCCCAAAAAGTCTCCCAAGAATGGGAGACTTTTGTTATGTTCAATTACGACTTTCATCAATGCTCAGGATGGCAGGGTGAAAATGAATGTGAATAATATGTTTTATTTATAACAATAAATTAACTGAGAGGTTTTATCATGATTTCTGCGAGTGCCCTGAACTCAGAACTCATTAATAAAATCGCACAGGATTTTGCGCAGGCCACCAGTCTGGCCGTTGTGGTTGTCAATATTCACGGTGATGAAATTTCTGAGCTTTTTAATTTCACCCCTTTTTGCCAGTTGATGCGTCAGCATCCTCAGCACAGTACCCGTTGTCGTATGAGCGATCGCTGTGGAGGGCTGGAAGCCTCTAAATCCGATCAACCCTGCATCTATCGCTGTCACGCCGGACTTACCGATTTCTCAATTCCGCTGGTCATTGCGGGGCACCTGGTAGGGTTTGTGCTTTGTGGCCAGGTACGCTTAAGTAACGATGTTGGTTTGGTTGATATTCTGAATGTAGATGACCGCTGGCAAGCCGATCCCGAACTGGTCAACGAGTTTCGTAATGTACCGGAAATGGACTATTCGCGAGTCATCGCCTCAGCGGATCTGCTGAAGCTCATCGTAGAAAATTGCCTTAAGAAACAACTTAATTTTGTGGTTATCAAAGATAACCCGCAGCAGTCAGAGCCGGTACGCGCTAACCGCAGTACCAATCCTCATGACAGCAAAATGAAAAAAGCACTGCGTTATATTGATGCGCATTTATCAGACGAATTGCGTCTGGAGGATGTCGCCTCTCATGTTTACCTTAGCCCTTACTATTTCAGCAAATTGTTCAAAAAATATCATGGTATCGGTTTTAACGCATGGGTAAACCAGCAGCGAATGGCCAGTGCAAAAGAGCTGCTTTGCCACAGTGACTGGAGCATAGCCAGCATTGCGCGTAATTTAGGATTTTCGCAAACCAGTTATTTTTGCAAAGTTTTTCGTCAAACGTATCAGGTCACGCCGCAGGCATTTCGCCAACAAATAAATGTCATTTCACGTGGCGAATCCGCTTAAATGGCAATATTTTGCTATTGCCGATTTTTGATATAGGGCGCTATGCCAGTCATTATAAAATGAAAAGTAGCGACAGCAGTCAATAAATTGTCATAGCGCAACAAAATATTAGTATTAGAGGGATAAACTGCACCAGTTTTTATTTTTGTGATGAGATACAGTGTCTCTGTGAATGACTTTCTTTATTCTTTGTTGGCACTTTCATTCAGAATGCGAGCATATGAATAAGTGGGTTTATGCCAGGTAATTGGTTGAATGAACCCGGCAAGATATTAAATTGAATTATTGTCATGAGGTCGTGAATTTACCTCATAACAGAGAGCTTAATTAATCAGGCTCTTGAACTGACAGGTTTGCCACATTTGTGGTAGGGAAGGGGGTGAGAATCCCCCGCAGCCCCCGCTGCTGTGATGCTGACGACCCCGTATTGACCACTGATCGCAAGATTGGGAAGGACGGGTGAGGATGACGCTAAGCCAGAAGACCTGCCTGTCAGTGACTACCAACAACTTCGGTGGGAAGTGGGTGGTTCAGATGCATACAGTCGAGAGACTGGGTATCTTTACACCCCTACCACCCTGAACAGGATCAGGGTATGGCGGCCAATTTTCACGCTTTTGTTCTTGCAGGTACCGGAAGCGGCTGTGGTAAAACCACGGTGACGCTGGGCTTGTTGAGCTTGTTGAAAAAACGCGGTTTACGCGTCCAGCCTTGCAAAGTAGGCCCCGATTACCTTGATACCGGCTGGCATACCGCGGTATGCGGCACTGCTTCCCGCAATCTTGATAGCTTCATGCTTCCCGTCCCCACCCTGAATGCTTTATTTCGCGAGCACATGCAACATGCGGATATCGCCGTTATTGAAGGCGTTATGGGGTTGTATGACGGATACGGCACCGACCCAAACTACTGCAGCACCGCCGCGATGGCCAAACAGTTAGGCTGTCCGGTTATCCTACTGGTTGATGGCAAAGCCGTTTCCACTTCGATCGCCGCGACGGTAATGGGGTTTCAGCATTTTGATCCAACCCTGAATATTGCCGGCGTTATTGTTAACCGGGTTAACAGCGAAACGCATTACCAGCTCCTGAAAGTGGCGATTGAGCGTTACTGCGCTGTACCCGTCTTAGGCTACGTTCCCCGTATGGAAGGCGTTGCGCTTCCCGAGCGTCATCTGGGTTTGGTTACCGCGCGTGAGTCGGTTATCAACCAGCAGCCGTGGCAGGCGTTTGCCGCGACGCTGGAGCAAACCCTTGATATCGACGCGCTGCTGAGATTAAGCCAGTTAGATACGCTTCCTGCTGGTGAATGGCCAGCGCTGCCCGCCGCAGACGCCGGGGCAGGGCTAACGCTTGCCATCGCCGATGACGAAGCGTTCAATTTCTACTACCCGGACAACATTACGCTTCTGGAGCGCACGGGGCTTAAGATTGTCCGTTTTAGCCCGTTGCACGACACCTGTTTACCCGACTGTCAGATGATCTGGCTGGGGGGTGGCTATCCTGAGTTACATGCTGCGGCGTTGGCCCGTAATATTGCAATGCTTAACCAACTGCGGGCGGCGCACCAGCAGGGTGTCGCGATTTATGCCGAGTGCGGGGGGCTGATGTATCTCGGCAGTTCGCTGGAAGACAGCCAGGGTGATACCTGGCTGATGGCGGATATCATTCCCGGTCACAGCAAAATGGGAAAACGTCTGACCCGATTTGGCTACTGCGAAGCGCAGGCCGCGCAGCAAACGTTGTTAGCTGCAGAAGGTGAAGTGCTGCGCGGACATGAATTCCACTACTCCGATTTTACCCCTGAAACCCCCGCGGTGATGAACTGTCGCAAAGTGCGCGATGGCAAAACGCTGCAAGCCTGGTCCGGCGGTTGGCAGGTGGGAAATACCTTTGCCAGCTATCTACACGTTCATTTTGCTCAACGTCCGCAGATGCTTAACCACTGGCTGGCAGCCGCGAGGAGCGCACTATGACCATCCTCGCGTGGTGTGTTGCCTGGCTGCTTGATTTTATCATCGGCGATCCGCAGAACTGGCCGCATCCGGTGCGCTGGATTGGCAATCTGATTTCTGCGGTGCAACGGGTTGTTCGGCGTTACTGCCATAGCGACCGTGCGCTACGCATCGGTGGCGCGGTGATGTGGATTGTGGTGGTGGGGCTGACCTGGGCTGTGTCCTGGGGAGTACTGGCGCTGGCGCACTCTATTCATCCCTGGCTTGGTTGGGTGGTTGAGGTCTGGATGATCTTTGCCGTGCTGGCCGGGCGCTGCCTGGCAAATGCCGCGCAGGATGTCGAGCGTCCGCTACGTGCCGGTAACCTTGCTGCAAGTCGGGAAAAGCTGTCATGGATTGTAGGACGTGATACCTCGCAATTACAGCCACAGCAGATCAATCGCGGCGTAGTGGAAACCGTGGCAGAGAACACCGTTGATGGCATCATCGCGCCGCTGTTCTTCTTGCTCCTCGGCGGTGCGCCTCTGGCGATGGCCTACAAAGCGGTAAACACCCTTGACTCCATGGTGGGTTACAAACATGAAAAATACCGCGCTATCGGTATGGTCAGCGCTCGTCTGGACGATGTCGCAAATTATATTCCCGCGAGACTAAGTTGGCTGCTGCTGGGCGCAGCGGCATTTTTATGTCGCCAGGACGGCGCGCGTGCTTTGCAGATTGGCTGGCGCGATCGCTACAACCACAGCAGCCCAAACTGCGCGTGGTCAGAAGCGTCCGTTGCCGGGGCATTAGGAATTCGTCTGGGTGGTCCTAATGACTACTTTGGCGAGCGCGTTGAGAAACCGTGGATCGGTGATGCACAACGCGACATTTCGGTAGACGACATTTCCCATACGATTCGATTGATGTGGGTGGCATCGATGCTGGCACTGGCGCTGTTTATTGCGCTGCGGTGGCTGCTGGTCGGTGTAGCCTGAGGACAACACAATGCAATATATCCAGCAACCCCAGGCGATTGAGGCCAAAAGTTTCGACATTATTGGCGAGATCATCCGTGAAACCCGCCCGGACTATCAGTTTGCCAGCCCGTTACATGAAGCCATTATCAAGCGGGTTATTCACACGACAGCGGATTTCGACTGGCTGGACATTCTGTGGTTTTCCAGTGATGTGCTGGAGCAGTTCTGTGCGGCGCTTAGCCGTTCGAGCGTGATTTATACCGATACCACTATGGCCCTTTCCGGGATTAATAAAACGCTGCTGGCAAAATTCGGTGGCGAATGCCGCTGCTACATCAGCGACCCGCGGGTCGTGCGGACGGCAAAAGAGCAGGGCATTACCCGGTCAATGGCGGCCGTTGACATTGCGGTGAAGGAAGAGGGGGAAAAGCTGTTTGTGTTTGGCAACGCGCCGACAGCGCTGTTCCGCCTGCTTGAGCATGATGTGGCCGTCAGTGGCGTAGTTGGTGTACCGGTTGGGTTCGTCGGTGCAGAAGAGTCGAAAGATGCACTGACCCAAAGCAATCTGCCCGCCATTGCTGCGTTAGGTCGTAAAGGAGGAAGTAACGTCGCCGCCGCGATCGTCAACGCCATGCTTTATCACATGCAGGGGGCGCGATGAGCGAGTCCTTCGATACGCCTGTGTGGCACAACGGTAAAGCGCTGCGTAAAGGATATACCACGGGATCGTGCGCGACGGCGGCGGCAAAAGTGGCGGCGCTGATGGTATTGCGCCAACACCTGATCCATCAGGTTTCTATCGTGACGCCATCAGGTGTGACGCTGTGTCTGAACGTAGAGTCACCGCATATCGAAGGACAGCAGGCGATAGCCGCCATCCGCAAAGACGGTGGCGATGATGTGGATGCCACTCACGGCATGCTGATTTTTGCCCGCGTGACGTTAAACGATAGCAAAGAGATAACCCTTCAGGGCGGGGAAGGCGTTGGCACGGTAACCCGCAAAGGGATCGGCCTGCCAGTGGGCAGTTCGGCGATTAATCGCACACCTCGTCAGACCATTGAGTCTGCGGTTCGTGAGGCGATTGGTCCGAATCGTGGGGCGCAAATTGAAATTTTCGCGCCGGAAGGCGAAGAGCGGGCGCAAAAAACCTACAACTCCCGCCTTGGCATTCTGGGCGGCATTTCGATCATTGGTACGACTGGGATCGTCACGCCGATGTCTGAAGAAAGCTGGAAACGTTCACTGTCGCTGGAGCTGGAAATTAAGCGAGCGGCGGGGCTGGAGCGTGTCGTACTGGTGCCAGGAAACCACGGCGAACGTTTTGTGCGTGAGCAGATGGGGATCGACACCCAGGTTGTGGTCACTATGAGCAATTTTGTCGGCTACATGATTGAAGAAGCCGTACGTCTGGGGTTCCGACAAATTGTGCTGGTGGGACACCCTGGTAAGCTCGTCAAAATTGCGGCGGGGATCTTTCATACCCACAGCCATATTGCCGATGCTCGCATGGAAACGCTGGTGGCCCACCTCGCGTTACTGGGGGCGCCGCTGGAGCTGCTCACGCTGGTCAGCGACTGCGATACCACCGAGGCGGCGATGGAACACATAGAAGCATACGGTTTTCAGCACATTTACAACCATCTGGCTAAGCGCATCTGTATGCGCGTCCTGCAAACGTTGCGCTTTACCAAAAATCCCCCGACCTGTGACGCCATCATGTTCTCTTTTGATAATCAGGTGCTTGGAAGTAATCGCCCGGTCGCAGAGATTGCTGAGGAGATGCAATGTTAACCGTTGTAGGGATGGGGCCAGCCGGTTTGCATTTGATGACGCCTGCGGCGCGTGAAGCGGTCGCAACGGCTGATGTTCTGGTCGGTGGAAAGCGACATTTGCAGCAATTCCCGGATTTTACCGGTGAACAGTTTGTTCTCGGCGCCAATATTCTCGAACTTTTGAACTGGATTTGCGCGCACCAGGAGCAACGCGTTGTGGTGCTGGCATCTGGCGATCCGCTGTTTTACGGCATCGGGACGCGCATGGTGGCACATTTCGGTATTGAAAATGTGCGCATTATTCCCGGTATTAGCGCGGTGCAGTACCTGTGTGCGCAGTCCGGTATTGATATGAACGATATGTGGCTGACCAGTAGCCATGGTCGCAGCGTCTGTTTCGATGAACTGGCGCGACATAACAAGGTGGCGATGGTGACAGATGCGCAGTGCGGCCCGCGTGAAATTGCGCAGCAGCTCATTACACGAGGCAAGGGACATCGCTGGATGGTGATTGGCGAAAACCTGGCAATGGAAAACGAACGGATCCATTTCCTGCCTGTGAGCGAAGTTAACGCCGACTATGACATGAATGCAGTGGTGATCCTTGATGAAAGATGAGCTGTTTTTACGTGGAGAGAAAGTGCCGATGACCAAAGAAGCGGTACGTGCACTTGCCCTCTCAAAACTTGAATTACACCGCGCCAGTCACCTGATTGATATTGGCGCGGGAACCGGCAGCGTGTCGATAGAAGCCGCGCTGCAATACCCTGGATTGCGCGTGACGGCAATCGAGCGTAACCCGGCGGCGCTCAGGTTATTGGATGAAAACCGCCAGCATTTTGCCTGTGCAAACATCGACATTTTTCCCGGTGTTGCGCCGATGACCATCGCTGAAAAAGCCGACGCTATTTTCATGGGCGGCAGCGGTGGCCATTTGACTGAACTGATTGACTGGTCAATGCGTCAATTGCATCCCGCAGGGCGGCTGGTGATGACATTCATCCTCCAGGAAAACCTCAACACCGCGCTGGCACATCTGGACCATCTTGGCGTACCGGGAGTGGATTGCCTGCAGCTACAGGTTTCCTCGCTTACCACGCTTGGCAGTGGTCACTATTTCAAACCGAATAACCCCGTATTTGTTATCGCCTGTCAGAAGGAAGGAAACCATGTCTGAGATTTTTGATCCCCGTAGCGTGTGGTTTGTTGGCGCAGGTCCTGGCGATCGCGAGCTGATTACCCTCAAAGGTTACCGGTTGCTACAGCAGGCGCAGGTTGTTATCTACGCCGGATCGCTGATTAACACCGAACTGCTGGAATATTGTCCTGCTGGTGCTGAATGCCACGACAGCGCTGAACTGCATCTGGAGCAGATCCTTGATCTGATGGAAGCCGGAGTGAAAGCGGGTAAGACCGTGGTGCGTCTGCAAACCGGCGATGTTTCGCTGTACGGTTCCGTGCGCGAGCAGGGCGAGGAACTGACCAAACGTGGGATTGACTGGCAGGTGGTGCCCGGCGTCAGCGCATTCCTTGGTGCGGCGGCGGAGTTGGGCGTTGAGTATACCGTGCCTGAGGTCTCACAGAGCCTGATCATTACCCGCCTGGAAGGACGCACGCCGGTGCCGGAGCGCGAACAGCTGGAGTCATTTGCCAGTCACCAGACATCTATGGCGATTTATCTGTCCGTTCAGCGTATTCATCGTGTGGCCGAGCGTTTGATTGAAGGCGGTTATCCGGCGACCACGCCCGTGGCGGTGATCTACAAGGCAACCTGGCCGGAAAGCCAGACCGTGCGCGGTACCCTGGCGGATATTGGCGACAAGGTTCGTGATGCGGGCATCCGTAAAACGGCCCTTATTCTGGTCGGTAATTTCCTGGGCTCGGAGTATCACTACTCCAAACTCTATGCGGCGGACTTTAGCCATGAATACCGTAAAGCCTGAGTCAATTGCGCTTTTTTGCCTGACCCCGGGAGGCGTTACGCTGGCAAAACGTCTGGCGGCCATGCTGCCGGTCACCTGTTTTACCAGTGAAAAGCTGCTGGAGGAGGGATTCATTCCTTTCGAAAACGGCTTTGCGAATACCGCCCGCGAAGCGTTTGCGAATTACTCGGCGCTGATTTTTATCGGTGCGACCGGCATTGCGGTGCGCGTGCTGGCCCCGCTGGTCAACGACAAATTTTGCGATCCGGCGGTGGTGGTCATTGATGAACGCGCCCAGCATGTCATCAGCCTGCTCTCCGGTCACGCGGGCGGTGCCAATGCGCTGGCGCGGTATCTGGCGGGCATGTTGGGCGCCGATCCGGTGATCACCACTGCGACGGATGTCAACGATATGGCGGCACTGGATACGCTGGCATTTCAACTGAATGCCCGGATGTGTGATTTCCGTTCGGCGGTGAAGATCGTTAATCAGATGCTGGTCAGTAATAAGCGGGTGGGGCTGTGGTGGGATGATGAACTGACGCAGGATGTCAGTCATTGCGACCGGCGCGGATTTATCACGGTAACCGATCTCAATCAGCTTCCTGAACTGGATGCGCTGGTGTGTATCACCTTACGCACCAATTTGCCCGATCTGCCTGTTCCGCACTGGAAGCTGGTGCCACAACGTGTTGTGGCCGGAATTGGTTGTCGTCGTGACACGCCGTTCCCGTTGCTGGCCGCGCTGCTTGCCAGGCAACTCGAAGCCCAGCAGCTCGATCCGCTGGCGCTTAAAGCGATTGGCAGTATCACGCTGAAAAAAGATGAACAGGGACTTATCCAACTGGCTTCGTGCTGTCGCGTTCCTTTCGAAACCTTTACTGCTGACGCGCTGCGTGAGCATGAACACCGTTTTCCGGCCTCATCGTTTGTTCGCAAAACGGTGGGTACAGGAAGCGTTTCCGGTCCTGCAGCCTGGCTGCTGAGCCACGGAAAACTGTTAGGCGAGACCCTGCGAGAACAGGGCGTCACTATCACTTTGGGAGTTTCACACTGATGTTAAGCGTAATTGGAATTGGCCCTGGCTCGCAGGCAATGATGACCATGGAAGCCGTTGAAGCATTGCAGGCAGCGGAAATCATCGTTGGCTATAAAACCTACACCCACCTGGTAAAAGCGTTCACTGGCGACAAGCAGGTGATCAAAACCGGGATGTGCAAAGAGATTGAACGCTGCCAGGCGGCGATCGAACTGGCGCAGGCAGGTCACAATGTGGCGCTGATCAGCAGCGGTGATGCAGGGATTTACGGTATGGCCGGGCTGGTGCTTGAGCTGGTCAGCAAGCAAAAGCTGGACGTTGAGGTCAGGCTGATCCCAGGAATGACGGCCAGCATTGCCGCCGCCTCTTTGCTGGGCGCGCCGTTGATGCACGACTTCTGCCACATCAGCTTGAGCGATCTGTTAACACCGTGGCCAGTTATCGAAAAACGTATAGTGGCTGCCGGCGAAGCAGACTTTGTAATCTGTTTCTACAACCCGCGCAGTCGGGGTCGCGAAGGACATCTGGCACGCGCATTTGAGCTGCTTTCTGCCAGCAAGAGCGCGCAAACGCCGGTGGGTATTGTGAAGTCAGCCGGACGTAAAAAACAGGAAAAATGGTTGACCACCCTGGGTGAAATGGACTTTGAACCGGTTGATATGACCAGCCTTGTGATCGTTGGCAACAAAACAACCTATGTTCAGGACGGCCTGATGATCACGCCACGAGGTTATGTGCTGTGAATTACGGTGATGTGTTGGTCATGGGCGGTACCAGCGATGCGCGCATGCTGTGCCAGCAACTGGACGCAGCCAATGTGGCCTACACCCTGTCAGTTGCGACTCCAACGGGGAAGCAACTGGCGGGAGATATCAAAGGTCAGGTGCGCTGCGGGCGTCTGGAGCGCGAACAAATGATTGCCTGGCTACAGGAGAATCGGACGCGCTGGGTGATAGACGCCTCGCATCCGTATGCCGAGGTGGTGAGTCGCAACATCATGAACGCCTGCGAAGCGGCGGGGGTACTGCTGAGCCGCTATCAACGTCCTGAGCAGTTGAGCGGTTTAACCCATCCGCAGCTTTATACCGTACAGAGTATTCAGCAAGCCTGCGAGGTTGCGCGCCGCTTCGGTGACCGCGTGCTGCTGACGACCGGCAGTAAAGATCTGGCTATCTGGCGCGAAGGGTTGCCTGAAAAAACGCTGCTGGCGCGCGTCCTGCCTGTACCCGAGGTTATTCAGCAATGCGCGGACCTGGGATTTGGCGTCGGTGAGATTTTTGCATTGTGCGGGCCGTTTAGCGCCGAGTTCAACGCTGCGTTTTATCGCCAGTGTCAGGCTGATGTGGTGATCACTAAGGCATCCGGTGCGGAAGGTGGTTATCAGGAAAAAGTTCAACCTTGTCTGGATGCTGGTATCCCCTGCATCGTGATTACACGTCCGGCACCGTTGGTGACGGGAGAAGAGTTACTGGAAAGTCAGGCCGCCTTTGGGGCGCGTTTAACGCGCTGGCTGGCCGCTGCTTAAGGAGTTAGAGATGAAAAAGGCGCTTCTGGTGGTCAGCTTTGGCACCAGCTATCACGACACCTGTGAGAAAAATATTGTGGCTTGCGAGAGCGATCTCGCAGCCAGTTGCCCTGACCGCGACCTGTTTCGGGCGTTTACCTCCGGGATGATTATCCGCAAGCTCAAGCAGCGCGACGGCATTGAGATCGACACGCCGCTGCAGGCGCTGCAAAAGCTGGCGGATCAGGGGTATCAGGACGTGGCTATTCAGTCGTTGCACATTATCAACGGTGATGAATACGAAAAAATTGTCCGCGAAGTGCAAAGCATGCGCCCGCTTTTTTCTCGCCTGACGCTGGGTGTTCCGCTGCTGAGCAGCCATGACGATTACGCCCAGCTGATGCTGGCGCTGCAACAGCAAATGCCGGTGCTTGGCGAAAATGAAAAAGTGGTGTTTATGGGACACGGTGCCAGCCATCATGCCTTTGCCGCCTATGCCTGCCTCGACCATATGATGACGGCACAGCGCTACCCGGCGCGGGTTGGGGCGGTGGAAAGCTACCCGGAAGTCGATGTGCTGATTGAAAGTTTGTCTCAGGAAGGGGTGACGGCGGTGCATCTGATGCCGCTGATGTTAGTTGCTGGCGATCATGCCATCAATGATATGGCCTCTGACGAAGAGGATTCCTGGAAAACATTGTTCAATGCGGCCGGGATACCGGCTACGCCGTGGCTCAGTGGTCTGGGTGAGAATCCGGCGGTTCGCGCTATGTTCGTGGCGCATTTACAACAGGCGCTTAATGTGGCGCTGGAGGAAGCAGCATGAGCGGAAAACTGTACGCATTAAGCACCGGGCCAGGCGCTTCCGATCTTATCACCGTGCGGGCCGCACGCACGCTGGGTACGCTGGATATTCTCTATGCGCCCGCCGGGCGCAAAGGTGGCGACAGTCTGGCGCTGTCGATCGTACGTGAATATATCGGCGAGCAGACCGAAGTTCGCTGCTGCCATTTTCCTATGAGTGCTGACAGCGCCGAAAAAGAGGCGGTATGGGATGACGTTGCGGCCGCGCTGGTTCAGGAAGTCGAAGCGGGTAAGCAGGTGGGCTTTATTACACTCGGCGACGCCATGCTGTTCAGCACCTGGGTTTTTTTACTCCAGCGTATTGGCTGTCCTGACTGGTTAGAAATCGTCCCGGGCGTGACCTCTTTCGCTGCGATTGCCGCGCGGTCAAAAACGCCGCTCGCCATGGAGCAACAGTCACTGGCCGTGGTCTCCTGTACCGCGCCGGAAGCGGAAATCCAGCAGGCGTTAAAGCAGCATGACAGTCTGGTGCTGATGAAGGTATACGGTCGTTTTGCGCGCATCAAAGCGCTGCTGCAACAAGAGGGTTTGTTGGGCTGTGCATTGATGATGTCTGAAGCCACGCTGCCGGGTGAACAGTGCTGGCGTCATCTCGATGAGGTGAGCGACGATCAGCCGCTGCCTTATTTCTCGACCATTCTGGTCAATAAACAGTGGGAGTATGCACAATGAAGCTTGAACAACAGCTAAAACAGCTGTCTTTCAGCGGGTTGGCTGCGGCGCTATTACTGATGGTTGTTCCTGAACAAGCGTTCGCCATGCACATAATGGAAGGTTTCTTGCCGCCGATGTGGGCGCTGGCCTGGTGGCTGCTGTTTTTGCCGTGCCTGTGGTACGGGCTGGTGCGGCTGCGGCAAATCGTGCAGCAAGATAGTCACCAAAAAGTGTTACTGGCTCTGTGCGGCGCGTTTATTTTTGTGCTGTCGGCGCTGAAAATTCCTTCTGTTACCGGAAGTTGTTCGCACCCTACCGGGGTAGGCCTGGCGGTTATCCTGTTTGGACCGGGCGTGGTGGCAATCCTCGGGGCAATCGTCCTGCTGTTCCAGGCGCTGTTGCTGGCGCACGGTGGTTTGACAACGCTTGGCGCTAACGGCATGTCGATGGCGGTGATTGGCCCGGTAGTGGGTTACATGGTATGGAAAATGGCCTGCCGTGCGGGGTTGCGTCGTGATGTTTGCGTCTTCCTGTGCGCGATGCTGGCGGATCTCGTCACCTATTTCGTGACCTCGGTGCAACTGGGCGTGGCGTTCCCGGACCCATCCGCCGGTGCTACGGGGTCAATCATCAAGTTCATGGGGATTTTCTGCCTGACGCAGATCCCAATTGCGATAGCGGAAGGTCTGCTCACCGTAATGATTTATGACCAGTTAACCAAACGGCAGTTGATTACCGCTCAAGGACATTAACGATGAAAAAGACGCTGATTTTGTTAGGGATGGTAGTGGCGCTGGTGATCCTGCCGTTCTTTATCAACCATGGTGGAGAGTACGGTGGCTCAGACGGTGAGGCGGAGAGTCAGATTCAGGCAATTGCCCCACATTATGAGCCGTGGTTCCAGCCGTTGTATGAACCGGCAAGCGGTGAGATTGAAAGCCTGCTGTTTACGCTCCAGGGATCGCTGGGCGCAGCCGTGATTTTCTACATTCTGGGTTACACCAAGGGCAGGCAACGCCGTGATGACCGGGCTTGACAGGCTTAGCTATCAAAGCCGCTGGTTTCATGTCTCACCCGTGCGGAAATTTCTGCTCTGGCTGATGATGATGATTCTGGCGTTTACTCTGCCCCCGTTGGGGCAGGGTATTGAGCTGTTACTGATTGCCGCGCTGAGCTGCTGGCTGCTGCGCATTTCCTTCTGGCGCTGGTGTCGCTGGATGGCATTACCGTTTGGTTTTCTGACGGTCGGCGTCGTGACCATTCTGTTTAGTTTTAGCCGCGATCCGCAGACGCTGCTGGCCAGCATCCCCGTTGGAAGCTATTGGTTAGGCGTTAGCGCGCCAGGGCTTGTCACCGCCAATGAAACCTTCTGGCGCAGCCTGGCTGCGCTGGCGGCAACGTTCTGGCTGGTACTGAATCTGCCGTTTCCGCAATTGATTATCTTGCTCAAACGCGCGCACGTTCCTCGCCTGCTCACTGAGCAGATCCTGCTAACCTGGCGCTTTATTTTTATCCTGTTAGACGAGGCGCTGGCTATTCATCGCGCACAAACGCTACGTTTTGGTTATCGTAGCTTGCCGTTGGGCTATCGCTCGCTGGCGATGCTGGTGGGATTGCTGTTTACTCGCGTGTTGATCCGCTACCAGCAAATGACCACCACACTGGATATCAAACTGTATCAGGGTGATTTTCACCTGTAAGGAAAAGTATGCTTGCCACTTCAGCGCTTTGGTTTCGCTATCAGGATGACCCAATCCTCAAAGGGCTAACGCTGGACTTTTCAACGCATGCCGTCACCGGGCTGGTCGGTGCTAATGGCTGCGGGAAATCCACGCTGTTTATGAACCTGAGTGGTTTACTGCGCCCGCAGGAAGGCGCGGTGATGTGGCAAGGCAAACCGCTGGATTACAGCAAGCGCGGCCTGCTGGCGCTGCGTCAGCAGGTGGCAACCGTATTTCAGGATCCCGACCAGCAAATTTTTTATACCGATATCGACAGCGATATTGCCTTCAGCCTGCGCAACCTTGGGGTGGATGAGACTGAAATCTCCCGCCGGGTGGATGATGCGCTCACGCTGGTTGATGCCCAGCATTTTCGCCATCAGCCAATTCAGTGTTTAAGCCACGGGCAAAAAAAACGTGTGGCGATTGCCGGGGCGTTGGTGTTGCAGGCGCAGTATTTGCTACTGGATGAGCCTACTGCGGGCCTTGACCCATCAGGTCGCACGCAGATGATTGAGATAATCAAACGCATCGTAGCGCAAGGAAACCACGTGGTTATCTCCAGCCATGATATCGATCTTATCTATGAAGTCAGCGATGCAGTGTACGTTTTACGCCGGGGTGAAGTGCTAACGCACGGCTCGCCGGGTGATGTGTTTGCCCGGACGGATCTTATTGAACAAGCGGGATTAACTCAGCCCTGGCTGGTGAAGCTGCATACCGAGCTGGGCTTCCCGCTGTGTAAAACAGAGGCTGAATTTTTTAGCTGTATGCGAGAGAACGCACTGAAGGAGGCGTCATGACGCAGGCAATAATGTTGCAGGGAACGGCATCTGATGTAGGTAAAAGCGTGTTGGTCGCCGGTCTGTGTCGAATTTTTTATCAGGATGGACTGCGTACCGCACCGTTCAAATCGCAGAACATGGCGCTGAACTCTGGCATTACGCCAGAGGGCAAAGAGATGGGCCGCGCGCAAATTTTTCAGGCTGAGGCCGCCGGTATTACGCCAGATGTGCGTATGAATCCGGTGCTGCTTAAGCCGACCAGCGATCGTAAAGCGCAGGTTGTGCTGATGGGCAAAGTGGCAACCGATATGGATGCGGTGAGCTACCACGAGTACAAACCGAAACTACGGGATCAAATCCTGTCTGTTTATAACAGTCTGGCGCAGGAGTTCGATGTGCTGGTACTGGAAGGGGCGGGAAGCCCGGCTGAGATTAACCTGCGCGATCGCGATATCGTCAATATGGGGATGGCAGAAATGGCACAGTGCCCTGTCGTTCTGGTAGCGGATATCGACCGCGGCGGGGTGTTTGCCTCCATTTACGGCACGCTGGCGCTACTGCACGACCATGAACGCGCCAGGGTAAAAGGGGTGATCATCAATAAATTTCGCGGTGATGTGGCGTTGCTGTATTCCGGGATTGAGCAAATTGAAGCGCTGACCGGCGTTCCGGTCCTGGGCGTCATGCCATGGCTGGACGTTGATCTGGAAGATGAAGATGGCGTTGCGCTGCAAAAGGGCAAATATTTGCGCACAGACAAACGCGACATCGATATCGCCGTTGTTCAGATACCACACATTTCTAACTTTACTGATTTCAATGCGCTTGCCGCACAGCCGGATGTGCGCGTGCGCTATGTTCGCCAGCCTGAAGAGTTGGCGGGGGCCGATCTGGTGATTCTGCCCGGCAGCAAAAACACCCTGGGCGATCTGGTGTGGCTGCGTGAAAGCGGGATGGCGCATGGCGTGGTGCAATTACATCGTAATCACGTACCCGTGGTGGGGATTTGCGGTGGCTATCAAATGCTCGGCGAAACCATCATTGATGAAGTTGAGTCAGGACTCGGTACGTTGCCGGGGCTGGGCTTGCTCAATACCGTAACGCATTTTGCCCAGCACAAAACCACGACCCTGGTTGAGGGGCAAATGTCCTCCTCGCTGCCGGACTGGCTGGCGGGTACCGCGGGATTATCCGTTCGCGGTTATGAAATTCATATGGGTGAAACGGCATTAACCGAGGAATGCCGGTCGGTGATGACGCTGCGTAAAGACGGCGGTAACGTGGCTGATGGCGCGGTCACTGCCGATGGCCTGACGTTCGGCACCTATCTTCACGGTCTGTTCGACAGCGATGAATTTACCCGTGCGCTGGTTAATGGCCTGCGAGAACGTAAAGGGTTAGCGCCGCTGGATTCCACCTTCCATTACGCGCAATATAAATCGCAGCAGTTTGATCTGCTGGCGGATGCGATGCGGCAACACATCGATATTGAGAAAATTTATACCATCATGCAGCAACACCGGGAGCCAGTATGATGATTCTGGTGACTGGCGGCGCACGAAGCGGCAAGAGTCGGCATGCGGAAGCGCTGATCGCAGATTCTCCAAACGTTTTGTATATCGCGACTTCGCAGATTTTTGATGAGGAGATGGCTGCGCGAATTCAGCATCATCGTGACGGACGTCCTGCGCACTGGCGGACAGCCGAACGCTGGCAACATCTCGATGAACTGATTACGGCAGCAAACGATCCACAAGAAGCCATTCTGCTGGAGTGCATCACCACGATGGTGACCAACCTGCTGTTTGCGCTGGGCGGTGATAGCGACCCGGATAGCTGGGATTACGCGGCGATGGAGCAATCTATTGAGGATGAAATTCGTTCGCTGATTGCGGCCTGTCAGCGCTGTCCGGCGAAGGTTGTGCTGGTCACTAACGAAGTCGGAATGGGGATTGTTCCGGAGAACCGTCTGGCACGGCATTTTCGCGATATTGCAGGACGCGTGAACCAGCGACTGGCGGCGGCGGCTGATGAGGTCTGGCTGGTGGTATCAGGAATTGGAGTCAAAATTAAATGAGTAAGTTGTTCTGGGCAATGCTCTCTTTTATTAGTCGCTTGCCCGTTCCTGCTCGCTGGTCGCAAGGACTGGATTTCGAGCACTATTCGCGTGGCATTGTGATGTTCCCGCTAATTGGCGTGGTGCTGGGAGGGCTGACGGGGCTGGTCTTTATGGCGCTGCAGCCCTGGTGTGGGGTGCCATTGGCGGCCCTGTTTGCAGTCCTCACGCTGGCGTTATTGACCGGGGGATTTCATCTCGACGGTCTGGCGGATACCTGTGACGGTATTTTTTCGGCCCGTCGACGCGAGCGGATGCTGGAAATCATGCGTGACAGCCGCCTGGGGACTCACGGTGGACTGGCGTTAATTTTCGTGTTGCTGGCAAAAGTGCTGGTGGTGAGTGAACTGGCTTTGCGGGGCACGCCGATGCTGGCGGCGCTTGCAGCCGCTTGTGTCGCCGGGCGGGGTACCGCTGTTTTGCTGATGTATCGACATCGCTACGCCCGCGAAGAAGGGCTGGGCAACGTTTTTATCGGTAAAGTCACCGGGCGTCAAACCTGCATCACGTTGGGATTCGCGGCGATCCTGGCTGCCGTGCTTCTTCCTGGCATGCGCGGCGTGGCGGCGCTGGTTGTTACGATGGTGGCGATTTTTATTCTTGGGCAGTTATTAAAACGCACGTTGGGTGGGCAAACCGGCGATACGCTGGGCGCTGCCATTGAACTTGGCGAGTTGATTTTCCTGCTGGCTCTGCTCTGAGTCAGCCAACATACTGGAACCCTTATGCAGACTTTAACCTCTTTACTCCACGCAATCCCTTCACCTGATAGTGCTGCGATGCTGCGTGCACAGCAGCATGTCGATGGCTTGCTTAAACCGCCAGGAAGTCTTGGTCGACTCGAGTCGCTCGCCGTGCAACTGGCCGGAATGCCGGGTCTGAAGGGCGTACCGCATGTGAATGGCAAAGCGATGCTGGTGATGTGCGCCGATCACGGTGTATGGGATGAAGGGGTTGCTGTTTCGCCTAAAATCGTCACGGCTATTCAGGCTGCTAATATGACGCGTGGGACGACAGGCGTTTGTGTGCTTGCCGCTCAGGCGGGGGCAAAGGTACATGTGATTGATGTCGGCATCGATGCTGAGCTTATCCCTGGCGTGGTGAATATGCGCGTGGCGCGCGGCTGCGGCAATATTGCACAAGGCCCGGCAATGAGTCGTTCGCAGGCCGAGGAGCTGCTGCTGGAGGTTATCCGCTATACCCATGAGCTGGCCAAAGATGGCGTAACGCTGTTTGGCGTCGGTGAACTTGGTATGGCAAATACGACACCAGCGGCGGCAATCGTCAGCGTGCTGACCGGCAGCGATGCCGAGGATGTGGTGGGTATCGGCGCTAACCTGCCGCTTTCAAGAGTAGGCAATAAAGTCGATGTTGTGCGGCGAGCAATTGCCGTCAATCAACCGGATCGTAATGACGGTATCGATGTGCTGGCTAAGGTAGGCGGGTTTGATCTGGTCGGCATGGCGGGGGTGATGTTGGGGGCGGCCTCCTGCGGCCTGCCGGTCGTGCTGGACGGTTTTCTCTCTTATTCCGCTGCGCTGGCAGCCTGCCAGATTGCGCCGCAGATTAAACCTTACCTGATCCCGTCACATTTCTCCGCCGAGAAGGGGGCTCGCACCGCGCTGGCGCATCTTGAACTGGAGCCGTATCTCAATATGGGGATGCGTTTGGGCGAAGGCAGCGGGGCCGCGCTGGCGATGCCGATTGTTGAAGCCGCCTGTGCAATGTACAACAACATGGGGCAGCTTGCCGCCAGCAACATTGTGCTTCCGGATGGTAAGGAAGCATAGTTACGTGAGTTCCTGACCCCGCCTTATGGCGGGTTTTTTTATGCGGATTTTAGTCGTAACCCACTAAAACAGATAATAAAAGCTATAATTAACGGATATCTGCTGCGGCGAAGGAAAGGAAAAAGATGCGTCGTGTAAAACTGCTTTGTTCACTCATTATGCTGCTCGTGAGTCAGAGCGCGCAGGCGGTGAGTTATCCGCTCCCGCCTGAAGGCAGTCGCCTGGTGGGGAGCCCTTTGACCATTACGGTACCTTCAGGAAACACTCAGCCGTTGGAAGCTTTTGCCGCGCAGTACGGACAGGGGTTGAGCAATATGCTGGAGGCCAATCCCGGCGTGGATGTTTTTCTGCCTAAGTCTGGCTCGACGCTGGTTGTGCCACAGCAACTGATATTACCGGATACTGTACGCGAGGGGATCGTAATCAACGTCGCAGAAATGCGCCTTTACTATTATCCCGCTGGCAGCAATACGGTTGAGGTTTTACCCATTGGCATTGGCCAGGCGGGTAGAGAAACGCCGCGTAACTGGGTGACGGCGGTAGAACGTAAGCAGGAAGCACCAAGCTGGACGCCTACGCCGAATACCCGGCGCGAATACGCAGCGCGTGGGGAAAGCCTGCCGGCGTTTGTTCCTGCCGGGCCTGATAACCCGATGGGACTGTATGCGATTTATATCGGCAGGCTTTATGCCATTCATGGCACAAATGCGAATTTCGGTATTGGTCTGCGGGTAAGTCAGGGGTGTATCCGTTTGCGTAATGACGACATTAAATATCTGTTTGATACCGTACCGGTAGGGACGCGTGTGCAACTGATAGACCGACCGGTGAAATACAGCGTAGAGCCGGACGGTAGTCGCTGGGTGGAAGTGCATGAACCACTGTCACGAAACCGGTCGGAATACGAGTCTGACAGAAAAGTTCCCTTGCCAGTCACCCCCGCGCTGCGCACCTTCATCAGCGGGAATGACGTGGATATGAGTCGCGGAAATCAGGCACTGGAAAGACGCTCCGGCATGCCGGTGAATATCAGTCTGATTCAGACCCATTACTAATTTTCAAGGCGACCCTGTGATCTTTAGCCTGGGTGGGTCGCTTTTTTAATTTGATACTGTCCCATTTTTACCACGCCAATATGGTCTGCCATTAGCTGCGCCTCGTGTTCGCTGTGTGTAACCAGCAGTGCCGTTTGCCCGGCGGCACGCAAAATATCCCGTACCTCGTTGCCAAGACGCTCACGCGTGCGCTTATCAAGGCTGGAGAAAGGCTCATCGAGCAGCAGGATTTCCGGATGCGGCGCCAGCGCGCGCGCAAGAGCGATACGCTGCTGTTGACCGCCGGACAGTTCATGCGGATAACGGCTGGCATGACTGTGCAACTCCACCATTTTTAACAGCTCCGCCACCCGGACCTGCTGCTGCTCACGCGGCATACGTCGTAACCCAAAGGCCACGTTTTGTTGCGCGGTCAGGTGAGGGAATAACGCATATTCCTGAAAGACCATGCCGACATGCCGTTTTTCCGGCGGCAGATGAACACCGGAACCGGCAACGCGGCGCTGCGACACATAGATATCTCCGCTTCGCAGCCGTTCAAATCCGGCAACTGCGCGTAACACGGTGGTTTTTCCGCAACCTGAAGCGCCCAGTAAACAAGCGATCTCTCCTTTACGTACCGACATTGAAAACCCGCTCAGCACCGATTGCTGGCTGTTGCCGTAGGCAACATGCACATCCTGGAGTCGTAATGCAATTTCTGACATTGTTACTCTCTTAACCACGGCGAGTCATCTGGTGACGCACCAACAAAATAACCGGTAGCGTGCCAGCTAAAACAATCATTAGCGCGGCGATAGCACCTTCTTCATAGGTTCCACGGGCGGCTTCTGCATACAGCAACGTAGCCAGCGTTTCGAAGTTTACCGGGCGCAACAGCAACGTTGTTGGCAGTTCTTTCATGGCATCGGCAAAAACCAGCAGGGCGCTACTCACTAACGCCGGGCGCAGCAATGGGAAATGAACCCGTGCAAATGTGCCCGCACCATTCTCACCCAACAGACGAGAAGCCTGCTCCAGCGAAGGCGGAATGCGGCCCAGGCCGGAATCCAGTGCGCCGATAGCAATCGCCTGGAAACGCATGGCACAACAAATTACCAGCAGGATCCCGGCAGACATCAGCGGCAGGCCGCGAACATCCAGTAAATCTGCCAGCCAGCGGTCGACTGCCATCGCGGGGGTTAAAAAACCAATCGCCAGAATTGTACCGGGAACCGCGTAGCCTAAAGAAGCCAGACGCATCACACCACGGCGAAATCCTGGCATCGCGTTATCTGCGGCGCTATGCCGCGCGCTCCAGGCCACCAACATACTGACGCAAACCACCACCAACGTGGTTCCCGCGGCCAGTGATAACGTATTTTGTAATGCAGCCAGTAACGAGGAGGATATAGGGCTCTCGTCACCTATATGTTTGGCGCTTTCCCAGATTAAAAACAGCACCGGGGCCAGAAAGCCCAGCACAACTGGCAGCGAAATAACGACACCGAGTAGCCAGCCACGCCAGCCTTGCACGCGGGTGGGTTGAATCTCCCGCAGGCTACGGCTGCTGAATCCCTGTTTTCTGCGGCCATAAAATTCCAGCGTCAGAATAAAGAATATAAACATCAGCATCATGCAGGCGATTTGCGCTGCGGCAGATAAATCAGAGCGAGAGATCCACGTGGTGTATACGGTAACTGTTAACGTTTGTACCCCGAGAAATTCCGACGCGCCGATATCGTTAAGCGTCTCCAGCAGCGCCAGACTGATCCCGACGGCCAGTGCCGGGCGTGCCATGGGGAGAGCAACACGAAAAAAGGTCCCGGTTGCGCTGCAACCCAGCGTACGTGCAGCTTCCAACAGATGGGCCGGCTGGCTGATAAACATGGCGCGGGTTGTCAGGTACACGTAAGGATAAAGTACTAATCCGAGCAAGATTATTGCGCCGGAAAGGGAACGTAAATCGGGCAGACGGAACTGTCGCGGGCTGTCAAAGCCCAGTATGAAACGGATAAAGGTTTGCAGGGGGCCAATCGGATGCAGCAGATCGAGCCATGCAAAGGCAACGATGTAGGTCGGCATTGCCAGCGGCAACAGCAGCGCCCAACTGAGAATTTTTCGGCCAGGGAAATCCCATGCCGTTACCGCCCATGCGCTGCCTACGCCAATGACGCCAACCATTATCGCGACACCCGCTAGCAACAGCACGGTGTTTTTGAGCGCTGAAGGCAGTACATATGTCATAAGATTATCCCAGTGGGATAAATCAGCCTGGGTGGCCTGCCAGATCAGCGCAACGATGGGGGTCAGGACGCCAAGCGCGACGCACAACGCGCCAAGATGCAACGGCGTTAATAATGACTGCGGCCCGGAAACCAGGCCGCGTAACGTCGGAAACTGCAGCGATTTATTGATCGAATCCAACTTTATCTACCAGCAGGCTAGCTTGTTTACGATACTTCACGATCTCTGTGAGCGGTGTTTTATCGACCTCGATTTCACCGATTGTGGCGCTAATGACCGGGTCAAGCGTTACGCCTTTCAGTACCGGATATTCGAAGTTCGCTTTCGCATACTGCTGCTGGGCAGGCGCGGAAACCAGATATTCCATCAGCTTAACGGCATCGGCTTTATTTGGCGCATAGCGGGCAACGGCAGCGCCGCTGATGTTGACGTGCGTACCGCCATTTTCAAAGGTTGGTTTAACGACTTTAATGGCATCGCCCCACTGACGAGCATCGCTGCCTTCTTTGGCGTTTTTCATATGGCCGACATAATAGGAGTTGGCCAGACCAATATCACAAATTCCACCGAGGATATCGCGGGCAACATCGCGATCGCCGCCGGTGGCTTTACGCGCCAGGTTAGCCTTGACACCGCGTAGCCATTCTTCGGTTTTAGCTTCACCATGATGGGCAATCATCGCGGCGATCAGCGCCGTGTTGTAGGGGTGCTGACCGGAACGAATACAAACTTTACCTTTGTATTCAGGACTGGCGAGCTGTTCGTAATGCCAGTTATCGATTGGCAGCGACTTCTCGGCATACAGTACGCGGGCGCGCATTGAAAGCGCAAACCACTGATTATCCGCACCGCGCAGATTCGCCGGAATGGCGGCTTTCAGCGCTTCTGACTCTACCGGCTGAGTGACGCCGGCTTCAACTAAATCGATGAGATTTCCGGCATCGACGGTCATCAGCAGGTCGGCAGGGGAGTTTTTGCCTTCCGCCTTAACACGCTCAAGCATACCGTCTTTGATATAGACCGTACTTACTTTGATACCGCTGGTTTTAGTCCAGCTATCAAGTAAAGGCTGGATCAGGCCCGGTTCACGGGTGGTGTAAAGCGTTAACGTTTCCTGAGCGAAAGCCGGCAGGCTGACAGAGAAGAGGAGGGCAGAGGCAAGCGTGATACGGCGCAATCCGGTGCGAGTCAGAGCATTCATCGTTTTTATCCCAGAGTAATTGGAACATACAGTGAACCGAGTCGGGGCTCGTTCTTTTGGCTCGCGTACAATAAATGATAATCACTAGCACTTACAATAATTGCAAAGTTTAAACGATTTACATTTACACAACTTTAATCAACGATGTGATGCGGCATGGAATGGGGAGTTATGGCAGACTGAGCGCTTATAGAGGCAGCTTTTACACAGACGTTAAAAGCAAAAAGCCCGCTTAAGTTTCCTTAAGCGGGCTTCTTAAATTTGGCTCCTCTGACTGGACTCGAACCAGTGACATACGGATTAACAGTCCGCCGTTCTACCGACTGAACTACAGAGGAATCGTGTGAACGAGGCGCATATTACTGACCTCATCATGAGGTGTCAACAGTAAAATTAGCGCGTCATTTCAATTGGTTAATTAATCTTCAAATTCAGTATTAATGCGTGTTTGGTGAGCGATAATCGTCGTCTCCCCGGGTATCGCGTAACCGCTCCATGGGGTTCTGGCGATAAAACTGGATGAAACGCTGCCATAAGGCAGGAAAACGCGGAGCAAATAATTCAGGAGCACTGAAAAAATACTCGGATAGCACGGCAAAGCATTCAGCAGGATCGGTCGCTGCGTAGGCATCTATACTGCACGCAGTTTCACCAACCAGATCGATCTCATCCTGAATATTGTTCATTGCAGCATGCAGGTCGTGTTCCCAACCGGCGATATCGCGCAGGGGAATCGCCGGAGTACCGCTGGCACGATCGCCATTACGCATATCAAGCTTGTGCGCCACTTCATGGATGATCAGATTAAAGCCGGAGGCATCGAAGGAATCCTGAATATCAAGCCAGTTGAGGATTATCGGGCCTTGTTGCCAACTCTGCCCGGACTGTACCACGCGTTGATTATGCACCAGCCCAATATCGTCTTCCCATTCATCGTCTACGACAAATGGGGCAGGGTAGATGAGAACTTCATGAAACCCGTCGAGCCACTCAATCCCCATTTCCAGAACAGGTAAACAGAATAGCAGAGCAATGCGCGCACTTTTTAGCGGGTCCAGCTCAAACCCCTGAAGAGCGACTAATCTTTTTTGTTGTAAAAAGCGCTCGGCCAGGGCAATAAGTCGGGCTTGTTCTTGCTCGGTGAGATTCACCAAAAGGGGAATAGCCAGGGCGTCGTCCCACGGCCAATCGTCACTCCGGGTTGCTTCTTGTTCTTTCCAGGGCCACTTAATCATCGTTTTGCTCGCAAACTCGTCACTTGAACGAAATTGACGGAACTGGGTCTGTTAAAATGCCAAATTACCTGGCATCATGGCAACCGCCAAAACGGAGAGATGCCAGAGCGGCTGAATGGACCGGTCTCGAAAACCGGAGTAGGGGTAACTCTACCGGGGGTTCAAATCCCCCTCTCTCCGCCACTATTCAAGCACTTGCACGCCTTGCTTTCAACGACAGTTCTCATGGATGTCTTTTTCTTTGAGTATCCTCACAAGTTTATCGTTGTAATGCCCGTGTGGTAAAAAATACTCTTCGTTGAACAAAAAAAAGCCCGCAGCGCGGGCTTTTGAGTTTGTGGAGATTAGAACTGGTACACAATACCCATGGCAAACTGATCGTCAATTGCGTTGCCAGTAATTGCGCCGTCTTCTTTATCCAGCAGGTTAAATTTATACGCTGTGTAGACGTTCATATTTTTATTGAAGTAGTACCAGGTGCCGAGTTCGACGTAATTCACGCGGTCAGCGTTAACACCGCCGGCCAGGTCTTTACCCTGCGAGTAAACGTAACCCAGAGATGGACGCAGACCAAAGTCGAACTGATATTGAACGACTGCTTCAACGTTTTGCGTTTTGTTTGCAAAACCCTGAGCGGTTCCGGTTCTGGTCATATTACGCGTTTCGCCATACATCGCTGCCGCATAAATGCTGTTAGCGTCATATTTTGCTGCCAGGGACCAGACTTCAGCGTTGCTGCCATAGCCATCAATGGATTGTTTGTCCGCACGGTCGGATTTACCATACACCGCGACGACACCAAAGCCATCCACGTTATAGTCCACCGACATGCTGTAGCCGTCGCCATTTGCTTTAGTGGCAGCGTGATCGTCATTTTTGCCCTGGTACTGCAGCGCGAAATTAAGACCCTCAACCATGCCGAAGAAGTCTGTGTTGCGGTAGGTCGCCACGCCGTTGGTACGACCGGTCATGAAATTATCCGTCGCAGCCCATGAATCGCCACCCCATTCAACCAGCATATCGGTGTAGGCTGCCGCATCGTAGGCTACGCCATAGTTACGACCGTAATCAAATGAGCCGTAATCCGCATATTTCAGGCCCGCGAAGGCCAGACGGGTTTTTTGCTCCTGAACTCCTTCCGCATTGCTGGCGTCGAGGTTGTGTTCAAACTGACCAAAACCTGTCAACTCGTTGCTGATCTGGGTTTCACCTTTCACCCCAAAACGGGCGTAAGAGGTGTCAGCATTTTCACTGTTACTGCTATCCGTATTCGACCAGATGCGTTCGCCTACCATCTTGCCGTAAAAATCAATTTTATTGCCGTTCTTATTATAAATTTCAGCCGCATTTGCTGCGCTTGCAGCGAATAAGGCAGGGAGAAGCAGTGCCAGTACTTTTCTTTTCATTATGTATTCCCTTTATATAATAATTAAAATGAATATGTAGCGCTATCTGAAAGACTAAATTTGAATACTATCTATGAAGTTCATTTAATTTTAAATATAACATGTAACAAATGTATTTAAGATATTTCAAAATATTTCATTGTTGCTTTTGTATAATTAAGATTGCATGGCGTTTGAATTAATATTATCCACATAAATGTATTTTTTATCATATAGTTATGATTTCTTTTATTCTATCTTGTTAAATGTATATTATTGATATTTGTTATTTATTTTGCATGCGGGATTATAATTGATCTGCTTGTTTTGAATAATGGATTTATATATCAATTATAGTGATACTTATTGAGTGAATAATATGTATTGATGATAAAAAGCGTCGACGGTAGTCTGACATAAGAATTGTTGCTAAGGTGGTTTTCTTTCTGCGAAGAGCGAGAGTATGGAACTACAGTACTGGCAGTCGAAATTTGAAGCCTGGTTACGTGACAATCATTCCGGGCACGACGCTGCCCATGACATCTTTCATTTTCGTCGCGTCTGGATGACATCACAAAAGTTGAGCATGGATGTGACCGTAGACTGGCTGGTGGTGCTGGCGGCGTGCTACTTTCACGATCTCGTCAGTTTGCCGAAGAACCATCCCGATCGTCATCGTTCGTCGGTACTGGCAGCCCAGGAAACGCGTCGCGTTTTGATGCGCGATTTCCCTGATTTTCCACAACAACGATTACCTGCCGTGTGCCATGCTATTGAGGCGCACAGTTTCAGCGCCAAAATCGTACCAGAAACCCTTGAAGCCAAAATCGTGCAGGATGCTGACCGGCTTGAGGCGTTGGGGGCAATTGGTTTAGCACGGGTATTTGCCGTGTCCGGCGCGTTAGGCGTGGCGCTGTTTGATGCGGAAGATCCGTTTGCCCGACAGCGTAGCCTTGATGATAAACAGTACGCACTCGATCACTTCCAGACCAAATTGTTGACGCTGCCGCTGACGATGCAAACTGAACACGGTCGGCATTTGGCGCAACATAATGCTGACTTCTTACTGACGTACATGGCGAAGCTGAGTGCGGAGTTAAAAGGAGAATATGAAATGCTGGATCTTGACGCGATTCAACCCTTTAAGTTGCGTTAGTCGCCAGTACAGCCGCAACGTCAACCGCGCTAAATTATGTTAACCTGTCAGCTATCCATTTCGGCCGGTTAAATGTATGCAGGATAATTTTTCAGTAGCAGGTTCCATGAACCCGATGACAGATGATAACGAGGCCGCCGCACAGGTGATTTTGGCTAAGTTGCTTGAAATATATGACGTGAAAACGCTGGTTGCTCATCTGAATGGTGTTGGCGAGAACCGCTGGAGTCCGGCCATCTTCAAGCGAGTGGTTGCCAATGAAACGTGGCATCGCCTCAGCGACGGTGAGTTGGCTCATCTGAACGACTTGCTGCCGAGGCCGCCTGCGCATCATCCACATTATGCTTTTCGCTTTATCGATCTTTTTGCCGGTATTGGCGGCATTCGTCGCGGCTTTGAGGCGATTGGCGGGCAGTGCGTGTTTACCAGTGAGTGGAACAAGCATGCGGTGCGCACCTACAAAGCGAATCACTACTGTGATCCTCACCAGCACCATTTTAATGAAGATATTCGCGATATCACCCTCAGTCATCATGATGGGGTGAGCGACCAGCAGGCGGCGGAACATATCCGCCAGCATGTTCCGCAGCATGACGTGCTGCTGGCGGGATTTCCTTGTCAGCCATTCTCTCTGGCCGGTGTATCAAAGAAAAACGCGTTAGGGCGGGCTCATGGCTTCGCCTGCGATACGCAAGGCACACTTTTTTTTGACGTGGTGCGCATCATCAATGCGCGTCGGCCGGCAATATTTGTGCTCGAAAACGTCAAAAACCTGAAGAGTCACGATCAGGGGAAAACGTTCCGCATCATTATGCAAACGCTGGATGAGCTGGGTTATGACGTGGCTGATGCACACGATAACGGGCCGGACGATCCGAAAATTATCGATGGGCAACATTTTTTGCCCCAGCATCGCGAACGTATTGTGCTCGTCGGCTTTCGCCGCGATCTGAATCTGAAATCAGACTTCACGCTGCGCGATATTGTCTCCCGCTATCCTCAGCGGCGTACGACGCTGGCGGAGCTACTTGAGCCGACCGTCGACGCAAAATATGTGCTCACGCCAGTGCTGTGGAAATATCTGTATCGCTATGCGAAAAAGCATCAGGCACGGGGCAATGGATTTGGCTATGGCATGGTGTATCCCGGCAATCCCGATTGCGTAACGCGCACATTATCGGCGCGTTACTATAAAGATGGGGCGGAGATCTTGATCGACCGCGGTTGGGATATGGCGCTGGGTGAAAAGGATTTTGATGATCCGCACAATCAGCGATACCGTCCGCGCAGGCTGACGCCCAGAGAGTGCGCGCGCCTGATGGGATTTGAATCACCTCAGGGCTATCAGTTCAGGATCCCGGTGTCGGACACACAGGCTTATCGTCAGTTTGGTAATTCGGTGGTCGTCCCGGCATTTGCGGCGGTTGCCAGACTGCTGGAGCCAAAAATCAAACAGGCGGTTGCTATTCGCGAGAAAGAGAAACTGCATGGCAGACGTTCACGATAAAGCGACGCGCAGTAAAAATATGCGGGCGATAGCAACCCGCGATACCGCAATTGAAAAACGCCTTGCCAGCGTACTGGCAGAGCAGGGGGTAACGTTTCGCGTGCAGGATGCGACGTTACCCGGTCGTCCCGATTTCGTGGTGGATGATTATCGTTGTGTGATTTTTACCCACGGCTGTTTCTGGCATCATCACAACTGCTATCTATTCAAAGTCCCCGCCACACGAACAGCGTTCTGGCTGGAAAAAATAGGCAAAAATGTCCAGCGTGAGGCGCGGGATTGTGAAAAATTGCAGGCTTTGGGCTGGCGCGTACTGATTGTCTGGGAGTGCGCCCTGCGTGGGCGCGAAAAGCTGGGGGATGACGCGTTGTCCGAACGCGTCATCGAGTGGATCTGCGGCGGTGGCGACAGTGCGCAGATCGACACCCTCGGTATCCATTTACTGTAACGTCTTTTCCGACGGGGTCGCAACGGCGTCCGCTTTAATGGGAAATAAGTATTTACCGAGTGTGACCAGTACCACCGCAAATACAATCACGCCAAGCGCCAGCCATTCGATGGGCGCCAGACTTTCTCCTCCCAGGCCGGTACCTAACAGTACGGCGACAACCGGATTAACGTAGGCATAGCTAGTGGCTAATGCCGGGCTGACGTTGCGGATCAAGTACATATACGCGTTGATGGCAATAATAGAACCAAACACGGCCAGATAGGCGACCGCCATAAAGCCTGAAAACGTCGGCATAGTGGTCAACTTTTCCCCGGAAATCAGCGAGGCGCACATCAGCACAATACCGGCGGCTAACATTTCAATGGCTCCGGCCATCATGCCAACGGGTAACGTTATGCGCGAGCCGTACACTGAGCCAAACGCCCAGCTTATCGAACCTATCAGGATTAAAATTGCTCCCCATGGATTACCACTCAAATTACCACCGCTGTTCAGCATGATGATCCCTGCGAGTCCAATTGCGATCCCCATCCATTCAAGTTTGCGTGTTTTGATGCCAAAAAAGTGGCTAAAACACAGCGTAAACAGCGGGACGGTAGCGACCACTACGGCGGCAATACCGGAAGGGACGTTTTGATGTTCTGCGACGGTGACCAGTCCGTTACCGACAGCCAGCAGCAGGATACCAATTAACGCGGCGTTCAAGAGCACGCGCAGAGGCGGCAGCTTATGTCCGCGGATAAGTAAGAATGCTGTTAATAAAATCCCCGCAGAGAGAAAACGAACGCCAGCCATCATCAACGGTGGCCAGCTTTCAACGCCAATGCGAATAACGAAGTACGTGGAACCCCAAATGATGTACAGCGCGAAAAGCGCACTGAAAAGCGGTAGCAATTGCCTGAAACGCATAATCCCTCACGGTGGAAATAAAAAGGTGCAACATAGTAAACGTCAAAACTATCTTGCTGGCGAGATTTATAATTACGTGCTGATGTTAAAAATTTGTTGACCAGAAAGGTCAGTTTCAGCATTGCGTGTTTTACTTCATACTTATGACTGCAAAAAAATAATATTGAGGGTAAAAATTTTGGCAGGAAGTAGCTTATTGACCTTACTCGATGATATCGCCACCTTGCTGGATGATATCTCTGTCATGGGAAAACTGGCCGCGAAAAAAACCGCGGGTGTGCTGGGCGATGATCTGTCGCTTAACGCGCAGCAGGTGTCGGGTGTGCGGGCGAACCGCGAACTCCCGGTGGTCTGGAGCGTCGCGAAAGGATCGTTTGTTAACAAAGTTATCCTTGTGCCGTTGGCGCTATTGATAAGCGCCTTCATTCCCTGGGCGATCACCCCCTTATTAATGGTAGGCGGGGCGTTCCTCTGTTTTGAAGGTGTAGAAAAAGTTCTCCATACCCTGGAAGCGCGTAAGCACAAAGAAACCCCGGAAGAGCGTCAGCAGCGTCTGACATCATTGGCAGCGCAAGATCCACTCACCTTTGAGAAAGACAAAATTAAAGGGGCGATACGTACCGACTTTATTTTATCTGCTGAGATTGTCGCGATTACGCTGGGGATCGTAGCGGATGCGCCATTGTTGAATCAGGTGTTGGTGTTATCAGGCATCGCGTTAGTGGTGACTGTGGGCGTCTACGGCCTGGTCGGGATTATCGTTAAGCTCGATGATATCGGATACTGGTTGGCAGAAAAGCGCAGTACGCTGGCCCAGTCGCTGGGTAAAGGGTTGCTGGTAGTTGCTCCCTGGCTTATGAAAACACTTTCCGTGGTCGGCACGCTGGCGATGTTTTTGGTTGGCGGCGGAATTGTGGTGCACGGAATAACACCGCTGCATCATGCGATTGAACATTTTGCCCAACAGCAAAGTGCATTGATTGCGCTGATGCTTCCGACCCTGCTGAATCTGGTGCTCGGATTTATCATTGGCGCAATAGTGGTGCTGCTGGTGAAAGGTGTCGCCAGAGTGCGCGGAGTTTCGCACTAATTGTCGCAGGGTTGATTACGCAAAACCCTTCTTTGTCGTCTAAGGTGTAAAGGTTTCTCTTGATACAGGAGGCAGGTATGGTCTTTTCTGTCAGTGAGGAAGTCACCTCCAAAGAGGGTGGCCCACGCATGATCGTTACCGGGTATGCCAGCGGAATGGTGGAGTGTCGCTGGTACGACGGCTTTGGCGTCAAACGGGAAGCATTCCGTGAAGATGAACTGGTGCCGGGCGAGCGAAGAAAGCTCTGCCAGGATGCCTGAACACCTGGGGTGCGCGTAACCGGGTGATCTTTCAATCATTAGTTATATTTATCATTTTGGTGAGAATTATTTACTTGTCAGGCAAAAAAATTGCAGATAAGGTTTGTTTCACATCAGATTTCCTGGTGTAACGAATTTTCAAGTGCTTCTTGCATAAGCAAGCTTGATCCCGACCCGATAAGGGCCGGGATTTTTTTCGCCCTCAGTCAGCGATTGATCTCCGACACGCTAAAATCATGGATATCAAGCTCGAACGCGTCGGCCAGTTCATGCCACGTGTGGTAATCACGTCCGTCGACGCTGACGCGTTCAGGGTCATCCTGACTGCGATGAATTTCACTCTCGCAGATTTCGTTGATTGCCTTCAGTAGCGCGTCCACATCGACGCTGACTTCACGTTTGGCCGTATCGCTGTACTCTTTCGCGGTTTTCATCCTCATACCTCTCAACCGTTAAGGATACCGGGGGAGCGCATCCAAACATCAGATACGCACAACTTAAGTATAGACCGTCGATAAAACCCGCAATCGCGCGAGGCGGGCGCTGCCAGAAAAAGGAAATTGTTCTACACTGGCACAAAGCCACAGGAGGAAAACTATGAAGGTGAATGATCGGGTCACAGTCAAAACGGACGGCGGTCCTCGTCGACCGGGCGTGGTACTGGCTATCGAAGAGTTTAGTGAAGGCACCATGTACCTGGTTTCGCTGGAAGACTACCCGCTCGGTATCTGGTTCTTTAATGAAACAGGTCATCAGGATGGTATCTTCGTGGAAAAAGTAGAATAAGGTGAGTTTTGCTGCATGATCCTGACTGGTGGATTCGCCACCAGTCAGAACGTGTTAGCGCGTATTCACAAAGATACCATTGGTAACGTTATCGGTGAGTCTCACAACGTGATAGATAACTTGCTTATTATGCGTCTTTATCTTTCGTTTTATATTCCCCTTATGGGATGACACGGTCTTGGCCTTGATATTCATTTGGTCGGATATCTGTATTGTTCCCTGACCCTCCATCCACATGCGTAGCATGCTGGACTCGGTACGGCTCAATGATAATGTCGGTAGATTCACATCAATGACAAAATCTACTTCTTTTTTCAGAATATCGCCAAGGAGTTCATCCAGTGAATCTGGTTTAATCGACTTAGAACTAATCAATAAATTTTTTCTGACTAATAGATACTCATCAAAATGCACGTTGGCAATTGCCATAAACACAATAAATAATGTGCCGGGATGCTGATTAATGATTTGCTTTATTTGCTGGCTATTAGCAGGATCGTGGATAAAGCAGTCCTCATTAATAAACACCACAGTGGGCTGTTGAGAGACACAGGCGAGACTGAGCTCCTCAACGTTGGAAATGTTGTTGATTTCCCTTTTCTTCACCCCCCGACTTACCAGATATCCGGTCAACCCTAGCCGGGTGTAACTGCACAAATCCATAATAATCGTTGACATGGCATACCCTCACTCAATGCGTAACGATAATTCCCCTTACCTGATTATTTTCATCACAACTAAACGGAATAATAACGACCCAAGATGACGCTTTCGCTGTTTTTCAGGCGAAATTACTATCCCGTAAAGTTGCGTATAATTTGCCAGGAAACATCTTAAAGTAAAGTAAATGTTGTGTTATGTGAGTGAGTCAATAATAAATAAACCGCGACAGAGATATCTTGGTGGATGTTGTCACTTTTTAAATTTAGGACAATCCTTAGTAAAACAGGGTAAAAATTAAGGGTTATTATTTTCCGGGCATTTCGCTGACAATATCAGCCAACAAATTAAAAATTTCGCTGAATAATCGCTCGCAGAATGGCGCAATTAATGGCATCAGGGCTGCCATTAATGAAATACCCACGGCGAGGGTGAGTGGAAAACCGATGACGAAAATCGACAGCTGAGGAGCCATGCGATTCAGCAGACCGAGTGCGAGGTTTAGGGTGAGTAGCAGCGTCATTATCGGCAGGGCCAACATTAGCCCGTTGAGGAAAATCAGGCTACCCGCCCGCGCCAGCGCGAGAAACGCATTGCTGTTCACCGGATTGCCGCCGATTGGCAAGGTATGAAATGTATCCACCAACAGCGAAATAAGCCACAAATGGCCGTTAAAAGTCAGGAATAACAGCATGGCGAGCATGTCGATCAGTCTCGCCAGTACCGGCATATTCAGACGGCTGCCGGGATCAAAGAAGGTTGCGAAGGAGAGACCCATTTGCAGACCAATCAATTCCCCGGCGGTACGTACTGCCGCGAAGGCAAACTGCATAGTGAACCCCAGAGCGATGCCGATCAGGATTTGTTGCATTGCCTGCCATAGCGCCACGATAGAAAAGATAGGGACGTCTACCGGGGGAATCGACGGAGCGATAACGACGGTTATCATTAACCCCAGCCCCAGTTTTACTCGTTTGGGGATCGCGCGCTCGCTGAGAATTGGAGCCGTTGAGATGAGCGCCAGGATGCGCAGCAAAGGCCAGAAGTAAAGATTCAGCCAGTGGAGCCACTCAACGCTGGTCACCTGCAGCATAATGTCATCTACCCGATGATGTAGGGGATATTGCTGAACAGCGTACGCACGTAGTCGAGCAGCAGGTTAAGCATCCACGGGCCGGCAACAATGATGGCAATAAAAACCGCGACAATTTTGGGAATGAAGGACAGCGTCATTTCGTTTATCTGGGTCGCCGCCTGCAAAATACTGATGATAAGACCTGTGACGAGGGCGACCAACAGCAAAGGCGCGGCAAGGGCCAGGGCGACTTTCATCGCCTCTGTGCCCATCATCATGACCGATTCAGGTGTCATTTCGCGCCTCTAACTGTAAAAGCTTTGAGCTAGCGAGCCGACAAGCAACTGCCAACCGTCTACCAACACAAACAGCATCAGCTTGAACGGTAGCGCGATCGTGGCCGGGGGGACCATCATCATCCCGAGCGCCATCAGCACGCTGGCGATGACCAGGTCGATAATCAGAAACGGAATAAAAATGGTAAAGCCTATCTGGAATGCCGTTTTCAGCTCGCTGGTGACATAGGCTGGAAGCAAAATCCGCATCGGTACGGCTTCTGGTCCCTGTAGGGGACCGCTGTTTGCTAAGCGCGCGAAGAGTGCCAGATCGGCTTCACGGGTCTGGCGCAACATAAACTCGCGCAGCGGCTGTGCGCCTTTCTCCATGGCTTCCTGCATAGAGATTTTCTCTTCGCTGAACGGCTGATATGCGTCGACGTAGATTTTGTCGATTACCGGCGACATGATGAAAAAGGTCAAAAATAGCGCCAGGCCCAGTAGCACCTGGTTCGGGGGGGCCGAAGGGGTTCCCAGCGCATTTCGTAACAGACCGAAAACGATGATGATGCGGGTGAAGCTGGTCATCATCAATAAAATGGCGGGCAGGAACGTCAGCGAGGTGATAAACACCAGCGTTTGCACGGGCAAAGACCAGCTTTGTCCGCCGCCAGGCAGTGGCTGGCTAACCAGACCCGGGAGCTGGGCGAGGGCTACTGGGCTGAAAAGCCATAAGCCTGCCAGCGTGATGGATAACAAACGGCGCATCAGGATCTCCCGGGACGCTTAAGCAAACTCTTCATCATGGCCTGGAAATCCGCGGGGGAGGCCGGTTTTTCTTCTGCATCAGCAGGCGCCGGGGGCAGGGTGTGCAACACGTTAATTTGCGAGGCCGTGACGCCCAGTACCAGGCGCGCATCTTCAACCTCAACAATCACCACGCGCTCACGTGGACCCAGTGAGGTACTTGCCGCAACTTTCAGTCCGCGCGTACCGGCGCTTTTGGGGGCAAACCCCATACGCTTAATCACCCAGGCTGCAGCCAGGATCAATACGATGATCCCAAGCAGCGCGCCGCTTACCTGAACCAGCGGTGAGCCGGGTACGGCGGCTGGCTGAGAAACTGTAGCCTGGGTATTCATGATTAACGGCTCAGACGGCGCATGCGTTCAGATGGGGTAATAATGTCGGTGATACGTACGCCGTATTTGTCTGCGACAACCACCACTTCACCCTGGGCAATCAGGTAACCGTTGATCAGGATATCCAGCGGCTCGCCCGCCAGCCCATCCAACGCGACGACCGAACCCTGCGTCAGACGCAGCAGCTCTTTGATGGTCATGCGGGTTCGGCCCAATTCGACGGTCAGTTTGACCGGAATGTCCATGATCAGGTCGATGTCCTGCAAGGCACCGCTGACGTCGCCGCCACCTAACTGCTGGAATACCGCATCGGCCGCACTTTTGGTGGGCGTGGTTTTTTGCTCGTTTAACGCGTCAGCCCACAGATCGTCCAATGCACCAGTGTTCTCATCGGACGGATTATTCATATCACTCATTTGGGCTGTTCCTCATTCAGCGAATTCAAAATCGGGTTTATCAGATGTTCTACGCGTAACGCATACTGACCGTTCACCGTGCCATACTGGCTGGTCAGTACAGGCACGCCGTCCACATGAGCAATAATGCGGTCGGGTTTTTCAATCGGCAGTACATCGCCGGGTTTCAGTTTTAAAATCTGGGATAGCCGCAGCGGAATGTCAGCAAAGTTTGCCACCAGCTCCAGCTCAGAATGCTGAACCTGACGCACCAGATTATTGCGCCAGTTCTGATCTTCATTACGCGAGTTTTCCAGCGGCGGGTTCACCAGCAGCTCACGCAACGGTTCAATCATGCTGAATGGCAGACAGATGTTAAATTCACCGGTCAGGTTGCCAATTTCAACGTGGAATGGGGTATTGACCACGATGTCGTTAGGAGACGTGGTGATATTGGTAAATTTCACCTGCATCTCGGAACGAACGTATTCCACTTCCAGCGGATTGATGGCCTTCCACGCGTCGCTGTAGCTTTCCAGCGCCAGCTTCAGCATGCGGTTGATAACGCGCTGTTCGGTATGGGTAAATTCACGGCCTTCCACTTTCGTCGGGAAGCGGCCATCACCGCCGAACAGGTTATCGACGGCGATAAATACCAGACTCGGTGAGAACACCACCAGACCCGTACCGCGCAGCGGCTTCAGGTGGATTAAGTTCAGGTTGGTCGGAACCGGTAAGTTGCGCGCAAACTCGTGGTATGGCTGGATACGGATCGCACCCACGGTGATATCCGGGCTACGGCGCAACAGGTTAAATAATCCCATACGGAACTGGCGCGCGAAGCGTTCGTTAATGATCTCCAGCGCCTGTAAACGCTCACGTACCACGCGGCGCTGGGTGTTGGGATCGTAAGGACGAATATCGCTTTCTTTTGCGATACCGGAAATAGGTTCGTCTTTAGTTTCGCTATCGCCATTAAGCAATGCGTCGATTTCAGCCTGAGAAAGAATACTGTCGCCCATGTCTTTACCGCAGAATAAAAGCTGTATAAAGAACGTCGGTGACAACCTGTTTGGGTTGCCCAACAACGAGCGGAGTCGCGAGCGTCTCTTTGATGGCGGCAATGAGCTGTTGCTTACCTTCTTCGGTGGCGAGCGTAGCCGCGTTCTGGCGAGAGAACAGCAGCAGCAAGCGGCTGCGCACTTCCGGCAGATATTCGTTAAGACGTGAACGCGTTGCCTCGTCTTTCATGCGCAGCGTGATACCGATATACAGTACACGGTCCGCATCACCCAGATTGACGGTAAAGGTATCCAGCGCAAAGAATACCGGGGCTGGCGGTGGAGCCGGTTCCGCTTTGACGCTGGCGGACGGCTGCTGCTGCATGCGCCAGTAGCTATAACCCGCAGTTGCGCAGGCGGCGAGGGTAATCAATACCAGCAGAGGGATCCAAATAGCGCGTTTACTTTTTTTGTTAATCGCGGAGTCAGTCATCAGATACGGGCTTCCTGTTTCGGTACAGCTTATGGGCTGATTATCCCGTGTCCTGTCCACGACAAAGCGTGGAAAAGACGCGGATAATCATGCTACCTCTGGCGTTAGGCGAAGATGTCTACTGCTCCATCACCGCGTGCTGCGGCTTGCAGTGAGGCTGGCGCTGCCAGTACGGCGTCATCTTCAGCGGCAAAAATGTCTTGTCCCTGAGCGCGACCTGCCTGCTGTTGCTGCCCGGAAGACTGCTGATTACCGGCAAAGCTTTCACTGCTGATACTGCTTTGCCCAAGCTGGATCCCGCTTTCAGCCAACTGCGTACGCAGCATCGGTAACGCAGCTTCCAGCGCAGCGCGCACGTGACTGTGTGGCGATACCATTTGCAACTGCGCGAGATTGTCATCCAGCTTGAGGGAAATGTGCACCTGGCCCAGATCCTGTGGATGCAGACGCAGTTCTGCGCTTTGCTGGCCCTGACGAGTAAACAGAGTGACGTGCTGGCTCAGTGATTGCTGCCATTCCTGGCTACCCAATGGTGCGCTTAGCACAGGTGCGGCGGTCGGTAACGGTTGAGCGTGGGACTGCGGGCCACTTAACGGCGCTGTCGTCATGCCAATGCTGGTCGGCGAAGGGGAGCTTTCAATTTCCGCTCTGGTCGTCGCCGCTGCCGTCAACGGGGTTAATGTCGGATTGTTTGTCTGATCTACGCTGCTGGCAGGCGTTGCAATATCCGCTTTGCCTTTTTTGGCATCACCTGGCAGCAATTCGCCAGCATTATCGGCGATAGCGCTGTGTACCGAACCTCGTGAAAACGCCGAAAGTGTCGCATCAACGGGGGCTGGCGCGCTGTCGACGGCAGGCGTGGTCTGCGGTTGTCCTGGCAGCATGGCGAACAACGCGCTCAGGTTGGCGAGATCCTCATCGCTCAGTGCGGTGTTTTTTTCATCCTGCTGAGCGACTTTGCCCAGAGTCGTCAGGGCATTAACTTTCAGTGAGGGCGTGAGGGCAGACAACAGTTGCTGAGCGTCTGTCATGTCGACAAGAGAAGCATCAGTTTGCATCTCTTTTTGCGCCAGTAGTTCGGTCAACTTGAGCGACGGTGCTGAATCGCCATTTTTTTGCAATAACCCTTTTTGCAGTTTGCTACTGGCCGCCTGTAAGTCGGCAAACGACAGCGGGGCGTCTTTACCCTGCGCGTTGTCCGCACCTAATGCACCCGCCAGCAGCGCTAAAAAATCCTCGGGTGAATCAACCGTTTTGCCTGACTGAGGACCTGCGGCTACGTCGGTGTCGGTGGTAATCAGTTGGGGTAAAGTAATCATTCGGGTTTCCTCATAGCTGCGCGCTGAGCAAATTCATCCATTTTTTTCTGATCCAGGCGGTTTTCGGCCAGTAACGCCGCCGAGGTTTGTCTGTCCTGCAGAGTCTGCCACGCCTGTAAACGTTGTTTTTTGTCGCGCCAACTGTTCAATGCCTGGTCTACTTTCTGCGTCCACTGATTGAGCTGTTGGCGGTGTTGCTCAATCGCTTTTTCCAGCGTCTGAATAAATTGTTGGTAATTGATCCAGCGATTACTGGTAATACCCTGACCCATGTCACTGTTCAGATTGTTGCGATACTCATGCTGATAATCGATCAGCATTTTCAACTGCTCTTCCGCCTGCTGACAGCCACGACGCATCTCTCCCAATAAGACAGCGGCGTCATCTACCTCTTTTTCAGCCAGGTCTTTCAGTGTGGCTAATGCACCATGTTGTGCCATGACCTATGCTCTCCTGCTTACTCACACACCAGGGAAAATCAGTTCTAACGCGTGCAGAGAATCTTCCCAGTCCGCCCGTTCAAAAATGCCTTGCTGTAAGAATGCTTCCAGTTGTGGCCATAGGGCGATGGCTTTATCCAGCATGGGATCGCTGCCTTTGGCATACGCCCCCACGCTGACCAGATCGCGGTTGCGCTGGAAGCTGGATAGCAGCTGTTTAAAGTTACGTACCCGCGCATAGTGTTGTTCACTAATAAGCGCGGTCATGGCGCGGCTGATCGAAGCTTCAATATCGATGGCCGGATAGTGACCCGCTTCGGCCAGATGACGGGACAGCACAATGTGGCCGTCCAGAATCGCGCGCGCGGAATCCGCAATGGGGTCCTGCTGGTCGTCACCTTCGGTCAGTACCGTGTAAAACGCGGTAACGGAACCGCCGCCGTGAATACCGTTCCCGGCACGTTCGACCAGTGCCGGTAATTTGGCGAATACTGAGGGGGGATAACCTTTCGTTGCCGGCGGCTCTCCGATCGCCAGGGCGATCTCACGTTGTGCCATCGCGTAGCGGGTGAGGGAATCCATAATCAGCAATACGTGCTGTCCACGATCGCGAAAATCTTCGGCGATACGCGTGGCATAGGCCGCACCTTGCATACGTAACAGCGGCGAGACATCTGCGGGAGCGGCAATCACCACCGAGCGTGCACGACCGTCGGTACCGAGAATATTTTCAATAAAATCTTTAACTTCGCGACCACGTTCGCCAATCAGACCTACGACGATAACATCGGCTTGGGTATAGCGCGCCATCATGCCGAGCAGAACGCTTTTACCGACACCGGAGCCCGCGAAAAGTCCCATACGCTGACCGCGACCGACGGTTAACAACGCGTTGATGGGACGTACGCCGGTATCCAGGACGTGTTCAATCGCGGTGCGTTGTAGCGGGTTAAACGGCGGCGTAATCAGCGCCCCGGTTTCGGTGGTATCCGGGGCGGGCAGACCGTCGAGCGGTTTTCCGCTACCGTCAAGCACACGACCCAGCAATGCAGGGCCAAGCGGTAATTGCTTCCCGCTTTGCAGACCTTCTCCGGCAATGTTTTTTGCGTACACGCGTGCGCCGGGCAGAACGCCTTCAACCTCTTCGAGGGGCATCAGAAACAGACGCTGACCGTTAAAGCCCACGACTTCACTTTCGACCTCCTGGGTTTCGTTGCCGTCCTGGCGTTCAATAACGCAGGTGGCGCCCAGCGGCAACTGTAATCCAGTGGCCTCCAGCACCAGCCCAGTGGCGCGGGTCAGGCGACCGTAACGGCGCACCGCAGGCAGTAGCGACATTTTCTCTTCGAAGCTGTCCAGCGTGTTGAGCCAGCGAGTCAGGCGAGTGGTCATTACACGACTCCCGGCGCTGCCAGACGGCAGAGTTCTTGCCAGCGAGTGGCAACGCTGGCATCCAGATCGCCTTCATCGGCTGAGACTTTACAGCCGCCGTGATGCAGCGTCGGATCGCCGCGCAGCCGCCAGCCGTGCAGGCTGAGGGTCGCACCGAGCATCTCCTCTACACGCTGGAGATCGTCCGGATGTACGCGTAGCTGCGGTTTACCGCTAAACAGCGGTTCTTGCTGCAACAGCTGTTGGATTTGTTTAATCAGCGCAGCGTTATCCACAATAGGCGTCTGACCTATAACCTGACGCGCAGCTTCCAGCGCCATTTGCATCAGACGCGAGGCAATGACGCTGTCCAGCGCGTCCAGCGTATTCTGAAACTCGCTCACCAGTTGCTGCATGCGGGCGTGGATCGGCGCATGCTGAGCGCGCGCCTGGTTCTGGCCTTGCTCCAGCCCCTGACTCAGGCCTTCCTGATAACCTTGTTCGTGGCCTTTTTGTCGACCTTCCGCCAGACCCGCGTTATAACCTTGCTCATGGGCCTGCAGTTGCAGCTGTGCGAGCTGCTGTTCAAGCTGTTGCTCTGCGGAAAGCTCTGGTTCTTCTGTTTCTTCTGACAGCGGGTTTTCGCTGTGGTCAGCCAGGACGAACTCCGCCATCGGTGGGGCGAGGTCGTCCGGGGTCCAGACTTTCCACGGCAGTTCGTTAGACATAGGTATCCTCGCCGCTGCCTATCACCATCTCGCCGGTTTCCGCCAGACGACGCACAATAAGCAGAATGGCTTTCTGTTCGTTTTCCACCTGCGACAAACGCACCGGACCGCGGTTGGCGAGGTCGTCGCGCAGAATATCGGCAGCACGTTGCGACATGTTGCGCAGGAACTTCTCGCGCAGCGGCTGTTCGGCACCTTTCAAGGCAATCAGCAACGATTCGGAATCCACTTCCTGCAGCAGGCGCTGGATACTGCGATCGTCGACATCCACCAGGTTCTCGAACAGGAACATCTCGTCGATAATTTTCTGCGCCAGCTCGCCGTCGAATTCGCGTACGGCGGTAATAACCGCTTCTTCCTGCTGGGTTTTCATCAGGTTGATAATTTCTGCCGCCGTTCTCACGCCGCCCATTTTGCTGCGCTTGAGGTTCTGGCCATCGAGTAGGCCGTTGAGTACCTCGGTCAGTTCTGCCAGCGCGGCAGGCTGTACGCCGCCAAAGGTGGCGATACGCAGCATCACGTCGTGACGTAAACGCTCGTCGAACAGTGCCAGAATATCGGCAGCCTGGCCCCGCTTGAGGTGCACCAGAATGGTGGCGATAATCTGCGGATGCTCGTCGCGGATAAGGTCGGCGGCGCTTTGCGGCTCCATAAAGTTAAGCGTTTCAATGCCGCTGGTGGTATCGCGGGTTTCCAGAATATCTTCCAGCAGACTGGAGGCACGTTCCTCGCCCAGCGCTTTCACCAGCACGGAGCGCAGATATTCGTTGGCGTTGATATTCAGCGCGGCAAACTGTTCGGCTTCTTGTTCAAATTCGGCCAGCACTTCCGTCAACTGCTTGTTGGAAATCTGGCGAACGTTGGCCATCGCCGTACTGAGCGCCTGAACTTCGCGCGTGGAAAGGTGCTTAAACACCTCCGCCGCGCGATCTTCGCCAATGGTCATCAGCAGGATGACGCTTTTATCGGTACCGGTAAGATTACTCATGATCGTTACTCATCCACTGGCGAATGACCAGCGCCACGACGCGCGGATCGTTATCTGACATTTCACGAATACGCTGACTCATGACTTCTGCTCCCAGACGCTGATTAGTACGACGCTGCTGGGTTTGTTCGTCTTTGCTGAGGCGAACTTCTACCGCTTCTTCGGTTTCCTGACGGACACGCGTTTGTTCTTGTACGGCTTTCGCTTCTTCACTGCGACGGACCAACTGCGGACGAACGGCTTTCCGCCACAGGATCCACGCCACCAACAGAACCAGCAACCAACGACCTGCGGACATTAACTGATCAATAAAGAACGGCTGTTTCCAGAACGGTAGCTCGCCAATGGAATCGTCGGTCGCCGTGAAGGGAGAGTTCACCACGTTCAGGGTATCGCCACGCTTGTCGGAGAATCCCATCGCTTCGCGGGTTAGATCCTCAATCTGTTTCATCTGCTCGGCGGTTAACGGCAACGGTTTGCCGTCTGGTAACGTTTTGTAGTTGACCACGACAGCCACCGAGAGACGCTGCACATCGCCAACGTTCATTTTGGTATGGCGAATGGTGCGGTCAACTTCATAGTTGCTGGTTTCATTGCGCTGAGTATTGCGCGGGCCGGCATTATTACTGTTATTCGCCGTCTGCGCGTTTTGCGTATTTTGCGCGTTTTGCTGATTAGCGGGTGGGTTGGCGATTGGCGCAGTATTTGCCGGAGCGGGCTGATTTGACAACGCGCCCGGGACGCCGCCTGGTGCTCCGCTACCGACCTGCTCACTGACGTTCAACTGACGAGAACGCAGCACGGCCTGGGACTCATCACCGTTTGGACGGTACTGTTCTTCGGTTTGCTCTTTGTTGGCAAAATCCAGCTGCGCGGTGACCTGCGCATGTACGTTACCGTTGCCGACAATCGGCGACAGAATCGATTCGATACGACGCTGAACGCGGCCTTCGACGTCGCTGGCGTATTTCAGCTGCGCATCGTTAAGATCGCGGCTACTGGTATTTGACTGGGTTAACAGATGTCCCGCCTGGTCGACCAGCGTAACGTTGCCCGGCGGCAAGCCTGCAACAGCGCTGGAAACCAAATGCGTGACCGCACTGATCTGACCTTCATCCAGCGCGCGACCCGGCTCCAGATTGACGGTGACGGAGGCTGAAGGCGCTTTTTGCTCACGCACAAACAGCGACGGCTTCGGCATAGCCAGATGCACGCGGGCGCGTTTTACCGGTCCCAACGTTTCAATCGTACGGGCTAATTCACCTTCCAGCGCGCGCTGGTAGTTGACCTGCTCGCTAAACTGGCTGATACCAAACTTTTCCTGATCCAGCAGTTCAAAACCCACCGCGCCGCCTTTGGGCAGACCTTGCTGCGCCAGACGTAAACGCAGTTCGTGGACTTTATCGGCAGGAACTTCAATGGCGCCGCTTCCCTCAGTAAAACGGTAGGGAACGTTCATCTGCGTCAGTTGGGTGACGATCGCGCCACCATCCTGATCGGAAAGATTGCTGAACAGCGTGCGGTAGTCAGGTGCTTTGGCCCACAGGACCATCGCCACGATGATCGCGACGGCAGCGGCTCCCGCCACAATCAGAGGAATTCTGGGATTCGCGCGCAGGCGGTTTAACCACTCGAGAGGTTTAAGCTGGGTTGCAGTCGATGCTGTCGCACTCATCTCGCACCTCGTGGCTTATCGTGGACGGCGTTTTTTGCAAAGTGGAACAAGACTCACTCCCGGGTCAGCAAACTCGAAAAATTGACGGTCTCATTATTTGCGGTTTCGAATTTTTCTATGCGTTAAAAACCGTGGTTTTTTATCGTTATTTAACGCCTTTATCTTATTGACTAACTGGTAATCTCAACTACGTAAAAAATTATCCAGGGGATCAGAATGTCGGCAATACAGGGGATTGAAGGGGTCATCAGCCAGCTACAGACCACGGCGATGTCAGCAAAAATGCAGGATATGCAGCCACAACCGACCGTGAGCTTTGCTGGTCAACTGCATGCGGCGTTAGACAGGATCAGCGATGTACAAACCGCGTCCCGTGTGCAGGCTGAGAAATTTACCCTCGGTGAACCGGGTATTGCGCTGAACGATGTGATGACCGATATGCAAAAAGCGTCGGTATCGATGCAGATGGGGATCCAGGTGCGCAACAAACTGGTGTCGGCGTATCAGGAAGTGATGTCGATGCAGGTGTAGCAAGCTGAACATTCTCCCGCTGCGTCGGGCAACGGGAGAATCGCATTACTTCTGAATTAAATAACGAATCGTTGGACCATCCTGCTGAATATCCAGCACCGTGTAGCCGTGATTACGCGCATCCAGTGGAATATTGTTGATTGACTGCGGGCAATCGCTCACCACTTCCAGAATCTCACCTTTCTTCAATTGCGGCATCGCTTCCAGTGTGGCGACAGCCGGGTACGGACACGGCTCGCCGACCATATCGAGGCGATAATCAGGCACGATATTTTTCATACAGACTCCTTGGCAGGCGTCAGCCCAGCGCGACGGAAGAAGCGTTTTTCCCAGCCGATGATGAGAATCAGCGCGGTAAATAACAGCAGATAGGTTACCAGCAGGCCACCGAGCGGGCCGAAGGTGTTGAGCAGATTCACTTTGTCCCAACTGGTGGCAAGCGCGGGAGCAAAATCATCCCAGTAGTAGGCCAGAATGGTCGAGCCAATAACGTTGCCCAGTCCCACCCACCAGTAATGCACCTGGCCTTCAACGGCGCGGTACATCCAGCCCGTTTCACACCCGCCCGCCAGAACAATGCCGAAGCCGAACAGCAAGCCGCCGATCACCGCATTCGGACCTGCCCACATGATTTTAGGCTCGACGCCCAGTTGTACGTAGCTAAAGATACCAATGGCGCTGACCGCCATCCCGAAGATGATCGCTTTCGCCATATGGGTGCGACCGGAAATCCACAGATCGCGGAAGGCGGAGGTGAAGCAGATTTGCGCCCGTTCAATCAGCAGCCCGAACCCGACGCCGAACAGCATGGCCAAACCAAGTTTGGGCTTATCCATCGCAGTGAGGAGCGCCCAGCCGATCATGGCGATAAACACCAGCATGCCGAGGCGGAAACGGCGACGGGCCTGATCCGGCTTTTGTGTTAACGGAGAAGCAGCGGAGACTTTCTGCATTTTAACCGGAATACGAAACATCGGCAGCAGGGTAAAGCGTGCGCCAAACCATGAGCCAATAGCCGTTGCCAGGGCGAAAAACCAGGCGTGTAGCGAGAACTGTGGAATACCGGTGAAGAATGCGGCCAGGTTACAGCCCATTGCCAGCCGGGCGCCGAATCCGGCAATCATCCCGCCGACGATCGCCTGCATAATGCGCACCCGACTGCGCGGCATGCGTAATTTGACGTTGTTTGCCCACAATGCGGCAGCAAAACAGCCACCGAACATACCGAGGATCATCATGCCGTCAATGCGGGTCAGGGGTGAGCCTTCGAGATGGATCAGCTTGTAGTATCCCCATTCTTCGGCGTGAACGCCAAACAGTTGCAGGATTTGACCACCCCAGCGAGTGAATTCGCCGGTAACGGCCCAGAAGGTTCCCGTAATGCCGAAATAGTAGGTAGAGAGAATACCCGCTGCGATGACCGCAGGGGCGGGGGCCCAAAATTTAATTAACCAGGCCTGTTTGAAATGTTGCCATGACATGCGTTGTGCCTCTGAACTCAGAAGGTATGTAACAAGAAGTGTGGATACTACACCGATCAGAATTTTTGACTATGAGTAATAAGAGGTAACACCGTCTGGATCAATCTTTCTCAACCCTGCCGAAAGGCTGGCGACATCAGGCCTTTAATGCCACAATCCCATTTTCTTCGCATGCAGGATGAATGATGAAAAAATTAGCAATCGTTGCTGTATTTCTGGCGCTTACCGGATGCGCCGAAGTAGAAAATTATAACGACGTGGTGAAAACGCCAGCGCCAGCCGGTCTGGAAGGATACTGGCAGTCAAAAGGTCCGCAACGCAGTCTGGTGAGCCCGGAAGCGATTGCCAGCCTGGTGGTAACAAAAGAGGGCGACACGCTGGATTGTCGCCAGTGGCAGCGAGTGATCGCGCTGCCGGGGAAACTGACGATGATCTCTGGCGATCTCACCAACGTGACGGTGAAACGCGAGCTGTATGAGATTGAGCGTGAAGGCAATACGCTGGAATATGATGGTATGACGCTGCAGCGGGTCGACCGTCCGACGCAGGAATGTGCTGATGCGCTAAAGAAAACGCCGCTGGCCACGCCATTGCCATAAGCTATACGCCCCGGTAGCCCACGGCTACCGGGGTTGAATTTTACAACACGTCTTCAATCACCCACACGCTGACGCTACCGCCGTTACAATAAAACGTCGCTTCACCGTTTTCATCGGTGACCACGCTTTCTTCGCGATTTCCCAGATAGTCGCGCCAGGTTTTATTCCCGTAATTCGCACCGAGATTGATGGTCTTTTCCCCGTCATCGCCGTTAGACAGAACAACCACACAGCCGGGATCCTCGTCCGTTCCGCTGCGGCTAAAAGCGATACAGTTAGGGTGATCGAAAAAGAGCGTCTGTACCCCGTGTGCGAAGCGCTGGCGCGCGAGGATCAGTTCATCAAGCTGTTCAATGATCGGCATGTCGATAGGATAGGTTTCGCCATCGCCGCCGGTGTCTTCGTAATGCGCTCCGTAGAGGTCAGGATAAAACACTGACGGCACGCCGTTTTCGCGCAACAGGATCAGCGCATAGGCCAGCGGCTTAAACCACGGTTCGACAGGGGCTTCCAGCGCCTGCAAGGGCTGAGTGTCGTGATTGGCGACCAGCGTGACGGCATGGAACGGATCGGCTTCCACCAGAGTGTCGGTGAAAATCTGACTCATGTCGTAATCGCGACCCTGACGAGAGGCTTCGTGGAATTTCATCTGCAAAGGGGCGTCGAACAGCATGGTTTTCCCCTCTACCTGATTAATGTAGGTTTGCAGCTTGTCGACTTCATGCGACCAGTATTCCGCGACGATAAACAGCGGCTTGGGGGCGACTTCCTGCACGTGCTCAATCCACTCTTTATAAAACCATGCCGGAATATGTTTCACGGCATCTAACCGAAAGCCGTCACACTGGGTTTGCTCCATCACCCAACGCGCCCAGTATTTGATCTCTTCGGTGACCGCGTGATTGCGAAAATCGATGTTTTCGCCCATCAGATAATCAAAATTACCCAACTCATCATCAACCTGATCGTTCCAGCCTTCGCCGGTGTAGTCGTTCACGATTTTAAAAATGCCGTCTTCGGTTGGGTTTTCGATATGGTCAATACCGCTGAAGCATTTAAAGTCCCAAATGAATTGCGAGTACTGGCCCGCGCGGGCAGGGAAGGTGTAGCGCGTCCAGCCTTCGCATTCGACAATCTCATCGTCTATTTGCGTGCGATCCTCGGCGTTAACCCGCTGTACACGAATATTCTCTTTCTCATCTGCACCCATTTTGTGGTTAACCACCACGTCGAGCAGTACGGCAATATCATTGTGTTTTAGCGCGTCTATCGCCGCCAGCAGTTGGTTTTTATCGCCATATTTGGTAGCGATGGTTCCCTTTTGGTCGAATTCGCCCAGATCAAACAGATCGTAGGAGTCGTAGCCAACGGAATAGCCGCCGGATGCGCCTTTATAAGCGGGAGGTAACCACACCATATTGATGCCGATGTCATTAAGTCCACCTGCGCGTTCGGCAAGTTCGGGCCAGAGTTGACCGCCCTCGGGGTAATACCAGTGAAAATACTGCAATAACGTGGGATTTTTCATCTTCCGTGCTCCAGAAGTCGTTTGGCCGACCTCTGGAGTATGGAAGATTATTCAGACGAGACGGGAAATTATTGTGGGGCAGTGGGGGCGTCGGGAACTAACAGCATGCCTGAAAGACGGCCATAAGCGTTATTTAGCGTCTTTTGGCGCGTCGACTGACCGATGAGATTGCTGAGTTCATCCAGACGTTGCTGCAACAATGTTTTGAGCAGTTGTTCGTTATCCAGCGTCTGTTTAATGTACCCGGCCACTAAATCCTGAATACTTCGCGTAATGCCTGGTGGAGTTTGCTCTTCCATGACCACTTCAATACTTTGCAGATAGGTAACTTCCTGTTCCAGTAAAAGGTCCCATTCACCGCGCTGCGCCAGTTCCAGCAGTGAGTGACTGAGCAGCGCGATGCGCTGCCAACGGTTGATAAACTCCACGGCTGAGGTCATTAACGAGACTCCTGGGAAGATGCTTTCGGTGAGATCTGTTTCCAGGCATCTGCAATGTTGCCGAGTAACCCTTCGACTTCTTCAATGGCCTGACAATCATTATTCAGATTAGCGTGCAGTAAGCGGCGAACCATATAGTCATACAATGAAGAGAGATGGGTGGCGAGTTCTCCCCCTTTTTCGTGGTCCAGGCCGGCTTTCAGGCCATTATCAATAATATTGATGGCTTTACTTAACGCTTCACCTTTGGCGACGATATCACCCTGCTGCATAAACAGGCGAGCGCGCACCAGGGCGCTGTTCGCACCATCAAACAACATTTCAATCAGCTGATGTGGATTGGCGCTCATCACGGCGCTTTCCACGCTGACCTGTGCATAGGCTTTGGTACCGCTCGCGGTATACATGCTTACCTCGTGTTATCAGGAATTACTCATCGCTGAAAATTGTTGACCCAAATACGTACTGGTGCTGTTCAGCTTACTCATCATGGAATCCAGTTGGGTAAACTGGGCTTTATAACGAGCAACGACTTCATCAATACTGTTGCTGACGGTCAGATACTGTTTAGTCAGCAGCTTCAGGTTGGCGTTAATATTGTCTTGCGCATTATCGATAATGCCGTCATCGGCCAGATAGCTTTTTACTTCGGTGGCAATCTTAGTGGTAATACCGGTCTCTTTGCCATCGCCAACCAGCAGTTCGCGAGTGGCAGCGGTATTATCTTTCAGTGCCTTAGCCAGCTTTTCTTCATCGATTTTTAACTTGCCGGTACCACCGTCCTGTGTAATGCCAATCTCAGACATGGTTTTAAACGGGGATTCGCTGCCGCTGTTAGCAAATGGCGCACGAATGCCGTTTTGAATGGTACGGAGAACGCTATCGCCCAGCAACGCGCCGTTATCGGCGCTGGCCGCTTCGCCCGGTTCAACTTCTTTATATTTCGTCAGCGTGCCAAAGGTATCCACCAGTGAGTTATAGGCTTCTACCCAGGCCTTGATCGCCGTAGTGGCCTTTTCATCACTTTTTGTTACCGTGATAGACGCATCTTTTACTTCTTTGGTCAGCTGGAGCGTGATGCCCTGTGGAGCGTCAGTTACGGTATTGCTTTGACGTTCAATATAAATGCCGTTGACCGTCAATTGGGCATTTTGCGCCCCGACCAGCTGTTTCATTTTCCCGCTGCCGGCTTTGCTGTCATAGGACAGTAAATCGCTCAGTTTTGCGTCGTTGGACACCGAGATGGTCATTTCACTTTCAGTGCCGCTTTCTGCGGTTAACACCAACTGGTAGTCGTCTTCTTTAACCTTCACCAGACTTGCGGAAATACCGCTGTCGGCATCATTTATGGCATCGCGAATATCTTCCAGTGAGGTTTCGCCTTTGCCTAATTTGATTTCCAGTGGCTCTTTACGGCCCGGTTGCGAAATCGTAATCGTACGTTCATCGACGCTGGTATCGCCCAACTGCTCTTTAGTCGAGGTAATTTTCGCCGTAGTCGATAATGACTGTGCCTGCGCCAGTTGAGTGACGCTGACGGTGTATTTCCCTGGAGCAGCGCCCGCGGTGGTGCTGACTTTTAAATCTTCTGTGCTGCTGGTGGCAGTGGTGCTTTTAAACAGATCGGCATTGTTCAGTGCGGTATTCGCAGTCTGAAATTTTTCTAATGCACTTTTTAGCGTGCCATACGCGGTCAGACGCGAGGTGTTAGCGCTCTGCTGCTGAGTAATCGGCGTTAAACGCTTTTTCTCAGCAGTGGTTAAGTTTGTCAGCAATGTATCCAGCGGTAAGTTCGAACCAACGCCCAGTGATGTAAATGAAGGCATGCCTAATTCCTTGTGATTGCAAACAGTAGTTAACCGCTTTATCGGCAATCTGCGCGCAAAGTTTAATAATAGTTTTGCAAAAATAATGCGCGGAATAGTGGTGCATATAGAGGGTATTTCAGCGGCTAAGAAAAAAAACGACGGAAAGTAAAAATTTTCTAAAGTTCGAAATTAAGGTGCCGATACAAGGGTTACGGTGAGAAACCGTGGGCAACAGCCCAATAACATCAAGTTGTAATTGATAAGGAAAAGATCATGGCACAAGTCATCAATACAAACAGCCTGTCGCTGTTGACCCAGAATAACCTGAACAAATCTCAGTCTTCCCTGAGCTCCGCTATCGAGCGTCTGTCCTCTGGTCTGCGTATCAACAGCGCGAAAGACGATGCTGCTGGTCAGGCGATTGCTAACCGCTTCACCTCTAACATCAAAGGTCTGACTCAGGCGTCCCGTAACGCCAACGATGGTATCTCCATCGCGCAGACCACTGAAGGTTCTCTGTCTGAAATCAACAACAACCTGCAGCGTGTTCGTGAGCTGGCGGTTCAGTCCTCAACTGGTACCAACTCCCAGTCTGACCTCGACTCTATCCAGGCTGAAATCACTCAGCGTCTGAACGAAATCGACCGCGTATCCGGTCAGACACAGTTCAACGGCGTGAAAGTACTGGCGAAAGACAACACCCTGACCATCCAGGTCGGTGCGAACGATGGTGAAACCATCGATATCAACCTGAAAGAAATCAACTCCAAAACTTTAGGTCTGGACACCCTGAGTGTGCAGGATGCTTACACCACTAAAGCAACTGCTGTTGGTACTCCTGATACGTATAAAGATGGTACAGATACTTTAGTAACACCTAATGCTGCTGCTATCACTGCAGCGGCAGGTGGTACCGGTGGTGCAGCAACTGTTGAATTTAAAGACGGTAACTATTATGTAAATATTACTGGTACCACTGGTGGTGCTGATGGTATGTACAAAGCCACTGTTGCTGGTACTGCTGTTACCATTGGTGCAATCGATAACACCGTTACCAAAGCTGATACCACAACAATTACCAAGAATCAGATTGTGGATGTTGCTGGTACCAAACCAAACACTACTGCTGCAGCAACTGCGTTGGCTGGCGCGGGTGTTACTGGTGCTACCGGGGCTAACACTACGCTGGTTAAGATGTCTTTTGAAGACAAAAACGGCAAAGCAATTGATGGCGGTTATGCACTGGAAAACAACGGCAAATACTACGCTGCTGATTACGATGCAAAAACCGGTACTATCACTGCTAAAACAGTAGGTTACACTGATAATGCAGGCGTTTCTCAGAAGGCAGCGGTTCAGTTTGGCGGTGTGAACGGCAAAACTGAAGTAGCAACTGTTGACGGCAAACAGTACCTGGCCTCCAGCGTTAAAGGTCACGATTTCAAATCTGGGGCAGCGCTGAACGAAGTCGCTACCGCGAAAACCGATAGCCCGCTGGCTAAAATTGACGCAGCGCTGGCTCAGGTTGCTGACCTGCGTTCCGACCTGGGTGCGGTACAGAACCGTTTCAACTCTACCATCACCAACCTGGGTAACACCGTAAACAACCTGTCTGAAGCACGTAGCCGTATCGAAGATGCTGACTACGCGACCGAAGTGTCCAACATGTCTCGTGCAAACATTCTGCAACAGGCAGGTACTTCTGTACTGGCACAGGCTAACCAGACCACGCAGAACGTTCTGTCTCTGCTGCGTTAATTTACACTTATCGCGCAAACCCCGCTCCGGCGGGGTTTTTTACATCTAGCTTTACCCGTAACCCCTAAATAACCCCTCATTTCACCCACTATTCACCCGATTAAAACCCCTGCAGAAACGGATAATCATGCCGATAACTCATTTAACGCAGGGCTGTTTATCGTGAATTCACTGTATACCGCTGAAGGTGTAATGGATAAACACTCGCTGTGGCAGCGTTATGTACCGTTGGTGCGTCACGAAGCATTGCGCCTTCAGGTGCGTTTGCCGGCGAGCGTAGAACTGGATGACCTGCTACAAGCGGGCGGCATCGGGTTATTGAATGCAGTCGACCGATATGACGCTTTGCAAGGAACGGCATTTACCACTTACGCAGTGCAGCGTATTCGTGGAGCGATGCTGGACGAACTACGTAGCCGGGATTGGGTGCCGCGTAGCGTTCGGCGCAATGCTCGCGAAGTGGCACAGGCGATGGGGCAACTGGAGCAGGAATTAGGGCGTAACGCGACGGAAACCGAAGTGGCGGAGCGTCTGGCTATTCCTGTGCAAGAGTATCGTCAGATGTTGCTTGATACCAATAATAGCCAACTCTTCTCCTACGACGAGTGGCGGGAAGAGCATGGCGATAGTATTGAGCTGGTGACGGAAGAACATCAGCAGGAAAACCCGTTACAGCAGCTACTTGAGGGTAACCTCCGCCAGCGCGTGATGGACGCGATCGAAGCGTTGCCGGAACGCGAAAAGCTGGTGTTAACGCTGTACTACCAGGAAGAGCTGAATCTGAAAGAGATTGGCGCGGTACTGGAAGTGGGGGAGTCACGGGTTAGCCAGTTGCACAGTCAGGCCATCAAACGTCTACGCACCAAGCTGGGTAAGCTATAGGGGTACATCATTACCCCTGAACAATGCCGCATTACGAATTGACTACCAGGAGTTCTCATGACGGTGCAGCAATCAAAAAGACGGCCTCTAAGCCGCTACCTCAAAGATTTCAAACACAGCCAGACGCATTGCGCCCATTGCTTTAAGTTGCTCGACAGGATCACACTGGTTCGCCGAGGGCAAATTGTGAATAAAATCGCCATCGCCCGACTGGACACGTTGCTGAATGAAGCAGAGTGGGAACAGGAGAAAAAAGAGTGGGTGGCACTGTGTCGTTTTTGCGGTGATTTGCACTGCAAAGAGCAGAGCGACTTTTTTGACATTATCGGCTTCAAGCAATTTTTATTCGAGCAGACCGAAATGAGTCACGGCACGGTACGCGAATACGTTGTGCGCCTGCGTCGCCTCGGGAATCATCTGACCGAACAAAATATCTCTCACGATCTGCTGCAGGAAGGGTTTCTCGACGAAAACCTTGCCCCGTGGCTACCGGAAACCAGCACCAACAATTACCGCATCGCCTTGCGTAAGTATGAGCAGTTTAAAGCTCATACGCATATGGGACATATGCAGAAATCCTCCTGGACAGCCAGTTCTGATATATATTAAAAACGAATAAGGTGTAACAGAGTCGTGTTTGTGGATCACGGCAAACGCTTTACACTGTAGTCATAAATGATAGTCACTAATGACAATATTCGGGGTAACTATGAAATTAGCACTTCTGGGACGTCAGGCTCTGATGGGTGTAATGGCTGTTGCACTTGTCGCCGGAATGAGCGTGAAGACTTATGCAGATGAAGGTCTGTTAAATAAAGTTAAAGAGCGCGGCACGCTGCTGGTGGGCCTGGAAGGGACCTATCCCCCGTTTAGTTTTCAGGGCGATGACGGCAAGCTGACCGGTTTCGAAGTGGAGTTTGCCGAGGAACTGGCCAAGCATCTCGGAGTGAAAGCCACGCTGAAGCCGACCAAATGGGACGGTATGCTGGCTTCTCTTGATTCCAAACGCATTGACGTGGTCATCAACCAGGTGACTATCTCTGATGATCGTAAGAAAAAATACGATTTCTCTACCCCGTATACGGTCTCTGGTATCCAGGCGCTGGTGAAGAAAGGCAATGAAGGCGTTATTAAGACTGCTGCCGATCTGAAAGGTAAAAAAGTCGGCGTTGGTCTGGGAACCAACTATGAAGAGTGGTTGCGCCAGAACGTGCAGGGCGTGGATATTCGTACCTATGATGATGACCCGACCAAATATCAGGATCTGCGCGTAGGTCGTATCGACGCCATCCTGGTTGACCGTCTGGCCGCGCTGGATCTGGTGAAAAAAACCAAGGATACGCTGGCCGTTACCGGTGAAGCATTCTCCCGCCAGGAGTCCGGCGTGGCGCTGCGTAAAGGCAATGAAGATCTGCTGAAAGCGGTGGATGCAGCCATTGCTGAAATGCAGAAAGACGGTTCACTGAAAGCTCTGTCTGAAAAATGGTTTGGAGCAGATGTGACGAAATAATCGTCATCTGATGAAAAAAGGCGCCTTTAACAGCGCCTTTTTTTATTTCATTGCGCCTGAACGTGCATAATAAAAGAACATCACAACAACGAATACCGGAGGCTGTATGCCGCTGCATAATTTAACGCGCTTTCCACGTCTGGAATTTATTGGCGCGCCAACGCCACTCGAATATCTTCCGCGCCTCTCAGATTACCTCGGGCGTGATATTTTCATTAAACGCGATGACGTCACGCCGATGGCTATGGGCGGCAATAAGCTGCGTAAGCTGGAGTTTCTGGCCGCAGACGCGCTGCGTGAAGGCGCGGATACGCTGATAACCGCGGGTGCGATTCAGTCTAACCATGTTCGCCAGACGGCGGCGGTCGCCGCTAAGCTTGGCCTGCACTGCGTGGCGCTGTTGGAAAATCCGATAGGCACCACTGCCGAAAACTATCTCACCAATGGCAACCGTCTGCTGCTGGATCTGTTTAATACGCAGATTGAAATGTGCGATGCGCTGACCGATCCGAATGCACAGCTGCAGGATCTGGCGACGCGGATTGAAGCGCAAGGGTTCCGCCCGTATGTGATCCCGGTTGGGGGCTCCAATGCACTGGGTGCGCTGGGCTATGTGGAAAGCGCGCTGGAAATTGCCCAACAGTGTGAAGGGGCCGTTTCGCTCTCTTCCGTAGTGGTGGCCTCGGGTAGTGCGGGAACCCATGCCGGACTGGCCGTGGGCCTGGAGCAATTGATGCCTGACGTCGAACTTATCGGCGTGACCGTCTCACGCAGCGTGGCGGATCAAAAGCCCAAAGTTGTTGCACTGCAGCAGGATATTGCCCGGGAGCTGGAACTGACGGCCTCAGCGGAAATCCAGTTATGGGACGATTATTATGCGCCGGGCTACGGTACGCCAAACGAAGAGGGCATGGAGGCGGTAAAACTGCTGGCGCGCCTAGAAGGTATTTTGTTGGATCCGGTGTATACCGGCAAGGCGATGGCGGGTCTGATTGATGGCATTAGCCAGAAGCGCTTCAAGGATGAAGGGCCAATTCTCTTTATTCATACTGGTGGGGCACCTGCGCTGTTTGCCTACCATCCTCACGTGTAACGACCAGGTAGAAAAACGCTAATGCATGAAAGTATCCAACTGGTGATTGATTCTCTGCCGTATCTGCTCAAGGGCGCAGTGTTTACGCTGCAACTGAGTATCGGTGGGATGTTCTTTGGCCTCGTGCTGGGTTTTATCCTGGCGCTGATGCGTCTGTCGCCGCTGCTGCCTGTGCGCTGGCTGGCGCGCTTTTATATCTCTATCTTTCGCGGAACGCCGTTGATTGCCCAACTGTTCATGATCTATTACGGTCTGCCGCAGTTTGGTATTGAGCTTGATCCTATTCCGGCGGCGATGATTGGCTTATCGCTTAATACGGCGGCCTACGCTGCGGAAACGCTGCGTGCGGCAATCTCCTCCATCGATAAAGGGCAGTGGGAAGCGGGCGCCAGTATTGGTATGACGCGGTGGCAAACCATGCGCCGGGCAATCCTGCCGCAGGCTGCGCGGGTTGCACTCCCGCCGCTGAGTAACAGCTTTATTAGCCTGGTGAAAGACACCTCTCTGGCCGCGACTATTCAGGTACCGGAACTGTTCCGTCAGGCGCAGTTGATTACCTCGCGTACGCTGGAGGTATTCACGATGTATCTGGCAGCCTCGTTGATTTATTGGGTGATGGCGACGGTGCTTTCTGCACTGCAAAACTATTTTGAAGAGCAACTGAATCGCCAGGAGAGAGAGCCGAAATGAGTGCTATCGAAGTCAGAAACCTGGTCAAAAAATTCCATGGGCAAACGGTGCTGCATGGGATCGATCTTGACGTCAAACCCGGTGAAGTTGTGGCGATTATCGGGCCGAGCGGTTCGGGCAAAACGACGCTGCTGCGCAGCATTAATTTGCTGGAGCAACCCGAGGCGGGCACCATTAAGGTGGGTGAGATTACCATTGATACCGCGCGTTCGTTAACTCAGCAGAAAGGTCTGATTCGTCAGTTGCGCCAGCACGTGGGCTTTGTGTTCCAGAACTTTAATTTGTTCCCGCATCGCACGGTGCTGGAAAACATTATTGAAGGTCCGGTGATTGTTAAAGGCGAACCGAAAGCCGAAGCGACAGCCCGTGCGCGCGAACTGCTGGCGAAAGTCGGGTTAGCTGGTAAAGAAACCAGCTATCCGCGGCGTTTGTCCGGCGGGCAGCAGCAGCGCGTGGCTATTGCCCGGGCGTTGGCGATGCGACCTGAGGTTATTCTTTTTGATGAACCGACCTCCGCGCTTGATCCTGAACTGGTTGGTGAGGTACTTAATACCATCCGCCAACTGGCGCAGGAAAAACGCACCATGGTGATTGTGACGCATGAAATGAGCTTTGCGCGCGACGTTGCCGATCGGGCGATATTTATGGATCAAGGACGGATAGTGGAGCAGGGGCCAGCTAAATCCTTATTCACGCATCCGCAGCAGCCGCGAACCCGTCAGTTTCTTGAAAAGTTTCTGATGCAATAAATAGTGCATGCAGCACTCGTCGAAATTGTTTTTTGACGAGTGTTGTTCGCATAACTATTTATAATTATTGCTTTATTATTAACTCCCAATACTGTTACTTCCTGCCGCCGTTGAGTAATGCTCAAGTAATTGTTCATTTGTCCGATAATTTGCATATATAAAATACATTTATGTGTTAGCTTGTTTCATATGTTTGGATGATTATCAATCTCAGGGGTATTACCACTTAGTATGCAGGGTCATGATTTCTTCACCTGGCGACGGAGTATGCTGTTACGCTTTCAGGAAATGGCGACGGCAGAGGATGTCTATAATGAATTACAACAACAGACGCAGCATTTAGAGTTCGATTTTTACGCGCTCTGTGTTCGTCATCCCGTACCTTTTACCCGACCTAAAACGTCGCTTCACACGACCTATCCCAAAGCATGGGTGGCGCATTATCAGTCCGAGAATTATTTCGCTATTGATCCGGTGCTGAAGCCTGAAAACTTCAGTCAGGGGCATTTACCCTGGAACGATACCTTATTTCGCGATGCACAGCCCCTGTGGGATGCCGCGCGCAATCACGGTTTACGTAAAGGGATGACGCAATGCTTAATGTTGCCTAATCGGGCGTTGGGTTTTTTATCGGTATCGCGTGCGAGTGTCCGTAATAGTCGCTTTGCAAACGATGAGGTAGAGCTCAGGATGCAACTGCTGGTGCGGGAAAGCTTGTCGGTACTGACGCGGCTGCAAGATGACATGGTCATGGCGCCAGAGATGCGCTTTAGCAAGCGGGAAAAAGAGATATTGAAATGGACGGCAGAGGGGAAAACCTCTTCAGAGATAGCGATAATTCTGTCGATTTCTGAAAATACCGTTAACTTTCACCAGAAAAATATGCAAAAGAAATTTAATGCACCCAACAAAACGCAGATCGCCTGTTATGCCGCGGCAACCGGGCTGATCTGAGTAAATTATCGTTCTGAGTGTCAGACGCAAACCCGGCTGAGAGCATCGCTGTCAGCCGGGTTCTTATTACTGGCGGTAGGCCTGTTTAATTTGCTTAACAGTGCTGGAAAATACCGCAGCCTGTGATTGATCTTCAATCAGCGCGATCTGTTTTTCCATTTTAAGAATCACGCGCCCTGCATCGGCTTGGCCCATTGCCTGCAGCATCAGCGTTAACATGGCTTTCAGGCAGGTGACTTCATTGGCCAGTTCCTGGTTATTCTCAGCAGTGGAAAAGTCAGGCGTACTCATTTATTTTCCTCGTTATGTTTCAATGAAAAAGTGCGATGTCAAATCTTAAGGCGCCGGAGTATACCATAAGCGAGGCTAAAAATATCAGCGGTTGTTTTCTGTGCAAACATAAGCCGCGGACATTAAAATAAACAACATGTTGCACTGCATATATTTTCTCCATCTGTTGTTTATTTCGAGTATTTTACTCGTTAATTATTGTTACAACTTTAGCTGCCTATTTTGCATTCAACGGACGAATATGAATTTTTTGTCACTATTCTGAAACAGCTATGCAGATATAACCGTGGCAAAAGGTTGCCATAACAGAAAGTTTCCACTCGTCGTACCTTCTAATTTCCAAAAACGAGAGCAAAATCGAAAGACGGCGATTTTTACATTTCAAAGTTGAGATAAAACCCGTTAACATAGGACCGATTAACTATCGGTAGCGTTATCCCTATTCTGGAGATATTCCTTTGATCAACGTTTTTCTTGTTGATGACCACGAACTGGTGCGCGCAGGGATACGACGCATTCTTGAAGATATAAAAGGCATTAAAGTTGTCGGTGAGGCGTGCTGCGGTGAAGATGCGGTAAAATGGTGCCGCTCAAATTCCGTTGACGTTGTGCTGATGGACATGAATATGCCCGGTATTGGTGGCCTTGAGGCAACGCGTAAAATTGCGCGTTCAACGGCTGACATTAAAGTGATCATGCTGACTGTCCATACCGAAAACCCGTTACCTGCAAAAGTCATGCAGGCGGGAGCCGCGGGCTATCTCAGTAAGGGGGCTGCGCCCCAGGAGGTCGTGAGTGCGATTCGTTCGGTTTATTCTGGCCAACGTTATATTGCCTCCGATATCGCTCAGCAGATGGCGCTTAGCCAGATTGAGCCTGAGAAAACGGAAACCCCCTTTGCCAGTTTGTCTGAACGTGAGTTGCAGATTATGCTGATGATCACCAAAGGTCAGAAGGTCAATGAGATCTCAGAGCAACTGAATCTTAGTCCTAAAACGGTGAACAGCTATCGCTATCGAATGTTCAGTAAATTAAACATTCACGGCGATGTTGAGCTGACTCATCTGGCAATTCGCCATGGCCTGTGTAATGCGGAGACATTAACAAGCCAGTGACCGATCAGTTTGATGCCAAAGCGTTCCTGAAAACCGTGACCAGTCAGCCCGGCGTTTATCGTATGTATGATGACGCCGGGACGGTCATCTACGTCGGGAAAGCGAAAGACCTGAAAAAAAGGCTTTCCAGCTACTTCCGTAGCAACCTCGCATCGCGTAAGACCGAAGCACTGGTCGCGCAAATACAGCAGATTGATGTCACGGTAACGCACACCGAAACCGAGGCGTTATTGCTTGAGCACAACTACATCAAGCTGTATCAGCCGCGTTATAACGTTTTGCTGCGCGACGATAAATCCTATCCTTTTATTTTCCTCAGCGGCGATACCCATCCTCGCCTGGCAATGCATCGCGGGGCCAAGCATGCCAAAGGCGAGTACTTTGGACCGTTTCCTAACGGCTACGCCGTACGCGAAACGCTGGCGTTGCTGCAGAAAATCTTCCCTATTCGTCAGTGCGAAAATAGTGTTTATCGCAATCGCTCGCGGCCCTGTCTGCAATATCAGATTGGCCGCTGCCTCGGTCCGTGTGTGGCGGGTCTGGTGAGTGAGGAAGAGTATGCGCAGCAGGTTGATTACGTTCGTCTGTTCCTGTCCGGGAAAGACGATCAGGTATTAACGCAGCTGATCGCCCGGATGGAAAAGGCCAGCCAAAATCTCGAGTTTGAAGAGGCTGCCCGCATTCGTGACCAAATTCAGGCCGTACGCCGCGTGACCGAAAAACAGTTTGTCTCTAATACCGGAGACGATCTGGACGTCATCGGCGTGGCGTTTGACGCCGGCATGGCCTGTGTGCACGTGCTGTTTATTCGCCAGGGTAAAGTGTTAGGCAGTCGTAGCTATTTCCCGAAAGTCCCTGGTGGAACAGAACTCGGCGAGGTCGTTGAAACCTTTGTCGGACAGTTTTATCTGCAGGGAAGTCAGATGCGCACCTTACCCGGTGAGATCCTGCTCGATTTTAATCTTAGCGATAAAACCCTGCTGGCAGACTCTCTGTCTGAGCTGGCCGGGCGGAAGATCAACGTTCAGACGAAACCGCGAGGCGATCGCGCGCGGTATCTGAAGCTGGCGCGTACCAACGCGGCGGTGGCGTTAACCACAAAACTTTCCCAGCAGTCGACCATTACTCAACGCCTGACGGCGCTGGCATCAGTACTCAAGTTACCCGCAGTGAAACGCATGGAGTGCTTTGATATCAGCCACACGATGGGCGAGCAGACGGTAGCCTCCTGCGTGGTATTCGATGCCAATGGACCACTGCGCGCCGAGTATCGCCGCTATAACATCACGGGTATTACGCCGGGTGATGATTATGCGGCAATGAATCAGGTTCTCCGTCGGCGCTACGGTAAGGCGATTGAAGAAAGCAAGATTCCGGACGTCATATTGATCGACGGCGGGAAAGGTCAACTGGGGCAGGCGAAAGCCGTGTTTGCTGAGCTGGACGTTCCCTGGGACAAACAGCACCCGCTTTTGTTGGGTGTGGCAAAAGGGGCCGATCGTAAAGCAGGCCTGGAAACGCTGTTCTTTGAGCCGGAAGGTGAGGGCTTTAGCCTACCGCCGGATTCGCCTGCATTGCACGTTATCCAGCATATCCGCGATGAATCTCACGATCATGCAATTAGCGGGCACCGTAAAAAACGGGCGAAGGTGAAAAGTACCAGCACGCTGGAGACTATTGAAGGTGTCGGGCCGAAGCGTCGGCAGATGTTGTTGAAATATATGGGCGGTTTGCAAGGTCTTCGTAACGCGAGTATTGAAGAAATTGCAAAAGTGCCGGGTATTTCGCAAGCTCTGGCAGAAAAGATCTTCTACTCGTTGAAACATTAGGCCCTCTGTAGCAACATAGGGGTAATTTTACTGACAACAGATAGTTATCCGTCATATGCAATTTAATATCCCTACGTTGCTCACGCTGTTTCGCGTCATCCTGATCCCATTCTTTGTATTGGCTTTTTATCTGCCATTCACCTGGGCTCCCTTCGTTTGTGCGCTGATCTTCTGTATTGCGGCGGTCACCGACTGGTTTGACGGCTATCTGGCGCGTCGCTGGAACCAAAGCACGCGTTTTGGCGCCTTCCTCGATCCGGTCGCTGATAAGGTACTGGTGGCTATCGCGATGGTGCTGGTGACCGAGCACTATCACAGCTGGTGGGTAACGCTTCCTGCCGCCACGATGATCGCGCGTGAAATTATTATCTCCGCGCTGCGTGAGTGGATGGCTGAACTGGGTAAACGTAGCAGTGTGGCGGTGTCCTGGATCGGCAAAGTGAAAACCACTTCGCAAATGGCCGCGCTCGCATGGCTGCTGTGGCGTCCAAATATTTGGGTAGAGTACGCCGGGATCGCACTTTTCTTCGTCGCCGCGATACTGACGTTGTGGTCAATGTTCCAGTATTTGAGCGCTGCGTGGGGAGATTTGCTTGAACAGTGATCGTTTCGGCGCAAATTTCAGCAAACGATCGTCAGTGGTGAAAAATATCGTTGACTCATTGCGTCAGGTAAGTAGAATGCAACGCATCGAACGGCAGCACTGATTGCCAGACGATAACAAAATCAAGTGATTAACAAAGTTACTTGGTGATGCGGGAATAGCTCAGTTGGTAGAGCACGACCTTGCCAAGGTCGGGGTCGCGAGTTCGAGTCTCGTTTCCCGCTCCAAATTAAAGACATCGGCAATAGCGGATGTCGGCTGAAAAGCCAGAAGATTTCGGCGCGTTAGCAAAGCGGTTATGTAGCGGATTGCAAATCCGTCTAGTCCGGTTCGACTCCGGAACGCGCCTCCAATTTCTTCCCGAGCCCGGATGGTGGAATCGGTAGACACAAGGGATTTAAAATCCCTCGGCGTTCGCGCTGTGTGGGTTCAAGTCCCACTCCGGGTACCATGGGAAAGAATAGAATAATCAAAGCAATAAGCAGTGTCGTGAAACCACCTACGGGTGGTTTTTTTGTTTTTGTGATACATGTTCACCATTGTTTCGCCATTCAGTTTCGCCATAAAAAGAGGGCATTACTGCCCCCCAACGACCGGAACAACAGAAATTCTTCGATTATATCTCGCTGTTTGTGAGGCGTTTTTATGACCTGAAATTTCCTGCTTCTCACTCAGCGTACCTTCAAGATCCGAAATTCCTTTGGCTTTTAGATCATGGAAAGTGAACTGGAAATCTAGGTCTGGATATTTATCAGCAGCAAGTTTTTTGGTCTTCATCCATTGCGCATTAAAAGCATCGCGGGTGTATCGAAGACCTGATGGCTGGTGGATGACAAAAATACTGACCATACCGCTGTTGAGAGGAATGCTGTCAGCAAGATTAACGGCATCCTCCAGACGTTTTGTCCAGGCCTTGATCTGGCTAACTGCTGTTTTGCTCTGCTGGATTAAAATTCCTTCGTTCAATATTTGACTCTTTTTGAGGTCAAGAATATCTCCCTGGCGGGCGCAACATAGATATGCCAACTCCATTGCAACTTTTACAGGAATAGAAGCAACGCTATAAAGTGCATCATATTCCCTATCGCTAATATAACGTGTTCGAGCCTGCTCTTTAAATTGCTTAACGCCCTGGCAAGGATTCATCTTCACCTTTCCTCGTTCGTATGCCCACCGAAAAACTCTGGACATAAATGCTTTCTCGCGGTTTGCCTGAACTCTGCTCTTAACACCTCTTTTATCCATATATTTTCTGATGTGTTCTGGCTTAATGTTATCCGGTTTCATTTTCCCGAAGACAACATTTATCTTTGAACCGTATTTTCTATAGTCTTTTCTTGTTTCTGTTGCTAATTCGTGGAAATCACCTGAATTAAAAAACTCCTCACAAAGTGCGTTGAAGTTCGTACCAACCTTTAAATCGTTAATGAAGTTTTCGTAAGCTGCCCATACCTGCGATTTTGTTAAATCAGGATTGCACAACCTGATGGTACGACCATCTGTTGTACGAAACTCATAAGCAGATTTTCCCCGACGAACGCGGGGAGGCATCCAGTTATCATCGGGGTTTTTGCGAGCTCTAGACATTACATATCCTTAAAGTTTGGTTCTTCTTCCTCTGGATTGCTCACTATCAACTTAAGGCCAACCGGGTTTGATACATGATCCCATGTTGTTCCAGGTCTGCCGTCCTTACGTGGAATAAAAAATACTCCACTATCCCTGAGAGCTTTGCACTGTAAGGAAGGGCGACGATAACCAGTTAATTGATAGAGGTCATCTGGAGTAAGAAAACGTTGGATTTGTCCGCTCATAGATAGTTCTCCACTTAAACCGGCTGCACCCGGTTACTTCATTCTGTAAGCACACGATGAACATCCGTGACGGGTTCCATCGTTGCAATTGCGACATAATGGATATTCTTTCGAATCCTTCCCATTTAGCTGATGAAATATCTCTACTGGCACCATTACCGGCATTGGTACACGAATCACCATGCTTCTGAGTTCAGCAATTTCGTTTGCCTGTTCGAACACTCGCGCCTTACAGTATTCAGCTTCAGATTTCCACCATGCCACATCCGTTTTGAGGCGACGCACACGCCGCTGCTTGAGTTTACTGGGCATGAATATTAACCTTGATAGCGAACACTTTCACCGGTTCTGGCCCAAAGTGAGGATGTGTGATCACCTTGATTTCGTAACCGTCATACGGGATGTCGATACGCTTGCTCATATCGCCGCGCTTCGGATAACCACGAGTGATGATCAGACGGTCATAGTCTTTGCCATGAATGCGTCGTCCCCAGTACGGATTAACCAGTCGATACTCTTCCGTCTTCTCACCAGACTTCATCTGGTCGAAGTATTCACCGTTAACTGCCAGTTGAAGGTTAGCCACGATTCACCTCCTGCTGCGGTGCTGCTGCAAGTGCTGCCTTGTACCCGGCAACGTGGCCCCGCCAGTTGGCAACCTCAGAGAGCCAAGCGTTAATCATCGCCTCTGTCGGCTCCTTCGGCACCATCACGTAGCCGGGAGGTGCAACATAGCGAACCTCAACTGTGCGATCTGGACCAGATGCCAGGTCAACGCCGATTACCGGAGAGTTGCCAGCCACCATTTTGTTGGCATCACCAGAATGGTCTACCATGTCGAGGTGTTGCTCGGTATGGTTGCCAGCCTGAAGCATGGCGGCGCGGCAAGCGTTCCAGCCCTCCCACATCCTGACGAAATCATGGGCTAACCATGCGGAATATGCCGTTACTGCATATCCGGTACCGCAGCGGGTGACATGCTCCGGCATTTTGAATGTTCGCTCGAATGCATCTCGCGGATCTTCATCCGGCACTACCGGCGCTGGCTGCGAACTACCAACGAGTCGCGTTATTTCCGCTTCCAGACGCGAGCCTAAAACCGTTTCAGTGCAATGCTCAGCCCATTCATTGGTTTCTAATAACCCAATGATGTTGCGCACATCGTCATCTACGCCGGTTTGTGCTGGCTGCGCGTGGCGATAGAGCGGGATACGCCTGTTATCTGGAACCTTGTCGCCTTCGGAAATTTGATACCAGTTCAGTGGCCCGTCCTCATAAAATTCACCAACAGGCTCGCTGTCCATCGCGGCCAGTGCCATGCGTGCCAGTGCAGAAGCATCACCACATTGCACATGGTCAGTGTCTGCAATTTTTTCCAGTTCTTCTCTGGTAAATTCATTCATCCCAATACGTCCTCCACGCTGATTAATCCTTTACGGCTCAGGTAGTCCATTGCATCATTCTGCAACTTACTGTCAGGGTTAGCTTTTCTCAGTGAGTGGGCTAAACGCTTAACCCACATAACAAGTTCGTCCGTCTGTTTGTTGTCCGACGCTAGCGGGGCAGCGTAGAGGGGCGTCGAATGAAGGCCTAATATCCCCTCGGCATTGGCGACATAGCCGCCGTCTGTGGTTAATTTGTCACCAGTGCGAGCGTGAACTATCCACGCCACAGGCTCAGCACCAAATGCCGCAATAGCCCCATTAATCACCTTCACAGCATCAGCCATTGCGTAGCCGAGATTACCGCCGTCACTTTGTGCTGATGCTTTACTGAGTATTTCGCTTATCTGGTGCAGGCGAGCGAGTGATACAGGACCGTGGGCCGGGTGGTTAGTTGTCATGGGTTATTCCTTAAACTGCTAATTGCAGTTGCATGTCGAACCGGTCACGCTGCTCGCAGTACGCAAGAGAGCCGGGGCTGTTATGCGATTCAATGCGCTCTACCATTAACGCGGCGCGGGTTTCTTTTGAAGCTGGCGCGTAAGCACCAGACCATGCTTTATCGATGCCGATGTTACGGGCGACATTTGTACTATCAGCGCTGGCTAACGGTAACTTTGTGAATATCAGCGGGTTTAACATGCGCAAACCGTGCAACTTAGTGACAGGCTGGCTGTGAGCATCAACAACATGACGAATCAGGTCTTTCATTCTGGCTACAGCAAGGTTGGGACGCTTAACGTCATAGTCACCACATGAACCGATTGCAACGCGGGGATACTCATTGCAGAGCCTGATAAAACGCTCGTCGCTTTCATTCATGTGCCAGACAGGAACGCCGAAAAACTCCCCATGCGGCCACTCATCAAGAAGCGCTTCGTTCTCTTCCTCGCCGCCGTCGATAACATCCGGGATGATGGCGAAATCAAAGCCGGGATGATTTTTCCAGCGGGCCACAAACTCGTAGTAATCGCTCCAGTCGATTTTGTTTTTGCCAGCTGCTTTCCACGCAGTGAATGCACCGTTGTCCAGCGCGAATGACTGGCAGTATTCAGCTGCGAGGTTAATTTGCCCGGAGTGCGCGAAACTGATAAACGCATGGCGTCCTTTCCACGCTTTCATGGCGCACGTATCCGGCGTTATTGGTCCGCCGTGATAGTGAATCATCTCACTCCCCCTTCACGCCAATGCCAGCGGCGGCGCGTTCGGCTTCACTTTGTTCCCAAAACCACTTGTGAAGCGCCATAAGCTTTTCGTCAATCGGTGCATATTTGCGGTCAAAGTAGGCCTGAGCATCTTTCTCTGCTTCGTCCGGTAATTCTCCAGGACCAAACAGCGTGTTATAAATCCATGCCAGTCCGTTCTTAGCGTCGCCAGTTGCCTGCCATTCGATAATCGCTGCCTGCATGACCAGAATGTTCTTCCCGATTAACAGGTCCAGTTCTTTGTACCGGTTCCGGATGTATACATTCTCTCTCTGTAATTCAGCATTGCGATTCTCTGGCGCTTCCAGCGCCTCTATCAGCGCGAGAGCTTCATCCTCTTTCAGCACTACAGTGTCAAAGCTCTCGGTCTGCTTTTTGATTTTTGCAATCAGCGCCTGTTTGTTGAGTGCTGTCATTGGGCTGTCTCCCCTTTTTTCACGCACATAACCACGACATTCATCCTGTCGTGCTTACGCACCTCTTCTCTGGCCTCAATGCATGCGTCATGAGAATTAAACTCAACGCCGGAAATATTCCCGCTGTTGTAGTAACCAGCGCTAAGTGACAACAGAATCCAAATCATGATTTGGCTCCTTTGCGAAGTTGGGCGGCGAACTCATAGACTGTTACACCACCTTCCTCTGTGTAGTCTGCTGACGAGATATGCAGACCGTGGACAATACTTCCGTCGTCACGTTGAATGTTGCCAACCCACAACAGTCCGTCAGTAAAATCACCGTACCCGGATTCATGGCCGTCACCGCATTGCGAGCAAATAGACTCAATGTCGGATGGGTCAAGAAAGATTTGTTGAGGCACGAGTACGTAACCTTCAGGAATTGCACTGGCCCGCACTTCAGCCAGGTGCGCATCTGTAGCTGGGGTTTCAATTCGATTAATAATTGCGACCATCCCTGCTCTCAGGGACTCGTCTTCAGTTGCTCCGTTTTGCGTTGCAACCTCAGCAGCTTCGTAACCGTAATCACTCTGTGACAGCCAGTTATCTGGATTTTTTAGCGCCGAGTTCTCCGCCGCCAGCTCCCTGCACTTGCTCTCGGCGTTAGCGAGTTGTACTGCCATGTCTGCGTTTTGTGATTGCAGTTCTTCGTACTTACTGCGCACTTCGCGAATTTCTAAAACAGCAATCTGAACCGCATAGGCAAACAAGGACACAGGACGTTCCCCCATCTTTTCACTGTCAGACTGCATGCGCATGGCGACTGCCATCAGTTCATTCAGTTGTGCACCGGTCATTGGTTTATTGGTTGCTGTCATGATGATTTTCCTGCTGCAGTTTGTATTGCTTAACGAAGTGGGCCACAGCTTTTGACTGGCTGGTTACGATCCCATTAAGGATGACGTTCTTTCCGCGATATATTTGTGCGGTACCAATTTCAATCCCTTCGAGGCTTACGTGAAGGGTTTTCCCTCTTACTTCTGCTGAAGGTATTGGCTGTGATAGGCGGTACGTTTCACGCGCTTCAGCAATCGCTTTGTGCTCATCCATAATAGAAAGTGCTTCAGCTAGGGCTGCGCCTTCGAGAGTGAAAACACCTTCGTCACTGATCGAGGCTTGAGCCATAAGCTCAACGAAACGGCGAGCACTCTTGATGCTGAGCTCTGGCGCTATAGAACTGCGGGTAACTTTAGTTTTACCCTGGGCGGCTGCTACGGCTTTATCGTGCTGGAGAACTTCCCCAGCCTTTTCGCCATACTCGATAACGCGATCAACAGCAACATCGACAGACACTGCACCGGATTTAACTTCCTGCTGAACGTCATGGTTCGCTGTGCTGAGGAGAAGCAACTTCTCAACAGTGGCCACGGATTTATTGACCAGTTTTGCAATCTCGCTGGTGGTCTGGTTGAAAGCGTTATGAAGCTCCTGAATAACAGCGGCCTGTTCAATATCAGAAAGAGGGAGTTGGTTATTACTGGTCATGATTCGAGCCAGACGCTGCACATCGTTACCGTTGAAAGGCATGATATGAATGCGGTCAACTGGCTTACCAGCTTCAGCACAACGTGCGTAGCAGCGACGGCGGCGATGGCCTTCAACAACCCACACACCACCTTCATCACGTGCAATAACCTCCAGTGGAGGAACGGTGCCACCGTTCATCAGATAGTTAAACAGGTCGTCATCTGCCTGGCGGGTGCGTTCGTCGTCTTCACGCTTGTTGAAACCTTCACGCACGTGGATATGTTCAAGGCTGATAAACATCCCGGTATCGGTGCGCTTGATGGTCCCGTCGCGGGACATCTGTTTGAATGAGTTAGCAGCCATCACAGAGCCCCTTCGCTAATCACAACAGCAGTTGTTGGGTCAAGTTCCCGCATTTCTCTTTGAGCTGATAGGACGTGAAGGTTGCACGGTGACTTGGTATGACGTTCAGTGACCCGATCACATTCTCTGGCCCAGTTGATGACGTCACCTTGGAGTGCCTTGCGCTGTTCCATGGATTCACACAGCGCCACGCAGGCTACATCGTAGCGATTCGCCAACTCGTTCATCAGCCACTGGGAAGCGGCTGGAAGTAGAGGGGCGGCCTTACGAGCAGCATCAATCAACTGCTCTCTGGTCATGCGTGGTTGTTGCTCTGAAACGACTACTAAGTTACCCATTGTTAGTTTCTCCGTGTTATATGCGCCCTGCACGGCGCTGAATTTTGGTTGCACGAATCCCTCTCCAGTTGGCGACAACTCCTGCGAGAAATAATTTTTTGGAAAAATTGTCTTGTTTTAAACTGCGTGCAACACTAATCTAAGTGCATTGTAAGATCTCTCTAATAAAAATAAGGACTCATAATGCCTCGCTCAGCTTCAAGTATTTCATCAAATATCAATGATTTAATGAGAATGAATGGAAATGAAGGAATCACTCTTAAATGGGAGCAATTCTATGAATTATGTGATCGAAGCAGGATTGCTCCAGTAGTTATGGAAAATATTGCGACCCAGCTTAAAAAGAACGACCTGCACATTATTTATGCAAATAACAACGTGATTATTGTTCGGGATTTTTGTTGGAATCCTGTTGAACTCTAACAAAACTACTTTGCGAAATAGAAATCCAAGCTTCATTTTGCACCTTAGTGATCATTTATAAATTATTTAAATAAGGCGACTGCCATCGCCTGTTAGCTTCCCCACTCAATATGGAAGCCCACTCCATGTTTGTTTCACATCTGTCATCTACAACTGATAGAGAAGGAGTGCGCTTTCATGTTGTTCGCCTGTCTTTTCACCACATCAGGCTCGGTGGTATCCTTGCGGGAGTTCAAACCAAGCAAGGAAAACAGATGCTTAAGTCAACGCTTATTGCTAAATGCCTCACCAAATGCCAACTGCTTCCAGACTTGAACTCTGGTGAGAATGCTGTTCGAGAAATTTTTGAAGAATATTTCCCGCGCCATAGCTTTGAAAAATGGAACACAAATCTTAATGAAGATATTGTTCAGCACTACCTTGAGGCTGCGAATGGAGCCGGCACTATCAAGGTTAATTTCTTCATTGAGGATCTCTGGGATTACTAATTGCAGCTGATCCAAAAGTTGCAAACCCTGGGTGCATAATCGTCTTTCCGGATGCGTTGGCTTCATCTTCCAGCGCTTCCTTATCCATCAATGCTTTGATCACCACATCCATAAAGCTGATGTAATCAGCAGCTACGGAAGTTTCAGTTTTCAGCGCTGCCAGTAAGGCACCATTCACCCGAACTTCAATCGTTCGTCCTGGTTCTTTCTTCTGCATCACTGCCTCCATAGGCATCTAAACCACAGTTGCGAATCATCCGGTTATTCATATGCCACCGGCGGCTACTTCGTGGGCGTCCTGCCTGTTCGCTGTTTCGTATAGGTACATTATGTACCTTTGGGGTACATTGTCAAGGATAAAAAAACCTGCCGAAGCAGGTTTGTGATGATGGGTTAAAGCTTATGTCTGTGCCGTCGTGGTTTTCCTGAGAAAACAACGGTGCCAATAATGGAGCAATTACCATTGATCCTAATATATGGCTCTGGCCAGTTGGCGTTTAAAGCTTTAAGAAACTTTTCGCCACTATCTTCTATTAATCGCTTAAACGTTGTTTCACCAGAATCATGCATTAAAGCAATAACATCATCGCCATGAGAAGCTGCAACCTCTGGATCAACAAAAATCATATCGCCAGGACGATACTCATCAATCATTGAATCACCAATGACGCGTAAGATATAAGTCATTGGCCCGCACGGAACGGGACAAGGATATGTCTCTACACTACTCAAATCTACCTCTGCATAACCAGCATCCGTCCATGCTCCGGCTTGCACCCAGGATATAACCGGGACCATCGTAATGGATCTATTGACGTCTGAAACGTCAGGTGATTTAGCAATATTGGTAGTTTGATGTTCGGTATCTAGCCAGCCTTGAGGCAAGTCAAAACATTTTTCGATATGCCTTGCCATGGCGTCACCAATACCTTTGGTGGCACCTTCACCCATGAACCGGCTGGTTTGTGTAGGTTCACGATCGATCATGTTAGCGAAGTAACTATTACCCCCAACACCATCTCTCAATTTTCGGGCGTTTAATCGCCTGATTTCCTGGATAGTTTTCATCAGTAAATTAAACAATGTGTACCTCTATGGTACAAGTACCTTGTGGGTTCATTTCTTTCGTGTAATATGTACACAGGAGGTACATATCATGAAAGAGTATTGGGACTCTTTAACTAAAGAGCAGCAAGGTGAATTAGCTGGAAGCGTAGGTTCCACGCCAGGCTACCTGCGTTTAGTTTTCAATGGCTACAAAAAGGCAGGTTTTTCCTTGGCTAAAAAGCTGGAGGAAACAACTGCTGGGATTATCAGCAAATCTGATCTTCGTCCTGACATTTACCCTAAACAGTAGCAGACGAGCTGATTTTTATAACCACAGAAATAAGGGGTTAACCGTGGGTAACGAACCTATTTGGAAAGTCGAACGTCAGCCAGCCTGGCTGGTGGCTGCGATAAAAAAGACGATCACCGATCTACCTGGTGGTTATGCCGAAGCTGCGGAATGGCTGGGGGTAACAGAGAACGCGCTTTTTAACCGCCTCCGTGTGGATGGGGATCAAATCTTCCCTATGGGGTGGGCGATGGTACTACAAAAAGCTGCTGGTGTTAGTCACATAGCCGATGCGTTTTCTCGGCAAACAGATAACGGCATTCATATCCCTGGCGCGGCACCAGAAACAGAGAACGAGGAGATTGGCTTAAAGCTGGCTGAGTTGGTGGGCAGGCTCGGTGATTTAGTCAACGCATATCGGCGGTACATCGATGATGGCGTGGTTGATAAAGGGGAATGGGACAGCCTGAACGAAATAGCCTACCAGTTCCGGGTAACCCTTATGACGTTCCTGAACCTGATTTCACGTGTTTATTGCCTTCCAGAAAAGAATGAAGCCCGCGAGTGTGCAGCTCCGGGCTCCGTGGCGTGTCGTATCAGTGGAGAAACTAACGCATGAACAGTTTAACGGCAAATAACCGCCTTCCGCAACTCCGTGGAATTCCAGTGCATGGAACCTCGTTGTTTCGGTATGAACGCATGGTATCAGGTCGGTGGATTCCTTGTAACCACAGTAGAGCTATCGCAATTGTGGGTGTGTTCCAGAGGAGGGCGAGACGCATATGCGAGCACTCAACAGACGGTTTAAGGACAGCTACGGCGTCCCAGTCAGGGTTATCCGGTGGGAGCCAGAAACTCAACGGGTTATATACCTGCGCGACGGATACGAGCATGAGTGCTTCAGCCCTCTCGAACAGTTTCAGCGTAAATTCAGGGAAATAGAGGGTCCGAATGAGCCTGTTAATGACATCCCGCCCAATAGTGATAAATCCTGACCTTGCATACAGCATTGGCCTGAACGAGGCTATTGCATTGCAGCAGATTAACTACTGGCTGAAAGAAACAACGTCTGGCATGGAGCGTGATGGTGTTCGCTGGATTTACAACACGACTGAACAGTGGCTGGAACAGTTCCCGTTCTGGTCTGAGTCGACCCTGAAGCGTACCTTCACCCGCCTGAAGACACTCGGTGTGCTCAAAATTGAGCAACTGAACAAGTCTCAACGAGACATGACCAACTTCTACACGATCAACTATGAAAGCGAGCTTTTAGATGAAGTCAAAGTGACCGAATCGAAGAGGTCAAAATGCGCTGTTCCATCAGGTCAAAATGACACGATGGAAGAGGTCAAAGTGACACACTCCATCAGGTCAAAACGAACCGCTGTCATCAGGTCAAAATGCACTGATGATCCTACAGAGAATACAACAGAGAGTACTACAGAGAATAAAACCCCTTCTTGTCCGGAAGCTTCGCAACCGGACGCTTTAGTTAATCCAAATGATTTTATGTCTCGCCATCCAACAGCTGTAGTTTTCAGCGCTGCGAAACGGCAGTGGGGAACTCAGGAAGATTTAACCTGCGCAGAATGGATCTGGGGAAAGATTATACGACTTTACGAACAAGCGGCTGAGTCTGACGGTGAACTGGTTCGCCCTAAAGAACCTAACTGGGTTTCCTGGGCTAACGAGGTTCGTCTGATGTGCACTCAGGATAATCGCAATCACCGCCAGATCTGCGAGCTGTACGGTCGTGTAAATCGTGATCCCTTCTGGTGCAAAAACATTCTCAGTCCTTCGAAGCTGCGTGAAAAATGGGATGAGTTGTCTCTGAAGTTATCAGCGTCAGCGAGCAAAAATGAGGTTCGAGAGGACCCAATGTTTAAATCCAAATACGAGTGCGATACACGCATTCCTGAAGGATTCAGGGGGTAATGATGAGCATTCTGAAAACAGTGCAGATGTTTATTGCCATGAATCCCGGCTCCACGACCAGGGACATCATCGAAGGTCTGACCCAATTCAGCCAGGACAGACTTCAACTCGCCGTTTGCCGCTTACATGGTTCAGGGCTGGCAACGCGTAAACGCGACGGTCGCCAATTCCGTTACTACGCGGAACCGCCAGCAGATTGCCACTTCGAAGTGTTTGAACCTACTCCTGAAGTCAGCGCCCTGATGGAAACGGCGAAAGGTCTGGAGTCGAAAGGTCTCTTTCACCGTGCTGCGACGATTTACATGGAGGCGTTCAGCGCATCAGCCATTGAATCAGAGCGAGCAGCAATACTGGCAGAACGTCAGCGCTGCCTTGGCCTGGCTAAACCAGCGGTTATTGCCGAAGACGGATGCTATCTGGCTGGTCGATTTTCGGGAGGTCGTTAATGGACTACTCACTGATTTACGCCGATCCGCCGTGGGAATACGGAAACACCATCAGCAATGGTGCTGCGGAAAACCATTACGGCACGATGAAACTCATCGACATAAAACGCCTGCCTGTCTGGGATCTGGCTGCGGAAGATTCCGTTCTGGCCATGTGGTTCACCGGTACACATGCACGTGAAGCGATCGAGCTTGCCGAAGCGTGGGGATTTAAGGTCAGAACCATGAAGGGATTCACATGGGTGAAGCTTAACGCACTGGCAGAGCAGCACATCAATAAAGCGCTACAGGCTGGTGGAGTAGAGGGCTTTTACGACTTCCTCGACCTGTTGAACGCTCAGACACGAATGAACGGTGGTAACCATACCCGCGCCAATACCGAGGATCTGCTAATTGCCACCAGAGGGAAAGGTCTTGAGCGTCAGAACGCCAGCATAAAACAGGTTATCTACAGTCCACTCGGCGAGCACAGCCAGAAGCCTGCAGAAGCGCGTTACCGTCTGGAGCAGTTATATGGCGATGTGTCACGCATTGAATTGTTCAGCCGCTGCGCGGCACCTGGTTGGCACCACTGGGGAAACCAGTCTGTTAAACCAGACCTGCATCTGATTCCGGGCAGCGTAATGCATATCGACTGGGCGAAAGGAGCAGGCGCATGAACCAGGAAACTAAGAACGCCATTCAGGCTCAGGCCAAACGTTGCAGCGACGAGATCAGAAAAGCAATGAAGGTGAAGCCTAAACCTAACTGGAACGAGACAGTACCGCCGATCCTGAAGAAGCATCACGAGAAGATAAGGCCGCTGGGGGTAACCCTGCTGGAGTTCGTAGGAAAAATAGGGCGCATGAACGGGCGCTTTGGAGTGGAATCATGATGAAACTGGTACTCCCATTTCCACCCAGCGTGAACACCTACTGGCGTGCTCCTAACAAGGGGCCGCTGGCTGGCCGTCACCTCATCAGTGCCAAAGGTAGGGCATACCAGAGCGCAGCATGCGTGGCTATCGTTGATCAACTTCGCATTCTCCCTAAGCCGTCATCATCACCGGCATCAGTAGAGATTGTGCTCTATCCACCCGATGAACGCCGCCGCGACATAGACAACTACAACAAAGCGCTGTTTGACGCGCTTACACATGCAGGCATCTGGGAGGACGACAGCCAGGTGCGACGCATGCTGGTGGAGTGGGGACCGAAAGTACCTGGTGGACGGGTAGAAATATCGATCACTAAATGTACCAATGGCGGGTGCAGTCGCCTGATAAGTGGAGACAGAGCATGCAACAGATGAGCATAACAGTAACGTGTCCGACCCATCATGCAGCAACGGTAGGGCAGCAGATCACCATGTCCAGCCGTGAGATTGCGAAGCTGGTTGATTCCCGGCACAGCAATGTCTGCGTAACGATAGAGCGCCTCATGAATTCCGGTGTGATTGGAGGGTATGCTGCATTGCAGTACACCCACCCCCAGAACGGGCAGGTCTACCATCACTATGAAGTGAACAAACGAGACAGCTATGTGATCGTTGCCCAGTTATCGCCTGAGTTCACCGCCCGACTTGTTGACCGCTGGCAGGAACTGGAGAGCAACGGTGGAATGATTGTTCCCCAGTCACTTCCTGAGGCCCTGCGCCTTGCTGCTGATCTGGCAGAACAGAAACAGCGCCTGAGTGAAGAACTGGCAGTAGCCGCACCGAAGGCCGAGTTTGTAGATCGTTATGTTACGGCTACTGGGTCAATGACTTTCCGACAGGTTGCCAAGCTGCTTAACGCCAAAGAGCCGGAGTTTGCGATGTTCCTGATTGAGAACGGCATAATGTACCGGCTTAACCGTGTTCTCACGCCAAAGAGCAAGCATATCGAGGCAGGACGCTTCGAGGTGAAGACAGGAACGACAAACCAGACAAATTACGCGTTTAATCAGTCCCGCTTCACTGCCAAGGGTGTTCGCTGGATTGGCGGCCTGTGGGCAGAGCATATTGCTAAGGGGCAGGTAGCGTGAGGGCATTATTGACACCTGAAGTGGCACCGATGACCGGGGTAGTGATATTTCGCCCTGGCAGTGAACTGATGCATCTGTTCAGACGTGGGCGTGTTCTTATCGAGCCACAGGCCGAGTCAATGGCTGAGTTGCCGTCTGGTCTGCTGCCAGAGACTGCTCAGGAGCTTCAGAACGATCCGTTAATGCGTGATGTCTTCGAAAATCAGAAGGTCATACATCGTGCTGGTGGACTCAATTCACTGGATGTCTGGCTCGAAAGGAAACTGGAATGTCAGTACCCACACAGCGAGTGGCACGATCGCAACTACACCATCACCCGGCATGCACCTGGCTCAATCCGCACATGCTGGGGCTGTGACTTAAAAATTCGTGATCAGTTCACTGAAGGTCTGGCGGGTATAGCACGTGAAAACCTGGTATCCTGGCTACTGAAGGTTGTAAACGGCCAATTAGGTTTCAGTGAGGACCACATTCTGACGCTGCCGGAGTTTTGCTGGTGGATGGTCAGGAACGACCTGGCTGACGAAATACCTGAAGCCTTAGCCCATAAAGCTCTTCGTCTGAATGAAGAGACTCACCAGTCGGTAACACGTGAAAGCGATATTGTTCCGGCATTACCTGCTCAACAACTGGTACAGGAGAAAGCGAAAAAGATAGTGGCAATGAAGGTAGACCCGGAAACGCCGGAATCCTTCATGCTAAAACCCAAGCGTCGCCGCTGGGTGAATGAGAAATACACGAGATGGGTTAAGGCCCAGCCGTGCGTCTGCTGTAACAAGCAAGCTGACGACCCCCACCACCTGATTGGCCACGGGCAGGGTGGAATGGGTACAAAAGCACACGACCTGTTTGTGATTCCTCTGTGCAGAGAGCATCACGACGAGTTGCATGCTGATCCTGTGGCATTTGAAGCGAAATACGGTGACCAACTGGTCCTGGTGTTTCGGGTTATAGATCGTGCGCTGGCAATTGGCGTACTGGCGTAAGTGGAGAACGCTAAATGATTAATCCTTCTGAAGTTGGTAAATCTGGTGAAATGGTTCGTCTTCGTACTCTGGAAAGCATCTGGATACAGGGCAAGTTGCGCATGTGGGGCCGCTGGTCTTATATCGGCGGTGGTAGTGGTGGGAACATGTTTAACCAGCTACTGGCATCCGGAAAAATCACCAAAACGGCAATTAACGAAGCACTACGACGGATGAAGAAAGCGGGTATCAGCAAACCCGAGCTGGAAGCATTCTTCAGAGAGATTCTGGAAGGGAAGAACAAAAGCGGCTTAGCTTTCTGCTCTGATGATGAGGGCTTGAAAATCGACGGCGTCATTGCTGCCGTCCTGATGAATGATGATAACCGTTCTCTCTATGGCGTGATCATTGACCGTCACCGCCTGCGCAAGAGCAAGCGCCAGATGGCAACTGAGCTACAGAAAAAACACCCTGAATGGACCTTCATGACCTGCCGCCGCCGAATTGATACATGGGTAAGTCTTGCAGAATCGATGCTTTACGCACCACTTTGTGACGCGTTTGACACAAATGGCGGCAAATTCCACTTGAAAAATGAGCCGGTAAGTGCTTAAATTGTGATAGGCTCGGGAAGTTAAAGCGAACTGAGCAACAGAACTCTTAGAACCCGCCATTGAGCGGGTTTTATTTTAGGATGTAAATATTTGTTGTACTTGGTTTTTGTTCATTTTCTTTTTTTGATGGTAAGAAAAATAAAAAAAATAAAACAGCGAAAATAATTATGTAAATTAGTTTGTTAATGGCTCTCGATGAATTTAATGTTTTGTTATATTTTTCGGACGTTTCATTAATCAATTGTTCCTTTGTTTTCTCGATTAAATAAAGAACTTTTCTAAGTTCAAATAAATATTTTTTTCTTTCATATATGGTTAATGATTTTCTTGGATCTATTGGTTTTGTACCAGTTGCATCGCCAAGACCAAATAACTTTGGGGTAAGGTTTCCGTGAGCATTTATTGTTTCATTGTATTTTTTGAATAATTTCCGATCAAAAAACATAACTCGCACTTTCAACTCTCTTAACTTATCATGTGATGCGGGTACTTTTTTGTTAGCATCCAATAACGCCAATCTATTAGTGTGTGGAGAGAAAAGGATTATTTGAATTAGATATTCAGTGTTGTTTTGTAATGACTCAAGTGCTGCATGTACATCTATTCCAAGTCTTTCATAAACTGATAGCTTCACCTCCTTTTCTTTTGATGATAATGCTGATGTATAAGCAAGTAGCCCCGTGATTAATGCAACAAATAGAGTCGCTACTATTGTTAAGTTATTCGAATCCACATCATTATCCCATTAGTTAAAAGTAAACCATTATAACTAACAATTTTTTCATTGTATCCCCTCTATTCAGAGCGGAGTCATACCAATATGAGGGGGATAAATGTCCGATCCGATTTCCGGTACTGGTCTGGCTGGTGGTGTCCTGACGGGCGCCAGCGTCTATGGATTTCTATCCGGAACCGATTACGGCGTGGTGTTTGGCGCGTTTGCCGGAGCTGTATTTTACATTGCAACGGCTGCGGATCTTAGCGCAGCACGTCGGCTGGCGTATTTTGTCGTGTCCTACATCGCAGGGATCATCTGCTCAGGGTTGGTTGGTTCAAAGCTGGCTAACTGGACTGGCTACAGTGATAAACCACTGGATGCCATTGGCGCCGTAATTGTTTCTGCTTTAGCCGTCAAAATCCTGACGTTCCTGAATAATCAGGATATCGGCTCGCTGGTGGCGCTGATAACGCGCCGGGGAGGTTCAGGTGGTACTAAATGACCCATCGGCAACAATCAATGCGCTGCTCTGCGCTGGGGTAGTGCTGACCCTGATGTTTTACCGTCGCGGCGACTCACGACATCGACCGTGGATATCTCGCTTAGCGTGGCTGCTTACAGTCATCTATAGCGCCGTTCCGCTAGCGTATCTGTGCGGTATTTACCCGTACTCATCATGGGCCACTATCGGGGCCAACATTATTTTCCTGTCAGTGCTGGTCGCCGTCAGAGGCAACGTGGCACGCCTGGTTGATCATCTGAGGCAATAATGAACCAATCACAATTTCAGCAGGCGGCTGGTATCAGCGCCGGGCTTTCTGCACGCTGGTTTCCGCACATTGATGCGGCAATGAAAGAGTTTGGAATCACAGCAGTTAACGATCAGGCCATGTTCATTGCGCAAGTTGGGCATGAATCTGCTGGTTTTACCTCTCTGGTCGAGAGCTTCAACTACTCGGTAGACGGGCTAAAGAAAACCTTTGGTAAACGCCTCACACCGTATCAGTGTGAAATGCTGGGGCGAGTAGATGGTAAGCAGGTCGCTCACCAGCCACAAATAGCCAATCTGGTTTACGGTGACCGCATGGGAAATAACAGCCCGGGTGATGGCTGGAAATATCGTGGTCGCGGTCTGCTGCAAATCACGGGTCGTGAGAACTACACCAAATGTGGTGCAGCACTGAAGCTTGACCTTGTCAGCACTCCGGAACTGTTGACCCAAGAGCGACACGCGGCCCGTTCGGCGGCATGGTACTTCACTTTGTGTGGTTGTCTCCTCTATTCGGGGGATGTGGAACGCGTCACGCAGATTATTAACGGCGGGCAGAACGGCATTAAAGACCGCCGTGAACGTTACGCCAAAGCTAAAGCCGCACTGGTGTGAGGTCAGTATGGGACTTGAAATGATTATCGGCCTGATTGTTGCCGCGCTGGCAGCAATTGCCGGTGCTTTTGGTCTGGGTAAATCTCGCGGTACCAGTATCGCCGAAACAAAAGTGGACCAGCAGCGCACTGAAGAACGTGCAGCAGCTACTGAAGCGGTAGCCGAACGCCGGGTAGAGACAACAAAAGGAGCCAGGGATGTACAGCAGACTGTTAACCATCTTCCTGATGACGATGTTGACCGTGAGTTGCTCGAAAACTTTACCCGCAAAACCTGAAGTAACGGACACGGCCTGTGACTGGGTGAACATCATTTATCTCACTGAGCACGATATTACCGTGCTGGATAAGCAGACGAAGCGGGACATTCTGGCGCACAACATAGCGTGGCAGATGAACTGTCAAAATAGGTAGAAAACAAGAGGCAAATCTCTTTATCACCACTTTCATCGCGATAAGATTAAGCCTCTATTTTAAAAGGAGGTTGTATGCTTCAAGGTTATTACAATTCAACAGATGGCCGCGTTTCTGACGAGAATCATAAGCGTATCCTCGCGATGAATGCTGCATTAGAGATTGCAAAGGCATCAGCCTCTGCTTCGACAGCATTGGCTCGCGGTGATAAGGTCGAGTGCGATCTGAAAAGTGCAGCTAAGGAAATCGCAACCTTGGCATCAGCCATCCAGTCCTTCATGGATGCCAAATAAAACCAATTTGAAGATCTGTAACTGAAATTTTTAAACCACCTCTGGGCGGTTTTTTATTGCCATCACAAAGGCCACTTTCGAGTGGCTTTTTTAATGGTCATCATTATGGGTATTACAGCAGGCATTCACTGAGTGCCTGCGATAGTGCAAAATATCTCTGATAAAAAATTCGGGGGTATAGATGAACTACGTTTGGCAATTTCTGTTGGCCTTATCCTCAGGTGCATTTGGGGCATGGGTCGCAACATTTTTCGCATTGAAACGGTTCTATAGTGAAAAATGGTGGGAAAAAAGAGCTGCGGCTGTCATTGAGCTCACAGATTCAATCTACCAATTGAAAGTGTTACAGGAGTACTACTCTGATTTAAAGTTATATCAACGAGAGGGGCCGGCAGAGTTTCCTGATTTTGTTGTGCTTGATGGGGCTCATGTAAAAGAGTTGAAATTAGCTGCTTCAAAGGCAAAAAGTTTAATCACTAAGTACAGCCATGCAGGGCAGCTCCTTATACCAGAATCAGTATCAACCTTGTTAAGGGATTACCTCACAGAAGAGCGTAAGGTTGATCATGATGTGCACTACCAGGGCTGGGACACGGAAGAAGCAGAAGAGCATCTATTATCAATGACTAAGACACTTTTCGAAAAGGTACTTAAAATATCAAGGAAAGAGCTCAAAGCTGGTTAATTTATAATAGTTACCCACTAAAACCACTGGCCACTGCTGGTGGTTTTTTATTGGAGAAAGTATGCCACCTCGAACACCAAAAGCCTGCCGTGTTCGCGGCTGCCGTTTTACCACAACAGACCCATCTGGCTACTGTGAAAATCACAAAGGCGAGGGCTGGAAATCCTATAAACCGGGACAATCCAGACAGCAGCGCGGATATGGTTCAAAGTGGGAAGTCATACGAGCCCGCATACTGAAGCGAGACAAAGGGTTGTGTCAGAACCATCTTCGTCAGGGAGTCGTGAAGCAGGCGTCCTGCGTGGATCACATCAAAGCGAAGGCCCACGGCGGTACTGATGAAGACAGCAACCTTGAAAGCCTGTGCTGGTCGTGTCACGCCGCGAAGACTGCGCGTGAGCGGCTCAAGTGAGAATCGGTGTCATCATCATCCAGGGGAGGGGGAGGTCAAATCTCTGTGACCGCGCGCCTTCCGGACTGCCCGCCTCCTCGTATTTTTATACCCGCGAAAAATGAAATTTAACCAGGAGTGTCGCTTATGGCTGGAACGGCGGGGCGTTCCGGGCGTCGCCCCAAGCCAACGGCGCGCAAGGAGCTGGCAGGGAACCCCGGCAAACGAGCCCTGAATAAAGAGGAACCTGTATTCACACCGATTAAAGGCGTGGCACCACCTGACTGGTTTTCTGAGGATGAAGGTCTGCCAATGGCGGCCGTTATGTGGGAACTGACCACGAAAGAATTATGCGGACAGGGGCTACTCTGTGTTACCGATCTTGCCGTACTTGAGCGCTGGTGTGTTGCATATGAGTTCTGGCGCAGGGCGGTTAAAAATATCGCCAGAGATGGGCTGTCCATCACTGGTGCTATGGGGGGGAAGATAAAAAACCCTGAGCTAACCGCAAAGAAAGAGCAGGAATCGGAGATGAGTTCTACCGGCTCCATGCTTGGCCTTGACCCCAGCAGTCGTCAGCGACTGATCGGCCTTGCCGGACAGAAGAAAACCTCTAACCCATTCCTGAAGATGATCAACTCATGAGCCGGAAATCGTACCCCAACGTAAACGCCGCGAATCAATACGCCCGCAACGTTGTGCGGGGGAAAATTCCGGCGTGCCAGTTTGTCATTCAGGCCTGCCAGCGTCATATCGATGACATGGCGGCTGAAAAGAGTAAGAAATTTCGTTACCGCTTCGATAAAGACATGGCAGAAAAGGCCGCGAAATTTATCCAGTTGTTGCCACATACAAAAGGAGAGTGGGCATTCAAGCGGATGCCGATCACTCTGGAGGCATGGCAACTGTTTATTGTGTGCTGCGCTTTTGGCTGGGTCCAGAAAGGGTCGAAGCTTCGTCGATTTCGCGAGGTTTACACGGAGATACCGCGTAAAAATGGGAAATCAGCTATTTCGGCAGGTGTGGCGCTGTTCTGTTTTACCTGTGATAACGAGTTTGGCGCTGAAGTATATTCCGGGGCCACAACTGAAAAACAGGCGTGGGAAGTATTCAGACCCGCTCGTCTGATGTGTAAACGCACCCCGCTGCTGGTGGAAGCGTTCGGGATTGAAGTTAATGCGTCCAACCTGAACCGGCCAGAAGATGGCGCGCGTTTTGAGCCGCTGATTGGTAACCCTGGGGACGGCGCTTCACCGCACTGTGCGATTGTTGACGAGTATCACGAACACCCAACAGATTCGCTCTACACCACAATGCTGACTGGTATGGGGGCGCGGCGACAGCCGCTAATGTGGGCGATAACGACGGCAGGTTACAACATTGAGGGGCCATGCTACGACAAACGGCGTGAAGTGATTGAGATGCTTAACGGCACGGTACCGAATGAGGAATTGTTCGGCGTGATATACACCGTCGACGAGGGGGATGACTGGACCGATCCTAAAGTGCTGGAAAAGGCTAACCCGAATATGGGCGTGTCGGTCTATCGTGATTTTCTCCTCAGCCAGCAACAGCGAGCTATTAATAACGCTCGTCAGGCTGGCGTATTTAAAACCAAACACCTCAATATCTGGGTTGCAGCCCGTGCAGCTTTCTACAACCTGGTTTCCTGGCAGAACTGCGAGGATAAGACACTGACGCTGGAGCAATTCGAAGGACAGCCATGTGTTCTGTCTTTCGACCTGGCGCGTAAGCTGGATATGAACAGTATGGCGCGGTTGTTCACCAGAGAAATTGACGGCAAGACACATTACTACAGCGTTGCTCCCCGCTTCTGGGTTCCCTACGACACAGTATTCAGCGTTGAAAAGAATGAAGATCGTCGTACTGCGGAGCGATTTCAGAAATGGGTTGAAATGGAACTGCTTACAGTTACTGATGGCGCTGAAGTGGATTACCGCTACATCCTTGAAGAGGCCAAAGCAGCAAACAAACTCAACCCGGTCAGTGAGTCACCGATTGACCCATTCGGCGCGACGGGGCTTTCACATGATCTGGCTGATGAAAGTCTTAATCCGATCACTATCGTTCAGAACTACACCAATATGTCAGACCCAATGAAAGAGCTGGAAGCAGCCATTGAGTCTGGGCGTTTTCATCACGACGGTAACCCGATCATGAGCTGGTGTATCAGCAACGTGGTCGGGAAGTATCTGCCGGGTAATGACGACGTTGTAAAACCCATTAAGGAGCAGAACGAAAACAAAATCGACGGCGCGGTTGCGCTGATTATGGCGATTGGACGTTCAATGCTTTACGAAAAAGTGGACTCTATCTCCGATCGTATCGAATCCCGCGGCATTCGTTCACTTTAAACCGAGGCGTTTATGATCCTGACAATACTCACTCCATTGGTCGGAGTGCTGGGGGCACTGTTGCTCTCATTTGGGGCGTGGATGATTTATCCCCCTGCAGGCTATATTGCCGGAGGTCTACTGTGTCTGGCCTGGTCATGGATGGTGGCAAAATTTATATCCTCCACATCAGAGAAACAATCGGGAGGTGACTGATGTTCTTCCCCGGTATGTTTTCAAAAAGTAGTCAGCCAGTATACACCGCGGCCGATCTGGCGCAGGAGGTCGGGCTGTCATATGACACTTATACAGGGAAGCGAGTAAGCAGCCAGCGAGCTATGCGGCTAACTGCGGTATTTGGTTGCGTGCGTGTATTGGCTGAATCCATAGGCATGCTTCCCTGCAATATCTTTAAAACGGCAGGTAAAGGTAAGGAAAAGGCCACGGGAGAGCGCCTCCAGAAGTTGGTCTCTTTAAAGCCCAACGGTTACATGACCCCCCAGGAGTTCTGGGAGTTAATTGTTGTTTGCCTGTGTCTTCGTGGAAATTTTTACGCTTATAAAGTTAAGGCGTTAGGTGAGGTCGTTGAACTTCTCCCGCTTGATCCTGGATGCGTTCAGCCAAAGCTTAATAGCAATTGGGAGCCTGTTTACCAGGTGACTTTTCCTGATGGTTCGACGGATGTGCTGGGTCAGGATGATATCTGGCACATTCGTATACTTACGTTGGATGGGTTGGTGGGGTTGAACCCTATAGCCTATGCAAGAGAGGCTATCTCGCTTGGTCTTGCAACTGAGGAACATGGTGCAAGGTTGTTCAGCAATGGTGCTGTTACATCTGGGGTGCTACGTACTGATAGTGAATTAAGTGATGCCGCTTATGCCCGTCTGAAGGCTGATTTTGAAGAAAAGCACCAAGGGCTGGGTAACGCTCACCGACCAATGATTCTTGAAATGGGCCTTGACTGGAAATCTATGGCTCTTAGCGCCGAAGACAGCCAGTTTCTGGAAACGCGCAAATTTCAGCTTGAGGAGATTTGTCGGTTGTTTCGGGTGCCAATGCATATGGTCCAGAACACTGACCGCGCAACATTCAGCAATATCGAAGAGCTGGGGATGGGGTTCATAAACTATTCACTGGTTCCCTACCTGACCCGCATTGAGCAGCGTATTAATGTCGGACTCATTCGTGATTCAAAGCAGGGAACGTACTACGCGAAGTTTAATGTTGGTGCGTTACTTCGTGGCGATATGAAGTCACGGTTTGATGCCTATGCGACTGCAATCAACTGGGGCATGTATTCACCGAATGACTGCCTTGAACTTGAGGATCGCAATCCCCGCCCTGGTGGCGATGTTTATCTAACACCAATGAACATGACAACGAAACCATCTGACGGAAGTAAGCAAGCCAAAACGGAGGAACGACAAGATGCCGATGACTAAACAGCGGTTGGACATTCCGCTGAAACTGAAATCCGTCAGCGATAACGGAGAGTTTGAAGGCTATGGCTCTGTGTTTGGGGTGAAGGATAGCTACGACGATGTGGTTGTTCCCGGCGCGTTCAGCAAGTCTCTAGAGGCATGGCGTGAGAAGAAATCTCTTCCTGCCATGCTCTGGCAGCATCGGATGGATGAGCCGATCGGTATCTATACCGATATGAAAGAGGATGATGTCGGGTTGTATGTGAAGGGGCGACTTCTCATTGACGACGATCCTCTGGCAAAGCGCGCACATGCTCACATGAAGGCCGGTTCTTTAACCGGCCTTTCTATTGGCTATATGCTGAAGGACTGGGAGCACGACCGAACCAAAGAGGTATTTCTTCTCAAAGAAATCGACCTCTGGGAGGTGAGTCCTGTGACGTTCCCGTCGAATGATGAGGCACGAATTAGTGATGTGAAAAGTGCGTTTGCTCGCGGCGAAATGCCTTCTCAGAAAAGTATCGAAAGAGTCCTGCGCGATGTAGGGCTCTCAAGAACCCAGGCCAAAGCATTCATGGCTGGGGGGTATAGCACACTTAATCTGCGCGACGCTGATGACGTGGACTCTGCACTGAATGCACTTAAAAACATCAATTTTTAATCAGGAGAAAATGCTTATGGCAGTCGATATCAAAGATGTAGAACAGGTCGCGCAGGAACTGCAGTCGAAGTTCGATGACTTCAAATCGAAAAACGATAAGCGTATTGACGCGCTTGAGTCTGAAAAAGGCAAACTGGCAGGGCAGGTTGAGACCCTTAACGGGAAACTCTCCGAGCTGGAAAGCCTCAAATCAGACCTCGAAACAGAACTTGCGGCGGTTAAGCGTCCTGGCGGTCCGCAACAGCAATCTAAAGCTGCAACTGAACACAAAACGGCCTTCATGCAATTTATGCGCAAGGGGGATGATGACGGACTGCGCGATCTGGAGCGTAAGGCGCTGCAGATTGGAACTGATGAAGACGGTGGTTATGCCGTTCCTGAAGAGCTTGACCGCAATATCCTCACCCTACTTAAAGATGAGGTAGTGATGCGTCAGGAAGCTACTGTAATCACTATTGGCGGCTCCGATTATAAAAAGTTAGTGAATGTTGGCGGTACTGCTTCTGGTTGGGTTGGTGAAACAGACGCCCGTCCTGCGACTGACGCATCGAAACTCAAACTAATCGAACCCTTTATGGGGGAGATTTACGGCAACCCGCAGGCCACGCAAAAAATGCTGGATGATGTGTTTTTCAACGCTGAAGACTGGATTAATAGCGAGCTGGCAATTGAGTTTGCCGAACAGGAAGAGATTGCATTTACCAGCGGGAATGGCACCAAGAAGCCGAAAGGTTTCCTGGCTTATGCGTCCAGTCTGGATGATGACAAGACACGAGCATTTGGTACGCTGCAGCATATTCTGTCCGGCTCGGCTGCTGCAGTGACTGCTGATTCTATCATTAAACTGGTCTATACCCTGCGCAAAACACATCGTAACGGCGCTAAGTTCATGATGAACAACAACAGCCTGTTCAAAATTCGCATCCTGAAAGATGCCGAAGGTAACTACCTGTGGCGTCCTGGACTGGAGCTGAATCAGCCGTCTACCTTGCTGGGATACGGTATTTCAGAAAATGAACAGATGCCAGACATTGCGGCAGATGCTAAGGCAATTGCGTTTGGTAACTTCAAACGTGGCTACACCATTGTTGACCGTATTGGCACCCGTATTTTGCGTGATCCGTATACCAACAAGCCATACGTGGGTTTTTATACCACTAAACGTACTGGTGGCATGCTTGCTGATTCTCAGGCAATCAAACTCCTGCAAATTGGTGCGCCAGTAGCTCCATAACTGCCTGGGGCTAAGGTCCCTATTTTATGAGGTGAAGCATGCCTGTATTGAAACAAAGCCTTAAGTGGTCGCCTGATGGTTGTCGCGTAGAAACTATCCAGGCTGGTGAGTACGAAGAATTGCCTTCCCGTGCAATTGAGATTGCCGCTCAACTTGGGATTCTTGGTGTTGACACCGAGAATGAACGGGAGATTGTCTCGGAACAACCGGAGCCCGAAAAAACTGATAAAAAAGCCAAAAAACAACCCGCTTAGGCGGGTTTTTTACAGGTACGCCTATGATTTTGTCTACTGAAGAAATCAAGCGGCAGCTCAAGCTTGAAGAAGATGATGACTCAGAAGATACGCTGCTTAATGCTCTGGGTGCGGCAGCAGAAGCCAGAACGAGTACCTTTCTTAATCGGCGGCTATATAGAAAGGGGGAAAGCGTTCCTGAAACAGATATAGACGGCCTTGTCGTTCCAGACGATCTCCGTCTTGCGATGCTTATGCTGGTGACTCATTTTTATGAGAATCGCTCTGCAGTGTCTGAAGTTGAGATGCTGGATACTCCACTCGCGTATAAATGGATCGCGACTCCTTACAGGTTTTATTCACAATGAAACTACGTCAGGCACAGACCAGTGCGACTTATATGCTGCCGGACCCGGGTGAACTGGATAAACGGGTGTTGATCCGTAAACGAGTCGATGTCCCCTCAGATGATTTCGGAACTGAACCTGAATACCCGGTTTCATTCAACGCCTGGGCAAAGGTGGTTCAAACCAGCGCGACGACATACCAGGAAACGGCTCAGACCGATAACGTGATCACGCATTACATCACCATTCGCTGGCGCCGCGGAATTACCAGCGATTTTGAAGTGGCGAAGGGGGATGAAGTGTACCGCGTTAAACGTGTTCGTGATCTAAACAGTAAACGGCGGTTTCTGCTTCTTGAGTGCACCGAACTGGGTTCATTTACAGAAAATACCGGGGGAAATTCCAGTGGCGGGACCCTTTTTTCACGTTGATTTTCAGCAGCCGAACGAAATGCGCTTTAACCGCTCGCGTGTCCGGCGGGCATTTATCACTATTGGTCAGCGTCATATGCGCGATGCACGCCGTCTGGTCATGCGGCGCGGTCGCTCTGAGCCCGGGGAAAACCCCGGATATCAGACGGGGCGGCTGGCAAAATCCATTGGTTATATGGTGCCAAAGGCCAGTAAGAAGCGTCCTGGCTTTATGACTAAAATTGCACCAAACCAGCGGAACGGACACGGAAACCGGCTGATTAAGGGCGATTTCTATCCGGCATTCCTGTTTTACGGCGTCCGTGGGGGCGCTAAGCGCCGCCGCAGTCATCATCGCGGCGCTTCTGGTGGTAGCGGCTGGCGCATGGCTCCGCGTAATAATTTTATGGTTGAGACACTCAACAAAAACAACCCGTGGACGCGCTATTACCTTGCGCGTGAATTGCGGCTCTCACTCAAACCGGAGAAACGACGCTGATGAAACTGGTCCCGATTATTGCAGCACTTCGGGCGCGTTGCCCGGAATTCCAGAATCGTGTAGCGGGTGCTGCGCAGTTTAAGGACTTGCCGGAAGTCGGAAAGATGAAACTGCCGGCGGCTTATGTTGTTCCCGGAGATGATTCGCCAGGGGAACAGAAGAGCCAGACTGACTACTGGCAGGATTTAACTGAAGGGTTTTCCGTCATTGTGTTTGTCAGCAATGGCCGGGATGAGCGTGGTCAGTTTGCCTCATATGATGTTGTTCACGATGTGCGACAGTCACTGTTTAAAGCGCTTCTGGGCTGGAATCCTGAAGAGTGCGGAAACCCGATCACCTATGCCGGGGGTACGCTTCTCGATGTGAACCGGCATGAACTGAGCTACCAGTTCGACTTCACTGTATTGAATGAGCTGTCAGAAGATGACACCCGCCAGCAGGATGAACTGAACGATCTGGCTGATTTTAAAACGCTGGCGATTGATGTTGATTTTATCGATCCGGGACATGGCCCCGATGGGGAGCCCGAGCATCACACAGAGATAACTCTTCCCTCCTGAGGAAAACCATGTTTGTAAAACCCCAAAAAGGGCGGTCAGTACCTGACCCAGCCCGAGGCGACCTTTTGCCTGTTGAAGGGCGAAATGTTGAAGAAAGCAGCTACTGGCTGCGCCGGGAAGCCGCTGGCGATATCAGGCGCGTGAACAAAGTTAAACAAAAAAAGGTGGAAACCAATGACCGTTAGTTTCAGCACTATCCCGGCAAATACGCTGGTGCCACTGTTTTATGCTGAGATGGATAATTCGGCGGCAAATACAAGTCAGGAGTCAGCGCCGTCGTTGCTGCTGGGGCACGCAAACACCGGTGCGGCAATTGAGCCTGATTCGCTGGTACTGATGCCCTCCGCTGATTATGCGAAACAGATTTGTGGTACCGGCAGTCAGCTTGCACGCATGGTTGCTGCGTATCGCAAAACCGATCCTTTTGGTGAGCTTTACATCATTGCTGTTCCTGAGCCAGCGGAAGGAGTGGCGGCCACGTATATCCTGACCGTAACTGGCGCAGCAACTGAGAGCGGCACGGTGAATGTTTATGTCGGGCGTACTCGTATTCAGGCAGCAGTTGTAAGCGGTGATGATGTTGAGGCTGTGGCATCGGGCATTAAAGATGCAATCAATGCTGATCCGACATTGCCGGTTATCGCTTCGTCTGCTGCTGGCGTGGTCACTCTGACAGCGCGTCACAAAGGTCTGAGCGGGAATGACATCCCCGTGGTTCTGAATTATTACGGGTACGGTGGCGGGGAAGTTTTGCCCGCAGGCATAGCTGTAGCCGTCGCTGCAGGCACTGCCGGAACGGGGGCTCCGGTACTCAACGGTGCTATTGCCGCCATGGCCGATGAGCCGTTTGATTATATTGGTCATCCGTTCAGCGATTTGGCTTCGGTGAATGCATTTGTCAGCGAAATGAACGATACCAGCGGTCGCTGGAGCTATGCGCGCCAGCTTTATGGCCACGTTTATACCGCAAAACTCGGAACGCTTTCTGATCTGGTTGCCGCAGGTGATCAGCTTAACCAACAGCACATCACCCTGGCCGGGTACGAGAAAGAAACTCAGACCCCGGCAGATGAACTGGCAGCCAGTCGCACCGCACGTAATGCGGTCTTTATCCGTAACGATCCGGCGCGACCAACCCAGACAGGTGAACTCGTGGATATGCTACCGGCACCAAAAGGGAAGCGCTTCACGATGACCGAACAGCAGTCTCTGCTGTCGCATGGGATTGCAACGTCATACGTTGAAAGCGGCACGCTGCGCATTCAGCGCGACGTTACAACGTACAAGAAAAACGCCTATGGTGTTGCCGATAACAGCTATCTCGACAGCGAGACTCTGCATACCAGCGCTTATGTCCTGCGCCGTCTGAAATCGGTTATTACCAGCAAATATGGCCGTCATAAACTGGCGAACGACGGTACGCGCTTCGGTCCTGGTCAGGCGATTGTTACCCCGGCTGTTATCAAAGGGGAACTGCTGGCGACTTACCGACAGATGGAGCGCGCCGGGATCGTTGAAAATTACGACCTGTTCAAGCAATACCTGAAGGTTGAACGCGACGCGACAAACCCAAACCGTATCAACACTCTGTTCCCGCCTGACTATGTTAACCAGCTGCGAGTGTTTGCGGTCGTTAACCAGTTCCGCCTTCAGTATCAAGAGGAGTCCGCATAATGGCGCGCATTGCAGGTACCTGTTATTTCAAAATTGATGGTCAGCAATTATCCATGACCGGCGGTATTGAGGTGCCGATGAACACGAAGGTCAATGATGATGTCATTGGCCTTGATGGCTCGGTGGATCGTAAAGAAACGCACCGCGCGCCCTATATCAAAGGCACCTTTAAAGTGCCGAAAGATTTTCCGGTCAACAAGGTCACTACCTCAGACCAGATGACCATTACAGCCGAACTGGCAAACGGTCAGGTTTATGTCCTGTCGTCAGCCTGGCTGCACGGTGAAGCAAACCACAACGCCGAAGAAGGTACGGCGGATCTTGAATTCCACGGTGAAGAAGGGGATTACCAGTAATGAAAGAACTCAAACTCAGCAAACCGGTTAAAGCTCATGGTGAAGATCTCCATGTACTGGAGTTACGGGAACCCACATATGACGAAATAGAGGGCGTGGGATTTCCGTTTACAGTATCTGCGGATGGTGGTGTCAGACTGGACAGCGCTGTTTCGCTGAAATACATCCCTTTACTTGCCGGGATCCCCCGTTCTTCTGCAGCGCAGATGGCTAAGCTTGATATTTTTAAAGCCTGCATGTTGATCCTGAATTTTTTTACCCGATCGGGGACGGAGCAAACCTCCGACAACGCTTCTACAACACCGCTTACTTCTGGCGAATAAACCCTCTTGATCTCCGGCGGACGGCGATTTCTGAGTTCCTGACGCTGGAGTCAGAGGCTGTTCGCATCAACGAGGAAATAAAACATGGCTGATGACTTTCAACTAAAAGCGATTATTACCGCCGTTGACCGGTTGTCTGGGCCAATGAAGGGAATGCAGAAAAAGTTAAAGGGATTTCAGAAGGAAATGGCCGGACTGTCAGTGGGCGCTACCGCTGCCGGGGCGGCCATTCTCGGTGCGCTGGCTATGCCTGTTACTGCGGCGATGGGTTTTGAGTCGAAGATGGCTGACATCCGCAAGGTTGTTGACGGTCTGGACGACAGGAACGCATTTGCCGCAATGAGCGATGATATCCTGACGCTCTCCACTCAGTTACCGATGGCAGCGGAAGGGATTGCAGAGATCGTCGCGGCAGGTGGTCAGGCGGGCATCGCGCGAAGCGATCTAATGCAGTTTGCCAGCGACGCGGTAAAAATGGGCGTGGCGTTTGACACCACCGCTGAAGAGTCTGGTCAGATGATGGCGCAGTGGCGAACGGCGTTTAAACTGACCCAGGATGATGTGGTTGTTCTGGCTGATAAAATTAACTATCTGGGGAATACCGGGCCAGCAAATGCCGGAAAAATATCAGAGATTGTGACCCGAATTGGACCTCTTGGTGAGATTGCGGGAGTTGCTTCGGGGGAAATTGCAGCATTAGGTGCAACGATTGCCGGTATGGGTGTGGAGCCAGAAATTGCTGCAACGGGCATCAAAAACTTCATGAAAGCCTTAACGTCAGGCGGCGCGGCAACCAAAGCGCAGAGGACGGTTCTTGCTGCGCTGAAGATTGACCCGAAAAAGCTGGCTGCAGATATGCAGAAAGATTCGAAAGGCACGATGCTGAAGGTGCTTGACGGGATATCAAAAATCCCGAAAGAAAAGCAGGCTGCGGCAATGAATATGTTGTTTGGCAGTGAGTCTGCTGGTGCGATAGCACCGCTTCTCACCAATATGGACCTGCTGCGTATCAACTTTGAGCGAGTGGCAGACGCCCAGCAGTACGGTGGCTCGATGCAAAAGGAATATGCTTCTCGTGCGGCTACCACTGAAAACCAGTTAACCCTGCTGAGAAACAGTGTTAACGCCATTTCTGTCACACTGGGGGATACCTTCCTTCCGGTTATTAATGAAGCCGCAGAGGACGTGATGCCATTACTGGATCATGTCCGCGACCTGGTCAGGGAAAATCCTGAGATGGTGAAGTCAGTCGCGAAATTCGCCGCAGTACTCCTGGTAGCCGGCAGTGCCGTTGGCGTTCTGTCGCGTGCCTTCCGGATACTGAATAGTGTTATCAATCTTTCGCCCGCGAAACTGGCGATTGCTGTACTGGCATCCGGCGCCATGCTGATCATTAATAACTGGGATGATGTTGCACCGGTGATTAAAGAGGTCTGGCAGGAGGTGGATAGTGTTGCGCAGGCAATGGGGGGATGGGAAACCGTACTGGGTGGTGTTGGGATGTACATGACCGGTGCATTTACAGTGAAAACCATCGGTTCACTGCGTACAGCCTTTGCTCTTGCCAGTCAGTTATCAGGTGTTCTTGGGAAAATCGCCATGCTGGGCGCCACGACAGTTCAGATTGCGGTTGCCATTTATATGTTTGAGAAACTCAAGGAAATCGCCGATGCGGCAAAAGAGGCCGATCATACCGACTCATTCTGGGATTCCCTGAAGAATCGCTGGAATTCAGGCGGCTGGTATAACAACAGGCAGCAAAGAGAAATGTTTGCCGGTCAGACCACAAGGGATAACTACCAACCCACCGTTCCGCTGCTGCGGCCAGGAGCGGTTATGGACCGGGCGCAATCCCCACAGACGCAGCGTAGCGAACTTAACGTGTCTTTCGATAATGCGCCTCCAGGAATACGCGTTGCGACACCTGCCGGAAGTGCGACACCGTGGCTTTCTTATGATGTGGGATACAGTCGCTTTAGCAGAGATAGTTAACCCATCTGTCATGTTCAGTGTAACCCGCCAGAGTGGGTTTTCCACACCCTAACGGGTATGCTATTTTTTATGCAATCAGAGCGATGATCAGAATGCCGCTGGGGAGAACATGGATTCAACGCACGACGAAGAAAAACGCACAGAATTTGAAAAATTCATCATTGAAAGGTTTGGCGATGCAGTTGATCTCCGCCGGGCGACAAATGGCGATAACGGATATATATCATGGGAGGCAGCGGTTGCCTGGATTGTCTGGCAGGAACGCTCGTTGCATCATGAAATAACTTCTGCCGTGGACTGAGCGGGACGTGAGTTAGGTATAAGCATCGTTTCCGGTTTTGGCTACCATACAGGCGATATGTGAATTCCCATATCGATAATTTAACCCGCTTCGGCGGGTTTTTTAATGCCCGGAGTTTATATGGCGTGGAAAGACAGACTTCAGGATGCGTCATTCCGTGGCGTACCATTTAAGTTCGAAGGTGAAGGGGCGGCGGTTGGCCGTCGAGTTGAAACACACGAATACCCCAACCGCGATAAACCCTACACCGAAGATCTCGGTAAGGTCACCTTCCGGCCAAATATCACCGCCTATGTCGTCGGCGACGATTGTTTCGAACAGCGTGACAGACTAATTGAAGCACTGAATAAACCAGGACCAGGCACTCTGGTACATCCAACATATGGTGAGCTTAACGTCTGTGTTGATGGTGAGATCCGTGTTAGTACGACCAGTAGTGAGGGGCGGATGGTGCGCTTTGATCTACAGTTCGTCGAAGCGGGTGAACTTGAATATCCAACGGCTGGCGCAGCAACAGCTAACACGCTGGCATCTTCCTGTTCAGCACTTGATGATTGTATCAGCGACAACTTTGAACAGTTCGGCATGGGTGGTTTGCCTGACTTCGCTCAGGGAGATGTGCTTGAGCGTGCAACTGGCATCCTGGACTTTGTTTCTGATTCTATGGCGATGGTCGACAGCTATGTCGCAGACGCAGCGAGACTTATGCAGGGTGATATTTCTGTTCTTCTTCCTCCTCCGTCATCAGGAAAAGGATATGTCGAAGCTATTCAGAAAGTGTGGCGCACGGCGAACAGACTATCCGGAAATGCTTCTGACGTTATGAAAATGATTAAGGGGTTCGCCGGGATTTCGTTGGGATCAGATATGGCCCCGCGAGGTATATGGAAAACGGACAGCAAAAGCACACAGAGCAGCAAGGAACAGGGGAATTATGTTGCCAGTGCAGTACGCACAACCGCCATAAGCGAAGCGGTTTACGCTGTTACAACACTGCCAACACCTGCAATAACGACAAAGGAACAAACTCAGCAGTCTTCTGGATGGCCTGCTGTGACACACCCTGCGCTGAATAACGCACCGGATGAGACGGCGGTGGTTGATGTGCCGACGTGGGATGACCTCGTTGATATCCGCGACACGCTGAATACCGCTATCGATAAAGAACTATCCCGCACTACCGATGACCGTTTGTTTCTGGCTTTGCGCCGGGTGAAGTCGGACCTTAACAACGATATAAAACACCGCCTTGTACAGACCCAAAAGACAGTTATCAGGACACCTGATGAGGTAACTCCGGCACTGGTTCTGGCAGCGACCTGGTTCGATAACGCTGCACGGGAGTCTGACATTGTCAGGCGTAATGCTGTGGCTCACCCAGGCTTTGTGCCGGTATCTCCACTGAGGGTTCCTGTACGATGAACGATAACGTAACGCTGAGGGTTAACGGACGTGAATGGGGCGGCTGGACTTCGACACGTATCGGCGCTGGCATCGAGCGGCTGGCGCGCGATTTTAGCGTTGAGATCACCCGACAATGGCCTGGTGGAGATGGAATTTCCTCATTGCAACCTCGGGTAAAAAGCGGAGATAAAGCAGAAATACTGATTGGTGATGATCTGGTGGTCACTGGCTGGATTGAAGCAACGCCGGTTCGCTACGATGCGCGCTCAATTAGCGTTGGAATTAGCGGGCGCAGCCTGACTGCCGATCTGATTGATTGCGCTGCTGAGCCGACACAATTCAATGGGCAATCACTCGTTCAGGTGGCCGCTGCGCTTGCCAGACCTTTCGGTATAGCGGTTGTAAACGCTGGCGCACCGGGTGGCGCTATTCCCGGAGTACAACCCGATCACGGTGAAACAGTTATCGAAGTCCTCAACAAGATGCTTGGACAACAGCAGGCGCTGGCCTACGACGACCCTCGGGGCAGGCTTGTTATCGGCGGCATTGGTAGCACGCGCGCTCATACAGCTCTGGTGCTGGGTAAAAACGTTATTTCCTGCGATACCGAGAAAAGCATCCGTGAACGTTTTTCAACGTACCAGGTCTCGGGGCAGCGTGCCGGAAACGATGATGATTTTGGGGCTGCGACAACAACGGCGCTTCGCGCAAAAACAACAGACGCATCAATTGGCCGCTATCGTCCCATGGCAGTACAGCAGACGGGGCAGTCAACAGGAGCCAGTTGCATTGCTCGTGCTGAATTCGAGGCGCGCCAGCGAGCTGCACGTACTGATGAAACCACATACACAGTGTGGGGCTGGCGGCAGGGTGACGGTTCACTGTGGCAACCAAACCAGCGCGTTATCGTCTATGACCCCATTTGTGGTTTCAATAACCGCGAGCTGCTCATTTCTGAAGTGTCATTCACTAAAGACAACAACGGCACAATAACCGAACTACGTGTCGGGCCGCCGGATGCCTATCTGCCAGAACCTGAAAATGACAGCAAGAAGCATGGCAAAAAACGGAAAGTCAAAGAGGACCCGTTCTGATGAGCGTGATGCAAAGTCTGCAAAGGCAACTGTTAGGACTCATTGGCCGCGCTGTGGTGAAGAGTATCAACGCGGCTTCTAAGTGCCAGATGATAGATGTTGAGTTACTGGCTGGGCAGCAAAAGGCGGGCATTGAGCACCTTGAACCCTATGGCTTCACCTCTCGTGCAAAACCGGGTGCTGAGGCTGTTGTTCTGTTTCCTGATGGCGACCGTTCTCACGCCGTTGCGATCACCGTGTCTGATCGTCGCTATCGCATGAAGGGGCTCAAAACGGGGGAGGTCGCTCTCTACGATGACCAGGGACAGTCAGTCACGCTCACACGCGCCGGGATTGTTGTAGATGGTGGTGGCAGGGTGATTACGTTCAAAAACGCGCCAAAAGCCCGTTTTGAAATGGATCTTGATGTTACTGGTCAGGTCAAAGACCTCTGCGATTCTGGTGGTCTGACAATGTCAGCCATGCGCGTTGCCTACAACGGACACCATCACAAAGAAAACGGGCAGGGAAATAAAACCGATGCACCCGATAACAAGATGGAGGTGTGATGGAACTCTGGCTGACAGTCAACGGAACCCGGGTAAATGCCAGTTCTCAACTTGACCCACTTACTCGCGCAGTGGTGATTTCGTTCTTCACTCACCGGCGCGCAGACCCTGACGACAATGCTGATGTACCGATGGGGTGGTGGGGAGATACCTGGCCGATGGTGGCCAACGATCGCTATGGGTCAAAGCTATGGCTTTTACAACGGAGCAAGCTCACAAACGCGCTGGTGAATACGGTGCGAACGTATCTCCGCGAATCCCTTCAGTGGATGCTCGATGACGGTGTTGTGTCCAGGATAGATATAGATATACAGCGAACCGGTATCAATGAACTGGGAAACAGCATTGTTCTGTGGCGCCGGGATGGTCCGGTAACAATTTCTTTTAACGATTTCTGGAGCGTGATTGCAAATGGCGGACAGTGAATTTCAGCGGCCAACGCTGGCCGAAAACATCAGCATGATCCGCACCGACCTTTTTGCTCGGCTTGACATCAATGATGAGCTTCGCCGCATGGATGAAGATGTCAGGGCCAAAGTTTATGCAGGGGCGCTGCATACGGTTTATGGCTATATCGATTATCTGGCGATGAATATGCTGCCTGATCTTTGCGACGAGTCATGGCTTTATCGGCATGCGGCGATGAAACGATGTCCGAGAAAAGATGCCGTGGCCGCATCAGGTTTTATGCGATGGGATGGCGTAACGAATGGGCTTAAGGTGAGTGCAGGATCGGTCATTCAGCGTGACGACCTTGTTCAGTACATCGCCCAGGCAGATGCAACGAGTGCTGGTGGCGTGCTTCGTGTACCCGTTGCCTGCAGCGTGACAGGTACGACCGGAAATATGGATGATGGTGAGACGCTCTCACTGGTTACGCCGGTTAACGGACTTCCTTCTGGTGGCATGGCCGATACGATCGCTGGCGGTTTTGATATTGAAGACCTTGAGGTCTGGCGTGCCCGTATTCTGGAGCGCTACTACTGGACCCCGCAAGGCGGCGCTGACGGAGATTATGTTGTCTGGGCAAAAGAAGTGCCTGGCGTAACGCGCACGTGGACTTACCGGCACTGGATGGGGACGGGAACGGTTGGCGTTATGATTGCCAGTAGCGACCTGATTAACCCGATTCTTGATGATGCAACAGTGGCTGCAACTCAGGCGCATATTGAACCGCTGGCCCCCGTAGCGGGTTCAGACCTCTATGTATTTAAGGGAACGCCAAAAACGGTCGATTACACCATTGACCTGAATCCGGATACTCCTGAAATACGCGCCGCAGTTGAGGCCGAGCTTCGTTCATTCCTGTTGCGTGATGGCTATCCGGAAGGAACGCTTGAACTGTCCCGTACAAACGAGGCGATTTCTATAGCGGCCGGTGAGTACAGCCATAAGCTGCTTTCGCCAACAGCTGATACGGCAATCGCAAAAAATGAACTGGCTGTACTGGGGGTAATAACGTGGGCGTGAGTAATGATGATTATGTCCAGTTACTGAGCGCGCTGCTTCCGCCAGGGCCGGCATGGTCAGTTGATGATGTTGCGATAAGTGGCGTAGCGCCTTCTTTGCTCAGGGTGCATCAACGTGCTGATGAACTGATGCTGGAACTTGATCCGCGCACCACAACAGAACTTATTGACCGATGGGAGCGGTGCTGCGGCCTGCCTGATGAATGCATTCCATCAGGAGCACAGACGTTACGGCAGCGACAGCAGCGACTGGATGCAAAAGCGAACCTTACCGGAGGGATAAACGAAGATTTCTACCTTCGTCAACTGGCTGCACTGGGGAAGCCCGGAGCCACTATCACGCGCTATAACAAGGGACCCTTCAAGTGTACGTCATCGTGTATGGATGCGACCTATTCGACTGAATGGCGTTACTACTGGCAGGTAAATATGCCTGCTTCAACAAACACCACCTGGATGACCTGCTCAGACAATTGCGAAACGCCCATTCGTTACTGGGGCGATACTGTTGCCGAGTGCGTTATCAATAAACTGTGCCCGTCCCATACCTACATAATATTCAAATATCCGTAACCGGAGACATTATGCATCGCATTGACACACCTACTGCGCAGAAAGATAAATTCGGCGTGGGTAAAAATGGTTTCACGCGTGGAAACCCACAGACAGGAACGCCTGCCACAGACCTGGATGATGATTATTTTGATATGTTGCAGGAAGAACTGGCAGGAGTGGTAGAAGCAACTGGCGTTAATCTGGAAAAATCAAAACATAACCAGTTACTGACAGCCCTGAAGGCACTGCTGTTAAGCCGCGCACATCCTTTTGCAGATATCAAAGCAGACGGGTCTGCAGCAATTGCAGAGGCTCTCTCAAACCTTGGTTTGGGAACAGCGGCAAAACGGAATGTTGATGCAGGGCTAATTAATGGCATTCCGGACATGGCCAGCTTTCGGGCTACTGTGCTACCCAACGGGGTTTTTAAGATAGATGTTATCGGTGCCGGGGGAGGCAAACAGAAACTGGTATTTCAGTGGGGCATAACTGCTACTGCTCCGGGCAGTAATGCTGTATATAACGTCAATGAAGCGTTTCCAAATGAAATTTTGTGGGCCAGTGGCGGCCGGGGCGCTCCAGGCTCAAATGCCGGAATGGGGGTGAGCCCGGAGGGCACTCAACAAATAAGAATACAGAACTATGCACCAGGTGGTGTACCGGAGAACTGTTTTTGGTGGGCAATTGGCTGGTAATAAGGTGAACTAAAATGAAATATAAATATTTTGAAGGGCTGTTTTATCCTGAAGATGGCAGCTATGAGTCAATACCTGCTGGCGCGATAGATGTATCAGAGGATGAGTACAGAAAAGCAATGGGCCGCGCCCCCGGCTCCACATTTTCAGTCGATGACTCCGGAATTGTTACTGTCATTCCTGTTCCAGAACCGACGCGAGAACAATATATTGCTCAGGCTGAGACGCATAAACAATTCTTGCTGGAGAAGTCCAGGCAGAAGATTACCGTCTGGCAAACTAAGCTACTGATGGGGCGTGCGCTAACGGATGTTGAATCAGCAAGCCTGAATATATGGATGGATTATATCGATGCTGTGACAGCAATAGATACCGGCACCGCACCAAATATTGATTGGCCCGATGCCCCTGAATGATCTACTTGCCGCGACCTGCATATGCGAGCCCTGGGCGCGGCTAGGTTTAGTTTTCATGTCATGGCGCAGTGATGAGTGTATAAGCGCATGAAGTTATTGCCAGATTCCTTTTCCTATTTTTGTCGCGGCTGTAATTGCTTGTGCTGTACTGCCGAACAGTTGCTGCGCTGCCATCTGCCACTTGTTTTCTTTGTGAACTAACAGTAAATATTGTTTTAAGGTATCAGCATCGAAAACAACGGCAAACGTGAGCATGTCCTTTGATGGCTCTGGAAGCACATTATCTGGCGGGAAGTAAATTCTTATCCCGGAAATAATTATGTTGTCGATGTCCATCATTCATCTACCAGCCACATATCAGCCTCTTCAAACATTTCCTGCACCGTTCGGCTTATCTGTTCTTTCTCATGCTTGCTGGCGTCAGTGTTGATCGCCGGCAGTGTCATCATCGGTTTAACCCGAACATCAGCATCGGGGAAGATCCGGTGAACCCTCTTACTCAATTCGCCCAGAATGATATCTTTTGCACCGGGCAGACCATCAAAATTCCTTTTGTCATAAACGAGTTCTACAAACATTGAGCACTACCTCTTTACTGGATGGATATACAGTATTTATACTGTATTTCTATCCGTCATTCAAGAGAGGGCACTGACATGGGATTCCCATCACCTGCGGCAGATTATGTTGAAACACGAATCTCCCTCGATCAGCAGTTTATTCGTCATCCATCAGCAACGTATTTTATGCGGGCGGCGGCTTCATATTATCGTGAAGGGATACTGAACGGTGCGCTGCTGGTTATCGACTCATCCTTATCGCCATGCGATGGTTCGTTGCTGATATGTGCGATGGATGGAGAATTCAGGATTAAGCGTTACCGGGTGCACCCGAAGCCGCACCTGATAAACCTGGAGAACGGGAGAAGGGAAGCGATACCAGCCGAAAAGGAAGGATACGGCACTTCGCTCCCGGTATTCGGGGTGATCACCTACATTATTAATGATGCGAGGCTAGGGGAGTTTGATGACTGTCCTGTCATGTGACGGCAAAAACAAAAAAGCCCGCACGGGCGGGCAATAACATGCTTATTTTGTGTTCAAATTTATTATGGGCGAATTGAGTATCGGCATTAACAATGACTAATTTAGTGCTGAGTGGAAAAATTCTTAGCAAGGAAATTAATTTCGAGTGATTACGGAGAGTGACAGTTTCTGTGTCGTATGTATTTTGCATTTTTTAAGAACGATGCCCTCGCAAAAGGAGCAAAAAAAAGAAGTAATCCACCTGATTTAAGAGTAGGTTTTGTTTAAGTTCTTTTGGAAACAGTTGGTTGTTGAGATTAAAAAAAATAGTAAAGTTTAATTGATTGATGACGATAACTTGAATGACACAGGCAAGCCTGGCGTAATAACCCAAAAGGAATATTTTATGGCACAAGTTATCAATACAAACAGCCTGTCGCTGTTGACCCAGAACAACCTGAACAAATCTCAGTCTTCTCTGAGCTCCGCTATCGAGCGTCTGTCTTCCGGTCTGCGTATCAACAGCGCGAAAGACGATGCTGCAGGTCAGGCGATTGCTAACCGTTTCACCTCTAACATCAAAGGTCTGACTCAGGCGTCCCGTAACGCCAACGATGGTATCTCCATCGCGCAGACCACTGAAGGTTCTCTGTCTGAAATCAACAACAACCTGCAGCGTGTTCGTGAGCTGGCGGTTCAGTCCTCTACTGGTACCAACTCCCAGTCTGACCTCGACTCCATCCAGGCTGAAATCACTCAGCGTCTGAACGAAATCGACCGCGTATCCGGTCAGACTCAGTTCAACGGCGTGAAAGTACTGGCGAAAGACAACACCCTGACCATCCAGGTTGGTGCCAACGATGGCGAAACCATCGATATCAACCTGCAGGAAATCAACTCCAAAACCCTGGGGCTGGATTCCCTGAACGTGCAGAAAAAATATGATGTTTCTGATGTAGCCGTTACTGATTTTGGTTATAAAGATTCAACAAAAGCATTAGATAACAGCGATTTTGCTACAGATGCGGTAGGCGGAACTAAGCTTGGTGCTGGAGCAACAGGTGCAAGCTATAGTAACGTAAGATTTGATTCTGCTAATAACAAATACTATGCGGACGTTGTTTCTACTGGCGCACCGGGTAAAAATGGGACTTATGAAGTATCTGTAGATACTGACGGTAAAGTAACTCTAACTGATGGTGCTACTGACAAAGTTCCTGCAGGTGCTAAAGTCGTAACCAAACTGCAAGAGAAAGTAACGCCTGACATTACTGCGGCAAAAGCTGCTCTCGAAAAAGGCGGGGTTTCTTCTACTGAAGCTGCTTCAGCAACTTTGGTTAAGGTGTCCTTCACTGATAAAAATGATAAAGCCATTGATGGCGGTTACGCGCTGAAAACTACAAGCGGTAAATATTATGCTGCATCAGTTGACGAATCTAACAAAGTATCCATTAAAGAAGTAGCATATACCGATGCAAATGGAAAGGCCGCAACTGCTGCAGTTCAACTCGGCGGTGTCAATGGTAAAACCGAAATTGCTAACATCGGTGGTAAAGACTATCTTGCAGAGAAAGTAAAAAATCACAATTTCAAAACTGAACCTAAAGTGAATGAAATTGCGACTGCTACTACCGAAAGCCCGCTGGCTAAAATCGACGCGGCGCTGGCGAAAGTTGCTGACCTGCGTTCAGACCTGGGTGCGGTACAGAACCGTTTCAACTCTACCATCACTAACCTGGGTAACACCGTCAACAACCTGTCTGAAGCCCGTAGCCGTATCGAAGATGCTGACTACGCGACCGAAGTGTCCAACATGTCTCGTGCAAACATTCTGCAACAGGCGAGTACTTCTGTTCTGGCGCAGGCTAACCAGACCACGCAGAACGTCCTGTCTCTGCTGCGTTAATTTACACTTATCGCGCAAACCCCGCTCCGGCGGGGTTTTTTTCGTTTAGAATAATGTTTTCAGGATTGAATGGATGTTCTGGTAATGAATGATATTTCTTATGGGCGAGTGGCTGAAAAGTGGCCACGTGACTATTCAATGCTCGCTCGTCGGATACAGTTTCTGCGTTTTCATGATTGTCCGGTTAAGATGGTTAGCTGCAATGGGCAGTTGATCATTGGTTACATCTCAAAATTCAATCAGAATGAGAACTTAATTCTGGCGTCAGATGTTCCCAAAGGAAGCAACAGAATCGAAGTAAAACTTGAGTCTCTTGCCTCTCTTGAAGAGCTAAACGATAACTCTGATATTTGTACTGCGTTAGTGATGAACGGGGCATTCAATACCCAGCCATATGAGCCAACAAAGCAGGATTTCTTTTCAATATGCAATAAGTGTTTCAAGCAAGGGGTAGGCATAAGGGTTTATATGCTTGATGGCAGAATTATTGTAGGGGATACCACGGGTGTTAATGCTTGCCATGTTGGAATTAAAGTACCTGAAGGCAACCATATGCAAATCATGTTTGATTGGGTTAGTAGGATCACTTCATCAGATTATGTTGAATAGTGCTTAGTAGTCACGCACAGTGGATCTTCACGACTGTAAAAGCTTCACCATTGTGGCCGGTGGTTAGCGGTAACCTTTTGAATGTTCAGATAATAAAAAAATGAATTAATGGTGAAAGAATCCTTTAGCTTGTTGATTACTATTGATAACACGCATGATTTAAAATCCCTCGGCGTTCGCGCTGTGTGGGTTCAAGTCCCACTCCGGGTACCATGGGAAAGAAAAGAATAATCAAAGCAATAAGCAGTGTCGTGAAACCACCTACGGGTGGTTTTTTTGTGCCTGAAATTTCTCGCTCAGCGAACCTTCAAGCTCAGAAATCCCCTGGCTTTCATCCTATGTACATCACAGGCATTTGGGGTGTAACGCAAGCATATCACCCTGACGGGCTCAACATAGATACGCCAACGCTATTGCAACTCTTACCGGTCTTGAACTAACAGGTTAGATGAAAACAAGCAGAGTCACTATCAGCGTGCAGCATGAACTCTTAAGGCCTGTCAGCCAGTCGTTGAGATAGATTTTCTGATACATATGAAACTCTCCCTGTTTTGAAATTCTCTTTTATGATTCCAGAAGTCAGGAGGGGCGGCTACAGGTCATGAGAGATAAACGTTCGCAGCCGAGGGGCCTCGAAGACCATTTATTCGACAAAACTCAACGCGTAATCCGGGGATGAGTACTTCTGAGTCACGGAGACTTAAGGCTGAAATGTGAAGCTGTACATCTTTGCGACCATCGGAGGGGGAGATAAGGCCTTTACCGCTCTTGCAGTCAAAGGCTTTGACAATTCCTGTCATTTTACGAGACAAAAAAATTCCTTAAAACTAATAACGTGTTGCACTATACACATACCCCGGGATAATGCCAGAAATATTTTTCAGCTATCGTGAGATCTGGATAACTAAAATAAACATTGATTATTATATACGCCCGTGCGTTAATGGTCGCGTCGGTTTAAAGAACAGACAAAATACAAAGTAGTTTACTAAAGCAGTTCTCATTTCAGGTGTTTTATATTTATCCCTTCTTTGAGTCTCCCCACTAAGCACTAAGTAGTTTCTGTAATAAAACCATGTTCGCCGGAAGGCCAAATTAAGGAATACAAAATGTCAAAAAAGATGAATGGTTTAGTAAAATGGTTTAATGCCGATAAGGGATTCGGTTTTATTTCTCCTGTTGACGGTAGTAAAGATTTATTTGTACATTTTTCTGCTATCCAGAGCGATAATTTCCGCACCTTGTTTGAAGGGCAAAAAGTCTCTTACTCCATTGAGAATGGTACTAAAGGTCCGGTTGCTGGCAATGTAGTTATTACAGAGTAAATCCTTTTTTTGTCTGTATGCGATAACGAAGAAGGCTAAAGCCTGAGTAGACATACTGACAGAAGCAATGGATGTATTGTTGGGTCAGTAGAGATGAAATGTTACTGATCCGGCATTCAGGGCAACGGTCAGCATATTTCATCTCTCTTTTGCATGAGAAAGTATGCTGACCATTGTGAGTACGTGTAGGTTCGCTGCACGAAAAGTCTAACCACTTGCTTTGCACGACAACATACGCAAGAAGATAGCTTTTCCCAGATATCACCATATTTTTTATTTTTAAATATGAAAATACTAAACCCGCAGCCAGCGGGTTTTCTATTATCTGTAGCTTGATAAATCTTAAAATACAGATGTGTTGATTCTGTTCCAGAAATAGAGTCTAAAACGGATTCAGGCTGCTTCTTTTTGGTTTGTCTGGAATACTTTATTGCAATGAGGACAGATTAAAAGAGAACCTTTTTGTACTCTTGAAAAACTGTGTTCAGATTGTTGGGTACAGTTTGGGCAGGTGCATTTGACAAGATAGTTGCGGCGTGATTTAGAGTCTTTACGTTCTGACATAGGCTTTTCCTTGAGTGGATGAACTTCAACCATACCCTAATTCGTCCAAAAAATCTTAACTTTATGATGTTTTGGATATGTAAATATAAAGAAAAGGTATCGCAAAGAGCCTGATGATAAGGGCGGCTTCCCAAATTTATTTCTGTAATCCTCAATCTCCCTGGCTGCGTGGTTCTAATGAAAATACGAACAGATTGCTCAGACAGTATTTTCCAAAAGGAGCTGGCTTATCGGTTCGCAGCCAGCAAAGAATTAACATTGTTGCATCCAGCGGTTGAACGCACAGCAAAAAGCGGACGTTTTTGAGCTCAGTAAAAAAGGCCGTTATATTTTGGCCTGATTGACGCGAGATGAAAGCTCCTGATGGCTCTCTTTTCGTTCGCTGTAGCGATCGGCAAGGTAATCGGTTTGCCCCTTGAGCAGCAGCGTGATTTTAAACAACTCCTCGGCGACATCGACGATACGATCATACCAGGACGAAGGTTTCATTCGCCCGTTCTCATCGAATTCTTGCCAGGCTTTGGCTATTGAGGACTGGTTAGGGATCGTGAACATCCTCATCCAGCGCCCAAGGATACGCATCTGGTTCACGGCGTTAAAAGATTGAGACCCGCCGCAGACCTGCATCACCGCCAGTGTTTTTCCCTGTGAAGGGCGAACGGCCCCTTCGCTTAAGGGTATCCAGTCGATCTGTGCCTTCATCACCGCACTCATTGCCCCATGCCGCTCCGGGGAACTCCACACCATCCCATCACACCATCTGACCAGCTCGCGCAGCTCGGTGACTTTTGGGTGCGTATCTGGGGCATCATCCGGCAGGGGTAAACCTGAGGGATTAAACAGTCTTACTTCCGCCCCCATCGCCGTCAGCAGGCGTCCCGCTTCTTCTGCGGCAAAACGACTGTAAGAACGCTCTCTTACCGAGCCATACAGAATCAGTATGCGTGGCGGTTCCTGGAGCTGCAGGCGTTCAGCAATCTGCTGATCGAAGCAATCAGCATTCAGTGCAGGAAAGTGTTCCATTTTTTACTCCTCCGGGAGGTTCTGTGATTTCAAATTCAACACATATGATTTATCATATATGTATTCTAAAGGGAACGGAGTAAAAAATGCTACAGCCAGTTCAGCTTTTTAAAATCCTGTCGGATGAAACCCGTCTCGCCATTGTTATGCTTCTCCGGGAATCCGGCGAACTGTGCGTATGCGATATATGCGCGGCGACCTCTGAATCACAGCCTAAAATTTCTCGCCACATGGCTATTCTGCGAGAAGCGGAACTGGTGCTTGAACGCCGGGAAGGCAAATGGATTCACTACCGTCTGTCTCCCCACATGCCTGCGTGGGCCGCTGAGACGATCACGACGTCCTGGCAGTGTCTGAGGAAAGATGTGGGTGAATGGCTGAAAAAATCAGCCTGCACATCCTGTTGAGAGAATTTTTTACATACGCATAATCATATATAAAGGAATCTAAAATGCTTTTGGCAGGGAGTATTTTTATACTGACGCTGGTCCTGGTCATCTGGCAGCCCAGAGGTCTCAGCATTGGCTGGAGCGCAAGTATCGGAGCCTTACTGGCACTGGGGACGGGGGTCATCCACATTGATGATATTCCCGTAGTCTGGAATATCGTCTGGAACGCAACAGCGGCATTCATCGCGGTGATTATCATCAGCCTGCTGCTCGATGAGTCCGGTTTCTTTGAATGGGCCGCGCTGCATGTCTCCCGCTGGGGTAACGGGCGTGGTCGCCTGCTGTTTACCTGGATAATACTGCTTGGCGCTGCTGTTGCTGCGCTGTTTGCTAACGACGGTGCAGCACTGATACTGACGCCGATTGTGATTGCGATGCTACTCGCCCTGGGGTTCAGCCAGGCGACGACGCTGGCCTTTGTCATGGCTGCAGGATTTATCGCAGATACTGCCAGCCTGCCGCTGATTGTCTCTAACCTGGTCAATATTGTCTCGGCGGATTTCTTCGGCCTGGGCTTTACACAGTATGCCTCCGTGATGGTTCCTGTGAACCTGGCGGCCATTGCTGCCACGCTGGTCATGCTCCATCTCTTCTTCCGCCGCGACATCCCGGCCAGTTATGACGTTTCACTGCTCAAGATGCCTGCCAGTGCGATTAAAGATCCGGCGACGTTCAGGGCGGGCTGGATTGTTCTGCTGTTCCTGCTGGTCGGTTTCTTTGTTCTGGAGCCGCTGGGGATCCCAGTAAGCGCGATAGCAGCAGTTGGGGCTGCGGTGCTGTTCGTGGTAGCCAAGCGTGGCCACGCCATTAATACCGGGAAAGTGCTGCGCGGGGCGCCCTGGCAGATCGTGATTTTCTCGCTGGGTATGTATATGGTCGTCTACGGCCTGCGTAATGCAGGACTCACTGAGTATCTTTCTGCCGTACTCAATATGCTGGCAGACAAAGGTTTATGGGCTGCCACGTTCGGTACCGGCTTCCTGACTGCCTTCCTGTCGTCTGTGATGAACAATATGCCGACGGTGCTGATTGGTGCATTGTCCATTGACGGGAGTGCTGCGACCGGCGTCGTCAAAGAGGCGATGATTTATGCCAATGTGATTGGCTGCGATTTAGGGCCTAAAATCACCCCGATAGGCAGTCTGGCAACTCTGCTGTGGCTTCATGTGTTGGCACAGAAAAATATGACCATCACCTGGGGATATTACTTCCGCACCGGCATTATCATGACTCTGCCCGTGCTATTCGTCACTCTGGCCGCGCTGGCGTGGCGGCTCTCTGTCACTTTGTAATGAGATATTGATATGAGCAACATTACCATCTATCACAACCCGGCCTGTGGCACCTCACGTAACACGCTGGAGATGATCCGTAACAGCGGTAACGAACCAACTATTATTTATTATCTCGATACGCCCCCGACTCGTGATGAACTGACCAAACTGATTTCAGATATGGGCATTTCAGTACGCGCATTGCTGCGGAAGAACGTTGAACCTTATGAGCAGCTTGGTCTTGATGAAGATAAGTTTTCTGATGAGCAGTTGATCGATTTTATGATTCAGCATCCGATCCTGATTAATCGGCCGATTGTAGTGACGCCGCTTGGCACGCGTCTTTGTCGTCCCTCAGAAATTGTGCTGGATATTTTACCTGAAGCTCAGAAAGGCTCTTTTACCAAAGAGGATGGCGAAAAGGTCATTGACGAAACGGGGAAACGGGTTAAGTAATCTTTCCGCTTAATATTATCGGGTGCCTGTTGACTTCATACCGGTGCCTGCTCTTTGCTGATAACCCTCGTTCACGACTGGAGAAGCGTATTTGCGGGGGATCAAAACAGGTTCATTAGCCTGCCCACTTGCCTGAAGAGACATTTGTCTCACTCCGAATGCATTTCGTTTATCAATTATTGAAATAAATATATACATAATAGTTTTTGATTAGCAGAACTTACCGATGCAGGTCAGTTGAGGCAATTTCATTTCCCTTAGGGTAAGAGTCAAAAACTATCATGAAACAAGAGCTTGTATTGACAGATGAAGACTTACTTGCACGAGGTAACGATCGTTACGTCTTTCAGCATCCACAGGATAGTAACCTGCTGATCAAAATCGTTATTTCAGATATTGCGAACTATAAAAGCAAGTTACGGGAAGTCTTCCGGGACCTCAAAGAATGCAAGCCTGGTCATCAAACAGACTCTCTTTATATGCAAAAGATCGAAGGCCTTGTTGAAACAAATAAAGGTCTAGGGCAGATCACTGTGAAGGAGTGCGATGAGCATGGCAACCTTGCTCAAACTCTTTATCAGCTTGCTCTCAAAAAAGAACTCGATGACAGCAAATTGCAGAAGCTGAATGCTTTTTTAGCATGGTTTGTCAGCACCAAAGTCATTATTAACTCCTTGCATTGTAAAAACATTGTTTATGCCTGGGATAGCGAGCGTCAGGATTATCGCTTCAAAGTCATTGACGGGTTTGGTGACAAAACGTTTTTTCAACTCAGTAAGCTTTCGCAATCAGTTCGCGATAAGAATAAAATCAAATGTCTCAAGCGGATGCTTAACGATTTGAACGGTCTGCAACAAGCTTAACCACGCAGGTTAAAAATAATCGAATCACCAGTTTTCTGTTGCCGGACTTCCGACCCCGCATACCTGATTAACAAAGGTGTTTACGCAGAAGTAAGTTACATATTAACTTCTTGAAAAATATTCTGAACTGCTCGGCGTTCGTGCTGTGTGGGGGCAAATCCCACACCGGAACCATGGGAAAGAATAGAAGAATCAAAGCAATAAGCAGTGTCGCGAAACCACCTACGGGTGGTTTTTTTGTGCCGGCTTTTGACGAACCATAGGTATTTTGCGTCAAGTAAGCCTGCCAGATACGTTAAGCCGCCCGCTACACACTCCCCATTGCCAATCAATCTATCGACGAATCGGTGCATTAAACATAAACCTTCCCCGGGCTGGGTTGTTGATAAAGCCATCCCGGGCGGGGTTATAGTTGTGGTCCTGAAAACCATTCATCATGATGGGATCGCCTATGCCATCCTGAATCGCCAAATGTCTGTGGATTCGGTTACGTGTCCTGAATGTGAAAGCGAAATCATCCGTCCCGCCAATGATGATGACGCCATTTCCTGCAAGAAGTGCCGCGCTTAACTCTTGCTCTCTTGCGGCCTGGTTTTGTAACGCGCTGGCTGCGGCAGACGATGACGCCAGCAGCAATACGAGGACGGCGCATGAAAATACCGGTGGCAGTTTCATGATTAATACCCATTAAAAGTATGGCTATTAAAGTATAGTCTTATGTCGTCATCTCATCTGAATAGAAAATGAACAGTTTAAGCCTGTTGCCTGTACGGAGTCTGAGGGGCCGGGAGAGGAGTGCCGCGCAATTAAGAACTATAATAAAAACAGTCGACAGCTGATGACTCCAGTTTGCAGATAGTACCGATACAGGGGGCGGTTATGCGCGTCTCATTTTCTCCGCGAGTTGCGTTCACCGCTACGACATCTGGCTGGATAATTATCACGGACTCCCTGCCAAAGTGATCAGCTATGCGCCAGATGGGCAGAGATTAGAAACTGTTCTTCTGGATGCTATGGTTATCAACACCCGTTTCCCCGTCAATTTTTTCACGCCTTGAAGGAGCCTGCACTATGGCTGACTATCAGTTTTCCACAGTCTGGCGGGTTGAGGCTTCCATTCAGGAGGTATGGGATGTTTTTTCCCAGCCGGACAGGTGGCCTGAATGGTGGGGAAGTCTGGAACGCATCGTTGAGATAAGGAAAGGGGATTTACGGGGTATTGGGGCGTTGCATCGTTATACCTGGAAAGGGGCGCTTCCTTATCGCTTAACCTTTGATATCAATGTGTTGAAAATACGGCCTTGCACACTGCTTGAAGGACAAGCCAGCGGCGCGGTGGAAGGGCGAGGGGTATGGTCTTTTACTGCCAATGGTACAGCGACTATTGTCAGATATGACTGGAATGTGCGTACCACGATCCGCTGGATGAATTATCTTGCCCCGCTGGCAGCACCTGTATTTCGCTGGAATCACAACACGGTCATGCGCGAGGGGGCAAGAGGGTTAGCCCGCAAACTGGCAACGACTGTGTATATAGTCTGAACGTATCTCCGCTGCTGTACTTTTTTGGCTGTAAATGGCTTAATAGCGACCTTGCAGTTTCTCACTTCATTCACAGTTAACAGGTCTGTTATTGATGAATAATCTCCATCGACTCGCCTTTTTATGCCAGCCTCTGTCTGCTGTGATGATCGCGTACGGTTTCCCCTTTAGCCGTAGCTCAACTCTTACAACCTGGACAGACAGCAATGCAACGTCGTCAGTTTCTCAAAAATAGCGTTCTCCTTTCCGCCGCCGGATTAGTCGGCCCTGCAGTCATTAGCCAGACGGTACGTGCCGCGGAGCCATCCGTTGCGCCAATAGCTCGTCGACGCTTTGTCTTATCTCAAACGTATAAACTTAATCCTCCTAAGGGATCGAGCGGCGTGGTGAAACTGTGGATCCCGCTACCGGTGGATACCGCGTTTCAACAAATGACGGCGCTTGCCTTTAGCGGAAACTATAAGCAGGCGTACGTCACCACCAATAATACCTACGGCGCGAAAACGCTGTTTGCCACCTGGGCTGACTCGCAGGGTGAATTGTTGGTTAACGTTGATATCGACATTGAAACCGCCGACTGGGAACCGCTGAAGCAGGACGCGCTGAAAAACTGGCAGGCACCTGAGCAGATTATTTATCCGCTGGATGTAAAACCGTATCTGTTGCCGACGGCACATACCCCAGTTGATGGACTGGTCCTGGAAACCGCGCGTAAAATCACCGGTAATGAGCAGGATCCGCTGAAAAAAGCGCGCCTGATTTACGAATGGGTCAGCAGACATATGGAGCGTGACAACGACGTTATTGGCTGCGGCACGGGGGATGTGGCGGAGATATTAAAAAGCGGTAAGCTCAAAGGAAAATGCACCGACATGAGCTCCGTTTTTGTTGCTCTGGCGCGGGCCAGCGGTATTCCGGCGCGCGAACTGTTTGGCATCCGTCTGGGCAAGGCCAATAAGCTCGAACGTTACTCGAAAAGTGCTTTTGGCACAGCCGACAGTGCAGGCGTTGCCAATGTGAGCGGCGGTCAACACTGCCGTGCTGAGTTCTATCTGGCAGGTTACGGTTGGTTACCGTGCGATCCTGCTGACGTGACCAAAATGCGTCTGGCAGAGAAAAAAACGCATCAGGATGCCGATGTCCAGGCGGTTAACGCTTACCTGTTTGGTAACTGGGAAATGAACTGGGTTGGATTCAACTACGGACGTGATTTCGAGTTGTATCCGGCAACGGAGCAGGGGGCCATGAATAACTTTGGTTATCCTTACGCTGAAGTCGATGGCGACCCGATCAATTTTTATGATCCTAAAGCGTTCTCCTACAGCTATGTCGCCACAGAACAACGCTAAAGGTGCGGGGCTTACCCTGTTGACGGCTGCTGCGGCCGCCGTCACCGCTGGCTTATGCTGTGTTGGACCGCTACTTTACCTGCTGTTTGGTATTTCGGCGGCGAGCTTCGCCGTTTTCACCCGGTTTGAGTTTTTGCGAACTCCTCTGGTACTGCTGTCCCTGGGATTATTACTGCGTGTCTTCTGGCGGCTCTATTTTTCCAAACGGTTGTGGTGCTCCGGGTGGTTAACTCTGAAGCAAGCGCGCGTTCTCTACTGGTGCGCGCTGGCATTGATTTTGCCGGTGCTATTTTACCCAACGCTTGTTGCCTGGTTTTATGAGGTATTTGAATGAAGATCTTCGCGTTAGTTGCATGCTTGCTGTTGCCGCTGTGGGCTCAGGCGGCCAATCAAAAAGTGGTGCTGGATATACAAAATATGACCTGCTCGTTATGCGTTATTTCAGTCAATCAGGCGCTACGTGAAACCGACGGCGTGATTAAAGCAAAATCCTCTCTCAAAACCCGGCAGGCAGAAGCCATCGTGCCAGAAGGTTTCCCAACCGATACTCTACTTAACGCAGTAGCGAAAACGGGCTATACCGCAACGCTCAACCGTATTGAACAACAGTAAACCACCTGCGGGTGGTTTTATTGTGTTTTCCCGGTATGATGCCCGGCGGCTTAGTGTTCTCTTTTGTGCGTTAACTACCGGAATTCCCCTCTTTTCCTGTTAACCTGAACAGGCGGCTGCTGTAAGCCGCAAATGCCCATTTATATCTGTTATCCCTCCAGCCATGTAGGATGATCACAGGCAAGATTTTTTGACTAAGGAAAAGCGTTATGAAAACGGGACCATTAAACGAGAGCGAACTGGAATGGCTGGATGATGTACTGACTAAGTACAATACAGATAAGGCTATTCTGGATGTGTCAGAACTGGATGGTTTACTGACGGCGGTACTGAGTTCACCGTATGAAATTGAACCGGAGCAGTGGCTGGTCGCTATTTGGGGCGGCGCGCAGTATGTTCCTCGCTGGTCCTCCGAAAAAGAAATGACGCGTTTCATGAACCTGGCGTTTCAACATATGGCGGATACGGCCGATCGCCTGGATGAATATCCTGAGCAGTTTGAGCCGCTGTTTGGTTTGCGTGAAATTGACGAGCATGAACTGACCATCGTTGAAGAGTGGTGTTTTGGTTATATGCGCGGCGTCGCGCTGTCGGACTGGTCCGCGTTACCAGACTCGTTAAAACCGGCGCTCGAGGCTATTGCGCTGCACGGTACGGAAGAAAACTTTGCGGTCGTTGAGAAAATGACGCCAGAAGCGTTCGAAGATAGCGTGGATGCCATCCGCCTGGCGGCGCTGGATCTGCATGCTTACTGGATGGCGCATCCTCAGGAAACGCCGGTTAAAGTACCGGTCAAAGTGGATGCCAAAGTAGGGCGCAATGACCCTTGTCCGTGCGGTAGCGGTAAAAAATATAAGCAGTGTTGTTTGCATTAAGAAAAAGGGGCGTTAAGCCCCTTTTGTTTTAACCCACTTCCGGTAGTAATCCTGCTACAGTAGAAAACTGTACGGCTATCACCACAATGCCGCACAAAAATACCAGCGCCAGCGCCGGAGCACCCCCTGCCACGCGATATTTAGCCTGTGGATTCTGTTTTCTGCTCTGCCATGCCAGCATCGAGGGAATGAGCAGCGCCAGCACCGCCAGGGCAACGCACGCATACCCCAGGGCCATGACGAAACCACGCGGATAGAACAGCGCGAATGCCAGCGGCGGCAGGAAGGTCACCACGCCGGTTTGCATTCTTCCTGCTACGGTATTGCGGCGCTGGAAGAGGTCGGCCAGGTAGTCAAATAATCCCAATGCGACGCCGAGGAAAGAGGTTGCCAGCGCAAGGTCGGCAAACAGATGCACCGCCAGTTCGACGTGCGGCGAAGCCACGACTTCACGTAATGCTTGTAATAAACCGTTTAAACCAGCGTGGTTGGCTAACAGCCCCATGAACGTTGAGGAGTTAATACTGCCAAGCGTGGCCAGTTGCCAGAAGATATAGGCGACTAGCGGAATGGCACTACCGGTGATAAACACCCAACGCAGTTTACGGATGTTACCGTTCATATAGCTGACGATACTGGGGACGCTGCCGTGAAAACCGAACGAAGTGAAGATAACCGGGATTGCAGAAAGTGCCAGCCCCTGCTGAAGCGGCAACGTAAGCAGGTTTACTTTATGGATATGCGGCATTAACAGGGCCAGCATCACCACCAGAAAGATTATCTTGGCACTGAACAACAGGCGGTTGAACAGATCGACCAAAGATGTGCCAACGCAAACCACGCCACCGGCAACAAAGGTGAACAGCAGTACGCCTGTTGTCGGGGAGAGCGTTGTCCCGGTCCAGTCGCTGATGCTGGAAGCCAGCAACTCACCAGCGCCACTGATATACGCTGCCGTCAACGCGTACATTAAAAACATCATGCTAAAGCCCGTTACCCATTGTCCGTAGCGACCAAGATAACGTTTTGCCAGCGTACCCAACCCGGTGTCTGCCGGTACGTGTTGATACACTTCAAGCAGCAACAGAGCGGTGTAGCACATTAGCGCCCAAAGACTCACTAACAATACCAGCGTGACGCTAAACCCCACGCCTGCCGCGGCCAGCGGCATTGCCAACATACCGGCACCAATCGTGGTTCCCGCCACGATAAAAATACTACCCAGGGTTCTGTTTTTCACGCTTTCCTCTGTCCCAGAGATAATCAACGGTTATATCTGCGGCGCAGGTTAAGGCAAAACGCTATTTTCGTCAAATCACCGTTACAATGAATGTACATTAATCTTTACGATGTTTGGCGCGTTAAGATGTATCACAAATGATATTTATCTGCGGGTAAACCTGCGTTAGCGCAAAGCAAGGCCGTGCCGTTCACATTAGGCTACGGACTTTATTGAGGAGGTAGTATGGAATCTATTCACGGTCACGAAGTGCTCAACATGATGATTGAATCTGGCGAGCAGTATTCAAATGCCAGCCTTGAAGCGGCGATAACGGCACGGTTTGGCGAGCAGGCTCGTTTTCACACCTGTTCTGCGGCGGATATGTCGGCAGCTGAGCTGGTGGCGTTTTTAGCGGCGAAGGGAAAGTTTATTGCAAAAGAAGACGGCTTCTCTACGCACGAAAGCAAGATCTGCCGTCACTGATTTTAGCGGGTAATGATGGCGGGTTGCCTTCATTACCCCACAACATTAATTCTGTGTATCAAGCGTAGCCAGTTCTTTATCGATGAAATAAAGACCTTCGCCACTTTTCCCTGCCAGCGATAACTTATCAATGACAGATTTAAATAATTTTTCTTCTTCATGCTGCTCGGCAACATACCATTGCAGGAAATTAAACGTCGGATAATCCTGGTGGGTCATTGCCGCGTGTGCCAGCTCATTAATTTTCTGGGTGATCAACTGCTCGTGTTCGTAAGTAACACGGAACAGTTCGTCCAGAGACGCATATTCAGCAAAGGGGGAAGGAACGGTGTTAATACACGGCAAGCTGCCGGTATCGGTCAGGTAGTCAAACAGACGCTGCATATGCGTCATCTCTTCCTGGGCGTGACGGCGCAGGAACGCGGCGGCACCTTCAAAGCTGTGATAGCTGCACCACGCGCTCATCTGTTGGTAGAGCAGAGATGAATATAATTCAAGGTTCATTTGCTCATTCAGTTGGTCGATCATTTCTGTTTTCAGCATGGTTGTGCTCCACAAACGTTATTATATATTAGCGTGGCGTCACTATAATTTGTTATTTAATTATTTGCAAAAGGTAAAATAATAAATTTATTTATTAAAAATGCGAATGGGAATAAAACGCATTAACGCTATTAAGCGGAGAATATAAATAATGAAAAGGCAGAAGACCAGCAATAATGTGCTGGTCGAAAATATTAATAATTGAAGGCAGGCGATTGGGATACCGCAACGCCGTGACACTGCCAGGCGAGCGTGATTTTGGTATTTAAACACAGAGAACCGGCATATACGCTACAGGTTGATACCGGCTGACCAAACGCCATGGCGTTGGCATAACCCAGGCGCTGACACTCTTTGGTGGCTGTGCCTTGGGTCACGTAGTTATCGGTACGCGCCGTTTGTAGCATGGCCTGGTTGTAGGTCAGGCGAACGACGCCGGTGATGGCACTGGCTTCGCTGACCTGCGCCTGTTTAGTAATAGTGCATCCTGTCAGCACGAGCGGCAAAAGGGCAAGGATAAAGGTCTTCATGTGATCGCTCTGAAAGTTCGGAGATAGGCTATCATGGCATATGTGGGGCGCATCAATGGCTTGAATAGCCTGAAGATCACCTGCGATTAATCGCAACGACGTCATTTTATTGAGGCTATTCTGAGCTGTCTCAGGAAAAATGTGAGCACCTCATTATTTTATAAAACAAAATTTCATTAAATTTGAAAGTGAGTTTGCAAAATAGTAATGTGGCCTGAATGTTATGACTTTCAGCGGGCCTCCGCAGCGCATTCAGGAGATTACAGAATGAAAATTGCATTGATGATGGAAAACAGCCAGGCAAGCAAAAATGCCATCATTCATAACGAGCTTAAAGCCGTTGCGGATGAGAAAGGTTTTCCAGTGTATAACGTCGGGATGAGCGACGAAAATGACCATCATCTGACCTACATCCATTTAGGGATTATGGCCAGCATCCTGCTCAATTCCAAAGCCGTGGATTTTGTGGTTACGGGTTGCGGTACGGGTCAGGGGGCAATGATGTCACTGAATATTCATCCGGGCGTGGTGTGTGGTTACTGTCTCGATCCGGCAGACGCATTCTTGTTCTCTCAGATCAACAACGGGAATGCGCTTTCTCTGGCATTCGCCAAAGGTTTTGGCTGGGGTGCTGAGCTGAATGTGCGCTATATGTTTGAAAAAGCATTCACTGGTCGTAACGGCGAAGGGTATCCACCAGAGCGTAAAGAGCCGCAGGTGCGTAACGCGGGGATCCTGAACCAGGTGAAAGCGGCGGTGGTAAAAGAAAACTATCTGGACACTCTGCGCGCTATCGATCCTGAACTGGTAAAAACCGCCGTATCTGGTCCGCGCTTCCAGCAGTGCTTCTTTGAAAACTGCCAGGACAAAGCGATCGAAGCGTTTGTACGCGAGATAGTTGGCTAAATCCTGTTGGCCCGGCGGTGTTCGCTTGCCGGGCTATTTGTTCTTGCTAGATACCGCGCTTCCAGCATCATGGGCAAGCCGCAGCGTATCAACCATACCTACCAGACAAATAATCGCAATAGCGACAAAGGCCAGCCGGAAACTGATCCCCGGAATATTGCCTAACGCCAGCCATTCACTCACCTCATCACCGATACGGATCCCGATAGCGGCCAACGAAATGCCCAAGCCTACCGCTAATTGTGTTGCCGTACTGAACAGCGTATTGGCGTAGCTCATTTGTGGTCCGGGGACGTCCGCAAAGGCAAGCGTGCTGATGCCGGTAAACTGAATTGAGCGGAACACGCCGCCCAGATACAACACCAACAAAATAACCCACACCGGGGTCTGCGGCGTAATTAATGCACAGGCCAACAGCGCCAGGACGTTTAGCGCACCGTTGATTAACAGTAGTTTCTTAAAGCCCAGCCAGCGTATCAACGGCGTGGTGGCAGGTTTTATCGTCAGATTGCCCACAAACACCGCCAGAACCAGCGAACCCGCGTGAAAAGCGTTCATGCCAAAACCGACCTGGAACATTAACGGCAGCAGAAATGGTACAGCGCTAATAGAGGCTCGAAATAGCGACCCGCCGTACAGGGTGACGCGAAAAGTAGGGACGCTCATGGCATCAAGACGAATCATCGGCCAGGTAGTGCGACGAAAATGATGCAGGGCAAACAGAAAGGTCACGGTTCCTAGCGCCAGCAGCCCGGCGGTTAGCCAGCCCTGCGGCTGCTGGGTTCCCAGTAACTCCATGGCATACACCAGGCTAACCATCGCAACTGAGGTCGCGATAAAACCCGCTATATCAAATGGACGGCGCTCGTCGTCATGAATATCTGGGATAAAACGTAGCGCCAGCGCGATCGCCAAAACTCCCAGCGGTACGTTAATAAAGAAGATCCAACGCCAGTTAGCATAGCTGGTAATGAATCCTCCAAGCGGTGGCCCGATGATAGGCGCGACTAACGCGGGCCAGGTCAGGGTCGCAATGGCGGTGAGCAGCTGATGTTTAGGCGTGGTGCGCAGTACCGCGAGACGGCCAACAGGAACCATTAGCGCGCCACCTACACTCTGTAAAATTCGCATTGCTACAAAGCTCTCAAGGCTTTCGGACAAACCGCATAAAACCGAAGCGAGAGTAAAAATCGCCAGCGCCAGGGTAAACACTTTTCGGGCGCCGAAGCGATCCGCAATCCAGCCGCTGGCGGGGATAAGCACCGCGAGGGTGATCAAGTAGGCGCTGATACCAATGTTCAGGTCTACCGCCTGTACGCCAAAGCTTTTGGCCATGTCGGGTAGGGCTGTGGCAATCACCGTGCCGTCAATAAATTCCATAAAGAAAGCCCCGGCAACAAGTAATGCTGCCGGGGAAAGACCGCGTTGGTTCTCAACCGCTAACTGTTCACTCATGTTGTGCTTGCCATCTCAAAAGAAACTGACTGGACCTTTTTTATTTTCAGCGCATTTGTAATGTGTGCGCGGCTATCGTTTCGATCGCTGAATAGGTACTATGACGACCTTTCTATAAGGAGCTCACTATGTCCCAAACATTGAATGCCGATCAGGAACTGCTCTCGGACGTTGTTGCCTGTCAGCTGGTTATCAAGCAAATTCTGGATGTTCTTGATGTTATTGCCCCGGTAGAAGTTCGGGAAAAAATGTCCAGCCAACTGAAAAACATCGATTTTTCCAGCCATCCTGCAGGGGCCGATCCGGTCACTATGCGCGCAATACAAAAAGCGGTTGCCTTGATCGAGTTGAAATTCACGCCGCAGAATGAATCCCACTAAAATAAACCGTTGTTTCAGGTTTTAGAAAGGTTTTTTTGCGCCTCGCAGAATGGGAGGCGCGTGCCAGGGAAAATCAGAGGTTGACCGGATAAGGTGCGCAGCATCGCTATCCGGCATTAACGCGATGAAAACTGAAGATTAGTGATGCTGGTAGTTAACGACGTTGAGCAAGTGCTTATCGGTTTGCGCCATGCACAACCCCGCGCGTTTGGCGCTGCGGACTTCATCAAGAATCGTCTGTAACAGCACGCCATCCTGCTGCTGCTCTTTTTCCAGGTCGTGAAGAAAATCAATGGTTGGCGCATCGTTTAATGCTTCAGCTTCATTGGTTAAACGCGAGAGCTTACTCGAACGCTGCTGATATTCATCCAACGTTTTCTGAAACAATTCTTCAAGGGAACTCAGTTCATCACCCGGCACATCCATGGCCTTGACGATGGGATTAGCCCCGGCACTTTTCATAAAATTGAACATACGCATCATTTGAGTCACGTTACCCTGCGCCTGCGTGCGTAGAAACGTGGCTGTACCTGTCAGGCTATGCTCGTAGCACCATTCGCTGAGATGCAGGTAAAGATTCGAGGCGTAGAACTCGAGATTCATTTGTGTATTGAGTTTATGAACAATTCCAACTGCAGCCATATCAATATCCTTATTTCCAGAAAGGGGGATGTACGTTACTCACGCCAGTACAGCGGGCTGCCGCTGCACTTCACCTCTACGTACAATTAAAACTGTTAGCAGAATAAATCCGTTCCGCCGGTCCTTTAGTGATCACGAATTATATTCGCTCCGATCGAGATTCAGCATAACGCTTGCCCTGGTATAAGAAAATCCTTAAATCTGCGTATTTATGTTTTTTTACATATTGTCATAACAGTATTCATGCTTCTGCTGTTTTGGCATATAGATGACATGAATGTAAGAGGTTGAAATTTATGTTATTAAATGATTTTCATGATAATGAAATGGTGTTTCATATCACAAAATTAAATTCCACAATAAGGTATTGTCTGGCATCTGATGATTATCTGCCCAAGTTGAAAGGCAATTTCACGATCGGGATGGATTAGTACAAATTATCTGATGGCTAATTTTTTGCGCCAGATCAGTTTTAATCAAATTGAGAAATTTAACAGTCTGCACTGGTCGTCATTAATTGTTTCGTTTATGTGGATTAAGCAAGGAGTTACATATGAAGAAGGTTGCGGTGCTGCTGGCACCCGGTTTTGAAGAGGCGGAGGCGATTGTTACCCTGGATATTCTGCGTCGCCTGAATATCGAAGTCGAAACCCTGGCCTGCGCAGAGTCACGTGCGGTGGTGAGTTATCATGACGTACCGATGGTAATGGATAGCACGTTGGCCGCGCGCCAGACATATCTCTACGATGCCGTCGTATTGCCAGGCGGGCCGCAGGGCAGCGTTAATCTTGCCGCCAGTGATGCGGTCATCCAGTTTGTATCTCGTCATGATCAGGCAGGAAAGCTCATTTGCCCGGTATGTTCTGCGGCCGCGCGCGTGTTGGGCGGCAACGGTCTGCTGAAGGGGCGTCGCTATGTTTGCTCAGGAGATCTGTGGCAAAACGTCACGGACGGGGAATATATCGATGCGCCGGTTGTTGAAGATGGCAATCTGATCAGCGGCAAAGGGTTAGGGCATATTTTCGATTTTGCATTGACGCTTGCGGCGCGCCTGCTGGGAGATGACATTCCGGTTCGCGATCACGCTGACCACATTTATTACCGATGGTAATCATGTTCCCGAATGCTTCGGTATTCGGGAACAAGGATTCGTTAGCTGATGTTATGGATTAATCTGCTATCCCTCTTTTTTCCCGTCGTCAAAACCGCGTTTTTTTATGTCATTTCCCGCTGAATTTATGTACGCAATTACTGTAATTCTGTGGTGTGATGCCGCTCTCTTATGGAGAATCAATTTCCCGCTAAAACTACTCTCAGCACTGGCATTGATCTTATCACTAAAAGGTAATGCCTTGTTTTACGTCCGAATTACAAAAAATCGTCTGATTTTACCCTACATAAAAGAACGTTAAAGCTGGAGTTAACCATGCACAAATTCACTAAAGCGCTGGCTGCCATCGGTCTGGCTGCCATTATGTCACAATCCGCTATCGCTGAATCCATGAAGCTCGGTTTCCTGGTCAAACAACCGGAAGAACCGTGGTTCCAGACTGAATGGAAATTTGCCGATAAAGCCGGTAAAGACCTTGGCTTTGAGGTGATTAAAATTGCCGTCCCGGATGGTGAGAAGACCCTTAACGCCATCGACAGCCTGGCTGCAAGTGGCGCAAAAGGGTTTGTGATTTGTACGCCGGACCCCAAACTCGGGCCTGCCATTATGGCCAAGGCGCGTGGCTACGATATGAAAGTCATTGCCGTCGATGACCAGTTTGCTAACGCCAAAGGTAAGCCGATGGATACCGTGCCGTTGGTGATGATGGCTGCAACCAAAATTGGTGAGCGCCAGGGCCAGGAGCTGTATAAGGAGATGCAAAAGCGCGGTTGGGATGTGAAATCCACAGCCGTAATGGCCATTACCGCGAATGAACTCGATACCGCGCGTCGCCGTACATCGGGTTCAATGGACGCGCTTAAAGCCGCTGGCTTCCCGGAAAAACAGATCTACCAGGTCCCCACTAAATCGAATGATATCCCCGGGGCATTCGATGCCGCTAACTCCATGCTGGTTCAGCACCCTGAAGTCAAACACTGGCTGATTGTTGGCATGAACGACAACACCGTGCTGGGCGGCGTACGTGCGACCGAAGGGCAGGGCTTCAAAGCGCCGAATGTCATTGGTATCGGCATCAACGGCGTTGATGCCGTGAGCGAACTCTCCAAAGGCGAAGCGACCGGGTTCTACGGTTCACTCCTGCCAAGCCCGGACGTTCACGGCTACAAATCAAGTGAGATGCTCTACAACTGGGTAACGAAAGGTGCAGAGCCACCGGCGTTTACTGAAGTGACGGATGTGGTGCTGATTACCCGCGATAACTTTAAAGAAGAACTGGCGAAGAAAGGCTTAGGCGGTAAATAACACAAATGCCGGATGCGACGCCAACGCGTCTTATCCGGCCTACGAATTGCGTACTCAGTAGGCCGGATAAGGCAAAGCCGCTATCCGGCATAAAGATCTGACTCACGGAGACGTTATGCAACAGTCTACCCCGTATCTCTCATTTCGCGGCATTGGCAAAACGTTCCCCGGCGTTAAAGCGCTCACGGATATCAGTTTCGACTGCTATGCCGGTCAGGTGCATGCGCTGATGGGCGAAAATGGTGCCGGGAAATCAACACTATTAAAAATTCTCAGCGGCAACTATGCGCCAACGACGGGATCTTTGGCGATCCGCGGACAAGAGGTTTCGTTTGCGGACACCAATGCCGCGCTGAACGCCGGTGTTGCCATTATTTACCAGGAGCTGCATCTCGTCCCGGAAATGACCGTTGCCGAGAATATTTATTTAGGGCAGATGCCGCACAAAGGCGGGATTGTGAACCGCTCGCTGCTGAACTATGAAGCGGGTCTCCAGCTTAAGCATCTGGGCATGGATATCGATCCCGATACGCCGTTGAAATACCTCTCCATTGGTCAATGGCAGATGGTGGAGATTGCGAAAGCGCTGGCGCGCAACGCCAAAATTATCGCGTTTGATGAACCGACCAGCTCCCTTTCAGCGCGCGAGATTGAGAATCTGTTTCGCGTCATCCGTGAGCTACGCAACGAAGGGCGCATCATCCTGTACGTTTCGCACCGTATGGAGGAGATCTTTGCCCTTAGCGATGCCATCACCGTGTTTAAAGATGGTCATTACGTCAAAACGTTCACGGATATGCAGCAGGTCGATCACGACGCGCTGGTGCAGGCGATGGTCGGACGCGACCTCGGTGATATTTATGGCTGGAAATCCAGACCTTATGGTGCAGAGCGCCTGCGTTTGCATGACGTCAAAGCCCCAGGCGTGCGTACCCCGATCAGTTTATCAGTGCGCAGTGGTGAAATTGTCGGATTGTTTGGACTGGTGGGCGCCGGACGTAGCGAATTAATGAAAGGTCTGTTTGGCGGCACGCGTATCACGGCAGGCCAGGTGTTTATCGATGAACAGCCTATTGATATCCGTAAACCGAGCCACGCCATTGAAGCGGGGATGATGCTGTGCCCGGAAGATCGCAAGGCTGAAGGGATCATTCCGGTCCATTCGGTGCGTAACAACATCAACATCAGTGCCCGTCGTAAACATGTTCTGGGCGGATGCGTGATCAACAACGGCTGGGAAGAGACCAATGCCGATCACCATATTCGCTCACTCAATATTAAAACGCCGGGCGCGGAGCAACTGATTATGAACCTCTCCGGGGGTAATCAACAGAAGGCTATTCTCGGCCGTTGGTTATCGGAAGAGATGAAAGTGATTTTGCTGGACGAACCTACACGCGGTATTGATGTGGGCGCCAAGCATGAAATTTATAACGTGATTTATGCCCTCGCGGCGCGCGGCGTGGCCGTGCTGTTTGCTTCCAGCGATCTGCCAGAAGTGCTCGGTGTCGCCGACCGTATTGTGGTGATGAGAGAAGGCGAAATTGCCGGTGAGTTACTTCATGAACAGGCGGATGAGCGCCAGGCGTTAAGCCTTGCTATGCCAAAAGTTAGCCAGGCTGTAGCCTGAATAAGGAGAGAATGATGTCTTCCGTTTCAACATCGGGTTCAGGTGCTGCAAAGTCGGCGCTAAATCTTGGTCGCATTTGGGATCAATACGGGATGCTGGTCGTGTTCGCCGCGCTGTTCCTGGTTTGTTCCCTCTTTGTGCCTAACTTTGCCACTTTCATCAACATGAAGGGGCTGGGGCTGGCGGTATCGATGTCGGGTATGGTCGCGTGTGGGATGCTGTTTTGCCTGGCATCCGGTGACTTTGACCTGTCCGTTGCCTCCGTGATTGCCTGCGCCGGGGTCACTACAGCCGTGGTCATTAATATGACCGAAAGCCTGTGGATTGGCGTGGCTGCCGGGCTACTGCTCGGTATTCTATGTGGTCTGGTGAATGGGTTCGTGATTGCGCGGCTGAAAATTAACGCCCTGATCACGACCCTTGCGACGATGCAGATTGTGCGTGGTCTGGCCTACATTATTTCCGACGGTAAGGCGGTAGGGATTGAAGACGAGTGCTTCTTCACTCTCGGCTACGCCAACTGGTTTGGTCTGCCGGCACCTATCTGGATCACGGTCGTCTGTTTCATCGTTTTTGGCTTACTGCTCAATAAAACCACGTTTGGTCGTAACACGCTGGCCATTGGGGGGAATGAAGAGGCGGCACGTCTGGCTGGGGTTCCGGTCGTTCGTACCAAAATTATTATCTTTATTCTGTCCGGGCTGGTATCCGCCATCGCCGGGATTATCCTCGCATCACGTATGACCAGCGGCCAGCCAATGACCTCAATCGGCTATGAGCTGATCGTGATTTCCGCGTGCGTGTTAGGGGGCGTTTCGCTTAAAGGCGGCATCGGAAAAATCTCATATGTGGTAGCCGGAGTGTTGATTCTGGGAACGGTTGAGAATGCAATGAACCTGCTGAACATCTCTCCGTTCGCACAGTATGTCGTACGTGGTCTGATCCTGCTGGCGGCGGTGATCTTCGACCGTTACAAGCAAAAAGCGAAGCGTACTGTTTGATGATTTTAACCCCAACTTTTTAGTCTAGCTTTAGCTCATCGCCAGCCGCTACCCGGCTGGCGATTGTTTTTCCAAATGGCGAGCATGGTCACACTGTCTATACTTATATCCGTCATACATCATATATACGGCGCGATCCGCGCGGCGTACAGACCATGATGAGGAGGATAACCGGGTGACAGCATCACTGATCTTACCCCCTGAACAATCTGCAAGCTGTGCTTATTTTTTTGATCTCGATGGAACACTGGCTGAGATCAAACCTTATCCAGACCAGGTCGTTGTCCCTCAGACAATCCTGCAGTTATTACATCAGTTGGCGACGCATAATGCGGGTGCGCTGGCATTGATTTCAGGGCGCTCGATGGCTGAGCTTGACGCGCTTACCACTCCCTTTCGTTTTCCGCTCGCCGGAGTGCATGGGGCAGAGCGCCGTGACATCAATGGTCAAACTCATATAGTGCGCCTGGCTGCGGCAATAGAGCGCGAAGCAGGAGAGCTATTAAGTACCGCCTTGGCGACGATGCCGGGTACAACGCTTGAAGCAAAAGGGATGGCGTTCGCACTGCACTATCGCCAGGCCCCAGAACATGAAGCGGCGCTAATTAATCTGGCTGAGCGCATCACGCACAGATGGCCGCAGTTGGCTTTACAGCACGGAAAATGCGTTGTGGAGATAAAACCAAAGGGTACGAACAAAGGCGACGCAATTGCCGCATTTATGCAGGAAGCACCTTTTGCCGGACGGATCCCCGTTTTTTTTGGTGACGATCTGACGGACGAAACAGGATTTGGCGTGGTTAATCGCGCAGGGGGCATTTCCGTGAAGGTGGGGAATGGAGCGACGCAGGCGACATGGCGTCTGGATGGCGTGAGTGATGTCTGGCACTGGCTGGAACAAATTAACTCTTCGCAGCAAGAATCGAAAGCAACGAATAACAGAAGAGGTGGCTATGAGTCGTTTAGTCGTAGTATCTAATCGTATCGCCTCACCCGATGACAAAGGGAGCGCAGGTGGGCTTGCCGTCGGTGTGCTTGGCGCGTTGAAGGCTGCTGGTGGCCTGTGGTTTGGCTGGAGTGGCGACACGGGTAATGAGGACAAACCATTAAAAAAAGTCACGCGTGGCAACATTACCTGGGCTTCGTTTAATTTGAGTGAACAGGATTACGAAGAGTATTACTGCCAGTTTTCTAATGCGGTTTTATGGCCTGCATTTCATTATCGCCTCGATTTGGTGCAGTTTCAGCGTCCTGCATGGGAGGGCTATCAGCGGGTGAATGCCTTGCTGGTAGATAAACTGCTGCCGCTGCTCAACGATGACGACATAATCTGGGTTCATGATTACCATCTGTTGCCGTTTGCCAGCGAGCTGCGTAAACGCGGCGTGAATAACCGTATCGGTTTTTTCCTGCATATCCCTTTTCCGACGCCGGAAATCTTTAATGCCTTACCCCCACATCAGACGCTACTTGAGCAGATGTGTGACTTTGATTTACTCGGTTTCCAGACCGAAAACGATCGTCAGGCTTTTCTGGATTGTCTGGCAGCCCAGACTCAGGTAACCACTCAGAGCGAGCAACACCACCGTGCATGGGGAAAAGCGTTTCGTACCCAGGTCTATCCCATCGGTATTGAGCCGGATGAGATCGCCCGTCAGGCTTCCGGCCCTTTGCCGCCGAAGCTGGCGCAACTGAAAGCAGAACTTAAAAATGTGCAGAATATCTTCTCCGTTGAGCGTCTGGATTATTCTAAAGGTTTGCCGGAGCGCTTTCAGGCCTATGAGGCTCTGCTGGAACACTATCCGCAGCACCATGGTAAAATTCGCTACACCCAGATAGCGCCAACTTCGCGTGAAGAGGTGCAGGCCTACCAGGATATTCGGCACCAACTGGAGACTGAAGCGGGGAGGATTAACGGTAAATATGGGCAGTTGGGCTGGACGCCGCTCTATTATCTGAACCAGTACTTTGATCGTAAATTGCTGATGAAAATCTTCCGCTACTCTGATGTAGGGCTGGTGACGCCGCTGCGAGATGGTATGAACCTGGTTGCGAAAGAATTCGTGGCCGCGCAGGATCCTGCCAACCCCGGCGTGCTGGTGTTATCGCAATTTGCCGGGGCCGCGAATGAGCTAACTGCCGCGCTTATTGTTAATCCTTATGACCGCGACGAAGTGGCTGGCGCATTAAACCAGGCTCTGACGATGCCGCTTGCTGAGCGTATCTCCCGCCACGCTGAGATGCTCGAAACTATCATTAAAAACGATATCGACAACTGGCAGGCGAGGTTCATTTGCGATCTGGAAAAAGTTATCCAACGTCAGAGTAAACAGCCATTGCCAGACAACGTTTCTCCCTGCACTAAACTGGCGTAACGCTCAGAAAACGCAGGTCAATCTCCAGCCAGTGGAACCAGCAGAACATCCACGTGGCTGGCACCGATCACGCTTTTTGCTGAGCAGGATGCGCGCGAAAAGAAGCTGTGGTTATGGTTGCCATAAATGACCAGATCGACCGCGTGTTTACGGCATACATCCAGAATATGTTCATTCAGTGCCCCATAGGTAATAAAGGTATGCTCAATGGGGTACTGTGCTTCTTTGCTGAGCTTGTCGATAAAATCCTGAGTCTCCTCTTGCATCACTTCACGCAGGTCCTCCAGCATAGGTGCTGCAAACTGATTATACAGTTCAGGGTCTGAGACCAGGGTTATCAGGCTAATACGAGCGTTGACAGGGCGAGCGATTGAAACCGCCTTGGCTAACAACTGCTGGCTTTCAGGGGTGGCGGCAACGGCCACAAGAATGTGTGTATAGCTCATAACTCGCTCCTTTTTTCAAGAATTATGAGAGGGTTTCTCAGCATTGCTCGGCTTACTCCATACTGCAACGTTTCCTTCCCGGATAGTGTGAATGTCATCATGCTTATTCATTAATTATTCTTATAAATAGAATAATTGCGTCATATAACTTGGAAATACGTTCAGCTTACTTAAGTAAAACTCACCGCTAATGAAAACAATGTGTTAATTAAAAATTAACATAAGTTAACATTTAACGGGTTATCACTACCCGGTATTAATTAATCACCCTTAATATTTAAGTCATTGTTTATAAAGGATTTAATTAAAATAGTGTTTTACATTAAATATGTGATCAAGCTCGCTATTTCACAAGGTGATATTAACGTTTGTGAACAAAATACTATTCGCTTTTATTGCAAGAATATTCGTATGTCAGGAATTGAAATGGCGAACTTGAGATTAAAAAATAAGCAAAGTAAAAGCTGTGCTGATGGATTTATGTTAAGTGTTTAGCTGGTTTATGTGATCTATGTCACATATTCTTCAAATTCGCAGCATAGCTACGTTGTATGTGTAACGGGCGGCGGGTAGAGTTGCGTCGAATTAGGAAAAATCTTAGACATTTGTAAGAATTGATGTGAGCTTGTAAGGGGCGCGGCTTTCTGAAAAGGGAATGTTTAGACAACGCGTAAGTGCCGTCACGCTGCTATGTATTTGACCTTTTGCTTTTTTTTACCGGGCCTTCCCGGCGACATCACGGGGTGCGGTTTCACCGCATGAAAACAATGTTGGTTATTATGGATGCAAATAATGCATACATCCGAGTTGCTGAAACACATCTATGACATCAATTTGTCATATTTATTGCTTGCACAGCGTTTGATCGTTCAGGACAAAGCATCTGCGATGTTTCGCCTTGGTATCAGCGAAGAAATGGCGGACACGTTGGCAACATTAACACTTCCACAAATGGTCAAACTGGCTGAAACAAACCAACTGGTCTGTCATTTCCGTTTCGACGATCACCAGACCGTTACTCGCCTGACGCAAGACTCCCGCGTTGACGATCTTCAGCAAATTCATACCGGTATCATGCTTTCAACGCGACTGTTAAGCGACATCGATGAAGCAGCGCGCAAGAAAAGGGCTTGATGATGAGCGAAAAAAGCATTGTTCAGGAAGCGCGTGATATCCAGCTAGCGATGGAATTAATCACATTGGGCGCCCGTTTGCAAATGCTGGAAAGCGAAACGCAATTAAGCCGTGGCCGACTTATCAAGCTGTATAAAGAATTACGCGGCAGCCCTCCGCCAAAAGGGATGCTGCCTTTCTCCACCGACTGGTTTATGACGTGGGAACAAAACATTCATGCTTCGATGTTTTGCAACGCATGGCAATTCCTGCTCAAAACTGGTTTGTGCAGCGGCGTGGATGCCGTGATCAAAGCGTATCGTTTATACCTTGAGCAGTGCCCGCAGCCAGAAGAAGGGCCACTGCTGGCGTTAACTCGCGCATGGACGTTGGTGCGTTTTGTCGACAGCGGATTGCTGGAGTTGTCCCGATGCAATTGCTGCGGTGGGAATTTTATTACCCACGCTCACCAACCCGCAGGCAGCTTTGCCTGCAGTTTATGCCAACCGCCATCACGCGCCGTAAAAAGACGTAAACTTTCCCAGAATGCTGCCGATATTATTCCACAACTGTTGGATGAACAGATCGAACAGGCTGTTTAACTGATACGGTGTGGACAAACACTCCAGCAGCGGTAAGCGATTACCGCTGCTTTTTTTTGTCCTGACCTCGAGTTAACTGCCCGACTGCGCATCCTGTCATAGTCAATTGCGAAAGGATGATGTCGTGCTTATCTTATTAGGTTACCTGGTTGTTATTGGTACAGTTTTCGGCGGTTACATGATGACCGGCGGACACCTTGGGGCACTCTATCAACCGGCTGAGCTGGTGATTATCGGTGGCGCGGGTATTGGGGCATTCATCGTCGGCAATAACGGGAAAGCCATTAAGGGGACGATGAAAGCCATCCCGATGCTTTTTCGTCGTTCAAAATACACCAAAGCGATGTATATGGATCTGCTGGCGCTGTTGTATCGCCTGATGGCCAAGTCACGTCAGCAGGGCATGTTCTCGCTTGAACGCGATATCGAAAACCCCAAAGAGAGTGAAATTTTCGCCAGCTATCCGCGCATTCTTGCTGATGCCGTGATGCTTGATTTCATTGTCGATTATCTGCGTCTGATCATCAGCGGCAACATGAACACGTTTGAAATTGAAGCGCTGATGGATGAAGAGATTGAGACTCACGAAAGTGAGGCCGAAGTCCCGGCCAACAGTCTGGCGATGGTGGGGGATTCATTACCGGCGTTCGGGATCGTGGCGGCGGTCATGGGGGTTGTCCATGCGCTGGCTTCTGCCGATCGTCCGGCGGCTGAACTGGGTTCGCTGATTGCACATGCCATGGTAGGGACATTCCTCGGTATTTTACTGGCCTATGGATTTATTTCTCCGCTTGCCAGCGTTCTGCGCCAGAAAAGCGCTGAAACCACCAAAATGATGCAGTGTGTGAAGATAACTCTGCTCTCCAATCTGAATGGTTACGCGCCGCCAATTGCCGTCGAATTTGGTCGTAAGACTCTGTATTCCAGCGAACGTCCATCGTTTATCGAACTGGAAGAGCATGTTCGTGCGGTGAGAAATCCAACTGCGCAGCAGACGACCGAGGACGCATGAAAAATCAGGCCCATCCCATTATCGTTGTAAAGCGACGCAAGCATAAAGGTCACGGTGGTGGGGCGCATGGTTCGTGGAAAATCGCCTACGCCGATTTTATGACCGCGATGATGGCCTTCTTTCTGGTGATGTGGCTCATTTCCATCTCTAGCCCTAAAGAATTGATCCAGATTGCCGAATATTTCCGTACGCCGCTGGCTACTGCGGTAACCGGGGGAAATCGTATTTCGAATAGCCAAAGTCCCATTCCAGGCGGCGGGGATGATTACACCCAGCAGCAGGGAGAGGTGAACAAGCAGCCGAATATCGATGATCTGAGAAAACGCATGGAACAAAGCCGCTTGAGCAAACTTCGCGGCGATCTCGATCAGTTGATTGAATCTGACCCCAAACTGCGTGCGCTGCGCCCGCATTTGAAAATTGATTTAGTTCAGGAAGGGCTGCGGATACAGATTATCGACAGTCAGAATCGCCCGATGTTTAAAACCGGTAGCGCTGAGGTGGAACCGTATATGCGCGATATCCTGCGAGCCATAGCGCCAGTGCTTAACGGCATTCCTAATCGAATCAGCCTTTCCGGCCATACGGATGATTACCCTTACGCCAATGGTGAAAAAGGGTATAGCAACTGGGAGTTGTCCGCCGATCGCGCTAACGCGTCGCGTCGCGAACTGGTTAGCGGCGGTCTGGATGATGGAAAAGTATTACGTGTGGTAGGTATGGCCGCCACGATGCGTCTGAGCGATCGCGGTCCTGAAGACGCTATCAACCGCCGTATTAGCCTGCTGGTTCTCAATAAGCAGGCGGAAGAGGCCATTTTGCATGAAAACGCTGAAAGCCAGAATGAGCCGGTAAGTGTCTTACAACAGCCAGCGGAACTCCCGCCGGCAAGCGTTCCCACATCGCCACCAGCCAATCCGAGGTGATAGCGTGAGCATGGATATAAGCGATTTTTATCAAACATTTTTTGATGAAGCTGACGAACTGTTGGCTGACATGGAGCAACACCTGCTTGATTTGGTTCCTGAAGCCCCGGATTCCGAACAGCTGAATGCAATTTTTCGTGCTGCGCACTCGATAAAAGGCGGGGCGGGCACCTTCGGCTTTACCATTTTGCAGGAAACGACCCATCTGATGGAAAACCTGCTGGATGAAGCGCGGCGTGGCGAGATGCAGCTCAATGCCGACATTATCAACCTGTTTTTGGAAACGAAAGATATTATGCAGGAACAGCTCGACGCCTATAAAAACTCAGAGGAGCCGGATGCCGCCAGCTTTGAGTACATTTGTAATGCGTTACGACAGCTAGCGCTCGAAGCGAAAGGTGAAACCGCACCGGCAGTCGTCAACACCGCAAAACTGAGCGTTGTTGACAGCGCTGCAATGCAGGAAGAGGCGGTTGCACAGCCTGAGTCCGCAAGCGAAGAGAGCAAGAAACGCATTATTCTCACGCGCCTGAAAGCCAATGAAGTGGATTTACTGGAAGAGGAGCTGGGGAACCTGGCGACCTTAACCGATGTGGTGAAAGGGAGCGACACGTTGTCAGCAACGCTTGATGGCAACCTCGCGGAAGATGACATCATCGCGGTGCTGTGCTTTGTGATTGAAGCTGATCAGATTGAATTCGAAACCGTCAGCGCAGCGCCCGTAGCCGTTGAAACTGAAGCTGAAGCTGAAGCTGAAACGGTAGCCGTTGTCGCGAAGCCGCAGCCGGTTGCCGTTGCGCCAGCGGCGAAAGCCGCCGCCAGCGAAGCGCCAAACGGACGCGCGGAACGCGACAAACCCGCCCGCGCCAGCGAGTCAACCAGCATCCGCGTAGCGGTTGAGAAGGTCGATCAGCTCATTAACCTGGTCGGTGAGTTGGTCATCACCCAGTCTATGCTGGCACAACGTTCTAACGAACTGGATCCCGTCAATCATGGCGATCTCATCACCAGTATGGGTCAGTTACAACGTAACGCCCGCGACTTGCAAGAGTCGGTGATGTCGATTCGTATGATGCCCATGGAGTACGTGTTCAGCCGTTTTCCGCGTCTGGTGCGCGACCTGGCCGGTAAGCTGGGTAAACAGGTCGAACTGACACAGGTGGGAAGCTCAACCGAACTCGACAAGAGCCTGATTGAACGCATCATCGATCCGTTGACGCACCTGGTGCGTAACAGCCTCGATCACGGAATTGAACTGCCGGAAAAACGCCTTGAAGCCGGGAAAAGCCCAATCGGTAATCTGACGCTTTCCGCGGAGCACCAGGGCGGGAATATCTGTATTGAAGTCACCGATGATGGCGCCGGTCTGAACCGTGAACGAATCCTCGCCAAAGCTATCTCCCAGGGGATGCCGATCCACGAAAACATGAGCGATGACGAAGTCGGTATGCTGATCTTCGCTCCGGGCTTCTCGACTGCTGAACAGGTGACGGATGTCTCTGGCCGCGGCGTGGGTATGGATGTGGTGAAGCGAAATATCCAGGAGATGGGGGGCCATGTTGAGATCCAGTCCAAACAGGGACAGGGGACGACTATCCGAATTCTGCTGCCGCTGACGCTGGCGATCCTCGACGGCATGTCCGTGCGCGTGGCCGACGAAGTCTTTATTCTGCCGCTGAATGCCGTTATGGAATCACTGCAACCGCGCGAAGAAGATCTCCATCCGCTGGCCGGAGGAGAGCGCGTGCTGGAAGTGCGTGGCGAATATTTACCGCTGGTTGAGCTGTGGAAAGTCTTTGAGGTTGAAGGCGCAAAAACCGAAGCGACTCAAGGCATTGTGGTGATTTTGCAAAGTGCAGGGCGTCGCTACGCGCTGCTGGTCGATCAGTTAATTGGTCAACACCAGGTGGTCGTCAAAAACCTGGAAAGCAACTACCGCAAAGTGCCAGGTATTTCTGCAGCAACGATCCTCGGCGACGGCAGCGTCGCGCTGATTGTCGATGTCTCTGCATTGCAGGGATTAAACCGCGAACAACGTGTGGCGATCACAGCCGCCTGATTGAGTGAGAAGGGAATAATATGACCGGTATGAGTAATGTAACTAAACTGGCCGGCGAACCGTCAGGTCAGGAATTCCTCGTGTTTACGCTGGGAGATGAAGAGTACGGTATCGATATCCTGAAAGTGCAGGAAATCCGAGGGTACGATCAGGTGACGCGTATTGCTAACACGCCTGCGTTTATCAAAGGTGTCACCAATCTGCGCGGTGTGATTGTGCCGATTGTTGACCTGCGCGTGAAGTTTAGCCAGAGCGATGTGGATTACAACGAAAACACCGTGGTGATTGTGCTGAATCTGGGCCAGCGGGTGGTCGGGATTGTGGTCGATGGCGTCTCGGATGTGCTGTCGCTGACAACGGATCAAATCCGTCCGGCACCGGAATTTGCCGTAACGCTGTCGACGGAATACTTGACGGGACTGGGGGCTCTGGGTGACCGGATGCTGATCCTGGTTAACATTGAGAAGCTGCTCAATAGCGAAGAAATGGCGCTGCTGGATATTGCCGCCAGTCACGTCGCGTAACCGCTATACCGTATCCGGCCTACAATGATTGCGGTTGTAGGCCGGATACGCGTAGCACATCCGGCAGATTTCCCCTTACGCTTCCCGCTCAACCAGCTCCGGTTCTTCTTCCAGTAAACCTTCATCTTGTGCCAGCATCGCCGTTGCAATCCCGTTACCTAATACGTTGATTGCTGAACGTCCCATATCCAGGAAGTGGTCAATACCCATCAGTAACAGAATCCCGGCAACCGGAATATTAAAGCTCGGAATGGTTGCTGCCAGCACCACCAGCGCAGAACGCGGCACGCCGGCAATCCCTTTTGACGCCAGCATCAGCGTCAGCATCAGGACGGTGATTTCTGCAAAGGAGAGGTGAATGTTATAGGCCTGCGCGATAAACATCGAGGCAAATGAACAGTAAACCATCGAGCCGACCAGGTTAAATGAATAACCGATAGGCAATACAAATGACACGATGTTAGGCGAGCAACCAAATTTGGTTAATTGCTCCAGCGTTTTCGGATAGGCGGCTTCCGAGCTGCTGGTAGTAAATGCGACCAGAACCGGATCTTTCAGCATGCTTACCAGACGAAAAACCTCTTTTTTCAGCATGACATAACCGACCGCCAGCAGAACCAGGCAGGTCAGCAAAATAGCCACATAGTAGCCGCCGATGAACGACGCATAGTTAAGCAGGATCCCCAGACCCTGGGTGGAGATAACGGAGGAAATGGCGGCGAAAATGGCCAGCGGCGCAACGTACATCACGTAGCCAGTCACCTTAAGCATAATGTGGGAGACCACATCCAGCGCGGCAACCAGCGGGGCATTGAACTTCTCACCAAGGGATGCGCCACCAATACCGAAGAACATCGAGAACACCACAATTTGCAGGATCTCATTGTTGGCCATCGCCTCGGCTATGCTGGTTGGGATGGTGTGAGTCAGGAAACCTTTCAGGCTCATGCCGCTCACGGCCAGGCCGGTATCAGTGGCTTCCAGCGGGATCGCCAGGTTCAGCCCGCTGCCGGGTTGCTCAAGAGAAACCACAAACAGACCGACCAGAATAGACAGTATGGAAGAGCTGATAAACCAGATCATCGCTTTGCCGCCTACGCGCCCGATGGTGGACGTTTCCCCCAGGCGCATAATACCGACGGTCAGGGTGCTGAATACTAAAGGTGCGATCACCATTTTAATCAGGCGCAAAAAGATGTCGGTGAGAAGCGTAATATTATCGGCCCAGGCGGACACTACGCCGGGGGCGGCATAAGAGTGGATCACCGCCCCTGACAGGATCCCCGCCAACATGAAGATCACGATAAACAACGTGAGTTTGTTTGCATTTGCCACTAAAAAGCCCTCAGTAAGGATTTAACATTTATTGTTCGGTTACTCATTTTTTATATTTATTAATTGGTAACTAAGTATTCATCATATAAATTGAATTAAAGCGCCAGCTGATACAACTTTTTTTAATTTTTTATCCATTTTGTTGTGGTGCAGAGGATATGTATTTGTGATCTTGGTCACGAAATAATGACTATTTCATCCAATATGACCGCGCCCACAGATAAATTTGAATGTTATTCACATGATAATTGTGACGTTTTTATGTGAATGATTTGTGGTTGCCGTACACCCGTCTTCCCCTCCTTCCGCGAGGCTTCACGTCCCTTCAGGATTTCCTTTTCGCAAACGTAAAGTTATCTCAGCGACTGCCGATAACGTTGATAACTCGTTTTCAGGAAGGTGCCTTATGTTTAACCGTATCCGCGTTGTCACAATGCTGATGATGGTGCTGGGGGTTTTCGCACTGCTACAGCTTGTTTCCGGTGGTCTGTTGTTTTCTTCATTGCAGCAGAATCAGCAAAGTTTTGTTATTTCTAACGATCTTCGACAGCAGCAAAGTGAACTCACCTCAACATGGGATCTGATGCTGCAAACACGTATCAATTTAAGCCGCTCTTCTGCACGCATGATGATGGACGCGTCCAACCAGCAAAGCAGCGCGAAAAACGATCTGCTGAAGAATGCGAAAGCATCGTTGGCGCAGGCCGAAACACATTACGCAAAATTTAAAAACATCACACCGTTACCCGAGATGGCAGAAGCCAGCGGCAACGTTGAGGAGAAATATCAGCAGTACCATGCGGCCTTAACCGAACTGGTTCAGTTTCTGGAGAACGGCAATATGGACGCCTATTTCGCGCAACCGACTCAGGGAATGCAAAACGCGCTCGGTGAGGCGCTGGGCAAGTACGCCAGCGTTAGCGAAAAACTTTACGCTCAGGCATTCGATAAAAGTGCGCGGGATTACCACTTCGCCCAATGGCAGCTTGGCGTGCTGGCCGTAGTGCTGGTGCTGATTCTGGTGGTGGTGTGGTACGGCATCCGCCATACCCTGCTTAATCCTCTGTCTCGCGTCATTGCCCATATTCGGGAAATCGCCAGCGGTAACCTGACCGCGACCCTGGCCGTCAGCGGTCGTAATGAAATCGGCGAGCTGGCCAGTACGGTTGATCATATGCAGCGCTCGCTGACGGAAACCGTCACCCTGGTGCGTGAAGGTTCTGATGCGATTTATTCCGGGACCAGCGAAATTGCCAGCGGGAACACCGACCTTTCATCTCGTACTGAACAGCAGGCCTCTGCGCTGGAAGAGACCGCAGCCAGCATGGAACAGTTGACCGCAACCGTGAAGCAAAATGCGGACAACGCGCGTCAGGCCTCGCAACTGGCGAAAAGCGCCTCCGATACCGCACAGCATGGCGGCAAAGTGGTTGATAGCGTGGTGAACACCATGCACGAAATCGCCGATAGCTCGAAGAAAATCGCCGACATCATCAGTGTTATTGATGGTATTGCTTTCCAGACCAACATTCTCGCACTGAACGCGGCGGTTGAAGCGGCGCGTGCCGGTGAACAAGGCCGTGGCTTTGCCGTGGTGGCGGGCGAAGTGCGTAATCTGGCAAGTCGCAGTGCGCAGGCGGCGAAAGAGATCAAAGCGTTGATTGAGGATTCGGTTTCCCGAGTGGATACCGGGTCCGTATTGGTAGAAAGCGCAGGCGAAACGATGAACGACATCGTAAATGCCGTAACGCGGGTGACCGACATTATGGGCGAGATTGCCTCGGCCTCCGACGAGCAAAGCCGGGGGATTGATCAGGTGGCGCTTGCGGTATCCGAGATGGATCGCGTTACGCAGCAGAACGCTTCGTTGGTACAGGAATCGGCTGCCGCTGCCGCTGCTCTTGAAGAACAGGCCAGCCGCCTGACGCAGTCGGTGTCGACTTTCCGCCTCGCGTCACGTCCGGCGTCGGCTAAGCCGCACGATACACGATTACCTGCAACGGCGGCCGCATCCTATCCGCGCCAGAACAATGAACAAGATACGAATTGGGAAACATTTTGACTGATAGTTAAACCGCGGCCAGTGCCGCCCAATGGGAGCGTTGATGTTTAATCGTATTCGAATTTCGACCACGCTGTTTTTGATTTTAATCCTCTGCGGTGTTTTGCAGATTGGCAGTAATGGCTTGTCCTTCTGGGCATTTCGGGACGGTTTTCAGAACCTGAATCAGGTCGAACGAAGTAATCAGCAACGCGCTGCGCTGGCCCAAACCCGCGCTGTGTTATTACAGGCCAGTACGGCCCTTAATAAGGCAGGGACGCTGACCGCCCTGAGCTATCCGCCAGAGGATATCAACACGCTGATGACCCTCGCACGTGATAGCCTGGCGCAGTCTGAATTGATGTTTAAACGCTTTATGGCGACATCGGATACGACGGCACAAGGGAAGGCGCTGTTTGGCGCAACGGAGAAAAGTTTCAGCCAGTGGCACAGCGCTCTCGCGCATCAGGCCACCTGGCTTGAAAACAATCAGTTGTCAGATTTTCTGACCGCGCCGGTGCAGGCTGCTCAGGATGCTTTTGATGCAAATGTGAATGCGTGGCAGAGCAACATCGATCGCGTGTTGCAAACGGCAGGAGAGCAGAGCCAGCGAAATTACCATATGTCGGGGGTGATTTTCGCCGCCATGGTGGTACTGGCGGCACTGCTCACCAGCGGTGCGCTGTACTGGTCGCGCAAGATGATTGTCCAGCCGCTGGCGATCGTGGGCAGTCATTTCGACAGCATTGCCGCGGGTAATCTGGCCCGGCCGGTAGCGGTTTATGGGCGCAATGAGATCTCAGCCATTTTTGCCAGTCTGAAGAAAATGCAGCAGGCACTGCGTGAAACGGTAAGCGAAGTACGCCTGGGCAGCTCAGCCATGCATAGCGGCATTTCAGAAATCGCGATGGGTAATAACGATTTGTCTTCGCGCACTGAACAGCAGGCGGCCGCGCTGGCGCAAACGGCAGCCAGCATGGAACAACTGACCGCCACCGTAGGACAGAATGCGGATAACGCGCGCCAGGCGTCAGGAATTGCCAAAAGTGCGGCAGATACAGCGCATAAAGGCGGCGAACAGACCTCCCGGGTCGCCAGCACCATGCATGAGATTTCCGCGAGCTCGCAGAAAATTGGCGACATCATCGGCGTGATTGACAGCATTGCCTTTCAGACCAATATCCTCGCGCTGAATGCTGCGGTTGAGGCCGCTCGCGCGGGTGAGCAGGGGCGTGGTTTTGCCGTGGTTGCGGGCGAAGTGCGCAATCTGGCAAGCCGTAGCGCACAGGCGGCGAAAGAAATTAAGGGGCTCATTGAGGAGTCTGTCACCCGAGTGCATCAGGGCTCGCAGTTGGTTGATATGGCAGCGCGTACCATGACGGAAATTGTCAGCTCGGTTACCCGGGTTAACGACATCATGGGCGAGATTGCTTCTGCTTCTGATGAACAGCGCAGAGGCATCGAGCAGGTGGCGCAGGCCGTCAGCCAGATGGACTCTGTGACGCAGCAAAACGCCGGGCTGGTGGAAGAAGCCGCATCCGCCACCGGACAACTTGCCATGCAGGCCGATAATCTTTCTGCTTGTGTCGCATTTTTTAAGCTTGAAGAGCAAACCGTAGCAAAACAAGAATTGGCGCAGCCGCAGGTTGTGCCCGTTGTATCCTGAATGTGATTGAGAAGGCGCTATGACATCATCTCTGCCCCCTGGGCAAACGTCATTATTGTTACAGATGACACAGCGCCTCGCGCTGTCTGACGCGCATTTTCGTCGGATATGTCAATTAATCTACCAGCGTGCGGGGATCGTACTGGCCGACCATAAGCGGGACATGGTTTATAACCGCCTGGTCCGCCGTCTGCGAACCCTGGGACTGGATGACTTTGGTCGCTATCTCAGCATGCTGGAAGCTAATCAGAACAGTGCTGAGTGGCAGGCTTTTATTAACTCCCTGACTACCAATCTGACCGCGTTTTTTCGCGAAGGGCATCATTTTCCAGTGCTGTCAGATCATGCTCGTCGGCGCAGCGGTGAATACCGTGTCTGGAGCGCGGCGGCGTCAACCGGAGAAGAGCCGTACAGCATTGCGATTACGCTCGCCGATACCTTAGGTATGGCTCCGGGCCGCTGGCGTGTTTTTGCCAGCGACATTGATACCGAAGTGCTGGAAAAAGCCAGAAGCGGCATCTACCGCCTTGATGAGCTAAAGACGCTGTCACCGCAGCAGCTACAGCGTTATTTCATGCGTGGCACCGGACCGCATGAAGGACTGGTACGCGTTCGGCAGGAACTGGCGGGGCATGTTGAATTTTCCAGCGTGAATTTACTGGATAAGCAGTACAACGTGCCAGGCCCCTTCGATGCCATATTTTGCCGTAACGTGATGATCTATTTTGATAAAACGACGCAGCAGGACATTTTGCACCGTTTTGTTCCACTTCTTAAACCAGATGGGCTGCTGTTTGCAGGTCATTCAGAAAACTTTAGCAACCTCGTGCGCGAGTTTAGCTTGCGTGGACAGACGGTGTATGCGCATGCGCCAGGTAAGGATAAAGCATGAGTAAAATCAGGGTTTTATCGGTTGATGATTCTGCATTGATGCGTCAAATCATGACCGAAATTATTAACAGCCACAGTGATATGGAAATGGTGGCGACGGCGCCGGATCCGTTGGTTGCCCGGGATTTAATCAAAAAATTCAATCCCGACGTCCTGACGCTGGATGTGGAAATGCCGCGCATGGACGGCCTCGACTTTCTTGAGAAGCTGATGCGTCTGCGTCCGATGCCAGTGGTTATGGTCTCTTCGCTGACCGGTAAAGGTTCTGAGGTCACGCTGCGGGCGCTGGAGTTGGGGGCGATTGATTTTGTCACCAAACCACAGTTGGGGATCCGTGAAGGGATGTTGGCCTACAGCGAAATGATCGCTGAGAAGATCCGCACCGCGTCGCGGGCAAAACTGGCGGCCCACAAACCCATGACGGCACAGGTGACCTTGAAAGCGGGGCCGTTACTCAGTTCTGAAAAACTGCTGGCGATTGGCGCCTCAACCGGAGGAACAGAGGCAATTCGCCATGTACTCCAGCCATTGCCGCTTTCAAGTCCCGGTATTCTTATTACCCAGCATATGCCGCCAGGATTTACCCGCTCATTCGCCGAGCGTCTGAACAAACTGTGTCAGATCACCGTGAAAGAGGCTGAGGACGGGGAGCGCGTGCTTCCAGGGCATGCGTATATCGCCCCTGGTGACAAGCATATGGAACTGGCGCGCAGCGGGGCGAACTACCAGATCAAAATTCATGATGGTCCACCGGTTAACCGGCATCGACCTTCAGTGGATGTGCTGTTCCATTCGGTGGCAAAACATGCGGGGCGTAATGCCGTGGGAGTGATCCTGACGGGTATGGGCAACGATGGCGCCGCCGGAATGTTAGCGATGAACCAGGCGGGTGCCTGGACCATTGCGCAAAACGAAGCAAGTTGTGTGGTGTTCGGCATGCCGCGCGAGGCCATCAATATGGGTGGCGTAAGCGAAGTGGTCGATCTTAGCCAGGTAAGCCAGCAAATGCTGGCGAAAATCAGTGCCGGACAGGCAATACGTATTTGAATCAGGAGTTTATTTTTTATGGCGGATAAAGAGCTTAAGTTTTTGGTTGTGGATGACTTTTCCACCATGCGTCGCATCGTGCGTAACCTGCTCAAAGAACTGGGTTTCAACAATGTTGAAGAGGCCGAAGACGGCGTGGACGCGCTGAATAAGCTGCAGGCTGGGGGATTTGGTTTTGTCATTTCCGACTGGAATATGCCGAACATGGATGGCCTGGAACTGCTGAAAACCATTCGTGCTGATGGCGGAATGTCCGCCCTGCCGGTGCTGATGGTTACGGCAGAAGCGAAGAAAGAGAATATCATTGCGGCGGCACAGGCTGGCGCCAGTGGCTATGTCGTGAAACCGTTCACGGCGGCGACGCTAGAAGAGAAACTCAATAAAATCTTTGAGAAACTGGGCATGTGAGGGTGTGATAATGATGATGCAACCACAAATTAAACCTGCTGACGAACATTCAGCCGGGGACATCATCGCGCGCATCGGCAGTTTGACCCGAATGCTGCGCGACAGCCTGCGTGAACTGGGGCTGGATCAGGCTATTGCCGAAGCGGCAGAAGCGATTCCCGATGCCCGCGATCGTCTCGATTACGTTGTGCAGATGACCGCACAGGCGGCAGAGCGCGCGCTGAACAGTGTGGAAGCTTCGCAGCCGCACCAGGACGCGATGGAAAAAGGGGCCAAAGACCTGACCAAACGCTGGGATGAATGGTTCGAAAATCCGATCGAGCTGTCTGACGCCCGTGAACTGGTCACCGATACCCGCCAGTTTCTGGGTGATGTGCCAGGGCATACCAGCTTTACTAACGCTCAACTGCTGGACATCATGATGGCGCAGGATTTCCAGGACCTCACCGGTCAGGTCATCAAGCGCATGATGGATGTTATCCAGGAGATTGAACGTCAGCTGCTGATGGTTCTGCTGGAAAACATTCCAGAGCAGGGCGCTCGTCCAAAACGTGAAAACGAAAGCTTGCTTAACGGCCCGCAGGTTGACACCTCAAAAGCCGGCGTGGTGGCAAGTCAGGATCAGGTTGACGACCTGCTGGATAGCCTCGGGTTCTGATCCGTAGCGTTTTTATTTGCTGGCCCGGCAGGCGCTCGCCGCCGGGCATTCTAACCGATAACGGTTTGCGCGTTATCCGGCCTACAGATACCTATCGTTCTCTTTATTTACTATCCATTTTTTCGGTGACGTTGCCAGAACGGGTTCGCTCGCTGCATACCGAGCGCGGCGCTTTTGTGGATCCCGCAGGGTTATTGGGCCGCCAGTCGGGACAATGTGCCCTGCACTATGATTCGTACCCGGTTGAATGCCAGGATGAAGTGGGTTCATCTGCACGGCGTATATCCTCTTTTTTATGCCATAACTTGGCGGTTATTTACCGAAATGATGCTGAGGTCACAGCAGGTTACGCCTGAGTGACAGTGCGATATATAGACTTGTCATAATAATTGCAGTTAAATGGTTATCAGTGCAAGGCAATATATTATGTCAGTAGGTTATTTATCGATATCCCGAGTGTTTTTACTCGAATAGCGGCGGGGGAGATATGCGAATTTTACGTGAGAATGATTTTTTTCATTCAGAGCAACATGCGTTTTGTCTTTTTTCGATGAATAACCAATTAATGGAAGGTGTGCACGGGCATGATTTTGATGAACTGGTGATTGTCCGTAGCGGTAGCGGGTTTCATATTATTAATGACTTGGTTCGTTTTATCTGCCAGGGTGACTTTTTTTTAGTGACCGCTAACGATACCCATAGTTATGTTTCAACTAATAATCTGTCGGTTATTAATATATTAATTCGTCGCCCGCGCAGTTTTCATTTTTTACAGCACATTGATAATTTGCTCGATTGTATAAAAGAAAAACTTCTACAGCCTACCGCGCTGGCGCTAACTCAGGGAGCGCTGGCGCGTATTGAGGTATTGAGCCAGGAGATAATCTCACGTAACGAGAGTAACTATGACGTGCTCTATTTTTCATTGTGTGAAGTCGCTTTGCTGAACATCATCAACACGCTTTGCCAGTGCGACCGCCAGACCGAGGCGCTTAGCCCTGATGAGCGAGGGCGAGCCAACCTGATCCGTATGCTCAAGACCAGTAGCTTGCGTCATTTGGACTGGAATGTGTTGAGTGATGATAACGGTGTCGCCAGGCGCACGATGTATCGCTTAATTAAGCGAGTGACCGGTTATACTCCGGTTAAATTCCAGATGTTGTATCGTGTATTAAAAGCTCAAGAATTACTGCGCACTACGGATAAAACCATCAGTGAAATTGCGGCACGTTGTGGTTTTATGAATGCGATCAGGTTGACTGAATCGTATCGACGGTATTTTCATTATCCTCCAAGCCATGAACGTGAACTTCATTCACGAGTTTTAATAGCGATTTAATTGTTAGGTTAATAACAATAAAAAATTATTACTACCATCCATCGTGACGGGGGTAGGCCATACGCTTATTTCTCGCCTTACTATCTGTAAATTTAAGGGAATCGTTATGTCAAAAAATAAAACACCTAACCCCTGGTATATTGGGGTGGTGTCTGGAATGGCATCATATATTGATTCGGCGGCTATTGTTTCCAGTGGTACAGCCTTAGTCATTTATCAAAAAACAATGGGTATTACTGCACTACAAATTGGCATTTTATCTGGATTATTAACGCTGAGTATTGCCGCTGGGGCTTTTGGTGGCGGTCGTCTTGGAGACCGTATTGGTCGTCGTAATGTTTTTATTATTACGATGGCGATGATTTTTATCGGCACGCTGGCGCTGGCCTTTGGTTTGAACTTCCCGTTCCTGGTGCTGGGCACACTCTTGGTGGGGCTGGCGACAGGGGCTGATTTACCTGTCTCTCTGGCGACTATCTCCGAAGCGGCGAACGATGAAAACCGCGGCAAGATTATCGGCTTGTCCAATTTACTCTGGCTGGTGGGAATTGGTGCCACGATGGGGATCTCCGCTATCGTCGGCGACTGGGGGCTGATTGGCGCGCAAATCATGTATATGCACGTTGGGCTGGTGGCGGTTGTGCTGATGATCCTGCGTTGGTCTATCCCTGAGTCGCCGCTGTGGTTGGCGGCAAAGGATGAACTGCGTCGTGGCATCGCCACCGTGCGGGCGCAGAAAACCGGCTGGCGCGATCTGCTTGAAGGCAAATACCTGTGGCCGTTTATCTCGCTGTGTATCTTTTATACCTTCACCAATCTGGCGGCCAATACCGGCGGGCAGTTTGGGGCTTATGTAGCGGTAAATGTGGTGGGCATTTCGGTCAGCACGCACTCTCTGTGGGGGCTGTTGATTCTGCCAGTGAGCGTGGCGTCTGGGTTGATGTTTATGCGCGTCGTTGATACCTCAAAACGGGTTCCATTCTTTATTTTTGGCGCGGTGATGATGTCCGGTGGTTATTTCGTGCCGGTATTGTTTAATTTCTCGCCACTCTCCTGGTTCTGCTGCCTGCTGTTTACCAATATCGGCACAGGATTTGCCTTCGAAGGCATCATGAAAGTGTGGGCGCAAGAGTCATTCCCCACCATGCTCCGCGCCACCGCGCAAGGGGTGATTGTCGGTGTCGCCCGTCTGACCTGCGGCTTGTTGGCGTTCGTCACTCCTGTGCTGTTGAGCGCGGGGCCGGTGGTTCTTTATTGCCTGCTGACGGCGATTGTGGCGATAGGCATGGTTATCGGCTGGCTGTGCTTCCACGGCAAGCAACGTAATGAATTTAATGCAGAAACAGAAATGGTGGCGACGCCTGATAACGGACAGGCGTCGCACGATACTTTGCGGGCCAAAGCCTGAATATGAGCCACTGAGGGAAAAATTATGTTGGCAGTAGAAAAGATTACGCTCAACTATGAAACCACGCTGACGGGCTGCGAAACGTTGCCGGTTTTCGGCTGGATAATCACCAGCACCTTGCGCGATGTACAGCAGCGTAGCTGGCGTTTGCAGCTGTCGGCGCAAGAAGATTTTGCCCAATGCCTGTTTGACAGCGGCGAAATGCACGATGACCGCTCCAGTAATATCGAATTGCCCGACGTCGCCTGCCAGCACTCGACGCGCTATTTTGTGCGGGTGCATATTACCGACAACCACGGTGAAGAGAGCGGCTGGAGCCCGGCGGCAACGTTTATTACCGGCCTGCCAGCGCGAGCGTGGCAAGGGGTGTTTATCTCGGCTGAAACGCCGCAGGATAAAGACAACTCAAAAGGCACATTGTTGCGCCATGCGTTCAGTTTGCCCGACGGTGATGACATTGTTTCGGCGGTGGTACATGCCAGCGCGCTGGGGCTGTATCAACTGTGGATCAACGGCGAAAAAGTCGGGCGTGATGAGTTATCGCCCGGCTGGACGAGCTACCACCACCATCTGTTGTATCAAACCAGGGATGTGACCGAGCACCTGCGAGAAGGCGAAAACGTGATTGGCGCGATGGTGGGGGCGGGTTGGTATAAAGGGGATATGAGCTTCAACCGCTATCGCAACTATTACGGCCAGCAGACGGGGTTTATTTGCCATATGGTGGTGACGCTCCGCGATGGTAGCCAGCGGATAATCGCCACGGATGCACACTGGCAGGGCAGCGATGACGCCATTTTGTTTGCTGAAATTTATGATGGCGAAGTGTATGACGCACGTCGGGAGCAGCGTGGCTGGAGCGAGCCTGCGTTTAGCGCCGGGCATTGGCGCGCGGTGACGACGCTTGCGGCAGAGACTTCGGTGCTGCAACCGCAAACGGCCTGCCCGGTACAAGAAATAGAACGGCTTGCGCCGTGCTCAATCATCACGACGCCAAAAGGTGAGACGGTGCTTGATTTTGGCCAGAATCTCAGCGGCTGGGTGGAGTTTCGGGTGCGCGGTGCGGCAGGTGAGCGCGTGGTGCTGCGCCATTTTGAAGTGCTGGATGCCGAAGGCAATGTTTATCTGGCGAACCTGCGCACCGCCAAACAGTGCATTGATTACACCTTACGCGGCGAGGGTGAAGAATGTTTTCACCCGCATTTTACCTTTCAGGGTTTCCGTTATGTGCTGATTGAACGTTGGCCTGGCACGCCGACGCGGGATGATTTTGTCGCGGTTGTGCTGCATTCCGCGATGACGCCGACGGGTCACATTGAAACCTCAAATGCGGATCTCAACCAACTGCATCACAACATCATGTGGGGGCTTAAGGGCAATTTCGTCGATATCCCAACCGACTGCCCGCAGCGCGATGAACGTCTGGGATGGACGGGCGATGCGCAAATTTTCTGCCGCACCGCCAGTTATCTGATGCAGACGCGCACTTTTTTTGCCAAATGGCTGACCGATCTTCAGCACGACCAAACGCCGGAGGGCGGTGTGCCGCACGTCATCCCCGATATCCTTACCGGCAAATGCGACAACGACCGCTTTTTATCCCACGGGCGCACCCATTCCGCCGCAGCCTGGGCCGATGCGGCGGTGATTAACCCGTGGACGCTGTACCTGATGTACGGCGATAAACAGACGCTGGCCCGCCAGTACGACAGCATGAAAGCCTGGGTGGAGTTTATGCATGACAACGCTGTTGAGAACCAGTGGTCGTGGAAACTGCAGTTTGGCGATTGGGTTGCGCTGGATGCCAAAGAGGGCAGCTATTTTGGCGCAACGCCGAATGAACTGACCTGCATGGCCTACTATGCGTTGTCCACGCTGCTGCTGGCGAAATCAGCCAAAGCACTGGGAAATGACGTTGACCACACTCATTATCAGGCGCTGCATACCGCGATTGTCGAAAGCTTCCGCAATGAGTTTTTTACCGCCACCGGGCGGCTGGCGGCACGCACGCAAACGGCGCATATTCTGGCGCTTTACTTCCAGTTAGTGCCGGACGCGCACCGCGAGCGCACCGTGCAAACGCTGCTGGAACTGCTGGCGGAAAATGACGGTCATCTGGTGACGGGGTTTGTCGGCACCCCCTATTTCTGTCTCGCATTGAGCGAAAACGGGCAGGCCGACGCGGCGTGGCAATTACTGATGAAAGAGGATTTCCCAAGCTGGTTGTATCAGGTAAAAGCTGGGGCGACGACGATTTGGGAACACTGGGATGGCGTGAAACCGGACGGCACAATGTGGAGCCCGGACATGAACTCCTTCAACCATTATGCCTACGGGGCGATCGGTGAATGGCTGTATCGCGTGGCGGCGGGAATAAATACCGAAGAACACGCGCCGGGATTTAAATCTTCGGTACTGCGGCCTATTCCGGGCGGTGGCCTGACATGGCTGAAAGCGCGATACGGCTCGGTATATGGTGATATTGCCGTCTACTGGACGCAGGAACCGGCGCGCGATGGCTTGCAGACCATCACTCTTGAGGTAGATATTCCACCGAATACTCACTCAATGGTGATCCTCGATGGCGCACAAACGCTGCTCGATACCGATGGCCTCGACTTCGCGCCAGTAGATGGCGGCTATGGCGCGCAGGTGGGATCGGGCCATTATCGCGTTATCTGGCAGCGCTAACCGCGTGATTGTCACGGCAGCGTTCGCGCTGTCGTGGCAAACGAACGCTCGAATTCCTCTGTTTTCGTTTCGCTATTCGACGCATTGGCAATGGTTGCGGTCGCGATAATACTCGTGACCGTGACGACGAGAGTAATGCCGTGGCAGAAGAAAGCGACGACGACAAAACAGAAGCCCCCACACCCCACCGACTTGAAAAAGCACGGGAAGAAGGGCAAGTCCCCCGATCCAAAGAGCTGACCTCACTGCTTATTTTGCTGGTGGGCGTGTGCATTATCTGGATTGGCGGGGAGTCGCTTGCCCGCAGACTGGCCGGTATGCTGTCGGCCGGATTACGTTTTGACCACAGTATGGTCAATGACCCTAACCTGATCCTCAGCCAAATCATCCTGCTGATTAAAGACGCGATGATTGCGCTGTTACCGTTGATTACCGGCGTCGTTCTGGTGGCATTAATCTCCCCGGTGATGCTTGGCGGCTTGATTTTCAGCGGTAAATCTCTGCAGCCCAAGTTCTCTAAGCTGAATCCGTTGCCGGGCATTAAACGCATGTTTTCAGCGCAAACCGGAGCGGAACTGCTCAAAGCGATACTGAAATCCACGCTGGTGGGGAGCGTGGCCGGATTTTATCTCTGGCATAACTGGCCGGCGATGATGCGTTTGATGGCGGAGTCGCCGATTACGGCGATGGGCAACGCTCTGGATTTAGTTGGCATGTGCGCGCTGTTGGTGGTGCTTGGCGTTATTCCGATGGTGGGGTTCGACGTTTTTTTCCAGATTTACAGCCATCTGAAAAAGCTGCGCATGTCGCGTCAGGATATTCGTGACGAATTTAAGCAAAGCGAAGGCGACCCGCACGTTAAGGGCAAAATACGCCAAATGCAGCGCGCGGCCGCGCAGCGTCGCATGATGGCGGATGTGCCGAAAGCGGACGTGATTGTTACCAACCCCACGCACTATTCGGTGGCGTTGAAGTATGACGAGAACAAAATGAGCGCGCCGAAAGTTGTTGCCAAAGGCGCGGGGCTGGTGGCGCTGCGCATTCGTGAGATTGGCGCTGAACATCGAGTCCCTACGTTAGAAGCGCCGCCGCTGGCGCGTGCGCTATACCGTCATGCTGAGATTGGGCAACAAATACCGGGTCAATTATATGCCGCCGTTGCCGAAGTGCTGGCATGGGTATGGCAGCTAAAACGCTGGCGTCTCGCCGGCGGCAAGCGTCCACCACAACCTGAAAACCTTCCGGTGCCTGAAGCACTGGATTTCATGAACGAGAAGAATACTGATGGCTAATCTGGTCGCGATGTTGCGTTTGCCCAGCAACCTGAAATCCACGCAACTGCAAATCCTTGCCGGACCGATCCTTATCCTGCTGATCTTGTCGATGATGGTGTTGCCGTTGCCGGCTTTCGTCCTCGATTTGCTGTTCACGTTTAACATTGCGCTGTCGATCATGGTGCTGCTGGTGGCGATGTTCACCCAGCGTACGCTGGAGTTTGCCGCATTCCCGACGATTTTGCTGTTTACCACATTATTACGCCTCGCCCTGAACGTTGCGTCGACGCGTATCATTTTAATGGAAGGGCATACCGGCGCGGCGGCGGCGGGAAAGGTGGTTGAAGCTTTTGGTCACTTCCTGGTGGGCGGTAACTTTGCGATCGGTATCGTGGTCTTCGTTATTCTCGTCATTATCAACTTTATGGTTATCACCAAAGGTGCCGGACGTATCGCCGAGGTTGGCGCGCGCTTTGTGCTGGATGGTATGCCAGGCAAGCAAATGGCGATTGATGCGGATTTGAATGCGGGTCTGATTGGCGAAGATGAAGCCAAAAAACGGCGCTCGGAGGTGACGCAGGAAGCGGATTTCTACGGCTCTATGGACGGTGCGAGTAAATTCGTACGTGGAGATGCCATCGCCGGTATCTTGATTATGGTGATCAACGTGGTCGGCGGTCTGTTAGTCGGGGTGTTGCAGCATGGTATGAGCATGGGTAGCGCAGCGGAAAGTTATACCCTGCTGACCATCGGTGACGGGCTGGTGGCGCAAATTCCTGCGCTGGTAATCTCCACCGCGGCGGGGGTAATCGTGACCCGCGTGAGTACCGACCAGGATGTAGGCGAACAGATGGTGACCCAACTGTTCAGTAATCCTAGTGTCATGCTGCTTAGTGCGGCGGTGCTTGGTCTTTTGGGTTTGGTTCCGGGGATGCCGAACCTGGTATTTTTGATGTTTACCGCCGCGTTACTGGGTCTGGCCTGGTGGATGCGTGGTCGTGAGCAAAAAGCTCCCGATGAGCCGCAGCCGGTGAAAATGCCGGAAAACAACTCCGTGGTGGAAGCAACATGGAATGACGTACAGCTGGAGGATTCCCTGGGTATGGAGGTAGGCTACCGCCTGATCCCAATGGTGGACTTTCAGCAAGATGGCGAGTTGCTGGGGCGAATTCGCAGTATTCGTAAGAAATTTGCCCAGGATATGGGCTTTCTGCCGCCGGTGGTACATATCCGCGACAATATGGATCTGCAGCCAGCCCGCTATCGTATTTTGATGAAAGGGGTGGAAATTGGCAGCGGTGACGCCTATCCGGGACGCTGGCTGGCCATTAACCCTGGTACTGCCGCCGGGTCACTGCCGGGCGAGAAAACGGTCGATCCGGCTTTCGGTCTGGACGCTATCTGGATTGAAAGCGCATTGAAGGAACAGGCGCAGATTCAGGGCTTTACGGTTGTTGAAGCCAGTACCGTTGTCGCCACGCACCTTAATCACCTGATTGGGCAGTTCGCTGCTGAGCTGTTTGGCCGTCAGGAGGCGCAACAGCTACTGGACCGCGTTTCGCAGGAGATGCCAAAACTGACAGAAGACCTGGTCCCGGGCGTCGTGACGCTCACTACGCTGCATAAAGTGCTGCAGAACTTACTGGATGAGAAAGTACCGATTCGCGATATGCGCACCATTCTCGAAACGCTGGCTGAACATGCACCGCTGCAAAACGATCCGCATGAGCTTACCGCGGTGGTACGTGTTGCGTTGGGACGCGCCATCACTCAGCAGTGGTTCCCGGGTAATGAAGAGGTTCAGGTTATCGGCCTTGATACTCCGCTCGAACGTTTGCTTCTGCAGGCGCTGCAGGGCGGCGGCGGTCTGGAGCCGGGTCTTGCAGACCGACTGCTGGCCCAGACTCAGGAAGCGCTGTCCCGTCAGGAAATGTTGGGTGCGCCGCCGGTCTTACTGGTTAACCACGCGTTGCGTCCGTTACTGGCTCGCTTTTTACGTCGCAGCATTCCGCAACTGGTGGTGTTATCGAACATGGAGCTGTCTGACAACCGCCATATCCGTATGACGGCGACTATTGGAGGTAAGTAATGCGTAAATTACTGTGGTTGTTGTTTTTTCCTCTGGTAGCGCAGGCTGCCGGAGAAGGCGCCTGGCAGGCCAGCGGTATGGGGATTACTTTAAATCACCGCGGCCAGTCAGCCTCGTCTTCACCTCTGACGCCCAGCCAGCCGGTCTCGGGGTTGATGACGCTGGTGGCCTGGCGCTATGAGCTCAATGGCCCAACGCCCGCGGGTTTACGGGTGCGTTTATGTTCTCAGTCCCGCTGTGTTGAGCTGGACGGGCAAAGCGGGACCACCAACGGATTCAATAATGTTCCCGCCATCGAACCGATGCATTTTGTCTGGGAAGTACCCGGTGGCGGTCGCTTGATCCCCGCCTTGCAAGTTCAGAGCAATCAGGTGATTGTGAACTATCGTTAACGCCTCCCTTCATTCCGGCCAGCAGCAGAAACTGCTGGCTGCTTCGCAATTCTAGTCCGCCTCTTTGATTAAATAGAAACGCTGTTTTATAAAATAGGTGACATACGTTGCCGGACTCTTTGTGCTGTTGCCATTTCACGAATACCCCTGGCAAAAATAGAAAGGTTTCACTTGCTGTTAGCTTTTACTGTGGCCCTGTAAGGAGGCCCAATGTCAAAGCGAGGATTGCGGGGCCTCCCAATAATGTGCAGGGGTAACGGCAATGAATACACGTAAAATTGGGTTGGTTAACTATTTTGCCTACGGTTCGGGGGATTTTTTAGGCGCAGGCACCACGGCGTTAACCGCTGCCTGGCTACTCTATTTTTACACGACGTTCTGTGGCCTGACGCCAATCGAAGCAACCTTTATCTTCGCTACCGCCAGGGTGTTGGATGCCGTTGTTAGCCCATTAATGGGTTTTTTAACCGATAACTTTGGCTCCACCTGGCTCGGCAAACGCTTTGGGCGACGTAAGTTTTTTATTTTGTTGGGGATCCCCTGTGTCTTTAGCTACTCACTAATGTGGGTGGGTGATATGGGGTTCTGGTACTACCTGCTCACCTATCTGATTTTTGACGTGGTCTACACCATGATTCTGGTGCCATACGAAACGCTGGTACCCGAAATGACCGATGACTTTAAACAGAAAACCAAATTCTCCGGCGCGCGCATTTCGATGGCGCAAATGTCTGCCATTCTGGCCTCATTCTTACCTGGCGTTCTGCTGACGCTGTTTGGCAAGGACAACCCCGTCTCTTTTTTCTACGCCAGCCTGGTGTTTTCTGTGCTGTGTGCACTGATGCTGACCTTCGTCTGGTTCTTTACCTGGGAACGCCCACGGGAAGAGTGGACTGAGGCGGCGCTGCGAGCCGAAGAAGAGAAGAAAAGCCTGACCTTGAGTCAGAGTATGAACCGTTTATTTGTGGAACTGAGTTCAACACTGCGCATCCGTATCTTTCGCCAGCATTTAGGAATGTATCTTGGCGGCTATATTGCCCAGGACGTCTTTAACGCCGTCTTTACTTACTATGTGGTGTTTGTGCTGATGCAGGAAGCATCAATGGCGTCAAACCTGCTGGGTACGATGGCTATCTTCCAGTTTATTGCCGTTATCGCCATGATCCCATTGTGCATCCGTTTCGGACCTGCGCCGTCTTATCGCATGGTGGTCGTCCTGTTTGGCCTCAGTTCACTCTCCTATGCGGGGCTGTATTACGCCGGATTAAGCGATGTTTATTCTCTGTTGCTATTGGTTTCCGCCGTTGCGGGTTTAGGACGCGGTGGTATCAACTACGTTCCCTGGAATATCTACACCTATATTGCCGACGTTGACGAAGTGATTACCGGTCAGCGTCGGGAAGGGATCTTCGCCGGCATTATGACGTTAACGCGTAAAGCGTCGCAGGCGGGAGCGGTGATGCTGGTGGGGATTGTGATGCAGTTGTCTGGTTTTGTCTCCGGTCAGAGCGCACAACCCGCGGCGGTCAGTCATACCATCCTGTTAATTCTGAGCTGCGGAACGCTGATTGTTCTGGCGATGGGTTTCCTGGTTTCCTTGCGCTTCAAACTGAACCTGCAAACGCACAGCACCCTGCGTGAAGAGACAGCAAAAATGCGTGAGTCCGGGCAACCCGTGTTGGAAGGACTATCCGCTAAAGGACGCGCGACCGTAGAGATGCTATCGGGCATGCCTTATGAATCACTTTGGGGTAACAACAATATTGGTTACCTGAATCGTAATAAACCAGCTGCACCGAAACTGGAAAAGGGTGCTGTATTGAATTCGACATTGACAGAGGTTAAGTAAATGATTGTTTATCCGGTTAAACACAGCCCATTGTTGCGCCAGCCAGAACATTTTATTGCCAGGGATGAATTAAAAGCGTTGATCAAAAAGGTGACGCATAATCTGGTCAATATTCATGATGAGACCGGCGAGTTCTTGCTACGTCTGGATGACGGACGCGTTATTGATACCAAAGGCTGGGCGGGATGGGAGTGGACGCACGGCATCGGCTTGTACGGGATGTATCAATATTATCAGCAAACCGGCGATGCCGCGATGCGCGATATTATCGACAGCTGGTTTGCCGATCGCTTTGCGGAAGGTGCAACGACCAAAAACGTCAACACCATGGCACCGTTTTTAACGCTGGCATATCGCTATGAAGAGACGCGTAATCCCGCGTATCTGCCGTGGCTCGACAGCTGGGCTGAGTGGGCAATGCATGACATGCCGCGTACCCAATTCGGCGGTATGCAGCACATTACGCTGGCGGAAGAAAATCACCAGCAGATGTGGGATGACACGTTGATGATGACGGTCTTACCGCTGGCGAAGATTGGCAAGTTGCTCAACCGTCCCGAGTATATTGAAGAGGCAACCTATCAGTTCCTGCTGCACGTGCAAAACCTGATGGATAAAGAAACGGGGCTGTGGTTCCACGGCTGGAGCTATGAAGGACAGCATAACTTCGCCAACGCTCGCTGGGCGCGTGGCAACAGCTGGTTAACTATAGTCATCCCGGATTTCCTCGAATTACTTGATTTGCCGGAAAACAATGCAGTGCACCGCTATCTGGTGCAGGTTTTGAACGCGCAAATCGCGGCGCTGGCGAAGTGCCAGGATGAAAGCGGACTGTGGCACACCTTGCTGGACGACCCGCAGTCGTATTTGGAAGCCTCGGCAACCGCCGGATTTGCCTATGGGATCCTCAAAGCGGTACGTAAACGCTATGTCGGACAAGACTATGCGGCTGTAGCCGAAAAAGCCATCAGAGGCATTGTGCAACATATTTCGCCGGAAGGTGAATTGCTGCATACCTCGTTTGGTACCGGGATGGGCCACAATCTCGATTTCTACCGCAACATCCCCCGGACCTCCATGCCTTACGGTCAGGCGATGGCGATGCTGTGCCTTACCGAATACTTGCGTAAGTATTTTTGATATCGGTGTCCGATGGCGTTGCGGCTATCGGACCCGCTTGTGCGTCGTCGTCCTGCGCAGCAAACAGATGATCCATGATTTGACGCATGACTGGTGCGGCGGTGACGCCATCGCTGCCGCCGTTTTCCAGAATTAACGCTATGGCGACTTTCGGGTTCTTATATGGCGCAAATGCGGTATAGAACACGTGGTCGCGAAGACGTACGGGGATCATTTTCGCATCGTAGGTCTGATTTTCTTTCAGGCTAAAGACCTGTGATGTGCCACTTTTCGCTGCAATGCCGTAAGGCGCGGTGTGAAAGAACTTATAACCGGTACCGTTTGGCTCATTCGCCATGCCGAACATCGCTTGACGCACCAGTCCCCAGTAGGGGGACGAAGCAGAGGCAATTTGTGACGGTGCTTCGGGAGCCTGGTACGGCGTGATGACTTTTCCGCTCTCTTCATCACGTAGCAGGTGAGGGGCGATAACCTTGCCGTTGTTAATCAGCGCGACCATGGCTTTAACCATCTGGATCGGCGTGGCAATCCAGTAGCCCTGGCCGATGCCAACCGAAATGGTATCTCCCTGATACCAGGCTTTTTTATGCACTTTCTGCTTCCATTCGCGGCTCGGGAGCAGGCCGTTATACTCCTCACCAAGATCGATGCCGGTCGGCTTGCCATAGCCAAACTGGCTGAGCATGCTGTTAATACGGTCAATCCCCATCATATACGCCACCTGATAAAAGAATGTGTCGGCAGATTCTTCAATTGCTTTGGTGACATCCAGCATACCGTGGCCCGTTTTTTTCCAGTCACGGTAATGTCGCTCCGTGCCGGGGAGCGTCCAGGTGGGGGCGCCGAAGAAACGGGTCTGCGGCGTGATCACGCCGTCCAGTAATGCTGACATCGCCATATACGGTTTGACCGTGGAGGCGGGAGGATACAACCCCTGCGTGACGCGGTTGATTAACGGCAGGTCCTTATCCTGAAGCAGCTTGTTATAGTCCTGATAGCTGATACCTTTGACAAACGGGTTGGGGTCATAGCTGGGGTTCGAAACCATTGCCAGCACGGAACCGTCATGTGGATCCTCAACCAAAACGGCGGCCCGCTGGCCCACCAACAGACTCTCAATATATTGCTGTAAATGGAGGTCCAGCGTCAGATGGATATCTTTTCCGGCAACGGGCGGCACATCTTTGATCAGGCGTACGATGCGTCCGTGGTTATCAACTTCGACCTCCTGATAACCGGTTTTCCCATGCAGTTCATTTTCATAGTAGTGCTCGATACCCTGCTTACCGATGTTGTGATCGGCGGCGTAGTTCTCTGTCAGGCCTTTTTGATCGAGCGCTTTCAGGTCGTTGTCATTGATTTTTGACACATAGCCAAGGACATGCGCCAGCGCTGCGCCATAAGGGTACTGGCGGTCTTCATAGCTATTGATATTGACGCCGCTGAAATGAAACTGGTTAACCGAGAAGCGGGCGATTTCCACATCGGTCAGCGCATTTTTTAGCACGACCGGGCGATAGCGGCTGCTGGCTTTCAGCGCATGGCGAAACTGGTCAATGTCATCAGGAGTGAGGTCAATGATAGGCGTGAGCTGCCTGATCAGGGCATTCATATCACTGATTTTATAAGGCGTAACGGAAATGTCGTACCAGGTTACGTTGCGCACCAGCGGGATGCCGTTGCGATCGTAAATCATGCCGCGCGTCGGGGCCACGGGCAGCATTTTGATGTCGTTTGCATTTGAGCGGGTGGTGTAATACTGGTGCTGACAGATTTGTAAGTTGTAGAGATTGTAAATCAGGATGCCAAAGCAGATGACCACCAGGCCAAAGGCCACCAATACACGCCGCTGGAAGAGTTTTTCCTCCGCCTCAAAATCTCTGAATGTCATTGACCCGTACCCGATTAATTCGCCGCCTCATGATACGGAGGCTTAAACGGGATGACAGGCAAAAAATGTTCCATATCTCTACGGAAATGTGTCATTCCTTGTGAGTTGTTACAGATGGCCTGTTACAGAAATAAAAAAGGCCTGAGTCCGAATTTCGGAGTCAGACCTGATAGGTGAGCTGATTTACATACGTTCTACGGTTTCGATACCCAGCGTATCCAGACCCAGCTTCAGGGTTTTCGCCGTCAACTGTGCCAGTTTCAGGCGGCTGTTACGAATCTCTTCGTTTTCAGCGCTAAGGATTGGGCAGTGCTCGTAGAAGCCGGAGAACAGACCGGCAACGTCGTACAGGTAAGCACACATCACGTGCGGCGTACCTTCACGTGCAACAACGGTCAACGTTTCTTCAAACTGCAGCAGACGCGCAGCCAGCTGAGCCTCGCGATCTTCACTGATAATCACCTGCGCATTTGCCAGCGCGCTTTCGTCGATATCCGCTTTACGGAACACGGACAGTACGCGGGTGTAGGCGTACTGCATATACGGCGCAGTGTTCCCTTCGAACGCCAGCATATTGTCCCAGTCGAAGATGTAGTCGGTGGTACGGTTTTTGGACAGATCGGCATATTTCACCGCGCCGATACCGACCGCATTCGCCAGTTTTTCCAGCTCGTCGGCAGGCATGTCCGGGTTCTTCTCCGCTACCAGACGGCGTGCGCGTTCCAGCGCTTCATCCAGCAGATCGGCCAGTTTAACCGTGCCACCCGCACGGGTTTTGAACGGCTTGCCGTCTTTACCCAGCATCATACCGAACATGTGGTGTTCCAGCGGCACAGAGTCCGGCACATAACCGGCTTTACGCACGATGGTCCAGGCCTGCATTAAGTGCTGATGCTGACGGGAGTCGATGTAATAAAGTACGCGGTCGGCATGCAGCGTTTCATAACGGTACTTGGCGCAGGCGATGTCGGTCGTGGTGTAGAGATAGCCGCCATCTTTCTTCTGAATGATTACGCCCATCGGTTCACCTTCCTTGTTCTTATACTCATCAAGGAATACGACGGTAGCGCCTTCGCTTTCAACAGCCAGGCCTTTAGCTTTGAGATCGGCCACGATGCCAGGCAGCATCGGGTTGTACAGGCTTTCACCCATGACGTCGTCACGGGTCAGGGTGACGTTCAGGCGATCGTAGGTTAACTGGTTTTGCGACATGGTGATGTCGACCAGTTTGCGCCACATCTCACGGAAGTACTCGTCGCCGCCTTGCAGCTTCACGACATAACTCCGGGCACGTTCCGCGAAGGCTTCATCTTCGTCGTAATGTTTTTTCGCATCACGGTAGAAACCTTCAAGGTCAGCCAGCGCCATCTCGCCAGCATTTTCCTGCTGCTGTTTTTCCAGCCATGCGATGAGCATACCGAACTGAGTACCCCAGTCGCCGACGTGGTTGGCGCGGATAACATTGTGACCGAGGAACTCCAGCGTACGCACCGCAGCGTCACCGATGATGGTGGAACGCAGGTGACCAACGTGCATCTCTTTCGCTACGTTAGGTGCGGAGTAATCAACCACAACGGTTTGTTTAGCCGGTTGGGTGACGCCCAGACGATCGGAAGCCAGCGCCTGCTGAACGTGCTGCGCCAGAAATGCCGGATCGAGAAAAATATTGATAAAGCCCGGGCCTGCAATTTCAACTTTGCTGGCGATCCCGTTGAGATCCAAATGAGTCAGCACCTGCTCAGCCAGTTGTCGCGGCGCCATACCCAGTTTTTTAGCGACAGCCATCATGCCGTTAGCCTGATAGTCGCCGAACTGTACTTTTGCTGACTGACGAACCTGCGGTTCGCAATCTGCAGGCGCGCCTGCAGCAATCATGGCCTGACTGACTTTTTCTGAGAGAAGAGCCTGAATATTCACCGGAATACCTTACATTTATGAAGCGGCTTAAAATGCACCGCACCAGTTTAAGAATTAAGGGCGGGAGTATACTGCAAATGCCCGTTGCCGTCAGCATTGCGAGTATCGCCAGCAGCCTGAAATATAAACATTGTCATTACGTATAATTATTCATATTGCGCTTAAGAAAATCAGCAGTTGGTTGGGGCTGCGCAACAAGGTAAATTAGCGGCTTTGAATATGGATATGAGCTTTCATTATGGCGAACTGGCAGACAGTTGCAGAATTGCATGATATTTCCGCAGATTTACCGCATTTCATTCAGGCGTTAACGGATCTTTCCACTCGCCTTGGGCTGGATATCTCATCGCTTGAAGCCGATCACATTTCTCTGCGTTGTCATCAAAATACCACCGCAGAGCGCTGGCGTCGTGGGTTTGAACAGTGTGGCGAATTGTTGTCAGAAAATATCATCAATGGCCGACCGATTTGCTTGTTCAAACTCGATGAGCCAGTTTGTGTGCAACACTGGCAATTTACTATCGTAGAACTGCCGTGGCCGGGCGAAAAGCGTTATCCGCATGAAGGCTGGGAGCATGTTGAAATTGTTCTGCCGGGTGAGGTGGAGACGCTGAATGCACGAGCGCTGGCGCTGCTTTCAGATCACGGGCTGAGCCAGCCGGGTATATTTGTAAAAACCAGTTCGCCAAAAGGCGAGCGCGAACGTTTACCGAATCCAACGCTGGCGGTCAGCGATGGCAGCGTGACGATAAAATTCCATCCGTGGTCGATTGAGGCCATTGTGGCAAGCGAACGTCAGGAGTGAGTATGGCATTACTGGAAATCTGCTGTTACAGCATGGAGTGCGCGCGCACGGCGCAGCAAAACGGCGCGGATCGCATTGAGCTTTGCTCGGCGCCCAAAGAGGGGGGCTTAACGCCGTCCCTGGGCGTCTTGCGTTCGGTTCGCCAGCATATCTCGATTCCGGTCAATCCCATTATTCGCCCGCGTGGGGGCGACTTTTGTTACACCGACGGTGAATTCGCTGCAATGCTGGATGATATTGCAATGGTAAGAGATCTGGGGTTCTCAGGGTTGGTAACCGGCATTTTAGATGCAGATGGTGATGTCGATATGCCGCGCATGGAGAAAATAATGATCGCGGCGGGACCGCTGCACGTCACTTTTCATCGGGCCTTTGACATGTGCGCTAACCCACTCAATGCGCTAAAAAAATTAGCTGATTTGGGCATCGCCAGAGTGCTGACTTCCGGGCAAAAATCAGATGCGGCGCAAGGTTTAACAAAAATTATGGAACTTATTGCGCAGGTGAATGCTCCAATCATTATGGCCGGAGCGGGGGTTCGCGCCTCGAATTTGTCCCTGTTCCTTGATGCTGGAGTGCAGGAAGTCCACAGTTCTGCCGGAGTATGGCTGGCTTCCCCCATGCGTTATCGCAATTCGGGGTTGTCGATGTCTTCGGATGCACAGGCGGATGAGTATTCACGCTATGCAGTAGACGGGGCGGCGGTTGCGGAAATGAAAGCAATCATTGCACACCACCAGGCCAGCTGATTTTACCGTTGCATCATGTCGCCCAATATGATGCTTGCTCGTACCAGGCCCCTGCAATTTCAACAGGGGCCTTTTTTTATCCTGCATATTTCAAGCCGCAGCGGAGTTGTCTGCCTTGCTGCAAGTTGAACTATTTTGCAGAAAGAGTGCTATCTGGCAAAAATAACTACGGCTTACGTGCAATCAATACCGCGCGTAATGGGGCCGGGTAGCCTTCCACCGTTTTGCTGTGATCGTTCGGGTCGAGGAAGTCGGCCAGTGATTCGGTTATCATCCACTCGGTGCGGCGCTGCTCTTCGGTGGTGGTGACGCAGACATCAGCAATGCGCACATCAACAAACCCACATTTTTCCAGCCAATTTTTTAACGCCAGCGCAGAAGGAATAAAGTAAACGTTACGCATCTGCGCGTAGCGATCGCCCGGTACCAGTACGGTATTTTCATCACCTTCGACGACCAGCGTTTCCAGTACCAGTTCGCCATCTTTCACCAACTGATCCTTCAACTGCCACAGGTGTTCCAGCGGTGAACGGCGGTGATAAAGCACTCCCATGGAGAATACGGTATCAAAGGCGTTGAGCGCCGGAAGCTGCTCAATACCCAGCGGCAGCAGGTGAGCGCGTTGGTCATTGCCCAGCAGTTTACGTACTGCCTCAAACTGGCACAGAAACAGCTGGGTAGGATCGATACCAACTGCCAGATGCGCCCCCGCGCCAATCATGCGCCACATGTGATATCCACTCCCGCAGCCGACATCAAGAATGGTGCGCCCGGTGAGGTCAGACAAGTGCGGCAGAACGCGATCCCATTTCCAGTCCGAGCGCCACTCGGTATCTATATTGACGCCGTACAACGAGTACGGCCCTTTACGCCATGGCATCAGGTTACGCATCAGGGTGTCGATACGTTTGAGCTGACCGTCGCTGAGCGGCTCATCGCTTTCGGCGGTAACGCTATGCAGTAAGTCCAGGCGATGCGGCGTCAGCTCGGGCAGAAACTCGACGGCATTTGACCACTGCTTAAACAAGCCGTGCTGATCGCGCTGCCAGGTCGCGATTTGCGCCGGGAGCGTTTCCAGCCAATGGGAAAGGTGATTTTTGGCAATCAGTTGATAAAAGTTACCAAAGTCGATCATGCGCTAACCTCAGCTTTCAGTGCCACCAGAGAACCAAAGTTAAAGCACTGGAACCACAATTCGCTGTGTTCAAAGCCCGCCTGATGCAGTCTCGCTTTGTGCGTTTCGACCGAATCGGTCAGCATCACGTTCTCCAGCATGCTGCGCTTTTGGCTGATTTCCAGCTCGCTATAGCCATTTGCCCGTTTGAAATCGTGGTGCATGTTGAACAGCAGCTCGCCAACGTTAGCGTCTTCGAAACTGAATTTTTCAGACAGTACCAGCGCGCCGCCGGGGTTCAGCCCCTGATAAATCTTATCCAACAATGCCTGGCGCTCAGGTGGCTCAAGGAATTGCAGGGTAAAATTCAGCACCACCATCGAGGCGTTTTCGATAGTAATGTTGCGAATATCGCCTTCGACAACGTCAACCGGTGTCGGCGCTTTATAGGCGTCAATATGACGGCGGCAGCGCTCAACCATGGCCGGGGAGTTATCGACGGCAATAATTTTGCAATTCTCGTGATGAATATTGCGACGCACCGAGAGCGTCGCCGCGCCCAGAGAACAGCCCAGATCGTAGACCTGTGTGTTGGGTTGTACGAAACGTTCGGCCAACATCCCAATCATAGAAATGATATTGGAATAGCCAGGAACGGATCGCTGGATCATATCCGGGAAGACTTCAGCTACCCGTTCATCAAAGGTCCAGTCACCCAGACTGGCGATAGGCGCAGAAAAAAGCGTGTCGCGGTGAGACATAACGTAAAAATCCGGGAAAAATAAAGTGGCGTATTGTGCGCTAATGCAGGGAGAAAACCAACTCCCAGGGCATATACCAAAGATTCGCCAGCACCATTAGCAACAGCGAACACCAGGTCGCGCTCATGCCTGAACGGCGCCAGCGGAAAAGCCGGTGGTGGAATCCGTAATAATGCATCAGTCGCCCGGCAATCAGAATCAGCCCGCAAATATGCACCATCCACGTTTCTGCGCCGTTCATTTCCATAAATAACAGCAGCACCAATGCGACGGGAATATATTCCACCGCATTACCGTGAATGCGGATAGCGCTTTGTAGTTCGCTAAAACCTCCGTCACCATATGCAACGCGGTATTGCATGCGCAGGCGAACGACGTCAAAGGAGAACTTAATTAACAATAACGCACCCAATACGGCATAAAGCGCGCTTACCATACAAACTCCCTTTTAAAATGGCTGATGGCATTGACTATGATAGGTGGCATTTTCAGAAAAGAGAAGATTGCTGTGGAATAGACGGAGCTGATCCGATCTCTGGCAGGGCGCTGCGTAAATTTGCCCATAGCGTATCGACAAGCTCCGGGGCCTGCGCGATATCCGGGGTATGTAAAAACAGATACGGCGTTGTGGTTTGTTGCCATTGCGACAGCTTGGTCAGCCAGACGGCAAAAAGCGCGCTGTTTTGTGCCATATTATCGCTGCCGATAAAGCGTACCATCGGATGGTTTGCCGTCACCACTGCATGCACCGGAACCTTTGGCTTCTTGCGCTGGGCGTCACGTATCGCTTCAGTATGTGGTATTGCGGCATGTACCGGTCGACTGTCCAGAATCACCCGATTTACCCTGCGCTCATGTAGGCCTCGATTGAATCGTTGCTCTGTTTCGCCTTTGGCAAAGAAGTCCGGATGGCGAACTTCCACACCGTAGGTAAAGGATTTGGGGAGCGCATCGAGAAACTGCCACAAGGCTGGCAGGTCGTGCGGGCCAAAAGTTGCGGGTAATTGCAGCCAGTATTGCCCAATGCGTGATTCAAGTGGCGACATGCGCGTGAAAAACTCTTGTACCAGGTCATCGCAATTACGCAGTGCGGCCTGATGCGAAATGGTGGCCGGAAACTTAAAACAAAATCGAAACGCATCGGTAGTCTGCGCATGCCAGCGGGCCACAATGTCGGCTTTTGGCAGCGCGTACAGCGTGGTATTGCCCTCCACACAGTTAAAGTGGCGGGCATACTCTTCAAGGCTGGTGATCCCCAGACGCACCCATTTGGGATGCGCCCACTGGGGTAAACCGATATAAATCATAGCGCTTGCAGGATCTCGTCCACGCTGCGTACGCGTGCGATACGCGGGAAAATATGCGTCATGCTGCCCTGATGTTGCTCAGCGCTGGCGGCACTACAGGCGTTTTCTGCAACGATCAGATTAAAACCCAGCTCCCACGCATTTCGCGCCGTTGACTCCACGCCAATATTTGTGGAAATGCCGCACAGGACGATGGTCTCGATGCCCCGACGACGCAGTTGTAATTCCAGATCGGTGCCGTAGAAAGCCCCCCACTGGCGTTTGGTCACTTCGAGGTCGCTGGCGCATTTACCCAGAGCGCTCGGGTAATTCCACCAGTTTTCGGGTAACGCTTTGGCCGGAGCGTGAGCATCAACTGGCTGTTTCAGCGCTTCGGCATAATCGTCAGACCAGCCGACGCGCACCATTACCACCGGGGAACCGTGGGCACGGAATTTTTCCGCCAACTGCGCGGCGCGGGCAACCACGTCGTTTGCCGAGTATGGGCCGCCAGCGAAAGGCAGGATACCTTCCTGTAGATCAATAACAACAAGAGCGGTTGTTTTTGCGTTCAGTTCCAGCATGATCACTCCAGTAAAAAAAGAATTCCGTTACACCTTAATCGCGAATCAGTGTGAAAGGGACGACAATTTTTGTTATTTTTTGTGAGATTACGCAATGCCCGTCCAGGAAACAGGCGTACAGTCAGTACCGGACTTATCGTGCGGCAGAATTTCCAGTATAATAGCCGCCTTTTTTCATTCAGTTGTGACATTCAGCTAAAGCTGCGACTTCGTCACCTGCGAGACAGGTGACAATCCGCCTGCGGCAAAGTTAAGGGATATCTCATGCGTACAGAATATTGCGGACAGCTACGTCTGTCCCACGAGGGGCAGCAGGTGACTCTGTGTGGTTGGGTCAACCGTCGTCGTGATCTTGGTAGCCTGATCTTTATCGATATGCGCGACCGCGAAGGTATCGTGCAGGTATTTTTCGATCCGGACCGTGCGGATGCGTTAAAGCTGGCCTCCGAACTGCGTAATGAGTTCTGTATCCAGGTTACGGGCACCGTGCGTGCGCGTGACGCGAAAAACGTCAACGCCGATATGGCGACTGGCGAAATTGAAGTGCTGGCCTCCGATCTGACCATCATCAACCGTTCAGACTCGCTGCCGCTGGACTCTAACCACGTAAACACCGAAGAAGCGCGACTGAAGTATCGCTACCTGGATCTGCGTCGCCCTGAAATGGCGCAGCGCCTGAAAACGCGTGCAAAAATTACCAGCCTGGTGCGTCGTTTTATGGACGATCACGGCTTCCTCGACATCGAAACTCCGATGCTGACCAAAGCTACGCCGGAAGGCGCGCGCGATTACCTGGTTCCTTCTCGTGTTCATAAAGGTAAGTTCTACGCGCTGCCGCAGTCTCCTCAGCTGTTTAAACAGCTGCTGATGATGTCCGGTTTTGACCGCTACTATCAGATCGTAAAATGCTTCCGTGATGAAGACTTACGTGCTGACCGTCAGCCTGAATTTACTCAGATCGACGTTGAGACTTCCTTCATGACCGCGCCGCAGGTGCGTGAAGTGATGGAAGCGCTGGTGCGTAACCTGTGGCTGGAAGTTAAAGGTGTGGATCTGGGTGATTTCCCGATCATGACCTTTGCCGAAGCCGAGCGTCGTTACGGTTCTGATAAACCAGACCTGCGTAACCCGATGGAACTGGTTGACGTTGCCGATCTGGTGAAAGGCGTTGAGTTCGCCGTGTTCTCTGGTCCGGCGAACGATGCGAAAGGCCGCGTGGCTGCCCTGCGTGTACCGGGCGGTGCGAGCTTAAGCCGTAAGCAGATCGACGATTACGGTAACTTTATTAAGATTTACGGCGCGAAAGGTCTGGCTTACATCAAAGTCACCGAGCGTGCGAAAGGCCTGGAAGGCATCACCAGCCCGGTTGCTAAGTTCCTGAACGCAGAAATCGTAGATGCGATTCTGGAGCGTACTGGTGCGCAAGACGGCGACATGATTTTCTTCGGTGCCGACAACAAGAAAGTGGTTGCCGACGCGATGGGCGCGCTGCGTCTGAAACTGGGCAAAGACCTGAACATTACCGACGAAGCCAAATGGGCGCCGCTGTGGGTTATCGACTTCCCGATGTTTGAAGATGATGGTGAAGGCGGTCTGACCGCGATGCACCACCCGTTCACCGCGCCAAAAGACATGACTGCCGCTGAGCTGAAAGCTGCGCCGGAAGACGCGGTTGCCAACGCGTACGATATGGTCATCAACGGCTATGAAGTGGGCGGTGGTTCCGTGCGTATTCACAACGGTGATATGCAGCAGACTGTATTCGGCATTCTGGGCATTAACGAGCAAGAACAGCGCGAGAAGTTCGGCTTCCTGCTGGATGCGCTAAAATACGGTACACCGCCGCATGCGGGCCTGGCGTTTGGTCTGGATCGTCTGACTATGCTGCTGACCGGTACTGACAACATTCGTGACGTTATTGCCTTCCCGAAAACCACGGCTGCAGCATGTCTGATGACTGAAGCACCAAGCTTTGCCAATGAAGCCGCGCTGGCGGAACTGAGCATTCAGGTTGTTAAGAAGGCCGAGAATAACTGATATGAGATACAAACAGCCTGTCTCGGTGTTAGTCGTGATTTATGCAAAGGACACCGGGAGAGTGCTGATGTTACAGCGACGCGACGATCCTGATTTCTGGCAGTCGGTCACCGGCAGCCTTGAAGAGGGTGAAACCGCGTCGCAAGCCGCGATGCGCGAAGTAAAGGAAGAGGTCGCCATTGATGTTGCGACTGAGCAACTGACCTTAATTGACTGTCAGCGCACGGTGGAATTTGAGATTTTTAGCCATTTACGTCATCGCTATGCGCCGGGAATTGAGCGTAATACTGAATCCTGGTTTTGCCTGGCACTTCCCTCTGAACGAGAGATCGTGTTCACCGAACATCTGACCTACCGTTGGGTTAATGCGCACGAAGCCGCGCAGTTAACCAAGTCGTGGAGTAACCGGCAGGCGATTGAAGAGTTTGTAATTAACGTCGCCTGAGAAGGCGCGCTTTTTGGAGAGATTATTTATGGCAGGTCATAGTAAATGGGCCAACACCAGACATCGTAAAGCAGCGCAGGATGCTAAACGCGGTAAAATTTTCACCAAAATCATTCGTGAGCTGGTGACGGCAGCCAAACTGGGCGGCGGCGATCCGGATGCTAACCCACGTCTGCGCGCCGCGGTTGATAAAGCGCTGGCAAATAACATGACCCGTGACACCCTGAACCGTGCAATCGCGCGTGGTGTTGGTGGCGACGATGATGCGAACATGGAAACCATCATCTATGAAGGTTACGGCCCTGGCGGAACAGCCGTTATGATTGAGTGTCTGTCTGACAACCGTAACCGTACCGTTGCGGAAGTGCGTCACGCATTCACTAAAACGGGCGGCAACCTAGGTACCGACGGTTCCGTAGCTTACCTGTTCAGCAAAAAAGGCGTGATCTCTTTTGAACAAGGCGACGAAGACGCCATTATGGAAGCGGCACTGGAAGCGGGCGCTGAAGACGTTGTGACCTTCGACGATGGCGCGATTGACGTTTACACCGCGTGGGAAGAGATGGGCAAAGTGCGTGATGCGCTGGAAGCGGCTGGTCTGAAAGCTGACGCGGCTGAAGTGTCTATGATCCCCTCCACCAAAGCGGATATGGATGCAGAAACGGCGCCGAAGCTGATGCGTCTGATCGATATGCTGGAAGACTGCGACGACGTGCAGGAAGTTTACCACAACGGCGAAATCTCCGATGAGGTTGCTGCAACGCTCGAATGATGTGGTTAAGCCATAAACTAACAGGAGATGCGTGATGTCTATCATTCTCGGCATTGACCCGGGGTCGCGCATCACCGGTTATGGCGTAATTCGTCAGGTCGGCAGACAGCTGACCTACCTCGGTAGCGGCTGCATTCGCACCAAAGTCGACGATCTTCCTTCACGTCTGAAGTTGATTTATGCAGGCGTGACGGAAATCATCACCCAGTTCCAGCCCGACTATTTTGCCATTGAGCAGGTCTTTATGGCGAAGAATGCCGACTCGGCGCTAAAGCTGGGGCAGGCGCGCGGCGTGGCAATCGTTGCGGCTACTAATCAGGATCTTCCGGTCTTTGAATACGCGGCCCGCCAGGTAAAACAGACCGTGGTGGGTATCGGCAGCGCGGAAAAAAGCCAGGTTCAGCATATGGTACGCACGCTGCTAAAACTCCCGGCAAATCCGCAGGCGGATGCCGCGGATGCGCTGGCGATTGCTATTACCCATTGCCACGTCAGCCAGAACGCCATGCAAATGAGCGAGTCGCGGCTGAATCTGGCGCGAGGTCGGTTACGTTAGTGACAAATGAGGCTGGATATCTATCCAGCCTTTTTTTATGATAGCGCATTACCTTTTAGCCCTTAACGCAGGAGCGTCACGTGATAGGCAGACTCAGAGGCATCATTCTTGAAAAACAACCCCCGTTGGTCCTTCTGGAAACCGGCGGAGTAGGCTATGAAGTCCATATGCCGATGACCTGTTTCTACGAGTTGCCGGAAGCCGGGCAGGAAGCGATTATCTTCACCCATTTTGTGGTGCGTGAAGACGCTCAACTGCTATATGGTTTTAACAACAAACAAGAACGCACGCTGTTTAAAGAGTTAATCAAAACCAATGGCGTCGGGCCGAAGCTGGCGCTGGCGATCCTCTCCGGTATGTCTGCACAGCAGTTCGTTAATGCCGTTGAGCGCGAAGAGCTTGGCGCGCTGGTGAAATTACCGGGCATAGGTAAGAAAACCGCAGAGCGTTTGATTGTGGAAATGAAAGACCGCTTTAAAGGCCTGCATGGCGATCTCTTCACGCCGGCGGCGGATCTGGTCCTGACCTCTCCGGCCAGTCCTGCAACGGATGACGCCGAGCAGGAAGCGGTTGCTGCGCTGGTGGCGTTAGGCTATAAACCACAGGAAGCCAGCCGCATGGTGAGCAAAATCGCTCGCCCTGATGCCAGCAGTGAAACCCTGATTCGTGAAGCGCTTCGCGCGGCATTGTGAGGTAAAGGATGATTGAAGCAGATCGCCTGATTTCGGCTGTCAGCACGACCCCTGAAGATCTGGTGGATCGCGCGATCCGCCCCAAGTTGCTGGAAGAGTATATTGGCCAGCCTCAGGTGCGTTCGCAAATGGAGATTTTTATCCAGGCGGCGAAGCTGCGCGGTGAAGCCCTCGATCACCTGCTGATTTTCGGTCCTCCAGGTCTCGGTAAAACCACGCTTGCCAATATTGTTGCCAATGAAATGGGCGTTAATCTGCGCACCACTTCCGGTCCGGTACTGGAAAAAGCGGGCGATCTGGCGGCAATGCTCACCAACCTTGAACCGCACGATGTGCTGTTTATCGATGAAATCCATCGCCTGTCACCGGTGGTGGAAGAGGTGCTGTATCCGGCGATGGAAGATTATCAGCTGGATATCATGATTGGCGAAGGACCAGCCGCACGTTCGATTAAGATCGATCTGCCGCCGTTTACCCTGATCGGGGCGACGACGCGCGCCGGTTCGTTAACGTCTCCGCTGCGTGACCGCTTCGGTATTGTACAGCGCCTGGAATTCTATCAGGTGGCAGACCTGCAGCACATTGTTGGACGCAGCGCCCGCTTTATGGGGCTGGAAATGAGCGATGAAGGCGCATTGGAAGTGGCACGCCGCGCCCGTGGTACGCCGCGTATCGCCAACCGTTTATTACGCCGGGTACGCGACTTCTCCGAAGTGAAGCATGACGGCACAATTTCAGCAGATATCGCCGCTCAGGCACTGGATATGCTCAATGTGGATGCGGAAGGATTCGATTATATGGACCGTAAGCTGCTGCTGGCGGTTATCGATAAGTTCTTCGGTGGACCGGTCGGACTGGATAACCTGGCGGCGGCGATTGGGGAAGAGCGTGAAACCATTGAGGACGTGCTGGAACCGTATCTGATTCAGCAAGGTTTTCTGCAGCGAACTCCGCGCGGACGTATGGCAACGGTGCGGGCGTGGAACCACTTTGGTATTACACCGCCGGAAATGCCATAAGACTCAATAATCCCTGATGGCGCTACGCCTGTCAGGCCTACGATATGATGCAGGCCTGACAGGCGTAAAACAGATTACTTCAGTTCATCAACCATGGTGACGGCGCGACCAATGTAATTGGCCGGCGTCATTGCTTTCAGGCGTGTTTTCTCGTCTTCAGGCAGCGCCAGACCGTCGATAAACTGCTTCATACCTTCGGCGTCAACGCGTTTGCCGCGGGTCAGTTCCTTCAGCTTCTCGTATGGTTTTTCAATGCCATAGCGACGCATCACGGTCTGGATCGGCTCTGCCAGCACTTCCCAGTTATGATCCAGTTCATCCAGCAGGTGATCGCGGTTCACTTCCAGTTTGCTCACACCTTTCAGCGTGGACTGATAAGCGATCAGCGCATAGCCAATCCCCACGCCCAGGTTACGCAGAACGGTAGAGTCCGTCAGATCGCGCTGCCAGCGGGAGACCGGCAGTTTGCTCGCCAGATGCTGCAGAACCGCGTTAGACAGGCCCAGGTTACCCTCGGAGTTCTCGAAATCGATTGGGTTCACCTTGTGCGGCATGGTGGAGGAACCAATTTCACCCGCGATGGTTTTCTGTTTGAAATGGTTCAGCGCCACGTAACCCCAGACATCGCGGTCGAAGTCGATCAGGATAGTGTTGAAACGGGCGATGCAATCAAACAGCTCGGCAATATAGTCGTGCGGCTCAATCTGCGTGGTGTACGGATTCCACTGGATGCCCAGCGAGGTGACAAATTCTTCGCTGAACTGATGCCAATCCACTTCCGGATAAGCGGCGATGTGGGCGTTATAGTTACCGACTGCACCGTTGATTTTGCCGAGGATTTCGACCTGATTGAGCTGGCGGTACTGACGCTCCATACGGTAAGCCACGTTAGCCATTTCTTTGCCCAGCGTAGACGGGGTGGCTGGCTGACCGTGGGTACGGGAGAGCAGAGGAATATCGCGATACTGTACGGACAAATCTTTAACCGCGTCGATAAGTTTGCGCCAGTACGGCAGAACCACTTCGTCACGGGCGGTTTTCAGCATCAGCGCGTGAGACAGGTTGTTGATGTCTTCTGAGGTACACGCGAAGTGGATGAACTCGGAAACAGCGTGCAGTTCCGGGATATCCGCCACTTTCTCTTTCAGGAAATACTCAACTGCCTTCACGTCATGGTTGGTCGTACGCTCAATGGTTTTGATACGCGCGGCATCTTCTTCATTGAAGTTAGCGACAATCGCATCAAGGAAACCGATTGCGTCGGCAGCAAAAGCAGGAACTTCCTTGATCGCTGCGTGCGCGGCCAGTTTTTGCAGCCAGCGTACTTCAACTTGTACACGGAATTTCAGCAAACCGTATTCGCTGAAAATCCCGCGCAGCGCGCTGACTTTATCGCCGTAGCGTCCATCGACAGGGGAAACGGCGGTCAGTGAGGATAATTCCATAGATCACAACTCCGGGGTTAAATGAGCAAGAATTTGTTTAGCCTGAGTCGTCAGGCGATTACGAGAAAACATGAGTTGCAGACGGCCTCCACCAACCTGATGCCAGAGCACGGCAGCGCGAATGCCAGCCAGCAGGGAAGCGCGTACTTTAGCCTGAACCTGTGGGCTCTGAAGGATGGCCGGGGAGCCCGTAACCTGAATACGTGGGCCGAGTGGGCTGATGACGTCAACATAAATGCCTGCCATCGCACTCATCAACGTTTCTGACTGCAAATCAAAATGGTCCAGTTGGCGCTGCAAGCCGTTGATGCGGTCTCCCAGCGTGTCCATAGCGCCTTTAGCGGCTGACAGCTTACGCTCCAGCACCATCAGGCTTAACGTGTAGCGGGTGAGTTCCGCGTTCAGCCCCTGACGACTGCTGGCGTTGAGCACGCCGAGCATCGTTTCCAGACCTAAACGCAGGTTGGCCTCGCTACCGCCAAACACGCCCAGCGTAGAGCTGGGATTCATGTCGATGACACTGTTCAGTGAAACGTGCAATGCATCGGCATCACAATGCCCCTGGTGCGCCAGTTCCTGCACCAGGCGTGCCGACTGACAAATGCCTGCCAGAGCGAGGGTGATGTCATAATAATTCTTTGCCACGTTCACTGCTTCCTTGTATTAGATGTGTAAGTAATTATACCGGCAGAGGCAATCGTTGTTCGATAATGCCGCCGCCGAGGCACACTTCGCCATTGTAAAAGACAGCCGACTGACCCGGCGTTACCGCCGCGACTGGCTCGTCGAAAATGACTTCAATACGCTCAGCATCCAGCGCCTTAACGGTGCACGGAATGTCGGTCTGACGATAGCGGGTTTTCACCGTGCAGCGCATTGTGCCGGTGAACGGTTCGCGATCGACCCAGTGCAGCTGTTGCGCCACCAGGCCAACGGACATCAGACGCGGGTGTTCATGACCCTGAGCAACAACCAGAATGTTGTTCTCGACGTCTTTATCCACCACGTACCACGGATCTTCCGTGCCTTCTTTCGTCCCGCCAATGCCCAGACCTTTACGCTGACCCAGCGTGTGGTACATCAGGCCCTGATGCTGGCCAATCTCTTCGCCATCAACGGTGATGATTTTGCCTGGCTGAGCCGGCAGATAACGACCGAGAAACTCGCGGAACTTACGTTCGCCGATGAAGCAGATACCGGTTGAGTCTTTTTTCTTGGCCGTAATCAGACCGAGATCTTCGGCAATTTTACGCACCTGCGGTTTTTCCAGTTCGCCTACCGGGAACAGGCTCTGCGCGATTTGTTCATGACCGAGCGTGTAGAGGAAATAGCTCTGGTCTTTATTGCCATCGAGTCCACGCAGCAGGCGGCTTTTGCTGTCGACGTCGGCGCGGCGCACGTAGTGACCGGTGGCGATATAATCGGCACCTAAATCTTCGGCGGCAAACTCGAGGAAGGCTTTAAACTTGATTTCTTTATTGCACAGAATATCGGGGTTTGGCGTACGGCCCGCTTTGTACTCTTCAAGGAACAGTTCAAAGACGTTGTCCCAGTATTCTGCAGCAAAGTTGACGGTATGCAGTTCAATGCCGAGTTTGTCACAGACAGCCTGCGCATCCGCAAGATCGGCGGCCGCTGTGCAATATTCCTCGCCATCGTCCTCTTCCCAGTTCTTCATAAACAGGCCTTCTACCTGATAACCCTGTTGTTGCAACAGCCAGGCAGAAACGGAGGAATCGACACCGCCGGACATGCCGACGATCACTTTTTTTGGGCTTTCAGACATAGGAATACTCACGACATTGAACTTCAAGGCGGCATATTCTAGCACGCAGCCCCTTACTTGACACCCTCTGTAAACGGCCAGTTAAATTCGCCGATCATCGCCAGCGGGTAGCGCTGTCCGCTCTGATAGCAACGAATACTCTCCGCAACCAACGGCGAACGCAGATTTGGCGCTGAGAGAACCTCTTCTGCGCTGACCCAGCGACAGCAATCTATATCGCTGTCATGAGGTTCAGTAGCGCACATATTGGCAAGCTCGATAGAAAACAGAAAACGTAAAAAGGGCGTTTTGTCCGGCGCGATCCATTGATGCATCCGGATGAAGTTTTGCGGCTGCGCTTTGATGCCCGTCTCTTCCCACAGTTCGCGAGCGGCGGCTTGCACCAGGGTTTCATCCGCTTCCAGATGTCCTGCAGGTTGATTCCACAGGGCTTTGCCATTGATTGTTTCCTCAACGACTAAGAACTTATCTTCTGCATGCACAATGCAGGCGACCGTGACGTGCGGTTTGAACATACCTGTTCCTTATTCAGTTAGTTGCATCCCGCCATTGACCGTTGGCGAGATTTTCCAGCGTGTAATCTCCCATGGCATAGCGGATGAGGCGCAGCGTCGGGAATCCAACATGCGCTGTCATACGACGAACCTGGCGGTTACGGCCTTCATATAAAGTAACTTTCAGCCAACTGGTGGGGATATTTTTCCGTTCCCGAATAGGCGGGTTTCTCGGCCACAGCCAGGTGGGTTCCTCTACTATTTCAATACCTGCGGGCAGCGTGGGACCATCATTGAGCGTCACCCCGGTACGCAGCGCATCCAGCGCTTCTGCTGTCGGCTCGCCTTCGACCTGGACGTAATAGATTTTCCCCGTGCGCTTGCCAGGTTGCGTTAACCGCGCCTGCAGCGCGCCGTCATTGGTCAGCACCAAAAGTCCTTCGCTGTCCCGGTCGAGTCGGCCCGCAGCATAGATTCCCGGCACGGGAATAAAATCTTTTAACGTGCTTCTGCCCGCCTCGTCAGTAAATTGTGGCAAAACATCGTAGGGTTTATTGAACAAAACCACGCGTTTTGGCTGGTTTTCTTTACGCTGCCTGGTGACTTGTCGTGAGCTGAATCGCTCAACCCGGTGATTTCTAAAAGAAGTTTTTTGCATGGTATTTTCAGATTATATCAATTGCCGCATTATAGCCTAAGAACGAGTGTCTTTCATGGCGACGAACATTAGGGTAGTATTGACATGCTCATTACAAAACATTAACAAAAAATTGCTCTAACGCATTCGTGCAGCAGGACGCAAACGCACATGCAGCGCGATGACAGACGAGCAGAACCAGAAGCGCTCGAAGGAGAGGTGAATGGAAAGCAAAGTAGTTGTTCCGGCGGAAGGTAAGAAGATCACCCTGCAAAACGGCAAACTCAACGTTCCTGAAAATCCGATTATCCCGTTCATTGAAGGCGACGGTATCGGCGTTGATGTAACCCCACCGATGATCAAAGTTGTCGATGCTGCTGTCGAGAAAGCCTATAAAGGCGAGCGTAAAATCTCCTGGATGGAAATCTACACCGGCGAGAAATCCACTCAGGTTTATGGCCAGGACGTCTGGCTGCCTGCTGAAACCCTTGATCTGATTCGTGAATATCGTGTTGCCATCAAAGGCCCACTGACCACCCCAGTTGGCGGCGGTATTCGCTCTCTGAACGTTGCCCTGCGTCAGGAACTTGACCTGTATGTCTGCCTGCGCCCGGTGCGTTATTACCAGGGCACGCCTAGCCCGGTTAAGCACCCTGAACTGACCGACATGGTCATCTTCCGTGAAAACTCCGAAGATATCTACGCAGGTATCGAATGGAAAGCGGACTCTGCAGATGCCGAGAAAGTGATTAAATTCCTGCGCGAAGAGATGGGCGTGAAGAAAATCCGCTTCCCGGAGCATTGCGGTATTGGTATCAAACCGTGTTCTGAAGAAGGGACTAAACGTCTGGTCCGTGCGGCGATCGAATACGCCATCGCTAACGATCGTGATTCTGTTACCCTGGTACACAAAGGTAACATCATGAAATTCACCGAAGGCGCGTTCAAAGACTGGGGCTACCAGTTAGCGCGTGAAGAATTCGGTGGTGAACTGATCGACGGCGGTCCGTGGGTGAAAATCAAGAACCCGAAAACCGGTAAAGAGATCGTGGTTAAGGATGTTATCGCCGATGCGTTCCTGCAACAGATCCTGCTGCGTCCGGCTGAATATGATGTGATTGCCTGTATGAACCTTAACGGCGACTACATCTCCGATGCGCTGGCCGCACAGGTTGGTGGTATTGGTATCGCGCCGGGCGCGAACATCGGTGACGAATGTGCGCTGTTCGAAGCAACCCACGGTACTGCACCGAAGTATGCAGGTCAGGATAAAGTGAACCCAGGTTCCATTATTCTGTCCGCTGAAATGATGCTGCGCCACATGGGTTGGGTTGAAGCGGCTGACCTGATTGTTAAAGGTATGGAAGGCGCGATTAACGCGAAAACCGTAACTTACGATTTCGAACGCCTGATGGATGGCGCTAAACTGCTGAAATGTTCAGAGTTTGGCGACGCAATCATCGAAAACATGTAATCCAGATACTGGGTTGTGTGAAAACGGGAACCGAGAGGTTCCCGTTTTTTTTATGCCTGAACTCGCGGTTGCGTAATACGTAAACCACTCACAATTGCTGCCAGCGAGGCCAGAATGCCTGCGGCTATCAGCGAGACGTGCGTTCCACTGTCGCCAAACTGGTTTAGCATCAGCGCGACCAGCGCGGCCCCGGTACTCTGACCCAGCAAGCGCGCCGTCCCCAGCATTCCGCTCGCCCCACCGCTGCGTTCACGCGGCGCGGAGGTGATGATGGTGTGATTATTTGGGGACTGGAACAAGCCAAAGCCCGCGCCGCACAGAATCATCGGCCAGATGATATTAAAATCGGAGGGGGAAACGGGCAGCAGCACCAGCGAAAACAACCCACTGGCCATCAACGCCATGCCCAGTGCGCCCAACAGCCCGGCGTGAATGCGTTCAATCAGATATCCCGCCAGCGGCGCCATCACCATGGTTGCCAGCGGCCATGGCGTCAACAGCAGGCCTGTTTCGACCTCGCTGCGTCCGAGCACCGTTTGCATAAAGAAGGGCAGGGAAACCAATGCCAGCATTTGTGCGCAGAATGAACATATCGAGGTACAAATCGAGAGTGAAAACAGTGGAATGCGTAACAGGTCAACCGGCAGTAACGGCACCTCCAGCGCGAGCTGGCGTCGGATAAAGAAAAAACCTACCACCATAAGCGCCACAAGCTCGGCACCAATCAGTTTTAGCGACTGTCCTTGTGCAAAGCCGCTGAGCGCCGTAATTAACAAGCCAAACGTTAAGGCATTCATTATCGCACTGGGCAGGTCAAAGCGTGGTTTAGTGCCGCGGGACGCATTGGGCGGCAAAAAGCGCATCGCCAGCAACAGGGCAACTATTCCCAGCGGGACGTTAATTAGAAACAGCCATTTCCAGGAGGCAATAGAAAGAATTGCTGCGGCAATGGTCGGACCCGCAGCCGAGGAGACCGCGACGATAAAAGAGTTAATCCCCATCCCCCGCCCAAGCTGACGCTGGGGATAAATAAGTCGGATCAATGCCGTATTCACGCTCATTAGCGCCGCACCGCCAAAACCCTGGGCGACGCGAGCCAGCGTCAGCATGTGCAACGAATCTGACAAGGCACAAAATAGCGATGCAAGCAGGAACACGACCAGGCCACACTTATAAATGCGCCGGTAACCGAACATATCGCCTAAAAAAGAGAGGGACAGGAGCGAAACGACGATCGCGATTTGATAGGCGTTCACAATCCAGATTGAGCTGGCAGGTGAGGCCTGAAGATCGGCGGCGATAGTTGGCAGGGCCACGTTCGCTATTGCACCGTCGAGTACTGCCATAGAAATGCCAATAACAATGGTTAAAATTGCGCCATATCGCTGGGGCAATGGCAGACCATCGGCCTGAATTTTTTCCATAGAAAGTCGATATTTGTGGAATTTATGATGAGAGTAATAATTTTAGCATTGATATTCAGGTGTTAGGTCGCAGATTTGTAACTAAGTGAGCAAAGAGCGATTGCGAGGGTTGGTACGTGAAATTATAATAAAAACCGGTTCTGATTTTTATAAAACACTCGAAAGGGGTGATAAATGGCAATCGCAGATCTGGATAAGCAACCCGATTCTGTATCTTCCGTGCTGAAAGTTTTTGGCATTCTGCAGGCGCTGGGTGAAGAGCGCGAAATTGGTATTACCGAGTTGTCGCAACGCGTCATGATGTCGAAAAGCACCGTTTATCGCTTTTTGCAGACCATGAAAACGCTGGGTTATGTGGCACAGGAAGGGGAGTCAGAGAAATACTCACTGACCCTGAAATTATTCGAGCTGGGCGCGCGCGCGTTGCAAAACGTCGATCTTATCCGTAGCGCTGACATTCAGATGCGCGAACTTTCGCGCCTGACTAAAGAGACTGTACACCTCGGTGCGTTGGATGAAGACAGCATTGTCTACATTCACAAAATCGACTCTATGTACAATCTGCGCATGTATTCCCGCGTTGGTCGTCGTAATCCGCTGTACAGTACAGCTATCGGTAAAGTTCTACTGGCATGGCGTGACCGCGATGAAGTGAAGCAGATTCTGGATGGCATTGAGTACAAACGCAGCACCGATCGTACCATTACGAATACTGATGAATTACTGCTACTGCTGGATAAAGTACGTGAGCAGGGTTACGGCGAAGATAACGAAGAACAGGAAGAAGGCCTGCGCTGCATCGGCGTACCGGTGTTTGACCGTTTCGGCGTGGTTATTGCGGGGTTGAGTATTTCATTCCCAACGCTGCGTTTCTCAGAAGAGCGTTTACACGAGTATGTGGCAATGCTGCATACGGCAGCGCGCAAGATTTCAGAACAAATGGGCTATAACGACTATCCGTTCTAATCTGACGTAATCGCGAATGTAAAAAACCCCAAGTATTTTGTACCTGGGGTTTTTTATGAACAGTCATAACGTTACCTGGCGTAAAAAACGTATCGAATGTAATGTTGCATTATTAGCCGTTATCGATAATGACCGTGCTTTTCCTTAACAGGGGACAATCCGACAGGCCAATGATACCGCTACTGGTGTGGACGTACTGTGCCGTGCTGGTTCCACGGGCAGTCAGATATTGGCATTGCAGACCCAGACCGGCAGCATTCTCCTTACTTCCAATCAAAATTCCATAGCCGCTCAATAATAAACCGATCCAAACCAGAGCTAACAACACAATAGCGCGGATAATCAGACGCATTACAACCTCTTATCTTTTCTCATTGTTATTAGATTAGCCTGTACACGGTATGAAACAAGTCAATCATTCCTAAAAAGATTGAATGCCTATACAGTTAACGCTGGGTTTAGGTAACGCATGATAATTTATAGACATAAGATGTGGAGTTGAAGAGTGGAGCTGGAGTGAAAAAAATTCGCTGGGTAGTGCTGATTGTTGTTGTACTGGTATGCATACTGATGTGGGCGCAGGTGTTCAACATCATGTGCGATCAGGACGTACAATTTTTCAGCGGTATTTGTGCCTTCAATAAATTTATTCCCTGGTAAGCGCATTTTCGCAACAGTTGATTACCTTCTTGTGCGGCAGTGGTAAACTACACTGTCTACATTGAGGTGGTAAAATGAACGAAGTTTTGAATTCTGGCGCGTTGAGTTTTGCGTCTTTAGCGGTATCGGTGGTGGTTCTGATTGTTGGGCTTGTTCTTTGGTTTTTTATCAATCGGGCAAGTTCGCGTACTAACGAGCAGATTGAGCTGCTTGAAGCATTGTTAGATCAGCAAAAAAGACAGAACGCTTTGTTACGTCGCCTTTGCGAAGCTAACGAACCCGAGAAAGCAGCAGAGCCTACTGCACTGCCCATTAAGGATGAAGACGATGACATCATCCGCCTGGTAGCTGAGCGGTAAAAAAGGTATGGCAGGATGAGGAAAGGCTGTTGTTGTTCTCAGTTGCTTCATCCTGTCGTCAGCGCGTCAGATTATTTTCTTCTGTCCCCGTCGTGTAATTGGCGGCCGGGCAGTCATCTATTCTCAGTATTTTCAGATGCTCCGACTAATTAATATCTTATCCCCAGTCTGATATAAATATAATCTTCCATACGTAAAAAATATGATTATGTCATTTTTGTGATAACGATCGTTTTATTAACAGCGAAACGTTTCTCTTACTTTTTTTGTGCCTTGTCATCATTCTTTCATTATTTTGGTGCAAAACCAGAAGGCGGATCTCATTTTTACGCTTGTGACATTTTATGCATTACTAAGCATAAAAAATGATATCTGGCAGAACCCGTAACAGATAACCTGGAACAACTGAAGCTATTGAGCTATGGTAGAAATATCCCGGCTATGGCGCAAGTCAGGCGGGGATAGGGGAGAGAGGCGAGAATATAATTCTACTCGATCTGGCGCATAACTGTGCAGTTGCTGTTTGATGGACGACGGGATTTGTGCGACCGATCGAGACACGTTTAAAAATGGCTTGCCATTATTAACGTTGTATGTGATAACACGTTTTGGGTTAAACGAGGTACAGTTCTGTTTATGTGTGGCATTTTCAGTAAAGAAGTCCTGAGTAAACACGTTGACGTTGAATACCGCTTCTCTGCCGAACCTTATATTAGTGCCTCAAGCAGTAATGTCTCAGTTTTATCTATGTTATGCCCGCGGGCGAAGAAAATACTCTAAGGAATTTTGCAAATGGCAAAGATTAAAGGTCAAGTTAAGTGGTTCAACGAGTCTAAAGGTTTTGGTTTCATTACTCCGGCTGATGGCAGCAAAGACGTGTTCGTACACTTCTCCGCTATCCAGGGTAACGGCTTCAAAACTCTGGCTGAAGGCCAGAACGTTGAGTTCGAAATTCAGGACGGCCAGAAAGGTCCGGCTGCTGTTAACGTAACAGCTATCTGATCGACACCACTGATTTGAAGCGCTTTTGCGCATCCATCTCAGATATAAAGCCTCGCTTATGCGGGGCTTTTTAATTCAAATTACGTCAAAATATTACTGAATGCCCATCCATTAGCGCTTTGTTGCAAAGGCGTGATGTTCGTAGCATAGTTTTCCCCGCTTTCTTACGGCATTTCCCGTTAAATCAGACACCTGAATAACTATCTTGTTGGAGTTCGGGTGAAAAAGAAAAACGACGGCGATGCGCGCAATTTTACTCCCGTACGTTTTGCCCTGCTTTGCGTGGCAATATTATTGAGCCTTGGATTGCTGCTGGGGCGGGTTGCGTGGTTGCAAATTGTCACGCCGACGAATCTGGTGAAACAGGAAGACATGCGTTCCTTACGCGAGGTGTCCATCGCTTCGCCACGCGGAATGATAACCGACAGAGAAGGGCGACCGCTGGCGGTAAGCGTTCCGGTTAACGCCGTCTGGGCCGATCCGAAGACGATTATCAGCAAGGGTGGCGTTGGCTATAACGAACGTTGGCAGGCGTTAGCGAAAACGCTGCATATTTCGCTCAGCACGCTGGCTGAACGCGTTAACAGCAATCCAGCCGGGCGGTTTATCTATCTGGCGCGCCAGATCTCTCCTCAGCAGGCAGAATGGGTCGATAAACTGGATCTGCCGGGAATCAACCTGCGTGAAGAGTCCCGCCGCTTTTATCCCGCCGGACATGTTGCGGCCAATCTGATTGGTTTCACCAACATTGACGGTCAGGGGATTGAAGGGCTGGAGAAAAGCTTCAATAGCCAGTTGATGGGCAAACCTGGCTCCCGCCTGGTACGGAAAGACAAATTTGGCCATGTCATCGAAAATATCACGGAAGTGATGCCGGTGCCGGCGCATGAATTACAGCTCAGCATTGATGAGCGTTTGCAGACGGTTACTGAAGACTCGCTGGACAATGCCGTGACATGGAATAAAGCGGAATCAGGGGCCGCAGTGCTGGTCAACATTGCCACCGGCGAAATACTCTCCATGGCAAGCTTTCCCGATTTCAATCCCAATAACCGTGATGGCGCGGTACTGGATGATTTTCGTAATCGTGCAATTAGCGATACCTTTGAACCCGGTTCAACCGTAAAACCACTGGTGATTATGACCGCTCTGCAGCAGGGGATAGTACAGCCTGACAGCGTGATTGATACTCATCCTTTTATTGTTGATGGGCATCGCATCCGCGACGTCGGATTTTACCCGGAGCTATCGCTGACCGGGATCTTGCAGAAATCGAGCGATACCGGCGTGTCACACCTTTCGCTGGCGATGCCGGTACAGAAATTACTGAATACCTATAAAAGCTTTGGCTTTGGCGATCCAACCGGACTGGGTTTAACCGGGGAAAGTCGCGGATTAATGCCTCAACGCCGCTACTGGAGCGATCTGGACCGGGCAACCTTCGCATTTGGCTATGGATTAATGGTGACGCCGCTCCAACTGGCGCATGTATATGCCACCATCGGCAGTTTTGGTATCTATCGACCCCTTTCTATTACGCGTATCGATCCGCCGGTAATAGGTACGCGGGTGATGCCGGAGGCGTTGGTTCACCAGGTTGAACATATGATGGAAAGCGTCGCGCTACCCGGCGGCGGGGGAACCAAGGCTGCGGTCAGAGATTATCGCGTCGCGGTTAAGACCGGAACGGCAAAGAAAATTGGCGATGACGGCAAATATGTCGATAAATATGTGGCCTATACGGCGGGCGTTGCGCCAGCAAGCGACCCAAAGTTCGCGCTGGTTGTGGTTATAAATAACCCGCAAAACGGTGCTTATTATGGGGGGGCAGTCTCCGCACCGGTATTCAGCCAGATAATGGGTGATGTCCTGCGTCTGGAAAACGTAAAGCCTGACGGTATGCCTGCCGACTCCGAGCATCTGCTGGTAATGCACGGCAGCAACGTATCCTCGCCGTCGCTGTAAGTTATTTTCCCAGGGCGTAATTCGCGTTACACTTGCGCCCTTAAGTCACCTGCCGGAGTTGTCATGTCGTTTTCCTGTCCTCTTTGCCACCAGCCTCTTACTCAAGCGAATAACAGTTTTGTCTGCCCTGGGCGGCACCAGTTTGACGTGGCGAAAGAAGGGTATGTCAACTTACTGCCGGTTCAGCACAAACGGTCGCGCGATCCGGGTGATAGCGCGGAGATGATGCAGGCGCGCCGGGCATTTCTCGATGCCGGACATTATCAGCCGCTGCGCGATGCAATTGTGGATGCGCTCACCCAGAGGTTGAGTTCAGAAGATGCGGCGATCCTGGATATTGGCTGTGGGGAAGGGTATTACACCCATGCGTTTGCCGATGCGCTGACGGGCTGTACAACCTTTGGTCTTGACGTCTCTAAAGTGGCGATTAAGTCCGCAGCCCGACGTTATTCGCAGGTGACCTTTTGCGTTGCCTCCAGCCATCGCCTGCCGTTTGCCGACGAGTCAATGGATGCCATCATCCGGATCTACGCTCCCTGTAAAGCGCCGGAGCTGGCTCGCGTGGTCAAACCGGGGGGCTGGGTTATTACCGCCACGCCGGGTCCGCGTCATTTAATGGAGCTGAAAGGGCTGATTTATGATGAGGTGCGTTTGCATGCGCCGCACACTGAGCAACTGGACGGTTTTGTTCTGCAAGAGAGTCTTGCGCTGGGGTATCAGATGCAGCTCAAAGGTAGCGAGGCCGTTGCGTTACTGCAAATGACGCCGTTCGCCTGGCGGGCAAAGCCGGAAGTGTGGGAAACGTTAGCCGGTAAAACGACGTTTGACTGCCAGACAGACTTTAGTATTCATATCTGGCAGCGCCTGAATTAACCGTGGAAGTGTGCCCAGAGGATCTGGGCGCCAATACCTATCAGTACCACCCCGCCCAAAATTTCAGCTCGCTTGCCCAGCATCGGGCCAATGAAACGACCGATCATCATGCCGAGCGTAGACATAATCAACGTGGCGCAGCCGATGGCCAGCGCTGTGGCAATAATGTTGACCTGCAGGAAAGCCAGACCCACCCCGACGGCCATTGCGTCGAGACTGGTTGCAATGGCGGTGGTGACCAGCAGCCAGAAGCCATGGCGGCGCTGTGGCTCTTCATCTTCATCCCCGTCGTCGCGAAAGCCTTCTATTATCATTCGTCCGCCTAAAAAGATCAGCAGAATGAAGGCGATCCAATGGTTCCACTCCAGTACAAATTTGCTGGCGAGCATACCCATGCCCCAGCCAATGAGCGGCGTAAGCGTTTCAACGGCACCGAAAATAAGGCCGGTGCGCAGTGCTTCAGAAAATTTGGGTTTATGCAGGGTGGCGCCTTTGCCAATTGATGCAGCGAAAGCATCCATCGACATGCCGAAAGCAAGAAGAACAGTAGCGGTGAGATTCATAACAGCGTCCTGACCGGGGTATCCATAACACACATCACTGCCCCCAGTAACCATGCATACAGGCTGGAATCACTGTAAATACAGCGCCATTCAGGTATGCATTGCAGTTGATGTGCCTATGGTCTCGCCTGACTGAACCTGTAAGATCAGTCCGTACGCGCCACGTTTTTCAACGAGTATGTTGACACGTACATTTCCGGAGTCTGGAAATCGGCTACTCCCCAACGACGGGCGCAACCTTAACATATTTTGAGAATATAAAACAAGAAACGCAGAAATAATATTTGGCCTCTAATTGAAAACGATTTTCATTTAGATTTATTTATAAATAAAACGTTAAAATAAATAACATTATGAGCGGTGGGATATAGCCTTAGCTATGTTTATTTTTGAATGGATATATAAAAAACATAGTTCAGGCTATATTTGTAACTTACTGATTTGAAATTAAAAGTTTATATATGTTTTCGAGATCGTCTATATTCCGTACGCGAATCAGTAATCTTCGATGTTCTAATTGCATCACCAGGACGCCGTCTTCAGATAAATTCATCTCTTTAATCCGGTTATATTCAATCCAGACATTGGCGAAAAAAAAGCCTTTCTGTTTGAAGATGATTTTTGGCGTACGGATCCAAAACAGATACAGTCCCATCAATACCAGTGCACATAATAACCATGTGGTAAATTGCGCGCCGTGGCTGGTGATGTTGTTGTAGATAAGAATAGCAATCAAGCCAAGGAAGATAACGCTGTCGACTCTGCTACGAGGAAGCAGGGCGACAGACAACAGAGTAGGGCCATTACGGCGGGGCATGATGAACTGATCGTAAATGGCATACGCCAGCAGCGAAAAGATAAAAAGAACCAGCACCAGGTCCGTGATAGTCATGAATCCTCAACCCTCTAAATAGAAAAACCGGGGGCAAGCCCCCGGCGGTGTACAACAGTCTTACAGGCCGAGCAGTCCGACAGCGTAGCCCGCGATACCGATGACGAAGAAGCCAACGATGATCCACAGCGGGTTCACTTTTTTACGCAGCAGCCACATACAGGCGAAAGTCAACAGCAGAGGAACCAGACCCGGCATCAGCTGGTCAAGGATAGTCTGCACAGTGGTGACGCGAGTCTGACCATCCTGACCGGTGATGGTGGAAACCACCAGCGGGATGTTTACGTGCGTCCACTTGTTAACCAATGCCCCCATGACAAACAGGCCGAGGATTGACGCCCCCTCAGTCAGTTTCTGCAGGAAGCCGCCGCCCATATCTTTAACGATATCGATACCTTTACGGTAGCCGTATGCCACACCGTAGTAACGGGTTGCCAGACGAACCAGGTTAAACAGGATGAAGAACAGCAGTGGTCCAAGCAGACTGCCGCTCATCGCGATACCTGCGCCAAGTGCGGCGAATACCGGACGTACGGTACCCCAGAAGATCGGGTCGCCCACGCCTGCAAGCGGTCCCATCAGACCAACTTTGATACCGTTGATGGCACCATCGTCAATCTCTGCGCCGTTTGCACGCTGCTCTTCCATCGCCAGCGTAACGCCCAATACGGGGGCCGCTACGTACGGATGGGTATTAAAGAATTCCAGGTGACGCTTAATAGCCTGCTTACGTGCGTCGTTGTTTTCCGGGTACAAGCGGCGGATAGCCGGCACCATGGAGAAACAGAAACCCAGCGCCTGCATACGTTCGAAGTTCCAGGAACCCTGAAACAGGTTAGAACGAAGGAACACGCCACGAATGTCACTCGGAGTGAGTTTTTTCTCGGTGGTAGTTTTAGTCATATCAACCATTTCGCTCACCTGCTAGTCCAGTTCGTTATCGAGATCGTTATTGCCAGCCGCAGCAGCAGGTGCACCGGCTACGCGGTTATATTTCGGGCTCAGCTGAATGTAGAGGATAGCCATTACTGCGCCAATCACACCCAGAGCAACCAGGTTGAAGTTAGTAAATGCCGCGGTGACGAAGCCGAGGTAGAAGAATGGCATCAGGTAGCCTGCGCGCATCATGTTGATGACCATCGCATAACCAACCACTACGATCATACCCCCTGCGATGTTCAGACCGCCGGTCACAACTTCCGGAATGGCATTAAGCATGCTCTGAACTTCACTGGTACCAACAGAAATCGCCACGATTACCGCCGGGATAGCGATACGCATAGCCTGCAGGAACAGGGAGGATACGTGCAGCCAGGAGATCGCCGTCAGGTTACCGTTTTCTGCCGCCTTATCCGCTGCGTGCTGGAATGCTACGGTGATAGTACGAACGATGATGGTCAGTACCTGGCCTGCTGCTGCCAGTGGGATAGCCAGCGCGATACCTGCACCAATGCTTTGGTGACCCGCGATAACCAGAACGGTAGAGATAATTGAGGCCAATGCGGCATCAGGTGCAACCGCAGCACCGATGTTCATCCAGCCCAGGGCGATCATTTCCAGGGTACCACCGATGATGATACCGGTTTTCATATCACCGAGAACGGCACCAATCAGCGTACAGGCCACCAACGGACGGTGGAACTGAAATTCATCGAGTACCGACTCCATACCCGCGATACATGCGACGATGAACACCAGCACAATCTGAAGAGTGGTAATCTCCATTGTACTTCTCCTATTGCTATACAGACTTAAGTGTGAAAACTAAGTAAATGCCAGGGCGTTATTTCACCTTGGCAATCAAATCCATCATTTTCAGTTTCTGATCGGTAGAAACCTTACGAGCCTCGAGCTCAATACCGCGTTCGTTGAGTTTCTTGAAGGCTTCGATGTCTTTTTCATCGACAGAAATTGCGTTGTTTACCTGCGTTTTACCCTGACGGAAAGCCATACCGCCAATGTTTACAGAGGTAATTTTCACACCACCTTCAACGATACGTTCTACGTCGGTCGGGTTGGTAAACAACAGCATCACACGCTCACCTGCATATTTCGGGTTGTTGTAGACGCGGATCATTTTCGCGACATCAACCACATGCGCCGTCACACCCGGAGGTGCAACCTGGGTCAGCAGCGTTTTACGCACGGTATCGGCGGCAACTTCATCACTGACGACGATAATGCGTGTTACGTTGGTTTCTTTGGTCCAGCGAGTTGCCACCTGACCATGGATTAAGCGGTCATCAATACGCGCCAGGCCGATCTGCATATAATCGTTCGGACCCATCGGTTTGGCGGGAGCTGCTGCTTTTGGCGCCGCGACTGGGGCTGGAGCGGCTTTCTCCACCGGTTTTGCTTTCAGCGCTTTCACGCCTTCACTACCGGTTTCAACGGCCAGTGCCACTAATTCATCGAAGCTGGGGTTGTCATCACGCGCCATGAAGGTTTCAACCAGCATGGGAATGTTCACACCGGCGATGACTTCGTAATGCTCTTTATCGACGACAATGCGGCTCGCAGCGTTAAACGGGCTGCCTCCCCATGTGTCAACGAGAAACAGCACGCCTTTACTGGTATCGAGTTTTGCCAACTGAGCGTTGTACTTTTCAATCAGCGTTTCGGCATTTTCGCCTGGAACGAAATCGATCCAGCCGACGTTTTCCTGCTCGCCTAACAGCATTTCTGCTGTCTTAAGTAACTGCTCTGCAGCCCAACCATGTGTGCCTATTACAATAGCAATGGTCACTTGCTACCTCCTTTATTATCGTTAACACATCAACGTGAAGATGTATTTGAATCGTCGTCCGCAATCGAATCGATTCAGATAAGGGTTACAAAGAAAAACCTATGATTTTCGTGAATTATTTTAGATATCGAAAAAAATATTTTATGTGATGAAGATCCGTAATTTAACTTCCGATAAAAAGAAATTTCGAAGGGTAAAATATCTCCGAAACAACTTATTGCAAAGGAAGGTAAATCTTTGCTAAAAAACGGTTGTCTCTGTTATGTTTAGCATCGGTTTAATTACTCAGGAGTATAGGGCAGTAGCTCACCATATGGATCGTCACCGACGTCATTTCACTATCAGGCCGTATCAAGCCTGTCAGATTGGCACTTTTTGCCACAAATTTTCTCTGCATATCGCTTCAACGCCTGAGATCCTCAGCGCGCAGTTTGGTCATTCCTTAAGCAGGAGCTTGTCATGGAATTATTAATGGACCCGCAGATTTGGGTGGGTTTGCTCACGCTTGTCGTTCTCGAAATTGTTCTGGGTATCGATAACCTGGTCTTCATTGCGATCCTGGCTGATAAGCTGCCGCCAAAACAGCGAGATAAAGCGCGTTTAATCGGTTTGTCACTGGCACTGGTTATGCGCCTGGGCTTGTTGTCCGTGATTTCGTGGATGGTGACGCTAACTAAGCCGCTATTTACGGTAATGGACTACTCGTTCTCGGGGCGCGATCTGATCATGCTGCTGGGGGGGATTTTCCTCTTGTTCAAGGCCACGACAGAGCTGCATGAGCGGCTGGAAAACCGTGAACATGATACCGGCCAGGCAAAAGGGTATGCGAGTTTTTGGGTTGTTGTGACGCAGATTGTCATACTCGACGCGGTATTCTCGCTGGATGCCGTTATTACGGCGGTCGGTATGGTCAACCATCTGCCGGTGATGATGGCGGCGGTCGTGATTGCTATGGCCGTGATGCTGCTGGCTTCTAAGCCGCTGACACGATTTGTGAACCAACATCCGACGGTGGTGGTGCTGTGTCTGAGCTTCCTGTTAATGATCGGTCTGAGCCTGGTTGCCGAAGGGTTTGGCTTCCATATTCCGAAAGGCTATCTGTATGCGGCGATTGGCTTCTCAATCATCATTGAGTTGTTTAACCAGATTGCCCGTCGGAACTTTATTCGCCACCAGTCGACGCTGCCGCTGCGTGCGCGCACTGCCGATGCAATCCTGCGTCTGATGGGGGGTAAAAGTCAGGCCAGCGCGCAGATGGAATCCGACAACCCGGTGCCGGTTCCCGTCCCGGAAGGCGCATTTGTGGAAGAAGAACGCTATATGATCAACGGCGTCCTTTCTCTGGCATCGCGTTCATTACGCGGCATTATGACGCCTCGTGGCGAAATTAGCTGGGTTGATGCAGACCTGAGCGTGGAGGAAATTCGCGAGCAATTGCTCTCGTCACCACACAGCCTGTTCCCGGTGTGTCGTGGCGAACTGGATGAAATCATCGGTATTGTGCGTGCTAAAGAGCTACTGGTCGCGCTGGAAGACGGTGTGGATGTGGCGGCCATTGCCTCCGCGTCTCCGGCTATTATTGTCCCGGAAACGCTGGATCCTATCAATCTGTTAGGTGTTCTGCGACGCGCCCGCGGCAGCTTTGTTATCGTCACTAACGAGTTTGGTGTAGTCCAGGGTCTGGTCACGCCGCTGGACGTATTAGAAGCTATTGCCGGTGAATTCCCGGATGCTGATGAAACGCCTGAAATTATTGCTGATGCAGGCGGTTGGTTGGTGAAAGGTGGTACCGATCTGCATGCGTTGCAACAGGCGCTGGACGTGGATACGTTAGTGAATGAAGATGAAGACATCGCCACGGTGGCAGGTTTAGTCATTGCCGCTAACGGCCATATTCCACGCGTAGGTGATGTTATCGATGTTGCACCGTTGAGCATTACGATTGTCGAAGCCAATGACTATCGTGTGGATTTAGTTCGCATTGTTAAAGAACAACCCGCTCACGACGAAGACGAGTAAGCGGGGTTAGCGAAACGGCATAACGTGCATACTGTGTCGCCCGTTATGCCGGGCGGGCGGCGGCGTGCTGCCCGCCAGCCATTTGGGAAAATCGCGCAGCGGCATCGGCTTTGCATACAAAAAGCCTTGCAATAAATGTACTCCGTGTCGGCGCAAATGCTGTGCCTGCGCCTGTGTTTCAACGCCTTCCGCCACCAGTTCGATATTCAGTTTTTTCCCCAAAGCGATAATGATGTCTGTGACGGTTGAGTTCACGGCGTCTGTCCCGATTGCCGAGGTAAATGATTTATCAATCTTCAGCACATCCGGGCGAAGCTTTTCCAGCCAGGAGAGCGAGCTGTTGCCGGTGCCGAAATCGTCAATTGCCAGCTTTACGCCAAGCCGATTTAACTCGCGCACGACCCGATAATCCACATCCAGCAACGCATCGCGCTCGGTGAGTTCGATAACCAACTGCTGAATAGGGTGCTGGCTGAACCAGTACTGGTTGAGATCTTTTAGCAGCGTACCGTTACGAAAATGGCTGGCGGCAACATTTATCCCAATATGAAACTGGCTGCTCATCGGGAATACGTGCCGTTGCTGAATGGTTTCTGCGATGACATGACGGGTAAGCGGCACAATCAGGTTGTGCTCCTCTGCGATGGGAATAAACACTTCGGGAGAGATCCAACCCTGGCGCGGGTTATTCCAGCGTAAAAGGATTTCCACTCCCATACATTGCTGGGTTTGCGCATTAAGTAGCGGCTGGCAAAACAGCTCGAATTCCCGTGCAGCAAGGGCCAGATTTATCTCCCAGGAGAAGCTCATTCTGCTGGCGGTCGCCAGCCATGCCAGGTAGCCCACTAAAAAACTTAGGATCACCGCCAGCGGCAGTTGTGTTGGTAGATGTTTTATAGCCAGTTCGCTGGCACCCGGACCGGTGACGCTGATAGTAAAGGGGAAATGTTGCGATGAGAGCTGGTAGCGTTTTTCATTATCCAGTTCAGGTAGCGTATCGACAACACCCTGTCCATATAGCAAATGGCGATTACCGACGGTTAAGCTGGCATGGGTAATTTGCGGTGGCTGGGGTTCAAGCAACATGGACGATAATAAATCAATGTTAACGATTTCCAGCACGCCATCTGAGCCATCGGCAGATGCTGGATACCATTGCGTCAGAATCGGACTGCCCTTAATCAACGAATGGTCGGTAGACAGCAGCAATTGCGGCTCCCGACTGGGTAACTCAGGCTCCAGTTGGCGAATAGGCACATTGCGATAGCCAAAAATGCTGGAACAATAAAGGATCCCGCTCTGAATCAGGCTGATAGAACGTACCGTTTGCAGTCTGGCTGCATGCTTACTCAGAGGTAAACGCGCAACTGAGCAGGGAAGCCCAATCAGCGGTAGCAGTACATCGCGTCCGGTCTGTAGGGGCAAAAGCACGTCATCCAACTCTTCAACGGCGTGGTTGGCAAAGGTAACGGTATTGCGATGATTTAAATTACGCTCCGAAATAAATCGGACAGTTAATGTGAGAATGAGCGTCAGTAGTGCACATAATGTGCAGACGATTAAGCGATTCCGGCGATAGTTCTTGATGATCCTTTGCGCTGTTTGCATGCGGGCCGCCCGATAAGCCGTTGGTCACAGTAGCCAACAGCAACAGAGCAAGTGTAGTGGGGAAAATTACGCCAGACGAGGGAGAGGGGGCAAATTCGCCCATCCGTCGCAGATGGGCGAAAAATAAGTATTAGTCACATTGAACTTTGATTGCCAGACCACCGCGTGACGTTTCACGGTATTTGGCGTTCATGTCTTTACCTGTTTCGTACATGGTCTCAATGACTTTATCCAGCGAGACGCGCGGAGCGCTGGTACGGCGCATTGCCATACGCGCAGCGTTGATCGCCTTCACTGACGCAATGGCATTACGTTCGATGCACGGAACCTGTACCTGTCCCGCCACCGGATCGCAGGTTAAGCCGAGGTTATGTTCCATGCCGATTTCAGCAGCAACACACACCTGCTCAGGGCTTGCGCCTAACAGTTCAGCCAGACCCGCGGCAGCCATGGAACAGGCTACGCCCACTTCACCCTGACAACCCACTTCTGCACCAGAGATAGACGCGTTCATTTTATACAACGCGCCAATCGCGCCGGCCGCCAGGAAATAACGAGTATAGATATCCGGGCTGACGGACTCGATGAAATGATCGTAATAGGCCAGTACCGCAGGCACGATACCGCAAGCACCGTTGGTTGGCGCAGTAACTACGCGACCACCCGCGGCGTTTTCTTCGTTAACGGCCAGCGCGAACATGTTCACCCAGTCGATCACGTTCATCGGATCGTTGGACAGCTTGTCGCTGGAAACCAGCATACGACGCAGGGCTGAAGCACGACGAGGAACGCGCAGCGGACCCGGCAGCACGCCTTCGGTGTTCATACCACGATCGATACAAGCCTGCATGGTTTGCCAGACGTTACCAAAGTACTCTTCAATCTCTTTTTTACTGTGCAGAGCAAGTTCGTTCTGCATCGCCATGCCAGAGAGAGACAGGCCGGTGCTGTTGCAGTATTCCAGCATTTCAGTGGCGGATTTGAACGGATAAGGCACACTGACCTCGCCCGCGGCATCCTGACCAAAATGTTCTTCATCAACGATGAATCCACCGCCGATAGAGTAGTAGGTTTTGCTGTAAATGACGGTTTCGCCACTGTACGCGTGGATCTGCATTCCGTTTTCATGCAGCGGCAGGTTGCCGTTGTGAAAACGCATTCCGTCATTCTGCGGGAAATCCACTTCGTGTTGGCCCTGCGCAAGCAGCAGGCGTCCACGCGTTTCTACGTCGCGGATAAATCCGGGGATGCTGTCAATATCCACGGTAGCAGGCTCATTGCCCGCCAGACCCATAATAATGGCGATATCGGTATGGTGACCTTTACCCGTGAGCGACAGTGAACCATACACGTCGACGGCGACACGAGTAACGCTGTCCAGTAATCCTTTTTCGACCAGGTCATCGACGAACTGTTTACCCGCCTTCATAGGCCCTACGGTATGGGAAGATGAGGGACCAATCCCCACCTTAAACATGTCGAATAGACTAATCACGATAATACTCCTACAGGGCGACTGGGGTTTCCAGTAACGATGTTATAACTGCGCATAGTGTAAGAGGGAACGCGGCGATCGGCTTAACTATTCACATGAATTAAACTAATAGATAACCGCGGTTTTACTAATGTTGTGACCTGAGTTTCAAGTTGTCTATGGTGTGCGTAAAGATAAGTATAGTCAGGGCTTGACGCCAATTTGCAGCGCCAGCTCACGAATTATTCCGGCGGTCATTCCCCAGACGAAATATTGCTCATACCAGGAAAGCCATACACGATGTGAATCGCCGCGACGGTAGATATCCAGCGGATGATAACGACCTAAATGCAGGGCTTGTGCCAGCGGCATTTCGAACACGGCGGAAACTTCATCAACACTTGCGCGATATGGCAAATTTGGCGGGATAATGCCTACCACCGGCGTGACCTGGAAACCGGTCACGCTGTCGACCGGCGGCAGAACGCCAATCACCTCCACGCAGGATGGTGGGATCGCCACTTCTTCCTGCGCTTCGCGAAGGGCGGCGGCAATTAACGAGGCATCGCTGCTATCCACCGCGCCGCCGGGAAAGGCGACCTGTCCGGCATGCTTGCGCAGATGAACGGAACGCTGAGTTAATAGTAACCCCGGCTGTGCACGACGCACGACGGGGATCAGTACGGCGGCCTGACGCTGGTTTAGCGCAGTATGATTAACCTGCGGGCGCAGGAGTTGAAAGCGCGATAAAAAATCATCAAGCGTCAGGCTGCTGTATTCCACGTGTCAGTTCTCCAGTTGGTGCAAAATACGATTCACTTTATCAAATGTTTCCTGATACTCCGCATCTTCCTGGCTGTCCGCCACAATGCCACCGCCAGCGGAACAATAAATGCGTCCGTTGGTGGCTGTCAGCGTGCGAATGGTGATGCTGGTATCCATATTGCCGCAAAAGCTCAGATAGCCAATGCTACCGCACCAGGCGTTGCGTCTTTGCGGTTCCAGTTCGTCAATAATTTCCATTGCCCGCACTTTTGGCGCACCGGTAATAGAGCCGCCGGGGAAGGCGGCGCGCAGCAGGTCAGTGGCGTGCAATGATTCTGGCAGACGCGCGGTAATGGTGCTGACCAAATGATGAACGGCAGGGAACGGTTCGACAACGAACAGTTCCGGAACCTGTACCGAACCGGGTTCGGCAACGCGGCCGATATCATTACGCATTAAATCGACGATCATCAGGTTTTCCGCCTGATCCTTTGGGGAGTTCGCCAGTGATTGAGCCTGTAGACGATCGGCATCGGCATCTTCAAGTCTGGGCAGCGTGCCTTTAATCGGGCGCGTCTGGATGTGCTGGTTTTCCAGCAGAATAAAACGCTCAGGTGAAAGGCTGAGAATCGCCCCTTCCTCAAGACGTAAAAACGCACTGAACGGGGCGCGGTTCGCATGGTTGAGACGTACAAACGCCAACCACTCATCGCCTTGATAATGCGCCTGAAAGCGCTGGGCAAGATTGACCTGATAGCAATCGCCGCTGTGCAGATAACGCTGCACCTGACGGAACCTTTCACCATACTGCTCGCGGGTCATGTTTGACTGCCACGAGGATGTTAACGAAAACGGTTCGCGCACGGGTATCTGTTGATTTTCCAGCCAACGGTGTCGTGCCTGTACATCGGAGTGGCTAAGTAGCGACACCCTTTGCAACTGATGATCGACAATCAGCGCCCAATCGTAAATGCCAACCGCCATGTCCGGTAGCGTGATATCCTGTTCGGCTTCCGTTGGCAGAGATTCAAAACGACGGCCTAAGTCATAACCGAACAGACCCAATGCGCCTCCCTGGAAGGGAAAATCGGGATTATAATCGGGCTGAATAGTCAGCGATGTCAGCGCCGAACGTAAAACTGTCATCGGATCATCAACCGTTTGCATAGTGCCGTGATGGTCATGCACAACGGTCTCTTCTGCATGTGTGACCAGCGTTGTAATGGGGTCGGCGACCAGAATATCAAAGCGATTATGCGGATGGTCGGCATGGCCTGAATGCAAAAGCATTGCCCAGGGCTGGTGGCTTAATGTGGCAAAATAGTGCTCAGCGGCGTCCAGACGCCAGGGGAGTGTGATTACAGCGGGAGATAACGTCTTCATCAGTCCTGACTCGTTGCTACTTCACTGGCTATGTGCCGGGTAGCATGAAATAATTAGCGCTAATAATTTAGCAGGAGTTCACCATGATTGCAGGTTTACCTTCACTCACGCACGATCAGCAGCAACAGGCGGTTGAACGCATTCATGAACTGATATCCCAGGGGATGAGCAGTGGCGAGGCGATTACGAAAGTGGCTGCTGAATTACGCGCCAGCCATACCGGCGAGCGGATCGTGGCGCGTTTTGAAGATGAAGACGAATAACGCCGCTTATACCGCAGCGATAATCTTAATTTCAACTTTGTATTTCGGGTTCATTAACCCGGCCTGAACGGTACAACGTACCGGCGCGTGACCAGCAACAACCCATGCGTCCCAGGCTTTGTTCATGGCGGCAAAATCATTTTTGTCCGCCAGGAACAGGGTGGCATCAAGAATACGTGACTTGCTGCTGCCCTGTTTTTCCAGCACCGCATCAATTTGCGCCAGCGTATTTGCCGTTTGCTCAAAGGCGTCGGCATCCAGATTTTCCGGTACGCCGGTGTAATACAACGTGTTGTTGTGGATAACCACGTCGGACCAACGCGCTTCGGCATCAATGCGCACAATCGTCATAAATCATTCCTCATTTACGTTTTTTCATAATGGCTTCGGGTTGCGCCAAGACTGCCATAATGTTGTGTCCACGTCACCTCTTCAACTGGCGAAAGAGCCGCTGGCCTGACATAATCCCTGTTCAAATGAACAGGGGGCAGTGTGACGGACGATTTTGCAGCAGACGGTCAGTTGGCTAAAGCGATACCCGGTTTTAAACCGCGTGAACCACAGCGGCAGATGGCCTTCGCCGTCAGTCATGCTATCGAAAAATCACAGCCGCTTGTTGTCGAAGCCGGAACAGGAACGGGTAAAACCTACGCTTATCTTGCCCCTGCGCTGCGTGCCGGAAAGAAAGTAATTGTCTCCACGGGCTCGAAGGCGTTGCAGGATCAGCTATACAGCCGCGATTTACCCACAGTAGCGAAGGCTCTGGAATTCACGGGTAAACTGGCGCTGCTGAAAGGGCGTTCAAACTATCTGTGTCTTGAGCGTCTCGAACAACAGGCGCTGGCGGGCGGTGACCTGCCGGTACAAACTTTAAGTGACGTCATTCTGCTACGCTCCTGGTCAAATCAAACCCTTGATGGTGACATCAGCACCTGCGTCAGCGTGGCGGAAGACTCTCAGGCCTGGCCGCTGGTGACGAGCACAAACGATAATTGCCTTGGGAGCGACTGCCCGCTGTACAAAGAGTGCTTTGTCGTTAAAGCGCGCAAGAAGGCGATGGATGCAGATGTCGTCGTGGTAAACCACCATCTGTTTCTCGCTGATATGGTGGTAAAAGAGAGTGGGTTTGGCGAGCTGATCCCGGAAGCTGAAGTGATGATCTTCGATGAAGCGCATCAGTTACCGGATATCGCCAGCCAATATTTTGGTCAATCGCTCTCCAGTCGCCAACTGCTGGATCTGGCGAAAGACATCACCATTGCCTATCGCACCGAGCTGAAAGACACTCAGCAGCTTCAAAAATGCGCCGACCGGCTGGCGCAAAGCGCGCAGGACTTCCGCCTGCAACTGGGCGAGCCGGGCTATCGAGGAAACTTGCGGGAACTGCTGGCCGACCCGCGCGTGCAGCGCGCGTTTTTGTTGCTCGATGACACGCTGGAGCTGTGTTACGACGTGGCGAAACTGTCTCTCGGACGTTCCGCCTTGCTGGATGCCGCGTTTGAACGTGCCACGCTTTACCGTACTCGTCTGAAGCGCCTGAAAGAGATCAACCAGCCAGGTTTCAGCTACTGGTATGAATGCACCTCGCGGCATTTCACCCTTGCGCTGACGCCGCTCACGGTGGCGGATAAATTCAAAGAAGTGATGGAACAGAAGCCGGGCTGCTGGATTTTTACCTCCGCGACGCTGTCGGTAAACGATGATCTTCATCATTTCACCGCGCGGCTGGGTATTGAAGATGCCGAGTCGATGCTGCTGCCAAGCCCATTTGATTACACCCGCCAGGCGCTGCTGTGCGTGCCGCGTAATCTCCCGCAAACAAACCAACCGGGAGCGGCGCGTCAGTTGGCATCCATGCTGCGTCCCATTATCGAAGCGAACAACGGTCGCTGCTTTATGCTGTGTACCTCGCACGCGATGATGCGCGATCTGGCGGAACAATTCCGCGCCACCATGACCCTTCCCGTGCTGCTGCAGGGCGAAACCAGTAAAGGGCAACTGTTACAGCAGTTTGTCAGCGCAGGTAATGCGTTACTGGTTGCCACCAGCAGCTTCTGGGAAGGGGTGGACGTGCGTGGCGATACGTTGTCGCTGGTGATTATTGATAAACTGCCGTTCACCTCGCCGGACGATCCGCTGTTAAAAGCGCGGATGGAGGACTGCCGTTTGCGCGGCGGCGATCCGTTTGAAGACGTTCAGTTGCCGGATGCGGTAATCACCCTGAAACAGGGCGTGGGGCGTCTGATTCGTGACGCTGACGACCGCGGGGTGCTGGTGATTTGCGACAACCGTCTGGTGATGCGACCTTACGGTGCCACTTTCCTGGCAAGTCTTCCGCCTGCGCCGCGGACGCGTGATATTGCTCGCGCTGTTCGTTTTCTTGCCATACCAACGACTGAGTAATTTGTTACGGAGTGTGGTAAGATGCGCGCCAAATTTATTGACCTGATCACAAACACCCATGCGAATTCTGGCTATCGATACCGCCACAGAGGCGTGCTCTGTTGCCCTGTGGAATGACGGTACTACCAAGGCTCATTTCGAGCTTTGCCCACGAGAACACACCCAACGAATTTTACCAATGGTCGAGGAAATCCTGGCCGCTGGCGGTCTTACGTTAACCGATATCGACGCTCTGGCGTTTGGTCGCGGTCCTGGCAGTTTCACCGGTGTACGTATTGGGATTGGCATTGCTCAGGGGCTGGCGTTAGGCGCGAATTTACCGATGATCGGCGTTTCCACCCTGGCAACAATGGCGCAGGGCGCCTGGCGTAAGTCGGGCGCGACCCGCGTACTGGCCGCGATCGACGCGCGAATGGGCGAAGTCTATTGGGCCGAATACCTGCGTGATGAGCACGGCAACTGGCACGGTGAAGAAACCGAAGCGGTGCTAACCCCCGAGCAGGTGCATGCGCGTTTACTGCAACTGTCTGGCGAGTGGGTAACGGTCGGAACGGGCTGGCCTGCCTGGCCTGAGCTCGGTAAAGACAGTGGTCTGACGCTGAGCGATGGCGACGTTTTGCTTCCGGCGGCTGAAGATATGCTGCCTGTTGCCACGCAAATGCTGGCTGCCGGTAAGACCGTGGCGGTTGAACATGCGGAACCGGTTTATTTACGTAACACCGTGGCATGGAAGAAACTTCCCGGTAAAGAATGAATCTTAGTAGTACATCCCTGGTCAATTCGCACAGCCGTCAGTGCGCAGCATGGTGAATTGGTCGGGGCAGAAGCTAAGAAAAGGGAGTCGCAATATGGCGGTGCAAAAGCAGTTATTGAAAGGTGTGTTGGCGGGCGCATTCGCGTTAATGCTTAGCGGTTGTGTCACCATCCCGGACGCGATTAAAGGTTCGAGCCCTACGCCGCAGCAGGATCTGGTGCGGGTGATGAATGCCCCGCAGCTGTATGTCGGACAGGAAGCGCGTTTCGGCGGTAAAGTGGTGGATATTCAGAACCAGCAGGGGAAATCCCGTCTGGAAATTGCCACTGTTCCTCTTGATAGCGGGGCGCGACCGGTGCTGGGCGAAGCCTCCCGCGGGCGAATTTATGCTGATGTAAATGGTTTCCTCGACCCGGTGGACTTCCGCGGTCAACTGGTTACCGTCGTCGGTCCGATTAGCGGTACTGTGGATGGAAAAATCGGTAATACGCCGTATAAATTCATGCTGATGCAGGTAACTGGCTATAAACGCTGGCATATTACTCAGCAAATTGTTATGCCGCCTCAGCCGATCGACCCCTGGTTCTACGGTGCGCGTGGCTGGCCTTACGGTGGCTACGGTGGATGGGGATGGTACAATCCCGGCCCGGCACAGGTTCAGACCATAGTAACTGAGTAACTCTTTGTTTTATGAGTAAAAGAAACAGCGGCTCGTCCGCTGTTTCTGCATTAACGTGGATATAAGAAAAATAAATAGTGACGTGCTTCGCAACCTTGTCGTTGTGTAATAAACAAACTGGTACGCTGAGTTAATATTATGTTAACAGTTTGTTTATTGCCTGGGGTTGTGATGACGACGAATACGCATTTTAGAGGTGATGTATTGAAAAAGGTTTGGCTTAACCGTTATCCCGCTGGTGTTCCTGCGGAGATCAATCCTGACCGTTATCAATCCCTGGTGGAACTCTTTGAACACTCAGTAAGACGGTATGCCGATCAGCCCGCGTTTGTAAACATGGGGGAGGTGATGACCTTCCGCAAGCTTGAAGAGCGTAGCCGGGCATTTGCGGCCTATTTGCAACAGGGACTCGGGCTGAAGAAGGGCGATCGCGTCGCATTGATGATGCCGAACCTGCTGCAATATCCGGTCGCACTGTTTGGGATTTTACGTGCTGGCATGATCGTCGTGAACGTGAACCCGCTGTACACGCCTCGCGAGCTGGAACATCAGCTCAACGACAGCGGCGCGTCGGCGATTGTCATCGTGTCTAACTTTGCCCACACGCTGGAAAAAGTCGTCGACAAAACGTCGGTGCAACACGTGATCCTGACGCGTATGGGCGATCAGCTGTCGACCGCCAAAGGGACGTTGGTTAACTTCGTCGTCAAGTATATCAAGCGTCTGGTGCCGAAATACCACCTGCCGGATGCCATCTCTTTTCGTAGTGCGCTGCAAAACGGTTATCGCATGCAGTATGTGAAACCCGAAGTGGTGTCGGAAGATCTGGCGTTCCTGCAATATACCGGGGGGACTACCGGTGTGGCGAAGGGCGCGATGCTTACGCACCGTAACATGCTGGCTAACCTTGAGCAGGTTAACGCCACTTATGGCCCGTTGCTGCATCCGGGTAAAGAACTGGTGGTAACGGCCCTACCGCTGTATCACATTTTTGCGCTGACGATGAACTGTCTGCTGTTTATTGAGCTGGGCGGTCAAAACCTGCTGATTACCAACCCGCGTGATATTCCGGGACTGGTAAAAGAGCTGGCGAAGTATCCGTTCACCGCTATGACCGGCGTCAACACGCTGTTTAACGCGCTGCTGAATAACAAAGAGTTCCAACAACTGGACTTCTCGTCACTGCACCTTTCGGCAGGCGGCGGGATGCCGGTTCAACAGGCGGTAGCTGAACGTTGGGTGAAGCTGACCGGTCAGTATCTGCTGGAAGGCTATGGCCTGACGGAGTGTGCCCCTCTGGTGAGCGTCAATCCTCATGATATCGACTACCACAGCGGCAGTATCGGGTTACCGGTTCCTTCCACCGAGGTCAAACTGGTGGATGACGACGATAACGAAGTGCCGCCGGGAGAACCGGGCGAACTGTGCGTGAAAGGTCCGCAAGTGATGCTGGGCTACTGGCAGCGACCAGACGCCACCGACGAAATCGTTAAAGACGGCTGGCTACACACCGGCGATATTGCGGTGATGGATGATGAAGGCTTCCTGCGTATTGTCGATCGTAAGAAAGATATGATCCTGGTGTCCGGCTTTAACGTCTATCCAAACGAAATTGAAGACGTGGTTATGCAACATCCTGGCGTACAGGAAGTGGCTGCGGTCGGCGTTCCGTCGGGCAGCAGCGGTGAAGCGGTGAAAATTTTTGTGGTGAAGAAAGATGCCTCGTTAACTGATGAGGCGCTTATCACTTTCTGCCGTCGTCACCTGACGGGCTATAAAGTACCGAAGCTGGTGGAGTTTCGCGACGAGTTGCCGAAATCTAACGTCGGTAAAATTTTGCGACGAGAATTACGTGACGAAGCGCGCGCCAAAGTGGACAATAAAGGCTGAGCGTTAAGTCAGCCAGCAGAAAACGCCGGGTAAACCGGCGTTTTTTTTGGCGCAAACCTAAGAGAGCACGATTTGAATTATCAAATGATCACCACGGACGACGCGTTAGCCACGCTGTGCGAAGCCGTCCGTGAATTTCCGGCGATAGCCCTGGATACCGAATTTGTTCGCACACGTACCTATTATCCGCAGTTGGGGCTGATCCAGCTGTTTGATGGCAAACACGTTGCTCTGATTGATCCGCTAGGGATCACCGACTGGTCGCCCCTGCGCGATATTCTGCGTGATACCGCCATCACCAAATTCCTGCATGCGGGAAGTGAAGACCTGGAAGTGTTTCTCAACGCTTTTGGCGAACTTCCGCAGCCGTTAATTGACACACAGATCCTGGCCGCGTTTTGCGGTCGTCCGCTGTCGTGGGGCTTCGCCTCGATGGTGGAAGAGTTTACGGGTGTGGCGCTCGACAAAAGTGAATCGCGTACCGACTGGCTGGCCAGACCGCTGACCGAGCGTCAGTGCGAATACGCGGCGGCTGACGTCTGGTATCTGTTACCGATCACCACAAAACTGATGGCTGAAACCGAAGCCAGCGGCTGGCTGCCAGCTGCGCTGGACGAATGCCGCTTAATGCAGCAGCGTCGCCAGGAGATTCTGGCGCCAGAAGACGCCTGGCGTGACATCACCAACGCATGGCAACTGCGCACCCGTCAGCTAGCCTGCCTGCAATTGCTTGCCGACTGGCGACTGCGTAAAGCACGCGAGCGCGATCTGGCGGTAAACTTCGTGGTGCGTGAAGAGCACCTGTGGGCGGTGGCGCGTTATATGCCGGGCAGCCTGGGTGAACTGGATAGCCTGGGTCTTTCCGGGAGTGAAATTCGTTTCCACGGTAAAACGCTGATCGCCCTGGTGGAAAAGGCACAGGCTTTACCGGAAGAGTCGCTACCGCAGCCGCTGCTGAATTTGATGGATATGCCAGGGTATCGCAAAGCGTTCAAAGCCATCAAAGCGCTGGTTGCCGAGGTGAGTGCGGAACATAATCTCAGCGTCGAACTGCTTGCTTCGCGTCGCCAGATCAACCAGTTGCTCAACTGGCACTGGAAATTAAAGCCGCAGCAATCCCTGCCAGAGCTGGTTTCCGGCTGGCGTGGCGAATTGATGTCCGATCGCCTCAACGCGCTGCTGCAGGAATACCCGCAGTAAGTCACCAGGCTCGCCGGGTCGCGCGTTTGCTGACCCGGCCTGCGCAACGCTACAGATCGAGCACCAGGCGCTTACCTTTGGCGCGCGAGCAGCAGATGAGCATGCTTTGTTGGCTGGCTTTTTCGTCGTCGCTGAAATACTGATCGCGGTGATCCGCTTCCCCTTCGAGAATCGTCGTTTCGCAGGTGCCGCAAACACCTTCCCGGCACAGGCACTCAACCCGGGCGGCTTTGTTATTTTCGATAACCTGCAAAATGGTCATCTCTTCCGGGACCACAAACTCGCGCCCGGAACGCGCCAGCACCAGGGTGAAGGCGTCGCCGCCTTTCTCTTCCACGGCAAATTGTTCGAAATGTAGCGTATTGCTGTCCAGCCCAAGGCGGGAAGCCGCTTCTCTGACAGCATCGTTGAGCACCGCAGGGCCACAGGTGTAGATATGCGTGCCGGGTTCAACATCTGCCAGCAGACGGGCTAAATCGAGGCGGGTGCCTGCGTTCGACAGGTGCAGATGAATGCGATTGGCGCTGGGGTGTTGCATGAGTTCGTCATGAAACGCGCAGGTCTCCTTGCTGGGAGAGCAATAGTGCAGTTGCCATTGCGTCTGAGATTGTTCCAGCTCCGGGAGTTGCGATAAAAACGGTGTGATGCCGATACCTCCGGCAATTAACAGATGTTTTTGTGCCTGAGGAGCGAGGGCGAAGAGATTATTTGGTGTGGAGATCGTGAGCGTGTCGCCGGGCTTCACGTTTTGATGCAGATATCGTGAGCCGCCTTTGGACGCCTCCTCCAGGCGTACGGCGATTTTATAGGCGCGCGTATCGCGTGGTGAACTCATCAGCGAGTACGCATTGCTGTACAGATTCTCGCCATCGCGCATCTGCACGATAATATGGCTGCCACCTTGAAACGCAGGCAACGGCTGGCCTGAGGTCGCCGTTAAAGTGAAGCATTTTACCTGCGCGGTAATCGTCTCAATCCGGCTGACCCGGACTTCTTGCATTTGATAATCAGACATTGCGGCCTCCCTAAAAAATCTGTCCGACGCGGCTCAGCGACGCGCCGGAATCTGTCGTAAAAGCCCCGGGTTATTCCTGAAAAACCTGGGCGACCAGATTATGGAAATGGGCAATGCCATGCTCGGAGATGCCGCTGCCGCTGGTGTCCGCCATAATGCGTCCCTGGCCGCGATACCCGCGCGATTTCAGCCCTTTTTGTACGCTTTCAACCAGACGTAAATCTTCAGGACGAAAGACGTTGCGATACCATTCGATCAGTTGTTTCTGCTCTTCGGTCAGCTCTTCGTTGGTGAAGTAGATGTCATAGTTTTGCAGCGTGGTTTCCGCATCTACCGGGAATTCGTAGATAACGGTCATCATGCCTTTGATTGGCGTCACGTTGAGCATGGTGCACGGCCACAGCCAGAAACCGTGGAAGGCGGCATCAACCCCTTCTTCGAACTTAAATGACTGTTCTGAAGGTTTGGCGAAACCGTATTGCAGCGTCCAGTTGCCGTGCATGGTATGCCAGTAACGGTCAACCTGGACCGAGTCGGAAAAACCTGGATGGGCCGGACCGCAGTGGTAGCACTCCAGATAGTTATCGACGATATTCTTCCAGTTGGCTGGGGTACGGGTAGTAAAACGTGCAGCAAGTTTCAGGTCATGCACGTCTGGGCAGGCTTCGATAACTTTGTCCGCAAGTCCAGGGAGTTGTTCTTCCACGCTGCCCGCGTTCGGATCCATGTTAATAAACACGAATCCGGCATATTCTTCCAGGCGTACCGGTGTAAGGTGCGCTTTTTCGCTGTCGAAGTTGGCGACGTTTTCGCAGTTACGCGCATGCGCCAGATTGCCGTCAAGTTTGAACGCCCATGCGTGGTAAGGGCAGGTAATCACATTTTTCGCTTTCCCCTCACCGCTCAACAACTGATGACCGCGATGCGGGCAGACGTTGTAGAAGGCCCGCAGCACGTTATCGCGCCCACGTACCAGCACGATATTCTCGCCAATCACTTCTCGGGTAACATAATCATTGGGTTTCGCCAGTTCGCTACTGTGGGCGACGCAAATCCAGCTTTTAGCGAACACCTTTTCTTGTTCGTGTTCGAAAGCCTGGTGGTCGGTATAAAACCGGGCCGGAATAGTCCAGGCATCCTGCGGGTTGGCACAGAAATTTTGCGGCAGAATAAACTCAGGGCTCAGATTGCTCATTGGAATACCTTTAATTTGTGAGTAAGAGGATTTTTGTACTGGCGCTTAATTGTCGCCTTTGAGTAGTGTCCCGGCCGGTGGCGCGACCGGGACGTCAACGGGCGCTTCGGGAATATGACTTTCAATTTGATGCGCAGGAACGTGGGCATAGTCCTGCCGTACCCAGCGCAGAAAACCGCCAACCTTCACCAACAGGATGGCGAGGAATGGAAGAGCGGTCAGAACCACCGTGGTCTTCATGGTTTCCAGGGACGCGCCGGTGAACAAAATCGATAATGGGATCAGGGTGATGACCACGCACCAGAACAGACGAAGACTGCGCTGCGGATCTTCCCCTTCCTGCAGGTTGCGCGTGCTGGTGGCCGCCATGGTGTAGGCCACAGCATCCATGTGTGAGGCGAGGAATATAATCATGATCGCCAGATACGCCACCAGAAACAGTTTCCCGGCAGGCAACGACATCAATACTTGCTGTACGGCTGTCTCACCGCCCAGCGTCGCCATAACCTGCGGTACGTCGATCACACCGTTCACAAACTGGTGAATGGAGTAGCTTTCCATCACGCCAAAGAAGAACCAGCAGCCAACAGTGCTACCGAGGATTAATGCCCAGATAACCTCTTTGATTTTGCGACCACGAGATACGCGAGTGACAAACATTGCCACGCCCGGCGTGTAGGAGATCCACCACAGCCAGTAGAACACTGTCCAGTTACGGGTGAACTCACCGTTGCCAAGCGGGTCGGTGAAGAGGCTCATTTGCAAAAAGTTTTGTGTCGTCAGGCCGATGGCGTTGATGATGTTATTGGTGATGAACTCGGTCGGGCCGACGATCAGCACCAGCAGCGGCAGTAAAAACGCCCCCCAGCCGACCATTTTGCTCAGACGTTGCAAACCGTTATTGATGCCAATCCAGGAACTCAGGCAGAAAATGCCGCCAGAGAACAGGATCACAAACGCCTGCACCGTGAAGTTATCCGGTAACCCCGTCAGGGCAGACAAACCGCGGGTAAAGGTGGCGGCGGTGACGACCAGAGAGATAGTTAACGCGCCAACTGTCGCGATCAGGAACATCAGGTCAACCAGGCGACCCCAGACACCCTGCGGATGCACGCCGGTAATAGCGGCGATAATCCCGGACAGGCTCAGTCCTTTGTTTTTACGCACATGGAAGTGGTAGGCCATGGTTAATGAGGCCAACGTGTAGGTCGCCCATGCGCTGATCCCCCAATGGAAAAAGGAATAGGGCAGGCTGTATTCCAGCGCTTTTTGCGAGTGCGGCGCGATATTCAGACCCGGGGTCTGGTAATAATAGGCCCACTCAGCAACGCCCCAGTAGAGCGTGGAGGAGCCTAATCCGGCGCATATAAACATAAACAGCCAAGAGAGCGTGCTGTATTCCGCTTTACCTTCTCCCAGACGGATGTTGCCGTATTTGCTGGTAGCCAGCCAGACGACCAGACCCATAGCCATCAGAACGAGGATCTGCACGGCGGAACCCAGCATCCGGGTAACGCCGTTAAAAAGGGTATTTGCGACTTGTGCAGACTGCTGAGGGAAGAGACTAAGTGTGGCGGCGATGAAAAGAATAGCCACCAGGCTGATGGCTATCAGCGGCATGTCTTTTTTCTTGACGTTGCTCAACATGGGATCTCCTGGGCACAGTTGCCCGCGTATGGCATTAGCCTGTCGTTGTTATCATGCTGTAGGGGTAGAATGAGTTATTTTTTATTTAACAATTTTATTATTTGTTCTTTACATGAATTAAACAATTGCCCGATGTGTGAAGCAATAAAACACGGAACGGAAATAATAAAAGGTGAATTAGCGCAGGTTATTGGCTCCACAAAGCGCATAAAAAAGCCGCGTCAGTGACGCGGCTCATATTTCGTGGTTTGACCTCTAACGTAGTGCCTGACAGATGGCTTCTCCCACCTGTTGCGTGGTGGCGCAGCCTTTCATATCCGGTGTTTTCGGGCCACTGGCAATAACGTGCTCAATTGCCGCCAGAATACCGTCGTGGGCAGCCTTATAGTTGGCATCACCGTTGCCAAGGAAGTCCAGCATCATGGCGCCAGCCCAGATAGTGGCAATCGGGTTGGCGATGTTTTTTCCGTAAATATCGGGAGCCGAACCATGTACTGGCTCGAACAGGGACGGGAAGGTGCGTTCCGGGTTTAAGTTGGCAGAAGGTGCGATGCCAATCGTCCCGGTACAGGCCGGACCCAGATCGGAGAGGATGTCGCCGAACAGGTTGGAAGCAACCACAACGTCAAAGCGCTCCGGCTGCATCACAAAGCGGGCGCACAGTATATCGATATGCTGTTTATCCCAACGGATCTCAGGATAGTTAGCCGCCATTGCTTCAACACGCTCGTCCCAGTAAGGCATGCTGATGGCCAGACCATTGGATTTGGTCGCCGAGGTCAGGGTTTTGCGCGGGCGGTTTTGCGCCAGCTCGAAAGCGTAACGCAATATACGATCCACGCCGCGACGGGTGAAGACCGGTAATGACTCCAACTTATTGATAGTGTTTTATGTTCAGATAATGCCCGATGACTTTGTCATGCAGCTCCACCGATTTTGAGAACGACAGCGACTTCCGTCCCAGCCTTGCCAGGTGCTGCCTCAGATTCAGGTTATGCCGCTCAATGCGCTGAGTGTAACGCTTGCTGATAACGTGCAGCTTTCCCTTCAGGCGGGATTCATACAGCGGCCAGCCATCCGTCATCCATACCACGACCTCAAAGGCCGACAGCAGGCTCAGAAGACGCTCCAGTGTGGCCAGAGTGCGTTCACCGAATACGTGCGCCACAACCGTCTTCCGGAGCCTGTCATACGCGTAAAACAGCCAGCGCTGGCGCGATTTAGCCCCGACGTATCCCCACTGTTCGTCCATTTCCGCGCAGACGATGACGTCACTGCCCGGCTGTATGCGCGAGGTTACCGACTGCGGCCTGAGTTTTTTAAATGGCGGAAAATCGTGTTGAGGCCAACGCCCATAATGCGGGCGGTTGCCCGGCATCCAACGCCATTCATGGCCATATCAATGATTTTCTGGTGCGTACCGGGTTGAGAAGCGGTGTAAGTGAACTGCAGTTGCCATGTTTTACGGCAGTGAGAGCAGAGATAGCGCTGATGTCCGGCGGTGCTTTTGCCGTTACGCACCACCCCGTCAGTAGCTGAACAGGAGGGACAGCTGATAGAAACAGAAGCCACTGGAGCACCTCAAAAACACCATCATACACTAAATCAGTAAGTTGGCAGCATCACCTGAAGACCGACTCCTGGATAACCACCTCGTGTTCCGTCCCTTCACTCACGCGTCCGCCGAGAGAAGAGTATTCTCCCTCGGTGTTCTCGCGTACGACGTAGAAATCAATGTCGCCTGGCTGTTTGCCCGCCAGTGGGCAAGGGACTCCCGGGAACAGGCGTACCGGACGCAGGTTGACGTACTGGTCGAATTCGCGGCGAAACTTAAGCAGCGAGCCCCATAAAGAGATGTGGTCCGGTACGGTGTCCGGCCAGCCAACGGCGCCAAAATAGATAGCATCAAAGGATTGCAACTGCTCATGCCAGTCATCCGGCATCATTTTACCGTGATGGGTGTAGTACTCGCAGCTCGCCCATTCCATTTGCTCAAAGCTGAGCGACAACCCCCAACGCTCGGCGGCTGCCTGTAACACATGAATGCCTTCAGGCAGCACTTCTTTACCAATGCCATCTCCGGGGATAGCGGCAATACGACAGGTTTTCTTCATAGCAGCTCTCACTTGTACGCCATCAAAATTGACTTTCCCCTTATCCTATAATTGACTGATTAATAGTTAATCCCCCTAACTGGTGAAACATAAAACACAGATCATGAATAATCTGCCGCTGCTAAATGATTTACGCGTCTTTATGCTGGTTGCCCGTCGGGCAGGATTTGCCGCCGTTGCCGAGGAACTGGGTGTATCACCGGCTTTTATCAGTAAGCGAGTAGCCCTGCTGGAGCAGACGCTGAACGTGGTGCTGCTGCACCGGACAACGCGGCGTGTAACCATCACGGAAGAGGGGGAGCGGATCTACGAATGGGCGCAGCGGATCCTGCAGGATGTCGATCAGATGATGGACGAGTTGTCTGATGCCAGGCAGATCCCGCAGGGGATGCTACGCATTATTAGTAGCTTTGGTTTTGGCCGTCGGGTGGTGGCTCCGGCGCTGTCTGCGCTGGCAAAAGCGTACCCGCAGTTAGAACTGAGGTTCGATGTTGAAGACCGCCTGGTGGATATGGTGAATGAGGGCGTCGATCTTGATATTCGTATCGGGGATGATATCGCGCCGAACCTGATTGCCCGCAAGCTGGCGACTAACTACCGTATTCTGTGCGCTTCGCCGGAATTTGTGGCGCAGCACGGGACGCCGAAGCAACTCAACGATCTCTCCACTTTTCCTTGTCTGGTTATCAAAGAGCGCGACCATCCGTTTGGCATCTGGCAAATGCGTAATAAAGAGGGCGCTCACTCAATTAAAGTTACGGGGCCTCTGTCGTCTAATCATGGCGAAGTGGTACATCAGTGGTGTCTTGATGGGCAGGGAATTGCCCTGCGTTCGTGGTGGGACGTTTGCGACAACATTGCCGGTGGACATCTGGTACACGTATTACCCGAGTATTATCAACCAGCAAATATATGGGCGGTTTATGTTTCTCGGCTGGCGACGTCGGCAAAAATCCGTATTACGGTTGAGTATTTGCGCCGCTATTTTGCCGAAAACTATCCAAAGTTTACTTTGGAATAAATCCGCAACAGCTGGCAAGAAACTGAAAATAAAAAAGGCAGAATAATCTGCCTTTTTTGCAACTATAACTCACTGAGCAAAGCCGTTATTTAGACTCTTCAGCTTCAGGTAATGTCACGTTAAGTTCGAGGATAGAAATATCGCCGTCTTTTTGTTCAAGCTGTACGGTGACCATTTCGGGATCAATTTGTACATACTTGCAGATAACCTCGAGAATATCTTTCCTCAGTTGCGGTAAATAATGTGGCTCGGCGTCACTACGACGACGTTCCGCAACAATAATCTGCAGTCGCTCTTTAGCGATGTTCGCTGTGCTCTTTTTCCGCGAGAGAAAAAAATCCAGTAATGCCATAACTTATCCTCCGAACAGGCGTTTGAGGAAACCTTTCTTCTCTTCTTCAATGAAGCGGAAAGGACGTTCTTCTCCCAACAGACGGTCTACGGTATCAGCATAGGCTTTACCGGCATCAGCATTGATGTCGAGAATAACCGGCTCACCCTGGTTAGACGCGCGCAGGACTGACTGATCTTCAGGAATCACGCCAACCAGCTTGATTCGCAGAATTTCCAGTACGTCTTCCATGCTCAGCATGTCACCTTTATTTACGCGGCCAGGGTTGTAGCGCGTCAGCAACAAATGCTCTTTAATCGGATCCTCACCGTTTTCCGCACGACGAGATTTCGACGCCAGAATACCCAGAATACGGTCAGAGTCACGTACAGAGGAGACTTCCGGGTTAGTGGTGATAATCGCTTCATCGGCAAAATACAGGGCCATCAGCGCGCCGGTTTCAATACCCGCTGGGGAGTCGCAGACGATGAAATCGAATTCCATCGTTTTCAGGTCGTCCAGAACTTTCGCGACGCCTTCACGCGTCAGCGCGTCTTTATCGCGAGTCTGTGAGGCCGGAAGAATAAAGAGATTTTCGGTACGCTTATCTTTGATTAACGCCTGATTTAACGACGCATCGCCCTGAATAACGTTGACGAAGTCGTAAACGACGCGGCGTTCACAACCCATAATCAGATCGAGGTTACGCAGGCCGATATCAAAATCAATAACGACAGTTTTCTTTCCCTTCTGGGCCAAACCTGTAGCGATGGCCGCGCTGGAGGTGGTTTTGCCAACGCCCCCTTTACCCGAAGTAACAACAATAATGCGTGCCATAGAAATTCCTTGTTAAAAAGGGATCAATTCAACGGTTGAACTGTCAAAGCGTTCTCTGCTAATTGCAGACGGGCCGCTTTGCCATAAAATTCTGCTGGGATTTTATCACTCAGCCAATAAACACCTGCGATAGACACCAGTTCTGCCGTCAGATGGGTACAAAAAATTTGCGCTTCACGATCGCCGCTTGCACCTGCCAGCGCACGGCCTCTCATCATTCCATAAACATGAATATTGCCATCAGCGATAAGCTCTGCGCCCGCACTGACGTGGCTTGTAACAATCAGATCACATTGTGGAGCATAAATGCGCTGACCGGAACGAACCGGCACATTTATTAATCGTGTTTTTGTGATGGGAGTAACGTTTTGCGGCGGAGCGACGGGAGCCGGGACCTCAACAGGCGCAGGACGAATAGCTTTTTCTTTACCTTCAGTCAGTAAAGGAAGACCCATTTCGTCGATTTCTGCCTTTAGTCTGGCGTCTTTGCATCCGCTAACGCCAATAATGCGCAATCCGGTAGACGCGACAACTTTCTGCAGCGCTGACCAGTTTACCGGGCTTTCAAGACCACTCACGTTAACCACCACGGGAGCATGTTTTAAAAAAGCCGGTGCCTGCGCGATTTTGTCTTCCAACGCCTGACGAATAACCTCGGGTTCTGCTTCATGTAAATGAACCACTGATAAGGTGAAGCTACTGCCTTTAAGCTCGATTGGCGTGTTTGACATCCTGGCCTTACTCAATTTGCTATTTATCATCCCCAGCGCGGGGTGATATTCCGAAGACTATAAGGCATGTTATAGTCAGTATTATATTGAGGCAAGCCACCATTCCGTGAATTCAGAGTAAAAGATATGTTTTGTGTGATCTACCGAAGCAGCAAACGTGACCAGACCTATTTATATGTCGAAAAAAAAGACGATTTCTCGCGCGTTCCTGAAGAACTGATGAGAGGATTTGGTCAGCCGACGCTGGCAATGATGTTACCGCTTGATGGGCGTAAAAAATTAGTTAATGCCGATCTTGAAAAAGTAAAACAGGCCCTGACTGAGCAGGGCTATTATTTACAAATACCCCCGCCGCCAGAAGATTTACTTAAACAGCATCTGGCAGCGGCAAAACAAAATACACCAGACGCTAAACGTTAAACTGCATCCGGCAGCAGCACGTTCCATCGATGCAGTACCTGAAATCTATGACTACGTTAGGGGAAAGTAATGTATCAACATCACAACTGGCATGGTGCTCTGCTGGATTATCCGGTGAGTAAGGTGGTTTGCGTAGGGAGTAACTATGCCAACCATATTAAAGAGATGGGCGGAACCACCCCGGAAGAACCGGTTCTGTTTATTAAACCGGAAACCGCGCTGTGCGATTTGCGCCAGCCGCTGGTGATCCCATCTGATATGGGGTCTGTCCACCATGAAGTTGAGCTGGCTGTGCTGATCGGCGCGACCCTGCGGCAAGCGACAGAAGATCATGTGCGCAAAGCCATTGCCGGTTATGGTGTCGCGCTGGATCTGACCCTGCGCGATATTCAGGGCAAAATGAAGAAGGCGGGGCAGCCATGGGAAAAAGCGAAGGGTTTTGATAACTCTTGCCCGCTGTCTGGATTTATTCCGGTGGCGGAATTTAATGGCGATCCGCAGGATACGATGCTTGGATTAACGGTCAACGGTGAAACTCGCCAGCACGGCTCCACGGCGGACATGATCCATCACATCGTTCCCTTGATTGCTTATATGAGCCGTTTCTTTACCCTCAAAGCGGGCGATGTGGTGCTAACGGGAACGCCAGCAGGCGTGGGACCTTTAAGCAGCGGCGACGAACTGGCCATCAGTTTTCACGGTCAAACGCTAACAACCCGCGTGCTGTAATCTCTGCTTGCCGCCTTTTCGGGCGGCAAAACTTGCATCAGCGTGCCAGACTGGTTATAAGGTGCAGCTTTATTGCAATAGCGGAAACCCTGATGAGCGACATACCTTTCTGGCAAAGTAAAACCCTTGATGAAATGACCGATGCCGAGTGGGAGTCATTATGTGACGGGTGCGGTCAATGCTGCCTGCATAAGCTGATGGATGAAGACACTGACGAAATCTACTTTACCAACGTCGCCTGTCGTCAGCTCAACATTAAAACCTGCCAGTGTCGTAATTACGAACGTCGATTCGAGTACGAGCCTGACTGCATCAAACTGACGCGTGATAATCTGCCGACTTTTGAATGGTTGCCGATGACCTGCGCCTATCGTCTGCTCGCAGAAGGAAAAGGGCTGCCGGAGTGGCACCCGTTGCTGACAGGATCAAAAGCGGCGATGCACGGTGAACGTATCTCAGTTCGTCATATTGCGGTGAAAGAATCGGAAGTGCGTGACTGGCAGGATCATATCCTGAACAAACCTTCATGGGCGGACTGAGCCGCCCATCGATTAGCAGGCGTTAAGGGTTAAGACTTTTTCGCCTGATACATCTCATCGGAGTGGTTGTCATCTTCCACCCAGAAGTTAATGTTGAATTGCGCATCGTCGCTTAATTCAACGCGATGCCAGTACTGCGGTGGGCTGGTTGCGAACTGACCGGCATTAATCACCACTTTCACTTCAGGTTCTTTTGCGTCTTCATTGGCAAAGCCATAATACGTTACCGTACCTTCCATTACGCAGAGCTGTCCAAACACGCCTGCTGCGGTGTTATGGTGAGAAAGAAGTGCTGCCGGGACGTTGTCTTTGGTAAAGAAGGGAGTAGAGCGTTTTACTTTCCAGTTTGCCGGGATGCGTAAATGGGACATCAGACATCTCCTTGGTGTGGCATCTATAAGATGCATTTAATATACATCTTATAGATGCCAGCAGGCAATGAATTTAAGGCAAAAAAAACGCTCCCGAAGGAGCGTCTCTGTTAGCGACCGAAGAGGTCACGTTTTTTCGGTTTAAACGGCTGTGCTATGACTACCAGCACGGCGACCACCAGGTAAGCGGCGAAGATCCCCAACAGCCACTGTGGCATTTCCAGGGTTAAAAAAGACCACTGGCGTTCAGCACAGTCACCGGATGCTAAAAACACCTGCGGCAGCCATTTGTCCAGCGGCAGCCAGCTCGGGAAGCGTGCTGCAAAATCACAGGTCATAAACGGTGATGGGTGCAACTGAATCATGGTGTGCTCATAAGCTAACTGCAGCCCGCGCCAGGCACTGTAAATCCAGATAATCATCGCCACATAGCGCAGCGGCGTTTTTGGTGCGATAGCCCCCACCAGCCCCGCGCCCATCACGCCAAATAATGCGCTACGTTCGTAAATACACAACACGCAAGGTTTTAGCAGCATGACGTGCTGGAACCACAGCGCGACAAGCTCCAGCGCAAAGGCGGTTAACGCCAACAATAACCATGCACCACGACCTCGGGAGCACTGGTTTAAAAATCGCAACATAATAATTTCCCTGCAACATGCGTAGAGAGCGCAGTTTAAACCAATTCAATTTATGCGCCACTAGCAGGAATTGAAAATTTGAGTAATCGGATAATTATCATGCAAAAAGTCAAACCGGGCAGTGATTTGCCCGGTAAATTGTTATGAAAGTGTAGCTAACCAGCCCGCCTGGGTCATCCACTCAGTCACCGGAACAAGCGTGAACTCGACGCATATCAGACCAACCAGCGTCAGGACGAGAGTATAAGGCAGAGCCATCCACACCATGCGGCCATAAGAGAGTCGAATCAATGGTGCCAGCGCGGAGGTCAGCAGGAACAGGAATGCCGCCTGGCCGTTTGGTGTAGCAACGGAAGGCAGGTTAGTCCCGGTATTGATCGCCACCGCTAACAGCTCAAATTGGTTAAGGCTGATGGTCCCATGTTCCAACGCGGCTTTGGCTTCGTTAATGTAGATGGTGCCGACAAACACGTTATCCGAGATTGAAGACAGCAGACCGTTAAAGAGGTAGAACAGCGTCAGTTGAGCATGTTCAGAAGACTGCAAAACAAACTGAATAATCGGTGAAAAGAGCTGTTGATCGATAATCACCGCAACGATAGAGAAGAACACGGTCAGCAGGGCGGTGAAAGGCAGCGACTCGGTAAACGCTTTACCAATCGCGTGTTCGTCAGTAACGCCGGTCAACGACGTGGCCAGGATAATGACGGACAGACCGATTAATCCGACTTCCGCCAGATGCAGGGCCAGGGCAACCACCAGCCAGATACCGATAATCGCCTGGACAATCAGTTTGATTTTTTCCTGACGAGTACGCTGCTGACGGCTTTGATCGTCAAACTGTTGCAGGACATCGCGGACGGTCTCCGGCAGCGTTTCGCCATAGCCAAACCAGCGCAATTTCTCAACCAGCATGCAGGTTAACAGGCCGCAAATCAGCACCGGGACGGTGACCGGCGACATGCGCAGGAAAAAGTCACCAAAATGCCAGCCAGCCGCTTTGGCGATAATCAGGTTTTGCGGTTCGCCGACCATAGTCATTACGCCGCCTAACGCCGTACCGACACCCGCATGCATCATCAGGCTGCGTAGAAAACCACGGAACTGCTCCAGTACGACCTTATTGTGCTGATCGATATGGCTGTCATCGAGCATATTGTTGTCTTCCGTGCGGGAAGAGGCGAAACGATGGTAGATACCATAAAAACCAACCGCTACGCTGATTACCACGGCAACGACGGTCAGCGCATCCAGGAATGCAGAAAGGAAGGCGGCGGCAACGCAAAATGCCAGCGACAGCAGCATCTTGGAGCGAATCGTAAGCAGTAGGCGGGTGAAAATAAACAGCAGCAACTGCTTCATAAAGTAGATGCCAGCCACCATAAACATCAGCAGCAATAGCACCTCAAGGTTAGCGGCAACCTCTTCACGCACATGTGTGGCACTGGTCATGCCGATGATGACCGCCTCGATGGCTAGCAGCCCGCCTGGTAGCAGCGGGTAACATTTTAACGCCATCGCCAGCGTAAAAATGAACTCGGCCACCAACAGCCAGCCCGCAATAAAGGGATTGATGAAAAATATAACCGGGTTAACGACTAAGAATACGAGTAGTGCAAGTTTGTACCAGTCAGGTGATTGACCTAAAAAATTGCGCCACATAGCGCGGCCCCATGATAGCTCCATGGTGATTTCCCTACCTTTAAAAATGAAATCATGTTTTTATGTTTGACCGCAAAGCTTAGCGGGAGGAGGGAGTACAGGCAAGCTATTCACGCGACGGACAAGGCTGGCTGTGCTTCAGCGTAATCTGGAAAATGAAGCCTTGATCCACTTTTTCTTCATTGCGTCAGCTATCAGCCATGTAGCCCGTCTGGTATGATAACTGTAACTATGTTTTGCTGTGTAATGGAATTATCACTATGGTCATTAAGGCGCAAAGCCCGGCTGGGTTCGCGGAAGAGTACATCATTGAAAGTATCTGGAATAACCGCTTCCCACCTGGCACTATTTTGCCTGCTGAACGTGAACTCTCTGAACTGATTGGAGTGACACGTACCACGTTACGCGAGGTATTACAGCGTCTGGCGCGGGACGGCTGGTTGACCATTCAACACGGCAAGCCGACGAAGGTGAATAACTTCTGGGAAACCTCCGGGCTAAATATCCTTGAAACGCTGGCGCGTCTCGATCACGAGAGCGTGCCGCAGCTTATTGATAATCTGCTGTCCGTGCGTACCAACATCTCGACGATCTTTGTTCGTACCGCGTTTCGCCAGCATCCTGATAAAGCACAGGAGGTTCTGGCAACGGCAAATCAGGTGGCCGACCATGCTGATGCGTTCGCCGATCTGGACTATAACATTTTCCGCGGTCTGGCATTTGCCTCTGGCAATCCGATTTACGGTTTGATCCTCAATGGAATGAAGGGATTATATACCCGCATTGGCCGCCATTATTTCGCCAATCCGGAAGCCCGCGCGCTGGCGCTGAGCTTTTACCGTAAGCTGTCAGAACTTTGTGATCAGGGTGCTCATGAGCAGGTATATGAAACGGTGCGTCGCTATGGTCACGACAGCGGCGAAATTTGGCATCGTATGCAGAAAAACCTGCCGGGCGATTTAGCTATTCAGGGGCGCTAATCGCAGCTTATCCGGCCTACGAAATGCTTTGTAGGCCGGATAAGACGTTTTCGCGTCGCCATCCGGCAATAAGATTTACAGACCGTTCATCCTCGACGGGCAACGCTCCAGCAGTTCCACACTGCCGTCTTCATTCTGCTGCTCCAGCATCACGTCAAAACCCCAGAGCCGGTGCACATGCTTGAGCACCTCTTTGCGTCCTTTATCCAGCGGAGCGCGGTTATGCGGAATATAGCGCAAGGTGAGCGAGCGGTCGCCGCGCAGATCGACATTCCAGATTTGAATATTCGGCTCAAGGTTGCTCAGGTTATATTGCGACGACAGCCTGTTGCGGATCTCACGATATCCTTCCTCGTTGTGAATCGCGGAAATCTCCAGATAATTATGACGATCGTCATCCAGCACGGTGAACAGGCGGAAATCACGCATAACCTTCGGTGACAGGAACTGGCTGATGAAGCTCTCATCTTTGAAATCGCGCATCGCGAAATGCAGGGTTTCCAGCCAGTCAGAACCCGCTATATCCGGGAACCAGTATTTGTCCTCTTCGGTAGGCGACTGACAAATTCGTTTAATATCCTGGAACATGGCAAAACCCAGAGCATAGGGATTTATCCCGCTATACCACGGGCTGTTGTACGGCGGCTGGAACACCACATTGGTATGGCTATGTAAAAACTCCAGCATAAACCGTTCGGTGACTTTACCTTCGTCATAAAGGTGATTAAGGATGGTGTAATGCCAGAAAGTGGCCCACCCTTCGTTCATCACCTGGGTCTGTTTCTGCGGATAAAAATACTGGCTGACCTTGCGCACAATGCGCAGCACTTCGCGTTGCCAGGATTCCAGCAGCGGGGCGTTCTTCTCCATGAAGTACAGCAGGTTCTCCTGCGGTTCAGAAGGATAACGTCGGGCTTCTGCAACGGTTTTCTCTTCTTCTTTCTTCGGCAGCGTACGCCACAACATATTTACCTGGCTTTGCAGATACTCTTCACGGCTTTTCTGTCGGGCTTTCTCTTCCTGTAGGGAGATTTTTTGCGGGCGTTTGTAACGATCCACGCCGTAGTTCATCAGCGCGTGACAGGAGTCGAGGAGCTTTTCGACTTCATCCACGCCGTAACGCTCTTCACACTGGGTAATATAGTTTCGCGCGAAGATCAGGTAATCAACGATGGAGCTGGCATCCGTCCAGCTACGGAACAAATAGTTGTTTTTAAAGAAGGAGTTATGTCCGTAGCAGGCATGCGCCATCACCAACGCCTGCATGGTGATGGTGTTCTCCTCCATCAGATACGCGATACACGGATTGGAGTTGATAACAATCTCATAGGCCAGCCCCTGCTGACCATGCTTATACAAACGCTCGGTTTCAATAAATTTTTTACCAAACGACCAGTGCGGATAGTTGATTGGCATCCCGACGCTGGAGTAAGCGTCCATCATTTGTTCGGAGGTGATCACCTCGATTTGGTGCGGGTAGGTATCCAGTCTGTAGAGTTTCGCCACGCGGTCTATTTCCGCCAGATAGACATCCAGCAGATCAAACGTCCAGTCGGGTCCATCGCTTAACCGTGTGCTGTCCTTGTTCATGGAATCAATCGTAGCCATTCGCGCACCCTCATTGTTGGCGGCACTCTCTGTCTGGAGTACCTCATTTCAAGCATAGATCATGGTGTTAAAAAACGTGCTGCGGCTGAATTTTTTTCTTTGCGATTTCTTGTTAGCGAGGCGTCGAAAAACGGTATGGCCGCAAAATTTTATGCTGGATAAAAATAACGCACAGCAGGAGATACCAAAGCAGGGAGTTCCCCGCCATCACCGCCATATGTGAGATAAGTCACCATAAAAAAGCCATATGTTGAATAATATTTTCAACTGAGTTATCAAGATGTAATTAGATGATTGTTCTTTTACTGTTAACGGAGTGGCTATGCGAGTTGTCATACTGGGAAGTGGTGTCGTTGGCGTGACCAGCGCCTGGTACTTAAGTCAGGCTGGACACGAAGTCACCGTCATTGATCGTGAGCCCGGTCCGGCACTGGAAACCAGTGCGGCGAACGCGGGGCAAATCTCTCCAGGTTATGCAGCACCCTGGGCGGCGCCAGGCGTACCGCTTAAAGCAATTAAATGGATGTTTCAGCGCCATGCGCCGCTGGCCGTTCGCCTCGACGGGACGCAGTTCCAGTTGAAATGGATGTGGCAGATGCTACGCAACTGCGACACCAGCCATTACATGGAAAACAAGGGCCGGATGGTGCGACTGGCGGAATACAGCCGTGATTGCCTGAAAGCGCTACGCGCCTCTACCGGTATCGAGTACGAAGGACGCCAGGGTGGAACGTTGCAACTGTTCCGTACCGCTCAACAGTATGAGAACGCGACCCGCGACATCGCCGTCCTCGAAGACGCCGGCGTGCCGTATCAGCTCCTGGAAGCAAGCCGCCTGGCGGAAGTTGAACCGGCGCTGGCGGAAGTGGCACACAAGCTGACCGGTGGTCTGCGTTTACCGAATGACGAAACGGGTGACTGCCAGCTGTTTACCCAGCGTCTGGCGCTGATGGCGGAGCAGGCGGGTGTGAAATTTCGCTTTAATACTCCGGTCGATAAGCTGTTGAGCGATGGTGAGCAGATTTATGGCGTTCAGTGTGGCGAGGAGATAGTCAAAGCCGATGCCTATGTAATGGCGTTCGGCTCGTACTCTACGGCGATGCTGAAGGGGATCGTTGATATTCCGGTCTATCCGCTCAAAGGCTATTCATTGACCATTCCGGTGGCGCAAGATGACGGCGCGCCGGTTTCAACGATCCTTGATGAAACCTACAAAATCGCCATTACCCGCTTTGATAACCGTATTCGCGTTGGCGGCATGGCGGAGATTGTCGGCTTCAATACGGAATTGCTGCAACCCCGCCGTGAAACGCTGGAGATGGTCGTTCGCGATCTCTTCCCACGCGGTGGGCATGTGGAGCAGGCAACCTTCTGGACCGGGCTGCGTCCGATGACGCCGGACGGTACGCCAGTGATCGGGCGAACGCGCTTTAAGAATCTACTGCTTAATACCGGCCACGGCACGCTGGGCTGGACCATGGCCTGCGGTTCGGGTCAGTTGCTGAGCGACATTCTGTCTGGCCGCACACCAGCCATTCCTTACGACGATCTGAGCGTGGCGCGTTACAGCCCGGGGTTTACCCCATCTCGTCCACGGCATTTACATGGCGCACATAACTGATAAGGACGTGAGATGACTCGCCCGATACTGGCCAGCATTGACCTGCAGGCGTTGAAACAAAACCTGACCATTACCCGCCAGGCCGCGCCGGACGCCCGCGTCTGGTCGGTGGTGAAAGCCAATGCATACGGACACGGCATTGAACGTGTCTGGAATGCGCTGGGCACAACCGACGGTTTTGCCATGCTCAATCTTGAAGAAGCGATAACCCTGCGTGAGCGCGGGTGGAAAGGCCCGATACTCATGCTGGAGGGATTTTTCCACGCCGAAGACCTGATGGTGTATGACAAATATCGTCTGACCACTTGTGTACACAGTAACTGGCAATTAAAAGCGCTGCAGAATGCGCGCCTCAACGCGCCGCTGGATGTTTACCTGAAGGTGAACAGCGGCATGAACCGACTGGGTTTTTTACCGGAAAGAGTATCAACGGTCTGGCAACAGCTGCGGGCAATGCCCAACGTCGGTGAAATGACGCTGATGTCCCACTTTGCAGATGCGGAGCACCCGGAAGGTATTCAGGAAGCTATGGCGCGGATTGCACAGGCGACAGAAGGGCTGGAGTGCAGACGGTCGCTGTCCAATTCGGCCGCCACGCTGTGGCACCCTGAAGCACATTATGACTGGGTGCGCCCGGGCATTATTTTGTATGGTGCATCACCTTCGGGACAGTGGCGGGACATCGCCAATACTGGCCTGAAACCGGTCATGACCCTGAGCAGCGAGATAATCGGCATACAGACGCTGAAAGCAGGAGACCGGGTGGGCTACGGGGGACGCTATACCGCCAGTGGCGAGCAGCGTATTGGCATTGTGGCGACCGGGTATGCAGACGGTTATCCGCGCCATGCGCCAAGCGGAACGCCGGTGCTGGTGGACGGCGTACGCACTACAACGGTGGGGACGGTCTCAATGGATATGCTGGCGGTAGATCTGACACCGTGTCCGCAGGCGGGGATCGGGACGCCGGTAGAGCTGTGGGGCAAAGAGATTAAAATTGACGATGTGGCCAGCGCAGCGGGTACGGTGGGCTACGAGTTGATGTGTTCTCTGGCGCTGCGCGTGCCGGTTGTGACGGTGTAACGTATATGAAGCCGGATGTCGACGCTGATGCGCTTCATCCGGCTCCACCGTTTATGCGACGCAGAGCGCAAACCGGGCAAAGCGCTGCCGCCGCCCGGCAAAAAGCATCAACGCGCCTCATCCTCATCTTCAGCAACGCGAACACCGACCTTCAGCACCGCATTATCTTCTTTCTCAGCAACCGTCCAGATCATGCCAGCAAATTCGACCTGGTCACCGACGACCGGCGCGGCGCCAAGCAGATGCTGGACAATTTCACCCAGCGTTTGCTGTTTATCACGATACTCTGTGCCATCTTCCAGGCCATAAATCAGTGCCACATCGGCATATTTTGCGCTGGCCTCGAGAATAAAATCACCGAAGAAGCGCTGGTCTAACGACACCGGCGGCGACTGGCTGAACAGCTTGCCGAGAGCAGGGAGATCGCGCTCGCGGCCAATGACGCACAGAACATCGCCTTCACGCAGCCGCGTACTGCCGGATGGGTGAAACAGCACGTTGTCCCGAAACAGGGCGGCAATTCGCGTCTCTTCCGGCATATGCAGGTCACGCAATGCGGCTCCTACACACCACTTATCCGCGCTGAGCTGATAAACAAACTGCTCCCAGGGGTTTTCCGGGTGAATATCCAGACCAATGCGCGAAACGGGCCAGCCGACGGGAGGAACCACCACTTTGGCTTTTTTGGCGGCCCAGGAAAGCGACGTTCCCTGAAACAGCAGCGAGATCAGAACCACGAAGAACGCGACGTTAAAGAACAGGCGCGCATTCTCCAGACCCGCCATCATTGGGAACACGGCGAGGATGATGGGGACTGCACCGCGCAGGCCCACCCAACTGATGAAAATGCGCTCGCGCAGATTGAAGCCACGAAACGGCAGCAGTCCGGCGAAGACCGAAAGCGGACGGGCAATGAATATCATCCATGCAGACAAAATCAGCGCAGGGATCGCGATAGGCAGCAGGTCGGACGGCGTAACCAGCAGTCCCAGCACCAGGAACATGGCGATTTGCGCCAGCCATGCCAGACCGTCGAAGTTTTGCAGAATGCCAAATCGGTTGCGGATGGGGCGATTACCCAGCAGGAAACCACACAGATAGACCGCCAGAATACCGCTGCCTTCCAGTGCAGTGGTCAGGGCAAAAATCAGTATCCCACCGCTTAAGGCCAGTAGCGGATAAAGCCCGGCAGGCAGTGAAATGCGGTTAATCATTTGCTGAAGCAGGTAGCCCCCACCGAGGCCCAGTATGATCCCTAAGCCGAACTGCTGGATAATATGCACCGCAAACATCCAGCTTAATCCAGTCTCGTGATTTTGAATCATGGCGATAAGCGTGATGGTTAAAAACACCGCCATCGGGTCATTACTCCCGGATTCAATTTCCAGCGTAGAGCCAACACGTTCGTTAAGCCCCTTGCCGCCGAGCAGGGAAAAAACCGCCGCGGCATCGGTTGAACCGACAATCGCGCCAATCAGGAGTCCTTCAATAAGATCCAGATGAAACAGCCACGCGGCCATCATGCCGGTGAGTCCGGAGGTAATCAGCACCCCGACGGTCGCCAGCGACAGCGCCGGGCCTAACGCGACACGAAATGAGCTGGCCTGGGTGCGCATCCCGCCGTCGAGCAGGATAACCGCCAGCGCCAGGTTACTCACCATATAGGCGAAAGGGTAGTTATCGAAAGGAATACCGCCCACGCCGTCGACTCCCGCTAACATACCGATAGCGAGAAATATCACCAGAATAGGGATACCAAGACGTGATGAGAATGAACTGAGTAAGATACTGCAGGTGACGAGTACGGAACCCAAAATAAAAAGGCTAATTATTGCTGCGGCATCCAACGTTCGGTTACTCCTGAATTACGCTGTTTCGTATTTATAAACCCTAACATAATAACGACAGAAACAGCGTTTTACTTAGCCCTGTTAACCGCTTTTTTTACGATTTAAGTACCGGATGCCCACTTAAGGTGAGCTGAGCGCCGTTTTTATCATTTTTCAGTACCGCTCTTGCCCCCAACGGCAAGGTGACGGTGCGTTGTTCATGACCAAAATCGAGGCCGTCGATCACCGGAACCGATAACCTGGCGCGTAGAAAATCACAAACTGAGTCAAGACTGTAACCCGCGTCGTAATCATTAGGTGCGCTGCCGCTAAAACTGCCGAGGATAATGGCGTTTTGTCGGGCCAGTATTCCTGCGTGATACAGTTGCAGCAGCATGCGTTCAATGCGAAAAGGATGCTCGTTAATGTCTTCCAGCACCAAAATGCCGTTTTCGATAGCGGGCATCCACGGCGTGCCCATCAGAGAAATGAGCATCGCCAGATTTCCGCCCCATAGCGTACCTTCGGTCGCACATGCCGGACCGTTACCTTGCCACTCGAGGGTAAATTGGGCATTGCGAACAGCCTGCCAGAAATGGTGCTCGGTAAATGCGTTCATCTCCTCGGCGCCAAAGTTAGCCGCCAGCATCGGGCCGCTGAAGCTAATCACATTCCCCTGCGCCAGCAGACCACACTGGATCGCGGTAAAATCGCTGTGTCCGCACAGCAGCAGCGGGTTGTGTTGCTGACGGTTCGCCAGCGCCTGCCAGTCAATCTCTGCCAGTAAACGGCTCGCGCCATAGCCGCCGCGTACTGCCATCACAATGGTATCGGGCGTGTTCAGATTTACGAGCGCGTTCACATCAGCAAGCCGTTCTGCTTCTGTACCCGCAAAACGCTGGCAGCGGCGCGCAATGACCGCTGAATTGTCGACCTGATGACCGGCCTCAGTAAGACGCGCCAGCCCGCGTAAGGCAGCCTGCTGGTTGATACAGTAGCCCGACGGGGCAATTAAGTGAAACCGGGACATGGCATTTCCTTGCTACAACTAAAACCAAATGTATATCATGCCGCGTAGGTATGTCGTTGTCACCTCAGCGACAGGTTCCGGCTATAAGGATAGATGACGTGAAATTGAGATGGTTTGCTTTTTTGGTTGTATTACTTGCGGGCTGTAGTTCAAAACAGGATTACAAAAATTCGCCGTGGAATGCTGAAGTTCCGGTTAAACGCGCAATGCAATGGATGCCGATCAGCGAAAAAGCCGGTGCGGCCTGGGGTGTCAGTCCACAATTGATTACCGCTATCATCGCCATTGAATCAGGTGGAAACCCGAATGCGGTCAGTAAGTCTAATGCGATTGGCCTGATGCAGTTAAAAGCCTCTACGTCAGGGCGTGATGTTTATCGTCGCATGGGGTGGAGTGGCGAGCCGTCGACCAGCGAGCTGAAAAATCCTGAGCGCAATATCTCGATGGGGGCCGCATACCTGAGCATTCTTGAGACCGGGCCGCTGGCCGGGATCGAAGATCCGCAGGTGATGCAATATGCGCTGGTGGTATCGTACGCCAACGGTGCGGGCGCGCTGCTGCGAACGTTCTCCTCTGACAGGAAAAAAGCCATTAATAAGATAAACGATCTCAGCCCGGATGAATTTATTGAACATGTTGCGGATAATCATCCGGCGCCGCAGGCTCCGCGCTATATCTGGAAGCTTCAACAAGCGCTGGATGTGATGTAATTCAGGTGATGCTAATCGCGCACCTTATTCGACTTTTCCCGGGCCTCGCGCTCGAGGGAAAAAATAATCCGCTGTAGGTTACGCTCCACCGCCGGGCCGACGTTGAGAAAACGAAAGCTCAGGCGGGGAGTGGTAATTGTTTCGTTTTTCCCGTCGATAACTTTGCGTTCGCTAATGGAAATTAGCTGGGCGTCCACCTGATACACTCCCCATTGCTCCATGTTCAGTTCAACCTGTGAAAAGCGCATGCCTTCTACCAGTCCCTCTGGTTTTGCCGTTTCTAACAGCCCGCCCATACCGCCAAGAGACAAATCGAATAAGCGAAAACACAGCGTGCTGTTATCCGGCATTTTTACCGTGCAGCGATAGGGGGGATGCAGTGGAGCACCGATACGGAAATATTCCCGACGCTGGACGAACCACAGAGATGGCGGCAATGATGAGATAAATGCGGGTAGCCGCTGGTATTCGCCTTTTTTCAGCTGTGGCAGGGTGAACTCCACTTTGGCTCCCTGCGTTTCGGCGATAATCTTTATCTGACTGGCCCGCTGCACGGCCTGGTTTTCATATTCCTGACTACCAAAATCCATGATCAGTTCGTCCGGGCTGACCGCCAGTATTTTGCTGATGAACTGGCCACCTGACCAGGAAATACGCAGCGGAACCTGCTGCGAATTTAAGTCCCGGAGTACGCCTAACACCGCTAACGGATTTTGCTTCAGGAACTGCTCATTGTAGTTACTCACACCTAATGACTCCTGGATGCCTGGTTTATCGTTGGATTATCGGCATCAATCAACGGAACTTAATACAAATGGATGAAATTTTTTACCAAACCCAATGAATTAAGTCTGAGGGAAAAAGCACGTAGCGATGGCTTGCCTATACTTAACGTGCTGGCGCAAGAATGTCTTGCGCGTGCGTTCACTGGAAAGAGGGCCTGGAAATGGGAATTATTACCTGGATTATTTTTGGTCTGATTGCGGGGGTTATCGCCAAACTGATTATGCCGGGGCGCGATGGCGGTGGATTTATCCTGACCTGCATTCTCGGTATTATCGGTGCGGTGGTCGGTGGATGGCTGGCTACGATGTTCGGTATCGGCGGCGATATCAGCGGGTTTAATCTCCACAGCTTCCTGGTGGCCGTGGTCGGCGCGATTGTTGTGCTGGGTGTCTTTCGGCTTGTACGACGAGATTAATCGAACGGCCCCTGACGGGGCCGTTTTTCTGCATTGTTAAGTCAGAACTGATACTCAATGCCCGCCCAGTAATTACGCCCCTCTTCAATAAATCCTTCACTGTAAACGTACTGCGTATCGAACAGGTTATTGACCGAAGCGTTAACGCTAAACCCGTGGCCAATGGCGTAATCAGCGCGCAAATGGGTAATGGCGAAACCAGCGGCTTTCTGCGAGCCGTCGGTATTGCTATAGCTTGACGAACGGGCCTCTTCGGACAGCGTAATGCTGAGTGGCTCCCACGGTTTCAGCGTCATCCAGGCGGTCAGGGTTTGCGTCGGCAGATCGGTAATCTTACCGATATCGCTGCGTTTGGCGTCCGCATGAATAAGGCCGTAGCTCAGCCCGACGTCCAGCATATTAAAAACTTTACCTTTAACGCCTGCATCCAGGCCGGTGTAATCCACCCGACCACTGTTCTGATTCTGGATGGTATCGGCATCAATATTGTGCGAAAGAATCGCGTCGCTGATGCGGTTGTAATACACGCTGGCTTCGAATCCCCAGTTCTGGCTAAGTGAACCATTCCATGTCAGGTCCACGCTGCGGGCGCGCTCCGGTTTAAGCTGTGGATTGACCAGGGCTACCTGGTTATAGGCCGGTTTCGAGGTCGTGTAGCGTTCTTTTAACGTTGGGAAACGCGTTCTGTCAGAGTAAGACAGCGCTAATGTGTCTGAATTTTCAAAGTGGTATTTGGTCATCACCTGCCAGTTAAAGGCCGACTGATTGTTGTCATCGTAGTGCGTGACGCTGCCGTTTTTCTCGTGCTTCATACCTTCCAGACTGTCTCGCCAGTCATAGCTTATTCCCGCCACCACATCGACATTATCCGCCGCAGCCCACTGGTATTCACTGGCCACGGACCAGGTGCGGTCTTCGTAGCGGTCGTAAGCCGCATTCGGTGCGCCTTTCTCGCGGTGAACATCGTCCTTCCAGTTCACGGCGAAAGAGAGCAGATCGTTTTCTCGCATATCCGCAGCGAGCTGCAGGCCAGCCCCATCGCTATAGTCCGAATAATGGCTGTAGCTGCCTTTCTTATTTTTCAGATCGGCCAGCGAGTTGTACATCATCAACGTATTTTCAAAGGTGTCGCGATACAGACGGCTTTTCAGAGTAAAACGGTCGCCCAGATGCGTGGTTCCCTGATAGTAATAGCTCTCTTTATCGTATTGTGGCCATTGCCAGTAGCGTGATTTCTGGCTGCTGGTTCCGGCGTACGGTGGATTATCTTTTTCACCGTCCTGATTTATATAGGTCAGCACATATTCATCATCTCCACGAGGGGTAAAGCCCAGCTTCACGATGCCACGCTTGTCATCAGCGGAAGAGTTGATCATCTTGCCGTGACTGCCCGCAACCGGGTTGTCCACGCCATGCGGTAATCCAAGAAAATCCTGCTTCAACTGACTGCCGCTGAGCTGGATATAGCCGAGATCGTTACTGGCGCCAAATGAAGCGTGCATATCGTGGGCGTTGTCTTTGCTGCGACTCCAGCCCTGGCGATAGCCAATGCTGCCTTCAAGCGGTTTGGTCGGTTTTTTTGTAGTGATATTGATGGCACCGCCCATCTGGTTTGGCCCCTGCAACAGAGACGAGTAGCCTTTGGAGACTTCAACCGAAGCGATATCGGATGTCAGAAAACGGCCTAAATCGAGGTTGCCGTCATAGGGGATGTACACCGGCACGCCGTCAAAAAAGACGGGAACCTGACGGCTGTCAAATCCGCGCACTTTTACCTGTTGCTCGTTGCGGTTGCCTGACTTTTGCAGCACGACGCCGGGGACGACGCTCAGCGCCTGCGCCACGTTCTGTTTATCCAGCTGTTGTATCGTTTCCTGGCCGAGAACCGTGGTGGTTGCCGCGGAGACCGGACTAGACCAGACGGTCATGTTTTCGCTTTCCTGCCCAGCAAAAGCACTGTGCGCGAAAGCAAACGACAGGGCTGTGTAAAGACAACTTTTGTTGAAATTCATTATTTTTAGTCCATTTTTTGATGTTATAGGCCACGTGCGTCCGGGCTCAGGCTCACTTTGATATCCGCAGGTGGAGCGTAGTAAGGCGCGGAAGTGATAAAGAGTCTGATACCGCAGTCGAGATAACCCGCCAGCGAGGCGAGGGTAATGCCGCCGGTCAGTGCCAGCGTGCAATGGGGGGCCAGAGCAGGGGCCTGACGGGCAATTTCTGCCGCCTGCTCGGGGGTAAATTTGTCGAGTTGTAGGACATCAGGGGCGGCGCGTAGGGCGGCCAATGCCTCATCTGGCGTATCCGCTTCGACCACGATCTTTTTTTCTGGCGCATGGCTGCGTAAGCGCGCAATCGCGCCTGTCCAGTCGTTTGGGTTGGTAAGAAAACGGCGGTGATTAGCAAACAGCAGTACCGTTTCGGCGCATCCTCCCCGATGGATAATGCCCCCGGCGGCAAGTATTGCCTGAGTCGCCAGTAAACGCGTACCGGGAATGGCTTTGCGGGTGCAGGCAATCTGCCCATCGGGATAGCGTTGATGCAGCATGCTCAGCATCTCGACGAGATAGCCCGACACGCCGCAGCTCCACTCCAGTACATTTTGTACCGCTTTCCAGCCCTGGTGCAGCGCCGCCGCCGGTCCGTGTGCGCGAATCAGTCGCTGTCCGGCGTTCGCCCGTTCGCCATCAGACAAAATATCGGTGACGGTTAATCCCAATGACGTCAGCATTTGTCTGGCAACAGCGGTACCGCTAACGCATCCGCCCTGGCGATGGTTAAACTCGATGACGCCTGGTTGGGCGCCGATACCCAGCGCGCGGGTGGTCAGATCGCCGCCCTGAATATCTTCCAGCAGCAGCGCGTCAGTTTGCGCCTGCGAAAAGTAGATCATCGCAGCGCCTCCCGCGGGATGCTGTCCCACCAGATAAGCGCCCAGTCACGGCTGGCGGGGGCAATAGCGCGTGGATCCTGCTGTTGATACCAGTTTTCCAGACGTTCGACCTCGTCGGCGCTCAGTTCACCCATACTCCAGCGCACGTTTTCCAGAAAACGCGTCCAGGTGCTGTTGTCCTGCTGACAGTTGGGACCGCGGATAAAATCAACATGCGCGTGGATCCCCATCTGATACAGAACATTAAGCGCATAGATATAGTTGGGCAGTTCAATCACTTCGCGGCCAAGTGCGCGCTGAATGGTGGGAGAAACGAAAGATGAACTGACAAGGTGGGTGGTATAAACCCGCAGCCGGGCCTGATTATTCAGCTTGCTCATTGCCTGGCGCATATCGGCAACCAGCGTGGAGCGCGAGGCGACGGCGATATCGCACTGGGGTAAATCATCCCAGTGCTCTTCCCAGGCTCGTTGCACCCATTGTACGTGACGGGCGTTCATTTGTGCGGCGCGGCGGGCAGCTACGCTCAGCATTCCCTGGCTGTAATCTACGCCGTAAATTATTGGCATTTTTTTAGCCAGCGCCAGCGAGACTGTACCGGGGCCGCAACCCATATCAAACAGCGACTCTGCACCTTGCAGGTCGATTTTCCCCAGCAGTTGCAGCAGATAGCTGTCGGTTAATGAGGCGCAATTCTCCGCCATTTTTTCCGCACGTTTGTCCCAGTGCTCCGGCTTTTTCTCGGTTCTGTTCGCCAACTGTAATTGCTTACGGTAAAGATCGGCAAAATCAATGTCGTCAATGAGCATGAGTATTCCTTAATTGAGTGAACCATAAAGATGGTGGGTAATTTGTGACGGTGTAACGCGATACAGCGCGGCCAGGCGGTCGGCGGCGAGCTGATGTTCAGGCAGACCCTGCGACACCTCGCCGTTTGGTTCAACCCGTACCACGCTGTCGGCGATTGCCCGGGCGTGCAACGGGTGATGGGTCGACATCAGCAGGGCCATACCGGAATTTTTCAGCGTCACCAGCGTGTCGAGCAGACGGATTTGATGCCCAAAATCAAGGCTGGATGCGGGTTCATCCAGCAATAAAAGACGCGGACGTTGCGCCAGCGCGCGAGCGATCAACACCAGTTGCCGTTCGCCGCCGCTCAGGGTGTTCCAGCGTCGAAGTGCCAGGTGAGAAATCTCCAGCATCGCCAGTTGCTGATGCGCAATTTCACGCTCTTTAGCGCCGGGAACCGCAAATGCCGCCAGTTGCGGGGCCAGTCCCATCATCACCATGTCCAGGGCGGTGAAGGCAAACGCGCCGTCGTGCGCCTGAGGAACCCAGGCGATGGCTGCGGCGCGTTCCCGATCGCAGAGATGATTCACTGCGACGCCATCAAGCAGAATGTCACCGCGAAGCGGCGGAAGAACGCCGAGAATGGTGCGCATCAGGGTGGTTTTACCGCTGCCGTTAGCACCAATCAGACAACAGACAGAACCGGGCGAAACCTGAAAGGAGATATCACGTAACACGGGTTGTTTACTGTGGTATCCCAGCGACGCGTGGCGCACGAGTAATAGCGTCATGGGCGGTTTCCCCGCAGCAAAAGCAGCAAAAAGAACGGTGCGCCAATAAATGCAGTCAGGATCCCCAGCGGGATTTCCGTGCGGCTCAGCGTGCGGGCGAGGGTGTCGGTGAGCAGGAGTAAAATGGCGCCGATCCCCATGGACACCGGCAATAACTGCTGGTGGTTATTCCCGCTGAGGAGTCTGCCGATGTGCGGCACCACCAGTCCAATCCAGCCGATAATGCCGGCAATGGCGACGGTACAGGCGGTGACTAACGTTGCGCAGACGATCAGTCCCAGCCGCAGTCGGGAGACGTTGATCCCAAGCGATCGGGCTTCATCATCCGACAGGGTGAGCAGGTTCATGCGCCAGCGCAACAGCAATAACGGGACCAGTCCAGCAAGGATCAGCGGTGCTGAGAACCACAGATCGTGCAGAGTAATTGTCGATAAACCGCCGAGCAGCCAGAAGGTGATCGACGGAAGTTGGGTATACGGGTCGGCCAGCGTTTTGATGAGCGAAATTCCCGCACCGCAGACCGTACCCAGCGCAATCCCGACCAGCACCAGTGTTAACACCGGATCGTGACGCTTGACTCGCCGGGTAATCAGCCAGACACCGGCGACCACTAACAAACCGCCAGTGAACGCATACAGCTGAATAAACAGGATTGGTAGCCCCAGCAGGATTGCCGTACAGGCGCCCAAACCGGCACCGGCCGCCACGCCGAGGATATCCGGCGAAACCAGTGGGTTACGGAACATTCCCTGATAAGTGGTTCCTGCGCCAGCCAGCGCTGCGCCGAGTAACAATGCAGCCAGAATGCGCGGCAGTCGGATTTGCCAGAAGACGATTTTGTCCTGCATCGGGACGCCATCCCTGCCCGCAATAAGATCCACGACCTGTTGTGCATCGAGGCGATAAGCACCCGACACCGCGGCGATGCTCGCGCAAAGCACCACCGTCGTAATCATCAGAAAACCGAGGGTAGATGTTTTCATCAGACGCTCACCAGTTGTTGATACTGTGCGTCGCTTAACGTGGTGTGCCAGAACAGTTCACTGTAGCGCTGCATATCGGTTTTAAAGCCCGCTTCAACCTGTGGATCAAGCCAGGCATGCAGACGGCGTAACCCCAGCAAACGATTGATGCCGGGAGGCGCGTCCAGCCAGCCAAACGGCAGGCCGCTGAGAAACAGAATGCGCCGATCGGCAACCGCTTTGACTCCTTGCCAGACGGGATCTTCTCGCAGGTACTGTGCCGTAATCGCATCCTGTACCAGAATAATATCGGGCTGCCAGCTCAACAGGTTTTCCATTGAAACCTGCGCCAGCCCGTGCAGCCCAGGAATTTGCGCCACATTGTGTAATCCCAGTAGTTCTGCCGCTTCGGTATGCAATGAACCTTGTAATCCTGTTTCAAGTCCGCGGGCGCCGCGCGCGGCATAAAAACGCAGCTTTGCTGCGGGAGAGTGTGAAAACGCGAGGGCTTCATCAATAAAACGCTGGGCCAGTTTGGCCTGAGTCCTGGCCCGTGTTGCGACTCCCAGCGCTTCACCTGCCGCGAGTAGCTGTTGCGGGCTGAGCCGCAGTTCGCCATTAATCAGCAGCCAGGGAATTTGCGTTTGCGCATTCACTTGTCTGGCCTGAGAAAGCCAGGTTTCATCGGCATTGCCGCAGTCAATCACCAGGTCGGGTTTAAGCGCCAGTAGCGCTTCAAGCGAGAGTGTGCTGGCGCGCCCCGCCAGCTTGCCCAGTTTCGGTAAAGCCCGAATGTCTTCGTGAAACGGGATGGCGGTCTGACGAGAAAAATCAAAGGATGAAAAACCAACCAGTTTTTCCGGCGCGACGGCCAGCAGCAGCATGTCGGCGGGTGCGCCTGCGCTGACCACGCGTTGGGTCGCCTCTGGCGCTGGGTGGCCTCCAACGGCAACGGTTAGCGGCGTTTGAGCCAAGGCGGGAAGATGGCGTAGCAGCAGTGCAGATGCCACAAGCTGGGCAAACATCCGTCTTGTCAGTGGCATAATTGTTATCCTGAAGGTGATAAAATCGCTATATATTTACATATACAGCGAATAAAAACATGTTCAGAATCAATTTCTCACGGATGAAAACCCGGAATACCCCATAAGGGCTAGATGGCGTAGAGACAACAGGAATGGCGAAATATAAGCCTGAAAAAATCCGCGACGCAGCGCGGATTCGGGGAGTAAAACGCTTCAGGTAACGGCATTAAGACGTCGGCTGAGCCTGTTTTTTAGGCTCGACTGGCGTGGTACTTGCCGGGGCCGGGCGCGATGCGGGCACGCTGTCACAGGGCTTTTCTTTGGCGCAGATCAGGTCGAGCATTTTTAGCGTTACGCCGTTGGTCCAGCCAAAACCATCCTGCAACGGATATTCGCCGCCGCCTCCGCCAGTGCCTGTGCTACTCACGTCATACTTTTCAACCAGCTTTTTCTCACGATCGTAGGTGTGCTGCACGTTGGTGAGGAATCGCCAGGTCACGTCCATGGCGACGTTATCCTGACCGTAATTCTGTAATCCCGATGCGGCGACCCACTGGAGCGGGGCCCAGCCGTTGGGAGCATCCCACTGCTGGCCGCTTTTCACTGACGTGGTGGCCAGGCCGCCGGGTTGCAGCAAATGCGCCTGGGTTGCCGCGGCCACTTTACTGGCGCGATCTTTTGCTGCTGCATTGACATACAACGGGAACAAGGCGGCGGCCGTGAGTTGGTTACGTACTTTGTGGCTCTTCAGATCGTAATCGGCATACCAGCCTTCTTTGTCGTTCCACAGGTGCTTTTCGATCCCTTTTTGTCGGGCATTAGCGAAGCCTTCATATTGTGCAGCTTTGGCATTATCCCCGGCGGCCTTGCTGGCGAGGGCGATCATCTTTTCCATTTTGTACATCAACGCATTGAGATCGACTGGAACAATGCTGGTGGTGCGTAGGGTGCCTAGTTGATTGGGGTTATCCATCCAGCGGGAACTAAAGTCCCAACCCGACGCGGCGGCAGAACGCAGGTCGCGGTAGATTTCTGTGGCCGGTCGGTTCGGATTGCTTTTCGCTGTGGCGATATCCTCCACCCAAGACTCTGGCCGCGGCGTATCGCGGTCATCCCAGTAGCGATTCAAAATGGTGCCGTCATCCAGTTTAACCACGCGCTTATTCTGCTGACCGGGCTGGAGCGTTTCGACGCCTTCCATCCAGTAGGTGTATTCTTTGAGCATCTGCGGGAGGTATTTTTTCAGCGCGTCATCCCCGTCATGCTGCGCCAGCAGTTCCACCATAAAGGCAAAGAATGGCGGTTGAGAACGGCTCAGATAGTAGGTGCGGTTGCCGTTAGGAATGTGCCCCCAGGAATCAATCTCGTAAGCGAAGTTTGCCACCATGTCGGAGACCTTATCCCAGTGATTGCTCTCGGCAAGCCCCAGCATGGTGAAATAGCTGTCCCAATAATATATTTCGCGAAAACGCCCGCCAGGCACGACATACGGTTCCGGGAGCGGCAGCAGAGAGTCCCATTTTTCAGCGTCGGTTGTCGAACGAGTGAGTACCGGCCACAGTCCGTCAATATGCTCGCGCAGCGATTGCCCGGCTGGAGGGACGTATTTCTCGCCAGCTTTCGGCAAGGTGAAATTCACTTCCACAAAATGACGTAAGTCGAATCCGGACTGATTTTTCTGCATCCGGTAATCGGCAAGGATCATTAATGGATCGCTGTTAGGGACGGCGTCAGCAAAGGTTTTCTGGTCAGGAAACAGTTTGGCCGTTTGTACATCGTTAAACAGTGGGCCAAGCAAAATATCAGGCGGCTGAGGCGTTGCGGTTGGCGCGTCCTCGGCGTTGACGGCAAAAGAGGAAAGGGCAAAAAAGGTGCTTGCGAGCGTCAGTTTTATTGCAACAGAGAGCAGGCCTGGATGGCGAGTTGCAGGCGTTATCATCGGTTAATCTCCTTAGGGTGTGCCGAAGCAGCGGCATTTACCATGAGAAAACCTTAGTTCAGGATCGACCGTTGCGCGTGATCGACGCCCCATTTTGCGAATAAACAGACATTTCCCGACGCGAATCGAAAAGATGCACACCCTTTGTCGGCAAAGGGCGTGCAACCGACATCAGTCCGCGCGGGTTATCCGCTGGGCCACGCTGTCAAGGGTCAGGGTATCACCCATCGTGATACTCTCGATGGCCTCGCCTTGCTGACATAACCAACATAACCCCATTGCACGGGCGATAATCGCCGGGTGGGACGCTTCGCTCCCGTCCCGCAGGCAGATGCCTTTGATGGTCTTCGGATCGAGTTGCAGCACCGTAGATGGATAGATGACCTCCGCGACCAAAATAGTGGGGCGGATGAACGCGGGAATTTGTGCAGTCTCTCCCGTTAAATACTGCAGTGAACGAGACAACAAATCTTCAATATCGATGTATCGCGCCTGCAGGTAAGGATCGTCGAGCTGTAAATACTGCTGGCTGAGATCGCTCAGCACCTGATGCCAGGCCCAGGCCGCGCTGCACTGCGTTTCACGCATTAGATCACAAGCCATATCGAACAGATCCGGATCGTCCAACAGCGTGTGGTGACCGGAGAAAATAGCGGCGATATCTGCGGAATATCTCTCTTCTGCAAGCGCGGTTAGCTCGCTTAAGTCGTTCAGCGTGCTTTGGATAGCGACCCGTAACCGTTGCTGCTCAATCTGGAGTGAGGCTACAGGCTGCTGGCTTACCTGTGGTGAGAACGGTGTGTAACAGAATGCCGTCCCCGTGACCTGTGAGGGAACCTTCGTCACCACGGTATCAGCATGCGCGGGCTCGAGCGATTCACCAAAATTCTCAGCCGCCAGCTGTTTGAATGCGGCCAGTGCATCCTCTGCCTGTTCGCCCTTGGCAATCAGGCGCAGCGTGTCGTTACAGCGTACCTGCAGCAGGGCAATCTGATTCAGGCTATCAGGGACGACGCACTTGCCATTTTTCTCCAGCCACATATCGGCGTTAAAGCCAGACAGCGCGGAAACCAGCCGTGAAGCCGGACGCACATGAATGCCGTTTGGGTTTTTCACCACAATGGCCACTGAATGAGCATCTGCATCGGGCGCGAATTCGGCAGATGTCGGCTTTGCTGCAGATGGCGAAGGTAAACCCAGTTGCTCACATTTGGCGTCGAGGGCATTCATGGCATCACAGATGACCCGCTCGATGTCAGCACCTGCGGCAGCGCTAACCGTTGCGGCGAGCGTGCCTTCGACCAGCGGCGCGGCGCACAAACGTACTTTGGCGGCAATGGCCGGATCGAGCAGTTCCAGCGCGGTTTCCGCACTCAGTAGCGCACTACCGATATCCATCATCACCAGCACGTGATCCGTATCGGCCACGGACTCAATGGCTTCCATCACCTTGATAGGATCGGTACCAATCGGATTCTCAGGATCGTCAATGCCTGCGGCAATAGCGATTTTGCATCCATCACCCATTAACATCTGCCGGGCTAGCGCGCCGACGCCTTCGCCCAACTGGGCGCTGTGAGAAACAATAACCAGGTTTACCATCGCTTTATCCTTACTCTCTGGACGCCTGAGCCAGCATTTGCATCATAAACATTACGGACGTTGCGCCGGGATCCTGATGCCCAATGCTGCGCTCACCGAGATAGCTGGCGCGGCCTTTGCGGGCCTGCATGGTGATGGTGCTTTGCGCTGCTGCTTCCGCTTGTTGGCTTGCCGCTTCCAGCGCCGCCTGTACGCTCAGCTTTTGCTCGCAGGATTGGCGTAAAGATTCCACTACCGGCAGCCAGACATCGCACATGGTTTTGTCGCCAGGTTCAGCTTTACCGCGGCTAATCACACCTTCTGCGCCATCACGAATCATTTGATACAACTCCTCAAGCGTCAGGCTTTGATGAGCCTGGGTCACCTGGGCGGCGCGGATAAAAAAGGTACCAAACAGTGGACCGCTGGCCCCCCCGACGCTTGAGAGCAGCACCATGCCGGTGTTTTTCAAAATAAAACCAATGTCTTTATCGGCGATGGACGGCAGCTTTTCGACGACTTTGCTAAAGCCGCGGTGCATGTTCAGACCGTGGTCGGCATCACCAATTTCCCGATCAAGACCGGTGAGAAAATCACTTTCGGTGGTGAAGATCTCACCGCAGCGATAGAGCCAGTTAACAATTTGTGTTCTGTTGAGGGACATCATGTATCTCCTTATTTACCCCAGTTGAGAGCAGGGGTGTGAACCGGTGCATCCCATAAGCTCAGCGTGTCGTCATCCACCTGTAACAGGGTGATTGAGAAGCCGGTCATATCCAGAGAGGTACAGTAAGAACCGATCAGATTGCGCTCAATGACGATGCCGGCGTCCTGGCAACGGCTTTCGAGGCGGTTATACACGCCGAAGAGTTCTGACAGCGGCGTCGCACCGAGATTATTGACCAGCGCAATGACGCGATCGCCGCTTTGCAACGCGCGTTTGCTTTCTTTGCCTTCCTGCCACGCGCCCTGAACGTTGTCCCAGTGGCGGAGCGTACGGCTGTAGTTGCCGTTTTCCAGCAGGGTATCGAACATTTCATCAACGGTCTGATCGAGGGAAGTGAAGGTGCGGCGGTCAATGCCCGGTTCCCCGTGGATACCCACGCCAAACTCCATTTCGTTATCCTGCAACGTGAACGACGGTTGTCCGGCGGCCGGAACGGTACAGGCGCCAATGGCTATCCCAATGGAGTGGCCCTGATTATTCAGTTTACGACCCAGCGCCGCACAGACTTCCAGTGAGTCACCGCGTTCGGCGGCCGCGCCGACCAGTTTTTCGATCAATACGGTATTCGCCACACCACGACGACCGGCGGTATACAGACTGTCTTTCACCGCCACGTCGTCATCCACTACCATGGTGGTGACTTTGACGCCGCTTTCATGCAACAGCTCGGTGGCGGTTTCGAAATTAAGAATATCGCCGGTGTAATTTTTGATGATCAGCAGTACGCCTTCGCCGCCATCAATTTGCATGGCGCATTCGAACATTTTATCCGGCGTGGGTGAGGTAAAAATTTCACCCGGGCAGGCACCAGAGAGCATGCCCTGACCAATATAGCCGCAGTGCATAGGCTCGTGTCCGCTGCCGCCGCCGGAAAGCAGCGCCACTTTGCCCATTACCGGCGCATCTGCGCGGGTGACATATACCGGATCCTGATGCAGTGCCAGGGAAGGATACGCTTTCGCCAGTCCGGCGAGTTGTTCAGTCAGTACGTCTTCAACACGGTTAATCAATTTTTTCATTATTTATGCTCCGCAGACAGTCCTGGATGGCTGCCAGATTCGGGCAGGCATCTGATGTAGGGTATCGGGTTATACAACGCCACGGCGACTGCTCGCTGCCGATAAGGTAATTTTGCACACGGGTTGGCAAAAGAAAATTGCTGTAATGGGCGTTTCAATACGAAACGTAGCAACATAATAATGTTCCGTATTGGAACGTCATGGTGCATAAAACAGCGAAAATGAGAGGTTGGGCCGTATTTGGCCGGGAAGCTGATTCACGGGTGTTTATGGAAAACAAACCACCTGCAGAGCAGGTGGTTTGTAGGCATGGTCGATTTCGGCGTTAGCCCGGATAAATTCCGCGATCTTTACGTGCCAGCAGAATGCGTTCGCAGGCAACAATGTAGGCTGCCGTACGCAGTGAGCAGGATTTCTCTGCCGCTTTTTCCCACACGTGTACCATCGCATCGGTCATGATTTTGTCCATGCGATTGTTAATCTCTTCTTCGCTCCAGAAGAAGCTAGCCATGTCCTGAACCCATTCGAAGTAGCTGACGGTTACGCCGCCGGCGTTACAAACAACGTCTGGGACAACCACGATACCGCGGCTTGCCAGAACGTCGTCGGCATCGGGATAGGTTGGGCCGTTAGCGCCTTCGAGTACCAGTTTACAGGTCAGCGTTTCCGCGCGGTGACGGGTGATCTGGCCTTCGAGCGCGGCCGGGATCAGAATATCCATCTCCAGGCTCCAGAAGGCTTCGCTGGCAATGGTTTCAGCGCCCGGGAAACCGGCAATCTGTTTGTGCTCCAGCTGCCAGGCAGACAACGCGGCCATGTCGATACCCGTTGAGTTAAACAGCGTTGCGGTGTGATCCTGAATCGCGACCACGCGTGCTCCTGCTGCCGCGAACAGGCGGGCGGCTTCACTGCCGACGTTACCAAAACCTTGCACCGCTACGCGAGCGCCTTCAACGTCGATGTTGGCACGACGCGCCACTTCCAGACCGCTGACGAAAACACCACGACCGGTGGCTTTATCACGACCTAACGAGCCGCCGAGGTGAATAGGTTTACCGGTGACCACGCTGGTCACGGTGGTGCCGTGGTTCATGGAGTAGGTATCCATCATCCAGGCCATTACCTTTCCGTTAGTCCCCACATCCGGCGCAGGAATGTCTTTCTGCGGCCCGATGATAATGCCGATTTCGCTGGTATAACGGCGGGTTAAACGCTCCAGTTCACCTTCGGAAAGCGAGAACGGATCGACGCGCACGCCACCTTTCGCACCGCCGTACGGCAGGTTCAACGCTGCGCATTTGATGGTCATCCATGCGGACAGGGCCATCACTTCATTAAGATCAACATCAGGATGATAACGCACACCGCCTTTGCCCGGCCCGCGGGAGAGGTTATGTTGCACGCGATACCCTTCAAAATGACGGATAGTACCGTCATCCATCTGCACCGGGATATCGACAATCAGCGCGCGTTTTGGGTGGCGCAGGGTATCCACCCAATGGGAAAGTTCGCCCAGGTAAGGGGCCACACGCTCGATTTGTTGCAGGTAGGTATTCCAGGCAGATGTGCTGCTATCTGAAGCGTAAGATAACTTATCCATGATAAACCTTAGTTATAAAAGTAATATGTTCTTAATTTGGCCGTGGTATACAGTGAATCACACCATATGAACCTAAATTTAACATTTATTTCATAGAATGGCCTGTCCGGCTAACACGGTTTATCGGCATGAAGCGTGTGGGCTTTGCCTGGGAGGTGAATAGTTATTCTCTGATTGTGCTGATATTTCGGTAATTTTGCTGGCTAGATAATTTAATATGCATGATTTATAAAAATCGCAATTTGTCAGATTTATGACGCACCTCTAAAAGTAAATAATATGATAATAAAATGTATTTGCTTTATTGCGATTAAGCTGGGGTCAGTAGGTCACGGCGATGGTAACGGTATCAGCATAGTTGTCAGGCGTGTAGTTCGCGCTGGGAACGGTGGCGTAAACCGGGTAGGTGGTGGTGGTTCCCGTACCGTTGCCCGCGACGGTATTGAGCGATGAATTGCCCCAAACCGTACCGGACGGCCCTGGCGTCGAGCTAAGTTGGTAGGGGACCTTGTCCGTATTTGACCCCGTGCCGGCCATCACGCCGCTGCCTGCCGTATTGCCGTTAGAGGGCTGAAGTCCGATGGTGTAAGGCGTGTTATTGGAACATGCTACGCCCACGGTATTTGAAGCCGTTAGGTTACGCCCGGTCGCCCCGGCTGGCGCAAAGCTAATATTGGTTGCAGAGGTGATATTGCACTGTTTGCTGACCGTCGCCGATACGGTGAAGGGAAGCCTGGCGGCAACGGTATCGCCACAGGTGGTCGGCGGGAAAAGCAATCCAGGATTGAGGGTGACGAGGGCTGTCGCCGCCGTATAGCTATCCTGATAGCTTCCGGGGACCGCTGAGGTTTGTGGCGTGACAATCTGTGCTGATACCGTGAGTGAGCCCGTCACTGGCGTCAGATTCAGCAGGTTAAGCTGTACCATTGGAAAAGTCGTTCCCGACTGATACTGACTCCCCCAGACTTTGGTGTGTCCGGCATCCTGGTAAAGCTGGTATGCCAGCGTTCTGGCAGGTGTTCCGCTTAATGACATATTTCGAGGTGTCACCTGGCCACTGACGGCTGAGGCGCCAATATTAAAACAGAGGTTGATCCCTGCCAGCGCGTCGCCAAGCTCTTTGGTGCAGGTGTAGTTGAACGTCATTGATGACGTTGCGCCTGTCGCAGACAGCGGATTGACTGAGCCCAAATTTATGGGTTGTACATTGCTCACCGAACAGGTTACGGCATGGCTAATCGCCGGACAAAAGAGTACGGCTGCGATGAGTAACAGATGCCTTAACCTCATGAGCGCACTCCTGTTAGTGTGGCCGGCAAACCAGTGGACCTATTTGCACAATCCCCTTTGCGGAAGCGGGATAGTCAAATTGCACGCGACAACTGCCGGTGTCTGTCTCAACGCGCAGCGCGTTGTGCTGTTCCAGCGTGTCGAACCAGGTCATCCCATCAAAACCAACGACAGACGATTGTCCTGCTCCGCTGATGGCGTATGCCATGCTGCCTTCGGGAATGGGTTTACCCTGATTGTCGACGAGGATGACCTGCGCAGCGCGTACCGGGGTGATGCCAAAGCTAACCAATGTACCGGAACGATCGGCAGGCGTTGCATTCGTCTCAACGCGTGCGATCCGCATATTGGCGGGGAGATCCATTGGGTCAATACTGATCAGGTTTTTTTGATAACTGTTCAGCGGCGTGACCAGCAATAGCCCCTGGTCGTCGCTGCGACCAATCAGGTTATTTTGTAATTTAATCGGGACGTCAGGAACGCCGTCAGTTGATACGACGGCAAAGCCATTGTTGATTTCACGTGCTGCAAACAGGCCGCCTCCCATGGTAACAAGCGATCCGGTGGCGCCTGCGTAGCCGTAATGGTTATCCGGTAAACGGCTGAATCCCGCGTACGCTTTACCATAACGACCCAGATATCCCACTTCTCCCTGACCGCTTTGCCGGGAAGCCTGCTGACTGGCGGCCAGATTCCAGCCCCAACCACCGTCGGCAGGGGGCGTCAGGCTGGCGTTGAGCTGGTAGCCGGTCTCATCATTGGTGCGTTGTAGGGTGCTGCTGGCACTGAGATTATTATCAGTGGTTATTGTCACCATCAAATAGAGACTGCGATCGCGGTTATCGTCGATGTTTTGGTTGAATCCGGCATTCAGTGAAATGTTGTCGGTAATCGATTTGAACCAGCTGGCGTTGGCGTAGCGCACCGCATTTTCGTGCGGATAACGAAACTGCAGGTAACTCAGGCTGACATTACCGGCAGCTTCCAGCGAATAGCCAATGACCGTATTGCTGTTAAGCGTCGGTGGCGGCTCGCCATAATGGGTGGCGACATCACGATAATCGCCGGAAGTGGCCGTCGTACTGGTACTGAAATTAAACCGTTCACCGGACCAACGATAACCGAAACTGTACAGAAAACCGTTCTTTCCTGCGTCGGTACTTGCGGCAATTGAGGTCGAAAACGTGCCGCTGCGGGTGCCTGGGATCCAGTCGTCACTGAAGCCCGCGTTAATCAGTCCATCGCTGGTTTCAGCGTGAGTCCCGGCGGTGAACGTATTGCTAAACCCACGACGCCATGTACCGCTCAGTACCGGTGCGCTGGCATAATCAAAAGAGGAGTAACCATAGTTTTCGCGTACCGTACCCAGTTCTGCAGACCAGGCAGTTAATCCTTCCCGCAGCAGTTGCTGATCGTTGTAGAACGAAAAATTTTGTACGCTCGTTCTGCCCAGCGCATCCGTCATCATCACCTGACCCGTTCCCGCGCCACTGATGTTCGGCATTGTGTTGATCTGAAAGCTACCCGCGGGGACTTCTCCGTTGTAGTACCTGACGCCGTCGACGTACAGCTCAACGTTTGACGGCAACGTCGCGGAGCCAAGATATGCAGGGAGCGGGGTGGTTGGCATATAGGGCCGCAAACCAAAATCGGTTCCTATCTGAATGCCGCCGATACGCGTCGGCCGGGACCAGATAAGTGAACTGGTCAGGGTATCGCCAACGGTTACCGCCAGCATCGTTTCGGGAAATGACGTACGCCAGCTGGTATCGAGTCGCTCAACGCTGTTATCCGCATTTTCCTCGGTGGAATACTGCGTCAACTGGGTGGTGCTGAGCACGCCTGCAGCATTGAAAGCGCGGAGTTCGCTGAAGGTATTTATTGCGCTTTCATCCCCCTGTTGGGTATAGATATCGTAATTGAGCAGCGCTCCGCGTGATGTTGTCGCCGTCGGCGCGGTCTCTACGGGGGAGTTATGCTGCGTGGTCGCAAGATCGAGTGAACTGAGTGGCGCAGTAAGCGAAAGCGTTTGCAACTGAACGTTATAGTCAATCGTTAGCTCGGGGATATCGTTCAGGCAGACGGCGTGAGTGGCGTCAGGCGCAAAGCGAAAGCCCATTTTTCGCAGGGTATCTGCCCCAGCATAGAGCTTTCCATTATCGTAACCCAAATGCACCAGCCCAACGGGATTCCCATTTAAGGTGACGTCGAGATACAAATTGACCCCCACGAGCTGCGCTGCGCCATTAATAACACCATCTTCGTTCTGGTTATTATTCAGCGTTTGTGCGCAAACCATTCCCGATATTAATACTCCATTGAGAAAGCAATATTTCACCAGAAGCCAGGATCTGTTACAGATCTTGTACTGTTTTTTGGCCATTGATTGTGACTTCAACTTTCCCGCCATCATGAGTATTACTGGCCGACGGAGAGACTATCCAGCGCATCGTTGAGCCGGGTAAAACGTAGCCTAACAGTCCGGGCGTAATAACTTTTTTAGCACCGTCAGGGCTTATAAATGTTGCAGCAGATAATTGTGCATGCCCATTTCCCTGGTTACTCACTTCAATAAATTTTTTGCCATCAAGCTGTTGTAATTTCCATTGCAATTTTGCCTGCGTTTGCGCCGCTGATGTTGGTTGAATGAAAACGGGGACGGAATAATGCAGCACAAACTGAAGCTTATTTTTTTCTACTTTTGCAGGCGGTAACTCATCTATCGATAACCGATAAGCGTCTTCAGCATGTGCCGAAGGTGGGCCGGTCCGAATAACGCGAATCAACTGACGTTCTCCGGGGGCTAATGCCAGCATCGGCGGGCTAATAACCAGCCCCTGAGAGGGGGAAAGTTTGTCGCCGTAAGCGCTCTGGCTCCAGCGAAAAACCCGAACCTGGGCATTGAGCGCGTTTTCACCCGCATTACTAAGCCAGATACCATCGGCATTTTGCGTCGCGAGCAAAGTTAACGTGACCGGGGCGATTTGCAGCCCGCTGGCGGCAGCAGGGGTGAGGCTCGCAACCATCCCTAACAGGCATGCGCAGGCACACTGCTGAACAGGCAGTTTTACTCTCATGTGGCTTCCTGAAGTTAGTAGTTAACGTTAACCGTTACCGTGTCGGCATAGTCGTCAGGAGTGAAGTTGGCGCTCGGTGCGGTGGCATAAACCGTAAACGTTTGCACCAGCCCGGTCCCCGTCGCCGCTACGCCGTTTCCAGGCGCGGTGTCGGTGGCGGTGTTCCCCCACACCGGGCCTGTTGCTGATGTTCGATTTAGCTGGTAGGGCACTTTATCGGTATTGGTGGCTGCGTTAGCCACGGAGGACATGGCGCCTGAGCCCGTCGTCGTCCCCCCATTGGCGGCCGACGGCGCCAGACCGATAAAATAGGGCGTGGTTTTAGAACAATTAATCGAAATCGTGTTGCTTGCATTGGTATTTGTTGCCGTGGTATTCACCGGCCCAAGCGTGATATTTGAAGCCGAACCGGCAGTCACGGTACAGGCCTTTTGAATCGTCATCAGTACCTGAAATGTTCCGTTAACGGTTGCTGCATTTGCCACGGGAATAATGGAAAAGGCGCAGCAACAAAGAATTAAGCGTTTGTCTAAGACTAGAGCCATATCCTTTACCTTTTTCAAATAACCACATTTATTACTTTAGAAAAACAATAATGTGGTACAAGAAGACATGGTTTAACCCTAGAATAAGTATTAGGCGTGCGCCAGTTGATCTAATAAATTTTACTTAGGAAAAAGGTGATGTCGTTTGCAAAAAAATAATACCCACGGGTGAGTATATTGTTTTGTTTTTATGCTACTGCGGGTATTAAGTCAGGCTGGTGGTGAACACAGATTCATTGGATGGCATTCAAAATAACCACCCAAAAAATGAGAATTAGTAAGATTTATCTCACTCAGCTCATTACTGCGATACATGTTGGTTACGGGCTGTGAAAAATGACTTTATAACCTTGTTCGTTCCAGTGTTGTAGAAGTTCATTTTGTCTGCGGGTTGGCGTAATACCAGTCCAGACAAAAAGCGTTTGCCCGGGGAAAAGTTCAGGTCTTGGCGATTCAATGGGTTCAGCAAGCACGGCAATATGCCAGCCCGATTGCGATAAACGCCAGGCTTCGAGCCATAAACGGGTTCGGTCTTCAACATCCCAAGCCATCAGGATGGCATCTTTCCCTGATTTGCGGCGCGTTTCAGACAGCAGGGTGGCTACATATTCAATCAATGCGCCATCAAGCATACTGTTCATGATGCGGGATGTATTATGGTCAAGTATCAACCGCTGACGCACAGGAAGATAAACGCGATCAATCAACGCATCTACGGGGTAGGCGCGACCGAGTGCGATAATTTTGGCTCGCAGCTTCGGGGGATACGCCATACGAAGAATGCCCATCATCTCTTCTTGCAATTGATTCCAGTCGTCGTCAGTTTCACGGGTACTGGTTTCCAGCAATGCTTTAACTTTGCCAACGGGTGTGCCACTGCTAATCCAACGTTTTATTTCTTCAATACGTTGAATATCCTCTTCATCAAAGAGTCGGTGGCCACCTTCGCTGCGTTGAGGTTTGAGTAAACCGTAACGTCGTTGCCATGCCCGAAGGGTGACAGGATTTATCCCGCAACGTTCTGCGACATCCCCAATGCTGTAATAAGCCATAATTCCCCCAGACACTCCTGATTCTCCGTCACCGATATGCGGTTCCTGCTACTTTGTACAACATGCATCAAATTGTACAAAACATACATAGGATTCTAGCAAAATTAAGATTTACTTTACTATCACGTAGGGAGTAAATGCTGAATTTTTATGTTCAGCATAAAAGAGGTGGCGGGATTATTGTGTAATAACAATACGTTAATTATTATAACGCTGAGAAATCATTTTTTCTCTGGCCACGCGACAGACGGAGTACCATTCAGGCAGGCTCTTGCAAACAGGTTACCCTGGAAGATCTCAATACCCGCGGATTCAAGCCACATCCACTCTTCAGGTTTTTCGACGCCGACCGCAGAAATCATAATCTCCAGTGAAGCGCAGCATTTGATTATGGCCTGAATGATGGCCTGCCGTGGTCCACTTTTATGCACATCAGTGATGAGTTCGCGGCTTATCTTAATTCGGTCCGGTTGAAAGCGAGACAAAAGCTGAAGCCCGGCAAAACCTGCCCCGAAATGATCTATCGCCACACATATACCCGCTGCCTTGAGTGACTTCACGGCCTGCGCGAACGTATCAAAACGCGAAATAACTTCACTTTCGGTAAACTCAACAATGATTTGTTCAGGTACCAGTCCATGCGCCGCGATTTCGTTTATAAGAAAGCTGACTGCATCGGGTCTGTTTACCAGGGTCATGGGTAACAGATTAACCGACAGCATTTTGTGATTAAGACCCAGTGCGCTTGCCATTGCAAATGCAGTCTTTTTGCTCTGCAGATCAGCGGTATACACATCTTCAGGTTTGAATTTGTCAAAATACGTTGCGGGCGTTTCACCGTCTTTACCGCGAATAAGGGCTTCCAGCGCAATGACGCGCTGTGACATAGGATCGATAATTGGTTGAAAAGCAAAGCTGAAATCTGTATCTGACGGGAGTGTGCTTTCATCCAGGATGGTACAGGTATTGTCGGTTATAAAACTCCAGTAATCAGGCGCAGGTATTTCAAAATAGCTCGATTTTTCCGTGGCGAGGACAAATGTGCGGAAAAACTGTAATGCTCTGTCATCATACGTGAGCTGAAATTTGGACGTACCCTTATTGAGTACAGCTTGCAGGACGTCATTCCGTTCATGTTTTTGTAAATCAAATAACTCCATCCCTACATTTCCGAATCTTCTCGCAGGCGCGTAATCACACATCAGTTCAACGATATTGTGGTGCCGAGGGTCGTTACAAATACAACGATAGATCTCTTTTACCTGTTCCTCTGGGCCTTCAAGCAGTTGGAAAAAGTGATGGCCGTTAAAGAGTAAGATCCCCGTAACATCTGATCGCCTGTTTTTGATATTTGCGGCTGTCACCATATCCTCAAGCGCTTTGAGAGGGGCGTCTTCACGTAGATGGCTACGGTAAATAATGGTCGTGAGCATGGACAGTCCGGGATCAAGGAAAGAGAAGAGGTCTGGTCAGTATCAGACAAACCAGGTTACGCCCTGATTTTAATACATAATTCTAACTTTGTCTTTACAAGTAATCGGGCTAATACAGATCAATTTCATTGATAACACAAAGTGATTTGTACAAAGAAATTGAATTTCATGGAGATTTTAACTATCGTAACCACATGATTTAATTGGTTTAGCATTTTTTGCTAAAAATTAGCGTGCTATGTTGTACACATTTTCGGTACAGCTTTGCTACTGTTATAAAACTTAATATTCACCAGCATTTTGTTACAGGAGCACTCCATGCAGCAGCATACCGTTCGCACTGATTCTGCAAGCGCGATTTCTCGTTACTTTGCTAAAGCGCATCTGCCAACCCAACAGGAAACGTTGGGCGAAATCGTGACTGAGATACTAAAAGATGGGCGCAATCTCAGTCGCAAATCACTGTGTACCAAACTTCTGCACCGTCTTGAAAATGCATCAGGTGAGAATGAACAGAAACATTACAATGCGTTAATCGGCCTGCTTTTCGAATAAAATAAAGCCCTACTATGATTATGGGTAAGTAGTGAAGGAGTTATGAAGAAACCTGACAGTGAACGCTTGAAACATGAAATTACAGGTTTGGCTGTGCTAGAAATTTTGCGAATGCATAAAGACGTTTCGTTAGCTGCACTGATTAAGCAATTGCGGCTTATGCATGCCAGTGAAATGGATGGTACACGTAAACAATTAATTGACAGCGTTATCAATGATTTCACAAATGTTAATCCGGGGAAGATAAGCAGAAAACCGGAAAAAACGAGAGATGAGAGTGCTTTCAGTGCCAGCAAAAACCCTAAATTACATTAAAGATAATTCTCCAGACTATACAAGCGAGGTTACCATGCTTCATGAAATTAATGTCCACAGTGTAATGACGGATAAAGCTTTATCAAGTTACTTCCATAATGCAGGTGAACTATTAGCAGATGAGTCAGTGGTATTGGGGCAGGCGGTAACAAATGTAATTCTGGCAGGTGATAATGTTAATAATAAAAACATCATTTTAAGCCTGATTAGTTCTCTGGAGTCAACAACTGACGTTGTCAAGGCAGACATTATCAGAAAAACCCTGGAAATAGTGTTACGTTATACGGCTGATGACGTCTAATGAGATAGCACATTAATATAAATACACAGCACAATTATTGTATGATGTAAGTTCTGTCGCTTCGCTGTTTGGATTAAGACTATACATAGCATCCTCTTATTTTTATGACTGCATATTATGGAGTTGATATGGCTAATTCAATTCCGGAAGATTTTATTTTCCGCTGCGCTTTGTATAAGGATATAGAGCGTAATGTCATGTTAAAACAGGGTTGTATCAGTAATGATGTTCTTATTCAGGCATTCAGCACGCAGTTGAAGAATGAGAAGAATGTGATACTGACCGATCTCTATTCACAGATACTGGCACATCTTCAACTCGATAAAACTTCGCAGCCCGGTGAGGTCAATGGTGATTTTTCGTTGAGGTCATAATGATGAACATCGTGCAGGAACATGCTGGAAACGCAGTTTTATGGATTGATGATATCTATATCAGGCAAGGGTTAAAGAATATCCTTGCAGATATCGTTTTTGAAGATGACAAGGCGCGACTTGTTTTCTTCACCGCTAATCACTTTGACGCGGTAAAAAAGCAAAATTACGATCTGAATACATATCGTCTGGTGCTGCTGATTGATGGCCATCTGTATCAGTATCTCAATGACATCTCACTTTACAGACTGCCAGTAGATAGCGATGTTGCCTCAATCAAGCAATTTATTATTGATATTACTCGTGCTGGTGGAAAGCACGAGCATCAATCGGAACTCAATATCTCCTTGACTGCGCGAGATAAATATATTTTAACGCAGCTAGGGGAGGGGCGAACTGTTTTTGAGATATCTGCCATGTTAAATCTACACTTAAAAACCATTTACCAGGCCAGGCAGAATCTGATCAAGAAACTTGGTTGCTCAGGGCTGATTGATTTTCAGGGAATACTGCAAGCGCAAATATTCCGGAACTGGCTGAAGCATGCCTGATCATCGATACGCTGAACTTACCTTCAGCGATTTGTGTAAGTTTAAATCAATCGCTCGGGTTATCTCATCGATGATGTCTTCTGTTGTGAACATAAATTAACGCGCATTATAAGAGGGCGATGATACAGCCTTGTCGAGATGCTTATGATTTATTTATAGATTTCAGCAACCCCGTGCGGTTCAGCTCGTTAATAATGCACTCAGGTTCTTCACACAGAGGCATATTGTCTATATCTAAAACGCCATCATTTTTTTGTGGATCATCAGCCTGCAGGTCTGCAAACAGTGGAGTAAGATCCCGCGGTGCTTCGCCTCGTTCGGCCACCAGCTCAAACGTTTTATTTTTTGCCGCCTCGTTAGTCAGGGCACTGACCAGAACCTGGGCGATTTGCTGCCTTGATATCACACCATCTTCTGGTGTTCCTGCATGGCGACGATCCCCCTGGAGCAAAACGATTCTGTGTTCATCATCATTGTTGTAATCAAACCAGCCGGGTCTGACGATGGTATACGGGTGACCACTCGCTCTGACCAGACGTTCGGCACGTCTTTTCCAGTCATGAACCTCAGTGCGTTGATTCCAGGTACTGAGTCGTTCAGTCACGCCAATCGTGGTCATTAAACCGATGCGTACAGGTGTATCCCTGAAGAGTCGTAAAATGTTACGCACACCGCCGTAATCTATCGCTCTGGCGCCAATACGCCCCTGGCCATCGGAACCGAGAGTGAAGATGATGGCATCAATATCTTTCGGCAAATTGGTAAGTGTTTCAGGCATTGAAACATCGCCGTAAAAAACATCCGTTCCACGCGGAAGTAATTTTACTTTCCGTTTATTTCTGACCAGCGCCACGGGCTGATGGCCCATTTCGATAGCGGTATTCACGACATGAAGACCAATACTTCCGGTCGCGCCTGCAATGAGTATTTTCATGATAAACCTTCTGATAATTCAGACTTATTTTCTCTACAGCCAGAATATCAATTATCATTATTGTCAGTAATAGGGCTAAAATGATTGTGTCTATGAACACCCTTCATGAGTGCGCGATGAAGGGAATGCCACCATAAGGAAATCGCCGATGCTCAAAGAAAACTTCAACGAACTGCAAATCTTTCTGGTGGTGGCAAGGGAGCGAAGTTTTACCAAAGCAGCGGGCAAACTGGGTGTATCTCAGTCTGCACTCAGCCATGCGATGAAGGCGCTGGAGGAAAGGCTCAATATCCGCCTTCTGACCCGTACGACCCGAAGCGTTGCCCCTACAGAGGCCGGTGAGAGAATTATTGCCTGCCTTGAACCGCGTATTGCCGATCTTGAACAGGAGCTGGAATCGCTGGTTCAACTGAACGGCACTGCCTCCGGCAATATCCGCTTATCTGCTGGGGAGCATGCCGCGCGAAGTCTGGTATGGCCAAAGTTAAAACCTTTCCTCAGGGAATATCCGGAAATTAATCTCGAACTGGTGGTTGATAACGGCTTTGTCGATATTGTTGAGGGCCGTTTTGATGCCGGGATCCGCCTGGGCGAAAGCGTGGATAAGGATATGGTTGCTGTAAGAATTGGCCCGGACATGCGCATGGCCGTGGTGGGAGCACCGTCTTACTTCGCGGCAAACCCTGCACCTGAAACGCCGCACGAGCTACAAAATCATCGGTGCATCAATATGCGCCTGCCGACTGCCGGTGGGCTTTATCACTGGGAGTTTGAGAAGGAAGGGAAACCGTTACGGGTCAGAGTGGAAGGGCAGGTAACGTTTAATCAGCAGGCAGAAAGGATTGATGCTGCTTTATCCGGTTTTGGCATTGCCTGTATGCCTGAAGACAGAGTGCAGGATTATATAAAGTCAGGAGAGCTTATTCAGGTTCTGCAGGACTGGTGTCCATCTTTTCCCGGCTATTATCTCTACTACCCGAGCCGTAAGCAGCACCCGCCCGCATTTGCGCTGATGATTGATGCACTTCGCTACGCCCAATAACGGGTCCGTGGACCCGTTCGGGTATTAACGGCCTACGCGGGCCAGGTGCTCAGGAGAGTAACGTTCACCGACGATGTTAATCGTTTCCAGCGCCTGGGTTATCTGCTGCGTATCCTTCTGTGAAAGAATGATGTCGGCAGCCCCCAGGTTTTCCTCCAGCCGGTGTAGTTTGGTGGTACCAGGGATAGGAACAATCCACGGCTTTTGTGCCAGCAGCCATGCCAGCGCGATTTGCGCAGACGTCACGCCTTTCTCTGCCGCCAGTTCACCCAGCAAGGAGACCAGCTTTTCATTGGCTTCAATTGCCTGTTCGGCGAAACGCGGCACTTGGCTTCTGTAATCATCCTTGCCAAAAGTGGTTCCTGGCTTAATCGATCCCGTCAGGAAGCCTTTGCCTAATGGGCTGAAGGGAACGAAACCAATACCCAGTTCCTCCAGTAACGGCAGGATTTCCTGCTCAGGTTCGCGCCACCACAGAGAGTATTCGCTTTGCAGCGCAGTAACCGGTTGAACAGCATGCGCACGACGAATGGTTTGTGCGCCCGCTTCGGACAGACCGAAATGTTTGACTTTGCCTTCCGCTATCAGGTCTTTCACGGTTCCCGCGACATCTTCAATGGGGACATCCGGGTCGACACGGTGTTGATACAGCAGATCAATGACATCAGTCTTAAGGCGGCGTAATGATCCTTCCACAGCTTCACGGATATGCTCCGGACGGCTGTTTAAAATCTGCTGCTTGTTGTCCGCACCGAAGGTAAAACCAAACTTGGTGGCAATAACCACACGGTCACGAAACGGTTTTAAGGCTTCGCCTACAACCTCTTCATTAAGAAAGGGGCCATACACTTCAGCGGTATCGAAGAAGGTGACGCCACGTTCAACCGCAGCGCGAATGAGCTCGATAGCCTGACGGGTATCGGTCGCCGGACCGTAGCCATGGCTTAAGCCCATGCAGCCGAGCCCAAGCGCGGATACTTCGAGTCGGGATTTACCCAGATAACGTTTTTGCATTGAATGAATACCTCTTTTATCGCGACTTAAACATCAAGTTTGCGGCCGGTCAGCCATTCCACCATCGCCGGATCGCGGTGAGAGAAGAAGGCGCTGGTTGCAGTGTCGAGGGCAGCAATCTGCAGCATATCTTCAGAACTGAGTTCAAAATCGAAAATGTTAATGTTCTCTGCCATGCGTTCTTTGCGCACCGATTTCGCCAGTGAAATGATGCCTCGCTGGAAGATCCAACGCAGAACAACCTGGCCCACGCTTTTGCCGTACTTCTGACCAATTGCCGTTAACACGGGATGCTGGAACAGACCATTTTTCCCTTCAGCAAACGGAGCCCAGGCTTCCGGCTGAATGCCACGGCTTTGATTCCAAGGAACGGCATGCAGCTGCTGGTTGAAGGGGTTAACTTCAATCTGGTTTACCGCAGGGGCAACGTTGTTGAAGGCGATAAGGTCGGCCAGTCTGTCAGGATGGAAGTTGCTGACGCCAATAGCGCGAATTTTTCCTGCCTGTTGTAATTCTTCCATGGCACGCCATGCCCCATGGACATCACCGTAAGGCTGGTGAATCAGATACAGGTCAACATAATCAAGTTGCAGACGATTCAGGGAGCGTTCGAACTGGGCTTTAGCGCCTTCGTAATGAGTATCCTGCAGCCACAGCTTGGTCGTTACAAAGAGTTCGTTACGGTCGATACCGCTTTGTTTCAGAGCGTTCCCGACCTGGGTTTCATTCTGGTAAGACGCGGCGGTATCGATCAGGCGGTATCCCGTATCGATCGCATCAATCACGGCTCTTTCGCATTCAGCCGCATCAGACATTTGAAACACACCAAAGCCCAGCAGGGGCATTTCAATACCGTTGTTCAGTTTTACAGTTTGCATGACGTTATCCTTTGGCTGTTGTCGAGGAAAAGCATAACGCAAAGTTATTTATTCGATTAGATGGGGTAATTAGCTAGGGTTTATTAGATGTGTTCATTAATTTTGAGGAGGGCTGATGGGCGGTGTTGCGCCAGATATCGTCATTCACACCCTGAGACCTTCAACAAAGGTTTGTCTGACGAACTTAGCACACAGCCTTATTTTCTTGAGTGGCCGAAAATATATCCATTACTGGAATCCATCAGCGATTTATTGCTGATGCGTTATCTATGAGCCCCGGGAATGGCTTTCCTGATTAGCAATAATCGCGGCCACCTGCATCACCTCTGCTGGTGGTCGCTGCATACTGATTTGTCTGGCCATATAATGCATGTAAGGGTCGACATGACTGAAAATTGCCTTGTAGCCCGCACACAGGTGATTATGCCAGCGCTCGCCCATTTTATGTATCCGGTGCTTCGGGCAACCGCCATGACAGGCAAATCGCCACTCACAGCGCATGCACTCTGAACTCACCTCTGTTTTAGCAAGCCCAAACCTGCGTTGCTGTTTGCTGGCGACCATCTTCGCCAGGCTATCCCGGCGCAGATTTCCCAACCGGTGCTCAGGGTAAACGTAATGGTCGCAGCTGTAGACGTCACCGTTTTGCTCCACGACCAGACCAAAACCGCAGGAAGACTGCATTACGCACAGTGATGGCTTTTCACCAAGCCAGGCCGCCAGCGCGCTATCAAACATCTGTACATACACGCGGCCAACGTCCCTGCGTATCCACAGGTCAAATACCCCCTTCATGAAGTTCCCCCATTGTTCCCCGGATACTGACCACTCCGTGACGGAACCGGCGAGTGTCTGCGGGTAGAGTAATTCACCATACTTTTCGTTAGCCGGGCGCTGCTCGACCGCCGGGATAAACTGAACAAACTCAGCCTTCAGTTCCTGGGTCAGATACGCGTAAATCTCTTGCGGATGATCAGCGGTGACATTATTGACGACAGTCAGAACATTCACATCAACATGGTGTTTCTTCAGCAAATCCATCGCCCGCAGTACGTTGTCAAAAACAGACTGCTTACTCCGGGTCTTCCTGTAGCGGTCGTGCAACCAGGCTGGACCGTCAATCGACAGGCCGACCAGAAACTGATTTTTCGCCAGGAATGCAGCCCATGCCTCGTCAATCAGCACGCCATTGGTCTGGATGCTGTTACTGATACGCTTCTTCCCGGCATATTTGCTCTGCAACTGCATCGCCTTTTCATAGAAAGCAATACCGGCAAGCGTTGGTTCGCCTCCCTGCCAGGTAAATTCCACCTCTGGGCCAGGGTTCGCCTCAATGTACTGCCGCACATAGGCTTCAAGCGTGACATCATCCATATGCCGGGCGGGTTTATGGGGTTTCAGCGTGCTCTGTTCTTTTTCCAGATAGAAGCAGTAATCGCAGGCGATATTGCACTGATAGCTGACGGGCTTGGCCATCAAATGGAATGGTTTGCTCATGGTCGCTCCTGAATAAATCACACACGAAATTTAGTGATATTGCTCACTCTTTTATCACTGTGTTTTGACTTTGGCCAAAAAAGACTGAAACATAGTTTTCATTGATATCAATATAACATGAAATATAAACTTCATAACACCAACATTAGGGGTCTTTATGAGCAAACTGTTTGCCGGAGCACAAAATCTGGGTAAATCGTTTATGCTGCCGATTGCCGTCCTGCCAGCCGCAGGTCTGCTTCTGGGATTCGGTGGCGTGTTCACCAATCCGGTTACCATCTCCACCTATCCAGCCCTCAACAGTGAAGTGATTCAGGCGATTTTTACCGTCATGAAACTGTGTGGTAGCGTGGTCTTCGATAATCTCTCTCTGCTGTTTGCCGTGGGCATCGCTGTAGGTATGGCACGAAGCGACAAGGGAACGGCCGGTCTTGCTGCAGTACTTTGCTTTATCGTCATGAACAAGGCGATCAACGCGTCACTATTGCTATCTGGAACGCTGGCCTCAGAGAATCTGGCCGCAGCCGGGCAGGCGAGTGTAATGGGGATCACTACGCTACAAACCGGTGTGATGGGCGGGATCATGAGTGGTCTGCTGGCCTTCTGGGTTCAAAAGCGGTTTGGCAAAACCGAGCTACCCAGTCTGCTGGCCTTTTTCAGCGGCTCCCGTTTCGTGCCTATTGTCAGTTCCTTTTTTGCCATCTTCCTCGGGGTGGCGCTGTTCTGGGTCTGGCCTCATATCCAGACGGGCATTACCCATCTGGGGGGGCTGGTTGAAAAAACCGGTTATGTTGGGACCCTGTTCTACGGCATGATCCTCAAATGCCTCATTCCCTTGGGCCTTCATCATCTGTTCTACCTGCCATTCTGGCTGACCAGTGTGGGAGGGGAGCAAATGGTGAACGGACACCTGGTACAAGGAACGCAAAAAATCTTCTTTGCCCAGTTGGCCGATCCCTCTGTGACGCAGTACTACATCGGGGTATCCCGTTTCATGGCCGGGCGTTTCGCAGACTTTATGTTCGGCCTGCCGGGTGCAGCGCTGGCTATCTACCATTCTGCCCGTCCTGAGAACAAGAAAAAAGTTGCCAGCTTGATGCTTTCCGCTGCGCTGACTGCGTTTGTCACCGGCATTACTGAGCCGCTGGAATTTGCGTTCATGTTCTGCGCGCCGTTGCTGTATGGCATGCACATTGTGCTAACAGGCGTGGCATTTATGTTTACACACATCCTGCAAATCACGGTTGGACAGACATTCTCCGGTGGGCTTATCGACTTTCTGCTGTTTGGTGTTCTTCAGGGTAATGCCAAAACCAACTGGTTGCTGATGCTCCCACTCGGTGTGGTCATGTTCTGCCTGTATTACTTCTCCTTCCGCTTCCTTATCAAATGGCGTCAACTGAACACGCCGGGCCGTGAAGATGACGCAGAAGATGAACAGCCGGTAGCGGCATCTGTCAGTGGCAGTGAACGGGCTGCAGGGATCGTGCAGGCACTGGGGGGCCGGGACAATATTGTTGATGTGGATTGCTGCGCCACTCGTCTTCGTATCACAGTCAAAAACCCACAAAGCGTTGTTGTGGACGCCTTTAAACTACTCGGCAGCCGTGGGGCGTTTATCCGTGGAGAGGGGGTGCAGGTAGTCTACGGCCCACACGTGACGCTGATTAAAAACGAAGTCGAAGAATTTATCGGTTCATAAAGAAGAGACGTTTTATGAAAGCTGTAATGCTGATGTTTGATACGCTGACGCGTAACCACCTCGCCCCTTATGGGGGCGATGCCATCACTCCCAATTTTACCCGGCTAGCCCGTGAGTCTGCGCAGTTTGATAACTTCTATGTCGGCAGCATGCCCTGCATGCCAGCCCGACGCGAACTGCATACTGGGCGTTATAATTTTCTGCACCGCAGTTGGGGGCCATTGGAGCCGTTCGATTTCTCAACGTTCCAGGCGCTGAAGCAGGCTGGCATTCATACCCATATGGTGACCGACCATAAACACTACTGGCGTGATGGCGGAGCGACCTACCATACCCGTTATTCCACCTTTGAGTTTATCCGCGGCCAGGAAGGGGATTGCTGGAAAGGGCAGGTTGAAAAACCAGCCATCAACTGGCAGGGAATGGAAGACGAAGAAACCCTGCGCCGTCGCAGCGGGCGTATGATCCAGGACCTGATTAACCGTACGGCGATGCCCATCCAGGACGATCACTTTACTCACCGTACCATCAGTGCCGGTATAGATTTCCTGGAAACCAATAAAGATCAGGATAACTGGTTCCTGCAGATCGAATGTTTCGATCCCCATGAACCGTTCTTCGTACCGGAAAAATACCTTGCGCAGTATGGCTGCACCCCTGATGAATTTGACGGGTGGGTGCCTTACTACTGCGGCGCACCAGGCGGCAGGGATGATGATAAAGTCCGAAAATTCTACCAGGCACTCATCACCATGTGTGACGACTACCTTGGCCAGGTGATGGACAAGCTGAAAGCACTGGAGCTGTGGGAGGACACGTTGTTCATCGTCTGTACCGACCACGGATTCCTGTTGGGAGAGCATCAATGGTGGGGCAAGAACATCATGCCGGTGTACAACGAAATCGCAAACACACCGTTCTTTATCCGCGATCCACGTTGTAAAGCAGAAGGCGTACGCCGCAGCGCGCTGGCACAGACTATCGATATTCCGGCAACTCTGCTGGAGTATTTCGACGTTCCACGTCCGCCATCCATGACCGGTAAGCCGCTGCGTCCGGCTGTGGAAAATGATACCCCAGTACGTGATTATGCGATGTTTGGCTACTTTGGCGGCCACATCAATATCACCGACGGCGAGTACGTCTATATGCGCTGCCCACGGGAGGAAGGGAAGGGGGGGCTGTATGAATATACCCTGATGCCGGCCCGAATCGACAGCATGTTCAAGGTGAATGAGCTGCAGAATATCACTATCCATCCCGGCTTTGATTTCACCCAGGGCGCGCAGGTCATGCAAATTCCTGCAACCTTTGGTTATCTGAATCCGTGGCGGTTCGGGGATAAACTCTTCGACCTCAACGCCGATCCGCAGCAGATGCGTCCTCTTCACGACAGTGAACGTGCGTTTCACTACGCACAGGCAATAACTGGGCTGATGGAACGGCATGATGCACCACCAGAACTCTACGTCCGTTTTGAACTGGACATGCTAACGCTGGAACGCGAGATGGCCTTCGCTGAGCACTGGGCCAGACAGCGTCCATGGACCGGGAAAGCCTATCGCTGTGCGCATCATGGCGTGGAAGAGGCATTACGTTTTGTCCTCAGTGCAGCCAAAGAGCAGGGCATAACGCAGGATGCGTTGCTGAAGCATTTCCCGGCCGGACATTCACTGGCTGAAAGGGATATCTTCACGCTGATTGATGCTTGTTTCACCGGAGACCGGCATAAGGCGCTGGTTTATCAGAGCCGATTGCTGCTGAGGACAGAGTAATCATGAACGTCTGGCAGCTTGAAAATAACCGCTTTCTGGTCGTGGTGAACGCGGCGGGCGGTGAGCTATCTTCTCTGCGCGATAAATCCACGGGGCGTGAATGGTTGTGGCAACGGCAGCCAGGCGTCTGGAATAACTCGGCTACGCAGCTGTTTCCTGTGGTCGGGGCGCTCATCCATGAGGGACTGCGTGTAGACAATCGACATCTGCCGTTATCGGCGCACGGTTTTTTACGACATCAGACGTTTACCTGCCTTGAACAAGGTGTGAACCATCTGTTGCTGGAAGCCTGCTCCACCTCTGAAACCCTTGGCGTATGGCCATGGTGCTGGCGGATTCAGTTACGGCTCATGTTGCATGAGTTTGGGGTCAGTGTGACACAGCGAGTTTTTAATGATGACCGTCAGCCATTCTTGTATTCCATTGGCTGGCACCCCGGGTTTGCGCTGCCTGTGTCCAGCCAAACGGGATGGCAGGTGAAGTTTGGTGAGCTGGCGGTCAGAGGGCCTTTTCCTACGCGTAACAGAACACTTGTCACGGAAGACCTGACTCGAACAACGCAGTCCTTTGCACTGACAGAGGCAGCCTTTCGCGAGGGTGCCATTTACTTCGGTGACTGCCAGCAGCAACAGATCAGGGTTTGTTCACCCGACGGCACAATCGTCATGACGCTTGAAACGGCTGAATATGACTGGCTTGCGCTCTGGGGCGTTCCCGGTGCTGACTTGCTCTGTATCGAGCCACTCGCCGGGACGACCGATGCGCCAGATTTTGACGGAACGGTGGAGAAGAAGCGCGGAATACGACTGCTTGCACCGAACCAGAGTCAGAGATTCTCCGTGAAACTGCGTTTTACGGTGGACGCATGCGAAGGGGATTGACAGAATACCCGTTATTTTTCATGCAAAAGGATCGGGTGTTGCGATGAGCGTAAATCGTGAAAATGTGCGGGTGTATATCAGTAACGTGCTGGGTGGACTTGGTGAAACTGACCAGCATATTGCCCGGTTTATTCTTGAGCAGCCCGCTACTGTAGCGCAAATGCCGGTACGTAAACTGGCCGAAGCCATATCAGTCAGTGAAGCGACGATCGTGCGCTTTTGCAAAAAAATTGGTTATACCGGGCTGCTCGAGCTGAAAGCGGCGCTTAAACGTGAGCTTCTGGCCGATCGCGAGCAACTGCTGCCATCGTCCCCGGACATCTTCCTGGATGATTCCCGCAACGATGTGGCGCAGAAAATAGCCATGACGGTTGAAACCACCCTGAATGAGACCATCGGTCTGCTGGACATGAAAGTGGTCAATCCAGTGGTTGAGCGATTTTTGACCGCGAACCGCGTTTTGTTCGTGGGGTTTGGAGCCTCAGGTCTTTCCGCAATGGAAGCCCGCGACAAAATGAACCGTCAGGGCATTGATTCGGAAGCCTATACCGACCGTTTTACCATGACGTTGAAACTCGCCAACCTCAAACCAGAAGATCTGGTGGTCGCATTTTCTCATTCAGGCGAAACACCGGAAGTGGTTAATGCCTTCCGGCTGGCCAAAAAAGCGGGCGCGCATTGTCTGGCAATAACGCACAGTCCGCAGTCACCGCTGAATGAACTGGCAGACACCTGGTTGCTGACCAGCGGTAGTGCTGGCCCCTACCAGGGAGACTCGATCGCCACCCGTATGTCACAGCTGTTCATGATTGAGTTTCTGTGCACAGAAATCACTCGCCACAATCTGCGCGACAGCGAATCGACCGGACTGTCTATTAAAGAATTGTTGATAAAAGAAAGGATTAAACGTGAGTCTACAGGATAATACTCCGTCAATACGCCCAAAGGGGAAGTGGTGGCTTGAGGGCAAAACCCCCGATTATCGTTTTACGCTCGCCAACGAGCGTACATTTCTTGCCTGGATCCGTACTGCGCTGGCACTCATGGCCGGTGCTGTCGGCATCGAGCAGTTTTCCCCCCAATTATCTTCTGCGGAACTGCGTATCGGTATTTCAACACTGCTGCTGGTCGCTGCATCAGCGATGGGATATATGGCCTGGCGACGCTGGCGCAAGAATGAATATGCTATGCGTCTTGAAAATGATTTACCTTACACCCGTTTGCTGGTGGTTCTGTCAATACTGATGCTGGTTCTCGCAATATTGCTGGGTATATTACTCTGGCAGGGAAGACCATTATGAAAAGAGATCCGGGCTTACAACCAGAACGTACACACCTGTCATGGCGAAGAACAGGATGGTCAATGCTCGCGCCTGGTCTGTTGTGTTTTCGGGGATGGAGTCATACTGGTAATCTTCTCTACGGTGTGGCGGGTATGCTGCTGATGGCTGGTTCTTTCGCTATTTTCTGCGGAGCCCTCACTTGCCGGCATGTAGTGATCTCATTCAATGTAATGATTGCAGGTGTATTGCTCTTGTTATCTCAGTTATAAGCGCACCGTGAAGGACGTAGAGGTAGAATTTAGTTTACAGGAAGGATTTCGTCTCAGGGCAGTCACTCTTTCACTCGGTTGGCGGGCCTGTTTTAGTTGACCTCTACACTGGAAGCAATCGGAATCTCCGATGCGTTATCTGCCGTCGTCCAGCATGTCAGTTGGTGCTAATATTAAATCAATGGATTTATGAGAAATTATCCCCTTAATTATGCATGTAGAAGATGAAGAATGAAAAGACTGCTGATATTGACCCTTCTAGGGTTTTCCTGTGTGTCACAAGCCAAGTCAGTAATGCGTTGTGAGGGCGACAAAGAGGTTGTCTTCGACAAAGAGCGGGCGACCATTGTTTATGACGGTCGTGTTTTTGAGAATGCATACCAGAGAACGCTTAGTGGTATGGTCATAATCAGTGGCACTGACGATCTGGGCTATGAAGGTGAATTGTTGTTTTCGAAAGTCGAAGACGTTGGCGCATGGAGCTTCAATATCAGCGAAAGTGACGAAATGACCCCTCCAGAAGCTAAGACGCGGAAAACGATTTTATCCATAGATTGCACTCCACAGTAGGATGGAGGTGCGGGCGTTACTATTGAACTGCCACATGTCCGCTCCTCGTGCCAAGCAGACCGTCACGTTCCCATTTTATTTTTTTGATAAAGCTGATGTTTGTATTGAGCCCTCAATAATGAAGGCTCAATATTATCTCTTTCTATTGCAGATCTTTTTCCTTCAGGAATTGACTCACCAAATCAGCAATCTGCACATTATTTAAATCGGAGAACGGGAAGTGGGTATTACCTTTGATTCCCACTTCAGGCAGATGCGTCACAGTGACATCTCCGCCATGCTTATTCACCACGTCACGCCACTCGCGAGCCATTGCCAGACGCACGCGCCAGCTGTCCTGCGCGGGCATGGCGACAGGTTTATCAGGGATGTTATCGCCGTAAATAATCAGAATCGGAATTTTAGTCAGTGCCATAAACTGCTCCATCGGCACCGGTTCACCCTTCAGCGTGTCGAACGCGCTTGGCATTGGGGCAGGGAGCTCTTTCTCCGGGAAGACAAAGCTGCTACCAGGCTCGAAGGCGACAATGGCTTTGACCTTGTCATTTTTCATCGCCGTGTACCAGCCTGGTCCGCCACCCTGAGAGTGGGTGAAAAGGATAGCCGGGCCAGATTTATCCACGACGGCGGACATCGCATCGGAGATAACATTGATATCAAACGGCCCGGTATTCGGGGTCATCTGACGGAAATACTGATTCAGGGCTTCTTTGTCGTGAGAAAACTGAACGCCCTGAAAATACTCTGGCCACACGCCAACGCGGAACTGGTTAAACCACATCTGTTCATCCGGTTTAGGCGTAACCGTACCTTCTACCGTCGTGCGCCCGGCGCTGCCCCGGCGGGGCTGATCGACAAGATAAGTAGAGAATCCACGACGCAGGAATATGTTCTGGAACCCTTCGCGACCATCCGGGGTGGTTTCCCAGGTGCGGGAGAACTGACCTGCGCCGTGCAGCATGACGATAGGGTATTTATGCGGATTTTCCGGAATTTGGTAGAACACAGACGCATGATCGCCATGCCAGGTTTGACCCGCAGAGTCCAGCGGCGTTTTCGCGTCAAATTTCCCTGGTGCGGTGATGATAGTGCCACCAGCAGAAAAGCTTCCCTGTTCCTGAATGACCAGCGGCTCGGCGTATACCGACTGAGCCACCATGCCACCCGCCATCGCGCAGATGGCCAGCGTTTTTAAGACAGTTTTCAAGATTACATCCTCTGTTATGTTTGCCGTTCAATCATATCTGAGTTGTCAGCGTGAATTATTTAGCACCTCTGATTGCCCTTATTTGGCAGACTCATGAATGCGGAGGATTAGCACCGTATCGTCTCAAACCAACGCCTAACTGTTTGCTAACGCCCGTTGCAGCGCCTGTTCCGCCCGCGTAGCCGCATCTTCTTCGCCATTTTCACGAAGAACTTGTGCCAGTTGGCGCAGTTGCGCTGCCGTCAGGCCGACTCGCATGCTGGCTCGCGTATGCGATAACAGCTGAGCTTCAACGCCCGGCGTGGCGGCTAATGCGCCAACCGTTGCCAGCTCGCGGCTTTGCCAGTCGAGGTTATCGCGGGCGAAAATGTCGCCGAACAGATGCGTTTGTAGGAATTGATTAATGACCGGGGCAAAATCAAACAGAGGTCCCTGGACGGGGGCGCCGGAGATTTTAGTCTGGTTTGCGGTACCGACACGGCGAAGCTCATCTCCGACAGGGATGGTGGCGACCGGCTCTTTACCTTCAACGTCTTCAACGCCACGTTGTTTACGTGCTTCGACGACTTTCATCAGTTCATTCAGCGCGTTCAGGCTACGGGGAAATCCCGTATAGGCATAGAGCTGAACGAGAATCTCTTTGGTCTCGTTTATCGTGAGTCCTGCATCAAGCCCCTGATTCAGTGCCGCATTCAGCTTATCCATCTGACTGCTGGCCATTGATGCCGCAATCAACGGGATGGCTTGCTGGCGAGCTGACAGCGTATCTGAAACCGTTTGTTCGTGGTTCATTTCTGAGGCTCCTTTATTGACGGGCGCAGCATGTGCCGTGAGACCCAAACCAAAGGTCAGCAGTACCGCTGCCGTTAATGCCTTAATGGGCGTGGTATTGTTCATCTGTCACTTTCTCCATCCAGTTAACGCTTTTGCCATCCACAATCCCGGTTATCGCCAGGTGCGTCATTGCGCTGCCGGGTGCCGCCCCGTGCCAGTGTTTGACGCCCGCCGGGCAAGAGACAACGTCGCCAGCGCGGATGACCTGCACCGGCTGGCCTTCTTGTTGGGTAAGCCCAACTCCCGAGGTCACAATCAGCCGCTGGCCTGCCGGATGCGTATGCCAGGCGGAACGAGCATCTGGCTCAAAGGTGACATAAGCCCCGGAAACGCTAATTTCGTTATCTGGTTTGAAGAGAGGATCAACCCGGACGCGACCGGTAAAGTTCTCTGCTGGCCCGTACACCGCATTCTGGCTTCCGGCGGTGGCGATATGGACAGCGGGATTTTGCTCCGCCGCCCAGGATGAAAACGTAAAGAGGGGCAGTAACAGCCCGAGGTAACGTAAATGTCTGATCATGCAAAGCGTCCTTATCTACAATGATGGAGAGGGTCTGCAATGATTCTAATCAGGGGGAGATGTCGTCAGACTGACGCCAGCCTGACAATTCTGTCAGTTAACCCTTATTATGGTGACGCTGCTTTGTCTTTTCTAAAAATAAGGCCCCAAAGCGAAAACCGTGTCATTAATGAAAATAAAACAATAATGGCCAGGTAGCGTAGATAAAAAAGAAGGGCAGATTCATCGTAATCGAAAAAGGAGAAATCGACCTTCATCAACAAATAATCGAGATAGTCCCGGTTTAGTAATTCGTACAATCCCAGTAGAGCGATTAGCGAAAAAATTCCTGGCATCATGACATTTGCAAAGAATGAATTGCTGGAGATGTTCAGGACCCGGCAGAAAAAGGTTGCCAGCATTTTCCAGTGCAACCCGATATGCAGCGCCAGAATGAGCATTCCCCAGTGGACCGACGTCATGTGTACTTTCCTGACCCCGCTCGCCGGGTTGTGGAACGCCAGGTCCAGAAGGATATGTCGGGACAGCATCATGCCCGAGACAATCGCGGTCAGAATGACAACGAATGTCACTGCATTAATGATTCTGTTAACTACCAGCATGGTTAACGGAATATTGGGCGACAGTGACCACAAGCGATGCCGGTTAAGATATAAATGCAGCATGATGAGCAGCGTAAAAATAATACCCGCCCATTCATGCACGATTTCACCGTGAAGGTGAAATCCCATCAATACCAACAGAAGTAACGTCATCAGCGCATCCTGCATGACCTGGAAAATATAAATTTTCTTCATGTCGATGGATTAACGCTGTGGCTGGACTTGTTTTACCCATTGCTCAACCTGCGCGGGTACGTCAGGAGCTGAAATATCGTTGCGCGAGATCGCGAGCGCACGAGTGACTAATTTGGCCTGTGGCTGCATGCGAGCAATTTCTCGCAGGGAGTCGGCTAACCTGCTGCCACCATGGGTGGTAAAGGGAACGACCGTTTTGCCTGCAAAGTCATTTTGCTCAAAGAGGCTGTATATCACCATTGGCATGGTATACCACCAGATGGGGTAGCCGACGTAAATGGTGTCGTAATCGCTCAGGTCAGGGAGCGGCGTTTTTAGCGAGGGTCTGGCTTTCGTTTGCTGTTCCTTTTCGGCAACGCGCAAAAGTGCATCATGCTGGCGAGGGTAGGGAGTGGCGGTTTCAATGCGAAACAGGTCGCCGTGAGTCTGCTTCTGAATAAGTTGCGCAATAAACTGCGTGCTGCCGGTCTCTGGCGTATTTTTTTGTAATACGCTGGCCCCGGAAAAACCATCCACGGCACCAGGTTTCATCTCCTCTGGTTGTGAAAAGTAGATAATCAGCGTGCGGGCGTGTGCGGATGAATCCTCTGATGCGAACGCGGGCTGCCCCAGAAGCCCCATGACCATCATCGCCAGAAACCCGCTAAATACCTTTTTCATTCTCACTGTTTCATTCCTTCAATCAGCCGTGGTGAGTATCAGCAGTCATTCTGGCGCAGATAGCCTGACATCAGACTGACGACTCTCTGACAATTTTGTCAGAAGTCTTTGCGCGCGGAGATCCCGATTTTGTCTCTGAAATCAGTCTCCCGATTCGGATAGCGTCAGGCTGTTTAGCAAACGTCAGGCCAAAGGTATTGATACCGTTCTCGCTACGGGCAAAGACATCTCCCCGGTGCATAATGGCGACGGCACGGACAATCGACAGGCCCAGCCCATGATGGGTATCACTCCTGGCTCGGGAGGTGTCAACACGATAGAACCGTTCGAAAAGCCGGTGTAAGTGCTCTGGCGCTATCGGATCGCCAGGGTTAGAAACGTCTACACAAACTTGATTGCCTTTTTCGCTTAAGCGCACCGTAACCGTGCTATTGGAGGGGGAATGCCTGGCGCTATTTTCCAGCAAATTAGCCAGTGAACGGTGAAACAGCCGCCTGTCGATATGCGCGGTGATGTCGCCCTCAACCTCCAGCGAAAGCTGTTTTTCAGCAAAAGAGGGTTCAACATATTCCGCTGTTTTCAGGGTTTCTTCTCGCAGGGAGACTTGCGTAAGCTGGGAAGCATGTTCACCTGCGTGCGCATGAGACAGGAACAGCATGTCGTTAACTATCGACGTCATGCGTTCAAGTTCTTCCAGATTGGAACCCAATAACTCTTCCAGTTCATCTTGTGAACGTCGGCGTGATAGCCCGAGTTGCGTCTGACCGATCAGGTTAGTCAGCGGGGTACGAAGTTCATGCGCAACATCGGCATTAAAGCTCTCGAGCTGTCGCCAGGCGATTTCCTGACGCTCTAACACGCCGTTAAATGATGATGCCAGTTGCTGCAGTTCTTCGGGCAACGCGCAGGTATTCAGGCGCTGGCCATGGTCACCTGGTGCAAGGTGTTGTGCCTGCTGACTGAGCATGCCCACCGGACGCAGGCCAATCCGTGAAACAACGTATCCCAGTAAGGCGACAATCAGTACGCCCAGCGCGGCAATAATCAACAGCGTTCGTGTGAACGCATCAAGTGTGCCCATATACGGCGTAGAGTCGATGGCAACCACATAGCGCAGCTCAGGCCTTTCACCGTTGGCGGGGATGGTTTTCACTAACAGGAACAGTGAGCATGCACCTTCCGATGCGCCGGGCACTTTATTAAATCCCTCCTGCAAAGAAGACCACTGAACGCCCACCGGTGGTATTCCCCCCATGCTAAAGCGCGGGTTATCGCTCACTATCCAGTAACGAACGCGCTCACCTTCAGAATTGGTTAGCAGAGTAAATTTATTAGCCAACGTCGACCAGCCGTCAGCCGAGGTTCGTGCGGTGATCCACGGGCTCATTAATGATTCCCGGAACAGCAGCTCGTTGTGCATCTGCTTTTGCAAAGAGTCATGTAAGGAGCTTCTGAGCAAGATACCGATAATGGACACAATCAGCAGCGCGGATAAGGCAAACATCAGCGCCAGGTGAACGGAGATGGAACGTTTAGGCATGCTGAGCCTCTTCATTTATTCCGACCGGACTTCGAGGACATATCCCATGCCACGAACGGTATGTAACAGTTTGACGTCGAACGGGGTATCCACTTTGGCTCGCAGACGTTTAATGGCGACTTCAACCACATTGGCATCGCTGTCAAAATTCATGTCCCATATCTGCTCAGCAATCATCATTTTTGACAGGATCTCCCCCTGATGCCGGGCCAGAAGACTTAACAGGGAAAACTCTTTTGCGGTCAACTCCAGTCGCGTTCCGGCGCGAAATACGCGGCGGGCCAGCAGGTCGAGATGCAGATCGTGAATTTGCAGCTGGGTGATGTCTGCGCCATCCGTAGCGCGGCGACGCACCAGAGCCTGAATGCGCGCCACCAGTTCGATAAGAGAGAAGGGCTTGGGGAGATAATCATCCGCGCCAAGCCGAAGCCCTTTGACGCGCTCGTCGACCGATCCTCGTGCCGAGAGCATCAGTACCGGCGTTTGTTTGACGGCCCGCACCCCCTCGAGTACCCGGTAGCCATCCATCCCCGGCAGCATCACATCAAGGATTATCGCGTCGTAGTCAAGCTCCAGTGCGTAATGAAGACCTTCAGCGCCATCTGCAGAGACATCTACCGTAAATCCCGATTCACTCAACGCACGGTTGAGATAGGTTGACGTTTTTTCTTCATCTTCGACTAGCAACAGGCGCATAACGGGATTTCCTCTTAACTGTTCAATCGGGCTTATTCTGCCTCTTGATTGCCAACATAAAGCTGACGCTTACCTGACAGCATTGTCAGAAACATGAAGCCATCTCAGCCTGCTTGCTGACAAAAATGTTATTTACCTGTCACGATGCTGACAGGCCTCTCTCTCTAACCTGAGTCTGCACATTTAAATCCGCAAGCCTGAAACTCATCGGGAGAGACCATGAAATTCAATCTGTTAACTGCAATACTGCTCACGGCAATAACCGGGGCCACCTCAGTCAATGCGGCTGATTACAAAAAAAATCCATTCACCCTGGCCTATGACGGTGCCATCACTGAGAACGTCAAAGGCAAGGTCAACATTCATCCGGTGAAGTACGATCTGCATGGCATACAGATAGCTGCGAATGTCTATACCCCTGCTAACTATGATCCCGCCAAAAAATACCCTGCCGTGGTGGTTGCACATCCGAATGGCGGCGTAAAAGAGCAGGTCGCAGGCTTGTATGCCCAGCGTCTCGCCGAACAGGGCTACATCACGATTACTGCCGACGCGGCTTATCAGGGCGCGAGCGGTGGGATGCCTCGCAGCGTGGATAAACCCGCTAATCGTATCGAGGATATCCACGGCATGGCTGACTACATCAGCCAGTATCCGGGAGTGGATACTTCCCGCCTCGGTCTGCTGGGTATTTGCGGAGGTGGCGGTTATTCACTTGTTGCGGCCGAAACGGATCAACGGTTTAAATCGATCGCAACCATCAGCATGTTTAATTCAGGCCTGGTGCGCCGCAACGGTTTTCAGGACTCACAGTTGGATACTATTCAGCAGCGTCTTCAGCAGGCTTCTGACGCACGTGCTCAGGAAGCTTCCGGAGGCGAAGTCCTGTACTCCGGTGATGCCAATCTGACTGATGAACAGATCGCTAAGTTACCTTTTGCCTTATATCGACAGGGCTATGAGTACTACTGGAAAACTCACGCGCACCCGAACTCTACGTTTAAATACACGACAAGCAGCCTGTTAGATTTGATGAGTTTTGACGTTACGGACCATATCAATCTCATCAATAAACCGCTGCTGATGATTGCTGGTACAAAAGCCGACACGCTCTATATGACGGAAGATGCGTTTGCGAAAGCCACCGGTACAAAAGACAAAGAACTCTTCCTCATTGATGGCGCTACCCATATCGAGACGTATTGGGTTCCTGAGTACGTCGACAAGGCTTTGCAAAAGCTGGACGTCTTCTTCGATAAGAGTATTTAACCCCTATCAGACGATACCTTTGGCCAGCCACTCAGGCTGGTCATATCAGGACATAATGAGTGTGTCCGCATGTGACCAAGACTAACGAAGTCGGGAGGAAAGATAATTACGCACATTAAATAGCCGTTATGAATGAAATTCATAAAACGGCAGGGACATCTGAGGATTATGTTTTTGCCTGTAAGGTTTACTTTGTGGTACAGGCCAACTTTAGGTTTAGCATTACGGCATTGAGTGCCGGTGAGCATAACGAGTCCTTGTTTGTACTGTCTCGTTACGAGATGGATTTACACTCTATGAAATGAAAAAATCCACGCAATTGCGTGGATTTTGTAGACTTTTTCAATATTCATGAGATTTGATGAAACCTCATGAGACGAGAAGTTTTGTTTAGACGTTGAACAGGAAGTTCATCACATCGCCATCTTTAACGATGTAATCTTTACCTTCTGCACGCATCTTACCGGCTTCTTTCGCGCCTTGTTCACCTTTATAGGTGATGAAATCTTCAAACGCGATGGTTTGTGCGCGGATAAAGCCTTTCTCGAAGTCAGTATGAATTTTACCCGCCGCCTGCGGAGCCGTTGCGCCAACAGGAATGGTCCATGCACGAACTTCTTTCACGCCAGCGGTGAAGTAGGTCTGCAGGTTCAGCAGTTCGTAACCAGCGCGGATTACGCGGTTCAGACCAGGTTCTTCCAGACCCATTTCAGCCATGAATTCTTCACGGTCAGCATCATCGAGTTCTGCGATGTCAGCTTCAACGGCAGCGCAAACTGCAACAACCACGGAGCCTTCAGCTGCGGCGATTTCACGCACTTTATCGAGGTATGGGTTGTTTTCAAAACCGTCTTCGTTAACGTTGGCGATATACATGGTTGGTTTCAGCGTCAGGAAGCTCAGGTATTTGATAGCCGCTTTGTCTTCATCGGTCAGCGTTTTCAACGCACGCAGCATGCCAGCGTTTTCCAGCTGTGGCAGGCATTTTTCCAGTGCAGCCAGTTCCGCTTTAGCGTCTTTATCGCCGCCTTTGGCCTTCTTCTGTACGCGATGGATAGCGCGCTCACAGGTATCCAGGTCAGACAGCGCCAGTTCGGTATTGATAACCTCAATGTCGTCAGCCGGATCCACTTTGTTATTAACGTGGATGATGTTGTCGTTTTCAAAGCAGCGAACCACGTGGCCGATAGCTTCGGTTTCACGGATGTTCGTCAGGAACTGGTTACCCAGACCTTCGCCTTTGGACGCGCCTTTTACCAGACCGGCAATGTCGACGAATTCCATCGTTGTTGGCAGGATACGCTGCGGTTTGACGATTTCGGCCAACTGATCCAGACGCGGATCGGGCATCGGGACAACACCTGTGTTCGGCTCGATAGTACAGAACGGGAAGTTTGCCGCTTCAATACCCGCTTTTGTGAGCGCGTTGAACAGGGTGGATTTGCCTACGTTTGGCAAACCGACGATACCGCATTTGAATCCCATGTTTAAATCACCTTAATCTTTTGATATTCAACCTGTTATGGAAAACAGATTGTAGAAAAGTAAATAACTCTGCCTATTATACACAGCACGCGAGAAAAATGCCGCACATCGCTGCTTATTGCGCTTTAAAGGTGTGTAACCGGCTCGTTGCCTTGGTCAGGCCATCTTTGAATAAAATCTCGGTACAACGTGCCGCTTCGTCAATTGCTTCATCAATTAACTTCTGTTCTGAAACAGGCGGTTTGCCTAAAACAAATCCGACAACTTTGTTTTTATCACCCGGATGACCAATTCCCACGCGTAAACGATGAAAGTTGGGGTTATTGCCCAACTTGCTGATGATGTCTTTCAGGCCATTATGTCCGCCATGACCGCCACCGAGCTTAAATTTTGCCACGCCAGGCGGCAGGTCTAATTCGTCGTGCGCGACCAAAATTTCATCGGGATTGATACGATAAAAACTGGCCATCGCACCTACTGCCTTGCCGCTGAGATTCATAAATGTGGTCGGTACCAGCAAACGGACATCTTCCCCTTCGAGCGTTACTCTGGAGGTGTAGCCGAAGAATTTCGGCTCATCACGCAGGGGCGCGCGTAATCTCTCTGCCAGTAAATCGACATACCATGCGCCTGCGTTGTGTCGCGTTGTCGCATACTCTGCGCCGGGGTTCGCCAGGCCGACAATCAATTTAATCGTCACGTGTTTTGTCCTGAGTGTTTCCATAAACGACGTGTAGTTTACTGTCTGATGCTGCTCTTGACAAAAAACTGCGTTCTAATCGCCAAAAACTGAATAATTGCACAAATGGACTATTAGAAATTGAGTATGTTCAGTAGCTTATTTGTAAAGTTTTGTTGCGCGAGTGTTTGTAATTGTGATCGCTCCCGCACTTGCGAACGGCAGTGTTGTCTATACTTTACACATAAGGATTAGGGGTATTCCCTGTAGCAACCCAAAGTTCCGGAGGTGACACATGAAACGCAAAAACGCTTCGTTACTCGGTAACGTGCTCATGGCTTTAGGGTTGGTGGTGATGGTGGGGGGTGTTGGTTACTCTATTTTAAACCAATTGCCGCAATTTAATCTGCCACAGTTTTTCGCACATGGTGCCGTGCTCAGTATTTTTGTAGGTGGTGTTCTGTGGTTGGCGGGAGCCAGAGTGGGCGGGCACGAGCAAATCAGTGACCGTTACTGGTGGGTACGCCATTATGACAAACGCTGTCGTCGCGGTGATACCACTCATCGTCATAACTAAATCGTTTCCCGGTAGAGAGGGCTGCGGTTTGAATACAAAGTCCTGGTTGAAAAACCAGGACTTTGCTTGTTCATTATCCTTGCATAGAACGCACTTTTATATTCGCTATGGAATATAAGAAACGTTATTCGAATAACCGATAATGTAACGTTTTAACCGCGCTATCCGCGTCTTCAGCGGGCAACAGGAAACACAGGTTGTCATTTGACGCGCCGTGGCAAATCATTCGCACCGTATGCCCTTCAAGCCAGGCAAAAACGTCTTTGCAAACTCCCGCCGCCTGAGTCAGTCGATTCCCCACCAAAGTGACTAATGCCAGTCCGGTTTCCACTTCCACACGACAGTGGGAGGATAATGCGGTAAACAATGCGCTGGTCAGTATATGATCTTCACCTGAGGTTGCGTGAGTCGCGTCCAGCGCCAGCGCAATACTGTTCTCTGAGGTTGTAACCAAATCCACCGTGACCGCGTGGCGAGCTAAAATGGCGAAGGACTGCGCCAGGAAAGAACCGGACGGTTGTGTCTCCAGACTATGTAATCGCAACAGCGTCTGTTTACGGCGCACGGCAAGCGCACGATAGCGAGGTGGGTTGTCGGTGGTGTTATGCACCAGCGTACCACCGGCAGCCGTATCCTTACTTGAGCCAACAAAAACCGGAATGCTTTTACGCATTGCCGGAAGCAGCGTAGCCGGGTGGAGGACCTTCGCACCGAAGGCGGCCATATCGCTGGCCTCGGAAAATGAGATGTGGTCAATCCGTTTGGCCCGCGGCGCAATACGCGGATCGGTGGTGTAGATCCCTGCGACATCGGTCCAGATGTCCACGCGTGCGGCGTGAAGCGCCTCACCGAGAAGCGTCGCCGTGTAATCACTACCACCGCGTCCCAGCGTAGTGGTATGCCCTGCGGCATCCCGGCCGATAAACCCCTGGGTCACCATAATCGCTTGCTCAAGACGAGGGCGCAGGTGAGTCTCCACCAGGTGGTGCAAGGTACTGAGTTCGGGTTCGGCGCAGCCGAAACTCGAGTTGGTACGCATCACGCTGCGGGCGTCAAACCACCCGGCCTCGGCATGCCGTTCACGTAAGACTTCAGTAAACAGTAAAGAGGACATCAGCTCGCCGTGACTGACCAATTCATCGCTTAGCGCATCAGACGGTGAAACGGTCGCCGTTTGTGCAAGATGGCGGATGTTGTTGAGAAGATTATCGATTTCCGTGCTGATAACGGACGGCTGCTTCAGGCGGGAAATAATGTTGTATTGGATGGCGCGTAAGGTCTCAAGCTTATCTAATTGTTGATGCGTTTCCAGACCTTCAGAAAGCTCGACCAGTAAGTTTGTAACGCCTGCTGAAGCAGACAGCACGACTAAACGGACATCTTGATCAGCAAGGACAATGCTGGCGCTTCGGTTCATCGCATCAAAATCAGCGACGCTGGTGCCGCCAAATTTGGCAACGACGGATGGTGGATAAATGCGAGTCATAACAATCTCATATCAGGGCGCCATAAAAGTATGGCTAGAAAATTTTCATTCTCGGCATAAGGGGAAACGGTGTTCGCCTTACGAAATGTCCGCCCGCGAACATTTCTGCTGACAACCCAGGGAATTCCTGTTGTCGAAAACGCGTGTCGCCTGTACGCGTTACCGGGTGCTGCGCATTAATTTTATTTACATAGCCTGCAAATAAGCGCGCCATACTAAGTGATTTATATTTAGGGATCGACTTTTTTATTCGATTTATCGACAAATAAGTGAAAAATCATGTCGTAACAAGAAAACGCGTACATTATTAATGGTAAAAACGTGTAAAAAAATAATAAAAACATGAAAATTACATGGTTTTTATAACATCGTATGCGTTGCAATTGGCTACGGTAATTGTTAATTAAATAGATATATTTCTTTAGGATTTCGTAATGAAGGGTGGCTGTTACACTTTGAATTATAAAGAAAAAACACCCGCTAAATGTGTTGAAAAATAAATGATTGAGTCCAGGGCTAAAACAACATATATTAGCCGCGCTTTTTTACAGGTAACCCTTATAACCATTTATTCAATCAGGCGTTAATCTACACCTGGTTGTAGGAGTGATATGATGACGGATAAAGTCCGTATTGATACTTTAAGTGCTAATTCATTACCACAGAGCAATGATACCTTTTTAGCAAGACAGGCTGAGTTTGAATCTAATGTCCGCAGCTATCCACGTAAACTGCCATTAGCGATTGCTAAAGCGCAGGGCGTCTGGATTACTGACGTAGAAAATAATCAATATCTTGATTGCCTGGCAGGTGCCGGAACCCTGGCGCTTGGTCATAATCATCCTGAAGTGCTGCAGAGCATTCAAAGTGTCATCACAAGCGGCTTACCGTTACATACGCTTGACCTTACCACACCGTTAAAAGATGAATTCTCATCGTATTTACTTTCTTTATTACCGGGCCAGGGCAAAGAGTATTGCCTGCAGTTCACCGGGCCGTCCGGTGCCGATGCCGTTGAAGCGGCGCTGAAGCTGGCGAAGAAAGTTACCGGCCGTTCCAGCATCATCAGCTTCTCCGGTGGCTACCACGGGATGACCCACGGCGCGCTGTCCGTGACCGGCAACCTGTCGCCGAAAGAAGCCGTCAGCAACATGATGGCGGAAGTGCAGTTTATGCCGTATCCGCATCAGTACCGTTGCCCGCTGGGTATCGGCGGTGACGCTGGCGTCAAAGCATTGACCTACTACTTCGAAAACCTGATCAACGACGTTGAGAGCGGCGTGCGTAAACCGGCTGCCGTAATCCTCGAAGCGGTGCAGGGCGAAGGCGGGGTAAACCCGGCTCCGATCGAGTGGCTGCAGCGTATTCGTAAAGTGACCCAGGAACATGGCATTCTGCTGATTATCGATGAAGTTCAGGCTGGCTTCGCGCGCACGGGTAAACTGTTCGCCTTCGAACACGCCGGTATTGAGCCGGATATCATCGTGATGTCCAAAGCGGTTGGCGGCGGTCTGCCACTGGCGGTACTGGGCATTAAAAAGCAGTTCGATGCGTGGGCTCCGGGCCATCACACTGGCACCTTCCGCGGCAACCAACTGGCGATGGCGACCGGTCTGACAACGCTGAAAATCCTCAAAGACGACAAGATTGCCGATAAAGTTGCTGCGCAGGGCGAGTGGCTGAAAGGCAAACTGACTGACCTGCAGAAACGTTACCCGGTTATCGGCCAGGTACGTGGTCTGGGCCTGATGATTGGTCTGGAAATCGTTAAGCCGAACGAAGCGCAGGATCACATGGGCTGCTACCCGGCCGATGGAGAGCTTTCCGCGCTGCTGCAGAAAAAATGTTTCGAAAACGGCCTGATTCTGGAGCGTGGCGGCCGTAACGGTTGCGTACTGCGTCTGCTGCCGTCTCTGTTGATCACCAACGCAGAGCTGGAGATTTTCCTCGATAAATTCGAAAATGCCCTGCTGGGCGCTGGCGTGAAGCCGGTTTAAACGGAGTTGGATCGAATGTCAGACGTAAATCCGATTCTGTCCGGCTCGGCACAAAGCATTGCTGCCTACCAGGACGCGATCGAGCAGAGTACGCAAGCGGTCGTTGAATGGTTGAAGCAGCCTGAGATGTATCAGGGCAAAACCGTTGAGCAACTGCGCGAACGTATCAACCTGAATTTTACGTCTCAGGGCCTGGGCAACCAGGCCGCTATTGAGCGTGCGGTTGAATACTTTCTGAAAGACAGCTTGTTGGTTCACCATGCGCAGTGCGTGGCGCACCTGCACTGCCCGAGCCTGGTGATTAGCCAGGCGGCAGAAGTGTTGATCAACGCCACCAACCAGAGTATGGACTCCTGGGATCAGAGCCCGTCGGCGACCATCATTGAGATCAAACTGATCGAATGGTTGCGTGAGCAGGTGGGCTATGCGGCAGGCGACGCGGGCGTGTTCACTAGCGGCGGCACCCAAAGCAACCTGATGGGCCTGATGCTGGCGCGCGACGCCTTCTTTGCCCGCCAGGGGCATTCCATTCAGCAGAATGGTCTGACCGGCGACCTGAGCAAAATCAAAGTATTTTGCTCTGAAAGCGCGCACTTCTCTGTGCAGAAGAACATGGCGCTGATGGGGCTGGGTTACCGTTCCGTCACCCAGGTGAAGACCGATGCGTTCTCACGCATGGATCTGGCTGACCTGAAAGACAAGCTGGCCCAGGCGAAAGCCAACGGCGAACAGGTGATGGCGATTGTCGCCACTGCTGGTACTACCGATGCGGGCGCAATCGATCCGTTAGCGGACATTGCGGCGCTGGCGGCAGAACACCAGATCTGGATGCATGTGGATGCAGCATGGGGCGGGGCGTTACTGCTTTCTGAGCAGTATCGTCACTTCCTGAACGGCCTTGAACTGGCGGATTCCGTGACGCTGGACTTCCACAAACAGTTCTTCCAGACCATCAGCTGCGGCGCGTTCCTGCTGAAAGACGCGCGTCATTACGAGCTGATGCGTTACCAGGCGGCGTACCTGAACTCTGATTTTGATGAAGAGGCGGGCGTACCGAATCTGGTGTCGAAATCGCTGCAGACCACGCGCCGTTTTGACGCGCTGAAGCTGTGGATGGGGCTCGAAGCGCTGGGCAAAAAGCAGTATGCCGAAATCATTGATAACGGCGTAACGCTGGCGCGTGATGTGGCTGCGTTTGTGAAAACTCAGCCACACCTGGAACTGGTGATGGAGCCGCAGCTGGCAAGCGTGCTGTTCCGTTTCCGTCCGCACAGTGACGACATGGCGTTCGTTGCGCTGTTGAACCAGCGTATTGGCGACGTTCTGCTGGCTTCTGGTAGCGCCAACGTTGGCGTGACCGAAGCAGATGGCGTAACCTGCCTGAAGCTGACGCTGCTGAACCCAACGGTGTGTCTGGAGGATGTCAAAGTCCTGCTGGCAAGCGTGAAAGCGACAGCTGAGCAACTGCTGAACGCGTAAGCAATAAGCTGATTATAAAAATGGCTCCCACACACGGGAGCCATTTTTTTGCCTGTCATTTGTAGCCCGGCGGCGCTTCGCCTGGCCGGGCTACACGTCAGCTGATATCTGCCAGCGCGGCGTCTTTATTCGGGAAGAACGTCAGGCGTCCGGCAATCGGCTGAATGCCCGCGCGCGCCATTGTACGTAACGGCTGGAATTCCAGATTACTGATCCGCAGTTCACACCCTTCCGGGAGGCGTTTTACAAACCGCTGGAAAGCGTCCAGACCACCGGCATCCAGTACCGGGACCGCGTCCCACTTTAAGACCACAATACGTTTACCTGCAATACGCGATTCGAGATCGGTAAATAATCCCTCCGCAGCGGCAAAGAAAAGTGGGCCAATAACGCGCAGCACCAGCACATCGTCAGGTACATCTACGTTGACCGGCGCCAGACGCGTCATGCGCGCGATACGACGCATAAACAGCAGGGAGGCGAGAACGATACCGACGCTGATGGCGATCACCATGTCGAATAGCACCGTCAGCGACATACACATAAGCATGACAATGATGTCGTCTTTTGGCGCATGACGCAGCAGATCCACCACTTTATGCGCTTCACTCATGTTCCATGCCACCATCAGCAGCAGGGCGGCCATGGCGGAAAGCGGTAACCAGGAAAGCAGCGGCGCAAGCACCAGCAGGGCAAGGATCACCAGAATCGCGTGGATGACCGCTGAAATTGGTGAGGTCGCCCCGGCGCGGACGTTTGCCGCAGAACGGGCAATTGCCGCCGTGGCGGTGATACCACCGAAGAACGGTGCCACGATGTTACCCAGGCCCTGGCCAATCAGCTCACTGTTGGCTTTATGCTTGGTGCCGGTCATCCCATCGAGCACGACGGCGCACAGTAGAGATTCAATCGCCCCGAGCATCGCCATGGAGAAGGCGGCCGGTAACAGCGCCTGTAACGAACTCCAGCTCAGGGTAAAGTTTGACTCCGGCATGTCCCACGGTAATACCAGTTGCGGCAGCAACTGCGGGATGCCGTTACCCTGCGAGCCGTCAGCCAGAATGTAGTGGAACTGAGAACCGATGGTGGCGACATGGCCGCCGGTCAGGTTCACAATCCCCATTACCGCACAGCCTGCCAGCAGCGCAGGAAGGTGGCCCGGCAGTCGGATCCCCAGACGCGGCCAGAAAATCAGGATCCCCAGCGTCACCACGCCAATTGCGGCATCGCCAACGTTGAGGGTTGGCAGGGCCATAAACAGCGCGCCGACCTTTTGCAGGTAGTGCTCCGGGACATGGGCCATTTGCAGACCGAGAAAATCTTTAATCTGCATGGTACCGATGGTGATACCAATACCCGATGTAAAACCTAACGTAACGGATACCGGGATATATTCGATCAGGCGACCAAAACGGGCGAGGCCGAAAAGGATCAGGAATATCCCGGACATTAGCGTTGCGACCAGCAGGCCTGCCAGCCCAAACTGTTGCGACACCGGATACAGAATCACCACGAAGGCGGCAGTTGGTCCAGATACGCTAAAACGTGAACCCCCGGTAAGGGCGATAACAATCCCAGCCACGGCTGAGGTATACAAGCCGTACTGCGGCGCCACGCCACTGCCTATTGCCAGGGCCATCGCCAGCGGAATGGCAATGATCCCAACGGTTATCCCGGCGATCAGGTCGCGGGTAAAGCGAGAAGCGGTATATTTTTCTTTCCAACAAGCGTCGATGAGGGCGCGGAAAGGCATCACATGTGAGGAAAATAATCTGTTCACAATAATGTTTCATCCATGAGCGCATCATCTGTCAACTAAATGGCAGGTGAAGGAGGCATAAGTCATACAAATAGATGTTGCAGATAAAAAAACCCGCCGCAGCGGGTTTTTGAGCCGGGCTCGATTAATGCTCGAACATAGCAGAGATGGATTCTTCGTTGCTGATACGACGAATCGCTTCGGCCAGCATACCCGACAGGGTCAATGTACGCACGTTTGGCAGTGCTTTGATTTCGTCAGTCAGTGGAATAGTGTCACAGACAACGACTTCATCAATCACTGAATTGCGCAGGTTGTTTGCCGCATTACCTGAGAAGATCGGGTGGGTAGCGTAAGCAAATACGCGTTTTGCACCACGTTCTTTCAGTGCTTCTGCTGCTTTACACAGCGTACCGCCGGTATCGATCATATCATCAACCAGCACGCAGTCACGACCTGCAACGTCACCAATAATATGCATCACCTGAGAAACGTTCGCGCGCGGGCGTCGTTTGTCGATGATAGCCATGTCGGTATCGTTCAGCAGTTTAGCGATAGCGCGGGCACGCACGACGCCACCGATGTCCGGAGAAACCACAATCGGGTTGTCCAGATTCAGCTGCAGCATGTCTTCTAACAGGATCGGGCTACCGAATACGTTATCAACCGGTACGTCAAAGAAGCCCTGGATCTGTTCAGCATGCAGGTCAACGGTGAGGACGCGGTCAACGCCAACGCTGGACAGGAAATCAGCGACGACTTTAGCAGTAATCGGTACACGAGCGGAACGTACGCGACGATCCTGACGTGCATAGCCGAAGTAAGGAATAACGGCGGTGATACGGCCTGCGGAAGCACGGCGCAGCGCATCAACCATAACGACCAATTCCATCAGGTTGTCGTTAGTAGGGGCACAAGTGGACTGGATGATGAAAATATCACCACCGCGTACATTTTCATTAATTTGTACGCTGACTTCGCCGTCGCTAAAGCGACCTACAGCGGCGTCGCCGAGTGAAGTGTACAGGCGGTTGGCAATACGTTGTGCTAGTTCCGGGGTGGCGTTACCAGCAAAAAGCTTCATATCAGGCACGAGAAGAACCTCAGGCATGCGTCCATTGGTGGAAAGAATCTGCCGAAAACTGTGCGGGCCAGGCAGTATCCTCTCCATGCGGTGTATTAAAGAGCGCGATGCAACGTCTGGAACAGGGTGACGTTGTCACCGCAACTCAGCTTGCCCGGCTTACTCGTCATCTTTCACGTTTCATGTGTGCTGGCATATTTCGCCATCTTCCTGAAACCCGAATGATTTAGAGTAACGCTCTGTGCAATGGGGAGAGGTTGACACCTTTCGCCACAAAGCCTTTGAGCCATTCCGGGGCTTGCTCAAGCACCTGGCGAGCACGAGACTCAGTGTCAAATTCAGCAAAGACACAAGCCCCTGTACCAGTCAGGCGCGACGGCGCGTATTCTAACAGCCAGGAAAGCGCCGCATCAACCTCGCGAAAACGTTTTCTTGCGATAACCTCGCAATCATTGCTGAATTCACATTTTAGTAACGTTTTTATTGACCTTTTTGGCGTGTTGCGCGGGAGGTCGGGATCTTTAAAAATCACCGGCGTCGGAATACTGACTCCCGGGTGTGCGACCAGATACCATTTTTCCTCTGGCTCGACCGGGGTCAGAATTTCACCTACGCCTTCAGCAAAGGCCGCATGGCCGCGCACGAATACGGGAACGTCCGCCCCCAGCGTTAAGCCGAGTCCTGCCAGTTCATCAACCGAAAGTCCGCACTGCCAAAGGTGATTCAGCGCCACCAGGACGGTAGCCGCATTCGACGAACCTCCGCCAAGACCGCCGCCCATCGGTAGGCGTTTTTCGATACTGATATCGGCGCCGCTCCCTTTGGGAAGGCGATCGCTTTCAGACGCCGCCTTCATCAGCAAGCGCGCCGCACGGACAATGAGATTGTCTTCATGTGCAACGCCTTCCACCGGCGTTAACAGGCGGATTTCGCCGTCGCCACGCAGCACAATACCTATCGTGTCGCCATAATCAAGAAACTGGAATAGCGTTTGCAAAGTGTGATAACCGTCCGCACGCTGCCCGGTGATGTATAAAAACAGATTCAGTTTTGCCGGAGAGGGCCAGTGGGTCATCATTTCACAATCCAGTTATCCATTTTCAGCTTAATACGCTGATCGCCGTCGGACAGTTCCATGTTTGCCGGCATCGCAGGATTAATTTTGCTGTCGTAGGCGCTATAGACCACTTTCCAGTTTTTACCGTCTTTGCTGTAGTTCACTTCACTCAGACGATACTGATCGTCGAGTTTGTAATCGCTGGCGTCTCCCGGCAGGCCAAGGATCCACTGGCGCAGGCTATTCAATGGAATAGGCATGCCGGTCAGCTTACCAATCATCTCTTCGGCGTCGTCAGCGGTGTAGTGCTTGCCTTTGTTATCGACAAGTTCGACGTTGCCCGGCTGGGCATTGAGTTCCAGTTCAGTGCTGCCCAGGGGATTGGTCAGCAGGAGACGGTAGCGATCTTGTCCGGTTTGTTGCCAGAAAAAGCGGGCATAGACTTTCTGTTGATCGGAAATATACGCAAACGCACCGCGCGTCTGATATTGGTTCAGGGCGCGTACTTCCTGCTGGTGCTGGCGCCACTGTGGAGAGTCAGGGCTTTTGCCGGGACCTTTCGGCGCGTTGAGCGTACAGGCGGTAAGAGCCAGGGCCGCCAACGGCAGCAGGCGAATCAGGCGAAAATCAGGCAGGGTCATAATGATGACAAATCCTTGAGATACGTTGCAGTTATAACTCTTAATGCTAGCGCCGCCATCATACATCGTCTACGTTCAAGTTATCTTAAATCGCTCAAATTTGTGCACTAAGCTATTACTCCAAAAGGGGGCAGTCTCTTTTATTGACCGCACGCATCCTGTATGATGCACCCAGTCTAACCTTATCAACGCTGGTACTATTCCCGCACACATGACCCTTTTAGCGCTTGGTATTAACCATAAAACGGCACCTGTATCGCTGCGAGAACGCGTAACGTTTTCGCCGGATACGCTCGATCAGGCGCTGGACAGCCTGCTTGCGCAGCCAATGGTGCAGGGCGGGGTGGTGCTGTCGACGTGTAACCGTACGGAACTGTATCTCAGCGTTGAAGAGCAGGATAACCTGCAAGAAGCGCTGGTTCGCTGGCTGTGCGATTACCATAATCTTAATGAAGAAGACTTGCGCAATAGCCTGTACTGGCACCAGGACAACGACGCCGTCAGTCATTTGATGCGTGTTGCCAGCGGTCTGGATTCGCTGGTGCTTGGTGAACCGCAGATTCTGGGGCAGGTGAAAAAAGCTTTTGCGGATTCGCAAAAAGGTCACCTGAACGCCAGTGCGCTGGAACGCATGTTCCAGAAATCATTCTCTGTCGCTAAACGTGTACGAACAGAAACAGACATCGGTGCCAGCGCCGTGTCCGTGGCTTTTGCCGCCTGTACGCTGGCGCGGCAAATATTTGAATCGCTCTCCACGGTGACCGTGCTGTTAGTGGGCGCAGGCGAAACCATTGAGCTGGTGGCGCGACACCTGCGTGAGCATCAAGTGAAGAAGATGATCATCGCCAACCGTACCCGCGAGCGGGCGCAGGTGCTGGCGGATGAAGTCGGCGCCGAAGTGATTTCACTGAGTGATATCGATGCGCGTTTACAGGATGCCGATATTATTATCAGTTCTACCGCCAGCCCGCTGCCGATTATCGGCAAAGGAATGGTGGAGCGCGCGCTTAAAAATCGCCGTAATCAACCTATGCTGCTGGTGGATATCGCCGTACCGCGCGATGTCGAGCCAGAAGTGGGTAAGTTGTCCAACGCCTATCTGTACAGCGTTGACGACCTGCAAAGCATCATTTCGCATAACCTGGCCCAGCGCAAAGCGGCGGCCGTGGAAGCCGAAACCATTGTGGCGCAGGAAACCAGCGAATTTATGGCCTGGCTACGCGCTCAGGGCGCAAGTGAAACTATCCGCGAGTATCGCAGTCAGTCAGAACAGATCCGTGATGAACTGACTGCCAAAGCGTTGGCCGCTCTTCAACAGGGTGGTGATGCGCAAGCCATTATGCAGGATCTGGCCTGGAAACTGACCAACCGCTTGATCCATGCACCAACCAAATCACTTCAACAGGCCGCCCGTGACGGGGATAGTGAACGCCTGAATATTCTGCGCGACAGCCTCGGGCTGGAGTAGCAGCACACCAATCTTATTTTTTACAGGGTGCATTTACGCCTATGAAGCCTTCTATCGTTGCCAAACTGGAAGCCCTGCATGAACGCCATGAAGAAGTTCAGGCGCTGCTCGGGGATGCGGGTACTATCGCAGACCAGGAACGCTTTCGTGCACTGTCGCGCGAATATGCGCAATTAAGCGATGTATCTCGCTGTTTTACGGACTGGCAACAGGTTCAGGAAGATATCGAGACGGCTCAGATGATGCTCGACGATCCTGAAATGCGTGAAATGGCGCAGGATGAACTGCGTGAAGCAAAAGATAAATGCGAGCAGCTGGAGCAACATCTGCAGGTTCTGCTGTTGCCTAAAGATCCTGATGACGAACGTAACGCCTTCCTCGAAGTGCGTGCGGGAACCGGTGGTGATGAGGCCGCGCTGTTTGCCGGCGATCTGTTCCGCATGTACAGCCGTTACGCTGAATCGCGTCGCTGGCGGGTAGAGATCATGAGCGCCAGCGAAGGCGAACATGGCGGGTTTAAAGAAGTTATTGCCAAAATTAGCGGCGAAGGCGTGTACGGTCGACTGAAATTTGAGTCCGGTGGGCATCGTGTGCAGCGCGTACCTGCGACGGAGTCACAGGGCCGTATTCACACTTCTGCCTGTACGGTCGCGGTCATGCCGGAACTACCAGATGCCGAACTGCCGGACATCAACCCGGCCGATCTGCGTATTGATACCTTCCGCTCATCAGGCGCAGGGGGTCAGCACGTTAACACCACCGACTCCGCAATCCGTATTACCCACTTGCCGACCGGTATCGTAGTGGAATGCCAGGACGAACGTTCGCAGCATAAAAACAAAGCGAAAGCGATGTCGGTGCTGGGGGCGCGAATTCGTGCCGCCGAAGTGGCAAGACGTCAACAGGCAGAAGCCTCTGAGCGTCGCAATCTGTTGGGCAGTGGCGATCGCAGCGATCGCAACCGTACCTATAATTTCCCGCAGGGTCGCGTGACCGATCACCGCATTAACCTGACGCTCTACCGTCTGGATGAAGCGATGGAAGGCAAACTGGATATGCTCATTGAGCCAATTGTCCAGGAATACCAGGCCGACCAACTGGCGGCGTTGTCCGAGCAGGATTAATGGATTATCAGCACTGGCTGCGTGAAGCGATAAGCCAATTACAGGCAAGTGAAAGCCCGCGCCGTGACGCCGAGATTTTGCTCGAGTTTGTTACCGGTAAGGGACGCACCTTTATTTTGGCTTTCGGTGAAACGGTATTAACCGAGGCGCAGCGCCAACAGCTCGACACATTACTGGAGCGCCGTCAGCGGGGTGAGCCGGTGGCGCATTTAACCGGCGTGCGGGAGTTCTGGTCGTTGCCGCTGTTTGTGTCTCCGGCTACGCTTATCCCTCGTCCGGATACTGAGTGTCTGGTGGAACAGGCGCTTGCTCGCCTGCCGGCCTCAGCGTGCCGCATTCTCGATTTGGGAACCGGCACGGGCGCCATTGCGCTGGCACTGGCAACCGAACGTCCGGATTGCGCAGTAACGGCGGTTGACCGCATGCCGGATGCCGTTGCGCTGGCCACTCGCAACAAACAGCATCTGGGCATCGACAATGTTTGCGTGCTGCAAAGCAACTGGTTCAGCGCTTTGCAGGGACAGCAGTTTGATATGATTGTCAGCAATCCGCCGTATATCGACGAACAGGATCCGCATCTGGCGCAAGGCGATGTACGCTTTGAACCTCTGTCGGCACTGGTGGCGGGCGATCGGGGACTGGCGGATATCGTGCATATCATTGACCAGTCTCAGCGCGTGTTAACGCCTGGCGGCTATCTGTTGCTGGAACATGGCTGGCAGCAGGGGCAGGCCGTCCGGGACGTCTTTACTCGTGCGGGTTACCAGGCGGTTGAAACCTGCCGTGATTATGGCGGCAACGAGCGAATTACGCTTGGACGCATCCCATCATGAGTACCTTCAGTGTGTTACTCAACATTCATCTCATCAGTATTGCGCTTTCCGTTGGCTTGCTGACGCTGCGTTTTTGGTGGCGTTACACCGACTCGCGTCTTGCCTGCGCACGCTGGACGCGCATTGTGCCACCGGTTGTGGATACCGTTTTATTACTCAGCGGCGTGGCGCTAATGGTTAAAGCGCACATCCTGCCATTCACTGAGCACGGGACATGGCTGACTGAAAAGCTGTTTGGGGTTATCATTTACATCGTTTTGGGTTTTATTGCGCTCGATTATCGTCGGGCGCGCAGTCAGCAGGCGCGATTAGTCGCATTTCCGCTGGCGCTGGTGGTGCTGTACATCATCATTAAACTCGCCACCACAAAAATACCGTTACTGGGGTAAGCATGAGGTCGTTAGCTGATTTCGAATTTAATAAAGCGCCATTGTGTGATGGGATGATCCTGGCGTCGGAGTCTATCCGTCTGGATTTTCCAACACAAACTGTCTACGACGAACTGGAACGTCTGGTCAGTCTGGCGCAAGAAGAAATTAGCCAGCTCCTGTCTCAGGATGAGCAACTGGAAAAACTGCTGGCACTTTTTTACGGCGAATGGGGATTTACGGATACCCACGGCGTCTATCGTCTTTCTGATGCACTCTGGCTTGACCAGGTACTGAAAAATCGGCAGGGCAGCGCCGTGTCTCTGGGGGCGATCTTATTGTGGATTGCCAACAGACTGGAGCTGCCGCTGGTACCGGTGATTTTCCCGACGCAACTGATCCTTCGTATTGAGTCGCTCGATGGTGAAATGTGGCTAATCAATCCATTCAATGGCGAAACGTTAAATGAGCACACGCTGGAAGTGTGGTTGAAGGGGAACATCAGCCCGGTCGCGGAGCTGTTTAACGAAGACCTGGATGAGGCGGATAACGCGGAAGTGATCCGCAAACTGCTCGACACGCTGAAATCATCACTGATGGAAGAGCGGCAAATGGAGCTGGCGCTGCGTGCCAGTGAAGCACTATTGCAGTTTAATCCTGAAGATCCGTATGAAATTCGCGATCGTGGTTTAATATACGCGCAACTCGAGTGCGAACATGTTGCGCTGACAGATTTAAGTTATTTCGTTGAACAGTGTCCGGAAGACCCGATCAGCGAAATGATTCGTGCGCAAATTAATACTATTTCGCACAAACAAATTGTATTGCATTGATTAATCACACTTTACCTACCGTTTAAGGCGATCCTATGAAACAAAAAGTGGTTAGCATTGGCGACATCAACGTGGCAAATGACCTGCCGTTCGTGCTGTTTGGCGGAATGAACGTGCTGGAATCCCGCGATCTGGCGATGCGCATTTGTGAGCACTACGTAACCGTTACTCAAAAGCTGGGTATCCCTTACGTGTTTAAAGCCTCCTTTGATAAAGCCAACCGTTCTTCCATCCACTCTTACCGTGGACCGGGCCTTGAAGAAGGGATGAAAATCTTCCAGGAACTGAAACAGACTTTTGGCGTAAAAGTGATCACCGACGTTCACGAAGCCAGCCAGGCACAGCCTGTTGCTGATGTGGTGGATGTGATTCAGCTTCCGGCATTCCTTGCTCGTCAGACCGATCTGGTGGAAGCAATGGCGAAAACCGGTGCCGTTATCAACGTGAAGAAACCGCAGTTCATCAGCCCGGCTCAGATGGGCAACATCGTGGATAAATTCCATGAAGGCGGCAACGATAAGGTTATTCTGTGCGACCGTGGTGCGAACTTTGGTTATGACAATCTGGTTGTGGACATGCTGGGCTTCAGCGTGATGAAGAAAGTCTCCGGCAACTCACCGGTGATTTTTGACGTTACCCATGCGCTGCAGTGCCGCGATCCGTTTGGCGCAGCAAGCGGCGGTCGTCGTGCGCAGGTTACCGAACTGGCGCGTGCCGGTATGGCGGTTGGTCTGGCAGGTCTGTTTATTGAAGCGCATCCGGATCCAGCCAATGCGAAATGCGATGGTCCATCCGCGCTGCCGCTGGCGAAGCTGGAACAGTTCCTGACGCAGATTAAAGCGATTGATGACCTGGTGAAAAGCTTCGACGAGCTGGATACCGAGAACTAAGAGAGTGTGACAGGCCGGAGTTTCCCTCCGGCCTGCTATTTGAAAAGGGTATAAAGGTCGCCGTCAGGCACCAGACGCGCCATTGATTGTGTTATATCGGCAGAAAAGAAAACGGCCCTGAAGAGGACCGTGGGGTACGTCTAAAATAATAATCAGGCAAATATTGTCATCAGATAGGCAATAAACAGTGCCAGATGCGCTGCACCGTTAAGCACATTGGTGCGTCCGGTGGAGAAAGAGATCTGACACAGAACCAGTGATGAAACCATCACAATCATCTCTGGCGCACCCAGCGCAAACATCAAATCATTCCCGGTTGCCCATGCAATCAGCGTCACCACCGGTACGGTCAGCGAAATTGTGGCTAATACCGAACCGAAGAATAAATTCATTGCCCGCTGTACCTGATTGCTCAGAACCGCTTTCAGTGCGCCCAGTCCTTCAGGCGAGAGGATCAGTAACGCGACCAGGAAACCCGTAAATGCGACTGGCGCATTCAGTTCAGTCAGCAAGGTCTCAAGCGGGCTGGCGTTCATCTTGGTCACGGCAATAACAGCGATCAGATGAATGATAAGCCAGGCGGCGTGCCACAGATTGCTGTGCGCAGACGGCTTACCGTGATGCGGGTCATCGTCGTCACCCTCGTCTTCATGCTCGTAAATGAACAGACTTTGGTGCGTTTTAGTTTGAATCAGCAAAAATACGCCGTACATCGCCGCAGAAATTAACGCCACCAACAGCGCCTGCGCGGTAGTGAAATTTGCCCCCGGCAACGCCATCGGGAATACCAGTACAATAATGGCCAGTGGGAACAGGGCGATTAAATACTGCTTAATACCAAATAGGTTCATATATTGAGTGGCAAATTTACGGCCACCTAACAGTAATGAAAAACCGACCAGACCCCCGGTTACGATCATAATGATTGAATACAGCGTATCGCGCATGAGCGTAGGTGCGGCATCGCCGGTTGCCATTAATGCGGAGATTAAGCTGACTTCAAGAATAACAACGGACAAACTGAGGATCAGCGACCCGTAGGGTTCGCCAAGTCGATGCGCTAATACGTCCGCATGACGGACAACGCTGAATGCGCTGCTTAATATACCAATAAGGGCCAGCGCATTAATACCGATGACCACTGGTAGTGACTGACTGCTCCCCCAGAAGAACAGGATTACCAGCGCCAAAATCGGGAAGACGAGAGAGGTCTCCTTGTGGCGGGTTTTTACCGCCTCATGTGCTTGTGTCATTGCATTAATTCTCCATCTCTGCAGGTATTTATAATTATAAAAAGTATTAAAGAATGTAAAAAATAACAGAAAACGCGGTTTTGTAGGTGACATTTTACGAAATTTTACTACATCACCTATTTTCCCTCTCAAAGCGGCCAAAAACCAATTTCTTGTTTATAGACTGTTTAATTAACAGAAGGTTAGGTAAAGAAAATTTCTAAAAATGTCCATTATTGGCGTCTCGCCGCATTGTTAACCACACTTAAGGTTTAGCCTAAAAAGAGGAGTTCACAATGCCCTATAAATCTAAAAGCGATCTGCCTGACAGCGTGCAGCACGTTCTGCCAGCCCATGCTCAGGACATTTATAAAGAAGCTTTCAACAGCGCCTGGGAACAGTATAAAGACAAATCTGACCGCCGTGACGATGCCACCCGAGAAGAGACGGCACATAAGGTGGCGTGGGCCGCGGTTAAAAATGATTACCAAAAAGGTGATGATGGTAAATGGCATAAAAAGACGTAACAGTATCAATTATAATGCCTTTATAAACTCGCGTGCATCAGGCGTTAGCGAATCGTGCTACGCCGCGCGGTTACTGGCTTGCAAGCGAGCGGTGAATTGCCTATTGTCCAGCTATTGGTTTCAAAATGAGCAGTAAAAAAGCCCGGAAGGCGTCAAAAAAGTTGTCGCAGGGAAGCAGCAGTGGCGGAGGTGTAAGGTGTTAACGCGTGATTTTTTATTGAATGCCGACTGTAAGACGGCATTTGGTGCTATTGAAGAATCACTACTCTGGTCAGCGGAACAACGTGCAGCCTCACTGGCCGCCACGCTCGCTTGTCGACCAGATGATGGACCGGTGTGGATCTTCGGTTATGGATCGTTGATGTGGAACCCGGCCTTAGAGTTTGAAGAGTCCTGTACCGGCACATTAGTCGGCTGGCACCGTGCATTTTGTCTGCGCCTGACGGCGGGGCGAGGAACGGCGTGTCAGCCAGGCCGCATGCTGGCCCTGAAAGAGGGCGGACGTACCACCGGTGTGGCCTACCGCTTGCCGGACGCGTCGCTGGAACAAGAGCTTTCTCTGTTGTGGAAGCGAGAAATGATCACCGGATGCTATCTGCCGACCTGGTGCCAGCTGGCGCTTGATGACGGCCGTACGGTGAACGCGCTGGTGTTTATTATGGATCCGCGCCATCCGCTGTTTGAGTCAGACACGCGCGCGCAGGTGATCGCGCCGCTTATCGCCGCGGCCAGCGGACCTTTAGGCACCAATGCCCAGTATCTGTTCTCGCTGGAACAAGAGCTGGTCAAGCTGGGGATGCAGGATGATTGTCTTAATGATCTGGTGATCACGGTCAAACGATTGTTGGGAGAGAACCTGCCGGAAGGCGTTATGCGGCCAGGGTTTGCCTGAACCCGGCGTGGAATTGTATGCCCGAAAGCCAGGTGCTTTTCGGGCATGTCACGCTTAGGCTGCAATATAACTTATCGAATGCTCAAGCGACTGACTGTGGCTGTCGATCAGCACGTTCCAGACGCCGGTATAGGGCACGGTCAACCATGCGTTATCACGATCCTGCACGCTTAAGATGTCGGACTGCGTGTCTTTGACGTGATTTTTTTCGCTCATCAGATGGATGTGACAGCGCTCGGAACAGCGCACAACCACCGTATCGCCACCAAATAACTTTAAACTTGCCTTCACTATTGCCATTTTTCACCCCGTTCTTGAAAACAACGTACTTTCTGTCGAAAGTGCTGCGTGATGTTGTTCACATTTCACTCATTGCATAACACCAAAGGGGGAGCAACAGGATGCTGATTTTGATCAAAAAATGGCATAACGATTAAACAAAAGTGACAAAACACCTCAAAAGGGTTGAACGGGCGTGCTAACGTTCAACGAAACCGCGCCCATCAAATATTAAATCCGGAAATTATCGACACTTTCAGTGCGCTTGCCTGAAAACGGTGTATCAGAAGGTCAACACTTTATCTGCAGCCAGCGTCCATTGAGCCAGTTCTACCAGCGTGCCGACGGCCACTCCATCAATTAACGGCAGCGCCGTGATCCCACGACCATCGGTGCAGGTTTTGCATAGTTTTACCGGAACATTTTGCGCTGTCAGGATCTCCAGCATTTGCTGAATATTGTAGCCCTCCGCGGGTTTCTGACCACGTAATCCTGCGGTTACGGCGTCAGACATTAAAAACAGACGCAGGTCGAGACCGGCTTCCTGTTCGCGCAGGGCGATAGCCAGACGCAGGCTGTTAAATAACGATTCGCTTCCATAAGCCGCTCCGTTCGCGACGATCACTATCTTTTGCATTTTTACTCCTGTTACTGCATGTAAGCGTTAATAACCGACACGTATGTTACACCTATTTCTCAATGCCAGGATAATGCCGAAAAAAGGGGGAGGGGCTGAAAATCAACGCTGAAAAACGTTATGGTTTAAGATAAGTATGCCACTGTGGCTAATTGATGTAAGAAACCACTAACGATTTGAGCCGTATTATCTGTTCTTCTCTTGCTGTATTCGCACTCTTGCCGCTGGCAGGCGGTACTGCTAACGCGCAGTCGTCCTTTGTGCACCAGGCTGAAAACCCTTTCGATAACAATAGTGATGGCTTGCCCGATCTTGGCATGGCCCCGGAGTCGCGGGCAGGCGAAAAGCATTTTGCCGAAATGGTCAAAGCGTTTGGTGAAGCCAGCATGACTGATAACGGGCTTGATACCGGTGAACAGGCGAAGCAGTTCGCGTTTGGCCAGGTGCGTGATACGGTCAGTGAACAGGTGAATCAGCAACTGGAATCCTGGCTCTCTCCCTGGGGAAATGCCAGTATCGGGTTGCAGGTTGATAACGAAGGCAGTTTTACCGGGAGTCGGGGAAGCTGGTTTGTGCCGTGGCAGGACAACCAACGTTATCTTACCTGGAGCCAGCTAGGAGTGACGCAACAGGACGACGGCTTAGTCAGTAATGCGGGGATTGGGCAACGTTGGGTACGCGACGGTTGGTTACTGGGTTACAACACCTTTTATGACAACTTACTGGATGAAAATCTGCCCCGGGGAGGCCTCGGCGCGGAGGCATGGGGCGAATATTTGCGCTTATCCGCTAACTATTATCAACCGTTGTCTTCCTGGCAGGATCGTTTTGCAACCCAGCAACAACGGATGGCCCGCGGCTACGATCTGACCGCGCAAATGCGGATGCCGTTCTATCAACACCTCAATACTAGCGTCAGCGTGGAACAGTATTTTGGCGACCGGGTGGATCTATTTCATTCGGGAACCGGGTATCACAATCCGGTGGCGGTGAACCTCGGGCTGAGCTATACACCGGTGCCGCTAATCACGGTGACAGCGCAGCATAAGCAGGGGGAAAGCGGCATCAGCCAGAATAACCTCGGCTTAACCCTTAGTTACCGTTTTGGCGTGCCGTTAAAAAAACAGTTGATGGTCAGTGAGGTGGCGAACAGCCGTTCACTGCGCGGCAGTCGTTATGACGATCCGCAGCGTAACAATTTGCCGACGCTGGAGTATCGCCAGCGTAAAACGCTGTCGGTATTTTTGGCCACGCCACCCTGGGATCTCAAACCGGGAGAGACGGTGGCGCTGAAGCTGCAGGTGCGTAGTTTGCATGGGATCCGCCACCTGACGTGGCAGGGCGATACTCAGGCGTTGAGCTTAACGGCTGGCAGCAATAACCGAAGCGCGCAGGGCTGGACGATTATTATGCCGAAGTGGGACAGCAGAGAAGGTGCGACGAACCGCTGGCGGTTGTCTGTGGTGGTAGAAGATGAGCAGGGCCAGCGTGTCTCTTCCAATGAGATCACGCTATCACTGACCGAACCGTTTACTACCGTTTCGGAAAATGATCCTCGTTAACAATGACGCATGCGCGCGTTATCAGAAAATACGTTCCTGGTGCACCCATACCGCGGCTTCAACACGTGATTTGAGCTTCATTTTCTTCAGCATATGCTTCACGTGAACTTTTACCGTGCTTTCGGTGATGTCCAGGCGGCGGGCGATCATCTTGTTAGGCAGGCCCTGGGCGATGAGCTTAAGAATATCGCGTTCGCGCGGCGTCAGTTGGGTAACATCACGGTCGGACGTTGCACGATTGGCGCGTAGGCTGGCGGCCAGAACCGGCGTTAAGGCTTCGCTCAGCACCATTTCACCGGCAGCCGCTTGCTGCAATGCTTTCAGCAAATCTTCCGGCTCCATATCTTTCAGCAGATAACCGTCGGCACCGCGCTTCAGTGCAGTAACCACGTCTTCTTCATGGTTGGATACGCTAAACACGACGATACGGCCTGACAGTGATTTCTCACGCAGCTTGTCGAGTGTTTCCAGACCGTTCATGCCGGGCATGTTGAGATCAAGAAGGATCAGATCGGGATCAAGGGATTCTGCCAGCTCGATACCCTGCTCACCATTGCTGGCTTCGCCGACAACGGTGATATCGGGCGCCATGCTGACAAGCTGTTTTACACCGGTTCGCAGCATCGGATGATCGTCGATCAACAGGATGGTTGCCGGTTCCAGATTACTCATGGGTATCTCCTTGGACTTCTGTGAAGTTTGTTTCGGGAATAAAAGTGACAGCAACTTCAGTACCGCCTGTCTCGCGACGGCGTACACGGCAATCGCCGCGCAAGCTTTGCGCACGGTCGCGCATGATTATCATGCCGTAGTGGTTACTGCGTTCGGCGTTTTCCGGTACGCCGCAGCCGTTATCTTGCACTGTAAGTTTGACCTGCTTACCATTTTGCACCACCGTCACGACCACTTCATCGGCCTGAGAGTGTTTGAGGGCGTTGCTCAGGGCTTCGCGCGCAATTTGTAGCAGGTGAATCGCCTGATGCGAAGGGACCAGACGCGGTGGCAGCTGATAATCCAGCTTAACCGTAAAGCCAAAACGTGCGCTGTATTCCTGACAGCTGGCTTCCAGCGCCGGTCTCAATCCAGGTTCCGTCAGCTGTAAACGGAAGGTCGTTAACAGCTCGCGCAGTTGCGCCCAGGAGGCGTTTAGCTCGTTACGAATCTGACTGAGCAGCTCGCGGCAGTTATCTGAAAGCGCATCGCCCTGCATCTGCAAACAGCTCACCTGCATCTTCATACAGGAGAGCGATTGTGCAATAGAATCATGAAGTTCGCGCGCAATGGTGGCACGCTCTTCCATCACGATCAACTGCTGCTGACGCTCCTGATGCCTGTCGAGTGCAAGCGTTGCGGTCAGTTGCTCAACCAGGGTATCAACCAGTTGCTGCTGATCGTGGCTGAGATGGCGTCCGTACGGCAAAGTCGCGAGCAGGATACCATACTGGGTATGGGCGTCGGTTAGCCGCCATTTCAGTGTGATACCGCCGTCAATGGCGGGTAGCGTACCGCGCGGACACAAATGGCAGCCTTTCTCATCACAGCTAACATTGGACTGGCAGGTAAATTCCTGATGATTATCTTCATCTTCCAGATCATAGACCCGCAGTTCAATATCATGCAGCAGGGTCAAATTTTGCAGGCCGTTCAGTACCGGAGAGAGGCGTTCGCACAACGGCACCTGAGAGTGCAGGCGGCGGTTGGCTTGCCACAGGAAAGAGAGGATCTGATTTTTGTGCTCCAGACCCGCCGTTTTCTCCTGTACCCGCTGTTCCAGCACCGCGTAACTTTCGGCCAGTTCTTCCGACATATTATTCAGCGCCGAGCCCAGCGCTGCCATCTCATTACGTCCACTGATATGTGCGCGTTGGGTAAAATCACGTTGACTGACGGCTCGCGCCATCGCCAGCAGTTGTTTCCACGGCTGTAACAGGCGCACGCGCAGCCAGATAATGGTGAAGACCAGCAGCAATGCCATAAATACGGCCATCAGGCGATGCAGCAAGACGACGCGTTCAATGCGTAACTCGGTGGTATGGTCAAAGGCGGTGACCAGCTTATCCAGTCCGCCCACAAAGCGCCTGACATCCTGCGCTACCGCATCAGGCGTTTGCGCATGCGCAAGCCCCGGTGCCAGTTTGGTGTGCCAGTAATCCTGTAAGGCTTTTAACTGCGCCTGTTGTCCGTCACGCTGCGCGGCACGCGTCAATTCCGGGCTAAACGCCGTTTGCTCCATTTCATCCAGCAGTGGTTGATCGTTGGCGTCCAGCGGTATGGCCGCCAGCAGGCGATAGCTTTGCATGCGCAGCGATCCCGCTTTGTTGATTGCATGCGCGCTACCCTGAACGCCCTGAACCAGCCAGCCAGAGACTGCCATACCCGCCACGCCGATGGCAGTAGACAATAAAACAATCAGCGCCACCTGGTTGACCAGCGTAAGCGGGGAAAGACAACGTTTAAACATGGTGACTTGTTCCTTCGGGTTTTCGTAAAACCGAAAACCTTATTGAATGACGATTCTGCTGCAGGCAGTGGCGTTATTCTCGGCGATACACTGGAGTATACCCATACCTCAAACGGGCTACCCCTTAATTGCCGCCAGAGGGAGAGATCCTAAACGAGGGGGAGTAGGGGACGACAGAAGCGTGAAAAACCACATCTTTTTTACCGAAGTTATGTACTCATTTAGGATGATGATAAATTTCAGGCATCAATAATGACACCTTTTCCTTTGATTTATATCAACTTACCTCCAGCTGTAAACCCTAATGTGGCAGGCATCGAAACAAGTATCAGAGGTGTCTATGAGTCACTCATCTGCCCCGGAAAGGGCATCTGGAGCTGTAATTACTGAATGGCGGCCGGAAGATCCCGCCTTCTGGCAGCAGCGTGGTCATCGAATCGCCAGCCGTAACCTGTGGATTTCCGTCCCTTGTTTGCTGCTGGCGTTTTGCGTGTGGATGTTATTTAGCGCCGTGGCGGTGAACTTACCGAAAGTCGGATTTGATTTCACCACTGAACAACTGTTCATGCTGACGGCATTACCTTCGGTGTCCGGCGCGCTGCTGCGTGTACCGTACTCCTTTATGGTCCCCCTGTTTGGTGGACGTCGCTGGACGGCGTTCAGCACCGGTATCCTGATCATTCCTTGCGTATGGCTAGGTTTTGCGGTGCAGGATACCTCCACGCCATTTAGTACCTTTATCATTATCTCGCTGTTGTGCGGTTTTGCCGGTGCGAACTTTGCCTCCAGCATGGCAAACATCAGCTTCTTCTTTCCAAAACAGAAACAGGGCGGCGCGCTGGGTCTGAACGGTGGTTTGGGTAACATGGGCGTCAGCGTGATGCAGTTGGTCGCTCCGCTGGTGGTTTCACTGTCAATCTTTGCCGCATTTGGCAGCCAGGGTGTTGAACAACCGGATGGTACGCAGCTGTATCTGGCAAACGCCGCATGGATTTGGGTACCGTTCCTGGCTGTATTAACGTTGGCTGCATGGTTTGGTATGAATGAACTGGCAACCTCAAAAGCTTCGCTGAAAGAGCAACTGCCGGTGCTGAAACGCGGGCACCTGTGGATTATGAGCCTGCTGTATCTGGCAACCTTCGGTTCATTTATCGGTTTCTCTGCCGGTTTCGCGATGCTGTCAAAAACGCAGTTTCCTGAGGTACAGATCCTGCATTACGCCTTCTTTGGACCGTTGATTGGCGCCCTGGCACGTTCAGCAGGCGGCGCAATCTCTGACCGACTGGGGGGGACCCGCGTAACGCTGGTGAACTTCGTGCTGATGGCTATTTTCAGTGCCTTACTGTTCCTGACGCTGCCATCAAACGGTGTCGGTGGCAACTTTATCGCCTTCTTTGCGGTGTTCCTGGCGCTGTTCCTGACGGCTGGTCTGGGGAGTGGTTCAACCTTCCAGATGATCTCCGTCATCTTTCGCAAGCTGACGATGGACAGAGTGAAAGCTGAAGGCGGTTCAGAAGAGAAAGCGATGCGCGAGGCGGCGACCGACACCGCGGCGGCGCTGGGCTTTATCTCAGCTATTGGTGCGATCGGCGGCTTCTTTATCCCGAAAGCATTCGGTACGTCCCTGGCATTAACTGGCTCTCCGGTCGATGCGATGAAAGTATTCCTGATCTTCTATGTCGCCTGTGTGGTTATCACCTGGGCGGTGTACGGACGTCATTCTAAAAAGTAAAAAAAGTAGTAACTGTTGATTATCCATTGCGCGGTGTTAGACCGCGCTTTTTTTTGCCCGCTATTAGTTACAACATACTTTTATATTGTGACGCGACAACAGCCTGTTAGAACGGTGCTCGTAATATGCTAAACAGGGGGGATACCCCTTAATACCCACTTATAAAGAATTTAACATTTGTATGATAAGTGAGTTTAAAAAACTCAATAAAATTCAATATGTTGATTGATTTATCGATATCCCACTAAGGGGGTATGTCAAAATCGGCCCTCAATTTTCATCCCTGCCTGCCTTGATCGTTATCAATTCTCACGCCCTTTCAGAGCGTTACCTTCGCTCTCAATCAAGCAATGTCGATTTATCAGAGAGCCGTCAGGCTCCTACAGGAGAAAACCGATGAGTAAATTCCTGGACCGGTTTCGCTACTTCAAGCAGAAGGGCGAAACCTTTGCCGATGGGCACGGCCAGCTTCTCAATACCAACAGGGACTGGGAGGATGGATACCGCCAGCGTTGGCAGCATGACAAAATCGTGCGTTCAACCCACGGTGTAAACTGCACCGGCTCATGCAGCTGGAAAATCTATGTGAAAAATGGTCTGGTGACCTGGGAAACCCAGCAAACTGACTACCCACGCACTCGTCCAGATATGCCCAACCACGAGCCTCGCGGCTGCCCGCGTGGTGCAAGCTATTCATGGTATCTCTACAGCGCTAACCGTCTGAAATACCCGCTGATGCGCAAACGTCTGATGAAGATGTGGCGTGAAGCAAAAAGACTGCACAGCGATCCGGTAGATGCATGGGCATCCATTATCGAAGACGCCGATAAAGCAAAAAGCTTCAAACAAGCGCGTGGTCGTGGTGGATTCGTTCGTTCTTCCTGGCAGGAAGTGAATGAGCTGATTGCCGCATCTAACGTTTACACCATCAAAACCTATGGTCCTGACCGCGTCGCAGGCTTCTCGCCGATCCCGGCGATGTCGATGGTTTCTTATGCGTCCGGCGCACGTTATATGTCGCTGATTGGCGGGACCTGCCTGAGCTTCTATGACTGGTACTGTGACCTGCCGCCAGCTTCCCCGCAGACCTGGGGCGAGCAGACCGACGTACCGGAATCTGCCGACTGGTATAACTCCAGCTACATTCTGGCATGGGGCTCTAACGTACCGCAGACCCGTACCCCGGATGCGCACTTCTTTACTGAAGTTCGTTATAAAGGCACCAAAACAGTAGCAATTACCCCGGACTACGCAGAAATCGCCAAACTGTGCGACCTGTGGCTGGCTCCGAAGCAGGGAACCGATGCGGCGATGGCAATGGCGATGGGTCATGTCATGCTGCGCGAGTTCCACCTCGATAACCCGAGCCAATATTTCACCGACTACGTACGTCGTTATACCGACATGCCAATGCTGGTGATGCTCGAAGAGCGCGACGGCTACTATGCTGCTGGTCGTATGCTGCGTGCTGCGGATCTGGTTGACTCTCTGGGCCAGGAAAATAACCCGGAATGGAAAACTGTCGCTTTCAACAGCAACGGCGAAATGGTTGCGCCGAACGGTTCAATTGGTTTCCGTTGGGGCGAAAAAGGCAAATGGAACCTTGAGCAGCGCGATGGCACATCCGGTGATGAAACCGAACTGCAGCTCAGCCTGCTGGGTAGCCAGGATGATATCGCTGAAGTGGGCTTCCCGTACTTTGGCGGCGAAGGCACCGAGCACTTCAGTAAAGTCGAACTGGAAAACATTCTGCTGCATAAATTGCCCGTTAAACGCCTGCAACTGGCCGATGGATCTACGGCGCTGGTGACCACCGTTTACGATCTGACTATGGCCAACTACGGCCTGGAACGTGGTCTGAACGATGAAAACTGCGCGACCAGCTACGATGATGTGAAAGCGTACACGCCAGCGTGGGCAGAAAAAATTACAGGCGTATCACGTTCTCAGATTGTACGCATCGCCCGTGAATTTGCGGATAACGCAGATAAAACGCACGGTCGTTCGATGATTATCGTCGGCGCCGGTTTGAACCACTGGTACCACCTCGATATGAACTATCGTGGCCTGATCAATATGCTGGTGTTCTGTGGCTGTATCGGCCAGAGCGGCGGCGGCTGGGCCCACTACGTAGGGCAGGAAAAACTGCGTCCGCAAACCGGCTGGCAGCCGCTGGCGTTTGCTCTTGACTGGCAGCGTCCGCCTCGTCATATGAACAGCACCTCCTACTTCTATAACCACTCCAGCCAATGGCGCTATGAGACGGTGACTGCGCAGGAACTGCTGTCCCCGATGGCAGACAAATCCCGCTATAGCGGTCATTTGATTGACTTTAACGTTCGCGCTGAACGTATGGGCTGGTTACCGTCTGCGCCGCAGTTAGGGACTAACCCGCTGTATATCGCGAAAGAAGCGCAGAAAGCAGGTATGACGCCGGTGGACTACACCGTTAAATCCCTGAAAGAAGGTTCTATTCGCTTTGCGGCAGAGCAGCCGGAAAACGGTAAAAACCATCCGCGTAACCTGTTTATCTGGCGTTCAAACCTGCTCGGTTCTTCCGGTAAAGGCCACGAGTACATGCTCAAGTATCTGCTGGGTACTGAACATGGTATTCAGGGCAAAGATCTCGGCCAGCAGAGCGGCGTGAAGCCAGAAGAAGTGGAATGGCAGGATAACGGACTGGACGGCAAACTGGATCTGGTCGTTACGCTGGACTTCCGCCTGTCGAGTACCTGTCTGTATTCCGATATCGTGCTGCCGACCGCTACCTGGTATGAAAAAGACGACATGAATACCTCGGATATGCATCCGTTTATTCATCCTCTGTCTGCGGCCGTTGACCCGGCCTGGGAATCGAAGAGCGACTGGGAAATCTATAAAGCCATCGCCAAGAAATTCTCTGAAGTTTGTGTGGGCCACCTCGGTAAAGAAACCGACGTCGTTACGCTGCCGATACAGCACGACTCCGCCGCTGAACTGGCGCAGCCGCTGGACGTGAAGGACTGGAAAAAAGGGGAATGCGACCTGATTCCAGGTGTTACGGCGCCGCACATCATGACCGTTGAGCGTGATTATCCGGCAACGTACGAGCGTTTCACCTCCATCGGTCCATTGATGGAAAAAATCGGTAACGGCGGTAAAGGGATTGCCTGGAACACCCAGAGCGAAATGGATCTGCTGCGTAAGCTCAACTACACCAAGGCTGACGGTCCGGCGAAAGGCCAACCGATGCTGGATACCGCCATTGATGCTGCTGAGATGATCCTGACGCTGGCTCCGGAAACTAACGGTCAGGTTGCCGTTAAAGCCTGGGCGGCGCTGAGTGAATTTACCGGTCGTGACCATACGCATCTGGCGCTGAATAAAGAAGACGAAAAAATTCGTTTCCGCGACATCCAAGCGCAGCCGCGCAAAATTATCTCCAGTCCGACCTGGTCAGGTCTGGAAGATGAACATGTGTCTTATAACGCCGGTTATACCAACGTTCATGAGCTGATCCCATGGCGTACGCTGTCTGGTCGCCAGCAGTTGTATCAGGATCACCAGTGGATGCGTGACTTCGGTGAGAGCCTGCTGGTGTATCGTCCGCCAATCGACACCCGTTCGGTGAAAGCGGTGATCGGCGAGAAATCTAACGGTAACCCGGAAAAAGCGCTCAACTTCCTGACGCCGCACCAGAAATGGGGTATCCACTCCACCTACAGCGACAACCTGCTGATGCTGACGCTGTCTCGCGGTGGTCCGATTGTGTGGATGAGTGAAGTTGATGCGAAGGATCTGGGTATCGAAGATAACGACTGGATCGAAGTCTTCAACAGCAACGGGGCGCTGACGGCGCGTGCAGTTGTCAGCCAGCGTGTGCCGGCCGGGATGACCATGATGTACCACGCGCAGGAACGTATTGTTAACCTGCCGGGTTCTGAAATCACCCAGCAGCGCGGCGGGATCCACAACTCGGTAACCCGTATTACGCCGAAACCAACTCACATGATCGGTGGTTATGCGCAACTGGCATACGGCTTTAACTACTACGGTACCGTCGGTTCAAACCGCGATGAGTTCGTAGTTGTACGTAAGATGAAGAACATTAACTGGTTGGATGGCGAAGGCAATGACCAGGTACAGGAGAGCGTAAAATGAAAATTCGTTCACAAGTCGGCATGGTGCTGAATCTCGATAAGTGCATCGGCTGCCACACCTGTTCAGTGACCTGCAAAAACGTCTGGACCAGCCGTGAAGGTATGGAGTACGCCTGGTTCAACAACGTCGAAAGTAAGCCTGGCGTTGGCTTCCCGAACGACTGGGAAAACCAGGAAAAATGGAAGGGCGGTTGGATCCGTAAAATCAATGGCAAGCTGCAGCCGCGCATGGGTAACAAAGCACTGCTGCTGGGTAAAATCTTTGCTAACCCGCATCTGCCGGGCATGGATGATTACTATGAGCCGTTTGATTTTGACTACCAAACGTTGCACAACGCCCCAGCAGACAGTAAGGCGCAGCCGATTGCCCGTCCGCGTTCGCTGATCACCGGTCAGCGGATGGATAAAATCACCAGCGGTCCGAACTGGGAAGAAATTCTGGGGGGCGAGTTCGAAAAACGCGCCAAAGACCAGAACTTCGAAAACATGCAGAAGGCGATGTACGGTCAGTTCGAAAATACCTTCATGATGTATCTGCCGCGTTTGTGTGAGCATTGCCTTAACCCGGCGTGCGTGGCGACCTGCCCAAGCGGCGCTATCTACAAGCGTGAAGAAGATGGCATCGTGCTGATCGACCAGGATAAATGCCGCGGCTGGCGTATGTGTATCACTGGCTGCCCGTATAAGAAGATCTACTTCAACTGGAAGAGCGGGAAATCTGAGAAGTGCATTTTCTGCTACCCGCGTATCGAAGCCGGTCAGCCGACCGTTTGTTCCGAAACCTGCGTAGGCCGTATTCGTTACCTCGGCGTACTGCTGTATGACGCAGATGCGATCGAAAGTGCGGCAAGCACGGAGCACGAGAAAGATCTGTACCAGCGTCAACTGGACGTGTTCCTCGATCCAAACGATCCGGCTGTTATTGAACAAGCGCTGAAAGATGGTATTCCGCTGAGCGTCATTGATGCTGCACAGCAGTCGCCGGTTTACAAAATGGCGATGGACTGGAAGCTGGCGCTGCCGCTGCATCCGGAATACCGCACGCTACCGATGGTCTGGTACGTGCCGCCTTTGTCACCGATCCAGTCTGCCGCCGATGCGGGCGAGCTGGGCAGCAACGGTATTCTGCCGGACGTTGACAGTCTGCGTATCCCGGTTCAGTACCTGGCGAACCTGCTGACCGCAGGCGACACTCAGCCGGTACTGTTGGCGCTGAAACGTATGCTGGCGATGCGTCACTACAAACGTGCGGAAACCGTTGACGGTAAAGTTGATACCCGTGCGCTGGAAGAGGTGGGCTTAAGCGAAGCGCAGGCACAGGAAATGTATCGTTATCTGGCGATTGCTAACTACGAAGATCGTTTCGTGGTACCGAGCAGCCATCGTGAACTGGCGCGTGACGCGTTCCCGGAGAAAAGCGGTTGTGGCTTTACCTTCGGTGACGGTTGCCACGGTTCTGATACTAAATTCAATCTGTTCAACAGCCGCCGCATCGACGCTGTCGATGTGACCAGCAAAACGGAGCCGCACCAATGATTGAACTTGTCATTGTTTCGCGTCTGCTCGAGTACCCGGATGCTGCCTTGTGGCAGCATCAGCAGGAACTTTTCGATGCACTCGCGTCATCTGAGAACCTGGATAAAGAGGATGCCCAGACTCTGGGCATTTTCCTGCGCGATCTCACCGCGCAGGACATGCTGGATGTGCAGGCAAGCTATAGCGAACTGTTTGACCGTGGCCGCGCCACCTCGTTGTTGCTGTTTGAACATGTACACGGCGAGTCCCGCGATCGTGGTCAGGCTATGGTTGACTTGATGGCGCAGTATGAACAGCACGGTCTGCAGCTCGACAGCCGCGAACTTCCCGATCATCTGCCGCTGTATCTGGAATACCTTGCGCAGTTGCCGAAAAGCGAAGCATTAGGGGGGTTACAGGATATCGCGCCGATTCTGGCGCTGCTCAGCGCTCGCTTGCAACAGCGTGAAAGCCGTTATGCGGTGCTGTTCGATCTGCTGTTAAAACTGGCGAATACTGTTATCGACAGCGATAAAGTGGCTGAAAAAATTGCAGATGAAGCGCGTGACAATACCCCACAAGCGCTGGATGCGGTCTGGGAAGAAGAGCAGGTGAAATTCTTCGCCGATCAGGGGTGTGGTGAGTCGGAAATTTCCGCTCACCAGCGTCGTTTTGCCGGGGCTGTTGCGCCGCAGTATCTGAATATCACCACCGGAGGACAGCAATAATGCACTTCCTGAATACGTTCTTCTTTGACATCTATCCATACATCGCGGGTTCTGTCTTTCTGATTGGCAGTTGGCTGCGTTATGACTATGGGCAGTATACCTGGCGCGCGGCTTCCAGTCAGATGCTGGATCGCAAAGGGATGAACCTGGCGTCAAACCTGTTCCACATCGGGATCCTGGGGATTTTTGCCGGGCACTTCCTTGGCATGCTGACACCACACTGGATGTATGAAGCGTGGCTGCCGCTTGAAGTGAAACAAAAGATGGCGATGTTCGCGGGTGGTGCCAGTGGTGTGATGTGTTTGATTGGCGGCGTCCTGCTGCTGAAACGCCGCCTGTTCAGCCCACGTGTGCGGGCGACCACTACCGGAGCGGACATTCTGATCCTCTCCCTGCTGGTGATCCAGTGTGCGCTGGGCCTGCTGACCATTCCGTTCTCCGCCCAGCATATGGACGGCAGCGAGATGATGAAGCTGGTGAACTGGGCGCAGACAGTGGTGACCTTCCAGGGGGGGGCGTCTCAATATCTGGATGGCGTCGCGTTCATTTTCCGTATGCACCTGGTGCTGGGTATGACGCTGTTCCTGTTGTTCCCGTTCTCGCGTCTGGTGCACATCTGGAGCGTTCCGGTCGAATATCTGACGCGCAAATACCAGATTGTTCGTGCGCGTCATTAATCGGTTATCTGTGTAAGACAAAACCCCGCTCCGGCGGGGTTTTTTTACGACTAATTGCCGGATAAGCATTGTGCATCAGGTAAATTGCCGACCCGAATTGAGGCTTGATCGAGGGTCGGGTATGGGGCATTACAGATGGATGGGATGCTGGTGCTTTATGAGGTGATGGTGGTGGGGGAAGGATTACTCAGCGCGGTGCGCTTCGCCCTTCGGGTCGTTGCCTGCGGCAACGCTTTCTCGCTAACGCTCGAATCGAACCTTAGTCGAAGCTTCTCATCCTTCCCGCTGGGGCAGAATATGAGACATTACAGATGGATTGGATGCTGGTGCTTTATGAAGTGATGGTGGTGGGGGAAGGATTACTCAGCGCGGTGCGCTTCGCCCTTCGGGTCGTTGCCTGCGGCAACGCTTTCTCGCTAACGCTCGAATCGAACCTTAGTCGAAGCTTCTCATCCTTCCCGCTTGGGCAGAATATGAGACATTACAGATGGATGGGATGCTGGTGCTTTATGGGGTGATGGTGGTGGGGGAAGGATTACTCAGCGCGGTGCGCTTCGCCCTTCGGGTCGTTGCCTGCGGCAACGCTTTCTCGCTAACGCTCGAATCGAACCTTAGTCGAAGCTTCTCATCCTTCCCGTCTGGGCAGAATATGAGGCATAACAGATGGATTTGATACAGGTGCTTTATGAGGTGATGGTGGTGGGGGAAGGATTCGAACCTTCGAAGTCGATGACGGCAGATTTACAGTCTGCTCCCTTTGGCCGCTCGGGAACCCCACCAGGGGTATACTAATTTTATGAATCTATCGGAATGAATGGTGGTGGGGGAAGGATTCGAACCTTCGAAGTCGATGACGGCAGATTTACAGTCTGCTCCCTTTGGCCGCTCGGGAACCCCACCACGGGGTAATGCTAGTTACTGGCCTGCTTCCGTTGGAAGCGGGGCGCATCATATCAAATGATGCGCCCCTGTAAAGTATTCCGTTGATAAAAAAGAACTGGTTGCCTGATTTTTACGCGTAAAGATGTAAAGGTAACCAATTCAATTATCAATCGATTACAGAATAATCGTTCGGTTACCGTAAACAAAGACGCGTTGAGCCAGAACCTGATACAGCGCGCGGCTTAATACATTTTTCTCAACGTCGCGACCCGCACGCATCATGTCTTCCGCGGTGTAGGTGTGATCCACATGAATTACGTCCTGCATAATGATTGGGCCTTCATCGAGGTTATCATTCACGTAGTGGGCTGTTGCACCGATGATCTTCACACCGCGCTCATAAGCCTGATGGTAAGGGCGAGCGCCAATAAACGCTGGCAGGAATGAATGGTGAATATTGATAATCTTATTCGGGAAGCGTGAAACAAACGTTGGTGTTAGAACGCGCATGTATTTTGCCAGCACGACATAGTCAGGTTGGTGCGCGTCGATAGCGTCGGCCATTTTCAGGTCATGTTCGTCACGCGTTAAACCTTCGTGGCTGACCAGCTCAAACGGGATATCAAACCGTTCAACCAAAGGTCGCAGCGTCTCGTGGTTGCCGATCACAGCGGCGATTTCAACATCCAGCCCGCCATAATTGGCCTTCATTAACAGGTCACCCAGACAATGTGCTTCCTTGGTGACCAAAATGACGATACGGCGGCGTCCTGCTGGCGTTAATTCACGAATGGATCCATCTGGAAGGGCACTATCCAGATCGGCAAGCAGCGTGACGTCGTTAAAAATACCCTCCAGTTCGGTACGCATAAAAAAGCGCCCGGTCCGGTGGTCCACGAACTCATTGTTCTGCACGATGTTCAGTTCATGCTTGTAACAGATATTCGTAATGCGCGCGATCAGACCTTTTTGGTCCGGACAAATAGTACGCAGCACTTTTCGTTGTAATGAATGCATTTGCAGCGGTGATCCTGTTGAGAATGTTTGCAAAATTGATACTGTCGGGCGTTGATTAGCCGCAGCACTTTTTAAATTTTTTACCGGAGCCACAAGGGCAGGTATCGTTTCGTCCAATTTGAGGGCGTGTACCGTCTATATAGTACCACTGACCGTTTTCTTTTAAAAAACGAGAGCGCTCGATAATTGCACCTGTTTTACCTTGTTCAGAAAATCGCGCAACAAAGCTGACATAGCCGATATTTTCTGTGTCTGCCGTTTGTTGTTCAAAAACGGTCAGCCCGAGCCATTCAGTGTGGCTAAATCCTGCGATAATGTCGTCGCGAAACGCGGCTGCATGACAGTCCGGATGCCAGGTCTTGATAAGGTAATCTGCGTCTTTCATCACAAAAGCACAGTAACGAGAACGCATGAGATGTGACGGCGTAGGTGCTACTTGCGCGCCAGACACATAACGGTAGCAACATAGGCTATACTCGACAGCGCTACCACAGGGACAAAGCTGAGACACAAAGTACTCCCTGGAATAAAAAAACGGCGTAAAAACGCCAAGGTAGCACTATGTTAACTGAGCGGTAGCGATGTTGCTACGTCTGCAAGCCAGGGGAAGTTTGTACGTACAATGAGAAAAATAAAAATTGGGCTGGCGCTAGGTTCCGGCGCGGCGCGAGGTTGGTCGCATATTGGCGTTATTAAGGCCCTAAAGCATATGGGCATTGATGTTGATATTGTGGCAGGGTGTTCCATTGGTTCGCTTGTTGGTGCAGCCTACGCATGCAATAAGTTACCTGCTCTCGAACAATGGGTTTGTTCTTTCAGTTATTGGGATGTCTTACGTCTGATGGATCTCTCGTGGCGCAGGGGCGGTTTACTGCGTGGTGAACGGGTATTCAATCAGTACCGTAATGTCATGCCGGTAGAAGCAATTGAGCAATGCACTCGCCGTTTCGCAACTGTGGCTACTAATCTGAGTACGGGTCGGGAGCTCTGGTTCACGGAAGGTGATTTGCATCTGGCTGTTCGGGCCTCCTGCAGTATTCCTGGTCTGATGTCCCCTGTAGCGCATAATGGTTACTGGCTGGTCGATGGCGCGGTGGTGAATCCCGTTCCTGTATCCTTAACTCGCGCGCTGGGCGCTGACATCGTTATTGCCGTCGATCTGCAACACGATGCGCATCTTATGCAGCAAGATTTACTCTCCTTCAACGTCAGCAGTGATGCCGAAACGGGTGATGATGTCGACGCGCTTTCATGGCGTGCCCGACTGAAAGAGCGCTTGAGCAACATAACGGCCAGGCGTGCGGTAACCGCGCCGACGGCGATGGAGATCATGACGACTTCTATTCAGGTTCTGGAAAACCGTCTGAAACGTAACCGCATGGCCGGTGACCCGCCAGACATCCTGATTCAGCCGTTTTGTCCGCAAATATCCACGCTGGATTTTCACCGCGCCAGCGCAGCAATTGCTGCTGGACAACTGGCGGTCGAGAAGAAAATGGATGAGCTTCTACCCCTGGTGAAAACCAACATCTAACGCATTTTTTATCAACACTTAAGCAAATTCTGACAGGCGTGAGTAGCAATAGCATGCCACTATTTACTAAAGCCAGTCAGGGGGGAGAATATGACGCAGCCATTGGTCGGAAAACAGATTCTTATCGTTGAGGATGAGCCGGTATTTCGCTCACTCATGGACTCATGGTTTTCCTCTTTGGGAGCGACAACGGCGGTAGCTGGCGGTGGACTTGAAGCACTTGAATTACTCGGGCACTTTAACCCCGACCTGATTATCTGCGACCTGGCTATGCCACGTATGAACGGCCTTAAGCTAGTAGAGTATCTGCGTAATCGTGGCGATCAGACCCCAATCCTGGTGATATCAGCGACGGAAAACATGTCTGATATAGCCAAAGCACTGCGATTGGGTGTGGATGATGTGCTGCTAAAGCCGGTAAAGGACCTGAACCGCCTGCGCGAAACCGTCTTTGCGTGTCTGTATCCGAATATGTTTAATTCACGCGTGGAAGAAGAAGAGCGGCTGTTTCGTGACTGGGATGCGATGGTTGGTGATCCCGCCGCTGCAGCAAAGCTGTTGCAAGAATTACAGCCTCCTGTGTCGCAAGTTATTTCACGATGTCGGATCAACTATCGTCAATTGGTGGCCGCCGATCAACCGGGGCTGGTACTGGATATTGCACCGCTATCGGACCATGACCTTGCGTTTTATTGTCTGGATGTGACGCGGGCAGGGGATAATGGCGTTCTGGCAGCATTGTTACTGCGGGCGCTATTTAACGGTTTGCTGCAGGAACAGCTCGCGCATCAAAATCAACGATTGCCGGAGCTCGGTGCGTTATTGAAACAGGTTAACCATTTATTGCGCCAGGCTAATTTGCCCGGACAATTCCCTTTGCTGGTGGGTTATTACCACAGCGGATTAAAAAACCTGATTCTGGTATCAGCAGGGCTGAATGCGACATTAAATACAGGTTCCCACAATGTACAAATCAGCAATGGCGTTCCGTTGGGAACCTTAGGGAATGCGTATCTTAATCAACTGAGCCAACGTTGCGAATCCTGGCAATGCCAAATTTGGGGGGCCGGTGGTCGGCTGCGCCTGATGTTGTCTGCAGAATGAACAACCGAGTGGAGTGAGAATGAAATTGGCTCACTCCCCTCATGCTGTGAGTGCTACTATCAGCGCCAGATTTATTCGTATTTATCTTAATTATACCGACGCGCGTCCTTTTCAGACCAGAAGCTTGTCGCGGTACTGATATACTTGGATGCGATACAGATTGATGAACACGTTCAATACATGAACAGTCCAGGAGAGTTTTAAATGGCTGCCCTTAATTCAAAAGTCAAAAAGGCCGTTATCCCGGTTGCGGGATTAGGAACCAGGATGTTACCGGCTACGAAAGCAATCCCGAAAGAGATGCTACCGTTGGTAGATAAGCCATTAATTCAGTACGTCGTAAACGAATGTATTGCTGCGGGCATCACTGAAATTGTACTTGTAACTCACTCGTCTAAAAATTCGATTGAAAACCACTTCGATACCAGCTTTGAACTTGAAGCTATGCTGGAAAAACGTGTAAAACGCCAGCTTCTGGAAGAAGTGCAATCTATTTGTCCGCCACATGTCACTATTATGCAGGTCCGTCAGGGACTGGCCAAAGGTCTGGGCCACGCGGTATTGTGCGCGCACCCGGTGGTTGGCGATGAGCCCGTTGCGGTTATCTTGCCGGACGTCATTCTTGACGAATACGAATCTGATTTATCACGCGACAACCTTGCCGAAATGATTCATCGTTTCGATGAAACAGGCAGCAGCCAGATTATGGTTGAGCCGGTAGAAGATGTTACCGCTTATGGTGTTGTTGATTGTAAAGGCGTTGAATTAGCGCCGGGCGAAAGCGTACCGATGGTTGGCGTTGTTGAAAAGCCGAAAGCGAATGTGGCGCCATCTAATCTGGCCGTCGTGGGGCGTTACGTCCTTAGCGCGGATATCTGGCCTCTGCTGGCAAAAACGCCTCCGGGAGCCGGTGACGAAATTCAGCTGACTGATGCTATCGATATGCTGATTGAAAAAGAAACGGTTGAAGCTTATCACATGAAGGGCAAAAGCCATGACTGTGGTAATAAGCTGGGCTATATGCAGGCGTTCGTTGAATATGGTATTCGCCATAATACTCTCGGCGCTGAATTTAAAGCCTGGCTGGAAGATGAGATGGGTATTAAGAAGTAACCTGCTGGTATTATCAGGTCTGAACGGTGCTGTTAATCCAGCACCGTTTTTTTATACCTGAACTGGGTAGGGACTGTGCGAAGTACAGGTAAAAAAATCCCGCCACTGGCGGGATTTTAAGCAAACTATTTCTGAATTATTCTTTGATTAAGAAATCGTCCAGTTGTTTACCTTGTTCTTCCATCGCTTTTTTGATCACTGCCGGTGTACGACCCTGACCAGTCCAGGTTTTAGTTTCACCGTTTTCGTCAACATAGCTATATTTAGCCGGACGTGCAGCGCGTTTAGCTTTGGTGCCAGATTTAACAGCAGCCATGCTATTCAGCAGTTCGTTCGGGTCAATGCCGTCAGCGATCAGCATTTCACGATATTGTTGCAGTTTACGAGTACGTTCTTCAACTTCAGCAGCTGCAGCGCTTTCTTCTTCACGGCGCTCGCTAACAACAACTTCTAATTTTTCCAGCATTTCTTCAAGCGTTTCCAGAGTACATTCTCTTGCCTGCGCACGAAGAGTACGGATGTTGTTCAGAATTTTAAGTGCTTCGCTCATTGTAGTAATCTCAAACTTATATTGGGGGTGGTTTGTTGAGCTAATAATAGAGCGATAAATTCAGTTGTGCAATAGCCAGGAATGTAAGGAATTCAAAATTGCGCTTTATTTAGTATCAGAATTAATTCATCTGTCTTAAATTCACCGCGACGTTGGGCATAAAAAAGGCTTATTGGTGAGGGGGCTTCTCAGCGGCTGAGAGTAAAAATTCAAGATTCAGGTCACATTTTATGGTGTACAAATAGTATCTCTTTGCAGTGATTTCAACCTTTTGTATTAGTTTTGCTTACATGAATTCGCTAATACATGGCGACAGTGGGTAGATTCAAAAACAATAAGGGAAGGGTTTCTTTATTGCCGTAAGAAGATAAGAGGTATGGATAAATTTCATGAGCACTATTTGTGAAAGAGTGTGTATATACCCGTCCAGTTTCAGGCTACCTGGGCTATGACTGGAGTGTACTAGCGCTCCCATGTCACTTAAAGGATCGGTTATTTAGGCGACACTGAGCGAGTCTGAACGCCTATTTATACGCCTATGCAGGCAACGCTACACCGACACGTTCGTGAAATATGGTACAATCCTGCCCATATTTATTTCCCCGGGTGAGGGCCTACGGTCAATGGCACAGCTATATTTTTACTATTCTGCAATGAATGCCGGTAAGTCGACTGCATTGCTGCAATCTTCGTACAATTATCAGGAACGTGGGATGCGTGCCGTGGTATATACAGCGGAAATTGATGACCGCTTTGGTGCTGGAAAAGTAAGTTCGCGTATAGGTCTGTCGTCACCTGCAAAATTGTTTAACCAAAATTCATCATTGTTCGAAGAGATTCGGGCTGAGAATGAGCAGCAAAGAATTCACTGTGTACTGGTTGATGAGTCACAGTTTCTGACTCGACAGCAGGTTTATGAATTATCTGAAGTTGTCGATCAGTTGGATATTCCCGTGTTGTGCTACGGCTTGCGTACCGATTTTCGTGGTGAGTTATTTGGCGGCAGCGAATACCTGTTGGCATGGTCAGATAAACTGGTTGAATTAAAAACCATTTGTTTCTGTGGGCGTAAGGCCAGCATGGTGTTGCGTCTTGATCAGGCAGGACGACCTTATAACGAGGGCGAACAGGTGGTGATTGGCGGGAACGAACGTTATGTATCGGTATGCCGTAAACATTATAAGCAAGCACAGTCTGAGGGCTCTCTGACGGCGATACAAGAACGACACAACCACGATTAACTCTACGCGCTTCTGGGCGCTTATTAGCACAGGGTAGGCTACGACATTCGCTAATGTTCGCTACCCTGTCAGACACTCTCCTGACGCTATTCTCGCATCCTCCTAAGCATCCTTTTACAGGTCTATCCTTTACACGTCGCTGAATTGGTCATGTATCGATTCTGATAACGAAAGATGTAAAAAAAAACGGCCCCAATTTGGGACCGTTTATGGTGAAACTAAAACTTATCTGGATGAATTAAGCGGATTTCTTCGCTTTTTTCTCAGCTTTCGGCGCTGCTACTGCTTCAGTCTTAACGGCGGTTTGATCTTCGCTGTATTCACGACCGTAGTAGGTATCCATCAGGATCTGTTTCAGTTCAGAAATCAGCGGGTAACGCGGGTTAGCACCAGTACACTGGTCATCAAACGCATCTTCAGACAGTTTGTCCACGTGTGCCAGGAAGTCAGCTTCCTGAACGCCAGCTTCACGGATAGACTTAGGAATACCCAGTTCAGCTTTGATTTCGTCGAGCCAGCCCAGCAGTTTCTGGATTTTTGCAGCAGTACGGTCGCCCGGTGCGCTCAGACCCAGATGGTCTGCGATTTCAGCGTAGCGACGACGAGCCTGCGGACGGTCGTACTGGCTGAATGCAGTCTGTTTAGTCGGGTTGTCGTTCGCGTTATAACGAATAACGTTGCTGATCAGCAGGGCGTTCGCCAGACCGTGAGGAATGTGGAACTGAGAACCCAGCTTGTGCGCCATTGAGTGACATACACCCAGGAAGGCGTTAGCAAACGCAATACCGGCGATGGTTGCTGCACTGTGTACACGCTCACGCGCTACCGGGTTCTTAGAACCTTCATGGTAGGACGCTGGCAGGTTTTCTTTCAGCAGTTTCAGCGCTTGCAGAGCCTGACCGTCGGAGAACTCAGAAGCCAGCACGGATACGTAAGCTTCCAGGGCGTGAGTGACGGCATCCAGACCACCGAACGCACACAGGGACTTAGGCATATCCATCACCAGGTTTGCGTCAACAATCGCCATATCCGGAGTCAGCGCATAGTCTGCCAGCGGGTATTTCTGACCAGTTGCATCGTCAGTAACAACCGCAAACGGAGTAACTTCAGAGCCAGTACCGGAAGTGGTGGTGACGGCAACCATCTTCGCTTTTACGCCCATTTTCGGGAACTTGTAGATACGTTTACGGATGTCCATAAAGCGCAGTGCCAGTTCTTCGAAGTGGGTTTCTGGGTGTTCGTACATAACCCACATGATTTTCGCGGCGTCCATCGGGGAACCGCCACCCAGCGCGATGATCACGTCTGGTTTAAAGGAGTTAGCCAGCTCAGCACCTTTGCGTACAACGGTCAGAGTTGGGTCAGCTTCAACTTCAAAGAACACTTCGGTTTCAACGCCAGCAGCTTTCAGCACGGAGGTGATCTGGTCAGCATAGCCATTGTTAAACAGGAAGCGGTCGGTCACGATCAGCGCACGTTTGTGACCATCGGTAATCACTTCATCCAGTGCGATTGGCAGAGAGCCACGACGGAAGTAGATAGATTTCGGAAGTTTGTGCCACAACATGTTTTCAGCTCGCTTAGCAACGGTTTTCTTGTTGATCAGGTGCTTAGGACCAACGTTTTCAGAGATGGAGTTACCACCCCAGGAACCACAACCCAGAGTCAGGGAAGGCGCGAGTTTAAAGTTGTACAGGTCACCGATACCACCCTGAGAAGCTGGGGTGTTAATCAGGATACGTGCGGTTTTCATCATCTGACCGAAGTAAGCAACACGTTCTGGCTGGTTGTCCTGGTCGGTGTACAGGCAAGAGGTATGACCGATACCGCCCATCGCAACCAGTTTTTCAGCTTTAATAACGGCGTCTTCGAAGTCTTTCGCACGATACATTGCCAGCGTCGGAGACAATTTTTCGTGAGCGAACGGTTCGCTTTCGTCAACAACTGTCACTTCACCGATCAGAATCTTAGTGGTTTCTGGTACGGAGAAGCCTGCCAGTTCAGCAATTTTGTATGCCGGCTGACCAACGATAGCCGCGTTCAGCGCGCCATTTTTCAGGATAACGTCCTGAACGGCTTTCAGCTCTTTGCCTTGCAGCATGTAGCCGCCGTGAGTCGCGAAACGCTCACGTACTGCGTCGTATACAGAGTCAACGACAACAACGGACTGTTCAGAAGCACAAATTACGCCGTTATCGAAGGTTTTAGACATCAGAACAGATGCAACAGCACGCTTGATATCAGCGGTTTCATCGATAACCACAGGGGTGTTACCTGCGCCTACACCGATTGCCGGTTTACCGGAGCTGTATGCTGCTTTAACCATGCCTGGACCACCGGTCGCAAGGATCAGGTTGATGTCCGGGTGGTGCATCAGCGCGTTTGACAGTTCTACGGAAGGTTGATCGATCCAGCCGATCAGATCTTTCGGTGCGCCAGCAGCAATTGCTGCCTGCAGAACGATATCAGCCGCTTTGTTAGTGGCATCTTTAGCACGCGGATGCGGAGAGAAGATGATGGCGTTACGCGTCTTCAGGCTGATCAGTGATTTGAAGATTGCAGTAGAAGTCGGGTTAGTGGTTGGAACGATACCGCAGATGATACCAATCGGTTCAGCGATGGTAATGGTACCGAAAGTGTGGTCTTCAGCCAGCACACCACAGGTTTTTTCGTCTTTATATGCGTTATAAATGTATTCGGAAGCAAAGTGGTTTTTAATCACTTTATCTTCGACGATGCCCATGCCAGATTCGGCAACGGCCATTTTCGCGAGAGGGATTCGAGCGTCTGCGGCAGCCAGAGCGGCGGCACGGAAGATTTTGTCAACCTGTTCTTGAGTGAAACTGGCATATTCACGCTGGGCTTTTTTTACGCGCTCTACAAGTGCGTTAAGTTCAGCGACATTAGTAACAGCCATAATGCTCTCCTGATAATGTTAAACTTTTTTAGTAAATCATCTGCTCGATACGAGAGTATAGACAGATCGACGAAAATTTGTGTAACGTTTTGAAAATCAAACGGTTAATTAACGTCCACTTTACCTTGATTTACTAAAAGAGCTTATACGCTAGCGCCACTTAATTCTAACGCGCTACCTCCAGGTGGCGTAAGCAAGATTACTCACTTCTGAGTAGTAATTGCGTGATCTGGATCAAAATTTCGCAAAGCTGACACCTTTCAGCAGGCCCTTTTAGCGTTTATCGGTAAGTGTTAATAAATTGATGGGGTGAATGCCATTAACATTAGCATATTTAATACATATTAATAACACTAAGTATTGGATGTGTATTTACGTAGATATACACAGATAGAAGGTGAAGTATGCTGACAAAAGGCGTATCTTCAGCGCGGATTTTATCAATTTTTATGACTCATTTTATCCGGCTAACGCTTCGGAGCTAACCGTGATCCAAACGCTATTTGATTTTCCTGTCTATTTTAAGTTTTTCATTGGGTTATTCGCATTGGTTAACCCGGTCGGGATCATCCCAGTCTTTATCAGTATGACCAGCTATCAAACGGCTGCTGCGCGAAATAAAACCAACCTTACGGCAAACCTGTCGGTTGCCATCATCCTGTGGACTTCGCTGTTCCTTGGTGACGGTATTCTGCAGCTCTTCGGTATCTCGATAGATTCGTTCAGGATTGCCGGCGGCATTCTGGTGGTGACTATCGCAATGTCCATGATTAGCGGAAAACTGGGCGAAGATAAGCAAAACAAACAGGAAAAATCAGAAACAGCAATCCGCGAAAGTATCGGCGTAGTGCCGCTGGCATTGCCGTTAATGGCGGGGCCAGGGGCGATAAGCTCAACTATTGTTTGGGGTACGCGTTATCACAGTGCGATTAACCTGTTTGGTTTTTTTGTGGCGATTGCGTTGTTTGCCCTGTGCTGTTGGGGACTGTTCCGCATGGCACCGTGGCTGGTACGGCTGCTGGGCCAAACCGGTATCAACGTCATTACGCGTATTATGGGATTGTTGTTAATGGCCTTAGGGATCGAATTCATTGTGACTGGAATCAAGTCCATTTTCCCCGGTTTACTTGCCTGATATTCCTCTTCGGCATCAACGGAGCCTCTTTCGGCTCCGTTTCCTTTCGTTATTAGTAAAACTTCTCACTAAAGTTGAAAATCAGTATAGAAATATAAAAAATACCTGATGGTTATTCATTGATTTTATGGATATAACACTCAATGGTCCATCAGAGGGATCCCGATGTCACTGTTATTTTATTAACATCATACTCTGGGGCTTGCTGAAGGATTATCGAAATGTTATTAGTTATTTCAGCGTTTTTTTTAGATGAATGTGCTAATTAATAACCAATTGTTAAATTTATGTGCATTTTGGCGTGGTGTTGACACAGGACTGGGGGGTTAACACTGCGTGTGATGCAATATATTGATTTTTATATTTTTATTGTCACAATCTTTCATTCGTAAGACTTTTTTAGTGAGATTTATTTCCAATAAAAGAGAATTGGTTAACAAATTTGTAAAATGTATTGGCGGTTAAGAAACGCATTTGATACTTTCCGGCCAGGTATTATGCAGAAGAATTCACGTTGATGAGAATCATTTTCAATTAGTTTCTCTCAACAGGGTAATAGCGTGTTTCCGGCAGGGGAGGCACGTAGATAATCGACGCAAGGTGGTCATACGAATCGCCAGAAATAAATAAAGTCGGTGATAGCAAGCAGTAAAACAAGAAACTACCTGACGGCAGAAAATCTCCGGTGCCGTACAGGGATCCTGACAGGATTAACAGTCTGGTTAAAAAACCAGCCATAATAATGAGGGAGTACAAACACAATGACTAACATCACTAAAAAAAGTTTAGTAGCTGCGGGGATCCTAACTGCGCTAATCGCTGGGAATGTTGCTACGGCGGCAGTTGTGCCAGCAGGTGTGCAGCTTGCTGAAAAGCAGACTCTGGTGCGTAATAACGGTTCGGAAGTTCAGTCACTCGATCCACATAAAATCGAAGGTGTACCTGAATCCAATATCAACCGTGACCTGTTTGAAGGTTTATTAATCAGCGATGTCGATGGCAAACCATCGCCTGGCGTGGCTGAAAAGTGGGAAAATAAAGACTTTAAGGTGTGGACATTCCATCTGCGTAAGGACGCTAAGTGGTCTGACGGCACGCCTGTTACCGCGCAAGATTTCGTGTATAGCTGGCAACGCCTGGCTAATCCAAATACCGCGTCACCGTACGCCAGTTATTTACAGTACGGTCACATTGTCAATATTGACGATATTATCGCCGGCAAAAAGCCGATCACCGATCTCGGTGTCAAAGCTCTCGACGAACATACATTTGAAGTCACCCTGAGCGAGCCGGTTCCTTATTTCTACAAATTGCTTGTGCACTCATCCGTTTCTCCGGTTCCTAAAGCAGCGGTTGAAAAATACGGTGAGAAATGGACCCAGCCCGCTAACATCGTCACCAACGGCGCCTATAAGCTGAAAGACTGGGTGGTCAACGAGCGCATTGTACTTGAGCGTAACACCAACTACTGGGACAACGCCAAAACGGTTATTAACCAGGTTACCTACCTGCCAATTTCTTCTGAAGTGACTGACGTTAACCGCTATCGCAGCGGCGAAATCGACATGACCTATAACAACATGCCGATCGAGTTATTCCAGAAACTGAAAAAAGAGATCCCGAACGAAGTTCACGTTGACCCGTATCTGTGCACCTATTATTACGAAATCAACAACCAGAAAGCACCGTTCAACGATGTTCGTGTTCGTACCGCCCTGAAACTGGCGTTGGATCGTGACATTATCGTCAACAAAGTTAAAAACCAGGGGGACCTGCCGGCGTATAGCTTTACCCCTCCTTACACCGATGGCGCGAAACTGGTTGAACCTGAGTGGTTCAAATGGTCTCAGGAAAAACGTAATGAAGAAGCGAAAAAACTGCTGGCTGAAGCCGGGTATACCGCTGAAAAACCGTTGACCTTTGACCTGCTGTATAACACCTCAGATCTGCATAAAAAGCTGGCCATCGCTGCGGCATCTATCTGGAAGAAAAATCTGGGCGCCAACGTGAAGCTGGAAAACCAGGAATGGAAAACGTTCCTCGATACGCGCCATCAGGGTAACTATGATGTTTCGCGTGCGGGCTGGTGTGCGGATTACAACGAACCAACATCCTTCCTGAATATGGTGCTGTCTGACAGCTCCAACAACACCGTCCACTATAAGAGCCCGGCGTTTGATAAGCTGATTGCGGATACGCTGAAAGTGACTGATGAAGCGCAGCGCAGCGAACTGTATTCGAAAGCGGAACAGCAGCTGGATAAAGATTCTGCGATTGTACCGGTTTATTACTATGTTAACGCCCGCCTGGTGAAACCATGGGTTGGCGGATACTCCGGTAAAGACCCGATGGATAATATCCACGTTAAAGACTTGTATATTATCAAGCATTAATGGCAAGACGTGGGGCAATCATTTTGCCCCACAGTGTCTTTTTTCTTCGAACTATTAACACCACTTTACCTGAACGTCTGGGTAGAAGAGGTGTAAAGGCACACGCCAGAAGGTACGGGCAATGTTAAAATTTATATTACGTCGCTGTCTGGAAGCGATTCCGACGCTGTTTATACTTATTACGATTTCATTCTTTATGATGCGCCTTGCGCCGGGAAGTCCATTCACCGGGGAACGCGCGTTACCGCCAGAGGTACTGGCTAATATCGAAGCGAAATATCATCTTAACGATCCTATCTCGACGCAGTACTTCAGCTACCTCAAGCAGCTGGCACATGGCGATTTTGGGCCATCTTTTAAATATAAAGACTATACGGTAAACGACCTTGTGGCCTCGAGCTTTCCGGTTTCTGCGAAGCTGGGAGCTGCGGCCTTTATTCTGGCGGTCCTCGTTGGCGTTAGCGCTGGGGTGATAGCCGCGCTGAAACAAAATACGCGCTGGGACTACACGGTGATGGGGGTGGCAATGACCGGGGTGGTTATCCCCAGTTTCGTGGTCGCTCCCTTATTGGTCATGATATTTGCCATAACCTTGAAATGGCTGCCCGGAGGCGGCTGGAATGGCGGGGCGTTGAAATTTATGATCCTGCCGATGGTGGCCTTGTCACTGGCTTATATCGCCAGTATCGCCCGTATTACCCGCGGTTCGATGATTGAAGTGCTGCACTCTAACTTTATTCGTACCGCACGCGCTAAAGGGTTGCCGATGCGGCGGATTATTTTCCGCCATGCGTTAAAACCTGCGCTGTTGCCTGTGCTGTCCTATATGGGACCAGCATTTGTCGGCATTATTACCGGTTCGATGGTTATTGAAACCATCTATGGTTTGCCGGGCATTGGCCAGCTGTTCGTCAATGGCGCGTTAAACCGCGACTATTCGCTGGTCCTGAGCCTCACCATACTGGTAGGGACGCTGACCATCGTGTTTAACGCGATTGTTGACGTGCTGTATGCCGTTATCGACCCGAAAATTCGTTACTGATACTGGAGCTCGCTATGATGTTAAGTAAGAAAAACAGCGAAGCGCTGGAGAATTTCAGTGAAAAGCTGGAGGTCGAGGGCCGCAGTCTGTGGCAGGACGCGCGTCGACGCTTTATGCATAACCGCGCGGCGGTAGCAAGCCTGGTCGTGCTGGTGATTATTGCGCTGTTTGTGACGCTGGCGCCGATGCTGTCGCAGTTTACCTACTTCGATACCGACTGGGGTATGATGTCCAGCGCGCCGGATACAGAATCTGGACACTATTTCGGCACCGACTCGTCAGGTCGAGACCTGCTGGTTCGTGTGGCGATTGGCGGTCGCATCTCGCTGATGGTCGGCATTGCCGCGGCGTTGGTCGCGGTAGTTGTTGGCACGCTATACGGTTCTCTGTCGGGCTACCTCGGCGGTAAAATCGACTCCGTGATGATGCGTCTGCTGGAAATCCTCAACTCCTTCCCGTTCATGTTCTTCGTGATTCTGCTGGTCACTTTCTTTGGGCAAAATATCCTGCTGATTTTTGTCGCTATCGGGATGGTATCCTGGCTGGATATGGCGCGTATCGTGCGTGGACAAACGCTGAGTCTCAAGCGCAAAGAGTTTATTGAAGCAGCGCAAGTGGGTGGGGTATCTACCGTGCGCATCGTTATCCGTCATATTGTGCCGAACGTGCTGGGCGTGGTGGTGGTGTACGCTTCGTTGCTGGTGCCCAGCATGATCCTGTTTGAATCCTTCCTGAGCTTTTTGGGATTAGGGACGCAGGAGCCGTTAAGTAGCTGGGGGGCGTTGCTGAGTGATGGTGCCAACTCGATGGAAGTCTCACCATGGCTGCTGCTGTTCCCGGCAGGATTCCTGGTGGTCACTTTGTTCTGTTTTAACTTTATTGGCGATGGCCTGCGTGATGCCCTCGACCCGAAAGACCGTTAAGGAGTGCAGCCATGAGCGTAATTGAAACCTCAACCGCGCCGCTCGCGCAACAACAGGCTAACGCACTGCTGAACGTTAAAGATCTGCGCGTGACGTTTGCCACCCCCGACGGCGATGTGACCGCGGTAAACGATTTAAACTTTTCTCTGCGAGCTGGAGAAACGCTGGGAATTGTTGGGGAATCCGGTTCAGGGAAATCGCAAACGGCCTTTGCCCTGATGGGCCTGCTGGCGGCAAATGGCCGTATCGGAGGTTCCGCAACCTTCAACGGACGTGAAATTCTGAATTTACCGGAACGAGAGTTGAACAAACTGCGCGCCGAGCAAATCTCGATGATTTTCCAGGACCCGATGACCTCTCTCAATCCGTACATGCGAGTCGGCGAGCAGTTGATGGAAGTTCTCATGCTGCATAAAGGCATGAGCAAAGCGGAAGCCTTTGAAGAATCTGTAAGAATGCTGGATGCGGTGAAAATGCCGGAAGCGCGTAAGCGTATGAAAATGTATCCGCATGAATTCTCCGGCGGGATGCGTCAGCGTGTAATGATCGCCATGGCACTGTTGTGCAGGCCTAAATTACTGATAGCCGATGAGCCGACTACTGCGCTCGATGTTACGGTACAGGCGCAAATCATGACCCTGCTGAATGAACTGAAAAGCGAATTCAACACTGCGATTATCATGATCACCCACGATCTGGGAGTAGTGGCCGGTATTTGCGATAAAGTTTTGGTGATGTACGCCGGACGTACCATGGAATATGGCAGTGCGCGGGATGTCTTTTATAAGCCCGTTCATCCGTATTCGATTGGTTTGCTGAATGCCGTACCTCGTCTGGATGCCGAAGGGGAAGAGATGCTGACTATCCCGGGCAACCCGCCGAACCTGTTGCGTCTACCAAAAGGCTGTCCATTCCAGCCGCGTTGCCCGCATGCGATGGAAATCTGTAGCAGTGCTCCGCCACTGGAAGAGTTTAGTCCGGGCCGCCTGCGCGCCTGCTTTAAACCGGTGGAGGAACTGGTATGAATGCGGTCACCGAACAACGAAAAGTGCTCCTTGAAATTGCCGATCTTAAAGTCCATTTCGACATTAAAGACGGCAAGCAGTGGTTCTGGCAGCCGTCTAAAACCCTGAAAGCGGTTGATGGCGTGACTCTGCGACTGTATGAAGGTGAAACCCTGGGCGTGGTCGGCGAATCAGGCTGTGGAAAATCGACTTTTGCCCGTGCGATTATTGGCCTGGTGAAAGCCACTGATGGAAAAGTCGCCTGGCTGGGTAAAGATTTGCTGGGCATGAAACCCGATGAGTGGCGGGAAGTGCGTAGCGATATTCAGATGATTTTCCAGGATCCGCTGGCATCATTGAATCCGCGCATGACCATCGGTGAAATCATTGCCGAACCGCTGCGGACTTATCATCCGAACCTGTCTGGTCAGGAAGTCCGCGACCGTGTGAAGGCGATGATGATGAAGGTGGGGTTGCTGCCAAATCTGATTAACCGCTACCCGCATGAGTTTTCCGGCGGTCAGTGTCAGCGTATTGGTATTGCCCGGGCGCTGATCCTCGAGCCGAAGCTGATTATTTGCGATGAACCGGTTTCGGCGCTGGACGTATCCATTCAGGCCCAGGTGGTGAACCTGTTACAACAGCTCCAGCGTGAAATGGGATTATCGTTAATCTTCATTGCTCACGACCTGGCGGTGGTGAAACATATCTCCGATCGCGTGCTGGTCATGTATCTCGGACACGCGGTGGAATTAGGGACTTATGATGAGGTGTACCATAATCCGCTGCACCCTTATACCAAGGCGTTGATGTCTGCAGTGCCGATTCCCGACCCGGATCAGGAAAGGAACAAGGTTATCCAGTTGCTGGAAGGCGAATTACCGTCGCCGATTAATCCTCCTTCCGGCTGCGTGTTCCGTACGCGCTGCCCGATTGCCGGACCGGAATGCGCAAAAACCCGCCCGGTTCTCGAAGGAAGTTTCCGTCACGCAGTTTCCTGCCTGAAAGTAGACCCGCTATAATCCAGAGGGCTGACAAAGGTCAGCCCTTCTTTTTGGTGAGGTATATGTGTCAGGTTTAGTCTCTTCTGTCCGCCGCGCGCTCTATCGCAAATTATTCGATTTAAACACCCGTTCAGGGCGTCGCTTTGAAGGTATGTGTGCGCTGTTCGCCTTGCTCAGCGTTATTGTTATCTTCATTGAGTCCGGCGTCGGGACGCAATACCATTTAACCTTCGAGGAATGGCGCATTTTTGTCTGGCTGGAGGTCTTTATTACTCTGGTCTTTACCCTCGAATATTTTCTTCGCTTATGCAGCTGGGCCAATCCCGCTAAATATGTGTTTAGCTTCTGGGGGATTATCGATCTGGCCACCATTCTACCGCTGTACGTGATGTGGCTATGGCCTGAAATCAGTTTGAGCTATGTCTTCGCCTGGCGAGCGATGCGTGTCCTGCGCGTCTTGCGTATTCTCAAGCTGCTGCGTTTTATGCCTTCTCTGCGAGTGTTCTGGAATGCGTTAAAAAGCGCCCGTCATCAACTGATGTTGTTCTATTCCTTTATTGCCATTCTGATGGTTGTTTTCGGCGCGATGATGTATCTGATAGAAGGGCCCAAATATGGCTTTACTACGCTGAATGCGTCTGTGTATTGGGCTATTGTTACGGTCACCACCGTCGGCTACGGTGACATTACACCGCACACGCCGTTGGGACGCATGGTGGCGTCAGTGCTTATCCTGATTGGATACTCTGTGATTGCGATACCGACCGGATTGATAACCACACACATGAGCAGTGCGTTCCAACAGCGCGGATATCAGCGTAGATGTCCACAGTGTCAGCAGGCGCAGCATGAACATAGTGCGCAGTTTTGTAACCGCTGCGGAAGTAAACTGCCGGGATAAAAATGAAAAAAGCTGCGAGAGCAGCTTTTTTGTTTGTTACTCGCGCCAGAGAATATGGCAGAGTTTGTGATCTTTTTCGCGACATAATAAAACGCGCGCAAAAATATCGTTAATCTCGCCGTCTTCTGTATCTGCCAGACCAATCACCACTTCGGCAAAGAAGTCAGGGTTCAGGTCAAAATCAACATGCTCCTGCCAGTCTTCTGCCGGGTCGAATAACTCGGCACCACCGCGCTCTTCAAACTGTAAATTGAACAGAATGATGTCGGCTGGATCCAGGTTGTCCGCAGCCAGTTCGAGAAAAATATCGTAAGCCTGCTCAAGCGTTTCGTCTTCAGTCAGGCGATTGTTCAAATCCATATCCATAATGACTACCTGTTTACTGTCTGATGGGCACGTTTTACAGCAACGGACTAAAGAAGTAAAACAGTCGCTCAGCGATCCGCTGCCAGAGTGGTCGTTTTACCCACAAACGGGCATCAAGCAGACGGGAACGCGAAATATAATCATCCTGTACTGCCGCGAGATCGCCACCGAATCCGGCATCATCAATGACCAGCGTGATTTCAAAATTGAGCCACAGACTGCGCATATCCAGGTTAACGGTACCGACCAGGCTCAGCTCGCCATCGACCAGTACGCTCTTGGTGTGCAGTAAGCCACCTTCGAACTGATAGATTTTAACGCCAGCCGCCAGCAACTCAGTGAAAAAGGCCCGGCTTGCCCAGCCAACCAGCAGGGAATCATTCTTGCGTGGAAGAATAATACTGACGTCGACCCCGCGCTGCGCCGCTGTACAGATCGCGTGCAGCAGATCGTCGCTGGGAACGAAGTAGGGCGTGGTCATTATTAAATATTCACGCGCCGAATAAGCCGCGGTTAACAGCGCCTGATGAATCAAATCTTCAGGGAAGCCAGGTCCCGAAGCGATTGTGTGAATGGTGTGGCCACTGGCCTGCTCAAATGGCATGATATTGACGTCTGGCGGCGGGGGCAGAATGCGCTTGCCGGTCTCAATTTCCCAGTCGCAGGAATAGACAATGCCCATAGCGGTGGCTACCGGGCCTTCCATTCTCGCCATCAAATCCACCCATTGCCCGACGCCGGCATCTTGTTTGAAGAAACGCGGATCGACCATGTTCATGCTGCCGGTATAAGCAATATAGTTATCGATCATGATCATTTTGCGGTGCTGACGCAGGTCCATACGGCGTAAAAATACACGCATCAGGTTTACTTTCAGCGCTTCAACAACCTCGATACCCGCGTTACGCATCATCGCCGCCCATGGGCTGCGGAAGAACGCCACGCTACCCGCGGAATCCAGCATCAGGCGGCAGTGAATTCCACGCCTTGCGGCAGCCATTAATGACTCGGCGACCTGATCGGCCATACCGCCTGGTTGCCAGATGTAGAACACCATCTCGATGTTGTGACGCGCCAGTTGAATATCACGGATCAATGCCTGCATCACGTCCTCTGAACTGGTGAGCAACTGCAATTGATTCCCTTTAACGCCAGCGATTCCCTGACGACGCTCGCACAGCTTAAATAAGGATGACGCGACGCTGCTGTTTTCCTGCGCAAAAATATGCTTACAGGCTTTAAGATCGTTCAGCCACTTGGCCGTTGACGGCCACATTGCCCGGGCGCGTTCGGCGCGACGTTTACCCAGGTGGAGCTCACCGAAGGAAAGATAAGCAATGATCCCTACCAATGGCAGAATATAGATGATCAAAAGCCAGGCCATTGCGGAGGGCACTGCGCGTCGTTTCATTAGAATGCGTAATGTTACGCCAGCAATGAGTACCCAGTAACCCAGAATGACCAGCCAACTCACCACGGTGTAGAAGGTTGTCATAAATTTAAAAATCCTTTTGAAAGCGTATTGTTAAGAGTTTACGCATCAGGATTAATCTGGCAAATAAAAACACGGGAAAACCACTGGTCTGCATTCGGTGTGGCGTTATAATGGCCGCTCAGTGACTGAAAGAGTAGTAAACATGAAGCGTAGTAGAACGGAAGTGGGACGCTGGCGGATGCTGCGTCAGGCTAGCCGCCGTAAAGCACGTTGGCTTGAAGGACAATCGCGCCGTAATATGCGTATCCATACCATCAGAAAGTGTATTCTCAACCATCAACGTAACTCGTTGCTGTTTGCGATCCACAACATCTGATCTCAAAAGGGCACCGCTGTCGGTGCCCAATGTCTGCTTTTCGTTTTGTTTTTAAAATACTTTTTTGTACGGTTTTACTGAAACCTGCGCGTAAACACCTGCCGCCACGTAGGGATCGGCTTCCGCCCACGCCTGCGCGGCTTCTAAAGATTCAAATTCTGCGATCACCGTTGAGCCGGTAAAGCCTGCGGCGCCCGGATCGTTACTGTCAACCGCTGGCATAGGACCCGCCGTGAGCAAACGGCCTTCGTCATGAAGGAGTTGCAGACGAGCCAGATGAGCAGGGCGTACGGAAAGACGTTTTTCGAGAGAGTCTGCGATATCTTGAGCGTAAATAACGTACAGCACGGGTAGAGCTCCTTGAACGGTAAAAGGTCATATTTACGTTATTGGAAAGGCCTGGTAACTGCAACGGAAAGATAACTAATATGTTAAGGCCATACTTTGAAAATGGTTTTTTATCATAAAATCGCGTTTTAAATGCCAGTTAGCTTCACGGTCTTATTGAATATGATTGCTATTTGCATTTAAAATCAGGGCCTGGTTTTTTTACTGAAACGATTATGACTTCAATGACCCTTGATTTACCTCGTCGCTTTCCCTGGCCTACGTTACTTTCTGTCGGCATTCATGGTGCTGTAGTGGCAGGTTTGCTGTATACCTCGGTACATCAGGTTATTGAACTGCCTGCGCCAGCGCAGCCGATCTCCGTTACGATGGTTGCGCCTGCCGATCTTGAACCGCCTCAGGCCGTTCAGCCGCCGCCGGAACCCGTCGTCGAGCCTGAACCGGAGCCAGAACCGATCCCCGAACCGCCAAAAGAAGCGCCGGTAGTGATTGAGAAACCGAAGCCCAAGCCTAAACCGAAGCCAAAACCGGTGAAAAAGGTGGAAGAGCAGCCGAAGCGTGATGTTAAACCAGCAGAGCCGCGTCCGACGTCCCCGTTTGAAAATACGGCGCCTGCGCGTCCAACAACCAGTACCGCTCCGGCAACCACTAAACCGGCGGTGAGTGCTCCATCGGGTCCGCGAGCCTTAAGTCGTAATCAGCCTCAATATCCGGCACGTGCACAGGCGTTGCGCATTGAAGGCCGTGTGAAGGTCAAATTTGACGTGACCTCGGATGGCCGGGTTGAAAATGTGGAAGTTCTGTCCGCACAGCCTGCGAATATGTTTGAGCGTGAAGTGAAAAATGCGATGCGCAGATGGCGTTATGAAGCCGGTAAGCCTGGTTCCGGGCTGGTGGTGAATATTGTTTTCCGCCTGAACGGCACAACACAGATCGAGTAAGCATCAGGCCGGATTTGGCGTTACGCCGCCAAATCCGGCAGAATGATTGCCGGATGGCGATGCTTGCGCGTGCTATCAGGCCAGGGAGGGAATCGGCCGCGGTTTACCGTCTTTATCAACGGCAACGTAGATAAACAGGGCTTCGGTAGCTTTATAGCGCTGGCCAATAGGTTCTGAAGCGACTTTCTTCACCCAGACTTCAATATTAATGCTGATCGAGGTCGTCCCGCGTTTCACGCAGCGTGCGTAGCAACAAACCACATCGCCCACGGCAACCGGGCGCAAAAAGCTCATTCCTTCAACCCGCACCGTTACCACGCGACCATGTGCGATCTCTTTGGCCTGAATAGCGCCACCTATATCCATTTGTGACATCAGCCAGCCGCCAAAAATATCACCGTTTGCGTTGGTATCGGCAGGCATAGCCAGAGTGCGTAAAACCAGTTCGCCCTGGGGAGTGTTATTCGTTATTGTCATTGTAGAACCGACTATAGAGAAAGATTACAGGCGCGATGCTACTAGAATTTACGCGCTGAGAACAGAGGTGATGCGGCCTGCGAGGCGGAAGTAAGCCTGGTTGATGGCAACAAGGAACGCGAAGGGATAAAAATTCGCCAGATCCGGAGATCTGGCGAGCATTTATTACGATTTATCTTCCTGCGGAAGGTGGCGGTAAATATAGACTCCGCTCAGTAACGTAAATAGTAAAGTCAGGGCGGTCAGGCCGAATACTTTAAAGTTGACCCAAATATTCTGCGGTAGCCAAAACGCGATATAGATATTCGCCAGACCGCACAGGATAAAGAAGACGGCCCAGGCGAAGTTAAGTTTTGTCCAAACCGGCTGTGGCAAGCTCAGCTCTTTACCTAACATGCGCTGAATCAGCGGCTTTTTCATCACCCATTGGCTAACCAGCAGCGCACCGGCAAACAGCCCGTAAATCACCGTTACTTTCCACTTAATGAATTCATCATTGTGGAAGAAAATGGTCAGGCCACCGAACACGGCTACCAGAACAAAAGTGATTAATGCCATCTTCTCGACCTTGCGATAGCGGACCCAGCTGTAAATCAAAACCACAGCCGTCGCAACAATCAGCGCCGAGGTCGCCGCGTAGATGTCATAGAGCTTATAAAAAGCAAAAAAGACAACCAGCGGTAAAAAATCAAGAAACTGCTTCATTCTTCGATTCCGTCATCAAAAGCACCGGGTACAAGCCCGGAATGCGTTCAGGGTTTATTGGCGAATTAGCATGTACAGGCGGAACAAATAGATCAGCAACACGGCGGAGATCATATTGCTCAGCGCATTCGCCAATACCGCGCCTACATTTGGCGTAAGTACCGCAAAACTTGGCGCAAAAAGCAACAACAACGTTTTTGCCAACAGCCAACCGATCACTGCTGGTGCAACCAGGCGCATATTCGACCACGCCAGACGCATACTGTTGCGCATCGCGGCAAAGACACCCATTTTGTCCTGTACTAACATCACCGGTGCAAGTGCCAGCAGGATAGCCAGCAGAATACCGGGTACCACAACCAGCATAATACCGATTTGCACCAGCAGAGTAGTCAGAAAAATCAGAATAAACAGCTTCGGCAAAACCGGCGCGCTGGCACCGATGGCGCGTAACGCGCTGACCCGATGACCGGCTGAAATCAGCTGAATCATCAGGATAATGCCTCCGGCGAGGATGGCATTACCAATCAGACCGGAAAACGTCGACGCCGCGGAAGCGCGTAGCAAAATTTGCTGTTGCTCCGGGGTCATGTTTTGCACCAGATCGAACAATCCCACGCTGCTGGTTAACTGATCGCCTTCACTAAGTTGCGCAATTTGTGCGTCGGTGGGAGAAAAGGCATGCCCTAACACCACTGTGATAAACGCGCACAACAACGATACCAGCAAGATGGTAATGAATTGATTACGGAAAAAGTTTCCCGTGTCACGGTAAACGGATTTCGCCGTGATAGACATGCACTCTCCTTGAGTTTTGCAGGTGTTCATTTGTGGGCAATTGTACCCTGGATAACTCTACAGTGGCAGCATCGCGCGGTGTATGGAAAAGCATATCTTTGTAAAGCCCCGGTAATTTTTGACTATGACTTCAGCGTCATGCAAGAACGTTGGTTGTTCTCTGCGCATCACGAACAAATAACCATCGCTATTCTGCAACGGAGGCCAGGTACTTGCGTGGCGAAAATATATCAAAATTGATCTGAATTAGGTTAACCAGGATTTTGAATGCAAGTTCTAACTTAATCTGGATCAATAAATGTTAAATTATCAAAGTCAATGTGATCCAGGTTAGATCACTTATTACTCCAATGTGGGTATATTCGTTCCGCTTTTATAACCATAACGATGGAGCGGACATGAAAAAATTAACAGTTGCAGCAGTGGCTTTAACAACTCTTCTCTCTGGTAACGTATTTGCGCATGAGGCCGGAGAATTCTTTATTCGTGCAGGTTCTGCCACCGTCAGACCGACGGAAGGCGCGGGTGGTACGCTGGGGAGCCTGGGTGGCTTTGATGTCAGCAATAACACGCAGTTGGGTCTGACATTTACCTACATGGCAACCGACAATATCGGTGTTGAATTACTGGCAGCCACGCCGTTCCGCCATAAAATTGGCACTGCCACAACAGGTGATATTGCGACCGTTCACCATTTACCGCCGACCTTAATGGCACAGTGGTATTTCGGCGATTCCAGCAGCAAACTGCGTCCTTACGTTGGTGTCGGTGTGAACTACACCACCTTCTTTGACGAAGGCTTTAACAATAACGGCAAAGAAACCGGTTTATCTGACCTGAGCCTGAAAGACTCTTGGGGCGCAGCAGGGCAAGTGGGTATGGACTATCTGATTAACCGCGACTGGCTGATTAACATGTCAGTCTGGTACATGGATATCGACACCACCGCGAGCTACAAACTGGCTGGCGCGCAGCAGCATGACAGCGTCCGCCTCGATCCGTGGGTGTTTATGTTCTCCGCGGGTTATCGCTTCTAAGTTCTTGATTAAAATACGGAAAAGCTGATCGTTCCACGGTCAGCTTTTTTATTACCAGTTTATTTCTTCCTGCCTTTCTCCCCATCGATGTAATGCTACTCTTTAAGCAAACTGGCTTTGAGGGTATTGACGATGATGTTGACTCGCCACCTGCTACAACAAAAAATCACACTTTTGGAACCATTCACCGGAGATGAAACGGCAGAGTTCGCCGTGAGTGCCGCGCGTGATTTATTGAATTTTATGGATAAAATTGAAGTGCTGGAGAAACGCATTGCGACTCCGGTTAAACTACCTTATTGCAGCGCCAGTCCTGTTTGTGAGATTGAAGCGGGCTATGCCGCAGGCGTGAGCGATTGTCGTGAGGCCATTCGTCGGGCAGGGTATCCGATTGAGGGTGATGATTAGTTTGCATTTATGTTAACAAAAATGTGCTTTTATTGTATAAGTCTGTAACTTTAGCGCACACAACGGCGGGCTTCTAAGGCATCAGCTTAGGGACGGTTAACATTCTCAATCAACATACAGCGCAGTTATGCAACGACAGAAACGGGTAACCGGTTTGGCAATATGTTAACTATCAGGGTGAACTCGTGAAGATTGTGCAGGACAAGCTCAGAAACAGGCAGGCACTGCTGGTATCAGGGCTCATTACGTTGATATTTACGTCGTTGTTTCTGTTTATAATTTATGAGCAGCGGATGGCTGCAGTCAGTGACGGTGTTAACCGCATGCAAGCGCGCATGATGGACATTTTTAACGATAATGAGCTGATCGCCGATGCGATTGGTGAGCGCTATCACCATATTAAATCGGGTGAGCAATGTGGCGATATTTCACAATTTGTTCCCCGCAATGAGATTGAATGGGGAATTAACGCCGACCCAAAGCGTCTGCATTCGGTAACAGGGACAATTATTGCCCAGCAAGCCAGCCACAACGCGCTGTGTATGTATACGGCGGCGGAGTTTATTCGCGGTATGGTTAACGAGCTAAATCCGGGCAGCTTCGATGAACATCGTTATATTATCGCCAAAAATTCTGATTATTTTTACTGGTTTATGGCTTCCGATTCGCGCAACTTCAGTTTCTCAAATTCTGAAATGGCGCGGGATCTCACCAACTTTTTCTATCCGCCGGTCGATTTCTATACCCGACTGTTGCAAAAAAACGTCAAAAACAAAGCCCTTAGTTCAACGAACTTCTATACCGATAAAATTACCGGTGAAAAAGCTTACAGCGTGGTGAGCTATATCTACGATCTGTCTGGCAAAGAGATATCAGACCAAATCGTGGCCTATCTGGTTTATGACCATTCAAAGCCCGAATTGCAGGAAGCGTTGGCTCAAGCATTTGACTACCAGCTCCCACCAGAGCTGAATGTGGAATTGGTAAATTTGACCAACAATGAAAGTCTCTGTTTATCCGGTAAATGTACAGGTCAATCCCGTTTTTTAGTGCGCAATTTTTCGGAGAAATATGCGCTGCACTATTCGCTTTCATTAGGCCGTTTTATGACACGCGATCCCCATGCCGGGATCGTGATCCTGCTGGCACCGTTCTTTTTCATCATAATTAGTTTCTCGCTAAAATCATGGCTGAACGAAAGCGACCTGAAGGTTTATATAGACACCCTGACCGGTTGCTTTAATCGCCGAATACTCGACATCATCAAGCGCCGAGATTTATCACACTGTTCGGTGGTGCTACTGGACTGCAATAAGTTCAAGGCCGTCAATGATACCTGGGGTCACGCGGCAGGCGATCGTGCGCTGCAAATTATCGCCAACAGGATGTTATCAAACACCCGCACAAGTCACGATATTGTGATTCGTACCGGCGGGGATGAATTTATGATCCTGCTGTTTCGCTCGCAGGCAACTGATGCCATCGCAATCGCTCAACGTATCAGCGGGCAGGTGACCAGCCATGTGTTTGTAGTGGATGGTCATACCGTGCCATTGTCAGTATCGTGGGGGATTGCAGAGGTGAACGGTGAACTGGATGTGGCTATTCAGAATGCAGATAGCGCCATGTATAAAATGAAGCACACGAAAGAAGCGTAAAACCGCCAGAAGTCTCTGGCGGTTGATTTAGCTTACTGCCGGGTGGCGGCTTTCATCGCGCTGACAAAAGCTTTCAGCTCAGCCAGCATCTGTTCCGGTGCCGCAACATTTTTCTCAATGATTTTCACAATTGCCGAGCCGGAAATAGCGCCAGCAGCGCCAGCGTCAATCGCGCCGGTTACCTGTTCAGGCGCAGAGATACCAAATCCCTGTAAAGAAGGCGGAGCATCATATGCTTTCAACTTTTCGACCAGGTGATGCAGCGGTAATGCCGCTCGATTTTCTGCACCGGTCACGCCCGCACGCGAAAGCAAATAGGTATAGCCGCGGCCATGAGAGGCTATCTGGCGCAGCAGTTCTTCATCAGCGTTCGGTGGGCAGATAAAAATTGGCGCAATGTTGTGGCGGAGCGCCGCAGCTCTGAATGGCGCGGACTCCTCAACGGGAACATCGGCCACTAACACGGAATCCACGCCCACTTTTTCACACTGGGCGTAAAACTCGTCAATGCCCTTGCTAAACACCAGGTTGGCATACATCAGCAAGCCAATGGGAATCGTAGGGTGCTTCTGGCGAATCAACGCCAGCATTTCAAAGCATTGCGACGGCGTGACGCCGGCGGCAAATGCACGCAGGGTAGCTTCCTGAATGGTTGGACCGTCAGCCAGCGGATCGGAGAACGGAATACCGAGCTCAAGGGCATCGGCACCGGCTTCAATCAGCGTATCAATGATTTTCAGTGACTGCTCAACAGACGGATCGCCCAGAGTTACGAAGGGGACAAAAGCACCTTCTTTGCGGTCCTTCAGCTGTGCAAACAGGTTTTCGTAACGTTCCATCAGATTTCCCCTCGCGCTTTCAGAATATCGTGTACGGTGAAAATGTCTTTGTCGCCGCGACCGGAGAGATTAACCACCAGTAACTGCTCTTTTTCCGGGTTTTCACGCATCATTTTCAATGCGTGTGCCAGGGCATGGGAGGACTCCAGCGCCGGAATAATCCCCTCGTGCAGACACAGCGTTTTGAAGGCCTCGAGCGCTTCGTCGTCGGTGATCGAAACATAATCGGCGCGACCAATGCTGTTCAGATACGCATGCTGCGGCCCGACAGACGGGAAATCCAGCCCCGCGGAAATAGAGTAAGACTCTTCAATCTGTCCTTCTTCGGTCTGCATCATCGGGGACTTCATGCCGAAGTAAATCCCGACACGACCATGCTTCAACGGTGCGCCATGTTCCCCTGATTCAATCCCATGGCCGCCAGGCTCGACGCCAATCAGACCGACGCTGGTTTCATTAATAAAGTCCGCGAACATACCGATGGCGTTAGAACCGCCGCCCACGCAGGCGATAACCGCGTCCGGCAGGCGACCTTCTTTTTCAAGGATCTGCGCTTTAGTTTCCTCGCCGATCATGCGCTGAAATTCACGAACAATGGTCGGGAAGGGATGTGGACCTGCCGCCGTACCGAGCATATAGTGCGCGGTATCGTAGCTGCCAGACCAGTCGCGCAGCGCTTCGTTACAGGCATCTTTCAGCGTTGCAGAACCGCTGTGAACCGGGATAACTTCAGCCCCCATCAGACGCATACGGAAAACGTTTGGCGACTGGCGTTCAACGTCTTTTGCACCCATATAAATACGGCATTTCAGCCCCAGCAGTGCGCTGGCGAGAGCTGATGCAACACCGTGCTGGCCCGCGCCGGTTTCGGCGATGATCTCCGTTTTCCCCATACGTTTCGCCAGCAATGCCTGGCCCAGCACCTGGTTGGTTTTGTGCGCGCCGCCGTGCAGCAAATCTTCACGTTTGAGATACAGCGTAGTGTTGGTGCCTTGAGTAATATTCTGGCATTTGGTCAGTGCAGTTGGACGACCAGCATAGTTTTTCAGCAGGTCTGTAAACTGCGCCTGAAATTCAGGATCCTTTTGCGCGCTGACAAAAGCTTCTTCCAGCTGACGCAGGGCAGGCATCAGAATCTGTGGCACATACATACCGCCAAATTCACCAAAATACGGATTGAGTAATGTTGTCATGTCCTTTTCCTTAATATGCGCGCAGCGTCTGAAAGACCGAAGCCAAAAGACGTGCATCCTTGATGCCCGGCTGTGACTCTACGCCAGAATTGAAATCGAGACCGGCACAGCCGGTTTTTGCCGCGTCAACGCAGTTATCAGCGCCGAGTCCGCCAGCCAGTAAAACGTTATCCAGCGATTGTCCGCCTAAAAGTGACCAGTCGAAGCGTTGACCGCTGCCGCCCTGACCATTGTCGAATACGTATTTATCGACGTGCTGATAATCACGAGCTGGCAACGTTTCGCTGACGCTTAACGCCTTCCAGATTTGCACCTGTTCGGGTAGCGCGTCGCGCAGGGCGTCAACATAGGCCTGGTCTTCGCTACCATGCAATTGCACGGCTGTTAGCCCCAGAGCCGCCGCTGTTTCGCGCACGTCGGTGATCTCTGCGTTGCGAAACACCCCGACATATTGCAGCGGTGCGCCGGTCATGACCTCGCGCGCGTGTTCAACGCTGACCGCGCGTGGCGATGTGGACACAAAAATCAACCCGCCGTATATGGCACCCGCTTCGTATGCCGCGTTTGCATCCTGAGGCCGGGTTAAACCGCAGACTTTATTTTCGCCGAGCAGAACGCGACGCACGGCAGCATGCAGATCATCATGCGACATCAACGCAGAGCCAATCAGAAAACCGTTGGCGAAGTGGCTGAGTTCTCGCACTTGACCATAGGTATTGATACCGGACTCGCTGATGACGGTTACGCCATGACCCAGTCGCGGCGCAAGTTGGCGGGTGCGATTCAGATCGATCGACAGGTCGCGTAAATCACGGTTGTTGATACCGACGACTTTGGCGCCCAGTGCGATAGCTCGCTCCAGCTCTTCATCGTTACTGACTTCGGTCAGTACGCCCATTTTCAAACTGTGGGCGACGGCGGCGAGTTGACGATATTGCTCATCATCAAGCACCGACAGCATCAGCAGACAGGCGTCCGCCTGATAGAAGCGCGCCAGGTAAATCTGGTAAGGATCGATAATAAAGTCCTTACACAGAATCGGTTGCGGTGCGATGCGGCTGACGATGGGCAGGAAATCAAAGCTCCCCTGGAAATATTTCTCATCGGTCAGTACGGAAATCGCGGAAGCATATTGTTTATATACGCCCGCAATCTGTGCCGGGTCGAAGTCATCACGGATCACGCCTTTTGACGGAGACGCTTTTTTGCACTCCAGAATAAAGGTGGTGCGTGCACCTTGCAGCGCATCGTAGAAATCACGAGAGCTGGGTTGAACATCATTCTGAAAGCTGGCCAGCGGTTGTTGCTGTTTGCGGGCTTCTACCCAAATCGCCTTGTCTGCGACAATTTTCGCTAAAACGGTTTGCATCATTTACCCTCTTGCTGCCAGTGCAGTGACACGGTCATAGGCCGTACCGCTGCGCAGTACATTAATCACGGTTTGCGCATTGGCTTTTAAATCTTCTTCACCGTGCAGGCGCATTAACATGGCGACATTCGCGGCAACAGCAGCTTCATGAGCGGCTTCACCTTTACCTTGTAACAAGCGACTAAGAATGTCACGGTTTTCTTCCGGCGTGCCGCCAGCCAGCTGTTCCTGGTGGTAAGGTGTCAGGCCAAAGTCTTCCGCCGTCAGTTGATAGCTCTTGATTTCGCCATCATGCAACTCTGCCACAATGGTCGGTGCATGCAGGGAAACTTCATCCATGCCTCCGCTGTGCACCACGGCTGCCCGCTGATACCCCAACACGCGCAGCGTTTCGGCAATCGGCAGCACCAGTTCCGGACTGTAAACGCCGATCAGCGCCAGCGGCGGATGTGCCGGGTTAATCAACGGGCCGAGGACGTTAAACAGCGTACGGGTTTTCAACTGTTGGCGTACCGGCATAGCATGGCGAAAACCGGTGTGGTATTTCGGCGCAAACAAGAAACACACACCGAGGTCGTCAAGTGCCTGACGGGATTTATCGGCGTTCATATCCAGATTGATGCCAAAAGCCGCTAACAGATCCGAAGAACCCGACTTGCTGGAGACGCTGCGGTTGCCGTGTTTGGCGACTTTCAGCCCGCAAGCGGCCGCCACAAAGGCGCTGGCGGTGGAAATATTGATACTGTTGCTGCCATCACCGCCGGTACCGACAATATCGGCAAACAGATAATCAGGTCGCGGGAACGGGGCGGCGTTTTCCAGCAGCGCGGTTGCCGCACCGGCAATTTCATTCGGGTGCTCGCCACGAATTTTCATGCTCACCAGCGCCGCAGCCAGTTGTTCCGGCTTCAGTTCACCGCGTACCACGGCGGAGAACAGCTGGTGGCTTTCCTGCTGAGACAGCGTCTGGGCCTGATACAGTTTCTCCAGAATAGGTTGCAGGGTATTGGTCTGTTCGAGTTTCTGTTGCACCCAGGCCAGCGTTTGCTCCAGCAGACGTGCGCCCTGGGTGGTCAGAATGGATTCTGGATGGAACTGGAAGCCACATACGCGATCGGTATCGTGACGTACCGCCATCACCATGCCGTTAAAGTGGGCGTTGATGGTCAATCCGGCCGGAACGTTGCTGCCAACCAGCGAGTGATAGCGCGCCACCGGCAGCGGATTTGCCAGACCGGCGAACATTGCCTGACCGTCGTGTTCAATGCTGGACGCTTTGCCGTGCAGGATTTCCCCCGCCTGTCCCACGTATCCACCATAGGCCTCGACAATGGCCTGATGCCCCAGACAAATGCCGATGATCGGCAGCTTGCCGCGCAGGCGGGTTAACAGCTCCGGCATGCAGCCCGCTTCGCTTGGCGCACCTGGACCTGGGGAGAGCATCAGCACCGGATTTTTCATGGTCGCTAAGCGGTCTATTAATGTCTGGGCCGGAATATGGTTGCGGTAAATCACCACGTTATGACCGTTAGTACGCAGCTGATCTGCCAGGTTATAGGTAAAAGAGTCGATATTATCGAGCAGCAGAATGTCAGCCATTAGAAGGTCTCCTGTGCGTGGTGTGCGGTGGCGATAGCACGCAGAACCGCACGCGCTTTATTACGGGTTTCATCGGCTTCTGACTGCCCAACGGAATCCAGAACAATTCCGGCGCCAGCCTGTACGGTGGCAATACCGTCTTCCACGAGGGCGGAACGAATCACAATACAGGTATCCAGATCGCCATGGGCCGTGAAGTAACCTACTGCACCGCCATAGCTGCCGCGACGACGGCCTTCGGCCTCGGCGATAAGCTGCATGGCGCGAACTTTCGGTGCTCCGCTTAGCGTACCCATGTTCATACAGGCGCGGTAAGCATGCAGCACATCCAGATCGCTACGCAGCTCGCCGACTACGCGGGAAACCAGGTGCATAACGAAGGAATAACGATCCACTTTGGTGAGGTCAGCAACGTAGCGGCTGCCGGGCGTACAGATGCGTGCCAGGTCGTTACGCGCAAGGTCTACCAGCATCAGGTGCTCGGAAAGCTCTTTATGATCGGTACGCATCTCCAGCTCAATACGGCTGTCGAGATCGCGGTCCAGTGACCCGTCCGCACGACGACCGCGTGGGCGGGTCCCGGCAATCGGGTAGATTTCAATCTGCCGGCTGGTGGCATCGTATTTCAGCGAGCTTTCCGGAGAGGCGCCGAACAGTGTGAAATCGTTGTCCTGCATAAAAAACATGTACGGGCTGGGGTTACTTTTCTTCAGCACATAGTAGGCCGCCAGCGGTGACGGGCAGGGCAGCGAGAAACGACGGGATGGAACCACCTGGAAAATTTCGCCAGCGCGAATGGCTTTTTGCATACCACGAACCACGGCGGCAAACTCTTCATCGCTCTGATTGCATTCGCAGCGCATGTGCGGAACTTCAGTGACGGGCAGCGGCGGCGCAGGTTCGGTAAGCTGCTGGCTCAGTTGCGCCAGACGGGCATTAAGACGCTGTTTTTCTGCATCGCTGGGGGTAAATATGCTGGCCTGAATGCGGGTGCTTTTCTTCTGATGGTCGATGACCATGAGCGTTTCTGCCAGATAGAAGCAGTAGTCAGGGCAACGGTTGCCCGCTTCAAGCTGAGGTAAATCTTCAAAACCGGCAACCAGGTCGTAGGAAAACAGACCGCCGAAGAACATCGCTTCACGTTCTTGCGCAGGAACATTCACCAGCTCCTGCAATAAACGGAAGGCATCAAATACGGACAGGGAACATAAGCGGGCGTCTTCATCCAGCAGCGGGCTAACAGCAGGGAATCGCAGATGGCGACCATTCGGCTGTTGTTTGTTCTCAACACCCGCGGGCAGGGCAGCATCCAGCAGCGGCAGCAGCGATGCGCCGTTAGCGGATAATGCCTGAATGGTGACAGTGTCACCGATGGCGGTAATGCGTAATGCGCTGTCGACCAGCAGCAGGCTCTTCAGATCGTCTTTGCTGTCGATATCGGCAGATTCCAGCAGCAGCGTTGCCGGACGTGCGCCACACACCTGATGAAACAGCGCCGTCGGATTTTCACGGTAGGCGGCATCGCAGGCAAGCAGCTCGAGTGTCGGTTTTTGTGTTTGCATCGTTATTCTCATTAATTTTGTTCAAAAAAAAGCCCGCTCATTTGGCGGGCCGGGTATCTGGTTGCATATTGCAGACGTAAGACACTGCCCGAAATCAGGAAGTGCGCCACCAACCGTGCAGAACCAATGTTGCTTTCATCTCAGATACCTTCTTCATGTGAACTTGCGTACTAGTTAACTAGTTCAATGGAATAAAGTCAACACCTGATTTCAGTATATTTGTCTAAACCGCTATGATGGGCGGGTTAAGACATTTAGTGAAACGGGAGCCGCATTGAGCGACACGAATTACGCAGTGATTTATGACCTGCACAGTCATACTACAGCCTCCGATGGGCGATTAACGCCAGAAGCCTTAGTACACCGTGCGGTAGAGATGCGAGTCGGTACACTGGCGATCACCGATCATGACACCACGGCGGGTATTGCGGCGGCAAGAGAAGAAATTTCACGTGCGGGTTTAGCGTTAAATTTGATCCCTGGCGTCGAGATATCAACAGTCTGGGAAAACCATGAGATCCATATCGTGGGTCTGAACATTGATATCGCCCATCCAATGATATGCGAATTTCTGGCGCAGCAAACGGAACGTCGTCAGCAGCGCGCGCGCCTGATTGCTGAACGACTCGACAAAGCGCATATTCCCGGCGCGTGGGAAGGGGCATTACGCCTGGCTGATGGCGGGGCGATCACTCGGGGGCATTTCGCGCGTTTCCTGGTGGAGTGCGGAAAAGCCACAACCATGGCGGATGTCTTTAAAAAATATCTTGCTCGTGGGAAAACCGGTTACGTTCCGCCACAGTGGTGTACAATAGAACAAGCTATTGATGTCATTCATCATTCTGGCGGTAAGGCAGTTCTGGCTCATCCTGGGCGGTACGATCTTAGCGCTAAGTGGCTGAAAAGACTGGTTGCGCATTTTGCTGAACATCACGGCGACGCGATGGAAGTGGCACAGTGCCAGCAGTCTCCCAATGAACGCACCCATCTGGCGACGCTTGCGCGTCAGCATCAACTGTGGGCATCGCAAGGGTCTGATTTTCATCTACCCTGCCCATGGATTGAGCTGGGTCGTAAACTCTGGTTGCCCGCAGGCGTAGAAGGCGTCTGGCAACTTTGGGAACAGCCCGAGACCACAGAGAGGAAAGTATGAGCCAGTTTTTTTATATTCATCCCGAAAACCCACAGCAGCGACTGATCAATCAGGCCGTTGAAATCGTGCGTAAAGGAGGGGTGATCGTCTATCCAACTGATTCCGGCTATGCGTTGGGTTGCAAAATTGAAGATAAAGGCGCAATGGAGCGCATTTGTCGCATCCGTCACCTGCCGGACGGGCACAACTTTACGCTGATGTGTCGTGACCTGTCCGAACTGTCGACCTATTCGTTTGTCGACAACGTGGCCTTCCGTTTAATTAAAAACAACACGCCGGGCAACTACACGTTCATCCTGAAGGGGACGAAAGAAGTACCACGTCGACTGTTGCAGGAAAAACGTAAGACCATCGGCTTGCGTGTACCCTCGAATCCGATTGCGCTGGCGCTGCTGGAAGCGCTGGGCGAGCCTATGCTCTCTACATCACTGATGCTGCCGGGCAGCGAATTTACCGAGTCAGATCCGGAAGAAATCAAAGATCGTCTGGAGAAAGTGGTGGATTTGATTATCCACGGTGGATATCTCGGCCAGCAGCCAACCACGGTCATTGATTTAACCGATGATTCCCCGGTGGTATTGCGCGAAGGCGTCGGCGACGTTAAACCTTTCTTATAAGGGCGCGAACCGCTATACTACGCGGCCTTAAAATGGCGCTGACTGGCGCCGTTGATTCTCCTGTTCGACGCCTGTGAAGGCGACATCTAAAGGAAGCTCTATGAGCGAAAAGTTACAAAAAGTGCTGGCGCGCGCTGGCCACGGTTCTCGCCGTGAAATTGAATCCATAATTGCCGCGGGTCGCGTGAGCGTTGATGGCAAAATTGCCACGCTCGGCGATCGCGTTGAAGTTACGCCGGGTCTGAAAATCCGTATCGACGGTCATCTGATTTCGGTGAAAGAATCTGCGGAGCAAATCTGCCGTGTTCTGGCTTATTACAAGCCAGAAGGTGAACTGTGTACCCGTAACGACCCGGAAGGTCGTCCGACCGTGTTTGATCGTCTGCCAAAACTGCGCGATGCGCGCTGGATTGCCGTGGGACGTCTGGACGTGAATACCTGTGGTTTACTGCTGTTTACCACCGATGGCGAACTGGCGAACCGTCTGATGCACCCAAGCCGCGAAGTTGAACGTGAATATGCGGTGCGTGTGTTTGGTCAGGTTGATGACGCGAAACTGCGCGATCTGAGTCGTGGCGTGCAGCTGGAAGATGGTCCGGCCGCATTTAAAACGATCAAGTTCAGCGGCGGTGAAGGGATCAACCAGTGGTATAACGTCACGTTGACCGAAGGGCGTAACCGTGAAGTCCGTCGCCTGTGGGAAGCCGTGGGCGTGCAGGTAAGTCGTCTTATCCGTGTACGTTACGGTGATATCCCACTGCCGAAGGGCCTGCCGCGTGGCGGCTGGACGGAACTTGACCTCGCGCAGACCAACTATTTGCGTGAACTGGTGGAACTGAAGCCGGAAACCACCTCTAAAGTTGCCGTCGAGAAAGATCGTCGCCGTATGAAGGCAAACCAGATCCGCCGTGCGGTGAAGCGCCACTCGCAGGTTGGCGGCAGCCGTCGTCCGGGCGGTCGCAGCAACAACGGTTAATCATGAGTAGGCCTGATAAGCAACGCGCCATCAGGCGTTAGCGTGGAGCCGGATGCGGCGTAAGCGCCTTATCCGGCCTACTATCAGTAATCGATCCCCATCTGGGCTTTCACGCCCGCTTCAAAGGCGTGCTTAACCGGCCGCAGTTCGCTGACCGTATCCGCTAACTCCAGAATATCGCGATGACATCCACGACCGGTGATAATGACCGTTTGATGGGCAGGGCGCGCGTTTAGGGCATTGATGACCTCGTCGAGTGGCAGATAGTCGTATGCAACCATATAGGTCAGCTCGTCCAGTATCACCATATCCAGCTCAGCGTCGGCCAGCATCCGCTTGCCGTGTTCCCACACTGCCATGCAGGCTGCGGTGTCGGACTCGCGGTTCTGCGTTTCCCAGGTAAATCCTGTCGCCATGACCTGAAACTCAACGCCGTGGGGTTCGAGTAAGTTTCGTTCACCGTTTGGCCACGTCCCCTTAATAAATTGCACTACGCCGACTTTTTTACCGTGGCCTACTGCGCGCGTGGCGGTACCGAACGCGGCGGTGGTTTTACCCTTACCATTTCCGGTGAACACAATAATAATCCCGCGCTCGTCTATGGCGGCGGCAACACGGGCGTCAACCCGGTCTTTTACGCGCTGCTGGCGCTGCTGATAGCGTTCTTCACTCATTGGGCGATTCCTGGTTTACGGCCCGGCTGGGCATCGAAAGTCATACCGGTTTTACGGCGGCTGTCATCGCCCATCAGCCACAGGTAGAGCGGCATAATATCGGCGGGGGTTTTCAATTTTTGCGGATCTTCCGTCGGGAACGCGCTGGCTCGCATGCCGGTACGCGTTCCACCAGGATTGATACAGTTTACGCGCAGGTGGCGGTTCTGATATTCATCAGCCAGAACCTGCATCATTCCTTCGGTAGCAAATTTGGAGGTGGCGTATGCCCCCCAGTTGGCGCGCCCCTGGCGACCGACGCTGGAGGAGGTAAAGACCAGCGATCCGGCATCGGATTTGAGCAACAACGGCAGCAATGCCTGAGTCAGCATAAAGGTGGCGTTCACGTTTACCTGCATCACGTCCTGCCATACCTGCGGGTTTTGCTCGCTCATCGGGCAAATGTCACCGAGCAATCCGGCATTATGCAGTACGCCATCCAGACGCGGGAAATGCGCGGCAATGCGCTGTGCGAGCTGGTGGCATTCGTCAGACGTACAGGTGAGCAGATCCAGCGTGAACCAGTGTGGTTGCGTACCTTTTTCTTCGGCGATGGAGCGGGCAACCTGACGCAACTTTTCTTCGTTACGCCCTAACAGAATAACGGTCGCGCCGTAACGCGCGTAGGTCTGTGCGGCTTCACGCCCGATACCATCGCTGGCACCGGTGACCAGAATAATGCGGTCCTGTAGAAGATCTTGTTTCGGTTGATAATGCACGGCTACTCCTCGGCGACGTCCTGGCCATCTCGTTCGCGATAACTTTTGGGCTTTATGCCTTAAACCCTGTTCTTTTTCAATCAGCCAAAGGCAATAACACCGCAAAATGAACGCGTTGTCATGCTTTTTACTGAATGGATGAAGCAAGACGGGTTAACAAGGCTGTTGTACACTGAGCGAAAGTAGCGTTGTTTAACCAAGGTGGGTCACGTGGAATTGTTGTCTGAATATGGGTTGTTTTTGGCAAAAATTGTCACTGTCGTGGTGGCTATTGCGGTGGTAGTTATGCTGATCGTAAACGCGACACAACGCAAACGTCAGCGTGGGGAATTGCGGGTTATTAATCTCAGCGATCAATATAAAGAGATGAAAGAAGACCTGTCGCTGGCCTTATTGGATGGGCATCAGCAAAAATTCTGGCATAAGGCGCAGAAAAAGAAACACAAGCTTGAGGCGAAGGCCGCTAAGGCAAAAGCGAAACTGGGAGACAGTACGTCATCTGATAAACCACGGGTATGGGTACTTGATTTTAAAGGCAGTATGGATGCCCATGAGGTCAGCGCATTACGCGAAGAGGTGACGGCAGTCCTGGCGGTCGTTAAACCCCAGGATCAGGTCGTAGTTCGTCTGGAAAGTCCGGGCGGCGTAGTACACGGCTATGGCCTGGCCGCGTCCCAGTTACAACGTCTGCGCGATAAGCAGATCCCGCTGACCGTTACGGTAGATAAAGTCGCTGCGAGCGGCGGATATATGATGGCTTGCGTGGCGGATAAAATTGTCTCGGCGCCGTTTGCTATTGTCGGCTCTATTGGCGTTGTGGCACAGATCCCGAACTTTCACCGCTTCCTGAAAGGGAAAGATATTGATATCGAACTGCACACCGCCGGACAGTACAAGCGTACGCTGACCTTACTTGGTGAAAACACGGAAGAAGGGCGGCAGAAATTCCGCGAAGACCTGAACGAAACCCATCATCTGTTTAAAGATTTTGTACAGCGCATGCGTCCGGCTCTGGACATTGAGCAGGTTGCCACGGGTGAACACTGGTTTGGTCAACAGGCGCTGGCCAACGGGCTGGTGGATGAGATCAATACCAGTGATGAGGTGATCCTCGGACTGATGGACGGTCGTGACGTATTAAACGTACGTTATCTGCAGCGTAAAAAACTGATGGACCGTTTTACCGGCAGTGCCGCCGAGAGCGCCGATCGTTTACTGATGCGCTGGTGGCAGCGGGGGCAAAAACCGCTGATGTAAAATTGTAATTGCCGGATGAGGCGCAGCCGTCATCCGGCAAATCATTTCTCGTGTTAATCGATCAAGTGATACTTTTCAGAAAGTACGTGCGCCAGATGTTTAAACATATTAAACACCGCCGTACTTTTGGGCGTCGGTAGCCCTTGCTCGTCTAAAAAGTAATCTCCGCTGAAAACCAGCACGCCATTTCGCTGCGTTACGCCGGTGGCGACAATCCCCGCCAGCGTGTCCTCATGCTCACGAATGATTTTGTTGGCTTCAATCAGCAGTGTTTCGCGATCGATGGGTTGAGTGTCTTTATGCATTATTTACTCCTTAAACAAGGACATTAGTCTACGCCGAGCCCGGCTTATGGGCAAATATTCCCTGACTTAAATGAAGGTCTTACGACAGTGTTGCAAGTGGCGAGATTTGTTTTTGCATGCTAATAAAGTTGCGTAACGCATTTTATCAGGTACAGTGTGACGCTTTCGTCAATCTGGCAACAGATTTGCTTGACATTCGACCAATACTCCGTCGTGCTATAGCGTTTGTGAGCGAAAAAGCCTGTTAACTCAGTTACATGAGAGTTACATTACAAGCGCGAATCAGTTTAAGGGTTGATATCCGCCGACGCAGAGACCATATCGATGTCTCGTCGCCAGTGGAAGGTGAATCAACGTGCGACGCATTCTGGAAGAATCAAATTAGGTAAAGGTGAATATGGGTAAAGCTCTTGTCATCGTTGAGTCCCCGGCAAAAGCCAAAACGATCAACAAGTATCTGGGTAATGACTACGTGGTGAAATCCAGCGTCGGTCATATCCGTGATTTGCCGACCAGTGGCTCAGCAACTAAAAAGAGCGCCGACTCAACCTCCACCAAAACGGCTAAAAAGCCCAAAAAGGATGAACGTGGCGCTCTCGTCAATCGTATGGGTGTTGACCCGTGGCACAACTGGGATGCGCGCTATGAAGTGCTGCCCGGTAAAGAAAAAGTTGTTTCTGAACTGAAGCAACTGGCTGAAAAAGCCGACCACATCTATCTCGCAACCGACCTTGACCGCGAAGGGGAAGCCATTGCGTGGCACCTGCGGGAAGTGATCGGCGGCGACGACACCCGCTACAGTCGCGTGGTGTTTAACGAAATTACCAAAAACGCTATTCGTCAGGCGTTTGAAAAACCGGGCGAACTGAACATCGACCGCGTCAATGCGCAACAGGCGCGCCGCTTTATGGACCGTGTTGTGGGCTATATGGTGTCGCCGCTGCTGTGGAAAAAAATTGCGCGAGGCCTGTCAGCAGGCCGCGTACAGTCGGTTGCCGTGCGTCTGGTGGTTGAGCGTGAACGCGAAATCAAAGCATTCGTTCCAGAAGAGTTCTGGGAAATTGATGCTAACACGACGACGCCAGGCGGTGACGCGTTACCGCTTGAGGTGACGCATCAGAATGATAAACCGTTCCGTCCGGTCAACCGGGAACAAACGCTTGCCGCCGTTAGCCTGTTGGAAAAAGCGCGCTACAGCGTTCTGGAACGTGAAGATAAGCCGACCAGCAGCAAGCCGGGTGCGCCGTTCATCACCTCCACCCTACAGCAGGCCGCCAGCACGCGTCTGGGCTTCGGCGTGAAGAAAACCATGATGATGGCGCAGCGCTTGTATGAAGCGGGCTACATCACTTATATGCGTACTGACTCAACCAACCTGAGTCAGGATGCGGTGAACATGGTTCGCGATTACATCAGCGATAATTTCGGCAAAAAGTATCTGCCGGAGAGCGCGAACCAGTACGCCAGCAAAGAGAACTCGCAGGAAGCGCACGAAGCTATCCGTCCTTCCGATGTCGCCGTTCAGGCGGAATCGCTGAAAGATATGGAAGCCGATGCGCAAAAACTGTATCAGCTGATCTGGCGCCAGTTTGTTGCCTGTCAGATGACGCCTGCTAAATATGATTCCACCACGCTGACGGTGGGTGCGGGTGATTTCCGTCTGAAGGCGCGTGGTCGTATTCTGCGCTTCGATGGCTGGACGAAAGTGATGCCTGCGCTGCGTAAGGGCGATGAAGACCGCATTTTACCTGCGGTGGATAAAGGCGATACGTTGACGCTCATCGAACTGACACCTGCGCAACACTTTACCAAACCGCCTGCGCGCTTCAGTGAAGCTTCGCTGGTTAAAGAGCTTGAAAAACGTGGGATTGGTCGCCCATCCACGTATGCGTCGATCATTTCTACGATTCAGGATCGCGGTTATGTTCGCGTTGAGAACCGTCGCTTCTACGCTGAAAAAATGGGTGAAATCGTCACCGATCGTCTGGAAGAAAACTTCCGCGAACTGATGAACTACGACTTTACCGCGCAGATGGAAGACAGCCTCGACCAGGTGGCAAATCACGAAGCCGAATGGAAGGGCGTACTCGACAACTTCTTCACTGATTTTACTCAGCAACTGGATAAAGCCGAGAAAGATCCTGAAGAGGGCGGTATGCGTCCGAACCAGATGGTGCTGACCAGCATTGATTGCCCAACCTGCGGTCGCAAGATGGGTATTCGTACCGCCAGCACCGGCGTTTTCCTGGGTTGTTCTGGCTATGCGCTTTCCCCGAAAGAGCGTTGCAAAACCACCATTAACCTGGTGCCGGAAAACGAAGTGCTGAACGTGCTGGAAGGCGACGATGCGGAAACCAACGCTTTGCGCGCCAAACGTCGCTGCCAGAAGTGCGGCACGGCGATGGACAGCTACCTTATCGATCCTAAGCGCAAGCTGCATGTATGTGGTAATAACCCTACCTGCGACGGCTATGAGATCGAAGAAGGCGAATTCCGCATCAAGGGTTATGACGGTCCTATCGTTGAGTGCGAGAAATGTGGCTCTGAAATGCACCTGAAAATGGGACGTTTCGGCAAGTACATGGCGTGTACCAACGACGAGTGCAAAAATACCCGTAAGATCCTGCGTAACGGTGAAGTTGCTCCACCGAAAGAGGATCCGGTTCCGTTGCCGGAACTGCCGTGTGAAAAATCTGATGCGTATTTCGTGTTACGTGATGGTGCTGCAGGTATCTTCCTGGCGGCAAATACGTTCCCGAAATCACGTGAGACACGTGCGCCGCTGGTTGAAGAGTTGTACCGCTTCCGCGATCGTCTGCCGGAAAAACTGCGCTATCTGGCAGATGCGCCGCAGACTGACCCGGACGGCAACAAGTCGATGGTTCGTTTCAGCCGTAAAACCAAGCAGCAATACGTTGCTGCGGAGAAAGACGGTAAGGCGACCGGCTGGTCCGCGTTCTTCGTTGACGGTAAATGGGTAGAAGGGAAGAAATAACAGCATTCCGGCTGAGTTTCTCCTCAAAGGGTCGCGTAAGCGGCCCTTTTTGTTTCTGGCGTATTATTTTTTGCCATCCCTATACAGCTCACATAGAAATGATATAGTGGTTATAGTTAACACACTTTTTATTATTAAATCGTATTAGCAGCGCCAACGAGCCTGCTCTGAAACGATGATTTGATGGCGCAAATCGGGATGGCTTAACATGAAATTACAGCAGCTTCGCTACATTGTTGAGGTGGTGAACCACAACCTTAATGTCTCCTCAACGGCGGAAGGGCTTTATACCTCGCAGCCAGGTATCAGTAAGCAAGTTCGTATGCTGGAAGATGAACTTGGCATCCAGATTTTTGCCCGTAGCGGTAAGCACCTGACCCAGGTTACGCCAGCGGGGCAGGAAGTCATTCGAATCGCGCGAGAAGTTTTGTCGAAGGTGGACGCCATTAAGTCCGTTGCTGGCGAACATACCTGGCCGGACAAAGGCTCACTGTATATCGCCACCACGCACACTCAGGCGCGTTACGCTTTGCCGAACGTTATTAAAGGCTTTATTGAGCGTTATCCACGCGTCTCATTGCATATGCACCAGGGGTCGCCGACGCAAATCGCCGAAGCCGTCTCGAAAGGGAATGCAGATTTTGCTATCGCGACGGAAGCCCTGCACCTGTATGACGATCTGGTGATGCTGCCTTGCTACCACTGGAACCGTTCGATTGTCGTTACGCCGGACCATCCGTTGGCGGGCAAATCCGCCGTATCCATTGAAGAACTGGCGCAGTACCCGCTGGTGACCTACACGTTTGGATTTACCGGACGTTCGGAACTGGACACCGCGTTCAACCGTGCGGGTCTGGAGCCGCGTATAGTTTTTACCGCGACCGATGCCGATGTCATTAAGACCTATGTACGCCTGGGACTCGGCGTGGGGGTAATTGCCAGTATGGCGGTTGATCCTGTCTCCGACCCTGACCTGGTGCGCGTTGATGCCCATGATATCTTCAGCCATAGCACCACCAAGATTGGTTTTCGTCGCAGCACTTTTTTACGCAGTTACATGTATGATTTTATTCAACGTTTCGCGCCGCATCTGACGCGTGATGTGGTGGATACTGCGGTGGCGCTACGTTCCAACGACGATATTGAAGCCATGTTTAAAGATATTAAATTGCCTGAGAAATAATAACGGCTGTTACCTCGTCGGTATCCTCAAACATAAAGCGATACCGACGGCAGAGTCTGAATCTATTCAATATTTTTCCTCTATATATTAACCATATATTGTTTATGGTAAACACTTGCTAAAGTAGTTTCAAATTAGTAAGGTCGCCAAAAATCCCTCTCAAATATTTATAACCGATCAAATAATTAATTTATTTATCAGGTCGAGTATGAAAATTAACTGGCTTTTTTTGACCTTTTTTATTAGGATTCCTCCTATCTGATGATTAATTGTACCGATTGTTTGGTGCTTAAATGATAAGTGATTTCGATAGTATGAGGTTAGCGATGCCTTCAGGAAACCAGCCAGCACGCCGGGATCCCGTCATGAAACGTAAAGCCTGGTTCGCTGTGTTTCTTGGCTCTGCCGTGTTCTGGGTTATTGTCGCGCTCGTGGCCTGGAATGTGTGGGGGTAGGTCATGTCCACACTGGAACAACGCTCCACCGTGATGCCATCTCCGGATGACCATGAACAAGAGGGTCAACGCAGCGCAGAGAATAAGCCGAATATTCCAGCGACCTGGAAACTCTCTCCTGAACAACGGGCGTTTATCGATCTGTTTGCGGATGATGATGAACAGAAACAATAATTGATACGAATTTTATAATTATTATTAGTCCGTTGTCTTGTACTGCAAATATTTTATTCCGGGCAATCGTGATGAGCCATGCTTATCACCGTATTAACCTTGACCGCTTAAACCTTTCTCCTCGCCAGATACTTCAGTTGCCCCTTTTGTAGCCCTCCACTTTTATCAATTTGAGTTGTTATCAAAGCGTTACATTTTGTTTGTGTTATCTTTAATACTAACCCTGAGGAAAATCAGGGGATCCAACCCTGTCATTAAGGAGGAGCTATGTCGTCGACCCTACGAGAAGCCAGTAAGGACACATTGCAGGTTAAAGATAAAACCTACCGTTACTACAGTCTGCCGCTGGCCGCTAAATCACTGGGTGATATCACCCGTTTACCGAAATCGCTAAAAGTTTTGCTGGAAAACCTGCTTCGCTGGCAGGACGGTAATTCCGTTACCGAAGATGATATTCATGCGCTTGCGCATTGGCTGAAGACCGCTCATGCCGATCGAGAAATTGCCTATCGACCTGCTCGTGTTCTGATGCAGGATTTTACCGGCGTGCCGGCGGTGGTCGATCTCGCCGCCATGCGCGAAGCGGTGAAACGTCTGGGTGGGGATACGGCAAAAGTGAATCCGCTTTCGCCAGTGGATCTTGTCATTGATCACTCTGTAACGGTGGATCGTTTCGGTGATGATGATGCTTTCGAAGAAAACGTGCGCCTGGAAATGGAACGTAACCATGAACGTTATGTGTTCCTGAAATGGGGACAGCAGGCATTTAGTCGCTTCAGCGTTGTACCGCCGGGTACGGGGATTTGCCACCAGGTTAACCTTGAATATCTTGGCAAAGCTGTCTGGAGCGAGTTACAGGACGGTGAGTGGGTGGCTTATCCCGATACACTGGTCGGTACCGATTCCCATACCACGATGATTAATGGTCTCGGTGTGCTGGGCTGGGGCGTTGGAGGCATTGAAGCTGAAGCAGCAATGCTGGGTCAACCGGTCTCAATGCTGATCCCGGATGTTGTGGGCTTTAAACTGGTGGGTAAACTGCGGGAAGGCATCACTGCCACCGACCTGGTTCTGACCGTCACCCAGATGCTGCGTAAGCACGGTGTAGTCGGTAAATTCGTTGAATTCTACGGTGATGGGCTGGACACCTTACCTCTGGCCGATCGAGCAACCATTGCGAACATGGCACCGGAATACGGCGCAACCTGCGGTTTCTTCCCGATCGATGACATTACCCTTGAGTATATGCGTCTGAGCGGGCGCAGTGAGGAACAGGTTGAGTTGGTCAATGCCTATGCCAAAGCGCAGGGAATGTGGCGTAACCCAGGGGATGAACCTGTGTTTACCAGTTCGTTGGAGCTGGATATGGGCAGCGTAGAGGCAAGCCTTGCTGGACCGAAGCGTCCGCAGGATCGGGTGGCGCTGGCTGATGTGCCGAAAGCCTTTTCGGCGAGTAATGAACTCGAGGTGAATAGCTCGCTGAAAGACCGTCAGCCAGTGGACTATACCATGAGCGGTCAGCAGTATAAGCTGCCGGACGGCGCGGTGGTGATAGCCGCTATCACCTCTTGTACCAACACCTCAAACCCAAGCGTATTGATGGCGGCGGGGCTGCTGGCGAAAAAAGCCGTCACGCTTGGTTTGAAACGTCAGCCATGGGTGAAAGCCTCGTTGGCGCCAGGATCGAAGGTGGTTTCCGATTATCTGGCAAAGGCTGGGTTCACTCCGTACCTTGATGAGCTGGGATTTAATCTTGTGGGTTATGGCTGTACCACCTGTATTGGCAACTCTGGACCCTTACCCGATCCTATCGAAACAGCCATCAAAAAAGGCGATCTTACAGTTGGGGCAGTGCTTTCTGGAAACCGTAACTTTGAAGGTCGTATCCATCCGCTCGTGAAGACCAACTGGCTGGCGTCTCCGCCGCTGGTGGTAGCCTACGCGCTGGCGGGGAATATGAATATCAACCTGACGAAAGATCCGTTAGGCCATGACAGAAAAGGCGATCCTGTTTATCTGAAAGATATTTGGCCGACAGCCAAGGAAATTGCCCGCGCCGTTGAGCAGGTCTCTACCGCCATGTTCCATAAAGAGTATGCTGAAGTCTTTGAAGGCACGCCAGAATGGAAAGCAATCCAGGTTGATCGCGCTGATACCTATGGCTGGCAGTCTGACTCGACCTATATCCGTTTGTCACCGTTCTTCGATGGTATGCAGGCTACGCCGGATCCGGTTCAGGACATTCACGGTGCGCGTATTCTGGCGATGCTCGGAGATTCTGTTACCACCGACCATATTTCTCCTGCCGGCAGTATTAAGCCAGACAGCCCAGCGGGGCGTTATCTGCAAAGCCATGGCGTTGAGCGTAAAGATTTTAACTCCTACGGTTCACGACGCGGGAATCATGAAGTGATGATGCGTGGTACCTTTGCCAATATTCGTATTCGCAATGAGATGGTACCTGGCGTGGAAGGTGGCATGACGCGTCATTTGCCGGGAACCGAAGTGGTGGCTATTTATGATGCGGCCATGCAATACCAGCAGGAGAACGTGCCTCTGGCGGTGATTGCCGGGAAAGAATATGGATCCGGCTCCAGCCGTGACTGGGCGGCGAAAGGCCCACGTTTGCTGGGAGTTCGCGTGGTTATCGCAGAGTCTTTTGAGCGAATTCACCGTTCTAACCTGATTGGCATGGGCATTTTACCGCTGGAATTCCCGCAGGGCGTCACGCGTAAAACGCTGGGATTAACCGGTGAGGAGGCGATCGATATTACGGACCTACAAAACATTAAACCGGGGGCGACAGTTCCGGTGAGTATGGTACGCGCAGATGGGCGTAAAGAGGTGATTCTATGTCGCTGTCGCATTGATACCGCGACGGAGCTAACGTATTACCAAAACGACGGCATTCTGCACTACGTGATTCGTAATATGTTGAATTAAAATGCAAAAAAGCCTGCGAGAGCAGGCTTTTTGATAGGCGGTGACAACGATTATTTGCCCAGCAAATGTCCCATCTTGGCGGCTTTGGTGTCCAGATAATGTTCATTTTTTGGATTACGGCCCACGATCAGCGGCACGCGTTCAACAATATTGATTCCCGCTTCGGTCAGGATTTCTACTTTCTTCGGGTTATTGGTCAGCAAACGTACCGCATCCACGCCCAGCAGCTTGAACATATCGGCACACAACGTGAAATCGCGCTCGTCTGCCGCAAATCCCAACTGATGATTCGCTTCAACGGTATCATAACCCTGATCCTGCAACGCGTAAGCGCGGATTTTGTTGAGCAGGCCAATGTTGCGTCCTTCCTGACGGTGATAAAGCAGAATGCCACGCCCTTCTTCAGCAATGTGGGTGAGGGCCGCTTCAAGCTGGAAACCGCAATCGCAACGCAGGCTAAACAGCGCATCACCAGTCAAACATTCGGAGTGGACGCGCGCCAGGACAGGTGTTTGGCCTGTGATATCGCCAAAAACCAGTGCGACATGATCGTGTCCGGTTGCCAGTTCTTCAAATCCCACCATCAGGAAATCACCCCAGGGGGTTGGCAGTTTGGCTTCTGCCACACGTTTAAGCTGCATGTAATTCTCCAGATTATGCTGGCACTCGTCGTGCCTTCGCCTGTCGGCTTCTGTTCTGTATTACACTATTTTGCCATAAGGCAACGACGTTCACCTAATCGCGACCACGGATTCGCTTTTGGAATGGCACAAAATTGTCAATTTTCCCGACGTGTGAATTTTTCAGTTATGATTGTGATACTTATCGACGAAAGGAGAGGCAATGCTGTCTATTGCAAAGCGCACCGCAGTGGGGACCGGACTGCTACTTATCATGCCGGTTGCCGTATGGGTATCAGGCTGGAGCTGGCAGCCGGGGCACAATGTCTGGTGGTTAAAGTCCTTGTACTGGGTAACGGAAACGGTGACGCAGCCGTGGGGAATTATCACTCACGTTGCGCTTTGTGCATGGTTTCTGTGGTGCCTGCGTTTTCGTCTTAAAGCCGCGATAATGTTGTTTGCTATTCTGGCAGCGGCGATTTTAGTGGGACAGGGCGTGAAGTCCTGGGTAAAAGACAGGGTGCAAGAACCGCGACCTTTTGTCGTGTGGCTGGAAAAAACGCACCATATTCCGGTTGATGAGTTCTACACTTTAAAACGTAAAGATCGTGGGCATTTAGTCAAAGAACAATTGGCCGAACAGCAGGATATTCCAACGTTTTTACGCAAGCACTGGCAAAAAGAAACGGGTTTTGCCTTTCCGTCCGGACATACGATGTTTGCCGCCAGTTGGGCTTTACTGGGCGTAGGGCTGTTATGGCCGCGCAGACGTACGCTGACGATTGTGTTTCTGCTGATCTGGGCGACCGGCGTGATGGGCAGCCGCTTGCTGTTAGGCATGCACTGGCCCCGTGATTTGGTGGTGGCAACGCTGATTTCGTGGCTGTTGGTGACGCTGGCAACCTGGCTTGCACAGCGGGTATGCGGACCATTAACCCCACCAGTGCAGGAGGAAAAAGAAATCGCGCAGCGAGAACAAGAAAGCTAGCGATGATTGATTTTTCAAATTTTGCCCTTAAATCAGAAAGTGGAAAGCGCTTTTCCGTTTCGCACTCGTTGTTAAAATGGTAATTTAAAGGGCTCAACGCGGTAAGTTGGACACGATTTATTCGCTCAAACCACATAACGGGAAGTAATGTGAAATATTTACTCATTTTCTTACTGGTGTTGGCGATTTTTGTTATTTCGGTGACATTGGGTGCGCAAAACGATCAACAGGTTACGTTTAATTACCTGCTGGCTCAGGGTGAGTATCGTATCTCTACGCTGCTTGCTGTATTGTTTGCCGCAGGGTTTGCGATTGGTTGGCTAATTTGCGGCCTTTTCTGGCTGAAGGTTCGTGTGTCTCTTGCGCGCGCCGAACGTAAAATCAAACGACTGGAAAACCAGCTTGCGCCTGCGACCGACGTTGCGGTATCTGCCGATTCGTCGGTTGTGAAGGAATAATTATTTATGTTGGAGTTGTTGTTTCTGCTTTTACCTGTAGCCGCTGCCTATGGGTGGTATATGGGTCGCAGAAGTGCGCAACAAACCAAGCAGGATGAAGCTAACCGTCTTTCTCGTGACTATGTCGCCGGGGTTAACTTCCTCCTGAGCAATCAACAAGATAAAGCGGTGGATCTGTTCCTTGATATGCTAAAAGAGGACACAGGCACCGTTGAGGCTCATCTCACCCTCGGAAACCTGTTCCGCTCTCGCGGTGAAGTCGATCGCGCAATCCGCATCCATCAAACGTTAATGGAAAGTGCCTCGCTGACCTACGAGCAGCGTTTGCTGGCCGTGCAACAGCTGGGGCGCGACTACATGGCCGCGGGACTGTACGACCGCGCGGAAGACATGTTCAATCAGCTTACCGATGAAACTGATTTTCGGGTTGGCGCATTACAGCAACTGTTGCAAATTTATCAGGCCACCAGCGAATGGCAAAAAGCCATTGATGTAGCAGAGCGTCTGGTGAAACTCGGCAAAGACAAGCAGCGTAATGAGATAGCCCACTTCTACTGCGAACTGGCCTTACAGCAAATGGGTAGCGACGATATGGATCGCGCCATGACGCTGTTGAAAAAAGGCGCGGCGGCAGACAAAAACAGTGCACGAGTATCCATCATGATGGGGCGCGTGTACATGGAAAAAGGTGATTACGCGAAGGCGGTTGAAAGCCTGCAACGGGTCATTTCCCAGGACAAAGAGCTGGTCAGCGAAACGCTGGAAATGCTGCAAAGCTGCTACCAGCATCTGGGGAAAAACGATGAGTGGGCGGAGTTTTTACGTCGGGCCGTTGAGGAAAATACTGGTGCCGCCGCCGAACTGATGCTGGCTGATATTCTTGAGGCGCGTGAGGGGGCTGATACCGCTCAGGTCTATATCACTCGTCAGCTGCAACGTCATCCTACGATGCGCGTGTTCCACAAGCTGATGGATTATCATCTCCACGAAGCCGAAGAAGGGCGTGCCAAAGAGAGCCTGATGGTTCTGCGCGATATGGTCGGAGAGCAGGTACGCAGTAAACCGCGCTACCGCTGTCAGAAGTGCGGTTTTACGGCGTATACGCTGTACTGGCACTGTCCATCCTGCCGTTCATGGTCAACCATTAAGCCCATTCGCGGACTTGATGGGCTGTAATTTTAAAAAAAAAACCTCACTTTAGTTACAACATACTATTGGTATGTAATCAATCCATCCTCAACCTCCGCTGCCGGTTCGCCTGGCAGAAATGTAATCGCGCCTGTTAATTTTCTATTACCGCAGGTAGAATGCACGCCGTTTACCCATTTCGCGCCGCCGTGGGCGCCCATCCTCAAGAAGGTCTGGTCATGACGTTTACTGCTTCATCTTCTTCTCGTGCTGTTACCGATTCTCCTGTCGTTGTCGCTCTCGATTATTCTAATCGTGATAAAGCATTAGCTTTTGTCGACAGAATTGATCCTCGTGATTGCCGTTTGAAAGTGGGCAAAGAGATGTTCACGCTTTTTGGACCTCAGTTGGTTCGCGATCTGCAACAGCGTGGTTTTGACATCTTTCTTGATTTGAAATTTCATGATATTCCCAATACCACCGCGCATGCAGTTGCCGCTGCTGCCGAACTTGGCGTCTGGATGGTTAACGTTCACGCTTCTGGCGGGGCGCGTATGATGACTGCAGCCCGTGAAGCCTTAGTGCCTTTTGGCCAGGACGCGCCGTTGCTGATTGCCGTGACGGTTCTGACCAGTATGGAAGCCAGCGACCTCGCCGATCTAGGCGTGACGTTGTCACCTGCGGATTATGCTGAAAGACTGGCGCGCTTAACCCAGAATTGTGGTCTGGATGGTGTCGTATGCTCAGCTCAGGAAGCGGTGCGATTCAAGCAGGCGTTGGGCCAGGCATTTAAGCTGGTGACACCGGGTATTCGTCCAGAAGGCAGCGAGGCGGGCGATCAGCGTCGTATTATGACACCGGAACAGGCGCAATTAGCAGGTGTGGATTACATGGTGATTGGTCGTCCTGTCACCCAGTCGGCCGATCCCGCGCAGACGCTGAAGATGATCAATGCTTCCCTGAAACGAGGTGCGTAAATGAACGACTCAAACTCTCGTCTGGTCTACTCTACCGACTCCGGGCGTATTGATGAACCGAAAACAGCGCCTGAGCGTCCAAAAGGCGATGGCATTGTTCGTATCCAGCGCCAGACCAGTGGTCGCAAAGGGAAGGGCGTGTGCCTGATTACCGGTATTGATCAAGACGATGCCGAACTGACCAAATTAGCCGCAGAACTGAAGAAAAAGTGTGGTTGCGGTGGAGCAGTGAAAGATGGCGTGATTGAAATTCAGGGGGATAAACGCGACCTGATTAAATCGCTGCTGGAAGCTAAAGGAATGAAAGTTAAACTGGCTGGCGGTTAATAAAAAAGCCACGGAAAATTTCCGTGGCTTTTTAATAATACAGACCTGAAAAAGTAAACGTATTATTATATCGAGCCGTTTAACCGTAGATTATTTACCCACCTGGTGGCCAATAATACCACCTACTGCAGCACCACCCAGCGTACCCAGCGTGCTACCGTCAGTCAGGACTGCACCACCTATTGCACCTGCACCAGCACCGATTGCGGTGTTACGATCTCGTTTGGACCAGTTAGAGCAGGCACTCAGCGACATTGCCAGAGTAATCGCCAGAATGGCAGCGGTCATTTTTTTGCTCGTTACTAACATAATACTTTCTCCTGAATTATTGATTCACGGAATCCAGTGTTCTTTAAGGATAGCGTCAAATTAAGACTATCGAAGATATTTCCGTGAAACCGTTTAGCGAAGGCATTACAAACACTATCCTGAAGTTGGAGGTTCGTTCCTGTTATATCGCTAACATTAATTTTACGACTTTATCCTGTTAACGACAGGTAAAAAGTCTTAATTGGATTGTCAGATAACTCTCAGAGAGCAGATGATTTGTCTGCTGACAAACCATCTACTGAAGATTTTATGCGTGGGCATCAATGATATTGACGATTAATCCTGAATGTTCGAGCTGCATTTGTACGCTGGCGCTGAGTCTGGAGTCCGTTACTACGCGGCTGAATCGCTCTAATGGACCCAGCGTGTAAGGGTGAATGGCGTCGAATTTTGAGCTGTCGGTCAACACAATAACTTCTGCGCCTTTTTCCAGCACCGCGTTAACCACGTCAGAACGCATCATATCGCGTCCGGTAAAACCGGTATCAGCCTGCCAGCCGTCAATGCCGATAAAGGCCTTACTGAAGTGTACCTGTTGGATAAACTGGCGAGTTAAGGGGCCGACCATGCTCTCACTTTTTTTCTGGTAAATTCCACCGAGAAGTATCACTTCACAGGGCGTTTCTTTGAGCAGATGAGCAATGTAGCTGCTCACGGTGATGATGGTGACATCTTTTTGCTCTGCCAGCGTTCTGGCCAGAAGTGCATTGCTGCTGCCATTCTCAATGAATACGGATTCGCCTGGACTGACCAGAGATGCAGCGAATTCAGCCAGTTCACGTTTCAGAGTGAAATTAGTCATCATGCGCGTTTCAACATCATCGCTGTTCAATGAAACAGCAAAACCGTGGGCTCGGCGTAAGTAACTCTGTTTTTCCAGCGTGTTCAGATCCTGTCGAATCGTCACTTCGGAGACACCGGTGACTTTTGCCAGATCGGCGACGCTCATCTGACCTTTATCGGTCACCATCTGCAAAATAGATTGTTGTCGGGAATTCATAGTATTAATTTTATTGCGATATCGTATCGGAAATTAAACGGAAACTGCATTATCTGCAGTTGCTGATAGCAGCGACATCAAAAGATCACTGTCATCAGATCTCCCATGGCGCCTTCTGCTTTTTCGCCAAAGATTCGGCATCTTCTTTGACCGTGTTTAACAGTTCAGCTTTCAAAATTTCAAGATTGTGGATGGCTGAGTGGTAATCACCTGCAACGAGGATATCCAGCACGGTATCAATACGTTCGGCCAGACGCTGAGCGTCGATATCAGACATGGTCGTCATCCTAATGGCAATAGAGTTTGAATTTCATGATGCAGAATTTCATGGCAAAAGAGAAGGGAAAAATAGTATTAACCTGAACGATTGAAGAATATTATATATTCTGTGATTACATGCGGATAGCGTCGTCATGTAATGTCCATTTATGGCTATTTATCGCCTTCATTCTCTCTGCATTAGCGCAGTTTTTTACTCAGGTGGCGGCGATACCAACGTTCAAATGCGGCTGCTGGCATTGGTTTGGCGAATAAAAACCCCTGACGCTCATTGACGCCATTTTTGGTCAGAAACGCATCCTCTTTCGCGCTTTCCACGCCTTCGGCGATGACCTGCAGGTTGAGCGCCTGTGCTACCGCAACTATGGCCCGTACCAGCGATTGTGAAATGGATTGTTTGTGGATCTCTCTGACAAAGGTCTGATCCAGTTTAATGGCATCTAGCGGGAAGCGGGCCAGTTGAGACAGCGACGAATAACCGGTACCAAAATCATCCAAATGGATTTGCGCACCTAACTGGCTAAACTGCTGAATGACTGACAACGCCAGTTGCTCATTTTCTATCAAACTGCTTTCTGTTAATTCAACATCGATGGGGCAATACTCAAAGTTGAGCTCGTGAAGCACCTGCTTAAGTGCGGTAAAAAGCGTCTGGTCGGCGAGGTGGCGGGCAGAAACGTTTACCGCCACGCGCAGGTTTATTCCCTTGTCACGCCATTTCGCGACCTGGCGCACAACGTCGAGAATAACCCAACGCCCCAGCGGGACGATGAGCCCCGATTCTTCGGCGTAGGATATAAACTCCAGCGGTGGAATGAGGCCGCGTTCCGGAGATTGCCAGCGAACCAGCGCCTCCAGGCTGCGCACTTCACCGCGCCAGGTTATCTTTGGCTGATAATGGATAACCAGTTGATCGTTATCCAGTGCCTTACGCAGATTAGTATCCAGCCACAGATATTCAAATACCCGCTGATTCATTTCCGGAGAAAAAACACAAAACTGCCCACGGCCGCCTTCTTTCGCGGTGTACATGGCTGTATCCGCGTTACGAATGACGCTCTCGCAGTCCTGACCATGCTGAGGTGCGAGGGATATACCAATAGAGCATCCGGTATAGACTTCAATCAGACCGATGCGGAAGGGCTGGCGCAGACGCGTCAGAATGCGTGATGCGGTGGCTTCCAGTGTGCCCTGGGATGTTTCGGTGGCAAGAACAATGAATTCATCGCCGCCAAACCGCGCCAGGATCTGGTTGTCTTCGAGGCAACTGAGGATTGCCAGCGACACGCTTTGTAGTAGCTGATCGCCAAACATATGCCCGTAGGCATCGTTTACCTTTTTGAAGTTATCCAGATCGAGGTACGCAATACCGACCTGCGTATCGCCCGCGTTCTCAATCGCATTGCTGATCAGTTCATGAATTGCGTTGCGGTTTGGTAATCCAGTGATGGAGTCGGTATTCGCCAACACCCGCAGTCGTTCCTGCGCGCGGCGTTCTTCAGTGATATCGGTCCCGGAACAGATCAGAAAAATTTCGTTCTTGCCGCTACCGTTATGCACAAATTTATTGCGAAACAGAAACAGACGCTGGCCTTTGCAGGTCTTGACCCAGCGTTCAACCTCATACGAGTTACCTTCGCGAAAAAAGACCTCAATATTGCGCCGTGAAGCCGCTGCTTCACGACGGCTCATAAATAATGTGAATACACTTTGACCAATGACTTCACGTTCTTTGAGGCCGGTGTACTCTTCGCACAGGCGATTAAACCGCTGAATGTTGCTCATGCGGTCAAGAATGACAATAACGGAATTGGCTTCGGAAACGACTTGTTCGGCAAAAGAGAGGCCGTGGGCCAGATCGCGGGCGACGGAAGGGGTGTCATCCCAGGCGGATGCGCTACCGGCCCATTCGCGCTTATTGATTTTTCGACCGACCAGATGCACGGGAATGTCGTCATCTTCAATGGGCAACGTCATTAACAGACTTGACGTGATCACCGTCATTTCGCGAATGCGATCGGCTTGTTCAGGTAATAATTCGATGGTCTGATCAGCTTCTGACGCTTCGTCGATAGAGAAATGCAGGATGTTGCAATCCTCTGACAAACGCCAGTAGGGGTTATGAGTGCCCACATAGCTATACAACGTAACCAGCTCCCGGACGTCTTTCATCATGTGTACTATCCCGTTTAAAGCGCATAGAGCCTCAAAAGTATGGGTAGCCATGATTCATTCGGGGTGATTATGGCTGAACGTATTGTTTTTTTTATATATTTATGTTTAATCCAGAATCCGTAAAAAGCAAAGCCAACGGAACTGAAAAAAGTAAAAAAATAAAATTGACCGAATGAAAGAAGTGTAGTGCGGTGGTGGGAATTTGGGCGGGAAAAAGAAACGACCTTTCACAAAATGAGAAAGGTCGCTGGATTGATACGTGTTACGCGGCTGGACGCGCGATAACGCTGCGGGTTTCCATGCGAACTTCGGCGATGGTTACGTCAATCACATCCGTGACTTTGTAAACCACTTCACCTTTAATTTGCACCGTGCCGCTTTCCTGGCTGCATACCAGCTCGTCCCGAACGGCGTGCAGGAATGGGGCAGGAATAAATGCTACTGCACCATTATCAACTAAACGTACGCGCATACCGCCGCGGCTGACGTCAATTATCTCGGCCGCAAAGCGGGTATCGGTCCCGGCTTTGTCACTCAGGAAACGGGCGTATAACCAGTCGCCCACATCACGCTCAGCCATCCGGTTCAGGCGACGACGTTCCGCCATTTGCACCGTGGTATCATCCCCAGGGCGGGCGATGGTTTCACCTTTGATGACGGCCTTAAGCAGGCGGTGGTTAATCATATCGCCATATTTTCGAATAGGAGAGGTCCAGGTGGCATAAGCCTCCAGACCCAGCCCAAAGTGCGGCCCTGGTTCGATACTGATTTCAGCGTAAGACTGGAAACGGCGAATTCGGCTGTCGAGGAAACCAGAAGGCTGCGCATCCAGCTCGCGGCGCAGTTTGCAGAAACCTTCCAGCGTCAGGACTTCTTCGGCATCAACGTGCATACCATGGGTTTTTAGCAGCGCGGCCAGAGCGTCGGCGTTGGCCGGGTCGAATCCCATATGGACGTTATAAATACCGAAGCCGAGCTTGTCGCGAAGCACGCGGGCGGCGCAAATGTTTGCCGCAATCATGGATTCTTCCACGATTCGGTTTGCGATGCGGCGTGGCTCAGCGACGATGTCCAGGACTTCACCTTTTTCACCAAGAACAAAACGGTAATCCGGGCGATCTTTAAATACCAGAGCATGGTTATGACGCCATTCACCGCGGCTCAGGCAAATACGGTGTAGCAGACGGATTTGTTCAGCAATCGCGTCATTTGCAGGCTGCCAGTCGCCGGCGCCTTCCAGCCAGTCGGAGACGTTGTCGTAGACCAGCTTCGCTTTCGACTCAATCGTCGCTGCGAAGAAGGTGATGTTGTCTTCAATCGCGCCATCCGCGGTGATGGTCATACGACAAGCCAGAACCGGACGCACTTCGTTCGCGCGTAAAGAGCACAGATCGTCAGACAGTTCGCGTGGTAGCATCGGGATGTTGAACCCCGGCAGATAGTTAGTAAACGCGCGAATTTTTGCTGTTTTATCCAGCTTGCTGCCTTCTGCAATCCAGGCCGTAGGGTCGGCAATGGCGACAGTTAATTGCAGTTTGCCGTCGGCCAGATCTTCAGCATACAGCGCATCGTCCATATCTTCGGTGCTGGCGCTGTCGATGGTGACAAAGTTGAGGGCGGTTAAGTCCTGACGAACCAGACCTTCATCCAGCATCTCAGTTGCCACACCGTCCGGCGCTTCTTTTTCGAGATTATGGCGTGCCAGCGTGACCCACCACGGGACAAAGTGGTCATCAGCAAAAGTGATAAATTGGGTTAACTCGGCATAGAAGGTGCGATCGCCTTTCAGCGGGTGGCGACGCATTTCAGCGACGGCCCAGTCACCTTCTTTAAAATCGTGCTCAACGCCGCGGGCGGCACGGCAAGGGATCGCTTCTTTCAGTAACGGATGATCCGGCACAATGGACAGACGATCATTTTTGCCCTGAACTTTACCCACGAAGCGCGTCAGGAAGGGTTCGATCAGTTCTTCCGGCTCGGCAGATTCACGATCTTTTTCTGTATGGATAACCGCAACAATGCGGTCGCCATGCATCACTTTTTTCATCTGCGGCGGTGGAATGAAATAGCTTTTTTGTGCATCGACTTCCAGGAAGCCAAAGCCTTTTTCCGTGGCTTTTACCACCCCTTCAGCACGTGGCGTCTGGGAATGCAGTTGCTGTTTAAGCTGCGCTAGCAGCGGGTTGTCCTGAAGCATAATTGTCTATTTTCGTGGCTAAAAGAGCGGCTGACAGTTTTACGCGATTCTCTCAGTTGCGGCAAGCGCTCTTTCAGTAAGTGGATCGGTTAATAAGTCTCGCCCAGCGCGATTTTCAAGCGATTCAACCATCCGCACAATCCGCTCCAGGCCAGCAGGTTAATCGCTTGTTCAGAAGAGATGCCCTGATCGAACAAAGGGGTTAACAGCGCGGCGCTAAAACGGTCGGGCGCTCGGGTTAGCCATTGTACCGCCTGCAGGGTGACGCGCTCAACCGGATGTCGCTGTTCCCAACGCTGTAATTCACGTTCCTCCTGGCGAAGCAGGGCGATAACGTTAGCTAATTCATTGGCTGTATGTGCCTGTTCATTAAAGCAGGCCACGCTGCCGTTAATCCGTGACGTCATTAGCGCCGCCAGTGAAAATGCCTGCACCGGTACTGCGCTGCGCCGGGTACTGGAAATCAGTGTCGTGAATAAATCTAAAATGACCGGTGAATGAATCAGTAATGGCACCAACGCTTGCAGTTCAGCGGGAAAATGTCTGGCCTTCGTCTCGTCCTGAGCAGGATATTTTTCGATTGGGAATGGCGCAGCGTGCCAGGTAGCGTTTGTTGCACTAAATGGCGAAGCGTGAGCGAATTGCTGTATATCCAGCCCCGGTATTCGGCGCACCGGATGTCCAAACCAGGCCTGAAACAGGGCCACGGTCCGGGCCTGAAAACCGACGAAGCCGATAATTTGATTCATCAAAATACTATCGCTGGTGGTCAGCCCGACCGCATCCAGATGCTGGCGATCGCGTGCGCCTATAACGTCAGGAGAGCTGGCAAGTTGGCGAGCATATTGGGTGATTTGCGCCAGCCGATGGTTACTTTCCCGTGACGAGTCAGGACCAGGAAGCGGTGTTAACCGCGCGGCATAGTGATTGCACAATCGCTGGACGCCATACACCTGAGCGACGGTAAGCGCCGTACTCATCCGTTCATAGGCGCTGAATGTGTGCATCTGATTCAGGTTTACGTGAACCGGGAAGAGAACCTGGGCAAGTTTACGGGCAGGGATTAACCAGGATTGAAAAGGCAAAAGGGCGTCATCAGGTATCGCCAGATCCAGTAAAAAGCAGTCGTCGACATGAGCGGCTTCCGGCACCAGCGGCAGAATATCTTGCGGATGCTTGCTGGATTGCGTCTCATGATACCAGTGGCTTTTGCCTTCAATTCGGCGTTGTTCCATGGGCGGTCCTTGGTCTAAAAAGTGGCGACCCGGACACGTCGTCTACTACTACGCCGGATCGTTTGCGCTGCAATATCCTGACGTAAGCAGAAGAGGGGATGAAAGATTGTTCCGTGATAATAAATATCAGAAAAGCATATATGGCGGCGGGCAGAGGAGAGTCATGGGCGGGGCAAGACCGCCCATAGAAGACTTACGATTATTTAAGTTCCAGCTCGTTCATTGCCGCGATACTGAAGCCACCATCGACGTGAACGACTTCACCAGAGATGCCGGCAGCAAGATCGGAGCACAAAAATGCTGCGGAGTTGCCCACATCTTCAATGGTTACAGTGCGGCGAATCGGCGTAACCGCTTCACAATGCGCCAGCATTTTACGGAAATCTTTAATGCCGGAAGCGGCGAGTGTACGGATTGGACCGGCAGAAATAGCGTTCACACGCACGCCTTCAGGACCCATCGCATTAGCCATATAGCGGACGTTCGCTTCCAGTGAGGCTTTTGCCAGGCCCATCACGTTGTAGTTAGGGATGGCGCGCTCTGCGCCCAGATAGGATAGCGTCAGCAGCGCCGAGCCTGGGTTCAGCATGGAACGGCAGGCTTTTGCCATCGCCACAAAGCTGTAAGCACTGATGTCATGAGCAATTTTGAAGCCTTCGCGGGTGACTGCATTCACATAGTCGCCATCCAGTTGGTCTGCGGGCGCAAAACCAATCGAGTGCACGAAACCGTCGAATTTCGGCCAGGCTTTGCCCAGTTCGGTAAACAGTGCATCAATGCTGGCATCTTCCGCCACATCACACTGCAGTACGATGCTGGAACCCAGTTGAGCTGCAAATTCTTCGACGCGGCCTTTTAGTTTGTCATTCTGGTAGGTGAACGCCAGTTCAGCCCCTTCGCGATGCATGGCCTGAGCGATACCCCAGGCGATGGACAGTTTGCTGGCAAGACCCGTTACCAGAATGCGCTTACCGGAAAGAAAACCCATAGCTTTAATCCTTATGGTCATTGCTTATTTTTAGCAATCAATGAGTTATGATCACAATTTGAAGGTGTTTCGAAATGGGGCAGCAATTATATCCCACTCTTTGTGCCTTGTAGAATAGTTATCATCCCTTACTGATAATCACTTTTCATTACACATGAGGGTTATAACACTTTCCCTGGTTAAGTCTCATTCATTCTGCGAAGCGCGGGGGGATGGAGAAAATACAAGGCTTTAAAGGCATCTCAATGGTATTATTAACTGCTAGCTTATGTTTTAAAACATAGCAATGTAGGAACTTTCTTAAAACAAAAAATATGACCGTATTCAGTTCGTTATGATATATTGTTTTTATCGATCGATATTGATAAATTGATCGTTATTATTGATTGATTGTGATTAAAAGTGCATTATCAGGAAGTTATGATCAATTGGAGTGGTCTTATGCACTATCATTTCATCGCGGAACCGATGAGAGACACAACTGATACGTTACTGGGTGTTGAGATGAGCGTCCGGTTTGTTTCAGATACGGTTTCGCCGATACATCCAGAGTTCATCATTTCAGCGTGGAATAGCGAACAAAAACGTAATTTCATGCTCGAGCAAATTCGATTAATTGCCGAAAAGCGTAATTGGTTTGAGAGCCACAACCTTTTCTGTACTCTGAACCTCATTGATGAAATGGCGCTGCTGGCAATTGGCGACCCGAGCGTTAAATCGGCGCTACATGCCATGCCTTTTGTCGCCCTGGAACTTTCAGAGCGTTTTCTGACGAATACCGTATGTCTGAATAATCTGCTGATTAATTCACTTTGCGACGGTCCAAACGCATTATGGCTGGGCGATCTGGGCTCCGGCAGCATTGGGGCCAGTCCGCTGGTTTGCGGTCGTTTTGATGTTGTGAAGTTGGATCGTGGTTTTTTCCTGGATCAGGCTGAAAAACCGATGTTCCCGGTGCTAATTAAAAACATCCGCGAATATTGCGACCGCATTGCGGTGGAGGGCGTGGAAACCAAACAGCTTATCGACGAAGTAGGCGCGGCTGGTGTTTGGGTGATGCAGGGATCCCTTTTCCCTTCGGTCGCGTTTAGCGAGGTTGATACACTGCTCTTACCAAATGTTTGTCACTGATTGCAAAATTGCCCTCCGGTTGAGGAGGGCTGCATTTGCTAGCGATCTTTTCGCCACGCGTCAGCGGTAAGCGCTTCGCCGAAATGACCGGCGATCAGGCGACGGGTCAGCTCATGCAACGGCGAGGCCAGAACATCTGCTGTACTGCCGCGTTCAACTACTTCACCCTGATGCATGACTAATACCTGATCGCTGATGTGCTTCATCATGCCGATGTGCTGAGTCACATAGATATATGAAATCCCCTGTTTTTCCTGTAGTTCCAGCATCAGATTGATGAGCTGCGAACGCATCGACATGTCCAGAGAGGCCAGGGCTTCGTCGGCGATAATGACTTTGGGTCGCAAAATGAGCGCTCGGGCAAGGCCCAGACGCTGTTTTTGTCCCGGAGCCAGCATATGCGGGTAATAACTCACATGGTCAGGCAACAGACCGACCATCCGCATGGTCTCGATGATCTGTTTGCGGCGCTGTTCAGGCTCGAGGTCGGTGTTCAGACGTAGCGGAAAATCGAGGATCTGCGAAATACGTTGCCGTGGGTTAAGCGACGTTGATGGATCCTGGAAAATCATACGGATACGCTGACTACGGAATGAATAATCACCATATTTTAACGGGTGATCGTCAATCAGCAGCTCACCGCTGGTGGGCTCAATCATACCGGCCAGCATCTTCGCCAGCGTAGATTTACCGGAACCATTTTCACCTATAACGGCGAGCGTCTGACGCTCGCGCAGGGTAAAGCTCAGGGGTTTAACGGCCTCAACGGTCTGACGGCGGAATAAGCCCGTCCGGTAGCGAAAGGTTTTGCTCAGATTACGAACTTCGAGCAGGGTTTCTACCATCTCACTCTCTCTCCATGTTCAGCGGGAAATGACAGGCGTAGAGATGATTCTTTGCTCCGGTCAGTCTTGGGGTTTCGATACATTCGCGCTGAGCATAAGGGCAGCGCGGCCCCAGACGACAGCCGATAGGTAATTGTTCCAGCAATGGAATGGCTCCTGGCATGGTATTCAGGCGGCTTTTGTGCGGCATTGCGCTACCAAAATCAGGAATGGCGCGAATCAACGCTTGGGTATAAGGATGATGCGGAATAGTCACCAACTCTTTACTGGGCGCAGTTTCCACCGTTTGCCCACAGTACATCACGTTAATTTTGTCAGCCCACTGGCTGAGCATTTGCAGGTCATGGCTGATCAACAAAATGGTGGTATTGCTGTTTTGGTTCAGCCGGGTCAGCAGGCGGAAAATTTGCGCCTGAGTGGTTGGCTCCATCGCGTTCGTTGGTTCGTCGGCAATCAGTAAACGCGGCTGATTAGCCAGGGCGATTGCGATCATCACCTTCTGGCATTCGCCGTCGGTCAGTTCATACGGGAAGCTGCGCATCGCATCTTTATGATCTTTTATCCCGACGCGGTGCAGGAGTTCAATCGCGCGGCGTTTACGCCAGCCGATGCGCTGCCACCAGCGGCCTTTATAAGTCCATGCCGGAATATTTTGCATCAGTTGTCGTCCAATGCGCTCAGACGGATCGAGACACGATTGCGGTTCCTGAAAGATCATGGAAACGTTATGGCCGACCAGCTTGCGTCGTTCACGAGCGGAAAGGCGCAACAGATCGATATCATCAAAGCGCATGCGGTCTGCGGTTACGCGCCAGTTATCTTTAGCGACGCCGCAAATGGCCTTGGCGATCAGGCTCTTGCCCGATCCAGACTCGCCAACCAGTCCGCGGATTTCACCTTCATTGAGGGTCATGCTGACGCGGTCAACCGCCTTCACCCAGTCGTCGCCGGTTCTGAATTCAATGGTCAGGTTGCGGATATCCAGTAATGGCATTATTCCACCCCCGCAATAATTGCCCGGCGCACGCCATCACCCAGCAGGTTAACCAGCAGCACGCTTATCATAATCGCCGCACCTGGCAGCATAACCGTCCACGGTGCGACATAAATCAGCTCCAGCGCGTCGCCAAGCATGGCTCCCCATTCTGGTGACGGCAACTGTGCGCCAAGGTCGAGAAAACCCAGCGCGGCGATGTCCAGAATCGCCATCGACAGCGCACGGGTGATTTCAGTGATAAGTCCGGCGGTAATATTGGGCAGAACGGCAAACCACAGGATATTGAGCGTGGTTGCGCCGTCCAGGCGAGCGGCGATAACGTACTCTTTTTCCAGCTCGTCATGCACCATGCTGTAGACGGAGCGTACCATGCGCGGCAGCAGCGCCAGCCAGACGGCAAACATCGCGTGTGTCAGATGCGGTCCGGCAAAGGCCACCACAATAATCGCCAGCAGCAGCGAAGGGATCGAGAGCAGGGTGTCCAGAATGTGGTTCAGCACCGCGGAGCGCAAACCGTGCGTTGCACCGGCAACCACGCCCAGTAACAGGCCACATAGTGTGGCGGCGAGGGTGACGACAAACGCGCCGCCAACGGTTGGGGCCGCACCGCTGAGCAGGCGACTTAGCACGTCACGCCCGAGATCGTCAGTTCCGAGGAAAAATGAGACTTCGCCATAGCGCGACCATGACGGCGGTAAAAGCTGATAGCCGAGAAACTGCTGGTCGATGCCATAAGGGGCAAACCAACCGCCAAAAATACACAGAATCGCCAATCCTGCGCAGCCATACAGGCCGATCATCGCAGTCGCATCGCCGTAAAAATTGCGCCATGCGGTGCGCAGCGTACCCGGCGGGCGCTTTTCGCTGTAGACGCTATCGTAAGGCATACCATTCCTTATGTTTCAGAGGGTTAGCCATAGCACCCAAAATATCAGAGATGACGTTAACGATGATAACCAGTGAGCCAATCACCATGACGCCCGCCGAAATTGCCGCGTAATCCTGCTGGCGAATTGCGTTAATCAGCCAACGACCAAGACCTGGCCAGCTAAAGACCATCTCGGTGATCATCGCCAGCGTCAGCATGGTGGAAAACTGTAAGCCCAGACGCGGGATCACCGGCGGAAGGGCGTTGTGCAGAACGTGACGGCGCAAAATGGTTAAGCGTGACAGACCGCGCGTGGCGGCCGCTTTAACATAGTTTTGATCAAAGACCTCAATGGTGCTGATTCGCATCAGGCGAATAACTTCCGTGGTAGGGGCGACGGAAAGCGTCAACACCGGAAGCACCATGTGACGGATTGCGCTGACCAGCATTTCATCGCGCCAGGGCGAGTCGGAGATCCACGCATCAATAATGGCAAATCCGGTAACGGGCTTCACTTCATAGAGAAGATCAAAGCGTCCCGAAACGGGAAGCCAGCCGAGAGTCAGTGAGAAGAGCAACGTCAGCAACAGCGCCAGCCAAAAAACCGGAATGGAAAAACCCATCAACGCTAAGGCGCTGATGCAGCGGTCCTGCCACTTGTTCCGCGTGATCCCTGCCAGCATACCAACGGGGATCCCAACCATCAGCGCAAAACCAAAGGCCAGAATGCACAGTTCCATCGTCGCCGGGAACACCTCCTTCAACTGTTCTGAAATCAACTGACCGTTAATACTGGATACACCAAAATCCCAGTGAATGAGGCCATTGAACCAGAATACCCAGGCGTTCCACAGCGATGCGCCCTGTAACGGCGCATGAGGTGTGAAGTAGCTCAGGCTGAATCCAATAAAGGTCAGGAAGAAGAGGGTGACCAGCAGCAATAAAAAACGACGCAGGGTGAAGATAATCATGGCTTTTTCACCTCATCTTTCTTTTCCCTGGAAACCCCGGCAAAAGATGCATTGCCGAACGGACTCAGCACCAGTCCTTTGATATCGTAACGATAAGCTTGCAGACGCAGTGAAGAGGCCAGCGGCAGGATCGGTAACTCTTTCGCGAGAATATTTTGCGCTTCGTCATAGGCATCAATTCGCGATGAGAGTTGCTGCGAAGAGAGGGCCTTGCGCAGAACGCTGTCAAATTCCGGATTACACCAGTGGGCGAAGTTAGTCTGCGAGTTGATGGCGGCGCAGCTTAGCAACGGTCGGAAAAAACTGTCAGGATCGTTACTGTCCGTCGCCCAACCGGATAACGTTAGATCATGGTTCATATCCATTAATCGCGCCTCCTGAAAACGACCTTCTACCGGAATGATTTTAACTTTCACACCCACCTGAGCCATGTCAGCCTGAATCAGCTCGGCGGTTTTCAGTGGACTGGGGTTCCAGGCCTGAGAACTGGTGGGTACCCAAAGCTGTAATGTCAGGTTCTCCAGCCCCAGTGCTTTTAACTGCTCGCGCGATTTTGCCGGATTGTACTCTGTAATTTTAGCTTCGTTGTCATAAGCCCACGAGGCGCGAGGCAAAATAGATGCTGCGGTTTCCGCCGTCCCGTAGTAGATGGACTGCATCAGCCGTTGGTTATTAATGGCCAGCGCCAGCGCATGCCGCACGGCGGGATTATCCATCGGTGGTTTATTGGTATTGAATGCCAGATAGGCGATGTTCATCCCCGGGCGCAGGGTCAGACGCAGGCGCGGGTCATCACGCAAAATGCTGAGCTGACTGGCGGCGGGCCAGGCCAGAACATCACACTCACCGGTCAGGAGTTTCGATAGACGTCCGGTGCCGCCAGAGCCGAGGTCCACAACCACCTGCGGCATCAGAGGAGTACCACGCCAGAATTTTTCATGGCGCTGCAGTCGAACATATTGCCCTGCGCGATTCTCCGAAAGCTGGTACGGTCCGGTGCCGACGGGTTGTCTGTCGAGCAGCTCCTGACGATCCTGTTTTGCCAATTTAGCCGCATATTCTGCTGACATCACGGAGGCATAATGCGTGGCGAGGTGCCACATGAAGGAGGCGTCGGGCTGAGTTAAGCGGAACTCAACGGTGTTGTTGTCCAGCTTGCGTACGCTTTGGACGTTATCGGCGAACTGTAGGCTGTCGAAGTAGGGGAAACTGCTACCGTTTACATTGTGCCACGGATGCTGGCGATCAAAGATGCGCTCGAAGGTAAACACCACGTCGTCCGCATTCAGTTTGCGGGTGGGGGTGAACCAGGCCGTCTTCTGAAACTGGACGTCACGACGCAGATGGAAGCGGTAGGTTGCGCCGTTATCCAGCACCTCCCAGCTTTCAGCCAGCTCAGGCACCAGTCGATAGGTGTACGGATCGACATCGAGTAGTCGGTCATACAGCTGGGCTGCCAGGGTGTCGACGATAAGACCGCTGCTCGCTTTTTGCGGGTTAAACGTATTGACCTGCCCGCTAACGCAATAGACAAAGCCGCTGTCACGAATATCAGCATCAGCATGCGAAGCCTGTTCAGGCGCGGCAGCAGCCTGACCACTCAGAAATCCAGCCATCACGATCAGAGATGATAAAACCAGGCGCATAATTTTAAAGGATTATAAATAAAGAGGCTATCTTACTAATATTTAATGACATTTGCCATTACCGTTTGTGTTTGGGGACCGCATAGGTGATAACCGCGAATTCAACATCGCGACAGGGTCACCCTTCATACCCGCTATCCACTTTGAATTTACTCTGTTAACTATCTTAGCATTTTCATGACCCATCTGACTCGTTAAAACGCGGGATTCGCTGGCTGACAGAAAAATGTGAGGGGGACGTGGGGGAAAGTGACCATGACCGCCAGGAGAGAGCATCAGCAATATCGCGGGGAAAGTGAAATATAAAAATAATCTCATAATGGCGCTATGGATAATTTCATTCGTTCTCCATTTCGATAGGGCTGAGATGTTAAATTTGGTTGCTATTTATTTATGCTGATTGTTGGATAATTCTTAAATGATAACGAGTATTGAATCATAACGTTGGTAAAATATAAGCGAGGCGACGTAGGTAGATGAATACAGGAAAAACAATTGCATAGGACTCTATTAACCTCTCGCTTCTGAGTGGTATCTCGTTACTCAATAAAATTGTCTGGCCTGTTAAGGTTTTATTTATATAGCTCATTGATATATATGGATTTAAGTGCTATGGGTTAAGCAGGGATTAATCTCATAAAATACTCGAAAGCGCGATACGGTGATTAGTGTATCGGTAGAGGTGATATTACGCGAAATATTAAATTGCGGTGAATTACAAAGGTCACGCCACTCATTTTGGTCTACGCTTAATAATCTTTGTGATAAAAAATGAGAGGTATTTAAATGGCTGACTTAAACAATGAAAAAAAGACCATCAATAAAACTCATTCTGCGCGTTTTCCGGCACCGCCTTTTCCACAGCAGAAGCAACCCTTCCCAGGGCTGGCCGGAAAAATGCAACCGCGTCCCGATCATGGAGAGGAGAGCTATCAGGGAAGCGGTCGATTGAATGGGCGCAAGGTATTAATTACCGGGGGGGATTCAGGGATTGGCCGTGCTGTTGCCATCGCTTATGCCCGTGAAGGCGCTGATGTTGCGATCAACTATTTACCTGATGAAGAAGACGATGCGCGTGAAGTGGTCGACTTGATAAAAAAAGCAGGCAGAAATGTCGTGGCTATCCCCGGAGATATTCGAGATGAAACTTTTTGCGGCCAACTGGTTAAACAGGCGGTAAAAGGGCTGGGTGGGTTGGATATCCTCGTCAATAATGCGGGTCGTCAGCAATTTTGCGAGTCTATTGAGGCGCTCACCACAGAAGATTTCGATGCCACATTCAAGACTAATGTCTACGCTATGTTTTGGATCACCAAAGCGGCTATCCCCCATCTTTCACGAGACAGCGTGATAATTAATACCTCCTCGGTACAGGCTTATGAGCCTAGTGAAATCCTGCTTGACTATGCTCAGACCAAAGCGGCGATCGTGGCATTTACTAAATCGCTGGCGAAACAGCTGGCACCGAAAGGGATACGGGTTAATGCCGTAGCGCCAGGCCCATACTGGACTGTACTGCAATGCTGTGGCGGTCAGCCACAGGAAAAAGTGGAGAAGTTTGGGGCAAATGCACCGCTGGGTCGTCCGGGTCAACCAGTGGAAATTGCGCCGCTTTATGTCACTTTGGCCGCTGAAGAGAACAGTTATACATCCGGCCAGGTTTGGTGCTCTGATGGGGGGACAGGGACCCTCTGACGTTTATGCTCCGTGAGTCGAAAAGTCAGAGGGGAAAGTGACTTTAATGGACGAGTGCTGACAATAAAGCGTCAAACCCTCCAATATAACGTTGGCAGAGGCGCGCTAAATCTGGTGTTTCTTAAGCAACGCGCGTAGCTGATGGTAAGTCAGACCCAGTAACTCAGCGGCTTTTTTCTGATTAAATTTCGCCTGCTGCAAGCTGGTTTGTAGAAAGTCTTTCTCTTGTTGCTGCTGGAATTCACGAAGATCCAGCGGTAATGCTACAGATGTCTGCTTTGGTGGTGCTGCCTGTGGCTGCGCAACGTGGCGGCGGAAGGGGTCAATGATGATCTCATCCAGCGGGTAATCGCTGGTACCGTGCCGGTAAACGGAGCGCTCCACGACGTTTTTCAGTTCACGAATATTACCCGGCCAACGGTAATGGAGGAGGGTTTCTCTGGCCTCGGCGCTGAATCCCGGAAAAAGCGGTAACCCGATCTCGCGGCACATCTGAATGGCAAAGTGTTCGGCCATTAACATGATGTCGCTTTGACGCTCGCGTAGTGGGGGAAGTTGCACCACGTCAAAGGCCAGACGATCCAGCAGGTCTGCGCGGAAAGTGCCTTCACTGACCATACGTGGCAGGTCGGCATTGGTCGCGCAGACCAGACGCACGTTAACCTGCAAGGGCTGGCTGCCGCCGACGCGTTCCAGCTCGCCATACTCAATTACGCGCAGCAGTTTTTCCTGTACCAGCATTGGCGCTGTCGCCAGTTCATCAAGAAACAGCGTGCCACCGTCGGCGCGTTCGAAACGTCCTGGATGGCGTTTTTGCGCACCAGTAAACGCACCGGCTTCGTGACCAAACAGTTCGGAATCAAGTAAGTTCTCGTTGAGAGCTGCGCAGTTAAGCGAAATAAATGGGCCCTGCCAACGGCTGGAGAGGTAGTGCAGACGGTTGGCAATAAGCTCTTTCCCCGTACCTCGCTCACCGATAACCAGTACAGGTTTATCCAGCGGCGCCAGATGAGAAACCTGTTCCAGCACTTCAATAAAGCTGTTCGCTTCGCCAAGAATATTGTCTTTGTATCCTGCCATGATGAAATTCACCACTTGTTAGTGTTATTCACCAATTTACCCTAATTCTCCCGTCAGGTAAAATTGGATATTTACATTAAAATCAATTAGTTAAAAAGTTGGCACGCCAAGTGCATTACGAAAACAGCAGGGCATAGCCCGATATCAGAACAGTAAGTGAGGATTACATTATGGGTATTTTTTCTCGTTTTGCCGACATCGTGAACGCCAACATTAATGCGTTGCTGGAAAAGGCTGAAGATCCGCAGAAACTGGTGCGGTTAATGATCCAGGAAATGGAAGACACGCTGGTTGAGGTGCGCTCAAACTCCGCACGCGCTCTGGCAGAAAAGAAACAATTATCTCGCCGTATCGAACTGGCCAGCGCACAACAGGCAGAGTGGCAAGAAAAAGCCGAGCTGGCGCTGCGTAAAGAGAAAGAAGATTTGGCGCGTTCTGCCTTAATCGAAAAACAGAAACTGACTGATCTGATTGCTTCTCTGGAGCATGAGGTGACGCTGGTTGACGATACGCTGGCGCGAATGAAAAAAGAGATCGGTGAGCTGGAAAATAAACTCAGTGAAACCCGTGCTCGTCAGCAGGCATTGATGCTGCGCCATCAGGCTGCGAGCTCTTCGCGTGATGTTCGTCGTCAACTGGACAGCGGTAAGCTGGATGAAGCGATGGCACGCTTTGAATCTTTCGAGCGTCGTATCGATCAGATGGAAGCTGAGGCCGAAAGCCATAACTTCGGTAAACAGCAGTCTCTGGATCAGCAATTTGCTGACCTGAAAGCAGATGATGAAATCAGCGAGCAGCTGGCGCAACTTAAAGCCAAAATGCAGCAAGATAAGCAATAATAACATCTGGCGGCGCCCGAACGCGCCGCCGCTCATCACCTGTAAGGAGTACTCATGAGCGCGCTATTTCTGGCTATCCCATTAACCATCTTTGTGTTGTTCGTTTTACCGATTTGGCTCTGGCTGCATTACAGCAACCGTTCCAGTCGTGGCGAACTGGCGCAAAGTGAACAGCAACGTCTGGTAGAACTCAACGATGACGCACAGCGGATGCGCGAGCGCATTCAGGCGCTGGAAGACATCCTTGATGCTGAACATCCAAACTGGAGGGACCGCTAATGGGAGGCGTTAATCTGAACAAAAAACTGTGGCGTATTCCGCAACAGGGCATGGTGAAGGGGGTTTGCGCAGGTATTGCGCATTACCTCGATGTGCCTGTGAAGCTGGTACGGATCCTGGTGGTGTTGTCCGTCTTTTTTGGTCTGGCCTTTTTCACCTTCGTCGCTTACATCGTGCTGACGTTTGTGTTGGACCTGATGCCGGACAATGTGGTTTCCGGTGAGCAGCAGCCATCAAGCGGCGAGCTGTTGGATGCCGTCGATCGCGAGCTGGCGGCAAGTGAAAAGCGTTTGCGTGAAATGGAGCGTTATGTCACGTCTGATACCTTTTCATTGCGCAGCCGTTTCCGCCAATTGTGAGGATAGAAATGAACAATCGCTGGCAACGTGCCGGGCAAAGGGTTAAGCCGGGCTTTAAAATAGCAGGTAAGCTGGTGCTTTTAACTGCGCTTCGTTACGGCCCGGCGGGGGTAGCAGGGTGGGCGGTGAAGTCCGTCGCTCGACGCCCGCTTAAAATGCTGCTGGCGTTGGTCCTGGAGCCGGTTTTGAGTCGGGCAGCGGCAAAATTATCGAAACGCTATTCAGGTAATCAACCCTGATATCCGAATCAGCAAAAGCAAGCAACAATTAATCAACATTCCCTCTGTTAATTTGCGGCAGCTCACAAATACGATTTTTTGGCTGCCAAAATTCTTTTATTATCCCCCTCCTGGCCACCTCAGCCGATTGACAGCTTATTTCCCGCAGAGTAGTCTCTTGACTCATGGGACCGCTACCACGAGAATTGAAGGTGAACCAAAAAATCCAAAAATGCCTGGCAGAAGTTTATGGTGATACGTTTACTTCATGCCACTATGAAGCGCTGATTGCACGTTTAGAGAAATCACAGGGATTAATTAAAAAAATCCGTAAAGCGCATTGGGACGAGGGCGATGTAGTTCTTATTACCTACGCCGATCAATTCCACGGGGCAGGCAAAAAACCACTGCCGATGTTTAATCAATTTTATAATGAATGGCTTAAGTCGACATTTTCTCATGTGCATCTGTTGCCGTTTTATCCGTGGTCATCGGATGATGGTTTTTCCGTAATTAATTACCATCAGGTTGCCGAAGAAACCGGTGACTGGAATGATATTAAGCAATTGGGTAAATCCAGTCGACTGATGTTTGATTTTGTTTGTAACCATATGTCAGCGAAAAGCGAATGGTTTAATAACTATTTGCAACAGCTTGACGGTTATGAAGATTTCTTTATTGCGATGGATCCTGATACGGACCTGAGCAACGTAACGCGTCCACGCGCATTACCGTTACTGACGCCTTTTACGCTGAAAGATAACACCGTACGCTATTTATGGACGACGTTCAGCGACGACCAGATCGATCTCAACTATGCCAACCCGATAGTGTTACTGGCGATGGTCGATGTGCTATTGAGTTATCTTGAGCAGGGCGCCGATTATGTCCGCCTGGATGCGGTTGGCTTTATGTGGAAAGAGCCAGGAACGACCTGTATTCACCTGGAAAAAACGCATCAGCTTATCAAACTATTTCGCGCTATTGCTGACTGCGCAGCGCCTGGTACGGCGATTATTACTGAAACAAACGTTCCGCATAAGGATAATGTGTCCTACTACGGAAATGGTCGTGATGAAGCGCATATGGTGTACCAGTTCTCGTTACCGCCGCTGGTGCTGCATGCGGTACAACGCCAGGATACCTCAACCTTGTGCCAGTGGGCGCAATCACTGGAACTGCCGTCCAGTGAGACCACCTGGTTTAATTTCCTCGCATCGCATGACGGCATTGGTCTCAACCCATTACGTGGTTTGTTACCTGAAGACGAGATCGTGCGCCTGGTGACGGAATTACAACAGGAAGGCGCGCTGGTTAACTGGAAAAATAACCCTGATGGTAGTCGCAGTCCGTATGAAATTAACGTCACATATATGGACGCACTAACGCCAGGCAATTGTAGTGATGCCGAACGTTTTTCCCGCTTTATTCTCGCACATGCCATTTTGCTGAGTTTTCCGGGGGTACCTGCGGTTTACATTCAAAGCATTCTTGGGTCACGCAATGATTATAAAGGTGTCGAGGCGCTAGGTTATAACCGTGCGATCAACCGCAAAAAATATCAAATAAGCCAAATCGAAACGGAGCTGGCAGATGAAACCAGTTTGCGCCATGCTATTTATCATGAATTATCCCGATTAATTGTAATACGTCGTAGTAATAAAGCATTTCACCCTGATAGTGATTTTCAGATTAGCAGTGTTACACCGGCTGTAATGCAAATTAAACGTACGGCGGAAACAGGCGAAAAAATTACCGGATTATTTAATGTCAGCGGTCATACGCAAACCATTAGTATTGATGTTGAAAATGGATTTGATTTGATTAGCGGTAAAACTATTTCAGGTAAAGAATTAACGTTGAACGCCTGGCAGGTCATGTGGGTTAAGTAATAAAAAGGAACATTTCATGCTTAAAACTAAAATTGTGCTGATTTCAGCACTGGTTTCCTGCGCCCTGGTTTCCGGGTGTAAGGATGATAAAACGTCCTCTGTTGCGATTGAATTTATGCACTCTTCTGTTGAACAGGAGCGGCAGGCGGTTATTGCAAAACTGATTGAGCGTTTTGAAAAAGAGAACCCGGGGATCAGTGTCAAACAGGTTCCTGTAGAAGAAGATGCGTACAACACCAAGGTCATCACCCTGGCGCGGAGCGGTTCACTGCCTGAAGTCATTGAAACCAGCCATGACTACGCGAAGGTTATGGATAAAGAATCACTTATCGATCGTAAAGCCGTAGCGCAGGTCATCAACGCTGTAGGTGAAGGTACTTTTTATGATGGCGTGCTGCGTATTGTGCGCACTGAAGACGGTACCGCCTGGACCGGGGTTCCGGTTAGCGCCTGGATTGGCGGGATCTGGTATCGCAAAGATGTGCTGGCAAACGCTGGGCTGGAAGAGCCAAAAGACTGGCAACAACTGCTGAGCGTGGCGCAGAAGCTAAACAATCCTGGTAGTAAGAAATATGGTATTGCGCTGCCCACGGCGGAAAGCGTTTTGACCGAACAGTCATTTTCCCAGTTCGCGCTCTCAAACCAGGCCAACGTTTTTGATGCGCAAGGAAAGATAACGCTCAACACACCTGAAATGGCGCAGGCGCTGCAGTATTACCGCCAATTGGCAATGAACACCATGCCGGGCTCAAACGACATCATGGAAGTCAAAGACGCGTTCATGAACGGCACGGCGCCGATGGCGATTTATTCCACCTATATCCTCCCGGCGGTGATTAAAGAGGGCGATCCTAAAAATGTGGGCTTTATGGTGCCGACGGAAAAAAACTCTGCTGTTTACGGCATGCTGACGTCGTTAACCATTACCGCGGGTCAAAAGTCTGAAGAGACAGAAGCGGCAGAGAAATTTGTCACCTTTATGGAGCAGGCCGACAACATCGCGGACTGGGTCATGATGTCGCCAGGGGCGGCGCTGCCGGTCAACAAAGCAGTGGTGAATACCCCGACGTGGAAAGATAACACTGTCATCAAAGCGCTGGGTGAATTACCCGATCAACTGATTGCCGAACTGCCGAATATCCAGGTGTTTGGTGCCGTCGGCGATAAGAACTTCACCCGCATGGGCGACGTCACAGGCTCCGGTGTTGTGAGCTCAATGGTGCACAACGTGACGGTAGGCAAAGCCGACCTCGTCACCACGATTGAAGCGAGCCAGAAAAAACTGGATGACCTCGTTGAACAGCGCTAATGGGGAAATGGAAAGCCGTGATGAATAAGTTCTTTTCAGGTCGATCTGATATGCCATTCGCCATGCTGCTGCTGGCGCCCAGCTTGCTGTTGCTGGGCGGTTTAGTGGCGTGGCCGATGATATCAAACATCGAAATCAGCTTTATGCGACTGCCGCTGAATCCGCAAATTGAGTCTACGTTTGTCGGGCTAAGCAACTATATCCGTATCTTATCCGATCCCGGATTCTGGCATTCGCTGTGGATGACGGTCTGGTATACCGCGCTGGTTGTGGCAGGAAGCACGGTACTGGGGCTGGGCGTAGCGATGTTTTTTAACCGTGAGTTTCGTCTGCGGAAAACGGCGCGCTCACTGGTCATCCTCTCTTACGTGACGCCATCAATTTCGCTGGTGTTTGCCTGGAAATACATGTTCAACAACGGCTACGGCATTGTGAACTACCTCGGCGTGGATCTGTTGCATCTCTACGATCAGGCGCCGCTGTGGTTCGACAATCCCGGCAGTAGCTTCGCGCTGGTCGTGCTGTTCGCCATCTGGCGCTACTTCCCGTATGCCTTTATCTCGTTTCTGGCGATTTTACAGACGATTGATAAATCGTTGTATGAGGCGGCAGAAATGGACGGCGCGAACGCCTGGCAACGGTTTCGTATCGTCACGCTGCCAGCGATTATGCCGGTGCTGGCAACCGTGGTCACGCTGCGCACGATCTGGATGTTTTACATGTTCGCCGATGTTTATCTGCTGACCACTAAAGTCGATATTCTCGGGGTCTATCTCTATAAAACAGCATTTGCATTTAACGACTTAGGCAAAGCGGCCGCTATTTCTGTCGTCCTCTTCGTCATTATTTTCGCTGTTATCCTGCTGACCAGAAAACGGGTGAACCTCAATGGCAACAAATAAGCGCACACTTGGCCGCATCGGCTTTTACTGTGGATTAATTGTCTTCCTGGGCATCACGCTATTTCCATTTTTTGTGATGCTGATGACCTCATTTAAAAGCGCCAAAGAGGCGATCTCGCTGCATCCGACGCTGTTACCGCAGCAATGGACGCTGGAACATTACATCGACATCTTCAACCCGATGATTTTCCCGTTTGTTGACTACTTCCGTAATAGCCTGGTGGTATCGGTCACTTCTTCGGTGGTGGCGGTATTTCTCGGCGTACTCGGAGCGTATGCGCCTTCCCGCCTGCGTTTTAAGGGGCGAATGACCATCAATGCCAGCTTTTACACGGTGTACATGTTTTCGGGGATTCTGCTGGTGGTGCCGCTATTCAAAATCATTACGGCACTTGGCATCTATGACACCGAAATGGCGTTGATTATCACCATGGTCACCCAGACGCTGCCGACCGCGGTGTTCATGCTGAAAAGCTACTTCGACACCATTCCGGATGAGATAGAAGAAGCCGCGATGATGGATGGATTGAACCGTCTGCAGATCATCTTTCGCATTACCGTGCCGTTGGCGATGTCCGGTCTGGTTTCGGTCTTTGTGTACTGCTTTATGGTGGCGTGGAATGACTATCTGTTTGCCTCGATTTTCCTCTCCAGCGCCAGCAATTTTACCTTACCGGTCGGTCTGAACGCGCTGTTCAGTACGCCTGACTATATCTGGGGACGCATGATGGCGGCATCGTTAGTCACCGCATTGCCGGTTGTCATTATGTATGCGCTTTCCGAACGTTTTATTAAAAGTGGTTTGACCGCAGGCGGCGTGAAAGGCTAAGCGGCCAGTTTAATTAAGGAGTTGTAAATGAAGAAGTTAGTTGCCACAGAACCGCGTGTTGCGGCGCTGGTGGAATATGAAGACAGAGCTGTATCCGCCAATGAAGTGAAAGTTCGCGTTCGCTTTGGTGCGCCAAAACATGGCACGGAAGTGGTCGATTTTCGCGCTGCCAGTCCGTTTATTGACGAAGATTTCAACGGCGAATGGCAAATGTTCATGCCGCGTCCGGAAGGGGCGCCGCGCGGGATTGAATTCGGCAAGTTCCAGCTTGGCAACATGGTGGTGGGCGATGTTATTGAGTGTGGCAGCGATGTGACCGAATACGCCGTTGGCGATTCAGTTTGCGGCTACGGCCCACTGGCAGAAACGGTTTTCTTTAATGCGGTAAACAACTACAAACTGCGCAAAATGCCGGAAGGTAGTTCGTGGAAAAATGCCGTGTGCTATGACCCGGCACAGTTCGCCATGAGTGGCGTGCGCGACGCCAATGTGCGTGTCGGCGACTTTGTTGTCATCGTCGGCTTAGGGGCGATTGGCCAGATTGCCGTCCAACTGGCTAAGAAAGCGGGAGCCTCGGTGGTCATTGGCGTGGATCCGATTGCCCATCGTTGCGATATCGCGCGTCGTCATGGCGCGGATTTCTGTCTGAATCCTATTGGCACCGATGTCGGCATGGAAATTAAGAAGCTGACCGGCAAGCAGGGCGCGGATGTGATTATCGAAACCAGCGGCTATGCGGATGCGTTGCAATCGGCGTTACGCGGTCTGGCCTATGGTGGAACAATCTCCTATGTCGCTTTCGCGAAACCTTTTGCTGAAGGCTTCAACCTGGGGCGTGAAGCGCACTTCAACAACGCCAAAATTGTCTTCTCCCGTGCCTGCAGTGAGCCAAATCCGGATTATCCGCGCTGGAGCCGCAAGCGTATTGAGGAGACCTGTTGGGAACTGTTGATGAACGGTTACCTGAACTGTGAAGAACTTATTGACCCGGTAGTGACATTTGCCAGCAGCCCGGAAAGCTATATGCAGTATGTCGATCGCCATCCGGAAAAGAGCATCAAAATGGGCGTGACGTTTTAATTAAGGAATGCAGAAGATGAAAATTGGAACACAGAACCAGGCTTTTTTTCCGGAAAATATTCTCGAGAAATTCCGTTACATCAAAGAGATGGGGTTTGACGGTTTTGAAATTGACGGCAAGCTGCTGGTTAACAACCTGGCAGAAGTGAAAGCAGCAATCAAAGAAACAGGCCTGCCCGTCACCACCGCCTGTGGAGGATATGACGGTTGGATCGGTGATTTTATCGAAGAGCGTCGTTTGAATGGCTTACAGCAGATTACCCGCATTCTCGAAGCGCTGGCCGAAGTCGGTGGGCAGGGCATTATTGTACCCGCTGCATGGGGCATGTTTACCTTCCGCTTACCGCCGATGACCTCTCCGCGCAGCCTGGCGGGTGATCGTAAAGCAGTAAGTGATTCATTGATTTATCTCGATAAAGTTGCCGAGCGTACGGGGACGGTGGTGTATCTGGAGCCGCTTAATCGCTATCAGGATCATATGATCAACACCCTGGCGGATGCCCGTCGCTATATCGTGGAAAACAACCTGAAGCATGTGCAAATCATTGGTGATTTTTACCATATGAATATCGAAGAAGACGATATGGCTCAGGCGCTGCATGACAATCGCGATCTGCTGGGACACGTCCATATTGCGGATAACCATCGTTATCAGCCGGGGAGCGGTACGCTGGATTTCACTGCGCTGTTTGATCAGTTGCGTGAAGATAATTATCAGGGTTACGTCGTGTACGAAGGGCGTGTACGGGCAGAGAACCTGCCGGAAGCGTACCGTCAGTCACTGGCCTGGCTGCGTACCTGCTAAGAGGATTTCTGTGAAAAGTGCACTGACAAGCTCTCCGCTACGCATCGCCATTATCGGCGCCGGGCAGGTGGCGGATAAAGTTCATGCTTCGTACTACTGCACCCGCAACGATCTGGAACTGGTGGCTGTCTGTGACAGCCGCCTGTCACAGGCGCAGGCGTTGGCAGAGAAATACGGCAATCCGCAGGTTTGGGACGATCCTCAGACGATGCTACGCGAGGCTAAGCCAGATATCGTCAGCATCTGTTCACCCAATCGTTTTCATTATGAACACACCATGTTGGCGCTGAACGCCGGATGCCATGTGATGTGTGAGAAACCTCCGGCGATGACGCCAGCCGAGGCGCTGGAAATGTGTAACACGGCGCGTCGAATGGGGAAAGTTCTGGCTTATGATTTTCATCATCGTTTCGCACTGGATACGCAACTGCTTCGTGAGCAGGTGATGGCCGGCGTGCTGGGTGAAATCTATGTCACCAATGTCCGCGCTTTGCGCCGCTGCGGCGTGCCCGGCTGGGGGGTATTTACCAACAAAGAACTGCAGGGCGGCGGGCCGCTGATTGATCTCGGCATCCATATGCTTGATGCCGCCATGTATGTGCTGGGGTTTCCGGCAGTAAAGCGCGTTAACGCACACAGCTATCAACGCATTGGCACGCGTAAAAACAGCGGCCAGTTTGGGAAATGGGATCCCGAGACGTATACCGTGGAGGATTCTCTGTTCGGGACGATTGAATTTCATAACGGCGGTATCCTGCGACTGGAAACCTCTTTCGCGCTAAATATCCCGGAACAATCGATTATGAACGTTAATTTCTGCGGCGATCTGGCAGGGGCGACGTTATTCCCGGCCCAGGTTTATACCGATCGTGAGGGTACGCTTGACGTACTGCTTCAGCGTGAAATGGCCGATGACAATCGACATTATCGCAGCATGGAAGCTTTTGTGAATCATGTCCAGGGCGAGCCTGTCACTATTGCTGACGCAGAGCAAGGCGTCGTTATTCAACAACTGGTTGCCGCACTGTATCAATCGGCTGAAACAGGGACCTACGTAGACTTATGACGAGGCCAGTAATGCTAACTGAACCGGCTTTTTGCCCACACAACCTGAATAAATATGCGTCCCTCATGACGACCGGTAACGGTTATATGGGGATTCGCGCCAGCCACGAGGAAGCCTACACCTTACAAACTCGCGGCATGTACCTTGCTGGACTGTATCACCGGGCAGGGAAAGGCGAGATTAATGAACTGGTTAATCTGCCTGATGTGGTGGGGGTGGAGATTTCACTCAATGGTGAGATTTTCTCGCTCACCAGAGGCGTTATCGAAAGCTGGCAACGTGAACTGGATTTTGCCAGTGGGGAATTACGCCGTGCGCTTACCTTGCGTGCGTCTGGCGGGGCGCGTTTTGCCATTGAGAGCCGGCGATTTGTCTCGGCACAAAAACTGCCGCTTTTTGCTATGGAAGTTGTCGTCACGCCACTGGACGGCGATGCCAGCATTGGTATCTCGACCGGAATTGACGCCACGATGACCAATCATGGTCGTCAGCATTTGGATGAAACGCAGGTCCGGGTCTTTGGCCAGCATCTTATGCAAGGGATTTACACCACCCAGGACAACCGCAATGATATCGCTATCACCACGTATTGCGATGTAGACGGTGCAGCGCAGCGCTGCTTCACCGCGAAAGAACGTCGGCTGTTACAACACAACAGCGTGCAGGCGAAAGCCGGACAGCGCGTCACGCTGACAAAAATTAGCTGGGTAGACTGGGCGAGCGAACGCAGCCTGTCGCTTGAGACCTGGGGACGCCAGTCGCTGCGCAACCTGGAAGTGTGCGCGCAGCAGGGCTATGACGCTCTGCTGGCGGAGTCGGCTGCTAACTGGCATGCCTGGTGGCAAAATCGTCGCGTTCAGGTCACCAGCACTGATGCCAGCGATCAGCGAGCGCTGGACTATGCGCTCTATCATCTGCGTGTGATGACTCCTGACCACGATGAGCGCAGCAGTATTGCGGCCAAAGGTTTGACGGGGGAAGGGTATAAAGGTCACATATTCTGGGATACCGAGGTCTTTCTGTTACCGTTTCATCTCTTTACCGAGCCGAAAACCGCGAGAAGTTTGTTGCGTTACCGCTGGCATAATCTGTCGGGGGCGCGTGAGAAAGCCCGCCGTAACGGTTGGCAGGGAGCGCTTTTCCCTTGGGAAAGCGCTCGCAGCGGTGATGAGGAAACGCCTGAATTTGCGGCGATCAACATCCGTACCGGACTGCGTCAGAAAGTGGCCTCGGCGCAGGCTGAACATCACCTCGTGGCGGATATTGCCTGGGCGGTAATCAATTACTGGCATGCCTCAGGGGATCTAAACTTCATGTCCCGTGAGGGAATGACGCTGCTGCTGGAAACAGCGAAGTTCTGGATCAGCAGGGCGGTCATGGTTAATGATCGTTTAGAGATCCACGATGTGATAGGCCCGGATGAATACACTGAGCATGTGAACAACAACGCGTTCACTAACTACATGGCCTGGTACAACGTGGAACAGGCGCTGGGTTTTGCCCGTCGGTTGGGCTGCGGTGATGAGACGTTTATTCACCGCGCAGAGTATTTTTTACAGCATCTCTGGCGACCGGAAGTTCAGCCCGATGGCGTGCTACCTCAGGACGATACCTTCCTGAGCAAACCGGCTATCGATCTGTCACAGTACAAAGCCAAAGCGGGCAAGCAGACGATTTTGCTCGATTACTCCCGTGCAGAGGTCAATGAGATGCAAATTCTCAAACAGGCCGATGTGGTGATGCTGACCTACATGTTACCGGAGCAATTTTGCCCGCAAACCTGTCTGGCAAACCTGCGCTTTTACGAGCCGCGCACAATTCATGACTCCTCGTTGAGTAAAGCGATCCACGGGATTGTGGCAGCGCGTTGCGGTGATCCGGCTCAGGGCTATCGGTTCTGGCGTGAAGGATCGCTTATCGATCTCGGGGAGGACCCACATAGCTGCGATGACGGCATTCATGCTGCGGCAACGGGCGCCATCTGGCTGGGTGCAATCCAGGGTTTTGCCGGCGTGAATATTCGCCACGGGGAGTTACACCTTGCTCCTGCCTTACCGACTCATTGGCAAACGCTGTCTTTCCCGCTGCGCTGGCAGGGCATCGATATGCAGGTAATCATTAATGCGGCTGAAATCCGTATTAACAGCACTGAGCAGATTGTCCTTTGGGTCAATGGTGAAAAGGTCTCCGTGCAGGGGGAAACCGTAATCCGCAATGACGCCATTATTTCGCCCACTCATGGGACCGCTACCACAGAAAGGGGCGATGAATGATACTCAAACCACAGGCCATCATTTTTGATTTGGATGGCGTGATTACCGATACCGCGCATCTGCATTTTCTGGCCTGGCGGCAGGTAGCCGATGAAATAGGGATTGTGATCGACGAAGTATTTAATGACAGCCTGAAAGGGATTAGTCGCGGCGAATCACTACAGCGTATTTTGCACCATGGTGGGAAGGCGGGGGCGTTTTCTCCCGAGGCCTGCGCACAATTGGCCGAGAGAAAAAACAGACTGTATGTCCATTCTTTGCGCCAGCTGACGGTTAACTCGGTATTACCGGGAATACGTGAGCTGTTGATGACGTTGCGGGAAGAACGGATTCCGGTGGGGTTGGCCTCTGTGTCGCGCAATGCCCCGGCTATTTTACAAGCGCTTAATCTTAGCTCTTGCTTTGATTTTTGTGCGGATGCGGCATTGCTCACCCGCTCGAAACCGGATTCGGAAATTTTCCTGGCAGCCTGCGCGGGTCTTGGCGTTGACCCGCAACAATGTATTGGCATAGAAGATGCACAAGCGGGAATTGATGCAATCAACGCTTGCGGCATGCTTTCTGTCGGCATCGGTAAAGGGCTGAATGGGGCAGACTTGCTGCTTCCGGCAACCGAATTTCTGACGTGGCCGTGCTTATCGGCTTTCTGGCAACACGACAAGTAAAGGATTCAACATGGCACAGCTTTCGTTGCAACACATTCAAAAAATTTACGACAACCAGGTACACGTCGTTAAAGACTTCAATCTGGAAATTGAAGATAAAGAGTTTATTGTTTTTGTTGGACCTTCCGGCTGCGGGAAGTCAACTACGTTGCGCATGATCGCCGGTCTGGAGGAGATCAGCGGCGGCGATCTGCTGATTGACGGTAAACGGATGAACGATGTGCCGGCGAAATCACGCAACATTGCGATGGTTTTTCAGAACTACGCGTTATACCCACACATGACCGTCTATGACAACATGGCGTTTGGTCTGAAAATGCAGAAAATAGCGCCTGCTGTGATTGAGGAGCGCGTAAACTGGGCGGCGCAGATCCTTGGTCTGCGCGATTATCTGCAGCGTAAACCCGGCGCGTTATCCGGTGGTCAGCGTCAGCGTGTGGCGCTGGGGCGTGCGATTGTACGTGAAGCGGGGGTCTTCCTGATGGATGAACCCTTATCGAATCTCGATGCCAAACTTCGCGTTCAGATGCGGGCTGAAATTAGCAAACTGCATCAGAAACTCAATACCACCATGATCTATGTTACCCACGATCAAACCGAAGCCATGACTATGGCGACGCGTATTGTGATTATGAAAGATGGCATCGTTCAGCAGGTTGGTGCGCCGAAAACGGTTTATAACCACCCGGCTAATATGTTTGTCGCCGGATTTATTGGTTCACCGGCCATGAACTTTATTCGTGGCGCGATTGATGGTGATAAGTTTGTTACTGAAACACTGAAATTAACGATTCCACAAAATAAATTAGCACAATTAAAAGCGCAGGGTTATGAACATCAGGCGGTCACTCTGGGAATTCGTCCTGAAGATATACACCCGCAGCTTAATAATGAAAATAGTATATCGGCAAAAATTAGCGTTGCAGAATTAACCGGCGCTGAATTTATGCTTTATACCATTGTTGGGGGGCATGAGTTGGTGGTCCGTGCTGGGGCAGTGAATGATTATCATGCAGGAGAAAATATCACTATTCATTTTGATATGGCGAAATGCCATTTCTTTGATGCTGAAACTGAAGTGGCTATTCAATAAAATTCCGGGGGGATAAATCCCCCCCAAGCCTTGGGGCATTTTTGCGAGTATTTTAACAAGGAATAATAATGAAAACCCTACTGTCCGCTACTGCGCTGATTATGAGCGCAGGAATGGCCTGCGCGCAGGCTGCTGAAAATAATGACTGGCACTTTAATATTGGTGCTATGTACGAAATAGAAAACGTTGAAGGTCAGGGCGAGGATATGGATGGACTGGCTGAGCCGTCCGTCTATTTCAACGCCTCTAATGGGCCGTGGAAAATATCGCTGGCCTATTATCAGGAAGGACCGGTTGATTACAGCGAAGGTAAGCGTGGTACCTGGTTTGATCGTCCGGAACTGGAAATTCGCTATCAATTTCTGGAAAGTGAGGATGTTAATTTCGGTTTGACCGGTGGCTTCCGTAATTACGGTTATCACTATGTCAATGAACCAGGAAACGACACCGCCAATATGCAGCGCTGGAAAGTTCAGCCGGATTGGGATGTTAAACTGACCGACGACCTGCGCTTTAGCGGTTGGCTGTCGATGTATCAATTCGTTAATGATTTGAATACTACTGGCTACTCCGATAGTCGTGTCGAAAGCGAGACCGGTCTGAATTACAGGTTTAACGAAACGGTAGGCTTAACGGTCAACTATTACCTTGAACGCGGCTTTAATCTGGCTGATTCGCGCAATAATGGTGAGTTCTCAACCCAGGAAATTCGTGCATATTTACCGTTGTCTTTAGGCAATACCACCCTGACGCCGTATACCCGTCTGGGGCTTGATCGCTGGTCAAACTGGGACTGGCGAGATGATCCGGAACGTGAAGGCCATAATTTCAATCGTCTCGGTTTACTGTATGCATATGATTTCCAGAATGGTTTATCAATGTCACTGGAGTATGCCTATGAGTGGGAAGATCACGACGAAGGCGAAAGCGACAGATTCCATTATGCTGGTATAGGCGTGAACTACGCCTTCTAAAATATACTGGGGCATTTATGCCCCAGTTTTTACACCAGTGAGTCGGACAGCGATATTTGTGTGCTCACCGTGATATTTTGTAATCCTTTCTCGCCCGCAATCAGGTTAAATAATAAATTACAGCTTTGTTCACCCAACTGCTGGGTAGGCACATCAATTCCCCCAGGAACGGGCGTGAGCATAAAAGACAACAGCTCATTACTGTAGCCCACAACGGCAAGTTGTTGCGGGATGGTTATATTTTTCTCAGCCGCCACGCGATATAAGCTCATTAATTTCAAGCTGTCGGTGGCAAATACGGCATCGGGTAACGGCTGCTGACTCAGTAATTTTCGTGAAGCAAGCAGGGCTGTTTCATGGGTATAGCCCCCGTCAACAATCCATTCATCGCGCATTTTAATATTATGCGCCTGAAGGCTGGCTTTATATCCGTTAACGCGATCGATAGAAACATGAACATCAAGCGGCGCGTGCAAACAGGCTATATTACGGTGCCCACTCTCAATCAGCGCATCAGTTAGCGTAATGCTGTCGCGATAATTATCTGTGTCTACAGAATAGACATTGGCGTAGTCGCCTTCAACCTTTCCAATAACCACGACCGGTACGTTGTATTTATCCAGCCTTGCAAAAAAAGATTCATCGGCGGGAGAACTCAGCATAATGATACCTTTGATCAATTTCTGCTTAATTTTGCTCTCACATTTTTGTAAATCATCTTCAGTGCTTCGCGAAGTCTGTAATATGACATCAAAACCGACCTCTTCAGCCTTGGCAGTAATAGCATGCAGCACTTCAGAGAAAAACGGATTACCGGCGGTTGTTTTTGCTGAACGGGTAGATATCACCATTATTGCATCAAACCCGGAAGAGGTGAGTGCGCGAGCAAGTTTATTGGGCTGGTACTGTAACTCATCAATAGCACGCAGCACTTTTTCAAGCGCTTCCGGCGAGATATTGGTTTGCTTATTAAGCACGCGCGATACCGTGGATTTTGATACGCCAGCGGCTCGTGCAATATCATAAATGGTAGGAGACATAGATCCCAAGCTCCGTCCGAGAGTCAATGGCGAACATATTATGGAGTTAATTGGCGAATGACAACAATATCGGAATGCGGGCAGAAAAATCAAAAAACTAACCGCAGTATGCGCAACCAGAGGAAGTCTCGTCCACGGGTGCAGAGGGTGATAATGCGATCGCAATATTTTCTTAAGAACTGGCGTATAGTGTGTTGGTTAAATCCAACTATCAGTCAGGAAGATATTATGTTGAAAAAAGGCGTATTAGCGTTGGCACTGGTCATCGGCATGCCGGTTTTTGCAGCCGAGCACTGGATTGATGTTCGCGTTCCTGAACAGTATCAACAGCAGCATATTCAGGGGGCGGTCAACATTCCATTAAAAGAGATGAAGGCGCGTATCGCTGCTGAAGTTCCTGATAAGACCGACACCGTGAAGCTGTACTGCAACTCCGGGCGTCAATCGGGGCAGGCGAAGGATATGTTGACGGAAATGGGCTACACGCAGGTGACCAACGAAGGTGGCATCAATCAGATAGCGCTTCCTAAAGTAGAGAATCAATAAACCGCTCGCATTCCTTCTGCTCCAGGCGGTAAGAATAATGCCGCCTGTTACAGCTCAGGTAGTTGATAAGTAAGAATTGACCCCTATCTTTACTTCCTGTTTGTTATAATTTCTTCGGTTCCTTCAGCAAAACGGGATGGCGATGAAGCGACTTAAAAATGAACTCAATTCGCTGGTTAATCGCGGCGTAGACCGGCATTTGCGCCTGGCTGTCACCGGACTTAGCCGTAGCGGTAAGACAGCGTTTATTACCGCGATGGTAAACCAGTTACTCAATATTCATGCCGGTGCGCGTCTGCCGTTGCTCAGTTGCGTGCGCGAAGAGCGTCTGCTCGGCGTTAAACGGGTTCCACAACGCGATTTTGGTATTCCGCGCTTTACCTATGATGAGGGACTGGCGCAGCTGTATGGCTCACCGCCGACCTGGCCGACACCTACGCGCGGCGTGAGTGAAATACGCCTCGCGCTGCGCTACAAATCCAATGATTCATTGCTGCGCCACTTTAAAGACACCTCCACGCTGTACCTGGAAATCGTCGATTATCCGGGGGAGTGGCTGCTCGATTTACCGATGCTGGCCCAGGATTATCTCAGCTGGTCGCGGCAAATGACCGGATTATTACAGGGACAGCGGGGCGAATGGTCGGCAAGATGGCGGCAGTTATGCCAGGGGTTGGATCCGCTGGCGCCTGCTGATGAAAACCGTCTGGCGGAAATCGCTGCCGCCTGGACGGAGTATCTGCACCAGTGCAAGCAGCAGGGACTGCATTTTATTCAGCCGGGCCGTTTTGTTCTGCCCGGAGATATGGCGGGCGCTCCTGCGCTGCAGTTCTTCCCGTGGCCGGACGTTGATGCCTGGGGGGAATCGAAGCTGGCGCAGGCAGACAAACACACCAATGCAGGCATGCTGCGCGACAGGTTTAATTATTACTGTGAAAAAGTCGTGAAGGGATTTTATAAGAATCACTTCCTGCGCTTTGACCGTCAGATTGTGCTGGTCGATTGTTTGCAACCGCTCAACAGCGGGCCACAGGCGTTTAACGACATGCGTCTGGCACTCACCCAACTGATGCAAAGCTTCCATTACGGACAGCGTACGCTGTTTCGTCGGCTGTTTTCCCCGGTGATCGACAAACTGCTGTTTGCCGCCACCAAAGCCGACCACGTCACGGTCGATCAGCACGCCAATATGGTGTCGTTATTGCAGCAGTTGATCCAGGACGCCTGGCAAAACGCCGCGTTTGAAGGTATCAGCATGGATTGTCTGGGACTGGCATCAGTACAGGCAACCACCAGCGGCCTGATCGATGTGAAGGGCGAAAAGATCCCGGCGCTGCGTGGTCATCGTCTGAGCGATGGTGAACCGCTAACCGTTTATCCGGGGGAAGTGCCCGCGCGTTTACCTGGACAAGCATTCTGGGACAGCCAGGGCTTTCAGTTTGAAGCGTTTCGCCCGCAGGTTATGGATGTTGATAAACCCTTACCGCATATTCGTCTTGATGCCGCGATGGAGTTTTTAATAGGAGATAAATTGCGATGAGCGAGCCGTTAAAACCGCGTATCGATTTCTCAGGTCCGCTGGACGTGGAACAAAACGCGGCGTTTAAAGCGCAGCAGATGTTCAATGAAACAGAGGCGCAGACTTTTTCTCCGGCGACAGTGGATGAACCTCTGCAAGACGAAGGTCAGGCAGAAGCCGTCATTGATGCGGCCCTACGCCCCAAACGCAGTTTGTGGCGCAAAATGGTGATGGGCGGGTTGGCGCTGTTTGGCGCGAGCGTTGTCGCTCAGGGCGTACAATGGACTATGAACGCCTGGCAGACTCAGGACTGGGTCGCGCTGGGAGGATGTGCCGCTGGCGCATTGATTATCGGCGCAGGTGTCGGATCGGTTGCGACCGAGTGGCGTCGGCTATGGCGTTTGCGCCAGCGTGCGCACGAGCGTGATGAAGCGCGAGATCTGCTCCACAGCCATGGAACCGGAAAAGGTCGTGCATTTTGCGAAAAGCTGGCGCAGCAGGCGGGTATCGATCAGTCCCATCCGGCGCTACAGCGCTGGTATGCCTCAATTCATGAAACGCAGAACGATCGCGAAGTCGTCAACCTGTATGCCCATCTTGTGCAGCCGGTGCTGGACGCGCAGGCCCGACGTGAGATTAGCCGTTCAGCGGCGGAGTCCACGCTGATGATTGCCGTCAGTCCGCTGGCATTGGTGGATATGGCGTTTATTGCCTGGCGAAACCTGCGGCTGATTAATCGCATCGCATCGCTGTATGGCATTGAACTCGGTTATTACAGCCGCCTGCGTTTGTTCCGCCTGGTGCTACTAAATATCGCTTTTGCCGGGGCCAGTGAGCTGGTGCGGGAAGTGGGAATGGACTGGATGTCGCAGGATTTAGCCGCTCGCTTATCGACGCGTGCCGCGCAGGGTATTGGCGCGGGATTATTAACGGCGCGTCTGGGTATTAAAGCCATGGAACTTTGCCGACCGCTGCCGTGGATCGATGACGATAAGCCACGACTGGGCGATTTTCGCCGTCAACTGATTGGTCAGGTGAAAGAAACCTTACAAAAGAACAAATCGCCGCGCGAAAGTTAGCTAAAATTTGGGCGCCAGTCGTTTAACTTTACGTCCTGGCGCCTGATTTTCCAGCGAGCTGTCAATATTTGTTGACAGAGTTCTTCCTGCAAACCCAATACTGTCTTATCATTTAATACATAATCCCTTGTCCAGGTGAAGGTTCCTATGCGTTTGGAAGTCTTTTGTGAAGACCGACTTGGTCTGACCCGCGAATTGCTCGATTTACTGGTGCTGAGAAGCATTGATTTACGCGGTATCGAGATTGACCCCATCGGGCGGATTTACCTCAATTTTGCGGAACTGGAGTTCACCAACTTCAGTAGCCTGATGGCTGAAATCCGCCGTATTTCAGGGGTTACGGATGTGCGTACCGTGCCCTGGATGCCTTCCGAACGAGAACATCTTGCGCTGAGTGCGCTGCTTGAGGCGTTACCAGAACCGGTCCTTTCTCTGGATATGAAAAGCAAAATCGAGATGGCGAACCCTGCGAGCTGTCAGCTTTTCGCGCACACTCAGGATCGGATGCGCAATCATACCGCCGCCCAGTTAATCAATGGGTTTAACTTCCAGCGCTGGCTCGAAAGCAATCCGCAGGATTCTCATAGCGAGCATGTCGTAATTAACGGACAGAACTTCCTGATGGAGATTACGCCTGTCCATTTGCAGGGTGAAAATCAGGAGCAGATGCTGACTGGTGCTGTTGTCATGCTGCGCTCCACCATCCGGATGGGGCGTCAGCTGCAAAATATGACTACGCAGGATCTGAGCGCGTTTAGCCAGATTATTGCCGTCAGCGCCAAAATGAAACACGTAGTGGAACAGGCGCGTAAGCTGGCGACACTGAGTGCGCCGCTGCTGATTACTGGTAATACCGGCACCGGCAAAGATCTCTTTGCCCATGCCTGCCACCTGGCAAGCCCGCGTGCGTCGAAGCCGTATCTGGCGCTGAACTGCGCGTCAATTCCTGAAGATGCGGTCGAAAGTGAGTTGTTTGGCCATGCCCCGGAAGGCAAAAAAGGCTTCTTTGAGCAGGCGAATGGCGGCTCGGTTCTGTTAGATGAAATTGGCGAAATGTCGCCGCGTATGCAGACCAAATTGCTGCGTTTTCTCAATGACGGCACGTTCCGCCGCGTGGGAGAAGATCACGAAGTTCATGTTGATGTCCGCGTGATTTGCGCGACGCAAAAGAACCTTGTGGAAATGGTGCAGAAAGGGCTTTTCCGTGAAGATCTCTATTATCGTCTGAATGTACTGACGCTAAATCTGCCGCCGCTACGCGATTGCCCGCAGGATATTATGCCGCTTACCGAACTGTTTGTGGCGCGCTTCGCCGACGAGCAGGGCGTGCCGCGTCCGAAGCTGTCTGCCGATCTCAGCACGGTGTTAACCCGCTACGGTTGGCCGGGCAACGTGCGTCAGCTTAAAAATGCCATCTACCGGGCGCTGACCCAGCTTGAAGGCTATGAGCTGCGGCCGCAGGATATTTTACTGCCGGATTACGATGCGGCAACGGTTGCGGTCGGAGAAGAGGTGATGGAAGGATCGCTGGATGAAATTACCAGCCGCTTTGAACGCTCTGTGCTGACGCAGCTTTATATGAATTATCCCAGCACGCGCAAACTTGCCAAGCGCCTCGGCGTTTCGCACACCGCGATTGCCAACAAATTGCGTGAATACGGCCTGAGCCAGCAGAAAAAAAGCGAAGAGTAACACGGTAAATGAAAATGCCTCCCTGCGGAGGCATTTTTGTATGCAGACGTGGCTTAAGCTTTCAGTACGTCCAGCGCAGCAGTGTAGTCTGGTTCGTTGGTGATTTCATTGACCAGTTGGCTGAAAACGACGTTGTCATTTTCATCAATAACGACCACGGCACGTGCGGCCAGACCTTTCAGTGGGCCTTCAGCGATTTCTACGCCGTAGTTTTTCAGAAATTCTGCGTTGCGCAGGGTGGACAGCGTGATAACGTTGCTCAGACCTTCCGCGCCGCAAAAACGTGAATGGGCGAATGGCAGGTCGGCCGAAATGCACAGTACGACGGTATTGTCGATTTCTGTCGCCAGTTGGTTAAACTTACGTACCGATGCCGCACAAACGCCGGTATCGATGCTTGGGAAAATATTCAGCACTTTGCGCTTGCCTGCGAACTGGCCCAGCGTAACGTCAGACAGGTCTTTAGCCACAAGGGTAAAAGCCTGAGCTTTGCTTCCGGCCTGAGGAATTGAGCCGGCAACTGTAACCGGGTTGCCCTGGAAATGAACGGTTTGTGACATGGTTATCTTCCTGTTTACATATAGTTAACGTCGAGGCTAGTTTATGCCATCAGCAGTTAACACGGCAAACGCTATTTGCGGATATCCGCTTCAGGGACTGCATTAAGGAAAGCAAATGAGAACAGTTAAGGTATATGAGGAAGCCTGGCCGCTGCACACTCCCTTTGTTATTGCCCGTGGGAGAAGAACCGAAGCGCATGTGGTGGTGGTTGAAGTGGCAGAAAACGGCGTCACGGGTATCGGCGAGTGCACACCGTATCCGCGCTATGGTGAAAGCGATGCCTCAGTGCTGGCGCAAATTATGAGCATTGCCCCACAACTGGAAAATGGACTGACGCGTGAAGAGCTGCAAAAGCTGCTGCCAGCGGGAGCCGCGCGTAATGCTGTGGACTGCGCGTTGTGGGATCTGAGTGCGCGTCAACAGCAACTGTCACTGGCAGAGTTGGTGGGAAGTGAACTGGCGGAAGTGGTGACGACGGCGCAAACAGTGGTAATTGGCACGCCGGAACAAATGGCGGTGAGTGCGGCTGCACTGTGGGAAAATGGCGCGAAACTGCTAAAAGTTAAACTGGATGCGCGCTTGATTAGCGAGCGGATGGTTGCTATTCGTGCAGCAGTCCCTGATGCCACGATTATTGTCGACGCCAATGAATCCTGGCGGGCAGAAGGTCTGGCGGCACGCTGCCAGCTTCTGGCTGATTTAGGGGTGGCGATGCTGGAGCAGCCGCTGCCAGCGCAGGACGATGCCGCGTTGGAAAATTTTGTGCATCCGCTGCCGATCTGCGCAGATGAAAGCTGCCACACCCGCAGCAGCCTGAAAGCGCTGCACGGGCGCTATGAAATGGTCAATATCAAACTGGATAAAACAGGCGGCCTGACGGAGGCGCTGGCGCTGGCAACCGAAGCCCGCGAGCAGGGATTTGCGCTAATGCTGGGCTGCATGTTGTGTACTTCCCGGGCGATTGGCGCGGCGTTACCCCTTACGCCGCAGGTTAACTTTGCCGATCTTGATGGCCCTACCTGGCTTGCCAGCGACGCGGAGCCGGCCCTGCATTTTACGACCGGACAACTTCATCTCTAGGGTGCCAGCGCAGGAGATTGGACATGGCCAGCAGGTATTTCTCGCTCGCTTCATCTGAAGAGATGGGCGGAAATTCGGCGGTTATACAGTGTAAGTTCAGGTCTGCGCACCAGCTTCCAAATGAGCCGGGCGTTTCATAACCTACGCTGGTGACGAGAGGTAATTCAAACGACTGCGCCAGCCACGCGCCTAATTCGCTGCGCCTGGGATCTTCAATACAGGCCAGCGGATCGTGAAAAGAGACCACCCACGCAGGATGAATTCGGTGAATAAGCTGGCACAGCGCCTGGGTTTCTGGTTCTGAGCCCGGATTTTCGCCGGTCAACAACACCACATCGCGTTCTTCTGCGCTGCTGTTCCAGCGATACACCGTTTCACCCGCTTTCCAGTTGGCAGCGGGAAAGTTACGGTTTAGATCCACTCCGTTCGCATTTGCGCGCAGCCCGAGCTGGCAACCGTCAGGGTTAACCGCCAGCACCACATGGTGACGACGTAAGGAAGGATTAAGCGTACGCAATGCGCAGGAAAGGGTGACAACCGATGCGTTTTCGTCGCCGTGCGTTCCTGCCAGTATCAGACCGCTTTCACGATCGGCCGCCATTGCGGGAAACCAGATTAGCGGCGCGCCTAATAATGAACGTCCGTAATGTTCGGTTCCAGGTGGGAATGCGCCGCGCTCGGCACGGGGTCGGGTAACGGTCATAGTCATCTCTGAATGCGTGGATTGTTACTCGCAGTGTTGTGCAAAATGTATGGATAATCAAATCGTTTTCACACACTTATCTTTTCAGATGTAATATTATTTCCTTGTCGAAAGTTAATTGCATTTCCTGCTGGCGATACAAATAATTACACATTCACTTAGTAGCCGGAATTGAGGGTATTTTATGCAGCATTCTGTTTCAGTAACCTGTTGTGCGCTATTGGTAAGCAGCATTTCATTATCCTGGGCTGCTGATGTTCCCAGCGGAACGGTACTGGCAGAAAAGCAAGAACTGGTGCGTCATATCAAAGACGAACCGGCGTCATTGGATCCGGCAAAGGCCGTCGGGCTTCCTGAAATTCAGGTTATTCGTGATTTATTTGAAGGGCTGGTCAACCAGAATGAGAAGGGCGAGATTGTGCCCGGTGTTGCCACTCAGTGGAAAAGTAACGATAACCGTATCTGGACGTTTACGCTGCGCGACAATGCGCAATGGGCAGATGGTACGCCGGTAACGGCGCAGGATTTTGTCTATAGCTGGCAGCGTCTGGTTGACCCGAAAACGCTGTCGCCGTTTGCCTGGTTTGCTGCGCTGGCGGGTATTAACAACGCACAGGCGATCATCGATGGAAAAGCCTCGCCAGATAAGCTCGGCGTTAGCGCGATCGATGCGCGTACATTGAAGGTCCAACTGGATAAACCGCTGCCCTGGTTTGCCAATCTGACGGCGAGTTTTGCTTTCTATCCGGTACAAAAAGCTAACGTTGAGAGCGGTAAAGATTGGACCAAACCGGGTAATCTAATTGGTAACGGCGCTTATGTGCTCAAAGATCGCGTGGTGAACGAAAAACTGGACGTTGTGCCGAACACGCATTATTGGGACAACGCCAAAACGGTGCTGCAAAAAGTCACCTTCCTGCCTATTAACCAGGAATCGGCAGCGACCAAGCGCTATCTTGCTGGTGATATCGATATTACCGAGTCGTTCCCGAAAAACATGTATCAGAAACTGTTGAAGGACATCCCGGGCCAGGTTTACACCCCGCCGCAGCTTGGCACTTACTACTATGCCTTTAATACCCAGAAGGGACCGACTGCCGACTCACGCGTGCGCCTGGCGCTCAGCATGACTATCGATCGTCGCCTGATGGCGGAGAAAGTTCTGGGTACCGGCGAAAAGCCCGCATGGCATTTTACGCCGGATGTAACGGCAGGGTTTGTGCCGGAACCTTCACCGTTTGAGCAAATGAGTCAGGAAGAGCTGAACGCTCAGGCGAAAACGCTGCTGCGTGCGGCGGGCTATGGTCCACAGAAACCACTTAAACTGACGCTGCTGTATAACACCTCTGAAAATCATCAGAAGATTGCTATTGCTGTCGCGTCTATGTGGAAGAAAAATCTCGGCGTTGACGTGAAACTGCAAAACCAGGAGTGGAAAACCTATATCGATAGCCGCAATACCGGTAATTTTGATGTGATCCGCGCCTCGTGGGTGGGCGATTACAATGAGCCATCTACGTTCCTGTCGCTATTAACATCAACCCATACGGGCAATATCTCCCGCTTTAATAATCCGGCGTACGATAAAGTGTTGACCCAGGCAACCCTGGAGAATACGCAGAAAGCACGCAATGCTGATTATAACGCTGCGGAGAACATTCTGATGGAACAGGCTCCCATTGCGCCGATTTATCAGTACACCAACGGGCGTTTAATTAAACCGTGGCTGAAAGGGTATCCGATTACTAACCCTGAAGATGTGGCTTATAGCCGCACAATGTATATTGTGAAGCACTGATATAGCTGGCCTGTTCGGGACGTTGCATTGGCGATTTCCCGAACAGACAAGGTTGTAGGGAAGGTGGGTCATGAAAGCAATGGAAAAGTATCACCCAATAGAATGGGTTACACTGTATAAATACGAATGTCGTGCGCCTGAAACGCTGTGGCATACTCTTTGCTGATATTTTCCTCGACGACAATTACATCGATATTGCTGCTTTCGGTAACGACATAACGGGCGACGGCCGGGATCTTTTCAGCCGTCAGCGCGACAATGGTTTCATTACACTGTTTGATCACCGCTTTTTTGAACTCACAATCCGCGTAATCAAATCCGGTTAAGCCGGATTCAGGCGACATCGCGCAGCCGCCAATAAAACCCTGATCGAATAAAATGCCCTGCACCTGCGAGATAGCGGTGGCACCCACGCACCCTCCAGAAGATCGTTGCACCGTGCCGCCCAGCATAATGACATCAAACAGTGGTTTTTTTAGTAAAACGGCGGCAATCTCCGGGGAATTTGTTACCACGGTTAACGCCAGCTCGGCGGGTAGGGCTTCAGCCATCGCCAGATTAGTACTGCCCGTGTCGATAAAAATGCAGCTTCCGGATTTGACCATCCGGGCGCATCTCTGCGCGATATTGCTCTTTTTCGCCACATTAATACTCTTGCGCACGGTGATGTCTTCGGATTCAGGGAGTGCAATGACTGCGCCGCCATAGACTTTTTTACACACGCCATCTTTACTCAGTTCATGCAGATCGCGACGGATTGTATGTTCCGAAACGCCTAACCTACTGGCGAGTTCGGAACAGATGACTCTGCCGTTTTCCTGCAAGATCTGATAGATAAGCGCCTGGCGCTGTTCAGGGAATGCTGCGTAATCGAGCATCAATACTCCAGTGAAATAAACATCGAGCAATAACAAGCATAATTGTGCATTATGGTTCACGATGTCAACATCCCTTTAGGGAACCTATTGTTTGGATACAACAAGAAGAGGTTAGCTATGAAGGTTGCGCATGTGGCGTTATGGACACGGGATCTTGAGCAACAAGCTGAATTCTGGGTCACGTTTTTTGACGCAAAGATCAACGAAAAATACTGCAGTAAAACCAATCCTGGATTTGAATCCTATTTTGTCAAAATTGGTGAGGATATCGCGATTGAGTTAATGACTAAGCCTGGACTGACAAAACATGCTCCCGACAATAACACCTCAGGCTGGGTGCATCTCGCCATTTCAGTTGGCGGCAGTGAAAACGTTGATGCCATGGCGATGCGAGCAAAAGAACAGGGGATATTAGTTTCTGGTCCGCGCACCACCGGTGATGGCTATTACGAAGCGGTGATACGCGATCCTGACGGCAACTTGATTGAAATTGTGGCCTAAGGCTTCACGCCATCTCCAGTAGAAATGTTGTACCTGTTACCGACTATTGATGAGCATGATTCATAAGGTTGTCCTTCTTTTCACCTCTAATCACCCGCCTGTCGAGTCTCTATAATTTTTATAGTTTTCAGCATCCGGTGGCGCGTGCTGCCACCGTTTTGGAGAGTCGAAATGCAAAATCAACGGAATACCGTCTCCAGCGCCGGCGCGGAGAATATGAATCAACAATTTGATGGTAACAGCGTCTTTCCTCGCGGAGAGAAAAATGAAGCGTATGCGAAATATTTCACTGGCGACAGCTATCTGACCATGCTCTCCATGGAAGGCGTGGTCATTGGTAACGTAGCATTTGAGCCGAGCTGTCGTAACTTCTGGCATATCCATCATCAAGGGGGACAAATCTTGCTGGTGACCGGCGGCAGAGGCTGGTATCAGGCGTGGAATCAACCGGCGCGTGAACTGAAAACTGGTGATGTCGTACACATCCCGGCGGGAATGAAACACTGGCACGGCGCCGCGCGTGATAGCTGGTTTGCCCATATCGCTGTGGAAATCCCGGCCGCTGGCGCATCGAACGAGTGGCTTGAACCGGTAAGCGACGCTGAGTACAATCTGCTCCCCTGAGCTGTGCGGGGCACGCGTTCTGCAGGTAAAGAATCCGATGCCCGAAGTGAATCACTTTGAGCTGATTATTGATACAGTCCCGTATCTACATGACCTGAATCCGTATATTCCAACTCTGACGCTGGTACTGCTTTGTCATTGATATTGCCTCATTGAAATAAGTGCAGAAAAAAGACGCGGATTTCCGCGCCTTTTCTTTTGTTAGTGTGTCGATGGCGATGCTTCAGGATTATCCATATACAGCGTCTGGCTGGGGAACGCAAAGTCGGCGTCGTGTGCCTTGACTATCGAAATAATCTTTAAATAAACGTCCTGCTGTACCGCAAGCCATTTCTCCCACACGGTGGTTTTCGTGAAGCAATACACCATGATATTCAGCGATGAATCGGCGAATTCATTAAAATAAACCAGCAGGGTTTGTTTCTGGTCTATTCCCGGATGGTTTTGCAGCATTTCTCTGACCGACTCGACAACGGCACTGACTTTATCAGCATCTTCATATCGTAACCCGATCACCGTTTTGATGCGGCGGTTCGTCATCCTTCCTGGGTTTTCTACGCTGATAGAGGAGAAAATCGAGTTTGGGACATATAACGGACGATGATCGAAGGTGTTTATTTTGGTCATTCGCCAGCCGATTTCCGTAACTGTACCTTCAATATTGCGGTCCGGGGAGCGGATCCAGTCGCCGATGCTAAAGGGTCTGTCGAAGTAGAGCATAATCCCTGAGAAAAAGTTGCTCAGAATGTCTTTGCCTGCCATACCTACAGCGATACCGCCGATGCCGCCGAAGGTTAACAGGCCGGATAAGCTCATTCCGAAATGTTCGCCATACAGCAAAATGATGGCAACCACGATGGTAATCTTGATGATTCGCGACAGGATCCTCGCGCTGGTGATATCTCTGCCTTTATTAATCTGCGTCTTTTCAAACTGATTAATTACCAGAAAAAGTTTGATGGTGAGGATCTGCGCAATCAACGAGGTGCAGATAAAGTCGACCACGCTCGAGGAGATAAATTTCAGGCTGTAATTTTCGATAACGTTATTAGCAATACTGCCTAACGTCCCGATGATAATGGCATAGATAAAAAATTGCGCGGCATGAAATATGAATCCTTTGCAGCGACGCTCTCCACGATGATACCAGACGCTCATCAGAACCAGCGTGGCACAGCAGCTGAGAATTACCGTCAAATTAAACGCATTATTTATAAACAGTTCAGCGATCATGATTCTTCCAACAGCTCCGTGGTAGTGGAATATCTTCTGATATCCTAATCCTCGAATATTTTACTCAGTTCTGGCGGTCAGATCATTAATCCATAGGGGAGATATATAATGCAATTAGCGCTATTTTCGGCGAAATAGCGCTGGTATCCACCCTGAAAGCGGTTTATGTAGCAGACAGTCAGTTGATGTCATGGTATTGTTAGCGCAAAGTAACAAGGTTTTCATCTGCAAAAGGACAGTACTATGATCATGGCTAAGCTGAAGACAGCGAAGGGACGGAAGTTTCTGTTGTGCCTGCTTGGGGTGTTTATTATCGCAGCGTCGGTCGTGACGCGAGCGACGATCGGTGGTGTGATTGAACAGTATGACATTCCGCTATCCGACTGGACCGCTTCAATGTACGCCATTCAATCGGCAATGATTTGTGTCTACAGCATGGTGTTTACGATTCTGTTGGCTATCCCGCTGGGAATCTATTTCCTCGGCGGCGAAGAGCAACACTAAGCGTTTGTTATGCCGGATGAGATCGCCATCCGGCATTGAGTTGTGTGGTTAATCGTCTTCTTCATCATCCAGTTCAACTGGCGTCTGATATTCATCCGGCTTGATGACCAGCAGGTCGCAGCGTAGGTGATCGATAACCTGTTCAGCGGTGTTACCAAGGAACGCGGCAGAAATACCGGTACGACCGACGGTACCCAGTACTACAATACCCGCCTGCAAGTGCTCGGCTAAATCAGGAATGACCTCTTCAGGCAATCCTTTTTCAACGTGCGTCACTTTCTCATCGATACTGAATTTCTGGCGCAACGCCTTCATGGCCAGCAGATGCTGTCCACGGATCGCGTCGTTATAAACGCTGGGGTCAAACTCAGGTAGTTCAATTGCGATATTGATTGGCGTAACAGGGTAGGCGCCAACCAGATGCACTTCAGTATGGTTAACCTGTTCTGCTAGTTGCAGCGTCTCTTTGACCAGTTTTTCATTGAGCGCGTTGTGATAAGGCTCTTCACTGGCGAGGTTCACCGCAACCAGCGCTTTACCCTCTTCAGGCCATGGCTGATCTTTAACCATCCATACCGGGCTTGGACATTTGCGCAATAAATGCCAGTCGGTAGGCGTGAAAATTACGGCTTCGAGGCGGTCGTGTTGGTGTGCCATTTTGAGGACCAGGTCATGCTGAGCGCTAATGACTTCCTGGATGATGGCTTCAAAGGGACGGTTGTGCCATACCACTTTAATTTCAAGAGGGATCCCTGCTTCGATGTAGTATTTTGCTTGTTCACGGATCCAGGCTGTTCGCTGGCTGATGACCCCCTGACGCATTGCCGTACGCTCATCGGGCGACAGCAGGGTAGTCATCTCGTAGGAAAAGTCATAGATTGGCAAAAAGGCTTTAATTTTGCCACCAATCCGTTGATGCAAATAAACAGCTCGCCGTAATGCTGGTTGATCGTCCTGGTTTGGATCGATGACGACCAGCATATTTTTATACATAGCCATACAGGGTCTCCTTACAACTGTCATCGCAGTTTGTAATTAAAAGAGTAACCCAATAATGTGGATTGAAACAGGGGAGAACCTCCTGCCAGATCAATAAATCGGGAAAATTTAGCGATTTGACAGAAGGATAACAGAAATGCTTGCGGAAAGATTACGCTACGTTACGCGTGTGGCCAGCAAGAACTGCCAGCGCGTCGCTATTCTCAATAGTTATGTATTTGCCTTTCACTGCCAGCATACCGCTTTTCTGGAAACGACCCAACAGGCGGCTGATGGTTTCAACCGTCAAACCCAGGTAGTTACCGATGTCGCCGCGGGTCATGGTCAGGCGGAACTCACGAGGCGAGAATCCGCGCTGGGCAAAGCGGCGAGACAAGTTGTAGATAAAGGCCGCCAGGCGCTCTTCTGCATTTTTCTTCGACAACAGCAGGATCATATCCTGGTCGCCTTTGATTTCGCCACTCATCAGACGCATCATCTGCTGACGCAGATTCGGCATTTTTCCGGACAGGTCATCAAGGGTTTCGAAAGGAATTTCGCAAACCATTGAGGTTTCCAGCGCCTGGGCAAAGCTCGGGTGATGTCCGCTGCCAATCGCGTCAAAACCGACCAGATCACCCGCCAGATGGAAGCCGGTAATTTGCTCATCGCCTTGTTCGGTAATGGTATAGCTTTTAATCGTTCCGGAGCGGATAGCGTAGAGTGATTTAAGTTCATCACCTGCTTTAAAGAGCGTTTGCCCCTTTTGGATAGGCTTTTTGCGCTCGATGATGTTATCGAGCTGGTCAAGCTCATGCTCGTTAAGTGTGAACGGGATGCAAAGCTGGCTGATGCTGCAATCCTGGCAATGGATAGCACAACCGCCAGACTGAATGCGCCGTATAATTCGCTTTTCCGGGATCATAGGTCTGCTCAAGCCGTAATTGATATTTGTCAATTTTAACATCTTTTTGGTGAGCACGTAAGCCTGAGCTACTCCCAATAGAGAATAATTCAGGTATAACCGGAATGAATGTTTGTATCTCCTTGATTAACCGCATTAAATTTGTGGTCACATTATGCGAAAGTGTGACGAATAAGGCATTAATTGCCTGGAATCTAGAGTAGCAAATAGCCTTCGTGACGCAATAACCACTCTTTTCGCTGTACGCCGCCAGCATATCCAGTCATGGTGTCGTTACGCCCAATGACGCGATGGCAGGGGACCACAATGCTTACCGGGTTGGCGCCATTGGCCGCACCGACGGCTCTTGCAGCACCGGCGCGCCCTAACTGTTCGGCCAGTTGACCATAGTGCATGACCTGCCCACACGGGATAGTGCGTAATGCTTGCCAGACTTCGCGCTGGAAAGGTGTGCCAGCCGTTGCCGTTTCCAGCGTGTCAATAATGCTGAGATTCCCGGCAAAATACTCCGACAGTTTATCGCTTAATCCGCCAGGGTTTTTGGCTGTAAAACGCTGATAACCTTCTGTGCGGTAATGAATATCCAGCAATTGTTCCATGCGATCGCGGTGCTGATCCCATTCCACCGCGCGCAGGCGAAATTGCTCATCACAAATAACCCACAGCGGGCCCAGCGGCGTGTCGATGATATCTTCCAGTAAGTTCAGCATCCGTTTCTCTCATTACAGCGTTCAGGCGAGGTTACACATTATCACGGCAGCAACAGTTGCAGCTATACCCCTAAAAACGGATATCTGTATGTCGTGAGTAGATCTTTTCAGCGGAGCGAGCCGGGTGAATTATTGGAAATAATCGTAAACCGTTGTCGGTATAATAGTGCGCGGTTATGATAATGCTCGTCGTAATTCGCTGGAGAAAGAAACATGAACCTTGATGATGCTTCGCTGTTTCTGGATGCTATGGGGGATGTCCAACCGCTGAAGGGCTGCGCCGATGTACACTGGCAGCCAACGCGTAATATCCGCACTCCGGCGCGTATCGATACGCTTCAACTGGATAACTTTCTCACGACGGGGTTTCTCGATATTATCCCGTTGAACGAGCCGCTTGAGTTTCGTCGCGAAGGTTTACAGCACGGCGTGACTGACAAACTGCGAACCGGAAAATATCCGCAGCAGGCGAGCCTTAATCTCATCCGCCAGCCCGTAGAAACATGCCGCCAGATGCTATTCAGTTTTATTCTGCAGGCACAGCAAGATGGATTACGTAACGTGTTGGTGATACACGGTAAGGGGCGTGACGATAACGCTCATGCCAATATTGTTCGCAGCTATGTGGCGCGCTGGCTGACAGAATTTGACGACGTCCAGGCCTACTGCGCCGCTTTGCCGCATCACGGCGGCAGCGGGGCATGCTATGTGGCATTACGTAAAACCGCGCAGGCAAAACAGGAAAACTGGGAGCGTCACGCTAAGCGCAGCCGCTGATCAACGTATTCATCAGGCGGCCAATACTCTGTTCCTGCCTTCGTGCTTGGCTTTGTACAACGCGTCGTCCACGCGTTTGAATAATTCATCAATACTTTCGTTCGTTTCGTGCCGCGCAACGCCAATGCTGACGGTAAAGCGGGGAAGACCAGGGAGAGTAACCTTGGCTACCGTCGCGCGGATCACTTCTGCAAGATTGAGGGCGACATCCAGCGAGGTTCGCGGCAGCAGCAGCACAAATTCTTCACCACCCCAGCGAAAAATAAGATCGTCTTTTCGTGCACAGGATTCCAGTGTGCGGGCCAGAGCGCAAAGCACTTCATCGCCTTTTAAATGACCGAAGAGATCGTTAATGCTTTTAAAACGATCGGTGTCGATCAATAAAAGGCTGTAGTCCTGCGTCAATGATACCGCATGCGTCTGCTCCGGCTCGGTTACCTGATAAAAATGTCGGCGATTAAGTAATCCCGTTAAAGGGTCACGCAGAGCGGCATGCTCAAGCTCCTGTTCCAGCCGTTTTTGTTCGGTAATGTCATGAATAATGCACAACATGAGTTTATTACCGTAAATTTCAATCGGTCCGGCGTAGGTTTGTACATGACGTGAGGTGCCGTCTGCCAGTTTATGGACAAAGTGCAAAGGCTTATGGCCGCCGGGCAGATGGGCGATTTCATGCATTACCGGCAATATATGGCGGCCCAGCATGTTGATCTCCCAGGTATGTTTCTGGCACATCACATCAAGGTTGTAACCATAAAAATTCAGGGCACTGAGGTTTGCATCAACGATCAGGCCATCGCGGGACGGATCAATCAGTAACATTGGCGCGGAGTTGGTCTGGAAAAAACGCGCATAAAAGCCCTGTTTTTTTCGTTGATAAGTTGCTGAACGGCTGGCTTTCAGACCTTGCGCAGTAGGCGTTTCAATGCCTTCGAAAAGGATAACATCCCCCACGCCCGGCAGAGATTTAATGGACAGGCGGCTAGCCAACGCGATTTCCTCACCATCGCGGTAAACCGTGAGGATCTCAACAACGTGATGATGATTGCTCAAGTCACTGAGATACATGGTTAAATCATTTTGAGAATGTGTTGAGAATATGCCCTTGCGCAGTGGGGAAAAACAGAGATCCTGCATTAGCTCACGTGCAACGATATTAGCGAACACCAGTTCTTCGGTTTGTGGCGAAACAATCCACACCGGAAAGGTTAACAAATCCAGTGAATGCAGCTCGGTTGTGCTCATCGATAATCCCGTTATCTTTATCTGCTGTGTTGCCCGTTTAATGGCGAATATTTTAGATATTACAGTCTCACAAAGTTTTTGATTGTCGGTGAGACAAGGGTTGTACGACTGGCTTTTGTTTGATGCTGTTTTCTGATTGGATCAGTTCATGAATCTTATGCGCTGGCAGCGGTTTTGCAAACAGGAAACCTTGCAGCATGCTACATCCCATCTGGGTAAGAAGTAATTCCTGCTCCTGGGTTTCTATTCCTTCAGCCACCACGCGCATATTCATGGAGTGAGCTATGTCAATAATGGTAGACACAATTTTTGTATTTTTACTGTTCTCGCTAATATCTTTGACAAATATCCTGTCGATTTTTAATTCCCGTGCCGGAAGTGACTTCAACATCAATATATTTGAATAACCAGTGCCGAAATCATCAATAGAAACGGTGATCCCCAAAGCCGAAAAAGCATTCAGGATTTCAATACTGCGTTTTAAATTTTTAAGTGCAGTGCTCTCCGTGAGCTCCAGCGTGAGACAGGCAGGTGAAAGTTGGTATTGCGCCAGGGCGTTACAAACAACATCAATAATATCATGCTGTTCAAACTGAGCGGGGGAGAGGTTAACGGCGAGCGTCCATTCTGTATTCCCTTGTAATGTCCACTGATGCAACTGCAAACATGCCTGTTGGATAACCCATTTGCCGACGGGAATAATCAGGCCCGTTTCTTCCAGCGCAGGCAGAAATTCAGCCGGTAGCAGCATGCCGCGCTCCGGATGATGCCAGCGTAATAACGCTTCAAAACCAGTCAGGGAATGATCTCCGGCGGTATATTTAGGCTGATACCATAGCTCAAACTGGTTGCGTTCAAGCGCTTGTGAAAGTTCCTGTAGAAATGTCGGCGGCGTATCAGCGATAGCTTCCATCTGGGGACTATAAATAGCCCAGCCGTTTCTGCCCGCCTGTTTGACATGATACATCGCCATATCGGCCTTCACTTTTAGCTCATGCAGAGTCGAGCCATGTTCGGGATAAATACAGCTTCCCGCACTTAACGAAACCCGAATGGTATGACCGAATAAGGTAAAGGGGTCACCGATCGCATCTGAGATTCGCGCAAGCAAGGCGGAGATAGCCTGCTGGTTGCAGTCTGGAACCAGCAGGATAAATTCATCTCCCCCCAGTCTTGCCAGCGTCATTGAATCATCAAGGCAACTGTAGATACGCTGTGTACTAGCAATCAGCAGTTGATCGCCGATGTGATGCCCCCAGGTATCGTTAACGACTTTAAAACGATCGAGGTCGATAAATACCAACGCGAAATGCTGTTGATGCAATTTGGAATGCCGCAGGCAGGCTTGTAAGCGGGTATCTATTTGCGTTCGATTAGCAAGTCCCGTCAGCGCGTCGAAGTGGACCTGATGTTCAAGCTGGCAGTTCAACTGATGCAGGTTGTCAGCCAGTCGGGAAGTGCGCAGTTGTGAATCCACCATCGAGACGACCAGCATGATACCCAAAATAATCAGCGTGACGGCGCAGACCCAGACAGAGAGTTCCAGCGTACTGAGGCCATCGTGCGCAGTGTGTCCAAAATGGGTGAACGTTGCCGCTCCCATACCGGTGTAATGCATAGAAGCAATTGCCAGCGCCATAATAAGGGCAGCAATAAGTCGGTTAATCAGCACGCGACGGGTGTTTTGGCGTAAATGGAAGGCCAGCCATAAACCTACGCCAGACGCAACGACGGCAATAATCACAGAGAGCAAAATCAGCGAGCGATCCCATGAAATGGCCACATGTTCGATAATGGCATACATGCCAACGTAGTGCATCGTGACAACGCCGGCACTCAATATGCTGGTGGCAATGACCAGTCGTTTTGTTGATAACGTATTACCGGAAATAGCGATATTGATGGCGAGGGTTGCAGAAATGAGCGCAATAAAGAACGAAAACGCGGTGAGTGATAGGTGATAATTGATCGGCATAGTCATTTTCATGGCCAGCATACCGATAAAATGCATCGACCAGATCCCCATACCCAGCGTAGCGCCGCCAGATAGCCGCCAGAAGGTAGATTCACGTTTGCTGGAGATTGCTACCTTACCCGCACTGTCGAGGGCAATAAAGGAGGCAATAAACGCGACAACAAAGGAAATCCCAATCAATACAGGGTCCCACGACACGTGCAACATCTTACTACCTATCGAAAAAAAGCCGTGATGATAAATCTAGCAGGTTTTGTCCAGTTAACCTGATAAAACCAGGAATGTTCTTGTGTTTTTACAATGAGTATTAGAGCGAAGAGCAAGATATTGAAAATGATAATCCATTACTTATATAACCATTCATAAAAATTATGTTTCTGTGTGTTTTATGCTCGTCACGTGCTCGCCATCACAATAATCTGATGGTGGGGAACATTACCGCCATTGGCGGGATAAAGTGCTGAGCTATTATGAATGGCTAGTGTAATTTATTGACTTAAGTAAAAGGTCTGCTGGCTCTCATTGAAAGTTCAGCTTTCGTCACAGAGCAATGGAAATCTGTATTGCAGATGCTATAAAAATAACATCCACGTTATTTCTTGGTGCACAGGGTTAAAATGTTAAATGATATTAGCGTCAGAACCTTTATTGTTTTATTTCTGCTCATTACAGCGGTTGCGCTCAATGTTGTTGAAATGATTTTTTCGGCTACCCCAGAAATTATTATTGGCACTAATGCGGTAAGCATTATTTCTATATTATGTTTGTGGTGGTACATGACGAAATATCTGGTCATGCCGATTAATACGGTTAAAAGAAGCATTGAAGAAGTAACATCCGGGAATCTGGCAATCAGTATTCCCGAATTTGGTAATAACTGTGCGGGTAGACTAATTCCTGGCATCAATAGTTTATCAAGTAATATTTCAGCACTCGTTAATGAGATCAGAACATCCTCGCAAACGGCGATGGCGCTTTCTGAACAGCTGGCGGAACGCAGCGCCGAGCTTTCAGTGAAAACAGAACAGCAATCCGGAGCATTAATGCAGACGGCTGCCAACATGGATGAAATAGCGGTTAATACGCGGAATAATGCTGATAACACGCAAATAGCCAGCGCCCAGGCAACAATTGCCACGCAATGCGCACGTCAGGGTGGCGAATTAATGGTGCAGGTTGCGACAAATATGCGTTCAATTACCGAATGCGCACAGCAAATGACAGAAATTATTACGCTGATAGATGGTATTGCATTCCAGACCAATATTCTGGCATTGAATGCTGCTGTGGAAGCTGCAAGGGCCGGTGAACATGGCAAAGGTTTTTCTGTGGTGGCCGGTGAGGTAAGAATGCTTGCACACCGCAGTGCAGATGCAGCTAAGAATATTAAGCAACTGATTGCCCAAACCCATCAAAATGTTCAGCAAGGCGCTGCTATTGTGCGTGAAGCTGAGAAAAACATGCATGATATTGTCGGGGGGGCCGGGCAATTAAACCAACTGATGGGCGAGATATTAACCACTACGCAGGAGCAGGAGAAAGGAATAATCAGAATTACCCATGCTCTGGCCGAACTGGAGAACGTCACCCAAAGTAATGCCATTATGGTTGATGAGCTTTCTGACTCCTCAGGTATCCTGAAAAACCAGGTGATTGACCTTCAATCGCGAACGCATAAATTTCGCTTAAGTCATGCGCTTGAATCAGAGAGACGCCAGCGGGCCTGAGACGGTCATCTCGTAACCAGCGCCGCATTCGTCGGCGCTTTTCTTATTATCAGATACTTTTTATGAATCATTTCAGCACAATGGGACAATGAGATATTGCTTAACATATTCTGACAGCTAGACTAACGAAAAAAGCTGAATGTTTGTGGAGGCGCTGTGGAAGCCATTAAGGGAACGGATGTTAATGTGCCGGATGCCGTGTTTGCCTGGCTGTTGGATGGCCGTGGTGGGGTGAAACCACTGGAAGATAACGATGTTATCGACAGTCAACATCCCTGCTGGCTGCATCTTAATTATACCCATTCTGAAAGCGCGCAATGGCTGGCGACAACGCCTTTACTTCCCAATAACGTGCGTGATGCGCTGGCGGGTGAAAGCACGCGCCCACGCGTAAGCCGGGTAGGGGAAGGTACGTTGATTACGCTGCGCTGTATTAACGGCAGCACCGACGAGCGACCTGACCAACTGGTTGCGATGCGCTTATATATGGATGAACGTCTGATTGTCTCAACGCGTCAGCGTAAAGTCTTGGCGCTGGATGATGTGGTCAGCGATCTCCAGGAAGGCACGGGAGCGGCTGATTGTGGTAGTTGGCTGGTGGATGTTTGCGATGCACTAACCGATCATGCCAGTGAGTTTATCGAACAACTGCACGATAAAATTATCGATCTGGAAGATAACCTGCTTGATCAGCAGATTCCGCCGCGTGGTTTCCTGGCATTGCTGCGTAAGCAGTTAATTGTGATGCGCCGCTATATGGCGCCTCAACGCGATGTCTATTCCCGACTGGCGAGCGAACGTTTTTCCTGGATGACCGACGACCATCGGCGGCGGATGCAGGATATCGCTGACAGGCTAGGGAGAGGGCTGGATGAAATAGATGCCTGCATTGCCAGGACTGGTATTATGGCGGATGAAATTGCGCAGGTTATGCAGGAGTCTCTGGCTCGCCGAACGTATACAATGTCATTGATGGCAATGGTTTTTCTTCCCAGCACATTTTTAACCGGGCTGTTTGGCGTTAACCTCGGCGGTATCCCTGGCGGTGGCTGGCAGTTTGGCTTCTCACTTTTTTGTATTCTGTTAGTGGTCCTGATTGGTGGTGTTACTTTATGGTTGCATCGTAGTAAATGGTTGTAACAACAACGTTTTTTAGTGACTTTTGCGCATGAAAACGTCCTGGTTTTTGAGCGAAGTCAATAAACCATCTACCTATTCGGGGCAATATCTCTCTCGCAGGTGAATGCAACGTCAAGCGATGGGCGTTGCGCTCCATATTGTCTTACTTCCTTTTTTGAATTACTGCATAGCACAATTGATTCGTACGACGCCGACTTAGATTAGTCGGCTTTTTTTTGCCTGCAGGAAATCAGCGTCTACCCTAAAAGAGCCAACCTGAATAACTGGAGGGGTATATGAACTGTCTGATTGCAACGCCGCACACTGATTCGCTACCGACCGACCCGGTTCCCATTCCCGATCCCATACCTCGTCCGCAGCCAATGCCGGATCCCCCACCGGATGAAGAGCCGATTAAATTGTCGCATCGCGGGCGCAGATCTGCGAGGATACGCGCCTGCTGATTGTGAGTTTTTACCGCGAGATTAAATTGTGACCGCTTTTTCAACCCTGAATGTTTTACCTGCTGCCCAACTCGAGAATCTTAACGAGCTGGGTTATCTTGAAATGACGCCTGTTCAGGCTGCTGCGTTACCGGCAATTCTGGCGGGGAAAGATGTTCGCGTGCAGGCTAAAACCGGCAGTGGCAAAACGGCGGCTTTTGGTCTTGGATTATTACAGCATGTTGATGTCGCGCTGTTTCAGACGCAGTCCCTGGTGCTGTGCCCAACGCGCGAGCTTGCTGACCAGGTGGCGGGTGAGCTGCGTCGCTTAGCGCGCTTTCTGCCAAACACCAAGATCTTAACGTTGTGCGGTGGGCAGCCCTTTGGCGCACAACGTGACTCCCTGCAGCATGCGCCACATATTATTGTCGCCACGCCAGGGCGTTTACTCGACCATCTGCAAAAAGGCACTGTTTCTCTGGATGCCCTGAATACGCTGGTGATGGATGAAGCCGATCGCATGCTGGATATGGGCTTTAGCGATGCGATTGATGATGTCATTCGCTTTGCGCCGGCTTCGCGTCAGACCTTACTGTTTTCTGCGACCTGGCCGGAAGCCATTGCCGCCATTAGTGGCCGGGTGCAACAAAATCCATTAACGATCGAAATTGATACCGTTGACGCGCTGCCGGCGATTGAGCAGCAGTTTTTCGAAACTTCCAGCCACGGCAAAATTGCGCTGCTGCAAAAATTGCTCAGTCAGCATCAACCTGCATCATGCGTAGTTTTTTGTAATACCAAAAAAGATTGTCAGGCCGTGTGTGACGCACTGAATGCGGCGGGGCAAAGCGCGCTCTCACTGCATGGCGATCTTGAGCAGCGCGATCGCGATCAGACGCTGGTGCGTTTTGCCAACGGCAGCGCGCGCGTTCTGGTTGCTACCGATGTGGCCGCGCGTGGTCTGGATATTAAATCACTTGAGCTGGTGGTTAACTTCGAACTGGCGTGGGATCCGGAAGTCCACGTCCATCGTATCGGACGTACCGCGCGTGCCGGCAACAGTGGTCTGGCGATTAGCTTCTGTGCACCGGAAGAAGCGCAGCGGGCCAATATTCTTTCTGAAATGCTGCAACTGAAGCTGAACTGGCTGCCAGCTCCAGCTAACGGCCCAATCCTGCCGCTGGAAGCTGAGATGGCGACGTTATGCATTGATGGCGGTAAAAAGGCTAAAATGCGTCCCGGCGATGTTCTCGGTGCGCTGACCGGTGATATTGGTCTGGAAGGCGCCGATATCGGCAAAATTGCCGTTCATCCGGCGCATGTCTATGTCGCTGTTCGCCAGACTGTAGCGCATAAGGCATGGAAGCAATTGCAAAACGGTAAGATAAAAGGCAAGACTTGCCGGGTTCGGTTATTGAAATAACCACTCGTCGGAGCGCCTGATGGCGCTCCGCTTATCCGGCACTATCGACTTACTTCACTTCCACGACGTTCAGGCGCAGCTCATCCAGTTGAGCATCATCTTCTTCTGGCTGCCACCCCGCAGGCTGCAACGGGATCTCTTCACGATCGAACGCTAAATCACCGCCGTCCACAACCTCTGAACCGTGCCTGATGCCTTTAAAATCGAACAGATTGATATCGCTCAGATGTGAAGGTACAACGTTCTGCATTGCGCTGAACATGGTTTCAATACGCCCTGGATAGCGTTTGTCCCAGTCGCGCAGCATATCGGCAATGACCTGACGCTGCAGGTTAGGCTGTGAGCCGCACAGATTACATGGAATAATCGGGAAACCTTTCGCTTCGGAGAAACGCTCGATATCTTTCTCACGGCAGTAAGCCAGCGGACGGATAACGATATGTTTACCGTCATCGCTCATCAACTTCGGCGGCATACCTTTCATCTTCCCGCCGTAGAACATGTTTAAAAACAGCGTTTGCAGGATGTCGTCGCGATGGTGACCGAGCGCAATCTTGGTGGCGCCTAACTCAGTTGCCGTGCGGTACAGAATGCCGCGACGCAGGCGAGAACAGAGCGAGCAGGTCGTTTTGCCTTCAGGGATTTTATCTTTGACGATCCCGTAGGTGTTTTCTTCGACAATCTTATACTCCACGCCCAGTTGTTCCAGATATTCCGGCAGAATATGCTCCGGGAAGCCAGGCTGTTTCTGATCGAGGTTAACCGCAACTAAGGAAAAACTGATCGGGGCGCTTTGCTGCAAATTACGCAGGATCTCCAGCATGGTATAGCTGTCTTTCCCCCCGGAAAGGCACACCATAATGCGATCGCCGTCTTCGATCATATTGAAGTCGGCAATGGCTTCGCCCACGTTACGGCGCAGACGTTTTTGCAATTTGTTCAGGTTGTATTGTTCTTTCTTACTAATATCTTGATTTTGCGACATTTAATAGAGGCTCAATTCATAGTGTGGCATCAGAAGAGTATGCATCACGCCGGATAGTCCGGCAAAAGAAGTCTGATATAAAAACTGTGGCGTGTATGGTACGGATAAGCGGGAAAAATGTCAGCACATTTAGGACAGGAATCGTGGGGTATAAGAGGTAGAAACAAAAAGCCCGCAGCGATGTGCGGGCCAGACAGCTTAGCGGACTACCAGTACCGAACACTCCGCATGACGCACCACGGCTGCGGCGTTAGACCCCAGCAGGTAGGTAGTGATGTCAGGTCGATGTGAGGCAATAATGACCATATCAGCCGGTAATTTTTTGGCCATCTCCAGAATCTTATCTTTTGGCGCGCCTTCTGTGACATGAACGTGCACTCTGTCCGTTGGGATATTGAACTTCTTGATAATCTCTTCCAGTTGAGATTTTGCTTCGGCTTTCAGATCTTCCATGGCCGGTAACTCTGCCGAGTAGGCCAATCCCAGGGAAGCATAGTAGGGTAGTGACGGAATTACGGTCAAAAAATGAACCTGTGCATCGTCAATTTTTGCCTCTGCTTCAACATGGGCAATAACACGTTGAGTTAATTCTGAGTCTGAAATATCGATGGGTACAAGAATCGTTCTGTTCATAAAACCTCCTGTTTAAGTATCCACCCAAAGCTTACCGCGTAATGGCACTTTATGTACAATGACAAAGATCACATTTTGGCATCACTTTATTTTTATTTCAGGAAACTTTCCTTTTATTACTCCATCGTAAAATCGACCTTTAGAAACGACGCTCAGGAAATCACGAAAAATACGAGCAGGGACATGCTGATATTGCAGAGTAGACAACTGGTGAAAGCGAATTTCTAGCGTGCGGGAGGATTCGTCATAGCCGACGGATGCAATACGGGATGATTTTACAGGATGATGATTCATTGCAGGTATCCTCTACTACAGGTCTTAATGCAAGATATCATCTATCAGAGATGTGTTTTAGCGCAACAGATATAATGTTTTGATCTGGATAAAACAGAATTGTTAGAACATAAAGAGAGCCCGCTGTTGCCAGCGGGCTGACGGATTAGAACTGGTAAACCATACCCAGTGCTACTACGTCATCGGTAGAGATGTCGTTTTGGCTGTAGAAGTTTTTATCTTCATCCAGCAGGTTGATTTTGTAATCAACATAGGTGGAGAAGTTTTTGTTGAAGTAGTAAGTAGCGCCAACGGATGCATATTTCACCAGATCCTGGTCGCCATCAGATCCGTTTACACCCAGATCCTTACCTTTAGACATCAGGAAAGACACTTCCGGACGCAGACCGAAGTCGAACTGGTATTGCGCAGTCACTTCAAAGTTCTGAGTTTTGTTGGCAATCGTATTATCACTACCGTTTGAGCCACCATAAGGGGTCATGTTGCGGGTTTCGGAGTACATGGTTGCCAAGTAGATGTTGTTCGCGTCGTATTTCAGACCGACTGTCCATGCGTCAGCTTTATCACCGCCCGCGGTAGAATCGTTAACCTGCTCGTTAGTACGGTCAGAAGAGGTGTATGCTGCACCGAAGCTTACACCCATACCCAAATCGTAGGTCGAGGAGATACCGAAGCCGTCACCGTTGGAGTTCTTCATGTTACGATCGTCGCCACCGTTATTGGTGCCTTCCTGCTCTGGTGACTGATTTTCGTTCGCGCCCTGATACTGCAACGCCACGTTCAGACCGTCAACCAGACCAAAGAAGTCGGTATTACGGTAGGTCGCCACGCCGTTCGCACGACCGGTCATGAAGTTGTCTGCTTTGGTGTAAGAGTCGCCACCGAATTCCGGCAGCATATCGGTCCAGCCTTCAACGTCGTACATTACGCCGTAGTTACGGCCGTAGTCGAATGAGCCGTAGTCGCCGACTTTAATACCTGCGAATGCCAGACGAGTCCAGGAGTCGCCTTTATCACCTTCGGTGCCGTTAGCCTGAACCTGATATTCCCACTGGCCGTAACTGGTGATCATATCGTTAACCTGAGTTTCGCCTTTGAAGCCCATACGCATATAAGTCTGATCGCCATCACTGTTAGCGTCATCAGAGAAATAATGCAGGCCGTCTACTTTGCCATAGAGATCTAATTTGTTGCCGTCTTTATTATAAACTTCAGCCGCGTGAGCAGCGCCTGCAGCCAGCAGGGCAGGAATTACGAGAGCCAGTACTTTTCTGTTCATTGAAATAATCCTTTAGTTTTTTTATTAACCTGTGACTACCCATGTAGGGAGTAAAAGCATGCTAAAGGAGAAGTTCCGTAAAGGGATAAATATGAATTGTTACGCCTTAAGTAAAACCTTAAAGAAATAATTCTACGGAAATGATGATAATTGTGGTGAATGTATGGATGGTAAATATATAAAATAAAAATTATACAAGTGAATTGTGTTGGGCTATTCTGCGCGTGTTATATGCCTTTATTGTCACGTTTTATTTTTCGTTGACGTATTGATAGCTATTATTAATTAGCCAGCGAATAAATTGACAAGCCCGAACAACTGTTCGGGCTTTTTTTTTGGGTTCCAGGTTAATACTGAGATAAACGCATTACTCGGTACCGCTCTTTTCCGCTTTTCCAGCCAACTGCGCAAGGAAGTCGTAGCGTTTTTGCAGATCGGCTGCGGCGTCTTTCCAGAGCTGTTCTGCGACTTCTGGCTGTTGGGCATTCAGGCGGCGGAAGCGCTGCTCGTTAAGCAATGTTTCGGCCAGGGCGTCTGACGGTGGCCGAGAGTCCAGCGCCAGCGGCAGCTTACCTTCATCTGCTCGACGTGGATCAAAGCGGTACAGCGGCCAGAACCCGGTTGCCGTGAGCTGACGCATCTGATCATGGCTTAGTGCGAGATCGTAACCATGCTCTTCACATGGGCTATACGCGATAATCAGCGACGGACCTGGATAGGCTTCCGCTTCCTGGATAGCTTTCACCGTCTGGTTCAACTGCGCGCCCAGAGAGATTTGTGCAACATACACGTGCCCGTACATCATCATACTGACGCCAAGATCTTTGCGAGCTTTGCGCTTGCCATGCTCACCAAATTTAGTGACGGCCCCGAGCGGCGTAGCTTTCGATGCTTGTCCGCCTGTATTGGAGTAACACTGGGTATCCAGTACCAGAATATTGACGTTCTCGGTCAGGCTCAGGACGTGATCCAGTCCCCCAAAACCAATATCGTAAGCCCAGCCATCACCGCCAATCAGCCAGATAGATTTCTCGACCAGCGCATCGGCATCGGTTAACAACTGCTGTGCGCCGTCGACATCTTTCAGGTGCTGGCGCAGTGCTGCAACTTGCTCACGGCGCACCTCTGGCGTAGCTTCAGCGTGCAGGGCGTCATTCAGTTCAGCCGGAATGTTATCGGCAAACTGTTCCACTAAACGCATGACGCGTACACGGTGCTGATCCACCGTCAGGCGGAAGCCCAGCCCAAACTCGGCGTTATCCTCAAACAGGGAGTTTGCCCACGCAGGCCCGCGACCATTGGCGTCGGTGGTATAAGGCGTTGAGGGCAGATTACCGCCATAAATTGATGAACAGCCGGTCGCATTGGCGATCAGCATGCGGTCGCCGTACAACTGCGTAAGCAATTTGATATACGGCGTTTCACCACAGCCAGAGCAGGCACCAGAGTACTCAAACAGCGGTGTTATCAACTGCGAGGTACGAATATCAATGCGTTCCAGTTTAGTGCGATCGATTTCCGGCAGATTGAGGAAGTAGTCATAGTTAACTTTTTCTTCTTCCACGTGCTCAAGGCGCGACATCATATTGATGGCCTTGATCTCCGGGTTCTGGCGATCTTTCGCCGGGCATACTTCGACGCACAGATTACACCCGGTGCAATCCTCTGGCGCAACCTGCAGGACATATTTCTGACCGCGCATATCGCGTGATTTCACATCCAGAGAATGCAGGCTGGCAGGGGCATTTTCCATCGCTTCTGGTGAAACCACTTTGGCGCGGATAGCCGAGTGCGGGCAAGCGGCTACGCAGTGGTTACACTGGGTACACAGCTCTTCTTTCCAGATGGGGATCTCTTCAGCGATATTGCGTTTTTCCCAACGCGTGGTGCCCATCGGCCAGGTGCCGTCTGGCGGCAGCGCTGAAACGGGGAGGGCATCGCCCAGACCGGCGAGCATTGCCGCGGTGACGGTTTTCACGAAATCAGGTGCGGCATCAGAAACCACCGGTGGGCGATTAGCGCTATGTGAGTCAACCGGCTGAAGCGCCACTTCGGCGACGGATTCACGCGCCAGGGCCAGCGCCTGCCAGTTACGTTCAACCAGATCCTGCCCTTTACTGCTATAGCTTTTCGCAATCGCACCCTGCAATTCAGCCAGAGCGCTGTCGCCTGGTAAGATTTGCGTCAGATGGAAGAACGCCATCTGCATAACGGTGTTAATACGAGCAGCCAGACCGCATTCGCGGGCGATTTTGGCCGCATTAATCACGTAGAAACGCGCTTTCTTCTGATTCAGAACAGCCTGAACTTCCTGCGGCAGACGTGTCCAGACTTCATCCACACTGTACGGGGTATTAAGCAGGAATATACCGCCAGGTTTCAGGCGCTCAGCCATCTGATACTTATCGATAAATTGCAACTGGTGACAACCAACAAAATCGGCTTGCGACACCAGATACGCTGAGCGAATAGGTTGTTCACTAACGCGCAGGTGAGAAACCGTCAGACCGCCTGCTTTTTTCGAGTCATAGACGAAATAACCCTGCGCATACCACGGCGTAGAGTTACCGATAATCTTGATGTTGTTTTTGGTGGCCGACACGCTACCGTCACTGCCCAGCCCGTAAAACAGTGCCTCGAGCTTCGCGGTACCGGGCAGGGTGTTTTCCGGTAACGGTAGCGACAGGTTGGTGACATCATCATAGATACCGACCGTAAAGCGAGATTTCGGCTTCGCGCTACTCAGCTCATTAAAGACCGCCATGACGCAGTCCGGGCCAAACTCTTTGGAAGAAAGTCCATAACGCCCGCCAATCACGCGCGGTAGCGTTTCTCGTTCGCCGCAGTTAAAGGCTTCCGCCAGCGCAGTCATTACATCCAGATACAACGGTTCAGCTTGCGCGCCGGGCTCTTTGGTGCGATCCAGGACGGCGATGCTCCGTACCGTTTCCGGCAGAGCGCGCAGTAAATGTTTGGCAGAGAATGGGCGGAACAGACGCACTTTCAGAACGCCAACTTTCTCGCCGCGTGCCAGCAGCTCTTCGACGACTTCTTCACTGGTTCCAATCGCCGAGCCCATCAAAATAATGACGCGTTCTGCCTGCGGGTGACCGTAGTATTCAAATGGCTGGTACTGACGGCCCGTCGCAGCAGCGAAATCGTTCATCGCCTGTTCTACGTGATCGTAAACCGCGTTGTACCACGGGTTTGTTGCTTCGCGTGACTGGAAGTAGGTGTCCGGGTTCGCAGACGTACCGCGAATAACCGGATGCTCCGGGTTGAGCGCGCGCGCGCGATGAGCATCGATTTCCGCCTGCGGCATCAGCCCGAGGATTGTGTCATCGGCCAGCGGCACTATTTTATTGATTTCATGCGATGTGCGGAAACCATCAAAGAAATGAATAAACGGGACCCGGCTTTTCAGGGTGGCCATTTGCGAAATTAGCGCAAAGTCTTGTGCTTCCTGAACGCTGCTGGCGCACAGCATTGCGCATCCCGTCTGGCGCACCGCCATCACGTCGGAATGATCGCCAAAGATGGATAATGCGTGAGTGGCAATCGTACGCGCCGCAACGTGCAGCACAAACGGAGTCAACTGACCGGCCAGTTTGTACAGCGTCGGGATCATCAGCAACAGGCCCTGCGATGAAGTAAACGACGTAGAGAGCGCACCGGTCTGCAACGCGCCGTGAACGGTCGCTATCGCACCGCCTTCCGACTGCATTTCTACGACACGAGGGGTATCCCCCCACACGTTTTTAAGCCCGTTCCCGGCCCAGGCATCCGCCTGTTCAGCCATCGTCGAACTGGGCGTAATCGGGTAGATGGCGATAACCTCGCTGGTACGAAATGCGACCGAAGCAACCGCACCATTACCGTCAATTGTGATCATACTGACACCCTTACATTGCGCAAAAAAAGGGACACGCGTAACAGCGGCGAATCCTGTAGTTATCCTTTTAGTTTAGCAAAAGCGCTAAAGACAGATTTTCGCTTTTGTGTCCCTCGAATCAACAGAATGAATGGTTTGATCAAAGGAGCAGCCAAAAAATTGCCAGAAAATGTAAACAGTGCGCATAAATGCGCATATTGCCTCTCGACGGCGGTGTTTCCGCTGCCTATTATTTATGGCTGTGTCGTTTGGTTAATATTCAGAGGGGAGTAAGATGCGCGCAGCGTTTTGGGTAGGGTGTGCCGCGTTATTATTATCGGCTTGTAGTAGTGAACCTGTTCAGCAGGCAACCGCCGCGCATGTCGCACCGGGGATGAAGGCCGCAATGTCCAGTTCTGGAGAAGCTAATTGCGCCATGATTGGGGGTTCGCTCTCCGTTGCCCGTCAGCTTGATGGTTCAGCTATCGGAATGTGTGCGTTACCCAACGGCAAACGCTGTAGTGAGCAGTCGCTTGCCGCCGGAAGCTGTGGCAACTATTAAGCCACCGCGTTTCCTACATTAAATCCGCGAGTTTATACGTCAGCGTTTGTTCTGCTGTCGCCAGTGTTAACTGGTCAGCAGTCAGATCGACCTGTGCGCCTTGCTTAAACATGTCGCTGACGATCCCGTCGAGCGCGTTAAGCTGCGGATCGGCGCACATCATGCGGGTCATCGCCATATCTTTAACCTTCAACTCGCCGTCGGACAGTTTGCCCTGACCGTGGAATTGATTACACATCTTTCCCGATACCGTCATGTTTTCGCCAAAACTCAATTCGGGTGGGTTATTAGCGACGGTGACGGCTTTACCATTCACGCTCTGCAAAACGAAGCGGTGATGCTGCAACTGTTCGCGATTGACGGAAACTTTTCCATTGCTCACACAGCCAGCCATCAGCATGCTGAGCGTAATCAACGTGACAACTTTTTTCATTCAATTTCTCTACGTTTGTGACGGGAATACATTCAATATAATAATGATACTGAAGATTTTAGCATCGGTGATTATCTGAAAATGCCCCCCTGAATCCAGGGGAGCACAGGGATTAGAAGAGGGCGTTTGGACAGGTTTCGCCTTTGGAGATCTGTGCCAGATTCTGCAGCGTGGTCTCAGAAATGCTGGTCAATGCTTCGGCAGTCAGGAACGCCTGGTGACCGGTGAACAGCACGTTATGACAGGCCGACAGACGGCGGAACACATCATCCTGAATCACGTCATTGGATTTATCTTCAAAGAACAGGTCGCGTTCGTTTTCATACACGTCCATACCCAGAGAACCAATTTTCTGGTTTTTCAGCGCATCGATAGCGGCTTGCGAATCGATCAATGCCCCGCGACTGGTGTTAATAACCATCACGCCATTTTTCATTTGCTCAAAGGCTTCGTGATTGAGCAGGTGATAATTCTCCGGCGTTAACGGACAGTGCAGGGAGATGACATCGGACTCCGCGAACAGCGTTTTAAGATCGACATATTCAACGCCTAACTCTAGTGCGGCAGCGCTTGGGTAGGGATCAAACGCCAGCAGGCGCATCCCAAAACCTTTCAGGATCCGCAGTGCCGCAATCCCAATCTTACCGGTACCGATCACCCCAGCCGTTTTGCCATACATGGTAAAGCCGGTCAGCCCCTCAAGAGAGAAGTTGGCATCACGAGTACGCTGATAGGCGCGGTGAATACGGCGATTCAACGTCATCATCATGCCAATCGCATGTTCAGCGACGGCTTCCGGTGAATAGGCTGGCACACGGACGACCTGCAGGCCGAGCTCTTTTGCCGCGTCGAGATCGACGTTATTGAAGCCGGCACAACGCAGCGCAATATATTTCACGCCATGCTTTTTCAGCTCTTCCAGAACAGGGCGGCTGCCATCGTCGTTGACGAAGATACAGACAGCTTCACAGCCATGGGCTGTTTTGGCTGTTTTCTCCGTCAGCAGAAAGTCAAAGAATTCAAGTTCAAAACCAAAAGCCTCGTTAACCTGCTGCAGATACTTCTTGTCGTACTGTTTTGTACTATAGATGGCGAGTTTCATAAGACTTTCTCCAGTGATTTTGACGTCACATTAATCCAATTCAAATTATTTTACAAAATCTAAAAAGTTATTGATAGTCATAGGCGTAATGAATAATTTCAGCGCATCTGTTGTTAGTGTGGGCAGGTTACTCAATTTCAACAACTGGATATTTTTCCGTCCAACTCAATACCCGTAATCGATGCAGGTAAAAAGCCAGCCGAATCACATCCAGACAGCTACGCTTATACAGGTAGCAAATATCGGGAGGGGTCATGTTAACTCACTCTGAAGCAAAGCGATGGGCCACCTTAATGCTTAAGGCGGCATTATGTGATGGTATGAAACCTGAGGAGATTTCCCGGCAGGTACATCTGGTCTGCGATCATCATGGTAGGGAGTGCCTCGAAGAGCTCATTGAGGAAATTCTGATAGAAGCTGGTCGTTTAGGACCTAAACATAGCGATGGAGAACTGAGGCCTCATTGAGTCTGAGTTCTTTATATTCCCGACGGCACGTGTAACAGCGTGCCATATAAAGTAATGCGCTATCTTATTGAATTAATTATTGTTTTATTGATTCTCGTTGATTGATAAATAGTGCATATACTTCATGGGAATTTATTCTTAATGTGGGCATATCCTGTTAAACATGCCACAATACTGGCCTAAACCGGCTTAAATTTTCGCTAAATCAGGATATTAACTACCCATGAAGGGTAAATATAAAGCCGCTCTGGCACTTCTCTTATTATTGATTCTCGTGCCGCTGACGTTGGTCATGACGCTTGGCCTGTGGGTTCCTACGCTGGTGGGCGTCTGGTTACCTGTTGGCACGCGCATCGCGCTGGATGAGAGCCCACGGCTGACACGGCATGGGCTGCATATCCCGGAACTCCGCTATCTGGTCGATGATTGCCCGCTAGCGCGCATTACTCAGGCCGATCTTTCCCATCCCAGCCGCTGGTTGCTTAATGTCGGGACAATTGAGCTGGATTCCGCTTGCCTGGCTAAATTACCGCAGACAGAAGCGTCTCCGGCAGCGCCCAAAACGCTGGCTGAATGGCAATCGATGCTGCCCAATACCTGGATTAACATCGACAAAGTTATTCTCTCCCCCTGGCAGGAGTGGCAGGGAAAACTGTCTCTTTCGCTAACGCCATCGACCCAGCAACTGCGCTACCAGGGTGAAAAAGTGAAATTCCAGGGGCGTCTGCACGGGCAAAATCTCACGGTAAATGAGCTGGATATAGCCGCGTTTGAAGGGCAACCGCCGGTAAAACTGGTTGGTGAATTTACCATGCCGCTGGTTCCTGATGGACTACCGGTGAGCGGTCATGCGGTTGCTACTCTGAGCTTGCCGCAGGAGCCCTCACTGGTGGACGCCGAACTGGAGTGGCAAGAAAACAGCGGACAACTGATCGTTATGGCGCGGGACAATGCCGATCCGTTGCTCGATCTTCCGTGGGAAATAACCCGCCAGCAATTAACCATCAGCGACGGTCGCTGGAACTGGCCTTATCAGGGATTCCCGCTCAGCGGGCGGTTGGGTATGAAAGTTGAAAACTGGCAGGCCGGGCTGGAAAATGCGGTGGTGAGCGGGCGTCTGAACATACTGACCCAAGGCGATGCAGGTAAAGGAAACGCCGTATTAACGCTGGGGCCGGGTAAGCTGGGTGTGGATAGTAGTGATATGCCGTTACAGTTGATAGGCGAGGCGAAACAGGGTGACCTGATCTTCTACGCCAAATTACCCGCCAGACTCACCGGAAGCCTGAACGACCCGCAGCTGGCTTTCGAGCCAGGAGCGCTGCTGCGTTCGCGTGGACGGGTGATTGACTCGCTGGATATTGACGAAATTCGCTGGCCGCTGGCGGGCGTAAAAGTAACGCAGCGCGGCGTAGATGGCCGTCTGCAGGCTATATTGCGCGCGCATGAAAACCAGATGGGCGGTTTTGAATTGCATCTGGATGGTCTGGCAAATGATTTTCTCCCTGACGCGGGTCGCTGGCAGTGGCGGTACTGGGGCAAAGGCAGCTTTACGCCAATGCATGCGCGTTGGGACGTGGCGGGTAAGGGCGAATGGCATGACAACACCCTGAAGCTTTTTGATCTCTCCACCGGATTTGACCACCTGCAATACGGCACCATGAAGGTGGAAAGCCCGCGCCTGGTGATGGACGAGCCGATCGTCTGGGTACGGGATGCCAACAAACCGACTTTTAGCGGCGCGCTGTCGCTGGACGCAGGGAACACCACCTTTACCGGGGGGAGCGTGTTACCGCCGTCAACCTTGAAGTTCAGCGTGGAAGGCACCGACCCGACGATTTTCCAGTTTAAAGGCCAGCTTCACGCGGGCGCGATAGGTCCAGTACAGGTAAATGGCCGTTGGGACGGGATCCGCCTGCGCGGACAGGCCTGGTGGCCAAAACAATCGCTCACCGTATTCCAACCGCTCATCCCACCAGACTGGAAAATGAAGCTACGTGAAGGTGAACTGTATGCGCAGGTTGCGTTTTCCGCTGCCCCGGAACAGGGCTTTGAAGCGGGCGGCCATGGGGTATTAAAAGGCGGTAGCGCCTGGATGCCCGATAACCAAATTAATGGCGTCGATTTTGTGTTGCCTTTCCGGTTTAGTGAAGGCGCATGGCAACTGGGTACGCGTGGACCTATTTCACTGCGTATTGCGGAAGTGGTGAATCAGGTGACGGTGAAAAATATCGCCGCCGATCTACAGGGGGCGTATCCCTGGAGTGAAGACAATCCGTTACTGTTAAGCGATGTCAGCGCCGAACTGCTGGGGGGCAAAGTCATCATGCAACAACTGCGGATGCCGCAGCACGATCCGGCATTATTACGGGTGCAGAATATCTCTTCCAGCGAGCTTATCAGCGCGGTTAATCCCAAGCAATTCGCCATGTCTGGCCCGGTCAGCGGTGCGTTGCCGTTATGGCTGGATAACGAAAAGTGGATCATTAAAGACGGCTGGCTGACCAACCCGGGGCCTATGACGCTGCGTATTGATAAAGACACGGCGGATGCCGTCGTCAAAGATAATATGGCAGCCGGTGCAGCCATTAACTGGCTGCGTTATATGGAAATAAGCCATTCCTGGACGAAAATAAATTTGGATAATCTCGGTGTCTTAACCATGCAGGCAACCGTAACTGGCAATAGCCGGGTGGATGGCAAAGTGGGGACGGTTAATTTGAATTACACCCATGAGGAAAACGTCTTTACGCTATGGCGTAGTTTGCGTTTTGGCGACAATTTACAGGCATGGCTTGAACAAAATGCAGCGCTGCCGGAATCCCATTGCCCGGAAGGCAAGGAATGTGAGGAACAACAATGAAAACGATAGCTGCCATGCTGGGTCTGCTGGCTTCATCTCTGCTGATCGGGTGCACACCCAGAATCGAAGTGGCTGCGCCTAAAGAGCCGATCACTATTAATATGAACGTCAAAATCGAGCATGAGATCCATATCAAAGTCGATAAAGACGTTGAGAGCTTATTAAAATCGCGCAGCGATTTGTTCTGAGGTCACGATGAAAAAACAGCTTGCAGTGATCCTGGTGGCATTGAGTTTATTCAGTGGCAATGGGTGGGCATTGACCTTGAATGAAGCCAGATCCCAGGGGCGGGTGGGCGAAACGCTTAATGGTTATCTGGTGGCATTGCAAACCGACGCCGAAACGCAGGCGCTGGTGAGAGAGATTAATAAAGCACGCAGCGCCAGCTATCAGCAACTGGCTGAGAGCAATAACATTCCTCCAGATGAAGTGGCGAAAATGGCCGGACAAAAGCTGGTCGCTCGGGCTAAACCAGGGGAGTACGTCCAGGGCATCAATGGTAAGTGGTTGAGAAAATAATGACGAAGTTGTAGATAGAATCCGATTTGTTTTTACACCAAAGGAAAGTATTAGGCGGGTATTGATAATTAATTCACTATAGTCAAGACCGTAAATTATCAAGGAGTGATGATGACGCTTTATCAGATCAAGCCCGCCTTTCAGACACTTTTACGCCCATTGATGTTTTGGCTACATAAGAATGGCGTCACGGCGAATCACGTAACTCTCGCCGCAATGGCGCTTTCTTTTGTGACCGGTGGCGTACTGGTGATTTTCCCCCAACCCGAATATTTTGTTCTTCTGCCCATCGTGCTGTTTATCCGAATGGTGCTTAATGCGCTCGACGGCATGCTGGCGCGTGAATGTCACCAACAATCGCGCCTTGGGGCTATTCTAAACGAAAGCGGGGATATTCTTTCTGATATAGCGCTTTATCTGCCGTTTATGCTTCTCCCTGACAGTAACGTAATACTGGTTATGGTGATGCTGTTTTGTGCGGTAATGACGGAGTTTTGCGGCGTTCTGGCGCAAACGATTAATGGTGTTCGCTGCTATGCCGGACCGCTGGGCAAAAGTGACCGGGCGCTGGTATTTGGCGCATGGGGCCTGGCACTGACTCTGTGGCCGCAGCTTGTACAGTGGAACAACGTGTTGTGGGGTATTGCTACCCTCCTGCTGCTATGGACGGTGGTTAATCGCTGTAAGAGCGCATTATGCGAAGAGGGGACGAAATGATGCTGCTGGAGCAGTCACTTGCGGTCATTTTTGCACTGCTGCTGGTTGCAACGGTGGTGAATGGCTTACTGGTGTGGCGACGGCCGGATAAAGACTGGCGGGAACTGACGTTACGTATTCGCACCTGGTGGCTAATCATCATCCTGTTTTCTCTGGCGATTTTAAGCCCACACTGGTTGGCACTGATCTTTTTCGCGCTGGTCAGCTTCATGGCGTTAAAGGAGTTTTTAACGCTGGTGCCGTCGCGTCAGACCGATCGCATGCCGTTGCTGTGGATGTTCATTGCTATTCCGATTAACTACTGGCTGATTGGCATTAACTGGTACGGTATGTTTGTGGTGTTTATCCCGGTCTACGCTTTTTTATTCTTACCCGTGCGGATGGTCATTGCGGGCGATACTCATGGCTTCTTGCGCTACGCCTCGCAGCATCACTGGAGCCTGATGACTACCGTGTTTGCCTTCAGCCATGTCGCTTTTTTGCTGGTTTTGCCTGATGACGGCAAACAAACCGGTGCATTGCTGGTACTGTTCCTGGTTGGCTTAACGGAATTCAACGATATTGCGCAGTACCTTTGGGGTAAATCAATTGGGCGCATCAAAGTCATGCCCAAAGTCAGTCCTAATAAGACGCTGGGGGGACTGGTCGGCGGCGTAGCGACCACCACGCTGATGGCGGCGCTGCTTGGGCCACTGATGACGCCGTTAAGCATTCCATTGTCATTGTTGGCGGGTTTTATTATCGGCATCAGTGGCTTTTGTGGGGATGTGGTGATGTCAGCAATCAAACGCGATATCGGCGTGAAGGACAGCGGAACATTGCTGCCGGGTCATGGTGGGATCCTTGACCGGCTGGATTCTCTGATCTTCACCGCGCCGGTATTTTTCCATTTCATTCGTTACTTTTGCTACTAACTTATGCTGAGTTCAATTCTGCGAACGCTGTTTACGCTGTGTATTGTCTGGCCGGTGATTTGGCTGTGGCTGGGGTTACGTATCAAGCACCGGGAACGTTTACCTGCATGCGGTCCGGCAATTATCGTTGCCAATCACAACAGCCATATGGATGTTTTTGCGCTGCTTTCGCTCTTTCCGCTGCGCCGCCAGTCGTCGGTCCATCCGGTGGCTGCCGCTGACTATTTCCTGCGTAATAAAGCAATGGCCTGGTTTGCGCTAAATATTATCAACATTATTCCCATTTCGCGAAAAGGCGGAGAAACTAATCCGTTAGCGCAGTGTGAACAGGCATTACGCGACGGAAAGATTCTGATCCTCTTTCCGGAAGGTACGCGGGGTGAACCTGGAAAATTGTCATCGTTGAAATCTGGATTGTGGCATCTGAGCCAGCATGTACCGGAGGTACCGATCATTCCCGTCTGGCTACGTGGCACAGAATCTGTGATGGCGAAAGGGAACCGTATACCGCTGCCGCTGTTTATTGACGTCAATATTGGCAGAACGTTGCATTTTCATGGGGATAAACACCTCTTTATGAACGGACTCAGACAGCAACTGTTGCTGTTGGAGCAACAAACTAAAGGATTACATTCGCATGAGTAATACACGAATACCTGACGAACGACATTTTGTGACCAGCGACAACACTGAACTGTTTTTCCGCCACTGGCCGGCTACGGCGCCGGGTGCGACGACGAAAGTGATCGTCATGTTCCATCGCGGTCACGAACATTCCGGACGGTTGCAGCATATTGTGGATGAGCTGGCGATGCCGGACACCGCATTCTATGCCTGGGATGCTCGTGGTCACGGCCACTCTCCAGGCCAGCGCGGTTATAGCCCTTCTCTGGCGCGTTCGGTACAGGATGTTGAAGAGTTTGTGCGTTTCGCCGCTGCTGACAGTCATGCCGCAATGGAAGATGTGGTGATCGTGGCTCAGAGCGTTGGCGCGGTATTGGCCGCAACCTGGGCTCATGACTATGCCCCCGCTATTCGTGGATTAGTACTGGCATCACCGGCTTTCAAAGTAAAATTGTATGTGCCGTTTGCCCGTCCTGGACTGGCGCTGATGCAACGACTGCGCGGTCTGTTTTTCGTTAACTCTTATGTTAAAGGAAAATACCTGACGCACGATGTCGATCGTGTAGCGAGCTTTAACCTTGATACCCAGATCACCCGTGCCATTGCGGTGAACATTCTGCTGGATCTCTACAAAACGGCAGAACGCATTGTCAGCGATGCTGCCGCCATTACGATGCCTGTGCAATTGCTGGTGTCCGGGGATGATTTTGTCGTGCATCGCCAGCCGCAAATTGATTTTTATCAGCGCCTGAGAAATCCTCTCAAGGAGCTGCACGTGTTGCCGGGGTTTTATCACGATACGCTGGGGGAGAAAGACCGGCATCTGGCGTTCGACAAAATGCGTAATTTCATTACCACCTTATATGCTATGCCACTGCAGCGTTTTGATTACAGCAACGAAGATCGCTGGAGCCCTGGCGCTGATACCTGGCGGATGCTCAGCGGGGGACCCGCGCCATATTCTCTCGACGACATTGCGTATCGTGGCCTGCGCTATGGCATGAAGCTTCTCGGGACACAATCGACAGGCGTTCGTCTGGGATTTGAAACCGGCTTCGATTCGGGGAGTACGCTGGATTACGTCTATCGTAATCAGCCGCAGGGCAGCAGCGCGCTGGGGCGTTTGATTGACAAAAACTACCTCAACAGCGTGGGCTGGAAAGGGATCCGTCAACGTAAGATTCATCTGCAGATGTTGATTAGCCAGGCGGTTGCACAACTGGCGGAGCAGGGCACGCCGGTACATGTGGTGGATATTGCTGCCGGACACGGGCGTTATGTGTTCGATGCGTTGGCTGGCGAATCGGCGGTACGCTCAATTTTACTGCGCGATTACAGTAAATTGAATGTGAATATAGGGCGGGAAATGATCGCCAGCAGAGGTCTGACTGACATTGCACGCTTTGAACAAGGCGATGCCTTCAACCGTGAAGAACTGGCGGCATTGGAACCTCGTCCTACTCTGGGGATTGTCTCTGGTTTGTACGAGCTTTTTCCAGATAATTTGCTGGTTAAAAACTCTCTGGCCGGGCTTGCAGATGCGATAGCGCCAGGGGGCCTATTGATATACACCGGGCAGCCGTGGCATCCGCAGCTTAAAACAATAGCCTGGTCGCTGACCAGTCATAAAGACGGCAAAGCATGGGTTATGCGCGTGCGTACGCAGGGTGAAATGGATGCGTTGATTCGCGAGGCAGGCTTTGAGAAGTGCACCCAACTGATTGATGAATGGGGGATTTTCACCGTTTCTATGGCGGTACGCCGTGCTTCCTGAACAGCGTAAAGTTATGGTGCAGGCGGTGGGCTGGTTACTGCTGCTGGCACCATTTTTTTTCCTTACGTACGGCAAGGTGAATCAGTTTACCGCCTGGCAAGATGCTCAGTATCAGAACGTAGGTAGCATCGTCTTTGGTTGGGAATCTGCTATTCCTTTTATTCCGTGGACCATCATCCCGTACTGGAGTCTGGATCTGTTTTACGGGTTATCCCTGTTTGTTTGCACCACGCGTTTCGAGCAGCGTCGATTGGTGCTCAGACTGGTACTGGCATCGTTGATTGCCTGCGGCGGTTTTTTACTGTTCCCGTTACAGTTTAGCTTTACCCGCCCCGAAGTGACGGGCGCGGCGGGTTGGCTGTTTGCACAGCTCGAACAGTTCGATCTGCCCTATAACCAGTCGCCGTCGCTGCATATCATTCTCTGCTGGCTGCTGTGGCGGCATTTCAGTCGCCATCTGTCCGGCGGCTGGCGCAGACTGTGCGATGGCTGGTCTTTACTGATCGCGCTATCGGTGTTGACCACCTGGCAGCATCACTTTATCGATATTATTACCGGGCTGGTGGCTGGCATGCTGATTGACTGGATGGTACCGGAACAATGCCGCTGGCGCTGGTGCAAACCGGATGTAGCCTGTCTGAGGCTGATGCGCCGCTACCTTCTGGGCTCGGCATTATGTTTTTTTACCGCAGCGTTGCTGACGCCATGGTTGTTATGGCCAGCGCTGGCCTTGTTGATGGTCGGCTGCGGTTACGCTGGATTCGGCGCGGTGGTGACGGCGAAAGATTTACAGGGTCGACTGCCTCCCTCTGTTTACTGGCTATCATTACCGTGGCGTTCAGGAATGTGGCTGTCGATGCTCTGGTTCACCCGCCGTATACCGGCAGTAAGTCCGATTGTGGCTGGCGTATATCTCGGCAGTTTTCCGCGCTGCGCGCCGGCGCAAAAGGCGGTGCTCGACTTAACCTTTGAGTTTTCGCGTGGACGGGCGACAGCCTCGCACACTTATCATTGTGTACCGATGCTGGATTTAGTGATCCCACATGAAGCCGAGCTACAGCAGGCGGTGGACAGTCTGGAAACTCTGCGTGTGGGGCAGGGAACTGTGCTGGTGCACTGTGCCTTAGGATTGTCGCGCAGTGCAATGGTGGTCGCAGCGTGGCTGTTGCGTTATGGCCATGCGCCGACGGTAGAGCACGCCGTGGTGCAAATTCGAGCAAGTCGACCACATGTGGTGCTGACTGATAAACATCTGGAGATGCTGCAACAATGGCAACGGAAAGTGACAATGTAACAGATGCTGAGGTGCTTCAGCACGCTTTGCTACGGCACACGCTGGCAAGCTGGCGCTTCATTCTGCTTTTTTCCCTCCCGCCGATGGTGTGGGCGCTGTTTGTTGCTTCACCTGGTGTCGTGCGCGCCGTCATTGCATTGCTGTGCGCTGTGGTCTGGTTTGGTTGTTGGCGACTGTGGCTCGACCAGCGCTATTTTTCGCTGATTAATAAGCAAAACAACAAGCAGGCCGGAAACGCGTTGTACTTTATCTGGCGACGCGAACGGCTGAAAGCCCTGACGCTGGCTGAACGCCAGTCAGGTGCATTGCGACAATGTCGAAAAACGCTCTGTCTTGTTACAGTTCTGTGGGCTTTCTGGTTGGTGCTGCTACTGTAGTATTCATCTGACTTATTCATCGACATCGCAATAGTTGCCACACGGCATCAAACTGAGGCTGATATAGTTCAACACCGGTCGCGTTGCGGAGTGAAATCATGTGGCTTTTCAAGTGGTATGTCTGGAATCGTTGGATATTCAAGCTGTTAAGCCGGGATGTTGCCGAGCCAGAACAATTTTTGCTGCATTGCTGGGAAGAGAATCTGGCGAAGTGCAGAGATTATGCAACCATCTGGCGTGATATTAACCGCATTCACGGCAAACAGGTGCAGGTAAAGAAGTAAATGCTGGAGAAACCCTCCCACCGGATGGTGAGAGGGTGAATTATCAGGCAGCGACGACGCTGTCGATAGCGGCTTTCGCATCGGACTGCGCTTTGGACGCCACTTCCGGGCCGTACGCAATGCCTTCAGCAAAGACGACGTTCACGTCGGTGATGCCAATAAAGCCCAGGAATACGTTCAGATACGGCGTGATCAGGTCGGTCGGCGTATCTTTATGGATACCACCACGACTGGTCAACACGACTGCGCGTTTACCCGTCACCAGACCTTCCGGACCTTTCTCGGTATAACGGAAAGTCACACCTGCACGGGCAATCAGATCGAAATAGTTTTTCAGCTGGGTTGGGATGTTGAAGTTATACATCGGCGCGGCGATAACAATCACATCATGCGCTTTCAGCTCAGCAATCAGCTCATCGGACAACGCCAGCGCTTCCTGCTGACGCGGTGTCAGCGGTGCATCGCTCGGGCGCAGCGCACCCACCAGTTCGCCATCCAGTACCGGAACAGGATTTGCAGCCAGGTCACGGACGGTGATTTCATCAGCGGAGTGCTTTTCACGCCACTGTTCAACAAAATAATCAGACAACTGACCAGACTGAGAGTACCCTGCCAGAATACTGGATTTAAGAACTAATACCTTGCTCATGGGTGTTTCCTTTTATGTGTTTGAAGGGGGAGTGCCCCGTTGCTTGTTGACACTTTATTCACAATCCTGTCGCAGTGATAGCGCAATATATCGAATCCTATGTTCGAAATTATTGAACAACACATGAAAAGCGCTGATGTGGTACTCTATACCTATCATCTAAAAGAGATTTAACCCGGCAGAGCACTGCCTTTTAACGCTATGACAGAACAACAAAAATTAACCTTCAACATGTTGCAGCAACAGCTGGATTCACTGATGCTGCGTGACAGACAGCGTTTTGCCCGCCGCCTGCAGGGCGTGAAGAAGGTTAAAAATCCTGATGCACAACAGGCCATTTACCAGGAGATGGCAAAAGAGATTGATCACGCTGCAGGTAAAGTTGTGCTGCGTGAAGCCGCGCGTCCGGTCATCAGCTACCCGGAAAACCTGCCCGTCAGTCAGAAAAAACAGGATATTCTGGAAGCGATACGCGATAACCAGGTGGTGATTGTCGCCGGGGAAACGGGGTCAGGGAAAACCACTCAGTTACCCAAAATCTGTATGGAGCTCGGGCGCGGGGTAAAAGGGCTGATCGGCCATACCCAGCCGCGTCGTCTGGCGGCGCGTACTGTGGCGAACCGTATTGCAGAAGAGCTGCAAACCGAGCCGGGCGGTTGTATCGGTTATAAAGTCCGTTTTAGCGATCATGTCAGCGACAACACCATGGTTAAGCTGATGACGGACGGTATCCTGCTGGCGGAAATCCAGCAGGATCGGCTGCTGATGCAGTACGACACCATCATCATCGATGAAGCGCATGAGCGCAGCCTGAATATCGATTTTCTGCTCGGCTATCTGAAAGAGCTTCTGCCGCGCCGTCCGGATCTAAAAATTATCATCACTTCGGCGACCATCGATCCGGAGCGTTTTTCAAAGCATTTCAATAATGCACCGATTATCGAAGTCTCTGGTCGAACCTATCCGGTGGAAGTTCGCTATCGTCCAATTGTTGAAGACGCAGATGACACCGAGCGTGACCAATTGCAGGCAATTTTTGATGCCGTAGATGAGTTAGGCCGTGAAAGTCAGGGAGACATTTTGATCTTCATGAGCGGCGAGCGCGAAATCCGCGATACCGCCGATGCGCTGAATAAGCTGGATTTGCGCCATACCGAAGTGCTACCGCTGTATGCGCGTCTTTCCAACAGCGAGCAGAACCGTGTGTTTCAGTCGCACAGCGGTCGCCGTATCGTGCTGGCGACCAACGTGGCGGAAACCTCGCTGACCGTTCCGGGGATCAAGTATGTGATTGATCCGGGTACTGCGCGTATCAGCCGTTACAGTTACCGCACCAAAGTTCAGCGCTTGCCGATTGAACCGGTGTCGCAGGCCTCTGCCAACCAGCGTAAAGGCCGTTGCGGTCGTGTTTCGGAGGGGATCTGTATTCGTCTGTATTCCGAAGACGATTTCCTGTCGCGCCCGGAGTTTACCGACCCGGAGATCCTGCGTACCAACCTGGCGTCCGTTATTTTGCAGATGACTGCCTTGGGGCTGGGCGATATCGCGGCGTTTCCGTTTGTTGAAGCGCCGGATAAACGTAACATTCAGGACGGTGTACGCCTGCTCGAAGAACTGGGGGCGATAACCACCGACGAACAGGCAACCGCTTACAAACTGACGCCATTGGGCCGTCAGCTCTCGCAACTGCCGGTGGATCCACGCCTGGCGCGCATGGTGCTGGAAGCGCAAAAACATGGCTGCGTACGTGAGGCGATGATTATCACCTCGGCGCTGTCTATTCAGGATCCGCGCGAGCGCCCGATGGACAAGCAGCAGGCCTCCGACGAGAAGCATCGCCGTTTCCACGACAAAGAGTCTGATTTCCTCGCATTTGTGAATCTGTGGAACTATCTCGGCGAGCAGCAGAAAGCGCTGTCGTCAAACCAGTTCCGTCGTCAGTGCAAACTTGATTTTCTGAACTACCTGCGCGTGCGTGAATGGCAGGATATCTACACGCAACTGCGCCAGGTGGTGAAAGAGTTGGGGATTCCTGTTAACAGCGAACCCGCCGAATACAGAGAGATCCACGTCGCGTTGCTGACCGGTTTACTGTCACATATCGGGATGAAAGATGCCGATAAACAGGAATTTACCGGGGCGCGTAACGCTCGCTTCTCGATCTTCCCAGGCTCTGGTCTATTTAAAAAACCGCCGAAGTGGACGATGGTAGCGGAGCTGGTGGAAACCAGCCGCCTGTGGGGACGTATTGCTGCACGCATCGATCCTGAGTGGGTCGAACCGGTTGCCCAGCATCTGATCAAACGTTCATACAGTGAACCGCACTGGGAACGTGCGCAGGGCGCAGTGATGGCAACAGAAAAGGTTACCGTCTACGGTTTACCGATTGTTGCAGCCCGTAAGGTGAACTACAGCCAGATCGATCCCGCGTTGTCGCGTGAACTGTTCATCCGCCATGCTCTGGTGGAAGGCGACTGGCAAACGCGCCATGCGTTTTTCCGTGACAATTTGAAGTTACGCGCTGAGGTGGAAGAGTTAGAGCACAAATCGCGCCGTCGCGACATTCTGGTTGATGATGAGACGCTATTTGAGTTTTACGACCAACGCATCAGCCATGATGTAGTCTCCGCGCGTCACTTTGACAGCTGGTGGAAAAAGATCAGCCGTGAAACGCCGGATCTGCTCAACTTTGAAAAGAGCATGCTCATCAAAGAGGGCGCGGAAAAAATCAGTAAGCTGGATTACCCGAACTTCTGGCATCAGGGCAATCTCAAACTACGGTTAAGTTACCAGTTCGAACCCGGAGCCGATGCGGACGGTGTGACCGTACATATTCCGCTCCCGGTGCTCAATCAGATCGAAGAGAGCGGTTTTGAATGGCAAATTCCGGGGCTGCGCCGTGAACTGGTTATCGCCCTGATTAAGTCTCTGCCGAAACCGGTACGACGCAACTTTGTGCCCGCGCCGAACTATGCGGAAGCGTTTTTAGGCCGCGTCACGCCGCTGGAACTGCCGCTGCTCGACTCGCTGGAGCGTGAACTGCGCCGCATGACCGGCGTGACCGTTGACCGTGAAGACTGGCATTGGGATCAGGTGCCCGATCACCTAAAAATCACCTTCCGGGTAGTGGATGATAAGAACAAAAAGCTGCAGGAAGGACGTTCGCTACAGGATCTGAAAGACGCACTGAAGGGTAAAGTGCAGGAAACATTGTCTGCGGTGGCGGATGACGGTATCGAACAGAGCGGGTTGCACATCTGGAGCTTCGGTCAGCTTCCGGAGAGTTACGAGCAAAAACGCGGTAACTATAAGGTAAAAGCCTGGCCAGCGCTGGTGGATGAGCGTGACAGCGTTGCCATCAAACTGTTTGATAACCCGCTGGAGCAACAGCAGGCGATGTGGTGCGGTTTACGCCGCCTGTTGTTGCTGAATATTCCTTCACCAATCAAATATTTGCATGAGAAACTGCCCAACAAAGCCAAGCTGGGGCTGTATTTTAACCCGTACGGTAAAGTGCTGGATTTGATTGACGACTGTATATCCTGTGGTGTGGATCAACTGATCGACGCCAACGGTGGTCCGGTGTGGACCGAAGAAGGCTTTGCGGCGCTGCATGAGAAAGTGCGGGCTGAATTGAATGATACGGTGGTGGATATTGCTAAGCAGGTCGAACAAATTCTGACCGCAGTGTTTAATATCAACAAACGTCTGAAAGGGCGCGTGGATATGACCATGGCGCTGGGGCTTGCGGATATCAAATCGCAGATGGGCGGGCTGGTGTACCGTGGATTTGTTACCGGCAATGGTTTCAAGCGTCTGGGCGATACGCTGCGTTATTTGCAGGCTATCGAAAAGCGTCTGGAAAAACTGGCTATCGACCCGCATCGTGACCGTGCGCAGATGCTGAAAGTGGATAGCGTGCAGCAGGCCTGGCAGCAGTGGTTCAATAAACTGCCTCCCGCTCGCCGTGAAGATGACGATGTCAAAGAGATCCGCTGGATGATAGAAGAGCTGCGCGTCAGCTATTTTGCCCAGCAGCTTGGTACGCCGTATCCGATTTCCGATAAACGTATTTTGCAGGCGATGGAGCAAATTTCGGGATAAATCGGTACCAGACAGCATACCGGGTAAGGTGACGTCACCGCCCGGTATGCAACCCGATAAAGTATTAAGATCAGGAGTCATGAGTATGAGCCAGTTTCCGACACTTTCCGCAACCACGCTTGCGGCGATCAATACTGTAGGGCGATGGTTGGCGCAGAATGATTTTACGGGGAATATCACCGTTCAGTCAGATTGCGTGATTCTGGCAGGGAACGCGGTTATTCCGACCATCGACGCCGCCTGCCGGATCGCGAAAGAGCAACAGGTTCCCTTGTTGATTAGCGGTGGCATCGGTCACTCCACACGATTTTTGTATGACGCGATTGCAGAGCATCCTCGTTACAACATCATTCGTACCACCGGACGCGCGGAAGCGGCGATCCTTGCCGATATCGCACATCAGTTCTGGCAAATCCCGGGGGAGAAGATTTGGGTGGAAGACCAGTCAACAAACTGCGGTGAGAATGCCCGTTTTAGCTGTGCATTATTGAATCAGGCGACGGAAAGTATTCATACCGTCATTGTGGTACAGGATCCCACTATGCAACGTCGCACGATGGCAACCTTTCAGCGCGTAACCCGCGATGAGCCGCATGCGCCGCGCTGGTTGAGTTTCCCTGGATTCATCCCTGAGCTGGCCCCACAGCAAGACGGCGTGGATTTTGTGCCAGCAGCAGAAGGTTTGTGGTCAGTGGATCGCTATCTGTCTCTCATAACCGGTGAACTTCCTCGCCTGCGTGATGATGCCACCGGTTATGGGCCTTGTGGCCGCGATTTTATTGCCCATGTTGATATTCCTCAGAACGTTGAGCAAGCCTGGCAGCAGTTGCAAAATGACATCGTGCTGACTGACTTACTGGAGAGCCGCTCTCTGTAATTCCTGTTGCCCGTTTGTCGGCGTTTTGCGGCAAACGGGCAAAAATCACACCTGTTTTTTCCCTTCATCATCACTTTGCCAGACGCTTTTATGAAGCCGCTCACAGAACAGCCACTCCAGCCATAATACGACCTGCATGATTGATATTAATTAACAATAGTTTTACTTGTTAAAAACAAATCAATCACAGGAGAGCCGCATGTCAGTACCCGTACAACATCCTATGTATATCGATGGGCAGTTTGTGACCTGGCACGATGATGCCTGGATTGATGTCGTCAATCCTGCCACGGAAGAGGTGATCTCGCGTATTCCCGATGGACGTGCCGAGGATGCGTGTAAAGCGATCGATGCTGCACAGCGCGCTCAGCCGCAATGGGAAGCGCTGCCCGCCATTGAACGGGCGAACTGGTTACGCAAAATTTCTGCGGGTATCCGTCAGCGAGCCAGTGAAATCAGCGCGCTGATTGTGGCGGAGGGTGGAAAAATACAGCAACTGGCTGAGGTCGAAGTCTCGTTTACCGCCGACTATATCGATTATATGGCGGAGTGGGCGCGTCGCTATGAAGGTGAGATCCTGCAAAGCGATCGTCCGGGCGAGAATATTCTGCTGTTTAAGCGCGCTTTGGGCGTGACTACGGGCATTCTGCCGTGGAACTTTCCATTTTTCCTGATTGCCCGCAAACTGGCTCCCGCACTGTTGACGGGTAATACCATTGTCATTAAGCCGAGTGAATTTACACCGAATAACGCCATCGCCTTTGCCAAAATTGTTGATGATATTGGCTTGCCGCGCGGCGTATTTAATCTGGTACTGGGACGTGGTGAAACGGTCGGTCAGGCGCTGGCCGCAAACCCGAAGGTGGCCATGGTGAGCATGACCGGTAGCGTCGGGGCGGGTGAGAAAATTATGGCTGCGGCGGCTAAAAATATCACCAAAGTTTGTCTGGAGTTGGGTGGCAAGGCCCCGGCTATTGTGATGGATGATGCCGATCTTGAACTGGCCGTAAAGGCAATTGTTGACTCGCGGGTGATCAACACCGGACAGGTATGCAACTGTGCCGAGCGCGTGTACGTTCAGAAAGGTATTTATGACCAATTCGTCAATCGTCTGGGCGAGGCGATGAAAGCCGTGCAGTTTGGCAATCCGGCTGAGCGCAATGATATTGCAATGGGGCCGCTGATTAACGCCGCTGCGCTGGAGCGTGTAGAGCAGAAAGTTGCACGAGCGGTGCAGGAAGGCGCCAGAGTGGTGCTGGGCGGTAAGGCCGTTTCCGGCAAAGGGTATTACTATCCTCCGACGTTACTGTTAGACGTGCGCCAGGAGATGGCGATTATGCACGAGGAGACGTTTGGTCCGGTGCTACCGGTGGTAGCGTTTGATACGCTGGAACAGGCGCTGACGATGGCCAATGACAGCGATTACGGTCTGACCTCATCGATCTATACGCAGAATCTGAATACGGCGATGAAAGCGATTAAAGGGCTGAAGTTTGGCGAAACCTATATTAATCGTGAAAACTTCGAGGCGATGCAAGGCTTTCATGCTGGCTGGCGCAAGTCCGGGATTGGCGGAGCTGACGGTAAACACGGTCTGAACGAATATCTGCAAACGCAGGTGGTGTATCTGCAGTCCTAATTTTTCGCCGGGTGAGCCAGTACGCCACCCGGCGCAATTCTCACACTTTGCTGGCGATCCATAAGAATAAGCCGGGTGAGCAAAAGTTAATGAATTTTTAACAAAAGCCCGTTATGGTGACGCATTATTGTTTTTATTCAGGAAGTGTTATGGGGAATAAGTATTCTGGCCTGCAAATTGGCATTCACTGGCTGGTCTTTTTGTTGGTCATTGTGGCCTACAGCGCTATGGAGTTTCGCGGATTTTTCCCGCGCAGCTATCGTCCCTTATTTAACATGGTGCACGTATCCTGTGGCATCACTATTTTAACGCTGATGGTGGCGCGTCTGCTGGTCAGGCTAAAATATCCGGCACCGCCGATTGTGCCAAAACCGAAGCCGATGATGACCGGAATGGCGCATCTGGGGCATCTGGTTATCTATCTGCTGTTTATTGTTCTGCCGATTATTGGACTGGTGATGATGTACAACCGGGGTAACCCGTGGATTGCATTCGGCATCGTTATGCCGCATGCGGCAGAGGCCAATTTTGATGTAGTGGATATGCTGAAGTCCTGGCACGTGACGCTGGCAAATCTGGGCTATTTTGTTATTGCTCTGCATGCCGCTGCGGCCCTGATGCACCACTATTTATGGAAGGACAATACGCTGCTGCGCATGATGCCGCGAAAACGCTCCTGATGTAATGCCCCGCAAATGCGGGGTATTTTTTTAGCCGATTATTTTTCCAGACATCATAAAAACTTACCGGCAAGATGGTTAAACAACGTCCAGTTCATCACACTCGCTACTTGATTGCTGCTCTTATTAAAACTACTGTATATAAATACAGTAAATGAGAGGCAGATTATTATGTTGTTTTTCCAGCCTGCGGAACACCGCGAAATTAAACACTTTCCGTTATTTAGCGATCTTGTGCCCTGCGGTTTTCCATCTCCTGCGCAGGACTACGTTGAGAAACGTATCGACCTCAATGACCTGCTGGTACGGCATCCCAGCGCAACCTATTTTGTTAAATCATCTGGCGACTCCATGAGGGGGGCAGGGATCGGCGAGGGCGATTTACTGATTGTCGACAGCGCCAGAAAACCTGCCCATGGAGACATCGTTATTGCCGCCGTTGAGGGCGAATTCACCGTTAAACGCCTGCAATTACATCCGGTTGTGATGCTGAAGCCAGAGAACAGCGCCTACGCGCCGATCATGATTAGCAGCGAGGACACGCTGGATATATTTGGCGTGGTGACATTTATCATTAAAGCAGCGGGCTGATGATGTTTGCACTGGTGGATGTTAACGCGTTTTATGCCAGCTGTGAGTCGGCATTCCGGCCTGATCTGAAAGGGAAGCCCGTTGTCGTTCTTTCAAACAACGATGGCTGCGTTATTGCCAGTAGCGTAGAGGCAAAGGCGCTTGGCGTTAATATGGGCGCTCCGTACTTCAAACAGAAAGATCTGTTCAGGCGCTATGGCGTGTTCTGTTTTAGTTCGAACTACGAACTGTATGCGGATATGAGCAGCAGGGTGATGTCGATTCTGGAGGAGTTGTCGCCACGCGTGGAGATATACAGTATTGATGAAGCCTTTTGTGATTTAACGGGCGTGCGAAACTGCAGGGATCTTACGGATTTTGGTCAGGAAATCAGAGCAACCATTTTGCAGAAAACACGTCTCACGGTTGGGGTCGGCATTGCTCAGACCAAAACCCTGGCCAAACTGGCGAACCATGCGGCCAAAAAGTGGCAGGAACAGACGGGCGGAGTCGTGGATCTCTCAAATATTGAACGCCAGCGTAAGCTGATGGCAGCACTCCCGGTTGATGAAGTCTGGGGCATCGGACGCCGTATCGGCAAGAAACTGGACGTCATGGGCATTAAAACGGTTCTCGACCTCGCGGGTACCGATATTCGCTTCATTCGTAAACATTTCAGCGTCGTGCTTGAGCGAACCGTCCGGGAATTGCGCGGTGAGCCTTGTCTGGCGCTGGAAGAGTTTGCGCCGGATAAGCAGGAAATTATCTGCTCAAGATCGTTTGGTGAAAAACTCACGGATTACAACGCCATGAGAGAGGCCATTTGCACCTATGCTTCACGTGCTGCGGAAAAGCTGCGCAGAGAACACCAGTACTGCCGGTTTATCTCTACGTTTATCAAAACCAGTCCGTTTGCCCTGAATGAACCTTATTACGGTAACAGCGCATCGATAAAACTGCTGACGCCAACTCAGGATAGCCGGGACATTATTACAGCAGCCACGCGCAGCCTGGACGCCGTTTGGCGAGAGGGGCTACGTTATCAAAAAGCGGGCGTTATGCTGGGGGATTTTTTTAGCTCTGGCGTTGCACAGCTGAATCTTTTTGATAATAACGCCCCGCGGCGTAACAGCGATAAATTGATGGACCTACTGGATACTCTTAATGCTGAAAAGGGGAAAGGAACGCTCTACTTTGCCGGGCAAGGGATACAGCAGCCGTGGGCGATGAAGCGAGACATGCTTTCACCACGTTATACAACAAGATACAGTGATTTGCTGCGGGTAAATTGATAGCCAAACAAGGCTTCCGCCCACCTTATTTATACCGGATCAATTATCCTTTCAATGACAGGACGTTGTAAATTGCCAACGATTCCATAACCTTGGATACCTTTCCAGCGCGGCTAAATTAGCGCTCCTTTAATACTTCGATAAGATACAAAGTTGATATGCAAAAAGTTGGATTGTTGTGAACTCAGGAGTAGGATTATTTCTATCTGATAGAACCAGTTATCGAACTGGCTTATACGAGTTGTTTGTTTTTCACTTACGAAAAGGTGGTGCTGGTAATGAGTACATTCATCATTCGTTTATTATTTTTTTCTCTCTTATGCGGTTCTTTCTCAATACATGCTGAAGAGCAGAACGGTATGAAACTTGAGCGGGTTGTGATAGTGAGCCGCCATGGAGTAAGAGCACCTACGAAGTTCACTCCAATAATGAAAGATGTCACACCCGATCAATGGCCACAATGGGATGTGCCGTTAGGATGGCTAACGCCTCGTGGGGGAGAACTTGTTTCTGAATTAGGTCAGTATCAACGTTTATGGTTCACGAGCAAAGGTCTGTTGAATAATCAAACGTGCCCATCTCCAGGGCAGGTTGCTGTTATTGCAGACACGGATCAACGCACCCGTAAAACGGGTGAGGCGTTTCTGGCTGGGTTAGCACCAAAATGTCAAATTCAAGTGCATTATCAGAAGGATGAAGAAAAAACTGATCCTCTTTTTAATCCAGTAAAAATGGGGACATGTTCGTTTAACACATTGAAGGTTAAAAACGCTATTCTGGAACGGGCCGGAGGAAATATTGAACTGTATACCCAACGCTATCAATCTTCATTTCGGACCCTGGAAAATGTTTTAAATTTCTCACAATCGGAGACATGTAAGACTACAGAAAAGTCTACGAAATGCACATTACCAGAGGCTTTACCGTCTGAACTTAAGGTAACTCCTGACAATGTATCATTACCTGGTGCCTGGAGCCTTTCTTCCACGCTGACTGAGATATTTCTGTTGCAAGAGGCCCAGGGAATGCCACAGGTAGCCTGGGGGCGTATTACGGGGGAAAAAGAATGGAGAGATTTGTTAAGTCTGCATAACGCTCAGTTTGATCTTTTGCAAAGAACTCCAGAAGTTGCCCGTAGTAGAGCCACACCATTACTCGATATGATAGACACTGCATTATTGACAAATGGTACAACAGAAAACAGGTATGGCATAAAATTACCCGTATCTCTGTTGTTTATTGCTGGTCATGATACCAATCTTGCAAATTTAAGCGGGGCTTTAGATCTTAACTGGTCGCTACCCGGTCAACCCGATAATACCCCTCCTGGTGGGGAGCTTGTATTCGAAAAGTGGAAAAGAACCAGTGATAATACGGATTGGGTTCAGGTTTCATTTGTTTATCAGACGCTGAGAGATATGAGGGATATACAACCGTTGTCGTTAGAAAAACCTGCCGGCAAAGTTGATTTAAAATTAATTGCATGTGAAGAGAAAAATAGTCAGGGAATGTGTTCGTTAAAAAGTTTTTCCAGGCTCATTAAGGAAATTCGCGTGCCAGAGTGTGCAGTTACGGAATAAGTAATTAATTATTATATATATAGCGTATTAAAAAATAGAAACCCCCGGTTTGTAGTCGGGGGTATTCGTATTGTTCATAATTACATGAGTCTTCAACTGACTGCTCTTTGCGAGTGACAATCCAGTTACGCTGCTCCAGAAAAAATCCGGACTGTTCAGCGATGCAGAATACATCGAAAAGCGCTCGGTGTTGGACTGCGACTCTAAAACCGCTTAACACGGTTATATGCCCACATATGTCTAAATGTGCTGTTTGTGCAACGTATTAAATAATAACAAGTTATTAATTTTACAATTAGTTAAAAAAACTGATAGTATACCCCCCTATAGTATTTGGAGGGCGTATGCCGCATTCACCCGAAGATAAAAAACGCATTCTCACCCGTGTACGCCGTATTCGCGGTCAGGTTGATGCGCTTGAGCGCGCGCTGGAGTCCGGCGAGCCGTGTTTGGCTATCCTGCAACAAATTGCCGCCGTGCGCGGCGCATCCAATGGCCTGATGGGCGAAATGGTTGAGATCCACCTGAAAGACGAACTGGTCAGCGGGGAAACAACCCCAGACCAGCGTGCCGTGCGCATGGCTGAAATCGGCCATCTTCTGCGTGCTTATCTAAAATAACACCATCACCTCGCAATAATGGGAAGAGACAAATGAAATCACGTGCAGCAGTTGCATTCGGCCCCGGCCAACCGTTAAAAATTGTCGAAATCGATGTCGCACCGCCAAAGAAAGGTGAAGTGCTGGTTAAAATTACCCACACAGGCGTGTGCCATACTGATGCTTTTACGCTCTCAGGCGACGATCCGGAAGGGGTTTTCCCGGCGGTGCTCGGCCATGAAGGTGGCGGCATTGTGGTTGAAGTGGGTGAAGGCGTTACCAGCCTGAAACCGGGCGATCATGTGATCCCGCTATACACCGCAGAATGTGGCGAGTGTAAGTTCTGTAAATCGGGTAAAACTAACCTGTGTCAGGCCGTACGTGCGACCCAGGGCAAAGGTCTGATGCCGGATGGCACAACCCGTTTCTCGTATAACGGCGAGCCGATTTATCACTATATGGGCACCAGCACCTTCAGCGAATACACCGTTTGCGCGGAGATCTCTCTGGCGAAGGTTAACCCGCAGGCTCCGCTGGACAAAGTGTGTCTGCTGGGGTGTGGCGTGACCACCGGTATCGGAGCGGTCCATAACACCGCAAAAGTGAAAGAAGGCGATACCGTCGCCGTATTTGGTCTGGGTGGTATTGGCCTGGCGGTGATTCAGGGCGCGGCGCAGGCGAAAGCCGGGCGTATTCTGGCCGTTGATACCAATCCGGAAAAATTTACGCTGGCAGGTGAAATGGGCGCGACCGATTTCATCAATCCGAAGGATTACGACAAACCGATTCAGGATGTGATTGTCGAGCTTACCGATGGCGGCGTGGACTTTAGTTTCGAATGTATCGGTAACGTTAACGTGATGCGCGCGGCGCTGGAATGCTGCCATAAAGGATGGGGCGAAAGCATCATTATTGGCGTGGCAGGAGCCGGACAAGAGATCAAAACACGCCCGTTCCAGTTAGTTACCGGGCGTGTCTGGCGCGGTTCCGCGTTTGGCGGCGTGAAGGGGCGTACTCAGCTTCCTGGTATGGTTGAAGATGCGATGAGCGGGAAAATTCAGTTGGATCCGTTTATTACCCACCGTTTACCGCTGGAGCAGATTAACGACGCGTTCGATTTAATGCATCAGGGTAAATCCATCCGTACCGTTATCCACTTTGGCGATAACTGATTCATTGGCCAGCGGATTTCTCCGCTGGCACTTTCCTGAATTTTTTAGAATTATGTTGTGAAAGTGTGACGAATCCGGCGCTTTTCACGGTAAGTAAACTTCCCGGATTGCCGATGACTATCTAACGGGCGTGTTTTCACGCATAAACCCTAAAAGAGAGTCGACGGTCATGGACAACACTACATCGATGCAAGCCCAGCATAAACTGGGCTTTCTGCATCAAATCCGGCTGGTTCCGCTGTTTTCCTCCATTCTCGGTGGCATCCTTCTGCTGTTCGCCTTAAGTTCCGGGCTGGCAAGCTATTTTCTTATGCAGGCCGATCGCGATCAGCGCGACGTAACCGATGAGATTCAGGTCAGGATGGGGTTATCTAACAGCTCTAACCACTTGCGTACCGCGCGTATCAACATGATCCACGCCGGCGCGGCGAGCCGTATTGCCGAAATGGATGACATGAAGGCCAATATCGCCGAGGCAGAAAAACGGATTAAGCAATCGCAGGACGGTTTCAATGCTTATATGTCACGCGCGGTAAAAACGTCTGCCGATGAAGCGTTAGACGCTGAACTGAGCGCCAGCTTCAAAGCCTATACCGACGGCTTACAGCCGATGCTGAAGTACGCTAAAAACGGCATGTTTGAAGCGATCATCAACCATGAAAATGAACAGGCCAGACCGCTGGACTCTGCGTACAACAAGGTGCTGTTAAAGGCGATCGACATTCGTACCACCAGGGCGAATCAGTTAAGCGAACAGGCGCATCAGCGTACACAGCTTGGTATGGCTTTTATGCTGGGCGCATTCGTTCTTGCGCTGGCGCTGACCGTGATGACGTTCATTGTTCTGCGTCGTACCGTCATTCATCCTCTGTTGCGTGCCGCCCAGCGCATTGAGCAAATTTCAGCGGGGGATCTCACCATGCCGGAGGAACCGACCGGGCGCAGCGAAATTGGTCGCCTGAGCCGCCATCTGCAAACAATGCAACGTTCGCTGGGGACAACGGTAGGCACGGTGCGTCAGGGCGCAGAAGAGATTTATCGCGGTACCAGTGAGATTTCGGCGGGGAACACCGATCTGTCTTCACGTACCGAACAACAGGCTGCGGCGATTGAACAAACGGCGGCCAGCATGGAAGAGTTGACGGCGACGGTGAAGCAAAACGCCGACAACGCGCATCATGCGAGCAAGCTGGCAGAAGATGCCTCCGGCAAGGCCAGTCGGGGCGGTCAGATGGTTTCTGGCGTGGTCAAAACCATGGGCAATATCTCAACGAGTTCGAAGAAAATCTCCGAAATCACAGCCGTTATTAACAGCATTGCTTTCCAGACCAATATTCTGGCGCTGAACGCAGCGGTTGAAGCGGCGCGGGCAGGAGAGCAGGGCCGTGGGTTTGCCGTGGTTGCCAGTGAGGTGCGCACGCTGGCAAGCCGCAGCGCTCAGGCGGCAAAAGAGATTGAAGGATTGATCAGCGAATCAGTCCGACTGATTGACCAGGGATCCGGAGAAGTGGTCGCTGCGGGCAATACGATGACGGATATTGTCGATGCGGTAAAACGCGTCACCGACATTATGCTGGAAATTGCAGCGGCCTCTGATGAGCAGAGCCGGGGTATCGTCCAGGTGAGTCAGGCAATTTCAGAAATGGATAAGGTAACGCAGCAAAATGCCTCGCTGGTTGAAGAAGCCTCTGCCGCTGCGGCATCGCTGGAAGAGCAGGCGGCGCGCTTAACGGAAGCTGTTGGCACATTCCGTTTAACAGGGACAAGTGCTATTAAACGCGCGCCTGTGACGACAAAGCCTGACCATTCACGCCCGCAGGCGGCAACTGCCAGTGGCGATAACTGGGAAACGTTTTAACAATAAAATCAATTAAGGGACCTGATGGTCCCTTAATTTTTGGCATCAAAACGGTACGGTTTTGCGTATTGCGGCGATCAGGATCTGCGCGGCCTGAGAGAGCTGCACATCGACACGGGTAAGAATGCCGATGGGTTCACCCGCACCGTGGGTGGGTATCGGCAACGACACCAGCGTCGCCTGGCGTAAATCTTCTCTAACTGCGCCTGAAGGGACAAACCACACATAGTCGTAATCGACCGTCAGTTGGCGGGAGAGCGATGCTGACAGCGTTTCAATACAGCCCGGCGGCATTTTGCAGCCCTGACTTTGCAACAACGCCTCTGCGTGCTGGCGAGGGGCGGTTCCTTTTGGTGAAACCACCACCGGCCACTCCATCACCCGACTCAGCGTAATGGTTTCCTGCAACAACGGGTGGTTAGGGCGCACGACCAGTTTGAGCGATTCCAGAAATAACAGCTCGTAGTTCAGACCAACCATCAATTCCGGATCGGCCATACGGCCAATGCCGAGATCAATTTCCCCTGACTTTAAACCCGCCAGGATCATGGGATTACTCATGGTGGCAACCTGCAGCGTGGTCTCCATTTGCTGCTTATGGAACGGGCCAATGACCGCCGGCAGAATGCCCAGGGCCGCGGTGGGTAAGGCGCCAATCCGTACGACATCCGTCTGTGACTCTTCGCGCTGGTTTAAGGCTTGTCCGGCGGTGTTGAGCGCATCCAGCACTCTGACTGCGTGGGTAAGAAACTGTTCTCCGGGCAGCGTTAATTGTGCGCCAAGGCGGCCACGCTCAAAGAGCCGGGTACCGGTCAGTTGCTCCAGTTCATTCAGCGTTTTGGAGAGGGCTGGTTGGCTCAGGTTAAGGGTCTCAGCCGCGCGGCCCAACGTTCCCTGCTGTGCAACGGCGACAAAAGTATGAAGGTGGCGCAAGCGAATGCGCTGATTGAACAGAACATTTTTTTCCATAAGCGATGTTAAAAACAGAGTCGTATCGGTGACAAGTGAAGTTGTTTGATTTTGATAACTTGATAGCAAAATATTATTAACATTTATCCCATTTTACTTACAAATGATTTATTTTGCTTATGTTTTGTACAGCGCTGCCGGGTGGTGGGATCATGGAAGAGAATGCGTCCAGCCGATATACTTTCGTTATTGTTTGCTTTTGAACCATTCTCTTCACAAGGTACTGATTAATGATAGATGTAATAGGGCACCTTAACCCCGATAGCGATGCCATTTGTACCGCCGCCATGACGGCGCGTTGGCTTACTTTACGTGGCCAGCAGGCGACGGCATGGCGTCTGGGCGAACCTAACCGCGAAACGCAATTTATCTTTGAGCATGCAGGACTGACGATGCCCGAACGGCTGACGTTTGAACTGACCGATCGTGATGTGTGGCTGGTCGATTTCACCGAGCCTGCCCAGGGGCCGGCATCGCTGGCAGAAAGTAACGTCGTGGGAATTATCGATCATCACCGACTCGGTGGATTAGTCACTCGTCTGCCACCTGAAGTGTGGGTGAAGCCAGTCGGCAGTAGCGCGACGCTGTTATGGCAACTGATGACGGAAGAGGAGCGCAGCCAGTTGTCTGCCGCTGAGGCCGTTTTATTGCTGGGTGCCGCATTGAGTGACACTGTCACGCTTCGTTCGCCAACGACCACCTCTGACGATCGCCTGGCGGTGGAGGCCCTGGCCCAAAAAACCGGTGTGGATCTCGAGGCGTTTAGTCGCGACCTGCTGTCTGCTAAAACAAGCGTGGAAGGCATGAGCGCTCGCGAGCTTCTGCAGAAAGACATTAAAACCTTCACCATTCATGGACATTCTGTTTGTGTGGCGCAGCTTGAACTGTATGCGCTGCAACAGGTGGATGCGGTGTTGGACGATCTCCGTCTGGAAATGGCGCGCTATGCAGAGGAAAAGAATGCCGCTCTGGTTGTACTGATGCTCACCGATATCAATCTGGGCGACACCAGCCTGTGGTTTGCCGGTCCAGAGCTGTCAGACATCCCGCAGCCCTGTAAGGTGGAGGGGATGCTCAGCCGTAAAAAACAGATGTTGCCCTGGCTGGAAAGTCATTTAAAACCACGCCAGTAGGTTCTGTTCACCGTCTGTAGGGGTGGGAAATTTACGCGGGGTCACACTTTGTAAATTCTTCCCACCGGAGTCAGCGGCGTTTTCTACACTCCAGGTAATATTCACTGGAGGCATGACATTATGGCGAACACCATCACGGCAGATGAGATTCGGGAACAATTTTCGCAGGCAATGTCAGCAATGTACCAGCAGGAAGTCCCGCAATATGGCACGTTGCTGGAACTTGTCGCTGATGTGAATCTGGCGGTACTGGAAAATAATCCTACGCTGCATGAAAAACTGGCGAATGCAGATGAGCTGGCCCGGCTAAACGTTGAGCGCCACGGCGCCATTCGGGTGGGCACTGCGCAGGAGCTTTCTACGCTACGCCGGATGTTTGCCATTATGGGCATGTATCCGGTGAGTTATTACGATCTCTCCCAGGCCGGTGTTCCCGTGCATTCCACCGCGTTTCGTCCCATTGACGATGCGTCGCTTTCGCGCAACCCGTTTCGGGTATTCACCTCGTTATTGCGGCTCGAATTAATCGAAAACGCCGCGCTACGGCAAAAAGCCGCGGAGATCCTCGCGAAACGCGATATTTTCACCCGTCGTTGTCACGAGCTGCTGGATGAGTTTGATGTGCAGGGCAGTTTTACGCCTGAGCAGGCGCAGGAGTTTGTGCAAGAAGCGCTGGAAACTTTCCGCTGGCATCAGCATGCCACGGTCGATGAGGCGACCTATCACGCATTGCACAATGAGCACCGGCTGATTGCTGATGTGGTGTGTTTCCCTGGGTGTCATATTAACCATCTGACGCCGCGTACGCTGGATATCGACCGGGTTCAGTCGATGATGCCGGAGTGCGGCATTGAACCCAAAATACTGATTGAAGGGCCGCCGCGCCGCGAGGTGCCCATTTTATTGCGCCAGACCAGTTTTAAAGCGCTGGAAGAGCCGGTGTTATTTGCCGGTGAAATGCGTGGCACTCACACGGCGCGTTTTGGTGAAATCGAACAGCGCGGCGTGGCCCTGACGCCGAAAGGCAGAGCGTTGTACGACGAATTGCTGAATAAAGCGGGAACGGGAAAAGACAACCTGACGCATCAGCTGCATTTGCAGGAGGTGTTCAAAGCATTCCCGGACAGCGAATTTCTGCTGCGCCAGCAGGGGCTTGCCTGGTTCCGCTACCGGCTGACGCCGTCGGGCGAGGCGCATCGACAGGCGATTCGCCCGGATGACGACCCGCAACCGCTCATTGAGCGGGGCTGGCTGGTTGCTCAGCCCATTACCTACGAAGATTTTTTACCGGTGAGCGCCGCGGGGATTTTCCAGTCTAATTTGGGGAATGAAACTCAGGCCCGTAGCCACGGTAATTCCAGCCGCGACGCGTTTGAACAGGCGCTGGGGTGTGCGGTTTATGATGAGTTTGCGCTGTATCAGGAGGCGCAAGATCGAAGTAAACGTCGGTGTGGTTTACTTTAATTGAATTTACATGGGATTCGGTCTGTTCCCATCGACATAAAATATTTTCGATTTTGTACAGATAATCGGCGACCAACAATTGGATTATTAATGAATTTTGTCTAGAGTGAGCGGTCAGAAATGTGCACTCTCTTGCCGCTGATTATGGCCGGCGCGGGACCATTTACACGACCAGAAGGACTTACTTTCAGGCATGAATCGCAGACGATTTATTAAAGGTTCAATGGCAATGGCCGCCGTGTGCGGAACCAGTGGTATTGCATCACTCTTTTCCAGCGCCGCCTTTGCGGCAGAGTCTGACATTGCAGACGGAAAAACCGTACGTTTTGATTTTTCCGTTCTGCAATCGATGGTCCATGACTTAGCACAGAAGCCCTGGGGCGGCGCACCGCGCGCGTTACCTGACACGCTGGCCAAACTGACGCCTCAGGCCTACAACAGCATTCAATATGACGCAGAGCAGTCTCTGTGGAACAATGTTGAAAATCGTCAGCTTGATGCGCAGTTCTTCCACGTGGGAATGGGCTTCCGTCGCCGCGTACGCATGTTCTCGGTTGATGGCAGCACGCATATGGCGCGCGAAATCCACTTCCGTCCGGAACTGTTTAAATACAATGATGCGGGTGTGGATACCAAACAGCTGGAAGGGCAGACTGACCTCGGGTTCGCCGGGTTCCGCGTGTTTAAAGCGCCAGAATTAGCCCGTCGCGATATCGTTTCTTTCCTGGGCGCCAGCTATTTCCGCGCCGTGGATGACACCTATCAGTATGGTTTATCGGCCCGCGGTCTGGCGGTAGATACCTACACCGACAGCAAAGAAGAGTTTCCTGATTTCACCTCTTTCTGGTTTGAAACGGTCAAACCGGGCGCAACCTCCTTTACCGTGTATGCGCTTCTCGACAGCCCCAGCGTAACCGGTGCATTTAAGTTCGTGATCCACTGCGAGAAAACGCAGGTGATCATGGATGTACAAAACCACATCTATGCGCGCAAAGACATCAAGCAGCTCGGTATTGCACCGATGACCAGCATGTTTAGCTGCGGCAACAATGAACGTCGGATGTGCGACACCATTCACCCGCAAATTCACGATTCCGACCGTCTGGCGATGTGGCGGGGCAATGGCGAGTGGATCTGCCGCCCGCTGAATAACCCGCAAAAACTGCAGTTCAACGCCTATACCGATAACAACCCGAAAGGGTTTGGCTTGCTGCAGCTCGATCGCGACTTCTCCCATTACCAGGATATCATGGGCTGGTACAACAAGCGTCCGAGCCTGTGGGTCGAACCGCGTAACCAGTGGGGCAAGGGGACTATCGGCCTGATGGAGATCCCGACGACCGGCGAAACGCTGGATAACGTCGTCTGCTTCTGGCAGCCTGAAAGGTCGATCAAAGCGGGCGATGATCTGGAATTCAAATATCGCCTGTACTGGAGTGCTCAGCCGCCGGTGCGTTCACCGCTGGCTCGCGTGATGGCGACCCGAACAGGCATGGGCGGCTTCCCGGAAGGATGGGCGCCGGGCGAGCACTACCCGGAAAAATGGGCGCGACGTTTTGCTGTTGATTTCGTTGGTGGCGATCTAAAAGCCGCAGCGCCGAAGGGTATTGAACCGGTGATTACGCTCTCCAGCGGTGAAGCGAAACAGATTGAGATCCTTTACGTGGAACCTATCGACGGTTATCGCATTCAGTTTGACTGGTATCCGACCTCTGACTCAACCGATCCGGTAGATATGCGTATGTTCCTGCGTTGTCAGGGCGACGCCATCAGTGAAACCTGGCTGTATCAGTACTTCCCGCCAGCGCCGGATAAACGTCAGTACGTTGACGACCGCGAGATGCGTTAATCACTCCCTTTACGGCTCTCCGAATGGGGGGCCGAATCTGTAATCCTCTTCACAACCATTCTGTACACTATTTACTCGATCCCGTTCGCATTTTTCTGTAAGTCAAGTGGGTACTCTGGAGGTGTGTATTTCTTATACACGTCCTTTTCCACTAACAGGGAGAAAGTATGTTTCCAGAATACAGAGACCTTATTTCCCGACTGAAATCCGAGAACCCTCGCTTTCTGTCCTTATTCGAAAAACACAACAGCCTTGATCATGAGATCTCCAGACTGGAAGGTTCGGATGGTCGGGGGTATAGTTTGGACATTGTTCGCCTTAAGAAACAGAAACTCCACCTGAAGGAAGATCTGCTCAAAATATTGCAAAAAGAGAGTGTCAGTGAGAGCTAAGTAAAACGGCGCTTGCTGTGTAAAAGGGCTTCCAAAAGGGAGCCCTTCCTGTTTTTATTTGATTGAGCAGGGTGGCCTGCTTAACCATCATAACGGAATGAAAATGTCAGAAGTGATTACCATCAATGACACGCTGGAACTGCGTGCCGTAGAAGAGCAACACGTCACGCCTCTGCATCAGTTGGTGCTTAAAAATAAAAGCTGGCTCCAGCAGTCGCTGAACTGGCCGCAGTTTGTTGCCTCTGAGGAGGACACCCGCAAGAATGTGCAGGGCAATATGATGTTGCACCAGCGCGGTTACGCCAAAATGTTCCTGATTTTTGCGCAAGAAAATGTGGTCGGGGTTATCTCGTTTAACCAGATAGAACCGCTGAACAAAGCGGCTTATATCGGCTACTGGCTGGATGAGGAGCATCAGGGTAAAGGCATCATGTCCCAGGCGCTACAGGCCTTAATTCATCATTATGCGCAGCGTCAGGAGATTCGCCGCTTCGTGATTAAATGTCGCGTAGAAAACGTTGAGAGTAACCAGGTGGCGCTACGTAATGGCTTCCAACTGGAAGGATGTATGCAACAGGCGGAATTCCTTAATGGTGATTACTATGATGTGAATCTCTACGCCCGCATCATTGATGGCTCTTCAGAATAAACCTGCGATAGGCGTGCGCGTAATGCGCTGTTCACCGTTAATCACTTTCGGTCCGCGTAGGTGAATGGTATCGCCATCAAACGCCTGGATATGCGCCTGACCGGTTATCTCAATGTGATGCTCGATCAGCACTTCGCCCAGCACGCAGACGTGGCCTTCAATCAGGATGTGGTCATCTAACTGGAGCGGTCCACCGCGTAATTGCGCATGACCGCCGACCAACACGTGGTGTTTCAGCACGCAGTTACCTTCAACTACCGCGTGCTCCGCCACCTGCGAGCTGTAGCGTAGGGTAGGTATGGCATCTTCTTCGCTCCCGGCGATGACGCGCGCATATCCATAGACTTTGGCGCAATCGCAAATCCAGACATTGTTCTCTTCATTACCTTCCACCTGTGCGAAATCAAAAACTTCCGCCCGATGTTCAATAAAGGCATAGTTGATTTTCGCATTGCCATAGATCTGCGCCTGATGCACCACTCGTGAGTGGCTGACAAAAGCCCGATCATAAATTTGCAGGAGCTGGTCGTTTTCACGGGTTAGCCCCCTGGCGGCGATGATTTCAGAGTCACACATCACGCGCGCATCACCAAAGAGAAGGCACTCGCCGCGAACCACAGAATCCTGAATGGTGACGTTGTCACGTATTTGCGCGTTATGACTGATTTCAGCCCGGTCAATCCACACGTCATCGCTAATTTGCGCGCCATCTCTGACCACGCTTGCCTGAGTAATGCGGGCGTTTCCTGTAATCGTCGCGCCGGAAAATGCGAGCGCGTTTTCATCGTAAATCCAGCAATCACCGCTTTGTGACAGCACGCTTTCATTGTCGATCCAGCCACCGGGCGTGCCGGCCTGGACATCATTAAAATCAGTGAGCGCAATGATTTGGCGTAGTAATACGCTTTTTTTATTGCCATTATCCTGGTAACTAAAGGATCGAGACTCATCGCTGAGACGATATTTGGTCATAGCTCATTTCCATGTTGCGCACCTTAGTTAAACGTAGCAAAGTTATCCGCACTGGCTAAATCAGCGGAAATTCCATAAAATGCATTTCAAATATACTTTAAAAAATAAACAAAATGAGTAAGAACAAGCAGAGTGAGCGGGTCCTCAATCTTCCGGCCGGTTATTTTGGCATGGTACTGGGCATCATTGGGATGGGGTTTGCGTGGCGTTATGCCAGTCAGGTGTGGCCAGTGAGTCACTTGATTGGCGACGGTTTAGTGATCCTCGCAATGGTCATTTGGGGGCTGCTGACGCTGGCTTTTCTGAGCCGTTTACTGCGTTTTCCGCATAGCGTATTGGCGGAAATTCGTCACCCGGTGATGAGCAGCTTTGTCAGTCTGTTTCCGGCCACAACGATGCTGGTCGCGATTGGTTTTGTCCCGTGGTATCGACCGCTGGCGATTGGGTTGTTCAGCATTGGCGTGGTGATACAGCTGGCCTACGCCGCCTGGCAAACGGCAGGGTTGTGGCGTGGATCGCATCCAGAGGAAGCCACCACGCCGGGTCTGTATCTGCCGACCGTCGCCAATAACTTTATCAGTGCGATGGCCTGTGGCGCACTGGGTTTCAACGACGCAGGATTGGTGTTTTTAGGCGCCGGGGTTTTTTCCTGGCTCAGCCTGGAGCCGGTGATTCTGCAACGTTTACGTAGCTGCGGCGAGTTGCCTGCGGTGTTACGTACTTCACTTGGCATTCAACTGGCGCCTGCGCTGGTCGCCTGCAGTGCCTGGCTTAGCGTTAACGGCGGCGAGGGCGATACGTTAGCCAAAATGTTGTTCGGCTATGGTCTGCTGCAACTGCTGTTCATGCTGCGGCTCATGCCGTGGTATTTGTCACAGCCATTTAATGCGTCTTTCTGGAGCTTCTCGTTTGGCGTGTCGGCTCTGGCAACAACAGGGCTGCATCTGGGCCACGGTAGCGAGTCAGGATTTTTTCATACGCTGTCGATCCCACTGTTTATTTTTACCAATTTTATCATTGCATTATTACTGGTACGTACGTTTGCATTGCTGATGCAGGGGAAACTGCTCATCCGCACGGAGCGTGCTGCATTACTGAAATCTGAGGATAAATAATGACCCTTTGCGACGAAAACTACTTTACTGAGAAATACGATTTAACTCGTACGCATTCCGATGTTGTTGAAGCGGCAAAAATTGTTAAGCCAGGTAAAACGTTAGACCTGGGCTGCGGTAACGGTCGTAACAGCCTGTACCTTGCGGCAAACGGTTATGACGTGACAGCATGGGATAAAAATCCCATGAGCATCGCTAACCTTGAGCGTATCAAAGCGGCGGAAGGGCTGACCAATCTGCACGCGAACGTCGCGGATCTCAACGCATTACGCTTTGATGGCGAATATGATTTTATTCTTTCTACCGTTGTGCTGATGTTCCTTGAAGCCAAAACTATCCCTGGCCTTATTGAAAATATGCAGCGTTGCACTAAACCGGGCGGATATAACTTAATTGTCGCGGCGATGGATACCGATGATTTTCCGTGTACCGTGGGTTTCCCGTTCGCGTTTAAAACCGGAGAATTGCGCAATTATTACAGCGGATGGGATCTGCTGAAATATAACGAAGACGTGGGTGAACTTCATCGTACGGATGAAAACGGTAATCGAATTAAACTGCGCTTTGCCACAATGCTGGCACGCAAAACTGCCTGAACCTCCCGCCTGGGTTAACTCTTTCTGCGCTCAGCATTTTTTGTGCCGGGCGCAGAGAGAAAATTGTGCGGTGTTTACCATTTTTAGTACATCCAAAATGAAACTGTTTTGCTATCCTTTTTAAGCATCATTGCGAAAACTAAAGGGATCGTTTCATGCGTACTCAAACTTTATTTAAAGTTGCAGTGCTTACTGGCTTGTTGGCATTATCCGGCTGTGCGTCAAAAGTGACTGCGCCGGATAAATATTCTGGTTTTTTAAAAAATTACTCTGATTTGAAGGAAACACAATCAGCATCGGGACAAACCGTACTCCGTTGGGTTGATCCGAGCTACAACGAATCCAAATATGACAACATTGTATATAACCCGGTAACGTATTATCCGGTTCCTAAACCTACCACGCAGGTAGGGCAGCAGGTTCTTGATCAACTGCTGACCTACACCAATACCCAGTTGAAATCCGCCATCAGCAAGCGTAAGCCCCTGGTTACTACCCCTGGGCCACGTAGCCTGATTTTCCGCGGAGCGATTACCGGTGTTGCAACAAGCAAAGAAGGTCTGCAGTTCTATGAAGTGATCCCGGTTGCGCTACTCGTTGCGGGAACACAAATGGCAACGGGTCACCGTACCATGGATACCAACCTCTATTTCGAGGGTGAGTTGATTGATGCTGCGACCAATAAACCGGTAATTAAAGTTGTACGTAAGGGTGAAGGTAAAGATCTGAGCAACGAAAGCACGCCGATGGCGTTCGAAACGTTGAAGAAAGTTATTGATGACATGGCGACGGATGCCACCATGTTTGACGTGAACAAAAAACCACAATAATAATCAACGCACCATCTCAGGATGGTGCGTTTTTTGTGCACAGAAAACCCCCAGCTAGGCTGGGGGTTCCGGAAAGCTTTCAGCTTTGGGCCAGTTATTAAAACCCCTTTTGATTTGTTAAAACACATTGCGGTCTGGCAACTGCAAATGTTTAACAAGAAATCAAAAGGGGGTCCCAATGGGGGACGAAAAGAGCTTAGCGCACACCCGATGGAACTGTAAATATCACATAGTTTTTGCGCCCAAATACCGAAGACAAGCATTCTACGGTGAGAAACGCAGGGCGATAGGCAGCATCTTAAGAAAGCTGTGTGAGTGGAAAAACGTGCGGATCCTGGAAGCGGAATGCTGTGTAGATCATATTCATATGCTTGTGGAAATCCCACCCAAAATGAGCGTATCCGGCTTTATGGGGTATCTGAAAGGGAAAAGCAGTCTGATGCTGTATGAACAGTTTGGGGATATGAAATTCAAGTACAGGAATAGAGAGTTCTGGTGCCGGGGATACTACGTAGATACGGTGGGTAAGAACACGGTGAAGATACAGGAATACATAAAGCACCAGCTTGCAGAAGATAAAATGGGTGAGCAGTTATCGATCCCTTATGCGGGTAGCCCGTTTACGGGCCGTAAGTAACGAAGTCTGATGCAAATGTCAGATCGTATGCGCCTGTTAGGGCGCGGCTGGTAACAGAGCCTTATAGGCGCATCCGAAAAACCTCCGGCTATGCCGGAGGATATTTATTTTATGCCACCCGGCGTCGATAGAATAGTTTACCCATCAGCACTTCTGGTCGGGCAAACATCACCATATTCCCCAGTAAAATCAATACCAATCCGGCAATAGCGTTAACCTGCCAGACGTATCCTTCATACAATGTTGACAGCGTTAACGCAACCAGCGGGAAAAGCAGGGTACTGTATGCCGCCCTACTGGGACCAATGCGACCTACCAGTGTGAAATAAGCGCCGAAAGCAATCACTGAGCCAAAAATAGCCAGATATAACAGCGCGCTGAGATAGCTGAATGTCCACTGTGGCGTAAAATTGTCCCCGCGCATCAGCGCAATGGCAGCGATCAACAGCGTGCCGTACAGCATGGCCCAACTGTTGGTCGTTAACACTTCCAGCCCTTTTTTCTGGTGACGCATGCTGATCATATTACCCAATGAGAAACCGAAGGTTCCAAGGGCGCTTAAGCCGATACCCAGCAGCAAGGAATGATTGAATCCGCTGTTGAGCAAATCCTGCCAGAACAGAGTCACAATGCCCGTCAGTCCGAGACCGGCTGCGATATAGAAACGCAGCGGTGGTCTTTGCCCAAAAAAGATGAAGCTATTGACCGCATTGAACAGGACGGCCATTGAGAAAATCACCGACTCCAGGCCGGTATTAATCCAGGCCGCAGCCGTATAAAAACACCAGAAGTTGAAGCAAAAAACGCATCCCCCCTGTAACAGACAAAACAGATGATCGCGACCAGACAGTTTGCGTAATTTACCGCTAACCAGCAGGATCACTATCATCAGCGAACTGGCAACGGCGAAGCGCCAAAAGATAGAAACCGGCGCAGAAACCGGGCCCTGCTGCAAATAAATCGCAATCCATGTCGTTCCCCAAATTACCACCACCAGGCAGTACAACAGTGCGTTCATACAACTCTCTCTTTTTTGGATTCAGGTTCACACTGTGTCATGTCTGGCGGCAGGAGGCTTTCATCGGTTTGCGGCGGACTTGCAAAATCTTGCGCTTTTTTAGCGTAAAAGCGAAAAGGAAGCTGTTAACAATATGTGGCTGTTATAGACTGAAAGCCTGCTAACTTATTTTGAATGTGATGGTATGCCTCAGCCCTACGATGCCTTTGAAAACTTACGCAAACATAATGCCGTGCTGCATGAATCGGTTGCGTTACATTCAGGGATCCAACTGGCGGCCTGGTCAAACAAGCGCGATACCATCACCCAGTATTGCGATCACCATACGCTCAGTTTATATATCGCGGATGGCTACGAGAGTTACCACAAAACGGCGGGGGGCTGGAAGAATGGCGGCGGACCGGACCGTTTTTGCCTGATGCCGAAAGAGAGCGAGTCAAGTTGGGATATCCGCGACGATCTTTCCTTTGTTCATCTCTATTGTACCGACGCACATCTGCGCGAAGTGGGGGAAAAAGTCTGGGATAAAAGCCCCTATAGCTTCACGCTGGACGAGCACACGTTTGGCAGTGACCCGGGGATCACGGCGGTTTACCGTCAGTTTCTGCTTGATAACGACTGGCAGCAACCGGCCAATCATCTCACGCTCAGCGCGGCATCTTCGCTACTGTTAACGCATCTGATCCAGCATTACAGCAACGTTCAATGGCGACTGCCCACCGTCACCGGGGGACTCGCGCCCGTCACCCTGCGTAACGTGCTGGCCTATATTGACGCGCATCTGGCGTATCCAATCACCCTGAACGACCTGGCTAGCGAGGCGGCGCTCAGCGAATTCCATTTTGCCAGAATGTTCCGCCAGTCGATGAATATGGCACCGCATCAGTATGTGATGCAACGTCGTATGGCGCTGGCGCAGCATCTGGTCTGTTACACTTCGCGCAGTTTGTCAGATATTGCGATGACCTGCGGATTCAGTTCGGCAAGCCATTTTAGTAACCGGTTTAAACAGGTAACCGGTAAAACGCCAACGCAGCTACGTGCGGCGAAATAACGTCAACACGGCGTAGCAGATACCGCCTACGACCAGCCCCCAGAATGCAGATCCAATCCCCAATAACGTCAGGCCGCTGGCCGTGACCAAAAACGTAACGATGGCTGCATCGCGTTCCGCTTCATTATGCAACGCCTGATACAAACTACCGCTAATTGTCCCGAGCAAGGCCAGACCGGCCAGCATCTGGATCCAGCTTACGGGTAGTGCCGCCATTAGTCCTGTGACTGAACCGCCAAACACCCCTGCCAGAAGATAGAAGACGCCAGCCGCGGCGGCGGCGAGCCAGCGTCGTTTGGCATCAGGATGCGCTTCGGGACTTTGGCAAATTGCGGCGGTTATGGCGGCAATGCAGATGGAGTAGACGCCAAACGGCGAAAACATCAGCGCCAGCAGGCCGGTAAAGATAATGAGCGGTGAAACGGGTAATGAATAGCCCGACGCATTCATAGTGGCAATACCTGGGGCATTTTGCGAAGCCATGGTAACCAGAAACAGCGGTAGCGCAATGCTGATACTGTGGGCAAATGAAAAGTGTGGGGTAATAAACGCAGGCATGACCGGCGACAAAGCCACTCCACTTGTGACAATGTCACCTTTTATTAGCGCGATAGCGACACCCGCCAGCATCGCGGCGATCGTCGCGTACCGTGGGGCTGTGACTTTAAATACCAGCCATGCCACCAGCATACTACCGCACAAAATAAGCTCACTGTTGAGGCTATTAAAGGCCTGCAGACCAAAGCGCAGTAGGATCCCGGCCAGCATGGCTGATGCCAGTGAGTGGGGGATTATTTTCATCAGACGGGCAAACAATCCGGTTATGCCGCACAGCACAATCAACGCGTTAGCTACGATAAAAACGCCGATAGCATCCTGAATCGATACCCCGTGCAGACCCGTAACCAGCAGCGCGGCGCCAGGTGTTGACCAGGCCGTGAGCACAGGAGCGCGATACCATAACGTCAGCGCCAGCGTACTGACGCCCATTGCAATCCCCAGCGCGGTCATCCAGCCCGCGATTTGATCGGTGGTCGCACCTGCGGCCAGGGCCGCTTGCCAGATAATGGCAGCCGAGCTGGCGTAACCGACCAGGACAGCCACAAAACCCGATAATACGGTGGGCAGTGGGATAGAAAATGCGCGCATAGTCACTCCGTGTGCGTTATAACGGTCAATCAATGTAGCACTGTGCGTTATAGCGTACAAGTGCTAAGCTGTAGCCTTGAGAAAGGAGAGTCAGGAAGGCGAAAAATGGAAAACTTAACCCACTATCTGGCCACAACGCTCCGCACGCTACGTCACCAGCGGGAATGGAGCCTGTCACGTTTGGCGGAGGAAACCGGCGTGTCAAAAGCCATGTTGGGGCAGATTGAGCGCAACGAATCCAGCCCAACGGTGGCGACATTGTGGAAAATTGCCACCGGACTGAACGTGCCGTTCTCGACGTTTATTTCACCGCCAGAGTCAGACGGCGCGCCAACATTCGATCCCCAGCAGCAGGCGATGGTCGTCACGCCATTGTTTCCGTGGGACCCACAGCTGTGCTTCGATCATTTTTCGATACAGCTGGCACCCGGCGCACTCAGTGAATCGACTCCGCATGAAACCGGCGTTATAGAGCACGTGGTGGTGATAAATGGGCTGCTGGATATGTGTATTGAGGGGCAGTGGCGCACCATGAAATCCGGCGAGGGGGTGCGTTTTGCGGGAGACAGGGCGCATAGCTACCGTAACAGTAGCGAACAAACGGTTCACTTTCATTCCCTGATCCATTACCCGCGCGGTTAGTCGGGAAAACTATTCCGAAAATCCGCGCTTGTGACTACAATAGCCGCCATTTTTACCACTTGTGGATGGTAACAACTGTATGCGCCAGCAGCCTCATCACCTTGAATTGTTAAGCCCGGCCCGGGATACCGCCATTGCACGTGAAGCCATTTTGCACGGTGCTGACGCCGTTTACATTGGCGGACCGGGTTTTGGCGCGCGTCATAACGCCAGTAACAGCCTGAAAGATATCGCCGAACTGGTGCCGTTTGCGCATCGTTACGGGGCGAAAATCTTTGTGACGCTGAATACAATCTTGCATGATGATGAGCTGGAGCCCGCACAGCGATTAATTACCGATCTGTATCAGACCGGCGTTGACGCCCTGATTGTGCAGGATATGGGGATTCTGGAGCTGGATATCCCTCCCATTGAGCTGCACGCCAGCACCCAATGTGATATTCGCAGCGTCGAGAAGGCGAAGTTTCTTTCTGACGTCGGATTCACCCAAATTGTCCTCGCGCGCGAACTAAGCCTTGAGCAGATACACGCCATTCATCAGGCTACGGATGCAACTATTGAATTTTTCATTCACGGTGCGCTGTGCGTGGCCTATTCAGGCCAGTGTTATATTTCACATGCGCAAACCGGACGTAGCGCTAACCGCGGTGACTGTTCTCAGGCTTGTCGCCTGCCGTATACCCTGAAAGACGATCAGGGGCGCGTCGTATCCTATGAAAAACATCTGCTGTCGATGAAAGATAACGATCAGACCGCCAACCTCGGCGCGTTGATTGACGCAGGCGTGCGCTCCTTCAAAATTGAAGGGCGCTATAAAGACATGAGCTATGTGAAGAATATTACCGCGCATTATCGTCAGATGCTGGACGCCATTATTGAAGAGCGCGGCGATCTTGCCCGTTCTTCAGCCGGGCGTACCGAACATTTCTTTACTCCATCCACGGAAAAGACCTTCCATCGCGGCAGCACCGATTATTTTGTGAATGCCCGTAAGGGGGATATCGGCGCATTCGACTCACCAAAGTTCATCGGTCTGCCGGTTGGCGAAGTCCTGAAGGTGGCAAAAGATCATCTCGATGTTGAGGTAACAGAACCGCTGGCCAACGGGGATGGTCTGAACGTGTTAATCAAGCGTGAGGTCGTCGGATTTCGCGCCAACACCGTTGAAAAAACGGGGCACAATCGTTATCGGGTGTGGCCGAATGAAATGCCCGCCGACCTGCACAAAGTGCGCGCCAACCATCCGCTGAACCGCAATCTCGATCATAACTGGCAGCAAGCGTTGACCAAAACCTCCAGCGAACGCCGCGTCGCGGTCGATATTGAGCTGGGCGGCTGGCAGGAACAGTTGATCCTGACGCTCACCAGTGAGGAGGGGGTGAGTATCACCCATACGCTGGACGGCCAGTTTGAGGAAGCGAACAATGCAGAAAAAGCGTTGAGCAACCTGCAGGATGGTCTGGCAAAACTGGGACAAACGCTGTATTACGCCCGTAATATTCAGGTGAATCTGCCGGGAGCATTGTTCGTGCCGAACGGTCAACTGAATCAGCTGCGACGTGAAGCGGTCGATATGCTGGATGCAGCTCGTTTGCAAAACTATCAGCGCGGTCGCCGTAAACCGGTTGCCCAGCCGGCGCCGGTTTACCCGCAAACGCATCTGAGCTTTCTGGCTAACGTCTACAACCATAAAGCGCGAGAGTTTTATCACCGTTATGGCGTGCAGTTGATTGATGCCGCCTATGAGGCGCATGAAGAAAAGGGCGATGTGCCGGTGATGATCACCAAACATTGCCTGCGTTTTGCGTTTAACCTGTGTCCGAAACAGGCGAAAGGAAATATCAAAAGCTGGAAAGCCACGCCGATGCAGCTGGTTAACGGCGATGAGGTCCTGACGCTGAAATTTGATTGCCGACCGTGCGAAATGCACGTGATCGGCAAGATGAAACATCACATTCTGAAGATGCCGTTGCCGGGCAGCGTGGTGGCTTCCGTCAGCCCTGAAGAACTGCTGAAAACGTTGCCAAAGCGTAAAAGCTAACTGTTAGCTCTGATGTGTATCGGGTTTGCGTGATTTTTGCCAGTAATGGTGTTCGCGAAGATCGGCGGCGGATTCTTCCGCCGTCATTCGTAGCTCATCGCTGTCGGCCGTGTGTCGTAATAAGTGATCGGCATCCTGCACCTGAATATATTCATGTCCCTGATTGGTAGCGAGAAGCTGACCGGAAAAAAGCGCGCTGGCCAGCAATAACACCGTTAACCCTTTCTTAAACATCATGCACCCTCTGGTACGTTAGCTGCGGAATTGACGATAATTTCGCCAGGTGACTATTCAATATTTTAATCGGGTTAATGACAATCTCTGTTTTGTCATTTCGATGTTTTTTACATTTTTGTTTAGATAACGTTGGGATTTGTCACAACCGGGCAGTGCAGCGCTGCCCGGTTGTTATCAGGGAGAGAATCAGGATTTAAATCCGGCGGCCGTCATCAGGAGACGAAAGAACATACCAACGGCGGCCAGGGCCAGCACGCTGCCGCCCCAGAGGATCACCAGCCACATCAGGCGTTTCCAGATTGTTTGTTGCATCAATGATACCCCTCACCATGTTGAACTTTGCCGCGGAAAACGTAGTAGCTCCAGAAGGTGTACACCAGGATTATCGGGATAATCAGCAGCGCGCCAACCAACATAAAGCCCTGACTCTGCGCCGGAGCTGCCGCCTGCCACAGCGTAATGGACGGTGGAATGATGTGGGGCCAGATACTGATCCCCAGCCCGCTGAACCCGAGAAAAATCAGCCCCAGCGTCAATACAAAAGGCAGCGTATGGCTGTTTTGCTGACCCAGCGAGCGCCACAGCCAGAGGCTAATCAGCGCAACCAGGAGCGGAACCGGCATCAGGAACCACAGATTGGGCAGGCTAAACCAACGCTCGGCAATGGCGCTGTGCGCCAGCGGCGTCCACAGGCTGATAATGGCAATGACAACCAGCATCGCCAGCAGCAGTTTTCTTGCCACGCAGCGCATTTTATCCTGCAACGGATTTTCGCTTTTCATCACCAGCCATGTTGCCCCCAACAGGGCGTAGGCTACAACCAGGCCCACGCCGCAGAACAGGGTAAAGGGGGTCAGCCAGTCGAAAGGACCGCCGCTGTAGCTGCGTCCGGTGACGGAAAATCCATTGAGTACGGCACCGACCACAATACCCTGAGTGAATGTCGCGAGGATTGAACCGCCGAGAAAAGCTTTATCCCAGAATGGTCGATGCGCCGGCGTGGCTTTGAAGCGAAACTCAAACGCGACGCCGCGAAATATCAGGCCGATGAGCATCAGGGTCAATGGGATCGTCAGCGCATCGACAATCACCGCATAGGCCAGGGGAAAAGCGCCGAATAATCCGGCGCCACCCAACACCAGCCAGGTTTCATTACCGTCCCATACCGGGGCGACGCTGTTGACCATCACATCGCGGTCATCCGCATCCGAAATCGCAGGGAATAAAATACCGATCCCGAGATCAAAACCGTCCATCACGATATACATCAGCGTGGCGAACACGATAATTACAAACCAGATAACTGATAAATCGATACCCATTAGCGGTGTGCCTCCGGTTGAGAATCGAGAACGACAGCAGAAAGCGGCCGCGCCGGCGTGCCTGTTGGTGGAATGGTCGGCTCATCTTCCTGTGGTCCTTTACGGATCAGGCGGATCATGTAGCTGTAACCCACGCCAAACACCGAGCTATACACCACAAAGAAAGACAGTAGGCTGATGCTCATATGTAAATCACCATGTGCGGAAACCGCATCCGCCGTACGTTGCAAACCGTAAACCACCCACGGCTGACGGCCAACTTCGGTGGTCACCCAGCCAGCAAGGATGGCAATCAGACCGGAGGGCCCCATCCACAATGCAAAACGCAGGAAAGGACGTGAGGTGTATAGCCGCTCCTTATAACGCAGCCACAGGGCAAACGCGCCCAGCAGGATCATCAGCATGCCTAACCCTGCCATAATGCGAAACGACCAGAACACGATGGTGGAATTGGGCCTGTCCTCCTTCGGAAATTCTTTTAACGCCGGGACCTGTTTATCCAGACTATGAGTCAGGATCAGGCTGCCCAGCGCCGGGATTTCCAGCCCATAGCGGGTGCGCTCCTGCTCCATATCCGGCCAGCCGAACAACAGCAGCGGGGTCGGTTCACCGGGCGGATTTTCCCAGTGTCCTTCAATCGCCGCAATTTTTGCAGGCTGGTGCTTCAGCGTATTCAACCCGTGCATATCGCCAATTAAGGCCTGCAGCGGAGCGACGATTAACGTCATCCACAGCGCCATTGAAAACATAGCGCGAATTGCTGGCGTGCTATTACCGCGCAATAAATGCCATGCGGCTGATGCCGCGACAAACAGCGCGCTGCTCAGGAAGGCGGCAACGGACATATGCAGCAAACGATAAGGGAATGACGGATTGAAAATCACGGCGAACCAGTCGACGGGAACAACTTGCCCGTTAACAATTTCATAGCCCTGTGGCGTTTGCATCCAGCTGTTGGAGGCGAGGATCCAGAAGGTAGAAATAATAGTACCCAGCGCAACCATACAGGTTGCGAAGAAGTGAAGTCCTGGGCCAACCCGGTTCCAGCCAAACAGCATTACCCCGAGGAAGCCCGCTTCGAGGAAGAAGGCGGTTAATACTTCATAGGTCAGCAGCGGCCCGGTGATGCTACCGGCGAACTCAGAAAAACCACTCCAGTTCGTGCCGAACTGATAAGCCATCACCAGCCCGGAAACCACGCCCATACCAAAGTTTACGGCGAATATTTTCGACCAGAAATGGTATAGCGAGCGCCAGGTCGGATTTTTCGTTTTTAACCATAACCCTTCGAGCACCGCCAGATAACTGGCGAGGCCAATGGTAATCGCCGGAAAGATGATGTGAAAGGATACCGTAAACGCGAACTGGATCCTCGCCAGGTGAAACGCGTCAAGACCGAACATGCTTAGCTCCGCAGGCAAAATTGATTTAGCGCAATTCTAAGGCTGCGAAGCAATGGAAGGCAGAAACAGAACAGTTCTTTTTAACCATAACAGTTGTCGTGCTGTTATAGGTTGGCCTGGCTGATATGAAATCTGGAACCTGGATTCCTGTTATTGAATCGCGTCCTCCCCATGCGAGTGATTTTACGCTATCACTAGCGAGGTAATGAAAAGGTAATCATAAATGTTTACTTTGTGCGTATAATAGACGACAGGGAGGCGCAGTGAAGCAAAGTGAGTTCAGACGCTGGCTTGAATCTCAGGGAGTGGCTGTTACAAACGGCTCAAATCATCTGAAGTTGAGGTATCAGGGAAGGCGTAGCGTTATGCCCAGGCATCCTGGTGATGAAATAAAAGAAGCCTTGCGAAAATCGATCCTGAAGCAGCTTGGCTTACAGTCATCATCAATATGAGGTTAATTATATGAGAGATTTTGAAAAAATCATGCGTTATCCCGTTAATCTAATCCCCGCCGTGGAAGGTGGATTCGTGGTTTCTTTCCCGGATATTCCTGAAGCATTAACCCAGGGCGAAACCCGTCATGGGGCTTTGCAGGCTGCGCAGTCTGCATTGGTGACCGCTTTTGAATTCTATTTCGACGATAACGAACCGATTCCTTTACCTTCGGCGGTTGGCACTGAAGGTGACTATGTGGAAATCCCCCTGAGCATTGCGTCGAAGGTTCTTTTGTTAAATGCCTTTCTTGAATCAAAAATCACCCAGCAGGAGCTGGCAAACAGGATTGGCAGGCCTAAGCAGGAAATTACCCGTTTGTTCGATTTAAAGCACGCGACAAAAATTGATGCTGTGCAAATAGCTGCACGCGCCTTAGGCAAGGAGCTGTCAGTAACGATGTTGTAAAACTGTTAACTATAACAGTTATAAAAAACACCTTGATTATGTAAACTGATATATACAGTGCTTGTCACCGACACCAATTATCAGGACGAAAAATGAAAAAATACCAGCGACTGGCTGAGCAAATTCGCGATCAAATCGCGTCTGGCGTATGGCAGCCCGGCGATCGCTTGCCATCCTTGCGCGAGCAGGTGGTCAGCAGTGGCATGAGTTTTATGACCGTCGGACATGCATATCAGTTGCTGGAAAGTCAGGGTCGGATTATCGCCCGACCGCAGTCGGGTTACTATGTTGCCGCGCGCCCTGAACGTGAGTTGGCAGCGCCGCAGGCGCAGGTGATGCGCGATGAAGCGGTGGATATCAACACCTATATTTTTGATATGCTGCAGGCCAGCCGGGATGCGTCAGTGATGCCATTTGCCTCTGCATTCCCTGACCCGCGTCTGTTTCCCCTCCAGCAGTTGAACCGCTCGCTGGCGCAGGTCAGTAAAACCGCGACCGCCATGAGCGTGATAGAAAACCTGCCGCCGGGAAATGATGAGCTGCGCCATGCCATTGCCCGCCGCTATGCTCAACAGGGGATGACCATTTCACCTGATGAAATTGTCATCACTACCGGTGCGCTGGATGCCCTCAACCTGAGCCTGCAGGCAGTTACCGAACCGGGAGACTGGGTGATTGTCGAAAATCCCTGTTTCTATGGGGCGTTGCAGGCCCTGGAGCGATTACGGCTGAAGGCGCTTTCAATTGCCACCGACGTGAAAGAGGGGATCGATCTTACCGCGCTGGAGCAAGCGTTGCAGGAGTATCCGGTAAAAGCCTGCTGGCTGATGACCAACAGCCAAAATCCGCTGGGTTTTACGCTCAGCCCAGAGAAAAAGGCGCACCTGGTCGCATTGCTGGAAAAATATCATGTAATGCTGATAGAAGATGATGTCTACAGCGAGCTGTACTTTGGTCGCGAAAAACCACTGCCTGCCAAAGCCTGGGATCGCGCCGACAGCGTTTTGCATTGTTCATCCTTCTCGAAGTGCCTGGTGCCCGGATTTCGCGTGGGCTGGGTGGCGGCCGGGAAGCATGCTCGACGTATTCAGCGACTCCAGCTCATGAGCACGTTATCCACCAGTTCCCCCATGCAGCTTGCGCTCGTGGATTATCTGTCAACCCGGCGCTATGACGCGCATCTGCGCCGCTTACGCCGTCAACTGGCGGAACGCAAACAGCAGGCCTGGCAAACGTTGCTGCGTCATCTTCCGGCGGAAGTCAAAATTCACCATAACGACAGCGGCTATTTTCTGTGGCTGGAACTGCCTGAACCGCTTGATGCAGGCGCGCTCAGCACCCAGGCACTGGCGCACCATATCAGCATTGCACCGGGAAAAATGTTTTCGACCTCGGGGAGCTGGACTCGTTTTTTTCGCTTTAATACCGCATGGCACTGGGGAGAGCGTGAGGAACAGGCAGTGAAACAGCTGGGAAAATTAATTCGCGAGATGATGAAATAAAACGTAACGCGCTATTCAATATAAAAGAATAGCGCGTTCTTATTTTCGAAATAGAGAATACCTAACCCCGATGTTATTTATATCGGGTGCTACCATACAAAAAATCAATAGTTCTTACTATTGCCACCGTTGCACCTAACTCCTTGTCTATACTCCAGAAGATTAAAGCTCCCGATCAGCGTCAGTAGCGTAATGAGCGTTAGCTCACAACCTGATTAAATTTCCTTGCGCCAGCAGGAACGCTTACAACACCCCGACTATTTTTAGGAAAGGACATATATTTACGGCAAGGCTGCCGCTCAATATTTTTTAGACAGGAGTAAGACGTTATGAGCAAGCAGTTTGCCCTCAGTAGCCTGTGCGCACTCAGTATGACACTGATGACTGCACAGGCAGCCGAACCCCCGACATCCTTAGATAAACCGGAAGGCCGTCTGGATATTATTGCCTGGCCGGGCTACATCGAACGTGGACAGACCGATAAACAATATGATTGGGTCTCGCAGTTTGAGAAAGAGACCGGCTGCGCGGTCAATGTTAAAACAGCGGCCACTTCTGATGAAATGGTCAGCCTGATGGCAAAAGGCGGCTACGACCTGGTTACCGCTTCCGGTGATGCCTCATTGCGTCTGATTATGGGAAAACGCGTTCAGCCGATTAATACCGCGCTGATCCCTAACTGGAAAAGCATCGATCCGCGCGTGGTCAAAGGCGAGTGGTTTAACGTTGGCGGAAAAGTTTACGGCACACCGTACCAGTGGGGGCCAAACCTGCTGATGTACAACACCAAAATCTTCCCAACGCCGCCGGATAGCTGGAACGTGGTATTTGTTGAGCAAAAACTTGGGGACGGAAAAAGCAATAAAGGGCGCGTTCAAGCCTACGATGGCCCGATCTATATTGCCGATGCTGCATTATTCGTTAAGGCGACTCAGCCGCAACTGGGCATTACCGACCCCTATCAACTCACCGAACAACAGTATCAGGCGGTGATCAAAGTCCTGAACGATCAACACGCGCTGATCCATCGCTATTGGCACGATACCACCGTGCAAATGAGCGACTTCAAAAACGAAGGTGTGGTGGCGTCCAGCGCCTGGCCTTATCAGGCGAACGCCCTGAAAGGAGAAGGCCAGCCTATTGCCACGGTCTTCCCAAAAGAAGGGGTTACCGGATGGGCTGATACCACCATGCTGCACAGCGAAGCCAAACACCCGGTGTGCGCTTACAAATGGATGAACTGGTCATTAACCCCGAAAGTTCAGGGCGACGTCGCAGCCTGGTTTGGTTCTCTGCCAGTCGTGCCTGAAGGTTGTAAAGCCAGCCCGCTGCTGGGTGAAAAGGGCTGTGAAACCAACGGCTATAGCTACTTTGACAAAATTGCCTTCTGGAAAACGCCGATCGCAGAAGGTGGCAAATTCGTTCCTTACAGTCGCTGGACGCAGGATTACATCGCCATTATGGGCGGTCGTTAATTCCGCTGGGGGTTTTATGACGTACGCAGTGGAGTTTCATAACGTCTCGCGTCTGTACGGGGATGTTCGTGCAGTTGATGGGGTGAGTATTGCGATTAACGACGGTGAGTTTTTCTCTATGCTGGGGCCATCCGGCTCCGGCAAGACCACTTGTCTGCGCCTTATTGCAGGGTTTGAGCAACTGTCAGGCGGCGCAATCACCATTTTTGGTAAGCAGGCCAGCGAATTGCCGCCCTGGGAACGGGACGTCAATACGGTATTTCAGGATTATGCGCTATTCCCGCATATGTCGATTCTCGACAATGTCGCCTACGGGCTGATGGTCAAAGGTATTGACAAAAAACAGCGTCACGCCAAAGCACGTGAAGCGCTGGATAAGGTTGCGCTCGGTTTTGTTTATGAACGCAAACCATCGCAACTCTCCGGTGGTCAGCGGCAACGCGTAGCGATTGCCCGCGCGCTGGTCAATGAACCGCGCGTCCTGCTGTTGGATGAACCGCTCGGGGCATTGGATCTTAAGCTGCGTGAGCAGATGCAGCTGGAACTGAAAAAGTTACAGCAATCCCTGGGTATCACCTTCATTTTTGTCACCCACGATCAGGGTGAAGCCCTGTCGATGTCCGATCGTGTGGCGGTGTTTAATAATGGTCGCATCGAACAGGTGGATTCTCCGCGTGAACTGTACATGCGTCCGCGCACACCGTTTGTGGCAAGTTTCGTCGGGACGTCAAATGTTTTTGATGAAACGATGTCAGCGAACGTTTGCGGGCTACAGGGTATGTTTTCCCTGCGTCCGGAACACATTCGCTTGAATGATACCAGTGGTGAAGTCCAGGCCCGGGGGGTTATCCAGGCGGTGCAGTACCAGGGCGCCGCAACACGTTTTGAGCTGAAACTTGTTGGCGGTGAAAAATTGCTGGTTAGCCAGGCGAACCTGACGGGAGAAATGCTGCCAACAACGCTGTCGCCAGGTCAACAGGTGATGGCATCGTGGTCACGCGACGTGATGGTACCGCTGGTTGAGGAGAGGTGAATGGCTATGAATGTCTTACATTCGCCTCCACAGTCGACAAGTCTGAACCGGATCTCAGGGTTCTTCTGGCGTAATCCGGGACTGGGGCTGTTTTTGCTGCTCCTCGGACCGCTGATGTGGTTTGGGATCGTCTACTTCGGCTCATTACTGACGCTGTTGTGGCAAGGTTTTTATACCTTCGATGATTTCACCATGTCGGTCACGCCCGATCTGACGTTGGCGAATTTGCAGGCGCTGTTTAATCCCGCCAACTACGACATCATTTTGCGTACCCTGACGATGGCGGTGGCAGTCACCATTGCCAGCGCGATTCTGGCGTTTCCGATGGCGTGGTATATGGCGCGATATACCAGTGGCAAAATGAAAGCCTTTTTTTACATTGCTGTGATGTTGCCGATGTGGGCCAGCTACATTGTTAAAGCCTACGCATGGACGTTACTGTTGGCTAAAGACGGGGTGGCGCAGTGGTTTTTAACTCATCTGGGACTGGAGCCTCTGCTGCTTTCGTTCCTGACGCTGCCAGCGGTCGGCGGCAATACGTTGTCGACTTCAGGGTTAGGGCGTTTTCTGGTGTTCGTCTACATCTGGCTGCCGTTTATGATCCTGCCGGTACAGGCCGCGCTGGAGAGACTTCCGCCTTCGCTCTTACAGGCCTCCGCTGATTTGGGCGCTCGTCCGCATCAGACTTTCCGCTACGTGGTCCTGCCACTGGCGATACCCGGTATCGCGGCGGGGTCGATCTTTACTTTTTCTCTGACGTTGGGCGATTTTATCGTGCCGCAACTGGTGGGACCGCCAGGCTATTTCATCGGCAATATGGTGTATTCGCAACAAGGGGCGATCGGCAACATGCCGATGGCGGCGGCATTTACTCTGGTGCCGATTGTGTTAATCGCACTGTATCTGGCGTTCGTGAAGCGTCTGGGAGCTTTTGATGCACTCTGAACGCGCACCCTGGTTACTCAAACTGGCGGCATGGGGCGGGGTTATTTTCCTGCACTTTCCCATCCTCATCATCGCCACCTATGCTTTTAATACTGAGGAGGCTGCTTTTAGTTTTCCACCGCAGGGGTTAACGCTGAAGTGGTTTAGCGTTGCGGCGCAACGTAGCGATATTCTGGAATCGGTGACGTTGTCACTTAAAATCGCTGCATTGTCGACGGCCATTGCTCTCGTTCTGGGGACGCTGGCCGCTGCCGCACTGTGGCGCAGGGACTTTTTTGGTAAAAGCGCAATATCGCTGTTGCTGCTGTTGCCGATCGCGCTGCCGGGGATTATTACCGGTCTGGCGCTACTGACGGCGTTTAAAACTATCAACCTGGAACCCGGTTTTCTCACCATCGTGGTCGGCCATGCGACGTTTTGCGTGGTGGTGGTATTTAACAACGTCGTGGCGCGTTTTCGCCGTACCTCATGGAGTCTGGTTGAAGCGTCTATGGATCTTGGCGCCAACGGCTGGCAAACCTTTCGTTATGTCGTGCTGCCAAACCTGGCATCGGCACTGCTGGCGGGAGGGATGCTGGCGTTTGCTTTGTCGTTTGATGAAATCATCGTGACAACGTTCACCGCCGGACATGAAAGAACACTTCCTTTGTGGCTGCTCAATCAACTGGGTCGACCACGAGATGTGCCTGTCACCAACGTTGTGGCATTGCTGGTAATGCTGGTGACAACACTGCCAATTTTAGGGGCCTGGTGGCTAACGCGTGAAGGCGACTCTCTCGCCGGAAACGGTAAATAAACGACGATATGGGAAATTGCTATGCAACATCAATTACTGATTAATGGCGAGCTGGTCAACGGTGAAGGTGAAAAGCAGCCAGTCTATAACCCTGCCACTGGAGAACGCATTCTGGAGATTGCCGAGGCGTCAGCCGGGCAGGTTGATGCGGCGGTACGTGCAGCAGACAGCGCATTTGCCACCTGGGGACAAACCACACCGAAAGTCCGTTCCGAACTGCTGCTGAAACTGGCGGATGCTATCGCCGATAACGCGCAAACCTTCGCTGAGCTGGAATCGCTTAACTGTGGTAAGCCGCTGCACTGTGTCCTTAACGATGAAATTCCGGCAATCGTCGACGTTTTCCGCTTCTTCGCCGGGGCAGCTCGTACCCTGCAAGGACAGGCGGCCGGAGAATATCTGGAAGGGCATACGTCGATGATTCGTCGGGATCCGCTGGGCGTGGTGGCCTCTATCGCGCCGTGGAACTACCCGCTGATGATGGCGGCGTGGAAACTGGCACCGGCGCTGGCGGCGGGTAACTGTGTGGTGATTAAACCGTCAGAAATTACCCCGCTAACGGCACTTAAACTGGCTGAATTTGCCAAAGATATTTATCCGCCTGGCGTTATCAACGTGCTGTTTGGCCGTGGCAAAACGGTGGGTGACCCGCTGACCGGTCATGAAAAAGTCCGGATGGTTTCCCTGACCGGCTCCATTGCGACCGGTGAACACATTATCCAGCACACCGCGCCTTCGATTAAGCGCACACATATGGAGCTGGGCGGCAAAGCCCCGGTCATCATTTTTGATGATGCCGATCTGGATGCAGTGGTGAGCGGCGTGCGAACCTTTGGGTATTACAACGCCGGACAAGACTGTACCGCCGCTTGTCGAATCTATGCCCAGAAAGGCATTTATGACGCGTTGGTTGAGAAACTTGGTGCCGCGGTTGCCAGCCTGAAAATCGGCGCACCGAATGACGAATCGACGGAGCTGGGGCCGGTAAGCTCGCAGGCGCATCTCGATCGCGTGACTAAAGCGGTCGATGAAGCCAAAGCACTGGGGCATATCAAAGTCATCACCGGTGGTAAAAAAGTGGACGGCGCAGGCTACTACTTTGCTCCGACGCTGCTGGCCGGGGCGAAACAGGAAGATGCTATCGTGCAGCGGGAAGTTTTCGGTCCGGTGGTCAGCGTCACCGTATTTGAGGATGAAGATCAGGTGCTGGCGTGGGCTAACGATTCGAAATACGGCCTGGCATCCTCCGTCTGGACTCGGGATGTGGGGCGCGCGCATCGATTTAGCGCTCGCCTGCAGTATGGTTGCACCTGGGTCAATACCCACTTCACGCTGGTCAGCGAGATGCCGCACGGTGGACAAAAACAGTCTGGTTATGGCAAGGATATGTCGGTTTACGGGCTGGAAGATTACACGATTGTTCGCCATGTCATGATCAAGCATGAGTAATGTATTAAGCGCGAGCGATAAATGCGGCACGGATAGCTAAATACTGGCAAACGTGTGTCTATATTATTCGCGCCACTGGCCTCGTCGCCATCGGACGGCGGTAAGTTGGAAATATCCGCGAGGTCAGGCTATTAATACAACAAAGCCCCGGCTTATTAATGTCAGGGCTTTGTGCTTTCAGGATCGTCATCCGGTTATCCGCGGCGCAAGCTGCAAATCCAGGCGAGTAGCGCACAGACGCTCAGAACCAGCCCCAGTTGTTGCACCATGCCTGCCACCCCCAGCATCATTCCCAGCAACAGGTAATAGCTTAATCCGAATAATGCACCGGCGGCCCCGGCCTGTTCACGATAGTGGCGTAGGGCCTGACTCAGCACATTAGGGATTGCGATGCCATAGGCAATCACCGCGCCGAAAACCGGTATCAGAATCCACGCGGAGTGCTGTAACCACCACGCGGCGAGGCCTGACAATGCTGCCAGCGCACAGGCATAACGTACCCTCTGTTCCGACGTCAGGTCTGTCGTCAATAATCTCCGGTTCAGCAGGCTGCCCGACAGCGAAGCAAACGCAAGTAGTCCCCCCGTCCAGCCAAAGGCTCTGGAACTCCATCCCAATTGCCCGAAAAGAAACGGAGCCAGGCTGTAATAGCTAAACAGCATGGTATTCAGCAGCGCAACCAGCATGGTATTTTTCCACAGCTCGCGGTCACGCATCATGCGGGTGAGCAGTGCAGCAAGGCTGGGGCTGAGCGTATTTTCGGGCCGGGTTTCTGGCAGCATGGTCGCAGTCAGTAGCAGCAGTAGCAGCGCCAGCAGCACAAGGGCAATAAATACACCGGTATGACCATACAGGCTAACCAACCAACCTCCGCTTAGCAGGCCGAAAACGGGACTCAATGCCAGCGCAGCGCCCATCACGGAAAAGACGCGGGATAGCGCAGTTGATTCAAAAGTGTCCCGTAACATGGTCTGTACCACCACTGACCCGGCAGCCGCGCCGATGGCTGAGATCATCCGCGCCAGCAGCAAAACGCTGAAGTCAGTGGCAACCACGGCCAGGGCACAACCTGACCCATAGCAGATAAGTCCTGCCAGCATCGCCCAACGTCGACCGATGCAGTCGCTCAGCCAACCCCATATCGCCACGCCGATGGCGAAGGCAATAAAATAAACGGAGAGTGTTTGCGCCGCGCGCTCACTGCTTACGTGATAAGACGTGGCGACTCCTGGCAATGCCGGGCTATAAATGGTTTCCACCAGTTGCGGAAACATAATCAGCAAAGTAAGAAGCCATAGCGGCGGGCGGCGAAGAGTGTTCATAGCAATATCCAGAGAGACAGAAAACTGGCGAGCATTATTGCTGAAAGGGAGGTGTCGCATTACCATTATCAAGACTTTAAATATCAACTATCGGACAGATAATGGAAATTGCCCCGGATGATGATTTCGATGCGGATAGCTTTGATAAACCGGTAATCGGGATTGCCTCCGAGATGGGCGTACACGATTCCGGCCGGCATAGCCATCTTCGTCATCAGCTACTTTTTTCGGCAGCGGGAAGCATTACAATTGAGCTGGAGCATGCCCTGTGTCTGCTACCGCCACGGCGCGCGGTCTGGATCCCGGCTGGTACGGTACATCGCGCCATAATGCGCGGGGTGATGGCTTATCGTTCGTTGTATTTTTCAACTACATTGCCGTTATCTAAGTTACCGCTGCAGATAGTCGACGTTAATCCTCTCTTTTTTGAAGTAATAGAACGTATGGCTTTCTGGCCGTGGGAAATGCCTGCCGCGCAGCAGGCCAGCCTTATCACCGTTTTCTGTGAGGAAATGCGGGCCGCCCACAGTGAAAACTGGACGTTGCAGTTTCCCTCAGATCCACGGCTGAACGTGTGGCTTGAAGGAGTACGCATGGGCGAATTGCCACCACGACTAAATCAATTATCCCAACGGGTTGGGGCATGTGACAGGACGATCAGTCGAATATTTACCAGGGATACCGGGATGAATTATCAGAGCTGGCGGCAGCAATTTAGACTATTAAAAGCCATGGAGATGCTGGCTGACGGGGGGCAGATCAGCCAGGTGGCGCAATATCTGGAATTTGTCAGTGACAGTGCTTTTATCGCTTTTTTCCATCAGCATACCGGCACAACACCGAGCCGTTATGCGGGCAATATAATGCCGCAGAAGGATTAGGGGGATTACATACTAAGGATAATTTACCGGGTGGCAGGAGAGTGGGAAAATCGTGTACTAATGGCAGAGAGAAGAGCCTCTCTGCCAGCGGACGCTGCAATTAATCAAGAAGAACGACATCAAGCAAACCAGCCAAACCTTGCGGAAATCAGACTGAAAAGTCCTACAGCAGCAAATATATTTATCAGCACCACAGTTTTACTGGAAACATTCATTTGTGCCACCTTTCGTTTTAACCCTTATGGGTATAGTACGGGTTATAACTATCCGCAATAGTACGGATTCTGAACATAATGAAAACGGCTTGTTTTACCGGCGTTTCTCTTAAAATAATTAATAAAACTTGATGTGGGTCATGAAAAAGAGCATATTGCGCGCGATTTTACCTTTCGGCCCGGATGCCTGACATGTCTCTGTACCAAAAAATGTTGGTTTTTTATGCGGTGATGGCCGCTATCACGGCAATCATCACCTGGTTTCTTTCCCGCGATAAAAAGCGGATTCGTTTTCTCAGCGCGGTATTAGTCGGGGCGACCTGGCCGATGAGTTTTCCCGTCGCGTTAATGTTTTCTCTCTTCTGATGACGGCGTAAACGCCGTTTCAGGAGGAAAGCAGGGCATCTAATCGTTTTTTGTCGGCTGCGCAAACATCCTGCGGATGCTGATATCCCACGTTTTCATTGGCGCGGGTATACAAAGCGACCAGCCAGTCGTAAACGTAACGGCTTGCGCCATGCGAAGGTTGTTCATCCAGTTTCGTCAACCGTAACATCGGCTGTTGCGCCGGGGCACTAAAAATAGCCGATCCTTTTTGGATCCTGCTGGCCGGACGCTGTTCCTCTGCCACGCTGGCAAATCCAAGCCAGGTAATAAAATCCCCAATATCGGCGTGAAGCTGCGCGGCGCAGACGTTTTCTCGCTGCATAATGCGCTGTAAGCGTTGCGGCATCTCCAGCCGATAGCTGGTGGTGACGAGGATATCGGCAACCTGCCTTAGCGTACGCGGCTCGAGACGTAAACGGCGCGCATTATTTTCATCGCGACACCACTGGCGCACGTGGTTAACCCACATTTTGTGCGCCTGATACCCGGTCTCTTTGCTTTCCGGCGAGTGCGGTGTGTCACGCACCTCGGCAAACAGGTCAATCTCTTCATTAAATAATCCGCTCACCTGTTCCTCGCGCGGCTGCTGAACACGCAGCAGCGACTCAAAGAGGCGCATCGGCGGGAGCAAACCGTCCAGGAGTTCGCCATGCTTTGCCGCCTGGGCCTGGAGCTGGCGGATCACCGACTCATTGCTACCCGATTCGGTTTCAACGGGATTAATCCAGCCGATCAGGGTTTCGCGTACGCGCTGCTGGTGCTGCTCACGCAGGGAGGTCAATCTCGCCTGGCGTTGCTGGGGCGAGGTTGCCTGAGTCAGCCATTCGACGAGGCGTTGTAAGCTGTGTTTATCCAGCGCCTGCAGCGTGCCCCAGTGCAGTCCGGGCTTGCCCATTAATTGCTGCACAGATTCATCAAGATTTTGCTGAGTGCTAAACCGCGCATCCTGCGGAGTAATGGCCCAGACCACTCCCGGCAATGCGGCGTCATGTACGGGCTGAGTGTCGTTAACCCAGCCCAGTAGTTTGCGGGTGATGGCGGGCGTCTGGGAGCGGGTAGATACCGCATTACAGATTAAAAGTACATCCGGTTGCAGATGCTGGCGATAATGTTCCAGCATCCAGCCTAATTTGGCCTGCCACAATGGATGGGGATGAACATCCGGGGCGAGGGGAATATCCAGCAGATCGACATTCTCCAGTACCGCGTCTTCAACCGTCAGGACCAGCTCGCGCGTGAGCAGCGCCAGCGAAGCCTGAGAAAGGCTGACCGCATTGAGCAACTGATCATTTTCTATTGGATGAACCACCACATCGCTTTGCGCCTCATTCCCGTTCAATGCTACCTGAGTCAGGAAACTCTCGGCAGGTAAACCAAAATGGTCAACCAGCAGGCTCAGCGGAGCCGCGAGTTCTTGCGCGCTCCCGGTTTGTTGCAGCGTATGCGCCAGCGCCAACCACTGTTGCGTCAACTCTGGTTGTTCTCCCCACAGTAACGCCCAGGCGTTTGCCCGGGTAGTCAGATCCAGAGCGGGTAGCAGCGTGGCAAACTGATGCCATAGCGCGTCGTCAAATTGCTGTTGTCTGGCCGGTACGCAGGCGCGCCAGAAACGACCAATTGCCGCGACATCATGCGCGGTAATGCCCGGCACCGGATGACGCTGGCGCAACGTTTGCCATTTTTCCAGGCGCGCCTCAATAATCGATTTCTCGACCTGGCGGTTGTCCGCAAGCGCACAGAACTGGGTAATAAATAGCTGTACCAGTTCGGCTTCACTGAGTAGCCGCAGGCGCAACGGCCATTCACCATCGAGCGGATTTTCATCACGCGTAAAGCGGATCGCCATATTGGTTGGCGCATGACCAGGATTAATATGTGAAAAGTAATCAAAGCTGCGATCCGGGGTAACGATATTCACTTTGCCATTGGCGTTGCTGCACAATGCTGTGAGCAGGTGCGCTTTTGCCGATTGCGAATGTCCGTAAAGCCCAACGCATCCTCGCGATGAAAAGGTCGTCTTCAACGCAGATTCATTAACAGTGGCCAGGGTGAGCTGTGCCAACAGGGCATCCGCTTCATCATCAAGACGCGCCGCACGCTGACGGGTATCAGTTACCCACTCGATGGCGGCCTGCGCGGTGTTTAACATCTTACTCATTTCAGGTACACGCTCCCGCTATCAATCCAGTAATGGCTCCCGCTATGGCGTCGGTCTGCCAGCGTATTCAGTTTTAACGTTAAGGCATTGGCGGCAACGGGAGTGCCATCCTGTAACCACGCATCGCTCAGTACGAAGAATTCCGGGCCGCTTTCTTTGCTACCACCGCGTAGCTGCAGCCGTACATTCAACACGCCATCTCCGGCGATGGTTTTTGCCAGTTCGGCAGAATTTATGCTGAGCGTATACAGCGGTGTGGCAGGCCAACGGCTGTTGGCCAGTTGACGGAAACCTAACGTAACGTTGCCGCGCAATGGGAAGTGCAGGCGGGCATCCAGTTTCGCGCCGGGCTTATCCAGATCGATATCGTGATACCAGATGTTCTCATCGCGCAGCGTATTGACCGTATTATCCAACACGCCGAGATAACGTACGGTCGAGTAAGCGCCGATATCGGCAGCTTTAAAGTTGAAACGCGGCAAGCGTAGATCCAGCGCCAGGCTACACAACATGGCACCAACTGCTGCGGTGGATTTGGGGTTACCAATCCGCCCTTGTTGGCTGAACGGATACCACTCATGTACGCGGTAGTTATCCATCCAGATCATACGATTAACCGGAACGGGCTGCAGATGGCGGATCAACGCCTGTACGCCAGGTAAACAGGCGGGTCTGCCGGTCACTAATAAAATATCGCAGCGATAGTGTGAAATGGCCTCACAGACCGCGTGCAGTGGGGAGGTCAGGGTAAACTGGCCCGCCAGTAACGCTTCTTGTAACTGCCTGAACTGCACCTGTAACGGCACGCTCAGCACATCAAACGCTGGCGATCCCGCAGGTAACGCATGATCGATAGCCTGCTGGATGTAATTCAGTACGTTGCGCGTTGGTTGCTGGCTCAGGAGTTCGCCAAAGGTGGCATGCAGACCCGCTACCGGATCGTTAATATCACTTTGTTCCCAGGCTGAAAGTACCGCATGACCGAGCGGCATAAAGAGTTGTAACGCCGTTTGTTGACGCAAAATCGCCTGGGTGTCGATGCGCCCGGAATCGCCAAATAGCGTAGCCAGCAATGCGGCGGCGTCGGTCACGCCAGCCTGTTGCAGACGGGTTTGCAGCGCAGGCAACACGCAACGCTGAATCACGTCCAGCAGCATGTCATCGCCCGCAACCTTAAAGCCTTCACGGAACAGCAGATGCGGGGTAATTTTGACGTTTGTACCCACGCCGTCATCAAGCTGGTAGTGGACGACGGCCATATCCGTTGTCCCGCCGCCAATGTCGATCGATGCCACGCGCAGCGCACGACCTTTAGTCTCACCAGGCTCCGGCAAACGGTCCGGGCGGGCAAGGGCGTTAAAGAACGATTCGGTGTGGCCATCGTAGTGAGAGATAGCTTCGTTATACAGCCACACCAGTTGCCCGCAGCTGGCCTCATCCCATTCCATCTGGATCTCAGGTACGGGAACCACGCTCTTTTCCTGCTGTTTACGGGTGGTGAAGTCTTCATCCTGCGGGTGCCAGCCCATTGCTTTCCAGACCAACGCAATAGCTTCAAACATGCGCAGGCGGAAAATCTCGCGCTCCTGTTTGGGCATCGCCGACGGCAGGGTCAGGATCAGCGTACGCAACTGACGAGGAGATGCCGGGAATCCGAGGCGCAAACGCGTCGCCACGCTGTTAATTTGCCCCAGCGCCTGGGCCAGTATTTCGCACAACATATGCGTCATCAGCGTACTGCGGCTGTATTGCGGTGAGAATACCGGCAGACGATCATCCTGCGGCAGGCTGAACAGCGGTTGCCCGTCATCATTCATCAGGTTCATCAGCGGGAAGGCGGTAGCCAGTGGTTCGCGCTGGGTTTTGCCATTCATCTGGCTAAAGCGCCAGTCATGCAACACCGGCGTTTCGTCCCACAGATAACGGCGCGGGCTGGAGATCCCACTGCTGCCTTCAGTGCCCATGCGCTGCATCGCCAGCTTTCGGGCTTCATCGCCAACGCGGACAATCGACGGCCAGATAAAGGCATCATCACGGCCGCTCTCCACGGAAAAGTGCTGCTTACCAAAACGCGCTTCGGAAAACTCCAGTCGGCTGGTGAACAACGGATCGTTGAGAAACTGTGGCTCGCTTAACGAACGCACCTGCAATTCGGCTGTCTGGCGCAGTCCGTCATTGGCATCCCCGTGATCTTCAATCAGGACGCCACAGGTATGGGTGTTACCGATATCCAGGATAAGATCAACGGGAATGGCGGGCGTGCTGAGGGTATGCGTGACCAGTTTCACTTCCGGGACGGAAAGCTGCTCGCCTAACAGGGTCAGCACATTTAGCCAGTGCGCCTGATATTCAAAGTTACGCAGCGCCTGCTGGATCTCTTGTTCTGAGCGGTTCTCATGCTGTGTGACATGATGCATAAAGGATTCGCGCAACCAGCCGTCAATCCAGGTCTGGTCGAGGAAATCGGCAATTTCGTTGTCATGCCAGGCCAGCGCAAATCGCGTACCGTTCAGCAGGTCATTTTCGTTGGGGGTTAACGCCGCAGGGGCATTTTCAGTGAGCTGGCTGTCCAGCGCCACGGTGACGCGGTGGGTGTTGCCCGCGCTGTCAGGTTGCGCCAGCTTTCGCACCTGTACGCGCGCCCAGTTATCCGGGCCTTCAACAAACGTACGCGGCGGGTTGAAGCGCAGGAACGGCAGCGGCAGCCAGACACCGTCGAGCACGTCCAGCGAATAATGCAGCTTCTGGGTGCTTTCCGGCTTCACCACTTCGGGCTGACCGCCGGTGCTGCCTGGTAAGGTATAACGTCCGGTTGTCAGATCGAAATCCAGCCGCAGCAGGGGACCGTTTGCCGTTTTGCGCACAAAGCGGCCATGATGCGCTGATTCCTGCGGCGTCAGGCCAAAATCCAGAAATTGCACACCGCTATTGGCGATGAGCGTCACGCTCTGTTTGTAGTCACACAGATTCACCAACATAAAATCAGGCACCTATCTTTTTGATCGTCAGAGGGATTTCCGCGTGATCGTCATAACGTGCGGTACAGGCGGCGACGTCATTGGTTCCCGCTTTGCAGGTAATTTCCGGCATCGGATAACGTGACCCGTCCGTACAACGGGCATTCCCGCGACTCTTAATCATTAATTCACCTGACTGATGCAAACCGGAGAAAATCTCGGCACGACAAACAATATTGTCGCCATGAACCACGCGCGCCGTGCCTTTATTGGCCTGGATCTGATAGCGCAGCGACGGCGCTTTACCGCTAACCGGATCTTTAACATCAACCATTACGCGCCAGTTACCGTTGAGAAAACGCGTCGTTCCTGCCTTCATCTGGTTGGCATCCATCACCAGCGCATCTTTCGGAATCGCGGCGATCACGACCGGTCCTTCGACAGGTTTTTCTTTTTTGGCAGCCGGAACCACTTCAGCCCGATGCAGCGGCAGTGCAGATGTCAGTTCTGGCAGCGGTGCCATATCTGCCTTAGCGACGTCTGCAGGGGGAACAGCGGGTACGGGCGGGGTGGGCTGTTGCTTCCACAGCAGCGGTCCAACCATGGCTGCAATGATCACCGCGGCAACGGGCAGGCTCCACAACGGCAGGCGGCGTGCGGGTTTCTTCTGTGCGAGCGGCGGCGAGACTTCCGGTTCGTTAACAACGACCGGGGGTTGTGGTTCATGTTCAGGTTCAGCCGGTTTAGGTAGCTCAACCACTGGAGTCAGCAAAGGCGTCTCGGCCTCGGCGAAGGTGATTTGGGCAGTGATTTCTTCTTCCGGCTCAGGCTCTGCTACGGTGACGACCGGAGGAATATCGGCAAGGCGCAGGCAATCGAGCACATCGTCGCGAGGATTTTCATTCAGATTGACGAAACCCCAGAACGTAATAACGGGTTTACCTTCAACCAGAAACACGTGATTCTCACCAGGAAACTGGATGGCTTTTTCCAGCAGTGAGCCAAACAGTTGCAGAGAGGTTTTACCCGATTGCAGACTTTTACGGCTCAGCGCCGCCGCATTTTCCAGCGTGCTCCCCAGATAGCGCAGCGCACGAAAACGGGCCTCTTCATCAGCGGCTTTCCATGCAACGGCTTTCCCTTCAATCGGCGAATACCAGTCAACGCGATCGCCGTTGTCGTTAATTTGTGGGATCGCCAGACAATCCACCATCGCCTGCTGTTTACGCAGGCGAAGCGTTTCACGAATTTGCAATGCTGAATCAAACACGGCCTGACCACCGCCGCCCACGGCCTGATAGTCATCCAAATTGCCGCTGCGCAAGAGAGTTTTTGCCACGTTGTTACCCCTTAGACTTCTTCACGTATCTACTTTACGTTTTATAAAAACGAGCAAACGGTGGAAGAGAGGCAAAAAGGGGCGAATTTTCATGGCATAGAGTGCCGGGAAAAATCTTGACGTTTTGAAAAAGACTTAAGGGAAATTAATTCGCTTAGGGTGATGAATTATTCAGCGAAATACACCGGATTAGAATAACCTGATAGTGATTTGTTATTGGTCAGTTTTTGTCAGCTATGCTCTGATATCCCGGTTAATAATAAAATAAGAAGGCTTATAACCATGATTGCAAGGAAAACGTTACTCGCGCTGGCGCTCAGCGCCGTCTTACCATCAGGCGCGGCGTTCGCGGCCAATACTGACACTCTCATTTACTGCTCAGAAGCGTCGCCAGAGTCATTTAACCCGCAAATCGCCAGTTCCGGTCCATCGTTTGTGGCCAGCTCACAGGTGCTCTACAACCGACTCATCAATTTTGATCCGGTAAAAAATACGCCAGTTCCGTCTCTGGCAACGGACTGGACGATTTCGCCGGACGGTAAGACCTACACTTTTACCCTGCGTCAGGGCGTGAAATTCAACAGTAATAAATTCTTCAAACCAACCCGTGACTTCAACGCTGATGACGTGGTTTTCTCGGTATTACGACAGAAAGATGCCGATCATCCGTACCACAAAATTTCTCAGGGAAGCTACGAATACTTCAATGATGTCGGTCTGGATAAACTGATTAAAGAAGTGAAGAAGGTCGATGATTATCACGTTCAGTTTATCCTTAATGAACCTAACGCCGCGTTTCTTGCCGACTGGGGAATGGATTTTGCCTCCATCCTCTCTGCAGAATATGCCGACGTGATGCTGAAAAAAGGCACCCCGGAAAACGTCGATAACTGGCCAATTGGCACCGGGCCATACGTGTTGCAGCAGTACAAGCAGGATTCGCAAATCCGCTATCTCGCCAACCCCAACTACTGGGACGGCGCCGTCCCCACGAAGCACCTGATCTTCTCAATCACGCCAAACGTTCAGACCCGATTGGCGAAACTGCAAACCAATGAATGCCAGATAATTCCGGCGCCTGCGCCCGTACAGTTTGACGAGATTAAGAAGAATAAAGATTTGACGCTGCATTCGGTTGAAGCGCTGAACGTCGGGTATCTGGCGTTTAATACCGAGAAAAAACCGTTTGATAACGTGCTGGTGCGTCAGGCGCTTAACTACGCGACAGACAAAAAGGCCATTATTAACGCCGTCTTTTTAGGTTCCGGTACGGTGGCAAAATCGCCAATTCCGCCGAATATGTTGGGGTTCAATAAAGATCTGCAGGATTACGCTTACGACCCGCAGAAAGCGAAAGATCTGCTTAAACAGGCGGGACTGGAAAACGGCTTTGAAGCGACGCTGTGGTCAATGCCGGTTCAGCGCCCATACAACCCGAACTCCCGACGGATTGCCGAGATGATCCAAAGCGACTGGGCGAAGGTTGGCGTGAAGGCGAAAATTGTGTCGTACGAGTGGGGCGAATATCTCTCCGGAATGCGTAAAGGTGAGCATGACACCGCGTTGTTCGGTTGGATGTCAGACAACGGCGATCCGGACAACTTCGCCGATGTATTGCTGGGCTGTGACAGCATTAAAACCGGATCTAACGCCGCGCGCTGGTGTGATAAAGAGTATAATTCGCTGGTTCAAAAGGCGAAACTGGTGAGTAAACCGGAAGAACGCGCCGCGCTTTACCAGCAGTCGCAAGAGATTTTCTACCAGCAGGCTCCGTGGATCGCGTTGGCAAACGGGAAAACGTTTTACGCGACGCGCAGCAACGTCAGCGGATACAGCGTTAGCCTGATGGGCAGCGATTTTTCAAAAGCAAAATTAAATTAATGAGTTAAGGAGAGGTTATGTCGCATCTGGATGAGGTCAGCGCACGTGTTGATGCCGCCATTGAAGAGAGCGTCATTACGCATATGAATGAATTGCTGATTGAACTCAGCGATGATGTCGTGCTGAGCCGGGAAGAACGTTACACCCAGCAACAGCGTTTGCGTACGGCTATCGCACATCATGGCCGTCAGCATAAAGAGGATATGGAAACCCGTCGCGAACAGTTGACCAAAGGCGGCACAATCCTTTAATTCGTTGTTGCCAGATGGCGAAGTAACACCTTATCCGGCTTGCATGTTCAGGCCGGATAAGCGCAATTAAAACGAACGTCTCGCCACCAGCCAGGCCCCAACGACCAGCAGCACCGCGCCGCAGACCGGTCCCACCAACGCCCGCAGCGGTACGCCATGACTGCGCAGAATATCCAGCACCAGTCCGCCGATTAACTGGCTGGCCACCAGCACCGCGATAGTGGTTGCAGCGCCCACATTTTGGTATCCACTGATGCTGGCAAAAACAAAGAACGATCCCAGCAAGCCAGGGATTAGCGTCCACCAGCGCACGCTGGAAACCAGTTCCCCAAACCCCGCCATACCTTGCTTAAACCACAGTATGCTGACAAACAGCACGATCCCGACCAGCGAGTTAAGTAACATGGCGATGAGGATCGTCGAGGACGTCTGCGTGATGCGTACCATCAAGGTATTTTGCACCACCAGACCAATACCTGCGGCAATCAGAAAGGAGAGGGTTAGCGTCTGGTTCATCTGCTGGCATCCGGTTCGCGGCGATCGTCTAACTGCAACTGCATAAAAGTCAGATCCAGCCAGCGCCCAAATTTCGTGCCAACCTGTGGCATTTGCGCGGTGGTTTTAAAACCCAGCGTGCTGTGCAGATGCAGCGACGCCTGATTCTGAGACTCAATGCCCGCAACCATCACATGCTTGCCGCACGCGCGGGCTTCTTCTATCAGTCTGCTGAGCAGCGCTCGTCCCAGGCCTTTACCCTGATGAGCAGGATGGACATATACCGAATGTTCAACGGTATGACGGAATCCATCAAAGTTACGCCAGTCGCCAAAGGAGGCGTACCCTGTAATTACGCCATTCTCTTCACTCACCAGCACCGGATAGCCCATCAACTGGCGGGCTTGATACCATGAGATACGGTTTTCGGCATCGACCGTTTGATCGTTCCAGATAGCCGCCGTATGCAGTACCGCGTGGTTGTAGATTTCTGCAATGGCGGCACAATCTTCTTTGCTGGCAAATCGAATGGACATGTTGAACCTCAGGGGTTGTTCACTATAGTATTACAATATGAATACTATTGAAGACAGCATAAATCAACGGATCGGTGCAAGAATTCGCATTGAGCGGGAATCTCGCGGCTGGTCTCTGACGGAACTCGCTGAGCGCGCAGGCGTGTCGCGGGCGATGATCCATAAAATAGAGCGCGGTGAGAGCAGCCCAACGGCCACGCTGCTGGGCAGGCTCTCCGGTGCCTTTGGTATCAGCATGTCTATGCTGATGGCGCGGGCCGAAATGCAGGAGGGCAAGCTGCTGCGCTTCGCTGATCAGCCTGTGTGGCACGACCCGCAAAGCCACTATCTGCGCCGCCACGTTTCACCGCGCAGCGATCTGCCTATTGATCTGGTGCAGATAGAATTGCCTGCCGGAAGCGATATCCCGATGCCAGCCTCTTCCTACGTGCAGGCAAGACAACTTATCTGGCTACAGCAGGGGGAATTGGTCTTTGTGGAAGGGGACGTGCGTCATGAAATGCGGGCTGGCGATTGCCTGGAGCTTGGTCCGCCGAATGATTGTCGGTTTATCAATGAAACCGCACAACCCTGCGTTTACCTGGTTGTGCGGTTAAATCATGTCGTCAGCTAACTGGCGGGCACAGGCTGCTACTATTGATGGAATCATGCCAAAAGCAGAGGAGCACATCATGGGTCAACAGACTAATCGCAATCGCCGCTGGGTACTGGCTTCCCGCCCGCATGGCGCGCCGGTCCCGGAAAACTTCCGTCTTGAAGACGATGAGGTGGCAACGCCGGGTGAAGGCCAGGTTTTGCTGCGCACCATTTTTCTTTCCCTCGATCCCTACATGCGTGGACGCATGAGCGATGAGCCGTCTTACTCCCCGCCGGTAGAGATTGGCGGCGTGATGGTTGGCGGGACCGTGAGTCGCGTGGTGTCCTCCAACCATCCTGATTACCAGCCAGGCGAGTGGGTGCTGAGCTACAGCGGCTGGCAGGACTATGACATCTCCGACGGTAACGGGCTGGTGAAGCTTGGCGATAATCCTGAACATCCCTCCTGGGCGCTGGGAGTGATGGGGATGCCAGGATTTACTGCTTATATGGGGCTGCTGGATATCGGTCAGCCAAAAGCGGGGGAAACGCTGGTTGTGGCCGCCGCCACCGGCCCGGTTGGCGCAACGGTAGGGCAGATTGGTAAGCTCAAAGGCTGCCGGGTGATCGGGGTTGCAGGCGGGGCAGAGAAATGCCGACATGCCACCGAGGTCTTGGGCTTTGATGTCTGCCTCGATCACCACGCACAAGATTTTGCGCAACAGCTGGCAAAAGCCTGTCCGCAGGGGATCGATATTTACTACGAAAACGTCGGCGGCAAGGTATTTGACGCCGTTCTGCCATTACTCAATACCTCTGCGCGCATTCCGCTGTGCGGACTGGTCAGCGGTTACAACGCCACATCGCTTCCAGGCGGACCCGATAGATTACCTTTGCTGATGGCAACGCTGCTGAAAAAGCGAATCCGGATGCAGGGCTTTATCATTGGTCAGGATTATGGTCACCGCATTCAGGAGTTTCAGCGGGAGATGGGGCGCTGGGTTAAAGAGGGCAAAATCCATTACCGCGAGCAAATCACCGACGGTCTGGAAAATGCGCCGCAGACCTTTATCGGCCTGCTGACCGGCAAAAACTTCGGTAAAGTGGTGATTCGTCTTGCAGACGATGCGTAAAACGGATGGCGGGAGTCATTCCCGCCAGTGTTACTCAAAACGCCAGGCCAGATTAATCCCTACGCCATAGTTTCGTCCTGGCGCCGGTTCGTAATATCGACCATTTGCCTCATTCACTATCACCGAACCGACGTAGGACTTATCAAACAGATTATCCACCCGACCGAACAGGTCGATCATCAGACTGCGGTAATAAAATTTATAGCCGGTATTTAAACCCACTACGGTATAGGACGGGGCTTGCGCCGTATTTTCATCATTGGCCATAATATTGCTCATATAACGAACATCAGTTCCCGCATACCAACCTTCATCAGGCACGTAGCCCAGCGAAGCAAATCCCATGTTTTGCGCAATGCCAGGCAGGCGGTTGCCGTTGCAGTTTTGATCGCCACAGACGTTGCTGCGGTAGGTCGCATCCAGCCAGGTCCATGCTGCTTTTACGCGCCAGCTTGCGGCAAAGCGTTGGTCCCAGGATAACTCACCTCCCTGACGGCGGGTTTTTCCAGCGTTTTTGTAGGTTGTCCGCCCGCCGCTACTGCTGTCAACCACGATCTCGTCATCGGTATCGGTCTGGAATAGCGCTGCGGTAAACAGCCCATCGCCGATACGCGTTTTACTGCCGATTTCCACGGTATCGTTTGTGGAAGGATGTAGGTCAAAATTCATTCCACTTTGGCCGTCGGAGCGGTAAGACAACTCGTTGATGGTGGGCGTTTCGAACCCACGTCCCGCGGCCAGGTAGACGTTCCAGACATCGGTGATGGCGTATTTTAACGATCCGGCAGGTAACCACTGGTGATAGCTGGCGTCACCGCTGTCATCTCCGTTACCAGGCGTAATATAGCGATCGTTAGAATCAAACCACACCGAACTGTAGCGAACCCCGGCATCCAGCGAGAGTTTCTGCGTTAATTGCCACTGGGTTTGCAGATAGGGATCGACATTCCACATCAGGTTACGTTCGTTACGTCGTAAGTCGCCTTTCTGACCATATTCTGGCACGCCATCATCAAGGCGAAAGTTGTTGTAGCCTTTACGGTTTTCGCTCATGTTTTCGTAATTCAGACCGGTGGTGAAGGTCACGGGTATACCCAGCTCGCCACGGTGAGTCCAGCGGTTGTCTATCCCCTGATAATGACGTTGCAGGGTAATAACGCCTCCGGCATGAGAGGGTTTTAACTGCGGGGCCATCGGGATTGACTGATACTGAGTGGTTTCACGCTCGCCCGCATAAGTCATGATGCTGATATCATCCTTCGCGCTAAGCTGGCGTTCATAGCGCAACCCCGCCTGGGTCTGCTTGATGGTTTTTCGCGTGTTGTATTGCTCAGCGCGGGGAGATTGCTGCGGATTGGCCTGCCACTCCGACTCGGTAAGACCACCAGGATCGTCAGCTTTACTCTCTACACTATTGAAAATCAGGGTTAGTTTGCTCGTATCGTCCATGCGCACGCCCAGTTTGGCATTGGCCAGATTTTTTTGGGCGCTGCTGCGATCGCGATAACCATGGGTGGTAAACCGGGTTGTTGAAACGGTGTAATCCACATCCCCTCGCTGTGTACCATCTCCCAGTGCGCCCGTTGCTTTTAACCCGTAGCGCCAACTGCCAAAACTGCCGTAATAACTGCTGGCTTCAAGGGTTGGCGGCTCATGTCCCGTTTCAGTGCTGACATTCATCACTCCACCAGACGCATTGCCATACAGAGCAGAGAAGGGGCCGCGTAAAACCTCAATATTTTGTACGCTGCTGATATCAATATTGGATGTTTGACCCTGCCCATCCGGCATGGTTGCCGGGATCCCGTCGACATACAAACGAATGCCGCGGATGCCATAAGTGGTTCGCGAACCAAATCCGCGAATCGACAACTGGAGATCCTGGGCGTAGTTCTGCCGATTTTGCACCTGCAGCCCAGGGACGCTGGTCAGGGATTCAGACAGATTAATTCGCGGCGTTGCCAGACGCATATCTTCTCCGTCAACGACGCTGACGGCGGCAGGGGTGTCCAGTTCAGAAACGGACTGTGGTGTCGCGCTAACGATCAGCGTTTGATCGTTTATCTCACTTTCTGCCACGGCATAAGGCGAGAGGAAGACAGGCAGTAAAGAAACAGGAAGTGCAGTGTAGCGGGATGCAAAAATCGTCATGAACAAGGCCAGTTAATGATGCTTACGCCGTAATACCGGCGATAAGCGCGTGAATTTTTTTATAAAAGATGAATTTCAGCGCTGCTGGATTGCGCTAGTTTTTCGGGCAATGACAACGATTGTAGTCAATATGTGAAGAAGTGCTCCACTTTGAGATGAATAATGATTACTATTCTCATTCTTAAAAAAGGCAAAACCATGATTTTGCTCATTGAAGCTATGTGAAGCAGTAACAAACGAATTTATCAAAGGGAGTCGTCATGTCTTTACGTCATCTGTTTTCGCCGCGTCTGCGTGGTTCTTTACTGTTAGGTTCACTGCTCGTTGCATCATCTTTTACTACGCAGGCTGCAGAAGAACTGCTGCGCAAAGCCGTGGGCAAAGGCGCCTATGAAATGGCATACAGCCAGCAAGAGAACGCGCTGTGGCTGGCGACCTCGCAGAGCCGCAAACTGGATACCGGCGGGGTGGTTTACCGTCTTGACCCGGTCACCCTCGAAGTGACTCAGGTTATTCATAACGATCTCAAACCGTTTGGCGCCACCATCAACAACGCCACGCAAACGCTGTGGTTCGGCAACACGGTAAACAGCGCGGTGACGGCAATGGATGCCAAAACGGGCGCGGTGAAAGGACGTCTGGTGCTGGATGCGCGTAAGCGTTCTGAAGACGTTCGCCCACTGCAGCCGCGTGAGCTGGTCGCCGATGACGCCACCAATACGGTATACATTAGCGGTATTGGTAAAGAGAGCGTGATTTGGGTGGTGGACGGCGATGCCATTAAATTGAAGGACACCATTCAAAATACCGGAAGAATGAGCACCGCTCTGGCTGTCGACAGCAAGGCTAAACGCCTGTACACCGCCAATGCGGACGGTGAATTCATCACCATCGATACCACCACCAACAAAATTCTCAGCCGTAAAAAGCTGCTGGATGATGGAAAAGAGCATTTCTTCATCAACCTGAGTCTGGACACGGCGGGCAACCGCGCCTTTGTCACCGACTCTAAAGCGGCGGAAGTGCTGGTAATCGACACCCGTAATGGCAACGTCCTGGCAAAAGTCGCCGCGCCGGAATCCCTGGCCGTGCTGTTTAACCCGGCGCGTAACGAGGCCTACGTGACCCATCGTCAGGCCGGCAAAGTGAGCGTGATCGACGCGAAAAGCTATAAAGTCGTTAAAACGTTCGAGACCCCAACATTCCCGAATAGCCTGGCGCTCTCCGCCGACGGTAAAACCCTGTACGTGAGCGTGAAACAGAAGTCCACCCGCGAGCAGGAAGCCACCCAGCCGGACGATGTTATTCGTATTGCGCTGTAATTAACCGGAGGGGGAAACCCCTCCTGTCACTTCTCTAAATCCCCCGATACGCCTCGTTACACCCCGCCAGTAGCCTGACCTACTTCAGGGACTTACACTACGCCCTCAACGGCTAACTGAATAACACGGGAATACCATGAAAAAGCCATTTATCTGTCTTTGTGCAGGCGTAATGCTGTTTACATTGGCAGGATGCACCACCGATTACGTCATGACGACCAAAAGCGGACAAACCATCACCACCCAGGGTAAGCCAAAACTGGATAAAGACACGGGAATGACCAGCTATACCGATCAGGATGGGAATGCGCGGGAAATTAACAGCAACGACGTAGCGCAGTTGATTGAAGCGAACTAAAAAAGAAGGCCTGAAGGATTAACCTGTCAGGCCTTCTGCCGTTATGGCGCGGTGCGGTGGATCTCTGCAACGCGTTTACGCACACCGAACCAGCCCGCGACCAGCAGGATGGCAATCAGCGGTAATGACGCGATGGTATAGGTGCCATTTGGATAGTCAAACGCCATCAATACCAGTACGCTCAGCAGGAACAGCAGCGTTAACCACGAGGTAAACGGTGCGCCCGGCAGTTTAAAGCTGACGTCTGCCGTTTTACCTTCTTTTATGGCCCGGCGCAGACGCATCTGACAGACCATGATAAATCCCCATGACGCAATAATGCCCAGTGACGCGAAGTTCAACACGATCTCAAACACCTGTGACGGCACCAGATAGTTCAGGAATACCCCGACGACATACACGACCAGCGTGGCGAGGATCCCGGCCCAGGGCACCTGTTGACGGCTCATTTTAGCCATGAATTTCGGTGCCGAACCGCCCATCGACATGGAGCGTAAAATACGCCCGGTACAGTACAACCCTGAGTTAAGGCTGGAAAGCGCCGCGGTGAGCACCACAATATTCATGATACTGCCAATGTACGGCACGCCCAGTTTGGAAAAGAAGGTCACAAACGGGCTTTGCCCCGCCTGATAGGCGTTCCAGGGCAGTAGCAGAACCAGCAGCACGACAGAACCCACATAGAACAGACCAATACGCCAGATAACGCTATTGATTGCTTTTGGCACCATCGTTTGCGGATCTTTGCACTCACCGGCGGCGGTACCCACCAGTTCAATAGAGGCAAAGGCGAAAACCACACCCTGTACCAGTACCAGCGCAGGCAACAGGCCATGCGGGAAGAAGCCGCCGTTGTCGGTAATCAGGTGAAAACCCGTGGCGTTACCATCCAGCGGCTTTCCGGTACCTAAAAAAACGGTACCTACCATCAGGAAAATCACAATTGCCAGTACCTTAACCAGCGCAAACCAAAACTCCATCTCCGCGAACCATTTCACGCCGATCATGTTCATGGTACCGACAATAGCCAGCGCGCCGAGGGCGAACACCCACTGCGGCACGTCGCCAAACGCGCCCCAGTAGTGCATATACAACGCCACCGCGGTGATATCGACAATGCCGGTCATCGCCCAGTTGATGAAGTACATCCAGCCAGCCACATAGGCGGCTTTCTCACCTAAAAATTCACGGGCGTAGGAAACGAAGCTACCGCTGGAAGGGCGATGTAAAACCAGTTCGCCGAGCGCGCGCAGTATAAAAAACGAAAAAATACCGCATACCAGATAGACCAGCGCCAAAGCCGGGCCGGCCATCTGCAGGCGTGCGCCTGCCCCTAAAAACAACCCGGTACCAATTGCGCCGCCAATGGCGATCATTTGTACCTGTCGATTGCCCATCGCTTTGTGATACCCCTCTTCGTGAGCATTCAACCAGCGTCGTTTCGCCGCATGTTGTTCCGCGGCTTGCGTGTTGTTTGTGTTCATTACGATTCCTGTTGACCTGACAAAAATACAACATCCTTTTTGCCGCACCTGCTGCGGCGAAAACAGCCTTACCCTTCATTGTGTTACGGGGGAAAACTGCCGGCCGAGCATCCTACATTCAATTGATTGGTTCCGCAAAGCCCCGGTAACAAGAATTCAGCATTTTTATGCAGCCGGTACTGGCGCGGTGTGGCCTCGATTCAGCCAGTAAAGGAGAAGGGCATTTATACCTGTAGAGGTTCTACGCCGGAACCGCCGAAACCCAGTTTAAGTCCGGCAACAAGAGTATCCAGATCGATAAGTTCATTGCTGCTCTGGAAGGTGTAATGCCCGTTCAGTAAAATGTGCTGCCAGGCCATCGGTGATATCCGGGTCAGCGCCTCGACGCCTTTGGTATTATCTTCGGCTTCCAGTCTCTCCAGCAAACGTGACAGGAACACGGAGTTGTAATAAATGATCGCATTGGAGATCAATCGCCCACACTGGGTACTGATGTCCGTTTCAGTATCATTTTTCCCTGTTAACTCTTTCTTACCGCCGACTTTGGCGACTGATGCACGTAACTGGTGATAAGATTAAACGCGATTCTGGGAGCGACGGATATTGCGTTACAACTGCGGGTCACGCAGATACTTCAGCGTGTAAATACTGCGAACCAGCCGATCGTATTCAAATATCGCCTGTCTTGTCGGGTTGGCCGTTGTATATGTACATAACTTGCGGATCAGCGTTCCCTGCCTCATTTCCTTCAGCCCCGGCGTGGCGACGATGCGATCAAGATTGCTTTTTTCGCGTGTGATAAGGTCCAGAACAATCTGCCCGCAGGCTGGATCAGGCATTTTTTATATGCTGACGAATCCTTTTATCGGACGCTTTCCCGAGAAAAGTAATGAAAAACTGGATGTAATGAAATTAGCATGGAGCGGTTATGTACAACAACAATGAAGTCATCAGTTACCTACAGGCTAACAGGATCCTTGCATTAAAGCTCGATCATGCAGTTTCTGCCGTCGGTCAGCAGGTTACAAATCAAGTTGAAACCTTGGGAAAGGGCGCTACCCGTCTGCTGTATTACACGTCCTGCTTTACCGATGAATATAATGATGTTTGCCAGCAGCAAAAAACGGAGGATCTGCGCTTCAGGAATGCTGTTATTCGCATTATCCAGCATGGTGACGTTGTCTATGAAATGCTTCGTGTCTACTTTGAAGAAGTATTCAAATACAAAACTAATGCCCAATTAGAGCATATTAAAAAAGCACTTATGGCTGTAAATGTTCATATCGCGGCCAGCACCCTTACCGGTACGGGGTACGCTTTAGCGGTCGCTACCAGCGTCCGTATCGGATTGCATCTAAGTATGCAACTCAGTGCTCTTACGGGACGTGCAGCGGGTACGACTGCGGGGGTTGTGGCCACGTACGGCTTGGTTCAGAAAGCGGCGGATAGTGCTCGTCGTCTACACGTCCAGTATCCAGCTTATTACTCTGCACTTTACATGCAACAACTGGATATGATGTATTTCCTGATTGAACCGGTATTTGAGCGCGCGGGCGCAATTGAAGCGCAATGGTCATCTGATTCCGGTATAGCACATATCATCACCCGGATGATCAGATAACCATGATTCGATCACTAAAGAAATTTCTACTGTGGCAGCTCAGGTTTTTATCATCGCTGTACGGACCTGTCATTTTTACGATTATTTTCGCATTGCTCCAGGGATATTTTTTCCCTGACAGCCCTGTCTGGCCTACAGGCGTATTCGCCATAGTTATGATTGTTATTTTCACGCGTTACTGTAAATGGTGACAGCGTTAATATCACAGTTACTTAAATCATCACTGATAAGGAAATTATATGTCTACTCCCGCTCATTTATGGCTTGAAGATGAAAATGGATCGCCGATTGTTGGCAGTTGTTTAATGCCCCTGCGTTTGGGTTCCATCGAATTAAAATCATTTTCGCACGGCGTAACCATTCCAGTAGACCCCAATTGGGGCAAACTTACAGGGACGCGCGTTCATAGCCCGATCACGATAGTGAAGGAATTTGATCAGACAACACCGCTCCTGTACCGCGCTGTCTGTGAAGGCCGAACCATGAAGAAGGCGACAATCAAGATGTACCGTATCCTGGAATCGGGCATCGAGGCGGAGTATTTCAATATCATTCTGGAAAACGTCAAGTTCACAACGGTTGCGCCATACCTGTCACCTAACGGTATGAGTAGTACTCACCTTGAAACGCTCGAGTTGCGTTATGAGGCGATTACCTGGAAGTATATGGAGGGTAATATTATCTATCGAGACTCATGGAACGATCGTTGTTGTGCCTGATGACGAGGGGCACCAAAGGAGGAAAGAAAATGGTCGACTTAACTGCTGAACAACAGCAGTTAGCGAAGATAGTTCATGATAATGGTGATGCTCAATTATTGCAGGGCTGTTATGACTATATGGATGCCTTTAAACGGGTGATGGACAGCGCTTCAAAAGTCCAGATGCCTGCAATACCCTGGATATTTCGCTTTGCAAAATGGATCGAAAGGCTGGCTCAGGGCATTGCTGATGGAGTCATTGAGGTACCGAAAGATCACTAAAAGCAACGGACCGGAAATTTCGGCGGTTCCGGCGTAGAGCCCCATGTAGAGGAGTGCGCTTATCGAGACATTCACCCAATAAGCGCCGTAACGTTATGCCGATACGCCAAAGACCTGAACGGCCTGCTGTAAGCGTGATGAACGCTGGGTCAGATCGGCGGTGGCGTCGGTGACGCGCTCCACCATCTCGGCATTATTGTGTGTCATGGTGCCAACGCGTGAAATTGAATCGTTAATCAGATCCAAAGCCTGGGTTTGCTCACGCGTGGCCAGACTAATGTCTTTGATCATCATCGACATCTGCAGTACATCCCCAATCATCCCGGTGAGATGCGTTTCCGTTTGCTCCACCATTTTGACGCCGCTATTAACATTGGCGACGTTCTTCTCAATAAGCTGTTTGATCTCTTTTGCCGCAGACGCCGAGTGTTGGGCCAGATTGCGGACTTCTGCCGCGACAACGGCGAAGCCACGCCCGGATTCCCCGGCTCGCGCGGCTTCAACCGCGGCATTGAGCGCCAGAATATTGGTCTGAAAGGCGATGCTGTCGATCACGCCAATGATGTCAACGATCTGCCCGTTGTCACGCGATATCGCCTGCATCATGGCGATAGTTTGTTTCATGATATCGCCGCCTTCTGCAGCGTTGGCGCTGGTTTTATCGGCCATGGTCATGGTATGTGCCGCCGTCTCAGCGGTTTGCTGTACCGCGCTACCAATTTCTTCAATGGCCGCAGCGGTTTGTTGCAGGTCGGCAGAGGTTTCTTCTGAACGCTGATGCAGCGCCGTACCTTCTTTTGACACCCGCTGACTGATAGCGCGAATACCGGAAATTTGCGTACTGACGTCATCGACCAGAGAATTCAGATTAAGCCCGGACTGATTAACCAGTCGCATTAGCATTCCGATCTCATCCACCCGATTTAAATGACAGTTATCAGGTTTACGTCCGGACACCACTTTCTTCATTTGCGTCAGGAGCGTATTAACTGGCTGACAAATTTGATACTTAAGGTAAATAGCCAGCGCCAGAAATAACACCAGCAAGCCACCCGACTGAATAAAGGGATTAAACGGGGCGAAGATAAATAACAAAGCGAGCAGGGCCGTCACCCCTAAAGAATAATTGACGCGCTGGCTGATATTCAGCCATTTAAACATGGAGGTCCATGCCAATAAGCCGCGACGAATGATAATCCCTTTAAAAAGTCGAAAGCTTTTAAACTGCTGACTATTCATTTTTTGGTATAAACTTTCGCTGTGAGTTATTTCATCACGCGAAGGAACGGTACGCACTGAGATGTAACCGGTGAGTTTTTCATTGTGCCAGACCGGCGTAACGTTGGCGCGAACCCAGTAATGGTCACCATTTTGGCGGCGGTTTTTCACCATACCCGTCCAGCTGTCTCCCTGCTGTAGCGTGTACCACATATCAGCGAATGCAGCGGGAGGCATGTCAGGATGGCGAATAATATTATGCGCTTCGCCCATTAATTGATCTTCGTTAAATCCGCTGGCATCGATAAAAGCAGAGTTAGCGTAGGTAATATGACTTTCTTTATCCGTCGTTGAAAGCAGCGTCGCTTTGTCGTTAAGTGCGTGCTCAATTTGTGTAACGGGCATGTTACTTTTCATAGAGGCCCCATAATGATATGTATAATCCATACAAAAATTCCCGCAATAAAATCGGGAGGAATATTAAAAAGCCGTTTTAAACCGTTTTAATAAGAAACGCTGCATTCTCTACTAATCATCATTTTTGTGGAAGTATTTAAATTAAAAAATCTCTGTGGATTATTCATTCAGGGTCATAAAACTGAAACATTTTATACAACCGCATAACGTTTTAAGTCATTTAACCTGACTTAACGTAAATCGCGTTAAAAAACGTTTTCGCAAAAAGAAAACTGGCATGAAATGATTTGGATGTTATTCCCGTGAGACCAACGACCCTATTATATTTTGTAGGCCATACATTCCGCGTGTTTTCAGTTTCGTGTTCCGACCAGTACAAGGCAATCCGAATTTTAACCCTGACAGCGTCAGGGCTGGTTATCTACTTTTTAGCTGAGCAAATGTGAATTAAATGTTTCTGCATGGTTATCTGATAATTTAATAATAATGACATGTTAACAAGCATAGGCCCGTAACATGTCATATCGCCTGAGTATTCTGGATAAAAGCCCCCTCGGGGAAGGTGAAACCGCCGCGATGGCGCTTGCCCGGACGTTGCGTCTGGCGCAGCAGGCAGAAGAGTGGGGATACCATCGTTTCTGGATCGCGGAACACCATAATACGCCACAGCTGGCCAGCCCATCACCGGAGCTGGTGATTGCCTGGATCCTCGGGCAAACCCAGCGTATTCGCGTTGGCTCCGGTGGCGTGATGCTGCAACATTACAGCCCGTACAAAGTGGCGGAAAACTTCAATCTTCTGGCCTCGCTGGCACCCGGGCGTGTCGATCTCGGCGTAGGGAAAGCCCCTGGCGGCTTACCACTGTCGACTCGGGCACTACAGCAAGGAGTGCATCAGGATGAAAAAGGCAGTTTTGCCGACCAACTTTCCCAGCTTAACGACTGGCTGACGCTGAGCGGCACGGAAAGTGGGGAAACGGTATTTCCGACGCCAATCCCACCGATACCGCCGGAAGGATTTGTCCTGGGAGCCAGTGTGCAAAGCGCACAGTTAGCAGCGCAATTTAATTGGCATTTTATCTTCGCGGCACACCTCAACGGTGACCGCGCGTTATTGCGTGACGTTTTGTCCTTCTGGCAGACCCACAGCGCACGTCCGACGATAGTTGCCGTCCAGGTGATTGTGGCTGACAGTAGCGATACCGCCGCGCAGCTTGCGGAAAACGTGCAAATCTGGGGCGTGGAGCTGGAGAATGGTCAACGTGTCACGGTAGCCAGCGAAGAGCAGGCGCTGGCATTCGCCGCGCAGGCCGGCAGTCCGCCACGCAAAATCGCGCGTCGTGAGCAGGCGTTGTTACACGGCACGGCTCAGGAGGTGATGGCAAAGCTGAATGCCCTGCATACGCAATTTGGCATTGAGGAGTTCATTATCGACACGCCAGTGGCGGAAGGTCACGCGCGTCTGACATCGCTGCGGTTGTTGGCGCAAGCCCATAACGCCGTGGAGGTGCTCTGATGACTCTGGCCTCAACGCTTATCAACTGGCGTCGTGAATTACACCAGCACCCGGAACTTTCCCTGCAAGAGGCAGCAACGACGGCGCGCATTCACGCCTGGCTGCAAGCAGCGGACGTCGAGATTTTGCCGTTCGACCTGAAAACCGGTCTGGTCGCGGAAATCGGGCAGGGAGAAGATGTCATCGCGCTGCGAGCGGATATCGATGCGCTACCGATAGAAGAAAGCGCCGATGTGCCGTTTCGCTCCCTCACACCGGGAGTGATGCATGCCTGCGGACATGACGTTCACACCAGCGTCATGCTGGGCGCCGCGCTGCTGCTTAAACAACAGGAAACACACTTACCGGGGCGAGTACGTATTTTGTTTCAGCCCGCTGAAGAGAGTTTCGGTGGCGCAAAAACGCTGATCCGCGCCGGTGCGCTGCACAACGTTGCGGCTATTTTTGGCATGCACAATGAGCCAGGTTTACCAGTGGGGGAATTTGCCACACGCGGCGGCGCGTTCTATGCCAACGTCGATCGCTTCGTGCTGCGTATTAATGGCAAGGGCGCACATGCGGCGCGTCCGCATGAAGGCAGAGATGCCATCCTGCTCGCCAGCCAACTGGTCACGGTGTTGCAAAGCGTTGCCAGTCGAGACGTTAACACACTGGATTCAGTGGTGCTTAGCGTGACCCGTATTCAGGGAGGAAATACATGGAATGTGTTGCCAGAATCCGTTGAGCTGGAAGGGACGCTCAGAACGCACCGGACTTCGGTGCAACAGCAGGTTAAAGCACGGGTTAATGACATCGCCGCCGGTTTTGCCCACGCCTTTGGCGCACAAATCGACGTTATCTGGCATGCAGGGCCGACCGCGTTGGTAAACGATGCACGTTGGGCCGATATCGCCACCGCCGTGGCGAAACAATCAGGCTACACCACCCATCATGCCGACCTGCATATGGGCGGCGAGGATTTTGCCGTCTATCTGCAAAATACGCCTGGCGCATTTGTCAGTATTGGCAGCGCCAGTGAATACGGATTACATCACCCGGGCTTTAATCCGGACGAACGTTTAATTGAACCTGCCGCGCATTACTTTGCACAACTAGCAAAAACGGCATTCGCACATCTTTAAGTTTACCTGTTGGGTAGGGGTTATTATGGCTGAAAATCGGCAACTACGGCTCGGCACTATTCTGCATGGCGCAGCGGGAAATATGTCCGCATGGCGTCATCCGGCGGCACAGGCCGATGCCAGTATTAATTTTGATTTTGTCAAAGAGACGGCGCTTATTGCGGAAAAAGGGAAGCTGGATTTTATTTTTGTCGCCGATGGTCTGTATATTAATGAAAAATCAATTCCACACTTTTTAAATCGCTTTGAGCCGCTGACGGTATTATCTGCTTTGGCCAGCATTACCCAAAATCTGGGATTGGTTGGCACGGTATCCACGTCATACAGCGAGCCGTTTACTACCGCACGGCAGTTCGCCAGCCTTGATCATCTCAGCCAGGGGCGAGCCGGATGGAACGTGGTCACATCACCTCTGGAGGGTTCGGCAAAAAACTATTCCCGTGCCCAGCATCCAGAACATGCCTTGCGTTATCGTATCGCCGATGAATATTTACAGGTGGTGAAAGGACTGTGGGATTCCTGGGAAGATGATGCTTTTACCCGTAATAAGGCAAGCGGAGAATTTTTTAATCCGCAAAAACTGCACACGCTTAACCATCATGGAGATTATTTTCAGGTCGCAGGGCCGTTAAATATTGGGCGCACGCCACAAGGCCGTCCGATTATATTCCAGGCGGGCGCTTCACAGGATGGTAAGAAATTAGCGGCGCAGCATGCCGATGCTATTTTTACCCATCAGGAGTCGCTGGCGGAGGCCAAAGAGTTCTATCAGGATGTAAAAAGCCAGTTGGCCTACGCCGGGCGACATCCCGAACAACTGCATATATTCCAGGGCGTCAGCGTGATTGTTGGCGACAGCGCAGAGGATGTTGAGCAGCAGTATCAGACTACCGCTGCGCTGGTCTCTATTACCGACGCGCTGAACTACCTGGGCCGCTATTTTGAACATCATGATTTCGCCCAATATCCACTGGACGCACCGTTCCCGGATTTGGGTTCCCTTGGACAAAACAGCTTTCGCAGTACGACTGATGAGATCAAACGCAACGCGCGTGAGCGTGGCTTAACGCTACGCCAGGTTGCTCTGGAAGCGGCCAGTCCACGCCCACGTTTCAGCGGTACGCCGCAACAGGTTGCCGATGGTCTTCAGCAGTGGTTCGACGAAAAAGCCGCAGATGGTTTTATCATCCAGGGGGGAACGCCAGATACCTTCCCGCGTTTTGTCGAACAGGTTGTCCCCGTGCTTCAGGCGCGTGGCCTGTTCCGCCATGAATATCCCGGTACGACCCTGCGCGCAAGCCTGGGACTCGCGACACCTGCAAACCAATTCACACAATAAGAGAAAAACGCTATGCAGAAAAAATCAGTCTTCCTCGCGCTGTCACTGGCTTTCAGCGCTAACGTCTGGGCAAATGATGTGACTATTAACGGTACGGGCGTAAGCCTGGAAGCCAATAAAACGCCAATCAATACGGCAAAAAATCCGCAGGCGATTGCGCAGTTGCCCGCGAATCTGCACCTGGCCGTACCGGGTAAATTCACCGTGGCGATTGCCGGGTTAAGCCAGCCGCCGCTGACCGTCTTTGCCGATGACAATAAGACACTGATCGGCAGCGAGGCGGACATCGCTCGTCTGGTGGCTGACAGTCTGGGGCTGGAACTCAACGTCGTGCCCACGTCATGGGAAGACTGGCCGCTGGGCGTCACGTCCGGCAAATATGATGCCGCGATCAGCAATATTACCGTCACCAAAGCCCGCAAAGAGAAATTCGATTTCGCGACGTATCGTAGGGACTCCCTTGGCTTCTATGTCAAAACCGGCAGTAAGCTGAAGAAAATCGAGCAGGCAGAAGATATCGCCGGTCTGCGCATCATCGTCGGTTCGGGGACAAATCAGGAAGCCATCCTGCTCGCCTGGAACGATGAGAACGTGAAGAAAGGGTTGCAGCCGTTTACGCCGGTGTATACCAAAGATGATGCCGCGCAAACCCTGGCTCTGCAGTCAGGCCGCGCCGATGCTTACTTCGGTCCTAACGTTATCGGCGCGTGGAAAGCTGCACTCAACGGTAAAACGCAACGGGTGGGCAGCGTTGATGGCGGTTGGCCAAAAGCGGCACACATCGCTGTGACGCTGAAAAAGGACAGCGGTCTGGTTCTGCCGGTACAAACCGCCCTCAACGGCGTAATTGGCAACGGCGACTATGACAAGGTGCTGAACCGCTGGGGAGAAGGGGTGGAGCGTATTCCGCAATCTGAAATCAACCCGGCCGGTTTAGGCGACTAAGGAGGTCATCGTGAGCGATCAATTTCGCGTGGTCTCACCTGAAGCCAGCGAGCTGCAGCCAATTTTGAACGGTCTGTTCGGTGAATATGCCGCCCGCTATGGCGATTATTTTTCTCGCGACGCTGAAGTGGAGCTGACCGAATGGTATCTGGCACCGCAGGGACTTTTCGTGGTACTGGAGCGCAGCGGCGAGATTATCGCCACCGGGGCCTACAAACCTTACGACAAAGACACCGCCGAGATTAAGCGCATCTGGACGAAAAGCAGCCTGCGCCAGCAGGGGCTGGCGGCGCGCGTGGTGCAGGAGCTGGAACGCAGGGCGCTGCTGGCGGGCTACAGCCGGATTTATCTGACCACGGGATTTCGCCAGCCGGAGGCCGTGCGACTTTATTTAAGCCAAGGCTACGATCCGCAATTTGATACAGCGCGCGATCCCGAAGAGTACAGCCTGCCACCGTTTGATGGCCGGCTGCGCTTTACCAAACTGTTGACCATCGCCGGTCAGGCCAGAATAGCCTGAGGAGAGAAGATGAAAACGACGGAGAGTATTAAAGTCGTACCGGCGCGCTATCCGATGCGCACCGCAGGAGCAGTCATTGCCTTGTTTGTCCTGGCGGTGATTATCCAGTCCGTGGCGTTTAATCCGCGCTGGGAATGGGGCGTGTTTGCCCGTTGGTTCTTTGATCCAGTTATCTTGTCCGGCCTTGGGCAAACTCTGCTACTGACGCTTATCGGTACGCTGTTAAGTATTATCATCGGTGGTCTGCTGGCGCTGGCACGGCTTTCATCTTCCTGGCTACTGAACGGTCTGGCATGGGGATACATCTGGCTGTTTCGTTCGTTACCGCTGATTGTGGTGCTCATCGTTTTGTACAACTTCTCCTATTTGTACGACACGCTGGCGATTGGTATTCCGTTTACTCCCATTCAATGGGGCAGTTTTGAGACCATCAATGTGCTCGGCCAGTTTTCCACCGCGGTGGTTGGCCTGACGCTGGTGCAAAGCGCCTATACCGCTGAAATTATTCGTGGTGGATTTTTAGGGGTTGACCACGGCCAGTACGAGGCAGCGGCAGCGCTGGGCTTACCCGCATGGCGACGTACGCTGCGAATTATTCTGCCGCAGGCGCTGCGCACCATTTTGCCTGCTGGCTTCAATGAAATCATCAGTCTGGCGAAAGGGACGGCGATGGTATACGTGCTGGCAATGCCAGAGCTGTTCTACACCATCCAGATGATCTACAACCGCACGCAGGAAGTGATCCCGCTGTTGATGGTGGGTGCGGTGTGGTATCTGGTGATCACCAGCGTCCTGTCGTTAATTCAGCACCTGGTGGAACGCGCGCTGGCCCGCAGCGAGCGACGTTCAGCAATCAATACCGCCCGGGTGAGTCGTGCAGAAAAACGCAACCGTCAACGTCCGCAGCAGGAGGCCGTCCATGTCCCACTCGCCTGAAGGCCATATTTCCATTACCGGCGTCAGCAAATACTTCGGTCGCCACAAAGCGCTGGATAATGTGTCGCTAGAGATCCCTCCCGGAACGGTAACGGTTATTCTTGGCCCGTCCGGTTCAGGAAAATCCACACTCTTGCGGACGATCAACCATCTGGAGCGCGTCGATGAAGGGTTTATTCAAATCGATGGCGATTACATTGGTTATCGTCGGCAGGGAGACAAGCTGTATGAGTTGAAAGAGGCGGAAATTTTGCGCCAGCGCGTTAACGTCGGCTATGTGTTCCAGAATTTTAATCTGTTTCCGCACTTAACAGTGCTGGAGAATTTGATTGAAGCGCCCATTGCGCACGGTCTGGCATCGCGTAAAGCCGCCACCGAGCGGGCATTAACTCTGCTTGATGCCGTTGGCCTGCGTAATAAAGCCGATGCCTGGTCGCGTCATCTCTCCGGCGGTCAGCAGCAGCGTATCGCTATTGCCCGTGCGCTGGCGCTAAATCCACGCGTTATGCTGTTTGATGAACCCACTTCAGCGCTGGATCCTGAACTGGTAGGCGAAGTTCTGGATGTCATCAAAGCACTGGCGCAGTCGGGAACCACGCTGGTTGTGGTCACGCACGAGATTGGGTTCGCCCGGGAAGTGGCGGATCAGGTGGTGTTTATGGTCGATGGCAAAATTGTCGAACAGGGCAGCAGCGAGCAGGTGCTGAATCATCCACGCCACACGCGCACCCAGCAGTTCTTGTCGAAAGTGCTGTGAACTTCAAGGGAAAGATAGGCTGGTCTGCATAGACTGACGAATGCTGCTCTACACTTAGGGTTTTAACTTTGGGGGTTGCAGCATGATTAAGGTCTATGGGGTGCCGGGCTGGGGATCGGCCATCAGTGAAGTGATGCTCACACTGGCGGAGATCCCTTACAGCTTTATTGATGTTGATGGTTTTGACCGCGACGGGCCTTCGCGGGAGTTGCTTAAAAAAATGAATCCGCTGTGCCAGGTGCCCACACTGATACTGGAAAATGGTAACGTGATGACGGAAACGGCGGCCATCGCCCTGATGATCCTCGATCGTTGTCCTGAACTTGCGCCACCCGTTGGGCACGCTGAGCGCCAGCAGTTTCAGCGTCTGTTGATATGGCTGGTGGCAAATGTCTATCCAACGTTTACCTATGCCGATTATCCACAACGCTGGGTACCAGACGCCGCGGCGCAGTTGAAAAAGAACTGTATTGAGTACCGCAAATCGCTTTATATGTGGCTGAACGACCAGCTAAGCGCTGAGCCGTACGCGTTCGGCGATCAGCTAACACTGCTGGACGTTTATATTGCCGTTATGCGCACCTGGGGGCCGGGGCATGACTGGTTTCAGGACAACACGCCCAATATCAGCGCTATCGCTGACGCGGTTTGCCAGCACCCGCGACTGCGTACTGTACTGAAAAATAATAAGATTATTTGAATAAAAAAACGCTGTTCCGCAGGAGTGCAAATCCCGGAACAGCGGGCGAACTATCGCCATAAGCTTACATTACGCGACGGACGGGCTCAGCGTAATACGATCCAGCGGCCCCACGATAAACAGATAAGAAATCAGGCCAATCAGCCCCATCGAACCGACGTACAGAATGGCGTAATCGAATGACTGGGTATTCGCCAGAATGACGCCGATCACCAGCGGCGTGATAATACTCGCCATATTGCCGCACATATTGAATACGCCGCCAGCAATGCCGAGCACTTCTTTTGGGGAAGTATCGCTAAGTACGCACCATCCCAGATTGCCAAAGCCTTTAGCGAAAAATGCCAGACTCATCGCCGCGATAACCACAAATTCTGACGAGGTGTAGTTAGCGATAACGATGACACAGGAAAGTAACATTCCGCAGATAACGGGTAGCTTACGAGCAACCGTCAGGCTGTAGCCGCGCTTTAATAGCCAGTCTGAAAAAACGCCCCCTAACAATCCACCGATAAACCCGGCAATGGCAGGAATACTGGCGACAAACCCCACTTTAAGGATCGACATTCCTTTAGCCTGATACAGATAGGTAGGAAACCAGGTCAGGAAGAACCAGGTGATTGACGTCACGCAGAACTGCCCGATGTAAACGCCAATCATCATGCGGTTGACGCAGACGCTTTTTATTTGCGCAAAGGTAATCTTCTGTGGCTCTTTTTTATTTCCCAGCGACGGTTCGCCACCGCCTTCCCGGATATAGTCAATTTCCTGCTGGTTTACCTTCGGATGATGCATAGGATCTCTGACTTTTACCAGCCAGAAGATGCCAAGAATAACGCCAATCGCCCCGATATAATAAAAAACAAAGTGCCAGCTGAGATTATGCAAAATAATCGTCATTAACGGTGTAATTACCCCTAACGAGATATATTGCGCGGCCTGGTAAACTGAGGTGACAAAGCCTCGTTCATTATTAGGAAACCACTGTACGCTTAATCGGCTGTTGGCAGGAAAGGCCGGAGCCTCAATGGCACCCATCAGTAAACGTAAGATAATCAATACCACAAGTGGACTGGCGTACAAATAAATGGTGCCCTGAAACATGGTCACCAGTGACCAGCCAATCAGGGCGCAGCCGTATACCAGACGAGAACCGTAGCGATCAAGTAGCCAGCCTCCAGGCAATTGCATAATGACATAAGAAATACCGAAGGCAGAAAAGGCCAGCCCCATTGCTTCAGGATCAAAACCTAATTCTTTGCTCATAATCGGAGCTACGACAGATAACGTCGCGCGATCGGCGTAATTAAATACGGTGGCAAGAAATAGAAATATCAAAATACCGTAACGCACTTTTGTGCGCTTTATTATTGTGTTCATCACCCACTCCTTTCATAAGGTTGAGAGCGTTTCTGTAGGGAAGAGGGCGGGTATTACTTACCCGCCAAATAAATTAAGGACGTTTACCAAACTCGCAGGTTAATTGCGTCCAGCGGCGTGTCTGCTCGCTGATGCTGAACCCCAGGCCGTGACGGTCGGAAACCCACATCCGCCCATCGCGCAGCTCAAGCTGTTCATTAAATAACGGGTTCAGCCATTCGAAATGTTCCAACCATGGCTCAAGCGGGTAAGCGGCGGACAGATGCAGGTGAACTTCCATGGCAAAGTGCGGAGCCAGTTTGCGACCGTGTTTCGCCGCCAGGTCCATAATTTTCAGAAACGGTGAAATTCCCCCCACACGCGGTGCATCGGGCTGCACAAAATCACTGGCATTACCGAGGATCAGCTGTTCATGTTCGCGGAAACTGGTCAGCATTTCACCGGTAGCAATCGGGGTATCAAGCGCGGTGGCCAGTTGGGCGTGGCCTTCCACATCGTAGGCATCCAGCGGCTCTTCAATCCAGATCAGATTGAACTGCTCCATTTTTCGTCCCATACGAATGGCGGTTTCTCGATCCCACTGCTGATTGGCATCGACCATCAGCGGGAAGTCATCGCCCAGCGCTTCACGCACCGCGGTTAAGCGGCGAATATCCTCGGCGCAGTTTGGCTGACCAACCTTGAGTTTGATGCCGCCAATGCCGTTTTCACGGGAAATAACGACGTTTTTGAGCACCTGATCCAGCGGCGTATGCAGGAATCCGCCGGAGGTGTTGTAACACTGCACGGAGTCCCGGTGTGCACCCAATAGTTTTGCCAGCGGCAACCCTGCACGCTTGGCCTTCATATCCCACAAGGCGATATCGATAGGGGAGATAGCCTGAACCGCCATGCCGCTGCGCCCTACGGAAGCTCCAGCCCACAGTAGCTTGGTGTAGATCTTGTCGATATCGTTTGGATCTTCGCCTAACAGGTTATCGGCAATTTCTTTGGCATGAGCATAGATTCCCTGGCCGCCAGCCCGTTTGGAGTAACTAAATCCAACGCCTTCAAACCCGTCGCGACTGCGGATCTCCGCGATAATAATGGCGACTTCGGTTAGGGGTTTCTGGCGACCGGTCAGCACTTTGGCATCGCTCACGGGTGTTGCCAGGGGAAGGAAAGCCAGGGACAGCTTAACCCACTCGATACGGTCGCCGGTTTCAGCCGCGGTTTTTGCATTGGCTGATTTGGCATACGTTACGGCATCGGAATTCGCACTTAATGACATTTTAATCTCTCCTGGTGATAACAAATGATTGCGCTAACATTTTTAGTGTTAGGGCAATCATTGCGCCAGCGAATTGAATGCGTTTTGAACAATCGCTCACAAATACTGAGACAAAAGGGCAGTAACTTGTAAACAGCATCACATTCCAATACTTTATGGGTAAATGCACAAGTCATTATGATGGCGCTATCATTTCAGATGACGCTAATTAACTAAGCTGCTGTTTTCTCAGCGTTATCGTAGAGGGGCGCTGGCAATAGCCGAAATCATGATGAATAATGCCAGGATAAATCAGCGATTTTTGACAAGGGCATCGACAGTGAAAAATCCCAGACCTCCGCGCGCACCCACGCTGGAAGATGTTGCCCGTACCGCGGGATTGTCGCCCATGACGGTGAGCAGGGCGTTGAATACCCCGCAACTGGTGCGTCCGAGAACAGTAGAAAAAGTGATGCAGGCGGTACGCGCCACTGGCTATATTCCCAACGCACTGGCCGGGGGGCTGGCGTCGCGTCGCAGTAAGCTTATTGCTGTGGTTGTCCCACAAATTAACAACAATATGTTTGTCGATACCATCCAGTCATTAAGCGATGAACTGGCTGAACGCGGATACCACATCTTGCTCTGCGTGTCGGGTTATACGCCGCAAACAGAGGCTGAGCTGGTGGCGACGCTGCTTTCTCGTCGCCCGGATGGTGTAGTGCTCACCGGTATCCATCATACCGCCGAGCTGAAAAAGGTGATTCTAAATGCGGCCATCCCGGTCGTGGAAATATGGGATTTAACGCCAACGCCCATCGATATGCTGGTGGGGTTTTCGCATGAAAAAGTCGGGCAGGCGGTAGCAGACTATTTGCAGGAAAAAGGGTATCGCCGTCCTGGTTTGCTATGGACCGCCGATCGCCGGGCAGGCCAGCGTAAACAAGGACTGTGCGATGCGCTGAGCCGTCATGGTATTGCGGCTGGTGCACAGGTGGATGTCCCGCTTCCTGCCTCTCTGGCATTGGGGCGTAGCGGGTTGGCACAGCTATTGGCTGAACGCGCGTTTGATGTCATCGTCTGTAGCTCAGATACGTTAGCCCAGGGGGCGATCATGGAAGCTGAAAGCCGTGGTCTACGCGTGCCGCAGGAATTAGCGGTAATCGGTTTTGGCGATCTCGACTTTGCCGCCAGTAACCGACCTGCCATCACCACCGTCAGCGTCGACAGACGGGCTATTGGACAACGCGCCGCCTCTCTGCTTGCCGATCGTATCGAACAAATTCCGCGTGAAGACGATATTATTGATGTTGGATTTCACCTGGTAGAACGAGAATCCGCATAAGTTACCTGCATCCCAAAACAATAAGGAATCTGCTATGCCGCACGTCGATATCAAATGTTTTCCTCGCGATCTTAACGACGAACAAAAATCCGCGCTGGCGGCAGATATTACCGACGTCATTATTCGTCATTTGCAAAGCAAAGACAGTTCAGTGAGTGTGGCGCTTAATGAAATTGAGCCCGAGGCGTGGCAGGGCGTGTGGGATGCGGAGATTGCGCCGCAGATGGCCAGGTTGATTAAAAAACCCGGCTACAGCATGTAAGAAAAAACGGGCGGATTTTCCGCCCGTTTTGTCGTGCCATTATTCAGCTGCTGTTATGAGTTTTCCGCTGGAGACAAACGTTCCGGCCCCAAGGTGATGCAGGGTATTGAGCTTGCCATCATCAAACTGCCAGCGTCCTTCCACGAAGGCTCGCTCATCAGCGGCAGCCGAGACCACTTCACCAAACAGCGTGTCATATTTTTCCTGTGCCGCAGTGGCAGGCAACAGGCGACACTCCATCCAGGCCAGACATTTTGCTTCAATCAGCGGTAAACCCAGTACCGGTCCCTGCACCACGGGAATGCCGTAGCAGTTGAATTTATCTTCCACACGACCGGAAACGCTGCCTACGGCCCAGGTCCAGTTGGCGGCGGCAACGCCCGGAATAACGATGCCGAATTTGCCGCTACGTTCAATGAGCTCACGTGACCAGGCGGTCTTGTCGACAACAATCGCGATCCGCGGTGGTTCAAACTCCACGGGCATTGACCACGCGGCAGCCATCACATTTCGCCGCTCGGTATGCTCATCCCGGCTGGTGATTAATATCGTTGGGCCGTGATTTAGCAACCGACTGGCATGTTTTAATTCGATCGGACGAAAATGGCTCATGGATGCTCCTTGGCTGAGAGATAACACACCACAATAAACATAGATATTAACGGTATTAGCGATTTTGTCGCCTCGTCTGGAGGAACAACGCACAAAATCGACGGCGCAAAATTAAAAATGCGCTATAAGTACTGCATTAATTGAACAGGAACTCCGTATGACGCCTTTTTTAACCGCTTATTTTGCCCGTATTGGCTGGTCAGATTTGGCCAGGGTCAACATTGAAACCTTACGGGCGCTGCATTTACTGCACAACGCCGCCATACCTTTTGAAAACCTGGATGTATTGCTTCCAAGAGAGATGCAGCTTGACGATTTGTCTTTGGAGGAGAAGCTGGTGACGGCGCGTCGCGGCGGCTATTGTTTTGAACAGAACGGAGTATTTGAGCGGGCGCTACGCGAAATCGGTTTTACCGTACGCAGTCTGCTCGGACGTGTGGTACTGGCGAACCCGTCAAGCCTGCCACCACGCACGCATCGTCTGTTGCTGGTTGAGTTGCAGGGAGAGCAGTGGATCGCCGACGTTGGCTTCGGCGGGCAAACGCTGACGGCGCCGATTCGTCTGCAGGCGAACATTGAGCAGAAGACACCACACGGCGAATATCGGCTGATTCAGGAAGGTGAAGACTGGATCCTACAGTTCTGTCATCACGAACACTGGCAATCAATGTACCGTTTCGACCTGGTCGTACAGCATCAGAGCGATTATCTGATAGGCAACTTCTGGTCCGCTCACTGGCCGCAATCACATTTTCGCCATCATTTGCTGATGTGTCGTCATCTGCCCGACGGCGGGAAATTAACGTTAACCAATTTTCATTTCACCCATTATCAGGATGGACACGCGGTAGAACAGATTAATCTGCCTGACGTTCCCAGTCTGTATGCCTTGTTGCAGGAGCGGTTTGGCCTGGGCGTGGATGACGTGAAGCATGGGTTTACCCAGGATGAGCTGGCGACGGTAATGGCGGCGTTTGATACGCATCCGGACGCGGGGAAATAGGGGCATCGGGATTAGTGCCGGATTGGCGTAATCGCCTTATCCGGCCTACGGGAACAATTAAAAATCTATCGCCCATTCTGCGTGAAACAGGATCACCGCCGAACCGGTAATGGTGACTTTTTCTGGCTGGTTATCACGGATAGTCACCGTCACATCAACAATACCGTCGCGCCCGAGCGCACGGCCCTGATGTCCCTGAACACGTAACGTTTTCCCATCATGCGCCATCAGCCCATGGTGAACCAACCACGCGCCCATTGGACCGTTGGCATTGCCGGTAACCGGGTCTTCCACAATCCCAATTGCAGGCGAAAACATGCGGCCATCGGTGGCGTTTTCGCCCGGGCGGATTTGAAAAGGAAAGAAGCCGTTACAGCCAATTTGTTGGCTGATGGCTGTCAGAGCCTGCAAATCAGGGGAAAGGGCGTCGAGGTCCACCTCGGGCTTGAGCGGAATCATCACTTTCGAATGCCCGGTGGTAGCAACCTGAATCGGCAAGCCTGCCAGCATATCGTCTTCGCTCAGGAGTAGGGCCTCGATAATCGCACTACGAACAGCCCCTTCCAGCGGAGGTTCAAATCCGGGTACGCCTTGTTCAAGGCTAATACGATAGTCATTCCCGGTAGCTTCGATATCCACCCGATGACGACCAGCCAGCGAGGTTTGCCAGATTGTACTGTTGCCCAAGCCAAGCACGTTTGCCCGCACATAATGTGCAGCGACGGTAGCATGCCCACAGATAGGAACTTCGACCGTCGGCGTGAAATAGCGGATGCGAACATCGCTGTCGTCGCTGGTCAGCAGGAAAGCGGTTTCCGAATGACGCAGCTCGCGAGCAATGAGTTGCATCTGCGCTTCGCTCAGTCCGTCAGCATGCAAAACCACACCTGCTGAATTGCCGCGAAAGGGTACCGAGGTAAAGGCATCGACGTGGTAAACCTGTGGTTTCATTAACGTTCTCCCTGGAATGGAGAAGCATCATAACGTGCAAAATGCCGGATGGCGATGATCGCTATCTTATCCGGCCTACGGTGCCTGGTTGTAGGCCGGATAAGGCGTGTCGTCACCCGACATTTCAATGCGAATTTATCGGCGTGAACGCACTATTTGATAGCGGCGGGTAAAGTACTCAAACGGCGCGCTCCACACGTGAACCAGGCGCGTGAACGGGAACAGCAGGAAGATAGTCATCCCCAAAACCAGATGCACACGGAAAATCAACGCCACGCCATCCAGATGCGCAGACGCGCCGCCCTGGAAGGTCACCACCGACTGCGCCCAACCTACCAGTTTCAGCATTTCACTGCCGTCAGGATGCTGCGCAGAGAATGGGATGGTGGTTAAGCCGAGGATACACTGAATCAGCAGAACGCAGAGGATCAGGATATCGGCAGTGGAGGAGGTTGCACGAATGCGCGGATTGGTCAAACGACGTACCAGCAAGCCAGCGCCACCGACCAGCGTCAGCACGCCACAGAGCCCACCGGCGATCATCGCCATCTGCTGCTTCACTGCAATCGGCAGGAACCAGGCATACATCCAGTGCGGGGTTAACATGCCAAACAGGTGCCCGAAAAAGATCCCCAGAATGCCGATGTGGAACAGGTTTGACCATAACACCATGCCGCGTTTGTCCAGCATCTGGCTGGAAGAGGCCCGCCAGGTGTATTGCCCGTAGTCATAGCGTAGCCAACTGCCGAGGATAAACACCGTGCCACAGAGGTACGGGTAGATATCGTAAAAAAAGACGTTCAGGTACTGTATCATTTCGGGCCTCCCGCGCTGACGTCGACATACTGAGGTGCCACGTCCTGGCTAAAGCGTCGTTGATAGTTTTGTAACGGTGAACTGTCACAGGCGGTGGCGTTATCCTCGATAAACTTCACCTGTTCCTCTTCCCAGACGGCATCCAGCGCTTGTCGGGTATCGTCGCGGGTTTCCGTGCCAACCTGTTTAGTGACACTGTCACTTGAAAGAGGGCTTCCGGCAAGCAGTAGCAGGGCGTCAAACAGTTGATACCACGGCGTATCACGCTGTTTCAAACGCCCCCCCAGCAGCGCCAGAATCGGTGCGACGTTCTGCAATCCTTCTTTGGCCTCCGCTTCCGGCAACACGCTTAAGTACTCCAGATACAGCGGCAGATGATCCGGCAGTTCGCGGCAGTCGAGCTGCAGTCCGACCTTTTCGTACTGCGCCAACAGATCAACCATCGCCTGGCCCCGATCGCGAGACTCGGCGTGCACGTGCTCAAACAGCAGCAGAGAGGTGGCCCGGCCCCGGTCAAATATCTCACACCATTCGGCTTGTTTATCCAGTAATGGCGCATTGAGCAGCCCCTGGCTAAATTCGGTAAGCATTGGGGCATCGCTGGCCACAAGCGCCAGCGCCTCGTCTTTACACTCCCACAGCAACTCGTCGGGATATTCCATCAGCAGGCCGATAACCTTCAGGATTTGCATTATTCACCCTCCGCTTTATCGCGCACTTCGGTGATGTCGATGGCGTCAATGCGACTGCTGTTAAACAGGTTGAATTTGGTATCTGAGCCATGGCAGCCGTCGCCAAAGGTAAATCCGCAACCGTTTTTCTCCGGGAACGCATCACGCGCCATTTCACGGTGGCTGGTCGGGATCACGAAGCGGTCTTCATAGTTGGCGATGGCCAGATAGCGATACATCTCTTCAACCTGCTCAACGGTCAGACCCACTTCCTCAATCGCGCGGGTGTCCGTAACGCCTTCTACGGTTTGCGAACGCATATAATGGCGCATGGCCATCATTCGTTTTAGCGCCCGCAGTACCGGACCGGTATCGCCCGCGCTAAGCATGTTGGCAAGGTACTGAACCGGAATTCGCAGTGATTCAACCGCTGGCAGAATGTTGCCATTGTGCGGCAGTCCCCCCGCGTCAGCGACCGACTGAATCGGCGACAACGGCGGTACATACCAGACCATCGGCAGGGTGCGGTATTCCGGGTGCAGCGGCAGCGCCAGCTTCCAGTCCATCGCCATCTTGTAAACGGGCGAACGTTGGGCCGCTTCGATGACGTTGTGCGGAATACCTTGTTTTAACGCCTCTTCAATGACCGCCGGGTCGTGTGGATTGAGGAACACATCGCACTGACGCTCGTAGAGATCGGTCTCATGCTCGGTGCTGGCTGCTTCTTCAATGCGGTCGGCGTCATACAGCAGTACGCCAAGATAGCGGATGCGTCCCACGCAGGTTTCCGAACATACCGTCGGCTGGCCGGACTCAATACGCGGGTAGCAGAAAATGCACTTCTCTGATTTACCGCTCTTCCAGTTAAAGTAGATTTTTTTGTACGGACAACCGCTGATGCACAAGCGCCAGCCGCGACATTTATCCTGGTCGATCAACACGATACCGTCTTCTTCACGCTTATAGATGGCACCGCTCGGGCAGGTGGCGACACAGCTTGGGTTCAGGCAGTGTTCGCACAAGCGCGGTAGATACATCATGAAGGTGTTTTCGAATTGCCCGTACATCTCCTTTTGCATTTTCTCAAAGTTACGGTCGCGGGCACGTTTTGAGAACTCACCGCCGAGCAACTCTTCCCAGTTAGGGCCCCAGATAATCTTGTCCATCCGTTTGCCATCTATCAGTGAACGCGGACGTGCGGTGGGCTGATTCTTGCTTTCCGGCGCGCTATGCAGATGCTGATAATCGTAGGTAAAGGGTTCGTAATAATCATCGATTTGCGGGATCACCGGGTTAGCAAAAATTTTGGTGATAACGCCCATCTTGCCGCCCAGGCGCGGCCTTATCTTCCCGTTAACATCGCGAACCCAGCCGCCTTGCCACTCTTCCTGATCTTCCCAGTTTTTCGGATAGCCAATGCCTGGCTTGGTCTCAACGTTGTTAAACCACGCATATTCCATCCCTTCACGTCCGGTCCAGACGTTTTTACAGGTGACGGAGCAGGTGTGGCAGCCGATGCACTTATCCAGATTAAGAACCATGCCTACCTGTGAGCGTATTTTCATTTTTTCGCCTCCTGTACCTGATCGCGACCTTCATCATCCAGCCAGTTAATATTTTTCATTTTTCTAATCATGATGAACTCATCGCGGTTAGAGCCGACCGTGCCGTAATAGTTGAAGCTGTATGCCAGTTGCGCATAGCCGCCGATCATGTGCGTGGGTTTCGGGCAGACGCGGGTGACTGAGTTATGGATCCCGCCGCGCATACCGGTGACTTCCGAGCCTGGGATATTCATGATTCGCTCCTGAGCGTGATACATCATGGTCATTCCCGGCGGCACGCGCTGACTTACCACAGCCCGTGCGGTGAGCGCGCCGTTGGCGTTAAAGGCTTCAATCCAGTCGTTATCCTCAATGCCCAGCTCTTTAGCATCGGTTTCACTGATCCAGACAATGGGGCCACCGCGCGACAGCGTCAGCATCAGCAGGTTTTCGCTGTAGGTAGAATGGATCCCCCATTTCTGATGCGGAGTCAGGAAGTTGAGCGCTTTTTCCGGGAAGCCGTTAGGCGGAACTTCGCGCATATTGCTGACGCTACGGGTATCGATAGGCGGACGATATGCCACCAGACTTTCACCAAACGCTCGCATCCACGCGTGATCCTGGTACAACTGTTGGCGACCGGACAGGGTGCGCCACGGGATCAGCTCGTGGACGTTGGTATAGCCTGCGTTATAGGAGACATGTTCACTTTCCAGCCCGGACCAGGTGGGGCTGGAGATGATTTTGCGCGGCTGCGCCTGAATATCGCGAAAACGGATTTTCTCGTCTTCTTTGTTCAACGCCAGATGCGTATGGTCGCGTCCGGTCATCGCTCCCAGCGCTTCCCAAGCTTTCACCGCCACCTGACCGTTCGTTTCCGGTGCCAGGGTGAGGATCACCTCAGACGCGTCCAGCGCGGTGTCTATCAGTGGTCGGCCTTTCGCCGGACCTTCGCGTTTGGTGTAGTTCAGCTTGCCGAGGAAATCGACCTCCGCTTGGGTATTCCACGTAATACCTTTCCCGCCGTTACCGAGCTTGTCCATTAGCGGACCGAGCGAAGTGAAGCGTTCGTAGGTGGCGGGATAGTCACGCTCCACAACGGCAATATTGGGCGCCGTTTTCCCCGGGAGGAGATCGCATTCGCCTTTACGCCAGTCCTGAATGTCAAACGGCTGCGCCAGTTCTGCCGGGGAGTCGTGTTGCAGCGGCTGCAATACCACATCCGTTTCTTGCCCAAGGTGCCCGACGCAAACCTCAGAGAAGACTTTGGCGATGCCTTTATAAATTTCCCAGTCGCTCTTCGATTCCCACGCAGGATCGACCGCCGCCGACAGCGGGTGAATAAACGGATGCATATCCGAGGTGTTCATATCGTCTTTTTCATACCAGGTGGCGGTCGGCAAAACGACATCGGAGAACAGGCAGGTACTCGACATACGGAAATCGAGCGTTACCAGCAGATCAAGCTTGCCCTCTATCGCCGCGGACTGCCATTCCACCTCTTCAGGTTTAATACCTTCGCTTGAACCGAGCGCTTCCCCCTGGATCCCGCTTTCGGTACCCAGCAGATACTTGAGCATGTATTCATGCCCTTTACCGGAGGAGCCGAGCAGGTTAGAGCGCCAGACGAAGAGATTACGCGGATGGTTGTTACCACTATCCGGCTGCTCGCAGGCAAAACGAATTTCACCCGATTTCAGCGCCTGTGCTGTGTATTGTGCAGGCGACACTCCCGCTTGTTCTGCCTTTGCTTTGACGCTCAGAGGGTTGAGGTTGAGTTGCGGCGCGGACGGCAGCCAGCCCATTCTTTCTGCACGTACGTTAAAGTCGATCAAATGTCCGCTAAACTTCGACGCGTCAGCCAGCGGAGAGAGGAGTTCCTGAGCGGTGAGTTTTTCATAACGCCACTGGCTGGAGTGATTGTAGAAAAACGAGGTGCTGTTCATCTGACGCGGCGGGCGGTTCCAGTCCAGCGCAAAGGCCAGCGGCAACCAACCAGTTTGCGGACGCAGTTTCTCCTGACCCACATAGTGCGCCCAGCCGCCGCCGCTTTGTCCCACACAACCGCAGAACACGAGGATGTTAATCATTCCACGGTAGTTCATATCCATGTGATACCAGTGGTTGACGCCAGCCCCGAGGATAATCATCGAACGGCCATGGGTTTTGTGCGCCGTATCGGCAAACTCACGGGCGATTTGTTCGATATGACGACGAGGGACACCGGTAATTTGCTCTCCCCAGGCCGGGGTGTAGGCTTTCACTTCGCTGTAATCTTGCGCGCTATGAGCGTCATCCAGACCACGGTCGAGGCCGTAATTCGCCAGCACCAGATCATAGACGCTCACCACCGGGCAACGGCTGCCGTCGGCGAGGGTAAGATGTTTTACCGGCAGTTGACGAATCAGCACGGGTTCCTGTTTCACGCTGCGAAAATGCGGGTTTTCGTTGCCGCCAAAGTAGGGGAATGCCACGCCGGTCACTTCATCATGCTGACCGAGCAGCGAGAGGGAAAGTTCTGTTTCAGCGCCAGCCGCCAGTGGCTCCAGGTTCCATTTACCTTTCTCGCCCCAGCGAAAACCGATAGACCCGTTCGGGACCACCAGTTCGCCAGCAGTGTTAAAGGCCACGGTTTTCCACTCCGGATTGTTACTTTCGCCCAGACCATCGACAAGGTCTGAGGCGCGCATCATGCGCCCTGGAACGTAGCTGCCATCTTCCCGGGCATCCAGCAAAACCAGCATCGGCATATCGGTATAGCGACGACAGTAATTGATGAAGTAATCGCTTGGATTGTCGAGGTGGAATTCTTTCAGAATCACGTGGCCCATCGCCATCGCCAACGCGCTGTCTGTCCCTTGCTTGGGGGCCAGCCACTGGTCGCACAGTTTGGCGACTTCCGAGTAATCCGGCGTAATGGCAATCGTCTTGGTGCCTTTGTAGCGTACTTCAGTAAAAAAGTGCGCATCCGGGGTACGGGTCTGCGGCACGTTTGACCCCCAGGCGATGATGTAGCTGGAGTTATACCAGTCGGCGGATTCTGGAACATCGGTCTGTTCGCCCCAGGTCATCGGTGATGCAGGCGGTAAGTCGCAGTACCAGTCATAGAAGCTCAGGCAGGTTCCGCCCAGTAGCGAAAGATAACGTGTGCCTGCGGCATAGGAGACCATCGACATAGCAGGGATCGGGGAGAACCCGGCCACGCGATCCGGGCCATAGGTTTTCACCGTCCAGACGTTGGCGGCAGCAATGAGCTGATTAAGCTCTTTCCAGTTGGAACGGATAAAACCACCGCGCCCGCGTACCTGCTTGTAGCTCTGGCATTTTTGCGGGTCGTTCATAATGGATTCCCAGGCCAGCACCGGATCGGGCTGGCGGGACAGGGCGTCGCGCCACAGTTCGATCAGACGTTTACGCACCAGGGGATACTTCAGACGGTTGGCGCTGTAAAGATACCAGGAGTAGCTGGCACCGCGCGGGCAGCCACGGGGTTCATGATTTGGCAGGTCAGGGCGGGTACGCGGGTAGTCGGTTTGCTGCGTTTCCCAGGTCACCAGTCCGTTTTTGACGTAGATTTTCCAACTGCATGAGCCGGTACAGTTAACGCCGTGGGTAGAACGCACAATTTTGTCGAACTGCCAGCGCTGACGATAGCTGTCTTCCCAGTCCCGGTTGGTGTGCATCACTTGCCCGTGCCCATCGGCAAACGTATCGCCCTTTTGTTTAAAGTAGCGAAAGCGATCGAACAGTTTACTCATGACATAACTCCTGCTTTGAGAATATTGCCGACGGTGAATCGAACGGTAGGCCGGATGGCGGTTAACGCCTTATCCGGCCTAGCGAACTGTCCGATCCTGCGGTATCCATTTTGTTATTTTTTTTGTGATTTACGGCCATAGACCAGCCAGGTCACCAGCACGCAGACGATGTAAAACACGAGGAATATTTTCATTGCACCCACCGGAGAGCCGGTCAGCGCCAGCGATGAACCAAACGCTTTGGGGATGAAGAAGCCCCCCACAGCGCCAATAGCAGAGATGAATCCCAGCGCGGCAGCGGTATCGGTTACCGCCTCACGTTGGGCCTGTTCTTCAGTACCACCGTGCAGCTTGACCCGGTATATGGTGATTTTGCGAAAGATCACCGCGATCATCTGGAAGGTTGAGCCGCTTCCCAGACCCGCAGTCAGGAACAAGCCCATAAACACCAGGTAGAAGGCGACAAAGTTTCCCTCGCCTGACCCTGGCAGGGTGAGAAACAGCAGGGCGCTAAACAGCGCCATAAAGATGAAGTTAATTAACGTGACGCGCACACCGCCGAATTTGTCAGAGATCACGCCGCCTGCCGATCGCGCAAGAGCGCCGATGAAGGGGCCGAAGAACGCCAGTTGCAGGATATTCACGTCCGGGAACTGAGTTTTCGCCAACATGGCAAAGCCTGCCGAAAAGCCGATAAATGAACCGAAGGTGGCGAGATACAGCAGGCTTAATAACCACAGATGAAAACGTTTGAGGACCGGCAACTGGGAAGCAATTGAGGCCTTCGAACTGGCAATATCGTTCATTCCCATGCCTGCTGCTAAGGTGGCTATCAGCAGTAACGGAACCCAAATCCATGCGGCATTGGCCAGCGACAATAACGAGCCGTCGGCTTGCGGTACGCCCTGTACGCCCAAAAAGGTAAAGATAGGCAGAAAGATCACCAGCGGCGCGATCAACTGCATCACGCTGACGCCAAGGTTGCCGAGACCACCGTTAACGCCTAATGCGCTGCCTTGTTTCGCTTTGGGGAAGAAAAAGCTGATATTACCCATGCTGGAGGCAAAGTTTGCGCCAGCAAAACCACACATCAGCGCAATGATAATAAATACGCCAAACGGAGTAGCGTTATTTTGCACGGCAAAACCGAGCCAGACGCAGGGAATAACCAGAATAATCGTGCTAAAAATGGTCCACCGGCGCCCACCAAATATAGGTACCATAAAGGAGTAGGGGACGCGCAATATTGCGCCAGAAAGAGAAGGCAATGCCGTTAATAAAAACAGTTGGTCAGTAGTGAAATTAAAACCAATTTTATTCAGATTGACGGCCACGGCGCTAAACAACATCCAGACGCAGAACGCCAGCAACAGACAACTTACTGATATCCAGAGGTTTCTGCGTGCAATATGCTTACCTTTGTTTTCCCAAAAGGCGGGGTTCTCCGGTTTCCAGTCAGTTAAAAGATAACGATTATTTTTCTCATTTGATGCTGACATATTATTCTCCATGCCCATGCCGTTCATGAAAAAGAAATAAACGCACACAGCGCCGCGCGAGTTCTTTTTAGAAACTATTGAAAAGTTTTGGGAATATTGACTGAAAGAATAGATAAAAAAGCGCAATAACGCGGCGTGATGAGGGAATTACATGTTGCTTAAGTGTTACCAATTGTAAAAATAAAAGATGTATTATTAATTCATCTATAACATCAATTAACTAACTCTAACGTAATCATACGATCCAAATGGCGTTCGAATGCAGGGTCGGCCATTTCCTCAATGCCTAAGACATAGATGCCATCCAGGCCGCAAACCAATGCGATTAAGCGCCAGGCCACCTCGGCCGCATCCGGTATTGCTGAGAATTCACCTGCACTCTGTCCTTGAGTGATGATAGCGGCGGTTTCTTCATGCCACATCCGCATGGTTAGCAGGTAGGCGCTTTTGATTTCCGGATCTTTATCCGCCAGAACCTGCGCTTCACGCCACAGTTTAATGTAGGGTTCGAACCCGCCATCTTCACTGCCCAACATGGCATGCAGTCGTTCGCGGAAGCTGGCGTTATCACTGACCTGTTCGGCATCCAGAAGGGTCCGTATCAGTTGCACAAAAGCGAGGGATTTTAACTCACCCGCAGAGGTAAAGTGATGGTGTACCTGCCCGGTGGACACCTGCGCTTCCGTGGCAATACGCCGCACCGTCATCGCAGTAAATCCTTCCTCAAGCGCGACACGCATGGCCGCTTGCAGAATAACTTCCCGACGTTCGTCCCGATTCAGATAGCTCATCTTTCCTCCTGTACCCGTATAGCACGCAGTCTAACAAAAAATTGGACATACGTTCAAATTTCCGTAGGATCGCTAAAGCTGGACACGTGTCCAGTTTCAGTTTCGTTAGGGAGTTTTATGTTTCGTCAGTGGTTAACGTTAGTCATTATTGTACTGGTCTACATCCCTGTTGCGATTGATGCAACGGTGCTGCACGTTGCCGCGCCCACGCTGAGTATGACGCTGGGTGCCAGTGGTAACGAGCTGCTGTGGATCATTGATATTTATTCTCTGGTAATGGCCGGAATGGTATTGCCAATGGGCGCGCTGGGCGATCGTATTGGCTTTAAACGTCTGCTGCTGTTAGGGGGCGGATTATTTGGCCTCGCATCGCTGGCCGCTGCCTTTGCCCACAGCGCGGGTTGGCTGATTGCCACCCGGGCCGTATTGGCGATTGGGGCGGCGATGATTGTTCCGGCAACGCTTGCGGGTATTCGCGCCACATTCGCTGAGCAACGGCATCGCAATATGGCGCTCGGTGTCTGGGCTGCCGTGGGTTCCGGCGGTGCGGCATTTGGCCCACTGGTTGGTGGAATGCTGCTGGAGCACTTCTACTGGGGATCCGTATTCTTAATTAATGTACCGATTGTCCTGGTGGTGATGGCCTTAACCGCACGTTTAGTGCCGCGCCAGGCCGGACGTCGCGATCAATCGTTAAATTTCGGTCATGCAATAATGCTGATTGTCGCCATTCTGCTGCTGGTTTACAGCGCTAAAACCGCGCTGAAAGGGCATACGGCGACCGTTGCCATTACGTTGACGCTGTTAACCGGCGCGTTACTGTTGTGGCAGTTTGTCCGCATTCAGCTCGCTGCTTCCCGCCCGATGATTGATATGCGTCTGTTCACGCATCGCATCATCTTAAGCGGCGTTGTGATGGCGATGACCGCCATGATAACTCTGGTGGGTTTCGAGTTACTGATGGCTCAGGAGCTACAGTTTGTTCATGGTTTAACACCGTATCAGGCGGGACTGTTTATGCTGCCGGTGATGCTGGCAAGCGGCTTCAGCGGACCCATTGCCGGTATGCTGGTGTCACGCCTGGGATTACGTTGTGTGGCAACGGCGGGTATGGCGCTTAGCGCCGTCAGTTTTTACGGCCTGGCGATGACAGATTTCAGTACTCAGCAGATTCAAGCCTGGATATTAATGGCTTTGCTCGGTTTCAGCGCCGCCAGTGCGCTGCTGGCCTCAACGGCGGCTATCATGGCGGCAGCCCCGGCAGAAAAAGCCGCAGCCGCGGGCGCCATTGAGACAATGGCTTATGAACTGGGGGCCGGGCTTGGGATCGCTATCTTTGGTTTGTTGTTGAGCCGTAGCTTTTCAGCCTCGATTCTGCTGCCTGTCGGACTTAACCCACAGGAGATAGAACGAGCCTCATCGTCAATGGGGGAGGCGGTGCAACTGGCGCACTCGCTCCCGTCGTCGCTGAGTGAGGCGTTGCTGTCGGCTGCTAAAGAAGCCTTTACCTGGTCGCACAGCGTAGCCTTAAGCAGCGCCGGCAGCATGCTTATCGTATTAGCGGTAGGAATGTGGTTCAGTCTGGCAAAGGTACAGCGTCAATAACTAATGGGCTAAATGACAGGGGTAATCCATCTCTTCGACTTCTTTCCCACTCAGTCGAGCGTATTGCCCCGTCAGCCTCCAGAACGCAGGCTGTGTTTCCGTATAGATCTCTGCCGCTAAAACCAGGCGGCGGCGATCCACCTCATTCAGTTCCAGTAGCGTCCACGGCACAAAATAACGATCGCTGCCCGTTAGGGTAAACCACAGCGGGCACCCGCAACCGGAACAGAAGAAACGTTCACCACGATTTGAAGATGGGAAGTGCGAAGGTTCTGCTGAATCTGGCGACATCAGCGGCTGAGCGCTGGCTTCCAGATACATAGCGATGCCACCTGACCACTTCTGGCACAGCGTACAATGACAGGCATAGACATCCAGCATTTCGACGTCGACGGTAAAATGACTCTGCCCGCAAAGACAACGACCAGTGAATGTCTGCACGGCATACTCCTTATGACCGAGTCTACATTAAGAGAAAAAGCCAGCCCTGGAAGGACTGGCTTTGTATTCAGACTACAACAAAATTAGAACTGGTAGTTCAGACCAACAGCAACGATGTTGTCGGTGCTTACACCGGCAGCTTTTGTGAAGTTGTTGTCATCCAGCAGGTTGATTTTGTAATCAACGAAGGTGGACATGTTTTTGTTGAAGTAGTAGGTAGCACCCAGGTCTACGTATTCAACCAGATCCTGGTCGCCGTAACCGTTGATGTCTTTACCTTTAGACTTCAGGTAAGCAACGGACGGACGCAGACCGAAGTCGAACTGGTACTGAGCAACAGCTTCAAAGTTCTGTGCTTTATTTGCAATACCGATGATCTCAGTACCGTTAACAGTACCACCAAAGGTAGTCATGTTACGGGTTTCGGAGTAGGTGGTTGCCAGGTAGATGTTGTTCGCATCGTATTTCAGGCCAGCAGCCCAAACTTCAGCGTTCTTACCGTCAGCTTTGAACTGACCGCTGTGGTTGTTCTGGGAGTCAGTACGGTCAGATTTCGCATAGGCTGCACCTACGCCGAAGCCTTCGTACTCATAGGTAGTAGACAGACCGAAGCCGTCGCCGTTAGCTTCTTTGTCGTCGCTACGATCGTTTTTACCCTGGTACTGCAGGGCAAAGTTCAGACCTTCGACCAGACCGAAGAAGTCGGTGTTACGGTAGGTTGCAACGCCAGTAGTACGGCCAGTCATGAAGACATCACTCTGGGTCCAGGTATCGCCACCGAACTCTGGCAGGACGTCGGTCCATGCGCCGATGTCGTAAGCTACGCCGTAGTTACGACCGTAGTCGAAAGAACCGTATTCAGCGAATTTCAGACCAGCGAATGCCAGACGGGTTTTATCTTTGTCGGAACCCTGATTTTCAGAACGGTTGCCTTTAAATTCATATTCCCACTGACCGAAACCAACCAGTTGGTCGTTGATCTGAGTTTCGCCTTTGAAGCCCAGACGCGCGTAAGTTTTGTCGCCATCGCTGCCGGTATCGTCAGAGAAGTAGTGCTGAGCGTGAACTTTACCGTACAGGTCCAGTTTGTTTGCGTCTTTGTTATATACCTCAGCTGCGTTTACCGCACCTGCCGCCAACAGGCTAGTCACTGCCACTGCAACTAATTTAAGTTTCATTCTAAATAATCCTTATAATTATTTCTTGGTGTGTTTCCTAAACCATTGCTAAACGAAGGGGTTCGTCAATGGCAAACCATTTTTAAATGACGCAGTGGTATAAGTTCAATAATAAGTTTCATAATATTGCGAAATATTTGAAGTTGTGTGATCCAGATCTACATAATATAGCTGATTGTATTAATCTTAATATGTGACAGATCGGAATGGGTATATTTACATGGGGAACTATTGTGCAGGCTATGATTTAAATGGCGTTAGTTTCTCAGGTGTAATATATACATGTGAAGAGATATAGATGACCGAGTAATACTTTCGGGTGTTAATTAATTTTCATATATTTAACATTTAATTAAACAAATATAAACATAAACCGCAGTGGAATGAACAATTATTATTCATTAAATTGTCTAAAGTATAGCCGGATTTTATTTGTTTGTGATAAAACCCGACTTTTTTTCAGGCACGGCGCGTTGCCAGCCAGCAAAGCAGAGACCCCGCGCAGACCATCAGCGCTCCTTGCCAGAAGGATAGTGACAGCGGGGCGCTGAGCAACACTGCGGCCAGCGCAGAGGAGAGCACCGGAGTAAAATAAGACCCGACGGCCATAACGGTCACGTTGCCATGCAAAATGCCAATATTCCACGCGGCATAGGCAAATCCTAACGTTAATGCTGCAGTGAACATTTTAATCGTCACCGAAGTGCTGAAAACCATTTCCGGTTGAGGCGTAATAAAATAGTAAACCCACAAACTTGCCGCCGTTAGTAAAACGAACACGGTGATGCCGTTAAAACCTTTTGCATATTTATTAGTCACCGTGCAATACGTTGCCCAGATAAAAGCGCCGAGAAAGGCGAGGAAATAGCTAAGCGGGCTGCTGGCAACATTACTGATAATTTCTCCAGGATTCAGGCCGTTTTCGCCCCCCAACACCCAACAAACCCCGGTCAATGCGATGATTAATCCGGGAATCACCAACCAGGTTGTTTTTTGGCCATTAAATAAGATGGCGAATAATATTGTCAGACTTGGCCAGAGATAATTGACCATACCGACTTCAATAGCCTGGTGACGAGTGGCGGCATAGCCCAGGGCCAGCGCTAAGCATATTTCATAGCTAACAAAAAGCACGCTACCGGCGATTAAATATCGCACAGGAATTTTTCTGATATTTGGGAATCCGACGGTAAATATCAGCAACAGGCCGCTTAATGTAAAAATCATCGCCGCGCCGCCTGCCGGCCCCAGTCCTTCGCTTACCCCACGAATAAGCCCGACCATCGTGCTCCAGAGCACGATGGCAATAAGCCCAATTAACGTTGCTTTTTGTTTTGTCATGCTGATTGTCTGTCCATGGTACTGGCAAAAATTAAGCTGAAATGTATAGCACCTTTACACCGTAGCGCGCTAATTAATTCCCTTTTGTCTACTCCCTTATGGGTACAAAGGTTAAGCGAAGTGCACTATTTAGTAGCGGAACCGTTTCGTTATTGATTTGACGCAAAAAAAATATGGATATAGCTGATAGTTTCGTCGCGAAGTTGTACATGTCATCTTTCAATCATGCCGCGCTGGCGCAATTTGAGAGATTTCCTGTACGAATCCCTGCAAAAAAGAGGAAAGCAATGGACGTCAGCCGCAGACAATTTTTTAAAATCTGCGCGGGCGGTATGGCGGGAACAACAGTAGCCGCTCTGGGTTTTGCACCCAAAATGGCACTGGCTCAGGCGCGAAACTATAAGCTGTTGCGCGCCAAAGAGATCCGAAACACCTGCACATACTGTTCCGTAGGTTGCGGGCTATTAATGTATAGCCTGGGAGATGGAGCAAAAAACGCCAAAGAGTCGATTTACCATATTGAAGGGGATCCGGATCATCCGGTGAGCCGTGGGGCATTATGCCCTAAGGGCGCAGGATTACTGGATTACGTGCACAGTGAAAACCGTCTGCGTTACCCGGAATATCGCGCTCCAGGCTCCGACAAATGGCAGCGTATCAGCTGGGATGAGGCTTTCACCCGTATCGCGAAGCTGATGAAAACTGACCGCGACGCCAACTTTATTGAGAAGAATGAGCAGGGCGTAACGGTAAACCGCTGGCTTTCTACCGGGATGCTGTGCGCATCTGCGGCAAGTAATGAAACCGGCATGCTGACGCAAAAATTTGTGCGCTCACTCGGCATGCTGGCAGTAGACAACCAGGCGCGCGTCTGACACGGACCAACGGTAGCAAGTCTTGCTCCAACATTTGGTCGCGGTGCGATGACCAACCACTGGGTTGATATTAAAAACGCCAACGTCGTGATGGTGATGGGCGGTAACGCCGCTGAAGCACATCCGGTGGGATTCCGCTGGGCGATGGAAGCTAAAAACAACAATGATGCCACGCTAATTGTTGTTGACCCCCGTTTTACACGTACAGCCTCGGTAGCGGATATTTACGCGCCAATTCGTTCCGGCACGGACATTACGTTCCTGTCCGGCGTCTTGCTGTATCTGATTGAAAACAACAAAATCAACGCTGAATACGTTAAGCATTACACCAACGCCAGCCTGCTGGTGCGGGATGATTTTGCTTTCGAAGACGGTCTGTTCAGCGGTTACGACGCGAAAAAACGCCAATACGATAAATCGTCCTGGAACTACCAGTTCGATGAAAACGGCTACGCGAAACGCGATGAAACGTTAAGCCATCCCCGTTGTGTCTGGAATCTGCTAAAACAGCACGTTTCCCGCTACACGCCGGATGTGGTGGAAAACATCTGCGGTACGCCAAAAGAAGACTTCCTGAAAGTTTGCGAAGTGCTGGCTTCCACCAGCGCAGCGGACCGCACCACCACGTTCCTGTATGCGCTGGGCTGGACACAGCATACCGTCGGGGCGCAGAACATCCGTACCATGGCGATGATCCAGTTGCTGCTCGGCAACATGGGGATGGCAGGTGGCGGGGTCAACGCTTTACGCGGTCACTCCAACATTCAGGGTTTAACCGACTTAGGGCTGCTCTCTACCAGTCTGCCAGGCTACCTGACGCTGCCGTCAGAGAAACAGGCCGATCTGCAAACCTATCTGGCCGCTAACACGCCAAAAGCGACGTTGGCCGATCAGGTGAACTACTGGGGCAACTACCCGAAATTCTTCGTCAGCCTGATGAAATCTTTCTACGGCAATGCCGCGCAGAAAGAAAACGACTGGGGCTTTGAGTGGCTGCCGAAGTGGGATCAGTCCTACGACGTCATCAAATACTTCAACATGATGGATAGCGGGAAAGTCACCGGCTACATCTGCCAGGGCTTTAACCCGGTCGCGTCCTTCCCGGACAAAAACAAAGTGGTGCAGTGCCTGAGCAAACTGAAGTATCTGGTGGTTATCGATCCGCTGGTGACTGAAACCTCAACGTTCTGGCAGAACCACGGCGAATCAAACGACGTTGATCCGGCTTCTATTCAGACCGAAGTCTTCCGTTTGCCATCCACCTGCTTTGCGGAAGAGGACGGCTCCATCGCCAACTCCGGTCGCTGGCTGCAGTGGCACTGGAAAGGTCAGGATGCCCCGGGTGAAGCCCGCAACGACGGCGAAATTCTGGCAGGTATTTATCACCGTCTGCGCGACATGTATCGCACTGAAGGTGGTAAAGCCGTTGAACCCGTGCTGAAAATGAGCTGGAACTATAAGCAGCCGGACGAACCGCACTCCGAGGAAGTGGCAAAAGAGAACAACGGCTATGCGCTGGAAGACCTCTATGATGCCAACGGTGTGCTGGTTGCGAAGAAAGGCCAGTTACTCAGCAGCTTTGCGCTTCTGCGCGATGATGGGTCTACGTCATCGTCCTGCTGGATTTATACCGGTAGCTGGACCGAGCAGGGCAACCAGATGGCCAATCGCGATAACGCCGACCCGTCAGGTCTCGGTAATACGCTGGGCTGGGCCTGGGCATGGCCGTTAAACCGTCGCGTGTTGTATAACCGCGCTTCGGCGGACCCGCAAGGTAAACCATGGGATCCAAAACGCATGCTGATCCAGTGGAACGGCACGAAGTGGACGGGGAACGATATCCCGGACTTCAACACCGCAGCACCGGGCAGTGGCACCAATCCGTTTATTATGCAGCCGGAAGGGCTGGGTCGTCTGTTCGCTATCGATAAGATGGCGGAAGGTCCGTTCCCGGAACACTACGAGCCGATGGAAACGCCGCTGGGTACGAACCCGCTGCATCCGAACGTGATCTCCAACCCGGCAGCGCGTCTGTACGAAGCGGATAAGTTACGCATGGGCACGAAACAGGACTTCCCGTACGTCGGGACGACCTATCGTCTGACCGAACATTTCCATACCTGGACCAAGCACGCTTTGCTGAATGCGATTGCCCAGCCAGAGCAGTTTGTGGAAATCAGCGAAACGCTGGCGGCAGCGAAGGGGATCTCCAACGGCGATCACGTCAAAGTTAGCAGCAAGCGTGGATTTATTCGCGCAGTTGCCGTGGTTACCCGTCGTCTGCGTACTCTGCACGTCAACGGTCAGCAGGTTGAAACGGTTGGGATCCCGATCCACTGGGGCTTTGAAGGAGTCGCGCGTAAAGGCTATATCGCCAACACCCTGACGCCGAATGTCGGTGATGCAAACTCGCAAACGCCGGAATACAAAGCGTTTTTAGTTAACATCGAGAAGGCGTAAGGGAGGCGAACATATGTCTATGGAAACGCAGGACATCATCAAACGGTCCGCAACAAACGCCATCACGCCGCCGCCTCAGGCCCGTGATTACAAAGCTGAGGTCGCAAAGCTGATCGACGTTTCCACCTGTATAGGCTGTAAGGCCTGTCAGGTGGCATGCTCAGAGTGGAATGATATCCGCGATGAAGTCGGCCACTGCGTCGGGGTGTATGACAACCCTGCCGATCTTAGCGCCAAGTCCTGGACGGTGATGCGGTTTACCGAAACCGAACAGAACGGCAAGCTCGAGTGGTTGATTCGTAAAGACGGCTGTATGCACTGTGAAGATCCGGGCTGCCTGAAGGCATGCCCGTCTGCCGGGGCTATCATCCAGTACGCCAACGGGATTGTTGATTTTCAGTCAGAGCACTGCATTGGCTGCGGCTACTGTATTGCCGGGTGTCCATTTAATATTCCGCGCCTCAATAAAGAGGATAACCGCGTGTATAAATGTACGCTGTGTGTGGACCGCGTCAGCGTCGGGCAGGAACCTGCCTGCGTGAAGACCTGTCCGACCGGGGCAATCCATTTCGGTACCAAGCAGGAAATGCTGGAAATGGGCGAACAGCGAGTGGCAAAACTGAAAGCACGTGGTTATGAACATGCCGGTGTTTACAACCCGGAAGGTGTGGGTGGCACGCACGTGATGTACGTTCTGCATCATGCCAACCAGCCGGAGCTGTATCACGGCCTGCCGAAAGAACCGCAGATCGATACCTCTATCAATCTGTGGAAAGGGGCGCTGAAACCGCTGGCCGCTGCCGGATTTATCGCCACCTTCGCCGGACTGATTTACCACTACATTGGTATCGGTCCGAATAAGGAAGTGGACGACGACGAGGAGGATCATCATGAGTAAGTCGAAAATGATTGTGCGCACGAAGTTTATCGACCGCGCCTGTCACTGGACGGTGGTGATCTGCTTCTTCCTGGTGGCGTTGTCGGGGATTTCGTTTTTCTTCCCGACTCTGCAATGGCTGACGCAGACCTTCGGTACGCCGCAGATGGGGCGCATTTTGCACCCGTTCTTCGGACTGCTGATCTTCGTGGCGCTGATGTTCATGTTTGTACGCTTTGTTCACCACAACATCCCGGATAAAAAAGATATCCCGTGGCTGAAAAATATTGTGGAAGTGCTGAAAGGCAATGAACACAAAGTGGCGGACGTGGGTAAGTACAATGCCGGACAGAAAATGATGTTCTGGTCGATCATGAGCATGATTTTCGTGCTGCTGATTACCGGCATCATTATCTGGCGTCCGTACTTTGCGCAGTTCTTCCCGATGCAGGTCGTGCGCTATAGCCTGCTTATCCATGCGGCTGCGGGGATTATCCTGATGCACGCCATCCTCATCCACATGTATATGGCATTCTGGGTGAAAGGATCGATTAAAGGCATGGTCGAAGGGAAAGTGAGCCGTCGCTGGGCGAAGAAACATCACCCACGCTGGTATCGCGAAGTTGAACGACAAGAAGCGAAAAAAGAGAGCGAGGAAGGGGTTAACTAACTCCTGACGTGCCCTGATCGTAATGGCGCTACACCAGTAGCGCCATTTTTTTGCCAAAAAAATGTCATGTTTTGATAAGCCGGATGACGGGCCTACACGCGCATTTTGCTGATGTAGGCCTGCCATCCGGCAATACGGTTTACTCCAGTTGTGAGTTCAGGCGCTCAATCTCCTCACGCCATTGCGCCTGTAACAGCGGCTTTTGATGTTTCGGCTTGCGGGCAAGATCGTCAGCCAGACGCTGCTCCAGCTCAAGAAGTTGTTCCAGCAATCCATCGCTGTCACCGTTTATTTCGGCTCTCGCATCGACCACCGTTTTGGGAACGGTTATCTCCGAGGATGTTTCCCGAATACGCGCATTGACCGCGTCCAGATCGTGCCATTCACTGAGTTCGCCGTTGTCGATCAACCAAAACCGGTTACAGCTTTGGCTAATAAGCTGACGGTCGTGACTGACCAACAACACGCCGCCGTTATAGCTTTGCAGCGTTTCTGCCAACGCCTCTTTACCTTCCAGATCCAGATGGTTGGTCGGTTCATCGAGCATCAGCAGGCTGTAGCGCGCAAGCGTTAGCCCAACAAACAGCAGCCGGGAGCGCTCACCGCCGCTTAGGGAACTGATCCGCTGCGCGTGACGAACCCACGGAAAACCCGCGCTAATCAGCGCCATTTTGCGGATATCAGGCTGCGGAGCAAACGGCTCCAGCGCGTCAAATAACGAATCGTTATCTGCGAGTTGGTGCAGCGTCTGGTCGTAATACCCCAACGTAACGCGCGGGTGCAACACCAGTGAAGGTGATGCCAGTTGTGAGTGAAACTGTTGCCAGATAAGCCTTAACAACGATGATTTCCCACAACCGTTGCGCCCGACAATCGCCACGCGATCGCCGCTTTTTAACCGGAGACCGGCAATGGAAAACAGCGTATCGGCGTCGGGAGCAGGGGCCACGGACAGATTAGTCATCTCCAGCAAACGATCCGCACGCAGGGCATCTCCCTGCAATGTTAGTGTCCACTGACTTCCTGACGTCACTTCAGTCTGTACCTCTTTCAGGCGCTGTACCTGCTTTTCCATCTGCTTGGCCTTGCGGGAAAGATCTTCGTTGTCGTAGACCCGCCCCCAGGTAGCCAGCCGTTTGGCGCTGGCGGTCACCCGGTCTATCTCCTTTTGCTCAGCCTTATGGCGCAGAGCATCGCTGATGTCTCTTTCTGCCAGAGCCTGACGCGCCGCGCTACAGGGCAGATCGAAGGCATGGAGAGTTCGATCGCGCAGGATCCAGGTTCCGTGAGTCACCGCGTCTAACAGCTGCGGGTCGTGGGAAACCACCACAAAACTGCCAGACCAGTTTTGTAAGAACTGTTCCAGCCACAGTAATGTTGGCAGATCCAGGTGGTTACCCGGCTCATCCAGCAGCAGCAGGTCAGGGTTTCGCATCAGCGCCCGCGCCAATAACAGACGCGTGTGTTGGCCGCCGCTCAGCGTGTGTGCTGTCAGAGATAAATTCTCCGGCGTGAACCCCATTTCGGCGAGCAGTGCTTCAACTCGCCACTGCTGACCTGCGCGTTCATGCTCGGGCAGTTGAGCCAGAACGGCTTCCTGCAGCGTGAGTGGCAATATTTCGTCAGGCAGATGTTGTTCTACACGGGCGAGATGGCAGTGATTTGCCTGCGCGATAACCCCACTGGTCGGCGAAATTGTGCCATCGAGCAGTTTTAACAGCGTGCTTTTGCCGCAGCCGTTGTAACCGATAAGCCCGATGCGGTCGCCTTTTTTCAGGGTAAAGGAAAGATCGTCGAATAGCGTGCCGAATGCCGTATCAACGTGTAAGGATTGTGCGGTTAGTAATGTGCTCATTGTTGCTTACTCAAGAGTTACAGGCGTAAAAACGCCTCGTCAAACATCGCTGACGATAACCCGGTAAGCCCGAGAGAAGGGGATTTAGAAGTTAGCTTCGCTCAAGCAGAAGTTATCGCAGCACGATACCGATAACGCTTGAGCACTGGCGATCGCCAAAAGCATGTGAAACGATAAAACGTTCACAGTACAGCATAAGTATCCTCCTTATTATTTTCCAAATGTTAATCGATGGTGAAAGTGTAATCGTAAGTCACGCAGTCACGCAAGTTCTGAGCGCCCGGCAGCAGAGTGCCGCCGGGCAAACCGTCAGATAGAGGTACGACGGTAGTCGCGGTATTCTGCCTGCCAGAAGTTATCGTCAATCGCCTGTTGCAGCGCTTCGGCGGAGGTTTTCACCGCCACGCCTTGCTGCTGGGCCATTTTACCGACGGCAAACGCGATGGCGCGGGAAACGGTCTGAATATCTTTCAGCTCAGGTAACACCAGTCCTTCGCCGTTAAGCACCAGCGGTGAATACTGCGCCAGCGTTTCACTGGCCGACATCAGCATTTCATCGGTGATACGCGATGCGCCAGAAGCAATTACCCCCAGACCAATTCCCGGGAAGATATAGGCATTGTTACATTGGGCAATGGGATAGATTTTCTCTTTCCACAGTACCGGTGCGAACGGGCTACCGGTCGCAACCAGCGCGTTACCCTCGGTCCAGGCGATAATATCCTGTGGCGTGGCTTCTACGCGGGAAGTCGGGTTAGACAGCGGCATGACGATCGGACGCGGGCAATGCTTATGCATTTCGCGAATGATCTCTTCGGTAAACAGGCCAGTCTGTCCGGAAACACCAATCAGGATGTCCGGCTTAACGTTGCGTACCACATCGAGTAACGACAGCACATCTTCTTGCGTATCCCAGTGCTGCAGATTTTCGCGTTTTTGCACCAGTTTGGTCTGGAAAGAGAGCAGGTTCGGCATCTTATCGGTTAACAGGCCGAAGCGATCGACCATAAACACGCGTTGACGCGCCGCTTCTTCGCTTAAACCTTCACGCTGGATTTGCGCGATGATCTGCTCGGCAATTCCGCAACCGGCGGAACCTGCCCCGAGGAAGACAATGTTCTGTTCGCTTAACTGGCTACCGGCCGCACGGCTGGCCGCAATCAGCGTGCCAACGGTTACCGCAGCGGTACCCTGAATATCGTCGTTAAACGAGCAAATTTCATCGCGATAGCGGGTCAACAGCGGCATGGCGTTTTTCTGTGCGAAGTCTTCAAACTGCAACAGCACGTCCGGCCAGCGATGCTTCACGGCCTGGATGAATTCATCGACAAATTCGTAGTATTCATCATCGGTGATACGCGGATTACGCCAGCCCATATACAGCGGATCGTTGAGCAGTTGCTGGTTGTTGGTTCCGACGTCCAGTACCACCGGCAGGGTGTAGGCCGGACTGATCCCACCACACGCGGTATACAGCGACAGTTTACCGATTGGAATACCCATCCCGCCGATCCCCTGATCGCCAAGACCCAAAATACGTTCCCCATCGGTGACAACGATGACCTTGATATTGTGGTTAGGAACGTTTTGCAGGATATCGTCCATATTGTGGCGGTTCTGATAAGAGATAAACACGCCGCGCGCGCGACGATAAATCTCGGAGAAACGCTCACAGGCCGCGCCGACCGTTGGGGTATAGATAACTGGCATCATCTCATCAAGGTGATTATGCACCAGGCGGTAAAACAGGGTTTCGTTGGTGTCCTGGATGTTGCGCAGGTAAATATGTTTATCGATTTCGGTTTTGAATCCCTGATATTGGATCCAGGCGCGTTCAGCCTGTTCTTCAATCGTCTCGACCACTTCCGGCAGTAACCCCAGCAGGTTGAAGTTACGGCGTTCTTCCGCACTGAAAGCACTCCCTTTATTCAGTAAAGGGAATTCCAGCAGAACCGGGCCAGCGTAGGGGATGTAAAGGGAACGCAGTTTTTTAGTTTCGTTTTCCATGTCACTCACTCTTTTTTGAATAACCGTCCCTGGCACTCTTTATGATCGTATGTGGCCTGTCCGCCAGGGAAACGGCCGAAGTATAAAGCATTGTGAATGGGTTAAGGGGTTTTATAAGCAAAAACACCACTGCGGTTGCAATGGTGTTTATCTCGTTATTCAGTCAGACGTGCGAAAGGCTATTTGGCGTCAGCGCGGCGCTTTCTTCCGGTAGGATTATTGACCACGTTGGTTTTGTCACCTTCGGTCACGACTTTACGTTGATTTGAGATTTTGTGGTCCAGTCCGAGAATATGACGGGCCTGACGGTTCGATTTCATTCTAACTCCTTAATCCTGTTACTGGTTTCAAGGGCGAGTCCGTATGAGAACGGACGAAATACAACCTGATAGAAAGCCGATGTTGAAAATAGCGGCTTTCTGGATGGTCGGTCATTTAAGCTGAAAGGTCAATGCTTAAGCGGCAAATGAGAACTATCCCGTATGTGCCATGCTTTTTCTCAGCCGTCCTATACTTGTAACTCCAACGACAACACAGGAGAACGGTAATGACTATCCATAAGAAAGGTCAGGCACACTGGGAAGGCGACATTAAGCACGGTAAAGGTACCGTATCGACCGAAAGTGGGGTGTTGAATCAGCAACCCTATGGGTTTAACACCCGATTTGAAGGGGCGAAAGGCACCAATCCTGAAGAGTTGATTGGCGCGGCGCATGCAGCCTGCTTCTCAATGGCGCTTTCGCTCATGCTGGGCGAAGCGGGTTTTACCCCAGATGCCATTGATACCACTGCCGATGTTTCTCTGGATAAAGTGGATGCCGGATTTGCTATCACCAAAGTCGCGCTCCACAGTCAGGTGAGCGTCCCGGGGATAGATGCCGCCACGTTTGACGGCATCATCCAGAAAGCAAAAGCCGGCTGCCCGGTATCACAGGTACTGAACGCGGAAATCACGCTGGATTATCAGTTAAAATCGTAAAGAAGGTGTGCCGGATGCGACGGGGTCTTATCCGGCACCAGATATCTTTATTGCGCCACCCAGCCGCCATCCATATTCCACGCCACACCACGCACCTGCGACGCCCCGTCTGAGCACAAAAATAGCGCAAGCTCACCCAACTGTTGCGGCGTGACGAATTCGCGCGACGGCTGTTTTTCCGCCAGCAGGGCGTCACGCGCGGCGTCAGGCTCAGCGCCTTCGGCAATACGTTTATCGATTTGCTGCTGGACCAACGGCGTAAGCACCCAACCGGGGCACAGCGCATTGCAGGTAATACCCGTCTGCGCGGTCTCCAGCGCAATGGTTTTGGTTAATCCCACCACGCCGTGCTTCGCCGCCACATAGGCGGATTTCTCTTTTGAGGCCACCAGGCCATGAACAGAAGCGATATTGATGATGCGTCCCCAGTTACGCGTACGCATGCCGGCAAGCGCCAGGCGCGTGGTGTGAAAGACAGAAGAGAGGTTAATGGCGATAATCGCGTTCCATTTATCAACCGGGAAGGTCTCCACCGGTGAAACATGCTGGATCCCGGCATTGTTGACCAGAATATCCACACCGCCAAATTCGCTATCGGCATAGCGCATCATGTCGGCAATTTGCGCTTCATCGCTCAGGTCCGCGCCATGATAGCCTGGCGTTTTGCCATATTGTGCAATGGCATCTTTGGCGGCTTCCACATCACCAAATCCGTTAAGGATCAGGGTAGCGCCCGCTTGCGCCAGCACCTGTGCGATGCCTAATCCAATACCGCTGGTAGAGCCGGTAACCAGAGCGGTTTTTCCCGTTAAGTTCATGATGATTCTCCTTAAACAATTCCGGTGGTGTAGAAGACGCCGATAACAAACAGCACGGCCAGACTTTTAATTACGGTAATGGCGAATATCCCGCCGTACGCCTGACGATGGCTAAGACCGGTTATGGCCAGCAGGGTAATGACCGCACCGTTATGTGGCAGGGTATCCATACCACCACTGGCCATTGACGCCACGCGGTGGAAGACCTCGAGGGGAATATTGGCGGCATGGGCGGCGGCAATAAAAGTGTCAGACATGGCGGCGAGGGCAATACTCATCCCGCCAGACGCCGAGCCGGTGATCCCGGCAAGCGTGGTGATGCTGATAGCCTCATTGAGCAGTGGGTCGGGAATGGCCGCCAGCGCTTTTGACAGCACGAGGAAACCTGGCAGGGCGGCGATCACTGCGCCAAAACCGTATTCTGATGCGGTGTTCATGGCCGCGAGGATCGCGCCGCCAACCGCCGTTCGGCTCCCTTCCGCCAGGCGACCTTTAATGTTGCGATAGCCGAAGAGCACCACCAGCAGGATCCCAGAAATCAGCGCCGCTTCTACCGCCCAGATAGCGGTGATTTTACCGACTTCGGTGGTAATCGGTTTGGCAAGGCCCGGAAGTTCCAGTTGATGCGTAGCGCCATACCATTGCGGGATCCAGTGGGTAAATAGTAGGTTAAAAACGCCAACCAGGATCAGCGGAGAGATAGCAATTATCGGGTTCGGCAGGTTAATGTTATCCGGCGTTTCCGGCTCGTTTAACAGTTCAGTGCCGTACCCTTCATTCTTTGCCTGCGCTTTACGACGCTGGCGCTCGAGATAAACCAGACCGACAACGATGATAAACAGAGAGCCGATCAAACCCAGCCAGGGAGCGGCCCAGGCGTTAGTTCCAAAGAAGCTAGTCGGAATAATGTTCTGGATCTGCGGCGTGCCTGGCAGAGCGTCCATGGTGAAGGAAAACGCGCCCAGCGCAACGGTGGCCGGGATCAGGCGCTTCGGAATATTACTCTGACGGAACAGCTCCGCTGCAAATGGATACACCGCAAATGCCACCACGAACAGCGATACGCCGCCGTAGGTCAACAGTGCACACACCAGCACAATCACAGGGATGGCGTGACGACGCCCGAGAATGTTGATGGCGGCGGCAACGATGGAGCGAGAAAAACCCGATAACTCGATTAACTTGCCAAACACAGCGCCCAGTAAGAACACCGGGAAGTAAAGCTTCACAAAACCGACCATTTTCTCCATAAACAGGCCGGTGAAGGCAGGGCCGACGGCGCTGGGTTCGGTGAGCAATACAGCACCTAATGCCGCGATGGGGGCAAACAGGATGACGCTATATCCGCGATAGGCTGCCAGCATCAGCAGGCCCAACGCTGCCAGGGCGATTAATACACTCATCATGACTCCTCAATATCATTGTTATAGTGGGGTACAGAAAGAGAAGTTACGGTTTCAGGGCAAAGCGCAGCTGATGCTCTCTGCGTTGCTGGATATATTCCTTGCGCGAATCATCCCAGCGATAAAATCCCTGACCGCTGCGCAAACCGGTATCACCGTTAGCCACCTTGTCAGCGACCAGAGACATCATGTCGCTCCCGGTTGCCAGCTCCGGTAGCAGATGCCGACAAATGTCCTGTACCGTAGAAAGTCCGGTCATATCCGCCGCCTCCAGCGGACCGACCATCGCATAGCGACGACCGAGCGAGGCGCGCATTACCTGATCCACCACCTCTGCGCTGGCGATCCCGCTTTTTACGATATGCAACGCTTCACGCAGCAGAGCAAACTGCAGGCGATTACCGACAAACCCCGGCGCGGCGCGGTCGAGCACAACGGCTTCCAGCTGCATCGAAAGCAGCAGCTGTTGCAGTTCCTGCAGATATTCCGGCTTCGTGGCCGTGCCGGGTACAATCTCAACCAGTGGAATAAAATGCGGCGGGTGCCAGAAATGGGCGATTAACAACCGCTCAGGATGGGCGAGCTTTTCTGCCAGCGCATCCGGCGGCAGGCCGCTGGTGTTACTGGCAATGACGGCCTCAGGCGCGATCAATGCTTCCAGTTGCGCATACAACGCGTGCTTGAGTTCGAGTCGCTCCGGAATGGCTTCGATCAGTAACCCGCACGCGGCGATATCGTGCAGCGAGGTAGTACCATGCAGACGACTCACAGCCTGTGCTTTGTCGCCTGCAGGAAACTGTTCGGTGGCAATCAGTTCATCCAGAATACCGCTGGCAACTGCGCCAATGTCTGCAATACGGTTGCTATCGGTGTCGTACAGCCAGACATCGTGACCATAACGGACGAAGTGGGTGGCAATACCGACACCCATTAAACCCGCGCCCAGTACGCAGATATGCTTACTTTTCATGAGATACCTCCTGCGGGCGCTCAACCGCCAGTGCCACCCCCTGACCGCCGCCTACGCACAGTGTAGCCAGCCCTTTGGCGGCGTTACGGCGGGCCATTTCGTGCAGCAAAGTCACCAGAATTCGGCAACCTGACGCCCCAATGGGATGGCCCAGCGCAATCGCGCCGCCGTTTACGTTCACCCGATTGCTGTCCCAGTTCAGGGATTCGCCAACCGCCAGCGCTTGCGCGGCAAAGGCTTCGTTGGCTTCAATGAGATCGACATCATTCAACGTCCAGCCAGCTCGCTTCAGGCACTGAAGTGATGCCTCTACCGGCCCAATGCCCATAATCGCAGGGTCGACGCCGGAGACGGCGTAACCCGCCACTCTGGCAAGAACCGGCAGATTGAGTTCTGCTGCTTTGGCGGCGCTCATCAACATCACCGCGGCGGCGCCATCGTTGATTGAAGAGGCATTCCCGGCGGTCACCGTGCCGTTACCAGGGCGAAACGCTGGTTTGAGCTGCGCCAGCTTTTCAGCCTGCGTATCCGGACGAGGCTGTTCGTCACGATCCACGACACGCGGCGGTTTTTTTGCCCTGTGGGACGCTGACTGGCGTGATTTCCGCGCTAAAACGACCGGCTTCAATGGCGGCGGCCGCTTTTTGCTGTGAGCGCAGGGCAAAGGCGTCCTGCTGCTCGCGACCGATCACGAACTTATCCGCCAGATTTTCCGCGGTAATCCCCATGTGATAGTCGTTAAACGCATCCCACAGACCGTCATGCACCACGCTGTCTTTCATGCTGGCATGACCGAGCCGCAGTCCCGCCCGGGCGCCGTCGAGGAAATAGGGCGCATTGCTCATGCTCTCCTGCCCACCGGCAATCACAATTTGCGCATCGCCGCAGCGAATCGCCTGGACCGCCTGATGCACCGCCTTCATGCCCGAGCCGCACACCAGATTCAGGGTTAACGCGGGCGTGGTGACCGGCAGTCCTGCGCGTAACGCCGTTTGCCTGGCAGGGTTCTGGCCGCAGCCTGCCGTCAGAACCTGGCCGAAGATCACTTCATCAATTTGCTCAGGTGCCACGGCGGTTTTTTCCAGCAGCGCACGGATCACCACTGAACCTAGTTCAACCGCGGAAAGCGGCGCCAGCGCGCCATGAAAACTGCCAATTGGGGTGCGCGTTGCCGCGACAATAACAACATCCTGCATGGTCAGCTCCTCAGCTAAAGTGCATTTCGGGGACATTTTCGGGAACGATCAGCTTGCCGGCGGTTCTGGCGACTATCTCATCCACGCTGATACCCGGCGCTCGCTCGCGCAGAATGAACGCCCCATCGGCAATCTCCAGCAGCGCCAGATCGGTAAGCACGCGTTTAATACAGGCCACGCCGGTCAGCGGCAGGGTGCAGGCGGGAAGCAGTTTCGACTCGCCGCTTTTAGAGGCATGCGTCATCACCACGATGATGTTGTCGGCTCCGGCAACCAAATCCATCGCGCCGCCCATGCCTTTCACCATTTTTCCGGGGATCATCCATGAGGCGATATTGCCGTTAACATCCACTTCAAACGCGCCGAGCACCGTCAGGTCGACGTGACCGCCGCGGATCATGGCGAAGGATTGCGCCGAGTCGAAGATTGCCGCGCCTTTGCGCGCCGTCACGGTCTGTTTTCCGGCGTTGATCATGTCAGCATCAATTTCGTCTTCCGTGGGAAACGGGCCCATACCCAGCAAACCGTTTTCCGATTGCAGCATTACGTCCATGCCTTCAGGAATGTAGTTCGCCACCAGAGTAGGAATACCAATCCCGAGGTTGACGTAATAACCGTCTCGCAGCTCGCGGGCGACACGCATCGCCATTTGTTCACGCGTTAACATGGTCAGGCTCCTTTCTGGCGCAGGGTGCGTTGTTCAATACGTTTTTCAAACTGCCCCTGGATAATGCGGTTAACGTAAATTCCGGGGGTGTGAATTGCGGCGGGGTCCAGCTCTCCGGGAGGGACAATTTCTTCAACTTCCACGACGGTAATACGCCCAGCGGCAGCCATCAGCGGATTAAAATTCTGTGCGGTGTGGCGATAAATAACGTTGCCGTACCAGTCGGCTTTCCAGCCTTTAACCAACGCAAAATCACCGGTTATCGCCTGCTCTAAGATGTAAGGGCGTCCGGCAAACTCGCGAACTTCTTTCCCTTGCGCGACCGGGGTTCCGTATCCGGTCGCGGTAAAGAATGCCGGGATCCCCGCGCCGCCCGCGCGCAGCTGCTCAGCCAGCGTGCCTTGCGGCGTCAGGATAGCTTCCAGTTCACCGCTGAGAACCTGCTGCTCAAACAGGGCGTTTTCACCTACATAAGATGCGACCACTTTGCGTACCTGGCGCGTTTCCAGCAGAACGCCAAGGCCAAAACCATCCACGCCGCAGTTGTTTGACACAACCGTAAGCCCCTGAACCTCCCGACGGCGTACTTCGGCAATCAGGTTCTCAGGGATCCCACATAAGCCAAAACCGCCCGCCAGCAGCGTCATGTTATCGGTCAGTCCTTCCAGCGCCTCTTGATAGGTGGCAACCCGTTTATCCAGTCCAGCCATACACTTGCCCCTCCTGTTGTCCTTGCCGACATCATTGGGGGTGAAAAATGATTTGTTAATTTTAAATTTGTGACTCACTCATTGGGTTTTTTTATCAATTTAATGTTAATTAAAGGTATTCAACAAGTTAAAGGAATGCGAAATGGGAATGAGCATCAAACAGTTACGCGCGTTTTTAGCGGTAGCTCACACTCTGAATTTTGCTCATGCCAGTGAAAGACTGAATATGTCGCAACCCGCTTTAAGCCTGGCGATTAAAGGACTGGAGGATTCACTGGGCGGGGCGTTACTGTTGAGAACCACCCGCAAAGTGACCCTGACGCAGGAGGGAGAAACGCTGCTCAACATGGGGCGACAACTGCTGGCGGACTGGGAGAATACGGAAGAGGCAATGCGCCAACGCTTTACGCTGCAGCGCGGGAAAATTTCTATTGCCGCCATGCCCTCATTCGCCGCTAACGTCCTGCCATCGGTACTGAAAACGTTTCGTGATTCCTACTCCGGGATCAACGTAACGGTACATGACGTGATTAACGAACAAGTGATTGAGATGGTCAGTGAAGGGCGGGTGGAGATGGGCATTGCCTTTGAGCCGGACTCTTCAGGGCATCTGCATTTCACCCCGCTCGGCGTGGATCGTTTTATCGCGATTGTTCCGCCGACATGCAAACTGGCGGGCCGGGATCGTATTGCGTGGCGCGAATTACTGACGCTGGATTTTATCACCCTGCAACGTCCTTCCGCCGTGCGCCTGATGCTGGAAGAACAGTTGGTGCAAAGTGGGCATACGCTGGAGGTGGCGCTGGAGAGCCATCAACTGGTGACGGTTGGTCGCCTGGTGGCAAGTGGACTGGGCGGCAGCGCCGTGCCCGCATTGTGCCGCACGCAAATGACAGAGCTGGGCGCAACCTGTATCGATCTGGATACGCCGGTGATCCAACGTCGGATCGGCGTTTTGCGTTCGGCGCATCATAAGTTATCTACCGCTTCTGAAGTGCTGGTGGATTCACTGAAAAAGGCGTATTGCACCTGACTCTCACGCAATACGCCAACCTTTCAGCTCATGCAACCGCCCGCCAGCAGCGAACTTCACCACCGCTATCACTTTTCAGCAATGCCTGTTTCTTCTCACAGCCGCTGGTTGCCAGTGGGCACCTGTCACGGAAAAAACAACCCTGGGGCAGCGTTCGGTTCCCCGGTAGTTCGGTTTTCCGTAACACCAAATCCTCCGCCAGCGGTGCTCCCGTTTTAGGGACCGAATCCAGCAATAACCGCGTGTAGGGATGGGCGGGCTGCGTGAGTACCTGCTGCGCATCGCCCAGCTCAACAATTTGCCCGAGGTACATCACCGCCACGCGGTCGCTCATATGGCGGACCACCGACACGTTGTGCGAGATCAGCACGTAGGTCAGGTTTCTGCGCGCCTGCAATGACACCAGCAGATTGAGAATTTGCGCCTGCACGGAGATATCCAGCGCCGAAGTAGGTTCATCGAGCACAATCACGTCCGGCTCTGATGACAACGCCCGGGCGATGGCAATACGCTGGCGCTGTCCACCGGAAAACGCATGCGGCAGGCGGTCGAGATATTCAGGACGAATTCCCACTTGTCGCGCCAAATCTTCAGCAAGCATACGGCGCTCACGTTCTGCAGGACGTTTTTGGATCCACACCGGTTCGGTGATAATCCGCCATACCGGTAAGCGCGGATCCAGCGATGAAAGGGGATCCTGAAAGACCATTTGCATACCGGTATGCTGCTTGTCACCACGGCGCGCATAGTTGCCCTGACTGGGTTTCAGCATCCCCATCAGCAGTTGCGCCAGCGTACTCTTTCCACAACCGGACTCGCCAACAATCCCCAGTGTTTCCCCCTGACGGATCTGTAAATCCAGACCATTGAGGGCATGCACCCGTTCCGTTACCTTGCCGAGCCAGTTTTTACGCGCAGGGAAGTTGACATGAACATTCTGCAGCGCCAGTAAAAAATCAGACATGTGTTGTCTCCAGTTGCGGATACCAGCAGGCAGATTGTTGATCCCCGCCTCCCTGACTGCGTAACGCAGGTGTTTCTTCACAACGGGGGCCAGCGGCAAAGCAGCGCTCGCGAAACGCGCATCCCGTCGGTAAGCAGGTTAAGTTCGGCACGGTGCCGGGAATGGCGGGCAGCAATGCGCGCGGCTCGCCGTGCTCCGGCGCGCATTTCAGCAGACCAATGGAATAGGGATGCGTCGGGCGTTGAATAACGGTTTGCGTTGGGCCACTCTCAATCACGCTTCCGGCATACATGACGTACAACCGGTCGCATAACTGTGAAACCACCGCCATATCATGGCTGATAAATAACACGGCTGTCCCGCTGGCTCGCGCTTTTAACTTCAGCAAACGCAGCACCTGCAGTTGCACCGTGACGTCCAGAGCGGTGGTCGGTTCATCGGCAATAATAAGCTCCGGTTCACATGAAAAGGCCAGCGCTATCATTACGCGCTGGCGCATCCCGCCGGAAAGCTCAAACGGGAAACGCTTCATGACTTCCGCCGCGTCCGGGATTTGCATCTCCTGGAGTAAAGCGATGGCTTTCTGACGGGCATCCGTGCGGCTTAACGCCTGATGATGGCGGATAACCTCCACCATTTGCTGACCGATGCGCCGGGTCGGATTCAGCGCCGTCATGGGCTCCTGAAAGATCATCGCTACGCGTGCGCCGCGCCATTGGCGCATTTGCTTCTCGCTGGCATTGAGCACATCTTCCCCCAGCAGCGAAACGCGTCCCTGGTGGATATGATAACTGCCTTCCGGCAGCAGACGCATGGTGAGCATGGCCGTCACGGACTTACCAGAACCGGACTCGCCAACCACGCCAACGATTTCTCCGCGGTTGATATGCAGCGATACATGGTTAAGCGCATGCACGTCAGCTTTATAGCCGGGAAAACTCAAATGCAAATCTTCGATTTCCAGCACGGGTTGTGTCATGACTGTTTTCCTCCGGCTTTCGGGTCAAGCAGATCGCGAATACCATCGCCAAAGAGATTAAAGCCCACGGCGGTAATCAGAATGGCGGCGCCGGGGAAAGCGCAATACCACCACTGATCAAGCACATAGTTACGGCCTATTGCGACCATCGCTCCCCATTCAGCGCTGGGCTGCTGTGCGCCCAGACCGATAAATCCGAGCGTGGCGGCCATCAGGATCGCACTGCCGATATCGAGCGACGCTTGCACAATTAGTGGGGGCAGAGAGTTACGTAAAATGTGCCAGCTAATCAGATGCCAGCGTGATGCGCCGTAGGTCCGCGCCGCCTGCACATAGGTAAACTGGCGCACTACTAACGTTTGACCGCGTGCGAGGCGCACATAAAACGGAATACGTACGATAGCAATCGCCAGCATGGCGTTAAACAGGCTTGGACCCAACGCGGCGGCCAGCGCCATCGTCAGCACCAGCGAGGGAATGGACAGCATAATGTCCATTATTCGCATAATAATTGCATCGGCGCGTCCGCCCATGACGCCAGACAAACAGCCCAGCAGCGAACCCAATCCCCCGGCGATACCCACCACGACCAGCCCCGCAACGACCGATTGTTGGCTACCCACCAGAACGCGGCTGAACAGATCGCGGCCGACTTCATCGGTACCAAACCAGTGAGCGGCTGACGGGGGCAGCAGGCGCGCACTCAAATTGATGGCATTAGGGTCGTGAGGGGTTATCCACGGCGACAGCACCATCAGCAGCAGTATCAACACAATGATGACCCCGCCAACCAGCGTCAGCGGGCTGCTTTTCATCATCCAGAACAGTTTAGCCCAGTCCGTGCGACGGCGTGTTGTCTGAGGCGCGGCTGGCGTTTCTTGTGTGAGCATCATTGTGCGTCTCCGCGTCCAATTCGTGGATCGATCCACAAGTAGAGTAAATCCACCACCAGGTTAACCAGCACATAGGCGAAAGAGACCACCACGGCAAATCCCATTACCGCCGGGAAGTCGAGCGCCTGAATCGACGTCACCACCCAGGCGCCCATTCCCGGCCAGGCGAAGACCGTTTCAGTCAGCACCGCACCGTAGAGCAGATCGCCCAATGCCAGGCCGAGAACGGTTATCGAGGGGATAAGCGCATTTGGCAACGCGTAACACAACACGATGTACCAGCCCGGCAACCCGCTGGCGCGAGCGGTGCGAATGTAATCTTCACTCAGTTGCTCCAGCATGGCGGAGCGAATCTGACGGGCAACGATCCCCAGGTGCACAAAGGCCAGCGTCAGTGATGGCAGGATCAGGTGCTGAAGCGCATTGAAAAAGACTTCGCCATTGCCTTCCAGCAGTGCATCAATCAGATAGAACCCGGTGACGTGAGTTGGCGGATCCAGCCAGTCATCTAAACGTCCACCGCCGGGTAAAATTTGCAGATGACCATAAAACAGCACGATAACCCCCAGCCCCAGCCAGAATGCTGGTGTGGAGATACCGGTGATCGCCATCAGGCGAACGAGGTGATCTAGCCAGCGGTTGCGCCAGACCGCAGATAAAATGCCCAAAGGAATACCGATAACCAGCGCCAGCAACAAGGAGCAGAAAGCCAGCTCAAGGGTGGCGGGGAAGAAGATGCGCAGCTCATCCAGCACCGGACGTCCGGTGCGAATAGAGGTGCCTAAATCACCGTGAAAAATGTCGCTGACATAGCGAAAAAACTGGACATACAGCGGCTGGTTCAGCCCCAACTGTTGGCGAATATTTTCGACAATTTCATCGCTGGCGCGATCGCCCGCCAATAGCCGCGCGGGGTCGCCAGGTATCAGGTGCGAAATAATAAAAGTGATTACGCAAACACCGATAACCACCAGAATAAGTCCCCAGCATCGCTGGCGTAAAATGCTCCAGAACGTCATTAGCTTCCCCTTGCGGAGCCAGAGCGGCTCCGCATTAACGTGGCTTATTTACTCATGGTGGAGATATTGAAGACCTGTTCCAGCATGGGGTTGAATACAAATCCTTTGACGTCTTTGTTCATCGCCAACTGATAGTTTTTCTGGAATAAATAGACGTAGGCGGCTTCATCAATCACGATAGTTTGCGCCTGCTGGTAGTCATTGGTTCTGGCAACCTGATCGGTCGTGGCCAGCGCGCTACGCAACAGCTTATCGACCTCACCGTTTTCATAGAACGAACGGTTACCCGGCAAGCCTTTCTTATCTGACTCAAACCAGTAGTTCATAAACATGTACGGATCGGCGAAATCAGGGCTCCAGTTGCCAATGGCAATGTCGTAATCTCCTTTGCCCACGCGGTCACGCATGGTGGCGTTCGCCAGTTTTTCCAGCTTGACCTTAATGCCCAGTTTGCCAAGGCTTGCCTGGGTCGCGAGCGCGATAGGTTCCCAGTTAGGGTCATTATCCGAGTACAGGAAGCTCAGACTGTCAGGTTTGGTGGCAACTTTGTCCCACGCCGCTTTCGCTTTGGCTTCATCGAAACTGTACTGCATGGCCTTGTCGTCAAAACCCCACATGCCTTCAGGGATCGGACCTCGCATTTGCTTACCGTTGCCGCTCAGGATCCCGTTTACCATGCCTTTATAATCGGTGGCCCACGAGATGGCGCGGCGTAAATCCACCTGATTGAGCGGCGCTTTACTGTTATTCAGATACAGATAGGTCACGCGCAACGAGGGATAATCCGCCACGTTAACTTTGCCTTCCTGTTTTAAGGCGGCAAGCTGGTCAACCGGAAGCGCATCGGCAATGTCGATATCACCCCGCGACAATTGCAGACGGCGAGAGGCGCTTTCACCGATGATTTTTACCGAAACCCGCTTAAACGCCGGTTTTGCACCGGCATAATATGGGTTAGGAACCAGTACCAACTGCTGTCCCTTTTGCCAGCTTTTGAGCATGAAGGGACCGGAGCCTGCCGTATTCTGCGCCAGGAATCCGCGGGCATCGTCTGCGGCATGCTCTTTTAAGACGGCCGGGTTAATAATTGAAGCCCCGTCATTGGCCAGCGTATACAGGAACGGCGCAAATGGCTGGCTGAGGGTAAACTTCACCGTATTGTTATCGATAGCCTCGACCTTCAGATCTTTCGGGAACGCTTCTGCAGGCCCCTGGCCGATTTTGAGCAGGCGTTCAAAAGATTGCTTTACCGCATCAGCCGTCACCGGCGTTCCGTCGGCGAATTTGGCATCGTTTTTCAGGATAAACGTCCACTCTTTCTGGTCGTCAGAGGCCTTCCAGCCGCTGGCCAAATCGCCTTCAACTTCCGTGGAGCCTTTACCGCCATCCGTTTTGTACTGAACCAGCCGCTGATAAGAGGGATAGGTGACCGTCCAGTCGTTGTTATCGATGGTCACGGCGGGATCGAGCGTCTGCGGATCGGCAGCTTTGCCGATCACCAGCATATCTTTGGGAACGGCGGCCTGCGCAGCGGGCAGGGCAAACGCCAGCGCAACGGCTATCAGAGCGGGGCGAAAAAACGCGTTTAACGCAAGTGTAGTCTTCATAACCAGGCTCCAGAATTAAAGGGAATGTTGTGTTGTTATGGGTGTGACAGTGTAACAATCTATCTGATCGTCAAGCAGCGGATAGCGGGCGGCATCAGGTAATTCAAAATGCCACCACTCGCTGGTGATACCGACAAAACCGCCGCCGAACATAATGGCATTGAGCAGCAGGCGGTTGCGCTGCGCAGCCGGAGGAACAGAAGGGTGCCAGGCATGGGAACGGTCGTGCATCTCATCAAAGCCCGCGCCCATATCGAGAAGATTGCCACGATCGTCCATTAGCGTAACGTCAATGGCCGTCCCGCGGCTGTGATTGGATCCTATCGCCACATCAACAACATACTGAGGATCTGGACACGCATTCCACAGCACCGCCTGCGCCTGCTGCGGGCGATACGCGTCGTATACCACAAGTTTCAGGCCCGCCAGTTGCGCAATACTGATGCTTTTCGCCAGCGCAGTGACCGCCTCGGTGTGCAACAGGCAACGAGCTTCCCGGTAGATAGGGGCGCCGGTAATGTTGTCTGCCGTAGCGTATTTAAGATCGATATGCAGCGACGGGAATATCACCGACAGATCGACCAGTTCTGGGGTTTCTGACATAGCACGTTTCCTGTTTATTGTTCGAATTGACCAAATTGTTGTTGTAACTGGCGATTGGTTTGCAGGCGTTCTGCGAGGGAGTCACCCAGTTGTGCCACCACCGCAGAGAGTAATAAGTTGAACAGACAGCTCACCGGAGCCAGTGAGTCCCAGAAATGTCCGGTGTCAGTTTTCACCTGAAGTAAGTCAATGGAATAGTCTCTGGCCCACGGGCACCACACATCGGTGATTAACGCCAGCGGAATGCAGCGTTCTGTGGCAACGCGGCAATATTGTCGCGAGATAGCGGAATAGGCGCGCATATCGGTGATCACCACGTAAGGCTGGGTGAATCCTGAATTCAGCGACTCGACCCAACTGCCGGAAAGCCCTTCGGAGTAGCTGACTTTAGGCCGCAGGTATTCCAGGTGACTGAAAAAGGCGTTAGCGATCCCGCGGGTGGACTGGATCCCAAGGATATACACGGCTTCCGCATGCGCCAGCCGCTGCGCTATGCGTAAAAACGTTTCGCCTTGCGCGAGTTGATAGACATAGGTAATGGCGTCGATTTCCAGTAACAGCGACTGCTGCGCGCGATCTGGCAGGCTTTGTTGCTGGTGCCAGGAGTCCAGCCGCTCGTTCATCCCCCAGGGTTGATAGGCGACGACGGGTAGCTCCCGCAGGCTGGCTTTTGCATCTTCCAGATTGCGAAAACCCAGTTTACGCAGATAGCGTCCAACGGTAATGCCGCTGGTTCCGGTTGCTTTAGCAATACCATCCGCGGTTTCAAAAGGGATCTGCACAGCATGGGCTAACAGCCACCCGGCCACGCGCTTTTCGCTGGGCGTCAGTTGGCTAAAGGTCTGCTCTATACGGGTAAATAACTCCGGTTTCGCTGTCATTACCTTCTCGCTGTTAATTGTTTGTCAGAGTACGGTTCACTGTTAGCAAATTAACAATGCAGGACGCGTGCCATGTTGGTAACAGCGGCACGCTGACCATTTTTGTTAAAAATCAGCCCGTATCCGTTAACTAATGATAAACATTTGTGCAGCGTAGTTCAGTTTTGGTGCAGCGACAGGGGAAGAGGGGTATGAATCTGCTGATTTCGTCGGAACGATCACATTGTGGCCACGTTTTACGCCCAGACATCAGAATCAGTAATGTGAAATATAAATTTCAGCCATATCTATGGTGGCAATCTTTATTCTTATGACGTTAGGGGTATTATTTTTTGCGAACTACATTAACGGTTTGAAGCGCAAGTGTAGATATTATTTATATTATAAATGGAGTACTACAATGAATAAATTCTCCCTTTCTACAGCAGGTATTCTGGTCGCAGCGCTGTTAACCAGTGTCAGCGTCAATGCAGCAACTGATAACGCTAAAACTGAAGTGACTCCAAAAGGCATGAATTGCCAGGAGTTTATTGATTTGAACCCGCAAACTATGGCCCCGGTGGCTTTCTGGGTGCTCAATGAAGACGAAGATTTCAAGGGTGGCGATTACGTAGACTATAACGAAACCGTGACTACAGCAGTTCCTCTGACCGTTGAACTTTGTAAAAAACATCCGCAGAGCGAATTAAGCAAAATAAAAGACGAAATCAAAAAAGAATTATCCAAATAAGATTAAGTCATTATTAAAACCCAGCCAAAGTGCTGGGTTTTGCTATTTGTGACAATGTCACCTATTTATTTTGTGATACTTAAGAAAACTTTATAAAGATATAAACGCCTGTGCCGATACTGGATAAAAGTTAGCCTTTTGCAGAAGGAGTTTGTATGGCCTGGTATCCTACTCGTATTTCAACGCGTTTAACCATCGGCGGCATTCTGCTGCTTGCAGTCACGACCCTTGTTATTGTGGTGATTATGCTCTGGCGTGGTCAACCGCGCGTCGTTGAAATCAACACCGCCCTGATCGAAGAAACAGGGCAAGGTTTAACCCGCCAGTTGAGTACCGTATTGTCCCGAATTGAAGGTGAGACCGTTAGCTTGTCACGACTGGCTGAGGTGCTGCCAAATGATGAATCTCTTTATCAAAGCGTCGTTCCGCATCTGATTGGTGAAGATAAAGATTCAATTATTACCGGCGGCGGCATCTGGCCAGAACCAGACGCTTTCACCGCAGGTGTGGAGAAAAGAAGCTTTTTCTGGGCGCGTAATGCTGAAGGTAAACTGGTGTATTCCAACGACTATAACGTCGAAGGGTCAAGCGGATACCACAATGAAAACTGGTATCAGCATGCTAAAGGGCATTCACAAAACAGTTGCTTATGGTCTGATGTCTACCAGGACGCCAGTTCAGGCGTCAACATGGTGACGTGCAGCGTACCTTATCAACTGGCGGGCAAGTTTGCCGGTGTCGCCACCACCGATATTCGCCTGGATAACGTCGCCACTTTCATGCAGCAGCAGGGAAACAGCACCGGTGGTTACGCGTTTGTGGTGGACAAGCAGGGACAAATCCTCTATTTCCCGCAGGCCGATCTGGCGAAATATAAAACCATTAACGATCTGGCGCAAAGCGCGCAATGGCTTATCCCGGTGGAAAACGGTCTGAAATCTCTGCGCCCAGCGGACGGGGTGAAAACGATTACGCTTGCAAATGATAACGTCCTGAATTCGGCTTCACGAGTGATGCTGTTCCCGATGGCGGATACCGGTTGGGTTGTTGGTCTTGCGACGCCTGAATCGCGTATCGTCGGCCTTGCCAAAGTGATGATGCAGGACGTGCTGGAAGTGTTGATCCCGATCATGACCCTGTTGCTGGTGGGATCCTGGCTGGTGGTTCGCCGACTGATTTCACGTCTCGATGATACCCGTCAGGCTCTGGATGACATTGCGCAGGGAGAAGGCGATCTTACCCGTCGCCTGGATGTGCGTGGCAAAGATGAGATTTCCGCTATCGCCGAAGCGTTTAACCTGTTCGTCGATAAAATCTCAGCCATTCTGATCACTGTCAGAAGCAGTAGCGTAGTGGTGGCGAATAACGCTGTCAGCCTGGCAGACAGTAATATGGAACTTTCATCTCGCGTGACGCAACAGGCCGCTGCGCTGGAAGAGAGTTCAGCGGCGATGGAACAGTTAAATGCGACCGTTCATCAAAATGCCAGTAATACACAACTGGCGGATGAACTCTCTGATAGCACCGCGCAAACGGCCAACCGCTGCGGCGATGTTATGCAGGGTGTTATCTCTACAATGGATAACGTCAGTGCCTCATCCGGCAGAATGGTGGAAATTGTCGCGGTTATCGACAGCATTGCGTTCCAGACCAATATTCTCGCCCTGAATGCCGCGGTTGAAGCCGCCAGAGCAGGTGATGCCGGGAGAGGGTTTGCCGTTGTGGCCTCCGAAGTACGCACGCTGGCCCAGCGCAGCGCCACTGCCGCGCAGGAAATAAAGGCGTTGATTGATGAATCCGTTTCTCATGTAGGTAGCGGAAGTCAGCAAATTCACAATGCGGGCGAACGTCTGGGAGAACTGGTCAGTAATGTACGTCAGGTACGTCAGTTGATGGGGGAAATACGCGTTGCGGGTGAAGAACAACGCAAGGGCGTTTCCGAAGTTACGCTGGCTGTTACCGAAATGGACAGCACCGTTCAGCAAAACGCCTCGTTAATAGATGATGCTGCCGCGCGAACGCAGGCGCTGAAAGAGGAGGCGGAACAGCTGGCGATGCTGGTCTCATCATTCAGATTGCCTGAGCCTTCAGTTGCCTGATGAATCGGTTAAGAGCGTCCGTATAACCGGACGCTCTTGCGTTATAAATCCAATACGGACGACCATTAACGCCCCCAACGACTGCGAATATAGGTCACGGCTTCCTGCGTTTGCGGCTGATTAAGGTAATCTTCGCGAAACAAAATTGTGCCGTTAATGTGCGGTTCAGACTCGTTCAGATCGAGCTGTTTTTTCAGCTCCGGCACACCGCCTTTGACCGTCCAGTCAGGTTCTTTTCGCGACGGCTCACCGACTTTGTACAACGCCACCCCAATATACAGGCGGGTGTTGGTTGATTTGACGACATCTGCCCACCATTTCGCCAACACATCGTAACGCGCCGCGTCGCGGGCAAAAGGCCAGTACAGCTGTGGGGCGATGTAGTCCAGCAAGCCTTGTTGCACCCAGCGGCGGGTGTCCGCATACGATTCATCATAGGCTGCCGCGCCGCGTGTGTCTGAGCCCGCCGGATCGTGCGAACGGTTGCGCCACACGCCCGCAGGGCTGACGCCAAATTCAACTTCAGGTTTGAGTTTCTTGATAGTTCGTGAAACCTGCGCGATCAGGCGTTGCGTGTTATCGCGCCGCCAGTCAGCTTTGGAGACAAATCCCTGGCCGTATCTTCTGAAGGTCTGGCTGTCGTTGAGCGCAGAGCCGGGAGACTCGGTATAGAAGTAATCATCGAATTGCACGCCGTCAACCGGGTAATTCTCAACCACTTCAGCCACGATACTGGTTATCCAGTCACGCACTTCGGGAATACCGGGATCTAACACAAAACGCTCGCCCGAGGTACGGATCCAGTCCCGATGCAAGACATAAACGCTGGAAGGCGTCTGTGACAGCGTGTTGTTTAATTCGGTAACCGTCGCAGGTTTAGTGTTAACGGACACGCGGTAGGGGTTAAACCAGGCATGGACTTTCATTCCGCGTTTATGCGCTTCATCGAGCATAAACCGTAACGGATCGTAACCCGGATCCTGACCAATCTTACCGGTCAGGGTATCTGACCACGGCAAGATTGTAGAATGCCACAACGCAGTGGCATCGGGCTTCACCTGGAAAAAAACGGTGTTAATACCAAGACGTTTCAGGTTATCCAGCTTGTCAGTCAGCGCCTTTTGCTGCTGGCTGATACGAACGGCAGGCGAGCTGATGTTGACGGATGAAATCGGCGGCCAGTCAAGACGCGAAACCGTTGCCAACCAGATACCGCGCACCGGCTCCTTGCTCTGCTGCGGTTTGCCCACCGGGGGCAGTGGGGTGATTTTTGAACCGGGCGGCTGTGAAGAACAACTGCCAAGTAGCAACATACTGCCTACGAGCAGCGCGAACCATGTCATGTTGGTTCGCGGCAGCCTGGCTCGGGAACGGGCGAGAATATTCGCCAGTTTTTTCTGATAATTTGCTGAAATAAAACCGGATGCTGACATCAGATTTTGCTCTTAATTCTTCTTGTTGCGGCTGTTAGCCCAGGGATCGAACGCCGGTTCGGTGGTGTTATTTGAGGCAAGGTCATGCAGTGAATCCAGGTACAGCGCTTCAACTTCTGCCCGCGCCCACGGCGTGCGGCGCAGAAACTTCAAACTGGATTTAACGCTCGGCTCATTTTTAAAGCAGTTGATATTAATACGTTGCGCCAGCTCAGCCCAACCATAACGATCAACCAGTGCATTGACCTGCATTTCAAGCGTTACGCCATGTAAAGGGTCTTTAGAAATATGAGCATTCATATGAAGTCCAGTTCAGTGGTTCCAGATTCTGTTAGTAGTGCAACGGGAAGAAGGTTACAAGAAAGCGGGGCGACCAGCAATGGCATCTGTTCCTCAGGCTTTCATGATTAAGAAGTAAACACCAGCCAGACATTGCTGAAGAAAAGATCTGGATTCGATGCGTTCATTAATCTTAAGTGGGTATTTATACCTGGATTGTTACTTCAGTTTCTCTTTATTTATGTATTATCGCTGTCATTCGACTATTTAAATTAAAAAACAAAAGATCCAAATAAAACCGAAAATAACATATCCATAATGTTAACTATTGATAAAATTAAAGTAAAATTTAGTAAAACATGGATATTTTGTTTTTCATGGACGAGAGTTTACATATCATGATATAATATTGCGGAAAAATTTGCAGGCTATTAATCTGCATGTAATGTAAATGAATTTCTGAGGAGACTATTCCAGTGGGACGTAAATGGGCAAATATTGTTGCTAAAAAAACTGCTAAAGACGGTGCAACGTCTAATATATATGCAAAATTCGGTGTAGAAATCTATGCCGCTGCCAAACAAGGTGAACCAGACCCAGAATCAAACTCAGCTTTAAAATTCGTTATTGAACGTGCGAAACAAGCACAGGTTCCTAAACACGTTATTGATAAAGCAATTGATAAAGCCAAAGGCGGCAGCGATGAAACGTTCGTGCAAGGGCGCTATGAAGGCTTTGGTCCAAGTGGTTCACTGATTATCGCTGAAACGTTGACGTCAAATGTTAACCGTACGATTGCTAATGTCCGCTCAATTTTCAATAAAAAAGGCGGGAATATCGGAGCGGCAGGTGCTGTCAGCTATATGTTTGACAATACCGGGGTGATTGTATTTGAAGGAACAGATCCTGACCATATTTTTGAAATTTTGCTTAATGCTGATGTAGATGTTCGCGATGTAACCGAAGAAGAGGGAAACATCGTTATTTATACTGAATCTACAGACCTTCATAAAGGAATTGCAGCCCTGAAAGCCGCTGGGATTACTGAATTCTCAACAACAGAATTAGAAATGATTGCTCAATCAGAAGTTGAACTTTCGCCAGAAGATTTAGAAATCTTTGCAGGACTCGTTGATGCCCTTGAAGATGACGATGATGTTCAAAAAGTCTATCACAACGTTGCAAACCTCTAATTATAAATAAAGGAATCTGTTATTGCGGCAGATCTTTAACTTATAAAGTTGTTACAAAAATATCTAGCCCGATACATTGATTATAAAAAAAGAAAAAATTTACGGTAGAAAATCAAAGTGACTGTCTGCTTTTGCTCAAGGCAGACAGTCATGTCCAGCAGTTTTCAGTCAGGATTAGCAGGGGGAGCTTTTCCAGTAATCTTTTTACCGTAGCAGATAAGGGAAGGGTAAGGATTTGATAGAACGGCGTCAGCTAAGAGCAATGAACTAAACATCCATCAAATACTAAATTGCATTTAACATAATATACATTATGCGCACTGGCGTTAAGTAAGGTAGAATCTGAAGCTTTATGGTAATCCTTGTGCTGCTCAATAATGATGGCCAAACCTCTTTTCAAATGCCGTTACCAGCGCTAACCATTTTCGACCTGTGCCGCATCACTCACTGAACATCAAAACTGATAACTTTAGTTCACGCAGGCAAACCACAGACATGCCAATCTGTCTTCCTGGCATATTTCTGCCCTTATCCTTCATTATCATATAATCTTCTAAATGAAATGGCTCACCGGCAAGGACTTATGCGGTCCTTTCTGCCTTTTTCTCTCATACTGGAGATTCATTCATGGCTGACTGGAACCCTTCGCTTTATCTGCAATATGAAACTGAACGTTCAAGACCCGCAGCGGAATTACTCAACAGAGTGGCGTTAGAGAGTGTTCGTTCAGTTGTTGATCTTGGCTGTGGTCCGGGAAACAGCACGGCATTACTGCATCAGCGCTGGCCTTCGGCTGTAATAACCGGGGTTGATTCCTCACCCGCCATGCTGAATGAAGCGCGCAACGCATTACCGCAATGCCATTTTATTGAAGCGGATATCAGTCAGTTCCAGCCCGAGCATCCTGTGGATCTGCTTTACGCAAATGCGTCTTTACAATGGGTACCCGATCACTATGAACTATTGCCGAACCTGGTATCGCTGCTGGGTCGCAACGGCGTTCTGGCCGTACAAATGCCGGATAACTGGCTGGAACCCACGCATGTTCTGATGCGCGAAGTGGCTTATGAACAGGGTTTCCCGGACCGGGGTCGTGCGCCACTTCCTGGCGTACATGCCTACTATGATATTTTGACCGAAACTGGCTGTGAGGTGGATATCTGGCGCACCACGTATTATCACATTATGGATTCTCATCAAGCAATTATCGACTGGGTAAGTTCTACAGGCCTGCGCCCCTGGTTACAGGATTTGAGAGAAAGTGAGCAACGTCAGTATCTGGCGCGCTACCACGAACTACTTCAGGAGCAATATCCACTGCAGGAAAATGGCAAAATTTTACTGGCATTTCCCCGATTGTTTATTGTTGCGCGACGCAATAATTAAGCATTTATCATCAGATAGATCACAGGAATAGAGGATCGCCTATGAGCGCCCTCGCCTTTTTAACATAAGGATCTAGTGACAATGCGAGGCATCTGCTAGTGTCTTGCCACGTGTTTCCGACGGGAGTTGTTATGTCTAAAGTCTACATTGGTGGGTGTCTTTGTGGTTCGATCCGCTTCACGGCCAGCAGTCCTAATAATTCCCATACCTGTTCCTGCGATATATGCCGGAAACATACGGGCGCACCGACCGTCGTCTGGATTGAGTTTGATGCAGAAAATGTAGAATGGACGGGAAAAGCCGGAAAACCGACAACCTGGCGCTCATCAGAAACGAGTTGTCGAGCCTTTTGCCCTCAGTGCGGCAGTTCCGTGGGCGCTATTGATGATGCCCCGGTAATTGCACTTTTAGCCGGGGCTTTTGATGACCCTAACGATGAAGACCTGGCGCCAGAGTTTCATTCGTTTTCCGATATGCAGCCAGCCTGGTGGCAAAACGAACGTAACTAAGTTAGTTGGTAATGCTTATCAGGCATGTGTTTTGCTGGCACATTTGTTTCATCGTTCATCTGCAGCAAATCGATTTCGATCGCATTGCAAATCGCATCCAGCGGCAGGTCATTGTTCTCTGTGCCAAACGGATCTTCAAGCTCTTCTGCAAGCGTGTCGAGCGAGATAAATGTATAGGAAATAAGCACAGAGATAAACGGTGTCATGTAGTGCAGATCCACCACTAACGCGAATGGCAGCATGATACAAAACAGGTATACCGTGCGATGAAGGATCAAAGTATAAGCAAACGGGACCGGCGTATTCGCAATCCGCTCACAACCAGCCAGTACCGCAGACATATCGTTTAACCTATTGTTTAAACTATGAAATAATATGTCTGACAGTTGCTCATCACGCCTGCGCACGGCCAACCACTCTCCCATTAACAACAAAATGCGGTTTGCTGGAGATTGTGAGGCAAATACCGTCTGCAGATCTTTCTCGCTGAGGTACTTCGCCAACGGCTCTGCCTGTGGCTTTCGACGTAAAGTCATGCGTAAACAGTGGGCAAACGCGATTTGCAGACGAACAAACTGCCCTAATTCGGCGTCGTCCGGTAAGGTGGTTTTTACCTCACGCAGCAGCGATCGGGAAGCAATCATCAACTGCCCCCACAGGTGTCGGGCCTCAACGTAACGTGAATAACAGGCGTTATTGCGAAAACCTAAAAAGATTGCAATCGCCACGCCGAGAATGCTGAATGGCGCCAGGGTGAATTTGATTCCCAGCATCGTATACCACGGAAGCATGATAATAACGGCGATGGAGAGCAGGAAGTTCAGCAGCAGTCGTGAAAAGATTTTAGATAATACTGACCCATGCCAGACGAATATCAGGCGTAGCCAGTGTTGTTGGGGGCGAACGATCATGGTTTTCTTCGGGAAAATGTGAAATCCATCACATTAGACGCGATCATGATCAATGTTGCAAGTTAATCGCAACATTAACTAAACAACTTTTGCGCTGCCAGAACCACCGCGCACCGGAGTTACAGAACGGTGTAGTCATTAATAAACAATAGTATGTTGTAACTAATGAATGTTCTATAAAAAACCCGGCCTGAGCCGGGTTGTCTTCTTAGCATAATGGCTTAACGGCTTCACGCATGCCTTTTGCCAGAATGGTATCCAGATCGGCTGAAACCTGCTCCACGAGTCCGGAAACCTGAGTCAGGTCCTGTTCCCAGTGTTCTTTAACACCCAGTACCGACTTGACTAACTCTTCGGTGCTTATCTGGCGGTCATGATGCTGGGACCACAGCTGTTGAAAACGTGCCACCCAGTGCGCATCATCCTGGACCGGATAAGCCTCACCGTTACGCTCTCCACGATAGAAAGCAATCAGCGCGGCAAGCGCAAACGTCAGGCGCGCCGGCAGTTTACCGCTGGCCTGTTGCCCTGCCAGCAGCTGCGGCAATATACGGGTACGGAATTTAGTCATGCCGTTCAGGGCAATCGACAGCAACTGATGCTTGATGTACGGATTGCAGAATCGACCGGTCACCGCGCTGGCGAAAGACGCCAGCTCATCGCGGGGTAAATCCAGTACCGGAATGATCTCTTCATAAATCGCTTTTTCAACGAAGGCGCAAATCTCTGCGTCATTCATCGCCTCACCCACGGTGTCCAGCCCTGCCTGCCAGGCAACGGGAACCAGTGCGGTGTGTGCGCCGTTGAGAATCGCCACTTTCCGTTCTTTGTACGGTTTGATGTCATCAACAATCAGGACATTGAGCGGATACTTATCCAGACGCAGTTCTGCAGCTAATGACTTCGGTCCCTGAATAACGAACAGATAGAAGTGTTCTGCAGTGTCGAGGAAGGCATCGTGATAGCCCAACTCAGCTTCCAGTTTCTCCACTTCGTCACGCGGATAACCGGTAACAATGCGGTCCACCAGTGTGGAGCAAAATGCGTTGGCCTGATCCAGCCACTGAATAAATGCCTCTGGCAGCGCCCACTCCTGAGCGTAGCGCAGGACCAGTTCACGCAGCGCATCACCATTGTAATCAATCAGTTCGCAAGGAATGATAATCCAGCCTTTATCCGACGCGCCATTAAAATGGCTGAAGCGTTCGAACAACAGTCGGGTCAGTTTAGCCGGATAACTCACGGCCGGTGCATCCTCAAACTTATCGCCCGCGTGGTAGCTGATGCCCGCTTCAGTCGTGTTGGAGAACACAAAACGCATATCTGGATTATGCGCCAACTTCAGGAACTCATCGTATTCGCTATAGACGCTGATTTCTCGGTTAACCGAACGGATCAAACGGGCATCGCTTACGGCCTCGCCCTTCTCATTCAAACCACGAATGATGGTGGTATAGAGACCATCCTGCGTACTCAGCGATGGCGGGAAGGTACTTTCGATGGGACGAACAATGACTACACCAGCGTTCAGATCGGTATGTTCGTTCAGCAAATCGACTTGCCAGTCAACAAAGGCGCGCAGGAAGTTTCCTTCACCAAACTGAATAATGCGTTCAGGATACTGAGCACCGGGGAAATCGCGACGATTTAGTGTTTGCACAATGGGTTCCCTTTTAATTAGTCATACAACCTGATTGAATTGGTCCAATAGGTTAGCAAACTTTAATACATTGAAACCCTGTTTTGATCAATCCCCGGCGACAAATTAGAGAGTTTTGTAGAAAAGTGTGGTTCCGGTCAGCTTCCCGTCAGGCATTTTTGCATAGTCCGGTATCACCCCTACTTTTTGCCATCCAGAATTGTGGTAGAACAACTCAGCACCACTGCCCGTCGCTGTATCAAGCACCAGCAGCGTTTTCCCTTGCTGACGCGCGCAGTTTTCGAGTTCGTTCATCAACGTCCGGGCAACCCCACCGCGCCGCGCTGAGGGGTGAACCAGCAGCTTGGCGACATCAGCACGATGAGGTTGGTTTTCGGGTTGATCGATAATGAGCTGGACAGTACCGACAAGCACCCCCTGTGCGTTCTGCGTACCCAGAACAATCCTTTCTCCACGGTCAACGCTTTGCGCGACGCTCATCCAGAAAGGCCGTGATTTATCACCACTAAAAGGGAGCATAAAGCTGACAGAGGCGCCATCATTGACGCATGTTTCAAGGATGTCGCTGAACTCACCGATTCTCGACAGAATCTGGGCCGCGCTCAGCACAAAGCAGGGTTTACAGGAAGCCATTTTTTTCTCCTTAGAATGACCCCTTCATACTGCTTTTAACAATTGCACAACACAAGGAGTCATATCATAGGATTATGTTATCTATGGCTTGTTCATCTGGATCACTAGCCAGTGATAGATAACCGTGACAACGTAACGCTGCTGTTCATCGTTTAACGCCACACCCTGAGGGATATCATGCCATTTCGCCAGACATCCCCGACAACAGGTCGCCGTGGCATGTTGAGCGATAAATACCGGATGCCCGCGCATGGGTGTCTGCTTACCGTCATTGGCAGGAAACGCGGGCGCCAGCCGTTTGGCAATAAAATCCGTGGCATGTTGTTCGATAACCGGCGCGCCTTTATCCAGACAATACTGCCTTTCTTTCTGGCCAAGGCGAAACCGCGAGCGAAACGTTGATTTCGCCAGCCGGGCAAAAAGAGGATCGAGCGTGTTCATCAGTAAACCGAGCGCCCCAGTTGTTGCGTTAATTGCTCCAGCACGGCGATACCCGCCAGCGAATTTCCCGCCGCATCCAGTTCCGGACTCCAGACGGCAATCGCCATCTCGTGAGGCACGATAGCCACGATACCGCCCCCCACACCAGATTTCGCCGGTAAGCCCACTCGCCAGGCAAATTCCCCTGCGTTCTGATACATGCCACTGGTCGCCATCAGCGCGTTGATCTGTCGGGCCTGCATGGGCGTCACCACGGGCTCAGCAAGATGAAAAGCATGTCCCTGATTTGCCAGAAAGACGAACGTGCGCGCCAGCTCCACACAGCTCATTTTCAGTGCGCAGTAGTGAAAGTAATTTTGCAAAACGGTGGTCACGTCATGGTGAAAATTGCCAAAGGACTTCATTAGCCAGGCAATAGCCGCGTTACGCGCCGAGTGCTCAAACTCAGAACGCGCCACCGTCGCATCATAGGCGATATCCGAAACGCCGCTTAGCGCCCGTACCACTTCCAGCATCCGTTGACGCGGTGCGCTCAGACGTCCTTGCAGCATATCGCAAACCACCAGCGCCCCGGCGTTGATAAAGGGATTGCGTGGGATCCCTTGCTCCATTTCCAGCTGCACCAGGGAATTAAAAGGATGCCCGGAAGGATCCTTGCCGACACGTTGCCAGATTTCATCTTCCTGATAGTGACGCATCGCCACGACCAGACTGAGCACCTTTGAAATTGACTGAATAGAAAAGCGCTCTTGCGCATCCCCCGCCTGATAGTGCTGCCCATCGACGGTGCAAATAGCGATACCCAGTTTTGAACCGTCGACAGAAGCTAAGGCAGGAATGTAATCAGCGACTTTACCCTGACCAATCAGCGGACGAACCTGCTGCACAATGGTCTCTAAAATTGAATTGTCCATGGCCCTGGCCACAACATGCTCCTTGCTCGCAGGTATGAAAGGCCTGCGAGTATAACAGAGCTGAATACGCAGCGTCAGGCCGGAAGGCGGAATCTGGCCACGGTCTGCATGAGCGGGTGAGATTCATGCCGTAGACAGAAACATTGCAGAATTAAGGCCGGTGCCCCCGTCGGAGGCACCCAAACCATCAGAGGCGGTTTTTCCAGACGGTCTGTACATTACAAAACTCATGCAGACCAAAGTGTGAAAGCTCGCGGCCAAAACCACTTTTTTTCACGCCGCCAAAAGCAACGCGGGCATCGCTGGCGCTGTAACCATTGATAAATACGCCCCCACACTCCAGGCGTGACGCCATCTTCTGCGCCAGAGCTTCATCCGCGGTGAACACCGTGGCTGATAAGCCGAAATCACTGTCATTAGCCAGCGCTAAAGCATGTTCCGCATTCTTTGCAACGGTAATCGCTGCAACCGGGCCAAACAGCTCCTGACGAAAAGCCGTCATCTCCGGGGTGACATCCCCCAGAACCGTCACGGCATAGTAATTGCCCTGACCCGCGATTTTTTCCCCGCCGAGAAGTAACCGCGCGCCTTCGGCAAGGGTGGCTTCGACCTGCTGATGCAGCTCATCGCGCAGATCAAATCTTGCCATCGGACCCAGATCGTTTTCTTCGTTCAGCGGGTCGCCCATTTTGAGCGCGCTCGCGGCCGCCACAAAACGAGCCGTAAATTCTGGCGCAATTCCTTCTTCGATAATAAAGCGCTTTGCTGCCGCACAAACCTGCCCGGTATTCTGATAACGACCGGCGACCGCCGCCTTAACGGCCAGATCGAGGTCAGCATCATTAAGGACAATAAACGGATCGGAACCCCCCAGTTCAAGCACGCATTTTTTCAGCGCCGCACCCGCCTGAGCACCAATCGCCGCACCAGCTCGAACGCTGCCCGTCACCGTTACCGCCGCGATACGCGGGTCATTGATCATCTGACTTACCCCGGCGTTATCGGCATTCACCCAACCATAAACACCCGCGGGAACGCCCGCATCAGCAAAAACCTGCGCGATAATCGCAGCACAGCCGGTTACGTTTGGCGCATGCTTTAACAGATAGCCATTTCCGGCCAGCAGAATTGGAATGGCGCCGCGAAGTACCTGCCAGAGCGGGAAGTTCCACGGCATGATCGCCAGAATAGTTCCAACGGGGCGATATTCAATCACCGCCTGGTTGTTCTCCACCAGCGTAGGTTCCGGGTTGAGCATCGCCGGTCCATGTTCGGCGTACCAGTCACACAATGCGGCTGATTTGGCAACTTCACCACGCGCCTGCTTGATGGGTTTCCCCATTTCACGTGAGATACACTGCGCCATCTCTTCCGCGCGATGACGCAGAGCCTGCCCGATATGACGCAGCGTTTGCGCACGGTGCTCAACGGCAGTGTGTTTCCATTCACTGTAGCCATTCGCGGCAAGGCTCAGCGCATGTGCAATCTCTTCAGTACTGGCCCACGGCATTGCCGCCAACCTTTCACCGTTGGTAGGGTTAACGGAAATCGCATGTGTTGCTGCTGTGATAGTCATAAGTGCCTCTCTTTATCGCAGGGTATGGTCATATCATGCGCATATTTACTCTTTCTGAAAAATGAATAATATTAACCACACCATTCACGAACAGAGAACATTATGGATCTGACGCAACTGGAAATGTTCAACGCCGTCGCGGAGACAGGCAGTATTACGCAGGCCGCCGCGAAGGTGCATCGCGTGCCATCCAATCTCACCACCCGTATTCGCCAGCTTGAAGCCGACCTTGGCGTCGATCTGTTTATTCGTGAAAATCAGCGTTTGCGGCTTTCCCCGTCCGGGCACAATTTTTTACGCTACAGCCAGCGGATCCTCGCCCTGGTTGACGAGGCGAGAATGGTCGTCGCCGGCGATGAACCGCAGGGGTTGTTCTCTCTTGGCTCGCTCGAGAGTACTGCCGCTGTGCGGATCCCCGCCACGCTGGCTGAATATAATCAGCGTTACCCCAAAATTCAGTTTGCGCTGGCGACAGGTCCTTCAGGCACGATGCTGGACGGCGTGCTCGACGGGACGCTGAACGCCGCCTTTGTCGACGGCCCAATTACTCATCCAGGTCTTGAAGGAATGCCGGTCTACCGTGAAGAGATGATGATAGTCACTCCGCACGGTCATCCCCCTATCCAGCGGGCCAGCGACGTTAACGGTTGCAGCATTTACGCCTTTCGCGCCAACTGTTCCTATCGTCGCCATTTTGAAAGCTGGTTTCATGCCGATCGCGCAATGCCCGGCACCATTCATGAAATGGAGTCGTATCACGGCATGCTGGCTTGCGTCATTGCCGGTGCGGGTATCGCGCTGATCCCGCGTTCGATGCTGGAGAGCATGCCAGGGCACCATCAGGTCCACGCCTGGCCGCTAAGCGAAAACTGGCGCTGGCTGAATACGTGGCTGGTCTGGCGCAGAGGGGCAATGACGAGGCAACTGGAAGCGTTTATTGAGGTATTGAACCCTCAGTTGTCGAAAAGCACGGAATAATTCGCGATTCTCAAACAACGCCATAAATAGCGTTCCGGGTGAATTCGCACGCCCGGAATTTCATTAATAATGAAATAGTTAAAATTACGCGAAATGTTCGGCAGTCAATTTTGCCACCCAGTCAATGAAATGAGAACTGCATCACGAAATGATTGTATTTTAGCCAGCAAAAGTTTTAAGATCGTGGCCTTACCTTTTCGCAGCTAATCCACCTAATTGATATGACAACAGACACTGTTTCCCGCAAGGTCGCGTGGCTTCGGGTAGTTACGCTTGCCATTGCCGGTTTTATTTTCAATACCACCGAGTTTGTCCCTGTCGGTTTGTTATCCGACATCGCACAAAGTTTTAATATGCAGACCGCTCAGGTCGGGATCATGCTGACGATCTACGCCTGGGTTGTCGCCCTGATGTCGCTGCCTTTCATGCTGCTTACCAGCCAGGTAGAACGCCGCAAACTTCTGATCTGCCTGTTTGTCGTTTTTATCGCCAGCCACGTTCTCTCTTTCCTGGCATGGAATTTTACCGTGCTGGTGATCAGCCGTATTGGTATTGCTTTTGCCCACGCGATTTTCTGGTCGATCACCGCATCGCTGGCGATTCGCCTGGCTCCTGCCGGGAAACGCGCGCAGGCTCTCAGCCTGATTGCGACCGGTACCGCGCTGGCGATGGTGTTAGGCCTGCCTATCGGGCGCATCGTTGGCCAGTATTTTGGCTGGCGTACTACCTTCTTCGCCATCGGTATGGGGGCGTTAGTCACCCTACTTTGCTTGATTAAGCTCCTGCCAAAATTACCCAGTGAGCATTCCGGTTCATTAAAAAGCCTGCCGGTTTTATTCCGCCGTCCGGCATTGATGAGCCTGTATCTGCTGACGGTGATTGTGGTCACCGCGCATTACACGGCCTACAGCTATATCGAACCGTTTGTACAGACCGTCGCCGGACTGAGCGCAAACTTTGCCACCGTGCTGCTGCTGGTTCTGGGTGGCGCAGGTATTGTCGGTAGCGTCATTTTTGGCAAGCTGGGTAATCAACATGCTTCCGTATTGATTAGTAGCGCCATTGCCCTGCTGACGGTGTGCCTGGTGCTGTTACTGCCCGCAGCGGACAGCGAAATGCATCTGGCCGTCCTGAGTATATTCTGGGGCATCGCCATTATGTTGATAGGCCTGGGTATGCAGGTCAAAGTGCTGGCGCTGGCCCCGGATGCCACCGACGTCGCAATGGCCCTTTTCTCTGGTATCTTTAATATCGGGATAGGCGCTGGCGCGCTGGTGGGAAATCAGGTGAGTCTGCACTGGTCAATGTCTACGATTGGTTACGTAGGTGCAGTGCCTGCGATTGTGGCGTTCATATGGTCGGTGATTATCTTCCGTAAATGGCCAGTATCACTGGAAGAGCAGCCTCAGCATTCATAAAAGCGTGCCCGGTAGACAATACCGGGCACGTTGTTTTAAGCGTAAGTTTTAATGATTTCCAGCACGCCGTTAATAATAAACTGCACGCCCATACATACCAGCAGGAAGCCCATCAGACGGGAGATCGCCTCAATACCACCTTTACCGACCAGGCGCATAATTCCGCCAGAACTGCGCAAACAACCCCACAGGATAACCCCGACCACGGCAAAAATAATCGGCGGTGCGACCATTATCACCCAGTCAGGAAACTCAGCCCCATGACGCACGGTGGACGCCGAGCTGATGATCATTGCAATCGTACCCGGACCCGCGGTGCTTGGCATGGCCAGCGGAACAAATGCAATATTCGCCGTCGGTTCATCTTCCAGTTCTTCTGATTTGCTTCTCGCTTCCGGAGAGTCATGTGCCTTCTGCTGTGGAAACAACATTCGAAAGCCGATAAACGCAACGATTAACCCACCCGCGATACGTAACCCGGGAATCGAAATCCCGAAGGTATTCATCACCAGTTGTCCGGCATAATACGCCACCATCATGATGGCAAACACGTAAACGGACGCCATGAGTGACTGACGGTTACGCTCTGCGCTGTTCATGTTGCCGGCAAGGCCGAGGAACAACGCCACGGTGGTTAACGGGTTTGCCAACGGTAACAGGACTACCAGCCCCAGTCCTATTGCTTTAAACAAGTCCATCATAATGTCATCTTTCCTGTGCGTTAATCGTCAACGGCAAGTATACGGTGAAATCCGGGAGATAAGCCATTTTCGCGGTGTAAGGATTCATTTTTCATCCGCACGTATAAGCCATAATTTTCAAACCGTTAAAATTCCACTCGCCAGAAATTGAGTCTGATGATTTAGCAAAACGTGGCATTTGCTGATCCATTCATTTGACTTATATTTGCCTAAGCAATAATATCAGCCGTGACTAACTACTTGCCAGGGCAACCATTGTGAAAAGCACCAGTGATCTGTTTAACGAAATCATCCCACTGGGTCGTTTGATCTACATGGTTAATCAGAAAAAAGATCGTTTGCTAAACGACTATCTGTCACCGCTGGATATCACGGCATCGCAGTTCAAGGTGCTCTGCTCCATCCGTTGCGCGGTGTGTATTACCCCTGTCGAATTGAAAAAAGTGCTGTCTGTCGATCTCGGCGCCCTGACGCGGATGCTGGACAGGCTGGCCTGTAAAGGCTGGATAGAAAGGCTTCCGAATCCACATGACAAGCGAGGCGTGCTGGTGAAACTCACCGAACATGGCGCGGCAATTTGCGAGCAGTGTCATCAATTAGTAGGGCAAGACCTGCACCAGGAACTAACAAAAAACTTAACGGCGGATGAAGTGACCACGCTTGAGCATTTGCTTAAGAAAATCCTGCCGTAAACAGAAAGAGGTATGACGATGTCCAGACGCAATACTGACACAATCACTATTCATAGCATTTTGGACTGGATCGAAAATAACCTTGAATCGCCGCTCTCGCTGGAAAAGGTGTCAGAGCGTTCAGGTTACTCCAAATGGCACCTGCAACGGATGTTTAAAAAAGAAACCGGCCATTCACTGGGTCAATACATCCGTAGCCGTAAAATGACTGAAATAGCGCAAAAATTAAAAGAGAGTAACGAGCCGATCCTTTATCTGGCGGAGCGTTACGGTTTTGAGTCCCAGCAAACGCTGACCCGGACATTCAAAAACTATTTTGATGTTCCACCGCATAAATACCGTATGACGAATATGCACGGCGAATCACGCTATTTGCTGCCACTCAATCAATGTAATTGCTAATCGCCAGTTAACGACATAACCGAGGAAATCATGAAACTTCTGTCTTATGCGATGCTGGCCCTGCTGTATGTTGTTTCGGGCCAGAGCATGGCGGAACAGACCGCGCAACCTGCCACACAAAACAGTCGTGACGCGATGATTATGCCGCCTGCGCACGATCGGTCCCCGTTCGATTTTAATCATATGGGTGCAGGCAGCGACAAATCCGACGAATTAGGTGTGCCTTATTACAATATGCGCAACCTGTAATTTTTTTGCCCCGTCACTGCGGGGCTTTTTTTTACCCTCTCGCCTGCGCAGTCTTACGCAACCGAAAGCCAAACACATTAATGTACAATCCTGCCATGATCAGCAGCGCACCGAGCAGTTGTAATCCGGTAAGCGTTTCATCCAGCAGCACGGCCGCGCTCGCCAGTCCAACAACCGGCACCAACAGCGACAACGGCGCGACACGCCAGGTTTCATAACGCCCGAGTAAAGATCCCCAGATGCCATAACCCACAATGGTTGCCACAAACGCCAGATAAACCAGTGACAGAATGGTGGTCATATCTATCGTCACCAGGCTTTGGATAATTTGCGTTGGGCCATCGAGAAGTATTGAGGCGAGGAAGAATGGGACAACAGGAATCAACGCACTCCATACCACCAACGACATCACCGCCGGGCGTGACGTATGCTGCATGATTTTTTTATTAAAGATATTACCGCTGGCCCAGCTTAGCGCCGCCGCCAACGTCAGCATAAAACCGAGCATGCCAACATGCTGTCCGTTGAGACTGGTCTCAATCAGCACCAGCACGCCAAATATGGCCAGCGCAATTCCTACCCGTTGTTTACCTTGCAGACGTTCACCAAAGGCGAATGCCCCCAGAATGATGGTGAAAAACGCCTGAGCCTGTAATACCAGAGAAGCTAACCCGGCAGGCATACCGAATTTGATGGCGCTAAAGAGAAACGCGAACTGCCCAAAACTGATGGTCAGCCCATAGCCGAGCAGCAGTGAAAGCGGAATTTTCGGCCGGGCAACGAAGAAAATCGCCGGAAATGCCACCAGTAAAAAACGCAACCCTGCCAGCATTAAGGGTGGCATATTGTGTAGCCCCACTTTGATGACGACAAAGTTCAGCCCCCAAACCACAACGACCAGTAACGCTAATAACCCGTCTTTACGCGACATACCACCGCCCCTGCGAATATTAAATTTTTGTAAACAAATTAAAGTAACGGAAATCATTGTCCCGTAACAGATCATTAATTCAGGTAGGCCGCACAGGGCATTTTCGGACAACTTATTGAGTGTACATCACACTTTTAGCATGCTATTTGTTTCTGATATCTAAAAAAAACATAACAACATGCATTGTCGGGCAGGAAAATGAATATCTCTCTGAGAAGGTCCACTCTCGCGTTACTCGCGTCATCATTGTTATTAACGATTGGGCGTGGCGCCACGCTGCCCTTTATGACGATCTACCTCAGCCGACAGTACAATCTGAGCGTCGACCTGATCGGTTATGCGATGACGGTCGCACTGACCATTGGCGTCGTGTTCAGCCTTGGCTTTGGTATTCTGGCCGACAAGTTTGATAAAAAACGCTATATGCTGCTGGCTATCTGCGGCTTTGCCTCTGGCTTTATTGCTATTCCACTGGTGCATAACGTAGTGGTAGTGGTTTTGCTCTTTGCCCTGATCAACTGCGCCTACTCCGTCTTCGCCACGGTGCTGAAAGCCTGGTTTGCCGATAATCTCTCGGCGACCAACAAGACAAAAATTTTCTCGCTTAACTATACCGTGCTGAACATCGGCTGGACCGTAGGCCCACCGCTGGGTACGCTACTGGTGATGCAAAGCATTAACCTGCCATTCTGGCTCGCTGCTGCATGTTCAGCACTCCCTCTGGTGTTTATCCAGACCTGGGTAAAACGTTCACCAGCAGCATCAGAAGGTTTGAACACGGCAGTTTGGTCCCCCTCGGTACTGCTGCGCGACAGAGCATTATTCTGGTTTACGCTGTCCGCATTTTTGGCGTCATTCGTTGGTGGTGCCTTTGCGTCCTGTATTTCGCAATACGTTATGGTGGTTGCAGACGGCGATTTTGCCGAGAAAGTGGTGGCAGTCGTCCTGCCTGTTAACGCCGCCATTGTGGTATCACTGCAATATGCCCTCGGGCGCAGGCTCACCGCCACCAATATCCGCCCGCTAATGACTGTGGGCACGCTGTTCTTTGTGGTCGGTCTGGTTGGCTTTACCTTCTCCGGCAACAACCTGGTGTTATGGGGCATTTCTGCGGCCTTTTTCACTATCGGCGAAGTCATTTACGCACCGGGTGAATACATGCTCATCGACAACATCGCGCCTGCAGGAATGAAAGCCAGCTATTTTTCCGCCCAGTCGTTAGGCTGGTTGGGCGCAGCGGTAAACCCATTAGTCAGCGGCGTCATTTTAACCACATTGCCGCCGTGGTCGCTGTTTGTGGCGCTGATGGTGGCGATCGTGCTTGCCTGGGCGCTAATGATAAAAGGCATGCGCGCCAAACCCTGGGGCCAGACGGCGGTCTGCTAATGATGATCGCGACAGAGCCAAAGCCGCTCTGTCGCGAATCTCAAATGGCGACCAGCCCTCGAACGCCGTCGGACTCCATATTTTTACCGTCACCGCTTTGAATAATGCTGCCTCGCGACATGAGTAAGTATTTGTCGGCCAGTTGCTGCGCAAAATCATAGAACTGCTCCACCAGCAAAATGGCCATGTCACCCCGGTGCGCCAGTTGAGAAATCACCTGCCCAATTTCTTTAATCACTGACGGCTGGATCCCCTCCGTGGGCTCATCGAGGATCAACAACTGCGGGCGACTGGCCAGCGCTCGTCCAATCGCCAGTTGCTGCTGTTGCCCGCCGGACAAATCTCCGCCCCGCCGATGTTTCATCTCCTGTAGAACCGGAAAGAGCGCATAGATATCATCCGGCACACGTCTGGCCTCCTGTGCTGAAAAACGGGAAAGGCCGAGCAGCAGGTTCTCTTCTACCGTCAGACGCGGAAAAATATCGCGCCCCTGTGGTACATACGCCACCCCGGCCCTGACCCGCTGATGCGGCTTCCAGTGAGTGACATTTTTCTCCTGCCAGAGCACACTCCCGCTGCGGGCAGGAATAAGCCCCATCAGGCACTTCAGAAGCGTCGTTTTCCCCACGCCGTTACGCCCCAGCAGACATGTCACCTCGCCGATACGCGCCTCAAAGTTCACACTTCGCAGAATATGGCTGCCACCATAATATTGATTCAGTTCTTTCACCTGCAACATCTGTGCTCCTTAACGCCCGAGATAAACTTCAATAACCTGCTCGTTGGCCTGCACTTCGCGCAGACTTCCCTGAGCCAGAACGCGTCCCTGGTGTAAGACCGTGACGCGATCGGCAATGGTTTCGACAAATCCCATATCGTGCTCAACAACCATCAGCGAGTGCTTCCCGGCAAGCTTACGAAACAGCTCCGCAGTGTATTCCGTCTCCGCATCCGTCATACCCGCCGCGGGTTCATCCAGCAGCAGTAAATGTGGCTCCTGTACCAACAGCATGCCAATTTCGAGAAACTGTTTTTGCCCGTGAGAAAGCAGCCCGGCGCGGCGGGCCCGCTCGTTGCCCAGCCGCAACAGCGCCAGTATTTCATCTATACGCTCCCGTTGTTCGCCGGTGAGGCGCGCCCGTAAAGAGCCCCAGACAGATTTATCGCTTTTCAGCGCCAGCTCCAGATTCTCCTCTACCGTTAACGCTTCAAATACCGTGGGTTTCTGAAACTTCCGCCCAATCCCCTGACGTGCAATGGCGATGGGGTCCAGCGTTGTTAAATCGGTCGACTGATCGTATATCGCCCGACCACTTTGCGGCCTGGTTTTGCCGGTAATAACATCCATTAGCGTCGTTTTTCCGGCACCGTTGGGACCAATGATGCAACGCAGTTCCCCAACGCCAATATTGAGCGTGAGATCCGTTAACGCCTGGAAGCCATCGAAGTTAACGTTAATTTTTTCCAGCTGGAGCACCGGGTCCGTTTGGTTGCGAAACCGATCGCTTGGCATCTGGCGAGTAAAAAGCCCTTCATCTGGCTGCATTATTTGTCTCCCTTGCGAAACAGACCCATCACACCACGAGGTAAAAACAACGTAACGCCAATAAAGATCAGGCCAAGAAACAGTTGCCAGTATTCCGGCATAATGACGGTAAACAGGCTTTTAGCGCCGTTCACCAGTACGGCGCCAAATACCGGGCCAATCAGGGTTCCACGCCCGCCGAGGGCAACCCAAATCGCCGCTTCTATCGAGTTGGTCGGCGACATTTCGCTGGGGTTAATGATTCCCACCTGCGGAACATACAACGCCCCCGCCAGGCCGCACAGCACGGCGGAAAGCGTCCACACCAGCAGCTTGAAACCTTTCGGATCGTAACCACAGAACATCAGTCGGTTCTCGGCGTCGCGCACGGCAGTGAGAATTCGACCAAACTTACTGCGGGCCAGCGCCAGTCCCAGCCATATTGCCAGCACCAGCAGCATGACCGTCGCCAGAAACAGCGCGATACGGGTTGAGGTCGCGGTCACCGGAAATCCCAGAATGGTGGTAAAACCGGTAAAACCGTTATTTCCCCCAAAGCCGGTTTCGTTGCGGAAAAACAGTAACATTCCGGCGAAAGTCAGGGCCTGAGTCATGATGGAGAAATAGACCCCTTTGATTTTTGAACGGAAGGCAAACCAGCCAAATACCAGCGCCAGCAGACCCGGCACCAGCACAACCAACAACATCGCCCAGATAAAATGTTGCGTTCCCCACCAAAACCAGGGCAGCTCGGTCCACGACAGAAACGACATAAAGGCCGGTAATCCTTCGCCGGAAGCCTGGCGCATCAGGTACATTCCCATCGCATATCCCCCCAGCGCAAAGAAAATACCGTGGCCCAGCGAGAGCATTCCCGCATAGCCCCACACCAGATCCAGCGCCACCGCCACAATGGCATAGCAGAGAATTTTCCCGGCCAGAGTCAATGTCCACACCGATATGGCCAGCGGATGATCCGCAGGTAACAGCGCCAGAAACGGCAGAATAATCAGCGTCAGCAGTAAACCCAGCCCCAGGATGCGTGTCGCGCGCGGCGCTTTACGCGCCAGCGTTAATGTCATTGGCATCGTCATCAGTCAATAACCCTCCCTTTCAACGCGAACAGCCCCTGAGGACGTTTCTGAATAAACAAAATAATCAGCACCAGAATCATAATCTTACCGAGAACAGCTCCCACCTGAGGCTCAAGAATTTTGTTGAAAATCCCAAGCCCAAACGCAGCGGCTACACTCCCCGCGAGTTGTCCCACGCCGCCCAGCACCACCACCAGAAACGAATCGATAATGTAGCTTTGCCCTAGCTCCGGTCCTACGTTGCCTAACTGCGAGAGCGCTACGCCCCCCAGTCCGGCAATCCCTGAACCAAGACCAAAGGCCAGCATATCCACTCGTCCGGTAGGTACGCCGCAGCAGGCCGCCATATTGCGATTTTGCGTCACCGCACGTACGCGCAGTCCGAGACGGGTTTTATTCAACAACAGCCAGGTGAAGAACAGCACCAGAATGGTAAAGCCAAGCACCACAATTCGGTTCCACGGCAAAATCAGATTGGCATAAACCTGAATGCCCCCGGAAAGCCATTCCGGATTAGCGACTTCAAGGTTTTGCGCGCCGAAGGACATACGCACCAACTGGATAAGCATCAGACTGATCCCCCACGTTGCCAGCAGGGTTTCGAGCGGACGCCCGTATAAATGGCGGATCACTCCGCGCTCGAGTAGCATTCCAACCCCAGCGGTAAGCAAAAAGGCGACCGGAAGCGCAATAACCGGATACCAGGCCAACCATTGCGGGAAAAACTGGCCCATCAGCTGTTGCACCATCCAGGTACCGTAAGCGCCGAGCATTAACATCTCACCATGCGCCATATTAATGACGCCAAGTAAGCCGTAGGTTATCGCCAGACCCAATGCCGCCAGCAGCAAAATGGAGCCCAGCGACAATCCCATAAATGCCTGTCCAAGAAGATCGCCAACCTTCATGCGATGCGCGATGGAATTCAGGCTTTCGTCAGCGGCAGCACGAACGCGGGCATCAGGTTCATGTTCAGCATGGGTGAATGGCTGCAGGCGCGCCTGGGTTTCAGGATCGTTCGACGCCCCTAGCAGTTCGATTGCCTGACGTCTGATCTCAGGCGAGGTGCTGGTCAGTTGCAGGTTTGCCAGTGCAATAGCCAGTAAAGATTTCACGCCAGCATCGGGCTCCTGGGCCAGTCGTTGCTGCAGAAACGGCAGCATCCCCGGCTGGGCCTCACGCTGTAATGTACGCGCTGCCCCGCCCCTTTGCGTGACACTGTCACTTAATAGCTGGTGGACGGCCAAGGTTCCGGCAACCAGATTACGCAGGCGGTTAGTCAGGCGGATTTTTTTTAGCTCGCCGTTCGGACCTGCCGCCATTCCTAGCGGTTGTACGTGCGAGCCGTTCATGATGAACGCGTTTTTCGCGTTATCTGTCAGCAGGTTCTCATCACTCAGCGCTTTGAGCACCGGCAAGCGTTGAACGTCGGGTTTTACCGACCATTGTTCAAGTAAGGCGGCCTGCTGAGTCCGGTTGGCGGCGGTAAAGGTATCGGCATCTGCGGCCTGCGCTATCCACGGCAAAAGCCACGTCAGCAACAACACACCACGAATAAAGCGCATGGCTTTCATGAGCATTCTCCAAAGCGTTGCCCTCCCGCAGGAGGGCGTAAGATCAGTTGCTGGCGGTTTTAACGGGCTGTTCAGATTTTTTATCATTACCGGCGATATACGGACTCCACGGCTGGGCGCGAACCGGCGCTTCGGTTTGCCACACCACGTTAAACTGGCCGTTGCCTTCAATCTCGCCAATCATGACGGGTTTATGCAGGTGATGGTTGGTCGCATCCATGGTCAGGGTAAATCCTGATGGTGCCGCGAATGATTGTCCTGCCATAGCCGCCCGGACTTTATCCACATCGGTAGTTCCGGCTTTTTCTACTGCCTGCGCCCACATATGCAGGCCAACATAAGTGGCTTCCATAGGGTCGTTGGTCACCACCGAATCAGCATTCGGCAGCTTATGTGCTTTGGCATACGCCCGGTAATCCGCGACGAACTTCTTGTTGGCCGCATTATCTACGGACTCAAAGTAGTTCCACGCAGCCAGGTTGCCCACCAGCGGTTTAGTATCGATACCGCGCAACTCCTCCTCACCCACAGAGAATGCCACCACCGGAACATCCGTGGCTTTCAGGCCCTGGTTCGCTAACTCTTTATAGAATGGAACGTTAGAATCCCCGTTGATGGTCGATACCACCGCCGTTTTTCCCCCTGCGGCGAATTTTTTAATACTGGCAACAATGGTCTGGTAATCGCTGTGTCCGAATGGGGTATACACTTCTTCGATGTCTTTATCGGCCACGCCTTTCGAATGCAAAAAGGCGCGTAAAATTTTGTTAGTCGTACGCGGATAGACATAGTCCGTACCCAGCAGGTAGAAGCGCTTAGCGCTGCCGCCGTCCTCACTCATCAGATACTCAACCGCCGGGATCGCCTGCTGATTAGGCGCAGCGCCGGTATAGAAGACGTTAGGCGACATCTCCTCACCTTCATATTGCACCGGGTAAAACAGCAGACCGTTCAATTCTTCAAATACCGGTAAAACCGATTTACGCGAAACCGATGTCCAGCAACCGAAAACCGCCGCTACCTTGTCCTGGCTCAGTAACTGACGTGCTTTTTCAGCAAATAACGGCCAGTTCGAAGCCGGGTCAACCACCACCGGTTCCAGCTTTTTGCCCAATACACCGCCCTGCGCATTGATTTCATTAATAGTCATCAACGCCACATCTTTCAGCGGCGTTTCGGAAATAGCCATGGTGCCGGATAACGAATGCATGATGCCAACCTTAATAGTGTCGGCCGCCTGAACGCTAAAACTCATTCCCATTGCGACAACAGAGGCGGAAAGCGCAAAAGCTTTTAAAAATGTACGACGCTGCATAGTTTCACTCCTGAAATTAGTCTTGTTGAAAGCTCCGGTGCAGCCGGGCAGACAAAACGGTGCAAATTAAGGGTATTCAGAAGTGATAAGGCAAAAACGATGCCAGATATTTAAACATCAAATAAAATCAATGAGTTAGAATTTTAGGCACAAAAATCAGTATTAAATTTTGCCGCCAGAAGGATTAATCGCGTGAAAGATTGAACCACAATGAGACAACTCTGCATTATAAACGTGCAACAATCTGTGTCTGTCACACATGGTCATAACGGCGCGCCCCAGTATAAAAATATGGTTATTTGTTCGCAGATAACCGTGCCTTGTCACTATTATTTATTTTTCCCGACGTAATCACGTCAAAATTTTACTTTTCCGCCGAAATAATCACACAGTTCAGCCTTTGTTTAAGATTGAATTGCTACTATAGTCATAAGCGAGGTGAACTTAAGGTAAGAGAGGAAACTCACAAATAAAGGAGCATTTACTATGCTGGGTAATATGAATATTTTTATGGCTGTTCTGGGAATTATTTTATTTTCCGGTTTCCTGGCCGCGTATTTTAGCCACAGATGGGATGATTGATGAACGGAGATAGTCCTGAACCGACCCGGCCCCTTGCTGCGTAGCTGCACAAGGGGCCATTTTTTTACCTGAATTCCCCCTCCCGGCACCTTTTCCCTGATGTACAGATAAAAAAAACCGCCGGATAAACCAGCGGTAAATGCTTGCATGGATAGATTTGTGTTTTGCTTTTATACGCTACCTGGCAATTCCCTGCGAAGATAACGGATAGTTGGCTAATCTATCATCGACAACCCCAATGAACGTTAAACGAAACGTAACTACCTTCTATAAGTGATGTTGGCCGCTAATGAGATTCTTGCAAACCGTACAGTAATCCATGTCATCGCAATGGTTATAAAATGAGCTATTTATTGCTTCATAGTGTATGGTAAGCACCCCATCACAAGGACAATCAATATGTCGATACTCAAAGATATTAAGATGCGTACTTTACGACCAGTGAAAAGTACCTGTCCTCACTGCTGCCGCCAGTCAATGCACAGCCTGTCGAGAATAAAAAACAACATAACGTTAGTCTGCCCCAACTGCGGCAATACCTACCTTCCTTCCCAAAGCAAACCAGTCAAGTAACGTAAGAACAGGAAAACAATGCCGACCTTTCACCAGCAGCACTCCCTACCCGAGCGTCTCTATGAGATGCAAGGCATCAATACCCAACAACGATTCATTTTGCTAAAGAAAAAATCCAGCTAACAACCGGGCACCACGCCCGGTTCAATTTTCTGGCTGACCTGTCTTAAGCGCTCAAACCACGATGTTCCAGCATGGGTTCCATGCGCGGTTCACGCCCGCTCCACTGGCGATAAAGTTCAGTTAAATCAGTGCTGTTTCCGCGGGACAAAATTGCTTCGCGGAATTTCTGTCCGTTTTCACGGGTTAATCCGCCCTGCTCTACGAACCACTGATAGCCGTCATCGGCCAGCATTTGCGTCCACAGATAGGCATAATAACCTGCGGCATAGCCGCCACCGAAGATATGGGCAAAATAACTGCTGCGATAACGCGGCGGCACGGCCTTGAGATCCAAACCTTCCGCCGCCAGCGCCTGCTGTTCAAATTGATCGACCGGATGAGATGACTCGCTCAACTCCAGAGAGTGCCAGCGCATATCCAGCAATGCAGCGCTGAGCAGTTCGGTCATGTCGTAACCTTTGTTAAACAGACTGGCCCGCTGCATTTTATCCCGCAATGCCTGCGGCATTTGCTCCCCGGTATCAACATGTCGGGCAAAACGGGCAAAGACCTGAGGATGGCTCGCCCAGTGTTCGTTGATCTGTGAAGGAAACTCGACAAAATCACGCGGAGTGTTGGTTCCAGAAAGCGTGGCATAACGCTGAGTGGCGAACAGACCGTGCAATGTATGGCCAAATTCATGAAATAGCGTAATAACATCATCCCACAGTAGCAATGCAGGCTGATCCTGCGCAGGTTTTTGATAATTACAGACGTTGTAAATAACCGGTCTGGTTTCGTTAAGCAGCGATTGCTCAACAAAATTGCCCATCCAGGCTCCGCCGCTTTTTGATTCCCGGGCAAAGAAATCACCGTAAAATAGCGCTAACCCTACGCCATCATGATCGAATATTTCCCATACCCGAACATCCGGGTGATAAACCGGAATATCGAATCGTTCAACGAATTTGATGCCAAAGAGTTGATTGGCCGTCCAGAAAACGCCCTCGTTCAGCACCGAATCCAGGGCAAAGTAAGGTTTGAGCTGTGCCTCATCAAGGTCATATTTCTCACGACGGACCTGCTCGGCATAAAACGACCAGTCCCAGGCCTCGGCGCTAAACGACTCGTGTTCTTGAAAGATAACGTTCTGGATTTCAGCCTGCTCATCCAACGCCCGCGCCCGCGCGGCTGGAACAATAGATCGCATAAATGTCAGTGCCGCTTCCGGCGTTTTTGCCATCTGGTCGGCAATTTTCCAGGCTGCGTAATTGGCAAAACCAAGCAGTTGCGCCTGCTGCATCCGGATTGCTACCAGTCGCTGAATAATAGCTCGCGTGTCGTTGCCATCATCATTTTCAGCCCGCGTCCATGCGCGGGTGAACAGTTTTTCGCGGGTCTGACGATCGCGTAAAACCGCAAGCGCCGGTTGCTGTGTTGTGTTTAATAGCGGGATAACCCAACGCGCTTCAAGCCCTTTCGCCCTTGCAGCTTCGGCGGCAACGGCAATTTCTTCTGTGCTCAGCCCCTCCAGATGCCGGATATCATCCACCACCATAGCACCTGACGTGTTGGCTGCCAGCAACCGTTGATTGAACTGGCTGGTCAGCGTGGCTGACTCCGTATTGAGCGCTTTAAGTTTGGCTTTATCGGTCTCGTTCAGACGGGCGCCGGCCAGTACAAAACGCTGATACACGACCTCCAGCAGACGTATTGATTCGCTATCCAGACTTAACGTACCACGCCGTTGCCAGACAGCTTCGACACGGGCGAAAAGCGCGCCATTGAGATAAATATCATTGGCAAGGTTCGCCAGCTCTGCGGAAAACTCTTCGTCAAGGCGCTGTAGTTCATCGTTGGTGTGCGCCGCCGTCATCGCGAAGAAAACGCTGGTCACGCGCGTGAGCAGCCCCCCGCTTTGTTCAAGCGCCAGCAACGTATTAGCAAAATCAGGAACCTGTGAGTTTTGCACAATAGCGTCGATCTCGGCGCGTTTTTGCCGCACGCCTTCATCAAACGCTGGACGATAATGCTGCACGTCGATCTGATCAAACTGCGGTGCCTGATACGGCAATGTGCTGTGGTGTAAAAATGGATTCGTTAACGACATCTTTCACTCCTGAAAACGATTTGTTTACCAGAGTAGACTTCCTGGGAATCGACCGCAATCGCGTTAAGCAGGAATAGCTCTGAACGGAAATGACGTGCTATGGTAGTACTACATAAAAAGCGTTGAGGAACAGTGAGATGATCGTTTTAGTAACCGGAGCAACCGCAGGTTTTGGTGAGTGCATTACGCGTCGTTTTATTGAGAATGGGCATAAAGTTATTGCCACCGGACGCCGCCAGGAGCGCCTGCAGGAACTCAAAGATGAGCTGGGTGACCGCCTCTATACCGCGCAACTGGACGTACGTAATCGTGCATCAATTGAAGAGATGCTGAACGCCTTACCCGCTGAATGGCGCGATATTGATGTTCTGGTCAACAACGCGGGTCTGGCGCTGGGCCTTGAGCCAGCCCACAAGGCCAGCGTTGAAGACTGGGAAAATATGATCGACACCAACAACAAAGGCCTGGTTTATATGACCCGTGCCGTTCTGCCAGGCCTGGTTGAGCGCAACCGCGGTCATATTATCAATATCGGTTCTACCGCGGGCAGTTGGCCATACGCTGGCGGGAACGTCTACGGTGCGACCAAAGCGTTTGTTCGCCAGTTTAGCCTGAATTTACGTACTGACTTACACGGCACTGCGATTCGCGTTACCGACATTGAACCGGGTCTGGTTGGCGGTACGGAATTCTCTAACGTACGTTTCAAAGGCGATGACGCTAAAGCTGAAAAAGCCTACGAAAATACCACTGCGCTGACCCCGCAAGATGTTACAGAAGCGGTATGGTGGGTGGCGTCCTTACCCGCTCATGTCAACATTAACACCCTTGAAATGATGCCTGTCACGCAGTCTTTTGCCGGACTGAGTATTCATCGGAGCTAATTTCTCTGCCCGGCCTTGCGCCGGGTATAGATAGCCTGAAATAAGTGATAAGATCTCCGGGTTAACTCTCTAAAAAGTAAGAATGAATGACCGTAGAAACGCAGCTCAACCCTACACAACCGGTAAATCAACAGATTTACCGTATTCTTCGTCGTGATATCGTGCACTGTCTGATTGCGCCCGGTACGCCGCTGTCGGAGAAAGAGGTTTCCGTACGCTTTAATGTGTCACGCCAGCCGGTACGAGAAGCATTCATCAAACTGGCAGAGAACGGTCTGATTCAGATCCGCCCGCAGCGTGGCAGCTACGTAAACAAAATTTCGCTGTCGCAGGTGCAAAACGGCTGTTTTGTTCGCCAGGCAATTGAATGTGCCGTGGTCCGCCGCGCCGCATCACTGATCACCGACAAACAGTGCTATCAGCTCGAACAAAATCTGCATCAGCAGCGCATTGCGATTGATCGAAAACAAATCAATGATTTCTTCCAGCTAGATGACGAATTTCATCAGAAACTGGCTTTAATCGCCGAGTGCCAGCTCGCCTGGGACACCGTTGAGAATATTAAGGCCACGATTGACCGCGTTCGCTATATGAGCCTGGATCATATCTCTCCGCCTGAAATGCTGCTGCGTCAGCATCACGATATTTTTACCGCACTTGAGAAACATGATGGCGATGCCGTAGAGCGCGCAATGATGCTGCATCTCCAGGAAATTGGTGAGTCCGTTCAGCTAATCCGTCAGGAAAATAGCGACTGGTTCAGCGAAGATTAATATTACGCTCACCTCACACCGAGGTGAGTTTCTCCTGCTTTCCCCTCTCCCGCACATCTGCATAAAAAAAGCTGTGATTTTGATCGAAAACAAAAAAAATCATTAACGAGAAGCGTATTTATATTGCGCCCGTTACGTGGGACTAGAGCCCACGGGCTTTGACGGTAAGTTGGAAAGGAGAAAACACCATGAAAACATACGATCGTAACCGTAACGCAATCACCACTGGCAGCCGCGTCATGATTAGCGACACCGGACTTACAGGCCGCATTACAGCGATAGATACCGATGGTCTGACCGCTGAGCAAATTCGCCGCGGGAAAACAGTGGAAATCGAAGGGTGTGAAGGTAAATATGCCCCCCTCGAACTGATTCGTTTGGGCATAAACTAATTGGTGTGAATGCCAGAAAACAATGCGCCATCTGGCCTGTTTATAGCCAGATGGCGACTTAAATGATGTTCTCGTTACTTCAGTTTTGCAGCATACTTCGCAACGGTTGCTTTCGCCCCTTCAGCCAGTAAAGCAAGATAGGCTTGTGTGACCTGGTTCTTGAACAATTCTACCTGCGGCAGTTCACGACCAAAAATAGCATCGATCGCCAGCAGCGCCTGGACACGATCTTCGCCCTCGTTACTGCTATGCACCGCTTTCTGGATCACCGGTAACAGCGGATCGCTGATTTCAATCGCCTGGCCCTGATCATCCACACCGCCGACGTAACGCATCCAGCCAGCCACGCCCAGCGCCAGCAGTTCAAAGTGGCTACCGTGCACAATGTGCCAGCGAACGGAGTCCAGCATACGCTGCGGCAGTTTTTGACTGCCGTCCATCGCGATCTGCCAGGTGCGATGACGCAGTGCCGGGTTGCTGTAGCGCTCAATTAACAGATCGGCATAGTGCGGAAGATCCACTCCTTTCACTTTTAACGTGGGCGCTTGTTCCTGCAACATTAGCGCGCGCGCGGCGAGGCGATAGTTTTCATCGCCCATGCAATCGTTAATATGCTGATATCCCGCCAGATACCCCAAATAAGCAAGGAAAGAGTGGCTACCGTTGAGCATACGCAGTTTCATCTCTTCAAACGGAATGACATCAGCAACCAGCTCCGCTCCCGCCTTCTCCCATTCAGGGCGGCCAGCGACAAAGTTATCTTCAATAACCCACTGACGGAACGGTTCACATGCCACGCCTGCCGGGTCGCGTACGCCGGTAATGTGTTCAATTTTGTCCAGCGTATCCTGGGTAACTGCAGGGACAATGCGGTCAACCATTGTCGACGGGAATGTGACATGTTGTTCGATCCACGCAGCCAGTTCCGCATCCACCGCCCGGGCATACGCGGTGACAACATTGCGCATCACATGACCGTTTTCTGGCATGTTGTCGCAGGACATCACGGTAAAAGCGGCTAAACCCGCAGCTTTGCGACGTGCAAGCGCCTCAACCACAACGCCTGGCGCAGTTTTTGGCTGTTTTGGATTTTGTAGATCGGCGGCAATCATCGGGTTGTCTAACATTAATTGACCGGTCGCCGGAGAATGGCAATACCCTTTCTCGGTAATGGTCAGGGAAACAATCGCAACCTGCGGTTCACTCATCGCAGCCAGTACGCTTTCCAGACCATCAACCTGCGCATGCAGCGCATTTTTCACCACTCCCACGACTCTTGCAGTCCATGCATCCGCAGACATTTCTGCAACGGTATACAGGTTATCTTGCTGTTTCAGATCGGCAATCTGCTGCTCGCCGCCAATCAGATTCACTTCGCAATAGCCCCAGTCACTGCCGTGATCTGCAGCGAGAATGTCAGCGTAAACCCCCTGATGTGCGCGGTGAAATGCGCCAAACCCCAGATGAACAATACGCGGGACCAGTTTTGTACGATCGTAGTCGGGAAGTGCAGCCTTTGCCGTTAAGAGCTTGTTTTGCATGGTATGACCTACTTATCAATGAAATCAGGATTGATTCAGAGTAACGCCTGTATGGTTGTATGTTTTGATTTGCATTAAGCTTTTAATGATTGGTATGACATCACTTAAAGCTGTGTACCAGCATAAACGGAGAACGAGCGCCTCCGTTCATGCTGCGGCTGTGGATTAGCTTGTCTGGGTCGCTGAACAACGCATCTTATCGGCTTTACTCACCTCAGCAGCATCCTCAAGCGCACTCAGATCGCGGTCTTTCACCTCTGGCATCAGCAGCGCGGAAACCAAACCGATCAGTGAGTAGGCAATGACCATCACCAGAATTGGCCACCAGGAGTTAGTCATGTTACAGAAGATACCAGCCAGAACCGGACCAAAACCAACGGCAACCAGCCCACCCGCCTCTTTTGAAATCGCCATGCGTGTGAATCGGTTACGGGCACCGAACATTTCAGCCATGGTAATATTTTCGAGAGCAAATAATCCCAATACGGCAAAGTTATGAATAACAATCAGTGCCGTCATAATAACGCCCGGACTATACGTTTTATCCACAACGATTGAGAGCATTGGGTAAGCCAGAATAATTGCCGAAATATTCAGAATAATATAAGGCAACCGGCGACCAAACTTATCAGACAACCAGCCGAGCAGCGGTATCGTAATAAATCCTAGTACCGAACTAATCATTAAAGCATCGGTGGGTATTGATTTATCAAATAACAACGTCTGCACTAAATACCCAGCAAGGAAGGTTTGGATTAACCCAGAGTTACCCGCCTGTCCAAACCGTAAACCGGTTGCCAGCCAGAAGGATTTACTGGTAAACATCGCCCCTAGTGTATTTTCCGACGAATTATTTAATGCAGGAGAATTTTCCTCATCATTAACTTTCTCAAATACCGGACTTTCTTTGAGGTTCATACGTAACCAGATGGCAAAAATCATTACCACGACACTTGCCAGGAACGGAATTCGCCAGCCCCAGGCTAACAGTTCTTCCCGGTCAAGAGCAAAGAACATCACCGCCCAGATAGCAGTTGCACTAAGGGTTCCACAGTTTGTCCCCATGGCGACAAGCGAGGAAATGATGCCACGTTTGCCTTTTGGCGCATACTCAGCAAGCATAGTCCCTGCGCCCGAGATTTCAGCCCCCGCGCCAAGCCCTTGTACGATACGCAGCGTCACCAGCAATACGGGAGCAAAGATACCGATTTGCGCATACGTTGGCAGTACGCCGATTAATGTTGTGCAGATCCCCATCATGGTGATGGTAATAAACAGCACCTTTTTACGCCCAATGCTATCTCCCATTTTGCCAAATATAAATGCTCCGACGATACGAGCAATATATCCTGCACCATAGGTACCCATTGCTAAAATGAGCGCCATCGCTGCAGACTGTTCCGGGAAAAATATCTCATGGAATACCAGCGCGGCCCCCAGAGAATATAATTGGAAATCCATAAATTCGAGCGCAGTACCTAACCATCCGGATACGGCGGCTCTGACCAGATCCTTCGTTGATCTTTCGTGTTTTTCTTGATTCATATTGGCTATCTCTAAGAGGTAAGATGCGTACCACTTACTCGCAGTTATTTATATTATTCAGTGAATGTGAGTAAAACTTTGCAGCAGTGCTGCTGATCTTTCTCAAACAATTCAATTGCGTCGGTAACGTGGTGATAGTCAAAAGTATGGGTAATAAGTTGGTTAGGATCGACAAGTCCGTTGACTAACCAATCAATAACAACCGGGAATTTGTTCGCATTTAATCTTGAGGAATAAATTGAAAGTTCTTTCCCGGTAATGCCTTGTTGAACAATCTGACAAGGATCGCTGGAGAAGCCCATCAGAACAATCCGCGCGGCTGGCGATGCCAGCGTGATAGCCTCCTGTAAAATAGATGGATGACAAGCTGCATCCACGATGATGGTCGGTTTTAGCCCTTTTTCCGTCAGGAAATCTTGCAACGATTGCTGACTATTATTGACTGCCCAGTCTGCACCGCACTGCTTCGCCATGCTAAGGCGTTCATCGATTCTGTCAGCAATCACCACGGTTTTTACTTTATAGACACGTTTAAGCGCCTGTACGGTGGTCAGCCCCATAGGACCCGCGCCATAAATCAGCGCAATATCATTTTCTGTTGGATTTATTTGCCCGGTTACGTTTGCGGCGATGGTAAAAGGCTCAACCATAACGGCATGCTCAGCAGGCACGGCATCGGGGATCGTCCAGGCATTTTTCTCTGGCACGACAGCGTACTCGCTAAAACCGCCATCGCGATGCACGCCCAGCACCACCAGCGATGTGCAAACGTTAGGTTTACCAATTGAACAGGGATAACAATGTCCGCAACTGATAACCGGATCAACGGATACTCGCTCGCCCATTCGCGAACGGTCAACACCTTCACCTACCGCATCAATCACGCCAAAAAACTCGTGGCCAATCACACGTGGGTATTTTGCAAATGGATTGTGTCCGCGATAAATATGGCTGTCAGAACCACAAATTCCCGCCAGTTTCACCCTAACCCTGACTTCGCCTGCAGAGGGTTCTGGTACCGGTAGCTCGGCAATATTCAGCGTATTCGGTTTTTCAATCACAATACTTTTCATAGCAAATCACTCCTTACCAGTTCCACAACGTGCCATCTTCCAGACGAGCAACAGGCAGATATGCAGGGTCATACGGATATTTCGCCGCCAGCTTTTCATCAAACTCGATCCCAAGACCTGGTTTGTCTCCAGGATGCATATAGCCGTTATCAAAGGTCCAGTTGTGCGGGAACACTTCCAACATTTGCTCGGAATACCCCATATATTCCTGTACGCCGAAGTTCGGCACCCACAGATCAAAGTGCAACGCAGCGGCCATGCATACTGGGGACAGATCGGAAGGTCCATGCGAACCGGTACGTACCTGATACAGCGACGCGAAATCGGCAATTCGACGCATGCCAGTGATACCGCCCGCATGGGTGATGGTGGTGCGGATATAGTCGATCAATTGCTCTTCGATAAGCTGTTTGCAGTCCCAGATGCTGTTGAAAACTTCCCCTACCGCAATCGGCGTGACCGTATGCTGGCGGATCAGGCGGAAGCATTCCTGGTTTTCAGCCGGGGTTGGGTCTTCCATCCAGAACAGACGATATTGTTCAATGCTTTTGCCGAAACGGGCCGCTTCAATTGGCGTCAGACGGTGGTGCATATCGTGCAGAAGATGTTCGTTGAAACCAAACTTGTCGCGCACGGCTTCAAACAGTGTTGGCGTGAAATCGAGGTACTTCTCCGTTGACCATAACTGCTCTTCTGGCCACTGCCCTTTGGTGGCGGGTTCGTAGGCCAGTCCTTTGCCTTTAGACATACCGTAAGTGGTTTTCATACCCGGCACGCCGCACTGCACGCGAATTGCTTTAAAGCCCATCTCTTTATGGCGCGCATAATCTTCGAGTACGTCATCAACGGTATGGCCTGTGGTGTGACAGTAAACCATAACGCCTTCACGAGATGCACCGCCGAGCAGCTGGTACAACGGCATATTCGCCGCTTTCGCTTTGATGTCCCACAATGCCATATCCACCGCGGAAATCGCCGACATGGTGACCGGACCACGACGCCAGTACGCGCCTTTGTAGAAAAACTGCCAGATATCCTCAATTCGGTGCGCATCGCGACCAATCAGTTGCGGACAAACATGATCTTTCAGATAGGACGCTACGGATAACTCGCGTCCGTTTAACGTGGCATCTCCCAGCCCAGTGATCCCATCGTCTGTCGTAATTTTCAACGTGACAAAATTACGCCCCGGACAGGTGACAAACACTTCAGCCCCAACAATCTTCATTTCTTATTCCTTGCATTTGTTCTTGTGATGCAGGAAATTTACCCAACTGAGCTACTACCATACAAGTATGAAGATCAAAAAAACGCTGATTGATCACAAAAAAGGCGCTATGCGCGCCCCCACCCAGCCACAATAATCAGCATGCCGCACAATGCCACCAGCGCGCCTGACCAGTCGTACAGGCTAAGTTTTACGCCGTCAACAATACGTAGCCAAAGCAACGCTGTCACCACGTAAACTCCACCATAGGCCGCGTACACACGCCCGCTTGCTGCCGGATGTAGCGTCAGTAACCAGACGAATAAGGCCAGTGACATCCCGGCGGGTATCAGCAGCCAGGCCGTAGCCCCTCGCTTAAGCCAGAGCCAGGGTAAAAAGCAGCCAATGATTTCGCATAACGCGGTGATGAAAAAAAGGAATGTGGTCTTAAGCATTGATGTTATTCAGTTACCTTTGGTTTAACCATGATACGACAGAATGTCGTTAGCGTATCCATCTCCGCTGAGTGGGTATGCCCGCAAGCCAGAATAGTGTAGAATTTAGCCCTGTTTTATTGTTTTTTCCCTTTCCCATAAAAGGAATTCACCATGAATATTACACTGACCAAACGCCTGTGCCTGACGGCTATGCTGACGCTGGCTGCGGCTGTGTACACCTCTTCCGCATTTGCTGAAACCAGTAAACTGATCATTGAATCCGGGGACAGTGCGCAAAGTCGTCAACAGGCAGCAATGGAAAAGGAACAATGGAACGATACGCGTCAGTTACGCCAGAAGGTCAACAAGCGTGCAGAGAAAGAGTGGGACAAAACCGACGCAGCTTTCGATAGCCGTGATAAATGCGAACAGAGCGCTAATATTAATGCGTACTGGGAGCCCAACACCCTGCGCTGCCTCGACCGCCGCACTGGCCGCACCGTTGCCCCATAATGATTGCACTTTGAAAGATATTGAAAGGATACGATATGACTAGCGCCCTCAGTGTTAAGTTGCGCCCGCTGGAGCGTGAAGATTTACGATTTGTCCATCAGCTTGATAACAACGCCAGCGTAATGCGTTACTGGTTTGAAGAACCTTACGAAGCATTTGTTGAGCTGTCAGATCTGTATGACAAGCATATCCACGACCAAAGTGAACGTCGCTTTGTTGTGGAATGCGACGGTGAAAAAGCCGGACTGGTGGAGCTGGTTGAAATTAACCATGTGCACCGCCGGGCAGAATTCCAGATCATTATTTCGCCGGAATATCAGGGCAAAGGTTTGGCTTCCCGGGCTGCTAAGCTGGCGATGGATTACGGCTTTACCGTACTTAACTTATATAAGCTGTATCTGATCGTTGATAAAGAGAACGAAAAAGCCATCCACATCTACCGTAAACTCGGCTTTATGGTCGAAGGCGAGCTGATTCATGAATTCTTTATCAACGGTCAATACCGCAACACTATCCGCATGTGTATCTTCCAGCAGCAGTATCTGGCAGAACATAAAACGTCAGGTCCTAACCTGCTGCAACCTACCGCTCAGTAAAGACTGACTAATAGTAATCGATGGTGTTTTCAATCGAGTAATGGTGTTCAACTGCCGGCTTCACGCTCTCGTCAACGATTACAAGCTGGCAGTTGACCGGATTAGCATAGTCATCATACTTGCACGTTTGTTTTACATTACCTAACGGATGGTTATTAAGCAGGCTTACCGCGGTGTAATCCAGCTTCTTCAACGGGTCAACCGACGGTTTGGCATCAACCTGCAAGGTATTGTCCTTATTGACGGTGGTTTTACCCAGCGGGTAGCCTTCCGCATCATAGCGATATTGCACCTTCATCTCTTTTCCCGTGGCGGAAACGACAAAACCGTTATCGTCGGTATCCCATACCACGCCCGCCGCAGGCAGTTCTGCTAACTGACATTTACCCTGTAAGCGGATCCGTTTTTCCAGCGTTTTGGCGTCCCGGTAATAGTTAGCATCCAGGACCAGCGCCATGCCGGTATTGCTTTCGATATCATGCAATTCAAGCGTATCGAAGCACCCTTCCTGTGAGAGCGTACCGACAACGCGCTTGGTGACTTCACCTTTGTCATTAAGCAGCGTCTGGCTGAAATCTTTTACTGGCCCGCGCAGCGGATCGAAATCAAATTCATTGGAAAAACTGGCCATTTCCGGCGTAAAGGAATCCAGGCCTTTGGCGTTATCACACCCGACCAGCACGACGCACAGGAAACCTAATAAGATCTTTTTCTTCACATTTTTCACCGGGATAAGAAGATAATTCTCAATCATATTAGCAAATACAGTTATTTACACCAGAAATGCTAATCTTAGTCCAGGTCGATCATAAAGGAGCTGATGATGAAATACATAACAGGAATTGCCGCGCTCTTACTGGCCGTCGCGTCCCCGCAGGTCTTGGCGACACCGGCGTCATGTGAACGTGTGAAAAGTGATATCGAACAGCGCATCATTAATAATGGCGTTGCTGAATCCAGCTTTACGCTGAACATTGTCCCCAATGATCAGGCCGATCAGCCTGATTCACTGGTCGTGGGACATTGTGCAAACGATACGCACAAAATTCTCTATACCCGAACCAACAGTGGCAACGCCCCTGCCAATAGCACCCCTGCCCAGGACGGGCACGTCGCCGAACCGCAATAAATCACGCCCTCCGTGCGCGGAGGGTCACTCCAGTTTGATATGCATTAAGATGACATACCCATAAGTGGGTAAACTCAAACCATTATTAGCATGCTATTAATTTCGTTATAGAAATTAATATATAGCGATAACTATAATGGGGTGAGTAATGTCAAAAACTGAGCAATATGGAGGCATTAGCCGCAGGACGTTAGTGAAATCCTCGGCAATCGGTTCGCTGGCGCTTGCCGCGGGTGGGCTGTCGTTACCTTTCGGAATGCGCACTGCCGCCGCAGCGGTACAGCAGGCGATACAACCCGTTGAAGAGAAGGTTGTCTGGAGTTCTTGTACCGTTAACTGTGGTAGTCGTTGTCTTTTACGTCTGCACGTTAAGGATGACTCCGTCTATTGGGTAGAGTCGGACACAACGGGCGATGATACCTACGGTAATCATCAGGTACGTGCCTGCTTGCGTGGCCGATCGATCCGTCGCCGTATGAATCACCCTGACCGCCTAAAATATCCAATGAAACGTGTAGGCAAGCGTGGAGAAGGAAAATTTGAAAGGATCACCTGGGATGAAGCACTGGACACCATTAGTGGTAATTTGAAGCGGATCCTGCAGGATTACGGTAACGAAGCGGTTCACGTGCTGTACGGTACAGGTGTAGATGGTGGGAATATTACTAACTCCAACGTCCCCTACCGCCTGATGAATTCTTGCGGCGGCTATTTGAGCCGCTACGGTAGTTATAGTACCGCGCAAATCAGCGCCGCAATGGGTTATATGTTTGGTGCTAACGACGGCAACAGTCCTGACGACATCGCCAATACAAAACTGGTCGTCATGTTTGGCAATAACCCTGCCGAAACCCGTATGAGCGGCGGCGGTGTAACCTGGTATGTTGAGCAAGCCCGCGAACGTTCTAACGCACGAATGATCGTTATCGATCCTCGATATAACGATACTGCCGCTGGTCGTGAGGATGAATGGCTGCCTATCCGACCAGGAACTGACGCTGCATTGGCTGCGGCGATCGCCTGGGTACTGATCACCGAAGATCTGATTGATAAACCTTTTCTTGATAAATACTGTGTCGGCTTCGATGAAACCACTCTTCCCGCCAGTGCACCGCGGAATGCACACTATAAAGCCTATATTTTAGGCGATGGACCAGACGGGATAGCCAAAACACCGGACTGGGCTTCCCACATTACCAGCATTCCGGCTGAGAAAATTATCCAGTTAGCGCGTGAAATCGGCGCAGCGAAACCCGCTTATATCTGCCAGGGTTGGGGACCGCAGCGTCACTCCAACGGTGAACAAACCGCTCGCGCGATTGCGATGCTCTCCGTTTTAACCGGCAATGTGGGGATAAACGGTGGTAACTCAGGGATGCGCGAAGGGACCTGGGATCTGGGCGTGGAATGGTTCTCCATGCTAGAAAACCCGGTTAAAACGCAGATATCAGTCTTTACCTGGACGGATGCTATTGATCATGGTGCAGAGATGACCGCGACCAAGGACGGTGTTCGCGGTAAAGATAAGCTGGACGTGCCTATCAAGTTTATCTGGTGTTATGCCAGCAATACGCTCATCAACCAGCATGGCAATATCGCGCATACCCATGATGTCTTACAGGATGACAGCAAGTGCGAAATGATCGTCGGTATTGAGCATTTTATGACTGCCTCCGCAAAATACTGCGACATTCTGCTACCTGACCTGATGCCAACTGAACAAGAAGATCTCATCTCACACGAGTCTGCCGGGAACATGGGCTATGTCATCCTTGGTCAACCTGCGACATCGCCAAAATTTGAACGTAAACCCATTTACTGGATGTTAAGTGAAGTCGCCAAACGTCTAGGTCCGGATGTATATCAAAAATTCACCGAGGGTCGTACGCAGCATGAATGGGTGAAATACCTGCATGCCAAGACCAAAGAGCGTAACCCGGAAATGCCGGATTACGACGAAATGAAAACGACAGGTATTTTCAAGAAAAAATGCCCCGAAGAACACTATGTTGCTTTCCGTTCTTTCAGAGAAGATCCTGGGGCTAACCCATTGAAAACGCCATCAGGGAAAATTGAGATTTACTCTGAACGGCTAGCAACCATTGCAGAAACATGGGAACTCAAAGACGATGAGATTGTTCATCCTCTTCCAGCTTATGCACCAGGCTTTGACGGTTGGGACGATCCTAAGCGCAAAACGTATCCATTGCAGCTCACGGGTTTCCACTATAAGGCGAGAACCCACTCCAGCTACGGCAATATCGATGTTTTACAGCAGGTTTGCCCGCAGGAGATCTGGATAAACCCCGTCGATGCCAGGACGCGCGGCATCCGTAATGGCGACACAGTTAGGGTGTTTAATAATATCGGCCAGATGCTGATCAGCGCGAAAGTCACACCGCGTATTTTGCCCGGCGTCACTGCCATCGGACAAGGAGCCTGGCTCAATGCCGATATGTTCGGCGACCAGATCGATCATGGTGGTTCCATAAATATTCTTACGTCGCATCGACCTTCTCCATTAGCGAAGGGGAATCCATCCCACAGTAATCTCGTTCAGGTTGAAAAGGCATAAGGACTAACCCATGACAACTCAGTATGGATTTTTTATTGATTCCAGCCGTTGCACGGGGTGTAAAACCTGCGAGCTGGCCTGCAAAGATTACAAGGATCTCACTCCCGACGTCAGTTTCCGGCGTATTTACGAATACGCTGGAGGCGACTGGCTGGAAGATAACGGCGTCTGGCAACAGAATGTCTTCGCCTACTACCTCTCCATTGCCTGTAACCACTGCGAAGATCCGGCCTGCACCAAGGTTTGCCCCAGCGGCGCTATGCATAAGCGTGAAGATGGTTTTGTGGTGGTGGATGAAGACGTATGCATAGGCTGTCGCTACTGCCACATGGCCTGCCCTTACGGCGCACCGCAGTACAATGCCGCCAAAGGTCATATGACCAAGTGCGATGGCTGTCATGACCGCGTGGCCGACGGCAAAAAGCCCATCTGCGTCGAGTCCTGTCCGCTGCGCGCGCTGGACTTTGGTCCAATTGATGAGCTGCGCAAAAAGCACGGTGAACTGGCGGCGGTCGCTCCGCTGCCAGGTACGCACTTCACCAAACCGAACATTGTGATCAAACCCAACGCCAATAGCCGCCCGACCGGGGATACCACGGGTTATCTGGCGAATCCGCAGGAGGTGTAACATGGGCAATGGATGGCATGAATGGCCGCTGGTCCTGTTTACGGTGCTGGGCCAGTGCGTGGCCGGAGCGCTGATAGTGAGTGGTTATGGCTGGCTGACCGCTAAAGACGAGGTGGCAAAACAACGTATCGTGCGCAGCATGTTTTTTCTGTGGCTGGTGATGGGCATCGCCTTTCTCGCCTCGGTAATGCACCTGGGTTCGCCACTGCGCGCCTTTAACTCGCTGAACAGAGTTGGCGCATCTGCGCTGAGTAACGAAATCGCCAGTGGTTCACTGTTTTTCGCCGTCGGTGGCCTGTGGTGGCTGGTGGCGTTTCTCGGTAAAATGCCCGCAGTGTTAGGTAAAATCTGGCTGCTGGTGGGCATGCTGCTGGGTCTGGTATTTGTGCTGGCGATGACCAGCGTCTACCAGATAGACACTGTCCCGACCTGGTATAACGGCTACACTACGGTGGCATTTTTTATGACGATGTTGCTGAGCGGACCGCTGTTTGCCGCCCTGCTACTGCGTGCTGCGGGTGTTTCCTCTGGCACCGCCAGATTCGCCTACGTGAGCGTTTTGGCCCTACTGGTGATCGTGGCGGTTATTGTTCTGCAGGGACTGTCACTCGGCGGGATCCACAGTTCGGTACAATCCGCCAGCGCGCTGGTTCCCGACTACGGAAGCTTGCAGGTCTGGCGCATCATTCTGCTGGCCGCCGGTCTGGGCTGCTGGATATGCCCGCTGATCCGTCGTAAAGCACCATCCGTCGGCGGCCTGGCGCTGGGCTTAGTGTTAGTCCTCGCCGGTGAAATCATTGGCCGCGGATTGTTTTACGGTTTACATATGACAGTCGGAATGGCTGTTGCAGGTTAACTTTCGGGTGCGGGGCAACCCGCACTGTTCAGGATTGTTTGCATGACCCATTTTTCGCAAGGTGACAACTTTTCTACCGCGGCGCGCGTACTCGGCGCACTGTTTTACTATGCGCCAGATAGCGCGGAAGCCTCTGCATTAGTCAGCGCGTTAAGAGCCGATGGCTGGCAGGCGCAGTGGCCGCTCGATCAGGCAATGCTTTTCCCGCTGGCAGCACGGCTACAAGCCGAGGTCGATGAGCCTCTCCCGCAGGCCTGGCAACGCCTGTTTGTCGGTCCATATGCGCTACCCTCTCCGCCCTGGGGATCTGTCTGGCTGGATCGCGAAAACGTGTTGTTTGGCGACTCTACGCTGGCACTTCGTCAGTGGATGCGGGACAACGGCATCCAGTTTGCCATGCAGCAAAATGAGCCAGAAGATCACTTTGGTTCACTGCTGTTGCTGACGGCCTGGCTTGCTGAAAATGAACGCCACATCGAGTGCGAACAGCTGCTGGCCTGGCATCTGTTCCCGTGGTCATCCCGCTTCCTTGATGTGTTTATCGAAAAAGCTGATCACCCGTTTTACCAGGCGCTGGGGGAGCTGGCCCGTCTGACGCTGGCGCAATGGCAGTCGCAGTTACTGATCCCGATAGCCGATAAGCCACTTTTTCGTTAGTTTCACCACAGGCAGGATGTGTCCTGCCTGTGTAGCATCCTGTTGCGCACGCTGAGCTTTTGCTTCTGTTGCCAAATAGCCGCAAAATAAAGCGTCTGAAATTTCCTGTCTGGCCACTCATGCATCATTTACATGCTTATCCTGACCTGCGCGCCATGTTCCGCCGCCTGCTGATTGCTGCGGTGATTGGTATCCTTGCTGCGTTGGCCGTCGCAGGATTTCGCCACGCCATGCTCCTTCTTGAATGGTTGTTCCTGAGCAATGACACAGGGAGTCTGGTCAACGCGGCAACAAACCTTTCCCCTGTAAGACGCATGCTGACACCTGCGTTAGGAGGGCTGGCGGCGGGTTTGCTGCTTTGGGGATGGCAAACGTTCAACCGGTTACGCCCGCAGGCTCCCACTGATTACATGGAAGCCTTGCAAACTAACGGACAATTTGACGTCAGTGCAAGCCTGGTGAAATCGCTGGCCTCGTTACTGGTCGTCTCCAGCGGGAGTGCCATCGGGCGCGAAGGTGCCATGATTTTACTGGCAGCGCTGGCAGCCTCCAGCTTTGCTCAACGCTTCACCCCGCGCACAGAATGGAAGTTATGGATTGCCTGCGGAGCCGCTGCGGGTATGGCCGGAGCGTATCATGCCCCACTGGCGGGCAGTCTATTTATTGCTGAAGTGTTGTTTGGCACGTTGATCCTCGCGTCACTGGGACCGGTGGTGGTATCCGCCGTCGTCGCCTTGCTCACCACCAATATGCTGAGCGACAGCAATGCGCTGCTGTATGCCGTACACTTCACACGGGAACTGCATGCGCTGGAATACGTCATGATCATCAGCACCGGTCTGGCTGCCGGCGTTTGCGGACCGCTATTCATGTGGTTGATGACCACCAGCCATAATGTTTTTTTGCGCTTAAAACTCTCGCCCCCGTGGCAACTGGCGCTCGGCGGGCTGATCGTTGGCCTGCTGTCATTGCTCACGCCTGCGGTCTGGGGTAATGGCTACAGCGTGGCGCAGTCATATTTGCTCTCCCCACCGCTACTGGCCGTGGTGAGCGGGATCTTCATCTGCAAATTACTGGCGGTGCTTGCCAGCAGTGGTTCCGGTGCGCCTGGCGGTGTGTTTACGCCAACGCTGTTTGTCGGTCTTTCGGTGGGTATGCTGCTGGGACGAGTGTGGGGATTATGGCTTCCGGGTCCGGATGAGATTGCCATTCTGCTGGGATTAACAGGGATGGCCACGCTGCTGGCAGCGACCACGCATGCGCCAATAATGTCGACACTGATGGTTTGTGAAATGACCGGGGAGTATCGTCTGCTCCCCGGATTGCTGATTGCCTGTGTGGTGGCGTCTGTGCTGTCGCGAACGTTACGCCAGGACTCTATCTACCGACAACACGCTGCCGAGCATTGACAGACGGATGTACTGAGACAGCTCGCGTTGCTCTGCGCGAGGCAGATAAGGCAGTTCACCGATCAGCGGTGCGGGTAATTTTTTGCCCAGCACATCAATGATTTCCGCATAATGCGCTAGCCCCGGGTTGATTCGGTTCGCGACCCAGCCAATCAAAGGCAGTCCGTCGCTGGCAATCGCCTGTGCGGTGAGGATGGCATGATTAATACAGCCTTCCTGGATACCCACCACCATCAGCACCGGCAGTTGTTCCTGCACCACCCATTCAGATAACGGACGCAGATCGTTCATCAGGCTCCGCCAGCCTCCGGTGCCTTCAACGACAACGTGATCCACTTTTTCGCTGAGGCTTGCGAGGCCGTTGGATAACAGGGTGTAATTGACCGGACCACTATGCGCTACGCTGCTTTCATCCTCACTCAACGCTATCGGGTTGACCGCCTCGTAGGGCAATTCGATAGTGGACACGCTTTGCAGCACCAGCGCATCTTTGTTGCGCAGACCTTCAGGTGTCTCTTTGCTTCCTTTGGCCACGGGTTTGTAGCCCGCAACGCTTTTACCCCCTGACGCTAACGCTTGTAGTAATGCGCGGGAAACCACGGTCTTCCCAACAGAAGTGTCTGTACCTGTAATAAAGAAACGCTTCAGCATCACTAACTCCACCGTTATGCTTTGAAAATATAAGTCAGGAAAATAATACAGTGGAGAAAGTCTAAGGTATGACGACGAGAATCGGCTTGAGATAGCGCAATTTTTCGTACAACAGTTAAAAAATGTTAACCCTGTAATAGACGAATCAACAAAGAACCGTTATACATCGCGTCCTTCACGAGCGCCGCCCCTGCCATCGTCCCTTGATTGGTGAACTGCGTACTTTCGACGACAATATGCTGACTGTAGGCCGGGAGCGCTTGCTGACGAATGCTGTCAGCAATAGTGGGAAACAAAATATCCGCCGCTTTACTGAGCGGAGAACCAATCAATATCTTTTGCGGGTTGAACAAATTCACCATGATGGCCAGAATCCGTCCGACATGGGTCCCGACGCCGCTAATGATATCTTTCGCCAATAAATCCCCCTGCATCGCCGCCAGACACAGCGCGTCTACCGTTAACGGTTGCCCGTGTAGAGAAGAACTCATTGACTGCTTCAAGCGTACCTGTGCCAGTTCGAGCACGCTGTCGACGCTGGCGATCGTTTCCAGGCAACCATGGTTGCCGCAATAGCAGCGTTTGCCGTAGGGGTCCACCTGGGTATGACCAATTTCCACCAGGCTACTGCTGCCGGCATGCAGTAGATGACCGTCGGTGATTACTCCGGCCCCCACGTTATGATCGATCACCACCTGAATGACGTCGCGTGCGCCGCGCGATGCGCCAAAAAGCGCCTCGGCCATAGTCCAGGCGCTGATATCATGCTGAATATAGACCGGCACGCCGGTATGATTTTCAAGCGCTTCACCCAGCGGCATCTCTTTGACATCGTCGTAGAATGGCATGCGATGAACGATACCGTTTTCAGTATCAATAATGCCGGGTAAGGTAATGGCGATGGAGGTTAAGCGCTCCAGCTTTTGCTGGTGGCGGATGAAAAACTGATCGACCTGGGTAATAACGCGTTCCAGCAATGGTGTTTCACTGACCAGCGCCATTTCAAGACAATCTTCAACCACCAGTTTGCTGCTCAGATCGCGCAGCGCCAGAAAGATCTCGCCGCGACTGATACGAATGGATAAATAGTGCCAGGCTTCCGTTTCCACAACCAGCCCAACGGCCGGACGTCCACGGCTGCCCGCTTCCTTGATTTCCAACTCTTGCACCAGGTGCGCTTCGAGCATTTCGCGGACAATTTTAGTAATACTGGCAGGCGCCAATTGTGCCAGGCGAGAGAGATCAATACGCGATACCGGACCCAGCTGATCAATCAGGCGATAAACCGCGCCCGCATTGGTCTGCTTAATTTGATCGATATGCCCAGGCTGACTATCAGCAACCACCACTTACTCCCTTTATTTTCGCGCTCCGAAATAATCTGCGGGCTATGGTGAAGCACTTCAATGGCTTCCGTCAACTTTTTACTTAGCCTTGTGATTTACTGCACATTTTCGCCCATTTTTAAACTAAATTAATCGCCTGAACGGCCGCCAACAGTTGCTCGCGAAAGCGTTGCGCGGCGTGACTTTGCTCATGATGTTTTGGCCACACTAGCCACATTTCCGAAACGGCATCTTCTTCCGCTATCGGGATCCAACACATTTCATACAATTGCACCCGTTTAAAGGAAGCGGGAAGAATGGAAACGCCTAATCCTGCGGCCACCAGCCCGATGATAGTCATCGCCTCGCCAACCTCCTGAGTGATAGTCGGCTTCAGTCCATAGCGACGCATGAGGCCAAGAATATCGTCATACAACCCCGTCCCCACATGCGGATCAAAAAAGACAAATGGCTCATTGGCCAACTCCGCCAATGTGACCACCGGCTTTTGCGCCAGCGGATGCGCGCGCGGGATCATCGCCATCAGCGGCTCATGCAGAATGATTTCACGCTCCAGCGTTTCCGGAAGCTGCGTGTTGCGCAGAAGTCCCAAATCCAGCGTTCCTTCATTGAGCGGGGCAATTTGCTCGCGCGTGTTCATTTCACGGGTTTGCATATGTACAGCGGGGTAGCTCTGGCGAAAGAGGGATAACGTATCTGAAACCGCTTTGATAAACGGTGCCGATGACGTAAAGCCGATACGCAATTCCCCCGCTTCACCCAGATGCAGACGCTCAGCCCTGGCAGCGGCCTCATTAACCAGCCCCAGGATCTGCCGACTGTCTGCCAGAAACTGCTTTCCGGCTGAGGTCAGCGCCACGCTGCGGTTAGTGCGCGCCAGAAGTCGGGCGCCGACCTGCTGCTCGAGGATCTGGATTTGCTGGCTCAGCGGCGGTTGCGAAATATTCAGCCGTGCCGCCGCCCGGCCAAAATGCAATTCTTCGGCAACCGCTACAAAGTAACGTAAATGACGCAGCTCGATATTCATATTTTTAAAATATCATTTGAGATTATTAATATATTAGACAGAATAATGCGATTTTCATACTCTTAAAGCTAGTCATGTAGAGGTAATTGATTGAGCAAGGATTTCAAGTGAGCCGTACAACAACTGTCGATACCGCGCCGACAAGCAATGTTGATGAACAGAGAGTTACCCCGCCGGATAGTTTTATCAAACGCGGAACATCCCCATTTATGCGCGTCACGCTGGCGCTGTTTTCGGCCGGACTGGCGACATTTGCTCTCCTCTATTGCGTGCAACCCATACTGCCAGTGCTCTCGCACGAGTTTGGGGTCTCTCCCGCCAGCAGCAGTATTTCGCTTTCCATCTCAACGGCGATGCTCGCGATCGGTTTACTGTTTACCGGTCCACTTTCCGATGCGATAGGCCGCAAGCCGGTGATGGTTACCGCCCTACTGCTCGCGTCCTGTTGTACGTTGCTTTCGACGATGATGACCAGCTGGCACGGTATTTTAATCATGCGTGCGCTGATAGGTCTTTCGCTCAGCGGCGTGGCGGCAGTGGGAATGACCTATCTGAGCGAGGAAATACATCCCAGCTTCGTCGCCTTCTCAATGGGCTTATATATCAGCGGTAACTCGATTGGTGGTATGAGTGGCCGTTTAATAAGCGGCGTGTTTACCGACTTTTTTAACTGGCGTATCGCGCTGGCGGCGATCGGTTGTTTTGCCCTCGCCTCCGCGCTGATGTTCTGGAAAATCTTGCCGGAATCTCGTCATTTCAGACCAACGTCGCTGCGACCGAAAACGCTGTTTATCAACTTTCGTTTGCACTGGCGCGACAAAGGGTTGCCGCTGCTGTTTGCGGAAGGTTTTTTACTGATGGGGTCGTTTGTCACGCTGTTTAATTACATCGGCTACCGTCTGATGCTCTCGCCGTGGGAACTCAGCCAGGCGGTTGTCGGTCTGTTGTCCGTGGCCTATCTGACCGGGACCTGGAGCTCACCGAAAGCGGGGTCGATGACCACCCGCTATGGACGTGGTCCGGTAATGCTCTTTTCAACCGGCGTGATGCTGATTGGACTGTTGATGACCCTGTTCACGTCGCTGTGGCTGATCTTCGCCGGGATGCTGCTCTTTTCAGCCGGGTTCTTTGCTGCGCACTCTGTGGCAAGCAGTTGGATTGGACCACGGGCAAAACGCGCTAAAGGCCAGGCATCTTCCCTGTATCTGTTCAGCTATTATCTGGGTTCCAGTATTGCCGGTACGCTGGGTGGCGTATTCTGGCACAGCTACGGCTGGAACGGCGTGGGCGGATTTATCGCCCTGATGCTGGTGCTGGCGTTGCTGGTCGGTGCACGTCTGCACCATCGTCTGCACGTATAATCCACGATGCCCGGGTTCCGGGCATCGCCTTCATCAACCATGCTGTAACGTCTGAGCCCCCATTTGCAGGGCTATAACCGTCCCGTTCATCGCTATATGCAGCATAACCGGCATCAGCAGGCCGTTGCTTTTCATTCTGGCGATGATCAAAACCTGCGACACAAGAAACAGCATCAGCAACGTGCGCAGATCCACATACTGGGTATGCATGATGGCAAAAATGACCGATACCACCACCGACGACAGCCAGGTTTTATTATTGAACCAATACTGGAATGCATTGAATAAACAGCCCCTGAAAACAATCTCTTCATACACTGGCGCAATAAATATCAGGGTCAGAGTGGATAACCACAGCGCGTAGCTGTTTAGGGATATCTGGCTGGTCACCCACGCTTCGGTTTGTCTGAGGCCCAGAAACCATGGCAGGATAAGCTGAATAAACAGCAGCGCCACGAACAAAATGGCAAACCATCTGGCGTTGAAAATTCCCTTTCCCAGCCCCTCTCTTTTTCTGAAGAAGAAGTAATACAGCGGGACCAGCACAACAAATTCCAGCGCAAACAGCAGCGGAAAAAGTAGCCCTTTGGCAAGCAGAACCTGGCTGGCGGGGAAAAACAACGGAAGAAACGTGAGGCCAAACATCAGCAAAAACATGGTAAAACAGCCAGCAACCGCTTGGGTCCTGACGATATACAGGTTGTCGGCATCCAGTGACATACGATCTCCTTGCGCTTATCAAAGATAACTTGATGAATTATCAATATATGATAAAAATTCTCATTATCACTGGCAACCTACCAACTTTTACGCAATGCCCACGGTTTACAACGCGTATAGCGTTACAGACTCTTTTCAGCGGAACATTCTCATCAGCTACTCAGTGGGGAATCCGCCAGCGGCAACGAAAAACGGAAACAGGCCCCTGCCGTTGAATTAATCAGGCGGATATCTCCCCCATGCAGTTCGAGCATTCTGCGCACGATCAGTAAGCCCAGACCACCACGCTCAGCCCGCTGCTCACGGGGTAGTAACGCCGTCGGGCGCTGAAATAATACTTCGCGAACAGCCTCTTCGACGCCAGGCCCGCTGTCCTGCACTTCTGCTAACAAGCGGTCTTCATCACGCCAGACTTTTAGCCACACTTCGCCCCCGTCAGGCGTATGACGGATAGCGTTATCCAGCAAATTCGTGACGATTCTTTCCATCATCGATAAATCGGCATTCACCAGCGGTAACGGACCAATTACGTCAAGGTGCAACTGCAAATGACGCGTGGCAACGGGTAGATCAAATTTCTGTGCCACATCCTGGATCAGCTCGCCAATAGCAAAACGTTCACGCTGTGGTTTTATGCCGCCATGCTCAAGTCTCGCCAGCTCAAAAAGCTGTTGTGACAGATGGCGAACCTTATGCCCCTGGCGCAGTGCAATGCTTAGATAATGCCGGTTTTCCTCCGGCGTCATCGTATCGGCTTTCAGCGACAGCATTTCCAGATACCCCAGCAGTGAAGTGAGCGGCGTACGTAAATCGTGCGAAATATTGGCGATAAACTCTCTGCGCTGACGATCGCTGTCAGCTAATAAATCCCATTGGTGGGCAATTTTCTGTGCTAACTCGATAAATGCATTGTTCAGCAACGCAATTTCATTCGCCGGAGCTAAATCGGGCTTTTTCTGCGCCAGCTGTTTGATGACGCTAATGCTGTCCTGCTCCAGATTAACCACCTGACCGGTCAGCCTTTTCACCGGATTCGTCACCCATCTCCACACCAGGTACCCCGCGATTGCACCGGCTAATAAAACCAGTATTAACGTCCCGGTCACGGTGTTCCAAAGCGTTTTTTGCCAGGCGGTATTCGCCAGCATATTGAGATCTTCGCCCTGGAGAATAATGTACAAATAGCCATGCAGCTTGCCGTTAAATAAAACTGGCGCAGCGCTGAATACCTTTTGCTGGCTGCTGCGCGGATCATTGCCATAAACGGGCAGCTCGTCCGAATTAAGGAAAACCTGGATCGGCTGTACGCTAATGTTCTGGCGCTGAATATGCCCAGGCGGAGCGGCATCAGCAAGTATCTCGCCTGACGGTGAAACCAGATACAGCTCCACGCTAGGGTTGAGCGTCATCAGGTGATTGAACAGTCCTTTTAAGGTCTGCCGATTAACCTGCCCGCTGGCATCAATAAGCGACTCACTTTTGACAATTTTGCTTGCCAATTCCAGCGAGAGCCTTTGCACCATGGCGTCGCCATACTGTTTACTGCTGCGGATCTGGACAACGCTGACCGCAACCGCGCAAATCAACATAATAGCGGTAAAGACCAGGGTCAGACGCTGGCTCAGCGACAATCGATAAATCATGGTTGATGCTCCGCGTTAACCGCAGCAAGCTTATAGCCTCGTCCCCAAACGGTAAGAATAATTTCCGGCTCCGCAGCATCTTTTTCAATTTTGGTGCGCAGGCGATTAATATGACTGTTCACCGTATGCTCATATCCTTCGTGCTGGTAGCCCCACACCTGGTCTAACAACGCCTGACGCGAAAAGACCTCCCCGGGATGGCGGGCGAAAAAATAGAGCAGATCGAATTCACGCGGCGTTAAATCGAGGGATTTACCCTGCAGGCGGACTTCCCGGGCTAATGGATCAATCTCCACACCATGGACGGTGATAATCCCCGCCTCCATACGCAGGTTCTGACTCATCGCCTCCTGACGGCGAAACAACGCCTTCACCCGGGCCATCAATTCCAGCACCGAGAAAGGTTTGGCTAAATAATCATCAGCGCCCATTTCCAGCCCCAGTACGCGGTGAGTTTCACTGGTGCGAGCGCTGATAATAATGACAGGTAGATAGAAACTCATTTGCCGAATGCGACGACAAATTTCCAGACCGTCCACCCCCGGCAGCATTAAATCGAGGATAACGGCATCCCAGACGTGCTTCTCCAGTAGCTCGACCGCTCGTGCCCCATCAGCCTCATGAATAATTTCGTACCCCTCATCCTTCAGGCTAAGTTGCAAAAGTGTGGCGATATCGCTGTCATCTTCCACCAAAAATATCTTTTTCGCGCCTGCCATCAGTGTCATCCCCCTCTCGTCATGCTGAAAGCTTACCTCAGGCAAGGGGCGGAAGTTATCACAAAATTTTTAACTTTTCGTGAGGAATCAGGGATACGCATGCGTCCAGTATGTCGTTATAGATAGGTCAGGCATCAACAGGGAAACGTCGATTTGTTTTCCTTAACATGAAAATAAAAAGGAAAAGTTATGCAGAAAAAACATCCACTTCGGGAAGCTGATGTTACCGCCGAGTCCGTTTTTTTTATGCAACGACGACAGATCCTCAAAGCTCTTGGGATAGGCGCGGCGGCGGCTTCGCTCTCTTCCCCGACACAGGCCGGTCTGTTGAATTGGTTTAAAGGCAACGATCGCCCGTCTGCACCAGCGGGCAAACCGCTCGAGTTCACAAAACCAGAGATCTGGCAAAACAATCTGCCCTTGACGCCGGAAGACAAGGTAACGGGCTACAACAATTTCTACGAATTTGGTCTGGATAAAGCCGATCCTGCCGCGAATGCCGGTAGCCTGAAAACCGATCCCTGGACGTTAACCATCAGCGGTGAAGTGAACAAACCTTTAACGTTGGATCATGATGCGCTGACGACTCGTTTTCCATTAGAAGAGCGTATTTACCGGATGCGCTGCGTTGAGGCGTGGTCGATGGTTGTACCGTGGGTCGGCTTTCCTTTGCATAAATTATTGGCGCTGGTTGAGCCCACCAGCCACGCCAAATACGTCGCCTTTGAAACACGCTACGCGCCTGATGAAATGCCCGGCCAGAAAGATCGCTTCATTGGTGGCGGGTTGAAGTATCCCTATGTTGAAGGTTTACGTCTGGATGAGGCCATGCACCCGCTTACCCTTCTGACCGTGGGCGTGTATGGCAAAGCGTTGCCGCCGCAAAACGGAGCGCCAATACGCCTGACCGTACCCTGGAAGTACGGCTTCAAGGGCATTAAATCGATAGTCAGTATTAAGCTGACGCGTGAACAGCCGCCGACGACCTGGAATATGTCGGCACCTAACGAATACGGTTTTTACGCCAACGTAAATCCGCAAGTCGATCACCCCCGCTGGTCTCAGGCCACAGAGCGTTTTATCGGTTCGGGTGGCATTCTCGATGTGCAGCGACAGCCCACGTTGCCTTTTAATGGTTATGCCGATGAGGTGGCTTCTTTATATCAGGGCATGGATCTACGGGAGTATTTTTAAGTGAGGTTAACCGCAAAACAGATAACCGGCCTGAAAGTACTGCTGCATCTCGCCGGTTTATTACCCCTGCTATGGCTCTTCTGGGCCGCGCAGCGTGGTGAGTTGGGGGCCGACCCGGGTAAAGATATCCAGCACTTTACGGGCATCACCGCGCTGAAGTTTCTGCTTGCTACCCTGCTGGTGTCACCGCTTGCCCGCTACGCAAAGCAGCCGTTGTTGTATCGCACCCGTCGATTATTAGGGTTATGGTGTTTTGCATGGGCCACGCTGCATATGACCAGCTATGCGCTGCTGGAGTTGGGTATACAAAATCTGGGATTATTGGGACGTGAACTGGTTTCACGCCCATGGTTAACGTTGGGCATGACTGGTTGGATAATCTTATTCCTGCTGACGCTGACCTCCACGCAAGCCGCGCAACGTAAAATGGGCAAACGCTGGCAAACGTTGCACAACTACGTCTACCTGGCGGCCGTTTTGCTTCCGCTGCATTATCTGTGGTCGGTAAAAGTGTTATCACCGCTCCCCATTATTTATGCCCTCTATTTTCTCGTGCTACTGGCTTTTCGCTATAAAAAGCTGTTACGCAAAGTCGGGTACAAAGGTGTGTTTATGAAAAGTGAATGAATCACGGTAAACTTCTCACCACACCTAAACAGAACGAGAACAAAAAATGAGTAACAATGATAATTACCATCAGCTCACCCGCACGTTCCAGCGGCTCTCTCGCTTCTCCCACCTCTCGGCAATCGCCAGTTGGGACATGTTTACCATGATGCCATCTGGCGGCAGCAAAGCTCGCGGCGAAGCACTGGCCGAGCTGAGCGTGCTTGAGCACCAGTTGTTAACCGACCCGAAGGTGGCAACGTGGATCGCCGCAGCCCAACAGGAAGACCTTAACGATGTTGAGCAAGCCAACCTGCGCGAAATGTCGCGACTGCATCATCAGGCATCCTTACTACCTGAATCGTTGGTAGAAGCGAAATCACTCGCGGGTAGCCGCTGTGAGCATGCCTGGCGCAGCCAGCGACCAGCCAATGACTGGGAGGGATTTTCCGAAAACCTGAAAGAGGTCGTGAAGCACAGTCGTGAAGAAGCCCGGCTGCGTGCCGAAGCCACAGGCTGTTCGCCGTATGACGCGCTACTGGACATATTCGAACCAGGGATGACCAGTGCCCAATTGGATGTCTTGTTTGCAGACGTTAAGAGCTGGTTACCGGATCTGCTCAACAAGGTGGTGGCAAAGCAGTCTCAGCAGTCGCTCATCGCCCCGGTTGGGCCTTTCCCAACCGCAATCCAGCGAGAGTTGGGCCTTGAAACGATGGCGCAGTTGGGATTCGATTTTACTGCTGGTCGACTGGATATCAGTGCGCACCCCTTCTGTGGTGGCGTACCTGAAGATGTGCGTATCACCACCCGCTATGATGAAAACGAATTACTTAGCGCGCTGTTTGGCGTGATCCATGAAACCGGTCACGCCCGCTATGAGCAAAATCTGCCGCACAGTTGGTCAGGGCAACCTATCGCCCTGGCACGCTCAACCGCTATTCATGAGTCCCAGAGTCTGTTCTTTGAGATGCAACTGGGGCGCAGTAAAGCATTTCTGACGCGGTTAATTCCTGCTGTGACGCGCCACTTTGGCGATCAGGCTGCGTTTGAAGAAAGCAATTTCATCGCCTGGAACCAGCAGGTTAAACCCGGTTTTATCCGTGTTGATGCCGACGAGGTGAGCTATCCTGCTCACGTTATCCTGCGTTATGAAATCGAACGCGCACTCATTAATGGCGATATTGAAGTGGATGATATCCCGGCATTGTGGAATGAGAAAATGCAGTCCTGGCTGGGGCTGTCAACCATCGGCAACTATCGTAATGGTTGTATGCAGGATATTCACTGGACCGATGGCGGCTTTGGCTACTTCCCTTCCTATACTTTAGGCGCCATGTATGCGGCGCAGTTATTCAGTGCCGCTAAGCGTGCATTGCCTGATTTAGAGCAGTCTATTGCGCAAGGTGAGTTTGGTGCCCTGTTTGACTGGTTACGTCAGAATATTTGGCAGCATGGCAGCCGTTTCACCACTGAACAGCTTATTACCCAGGCCACCGGAGAGCCGCTCAGCAGCCGTTATTTCCGCGCTCATCTGGAAGCCCGCTATTTGTAATCTCATACCGTGAGTCATTGTACATATCGTTACACGTCGAAACCAATGACTCACGGAAGCCCTGTGATTACAGCGATATAGTTATTTCAACGGCCCCGCAGTGGGGTTGAATGAAAAACCAAATCGAGGGTATGAGAATGAAAAAAGTATTAGCTCTGGTTGTTGCCGCTGCTATGGGTCTGTCTTCTGCTGCATTTGCTGCTGAAACAACTGCTACCACCGCTCCGGCTGCTGCTGCAACCACCAAAGCAGCTCCGGCAAAAACCACTCATCATAAAAAACAGCACAAAGCAGCGCCGCAGAAAGCGCAGGCTGCCAAGAAACACGCTAAAAAATCCACCACAAAACCGGCTGTAGAACAGAAAGCGCCAGAGCAGAAAGCTCAGGCTGCTAAAAAACACACCAAAAAAGCAGCGACCAAACCCGCTGCAGAACAAAAAGCACCAGAGCAGAAAGCTCAGGCAGCTAAAAAACACACCAAAAAAGCCGTAAAACACGACACCGCTAAACCCGCTGCTCAGCCAGCTGCATAACACATTTGTAGTTACTATGGCGTCCCCCACGCCATAGCATACGGCGCTAAATCAACCTGATTTAGCGCCGCCTTTTGGAGGGTAAAATGGTGTCACATTATCGCTTTGAGTTCATTCTTATTACCCTGATAATTTGCGCCCTCATTGCCATGCATTTTTATCTTTCCTGAGTGTAGTTATCTGATTTTACTCCCACTTTCCCGCCGTCCCGTCTATAGTATTAACTGAGGGTTTGCTGTTAAAAATCATAATTCCCCACCAGAGTGTGATATGCATAAAACCATTGCTGTGTTACTGGGTTCAATTTGTTTACTTCCTGTCGTTGCGCATGCGGACCAGCCTGCAACGGCCAGCGCTGAAGCAGAAAACGTAAAAACGCTGTTTTTTGGTCATGACGATCGCATAAAAGTGACTGACCCAACGCAATCTCCTTGGGACGCTATCGGGCAACTGGAAACCGCCAGCGGTAACCTGTGTACTGCCACGCTCATTTCACCACGACTGGCACTGACTGCCGGACACTGCTTACTCACCCCCCCGAAAGGCAAGCCGGATAAAGCCGTGGCATTACGCTTCGTGTCGAAAAAGGGTGTCTGGCGCTACGAGATCCACGGCATTGAAGGACGGGTAGATCCCTCGCTCGGAAAACGTTTAAAAGCCGATGGCGATGGCTGGATTGTGCCGCCTTCCGCGGCCCCGTGGGATTTTGGTCTGGTGGTGCTGCGTTACCCACCTTCTGGCATCACACCGCTGCCATTATTTGAAGGTGATAAAGCGGCATTAACCGCGGCGCTGAAAACCGCAGATCGTAAAGTTACGCAGTCGGGTTACCCGGAAGATCATCTCGATGACTTGTACACGCATCAGGATTGCGTGGTGACCGGTTGGGCGCAGAATACCGTTTTGTCGCACCAGTGCGACACACTCCCAGGCGACAGCGGTTCACCATTGATGTTGAAGACAGATACTGGCTGGCAGTTGATTGGTGTACAAAGCTCCGCTCCGGCGGCGAAAGATCGCTGGCGGGCCGATAATCGCGCCATATCCGTGACCGGTTTTCGCGATAAGCTGGATGAGTTGGCGAACGAATAACCTATGCTGCCCGTAGTAACGGGCAGCACTGAGATCAGGCAAGTTTAATCATCACCATTCCGGCAAGCAGCAGCGCCAAACCGATCCAGCCTTTATGATTCAGGCGCTGACCAAACAATACCCAACCTGCCGCTAACGTCGCGGCAATCCCGAAGCCGCCCCACAAGGCGTAGGCAACAGAAAGGTCGATACCTTTTACCGCCTGGGACAGCGCGCTAAAGGCCGCTAACACGGCTGCCAGCGACAGCACGCCATAAGTCTTGCGGCGAAACCCATCTGAAAATTTCAAAAAGACGTTAGCGACGATTTCGAGCACAATGGCTATGCCAAGCCATGCGCCGTGAACCCACTCAAACTGCTGCATGGCTCACCTCTCTGCCCGCCTTTGTCGGTTTTCGTGTACCGGATTTAATCAGCACAATACCTAACACCAGCGAGACCAGTCCAGCCACCTTCATCGTGGACAAGGTTTCGTCAAATAACAGCACGCTGAACAGCGTAATAAATAAAATACCGATACCTTCCCATAAGGCATAGGCCACACCAAGGGCAATTTTTTTAACGGCAAAACTGAGAAAAATATACGATAAGGCAATCATTACCAGCATTAAAATAAAGCCCGAATTACCATGGCCGACACTTGCCCATTTCATTGACAGCGTACCAGTAATTTCAGCCGCGATGGCCAGACCTAATAATATCCAGTAAAACATAATGCTTCTCCTGCTTGAGAATATAGTCCTTTGGGCCTACTGCATGCAGTAAACCAAAAAATAAAATTAGTTAGCTCAGCGCACAGCGCCAGCTCAGGCAGAAGAAGGGACTAAAGCGCGTTGCGCCAGTGTTGCTCACCCGCAAGCAAGAAAGTGGAGGAGGTACGAAGAAGTGAAGGTAAACGCAAAAACATCCTGAACATATTGTCCATAATATTACAATTATCCGCAGTGTTGCTTCTCATCATCGCGGATGATAATTGTCCTCGGTAGTTAAACACAGATGATTTGTACCATAGCTTCAATGCGAACTCAAAGTCTTTTCACTTCTTTACCTGCCCCATTTGATTTTTGTTATAACGGCTCGACGCAAATCACATTATTATTCAGATTCAAAAATGAAAAATGCAGGAATACACATGGCGAAACCGATCATCACGCTTAACGGCCTAAAAATAGTCATTATGCTGGGCATGCTGGTTATCATCCTGAGCGGCATCCGCGTTGCCGCAGATATCATCGTCCCATTTATTCTGGCGTTATTTATTGCCGTCGTGCTTAACCCCGTGGTGCAGCGGATGGTCAAACTTCGCATACCGCGCGTAATAGCGGTATCATTGCTCATTGTTATTATTGTGATGCTAATGGTGTTGCTATTAGCGTATTTAGGTACATCCTTAAACGAGCTTGCGCGAACGCTGCCGCAGTATCGCTCTTCACTGGTTATCCCACTCAAAAACCTTGAGCCGTGGTTACAGCGCGCAGGGATCGGCGTTTCCGTAGATGAACTCGTCAAATATATCGACCCGAACGCGGCAATGACGCTGGTGACCAATTTACTGGCGCAGTTGTCTAATGCCATGTCATCGATATTTTTACTGCTGTTGACGGTGGTTTTTATGCTGCTGGAAGTACCGCAGTTACCCAACAAACTCAAACAAATGATGAGTCGTCCCATTGAGGGAATGGCGGCGATTCAACGCGCCATCGACAGCGTTTCCCACTATCTGGTGCTCAAAACGGCGATCAGCATTGTGACCGGGCTGGTAGCCTGGGGCATGCTCGCCGCACTCGACGTGCGTTTCGCCTTTGTCTGGGGACTGCTGGCCTTTGCACTCAACTATATTCCTAATATCGGTTCGGTGCTGGCCGCCATTCCCCCTATTGCTCAGGTGCTGGTATTTAGCGGCCTTTATGACGCCCTGGTGGTTTTGGCAGGTTATCTGGTCATTAACCTGGTGTTCGGAAATATCCTCGAACCACGGATCATGGGGCGTGGACTTGGGTTGTCTACGCTGGTGGTGTTTCTGTCATTAATCTTCTGGGGCTGGTTACTGGGGCCTGTCGGGATGCTGCTTTCTGTGCCGCTGACCATCATCGTGAAAATCGCGCTTGAGCAAACCAACGGCGGTCAAAGCATTGCCGTGTTGCTGAGCGATCTCAATAAAGAGTGAATTCGCCCCGCCATTGCGGGCATTTTTATCGTTTAGCGCGTAGCACGTAGCGCCAGAACGGCGCTACACAACGTAAATAACGCAATTATCCAGGCCATAGTCCATGGTGTTCCGTCGCTGAAGGCGGCCAGCAGCAATGACGAGATAATGCCGCTACCGTATTGTAACGCGCCAATCAGCGCGGAGGCTGAACCGGCGATGCTCGGTACTGCGTCCAGCGCAGCAGCGGTTGAAGTAGCAGCAATAATGCCATTCATTGAGAAAAACAGAAAAACGGTGATGATAATGGCTTCAACGCCACCTGACTCCAGCTTAACCAGCACCGCAAGCGCCACTGCAGCCAGCGCCGCCAGCATCGTCGCATACTTTAGCAGTTGCTCCAGAGAATGCCGTTGCACCAGACGACGGTTTACTACGCTCATGACCATGACTCCGACAATATTGAGCGCAAACAGCCAGCCGTAATGCTGTGGTTCAACATGATAATAGCTAATATAAACAAACGGCGAACCGGTAATAAACGCATACGCGGCAACGTAATAACACGTCAGGCTCAGGGTGTAGCGCATAAAACGTCCATTGGCGAATAGCGAACGATAATTACGAAATGCGCCAGCTAAAGAAGCTTTCACCCGTTTCTCTTCCGGCAATGTTTCCGGCAGCCAGTTTAAGGAGATAAACATCAGCGCTCCTATCACCGCCAGCAGCCAAAAAACAGAGTGCCAGGTGCTCAGGCGAATAATTTGTCCGCCAATCAACGGTCCTGCTATTGGCGAAATCGCCATGACCAGCACCAGAGTTGAAAGCATTTGCGCCGCGCGAGTACGTGCAAAGAGATCGCGGATCATCGCCCGCGCCAGCATAGGTCCGGTACAGGCTCCAAGCGCCTGAAAAACTCGCCAGAAAACAATTTGCGTAATACTCGTGGACATCGCACATCCTGCGGAGCCGATGATAAAAAGCACCATGCCAATTAACAGCGGTTTACGCCGTCCCAGATGATCGCTTATCGGCCCCCAAATCAATTGCGCAATGGCGAAACCTACCAAAAAACCGGTGATCGTCAGTTCTACATTGCCATGCAAATCCTCTGCCATTGTCGGCATTGCCGGAAGATAAATGTCGGTGGAAAGCGAGGCAAAGGCCATCAGGCCACTGAGGATCAGAATAAAAGTAAGACCAGTCTGGCTTGCTATAGCCGCCGACGAGGCATGTTTACGTGTACTCATAGCGCCCTGTTATGTTCTAAAAAGTCAGGAAGCAGTATATACACGGCGTTTTACGGTGATTAGACGGTTAAAACCGTATGGGTTTATGAGCGGTAATCATGAATAGCGGAGTATTAAAAAGACGGCCTCCGCAGAGGCCGTCTTGGTTTGCGCTGACGATTACAGCGCTTTCAGGATCGCATCCACGCTGGCTTTGGCATCGCCAAACAGCATATGGGTGTTTTCTTTAAAGAACAGCGGGTTCTGCACGCCAGCATAGCCGGTGTTCATAGAGCGTTTGAACACGATAACGTTCTGCGCTTTCCATACTTCCAGCACCGGCATACCGGCGATTGGGCTACGCGGATCGTCCTGCGCCGCCGGGTTTACCGTATCGTTGGCGCCAATCACCAGCACGGTATCGGTATCGGCGAAATCATCATTGATTTCATCCATTTCCAGCACGATGTCATAGGGTACTTTGGCTTCCGCCAGCAGTACGTTCATATGACCTGGTAAGCGCCCTGCTACCGGGTGAATACCGAAACGTACCTTGATGCCGCGCGCGCGCAGTTTCTCGGTGATTTCAGCAACCGGATATTGCGCCTGTGCCACGGCCATGCCATAGCCCGGGGTGATTATCACGGAGTGCGAATTCTTCAGCATTTCTGCCGTGTCTTCCGCATTAATCTCACGATGCTCACCGACTTCTTCATCAGACCCCGTAGAAGAACCGTCAGAACCAAAGCCACCGGCAATCACGCTGATAAACGAACGGTTCATCGCCTTACACATGATGTAAGACAGGATCGCACCGGAAGAACCAACCAGCGCACCGGTAACAATCAGCAGATCGTTGCTGAGCATAAAGCCCGCCGCCGCCGCCGCCCATCCTGAATAGGAGTTAAGCATTGAAACGACGACCGGCATATCCGCACCGCCGATGGACGCCACCAGATGCCAGCCAAAGGCTAACGCAATAATGGTCATCACCAGCAGCGCCAGAACCTGCAGGCCCACGCTTTCGGTACGAACAAACACCACCAGCAGCAGGAAAGAAACAACCAGCGCCGCCAGGTTCATTTTGTGACGATTCGGCAGCATCAGCGGTTTAGAGGAGATCTTACCGCGCAGTTTGCCAAACGCCACCACGGAACCGGTAAAGGTCACCGCACCGATGAAGATACCAAGGAACACTTCCGTCAGGTGAATGTTCACCAGAATCGGTTCCAGGCCCGTGTCGTGATACAGGTAGCTGTTGAAACCCACCAGTACCGCCGCCAGACCGACGAAGCTGTGCAGAATCGCCACCAGCTCCGGCATCTCGGTCATCTCGACTTTCTTCGCCAGACGAATACCAATCGCGCCGCCGATGATCATCGCCACCAGGATCCACGCAACGTTGCCGGTCTCCGGGCCAAAAATCGTGGCAATCAGCGCAATCGCCATCCCGGCGATACCGTAGTTGTTACCCTGTTGAGAGGTTTCGTGTTTCGAAAGCCCCGCCAGGCTGAAAATAAACAGGATCGCGGCAACAATGTATGCAGCTGTAACTAATCCTCCAGACATATGTTACCCCTTAGTTTTTCCGGAACATTTTCAGCATGCGCTGAGTCACGGTGAAGCCACCGAAAATATTAATGCTGGCAATAAGCACCGCGATAAAGCTCAGGAAACTCACCCAGCCACCCTGGCCAATTTGCAATAACGCCCCGACAACGATGATCCCGGAGATAGCGTTTGTCACGGACATCAGCGGAGTGTGTAGCGCGTGCGACACATTCCAGACCACGTAGTAACCCACTACACAGGAAAGCGCGAACACCGTAAAGTGACCCAGGAACTCTTTCGGCGCGACATCAGCAAGCCAGCCAAACAGTATGACGACCAGTGCCATCAACGCATATTTGCGCCACGGTGAGGCCGGTTTTTTCTCTTCTTTCGGCGCGGGCGCGGCTTTTGGCGCAGCCTGCGGCTGAGCAGAAACCTGGATAGGCGGCGCAGGCCAGGTGATTTCACCCTCGCGAACCACCGTAACGCCACGTACGACTACGTCGTCAAAATCGACGGTGATATTGCCGTCTTTCTCTTTGCACAACAGCTTGAGCAGGTTAACGAGGTTCGTGCCATAAAGCTGGGAAGACTGCGTCGGCAGTCGGCCTGGCAGATCGGTATAACCAATAACCTTCACCCCGTTCTCGGTGGTGGTCACCTGGTTAGGCACGGTGTATTCGCAGTTACCGCCGTTTTGCGCGGCGAGATCGACAATCACGCTGCCCGCCTTCATCGAATCGACCATTTCGCGGGTGATCAGTTTCGGTGCCGGTTTGCCCGGAATCAACGCGGTGGTAACGATAATATCAACGTCTTTCGCCTGCGCGGCGAAGAGCGCCATTTCGGCTTTGATGAACGCTTCGGACATCACCTTGGCGTAACCGTCGCCGCTGCCGGCCTCTTCTTTAAAGTCCAGTTCGAGGAACTCAGCGCCCATACTCTGAACTTGTTCTTTCACTTCCGGACGGGTGTCAAAAGCACGAACGATAGCGCCCAGGCTGTTTGCCGCACCGATAGCAGCCAGACCTGCCACACCCGCACCAATCACCATGACCTTAGCAGGTGGAACCTTGCCCGCGGCGGTGATCTGGCCGGTGAAGAAGCGGCCAAATTCATGAGCGGCTTCAACAATGGCACGATACCCGGCGATATTCGCCATCGAGCTTAAGGCATCAAGCGACTGCGCGCGCGAAATACGCGGCACGGAGTCCATCGCCATAACCGTCACGTTGCGCTCTGCCAGCTTCTGCAACAGCTCAGGGTTTTGCGCGGGCCAAAGAAAACTCACCAGCGTCGTGCCCGGGTTGAGCAACGGGATTTCCGCCTCTTCCGGCGCGTTGACCTTCAGGATGATCTCTGACTGCCAGACGGCATTTCCGTCAACAATTTCTGCGCCTGCTTGTACAAACGCCTTATCGTCAAAACTTGCCAGTTGACCTGCACCGCTTTCAACCGCGACGCTGAAACCCAACTTAAGCAGCTGCTCAACCGTCTTCGGCGTAGCTGCGACGCGGGTTTCATTGGTTAACCGTTCTCTTGGTATGCCAATTCGCATAATGTTCCCTTCCATCTGTATTTGTGATGATGGTTTATCAATGTTCGCACGAGGCATGCGCGCACTCTCGAAAGAGGTCAGTGTTACCCCAATAAAATAAAACAGTAACAAACTCTGTATAACCTACTGAAAATGACGCCTGTGATCTAGCGCCAAAAAACAGTATTTATTATGAAATTTGCGAAATAGAGATGAATCGAACCGCTGGCAGATAAAATACCCTAAAAATAGCCCACAAAGGCCGATAATTCGCTCAAGCGAAGCGGCAAAACATGATTACGTGCCTGCCAAAAACAATTGATTAACATTAAATTAACTTATGAAATTCAACTGCTTTATCAGTTTTGGTCGCCAAACGCCGAAATTTTCGACATATCACAAAATGTTATCTGTGTTGTTACGTCACGTGGCACGATGAGTGAAAAATGACGCAGACACTGACACAATTTAAATGCAATAATCAGCGACGTTTCTAGTCAATAACAATACCAGTACCTGGTTTGCGCAAGGCGAAGGATTATTTTTATGAAGCTTAAGAACACTCTCCTGGCGTCCGCACTTATTTCTGCGACTGCTTTTTCTGTAAATGCAGCGACAGAATTGACGCCGGAGCAAGCGGCTGCCCTGAAACCCTATGACCGCATTGTGGTTACCGGTCGTTTTAATGCTATCGGTGACGCGGTGACCGCCGTATCACGCCGTGCAGATAAAGACGGTGCAGCCTCCTTTTATGTTGTTGATACCTCAGATTTTGGCAGCGGCGGTAACTGGCGCGTTGTAGCCGACATCTATAAAGCCGATGCTGAAAAAGCGGAAGCGTCCAAAAACCGTGTCATTAACGGCGTTATGGAATTACCGAAAGATCAGGCCGTTCTGATAGAACCATTCGATACCGTTACGGTGCAGGGTTTCTACCGCAGCCAGCCTGAAGTGAACGATGCCATCACCAAAGCAGCGAAAGAGAAAGGCGCTTACTCCTTCTACATCGTGCGCCAGGTCGATGCCAACCAGGGCGGCAACCAGCGTATTACCGCATTCATCTATAAAGCTGATGCGAAAAAACGCGTAGTACAAAGCCCTGATGCGATCCCAGCAGATTCAGATGCCGGACGTGCCGCATTAGCCGCCGGTGGCGAAGCCGCGAAGAAAGTTGAGATCCCAGGCGTTGCGACTACCGCGTCTCCGAGCGCTGAAGTCGGTCGTTTCTTCGAAACGCAATCCACCAAAGGTGGGCGTTACACTGTCACGCTGCCGGATGGAACCAAAGTTGAAGAACTGAACAAAGCAACCGCCGCTATGATGGTGCCGTTCGACAGCATCAAGTTCACCGGTAACTATGGCAACATGACTGAAATCTCTTACCAGGTAGCCAAACGCGCAGCGAAGAAAGGCGCTAAGTATTATCACATCACCCGCCAGTGGTCTGAACGTGGTAATAACATGACCATCAGCGCTGACCTGTATAAGTAATACTCAGTACCTTATCAGGTCTACAGCCTTGTAGACCTGATAATTTCCCGCCATTCTCCCCTCGGGCGAAACAAAAACAGCAGTATTAAGACTACTTTTCACACTATTAGTCACAAATCTCTCTATCCCCATTGCATGCGTTCTCTTCTCTCCGTAAAATCCCGCGCCTTAGTGGCTTTCACCATTTTTATGCGGTTTGCCAAAATAATTATTCTCTCACTCTCGTTTTTGTCACTGGATACAAATGGAAAAGAAATTGGGTCTGAGCGCACTCACCGCGCTGGTTTTAAGCTCAATGCTCGGCGCTGGTGTTTTCAGCCTGCCACAAAATATGGCGGCGGTAGCAAGCCCGGCTGCATTACTGATTGGTTGGGCGATTACCGGTGCGGGTATCCTTTTGCTCGCCTTTGCCATGCTGCTTCTGACGCGTATCCGTCCTGAACTGGATGGCGGCATATTTACCTATGCACGTGAAGGTTTCGGTGAGCTGATTGGCTTTTGCTCCGCGTGGGGATACTGGCTGTGTGCTGTTATCGCTAACGTTTCGTATCTGGTGATTGTTTTCTCTGCGCTCAGCTTCTTTACCGACACGCCGGAGTTACGTCTGTTTGGCGACGGTAATACCTGGCGGTCGATTGTTGGCGCATCGGTGCTGTTGTGGGTGGTCCATTTTCTGGTGCTGCGTGGTGTGCAAACGGCAGCCAGTATTAACCTGGTGGCGACGCTGGCGAAATTACTGCCGCTTGGTCTGTTTATCGTGCTGGCGTTTATGCTGTTTAAGCTCGACACCTTTACCCTCGATTTTACCGGCGTAGCGTTGGGCGTTCCCGTCTGGGAGCAGGTAAAAAACACCATGCTCATCACCCTGTGGGTTTTCATCGGTGTGGAAGGCGCGGTGGTGGTTTCAGCTCGTGCCAGAAACAAACGCGATGTCGGACGCGCTACGCTGCTGGCGGTACTCGCCGCGCTGGGCGTTTATCTGCTTGTCACCCTGCTGTCTCTGGGCGTTGTCGCGCGTCCCGAACTGGCGGAGATCCGCAACCCGTCAATGGCCGGTCTGATGGTGAAAATGATGGGGCCATGGGGTGAAATTATTATTGCCGCAGGTCTGATTGTCTCCGTGTGCGGTGCTTATTTAAGCTGGACGATTATGGCGGCGGAAGTGCCGTTCCTCGCCTCCACGCACAAAGCGTTTCCACGCATTTTTGCGCGGCAGAACGCGCAAGGCGCGCCATCGGCGTCGCTGTGGCTGACCAATATCTGCGTACAGATTTGCCTGGTGCTGATCTGGCTCACAGGTTCCGACTACAATACGTTATTAACCATCGCCTCAGAAATGATTCTGGTGCCCTATTTACTGGTCGGCGCATTTCTGCTGAAAATTGCCACTCGTCCAATTCATAAGGCTGTCGGTATCGGAGCGAGTATTTATGGCATATGGTTATTGTATGCGTCAGGTCCGATGCACCTGCTGCTGTCTGTGGTGCTGTATGCGCCAGGGCTGCTGGTCTTCCTTTATGCCCGTAAAACACACGCGCATGAAAACGTATTAAAACGCCAGGAAATGGCGCTGATCGGCCTGCTGCTTGTTGCTGCTGTTCCGGCGACCTGGATGTTGATGGGGTAACATTGTCCCCATCGTTCGCGACACATGGAGATTACGATGGGTAAAAAACCCCCTTTGCCAATTCTTATCACCGGAGGAGGTCGACGTATCGGCCTCGCCGTCGCATGGCACTTTATTAATCAAAAACAGCCAGTTATCGTTAGCTACCGCACGCATTATCCGGCTATTGATGGCCTGCGAGATGCGGGCGTGCTGTGTATCCAGGCTGATTTTTCCACCGATGAAGGCGTACTGGCCTTTGCGGATGAGGTCAAAGCACAGACGGATGGCCTGCGCGGTATTGTGCATAATGCCAGTGCCTGGCTTGCAGAAAAGCCCGGTGCGCCGTTAACCAAAGTGCTGTCGGCCATGATGCAGATTCACGTCAATACCCCCTACCTGCTCAACCACGCGCTGGAAGGATTGCTGCGCGGGCATGGACACGCGGCCAGCGATATTATCCATTTTACGGATTATGTTGTGGAGCGTGGCAGCGATAAGCACATTGCTTATGCAGCCAGCAAAGCGGCGCTGGACAACATGACCCGCTCGTTCGCGCGCAAACTTGCACCGGAAGTAAAAGTGAACGCCATCGCCCCCTCGCTAATCCTGTTTAACGAGGGTGACGATGCAGAGTATCGTCAGCAGGCATTGAACAAATCACTGATGAAAACAGCGCCGGGTGAAAAAGAGGTCATTGATTTAATTGACTATCTGTTGACCAGCTGTTTTGTCACCGGGCGTAGTTTTGCCCTTGATGGCGGGCGTCATCTGCGTTAGTGCAGTTTAATCCAACAAAAAATAAGCAACCATGCGCTCAGGCCCCAGCACACCACTGAACCGCCGAGCGCAACGGGTAAGCGCATAAATCCGGTGAAATACCACAGCGAAACGAGGTAGACAAAATAGGGAATAATCGACCACATGCTGAAGACAATGGTTGTACGCAACGCTTCGATCCCACGTTCACTGGCCACGATATAGTGGGCAATCAACGCAAAGGTCGGGAACAACGGAATTAATCCGGCAATATAGTAGTTCTTTGTTTTCGCCAGTACACCAATTAACACCACCACCAACGCACCGAGCGCCGCTTTTATAACGAGTCCCATCACCCTGCCTTAACACATCAATAACATCAGCCTCTAGCATAACGGAAGCGTTCTTGTTTAGAAAAGATTAATGGAAGGAAAAACCGGGGCGGTGTATGTTGGCGTTTTATATTCAAAATGAATGATATGAACACCATCGTATTTGTTGAAGATGATCCCGAAGTTGGCTCGCTGATTGCAGCCTATCTGGCCCGGCATGATATTGAGGTTATCGTTGAGCCTCGAGGTGATTTGGCCGAGGAGAAAATCCTGCAAGTTCAACCCGATTTGGTGTTATTAGATATCATGCTGCCGGGCAAAGATGGGATGACTATCTGCCGCGATTTGCGCGGACGCTGGCAGGGTCCTATTGTCCTGCTCACCTCGCTGGACAGCGATATGAACCATATTCTGGCGCTGGAAATGGGTGCCTGTGACTATATTCTGAAGACAACGCCGCCAGCTGTACTGCTTGCTCGTCTGCGTCTGCATCTGCGCCAGAATGAACACTCAGTCCAGTCTAAAGGCATTCAGGCGGCAACCATCACGCCGCACACAAAGCTGCGCTTTGGCACACTCACTATCGACCCAACCAATCGATCCGTACTGCTCGGCGGCGAGCAAGTCTCTCTTTCCACCGCAGATTTTGAATTACTGTGGGAGCTGGCAACCCATGCCGGGCAAATTATGGACCGCGATGCGCTGCTGAAGAACCTGCGCGGCGTAAGTTATGACGGCATGGATCGCAGCGTTGATGTCGCGATTTCCCGGTTACGCAAAAAACTGCTCGATAACGCGACTGAGCCCTATCGAATCAAAACGGTGCGCAACAAAGGTTATCTGTTCGCACCGCACGCCTGGGACGATGAGCCTCAAATGTAATCCCACCGGGTCGACCATTATACGTTACACCGTCACTTATAATATCACCCAGATTTGGGTGATGAAGAAGGTGTGTATCGTCACCGCGAATTAGTCAGCCCTCAAGTAAGATCCAAGCCTTCCCTTTCACGGAAGGCTTTCTTTTGTGTCAACTAAACGTCAGCCCGTCGTATTTTTTCCAACGGTAATTTACTGCAGAAATAATCCAGCAGCCGATAAAGACGCCAATAATCGCAAACCCGACATTCCCCATATGGTCACTCAACTCGCTGACGGTATCCCACAAACCACCCTGAAGCGAAAATGCGTCAGAGAGAAGCCCCAGCGCCTCCAGCCCGCCAATAAAAAGCGCAACAATTACCGAGGTCCCGGTGATGGTCATATTGTAATAGAGCTTACGCTGCGGCTTATTGAATGCCCATCCGTAGGCCTCAACCATCAGGATACTGTCAAGGCAGTCAATCAGCGCCATGCCGCAGGTAAACAGCGCCGGGAACACGAGAATTGACCACACCGACATGCCACTGGACGCGCTTGAAGCAGAAATTCCGAGCAGAGAAATTTCAGTAGCGGTATCAAAACCCAGGCCAAACAAAAAGCCGACAAAATACATATGCCAGTCTTTGCCTACCAGCCGAAACGCCGAGCGGAAAAGCCAGTTCAGCGGGCCTGAAACTGTCATTTCCTCTGTGGTGCCATCGTAAGTACCGGTGCGTTTTAGATGACGAAAAGCCTTCCAGACATGACAGAAAATAACGAGATTAATGGTAGCCAGAATCAGCAGAAATACGGCAGAGACCGTGGTACCTATCAGACCGCCGACATTCTGAAACCATGCCATGTGTTGCTTAAACACGCTGGTGGTCAACGCAATGCCAATGCTTGCCAGTACCACAATGGTGGAATGCCCCAGAGAAAACCAGGCTCCCGTCGTCAGGGCGCGTTTTTTCTGCTGCATAAGTTTGCGCGTAGCGCTATCTATCGCGGCGATATGATCGGCATCAACAGCATGGCGCAAACCATAGCACCACGCGATCAGACTGAGTGCCAGTAACGATGTGTTGTTGCTAAACACAGTGAAAGCCCACAGCCACGCCACGATGTTTGCCCCGATGAGTAAGACCATCAACAAAATAATGTTCGGGCGTTTTTTTAATAATAAAAACAATGCGTTCATTGCTCACAGCCTGTCAAATTTTCGCTAAACAACACACCACACCGCCGTTCAATGATTGATTAATAAACATTTACCAGGCTAATGATAACTCTAAAGAATTACCAGCCCCGTGTCGTAGATCAAAATTGATTACCCCCCAAAAGTGAGTTCCGCGCTCGCTAACTCTGCGATGCGCAGGGGTATCGTGGCGCAGTCTCCTTCTTGCAGAAACCAGGCAGACGACAACCCACACCAGGCAATAATCCACATCAGCAAACGCTGCCGTTCAATCTTCGCGATTTCAGACACAATATTTACCCGTTGTGCGAATATTTCTGGCTCAATGGCGACAGGTTTGGTGGGGGCGGCAAGATCGGGATTAGTAAAAATATTGGCGTAATCAAAGCCACGCTCGCCCACCAGCCCTTTAGGATCGATAGCCAGCCATCCTTTCGTTCCGAAATCAAGAATATTGCCGTGGTGTAAGTCACCGTGCAATACGACTTCATTCTGGGGAGAGGAGAGCAATACGTTTGCCACCGCTGCACAATGCGTCAGGATGCCGCCATGCTTTTTCGCGGCAGGAGCCAGACAGCGAAACCAATAAAGCAGCGGTGTTAACGCAGGCGTTGACGCATTCCGGGGGAGATGGAGTCGACTGGCTGCATGGCAAATAATGCGACAGGCCTGCGCATCATTGCCGGACCAGGACATGTCCGCTAAAGACCCCACCCCTGTTGCTCGTTCTAACAGAATCGCCCCTGCTGCATGAGCAAGCACTTTCGCAGCACCATTCCCGTTCCACCAGACCATTAGTTCGCAGCCGTTTCGTTCACTGTCATCGTCGGTGAGTTTGAGTATGGCTTTCTGACCATCTTTGGTCACCACGGGCAAAAGCTGTGATGTGTGCGTCTCAAGCGGTTGGCCATCAGGAGTAAGTCCCCAACGGCTGAGCCAGGTGTTGAACAGACTATTTTCCAAACATTATCCTCATTTTTTTCGCCGGAAATGACCCTCGACAGGGACGGTGTAGACATTATTCCTGCTTTCTGCTGGTTGGGCCACAACGACCCACGCCCACCATTCCTGGCTTATCGTGTAGAGCACTAAAGGGCACACCCTTGCGTATCGGTGTGCCATGCTGACTGTGTTTTTTCAATAGAGGAAGACACGATGATCACGTTATGCAAAGCCTGTGGAACATCCTATGAGGTTGCAGATGCCCTTCCTGAACATTGCGATATCTGCCAGGACGAACGTCAGTATGTTCCCGCGACCGGGCAGGAATGGGTCGATTTTGTCGCACTTTGTGCTTCGCACACAAATAAGTGGCGGCAACATGACAGCACCCTCCTCAGCATCCGCACCGTTCCTGGTTTTGCAATTGATCAACGGGCGTTTATTCTGCGTACTCCGGAAGGCAATATTTTATGGGACTGCATTGCCACGCTCGACGACGCCACAAAAATGCTAATAACGTCCCTGGGCGGGCTTAAGGCCATCGCGATTTCGCATCCTCATTACTACACCACCATGCAAGACTGGGCTGACGAATTTAACGCTCCCATTTATCTCCATGCCAATGACCGCAAGTGGGTAATGCGCGACAGCCCATGGATTAAATTTTGGGATGGCGACACCCTGGAACTGACACGCGACGTCAGTGTGATACGCCTCGGCGGACACTTTGCTGGCGGCTGCGTTCTGCACTGGGCGCGAGATGAAGGCGTGGTGCTTTCCGGCGATATCGTTCAGGTCACCCCTGGGGCGCATGCCGTCTCCTTTATGTGGAGCTACCCCAATATGTTGCCACTGCCAGCCGCAACGGTCAGCGACATTACCCACCGCCTGAGTACGGTGAAATTTAAGCAACTCTATGGCGCGTTTGAAGGGAAGGACATAACGAAAAATGCCGATGACATCGTGCAGCGCTCAGGTGAAAAGTACGTTTCCTGTCTCAAGTAAGCAGGCTGCCTGTCACTGACGTTCACCAGGATGAAATGGGATAGAAATGATAGGCCGCTCCGATGACAGACACATTCACTATCACACTGATAATGAAATAGGTTTTGAATGGCTGTTTTTGTGTTTTATGGCGAAAGAGTTGTTGAGCGGCTATCGCGCCACCCCACCCGCCAACAACGCCAAACAGCAGCAAAGTGGACTCCGGCACTCGGTGCCAGGCCCTGCGCGCTGCCATTTTATCCGCACCGTACATTGCCAACGTCAGTATGTTGGCGAGCAAAAACCATATAACAAAGGGATGCGAGGTGAAAATGCAGCCTAACGCTGCGAAAATGAGTAGTAAATAACAACAGCGATTGAAATTCATATTTTTATATCACAGCAATTTTGAGAGTATCGGTGAGCATTATATTATGTATTCGGTGATTTTTTATGAAGAAGCTGTTTGTACAGTTTTATCTCCTGCTGTTTGTCTGCTTTCTGGTGATGACCCTGCTGGTCGGCCTGGTCTATAAATTCACCGCAGAGCGCGCAGGCAGACAATCGCTCGACGATTTAATGAAAAGCTCGTTATACCTGATGCGCAGCGAGCTTCGCGAGATCCCGCCACGTGACTGGGGTAAAACGCTGAAGGAGATGGATTTGAACCTCTCCTTTGACCTGCGCGTTGAACCGTTAAATAAGTACACGCTGGACGTTCAAACAATGCAACGTTTGCGCGAAGGCGATATCGTGGCGCTTGACGATCAGTACACATTTATTCAACGGATCCCACGCAGCCATTACGTGCTGGCCGTCGGCCCGCTTCCCTATCTCTATTTTCTCCATCAAATGCGCTTGCTGGACATCGCGTTGATGGCGTTTATTGCTATCTCGCTGGCCTTTCCGGTACTTATCTGGATGCGTCCGCACTGGCAGGAAATGCTGCGACTGGAAGCTGCTGCACAGCGTTTTGGGGAAGGACATCTGGGCGAACGCCTCCATTTTGACAGCGGTTCCAGCTTTGAGCGATTGGGTATCGCGTTTAACCAGATGGCAGACAATATCAATGCGCTAATCGCCAGTAAGAAACAACTTATCGATGGCATTGCCCATGAGCTTCGTACCCCACTGGTACGCCTACGTTATCGTCTGGAAATGAGTGATAACCTCACCGCGCAGGAATCCCAGGCGCTGAATCGCGATATTGGCCAACTGGAAGGGTTAATCGAAGAATTACTGACCTATGCCCGGCTGGACCGTCCGCAAAATGAACTGAAGCTCAGCGTACCGGATCTGGCCGTTTGGCTGACAACCCATCTGGAGGATGTGCAAAGCGTAAACCCTGAGCGTGCGGTGCGCTTACGCCATCTTAATATTGGCGACTACGGCGCGCTGGATATGCGCCTGATGGAGCGCGTACTGGATAATCTACTGAATAACGCCCTGCGCTATTGCCAGTCTACGGTGCAAGCGAGCCTGTTATTGAATGGCAATCAGGCGACGCTGGTTGTGGAAGATGACGGTCCCGGTATTGCTCCAGACGCCCGCGAACAGGTTTTTGAACCGTTTGTACGCCTTGACCCCAGCCGTGACCGGGCGACCGGTGGTTGCGGGCTTGGGCTAGCCATTGTTCACTCGATCGCATTGGCTATGGGCGGTACGGTCGTCTGTGATGAAAGTGAACTCGGCGGTGCCCGCTTTTGTTTCAGTTGGCCCGTCTGGCATAACATTCCTGAAATTTCAGCTGCCTGACCCATTCGGCTCGGTGGTCAAATGGTGGAGGTTGTGCTATAAAAAAGTATGTTGTAACTAAAATGGTAAATCTATGGCCCGTTATGATCTCGTCGACCGCCTGAACGGCACCTTCCGCCAGATGGAGCAAGAGCTGGCGCTTCTGAACGACAATCTGTTGCAGCAAACGCTGCTGATTGCGCGCGTCTTCTCGTTACCGGAAGTAGTCAAAGAGGCAGAGCATGCCCCACTGCAGAACATTGATGTTAAGCAACATTTAGGTAAAGAGGCTGAAACGCTGGCGCTACGCCACTATCGTCATCTGTTTATCCAGCAACAGTCCGAGAATCGTAGCAGCAAAGCGGCCGTCCGCCTGCCAGGCGTACTGTGTTATCAGGTAGATAACGCAGTTCAGCGCGCTCTGGAAGAGCAAATACAGCGTATTAACCAGCTAAAAACTACCTTCGAGCGCATTGTCACGGTGGAATCAGGACTGGCACCGGCAGCGCGTTTTGAATGGGTGCATCGCCACCTGCCGGGACTGATTACGCTGAATGCCTATCGTACGCTCACCCTTGTCAGAGAGCCTGCCACCCTGCGATTTGGCTGGGCCAACAAACACATTATTAAAAATCTGAAACGCGATGAAGTACTACAACAACTGGAAAAAAGCCTGACGTCGCCGCGCAGCGTACATCCCTGGACGCGGGAAGAGTGGCAGGCGAAGCTTGAACGGGAATATCAGGATGTCGCCGCCCTGGGCCAGCAGGCGCGCCTGAAGATTAAACGGCCGGTAAAAGTGCAGCCCATCGCCCGCGTCTGGTACAAAGGAGAACAAAAGCAGGTGCAATATGCCTGCCCGACGCCCTTGATCGCGTTGATCAACAATGAAAACGGCATGACCGTACCAGATATCGGCGAGTTACTGAATTATGATGCCGACAATGTTCAGCATCGTTTTAAACCTCAGGCGCAGCCGTTGAGATTGATTATTCCCCGGCTGCACCTGTACGTTGCGGATTAACTGCCTGACCGCATACTGCCAACCATCAGTTCCGGGCGTACCCAGCTGTCAAACTCCGCTTCGGTTAGATACCCCAGCGCCAGGGCGGAGGCTTTTAACGTCAGCCCCTCTTTGTGCGCCTTTTTGGCAATTTCAGCGGCTTTATCATAACCGATATGTGTATTGAGCGCGGTCACCAGCATTAGCGACTCGTTGAGCAGTTGATCGATTCGTTCACGATTAGGCTCGATTCCTGTCGCGCAGTGCTCGTTAAAGCTTTCCATACCGTCAGCCAGCAGACGCACCGACTGCAGGAAATTGTGGATGACCATTGGTCGGTAAACGTTGAGCTCAAAATTACCTGACGCTCCGCCCATGTTGATGGCGACATCGTTGCCCATTACCTGACAGCAAAGCATGGTCAGCGCTTCACACTGGGTAGGATTGACCTTACCCGGCATAATGGAGCTGCCCGGTTCATTTTCAGGAATCGAAATTTCGCCAATCCCGCAACGTGGACCGGATGCCAGCCAGCGCACATCGTTGGCGATTTTCATCAGCGATGCCGCCAACCCTTTTAGCGCGCCGTGGGCGTGAACCAGTGCATCGCAGGTAGCTAGCGCTTCAAATTTATTCGGTGCGGTAACGAACGGCGCACAGGTAATGTCCCGCAATTCATCCGCGACCCGACGGGCATATTCCGGATGCGTGTTCAGTCCGGTCCCTACCGCGGTTCCTCCCAGCGCCAGTTCCGCCACGTGGGGTAAGTTGTTTTCAATGTGTCTGAGGTTATGTTCAAGCATTGCCACCCAGCCGGAAATCTCCTGGCCGAGCGTAAGCGGGGTTGCATCTTGCAGATGTGTACGACCAATTTTGACGATATCCGCGAAAGCGTGTGATTTATCACTGAGCGTTTTGGTTAACACATTTAACTGCGGGATCAGTGAGTTACGCAGTGCCAGCAGCGCGGCAACGTGCATTGCGGTCGGGAACACATCATTCGAGCTTTGGCTTTTATTAACATCATCGTTGGGGTGAACTTTCCGTTCCATCCCCCGCACGCCGCCCAGCAACTCGCTGGCCCGGTTTGCCAGCACCTCGTTCATGTTCATATTGCTTTGTGTTCCTGACCCGGTTTGCCAGATGGCCAGCGGAAACTCATCGCGGTGTTTATCCGCCAACACCTCATCTGCGGCCTGCATAATAGCCCTGGCTTTATCCTCCGCCAGTAGCCCGAGATCCTGGTTAACCTTTGCTGCGGCGCGTTTCGTCAGCGCCAGCGCATGGATCAGCGAGACCGGCATTTTCTCCGTAGAGATACGAAAATGCTCCAGCGAACGTTGGGTTTGCGCGCCCCAAAGCTTATCGGCTGGAACATCAATCGCCCCCATTGAATCATTCTCGCGGCGTACCGTTACCATTACCTGCTCCTTACATTAACAATTGATTAGGTTATGTTTCGACATTGCCCATTTGCATTGGTCTTATGAGTATTAACGAGGATTAATCTGTCGTTTGGTGGTTCGTGCGGTAAAAAAAAACCGCCCCGAAGGGCGGCTGACGTTACTTAACGCAGCGTGCGCACTGCGACGTCTGAATCTGTTTGAAGAAATCGTTGCCTTTGTCATCCACCAGGATAAACGCCGGGAAATCTTCCACTTCAATTTTCCAGATGGCTTCCATCCCCAGTTCAGGGTATTCCACACACTCCAGACTCTTGATACTGCCCTGGGCCAGCACCGCTGCCGGGCCGCCGATGCTGCCTAAGTAGAAGCCGCCATGCTTATGACAGGCATCGGTCACCTGCTGGCTGCGGTTGCCTTTCGCCAGCATGATCATGCTGCCACCTGCGGACTGAAGCTGGTCAACATACGAATCCATACGCCCTGCCGTGGTTGGTCCAAGCGAACCAGAGGCATAGCCTTCCGGCGTTTTTGCCGGGCCAGCGTAATAGATCGGATGATCTTTAACATACTGCGGCAAACTTTCGCCGTTATCCAGCCGTTCTTTCAGTTTCGCATGCGCAATATCACGGCCAACAATAATGGTGCCGTTAAGCGACAGACGTGTAGAAACCGGGTACTGCGACAACTGGGCCAGGATCTCTTTCATCGGACGATTGAGGTCAACGCGTACCGCTTCGCCTTCTCCCGCCTGGCGCAACTCTTCTGGTATATATTTGCCTGGATTATGCTCCAGTTTTTCGATCCAGATACCTTCACGGTTGATCTTAGCTTTGATATTTCGATCGGCTGAGCAAGAAACGCCCATACCAACCGGACACGACGCACCGTGACGCGGCAGGCGGATCACGCGGATATCATGAGCGAAGTACTTCCCGCCGAACTGCGCGCCCAGCCCCAAATTCTGTGCCTCAATCAGCAGCTCTTTTTCCAGCTCCACATCGCGGAATGCCTGACCATGTTCGTTACCTTCGGTCGGCAGCTCATCGTAATATTTAGCCGACGCCAGTTTCACCGTTTTCAGCGTGGCTTCCGCTGAGGTTCCACCGATCACAAACGCAATGTGATACGGCGGGCAAGCCGCTGTTCCCAGCGTTCGCATCTTCTCAACCAGGTAATTTTTTAATTTGCCCGGCGTGAGCAGCGCTTTGGTCTCCTGGTACAGATAGGTTTTGTTCGCCGAACCACCGCCTTTGGCAATACACAGGAATTTGTATTCATCGCCATCGACGGTATACAAATCTATCTGTGCCGGCAGGTTGGTACCGGTGTTCACCTCTTTATACATATCCAGCGCGGCGTTTTGTGAATAGCGCAGGTTGTCTTCGATGTAGGTGTTATACACACCGCGCGCCAGCGCAGCTTCATCACCGCCGCCGGTCCAGACGCGCTGACCTTTTTTACCCACGATAATCGCGGTGCCGGTGTCCTGACAGGTCGGCAAAATACCTTTTGCCGCAATATCAGAATTCCGCAGGAATTGCAGGGCCACATATTTGTCGTTTTCGCTGGCCTCCGGGTCACGCAGAATGTCGGCCACCTGCTGCTGATGCGCAGGACGCAGCATAAACGATGCATCATGGAAGGCCTGACGAGCCAGCAGCGTTAAGGCTTGCGGCGCGACTTTAACAATCTCCTGCCCTTCAAATTCGGCAACGGAGACATGGTCGCTGGTCAGCAGATAGTATTCGGTATCATCCTTTTTGAGGGGGAAAGGATGCTGATAATGAAAGGGTTTGTTTGACATTGTGCTCTCACTTACTGCTCGGTCTGGTTATTCTCTGGGCAGATGTTCCATTGCCCTGCTTCCCTGCCGCAGGTCGGGTTGTAGAAGGAAAGGCTTTCTGCAACCGGAATTACTCAGGGTATTAAAAGCGAGTCACCATATCCTACACAATTTTTTAACAAAAACTGAGACAAGTACGACTTTTTACATGTGCAGGTTACTTCGCTCAGGGTTTCTTGGTTTAATAGCCGTAGAAAATTCCACATTGAAACAGGGCTTGAGAATGCAAAAACTCATCAACTCAGTGCAGAACTACGCCTGGGGAAGTAAAACTGCGTTAACGGAACTTTATGGGATTGCCAACCCCAATCAGCAACCGATGGCTGAGCTGTGGATGGGCGCGCATCCGAAAAGCAGTTCGCAGGTTCTGAACGCTGACGGCCAGACGGTCGCTCTGCGTGATGTCATCGAACACGATAAATCCGCACTGTTAGGCGATGCCGTTGCGAAACACTTTGGTGAACTGCCTTTCCTGTTTAAAGTGCTGTGCGCCGCGCAACCTCTTTCGATTCAGGTTCATCCTAACAAGCACAACTCTGAAATCGGATTTGCCAAAGAAAACGCGGCGGGGATCCCGATGGATGCCGCCGAGCGCAATTACAAAGATCCTAACCACAAACCTGAACTGGTTTTTGCTTTGACACCGTTCCTGGCGATGAACGCATTCCGCGAGTTCTCAGACATTGTCGCATTGTTACAACCGGTGTCCGCCGCGCATCCGGCGATTGCGCATTTCCTGCAGGAACCGAGCGCGGAACGTCTGAGCTATCTTTTCGCCAGCTTGCTGAATATGCAGGATGAGGAGAAATCCCATGCGCTGGCGATCCTGAAATCGGCGCTGAACAGCCAGCAGGGTGAACCGTGGCAAACCATTCGCCTGATCGCCGATTTCTATCCGAATGACAGCGGGCTCTTCTCCCCGCTGCTGCTCAATGTGGTGAAACTCAATCCTGGCGAAGCGATGTTCTTATTTGCCGAAACCCCACACGCCTACCTGCAAGGTGTGGCGCTGGAGGTAATGGCTAACTCGGACAACGTGCTGCGCGCCGGACTGACGCCAAAATACATTGATATCCCGGAGCTGGTCGCCAACGTTAAGTTTGTCGCCAAGCCAGCCAATCAACTGCTGACCACGCCAGTTAAGACTGACAGCGAACTGGACTTCCCCATTCCGGTCGACGATTTCGCGTTCTCCTTGCATGAACTGACCGCCAATGGCGCAGATATCAGCCAGCAAAGTGCGGCCATTTTGTTCTGCATCGAAGGTGAAGCTGTGCTGAGCAAGGGCGAGCAGCGTCTGGTGCTGCAGCCGGGTGAGTCGGCCTTTATTAGCGCGAATGAATCGCCGGTAAACGTCAGCGGCACGGGCCGTTTAGCTCAGGTTTATAACAAGCTGTAGCAAGATACTGATATTTTTAACAACTCTTGCTAAGCTGTAGTGAGTTAAAGACATGTCACTCCTCCAGGCGTCTTCAAACGCCTGGTTTTATTTTATGGATATCAAAATGAAAAAATCGCTGGTAGCTGCGGGTGTGGTGGTTGCACTGGGTATCGTCTGGACGGGCGGCGCCTGGTACACAGGAAAGAAACTCGAAACGCATCTCGCCGAGATGGTGACGCAGGCAAACGATCAGTTAAAACGCTACTCCCCAGAGGCGGGCATTGAACTGAGTTATCAAAACTACCAGCGCGGCGTGTTCAATAGCCAACTGCAGTTGGTGGTTAAACCTGTCGCCGGTCAGGCAGATTCCTGGCTGAAACCGGGACAAAGCATCGTCCTGAATGAAACCGTGGATCACGGTCCTTTCCCGCTGGCTCAGCTGAAATCACTGAATCTTGTTCCGGCAATGGCCTCCGTGAAAACGACGCTGGTCAATAACGACGTGACGAAACCGCTGTTTGATATTGCCAAAGGTGAGACGCCATTCATCATTAATTCCCGTATTGGCTACAGTGGGGATACCCGTTCCGATCTCTCCCTCAAACCGCTGAACTACGAGAAAGGCGACGAAAAAGTGGCCTTTAGCGGCGGGGAGTTCCAGTTTACGGCAGATAAGGATGGTAATGCGGTGTCGCTGACTGGCGAGGCGCAAAGTGGCCTGGTTAATGCCGTCAATGAGTATGATCAGAAAGTACAAGTTACTTTCAATAACCTGAAAACTGAAGGTTCCAGCAGTATCGCAAGCTTTGGTGAGCGCATCGGCGATCAGAAATTGTCCCTCGAAAAACTGTCGATTTCAGTCGAGGGCAAAGAGCTGGCGGTGCTGGAAGGCATGGGTATCGATGGCAAATCCGATCTGATTAACGATGGCAAAACCGTCAACAGCCAGTTGGATTACACCCTGAACAGCCTTAAATTGCAGGGCCAGGATATGGGGAGCGGTAAGCTGACGTTAAAAGTTGGCCAGATTGACGGTGAAGCACTGCACCAGTTCAGCCAGCAGTACAGCGCCCAAACCAAAGCGCTGATGGCGCAGATTGATGTGGTCCAAAATCCTGAGCTTTATCAGCAGAAAGTCACCGAAGCCTTCTTTAATGCGCTACCGATTCTGATGAAAGGCGAACCGGTTGTCACCATTGCTCCACTGAGCTGGAAGAATGCAAAAGGTGAAACCACATTTAATCTGTCACTGCTGCTAAAAGATCCGACCGCAAACACGGTGGATCCGCAAACGCTGGCCCAGGAAGTGGATCGTTCCGTCAAATCGCTGGATGCGAAACTGACCATCCCTGTCGATATGGCGACTGAGTTCATGACGCAAATTGCCAAACTGGAAGGATATCAGCAGGAAGAAGCGGCTGGTCTGGCGAAGCAACAGGTTAATGGCCTGGCGGCGATGGGTCAGATGTTCCGCATTACGACTTTGCAGGACAACGTTATCGGCACCAGCCTGCAATACGCAAACGGCCAGGTGACGCTGAACGGACAAAAAATGCCGCTGGATGAGTTTGTTGGTATGTTCGGTATGCCTTCTCTTACACAGCCGGATGCCCCTGCCATCCCGCAACAATAATCACTCGTCGGTGACAGGCCCGATAACAGTGTTTATCGGGCTTTTTTATTTCGCCGCCACCAGACGAGCGGAAAGCGTCAGATTGCGTGAATGACCTTCATCGTGGGCAATGCGTTGTAGCATACGTTCAGCAAGGGTGTATCCCATTTCACGCGCGGGCGAACAGGCCCAGGTAATCGGGATATCGTCCAACGCGTTTTCCGCCACATCAGCGAATCCGGCCAACGATATTTGCTGTTCGAAATAGCGATCGACACCAATTTCGCCACTCTGACGTCCTGCTCTCATCAAGCCAAACCAGGCGCCTATGGCGATTATTTCGTTGTAGCACACCACCGCGCTGATCGTGGGATTGCGGCGTAACAGCGCCGTTACCTCTTCTGCGGCTTGCTTCTGGCTGGATGAGCACTCCAGCACCCAGTCGCTATGAAACGGTAAACCATATTTTAGTAACGTTGCACAATAGCCGCCGACGCGCTCTGCGCGAGTCAATGAAGAACTCTGCCCGCCCAGCCAGGCAATACGCTGGTGTCCGTGGCGGATAAGATGTTCAACCAGTAACTGTGCAGCCTGCATGTTATCGGGCCTGACGGTGTCTGCGTCATCCATGTAGCTGGCGCGGGATGCAAATACCACCGGGATCCCTTTATCAGCGGCCAACTGTTGCAGTGCATCACTGCTGCCAGCGGCCCCGGCAATGACCACGCCATCCACCCCCTGGTTGAGTAACATCGCGAAACGCTGCGCCAGCTGCTCCCCATCTTTACCGCCGTGCAGTAAGAAGACCATGCGCCCCTGCGCTTCTAACGCTTCCGTCAGACCCGCCGTCAGCTCGGCGTAAAACGGCGTTGAAAGATCGCGTACAATCAAACCAACTACTCCGCTCTGCCCGCCGCGCAGCGCTGATGCCTGGCGGTTACGCACAAACCCCAGTTGCTCAATAGCAGCATTCACCCGCTCCCCAGTCGCTGATGAAATTCGCCCTTTTCCACTGAGCACCAATGAGACGGTGCTGACCGAAACCCCCGCAGCCAGCGCAACATCATGGATGGTTATTTTTTTGGCTATAGCCATAAAAACAGAAAACTCCCTGATAACGTGACGGATAAAACGTTTTATCAATCACTTATATTTATACCCCCTATTATCGTTCGATAATGTGATTTATACCGCACTAAAATTAGGTAAAACGTTTTATCTTCTCGCCATCATTAGTCAGCTAGCCTTTACAAGGAGTCGTTTGATGACGGCGAGAACCACACCAAAAATAACGTTATGGGAATTTTTCCAGCAGTTGGGCAAAACCTTTATGCTGCCTGTAGCGCTGCTTTCATTTTGCGGGATCATGTTGGGGATCGGCAGCTCGTTGAGTAGCCATGATGTCTTGACGCTGATCCCGGCGTTGGGGAATCCGGTGCTTCAGGCCATCTTTACCTGGATGAGTAAAGTTGGCTCATTTGCGTTTAGCTTCCTGCCAGTCATGTTCTGTATTGCCATTCCTCTGGGCCTGGCGCGCGAGAACAAAGGCGTTGCGGCGTTTGCCGGTTTTGTCGGTTATGCGGTCATGAACCTCGCCGTCAATTTCTGGTTAACCGCCAAAGGTATCTTACCCACCACAGATGCGGCGATCCTGAAAGCCAACAACGTGCAAAACATTCTGGGGATCCAGTCGATCGACACCGGGATCCTCGGTGCCGTTATTGCCGGGATCATTGTCTGGATGCTGCATGAACGCTTCCACAACATTCGTCTGCCGGATGCGCTGGCGTTTTTCGGTGGTACGCGCTTTGTGCCTATCATCTCCTCGGTGGTGATGGGATTGGTCGGGCTGGTCATTCCCCTGATTTGGCCGGTTTTCGCCATGGGCATTACCGGACTCGGTCACATCATCAATAGCGCGGGGGAATTTGGTCCTATGCTGTTTGGCACCGGTGAGCGTCTGCTGCTGCCTTTTGGCCTGCACCATATTCTGGTGGCACTCATTCGCTTCACCGAAGCTGGCGGCACACAGGAAGTCTGCGGCCATAGCGTGAGCGGCGCACTGACTATTTTCCAGGCTCAACTGAGCTGCCCGACAACGCAAGGTTTCTCTGAAAGCGCAACACGTTTCCTGTCCCAGGGTAAAATGCCGGCGTTCCTCGGCGGTTTACCGGGTGCGGCATTAGCCATGTACCACTGCGCACGCCCTGAAAATCGTCATAAAATTAAAGGGTTATTAATTTCTGGTCTGATTGCCTGTGTCATCGGCGGTACAACTGAACCACTCGAGTTCTTATTCCTGTTCGTCGCTCCGGTTCTGTATGTAATCCACGCCCTGCTAACCGGTCTTGGCTTCACCGTGATGGCGGTGCTTGGCGTCACTATCGGTAACACTGACGGTAACCTGATTGACTTCGTGGTGTTCGGCATCCTGCACGGATTGTCCACCAAGTGGTACCTGGTCCCTGTTGTCGCGGCTATCTGGTTTGCGGTGTACTACATGATCTTCCGCTTCGCCATCACGCGTTTCAATTTGAAGACGCCGGGCCGTGAAGTCGAAATTGCCAGCAATATCGAAAAAGTAATGGCCGGAGCGCCTGGTAAATCAGGTTACAACGTCCCTGCTATTCTGGCGGCGCTGGGCGGCGCAGAAAACATTGTCAGCCTGGATAATTGCATCACCCGTCTGCGCTTGTCAGTGAAAGATATGTCGCTTGTTAACGTACAGGCTCTGAAGGACAATCGTGCCATTGGCGTAGTACAACTCAATCAGCATAACCTTCAGGTCGTTATCGGTCCGCAGGTCCAGTCAGTGAAAGACGAGATCGCGGTTCTGATGAACACCGTACAGGCTTAAGGACAACAATATGTTTGATTTTTCAAAGGTTGTGGACAGGCACGGTACCTGGTGTACTCAGTGGGATTACGTTGCCGACCGTTTTGGTTCAGCCGACCTGCTGCCATTCACCATCTCCGATATGGATTTTGCCACCGCACCTTGCATTCTGGAGGCGCTGACTCAGCGCCTGTCACATGGCGTGTTGGGTTACAGCCGCTGGAAAAATGATGAGTTTCTGGCGGCGATAAGCCACTGGTTTCTTTCGCGACATAACACCCAAATAGATCCTCAGTCGCTGGTATATGGCCCCTCGGTCATCTATATGGTGTCGGAGTTGATCCGCCAGTGGTCATCCGTGGGCGATGCGGTGGTTATCCATACTCCGGCGTACGATGCGTTTTACAAAGCGATTGAAGGTAATCAGCGACAGGTACGCGCAGTCGGACTGGAAAAACGCGCCGACGGCTGGTTTTGTGACATGGTTGCGCTGGAGAAAGCCCTGTCTCGACCTGAAAGCAAAATTCTTCTGCTTTGCAGCCCACAAAACCCAACGGGTAAAGTGTGGACGCGCGACGAGCTGGAAGCCATGGCAGAACTGTGTCAGCGCCATGGTGTAAAAGTCATCTCCGATGAGATTCATATGGATATGGTATGGTCAGACCGGCCGCACATCCCGTGGAGTAACGTCGCGCGTGGCAGTTGGGCACTGCTCACTTCCGGCTCAAAGAGTTTTAATATTCCGGCATTAACCGGGGCTTACGGACTCATTGAAGATGCTCAAAGCCGCAACGATTACCTCAGCGCGTTAAAAGGCCGCGATGGTCTTTCCTCGCCTGCGGTGCTGGCGCTTAGCGCACATATTGCCGCTTATCAACAGGGTGCAAGTTGGCTTGATGCGCTGCGCGATTATCTTGCCAGCAATCTGCATTACGTTGCGCGTGAGCTTAATGCCGCATTCCCCGAACTCAACTGGCAGATTCCGCAATCCACCTATCTGGCATGGATTGACCTGCGTCCGCTCAATATTGATGACCATGCCTTGCAGGATGTTCTCATCCACCAGCAGAAAGTGGCTATCATGCCGGGATACACCTACGGAGAAGAAGGTCGCGGTTTTGTACGCCTCAATGCCGGATGCCCAAGATCCAAGCTTGAAAAAGGCGTTCAGGGGCTGATTAACGCCATCCGTTCTGTACGTTAATTAAGCTTGCGCAATGAAATTATTCATTGCGCAACATAGCTTTTTATCCCGATTTTTTCATATAATACGACGCACTTTACCTAAATACACGAGTGCGACCATGATTGATACTTCCCTCCCCCTGACCGACGTCCATCGCCACCTTGATGGTAACATCCGTGCCCAAACGATCCTGGATCTGGGTCGTCAGTTCAATTTAACGCTTCCGGCACAAACGCTGGAGACGCTGATCCCTCATGTGCAAGTCACATCAACTGAGCCGGATTTAGTGAGCTTTTTATCCAAGCTTGACTGGGGCGTGAAGGTACTGGCCTCGCTGGATGCGTGTCGCCGCGTGGCATTTGAGAATATTGAGGATGCAGCACGTAACGGCCTGCACTATGTAGAATTACGTTTTTCACCCGGCTATATGGCGATGGCGCATCAGCTCCCGGTTGCGGGCGTGGTTGAAGCCGTCATTGCCGGCGTACGCGAGGGCTGCAAGACCTTTGGCGTCGAAGCTCGCTTAATTGGCATTATGAGCCGTACCTTCGGCGAAACCGCCTGCCTGCAGGAACTGGATGCGCTGTTAGCCCACCGTGACCATATTACGGCGCTGGATCTGGCGGGTGACGAACTGGGTTTCCCGGGCAGTCTGTTCCTGTCGCATTTCAATCAGGCGCGCGACGCCGGCTGGCGTATTACCGTACATGCGGGCGAAGCCGCGGGACCAGAAAGTATCTGGCAGGCCATTAAAGAGCTGGGCGCAGAACGTATTGGTCACGGCGTAAAAGCCGTTGAAGATCGTGCGTTGATGGATTACCTCGCCGAACACCGTATCGGCATCGAATCCTGCCTGACATCGAACATTCAGACCAGCACCGTAGCCTCTCTGGCAACCCACCCACTGAAAACATTCCTTGAGCATGGCGTTTTAGCCAGTTTGAATACGGACGATCCGGCGGTACAGGGTGTGGATATTATTCACGAGTACACCATTGCCGCGCCAGCGGCAGGACTCACGCGCGAACAGATCCGTCAGGCGCAAATCAACGGCCTGGAAATGGCATTTCTGAGTAACGAAGAAAAACGTGCCCTGCGCGAGAAAGTCGCCGCAGCGTGACGGTTAAAGTGCCGGATGCGATGCTGAGCATCGCCATCCGGCATTTGCCTAATCAGGCAAGGCACAACGTCGAGCGATGTTTCGCCGATTCAAGACCCAGCTCAATCAGCTCCATGATTTGAATAGCTTGTCTCGCCGGTACCGGGTTTTCACCATGACCATTTAGCGCATCACGAATGCCAGCATAGTACGCCGGGTAATTACCCGGTACAGTCAGCCAGGTCTCTTCAACCTGCTCTTCGCCTTCTATTCGCGTCAACACGCCATCGCGCATGTCATAACCCCAGTCTTCCTGAGGCAGTCGCTCGCCATTTTTCAGGCGCTCTTCCTGCGGGTCAAGACCATACTTCACATAGCTGCCACGCGATCCGTGCACGATATAACGGGCCGACTCCGCGGCAGCGAGCATGGTGCCGTGCAGAATCACACGACGCTGCGGGTAAGTCAGGATGGCATGGAAGTAATCCGTCGCTTGCGCACCTGGGCGGAGCTGAGCCAGATCTACCGTCATGCTGACGGGCAAACCAAACAGGTTAATCGCCTGATCCAGAAGATGCGGAGCTAAATCATACCAGATGCCGCTTCCCGGCCCCCCCTGTTCACGCCAGCGGTCACGAACCTGCGGGCGGAATCGATCGAAATGGGATTCGAAATACGCCACCTCCCCCAAAACGCCATCCGCCAGCAGGGCTTTCAACGTCAGAAAATCACTGTCCCAACGGCGGTTATGGAAAACGGACAGCACACGGCCAAGGCTACGCGCCAACGCATCCAGTTCGCGTGCTTGTGACAGTGTCACGGTGAAAGGCTTATCAACAACCACATGTTTGCCCGCTTCCAGCGCAGCCTTCGCTAACGGGAAGTGAGTGTCATTAGGCGTGGGGATCACAATCAGGTCGATATTCGGATCGTTAAAAAGGTGTTTAGGCTCAGCAACAACCGCCACCGTTGGCCAGTCTGCCTTCACTTTTGCTTCATCACTACTGGAAACCGCAGCCAGTTCGAGGCCCGGTGTGCCCACAATCAGGGGGGCATGGAAGGTTTTACTGGCGTAACCATAGCCAATTAGCCCAACGCGGATGTTGTCACTCATGTTATAGCCTCTCAATTCAGGACTGACCTATTTCACACCATACCCTGCAACGTCTCAATAGTTTAATAACCATTGCGCTACAAAGGTTGTTTATTAACTTAAGTCAAACATATGCCACTTATGCTTAACTTGCAGCGAAAAAGAGGGAGAAATCGTTCCCAATTATCTTGCTGTATTATTGAGAGATTAGTAACATTTGCAGCCTGTGTTTATGGATAAATCAAAGCAAATGTCATCAGTAATGAATCGTCTTATTGAATTAGCAGGTTGGATTGTTCTCACCGTCTCTGTGATCCTGCTGGGTGTTGCCAATCATATTGACAATTACCAGCCACCGGAGCCCGTTGCTGCTGTGCAGAAGAAATAAGCATCTGCAGTCCCTTATAACCCGGCAATTAACATCGAGTAACGGCAGGGGTTGGCTGCAAAAGATCGAATTTTGTCAAAAAAAGAGAATAATGCCGCATCCCACTCCGGTGCATATTGCCTGCTGTAGCGAAGCGCGTTACCCTTACCGCAGGTGCGCATAGCGCCTGCTTTTCCACAGGTATGAACACTCTTCTCACATTTGCGCGTCAATCCGCTTTTACCTGTGCATGTTGTTTATTATTTATATTTACTACTCCGTTGGTATTATTTTATTAATATGGATTTCCATTTATGACTGTTCAGGATTACTTATTAAAATTCCGCAAAATCAGTTCACTCGAAAGTCTGGAAAAACTGTTCGACCATCTTAACTACACGCTCACCGACGATAGCGACATTATCAATATGTATCGCGCTGCAGACCATCGCCGTGCGGAGCTTATCTCAGGAGGTCGTCTGTTTGATGTTGGTCAGGTACCCAAATCAGTCTGGCATTACGTGCAATAAAGAAGAAAGTAGCGCTCAACGTTAAAAGCTTTATAATAATTGCCCCAAAATGAATGGCATGTTTGATTGCGCGCGTAAACCTGGAGAAGAGATGACTACCACACCGGCACAACGTATCGGGGGCTGGCTACTTGGGCCACTGGCCTGGCTGTTAGTCGCATTGTTGAGCGCTTCGCTGGCGTTATTACTTTATGTCACTGCGCTGGCTACACCGCAAACCTTCCAAACGCTGGGTGCGCAAAGTACGGCAAATTTGCTGTTATGGGGCGTCTCTTTTATTACCGCGATTGCCATGTGGTATTACACGCTGTGGCTGACGATTGCGTTTTTCAAACGCAGAGCCTGTGTGCCTAAGCATTATATTCTATGGCTGCTGATCTCCGTGTTACTGGCGATTAAAGCGTTTGCGTTTTCACCGGTTCCGGACGCCTTTGCCGTGCGCCAACTGCTGTTCCCATTGCTGGCTGCAGCACTGCTGGTGCCCTATTTCAAACGCTCGCAACGCGTTAAATCGACGTTTGTGAATCCGTAATAACCCTACAGTTAACCTGTTGTCGCCTGTTGTAGATTGTCAGATAATAGGCGGCTTTTTTATTTCAGGCCGAAAAATGACTGATTACCTGCTGCTGTTTGTCGGAACTGTACTGGTCAATAACTTTGTACTGGTCAAGTTTCTGGGGCTCTGCCCGTTTATGGGCGTTTCCAAAAAACTGGAAACCGCAATGGGTATGGGCCTTGCCACGACGTTTGTCATGACACTGGCATCCATCTGCGCATGGCTGATTGACACCTGGATCCTCATTCCACTCAATCTCATCTATCTGCGCACGTTGGCTTTTATTCTGGTCATCGCCGTCGTCGTGCAATTTACCGAGATGGTTGTACGCAAAACCAGCCCTGCACTTTACCGCCTGTTGGGGATCTTCCTACCGCTGATCACCACTAACTGCGCGGTATTAGGCGTGGCGTTACTGAATATCAATCTCGGTCATAACTTTTTACAGTCGGCGCTATACGGTTTTTCCGCCGCCGTCGGCTTCTCGCTGGTGATGGTACTGTTCGCCGCCATCCGCGAACGCCTCGCCGTGGCGGACGTGCCTGCTCCGTTTCGCGGTAATGCGATTGCGCTGATTACCGCTGGTTTAATGTCATTGGCCTTTATGGGCTTTAGTGGTTTGGTGAAGTTGTAATGAATGCTATCTGGATTGCCGTTGCCGCAGTGAGTCTACTGGGTCTGGCGTTCGGCGCTATTTTGGGTTACGCCTCACGACGTTTTGCCGTCGAAGATGATCCTGTCGTGGAGAAAATTGATGAAATTCTCCCGCAAAGCCAGTGTGGACAATGCGGCTATCCGGGCTGTCATCCTTACGCTGAAGCGATCGGCTCTCAGGGCGAAAAAATCAACCGTTGCGCACCCGGAGGCGAAGCGGTGATGTTAAAAATTGCCGCCCTGCTGAACGTCGACCCGCAGCCGATTGATGGTGATGAACACGATGTTACCCCCGTGCGTATGCTGGCGGTCATTGATGAAAATAACTGTATCGGTTGTACAAAGTGCATTCAGGCCTGCCCGGTTGATGCGATCGTGGGCGCGACCCGCGCCATGCACACGGTGATGAGCGATCTCTGCACCGGGTGCAACCTGTGCGTTGATCCGTGCCCGACGCAATGTATCGAATTACGCCCGGTGGCCGAGACACCTGATAGCTGGAAATGGGATTTAAACACCATCCCTGTGCGCATCATTCCCGTGGAACAACATGTTTAAGTTATTCTCTGCATTCAGAAAAAACAAAATCTGGGACTTTGATGGCGGCATTCATCCACCAGAAATGAAGACCCAGTCGAACGGTACGCCGCTGCGACAGGTTCCGCTGGCGCCACGCTTTGTTATTCCGCTGAAACAACATATTGGCGCGGAGGGTGAGCTGTGCGTAAACGTTGGCGACACCGTGCTGCGTGGTCAGGCGTTAACCCTTGGGCGTGGTAAAATGCTTCCGGTACATGCGCCAACGTCAGGCACCGTTGTTGCTATTGCCCCGCATTCTACTGCACATCCATCGGCATTAGCTGAGCTGAGCGTTATTATTGACGCCGATGGCGAAGATCGCTGGATTGAGCGAGACGGCTGGGCCGATTACCGTTCCCGCAGCCGGGAAGAGCTGATCGCACGTATTCACCAGTTCGGCGTCGCCGGACTGGGTGGCGCGGGTTTTCCCACCGGCGTTAAGCTGCAGGGCGGCGGAGATAAAATTGAAACGCTGATCATTAACGCTGCTGAATGCGAGCCATACATTACGGCTGATGACCGCCTGATGCAGGACTGCGCGGCGCAGGTCGTCGAAGGTATCCGCATCCTGGCGCATATTCTTCAGCCACGCGAAATTCTACTGGGCATTGAAGATAACAAGCCACAGGCAATTTCCATGCTGCGCGCGGTGCTGGCTGATTCACACGATATCAGCTTACGCGTGATCCCCACCAAGTACCCGTCAGGCGGGGCCAAGCAGTTAACGCAAATCCTGACCGGCAAGCAGGTTCCGCACGGGGGACGCTCTTCAGATATCGGCGTGCTGATGCAAAACGTTGGAACCGCCTACGCGATTAAACGTGCGGTGATTGACGGAGAACCGATTACCGAGCGTGTCGTGACGCTGACCGGCGAAGCCGTCAGCCGTCCGGGCAACGTCTGGGCGCGTTTAGGCACGCCGGTTCGTCATCTGCTCAACGACGCGGGCTTCTGCCCTTCCGCCGACCAGATGGTGATTATGGGCGGGCCGCTGATGGGCTTTACGCTGCCTTGGCTGGATGTACCGGTGGTGAAGATAACCAACTGTCTTCTGGCGCCCTCTGCCAGTGAAATGGGAGAAACGCCGGAAGAGAAAGGCTGCATTCGCTGTAGCGCATGCGCCGATGCCTGTCCGGCCGATCTCCTGCCGCAACAGCTTTATTGGTTCAGTAAAGGGCAGCAGCACGACAAAGCAACGGCGCACAATATCGCGGACTGCATTGAATGCGGTGCCTGCGCCTGGGTATGCCCAAGCAATATTCCACTGGTGCAGTATTTCCGTCAGGAAAAAGCCGAGATTTATGCCATTAGTCAGGAAGAAAAACGTGCCGCTGAAGCGAAAGCGCGATTTGAAGCCCGACAGGCGCGACTCGAACGTGAAAAAGCAGCACGTCTTGAACGTCACAAAAGCGCTGCCGTTCAGCCTGCGGCTAAAGATCATGATGCCATTGCCGCCGCGCTGGCTCGCGTAAAAGAAAAGCAGGCTCAGGCAATGCAGCCGGTGGTCATTCAGGCTGGCGAAAAACCTGACAATAGTGCCGTGATTGCCGCACGCGAGGCGCGTAAGGCGCAAGCTCGCGCAACCCGGATGGGAAACCCTCCCCAAACTGGAGGCAACAGCACAGAGGTCGACCCGCGTAAAGCCGCCGTGGAAGCGGCTATCGCCCGCGCCAAAGCCCGCAAGCTTGAACAGGAAACCGTAACGGAAACAGCCGAACCGGTGGATCCGCGTAAAGCCGCCGTGGAAGCGGCTATCGCCCGCGCCAAAGCTCGCAAGCTCGAGCAGCAGGCGGTTACGGAAACAGCCGAACCGGTGGATCCGCGTAAAGCCGCCGTGGAAGCGGCTATCGCCCGCGCCAAAGCTCGCAAGCTCGAGCAGCAGGCGGTTACGGAAACAGCCGAACCGGTGGATCCGCGTAAAGCCGCCGTGGAAGCGGCTATCGCCCGCGCCAAAGCTCGCAAGCTCGAGCAGCAGGCGGTTACGGAAACAGTCGAACCGGTGGATCCGCGTAAAGCCGCCGTCGCGGCCGCTATTGCACGCGCTCAGGCAAAGAAAGCCGCCCAGCAGCAGGTTGTAAACGAGGAATAAATGGTATTCAGAATAGCAAGCTCCCCTTATACCCATAACCAGCGCCAGACATCGCGTATCATGATGCTGGTGTTACTGGCTGCATTGCCGGGGATCGCCGCTCAGCTGTGGTTCTTTGGCTGGGGTACATTGTTCCAGATAGTTCTGGCCGCCATCAGCGCTATCGCCGCCGAAGCGGGCGTGCTTAAACTGCGCAAACAACCCATTGTCGCGATTTTAAAAGACAACTCCGCATTGCTCACCGGATTACTGCTGGCCGTGAGTATTCCCCCGCTCGCCCCCTGGTGGATGGTAGTTTTAGGCACGGTATTCGCCGTTATCATTGCTAAACAGCTGTATGGCGGCCTCGGTCAGAACCCGTTTAACCCCGCCATGATTGGTTACGTGGTGCTGCTTATCTCATTCCCGGTACAGATGACAAGCTGGCTGCCGCCGCATGAAATTGCGGCGACTGTGCCTGGTTTTTTTGACGCCCTGAACGTTATCTTTAGCGGACATACCGCCAGTGGCGGGGATATGAACACGCTGCGTATGGGTATTGATGGTATCAGTCAGGCAACGCCTCTCGATACCTTTAAGACTTCGCTGCATGCGGGACGTACTGTTGAGCAGGTGATGCAATACCCAATCTACAGCGGCATGCTTGCAGGCGCTGGCTGGCAGTGGGTTAACCTTGCCTGGCTGGTGGGCGGCGTCGTGTTGCTATGGCAGAAAGCGATTCGCTGGCATATCCCGGTTAGCTTCCTGCTGTCGCTCGCCGTTTGTGCCACTTTAGGCTGGATTTTCTCGCCAGATTCGCTGGCCTCGCCTCAGTTGCACCTACTTTCCGGCGCGACCATGCTGGGTGCATTCTTTATTCTTACCGATCCCGTTACAGCATCAACAACCAACCGTGGCCGCCTGATTTTTGGCGCACTTGCGGGCCTGTTAGTGTGGTTGATTCGCAGTTTTGGCGGTTATCCTGATGGCGTGGCTTTTGCCGTATTGCTGGCAAATATCACGGTTCCCCTGATTGATTATTACACCCGCCCTCGCGTGTACGGACATCGCTAAGGACTCCCTATGCTGAAAACGATTCGTAAACACGGTATTACTCTGGCGCTGTTTGCAGCGGGCTCGACGGGGTTAACCGCGGCAATCAATCAATTAACCAAGTCCACCATTGATGAACAGGCCGCGCTGCAGCAAAAAACGCTGTTCGATCAGGTTCTGCCTGGCGATCGCTACAATAATAATTTGTCCGAAAGTTGTTATCTGGTCGATGCGCAGGCGTTGGGCAAAGGCACTCACCGAGTGTATATTGCCCGCCAGGACGATCGTCCCGTTGCAGCAATTCTTGAAGCTACGGCGCCAGATGGTTATTCCGGGGCGATTCAACTGCTGGTTGGTGTCGATTTTTCGGGTACCGTGTTGGGTACGCGGGTGACCGAACATCATGAAACGCCAGGGCTGGGTGATAAAATCGAACTGCGACTGTCCGACTGGATCACCCACTTTAGCGGCAAAACGATCGCTGCGGGTAACGACGCTCACTGGGCGGTGAAAAAAGACGGCGGCGACTTTGACCAGTTTACTGGCGCAACCATTACGCCGCGTGCGGTAGTTAATGCAGTAAAACGCGCCGGTTTGTATGCGCAGACGCTGCCCGCGCAACTTCCTCAACTTAGCGCCTGTGGAGAATAAACCATGAGCGAAATTAAAGACGTTATTGTCCAAGGGTTATGGAAAAATAACTCCGCGCTTGTGCAGTTACTCGGGATGTGTCCGCTGTTGGCCGTCACCTCGACCGCCACTAACGCGCTGGGCCTGGGACTCGCGACTACGCTCGTCCTGACGCTGACGAACCTGACGATTTCTGCCCTTCGTCGCTGGACACCGCCTGAAATACGTATTCCGATTTATGTCATGATCATCGCCTCCGTGGTGAGCGCGGTGCAAATGTTGATCAATGCCTACGCTTTTGGCCTGTATCAGTCTCTGGGCATTTTTATCCCGCTGATTGTGACCAACTGTATTGTTGTTGGCCGCGCTGAAGCCTTCGCAGCCAAAAAAGGCCCTGCGCTATCCGCACTCGATGGTTTTTCCATCGGCATGGGCGCAACTGGCGCCATGTTTGTTCTGGGCTCGCTACGTGAAATAATTGGTAACGGTACACTCTTTGATGGCGCAGACGGTTTGTTGGGTAGCTGGGCCAAAGTATTGCGCGTTGAGATCTTTCATACCGATACGCCGTTTCTGCTGGCCATGCTGCCACCAGGCGCGTTTATTGGCCTGGGTCTGATGCTGGCTGTTAAGTATCTGATTGATGAGAAAATGAAGAAACGTCGTGCCGAGGCGGCTGTCACGGACAGTCCGGCCGGTGAAACAGGGAATGTGTAATGAACAAAGCAAAACGGCTGGAAATACTGACGCGCCTGCGTGAGAACAATCCGCATCCGACAACCGAGCTAAATTTTTCATCGCCGTTCGAACTGCTGATTTCAGTCTTGCTCTCCGCGCAGGCCACCGATGTCAGCGTCAATAAAGCGACGGCTAAGCTCTACCCCATCGCCAATACGCCAGCCGCGATGCTGGAGCTTGGCGTTGAAGGGGTTAAGTCCTACATCAAGACAATCGGTTTGTTTAACAGCAAAGCGGAGAACGTGATTAAAACCTGCCGCATTCTGCTGGAGCAACATAATGGTGAAGTGCCTGAAGACCGGGCCGCATTAGAAGCCCTGCCCGGGGTTGGGCGAAAGACGGCTAATGTGGTGTTAAATACCGCCTTTGGCTGGCCCACTATTGCCGTAGATACCCATATTTTTCGCGTTTGTAATCGTACCCAGTTCGCACCGGGTAAAAACGTAGAGCAGGTTGAAGAGAAGCTGCTGAAAGTCGTACCCAGTGAATTTAAAGTCGATTGCCATCACTGGTTAATTCTTCATGGCCGCTACACCTGTATAGCCAGAAAGCCGCGCTGCGGTTCCTGCATTATCGAAGATCTTTGCGAATTCAAAGAGAAAGTCGATATCTGATGCTGCCGGGGCATACTGCTTGCCCCTCGCTAACATAACGATTAGTTATGCACTCCCCTGAGTTTATTTTCCCGACAATGATGCCGTTCAACCGCGCATATCTAATGCAATATTCTTGTTAATTAACACCTGAGCAGGTTAATCGTTTTTTTAGTAAAAGAAATTTCTATCTATACGTGATCCAGATCATCCAGATAACACAATGTTAAAAAATATTTATTTTTTAGTTAAAGTGACAATCAGATGACCTAACTGAACAGTTTCTAAACAAAACATTACACTGGCTATTTTTCAGATAATGGCCTATATCACTGGATTCAAGCGCAAATAGCAGAACATATCGCCACATTGCGGTTTTTACCCTGATTAAACAGTGTAAAAATCTGCCATTTTTCAAATGAAGAAATTTAACGCTAGATAACATTTCAAAGTCCCGACGATTTCACCAGTCATGATATATGTAACATATTATTACAAACCACTTGTCTGAATGGTCAAGATAGTGAACATTACTTGCCGTTTCCCCTCCCACTATAACAATCGGACGGATGAACTTGACTCATCACGTGCCTGAACACCCCCGTTGATATGGGATGTAAAAAAAGAGGTAAAAGTGTCTACTGCAAACAATAAACCAACAGAAAGCGTGAGTTTAAACGCCTTCAAACAACCAAAAGCGTTCTATCTCATTTTCTCTATTGAGCTGTGGGAGCGTTTTGGTTATTACGGCCTGCAAGGAATTATGGCCGTCTACCTGGTTAAACAACTGGGTATGTCAGAAGCGGATTCCATCACCCTTTTCTCGTCCTTTAGCGCCCTGGTGTACGGTCTGGTTGCCATTGGCGGCTGGTTAGGTGATAAAGTTCTGGGTACAAAACGTGTCATTATGCTGGGTGCCGTTGTCCTGGCCATCGGTTATGCGTTGGTAGCATGGTCTGGTCACGATGCGGGTATCGTTTATATGGGCATGGCGGCCATCGCGGTCGGTAACGGCCTGTTTAAAGCAAACCCATCATCCCTGCTCTCTACCTGCTATGCCAAAGATGACCCGCGTCTTGATGGTGCATTTACCATGTACTACATGTCCGTCAACATCGGTTCATTCTTCTCTATGCTGGCAACACCGTGGTTGGCTGCGCATTACGGCTGGAGCACCGCGTTCGCTCTGAGCGTCGTGGGTATGCTGATTACCGTTGTTAACTTCGCATTCTGTCAGCGCTGGGTTAAACAGTACGGTTCTAAACCTGACTTTGAGCCGATCAACTTCCGTAACCTGTTGCTGACTATTGTTGGCGTCGTGGTGCTGATCGCGATTGCAACCTGGTTGCTGCACAACCAGCAGATCGCACGTATGGTTCTGGGCGTCATTGCTCTGGGTATCGTGTTTATCTTCGGTAAAGAAGCATTCACCATGCACGGTGCTGCGCGTCGTAAAATGATCGTCGCCTTCATTCTGATGCTGGAAGCGATTATCTTCTTCGTGCTTTACAGCCAGATGCCGACCTCACTGAACTTCTTCGCGATTCGTAACGTTGAGCACTCTATTCTTGGCATTGCTTTCGAACCTGAGCAGTACCAGGCACTGAACCCATTCTGGATCATCATTGGTAGCCCAATCCTCGCCGCTATCTATAACAAGATGGGTGATACCCTGCCGATGCCAACCAAGTTTGCGATTGGTATGGTGCTGTGTTCCGGTGCGTTCCTGATCCTGCCTCTGGGTGCTAAATTCGCTACCGATGCGGGCATCGTTTCCGTTAACTGGCTGATCATCTGCTACGGTCTGCAAAGTATCGGTGAACTGATGATCTCCGGTCTGGGTCTGGCAATGGTGGCTCAGTTGGTTCCGCAACGCTTGATGGGCTTCATCATGGGTAGCTGGTTCCTGACCACTGCCGGTGCAAACATCATCGGTGGTTACGTAGCCAACATGATGGCTGTACCAGAGAACGTCACTGACCCGCTGATGTCCCTTGAAGTCTACGGTCGTGTGTTCCTGCAGATTGGTGTTGCTACGGCTGTTATCGCTGTTCTGATGCTGCTGACGGCACCGAAGCTGAATCGTATGACTCAGGACGATGACGTCAATGAGAAAGCCTCTAAGGCCGCGACAGCGTAATTCTCAGGGAAACTCTTTTTCAGGCCGCTAACTGGTGTTAGCGGCTTTTTTTTTGCCTGAGCTAGCACTACCATACGATATACCTCAGCCAAAAGGAGTTACCGATGAAACTGTTCTACAAACCGGGCGCTTGTTCTCTTGCTTCCCACATCACACTTCGTGAGAGCGGTAAAGATTTCACGCTGGATGGTGTTGATCTGATGAAGAAGCGTCTGGAAAACGGCGATGATTTTTTCGCGGTAAACCCAAAAGGGCAAGTTCCCGCGCTGCTGCTGGATGACGGTACGCTACTGACCGAAGGCGTCGCCATCATGCAATACCTGGCGGACACCGTTCCAGACCGTCAACTCCTTGCCCCGACCAGCAGCCTCTCCCGTTACAAAACCATTGAATGGCTTAACTACATTGCGACAGAACTGCATAAAGGCTTTACCCCACTGTTCCGTCCCGATACGCCTGAAGACTTCAAGCCAACCGTTCGCGCGCTGCTGGAGAAAAAAATGCAGTATGTGAACGACGCGCTGCAAGATAACCAATGGATCTGCGGTTCGCGCTTCAGCATTGCGGACGCCTATCTGTTCACCGTGCTGCGTTGGGCCTATGCGGTTAAGCTGAATATGGCAGGGTTAAGTAATATCGATGCGTATATGGCGCGTATGGCTGAACGTCCGGCGGTTGCCGCGGCGTTGAAAGCAGAAGGGTTAAATTAATTGTTGTTGCCGGGTAGCGCTTGCGCTTACCCGGCCTTCAGCCAAACGCAGGCCCGATAAGCGTGAGCGCCATCGGGCATTGCTTACAGCTGCGTCGCGCTGAAGTAGTGTTCAGGCTTCGCGATACAATCCTGCGCAGCCACGACCTGCAGCTCATACTCGTGCATTTTTTTGGTGGCAATCATCACTTCGTACACCGCCGCCGTCACGTGCTCCAGCGCCTGCTGTAAAGACGCGCCCTGCAGCAGTTTAACCAACAATAAGCCACTGGTGACATCACCCACGCCAACCGGTTGACGAGCGCCAAAATCGACTAACGGTCGGCTGATATGCCACGCCTGTTCAGCAGTAACTAACAGCATCTCGAAACGATCTGCGCTGATACCCGCGCGAGCCAGGTGCTTCACCAGCACAATTTCTGGTCCCTGAGCGATGAGTTCACGCGCTGCCGCCACGGCCTCATTGACATTGTTCACTGCATGCTCGCACAGAATTTCGAGCTCAACTAAATTCGGGGCGATAATATCGCTGGCCGGAAGTGCATGGCGTACATGAAACTCCGCTACGCCCGGCGCGACGATACACCCTTTTTCCGGATGCCCCATCACCGGGTCACAAAAATATTTCGCCTGCGGATTGGCCGCTTTTACTTTGCGTACAATACCCAGAATATGCTCGCCCTGTTCAGCCGAGCCAAGATAGCCGCTCAGTACTGCGTCACAAGTCTGGAGTTTATCGATATCGGCAATGCCCTGGACAATGTCAGTCAGATGACTCGGCGGCATAACGCAACCGGTCCATTTGCCGTACTGTGTGTGGTTAGAAAACTGAACGGTATTCAGCGGCCAGACATTTGCGCCAAGACGACGCATTGGGAATTCTGCTGCACTGTTGCCCGCATGACCAAAAACAACGTGGGACTGGATGGCGAGGATATTCTTCATTTTACTTACCACAACCCTGAAAAAATAAAGGGGCATAGTTTCCCACGCCCCTGCTAACTAAATCTTACTTCCAGCAAATCAGACAATAGTTCTTCTTGCCACGGCGCAGTAAGGTGTAGCGCCCGAACAGGATATCACTCTCTTGGAAGAAATATTCCGGATCGGATTGCTTCTCACCGTTGATGGTCACCGCATTAGACGCGATAGTCTTACGTGCCTGGCCGCGAGAAGGTTGCAGCTCGGAGTCCACCAGCGCCTGCATCAGATCGGCACCTTTGTCCATCTCGATCATCGGCACGCCATCTTGCGCCAGCTGTTCGAAATCCGCTTCGCTCAAATCGCTCAGATTACCGTTGAACAAGCTTTCGGTAATACGTTTTGCCGCTACCAGCCCTTCTTCGCCGTGAACCAGACGCGTTACTTGCTCAGCCAGAACATACTGGGCGCGCGGCGCTTTACCGCTATTTTTATCTTCTTCTTCCAGCGCATTGATCTCTTCAATGTCCATGAAGGTGAAGAATTTCAGGAAGCGATAAACATCCGCATCGGCGGTATTGATCCAGAACTGGTAGAATTTGTACGGACTGGTTTTCTTCGGATCCAGCCACACAGCGCCGCCTTCCGTTTTACCGAATTTCGTACCGTCAGCTTTAGTGATCAACGGAACGGTCAGACCAAACACCTGGTTCTGGTGCAGGCGACGGGTCAAATCGATACCCGAAGTAATGTTGCCCCACTGGTCAGAACCGCCAATCTGCAGCGCAACACCGTGCAGTTTGTTCAGGCAGGCAAAGTCATAACCCTGCAGCAGGTTGTAAGAAAACTCGGTAAAAGAGATCCCCTGATCGTCACGGTTCAGACGCTGCTTCACCGCTTCTTTGTTGATCATCTGGTTAACGGAGAAGTGTTTGCCGATATCACGCAGGAAAGTCAGTACATTCATACTGCCAAACCAGTCATAGTTGTTCGCAGCAATCGCCGAGTTGTCGCCACAGTCGAAATCGAGGAACGGTGCAACCTGTTTGCGGATTTTATCCACCCACTCCTGCACGGTGTCTTCGGTATTCAGTTTACGCTCAGCGGCTTTAAAGCTCGGGTCACCAATCAGACCGGTTGCGCCGCCCACCAGTGCGACAGGTTTATGGCCTGCCTGCTGGAAGCGTTTCAGGCATAACAATGGAACCAGATGCCCCAAATGCAAGCTGTCAGCGGTAGGATCGAAGCCGCAATAGAGCGCGATCGGGCCTTGCGCCAGTCGCTCTGCTAACGCTTCCTCGTCCGTCACCTGGGCCACCAGCCCCCGCTCTTGCAATTGTTTAATCAAGTTACTGCTTGCCATCAAAATCTCCATGTATAAAACGACTGCACCTTAGCCGGTACACGACTTTTCGCCTGATGCGAAAGAAACATAGAATAAAGCGCCGGATTGTTCAGCACCAGCGCTTAAAACAAGAATTTTGCATCTTTAGGGGGCCAGGCGATCAATTTTCCACGCGTTATCTTCGCGTTGGTATAAAAAACGATCGTGCAGACGGTTTTCGCCACCCTGCCAGAACTCCATCTGCTCAATACTTACGCGAAAGCCTCCCCAGAAACTGGGCAGTGGAACTTCCCCTTGCTGAAACTTCTGCTTCAGTTCGAGGAATTTGCTTTCCAGAATACCGCGCGCAGAGATCCGACTGGATTGCTTAGAGACCCAGGCGCCAATCTGGCTATCACGTGGGCGACTGTGGAAGTATTTCACCACTTCCAGCGTGGATAGGCGCTCAGCCTTGCCGATCACCATCACCTGCCGTTCCAGCGTATGCCAGGGAAACAGGAGGCTGATGCGTGGGTTTTTCTCAATCTGATGTGCCTTACGGCTACCGAGGTTGGTATAGAAAACCAGCCCTTTGTCATCATAATGTTTGAGCAACACGATACGCTGATAAGGCTGACCGTTTTCATCGACGGTAGCAACGACCATCGCAGTGGGATCGGCCAGTTTGGCGTCACAGGCTTGCCCCAGCCAGCGCTCGAACAGCGCAAGGGGCTCGGCGGGAAGATCGCGGCGGCGGAGACCGCCTTTCGTGTATTCACGGCGCAAATGCGCGATTTGCTGCAATTCGTCGTTATCAGACATGATGTTGGCTACGGATTGTCAGTGGGTGACGCTATTGTGCGCCGCCCAGGTGAAAATCTCAACGCTTCGGGTTCTGTAACTGACAGTTATTTAGCACAATTCTGTCTCGTTTATAGACCGTTGCCTCGTCGCCTTTAGACCAGAAGACGTAAATACCATCGGTATAGCGAGCACCTGATGCCGACACGCCCTGTTTGAGGTTCAATAGCTGATTATCATAAACAAAACTCGCCATCTGACGGGTATTGTTCAGCTTCACGGTAAGCGGTTTTTCGTCACAGCGGTATTCGAGGGTATCCGTTTGCATACGCTCGACAAATTGGTTGTACACGCTGCACCCGCTAAGCAGTACCGGCAGACACACTAACAACAGTTTTTTCATAGCCATATCCTGAAGACTTTCCTGGTCCTGGAGGGTAATGGCACCCTCCCTAATATCCCTAGTTTATCGACATATGGCGCTGAATAATTTCAGTTAACTCTGAGTTCGTGGGTTAGCGGGATAAATCGCCCCTAAAACGCTCGGTTCTGATGCGCCGGTCACGGAAGGCAGATTTCCCGGTAATCCCGCCAGCGTTCGCCACGCCAGCCAGGCAAAAGCCAGGGCCTCCATATCATCGCCGCTGATCCCAGCCTCATCGGTTGAAGTGACCTCTGTCCCTGGCAATAACGCCGCCAGACGCATCATCAGCAGCGGATTACGGCTGCCGCCGCCGCATACCATTAGCCGTTCACAGCCTCCGCTTAGCAAGACCTGCTCGGAAATGGTCACGGCCGTCAGTTCGGCAAGCGTCGCCTGCACATCCCGCGGGCTTATTCCCGGGAACTGCGCCATATGACGTTCTATCCAGCCATAATTGAAATACTCGCGGCCAGTGCTTTTCGGCGCAGGCGCAGAAAAATAAGGATCGTTAAGCATATTTTGCAGTAAAGGCAGGATCACCGTTCCCGATGTGGCCCACTGCGCATCTTTGTCATAGGGTTGGCCGCATTGCCGCCAGATCCAGGCATCCATCAGCATATTGCCCGGCCCGGTATCGTAACCGCGAACGGGTTGCTGTGGGATAAGCAGAGACAGATTGGCAATTCCGCCAATGTTTAGCACCATCCGCCGCTCCGTTGGATGAGCCAACAGCGCCTGATGAAAAGCGGGAACCAACGGCGCGCCCTGTCCGCCGAGAGCGATATCGCGGCGACGAAAATCGCCGATCACCGTTATCCCGGTACGCGCGACGATTTGATTGTTGTCGCCAATTTGCAGCGTGTGCGGCGCGATTCCCGTCGGTTCATGCCACACGGTTTGCCCATGACAGCCAATCGCAACGATCTCATGCGGTTTCAATTTTTCCTGTGCCAACAGCGCATTCACAGCCTCGGCAAACAGATAACCGAGCTGTGCGTCAAGTTGGCCAAACTGCGATAGCGTAAGCTGCTGCCCCTGGCAGATATCCAGGATCGCCTGCTTTATATGGAGAGGGATAGGCCAGGTCAGACTCGCCTGTTGCGCAACCATCGTTTCATCTATCGTCGCCAGCACAACATCGACGCCATCAAGGCTGGTTCCAGACATTACACCGATAAAACGGCCCGATTTCATATGTCATCCTTTTAAGCAAATTAGCCTTGACACTCAACCATAAAGTGCCGACTAATGCCATGCTTCCTTAATGATTTTTGAGGGCTAATCATTACAATGGACGCTTTATTACATCAATTATATGAATGATTCGTTTATACTCGGTATATCCGATTTCGGTTAAGATTTTCATATTGTTCCAGTAGAACATGTGACCTTAGGCTCACAAGTGCCATATAATTTAGCCATGAAGGGTGCTTTATTAGCGTTTCGTGGTGTTAAAGGAGATTTGTAAATGATTAAACGTGTGCTGACTGTTGCATTAATGGGTGTATCTTTGGCGGGCTGCGTTAACAATGATAGCCTTTCAGGCGACGTATACACGGCATCCGAAGCGAAACAAGTTCAGAACGTTACCTACGGTACAATTGTTCATGTTCGTCCGGTGCAAATCCAGGGTGGCGATGACGCAAACGTGATTGGCGCCATTGGTGGTGCGGTACTCGGCGGGTTCTTGGGTAACACCGTCGGCGGCGGTACGGGTCGTTCATTAGCCACAGCGGCTGGCGCAGTTGCCGGTGGCGTAGCGGGTCAAGGCGTACAAGGTGCGATGAATAAAACCCAGGGTGTAGAACTGGAAATCCGTAAGGACGACGGTAATACCATCATGGTGGTTCAGAAACAGGGTGCGACCAAGTTCTCAGCTGGCCAGCGCGTTGTTATGGCTAACAACGGCAGCCAGGTTACCGTGTCTCCACGCTAATCGAATTCACGTGTGGTCAGGTTCTGGCCACACGTCATCTCATCGTTTCAGGCCTGTGACTGCAGTTCAATAATATTGTGTTCCAGTCTGGCGACCAGTTTAATCAGCAGATCAATTTCCTCAGCTGAAATCCCTTCCAAAATTTCTCCACGCGTCTTGTTGATAACCGCTTCCATATCTGCAATCAGCGGCTCTGCTTTTTCTGTCAGTTTAATTCTCTTTGCCCGACGATCGCTGGCGCAAGTCTGTCGTGAAATGAGTCCCTTTTCTTCCAGCTGGTCAAGCGTGCGTACCAACGAAGGCTGCTCGATGCCAATCGCTTTAGCCAACTGAATCTGCGATTGATCAGGCGGCAATTGATGAATGTTGTGCAGCGTAACCCAATGCGTCTGCGTCAACTCCAGAGGTTTCAGGCGATGGTCAATCAGAGCACGCCAAATGCGCACCAACCGTGCCAGATCAGAACCTAATGGCGATTCCAATTTCATCTCCTTATAATTAGCTTGCTAAGTTATTATGCTGATTTTAGAATAGTGTGCAGCATTTGTATTCCCAAAACAAATGTATTGCCAAATTTGCTTACCGGCTGACATTTTTTCAGACATTATGCGTTACAGAGACTCATTGTCTCTTTTTTGCTAAACCTATAGCAATGCTCTCTTCCGCCAAGGATTTTGCCCGTGAAGTTTATGTTTAATGCAACAGGATTGCCCCTACAAGATTTAATGATCGGAGCATCTGTCTACTTCCCTCCTGTTTTCAAGGCGTTTGTAGCAGGATTTATTCTCTGGCTGGTTGTTCATCGCCTCCTGCGCGACTGGATTTACTCCGGCGAAATCTGGCATCCCCTGTTAATGGATCTGTCACTCTTTACGCTTTGCGTATGTCTGGCCTTTGTAATGCTGATTGTGTGGTGATTATGTCGCTTAAAACCATTAAATACTTCTCCACCATTATAGTCGCTGCCATCGCAGTTTTCGCCGGATGGTGGATGTGGAATTACTATATGCAATCGCCCTGGACACGTGATGGCAAAGTGCGAGCTGAGCAGGTCAGCATCACGCCGCAGGTCTCAGGCAGCATTAGCGAACTCAATATAAAAGATAACCAGTTTGTGAACAAAGGCGATGTCCTTTTTATCATCGACAAGACACCGTTTCACATTGCTGAACTAAATGCGCAAGCGCAGCTGGCGAAGGCACAGTCCGATCTGGCGAAAGCCAATAACGAAGCCAACCGCCGCCGTCATTTATCGCAAAATTACATCTCAGCCGAAGATCTGGATACTGCTAACCTCAACGTGAAAGCCATGCAGGCCAGCGTTGAAGCAGCCGAGGCCAGTCTGCGCCAGGCACAGTGGCAACTGACGCAGACGGTGGTCAAAGCGCCCGTAGCGGGCTGGGTCACCAACCTTTCAACTCGTACTGGAGACTACGCCTCAACCGGTAAGCCCCTGTTTGCCCTTGTCGACAGCCACTCTTTCTATGTGATGGGGTATTTTGAAGAAACCAAGTTGCGCCACATTCGTGAAGGTGCTCCTGCGGTTATCACGCTCTACAGCGGCAACATAAAGTTACAGGGTCACGTATCCAGTATTGGTCGCGCCATCTACGACCAAAGTGTGGAAAGCGATTCCGGCCTGATTCCCGACATCAAACCCAATGTGCCGTGGGTGCGTCTGGCCCAACGCGTTCCGGTCCGCATCGAATTCGACGCTCTGCCGCAGAATGTCACCCTGGTTTCTGGTACGACCTGCAGCGTGTCTATCGGCCAGCGTAAATGAAACTGTCCCACCTGATGCCAGGCCATTGGCCGTGGTTTAAAGCCACGGTAGCGCAGTGGCGTTATGCGTTGCGAAATACCATTGCGATGTGTCTGGCGTTAACATTCGCCTATTACCTGAATCTGGATGAGCCCTACTGGGCGATGACCTCGGCGGCAGTGGTCAGCTTTCCCACCGTCGGCGGGGTTATCAGCAAAAGTCTGGGTCGTGTTGCGGGTAGCTTGCTGGGTGCCACCGCCGCGTTGATTATTGCCGGTCATACCCTCAATGAGCCGTGGTTGTTTTTGCTGAGCATGTCAGTGTGGATCGGTTTTTGTACCTGGGCCTGCGCTCACTTCACCAATAACGTCGCCTACGCCTTTCAACTGGCCGGTTATACGGCGGCGATCATTGCTTTTCCCATGGTCAATACCATAGAGATTACGCAGTTGTGGGATATCGCTCAGGCCCGCGTATGCGAGGTCATCGTCGGTATCCTGTGCGGCGGCATGATGATGATGATCCTCCCCAGCACCTCCGATGGCACCACATTGCTTACCGCGCTGAAAAACATGCATTCGCGTTTACTGGAGCATGCCAGCTTACTCTGGCAACCGGAGACAACGGATGCGATTCGCACAGCTCATGAAGGTGTTATTGGTCAGATTTTGACCATGAACCTGCTACGTATTCAGGCGTTCTGGAGTCACTACCGTTTTCGCCGTCAAAATGCGTTGCTCAATTCGCTGTTGCATCAGCAGTTACGTATGACCAGCGTGATCTCCAGTCTGCGCAGGATGCTCCTGAACTGGCCCACTCCCCCGGCTAATACCCGGGAAATCATCGAACAACTGCTCAGCGAGCTGGTCAAATCCAATACCGACACCTACACCGTCGCGCGTATTATCGCCCCCTTGCGTCCTCTCGATGCGCGCGACTATCGGCACGTCGCCTTCTGGCAAAGACTGCGTTATTTTTGTCGGCTCTACTTACGCAGCAGTCATTATCTGCATTTACTGGAAAATGGCGTTACCGCCGAGCGTATTACTATCGCCCGCACGCCAGGACTTGCCCGTCATACCGATAATGCGGAAGCTCTCTGGAGCGGATTGCGTACGTTCTGTACCCTGATGCTTATCGGCGCATGGAGCATTGGCGCGCAATGGGAATCAGGCTCTGGCGCACTAACGCTCGCGGCCATCAGCAGCGTGCTCTATTCCGCCGTAGCCACGCCGTTCAAGTCACTTTCTTTGCTGATGCGCACGCTGGTTCTGCTGTCGCTGTTTAGCTTTGTGGTTAAGTTTGGCCTGATGGTGCAAATCTCTGACCTCTGGCAATTCATTCTGTTTCTCTTCCCGCTGCTCGCTACCATGCAACTCCTGAAGCTGCAAATGCCCGCGCTGGCGGGTCTTTGGGGACAGCTAATCGTGTTTATGGGATCGTTTATCGCGGTGACTAATCCGCCGGTTTATGATTTTGCTGATTTCCTGAATGACAATATGGCGAAAATAACCGGCGTGGCGCTATCGTGGCTGGCATTCGCCATTCTACGGCCCGGATCGGATGCGCGGAAAGGTCGCCGCCATATTCGCGCCCTGCGCCGGGATTTTGTCGATCAGCTCAGCCGACATCCCTCGCTCAGTGAAAACGAATTTGAGTCGCTGACCTATCACCACGTCAGCCAGCTCAGCAACAGTCAGGATGCACTGGCGCGACGCTGGCTATTGCGTTGGGGGGTTGTCTTGCTTAACTGCTCGCACGTGGTGTGGCAACTGCGCACCTGGGAGGTGCGTTCAGATCCTCTGGCTCGCGTCAGAGACGTGTGTATCTCGCTGCTTCGCGACGTAATGAGTGAGCGCGGCGTTCAGCAACGACCGCTGAATGCCACGCTGAGTGAGCTACAGCGTATTTGCGACACGCTCGCCCACCATCATCAACCTGCGGCGCAAGAACTGTCGGCGCTTATCTGGCGACTACACTGCTCGCTTTCTCAGCTCGAACAGGCGCCTCCGCCGGGTACGCTAGGCAATTGATTATTTGATAACGCCACAGGCGTAGCGCGCTCCACCACCGCCAAGCGGTTTTGGTTGATCGGACATATTATCGCCACCGACATGGATCATCAGCGCTTTGCCTTTAACCTCATCGAGCGTTTTCAGCCGCGGCGCAATGACCGGTGTTGTGGCGTTACCGTCGTTATTCACCACCAGCAGCGGCAGGTCGCCCATGTGGCCTGCGCCTTCCGGACCTTCGTGCTTGCCGGTTTGGTGCGGATCATAATGGCCTCCAGCCGATTCCGCGGCTGAGGCTTTTCCTTCTTTAATCGCCGGTTGGCAACTGCCATTCGCATGGACATGGAAGCCATGTTCACCCGGCGGCAGCGCTTTCAGATCGGGCGTAAACTCCAGCCCTTTCCCGGTTTCAGCAATAGTGACCGTACCAATCGCCTGGCCGACGCCTTGCGACGTTACCAGATTCATCGTCACTTTTTCTTCACTGGCAGCCTGCGCACCTGCACAGGCGAGTAGAGTAATAATGGCCAAACTCAAACGCTTCATAAGACCTCCGTCCAAAAGGTGTCTGATTGATAAGTGTAAACCAGTGACACAAATTTGAACGGAGAAGCGTCAAAAACGCGATTACGGTACGTCGTAACCCAGCGCAGCTTTGCGAATACGGAACCACTGCTGGCGAGACATGTTCAATGACTCAGACTCAACGGCGGCGCGTACACGCTCTATCTTCCCTGAGCCAATAATCGGCAGCGGCTGAGACGGCAGACGTAAAATCCAGGCATACACCACCTGCTCAATGGACTGCGCGTTTAACTCTTCTGCGATTGTGGCAAGTTCATTACGTAATGGCTGGAACGCATCGTCATTAAACAGACGACCACCGCCGAGGCAGGACCAGGCCATCGGACGAATGCGCAGTTGTTGCAGTTGATCTAAAGTACCATCCAGCAGGAGCGGCTGATGTACCGGTGAGATCTCAACCTGGTTAGTCGCCAGCGTGAACGGCAGACGCGATTGCAGCAGTGAGAACTGTGCCGGGGTGAAGTTAGATACGCCAAAGTGACGCACTTTTCCGCTATGGTGCAATTTTTTGAACGCGTCGGCTACGTCGTCCGCATCCATGAGCGGATCGGGACGATGGATGAGCAGCAAATCAATATGATCGGTCGCCAGCAACTTCAACGATGCTTCCGCACTGGCAATAATATGCGCGCTGTCGGTGATGTAATGACCCAGCGCATTTTCCGTGCGCGCCGTCGTGGCGATCCCGCACTTGGTAACAATCTGCATTTTTTCACGCAGATGCGGGGCCAGCTTCAGTGCCTCGCCAAACGCCGCTTCACACTGGTATCCGCCGTAAATATCGGCGTGATCGACGGTGGTAACGCCCAGGTCCAGATGTTCTTCAATAAAGCTGACTAGCTGGCGCGCGGACATATTCCAGTCCATCAGGCGCCAATACCCCATTACAAAGCGAGAAAATTCCGGACCTTGCGGCGCAATAGTAATACGCTGAACCATAGCAGCTTCCTTATAAGTGAATGTGCATCGAGTATACGCAATTACGCTTTTAAAAGAGTGAAGGTTGTTGCGGTTCTTCCGAAGGGTTGGCTTTGTTTGCTCGTAATTTACGCATCAGGCGCTGACGACAAAGCCGTAGCACTTCCTGCTTTTCGGCATCGCTCATCTTTTGCCAGTTAAAACGCTCATCCCGACTGCGAAAACAGCCACGGCAAAAACCGCGCTCGTCAGACTGACATATTCCACGGCATGGGCTCTGGACGGGGAAAAACTCCAGCTGTTCGGCCACATCCCCTCCTTTAGTAAGATTGATATACCTATTGAAGACGTTAACTGAATTTCTCGCAAGCGCTATTGCATTAGACCGACTGGTCTATTACACTCCTTTCCATGAACAAAATCACTGAACACGATACACGCGAACATCTGCTGGCGACTGGCGAACTGCTGTGTATGCAGCGCGGTTTCACCGGTATGGGCTTAAGCGAACTACTGAAAACCGCTGAAGTCCCCAAAGGTTCGTTTTATCACTATTTTCGCTCTAAAGAAGCGTTCGGTGTCGCGATGCTGGAACGCCACTATGCGGCCTATCATCAGCGACTGGCTACGCACTTTGATACGGGGGCAGGAAACTATCGCGACCGCATTCTGGCCTACTATCAGGAAACCCTGAACCAGTTTAGCCAGCACGGCATTATCAGCGGTTGTTTAACCGTAAAACTGTCTGCCGAAGTGTGCGATCTGTCAGAAGATATGCGCACGGCGATGGATAAAGGCGCGCGGCACATTATTGCGCTGTTAGCGCAGGCGCTGGAGAAAGGTCAGGCAAACCATTGTCTGTCCTTTGTTGGCGAGCCGTTACAGCAGGCGCAGGTATTGTATGCGCTGTGGCTGGGCGCCAACCTGCAGGCCAAGATTTCTCGTAGCGCCACCCCGCTGGAAAATGCGCTGGCGCACGTTAAAACCATCATTACTACGCCTGCCGTTTAACAGGCGTTTTTATTTCTTTTATTACTAGACGACCGGTCTATTCAGGAGTGCCATATGTCATCTGAAAAACTTTTTTCCCCACTGAAAGTGGGTGCTATTACGGCAGCAAACCGCGTATTCATGGCGCCACTGACGCGTCTGCGCAGCATTGAGCCTGGCGACATCCCTACTCCGCTGATGGCCGAGTATTACCGTCAACGCGCCAGCGCGGGTCTTATCATCAGTGAAGCTACACAGATTTCCGCGCAGGCGAAAGGCTATGCGGGGGCACCCGGCTTACACAGCGAAGCGCAAATTGCCGCATGGAAAAAAATCACCGCTGCCGTACATGCGGAGCAAGGTCATATTGCGGTCCAGTTGTGGCATACCGGGCGCATCTCTCACACCAGTCTGCAGCCCAACGGTCAGGCACCGGTCGCACCTTCCGCGATTAGCGCCGGTACCCGGACCTCGCTGCGTGATGAAAATGGTCTGGCAACGCGTGCGGATACCTCAATGCCGCGTGCGCTGGAAACGGAAGAAATTCCCGGCATCGTTAATGACTTCCGTCAGGCGATTGCCAACGCGCGCGAAGCGGGTTTCGACATGGTTGAACTGCACTCCGCTCACGGCTATCTGCTGCACCAGTTCCTGTCGCCAACGTCTAACCAGCGTACCGATCAATACGGCGGCAGCGTCGAAAATCGTGCACGTCTGGTGCTGGAAGTTGTCGATGCCGGTATTAAAGAATGGGGTGCCGATCGCATCGGTATTCGCGTCTCCCCAATTGGCTCATTCCAGAACGTTGACAACGGCCCGAACGAAGAAGCCGATGCGCTGTATCTGATTGAACAACTGGGCAAGCGCGGAATCGCTTACCTGCATATGTCTGAGCCGGACTGGGCTGGCGGCGAGCCGTATTCCGATGCGTTTCGCGAAAAAGTTCGTGCACGTTTCCACGGTCCGATCATTGGTGCGGGTGCCTACACACCTGAAAAAGCAGAAGCACTGATCGAGAAGGGCCTGATCGACGCCGTTGCTTTTGGTCGCGCCTATATCGCTAACCCGGATCTGGTTGCGCGCCTGCAGCGTAAAGCGGAGCTGAATCCGCAACGTGCCGAAAGCTTCTACGGCGGCGGCGCGGAAGGTTACACCGATTATCCTACCCTCTAACGTCACAAACTCCGTTCTGCCATTGATAGCGGCGTAACAACGCCGCTATACTAAAACAACATTTTGAATGTATTAGCCATTTTCGAAGGGGAAAAAGATGCGTTTACTTCATACCATGCTGCGCGTGGGTGACCTGCAGCGTTCCATCGAGTTTTATACCAACGTGCTGGGCATGAAGCTGCTGCGTACCAGCGAAAACCCTGAATACAAATACTCCCTGGCCTTTGTCGGCTACGGCCCTGAAACCAGCGAAGCCGTGATCGAACTGACCTATAACTGGGGTGTCGACAAGTATGAGCTGGGCACTGCCTACGGCCATATCGCCCTGAGCGTAGACAACGCAGCCGAAGCCTGTGAACGTATTCGTCAGAATGGCGGTAACGTCACGCGTGAAGCCGGTCCGGTAAAAGGCGGCACCACCGTAATTGCGTTCGTTGAAGATCCAGACGGTTACAAAATTGAACTGATCGAAGAGAAAGACGCCGGGCGCGGCCTGGGCGACTGACCTCCCCACGGGCGCAGATCGTCTGTGCCCGTAGTTTTATACTCATCATTTTGCCATAATACGCGCTGCAATTTTCCCGTATTAAGAGACCCAGATGTCCGATAACGCTCAACTTTCCGGTCTGTGTGACCGTTTTCGTGGTTTTTATCCTGTCGTCATTGATGTCGAAACCGCAGGGTTCAATGCCAAAACCGATGCGCTGCTTGAGATCGCAGCCATCACACTGAAAATGGATGAACAAGGCTGGCTGATGCCGGACACGACGTTACATTTCCACGTAGAGCCATTTGAAGGCGCGAATTTGCAGCCGGAAGCCCTCGCCTTTAACGGAATTGACCCTAACAATCCGCTACGCGGAGCGGTCAGCGAATATGACGCTCTGCATGCCATCTTTAAAATGGTGCGTAAAGGCATTAAAGACAGCGGCTGCAATCGGGCGATCATGGTGGCGCATAACGCTACGTTCGACCACAGTTTTATGATGGCCGCAGCAGAACGCGCCTCGCTCAAACGTAATCCATTTCATCCGTTCGTCACCTTTGATACTGCGGCCTTAAGCGGCCTGTCTCTGGGGCAAACTGTGTTATCGAAAGCGTGCCTGGCGGCAGGAATGGAATTTGACGGGACTCAGGCGCACTCGGCGCTGTATGACACCGAACGGACGGCCGTGCTGTTTTGCGAAATTGTTAACCGCTGGAAACGTCTCGGCGGCTGGCCTCTTCCCGTACCTGAAGAGGCATAACGGACCGATAAAAAAAGCGACCATCACGAGGTCGCTTTTTTATTTACGCTGATATTATTCAGCGTCCGGCTCTTCGGTTTTGTATTTCGCCGCTGTTTCTTTAATCAGCTGCTGCAACTCCCCGCGCTGGTACATTTCGATCAAAATGTCACAGCCGCCAACCAGCTCGCCATCAACCCACAGCTGCGGGAAGGTTGGCCAATTTGCGTATTTCGGCAGCTCGGCGCGAATATCCGGGTTCTGCAGAATATCAACATAAGCAAAGCGTTCACCACAGGCGGACAGCGCCTGCACAGCCTGAGCGGAGAAACCGCAGCTTGGCAGTTTAGGGGAACCTTTCATGTACAGGAGAATCGGGTTTTCAGCGATCTGGCGCTGGATTTTTTCGATAGTGGTGCTCATTATCTTGCTTCCTTAAACTTCTTTTACGGCAGTAGTCTGACATTGTAGCGGGTCAGACAGGCAACGGAAAATAACATTTTCATTACGCGTTATTATTTTATCCCCTGACGCCAAAAGTTGCATTCACAATCTCATTTATCCCCTTAAAGCCTGTGGATTTGATTATTCGTTCACCAACGCCAACTTTAATTGCTGATTTTTTTTGCGGTCGGTTACGAAACGTAGTTTTAAACAAAAAAGCTATTAACTTTCCCTCTTTCTATAGATTAGAATCATCAAGTTTTGAAAATCACACGCAGGCATGATAGACCTGCCTTACCAGAGGATTGCTCAGTGGCGCGGATAAACCGAATCTCGATCACGCTCTGTGCTTTACTTTTTACTACACTGCCCTTTACGCCCATCGCTCATGCTTCCAAGCAGGCCAGGACGACACCTACCCATTCTCACACCATCAAAACGGTAGATAAAAAGAAAAGCGCAACAACCAGCCAAAAAATAACAAAAACCAGCAAGAAAACGGCGACAAAAACCACCAGCAAAACCAGCACCAAAACCGCTTCCTCTTCTAAACATCGCACTGCCGCTCCGGCAAAGTCGACTAAAACGGCAAACCGTCGTGGTAAAAACACCGCAGCACAAACCGCTGCCGTTACCTGGACTGAAAAATGCACGCCGCGCAAAGGCCATAAGCCGCGCTGTGTAAAAGTGAAAACCACCGCACCAACGACGCTGGCTGACGCGCATAAAGTGAAAGTGCAGAAAGCCACTAAAACCGCCATGTCCATGCTGATGAACCAAATCGGCAAGCCTTATCGCTGGGGCGGCACCTCACCAAGAACCGGGTTTGACTGCAGCGGTCTGGTCTATTACGCCTATAAAGATCTGGTGAAATTCCGCATTCCACGTACTGCGAACGAAATGTATCATCTGCGCGATGCAGCGCCGATTGAACGTGGCGAACTGAAAAATGGCGATCTGGTATTTTTCCGTACCCAGGGGCGTGGAACTGCCGATCACGTTGGCGTTTATGTTGGCAACGGTAAGTTTATTCAGTCACCGCGCAGCGGCCAGGAAATTCAAATCACCTCTCTGAGTGAAGATTACTGGCAGCGCCACTATGTGGGCGCTCGTCGGGTAATGACGCCAAAAACAATTCGTTAAAAACTTACCCTACAGTACCTGCTGTAGGGTAAGTTCTTCTTTTGCATAACCTTTCAATTTGCTACCCTATCCTTACTCACAATGAGGCTATTGTGTGTACTCAATACAAATAATAAGGAGAGAAGCAATGTCGTTTGAATTACCTGCATTACCGTATGCCAAAGATGCTCTGGCACCGCACATTTCTGCCGAAACGCTGGAATATCACTATGGCAAACACCATCAAACTTACGTGACTAATCTGAACAACCTGATTAAAGGCACGGCGTTTGAAGGCAAATCACTGGAAGAGATCGTACGTAGCTCTGAAGGCGGTGTATTCAATAACGCAGCACAGGTATGGAACCACACGTTCTACTGGAACTGCCTGGCACCGAACGCAGGTGGCGAACCTACCGGTAAACTGGCCGAAGCAATTGCCGCCTCCTTTGGCAGCTTTGCGGATTTCAAAGCGCAGTTCACCGATGCCGCTATTAAAAACTTCGGTTCTGGCTGGACCTGGCTGGTAAAAGGAACGGATGGCAAACTGGCTATCGTTTCCACCTCCAATGCAGGTACACCGCTGACCACCGACGCGACGCCGCTGATGACCGTTGACGTGTGGGAACACGCCTACTACATCGATTATCGCAATGCCCGTCCTGGCTACCTGGAAAACTTCTGGGCGCTGGTGAACTGGGAATTTGTTGCGAAGAACTTCGCAGCATAAAAAAGATGACGCAGAAGGAGAACCCTTCTGCGTTTTAGCATTAATTCGCGGTAGTGAAAGCCTCTTCAGGCTGTTTGCGCGCCGAGATAAAGACCAGCAGCAGCGCAAGTCCTGCCACAATTGCCCCCATCACCGGAACAAAGCTATAGCCCAACCCACCGGAAATCACCGCCCCACCGGCTGCGGCACCCAGAGCATTCCCCAGATTAAAGGCGCCAATGTTGACTGACGATGATAATCCAGGCGCTTCGCTGGCAACGCGCATCACGCGCATCTGCAACGGCGGAACGACCGCAAACGTCGCTGCCCCCCAGACCACCATACTAACTGCCGCACCCAGCTCATTACGCGCCAGGAAAGGAATGGCCAGCATAATAACCATCAGCAGCAGTAAAAAGCCTTTCAGCGTACCGTTAACGGAACGGTCAGCCAGTTTGCCACCAAGATAGTTACCGATTGAGAAGCCGACGCCAATCAGCACCAGCATACCGGTCACAAACGCCGGTGTGGCATGGGTGATCGTATGTAACACTGGTGAGATATAGGTATAAAGCGTGAACATCGCCCCCGCTCCCAGAACGGTCGTCAGCAGCGCCGACAGCACCTGCGGACGCAAAAGTACCGCCAGTTCGCTACGGACATCCGGGCGCTCTCCCGCCCCACCTTTGGGTAAAGAGAAGAACAGGCTGACCATGGCGATGACGCCCAGACCCGCCGTTGCCATAAACGACATACGCCAGCCGATGGTTTCACCAAGCCAGGTCGCCGCAGGAACGCCGCCAATATTGGCAATGGTCAACCCCATAAACATGGTTGCCACGGCGCTGGCCTGCTTATGTTTGGGTACTACGCTTGCAGCGACAACGGAGCCAAGACCAAAAAATGCCCCATGGTTCAGACTGGTCAAAATACGCGATAACATCAGGGTGGTGTAATCCGGCGAAATAGCCGAAAGCACGTTGCCCAGCGTGAAAATCGCCATCAGGAATATCAACGCATTACGTCGCGCACGATGGGACAGCAGTAATGTCATCAGCGGAGCACCCACCATTACCCCAACCGCATACGCGCTGATTAACATTCCGGCCGCGGGAATCGAGACATCCACACCTTTGGCAATGACGGGCAATAATCCCATTGGCGAAAATTCAGTGGTGCCAATGCCAAACGCGCCGATCGCCAGCGCCAGTAAAGGATAATTGAGTTTCATATTTCGACTCCGTAACGTCGAGCCGGGGCGCGACATAAAATAAGAGTCAAAAGCATGACATTGATCGCAAAATTAATAAAGTTAACAAAATTGCAAAAGACTTTTGCTTATTCGCAAACAATCGACGGGAAAGGCAAGCAGAAAGGATGAGGGAGAGCGAACTCCCTCGGGGGAAATCAATGCAGCGCTGCGGTCAGGCCACCCGCGACGATCAAACCCAGAACAATAATGGTAGTCACTAACGAAAATTTCAGATCGGTGCTCATCAAGTTTTCTCCTTTTTATTCCCACACAAAAAGTGATATTGCGCATTTTTACACACTTGAAAGCAAAAATCTCTCACGATTTATATTGATAACTGCTTTTAACTCTTCCCCTTTTCGTTAAGATCAGACAAAATTCCACGCTTACTTGATTAGCGTACCGGCCATTGACCCCTTCCTGACGTTCCGTGTCGTTTTCCCGGCGTGCCGCAACCCTTACGTTGCGCTAAGGGTGTGTTAAGGCAAACGTTTACCTGGAGTATTCTCAGGAGCTTAGGATATGGTCTGGAGTGAGATGTAATGGCAACAATTAAAGATGTAGCGAAGCGAGCAAACGTTTCCACTACAACCGTATCACACGTAATTAACAAGACGCGCTTTGTCGCGGAAGAAACGCGTAATGCTGTCTGGGCGGCGATCAAAGAGCTGCACTATTCTCCGAGCGCCGTGGCGCGCAGCCTGAAGGTGAATCACACCAAGTCTATTGGCTTGCTGGCCACCAGCAGCGAAGCGGCCTATTTCGCTGAAATTATCGAAGCCGTTGAGAAAAACTGTTTCCAGAAAGGCTATACCCTGATTCTGGGTAACGCATGGAACAGCCTCGAAAAACAGCAGGCTTATCTCTCGATGATGGCGCAAAAGCGCGTTGATGGTCTGCTGGTGATGTGTTCTGAGTATCCGGAGTCGCTGCTTTCGATGCTCGAAGAGTACCGCCATATTCCGATGGTCGTCATGGACTGGGGCGAAGCTAAAGCCGACTTTACCGATACGGTCATTGATAACGCCTTCGAAGGCGGTTACATGGCGGGTCGGTATCTGGTAGAACGCGGTCATCGTGAGATTGGCGTGATCCCAGGCCCAATGGAGCGTAATACCGGAGCCGGGCGTCTGGCAGGCTTTATGAAAGCGATGGAAGAAGCGCTGATTAAAGTTCCTGAAAACTGGATTGTGCAGGGCGATTTTGAGCCTGAATCCGGCTATCGCGCCATGCAGCAAATTCTGTCACAGTCGCATCGTCCGACCGCCGTCTTCTGCGGTGGCGATATCATGGCGATGGGTGCGCTGTGCGCCGCTGACGAGATGGGACTGCGCGTACCGCAGGATGTTTCGCTCATCGGTTACGACAACGTGCGCAACGCCCGCTTCTTCACGCCGGCTCTGACGACCATTCACCAGCCTAAAGATTCACTGGGGGAAACGGCCTTCAACATGCTGTTAGACCGTATCGTGAATAAACGTGAAGAGTCGCAGTCTATCGAGGTTCATCCGCGCCTGGTAGAGCGCCGCTCCGTTGCCGACGGCCCGTTCCGCGATTACCGTCGTTAAGACTGTTGTGCGGGAGCCTCATCGGGCTCCCGCAACCATTCCTTATTCAGTGTTTCACTATCCCCTAAATAGTCCAGCAGCCAGCTCAATGCCGGCGACGTATCGTTCTGTTGCCATGTCAGGCAACATGCGGCATCAGGAAATGGATTCTCCAGCTGTAGCGCGACCCATTTGCCGCTATCAATCCACGGTTTAGCAAAATGCGTCGGTACCATGCCCACGCACAGACCTGCAGATAAACAGGTAGCAGAAGATTCCCAGTCAGGCACCACAACGCGCTTTTGGTTATCCAGCAGCCAGGTAATACGCTTAGGAAGCGTACGCGACGTGTCTTCACGCACCAGCGACGGCCAGTTGCGCAACGTGTCGTCGCTTAGCGGTCCGGACATTGACGCCAACGGATGATGGCTTGCCACCATGCAGCTCCAGCTCAGCATTCCCATGTCGCGGAAGGTATAGCGCCCCCCCACCGGAATCGCTTGCGTGGCGCCGATTGCCAGCTCAACGCGCCCATCGGACAGCGCATCCCAGACACCGTTAAACACCTCCTGGAAAACCAGCAGCTCCACATCATCAAAATGACGATAGAAATCCACGATCATCTGTCGGGTACGATCCGGGCGGACAATGTTATCTACCGCGATCGCCAACTGCCCGCGCCAGCCATTGGCAATTTGCTGACATTGCTGGCGGGTGATCTGCATTTTTTTGATAACAGAGCGGCCTTCCTTGAGAAACCATGCACCGGCAGGCGTCAATTCCACGTCCCGATGGCGTCGCTCAAAAAGCGGCACCGCCAGCCACTCTTCCAGTTGACGCACGGTGTAGCTTACCGCCGAGGGTACGCGGTGCAACTCCTGCGCGGCCGAACTAAAGCTACCGTTACGCGCAACCGCATCCACAACTTCAAGTGAATATTCCGACCACATATTCTGCCTACAAAAAATTTGAAATCAGTAAGCAAATATTAGCGTTTCACAGCAAGAATTACACTCACTACACTCAGCGGCATTGTTCTACTGCTAAAAAAAGAGAAATGATGATGCAACCTGGGAAAGGATTTTTAGTCTGGCTGGCGGGTCTTAGCGTACTCGGTTTTCTGGCAACGGATATGTATCTGCCCGCCTTTGCCGCAATTCAGTCCGATCTGCAGACGCCTGCATCTGCCGTCAGCGCCAGCCTTAGCTTATTCTTAGCGGGTTTTGCCGTCGCGCAACTTCTGTGGGGGCCGCTCTCTGACCATTATGGTCGCAAGCCTGTTTTGCTGCTGGGTTTATCCATCTTCGCGCTGGGCAGTCTGGGCATGCTGTGGGTTGAAAATGCCACCGGTCTGCTGGTACTACGCTTTGTTCAGGCCGTTGGCGTTTGTGCGGCATCGGTTATCTGGCAGGCGCTGGTCACCGATTATTATCCTTCACAAAAAGTAAACCGCATCTTTGCCACCATTATGCCATTGGTCGGGTTATCCCCGGCATTAGCGCCGTTATTAGGCAGTTGGATCCTGGTACATTTTTCCTGGCAGGCCATTTTCGCCACCCTGTTTGCCATTACTCTAATCCTGATGCTTCCGGCTCTGCGCTTAAAACCAACAGCTAAAGCACGCGACGACAGCCAGGATAAACTGACTTTCGCTACCCTGTTGCGCTCAAAAGTTTACCGCGGAAACGTGCTGATTTATGCCGCCTGCTCCGCGAGCTTCTTCGCGTGGCTGACGGGTTCCCCGTTCATCCTCAGCGAAATGGGCTACAGTCCGGCGGTGATTGGCCTGAGCTATGTTCCACAAACCATCGCTTTCTTAATTGGTGGTTACGGCTGCCGCGCTGCGCTGCAAAAATGGCAGGGCCGTCAGTTGCTGCCCTGGTTACTCATTCTGTATGCCTTTAGCGTAGTGGCCACCTGGGCAACCGGCTTTATTCACCATGTTGCGCTGGCTGAAATCCTCATCCCATTCTGCGTTATGGCGATTGCCAATGGAGCAATCTACCCAATTGTTGTGGCTCAGGCGTTACGTCCTTTCCCACAGGCTACGGGACGCGCAGCGGCATTGCAGAACACTCTGCAACTGGGTTTATGCTTCCTGGCAAGCCTTGTGGTTTCCTGGTTGATCGCCACCCCGCTGCTCACCACCACCAGCGTGATGCTGACAACGGTGCTGCTGGCGGCCGCGGGTTACAAAATGCAGTCGCAGAAGGCTAACGCCCCGCACACAGATGATCGGGCGCAAATTGCCCACGGTGAGTCTCACTAGTAATCATCTTTGATAATTAATTAGCCTGCTAATGTTTATTGGTTGAATCATCAAAAATTCAGGCCTATACTGATTTCCGGTTGTTAAAAAAACGATAATTGTTATGTGTTAACGGGGACAAGAACGTTCCCGTTTTCCCATGGATGGTCTTTTCGGCAAGGGTTCCTCCCTTCCTCTGTTCTACGTCGGATTATAGATTCGCGGATTAATTCCGTGAGAGTTCTCACAAAGCCCAAAAAAGCGTCTACGCTATTTTAAGGTTCTGATCACCGACCAGTGATGGAGAAGCTATGAGTTCATCGTGTATAGAAGACGTCAGCGTACCGGATGATGACTGGTACCGCATCACCAATGAATTATTGAGCCGTGCAGGTATTACCATTAATGGTCCGGCACCGGCAGATATTCGCGTAACGAACCCCGATTTTTTCAAACGCGTACTGCAGGAAGGATCGTTAGGGTTGGGCGAAAGTTATATGGATGGCTGGTGGGAATGCGACCGGCTGGACATGTTTTTTTGTAAAGTCCTGCGCGCCGGTCTTGAAAACCAACTCCCCCGCCACTTTAAAGACACGCTACGTATCGCCACGGCTCGCCTGTTCAATTTACAGACCAAAAAACGTGCGTGGGTCGTCGGCAAAGAACACTACGATTTGGGCAACGATCTCTTTACCCGCATGCTGGACCCTTATATGCAGTATTCCTGCGCCTACTGGAAAGATGCCGATACCCTGGAATCTGCCCAACAGGCGAAGCTAAAAATGATTGCCGAAAAACTGCAGTTGAAGCCAGGCATGCGGGTGCTCGATATTGGCTGCGGCTGGGGCGGCTTATCCCAGTTTATGGCGTCACAATATGGCGTTAGCGTGGTGGGCGTGACCGTTTCGGCAGAACAGCAGAAAATGGCGCAGGCGCGTTGTGCGGGGCTGGATGTCACAATTTTGCTGCAGGATTATCGCGACCTTAACGACAAATTTGATCGCATTGTCTCCGTCGGCATGTTTGAGCATGTGGGGCCGAAGAACTACGCGACTTATTTTGAAGTGGTTGATCGTAATTTAAAACCCGACGGCCTCTTTTTGCTGCATAGCATCGGCTCCAAAAAGACCGACAATAACGTTGACCCGTGGATCAATAAATATATTTTCCCGAACGGCTGTTTACCGTCAGTTCGCCAGATTGCCAACGCCAGCGAGCCGCATTTTGTGATGGAAGACTGGCATAATTTTGGCGCGGATTACGATACAACGTTGATGGCCTGGCACGAGCGTTTCATGAGATCCTGGCCTGAAATCGCCGATAACTATACCGAACGCTTTAAACGGATGTTCAGCTATTACCTGAACGCCTGCGCCGGTGCGTTTCGTGCTCGCGACATCCAGCTGTGGCAGGTGGTATTTTCCCGCGGCGTTGAACACGGCCTACGCGTTCCCCGCTAATCGTTATCACCCCCGTGCCAACGGGGGTTTTACCTTCAGGCTTAGGCTCCCGCCTCACCCGTTACGTTACTGATGGCGCTTTCACGCGCCGCCAGTACGCGCTCAACGGTATCAACCACCGCCTGGGTTTGAGGATCGATTTCGATATTGACCCGCGCGCCTAACTTTTTCTTACCCAGCGTCGTACGTTCCAGCGTTTCCGGGATCAAATGCACACAGAAACGCGTCGGTGTCACCTCACCGACCGTCAGACTGATGCCATCAATTCCGATAAATCCTTTGTACAAGATGTATTTCATCAGCGACGGATCCTGAACTTTAAACCACACCTGGCGGTTGTTCTCCGAGGTCAGAATTTTCGACACTTCGGCGGTCGTCATAATATGGCCCGACATTAAATGTCCGCCAATTTCATCACTGAATTTTGCCGCACGCTCAACGTTGACCAAATCCCCAACCTTCAGGTCACCCAGATTGGTGATACGCAGCGTTTCTTTCATCAGATCAAAGCTTATCTGGTTACCGTTGATTTCGGTTACCGTCAGGCAGCACCCATTGTGGGCAACCGATGCGCCGGTCTCCAGCGCATCCAACATATATTCAGGTAACTCCACAACATGCGTACGAAAATTTGGTTTTTCATCAATGGACACCAATTTCGCGGTGCCCTGCACAATACCCGTAAACATACTTCTAACTCCTGAACTGAATTAAGACATCTCTGCACAGCACAATAGCAGGTGGAAATTCAGGTTGCCAGCAATGCGCCGCTACTGCCTGTTTTTTCACTGGAGAATTACGTATTCCTCGCTACAATAGACTGAAATTTCCCCTGCTTTTTCTCCTTGCTGCCATATAAGGCGGCTTTTTTAGTCTCTCAAATAACAACAATATAGTGGTGTACACGTGCAAAAGTATGTAAGTGAAGCGCGTCAGTTATTAGCTCTGGCAATTCCGGTGATTCTTGCGCAAATCGCTCAAACCGCAATGGGATTCGTTGATACCGTCATGGCGGGCGGATACAGCGCCACGGACATGGCGGCCGTCGCCATTGGCACATCTATTTGGTTGCCGGCCATTTTGTTTGGTCACGGACTGCTGCTGGCCTTGACGCCAGTGATTGCGCAACTCAATGGTTCCGGGCGCCGCGATCGTATAGCCCATCAAATACGCCAGGGTTTCTGGCTGGCGGGCAGCGTCTCCATTCTGATTATGATCGTGCTCTGGAACGCGGGATACATTATTCGCTCCATGCATAACATCGACCCGGCGCTGGCAGATAAAGCCGTCGGCTACCTGCGCGCGTTGCTGTGGGGCGCGCCGGGGTATTTGTTCTTCCAGGTAGCCCGTAACCAGTGTGAAGGTCTGGCCAAAACCAAACCGGCGATGGTGATGGGATTTCTCGGCCTGCTGGTGAACATTCCTGTTAACTATGTTTTCATTTATGGGCATTTTGGCATGCCGGAGCTTGGCGGCGTGGGCTGCGGCGTGGCAACAGCGGCGGTTTACTGGGTGATGTTTATCGCCATGCTGTCATACGTTAAACGCGCACGCTCGATGCGTGATATCCGTAATGAGCGTGGTTTCCAGAAACCGGACACCGCCGTAATGAAGCGCCTGGTACAGCTGGGTTTACCTATCGCGCTGGCGTTATTTTTCGAAGTGACGCTGTTTGCTGTGGTGGCGCTACTGGTTTCCCCGCTGGGGATTGTCGACGTGGCCGGACACCAGATCGCGCTCAACTTCAGCTCGTTAATGTTCGTCCTGCCGATGTCTCTGGCTGCAGCCGTCACCATTCGAGTCGGTTATCGTCTGGGCCAGGGTTCCACGCTGGATGCGCAAACCGCAGCCAGAACAGGTCTGGGCGTCGGCGTCTGCATGGCGGTTGTGACGGCGATTTTCACCGTAACATTCCGTGAGCACATTGCCCTGCTCTACAACAATAACCCGGAAGTTGTCGCTCTGGCAGCGCAGCTCATGTTACTGGCCGCGGTGTATCAAATATCGGACTCTATCCAGGTTATTGGCAGCGGTATCCTACGTGGTTATAAAGATACGCGTTCCATTTTCTTTATTACCTTTACGGCATACTGGGTACTGGGTCTGCCGAGCGGCTATATTCTGGCGCTGACCGATCTGGTGGTTGACCGGATGGGACCGGCAGGATTCTGGATGGGCTTTATTATCGGCCTGACCTCTGCGGCCGTGTTGATGATGCTGCGGATGCGTTTTCTGCAGCGCCAGCCGTCAGCGGTTATTTTACAACGCGCTGCACGATAATCCCCAAATAGCCGCCATCTGGCGGCTTTTTTATATCCTCAAAACGGGCTGGCGTTTTGGGCCGTCATCCATTCCTGACTGACCGGATGCCTGAAATGCAGTTCACTGGCATGCAGCATCAGTCTCGACGTCCGTTCGGTGCCTGGCAGCAGACGCCCACCATATAAATCGCACCCCAAAATGGGATGCCCCAACTGCTGACAGTGGATCCGCAACTGGTGGGTACGCCCGGTTTCAGGTGTCAGCCGTACCCGCGTCAAAGCGAGTAACGTCCCATCTTGCTGGCGATGATGAAAACGCTCAATAACCTGATAGCGCGAGCGCGCGGGTTTACCGTTAATGGCGCAAATCGACATCAGTGGAAACAGCGCCGGATCCTTGGCAATCGCTGCGTCTATAACGCCTTCATCGTTTTTCAGATGCCCGCACAACAACGCACTATACACCTTGCTTACCGCGCGTTGACTGAACTGCTGGCAAAGCGCGGCGTTGATAGCCTTGTTACGGGCAATCACCATCAGCCCTGACGTCCCAAAATCAAGCCGATGTACCAGCGTACAGCCGGGGTAAATCTGTACCAGCCGGTGATGTACCGAATCGAGATTCTGCGGGTTTTTCCCCGACAAACTAAGCAGTCCGGTGGGTTTATTGATAAGCACCAGATGCTCGTCCTGATAGAGGATCGCTATCTCCTCATGACAAGGCGGGGCAATAAAGGTATCGAGGATCGTAGACATGAGCGGCCAGGATGAAGTGTGGAAACGGATGATAGCGAATTTTTACCACACTAGCGAATCAGGGCGCTTAACCAATGACAATCATTGCATGATAGAGTGTGGGATATCCTGAGTGCGATGAGAGGGTTACACCGTGCAACAAATCGATTTCTACATGGTAGATGCCTTTACCACTACGACGTTTGGCGGTAATGCCGCAGCAGTATGCCCGCTCGATGACTGGTTGCCCGATGAAATATTATTAAAAATGTCGCAGCAGCATAACCAGTCGGAAACCGCTTTTTTTGTCGCTAGTGAGAATGGCTTCGAGCTGCGTTGGTTTACCACGCAAGGCGAAATTAATCTGTGTGGGCATGCCACGCTTGCCGCCGCACATGTCATCTTTGAACATCTGGATTACCCGGAAGCGACCATTCATTTTGCCACCCGTTTTGTGGGTCCACTGACGGTCACGCGCAGCGGTGATTGGCTGACGCTTGATTTTCCTGCCTGGCAAAGCGAACCTGCCGTACCGCCCGCCTTACTGCTGGAAACATTGGGCATCACCGAATATAAAGAAGTGCGCGTCGCGCGCGATTACATGGTCGTGATGGAGAATCAACAGCAGGTTGAGGCTGTGCGCCCGAATATCCACGCCATGATTCCCCTCGGGAAAATGGTATGTATCACCGCGCCGGGTGACGGGGAATACGATTTCGTCAGCCGTTTCTTCTGCCCGGGTGAAGCGGTCGCGGAAGACCCGGTCACCGGTTCGACGCATAGCATGCTGATTCCTTATTGGGCTGCAAAACTGAATAAAACGCAGATGCTGGCGCGCCAGGTCTCTGAACGCGGCGGCGATTTACGCTGCCAGCTGACAGGAACACGTGTTTATATCGGTGGACAAGCTGTAACTTATCTGACAGGTAAAGTGCTGTTACGCTAGCAGCCTTACCCGAATTAACCAATCCATGGAGGATTTATGGCGAACAAACTCGTGCAGATACACTTTGATTTTCCTGGTCCGTTTGGCACTGAGATGTCACATCAGCTTGTTGAACTGGCCGAATCCATCAACCAGGAGCCGGGTTTCATCTGGAAAATCTGGACCGAGAACGCAGCAAACCACGAAGCGGGTGGCATCTACCTGTTTCAGGATGAAGACAGCGCTCTGGCCTATATCAAAAAACACACGGCCCGCCTGAAGCACCTGGGTGTGGATGACGTGACGTGCAAAATCTTCGATATCAATGAACCGTTAAGTAAGATTAACCACGGCCATATCGGCTAATTTTTGGCTTTAACGCCCCGCCCCGGGGCGCTTCTTCACTCCCCAGCTTTACCATCATCAAAAGCGTTCCCCCTCTTTCACCGCGCCAGGATAGCTATATAACGTGGGTCACGTTTGCCTTAGTTCACAAAATCATCATCTGTGAAAACTATCACTAGCCGAACGCGGTATGAAAGCGTATAAAATAATACAAACAGTATTATTTTATACAAAATGGATTATCAATAACTACAGGAGATTCACTTATGTCCGTGGACATTACATTGAACTCATCTGCAGGAGGTTTTCCGCCTGCAGGTCATTACTCACACAGTACAACGGCTGGCGGATTCGTCTTCATTTCTGGTCAGTTGCCGGTCACAAGTGATGGCGAAAAAAAAACGGATGCCTCTTTTGAAGAGCAGACGCGGCTGGTACTGCAGAATATTGATGCCTGCCTGGCTGGCGCTGGGGTTTCTCGACAGCACCTGGTGTCAGTACGCGTCTATGTGACAGATATCAACCAATGGCCAACGTTTAACAAAATCTATGGGGAGTGGATCGGTGATTTCCGGCCCTCCCGCGCGGTAGCGGGCGTTGCAGAGCTTCATTATGGTTTCGCACTGGAAGTTGAAGCTATTGCCCTGGCCCCACAAGCATGACGTTTAACGACATACAGGTGAACAACAATGACTGAAATGACACTGCCTGATTATAACGATGTTGCCGCCGCGGCAGAGCGCATCGCCGACTATGCCAACAAAACGCCGGTGATGACCTCCCGAACGGTTAATGACGAATTTGGTGCTGAAGTTTTCTTCAAGTGCGAAAACTTCCAGAGAATGGGCGCGTTTAAATTTCGCGGAGCCATGAATGCGTTACGCCAGTTCACGCCAGAACAACGCGCTGCGGGCGTCGTCACCTTTTCGTCCGGCAACCATGCGCAGGCCATTGCCCTGTCGGCAAAATTGTTGGGGATCCCGGCGACGATTATCATGCCGCATGATGCCCCGGCGGCTAAAGTTGCAGCCACAAAAGGCTATGGTGGAAATGTGGTGATTTACGATCGCTATACCGAAGATCGTGAAAAAATCGGACGGGAGCTGGCAGAGAAACAAGGATTGACGCTGATCCCGCCATACGACCATCCGCACGTGATTGCGGGCCAGGGTACCGCCACAAAAGAGCTGATTGAAGAAGTGGGTCAGCTAGACGTTCTTTTCGTGTGTCTGGGCGGTGGCGGCCTGCTTTCGGGCTCCTCACTGGCAGCCAGACATCTGTCACCTGACTGCATCATCTATGGTGTCGAGCCGGAGGCAGGAAACGATGGTCAACAATCGTTTCGCAGCGGAAAGATTGTTCATATCGATACGCCGAAAACCATTGCTGACGGTGCTCAGACCCAACATCTCGGGAATATTACGTTTCCGATTATCCAGCGAAATGTGCACGATATTCTGACTGTCTCAGACGATGAATTAGTCGCCTCGATGAAATTTATCGCTGAGCGAATGAAAATTGTCGTGGAGCCGACTGGCTGTCTGGGTTTTGCCGCCGCCAGAGCGCGCAAAGCTGAGCTTCGCGGCAAGAAAATCGGCATTATCATCAGCGGTGGGAACGTGGATATCAGCCGCTACAGTGAATTCCTTGCCGGGTAATCAAGAAGGTATCTGCCATGCGGATACCTTATTACCGTCTGAACACTCGCGTCTGGAAAAGCGAACCCTGCTCACTGTAAACTGCCCGCAATCATGGCAACAAGCATCACCGCAGGAGACTGGCATGCCAAAAACCGATAACAACTCACTTCTCAGCCAAATTGACACTATCGCCAGGGGCTTGAGCGAGACCTTCTCGCCGTTTTGCGAAGTGGTGGTTCATGATCTCAAAAATCCTGAACATGCCATTTTATCCATCCATAATAACCTGTCCGGGCGAGAACCCGGCCAACCGGCAACAGAACTGGGTCTGGCGCGAATCGCATCGCCTGAATTCCCCAGCATTATAGCCAACTACAGCAACCAGTTTGCCGATGGCCGCCCGGTGAAAAGTACCTCCATCGGCATCAAGGATGATGAAGGCAAATACGTAGCAGCACTCTGTCTGAACGTGGATATGACGCTGTTTCGTGGCATGCAGAGTGCCCTTGCGCGTTTTACTGAAACCGCTGACTCCCCCATTAAGGAACATATCGATCCCGGCAGTAATGAAGTCATCCGCCAGCGTATCGATGACTTTGCCGCTAAATGCGCAACGACGGCCCGCGCCCTGAAACCTGAAGACCGTAAACGACTGATTCAACAATTACGCAAAGACGGTTTGCTGAACGTACGAAAATCTATGGACACAGTGGCGCAGCATCTGGGCGTCTCCAGAGCAACCGCGTATCTGTATGCCCGCCAGTCGGCTCAGGCTGGCGAATAAACCCGGTTATGCGGCGCTCAGCAAGGTATATCCGCCTGGCTCATGCAGCAAGCCAGCGCGGCATATTCCCCCAATCGCGGTGCATCCAGCCATTGATAAGTTCATTAAGTTGCTGACGATCCCGTAGGTGATTTTGCATATTTTGAATTCCTGATAATTGACTATTTTTGAACGTCTGCTACGCCTGTGTAATCTAATCCCGGGAATAGGCAAAAGTTTGATTTATTCAACAAGGTTACCCGCCGATAAAACAACGATTCCCTGTCGCTGCACAAAAAAATAAACCTTTATGATCGTGTGATTTTTTAACAACCACAGAGTGAGTGTTTTTTGTACAGACACAACAAAAATCACCGTCCGTTAATAACAGACTTCGCCTGATTTAATAAATATTCATAACCATTAAGCATGGCAACCCATTGATTTAAATGAATTAAAATACAAATAACTTCACATCATCAATAATAGACAGGCGGAATATATAAATAGCGTGATATCTAAATTATAATTCTTTTACATCCGGCTGATTGGTGAGGTTAGAATGCGGTTAATAGTCATGTTGGTAAGCGTTGTGCTCTCCACCCAGCTTTGGGCGGGTGAACTTTCCAGGCCCACCGGTAAAGTTCTCTTAACGTTATCCGGTAATATTGAAAATACAAATGAAGACGGGAAAGCGGTTTTTGATACCGCCAGTCTTGAGAAGCTGGGCATGGTAAGTTTTCAGACCACCTCCCCCTGGTATAATGGACGTACGACCTTTACGGGTATTCCACTACAAAAACTCATGGATTATGTTGGAGCGAGCGGCTCCGTTGTAAAGGTTACTGCGCTTAATGACTACACCACCGTTATCCCTCTCAGTGATTTCAAAAAATACAATGCCATCCTTGCTTTAAAAATCAACGGAAAATATATGCGCATCCGTGATAAAGGCCCATTATTCATTGTGTACCCCTATGACAGCATGCCGGAACTAAATAATCAGATTTATTATTCAAGGTCTGCATGGCAGGTCAGTAGTATGGATATTGAGTAAGCGTTCAGAGGAACATCATGAACAGAATACTGGCTGGCATCATCTTTTTTCTTTTTATATCGACCGGATATATCTCTTTCCTCGTGCATGAACGGCAACAAGAGCTACAGAAACTGACTCACTACACCGATTCCTGGTCTGCCGCTCAGTTGGTATCTCAATATTACCGATTTGAATCGTTGCTTGGTCTTTACACTATCGATGATACGATGAATCTTGATGATGTACGCATGCGTCTCGACATTATGCTCAGCCAGAGTGATTTGATAAAAGAAGGTGATTTGGGGCGCTACATAGAAAGCAACATTGCCCACCGTGAGCTAGCGGTAACACTTGAAAATACCCTTAGTTATCTGGATGATAATCTCGAGAAAATGAACCGTCCAGCACTCCAGGCGTATCTGAAAAAAATGCATACCCTGGATGCACAACTTGGCCGTCTTTCATCCGGCGCATTAAACAAAGATGTTAACTCGATTAATAACGCCAACCAAAAAATTCAAACGCTGTACTATATTTACTCAACGACATCTGTACTGCTAATAATACTGAGTGCGATTCTGGGCGTGCTCATTTTTTATCAAAACAGAAATATTCTGCGGGGGCACCTTCAGGTCAAGAGTCTTGCCGAAGAACTGCAAAAATCGAAGGAAAAGCTACAAATTCAGAATGCCAAGCTGGAATATGACGTCTACCATGACTCGCTCACCGAGATGAATAACCGCCAGCTATTCTGGAGCGATTTAAATAAAACAATCGAAATGGCAGAGAAAAATAACGATGCTGTGACGATGATGTTGTTTGATTTAGATCGATTCAAAGAGGTCAATGATACGTATGGTCATGATGCCGGTGATATGTTACTGCGCCAGATATCCGATCGTCTGATTTCGACAAGCCTTACGTCGGATACGCTGTATCGCTTAGGCGGGGATGAGTTTGCGTTTCTCTCAAGTGGCCTGACAGAAAGTCGGGCCGTGTCGCGAGCCCAGAAAATATGTGAGTTTATCAGCCAGCCCTACACCATTTACAACACAATTATCAACATAACCACCTGTGTTGGCATTGTTATCTCAGAAAATGAGCGTCGCTCTGACTATCTTTATAAATTTGCCGATCTGGCCCTTTATGAAGCCAAAAATGAAGGCTCTGGCAAGATAAAAGTCTTCCGGCAACGAATGTTAGAAAAATTGCAGGAAAGCAGAACGCTTGAGCATGATATGGCATTAGCAATAGTGAACAAAGAGTTCGTGGTGTATTACCAGCCTATTGTCGATTCTTTCAGTCAGAAAATATACAGCTATGAGGCGCTTATTCGTTGGGTCCATCCTCTCAAGGGCCTCCTGTCGCCGGATAGCTTTATTCCTGTTGCTGAAAAAACAGGGATGATTAATGAGATGGGGAAAGCGGTGCTCGAAATTGCCTGCAGGGAAGCCGCGGGTTGGGCGGTTCCGGCTAAAATTTCAGTCAATGTCTCCCCTGTCCAGCTAAGCAGCAAGGCCTTTGCAGGAATCGTGTTAACCATTCTGAAAGAAACTGGACTTCCACCTGACCGCCTCGAACTGGAAGTGACTGAATCCTCTCTCTTTACCGAGAGTGCTACACCGATAAATACGCTTAATAAGCTCCGGACCCTGGGGGTAAAAATCTCCATCGATGATTTTGGTACCGGATACTCTTCTCTTTCGCGCCTCAGCAGACTGGCCTTCGATAAAATCAAAATAGACAAGTCCTTTGTGCATTCGATATCTACGCAGGAAGACGCCCTGACTATCATCAAACTGATCACGGGCATGGCGAAATCTCTCAATATGAAAGCTGTTGCAGAAGGTGTTGAAACGCAGGAGCAACTGACAAGACTTCAGGCTCTGGGCTGCGATTTCGCGCAAGGATATCTGTTTGGCAAACCTCAGCCTTGTATCGATGAAGAAATCAGAAACGGTTAAATCGCGGCCGGCACATTTGCCCGTGGGTGCGGGCCGCATTGTCTCATCGATTACACACCGTTAAAAATTATCCCTGCTTAAACGCATCAGAAATGGCAGGGATAACCTTCGCGAACAACGGATATTTCTGCCCCAGATTTACTCGCTATCAGGCTAATTAATCATTAACCGTAGGGCTAAATCCTTCGGATAAGGATCAAAATAGTTCTGGGTAAGTAAATAGCTGTCTGGGTATTCAGCAAGGTAGTGCTTGAGCAGAGTCAGTGGCGCCAATATTGGCAGCAGTCCGCCGCTATAGTTGAGGATAACGTCACGCAACTCTCCGCGCTGGCGGGTGTTCAACCGATCGCGGAAGTAGCCCTGAATATGCATCAGTACGTTGGTGTGATTTTTCCGTGAGGCGGGCTTTTTGAGGATCGCCATTAGCTTTTCGCGATATACCACGAAAAAAGCGTCCAAATCATCCCATTGATGGAGCGAGGCCACGAAAGGGCCAATATCCCGGTAACCCGCCTGGTGATGAGCCAAAAGCTGGAGCTTATAGCGGCTGTGGAAGTTGAGTAAACCGTGGCGAGTAAGACCAGAGGCTCGCAGCATATTAAGCTCATGTAACGCAAACACTCGCTCAACAAAATTCTCCCTCAGCACCGGATCGTGCAAGCGGCCATCTTCTTCGACCGGCAACCATGGGTAGGTTTCCATTAAGGTGCCGGTAAACAGACCGGTTCCCTCTTTTCGCCCACGATTTCCCTTTTCGTCATACAGCCTCACTCTCTCCATTCCGCAGCTCGGTGATTTAGCACAGACGATAAAACCCGACAGACCGCCAAGCCCATTGATATATGAAGCGGTGAAATCGGACATTTTATCGGTTACATCCTCACCAGGCGCATGGCTAAAACACATGCGGATATTCCCCTGGGCGGTTTGAACCAAACGCAACGCGGGGCGTGGTACAGGCAAACCGATGGACATCTCCGGACAGACAGGTTTAAAAGTCACCCACTGAGCCAGCTCGTCCATCACAAATCCCATCCGTTTATGCCCGCCGTCAAATCGCACGGCTGAGCCGGTTAAACATCCACTAATCCCGATGACAGGTTGAGTGTTCATAACGCCCCCTCTTTTTTTGACGCCCTTTTTCGGGAAGAAAAGTATGACTGTTTCACTAATAAATCATAGCGTACGTTATTTATCTGTCGCAGGCTCCCTACGAAAAACAGGTTAACCAATTTAAGTAAATATGCGCAGCGAAAGTTGGTAATTCCCCTGAACGGTTCTATAGTCGGGACTGCTTCTCATTACAGGGTTCACTAATGCGATTTAACGGACTGACTAAAGGTTTCTTCATTTTCATACTTGCCCTCGTGACCTGGGCGTTCTTCGATGTGTTGTCTCCCTATTTCTCTGCCATTTTGTGGGCCGCAATCTTAACCACCATCTTTAACCCGGTGAAAAACAGACTGCGCAGCGCGCTTGGCGAACGTAACGGGCTGGCGTCACTGCTCACCATCGGCATCATCTGTCTGATTGTTTTTATCCCACTGATGGTGATCTTCTCCTCGTTGGCTATTGAGCTGAACGTGGTGTATGCCAAATTACAACAAAACGACACTCAGTTCCCGGAAGTGGTCACCGCCATTATTTCGTATCTTCCTGACTGGGCCAGAGGATTCCTCGCAGAACATAATCTGGATAACGTCGCGCAGATCCAGAAAAAACTGTCCGACGTTGTACTGCAGGGTGGACAGTACCTCGCCGGCAGCGCGTTCCTGATTGGTAAAGGGACATTCGGCTTTGCTATTAGCTTTGGCATCATGCTGTATCTGCTGTTTTTCTTACTGAAGGACGGGCCGTACCTGGTGCGCCAGATTCTGGACTCATTACCGCTTTCTGATTTTGCCAAACAGCACCTGTTTGCCAAATTCGTCGGCGTGACGCGGGCAACGGTCAAGGGTACAGCGGTCGTGGCGTTGGTTCAGGGTATTCTTGGCGGCATCGCGTTTGCAATTGTCGACATCGACGGCAGCGTCCTGTGGGGCGCGCTGATGGCGTTTCTCTCCCTCGTGCCCGCGGTCGGCTCAGCGATCGTCTGGGTACCTGCGGCAATCTTCCTCTTCGCCACGCACCAGCTGTGGCAAGGGCTGTTTATCGTTGGCTTCTTCGTGATTATCGTCGGGCTGGTGGACAATATCCTGCGCCCGCTACTGGTGGGTAAAGACACCAAAATGCCGGATTATCTGATTCTGATTTCCACTCTCGGCGGAATGGAGATCTACGGCATTAACGGCTTTGTGATTGGCCCCCTGATTGCCGCACTGTTCATTACCTGCTGGAACCTGTTTTCCGGGCGCGATCATGAAGGTAACGTGGAAGGAATCGACGAAGCCTTTATGGAAGAAGGAAAAAATCCTCCAGATTTATGATGGCAGGACGATAACAGAAGGCGGTCCTGAGACCGCCTTTTTTATTTTCACGCAAAATCATACGTTTCCTATAATTTCAATCATGCTTATTCATTAATCGTCGCAGAAGGAACTAATCAGTGCGAATTGCCACAATCACCAACTGGGCCTACAGCGCGACGGTGTGTCTGACCATAGCCTCCGGCGTTGTCATGTTGATGGCCTCCAGCGCCGATAACACCGAACGCCAGGTGGTGGAGCAGCGTTATCAATTCGATCAACTGACCGAAGAAGTCGAGCTCGATGCCTGGTCGCTGTCCGATCTGGCACGCGAATATGTTATTGCAAAAGACCCGGAAGCGCTTAACGCCTACCGCCAGAAAGAAGCGTCGCTGAAAGCCGTTGAACAGCGACTGTCGAAACTAAAAGACATTGGGGCGACGGATGAAGAACTGGCGCTATTGCATGAAGGGCTGCAGATTGTTGATACCCTGCAGGATGAGCAAGCTGCGGCGCTTGCCAGCGTCGCGCGCGGAGAAGAGTCGCAGGCCATCGCCCTGCTGTATGGCAAATCCTATGAACAGGAACTGGAGCGAGCCCAGGACCGGATAGATCATTTCCGTCAGTTACTCGACAGCCGCGTACGCAACACCATTGAAGATGCCACTCAGACATCGCGCACGCTACGTACGGCTTCGGAAGTGATGGTCGGGCTGACGGCGCTGCTATTTTTGTTCGTTCTCGGCTTTATTTTAAAACGCCGCGTACTGCGTCCCGTGGTGCGTTTGAGCGATGTGGTTAACCGTCTGGCATCGCAGGATTACGCCGTTGAGACACCCAGCTTTAATCAGATCGACGAAATCGGCGATATGGCGCAGGCGATCCGCATTTTTCGCGAGAACGGCCTGGCACGTCAGCGACTGGAGAAAGAACGAGACGCCGACTGGGCAATCCGCGAGCTGCTCGCACGTATGACTCAACGTTTGCAAGGCTGCGAGAATTTTGCCGATGTCATTAATGTGGCAGAGCTGTTTGCGCCGAATGTTGCTCCCGGTATTGCCGGGCGGCTTTACATACTGGATCGAGAGCCCTGGCAGATGCGCTGCGTTGCGCAATGGCTTTCACCGCAGGGCAAAGCGGATGCTTTCCACCCGGACGAATGCTGGGCTGTGCGCCGCGGTCAGAGCCATCCACCGGTGCAAGGCGAACCCGATATCGCCTGCTACCATCTACCGGAATCATGCCAGCAGCATACCCTGTGCGTGCCACTGATTGCCCAGGGTGAAGCCATCGGCCTGCTCTCATTCCAGAACCTCAGCAATGATTCCGCTCCCTCTCGCGCGTATCTGGAACTGATGGCGGAAGCACTCGGTCTGGCGTTAGCCAACCAGCGCCTGCGTGATGCGCTGCTGGAGAAAGCGCTCTACGACCCGCTAACCGGCCTGCGCAACCGTCACCATCTGGAAGATACGCTGCGCACCCAGATGAGCCAGGCAGTGCGTAACAAAGAGCCAATCAGTTGCCTGATGATCGATATTGATCATTTCAAAAATATTAACGACCGCTTTGGCCATGAGGCGGGCGATAGCGTGATAAAAAGTATCGCCACTACTATTCAGCGCGTTGTCCATGACAGCGGCATGGCCTTCCGCTACGGCGGTGAAGAGTTTCTGGTGTTGCTGGCCAATACGGATGAGCAGGCCGCCAACCGCTTTGCGACAGATATTTATAATGGTGTACGCGAACTGTCGCTGCGCTTTGGACTCTCAGAGATTGGTCACGTTGATGTCTCTATCGGCGTTGCCAGCTATCCGCAGCACGCCCAGAGCGACAATCTTCTGCGCGCCGCAGACGTGGCGCTGTATCGCGCGAAAGAGTTAGGCCGTTCGCGCATCGTGAGCTTTGGCATGCTGGAAGCGAGCTAAGATACGCCAGTACGCCGCGCATTGCTTTACCTCTGAGCCAGGCGGTGATATGTTGACTGGATGAACACAAAACACAATATCACCGCGTTTAATCACAACCTGTGGTGGCTGCCTTCTTAAAGGCGGTCAGAATGTGTTTTCCCCATTTTAAATAACCGCCGAAAGGCGGTTATTTGCATTTAAAGACCCCTTTCGGTTTTTTGATTAAGGAGTCTTACATGAACAACAAAACTATCATCCTCACTGGCGATCGTCCCACTGGCCCGCTGCATCTCGGCCACTATGTTGGCTCTCTGCGCCAGCGCGCCACGCTGCAACATGATTATCAGCAGTTTATATTGGTTGCTGACCTGCAAGGGCTAACCGATAACGGCAGCACACCACAAAAGATCCGCAACAATATTCCCGAAGTGCTGGCTGATTACCTCGCCGCAGGAATCGACCCGTCACTCACCACCATTTGTCTGCAGTCGGCCCTGCCCGCCCTCGCTGAGCTGACCGCGCTTTATATGAACATTGTTACCGTGGCTCGCGTGGAGCGAAATCCTACGGTCAAAAACGAAATTGCGCAGAAAGGATTTGCCCGCTCGTTACCGGTTGGCTTTCTGGTTTATCCCATCAGCCAGGCTGCAGATATTACCGCCTTCAAAGCCGAGGTGGTTCCCGTCGGCGACGATCAGTTGCCCATGATCGAACAGACCAATGAGATCGTGCATAAGATGAATAGTCTGTTACCGACCTCTGTCTTGTCGCATTGTAAAGCGCTACTGAGTGAGACCAGCCGTCTTCCAGGGATCGACGGTAATGCCAAAATGTCAAAATCGCTCGGCAACACTCTACTCCTGTCCGCCAGCGAAGAGGCTATTCATCATGCGGTCAGCGCAATGTACACCGATCCCAATCATCTAAAAGTGTCCGATCCGGGGCAGATTGACGGCAATATGGTATTTACTTACCTCGATGCTTTTCATCCGGATAAAGCGAAAGTGGCGGAGATGAAAGCACATTATCAGCGCGGCGGGCTGGGTGACCGGACATGCAAAAACGAGCTGGAGATGTGCTTGCAGGAGCTTATCGCCCCGATGCGCGAGCGGCGGGCAACCTACATCCAGGATAAAGGTATGCTGATGGCGATGCTCAAAAAAGGAAGCGAAGAGGCGCACGAGGTCACGCAGCAGACATTAAAAGAAGTAAAGCAAGGGCTGGGTTTGCCGGTGTTCTGAACTCGAAGCACTACAGGTTCGATAATTAAAGATAGCTCCCGACGAATGACAATCGCCGGGAGTGGCGCAGCTATGCGTTGACGCGTAAAGATAACCTCTGTCACAGAGGCTAATTAATTCGCTGTTTAATAATCCGCGCAATACGATATGTCGTTTTTTATGCAGTGCTATTTCTACCCGGCCCTTCAATTATTTCAGCTAATCATTATGAATTACCCATTACATGTACGGGTTCGAAATCCTCACCTTGCCTGAGATATGATTATTTGTTAAATTAACCGCATTAGCGTCAAATACATTTAGCATTACACAGACGCTATTTATACAATAATGAATGATGGAGTTAAAATGAAGTATGCGTTTGCATTAATGTTGAGTATTGTATTGTCAGGTTGTACCGCAAATGATTGGGTGGATGCTGCAAGTGGGATAATGCAGGCAAAAGACCAACACGATAAAGACGCAAGAAACAATCGCATCAAAGAAGCCAACAGGGCTGCAGGCTACTGATATCTAAATGATTAGCACATCCCTCTTCTTGTCTTTATAAACAGAAGAGGAATGGTATTCTAAACAAATTTACTGACTAAATAGCACAATTAAAATTGGTGTATAGCGCATACATATCCTTGCAGAGAATATAATAATCTAACGCTCAGTCCGCTCCGCGCCAGATGCTGGCTTTGCAAGTCCCCTATCCCTATTCCTCATGTAAAAATGGCACTAATTGAAAGATGCCAATCCACCTCCTCATGTATATCTATATCCACACATAGTCATAAAGAAAAGGATGGATGAAGATGCTAAGAGGTAAAAGAGCTGTAATTACGGGTGGAGGTGGAGGATTTGGTCAGGCGCTGTGCGTGTGGCTGGCGCGAGAAGGCGTCGAGGTGGATTTTTGCGCGCGGCGTGCTGATGATATTCAAAAAACTTGCAGTATCATCGCGTCTGAAGGCGGGATTGCAAAAGGATATATCTGTGATTTAACCCAGCCTGAATCCCTTTCGCAGTTTTCTTCACAGTTGTTAACTTCAGACAAGCCCATCGACATTTTAATCCTTAATGCCGCCCAGTGGCTGTCAGGAACGTTAGACGATCAACCAGACGCAGAAATTATCAATACCGTCAGTTCAGGCCTGACAGGTGCGATTTTACTGACTCATGCATTGTTGCCTGGGTTAAGACGTTCAGAAAGCGCGGATGTCGTCTCAATAATATCTTCATGTGGGATTCCGAATTTTACGGATTCAATTGCGCATCCCGCTTTTTTTGCCAGCAAACACGGGCTGAGCGGATTCACAACTAAACTGTCACACCAGTTGTCCGAAGAAAATATACGTGTGACCGGGTTGTATCCACCGGATTTCGAACTTACAGGGTTAGATACGTTTGTTGATAGTCAATCCAGAATGGGGGAACGTTTATTAAATGGACGCTCAGTCTGGGAAACAATTCGTTTTGTGCTCGCTCAACCGCGTAGTTGCCATATAGGTAGTATCTACTTTCAAGGTCCGACTCGCGAGAAACTGAGTTCCAGGAGCTGAATTTGATGACGTTGAACAACGTGCTCAACGTCCGCTCTTGACATAGCAGCTCTTGAGGGGCGCCAGCCAGACTGCTCCGTGCCAGAGGCGGACTTCTCACACTTCGGCTTATGTGGTCAAAATCTGTATGTCACTACACTTTATAGTATTTATATCAATAGTTAAGATAAAATTAAGGTTAACTGGTATTTCATTCGAATACGTAGCCCCACCCGTTAAATGAATGATGGCCTTAGACAGGAGCATTGCCAAGGTTCATGTAAACGATACAGGAAAGAGAACATCAGATGCTATGTAAATACTCACTCAATGACCTGCTCGGACTGCTTGTTTTTTCAAGGAAATATCACTTTCTCTACGATAATCTGGACTGCCTGATCATTGCATGGGCTGAAGATAAAATTACCGAAGGAAATGATTCGGTGACTCTCTTAATTCTCGCTTCACTTGGTCTTGATAATCAACTTGAACGTACTGAGGTTGAATTATATCTGTCACGATACATGATAGAGCAGCGGATTGTACTGCCACCGCTAAAAACAGCAGCATTGGTCTGGATAAAGCTATTTATGAGTCAACTTTCCCAGTGCACATCCATTCATGATGCAGAACAAAAAATGTATTTTCTGGTGTGTCATTGGTTTGAACCTGACGTAAAGATTTTCGAGGCAGCGGTCTATATGCTGAAATCGCTTTGCTGGCGTCTCTTTGATGAATGGAAAGGGCCAGGTACAAGCAAAGCGGTAAGGATGGTGGAGTCAGAATTCTTTGTTCTGATTAATCGTGCGATGCTGCCCTATTCCCATAAAATTGAGAATCCAGATTGGCAGAATCTGCTTGTTCGGTAATTTTTACCTGCATCCTGAAAGATATCTTTCATGTGTGAAAAACTCCATCCAGTTTGAATTCCTTTTCACATTTAACTTAAGCATATTCTGCCAAAACCTCATCGTTCCCCCTTTGAACCTGGAAACAAAGTTAAGCAGACTGAATAGCCGCTTTGTGCCAGGAGCGGACGTTATAAATGTCCTATAGAGTAATCTAAGAAAGACGGATATGACCCATGCTTGATTTGTATTTTAGATTACGCTTGCATCAGTATAAATTTAGCCCAAGCTTACTAATTTCTTTTCTACGCATTCCAAAAATAACATCACCACTTCTGGAAATGAATGAAGCAATGCGTCGGTCATTGTCATCTACACCTTCCCAGAAGAAAGGAACATTATTATTCATAAGACTTTCTGCAAAGGTTAAATGTGTTAACGCCAAGAAAATTCTAACAAAATTAGATGGTTCATTGAAATCCTGATTCAGCAAATGTAGTGTCAAATGCCTGTTGAAACTTCCTTCATTAACACCTCCAGTTGGTTTGTATATAACATTTTTAAAAAAAGATCTGGTTGAATTAATCACATCACACTGCGGGTTTAAATGTGTGAAGAAATCCACCTCAATTTCAATATCATAGCCCTTGCCAGGATACCAGTCAAAATTTGGGAGTTGCCGTCTTCCCCATGTAATAATAAGTTTTCTAATTTCCTTTTCAAATCTGTCAGCACTTGTATTTGTGTTATCACCATCACAAAATTTTACAAGTAAGTTCCTTAACCCACCTTCAAAGACAGGAAAAAGCGACATGATAGATATATGGTCATACCCCAAATAAAAAGCCTCTATAGCTTCAAAAATAATTGTTTTATAGTTTTTTAGTGATTCACTCTTTATAAAGTACTTGTTGAAATAAGCAATTGCAATTTCTAATGAAAAATTTTTGAACAACCATTCGTTTGAATTCTCAAGTGGATTTTCACATCTTTTAATTTCATGAATCGCAGAAGAAAGAGTACCTTCTCCAATATATAGGGGTAACGCTATACCAAGTGAATTTGCATGCGATTGAATATTCGAACATCGTCCCCAATGTTTATTTAAGTACGATATTGGCCTTTCGGTAAGCAAGAAGTTTAAATCATCAACTTTAACTACGAAAGAAGCATAACAAAGTTCACTTTTTGAAATCACTGGTTCTACGCTATGATTCCTCCTGAATTGATTTGAAATTTCATTCTCAGAGAGCTTATCTAATTTAGATAAGCGTTTCAAAGTCGGCAGGAATTTTTCTGAATCTGACATAATAATCCTAAAGGTTAAGAATTAATCTTTATGAAAGATACCACATAATTCTTTGGCTAATAATACTATTTAATCATGTTTTTATCAGCTTAGAACTAAGCGTAAACGGCCGTTCCTCGCTCATAAGGGACAACCATACTCAAATCTCCAACATTGCAGGAGATTTGAGTATGAACATGTCACCGTGGAACAAAGACCGTATCATAGGCCAAAAAAGACCACTTCAGATATCTCATATCTGGGGGATCCGAATCCGGCTTGAACTGGAAGGTAAAACGCGTGATTTAGCTCTGTTCAACATGGCCTTAGACAGTAAGCTACGAGGCTGTGATCTGGTGAACCTCAAAGTATCTGATGTTGCATATGGTAGCTCGGTTTCAAGCAGAGCTACGGTGCTGCAACAGAAAACCGGTAGCCCTGTGCAATTTGAGATAACCAAAGGGACAAGAGAAGCTGTTGCTGCATTGATAAAGCTTGGCAATTTGCACAGTAAAGACTTCTTGTTTCGGTCTCGGACCGGAACTAACCGGCACATATCAACCCGGCAATACAGCCGAATTTTTCATGGGTGGGTAGAAAAGCTTGGTCTCGAAGCTTCGCTTTACAGCACACACTCCATGAGAAGAACAAAACCTTACCTGATCTACAAGAAAACCAAGAATCTTCGGGTGATCCAACTTCTGTTGGGCCATAGGAAACTGGAAAGCACAGTCCGTTATCTGGGCATTGAAGTCGATGATGCGTTAGAGATCTCTGAATCGATTGAAGTCTAAGGTTGTCAGGGCTGCAACAGCAGCCCTGTGCCAATGGCAGACTGGCAACGAACGAATCAGAGAGCAGATGCCGTTCTTACTACAAAACAGTGGTCAAATTTCTTGACCAATCCCAGGAAAGAAATCTTCAGCAACTCTATTAAATTGCATTAGTCAATCCTGAAACTGAAAGCCTGCATCGATAATAGATCCATATAGAGTATTTACCAGCCCAAAAGTCCTAACGGCACAATATGGTTGTGGAATACCTCAGTGGGATGAAACAAAGGAAACAAAGCAATTCAATACCCGGCTAACCTCACGATTTTTAAGCCATATCATCATAGTATTGACATTACCAATGTGAGGAGTAATAGAGTGGCACCGTATGGGGAAGCTCGTTTCATACTGTTTGACGACGCTCTCAGGCAATAATGCAATGCCCATTCCGGCACTTACGCAACCAAGTATTGCCTGAAAAGAACCAAACTCCAGCGGGTCGTCATAATCGACATTTTGTAGCCGTAACCATTGCCCAAGCCGGGAACGATAATTACATCCTTTCACAAAGACGAGCGGCCTTGTCACCTCCAGATCGGCTCCCGTCACGACATCACCATGCTCTGCGGCCGTAACCAGAACCAGGGTTTCCTGACACAGCACCTGCGTTTGTAGCCTTGAATTGTCTACGTGCAACGCCTTGTGGTCAGCGACGAAGGCAATTTCAAGTTCACTATTCTGGATCTGACGAACTAACACATCTGTCGGTGACGTTTTTAAGTTTAATTCTACGGAGGGCATTTCACGGTGGAAGTTTGCCAGCAAAGCAGGAAGTCGGACGGCGGCAGTGGTTTCCATTGCGCCAATGCGCAGAGGGCCAGCCGCTTTCGTTCCCTGCATAGACAACTCGGCTTCGTCTAAAAGCGCGAGGATTTTGTTAGCGTAACGCAGAAGCAGTTCACCTTCAGGGGTGATGTGAAGACGATTCTTCTCGCGAACAAACAACGAAACATCCAGGCTGGACTCCAGTTGCTTGAGCCGCGTCGTGACGTTTGAAGAAACGCAGTGCAGATTACGGGCTGCTGCGGTGATAGAGCCGGTTTCCGCGACGGTTTTAAACAAATTTAATGAGGTACTGTTCATCGTGTCTGTCACTCAAAGTGAAGGTTTTCGTCATTTTTATTAACTTTTTATTAGCATTTCTTTATGTAACATAACAATCAAATCTGATTGACATATTGAGCCTGAAAAATGGATCTTGATCACAATGTTATTGGCCATCGCCAGTTGAGCACGGCTGTCTTCGGTATGATTGTTTTAACGCTGGGGATGGGAATTGGTCGGTTTTTATATACTCCGATGCTGCCGGTCATGTTGCATGAAGGCATTTTTAATTTTTCGCAATTATCGTTAATCGCAAGCGCGAATTACGCCGGATACCTGGTTGGCAGCCTCCTGTTCTCGTTTGGTATTTTTGGTGGCCTGAAGAATATCAAAACGATGTTAATTTGTGCTGCATTAGTCACCGGCCTGCTTATTTTTGCGATGGCAGTAGTCACGCACCCTGATATAGTAATTGTTATTCGATTTATCGCCGGTGTTGCCAGCGCAGGCATGATGATATTCGGGTCGATGCTTATGCTACAGCATACCCATAATCCGTTTGTCATTGCTTCTTTGTTTGCCGGCGTCGGGGTGGGTATTTTTATAGGCAATGAATATGTTATAGCCGGTATCGCATATGCATTAAATTCAAAGCTACTATGGATCGGCGCGTCAATCATTTCAGCTGTACTCTTCATCGCGCTGATTATCTTGCTGCCTGCAAATAAACACGTTCTACCTCCTCAGAAAAAAGCTTCGTCATCCGAGCCGAACATCCAGTGGTGGAATTTAGCATTGTTATATGGACTGGCAGGCTTCGGTTATATCATTGTAGCTACTTATCTCCCTTTAATGGCCCGGGGAGTGGGTAATGAATTTCTGGCCAACCATATCTGGTCTATTGTTGGCCTTGCCGTTATCCCAGGATGCTATGGTTGGTTATGGGCTGCACGCAAGTGGAGCATATTGTCCTGCCTGAGTGTTAACTTAATTGTGCAGGCGAGCTGCGTTGTGATGGCCTCGTTTATCCATTCCCCGCTTTTATTGACCTTGAGTTGTATTGGCTTTGGTGCAACTTTCATGGGAACCAGTTCTCTCGTTATGCCACTCGCGAAAAAGATTTCTGCACCACAGAAAATTAATCTTCTGGGCCTGGTGACGTTAACATATGGCATTGGGCAAATTGCCGGGCCATTAATCGTGAGTGCGTTTCAGAACAATAAAAACGGGATGACTATTTCAATATTATCTGGCGCTTGTGCGTTATTTATCGCAGCAGGGATTAGCTATGTTCAACACAGCAAAGTTAAATACTCTCAAAGTTGGAGCAAAGAATGAAAAAGACAACCATTGCTATTATAGGAATGGGGCCTCGGGGGCTTAGTATTCTGGAAAGGATTTGTGCTCAGCATGCACAACGTAAACAGAATGAACATATTAATATTGTTATCGTTGATAAAAATGCGATGGGTGTAGGTGCGCACAGTTTATCGCAGCCCGACCATTTATTGGTTAACACCGTTGCTTGCCAGATAACATTATTTGGTGATGCGACGGTAAAAAATGCCGGATCTTTCCGTTCAGGGCCATGTTTTCATCAGTGGGCTAATGAGCAGGGCTATAAAAATGTTGATGGCCGTTATTTAAAAGACGTGGCTGGCAAACCAATTGACGCCAACGATTATTTACCTCGTCGATTATTAGGTGAATACTTAAATTGGTTTTATCACGAAATTATCAAAAGTTTGCCTGACAATATCTCGGTTACACAGATAAATCAGCAGGCCAACAACATTCTGATTCAGGACGTTGCGAAGTCTATTATTGTCTTGGAAGACAGTCAGCGTGTGGTGGCCGATTACGTCTATTTAACCACTGGTCACAGCGACAACGCCAAAACGTTTGACGATCATCTTGTTGAACGATTTATTGCCAATAATTATAAGAAAAATGAACGCCTGGACTACTATTCGACTCCTTATCCAATAAATAATTTGAATAAAATAACAGCGGAATCAAATGTGATTGTTCAGGGTATTGGTCTGACTGCCTATGATGTCATTTCGCAACTCACTATCGGCAGGGGTGGAAAATTTAGCCGGGAAGAGGGTGAGCTTCGCTATCATCCTTCCGGAAAAGAACCGGGTATTTTTATCTATTCACGTAAGGCTCTACCTTTTAGCAGTCGCGGCGCGAATCAAAAAGGCGTTTCTGGGCAGTACTCCCCACGCTTCTTAACGGCAATGGCTATCAGAGAATTGCGGTTGAAAAATGTGTTTGAGAAAGGATCTTCAAAAATCGATTTTCTTGAACAAGTTTTCCCCTTACTGCATAAAGAAATGTGTTATGCCTATCGTTCAACCCTAAATGGGCAGTGGTTAGATGCTGGCTCTTATGAACCGAGCGCTGAAGACATCGCGGTAATTGACAGTGTGCTTTATCCACATCAATCGCAGGAACATCTGAGTTTAAAGGATTATACTCAATGGTTTATGTATTTCCTGCGTAAAGATCTCCAGGAGTCTGAGGAGGGCAATGTCCATGGCCCGATCAAAGCGGCGACAGACATTATTCGTGATGTCAGGGATATTTTACGAGAAGCGATTGATAATTCAGGGCTTGAATCGCGGTCACATCAGTATTTCCTTGAGCATTTTAATCCTATTTTTAACCGCATTGCCGTTGGCCCGCCGAAGTTAAGAAATGAACAACTATTAGCATTAATGGAAGCGAATGTGGTGAGTCTGGCCGGTGGTAAAGATTCAAGGTTAGTATTGAACGACAGCGAAGGAAAATTCGAAGTTCACTCACCTTTTAAAGAAGAGAGTACTGAGATTCAGGCTGATGTTTTAATCAAGGCGAAAATTGCCAGTTTTTCGCCACTACATGACGCTTCACCGTTAATCAGAAATATGACAGCCAATGGTATTGTTCGTCCATTTATGAATGAGGGGTATCACCCGGGTGGGCTGGATATCGATCAATGCCAGCATCCTATTAATCGCATGGGGGAAGCGCAGACGGCTTTTTGGGTGCTGGGCAATCCTGCGGAAGGCGCGAATTTTTACACCTACGTCCTGCCACGTCCGCTGGTTAATTCAAGATTCCTGGTTGATGCAGGCCGTTGTGTCGCAGATATGTATCATCAAATGATGGTGCGTCAGGCTCAGCCAGAGGTAGCGATAAATGCAGACTGAGCAAATCCAGGCCCGTGGCAAGGCGTGGCAATCATTGCAACCTGCGTTAGCGATAACATCATTGCTGGTATTTCTGTTCGCTTGTGCGTTGACGGATAAACATGCGGCGATGTCGGCTATTGCGGGAGTTACCGCCGTGCTCTACTTCGCATCGACATTTGCTTTCTGGTCAAAAAAATCATCCGCCAGAAGTGGTGTGATTATTTTTCTCTGCTCGATGATGTTTCTTCTTGCTACAAACAACCTGAAAGGCATTGTGCTCCCTGCAATTTTTTCGCGATATTTTGATGTGATTTTACTGCTTGTTGGTATTGCCTTATTACGACAAGTCATGGCCTCTCTTAATTTTACAGCTGTTCTGGGAGGATATTTTTCGCGTAGAAAAACATCGAACATGACTTTTGGGGTTACGTTATTGACGGCGTTCTTAACATGGCCAATGAGTCTGGGGGCAATATCATTGCTGCTCGATGGCCTCAAGTCAGTTATTGGGCCAAGATTCAACCTGGCAAAGATTATTACGCGCACCGTATGCATTACGATGGTACTGATGCCAACCACCATCGGCGCTGCTGCCGTTTGGGCGGCAATGCCTGACGTACCGCATCTTAAGGCGATGCTGGTGGGTATCCCTCTCTGTTTATTCAGTATCTTGTTCAACCAAAGCGCAAAAGTGACGGTAATCGCTGAAAACGAGACGGTGACACCCAGCCGTGATGGGATGCGGTATATCCTGCTATGTGTAGGTCTGTTCTGGGGAGTATTCATTTTTTCATTAACGGTACTGAATCTTAATTCACTGCAAAGTATTGCCTTTACAGCAGTCGTGCTCTTTGTTGTCGAACATCTGATTAAAAAGGATAAACCCTGGGCTGAGCAATTAACTGAATCAGCACAGAATATATCCGGTGAGGTATTGTTGCTTTTAAGCTGTAGTGTGTTGACCTCAGTTTGTTGGCTGCTTTTTTCCCATGTACCTGAGGGTATCACTGCTTATGTTGGCGGGCTGACAACGTTGCAGATCTACGCGATTATTTTGTTCATCGTACCGCTTTTTGGTTTATTAGGTATCCATCCACTGATTATCTTTAGTATCGCATGGTCGATATTTTCTGATTATCTTACGGGGGGGATGGTTGATTATCAGATATGGATTTGCTTATTTATTGCAACTCAGCTTATTTCTCCCGTATCGATCAATGCTATTTTCGCCGCAAACAGTCTGAATGTATCACCCAGTAACACCAGTTTTAAAATGCACTACGGTTATGTTCTATCGTTTAATCTCTTTGCACTTGTTTATCTTGGTGCAATGTCAAAAATTATCTAATAAAAGGAGTTCATATGCCCTACGTAAATATTAAAATTACTAATGAAGGTGCTACCGATCAGCAAAAGAAAAAATTAATGGAGGGAGTGACACAACTATTGGTTGATGTCCTGAATAAAAACCCCAGCACAACCATCGTGGTCATTGATGAAGTGGAGACTGATAACTGGGGAATTGGTGGCGTGCCAGTGACGGAGTTACGTAAAAAAAGCAAGTAGAGTTATTTAAAAAGTAAGGAGCCTGCCTCCTTACTTTTGCCCATAGATTATCAGTATAAAAGAGTCTGCAATATTATTTATTGTTGGATATGCATTTCATATCTTATAAGTAGACTGCTCAAGCTACCGTATTAAGGACGTTATCTATGCACGCCTATCATCATATTCGACTGGGGAAGACTTCAGCGAAAGTCAAAAATAGTTTTGATGAATTACTACCCGATCCATGGCTTAAGGCTGAAGATGGTATTTTTCGGTTCAGAAGTTACATGCAGGCCAGGGCCGGACGTGAAAAGTATTTTGATCTGTGCGCAGTGGGTGAGTTTTTTCAAGCGGAAAAACTGAACAATTACGCTGGCGGTATTGCAAGAAAATACCCAGAAATAAAACAAGACGTTGCTGAAGAAGTGATGAATCTGGTGTTTCGTAAGCTTTTGCCATTGCTTCCAGACACGACTTACAATATTGGCATTCATCAAATAAGAATAACGACAGATGACCGAAGGCCTGGATATCCCGCTCCAGAGGGTATTCATAAAGATGGTTTTAAGTACATTGCAATCTATTGCAGCGAAATTGAGAATGTGACTGGTGGAGAAACCACGCTTATTCCTAATCATGATGGGGGCAATGATGCCTCTACGTTCAAACTGCATGCGGGCGATGCAGTAATATTCAATGATGTGAATTATCAGCATTATACCGCGGCAGTGGTTCCTTTGTTGCCAGGAAAAGGTTATCGGGATGTATTTGTCATTACATTTGATATTGAATGAGAAAAACAATGAATATCTTGCTGTGTCCACCAAAAATTATTTTTCAGCACTCACGTGAAGAGTGGCAGTCATTGCAATCAGTGGCCCCGGTTCTGATTGCAACGTGCGCAAGCCAGATCGATAATATTCTTGATCATATGGGGGCAGGTTTTTCTTTCCTTTTTTATGAAAACTTTAATGATAATCCCTTCGTGGAAATGGATATTTACCACTACGCCCAGGACAATAAAGCAACGGGTATCTTTTACCTCGCCGAAATCGATGTTCTGAGGGCCGCGCGAATCAGCGATCGTCTGGGTTTGACACACGACCGTGAAAAAAAGGCCATGTTCTTCCGTGATAAATTTATGATGAAATCGCTTGTTCAGTCTCATCAGTTACCGGTTCCTGCTATGGCACGCGTCGACAGTGCGACTGCGATGGCGCGATTCATTGCCGAACAGGGATATCCCTGCGTCATCAAACCTAATGATGGGCGTGGATCACAGGGCGTGGTGGTTCTTAAAAATGAAGGCCAGCTTTATAAATATCTGGCGCAGGTTAAGCCGCCAGAGTATCACAATCTGCTCATTGAAAAATTTATCGAAGGCGAAGCTTATCAAATTAATGCGTTGTATTTAAAAGGAAAGGCGATATTTGTTTCTGCATCTCGTGCAACCGTCTCCTGCCTGGATTTTCTATCCGGGAAAACATTAGGTCTGGTTATGGAAGATGACACGCCGCTGCATCGTAAACTGATTGCCTACACCAAATATCTTGCTGAAGAGGTTTTTCCAACGGAAGAAAACGCATTGCTTCACCTTGAAGTTTTTGTTGATAAAGATAACAACATTATTTTTGGCGAGCTTGCTTGCCGATTAGGTGGCTGCTTTGTCAATGAAGAATTAGGGGCCGCTTTTGGTCTTGATCCTCGAATGACCTGGCTTAAAGCCAGTTTATGCGAAATCTATCCGCAGGATTTATCGCAAAGACAACCCGTTTTACGGGTTGGCCAATTAAATGTGCCGCCTGCACAGGGCACGCTCCTCTCTATTGCGGAAAAATGTCCATTGCCTTTTGTGGTTAAATATCGGGCAACAGGTGTCGTCGGCCGCCAATATGACGCGATGAAATTAACAAATGGCGAGATCGTGAGTGCTATTGTTCAAGCGGAGTCCAGCCGGGAAATACACGAACGTCTTGATGCATTGACCCAATGGGTTGCTGAAAATACCCTTTGGGTTAACGAAACCGTTCACTGAGTATTTAACACTCCCGGTAGCCAGGAGAAAGGTGTATGAAATTATTGTTAGGTTTTGCTCTTTGTATCCTGGCTGGGTTGGGTTTTACCTATTGCAACGTTCCGTTAGGTATGATGTTTGGCCCCCTTATTACCGTGCTGGTGTTAAAACGTACCGGTCTTTCTGTGCCAGTACTGCCGGGCAGCCTGACGGTGATTCAACTCTCTCTTGGTACGTCAATTGGTCTTTTATTTCGCGATTTTTCTTTTGGGGCGCAAGGAAATATCGCATTTTTACTGGTGTTGTTATTAGTATGCTTATCCCTGCAATTCACCGCATGCTACTTGTGGTGTATTCACCGATTACGCTGGAGTAAGGAAGAGGCGTTATTGGGCGCCGTTCCGGGGGCAATGGCAGCGGTATTAGCGCTAGCGTCCCATGTTAAAACGCCGCCGCAAAAAATTATCATTTCGCACTCGCTTCGGCTCATCACATTGACCTTATTTGCCGGATATATTACCGGCGGTGCGCAAACCCATATGGCCATGCCGCCTGTATTGTTTGCAACGACTAATGTGCTCTGGCTATTGGGTATTGTCTTTGCGGGCTATGTGTTGGGCAAATGCCTTGAACGCTTCCACTTTCCTGCGCCCTTTATGATCACGTCGTTGCTTTGTGCAGCACTCCTGCACCCTTTGTCATCTCAGACTGTGTTTTTTCCCGATATTTTCAATCAGTTCAGTATGATCCTGATGGGCATATTACTGGGGCATCATTTTATTGCGTTTACGTTGACTGCATTTTTGCGTCATCTTTGGTCTTCAATACAGCTCATTGCTATTGGACTGGGTGTGACGGTCATGATGGCATTTACAGCGGCGCATCTTCTGGATTATCCATTTTATGTATTGATGCTCTCCTGGGTTCCCGGGAGCGTGGAATCAATGTCCTTTGCGGCACTGGCGCTTAACGCGAATGCGAGTTTTGTGATGGCAAGCCATATTATACGCATGTTGCTCATCCAAACGATCCCTTCAATAGTTATCTACCGCAAAAGAGAGGTTATAGAAGGTAATAGCGCTAAAACCAGTAAGCCGACGAGGCCGCTGTAGGGGGTTATGACCTCCGTTATGAGCATAACGTTCGTTGCGAATTTTATACAGCTCATCATGAACAGCCCGTAGGTGGACAGGGAGATCATTCCGCTGGAAAACGCAAGTGCCATTGCTTTTGGCGAACGCTTTTTTTGGGTGCAGGCAATATTATATTCCCGCCGCTGGTCGGCATGCAGGCGGGCGCAAACGCCTTTAATGCAGGCTTTGGCTTTATCATCACAGCGGTTCTGTTCCCGGCGCTGGCGATTATTTCCCTTGCCATTAATGGCGGTGATATCGCGGAATTAACGAAACCCTTAGGCAAATGGCCGAGCCTGATTTTTATTGGCATTTGCTTTTTAACGCTGGGGGTTTTATTTGGTACGCCACGCACCGCGACGATTAGCTACGAAGTCATCACCGATGGCGCAGCTAGTTCCCTGATGCAGAAGATTATATTTTCCGCCGCGTTCTTTGGCCTTGCTGGCGCGACGCTGGCTAAGCCGGGGAAAATGCTGGAAATCGTCGGTTTCTTCCTTTCGCCCATTAAAATTAGTGCCCTGATTTTTATCGGCATATGTGCCTGGTTACATCCGATTGGTGACCTCACGACCGCCACAACCGCATATCAAACTCGCGCGTTCGATACAGGGTTCGTCAACGGTTATCAGACCCTGGATGTGATCAGTGCGCTGTGCTTTGGCGCCATTATCACCCACACGCTTAAGCAGCGCGGAATCCACCATCCGCGGTGCATCTTCACCCATTCCATCGCCGCAGCCTTTATCGCCGCGGCAGGTCTGGCCGTGATTTATATCTGCTATCTGTCGATGGGGTCCCACAGCCCGGTGCGGGGCGCAACGAACGGTATGCAGGTGATGAGCGCCTATGTCGAGACTGTTTTTGGCGTTTATGGCCGGGTGTTGTTGGCGGCGATCATTACCCTCGCCTGTCTGGTCACGGCCATTGGTCTGACAACCGGAACGGCGCGCTATTTCAACCAGACGACCGGTGCGTCTTATGGGCTGCTGGTGACGCTCTCCCTGATGGTGTCAGCAGCACTTGCCGTGCTGGGACTGAATTCCCTCACCGCAATGGCGGTTCCCGTGCTGTGCGCCATTTACCCGGCTGCGCTGGTCGTGGTCGCGCTGGGCATCGTTAGAAAATGGACAGAAGTGCCGACGAATCTGTATCAGTTGCTTTTCTATAGCGCCCTGGCAGTGGGAATAATGAGCTTGTTTGTAAAATCCTGAATGAACAGCCGCAAGTTCGGAAGATGTCTTTTCATTTTCGCTCAAAGCAGACCAGGCAATCAGTTGGCCTGTCTGCTTCGAGCCAGAAGCTAACATCGATAAAAAATAACTTAATGGTCGAGCTCCACCAACTTCAGACCTTAGATTGCGTATTCAAAGTTTGAGGGTAAGACAGTCACAACGGACATGTAGACTTAACAGGCCGTATATATTACAAATTTAATATCACTTTTCTCTCATAAAGTAAGGGCCTATCCCATGTCTTTAATCATACGACAAGCAACATTAGCCGATTCGGGATTACTAAATGAGCTTGGCTACCGCTTCTATACTGCGCACTTTAAGCATATGTGGAAGTCAGAATCAGAATTTGATAATTATTTGGAGGGTGAATATTCACTTCCTGTTATTGAGCAGAGTATTAATGATAAAAACATTAGCTGGTATATAGTTGAAATCGAGCAGCCGATTGGTTTTGTGAAGCTAACATGGCAAGCAACTATCCCGAATACAGACATCAGCGGTGTTTTACTTAATAAACTCTACCTTGCCCCAACCAAAACGAATCAGCATTACGGTCAACTAATGTTTAATAAAGTCATAGATCTTGCCCGAAGTCAGGGGAAAAAATATTTATGGCTGGAGGTTCTTGAACAAAATGAACGTGCTCAAAAATTCTATAAAAAGCAGGGAATGAAACACATCAGCGACATCATTTTCGAAACAAATTCACAGAGGAGCATACTCAAGTTAATGGGGATGTGTATATAAGGCCCGCTCCTCGCTCAGATCAGTTACCCTGACACGTGTGCAGCCTGGCCTTCATTCATAAATTCTCAGTGTATCGATAACTGCTCGCAGAGCGGGAGACACATTGCGGTGCGGATAATAGAGAAATGAACCTTCCAGGCGTTGACTGTAGCGTTGTAAAACTCTGATGAGCGAACCCTCTTCTAAATCATCGGACACCAGTTCTTCCGGAACATAAGCCAGCCCCAGCCCCAGTCTTGCGGCTTTGGCTTCCATATAACTGTCAGCAAAAGCCCATTGTCCCTGCGGCTGATGAGTTATTTTTTTACCATCCTGTTGAAGCTCCCATGTATAGAGGCTTCCATCGCCAAATTGATAAGCGATGCAGGGATGAACCGCCAAATCTGCCGGGACTTGTGGAAAGCCATAGCGGCGAAAGTGTTCTGGCGTACCAACAATGGCCATCTCCATGTCGGGGGAAATACGGACCGCTATCATGCCACCGCCAACTTCCGGTCCGAGACGTACACCGGCATCGAATCTTTCCGCAATAATATCGACAAACCGACTTTCGCTGATGAGTTCCAGCCGGATGTCAGGATAGCGTTGCTTAAACACCGCAAGCTTTGGCAGGAGCAGTTTATCAATAGCGTGCTGACTGGCATTAATCCGTACCGTACCTGACGGGGACTGGCGATAATGGGCCAGCGTGGCAAGCCCCATATCTAAAGCGTCGAATCCTGACTCAATGGTCCGGTAGAGTTGTTCGCCGGCATGGGTGAGCGATAGCCTACGCGTAGTGCGAGCCAGAAGCTGAACGCCCAGTCTTTCTTCAAGTTCGCGTACGGAACGGCTTATACCTGATTGTGCCAGGCCGAGTCGTTGCGCCGCAGCGGTAAAACTCCCTTCCCGCACCACCTGCATGAACAGGTATAAATCATTATAGTTTTCCCGTTTCGCCATCACGTTTCCCTCGCTATCGCATCACCATTTAGAACAATATGGTATTAATTCTAGCAATTTTACCCCTCTAATAAGCACTATTACTGCTCACTATAATGCTCGCATTGCAACAAAGCACAGCAGTGTTGTCCGTATGAAACCTGTATCTATCACGTTTTATGAGGGGATTTTGATGACTGCCTTCACCAAAAAACTGACAGCCGCGATACCAGCCATGCTGCTCTGCGCATCATTAAGTGGAGTTACAACGATGAGTTATGCCAATACAACCAATCCGAACGCGCCAGTTTCACTGGTCGAGACATGGGATAAAACCTTCGCTAAAAGTACGAAAATTAATCACCGTAAAGTAACCTTTCAGAACCGCTTCGGGATCACCCTGGTCGGTGATCTCTACATTCCAAAGGATCGCGGCGAGCGCAAACTGGCGGCCATTGCCATCAGCGGGCCTTTCGGCGCGGTGAAAGAGCAGTCCAGCGGTCTGTATGCGCAGACGTTGGCTGAGCAGGGATTTGTTACCCTGGCTTTTGACCCTTCATATACGGGGGAAAGCGGTGGCTATCCGCGTAACGTTGCCTCTCCGGATATCAACACCGAGGATTTCAGCGCGGCTGTTGATTTCCTTGGCCTGCAAAATGAGGTTGATCGAAATCGTATCGGATTACTGGGTATCTGCGGATGGGGCGGGATGGCCTTAAACGACGCCACGATGGATACCCGCGTGAAAGCAGTGGCGACCAGCGTGATGTATGACATGAGCCGTGCGATGGGGCATGGCGTAGGTGATGGTAAAGACCGTTATACCACTGCGGATCGTCGCGCCGTATTACAGTATCTGAACGCACAGCGCTGGGAAGATGCGAAGAACGGAGCTTTCGCGCCCGGCGGGCATGACATTTATGTTGATGAAAAGGGGGACGTCAGTACGTCGAAACGTATTCTGCCAGAAACGTTACCCGCAAATTCTAATCCGGTTCTGAAAGAATTCTTTGATTATTATCGCATGCCGCGTGGTTTCCATGCGCGTTCGGTCAACTCAACTGGGGCCTGGAATGCGACGATGCCGCTGTCATTTATGAATATGCCGCTGCTGAGCTACGCCAATGAAGTCACTATCCCCACGCTTATCGTGACCGGCGAAAAAGCCCATTCACGCTATTTTGCTGAAGATGCCTTTAGGACGATCGGCAGCAATGAGAAAGAGCTGGTGATTGTGCCGGGGGCAAATCATGTTGATCTGTACGACAACGTTGCGGGTAAGATTCCGTTTGCTAAATTTGAGCAGTTTTTCAATACCAACCTAAGATAATCGCCCCAAGCCGCCTGATATTTGCAGGCGGCTGTAAAACGCCTGCAGATCATTTTCATCCATGTTTTGACGTGATTTCCTGAATGACGTCTGTCCGGACTGCGCCTGAACCTGGCCGATTCGATATTAAGAGATCTGATAATGTCCACAGTAAGACTAAAACCGCATTACGAAAAAAAGCATGCGCATTGGGGGGGCGTGTTTGCCATGACGCTGTGCGTGTTTGTGCTGATCGCTTCCGAGTTTATGCCGGTCAGCCTGCTTACGCTTATTGCCAGTGATTTACACATTACCGAAGGGCTGGCTGGCCAGGGAATTGCAATCTCTGGCGCGCTGGCGGTCATTACCAGCCTGACTATCTCCCATATTGCCGGAGATCTGAACCGAAAACATCTCCTGCAGGGGCTGACGGTTTTAATGGCCATATCGGGGATAGTCGTCGCCCTGGCACCCAGCTATCCGGTTTATATGCTGGGGAGGGCCCTGCTTGGGGTGGTTATTGGTGGATTCTGGTCCATGTCTGCTGCAACCGCCATTCGGCTCGTTCCGCAGCATCAGGTTCCCCGCGCGCTGGCGATTTTTAACGGTGGGAACGCGCTGGCTACCGTTGTAGCGGCACCGCTTGGCAGCTATCTGGGGACGACCGTGGGCTGGCGAGGGGCATTTTTATGCCTCGTTCCCCTGGCTATAGCCGCGTTCATCTGGCAGTGGGTCAGCCTGCCATCGATGGAAAACGATAAAAAACAAAAATCCCAGAGATCTATGCGTCATCTGTTCCGCATCACCATTGTCCCTGCGGGACTTCTGGCCTGCGGATTCTTCTTCATGGGGCAATTTGCCTTATTTACCTACGTGCGCCCCTTTCTTGAGACCGTAACCCGCGTAGGCCCTACTGGTCTCTCTCTGATTTTGCTCGCAATAGGCGTGGCGGGTTTTGTCGGCACACTGGCCGTATCAATATTCCTGAACACAAGTTTTTATCAGACTTTAATCATGATCCCCCTGCTTATGGCAGCGACTGCCGGGGCGTTACTTCTGGTTGGACACAGCATCTGGGCTGTTGCCGTATTGCTCAGCCTGTGGGGACTACTAGCAACGGCTGCGCCAACGGGATGGTGGACATGGATAGCGCGGGCACTACCCGAAGATGCAGAGGCGGGTGGTGGCTTAATGGTTGCGGTGATCCAGCTATCAATTGCTCTGGGTTCAACGGCAGGTGGGATGGTATTCGACACTCTGGGATGGCGCAGTACTTTTGGCTTGAGTGGTTTCTTACTTCTGGCGGCAGCAGCAATGACGATTGTCACATCCCGTCAAAACTGCAAAGCAAACTAGAACTATCCATTCATTTCTGGCGTGCTCTCTGTCATGGCATACGGCAGAGAGCCGAGTGTCCGCCCTCGCTGATCGCGGGCCTTTAGCCCAGTTATCTTCTATTTTGTCACCAAATATTTTCGCATCAGTGCATTTTGTAATGTCACTCCGCGACAGGCAGGAAACCCACGTTCCACAACATGAAAGCCGTGTCGTAGAAAGAACGCCTCCGCAGCCTTACTGACATTTGAAGTCAGTTCGCCAATTCCACGTTGTCTGGCTTCTTCATGAATGCGATTCATCAGTAGTGTCCCTACTCCCTGTCTCGGGTAGGTTCCCGAGACAAAGAAATGGTCAATGTACCCATTTGGCTGAAGATCTGCATATCCAGCTATTTCACCATCCACTTCAACAACAAAGGGGCGTAATTCCTTCATATGATTGGCCCATTGTTCCGGGTCGATATCCGTTGGGGCCCACGCATCTATTTGTTCCTGTGTGTAGTAATGTGATGCGAGGGTATGTACAGAAGATAAAAAGACGCTGAATAACGAAATTTCATCTCCATTACTAAACCTTCTGATTTTCATAAGACCTCGTCAGGAGAGTGACTTGTAGAACAATACCATTTTTGGTGTAGCAGAGCGTCAGCCCCTCGTGGTGAGTTTAATGGGTCAATGCAACGCTATTCTTAATCAAGGGAGATGCTCAGGCAACGCCGTTGAGTCAACATCAAACCATCGGCCTGTGGCGGTAATGTCGCTACGCCACGGGTAAGGCTTTTTCCAGTTGAGTATGTAATATTGACTTATTGTGTAAAAAGATTACTTTTCAGGACATGAAGAAGATACTCATTATTGTTCCCGATGGCGGTATGCTGTTTGAGTCCGCCGGTATTGCCGACATTCTGATGCAGGCCAACCGCCTGCATCCCAAAGGCGCTACGGAGACGTGTTACCAGGTTCAGTTAGCGACAACGCAACCGCATCAGGTGATCCATGGTCAGTCCGGCCTAAATCTACTGGCAGATCATCGCCTACATGAGATAGATCCTCGCGAACCTCTCGATACCATCATCATCACTGGCAGAGGTCAAAACCCGCAGGAAGGGATTGCAGTGGTTGACTGGCTACGCCTTGCCGCTCCCCACGCCCGCCGCATTGCATCCATTTGCGGCGGCGCGATGCTGCTGGCAGAAACCGGGCTGCTGGACGGCAGACGAGCCACCACCCACTGGAAGCTACTGGAAACTATGCAGGCAGAATTCCCAAAGGTGCGCGTCGAAAGCGGTCCGCTCTATATCCAGGACGAACACATCTGGACATCAGGTGGCGTCAGTTCCGGCTTTGACCTGACGTTAGCGTTAGTTGAAGAGGATTACGGCTTCAGTCTGGCGCGCGACGTCGCTCAGGATTTCGTCATGTACCTGCGCCGTCCCGGGGGACAACTCCAGTTTAGCCGCTACAACCTTCAGCAGACCAGCACCCTGGGCCCGATTAACGATCTGCTCACCTGGCTGCTTGAGAACCTCACCGCCGATCTCAGTGTGGATAAACTGGCGGAAAAAGTCGCCATGAGTCCGCGTAATTTCACCCGCGTGTTTACCCGAGAAACGGGCGCATCACCGGCACGCTATGTGGCTGAAGCCCGTCTGGCCGCAGCACGACAGCGTCTGGAGCAGACCAACGAGACGCTGGAGCGTATCGCCGAACAAACAGGATTTGGTAGCAGCATTAACCTGCGACGGCTGTTTGAAAAACAGCTTCACCTGACGCCTGGTGAATATCGCCAACGCTTTCACTGTCGTAAAATGGCGTAAAGTGATCCTTTTTTGTCATTTACGCCAACACGTGACCGGCCTAAATTTACTCCAGAGACAACAGATAAGGAGTTCATCATGGTAAAGGTCGGTATTAACGGTTTTGGCCGTATCGGACGTAACGTACTGCGTGCTGCACTGGGTAACCCGGAAATCCAGATCGTGGCAATCAACGATCTGACAGACAGTAAAACGCTGGCGCATCTGCTGAAATACGACTCGCTGCTCGGTAAACTCGACGCCGACGTCACCGCCGGTGAGGGGCAGTTGGTGGTTAACGGTAAATCCATCACCGTATTCAGTGAACGCGACCCAGCCAACATCCCATGGCGTCAGCATGAAGTCGATATTGTCATTGAAGCAACCGGCTTCTTCACTGAACGTGACAAGGCGGCGGTGCATATCCACAGCGGTGGCGCAAAACGAGTGATTATCTCCGCCCCCGGTAAGAACGATGATTTAACCATCGTGATGGGCGTTAACGATCACCTCTACTCCGCGGATAAACACTTTGTCGTCAGCAACGGTAGCTGCACCACTAACGGTCTGGCACCTGCCGCACAGGTTTTGCACCAACATTTCGGCATTAAGCATGGTTTGATGAACACCACCCACGCCTATACCAACAGCCAGGCGCTGCACGACCAGCCGGAAAAAGATCTTCGTGGTGCCCGCGCCGCTGCATTGTCGATTGTGCCCTACTCCAGCGGTGCCGCGAAGGCACTTGGCAAAGTCATCCCGGAGCTGGATGGTCGCTTAACCGGGTATTCGCTGCGCGTACCGGTTCCTGTGGTGTCCATTGTCGACCTGACCGTAACGCTTGAGCGGGATGTTACAGCAGAGGAGGTCAATAATGCGTTTCGTGACGCCGCCGCGACAGGGCCACTGAAAGGGATCCTCGGCTACAGCGATGAACCGCTTGTCTCAAGCGACTATCAGGGTGATCCGCGCTCATCCATCATCGACGGCCTGTCAACGCTGGTGATTGGCGGCAATATGGTCAAAATTCTGGCGTGGTACGACAACGAATGGGGATTCTCTAATCGCCTCGTCGAGCTGGCACTGCTAATGGCAAGGCACGAACGTTAATCCCCTGCTCTCACACTCTCTCTAAATCCACGCCAGGCGTGGATTTTTTTATATCTGTTACGTGTTTGTCGCAGTGACAATCGCCCACAACGTCACGTCCCCCATTTTTAGTCGTCACCTAACGATGCTGCTGGGGTGACGCGTTTAAAAAAATTAGCGATAACCCGACAAAATAATAAATCGCCAGCACTTTAACGGTCAGTTTATTAATCAGACAGTTGCGACCATAATAAAATGAGTAATGCGATCTTATTTGAGGATTCCGGCATGATCACCTTTTATCAACTTACAGCCACCCGTCTGCATGGTGAGCCCGTCTCTATGGCCGACTACGCTGGCAAACTGGTTCTGGTGGTCAATACTGCCAGCCATTGTGGCTTCTCGCCGCAATATGCAGGCCTCGAAGCGCTTTACAAGAAGTACGCCGCGCAGGGTCTGGTGGTGCTTGGTTTCCCCTGCAACCAGTTCGGTAATCAGGAGCCCGGCGGGGCCGACGAAATCTCGCAAACCTGTCACATCAACTACGGTGTGAGCTTCCCGATATTTGAGAAAGTGGAAGTCAACGGCGCGGCTACGCATCCGGTGTTTCGTTACCTGAAAAACGAATTACCCGGCGTGCTGGGTGGGCGTATCAAGTGGAATTTCACTAAGTTCCTGATCGGACGTGACGGCAAACCGCTCAAGCGTTTTGCGCCGTTCACTACCCCTGAGAAAATAGAAACCTCGATCCTTGCTGCGCTTAAAGTCTGAGCGCACCTGTCATTCAAACCGTCCCCATTATGCCCCAGCGCACTGTCTGAATAAAAAACACGCTGCAAAATCAACAAAATATAATCAACTTGCTTAATTACTCTGCAATCGCGTGAGTTCAGGAAGAAAAATGCTATTTCCCTCTTGCCTCATTCGGTCTGTGCCGCTAATATTCGTCCCCGTTGTCACCTACAACGTTGCGTTCATAGCTCAGTTGGTTAGAGCACCACCTTGACATGGTGGGGGTCGTTGGTTCGAGTCCAATTGAACGCACCATCTTGCGTCCGTAGCTCAGTTGGTTAGAGCACCACCTTGACATGGTGGGGGTCGGTGGTTCGAGTCCACTCGGACGCACCAAATTATTTCTATGATTTGGTGCTATTTCCCTTCGTTACACCTCATAATTTCTTTTTATTGCCTCCTGTTCGTAACCTTAAGCTTAATCATTACTCCGTATGATGCTGGCACAAAGCGATGCGCCAAAGCCTTCTAAACTCTATGCTCAGCGCGTATCATTTATCCTCTTCGCAAACCCTTTTTCGCCAGAGATCGGATACCATGCCCTCTTCCATTATTCTGTTTGCCGCGGGCAGTTTACGCCTGGCATTTGCCCCTTTAATAAGCCAGTTCTCGCGCCATAGTGGAATAGACGTGAAAGTGGAATATGGTCCGGCCGGTTTATTACGCGAGCGTATTGAAGCCGGTGAACCGTGTGCGCTCTTTGCCTCAGCCAATCGGGAGCACCCGCAACGCCTGCTGGCTTTGCAAAAAGCTGTCCTCACGCAAACCTTTAGCTGGAATCAACTGAGTCTGGTCAGCAACCGAAACGGCGCCTGGCTGGATTTGCTCCGCGACCCAACGCTACGAATAGGTACATCCACGCCCGGCTGCGACCCTTCCGGAGACTATACCTGGGCATTTTTCGACAATATGGATGTACTGGAGCCAGGACTCGGACAACAGCTTCGGGCGCGCGCCATCCCACTGGTTGGTGGGCGTGATACGGTGAAAATCCCGTCTGGTGAACTGGCGAGCGCCTGGATCCTTCGCCAGGGACTGGCCGATCTGTTTATCGGCTACGCGCACTACGCGAAAACGCTGCGCGCCCAACCCGACGTACATTATGTAGCTATCCCTGATGAGCACAATATTCGCTGCGAATACCAACTGGCGGTGCTCGACGCATCCAACGAGGTGATGGCGCTGGTTAAATTCATGCTCTCCAACGGCGGTCAGGCGTTTCTTACCGCCGCCGGGTTTTTACCTGTTAACGACGAACAGAAAACAGCGGTGCGATAAACGGCGTCGGGTGGTTCTCCAGACTGAGTTTTCGCAGCGGTAAGCCATAGGCCAGGAACAGATTCTCTTCCGTCACAATGCTGTCCGTTGGCCCTGCCCGCCATTTTCCTTCGGGGAGCAGCAGCAAAGTATGGGTGGCTATTTGTAACGCATGCAGCGGATCGTGGGTCGAAAAAAGAATGCTGCATCCCTGTAGATGGGCCAGATCGCTGATGAGCTGAAGCACCACCTGCTGATTGGCGAGATCCAGCGCGGAACACGGCTCATCAAGCAGCAGCGTTTGACACTCCGTCACCAGCGCCCGGGCTATCATCACCAGTTGCTGTTGACCCCCGGAAAGTGAGCTAAACGAGTGGGAAGCAAGCTGGGCAATATTTAACTGCTCCAGGGCCTGGGTCGCTCTTTGTTGATCCTGCTGGCTGGGTTGCGCAAAAAGCTTCACGTGCTGTGCCCGCCCCATCAGCACCACGTCGCTCACCGTATAAGGAAATGGCAGGTGGCAATGCTGCGCCACAATCCCTATCCCGCCGTCAATTTCAATGCTGCCGTCCAAAGCTGGCAGCGTGCCGGTTAGCGTATCGAGCAGCGTACTTTTCCCCAGACCGTTACGTCCCAGCACAGCCCAGATCTCACCTTTCTGGCAACTGAATGTAAGCGGCTCAAATAGCGGCGTGCGATATCCATAGGTAAGCGTGTTTACACGCAATGCGGCAGGTTTCATGATGTCCCCCGGCGGCTGGAGCGGATGAGTAAAAAAGCAAACAGCGGCGCGCCGAATAATGCGGTGATGATCCCAAGCGGTATCTCCGCGTGCATCAGGGTACGGGCAATATCATCCACCACAATCATAAAACCGCCTCCCATCCAGAAGGCGCACGGCAGTAGACGCCGATGATCAACCCCCACCAGCAAACGCGCCAGATGCGGAATAACCAACCCAACCCAGGCGATACTGCCGCTGACCGCTACCTGAGCGGCGACTAAACAAGCGCAGCACAGCAAAACGCTGCGTCGCAGAGGAACTACCGCGACGCCTAGCGAACGGGCAGCTTTATCATTGAGTGATAACATGTTTATCCGCCAGCGTAGCTGGTACAAAACTGTCGCAGCGATACCGACTGGGATCGCCAACAGCAGAACTTTATGCCAGTTAGCCGTCGCAAAGCTGCCGAGCAGCCAGAACACGATATTGGGTAACGTTTCTTCGGTATCAGCCTGATACTGAATCAGGCTCACCAGCGCGGCAAAAAAACCACTCAAAATGATACCCGACAGGATCAGCACCAGCGTATTCTCCAGCCCCTGCAGCGCAGCAATGGCATACACCAGGACCAGCGCCGTCAGACCGAAGAAAAACGTTGAACCCATCATCAACCACGGCGACAGGCCGAGCAGAATAGCCAGCGTTCCGCCAAAAGCGGCCCCAGACGTCACGCCAATAATATGCGGGTCGACCAGCGGATTATGAAATACTCCTTGCAGCGTCGCGCCACATAACCCCAACGCACCACCCGCCAGCAGCGCCATCAGAATTCGCGGTAGCCTGACAGTCCAGATAACCTGACCGGCAATCCCTTCAGCGTCGCTATAGTGCATCAGGTGATAAAAGACTTCGCTTAACGACAGCGGATATTGTCCGAGGCACAACGAGCCAAGGCCCAGCAACAGGACCGTCGCGATTAAGAGTGGTTGCTGGAGTAAAATGCGCTTACTTAACTGCATCAGGCTGCCAGTTCACACCATAAAAACGCTGATAGTAGTCTTGCGCCTGCGCATCAACATCCACGTCTTTGTAGGCGTCCGGGTACAGTTTTTTGGCCATCCACAGCTCACCAATCGCTAACGCTTCAGGCATCGGATAGCCCCAGGCTTTGGCGTACTCAGGCATCAACCAGACGCGATGATTTTTTACCGCATCGATCCCCTGCCAGTTAGGATCGTTTTGGATCTCCGTTACCACCTGCGGGTAGCGATCCTGAACAAAAATTACCTGCGGGTTCCACGCCAATACCTGTTCCAGCGCAACCTGACGGGCGCCTTTTACACTGGCAGCCGCCACGTTTAGCCCACCCGCGTGCTGCATCATGAGTCCCGTGTACTTCCCGGAGCCGTAAGTCATCAGGTCGGGGTTAGCCATATAAATACGGACTTTTTGCGCATCCGGGATTTTTGCGACCGGCGCATTGAATTTTGCCCGCGCCGCAAAAACGTAGTCGATTAACGTCTCAGCTTGCGGTTTGCGCCCCACGACATCCGCAATCAGGCGAATCCCCTGCTTTAACCCTTCGTTGTAGACCTGCTCTTCATCGGCCATGGTCGGGTTCATTTTATTCTGTTGCCCGGCTGCATCCTTGCGCAATGAGATTGCCACGACCGGAATACCGGCGTTCTGAATCTGCTGGATCATCTCCGCTGGCGCATAGTTGGCGACAAAAACCACCTGTGGATGAATCTCCAGTAGGCTTTCAATATTCACGCTGGTGAGATCGCCCGGCGTCGGCAATGTGGCAATTGTCGGCATAAAGCGCGCAAACTCAGGCCCGAGCTGTTTTTTCCAGCTCGACATCACGCCAATAATGTCCTGCTGAGCATTAAGCTGGACCAGAATATTCAGCGTCTGGTGTTGCAGCACGACCACTTTGTCGACGTGGTCCGGAATCGTGATCTGACGACCAAGCTGGTCGGTGATCGTACGGTCGGCCTAGGCAGAAAACGCAAACAACATGCTGGCGCATACCAGCACAAAAGAGCGGAAAGTTAACATGGGATACCATCTGGATAGCGGAGTAAAAACGATGTGTATTAAATTATATAACGATATAACAGGCAACCCATTCGCGATAAATACCGCACGACACACGAGGAAGATCAATTTATGCCGACAAAAAAGCCGACGGTGAAGACCACCGTCGACTGTGGGTAACACTATGACTAACGGATTATTTGGTTGCCGCTTTAATGATATCGAGCGCTTTGACGAACTGATCCTGCGGGATCGTCAGCGGATAAAGGAAGCGAATAACGTTGCCATACTGACCGCAGGTCAGCAGAAGTAATCCTTGCTCAAGGGCTTTCTTCTGCACGCGTTGTGCGGCGGCTGCGTTGGGTTCTCCCGTCGCTGCATCACAGAATTCAGCGGCGATCATAGAGCCTAAGCCGCGCACTTCGGCCAGTTCAGGACACCCGGCTTGCGCGTCAGTCAGAGTGGCGCGCAGTTGTTCGCCAAGAGCTGCCGCACGCTGGCACAGCTGTTCATCACGAATGATATCCAGCACCGCATGAGCTGCCGCAATTGACAGCGGGTTTCCGGCGTAGGTTCCGCCCAGGCCACCCGGCGCAGGCGCATCCATAATTTCAGCTTTGCCCACGACGCCAGACAGCGGCATGCCGCCTGCAAGGCTTTTTGCCATAGTCATCAGGTCAGCTTTGTCAGCGTAATGGTCCATCGCAAACAACTGGCCCGTACGAGCAAACCCGCTTTGCACCTCATCGGCGATCATCACGATGCCATGCTCGTCGCAAATACGGCGGATGGCAGCCACAAACTCCGGCGGCGCCACCACGAAGCCCCCTTCGCCCTGGACGGGTTCGAAAATAATCGCCGCGACCTGAGTGGGATCGATATCGGCTTTAAACAGGCGCTCAATCGCTTTGATGGAGTCCGCCGTAGAAATCCCCTGCAACTCGCAAGGATACGGTGCGTGGTAAACGGAGCCAGGGAACGGGCCGAACCCTTTTTTATACGGCGCCACCTTGCCGGTTAACGCCATCGTCATGTAGGTACGCCCATGAAAACCGCCGCCAAAAGCAATAACGCCAGGACGGCCGGTATGTGCGCGCGCAATTTTCACCGCATTTTCGACCGCTTCAGCCCCGGTGGTGAAGAATGTGGTTTTGCGCTTGCCGTCGATTGGCGCAACGGCGTTGATTTTCTCCGCCAAAGACACATAGCTTTCGTACGGGACAATCTGATAAGCCGTATGGGTAAAAGCCTGCAGTTGCGCTTCGACTGCCTGCACCAGGCGAGGATGACGGTGTCCGGTGTTCAGCACGGCAATCCCGGCGGCAAAATCAATGTACTGATTGCCTTCGATATCGGTAATTGTGCTGTTTTCTGCTGACTGGGCATAAAAATCACACATTACACCCACGCCACGCGGGGTGGCATCCAGACGACGTTGTTGCAGGTTTTTATTGTTCATTCTCTACACCTTGTCCATTAATACATTTAGGTTGAATTACCCTTTAAATTTAGACGCCATCTGGTACTTTAATCGAGAGCCAAATCGTTTTATTTTAAGGATCCAAATGCGTTCACTTGCCGGAGATGTGATCAAGCAGGCATTTAGCCAGCAGACCGATGAAAAGCTGCATCGTCGCCTGTATGCCGCCATCTGCAGTTGCATCCTCGAAGGTAGCCTGAAACCGGCGACCCGAATGCCTCCGTCGCGTGACCTGGCAGGCGAACTGACGCTATCACGCAATACCGTCCTGCGGGTTTACGAGCAATTGCAGGCCGAAGGTTATATTTCCGCGCGCACCAGCAGCGGCACATTTGTCACCGACAGCGTGCTGGACAATCTCGACCTGCGTCCCAACAAAGAGCCCGTTGCCGCCACACTGGAGGATCACACCCGCTTATCTGCCCGCTGCCTTGAGCTGCTGGGCCATGCCAGCGCCAGCCCTCGTCAATGGGGCGCATTTATTCCAGGCGTACCTGATGTGGAGCATTTCCCTCACCGGGTGCTCAAAAAAATTCAGGATCGGCTGGCGAGACGGTTACGCCCGGAGTTTCTCACGTACGATGCCGCAGGCGGCGTGACTGAGCTGAAAGAAGCGCTGGCAGACTATCTGCGCACCGCACGCGGGGTGCGGTGTTCACCGGCGCAAATTCTGATTACTGAAGGTATTCACCAGGCGCTGGATCTGGTGACCCGGACGCTATGCAACCCGGGGGATAACGCCTGGATTGAGGAGCCGGGCTACTGGGGAATCAAAAATATTCTGCGCATCAATGCGGTTACCTTTTCGGCGATCCCGGTTGATGAACAAGGTATGGTGCCGCCGGAGGCTGGCGAATCCGCGCCAAAGCTGATTTTTGTGACACCGTCACATCAATATCCGCTCGGTTCGGTAATGAGCCTCAACCGCCGTCGGGCACTTCTCTTTCGCGCACGTGAAACGCGAAGCTGGATAGTGGAAGATGACTACGACAGCGAATTTCGCTTTTCCGGCCAGCCAATTCCATCCTTGCAGGGACTGGAAGAAGAGACGCCGGTCATCTATATCGGGACATTCAGTAAAACACTCTATCCCGCACTGCGGCTCGGGTATGTGGTACTGCCCAAACCGCTCGCCGCGCCGCTGAAGAAGGTTCATAACGACCTCTATCGTGGTGGACATTTGCTGATTCAGGCAGCGCTGGCGGAGTTTATCCGCGAGGGTTACTACGCGGCGCACATTCGTAAAATGCGCCAGTTGTACAGTCGTCGCCGCCAGACGTTGGTGGAGCTTATCAGTCGCCAGTTGGGCGAGCAGTATCTTGGCTCCTTCAGCAGCAACGCCGGGCTGCACATGATTCTACAGTTGCCCGTCGGGAGCGATGACGTTGTCATTGCCCAACAGGCGAATGCGCAAGGGCTGCTGGTGCGCCCGCTGTCTCGCTATTACGTGAATGAAGAGAAACGCAGCGGCCTGCTGCTGGGATTTGCCAGTATCGAAGAGCATGAAATGGCGTCGGCGTTTACCCGACTGGTGGGTATTATCAGAGTAAACGCCGTTTAAACACTGCCGGATGGCGCGGCAAGCACCTTGTCCATCCGACATGCTGTTTAATGTGACGCTTTTTTAATTCCTGCCAGGTCCTCCTGGCTTACTTCGCCATTCCCTTCTCCCCAACTTTTACGCACGTAATTAATCACGTCGCGCATTTCGTTGTCGCTTAACATGCCACCGTAAGCCGGCATCTTAAAGGAGACGCTGCCACGCGTTGTCGGTGTTTCTGCGCCGTGGGCAATCACTCTGAATAGCGGCGTCGGGTCATCAACCATCACCAGCGAATTATTGATTAAAGACGGTGCGTTATCATCCGTACCTTTCCCCTCCAGACCGTGACAGGTGGAGCAGTAGCGGTTATAGGTCACTTTTCCCGCCTCGGGTGAATTCGACCAGGACACCGTAGTTGCCGCTGCGCGCACCGTTTCAGGCTTCACACTTTTCAGGCTCAGCAGATATTGCGCGATCGCCGTGGCATCGTCATCGGTCAGGTACTGTGTACTCTGCGTAACGACTTCAGCCATCGAACCTGAAACCGCGGCATGCTTGCTTTTACCGGTCAGCAACAGCGATTTTAATTCCTGCTCAGACATTCCCGTGCCGCGCAGCGAAGGCGCATACCAGCCGTCGATCATCGCGCCGCTCAGGTACTCGGCATCAGCATTAGTATACGCTTTTTCGTTCATCGCCATGCCTCTCGGGGTATGGCAAGAACCGCAGTGTCCGGGACCTTCCACCAGATAAGCGCCCCGTTTTACTAACGCAGCGTTGTCATCCGTTTTCGCACTCTCTACAGCCGTCGCTGGCGCGTCGGTAAACAGCCAGTTCCAGATATGCAGCGGCCAGCGGGCGGAGAGTAGCCACGGAATGGCATTCTCTTTATTGGGCTGCGCAGAGGGGGTGACATCATGCATAAAATAGCGATACAACGCCTGTACATCGTCATCAGAAAGTTTCGCGTAAGAGGGATAAGGCATGGCCGGATAGAGCGGATGACCATCTTTGGCAATTCCCTGACGTACGGCCTTGTCAAAATCCTCGTATGAGTAATTACCAATACCCTGGGTTTTGTCTGGGGTAATGTTGGTCGAATAAATATCCCCTACCGGAGTAGGAAACTTTTTGCCACCCGCCATCGCCGCCCCCCCTTCGGTGGTATGACAGGCCACACAGTCAGAGATACGGGCGATATATTCGCCATTAGATTCCGCTGCACTCACAGAGGCGGTAAACAAACAGGCGGCAAGAACGGTTACATTACGCATAGATCACCCCATATCCTTGAGTTCATTAACCGCACGCCATGCCTGGTCGATGGCCGTATGGGCATAAGCCCCCCAGTCAGAATCGGAATTAGCGATGGCAATGCGACCAACTGGCTGACGCGCCCGCTCGATAATTTCTGGCATTTTATCCATATCATCGAACAACGCGTTGGCGTAATACGCATAGCCATGCGCCCAGCGGTTAACCGTAATGGCGGAGATATCGCGTTGATTATCAAAGCCCGTTGAGCCAAACATTTCCTGCAACTGGGAGCGAATCATCTCCTCATGCGTCGCAAATGTGGTCCCCAGTAAATACGCTCGCCCAAGACGGAACTGTTCTCTGGCCGACAAATTACTGCCTGGATAAGTAGGCACATAGACCATGTGAATGACCATCGGATCGTCCGGTGAGGCTGGGTGTTGATACCCGCCGATGCTGACCGGATAGTCGAGCTTAATCCGGCTGTAAGGTGCGGCCGGAGAGTAAAATTCATGCACGCCAAGCTGTTTGAACGCCTGCCAGTTTTTGACCACCACGTTGGTGTACACCAGCGGTGCCTTCACGTTCAGTTTGAGATCCGCCTGCTGCTGTTCCGGCATCTCAGGCACCAGATACGGGATCATCATGTTATAGCCCGCCATGATGGTGTTTTTACCGCGCACGCGATGCATTTTGCCGTCACGCAGATAGGTCACCACCACGCCATCCTTTGTGTTGGCCGCATTAATCACCGTGCTATTCAGACGCAAGCGCGTGGTGTTTTCCGGCAGATCCAGCTTTTCGTAATGCAGTCTGGCAAGGACAGAGTCTTCCATCGTGTTACCCGGTAGCGCATCCGGCAGCATATACCTGACTAACAGTCGGGCCAGCCCGGCGTTACCGTCAGGGAAATGGTAAACATACGGCTCTTCGAGGTCGGCCAGCGACTCGCCGTCCAACGGCGGTATTCCCAGCGCCTCCATGCCGGGTAATGCGCACGCCCTGGCATCGCTACAGGAAATGCCTTCAATGCCGATGGCGAAGAAGTCATTAGAACGCTGCTGAAAATAGAGCAGCGCCATTTTGCTCAAACCAACTTTTGTGGCCAAAAATTCACTGTAGCTGTGGGTATCCAGCCATTCCATTTTCTCATCGACCGTCATGCCCGGAAGATAGTCGCCAGGATGGACGTGCAGGTCGATCAACGCCTTTCGGTCGTGCTCACTTAGCGGAAAATCATTGATAAAGTCTTCAATTTTACGGCCATTGAGCCTGTTCGGCGGGATATCATCAGATACCGCACGCCCCGGATCGCCGCTGACGATTTTTGTTTCGCCAAAATTCTTTTTGTCGAAGAACACGCCACGACTGAGCTGCCAATCGGGATAGAAGTTTACGTCAAAGCTCTCTTTTAACCGCGTGACGCTGACGCCCACGGTTTCCATCAGTTTTTGCACCTCAGGGCTGAAATTGTGCGCGGGTGACTGGAATGCTTCGCTACCGCCATAGCCGAGTAATTTCTTACCTGAGCTCGTAAATTCGTTACGTTTGGCGTGCCCGCCAAAATCGTCATGGTTATCGAGGATCAGGATCCGGCTATTTTGACCGGCAAGCTGGCGCCAGAAACAACCGGCAGCCAGCCCGCTAATACCGCCGCCCACAATCACCAGATCGTACTCTTCCTCAACGGGCAGAGCGTTTAAATCAAAATGTTTATGCTCGCGGCCTACTGCATGCGCCATTTCAAACGATCCAGGATGATTACCCCGCAGCCCCGTCAGCCCTGGCGGATAATAATTTCCATCTATAAATGCGTTTCCCTTTCCTGCCGCCCTGACCCATTCCAGCGGGGTAAGCCCCGCCGCAATAGTCACCGCGACGCCGTTGAGAAAATCACGTCTGGTAATTGCCATTAACTTTTTTCCTTATTGCTACACACTGCCCTAAATACGACCCAAATAAGAGATGTCCCCCTTCATAGTAATAAAGGGGGACAGCCGACTATTTCCCTGGCTTTAACTCTTCATCCAGTTTTTTAGAATCATAATAATCACCCTGCCAGGTGATTTTACCTGCTTTAACATGAATATAGCTGACACCTTCAAATTTTATCGGATTATTTGTCGGCGGACTCCCTGCCCATTCACCACTATTTTTGCCTGAAAATTCCCAACGAAACGCCACGGTATCTTCGTCGTAAACGGGTTTGCCGACCATTTTCCAGCTCAGATCTGGCACCGCCTTAATAAAGGCACCGATAACCTCTTTTTCAGCTTTTTCTCTGCCATTTATCGGTTCGCCAGCGGCGGCATCATAATAGACTGCGTCATCAGCAAGATATTGCGCGGCTCGCGAAGCATCGTGTGCATTCCAGGCTGCCATGTACTCTTTAACGGTATTCAGCGATGTGCTTTCTGCCAGGCTATAGCCCGAGAACATCACGAATGAAAGCACCGCTATGTTTAATGTTTTCATCGAAATCCTCTCTATTCAGAAATGTCACACATGATATGTTTCACCCGGGTATATTCTTCGAGCGAGTAGGATGAGAGATCTTTGCCATAACCCGATTTTTTGAACCCGCCGTGCGGCATTTCGGCGCACAGAGGAATGTGATTGTTAATCCACACGGTGCCAAAATCGAGGTCAATGCTGAAGCGCTGTGCGCGACCATGGTTACTGGTCCAGACGCTGGCGGCCAGACCATATTCCACATCATTCGCTTTGTGTAGACCCTCTTCATCAGTCGAAAACGGCTGAATAGTCATTACCGGTCCAAATACTTCATGCTGAATAGCTTCGTCATGTTGATGCAATCCGGAGACGATCGTCGGCTCAAAATAGAAGCCCGGACCTGGCCCGGCACGCCCACCCGTTTCAATTTTTGCATGTGCCGGTAAACGCGCAATAAAGCCTTTCACCTGCTCCAGTTGGTTTTTACTGTTCAATGCGCCATATAGCGCAGCCTGATCCGCTGGCGGTCCAAATTTAATACTCTTCGTTTTCTGAACCAGCTTTTCCAGGAATTCAGCGTAGATGGATTGTTCGACCAGAATACGCGTAGCCGCCGTGCAATCCTGGCCGGCATTGAAGAAGCCTGCCGTGGTGATCGTCGCGATCGCCTTGTCCATATCTGCATCAGCAAACACCACCGCAGGCGCTTTCCCGCCCAATTCCAGATGCGCCTTGGTCAGGTTCGCCGCTGCCGAAGCCGCAACCTGTAGGCCCGCGCGGACCGAACCGGTAATCGAAACCAGTGAGGCCTTCGGGTTTGAAACCACCAGCGAACCGGTGCTGGCTTTACCTAATACGACGTTAAACGCCCCTCTTGGGAACAACGGCGCGGCCAGTTCAGCCAACAGCAGCGTGCTGACCGGCGTGGTGTCGCTGGGTTTTAATACGACCGTATTGCCTGCCGCCAGCGCTGGCGCAATCTTCCATACCGCCATCATGAACGGGTAGTTCCATGGCGTGACTTGTCCAACGATACCCAGCGGTTCACGGCGGATAGTCGAGGTAAACCCGGCGGAATATTCCCCTGCTGCTTTCCCTTCAAGACAACGCGCCGCACCGGCAAAAAAGCGGATGGCATCGCAGGATGCCGCGATCTCTTCCTTCTCAATAAAATGGCGAAGCTGACCGGTCTCCTGACTCTGCGCGTTCACCAGCCGCTCAACGTTTCGTTCAATCTCATCTGCCAGTTGCAATAACGCCTTTTGCCGCTGTGCCGGCGTCGATTTTCGCCAGATGCTAAACGCCGCCTCCGCCGCCGAGTAGGCCTGCTCCACCTCTTCCGCATCGGCGTTGGGTGATAATGCATACGTTTCGCCGTCGACCGGACTCACCAGTTCGAAGGTATCTTCGCTACGACCTGCTACGTATTGCCCATTGATAAAATGCTTCAGGGTTTTCATGTCTGTCTCCTGCCCGTTAATACATAAAGAAACTTATGTAATATATATTGTAAAAGATTTTCAAATGCGCAACATTGACACTATGATAAGCCTCGCATTTTTAACTTAATTTTTACATTTTCGGGATAAGGCTTTTCATCGTGAGCCGAGGCTTTATGCTCAGCTCATCATGAAGTTATCGGGACACACATCCGCTTGTGCAGTGACGTTGCGCATAGGCATGTAAAATAACTCGGCCATTCTTACCTTCCTTGCCTGACGGGCATGTGTTAAAAATGGTCGTTGTTTCAGGGAATTGAGTGCAGAAAAGATTATGATTACTCACGCGGTCATATTTGCGCCTATCGGGCAGGTCAGTCGTTCAGACCAGATAGTGCAGCGCCTGTCAAACGCCATTATCACGGGGTTGCTGGAGCCAAAAGAACAGCTCCCCAACGAAACTGATTTGGCAAAGATGATGGGTGTCTCACATATCACTATCAGAGAAGCGCTAAACACGCTTCGGGCTAATAATCTTATCCATACGGTTCGTGGTCGAAATGGCGGGAGCTTCGTTTGCGAAAATATTGATGGCAAAAACAGCGCCCTGCATCCGTTCAAAGCGATCAGTACGGATTATCTTTCTGACCTGGGCGAAATGCATTGCGCCATTATCAGCCATAGCGCAAGGCTGGCTTCCAGACGGATGACCGGCGCGGATATCGCCAAATTTCGCGAGTTTGTTGAGGTGCTCAGCAAGGCAAACTCACCAGAGCTGATGACCCAGGCCGATATGCGCTGTCTACTGGCGATAGCTGCCAGTTCACATTCGGCGCGACTGGCCAATCAGGAGCTGCAGGTCCAGGCTGAATGGGCATCGCTGGTGGCGATACTTTATCGCGCAGACAACATTCATGCCGAAATTATTGCGCTTTACTCGGCACTGGCCGATGCGCTGGCAGCTCACAACGAGGCAGAATCCGTGCAGCTTGCCACACGGATCATCGACACGTTTACCTATTACCTTATTGAAAAAAAGCTGAAATATAACTCGAACTGACAATCAGTGAAGGCAGGACAGACAATGAGCTCTTCGACATCCTTAAGCGCATTAATTCGTAAGATTGATGATATTACCGCCTCTACCGTAGATTCTACCGTTGCGCTGGCGAGGAGCATCCATGAGGCGATTTCCGGGGTGCAAAAGGCCTCAGCAGAAGTTGTCCTCGATCCATCGGTGAGATCTACCGTTCAGCAACACATCAAGCGCACCCTCAGTAACAATCATTACTGTTCAGGGGCCGGGTTCGCCAGCCATATTGAGAGCACTGCCACCACAAAAGAGTATTGGCTGCTGGAATGGTGGTATAAGAAAGATAATGGTTTGAGTCAGGCGCACCTCGATTTAGATCAGGCCACCCAGCAACGCCTGGATTTCAGAACCTTCGAGTGGTTTAAGCACTCACCTCCGGCAGGAAAAGCCTATATCCACGGTCCCTACGTCGACTATATCTGCAATATTTCCTACACCCTGACCTCGGCAGTGCCGGTCTACTACAACGATCAGTTTCTTGGCGTTGCCGCCGTCGATCTGCTGGTCAGTCAGATTGAGGCCGAACTGCTCTCCTGCGCTCATTCTGACTATGTCATTCTGACCAATCTGGAAAACAGAATTATCTTTTCCAGTTGGCCACGTTTTCGCGTGGGTGAATTACTCTCTCCCGCAAACAGTACCGTTGTTTATCAGAGCGACTACTTTATCCTTTATCACTATCAAAACTAAGGGCCCGAAGGCCCTTAGTGTTTAGTTATCCTGCCCCATATTCAGCTTGTTAGCGTAGGCAATGGCGTCGTTTTCCGGTGCCGCAGAGCGACCAAACGGTCGGGTCAGGAACATATAGATAAGCCCGGAGCCAACGACAATCGCCAGGCCGAACAGTACCGTCCAACGGTCGATGAAATCGCTGCTGTCTGCCGGTTGCGCCAACAACCAGATCCCACACAATCCATAGGCTAGCGCCAGCACGTTCACAATCACGCCCCAACCGCCAATGGTCCACTCCCCTGCCGGTTTCCAGCCTTTCAGGCGCTGGCGCAGTGCGGCAAGCACAACCATCTGGAACGAGATATAAATACCGATGACGGCAAACGCGGTAATACGCGACAGGTTGTCTGGCTGGAAATAGACCCAAACGCAGATGATGACTGGCAGCAGACAGCTAACAACCATGGCATTATCCGGAACGCCATTTTTAGAGATCTTTGACATCCACTCACTTCCCGGCAGCATTCTGTCGCGGGAGAAAGAAAAGATAAGGCGGCTTAACGCAGCCTGCAGAGACAAAATGCACGACAGCATCGCCACAATCGCGACGATGATAAAGATAGTTGCACCAGTTTCACCAAGAGCTTCATTAAGGATGGCCGGAATCGGGTCAGATGTTTTGCCATTCACGATACTGACCAGATTTGGTGAAGCCAGGAGGTATCCCATGACGGAAATAATCGCCGAAATCGCACCAAATACGATGCTCAAAATCATCGCAACCGGGATCTTTTTACTTGGATTCTGTACCTCTTCCGCAACGTTACCGCAGGCCTCAAAGCCAAAGAACATAAACAGCCCCATCAGCGCGGCAGACATAAACGCGGTGGAATAGCTGCCGTCATGCGCCAGCACGCCCATCGAATCAAAAATTACGGAGAATGGCTGCGAACGGTGGAATATCAGCAGATAAATTCCCAGCGCAATCACGCTAACGATTTCACACCAGAAGCCAATTTTTGCGACCCGAGCCAGATTTTTAGTCCCGGACATATTAACAGCCATCATCAAAAGCAGCAGCAGGACGGAAGTCGCCAACATAGTGGCTGGCGTCTGACCATAGTGGAAGAGCGACTCAACAAATGTTGAAGTATATTCCGCGATTGACGTAATGGTGACCACCAGTGCCCACAGGTAAATCCAGGCAGCGATCCACGCATATTTCTTGCCCCATAACCTTCTGGCCCAGGGATAAAGCCCGCCGGTTATCGGATACTGGGAAGCGACCTCACCAAACACCAACGCCACCAAAAGTTGTCCACATGCGACGATTAAAATCCACCAGACTGCGGGCGGCCCCGCCAGCGTTACGGCCAGTGCAAACAGCGAATAGACGGCGGTAAGCGGCGAAAGGTAGGTAAACCCCAACGCAAAGTTTGAAATAAGACCGATCGAGCGATTGAACTGTTCTTTGCCATCTTTTTGAAAATTATCGTTTTTCTTATCAGGTGTCTGTTCCATATAGCTTTCTCTTTTGTGGAATAGTCGCAGGGTTGAACAATTAATGTATAAAAGATATTAAGTTATATGTATAGTGATTTTGTCGCTAATTTGTTAAAAATGATCGCACATCACGTTAATGGAAAAGTGGGAGTAGAACAGTCGAGGGCACAAGCATTTTTCGGTATTTCCGCTTCACGGTTCTTTAGCAATTGCGAATTGTTGGCCAACTGGCGGGTAAACAGGCACCCCGAATTGAGTTCGACGCTAATTAGCAAGAATCGCTGCTGTTAAGCAACATTTTTGCAATATAATAATGTGATGTTAAACGCTGAACCTGAGCAGGTGAATGATGGAAATTGATCTCGATAATCTGGTCTTTGATGGACTGGAAGAAGCGCAAGAGCGTAATGCTGAACGTCTGGAAGATGCAGACAAGAAAGCGCAGGACATTATTGCTGATAATGACTGCGGCGACGCCTGTAAAATCTGATTTCCAAACCGGCGCAATGCCGGTTTTTTTACCGCCAGACTATGCCCCTCCTCTTATCTACATTTCCCATTGCGTTTACCCATTGTTAACACCGCTTTCACTAATAACATTTTGTAAATAGATAAGAATTTTTTCTTATTTTGTCCTGAACGTAAGTTATGGGAGCGTAAAAAGCACAAACCAAAAACGACAGGGATTTACATCATGATGGCAACGAAAACTTACCGCGCTAAAAAAACACTGTTGGCACTCGGCGTGCTGCTGGCCACCGGCATTGCCGCCTCGCAGGCTCAGGCTGACCAACTGGCCGATATCAAAGCCGCAGGTGTAGTAAAAGTTGCGACATTCGACGCGAATCCGCCGTTTGGCTCCATCGATGCAAAAACGCATAAGATTGTCGGCTATGACGTTGATTTTGCTGAAGCGCTGGCAAAATCCCTCGGCGTAAAACTGGAACTGGTAGCGACTAATCCGGCAAACCGCATTCCGTTATTACAATCCGGTAAAGCCGATTTAATCGTGGCGGATATCACGATTACGCCTGAGCGGGCGCAGGTCATTGACTTCTCCGTCCCCTATTTTGTTACCGGGCAGCAGTTCCTGGTACCGGCCAAATCCCCGGACCAGCTCGATGCATACAGCAAAGCGCGAATCGGCGCGGTAAAAGGTACTACCGGTGAGCAGGCGCTACATCAGCGCTTCCCGCAGTCGCGTGTGCTGGCCTACGACGATATTCCACTGGCGTTAACCGCGCTACGCAATGGCAATGTTCAGGCCATCACCCAGGACAGTACGATTCTGGCCGGTCTATTAAGCGGTGCGCCGGATAAAGCAGATTTCAAAATTCTGCCTGATCTGTTGAGCAAAGAAGAGATCGGCGTGGGAGTGAAAAAAGGTGAGCCAGCGCTGTTAAAAGCCGTCAATGATGAGCTTTTGAGGCTGGAATCTACCGGGCAGGCGGCAAAAATTTATGATGTCTGGTTTGGCCCTGAAACCAAAAATCCGCAACCCCGCGCCTTTAAAATAGAAGCGAAGTAATATGCTCTCAGCCCTGTTTCATCGTTGTGCAGTTTCCGCGGCGGATTTTAACCATTTGCGCCAGGCAAGCGTCGAACTGCGCAATGTCATCAAACAGTTTGACACTCATACCGTACTTAACGGCGTCAGCCTGTCAGTTGAACCCGGTGAAGTGGTGACTATTCTGGGCCCTTCTGGCTCGGGAAAATCCACGCTTATACGCCTTATCAACCAGCTTGAGTCGCTCAGCGGTGGCGAGATTTTCATTGATGACAAACCAATTAGTCAGTTGCGCGGGGCAGCATTACGCCAGTTACGCAGCCGTATCGGTTTCGTTTTTCAGCAATTCAATCTCTATTCGCATCTGACAGCGCATCAGAACATCTCGCTGGCGCTGGAATATGTTCACGGCTGGAACAAGGCGGCAGCGGCGCGTCGGGCACTCGAATTGCTGGATCAGGTGGGACTAGCAGAAAAAGCGAGCGCTTATGCCGCACAGTTGTCCGGTGGGCAGCAACAGCGCGTGGCCATCGCCCGCGCGCTGGCCTCATCGCCACAAATCCTTCTGTTTGATGAGCCCACCTCCGCGCTGGATCCGGAAATGATCGGCGAAGTATTACAGGTGATGAAAAACCTGGCCCACAGCGGTATCACCATGATCGTCGTGACCCATGAAATGCATTTTGCCCGTGAGATTGCCGATCGCGTGGTATTCATCGATGGCGGAGAAATTCTTGAAGTGGCCGCGCCGGAGGATTTTTTCACCCGGCCACAGCACCCGAGAACCCAGCGTTTCCTGAAAAAAGTGCTCGACCCGTTACACCAGGAGTCATCGCTATAATGCTTGCAATGGACTGGCAGGGAGTGCTGAGCGGGCAACCTCTGCAATGGATAATTTCCGGTTTTCTCACCACGCTCTGGGTGACACTGGCAGGTGTCGTACTCGCCACGCTCATTGCCATCTTCCTACTCGGCCTGCGTCTGACGGGCAATCGCTTCAACAAAGCGGTGGTCAGTGTATGGATTTCGGTGTTTCGCAACACGCCTTTACTGGTGCAACTGATGTTCTGGTATTTTGCCGCATGGAACTGGCTGCCCCGCAACATCATTACCTTCATCAATGCAGAGCATCCCTGGTCTATTCTGCCAGGCGATGTCTGGTGGTTAACACCAGAGTTTATCTGTTCAGCATGGGGGCTGGGCGTATTTACCTCGGCATTTTTGGTCGAGGAGATCGCCTCTGGTTTACAGGCGGTTTCTGCCGGACAACGTGAGGCTGCCGTGGCGCAGGGTTTTTCATCCTGGGCGACGTTTCGTCACATTCTGCTCCCTCAGGGACTGGCGAACGCCTGGCAACCCATTGTTGGGCAATACCTTAACCTGATGAAACTTTCCTCGCTTGCCAGTGGTATTGGATTTGCTGAGCTCACCTACCAGGTGCGGCAAATTGAGAGCTACAACGCGCACGCGCTGGAAGCCTTTGCTGTTGGCACTGCGCTCTATCTGTTCACAGGCATCGTTCTGGGTATGCTGCTTACGCGTCTTGGCCCACGACCTGCATCGGGTAAATCGTCAAAGGTTAAAACGCGTATCTTCAGCGTCAGGAGCATACTGCATGATCGCTAATATTTCGGTCATTACCGACAATCTTGATTATCTCCTGTGGGGACGGGTGGCTCAGGGACAACCCGGCGGCGTTCTGCTCACGTTGTTGATGGCTCTCGGCGCGGCGCTGCTGGCCTTGCCTGGTGGGATAGTTCTTGCCTGCTGCGCCTGGCGTTTTCCGGGCACGGTTCGCAACGGGTTGTTTATCTGGGCGGAGTTTATTCGCGGCATTCCGCTAATCTTTGTGATTTTCTGGATGTGGTATTTGCTACCCATGCTGACCGGAAGCGATCTCCCCGGAGCCGTTACCGTGACGCTGGCGCTGGCATGGTTCACCGCTGCCTCGGTCATGCACTCAGTGTATGCAGGAATTAGCGCGCTGCCTGGCGGGCAATATGATGCTGCCGTGGTTCAGGGTTTTCGCCCGTATCAGGCCCTGTGGCTTATCTTATTGCCGCAGGTGCTGCGTAACGTACTGCCATCGCTGACGGGGATTTTTATTGGATTACTGAAGGACACGTCGTTGGCGTTTATCGTTAACGTGCCGGAACTCACAACGGTTGCGGGTCAGGTTAACAGCCGGGTACAAATCTATCCGGCAGCCATTTTTATTTTTACGGGACTGGTCTATTACCTGCTGTGCCTGAGCCTGGAGAAAATCACCCAACGCCGCTTCGCGTTAAAATGAGATCACGGCTCAACATTCCACAAACTGGTGGTCTTCGTTGAGCCGATATTTCACGCCCGCCCGAATGTTATTTTCCCCCTCAACGGCAAGTGCAAAACGCATTCTCTCGCCATCGTGATAGGCCAGCGCCGCGCAGCCGCCGGGGCCGAGTATTATCGAATCGACAACACCGGTACTGGCAACAACGGCGTTCTCTCCGCTGGCAATAATGTGGATGTTGTCGGCGCAGTTGGCGATTTTAGACTCTGCGCCAAAACAGGCCAACTGAGTTAAATCACCACCGCAGGCAATCCGGTTTCTGTCGCCGAGCGAACTGATGCGTACGCGCATGCCGGTACTGGCGATACGCGTCCCGTCACCCACGCTACTGATACGTGCCGAATTTCCCGCAACCGCAATTCGCCCGCGATCGCCTGAACTGCCGATATGCGCGTTATAGCCTACGCTACCAATACGTGCGCTGTAACCTGCGCTGGCGATCTGTGCGGCATACCCGGCGCTGGTGATTTTAACGTTATCGCCTGCACAACTGAATCGGGCATTATCTTCCGCACTCGCCAGCGGAGGGCTGATTTCCCCCGCCGTTTGCACACGGGAAATATTCCCCATCGCGCGAATATCCTGCTGGGCAAAACTCGCCTCTTCCCGCCATTTTGACCAGCCGTATTCCACCAGACTATTTGCCCAGTCTGTATACCCTTCCCGCTGGAGCGCACGATGGACATCAGCGTAGCTTCCGCCAGTTGGAAACGCGCGTAGAAACCAGCGATACATTACGGGCCCAACGCGCCAGGCCCGTAAGTCACTTCGCGTAATCATCATCGCTTAATGCCGGTGATAGCCATCCACCATACACTTGAAGGTTTCGCCCGGCGTACGACCTGTCGTGCAGAGATAAAGATGCCCAAAAATGAAAAACAGACTGATTATTGCCAGCGCGAAGTGCGCCTGGAGCAACCAGTAACGCACGCCGGGGAACAGGTCACCGACAACCGTCGGATAGAGCGATAACAACCCTGAGATCAACAGCAGTGGCAGTAAGCCATACATCACGCCAACATAGGCCGCCTGCTGTAGCGGGTTGAATTTAGAACGCTTTGATGCCGGGAATGGGTGTGACTCGCCCTGCATAATGCCAAACAGGTAAAAACGCGTTTGTCTTTGCGCTCGTCCGATCCAGCCCTGACGTTGGATAATATAGTGATGCCCGTTGCCGCCAATCAGATTGATCAGGACAAAGCCAATCCAGCAGGCGAGCAGCAAAAAGCCGCAGACCTCATGCACGGTAAGCAGGCTTTTCATCACCGACGCACTGACGACGGAGAAGTGATTGACCAGGCCACTGACCAGAAGTAGCAGAAATAGCAGCGCATTCGACCAGTGCCACAAACGAACGGCCTTCGAGTATAAATAGACTTTCTCACCGTGCCCTGCCGACGCTTTATGCGCGGCCCGAAAGCGCAGCATGGCGTGTAGCGCCAGCACCAGCCACATCCCCACTAGCATTAACCCGGCGATGACCAACCACACAGGCCAGTAGTCCGGTGAAAACAGGGGAACATACTGCGCAAGCTGGGCGTGAAACTGTTCGGCATTCTGCGACGCGTTCATACATTTTCCTTTTTAATCAAATGTTGACCGAACCGACGATACAGATGGGGTTTCCCGGCGCCTGCAAGTTGATGCTCGTAATACTTATTTTCTCTCAACCAGGTCTGAATTTCCGGGCTATCTTCGCGACCAAAAATCAGCGCATGTTCCGGGCAGGCATTAACACAGATCGGCGGGAAACCTTTCGCCAGACGAGATTCAGCGCAGAAGTCGCATTTATCCGCCACTTTGGTCTGCGGGTTGAGATAACGCACCTGATAAGGACACGCGCCAATACAGTAACTGCAGCCGATACAGGAAGACGTGTCTACCCGCACAATGCCGTTGTCATCTCGCCATGAGGCGCCGGTCGGACACACCTCAATACAGGGGGCATCATCACAGTGCTGGCAGGACTGACGGAAGTAGTGATACAGCGTTTCGTTGTCGTTGTCCGAAACCGGAATATGAGCTATCGACAAACGGCTACCCTGCGCAGGAACATGGTTGGTTTTCCTGCATGCGCGGGCGCAGATATTACATCCGTTACACAGTGATTCATCGTGAATCATGACGTAATGTACGTCTTTAGAACTCCTGGTACTCGCTAACAGATTTTGACCTGGGCCAGTGAAAAAAATCACCGTCCCCATGCCAATGACAAATTTTCGTCGGGTGAAGGACATCGGGTTATCCTCTAATACTGTGACAGTGGTCGTCCACACGTTCCATGACATCAACCTGAATAATTCAGGGGTTCTGATACTGCTCAACCTCAAGCCATTCGCACAGGCCGTACGCTTTGCCATAACTCATAAAACGTTCGCTGAACAAATAAGGCTCCGCATTTGACGATTCCACAGTCCGTATATCTGCATAATCAGGATGCGTTTCCATAGCCGTGAGCGCAGCGGCAATCTGTTGAGACTCAAAGCGATACGGCGGTTGCGTCAACATGGCGACCTTATAAGGGCGAGGATACGTTCGACAATCGAAGCGTACCGCCTCGGCAATCGCACGGCAGATGTCGTTTTCCACCACCTGCACACACATGTCGGCGTAATTTGCCGTCATGGTTTGCGTCGAATAGAAATATGCTTCTTCCGCACCCTGCACACAGGTGATATCCGCACCATTCGCGTCCTGGCCCAGCACATCCAGCAGCGCGGAAAGATCGGTTTCAGGAACCGAATAAGGCGGCAGCAAAAAGACACTGCGCGCCACCAGTTGCCCCGATGCTGAATGCTGGCGGATAAAATCTGCCACAATCAACTCCGGGCTGGCTGGTTCCTGAACCTGGGGCGCATTCATCTGTTCTACAGGCGGGTGAAACGCCTGCAGCCACTGTCTCTTTCGGCTATCCACTTCGTCAGGAAACGCCTCAACGGGGGTCAGCACGTCGCTCACGTTAGTCATCTCGCATTCCTTACGCCGGCAACAGATCTTGTGCAGCCAAATCAGCGGCTACATCTTCAAGTCCGAGTCGGTTCAGGGTTTCACGCGTTGGGCAACCCAGTTCTGGATCCCAGCCCATTTCCTGATAGAACATCGTCAGCGACTGACGCATATCTTCCCGGTCCATCTTGTCGGTCCCTTCAGTGAAGACCGGGATCTTCGGATCTTTATCAAACACCCAGGAGCAGATGAGATCGTGCTCATTGCGCATATCTTTGGTTTGCATCAATTTGACCGTATAGGCACGGTGCAGGGTAAAGATGCGTTCAGCGGCCAAGTCCAGACTCGCCTGCGTGGTTTCATCGCCGGTGACCGCCTGGAAGAATTTTGCTTCCAGATCCAAATCGCCGCGATAGTTACGGCTCTTGAGTGGTGAAACCGTCATCGGCCACACCCAGTTGCACAGCGTAACCGCGTTATGCAGACAGACTTTCAGCAGCGTCCATTTGGCATATTTGATCTTGGCGGCATTGATTGGGGTGTAGTTTTTGGTTTCGTCGTATGCATCCTGCGAACCAAATAGCTCGCCCGCCACTTCGCGCTGTAATTTCAGCGGTAAACCGGAACCGATGAAGTTGATATGGGTGTGCGCCATACAGTCACGGTTAAACATACAGTTGGTGATCGCCCCCACCTGTGCAGAGGCCTCGTTTGCATGGTGGACAGGAAAACCAAACGGCGACCACAGTTTATTTTTGGCATAACCCCAGTACTCTTCGCCCAAATCCCAGCGTTCAGCAATGGCATACGATCCGTCCGCAAGATGGCTGAGTTCCCCCACGCGATGCGCCAACCGGTAGTAAAAATCCTTAATAAAATGAGGATCGCCCGCTTCCAGCTGATCCCAGCGGATCTCCGCATACTCTTCAGCTGGCAGTACGCGCTTAAAGACGCCTTTCGAATAGCAGTAAGTAAAATCACGGTGCAACTGCCCGTAGTTACACCAGATGCCATAATCGTCAAACAGGTTCAGGCCAATCAGATTTCCCACCACGCGCCCATCGTCTTTATCGTCGAAATCTTTCGGGCCATTGGGGAAAATGGTGGTGTGGACAAAGTTCGCCACGCAGGTGTTACCGCCGGTACTTGGCACGCCAAAATCTTTCACCCGCGGGACATTGAGCTGCGACATACAGCGAATGGGGCATGAATGGCAGCCGCTCATTTTGACCGTGTATTTCTCAGCGGCTGGCCCCAAATCGAACACGGATTTATAGGTACGGAAACCCACGGTATTCTGGTTACCCGGCGGGATTTCCCCGGTTTCGATTGGTCCCCCTTCTGCAGCGCCCCAGAACAGTCCCTTACGGGCCGTCCAGCGCGAGTTTGGCGAAGAGTATTCTGCCCAGGCCTGCGGGGTGCTTGGCACAACGTGGTTGTTGTTGGCACCGATGAGCTCGGTCATCATGTAATCATTGAGCCGCTTCATCTCTTTACGATCGGCAATATTGACCCCTTTGGTCCCTTCTACCGCAATAGCCTTCAGGTTTTTCGACCCCATTACCGCGCCAGTACCGGCGCCTCCGCTGTGGTTGCGACTGTTGATCATGCAGGAGAGCGGCACCAGATTTTCACCCGCCTGACCAATAGCGGCGACGCAGGTTTCCGGGCTGGTAATGCGGCAAATCTCTTCGGTTGTGGCGCGCGTTCCCTTACCCCACAGGAAATCGGCTTTTTCGATGCTGACCTTTTCGTCTTTAATGTTGATCCAGACAGGCGTCGCGGACTTGCCTTCGATAATAATGGCGTCGTAACCGGCGAATTTCATTTGCGCAGCAAAGAAGCCGCCCATATGAGCATCCACCACTAAATTGCCTTTGGTAAAAGTCGATAAGGAGGTGATATTGACGCGGGAGCTACAAGGGGCACCAGAGCCCGTTAATGGCCCGGTGGCGAAAACCAGTTTATTCCCTTCATCGAAAGGCATGGTGCCTGGCGGGACTTCGTCGTACATAATTTTATAACCAAAGCCCATCCCGCCGACAAATTTTTTAAATTTACTGGAATCTTCAAGGGTGATATTCCCCGTGGTGAGATTGACCCGTAAAATATTACCTGTCCAACCATTAGCCATCATGTTTTCCTTTGCAAGAAGGTTTAATAGATATACCCGCCATCCTTCAGGCAGTTTTTTTGCAAAACTGCGATATTTTTGGCAATTAATGACGCGTATCAGGTATGCCTGCTATCTATCAAACAGTAATATCTTTCCACTCGATAATTTTTAATGCCCCAGTCGGACAAGCATTGGCGCACTCCCCACATAACACACATTTTGAGGATTTTTTTGTTTCGGTATTCACGGTCGCCATCATCCACGGGCAGGCGGTGGTACAAGCGCTGCAGCCAATACAACGTTTATGATCCACCGCAATACAGCCGTCTTCCTGTTTCCAGGTAATAGCGCCAATGGGGCAGACCTTCATGCATTGCGGATCTTTGCACTGACGGCAGGTATCAGCGGTATAGTTTAAATCGCCATAAAGTCCGCCACCGGACCCGACGCCATCATCGCCAAAGAAGAAGTTGCGATGGATTTTTATACGGGAAAAGAAAGTCCCCACGGCACCATCGTTATAATTGGTACAGGAAATTTCACAGCGGTGGCAGCCAGTACAGCGCGCTCGCTGGGTCACCAGCACCCCTTTCGGCGTATTGATAAGCCCCACGGTACCGCTGTCGATATCTTCCTGCTTACAGCCAAAAAGTGATAACAGTGCAGGGGCGATGGTTAATCCTGCCAAACCTTTTCCTGATATCCGCAGAAATTCAAGCCGCGTTAAACCACAATCTAAAAATGGACGATCAACCTGATTCATTTATTTCGCATCCTCTTCGCAAACGCTGTGTTAGCAACACCTCCAGGCTAAATTAAACCCGTGCAACTCAAGCCATTTCGGGCGGTTAATGTTGCCAACAACACGTAAATTTTTGCCCTAACCTGATCGCGTAAAATGACGGTGGTTAAACTGAATGAATCTAATCCTTTAGGGTTAGGCGTAAAGATAATGTGGTTATTCAGCGCTCATAGTTTTGATCGTCATCAATTAAAAAACGGAAGGGAAATAATAAATGCGGAGTGAGATTTATTATCATTAAGATAAGTTGAAATAATATTTCACATGCTTTGCAAATATTTGTGACTCTACTCGCATATATATTTTAATATATCATTCGGAATATAACTCAATATACAGCGAAGGTTACTCTTCTAATTGCAGCACTAAATTATATATATTGATAAATTAACGTGACGAGAATAAAAGGACGGCGAACGAGACCACCATCCTCTTTTTGTGGATTAACCGGCTAATGCTTTAATGACGGTCTCAATAGCCTGTTTTTCTAACTCGCTGCGCTTCACACGCTGGTTGGCGAGGGTGGTTCTCAGTACTCCCGCAATGACGACATGCTTAGGCTCTTGTCCCAGATCGCGCATTTCCAGCACTACTTTACCGACTACTCTGCACATTTCACGGTACAACTCATCGTCTTTGGTCTGATTTCCCATTTTTTCCCGCTCGTCATTAACTCAAACCAACAGCATATATCAGTCTGACGGATTAGACAAAATTCAATGAAAATCAAATAAATGTCATAAATTTACTGAATCCTCTGCAGTCGATTAACCAGTTCAGCAAGACTCCCCGCCTGCATTTTTTCCATCACCCGCGCCCGATGAACCTCAACCGTGCGCACGGCAATATTCATGGCATCAGCAATTTCCCGATTCATTAACCCTTTTGCTACCAGTTGCGCCAGCTCTCGCTCCTTTGGCGTAAGCTGCTGATAGCAAACCACGATCTCTTGTCGCGAAAAGGCGGCGTGAGAAATCTGCACTGCATGCTCTAACGCCGCTTGCAGAGGCGCGGCGGAAACCGGCTTTTGCAAAAAATCGACCGCACCGCGTTTCATTTGTTCAACCGCCATCGGCACATCGCCATGCCCGGTGAGAAATACCACCGCCAGCGTACTCTCACGCTGGCGCATGGCTTCATGCACAGCATGCCCATCCAGTACAGGCATACGCATATCCAGCAAAAGTACGCCCACCTGGTGCAGATTTGCCTCGGTGAGGAATGTTTCGCCTTGCTCCCAGCAACACACCTCATATCCCAGACTTTCCAGTAAAAACGCGCAAGCCTGGGTGACGGCAATATCGTCATCCAGCAGATGAATGATTGCCACGACGGCCTCCCTCCGGATTTTGCTTAAAATGTAATGTCACTACCACGCCCGCTTTGTCATCTGGAGCCTGATGATTTTTGATCGCAATGTCTCCGTTTGCGTAGCGCACCAGCCGCTGACAAATGGCTAGCCCCAGCCCCATGCCCTCTTTACGGGTGGTCATAAACGGCTGAAAAGCCTGGTACAGCTGCACCTCATCAATACCTCCGGCGTTATCCTGCACCTGAATACTCACATCACCATCCTCACGCTGAGCGCAAAACCACACGGTGGTAGCCCCCGCCTGGGCGGCGTTGAGAACCACATTGGCCAGTACCTGTTCGAGGAGAACACTCGGCAACGTTAATGTTAACGCCTTACCGATCTGCGTTTGCAGCGCTACCGCCGGAAATTGCTGGGGCATGCGTAATAATTGCCAGACGTGATGGATAGCATCATGAACGTTGACGACCTGCCAGTCATCGGTCATCACCGGATTGCCCTGTGCCTGGCTGACCCACTGGCGAAGATTGTGCAGCGTATCAGCCCCCCGCTGCGCCTGGGTATCAATGTGCTCCAGCGCGGGCAGCAGCGGATGCTGTTGATCCTGACTACGCAGGCGGATCAGACAGCCCTGCGCATAATGACGGATAGCCGATAGCGGCTGATTGAGCTCGTGGGCAAAACCCGACGTCATCTCGCCAAGCACGCTCATTTGGCGAGCGGTTTCCAGCTCCTGTTCCTGTTTGCGCAACAATACGTTGTTTTGCTCCAACTGCCTGCCGCGTCGGCGGACCAGCAACATCACCCAGATGTAATTGAGCGTCAACAACAACAAGACAAGAGCCGCGGCCCCCATCGCCAGCCGATGTTGAATAAACCAGCTTTTGACATCCAGCCACAGCTGGCGCTGCTGCGGATGCTGGCGGACATCGCGCAGCAACGCTTCCACCTCGCGGGTCGAGGCGGGCGCCCCCCAGCGAAACGTCGCGTTCTGCGGCGCATTGAACAGGGCCCGCGTGACGCGATCGGCCAGCTCGTCGCTTACCGCAGGCAGTGCCGCAAATGACCAGTCAGGATAGAGCGGCGTACTGGTTAAACAGGGAATCGACGTCGGATGGTTAAGCACCGCCGTAAAATCTGTTTTACGAATAAGCCCTTCTTCGTCCATTTTTTCCAGCAGGCACACCGGCACAATCACCGCCTGCACGGCTTTTTCGCGTAATAAATAGAGTAAGGCATCGGCGGGAAATCCGGTAAACGTCAGGCGCAAATCGCGATCCGGGCGCAGGCCGGCATCGCTGAGCGCTTTATATCCCAGCAAATAGCCGCCAAATGCCTGAGCATCAATGGCACCCACCGTTTTGCCGATCAGATCGTGTGCGGAGGTTATCCCGCTATCGCGCCTGACGAGGATCGCGCTGCCAATCACATTACTGGTGGCTTTCCCCCCGCGAGTAGAACGGAGTGACGCCAGCCAGCGTAGCGCAGCGCGGCTGTTTAGTTGAACAAATTGCGCCGGATTAGTGACCACAAATTGTACCGTTCCACGATTCACCGCCTCCTGCATCTGCCGCAGGTCCAGCGGTTGAATATGAAACTGTTCGCCGGGAATTTGCTGATTCAACAGGGTTTCCAGCGGCTGCCAGTGATTACGCGTGGAGACATCCCCACGCATCGCCAAAACGCCAATGTTCCATGTCTGAGCCCTGACCACACCGCTTAGCATCCATAGCGACACCAGCACCGTCAGACATTTTGCTACGTTGCGTCCCACTCAATTATCCCTGTCAATTATGTTGTTTTAGATCAACAACAAGCCGGGTATGTGGTTAACCACAATAGAGTACCCCCCGTCACGATTTTTACACTGTAAATCATCAAGATTCTTTATTCATCACACGCAAACCAACGGCGTGACCAATGTTTCGTTGTTGCATCGTGACGGGAGAAAATATGGACAGCAGTAAACGGCAGTTTCTCCAACAACTGGGCGTCCTGACCGCTGGCGCATCACTGGTACCCTTGGCTCAGGCGCAATTTCCCTTCTCGCCTGAACGCCATGAAGGCTCACTTCAGCATCGCTACGCCATGCTGGTTGACCTGCGACGCTGTATCGGCTGCCAGGCCTGTACTGTCAGTTGCGCCATTGAAAACCAGACGCCGCAGGGTGAATTTCGCACCCTCGTTAACCAGTACCAGGTGCAGATTGAAGGTCAGCAGAGCGTCACCAACGTCCTGCTGCCGCGGCTGTGCAACCATTGTGATAATCCTCCCTGCGTGCCCGTTTGCCCGGTACAGGCTACCTTCCAACGCGAAGACGGCATTGTGGTGGTCGACAACACGCGCTGCGTGGGCTGCGCCTACTGCGTGCAGGCCTGCCCTTATGATGCGCGGTTCATCAACCATGAAACACAAACCGCCGATAAATGTACCTTTTGCGTTCATCGCCTCGAAGCTGGCCTGCTCCCGGCCTGCGTGGAATCCTGCGTCGGCGGCGCGCGCATCATAGGCGATATCAAAGATCCGCACAGCCGGATTTCTCAAATGCTGCGTGAACACCATGACGCCATCAAAGTCCTGAAACCGGAAAACGGGACATCACCGCACGTGTTCTATCTGGGTCTGGACGAAGCATTAGTAACCCCGTTGATGGGACGTGCTCAACCCGCTCTCTGGCAGGAGGTTTAAATGAACCATTCACTGGTTATTGAAGAGGTTCTGGCCCATCCCCAGGACGTAAGCTGGTTACCCTGGGCCGTACAATATTTCTTTTTCATCGGCATTGCCGCCTGCGCCGCGCTGTTCGCCTGCGTGCTTCACTGGCGTAAACAAGAGATGCCGGAACTGGAAAACCTGACGCTGTTAATCGCCCTGACCTGCGCGATTACCGCGCCGCTGGCGCTGACCGCTGACTTACACCAAACCGCCCGCGTCTGGCATTTCTACGCCTGGCCGACGCCGTGGTCCTGGATGCCCTGGGGCGCGCTGTTTTTACCGCTCTTTACCGGCTTCTTAGGTCTGTGGTTTCTGGCGCAGCATGTTAAAAGGTTAATGCTTAAAAGTTACAGCGTCACTAAGTGGTTGGCGATAGGTAGCGCCTTGTCAGCCATCGGGTTGCTGGTATACACCGGCCGCGAAGTGTCGGTAGTGCAGGCGCGTCCTGTCTGGTTCAGCTACGCCTTTCCGGTTGCGATGTTCCTCAGCGCGCTGCAAACGTTTCTCGCCCTGCTCATCGCCGCGACAAAAAGCGAGGGAACATTGACCCGCAAACTGGCGTGGGGGCAGACAGTCACCCTGATGGTACTGGCTTTGGTCGTGGTGATATGGGTGAGCGGCAATACGCTTTCCGGTTCGGCTATTCGCCAATGGCTGAACGTTGCCCCGTTAGCACGACACTACGCTATCGGTTGGGTTGCGCTATGGCTTGTTTCGCTTGTCCTGTGCGGGCTGGTGCTCCGTAACCCCTTATCGCTGCAGCTGCGCATATTACTTGCATTTAGCGCGATGGCGCTGTGCTGGCTGATGCGCTGGACGTTACTTATCCAGGTGCAGACCATACCGAAATTTAACGCGCTGTTTAATCCTTACACCCTGCCCGGTGGTACCGATGGCTGGCTGGCCATTGTGGGCACCTTCGGCCTGTGGATAGCACTGATCATTATTGTTCGTGAAGCCCTGAACGCGATCGCAAGGAGAATGCAACATGGCTAATTTAACCCGTCGTCAGTGGCTTAAAGTAGGCCTTGCCGTAGGTGGCATGGTGACTTTTGGCCTGAGTTATCGGGATGTGGCAAAGCGCGCGATAGACGGTTTGCTGGACGGCTCCTCGGGCAAAATTACCCGAGACCGCATCTTTGGTAACGCCCTCATCCCCGAAGCCAATGCCCAGCCGCGCTGGCAGCAGAACCCGCAGCAGGTTATCTCCATGACGCAGTGCTTCGGCTGCTGGACGCAGTGTGGCGTGCGGGTGCGCGTTGACAGCGAACAAGGAAAGGTGTTGCGCATTGCAGGCAACCCCTATCACCCATTGTCTCACGAGCACCATATTGACGCCTCCGTCCCCTTTGCCACCGCAATGGAACAACTGGCGGGCGAAACGGGTCTTGACGCGCGTTCCACGGCCTGCGCCCGTGGCGCAACCTTACTTGAAGGTTTATACAGCCCGTTACGCATTCTCCAGCCCATGAAACGTGTCGGCAAACGCGGTGAGGGAAAATGGCAGCGCATCAGCTTCGAACAGCTGATCAAAGAGGTGGTGGAAGGCGGCGACTTGTTTGGTGAAGGCCACGTTGACGGCTTGCGGGCAATCCATGACACCAACACGCCGCTTGATGCCAGGCATCCCGGCTATGGCCCTAAATCCAATCAACTGCTGGTCACCAATACCAGCGATGAAGGACGTGATTCATTTTTGCGCCGCTTTGCATTAAATAGTTTTGGCAGTAAAAACTTCGGCGCTCATGGCGCTTACTGTGGTCTGGCATACCGGGCCGGTTCCGGTGCGTTAATGGGCGATCTGGATAAAAACACCCACGTGAAGCCCGACTGGGACAACGTCAAATTCGCGCTATTTATGGGAACGTCTCCGGCGCAATCCGGTAACCCGTTTAAGCGCCAGGCTCGCCAACTGGCCAGCGCCCGTTTACGCGACGACTTCCGTTATGTGGTGGTGGCGCCGGCCCTGCCATTGACCACGGTGCAGGCTGACAATCGCGGCCACTGGCAGCCTGTACGACCGGGAAGTGACTCCGCGCTGGCGATGGGGATGATCCGTTGGATTATCGAAAAACAGCGTTATAACGCCGATTATCTCACCATTCCCGGCGTACAGGCCATGCAGCAGGCCGGGGAAAAAAGCTGGACTAACGCCACGCATCTGGTGATTACCGATGAGCTTCCAACCCTTGCCGGACAGCATTTAACCCTCGCGCACCTGAGTGCAAACGCCGCCCAGGAGCCGGTGGTCATTAACGAGGCCGGCGAAATTGTCGCCGCCAGCAGTTGCCCACGCGCGCAGCTGTTCGTCACCCGCCAGGTCACGCTGGCAGACGGTCAGACGGTGACGGTAAAAAGCAGCTTCCAGTGTATGAAAGAGTCCGCCGGGAAACTAACGCTGACGCAGTACAGCCAGCAATGCGGCGTGTCTGAAGCTGACATTGGCGCCCTGGCCGACGCGTTTACCCGCCATGGCCGCCAGGCAGCGGTGATTACGCACGGTGGAATGATGGCAGGCAATGGATTTTATAACGCCTGGTCGGTGATGATGCTCAATGCGCTGATTGGCAATCTCAGTCTTGAAGGCGGCGTATTTGTCGGCGGCGGCAAGTTCAATGGCGCCACCGACGGTCCGCGCTACAACATGGACAGCTTCGCCGGGAAGGTAAAACCAAAAGGATTAAGCATCGCGCGCAGTAAAACTGCTTATGAGTCTTCCGAAGAGTATCGCAATAAGGTGGCGGCCGGACAATCGCCCTTCCCGGCCAAAGCCCCGTGGTATCCGTTTGTCGCAGGCCAGCTTACCGAACTCCTCGTCTCGGCGCTGGAAGGCTACCCTTATCCGCTGAAAGCCTGGATCTCAAACATGACCAACCCGTTCTACGGCATCGCAGGGTTGCGCGGCGTGGCGGAAGAAAAGCTCAAGGATCCTGCGCGTCTGCCGCTGTTTATCGCTATTGACGCCTTTATGAACGAAACCACGGCGCTGGCCGATTACATCGTGCCGGATACCCACAACTTCGAAAGTTGGGGATTCAGCGCCCCGTGGGCCGGCGTTGCCAGTAAAGCCACCACCGCGCGTTGGCCGGTAGTGACAGCGGCAACCAGCAGAACCGCTGATGGTCAACCCGCCTCGATGGAATCTTTCTGTATCGCAGTGGCAAAACGTATCGGGCTCCCCGGATTTGGTGACAATGCGATTACCGATCCGCAGGGCAATCACTATCCGTTGAATCGTGCGGAAGATTACTACCTGCGACTCGCCGCCAATATTGCGTTTATGGGCAAAGCGCCGGTCGCTGAAGCGCAACCGGAAGACATAGCGCTGACTGGGGTACAGCGGATCGTGCCAGTGATGACCCAAACGCTGAAAGCCGATGAAATCAGCCGGGTGGCGTTTATCTACTCCCGCGGTGGGCGTTTTGCGCCGGACAACAGCGGGCGGGTTGAGAATCGGATAGGCAATGCGTGGGAAAAACCGCTACAAATCTGGAATGCGGACGTCGCCGCGCACCGCCATGCAATTACCGGCGAGCGCTACAGCGGCTGCCCGGCCTGGTATCCTTCACGCCTGTCAGATGGGCGTGCGGTCGAGGAGTTGTTCCCGGAACAAGAGTGGCCGCTGAAACTGATTTCTTTTAAATCCAATACCATGTCCAGCGCCACGGCGGTGATCCCACGTCTGCATCATCTGAAGCCGGTTAATCTGGTGGCGCTTAATCCGCAGGATGGTCAACGATATGGTTTAGCGCACGGCGATATGGTGCGTATCACCACGCCTGGCGGTCAGGCGCAGGCGCAGATAAGCCTGCTTAATGGCGTGATGCCGGGCGTGATCGCCATTGAACACGGTTATGGGCATAAAGAAATGGGCGCGGCGCAGCATACGCTCGACGGCAAGCCGATGGCGTTTGACGCACAAATAAGGTCGGGGATTAATCTCAACGATTTGGGCTTTGCGGATCCTACCCGGCAGGTAGCCAATACCTGGCTTGACTGGGTGTCAGGTGCAGCGGTGCGCCAGGGGTTGCCAGCGAGGATTGAGCGAGTGAAACTCTAGCGCCGGATGGCCACGCCAACGCGTTTTATCCGGCCTACAGAACGTCGTAGGCCGGATAAGGCAACGCCCGCGGATCAGTTATTTACCGGGATCACCGCACCTTTATATTTGGTGCGGATCCAGTCCTGGATCTCTTTTGAGTGCAGGACATCAACCAGCGCCACGATATCTTTTTTCTTCTCGTCGCCACGATGCACGGTAATGATGTTGGCATACGGGTTGTTTTCACCACTTTCGACGGCGATAGGATCTTTCACCGGATCCAGCCCGGCGTCGATGGCGTAGTTGGCGTTAATCACCACCGCATCGCCTTCGTCGTTGTTATACATCTGCGGTAACAGCGCGGCTTCCACGTTAGGCAGGAACTTCAGTTTTTTCGGGTTCTCGACGATATCGCTAATGCGCGCGGTGACTTTATCCACGCCCGGCTTCAGCTTGATTACGCCCTCTTTTTCGAAAATCGACAGAATACGGCCTTCCTCAGATACCGCATCGCGCATGATGACCTTGCCGCCTTCCGGCAGATCTTTAAGCGATTTCACTTTTTTCGAATAGATCCCAATTGGCTCGATGTGAATCGCTCCGGCGCTGACGAAATCATACGTTTTATCGCCCGCATGATCTTTAATCACGCTGTTCAGGTATGGAATATGCTGGAAGTAGTTAGCGTCAATCTCACGGCCAGCCAGCGCGGTGTTGGGCAGAATGTAATCCTGGAACGGTTTAATCTCTAAATCGATCCCCTGCTTCGCCAGAATAGGCTTAGCCTGCTCAAGGATCTCCGCGTGCGGCACGTTTGAGGCGCCAACGGTCAGAGTATCGGCCCAGGAGGCAAAGCTCAGGGCGCTTAAGGTTGCTGCGGCGAGTAACGTCAGTGATTTTTTCATGATAATGGTTTCCGTATTTTATTAGCGTTTATCTAACAGAGAGGTGATCACATCGCCGCAAAGCTGGATGATGAAGACAATGAGCAAAATCGTCACCGTCGCCACCAGCGTGACGTCGCTGTGGTTGCGCTGAAAACCTTCCAGATAGGCAAGATTCCCTAAACCACCGGCGCCAATTACCCCTGCCATCGCGCTGTAGCTGACCAGCGCAATCAGCGTCACGGTGATCCCGGACACCAGAGCAGGAGAGGATTCCGGCAGTAAAACCCGAAAAATAAGCGTGCTTAGCCGTGCGCCCATCGAACGCGTCGCCTCAATAACCCCTTTGTCGACTTCACGCAGGGCAATTTCGACCAGACGCGCATAAAACGGTGCGGCCCCTACGATCAGCGCAGGCAACGCGGCATTAGCGCCGAGAATGGTGCCAACCATCGCTTTGGTAAACGGGATCAGCAGCACGATCAGAATGATGAACGGGATGGAACGAAAGATATTCACCACCAGCGAAATAACGCTATACACCGCGCGATTGTGAAACAGTCCGCCGCGTGCGGTCAGGAACAGAGCCAGACCAAGTGCAACGCCCAGGACAAAGGTCGCTGCGCCAGAAAGGACCGTCATGTAGAGCGTTTCCTGGGTTGCTGCCAGCAGTTGCTCCCACTTCAGATGAGGAAACAGTTCTTCAGCCATGGTTGATCACCTCGCCTTCAATGTCGCTCTGGCGCAGATCGGCCAAAATATTGTTCAATTGTTCCTCAGAGGCCACAACGTGCACCCAAAGCTGACCAAATACACCGTGCGCGGTTTGCGTCATCTTGCCGTGTAAAATGTTAAACGGCAGGCCATAGCGCAGAGTCAATTCGCCAACCACAGGCCGATGCGTACGTTGCCCGGTAAACGTTAGCTTGATCACCACACCGCCCAACTCGCGGGCCAACTGTGGGTTAAACTCGTCTTCCTCGGTGTACTGACTCACCTGACGAACGAACTGTCGGGTGATCGGCTGCTGCGGATGGGTAAAGACGTTGAGCACGTCGCCTTCCTCAACGACCCTGCCGTTTTCCATTACCGCGACGCGATCGCAGATTTTTCGTACCACGTGCATTTCATGCGTGATCAGCACAATGGTTAATTTGAAGCGGCGATTAATATCGAGCAGCAAATCGAGGATCTGATCGGTAGTTTGCGGATCCAGCGCCGAGGTGGCTTCGTCACACAGCAGAACGTCAGGATTGTTCGCCAACGCACGGGCAATTCCTACCCGCTGTTTTTGCCCACCGCTCAGCTGAGACGGATACGCATTTTCACGACCGCTCAGCCCCACCAGCGAAATCAGTTCAGCAACTCGCGCTTTAATTGATGCTTTTGGCGCTCCAGCAATTTGCATAGAGAACGCAATATTTTCACTAACCGTTCGTGACCACAGCAAATTGAAGTGTTGAAACACCATGCTGATTTTCAGTCGCGCCTGACGTAAAGATTCCCCACGGGCGGCAGAGATATCGTGGCCGTTAATCGTTACGCTGCCTGAAGTCGGTTTTTCCAGACCATTAAGTAAGCGTATTAAGGTGCTTTTCCCCGCCCCGCTGTAACCAATAATTCCGTAAATCTGTCCCTGTTCAACCGTCAGGTTGACGTTATCGACAGCGGTAATGGCAAGCCTGCCTGGCGTAAACACTTTCGAAATATTTTTCAGGACAATCATGTCGTTTAGGTATCCGCTGCTGCTTATTGTTCTGCTGCTAGCGCTTTTGGCTGTTTAGCAGTATGGATGTCCAAACGAGTGTAATCAGTGAGATTGGCTTTTAAAATGAATTAAAACGCATTTGATATAACTTTTAGAAATATGTCGATTTGGTCGGCGTTATACACAAAAAGTCAGGGATTGGGATGACAATTACACCTTGTTGCGCAACAAATGCTGCTGCGAATAACCTCTTTATCCATACCTGGAAACAAATTAATGAATATTTTCTGTAAAACTGCACAGAAGTGTTTTGAAACGCTGTTTCCATTTTCCTTTTTGATAATTTTCAGCGTATAATGCGCGCCAATTGTCTCTTGAATGGTTTCAGCACATTGACCTGTAAAACTCAACGACTACAAAACTCACCATCCCGTTGGGCTGAAACACAAGCACACATTCCTCTGCACGCTCTTTCGATGTCACCTATCCTTAGTGCGAGGCATCACAACTTTCGTAACTCAGGTTTAGCTTCCCGTCCGTGCGCGGCGGGAGCCAGATTTCCATATCCTTCTCAACTTAAAGACTAAGACTGTCATGAAAAAGACGAAAATTGTTTGCACCATCGGTCCGAAAACCGAATCCGAAGAGATGTTAACCAAAATGCTGGACGCGGGCATGAACGTCATGCGTCTGAACTTCTCCCACGGGGACTATGAAGAACACGGTCAGCGCATCAAGAATTTGCGCAACGTCATGAGCAAAACCGGCAAGAAAGCCGCAATCCTGCTCGACACCAAAGGTCCGGAAATCCGTACCATCAAACTGGAAGGCGGTAACGACGTTTCCCTGAAAGCGGGCCAGACCTTCACCTTCACCACCGACAAATCTGTCGTCGGCAACAACGAAATCGTTGCTGTTACTTATGAAGGCTTCACTAAAGATCTGTCCGTCGGCAATACCGTTCTGGTTGACGATGGTCTGATCGGCATGGAAGTTACCGCTATCGAAGGTAACAAAGTTATCTGTAAAGTGCTGAACAACGGCGACCTGGGCGAAAACAAAGGCGTTAACCTGCCGGGCGTTTCCATCGCGCTGCCAGCACTGGCTGAAAAAGACAAACAGGACCTGATCTTCGGTTGCGAGCAAGGCGTTGACTTCGTTGCAGCATCCTTTATCCGTAAACGTTCTGACGTCGTTGAAATCCGTGAGCACCTGAAAGCGCACGGCGGCGAAAACATCCAGATCATTTCCAAAATCGAAAACCAGGAAGGCCTGAACAACTTCGACGAAATCCTCGAAGCATCTGACGGCATCATGGTTGCTCGTGGCGACATGGGCGTTGAGATCCCGGTTGAAGAAGTTATCTTCGCGCAGAAGATGATCATCGAAAAATGTATCCGTGCACGTAAAGTCGTTATCACTGCGACCCAGATGCTGGACTCCATGATCAAAAACCCGCGTCCGACCCGTGCTGAAGCCGGTGACGTAGCGAACGCCATCCTCGACGGTACCGATGCAGTCATGCTGTCTGGCGAGTCTGCAAAAGGTAAATACCCGCTGGAAGCCGTCACCATCATGGCAACCATCTGTGAGCGTACCGACCGCGTGATGACCAGCCGTCTGGACTTCAACAACGACAGCCGTAAACTGCGCATCACCGAAGCCGTTTGCCGTGGCGCGGTTGAAACTGCAGAAAAACTGGATGCTCCGCTGATCGTTGTAGCAACCCAGGGCGGTAAATCTGCTCGCGCAGTACGTAAATACTTCCCGGATGCCACCATCCTGGCACTGACCACCAACGAAACTACCGCGCGTCAGCTGGTGCTGAGCAAAGGCGTTGTTGCACAGGTAGTTAAAGAAATCAGCTCTACCGATGATTTCTATCGTCTGGGTAAAGAAGTCGCTCTGGAAAGCGGTCTGGCTCAGAAAGGTGACGTTGTGGTGATGGTTTCCGGTGCACTGGTTCCGAGCGGCACGACCAACACGGCATCCGTTCACGTGCTGTAATAATTCCAACGCGAATTAATTTGCTTAAAAAAGCGCCCTGGTGGCGCTTTTTTTATTTTATCGATAGCTACAATTAATAAAAAATCAAATCGGATTTCACTATCTAATCCGTGATTATCTAAGATGAATCCGATGGAAGCTTTCTGTTTTCACTCGGGTTTTTAGCCGTTTTTGCACAATTCGATGCTTCTTTGAGCGAACGATCAAAAATAAGTGCATTCCCATCAAAAAAATATTCTCAACATAAAAAACTTTGTGTAATACTTGTAACGCTACATGGAGATTAACTCAATCTAGAGGGTATTAATAATGAATCGTACTAAACTGGTACTGGGCGCGGTAATCCTGGGTTCTACTCTGCTGGCAGGTTGCTCCAGCAACGCTAAAATCGATCAGCTGTCTTCTGACGTTCAGACTCTGAACGCTAAAGTTGACCAGCTGAGCAACGACGTGAACGCAATGCGTTCCGACGTTCAGGCTGCTAAAGATGACGCAGCTCGCGCTAACCAGCGTCTGGACAACGCAGCTACTAAATACCGCAAGTAATAGTATCTGTGTAATAAAAATGGCGCACATTGTGCGCCATTTTTTTGCTCTGAATTTCCCTTCCCTGTTATTGCGTAGCACGCACCTCTGCATCCTCTCCCGGCACGCCATTCTGTGCAGACTTCACTTCCGCGCCATTGCTTACGACCGACGCTTGCCCGGCCGTTACGGTGACCGGATAGCCCGCACGACGATACAAGGCTCTTTCCACCAAACTGTTATCCACGGCTTTATTGTCTTTAAACTGGGTAAAACCGGCTGGCAGCACATACGGCATGGTCTGGACGTTTTGCTCCTCTTCCGGCGACAGCGGTCGATGCACCTCGACATAGCGCATTCCGTTCGGCTCTATCGAATATTTTATCGGCTCATTAATCACCCGAACCGGCGTTCCTGTCCGGACCTGAGCAAACAGTGCTTTGATATCCGGCGCATTCATGCGAATACACCCAGAACTTACGCGCAGCCCCACGCTGTCCGGCGCACTGGTGCCATGGATCAGATATTCACCGTTTCCATGCGCCAGACGCAGTGCAAAGCGTCCTAACGGGTTATTTGGCCCGGCAGGCACTACCGGCGGTAATGTTATGCCGCGCTCCAAAGAGCGTTTACGGATGCCTGCTGTAGGGGTCCAGGTCGGATTCGGGATTTTCTGCCCAACCCGGGTTTCCATTACCGGCGTTTCCAGCCCCTGCAAACCGATACCAATTGGGAAAACCTGAACAATATTCTCTCCCGGCGGGAAGTAATACAGACGCAGTTCCGCCAGATTCACAATAATGCCTTCTCGGGGTGCATCCGGTAGCAGTAGTTGCGAGGGAATAGTAATTAGCGTTCCGGGTTTAGGTACGGGGGCAATCGTATTATTGGCTTCAAGGATCAGCATTGCGGCGGTATCAAACTTACGGGCAATCGCCTGTAGGTTTTTATCGCCTTCCTGCACGGTGTAAGTTTGATTTTGCCCAACAAGACGGCTGTTCGCCTGAGGCAAAGGATAATCGACCGCCCATGCGGCCTGAATAGCGCTGTAAGCGCCGATTAGCATTAACGTAATAACAGACGCGCGTTTCATACTCACCCCCCTGGCGTTCCTGCCGGACGGCGTCGAGCGCCCGATCCGACCTACGAGTCACTGCGTTGCACTACCTCACTCTTTCACGTCGAGCTGAAAATTGACGTGTTTTATCAGTTTAGCTAAGAGTTGCGGCTTTGGTGCGAATAGCCCGAATCATCGCCTCCAGCCCTTGTGAACGAGACGGTGTGAGATGCTGTGCGAGCGCCATTTTTTCAAACCACGGACGCACATCAAAATTCACAATATCCTGGGCGGTCATGCGGTCATATAAAATGAATACGACAGCGATAAGCCCTTTCACAATTGCCGCATCGCTGTCGCCCTGTAATTCAATAATTCCTTCAGCATTCTGACGCATGACAATCCATACCTGACTTTGACAGCCCTGGATGCTATTTTCCGTATTACGATCGTCGTCGTTTAATTCCGGCAAACGCTGACCCAGTTCAATAATGTACAGGTATTTCTCTTCCCAATTAGCGCAACGCAGAAAATTACGCAACAACTTTTCTTTATCCGGCAGCGCAGCCATAACGCCTCCCTGTTATCCCAGTAAGTGATGAATACGCTTGAGGCCCGTTACCAGGCGATCCACTTCTTCGTGGGTGTTGTACATGGCAATCGACGCCCGGCACATCGCAGGAACGTTATAGTAGGCCATCAGCGGCATAGCGCAGTGATGCCCTGTCCGCACGGCGATGCCATAGTTATCAAGAAAACTTCCGACATCATAGGCATGATGTTTGCCGAGGTTAAACGCAATCACCCCCAGACGATTATCCGGCCCGTAGAGCGTTAAATCCGGCACATCCGCCAGCTGTTCCAGCGCATAGCGCATCAGGAATTGTTCATATTCGCTGATTTCAGTAAGCCCCAGCGCGGAAACATATTCAATAGCCGCGCCGAGTCCAATAATTCCCCCGGTGTTTGGCGTTCCGGCTTCAAACCGCCAGGGGGCTTTGGCCCACGTCGTCCCCTGGCTCAGGCTCACCGTCGCAATCATCGACCCACCGCCTTCCCACGGCGGCATCTCCTGCAGCAATGACTCTCTGGCATACAGAACGCCAATACCGGTTGGCCCGTAGAGCTTGTGCCCAGAGAAAACATAGAAGTCGCAATCCAGCGCCTGCACATCCACCTGATGATGCATAACTGCCTGTGCGCCATCCACCAGCACTTTCGCGCCGTATTGATGCGCCAGCTCAATCATCTCAACCAATGGGTTTTCCGTGCCCAACACGTTAGACACATGGGTAATCGCCAGCAGTTTCGTGCGATCGTCAAACAGCGTCGGCAGCGTTTCCAGTTGCAACGTACCCTCTGTATTGAGCGGAATAACGCGCAGTTCTGCACCTACGCGGGCGCACAACATCTGCCAGGGCACAATATTGGCGTGGTGCTCCATTTCGCTGATGATAATGTTATCGCCCGCCCGCACATTGCTGCCGCCCCAGCTGTTAGCTACCAGGTTGATACCTTCCGTTGTGCCGCGAACAAACACCAGTTCTTCAGCTGAACGGGCATTGATAAACAGCGAGGCGAGCTTGCGCACATTCTCCATTTTTTCCGTGGCCTGCGCGCTCAGCGTATGGATCCCGCGGTGGACCGCGGCATAGCCGTGACGGTAAAACTCGGCTTCGGCATCAATCACCTGGTTAGGCTTTTGCGCACTGGCGGCGCTATCCAGATACGCCAACGGTAAACCGTTCACTTCACGCGTCAGGACCGGAAAATCAGCCCGCACTTTTTCAATGGGAAATGTCATGCTACGCCTCCCGGCAAGCGTTGGGCGATCCGTGCCAGGACCTGTTGTTTCAGCGTTTCCTCGCCCAGGGCTTCCGTCAGCTCAGCGGCAAACGCATAGAGAATCATTTGTTGGGCATCCTGCTGGCCGATCCCGCGCGAACGCAGATAGAACATCTGCTCGTCGTCGATCCGCCCTACCGTCGCCCCGTGGCTGCATTTCACGTCGTCGGCATAAATTTCAAGCTGCGGTTTGGTATCTACTTCCGCCAGTTTTCCGAGCAGCAAATTATTGTTGGTCATCTGACCGTCGGTTTTAATGGCGTGCTGAGCGACGTTGATCAGGCCATTGAATACCGCCCGCCCCTTATCGCTGACAATCGTTTTATGCAGTTGTCGACTGTTGCAATATCCCTTGTTGTGCGCAAGCCAGGTGCGGGTATCGCAGACTTCATTTTTCACCGGCATCGCCAGGCTGTTAAGCCGAAGCGTGGTGTTTTCGCCGTTAAGCTGGGTGCTGGTGTTATGGCGCAACACCGCATCACCGAGTAAAAAGCTGTGGCTGGCGGCCGTGGCATCAGCGCCCAACTGAATATCATTATGCGCGAAGTGGTGGCTGAGCGGATTCTCAAACGCCAGTTTGATGTGACGCAAGTGTGCGTTTGCCGCGACGTTCATCGTTAATCGTGCACCGGTAAAATGGCGATATTCGCTGAGGCTGACATAGTGTTCAATGACGGTGGCTTCTGCGCCTTCTGCCAGATCCAGATGGTGGCGATAGTGCGCCGTGTTCACCTCATCACCCGCCAGCCCCTGGGTAATGTGCAGCAGCAGCAACGGTTTTGCCGGTCGCTGGTTACGCTTCACCTGAATGTGCGTTACGCTGCGGGAGAGGCTTTCGGTCAGGTGCAGAAAGACTTCCGGTTGGATAGCCGCCGGTAGCGACTGGCGCACATCATCAACGGTAATGTTAAACCCGCTACCTTCCACGCTGTCGCTGAGCGTTGGACAGAATTGCCCGTCAACAAACACCAGGCGGACAGCATCAATAGCCGGCGCTAACGCTTCACACTGGGCGGACGTTATCTCAGTGACATGACTGACAAACTGGCTGTTGGTTAATCCTTCCAGCGGTGTGTATTTCCAGTCCTCATGCTTACGCGTTGGCAGTCCCAGACGCAGCATCTGCTGCAGGTGCTGATGGGCATGGTGCGAGCGCGTCTCCCCTTGCGTTTCAAACAGATGATGCCACTGTTGCAGCACGTTACTGCTGTTCGCTAAGCCAGCCATAACCTTGCTCCTCCAGTTGTTTGACCAGCGTGAAATCACCGGATTTCACAATTCGCCCCTGGTAGAGAACGTGCACATAATCGGGTTTGATGTAATCCAGGATGCGCTGATAGTGGGTGACGATAATGAATGAACGTTGCCCGTCGCGCAGCGAGTTCACGCCATCCGCAACGACTTTCAGCGCGTCGATATCCAGCCCGGAGTCCGACTCATCAAGAATGCACAGCTGAGGTTCCAGCACCGCCATTTGCAAAATGTCATTACGCTTTTTCTCGCCACCTGAGAAACCAACGTTGACCGAACGCGTTAGCAAATCTTCCGGCATCTTCAATAACGCGATTTTCTCTTCCATCAGATCCTGGAAGTCAAACCTGTCCAGCGACTCTTCGCCACGGTAGCTGCGCACCGCATTCAGTGCCGTTTGCAGGAAAAACTGATTACTGACGCCGGGGATTTCTACCGGATACTGAAATGCCATAAAGATCCCTTCACCGGCCCGGTCTTCGGGTGACAGTTCCAGTAAATCCTTACCGTTGAACTCTACCGTCCCGCCGGTGACTTCGTAGTCATCGCGCCCGGCGAGCGTTGCGGAAAGCGTACTTTTCCCGGAACCGTTCGGCCCCATAATGGCGTGTACCTCTCCGGGGCCAATATCCAGGCTCAGCCCACGCAGGATCGCCTTATCTTCCACACTGACCTGTAAATTTTTAATGCTTAACATGTGCTTTCCTTAAATTTTAACCGACGCTGTGTTCAAGACTTATGGCGAGAAGTTTTTGCGCTTCAACGGCAAATTCCAGCGGCAGTTCAGAGAACACGTCTTTACAGAAACCATTGACGATCATCGAAATGGCATCCTCTTCGCTGATGCCGCGCTGCAAACAGTAAAACAGCTGGTCTTCACCAATGCGCGAGGTCGTGGCTTCATGCTCAAGCTGGGCGCTGTTGTTACGACACTCCACATACGGGAAGGTGTGCGCTCCACAATCCGCGCCAATCAGCATCGAGTCGCATTGGGTATAGTTGCGGGCGTTGGTTGCGGTTGGCATGATCTTCACTAAGCCGCGATAGCTGTTTTGACTGTGTCCCGCGGAGATCCCTTTCGAGATAATGGTCGATTTGGTGTTCTTGCCGATGTGGATCATCTTGGTGCCGGTATCGGCCTGCTGATAACCACTGGTCAGCGCGACGGAGTAGAATTCGCCGATAGAGTTGTCGCCGCGCAGAATACAGCTTGGGTATTTCCAGGTAATGGCCGAGCCGGTTTCCGACTGCGTCCACGACATTTTGCTGTTTTCGCCTTCGCACAGAGCGCGCTTGGTGACGAAGTTCAAAATGCCGCCGGTGTTACCGTCACCAGGGAACCAGTTTTGTACCGTCGAGTATTTCACTTCGGCATCTTTGTGGATAATGACTTCCACCACCGCGGCATGCAGTTGGTAGCTATCGCGTACCGGGGCTGAACAGCCTTCGATATAGCTGACGTAACTGCCCTCATCCGCAACCAGAATGGTGCGTTCAAACTGACCGGTTTTTTCCGCATTTATACGGAAATAGGTCGACAGTTCCATTGGGCAACGTACACCTTTCGGGACATAAATAAACGTGCCGTCGGAGGCCACCGCCGCATTCAGCGCCGCAAAAAAATTGTCATTACCCGGGACAACCGTACCCAGATATTGTTTTACCAGCTCGGGGTGATCGTGAATCGCCTCACCAAACGAACAGAAAATAATGCCCTGTTCCGCCAGTTTATCGCGATAAGTTGTCGCCACCGACACCGAGTCAAAAATGGCATCAACCGCCACCTCTTTGCCTTCGCGGACCGGCACGCCAAGCTGCTCGAATGCGTCCTCAACTTCTTTACTTAAAAACGCATTCGCCCCCGTTTGCTGCACCGCGCCCGGCTCAGACGCGCAGGTTTCATCGCAATTACCGCAGGACGGCGCAGAGTAATAACTGTACTCCTGGTAGTTCAGCTTATCGTAATGCGCTTTTAGCCAGTGCGGCTCTTCCATGGTCAGCCACGCTTTAAAGGCATTCAGGCGAAATTCCAGCATCCAGTCGGGTTCATTACGTTTTGCCGAAATCGCGCGCACGACATCTTCGTTGATCCCTTTCGCCAGCTCATCGGTTTGTAGATGGGTGAAGAAGCCCTCTTTGTAATTAAGGTGCCCGCCAGCCCAGGTGTTGACATCGTCAGTTGCTTCAGTATTACGAGACATAGTACCGCCTATACCCCAAAACTTTCGCCACAGCCGCATTCGTTCTGGGCTTTCGGGTTATGAAATTTAAATAGCTGATTTAATCCTTCGCGCACGAAATCGACTTCTGTGCCGTCGATGAACGGCATCGCCTGTAACGGTACATAAAGTCTGGCCCCCTCCGTTTCAAACAGCAGATCGTCTTTTTCCGCCTGGCGAACGGTGTCCAGCACGTAGCCAAATCCCGCGCATCCCGTTTGCTTCACGCCTAAACGCACGCCTAACATGTCGGGTTGCTTTGCCACCAGCTCGCGGATGTGCGCCGCAGCCGCTGGCGTTAACGTCAGACCACGCCAGGCAAAATCGTCCGGGTTAAATGTTCCTGAATGCAATTCCATAGGGTTACCTCGAGTCACTAGCTTTCAAGCTATAACAACATGTTAGTGATAATGATTATCACTTCAACCCCTCAACAGCAGGGGCATTCGGGTTAATCGCCCTTTTTGCCCCCTTTTACTAAGCATAGACCCTGCTGCGTGGGTTAACAGGGATGGATTTTTTAGTTCAATGCATTGATTAATAATGGGTTTTAACAATTGAATCGTACAGACAGGTCAAAAACTAAAAGATGTATAGATAATGTCTATTTAAGTGATAAGTTTTAAAAATTTAATGAAATCATACGACTATTGTATAATTATTAACTTAATCTCTTCTTGTTATAGCCAAAAACGGACTAGTTAATCCTCTAAATTGCGCCCCAGTGCGTTTTTGCCCCCCAAACTTCACCCTTTTTCATGCGCCCTCTGCGCGTGATTTATCCAAAACACCACAACGCCTTCCGAACAAAATCGACGGTACGGTTTGCGCGTCTACTTTTAAGATCCTGCTTGATAGCATTACAAAGACTTTCTCAATATCAGAATTAAGCAATATATTTCGCTTCAAAATCTCACTATTCTTATATGTGCACCATTACTATTCATTTTTAATTCTAAGCTTTTTATTTCTCTCATAAATATAAATAAAACATAATAAAAATGTATGACATTTATTGCCTTGCGTATTCATGCGTCATGTCGTTTATTACAGTTACCTTGCGTATGTGAAATGGAGTTTTAAATGGCTATACCTGCGTATTTGTGGTTAAAAGATGATGGAGGAGCAGACATCAAGGGTTCTGTAGATGTTCGCGACCGTGTGGGGAGCATTGAGATCTTAGGGTTTAGTCATGGCCTGCACCTCCCTACCGACAACAACACAGGGAAAATAACAGGAACACGAGTACACACCGCTCTTATATTTGAAAAGGAGTTTGATAGCTCCAGTCCATATTTTTACAAAGCAGTAGCCACTGGACAAACCCTTAAAGAGGCCGAATTTAAATGGTACAAAATCAATGATGCAGGACAGGAAGTTGAATACTTCAATATGCTACTCGAAACAGTGAAGGTGGTTTCAATTTGTCCTCTAATGCATGACGTGAAAAACGCAGCCACTGAAAAACACAATCACCTTGAAAGTATTGCTCTTAGATATGAACGAATAACCTGGAAACACTGCGACGGGAATATAATATTTTCTGATTCCTGGAGTGAACGGTGATTCGTTGCACATTTCATTTAAACGGTGGGCAGCTATCAAGTCTTAGCTGCCCCGGAGTTGGCTTCTTCCCTGCATATTCAGGTAACAGTGGGGAGCATAGAAACAACCCTGAATCGATAGCAATTAAGGATATCGGGCCGCTTCCTCCCGGTAAATACTATATTGTTTCGCGTCCGAAAGGCGGGATTTTCAGCGCAATTAAAGATTATACTGCGTCAGAGATTAGCGGTTCAGACCGCGATATCTGGTTCGGATTATTCAGAGAGGATGAAAAATTAGATGACGTTACGTTCTATAACAAGGTCAGCCGTGGGTATTTCAGATTGCACCCTGCGGGGTATACTGGCGTCAGTAATGGCTGCATAACTCTTCCCAGCAGAGCTCATTACAACATACTCCGGGAAGCACTTTTAAGCACTCCACAAATGCTGGTTACCCCCAGTCTTCGTGCATACGGCACTATTCAGGTGTATTAATGAAACATATTAAAAAAGTCATCACATGGTATTTATTTGCAATATCTTGGGTTTGTTTTTTTCTATTTATTTTCAAATATTTACCTGAAAATAAATTATTTGATTTAATCTATCCCGGTGTGAAAGAGATGGACCCCAGCGTCTGGGACAATACACACATGACCATTATCTTTATGGGCGCATTATTATTGAACGGAATTTTTATATTGTTCATGTCAATGATAATGGAAAGATGCAAAAATTAAATGAAAATGCTGAACAGTGGGACTTCAGTCCCACTGTTTTCAGTATCGAACCTACCCCACTGCCAATTTAGGCGAGTTCACATTCCACAACCCAATTGGCTGGCAACAAGGTCATCTAGTCAGTATGCGTCGTTGATAGCCAGTTGCCTACAGCACTGTCCTCAATCGCAAGGCTGGTAAAAAAAATTCTTTAGATTTAGATATATACTCATTTTACAGAATTAATATCTATTTAGAGAGACGTAGGAATGACGGGAGGGAAAAAATTCAAATTATGAACAAACAACAAAAAACCCTTAAGGCTGCTTGCTGGCAGGCTTAAGGGTTCCGGCCCCATCCGGCGCTTATCTCCGGCACTCACGATGGCTTAGCTCTTGAAGGGGCGATAAGAATAATCTCACTTCCGGATATGTTTTGTTTAACACAAATTGCGATTTGACTATTTTATAAGCGTATTCAATCAATTATTAGGCGCTGTTTTTCACTGAGCGCGTCCAGCAACAGGCGCAGTCCTGCAGGCTGATGCTCCCGCGAAAGATATAAACCATAAATTGGCAGGCTTTTTGGTTGAAGCTCGGGCAAGAGTCTAACCAGCTTTCCCTGTGCCAGCCCTTCCCGCGCCTCCAGTTCCGGCACCAGCGCAATGCCCGTTCCCGCCAACGCCGACTCACAGAGCAACGAAGAGATCCCGGCGCTCAAATTGCCTTTAATCGCAACAGCGGCAGCCCGCCCCTGGGCATCCAGAAAGTGCCAGGATTTTCCGGCAAACCCGCTGTAGTAGAGACAATTATGCTGCGTAAGGTCGTCGATAGTCTCAGGAGTGCCATGTTGATGCAGGTACTCTACAGACGCGCACAGTACCGATTTACAGTCGCCAAGGCGACGGGCAATAGTTCCAGGTTCAGGGTTTTCCGTTATACGGATCGCCACATCAATGCGTTCTCCAACGAGGCTTACCGGTTGATTATTGATCTCCACCTCGATACGCAGTTGCGGATACTTCGTCAGAAACGCGGGCAGTACCGGCGCTAAAATATGCATAGCTGTAAAATGCGCACAGGCCACACGTAGCGTGCCAGAGGGAGTTTGCGCGGCGCTGGCGGCACCAATATCCAGCGAAAGCTGCGCCAGAGAACGCGTTTTCACTAATGCCTCTTCACCCGCTGGCGTGATCGTCAGACGGCGCGACGAGCGATGGATAAGCCTTGCACCCGCCCATTTTTCCATCTCGTCGAGGTAACGACTGACCATCGGACGGGAAAGCCCCAGCGCACGCGCGGCGGCGCTCAGACTGCCCAAATCACAGATATGGTTGAATACCGTTGCCGCCATCACTCTGTCCATTGCATCCCATCCGATCGTTTTATGAAACTCAGCATGTCCTAATAAGGGAATTCTAACAGATCCGAATTTCCTTAAAATACAGGAACTATCAAAAGACAATTCCCTGCACAAGGATACCTGGCATGAAAGTTAAAACGCTGGCCCTGCTGTTACCTCTGTTCGCCTCTTCAGCCTTTGCCGCGACGCTACAGCTGGACGTCTACAATCCACAGGACAAGGCTATTTTCCCGGTCTCTTCAACGCTGGTTTCAGGACCGAAAGAAGCAATATTGTTTGACGCACAGTTCAGTACTAAAGATGGTGAACAGCTGGTGCAGATGATTCGCGCCAGCGGTAAAACGCTGAAGGCCATCGTGATCACCTCCGGCGATCCGGATTTCTATTTCGGACTGCAGCCTATCGTCAAAGCCTTCCCACAGGTAAAAGTCCTGGCAACACCGCACGTAGTAGAGCATATCCGTGCCACCAAAGAGGCCAAACTGCAATTCTGGGGTCCGCAAATGAAGGATGGCGCGCCAACATCGCTCACTGTTCCGCAAGCGACAACGCAAACGCATTTCACGGTTGATGGTGAAACGCTGGAACTGCGCCACCCTAATGATTATGCAGCCTATGTCTGGATCCCGGCAAACCGTGCCATTATTGGCGGTACCGGCGTGGCGTCTGGTATACACGTCTGGACGGCGGATACGCAATCTGCAGAACAGCGTAGCGCGTGGCGTAGCGTACTGAGCGAAATGCAGAAGTTACAACCCACCCAGGTGGTCCCGGGGCATTACATCGGCGAACGCCCTGCGGGCGATAAAGCGATTCGCTTCACACAGGACTATCTGCAATCGTTTGAGCAGGCGTTAGGGGCGAAGAAAGGTTCGGATTATGTGATTAAAACCATCACCGCGGCATGGCCAGGTCTTGCAGACGCAAGTTCTCTGGAGCTAAGTGCGAAGGTTAATACTGGTGAGATGAAGTGGTGATTGAGATTTAACGCAAAAAATAACCCCGAACGCGTGTCGGGGTTTCATTAAGATAAGCATACCGGAATCAATGAACGCCCATGCGCCAGGCAAAATAGATCTCTTCTTTAAGTTCAGTCGAAGAAAGCGTCAATAAATCCGCGAACTCCAGCTCTAACTGTTTCAGTCTTTTCAGGTACTGAGCTGGTGAAAGATCGGTTTTATCACGACGTAAAAACTCTATTGCCAGTTGGGCCGGGTCTAATTGGGTAGACATATCATCCTCGCTTGTGTTCAAAACCTGCACAGTATAACACCATTCCCTGTGCAGATAATGACCAAAAGCAATATGCATCACAAAATTGCTGTCGTCAGACGCGACGTGCAGCACAATCGTCCCTGCTCATCGAAGATTTCGATTTGCCATACCTGATGACGGGAGCCGGTATGCACCGCGCGACATACCCCTCTGACGCGCCCTTCCCGCGCCGAGCGAATATGGTTGGCGTTGACCTCCAGACCCACCACTTTTTGCTCACCCTGAGTACACAGGTAGCCAGCCACCGAACCAATGCTCTCAGCCAGCACCACGGACGCGCCGCCGTGCAGCAAACCAAAAGGTTGTTTAGTACGATGGTCTACCGGCATTGTGGCTTCCAGCGTGTCATCGCCAATGTGCACAAAACGAATATCAAGCAGCCCAACCATATTTCCTTCACCCATGGCGTTGAGCGCTTCGAGTGTGACTTCACGTTTCCAGATCATCCTATAATCTCCAGCAGTGCCTGTAATGGATGGCGAACGCCCGTGCCTTCAACGCGTTTAACCTGACTGCGACAGGAGTATCCGGTAGCCAGACAACGGTTACGCGGCAATCGTTGCATTGCCTGGTGCCATGATAGCTCATAGATCCCCAGTGAGTTCTGATGATTCTTCACTTCGTGGCCATAGGTGCCCGCCATGCCACAGCACCCTACGCTGATGTTCTCCAGCTTTGCGCCAAAGCGGGCAAAAATAGCCGCCCACTGAGCAGGCGCGCCCGGCAGGGCCGTCACTTCGGTACAGTGTCCAAAGAAGTACCACGCTTCACCGCCCACAGCGACTGGCGGCTGTGACTCCACAACTGTCGATAACCATTCGTTGGCGAGTAACACATGGAAATCGCCCCGATGTTCCCCGAGCGCCAGTTTGTATTCATCGCGATAGCAAAGCACCAGCGCCGGATCGACACCCACCATCGGAATATTCAGCTTCGCCACCCGATTGAGAAACTCAGATGTTTTCTTTGCGGTTTTAGCAAAACGGTTTAAAAAGCCCTTAATATGCTGGGCCTTGCCGTTTGGCGAGAACGGCAGCAGTACCGGCTGCAAACCCAGCTTTTCAACCAGACGTATAAAATCAGCCACCACCTGTGCATCGTAATAGCTGGTGAACGGATCCTGCACTACCAGCACCGTACGGGCTTTTTGCTCAAGGCTGAGTAATTCGAGCTGTTCCAGCGTCATATTGGCGGAACGATGGCCAACCAACTGACGTTGAAGCGACGGCGCAGACAGCAGCGGTAAGTCGACCATGCCGATGTGCTTTTTAGCCAGATTACGCACCAGCGGCTGGTTGATGAAGAAGTTAAACGCGTTGGGCGCCCGCGCCATTAACGGCGCATAACTCTCAACGGTCGCCACCATGTGATCGCGCAACGGCCGCAGATAACGCGTGTGATACAACTGCAGGAAGCGTGAGCGGAACTCCGGCACATCGATTTTAATCGGACACTGTGTGGAGCAGGCTTTACACGCCAGACAACCCGACATTGCCTCTTTCACTTCGTGCGAGAAATCGTATTCGCCTTTGCGCGCATGCCAGCTGTTGCGGGTACGGGCAATCAGCGTACGTAAACTGGCACGTTTTTCCGGTAGCTCTTTTTCCAGCTGTAGCGGGTCAATCCCGCGATCTGCCAACAGACGCAGCCATTCACGCACCAGCGTAGCTCGCCCTTTCGGTGAATGGATGCGGTTGAGGCTGATTTTCATCGACGGACACATCGGGCTTTTCGCATCAAAGTTAAAGCATAACCCGTTGCCGTTACACTCCATCGCCCCACGCCACTCCTGGCGGACGGCCAGCGGGATCTGACGGTCATACGTTCCGCGCTTCACCGCGTCCACTTTCATCATCGGCGCATCAACATCTTCCGGTGGACAGATTTTGCCAGGATTGAGCCGGTTTTGCGGATCAAACACCGATTTCACTTTACGCAGTTCTCGATACAGTTCCTCACCGAAGAACGCCGGGCTATATTCTGCACGAAAACCTTTCCCGTGCTCGCCCCACAGCAGACCGCCATATTTTGCCGTCAGCGCGACAACATCGTCAGAAATGCTTTTCATCAGCACTTCCTGCTGCGGGTCGCACATATCCAGCGCCGGTCTGACGTGCAGCACGCCTGCATCCACGTGACCAAACATGCCGTAACTCAGGCCGTGGCTATCGAGTAGCGCACGGAACTCGGCAATATAGTCAGCCAGATGTTCCGGCGGAACGCAGGTATCTTCAGCAAACGGAATCGGCTTCGCGGCCCCTTTCGCATTCCCCAGCAGACCGACAGCTTTTTTACGCATCGCGTAAATGCGCTCGACGCCTGCCAGCTCGGTACATAGCTGCCAGCCTATAACACCCGCTTCCTGACGCGCAATTAAGCCATCCAGCCGTTCGCACAGTGCGCTGACTTGCGAATCAATCAATGCTTCATCGTCACCGGCAAACTCCACAATATTCAGACCCAGCATCTCTTTATCCGCCACATCGGTAATCAATTCACTTACCGAGTGCCAGACAATATCTTCCCGTGCCAGGTTAAGCACTTTGGAGTCGACGGTTTCTACCGACAGCGCGCGCGCTTCCACCATCACCGGGGCATTACGCAATGCCGAGTCGAAAGAGTCGTACTTAACGTTAACCAGTTGTCTGACTTTGGGTAGCGGCGTGATATCGAGACGGGCTTCGGTGATAAACGCCAGCGTGCCTTCAGAGCCGGTAAGAATGCGGGTTAAATCAAATTCGGTCATCTCATCGTTAAAGACGTGCCGCAGATCGTAACCGGTCAGGAAGCGATTAAGTTTCGGGAATTTATCAATGATCAGCTGTCGGTTGTCGCGGCAACGCTCATAAACCGTCTTGTAAATGCGGCCAATAGTGGTGTTGCTATTACCCAGCGTTTGGGCAAGTTCGACCGGCATTGGCTGGGTATCAAGAATATCGCCGCCCATTAGCACCGCGCGGATACCCAGCACGTGATCGGAGGTTTTACCGTAAACCAACGAGCCTTGTCCGGATGCGTCGGTATTGATCATCCCACCCAGCGTTGCCCGGTTACTGGTGGATAACTCGGGGGCAAAGAAATAGCCGTAAGGCTTCAGAAACTGGTTGAGCTGGTCTTTTATCACCCCGGCTTCGACCCGCACCCAACCTTCCTGCGCATTGATTTCAATGATGCGGCTCATATAGCGGGACATATCAACAATAATGCCCTGATTTAGCGCCTGACCGTTGGTCCCGGTGCCGCCGCCGCGTGGGGTAAAAATCAACGAAGAGAAAAGAGGTTCCGCTGCCAGACGAGCAATGAGCGCCACATCTGCGGTTGAACGAGGGAATACGACAGCATCAGGAAGCAGCTGATAAATACTGTTATCCGTCGACATTGTCAGACGATCGGCATAGCTCGTTGCCGTATCGCCCGTAAATCCTTGCTGCTCCAGTGCCTGCAAAAAATTGAGCACCAGTTGAACGACACCTGGCGCCTGAGAAATTTGTGGAATCATTATAGTGACCCTTTCCTGCGGTCTGTGTTGTGAATTTAATCGTTTGCGTGTTGCTTTGTTTGTTGTATCACATTTTTTTCTAATACGCTCAGCAGATTTAAAGGCAGAATCCGCCTGTTAAAAACCGCTGAAATTGCTCATCATTACAGGGTGTCATTTAAGTGTTCACGTCGCGTCAACGTTCTGGCGCAAAGACAAAGGTGAAAAGTATTTATGGTAAATTTCCGCCAGCCCAAGGATATTGCACAAGTGCTGCTATCGGCGCTGTTTTTAGCCGTCATGATTGTGGCCTGTCTTTGGATTGTTCAGCCCTTTATCCTCGGTTTTGCATGGGCGGGGACGGTGGTCATTGCGACCTGGCCGATCCTGCTACGCTTACAAAAATTGCTCTGGGGCCGTCGCTCGCTGGCTGTGCTGGTGATGACCCTGCTGCTGGTGCTGTTGTTCATCATTCCTATCGCGCTACTGGTCAATAGCATTGTTGATGGCAGCGGGCCATTGATCCATGCCGTAACCGCAGGCGATATGACCCTGCCGGATCTGGCGTGGCTGAACAGTATTCCGTTGGTCGGCGCCAAATTGTATGCCGCGTGGCACAGTCTGCTGGATATGGGCGGCGCGGCCATCATGGCCAAGGTTCGTCCTTATATCGGCACGACGACGACCTGGTTTGTTGGCCAGGCTGCACACCTTGGCCGCTTTATGATGCACTGTGGTCTGATGCTGCTTTTCAGCGCCCTGCTGTACTGGCGCGGTGAACAGGTGGCGTTAGGTATTCGCCACTTCGCTTGTCGCCTGGCATCCAAACGTGGCGATGCCGCCATTCTGCTGGCAGCACAAGCCATTCGCGCCGTCGCATTAGGCGTTGTGGTCACCGCGCTGGTGCAGGCAGTGCTCGGTGGTATTGGTCTGGCGGTAACCGGCGTGCCGTACGCCACGTTGCTGGCTGTATTGATGATCCTGTCTTGTCTGGTGCAACTGGGGCCATTGCCGGTGCTGGTCCCGGCCATTATCTGGCTGTACTGGACGGGCGATTCAACCTGGGGCACGGTGCTGCTGGTGTGGAGCGGCGTGGTCGGAACGCTGGATAACGTTATTCGCCCGATGCTGATTCGCATGGGGGCCGATTTGCCGCTGATCCTGATTCTCTCAGGGGTCATCGGCGGACTGATTGCCTTCGGCATGATTGGTCTGTTTATCGGCCCGGTGGTACTGGCCGTGTCCTGGCGTCTGTTCTCCGCCTGGGTAAACGAAGCCCCTGCGCCAGGTAGCGATCCCGACGAAATCCTCGAAGAAATTGCTGAAATCGAACGCAATAAGTAATCCCACGTCAGGCGGCACCGCCGCCTGATTGTTTAACATTGCTAATCAATTCCGCCCACTTACTGAATAAGACCCAACGTTATCCTTCTTTAAATACTCATTTGCTTCGCAAATTATTTACAGTTTTTAAACTATTGAGATGAATCTGATCGACGTAAAAAATCAGTATGCCTACTATTAGCCCATGGCTTTAGATCAACACATTGATTTATAAGCATGGAAATCCCCTGAGTGAAACAACGAATTGCTGTGTGTAGTCTTTGCCCATCTCCCACGATGGGCTTTTTTTTGTCCTTCGCGCGCCTCGCCACCAGCCTTACCGCACCACAGATCCCCTCTTCCCCGTTGATAAACAAATAATATTGCACAAGATACTGTGACTCTCTTCAAGCCGAAATATCCACAGCAATGTTATTACTATTCCACCGTCTTTTATGAGGTGATCAAATAATGAACGCATTAGAACTCCAGGCTATCCGCCATATTTTTGCTATGACGGTAGAAGAAAGCGCTATGTATATCTCGCGGGATCACAATGTTGCCGCCTGGCAACAATGGGAGAATGGCGAAAGGGAAATCCCGGAAGACATCACGCGCATTTGTGCAGAAATGAAAGCCAGACGAAAGTTAAGAATTAACGCCATTATCGAAAAAATAAATAACCGTATCGGTAATAACACCATGCGTTTCTTTCCCGATCTGATCTCTTTTCAGGCGGTTTATCAGCACGATGATTTTCTCGACTGGAAAATCTATCAATCGGCCGCTGTTGAACTGTATGCCCACGACCTTGAGCGTTTGTGTTAAGAGACCGCAGCGCCACACTCATTTAGCCTCTTCGCTGAGTAACATATTATGAAAAACACCTATTTCTCCACTGCGATAGGGCTGTACTTTAATTACCTGGTACACGGCATGGGGGTCATTCTGATGAGCCTCAATATGTCTTCACTGGAACAACAGTGGCACACCGATGCCGCAGGCGTCTCAATTGTTATTTCCTCACTCGGCATTGGCCGTTTAAGCGTGTTATTGGTGGCGGGCATGCTTTCCGATCGCTATGGCCGCAGACCGTTTATTATTTTAGGCATGGCCTGCTACCTGCTGTTCTTTGTAGGCATCATCAATACTCACAGCATTTATATTGCCTATGCTTTTGGATTTTTAGCCGGAATGGCAAACAGTTTTCTTGACGCCGGAACTTACCCCAGCCTGATGGAGGCGTTTCCCCGCTCTCCCGGCACGGTTAATATCTTAATTAAAGCGTTTGTTTCCATCGGTCAGTTTCTGCTGCCGATGATTATCAGTCTGCTGGTGTGGGCAGAACTTTGGTTTGGCTGGTCCTTCCTTGTGGCGGCCGCGGTAATGCTAATCAATGGCATATTTTTGTTTCGCTGTCGATTCCCGGCCCATCCTGGGCATCAAGCCCCCCTCAAGGCATTACCCGTTGAACAGAAAAGCATACAATCTGAACATCGTTGTTCTCTTCTCGATCTCGCCAGTTACACTCTGTACGGCTACATCGCCATGGCGACATTTTATCTGATAAGCCAGTGGTTGGCACAGTACGGACAGTTTGTCGCTGGGATGTCCTACACCTTATCGATCAAGCTGTTAAGCATTTACACCTGCGGTTCTCTACTGTGTGTGTTGATCACCGCGCCACTGGCACGAAAGACGGGGCGCGCAACCTCTCTGTTAATGCTGTACACCTTTATCTCATTTATCGCATTGCTGATGGTCTGCCTGCATCCGTCGATCTACATGGTGATCGTCTTCGCGTTTGTCATCGGTTTCTCTTCAGCCGGAGGCGTTGTACAAATCGGTTTAACGCTGATGGCCGCACGCTTTCCCGATGCGAAGGGCAAAGCTACCGGGATTTACTACAGCGCGGGCAGCATTGCGACCTTCACCATCCCACTGATAACGGCAAGACTCTCGCAGACCAGCATTGCTCACATCATGTGGTTTGATACCGGCATAGCCGCGGTAGGCTTCCTGTTAGCATTGTTTATTGGCTATCGCAGCCGTATCGCGACAAAGCAGCAACTAAACATGGCGATGGTCGTAAAATAACGCGGATGCAATATTGTTCTCCCCCGCTGCAAAATAATTGGTCGCGGTTTTAAAACTTCAGCAAAATGTTGGTTGAAAGAATTAAGTTTCACAGTTGAGCATGCAACATACCTGGTAACTTAAACGCCATGCTATGTAGGCACAATATCAGCGCCTCGGTATATTAATCACAAGGTCGCCGCAATTTAAACAAAATCGACGAGCACAGAACAATTTTAAAATCCGCAAGGAGTTGTGAACATGTCTCAAAATAAGACCTTTAATACGCCATTTCTTTTGGCGATAATCTGTATTTATTTAAGTTATTTTTTACACGGCATTAGCGTCATTACACTGGCGCAAAACATGAGTTCTCTTGCAGAAAAATTCTCCACCGACAATGCTGGGATAGCCTATTTAATTTCCGGCATTGGTCTTGGTCGCCTGGTGAGTATTTTATTCTTTGGTGTGCTCTCAGATAAATTTGGTAGACGGGCTATCATTCTGTTAGGGGCAATTCTGTACATGCTGTTTTTCTTCGGCATTCCCGCCAGCCCGAATCTGATGATTGCCTTTATTCTCGCTGTTTGTGTCGGCGTCGCTAACTCGGCCCTGGATACAGGTGGCTATCCGGCTTTGATGGAATGCTTCCCTAAGGCGTCTGGGTCAGCGGTTATCCTGGTTAAAGCGATGGTCTCATTCGGGCAGATGATCTACCCCATCGTCGTCAGCACCATGCTGCTCAACCATATCTGGTACGGCTATGCGGTCATTATCCCGGGGATACTGTTCGTCATCATAACGTTGATGCTGCTCAAAAGCCGTTTCCCCAGCCAGATGGTGGATGCGGGCATTGCAAAAGAGCTACCACAGATGAACAGTAAACCGCTGGTCTGGCTAGAAGGCGTAGCCTCCGTTATGTTTGGGGTGGCCGCATTCTCGACCTTTTACGTCATCGTAGTCTGGATGCCGAAATATGCGATGGCATTTGCCGGCATGGCAGAAGCCGACGCGCTGAAAACCATCTCTTACTACAGTATGGGATCGCTGGTCTGCGTGTTTATTTTTGCTGTACTGCTCAAGAAAATGGTTCGACCCATTTGGGCGAATGTGTTTAACGCCGGGCTGGCAACCCTCACCGCAGCGGTTATCTATTTATATCCATCCCCATTGGTGTGTAACGCCGGTTCATTTCTTATCGGGTTTTCTGCCGCAGGCGGTATTTTACAGCTCGGCGTTTCGGTGATGTCAGAGTTTTTCCCCAGGAGCAAAGCCAAGGTCACCAGTATTTATATGATGATGGGGGGCGTAGCCAACTTTATTATCCCATTAATCACCGGATACCTTTCAAACATTGGCCTGCAGTACATCATTTTGCTGGACCTCGCATTTGCTTTGCTGGCCTTCATCACCGCCATCATCGTCTTTATTCGTTACTACCGCGTATTTGATATTCCCAAAAATGATGTGCGGTTGGGCGAACGTTATTTTCAATAAATTGCTTAGAAGGAGTATCAAATGGACGTAACTGCAAAATATGAACTGATTGGTCTGATGGCCTACCCTATCAGACACAGCTTGTCGCCTGAAATGCAAAATAAGGCATTAGAAAAAGCGGGATTACCTTTTACCTACATGGCATTTGAAGTCGATAACTCCACGTTTGCTAATGCGATTGCCGGGCTGAAGGCTTTAAAGATGCGCGGTACCGGAGTCTCGATGCCCAACAAGCAGCTGGCATGTGAATATGTTGATGAATTAACGCCTGCAGCCAAACTGGTCGGCGCGATTAATACTATCGTCAATGATGATGGTTACCTGCGCGGCTACAATACTGATGGCACGGGGCATATTCGCGCCATCAAGGAAAGCGGTTTCGATATCAGGGGTAAAACCATGGTACTGTTGGGCGCAGGCGGCGCGTCAACGGCCATTGGCGCCCAGGCGGCGATTGAAGGCATCAAAGAAATCAAACTCTTTAACCGTCAAGATGAGTTCTTTGCCAAAGCGCAAGAATTCGCCAAACGTGTTAATGAAAATACCGACTGCGTGGTCACCGTTATCGATCTCGACGATCGACAGGCTTTTGCGGACGCACTGGCCAGCGCGGATATTCTGACCAACGGTACGAAAGTGGGAATGAAGCCGCTGGAGAACGAATCTCTGGTGACCGACGTTTCCCTGCTACGCCCGGATCTGCTGGTGACTGAATGCGTCTACAACCCGCATATGACCAAATTATTGCAACAGGCACAACTTGCCGGTTGCAAAACGATTGATGGTTACGGCATGTTGTTATGGCAAGGGGCTGAACAGTTTAAACTCTGGACCGGGAAAGATTTCCCTCTTGAGTATGTGAAACAGGTTATGGGTTTTGCAGCCTGATGGGCAAGCATTTGTAAAATATTTAAAGGGTAATCGATGAAAACCGTAACCGTAAAAAACCTCGTCATTGGCGAGGGTGCGCCGAAGATCATTGTCTCACTGATGGGTAAAGACATCGCAACGGTAAAAAGCGAAGCGCTGGCCTATCGCGAGGCGGATTTCGACATTCTGGAATGGCGCGTTGACCATTTCACCGAGGTGTCCTCCGTTGATGCCGTACTGGAAGCTGCACGCGCCATCCGCGAGGTGATGGCTGACAAACCGCTGCTGTTCACTTTCCGTAGTGCCAAAGAAGGTGGTGAACAGACGCTGGCTGTCGAAAACTATATTGCGCTAAACCGTGCGGCGGTAGATAGCGGTCTGGTCGATATGATTGACCTGGAGCTTTTCACCGGTGACGAACTGATTAAAGCCACCGTCGAATATGCACATGCAAAAAATGTCGCCGTCATTATGTCGAATCATGATTTCCATAAGACGCCAGCGGCACAAGAGATTGTCCTGCGCCTGCGTAAAATGCAGGAGCTTGGCGCTGATATCCCGAAAATCGCCCTGATGCCGCAAAACAAGACGGATGTATTGACCCTGCTTGGCGCAACTCTGGAAATGCAGGAACGCTATGCCGATCGCCCGATCATTACTATGTCGATGGCTAAAACAGGGGTGATTTCACGTCTGTCCGGTGAGGTTTTCGGTTCAGCGGCAACCTTTGGCGCGGTGAAAAAAGCCTCTGCCCCTGGGCAAATTTCGGTCACCGACCTACGTACCGTTTTGACCATATTGCATCAGGCGTAATAGTACCGTTTATCCATATTAATATCAGTAATGCCCTGCCCCAGATATTCGCTTAATCACGAATATCGGGCAGATGGCCGGACATTATTAAATAACTCACATTATTATTGTCGAATATAGCGACAGGTAGTCGCACGCATATAATCTGGAGTTCACATGAAATTATCAAGACCAAAACGCATTGATGGTCGGGTCCCCGTATTATCCGCAGCGGATGCCATTAATTATATTCCTGATGAGGCAACGCTCTGTGTATTAGGCGCAGGCGGCGGTATTCTCGAAGCAACAACATTAATTAACGCGCTGGCTGAAAAATATAAAAACGCACACTCCCCCCGAAACTTATCATTGATTAGCCCAACGGGATTAGGTGACCGTGCTGACCGTGGAATTAGCCCGTTAGCACAAGAAGGTTTAGTCAAATGGGCATTATGCGGCCACTGGGGACAATCACCACGAATTTCCGACCTCGCTGAGCAGAATAAAATTGCCGCCTATAACTATCCTCAGGGCGTATTAACCCAGACCCTGCGTGCCTCGGCAGCCCACCAGCCGGGTATTCTGAGTGAGATCGGTATCGGAACATTTGTCGATCCCCGCCAACAGGGCGGAAAGCTGAATGAAGTGACCACCGAAGATCTGATCAAGCTGGTGGAAATTGATAACAAAGAGTACCTCTACTACAAAGCCATTGCGCCAAACATCGCCTTTATTCGCGCCACCACCTGCGACAGCGAAGGTTACGCCACGTTTGAAGATGAAGTTATGTATCTCGACGCGCTGGTGATTGCTCAGGCCGTTCACAACAACGGCGGTATCGTCATGATGCAGGTGCAAAAAATGGTGAAGAAAGCCACACTGCACCCAAAAGCCGTGCGTATTCCGGGCTATCTGGTCGATATTGTGGTCATCGATCCCGATCAAACTCAATTGTACGGCGGCGCGCCGGTTAACCGCTTTATCTCGGGCGATTTTGTCCTTGATGACAGCCAGCAGACTGCCCTGCCGCTCAATCAGCGTAAACTGGTGGCCCGACGCGCCCTGTTCGAAATGCGCAAAGGCGCGGTCGGCAACGTTGGCGTGGGTATCGCCGATGGTATTGGTCTCGTTGCACGCGAAGAAGGCTGCGCTGACGACTTTATTCTGACGGTCGAGACCGGTCCGATTGGCGGAATTACCTCCCAGGGCATCGCTTTTGGCGCCAACGTCAACACCCGCGCGATTCTGGATATGACCTCCCAGTTTGACTTCTACCACGGCGGTGGGCTGGATGTATGCTATTTAAGCTTCGCCGAAGTGGATCGCCACGGCAACGTCGGCGTACATAAATTCAATGGCAAAATTATGGGGACCGGCGGTTTTATCGATATTAGCGCCACCTCGAAGAAAATAATATTTTGCGGCACCTTAACTGCCGGAAGCCTGAAAACGGAAGTTGCCAATGGCAAATTAAATATCGTGCAGGAAGGCCGGGTGAAAAAATTCGTCAACGAATTACCTGAAGTCACTTTCAGCGGAAAAATTGCACTCGAGCGCGGACTGGATGTGCGTTACATCACCGAGCGTGCTGTATTTACGTTAAAAGAAGATGGCCTTCATTTAGTCGAAATTGCGCCAGGAGTCTCTTTGCAGGAAGACATTCTGGACAAAATGGATTTCCCTCCGGTTATTTCTCCGGAACTGAAACTAATGGACGAAAGATTATTTATCGATGCTTCGATGGGTTTTATATTGCCCGATGCCGCCAATTAAAAGGAGTACCCTGATGGATTTTTCATTAACTGAAGAACAAGAGCTGCTGCTTGCCAGCATTCGCGAACTGATTACCAGCAATTTCCCGGAGGAATATTTCCGTACCTGCGATCAGACGGCTACCTATCCGAAAGAGTTTATGCGCGCCCTTGCGGACAACGGAATTTCAATGCTGGGCGTTCCGGAAGAATTCGGCGGTTTCCCGGCAGATTACGTCACGCAGATGCTGGCACTGATGGAAGTTTCCAAATGCGGCGCACCCGCTTTTTTAATCACGAACGGTCAGTGCATTCACAGTATGCGTCGTTTTGGCTCCGCCGAACAGTTACGTAAAACGGCAGAAAGCACCATGGAAACGGGCGATCCGGCTTATGCGCTGGCATTAACCGAACCGGGAGCAGGTTCAGACAATAACAGCGCCACCACCAGCTACACCCGCAAAAACGGCAAGGTATATCTCAACGGACAAAAAACCTTTATCACCGGCGCTAAAGAGTATCCTTATATGCTGGTACTGGCTCGCGATCCGGAGCCGAAAGATCCGAAGAAAGCCTTTACACTGTGGTGGGTGGATTCGAAGAAACCCGGCATTAAGGTTAATCCGCTGCATAAAATCGGCTGGCACATGCTCAGCACCTGCGAAGTTTATCTTGATGATGTTGAAGTAGACGAAAGCGATATGGTCGGCGAAGAAGGCATGGGCTTCCTCAACGTCATGTACAACTTTGAGATGGAACGGTTGATCAACGCCGCGCGTAGTACCGGTTTCGCCGAGTGCGCCTTCGAAGATGCCGCCCGTTACGCTAATCAGCGCATCGCATTTGGTAAACCGATTGGCCATAACCAGATGATCCAGGAAAAACTGGCGCTGATGGCGATTAAAATTGAAAACATGCGCAATATGGTGTTGAAAGTGGCCTGGCAGGCCGATCAGGAACAGTCGCTGCGGACCAGCGCGGCGTTGGCAAAACTGTATTGCGCCCGCACGGCAATGGAAGTGATTGATGACGCCATTCAGATCATGGGCGGGCTGGGTTACACCGATGAAGCGCGAGTTTCCCGATTCTGGCGCGATGTTCGCTGCGAGCGCATTGGCGGCGGCACCGACGAAATTATGATTTACGTCGCCGGACGCCAAATCCTGAAAGATTACCAGAATAAGTAAGCGGTAATTCGTGCCGGATAGCGCACAAGCGTTTTCCGGCACGAGCCAGGATAATCAGACCTCTGGGATCAAGCATTCCTGCTCAACCAGATTATTTTTAAACTGCTTGCGATAATCACTGGGGGTACAACCCACATGCCGCTGAAAGAGTTTGGCAAAGTGATCGACATTTTCATACCCTACCCGCCAGGAGATTTCCGCTAACGAAGCTTCCGTATTCGTCAGGGCAAATTTCGCCTCGGTCATTCGTCGCTGAATCACATAATTGATCGGCGAAATTCGATACTCCTTAGTAAATTCATGGCAGATATAACTCACGCTGGCCCGGAATTTTTTGGATAACTGATCGAGAGTAATTTTTTCGCGGAAGTTATTATTTAAATAAACCAGCACATCTTTAATTAAGACATCTTTTTTAATATAACCTTGCTCAGAACGATAGGCATTTTTAAAGTTTTCGTAAAATAAAACGGTTAGAGCATAAGCAAAAGCGTCGTAGGCTGAAGATGTCAGGTTATTTTTGCTCTGGGGGAGCATAACCCCCAACTCATTAAAGATACTCTTAATAACCTCCTTCCCCTGAGTAACGCTAATCACCGGACACGAGTGCATCTGCAATAGCTGATTATCCTGCCAGCCGTTGAAACGAAAACCGTAGAGCGCGCAGGTGTAAGTCGTTGCAGGCGCGCTACTATCCGAAGCAACCGCATGGAGTCGCCCTTGCTCTATCACCACGATATCCCCGGCATGCGCGACATACAGCGACGAATCGATAATTAATCTTGCGACCCCTTTTTTGACATAAATAAGCTCTGTTTCATTATCGTGAACGTGATGACCCGACTCCCAGTTAGGGTCATCACTGATGACGAATCGCGAGAATCTCGGGGTTTTCCCCTGTTCAAAAAGGGTCTCCACGGCATTATCAAAGCAGCGTTGATACATGACAACCTCCACCTAAAGGCAGCAATTTTGGGATTATTAATATCAGAAAATAAAAATGATAATGACGTTATACAACGTTATTCCTTCCCGGCGAAACAAAATTATTTGCCCCGTCTGCAAGATGACACCTTTTGCTTTGGTACATTGCTGCCATTGATTATTTGCGTTTTATAATAATCAAAAAGAATAAATGTTATTAAGTCTGCATTAATAATTTACATATAAGAAACAAATTCAGCGCAGAGGCGATTAAAAACATGACGCATTTCGCAATTATTTTCACTGTCTTTGTGTTCCCGTTTTTTCCTCTGGTACGCACCGTCTGATTATTGCTGATAAACCAGGCATTCCCGGGACGTTTTTTTTGCAAGATTGTTGGCAATGAAAACAGATTTCCCCGTCGAAAACAGCCCTCCCTCTGTCGCACACTATTTTCAGTCAATTTTCCCTACTGTCGATAATGACGCACCACGTCATCATCCACACGAGAATCACTGGAGATGCCATGAAAATAATAACCTGCTTTAAGTTGGTGCCTGAAGAACAGGACATTGTTGTTACCCCACAGCGCTCGCTTAACTTTGACCGGGCCGATGCCAAAATCAGCCAGTTTGACTTAAATGCGATAGAGGCCGCAGCGCAGCTTAGCGCGGAGGGTGATGAAATCATCGCCTTAACGGTGGGCGGGTCGCTACTACAAAACTCCAAAGTGCGTAAAGACGTGCTGTCCCGCGGGCCGGACAGTTTGTATATGGTGCAGGATGCACAACTGGAGCATTCATTACCCCGGGATACCGCTCAGGCGCTGGCCTGTGCGGCCAACAATATGGATTTCGACCTGATGCTGTTCGGTGAAGGATCGGGGGATATCTACGCGCAGCAGGTCGGCTTACTGGTTGGCGAACTATTACAGCTCCCGGTGATTAATGCCGTCAGCAGCATCCAACGTAACGGCGATCGCCTTGTGGTTGAGCGCACACTTGAAGATGAAGTCGAAGTAATTGATCTGCCGCTCCCCGCCGTACTGTGCGTGACGTCGGATATCAACACACCGCGTATTCCCTCGATGAAGGCGATTCTGGGCGCGGGTAAAAAACCGGTCACCCCGTGGCAAGCCAGCGATATTGGTTGGATACCTGCTTCACCGTTAGCGGAGCTGGTGAGTCTTACCGTGCCGCCGCAAACCGAACGTCAGCACATCATTCTGGAAAATGACTCAGCAGAAGCCATTGCCGAACTGGCTGAACACCTGAAAAAAGCCCTGAACTAAGCCCAACGGAGAGAAATCATCATGAGTAAATTAGCCAACGTCTGGGTGTTCAGCGATAACGTAGAACGCTATGCAGAATTAATGGCCGGCGCTCGCCTGTGGGGTGAGCAGGTACACCTTATCGTACAAGGCAGCGACCAGGCCAATCAGTTGCAAGCCCTGGGCGCCGATAAGATAGTCGTGCTCGACGCAACCTCCGGTTTACAGCGTGTTGAAAATTACGCTGAGACCATCGCCGCCCTGATGCAGGAACACGCCGGGCTGCTGCTGATGTCCGCGACTAAACGAGCCAAATCCCTTGGCGCACGCTTAAGCATTCAGCTCAACGCAGCGATGGTGAACGACGCCACATCGGTAACGCTGGATGCAGGCATTTTGTTCGCCGAACACCGGATGTATGGTGGTCTGGCATTTGGCAAAGAAAAAATCAAAAGTACGCTGGCGATTATCACGCTTGCCCCAGGCCAGCTTGAACCGGTCGCGGAAAACGCCTTGCACAACTGCCCGGTTGTCTCAGCAACGTACATCGCGCCGTACCATGAAGTGATGTGCCTGGAGCGTCGCGCCAAATCCGTGAGCAGTGTGGATCTCAGCAAAGCTAAGCGCGTGGTGGGTGTGGGTCGCGGTCTGGTGGCGCAAAACGATCTGGAAATGGTGCGCCAACTGGCATCGGTGCTGGGTGCTGAAGTGGGTTGTTCACGACCGATTGCCGAAGGCGAAAACTGGATGGAACGCGAACGCTACATTGGCGTTTCTGGCGTGTTATTGAAATCAGACCTGTATCTCACGCTGGGCATCTCAGGACAAATTCAGCATATGGTCGGCGGTAACGGCGCGAAAGTCATTGTCGCCATCAACAAAGATAAAAAAGCCCCTATTTTCAATTACGCCGATTACGGTCTGGTGGGCGACATCTACAAAGTGGTTCCGGCCCTTATCGACCATCTCAGCCGCTAATCCCGTTAACGCACATCTCCCGCTGCCCTCGCGGCGGGAAAGGAGCATAAAGCATGTCAGATGAAAAATTTGATGCCATTGTGGTCGGTGCTGGTGTAGCGGGTACAATGACAGGTTACGTTATGGCCCGGGCCGGACTGGACGTACTGGTCATTGAGCGCGGCAACAGTGCGGGCAGTAAAAATATGACCGGCGGGAGACTCTACGCGCATAGCCTTGAGCGCATCATGCCCGGATTCGCGCAGGAAGCGCCTCTCGAACGTAAAGTCACCCGCGAAAAAATCTCCTTCCTGACCGAAGAGAGCGCCGTTACCCTCGACTTCCATCGTGAAAAAGACAACGCGCCAGCGCAGGACTCTTATACCGTTTTGCGCAACCGGCTTGACCCATGGCTAATGGAAAAAGCGGAACAGGCTGGCGTGCAGTTCATCCCCGGCGTGCGCGTCGACGCGCTAATTCGCGAAGGCAATAAGGTCACCGGTGTGCAAGCCGGGGACGATATCCTTGAAGCCAATATTGTCATCCTTGCCGATGGCGTTAATTCTATGCTGGGACGGTCGCTGGGGATGGTTCCCCCCTCTTCTGCACAGCACTATGCCGTTGGCGTAAAAGAGCTGATCGGCTTACCGTCAGCGGTGATTGCGGATCGGTTCAATTTGTCAGGCAACGAAGGTGCAGCCTGGCTGTTCGCAGGCTCACCGTCTGATGGACTGATGGGAGGCGGATTTCTGTATACCAACCAGGATTCCATCTCTCTGGGCCTGGTGTGTGGTCTGGGGGATATTGCCCATGCCACGAAAAGCATTCCGCAAATGCTGGAGGACTTTAAGCGACACCCGACTATTCGTCCGCTGATTGCCGGCGGTGAACTGCTGGAGTATTCCGCACATATGGTACCGGAAGGCGGTCTGGCAATGGTTCCGAAACTGGTTGATGACGGGGTAATGATCGTCGGCGATGCCGCTGGTTTCTGTCTGAATCTGGGTTATACCGTGCGCGGCATGGATTTGGCGATAGCTTCCGCAGAAGCCGCCGCCCAAACAGCCATTGCAGCAAAAGAGCGCCAGGATTACTCGGCCAGTAGCCTGATGGATTACAAACGCGCCCTCGAACAGGGCTGTGTGATGCGTGATTTGCAGCATTTTCGCAAGATCCCGGCGCTGATGGAAAACCCGCGCCTGTTCACCCAGTATCCCCGCATGGTGGCCGATATCATGAACGATATGTTTACCGTCGACGGAAGCCCAAATCAGCCCGTTCGCAAGATGATCATGTCCCATGCCAGGCAAATTGGGCTGATGAACTTACTGAAAGACGGCATCAAGGGGGCCACCGCACTATGAATCAGGACACTAACGTTAACGTCGACGTCAAACTGGGCGTCAATAAATTTAATGTTGATGAAGGCCACCCACATATCATTCTGGCTGAACATCCCGACCTTAATGAATTTCGCAAGTTGCTGAAAGCCTGCCCCGCCGGACTGTATAAACAGGATGAGAGTGGAAATATTCATTTTGATTCCGCAGGCTGCCTGGAGTGCGGCACCTGCCGGGTGCTGTGCGGTGACACGATCCTCACACAATGGGAATACCCGCTCGGAACATTTGGCGTTGATTTCCGCTACGGCTAATGGATTTTGCATGTTGTACGCCGGATTGGCCGCGCCGGCCATCCGGTCAGATGTATGCCGAAATAATCCTGGGAATAACTTCATGAGTATCACACTTACGTTTAACGCCGAACGTCGCCAGGCCTGGCGACAACTGGGTTTATGGGGAGATGCTTCGCTTGGCGATTACTGGCACCAAACCGCCAGAGCCATGCCGGATAAAATCGCCGTGGTTGATAATCATGGCGCTTCATATACCTACGCTGCACTCGACGATGCTGCCAGCAGTCTGGCAACCTGGTTTGTAGCCTGCGGGATCCAACCCGGCGATCGCATTGCCTTTCAGTTGCCTGGCTGGTGCGAGTTCACCATTATCTACCTGGCCTGCCTGAAAACCGGGGCCGTTTCCGTACCACTGCTGCCTGCCTGGCGCGAAGCGGAACTGGTGTGGGTACTGAACAAATGCAAAGCGAAGATTTTTTTCGCACCGACGTTGTTTAAACAGACCCGACCGGTCGATCTGATCCTCCCCTTGCAAAACCAGTTGCCGCATCTGCAACAGATTGTCGCCGTAGATAAACTGGCACCGGCCACCGCCTCGCGGGCGTTCAGCCAACTGCTTCAGGCTCCGCCATTAACCCAGGTTATTAACGTTCACGCCGATGAACTGGCTGCCGTGCTGTTTACCTCCGGGACAGAGGGAATGCCGAAAGGCGTAATGTTAACCCACAACAATATCCTTGCCAGCGAACGCGCCTACTGTGCCCGACTCAATCTCACCTGGCAGGATGTGTTTTTGATGCCCGCCCCACTGGGACACGCTACCGGTTTTTTGCATGGCGTTACCGCGCCGTTTTTAATCGGCGCACGCAGCGTATTGTTGGATATATTCACCCCAAGCGCCTGTCTTGAACTGCTCGAGCAACAACGCTGTACCTGCGTGCTCGGTGCAACCCCCTTCGTCTACGACATGTTGTGTAGCCTGGAAAAACGGCCCTGTGATCTCACATCACTACGTTTTTTCTTATGCGGTGGCACCACTATTCCGCAAAAGATTGCCCGTGACTGCCAACAGCGCGGCATTAAATTGTTAAGCATCTATGGTTCGACGGAGAGCTCGCCGCATGCGCTGGTCAATCTCGACGATTCACTTTCACGCATGATGAACACCGATGGATATGCCGCCGCAGGCGTTGAAATTAAAGTCGTCGATGAAGAGCGCAATACGTTGCCTGCAGGGATCGAAGGTGAAGAGGCCTCGCGTGGTCCCAATGTTTTTATGGGCTACCTCGATGAGCCTGAACTAACCGCCCGCGCGCTGGATAAAGATGGCTGGTATTACAGTGGCGACTTATGCCGCATGGACGAAGCGGGATACATCAAAATTACCGGGCGTAAAAAAGATATTATTGTGCGCGGTGGGGAAAACATCAGCAGCCGCGAAGTGGAGGATATTTTATTGCAGCATCCGCGCATTCATGATGCCTGCGTTGTCGCGATGCCAGACGATCGGTTAGGTGAACGGTCGTGCGCTTATGTGGTGCTGAAACCGCCGCATCATTCGCTGTCGCTGGAATCAGTGGTGGCCTTTTTTAGCCGCAAACGGGTGGCAAAGTATAAATATCCGGAACACATCGTCATTGTCGAAACGTTACCGCGCACGGCGTCAGGCAAGGTACAAAAATACCAGCTGCGTCAGGATATCATTCAGCGTTTAAGCGTGGAGAGTGTGGAAAGCGTTGAAGGGTAAAATACCGGATGGCGATGCTAACACCTCTAATCCGGCCTACGTTGCATACTAACCGTAGGCCGGGTAAGGCATTTACGCCACCATCCGGCATGATGTTACTTCTTCAGTTCAGCCAGGCTCAGCCAGGTCTGCACGACGGTGTCCGGGTTCAGCGACAGACTGTCGATCCCCTCTTCCATCAGCCAGGCGGCGAAGTCTTCGTGATCGGATGGACCCTGACCGCAAATACCCACGTATTTGCCCTGTTTCTTGGCTGCACGAATCGCCATCGACAGCAGCGCTTTCACCGCGTCGTTACGCTCATCAAACAGTTCAGAAACCACACCAGAGTCACGGTCCAGTCCCAACGCCAGCTGCGTCATGTCGTTTGAACCGATGGAGAAGCCGTCAAAGTACTCAAGGAACTGCTCGGCCAGCAAGGCGTTGGATGGGATCTCGCACATCATGATGATCTTCAGTCCGTTCTCACCGCGTTTCAGCCCCTGACGCGCCAGCTCTTCCACTACCGCTTTCGCCTGGGCAACGGTACGTACAAACGGTACCATCACTTCTACGTTAGTCAGGCCCATATCGTTACGGACACGTTTCACTGCGTCACATTCCAGCGCGAAACAGTCGCGGAAGCTATCAGCAATGTAACGGCCCGCCCCGCGGAAGCCCAGCATCGGGTTCTCTTCATGCGGCTCATAACGCTCACCGCCGACGAGGTTGGCATATTCGTTGGACTTAAAGTCTGACATACGCACGATAACGCGTTTTGGATAGAACGCCGCACCCAGCGTGGCGATCCCTTCCGTCAGACGACCAACGTAGAATTCACGCGGGGAATCAAAACCTTTCATCATGCCGCGGATTTCGTTTTGCAGCTCAGGCGTCTGGTCATCGAACTCCAGCAACGCACGCGGGTGTACGCCAATCATGCGGTTGATGATAAATTCCAGACGCGCCAGGCCGACACCTTCGTTTGGCAGACAGGCGAAGTCGAAAGCCCGGTCCGGGTTACCCACGTTCATCATCACCTTCAACGGCAGATCCGGCATGGTCTCCACGCTGGAACTCTTCACGCTGAAGTCGAGCATCTCAGCATAAACATAACCGGTATCACCCTCGGCGCAGGAGACTGTGACTTTCTCACCGTCCTTCATACGCTCGGTGGCATCACCACAGCCAACAACGGCCGGGATCCCCAGTTCACGGGCAATGATCGCCGCATGGCAGGTACGACCGCCACGGTTGGTGACAATCGCCGCCGCTTTCTTCATGATCGGTTCCCAGTCCGGGTCGGTCATGTCGGTAACCAGGACGTCGCCAGGTTCGATACGGTTCATTTCGCTGATGTCCTGAATGACTTTGACCGGACCCGCGCCAATGCGGTGACCGATAGCACGACCTTCAGCAATAATTTTACCCTGAGCATGCAGCGTATAACGCTCCATCACCTGGCCGCGCGAGCGCACAGTTTCCGGACGCGCCTGCACAATGAACAGTTTGCCGGTATGACCGTCTTTCGCCCATTCGATGTCCATCGGACGACCGTAGTGCTTCTCGATCTGTACCGCCTGCTTCGCCAGCTCCTGCACTTCTGCGTTGGTCAGGGAGAAAATGTCGCGCTGCTCCTGCGGTACATCTTCAATCGTCACCTGCTTGCCGTGTTCCTGGGTTGGCGCGTAGACCATGCGGATTTTTTTCGAACCCATTGTGCGACGGACGATCGCCGGACGGTTTGCCGCCAGAGTCGGTTTGTGCACGTAGAATTCATCCGGGTTAACGGCACCCTGCACGACCATCTCGCCCAGGCCCCATGCGGAAGTGATGAACACCACCTGATCGAAACCGGATTCGGTATCGATGGAGAACATTACGCCGGAAGACGCGAGGTCTGAGCGCACCATCCGCTGAACGCCAGCAGAGAGCGCCACGCCACGATGGTCATAACCCTGGTGAACGCGATAAGAGATTGCACGGTCGTTAAACAGCGAGGCAAAGACGTGTTTGATAGCAACCAGTACGGCATCAAATCCCTGGACGTTGAGGAAGGTTTCCTGCTGACCGGCAAATGACGCATCTGGCATATCTTCTGCGGTGGCGGAAGAGCGCACGGCAAAAGAGGCATGGGCATCGTCTGCTGACAGCTGCGCGTAGGCATCGCGGACGGCATTTTCCAGCTCCGGCTGGAAAGGAGTGTCGATAATCCACTGGCGGATCTGTGCGCCGGCTTTCGCAAGCTCGGTGACATCGTCAATATCCGTTTTATCCAGCAGCTCATAAATGCGCTGGTTTACACCGCTCTGGTCCAGAAACTGGTTAAACGCATCGGCGGTCGTTGCAAAACCATTCGGTACGGAAACACCCATACCGGAAAGGTTAGTAATCATTTCACCCAGGGAGGCATTTTTGCCCCCAACTCTGTCTACATCATTCATGCCGAGTTGGTTATACCAAAGCACCAGCGGTGACGAGCCATTGTTGGACATCGAACAATCCTTATATATGAACGAGGTTAGGAAACTCAATTTTGCGTAATTATCTTTGCATATTTACTTCAGCGAAAAAAACGGTGAATCGTTCAAGCAACTTTATTTTTTATTTTTTCAGATTGTTTCCGCATTTGCGCAAACCCGCGAGCCACAGGGGATCACCACAAAAACTACCGGTATAAACATTTGTTCCGAAAAATGAAATGTACTTTTCAGTAAATATAAAAATACCGTTTCATTTTACAAAATAGATGCAGCAATATTCGCTTCTGGCGAATTTTAATTTATGCTTTCAGAGAATTATGTCAGCCCCAGGATGAGCAAAATGGATAATGCTGTTGATCGTCACGTATTTTATATTTCTGATGGTACGGCCATCACCGCCGAGGTATTGGGCCACGCGGTAATGTCGCAATTTCCGGTTACGATCAGCAGCATTACGCTGCCGTTTGTGGAAAATGAGAGTCGTGCGCGAGCGGTTAAAGACCAGATTGACGCGATCTATCAACAAACTGGCGTGCGCCCTTTGGTGTTTTACTCTATCGTTTTGCCGGAAATTCGCTCGATCATTTTGCAAAGCGAAGGATTTTGTCAGGATATCGTGCAGGCGTTGGTTGCCCCACTGCAGCAAGAGATGAAGCTCGATCCTACGCCGATCGCCCATCGTACCCACGGCCTGAACCCCGGCAACCTTAACAAGTACGACGCGCGCATTGCCGCCATTGATTATACCCTCGCCCATGACGACGGCATTTCGTTGCGCAACCTCGATCAGGCGCAGGTGATCCTGCTTGGCGTTTCCCGTTGCGGTAAAACCCCGACCAGTTTGTATCTGGCCATGCAGTTTGGCATTCGCGCGGCCAACTACCCCTTTATTGCCGATGATATGGATAATCTGGTGCTGCCAGCGTCCCTGAAGCCGTTACAGCATAAATTGTTCGGCCTGACCATTGACCCTGAGCGCCTGGCGGCCATCCGCGAAGAGCGCCGGGAAAACAGCCGTTACGCCTCGATGCGCCAGTGCCGGATGGAGGTTGCTGAGGTGGAAGCGCTATACCGGAAAAACCAGATCCCATGGCTGAACAGTACCAATTATTCGGTAGAAGAGATTGCTACCAAGATCCTCGACATCATGGGGCTGAATCGCCGCATGTACTAGAATGCTAGTGCATTGGTTCGATTTTTTGTTATTATGCTCGCCACCAGGCAGGATGAGTATGATATTGTGATATACATCACTTCCCGGTAGTCCTGCCGTTGAAGCAACAAATTTCTGAGACAAGTAATGAACAGAACCGATGAACTCCGTACTGCGCGTATTGACAACCTGGTCACTCCAGCAGAGCTTGCGCAACGGCATCCTGTTTCGTCCTCCGTCGCCCGTCATGTTACGGACTCCCGACGCCGGATAGAAAAAATATTAAATGGTGAAGACGCTCGTTTACTGGTGATCGTAGGTCCCTGCTCGATTCACGATCTTGATGCCGCCATGGAATACGCGACGCGTTTACAGGCGCTGCGCGAAAAACATCAGGCGCGTCTGGAAATCGTGATGCGCACTTATTTTGAAAAACCGCGCACCGTAGTGGGCTGGAAAGGCTTAATTTCCGACCCGGATTTAAACGGCAGCTACCGCGTGAACCACGGCATTGAACTGGCGCGTAAACTGCTGTTGCAGGTCAATGAACTGGGCGTACCCACGGCAACAGAATTCCTCGACATGGTGACCGGTCAGTTTATTGCCGATTTAATCAGTTGGGGAGCCATTGGCGCACGCACCACCGAAAGCCAGATCCACCGTGAAATGGCCTCTGCGCTTTCCTGCCCGGTCGGCTTTAAAAACGGTACGGATGGCAATACGCGTATTGCCGTCGATGCGATTCGCGCCTCCCGTGCCAGCCATATGTTCCTCTCTCCGGATAAAACCGGCCAGATGACCATTTATCAGACCAGCGGTAATCCTTACGGGCATATCATCATGCGCGGCGGTAAAAAGCCGAATTATTATGCTGAAGATATTGCCGCCGCCTGCGATACCCTGCACGAATTTTCCCTGCCTGAACATCTGGTGGTCGATTTTAGCCATGGCAATTGCCAGAAGCAGCATCGTCGTCAGTTGGACGTTTGTGATGATGTGTGCCAGCAAATTCGCAATGGTTCGACGGCGATTGCCGGGATTATGGCGGAGAGTTTCCTGCGTGAAGGTACGCAAAAAATCGTTAGCGGCCAGCCGCTGGTTTACGGCCAGTCCATTACCGACCCGTGCCTGAACTGGGAAGATACTGAACTGCTGGTTGAAAAACTCGCCTCTGCGGTTGATAGCCGTTTTTAATGCTGTTCGCCGGGTAACATCACGTTGCCCGGTGCTAATCCTTTGTTTTCCCCCTCCTTATTGTACAAAATCTATTCTCGTCACAATTATTTCACAAAAAGGCTTGCCGCAATTTTGCAGTTTGATGATAATGATTATCATTGTTAAATTGATTGTTATTTTTAAAAACTATTCACGTATGGATAACACAACAACGCCCGCAAAAGAAAAAACACCGCCTGCCGTCGCGCCAAACGAGCGCCGAATTGACAGTAAAAGTCTGCTGGGCAAAGAGGGGCGCGTGATCATAGAACACGATGGTCAGCTCTATTTGCTGCGCCAGACACAAGCCGGAAAACTCATTCTGACCAAATAAACACCACTTTTCGCCAGCCACCCAGGTAATACCCAGGCAGCCAGCGCTTTTCGATTTCCTAATGGAGAGTTGCTATGCCACACCTGCACACTGCATCCTTGCGCCCTTCGCTCTTGGCGCTGGCGATTATCAGTAACCTGCCCACCGTCGCGTATGCGGCGGTAGAAGATATGACCGTCACCGCTACCGGCAATGCCCGTAGTGCTTTTGAAGCGCCGATGATGGTCAGCGTGATTGATGCCACCGCGCCGGAAAACCAGACCGCCAGCTCAGCAGCCGACCTGTTGCGTACGGTTCCGGGCCTGACCCTTGACGGCACCGGTCGCACTAACGGCCAGGACGTGAATCTGCGCGGCTACGATCGACGTGGCGTTCTGGTGCTGGTTGATGGCGTTCGTCAGGGAACCGACACCGGACACCTGAACAGTACCTTCCTCGATCCGGCGCTGATCAAACGCATCGAGGTCGTCCGTGGCCCTTCTGCACTGCTGTACGGTAGCGGCGCGTTAGGTGGAGTGATCGCCTATGACACTGCGGATGCCAAAGATCTGCTGGAAGCCGGACAAAACAGCGGTTATCGCGTGTTCGGTACCGCGGCAACCGGCGATCACAGCCTCGGTATGGGCGCCAGCGCGTTTGGTCGCACCGATACGCTGGACGGACTGCTTGCCTGGTCCAGTCGCGATCGCGGTGATTTGCGCCAGAGCGACGGTACTACGGCACCAAACGACGAAGCGATTAACAATATGCTGGCGAAAGGCAGCTGGAAAATTGACAGCGCCCAGACGCTGGCCGGCTCGCTGCGTTACTACAACAATGACGCCCGTGAACCTAAAAACCCGCAAACCAGCGCAGCGGATGCCACCAGCAACCCGATGACCGATCGCTCAACCATCCAGCGCGACGCGCAACTGACCTACTCGATTGCTCCAGCAGACAATGACTGGTTGAACGCGGATGCCCGCATCTACTGGTCCGAAGCACGCATTAATGCGCAAAACACGGATAACACCGGCGAGTTTCGCAAACAAACCACCAAAGGCGGCACAATCGACAACCGCAGCCGCCTGTTTACCGACTCTTTAGCATCTCATTTGCTGACCTACGGCGGGGAATACTATCGTCAGGAACAACAGCCAGGCGGCGCAACCACCGGTTTCCCGGAGGCAAAAATCGATTTCAGCTCCGGTTGGCTACAAGATGAAATCACCCTGCGCGACCTGCCGGTTACGCTGCTGGGCGGTACCCGTTATGACTCTTATCGTGGCAGCAGCGACGGCTATGAAGATGTCGATGCCGATAAATGGTCGTCCCGCGCCGGGCTCACCGTTGCGCCAACCGACTGGCTGATGCTGTTCGGATCATACGCTCAGGCCTTCCGTGCGCCGACCATGGGCGAGATGTATAACGATGCGAAACACTTCTCGATTGGCCGTTTTTACACCAACTACTGGGTGCCGAACCCTAACCTACGCCCGGAAACCAACGAAACCCAGGAATACGGATTTGGCCTGCGCTTTGACGATCTGTTGATGGCGAGCGATGCGCTCGAATTTAAAGCCAGCTATTTCGACACCAAAGCGAAAGATTACATCTCTACCAGCGTCGACTTCGCCGCCGCGACAACCATGTCCTATAACGTACCCAACGCCAAAATCTGGGGCTGGGACGTGATGGCGAAATATTCCGCCGATCTGTTCAGCCTCGACATGGCCTATAACCGTACGCGCGGCAAAGATACAGACACCGGCGAATACATTTCCAGCATTAACCCGGATACCGTCACCAGCAAACTGAACGTACCGGTTGCGCACAGCGGTTTCTCCGTTGGCTGGATAGGTACATTTGCTGACCGTTCAACGCATATCAGCAGCAGCTACACGAAACAGCCCGGTTATGCGGTAAACGATTTCTACGTGAGTTATCAGGGCCAACAAGCGCTGAAAGGCATGACCACCACGCTGGTACTGGGCAACGCCTTCGACAAAGAGTACTGGTCGCCGCAGGGCATTCCGCAGGATGGTCGTAATGGCAAAATTTTCGTGAGTTATCAGTGGTAATCACTTTTCCCCGGTTCGCCGGGGGCAGCAATCTGGAAGGAAGAGACAATGAATCATTACACACGCTGGCTGGAACTGAAGAAAGAAAATCCTGGCAAATACGCACGTGATATTGCGGGATTGATGAATATTAGCGAAGCCGAACTGACCTTCGCGCGCGTCGGTCATGACGCCTGGCGCTTACGTGGCGAAGTGCGTGAAATCCTCGGCGCACTGGAAGCCGTCGGCGAAACCAAATGTATATGCCGCAACGAATATGCGGTGCATGAGCAGGTTGGTGCGTTTACCAATCAGCACCTGAACGGTCATGCCGGACTGGTACTCAATCCGCGCGCCCTCGACCTGCGCCTGTTCCTCAATCAGTGGGCAAGCGTGTTCCATATCAGCGAAACAACCGCCCACGGCGAGCGTCAGAGCATTCAGTTCTTTGACCATCAGGGGGATGCGCTGCTCAAGGTCTATGCCACACAGAATACCCTCATTGAGGAATGGGCTGCGTTGCTGACCCGTTTCATCTTCGCTGAAAACCCGCCTCTGGCGCTGCAACCCGCCCCCCCTTCTGCTCCAGCCACCGTCACGGTCGATGCGCAGACCGTTGATCAAGAGTGGCGAGCCATGACCGATGTACACCAGTTCTTCGGTCTGCTGAAACGCCACGACCTCACCCGCCAACAGGCGTTTAACCTGGTGGGCGACGATCTGGCCTGTAAAGTCGCAAATAGCGCATTGGCGCAGTTACTCGACACCGCGCGCCAGGATGGCAATGAAATTATGGTCTTTGTGGGTAATCGTGGCTGCGTACAGATTTTTACCGGTGTGATAGAAAAACTGGTGCCGATGAAAGGCTGGCTGAATATATTCAACCCGACATTTACCTTACATCTGCTGGAAGAGAGCGTGGCAGAAACATGGGTAACGCGCAAACCGACCGCCGATGGCCACGTCACCAGCCTGGAACTGTTTGCTGCCGACGGCACGCAAATCGCCCAGTTATATGGTCAACGAACGGAAGGCGAACCAGAGCAGACGCAATGGCGCGCGCAAATTGACGCACTGACGCCGAAGGGGCTGGCCGCATGAAAAAACTGCTGGTCCTGATTGCGCTACTGCCCATCGTAGCGCTGGCTGCGTCCAGGGAACGGGTTGTTGCTCTCGGTGGCGATGTCACCGAGATTGTATACGCACTGGGAGCACAGTCTTCCCTTGTGGCGCGAGACAGCACCAGCCAGTGGCCTGAAGCAGCAAACGCCCTACCTGATGTCGGTTATTTGCGCCAACTCAACGCCGAAGGGATCCTTGCCACCCGTCCTACGCTGGTCCTTGCCAGCGCGCAGGCGCAGCCCTCTCTGGCGCTAAAACAGCTCGAACAGAGCAACGTCAGGGTTGTGACGATCCCGGCAAGCAACGCGCTTAATGTGATTGATGAAAAAATTCGCGTCATCGCCGAAGCCACCCATAGGGAGGCCGATGGCGAAACGCTGCGCACCCGCTTACGTCAGGAACTGGCGGCGTTGCCGTCATCTGAACTTAACAAACGAGTGTTGTTTATTCTCAATCATGGCGGGATGACCGCGATGGCAGCGGGCCAGCAAACCGCAGCCGATGCGGCTATTCGTGCCGCCGGTTTGCGCAACGCAATGCAGGGTGTTAACCGCTATCAGCCGCTGTCGCAGGAAGGTGTCATTGCCAGCCAACCCGATCTGGTGGTGATTTCACAGGACGGCGTTAAGGCGATGGGTGGCGAAGATAACCTGTGGGCGCTGCCGGGCCTGGCGCAGACGCCTGCCGGACGGAATAAACAGGTATTGCAGGTTGACGATATGGCGCTGCTCGGCTTTAGCGTACGCACCCCGCAGGCCATTTTGCAGCTTCGCGCTAAAGCAGAGCAATTGCCCTGATGTCGCGACGTATCCGTTGTTCTTTATGGACACTCGCACTCATGTTGGTCGTGATGACAATCATGGCTACCGGTTTTGGCGCGTTGCGCCTGCCGGTAAGTTTGCTGTGGCGTGATGGTGATGAGGCACTGCGTCAAATCTGGCTCACCATTCGCCTGCCCCGCGTCCTGCTGGCGCTGGTGATTGGCGGTTCTCTGGCGCTCGCGGGCTGCGTGATGCAGGGCCTGTTTCGCAACCCGCTTGCCGATCCGGGATTACTGGGGATAAGCAGCGGAGCCGCCTGCGCCGTCGCCCTGTGGGTAGTGCTGCCGGTCTCTTTGCCTGCGCTGTTGATGCTGTACGCCCCCATGCTGGCCGCTTTTCTCGGTGCGCTGACGGCAACGGTGGTTATTTTTATCCTTAGCCAACAACGCGACGCTTCACTCTCACGTCTGCTGTTGGTCGGTATTGCCATCAACGCGCTGTGCGGGGCGGCAGTTGGCGTTCTGTCGTGGGTCAGTAATGACGCGCAACTGCGCCAGCTGTCGCTATGGGGGATGGGCAGTCTGGGGGCCGCGCAATGGTCCACGCTGCTGGCTGTCACTTCATTGACTGTCCCGACGGTGCTGATCATTTGGCGTCTGGCACCGGCGCTGAACCTGCTGCAGTTAGGTGAGGAAGAGGCGCATTACCTCGGCGTAGATGTGCGTACCGTTCAGCGTGTTTTGCTATTTTGTAGCGCATTGCTGGTTGCCGCAGCCGTGGCGGTAAGCGGCGTAATTGGCTTTATCGGGCTGGTTATCCCGCATCTGATGCGCATGTGGCTCGGCTCAGACCATCGGGCCGTTATTCCAGGTTCCGTGCTGGCGGGCGCATTTTTATTGCTGATAGCCGACACGCTGGCCCGTACGGCGGTTGCACCTGCGGAAATGCCGGTCGGTTTGCTAACCAGTCTTCTTGGCGCACCGTGGTTTTTATGGCTTATTTTTCGTCAGCGAGGACCGCATGGCTGAACATTTCATCGCTGAAGGGCTTCACTATCGCGTCGCGGGCAGAGCGGTGATTGACGACGTCTCTCTTGCTCTCGAAAAAGGTGAACTGGTGGCGCTCATCGGCCCAAACGGTGCGGGGAAATCCACTCTGCTGCGCCTGCTGACCGGTTTTCTGAAACCGGCTACAGGGCGTTGCGTGCTGGCGGGTAAACCGCTGGATGAATGGCATACCCAGACACTGTCGCGGCATCGGGCGGTGATGCGCCAGCAAACACAACTGGGATTTGACTGGCCGGTAGAGGCCGTCATCGCGATGGGGCGTGCGCCCTGGACCTCGCGGTCGGAACCTCGACTTATCGCTCAGGTGATGGAAATGACCGGATGTACACCGCTGGCGGGCCGGCAATACGCCGGGCTTTCCGGCGGCGAACAACAGCGAGTACAGTTAGCCCGTGCACTGGCGCAACTTTGGTGCGACGGCGCGCCTCGCGGCTGGTTATTCCTTGATGAACCGACCTCTGCGCTGGATCTTTACCACCAGCAGCATCTGTTGCGCTTGCTGAAGACGCTTACCGCTTCACAAGAGCTGCATGTGTGCATTGTGCTTCACGATCTGAATCTCGCCGCACTGTGGGCAGACAGAATAGTGTTGCTGCACAACGGCAGGCTGGTGTCGCAGGGAACGCCTGAGGCCGTGTTACAGGCCGATGACCTGAAACGCTGGTATGGCGCGCAGGTACACGTTGGCCAGCATCCGGCCAACGGATCCCCACAGGTGTTTCTGGCCCCTTAGCTTGAACAGCTCACTTCCAGCCGTTTGCCCCAGTCAGGTGGACGGCTGACATAGTCATCATCACGATCGACAAATGGGGTACGCAACGCCTCGTGTAACCGATGCAGCTCGGCGTAATCCCCCTGCTCTGCCTGATTAATCGCCCGTTGCGCCAACCAGTTACGCAATACCATCGCCGGATTAGCCGCCTTCATCTGCGTTTGTCTGTCTGCGTCGGCAATGTTGTCTTGCTGCAGGCGTGAGCGATACCGCGTGAACCAATCGTCAAACGCTGCGCGATCGATAAACTCATCGCGCAGCGGGGATTGCGCGCTGTGTTGTTCCGTCTGACTGAGCATGCGAAACGTTCGCGTATAGTCGCTTCTTTCCCGCGCCATCAGGTTAAACAGTTCACTAAGCAGTTCGTTATCGTTTTTTTGCTCGCTAAAGAAGCCAAGCTTTTGTCGCATCCGCTGACCGTAGCGTGTTAACAGCGCCAGTTGATAACTGTCCAGCGCATCATTAAGCGCCTCGACCGGGATAAATGGCGACAGAGTTTGCGCCAGACGTTGCAGGTTCCAAAGCGCCGCGGCCGGTTGATTATCGAAACTGTATCGACCCTGGTTGTCTGAGTGGTTGCAGATAAAATCGGGCACGTAGTCATCAAGGAAACCGAATGGACCGTAATCCATCGTCAGTCCCAGAATCGACATGTTGTCGGTGTTCATGACACCATGCGCAAATCCTACCGCCTGCCAGTCCGCGATTAACGTCGCAGTCCGCGTGACAACATCGTTAAACCACAGCTGATACTTATCGGCTTCTTCCTGCCATTGCGGCCAATAATAGCGAATCGCAAAGTCAGCCAACTGGCGCACTTTTTCCGGCTCGCGGCGATAGTAAAAATGCTCAAAATGGCCAAAGCGCATATGGCTTTGCGCCACGCGCATGAGCATCGCCCCTGATTCTACCGTTTCGCGATACACCGGCGTGTCGCTGGTAACAATCGACAATGCCCGCGTGGTCGGTATTCCCAGGTAATGCATCGCTTCACTGGCCAGGCTTTCGCGAATTGTCGAGCGCAATACGGCGCGACCATCCCCCATACGGGAATAAGGCGTAAGTCCGGCGCCTTTCAGGTGCCAGTCACACGTTGAGCCGTCAGCGAGCTGTTGTTCGCCCAACAGGATCCCGCGTCCATCGCCAAGCTGGCCCGCCCAGACGCTAAACTGATGTCCGCTATAAACTTGCGCTAATGGCGACATCCCGGGAAGCAACGATTCACCGCCCCAAACACCGGCTCCGGTTGGAATATCAAATAGTGTCTCTGGAATAGCTAATTGCTCCGCCAGCGCATCGTTATGCCAGATCAGGCGCGCGTTTTTCAGGGGAGTGGGTGAAAGTGCTGTATAGGTTGCTGGTAATTCATCACGCCAGCGGGTGGTAAAAGACAGGGTCATAGGGCCTCCTGTCTCTAGTGTAGACGGTTAAAAGCCTGTTAAACACCAGCAAATATGAGGGTTATATCTTCGCGAGCGAAATTATCTGCGCGGGGGGCACAGCAGGCCACAGCGCGCCCTGCATGGCGCTGAATCCCAGAGGCAGTACGCGCGCTAACATCTCGGGTGTATCAATACCGCTAATGATAATTGACTCACTGCTGGGAAATAGCTGTGCCAGGATAGCCCGCATAAATGGCTCAAACGAAATATGTGTAATCCTTTGTTGAACAAAGTTTTTATCGAGCACGACGCGTTTGAACAGCCCATCAAAAATTGCCCGGTTTGATATGCCGCCAGCACCATAGTTTGTCAGTACTAATGGAAATCGCGCCGCCAGTGCTGCCAGCGTTGGATTCGCTTTTCCATTATTTAACTCTTGATAGTTTTCATTAATAGCCAGTTCCAGAAATGACAATCGTTCAACTTGTGAAGCAAATTTAGCATCTGATAATAAAGTATTAGCAATTGCCGGCGTTAAATTAATCCAGGCAGAAACCTTTCGTTGAATAAAAAAATGTTGGCACGTTTCGATTAATTCAAGCTTTTCGGTAAATAACCGACATTGCTCTTCGTCCGACATCCGAGGTAGGACCAGCTCGGTGGGTATACGCACATCCCCCTGCGCACTGGCAAAACTGGTAATGATATCTACGTATTCAAGATCGCCTTTTTCGTTTCTCGCAGGGAGAAAAGAGAACTCTGAATGGTAAAGAGTATCCATTGAAACAATCATCGTGCCAGCCCCTCTGCATAGGTGTTATCCGGCATCCTGTAGCAAAGGATGGAGAAATACGTTATTGCTGATGCAAGTAGAGGCCCTTTCATTTTTCCCTTTATAGCCAGTAAATCGAATCCCTTTTTTTTAGCTTATCCTGATTATAAGCGAATATCCAGCTTTGCACTTTTTAATATCTCGGAATAAATCATATTTTTAGCAAGATACGCTCTTAATGTTCAGGGGTATTGTCCGGCTGGCGGCAGAAATAAGAAGTTACTAACAAATGGAAATGTCGAGGCTGCTCAGCCGTAGGCAGCCTCGTGACTGATGAGGATTAAATACGTCGCGCCTGCCAAAAGTTTTTGCGCCAGTAAACGTTGTCCAGTGACGAGCGCATCACACCACGGCTGGTTGAGGCATGAATAAATTGATTATTGGTATCGTAAATTCCGACATGCAGACCGCTTTCCCCAGAACCGGTTTTAAAGAACACCAGATCGCCGGGCAGCAAATCATCTTTATCAATTTCGGTACCAATCTTTGATTGCGTGCGCGTATCACGCGGAAGTTGCAGATCGAATTTATCGCGCATTGTCATCAATACAAATCCAGAACAATCCACTCCGCTACGGCTCATGCCGCCATAACGATAGGGTGTGCCATGCCAGGTTTGTAGCTGGTCATTAAGCCCGGCGATAACGGCGATAGAATCCGACAAGCGGGCATTTGGCGCAGGAGCACGATGGCTGCTGCAGCCCGCCAAAAACAATGCTGTGATGAAAAGAAGCCAAAAGCGCATTCAGGACGAATCCTCTGAATTATATTTTTATGTCAATTTAGCGTGGAAATTATATGATTTTCAAGAACCCATTTAACTTAAGTGGTTGATATGAGCATTCTGTGGCCTTCAATATCCAAACGACGGAAGTTCACGCCATAAGCCGCAGACAGATTGGCCGGCGTTAGTACCGCATCACGAGCACCACTGGCAAGCAGCTTCCCGCGTTTGAGGAGCCAGGCCTTGTGCGCATGACGTAAGGTATGATTAAGGTCATGGCTGCTCATTACAATCGCGATGCCCTGCAAACACAGCTGACCCAGCATCCGGTCCAGCGCATTTTGTTGCGCCACGTCCAGGCTGTTCATCGGCTCATCCAGCAGCAAAAGCTGGCCGAATGGATTCGCTTGTGGGCAAATCTGCAGGATAACCGCAGCCAGGCGCACGCGCTGCCACTCACCGCCGGAGAGCTGATTCACGCTGCGTCCCAGCTTATCCGCAAGCCCAAGCGCATCGGCGACTTCCTGTAACAGATCGGTGCGTGCTTTATCGGGTTGATGCAGCGTCAGAAAATGCCAGACCGGCATCGCAAACGGCGGGTTTTGCTGTTGCGCAAGATAAGCGCGATATTGCGCCAGCTTTGCTGCAGGCCATTCATCCAATGACACATCACCAAAGGTGATGCTGCCCTTGCCGGTCGTCAGACCCGCCATTCGCGCCAACAGTGTGCTCTTTCCTGCGCCGTTAGGTCCCACTAAATGCAGGATCTCCCCTGCTTTTATCTCACCAGAAAGCGGGCCGAGTCGGGTCGATTCTGCTACGTCCTGTAGCTGCATCAATCGAGACATTAGTTTGCCAGCGCCGTCTTGATGGATTGCACCAGAACAGGATCCTCAGGCGTCATATCGGGTGAAAATCGTTGCAGTACCTGACCATCCCGACCCACTAAAAACTTCTCGAAATTCCACAGAATATCGTCCGGGTAGAGCGGCGCCCGACCTTTACTCGCCATACGCTCATAGAATCCACTATCCGCAGGCGCAACGGCGGTTGGCGCGGCATCAATCAGTTTCTGATACAGCGGATGGCGTCCCTCGCCGTTGACCTCAATTTTGCTGAACATCGGGAAGGTAACGCCCCAGGTGGTACTGCAGTACGTTTTTATTTCCTCTTCACTGCCCGGCTCCTGGCCCAGAAACTGGTTGCAGGGGAACCCAAGAACGGTAAAGCCCTGCTGATGCCAGGCTTTCTGCAGATTCTCCAGTTGCTCATATTGCGGCGTTAGCCCACATTTTGAAGCAACGTTGACGATTAACAGCACATTTCCGGCATACGGCTGCAGTGAGGTCACCTCGCCGTCGATGGTCGTCACGTCTGTATCGAGGATAGTGTTTTGCATAGCATCTCCAGAACAACAGGTGGATTTTCAGTTTTTAATCATAGACCGAATCAACGCGTTCTAGCGCGCGGCTTTTAACAATAGCCAGATAAATACCGGTGCGCCCATGGTGGCCGTCACCACGCCAATTGGCAGCTCAGCCGAGGCCAGCACCAGACGCGCGACAACATCAGCCAACAGTAATACGATAGCGCCAGCCAACGCGCAGCCCGGCAGTAACACGCGATGATCGGTTAAGCCGCACAGCCGCAGAATATGTGGGATCACAAGCCCAATAAAGCCAATCGCTCCTGCCAGAGCCACGCTTACGCCAACCATCCAGCCCGTGGCGACCACCAGCAGGTTGCGCCAGAACCATAATGGCAATCCCAACTGACGTGCAGAAGTCTCCCCCAGCGCCAGCATATTCATCGGCTGCGACTGACAGCAGATCCACACCAGCACCGGAATCAACGCCACCATGAGCCAGGCCTGATGCCAGTCAACGCCGCCAAAGCCCCCCATCATCCAGTACATTAGCTGTCGCAAATCAAAAGAAGTGGAGAAGTAGATGGCCCATGTCATCAGCGCGCTACAGATAATGCCCAGCGCCACCCCCGCCAACAGCAGACGGCTGGTAGACAAATGACGGCGGGCAAAACGGAGCAGAATAAGCGTGATAATCAGCGCCCCAGCGATGGCGCATAAGCCCAACGCCCAGCCGGGGAGCTGCCCCTGCCCCAGCAGCACCGCCGCGATGAGCCCGACGCCCGCGCCATTAGACACGCCCAGTAATCCAGGCTCTGCGAGCGGGTTTTCAAAGAGAGCTTGCATCACTGCGCCAGATAAGGCCAACGCAGCGCCTACCAGCAAAACGGCGAGGGTACGGGGAAATCGGATTTGCCAGACGAACAGATCGCCGCGGGCGCTGAACCAGTCGCCGGGGGCGATCCACTGTTCTCCTGCGCATAAGCTAATCACGAGCATGACCAATAGCAACAGCGATAAAGTGCCTAACCAGTATCGGTCTCGCCGACGTTGTAATTGTGCAAAAGGTTGCATGTTTATACTTTTTTTATGGGTTATCTCATTAATTTTACGATGAAAGCAAAAAACATGGAAGGAAGCTCTACCGCAAATGAGGCAATGGCCCAAAACAGCATGAACCTTAGTCTTTTGCATAATGCAATGCTGGCAGCAATACCAGGTAGTAGCTGTCATTATTAATATCGTTCCTGAGATTAAATAAATAACCACAACCGGACAAGATGTCCGGTTGCAGAAGTTTTGTGTGATTGTCTTCTCATCAATACGTAAATATATTGTGTAGTCTTCATATCATCATAACACCCTCAGGAATTATCTTATGGATATAATTCTTTCGCTTATTGCCGGTGCAATTATTGGTTTCATATTTACATTAATAAAACTCCCCATTCCAGCCCCTGCTGCCTGGCCTGGTGTATTTGGTATCATCGGTGTACTTAGTGGTAATCAGATCTTTAATTATTTATTCAACAAATAAATTCATTCACCAAAGAAATTAACGTATAGACAAAATAAACTTATTACATGGACCTCTCATCACATTCATGAAAAGTGAGGATTAGATGCCCTGTCGTTACAAAAAACAGCGTCTTCGCTATATTTTAACACTACTCAAAAAACAAGGAAGTGTAAAAATATCATCTCTTGTTAAGGTACTTGATGTTACGGAAAGAACACTCCGCCGCGACATCAATGACCTCGTAAAAACAGGACATGTCCGCTCATGCTATGGAGGTGCTGTATATAATCACGACAATGCATTCCCATTATATGAGAATAACTCTCTTTATTTGCACCAAAACATCATCATTAACCAATCAAAGATCGAACGAGAAATATCAATGAACGAAAACAATGGGAAAGTTTACATTCTGGGTTCATTTAATACTGACTTAGTATATCGGCTTCACCGTTTTCCTATTTCAGGGGAAACTACGCGCGCGCTTTTTTCCTGTTGTTTACCCGGAGGGAAAGGCAGCAACCAGGCGATAGCATCCGCACAAGCCAATGCTCGCACTTATTTTACAGTCAAATTAGGTGAAGATGAGTTTTCAACCAAAGCCCAGCATTTTTTAAATGGCGTAGGATTAGAAAAGCTAACCATCTTTACCAAAAGTGATGCACCAACCGGCAGTGCCGTAGTGATGATATCCGAAGAGGCTGGCGATAATGTAATCGTTATTAATCCAGGGGCTAATCAGGAAATAACGAGTGAAGAAATTATATCCTGTTATGACGAGATAGGCACCGCCAATGTTTTTTTGACGCAGATGGAAAACAATCCTGACGCTACAGCTCAAGCTATTAAGTTCGCACATGCCGCAGGGGTGATGACAATCCTGAATCCAGCGCCATGGCGTAAGGAGGTGACAGACCTTCTCCGCTGGACACACATCCTGACCCCAAACCTCACAGAAGCAGAGGCGATAATTGGCAAGGCTATTCGTACGCCAGACGATATTCGTCAGGCCGCCGAAACCATGCACCAAATGGGACCACAATATATTCTAATTACGTTAGGCAAAGATGGGTGCTGGTTATTTGATGGTTCTACTCACCAACAGTTCCCGGCATATCCCGCCGTTAATATTGATACATCCGGCGCCGGTGATGCATTTAATGGTGCACTCGCTGCACGACTTGCCTGTGGAGAAAATATTGCCAACGCAATTCATTACGCCTGTGTATTTGCAGCACTGGCCGTAGAGCGTGAAGGCGCAGCCAATATGCCATCCCATGAACTCGTATTAAAACGATTAGCTTGTACTAAATACTGATATTAATCCACCACCAAAATAGGGATATAAAATGAAAAAAATCGCCTTCGGGGCTTTATTATCGTGCGTAGCTTTTTCCTCATTAGCTGAACAACAATACGGTTGGGGAAATATACATTTTGACTATCAATCCTGGGATGCCGGTGTTAAAGACCTCGAATATGAACAAGCCTTAATTGGTATTGAGGGAGGTATTGGTTTTGATTGGGGTGAAATGTACGGTTTTTATGATTTTGAAAACATTCTAGATGACGAAGGAAATCAGGGGCAGACTGCGAATGGTGAAATTCATACCTACCTCTGGAAAACGGGTGCCAGCCTATTTACAAAAGTCTATAATTCGCAAAGCCCTAATTTTAAAGAGACGAATCAATTTATTGGGCTTGGCTATACCGACCTGAAAGGCGATGGATGGTGGTTTAAACCCTGGATTGCTCGTCAGTACATTACCGCGCACAGTAATTTTGGCCCAGCTTATGATATTAATGGACTTAATGGTTTCTCAATCGGATGGAACGCTGGCTATGCTTTCAATCTTCTCAACCAGGACTTCTTACTGTCCAATTGGAATGAAATAGAACTTGACCGTAATGATGACTATACCGCTAACAATCATGGTAGCAATGGTTTAAACGGCGGCCTGAATATTACCTGGAAAATCATGCCTCATATATCCACCACATTAATGTATCGATACTTTTATAACAAACTTGGTGCGGATGGATATGGCGATATTCTCATTTATCGACTGGCCTACGACTTCTAACTTAAGGAACATTAACGATGTTAAGTATCCACTGGCCTGAATTAACTTCAGCGCAGCGTATTACCTTAATTACGCCACCTAAGTATGGCAAAGTGCCTATCGTTATTGACAGCGATACCTACAATGAAATTGACGATCAGATGGCCATTGCCTGGGCATTCTTACACCCGGAGCGCCTCGATCTGCAAGCTGTTTACGCCGCTCCGTTTACCAACCACTATTTTGGTAAAGAGGGCTCGCACACATATGTTGACGATCCCGCAGTAGGCATGCAACTGAGCGTCGATGAGATCTATCGCGTATTTAACAAACTCCCCCGCCGCGAAAACATACCGCAAATATTCCAGGGTTCAACACGCTATCTGAAAGATAGCAACCAGCCGGAGATGTCAGCAGCAGTACAGGATTTGATTAACCGGGCAAGAACGGCTGAGCAAACATTACATGTACTCGCAATCGCCGCGCCGACCAATATCGCTAACGCACTGCTCCTCGCGCCGGACATCGTCACAAAGATTCATGTCATCTGGCTTGGGGGTAACAGTTATGCCTGGAAAGATAATCATGAATTCAACCTGATGCAGGACATTGCGGCGAGTCGGGTACTTTTTGATAGCGGCGTAGCGCTCACCCAAATCCCCTGCTTTGGCGTGGCTAACACTATGGCCTCATCGGTCCCAGAGATGCAGCACTATTTTGCAGAGACCAGCCGCATTGGTAGCTACTTTGCTGAAATTGCCCCGCGATGCCCCTGGATTGGTTTTGCATCCCGCAAAGTCATTTGGGATATCACTACGGTTGGCTATGTCCTGAATCCTGACTGGTTCACCTGTGAATACCGTACATCCCCTTTGATCAATGACAATCTGAGCTGGAGTTTTGATAACCGCCGTCACGTCATTCAGGTCGCAAAATTTATTGAGCGGGATGCTCTCTTTAAAGATCTTTTCCGTAGCATCATTGATGCCGATGAGGGATAAACCATGCAGATACTCATCGTCATACTTGGCATTGTTGTCCTGTTACTCGTTGCCTGGCTATGTTCAGAAAATCGCAAAGCTATCCGGTTTCGCACTGTTGGCGGCGCCTTTGCAATCCAGGCTCTTTTTGCTGCATTTATCCTGTATGTCCCCTTAGGGGAAAAAATCTTACTCGCCATATCAAACAGTCTGTCAGGCATGCTGAACTATTCGTCGGAAGGGATTAACTTTCTCTTCGGTAATCTCGGACAGTTCAAAATGGGGTTTGTATTTGCCGTGCATGTTCTGCCGATTATCATTTTTATGTCAGCATTGTTCTCCGTGCTGTACTACCTAGGCATCATGCAGTGGATTATCCGTCTCATCGGTACGGGTATCCATAAACTGCTACGCACCAGCCCGGCAGAATCCATGGCTGCAACGGCCAATATTTTTGCGGGCAATACTGACGTCTTCGTCCTGATGAAGCCTTATGCGCCACGCATGACGCGCTCAGAACTGTTTGCCCTCATGACAGGTGGTGTGGCCTCTATCGCAGGCTCAGTGCTGGTTGGCTATGCCAGTATGGGGATCGAAATTCGCTATCTGGTAGCCGCCTCTTTTATGTCAGCACCAGGCGGTCTGTTAATGGCGAAAATGCTGTTTCCAGAAACGGAACCCGAAAACACTGCCGACGTGTCAGGCGATATGCTTGGTCAAGATGAAAAGCCTATCAACATCGTTGAAGCGGCGACAAATGGCGCGACTATCGGGCTGAAGCTCGCCGCTAACGTGGGGGCAATGCTTCTGGCACTGATTGCATTAATTGCTATGGTGAACGGCTTGTTGGGCTGGTTTTGTGGCTTTTTCGGCTATGGTAACGTCACGCTACAATTTATCTTCAGTTACCTCTTTGCTCCGGTTGCCTGGCTGTTGGGCATTCCCACTAACGAAGTCTTGCAAATTGGCAGCCTGTTAGGTCAAAAATTGGTGTTGAATGAGTTCGTCGCGTATACCAGCTTTATTCCAATGAAAGACCAACTGTCGGAATATTCGCAGATAATAACGATCATGGCGCTGGCTGGGTTTGCCAATTTGTCCTCTCCTGCCGCATTGATTGGCGTACTGGGGGGGATTGTGCCGGGGAAAAAAAGTTTCATTGCTAAAATGGGGCTTAAAGTGATCCTGGCGGGCACGTTGTCTAACCTGCTGAGCGCAGCACTGACCGGGCTGTTTTTCCTTCTGGCCCACTAAGAAAAAAGGCCGCATTCGCGGCCTTTTTAGTTAGTTCAGATTACTCTTCTTTCGGCGTTGCGTTTTCAACCCGGCTTTTTAACTTCTGTCCGGGTCTGAAGGTCACCACGCGCCGTGCTGTAATGGGAATATCTTCGCCCGTTTTCGGATTACGGCCCGGACGTTGATTCTTATCACGCAGATCAAAGTTACCAAAACCAGAGAGTTTTACCTGCTCACCATTTTCCAGAGCACGACGGATCTCTTCGAAAAACAGCTCGACCAGTTCTTTGGCATCCCGCTTGCTAAGCCCAAGCTTATCAAACAGATATTCTGACATTTCAGCTTTTGTAAGCGCCATAGGTTCAATCCCTCAATGATGCCTGGAATCGCTCTTTTAATGCCTCTACACATTTGGCGACGGTAGCGGCAATCTCCTCTTCTTCAAGTGTACGGCTGGTATCCTGAAGGATCAGGCTGATAGCGAGGCTCTTATAACCCTCCGCAACACCCTTACCGCGGTACACGTCAAACAAGTTTACGCCAACTACCTGATTTACGCCAACTTTCTTACATTCGGATAAAATATCCGCAGCGGGAACGTTTTCTGCCACAACGACTGCGATGTCGCGACGGTTCGCCGGGAAGCGAGAAACTTCACGCGCCTGAGGCACCACGCGGTCTGCGAGCTTGTTCCACTCCAGTTCAAACACCAGAGTGCGACCGTTCAGATCCAGTTTACGTTCCAGTTCAGGATGAACAACCCCAATGAAACCAATGCGTTCACCTTTCAGATAAATCGCCGCAGACTGCCCCGGATGCAGTGCTGGATTCGCTTCAGCTTTGAATTGAATATCCGCCAGCTTGCCGGTCAGGTCGAGAACCGCTTCCAGATCGCCTTTCAGATCATAGAAATCAACAGTCTCTTTTGCCAGATTCCAGTGTTCATCATGACGGTTACCGCAGATCGCGCCCGCCAGCATCAGATCCTGACGGATCCCGAGGTTGGCCTGCGTGTCCGGTACGAAACGTAAACCCGTTTCGAAAATACGCACGCGGTTTTGCTGACGATTCTGGTTGTACACTACCGTAGACAGCAAGCCGGTCCACAGGGATAAACGCATTGCCGACATATCAATCGAGATTGGGCTTGGCAGCAACAGCGCTTCTTCACCCGGGTGTAGCAGCGCCTGGACTTTCGGGTCGACAAAGCTGTAGGTAATAACTTCCTGGTAGCCTTTGTCATTCAGCATGGTTTTTACGCGTTTCAGCGACAAATCCGCTTCACGATGAGTACCCATGATAAGACCCGCCTGAATTGGCGTATTCGGGATATTGTCATAACCGTATACACGGGCGACTTCTTCGACCAGGTCTTCTTCGATCTCCATATCGAAACGCCAGCTCGGCGCTACCGCTTTCCACTCATCTTGCCCTTCCGTGACATCACAACCCAGACGGCGCAGAATATCGCTCACCTGCTCATCCGCAATATGGTGTCCGATCAGACGATCCAGTTTGCTACGGCGCAGCGTAATGGTTGCGCGTTTTGGCAGCGAGGCTTCGTTCGTCACGTCAATGATTGGACCCGCTTCGCCGCCGCAGATATCAATCAGCAGGCGCGTAGCACGTTCCATGGCTTTATGTTGCAGCGCCGGATCGACACCACGCTCATAGCGGTGAGACGCATCGGTGTGCAGACCGTGACGACGTGCGCGACCGGTAATAGACAGCGGGCTGAAGAACGCGCATTCCAGCAGGACGTTTTGCGTTTCATCATTCACACCGGAGTGCTCGCCACCAAAGATGCCGCCCATTGCCAGCGCTTTGTTATGGTCCGCAATCACCAACGTATCCGCATTCAGCTTCGCTTCACTGCCGTCCAGCAATACCAGGGTTTCACCTTCTTTTGCCATGCGGACAACAATCCCGCCTTCAATGCGGTCTTTGTCGAATGCGTGCATCGGCTGGCCCAATTCGAGCAGCACATAGTTAGTCACGTCAACCACGGCATCGATCGAGCGGATGCCGCAACGACGCAGTTTTTCTTTCATCCACAGCGGGGTTGGCGCTTTAACGTTAATGCCTTTCACCACGCGGCCCAGATAGCGTGGGCAGGCTTCCACCGCGTCGACCTGAATCGGCAGGACGTCGCTAATGGTTGCGGCTACTGGCGCTATTTCCGGCTCAACCAGAGGGGCTTTGTTCAATACAGCTACGTCACGTGCCACACCGATAATGCCTAAGCAGTCGGCGCGGTTCGGAGTGACGCTGATTTCGATAGTATTATCGTCAAGCTTCAGGTATTCACGGATATCGGTACCAATTGGTGCATCGACAGGCAGTTCGATAATACCGTTGTGATCGTCGGAAATGCCCAGCTCGGAGAACGAGCACAGCATGCCTTCAGACGGCTCACCGCGCAGTTTCGCGGCTTTGATTTTGAAATCGCCCGGCAGAACGGCACCAACGGTTGCTACAGCCACTTTCAAACCTTGACGGCAGTTTGGCGCACCGCAGACGATATCCAGCAGGCGGTCGCCGCCGACATTCACCTTGGTGACGCGCAGTTTGTCAGCGTTAGGATGCTGAGCGCACTCAACCACTTCGCCCACCACAACACCGTTGAACGCGCCAGAAACAGGATCCACACCGTCAACTTCCAGACCCGCCATCGTGATTTGGTTTGATAACGCATCGCTATCAATCGCCGGGTTTACCCATTCGCGTAACCACAGTTCACTGAATTTCATTGTTTTATCCTGCCTTTATTTAAACTGTTTGAGGAAACGCAGATCGTTTTCGAAGAAAGAACGCAGATCGGTTACGCCGTAACGCAGCATGGTCAGACGCTCCATACCCATACCGAATGCAAAGCCAGAGTAGATTTCCGGATCGATACCGACGTTACGCAGCACGTTCGGGTGAACCATTCCGCAACCCAATACTTCCAGCCATTTGCCATTTTTACCCATCACATCAACTTCCGCAGAAGGTTCGGTGAACGGGAAGTAGGAAGGACGGAAACGAACCTGCAGGTCTTCTTCAAAGAAGTTGCGCAGGAAATCATGCAGCGTGCCTTTCAGGTTGGTGAAGTTGATATTGGTATCAACAATCAGCCCTTCCATCTGATGGAACATTGGGGTGTGCGTCTGATCGTAGTCGTTACGATATACGCGGCCCGGAGCGATAATACGGATCGGCGGCTGTTTTTCTTTCATAGTGCGGATCTGCACGCCGGAAGTCTGCGTACGCAGCAGACGCGTCGCATCAAACCAGAAAGTGTCGTGGTCAGCACGCGCCGGGTGATGGCCAGGAATGTTCAGCGCATCGAAGTTATGATAGTCATCTTCGATTTCCGGACCGGTCGCCACGGTAAAGCCCAGCTCACCAAAGAAACTTTCAATGCGATCGATAGTCCGCGTTACCGGATGCAAACCGCCGTTTTCGATACGACGCCCAGGCAAGGAGATATCGATAGTTTCTTCAGCCAGACGAGCATTCAGCGCGGCATTTTCTAATTCGGCTTTACGCGCGTTCAGCGCTTGCTGAACCTGCTCTTTGGCTTCGTTTATCACCGCACCTGCTGCCGGGCGCTCTTCTGCCGGCAGTTCACGCAGGGTAGTCATCTGAAGGGTCAGGTGCCCTTTCTTGCCCAAATATTCGACGCGGACATTGTCTAACGCGGCAACATCTGAAGCCTGGTTAATGGCGGCCGTTGCACTGGCAACCAGCTCTGCGAGATGTGACATGGTTTTCCTCGTTATGTTGCGATATTCACTAGTCGCTCGTATATACACAAAATCATTCTGACTGAGTCAAGACAGCAGTAGAGCGCTAATCCTCAGACAAATATGTGACTGGGGTAAGCGACTGCAGCCAACGCAGAGGCAGCCTGAAGGATAACGTGTATAAAAAAAGCCTCCACCAGGGAGGCTTTTAGGCGCTGTTTTCCGTTTCTTCTTTCACGCGCAAGCCTCCTGAGTTCAGGTGCTAAAGTAAAAGAAGAAGCGGAAAATAGCAGCATTCATGCTTGCGTTACCTTGTGTGGTAAAAACCGGACAACCTTTATTGAAAAGGCTTACGGATAAATTGTCAACCAATTGATTGCACTACAAATAAAAGAGAGGGAGCCAGGCTCCCTCTTTTCACCGGCTTATGCCAGAGCTGCTTTCGCTTTTTCGACCAGAGCGGTGAACGCTACTTTGTCGAATACTGCGATGTCAGCCAGGATCTTACGGTCGATTTCAACAGAGGCTTTTTTCAGGCCGTTGATGAATTTGCTGTAAGAAATACCGTTCTGACGTGCTGCTGCGTTGATACGCGCAATCCACAGTTGACGGAACTGACGCTTTTTCTGACGACGGTCACGATAAGCGTACTGACCAGCTTTGATAACAGCCTGGAAGGCAACGCGGTATACGCGAGAACGCGCACCGTAGTAGCCTTTAGCTTGTTTCAAAATTTTCTTGTGACGTGCACGGGCAACTACACCACGTTTTACGCGAGCCATATGTGCTCTCCTGTATCTATATTCTTAGTAAAAAAATTAATTAAACGTTAACGGCTTATGCGTACGGCAGGCACGCGATAACCAGACCCAGATCGCCTTTAGAAACGAGGCCTTTTGGACGCAGGTGACGTTTACGCTTAGTAGATTTTTTGGTCAGAATATGACGCAGGTTTGCGTGCTTACGCTTAAATCCACCACCACCGGTTTTTTTGAAGCGCTTAGCAGCACCGCGTACGGTCTTAATTTTTGGCATTTTAATAACTTCCACTTCGCATTGTTAATAAACGAAACGTAGGCGAACAACGGCTGTGGAACCCGCAGGCTCCACAGACATTGCTACTTGAAGGCCTTACTGTTTCTTCTTAGGAGCGAGCACCATGATCATCTGGCGGCCTTCGATCTTCGTAGGGAAGGATTCGACTACTGCCAGTTCACTCAGATCGTCACGGACGCGGTTGAGCACTTCCATACCGATCTGTTGGTGGGCCATCTCACGACCGCGAAAACGCAGCGTGATCTTAGCCTTATCGCCATCTTCCAGAAAGCGTACCAGGCTGCGGAGTTTTACCTGGTAATCGCCATCGTCGGTGCCAGGACGGAATTTAATTTCCTTAACCTGGATAACTTTTTGCTTTTTCTTCTGTTCCTTAGAAGACTTACTCTTTTCATAAAGGAACTTGCCGTAGTCCATAATACGACAAACTGGCGGTTCGGCGTTAGGGCTGATTTCAACTAAATCTACTCCAGCTTCTTCAGCTTTTTCGATCGCTTCTCTCAGACTCACAATACCCAAAGCTTCGCCTTCCAGACCTGTTAAGCGAACTTCCAGGGCGCGAATCTCGCCATTGATACGATTCGGACGTGCCGTTTGAACTCGTTTTCCGCCTTTAATACCTTATTCCTCCAGTTGTTGAAGACTGCGGCTGCGAATCTCTTGTTGCAGCTTCTCAATCACTTCATTTACGTCCAGGCTGCCCAAGTCTTTGCCACGACGGGTGCGCACGGCAACTTTGCCTGCTTCTACCTCTTTGTCGCCACAGACCAACATGTAAGGGACACGACGTAAAGTGTGCTCGCGGATTTTAAAGCCAATCTTCTCATTTCTCAAGTCTGCTTTTACACGAATACCCGCATTTTGTAGTTTCTGCGTTAATTCGTTGACGTATTCAGACTGTGAATCGGTGATGTTCATGACGACAACCTGAACTGGCGCAAGCCAGGTCGGGAAGAAGCCAGCGAACTCTTCGGTCAGGATACCGATGAAACGTTCCATCGACCCAAGAATTGCGCGGTGAATCATAACCGGCACCTGACGCTCGTTGTTTTCGCCAACATAAGAGGCGCTTAAACGGGACGGCAGAGAGAAGTCCAGCTGTACAGTACCGCACTGCCATGCACGATCGAGGCAGTCATACAGGGTAAATTCAATTTTCGGACCGTAGAATGCGCCCTCACCCAGTTGGTACTCAAACGGGATGTTGTTTTCTTCCAGCGCAACGGCCAGGTCAGCTTCAGCACGGTCCCACATTTCATCGCTACCGATACGTTTTTCGGGGCGAGTGGACAGTTTGACGACGATTTTCTCGAAGCCAAAGGTGCTATACATATCGTAGACCATACGAATGCAAGCGTTAACTTCATCACGGATCTGCTCTTCTGTACAGAAGATATGTGCATCATCCTGAGTGAAGCCACGAACACGCATCAGGCCATGCAGCGCGCCTGACGGCTCATTGCGGTGGCAGCTACCAAACTCGGCCATACGCAACGGCAGATCACGATAGGATTTCAGACCCTGATTGAAGATCTGCACGTGGCCCGGGCAGTTCATGGGCTTAATGCAGTATTCACGGTTCTCAGAGGAGGTCGTGAACATCGCATCTTTGTAGTTATCCCAGTGACCTGTTTTTTCCCACAGCACGCGGTCCATCATGAACGGACCTTTAACTTCCTGATACTGGTATTCTTTCAGTTTTGAGCGAACAAAGACTTCCAGTTCACGGAAGATTGTCCAGCCATCATTGTGCCAGAACACCATACCCGGCGCTTCTTCCTGCATATGATACAGGTCAAGCTGCTTACCGATTTTACGGTGGTCGCGTTTGGCCGCTTCTTCCAGACGTTGCAGGTAGGCACTCAGGGCTTTTTTATCGGCCCACGCAGTACCATAAATACGCTGCAGCATCTTGTTATTGCTGTCGCCACGCCAGTATGCCCCAGCGGTCTTCATCAGTTTGAAGTGATGACAGAAACGCATGTTCGGCACGTGCGGGCCACGGCACATATCGACATATTCTTCATGATGGTACAAGCCAGGCTTGTCATCATGGGCAATGTTTTCATCAAGAATGGAGACTTTATAGGTCTCGCCACGCTTCACGAAGGTTTCACGCGCTTCGTACCAGCTGACTTTCTTCTTAATGACATCGTAGTTTTTCTCAGCGAGCTCGTGCATCCGCTTCTCGAGCGCGTCGACATCTTCCTGGGTTAGCGTACGGTCAAGATCGATATCGTAGTAAAAACCGTTATCAACAACCGGTCCGATCGCCATTTTGGTGTGCGGCCAGAGTTGTTTGATCGCGTGCCCTAACAGGTGCGCACAGGAGTGACGAATGATCTCCAGACCTTCTTCATCCTTCGCGGTGATGATGGAGAGCTTCGCATCATGCTCAATCAGATCGGAAGCATCTACCAGCTCACCGTCAACACGGCCAGCAATAGTGGCTTTCGCCAGACCTGGACCGATGTCCAGCGCAACATCCATGGGGCTTACAGCGTGGTCGTAATGGCGTTGGCTGCCATCAGGAAGAGTAATAACAGGCATGTTATATCCTTATTTGCAGTGGTGACCCACACGTAAGATCACATACAAAGATTCAATATTTAAAATCATCAAAAAGGTGTGGGCTGATTCCCGCTTCACTCTGCGAAATATGTCACTGGTCGCCTTAATGGCTACACTGGACCTACACCCGCTTTTTGATAACACCGTTTGACAGTGTACACGGCATTACGAGCCGATCAAAGCAACAATCAACGCGCACTCTATGATGTAAATCAATTCACTGACACCCTGACGTTTTTGTTACACTTGTATAAAGTCATCTAACCTGAGCAGGAAAAGGACAATGCCAACAAATCGCTTTGCGAAGAAACACTGGAAGATGGTTGTGATACTGCTCGTTATTTGTGCGGCAATGCTGATGCTACGTTGGGCTGCGATGATCTGGGGTTAAAATACTGGCACACGCTGTCCCGGTTCCGTTGTATTTATCAATTAAATCGAATTCGTCTGAAAATAGCGCGTTATTGATAAGTATTAAAAATAAAACACAGATTTAATATTAAATAAATTTAACGTTAATTGAGAAAAGCCGGGCCAATTATTTGACCCGGCTTGTCATTACATACGATAGCCGAGTGACACAGTAGTACGACGATCGGTATGCTCCGGCGCTGTTGCCGGTGGTTCAGAGTTCCAGGTAACGTTGTAAGCCACCTTTAACCCAAAGTGTTCGTTGATGGCAACGTTCAAGGCCGTTTCAGAATTGAGCGTTGTATCGTCAGCACCAAATACCGACACACCTTGCGTAAACTTAGTATTGTCCGTCATCTGCCACGCATAGGCCCCGGACGCATAGCCCAGCGGCTGTGTTTCGGTGGTGCCATCCGTGTGCTCGTCATAGCGCACACCTGGACCGAATTCAAAACGGAAGCTGTGCACCGGTCCGTTGAGGAACTGACGACCATAACCTGCGGTTAGCACGTCACGCTCGCGATAGCCGTTGTAACGGTCGGTCAGCCAGCTTGCCTGACCAAAGAGATAGTCATAGTCGGTCATGTTGTAACGACTACGGCCACCTACGGCATATTTCTCTGATGAACGCTCATCATTTGAGGAGGTATTGCTGGCATTTCCCCACAAAGACCACGCCGTATTTTGACCGTACCAGGTCATGGTGGTGTCTGCAGTTAAAGAAGAACTTTTTGTGTTGCCTGACTGGGCGAGATATCCCGCGTTCAGGTTACCTTCAAAGGGTTTTTTCGCGCTGGAAGGGTCATCCATGACAGTAAAAACGGAATCATCGGCGGCAGCCTGCATTGACGCAAGCAGGCCACCCGTCAGCAGTAACGCTGCGGGCACTGTCTTCAAAAGCTTCATTTATTAAGAGTCCGTACAACAAAAAAAGAGACCATAACGGTCTCGGAAACTTTCATATGGATCAATGACAAAAGACCCTTGAAAGGTAACAAATTATAAAAAGACTCGAATAACATAGCAATAAATTCTTATTTCATTTTTTGAATAAGAGCGTTCCTAAACCGTTTTTTTATTTATATATCTTTAACGCGATTATTTTAAATAAAGATATGAAAAATCATGTTGTTAATTACTTCACTTTCGGGGGGTTAAGTGCCAGACTGAGGACAGCCTAACAGGAGGTAAAGATGGTACGTATCTATACGTTAACACTTGCGCCCTCTCTCGATAGCGCAACAATCACGCCGCAAATCTACCCGGAAGGTAAGCTTCGCTGTACCTCGCCGGTTTTTGAACCCGGCGGCGGCGGTATCAACGTCGCTCGCGCAATTGCCCATCTTGGCGGCACCGCTACGGCCATCTTCCCTGCGGGTGGCGCCACCGGAGAGCATCTTGTTGCTTTGCTCGCCGACGAAAATGTTCCCGTGTCCACCGTCGAAGCTAAAGACTGGACCCGACAAAATCTCCATGTCCACGTTGAGTCCAGCGGCGAACAGTATCGTTTCGTCATGCCAGGCGCTGCGCTCACCGATGATGAGTTCTACCAACTTCAGGATCAGGTGCTGGAAATTGAGTCTGGCGCACTGCTGGTTATTAGCGGCAGTTTGCCGCCTGGTGTACAGCTTGAGAAGCTGACCCGGCTCATTACCACAGCACAAAAACAAGGGATTCGCTGTATCGTCGATAGTTCTGGCGAAGCGCTGGCAGCAGCATTAACCATCGGCAATATCGAACTGGTCAAACCCAACCTCAAAGAACTGAGCGCGCTGGTGAATCGCGAACTCACGCAGCCCGATGATGTGCGCAACGCCGCGCAGGAAATCGTGCAAAGCGGAAAAGCGCATCGCGTAGTGGTCTCGCTTGGACCACAAGGAGCGCTTGGCGTTGATCGTGAAACCTGTGTCCAGGTGGTTCCGCCACCGGTGAAGAGTCAAAGTACCGTAGGTGCGGGCGACAGTATGGTCGGGGCCATGACGCTTAAACTGGCGGAGAGCGCACCTTTTGCAGATATTGTTCGTTACGGTGTCGCCGCAGGTAGCGCCGCCACCCTGAATCAGGGTACGCGTCTGTGCGCTTTAGACGATACGCAAAAAATATACGCGTATCTGGCTCAGTAATGACGGCTTCCCCTTGTCTAGATACAAGGGGATTTCCCCGTAAAACTGTCGGCATGGGTGTTATACGTCTATGATAAAAAATCACATGATTACAAAGCAGTGAATCATGTGCGACCAGGCGTCTTCACAACGATGCGAGGTGAAGAAGAACGACACACATTAAGTGCCTTTCCAGCGATGACGCGTCCGTGGTGTGCGTCAGTTCGTGTTTTTTAACCGCATTCTTGCGCTAACCTTATGATCTGGCAGACAACATGGGGAGAGACATCATGTGGCAGGCTATCAGTCGTCTTTTAAGCGAGCAATTAGGTGAAGGCGAAATCGAACTGCGTAACGAACTGCCCGGCGGAGAGATCCACGCCGCATGGCATTTACGCTATGCGGGGCGCGATTTTTTCGTTAAATGCGATGAAAGAGAGCTGTTAACCGGCTTTACGGCGGAAGCCGATCAGCTGGAGCTACTTTCTCGCAGTCAAACCGTATCTGTACCGAAAGTCTGGGCGGTAGGCGCAGACAGAGATTACAGCTTTCTGGTGATGGATTTCCTCCCTCCCCGTCCGCTTGATGCGCACAACGCGTTTATCCTCGGCCAACAGTTGGCGCATTTGCATGAATGGAGCGATCAGCCGCAGTTTGGGCTCGACTTCGATAATGCGCTCTCTACCACGCCGCAGCCCAACACCTGGCAACGTCGCTGGTCAACCTTTTTTGCCGAGCAGCGTATTGGCTGGCAGCTGGAACTCGCCGCTGAAAAAGGCATTGCGTTTGGCAATATCGACGCCATTGTCGAGCATGTTCAGCAGCGTCTCTCTTCCCATCAGCCGCAGCCATCTCTTCTGCATGGTGATTTGTGGTCCGGGAACTGCGCCCTCGGCCCGAACGGCCCGTACATCTTTGACCCTGCCTGCTACTGGGGGGACAGAGAGTGTGACCTGGCAATGCTGCCGTTACATACCGATCAGCCGCCGCAACTCTATGACGGTTATCAGTCTGTTTCTCCGCTACCATTGGATTTTCTCGACAGACAGCCTGTCTACCAGCTCTATACGCTGCTGAACAGGGCTATTCTGTTCGGGGGACAGCATCTGGTCGTGGCGCAGAAAGCGCTGGACCGGTTACTGGCGGCTTAGCAAAGTCGCACGTTGCTTATCTGGCCTGGCGTTTCACAACGCGTCAGGCCTGATAGTGCAGCAGTTACAAAAAACCCAGTAATGAAAAGAAGAAGTAGCCAATCACGATAACGATCACCGGCAAAATATAGAGCGGGAAAATTTGTAAAAAGATCGTATGGTGCGGTACCACAATACGCGACTCAAGTTGCTCGCGTGATAACCCTTCACTGCCCTTTGCCTGTTCCAGAATCAACTGGTCCTCAACGCCCTCGCGTAAATAACGCGCCTGACGGCTCATTCTGGCGCCTGAATCCTGCAACGCCAGACCGATAAAAATCAGAATGAAAATCAGCCAAAAAACGAGATTCAGTCCACTTTGAAAATCGGGCGTCGGCGAGTTATACCAAAACACGTTAAGAAAAGGTGTGTTCACACGCATCATGTCGATCATCACATGAGCAAAATCGAGCATGACCGCGTTAATCCCTTCCTGCTTTTCGCTGTGCGCATACATAAACTTCAGTACTGAAACCAGGGTTGAAATCAGCGCGGGAATGAAAATCACCCATCCCACCAGCCTTTTCAAGATGGCAATGCGTCCAGCTTGTTGATACGTCATGAGTTCCCCTTGATTAAGACGTGTCATTTTGGCCTAAGTTTACCCGTTGATTATCGTTTTCGCCTGATCTTTAAAGGCGGTATACTGCTGAATTAGCCATAATGAACGCTCAGAGCCCGTCCAGGCTGGCTCTTAATCCCTTTTATCACCCGTAAAGGAGAGGTTGTGATGTCAACCCCGCGTCAAATTCTTGCTGCAATTTTCGATATGGATGGATTACTGGTCGATTCTGAACCGCTTTGGGATCAGGCCGAACTGGATGTGATAGCAAGTTTAGGCGTTGATATCTCCCGCCGCCATGAACTTCCCGATACACTTGGCTTACGCATCGACATGGTGGTTGATTTGTGGTTTGCACAGCAACCGTGGAACGGTCCCTCACGTCAGGAAGTAACCGAGCGCATCATTACCCGGGCAATTGCGTTAGTTGAAGAAACAAAACCACTGCTGCCGGGCGTGCGTGAGGCCGTGGCATTGTGCAAATCTCAGGGGTTGAAAGTAGGACTGGCATCCGCCTCGCCGCTGCATATGCTGGAAAAAGTGCTAACCATGTTTGATCTGCGCAGCAGCTTCGATGCACTGGCTTCTGCGGAAAAACTGCCCTACAGCAAACCGCATCCGCAGGTTTATCTCGATTGCGCGGCAAAACTGGGCATTGACCCTATAAACTGCGTAGCACTGGAAGACTCGGTGAACGGCATGATTGCTTCGAAAGCCGCCCGTATGCGTTCCATCGTAGTACCTGCGCATGAAAATCAGGACGATCCTCGCTTCGTTCTGGCCGACGTCAAACTGGCCTCGCTCACCGAACTCACTGCCGCTCACCTGCGCGGCTAATCCTGCGACGGGCAATGATCGCATTGCCCGCCTGCCGGACGCTGGGCACGCCTGATGACCTGAAAGGCCCGGTCGTGTTCCTCGCAAGTGCTGCCTCGGACTATATACATGGTTATACGCTAGCCGTGGATGGCAGTTGGCTGGCGCGGTAAAGGCGCACTTGTGACAAAGGGTTACAACGTCACCTCTTCCGCCTACTGTATAAAACCCCTATACTGTATGAATCGACAGTTTATTGGGTTTTATCATGACGGCGGAAGGTCACCTTCTTTTTTCTATTGCCTGTGCGGTATTTGCCAAGAATGCCGAGCTAACGCCCGTTCTTGCGCAGGGTGACTGGTGGCATATTGTTCCTTCAGCCATTTTAACGTGCTTGCTGCCGGATATCGATCATCCCAAATCCCTGCTGGGGCAGCGTCTGAAGTGGATATCAAAGCCCATTGCCCGGGCATTTGGTCATCGCGGATTTACACATAGCCTGCTGGCGGTTTTTGCCCTGCTGGCCACGTTTTACCTGAAAGTCCCTGATACCTGGATAATTCCAGCGGATGCCTTACAAGGTATGGTTCTCGGTTATCTCAGCCACATTCTGGCCGACATGTTGACCCCGGCGGGCGTCCCCCTGCTTTGGCCCTGCCGCTGGCGTTTTCGTCTGCCTATCCTCGTGCCGCAAAAAGGCAACCAACTGGAGCGGTTTCTGTGCATGGCGCTGTTCGCGTGGGCAATCTGGATGCCGCAGACCGTACAAGAGAACAGTGCGGTGCGCTGGTCATCACAAATGATAAATACGCTGCAAATGCAGTTTAATCGTTTTATAACGCACCAGGTTGACTAATAAATCAGCCAAAAAGTTATTTTTGGCATAAACAATTCCATTTGAATATAAGAGGCAAGTCACAGTTCTGCTAATCTTGCGCCAACAGAATCACCGTCACACGGTGATACGCATAATAAGATCAGGAGAACGGGGATGAACTATCCATTAATCGCGAACATTATCGTGTTCGTAGTGCTGCTGTTCGTGCTGGCGCAAGCCCGTCACAAGCAGTGGAGTCTGGCAAAAAAAGTACTGGTCGGTCTGGTCATGGGTGTGGTGTTTGGCCTCGCCCTGCACACCATTTATGGTTCCGACAGCCAGGTTCTTAAAGATTCCGTACAGTGGTTCAACATTGTCGGCAACGGTTACGTCCAACTGCTGCAGATGATTGTCATGCCGCTGGTGTTTGCATCTATTCTCAGCGCCGTTGCGCGTCTGCACAACGCCTCTCAGTTAGGTAAAATCAGCTTCCTGACCATCGGTACACTGCTGTTTACTACGCTGATTGCCGCGCTGGTAGGGGTTCTGGTGACCAACCTGTTCGGCCTGACCGCAGAAGGTCTGGTGCAAGGTGGGGCCGAAACCGCTCGTCTGAACGCGATTGAAACCAACTATGTTGGCAAAGTAGCTGACCTCAGCGTTCCACAGCTGGTGTTGTCGTTTATACCGAAAAACCCGTTTGCCGATCTGACCGGAGCTAACCCGACGTCAATTATCAGCGTGGTTATCTTCGCGGCATTCCTCGGTGTTGCCGCACTGAAGCTGCTGAAAGATGATGCGCCGAAAGGCGAGCGTGTGCTGGTTGCTATCGATACCCTGCAAAGCTGGGTGATGAAGCTGGTTCGTTTGGTGATGCAGTTGACACCATACGGTGTTCTGGCGCTGATGACCAAAGTGGTTGCGGGCTCCAACCTGCAGGACATCATCAAGCTGGGTAGCTTCGTCGTGGCCTCTTATCTCGGTCTGGGCATTATGTTCGTGGTACACGGGATCCTGTTGGGTATTAACGGCGTTAGCCCGCTGAAATACTTCCGCAAGGTGTGGCCGGTGCTGACTTTCGCCTTCACCAGCCGTTCCAGCGCAGCCTCAATTCCGCTGAACGTTGAAGCGCAAACCCGTCGTCTGGGCGTGCCTGAATCCATCGCCTCTTTTGCCGCCTCCTTTGGCGCCACCATTGGCCAGAACGGTTGTGCAGGGCTGTACCCGGCAATGCTGGCAGTAATGGTCGCCCCGACCGTCGGGATCAACCCGCTGGACCCGATGTGGATTGCCACGCTGGTTGGTATCGTAACCGTCAGTTCCGCAGGGGTTGCGGGTGTGGGTGGCGGTGCAACGTTTGCCGCGCTGATCGTCCTGCCAGCTATGGGTCTGCCGGTCACGCTGGTTGCGCTGCTGATTTCCGTTGAGCCGCTGATCGATATGGGTCGTACCGCGCTGAACGTGAGCGGTTCTATGACAGCCGGTACGCTGACCAGCCAATGGCTGAAACAGACCGATAAAACAATTCTGGACAGCGACGATAACGCCGAACTGGCGCATCGCTAAATCTGTTAGATCTGAAAAACAAAAAACCGCCGGAGTGTCATGCTCCGGCGGTTTTTTATATCCATTAATCGCTCAGTTCATTTTCCTGGCGAACCTGATTAGCCCAGCGTTGCGCTGATTCCGGGACCGTAAATGCAGGCGAACGCTGAAACGCCTCCCCTATTAAGACAAAAGCGACATATTTTCCGCGCAGTATCCATACGTCACGATACGCATCCATTTTAACTGCATGCTCTGGTGGGGCTGGCTCCACGCGAGGAACATAGCTAATTACCGGACGATTTTGTTGGCGAAGAGGTTTCATAATCAGTTGCTTCACTAAAGACTAATTCTAAAAATCAGAAAACGGCTATCTTAGCCGATTTTGCCTCCTGACGTCCTGCCTTGCGTGCGCTGTTTGCCTGGTTCATCGCGCTTTACGTCCTCGGTCAGTTCCTGCACCACTGAGCAAGTGGTCTATAGTTAAAGCTTTTGACGGCAACAACGACCTTTAAGCGATGAAAACAGGAGACGAGTTTAATGTCACAGAATGATAAGCACCCACTCCATCACTCAGCGCCGGTTCATGATGCCAGCGAATCCCAACCAGGACTTGACTCACTGGCGCCAGCAGACGGTTCACATCGGCCAACACCTGAACCCACGCCACCAGGCATGCAGCCCACTACGTCCGGCAGCTTAAAAGCGCCTGACACCAGAAGTGACAAACTCAACGCGCTGGAAAGTTTTCGCAAAGGCAGCGAAGATTTTGCTCTGACAACCAATCAGGGAGTGCGCATCGCGGACGATCAAAACTCTCTGCGTGCAGGAAACCGTGGGCCAACTCTGCTGGAAGACTTTATCCTGCGGGAAAAAATCACCCATTTTGATCACGAACGCATCCCGGAGCGGATCGTACATGCCCGAGGTTCGGCCGTTCATGGTTACTTTCAGCCCTATGCCAGTCTCAGCGCGACGACGAAAGCGGACTTTCTGAGTGATGAAAATAAAATCACCCCGGTTTTTGTCCGTTTCTCTACGGTTCAGGGCGGCGCAGGCTCAGCGGATACGGTCAGAGATATTCGAGGATTTGCGACCAAATTTTATACTGAAGAGGGCGTTTTCGATCTGGTGGGAAACAACACGCCAGTCTTCTTCATTCAGGATGCCCATAAATTCCCGGATTTCGTTCATGCGGTAAAACCGGAGCCGCATTGGGCTATCCCACAGGGTCAAAGCGCCCACGATACCTTTTGGGATTATGTCTCGTTACAGCCAGAAACGTTGCACAACGTTATATGGGCAATGTCCGACCGGGGTATTCCACGCAGCTATCGCACGATGGAAGGCTTTGGCATCCACACGTTCCGGTTGATAAATGCGCAAGGGAAAGCCACCTTTGTCCGTTTTCACTGGAAACCGCTGGCGGGCAAAGCTTCGCTGGTATGGGATGAAGCGCAAAAACTTACCGGTCGTGATCCCGATTTTCATCGCCGCGATCTGTGGGAAGCTATTGAAGCAGGCGATTATCCGGAATACGAACTGGGGCTGCAGCTCATTCCTGAAGAAGACGAATTCAAGTTCGATTTTGACCTGCTCGACCCGACCAAGCTGATCCCGGAAGAGCTGGTTCCGGTACAACGCGTTGGTAAAATGGTGCTGAACCGTAATCCGGATAATTTCTTCGCCGAAAATGAACAAGTCGCTTTTCATCCCGGACATATCGTCCCTGGTATCGATTTTACCAACGATCCCTTGCTGCAAGGCCGCTTGTTTTCGTATACCGATACCCAAATCAGCCGCCTGGGCGGGCCCAACTTCCATGAAATCCCGATTAATCGCCCGACCTGCCCGTACCATAACTTCCAGCGTGACGGCATGCATCGTATGGACATCGATACCAACCCGGCCAACTATGAACCTAATTCCATCAATGATAACTGGCCGCGTGAAACGCCGCCGGGGCCAAAACGCGGTGGATTTGAATCGTATCAGGAACGGATTGAAGGAAACAAAATCCGCGAACGTAGCCCCTCTTTTGGCGAATACTATGCGCACCCTCGCCTGTTCTGGCTAAGTCAGATGCCAATTGAACAGCAGCATATTATCGGCGGATTCAGCTTCGAACTCAGCAAAGTTACGCGCCCCTATATTCGGGAAAGAGTGGTCGAACAGTTAGCCCATATTGATACAGCCCTCGCCGAGGCGGTTGCCGATAATCTCGGTTTTGAGCTAACCGAGGAACAGGCCAAAATCGCCCCACCGGCTAACGTGAATGGTTTGAAAAGTGCGCCGTCACTCAGTTTATATGCGGGTGCGCAAGGTGAGATTAAGGGCCGCGTGGTCGCCATTCTACTTAATGACCAGGTGAAATCGGGCGACCTGCTTGCCATCATGCAAGCCTTACAGGCCAAAGGCGTTCACGCCAAACTGCTCTATTCCCGAATGGGTAATGTGGTTGCCGATGATGGTTCCGTCCTGACAATCGCCGGTACCTTTGCGGGTTCACCATCGCTGACCGTCGATGCGGTTATCGTTCCGTGTGGCAATATCGCAGATATCGCTATGAACGGTGATGCCCGATATTACTTACTCGAAGCGTATAAGCACTTAAAACCTATCGCACTGGCAGGCGATGCGCGTCAGTTTAAAGCAACGTTGAATATCAAAAATGAAGGAGAAGAAGGCGTGGTGGAGGCAGACAGTGCAGACGCACAGTTTATGGATACCCTGCTGACGCTAATGACTGCGCACCGCGTCTGGTCACGCGCCGGAAAAATCGACACGATACCTGCCTAAAAAAATGCGGCGCATTATGCGCCGCAAACTCAGGAGTTACACGTTCAGAAAACTGCCAAGACGATAACCGCGCTCCGCAATAGCATATTTCAGTGACGGAGACGTCAGCACGTCAAGCTCAGTTAAGCGGGGGTAACAGTAGGCACTTTGACGAATAATGTCATCGATAAAGGCCGGATGACACATCACTTCCAGCGAGGACTCTCCCCGGTCTGCTGACGCGTCAAGCGTTTGCAAAAACAGGGCTTCAGAAATCGCTTCGCCATAAAACTCGCTGCTGAATCCCTGGGAAGTCCGTAACGTCTGCGGAAAGTCAGACGCCTGGAATACCGCCTGACGATCGATCCGTAACGCAATCCCCCGTTGGGCAGCAAACCCGGCCACGATAGGGAAAATCTGCGGGAACATATGCACATGGTGATGGCTATCCAGATGCGTTGGCTCCCGCCCGAACAGGTCAATAAAACGCTGATACTGCGCGGCCAGTTCCTGAGAAATTTCATCCAACGGCAAGGTGTCTTCTTCAGCCATCTGCCAGATCCATTTTCCCAGTAACCCGTCACGAGTAAGGCCTGGCATTGCCGTCAATGGCCTGCCCAGCGTCAGAACAAAATGCATCCCAACGGCAAGTTCAGGTATGTCGCGACTCAGCTGTACCGCATGGTCAATGGCTGCGCCATTAACCAGTGCAGTTGTCGAGGTGACCACGCCATTGCGACAGGCTTCAACAATGCCGTAGTTTTGTCCTTTACTCAGGCCAAAATCATCCGCATTTACAATCAGTACGCGTTCCATAGCCGACCTCAGTTAGTGTTGTTCGCTTTTGAGTTTCTCGATACACCCGGCGAAGTTTGGCAGCCATTTTTCATGCGCCAGAATCAGCTCACGCGCCAGAATCTCGGCATCGCTGTCAGAATGCACCAGCGGACTCAGGTTCAACGCCAGCAGCACATCATTCAGCTCGCCGCTCAGTGCCGCATTGCTCGCCGCGACTTCAAAGCCTTTAATGGTATAGATAAGGCCGAGCACTTTCTCATCAAAATGGGTAATACGTGGGTGCGGCGTGGCGCCGTTGCGTCCCAGTGTACAGGTCATCTCAACCGCCCAGTCCGCCGGGATATTGTCAACATGCCCATGGTGCGGAACGTTGACATAGTGCTCGGTCTGTTTGTCGTTGTAGATGGCGTTGATCACTTCACAGGCCGCATCGGAGTAATAGGCTCCACCACGCTGTTCAAGCTCTTTCGGTTTCACGTTCAAATCCGGGTTTTTGTAGAGATCAAACAGTTGTTTCTCCACTTTCTGTACCACCTGAGCGCGAGCGCCGCCCTTATAGTATTCACCCATTTCAATCGCCAGCATCTCTTTTGGCTTGAAGTAATAGAGCAAATATGAGCACGGCACCAGCTTCAGCGAGCGAATCAACCCTTCACTGAACGGCAGGTCGAAGATGTTCTTCACGGTGGAGGCTTTCAGTTGACCTGAAGCCACGCCATCCAACAGTTCATCAAAGCGTGATTTACCATTCACCAGTACGTCTTTAATAAAGACCATATGGTTCAGACCGAACAGATCGATGGATAAGTCATCGCTCTCTTTCAGCGCCAGCACATCGCTAATGAACATTTTCATGCCGACGGGGATATTACATACACCGATGAATTTCTTAAAATTCGTATGGCGATAGACCGCTTCCGTCACCATCCCGGCCGGGTTAGTAAAGTTAATCACCCACGCATTCGGGCACAGTTCTTCCACATCTTTGACAATATCAAAGATAACCGGAATAGTACGCAGACCTTTGAACAGCCCACCAGCGCCGTTGGTTTCCTGCCCCAGATACCCGTGACTCAGCGGAATGCGTTCATCCTTTTCGCGGGCTTTCAGTTGCCCTACGCGCAGCTGGGTGGTAACGAAATCAGCATCTTTCAGCGCTTCACGGCGGTCCAGCGTTTTAAACAACTTCATCGGCACGCCAGCTTTATCGATCATGCGCTGGCAAAGGTCAAAAATAATGTCCAGCTTCTCTTTTCCATCGTCGACATCAACCAGCCACAATTCAGAAACCGGTAATTCATGATAGCGCTTAATAAAGCCTTCAAGTAACTCAGGGGTGTAGCTGCTCCCGCCACCGATAGTGACGACTTTTAATTTCTGGCTCATACTTTCTCCCTTCAGTGTCAAAACACTGACGTGTATTATGCTCAACCCGTTTGTCAGGTATAGCGTGGCTGTCCCGACGCTATTTTGGGCAAGCTATAAAAAATGGGTTATTGGCAAATAATATCTACTGATTAAATTCAGTTAATTTCTTACGATAGCTATTAGGTGTAAATGACGTCAGCTTTTTAAACGTTTTAATAAACAGACTTGGACTACTGTAGCCAGATTCGTAAGCAATATCCGTTACAGAATAGTTAGTCATTTCCAGCTGTTTTTTGGCAAAGTTAATGCGGATTTCATTAATGATCTGCATCGGCGTTTTGCTGTAATAACGCTGGGTTGCGCGGGTCAGATACTCCTGAGATTTCGCGGACAGGTGTACCATGTTTTCCAGCGCATTCTCGCTAAACTGCCGTTTGTCATGCATGGTCTCCACGGTGATTTTAAGCCACTGCGGAATATCATCCAGCACCTGCTCTTCGCGATGATGGCGCAACCGGTTAATAATATAGAAGGTGACCACTTCTACAAATTCATCCAGTCCACTCTCGCGAAAGTTCAATGATGCAATAACCGTTTCAATGTAAGTGAGAAACGAATTATTCGCCCGATAGACCTGCGATGCAACGAAACAAAATGGCAGCAGCGGGTGGTAGTGCTGTTCAAAAAAGCGTTTACTGATACCGACGTTCAGGATCCTTGTCGCCCCAAAATCATAAAAACTCTGGTGGTGCGATCCCAATGGAATAAAAACAAAGTCCCCGCGTTCGAGCAATACGCGTTTACCGTTGATTTCCTGATAATAGCGCCCGGTTAAAACCAGGGTAAATTCGTAGTAGTCATGCTGATGCAGCCCGCTGATGCTCTCAGTTTTGTTATAGATGAACACATGGAAATTTTTGCCATTAAACAGCTGCTGCTCATAGACGGTTTTGATTTCCGGTGCGTTAATCTGTAGCTGCATTATGCACTCCTCGCTATTTCAGCTTTTCGTGAAGCTCAATCAGTTCAGTCACCAGCTCACGCGCCAGCATTGATGTCATCAGGTGGTCCTGAGCATGAACCAGCACCAGGCTAACTTTCATTTTACCTTCGCCCTGATCGCCTTCAATCAGTTTCGTTTGCACGAGGTGCGCTTCGTTCAGCGCCAGGCGAGACTGGTCCATCATAGCCTTAGCTGACTCGAAATCGCCTTGCTTGGCCATTTTGAGCGCGCCGTACGCCAGGCTACGCGCCTGACCGGAGTTGATGATGAGACCCATCACCACTTCTTCGAGTTCTTCTGCTTCTGACTGCGTGTCAACGATGTTTTCGATATCCAACATACTTTTTTCCTCTGGTTCAGTCCGGCATGACCGTGAAGCCATGCCGGATTAAATTTTAGAATTTCAATGCGTTAGCGATATCTTCTTCGCTTTCTTCTTGATCAATAACGTTCTGCGCTTTGTTGGCTACCACCACGAACGGCAGGTAAACCAGCGTGGCGATACCGAGGTTGAACAGCGCGACCAGCAGAGCAGCGACGCTACCGTTGGTGTTAAAGAACGCGCCCAAACCGGTTGGCATAGTCCACGGTGCGATGTTGGTAATCGGTGGAATAATGCCGGAGTAATAAGCTGCCAGCGTAATCGCCGCCAGAATCGGCTGCACCAGAATGAACGGGATAAACATCACCGGGTTCATGATGATCGGCAGACCGAACAGGATAGGTTCGTTAATCTGGAACAGGCCTGACGGCAGTGCCAGTTTAGCAACCTGACGATAATCCGGACGACGCGATGCCAGGAAGATAGCGATGATCAGACCCAGCGTAGCCCCGCTACCCCCGAGGAAAATATAGGAGTCGAGCATCGGTTTCGCCCAGACGTGGAAGGTCTTTCCGGCTTCCAGCGCGGCGTCTACGGAACCAAACTGTTGGTAGATGGAGATGTTTTCCAGCGCCCATGGCGTCATGATACCGCTGTCCAGCGCGGTCAGCGCCAGTGAACCGTGAATACCGAAGAACCACAGCAGCGGAACAAAAATCACGTAGGCCCAGCCCACCACGCTGCCCAGCGATGCCAGCGGAGTTGAAATGGAATCCATGATGATCTGGTGGAAGTTCGTACCCCAGGTGTTCAATGCCCAGGCGATGATCCCCATAATGGAGAGGATAAGGAAGCCAGGAATCAGTGCAGAGAAAGAGCGCGACACGGATGTCGGTACGCTATCGGGTAATTTAATTACCCAATTGCGACGGACCACAAAGGTGAACATTTCCGCGACCGCGAGGCCGATAATAATACCGGAAATAATATTGGCACCGCCGAGCCAGTTCGCGCCAACGGCATAGGCTTCACCCACGCTATATGGCGTTACGGTCATAAACGCGGCGACGGATAACAGCCCGGCAGCCAGTGAGTCGACTTTGCGTTCTTCTGCCAGCGCCATACCGATAAAGAACGGCGCCATCAATGACATGATACCCAGCGTACCGTTATAGACGTTTCCACCAATGCCTTTCAAACTATTCAGCGTTTCAATAGTTGTAGCATCAAGTCGAATGCCCATTGAATAAAAAAACGACCCCTCCCCAAAGCTCAGGAAAACGTTATTGATTAATACAAACATGGCCCCTGCGAGGGTTAACGGCATTAAACGAATAAAACCGTTTTTGATTGCATTAACGTGTGGCTGCTTTCCAATTTTTACAGCAAAAGGAAGGAGTACCTTTTCAAGTGAAGCAATAGCGTTACTCATAGAAAAATACCCTTAAATACCGCAATTAATAATTGCGGTGAATGTTAATGAAATAACTCTTTGACGGGAAAAATTAAAATAAAATAATTAATTTGCTGCGGCTTTTTTAATTGCTGCAACCGCAGCCTTAAGCACGCCTAAACCATCGACTTTGCCATACAGCAGCGAGTCAATCACTTCCACAGGCTTGTTGGGTAACAAACGCTGAATTTCGGGCAACATATAAGCAATTTGTGGACCTAATAATACAACATCGGCCACTGGACCTTTTTCTCCGGCCAGCGTTTCAGGAAACGCTTCAATAATAACCGGTACTTCGTATTTTTCGGCCTGAGCACGCATCTTCGAAACCAACAATGAAGTCGACATGCCCGCAGAACAAAACAGATAAATGTGTTTCTTTTCCATTAAAACGATCCTCATGTGCGATTATCTGTCACCAGACACTCCGCAAGCCCTAACCTGCATCCATGCTCTGGGTAACTTGCGTCAGCTAAATTACTTTTTTAGGTGGCTGAAATGAGTATACGGGATTGCACCGGCGGATGGTATTTCCTTGACCAACTAAATTGTCTCTCCTTGACCTGGCGTTATGACCACCCTCACACTTCAGGCAAATAATTCGCGTCAATAATTAAGATCGTGTGACATAAAAAAACCGGCGCAGTGGCCGGTTTTCCCGAGTGCTCAGGCAATAAACAGTTGCTACTTCTTCGCTGCCTGCGGGTCGGTGTCGTACTCTGCGCAGGTCTGGTAGCCAGAGTTAATCACGTGTCCGGTGTCATCTAAAGCAACAAAATAGGTCTCAGCTTTACCATCTCGTTGACCCAGGATGTAGGTCTGACACGTCCCACGCGCATGGATCATACTGACTTCGGAAGACGGTTTACCGGCAATCTGCGCTACCTGCGCCCGGCTCATCCCTTTCTTCACATCTTTCACCACGGGCTGAACAAATTGGTCTTTCGTACGATCGTAGGCCGTACACCCTGCCAGCATAGTCAAAACAGCCGCTGCGCTCAGAATTCCTGTTAGATTCTTGTTCATATTCCGTCCTCTTGTATTTCAGCGTGTTATATAAGCCTGGAGCACAACAACGCATTTTTCAAGCAATCAGAGGATACTTAGGTGGTTTCGGAAAATTCTATTAAAACAAAATGATGCTATATCAGGCTCGCATCCCTTGTCGTTTGGGCCTCAACGCGTTAGCTTTAACACATCATTTTTTTGATCATTTTATTTTTCGGAGGGGGTTAAATGACTCTGCAGCAAGAGATAATCCAGGCGCTTGGCGCAAAACCGCACATCGATGCAGAAGAAGAAATTCGCCGCAGCGTGGATTTCCTGAAATCGTATCTGCAGACCTACCCCTTTCTGAAATCGTTGGTGTTGGGAATTAGCGGCGGACAGGACTCAACGCTCGCTGGAAAACTGTGCCAGATGGCGATCACCGAGCTGCGAAAAGAAACGGGTAATGACGCACTGCAGTTTATTGCCGTACGCCTACCGTATGGTGTTCAGGCCGATGAGCGGGACTGCCAGGATGCCATCGCCTTTATTCAACCGGACCGCGTACTGACCGTCAATATTAAGGGCGCGGTGCTGGCCAGCGAGCAGGCCCTGCGTGAAGCGGGTATTGAACTGAGCGATTTTGTGCGTGGCAATGAAAAAGCCCGTGAACGTATGAAGGCACAATACAGTATCGCCGGCATGACCAGCGGAGTTGTCGTGGGTACCGATCATGCTGCAGAAGCCATCACCGGATTTTTCACTAAGTACGGCGATGGCGGTACCGACATTAACCCACTATTTCGTCTGAACAAGCGCCAGGGCAAACAACTGCTCGCCGCGCTGGGGTGCCCGGAGCACTTATATAAGAAAGCACCAACTGCCGACCTCGAGGACGATCGCCCTTCTCTGCCGGATGAAGCCGCACTGGGCGTCACTTACGACAACATCGACGACTATCTGGAAGGAAAAACGCTGGATCCCGACGTCGCGAAAAAAATTGAAGGCTGGTACGTGAAAACTGAGCATAAACGTCGCACCCCGATCACTGTGTTTGATGATTTCTGGAAAAAAGCGTAATCCTTTTCCCTTCAAAATGCCGGGTAGCGCCAGGATTGGCACTATCTGGCATTAGCCTGCTGAATCTCATGCCGCTTTTTTAATCGCCCTCAAACTGCTACACTGGATGAATAACCAGCATCTGGAGTCAACAGTGGTACAGCGTCAATCAGCCCCTCGTCTGACATTTGAGGCAGCGGCAATCTATGAATATCCCGAGCACCTGCGCCCGTTTTTGAGTGCGCTTCCCACCGCGCCAGGCGTCTATCTGTTTCACAGTGATAGCGACACCATGCCGCTTTATATTGGTAAAAGTGTCAATATTCGCAGCCGTGTGCTGGCGCATCTGCGTACCGCAGACGAAGCGAGTATGCTGCGTCAGGCCAGGCGCATTAGCTGGATTTGTACGGCCGGAGAAATTGGCGCCCTGCTGCTGGAAGCGCGGCTTATCAAAGAACAGCAGCCCCTGTTTAACAAACGGCTGCGACGCAATCGCCAGCTGTGTGCCTTGCAGCTTACCGATCGAACGGTTCAGGTGGTTTACGCACGAGATATTGATTTCTCCCACGCACCCAATCTGTTTGGCCTATTTGCCAACCGCCGCGCAGCGCTACAGACGCTGCAAAGCCTCGCCGATGAACAACAGCTGTGCTACGGCCTGTTGGGGCTGGAACCCCTCAGCCACGGGCGCGCCTGTTTTCGCTCCGCGCTTAAACGCTGCGCCGGAGCCTGCTGTGGGAAAGAAAGCCCTGAAGCACATTATTTGCGTCTGGTAGAAGCCCTGGAAAGAGTGCGCGTAATCTGCTGGCCGTGGAGCAATGCCATTGCGCTGCAGGAAACCCGCGCTGAAATGACGCAGTACCATATCATCAATAACTGGCTGTGGCTGGGAGCCGTTTCAACGCTGGATGAGGCAGCTACACTCGCGCGAATGCCGGCCGGCTTTGATCAAGATGGCTACAAAATTCTCTGCCGGCCTATTCTGTCTGGTCAATATGACATTATTGAACTGAGTCCGGAGAATGCCCCGGCATCCAGTTAATCTCGCTGAACAGCAGTTTCCCCTCGCGCTCCAGCAGTCGTAACGTGTGTTTACCGTCGTGCCAGCTTGCACCCTGATCGACGGTCAACAACTTATCACCCAGTTGCCAGGCTCCGCTGATAACAAACACCACGCCGCCGCGCGAACCAAAGGTCGTAAAGGTGCGATCGGCAACTCTGACTTTTGCCTGGCAGACATCCCGTCGGGTCATGATATTAAAATCCATCGACATCTGCCCTTCCGTCAGCTTCGCTTTTACCACCTTGTCACCGGCAAAGGTAAAAGGCTGATGCTGTTTCAGGGTATGCGTGAAGGTGTTCGGCTCTTCCAGCGTCACTTCTCCGCCTTCCAGCAGGGTAATCACGCGTTCTACGCCGGGAAAAAGAGAAAACTCTCCATTCGCTGCGATGGAGGCGATACTCGCCCGCCAGTGAAAATCTCGTGTTGCTGGCGGAAAACAGCAAATCTCACGCGTTTCTCCCGCACCATTTCGCCACAGATTGACCGGCATTTTGCGGATATCAAAGTATTCCATCATCCCTCCAGAAAGGCGCAGCACGGCAGCCCACCGTAAACAGGCAGCCATAAATCATCATTGTTATGTTCACCCTGCAGATTATTGTTATCGGCAGCAGAGTTGATTTGCCTTAGCGATGAACCCGGTGTTTTGCAAAAAAGAACAACGCGCCCTCCAGGTGGAATTTTCGCGGGCTTCAGGAGAATAACGTGTCACAAGCGCGGTGCAAGAGGCAGCAAAGAAAAAACCGCCGATCCTGCCCACCTCGTTAAACGTGTTGTGGACAAGAGCGGCGGTCTTGAGTTTGGTTTCACACTGAGTGGCAATCAGCACACACAGCGTGAATGATATAGTGTAGACGCTGAACGATTACTCAGCAGCTTGCGGCATTTTACCCTTCTGCGCGGCACGTTCTGTCAGACGCTTCTCAAAATTGGCATTAAACTGCTTTTTCTGTTCCGGGGTCAGAATGTTGTAAATCTTGTTCTGAGTTTCCATGTGCGCCAGCATGTTGGCTTTGCGCTGTTCTTCCATCTTCGCAATCTGCGCTTCCGCTTTCGCTTTATCAAAGCTATCGCTGGCGATGATGTCGTGCATTGCGCGGCGCTCTTCCAGCGGCGGTCGTTTCATCTGATCACGCTGACCTTTCATGATCTCGCGAATCTGCTGTTTCTGCGCATCGGTCAGGCTCAGGTCTTTAAACATCATGTCATGATGCGGGGCAAACTTACCGTTGTGGTGCATCATTGGTTTGGCATCAGCTGGCGCAGATGTTGTCGTGTCAGCGGCGTGGGCCAGGTTAGCAGCGCCCAGCGCCAGGGTAGAGGCAACAAACAGAGCAGTCAGTTTACGCATAATTTCTATCCTTTCTTTCAGTTATTTTTACGACACTCATGCGACTCTTATGCAATGTGATGTCGTGTTGACGAGATTAACTTTACCGGCTTAAGCGTCAATTAATCAGAGCAACGGTAAAACAATGAAAGTGTAAAAAACAAACTTTCATCAATTATGGAGAAAAAAAGAATAAATTGCGCAGAGTTGCAATAAAAAATTACAACGGGATGATTTTGAAGGGATTATGAAGAACTATACCTCATCCCTGATTATTAAGAAAGCAATTCACCAGGAATAATCCGTAATAAATAAAAACAGCACGTAAAAATAAGCCCTTAGGGATAAACCAAAAGGGCATATATATTTGTCATAATTTTTCGAGCATCAATCCGGCACGTAAACCACAGGCCACGTTTGGATTTGGAAAAAGAACGTATTCAACATCATGGGTGACGGTAAAACGTTCATCACCGTCCTGCGCCAGCAAGGTGCCCTCTGTAAAAGGGGTAAAATTGAGCGTCTGGTTATCCATGTGAAGAATGAAATCGTCGCTACGCCGCGTGATTTGCGACACCACGCGGTAACGCAGCGGAGATGTTTCTCCCGGTGACATTCGCTCGCCCTGCAGCAGCTTCGCCAGCGCATCTGCCGTCTGCGCAAACTGAGTCAGATCGTTTTGTCCAAACGGCAGCGCTTTACCCAGTTCCAGCGTGCAGGCCAGCGCGCCAAAATGTTCAGCGCTAAAATGGGTGAACGTGCCGCCAGGTGTCTGATGGAAAACCAGCGCCTCCAGCCCAGCCTCTCCCAGCCATTCCAAAAAATCTTCGTCCCAGGCAACGTTGCGTTGTGGCAACACGCCAAAGCGCAGATGCTGCGAGCCGCGAATCGCGGTGTGCAGATCCAGATGCCAGCGGACTGGCTCTTTCGCCCGCGAATAAAAATCCTCCAGACACAGCTCAAGCTGATGGGCTCGGTGCGTTTCTTCACTCGCGGCAAAAATCTGCCAACGGCCGCCAAACATACGGTTCAGGTCGCTATGACAATAACGTTGTCCCGCCGCCAACGCCTGCGGGTTCCCCAGAATCACCAGCAGCCGCCATGTCAGCGTCAGTTCACCGCTAAACAGCCTGGAGAGAATTGAATCAAGTATCTCTACCGGGGCCGTTTCATTGCCGTGGATCCCAGCAGACAGCACCAGCGAATATTCCGCCGGAGCGACCGGCGTCAGCTCCAGAATTCCGTGACCAATCCACTGCCAGGAAAAGCCGCGAGCTGTGCCCTCGGTTGTCTCGGGGGTTATCCCTGCCAGCGTCTGGGCCAGAAAATTATCCATGGCTGGTCCTCTCCTGCTGGAAGGGATACACAGAGCCGAGGTTTAGCAATTGCGTCAACGTATCCAGCGCTTCACGCCCCTCACGCAACAGCTGCGGGTCGGCAAGGTCGGCGGCGGTAAGACGATCGCGATAGTAACGGTCGACCCAATTATTCAGCGTGTTAAACAGCGTATCGTTCATGATAACCGCCGGATTTATGGCCTGCAGCTCCTGTGGCGTAAGCACCACTCTCAGGCGCAGACATGCCGGACCGCCGCCATTGGACATACTTTCACGCAGATCGAATACCTGCAGGTCATCGATCGGATTGTCTTCCTCGAGCAGACGGTTCAAATACCGCCACACGCCCGCATGCTCCCGACACTCCTGCGGCAGGACCAGCATCATCGAACCGTCATCACGGCTCAGTAACTGGCTGTTAAACAGATAGGTAGTCACCGCATCCTGCACCGACACTTCCGCAGCCGGGACTTCCAGCGGGGTAAAACCTGCCACCTGACTGCGTAACTGCTCGAACAACGCCTGCTGTCTGGCAAACGCCAACTGATGACAAAACAGTACCTGGCGATTCGACACCGCAATCACATCGTTATGAAACACGCCAAGATCGATAACGTCCGGGTTTTGCTGGGCAAAAATGCGCTGATGCGGGTTAACCTGATTCAGTCGGGCGACCGCCTCGCTGGCCTCACGGGATTGCCTCGCCGGATAGCGCTTCGGATGGGACGCATTCCCTTCTTCACGACCGTAAACAAACAGCTGTACGCCAGGGTCGCCGTAATCCCCGCCGAGGCGGTTATGGTTTGCCGCACCTTCATCACCGAATAGTGCAACCTGGGGTAACGCGCCGTGGACCGTAAAACTATTCTCATCACGGAAAATCGCCCGTAGCAACGCTTCGGTGGTCGGCGCTTCCAGCGAACGGTGAAACTTATTATTCAGATTCGCCACCGTCAGATGCACTTTCCCGTCCAGCGCATCGGCTGAAGGGCAGACCGTTGCCGCATTCGCCACCCACATAGACGATGCGGAGCTGGCGCTGGAGAGCCAGTGAGGCGCCTGACGCGCCACGTTCTCCAGTATCTGTTCGTCGCGGCCGGTAAAGCCCAACTGACGCAGCACCGGAATATACGGCCGCTCATGAGGCGGGATCACCGCCTGGGGAAATCCCGCATCCGCCAGCGCTTTCATCTTTAGCAGACCCTGCTTCGCCGCCAGACGCGGGTTCGATACCTGAAAACGATGTTTGGTTGAGGCCTCATTACCAAATGACAGCCCCGCATAGTGGTGGGTCAGCCCCACCAGACCATCAAAATTTACCTCACGGGCTTTCATAGCTTATCCTCGCGAGAAAAATCCAGGCCGGGGCTAAGCGTCGTTGGCAGCGTTAAGGCCGGTGATTCCAGACTTGCCATCGGCCAGGCGCAATAATCTGCGGCATACCACGCGCTGGCGCGATGGTTCCCGGAAGCGCCAACGCCGCCAAACGGCGCTGTACTCGCCGCGCCGGTTAACGGCTTATTCCAGTTGACGATCCCGGCCCGCGCCTCGAGCAGCAGTTGATCAAACTGGCTGCGTTCGGGGGAAACCAACCCACACGACAATCCAAAGCGGGTGTTGTTCGCCATACGAATTGCGTCATCAAAGCTGTCATAACGCCAGACGCCAAGCAGCGGTCCAAAGACCTCTTCATCGGGTACGTTCGCTGCCCCGGTCAGTTCGATGATCCCTGGGGTGAGCAGTGACGTTCCGGCTTGCACCAGACGTGGCGCTAACAGCGTCCGGCCCCCTAACGACTCCAGACGCTGCCAGGTATCATAGACATGCCGCGCGGCCTGTTCGGAAATCAGCCCGCCAATAAATGGCTGCGGTTCTGCGTCCCAGTTGCCGGGCATTAAACGCTGGCTGACGTCCACCAGGCGCGTCAGGAACGCATCCCCCTGCGCGCCTTTTTTAACTAACAGGCGACGGGCGCAGGTACAACGCTGTCCGGCGGTGACAAACGCGGACTGAATAGTCAGATGCACTGCGGCATCAATATCTTCCGGGTTCTCAATAATCAGCGGGTTGTTGCCCCCCATCTCCAGAGCAAGGATTTTTTCCGGCTGGCCGGATAGCTGTCGATGCAGTTGATAACCCGTATTGGCACTGCCGGTAAACAGCAGGCCATCGAGATCGTCCTGCCCGCTCAGCGCCTGTCCCGTATCGCGACCGCCCTGCACCAGGTTCAGCACACCCGGCGGCAATCCCGCCTGCTCCCACAGCTTTGTCACGGCTTCACCGGTCCACGGCGTCAGCTCGCTGGGTTTGAAAATCAATGTGTTGCCTGCCAGCAGTGCCGGAACAATATGACCATTGGGTAAATGGCCAGGGAAGTTATACGGGCCAAAAACCGCCAGCACGCCGTGCGGGCGATGGCGCAACGTCGCTGCGCCATCCGGTAATTCGCTGTGATGCTCTCCGGTACGCGCATGCCAGGCTTTCACGGAGATGGCAATTTTATTGATCATCGCCGTCAGTTCCGTAGCGGCTTCCCAACGGGGTTTGCCGGTTTCCCGGGCGATAATCTGTGTGAGTTCGGCTTTATTGCTTTCCAGCAATGAGGCAAATTTTTCAACAATGGCCTGGCGTGCGCCAAAGGGCTGTTTAGCCCAACTGGCGAAGGCTGCGCGCGCGGCCCGGCACGCCTGCGCTACCTGGGCTGCATCGGCATCATTGCCCTGCCACAGTACATCACCGCTTACGGGATTGGTTTTCACCCGACGCTCGCCCAGCCCCGTCAACCAGTCCCCGTTTATCCATAATGTCATGCTGTTTTCTCCTCTGCACAAAGACGCACAAAACGTACATGGTCGCCCGCGTGACATTTCAGGGCGTCCAGTTGCGCCGCCGTCAGTACCAGACGCTGAGTATCCGGGTCGGCACGAACCAACATGACGCGGAAGTTTTGATAATTTTCATTGGCAACCAGACAAGCAGGATAGTCGCCCGGCGCAGGCTGCCCTTCAGCCACCTCCACCAGCCTGCTTTTACGGATAGCCCGTACCCGGTCAATATCGCACTCCAGGGTCGGTCCGCCGTCGAAAATATCGACATAGTTGCGGTAGCGAAATCCTTCTTTCTCCAGCACCGCCCGCGCAGGAGCCGTTTGCGGATGCACCTGACCAATCACGCTTTGCGCTTCGTCAGACAGGAAATGGGTATAAATCGGATGCTTAGGCATCAGTTCAGCAATAAAGGCTTTTTGCCCGGTTCCGCAGAGAAAATCCGCCCGGCTGAACTCCATTGAGAAAAAACGTTTGCCGAGGCTTTGCCAAAACGGAGAGTAGCCGTGTTCATCGATCACGCCGCGCATCTCGGCCACGACCTTCTCATTGAACCGGTCACGAAAGGCCGCCATAAACATAAAGCGCGACTTCGACAACAAATAGCCGTTGCCTTCTTTACGCCAGTCCGGATCGAGAAACAGAGAACAAAGTTCGCTACTGCCCGTGTGATCGTTACTCAGAAACAGCGTCGGCAGCGCGTTATACACGTTCAGCTCTTTCGAGGCGTGCACCAGTGTACCGACCCGGTAGTTGTACCAGGGATCGTTAAGCCCCACCGCCACCTCAATGGCGCAAATCCCTGCCACGGTTCCGCTGGCGCTGTCTTCAAGCACAAACACATATCCCTGCTCACTTTTGGGCAACTCACCGCGCCAGGTTTGTAGCGAACGTTCGATACGCGCCATCAGCGTAGCTTCATTCGCCGGTAGCGAGGTCAACCCGCCGCCGGTCTTACTGGCAAGCTGCATCAGCGCGGTGATATCAGCGCGTTCAATGGGACGAATCACCATCATGATGAACCTCCTGCTTTAATGCGTTCGCAGGCCAGCGCAAAGCGATCCAGTCCGGTGGCGATTTCTTCTTCGCTGACGTTTAACGCTGGCGCAAACCGCACCACATTAGCGCCAGCAATCAGCACCATCACTCCGGCAACGGCCGCTTCTTGCGAGATGAGTTTTGCTTTCCCGGCAAATTCCGCGTTCAGCACACAGCCAATCAGCAGTCCGAGTCCACGAATTTCACTAAACAGTCCAAAACGTTCGTTAATGGCGTTAATACGCTCCACAAACCAGTCGTGGCGCTGTTTCACTCCGTTAAGCACTTCCGACGTGTTAACAATTTCCAGCAGTTTTCCCGCCACCGCAGTGGCCAGCGGGTTTCCGCCGTAGGTTGTACCGTGCGTACCGACCGTCATCACACTGGCGCAACGCTCTGTCGCCAGCAGTGCGCCGATGGGGAAACCGCCGCCCAGCGCTTTCGCTGTCGTCAGCAGGTCCGGCGTAACGCCGTAGTGCATGTAGGCATACAGTTCGCCGGTACGACCAACTCCGGTCTGAACTTCATCAAAAATCAACAGCGCATTATGGCGATCGCATAATTCACGCAGCCCCTGCAAAAAGGCGTTTGTTGCCGGCACTACGCCGCCTTCCCCCTGCACCGGCTCCACAATAACCGCACAGGTGTTGTCATCAATCAGTTGGCTGGCAGAGTCGAGATCGTTATACACGGCATGGCGGATATCCGGCGGCAGCGGCGCGAAGTCCTGTGAATAGGCGGGCTGTCCTCCGGCACTGACGGTAAACAGCGTGCGACCATGGAAAGCATTTTTAAACGCCACAATGCCGCTCTTCTGGCTACCAAAACGATCGTGGGCATATTTACGTGCCAGTTTTAATGCCGCTTCGTTAGCTTCTGCGCCAGAGTTACAGAAGAAAATGCGCTCGGCAAAAGTGGCATCAATCAGCTTTTTCGCCAGGCGCAGCACCGGCTCGTTGGTGTAGCCATTTCCCGTATGCCAGAATTTGCTCGCCTGGTCGTTTAATGCCTCGCGCAATGCCGGATGTGCATGACCCAGCGCGTTAACCGCAATGCCTCCCGCGAAATCGATATACTCTTTACCCTGCTGATCCCACAGACGTGAACCTTCGCCACGCACCGGAATAAAAGGGGCCGGAGCGTATACGGGCATCATCCATTCATCAAAATTTTCACGCGTAATTGACAGAGACATAGCGACCTCAACGGTAAATAAAAGGTTATTTATATGTTAATAAATATAGTGTTTGCGGTGTAAATGTAGATTGCAGGCTTCGTGCCAGCCAGCGAAAAAAGTGCATAAACGGAGGGCGGTGACGGAATATCAACGAGTTACAACCTGACGATATTCACTGTATGTGCATATAAAGTGAATATGTTTGCGTACCAGATGACTAAACAGAGGAAAAAACGCAATTTTATTCAGTCGCCAAATATAATTCTGGAATTGTGATCGTATACGAAATTTATCGGAAATTATTGCTCTATTCCGACGCGCTACGCGCCAAAACGGTGCAGTTTTTGCTCCATCGTTAACACCATTAGCAATCATTGTTGGAATCAAGTGGCAAGAAGCAGTCAGCCTGCAGAAATTCTGCTACCATCCTTGCACTATTCATCTTGCAAAGTGGCAGCGACTATGAAATTTGTCTCTTTTAATATCAACGGCCTGCGTGCCCGTCCCCATCAACTGGCAGCCATTGTCGAAAAACACCAACCGGATGTTATTGGCTTACAGGAGACAAAAGTCCACGACGATATGTTCCCTCTCGAAGAGGTAGCAAAGCTGGGTTATAACGTCTTTTATCACGGTCAGAAAGGCCACTACGGCGTAGCACTATTAACGAAAGAAACGCCGATTGCGGTGCGTCGTGGCTTCCCGGGTGATGGCGAAGAAGCGCAGCGTCGTATCATCATGGCGGAAATTCCGTCGCCTCTGGGCAGCATCACGGTGATCAACGGCTATTTCCCGCAGGGTGAAAGCCGTGACCATGAAACCAAGTTCCCGGCCAAAGCCGCGTTTTATCAGAACCTACAAAACTACCTGGAGACTGAACTGAAGCGCGACAATCCGGTATTGATCATGGGCGATATGAATATCAGCCCAACCGACCTCGATATCGGTATTGGCGAAGAGAACCGTAAACGCTGGCTGCGTACCGGCAAATGTTCCTTCCTGCCAGAAGAGCGCGAGTGGATGGAACGTCTGCTGGGCTGGGGCCTGGTAGATACCTACCGTCACGCCTGGCCTGAAAAGAACGACCAGTTCTCGTGGTTTGATTACCGCTCAAAAGGCTTTGATGATAACCGTGGCCTGCGTATCGATCTGCTGCTGGCGAGCAAACCGCTGGCGGAGCGCTGCGAAGAAACCGGCATCGACTATGAAATCCGCAGCATGGAAAAGCCGTCCGACCATGCGCCTGTATGGGCTAAATTCCGCGTCTGATCGTCTGCGTATTTTCACTCTCCGGGCCTTGCCTGGAGAGTCTGTTTATTCTGTGCAAAATCAATAAAGCCACGGTAATACATTGTTGCGGCCGGAAATTTATTATATCTTCGCGCGCACTTTTCGCTGACGAAAACGCTACATTGCACTCGGTTTTACAGGAGAACCCCCATGAAAAAGAAGTTCGCATAACGCAGAATACCGGCTGCTAATTGTTGCGGTATTGTTCTGCGTTCTGGCGGGAGTTTTCCATCATTACGGTCTGACCGATCTGATCACCAATTTCCATCATTTACAAGATGTCATCCGCCAAAGCGGCCTGTTCGGCTATACCCTTTATATCCTGCTGTTTATAGTTGCCGCGCTGTGTCTGATCCCTGGCAGCATCCTGGTGATCGTCGGCGGTGTGCTGTTTGGCCCGGTGACAGGGACGCTTATCTCGTTAGTGGCGGCAACCATGGCTTCGGCGCTGTCGTTTATGCTGGCTCGCTGGCTTGGGCGGGAATTACTGCTGAAATACGTTGGCCACACGGCAACGTTTCAGGCTATCGAAAAAGGCATTGCCCATAGCGGAGTAGACTTTCTGATCCTGACCCGGCTCGTGCCACTGTTCCCCTATAACATTCAAAACTATGCCTATGGGCTGACGGCCATACCGTTCTGGTCATTTACCGTGATATCTGCGCTAACCACCTTGCCCGGCATCTTTATCTATACGCTGATGTCGCACGAACTGGCCAGCGAAGGGATTAGCTGGGCATTTATCGGTAAGCTCAGCGTTGCGGGGCTGGCGCTATTCGTCCTCGTTCAGGCAGCCAAAGCCTGGGCGCGACATAAACATGTCGATCCGGCGCCCGGTCACGAGTACGCGGGTAAATGATCAAGATGAATAAAGCGCGGCGGATACGCTATTACCGTTTAAGCTTGCTTGCCCTGCTGCTGCTCGCACTGATGGCGTGGGCGTGGATACCTGGCGTGAGTGATTTTCTTCACGCCAGCCTGGCGGCATTTACCACGCTCGATCAGCATGCTCTTGAGAACTTCATTCGTTCTTACGGAACCCAGGCGGCGGTCGTGTCGTTCTTCCTGATGATCTTACAGGCCATCGTCGCACCGCTTCCCGCCTTTGTGATCACCTTTGCCAATGCCTCGCTGTTTGGCGCATTTTGGGGCGGCGTTCTGTCCTGGAGCAGCGCGATGGCAGGCGCGGCGCTGTGCTTTTTTATTGCCCGCGTTTTAGGTCGCAGCGCGGTGGAAAAACTGACCGGAAAAACGGTGCTGAACAACATGGACTCTTTTTTCGAGCGCTATGGCAAGCACACAATTCTTGTCTGTCGCCTGTTACCTTTTGTGCCGTTCGACCCGGTAAGCTACGCAGCAGGCCTGACCTCGATTCGTTTTCGCCATTTCTTCATCGCCACCGGCATCGGTCAGTTACCGGCCACTATCGTCTATTCATGGGCTGGTAGCCTGTTAACCGGCGGCACATTTTGGTTTGTTACCGGCCTGTTCATCCTGTTCGCTCTGAGCGTGGTGATTGCCGTGGCCAGAAGCCTTTATCTTGAGCATCAACGGAAAAAGACCTGAGTCTTTCCCCCATTTTTAGCAAGGGAGATATTATGCGTTACTGCTTATTGTGCCTGAGTTTGCTGCTCTCTCCGCTGGCGGCTTTCGCCGAGGACGCCAGTTGGCAGCAAATCAAAAATGACGCCCGCGGTCAGACGGTGTGGTTCAACGCCTGGGGTGGCGACAACGCAGTTAACCAGTATCTCGACTGGGTTAGCGGCGAGATGAAAACACACTATGCCATTAACCTGAAAATCGTACGCCTGGCGGATGCCGCCGACGCCGTAAAACGTATCCAGACGGAAGCGGCATCCGGGCGAAAAGCCGGTGGCTCGGTCGATTTACTGTGGGTGAACGGCGAAAATTTCCGCACGCTGAAAGAAGCCGGGCTGCTACAGACCCAGTGGGCACAAACGCTGCCTAACTGGCGCTATGTTGATACCCAGAAACCGGTGAATGAAGACTTTTCCATTCCAACGGAGGGGGCTGAATCACCGTGGGGCGGCGCACAGCTTACATTTATTGCCAGGCACGATCTCACCGCGCAGCCGCCGCAATCCCCGCAGGCACTGCTTGAGTTTGCCCAGGCGCACCCTGGCACGGTGACCTATCCGCGTCCACCAGACTTTACCGGAACGGCTTTTCTTGAGCAGTTGTTAATTTCGCTCACCAACAAGCCGCAGGCGCTGAAAACAGCGCCAGATGCGTCCACATTCGCCGACGTTACCGCTCCATTGTGGCATTACCTTGATGCTTTGCATCCTGCCCTGTGGCGCGAAGGTAAAGATTTTCCGCCCACGCCCGCGCGAATGGATGCGCTGCTCAACGGTGGCACCCTGCGTTTATCAATGACCTTTAATCCTGCCCACGCGCAGCAAAAAGTGGCCAGCGGTGAATTACCCAAAAGCAGCTATAGTTTTGGTTTCTCACAGGGCATGCTCGGCAACGTGCATTTTGTCACCATTCCAGCGAATGCGCGTGCCAGCGCCGGAGCGAAAGTCGTGGCAAATTTCCTGCTTTCACCCGAAGCGCAGTTGCGTAAAGCCGACCCGTCAGTCTGGGGAGATCCTTCGGTGCTTGATCCACAAAAATTGCCTGTCGACCAGCGTAATGCGCTGCTGGCGCGGATCCCACAAGGGCTCCCTGCCGTACTGCCAGAACCGCATGCTGCATGGGTAAACGCTCTGGAACAAGAATGGCTACGCCGCTACGGTACACATTAATTCTGCTACTCTGGGCCATCATGGCGGGCGTTTATCTGCCGCTGGCGCCAGCGGCTTTTTCTCTGATAACGCCGGCGCTGAGCACCAGACACTGGCTGGCGCTATTTAGCGATCCTCAACTCCCGCAGGCGTTACTGGCAACGCTGGTTTCCGTAAGCCTAGCGGCTGGTGGCGCGCTGATCATCGCCCTGCTGGCGATCCTCGCCTTATGGCCCGGCGCAGGCTGGGCGCGTCTGTGCACGCGTCTTCCGTGGCTGCTGGCGATTCCGCACGTTGCCTTCGCCACCAGCGTGCTGTTGGTTTTTGCCGAAGGCGGCATGCTCTGGCAATGGCTCCCGTTTCACAGCTCCCAGCCTGACCGCTACGGCATTGGGCTTGGCGTGACGCTGGCGGTAAAAGAGAGTGCCTTTTTGTTATGGATCCTCTCAGCTCTGCTGAGTGAAAAACAGCTTTCGCAGCAGGTTATCGTCCTGGATTCGCTGGGTTACAGCCGACTGCAATGCCTGAACTGGCTGGTTCTGCCCTCTCTCGCCCCCGCGTTAGGCAAAGCCATGCTGGCGATCGTCGCCTGGTCGCTCTCGGTAGTGGATGTAGCAATCGTCCTTGGTCCCGGAAACCCACCAACGCTTGCCGTGTTGAGCTGGCAATGGCTCAGTCAGGGCGATGCCGAGCAACAGGCTAAAGGAGCACTCGCCAGCCTGCTGCTGGTACTGCTGCTACTCATCATCGCACTGCTGGGGTATCTGCTCTGGCGCGCCTGGCAACGCACTATTCCCGCAGTAAACGGGGAACGCCTGCGTTTTTCATCCTGTACAATCGGACGTTCGCTGGTACAACTTTTGCCCTTTGGCGGTGTGGTGTGCGCGCTGGTTCTGGCGCTGATCGCCAGCTATTCGTCGCTAAATAGCGAGGCGCTCAGCAATAGCCTGCAACTGGGGCTTCTCTCCAGCGTGCTGGCGCTGCTGATACTTTTTGCCTGGCTGGAATGGGGTCCACAAACCGGACACCGTTGGGTCTGGCTACCGCTCATTTTGCCTGCGCTGCCGCTAGTGACTGGACAGTATCTGTTGGCGTTATATGCCGGACAGGATGGGCTGATGATAACCATTGTCTGGGGACACCTGCTGTGGGTGATGCCATGGATGCTGTTTGTGCTCAAACCGGCGTGGCAACGCATTGACCCACGATTGATGTTGATTGCGCAAACGCTGGGTTGGACCCGGGGCCGCATATTCTGGCAAGTAAAATGTCCGCAGCTGGCGCGCCCGGCGCTGGTTGCCTTCGCGGTAGGGTTCTCAGTCAGTATCGCCCAGTATATGCCGACGCTGTGGTTAGGCGCCGGGCGCTATCCCACGCTGACCACCGAAGCGGTGGCATTAAGCAGCGGCGGTAGCACCGCCATTCTGGCAACCCAGGCGCTATGGCAGCTTCTGTTACCGCTTATAATTTTCGCACTGGCGGCGTTTCTCGCTGCGTGGATTGGCCGCTTTCGACAAGGACTCCGCTAATGCTCATTGTACAAAGCGTTTCGTTGTACCAGGGTACGACAGCACTACTGAAGGACGTTAATTTCCAGGTTAATAAAAGTGACATTGTCACCATTATGGGACCTTCCGGCAGCGGTAAGTCTTCGTTATTTTCGTGGATGATCGGGGCGTTGTCTCCTCAGCTTCAGGCGTCAGGCGAACTGTGGCTCAACGAACAGCGCGTAGACACACTGCCTACCGCGCAGCGCCAGATTGGCATTCTGTTTCAGGATGCGCTGCTGTTTGACCATTTCAGCGTTGGGCAGAATTTACTGCTGGCCTTACCCGCCAGCGTGCAAGGTCCCGCCAGACGCCATGAGGTGGAAAGCGCCCTCGCACGCGCGGGCCTGGCAGGATTTTATTCACGCGATCCGGCTTCGCTCTCCGGCGGGCAACGCTCGCGTGTCGCCCTGCTTCGCGCGCTACTGGCACAACCCCAGGCGCTGTTACTCGATGAACCCTTTAGCAGGCTGGATGCGTCGCTGCGCGATACCTTTCGCCAGTGGGTCTTCACCGAAGTACGTAAACTGGGTATTCCTGTGGTCCAGGTTACCCACGATGCGCAGGACGTCCCGCCAGCAGGTCGCGTATTACAGATGGAAAACTGGGCGTGAATGTGGCGATATGCTGCGTTAACGCAAGGTTTTTACTTAACTGACGGCACAGAATGTCGTCCTCTTTTTCAACGTCGGGCTATTCGATGAAACGTGTTTCTCAAATGACCGCGCTGGCACTGGCTTTAGGGCTCGCTTGCGCTTCTTCCTGGGCTGCTGAAACAGCACAGACGCTCACCCTCAACCAGTTACAGCAAAAGCAAGGCGCGGCGATCGATACCCGTCAGAGCGCTTTTTACAACGGCTGGCCGCAATCGCTTAATGGTCCTTCAGGACACGAGCCTTCCGCACTGAACCTGTCTGCCGCCTGGCTCGACAAGATGAATGATGAACAACTCAGCGCCTGGGTTAAGGCACATCACCTGAAAACCGACGCGCCGGTGGCATTGTATGGCAGCGATACTGACATGCAGGCCGTCAAATCCCGCCTGCAGAAAGTCGGCTTTAACGCTATCTCAACCCTCAGCGATGCGCTTACGGACCCTGCCCGCCTGCAACGTCTGCCGCACTTCGAACAGTTGGTTTACCCGCAGTGGCTGCACGACCTTCAGCAGGGTAAAGAGGTAACCGCCAAACCGGCCGGTGACTGGAAAGTGATTGAAGCCGCCTGGGGCGCGCCGAAGTTGTATCTGCTCAGCCATATCCCTGGCGCGGGCTACATTGATACCAACGAAGTCGAAAGCGAACCGCTGTGGAATAAAGTGTCCGACGCTCAGCTCAAAGCGATGCTGGCGAAACACGGCATCCGCCACGACACCACGGTGATTTTATACGGCCGCGATGTCTACGCCGCCGCACGCGTGGCACAAATTATGCTGTATGCAGGTGTGAATGATGTTCGTCTGCTCGACGGCGGCTGGCTGACCTGGTCTGACTCAGGTTTACCGGTCGAACGCGGTACGGCACCAACGGTGAAGCCTGAACCTGATTTCGGCGTGACGATCCCTGCCCAACCGCAGCTGATGCTGGATATGGAACAGGCTCGCGGTCTGCTGCATCGCCAGGATGCGTCTTTGGTGAGCATTCGTTCATGGCCGGAATTTATCGGTACGACCAGCGGCTATAGCTACATTAAGCCAAAAGGTGAGATCGCAGGGGCGCGTTGGGGCCATGCAGGCAGCGACTCCACCCACATGGAAGATTTCCATAATCCGGATGGCACCATGCGCAGCGCCGATGACATCGCCGCCATGTGGAAGCAATGGAATATCCTGCCAGAGCAACAGGTCTCATTCTATTGTGGTACCGGCTGGCGTGCTTCGGAAACGTTTATGTATGCCCGCGCAATGGGCTGGAAAAACGTCTCCGTCTACGACGGCGGCTGGTATGAGTGGAGCAGCTCTCCGAAAAACCCGATCGCCAGCGGTGAACGGGGTCCGGACGCCAGCAAGTAAGATTGTCATTGTTGCCGGATGCAGCGAGAACGCTTTACCCAGCCTACATAAGCCATCGTTGTAGGCCGAATAAGCGAAGCGCATCCGGCAACGCACTACGTTACGCCTGACGCTGGACCGCTTTCAGCGTCAGATATCCGCTCCAGATCCGGGTGAACGTCGTCATCCAGCACAGCGCGCCAAAGACCCACGCCATTACGGCAAAATATTCCGGGAACAGACATCCCAACACAAACAGCAAAATCGTCTCGGTTCCTTCAGTCAGTCCGCCCAGATAATAAAACGATTTATGCGCATAACCGGGGTTATCAATCTGATGCTTTGCCGCCAGCGCGGCGAAGGCCAGAAAGCTGCTGCCGGTGCCAATAAACGCGAACAACAGCCAACCGCCTGCCAGCGCATTTTGCGCCGGTGCAGCAAGAATAAAACCAAACGGCACTAAGGCGTAAAACAGAAAATCGAGCGAGATATCGAGAAATCCTCCCGCGTCCGTTAGCCCTCTGCGCCGTGCCAGCGCCCCATCCAGCCCGTCAAACAGCCGATTGAGCACAATAGCCACCAGCGCCGCCATATACCAGCCTAACGCCAGAAATGGCAACGCCAGCACGCCAATAGCAAAACCGACCAGCGTAAGTCCGTCCGGGGTAATCGCCGGTTGATCAAGGATGCCCACGCAGCGATGCAAAAGCGGTTTTAATCGCGGATGAAGATGGCGGTCAAGCATGCGGGCGTCCTTTAAAACTGTCGCACAGTCCCTGGGAGGGAATATCGAGAGCGGCATTAAAACGCGCCGAGAGATTTTGAAACGCAATCAGCGCGGTCATTTCAGTAATGGCATCATCGGTAAAATACTGCTTCATCTGCGCTTTCAGCGCATCGTCAACCTGTGGTGGCGTTGCGGTGACCGCATCAGCATAGGCCAGCCCTACACGTTCTTCTGCGCTAAATAGCGTTGATTCTTGCCAGTTGGCAACCTGTAAGACTTTATCCAGCGCGCCGCAGCGTTCAGCCAGCCGTAAACTGTTGGCGTCAACGCAGAAAGCGCAGTGGCACACCTGAGAAACGCGGGTCATCAACAGCGCGCGCATCACTGGCGACAGGCGTGCCTTTTTACGCTCCAGAAACCCGACAAACAGCGCCACCAGCCAGAACAGGAACGGCATCCGCCCCCACCAGCGCGTGGGATGCAGCACATCGCCATAATGTTTTTTCTGCGTAGCAACGAGCGGTTGCAAACTGGAAGGGATACGCGTTAACGGTTTTACCCACGACTGAGGATCGTTCAACGGTGGCTCCTGAATACTTTAGATAAAACAAAGATAACGATAGTATGTCATTTTCTGCCGTTAGATATTGATGAATATAATGAAAACCCTCGACGTGGTCGCCGCTATCATTGAACGTGATGGCAAAATTTTACTGGCTCAACGCCCGCAGCATGCGGATCAGTCAGGTATGTGGGAGTTTGCTGGCGGTAAGGTTGAGCCGGGGGAAAGTCAGCCAGAGGCGCTGATCCGTGAACTGCGTGAAGAGTTGGGCATCGAGGCGGTCGTTGAGCGCTACATTGCCAGCCATCAACGCGAGGTTTCAGGCCGACTCATTCACTTACATGCCTGGCATGTACCGTCATATCAGGGGGAGCTGAAAGTGTATGAACATCAGGATATCGTCTGGTGTTCACCCGAAGAGGCGCTGCGTTATCCGCTGGCGCCTGCCGATATCCCGCTATTAGAAGCGTTTATCCTTTTACGCGACGCCAGACCAGCGGATTCGTGCTGATCGTTTTATCATCACGCTGGCACTGAAGCAAAACGCCATCCGCTTTAATCACCGCCCCTTCTGAGTAGTTTTGATCCTGATAAATACAGCACTGACTACAGGGTTGCGCCCGCTGACCGCTGGAACTGAACACTTCCGGCGGGACATTCACCTGCACGTCCGGGCGATAGAGCTGATTTGCCAGCGTCGCGCTGGACACCAGTGCCAACGCTCCTGCCATGATTATACGGCGCATATTCTTTCCTTTTTGACTGACAGTTATGCTCAGTATAACGGTATAAACCGGCAGAAACTTTAGCCCTTGCCATCATCGCTTTTGGTTATGACCCACGCCGCAATATTAATTTACTTAGCGCGGTTAATTTTTTCTTGCGTCCCGTCACACTGCTGATGTTATAGTCAAAAACTGCAAAACACTTAACACAAAAATCAAAAATATAACCATATCAATACATAAGAGGTACTTATATCTATGGATCAGACACGTTCTCTGGAGTCATTCCTTAACCATGTGCAAAAGCGCGACCCGAATCAGACCGAGTTCGCGCAAGCCGTTCGTGAGGTAATGACGACACTGTGGCCCTTCCTCGAGCAAAACCCGCGTTATCGTCAGATGTCGTTGCTGGAACGTCTGGTTGAACCGGAGCGCGTGATCCAGTTCCGCGTCGTCTGGCTGGACGATCGCAATCAGGTGCAGGTCAACCGCGCGTGGCGCGTGCAGTTTAGCTCCGCCATTGGCCCATACAAAGGCGGGATGCGTTTCCACCCTTCCGTGAACCTGTCGATCCTGAAATTCCTTGGCTTCGAGCAAACATTTAAAAACGCCCTCACCACGCTGCCAATGGGCGGGGGTAAAGGCGGGAGCGATTTCGATCCGAAAGGTAAAAGCGAAGGCGAAATCATGCGTTTCTGTCAGGCGCTGATGACCGAACTGTTCCGCCATTTAGGACCCGATACCGATGTTCCGGCGGGCGATATCGGCGTAGGCGGTCGTGAAGTCGGCTTTATGGCCGGGATGATGAAAAAACTGTCCAACAACAGCGCCTGCGTCTTTACCGGTAAAGGTCTCTCTTTCGGCGGCAGCCTGATTCGCCCGGAAGCTACCGGCTACGGTCTGGTGTACTTCACCGAAGCGATGCTCAAACGCCATGGCCTGGGCTTTGAAGGCATGCGCGTGGCCGTCTCTGGTTCCGGTAACGTGGCGCAATTCGCCATTGAGAAAGCCATGGAGTTTGGCGCGCGAGTAGTCACCGCCTCCGATTCCAGCGGTACCGTGGTCGACGAAAGCGGATTTACTAAAGAAAAACTGGCGCGTCTGTGCGCGATCAAAGACAGCCGCGACGGCCGCGTGGCGGATTACGCCCGCGAATTTGGCCTGACCTATCTGGAAGGCCAACAGCCGTGGTCGGTTCCGGTTGATATCGCCCTGCCGTGCGCCACCCAGAACGAACTTGATGTCGATGCGGCACGCGTGCTGATCGCCAACGGCGTGAAGGCTGTCGCTGAAGGGGCAAACATGCCTACCACCATCGAGGCCACCGATCTGTTCCTGGAAGCCGGTGTATTGTTCGCGCCGGGTAAAGCGGCCAACGCGGGAGGCGTAGCAACATCCGGTCTGGAAATGGCGCAGAACGCCGCACGTCTGGGCTGGAAAGCGGAGAAAGTGGATGCACGCCTGCACCACATCATGCTGGATATTCACCATGCCTGCGTCGAGTACGGCGGCGAAAGCAAGCAAACCAACTACGTACGTGGCGCCAACATCGCGGGATTCGTGAAAGTTGCCGACGCGATGTTGGGCCAGGGTGTGATTTAATTCAGATCTATTGTTCCCGTCGGCTTGATGCGGCACACATGCCTTATCCAGCCTAAGAGCGCATTACAGGCCCGCCTCTTCAGATGGCGGGCTTTTTTTCGCCGTGCGTTTACGCGGCGCACTCTTTTTCTTGTCACCACCACTACTACCCGGTGCGGCAATACCACGGAAGCGTCGTACCGGCGTGCTGCGCGCCTGATCGATTAGCTGATACAGCGTCCCCACCAGCGGCTGCATGAAATCCTGATATCGACACTGCTTTTCGCTGATTTGGGTCAGGATAGATTCCCAGTGCGCGGTCATATCCGGACGCGTCGCCATTTCAGGCAGCGAATGAAACAGCGCTTTTCCGGCATCGGTAGAATGGATATAGCGCCCCTTCTTCACCAGGAAACCACGCTTAAACAGCAGCTCGATAATCCCGGCGCGCGTCGCTTCCGTTCCCAGTCCGTCCGTTGCGCGCAGGATCTTTTTCAGATCTTTATCCTGCACAAAGCGCGCGATTCCGGTCATCGCTGACAGCAGCGTGGCATCGGTAAAGTGCCGCGGAGGCTGAGTCTGTCGTTCAACCACTTCGCCTTTTTCGCACAGCAGTTCGTCGTCTTTTGCCACCACCGGCAGCGGCGTCCCGTCGTTATCTTCGTCGCGCTCTTTGTTGCCAAGCAGCGTACGCCATCCGGCCTCCGCCAGAAAACGGGCTTTGGCGACAAACTTACCTTTCGCGATGTCCAGCTCAATAACGCACTTCCTGAATACCGCATCCGCGCAAAACTGCATCAGATATTGACGGGCAATCAGATTGTATATCTTCGCTTCATTATCGTTCAGGTTGATGGACGAACTGCGCGCGGTTGGAATGATGGCGTGGTGGGCATCCACTTTTTTATCATCCCAACAGCGGTTTCGCGTATCGGGATTGACCGCCGGTTGCGGAAGCAGATCCGGCGCATGGACGCTAATCGCGTTCAGCACCGCGTGACGTCCGGCAAAGTGTTCTTCCGGCAGATAACGGCTATCCGAACGCGGATAGGTGATCAGTTTATGGGTTTCATACAGCTTCTGGCAGATATCCAGAACGTTTTGCGCACTTAAGCCAAAGCGTTTCGCCGCTTCAATCTGCAACGCCGACAGCGAAAACGGCAGCGGCGCGGATTCTGATTCCCGTTTATCGTTATAGCTGGTGACGATCGCCGGCTGACCGTTAATGCGGTTTACCACGTGTTCAGCCAACGTGCGGTTTAGCAAGCGCCCTTCTTCATCCTGATACGGCTCACACGCTTCGCTCGGCTGCCAGATAGCGGTAAACCGCTCATCGGCGGGCGTCACGATATGCGCCTTTACCTCGAAGAAGTCTTTGGCAACGAAGTTTTCAATCTCTTCATCGCGACGCACAACCAGTCCGAGCACCGGCGTTTGCACGCGCCCGACCGAAAGTACGCCCTGATAGCCCGCGTTACGCCCCAGAATGGTGTAAGCGCGCGTCATGTTGATACCGTACAGCCAGTCCGCCCGCGCTCGCGCCAGTGCCGACACGCAAAGGGGGATGAACTCACTGTTGGCGCGCAGACGCTCAATCGCCCGCTCGACGGCCTGCGGGTTGAGGTCGTTAATCAGGCAGCGTTGCACCTGCTGGCGCTTTTCAGGGGCCAGTTGCAGGTAATCCAGCACTTCATCCACCAGCAGCTGTCCTTCACGATCGGGGTCACCTGCGTGAATGACTTCACTGGCCTCATGCAAAAATCGCTTAATAACGTTGAGCTGTTTGGTCACCGAGGGACGCGGCTGCAGTTGCCACTTTTCCGGGACAATCGGCAGATCAACCAGACTCCAGCGAGCATAACGACTATCATAGGCATCTGGCTGCGCCTGCTCAAGCAGGTGACCAATACACCAGGTCACCACTTGCCCGTTTCCGCATTCGATAAAACCGTCACCTTTGCGATGCGGCTTCGGCAGCACATCGGCGATAGCGCGCGCCAGACTCGGTTTTTCGGCAATAAACAACCGCATCGAGTTAACGGATCTCAACCATGGCGCGACCGCCACGAGCTTCCACTAACTCACCAATCGCAGTGAGGTCGATGCCAAACTGCGCCGCTGCCGCTTTAACTTCGGCTTCAGCTTCCGGCGTTACCGCTAACAGCAGACCACCGGAAGTTTGCGGATCGCAGAGCAGATCGCGAACCGACTGCGGCATTTCACCCATCAGGTGTCCGTAGCTGGCAAAGTTACGCTGGGTACCGCCCGGCACCGCGCCCTGCGCGATGTATTCTTCAACACCTGGCAGCTTAGGAATAGCCTGGTAGACGATCTGCGCCTGAACGCCGGCCCCCTGACACATCTCGCTCAGATGCCCCAGCAGCCCAAAACCGGTAACGTCGGTCATGGCTTTCACGCCGTCGATATCGGCAAATGCCGCCCCGGCAATGTTCATCCGGCACATCACTTCCGTCGCCAGCCCTTTGTGCTCGTCCTTCAGCAGCGATTTTTTCTCTGCGGTGGTCAGGACACCAATACCCAGAGGCTTGGTCAAAAACAGCTTGCATCCCGCCTCGGCGGTGCTGTTTTTCTTCACGCGTTCGGTTGGAACAACGCCGGTTACCGCAAGACCAAAGATAGGTTCAGGGGCATCGATAGAGTGCCCCCCCGCCAGCGCGATACCCGCCTGACGGCAGGCAAAGCGTCCGCCTTCGGTTACTTCTCGGGCGATTTCCGGCGCCAGCTTATCAAGCGGCCAGCCCAGGATAGCAATTGCCATAATCGGTTTGCCGCCCATGGCGAAAATATCGCTGATGGCGTTGGTGGCGGCGATGCGGCCAAAATCAAACGGATTATCGACAATCGGCATAAAGAAATCGGTGGTGCTGATTACGCTGGTGCCGTTCCCCAGATCGTATACAGCCGCGTCGTCGCGGGTTTCATTACCCACCAGTAAGTTTGGATCAACAAACTTCGCCTGCTCGCTGTGCAGGATGGTTTCCAGCACTTTTGGGGAAATTTTACAACCGCAACCGGCTCCGTGGCTGTATTGCGTTAAACGAATAGCTTGCTCGCTCATGGACATCTCCTGTCATTGCAATCCGGATATGGTAGCGCTCATTCCATGATGTGGTAAGAGTGACTGTCTGAATTCGGGTGCCTTTGCTCATAATCCAGACAGTTTTGCCGTTGATATCAGAAATAACGGACGAATGCGCTCGGATCGGCAAGGGTAATCGTCGTGGATGCTTTCAACTGTGGTGTGCCCAGATAGAGAAAACCGACGATTTTATCCTGTGGGCGACAGTCAAACGCTTCGCGGACGACCTCACTTTCGGTTAATGCGCCACTGCGCCAGATACCGCCAAAGCCCTGGGCAATGGCAGCCATCTGCATGGCCATCACCGCACAACCGGCAGACATTTCCTGTTCCCATAGCGGAACCTTGTCGTTTGCTTCACATTTCGCCACCACGGTAATAATCAGCGGCGCGCGAAACGGCGCGCTGCGCGCTTTTTCCTGGGCCTTCTCATCGCTGCCAGATGCAATAGCGCCTTTTTCAAGCACGGCGGCAAAGCGTTCACGCCCTTCGCCCTCAATGACAAAGAATTGCCACGGTTGCAGCGTTTTGTGGTCCGGCGCGCGCATTCCCGCACGCAGAATATTTTGCAGTTGTTCTCCTGCCGGGGCCGGTTCGACGAGACGAGAGGCGCTACGACGGGTCATAAGTAATTCGAGTGCATCCATTTGCTTAACTCCAACAATGTAATTTGTTCACAAAATTAACACGTGAGCGGATTTTGTTACAGCACAGGCGGTGATTCCTGCTGACAAGTGCCTGTCGGGTCATTACGATAGCCTCATCTTATCGCCTTTCTCCGGGATTTCGGGGTGGCGTGTTGTTAATTGGTAGGGAGAATACATGCGAACCCTGTGGCGATTTATTGCCGGATTTTTTAAATGGACATGGCGATTACTCAATTTCGTCCGTGAATTTGTGCTTAACCTGTTCTTCATCTTTTTGGTGCTGGTTGGCGTGGGCATCTGGATGCAGGTCAGCAGCAGCAACACCAGCGAACACGCTGAGCGAGGCGCGCTGCTGCTGGATATCTCCGGGGTGATTGTCGATAAGCCTTCGAGCACCAGTCGTTTAAGCGTTATTGGCCGTCAGCTGTTTGGCGCCAGTTCCGATCGTCTGCAGGAAAACTCCCTTTTCGATATCGTGAATACGATTCGCCAGGCAAAAGATGATCGCAACATCACCGGCATCGTGATGGATCTGAAAAATTTTGCCGGGGCAGACCAGCCTTCCATGCAGTATATCGGCAAAGCACTGCGGGAATTCCGCGACAGCGGTAAACCGGTCTTTGCCGTGGGCGATAACTTCAGCCAGGGGCAGTATTACCTCGCCAGTTTTGCTAATAAAATTTACCTCTCTCCGCAGGGTTCCGTTGATCTGCACGGCTTTGCCACCAACGGTCTGTACTACAAGTCCCTGCTCGATAAGCTGAAAGTTTCCACGCACGTATTCCGCGTCGGGACCTATAAGTCTGCCGTAGAACCGTTTATCCGCGATGATATGTCTCCTGCCGCGCGTGAAGCCGACAGTCGTTGGATCGGCGAGCTGTGGCAGAACTATCTCGACACGGTCGCCGCCAACCGCCAGATCCCAGCTCAGCAGGTGTTCCCTGGCGCACAGGCGATGCTGGACGGTTTGACGAAGGTCGATGGAGATACGGCGAAATATGCGCTCGACAACAAACTGGTGGATGCACTCGCCTCCAGCGCCGAAGTCGAAAAAATGCTGACCAAACAGTTTGGCTGGAGCAAAGCGGATAAAAACTATCGCGCCGTCAGCTATTACGATTATTCGCTGAAAACACCGGCGGATACCGGAGACAGCATTGGCGTTATCTTTGCGAACGGCGCGATTATGGACGGTGAAGAAACCCCAGGAAATGTGGGGGGCGACACCACTGCCGCACAAATCCGCGAAGCGCGTCTCGATCCGAAAGTGAAAGCTATTGTTCTGCGCGTGAACAGTCCTGGCGGCAGCGTCAGCGCCTCGGAAGTCATTCGTGCTGAGCTGGCTGCGGCAAAAGCGGCGGGTAAACCGGTTGTCGTGTCCATGGGCGGCATGGCGGCCTCCGGTGGCTACTGGATCTCCACCCCAGCCAGTTACATTGTGGCGAACCCCAGCACTTTAACCGGTTCAATCGGGATCTTTGGTGTGATCAACACCGTAGAAAACAGCCTGGATTCCATTGGTGTACATACCGATGGCGTGGCCACTTCCCCGCTGGCGGATATCTCCATCACCAAAGCGTTACCGCCTGAAGTGCAGCAAATGATGCAATTGAGCATTGAAAATGGCTATAAGCGCTTTATCACGCTGGTCGCGGATGCACGTAAGACAACCCCTGAGCAGATTGACAAAATCGCGCAGGGTCACGTCTGGACCGGTCAGGATGCGAAAGCCAACGGACTGGTAGACAGCCTCGGTGATTTTGACGACGCCATCGCGAAAGCGGCTGAGCTTGCCAAGCTGAAACAGTGGCACATTGCGTATTATCAGGATGAACCGACATTCGTCGATATGGTAATGGACAGCATGTCAGGCTCCGTTCGCGCCATGCTGCCCGAAGCTATTCAGGCCATGCTCCCGGCGCCGCTTGCTTCTGCGGCCAGTGCAGTTAAAGCGGAAAGCGATAAGCTGGCCGCGTTTAACGATCCGCAAAACCGATATGCGTTTTGCCTGACCTGCGCCAACGTTCGCTAACAATTGCCCCCTCTTCGGGATGAAGAGGGGTTTTCATTGAGACAGAAGAAAAGTCATGCAAAAGAAATCGATTTACGTTGCCTATACCGGCGGTACCATTGGTATGCAGCGCTCAGAACAGGGTTATATTCCTGTTTCTGGTCATCTCCAGCGTCAACTGGCATTGATGCCTGAATTCCACCGCCCGGAGATGCCAGACTTCACCATCCACGAATACGTCCCGTTGATGGATTCCTCCGACATGACGCCGGAAGACTGGCAGCATATTGCGGAAGACATTAAAGCACACTACGACGATTACGATGGTTTTGTCATTCTGCACGGCACCGACACCATGGCGTTTACGGCTTCAGCGCTCTCTTTTATGTTGGAGAACCTGGGTAAACCGGTAATTGTGACAGGGTCACAAATCCCGCTGGCAGAGCTACGTTCAGACGGGCAAATCAACCTGCTCAATGCGCTGTACGTTGCGGCAAATTATCCGATCAATGAAGTAACCCTGTTTTTCAACAATCGACTGTTTCGCGGCAACCGTACCACTAAAGCGCACGCCGATGGCTTTGACGCCTTTGCCTCACCCAACCTTGCGCCGCTACTGGAAGCCGGGATCCACATCCGTCGACTGGGAACTCCGCCAGCACCGCACGGCGCAGGTGAACTGATTGTTCATCCTATTACTCCACAACCGATTGGCGTAGTCACCATTTACCCAGGTATCTCCGCTGATGTGGTGCGTAACTTCCTGCGCCAGCCGGTGAAAGCGTTAATTTTGCGCTCCTACGGCGTGGGCAATGCACCGCAAAATAAAGAGTTTCTGCAAGAACTTGAAGATGCGAGCTCACGTGGCATTGTGGTGGTGAACCTGACCCAGTGTATGTCCGGCAAGGTAAACATGGGTGGCTATGCGACGGGTAATGCCCTCGCCCACGCTGGCGTGATTGGCGGCGCGGATATGACCGTCGAAGCCACGCTCACCAAATTGCATTATTTACTCAGTCAGGGACTGGATGTGCAGAGCATTCGTGAAGCTATGACGCAAAATCTGCGCGGCGAGCTCACCCCGGACGAATAAAGGAGTCTATGCCCATGGCCCGAGCCTTACTGTTGGTCGATTTACAAAATGACTTTTGTGCCGGCGGCGCTCTCGCTGTTCCGCAAGGCGACAGCACAATCGAGATTGCCAACCGTCTGATTGACTGGTGCGCCCTACGCGGCGACACGGTTGTTGCCAGTCTGGACTGGCATCCGGCTAATCACGGTAGTTTTGCCAGCCAGCATCAGGTCGCCCCCTACAGTCAGGGACAACTGGATGGTCTGGCGCAAACGTTCTGGCCCGATCATTGCGTGCAAAACAGCGAAGGAGCGGCCCTGCATCCGCTGCTGAACCAGCGTGCGATAGCGAAAACCTTCACCAAGGGCGAGAACCCGCTGGTCGACAGTTACAGTGCGTTTTTTGATAACGGTCGTCGTCAGGCAACCACGCTGAACGCCTGGCTGCTCGAACACCGTATTGCTGAGCTTATTATCATGGGTCTGGCTAGCGACTATTGCGTTAAATTCACCGTTCTGGATGCGCTCGATCTTGGTTATACCGTCAGCGTTATTACCGACGGCTGCCGTGGTGTCAATATTCAACCCCAGGACAGTGCAGAGGCGTTTATGGAAATGGCCGCAGCGGGCGCGACGCTGTATACGCTTGATGACTGGCTGGAAACCCAGCGCTAATACTTTAAAACGCCTTATCCGGCCTATTGAATTTGCGCATGTATGCAAATCTGTAGGCCAGAAAAAGGACTTGCGTCAACAATCAGTAATGTTTGCCCCAACCGATACAACCTACCAGAAATGGTTTGCCGCTTCGCCGACATGAGGTGAACCTCTTCGCATTTTTCCTGTTATGAAACTGTTAACCTGCAAATGCTGTTTTTTTCGCCACGCCATTTCCGTGGCGTGTTTGCTTGTTTAAATGTCAAAGAGGAACACCGATGAAACTATTGCCTTTGTTGGCAGCATTACCCCTGCTTTGCGCCAGCTTTGTTTCCGCCAGTTCACTGATGTCAGTTGGCTACTTCAATGGTGGCGGCGACGTCACTGCCGGTCCTGGTGGCGACATCAATAAACTGGATGTTCGTCAGATAACCCATCTCAACTATTCGTTTGGCCTTGTCTACAACAACGAAAAAGACGAGACCAATGACGCCTTAAAAGACGCCAGTAAGCTGCATCAGATTTGGCTTTCACCGAAAGTGCAGGATGATTTACTGAAAATTCCACAGCTGCGTAAACAGAATCCGAACCTGAAAGTATTGCTTTCCGTCGGTGGTTGGGGGGCTCGTGGATTCTCCGGCGCGGCAGCAACGAAAGAATCGCGCGCGGTGTTTATTCAGTCTGCTCAGGAGATAATTGCGAAATATGGCCTTGATGGCATCGACCTCGACTGGGAATATCCGGTCAACGGCGCCTGGGGACGGGTCGAAAGTCAACCGGCCGACCGAGCTAACTTTACCGCACTGTTAAAAGAGCTCCGCGCCGCATTGGGGCATAAAAAACTACTGACTATCGCCGTGGGCGCAAATGCGGAAAGCCCGAAAAGCTGGGTGGATGTGAAAGCCATTGCGCCATCGCTCGACTACATAAACCTGATGACCTATGACATGGCTTACGGTACGCAGTATTTCAACTCGAACCTGTACGATTCGACACAATGGCCGACAGTCGCCGCGGCGGATAAGTACAGCGCTGATTTTGTGGTCAACAACTATCTTGCTGCCGGTCTAAAAGCGAGTCAGATGAACCTGGGCATTGGTTTTTATGGTCGCGTACCGAAACGCGCTGTTGAGCCAGGCATTGACTGGAGCAAACCTGACGCACAGAAAAATCCTGTTACCCAACCCTATTTCGAGCCCGCGCAAATTGAATTGTTCAAATCACTGGGCGTCGATCTGAGCAAAGATACCTATGTGAAGTACAACGATATCGTGGCGAAATTGATCAACGATCCGCAGAAGCGCTTTAGCCAGCATTGGGATGATGAAGCAAAAGTGCCGTGGCTGTCAGTGCAGTCTGTGGATGGAAAAGCGCTCTTTGCCCTCTCCTATGAAAATCCTCGCTCGGTAGCGATCAAGGCTGACTATATCAAGAGCAAGGGGCTGGGAGGCGCCATGTTCTGGGAATACGGTGCGGATGACCAAAACCAGTTGGCGAAGCAGTTAGCCGATTCGTTAGGCATCAAACACTGATCCCAACGCCTGACACAATAGGTTATGATTATCGCATTCTGCTGCGCCAGCTTTTGGCGCAGCTTTTCATTTTCTACTGGAGGCATGAGCTTTATGGCTTTTATCCCTAAAAATTACGCCCGTCTGGAAGTCGGTTACCGGGAAAAGGCGCTTAAACTCTTCCCCTGGGTCTGCGGACGTTGTTCCCGTGAGTTCGTGTATTCAAATTTGCGCGAATTGACGGTACACCATATCGATCACGATCACTCCAATAACCCGGAAGATGGTAGCAACTGGGAAATGTTGTGCCTGTACTGCCACGATCACGAACATTCCAAATATACGGAAGCGGACCAGTATGGTTCAACGGTGGTTGCAGGCGAAGATGCACAGAAAGCGGTGGGCGAAGCGAAATATAATCCGTTCGCCGATCTGAAGGCGATGATGAACAAGAAATAACTTCAACTGCGGGCCCGACATAGATGTTTGCCGGGCCTGAGTAATCAGGATTTAAACGTCGCAATGGGTTCGGGCGTAATACCAAACTCCACTTTCAACTGCTGCTTACTCTTCATCACCATCTCACCGTTGGTATCAATCGTCATATGCTGCGCGTCAATATTGTTTCGCGCCTGCCATAACATCACCAGCTGTAAGCAGTTCTCTTTTTGTTCTGCCGTTAGCGCCACGCCATCCGGCCATTTTCCGAGTTCAACGGCAGTTGATAAGCGCTGATAAACTTCCGGCGTCATGCTGTTGATCATCTCATCAAGATTCATGTTAAATCCACTCTCCGTAGAATAATTTGCTGAATCGTTTCTTCAGCCTTTGGTCTGCTCACCGTTTTCACCATCGGTGAAGTTCAAAGACGCTGAGTTAACGCAGTAACGTTCACCTGTAGGTTGCGGACCATCCGGGAAGACATGCCCCAGGTGCGCATCACAGTTACCACAGCGGATTTCAATGCGCTGCATACCGTGTGAAGTATCTTTAATGTAACGGATAGCCTCTGCGCTGACAGGCTCGTAAAAGCTGGGCCAGCCGCAGCCAGAGTCATATTTTGTCTCGGAACGAAATAGCGGTTTGTCACAGACCAAACAGTGGTAGATTCCGTCACGCTTGTTGTGCAGCAAACGCCCGGTAAATGGCGGTTCTGTCCCGTGATTCTGCGTCACGTAGAACTGCATTTCGGTTAAATTTTTTTTTAGTTCTTCTGGTGAAGGTTGATTAGCCATTTGCTCACATCTCGCTTTATCTAAACTCACATCGCGAGACAGATTCTAACAAAACATTAACACCAGAGTGCGAACTTTTGTTCTAAACTTGATCCGTGCGAAATGGCAGCCTGCAATTCGTGATCACAATCACGTTTTTATCTTGATTGCCCTTTAAAATTCGGGCCGCCGACCCCATGTGGTTTCAAGCCCAAAGGAAGAGTGAGGCGAGTCAGTTGCGCAAAGCTTAAGCAGCAGATTGATTTGTCGCAATGATTGACACGATTCCGCTTGACGCTGCGTAAGGTTTTTGTAATTTTACAGGCAACCTTTTATTCACTAACAAATAGCTGGTGGAATATATGACTATCAAAGTAGGTATCAACGGTTTTGGCCGTATCGGTCGCATTGTTTTCCGTGCTGCTCAAGAACGCTCTGACATCGAGATCGTTGCAATCAACGACCTGTTAGACGCTGACTACATGGCTTACATGCTGAAATATGACTCCACTCACGGCCGTTTCAACGGTACCGTTGAAGTGAAAGACGGTCATCTGATCGTAAACGGTAAAAAAATCCGTGTTACCGCTGAACGTGATCCGGCTAACCTGAAATGGGACGAAGTTGGTGTTGACGTAGTAGCTGAAGCTACTGGCCTGTTCCTGACAGATGAAACCGCTCGTAAGCACATCACTGCTGGCGCGAAAAAAGTGGTTCTGACTGGTCCGTCCAAAGATAACACTCCGATGTTTGTTAAAGGCGCTAACTTTGACAAATACGAAGGTCAGGACATCGTTTCTAACGCTTCCTGCACCACTAACTGCCTGGCTCCGCTGGCTAAAGTTATCAACGACAACTTCGGCATCATCGAAGGTCTGATGACTACTGTTCACGCGACCACCGCTACTCAGAAAACCGTTGATGGCCCGTCTCACAAAGACTGGCGCGGCGGCCGCGGCGCATCCCAGAACATCATCCCGTCCTCTACCGGTGCTGCTAAAGCTGTAGGTAAAGTACTGCCAGAACTGAACGGCAAACTGACTGGTATGGCGTTCCGCGTTCCTACCCCGAACGTATCTGTTGTTGACCTGACCGTTCGTCTGGAAAAAGCTGCTTCTTACGAAGAAATTAAGAAAGCAATCAAAGCTGCTTCCGAAGGCCCAATGAAAGGCGTTCTGGGTTACACCGAAGACGACGTAGTATCTACCGATTTCAACGGTGAAGTTTGCACTTCCGTGTTCGATGCTAAAGCTGGTATCGCACTGAACGACAACTTCGTGAAACTGGTATCCTGGTACGACAACGAAACCGGCTACTCCAACAAAGTTCTGGACCTGATTGCTCACATCTCCAAATAAGTTGAGATGAAACAGTAATCTGTAAGAGCGACTCAGGTCGCTCTTTTTTTTGCCTGAAGATACCCGTCATACTTCAAGTTACCGGTGTGTTGGCAATGCTCTCTCACCCGAATCACTTACTTCTGTAAGCTCATCGGGATCGTTCACTTGCCGCCGTCCTGCAACTCGAATTATTTAGGGTAAAAAAAAGGATTGCATAATGATTAATAAAATTTTTGCACTTCCGGTAATCGAACAAATTACCCCGGTCCTCTCCCGCCGCCAGCTTGATGAACTCGAGATTCTTGTGGTCGATCATCCACAGGTTAAAGCATCTTTCGCACTGCAGGGCGCACATCTTCTTTCCTGGAAACCCAACGGCGAAGAGGAAGTCCTGTGGCTAAGTAACAATACCCCGTTTAAAACCGGCGTAGCGCTGCGTGGCGGCGTACCAATTTGCTGGCCGTGGTTTGGTCCGGCTGCTCAGCAGGGCCTGCCTTCTCATGGTTTTGCCCGCAACCTGCCATGGACGCTGAAAGCGCACAATGAAGACGACAATGGCGTGGTGCTGACGTTTGAATTGCAAAGCAACGCTGAAACGCGTCAGCTATGGCCGCACGAGTTCTGCCTGCTGGCCCGTTTCAAAGTAGGTGCCACCTGTGAAATGGAACTGGAAGCCCACGGTGAATTTGAAACCACCTCTGCGCTGCATACCTATTTCAACGTCGGTGACATTGCGGCAGTAAAAGTCAGTGGACTTGGCGATCGCCTGATCGACAAAGTGAATGATGCTAAAGAAGATGTGCTGGCTGATGGTATCCAGACCTTCCCGGACCGCACCGATCGTGTCTATCTGAATCCGCAAGCGTGCAGCGTTATCCATGATGATGCGCTCAACCGCAATATCGACGTCGTCCATCATCACCATCTGAATGTCGTAGGCTGGAACCCGGGTCCGGCGCTGTCCGTTAGCATGGGCGACATGCCGGATGACGGCTATAAAACGTTTGTTTGCGTAGAGACGGCTTACGCGACCGCGCCGCAGAAAACCCGCGAAGAAAAACCATCACGCCTGGCACAAACTATCCGCGTTGCTAAACGCTAAAATTGTGTCTGTAGCCTGACGGAACTTGCGCCTTATCCGGCCTACCAAACATTGCGTTGGCCGGATAAGAAGCGTGAGCATCGCCATTCGGCAAATCAGGCCATATCCAGCGCCGTTTTACCCTTTGGCGCTGGATATGCCTTATCTAACTGCTTCAGCTCATCAACAGAGAGCGTTATCTCCAGCGCGGCGGCATTTTGTTCGACATGCGCTATGCTTGCCGCTTTTGGAATCGCCATCACGCCCGGCAGACGGATCACCCATGCCAGCAAAATCTGCGCAGCACTAACATTGTGCGCGTGCGCGATGTCGTTCATCACAGAATGAGAAAGCAAGTCACCGCGCAATCGCCCCGCCTGAGCCAGCGGACTGTAAGCCATGACCGGCATCTGCTGCTGCTGGCACCACGGCAGTAAATCATATTCAATACCGCGCGATGCTAAATGATAAAGCACCTGGTTAGTGGCACATTCCCGCCCACCTGTGACTTGCCATAACGCCTGCATGTCATCGTAATCGAGATTAGAGACGCCCCAGCGGCGGATTTTCCCCTGCGCAATGAGTGCTTCCATGGCATCAACGGTCTCAGCAAATGAAAAACTGCCCGTCCAGTGGAGCAAATAGAGATCCAGATAATCGGTTTTTAGTCGACGCAGGCTCGCTTCACAGGCGGCAATGGCTTTCTGACCACCGGCATTCCAGGGATATACTTTCGAGACTAAAAAAGCGCTATCACGACGCCCGGTTAATGCTTCACCCACTACCTCTTCCGCTGCACCATCTGCATACATTTCGGCGGTATCGATCAACCGCAGACCGAGATCCAGACCAGCCCGCAGCGCTGAAACCTCTTCCCGGCGTCGGCCAGGATCCTCGCCCATGTACCATGTTCCCTGCCCAATAGCAGGCAGCGATACCTGCTTTGTAAACATCACCTGTTTCGCTGTCATAGCGCCCTCCTGTGTTAATGCACCACAGTAAAGCAAAACAACTGGCATGTGTCCTGTTAGGGTGCACAAATTGCACCTTCTAAGATTGGAAGTTGACCGCTATGGCAACGGCAATAAAAAACCCGGGAACAAACAATGCTCCCGGGCCGAATGACAGAAAATCTTAACTGCACTGCGGTTATTTTAAGCGACCTAAATATTTCCCCTCTTTCATCGCGTTAATTTTCCCGTTTTTATAGACGATGACGGAAATCAAGCCCGCGCTATAAGACTGAGCGTCTGCATTGTTCTCATCATTTGCCGCCGCTTTGCCATTAATATAAGCAATACCATCAGCGCCACGTTTAAAGTCTACACCCAGTTTATTCACATGCACGGGTGTGATTTTACTGGCGTGCACCGGAGCATTAGCATCGCTGACCATCGTTTTATGTTCATGCTGTAACTGCTGACGGTAAGCCTCGCTGATGGCATAGGCTGGTGCAGCCGCAGATGTTGCGACCAGTGCAGCGATAATTATTAATTTCTTCATAAGTTACACCTTAATAATTATTGTGTTTGTGGTGATGACTGGAATTAGTATCATTTGAGTTATATACGTTTTGCGCGTTCTCCATAGCTTGTTTTTCAGCTACGGCATTGATTGTCGCCTGACGGTTTTGCTCAGCGATATAGCAGGCATCGCGGCTCACGCCCTTGCTTTCGCAAGCACTCATGCGTGAAGCCTCGGTGGAACATCCCGTCAGAATCCCACCCATCACTGCTATCATGATTAACTTTTTCATTATCTCTACCAGGTTTATTCGCAAGAAAACCACATGACATTTAATATCTGAGCCATGCAGCGTTACTGTCTTTACTTATTAAGTTGGAGTAATATCTGCAATCGCTTATTTAATGTCAATTTTAATGTTTTCAGATAAATACCTAAAAGATGTAAAATAAAAATTAACTTAATGATTTTATTTTTTCAAATGAAAGTTAACTTTCATCGTCTCACAAAAATAATAAAATAGTTATCTTGCTATTTTTAGTGGCGAGAGTTTCACGATAAAATTATACCGTGATTATAAAATAGAATATTATCAATATATTGCGAAACCAGAAATCACTCTCCCAGAACAATAATTCGTGAAACTGTACAGATACTCTTCCATTCACAAACGAATAGATTTCAGTCTCATCAAACAACAGGTTTAATTTTGGTAATTGCGGCAGGAAAAATACGTTAACTATTTGTTGCGGCCGATGTAATGCCAAAACAGCACAAAAAATCAAATCACATGTTTTGGATCAATATTCATCTCTGATATGCACAAAAAAGCCCGCATCTCTGCGGGCGAGTGTTTGACACACAGTGGTATCAGAACTTGTAGGTAACACCCGTTGAAATCAGACCCGTCCAGGATTTGTCCACCATCGGGCTGTCTGTCACTTCATCAGACAGGCGGGTATAACGCGCAGTACCGTATACGCTCCAGTTGCCCAGGAAGTTATAGTTTGCGCTGAGCTCCAGATACGGGTTCCAGGAGCTTTCAGGATCGTAGCTACGCAAGCCGCTACGGGCAGATTCATGGCGTGAAACACCATAATAGTATTCATTCTGGTTTTCACTGTTCCACTCGACACCAATCCCCGGAGTCAACGTCAGACCGCCATTGGTATAGCGGTATAACCACGCCAGATCCCATACAATACCATTGCTGTTATCCAGCGTATCGCCTGCAAGGCTGGTACGCAGGAAACCGTATTGCGTGTTGTGAATGTAAGAAAGGCCAGCCATCATGGTGCTCTTACGTTTATCCAGACTACGCAGACGGTTGTCGTCGCTGTCACCCGGTTTGAAGTACATTGGCGACCAATAGGCCATCACCGACAGCTTATCGGTATCGTCATTCCACAGGTAGTAACCACCGCCCAGACCACGGAACCAGAAGTTATCGCTTTCATAAGTCACAACCGGGACCGGGTAAACGTCACTATCGTAATCTTTGTAAGGGTGCTCAACCACACCAACGCCTGCGCCCAGCGTCAGGTTGCTCTCTGCCTGTGCGACGTTAGCGGAAGTGGCAATAAGCACGCTAAGTGCCAGAAGTTTGAGTTTGGTCACAGTCAATAATTCCTTATTTAAATGTGTAGCGGTCAAAGTTTAACCGTCAATACGCTTCAGCCCAACTATTTTACGGATTCGCCCCAGAATGTAACCCCCTAATTTCTCAGCGAGTGATGACATTTTGCTTGCAGGACAGTGAACACCGCATGAATCCTGCCCCATAGATTTACAAAAGATATGCTTTTTTTGCTGATGAGTTATTGATATGCCATTGAAATTCATTTGCGCACACAGGCAAGTTTTGCAAATGCCATCTACGCTTAATTTTAGAAGGTGTATCACCGAATACGTTGATCTCCTGACCACCACAATGGCATGAGAGTTGCTTATTTCTTCAGCAGCGACGTCGTTCAGTTTACCTCTTCAGGGGCCTCTACTATTCATATGAACGGCTCTTAACATGTGCTAAAAAAACGAAAGGACGGCATACCATGAATATATTCGATCACTATCGCCAGCGTTATGAAGCTGCCAAGGACGAAGAGTTCACGCTGCAGGAGTTTCTTACCACTTGTCGGCAAGATCGCAGCGCTTATGCCAATGCGGCAGAGCGGCTATTAATGGCTATTGGTGAGCCTGTCATGGTCGACACTGCCCACGAACCTCGTCTTTCTCGACTCTTTTCGAATCGGGTGATTGCACGATACCCCGCTTTTGAAGAGTTTTATGGCATGGAAGAGGCCATTGAGCAGATTGTTTCTTATTTGAAGCATGCGGCTCAGGGTCTGGAAGAGAAGAAGCAGATTCTGTATCTGCTGGGGCCTGTGGGAGGGGGGAAATCATCTCTTGCTGAGCGGCTGAAGTCGCTGATGCAGCGAGTACCGATTTATGTCCTGAGCGCCAACGGCGAGCGTAGCCCGGTAAACGATCATCCGTTATGCCTGTTTAACCCACAGGAAGACGCGCAGATCCTGGAAAAAGAGTATGGGATCCCACGTCGTTATCTCGGTACGATCATGTCGCCCTGGGCTGCAAAACGTCTGCATGATTTTGGCGGGGACATTACAAAATTCCGCGTTGTCAAAGTCTGGCCGTCTATTCTGGAGCAGATCGCTATTGCCAAAACGGAGCCTGGTGATGAAAACAACCAGGATATTTCTGCGCTGGTCGGGAAAGTGGATATTCGTAAACTCGAACACCACGCCCAGAACGATCCTGATGCCTACGGTTATTCGGGCGCACTGTGCCGCTCAAACCAGGGGATTATGGAGTTCGTTGAGATGTTTAAAGCACCGATTAAAGTGCTGCATCCTCTGCTGACCGCAACCCAGGAAGGAAACTACAACGGGACAGAAGGTATCTCTGCCCTGCCGTTTAACGGAATTATTCTCGCCCACTCGAACGAGTCCGAATGGGTGACGTTCCGTAATAATAAAAACAATGAGGCGTTCCTTGACCGTGTTTACATCGTCAAAGTGCCTTATTGCCTGCGGATCTCCGAAGAGATCAAAATTTACGAAAAACTGCTTAACCACAGTGAGCTGACCCATGCGCCTTGCGCACCGGGCACGCTGGAAACGCTCTCTCGCTTTACCATTCTTTCTCGCCTGAAAGAGCCTGAGAACTCGAGCATTTACTCGAAGATGCGTGTTTACGATGGGGAAAGCCTGAAAGATACCGATCCAAAAGCGAAGTCCTATCAAGAATATCGGGATTACGCCGGGGTCGATGAGGGAATGAACGGTCTTTCCACGCGTTTCGCGTTTAAGATCCTCTCACGCGTCTTTAACTTTGACCACGCCGAAGTGGCAGCTAACCCGGTGCATCTGTTCTACGTACTGGAGCAGCAAATCGAGCGCGAACAGTTCCCGCAGGAGCTGGCAGAACGTTACCTTGAGTTCCTGAAAGGCTATCTGATCCCGAAATATGCTGAGTTCATTGGCAAAGAGATCCAGACGGCTTATCTCGAATCCTATTCCGAATATGGACAAAACATTTTTGACCGTTATGTCACTTATGCGGATTTCTGGATTCAGGATCAGGAGTATCGCGACCCGGATACCGGTCAGCTGTTTGACCGCGAGTCGTTGAACTCAGAACTGGAGAAAATTGAGAAACCGGCGGGTATTAGTAACCCCAAAGATTTCCGTAACGAGATCGTCAACTTTGTTCTGCGTGCCAGAGCGAATAACAGCGGTCGCAATCCAAACTGGACCAGTTACGAAAAACTGCGCACGGTCATTGAGAAGAAAATGTTCTCCAATACCGAGGAGTTGCTGCCGGTCATTTCGTTCAACGCCAAAACCTCAACTGACGAGCAGAAAAAACACGACGATTTTGTCGACCGGATGATGGAAAAAGGCTACACGCGTAAGCAGGTACGTTTACTGTGCGAATGGTATTTGCGCGTACGTAAATCGTCTTAAAAAAAGTGCCCGGAGGCGCGTACGCTTGCCGGGCCTACAATACACATCCGTAGGCCGGATATGCTCAGCGCATCCGGCGTTACTGATGTAGCATAAAGTTGGCAAATGCAGTACGGGGGGCTTATGACCTGGTTTATTGACCGGCGTCTTAACGGCAAAAACAAGAGCACGGTAAACCGCCAGCGCTTCTTACGCCGTTATAAATCGCAAATTAAACAGTCGATCTCCGAGGCCATTAACAAGCGTTCGGTGACTGATGTGGATAGCGGCGAATCTGTCTCTATTCCGACTGATGATATTAGCGAACCGATGTTCCATCAGGGGCGTGGCGGCTTGCGCCATCGCGTGCATCCGGGTAACGACCATTTTGTGCAGAACGACCGCATTGAACGCCCGCAGGGCGGCGGCGGTGGTTCAGGAAGCGGACAAGGCCAGGCCAGCCAGGATGGCGAGGGTCAGGATGAGTTCGTCTTCCAGATCTCTAAAGATGAATATCTCGATCTATTGTTCGAAGATTTAGCACTTCCTAACCTGAAGCAGAATCAGCAGCGTCAGTTAACGGAGTACAAAACGCACCGGGCAGGTTTCACATCTAACGGCGTGCCTGCCAACATTAGCGTGGTGCGCTCCCTGCAAAACTCACTGGCGCGCCGCACAGCGATGACGGCAGGTAAGCGTCGCGAACTGCATGCGCTCGAAGCGGATCTGGAAACCATCGCGAAAAGTGAACCAGCGCAGTTGCTGGAAGAGGAACGGTTACGCAAAGAGATTGCCGAACTACGGGCAAAAATCGAACGCGTGCCGTTTATCGACACCTTTGATTTACGCTACAAGAATTATGAAAAACGGCCCGATCCTTCCAGCCAGGCAGTGATGTTCTGCCTGATGGACGTCTCCGGTTCAATGGATCAGTCGACCAAAGATATGGCCAAGCGTTTTTATATCTTGCTGTATCTGTTCTTGAGTCGGACCTACAAAAACGTGGAAGTGGTTTATATTCGCCACCATACCCAGGCGAAAGAGGTGGATGAGCACGAGTTCTTCTACTCTCAGGAAACCGGGGGAACCATTGTCTCCAGCGCGCTGAAGTTAATGGATGAAGTGGTAAAAGACCGTTACGACCCAGCCCAGTGGAACATCTATGCCGCACAGGCCTCGGACGGTGATAACTGGGCGGATGATTCCCCGTTGTGTCATGAGATTCTGGCGAAAAAACTGCTGCCGATGGTGCGATATTATAGCTATATCGAAATCACCCGCCGTGCGCACCAGACCTTGTGGCGTGAATACGAACATCTGCAATCAACGTTTGAAAACTTTGCGATGCAGCATATCCGCGACCAGGATGACATTTATCCGGTATTCCGCGAACTGTTTCATAAGCAAAGTACAACCAGCAATAGCTAACCACATACATAAATCAGCCAGAGGTTATCTCCTCTGGTTGATTTTTATGACCTCGCGTTTCGACCACATGTTATGTCATTTAGCATTTTGTCTCAGGCTAGCCACTTCCACATCGAGCGCGGAAATATCGCCAGAAGACAACAGCGGTTGCATTTTCACGAGCGACTCTTCCGGAAGTTGATACAAATTAAGGGCTAGTATTCGTTCAATATCCCCCACCGGCAGGCGATATTTTATTATTTTTGCCGGATTACCGCCGACTACCGCATACGGTGGCACATCTTTAGTCACCACCGCACCTGCTGCGACAACAGCGCCCTCCCCGAGCGTAACGCCTGGCATGATCATGGCGCGCATGCCTAACCAGCAACCATCATGCAACACCGTGTCACCCCGAAACTCGTAGGCATCTTTGATCGACGCCATAAAGGGATAAAGACTGATCCAGTCAAGCCGGTGCGTACTATTTCCCCCCATCAGAATAACGCTCTCAGCGCCAATGCAGACGAAATTCCCAATAATCAACTTATCCAAATGCCCAAGCGGTTCCCAGTCCCGGCTGATCTCATCACCGAGTAAATACCGCACCACCGAACGTTCGAATCCATGATCCCAGCAGTCACTGTAATAGCTATGCGTACCCTTAATAACTATATTAGGGTTGGTCACTGTCTGATGAAGGTACTCCATTCTCGACCAGTGTTTTTCTGACACTTCGCCATCCTTTTATCATTGTGTTTTAAAACACCCTACATCCTTTCCACCAGCGGATAGAAGTCTTTATTTTCTTTTTGCATACGCTCATACACTTTGCGTAGAACATTGTTGGCATCACGTCTGAATGCCTCATCATTACCTTTTAATTTACTGGCAATATTCCAGCGCCGGGAAAAAACTTCATATTCGCTGACGATATCCGTCATTTCACGTTGAAATTTTGAGCTAACCTGTCTGAGCGTACTATTTCCATCCTGCTCAATATGTGGATAAAGGAACTGATCTTCAGCAAACAAATGTGTTTTTATAATGGCACTCATGCTAACGATCGCAGTTGCAATTTCCTGGGCATTGGATGATACGCCTGCATGGCTCAACGTACGTAGAAATGATATTTTCTCCAGAATTTCAACATGCTGATTTTTCATTTTATCAATATTCATCCGTTTATCCTTTTTATTTTCCCTTCACGGAGCAGCAGGCAATGTAGTTTAGCTGGTGACGTTGCGAACGGAAGAAGCGAAACATTTTCAGGAACCGGCGACGATTTTCGCGTGTGCGTAAGCCGTTAAACACAATTTTAACCGCCCCAGTCAGCCCTTCATCACGAATTAATCCTCGCGGCGACATCAGCGACATATCGCCATTCTGCTGCAAGACCTGTGCAAACCCACCGTTCAGAAATAAATCGCGCCAGCCTTGTCTGGTCATCGGGCTAACGTTTGATTTCACTACCTCTACAAGCTGGCCCTGCTCGCCCGCGCCCAGTTTTTGTGCGGTGAACATAATGTCGTGAGTTAACAGACGCCCGCCGGGCTTCAATACGCGATAATACTCGGCAATTAACTTCGCCTTCGCTTTATCAGCATACATTGTCAGCATGGCTTCGTTGATCACAACGTCGAAACTGTTATCCGCAAATGGAAGGGTGTTAGCGTTAGCTGCCATAACGTGAATGTGATTTTCCAGACCATTTGCCGCCACGTTATTTCTGGCGTTTGCCAGTGCGGTTTTATCCATATCAATGGCGTATACCGTACAACCAAAACGTTGAACTAACTCTATCGCCGTCGTGGCCATGTTACACGCCACTTCCAGCACCTGGCTGTCGGGCGTCAGCTGTGACTGGCTGAACAACCACTCTGTTGCTTCAACGCCCCCCGGACGCAGACGGGTTTTGCCCAGGCTGGCTAAGAACGTATGGCCCGCTTTATCAGTCGCGCTCATCTGCTTGTCTCCTTCCTTATAAGTTGCATTATAAATACAACAATAAGAGTTAAAGGTGAAGCACGCGAATGATTTTTATTACAAAATGCCCTTCCCAGTAGCGTTAGAGCGGATGTATGCCGTGTGATAGACTGAAGTATCAGACTTACAGGGCTGTACATCATTATGCAATTGCATCATAAAGCGCTCAGGCTCTTTATCTCCGTCAGCGTAGTTGTTTTGACGTTTTCTTTTTTGGTTTATGAGCTCATTGCCAGCGATAAAGCAATGAATGCGTACATGCGCTATATCAATGAGAAAGCCGACTCATCGTTTCTCTATGATAAGTATACTAATCAAAGTATTGCAGCCCATCTGATGCGCACATTTTCATCCCCCCAGGTACCCGCTTCTATCGAGCAACAAAAAGCACTTTGCAACGCTTTCGACAGCGTTAACGGCACTCATGGGCTCAACCTCACCCAGCATAACTACCTGCCATTACACGGTACGTTGCAAACCCCCACTACAAAATGTAGCGAGAAACTTGAAGACATATTTCTACTGCCCTCTTTTGACCGGGCGGTAAACGTTAATCGTGAACAGAAAGATTACGGTCATGGTTTAGGTATGCAGGAGTATAAATTTCGATATTACGTCGATCTCAAAAATAACTACGTCTATTTCTTTGATCTGGTCGATTCGCGGAAATTTGCGATACACAACTGGTCGTTTTTGCAAAAAGGAAACCTGGGTATCAACCAGAATGATATTGACGGTATTTTCACTGGCCGCACGGTAATCTCCCGTATTTATGAAGATAACCTGACCGAGAAAAAAGTGATGAGCTTTTTAACACCGGTCTACTATGCCGGTAAGTTAAAAGGCGTGGTGATGGTGGATATTAACAAAGAGAATTTAAAGAATATTTTCTATACCAGCGACCGCCCTCTCGTCTGGCGCTATCTTAACGTGACGCTTTCGGACATCAACTCAGGTAAGGAGATACTCGTTCACCAAAGTGAGAACAACCTGTTTAGCTATGTTCACTACCAGGAGGACATGCCCGGCGGTATACGCATCACCTTATCGCTTGATTTTATGTACTTTATTGTCTCCTCCTGGAAAGTATTCGCCTTTTATCTGCTGGCGACAATACTGTTGCTGAATATGGTCAGAACGCATTTTCGGCTGTATCACAACGTCACGCGTGAAAATATCAGTGACGCGATGACCGGGCTCTACAACCGCAAAATTTTAACGCCGACGCTCGAACAGCGTTTACAGCAGTTGGTAAACGCGGGCACCCTTGTGACCTTTATCGCCATTGATTGCGATAAACTAAAAGTCATTAATGATACGCTGGGGCATAAGGAAGGCGATCGCATTATCACCATTCTGGCTAGAGCCATTCAAACCTCTATTCGCAAAAACGACTATGCCATCCGCCTCGGTGGGGATGAGTTTTGCATTATCCTCATCGATTACCCCGCTGAATTAACGCCTCGTCTGCTGGAGAGGATTCGCTATAACTTACAAATTATTGCGCAAGATAGAGCAATCAGCTTCTCCGCAGGGATTTATAATATGCAGCCAAACGACACCATTGATGATGCCTACAAAGCATCCGATGCACAGCTCTACCTGAACAAACAGAAAAAACGCGCGGATGCGTAATCATTTTTCTGACAGGATTTTCATTGTTGTACCAGGAGTAAGTCATGACGGAAGTGAACAAAGGTAACGCAACGCATCAGCGTTTAATTTCGCTGTTGTCAGAACAAGGCGCGACGTATCGCGTGGTAAGCCATGAAGCGGTCGGCAAATGTGAAGCGGTTTCTGAAATTCGCGGTACCGCACTGGGCCAGGGAGCAAAAGCGCTGGTTTGTAAGGTCAAAGGCAACGGCGTTAATCAGCATGTCCTGGCGATTCTTTCTGCCGACCAGCAGGCCGACCTGAGCCTGTTAGCCAGTCATATCGGCGGGTTAAGAGCATCACTTGCCAGCCCGGCGGAAGTCGATGCGCTGACAGGCTGCGTATTCGGCGCTATTCCACCGTTTAGCTTCCATCCAAATCTTAAGCTGGTCGCCGATCCGCTATTGTTTGAGCGTTTTAATGAAATTGCGTTCAATGCCGGAGTGCTGGAAAAATCCGTGATCATGGATACCGCAGATTACCTGCGTATCGCGCAACCGGAATTACTCCCGTTCCGCCGCGTACAATAGCCGTCCGAGTCAGGAGTAAAAAGCGTAGCATCGTGCATTAGCCCAAAAAAAATCATAATCATTAAAAAAAGCCTGTTCCGTCACGCGTTTACGCGTACAGTAAGCAGGCTTATTTTTTCTTTTGGCAAGGAAACTACGATGTTTGATGTCACTCTGCTGATCCTGCTCGGACTGGCAGCTCTGGGCTTTGTCAGCCACAACACCACTGTCGCTGTTTCAATTCTGGTGCTGATCATTGTCCGTGTTACCCCTCTGAATACGTTCTTTCCATGGATAGAAAAACAGGGCCTGACCGTCGGGATTATAATTCTAACCATTGGCGTCATGGCGCCGATCGCCAGCGGAACGCTCCCCCCCTCCACGCTCATCCACTCCTTTGTGAATTGGAAATCACTGGTCGCTATTGCCATCGGGGTATTCGTCTCCTGGCTTGGCGGGCGCGGTGTCACGCTCATGGGTAGCCAGCCTCAGCTTGTGGCCGGTTTACTGGTGGGTACGGTACTGGGCGTGGCGCTATTTCGCGGTGTGCCGGTGGGACCGCTCATTGCGGCAGGTCTGGTGTCATTGATTGTTGGTAAGCAGTAGCCAGTCCAGCCAGATAACGGCCTGGCGTCTGTCCCAGGCCTTTTTTGAACATGGTGATAAATGCCGTGGTCGAATCGTAACCGAGCATTTGCGCAACCTGTTGCACGTTATGGCCATCTATCAGCGCCTGCAGCGCCAGAATCAATTGAAGCTGGTGACGCCAGCGGCGAAAACTCAACCCCGTCTCTTTAACGACCAGACGGGCGAGGTTCCGCTCACTCATCGCAAATACGCTGGCCCACTGTCCCAGCGTCTGCCACTGCGCGGGCTCCCGCGCCATCGTCGCGACCATTCTGCGGATTTTCGGGTGATCGGAAACCGGCAACTGCATTTGCTCCTGCGGCTGCTGCGGGAGTTCATCAAATAACACTTGCGTCAGCCGCTGGGTAGACGGCTCCAGCCGTTGATCATCCGTTTTGGACGCCAGCGCCAGAATGAGCTCCCGACATAACGGGGCGATTTTCAGGGTGCAGCAGCGTTCAGGCATCACTACTGCCTGCGGCTCAATAAACAAAAAGCACAGTTGCGCCCCAACGGTAACGTGGTTGCTGTGTGGAATTTCACCGGGGATCCATACCGCATATTGTGGAGGCACCATCCACATAGCATTTTCAACCTCACAGGTGATCGCGCCATGCAAGGCCAGAATCAACTGCCCCTTACGGTGCTGATGCAGCGGACTGAAGAGTTCATCTTCCCGGGCCTGTATACAAAACGCCACCGCCGCATCGTGGTAAAGGTCGGGCTCATACCCATCCAGCCTCAGTCCTAACATAAAAATGTCCGTTTTTAGCGATAAACTGTCATTTTAGCTTGATTCATCCATTGAGTAAAAACGCTAAAGTATCGCCTCGCCTGACGATATGAGAAAAAAATGACAAATATGCCTTCCTCCCGCGGCAAAAACGCAGCCTGGCTGATCGCGGGGATCCTGATGATTGCCACCACGCTGCGCGTCACCTTTACCGGAGCCGCCCCGTTGCTGGATGCAATTCGCACCGACTACGGCCTGAGTACCGCCCAGACGGGACTTCTGACCACCCTGCCGCTGCTGGCCTTCGCACTGGTATCGCCTCTGGCCGCCGCCGTTGCACGCCGTTGGGGTATCGAACGCAGCCTGTTTGCCGCAATGCTACTGATTTGCGCAGGTATTGCGATACGTTCCCTGCCCACGACAGGTTTCCTGTTTAGCGGCACCGCTATCATTGGTTGCGGAATCGCGCTGGGAAATGTGCTGTTACCTGGGCTGATTAAGCGTGATTTTGCTCAGCATGTGGCAAAACTCACTGGCGCATACTCGCTGACTATGGGCGCAGCGGCGGCACTGGGTTCAGCTATTGTGGTTCCGCTGGCGCTGAACGGGTTTGGCTGGCGCGGTGCGCTGATGGTACTGATGGTCTTTCCGCTGCTGGCGCTGATTATCTGGTTACCCCAATGTCGCCAGACGGCCAATGCCAGTTTGAGCAACTCGCGCGCTTTGCATTCCCGCGCGATCTGGCGCTCGAGCCTCGCCTGGCAGGTGACGCTGTTTCTCGGGATCAATTCACTTATCTACTACGTGATCATTGGCTGGCTACCCGCCATTTTAATCAGCCACGGCTACAGCGAAGCGCAGGCCGGTTCGTTGCATGGTTTACTGCAACTGGCAACCGCCGCGCCGGGGTTATTGATCCCTCTCGTCCTGAACAGATTTAAGGATCAGCGCGCCATCGCCGCACTGGTTTCGTTAATGTGCGCCATCGGCGCAGCGGGATTCGCGGTAATGCCCGGGCAGGCTTTGCTGTGGACCATACTGTTTGGCTTTGGCTCAGGCGCCACGATGATCCTTGGTTTGACCTTTATTGGCCTGCGCGCAAGCTCAGCGCATCAGGCCGCGGCCCTGTCCGGCATGGCACAATCCGTCGGGTATTTACTGGCTGCCTGTGGGCCACCGCTGATGGGTAAGATTCACGACCTCAATGGTAGCTGGCTGATTCCATTAGCTGGGGTCGCCGTGTTAGCGATACTGATGGCGGTGTTTGGTTTGTGCGCAGGGCGTAATCGGGAGATCGCAAGCGCATAAAGCAGCGGGCAGGTTTGAGTATAACCTGCCCGTTTTTTATCCTCGCGCAGCGCGCAGCATTGCCTGAACTAACGGCACGGGTTTTCCCGCCAGCGCTCCACGTTCATGCTGAAAGAGTGTGCCGACAAAAAAAGGATGCGTCACCAGCTCAATGGCACGGATATCACCAGCCTCATCCCAGCCAGTCACACGAAGATCACCGCTCTCAAGCTCGGCGGCAAAATCTTCCGATACGCCATAGTTGCAGTGATACCCCTCGGAGATAACACCCCGTCCGTAGGCTTTGGCAATCAGCGTATTGGCCCTCAGTTCAATATCGTCCGTTTTTTCTACCAGCGAGCAGGTCAACGGTGCGATGACCATCCGCCCCGTGGTATCCGTTTCCGCATGGGCAGCATCACTCCAGCCCAGCACGTTGCGGGCATACTCCAGAATCGCATGTTGAAAACCGCCACAGGTCCCGAGGAATGGGATGCTGTTTTCACGCGCGTAGCGGATAGCGATCAGTGCGCCTTCCAGGTGCCGATATGGACTGCCAGGAACGACCCAAATAGCATCATAGCCAATCAGATCTTCACTGCTGCTAATATCAGAGGTGGTTAGCCAGTCATAATCAGCCACTAATTCCAGGACGGCAGCGGCATCATCGATAGCAAGAGGAATGGCCTGATGCGCCACAATATCAGGGCTGTAATCACCCACCAGCGCAATGCGAAGCGTATCTTTAAACGGGGAAATTTCCATTAAGCTTTCCTTATGTCCAGACAATGAGGGACAATATAAGGAGCCTCAGCCTACCGATTTTTTGTTGGTATCACAATCCCTTAAATTGGGAGTCAGGACGGGCAGAATGTTACAATTGTCACGTTTTACGATCTTATTTAACCGTAATAAAGGTGTCGAAATATATCAAAGCAGTGGATTAATGGAGCAGATGAAAAGATGAAAATTCAATGTAAACGGGTGTATGACCCAGCAGAAAAAAATGATGGTTATCGCGTACTGGTCGACAGGCTGTGGCCTCGCGGGGTAAAAAAGACCGACTTTATTTTTAACGAATGGAATAAAGCGCTTACGCCGTCATCTGATTTACGCAAGGCGTTCCACGCAGAATTGATTGATTTCACACACTTTTCCGAGCAATATCGCGCTGAACTGGCCCTACAGCAGCAGGAAGGAAAGCGTCTCGCAGAGATTGCCCGACAGCAAACCTTAACGCTACTGTATGCGGCGAAAAACACCCAGCAAAACCACGCGCTGGTGCTGGCTGAATGGATACGTCAATGCTAACCGGATTTCATTTGCCCGTTGTCGGATGATCTCTGCGCCAGAGCGCCCATTCATCAATCACTTCCCCGCCCGGTAATTTGCAGTCCGACCTTACGCCTTGCGGGATCTGCACCGCAATCAGCGAGCCGCCCTTTTGTTCGCAATATACCGATGCCGGATTCGCCAGACCAATCTTCGGCGGTTTGGGGGCTTCGGGCTGAGTGGTACATCCCGCTAACACCAACAAGCCGGGCAAAATAATAGACGCCAGTTTCATATCGACTCCTGTTAAAAACCTTATCCCGGCAGGTTACCCCGACTTTCCATCTATCTCCATGTTTTACTGCCAGCTTTCAATTTAATGTTTAAGTTTTGAGCGGGATGGCGTGTTTCATCTTTCATCTTGATGTTCTATCATGCGGGCCACGTCAGCCCAGTCATTACTCAGGAGCATTTACACCTCATGTCGGACATGATCCTTGCCAGAGTCTCACAATCCTTAGCCACGGAGCAGTCAGTTGAGAGCCTGGTTCGGCAACTTCTGGAGATGCTGGAAGTGGTGACTGAGATGGAATCCACCTATTTAACCAAGGTCGATTTAGATGCCCGCCTGCAGCATATTTTGTATGCGCGCAATAGCAAGCAGATGCAGATCCCTGAAGGGCTGTCCGTACCCTGGGATGAGACGCTATGCAAACGCGCCATAGACGAAAACTGTCTGTACAGCGACAACGTCCCCGCTCGCTGGCCAGAGTGTACCGCCGCCCGCGCGCTGGAGATAACCACTTTCCTGAGCACGCCGATTCATCTTCCCGACGGAACGTTTTACGGTACGCTCTGCGCCACCAGTCGCCACCAGCACGCATTAAGCCAACGTGGCGAACAGGTGTTACATCTGTTTGCGGGCCTGATCGCCCAGTCAATTCAAAAAGAGTCGCTGGTTGCTCAGTTACGTGAAGCGAATGCCGCGCTGATTGCGCACTCTTACACCGATGCCCTGACCGGATTACCGAATCGGCGCGCCATTTTTGAAAATGTTGAGACTCTTTTTTCCCTTGCCCGACATCTCAGGCAGAAGATTATTTTTGCCTATATTGATTTGGATGATTTCAAATTGATCAATGACCGCTTTGGCCACGAGGTTGGCGACCAGTTTCTGATCCAGATTGGTCAGCGTCTGCTTCGCGAATGCGGTGACAATGATATCCTTGGCCGACTGGGTGGTGACGAATTTTTAGTCGTGAGCCTGTCACCGGAAGATGACAGGGATCCGCGGGACCGCCTGCAGCAGGTGAAAAATCAGCTACAACAGCAAATTTGTGGTGACTACCACCTGGGCGACATTCATCTATTTTATCCTGGCGCCAGTCTGGGCGTGGTGGAAATTAATCCGTTGGAGACTGATGTAAACTGCGCGCTTCACCTCGCAGACAGCGCAATGTACAAGGATAAAAAGCGTCAGGATAAAACCACTTTTGTCGTACATTAAGCCCTGCTATGCTAACCCGTCTTTAAATAACTCTGGCAGATAATCGTATGCGACTCGGTATTATTTTCCCCGTCATCATTTTCATTTCCGCTGTCGTTTTCTTATCCTGGTTTTTTATTGGCGGCTACGCTGCGCCGGGAGCATAACGATGAAAAAAACAACGCTTATTATGATTGGCGTGGCTATCATCGTCGTTCTGGGAACAGAATTCGGCTGGTGGTGACCTAAGAAAAAGGCCACATATTAGTGGCCTCTATTGTCTGTATGTTTACTTAGCTTTTGATTTTTCTGTAGATAAACAACACCACAATCGCACCGATCACCGCCACGGCGAAACTGCCGAAGTTGAAACCATCGACTTTACCAAAACCAAAGAAGGTGCTGATCCAGCCACCCACTACCGCACCGACAACCCCTAAGATAATGGTCATAAAGAATCCGCCGCCATCTTTACCCGGCATAATCCATTTTGCCAAAATCCCAGCAATAAGACCGAAAACCACCCATGAAATAATGCCCATAATTTCCCTCACTTATGTTTTTAAATTAACGATTCACTCGTCGTATAAAAGCATAGCATAGCGCTGAAAAATTAAAATTTGTGATCGCTATCACTTCTGTTTTTCATCTTTTTCCGATGTTTCATAAGGTTACATCGCTGACTGGCAGACTAATTTTGTCGCGCCTCGTCATTAATGTCGAATCGTCAGTCATTCTGCTTAACGCTTTGGCTGTCAGCCCCTGCTATTGCTGGGTTTTCACTTCTGGCACACTTTATGCTTAAACAGCCCGTCACTACGACACATCGTAGTCCGCGATGCATATCGCGTGACTGCGTCTACAATTCGCGCTATTTCAGCATTTAACAGGTCTGTTATTGATGAAAAAAATCACCAGTGTATGCCCATACTGTGGGGCCGGGTGCAAGCTCAAGCTTGTTGTTGAGAATAACAAAATCATCCGCGCTGAGGCCGCAGAGGGTGTAACGAACCAAAATCAGTTATGCCTGAAAGGCTATTATGGTTGGGACTTTCTTAACGACACTCGCCTTCTGACTCCCCGTCTGACCCGCCCGATGATCCGTTATGAAAAAGGTGGAAAATTCACTCCCGTTAGCTGGGATGAAGCCATTCGTTACACCGCAAAACGCTTAACTGAAATCAAAAATACCTATGGCCCTCGTGCCATCATGACCACCGGATCTTCCCGTGGAACAGGGAATGAGACCAACTACGTGATGCAAAAATTCGCACGTGGCGTGCTCCATACCAACAATGTCGATTGCTGTGCCCGCGTCTGTCACGGCCCTTCCGTGGCCGGGTTACAGGAAACGTTAGGCAATGGCGCCATGAGCAATTCCATCAGCGACATTGAAAACTCAAAATGCCTGCTGATCTTTGGTTATAACTGTGCCGATTCACACCCAATTGTGGCCCGCCGGGTAATTAAAGCTCGCCAGAACGGCGCAAAAATCATTGTCTGCGACCCACGCCGGATTGAAACTGCCCGTATCGCTGACCAACATTTGCAGTTGAAAAACGGTTGCAATATGGCGCTGGTCAACGCGTTTGGCCATGTTCTCATTGAGGAGCAACTCTACGATCGCGAGTATGTACAAAAGCATGCGGAAGGACTGGAAACATACTGGGAAACCGTTAAGGAGTATGCGCCTGAAGACGTTGAACATTTAACCGGTGTTCCCGCACAGCAGGTTCGTCAGGCGATGCGTACATTTGCTGCGGCGCCATCGTCCACCGTGATGTGGGGGATGGGCGTCACCCAGTTTGGTCAGGCCGTTGACGTGGTTCGTGGTTTGTCGAGCCTGGCCTTGCTGACCGGAAATCTGGGACGCCCTAACGTCGGTGTTGGCCCGGTGCGCGGGCAAAATAACGTGCAGGGCGCGTGCGATATGGGGGTGCTGCCTAACCAGTTTCCAGGGTATCAGGACGTAACCGATTTCGCCGTCAGGGAGAAATTTGCCGCCGCATGGGGTATTGACGTTAATCAGATGGATGACAAGGTTGGAACCCGCATCACCGAAGTTCCGCATCTGGCTATCGAAGGCAAAATCAAAGCCTACTACATCATGGGAGAAGATCCGCTGCAAACCGAGGCCGATTTGGGTCTGGTCCGCGAAGGATTTAACGCGCTCGATTTTATCGTCGTGCAGGATATCTTCATGACCAAGACGGCGGAAATGGCCGATGTCCTCCTGCCTGCCACCTCATGGGGTGAACACGGTGGCGTCTTTACCTGCGCCGATCGCGGTTTCCAGCGTTTTGAGAAAGCGATTGAACCCACTGGTGATGTAAAGCGTGACTGGGAGATTATCAGCCTGCTGGCCAGCGAAATGGGCTATCCAATGCAGTATCAAAATAACCAGCAAATCTGGGATGAGATGCGCGAGCTGTGTCCACTGTTCTACGGCGTGACCTATGAGAAAATGGGTGAGATGGGTCATGTTCAGTGGCCATGTCCGGATCTCGATAGTCCTGGTACACCCTACCTTTACGCGCGCAGCCAGTTTGATACCGCCAATGGCAAAGGCAAACTGTTTGCCGCACCGTGGCGAGCGCCAGCAGAAGTTCCTGATGAACAATATCCGCTGGTGCTGTGTACCGTGCGTGAGGTTGGGCACTACTCCTGCCGTTCGATGACCGGCAACTGCGCAGCGTTGCAAGCGCTGGCAGACGAGCCTGGGTATGTGCAAATCAATACCCATGATGCTGAAAAATTGGGTATTCGTCATCGCGATCTGGTATGGGTCAGCTCGCGCCGCGGTAAGGTTATCAGCCGCGCGGATGTCTCCGAGCGCATCAATGCCGGAACGGTCTATATGACCTATCAATGGTGGATTGGCGCGTGTAACGAGTTAACCCAGGACAATCTCGATCCTATTTCGAAAACGCCGGAAACCAAATATTGCGCCGTAAATATTGAGCACATTACCGATCAGGGTTGGGCAGAAAAATATGCCGCACAAACGTATAGCGATATGAAGTCACGTCTGTGTGAGGCTATTGCGTAAATCACCGCCATCATCGCCTGAGTCTGGCTTTCCAGACTCAGGCCTTATCTCATGACTTCGCCAGCTGTGGTTCACTGAAGCGGATGGATGCAGCTTCCTCCTGCTTATCCCGCCGCATAAAGCCGAGGTTCATCAGAAACAATCCCGCCATAAACGGTAGTTCGTACAGTTCTTCAATCAGATCGCCATACTGAGCATTGTGCAGAAAGATGGGAGCCAGCAGACGATGATGCTCTACCGTATCGGAGATCAAAAATGCACAGGTGGTGATCGCTAACAGCCACAGAGGTAGCGGTTCATTGCGAAAGCGACGGGCAATATCCTGGCGTAAGCGCTTCGAAATCAGCACTGGCAGAATAATCATGGCAATCAATACCACTGAGATAGCCCGGAACAGGAGTTTAGGATGCTCAGGAAAATAATCGCGGCCCCAACTTGTGCTTCGGCCCAGTAATACCAGCCACCACGCTGCCGCCCAAAGCCAAAATTGCTTCTCGCCTTCGGGACGTGATAAGGGCCTGATGTAACTGAGTGTAAATATGGCACCAAACAGCAGCCATAGCGCCTGGCCATTTTCAATCCAGCTGACGACAGTACCGTTTAGTAGCGGGAGATGCCAGTTCGCGGCGAACGGGATCGCCACGATGGCTAATCCGAGAATGATTGTGGGTAATGTAAGTCGGGTATTGAGTTTCATAAGCGCGATGTTCTGTTTTATATCTGTTTCGCGATCATAACCCCTGTGAATGATCAACTATTAGCAATCAATGCGAATCTCTTAAGGTATTCTTAAGGAATCCTTTCTGGATATTTCCCTGTTTCGCCCACAAAAAAACGCACTGCGCCGTCAAAGCGCAGTGCGGTTTTTAGATTAAAAACTAATATATTCAATCAGTAGCAGTGACTAATGCCTACCACCCGCAGACTTCGTGCTCATTTTCGGTATCGTACGAACGCACGGTATTGACCAGATCTTTGACCACTTCAGCTGCCACATCCGGCACCAGTAATGTCATTGGCGCCTCTGTTTCATAATCAACAGAAACACCGTTGCTGTTATTGGTCACGGTTACGGTATAGGTTGCTTTACCCATGATTTACTCCTTGCCGGTGCGCACGACTTTTCGTTGATTTGCACTCTCCATCAGAACTTCCGGGGCGACGAAAAAATCGATATTAAAGTAAGTGTCGTCGGTCATCACTTCGATGTTATGCCATTTTTCCGGTGGAAAAACGCCAAACTGACCGGCTTCAATAATCATCACCTCTACTGGCTCCGGACTGTGTTCGTCTGCGTATCCGAGATATTTGACCGCCCCCTGCATAACCGAAAGTCGAGGATAAACCCCGGCTCGGGTCCCTTTATCAAGGTGGCGTTCGAAAATTCCGGCAGGCGCCGTTTCTTTGTTCCAGAATGGCGTAGAGCGTGTATGGATATGATTCTGTGGAATTTGAAGCATTTTTCTTCCCTTTTCCAGTCGACAACCAGCGAGTCATATTGAACCGCTGCTGTACACAGGGTACGCCTCAAAATATACATTTAAAATACCATTTATTGGTTACAACCCTACGATTTTAAATGAAAAGCAGAGCGCAATATTAAAGGCCCGCCGCAATCAGCGGGCCGATGGCATCACGATTGAAGCGTGGCCAGACGGGCGGCAAAACCAACGAAAATCAGGCCGATAAGGGAATTACCCACTTTGGCCAGTTTCTTCTTCGTACGGATATATTGCGTCACAAACGCGCCGGAGAAAATAAGGAAGCTCAAATAGAAAAAGCTCACTATCTCAAGCGTAATAGCCAGAATAAAGAATGACAGCCCTGAATGCGGCGCATTGACATCAATAAACTGCACGAAGAACGACACATAAAACAGAATAGCTTTGGGGTTGGTCAGGCTCAGGATTAATGCGCGCTTAAAAATAGCGCCAAACGGGACTTCCTCGGGCGCGGCGTCGCTTGCTTTCGATTTCAGTGTTGCATACAGGATCTTCGCGCCAAGATACAGTAAATAGAAAGCGCCAAGATAACGAACGATATTGAACAAAACGGGCGTTGTTTTAATCAATGCAGCAACACCGGCATAGGCCAAAAACATCAACACGGCATCACCAATAAACACACCGCTGGCGGCGAGATAACCCCCCTTTACTCCCCTACCGACGCTGTTCTTCAGCACAAATATCGTATTTGGCCCCGGTACCAGCACGATAAAAATAGCCCCCACCAGATACGTCCAGTAATTCAGAACTCCATACTCTGCGAACACGTTAACCTCTTCCTGAAAAAACACATGCACTTGCTGCGATACAATATGCTAACGAATGCGACAGGTGATGGAAAGAGCAGGTTATTAATTAAAAAAACCCGCCACTGGTGGCGGGTGTGTACAGATAAGGTTAGCCCGGATTAATGGTGCAGCATTTCATCCACTACTTCTTCGCCCTTCAGCTGATAAGGGTAGTAGGTAGGCCAGTTTTCCATCTCCTCAAACAAGGCAGCCTGCGAGGTATTTCCCATAAAGATATGGAAGTGGCTCGATTTACGCGGCGCGATAATATGATCGCTGAATTGCACGTATTTAGGCGCTTTGCTGTCAGCGGTTTTACACTCAAACAGATACCGTACACCTTTCTTGCCTGATTTATAGTGCAAGATTTTATACCCGGCATAATCGTATTTGCACGATGCGACCTGATTACCGGTGTGAAATTCCATCACGCCATCTTCGATGCCGATGGTGTCTACATTGGTTGCATAGCCTGTACGGTAATAAGCTTTAATTTGTTCTGCCGTTTTGCTTTTATCTTTCTCCGCTTTCTTTTTGAAAACCGGATCAAGTTCGCCACTGACCAGATACGGATAGACAGATTGCCACATGCCATCCCAGTCGGACAGCGCCCGGTTCTGCACCTGGTTATCATCAAATACCCCTTCCGACGCCTTTTGTTCTGCTTCACTCATCGGCGCACCATGGGAATGATGACCATGCGCCAAAACCTGCCCACAGACTAAAAGCATCCCCAGAGCGATTGTCAGTTTGTTAAAACGAATAGCCAAAATTTCACCCTCAAATCGTTTGCGAGTGAATTGTTATAATATAACGTAACAATTTAATCAACAGACATTACTGCACGTTATTGCCTCACGCTTCAATGAGTTTTCTGGAGCAAATCTGCTCAAGCAGAGCCTGCTGATGGCTGATAATGAGCATACCTAATGGCCGACGCTGGCACTCTTCAAGCAGTAATACCCAGATATCTTTTTGAATGGAAGGATCGAGCTGGGCGGTAATTTCATCGGCAATAAGAAAACGTGTCCGCGGATCCAGCGCGCGAAGTAAAGCAATTCGCGCCAGTTCACCGCCAGAAAGCTGTCCGGGACGGCGGGTTAACCACTCAGGATTGATGTGAAGACGGGTAAGCAGTTCAGCATCAGGTCGCCAGGCATCATAAACCGCATCGCCAGTGCTACGCCGGGGGTTAAAGGTTAATTCCGGATGCTGTGGCACCAGTTGCACCGGGCAATACTGGTGCATTGGCAGCGGTTGGTCATCAACCAGAATGTCACCCGAGGTCGGTTTTTGCCAGCCCGCCAGTACGCGCCCCAACGTTGTTTTGCCGGTTCCGCTGGGTGCGCAAACCCCAATGCGTTCTCCGGGGCGCAGAGAGAAGGTCAGATTTTGCCATAGCACCTTTCCTCCCTGACAAATCGTCACCTCACGACAGCACAGCATCGCGCTCTCCAAAAAGTTGATTTCTTTCAGGCAGCGCCCGCCATTGGCGTTGCAGATGCTCGCTGATCTCTCCGCGTAACAGCTGTTCCCGGCTGACGTTATCCGACACCCTTCCCTGATGCAGCGCGACAATGCGGTCCGCGTGGCGAGCGGCCAGCGTAAGGTCGTGCGTTACCCATAAAACGCCAGCCCCTTGCTCACATTGCTCACGTAGCTGTTCAAGCAGTTGATTAGCCAGCGGTGCATCAAGCCAGGCGGTAATTTCATCAGCCAGAATATAGCGAGCCTGGCTCAGCGACGCGTGACAGGCCAGAACACGTTTCGCCATCCCCCCCGAAAGCTGGCGTGGGAAAGCATCTAATACGCGACTTTCCAGTTGGCTACGCTGGAGCAATCGTTCAATTTTTCCGGCATTCCAGGCCTGGCCAGAGAGCTGACTTGCCCTGCGCAGATGCTTTTCAATCGAGAGCAGCGGGTTAAGCGCCTGAACGCCTTGCGGGACATAGCTGAAAGTATTGCCACGACATTTGCGAATATCATCACTATCCAGCGTTTTCCCTTCCAGGGTGATGGAGCCGTTGAAACGCAAATTGTCCGGTAAGAGATCAAGCAGACATTGCAGCAACAGGCTTTTACCTTCCCCACTTCCCCCAACTAACGCCACCATCTGACCTGGCGCTACGTCGAAAGAGATATCCTGCAACAGCGAAGACCAGTTTCTCGCGCCGTACCAGCGATAACGCGCCACGTCCAGCGAGACCTGTCTTAAACTCAACATGCGTCACCTCGTAACCATAAACGATGCACTGCCCTTGCGAGCTGATCGAATAACATAACCAGACTGAATAGCATCAGCCCGGGAAACAGCACTAACCACCAGTCGCCATGACTGATAAACCTCAGCGCATCAGCCAGCAACAGGCCCAGCGATGGTTCATGCGGCGCCAGCCCAAAACCGAGGAAGCTCAACGCCGCGCTGTGCAACACCGCGTGGGGAAACATCAGCAAGGTTCCCGTTAACCACTGGGGTAACAATGCCGGGAGATAGTGATGCCGCCAGCAGTAAAAATGTCCGTGTCCCAGACGCCAGGTTAACGTCAGATAGTCACTGTGGGCCACGCGCTGCGCTTCGGCACGCAGGATTAGCGCCAGACGCGGCCAGTGGGTCAACGCAACCGCCATAATCACCCCATTTTTTCCGCCGCCCAGCGTGAAACAGATCAATATGAGCAACAGCAGATGCGGCATTGACAGCATGGCATCGGTAATCAGACGCATTAGTACATCCAGACGCGGATGTATACGTGAAACCGCCGCCATCAGTAATGCGATGAAGCCGCTGCAAAACGCTGCGCCAATACCAATTTGCAGACTGGTTAACGCGCCCTGAAAGCAACGAATCCACAGATCGCGACCGAGGTTATCGGTGCCAAACCAATACAGCGCATCAGGCGGTAGATGACGGGCAAGCAGATTAACGCTCAATGGGTTATCCAGCGTCGCGGCGCCATACACCGCAATGCCTAGCAGGCAGCTAAAAGAGAGCAGAAGACGAATCAGCGTCGGCGTCGGATTATAGAGCATCAGGTCGCTCCAGAGCACGGTTCAACACATGGACAAGCCAGGTAGACAGCGAGTTGCCAATGAACACTAACACGGTACTGAACAACACAATTCCCATCAGTAACGGCAGATCGCCGCGTAATCCGGCATCAATAGTGGCCTGTCCCAGTCCCGGATAAGCAAAAACTTTTTCCGCCAGCAGTGCGCCGCCCAGCAATTCTCCCAGCGAGGCAAACTGCAGGCACAGCGCGGGCGTGATAGCATGGCGCAGAACCTGATGACGCAGCAGCGACCAGCCTTTATCTCCCTGAGAACGCGCAAAACGGACAAAATCGCTTTTCATCACGCTGGCGATACTTTCCCGTGTATGAAGTGTAATTTGGCCAAGTCCCAATAAACTTAGCGCGCAAACGGGCAGCACTAAATGGCGCAGACGCTCAGCCAGCGTGGCCATATCACCACTGTTGCCCGGCTCCCACGCGCAGCAGACCGGAAATACCGGCCAGCGCACGGCAAATAACGCCAGCAGCAGCATGCCAATCCAGAAGGTCGGCAACGACGAAAGCAGATAGCTGAGTCGACAGATTGCTTTATCCGGCCAGCGATTCAGATAACGACCCGCGACAAACCCCATTGCCGTTCCCAGTATGCCGGAGAGCAGCCACGCGCCGCCAAGCAAGGCAAACGAAGTTGCAAAGCGCTCCTTGATTACGCTGGCAACCGGTGCATTAAACAACATTGAGTAGCCGAGATCGCCCTGCAATACACGTATAAACCAGTGACCAAAACGCTCCCATAACGGCTGGTCTAATCCCCAGCGAGCAGCGATACGCGCATATTGTTCCGGCGGCACGTGCAGGAGATCGTTGCCGATATAGGCGCGAATCGGATCGACAGGAGAAAAGCTGAGCAGCATAAAAGTGCCAGCCGCAACCAGCACTAATAACACTATCAGCCGTAGAAAATGGCCTACAACAGACTTCATCAACGGCAGGTCCAGGTCCATTCATCCAGATTATTGAGCAGGGACCAGCTACCGTGAATCTCCGGCGCGCCTTTGCCTAAGTCAATACACGGATTTGCCAGATAAGTGTGCTGAATGTTCAGCAGCCATGCCCAGGCGGCATCGCCCTGCACCCCAGCCCCTTGCTTGCCATCCCACTCCACCTGTTGCCAGAAAGGCAACGCTTTTTGCCAGTCCGGAGCATCAATGGCCTGTTTAAGATGTTGTTCAACGACGGGATTGCTGTAATAGCCTGGATTGTAGTATTCCACGCCCGCGGCCTGATTGCTGTAGTGATGGAAAAGCTCCATCGGATCCAGGCTTCCCCAGCCAAACAGCGTCGGATTCGCATGCATATGCCGCTCAACGGTTTCCCAGCTTCCGGATTGCAGCGAGACCTGAATACCCACGGGCTCCAGCATCGCACGTACGGCCTCGGCTAAATCCCGGCGCGTACTGTCTCCGCTGGCGTACCATAGAGTCAGGCGAGCCTCTTTACCGTCTTTCACGCGTACGCCGTCTTTCCCCACCTTCCAGCCGGCTTCTTCCAGAATCATCCGCGCTTTTTCGCTGTCGCCATCTTTGAACGCAACTGACTGTCCCTGCCATGGCAGGCCCTGAACCGCGCTATACGCCGGAATCGCATGACCTTCCATGACCTGATCGGCAAGTTGTTTACGATCGATGGCGTAGTTGATGGCGCGTCTGATGGCGATATCAGCCGTAATATCGTTACCGATCGGATAACCATTGGCGTCTTTTTTACCCGCTGGAACCATCGGGAACACAATGCCACGATTTTCCACGCTGTCGCGTACCCAAAGCTTCAAATTCTGCTGTTGAGGGGCGACCGCCATCGAAGGCGCGATACGCACGAGTCCCAGTTGACCACTGCGCGCTGCGGCATAAGCGTTATCTTCATCAAGGAAGACAAACACCAGCTTACTGAAATCATTTTTCTTACCGGCATACCAGGGGTTCGCCTCCACGATCAGCTGTTGCCCCGGCTGAAAACTCACCAACCGATAAGGGCCCGCGCCAATCGGATTTTTGGCGAATGTTTTTTCGTCATACCGTTTTTCCGGAACAATACCCAAAGAGCCCAGCACGTTCACAAAGGTGCTCTGCGGGCTGCGCAGCGTGATTTCTACCGTGCGGTTATCTTTCAGGCTGGCATGAGTAAAGTTACCCATGTCGATTTTGCCGCCGCTCTTTGCGGCTTTATTATAGGTGAACACCACATCTTCAGCGGTTAGCGGGGAACCATCGGAGAATTTAAGGTCGGGTTTTAACGTCAACGTCCAGGTTTTGCCGTCAGCACTGGTTTCAACTTTTTCCGTCAGCAGGTTACCCCAGCTCATATCTGCGTTTTGTTTTAATAATGGTGCATGCAAAAGCAAATAGCTGCCATGACTCCAGCCCAGCATCGGGTCAAACCCTTCCGTTGGCTCAGGTCCAATTGCCAGCTTCAACGTCTGCCCCTCGCTCACATTTTGCGCGGCGAGAAGTGGTGAGGTTAATGCGAGAGTCAATGCGCACGTAAGCAGTGCCAGCTTGCCTTTAATCATTATGTTATCCAGATTTGCGTTATTTTTATGCCGCTCAACGATTCAATGCCGTTAAACGGTCTCCTGGGGAAGGGATTATGGCGGACTGAAATGACGAAAAAAATGATGCGGCGCAGAAAAGTATGACGATTTTCTAAAATTATCATACTTTTTTCTGATACTCCTAATTGAGTACCCTCTGAATCACAGAAAATAGATTAAATGTTAGCCATTCAATTAATGGCAAATTAATTACAACCTAATGATTACAAATACTAATTATTGGTCATTTCAGCTATTTACTTAGCTAAAATTAATGACAATTTATGTATATTTATTCAAGAAAAACACCAGAAGTGATAAGTTATGTAAACATATAATGATAATTATTTTTATTATCATTCCCATCAATTATCTTACTTCCTTTGAATTTTTAACAAAGGAAGTTTGACTATGCGTTTAAAACCTGTTGCTTCTGTTGTTCTGTCCTGTTTAGGATTTTCCAGTCCCCTGGCCTTCGCTGAAGATGTTATGGTGGTAACCGCTTCCGGTTACGAAAAGAAAATCACCAACGCTGCCGCCAGCGTCTCCGTTATTTCACAGCAAGAGTTACAAACCAATAAATATAATGATTTAGGCGAAGCCCTGCGTTCTGTTGAAGGGGTGGATGTTGAAAGCAGCACCGGTAAAACCGGTGGCCTGGAGATCAGCATTCGTGGCATGCCCGCCAGTTATACCCTGATCCTGATTGACGGTATTCGTCAAAACGGCAGCAGCGATGTGACGCCAAACGGCTTCTCAGCTATGAATACCAGCTTTATGCCTCCACTGGCGGCAATCGATCATATTGAGGTGATCCGCGGCCCGATGTCGACGCTTTATGGCTCCGACGCAATCGGTGGCGTGGTGAATATCATCACCAAAAAAAGCACCGATAAATGGAGCACCTCCATCAATACCGGCGTTAACCTGCAAGAGAGTAATAAATGGGGTAACAGCACGGTCGCCAACTTCTGGTCAAGCGGCCCGTTAATCGCTGGCGTACTGGATATGCAGGTTCGGGGTAGCACCACCCAACGTCAGGGTTCCAGCGTTACCTCCCTGAGCGATACCTCCTCCACCCGCGTACCTTATCCTACCGAGTCAGAAAACTATAACATCGGCACGCGACTCGACTGGAAGACGAATGAAAGCAATACGCTATGGTTAGATCTCGACTCCGCCAGACAGCGCTATGATAACGATGACGGTCAGTTGGGTAACCTGACGGGGGGTTACGATAAAACGCTGCGCTATGAGCGTAACAAAGTCACCCTCGGCCACGATACCGCCTTAACGTTCGGCACCTGGAAATCCTCCCTCGGCTGGAATGAAACTGAGAACAAAGGACGACAACTGGTCTCCTCCGCACTCACGCCAGAGAACGCAGGCCGGGCCGGTGACGCACGTGAACTGAAGAACACCAACGTCATTCTGGACTCAGTACTGCTGACGCCATTAGGTGATTCGCACCTCTTAACCCTCGGCGGGGAATATTGGGATGCGCGCATGAAAGACGGTGTGGTGCTGGCCAATACCGGCGAAAAGTTCCATCAAAAAACGTGGGCAGCCTATGTAGAAGATGAATGGCATATTCTCGACTCGTTGGCCTTAACCGCAGGGACACGCTACGAGCATAACGATGTCTTTGGCGGCCATCTCAGCCCACGAGCGTATATGGTTTGGGACGTATCCGACGAATGGACGCTCAAAGGTGGCGTGACGACAGGTTATAAAGCGCCATCACTGAGCCAGTTACATAACGGGATCAGCGGCGTAACCGCGCAAGGAACCGTGAATACGGTCGGTAATCCGGACCTAAAACCTGAGGAAAGTATCAGCTACGAAACCGGGCTGTATTACGAGAACGACACCGGGCTGAACGCCAACATTACCGGCTTCTATACCGAATACAAAAATAAAATTGTCTCGTATTCTATCGATGATAATACCAACAGCTATACCAACAGCGGAAAGGCAAGGACCGATGGCGTTGAATTTGCCAGCACCTTCCCTCTGTGGTCGGATGTGCTGACTTTATCCCTCAACTACACCTACACCCAGAGCAAGCAAAAAGATGGTGACAATAAAGGCGCGCCGTTAAGCTACACGCCAAAACATATGGCTAATGCTCGCCTGAACTGGCAGGCAACGGAAGATATGAATGCCTGGCTGAGCGCACGTTATCGCGGTAAAGCTCCACGCTTTACCGAAAATTACAACAACCTCAGCGCAGTACAAAAGGCCGTCTATGACGATAAAGGCGCTGATTTAAAAGCCTGGACCGTTCTCGACATGGGAATGTCTTATAAGCTGACCAAAGATCTGACGCTGAATACGGCGGTCAATAACGTGCTGGATAAAGACTTTAGCGAGGTTAAACTTTATCAGGTGGGGCGTAATAGCACCTACGCAGGAGATTACTATCAGACTGCGCAATCCACTACGGGATATGTAAACCCGGGCCGTAACTATTGGGTATCGTTAAACTACCAGTTCTGATTTAGTTTTTTCCTACCAGACGGGCTGTCAATGATAGCCCGTCTACCACTGGGTTTCATCAAATGCCCGGCACTGTTCTTTTTGCCAGCCAGCGGGGCTCTAATGTTTTTACCAGAGATAAAGCGACAAGGAATATTTTCGTCCCCGGCAGAGAAAAATGACGGAATGAGAGGTTAAGCTGAACTGGGACAGAATAGTCTGGGCGAGGCTTTAATCGATAGCTTTAAATAGCCATTATGTTTTATGAGTCACGGAGCAACGGGTGCCCCGTGACAGCCATTAACTTACTTCAAATACTCTCCGCTGCGCAGCGCTTCAATACGTTTATCCAACGGCGGGTGAGTCATAAACAGCTCACTCAACGACTTGGATTTACCGTTGATGCAGAACGCCATCATGCTGGTCGCTTCCTGCGGCTCATAGCTGGTTTTCAGACGCTGCAGCGCGGCGATCATTTTCTCACGCCCCACCAGTTTTGCTGAACCGGCATCCGCATGGAATTCACGATGACGTGAGAACCACATGGTAATAATGCTCGCCAGAATACCAAACACCAGTTCCAGCACCGTCGCCACTGCGAAGTAGATCAATGGGTTGCCGTTACTGCCCTCACCCTCATCGCGGTTTCCGCCCATAAAGCCAGCGGCAATTTGCGCCAGAATACGTGAGATAAAGATAACGAAGGTGTTCACCACACCCTGAATGAGCGTCATGGTAACCATATCGCCATTAGCAATGTGGCTGATTTCATGCGCGATAACGGCTTCGGCTTCGTCCGGGCTCATGTTTTGCAACAGGCCTGTACTCACAGCCACCAGCGAAGCATCCCGACGCGCACCGGTAGCAAACGCGTTAATATCTGGCGCATGGTAGATTGCAACCTGCGGCATAGCGATCCCAGCCTGGCGAGCCTGATTCGCTACCGTATTCATCAGCCAGCGTTCTCTTTCATTGCGAGGCTGTTCGATCACTTCCCCACCAACGGATTTTAACGCCATCCATTTGGACATCAGCAGCGAAATGAAGGAACCACCAAAACCAAACAGCAGTGCCATGATCAACAAGCCTTGAACGCTGCTTGACTGAATCCCTGTCAGGCTCAATACCAGCCCGAAAACGACCATCACAGCCAGGTTCGTCAGCAGGAAGAGCGCGATTCGCATCATAATTTTCTTTTAACCTCAATTTAACAAAACGCACTATGCGATTACCCATATCGTATGGGTCTTATGGCTATTTTCAAGCATCCATAGGTGCTAAGTCACCAGAAAGACACAACTTTACATTTTATCGTATCACACTGACGTCTTCATGCGTTTGTTAAAAAAACAGGCACAATTTCTTGTGCCTGTTGGAGGTTATTTACTGGTTGCGGGCTGTTCCGCTGGCTTTTCTTTTTCAAGATGCGCCAGGTCAAGCGCAATTTTTACCGTTTCATCCAGGTAGGGATCTGGTTCCTGGTAATCCTTCGGTAAATCGTCCAGTTTTTTCAGCGGCGGCTTACCTTCTCGCTTAAACCGATCGTTGATACGCGCCAGACGCATTGCGTCATCTTCGTTATTCTCTTTCTCACGCTGAGCGTAATTGAGAGAAGCGATGTTGCGTTTATCCTTCATCGCATTGAAACGCGCAATATCCTTCATGATGTACTGGAACTCAGGATCGTTGGCAATACGTGCATTGTGCTCTTTTAACAATTCAGGTCCGAACGGCGTCAGATTCTCTGATTTGGTGTAAGTCGCAGCATCAATGCTATCCCACGGCAGCGCGTTATCTTCAAACTTCTCACCGGTTTCCGTTTCTTCATTACCTGTCGGCATGATGATGTCCGGCGTAACGCCCTTACGCTGCGTACTGCCACCGTTTACACGGTAGAATTTCTGGATCGTATACTGAACAGAACCCAGCGCCGGCCATTCCGGACGCAGCATCTGATCATAAATACGGTTCAGAGAGCGATACTGCTGTACAGTGCCTTTCCCGAAAGTCGGTTCACCAACGATCAGCGCACGACCATAATCCTGCATTGCCGCAGCAAAAATCTCTGATGCCGAAGCACTGAAGCGATCGACTAACACTACCAGCGGGCCTTTGTAGTACACAACGCCGTCGGTATCGCTGTCTTCACGCACTTTACCGTTATTGTCACGAACCTGAACCACCGGGCCGGAAGGAATGAACAGACCGGAGAGCGAAACGGCTTCGGTCAGCGCGCCGCCACCGTTAGTACGCAGATCGATAATGATGCTGCTGATGTTCTGTTTTTCCAGCTTCTGCAACTGAACTTTGACATCATCCGTCAGGCCAACATAGAAGCCTGGGATATCCAGTACGCCGACTTTTTCTTTGCCAACGGTTTTCACGGACATTTTCACGGCGCGGTCTTCGAGACGAATACGTTCACGCGTTAACGTGACGGTACGCGTCTTGGTTCCTTTACCGGCAGGCAGGATTTCAAGGCGAACTTTGCTGCCTTTGGGTCCTTTGATCAGCGCAACAACGTCATCCAGACGCCAGCCAATCACGTCGACCATTCCCTTACCGGTCTGACCCACGCCGACAATACGGTCGCCAACGCTTATTGCTTTGCTCTTGGCTGCCGGGCCGCCCGCCACCATGGAGTTAATGACGGTGTAGTCATCATCCATTTGCAAAACCGCGCCAATACCTTCCAGAGACAGGCTCATTTCAGTATTGAACTGTTCGGTATTGCGTGGAGAGAGATAGTTAGTATGCGGGTCGATCTCACGGGCGAAAGCCGTCATCGCCAGAGAGAACACATCTTCGCTGTTGGTCTGCGCCAGACGGCGAATCGCAAACTTGTAGCGACGCGTCAGCGTTTCACGAATTTCCGCATCGGTTTTGCCGGTCAGCTTCAGGCTGAGTTCGTCAAATTTAACCTTGCCGTCCCACAGCGCGTTAAGCTCTGCTTCGCTCTTCGGCCATGGCGCTTTGCTCCGGTCGAGGTTAAAGGTGTCGGTACCGGTGAAATCCATTGGACGTGCCAGTACGCTTAAAGCGTACTGATAACGTTCAAATCGGCGTTTTTGCGCCAGATTATAGAGATCGTAAAAAACATCCAGCTTGCCGGTACGCAGTTCATCGCCAAGGACCGTTTTCTTTTTTGCATACTGTTCGATATCGCTCGCCAACAGCACGTTGTGGCTGTAGTCGAGCAGATTCAAATAGCGGTCAAAAATTTTTGCCGAAAACGCCTGATCCAGATCGAACTGGCGATAGTGCGAACGCGTAAAACGCGATGTCACACGTTCACTTACCGTCGCATGCTGGGTTTCTTCCTTTAAAACGGGGATTTGATCGGCACGCGTGATATCTTCCACAGCAAGTGCCTGGCCTGCTAATGCAAGCAGACCAGCTAACGCAGTAAGCCTAAAAAAAGTGTTCATGCCAGGCCTGGCCTCCGTTTCAGAACACCAGGTGTTCTGCGCGTACAATCAAAGACATACCCGAATTCAGCTGTACACGGACGCCATCTTTGATGATTTCTAATACGGTGGCATCCATCGCATTATTACCTGCTTTCACCTTCAGAGACTGCCCTACCGTCAGTACTGAAATATCAGATACCGGGGTATGCTGTTCTTCACGAGGAGCACGCGGTGCTTTTGCTGCTGGTTTCTCAGCGCGAGGTTTACGCTCAGCGCCTTCTTTACGACGCGGTGCAGGACGCGGCTTACGCTCGCGACGCGGTGCGTCTTCTTTTTCACCAGCAGCAGCGGCTGCTTCGCGTTTTTTCGCCTGTTGCTCTGCACGTTGCGCCTGAACGCGGGCTTTAGCTTCTTCCAGCTGTTTGCGAGCATGTTCAACGTGCTGCTCATCCAGCTCACCACAAGGGTTGCCGTCGAGATCAACACGCGTTGCGCCCAATTTAACGCCATACAGATAGCGCCAGCTTGAAGTATAGAGACGTAAGGCAGAGCGGAGCTGCGTCTTGCTGAGGTTCATTTCGCCCTCAACACGCTCTACCAGATCCTGAAAAATGCCAATTTTCAGTGGGCGCGCTTCGCCTTCCGCACTAAAACACTGCGGGAAGCGTTCGGCCAGAAACGCGATGACTTCTTTACTACTATTCAACTTAGGTTGATTTTCCATGAAATTTCCTGATTACAACGGACGTAGCCAACAAGCGCAGGCATGAACAGGCGACATTATAATGACGTCATCAGTAATTGCTACGTTATCCGTTGATTATCCTGCGACGCGCGCAAAGAATTTTTTGTAATCCGTCGTTGCAAGCACGGTTTCAAGCTGTGCCACCAGCGTTCGCAGCCCCTGTTCATCCTCGTCAGTAAAGCGGCCAAACGCCGTGCTATCGATATCCAGCACGCCGATTATCTGATTTTCGACGGTGATTGGCAGGACGATTTCAGCGTTGCTGGCGGCATCACATGCGATGTGTCCGTCAAAAGCATGAACGTCCTCAATGCGCTGAACCTGGTTCTGCGCTACTGCGGTCCCACACACCCCGCGTCCTACCGGGATCCGCACGCAGGCGATTTTTCCCTGGAAAGGCCCCAGCACCAGCGTATCGTTTTCGAGCAGATAAAAACCGGCCCAGTTTACTTCTGCAAGACGTTCGTACAACAACGCGCTGGTATTTGCCAGCGTTGCCAGAAAACTGGTTTCACCTGCCATTAATGCCTGAAAGTCACGGTTCAGATCCGTGTATAGCTCTGTTTTGTTCATTATGTAATCACTTAGTTGTCTTACTTAAAGCTGCAGCCTACTAAAATAAACATTAAATGCGTTAATGCTCAAGATCATTCCCGTCATGAGTTAAGATAACATTACTTCAACAATTTGATTCGCGATACATGGCCTTAACGACACCACGCATCACGCCGACTAAAAAAATAGCCATCAGGTCCATTGGTGATGCACTCCCTCGTGCGCATTACCATCGTTGCCCTGAATGTGACCTGATCTTTAGCTTGCCTAAAATGCGTTCGCACCAAAGTGCATTTTGCCCACGCTGTCAGGCAAAAATTCGTGACGGACGCGACTGGTCATTAACACGACTGGCGGCTATGGCTTTCACCATGCTGCTGCTGATGCCCTTTGCCTGGGGAGAACCGCTCCTGCACATCTATTTATTAGGTGTGCGCATTGACGCCAATGTGCTGCAAGGCATCTGGCAAATGACCCGACAAGGCGACCCACTCACCGCATCCTTCGTACTCTTTTGCGTTGCCGGTGCGCCCATCATTCTCGTGACCTCAATCGCTTATCTGTGGTTTGGCAATATTCTTGGGATGAACCTGCGCCCAGTGCTGCTGATGCTGGAAAGGCTCAAAGAGTGGGTGATGCTTGATATCTATCTGGTGGGCATTGGCGTCGCATCAATCAAAGTTCAGGACTATGCTTTTTTGCAACCCGGTGTAGGTCTGTTTGCTTTTATTGCGCTGGTGATCCTCAGTGTTTTGACGCTGTCGCACCTTAACGTTGAGCAGCTTTGGGACCGTTTCTATCCGCAAAGACCAGCCCGTCGGCCCGATGAAAAACTTCGCGTCTGCCTCGGTTGCCACTTTACAGGTTATCCGGACGCCCGAGGTCGCTGCCCTCGCTGTCATATCCCGTTGCGCTGGCGCAGGAATCAAAGTATCCAAAAGTGTTGGGCTGCTCTGCTGGCCTCGATCGTCCTGCTTTTGCCTGCTAATCTGCTGCCCATCTCGGTAATTTATGTCAATGGCGGCCGCCAGGAAGACACGATCCTGTCAGGCATAATGTCCCTGGCGAACAGCAACGTTGGCGTAGCGGCGATTGTTTTTATCGCCAGTATTCTGGTGCCATTCACCAAAGTGATTGTGATGTTTACGTTGCTCATCAGCATCCATTTTAGATGTGAGCAAGGATTGCGTACCCGCATCAAACTGCTGCGTATGGTGACCTGGATTGGTCGCTGGTCGATGCTGGATCTCTTTGTTATCGCTTTAACCATGTCGCTGATTAATCGCGATCAGATACTTGCTTTTACTATGGGGCCAGCTGCGTTTTATTTCGGCGCAGCGGTAATATTGACTATTCTTGCTGTGGAATGGCTGGACAGCCGCTTACTTTGGGATGCACATGAGTCAGGAAACGCCCGCTTCGCAGACTGAAGCGCAGATTAAAACTAAACGCCGTATCTCTCCGTTCTGGCTGCTGCCTTTCATCGCGCTGATGATTGCAGGATGGCTTATCTGGGGAAGCTATGAAGATCGCGGCAATACCGTAACCATTGACTTTATGTCTGCTGACGGCATTGTGCCGGGCCGTACTCCCGTTCGCTATCAGGGCGTTGAAGTGGGCACCGTGCAGGATATCAACCTCAGCGAAGATCTACGCAAAATTGAAGTGCGCGTCAGCATCAAATCGACCATGAAAGATGCTCTGCGCAAAGATACCCAGTTCTGGTTGGTCACGCCGAAAGCGTCGCTGGCGGGGGTTTCTGGTCTGGATGCGTTGGTTGGCGGTAACTATATCGGCATGATGCCCGGAACCGGCGAGCCGGAAGATCATTTCGTCGCCCTCGATACGCAGCCCAAATATCGTCTGGATAATGGCGATTTGATGCTGCATCTGCGCGCCCCCGACCTCGGGTCGCTCAATAGCGGTTCGCTGGTTTATTTCCGCAAGATTCCGGTGGGCCGGGTGTATGACTACACCATCAACCCAAATCATCAGGGCGTAACCATCGACGTGCTGATCGAACGTCGCTTTACCAACCTGGTGAAAAAAGGCAGCCGTTTCTGGAACGTGTCCGGTGTGAATGCGGATGTCAGCCTCAGCGGAGCGAAAATCAAGCTGGAGAGTCTGGCGGCGCTGGTCAATGGCGCCATTGCTTTTGATTCGCCCGAAGACTCTAAACCCGCGGTGGCCGATGACACGTTTGGTTTGTATCAGGATCTCGCGCACAGCCAGCGGGGAGTGATCGTCAAGCTTGATTTACCCAGCGGCGATGGACTCAAGGCCGGCTCAACGTCGCTGATGTATCAAGGATTAGAAGTCGGGCAACTGACCAAACTAGATTTAAATCCGGGCGGTAAAGTGACCGGCGAAATGACGGTTGATCCCAGCGTAGTAACGCTGCTGCGCGACAATACGCGGATTGAATTACACAGCCCTAAATTATCGTTAAACGATGCAAATATCAGTTCGCTACTGACGGGCAAAACTTTCGAGCTGGTACCTGGCGAGGGCGAGCCGCGTAACCAGTTTGCGGTTATTCCTGCTGAGAAGTCGTTGTTACACGATCCGGGCGTCATGACACTTACGCTGATCGCGCCGGAGAGTTACGGTATTGATGCCGGTCAGCCACTGATTCTTCACGGCGTACAGGTCGGTCAGGTGATTGATCGCACGCTCTCTGGCAAAGGTGTTTCATTTACCGTTGCCATCGAACCACAGCATCGCGCCCTGGTGCAAGGTGACAGTAAGTTCGTGGTCAACAGCCGCGTTGACGTCAAGGTCGGGCTTGATGGCGTGGAATTCCTTGGCGCCAGCGCCAGCGAATGGCTCAGCGGCGGCATTCGTATTTTGCCCGGTACCAAGGGTGAAATGAAAAAAAGCTACCCGCTGTATGCCAACCTGGAAAAAGCGATTGAAAACAGCCTGAGCGATCTGCCAACTACCACGCTCAGCCTGAGCGCCGAAACGCTGCCTGATGTGCAGGCCGGTTCGGTGGTGTTATACCGCAAATTCGAGGTCGGTGAAGTGATTAGCGTTCGCCCACGCGCCGATGCGTTTGATATCGATCTGCATATCAAACCGGAATATCGCAACCTGCTGACCAGCAACAGCGTATTCTGGGCCGAAGGCGGGGCAAAGGTTCAGCTTAACGGTAGCGGATTGACCGTACAGGCATCTCCCCTGTCGCGAGCGCTCAAAGGGGCGATTAGCTTCGATAACCTCAGCGGCGCCAGCGCCAGCCAACGAAAAGGCGACAAGCGTATTCTGTATGCTTCCGAAACTGCCGCGCGTGCGGTGGGCGGCCAGATAACCCTGCACGCGTTCGATGCCGGTAAACTCGCGGCCGGCATGCCAATTCGCTACCTGGGGATCGATATCGGCCAGATCCAGACGCTTGAGCTAATCACCGCCCGTAACGAAGTTCAGGCAAAAGCAGTTTTGTATCCGGAATACGTGCAGACTTTTGCCCGTAGCGGTACCCGCTTCTCCGTGATCACACCGCAAATCTCAGCGGCAGGCGTCGAGCATCTGGATACGATCTTACAGCCGTATATTAACGTTGAACCAGGACGCGGTAACCCGCGCCGTGATTTTGAACTGCAGGAAGCCACCATTACCGACTCTCGTTACCTCGATGGTCTGAGTATTGTGGTAGAAGCGCCGGAAGCAGGTTCGCTGAATATCGGTACGCCAGTCCTGTTCAGAGGCATTGAAGTGGGGACCGTCACCGGGCTGACGCTGGGCTCGCTTTCTGACCGCGTGATGGTGGCGATGCGCATTAGCCAGCGCTATCAGCATCTGGTGCGGAACAACTCCGTGTTCTGGCTGGCATCAGGATACAATCTCGACTTTGGTTTGACCGGCGGCGTCGTGAAGACCGGTACCTTCAATCAGTTCATTCGCGGCGGAATCGCCTTCGCTACGCCACCGGGTACGCCGCTGGCCCCGAAAGCGCAGGCAGGTAAACACTTCCTGCTGCTCGAAAGCGAACCAAAAGAGTGGCGTGAATGGGGAACCGCCCTGCCACGTTAATCTCTCCCCTTGCTCCGGCGTACATACTCGCGCCGGAGCACTTATGCTACACTGCGCACCTGTTTTTTTGCCGGTGGTACCAAGTGGCTTATTTTCCCGACGCCTTTCTAAACCAAATGCGTGAAGCAATGCCTTCCACGCTCTCATTTGATGATTTTCTCGCTGCCTGCCAGCGTCCGCTGCGTCGCAGCATCCGCGTCAATACGCTGAAAATCTCCGTTGCCGACTTCCTCACTCTGACTGCACCTTACAACTGGTCGCTCACTCCGATACCCTGGTGCGCTGAAGGTTTCTGGATCGAACGCGATGATGAAAAGTCAGTACCGCTCGGCAGTACCGCGGAACATTTAAGCGGCCTGTTTTATATTCAGGAAGCCAGCTCAATGCTGCCGGTCGCCGCGCTGTTTGCCGATGGTAACACTCCGGATCGCGTGATGGATGTCGCGGCAGCCCCCGGCTCCAAAACCACGCAAATTGCCGCAAAAATGAAAAATCAGGGCGCGATTCTGGCAAATGAGTTTTCCGCCAGTCGCGTCAAAGTCCTGCATGCCAATATCAGCCGATGCGGGATAGCCAATGTCGCGCTAACCCATTTTGACGGGCGGGTATTTGGCGCAGCGTTGCCAGAAGCCTTCGATGCCATTTTGCTGGACGCGCCGTGTTCCGGTGAAGGCGTGGTGCGTAAAGATCCCGATGCGCTAAAAAACTGGTCGCCAGAAAGTAATCTGGAAATTGCCGCAACCCAGCGCGAACTTCTCGACAGCGCCTTTCATGCCTTGCGTCCCGGCGGCACGTTGGTTTACTCGACCTGCACGCTGAACCGTGACGAAAATGAAGACATTATGCAGTGGTTGATTGAGACCTACCCGGACGCCGTCGAGTTTTTACCACTGGGCGATTTATTCCCTGAGGCTGAACGCGCCCTGACCCCGGAAGGATTCCTGCATGTGTTCCCGCAGATCTACGATTGTGAAGGTTTTTTCGTCGCGCGTCTGCGCAAAACCGCCGCGATCCCTGCACTACCGACGCCAAAATACAAAGTCGGTAACTTCCCGTTCAGCCCGCTTAAAGGACGTGAATCCGCGCTTGTCACTCAGGCCGCTAACGCCTGTGGATTGCAGTGGGAAGACACTCTGCGCCTGTGGCAGCGTGATAAAGAGATTTGGCTATTCCCAACTGAGATTGAAACCCTGATCGGCAAAGTCCGCTTTTCCCGACTCGGCATCAAACTCGCTGAAACGCACAATAAAGGGTACCGCTGGCAGCATGAAGCCATCATTGCTCTCGCCAGCACAAATCACAGCCATGCGTTTGAACTGACCCTTGCCGAAGCCGAAGAGTGGTACCGCGGACGGGATGTCTACCCGCAGACCGCACCGACCACCGACGATGTGCTGGTTACGTTCCAGCATCAGCCGATTGGCCTGGCGAAACGTATTGGATCGCGATTAAAGAATAGCTACCCGCGCGATCTTGTCCGGGATGGCAAACTCTTTACAGGATAACGCACGTTTTTACTGGCGCTTTTGCTAACGTTGACTACGCTGAAAAATGGACGGCCTAACTGGTCGTACCACAACCAGCAAATAAACGGAGAGCACGATGATGAAAACCAGTGTGCGCATTGGCGCTTTTGAAATCGACGACGCCGAGTTACATGGCGAATCGCCAGGGGACCGAACGTTAACCATTCCGTGTAAATCCGATCCGGATTTATGCATGCAACTTGATGCCTGGGATGCCGACACCAGCGTCCCGGCTCTTCTTAACGGAGAACATTCAGTTCTATTTCGCGAGCACTACGATCGTAAGTCAGATGCCTGGATCATGCGCCTTGCCTGATTCAAAAAGAACCCGTCGCCAGACGGGTTATTTCTTGGTTAATTTCCCTCATCTATCAACATCTTCTACACTACAGGTATGGCTTTACCATTTGAGGATGGAATGTTCACGCTGGTTCTTTTTGTGTGCTACCTGGGTGGCGGTTGTGAAGATATCGTTGTTGATGTCTACAAAACTGAGCAGCAGTGCCTGATATCGATGGACGATCAGCGTATTCGTAACGGCGGATGTTTACCCGCGGATGACTACATCGACAGCTTCTGGCGTCCGGCCCAGGAATACAGCGATTTTTGATTATTGCAGTTGCACCAGCGTCAACTCGCCACCAAACACCGCACCAGTATCAATATAGTGCAGATTCTCGTGATCCAACCGCTGACGCAGAGGCGTATGGCCAAACCAAAAGTGATCCGCGCCGCGAATGCCGTTGCCTTTATTCATCAGCCTTGTGCGATCCCATAGTACCCGCTGTAAATCGACCTCTTTTTGCCACTGATAATTATCATCAGGGTAATCTGCGTGAGCAATAACGTGTATGCCGTTCTGGCAACGCAGCTCCAGAATCCAGGGTAATTGCCGACACGTTTCAAGAGCGGCTGTCGCCGCTGGCTGCTCCGCCTGCGCAAACCACGAACCGCCATTCATAAACCACAGGAATTGCTCCCCGGTTGCCAGCGCGTCCAGCCCCATCTGTTCATGATTCCCTCTGACCGCGATAATCCAGCGTTTACGCAGTAGTTTCAGGCAACGCAAACTGTCAGGTCCGCGGTCGATAACATCCCCCACTGAAACCAGCAGGTCCTGCCACGGATCAAAATGACACAGGCGCAATTTCGCCATCAATAATGAGAAGCAACCGTGGATATCCCCGACCACCCAAACATGTCGCCAGCGCGTCGCTTCCACTCTTTGATAAGCATTGTCAGGCAGTCCCATTTGACCTCCTGTACACAAATATTGCCCTGTTCTAAATTAAACCATAGCAGTAAAAAACAGAGCGACCGAATCATACATCACGGTCCTACGCTATCCGCGCGTCGACGAGGTACTAACGCGACAGCTTCCAGTTCTGCTTCCAGTTCAGCTACTATAGATTGCAGGTCATAAGTGGGTGCATTACGCGCACGAGCTCTTTCTTCTCTTTTCTGTTTACAACACAATTCCTGATAGAAATCATTAACCGCAGGGATATCCCCGGTAATTTTTATCACATCATGTTCATGATAAAACAGCAACGGCGGCCCACCTTTGGTATCAAATGCAACGGCCTTAAGCGGCGTGAGCTCCATCGCCTCAATAAAACCTTTGTCACAAGTCAATATTCCAGGGAAAAAATATCGCTCATCATTTCCTGTATTGAAGGTAAGTGCTTGCTCTAAATATCGACAATGAGTCAGATCCCAGGCCATACCATGTAATGCCGACCACATATTTTTCGACTTTTTATGTATTTTGTTAAAAAACCTAAATTCTGTCCCTCGTATAAAAAACTCACTCGCTAGAATTAACTCTCTTGTTGCCAAAAAGCATACTTTGGTGTGAGCAAAACTTAATAGATCGATCAATTTATTTTTGAGCGATCTGGCAGGCGATTTGATTTGGATGATACTCATCATAAGAACATAAGCGTAAATACTATCGTGCCTGTCTCTTAACGCACGCCTGAACTCAGAGTCTTTGTTTTTGGTGAGCAGTGAGCTAAAATGTCTGTCGGTATTAAGAAAAAGCTCACCTTGCGATATTTTTGAGGTCAATACTCCGCTGGTTCCTGACTTAACGAGATCAACATCTTTTATAAATTCGTAACCCATCAACTTATCGAATATTTTATGGTGATTCTCTTTCTCATCCAGATTTTTAAGGTTCTCCAGCTCATATAACACAGAGTCTACCTGCGTATTCTGATGAGAAATAAATTTAAATATTTCTTCGATGTCATCATCCAGACCAGAAACTTTACCATTGATATATGGTCTGAGATAACTTAATGCCTGGCTATCAAGAGATATTGAGTAATCTATTTTAAATGTGGAGTGTCCTTTATCGCTGAACATTTCCTCTATGGTTTGAGGATCCATAACTAAAACATTTTCATCATTGAATAAAGAGCGTATAGACGCCCCATGCTTGAATTTCTTGTTAGTTTGAAACCCCGGATATGGCCCTTTAGGCGATGAAAAGACAAATTTATACTCTGGGATTAATAGATAGAAACTGGTGTATAGTTTTAATGCTGCAGAGAGATCTTCAGCATTACCAATCTCCATCACGAGTCTTTCTTTTAACTTTTCCATTTCTTATATCTCGTTATTGAGAAACTGAGTCCATGTATCAGGGGCCAGAACGGCATCAATTGATGGATAATTATACCGCTATTGATACAAGTGAGTCTAAACCTCTCGGCACTAGTGACAACTGAAATGCTGGCGCATAAGCAGACCATACGCCTGGAGAACAGGAAAAAATGGGCATCACGATCTGATCTTTTTCTGCGCAAATGAAGTGTAAATGTTAAAAGCAGTGTGGTATAACGAAGAAATCCCGAATTGTGATATGCGGACAAATTTCGGAAATTTTCGGACATGATGTCCTAAGTGATTGAAATAAAATCCACATAAAAAGAGACCGAATACGATTCCTGTTTACAACTCAAAACGTAATAACCTATAAAATTCAATAAGTTAAAACAAAAACCAATTAAAAAACACCTCCTAATACTTACTATTGCGCCCATTCAAGATCAATCAGTTGCCATTGGTTTCGTGGTGTCGACGGGAAAAATTCGGGATCGTATGATCCAGCGCCCACCCATTTTTAAGAATTCATCAATTAACAAAACCATCATTCAGATTTACCTTACAAACTCCTTTTAAATCATTACCTGTGCGCACCACTTTTCTTCCTGCCCTATACTTTCAATCTGACATATGGATGGAGGTTTCTATACGTTGATGCTTTGCTCTGGCGTAAAATGCATGAAGAATATCCGACAAAATTCTAGATGGTCGTAAGCGTCAAGCCACTGCCGCCTGTTGCGATTACTAACGATTGACGATGATAGAGTCCTCTTATTAACGTTAATGGACTCTATCAATGTCAAACACTCTTCAGCCCCGCAGGGCGCGGGCGTCCTACTCAATGGACTTTAAGCTGGCTCTCGTCGAAAAGTCATATCAGCCTGGAGCCTGTGTTGCCCGGTTGGCGCGGGATAATGGAATTAATGACAATCTGCTGTTTACCTGGCGCCAGCGTTACAGACATCTTCTGCCCGATGAAATACAACGGTCAATCAGAGAGCAAGACTCTGTTATCCCCGTTGTCCTGCCTGATATGGCCCTGTCACACCATGCTGAGCCGCACTATGAACCCGCCGCTCCAGCCTGCCGCGAGGCCATGACATGCGAGGTGACTGTCGGCGGTGCCAGCCTGCGTCTGTCCGGGGATTTATCACCTGCACTTCTGAAAACGCTGATCCGCGAGCTGACCGGGAGGAGCCGATGATACCCTTACCGTCAGGCACTCGTATCTGGCTGGTTGCCGGGGTCACCGATATGCGTAAGTCCTTCAATGGTCTGGGCGAACTGGTCCAGCATGTTCTTGATGACAATCCGTTCTCCGGCCACCTGTTTATCTTCCGTGGTCGTAAAGGTGACACCGTGAGGATCCTCTGGGCTGATGCTGACGGTCTGTGTCTGTTTACCAAACGTCTGGAAGAGGGACAGTTCGTCTGGCCTGCTGTACGCGACGGCAAAATCGCCATCACCCGCTCACAACTCGCCATGCTCCTCGATAAGCTGGACTGGCGGCAACCTAAAACTGCACGCCTTAACTCACTGACGATGTTGTAAAAAGCGCATGACCGCATTATAAATGGGGTCATGAGTCAGGACTATCTCGCCCGTATCGCTGCGCTGGAAGACGCGCTTCGCCAGAAAGACAGCCAGCTCAGTCTCGTTGCTGAGACTGAGTCGTTCCTGCGTTCGGCGCTGGCCCGCGCAGAAGAGAAAATAGAGAACGAAGAGCGTGAAATAGAATATCTGCGGGCTCAGATAGAAAAACTGCGCCGAATGCTGTTCGGTACCCGTTCAGAAAAGCTACGCCGGCAGGTCGAAGAAGCCGAAGCCCTGCTGAAACAGCAGGAGCAGCAAAGCGATCGTTACAACGGCCGGGACAATGATCAGCAGGTTCCGCGTCAGTTGCGCCAGTCCCGTCATCGTCGCCCGTTACCGGAACATCTTCCCCGCGAAATAAACAGACTGGAGCCAGCTGAAACCAGCTGTCCTGGTTGCGGTAGTGATATGGCCTATCTCAGCGAAGTCAGCGCGGAGCAACTGGAGCTGGTCTCCAGCGCCCTGAAAGTGATCCGCACGGTCAGAGTGAAAAAGGCCTGTACCCGATGCGACTGCGTCGTTGAAGCGCCAGCGCCCTCACGTCCTATCGACCGGGGCATCGCCGGGCCGGGTCTGCTGGCCCGCGTGTTAACGGCCAAATACTGTGAACACCTGCCGCTGTATCGCCAGTGCGAAATCTTTGCCCGTCAGGGTGTGGATCTGAGTCGTGCGCTGCTCTCCAACTGGGTGGATGCGTGCTGCCGGTTAATGGCCCCGCTGGATGAAGCCCTCTACCACTACGTGATGGACTGCCGCAAACTGCATACGGATGACACTCCGGTGCCCGTGCTGGCGCCGGGCAGAAAGAAGACGAAAACCGGGCGTATCTGGACATATGTCCGTGATAACAGAAGCGCGGGTTCATCAGATCCGCCAGCGGCATGGTTCGCCTTCTCACCGGACCGACAGGGGAAACACCCTCAGCAACATCTTCGGCACTATCATGGCGTGCTGCAGGCAGATGCCTTCGCAGGGTACGACAGGTTGTTCAGCGCAGAGCGTGAAGGTGGCCCGTTGACAGAAGCGGCATGCTGGGCTCATGCGCGGCGCAAAATCCATGACGTCTATATCAGCACCCGGACGGCCACAGCAGAGGAGGCTCTGAAGCGCATCAGTGAGTTATACGCGATAGAAGAGGAAATACGCGGCCTTCCGGCATCTCAGCGGCTGGCCGCCAGACGGTCCCGAAGTAAACCGTTGCTGATATCCCTGCATGACTGGTTGGTGGAGAAAAGAGCCACTCTGTCGAAAAAATCCCGGTTAGGCGAGGCGTTCGCTTATGCACTGAACCAGTGGGATGCCCTGTGTTACTACTGCGATGATGGTCTGGCAGAGCCGGATAATAACGCTGCTGAGCGCGCGCTACGAGCGGTCTGTCTGGGCAAGAAAAACTACATCTTCTTCGGCAGTGATCATGGTGGTGAACGTGGTGCCCTGCTGTATGGTCTGATCGGAACGTGCAGGCTGAACGGTATCGATCCAGAGGGTTACCTTCGCCATATCCTGAGCGTATTGCCGGAGTGGCCCATCAACAAAGTGGCCGAACTGCTGCCATGGAACGTAGATCTCACCAATAAATAGCCGTCAATACGGCGCTCACTTAACGCTTACAGATGGTCATGGTATACAACCATAATAAGTGCGATTTATCTGGGATGTCACTTCTATCTACTGGGGGATATCCAGATTGAATCTCGATGACAACAGTTTGCTGGCTGATGCCACATATAACGTAGATCGACTGCTGTTTGTAGTCCCGGTAGATCTTTTAGAAGAAAAGCCCATAAATAGGCTTTTCTATATTTAATGTATGGTTGCATCAGTAAATTATGAACAACCAATAATTTAGGATCGAACTTCTTTGCGAAACAATAAGAATCTTGATGTTGCCAAGTTGACAACCATACCGGCTATACTTCCAGCCGCTACGCCGATGATCGGGATTTCAAGGACTATATTATATGTAGAGATTAGCCAACTATAGAGTCCATAGTTAACTGAGCCACCACCTAGCATGAGAACAAAATATGAGAGAAATTCGTTTTGAGGCTTCATGCATGAGCTTTTATCTTTGAAGGTTATCTTTCTATTGAAAAACCATGTAACGACTACTGCTGCAAAAAAGGAAAAAGCTCTGGCTATGTATGGTCCGCAATACCCAAGCAGAAGATAAAGCACTGCGGTATCTACCAGAAAACCGATTGCCCCACTAATTCCAAAGAAAAAAATCTCTCTCAGAGTTTTTATCATTTATCTTCTCTCATACACGGAAGTGGTATCCCAAGGTAGACCAGTCGCTTCATTTCATGTCTTCCTCTGGTCACATTGTCCAAGACTAAACCACAAACGAATGATAATGCCGCTGCAATCATGATAGAAGCAGCTAAAACCGCAGTTGGTAGCCGGGGAACCAGTCCTTCACGAAGATATTCGGTTAACAGAGGGAAGCCAAGTAATAATGACACAATCGCCATGGTCAAAGAACAAATTCCGAAAAAGGCAAATGGGCGTTCACTTATATAGAGTCGACCAATAGTCTTTAGTATTCTCCAGCCGTCGCTATATGTCGACAATTTACTGACAGACCCTTCCGGACGCGCTCCGTAGGCGGTCATTACTTCACCATAGGGCATGCGAAGCTCAAGAGCATGTACTGTCAACTCAGTTTCAATTTCAAAGCCATTGGAAAGGGCAGGAAAAGATTTCGCATATCTACGTGTGAAAGCCCGGTACCCTGAAAGCATATCGGTAAAATTTCCACCAAATATCTTAACAACACTTTGAGTCAGTATATAATTACCCCACTGATGTCCGCGTCTATATGCTTCACCAGCAATTTCCTCTTTTGTTTCTCGACAACCAACGACCATGTCAAGACGGTTATCAAGCAGCCTATCGACAAGACTTCTAACAGCACTAGCATCATAAGTTGCATCCCCATCCACCATCACGTAGATATCAGCATCAACGTCGGCAAACATACGGCGTACAACATTTCCCTTACCAGGAAGTTGCACAGATACCACTTTAGCACCTGCATTTCTGGCAACAAGGGCAGTGCGGTCAGTCGAATTGTTATCAAAAACATAAACATCAATCTCTGGCATAGCATCACGAAATCCATGAACTACTGCTTCGATCGCTGCTTCTTCATTATAGCAAGGAACGATTAATGCCACATGCTGATCACGATAATACATACCGACCTCATTAAAGTTATTCTTTTGTTTTAATTGACAATAAGATAAATGGAACGCTTGCTGATGTTGCCAAGATTGACCAATATGCATACCTAAAATCAGATGCTACGCCGACAAATAGATATGCTAGAAGATACAAAAAACTTGACGTATTTAAAGCAAGGAAAACATCTCTGGCAAAACATTTGCGAGACAATAGGCCATAAAGTGAAAATACAAAAGAGGCCATAAGCCAGAATCCTGGTTGAAATATGATTGTATTTTTCAATAAATTGGTTGTCGTTTCAAGTATTCTGAACAGCCCAGTTTTTTTGTATTTTAGCCCTAATGAATTTTCTACAGTATGATCACCTAAGACTGAATTTGGATGCCATAACAACTTCATGAAGTTTGCATAGCGGTGATTCAGGTACGCCCTAGGTTCATGATATATTGCAAAAATCCATTTTTTCATTAACGATCCGTCATCCCATGAACCAGAATTTCGTACTTTATTTAGAACAAAACTACAAGGTCCCCAAGCATAAACGTCCCATGCAGCCGCATCATAGCAAGTTGAAAGCATCTTTTTACCTTCATCACCACTCCAATTTTCCTCAAAATAGTCTTTACCTGAAAAATTGGAAATACCTCCAAGATCGAAAACTATCAACGATTGATGGACGCGAGATTTTGCAGCATTTAAAAAACCGTAATTGAAGGTTGTCGTTAATAAAATGCAGCATGCTGGAAAAAGAATGCAAACGACACTCCATTTCTTCCATGACTGTAAATCGCTTTTACTTAAAAGCAACCATACTAAGGGTAACAAACCAAATATTGCATTAAATCTCACCATGCTTCCAACAAATAGCATAGCACCAGCCATAAGAAATATTTTCTTATATCGTCCGTTATCTACAGAAATGCCTAAACAAATAAGCCCTACAGCATACAACCAAATAACCGCATGAAGTACATCCTTCCAAATATGACTTAGCGTACCAACTGCAAACGGCATGAAACCAACAAGAATAACTGCTAATGATATTTTTTTATACGATTGTGGAATCGAAAGGGATATAAGTAATAACCCTCCCCAGTATAGAAGGCATTCGAGCAATAGCATTCCGAATGCTCCAGGTATCCAGTCATTCGTGATTGCCCAAATGAAACTCATAATCGGAGGATGCCAATCATTAAAATTAAAATGCATCGCCTGCTGGTATTGATCTAACGCATCACTAGTGATTAAGCCAGGGAAAAAGGCTCGCAAAGTCATTAGCAAACCAAAGGTGGCGAAGGAAATTTGAGTAAGTAATGCTTTTTTACCGAGTTTTAATGTTAGCATTGAATTATTTAATCTTGAATAGTTCTATAAGGGCTAATGCTGCGTATTGTCCCATACGAAATATGTTCAGGCAAGCATTCCAGAGATTTCCTAGTGACAAGAAGCCCTTGATGTTGGGGTAGAGGTAGTGAGTGGGATAAATACCGATTGCTATCGATGCGCATTGATACAGCAAAACCCGTATGGCCTACGCCTCCGGTAAAACAGGCCAGTTAACATGCTCAGGGTCGGTTGTCACATCAACCGCCTTAATCTCGTTTTTATAAGCCATCCACGCTGACAGCTTAGCTTTGTTGGCGTCGCTGATTTCACCCAGCATCAACTCTGTCCGCCAGTCGAGCATTACAGCATCAGCATTGGTTAGAAACCTCTTCTGTTCGTTTTCTGCTATCCGGATTAACTCTTCATAGCTCGGAGGGGGAATATCCAACCATGTAGGATTACCGTCTTTATTAGCCCCGAGAGTTTTACCTTTTGGCGCTGCGGACGTGAAAATTGTCATTGTTTCATCATCAACATCAACGCCGTTTTCAGGCCATGAGCCAGCGCTGATATATACCTCTTTTAGAGCTTCCGGGTAGAAAGATCCTTTATAAAATTTATTCATTCTTAATACCCCAGTGCAATAAAACAACAATCTTCGGTACCCTCACCGGATGGTGCCCAGTTCTGAACGCTGATGTGCGTTCTGCTCGCAATACGCACATTCATCGCGGCATTGTAGCCAGATGTTCCACGGTTTCCGGTCGCAAACAAGCCTGCATAGGGAAAAGCAAATGGTAAGGCATATCCAGCATCAGCTCCCTTTTGTGTTGCCACCGTTCCCCACTGCAACATAAGTTTCACCGGGTTTCCTGTCGTCGCAATGCATGGGATGTAGATGTAGCCATTACCTGACATCATTGACCTGAAGCTGTCTAAATCAAGTAACTTTGAGGCATTATCTGCTCCAACATCTCGTGTTGCAGCGGTCCCTAACTGGAGCGCATTTCGGAAGGCTGATACATTCTGAATATCACCACCGTTTGCACTTTTCTGCATCGCTCCAGCGGCCTGTTTTACCGTTTCTTCCAAATGAAGGTTTGCGAGACCGTTTTTTGACGTTAATACAGGAGTCCATTTTGCTGATGGCGGCTGGCTACCAATATTTGCATTTTGTAAGGACTGATAAGATTCACCGTTATGTGTACAGATCGAACCGATATGGTACTCCTGTTCTGCATGCCACTCTGGAACCCCCATTTGGTGCTGATACGCAATGAACTGACTCATTGCATACATTGCCGCATTGAAGTCCTCAAGCGAGGGGTGTTCGGAAGCGCCAACAATTCCCCATCCGCGAAGGAAAGATGCCGTGATCTGCGAGGTCAGGTCATCTGCCTGATTTGTTCCACCAAACACAGTTCTTTCCATTCCCTGTGCATCAGAGGCAAAAGCCCGAACATTTCCCTGATATCGTGCAATCTTAGACATGGATTTTCCTCGAAAAAAAACCGCCCTGGTAGGCGGTATTAAACTTGCTGGCGAATCCTCTGGCTGAAGGGTTTCGCGAGAAACCGAATGTCAGACCAGGAGTCACCCGATAAAAATAATCGTATCGAACGCCCGCAGGTTTCGGCAGCAGGCCAAGCTTCACAATCAGGCGTAACTCTTCAACTGATACCCGCGGCGAAACGTTCAGCGCAAGCGTCATGTCTTTTCTGTCGGTCACGTAAGCTTCGCCGTTGAATGCCGTCTGTATAACATCCTGCAGGCTGACCCGATCGTCTGACGCAATCGTTGCACCTGCGGCGTTTCGCGCAATTTTGACCCGGAGGAACCTGCGATACTCATTGTCAGCCAGTTGATAGTCACCATATGCCGGCGAAAACTTGCTGTAGAAAGGTGCGCCGACATACGCCGCATTAGATTTACTGTCGAAGCCTGCGGTATTCAGATGTCCGTCAAACCCGAAAAATACACGGGCAATAACAGCAGGCACGCTGCGGGGAAGTCCAACTATCCGGCCAATCACATCGAGCCTGTATCCGGTAACCCGGTCGAGATCAAAGTTATCTGGGTTACGAATAAAATCGGCGATGATTTGCCAGTGCCGGACCATGGACTGTATCTCTGACCTTGCTTTTTTCTTTTCCCAATATTGCTTGATGAGCATTAGCGTGTAGCGGTTAATGATGTCGTCATTCACTGGACCACCTCGTTAACATCTATATTTTCCACACTCAACGTGAATTTTCCCTGAAAGCCTGGCGATAACTCAGCATCGGTGTAATCTGCCCCATTACTGCTAATTTGCAGATTGGTCAGCACAAAATTTACTCGCCCTACCCCATACCCATTCTCATAAAATTCATTGGCATCCACAGACTCACCAATATGCATGGTGCGTGATGCAAGAGATTTTTTGAGAGTATCGATATCTATCGGTTCACTTTGAATCTTCCGGCGGGCATTAAGTCTGATATGAAGCGGCTTATAGATGGGCCGATCAAACTGAAGTTCATGGGCTATCAGAAATGCAGTGCCGTCAGGCCGAATCAGAGTCTCCGTAAAACGTCCGGTTATGCTGCCTTTCGTTCCCGTTCCACCGCCTTTCTGTTTAACCATCACCTCCACAATTTCTGAAATCGCTCCCCCCTCAACGACCAGCCATATTGAATTGGCCGGGATCCCCGTCGTCGGATTATCAATTTTCGTGTCGTTCTCGCCGATATTCAGATCAATTACACCTGTTAGTTGAGCAACTTTAGCGAAAACCGCCCCAGTGCTACCTGTTGCCGGGTTCTCAAGCGACCGGTTCCGGCGTTGTCTGAATTCTTCAGGCGTTTCCTCATCCCGACCGACCACAACCGCGGAATCAGAGATAATGCTCACAATCCCTGGTTCTGGTGTGAGTTGAGTGAAGGTATCGTTCACAAGCCCAGTAACTTTCCCAAAGTTTTGAGCAAAAAAGGTAGCTGTTGTGACGCCCGCCGGAACAGTCACGTCCTGTCGGATAACCCAGACCTGATTTGCCTGGTCCCGTATCTTGTACCCGCTATAGAGAAGCACCGGCCTGTCTGTTGTGACTTTAAGGTCGCGCTGAGAACGGGATCCAGGACGAAGGAAAAGCCCGTGAAGTTTGGCGATAATCTGCTGCATATCACCAGTATTAAAATCGGGGTCCATTTGGGAATAAAGCCATTGCAGCGCGGCTTCAATATCTGCCCGAGCCTGAGCTTCGATTGCCACGCGTTGACCGTCGGGAGATTCCTGGTCTAAATCGATATCCTGACCATAAATTCCCTTATATCCGTCGCTCAGTTCCTGAAATAACTCCCGGAGAGTGTTTGTCTCAAGGCCGTTGTCGCTAAACTGTAGTGCCATTCTTCAACGCTCCGTTGACCGGGAAGGTGATCGTCTGCAGGTCATAGACGGTCTCAATACTGAGTTCGATTTTTTGTGACCGGGTGGCCTTATTGACCTCCATCGCCAGAGCGGTAATGCGCATAACCCCATCCGTCGCCAGCGTCACGCGCTCTATCTCCCGCAGAATCTCCTGCTCGGTGTTTTTCTCTGATAACAGGTAAAGCCAGTCGATGTTGTCATCCATGTTGAGAGGATTATCGTTTTTGAACGAGCGGATCCGGCATTTGGCTTTCTGCGCGATAGCAGCACCGCCGGTTAGATAGTTTGCCTTCCCACGCCCAAATCCCCAGTCGTCATTTTTATCAAGTGCTGAAACAATCATGAGATCTCCGTGACAATACCGTTGGTAACTGTGATTGTTTTCCCGTCATCGCTTCGAAATGAACCAGACACCCCAGACTTACCGCCTGTCTTTACCTGTGAATATTGGAGTACATTTAGAACATCGCATTCTTCCAGAGTCGTCTTACCCTCTTTCTGGGTAATATTTCCTGTGAGGTTTAAATCACCCTCGTGGTCAGAATCCCCCTTCATCATCCTGTTCTTCTTAGGGATATTGATCGCGGTAGCCTGTGGATTAACCCCACACAGAGCGAAGCCATCTGAATAATCGTGCATACGCATTTCAAGTGGTGAAACAAAGTCGCTACCCGCATACCAGGCGTCATAACAACGCTCAGAGATAAGGACGAGGCAATAGTCACCAGCCGCAATTGGTTCGGCGATATAACTATCACCGCCTTGCAAAATTACCGGGGGGACTTCAATGAACTCTGGGAGTTGCTTGCTGCTTCCTTTCACAACCCGATTGATAACGGGGACGCAACTGATTGTTTTGTCATTTACAGACGTTATTTTTGCGACAACAATGGTGTGAACATCGGCCAGAGCAAATTCAACACCCAGGCCGATAGTGTCGTGAAGTTCTTCGATCATAAATTAAGCCCATAAAAAACCGCCAGAGTGGGTTCAATGGATGGCTAGATAAATACTCATACTAATCGCCGTAGAGCGAACCTGCGCCAGCGTTTAACACTAAGGAGAGACACTCATGGGATTCAAATTCAGACAGCGCATCAAAATTGCACCAGGTATTCATATAAACATAGGTAAAACAGGCATAACTAGCGCATCAATTGGTAAGGCTGGTGCTACCCTGAACGTTGGTAAAAAAGGGGTAAAGGCAACCGCAGGCATTCCCGGTACCGGTTTGTCTTACACGAGTGGAAACTTGCTCGCGGGTCAAAAGAACTCCACCGGGAAACACGCTGAGAACGTAGAGGAACAAGCACCTGAGCGGCTTGGTTTCTTTTCGGAGTCAACGTTGTTAGAGGATGGTCAGGAAGATATTCAACCACCTCGCCCATTGGTCATGGTATTAACCCATAAGCAATTTAGAAAACTATCAACCGAGGAGAAAACGGCATTTAAAAATGCAGGTGGTAAGGTGAAGTTTTCAATAGGCGAGAAAATTTTTATTCTCACAGTCATTATTTTTGCTCTTGGCTGGCTTTCAGATCGCCACCCACCAGAAAAAACCAATTCCAGCGCAACGCAAGAAGTAAAATCTTCAGTTAACAACTGAGTAATTTCCGGCAGGCTGGCATACCACCTTCTGATACCAGGCTGCCCCGTTGTTCTGCCCGCTGGTTTCAATCTGGTATATCTTATAAACCCCGTTTAACGCGGGGTTCGTCACGCTTTCAACAGCGCAAAGCCCACCGATCACCAGCATAGGATTCAGTTTCGTTTCGAATACGATCTGCCCTTTCGAGGATTTGGCTAAGGTACTCGAGTCAGTATCTTTTTTGCCTGCCGGATCCGTATCAGGCTCATTGGTTGGCATCTTGGCTTTCTTCCCCCCGTCATCCTGTGCGCTAATCTTCGTTGCCTGAGGCGTATTTAGAAGACCGCTACGCGCATTCACGACTGGAATGTTACCCGATGTAACCTCATTAGCCTTGAGGATGTGGACGCGCTCATCTTTGATGAAAAATGACTCGTCGGGCGCAAGGGTATCGGTAAGAATTTTACTGGAGCTACCTACCAGAACCTTCGGCCTGATGAGTGCTTGTTGCTTCGTCACAGAGCCTTTTTTCGTGTTTGGCATATCCTGCAAGACAGAATCGACGACCTGATCTTTCCCGCGTACCGTGCGCGATGTGAAGGCGTTGATATAGTCGTGGCCACCGTCTTCACATTCCAGGCTGACGATGTGGATCGCCCCCTCACGCTTTACTGCTCCGCTTTTAACCGAACCCTGAAATACCTGGCGCAGCTTGCCGTCGTAACCAACCTCGAGTCGAACGGGGATATACTTCTCTTCATCTTCGGACTTGAGCAATTGCAGACGCGTGGAAGGCTTTAGCCCGTTGATGGACACACTCAGCTTGCCGAGTGACTTCTTGTCCACCGTTTCCAGCGACTTGAATGACACGGTGATCGGTGGCTCGATAATCACTGCTTGATTGCCGATCCCCACCGTCAGCCGATAATCACGGTAAAAAGTATCCATCACGGCACGTCTCCCCCGCGAATATCAATCATCTCTTCCGGCGTGACCAGATACATTTCGATGCGACCACTGGCGAAGTCGTCAGCCCGATATGGGTCAATGCCGTTGCCGTCCGTCGCCTTGGTCATAATATCGAAAGGCCAGTTTTTGTGACGAAAATGCAGTGTAGCCAACGACAGCTTCACGCCGTCGATGTAGTCATCGTTGTATTCCACGCGCATTTTCCACATTTCAACCGTGGGCAGATAACGAATAGTGACCACAGCCTCACCACGGTCAAAAATCAGGATATGACGCTGGATGGGTTCATCAGTTATGTTTGCTATCAGATCCAAAGGCTACCTCCCATATAGTGATTTCACCGCATCGACTGTCGCCTTCCAAGCAGATTTCGATTGGCCGGTTTTCCTGGAGTTATCTGCCGGGGTCTGCGCCCCCTTATTAGCAACGCCCGCCGTTTTTGATTTAGCAGCTGCTGAGGGGGATTTGAAATGCTGCTCTATCGGTGCGGTAGTCAGTTGCGTGAAGGAGATTTTTGTAAAACTAGCCTCAAACTTAGTTTCCATCGTTTGATTGTCGGTACTGATGATAAGGCCGCTTAACGCCATATTTTCATGGGTGCGATAATCCACCTCCACGGAAATAAGCTGCTTGCCATGGTAAACAGCCTCAATGAAGTCGAGAAATTGTTCACGTATCCCTTTTGCGCCACCAGTAGACGGATTGCCCACCAGTCCGAAAAGGTCAGCACCTTTATCAGCCAGGCGTTTTGCCTTTAAGACGGCCTGCTCTGCGCGATCGGCAATCTCATTCATTTTCTGCAACTGCTGCTGCGTCTTTGTGGGGATGTACTCCAGCACCTCGCCATACTTCGAATAATCTGGCATCAGGCTAAAAGAAGAGTTTGGTTTCGCATCGACATAGATATCGGCAACAACACCGCTGATTTTTATCGTCAGAGGGCCGTTGATGATATCGTCAGACGCGTTACTGCCATCCTCCAGCACGTCTACAGGAACCTGAGACGGGTATTCAGTAGCATCGCTCACTCGGGCAAACATTGAGAACCCGCCGATCCCTACCTTTTTAACAGTATCTTTGCCCGAGGATTGCGCCTGCATGAGGCCGTCTAGAATTCCCATTATTTCCCATTCCTCGAAAACATTCGTTTGGCGTCTTTTTGTTGTTGCTGTGTACTATCAGCAACAGCGTTACCTGCCGCAACAGCATCAGGTGCAGTGATGTAGTTTTGCTGGCTGAAGGTATACGAATTGTTATAGGAGGAACTATCACCACCGAGGCCCACCGCAGCATTCATGCCGTAAGGAATACCACCAGGACTCATGCCGCCGTTACCGCCGCCAGTTACACCCTGCTGCGGTTCATCCTCACCGAACCCGAAGAATGACTTTGTCGCATTCCAGGCATTTGAAGCAGCGTTGCTGATAATATTGCTGATGTATTCCCCCAGCCCACCAAAGATGTTTTTCGCCCAGTCAATAAAAGCCGTGAACGGTTTTTTCATCAGTTCAACGCCATTATCGAAGATTTTAACCACATCCCCCCATGCACCTTCAAAATCGCCCGTGACTAACTTCCATAGTGCTGAGAACATCAGCTTCGTGTTTTCGATTGCAGTAGTGAACACATCAACGACAAACGCGCCGGCATCGCCAAACACGTATTTAATCGCATCACCAACGACACCAAATGCACCAGTGATAAACGCCATGAGAGAATCAAAGACATTCTGCGCATCGTTCATCGCATCCTGAAAATCACCCGTAAACGCACCTGTGATGAGATGCCATACGAATCCGAACATGGAGACAATGGCATCAGCAAGCGGTTTAAACACACCAATGGCGTAGTTTATGAAGGCCATGAGCGACGCTTTCGCCTCTTTCAGTGCGGGAACAATATCTATTCCCCAGTTATCTTTGAAGAAATCAGCAATAACGCTTTGGCCACCTTCCATAGCCGTCAGCAAATCATCGATAACAAGAACGACTGCGACAATGGCGGCAGTGATCAGTACGACAGGAGAGAATATGGTTGCCAGCACCGTTCTAAGTCCTATAGCTGCAATTTTCCAGGCTACAAATCCGGTAGTAATAAGACCAATAATCGGCAGGAAGCGGCGGATCATACCCATGACGGAGAAAATAATTTCACCAAGATGGGCCAGCCCGTTTTTGATGAGATCCTTATTAGCAATGAGAAAGTCCGTAAACCCATCCACCAGGTCTTTCAGTACCGGCACAAATCCGACGGCAACCTGAAATTTGATACCATCAAAACCTTTCCCCAGCGTAGTCAGAGAATCGTTGTAGGCTGCAAACTGATCGGCCTGGTCTTGCGTCACAACACCAAGCGCCTCAGCCTTGTTCTGCAACGAAGATATTTCTTCGCCCGTCATGGATAGCAACTGCACCATGGAACGGTCGATACCCATCTTATCCAGAACAGAAAACTTCTCTGCCTGGCTCATACCGTGCAGTTTGTCGGCCAGTTCACGAAATATCACATCGGAGTTTTTTACCTGCCCGTTCATATCCTTGAACTGAAGGCCCAGCCTTTCCGCAACGTCTTTCGCCTCTCCCTCACCGGTGGAAACGAACTCCCCCACTCTTTTTGTCATCTCACCCAGCGAAGCCTGCAACGCATCAACACTTGAGCCATTTACAGACGCCGCGTAGCCCAGTGACTGAACGGTCTCGATCGCCACGCCCGTTTCCCGGGAGAACTGGACCAGCGGATCAATAGACTGACTGACAGACGTCACCCAGCCAGCAACTCCTGCAGCCGAACCGGCGATAGCAGCCCCAAGACCGGCAAGCAGACCAATAGACGCTTTCAGATTCGCATTGAAGGTTTCCTGCGGCGCCAGATCACCGATAAAGCCGAATTTGGTAATAAGCTCGTTAACTATCGCCATTCCGGGCTTTCTCCATCTTGTAGTGTTGAATGTCTGCGCTGATATTCTCGAACTCAAGCATGTCAAACAGCTCAGGTGTGTCTAATTTAACAAGTTCGTGATAGGGGCCGTATCCGGCCTTTGACAGCGCCAGATACATGCTCATGTCATCGCTTATGTTCGAGGATTTAACGTAAATTTCTGAACGTCTGGAGCTTCTGAACGTGAGTTCATATTGCTCCCGCCCATAAAAGGCAGGCTGATAACCTGAAGCGCTGTTGTGATTAGCATGACGTAATCACCAGGGTAGGATTCGAAGTGTTCCGGCTGCTTGGACAGTTGCACACCGTCAAACAGAACGTAATCGAACATCAGGCGTTCAATTTCCTCGAATCGCTCTGAGTCCAGAAACTCAAGAGACTGCCGCGATAACTCAGAGGCAATGCCTGTGAAGAAGGCAAAAACCTTGCGGCGTTTTTTGTGTGTCATCGCTGCAAAGTCGTAGCGGTTGCCGTTAATCTCAGCAAAACCGTCATCGTAGACCGCCTTGATCATCTCGAGTGCTTTTTTCTGCTGTTCTTTAGACATATCTGGCCTTATACGTTACGCACGACATTGCGGTACTCAATGGTGTATTCCATCAGTGCGTTAACGTCCTGGTTGTTTTTGGTTTGCGTCGGTTGTGTGGTGATAGAACCGGCCTGTAGATCGTAAGTTTCCTTCAGTGCCGCGCCGTCGCGCACGAACGACTCTTTAACTGAGCCGTTAAGGACAACGGGGATCGCGGCGTTGCGCTGCTGGTTAAGCCAGATATCATCGTTAGAAAATTTCTGGACACGTATCACCATCACATGCACCCCGGCATCAACACGCCCGGAGATTGTGACGCCGTTATTCGCACTATTGGCGCGGCTTGTAAGTGGATTGGATGGCGTCAGCGTGACGTAGTCCCCCGCAGCGATATCCGTGATGATTCGCCCATTCAGAACGATGGTCGCGGTATCTGCACTGATAACAATCTGAGACATTTACCGCTCCTTATTTATTAAAATTGATGATGATATCGGCACTGTGAACAGCACCAGCATTCTTCACTGCAACCTGAACAACCGGGGATTTGCGTTCCTGCCTGTCTGCAGTTGACTGGTCTTTCAGGTCACCGGCCAGCACGTAATACCCGTTTTGCTCGATATTTCGCAAAAACATATCCCGATCCCCGAAGAAGTCTGGCAGCGTCCAGGTACCCGGATTGAACACCCCAGCCTTCACAAACCCATGTGTGGTTTTCTCTACACAGTCCTCTAACTGATCGACACCGTAGTAGGTTTGCGGGACTTTGGTCGGCGTGGTTTTAAGGAGGTTGAAGGAATCCGTCTGCACTGCGTCAACGTAGGCCATCAGGTTATAGACGTTGTCGACAAAATCATTAGCACCGCTCGACAGCACGCAGGGAACGTCTTTAATCGTGGTGTAGATGTCTAGACCTACGCGCTTCGCTTTGTCGATCTCCGTCTGCTCATAACTTTCGGCCGGCACGTTCATCGTTTTGAGGTGCAAAGTGATTGCAGTGCGTTCTCCGTTGAAATTAACGGTATGCGTGCGCGCCATATAGCTGACACCAAATTTCCGGTTGCCTGCTTTGCTGTAGAGCATGCGGAAATTACTCTGGCTGGCGAGTGTTACCGCCCATGCCGGGTTAGTCGGATCAACTTCCAGAGCTGCCGAACCGGTAAATGTCTCATACACGATTACCGCGTTCGCTTTAGCCCATGAAGCGATCAACGGCACCTGCGCATCGAGAATTTTGTCGATGAAGGCCGCGCCTTTTACGTTGACCTGCGCTTTGAGTTTGCTGAGAGATTCCTGTTGTGTTTCCGGTGAAACCTCTGTTGATGCACTTCCGTTAGTCTGTGATGCGCCAGAACCCTCAGCAATCGCCAGCAGATCACCAATAAAAGAACCATCGGCGATCGCTTTCGAAAAACCAACCACAGAGTTAGCCCCTGTTGATTTGCTAGTGATCACTATACGGCTGCCATCAAAAACAACCGATGCGACCGCTGGCGTAATTTTCGCCTGGATTTGTGCGATGACATCTGACAGTGTCGCCGCCGTCATGCCATTAATTGCGGTCACATCGTGCTTCGTACCGTCAATCTCAATACTGAATGACCAGTCAGACTTCTCGCGTAACGCTGGCAGTACGACTGCCTGAGAAATCTCACCGCCACGCAGTACACCGCTGGTCGCAGGCAGCGTTTCCCCGGCAGCGTTCCAGTAACCGACGATCAGCGTGCCGCCCGCGGATACCGGGTTAGGACTGGTCCCGAAAAACACATTCGCAAAAGCTGCGGTGACTGAAGAAGCCCCCCAGTCCTGTTCGACAGCAGATGCGCTTTTGTATGAACGCCAGCGTTCAGCAGTGCTCAATACCCCCGTCTGGCTGGTCAGAATTGCGCAAACGTTGATGTTATCTCGCGCCGCCGCCCGTCCCTCTTCGAGAAGCGTCACATTAATGACGTTATTAATTGATGCCGACATTTACTTGTCCTCTAAAAATTGAAACTGCGGCGTATCGATGCGCAGTGTCTGCACGTCCCGCGCAGGGGCATACTGAACATTGAAACTCAGGTGAACACGGTTGCCGTGGGACTGTCCCAGGAGTTGCCCCACATCGATGATGTTTGAGACGGCCATGATGGTGAGTGAATGCGTGCGGCGCAGTTCGTTCGCGTGCTGGCTTTCACTCAGCATCAGGAAGCTTTCAGCGTTGACGTAAGCCTTATCCCCGTAAAACTCCAGTACAATCGCGTGGCTCACTGAGGCGCTATATGTCATCACTTCAGCGTCACCATTAAAGCGCTGGCCCCGGGCCAGCACTGATTGCGGTAGTGAGCCGTTTACCACGATATAACTGGTGGAAAAGTCGGACGCCTGCACGTTCCGACGGTCGAACTTGATCAGTTGCTCATCGTAGTCCAGAAGGTCACGCACGAAACGCGCGACAGCTTTCAGATGGGGTTGTGTCATGGCGTTGGCACCAGTAGCGAGAGCCGGGTTTCCTCGGCGATGACAGCGCAGAATCCGTAATCCATAAAATCGGCCGGGGACACGACTTTGTAGTCCTTGCCTCCCTTCTCAATAAACTGACCGGTTTCAATTTTCAGCCGTGCATGAATCAGCAGATATTCTTTCGACCAGTCCAGGCTATCCAGCGTCAGATTCTCTTTGTTCGCACTTTGCACCACCGCCAGAATGTCCTGGCTGTTAACAGTCACGACCGGTTCAAAATCGATGGTGGTTTCAGTGCGGGTTTTGAGTTTTACAGGCTGTTCCCAGCCGATTAACGCTTCGCTCATATCAAGGTCTGATAAGTCGCTCACTTACGAACCTCCCACGTTATGGCACCACGCAGGGCGCCTGTATCAATTAACGGCGCAGACGATCCTTTAGCCTTTTTAGTTGCAGCAGTGATATCCGGCCAGGTGCCATACCCCGCCGTTTCAAAGGCTTTCACGCTGATATTTCGCGCCGTCGCGCCTATCAAATTTAAAGCGGTGTCAGCATCCATTCGCCCGGACCCTACGGCCTCACAAGCCTTTTCGATTGCCCGGTTAATTTCCGACTTTTTGAGGGTGAATGGAGCGCGAAGAAAGGAACGTTCAGGGAGTGTGATCTTGTGGGCTGCCGTAAAGCCGCTAACCGGCCCCATGAAGGTCTTGCGGGTGAACGTAGCCTTACCCCCTGTTGCCATATATCCGGTGCCACCTGGATGATCGATTTCAGCGCCGAATTCGTGCGCCGCCCCAATCTCGATTATTGATGTTCCATCATCATTGGTTTTGTTTTCCACCTTGCCAGCAGGCAAACCCACAGCGACGTAATGCGTTTTCATCGCCTGCAGGTTCTTCAGGTATTCGGTGGTAAGTTTTAGCGTCTCTTCCGGAGTCATAAAAAACCACTCCCTGTTAACTACCGTAGCGCCAGCACATGCACACCTACCAGCTTACGAAGTCTCAGGTACTCCTGACCGAATGAGCTTGAGCCATATCCATCATGACTGGCCCCAAACCCGGCATCGGGCGCAGAGTAGCCCAGGGACACGCCTGCAACGGATCGACTGGTGATTGTCTGGACAGGCTTGCCATTGCTACTGCCGGAGGGAGTAAGCGCGCCAGCCGCATACAGCAGATGCGCCGCTAAAGCATGAAGCCCTTGTTCATAGAGCTTGTTCCATACCTTGCGGCTCATCTGGTTTGCTGCATCCTGTAGCGCCCCTTCTATTCGAGCAGGGGCAACACTGGCGAACTCGGGGTAACGAACGGTGAAATCCATGCTACCCCCTGTGATTACTCTGCCGGAGAGGATTTGTAATCCACATACACTGCGGACTGCGGCTGTTTCCACATCGCGCCACCGAAGGCAGAACGATAGCCACACTCATAGGTCAGCAGATCACGCTGTCGTGCCGCCAGCAGCTCCGGCATATGCACTTCCATTTCGACGTAATCGGCTTCGTAGGTGTAGATGGCCAGGCGGGTTTTACCCGCTTTGATACCTACCGCGTAATTGCTTGGAACTTTTACGAAGGAAATGTTGAAGGACTCATTACCAGAAGCCTTGCGCAGCGCCGCCATAATGCGATCCATTGCCGCAATCGGCAGCAGGTCAGTACCCACAACGATCGGGTTAGGGTCGAATTTCTGCATGGCAAGCATAAAGTCGCTGGCGTCCATTGCGATATTCGTCGGCTGAATGCGATAGTTGGATTTGCGCCAGGCCACGTTGTAAGCATCCAGAACCAGCTTCACGAACTCATCAGAGGTCATGTCAGTAATGGTCTTTCCTGACGAGTCAGTGACGAGTTGAACGCTCTTGCCTGTCAGCAAGCCTTCCTGCCCTTTTACACCCTGGTGGCCGACGTAGCCCGCATACTGAATTGTCGCGAGGGCGTTGGCATACAGATCATCCTGCTTTTTCGTCTGCAAGTTGATGTTGAGGCGAGCGATTTTCTCCAGTTCCTGCTGAGTCCAGGTTGCGCTTTTAGCCCACTGGCCAACAGGAGCCTTCAGCCATTCAATATCGCTATCAATAGTTTTCAGGCTGTTGGTTTTGTTACCAATGATGCCGTCTTTAACAGAGCCCATCACTTCAGATACACCGAAATCAACGTAATCAAGTGAGTAATCTAGACCTTCTTTAACCGGAAGGGCTTCACCGATATTAATCTCCGGCAGCTCTTTTTCCTGTAACTCCATGTCACGTTCGGTCAGCGCTTCCTGCAATACTTCTTCAAAATCTGCTGATACCATTGGCATTTGTTATGCTCCTTCCGCTGGCTGTGCTGCCTGCTGTACGTAACCGAGGGTGATAGCCACGCAGTTATTACCCGCGCTCACATCTTCCACCCAGTAGCCCAAATCAATGTTGCCGGCTGCTTCTGTTGTCACCTTCCCGGCATCGTCCCCCGTCGCCACGATGTAAGCCGCCGCGCCACGAGTAAAATCAGCGTCATCGACTGTCAGCGCGCCAACACAATCGCCGTGGGAAAAATGCCCCACGTTGACTTGCTTATTGTGCGGTGCACCATCACCGTAAATATCACGCACCACAATCCCGTGAATGCGTTTGCCAGCTGCGAGAGGCATCACGCCGCCGTCCGGGTTGACAGCTACGAACGTGCCATAGGGCAACTTCGTTTCGGTCAGGTTCTCTTCCCCCCAGACTTTATCGTTAGAGCTGGAGGCGCGTTTGATTGAACCTGGTTTAATAGTGCCATCAGCGCCGTCCCAATCAGTAAATCCGAAAGCCATAGTTATTTACCCCCAAGGCGTTGAGTTGCGGTTTTAGTACTTTGTTTCGCTGAGTCGTTAAATAGGTGTGAGCCGATTTCGCTGCGCGGCTTTGATGTGGCCTGAATAGCTGCGTATGCCGCGCGGACTTCGCTATCAGTCATCGCTTTAACCTCGGCATCGTTAAACGCCTTAGTGCTCACCAGCACGGCGGCGCGCACGTCACGCGCTGATTTGGCATCATTGAAGCTGACTTTAGGGAAACGGGATTTCGCGTCTGCCAGTGTGGTGCTGGTTTCATTGCCGGATTTCAACTGCTCCAGTTCTTCTTCCAGTGCTTTAACCTTCGCTTTCAGATCGGCGTTTTCGGTTTCCAGCGCAGTGATTTTCGCGTACTTGTCGTCACCACCAGCGGCAGGATCTTCATCGTTCGGCGATGGTGCCCCCGTCATGCCTTCCAGTTGAGTTTTAAGGTCAGCGAGTTGCGCCAGCACTTCCTGAGCCTTTGCCGTCGCCTCGTCAGTCCCTTGCCCCTGGAGTTCTTCTAGTGCTTTTTCCAGCGCGGCGATCATGCCGACCAGTTCGTCAGGAGTTAGCGCAACACCGTCAGCATCCTTCAGTTTTTTGCCCTTCAGGAAACTCAGGGCATCAGTTAATGTTTTGAACATTGGCTTACCTTTTTTATCGTTTAACTTACACTGAGGCCCGTAGCGCCCCGCGGCCACGCCCGCGACGTGATTGCCGCGAATGTTGATGTGGTAAAACTTCCCGTCCCTTTCCTCGAGTTCGGCAGGCTCATACCCAACGGACACTTCTCGGATCCCCGTCTCTTCCAGCGTCTCGATTCCCGCGGCATCCGTCAGATAAACGTCGCAGACCACCTCGCCGCCCTCAATACGGGTATTGGCGATATGACCGGATGCTTTGTCTTTGTGGTCTGCTGCGGTGACTTCCCCGTCGTCTGGGTGCGTTATGGTGAACGGGAGGCCATTGAATGAAGCGAGAGTTTCGGGTTTTGATAGTTCGTCGAGGGTGCGAACTACGGTGATTTTTTTGTTGGCATCGCTGCCAGTGAGTCCCAGCTCGTGACCGTAATACTCAATCGGCCCGGCGCGGGTGATCGTCGCAGTGGTAATCACGTACCCCTGCGGTGTTCGTTTCCACTTCATTGATTAATCCCATGAGACGTAAGGGAGGGCCAGGCATCGGCATTGGTAATCCTCGCCGGGTTTACCGATGAATGCCCCGATGGTGGAACGCTTCTTCCACGTTTTACCGCCGTCGTCTGAATAGACTGTCGGATCGGAGTATTTACATAGCATGCCGTTTAACGCGGAATGACTGTCGCGCTCCCGTTCATCGCCAGTGCCGCCCCACTCATACAGGTCAAGACCAAGAGCCACATTGCGCGCTTCAGTCAGGTCTGCGTTCAGTTTTGATGTCTGGTCGCGAGCGATTAGCCTGGCCCGGTTGCGGGTGACGTTCCCGCGCTCCTTGATTATGTCGATCAGGTTTTCATGTCGGCCACCGTCTTTCATGTTCTCGAAAACCGCCGCGCCGATATCGTGGATAAAGTCGGTATGGATGGAGGTGATCAGGTCAACGTTGTCATTAACCGCCTTTTCCATTTCTGGCTTTATCGCGCCATCGCCGAGCATTCCGGTCAGGTCAATCCCAAAAGCCTGAGAGAAAGTGCGCTGCGTCTGCTCTTTGTTCTGCAGGTTTGCCCTCGTAACGAATCCGGCAGAGAGTCGGGCGGCAACCTCCTGAATTGAAATGCTCGCCAGACGCTGCATGACAGCGGCAAGACGCGTCGTAATCGAGAGAGGCGTGCTATCAGGGGTATCGGCAAGCACAGGCTTACCCAACTCGTCAATAAACGCCTGGACCATGCTGTCGATAAAATCCGTCAACCTGTCCCGATACCATACCTCTGCTCGCTTACTGGCGGTCGGTGGACGCATTCGCCGACGGCGCGGTTTCAAACGTCCCTGCTTACGCTCAAGAAGCAGTTTTAATTCCATAATCCCCTCAGAAGCCAGCATTCGCCCCGGCGCTGACTATCGCCTTGATTTCAGATTCAGTAACAGTCTTCAGCACGCCGCGGTTTACCATCTCCCTGATGGCAACCTCTTCCGTCAGAATTGACGACGTTACCAGCGTATTGAAGCCCGTCGCATACTGGCTAAACCGGTTAGCTTCGTCAGCCTCATTAATGCTGTCGATTGTCGGGTATTCGTAGGTAAGGCTTTCCGTTATGGCGAGTTTGTCCAGTGTGAACTGGTCGGCGAAATCCTGCATAGGGCGAAGCCTGGACTCCTGCAGGCCGTTAATCGTCTCGTAATAGGATTTGTTATCTTCCTCGCCGCTGCTGAACCCGCTGGCCGACTCACCAAACAGAACCGTTATCGGTCTGTCCAGCGCCCCGGCCAGTACAATCGCCATTTTGCTGATCACATCCGACAGTCCGGTAAATTGCGCGTTTTTTTGCTCATAGCGCCCCTGCGCCTGAGTATCACCAGCATCAATCAATAACATCCCGGTTGAAGATTTGGTGTCCTTCATCACCCTGGCGTACTCGCGCACCTGTCCTTCCTGACCCGCTGCGATCTGGTTATTCATGCCGGGGATAAACAGAACATCGACATTCGCTTCCTGAATGGTGTCGCCGGTGCTCAGGATTGCAGTGTCGAACGTTTTGATGTGCTCGTAGGGCGCCTGAAGGTCTGACGTGCCAAACTTCGCGCGATCCTTAATACTGTGATTACCCAGTTTTGTCCGGCAGCAGCGGGAGTGGTGAAACCTGAGTTGCTTTGTCCCGACATCAAGTTGATACGTCAGCGGCTCACCAAAACAGTCCGAACGTATGTCGGTGATGACATTACTGTCCGGCGTGTACTCCCCTTTACGGAACACCAGGAATTTAACGATATCTTCGCTTTGCAAATTGAGCGGCAGGGCGATCTGGTCATCAGCACAATCAGTGATAGCCACGATTAGCGAATCTCCCAGCAGGGAGGCCCACCCCAGCGCGCTGTGAAAAACTGCGTTCAATTTCAGTTCTTTTTCGGCATCAGCGATGCGCTTGGTTATGGAGCTATCGACATCGCCAGAAAATTTACGGGGCAACTTCAGCATGTCGTCGGCGGTTTTGTTGATGTACTTTTTCACCACCCACGATTTTTTATACATCGCGAGCAGCTCTTTATCAGGTACGTCAGGCTTACGGCTGCTATACCGTACTGCGCCAATCTTCTCGCCGAGCGAGGTCATTAAGCTAACCAGGCCATCATTCAGACGACCAACGATATTTTTTCTCGTCATTACATGATGTCCAGTGGGCTGAGTGTTTTTCTCTGATACAAATCGCGTAACCCCTGCGTCATTGCATCGACAACGTCATCGTTCGCACCGACAGGGAACGTGGTAATTTCCTCGACCGTCTCGATGATCCAAGGTGCGATGTCTTTATGGGGAAGGAAAACGTTACCCGCTTCCCATACTGCGGTGATCGCATGCGCCCGGGCTACTTTGCTGCCGTCTGGTTCGACGGGAACGAGCCCTGCGACCGTGTTTTTCAGCGAATCAATAACCGCCGGGCCGTTGGCCTTGTCTTCCACCAGCTTGCGCAAGCCTTTGGGGAATTCGTCAGCCATGCGCTTAACGGCTTTCAGCGTTGCAGTAAAGCTCATGCGGGCGCGCACCTGGTGAAGCAGATAAGCATTGGCGCCCTTTTTTCCCCAAACCTGACCGACAACGTAATCGGTGCCTTCGCTGTCTTTAAACGTCATATCCCAGCTGTGGATGACTATGTCGAAGTTGGTCGGCAAGTCTTTCGGGAGGTAATACTTGATCCATTCGTCTTTGAAGATGGAACCACCAGCCTGTTTTGGTGATTGCTGATACATCGCAGACCAGAAGTAATCCCCGAGAATGGTTTTGGTTTCGAGCAGTTTTTCTTTTGGGTGCAGCTCTGGCACCAGCGCTTCGCCCTGCTCGTTGATTGCAGGGAACGCCAGCACCTTAGCGCGTGGCGTGATTTCCACTACACGCCCGGAAAGGTCATCTGTCGCCCAGCGGGTCGCCATGATGATTTCGCCGCTGTTCTTCGACAGACGCGTTTTAAACGTCGAAACGTACCAGTTCCAGATTGATTTTTTTGTTGTCGGGCTGAGTGCTTCCTTGGCGTTTTTTATCGGGTCATCGATGATACCGAGATCGATTTTCTTACCTGTTAGCGGGCCTCCTACGCCAGCACAGACATACGTTCCCTTATGGTTGGCTATACCGAATTCGTCAGTGTTACGCTTTACGGCCACACCATCAGCCGGCTTATTTCCCAACCAGGCATCCGGAAATATGTTGCGGTATTCCGGCGTGGACATAATGCGCTGAACATCGGCGTTCATGTCCCCGGCAAGGTCAGCGGAGTACGACAAAGCGCCCACGCGCATTTCAGGATATTTTCCGAAGAAATACGCTGGCAGGTAACGCGAAACGATATCCGATTTACCATGCTGCGGCGGCGCACCGAGAATCAGTATCGGGCGCACTCCATTCATCATATCCAGCAGGAACTGATCCAGAGCGTCGCAAACCGTTTGCGAGAACTTGCTGGTTATATATTCGGGGTTGATGTACTGAACAAAGTCGTGAAGGCTGGCCCGGGCATTACGTCGTTTGAGTAACTCGGCCGCTGCTTCCTGCTTACTTACCAGCGATAATTGCGGCGAGCTGCTCATCAGTCAGATCCTCCGCGCTTACTGTGTGATTATGCTGTATGGGCTCACCATTCGGGCCACTTAACTCAGTTTTGGTTTTCAGCATGCCGAGGTGTTGTGCGACCATCTTCATAGCCTCATCCTGATTGCGGGTAATCATTTCAAGGCCAAATCTCCCCTCTTTAATCCCGGCAAAAAGGCGGCGTTCTGCGCCCTTCAAATCTCGCGTGTCGTGGAAAACAGGACGGCTCAGACCAACGCCATTGCAGCGGGGGCAATCCGGGTTCGGATCCAGTGTGCCGTCGTAGCCGTAGCCGCCTGTATCCTTAGGCAGTATGGCACCTTCCTTCCCCTTAACCTTTTCTTCCGCCTCTTCAAACTCAACTGCATCGCGCCACTGGTAGTTAAATCCGAGCCCCCAGCAGTAACGGCAACAGCCGCGGTGATGCTCGGTCAGTTGAGTAGCGTCTGCCGTCGCAATGTCCCACCACCATTTCAACACTTCGTCTTGTGTAACTTTCACTCTTCGCGAACGTTCATCCAGCGCGTCGCGAATTGCCTGGCTGACCTTAGCATTTCTTAGCAGGCGCGAGGCGTTAACGTAAGCCGTATTTCCTTCACCTTTATAGCCAGCTCGCTTGTATGCAGCGGTCCTGTTCAGATCGAGAAGATACTCTTCGACAAACCTGATCTGCATATCGTTAAGGCCGTAATTGCGCAGGTTGAAGGGTTGCGCACTTTCCGGTATATCGGTCTGCGCATCAGTTGGGGATTGCTCATACTGCGCAGTGGTAGGGGCTTGTTCAGTCTGCGCATTGCGCACTTTCTTTTGCGCAGTTTTTTGCGCAGTTGGCTTTTTGATGTAGCGCCGCGCAGATGTGTAATTCAGTCCCTGCGCTTCACACCAATCCTTTGGTGATACGCCGGTTGCGGCATGTTCGGACAGGAACCGTTGCTGAAGCTCGCCCCAGTCCGGTTTTGTCATTGCTTACTCCAATAAAAAAGCCACCAGCGGATGCCAGTGGCTTGGGTGTGGTAATCAGGAATGGATTCGGACCATTGAGCCAGAAGATATTGGTCGTCTGCACCATCCTCCAACTTATAGCAGCGTCACGCTTCGTCCGGACCGGTATTACCCGACACTCGCGCACCTGATTAATGAGTTTCGACATTATCACAGGAACTCGGTGAATGCCTGTTGTAAAATCTAAACTAATAGCAACTAACAGGAGGTGGTGATGAAATCATCACGCGAAAATAATCAATCCTGCAACGTATTAACTACGCTTCGCAAATCATTTTTAAGCTGCTTAGTTATGATTTCAATATTAGTATCGAACCAACCCGCATCCTGATCAGAAAACTCATAACCAGGTGAAATGAGCCCAAGCATACCTTTCTTAGACTCTAACGGGGAACGACCTTCCACCCCTTTCGTTATGGCAAGCACCTGATACGGAAGATAGCTTAAATCCTCTTCGGTCATGCCTGCTCTAGCCGCCACATCAGCAACACATGTCATGATTATGCCACTACAAACTTTTGCCTCAGTGATTGCAGTGCTAATAATAACAAGGCTAATTCTGTCTAAATCCTTCTGGTCAATATAATTTCCTGCCATAGAATTTCTGAATGTAAGCGACATAACTTCCATCTAGTGAGCTATATACTTTCTTACCTTTGCAGAAGCAATATTGCGCCTGAATTGCTTGAACATTAAATTCTCCATTTTATGAGAACTAATACTTTAACCTAAAGACAACAAAGTCAAAAGCCCAGTGGTCACCTCTGTTAAAACCCCTTCTATTGCGAGGCTATAGGGTTATTGTTTGACTCTCTCACCGAGTCGTAAATCCGCTCACACGTCATCCCGGCGCGGTAGCGTTCGTCAGCGATTCCAGCATATCGCTGAGCTTCTGCTGCAATATCTCCGAGCATGTTGGCGAACATTCTGGCGTCGGCGTCGGTTGTTTTGCTTCTGACGGCAGCGGCAAGATCTGCGGTATGCTTTGCGGCGTCCAGGCGGGTAGCGAGTTTTGTTGCTTCGGTGCGCAGCTGGCTAACAGTGGCAGACAGACCAGCAGCAGTGGCAGCAGATTTAGCGGCTTGCGCTTGTGCATCTTTTACAGCCTCATCACGGGCAATAATGCGCCCTTGTTCAATCATGCGGGCAGCGGTCTGTGCGTTCGCTGTTTGCGATGATTCCACGCTGTCACGTTCCGCCCACTTTTTTTCCCACCCGCGACTGCTCCATACACTGCCGGCGATAAATGCGACGGCCACCAGCACCGAAATGGCAATGAACTGATAGCGCAGGCTCACTGGTCTATCCCCCAGCACGTCAGCGCGCTTTCCTGGTCTCGTCGTTCTACCTGGCCATAGCAGCCATTTTTCTGGCCTTTGGTCAGACGACAGTCGCGGCCACCGTCTTTAATCCACCAGCGGATCGCTTCACAGGCTCCTTTACGGTCGCCAGCATTGATGCGCTTATAGAACGTAGACGGGAAACATTTCCCGGGGCCAATGTTGTAAGGGCAGAAAGAAGCGATACCAGCTTTCTGCGGCTCGGTCAGCGGAACTTTTATATTTCGCTCAACCCACGCCAGTGCCTTATCACGCTCAATGGCGTTTACCTGAGCGCATTTCTCAGCAGACAGCTTCATACCCTGAACTACTGGTTTGCCATCAACCATCGTGGCGCCACGGCAAATCGTCCAGAGCCCGCCGCCGTCTCGATACGCCTGCTCGCTATTACCTTCCTTCTCATCCAGAAACTGATCGAGAATCACGGGCGCGGATGCCCCGGCAAGAATCAAACCAACGACCGCTGCGCTCAGCTTATTCCTCAGCTTTGGTGGCATACCCATTGCGCCGATCCTCCCGTTCTTTCCAGCGGAAATACCAGTTCACTGCACAGGTGATCACAGTACATGCGATACCGACAATAATTGCCCAGTCGCTCAGGCTTAACCCTGCAATTCTGTCGGCCAACATCCAGGACACCTCTTTTGCTGTTTTGGCTGTTTCGGCATATGCCTTCGCTGATACACCGCAGCCGGCAAGCGTGGTTCCTGATCCATATGAAAGTCTGCTGTAAATGGTGCTCATTCTGGTCATAGCCTCACCTCCGATTTTTCGGATGGCGCTGTGTGTGATGTAAGGGTCAGGCTGCACGGGCTGGATTTATCAACAAAGCACGTAGCGGATGATTCCCGTGAGCCTGAAATGAAAAATCCCCGGCGGGAAGCCAGGGATTGGATGTTTAGTGTTTTTTATTGCGGTGGCTGCAACGGCCCTTCTAGTACCTCAGCTTCACCGTTATGGCAGATGTCGTCACCTCTGGTTAGATGCCAGACTCCAGTGATCGTTTTACCTGTCTCCAGGTCTTCAAAAATCTCATTGGTAAAATATGCCACCTGAGTGGCCCCATTAAACTGGATCCAGTAAAACCCGTTATCCATATCCCCTCCTGTATGTATGGGGGAATTATACGGAACTAGTCTCAGAGTGGATTTAGAAATTCTTAAATCGCTATAAAGCAAAAAGCCCCACGGTGTTATCCGCAGGGCTTGAAAACTCACTTACTGCCAGTGCATACAACAATGGCACAATATCAGATTTACACGAAATATATGCTAATTAGTTCATTTCTGCAATACCTTGCTGATAATTTGCTGCCTTTTGTTGTGAACGTGATCGCGAAACATGAAGTAGCGCCTGGGAATCGAGTCCCTTATACAGGCTGATCATCGCATCGTAATGTTCCACGTAATTCTGAGACCAGTTTGTTTTATTAACGCCCACCAGCGCAGCCAGATCTCCATACTGATACGGATCCTTCCCGGATAATTCGCCTTTCACATCCTGCGCAGCAAGCCAGATTAGCTGACGCAACCGGTCGATAGTCTTCTTTGCCACCCTCTTTCCGGCCAGTTGCTGGCTGAACTGTTGCCACCCCCATTGAGTGATTTCCACCTGATAGCACCAGCGCACGTTCTCGCTATAGTTCCATAGCAGCCACGCTTTCTGGTGTTCTTCGAGTGACATCAGTGCGCGGCGCCACGATGCGGTGGAGTATTCAACCGGCTGCACCAGGGGAATATGCGAACCCTTGGCATGCGACTGCTTGCCCGGTATTGGCGGGTTATCCAGCGTAATCATTTCCCCGGTCACTTCATCCAGCACTCGAGGCTTTTTACGTTTAAACGTTCCCGTATCGAACTGCGCGTTCTCAAGCCAGGCCATCAACTGCCCTTTCGTCGCACCACTTAAATCGGCGGTGGCCACCATCAACTGCTGGCGCACGTATTCGAGAAATTGAGTATTCATACTGCACCGCCTATGGTTTTGATGTAGTTCTTCAGTATTCGGTAATCCGTCAGCACAGAGCCCGGAAAGTGGTATAAGCGCAATCGTTGCCAACGAACGCGGAGGTGATCGGCAAAATAGGATTCGAATGTCATGCTGCCTCCTGCTTTTTCAGCGCGCGCAGGTCAGCCAGCGCGGTCAGTCTGATTTCCTTCAGTTCTTCAATAGTCCAACGATGCGGAGCGTTATTGTTCTCGAGCGCTAGTACCAGCTCTTCGCCATAACGTTCCACCAGCGCGGCTCGGTATGCTTCGATATTCCCGGATTTGTAGACGTTGCAGACATCACACTGAAGATGGATGTTGAAGCGAGTGAAGCGCAGATGCCCAGCGGCTGCCGTAGTCCGATAATGGCCAGCATGCCAGGCGAACGCCGTTTTAGTTCCGCAGGAAATACAGCCCCGCCCCTCCGCCAACTCCGTCTCGCGGCAAATGTCATTTACGGCACGCTGCGTCAGGTCAATCCAGTGCTTCAGCGGCTTAACTGCAGCTTTACGCTGGCGCCAGGCTGCACGTTCTTTCTTCTCAGTGGCGCGCTGCTTGGCAGACTCTTTGCGTTGTGCAGCCTCCCGGGCTTTTCTGGTCTGCTCCTTGCCGACGGCGCTGGCGCACTCGTAACCGCAAACGGTCTGGGTTTCACGCACCGGATGGAACCATTGGCGACATTCCTTATTGGCACACTTACGGCGAGGTAACTTAGCCATAATCACCCCCAGACCTTTTGCCGAAAGGTTCTTGGCGTACGCGCCGGATGTTCGCATTCAGGTAATTTTGCACTGACAGTCCAGGTGATGTTGTCGCGATTCAGGCTGCGTTCTACCGTGGCGCCACGACGACGGTAACTGGCCACCAGCTCGTCGGCTTGCTCGGTTGTACATTCGTGGTGGTGAAACCATGAGTATTTCATGGCCATCACCCCGCAAAGCTCATGAGCTGCGATGCGGCGTTTTCCGCTTCACGCTGGTCCTTGAATGACCGGGATAATACCCAGCGCCACAGAACATCGAGCGCAGCTTTGTACAGCTGCTGGAACTCGGCTTCGTCCATGTTGGCAAAGGCAATGCTGCGGGGATGTTTACGAAGGGTACCGTCAGGAAGCTGAATAGCATCGTAGTGGCCGGCCTCGACAATTACCCAGGCACGGTACGCGTCAAAGGATTTACACAGGCTGATCCCATTGGTAATTCGACGACTGGCTACCTGCTCCAGATACTGCTCGGCAGCATCCAGCAGTGCGCCTTCGTTTCCACCAAATGCCGCGAGGAATTTAGCATAACCATTTACGAGCTTACGCTCATTGCTGGATATCGCCCCGCCGGTGGGTTCCCAGTATTCGAAACCGAGATTGAGTAATGCGAAAAAGCGACGGTGAAAAGCAGGGTTGCGTACCTGCCGGAACTCGGCCACCAGCACGGCGCCTAGTTTGATTTTTGATTGCAGAATATCGCTGGTCTCCGGCGTCGCGGGGATCAGGATTCCTGATGACTGCTTGATGAGTTGTAGTTCGTGCGCCATGGTATTCCCCGTGGCGCATAATTGTCAGGTTACTGGTTGTTCAGGCCAGTGACAGAATTATGATTGGGTACGTAGCATTAAGTCAATTTTTAGAAGTCATCTCCCTTACAACTTCCATGATGGTTTCTTTGGACCAGTACAATTCATCTCTGGATAATTTTCTGTTAGTTACAGAACCGGCCTTGGCTGAAAGGATGTAGCGTTCATCCGCTGCAAGTCCGAAAGACAAAAGCTCCCGACCTTTCCCATCGGTTATGATCACCCGTAAATTATCAGCAAGATCTGATTGGGCTACATCTGCCACTTAATCCCCCTGAGCGACATACAGACGCGATTAAAGAATGTCGGCAGCAGCATCAAAGGGATACACATTTTGGTATTCTGATAAATGCGCGCCAGCCTTAAGCGCAATTCTAATAAAACCAGTCGTCAGCGCTTTCCCAGGTATCCTGGAGGATTGATTCAATTTTCTTTTTATCGTCCTTGTCACCGCCAAAAACACTTAACCCATCCGACCCGGCACGGCGGATTGTGAGCCTGCAATTGTCATAGTGATCATTCAGGCGCTTAAGCAATTCTTTCTCCAGTGCAGGTACTGCGCCTTTAGGAAGTTCTTTCATGCGATCAATGGTTAATTCAACTTTCATAATGGCCTCCATTGCATGTACTGTGTTTTTATACAGTATACCTATGCACGGAAATGATCAACGTTTTAAGAGCACAAATTGTTAATTTTCTGTCAGTAGTAAAAAAAGAAAACCCGCCGTAGCGGGTTGAATTAGCGATGTTTTATTACGCCGCTATTTGTTTCTGCTGACAAAGCTCCGGCAAATTAGCACGCACCAGCGCCTCAGCAAATGGCGGCGGAACAGCATTACCACATCGCGCAACCTGCTTGTCCTTAGCATACTTCTTACCCCGATAGTCCTGGTCGATGATGTACCACTCAGGGAATCCCTGAGCGCGGTATAGCTCGTGCGGTTGCAGCATACGCATGCCAATATCAACGCTGCGACCGATTGCCAGCTCAATTCCCGTACTCGCCCCGCCGCCGCCGGCAAAGTTATCAACGATGATTTCTCTCACGCGTATTTCTCCATAGCGATGGCCAGTGACCGGGCCGCAGCGATTATTGACGGTACCGGCATTTGTTCCAGCCACATGCGGTTGATGTGATGCTTCAGGCGGCGCTGGTGATGTGCCGGAAGATCCCCGGCACTTTCAATCTGGCTATATACCATTCCTACTTCGGCAGGCCAGACAGTTTCCTCAACATTCACCAGCAGCAGGTTTTCCAGCTCAATTATCCGGTTCGTGGCATATTGCAGTAGCTGATCCATCACTTCGTCTCCCGCCATGCCCGCTTATTACATCTCGGGAAGCGTTCTAGCCTCCATATCCAAATCATCCACAACATCTTATTAAATTCAGGTAGTGCCCGATAATCATCAGCACTCATTTCGAGGGCCTTGAATCGCCACTTTGCCACCTTGACCACCCGCCACAGCATCACCATACAAAACAGAGTGCAAACAACAAGGAAACCGAAAAAAAGATAAGTACTCACCTCACTCCTCCTGCTGCGGTGCTGCTGGCAGTGGCATCCAATGGGTTACCAATATGTGCTCTATACAGCATGCGGCGGCCACATCTACGCTGTCGAAAAACAGCCCTGAATGCTCATCAAAGAACGATACAAAGCAATGCCCCATCCTGTTCCTGGTTAGAACCTCCTGCTCGTCTTCCGGCATCCGCTCGCTGCACTTAATCCAGCCATCCTGAATCACCGGAGAGTTGCCATCGGATAATGGCATATCCGGCCCCTTGCGTATCGCCTTTGACAATTCGATAGGGTCATCGTAAAGCCAGTCGCCAGTTTCCGGATGATTTGCTTTTGCCAGTTGTGCTGCCCATTCCAGCCCGTCTTTGTGCCCTTGCAGGTAGTCCAGCGGTAATTCATCGCAATTACTTGCAGGTTCGGCACCCTGAAGCAAGGCGGCGCGGCAAGCGTTCCAGCCCTCCCACATCCTAACGAAATCATGGGCTAACCATGCGGAATATGCCGTTACTGCATATCCGGTACCGCAGCGGGTGACATGCTTCGGCATTTTGAATGTTCGCTCGAATGCATCTCGCGGATCTTCATCCGGCACTACCGGCGCTCTCGGCTTGCCCTGGCTATCTGACGGCGCTAACGGAGCGTTTCTCAGTACAGTGGCCAGCATTTCAATATCTACTGGTGCAGGCTCAGCACCAAATGCCGCAATAGCCCCATCAATAACCTTCACAGCATCAGCCATTGCGTAGCCGAGATTACCGCCGTCGCTTTGTGCTGCTGCTTTGCTGAGTATTTCGCTTATCTGGCGCAGGCGATCGAGTGACACAGGACCGTGCGCCGGGTGGTTGTTAGTTGTCATGCTGCATACTCCTGTTTAATTCCCATGCGCTGGCATGCGGTTTGGAAAATTGTGGCGTCTTTCTCAATGCCGATAAAATTTCGCCCAGTCTGCTGGCAGGCAACACCCGCGGTACCACTACCCATTGTGAAATCCAGTACCGTATCACCAGGATTGCTGTACGTTTCGATAAGATACTGAACCAGTGCCAGTGGCTTCTGAGTCGGATGATAGTTTCCCGTTTGTTTGTCGCTCGAGAAGAACTGAACATCTCTCGGATACCGCTGAGTTGAATCGTATTCTGTCAGCGACAGAGCCTTACCGTAGCACTCTGAATTGACGGTCTTTCTCTTACTGGTCTTGCGTGTGTGGCCATCGGTCATCTGCGGGTTGTAGGTCGGCTGGCGGCGGTAAAAAACCTCGATATTTTCATGTGCGCGAAGCGGCTGCTTTTTGGCATTCAGAAATCCCGTGGCGTTTCCCTTTTCCCACACCCATTCCGCACGCCAGTCTCGTAAGTTGCTGGCAACCAACACGCTGGTAAAAGGCTGAGCGGAAAACAGCACGATAGCCGCTGTTGGATTGGCTATGCGGTAGAGTTGCTGCCACATAACCTGCAGGTCTAGCACCGAATCCCAGCGGCACTGGGTAGTGCCGTAGGGAATATCAGCGCAAACCAGATCAACGGTACCGTCTTCAAGTTGTGGGAAGACGTCGAAACAGTCGGCATTGCGAAGAGTTACTTCTGCCATCTCACTCACCCTTCACGCCAAAGCCAGCGGCGGCACGTTCAGCTTCACTTTGTTCCCAAAACCACTTGTGAAGTGCCATCAACTCTTCGTTAATCGGTGCATATTTGCGGTCAAAGTAGGCCTGAGCATCTTTCTCAGATTCGTCAGGCAATTCACCAGGCCCAAACAGGGTGTTATAAATCCATGACAGCCCGTTCTTAGCGTCGCCAGTTGCCTGCCATTCGATAATCGCTGCCTGCATGACCAGGATGTTTTTCCCGATTAACAAGTCCAGTTCTTTGTACCGGTTGCGGATGTATGCATTCTCCAACGCCAGCTCCCTGCACTTGCTCTCGGCGTTAGCGAGTTGTACTGCCTGTTCGAGCACCTGCTGTTCAAGTTCTTCGTATGTTGGTTTCATGCTGATGCTCTCCCGTAAAACGCCAGTACACGCTGCATAGCCGGACTTGTGCGGCAAACTGATGCAACCATGTTTTTTCTCGCGTTCGATTTGAGCTGCTTGATGTTCAGCTCCCCGCCGGGTTGCAGCGAATAGACCGGGCGATGCGGTTCGCCAGTGCGGATTATTACCGCTCTGCGCACCAGGTGAAGCAGCAGGTTGTGTGCCTTCTTGCAGTCGCATCCCAGAAGGTTCTGAACCTGACGCGGCGTTACGGTCTGGTTAGCCCGAAGAAAATCAACGATTGCCCACAGTGATTTGCTTGCCATAGTGATTTCCCCTCCAAGTTATTTAACGATCCGGAGATGGCTAACGTTCTTGCGATAGCTGCCCCAGTCAAAGTTCACCCACATCCCGCCATCCATCTGGAGGCGATCGATAACCCGCGCGCCCAACGCTCCGAGAAGTTCTTCGTGGTTCAGGTTCGTCAGGATCCCCACCGGACGCATCGACGACAGGCGACGGTCGATAACCTGATTCAGAATGACTTTCTCGCCGTTGCTACCGCGCTGAATACCGACTTCATCCAGTACCAGCAGATCAACTTTGCAGAGGTCATCCAGAAGCGAAGCCTCTGACTGCCCACCGTCGTAGCACTCGCGAACGCGTAGCATCAGGTCAGGGATAGTGACGACCAGCACGCTATGCCCGCCAGAAAGCAAATGATTTCCGATTGCTGCAGCGAGATGGTTTTTCCCGGTACCAGGGCCACCGCTAAACACGAAGCTCGCGAACCCAGCACCGAAATTCTGTGCGTAGCTCTTTGCCATCGTGAAGGCTTTGCGCTGCCCTTCCCCAGATACCTGGTAATTCGCGAACGTACAGCTGCGATGTAGGCTTTGGATTCCTGAGCGGCCAAAGATTTTCTCTGTCCGGGCTTTCTGGTTCAGCCTGTCCAGTTCTTCACACCGCTTCAGGCCTTCTTCCCGTTGCCACGCCAGCAGCTCTGCTGCGCTGGTGAACTTCGGCTGAACGCCTGGTGGAATGAGTTTTTTCAGGCGCTCAAGCGCACTTCCTGTACCAACCATGTTTTTCATCGCTACCCCCTGAATCCGGTCGGAATCGCTTTATCGGGTTGAGAAATTTTGTTCGGATCCCTTTTTCCATCTGGCGCCGCGAAAGACCACGACTCTTCGTAGTGCTTTGAGGGGCCAAAAAACGTGGATGCCTGTTTCACATACTCAGTGTTAAGTTTCCCAGCGGCAGTTACGTAATCCGCGTATCGCCGAACACCATCAGTAAGCTCCTGCACTGTTGCGCCGGATTTAATCCGTGCAGTCCAGGCTTTGAACGCATCAGCCTTGCTGTTACCACCAGCGCGTTTGGGGTATTCCTGCCACGCCAGTTCAAAATCATCCGGGTAAGTATTTCTCCCCCGGGGAATGGCCGAGCCATGCCCCAAAATATCTTTATCCTGATCTTGTTCCTGATCCTGTTCCTGATCTTGGCTTCGTAGCCCCTTCGAAGCCCCTTCAGAAATTTGGCGCGATTCACGTTTAAAACTAAGGTGAAAATCTGTTTTATAACGTTCATAAAATGATGATAAAAAAGGGTTTTCAGGTAATGACATATATTCATTCCTTACACCAGCACAGCGGTTATCCCCTGGCTTCAGCGCTCGACCAACCTGATAAGCGGCCATTTCATGCACCCAAACCATCTCAGTGTCCTCGTCATAGCTACAAAATCCCGCTTCAATGGAGCTTTTTAGCCCCTTCGAAGCCCCTTCCAAGCCCAGACCCGTTTCATGGGCTATGTACAGAATTGGCAGGTAATACAACCCGAGCATATTTGCGTGTGGCGAGGTCATCAGATAGAACGAAACCACCTGCGCCTCCGCGCCTTGTTTCCTCAGTTCACGGCCTGTTTTTCCAAGCCAGAACTGAGGCGCAACGGTTGCGTAATCACGCATAAAAACCTCTTAATCGCTAAAGTGGTGGCCCATCTATCTTTCTGAAGGCTGATTTTTCTGACATAATTTCCTCGCAATGAGTACGCAACGAATTGCACCTGAAGGCCGTTGGTGTTCGCGCACCACGGCTTTCGCCATTTTTGAACCGGTCATATAGCCCCCAGCATCATCTGCACCATCTCCATCAGTGGACCGGTTAACCCAGGGTCAACGCGGTACATTTCCACAATCCCCTCGCTCAGCTCCTTCAGCTTCTGATGGCGTGGCGCATTCATCGCGACGGCAATCTTCGCTTCGCTGGTTTCTTTCTCCAGCCGAGCCAGACGGGCCATTACGTTGTCTTCGGGTAGCAGGCGATTGCGGAACTCGAGTGGAAGGACAGCAAGAATTGCCGGAGTCAGCTGGCGAACGTTTTCGCGGTACCGTTCGCTGTTGAAATGGTTATCCAGAAAGCGGAAAAGCTTCTGACGCTGTCGGCTGAGGTCATCAGGGAAAGTGACCTCGTCTCCCCCTTGCGCCTGGTACTCTTCGATGATCAGAGCCGTAACTACGTCCTGACCATCTACACCCGCCCACGCACGAACGGCATCGCGGATCTGGTCATGTTTATCTACCGAGACAGGTTGATTGCGATTTATCATCGCAGCCGGTTGATATCCGCTATTTTGATGATATGAAATGGCGTGCATGATCATGACTCCTGATGCGGAAGGCCGTCAGTAGGGTTTGGATATGCACTCGGATCGATTTCATGTGGGGTTACCTGCCAGTTGAGGATTCGACAAAGCGGCAAGATTCGACCATGTGGAATTTTCCCTTTTCTCAGCCACTTACCTACAGCCTGAGAAGAAATACCAAAGCACTCTCCGATTCCTACTTGTGTCATGTAGCTGCTGATTTTGTCTTTTAGTTGATTGTCCATTTCTTGTCCTAGCTGTTTGTTTTGGTGATTGGAGAATAGCACTTAAAACTTTTGGTTCCAATAAAAATCAAACCAATAGTTCTAATGAACTGTAAAACCAATGGTTGTAAAATGAGAATATGAATAAAAATCCTCACCCTGTATTTGCTAAGAGAATCCATCAAGTGATGGAGGAAAACGGCTGGAGCATGGCTGACCTTGCGAGGCGCGTAATGCTTTCGCATACTTCTGTGCGTAAGTGGGCTAATGGCGCGGCAACCGCAAGTGGTGAGCGCTTAAAAAGGTTAGCGGCTGTAACTGGAAGACCAGAGTATTGGTTTTTTATGGAGCCAGGGTGTGAGGATGAGAATGGTGAAGAAGTGTCAACTCCTCCACGCGTTCTCGATGAAAGAGAGGAAACATTGCTATCCCTCTTCAACCAATTACCAGACGCAGAAAAGCTGCGACTGATTATTCACACCAGAGGTGTGGTCAGAGAGATGGATCTGCTTAAAAATGATGTATACGACATCATCAACGACTTGAAGAAATAGACCCGTTTCAAACCAGTAACACAACAAGACACCGTCATGGTGTCTTTTTTTATCCCCAAATAGAACTTTTAGTTCCATTTTTAACTTTACACATCGAACCATTGGTTGTATCTTCAACTCATCGACAACAAGCGCATCGTTGTCAGGTTCAAGAAACGTTCCGCCAGCCTGGCGACAAGGGCAAAGTACAGAAGTGAGCTTCACGGTGGTGAATTGCAGAGTGAAAAAGCTCAACCGTGAAGATCAGCGCCGCGGCGCCACTAGCGAAGTTCACTCAGAAAACTGGAGAACATCATGGTTCATCAGCACTACGGTACACAGACAGTAAACCGCGGCGCAGTTCAGCCGGGGATGCTCGTCAAACACAAAGACTCAACCTGGACGGCATCAGCTAACGCTCGCGGACGTTTGTATCTGCACCGCGGCGTGGAGATGACTTACACCAAGGATTTGCTGGTTGAAGTTTATCTGAACGGTCTGGGGCATGGACTCAGCCACTAGCGGAGGATGTCATGTTAGACAAGAAATGCGGATATTGCGGCAAGCCGGTTAAAACGGAGGAAGTAATCAAGAGCACCCTTCTCTATCGCAACGGCTCACAGCTGGCGCGCAAAGAAAAAGAGTATTGCTCCAAACGTTGCGCTTCGCACGACCAGATGGCTCACGAAGGCTAACGTAAAACCCGCGCAAGGCGGGATCTACGTCCGGTGGTACCGACCAAAGTTACACCGGAAACAACATTAAAACCAAAGTTAACCCAATGGGCGCTATCAATGGTCCGGGGATTCTAACACCCAAAAATGAGGATCTCACATGGAATTCTTTAATGTGGTTAAAGCCACTCAGAAATCCGGAAAGCAAGATGCAGTGGTCTGGTTCACTGCTAAAACCGAGGCTCGCGCCAATCTGATGCTGGATGTTGCGCTGGAAGATGCAGGTATCGAAACAGGTCGGGGTAAGGACTACGCCAAACCGATTCGCACTGATTTCCCAGTTGTCGACGGCCTGCCGAAAGAAGGTGAAGTTGATTTTACCTGGTGTGATCGCTACGAACTTCAGGACGATGGGCGCACCTGGCTGCCAAAAGCCGCTGGTGTGTCTACTGGTTCCGTTGACGCCCCCTCTACACCTACTCCGACCGTAATCGTTGAAGACGCGACTGCGTCCGAAATTGTCCCGGTTGAAAACCGTACTCCAGCGGTCCGCTTTGCCGTCCATCTGATGAACGATAAATACCAAACCCACGTCACAAAAGAGCAGCAGTTGGCTGCCAGCGAAATGTCACTGGACGAAAGCAATACCTATCTCCTGAACCTGCTGCAGGTTAAAAATGATGTTCCTGAAGTTGGCGAACTCAGTCTGAATGCTGAGTGGAAAATGATTCAGGCGGTTAAGCAGGTATTCGCGCCAGATGAAGAGCACGAAGTAACGCTACTTGCTGCTTTCATAGCCGACTGGTTGAGAGTAGATGCAGGCGACCGCAATGAGTTAGTGAGAGAGTGGAGGAGCGGAAAGCTTACTCTGCTCAAATCAGAAAGAACCAACGACGCCGGGGTTGAAACTGGTCAGCATATCGCTACTGATGACGGTCTCCAGAGCGACGAGAACGGCCGGCCCGAAGGTGGCGTCGTTGATGGTGAGGTCGGTACCGAAGAGCAATCTCAGCAGATAGAGCAGCCGAACCTGATCGTCGTTGCCACCCTGCCATTCCGTCAGCGCGTACTGGCTCAGTTCATCGGTGATGGTGAATATCTCTATCACGTCGACGCTGGGCAGAAAAACGAGATTGTCCGACTTGAGATGGACACTGATGACGCGTACGTCCAGAACCTCCTGCTGGCTGCTGAGAATGTGGAAGCATTCAAAAAAGCCATTGAGCACGATATTCATAAAGTCGTGAATGCCGTTAAGAATGTCTTCCCTGTCGACGGTAAAAAACCGGAGCTGGCAACAGTTATCCAGTTCCTGACGGTGTGGTTCAAAACTGATTACATTGACCGCGGCATCCTAGCACGCGAATGGGCCGCCGGTAACCGTATCAACAACGTACAGCGTACTGATTCCGGCACCAATGCCGATGGTGGATATGTCACTGACCGTGGACCTGACGCACACCACACCCTGGACACTCTCGATTTAGAGATTGCGTGTGCCCTTCTGCCTATGGACTTCAACCACTTCGAAATTCCGGGCAGCATTCTTCGTCGCGCCAAAGAAATCGTGACCAAAAAAGAAGAGCCGTGGAAATCTTGGAGCAGCATCCTGCGTAATCATCCTGGCGTTCTTGGCGTTAACCGCACGACTATTTTTAATCTGGTACGTATCGCGCCGGAAAATATTCATCTAACTCCTGCCGCTCACCTGGAATTTGTTAACCAGACCATGACAGCCGAGTTCAATTCCGCGGTCGAGTTATTGCCATTACATGAGGCTGAACCCGCAGCACAGGAAATTTCCCAACCTGAAAGCAAGGAGTCTCCGCGCAAATCCTTCTGCACTCACGAAGAGAACCTGCAACGCGTGCGTGAAGAAGGAGCACGCCACCGCACAGAGGAAGCTGCAGCTCAACCGCAGAAAGTCGAACAAGAGCTGGTTAAAAATGTCGGCAACGGAATATTCGACGTTACGGCTTTGATTCAGAACTCAGCAACTCATGGCACGAAAAAGGCAACGGAGACCACCAGCAATGTGCAGGTTCAAGAAACTGTCAGTGATGAAAAACAGGCTGGTGATGCGCTGCATACAGGCAAGAGCAGTGTGGAAACTGGTGAAGAGTCACATACCAGCCAGCAAGCCGATGTAAACCAGAATACAAATTCTGTCCCCCAAAATAGCGATTCTGTAAACCAGACTGAACCAGTTTTGGCACAAACCGAGCCAGATGCCCAATCTGACGAACCAGCTGTTGTTTACCCAGCTTACTTCGAGCCAGGTCGCTACGAAGGTCTGCCGAACGAGGTTTATCACGCAGCCAACGGTATCAGCTCTACCCAGGTGAAAGATGCGCGTGTGTCGCTGATGTACTTCAATGCGCGCCACGTAGAGAAAACCATCATCAAAGAACGCTCTCCGTTTCTGGACATGGGTAACCTGGTACATACGCTGGCGTTGCAGCCAGAGCAACTCGATGAAGAATTCAGCGTTGAACCCGTAATTCCGGAAGGCGCATTTACCACGACGTCAACTATCCGCGCGTTTATTGATGAGTACAACGCCAGCTTGCCAGCGCAACTGAGCGCAGACGATATCAAAGCTTTGCTCGAGGAATACAACGCCACTCTGTCTGCTCAGGTGCCGCTGGGTGGTTCAGTCGAGGAAACTGGCCAGAGCTATATGTCGCTGCCAGAAGATTACCAGCGTATCGAAGCGGACCAGAAACAGACCGCAACGGCAATGAAGGCCTGCATCAAGGAATACAACGCCACTCTGCCTGCTCAGGTGAAAACCAGCGGTAGCCGTGATGCGTTACTCGAGCAGTTAGCAATCATCAATCCTGACTTAGTGGCGCAGGAAGCGCAGAAGCCTGCGCCGTTGAAGGTGTCCGGTACTAAAGCAGATCTGATTCAGGCCGTGAAGTCTGTTAATCCCGACGCCGTCTTCGCCGACGAACTGTTGGATGCGTGGCGCGAGAATCCGCAGGGGAAAGTGCTGGTCACCCGCCAGCAGTTGAGCACTGCACTGAGCATTCAGAAAGCCTTGCTCCAGCACCCGACCGCCGGCATGTTGCTGACACACCCGAGCCGCGCCGTTGAGGTGAGCTACTTTGGATTTGACGACGAAACCGGACTCGAAGTTCGTGTGCGCCCGGATCTGGAAATCGACCTGGACGGGGTGCGCATCGGTGCCGATCTGAAAACCATCAGCATGTGGAACGTTAAGCAGGAAGGCCTGCGCGCCAAACTGCACCGGGAAATCATCGACCGTGACTACCACCTGAGCGCGGCTATGTATTGCGAGACCGCCGCACTGGACCAGTTCTTCTGGATTTTCGTCAACAAAGACGAGAACTACCACTGGATCGCCATCATCGAGGCATCCGCCGAACTGCTGGAGCTGGGCATGCTTGAGTACCGCAAGGCGATGCGCGCCATCGCTACCGGCTTTGACACTGGCGAATGGCCAGCGCCGATCATCGCTGATTACACCGACGAACTGAACGACTTCGACCTGCGCCGCCTTGAAGCGCTGCGCACTCAGGCATAAGGGGAATGAAGATGCAAAACACTAACGTAACTGTAGCTGACCAGAACGCCGTGATTAACTCCAACGTGGCCCTGTTTGATTCCCAGTATCTGAACGCCATCAGCGCGTTTGCTCAAATTATGGCGCAGGGTGCGGCGACAGTCCCCAGACACCTGCAGGGAAATCAGGCTGACTGCATGGCAGTAGCGATGCAGGCGGCACAATGGCAGATGAATCCCTTTGCCGTAGCGCAGAAAACGCACCTGATTAACGGCGTTCTCGGATACGAAGCGCAACTGGTAAATGCCGTTATTTCACGCAGCGGCGTGCTGGCAAACCGCTTTGAATACGAGTGGTACGGACCATGGGAAAAAGTAGTTGGGAAATTCCAGATTCGTAAAGGCGACAAAGGAGAATACCGTGTTCCTGGCTGGACTCTTGCGGACGAAACGGGCATTGGCATCATCATCCGCGCAACGCTGAAAGGCGAAGACCAACCGAGGGAACTTGACCTGTTACTGGCACAAGCAAGGACTCGTAATTCAACACTTTGGGCTGACGACCCTCGCCAGCAGCTCGCTTATCTCGCAGTGAAACGCTGGGCAAGACTGTTCTGCCCGGATGTAATTCTCGGCGTGTATACCCCTGATGAACTGGATGATCGCCGTGAAGAGCGAGAAGTTAACCCTGCTTCGGTGCAACACGTTAGCCTGTCTGAAATTTCAGGTGACACCATAACAACCACGCAGAGCAAGCAGGAAAAATCAGGAAACATCGACTCACTGGCTGATGATTTCCGCGAGCGTATAGATGCCGCACAGGATGTTGATAGCGCTAAAGCACTGCGCGCTGATATCGAAAGCGCGAAGGTTACTCTGGGTTCAGCCCTGTTCACTGAGCTGAAGAACAAGGCGGTGAAACGTTATTACCTGGTTGATTCACGAAACAAGGTCGAAGCAGCGATCAACTCCCTGCCGTCTCCGGACGAACAGGATGCAGCAGCGCGTTTCGGGGAAGTTGAGCGAGTTCTTGCGGCGGCCAAACGTCACCTGGGCGATGAGCTGCATGATCAGTTCAGCATCACCCTGGCCGATATGAAACCGGAATACGTGGGCTAACAGATTTGGGAGGGTTCGCCCTCCCATTGAGGAGATGTAATGCGACTGATTAACCGAGGCAATCAGCAATCCCCGTTAGCGCGTCAGGCATGCGACATAGCACTGGCCACTCATGCAGAACGTTACGGCGACTATGGCCGAAGCAAGATGAAGGAGACGTACACGGTGAGAGTTGAAGGTGTGAAGGTCTGGGTGGAAGTGGTGAACCGTAAGGCGAGCTACGTGGCCACAGCGATGACAGGTATGCGTCGTTTACGCGCGCTGCCGGGTCAGGTGAGTTGATAACGATATTTCATTAACAGTTTTCCGGCAGCTCTATAATAAGTTGCCGGAAGCCGGAGGTAGTATGGCCAAGCTTCTTAATCTGCTGGAATGGGCGAATTCAACTTATTCAACCCCACCGTCTCTTTCAACACTTCGCCGCTGGGCACGGGAGGGACGTATTTACCCTGCTCCGGAACTTCACGGCAAAGAATATAAGGTTCAGCCAGATGCCATCTATGTGGATCCGAGCAAAAAGAACCTTCGTCACAAAGCAAAACGCATATCGCTGCCAACTGGCGGCACTCTACTGGAGAGACTGACTCATGGCGAAAAGGCCAGTTCGTTACGACGCTAACCTGCCCCGTAACCTGACCTATCGTAAAAGAGACAGGCTTTATAGCTGGCGAAACCCGATTACCGGTCAAGAGTTATCTATTGGCCGGATCGACAGAAAGGACGCCATATCTCAGGCCATCGAAGCCAATAACTACATCGAACAGAATTACCTTCCGTCAGCGCTGCTGGACCGCATAAAGGAAGTACCAACATTTACGGTGAAAGCGTGGCTTGAGCGCTACGAAGTAATTCTTGAGCGAAGAGAATTGAAGCCCAACACGATGAAGGTCAGACGCAACCAGATCGCCACTATCAGTGATGAATTCGGACGTATGCCGCTATCGGCGGTCAGCACAAAGGACATATCTACTTTCCTGGAGAGTTACATACTCTGCGATAAGAAGAGCATGGCCTCCGGCCTGCGTTCGGTATTGTTGGATATTTTCAGAGAGGCGATCGTCGAGGGACATATTGAAAGGAATCCGGCAGAGCCGACAAGAACGCCGACACCCAAAGTGAAGCGCGAGCGTCTTCTACTTGAACAGTTCGAGATAATAAGGGATGCCGCAACCGCCCATTCCGAATGGGCTGCAAACGCATGTGATCTGGCACTTGTCACCGGGCAAAGAAGAGAGGACGTATCGTTGTTCAGATTCAGCGATATCAGGGATGGAAGGTTGTTTATCACGCAGGAAAAGACAGGTCACAAATTGGCGTTGCCACTTGATTTGCGACTGGACTCTGCTGATTTGGTATTGCAGGATGTTATCGATCGTTGCAGGAAAAACAACCCGTCAGACTTCATGCTGTTTTCAGCGGTGAGACGTGGAGGCAGGAAGCCTGGTCCGTTAACTCCGGACGGAATTACCCAGGCATTTTCTGACATCCGGGATTCTACAGAGTTAAAGTTTGGTCCCAACCCTCCTCCTTTCCATGAGATCAGGAGCTTGGCGAGCAGACTGTATGAAAGGGAGCGCGGAGAGGATTTCGCACAGAGACTGCTGGGGCATAAAAATTTAACAATGACCAAAAAATACCTGGACGCACGCGGTGCAGAATATGTTATGGTTTAGACAGGATATGGAAATTTCGAGTAATTTTCGTGGGATTTCGTGATGGCACCGAAAAAACCCAACGAAAACAAGCACATAAAAAGAGACCGAATACGATTCCTGTATTCGGTCCAGGGAAATGGCTCTTGGGAGAGAGCCGTGCGCTAAAAGTTGGCATTAATGCAGGCTAAGTTACCCTGCCATTTAAGAATAGATGACAGCGCCAGGTTTTCCAGTCCGCGACTAAAGTGGCCTGAAAAAAAGGACGATTGTCACACATCCAAACGTAAAAACCGCAAGTTCTCCTGAGAGAGCCTTGCGGTTTTTTATTGGAAATCAGAACGCTACATCTGACAATTAGCAGAGCTTTTCTGCACGCTCCACAAACGGTGCGAGGCTCATTTTTTCGCCCGGTTTCGCCGGGTCGTCAATCTGGATAATCTCGATTGGCTTCGCCGTAGTTTTCCCACTCTCTACCTGCTGTCTGGCAACATCATTCAATGGGTATTGCACCAGCGTACTGGGATTGATGACATACAGCGCGTTACCTGGACGGCAGGTCAGCATCACCTCTTCCCGATTAAACGCCCACTTATCCTTGCCAACCTCAAAACGGCTGACGGTGATGACCTGTGGCGCAGCCAGCGCGGCCCCTGAACTTGCCAGTAGTAATAACGAGATAATGATTTTTTTCATGCGTTTCGCCAATCCATCAATCAGAAAGGTTCGAGGGTTGCAAACAGGCTGACAATCGCCAGCACAACGGCCCCAATTCCCCATTCCAGCTTAGTCATCCAAACAAAATAGAGTGTCATACTGCGGTTATCCTGCCGCATGCGTGGTACCAGAACATACCGATTCACCAGCGCAATCGCCACCATTAGCATCACCAGAGCACCTTTTAACAAAAGCAGTTGCCCGTAAGCCATGTGCCAGGGAACAGAAAAACCAACAATAAACAGCGCATTCATGATACCGGTAAGTAAAACTCCGATAACGAAAAGATGCCCGTAGCGGGAGAAACGCATCATAGTATTGATGGCCTGTTCCCGCCAGCGGCCTTGCGCCATTTGCATACAGTAAAGTACGGGCAGCAAACCACCGAACCAGGCGGCAGCGCATACCAAATGCAAGGCGTGGTTAACCTGCTGGATTGCCCCTGCGATACCGCTATGCAGCGTCGCGTGTCCGACGCCAGCCAGCAAAATAAACTGCGCAATCGTCAGCATTAACAGCCGTCGCGGCATGCTGCGCGGTACTATAATTACCACCACCAGCGTGACCAGTGCGAGGATAATCTGCCATAACCACACGCCGCCAAACTGCGTTTGCAACACGGCGCCCCATATGTCACTAGAAATAACATCCCGCCAGCCTGAGCCCATTAAACCACCCTGGATCGCCAGCATCAGCGTCGCGCTAATAAAGCTCCACGCTGCGGCATGTCGTTGTAGACGCAAAAAACGACGCATCATTAAACGACGAACCGAAATGGGAGCCAGCCATGCGCCGTAGAGCGCACAGCCAAACACCAGCATCAACGTGGTAAAATGGATAAACCGTAGTGCAACCCAGGTAAATTCCAGCATTGGTTATTTCACGCTAAAGGTATATTGCCCCTTTGTCTTATGGCCATCCACGGAGACGACGTGCCAGTCGACAGTATATTTTCCGGCCTCAAGCGTTTGAGCAAGTGGAATAATCAGTTGTGTTTTGTCCTGTTCACTGCGTGTTGCCTTGCCCGTTTTGATCTGTTCTTTGTTTGGGCCTGTTAGCGTTGCGCCGCTGAATCCCGGCTCGACACCTTCTGAGAAATTCAGCGTCAACGCCTGAGGAGATACCGCAACATCGGCATTAGCCGCCGGGCTTTGTTTCGTCAGGTGAGCATGAGCCAGGGCGGCGGGAGTTGCCAGAACGCTGGCGAGTACGATGAGAGCGTTACGAAGCATAGATGCAGATGAAGCCATTTCAACTATTCCTTTTTGTTATGTCTAATCTATAGAGAATAACCTTCTACAATGATCGAGTCGAGAATCATCATTTCGGTCTTGCCATTAATGCACACTCTTAGTAACTTTGCGCGCCGAAAGACAGAGAAAAGGAGAAGCCCATGAACATCAATCTGGCCAAACTTGAGCAAGCTGAAATGGATAAGGTCAATGTTGACCTGGCCGCGGCGGGTGTCGCATTTAAGGAGCGATACAACATGCCGGTTGTTGCCGAAGTCGTTGAGCGTGAACAGCCCGAACATTTACGCGACTGGTTTCGGGAAAGACTGATCGCGCACCGTCTGGCATCCGTTTCCCTTTCACGTTTACCCTACGAGCCTAAAGTTAAATAAAACTTATATTACGTTACGATTCCTTACATGATGCCTGCTACAGTATAAGTATATTCTTAATCTATACTTTAAAGATGGTTGTAGACACTATGAAAAGGAAATCATTATGTCACACTGGAAAATCGCAGCAGCACAGTACGAACCTCTTCAAACCTCAGTTACCGAACATGTCGCGCATCACCTGCAATTCATTCAGGCAGCCGCTCAATGCCAATGTGAATTGCTGGTTTTCCCCTCCCTTTCCCTGTTGGGTTGTGTTGATGAGAATGACGCGCTCCCTGCCCCACCCGATGAAGCGTTGTTAGAACCTCTCGCGCATGCTGCCGTGACTTATCGCATGACGATTATTGCGGGGCTATCGGTAGAACATAACAATCGGTTCGTAAAAGGTATCGCGCTTTTCTCTCCCTGGATGACCTCCCCCTTAACGTTTCACCAGAGCCACGGGGCCTGTATCGCCAGACAGCAAAATGCCATCAGCGTTGTGGATAGCCAGCCGGAAGGTATCGATATCGACCCGGCGTACTCGCTATTCACCAGCAGTCAGTCTGTCAGTGAGCCCGAATTGCTCTCCTCCACATCTCGTCTACAGAGTTTCTCGCATAAATTTGCCATCGCGGTATTAATGGCCAATGCGCGTGGCAGCAGCGCGTTATGGGATGAGCAAGGTCGATTGATTGTTCGCGCAGACAGCGGTTCCTTACTCTTAACCGGTCAACGCACGCCACGGGGTTGGCAAGGTGATATCATTCCTTTACGCTAATCGTTTTGGGTCAGGAGCATGGCATGTTGCGCATAATAGATACAGAAACCTGTGGTCTGCAGGGAGGCATTGTTGAGATTGCTTCTGTCGATGTGGTTGACGGAAAAATAGTCAATCCTATGAGCCACCTGGTGCGTCCTGACCGCCCCATCAGCCCTCAGGCGATGGCAATTCATCGCATTACGGAAGCGATGGTGGCCGATAAGCCGTGGATTGAAGATGTCATCCCCCAATATTACGGCAGCGAATGGTACGTGGCGCACAATGCAAGTTTTGATCGCCGCGTATTACCCGACATGCCCGGGGAGTGGATTTGCACCATGAAACTCTCCCGTCGTTTGTGGCCAGGAATCAAATACAGCAACATGGCGCTGTATAAATCCCGCAAGCTGAGCGTGCAGACGCCAGCTGGCCTGCATCATCACCGTGCCCTATACGACTGCTACATCACCGCGGCACTGCTGATCGACATCATACAGACGTCAGGCTGGTCAGCAGAACAGATGGTCGATATTACCGGCCGTCCTGCGTTACTTACTACTTTCACTTTCGGCAAGTACCGCGGAAAACCTGTATCCGAAGTGGCTGAACGCGATCCGGGCTATCTGCGCTGGTTATTTAATAACCTCGACAGTATGAGCCCGGAGCTGCGCTTAACGCTAAAGCACTATCTGGATAACGCCTGAGCAGACGCCTGCCCAGGCAGTGTCCCCTGCGCCAGTCCGATCAAAAACGCGTATTCCAGGGCCACGCCTTCGTATGATTTAAAACGCCCTGATTTTCCGCCATGCCCGGAATCCATATCCGTGCAGAGTAACAGCAGACGATCGTCCGTTTTCAGCTCGCGCAGTTTTGCCACCCATTTTGCCGGTTCCCAGTATTGCACCTGGGAGTCGTGTAATCCCGTCGTAACCAGCAGATGAGGATAATCCTGCGCTGTAACATTGTCATACGGGCTGTAGCTTTTCATGTAGGTGTAATACTCTTCATCCTGCGGATTCCCCCACTCTTCAAACTCACCGGTCGTCAGGGGAATGGACTCATCCAGCATCGTGGTCACCACATCGATAAAAGGCACCTGCGCAATGACGCCATGGAAGAGTTCCGGGCGCTCATTAATGGCAACACCCATTAACATTCCTCCGGCGCTCCCCCCCATGCCATAACACAGCGAAGGCGCGCCATAACCCATTTTTAGCAGCGCGTCGCAGACGTCGAGGTAGTCATTGAAGGTATTTTTCTTGAGCAGAAACTTACCGTCTTCGTACCACTGCTGTCCTAACTCGCCGCCGCCACGCACATGAGCAATGGCATAAACAAAGCCGCGATCCAGTAAGCTCAAGCGGCTGCTGCTGAAATCGGCGTCCATGCTGGCACCATACGAGCCATAGCCGTAGACCAGTAACGGGTTTTTCCCTTTCAGGAAATACTTTTGATGGTAAACCAGCGAAACCGGAACCTCGGTGCCATCACGCGCGGTGATCCAGACGTGTTCGCTACGGTAGTTCGCCGCATCAAACCCTGGGACCTCCGTCTGTTTGAGTACGCGACGCTCTCCGGTGTCCATATCCAGTTCAAACAGCGTGTCCGGTGTGGTCATGGAGGAATAGCCATAACGCAGGCGCGATGTCTCAGGTTCTGGATTATAGGCAAGCCATGTCACATACGCCGGATCATCAAAAGCGATACCGACCACTTCGCGCGTTTTACGATTAATCTGTCGCAGGCTGGTTAAGCCCCGCTGACGCTCTTCCACCACCAGCCAGTCTGTGAACAGCGTAAAGCCCTCCAACATGACGCTGTCGCGCGGCGGGATCAGCGTCTCCCAGGCTTGTTCATCACGCACACGGGTACGGTACAGGCCGAAATTTTTACCCTGCCGGTTGGAACGCAGATAAAACGTATGCTGATAGTGATCGAGGCTGTACTCGTGATCTTTACGTCGCGCTAAAAAGACTAACGGCTCGGCATCCGCCAGTTCTGCGTCAAGCAGCAAAACCTCACTGGTGGTCGCGCTGGCGATATGAATAACCACATAATGTAACGAGGTCGTTTTATGCAGACTGACATAAAACATGTCATCGGCTTCTTCATACACCAGCTCATCCAGTGATGACGGCGAGCCGACGGTATGCCGCCACACTTGATACGGGAGCAGCGTCGTTGCGTGTTTGCGCACGTAATAGAAGGTTTGCGAGTCATTCGCCCAGACCAGATCCGCTTCAACGTTTTCCAGCACTTCCGGATACCAGTTACCGCTTTGCAGATTGCGAAAACGCACGCCATATTGCCGACGAGAGAGATAATCTTCGGCCAACGCCATGATGGTGTTATCCGGAGATATCGCCAGTCCCCCCAGCGTATAAAACTCACTGTGGGCCGCGCGCTGGTTACCATCCAGCAAGGTGTCCCATTCATCCCACTCTTCACTGAAGGCAGACTGACGCTGATAAATGGCATATTCGCACCCCGGTTCATAAATATGCCGGTAGCGATAACCATTCTTCACATAGGGGGCGGAAGCATCCTGAGGCGGGATACGGTCGATAATCTCTTTCAGGACGCGATCCTGCAATGCCTGCTGCGAGGCCATAATCTGGCGGCCATACGCATTTTCTTGTTGCAGATAATCCAGCACTTCTGGCTGCGAGCGGGTGTCATCTCGCAGCCAGTAAAAATTATCAACGCGGGTATCGCCATGATTCGTCATGGCGTGGGGGATACGAGAAGCTTTTGGTAGCATGTCATTGTTCTTTTGCTTAAACATCCTATAAGGGTGGCAAAAGACAGCAATGATGCAAGCGAAACATGCGCCTTAACGGTAAGTAATTAACCCGGTAAAGCCTGTTTTTGTTCCTTGAGATCCTGTTCAATGCCTTCACGAACATCCTGCGGGATCTTCAACGCATCGCCCAGCGCGTTCAGATAGCTACGCTCCATAAAGTGGTCGATATCAATCGCTGCACAGCTCAGGAAGTAAATTTCCAGCGCCTCTTCTTCGTTGCGGATCCCTTGTGCCAGGCGCTGAGGATCTAACGGTTGTTCAATGGCGCGTTCGATCAGAACACGGCCCTGCTCTTCCACGCCTGCTTCACGGAGCTGCTGCTCAATGGCGGTACGTTCTTTGGCATCAATATGACCATCGCTTTTCGCCGCAAAAACCAGCGCCAGGATCAGTCGTTCGGTTCGCTCATCCAGCGGCGAGCTTTGTGCACCGAACTGCGGCTCACCCTGATGCGCCGCGCGAACCTTATCCTTGTATTTGTTCCATAACACAGTACCGGCAACCGCACCGCCGCCCACCAGAAGCGCGCTGGTGCCGTATTTACTCAGTAATTTACGTGAAGATTTGTTGGCAACCAGTAATCCTGCCAGACCGCCTAACGCGCCGGGAACCAGAAGTTTACTCAGCCCTTGCTCACCAGAAGATGACGCGGAAGATCCTTTTTGCCCAAGAAGAGATTGAAGTTGATTCAGCCAGTTAGCCATGTTGCCCTCAAGTACAGACGAATAATCATCAAAGCGTACCCGAGGGGATGTCAGGAAGTGTTCAGGTCATCAAAAGAAGTGCAAATACCTTCTACCTTCGTTACTGCGACTGATACTCCGCCGTTCCGGCTTTGCAGTCGACTTTTACCTGGTAGTGAATATCCGCGCTTTTACCGCGAACCGTGAGGGGAACTGACCATTTCCCATCTTTGCCCGTAATATCGGGCGTGTTGACCCAGGCGACAGGATCGGCTTGCCCGACGCGTTTTTGATCGTCAGCCCAGCGCGCAATGCGATTTTGCTGATAATCACGTTTCACGCTCGCCGCGATACCGTCAGCATTCAGTCCTTCGCACTTGGGGAACTGAACTTTCTTGCTTTCCATATTTGCCGCAAATACAGATACGCTGGCAGATAACAACAGCAGGCTCAACAACGCTCTTTTTTTATACATTCTTTTCTCCTTAATCTCCCCTTCGTCCTTCAGGTTGCCTGTTGCAACGTGAAAAGACGTCAGGGATTGCACAATGATTCAGGGAAAAGCATGGTACAAAACGTCAGGAGCGCAAGTCGTTTCAGGCAGCCTGAGTATCATCCTCAGCGTGCGCATCGTTTTCGACCGCCTGCGGAGAGGGCAGCTTGCCGTTTTTCAGAATGGCGCTCAGCACATCTTTCTGCTCAGCCAGCCACAGGGAAAGCGCTTCGCGCTGCTCGTCTTCGAGCGCTACCGGCGATTGCTCCAGCCATGTGTCGAGCAAATCTGCTGTATCAAGCATTTTGTCATACGCATCGGCTTCCTTTTTGCTGGTAAACGACATTTTTTCCTCACCTTCCCGAATGACTACGTATTTAACTTCAACCGCCATTTTTGCAGCCTCTTAAATTACCTGTATTTATGTACAGTATATTCTTTTTGCGCCTTGAAATCAACCTGGTAATAAAGACAGACGCAAACGTTTTCGTATATACTGCGCCCAGATAAAACAGGGGATTAATTTATGACGTTATTAGGCACAGCGCTGCGTCCCGCAGCAACGCGAGTGATGTTATTAGGTTCAGGTGAACTGGGTAAAGAGGTAGCGATTGAATGCCAACGCCTGGGTGTGGAAGTCATTGCCGTGGATCGTTACCCCGACGCGCCAGCCATGCACGTTGCCCATCGCTCATACGTAATCAACATGCTGGATGGCGATGCTTTACGCCAGCTCGTCGAGCGTGAAAAACCACATTATATCGTGCCGGAAATAGAGGCGATTGCCACGGATATGCTGGTAAAACTGGAACAAGACGGTCACAACATCGTGCCGTGCGCCCGAGCGACGCAGTTGACCATGAACCGCGAAGGAATCCGTCGTCTCGCCGCCGAAGAATTATCTCTACCGACCTCTTCTTACCGCTTTGCTGACAGCGAAGCCCGCTTTCGCGAGGCCGTCGCCGAAATCGGCTATCCCTGCATCGTGAAGCCGGTAATGCGTTCCTCCGGTAAGGGACAGAGCTTTATTCGTTCCGCCGATCGACTCACTGAAGCCTGGAATTATGCTCAACAAGGCGGCCGAGCAGGTGCCGGACGCGTTATCGTCGAAGGCGTAGTGAATTTTGATTTTGAAATCACCCTGCTTACCGTCAGCGCCGTTGATGGCGTACATTTCTGCGCACCGGTAGGACATCGTCAGGAAGATGGCGATTATCGCGAATCCTGGCAGCCGCAGCAGATGAGTGACCTGGCGCTGGCTCGAGCGCAGGAGATTGCCCGTAAGGTGGTGCTGGCGCTGGGCGGCCACGGTCTGTTTGGGGTAGAGCTATTTGTCTGCGGTGATGAGGTCATTTTCAGCGAAGTTTCCCCTCGCCCTCACGACACGGGTATGGTGACCTTGATTTCGCAGGATCTGTCTGAGTTTGCCCTGCATGTACGCGCATTTCTCGGTCTGCCGGTTGGCGCAATCCGTCAGTATGGACCTTCTGCTTCCGCCGTTATTCTGCCGCAGCTTACCAGCCAGAATGTCACGTTTGATAAAGTACAGGCCGCTGTGGGCACAGGTATGCAAGTCAGATTCTTCGGCAAGCCAGACATCGACGGGAGCCGTCGTATGGGCGTTGTGCTGGCAACAGCGCAGAGTATTGAAGACGCGGTGACACGCGCGAAAGACGCGGCGGCACAGGTGAAAGTCGCAGGATAAAAAACGGGCCAGATGGCCCGTTTCAGACTCGCAGGCCCGGTAATTATTACCGGGCATTTTACGCAATTACAGCTTCGCGCCTTCAACTGCTTCACGAGCCAGCTTGGTAATGCGTGCGTAATCGCCAGCTTCCAGGGCATCTGCCGGAACCAGCCAGGAACCACCGATGCACAGCACGCTTTTCAGTGCCAGGTAATCACGGTAGTTCGCTGGCGAAATACCGCCGGTTGGGCAGAAACGGACCTGAGAGAACGGACCCGCAATTGCCTGCAGCGCTTTAGTACCGCCGTTGGCTTCCGCCGGGAAGAATTTGAACTCTTTCAAACCGTAGTCCATACCCAGCATCAGTTCAGAAACGGTGCTGATGCCTGGGATCAGCGGAATAGTGCCTTCAGTTGCAGCTTTCAGCAGCGGCTCGGTCAGACCCGGGCTGATAGCAAACTGCGCACCCGCTTCAGTGACTTCAGCCAGTTGCTGTGGATTCAGTACGGTACCCGCACCAACGATAGCGTCGGGAACTTCTTTTGCGATCGCGCGAATGGCATCCATCGCACATGCGGTACGTAAGGTCACTTCCAGAACGCGCACGCCCCCTGCAACCAGCGCTTTTGCCATTGGCACCGCGTGTTCCAGTTTATTAACCACGATAACCGGTACAACCGGGCCCGTGGTCAGGATTGCTTCTGCACTTGTCTTCCAGTTTTTCATCAGAGTTTTCTCTCGCCTGATTACAAAATAAGTCTTAAAAAGTGATACAGGTTGCGCCCTGCTCCGCACCGGACAGCTTTTCACGCAACGCGCTGAACATTTCACGTCCCGTACCCACGCGCGATGCGCTGAGATCAGGAATGTGTGGCTGACGGGAGGCAAGTTCCTCTTCATCCACCAGCAGCGTCAATTCACCTGTCTGTCCATTCACACGAATGATGTCGCCATCGCGTACTTTTGCCAGCAGCCCGCCATCATAGGCTTCCGGGGTTACATGGATTGCTGAAGGCACTTTACCTGAAGCACCTGAAAGTCGTCCATCGGTAACTAACGCAATTTTGAAACAACGGTCCAATAATACACCAAGTGGCGGCATGAGTTTATGTAATTCTGGCATTCCGTTCGCTTTTGGTCCCTGATGGCGCACAACCACCACGCAATCCCGGTCAAGCAGACCCGCATCGAACGCGGGTAAGACATCATGCTGACTTTCAAAGACAACTGCCGGCGCTTCAATAATCTGGTTTTCTACCGGTACCGCCGACGTTTTCATCACCGCACGCCCGAGATTACCGCTCAGCACTTTGGTGCCGCCGTGGTGGGAGAATGGTTGGTCAAAGGTGGCGATCACGTTGTTGTCCAGAGACTTCACCGCCCCTTCGCGCCAGTCCAGTTCACCCTCGTTAAGCCACGGTTCCATGGTGTAGCGGGATAAACCGAATCCGGCAACGGTGTTCACATCTTCATGTAGCAGACCCGCATTGAGCAGTTCACGCATTAACACCGGCACGCCACCCGCCGCCTGGAAGTGGTTAATATCTGCCGGACCATTCGGGTACAGACGCGCCATCAGCGGCACGATATCGGACAGATCGGAGAAATCATCCCAGTTAATCAGAATCCCGGCCGCACGCGCCATAGCCACCAGGTGCATCGTATGGTTGGTAGAGCCCCCGGTCGCCAGCAGCGCCACAATACCGTTCACTACCACTTTTTCATCGATCATTTTACCGATCGGCATCCATTCATTGCCATTGCCGGTCAGGCGTGTTACCTGACGGGCTGCAGCCGCGGTCAGCGCTTCACGCAGCGGCGCATCAGGATGTACAAATGAGGAGCCAGGCAGTTGCATACCCATAAACTCCACTACCATCTGGTTAGTGTTCGCCGTGCCGTAGAACGTACAGGTACCCGGAGCGTGATAAGACGCCGCCTCGGATTCAAGAAGCGCCATGCGATCGACTTTACCTTCAGCATACAGCTGACGGATACGCACTTTTTCTTTGTTCGCCAGACCGCTCGCCATCGGACCGGAAGGAATAAAGATTGACGGCAGATGACCAAATGACAGCGCAGCCATTACCAGACCCGGGACAATTTTGTCGCATACGCCGAGGAACAACGCGCCGTCGAACATGTTGTGGGAAAGGCCCACTGCAGCAGACATCGCAATCACTTCACGACTGAGCAGCGAAAGCTCCATCCCATCCTGCCCCTGGGTCACACCGTCGCACATTGCAGGTACACCGCCAGCAACCTGGCCTACTGCATTGGCTTCATGCAGTGCTTTACGAATGATGGCCGGATAGTGTTCATACGGCTGATGCGCGGAAAGCATGTCGTTATAGGAGGTAATGATCGCGATATTGTTACGCAGCATGCTTTTCAGCGAGGCCTTATCGTCCGGCTGACACGCAGCAAAACCATGCGCCAGGTTACCGCATGCCAGTTGCGAGCGATGAACGGTAGTTGATTTCGCTTGTTCAATACGGGCGAGGTAGGCGGAACGTGTGTCACGAGAACGTTCGACGATACGTTGTGTTACGCGTAACAAATTCGGATTCATAGAGGCTCCTAAAATTTATCTGTCAGAGCGTTGGATCAACAATGTGTTTCAGTTGGGTAAAAATAGCTGAATCGCTTGTTGGCCGTAGCTCAGGGGCAAAATCGTTTCAGGCAGTGTAATAAAAAAAGCCCCGCGGGTGAATCCACGCGGAGCCTAAAAGTGCAAAAATTATTCTACAATCTGTGTTAGATCATGTTACCGGTAAAATAACACCTATGGGCTAGATGATATTTTACTCGAATTCGTTCCAGGAACGACCATCTCGGGTAATCATCGCCACAGAAGCAACCGGGCCCCAGGTCCCTGCCTGATACGGCTTCGGCGCGTCGTTGTCCATCGCCCAGGCTTCGGTAATTGAGTCGACCCACTTCCATGCTTCTTCAACTTCATCACGACGCACAAACAGCGCCTGTATTCCGCGCATTGTTTCGAGCAGCAGGCGCTCATAGGCGTCGGCAAGGTGCGTCTGGTTGAAGGTTTCGGAATAGCTCAGATCAAGCTTGGTAATTTGCAGATTATGCTTGTGATCCAGACCCGGCACTTTGTTCAGTACCTGGATATCGACACCTTCATCAGGCTGCAAACGGATGGTCAACTTGTTCTGCGGCAGATCCTGCCAGGATTCTCTGAACAGATTCAGCTCAGGCGTTTTGAAGTAAACCACCACTTCAGAGCACTTCGTCGGTAAACGTTTACCGGTACGCAGGTAGAACGGAACTCCCGCCCAGCGCCAGTTATCGATATCCACACGGATCGCCACAAACGTTTCCGTGTTGCTGCTCTTGTTCGCGCCTTCTTCTTCCAGATACCCCGGCACTTTTTTGCCCTGGGCAAAACCCGCGGTGTACTGACCGCGAACCGTTTTTTCACGTACGTTCGAACGATCGATACGACGCAGCGATTTCAGTACCTTCACTTTTTCATCACGAATGCTGTCGGCGCTCAGATCGGACGGCGGAGACATCGCAATCATGCACAGGATCTGCAGCAGGTGGTTCTGAATCATGTCGCGCATTTGACCTGCCTGGTCAAAATAGCCCCAACGGCCTTCAATACCCACTTCTTCCGCCACGGTAATTTCTACGTGATCGATAGTGCGGTTATCCCAGTTGTTCACAAACAGGGAGTTGGCAAAACGCAGTGCCAGCAGGTTCAGGACCGTCTCTTTGCCAAGATAGTGGTCGATACGATAAACCTGACACTCTTCGAAATACTCGCCGACCTGATCGTTGATTTCACGGGATGTTGCCAGCGACGTACCCAGCGGTTTTTCCATCACAACACGGGCTGGTTTAGCATTCAGCTTTGCTTCACCCAAGCCTTTGCAGATCGCGCCAAAGGTGCTCGGCGGCATCGCGAAATAGTTAATGGTGGTACGTGATTTTTGATCCAGCATTTCGCCCAGACGGCTAAACGCGGCGGTGTCATTGACGTCCAGATTACAAAACTCCAGACGACCGCTGAGAGTCTCCCACAAACCTTCGTCGATTTTTTCTTTCATGAAGGTTTCGAGCGCTTCACGCACAACCTTGGTATAGGCTGCTTTGTCCCAGTCGGCACGTCCTACCCCAATGATACGGGTTTCCGGGTTAATCTGGCCGGCCTTTTCCAGTTGATACAGGGAAGGCAGCAATTTCCGCCGCGCCAGGTCGCCCTTCGCGCCGAAAATGACCAGATCACATGCCTGGGCTGTTTGCGTTACCGCCATGTCATTCTCCTCAATTAAGTGCCTGGTGCTTTTGCCAGACACTGGTTGTAATTTTATTACAGTGCACTGTACTGCTTTTACGTGAATCCGGAAACCGTAAACGCTTATCCAGCCGTGCTGTTACCGCGAACAGTCGCTTTATGGGCGTTTGCCGTCGCAAATTGGACAAAAAAGTCGTCTTTTTTCGTACCCCTGAAGACGTAAGAAAACCCGACTCCGATCATGTAATGAAAAAAAACAACAACTATTCTGTCCATTTTGCCCCGTTGCTGCATTAGCAGGGGTAATATCTATACACGAAATTATGCCCCGATTTCTCCGTATCATTGAAATCGTTTTTGCCCATGACCCATGAGTCTACCTACATCATGAATATGCTGGAAAAAATCCAGTTAAAACTGGAACAGTTGAGCAAGTCAGAGCGTAAAGTCGCCGACATTATTCTTGCCTCTCCCGAGCGGGCAATCCATTCAAGCATCGCCACACTTGCTGTGGAAGCCAATGTCAGCGAACCGACGGTGAACCGTTTCTGTCGCAGCATGGATACCCGCGGCTTCCCTGATTTTAAACTGCATCTGGCGCAAAGTCTGGCAAATGGCACCCCTTATGTTAATCGCAATGTGGATGAGGATGACAGCGTAGAATCTTACACGGGGAAAATCTTCGAGTCAGCGATGGCAAGCCTCGACCACGTCCGCCAGTCTCTGGATAACGCAGCGGTAAACCGGGCCGTAGATTTATTAACTCAGGCGAAAAAAATTGCCTTCTTTGGCCTCGGTTCTTCTGCCGCAGTGGCGCATGACGCAATGAATAAATTTTTCCGGTTTAACGTACCGGTAATCTATTCCGACGATATTGTTCTGCAACGCATGAGTTGCATGAATTGTAGCGACGATGACGTCATTGTGCTTATTTCTCATACCGGAAGAACCAAAAGTCTGGTGGAACTGGCGCAGTTGGCGCGGGAAAATGACGCCATGGTTATCGCCCTCACCTCTCCCGGCACGCCACTGGCGCGTGAAGCAACGCTGGCAATTACTCTCGATGTACCGGAAGATACTGACATTTATATGCCCATGGTCTCTCGACTTGCTCAACTGACCGTGATAGATGTGCTGGCTACAGGATTTACTTTGCGCCGTGGGGCAAAATTTAGAGATAACTTGAAGCGTGTCAAGGAAGCGCTCAAGGAATCGCGTTTTGATAAAGAATTACTCATCAAGAGTGATGACCGCTAAAAGCAATAACAATGTTCTACCCTTTTATCATCCGGGTCGTTCATTTACCGTTAATATTTGAGAACGACCGGATTAATGTTCACGCAACACCAAGTTGTTTCAGTCAACGGAGTATTACATGTCCAGAAGGCTTCGCAGAACCAAAATCGTTACCACGTTAGGCCCGGCAACTGACCGCGATAATAACCTTGAAAAGATTATCGCCGCGGGTGCGAACGTTGTACGTATGAACTTTTCTCACGGCTCTCCAGAAGATCACAAACTGCGGGCGGATAAGGTCCGTGAAATTGCCGCAAAACTGGGACGTCATGTAGCTATTTTGGGTGACCTGCAGGGACCTAAAATCCGCGTATCAACCTTTAAAGAAGGTAAAGTATTTCTTAACGTTGGCGACAAGTTCCTGTTAGACGCCAACCTCGGCAAAGGCGAAGGCGACAAAGAAAAAGTCGGTATTGATTATAAAGGACTACCTGCTGACGTCGTCCCGGGCGATATCCTGCTGCTCGACGACGGTCGCGTGCAGCTTAAAGTGCTGGAAGTTCAGGGCATGAAAGTCTTCACCGAAGTTACCGTCGGTGGCCCGCTGTCCAACAACAAGGGCATTAACAAACTGGGCGGCGGTCTCTCTGCTGAAGCCCTGACCGAAAAAGACAAAGCCGACATCGTCACCGCCGCGCAAATCAGCGTTGACTATCTGGCCGTCTCCTTCCCGCGCTGCGGCGAAGATCTGAACTATGCCCGCCGTCTGGCGCGCGACGCTGGCTGCGATGCGAAAATTGTCGCCAAGGTAGAACGTGCAGAAGCCGTCTGCGACCAGAATGCGATGGATGACATCATCCTTGCCTCCGACGTGGTGATGGTGGCGCGTGGCGACCTGGGCGTTGAAATTGGCGATCCTGAGCTGGTAGGTATTCAGAAAGCGTTGATTCGCCGCGCACGTCAGCTGAACCGTGCGGTCATTACCGCCACGCAGATGATGGAGTCGATGATCACCAACCCAATGCCGACCCGTGCGGAAGTGATGGACGTGGCTAACGCCGTCCTCGACGGTACCGATGCCGTTATGCTCTCTGCAGAAACTGCAGCAGGTCAGTACCCGGCTGAAACCGTCGCGGCTATGGCACGCGTCTGTTTGGGTGCTGAGAAGATCCCGAGCATCAACGTCTCTAAACACCGCCTTGACGTGCAGTTTGATAACGTTGAAGAAGCGATTGCCATGTCAGCGATGTATGCCGCTAACCACCTGAAAGGGGTCACCGCTATCATCACAATGACGGAATCCGGTCGTACTGCGCTGATGACTTCACGTATCAGTTCTGGTCTGCCGATTTTCGCGATGTCTCGTCATGAACGTACGCTGAATCTGACTTCCCTGTATCGCGGCGTCACCCCGGTTCACTTTGACAGCGAAACAGACGGCGTCGTTGCCGCCAGTGAAGCAGTGAACCTGCTGCGCGATAAAGGCTATCTGGTTTCCGGCGACCTGGTCATTGTGACGCAAGGCGATGTCATGAGCACCATTGGCTCAACGAATACCACGCGTATTCTGACCGTCGAGTAACGCCCCGTTTGATGTAAAAAAGCCTCTCGTTTGAGAGGCTTTTTTTATTTCTTCGGATAAAGATCTTTGCGCTTATAAGGCTCAATTTCACCGGGTTTGCGCGTCTTAAGCAGTTTTAGAATCCAGGTGTATTGCTCGAGATGCGGCGTCACAAAGATTTCCACTTCTTCGTTCATTCGTCTGGCAATGGTGTGGTCATCCGCCGTCAGGATGTCATCCATCGGAGGACGAACCTGAATCGTTAAGCGATGCGTTTTCCCATTGTATACCGGGAACAGCGGCACCACACGGGCGTGACACACCTTCATCAGGCGGCCAATCGCCGGTAACGTGGCTTTATAGGTAGCAAAAAAATCCACAAACTCGCTGTGCTCAGGGCCATGGTCCTGATCCGGCAGGTAGTATCCCCAATATCCCTGACGTACAGACTGAATAAACGGTTTGATGCCATCATTACGCGCATGCAAACGACCACCGAAACGACGACGTACCGTGTTCCAGACAAAATCGAATACCGGGTTTCCCTGATTGTGGAACATCGCAGCCATTTTCTGTCCCTGGGAAGCCATCAGCATCGCTGGGATATCTACGCCCCAACCATGAGGAACCAGAAAAATCACTTTTTCATCGTTGCGACGCATCTCTTCGATGATTTCCAGCCCCTGCCAGTCAACCCGATGCTGAATTTTTTCCGGGCCGCGTATGGCGAGTTCCGACATCATGACCATCGCCTGAGGTGCAGTCGCAAACATCTCATCGACAATAGCTTCACGCTCAGCTTCGCTGCGCTCAGGAAAGCAGAGGGATAAATTGATCAGTGCTCTGCGACGCGAGCTTTTTCCCAGCCGCCCGGCCATTCTTCCGAGCTTTGCCAGAATTGGATCGCGAAATGATGCCGGCGTTAACGAAATACCTGCTATCGCCGCCACACCAAGCCATGCACCCCAGTAGCGCGGATGGCGAAATGATTTGTGAAACTCTGGGATATATTCAATATTCTTTTTTTTCGTTTCCATGTTCTTCCAGTGTCTGGTGCGGCGAAAAGTAGATCTGCTGATAGTGTAGCGGCGCGCGATGCGCCGTACAAAATAAAAAAGCCGGCACGCATAGCGTACCGGCTCTGTCAGCGTGTTAATTAATCGAAACGCAACTGAGGAACAACCTCTTTCACCTGTGCCAGGTAATCGGTGCGATCCGACCCGGTCAGACCTTCTGTGCGCGGCAGTTTCGCCGTCAGAGGATTCACTGCCTGCTGGTTGATCCAGACTTCGTAGTGCAGATGCGGACCCGTTGAACGCCCGGTATTGCCAGACAGCGCGATACGATCGCCACGTTTCACTTTTTGTCCTGGTTTGACCAACAACTTACGCAGGTGCATATAACGCGTGGTATAGGTGCGACCATGACGAACCGCAACATAGTATCCGGCTGCGCCGCTGCGCTTCGCTACAACCACTTCGCCATCACCCACCGACAGCACCGGCGTCCCCTGCGGCATCGCAAAGTCGACACCTTTGTGCGGCGCAACGCGTCCGGTCACCGGGTTCAGACGACGCGGGTTAAAGTTGGAAGAGATGCGGAACTGCTTAGCCGTCGGGAAACGCATAAAGCCTTTCGCCAGTCCGGTACCATTGCGGTCATAGAACTTACCGTCTTCAGCACGGATTGCGTAGTAATCTTTACCTTCAGAACGCAAGCGTACGCCCAGCAGTTGGCTTTGCTCACGTTTACCGTCCAGCATTTCGCGAGACATCAGTACCGAGAACTCATCGCCTTTTTTCAGTTTGCGGAAATCCATCTGCCACTGCATGGCCTTAATCACTGCGCTGATTTCAGAGCTGGTCAGTCCGGCATCTTTGGCACTGGCGACGAAACTTCCGCCCACGGTGCCTTTGATTCGGCTGTTAACCCAATCGCCCTGCTGCATTTCGCTGCTCATTTTGAAACCCGTCGCGGTGCGATCGTAAGTACGGGTTTCACGACGGGAGACTTCCCAGGTCAGGCGCTGCAAGTCACCTTCCGCGCCTAACGTCCAGGAAAGTTGCTGACCAATTTTCAGGTTACGCAGTTGTTTGTCGGAAGCCGCGAGTTGGCTGATGTCACCCATATCAATGCCGTACTGATTCAGAATACTGCTCAGCGTATCGCCCGTGGAGACGACATACTCATGCACGCCGGCTTCACCAGACGTTTTGTCATCCAGTTCATCCTGTGGGATGGCTTCGTCTTCCTGAGCGGCCTGATCGATAGGTTCGCTGGCCTCAGGCAATAGTGAACGAATCTCGCTTTTTTCCAGCTCGATAGTTTTGACGATAGGTGCAGAATCAGGATGGTAAACATAGGGCCGCCAGACAGCGACGGCCAATGTCAGTACGGTAAGCGACCCCAGCATAACGCGATGGGGCCGCGGCAGATTATTAAATGCCAGAGCGACAGAGCGGGCTATCTGTTGCACGTAATCACTTCCTCATTAATCTCCTTTCAGGCAGCTCGCATACTGGTTGGCTAATTGGTTCAAAAACGCTGAATAGCTTGTTTTACCCAGTTTGATATTCGTTCCGAGCGGATCCAACGTTCCCATTCGAACGGATGTCCCTCTCGCGACGGCTTCAACGACCGCTGGCCTGAACTGTGGCTCAGCAAAAACGCAGGTTGCTTTTTGCTCAACCAACTGTGTTCTTATTTCATGTAAACGCTGCGCACCAGGTTGAATCTCAGGGTTCACGGTAAAGTGACCAAGCGGTGTTAGTCCGTAGTGTTTTTCGTAGTAGCCATAGGCGTCATGAAAAACGAAGTAACCTTTTCCCTTGAGCGGCGCGAGCTCGTTACCTACCTGCTTATCGGTTGCGGCTAATTGTGCCTCAAAATCCTTCAGGTTGGCGTCAAGTTTGGCTCGACTTTGCGGCATAAGTTCCACTAATTTTTCATGGATTGCAACCGCTGAGGCCCGTGCTATCTCTGGGGAAAGCCAAAGATGCATGTTGTAATCGCCGTGATGGTGATGCTCGTCACTTTTTTCACTGCCGGCATCATTATGTCCATGATCGTCATCATCGTCGTCAGCACCTTTCATGAGTAACGGTTTCACGTCATTGAGCTGCGCAATCGTTACCTGTTTTGCGTTAGGAATATTCTTGACTGATTTTTCCATAAACGCTTCCATCTCAGGTCCAATCCAAACGACTAAGTCCGCGCCCTGTAAGCGTTTTACGTCTGAAGGACGCAATGAGTAATCGTGTTCGGAAGCCCCGTCAGGCAGCAGAACCTGGGTGTCAGTAACCCCGTCAGCAATGGCTGAAGCGATAAACCCCAGTGGCTTAAGAGAAGCCACGACAGCGGCATTTGCCGACTGTGTTGCACTACCCCAAAGAGCAGCGGATAATGCTGCGAAAAGAAGCGTATTTTTATGTAACATAATGCGACCAATCATCGTAATGAATGTGAGAATTGTGATATTATAACATTCTATAACTTCTGCAAGACTAAAATTGATATGACGACTTTGGTTTCACTGGAAAATGTCTCGGTCTCTTATGGTCAACGCCGCGTCCTCTCTGACGTATCGCTTGAACTTCGACCCGGTAAAATATTGACGCTTCTCGGCCCAAATGGTGCCGGGAAATCTACGCTGGTGCGCGTTGTATTAGGGCTGGTAGAGGCTGATGAGGGAGTTATCAAGCGTAATGGTCGATTGCGGATTGGCTATGTGCCGCAAAAACTGTACCTCGATACGACGCTTCCGCTGACGGTAAGTCGGTTTATGCGCCTGCGTCCCGGCACCAAAAAAGAAGATATCCTTCCGGCACTGAAGCGTGTTCAGGCCGGACATCTGATGAATGCGCCGATGCAAAAACTCTCTGGCGGGGAGACACAACGCGTCCTGTTGGCCCGTGCTTTATTGAATAAACCTCAGCTACTGGTGCTTGATGAGCCAACCCAGGGCGTGGATGTCAATGGGCAAGTCGCGCTGTACGATCTTATCGATCAGTTGCGACGTGAACTGGATTGCGCCGTACTGATGGTTTCTCATGACCTGCATCTGGTGATGGCAAAAACCGATGAGGTACTGTGCCTGAACCATCATATTTGTTGTTCTGGTGCGCCGGAAGTGGTTTCCATGCACCCGGAATTCATCTCAATGTTCGGGCAACGCGGTGCCGAACAACTCGGAATTTACCGTCATAATCATAATCACCGCCACGATTTACAGGGTCGTATCGTCTTACGCCGGGGAAATGGTCACTCATGATTGAATTGTTATTACCCGGTTGGTTAGCCGGGATCATGCTGGCCTGTGCCGCTGGCCCACTCGGCTCGTTTGTGGTCTGGCGTCGAATGTCTTATTTCGGTGATACGCTGGCCCACGCTTCGCTACTGGGGGTCGCCTTTGGCCTGCTGCTGGATGTAAACCCTTTCTATGCGGTCATCGTCGTCACCTTATTGCTGGCAGGCGGTCTGGTATGGCTGGAAAAACGCCCTCACCTCGCGATTGATACCCTACTGGGCATTATGGCCCACAGTGCACTGTCATTAGGGCTGGTTGTCGTCAGCCTGATGTCCAACATCCGTGTAGATCTGATGGCCTATCTGTTTGGTGATTTGCTCGCCGTGACGCCGGAAGATCTTATCTCCATCGCCATTGGGGTGGTTATCGTTCTGGCGATTTTGTTCTGGCAGTGGCGCAACCTGCTGTCGATGACCATCAGTCCGGATCTGGCATTTGTGGATGGCGTGAAACTGCAACGCGTTAAGCTTCTGCTGATGCTGGTCACAGCATTAACTATTGGCGTGGCGATGAAATTTGTCGGGGCGTTAATTATCACCTCGCTGCTTATTATCCCTGCGGCAACCGCCCGTCGCTTTGCCCGTACGCCAGAACAGATGGCAGGGGTTGCCGTTGGTGTGGGAATGATAGCGGTTACAGGCGGGCTGACCTTCTCGGCCTTCTATGACACCCCGGCAGGTCCTTCCGTGGTGCTGTGTGCTGCGCTGCTGTTTATCTTCAGCATGATGAAAAAACAGGCGAGCTAATGCGTATTTTAGCCGGATGGAGGCTATCGCCTTATCCGGCTTTTTATTTCATGAACGAAATGACTCCCTTCCCGCGGTTTATTAAATGTTTATCCCCACAGCCACATAATCAGCGTTAAACTATTTATACCGTTATTTTAGGGAGAAACGATGATGCGCGTACTGGTTGTCGAGGATAATGCTTTATTACGCCACCACCTCAAGGTTCAGTTACAGGATTTAGGGCATCAGGTGGATGATGCAGAAGATGCGAAGGAAGCGGACTATTATCTGAATGAACATCTGCCGGATATCGCGATCGTTGATTTAGGACTCCCCGATGAAGACGGTTTGTCATTGATCCGCCGTTGGCGCAGCAATGAGGTTTCGTTGCCGATTCTGGTGTTAACCGCGCGTGAAGGCTGGCAAGACAAGGTGGAAGTACTCAGCGCCGGAGCCGACGATTACGTCACCAAACCGTTTCATATCGAAGAGGTGGCTGCGCGCATGCAGGCACTTATGCGTCGCAACAGCGGTCTGGCATCGCAGATTATCTCTCTTCCTCCTTTCCAGGTGGACCTCTCTCGACGCGAGTTATCCGTCAATGATGAAGTTATCAAGCTCACGGCGTTCGAATACACCATTATGGAAACACTTATCCGTAATAACGGCAAAGTGGTCAGTAAAGATTCGCTCATGTTACAGCTTTACCCGGATGCCGAGCTGCGTGAAAGCCACACCATTGATGTTCTGATGGGGCGTCTGCGTAAAAAAATACAGGCGCAATACCCGGATGATGTCATCACCACCGTGCGTGGCCAGGGATATCTTTTTGAACTGCGCTAATGAATAAATTATTGCGTCATTTTTTCCCGTTATCACTGCGGTTGCGCTTTTTACTGGCAACCGCAGGCGTGGTATTGGTGCTTTCGCTGGCCTACGGCATGGTTGCCCTGGTGGGCTACAGCGTCAGCTTTGATAAAACAACGTTCCGCCTGCTGCGGGGTGAAAGTAACCTGTTCTATACCCTGGCAAAATGGGAGAACGGTAAGATAAACGTCGAGCTGCCCGAGAATCTCGATATGCAAAGCCCAACAATGTCGCTGATCTATAACGAAAACGGTGAGTTGTTGTGGGCGCAGCGCAATGTTCCCTGGCTGACGCACAGTATCCAACCGGAATGGCTAAAAGCGAACGGTTTTCATGAGATTGAAGCCAATGTAGATGCCACCAGCACCTTACTGGGCGAAGATCACTCCGCTCAGCAGCAGCTAAAAGAAGTCAGAGAAGATGACGACGATGCCGAAATGACCCACTCGGTCGCCGTGAACGTCTACCCCGCCACTGCCAGAATGCCACAGTTGACCATAGTGGTTGTCGATACCATTCCTATTGAGCTAAAGCGCTCGTATATGGTCTGGAGTTGGTTTATTTATGTGCTGGTCGCCAATCTGTTGCTGGTCATTCCGCTGTTATGGGTAGCCGCCTGGTGGAGTCTGCGGCCTATCGAATCGCTGGCGCGTGAAGTCCGTGAGCTTGAGGAACATCATCGAGAGATGCTAAACCCCGCCACCACGCGCGAACTGACCAGCCTGGTCCGCAATCTTAATCGACTTTTAAAAAGCGAACGCGAGCGCTACGACAAATACCGTACGACGTTAACAGACCTCACCCATAGCCTGAAAACACCGCTGGCGGTATTACAGAGTACGCTCCGCTCGATGCGTAATGAAAAAATGAACGTAAGCGACGCGGAACCCATCATGCTGGAACAAATCAGCCGTATTTCCCAGCAGATTGGCTATTACCTGCATCGCGCCAGCATGCGTGGTAGCAGCGTGCTGCTTAGCCGCGAACTGCATCCGGTCGCGCCGTTGCTGGATAAACTCACCTCGGCGCTAAATAAGGTGTATCAGCGTAAAGGCGTCAACATAAATCTCGATATCTCACCCGAAATCAGTTTTGTGGGCGAACAGAACGATTTTGTCGAAGTGATGGGCAACGTGCTGGATAACGCATGTAAATATTGTCTGGAGTTTGTCGAGATTTCAGCGCATTTGTCCGAGGATCAGCTACACATTCTGGTTGAAGATGATGGTCCTGGTATTCCGCAAAGCAAACGGGAAGTGGTGTTTGACCGTGGACAGCGTGTCGATACGCTACGGCCAGGTCAAGGCGTTGGACTGGCGGTGGCGCGAGAAATCACCGAACAGTATGACGGGCAGATTATTGCAGGCGATAGCCTGCTGGGTGGCGCGCGCATGGAAGTTATTTTTGGCCGCCAGCAGCCGGGGCAGATAGACGAGTAATCGCCGCATGTAATAAATATGTACTGATTTCCCGCTTGCGGTTAAGTATCCGTTATAATCGGTTGCAGATACCAGCCTGCGGGATGCTCATTATGGAATACCAACTCACACTTAACTGGCCCGATTTTCTTGAACGCCACTGGCAGAAACGCCCGGTGGTCTTAAAACGCGGGTTTAACAACTTTATTGATCCACTCTCTCCTGACGAACTGGCTGGACTGGCAATGGAAAGCGAAGTCGACAGCCGACTCGTCAGCCACCAGGACGGTAAATGGCAGGTTAGCCACGGTCCGTTCGAAAGCTATGATCATCTCGGCGAGAACAACTGGTCGCTGCTGGTACAGGCGGTCAATCACTGGCATGAACCCACCGCCGCGCTGATGCGTCCGTTTCGCGAACTGCCGGACTGGCGGATTGACGATCTGATGATCTCCTTCTCCGTACCCGGTGGCGGCGTTGGCCCACATCTTGATCAGTACGATGTGTTTATCATTCAGGGAACCGGTCGACGTCGCTGGCGCGTGGGCGAAAAACTGCAGTTGAAGCAGCACTGCCCTCACCCGGACCTGCTGCAGGTCGCCCCGTTTGAAGCCATCATCGATGAAGAGCTGGAACCCGGCGATATCCTGTACATTCCACCAGGATTCCCGCACGAAGGCTATGCGCTGGAAAACGCCATGAACTATTCGGTCGGTTTCCGCGCGCCGAATACCCGCGAACTGATCAGCGGCTTCGCCGATTACGTTTTGCAACGTGAGCTGGGCAGCACGTATTACAGCGATCCTGACCTGCCGCCGCGCGATCATCCGGCTGACGTTCTGCCGCAGGAAATGGACAAGCTGCGTGAAATGATGCTCGGACTGATTAATCAGCCGGAACATTTCCAGCAGTGGTTTGGCGAGTTTATATCTCAGTCTCGTCATGAGCTGGATATTGCTCCACCGGAGCCGCCGTATCAGCCAGACGAAATTTACGATGCCCTGAAGCAAGGGGATGTGTTAGTGCGTCTGGGCGGATTGCGCGTATTGCGCATCGGCGATGACGTCTACGCCAACGGTGAGAAAATTGATTCACCGCATCGCCCTGCCCTGGAAGCGCTTGCCAGCCATATTGTTCTGACGGCCGAGAACTTTGAGGATGCGCTGGAAGATCCGTCTTTCCTTGCCATGCTTGCCGCACTGGTTAACAGCGGATACTGGTTCTTCGAAGGATAATACGAACGGTGCCTGATGCGACGCTAGCGCGTCCTATCAGGCCTTCTGGTGTGAAATACTGTAGGCCGGATAAGCAAAGCGCTATCCGGCATCTATCGATAAATTTACTGCTGCTTTGCGGTTAACTCCGCAATACGTACAATCACACGCACCGCTTTTTCCATTCCTTCCAGGGTTACAAACTCATGTTTACCATGATAGTTGTAGCCTCCGGTAAACAGATTCGGACACGGTAACCCCATAAACGACAGCTGCGCGCCGTCGGTGCCGCCACGAATAGGTTTCAGCACCGGCTCAATATCGCAATCGCGCATCGCCTTCTGAGCGATATCCAACACGTGCGGATGCTCAATTACTTTTTCGCGCATATTGTAGTAGCTGTCTTCAATCACCAGTTCGATATAGCAATCCGGGTGTAACCCTTTGCCGACCTTTTTGGCGATCTCCATGATCTTGCGTTTGCGCGCTTCAAACTGCTTGCGGTCAAAATCACGGATGATGTAGTGCATATCCGCCCGATCGACCGTCCCTTTCATGCTCGCCAGATGATAAAAGCCTTCGTAGCCTTCCGTCGTTTCCGGGCTTTCGTCTGCCGGAACCTCAGCATGAATACGAGCAGCCAGCGACAGCGCATTCACCATCACCCCTTTTGCGGTACCGGGATGCACATTGTTGCCGACAATTTTGATATTAACCGACGCGGCGTTGAAGTTTTCAAATTCCAGCTCTCCCACGCCACCGCCATCAACGGTATAGGCCCACTGCGCATCGAATGCCGCAACGTCAAAATGCTTCGCCCCTTTACCAACCTCTTCGTCCGGCGTAAAGGCCACGCGGATATCACCGTGCGGAATATCTTTTTGGATGAGCACCGCCAGCGCGGTCATGATTTCCGCCACGCCAGCTTTATCATCCGCGCCCAGCAGCGTTTTACCGTCTGTGGTGATCAGCGTCTGGCCCAGAAGTTGATGCAGCACCGGGAACATCACCGGCGACAGAACTTCATCACCAATGCCTAACGCAATATCGCCGCCGCGATAGTTTTCAACGATTTGCGGATTAACGTTTTTACCGCTGAAATCCGGTGAGGTATCCACATGGGAAATAAAGCCGATCGCGGGAATATTGCCAGCAACGTTAGCGGGCAACGTGGCCATCAGCGTCCCCTTTTCGCTCAGTGAAATGTTAACCAGCCCCATCTCCTCGAGCTGTTGTTTGAGCAGTTGTAATAATTTCCACTGTCCTTCGGTGCTGGGTACCTGCCGCACGCCCGATTTTGATTGGGTGTCCAGCGACACGTAGTGTAAAAAACGCTCAAGTAGTTTATCCATGCAGTCACCCTCACTTTTTGTGACAACATTATCAATAAGCAACAAAAGACAAATATTGCGTCAGGTCACTTTTATCCCCGCAAGTGAGAATATTTCGCCCTGACATCCCCTCTGACTATAGGGCTAAGTCAGTAATTCGCAACAAGGATTGGCGATTACCATGGTTTGCCGTAGAATAACGGCCCTCATTAAGAGTCATCAAGGTGGTTAACCACGAACCCCGCAGCGGTCAGCCATCCGTTGCGTTTACATGGGACAGAGTAAAAAATTGAATAAACAACCGCGTTCGCTTTCTCCACTGGTGCAATTAGCGGGAATTCGCAAAAGTTTCGATGGCAAAGAGGTGATTTCCAGCCTGGATTTGACCATCAATAATGGCGAGTTTCTCACGCTGCTTGGCCCCTCTGGCTGCGGTAAAACAACCGTTCTTCGCCTGATTGCCGGTCTGGAAACGGTTGATTCCGGGCATATCATGTTGGACAACCAGGACATCACTCACGTTCCGGCGGAAAACCGCTACGTGAACACCGTCTTCCAAAGCTATGCGTTATTTCCCCACATGACCGTATTTGAGAATGTGGCCTTTGGCTTACGCATGCAAAAAACGCCCGCAGCCGACATTCCTCCCCGCGTTACCGAAGCTCTGCGCATGGTGCAACTGGAAGAGTTCGCCCAGCGAAAACCGCATCAACTCTCCGGTGGACAGCAGCAGCGCGTAGCGATTGCCCGAGCGGTGGTCAATAAACCCCGTTTACTTCTGTTAGACGAATCTCTCTCTGCGCTGGACTACAAACTACGCAAGCAGATGCAGAACGAACTGAAAGCGCTGCAACGTAAGCTTGGTATCACCTTTGTCTTTGTCACTCACGATCAGGAAGAGGCGCTGACCATGTCAGACCGTATCGTGGTGATGCGCGATGGCAAGATTGAGCAGGACGGTACGCCGCGCGAAATCTACGAAGAGCCGAAAAACCTGTTCGTCGCCGGGTTTATCGGTGAGATCAATATGTTTAACGCGACGGTGATAGAACGTCTGGACGAACAGCGCGTTCGTGCTAACGTTGAAGGTCGTGAGTGCAATATTTATGTCAACTTCGCGGTGATTCCCGGGCAGAAGCTGCACGTCCTGTTACGCCCTGAAGATCTGCGCGTTGATGAAATCAACGACGACAATCATATCGAAGGCCTGATCGGCTACGTGCGTGAACGCAACTACAAGGGCATGACGCTGGAGTCGGTTGTGGAACTGGAAAATGGCAAGATGGTGATGGTCAGTGAATTCTTCAACGAAGACGATCCTGACTTTGACCACTCTCTCGACCAGAAAATGGCGATTAACTGGGTAGAAAGCTGGGAGGTCGTACTGGCTGATGAAGAACACAAGTAAATTCCAGAGTGTGGTGATCGTCACCATTGTCGGTTGGCTTGTGTTATTTGTCTTTCTGCCCAACCTGATGATCATCGGCACCAGCTTTTTGACCCGCGACGACGCCAATTTCGTCAAAATGGTCTTTACGCTGGAAAACTATACACGCCTGCTCGATCCGCTCTATTTTGAGGTACTGGTTCACTCCCTCAATATGGCGCTGATTGCCACGCTCGCCTGTCTGGTGCTCGGCTATCCGTTTGCCTGGTTTTTGGTGAAACTGCCGGAAAAAGTGCGTCCATTGCTGCTGTTCCTGCTGATTGTTCCGTTCTGGACCAACTCGCTTATTCGCATCTACGGACTCAAAATATTCCTCAGCACCAAGGGCTACCTCAACGAATTTCTGTTGTGGCTCGGCGTTATCGATACCCCCATTCGCATCATGTTTACCCCCAGCGCGGTGATTATCGGCCTGGTGTACATCCTGCTGCCGTTTATGGTGATGCCGCTCTATTCCAGCATTGAAAAGCTCGATAAACCGCTGCTGGAAGCCGCGCGCGATTTGGGCGCCAGTAAACTTCAGACCTTCACCCGCATCATTATTCCGTTAACGATGCCGGGAATTATCGCCGGATGCCTGCTGGTTATGCTGCCCGCAATGGGGCTGTTTTACGTTTCCGATTTAATGGGCGGGGCGAAAAACCTGCTGATTGGCAACGTGATTAAAGTTCAGTTCCTGAACATCCGCGATTGGCCGTTCGGTGCTGCCACCAGCATTACGCTGACCATCGTCATGGGTCTGATGCTGCTGATCTACTGGCGCGCCTCCCGCTTGCTGAACAAGAAGGTTAGCGACATTGATAGTTAACCGATATTACCTATAAAGTTAAAATGATCATGGCATGCAGTTTACCCTCAAGTAAACTGCATGCCAGGTCACGAACGGGGATAAGATTTGTAAAATCAGAAAGGAATTGTAAACCCGCAAAAATATGCCGTCATGATAAGCATGAATTTATTATCGATATTCAAGAAATTGTCTTCTGGATTCATCATCTTCAAGGTACTCAAATGAGAGAAGGCGAATTTTGGTAAGGTTATAAAACCACTCGCAATCGTTTCGTTGAATAATTTCGCCAGGCTTGAAACATATTCCTGATGCTTCCCGGATAATCGCATATTTACCATTATTAAACCTGGCCCTGTGGATACAGAAAGATTGACCAACCTGCCCATGACAGCTGTTCGAAAGGATATGTCCTTCAATAAAAATAGATTTTTTAGATTTCATCATCATATCCTCTCAAACTGCAGTACAGGAGCAATATTGTCATTTCCCAACATCACTCACGTTAGGTGGCAGAAGCCGATCAGCCGCCGATACACCAGCATTCTGATGGTCTGAACAACAGCCCGCAGGCAGGGCACTCCAGAACCGCATCTTTTCTTAGTTTACCTGCTTTCTGATCGGCTCTGTATGCGCATACCGGGCAGGCAACATGCACCGGTCTTTCTTTAAAGTGCCTGAGTCCTTTTGTATAAGACATAAATAATTCTCTGAGGAACACAGTAATTATTATACGCCTTAATATAAAAATAACTGGCTTAAGTTATGTTAATTTATGATTAAATCAGGATATCAGATATTGAAAATTAAACGTCTGATTTATGATATAATACCCTTCCGTGAGAAATTTATCATGAAATCAGAAGACACCCTTGACTGGTACCCGGCCCAGTTGCCACCAGTGAAAATTATTCTTGGCGAAGCCGTGCTGGCAGTGGGAAAACAGGGCCGACCTATTAATACCCGAACTTTGCTGGAATACCTTCAGGTCATGCAGGACAAGCAAAAAAAACGAGATGACAAAATCGCCATGCAGACAGCGATTGAGGTTCTCAGGGATAATCAGCGCATTAACGGCAGACGTTAATGCGCGTCTGGACTCAGTGTCAGTTCTGAATAATCTCAACCGTATGGTTTTGTCCATCATCCCGCAGCGGTATTCTGTCATCAGGGAGGAGAACACCATCCAATGTAACGCGATATTCTGCATCGCCGTGTGAGACACTAATCTGATAATGGCTTTCGCCATATTGATAAGTCATAGAAAAAGACGGCCAGCCATCCGGCAACCGGGCATGAACCGTAAGGTCAGCACCGGAACGTTTTATCCCCAGTAATTCCTCGGTAAGTAAACGCCAGGCCCAGCCTGATGAACCGGTATACCAGCTCCATCCGGCACGTCCGATATGGGGAGCAACGCTGTAGACATCAGCGCTCATGACATAAGGCTCGGCTTTATAAATCCCGACTGAGTTCGCATTCAGAGTATGATTTATCGGGCTGAGCATGGACCAGAGTTGCCAGGCACGTTCGGCATTCCCCATTCGGGCAAATGCCATTACAGCCCAGATAGCGCCATGTGTATACTGCCCTCCGTTTTCCCGCACACCAGGCAGGTAGCCCTGTATGTAACCCGGATTTGGACCGTGCCCATCGAAAGGCGGCGTTAATAGTTTTATCAGTCCCCCCTCGCTATCCACAAGGTGCTTATCCAGCGCCTGCATGGCCTTTGCGCACCGTCCCGGGCTAGCGGCCCCGGACAATACTGACCAGCTCTGGGCAATCGCATCAATCCGGCAGTCCTGTGAGGCTTTCGACCCCAGGGGAGTACCATCGTCAAAATATCCACGCCGGTACCATTCCCCATCCCAGGCGTGGGCTTCGAGATTACTTTGCAGGCGCACAGCCTGTGAACGGCACATTGAGGCGACACTTTCATCCAGCCTGCGATCAGCCAGCGCCGCAAACCGCTGCAAAATGTCGAACAGGAAGAAGCCCAGCCAGACGCTTTCACCCTTGCCTTCGATCCCCACCCGGTTCATGCCGTCATTCCAGTCACCCGCCCCCATCAGCGGCAGACCATGCTCCCCGAACTGTTGTCCATACTTAATGGCTTTGACGCAGTGTAACCAGAGAGTCTCTTCGGTACCGCTGATCACCGGCGTATCATAGGCAGACTCTTCACCAGGCTGAAGCGGACGTCCCTCCAGATAAGGAATACGTGTTTCCAGTACATCCATATCCCCCGTCGTTTCAACATAGTGGCAAACGGCAAGCGGAAGCCACAGATAGTCATCGGAACAGCGGGTGCGCACCCCGTTGCCGTGTGGCGGGTGCCACCAGTGCTGTACATCACCCTCAATAAATTGCCGTGATGCACACAGGATTATCTGTTCTCGCATCCGGTTCGGATCAGCATGACTCAGCGCCAGCGTATCCTGCAGTTGATCGCGAAAACCAAATGCGCCGCCGGACTGGTAGTAACCGCTGCGAGCCATCAGGCGGCAGGCTACCGTCTGGTACAATAGCCAGCCATTCACCAGTAAATTTACCGATGTGTCGGGGGTGTTAACCACGATTTTATCGAGCACATTGTGCCAGTGGTTGTGAACCCGGTTCAGCTCCTCGCGGACCGTCTCCTCATTCATATAACGGGCAAGCGTCTCCTGAGCTCGAATATGATTCTCCTCTGCGCCGAGGATAAAAATAAACGTCCTCTGATCGCCATCAATTAATGTTACCGCCGATTGTACTGCCCCGCAGGGATCCAGACCGGCGCCCGTTTTACCTGAAAGCCTGCGTAGCTTCATGACCGACGGGGCGTACAGAGAACCATTACGACCGATAAACTCCCGGCGATCCCCGGTCAACGAACAGTCATTACCGCTGACGGCAAAAAAGGCAGTACGACCGCTACCGTTATCGCCATAAAAGTTGTTCGCCAGCACTCCGCAGCCGCCAGGCGGTCTTGCCGCATGTGTCACAATGTGAGGGGCTGAGCGAGTTCGTGTTCCTCCGAGCGTCCACTCCACATAGCCGGTGACGGAAAGTTTTCGTGTCCGCCCCGAAGAGTTACTGAGCGTCAGGAGCGCCAGTTTAACCGGCGCCTCTTCGGCAACCAGGACCGTCAGCTCGCTGTCTATACCATTCTCTCGATGGGCAAACACGCTGTAACCGAAACCATGGCGGGTCAGGTAATCACCATGTCCGCGAACAGGTAAAGCCGTCGGTGACCAACACTCACCGCTCTCTTCATCGCGCAGATAAAACGCCTCGCCGCTGCGATCGCTCACCGGATCGTTCTCCCACGGTGTCAACCGGTATTCATGTGCATTCTCATACCAGGAGTAGGCCTGTCCCGCCTCTGAAATCACAGTGCCAAAACGGGCATTTGCCAGTACGTTTGACCAGGGAGCCGGTGTCTGCGCATCTTCGCGCAGGACAATCTGATATTCCCGACCATCCTGAGAAAATCCACCGTACCCATTGAAATGGCATAACTGACTGATATCGGGGCTCCAGTCCGTATGTTGATTACGCTCGCGCACAGCTCGTGGAATGAGTGCTCTGGCCTGAGGTTTAAGGGTGTGAGTACGCTGATTAAGCTGCTCATTGATACTGCCTGTGCGGTCATCAAGATAAAGACAGGCCACGCTCATCAAAAGCAACTTATCCTCAGCAGAGAGATGCTCGCCATTACGAACAAAAATACCGCCCGTTTTGTCCAGCAGGCTGGCTTCAGATCCGGCATAAATTAAGTCCATAATCTGATTTTGTAAGCCCTGCTGGTAGCCGCCGGGACTGTTATTCAGGATAACCAAATCAACATCCAGCCCTTTCTGTCTCCAGTAACGGTGCGCCTGAATCAGTGTGGTCACTGAGGCAATACTTTCCTCGCTGGTAATACTGAGAAGCACTATCGGCAGATCGCCTGAAATTGCCCAGCCCCACAGACCGGACTGACCACGCCGGTTGCGGCTGATCGCCTGGCCTTCGGCGCGCAGTTCCTGGACAGGGTAAAGCACCGCGCTGGCAAGACGATTAAACAAAGTGGCATCATCTTCACTGGCGTTCATCTGGCGTAATACCACCAGACTGTGAGACCAGGCCAGTTCAAAGACGCGATCAGCGATAGGGTAATCGCGGTATTTTTCCAGCAACGCCAGGCTCTGCTGGCGGGTTTCGCTGATGCCATAAATGATATCAATCGTGACCGGCTGCCCAGGCTGCAGAGTGATGGCGTGGCGTATTGCCAGGATCGGATCCAGCACTGACCCCGACGTATTGCTGAGCGCCCCGCCTGCCTTTATTGCCTGGGCATCCGCAGGGTTTCTGCCACGACCAAGAAATTTTGCCCTGTCTGTTTCAAACGAAACGTTATGACGGTTATCGCCATGCACCACCATCATGTGAAACAGGCAGGGACTCGCTTCACCCGGAGAACGCGGGCGCCGGTGGCAAAGAATAGCGTCACGCTCAGGATCCAGTTCCGTCTGAATAAACAAATTGCTAAATGCCGGGTGTGCCAGATCGCTGGCTTCAGGTGCCAGTACTACTTCGGCATAGGTTGTCAGTTCCAGAGAGCGAGGCTGGCGACCACGATGAATCAGTGTGAGCCGTCGCAACTCAATATCATCCTCCGGGGAGATCACAACCTGAGTTTTGACGCTGAGCCCATCGAAAGAGCGTCTGAATTCAGCACTCGCATCGGTGAATATCACTTCCTCGTCATGCCCGCTGGTGTGGGCTGTCGGTTGCCAGGTATTGCTCGACACATTCCCCGTCTGTATATCGCGGATATAGCAGAATGCTCCCCAGTTATCGCGGGTGGTATCACTGCGCCAGCGCGTGAGCGCAATATTATTCCAGCGACTGTAGCCGCCGCCGCCCGTGGTCAACATCAGATGATAATGGTTGTTGGACAGCAGTTGAATATCCGGGGCCGGCGTGTCCACGCCATAGAAAATACGGGGTTCATAGCGAACGGGTTTGACCCTGCCCTCATGAGATTCAAAATGACGGCGCGGACTGTACAGATCGACCGCATCCGGCACGCGTTCCTGTAACAGCAGGCTCGCTGAGCGGAAGACCGTACTGGACATGAAGCGTTCAGTCATCGGGGCGTCAAGTAGCACATGAGCCAGCGCCTGAAACGCCATGCCCTGGTGATGTGCCATCCAGGACTGAACCACCGCATAGAGCTGACCGGTTGCGAGGCGTGAGGGAGTATAGTCCAGCGCTTCATAAAAACCGTATTCACCATGTGCGCCATTTTTTTGCAGCCTGATCAGGTTCTCACAGGCTTTCTGTGGCGAGACCATTAACGCCAGCAGTGTGGCGTAAGGGGCGACAACCATGTCATCAGCAAGCCCCCTGCGCAGGCCGAGACCCGGCACACCAAATGCCTGATATTGATAATTATGCTGAACATCAAAAGCATGATAACCAGACTCTGAAACGCCCCACGGTACTCCGCGTTCTTTCCCCCAATGAATCTGGCGCATAACCGCCGACTGACTCATTTCATCAAGCAGGCTGCCAGGCCAGGTGGGCATTACCAGATTCGGCATCAGGTATTCAAACATTGACCCGCTCCATGACATCAGGGCGGTTTCATTGTCAATGGTGGTGAACAGTCGCCCCAGCGCGTACCAGCTTTTAAGAGGTAGCTGATTAGTGGCAATGGCAAGAAAGCTGGTCAGGCGGATTTCAGACGGCAGAAGATCGTAGTGGCTCTTGTCAGGCATATTCGTGTCACAGTTATAGCCAACACTGAGCAGACTGGTTGCTTCGCTGTACAGAAAGGCGAAATCCATCCGGGCATGCTCATCCAGCCGTTGTTCAAGTTCAGTGATAATATTGAGTCGCATCCGGGCCTGCTCCATCGCTGACGCCGGGGGGGTTCCTACACCAGTAAATGTTGCGCGGGCAAGCTCGCACAAAGTCGGCAGCGTCTGTTCGTTCCAGGATGCAGGTAACCAACCAAGCAGCAGCGACCACTCATGGCAAAGCTGAACCAGTTGATGCTCCAGATGTCCTGCCCAACGCATCTGAAGAGGAGATCCCTGATGGCATAGCGTGTTCAGGTGATTGCACTGGGTGCGCATATTTTTCAGCTCGCTGAAAAATGTCTGCGGAGAGAGCGACACCGCGCTCAGGCAGTGTTTTCGCAACAACCGCAAGCTGTCAGGCGGGTTCTGACCCCACTGTTTTTCCAGAATATCCAGCGTATCATTCAGCCCTGCCAGTATCTGTTGGCGGTTTAAAACTGGCTGATGACGCATGGCGGACAGCCCTGCACGCAGGGTCAACAAATGCCCTGCCATGTTGCCGCTGTCGACGCTTGAGATATAGCGTGGGCTGAGGGGGGCCAGCGTACGAGTGTCATACCAGTTGTAGAGATGGCCCCGGTAGTGCTCCATTTTATCCATTGTGTCGAGCGTGAGCGATACGCGCCGGAGCACTTCCCCGCCGGGCAGGTAGCCAAAGTCCCATGTCGTCAGGTTAGCCATGAGGGAAAGGCCAATATTGGTAGGAGAAGTTCGATGGGCCACCGTCGGCTGCGGTATTTCCTGGTAGTTATCAGGCGGAAGCCAGTTCTCTTTTTCTGTGGCAAAGGTTTCAAAAAACGCCCAGATTTCACGGCTTGTCTGGCGCAACAGCTGTTTTTGTTCCGGATTGGGCGAAAACACCTTACGCGCAGGCTGGCGACTCAACCAGCTCATCAGCAGCGGTGCCACACACCATAACAAACCGATCGGCAACGCAATCCCCAGCAGTTGTGGAGCAAATTGTCCGGTCAGTATTATCAGCATCACACCACATGCAACATTCAGCCACATCGCCTGATAAAAAAGCGCAACAGTGGGTCCGGCCTGATTGCTGTCCTGGCTGTGGCTGACCCACTGGCTGAGGTGACGCCTGCTGATCCCCAATCGCCATAACGTCACGGCGATCGCTTTTAGCGAATATCCGGCTTCGTGCGGCAGTATCGCAAAATTAAGGCCGATACCTGACAAACGCTTCAGCGCGCCCGCCCCTACCAGTAACAGATGCGGCTTCAGGCGGCGACGCAGAGGTTTATGCAGCAGGTCATGGGTGATGCAGAGGATGGTTGGCAACAGCCATATCAGCGACAGTACGCCCAGCCAGTAAACCGGATTAGGTACCCCAAGCAGGGTGAAGAACAGTAATACCAGTAATGAAGGGGCGACCAGACTGCGACGCAGATTATCGAGTAATTTCCAGTAAGAAAGCGCGGTCAGCGGATTCCTGGCCCGGGTTCCATCGGCTCTTCTGACACGTGGTTTCAGCCAGTTAAGCAGTTGCCAGTCACCCCGGATCCAGCGTGAACGGCGTGCAACATCCGACAGATAATTATTCGGGTACTGTTCATAGAGTAACACCTCACTGAGCAGACCCGAACGTGCATAGCATCCTTCGAGTAGATCATGGCTGAGAACCAGGTTTTCCGGGCAGGTGTTGGCCGTGGCCTGCATAAAAATGTCAACATCGTAAATCCCTTTCCCCACGAACGATCCTTCCCCAAAAAGATCCTGATAGATATCCGAAGACATCATCGAATAGGGATTATTGCCCGGTATGCTGCTGCGCATGGCGGCGTAACGTCCCTGACCGTTGCGTGGTATCTCCTCCGCAAGGCCGGGTTGTAAAATGCCAAATCCTTTGACAACCCTCTGGCGTACCGGATCATACTCTGGCGTATTCAGCGGATGCGCCATTGTCGCGACCAGTTTGTGCGCCGTATCGCGCGGCAGCACCGTATCACTGTCCAGGGTAATGACGTATTTAATGTGGCCCGGTAAAAGGTTAGCAAGCATGTCTGCAACGCTGACGAATTGTGTCCCTGGATGGCGCAACCAACTGTTCAGTAACGCCAGTTTTCCCCGCTTGCGTTCATAGCCCATCCACGTTCCTTCCGCAGGGTTCCATTCAGGCTGGCGGTGTAGCAGGTAAAAACGCGGGCGGCTGGAGGGATAGCGGCGATTCAGCGCCTGCGTATCGGCGATCGCCTGTCTGAGCAGCATCTGGCTTTCCGGCGAGGGTTCATTTGCAGAATCAGCGAAATCAGTGAGCAGCGCAAACCTGAGATTTTCGTTTTCATTCCCCAGCCAGCAGACTTCAAGACTGGTGAGGAGTTGGCTGAAACTTGCGTGGCTGGTCAGCATGCAGGGGATGACTAACAGAGTGGCGCTGTCAGGGGGAATGCCGGTTGAGAAATCCATCCGCGGCAAGGGGCGAGGAACGCGAAAACGGGTGGTGGCGTCACTGAGTAAATCGCTCATCAACTGAGTTACAGCGATAATCAGAGGGAATATCACCGCGATCAACAGCCAGTCTGCGCCCTGCATGGCTGTTTCGTGCAAAATCGCTGCGGTCGTTGCGGTTGTCAACAACGCCAGGCTTCCAAGCCATGACAGCAGGGTTATTCTGTTGAAACTGTGCCGCAAGCGCATGAGCCTTGAGGTGTCTGCTAACAGATGAATTTCCAGCGCCTGCCGACCTTCGCCTGCGAGATAATAACCAACATGATGTTCCAGTGTATCGGGAGCACTGTTTCCTGAAAGCGTCAGCACCCTGTCAGCAACTTCAGGCTCGCTGAGACCACTGTCTCTGGCCAGTACCTCAACAACGTGCCGATAATGATCCCGGGTATTGAAGTGCATCCGAGGATAGATACCGGCAGGATCATTACGTAATGCCTGTTCGACGACACTTATCGTTTCGGCGAAATCAGCCCAATCCGTTTCACTCAGTAATCGCAGACCCGCGATGCTGTTACTGACAGATAGCTGGCTGGCGGCAAGCTGTTGATTGAAATTATGTATGAGAACGTCGGTGGTGATCCCCTGTTCCCGAAGGCACTGATCAACCCAGGTCAGAGGTAACGACAGCGCATTGCCATGCCCCTGCAGACGCCGCACCAGCTCTGCGACAAACGCACTGGTTAACGTAGGTCGGGAGCGTGCCATATCGGCAACCACCATGATTAAATCGCCAGGGGCATTCTCTGCACATCCGAAAATCTTTGTTATCCACATATCAGCCAGCGTTCTGTCCTGCTGCGCTTTGATCACTTCGATACTGATACGACGAAGATTTTCAATCAGCGCCAGGCGCAGCATTCCCGGTAACGCCCAGACTTCACCTAATGTCAGCGGGGTCACCTGTTGATAGGCGGTGAGATAGCTGGTCAGGCTGGCGGCATCCCAGCGCCCGTCACCGTGAGCAATGGCCTCTGATGCAATATTGTAAATTCGTGGGCAATTCAGCGGCGACATCAGCGACGGGAGACCTTTACCAAAGCTTTTCGGCAAGTGCTGGCGGACAGTGCGGATTTGTTCCTCAATCAGATAATAATTGTCCAGCAACCACTCCCCGGCAGGCATGATGCTGGTCTTTTTACCCGCGTTAAGCTCATAACAGCTTTGGGTAATGATGGCCTCATTCTCGCCGAGTCTTTTTAGAAGATAATAAGGATGTTTATCCGGCGATAATTTATGGGTCCGTGCGAGCTTCTGACCGTAGCGTTCCATCTGGGCGGTCGAAAAGAGTTCTGACTGCAGCGTGCTTTCACCGGCAGGATCGTTCGCCGAAAACGTTACGCTTTCGGGAGCATTCATCGGAATATGGGAGCGGTTAAACCACGCCCTGGGGTTCATTTTCATAGCATTGCTCTGATGCAGAGTTAGCATGCAGGAGCAGTTGCGAAATCAGTTCAGAAACGTTCTCTCAGGATGGGCGTAAGGCATCAGGGATTTAACAGCTGCCGGGATTTGACTTAAGTATAGAACACCGGGTTTAGGTGCAACTAAGTGTCAGGATTATCGTGGTGAAACAAACAGTGTTTTACAGCCAGGGCACAGCATTGTCTGCTTAAGGCGAATTTTAGAAATAGATTGGGATGAACGTAAGCCGCAGGCCGGGCAGATGACAGTAGTCGTCGATACGCCGCCGAGGTACTTCATTGCGTAATCGATGAGAGACATGATGATTACCCTTTCGATGAATGATGTAGCCCCCTGAAACACCAGACAGTAGCTGTATCTCCAGATAAGAGATAGGCTTGAATATATGTCTAACACTAACACCAATTTTGAGATGACCGGGATCCTGTTAGGGCAAGAAGTCCGTAAACGTAAAACTCCTCAGGAGAAGATCGCCATTATCCAGCAGACGATGGAGCCGGGTATGAATGTCTCCCATGTCGCCCGCCTGCATGGTATCCAGCCCAGCCTGCTGTTTAAGTGGAAGAAGCAATATCAGGAAGGCAGCCTCACCGCCGTTGCGGCTGGAGAGGAAGTCGTTCCTGCTTCTGAGCTTACTGCTGCTCTGAAGCAGGTCCGGGAGCTTCAGCGCCTTCTGGGCAAGAAGACGATGGAAGTTGAGATCCTGAAAGAAGCCGTGGAGTACGGTCAGTCGCGAAAATGGATAGCGCACGCGCCCTTGTTGCCAAAGGACGGGGAATAGCCATGGTCAGCCGGACCATGGGCGTGTCGCGTGCGCAACTGTCACTGCGGATTAACCGTTCTGCCGACTGGCAGGACAGGCGCTGTAACCGGCGTAATGAAGAAGCAGACGCAGAAATACTGTCGGCTATCCTCAACATTATCAGCGATATGCCGAGTTATGGTTATCGACGCGTGTGGGGCATCCTGCGCAAGCAACGTCGCACAGAGGGACAGCCACCTGTGAATGCCAAACGGCTTTACAGGATAATGAGCGAGCATAACCTGTTGTTGTTGCATCACAAACCAGAGCGACCGAAGCGTGAACATAAGGGCAAGATAGCGGTGGCAGAAAGCGATATGCGCTGGTGTTCAGATGGCTTCGAGTTCGGCTGCGACAACGGCGAAAAACTGCGGGTAACGTTCGCGCTGGACTGCTGCGACCGTGAGGCCATAGACTGGGCAGCAAGCACGGGAGGCTATGACAGTTCGACCGTGCAGGATGTGATGCTGAGGTCGGTGGAAAAGCGCTTCGGCGACAGGCTGCCCGACACAGCGGTGCAGTGGCTGACGGACAACGGTTCAGCATATACCGCGCATGAAACGCGGAGGTTCGCCAAAGAGCTGAATCTGGAGCCATGTACAACAGCGGTGAGCAGCCCGCAGAGCAATGGCATGGCCGAACGGTTCGTGAAGACGATGAAGGAAGACTATATCGCGTTCATGCCGAAACCGGATGTGAGAACAGCCCTGCGAAACCTTGCAGCGGCGTTCACGCATTACAATGAAAATCACCCGCATAGTGCGCTGGGATATCACTCTCCGAGAGAATACCGGCGGCAGCGGGCATCGTTAACTTAAGATACAAAAGCTGTCCGGAAATGGCGGGTCAAGATCATACCCTTTCGATGAATGAGATTCACTGTACCACGTTTGGATAAAATTTAACCATTTAATTTATCTTCCTATTTTTTATCCAAAAGGGGGATATCACAGGGTAGATGACGACGTTTGCCAAGATAGATATTTGCAGCCACAGGGGCCGTTGAGACCGTTGCTCCGCCACTCTTCGATACGGCTCTCTGCAGTCCGCTCTGGTATACAATGACCCGCTTCGATATTTCTTCCGGGAAATACTATGATATTTACCCTGAACTTTTCCTTTATTCCTTAGTCTAATAATCAAATCCATCTGAAATGAAGAAAATTTATGATTACCAGCCTTTCATTGGTATTTACCGTCATTACCGCTCTGTGCATTATGTTGTTTGCTGCGGTAAAAGTAGGAGTTGGGTTATCTAACAATCCCGACCGAAATGATAATTAACCCATTCGCAGGCTACTACGTCATCCCACTCCCCTCAATGTGATACCCACTGACCACGAAATATTCGACAAGTGCATTCCCTGCCCTGAGCCAGCAGTAGCCCGATAGCGCGGGCTGGCATCGGAAAGGCCCCATTAAAAAATCAGGCCTTGTCTCTATGGTTAAAAATGAAGGTTTTGACAACATCCAAATTTTTTGACAGTAATAAAAAAGCATTACCTTTTAAGATAATGCTTTTCATTCAAGCTGGGTCTTTTAACAATTAGATCAATGTAATTTTAATATCATAGCTTTCAAGCCCAGTCATTTTTTCACGAGCAGTAAACTGGATGTCGGAAACTTCTTTTCCTGTCTTTTTTTTGAGTTCAACAATTTTTTTTGTAATGAATTCAGAAATATCCGCTTCAGTTTTTGTTTTTAACTCTTCGACGTTCATTATTTACCTCTCTTGATCTCTAACGTATCAACGCCAAGTATGTAACATTCCCCGTGGAGCACTTATAACAGCGCTGACATGTTTAAAAGATAGAATGGAAAGACTCAATAATCAAGAGGTTGCAGTGCAATCTTCATACAAGAAAAGCGCAAAAAACCTGCAAACCACTGGACTACTATCTCGGTCGGTAAAGAAACAATCAGATGTCACTTCAAAAGCTTCGATGCTGCCTCGAGAATCTCTTCGGAACTGACATCGCGATCAGAGGCAACATAAACTATTTTATGGTCTCCTGTCAGAGATGGAAATCCTGCTGACATCACGGACAGGTGTGCTTTTTCCCCATTGGGAAACTCACGCATTATCGAAGTAATTCCCTTCATTACGGATACAACAACTGCCGGTTCTGAGTTAAAAAAAACGATTACTTTTTTCATAATGATACCGTGATTGTTCGTACAAAGATGAACGGTTTAGCATACAAAAAAGGCTCCATAAGGAACCTGAACTTTATTTTCTAAAATCTAACAAAGTCTGACCAGAACGAATGTATAGCGCAATATTGTCAAATGTAATCATTACCGATTTGCAAAAAATACATTTTGCTCCGAAAGGATTTTTTTCAGTAACATCAAAGCTCGACGTTCTGTACTGAGATCCGTGGCAACACGGGCATCTGAAGTGAATATGATGTGTAATAACAGTTACCTTATACAACCACGACATTAACTGCTGAGGGGCCTTTAGGTCCCTGTTCAACACTAAACTCAACTTCCTGATTCTCATTCAGCGTCTTGAAATCATTACTCTGGATAGCAGAAAAGTGTACAAACACATCTTTACTGCCATCTTTAGGGGTGATAAACCCAAAACCTTTTTCAGGATTGAACCATTTAACTAAGCCAGTCATTTTATTAGACATAATTATTACCTTTCTTGAGTAAGCCCTTGGGCAGAATGGTCCGAAAAAATCATCAGAGAGAAAAGCCAGCAAGGAAGTCTCAACAGGAACAAGAAATAAAATTATTACAGCACTTGCTTTAGATAAATTCGTTACAAACCAAGAATTCATTAACGCATGATTAACCAAACATAGCAAGATTTAGTTTTATAGGGAAATCGCACATGATTCTTATCATAAAAATGAATTTAAATAGCTTAAATCGAAAATTATGTCATGCTGCTTAAGACCTTTATCTATCACCCTAAGTTTTCAGGGATTTTGACTCACGGAAGAGTCGTATTTCCTCCATCTCAGCATAATATTTAGGGTCTACCACGAAATTTCCGAGCATGTCAGAGAGGATTACAACGTCAGCTCCGGCTGTTTTGCTTTTGGCAGGAACGGCAAGATTTCCGGTGTGCTTTGCGGCATTCAGGTGGCGGGCAAGATTTGTGGTATCGGTTTGCGGCTGGCAAAGAGTAACAGACAGGATAGAACAAGCCGCATATGGCTGCCTGGGTTATATTTATCAGTAGATTGATCGCGTCTTAATGCCCGGCTGACACTAAGCTCACCATAACAATGCAAGAATCTTATTGTTGGTGCAAACGCACCGTCATAGCACATCACTGAAACAATATGAAACAATCAAACAATCAATACCCATGCTTTTTTGTTTGTTGTTGACATTTAAATCTGCCATTAATTAGGAACCGAATCTGTGGAGGATATTTATGCTCAAACTTTTCCATTACCATTCTCAATACTGGATATTTCTCGCACTTGCACTTTCTGTTTACGTAGTTGCTTTTCGATAACACATGAATAGGTTGTGTACTGCTTCCATCTAATGTAGCCAGAACTTATATCTCATGAGCTTTGGTCCGGGCCTTAGCTCATCAAAGTGCATATGTTATAAATATAATGATACCGTTGCTGATATAAAGCCGTGCACAGAAACCATCTGACCTGTTTTGCTTAGCCTTATAACAACCTGAAAAAGAAAACGTTTTAAACATGCTAACCAGTATTTTGGAAGTCCACAACTTTTTAATATCTGTCAAAGTCAACATGTTGAATTTAAGTCAGGGGCCACTCAAGATGTGTAGAACCGCTTACCACCATAATGGCAAATCCAAAGATAATGTGGGTATTAAAAATTACTTCTTCTTTCGCTACTGCATTAGCAATTGATTAACAATAACCTATATCAGGCATCGCCCTCCTTTTTTATAAGTTAAAAAAGTAAGACGAGTTTATTTTTTCAGTGTATATCTGAACATTCTTTATAATTCTGTCTATGTTAAAGATTTTAACCAATGAAAAACAATATTTTTTCCATTGAACGGAATAAACCGATAAGTCCTTTAGAACTTAAGATTTACCGCAACTATCGCGTAGTTCATGGGATCCGTATTGCTTTAGCATTTGTTATAACTTTCTTACTGATAAGAATGTTGAATTTACCAGACCACTCCTGGCCCCTGATTACACTGGTTGTGGTCATGGGACCAATTAGTTACATGGGCAATGTGATACCCAGGGCACTTGAACGTATGGCGGGAACTGTAGGGGGTGCGATTTTGGGGATCATCGCATTACACATTGAAATGTACTCTCTCACTATGATGATGCTGTGGTGTGGATGCGCAGCTTTCCTTTGTGGTTTTCTGGCCATGAGTAAACGTCCCTATGCCGCATTATTGATTGGTATCACGCTGGCGGTTGTCAGCAGCGCTCCTGCAGGAGACTTACAAACAGCATTGTGGCGAAGCACCAACATTATTATAGGATGCATTCTGGCGATGTTGTTTACCAGCATTTTTCCCCAAAGAGCATTCATTAACTGGCGTATACAACTTGCTGACTTTCTTTCTGATTATCTAAAAATAACAACGGCGGGAGTCTCCCGAAACGTTCTTGCGCCCCCGAGAATGGCCAAACTTCAAACGCGAGCGCTGAATAATGTAGTAAAAATGCGCAGCCTTATTACACCAGTAAATAAAGAAACAAAGATTGCGAAGAGTCTACTTGAAGATATTCAATCGATAACCCGCGATATGATAGCGGCGCAAAAATTTCAGATAAATGCCCACTGGGCATCCCGTGGCAGTCGATTTCTCATATTGAATACTCACACGCTGTCAGATATGGAAAAAATGACCCGTAGCACCCTCAACACCCTCGCACATGCCTTGCATGAAGGAAACCCAACGCCGATAGCATCAAATAGCGAGCATCTTCTCGAAATTACTAAAGAGTTGCATTGTCTTTTACTCGCCAATGAGGGCGAGGAAATCATTGAAAGCGCCGTTCACGGATATGTCTGGTTGAGCATTCAGCTTGCTATCCAACTTGAAGCACTATCAACCTTAATCACAAAAGCGCTTACAGAAAATAATTGATTTCAATGTCAACCGAAAAATATGTAATCATTATTGCCTCACACCGTCCAGATATCACAACCTATCTTTTAGTAATGAAAAAGGCCTATTTTATTGTGTGGGCCAGAAAAGAAGAGTTTTGCACTACCAGGCTAGATGCCTCTCAGTAGGTCTTTGATTGAGAAACCATAATCCGTGAGCACCGTAGGTGATTTATAGCTCGTTTACAGAACAGATTTTTTCCTGATAAATATCAATATTTCTCTTATCTCATCGGCCTCTTGACCGTGCAAGGCATGACTTTTCCGTTCGAGCAAATCAATGATATTCCCGGTCGTAACCCTTTTGCCATTTTCAAGTAGCTGGATAACTGTTTCACCAATTTCCTGGGCCATAATATGGTTTTGTATGATTCTCAATGCGTTGCCCTTTATATGGTTATTAGTAATACCGTTACACATCAGACATGATGTTAATAGCAAAACAAAAAATACAATTCTTTGCCCAACTTACTTGTATGTTGCACGGATAACCCTGAAATGACAAAACCCCGTTAGAACGAGGTTTTTATTCATGGTGTAACCATAGAGGATCAAACCCTCGTCTCCTGCAAGTTCAAAAGTCGCCCGCTCAATTCGATGAGGTAGTAGCAGACTGACGGCCCTTGTTGGACTTAAACCAGTGCCTGGCAATGATAATGAATCTTGCCGCCTTAACTGGAAGGTCAGAGCCAAATGTTACTTTCGCAACACCTGTTCATTTGATTTACTGGAAGTATATGGCGCATAGTTATCAGGTGTGATCATTGATGATTTACAAAAAATACACTTTGCACCAAAGGGATTTTTCTCAGTCACATCAAAATGTGAAGTTCTGTACTGTGACCCATGACAACAAGGGCACTTAAAATAAATATGGTCGGTCATGATGTTAGCCTTTATTTGCTACAACACTCACTACCGCAGTGATATCCAAAAGATCTATTTAACTAATAATTTCTCTTGGTTTTCAGTATCAGGTTACAACTCACTATTAAAAGCAATAAAAAATAAATATTTCTTATCAGTTCACATGAGGAATCTAAAATAATATAATTTTCTTTATATTATAGCACCAGCGATTTTTGGGATGTTGTTAGCTTTTACGAATGCACTTAAGCGTGCAAGAAAAACTACAGAGGTAAAACAACAAATGACATTCATAAAATAATCATTTCAACTGTTCTACCCAATGATTAGACTCAGACATCTGTTCAGCTTTATGTTGACAGATGTTGAGTTTCTGAAAAACTAATATATCTACTCAGGCATTCACCGTCTTCGCTATCGTATATTAGTTTACATCAGGAAAAATATCAGGCAGCTACAACGTTTTCAGCTGACGGCCCTTTTGCACCAGCAGTAATGCTGAACTCAACTTTTTGGCCTTCATTCAGCGTTTTAAAGCCACCACTCTGAATAGCAGAGAAGTGTACAAACACATCTTTACTACCATTGTCAGGGGTAATAAAACCAAAACCTTTAGACTCGTTAAACCATTTTACTAAACCAGTCATTTTATTAGACACAGGTAATTCCTTAAATTCTATGTAGCCTTACGGCGAAAAGGGCTTCGCACACAATCTAATTAGTAACGATAAGAAGGCTCAAAAGAAAGGATTATCTGTGGATAACGCTTGAGATGAGAACTGCTTTACTAAACCGCTTTAATGGGTCTGTGTACCTAACCAACCCCTCATTAATCACACACCCCACAAACAATAGCAAGTTATTTTTTCATTTAATTTTTCGCAAAATCTTAGAAATGGAAACTGAGACAGCATAATCAATGAGTTCTGTTCACCAGCAATAACATACAGCCTGTCGTCCCCTGGATAACGAAAAATAAAATAGAATATATTTATCAGTCACTTAAAGGAAATCCCGTTTCAATCCGTAAAAATCCAGCAACGAATTTTCGTGCTATTTTTCGCAGTTCAGGAAATTAAAGCAACAAAGAAAATCATTTCATCCAACCAGTAAATTCTGAAACAGCCATAACATTTACAAAACTATGCTCCTTTTGTTTCATATCAGTGTATTATCAGAGAAGGAAAATTAAAAAATTTGAAGGAGAAAAAATGCAACGACAGGCAATGATTTCATCAAAAATAAAATTTATTGGTTACTACCCATTAGAAAAGACACTGGAGATTGGGTTCGTAAATTCTTCAACTTTCCAGTATGTGGGCGTTCCTGAAAGCATCTATAACTCTTTTCTCACAGTGCAATCTAAAGGCCGTTTCTTTGACGGTGTCATCAAAGGTAAATTCTTGTGTCGTAAAACAGGGTGATTCAAGAAATTTACGCTGTAGATAGCGTAAAACGCCGTTCTGGTGTTTTCTGTTTTTTGTTACCACCGGGCCAGGAAATTGATATCCAAAAAACCACTATTCCCGTCAATTTCGTTACCCTTCGTTAAGCATGCTCCCTGCAGCGTTCACAGGTTTCAAACACTGGGACGCCATGCTCTTTCGTGGCTTTGCAGTCAAGTACCTCCCCTTTACCACCACAGCGGTAGCGTGCGTTAATTGTTCCCTGAACCGATTGCTATACCGACACTCGCAGTCAGGAATGGGTAAAGCTGGTCATTTAAATGGCCTTTTTTTCCCCGATCATCCTAAAAATTGTTGTAAAATTCGCGGCCTTAGTGATAGCTGCTTCTTTTTGGCTATCTGTTTTGGCGGGAAGTTTTGGAGAGATTTTGGAGAAGAGAAAAAGTTGATTATTTTCAATACTCTGAAAACATCGCGCCTTCTGAACAAGAAGGTGAAACGCGAATGATCGGTCGGCTGCTCAGAGGCGGTTTTATGACCGCCATCTACGCGTATCTGTATATTCCAATCATTATTTTGATTGTGAACTCCTTTAACAGCTCGCGCTTTGGCATCAACTGGCAAGGTTTTACCACCAAATGGTACGGCCTGCTGATGAACAACGACAGCCTGCTACAGGCAGCGCAACACTCGCTGACGATGGCGGTGCTATCCGCCACGTTTGCCACGCTGATCGGCTCACTCACAGCGGTTGCACTGTACCGCTACCGTTTTCGCGGTAAACCGTTTGTCAGCGGCATGCTGTTCGTGGTGATGATGTCGCCGGATATCGTAATGGCGATTTCTTTGCTGGTGCTGTTTATGCTGATCGGCATTCAACTGGGTTTCTGGTCACTGCTGTTCTCGCATATCACTTTTTGTCTACCTTTTGTGGTGGTGACGGTTTACTCACGTCTGAAAGGTTTTGATGTACGAATGCTTGAAGCCGCCAAAGATCTCGGCGCCAGTGAAGTGACTATTCTGCGCAAGATTATACTGCCTTTGGCAATGCCTGCAGTGGCTGCCGGCTGGTTGCTGAGCTTTACGTTGTCGATGGATGATGTCGTCGTGTCGTCCTTCGTTACCGGGCCTGGTTATGAAATTTTGCCGTTAAAAATCTACTCAATGGTAAAAGTCGGCGTATCACCAGAGGTGAACGCGCTGGCGACCATTTTGTTGGTTCTGTCGCTGGTTATGGTGATTGCCAGCCAGCTTATTGCACGTGATAAAACCAAGGGCCGCTAAGGCCCTTAATTCAGGGGACGTTAAATGATGAAAAAATGGTCACGCCACCTGCTCGCGGCGGGTGCTCTGGCACTGGGCATGAGCGCCGCTCACGCTAATGACAACAACACGCTCTATTTCTATAACTGGACCGAATATGTCCCGCCTGGACTGCTGGAGCAGTTCACCAAAGAGACCGGCATTAAGGTTATCTATTCGACCTACGAGTCGAACGAAACCATGTACGCCAAGCTCAAAACCTATAAAGACGGCGCATACGATCTGGTGGTTCCGTCCACCTATTACGTCGATAAAATGCGCAAAGAAGGCATGATCCAGAAGATCGACAAGTCGACGTTGACCAACTTCCACAACCTCGATCCGGAAATGCTCAACAAGCCATTCGACCCCAACAATGACTACTCTATCCCGTATATCTGGGGTGCGACGGCCATTGGCATCAATAGCGATGCCATCGACCCGAAAACAGTAACCAGCTGGGCCGATCTGTGGAAACCGGAGTACAAAGGTAGCCTGCTGTTAACGGATGATGCGCGTGAAGTGTTCCAGATGGCGCTGCGCAAGCTGGGATACTCCGGCAATACCACCGATCCTAAAGAGATTGAAGCCGCCTATAACGAATTGAAGAAGCTGATGCCTAACGTCGCGGCATTTAACTCTGACAACCCGGCCAACCCGTATATGGAAGGCGAAGTCAATCTGGGGATGGTGTGGAACGGCTCCGCGTATGTGGCGCGTCAGGCAGGTACACCGCTGGAAGTGGTATGGCCGAAAGAAGGTGGGATTTTCTGGATGGATAGCCTGTCTATTCCAGCAAACGCAAAAAATAAAGAAGGTGCGCTGAAGCTGATTAACTTCCTGCTGCGCCCGGACGTGGCGAAAGAAGTCGCGGAAACCATCGGTTATCCGACGCCAAACCTGGCAGCACGTAAGCTGTTAAGCCCTGAAGTCGCGAACGATAAAACCCTCTACCCTGATGCAGAAACCATCAACAAAGGGGAATGGCAGAACGATGTCGGTTCCGCCAGCGCTATCTATGAAGAGTATTATCAGAAGCTGAAAGCAGGACGTTAATTCAGCGTTGTAAGGAATGCCCGATAGCGCTGCGCGTATCGGGCAAAAAAATCACAGTCCTTTCAATAACTTCTCAACAAACTCAGGCACCACCTGGCTTGCCGGACCGTAATACTTCTCTTCAAACTCGCTTCCTACCTGGCTCGGTTCGAGATTTAGCTCTACCGTATGCGCCCCATGTAGTCGAGCTTCATGCACAAACCCCGCTGCCGGGTATACATGGCCCGATGTACCAATCGCAATGAACACATCGGCCATTGCCAGTGCCATATAAATTTCATCCATGCCCAGCGGCATTTCACCAAACCACACCACGTGCGGGCGCAGCGGCGCCGGAAACTGGCAACAATGGCATTTATCTTCCGCAGTCACATCGCCAGTCCACTCCAGAATCTGCCCGCTTTGCGAACAGCGAACCTTGAGCAGTTCGCCGTGCATATGGATTACGTTCTGGCTGCCCGCACGTTCATGCAGGTTATCAATATTCTGCGTCACCAGTAAAAAACGGTCGCCCAGCTCGGCTTCGAGTTTTGCCAGCGCGATATGCGCCGCGTTAGGCTGGATTTCTGATTGTTGCAACTGATGACGACGGGCGTTATAAAACGACTGGACCAGTTGCGGATTACGACTAAATCCTTCCGGAGTCGCAACGTCCTCTACCCGATGTTCTTCCCAGAGACCATCCGCCGCGCGAAAGGTTCGAATTCCTGACTCAGCGGAGATTCCCGCTCCCGTCAGTACCAGCACTCTTGGTTTTTCCATCAATTCAGGCACCACTCTGTCTCTGAAAAAGATTCGTTGACGCAGGCGATCGCGCATATGGCGTTTATTTTTACGAAAGCGGCTTAACCGATGACCCCGGCGCGACAGCATAACAACCTCTTTGTATTAATCGGTAAGATGTAGGAAAGCGGCTCCGCGCATCCCGCCCGCATCACCGTGCCGCGCCTGCTCAATACGCGGCACCCGGGCAACCGGCAGCAGATGACGTGGCAGTCGGTCCGCCAGTTGCGTCGTAATAGCGGTAAAATTCGACAAACCTCCGCCTATCACCACCAAATCAGGATCGACGATAGTCAGGATATTCCCAAGGCACACCGCCAGCAAATCCAGATAGCGTTCAACATGGGCACGTGCTTGTTCATCACCCTGCTCCCACAACGCGATAATTTCCCGGGCATCCAGCGATTGATGGTAGTAATGCTGATACAACCACGCAAATCCACCGCCGGAAAGATAGCTTTCGATGCATCCCAGTTGACCGCACCCGCAGCGGCGCAATGGGAAATCAAAGCCCATCAACGTCAGCGCATCGACTGGCAAACGGATATGACCAAACTCGCCGGTGATATAGCTGCGCCCGGTGATAGATTTCCCGTTAAGCACCAGACCGCCGCCAACACCGGTGCCGAGGATCAACCCCATCACGAGTGGATATTGGGTGAACTCGTCATCCCAGGCTTCGGAAAGAGCAAAACAGTTAGCATCGTTATCCAGACGCACATCGCGGTCAAGGCGAGCGCTGAGATCGGTGCGGAGCGGCTTACCACTGGCAGCAGGAACGTTGGCCGCATACAGCGTGCCGTCTTCCGTTTCCGGCATGCCAGGAATGCCGATGCCTACCGAACCTTTAACGCCGAACCGCTGGTCCGCTTCCGTCACCAGATTGCAGACCGCATCAAGGAAAGCGTCATAACTGTCGCGAGGCGTAGGGACGCGTGTTTCCCATTGCAAACGACGTTGCTTATCAAACACGCCCAGCGCAATTTTGGTTCCGCCGATGTCAAATCCGTAATACATCACCGCTCCTTGATACACGTCATCCTTCAAGATGCCTTGGGGTTGGCTGCGCACTCACCCTCCAGTCACATCGTTATCTATGCTCATGGAGATTTCGGTTTGCCGACTTACCGCCGCATGAATGCTTTCGTGTATATATTGTTATTGGCCGCTAAGTACTCTCGCAGGATCAATATTGCTGGCGCGACGCGCCGGATACCAACTTGCCAAAAGACTCAGCACGAGTGCTGTCACCAGCACGTAAATCACATCCAGCCAGTGTAATTCCGATGGCAGGAAGTCAATGAAATAGATATCGCCGGACAGGAACTGATGGCCGATAAGAGCTTCAATCCCGTTAATGATTGGCGTCAGTTGCAGCGAGACAACTACCCCAATGACGACGCCTATCAGGCTACCGAACAGCCCCGCCAGCAGGCCGTACCAGACAAAAATGGCACGTATAAGGCCATCTTTAGCCCCCAGGGTTCTTAATACCGCAATATCGCCGCTTTTGTCTTTTACCGCCATCACTAACGTGGAAACGATATTAAAACAGGCCACGCCAATCACCAGCACCATCGCCAGATACATAATGGCGCGGATCATCTGGATATCGCGATACATATAACCGTAAGTACCGATCCAGCTCTTAATGTACACATAGTTATTGGTGACTTCACCCGCGTCTCGCACCAGCTTATTAGCGTTAAACACGTCGTTCACTTTCAGCGCGATCCCGGAAACGCTGGATCCCATATCCAGGTATTGCTGCGCATCTTCCATTGGGATCATGGCAAAGCTGTGATCGAGCTGACCGCTCAGTTGCAGGATCCCCGTGACGTGCAAACGCACGCGTTTAGGCTGCTGTAACTTATGATCCGCACTGGCGTTAGGGATCATAATCGATACCCAGTCGCCCTGCTTCACCTTCAGCGCATCGGCAATTCCCTTACCAATAATGATTTGTTGCTCACCCGCTTTGAAATTATCCCATGCGTGGTTTTGCACAAACGAGGGTAGCGCGCTTAAACGCTGCTCCTGCTGCGGGTCAACGCCCTTCACCTGCACTGCGCGTAGGTTCGCCCCACTCTCCACCAGCCCGGTAAAGTTAATATAAGGCGCCGCAGCAGCAATGCCTGGTACCTTCTGTACCTTGTCGAGCGCTTCCTGCCAGTTGTTCCACGGCTGATTCACGGCTTCAATCTCACCGTGCGGCACCACGGCCAGAATACGGTTGTTCAGCTCACGCTCAAATCCGTTCATGGCGCTTAAGCCGACGATCAACACCGCGACGCCTAACGCAATGCCAACGGTGGAAATCACGGAGATCAACGAGACCATGCCGCCGCGCCGCCGACCACGGCTAAAACGCAGACCAATCAATAACGATAAAGGCGAAGCCATTACTCAGCTCCCATCAGGCTCAGTTCAGCCGTCAGGCGACCATCGCGCATTTCAAGCTGGCGGCTCATGCGCTTCGCCAGTTGCAGATCGTGTGTCACCACCAAAAATGCCGTGCCCTGAGAGCGGTTCAGCTCACCCAGAAGCTCGAAAATGCTGTCCGCGTTACGCGCATCAAGGTTACCCGTTGGCTCATCCGCCAGTACCAGGCGCGGGTTATTCACCAGCGCACGAGCGATGGCCACGCGCTGGCGTTCACCGCCTGACAGTTCAGACGGACGATGGCTGGCACGATGGTCCAGCCCTACTGCTTTCAGCATATCCCGTGCGCGCTCGGTGATTTCAGCCGGTTTTTTCTTGCCGATCAGCAACGGCATCGCCACGTTTTCCAGCGCGGTAAAGTCCGGCAGCAGATGGTGGAACTGATAAATGAAGCCCAGCTTCTGATTGCGCAGTTCCGCTTTCGCCGCCGACGAGAGTTTGCTCATCGGCTGACCGCTAAAAATGACATCGCCGGAAGTTGGCGTATCCAGCCCGCCTAACAGATGCAGCAACGTACTCTTACCGGAACCGGAGCTGCCGACAATCGCCATCATCTCACCTTCACCGACGCAAAAACTGACATCGTGCAGTACATCGGTCTGCACTGTGCCTTCCTGATAGCGTTTGCACAGGTTGTCGCATTGCAACAGGATCTTATTCATAACGTAAAGCCTCAGCGGGTTGAGTGGCGGCAGCGCGCCAGGAAGGATAAAGCGTAGACAGCAGCGCGATGGCCATCGCCACCAGCGCAATGACGATAACCTGCAGCGGCTCAATGGCGACCGGCAGCGCAGCCCCATCCAGAAGCACACCGATAATTGGCATCAGGTTGTTCAGTTGACTGGCGAGTAATGCGCCCAGCACCGCGCCCAGCAGCGCGCCGATAATCCCGGCACTGGCCCCCTGCACCATAAACACCATCATTATCTGCCGCGGCGTCAGCCCCTGCGTTTGTAGAATCGCCACTTCCCCTTGCTTCTCCATTACCATCAGACCCAGCGAGGTAATAATATTAAATGCCGCCACCGCCACGATCAGGCTAAGCAGCAGCCCCATCATGTTTTTCTCCATACGCACGGCCTGGAACAATTCCCCTTTGCGCTCGCGCCAGTCCTGCCATTTGGTGCCTTGCGGCAGCGTTTGCTGGCTCAGCGTATCAACCTTTAACGGTTCGTTCAGCCACAGACGCCAGCCGGTAATATTGCCCACCGGGTAACGCATCAAACGTGATGCATCCTGGATGTTGGTCAGCATCTGGTAGCCGTCGACTTCGCTGTTGGCGGCGAAGGTGCCAATTACCGTAAACAGACGCTGGCTCGGCAGACGCCCCATGGGGGTAAACTGGCTGGCTGAGGGCACCATCACGCGAATTTGATCGCCACGATTAACACCCAGTTGCCCGGCAAGCTGCTCTCCGAGGATGACATTATACTTACCCGGCTGCAGATCTGTTTGCTTCACATTGACCAGATATGGCGTTAATGGATCTTTTTGCGCCGGGTCAATACCCAGCATCACGCCGACTGCCACGCTACGCGCACTTTGCAGTACCACATCCCCCGTGGTTATCGGTGCAACGCGGTTGACGCCGTTCAACACCACCGCTTTTTCCGGTAGCTGTTGCGGGTTTAGAGAACCCTGTTCAGACGAGAGGACGGCCTGAGGCATCAGGCCAAGAATATTGTTTTGCAGCTCGCGCTCGAAACCGTTCATCACCGACAACACCGTAACCAGCGCCATTACCCCGAGAGTAATGCCAATGGTGGAGAGCCAGGAAACGAAGCGACCGAAGCGATCTGCTGCACGCCCACGCATATAACGCAGGCCGATGAATAGAGCGACAGGTTGGTACATGAAATCCGTCTGGTTGCTGTTAGCAAAGTCACGAGTATATAAGCGAAAGCGGAATGGGTAAATGACTGAACCGTAAGTGTTCGTCAGCACTATTCTTAAAAGTATAAATAAATCAAACCGCTAAAGTTGTCCCTCTCCCCTGCAACCCTGATCCCTGACCTTTATCCTAAAAAAACAAAATGCAGACAGTTACGCATTACAGCACACAGCGGGTTGCGCAGGATGGCAGGCTATTGCAATCAATATGGATGCGCCGTCTCAATGAATAAAAAAGAACTATGGATTAATCAAATCAAGGGGTTATGCATTTGTCTGGTGGTGATTTACCACTCGGTGATCACATTTTACCCGCACCTCACCACTTTTCAGCATCCACTGTCAGAGGTGTTGAGCAAATGCTGGATTTACCTCAATTTGTACCTGGCACCGTTTCGCATGCCGGTGTTTTTCTTTATTTCGGGGTATCTGATCCGTCGCTACATCGATAACGTCCCGTGGACAACCTGCGTGGATAAACGGATCTGGAGTATCGCCTGGGTGCTTGTGCTTTGGGGTGTGGTGCAATGGCTGGCGTTGGTGGCGCTCAATAACTGGCTCGCCCCGCAGCGCGATCTGACCCATGCCGCCAACGCCGCTTATGCGGATTCGATTGCGGGTTTTACCCACGGGATGCTGACCGCCAGCACCAGCCTGTGGTATCTGTACGCGCTGATTGTCTATTTTGTTCTGTGTAAAATTTTCAGCCGTTGGGCGATGCCGTTGTTAGCATTATTTGTGGCGCTGAGCGTGGCGATCAATTTTTTCCCGACCCCGTGGTGGGGAATGAACAGCGTGATTCGCAATTTGCCCTGGTATAGCCTCGGCGCATGGTTTGGCGCAACGCTGATGGCGTGGATCAAGGAGGTGCCCCTGCGCCGCCATGCGGTCATTGTTCTGGGTTGCACAATCGTCGCCGTCGTCGCGTGGCTGGCAAATGTCTCGCTATTGCTTTCTCTCCTTTCCATTGTGCTGATCATGAAGCTGTTTTATCAGTTCGAGCTCCACTTTGGCATGCGCGCGTCCAGTCCGTTAAGCGTGATTGGCGCCAATACCATCGCCATCTACACCACACACCGTATTCTGGTTGAGCTGTTCAGCTTAACGCTTATCCCCAAAATCAATCATGCCGCCTGGCCTGCATACGCGGAGCTGGCCCTGCTACTGGTGTATCCGTTCGCCTGTCTGCTGCTGTGCACCCTGTTTGGCCTGCTGGTGCGTAAGATTTCACAAAAAACCGTGGCCGATCTGCTCTTTTCCCCGCCCTCTTTATCGCTCGCCTCGCGCTAACCCCTTCGCGCTTTTTGCCCCCATTCGGGGGCGAATCAATTTGCTTATGAGAAACGATCACGGATAATAAAGAACATTGCTTATCAGATGTATATCTAAACGAGATCCTGACAACCGAATGCCTGAACAACATCGTTACACGCTCCCAACGGGCGCTTCCGATCAGCGCCAGTTGGGTGAGCTTACGGGTGCCGCCTGCGCAACGCTGGTCGCCGAAATCGCCGAACGTCACGCGGGTCCAGTGGTGCTGATCGCGCCGGACATGCAAAATGCTTTGCGTCTGCATGATGAAATTCGTCAGTTTACTGACCAGATGGTGATGAACCTGCCTGACTGGGAAACGCTTCCCTATGACAGCTTTTCTCCCCATCAGGAGATTATCTCCTCACGGCTATCCACGCTGTATCAACTGCCCGCCATGCAGCGCGGCGTGCTGATCGTTCCGGTAAATACGCTGATGCAGCGTGTCTGTCCGCACAGTTATCTGCACGGTCATGCGCTGGTCATGAAAAAAGGCCAGCGGCTTTCGCGCGACGCCCTGCGCGAACAACTGGACAGTGCTGGCTACCGCCATGTTGATCAGGTCATGGAACACGGCGAATACGCCACACGTGGCGCGTTGTTAGATCTGTTCCCGATGGGCAGCGAATTGCCTTATCGTCTGGATTTCTTTGATGACGAAATCGACAGCCTGCGTCTGTTTGATACTGACACTCAGCGCACGCTGGAAGAAGTCGATGCCATTAATTTGCTGCCCGCACACGAATTCCCGACTGACAAAACGGCCATTGAGCTGTTCCGTAGTCAGTGGCGTGATACGTTTGAGGTAAAACGCGACGCCGAGCATATTTATCAACAGGTCAGCAAAGGCACATTACCTACGGGGATTGAATACTGGCAACCGCTGTTTTTCAGCGAGCCGCTGCCGCCGCTGTTCAGCTACTTCCCCACCAATACGTTATTAGTAAATACCGGCGATATCGAGACCAGCGCTGCACGCTTCCAGGCCGATACCCTGTCACGCTTTGAGAATCGCGGCGTTGATCCGATGCGCCCGCTTCTGCCACCGGAATCGCTGTGGCTGCGGGTTGATGAGCTGTTTTCTGAACTTAAACGCTGGCCGCGTGTTCAGCTGAAAACCGAGAGTCTGCCGAAGAAAGCGGCGAATACCAACCTCGGGTTCCAGAAGCTGCCAGATATCGCCGTTCAGGCACAGCAAAAAGCACCGTTAGATGCATTACGTAAATTCCTGGAGGGCTTTACCGGTCCGGTAATTTTCTCGGTGGAAAGTGAAGGACGCCGGGAAGCGCTAGGCGAACTGCTCGCCCGCATCAAAGTCGCGCCGAAGCGGATATTGCGACTCGACGAAGCCGTAGACAACGGTCGTTATCTGATGATTGGCTCAGCCGAGCACGGCTTCATCGATAGCAAACGCAATCTGGCGCTGATTTGTGAAAGCGATCTGCTCGGTGAACGTGTGGCGCGTCGCCGCCAGGATTCTCGTCGCACCATCAACCCGGACACGTTAATTCGTAACCTCGCGGAGCTGCATCCCGGTCAGCCAGTGGTGCATCTGGAGCACGGCGTCGGTCGCTATGCCGGTATGACCACGCTGGAAGCAGGCGGCATTACCGGTGAATACCTGATGCTCACCTATGCCAACGACGCCAAACTGTATGTGCCGGTGTCGTCGCTGCATCTGATCAGCCGCTACGCCGGCGGCGCGGAAGAGAATGCGCCGCTGCATAAACTGGGCGGCGATGCCTGGTCACGCGCCCGACAGAAAGCCGCTGAGAAAGTCCGCGATGTCGCGGCTGAGCTGCTGGATATTTATGCCCAGCGCGCAGCGAAAGAAGGCTTTGCCTTTAAGCATGACCGTGAACAGTATCAGCTGTTTTGCGACAGCTTCCCATTTGAAACCACGCCGGACCAGGCGCAGGCGATCAACGCGGTACTCAGCGATATGTGTCAACCGCTGGCCATGGACCGCCTGGTGTGTGGCGATGTCGGCTTTGGTAAAACCGAAGTCGCGATGCGTGCCGCCTTCCTCGCCGTAGAGAATCACAAGCAGGTTGCCGTGTTGGTACCGACCACCCTGCTCGCTCAGCAGCACTTCGACAACTTCCGCGACCGCTTTGCCAACTGGCCGGTACGCATTGAGATGCTGTCCCGTTTCCGTAGCGCCAAAGAGCAAGCGCAGATTCTGGAGCAGGTTGCCGAAGGTAAAATCGATATTCTCATCGGCACTCACAAACTGCTGCAAGCGGATGTGAAGCTAAAAGATCTGGGGCTGCTGATTGTCGATGAAGAGCACCGTTTCGGCGTTCGCCACAAAGAACGTATCAAGGCAATGCGCGCGGATGTGGATATTCTGACTCTGACGGCAACGCCAATTCCGCGCACGCTCAACATGGCGATGAGCGGCATGCGCGATCTGTCGATCATCGCCACACCACCCGCTCGTCGTCTGGCGGTCAAAACCTTTGTGCGCGAATATGACAACCTGGTGGTACGCGAGGCTATCCTGCGTGAAGTTATGCGCGGGGGACAAGTTTATTATCTCTTTAACGACGTCGAAAATATCCAGAAAACCGCTGACAGATTAGCGGAACTGGTGCCGGAAGCGCGCATTGGTATCGGCCACGGGCAAATGCGCGAGCGCGAGCTGGAACGCGTGATGAACGATTTCCACCACCAGCGTTTTAACGTGCTGGTGTGTACCACCATTATCGAAACCGGGATCGACATTCCCACTGCCAACACCATCATCATTGAACGAGCTGACCACTTCGGTTTAGCGCAATTGCATCAGCTACGGGGTCGTGTGGGACGCTCACACCATCAGGCATACGCCTGGCTGCTAACGCCGCATCCAAAAGCGATGACCACCGACGCACAAAAACGCCTGGAAGCCATCGCCTCACTGGAAGATTTAGGTGCAGGTTTTGCGCTGGCGACCCACGACCTCGAAATTCGCGGCGCAGGGGAACTGCTGGGCGAAGATCAAAGTGGCTCCATGGAAAGCATCGGTTTCTCACTGTATATGGAGCTGCTGGAAAACGCTGTCGATGCGCTCAAAGAAGGGCGTGAACCGTCGCTGGAAGATCTCACCAGCCAGCAAACCGAAGTCGAACTGCGCATGCCATCGCTTCTGCCGGATAACTATATCCCGGATGTCAACACGCGACTGTCGTTCTACAAGCGCATTGCCAGTGCGAAAGGCGAAACCGAGCTGGAAGAAATTAAGGTCGAGCTGATAGACCGTTTTGGCCTGCTGCCCGACCCGGCCCGGACGTTGCTGGATATTGCCCGTTTACGCCAGCAGGCGCAGAAACTGGGGATCAGAAAGCTCGAAGGCAATGAAAAAGGCGGTACTATTGAGTTTGCCGAGAAAAACCATGTTAACCCAGTCTGGCTAATTGGTTTACTGCAAAAACAACCGCAGCACTTCCGTCTGGATGGTCCAACACGCCTGAAATTCATGCAGGAATTGGGCGAGCGTAAAGCACGGATCGACTGGGTTCGCCAGTTTATGCGCCAGCTTGAAGAGAACGCCATAGCCTAGCGTCAAGCCGGGTGAGCCCTCCGCTCACCCGGCCTGATGAATTTACAAACTCTTTGCACTTCCCTGCACTTCCCGACACTGCAAACCGCCATAATTCTTGTTTACTTTTACATAATAAAAACCACGTAAAAACAATGGATTTATGGTGATGTTAAACAATAAACGACTCTCTCGCTGGTTAGCATTTTTTACGCTTGCCGCGACCTTCGCGTTAGCACTTCCGGCCCAGGCAAATACCTGGCCGCTGCCGCCACCGGGAAGCCGCGTGGTGGGTCAGAATGCCGTTCATGTTGTCGAAGACAATGGCGGTTCTCTGGAAGCGATTGCGAAAAAATACAATGTCGGCTTTCTGGCGCTGCTACAGGCCAACCCCGGCGTTGACCCTTACGTACCACGTCCGGGCAGCGTGCTGACTATTCCGTTACAAACTCTGCTGCCGGACGCGCCGCGCGAAGGCATTGTTATCAACCTCGCCGAACTGCGTCTTTATTATTACCAGCCAGGGACAAATTCGGTGACCGTGTATCCTATTGGTATTGGCCAGTTAGGCGGTGACACGCTGACGCCCACAATGGTAACCACCATCTCTGATAAACGTGCCAACCCGACCTGGACGCCTACGGCAAATATCCGCGCGCGATACAAAGCGAACGGGATCGACCTTCCTGCCGTGGTGCCTGCCGGGCCGGATAACCCGATGGGCCATCATGCCATTCGCTTAGCGGCATACGGCGGTGTGTACCTGCTGCACGGAACTAATGCTGACTTTGGCATCGGAATGCGCGTCAGTTCCGGCTGTATTCGTCTACGCGACGGTGATATCGAAACCCTGTTCCGTCAGGTGAAGCCAGGAACCAAGGTCAATATTATCAATACGCCAATCAAAGCATCTGTTGAACCTAACGGCGTGCGCCTGGTTGAAGTGCACCAGCCGTTGTCCGAAAAAATCAATGACGACCCGCAATTGCTGCCGATCGTGCTGAACGCATCCATGCAGACGTTTAAGAATGCGGCGCAAACGGACTCTGCCGTCATGGAACATGCGATGGAGATTCGCTCAGGCATGCCGGTCGATGTCACCCGTCATCACGACGTTGCTCAACAACCGCTGTAAACTCAGCGCATAAAAAACCCCCGCTGGATTTTATTCCGCGGGGGTTTTTATTTAACTCGCAGTGGCATTGCGATGGGTTAAATCTTATTTGTAGATAACTGCAGTCCCGTGGAGGGTGTTAGGACCGGTAACAGAAGTAATACGGAAAGACTTCGCCCCCATCTCATCCGCTTTCTGCGCCAGTTGATCTTCCAGAGAACCTAAGTTAGTCCCCGCATTCGCAGAAATAGTACCGACTTTCTGTTGGCCCGCAGGTGTGGCCTGAACTTCAACGGCAGCAAAGCTTGCAAATGAGAGTGAGCTAAGAACAGCAGCAACAAACAGAGTTTTTACGTTTTTCATGATAGTGACCTTTAGCAGATGAATGTGTGTCGCAAATATTAACTTAACGATCGATAGGTAAATCATAGATGTGATCCAGGTCACACGTCAACATTTTTTTATAATGATCGTTATATAAAATACAAAGACCTTATTTTTCATATCAATAGCGTTAAATTATTTTTATCGCTAATCCGCTGGAGTGTGCAGTCGAATATTTTTATAATGGTTATTCAATAAACCCAACAAAGGTACATCGGCGCCATGACAACTGAAATGACAGGTTGTGCTAAAAAAAGCCGTGGCCGACCAAAAGTGTTCGACAGGGAAGCCGCGCTTGATAAGGCCATGACACTCTTCTGGCAGCACGGGTATGAAGCGACATCGCTCGCCGATCTCGTAGAAGCAACCGGCGCAAAAGCGCCCACGCTGTATGCGGAGTTCACCAATAAAGAGGGGTTGTTTCGTGCCGTACTGGACCGCTACATCACCCGCTTCGCGGCGAAACATGAAGCCCAGTTATTTTGTGAAGAAAAAAGTCTTGAGTGCGCGCTGGAAGACTATTTCACCGCAATAGCGACCTGCTTTACCAGTAAAGACACCCCGGCGGGATGTTTCATGATTAACACATCCGCGACACTGGCGGCCTCCTCCCGGGATATTGCGCACACGGTGAAATCCCGCCATGCCATGCAGGAACAGACGCTTACCCAGTTCCTTCACCAGCGCCAGCAACGAGGCGAAATTCCGGCCCATTGCGATGTACAAAAACTGGCCGAATACCTGAACTGTATTTTACAGGGTATGTCGATCAGCGCCCGTGAAGGCGCAACGTTTGAAAAACTGATGCAGATCGCACACACGACTCTGCGACTGTGGCCTGAACTTATCAAAGTTTAACCCTTTCCCGCTATTTCCCCGCAGTACTGACACCACCGGGAGCTGATTAAGCCCCCGGTTAGATTTCCGCGGATTACCCCTACATTATTCAGTGTTTTCATCATCTTATCCGATCATTTTTTGTAAAATGTATTGATAACAACAATTATTATCAGCAATATTCGCATTTGTTTTAACGCCTGTTTCACAATGTAACTATCGGTTTCTCTACCGCCATAACAAAAACAGATCGACTCTTTTTAAAAGGAATACAAATGCATAAGCGTCTCTGGGTGCTCAATCCTCTCTTGTTGTCTTTAACTCTCCCAGCCATCGCGGCTGAGGAAGATAACCTCATCGTCAGTGCCAACCGTAGTCAACGCACCGTGGCAGAAATGGCGCAAACGACCTGGGTTATTGAAGGAAGTGAGATTGAACAGCAGGTTCAGGGGGGGAAAGAGTTCAAAGATGTTCTTGCTCAGTTAATCCCAGGAATCGATGTCAGCAGCCAGGGGCGCACAAACTACGGCATGAATATGCGCGGTCGTGCCATCGTAGTACTGATAGACGGTGTCCGTCTGAACTCCTCGCGTACTGACAGTCGTCAACTTGATTCTATTGATCCGTTTAACATCGCACACATTGAAGTCATCTCGGGTGCAACCTCACTGTATGGCGGCGGCAGTACCGGTGGGTTAATCAACATTGTCACCAAAAAAGGCCAGCCGGAGCGTGAAGTTGAACTCGAACTGGGGAGTAAAAGCGGCTTCAATAACAGTAACGATCATGATGAACGCGTTGCCGCGGCGGTGAGCGGAGGAACCGATCGCGCTTCCGGGCGCATGTCCGTCGCGTATCAACGGTTTGGCGGCTGGTATGACGGCAATCACGATGCCCTGCTGCTGGATAACACCCAAACCGGCCTGCAGCACTCCGATCGTCTGGACGTGATGGGCACCGGAACGATTGAGCTTGACGACAACCGTCAGTTACAACTGGTTACGCAGTATTATAAGAGCCAGGGGGACGACGATTACGGACTGGATCTTGGCGAGAACATGTCCGCCGTGACGGGAATCGGTAAGGCTTATACCAGCAGCGGACTGAATTCCGATCGTATTCCCGGCACCGAGCGTCATCTGATCAGCCTGCAGTATTCAGACGCGGATTTCTTCGGCCAGAACCTGGTCAGCCAAATCTATTACCGTGACGAATCGCTGAAATTCTACCCCTTCCCTACGCTGAGCAAAGGCAAGGTCACCAGTTTCTCCGCATCGCAGCAGGACACAGACCAGTTTGGTGCCAAAATCACCCTCAACAGCCAGCTGATGGACAACTGGGAGCTGACCTGGGGTGTCGATGCCGATCACGAAACCTTCGATTCCAATCAGAAATTCTTCGATCTGGCCTGGTCCCTGCCCTCCGGCGGTATGGACAACCGAACCGCTTATACCACCGGGCGTTACCCCGGTTACAGCATCACCAACTTCGCGCCTTTCCTGCAGAACAGCTATGACATTAACGACATCTTTACCCTCAGCGGCGGTGTGCGCTATCAATGGACCGAAAACAGGGTGGATGATTTCGTGGGTTATGCCCAACAACAGGGAATTGCCACCGGCCTGGCAAACTCCGCCGATACCATTCCTGGCGGTAAAACCGATTACGATAATTTCCTGTTTAACGCCGGTATTCTCGCCCACCTGACCGACCGTCAGCAGACATGGTTTAACTTCTCTCAGGGCGTGGAGCTTCCGGACCCGGGGAAATATTACGGTAACGGCACCTATTCCCTGGTTGGCGATCATTACCAGCTCCAGCGCAGCGTCAACGTGGGGGACTCACGCCTGGAGGGGATTAAAGTTAACTCCTACGAACTGGGATGGCGCTACACTGGCGACAGTCTGCGCACGCAGCTGGCCGCTTACTACTCTACTTCGGATAAATCGATCGTTATCAACCGCAGCGATATGACCATTAACGTCCAGCCCGACGATCGCCGCATTTATGGCCTTGAAGGTGCGGTGGATTATTTCATTGCGGATACGGACTGGAGTCTGGGCGGCAACTTCAACGTCATTAAATCGGAAGTGAAGCAAAACGGTAAGTGGCAGAAATGGGATGTCACCCTGGCTTCCCCGTCCAAAGCCACCGCGTGGGTCGGCTGGGCACCTGAACCGTGGACATTGCGCGTACAGAGCCAGCAAACATTTGATCTGACGGACGCCAGCGGCAATAAGCTGGACGGCTATAACACGATGGACTTTATCGGCAGCTATCAGCTCCCGTTGGGTAAACTGACCTTTAGCGTGGAAAACCTGCTGAATGAAGAATACACCACGCTGTGGGGACAACGTGCGCCACTGCTGTACAGCCCAACCTACGGTAGCCCGTCACTGTATGAATACAAGGGCCGGGGCCGCACGTTTGGTCTGAACTACGCCTTAACCTTCTGATAAAAAAAGCCCCCCAGCCTGAGCGAATGGGGGGCTAATGTTCAGGATAATGCTATTTTACGCTTTGTTATTTAGTACCAACTGTCCGTTGTTATCCAACGGAATTTGCGCGCCGGGGTCCTTATCCATACGGATTTTCCCCTGCTGATCGCCAATTTTGTACGTCACGTCGTAGCCCAGCATTTTTTCAGATTTGTCATACACCGTTTTACAACGCTGCTGCGTAGTAGTGTACGTATCATTTTCTTGCATCGAACCCTGGATCTGGTTACCTGCATAACCGCCGCCTAAAGCACCGGCCACGGTAGCAATATCTTTACCGCGTCCGCCGCCAAACTGATGGCCGATAACGCCACCAGCAACCGCACCCAACACGGAACCCGCGATACGGTTTTCATCTTGTACCGGCTTACGGTGCGTGACCGTCACGTTCCGACACTCCTGGCGCGGTGTTTTTACCGACTCTTTAATCGGTGTTGCAGAGACAACTTGTGCATACTGTGGGCCACGCTCGAAAACGTTAAGACTGGCCACCGCTGCAACACCCAGCGCAGCAGCTACGCCAATCCCTATACCCGCCAACATAGATTTATTCACGGGACTTCCTCCTTTTTTGCTATTAGCAACAACTTTGCAACAGAAGGTAAGGAATGCCAATCAGATTACGGATGAAAATAGCACGAGGAGGAGCGAAGGCAGGATGATTCGGAGAACTCTGAAGGAAGGCGCCGGATAAGTACAATCATCCGACGCCATAAGCCGTATTAATGCAGTTTCAGACGCGGGCGGATCACCCGGTTAATGCTGCCAACCAGCATCATCAGACCGGTTTTAAAGTAACCGTGCAGAGCAATCTGGTGCATGCGGTACAGTGAGATGTACACAAAGCGCGCAATACGCCCTTCTACCATCATCGAACCACGGGTCAAGTTACCCATCAGGCTACCCACGGTAGAGAAGTTAGAAAGTGAAACCAGAGAGCCGTGGTCTTTGTACTGATACGCTTTCAGCGGCTTGCCGTTCATCTGCGCCAAAATGTTGTTCATTGCGCAGCTTGCCATCTGGTGCGCAGCCTGAGCGCGCGGCGGCACAAAACCACCTTCCGGGCGAGCGCAGGAAGCGCAGTCGCCAATCGCGTACACGTCGGGATCGCGCGTGGTCTGCAGAGTCGGCTCAACCACCAGTTGGTTAATACGATTGGTTTCCAGACCGCCAATGTCCTTCATAAAGTCTGGCGCTTTGATCCCCGCAGCCCACACCATCAGATCGGCTTCAATGTACTCGCCATCCTTGGTATGCAGGCCGCCTTCATCAGCGCTGGTTACCATCGTCTGGGTCAGTACGCGTACGCCCAGTTTGGTTAACTCATTATGCGCAGCACTGGAAATACGCGGCGGCAACGCAGGCAGAATACGCTCACCGGCTTCTACCAGCGTAACGTTCAGCGCTTCGTTGGTCAGCCCTTTGTAACCATAGCTGTGCAGCTGTTTTACCGCATTGTGCAGCTCGGCTGAGAGTTCAACCCCCGTCGCACCGCCGCCGACAATGGCGATATTTACTTTGCCGTTAGCGCCCAGATTCGCGGAATACTTCAGGAACAGATTCAGCATCTCCTGGTGGAAACGACGCGCCTGATGCGGGTTATCCAGGAAAATGCAGTTTTCTTTGACGCCCGGCGTATTGAAATCGTTGGAGGTACTACCCAACGCCATCACCAGCGTGTCATACGGGACTTTGCGCTCAGGAACCAGCAGCTCGCCCTTCTCATCGCGCAGTTCGGCAAGAGTAATGGTTTTCGCTTCGCGATCGATATCCACCACCGAACCCAACTGAAACTGGAAACCGTGGTTACGGGCATGCGCCAGATAGCTCAGCGCATCCACGCCTTCGTCCAGGGAACCCGTCGCGACTTCATGCAGTAACGGTTTCCATAAATGGCTGTGGTTTCTGTCCACCAGCGTGATTTTGGCCTTTTTCTTGCGCCCCAGCTTTTTACCCAGCTGCGTCGCCATTTCCAGTCCGCCAGCACCGCCGCCGACAATCACGATTCTTTTTAATGGTGTAGTCAACGTGACCCCCTTAAATTCATTAACCAATTGTTAATTAAAAGTTATAGGTATAGCCTTTAATTAACAACAAGTTACGATAATGAAAATGTTCTTCGAGAGTGAGAATAACACGAACGGTGCATTGGTCATACCAAAATTGATGTGTATCAAGTTTTGATGCTGAAAAGATAGACAACACGAACTTTAAGAACAAAAAAACCAGCCCGAAGGCTGGTTTTTTACACGTTCATTGAGGATTAACCTAACGTCTTGAACGCTTTGATGCGCTGCAAATGCGGGGAGATATTCTTAAACTTGTGCGTCTGCTCTTCGTCCCAGACTATCTCGTAAAAATGATGCAGCTCTTCTGACGAACGCTGACTATTGAGCGCTTCATCATGACGTGACAGGATCACCAGGCAGCGATCGCGATTCTTTTCGCGGAAATTGGTCACGCATTTTGTCGCGATATCGGCATACTCTTCAGGCCTGTCGATTTTTCCTTCCATGTTCTCATACGGGAACAGGTTGGGATTAAACACTACCTGACGAATATCACACAGGAAACCAATCCGTTCAGCCCAATATCCCCCGAGCCCCACGCCACAAATCAGCGGACGGTCGTCCACATTAAGCTGCAGCATTTTGTCCACTTCTTTCAGTAGATGCTGCATGTCATGTTTAGGATGCCGCGTACTGTAGCTAATCAGCCTGACATCCGGGTCGATGAACTGCAGCTGCAACACCTTTTCGTGGTTGCCCGGGCTGTTAGAGTCAAAACCGTGTAAATAGATAATCATCGCATCCTCGCCAAACTTGCGTTAATGACCTGCTTTCTCTTCCTGCCAGCGCTCATGAAGCTGGTTGAGCTGGGCGCTTACCGTCTTCCAGCGTGCCGAGTCCATCAGTTCCTGACGTGAAAATGAACCTTTATGATACAAACGTGTAACACGTTCTGCATTGATCGGCGACAGATTATCTAACACACTGACCGCGCCTTTACGATTATTGCAGACCAGGATCATATCGCAACCCGCATCCAGCGATGCCTGACCACGCTCCGCATAGCTTCCCATAATCGCCGCCCCTTCCATCGACAAATCATCGGAGAAAATGACGCCATCGAAACCAAGCTCCTGACGCAGCACCGTTTTCAGCCAGTGTGGCGAACCGCTCGCCGGACGCGGGTCCACGTCACTGTAGATGACATGCGCAGGCATAATGGCATCGAGTTTGTTTTCCGTAATCAATGTCTGGAACACGGACATATCTTTTGCACGAATTTCGGCTTCTGAACGTGGATCGGTTGGGGTTTCTTTATGCGAATCCGCCGTCACTGCCCCATGCCCGGGGAAATGTTTACCGGTAGTTTTCATGCCAGCAGCATGCATACCGTCAATGAAGCGGGTCGCCATAGCCAGCGCTTTCCGCGGATCGGCATGGTAAGAGCGTTCGCCAATCGCCGCGCTGATATGCCCCACATCCAGCACCGGCGCAAAACTGATATCTATATCCATTGCGATCATTTCGCTGGCCATTAGCCATCCGGCGTCCTGAGCCAGATTGCCGCCGTCTTCCAGACCGTGCAGCGCAGCAAAGGATTGGGCCGCGGGCAGACGCGTAAATCCTTCGCGAAAACGCTGTACCCTGCCGCCTTCCTGATCTACCGCCACCACCAGATGATTGCGTGATGCCGCGCGAATCTGGCGCACTAATTCACGCAACTGTTCCGGGTCATGATAATTTCGGGTAAAGAGGATCAACCCACCTACCAGCGGATGCGCCAGAATCTCACGCTCTTCAGCGTCCAGCTCATACCCTTCGACATCCAACATTACTGGGCCCACACTGCTCTCCTTATCCTTTCATTATTAGCTGCCGCCAGGTTTCATCGGCCAGCCTGATAAATTGTCGATCGCCAGTTTGTCGCCAGCGATACTCAAACCACCCCGCTTTCAGCATTATGACCCAAGGCCGCCATCGTCTGACCTGCCGCCACAGCGCGTTTTGTTCAATGTGCGCTCGTTGGGCGTAGGCGCTAACCAGCCGTTGGTGCTGAGATTCGTCCTTGACCCAAACCGCCGCCAGCTCCAGAGCGATATCACCGTCTCCGGCATATTCCCAGTCAATCAGCCGCAGCCCTGATGCTGTACGTACGATGTTGTCACCGTGGACATCCATATGCAGAGGCCCCAGACGCAAAGGTCGAGGCTCACCGCTTTTCCTGAGCCGCTTCAACGCTCGCAACCAGCATGGCGTACGACGCGCCGGATCGCCACACTGCCAGTACTGTTCGAGTAGCGGCAGCAGACTGATTCGCCAGCCCAATTGGGGTTGTTGGTGCAGATGATACAATAAGCCAGCGAGTTCGTCGGCGTCCGGCAATCTGGATTCTACCTTACCGTGAAAAAAGTCGACCGCCATCCACCCTCGTATATAAAAGCGGGGGCGCGGCGCAAGGCTTTCAGGCAGGTGCTTTAACGCGTGATAGTGGCGTAAGAAATGCGATTCCGGCGCGTCAGGGTCGTGATGACAGCGCAACACTAAGCGGTGGGTATCGTGTTCGATGATGCAGCTCCCGCCGCTCAGGCCGCTCTGGTTGGCTACGACGGGATAATACTGCGGGAAATAGCGCGACAACACCTCGTCGCGCGTCAGCCGGTTATTGTTGCTGTACGGCACCTTTACCTGACCAGATTATCTCGCCAGTTTGTACCAGCATTAATTGCATTTGCAGGGCCGGCGAATTGACGTTGCCGGAGGCGCTGGAATAGAGCACATACTGTGCGCCAACGTTACGGGCGATACCAATCGCTTTGCTGCGCGTTCCCAGACTGTCGTTCGGCGACAAACCTAACTGCTGTTTGGCGACAGCCAACTGCTGGGCGGAAACCAAGGTAAACTTGCCGTTATTCGCCAGCGCGTTCCTCAAGGTCTCGGTGGCTTCACCGGCATTCAACGAGCCGTTGGTCCGGTTATTCACGCTATCAACCAGCAGAACACCTCCCGCTTTGACGCCGTCAGCCTGCAGCATTTTACCGACCATCGGCTGCATAGCCCCGTTCCAGTCATAGTGACGTTGACGTGGCGTCGGCTGCGCCGTTTGGTCCTCGTGCTCAATCGGACCCGGCTGCTGCGGTATGCTTGGCACCGTTGGTACAACCGGCACCGGCTGTTGCGGCTGCGCGGGCTGTTCCGGCACCGGCTTCACTTCCTCTACGGGGGCGGGCTCACGTTGCGCCACACAGCCAGAGAGAAACATCGCCAGCGCGGCAATCAGTGCGTAGCGATTCATTTTGATCATCAAGATTCACCCCTTACAAATAAAGATAAAGTCTAACCTTGTGCGCCCCCAGAAAATTGGCGCTGCCGTACAGCGTCACCGACGAATGAGCCGGGATAGTCACGCTGCGTGGCGCTTCCAGAGGATGCATTTCCAGTCCTCTGGCGTCATACCAGTAAAACCGATAATGAACGGTAACGGGTTCTTGTCTTTCGTTATAAAGTCGCGAGGATGCTGAGGCCTGAATATCAGACGTGGTTAACGTCGGCTGTTCTGCTGTAATGCCCGCAGCCAGAATCGTTGATTCCATCACCAGCGACTGTTCATCACTTACCGGAATTTCAGGATGTGCCCGACAGCCAGCCAGTAGCAGCAAGCTCAGTGAAAGTGCAATGCATCCTCTGGTCATGCTTACAGACCTTTATGCGCAAGCATTGGACCCAGCGCCCGCCCGCCCAGCAGGTGCATATGAATGTGATACACCTCCTGACCGCCGTGACGATTGGTATTCATAATTAAACGATACCCATCCGCAGCAATGCCTTCCTGCTCGGCGATTTTCGCCGCTACGGTGATCATGCGACCCAGCGCCTGCTCGTGTTCCGCCGTCACATCGTTGACGGTCGGGATCAGGACGTTAGGAATGATCAGAATGTGCGTAGGTGCCTGAGGGGAAATATCACGAAACGCAGTGACCAGTTCATCCTGGTACACGATATCTGACGGAATTTCACGACGGATAATTTTGCTGAATATAGTTTCTTCTGCCACGACGTTTTCCTTTTTCATTAACAGCCCAAGCGTTATGCCATGCTACGCCGGGTCACTCTGCGAGTATAGAGTATGAGCGAGTTACTCACGCTCTTTCAACTTTAACCCTCGATTTTTTAAGCAAAAAGCCCTGCCACTGCTGTTCTTATAACCATTTCCCGTCGCTATTGCTTAAGCATAGTACTGAAACAACATTTCACTTATGCCCTCCACCAGCCTCGCAGCCCCTGCTGAAGAGACGGTGATCGTTGAGGGCTACCAGAATAACGACGCCAGCAACGTTTGGCCGATACCTGGCAGGCGACCATGAAGCCACCCACTCCGAGGTCAAATTTGACAGTAAAATGATGTACGTCGATGCCTATGTCAATAAAGCCGATGGTACGCTGATTGGCCCGTATGGCAGCTATGGTCCGGGCTATGACTACGTCGGAGGTACCGGCTGGAACAGCGGCAAGCGTAAGGTGGATGCCGTCGATCTGTTCGCCGACAGCGGTTACGACCTGTTTGGTCGTCAGCATAATCTGATGCTGGGCGGCAGCTACAGCAAACAGAATAACCGTTACGAAAGCGCGTGGGCGAACGTATTCCCCAACGAAATCGGCAGCTTCTATACCTTCGATGGTAACTTCCCGGAAACCAACTGGAACCCGCAGTCATTGGCCCAGGACGATACCACGCACATGAAATCGCTCTACGCCGCAACACGTATTTCGCTAGCCGACCCACTGCATTTGATTGTCGGCGCGCGTTATACCAACTGGCGTATCGACACCCTCGCCTACAGCATGGAACAAAACCACACCACGCCGTATGCGGGCCTGGTGTATGACATTGACGATAACTGGTCTACCTACGCCAGCTATACCTCAATCTTCCAGCCGCAGAACAAGCGCGACAGTTCCGGTAAATATCTCTCCCCAATTACCGGCAATACTATGAACTTGGCCTGAAGTCCGACTGGATGAACAGCCGTTTAACCACCACCCTCGCGGTGTTCCGCATTGAACAGGATAACGTGGGCCAATCAACCGGCGTACCAATTGCCGGTAGCAATGGCGACACGGCCTATAAAGCGATGGAGGGTACGGTTAGCAAAGGGGTCGAATTCGAAGTTAACGGTGCGATCACCGATAACTGGCAGAATCGTGTTTATAGAGATACGGTCACGCCGTTTGGCACATTCCGTGCGGAACAGGGAAGCTACGCCCTGGTCGATTTATTCACTCGCTATCAGGTGACGAAAAACGTCTCTGTGCAGGGTAACCTCAATAACCTGTTCGATAAAACCTACGACACCAATGTCGACGGATCTATCGTCTATGGCGAGCCGCGCAACGTCAGCGTCACCGCCAGCTATCAGTTCTGATTCGAAACACATCACGCTCCACCTGCTCGTCAGGTGGATGCACTGGACTGAGAAAAAAAAAAGCCCGCTTAAGTTTCCTTAAGCGGGCTTCTTAAATATGGCTCCTCTGACTGGACTCGAACCAGTGACATACGGATTAACAGTCCGCCGTTCTACCGACTGAACTACAGAGGAATCGTTGTGGAGGCTTATCTTAGCGGCGAAAAAATTTTTGTCAAACCCCATTTCCCCGAATAAGTTTCAATTGATGCTTCTCTCGACAGTTTGTTGCATTTCCAGACATTTTAAATGGAAAAAACTTTGCAGCTTTTTGGATTCTCCCTCATCATTTGAAATGAGGTTTCAACTTTCTTCTTTAAGGTCCACTTTGAACGTCTCCGCTGCCTTACGCCAGGTCGCTTCCCGCACGCCCTGGTATGCTAAACGCAAGAGTTATAAGGTTCTCTTTTGGCGCGAAATCACTCCGCTTGCGGTCCCCATTTTTCTGGAAAACACCTGTGTGCTGTTGATGGGCGTACTGAGTACCTTCCTTGTTAGCTGGTTGGGAAAAGAAGCAATGGCTGGCGTTGGTCTCGCCGACAGTTTCAACATGGTCATCATGGCGTTTTTTGCCGCCATCGATCTGGGAACCACGGTGGTGGTAGCATTTAGCCTGGGAAAACGAGATCGTCGACGGGCAAGGTCAGCAGCCAGACAATCGCTGGTGATCATGACGATTTTTGCTACCGTGCTGGCAGCGGTCATTCACTATTTTGGTGAACAGATTATTGACGTTGTCGCCGGTGAAGCAACTCCCGACGTTAAGGCTTTGGCACTCACCTATCTGGAGCTAACGGTGCTCAGCTACCCGGCGGCAGCCATTGCTTTGATCGGTAGCGGCGCACTTCGCGGAGCCGGAAATACCAAAATTCCGCTGTTGATTAATGGCGGTATGAATATCCTAAATATCATCATCAGCAGCATCCTGATCTACGGGGTCTTTTCCTGGCAAGGGCTGGGATTTGTGGGGGCAGGACTCGGGCTGACCATTTCACGCTACATCGGTGCGTTCGCCATTATCTGGGTGCTGATGATTGGTTTTAATCCGGCGCTGCGAATTCCCTTCAAAAGCTATTTTAAGCCGCTCAATCTCGCCATTATCTGGGAAGTTATGGGGATCGGTATTCCGGCAAGTATTGAGTCAGTGCTATTTAATGGCGGTAAACTGTTAACGCAGATGTTTGTCTCCGGCATGGGAACCAGCGTAATTGCCGGAAACTTCATTGCCTTTTCCATCGCCGCGCTCATCAACCTGCCGGGGAATGCTTTAGGCTCAGCGTCGACAATCATTACCGGCAGGCGTCTGGGAAATGGTCAGATAGCCCAAGCGGAAATCCAGTTACGCCATATATTCTGGCTCTCAACAATCGGCTTAACCGCCATCGCCTGGCTAACCGCCCCTTTTGCCGGCGTTATGGCCTCATTTTATACTCACGATCAGGATGTAAAAGAGGTCATTGTCATCCTAATTTGGCTCAACGCAGCGTTTATGCCGATATGGGCAGCATCTTGGGTGCTACCATCAGGGTTTAAGGGCGCACGTGATGTGCGTTTTGCGATGTGGGTATCGATGTTGGGCATGTGGGGCTGTCGCGTTGTGGCGGGTTACACCTTGGGAATTGTATTAGGATGGGGCGTAGTCGGCGTTTGGCTAGGGATGTTCTTCGACTGGGCCGTGCGCGCCGCGTTATTTTACTGGCGTATGGTTACAGGCCGCTGGTTATGGAAATATCCTCGCCCCGAGCGTGAAAAGTGCATAAAACAACCGGTTGCGTCTGAATAAGCGGCGAAATGGGGAATATTTCAGCAAACAATCGCATTTATCTATTCAGGCTTTGACAACGCTGAGTGGCATCGCTAATATTCGCCTCGTTCACACGATTCCTCTGTAGTTCAGTCGGTAGAACGGCGGACTGTTAATCCGTATGTCACTGGTTCGAGTCCAGTCAGAGGAGCCAAATTTAAGAAGCCTGCTTAGGAAACTAAGCAGGCTTTTTGCATTATATCTGATAATCAATCACGGCTTCATCTGGCTCCATCGCCTGGCGCTTGATTTCATCGACGGATAACCCTGCGTTGCATAGCTCAATAAATCGCCAGACATAGTTGCGCTGCAGTTGCCCGCGTTTCAGGCCCAGCCAGACGGTATTTGCATCAAATAAGTGCCGGGTATCCAGACGGGTTAAGCTCCCCTCCTCCTGCTCTCCACTGGATTGTTCTGCCACCAGCCCGATTCCCAGCCCCAGCGACACATAGGTTTTAATCACATCCGAGTCCTGGGCGCTGAGGATAATATCCGGCACTAACCCTTTACGGGCAAATGCCTCATCGATACGGGAACGCCCCGTAATCCCCTGACGATACGTAATTAATGGCCAGTGGGCGATAGATTCCAGTGTGAGAGGAGACGTTTTCACCAAGGGATGATCGTGAGGAACAAGCAGGCTGTGGTGCCAACGAAACCAGGGAAAAGCTACCAACAGCGGATCGCTGCTCAGTCGCTCGCTGGCAATCCCGATGTCTGCCCCACCGTTTTGCAACAGTACGTCAATCTCCTGCGGTGTACCCTGGATCAGTTCCAGACGCACCTCAGGGAAGAGCTCACGAAAGGCTTTAATCACCGCGGGCAGGCTATAGCGTGCCTGTGTATGCGTGGTGGCAATCGTCAGTACACCGGACGTGTCATTGGTAAACAGATCCGCCAGTCTGCGAACGTTGCTGGCCTCATTCAGAATACGCTCGGCAATAACCAGCAAGGCTTTGCCCGGTTCGGTCATGCCCAGCAGGCGTTTACCGCGACGGATAAAAATCTCAATGCCAAGTTCATCTTCAAGTTCACGAATATGTCGGCTGACTCCCGACTGCGAGGTGTACAGTATATTCGCGACTTCCGTCAGGTTGTAATCCTGACGGGCCGCCTCGCGGATTATTTTAAGTTGCTGGAAATTCACTTTTCGCTCCGGGCGCATCAGACATTACGCTATTGTTAAAGTCTGATGCCCGGCATAACAAATAATAAAAACCCGCATCTTATTCCTGGAGGGAATAAGGTTTAGCTGACCAGCTGTAGCTCGCGGTTTTCCAGTGCCGGACGGCTTACCAGCGACAACAGGATCTCCTTCACGGCCTGTGCCTGCGGCGATAAGCTCCCTCTGGCTGAGACGTTCAGCGATAATGGCAGATTCATCGATGGGGTTGTTATCCGCGCCATCCAGCCGTTAGCGGCATTACATAATGAACGGGCCGCCGACTCAGGCAACACTGTGACGCCCATCCCACTGGCGATGGCAGCCGTTAAGGTGGCGATAGATTCAATTTCGCCAATCACTTTGGCCGTCAGGCGACGAAGCGAAAAAGCTTCATCTACACGCAGGCGAACTGCGCTGTAATCCCGTGGCAAAAACAGATTCATCTGCGCCACCGCGGCTAAATCAACGCTTTGCCCCGGGCAATCACGCGTCCCGACCAGGTACAGATCCTCTTTAAGCAACGGTTGACTGCTGATACCCGCCACGGGTGAGCGCTCGTAGAGCACCGCCATGTCTAAATGCCCACTGAGCAGCTTGTCATTCAGCACCGCCCCACTGTTTTCATGCAAATAGACCAGCACATCGGGCAGCTCTGCTCGTACTGTCTGTAATAACGGCATAGTGATGGCTGACGCCGCCGTCCCCGGTGCCAGGCCAATAGAGACCTGTCCCCCCAGGGTCTGACCCACGTTATTGACCGCAAGTTGCGCCTGCTCGCACTGGCGTAAAATCGTCCGCGCATGGGCATACAACACTTTCCCCGCTTCCGTCGGTGTGACGCCGCGTTTGGTGCGAATCAGCAGTTGCTGATCCAGTTCGCCTTCCAGCGTAGCAACCTGCTGGCTCAGCGCGGGTTGCGCGATATGCAACACTTCCGCTGCCTGGGTCAGGCTACCAATATCGACGATTTTCACGAAATATTTCAGTCGTCTGAAGTTCATTTTGCCTCCTGTCGGAATACCAGAACCCGTGCTGGCAGTCATTAATTTCAGGATTGCAAGATGCTTGCCAGTTTAGTCAGCAGCCGTGTTTTACGGTTAAAACCGCGTAAAGTCAGGCTCAAAGGTGAAGAATGGACTTTTTGCACACCTGAATCTCTCATTCTGGCTGCCCTGGAAGAGGTAGACGCGCACCAGAATGGGGCAAAAGCATAAAAAGACGGAAAGATCGCCGCTTTGCTGATTTTGTCAGCAAACGAACGCACAAATGTATTTCCCCCTTTGACAAGCCTCATCGCCCTCGCTAATATGCGCCTCGTTCAAACGATTCCTCTGTAGTTCAGTCGGTAGAACGGCGGACTGTTAATCCGTATGTCACTGGTTCGAGTCCAGTCAGAGGAGCCAAATTTAAGAAGCCTGCTTAGGAAACTAAGCAGGCTTTTTGCTTTTCTGTTTTTCATTCATCTTATTTTTCATGTAGCCCTCTGGTGAGGGAGATAATCGTTTTCTCTTCCCGTCTGTCGCGGTAATCTCATAACGGTCGTTAATATATCGACTGCAATGTGTGTAGCCCAATTCAAATACTAATAACTAAAAGACAGTACAGACAGGATAACTATGGATTCCACTCTCACCTCCGCGGGTCCCCAAGAGGACGTCTCTTCGCTTCATCGTGCCCGACGCGCTGCGCTTGGTAGCTTCGCTGGCGCCGTGGTCGACTGGTATGATTTTCTGCTTTATGGCATCACCGCCGCACTGGTCTTTAATCGCGAGTTCTTCCCGCAGGTTAGCCCGGCAATGGGAACACTTGCCGCATTTGCCACCTTTGGCGTCGGATTTTTGTTCCGTCCGTTAGGCGGGGTTATCTTCGGCCACTTTGGCGATCGCCTTGGCCGTAAACGCATGCTGATGCTCACCGTCTGGATGATGGGGATTGCCACTGCGCTGATAGGGATTATTCCTTCTTTTGACACTATTGGCTGGTGGGCCCCTGTGCTGCTGGTGACGCTACGCGCCATTCAGGGATTCGCCGTTGGTGGTGAATGGGGCGGCGCGGCGTTGCTCTCGGTCGAAAGCGCGCCGAAAAATAAAAAAGCCTTCTACAGCAGTGGCGTTCAGGTCGGTTACGGCGTCGGACTGCTGCTTTCTACCGGTCTGGTCTCACTGATTAGCTCGCAAACCACCGATGAGCAGTTCCTGAGCTGGGGCTGGCGTATTCCGTTCCTGTTCAGCATCGTACTGGTTTTGGGCGCGTTGTGGATGCGTAACAGAATGGATGAATCAGCCGAATTCGAACAGCAGCAACAGGCAGCGCAACCAGAGAAAAAGCGGTTACCGGTGGTCGAGGCGTTAATCCGCCATCCGGGCGCATTCTTAAAAATTATCGGCTTGCGCTTATGTGAACTGCTGACGATGTATATCGTCACCGCGTTTGCCCTTAATTACTCTACGCAGAACCTGGGCCTACCCCGCGAGCTGTTTCTGAATATCGGTTTGTTAGTGGGAGGACTGAGCTGTCTGACCATCCCCTGCTTTGCCTGGCTTGCCGACCGCTTTGGTCGACGGCGCGTGTACATTACCGGTGCACTGGTCGGTACGCTGAGCGCCTTCCCGTTCTTTATGGCGCTGGAAGCACAGTCTATTTTCTGGATCGTGTTCTTCGCGATTATGTTGGCCAATATTGCGCACGATATGGTGGTCTGTGTACAGCAGCCTATGTTTACCGGTTTGTTTGGCGCAAGTTATCGCTACAGCGGCGCAGGCGTTGGCTATCAGGTGGCAAGTGTGGTTGGCGGTGGTTTTACCCCCTTCATTGCTGCGGCACTGGTGACATTCTCTGGAGGAGACTGGCACAGCGTGGCCATTTATCTGATGGCCGGGTGTCTTATTTCCGCCGCCACTGCATTGCTGATGCGGGATAAGCAGCACAGTTAAGCCCTGATGCGAAGGTCATTCGGCCTTCGCACAATCTTCCTCAACGTCTGACTTTTGTTTCATATTCCTGTGACATACTATCGGGAGAGCAGTACATCTGTGGAACAAGGAGACAGACATGAACAATAAGGGCTCTAGCCTGACCCCAACTCAGGCACTGGATAAACTGGACGCGCTGTACGAGCAGTCGGTTAAAGCACTGCGTAGCGCCATTGGTAAGTACATTGAAACAGGGACGCTCCCTGACATAATCGCCCGCCATAATGGTCTTTTTGTTTACCCATCGCTTTGTGTCACCTGGGATGGCAGCGCCACCAATCCCCCGAAAACCCGCGCTTATGGCCGTTTTACCCATGCGGGTAGCTATACCACTACGATCACCCGTCCGTCGCTTTTTCGTCCCTATCTTGAAGAACAACTCACGCTGCTGTATCAGGATTATGATGCGCATATCTCCGTCGAACCGTCGCAGCATGAAATCCCTTATCCCTATGTGATTGACGGTTCTGAGCTGACGCTCGACCGCTCAATGAGCGCCGGATTAACGCGCCATTTCCCCACTACCGAGTTGTCACAAATTGGAGATGAAACAGCCGATGGTACCTATCATCCGGCGGAATTCTCCCCGCTGTCGCACTTCGACGCCCGACGAGTAGATTTTTCGCTCGCACGACTGCGTCACTACACGGGAACGCCGGTTGAACATTTCCAGCCATTTGTGCTGTTCACCAACTACACCCGCTATGTCGATGAGTTCGTGCGCTGGGGCTGCAGCCAGATCCTCGATCCGAACAGCCCCTATATCGCGCTGTCATGCGCGGGCGGGATCTGGATCACCGCTGAAACGGAAGCTCCAGAAGAGGCCATCTCCGATCTCGCCTGGAAGAAACATCAGATGCCCGCCTGGCATCTAATCACCGCCGACGGTCAGGGGATCACGCTGGTCAATATCGGCGTTGGCCCGTCTAACGCTAAAACCATTTGTGATCATCTGGCCGTACTGCGCCCTGACGTCTGGCTGATGATTGGACACTGTGGCGGCCTGCGTGAAAGCCAGGCGATTGGCGACTATGTTCTGGCCCACGCTTATCTGCGTGACGACCACGTGCTGGATGCCGTCCTGCCGCCGGATATTCCGATTCCGAGCATTGCGGAAGTACAACGTGCACTGTATGACGCCACCAAAGAAGTCAGCGGCATGCCCGGCGAAGAAGTTAAACAGCGCCTGCGTACCGGTACCGTCGTCACCACCGACGATCGCAACTGGGAGTTACGCTATTCCGCTTCTGCGCTGCGTTTTAACCTCAGTCGCGCGGTGGCCATTGATATGGAAAGCGCCACCATCGCCGCCCAGGGTTACCGCTTCCGTGTCCCTTACGGCACGCTGCTGTGCGTTTCCGATAAACCGCTGCACGGCGAGATCAAACTGCCTGGTCAGGCCAACCGTTTTTATGAAGGTGCCATTTCCGAGCACCTGCAAATAGGTATCCGGGCAATCGATCGTCTGCGTGCTGAAGGCGATCGACTGCACTCCCGTAAATTACGTACGTTCAACGAACCGCCGTTCCGTTAAGGCCTGAAGGTAACTATGCACAACTCAACTCCTCTTTCCGCTCTGCGCAACCTGCTGTTAGCGCAAGGGCTGGATGGCATGATTGTTCCGCGCGCCGACGCTTACCAAAGCGAAGATTGTACACCGCATGACAATAAGCTGGCCTGGCTGACCGGTTTTAGCGGCTCCGCTGGTCTCGCGTTGGTCCTGCGCGACCGCGCATTAATGTTTGTCGATGGACGCTATCAGGTCCAGGTGCGCAATGAAGTCTCGCTGGATGATTTTGAAATTCACCATTTACATGACGAACCGCTGGCCGACTATTTGCAGTCTCACGTTGCTGCGGGCGCGCGTATCGGTTTTGAACCGTTGCTGATGGTCAACAGCCAGTTTGAAGCACTGTCGGCGACCCATTGCGAGCTGGCGCCTCTTGAGCAAGATCCTTTCGACCAGGTATGGCTTGACCGCCCGGCAGCCCCCTGCGGCATCATTCGTGAAATGCCCATTGAAATCAGCGGGGAAAGCAGCACACAAAAACGTGCCCGCGTCGTGGATCTGCTCACGCAACAACAGGCCGACGTTCTGGCGATCACGCTGCCGGATAACATTGCCTGGCTGCTGAATGTGCGCGGTTCCGATCTGCCAATGGTGCCAGTGCCGTTTTCGTTCGCCCTGCTCCATCGCAGCGGCGAGCTGGAATGGTTTGTTGATAGCAACAAAACCCAGCAGCTCCCTGCTGCACTGCTGAATACGCTCACGCTGGCCCCACAAGAGAGTTTTCTTGCCCGCTGCCAGCAGTTAGCCAAAGGGAAACGCTTTTTGGTCGATAAAGACTACGCCCCGGTCGCGCTGCGTTTTGCCATTGTAGAACACGGTGGCGAAGTCTTATGGGCACCCGATCCCATCACCTTGATGAAAGCGCACAAGAATGACGTTGAACTGGCGGGCTATCGGGAATGCCATGAACAAGATGGCGCGGCCTGGGTTAACTTTCTGGCATGGCTTACGCATGAAGTTCCCTTGCGCGAAGCGGCAGGCAATCCGGTCACTGAGCTGGAAGCTCAGGCCAGGCAACTGGAATTTCGCCAGCAGCAGCCGGGATTTATCGAGCAAAGCTTCAACACGATTTCGGCCTCAGCCAGCAATGCCGCAATGTGCCATTACCATTCCAGCGAAAAAACCAATACGCCCATTACCTCTCAGGCCATGTATCTGAATGATTCCGGCGGCCAGTACCATAATGGTACGACGGATACAACGCGCACCCTCGCGTTTGGTCCACAGGATCCGCAGCGTCGTCTGCATTACACCGCTGTGTTGAAAGGCTTTTTGTCGCTTATCTCGCTGCAATTTCCCAGCGGCACTCAGGGTCATCAGCTGGATGCCTTTAGCCGTCGGGCGCTGTGGGATCTGGGTCTGGATTTTGATCACGGTACGGGACACGGCGTAGGCCATCAGCTCCTGATCCATGAGCAGCCCCATCGCATTGCCAAAAAAGTAAACCCCTGGCCCCTGGTTGCGGGCAATATCATTACCATCGAGCCGGGTTATTATCTGGCCGGAGAATATGGGATCCGTATTGAGAATCAGGTGGAGATTATCAACAGTCGTCCTGGCTTCTGTCGCTTCTCAACGCTGACGCTGGTGCCAATTGATTTAAGTCTGGTTGAACTGCATCTGCTAAGTGAGGCTGAAAAGCAGTGGATTGATGATTACCACCAGCAGGTCAGAGAGACGTTATCCCCACGCGTGAACGCAGAGGCTCGTCCGTGGTTGTTCGCCGCCACTGCGCCGATTCGCGTTCAGGCCAATTAATGCATTAAAAAAGGCAGCCCGCAGGCTGCCTTAATTCTCCCCAACTTTTTACTGCTTAGCTGTGACGGATGTACTCATCCATTTCAGTTTTCAGGTTATCGGACTTAGTACCGAAGATAGCCTGAACACCGGAACCCGCCACTACAACGCCCGCCGCACCCAGTTTCTTCAGGCCAGCCTGATCCACTTTGGCAACGTCAGCGACGCTGACACGCAGACGAGTGATGCACGCATCGAGGTTAGTGATGTTTTCTTTACCGCCGAATGCCGCAACCAGGGCCGGAGCCATTTCGCCGGACGCACCCGCTTTGGTATCTTCGGTAGCATCTTCACGACCCGGAGTTTTCAGGTCCAGCGCTTTGATCAGCACACGGAAGATGGTGTAGTAAACAATCGCATAACCGATACCAACAATCGGGAACAGCCACAGTTTGCTGCTGTTACCGGACAGAACGATAAAGTCGATCAGACCGTGGGAGAACGACGTACCGTCACGCATACCCAGCAGGATACAGATCGGGAATGCCAGACCAGCCAGAATTGCGTGGATGATGTACAGGATCGGTGCCACGAACATGAACGAGAACTCGATCGGTTCGGTAATACCGGTCAGGAACGAGGTCAGCGCCGCGGAGATCATGATACCGCCCACTTTCGCGCGGTTTTCTGGTTTAGCAGAGTGCCAGATAGCGATAGCGGCAGCCGGCAGACCGTACATTTTGAACAGGAAGCCACCAGACAGTTTGCCCGCAGTCGGGTCACCCGCCATATAGCGAGGGATATCGCCGTGGAATACCTGGCCCGCAGCATTGGTGTATTCACCGATCTGCATCTGGAATGGAACGTTCCAGATATGGTGCAGACCAAACGGCACCAGGCAGCGTTCAATGAAGCCATAGATACCGAACGCTACGACCGGGTTCTGGTATGCAGCCCACTGGGAAAACGTCTGAATAGCAGTCCCGATCGGCGGCCAAATGAAGGACAGAACCACACCGGTGAAGATAGCGGCCAGACCAGAAATGATAGGAACGAAGCGCTTACCCGCAAAGAAGCCAAGATACTCAGGCAATTTGATACGGTAGAAACGGTTGAACATATACGCTGCAATCGCACCGGAGATAATCCCCCCGAGAACACCCGTATCAGCAAGGTGTTTAGCTGCGATCTCTTCAGCAGGTAAATGCAGAACCAGCGGCGCAACAACAGCCATGGTCTTAACCATAATGCCGTAGGCAACAACGGATGCCAGTGCAGATACGCCGTCGTTATTGGTGAAGCCTAACGCGACACCGATGGCAAAAATCAGCGGCATGTTTGCAAAAACAGAACCGCCTGCTTCTGCCATTACGTGCGATACAACGGCTGGCAGCCAGCTGAAGTTAGCGGAACCGACACCCAGCAGGATACCTGCAATCGGGAGTACGGATACCGGCAGCATCAGCGATTTACCGACCTTTTGCAGGTTAGCAAATGCATTCTTAAACATAATTGAGAGTGCTCCTGAGTATTTGTGCTTTTCTACGTTCTCACGCATTAGCGAGGGGGGAGAACCTCGCCGTGTACAGGGCATCTAAGTACCCTTTATTTATTACACAGAGTAAAATAATTCAGTTTGTTTTTGTTTGACGGCTATCACAATTCAGTCGTGGATGGCCGTAAAATCCGCACATTCCGATAAAATGCGTTTCTGAATGTGTCAAACCGGTTATTCACCGCCCATTTTGAGGCGGTGAACTTTACTCGCTTTGCTTATTAATTACGAGCTTTAAAAAAAGTCAGTTAACGAACGGATTGCAGGCGAGAAGCGTCGATGTGAAACAGGCGGGCAAAGTTATCAGTGGTTGCCTGCGCCAGTTCTTCAACGGCAACACCTTTCACTACGGCCATATACTCCGCAACGTCACGGGTCATGGCGGGCTGGTTCTCTTTTCCACGATGCGGTACAGGCGCAAGGTAGGGAGAATCCGTCTCAACCAGCAACCGATCCAGAGGAACATAGCGGGCGGCATCACGGAGCTGATCTGCGTTACGGAACGTGACGATGCCGGAAAACGAGATATAAAATCCGAGGTCCAGCAATTTGCCCGCCGTTTCTCTGTCTTCTGTAAAACAGTGTAGTACGCCACCACAATCCGTCACTTTTTCTTCGCGCAGAATAGACAGCGTATCGGCCCGCGCATCGCGGGTATGTACGATAACTGGCTTTTGTAACTCACGGCCAATCTGAATATGATGGATAAAAGATTCCTGCTGGCGCACCTTTGTTTCCGGCGTATAGAAATAGTCCAGCCCGGTTTCCCCCATCGCCACAACACCCTCTTCGGCGGCAAAACGGCGCAGGTCTTCAACATCATAGGCTTCATCCTGATTTAACGGATGCACGCCGCAGGAGAACACCACATTGTCACGTTCACCGACCAGTTCGCGCATACTGCGGTATCCTGGCAGAGTGGTCGCGACGGCAAGACAGAATTTCACATCGCGTGCGGCTGCTTTCGCCAGCACGTCATCCACGTCCTTATGCAGAGATTGATAATCCAGGCCATCAAGATGGCAGTGTGAGTCGACTAAAAACATAATGTCTCTCTCAAAGATGGGGAACAGGCAGTACGGTGCCTGGTTGCAGGTAATGCTCAATACGCAGGATAAGATCGGTTAACACCAGTTCACGGTTTACGCCTGTTACGTTCAGCAACTGCTGACGGCAATGACAAACGTCACCGAGTATCGCCTGTATCCGGGCGACGGATAACCGTTCTGCGATAGAAGATATCAGGTCCAGCGCATCAGGATTGGTTAAATGGGAAACCCCATACGGACGCTTCAAGGCATCCGTCAACAACGTTGCCAGCCAGTGTAAACGGGCGGCGGCCTGATCGTGGTTTAACGCCGCGAGCAGGATATACCAGTCACCTGCGTTTAATGTGTTTGCCAGTGCCGCACAAAAATCTGTGCGATGCGCCCAGCTTTCAGCCTGTAACAACGAGAGTGCCGCACCAGGCGAACCCGCGCTCAGGCGTAATGCGCTCAACAGCGCTTCTGGAGATGCGGTCACTTCGCGGGCGAGCCAGGAGATTGCGTACGACTCAGCCGGCGGCGCAAGATGGTGTAACCGGCAGCGGCTGCGCAATGTCGCCAGCAATCGCGCAGGCTCTGTGCTGGCGAGGAAAAACCAGGTTTGTGCTGGCGGTTCTTCCAGCGTTTTTAGCAGAGCATTGGCAGCAGCATCAGTTAACTGGGCAGCATCAGGGATCCACACCACTTTCGCACCGCCAAGGCGTGAATGCTCGTACAGTTTTTCACTCACTTCACGTACCGCATCAACCCCCAGCGTGCTTTTGCCTTTTTCCGGCAGCAGCGAATAGTAGTCAGGATGCGTCCCCGCCTGCATCAGCTGACAGCCCCGGCAGTGTCCGCAGCTTTTATGCCCTTCCGGCTGCTGGCACATTAAATAGCGACTGAGCGCGTAAATCAGCGCGTCGTCACCCATTCCGGGTAATGCCTGAATCAGTAACGCATGGTGACCACGACCCGCCTGGTAGCTGGCTACCAGTTTTTCAAAATCTGGCCGTAACCATGGGTACCATTTCATGCGCCCTGCTCCTGCACCCACTGGGTGATGGTATTGCGGATATCAGCCATCACAGCTTCCAGCGGCTGCGTAGCGTCGATGGTACGAATGCTGGCATCTTTGGCAGCCAGTTCAAGATAGCGCGCGCGGGTGCGATTAAAGAAATCGAAAGATTCCTGCTCAATACGATCCAGCTCGCCGCGCGCACGGGCACGCTTCAATCCGACTTCTGGAGTCACGTCCAGATAGAGCGTCAGGTCCGGGCGAAAATCACCGAGCACAGCATCGCGCAGGGTTGCCAGCATGTTTTGATCGATGCCGCGTCCGCCCCCCTGATACGCCTGGGTCGACAAATCGTGACGGTCGCCAATTACCCATGCGCCTTTTGCCAGCGCAGGTTTAATAACGGTTTCGACCAGCTGTACGCGCGCGGCGTAAAACATCAGAACTTCAGCTTTGTCAGTGATGACCTCGTCACCCACCGACTTAATGTCCAGCACCAGACTTCTTAGTTTCTCCGCGAGCTGAGTTCCCCCCGGTTCGCGGGTAAAAACCATGTCACGAATACCGAGTTGCTCAAGTGTCTCTACCACCACGTTACGCGCAGTGGTTTTTCCGGCGCCTTCCAGGCCCTCGATGACGATATAGTTACTGCCCATTTTTTTCCTTAAGCACTTTCAGGTAATCCTGCACGGACCGGTTGTGGCTGGCAAGATTGGTGTTAAACGTGTGACCGCCTTTACCGTCAGCCACGAAATAGAGGTACGGCGTTTTTGCCGGATGCGCCGCGGCCTGCAATGAGGCCTCTCCCGGCATGGCAATCGGGCCAGGCGGCAACCCCGTAATGGTATAGGTGTTATAGGCGGTCGGGGTATCTAAATCCACACGCGACAGCTTGCCATTATACCGTGACCCCATCCCGTAAATCACCGTCGGATCGGTCTGTAAACGCATGCCAATCCGTAAGCGGTTAATAAAGACGGAAGCCACCTGGTCACGCTCGCTGGCAACCGCAGTCTCTTTTTCGATAATAGAGGCCATGGTTACCAGCTGATTTTTGTCCTGATAAGGCAGGCCTTCAGCGCGCCCTTCCCAGACCGAGTCTACCGCTTTAACCATTTTCTGATGTGCGCGTTTTAGTAACGCCACGTCAGTTGTATTGGCGGTATACATCCAGGTATCTGGCCAGAACCAGCCTTCCACCCATTGCGGGTTTTCCAGCTTCAGCGCCTGTGCAACGGTCTCGTAATTATCATCGCTCAGCGTATGTTTGATGTACGGGGCGTCACGCAGCTGTTTGAGGTAGTCGCTCAGACGCATCCCTTCAACCAGACGTAACGGGAACTGCGCCTCTTTACCGCTTTCCAGCAGTTGCAACATGTCCCGTACCGTCATGTCGGGCGTAAAACGGTAGGTTCCGGCTTTAAAATGCGACAGTTCGGGTTCCACACGCAGCAGCCACTGGAATACACGCGGACGATTGATAACGTTGTCCGCATACAACTGTTCACCGAGAACCAGACGGCCCGTACCCGCTTTCAGCGTAAAAATCGTCTCTTCTTTAATCAATAACTTACTGTCCGCCAGATGGCGAACTTTCCACATTCCCACTCCCGCAGCTATGCCCAGCACAACCAGCAATAACAGGACAACAAGTAACAGTTTTTTCATGACTAATTCGGGTGCTCACAAAGTGGGGCTAAAAAATCGAACAACATACGTGCAGACAGCAGCGTGTCGCCACAGGTGCGTACGGGAATAACAGGCATTAACGCATTACAGACGACGATTTCATCGGCCTGCATAACCTCTTCCAACCCGGCATACACTTCGACAATGCTGAACGACGATTGTGCCAGCATCCGGATACAGAATTGTCGCATAATGCCGTTCACTCCGGCCTGATCCAGCCGGGGAGTGTAAACCACATCCCCCTTACGCCAGAACAAATTAGCCGCACAGCATTCCGTAACCCATCCCTCACTGTCAAGAACCAGTGCTTCATCAGCTGCCGTCTGCTCAAGATGAGAGCGAATCAACACCTGTTCCAGTCTATTCAGGTGCTTAAGTCCGGCAAGCAACGGATTACGCCCCAGACGCACTGGACTTAACGCCAGCGTTATCCCCTCCAGTCGCCAACGATCGTAATGATCGGGCCAGGCTGAAACAGAGAGAATACGTGTGGCACTGCGACAGTTTGCGCCGCTGTAACCACGGCCACCGCTACCACGGCTGATAATCACTTTTAACACGCCCCGCGCATGCCCTTGCGCCAGCATTTTCATTTCACTTTGCAGCTCTGACCAATCTTCGAAAGAGATCAGCAATTTTTGGCAGGCGTCTTGTAAACGCGCAAGATGCGCTGCAAAGAGGCAAATTTCGCCGTCAATAATACGCGCAGTGGTAAAACAGCCATCACCGAATTGGGTCGCTCGATCGCTTGCGGCCAGCATATTCTGCTCGCAGCCATTAATTAAGAACATGGTGGCTCCTTATTTCTGGTCCGCTAGTTTGGCAGGATGAACAACACAGGACAAGGGTGGAAAACCGAATAAAAAAAGGCCCGACAAGCGGACCTTTTTAAATTGCTATCGATGCTAACGCACCACCTGGCAGACTTAAATCTTTTTAAAGATCAACGAACCGTTAGTCCCGCCAAAGCCGAAGGAGTTACACAGTGCGTACTCCAGACCACTAACCTGACGCGCTTCGTGAGGTACGAAGTCCAGGTCACAACCTTCATCCGGGTTATCCAGGTTGATGGTTGGCGGAATAGCCTGATCGCGCAGCGCCAGGATAGAGAAAATAGACTCTACCGCGCCCGCCGCACCCAACAGGTGTCCGGTCATGGATTTAGTGGAGCTTACCATCACACGGCTTGCCGCATCGCCAAAGACAGATTTCACTGCCTGGGTTTCGGCTTTATCGCCAGCAGGAGTAGACGTGCCATGCGCGTTGACATAGCCAATCTGACCCGCTTCGATAGCAGCATCGCGTAGTGCGTTGACCATTGCCAGCGCAGCGCCCGCACCGTTTTCAGGTGGTGACGTCATGTGGTAAGCATCGCTGCTCATGCCAAAACCAACGACTTCAGCATAGATTTTTGCACCGCGCGCTTTCGCATGCTCGTACTCTTCCAGTACCACCATGCCTGCGCCGTCGCCCAGCACAAAGCCATCACGTTCTTTATCCCACGGACGGCTTGCCGCTTGCGGGTTATCATTACGTGTAGACAGCGCACGTGCCGCGCCAAAACCACCCACGCCCAGCGGGGTACTGGCTTTTTCTGCACCACCCGCAACCATCGCGTCTGCATCGCCGTATGCAATGATACGTGCTGCATGACCAATGTTATGCACACCTGAAGTACAGGCGGTCGCAATGGAGATGCTTGGCCCTTGCAGGCCGTACATGATGGTCAGGTGACCTGCCACCATGTTAACAATCGTTGACGGAACGAAGAACGGGCTGATCTTACGTGGACCGCCATTCACCAAAGAGGTGTGGTTTTCTTCGATCAATCCGAGACCGCCAATACCAGAGCCGATAGCGGCGCCAATACGGTGAGCGTTCTCTTCCGTAATTTCGAGACCAGAATCCTGCATGGCCTGAACGCCAGCGACAATTCCATATTGAATGAAAGCATCCATCTTGCGCTGTTCTTTGCGCGAGATAATGTCTTCACAGTTAAAATCCTTTACTAAGCCAGCAAATTTCGTTGCATAGGCGCTAGTATCGAAATGGTCGATCAGGCTGATGCCACTCTGACCGGCAAGGAGAGCTTTCCAGGTAGACTCTACGGTATTGCCGACAGGAGACAACATGCCCAGTCCGGTCACAACTACACGACGCTTAGACACGGTTGTCCTCCAGGGAGGGAAAATAATTCAAGTGGGATAAAAAGATAAAACTCAGGCGGTCGAATGACCGCCTGGAGATGTTCACTTACGCCTGGTGGCCGTTGATGTAATCAATGGCAGCCTGAACGGTAGTGATTTTCTCAGCTTCTTCGTCCGGAATCTCAGTATCAAACTCTTCTTCCAGAGCCATTACCAGCTCAACGGTGTCAAGAGAATCTGCGCCCAGGTCTTCAACGAAGGAAGCATTGTTGGTTACTTCTTCCTGCTTAACGCCCAGCTGTTCGCCGATAATTTTCTTAACGCGTTCTTCGATAGTGCTCATACTCTTAAATTTCCTATCAAAACTCGCTTTCGCGATGGTTTTCGTAGTGTATAAAATGTTGAAAAATTTGCAACTAAATCCCGGCAGGTCTTACCACGATTTTACGTTATTTTGAGGGCATTCACCCTAATAACGCAAATTTTTTTATCTCGTGGTTAAACCATGTACATCCCGCCGTTGACGTGCAAAGTCTCACCTGTGATGTAACTTGCTTCGTCAGAAGCTAAAAATGCAACCGCACTGGCGATTTCCTGAGCGCCGCCAAGGCGACCCGCAGGAACCTGCGCCAGAATACCCGCACGCTGATCATCAGACAGCGCACGCGTCATGTCCGTTTCAATAAAGCCCGGAGCAACAACGTTTACAGTAATGCCACGAGACGCAACTTCGCGCGCCAGTGATTTACTGAAGCCGATCAGACCCGCTTTCGCCGCAGCGTAGTTTGCCTGACCCGCATTTCCCATGGTACCAACCACAGAACCGATAGTGATAATACGCCCATGACGCTTTTTCATCATAGCTCGCATTACCGCTTTTGACAGACGGAAAACAGATGACAGGTTGGTTTCGATGATATCGTTCCACTCGTCATCTTTCATGCGCATTAACAGGTTATCACGAGTAATCCCGGCATTATTGACCAGGATATCGACTTCACCAAATTCTGCGCGAATATTTCCCAGAACAGATTCGATAGATGCCGGATCGGTCACGTTCAACATCAGACCTTTACCATTTGCACCCAAGTAATCGCTAATGGCCTGCGCACCGCTTTCGCTGGTTGCAGTACCGATAACTTTCGCGCCACGGGCAACGAGTGTTTCAGCAATTGCGCGGCCAATGCCACGGCTTGCACCGGTAACCAGCGCGACTTTTCCTTCAAAACTCATGGTCTTCCTCTTTTATTGCTCTAGCGCCGCAGATAATGCCGCCGGCTCATTCATTGCCGAAGCAGTCAGGGTGTCAACAATACGTTTCGTCAAACCGGTCAGAACTTTGCCCGGACCAACTTCATACAGGTGCTCTACGCCCTGGGACGCCATGAATTCAACGGTTTTAGTCCATTGAACCGGGCTGTACAGCTGGCGAACCAGCGCATCGCGAATAGCGTCTGCGTCTGTTTCGCACTTCACGTCGACGTTGTTCACAACCGGAACAGTCGGCGCGTTAAAAGTAATTTTTTGCAGTTCAACGGCCAGTTTCTCAGCAGCTGGCTTCATCAGCGCGCAGTGAGAAGGAACGCTGACCGGCAGTGGCAGAGCACGCTTAGCGCCAGCCGCTTTACAGGCTGCGCCGGCACGTTCTACGGCTTCTTTATGCCCGGCAATAACCACCTGACCCGGTGAGTTAAAGTTTACCGGTGAAACCACCTGACCTTCGGCAGACTCTTCACACGCTTTAGCGATAGCAGCGTCGTCCAGACCGATAATAGCAGACATGCCGCCAGTGCCTTCCGGTACCGCTTCCTGCATGAATTTGCCACGCAGTTCAACCAGACGTACGGCATCGGCAAAACCGATAACACCCGCACACACCAGCGCAGAGTATTCGCCCAGGCTGTGACCAGCCATCAGCGCAGGTGTTTTACCACCCAGCTGCTGCCATACGCGATAAAGCGCAACAGAGGCAGTCAACAGTGCTGGCTGCGTCTGCCAGGTTTTATTCAGCTCTTCGGCCGGTCCCTGCTGAGTCAACGCCCACAGATCATAGCCCAGCGCAGCTGATGCTTCAGCAAAAGTTTCTTCAACAATTGGGTAGTTTGCTGCCATTTCAGACAACATCCCAACGGTCTGGGAACCCTGCCCCGGGAACACAAATGCAAATTGCGTCATGTTTAAATCCTTATACTAGAAACGAATCAGCGCAGAGCCCCAGGTGAATCCACCCCCAAAGGCTTCAAGCAATATCAACTGCCCAGCTTTAATACGCCCGTCGCGGACGGCTTCGTCCAGCGCGCACGGTACGGAGGCCGCGGAGGTATTGCCATGTCTGTCGAGCGTCACGACAACATTATCCATCGACATACCCAGCTTTTTCGCGGTTGCGCTAATAATGCGGAGGTTTGCCTGATGCGGCACCAGCCAGTCCAGTGCAGAACGATCGAGATTATTTGCTTCCAGCGTTTCATCAACGATGTGTGCAAGCTCGGTCACCGCGACTTTAAATACTTCGTTACCCGCCATCGTCAGGTGAATCGGGTTTTCCGGGTTCACGCGATCGGCATTAGGCAGCGTCAACAGTTCGCCATAGCGACCATCAGCGTGCAGATGCGTAGAGAGAATGCCGGGCTCTTCTGATGCGCTCAGTACAACCGCACCTGCGCCATCGCCGAAAATAATGATCGTCCCGCGATCGGTTGGATCACAGGTACGAGCGAGGACATCTGAGCCAACCACCAGAGCATGCTTCACTGCGCCAGACTTAACGTACTGGTCGGCAACGCTCAGGGCGTAGGTGAAACCGGCACAAGCGGCTGCAACGTCAAACGCCGGACAGCCTTTGATCCCCAGCATACTTTGGATCTGGCATGCCGCACTTGGAAATGCGTGTGTGGATGATGTGGTGGCAACCACAATCAGACCAATTTGTTCTTTGTCGATGCCCGCCATTTCAATTGCACGGTTTGCGGCGGCAAAGCCCATCGTCGCAACTGTTTCATTTGGCGCTGCAATATGGCGTTCACGGATACCTGTGCGAGTGACGATCCACTCATCAGATGTCTCAACCATTTTTTCCAAATCGGCGTTAGTACGCACTTGTTCAGGCAGATAGCTGCCAGTACCAATAATCTTCGTATACATGTACGCTCAGTCACTTTTTGGTTATATACCGCCACGAGCAAATCGCTGATACGTTGGCAGCATTCACAAACGCACCGTTATCTGTGTGCTCGCGAGTTTGCGTTTTCGCCACCGTCCAGCAGTTCGAATCCAGCTGGGTATACAGATTCCAGGCGAGCGGCAATTCGCTGAGGAACTTGTCGCTGCACCGCCTGCACTGCCTGTTCAATCGCGACTTCAAATGCTCGCTGATTGGCCGCACCATGACTCTTAATCACCGTGCCGCGCAATCCTAACAGACAGGCGCCATTATACTGGTCGGGGTTGAGGTGACTAAATCGCCTTGTCAGGCTTTTTTGTAACCAACGTTTTAATAACAGCAGCCACCACGACCGTTTTTTGCCCTCACCCTGAGACTTCAGCAGTGAAAGGAACATTCTGACAACACCTTCCATCGTCTTTAATGTGACATTACCTGTAAAGCCGTCACAGACCAACACATCAGTTTTGCCAGTTAGTAACTCATTGGCTTCAAGATAGCCGATATAATTGATAGAAGGGATTCTTTTTAGCACTGCAGAAGCATCCCGAATACTGTCGAGACCCTTGGTTTCTTCTTCACCGATATTGAGCAACGCAACACGGGGATTGGCAATTCCAACCACCTCTTCTGCCAGCACGGAACCCATGACGGCAAATTGCACCAACATCGTGCTATCACAATCCACGTTGGCGCCCAAATCCAGCACCACCGTTTTGCCCTTTTGCTGATGGGGTAAAACCGTCACCAGCGCAGGACGCTCAATCCCCTCAAGGGGTTTGAGCAATAACTTCGCAAGACCCATTAGCGCACCTGTATTACCGGCGCTCACACAGGCTTCCGCTCGTCCTTCTTTCACGAGCTCCAGGGCAACGCGCATTGAGCTTCCACGACTGGCGCGAATAGCTTGCGAGGGCCGGGCATCACTGGCAATAACTGACTGAGCAGGGATAATCTGCAGACGTGAACTTTGTTCGAAGTCAGCTTTGGCAAGTAATGGCGTGATTGTATCGGGATCCCCGACTAAAAGAAGTGTGAGTTGCGAATTAGAATTCAGTGCCTGCAATGCTGCAGGCACTGTCACGGTAGGGCCAAAATCACCCCCCATGACATCTAACGCCAGGGTTAGACGTGTCAAGGTATCGTCGCTGCCCGGTTAGGTGTTTCCCCAGTTACCCGGGGAAAGCCTCACTAAGCTTCATCACGCGTGTGCTCTTTGTCTTTCTCACCGTAGCGGGAAAGCCATTGAGTCATGCGTGATTACTTAGCGATTACCTTACGGCCACGGTAAAAACCGTCGGCAGTGATGTGGTGACGCAGGTGTTGTTCACCAGAAGTTTTGTCTACAGACAGGCTGGTGACTGCGGTCAGAGCGTCATGAGAACGACGCATGCCACGTTTGGAACGGGTTGGTTTATTCTGTTGTACGGCCATGGACCTTACTCCTCAATTACTTACGCTTTAAGCTGGCTAATACGGCAAATGGGTTTGGTTTTTGCGCTTCATCAGGCAATTCGCCAAAGACCATGTCCGCCTCGGACACTTCACAGTGTTCAGAATCATGCACCGGAACTACCGGCAAGGAGAGGATAATCTCATCTTCAACCATTGCAAGCAGATCGATTTCACCGAATTCGTTAACCTCAATCGGCTCATACGCTTCCGGGAGTGCTTCAGCCTGCTCGTCAGAACGGACAGGACTAAAACAATATGTTGTGTGAACATGAAGTGGGAACGGTTTCCCGCAACGCTGACATTCGAGCGTAACCGACACCTTTGCATCACCGGTTATAACGGCAAGGCGCTGGTTATCGATAGCGAACGACATGGAGCATTCCACATCACTGTCCACACTGACTACAGAATCGGCGACACGCTCAACCAGATCAGAAGTATAGATACCTTCATAATCGAGGCGTTTCTGAGCCGTACGAACCGGATCAAGAGTCAGGGGTAATTTTACCTTTTGCATAGGGCGCGCATATTAACTTTGTAACGTCATATAGTCAAAGAAAAAGGCAGCCTGTGGTTGCCTTTTGCCAATAATTCGCACACATTGCGGGTCATCGACTTAAAATCGCTCAACACAAGCCATTACAGCCAGCTTGTAGGACGAAGTCCATAGTTTAAAATGGCTCTCATCAATACGCTATATGCGAGGGAAAAAATATGCCTCAACTTATTCTTGCTTCTACCTCTCCCTGGCGTCGCGCTTTACTAGAAAAACTGGCAATCCCGTTCGAATGCGCAGCACCAGAGGTTGATGAAACGCCGTTACCGGGCGAAGCCCCCCGGCACTTAGTCTTGCGACTGGCGCAGAAAAAAGCGCAATCTCTCGCCCACCGTTATCCATCGCACCTTATTATTGGTTCCGATCAAATTTGTGTTCTCGATGGTGAAATAACCGGCAAACCGTTAACAGAAGAAAATGCACGCCAGCAGTTACTCAAAGCCCGTGGCAATATTGTGACGTTTTATACCGGACTGGCGCTGTATAATTCTGCGACCGGACATTTACAAACTGAAGTTGAACCGTTCGACGTGCATTTTCGTCATTTAAGCGAAACGGAAATTGAAGATTACGTGCGCAAAGAGCGCCCGCTGCATTGTGCCGGTAGTTTTAAAAGCGAAGGATTGGGCATTGCACTTTTTGAGCGCCTGGAAGGTCGTGACCCAAATACTTTAATCGGTTTACCGCTAATCGCACTGTGTCAAATGCTGCGACGAGAAGATATGAACCCGTTAAAAGCCTGACGGGTTGACGGCTGTTTAGGCCTAATCCTGTAGGCCTGATAGGCACAACGCCATCAGGTCTACAGGTAATGCGCGATAATATCAATGCGCATCAGCCTTTACTGCGTAACACCTCGAGGCAGCGCTTCAACTGCTTATCCATTGGCGCTTCAATACGCATTACTTCCCCCGTCCCAGGATGAGTAAATTTCAACGCAGCGGCGTGCAAAAAGAGCCTGCTCAGCCCGGTATCCGCCAGTTGCTTATCGAACTCACGATCGCCATAGCGGTCGTCAAAGGCAATCGGATGTCCGGCATATTGTGTATGCACGCGAATCTGGTGCGTTCGTCCAGTCACGGGACTGCAGCGCACAAGCGTAGCGAACGCATAACGCTCTTCCACTTTAAAGCGTGTTTCCGATGGTTTGCCTTCCTGATTCACCCGCACAATGCGCTCGCCGCTTTGCAGAATGTTCTTTAACAGCGGGGCCTGCACGGTTTTGACATGGGACTGCCACTGGCCGCGTACCAACGCGAGGTAGTCTTTCTGCATGCCTTTTTCACGCAGTTGTTCATGCAACGAACGCAAGGCAGATCGTTTTTTGGCCACCAGCAGCACGCCGGAGGTATCCCGGTCGAGGCGATGCACCAGCTCAAGGAAACGCGCTTCCGGGCGCAGCGCACGTAAGCCTTCAATGACGCCAAAGCTTAATCCGCTTCCACCATGCACGGCCGTACCTGAAGGCTTGTTAAGCACCAGAATGTGGTCATCTTCATATAAAATGACATCGGTCAGCGCCGCGACCTTCTGCAAATTCGGTGAAATGGCCTCTTCTTCACGTTCAGCGACACGTACAGGTGGAATACGCACAATGTCCCCGTCTTCGAGTTTGTACTCGGGTTTAATGCGTTTTTTGTTCACCCGCACTTCGCCTTTACGCAAAATGCGATAAATCATACTTTTCGGCACGCCCTTGAGCTGGGTGCGCAAAAAGTTGTCGATGCGTTGCCCTGCTTCGTCGGCAGTAATGGCAACTGTTTTTACGGCTGGAGTCTCTGTTTTCATGGGGGCCGATTTTAAATAGCCATCAAGATTCGCGCCACACATTTTTCTATGCTTATATTAACTGCTATACCTTATTACTTAAGTTTGACATAGCCGATTTGGTGGTTATTAAAGCAATCACTACGCGGAAGTGAAAAAACTGTGAGTAACCGGGTGATAAATGGCAAAAGTCATCTTGCTATAACAAGGTTAGCAGTGGAATAATGAGGTTGTTTCCGTGTTGAATCTTGTTAAAACAAGAACTTTTCCGGAATGACCCAATTTTGCCCGACCGATCATCAACGCAGCAATGGCGTAAGACGTATTGATCTTTCAGGCAGTTAGCGGGCTGCGGGTTGCAGTCCTTACCGGTAAGTGCTCTATAGATTTCGCGTTGTAGGAAGGCGGCAAGTCTGGGAACCCCAGGTGCTTACTCCTGTAAGTGGTTGGGGTAAGAAGATGAAGCCAACGCACCCACAGCGTGAAAGACGATAAGCACAATGGAAGCTTCTCTGGAGAGTAACACCCAGACTGTTCCCCTGATAATTGCGCTGTGTTTCCGTATGAAATACAGGCAACCGACACTCTGCGCCTCTTTGAGCTGACGATAACCGTGAGGTTGGCGACGCGAATAGACACGAGGCCATCGGTTCACACCCGGAAAGGCATTACTCTGCCCGCAGCTTAGTCGTCAATGTAAGAATAATGAGTAAGTTACGATGAAAAGAATGTTAATTAACGCGACTCAGCAGGAAGAGTTGCGTGTCGCCCTTGTAGATGGGCAGCGTCTGTACGATCTGGATATCGAAAGTCCTGGACACGAACAGAAAAAAGCCAACATCTATAAAGGCAAAATTACCCGTATTGAACCGAGTCTGGAAGCTGCTTTTGTTGATTACGGCGCTGAACGTCACGGTTTCCTCCCGTTAAAAGAAATTGCCCGCGAATACTTCCCCGCTAGCTACAACTCCCATGGTCGTCCCAACATTAAAGACGTGTTGCGCGAAGGTCAGGAAGTCATTGTTCAGATCGATAAAGAAGAACGCGGCAATAAAGGTGCTGCGCTGACCACCTTTATCAGCCTGGCAGGTAGTTATCTGGTTCTGATGCCGAACAACCCGCGCGCGGGCGGCATCTCCCGTCGCATTGAAGGCGACGACCGTACCGAATTAAAAGAAGCGCTGGCAAGCCTGGAACTGCCTGATGGCATGGGGCTTATCGTGCGTACCGCAGGTGTCGGCAAATCTGCCGAAGCGCTGCAGTGGGACCTGAGTTTCCGCCTGAAGCACTGGGAAGCGATTCAAAAAGCCGCTGACAGCCGCCCTGCTCCGTTCCTGATCCATCAGGAAAGCAACGTTATCGTTCGCGCATTCCGTGACTATTTACGTCAGGACATCGGCGAAATCCTCATCGACAACCCGAAAGTTATGGAGATGGCGCGTCAGCACATCGCCGCGCTGGGTCGTCCGGATTTCAGCAGCAAAATCAAACTGTACACCGGTGAAATCCCGCTGTTCAGCCACTATCAAATCGAATCTCAAATTGAGTCCGCGTTCCAGCGCGAAGTGCGTCTGCCGTCCGGCGGCTCAATCGTTATCGACAGCACAGAAGCGCTGACCGCCATCGATATCAACTCCGCACGCGCGACCCGCGGCGGCGACATCGAAGAAACTGCGTTCAACACCAACCTTGAAGCAGCCGATGAAATTGCTCGTCAGTTGCGTCTGCGTGACCTCGGCGGCCTGATCGTAATCGACTTCATTGATATGACGCCGGTTCGTCACCAGCGTGCGGTTGAAAACCGTCTGCGTGAAGCCGTGCGTCAGGACAGAGCGCGTATTCAGATCAGCCATATTTCTCGCTTCGGCCTGCTGGAGATGTCCCGCCAGCGTCTGAGCCCGTCGCTGGGTGAATCCAGCCATCACGTATGCCCACGCTGCTCCGGCACGGGTACCGTACGTGATAACGAATCACTGTCGCTGTCTATTCTGCGTCTGATCGAAGAAGAAGCGCTGAAAGAAAATACGCAGGAAGTTCACGCTATTGTTCCTGTGCCGATCGCATCCTACCTGCTCAACGAAAAACGTACCGCGGTAAATGCCATCGAGACGCGTCAGAATGGCGTGCGCTGTGTGATTGTGCCAAACGATCAGATGGAAACTCCGCATTACTCCGTGCTGCGCGTACGCAAAGGGGAAGAAACACCAACCCTGAGCTACCTGCTGCCGAAACTGCATGAAGAAGCGATGGCATTGCCGACGGAAGAAGAGTTCGTCGAGCGTAAACAGCCAGAGCAGCCGGCATTGGCCACCTTTGCTATGCCAGAGGTGCCGCCAGCCCCTGCTTTGCAGGAACCTACTGCGAAGGCCGCCGCGCCTAAAGCCGCAGCAGCGACCGCGGCCGTCGCCGCGCAGCCAGGTTTGATTAGCCGTTTCTTCGGCGCACTGAAGTCCATCTTCAGCGGTAGCGAAGAAGTGAAACCGGTTGAACAACCTGCGCCGAAAGCTGAAGAGAAAACCGATCGCCAGCAGGATCGTCGTAAACCGCGTCAGAACAATCGTCGCGACCGTAACGATCGTCGTGATAATCGCGACAACCGTGGCGAGCGTGATAACCGTAACGAGCGTTCAGAAAGCGGCGAAAACCGTGAAGATAACCGCCGTAACCGCCGTCAGTCGCAGCAGCAAAATGCGGAAGCGCGCGATAACCGCCAGCAGTCTACTGAGGTCGCCGACAAAGCGAAATCCGGTGATGACCAGCAGGCTCCGCGTCGCGAGCGCAACCGCCGTCGCAACGATGATAAGCGTCAGGCGCAGCAGGAAGTTAAAGAGCTGAACCTGGCAGAACAACCTGCGCAGGATACCGAGCAGGAAGAGCGCGTTCGTCAGCCTCAGACTCGCCGTAAACAGCGTCAGCTGACTCAGAAAGTTCGTTACACAGACAGCCCGGCTGTTGAAGCCGAAGTCGCTACTGCCGAGGTGGTCACTGAAACGGCTGTCGCTCAACCAACTGAACAGCCCGTACCGGCACAGCGTACTGAACTGGCGAAAGTTGATCTGCCTGCCGTCGTTGCGACTGAGCAGGAAGACAACAGCGAAGCGCGTGACTCTAATGGTATGCCGCGTCGTTCCCGTCGCTCACCTCGCCATCTGCGCGTCAGTGGACAACGCCGTCGTCGCTATCGTGACGAGCGTTACCCGGTTCAGTCGCCGATGCCGTTAATGGTTGCCTGCGCATCTCCAGAATTAGCGTCCGGTAAAGTCTGGATCCGCTACCCTGTTGCTCGTCCTCAGGATCAGCAGGTTGCAGAGCAGCGCGAGCAGGAAACGCCAGTCGCCGTAGAGCCTCAGGTTGCTGCAGCTGCCGTTGAGCATATTGTGAACGCCCCTGCGTCGGTTGAAACCGTACAGCCAGAGGTGGTCATTGCTGAACCTCAGGCTACCGTCGTTGAAACCACGCATCCGGAAGTCATCGCTACTCCGGTCGAGGAACAACCGCAAATTATCGCTGAATCTGACGCGCCTGTTGCTGAGGATACCGCGGCGAAAGCCGAACCTGTCGCTGAAATTGTGGCTGCGCCGGTTGTCGAAGAATCTGCGGAGGTTGTTATTTCTCAGCCTGAAGTGGCTGAAGAGATTGCCGAGGTTGTGGAAACAGCGCCAGTGGCTGAAGAAGTTGCCGCGCCGCAAGAGGTTGTTGCCGCACCTGTCGTCGAAGACACAGTCGCTAAGGCTGAAGTTGTCGCAACCCGCATTGACGCAGAACATCTTCACAGCCACGCGGCCGCCCCGATGACCCGTGCTCCGGCACCAGAGTATGTGCCTGAAGCGCCGCGTCATAGCGACTGGCAACGCCCGGAATTCACCTTTGAAGGTAAAGGTGCCGCAGGTGGACACAGCGCCACGCACCAGGCGACTGCGCCAGCAACGCGCCCGCAGCCCGTTGAGTAAGTCATAATCAACATCAAAGCCGACCTTCGGGTCGGCTTTTTTTTATCTCTGCTCTACGCACTGGCAAACTGAGAAGGCGTGGTTACGCTGGCAATCTTTAGCGGTGCGATTGCGTGGGAAATAAGATTAACGGGGAATCTGTCGCTGAGAAAATAACAGTGGCCTAAAAAAATGCCCGCTCCGGGGTGTTAAAGGAGCGGGCAGACAAACATATCCAGTTTCATGATATGTTCAAAAAGGTGTTACCGGTTCAGTTGAAATAGCGACATTCCCTGCATATCGGTAAACGTTTTGTACGATGCCTGCAGTGCGGCCTGCTGCATCACGTAGGACGAAATCGCTGCGTTCCAGTCAACATCCACCAGATTGCTCATCTGCTGAGTCTGGCCCAATGCGCGATCGGCGCCCAGTGAATCCAGTGAACTTAACTCGCTGAGCTGAGTCCCTAATTCTGCACGAACAGAAAGCACGTTATTCAGTGAATTTTTCAGGCCACGACTGGTTTTATCAATGGCTGCAGAGGCAGTAGCTTTTGCCGCGTCATTACCCTCAATCGGGGTTTTGAGCGCATCAATAGCGGTATCCAGCATTTTGAACAGGTTCTTTTCCTGAGTACCGCCGCCTGGTTCCGGTACGGCATTGCTGGTCAGATTAACAAATACTTTATCGCCAGTATGACCAATCACCATGGTACGGGAGGCATCGACCTGCTGGGTCACATTTGTTGTACCGCCGCTGTAAGCGCCATCTGCCTGAGCAAATGGTGCAGATTCTGTTTTATATCCGCCAAAAATATAGCGCCCATTACCGTCGGTGCTGTTCGCCAGGTTCATCAGTTGATCGCGGATCCTCTGCAGGTCGGTGGCCAGCGATGCACGGTCGTCATCGCTTAACGTGCCATTCGCAGCATAGACAATTTTTTCCTGCGCGGTCTGAATTGCCGTCGTTACCTGACTCAGTACGTTCTCTTCCAGCGATACTTTTTGCGTCGCAAATGAACGCGCCAGCGTATATTGGCTGTTCTGCGCCTGTGCTTGAGAAAGCACCACGGCCTGCGAGGCGGCGATCGGATCGTCAGATGGGTTAATCACACGTTTGCCCGTTGACATCTGCTCGCCGAACTTCATCCATTCAGCCTGAGAGTTAGTGATGCCACGCATATTCTGCTGGTACATCATCTGGGTGCTGATACGCATTGTGTCCCTCTCCCTTAGCGAATATTAATCAGTGCATCAAACAGCGCATTTGCAGTTTGCAGCACTTGCGCGTTAGCCAGGTAATACTGTTGGTAGCGCTGTAAGTTACCGTATTCTTCGTCGAGGTTGACGCCGGAAATAGACTGCTGCTGCTTATAAAGCTGCGTTACCACGTTGTTCTGGGTAATGGCGCTGGTTTTCAGCGTCGCGGTTTTGTTCCCGACATCGCTTACCAGCGTGGCATATGCATCGTTGAAGGTCTTATTACCCACGGTAGCTTTGGTCTGCAGATCCAGCAGTTTCTGACCGTTACGGTTATCGCTTTTTCCCTTATCAATATCCGGGTCCGGATCATTTTTTGAGACCTGGGCCATGGCGATTTTCGACTCATCGGTCACCATGACTTTCATATCAACAACGGCGTTACTGACAGGTTTCACTGTGAAGCTGTCATTTGCTTTTGCGCCAGTATTTACGGTGATTTCCATCCCGTCAAAGGACATCTTCCCACCGGTAACGGTAGCTTTGAAGCTGGTATTATCCGCCAGGCGAGTAACCTGCCAGTCCGTCCCGTCATAAACGATTTTATAATCGGTCGCCTGTACAGCAGAGCTGTCGGTAATCTTCGCGCTTAACGATCCTGTTCCTGTATTTTTAGCGTTGTTGAATACTGCCGGGCTACCGATAGCAAAGAAATCCTTACCCTGATCGCCGTTCGCGTCAAAACCCTCTTTATGCTGGGTGTTAAACGCATCGGCAAACGCCAACGCCAGTTGGCCCAGCGTGTTACGCGTCTGGTCAAGCTCTTGAGAACGGAAGGTCAACAGCCCGCCCAGTGAACCGGTATTCAACAGTTTTTCGGGAATTTCAACCTCGCCGGCAACCCCGTCGACGTAGGCCACTGTGGTACGATTGGGATCGTCACTGGAGGGCACAGCCGCCAGCTGTCGTGCATTGCTGCCCTGCACCAGTGAATAGCCGTTCGCCATGGTTATGTTGTAAGTCCCGCCGTCCTGAACGCTGACTTCAACACCAACAATCTGGTTTAGTTCACTGACCAGTTGGTCGCGCTGGTCGAGTAAATCGTTAGGCGATGCGCCCGCGCCGACGCCGGTCAGACGGGAAATCTGATCGTTGAGGCTGGCAATCTGTTTTGAATAGTTGTTGATCTGGTCAACGCTGGCCTTGATCGCAGTATTAACCTGCTTGTCTTGATCGCGCAGATACTGGTCGGTTGTTCTGAACTGGTTGACTAAACCATCAGCTTTACCGATCAGCGCCTGGCGCGCCGCCGGGTCTTCCGCGTTACTGACAAGGGTTTGCAGGCTGGTAAAAAAGTCCTGCATTGAGGTCGAAATGGAACTGGTTTTGCTGGAGAGCAGATTGTCGATTTTCGACATTTGTTCATAGCGCGTTGTCAGGCCGCTGCTTTGGTTCTGCGCGGCACGTAACTGATTCGTGATAAAGGAGTCATACTCGCGCTGTACGCCAGAAACATAGACGCCATTGCCAACCCAGCCCCCCGCACCCAGCGTGCTGTTCGCTTGCGCCATAATTGTCGTTTGACGGGTGTATCCGGCAACGTTATAGCTGGAGATGTTATTACTGGCAGAATTCAACGCGGCCTGCGCTGCGGCGAGTCCACTCATCGCGTTATTAATCAAGCTGGACATGGAGGTTCCTTGTAATCCTTCAATACTCGTTATTATCGGCAGCAGGTTGGTAGACTTGAGCTATTTAAAAGAGATTATCGATATTCGTACTGTAGGTTTTGCTCACTTTTTCGCTCATCGATTTCAACTGCTGGATCATGCTGGTTAATTTACGCGCATAGTTAGGGTCAGTCGCGTAACCAGCATTCTGCAAAGCCTGTGCCCCCTGCTCGGCGGTAGCAGCGGCGGTTACCGCCGCATAGCGCGGGTTACGCGATATCAGACCGACATAATCCGACAGTGCCTCAAGGTAAGAGCTATAGACGCGGAATCGGGCTTTCACCTTTTTCGCCTCGCCGTTTTCATATTCGGTGGTGGTGATTTCGGTGGTTGGGCCTTTCCAGCTTCCCGAAGCCTTCACGCCAAAAATGTTAAAGCTCGGTTCACCGTTCTCACGGCGGATTTGTCGCTGGCCCCATCCGGACTCCAGCGCCGCCTGCGCCAGAATCAGATGATGCGGAACCCCGCTTTGCTGACTTGCCAGCTTAGCCGGCAGCGATAGCTGGGCGAGGAAGTCTTTGCTGTCACCTGACAGCGGCTCATCATTGCTTTCCGTCGCGCGGGGAATGGCTTTACGGACCAGTTGCGTCAGCGCCTGGTTTTGATAGCTGGTCACCGTTTCCAGAGAGAACTTCATTGGCACCTGCGGCGCATCGTCTGCGGGTTGCGCCTGCCCTTCAGTCATCTGCTTAACCATCATTTCAGCCAGTCCCAGACCTTTACCTGCGGTCATCTGCTGCGCAATTTGTTGGTCATACATGCTGGTATACAAACGTGTTGAATCACTGCTAAAAACGCCATCTTTCGGCAGCGCTTCACGCATGCTTTTCAGCATCATTTGTACGAACATCCCTTCAACCTGACGGGCAACCGGGCGGATATTCGCCGCCGGGTCCTGACCCGCTTTCGCTTTCAGTTCGTTCAGTGATTGCGCATCCCAGGCGGCACTGGTCAGCAGTTTGCTGTCACCAATCATTAGATGATTTCCAGTTTGGCGCGTAAGCATCCCGCACTCTGCATCGATTGCAGAATGGACATCAGATCCATCGGCGTTGCCCCTAGCGCATTAAGCGCACGCACAACATTGTTCAGGTTGGCGCTGGAACGCACGCTTTGCAGCGAACCGCCGCTCTGGCGCAGATCGATCTGGGTTTGAGGTGTCACCACGGTCTGTCCACCGCCAAACGGTGTATCCGGCTGGCTGACGTTCGCCTGGCGGTTTACCGTAATCGACAAGTTGCCTTGCGCGACGGCACAGCTATCCAGCGTGACTTCACGGTTCATAACGACGGATCCGGTGCGCGAGTTGATAATCACTTTCGCATCCTGCGGCGTGACATTCACCTCCATATTCTGGATGTCAGCAAGGAAACGCACCTGCGAACTGTTGCCGCTTGGCACGCGTACCTGAATCGTCCGGGCGTCCAGCGCAGTGGCGCTACCAAAGCCGCGCGAACGGTTAATGGTGTCGGTTATCTGCTGCGCCATAGTGAAATCTTCATTATTGAGCTGCAGATTAATGGTGTTACCGCCGCCGAACTGGCTGGGTAATTCACGTTCGATGGTCGCGCCGTTGGTAATACGTCCGCCATTGAGCTGGTTTACCTGTACGCTGCTGCCACCCGCAGCCGCGCCTGCACCGCCTACCAGAATATTCCCCTGCGCCAGCGCATATACCTGGCTATCGACCCCTTTCAGCGGGGTCATCAACAACGTTCCGCCGCGCAGGCTTTTGGCGTTCCCCATGGAAGAGACCACCACGTCAATGGTTTGCCCCTGACGACCAAAGGCCGGGAATTGCGCGGTCACCATCACCGCCGCCACGTTTTTCAACTGCATATTGGTGCCGGTTGGCACGGTAATTCCCAACTGCGAAAGCATGTTGTTGAGCGTTTGCGTAGTAAACGGCGTCTGGGTGGTCTGGTCACCCGTGCCATCCAAACCGACCACCAGCCCATAACCGATCAACGAGTTTTCCCGCACGCCCTGAACGCTGGTCAGGTCACGAATACGGTCGGCATGCGCAAAGGTGGTTATCAGCACCAGTACCATTCCAACTAAAGATTTAAACACTGGCTACCTCGCTTACATCGGCGACAAGTTAAGGAAGAAACGCTGCAACCAGCCCATATTCTGCGCTTCATTGATGTAGCCGTTGCCGACATACTCAATACGTGCGTCCGCAACCTGAGTTGACGGTACGGAGTTACTGCCACTGATGGTGCGCGGGTTAACGACCCCGGAGAAGCGAATGAATTCAGTGCCCTGATTAATGGCGATCTGTTTTTCACCCACAACATGTAAGTTACCATTCACCAGTACCTGGTCGACCGTTACGGTCAGCGTACCGCTGAAGGTATTGCTGGCGTTCGCGCCGCCTTTACCGTTAAAGGTGTTACCGCCTGAAGCTTCTACGTCAGCACGCTCGTTGCCAAACAGTCCTTGCAAATAACGCGGTACGGTATCAAAACCAAAGTTGGTTTTGCCGTCGCGGCTGGCATTAGCCGAAGAACTTTTGCTCGCGCTGACGTTTTCCTGCAATACGATGGTCAACGTATCGCCAATATTGCGCGGACGGCGGTCTTCGAATAGCGGCTGATAACCGTAGTTAATCGGTTGGGCCGACTGGAAGATTGATCCATTCGCCACCGGCGTCGGGCCAGGAACAGGCTGGGCAGACGTTGCGCCCTGCACGAGGGGCGTGGCCGGGATCCAGGCGCATCCTGTCAGTGAAACCACCAACAGGGCTAAAATTGGGTATGGGTGAAGCGCGTATTTTCGCATTGCGGTCATCTTCAAAATCAGTGTGCCGGTGAGGCTTTCACCCCACCGGGCCACACTTTAGAGTTGCGTCAGTTTTTGCAGCATCTGATCGGTGGTCGATACCGCTTTACTGTTGATTTCGTAAGCGCGCTGAACCTGGATCATGTTTACCAGCTCTTCCGCCACGTTGACGTTAGAGGTTTCAACATAACCCTGGTACAGCAGACCCGCGCCGTTCAGCCCCGGAGTGCTCTCATTCGGCGCACCGGATGACTGCGTTTCGGTGTACAGATTCTCACCAATGCTTTCCAGACCGGTATCGTTCATAAAAGTAGTCAGGTTAAGCTGCCCAACCTGAACCGGTGCTGCCTGGCCCTGCTGGGTTACGCTGACGATACCGTCGCGTCCAATGGTGATACTGAGCGAGTTAGCCGGGATGGTGATAGCCGGCTGAACCTGAAAACCACCCGCAGTCACCAGTTGACCGTTCTGATCCACCTGGAAAGAACCGTCACGGGTGTAGGCGGACGTGCCATCAGGCAGCATGACCTGGAAAAAGCCCTGCCCTTTAATCGCCACATCTTTACTGTTGTTGGTCTGCGACAGGTTCCCCTGGCTGTGTAAACGCTCGGTCGCGACCGGGCGCACACCGGTACCAATCTGCAAACCAGACGGCAGTGTGGTTTGTTCAGAAGACTGTGCGCCAGGCTGGCGAATCGTCTGGTACAACAGATCTTCAAACACGGCACGTTGACGCTTAAATCCGTTGGTGCTGACGTTTGCCAGGTTGTTGGCAATCACATCCATGTTGGTTTGCTGCGCATCCAGGCCGGTTTTGGCGATCCATAATGAACTGATCATAAAATGTCCTGTATTAACTCATCGACAGCAGTTGGTTGGCGCGACCCGCGTTATCATCCACGCTACTGATAATCTTCATTTGCATTTCGAAACGACGGGCGTTGGCAATCATGTCACTCATCGCGGCTACCGGCTTAACGTTACTGCCTTCCAGCACACCCGACATAACGCGAATGCTGGGGTCGGCCTGTAACGTAGCGCCACGGGTAGCCTGCGCGGCCTGAGTCAGACGGAACATACCGTCATCGCCACGTTGCACTTCACTCCCCGTGGCCTTCACCAGTTTCAGTCGCCCAACTGGCGCAACGGTGTTAGCCGGATCGCCAGGGTTGAGCGCCGAGATCGTGCCGTCTGCCGCAATGGTGACTTCTGAACCTTCCGGTACGGCTATTGGTCCGGCTTCGCCAATCACCGGGTGTCCCTGAATGGTCAGCTCCCCCGTAGGGCTTACCTGAATGGCGCCATTTCGGGTATATCCTTCGCTACCGTCCGCGGTCTGCACAGCCAACCAGCCATCCTGTTGCAGCGCCACGTCCAGCGGACGTGAGGTATAGTCCATCTGACCCGGCGTCATATCGGCCCCCGGCGTGGAGGCCACCACCAGCGTACGCGTCGGTAAAGACAATCCTTCAACGGGAACCGCGCGCAGCGCATTGAGTTGCGCACGAAAACCCGGCGTTGAGGCGTTTGCCAGGTTGCTGGCCGTCACCGCTTGTTGATTCAGCGTCTGACTGGCCGCGCCCATGGCGGTATAAATTGCGTGATCCATTAAGCCATCCCGTCAGGCGCTTAGCGCAGGTTGACCAGCGTGTTGAGGATCTGGTCCTGGGTTTTGATGGTCTGCGCGTTCGACTGATAGTTACGCTGGGCGACGATCATATTCACCAGTTCTTTACTCAAATCCACGTTTGATGCTTCCAGCGCGCCGTTGGTCAGCTTGCCGAAGTTACCCTCGCCTGCGGTACCCAGCAGCGCCACGCCGGAAGACTGAGTAGCTGCCCAGACGTTGTCACCCTGAGAAGCCAGACCTTCGTTGTTGGCAAAGTTTGCCAGCACGATCTGCCCCAGAACCTGTTGCTGTTCGTTGGAGTAGTTACCGACCACAGTACCGTCATTGTTAATCTGGTAGCTCACCAGGTCGCCCGGCTTGTAGCCATTCTGATTCGTGGCAACGATGTTGTTGGCGCCAGTGTTCTGCTGCATGGAGTTCAGGAAGCTCAGGGAGAAATTTGCCGCATCAGCACCGTTAATCTGCCCGGTTGTGATGTTGATTTCCTTTGGCCAGACGGTAGGAGGCGTTGGTACCGCCTCGGCGGCTGTGGCGCTAATCCCTAAGAACACACCATTTTCATTAAAGCGCATAAACCCTGCTGATTTTGCAGCGGCTCCGGTTGAAGCATCCTGTGTGTGAACTTCCCAGGTGTTGCTCTGCGCATTTTTGACATAAAAAATATTCATGTCATGGGCGTTACCCTGGCTATCGAAAACGGTAACGGTGCCTTTCTTGTTGTAGGAATCCGCATCGCTGGGATTAAACGGGGTCTTCGTTGGCACCTTGTCAGTGGAGTTCAGGTTGATCTGCATTGACGCAGTCGTGGTGGTTTTAGCCGCCATCAGCGTATTCGGGATAGTGATCGGCGCCGGGTTAGCACCTTGCTGTATCGTTGGCGGTGTACCGGTAGCCGGATAGCCCGTCAGCTGTAGCCCCTGCATGTTGACGATATTGCGGTTTTCATCGAGCTTGAACTGACCGTTACGGCTGTAGAAAACGGAACCGTTGCTGTCTACCATGCGGAAAAAACCGTTCTGGCTGATAGCGACATCCAGCCCGCGACCGGTGTTGGTCGTGGTACCGTCGGTAAAGTCCTGGGTAATGCCCGCAACTTTAACGCCCAGACCCACTTTAGAACCGGCGAACATATCGGCAAACGAGGCCGTACCGGATTTAAAACCGTAGGTGGCGGAGTTGGCGATGTTGTTACCAATGACATCGAGGTTGGTCGCTGCAGCGTTCAGACCGCTGACCGCTTGTGAAAAGGCCATGACTTACTCCTGATAAGTGTGAAGGCTTAAATGATCTGCCGTACTTCGTCGAGGGTGGTGGTTCCATAGGTGCCCAGATCCAGCGTATTACCGCCGTTACTGCGAATAACGCCCTGCACCAGCGCAAACTGAAGCGGCTGAGCCACCAGTTGTGTTCCGCCATTACTGGCAGCAATTGACACGTTGTAAGAACCGCTTGGCGCATCCGTGCCATCGGTCATGGTGCCGTCCCAGGTAAAGGTATGAACGCCCGCTTTCAACCCACCAATATCAATGGTGCGTACCACCTTGCCGTCTTTATCGGTAATGGTTGCGGTAACCTTATCTGCCGGTTGCTGCAGTTCAACGCCAAACGGCGTGGTAGTGGTTTTTGCGCCCTCTTCCGTACCTTTACCGGTCAGGATGGTGGTGCCTGGGATCATGACACCGTGGCCAATCAGCGTACTGGCCTGCAGCGACTGACTGTTGTCGATCTGCCCGGAGATCGATCCCAGCGTGGTGTTCAGTTTCTCAATTCCGCTCACGGTACTGATTTGCGCCAACTGGGTGGTCAGTTCGTTGTTTTGCAGCGGGTTGGTTGGATCCTGGTTTTTCAGCTGTGCAACCAGCAGCGTAAGGAAGCTGCTTTGCAGGTCCGCGGCGTTGCTGCCCGTCAGCGAACTCTTCCCCGTTGCGTCATTCACACCCGTCGTGCTCGGGTCATTCATTTTTACAGCAATAGACATGTGCGCCTCCTTTTACTGGCCTAGCGTCAGCGTTTTGAGCATCAAGCTTTTCACCGTATTGAGCACTTCGACGTTTGCCTGGTAGCTACGCGAGGCTGACATGGTGTTGACCATTTCGCCGACGACGTCCACATTCGGCATTTTTACGTAACCGTTCGCATCGGCCAGCGGATTACCGGGTTCATAAACCAGCTTATCCGGCGCCTGGCTTTCAATGACGTCAGCGACTTTTACGCCACCGGTTGCCGCACCTGGCGCGGCATCAACCTGAAACACAACCTGCTTCGCGCGATAGGGCTGACCGTCAGGTCCGGTGACGCTATCCGCATTCGCCATGTTGCTGGCCGCCACGTTCAGGCGCTTAGACTGAGCCGTCAGCGCAGAGCCTGCGATATCAAAAATATTTAACAGCGCCACGAATTAGTTCCCTCCTTGCAGCACGTTCATCATGCCTTTGATTTGTCCACCCAACGCGGTCAGCCCCATTTGATACTTGAGGCTGTTGTCTGCAAATTGCGTACGCTCCCGGTCCATATCTACCGTGTTGCCATCGAGAGACGGCTGATCAGGAATGCGGTAGAGCAGTTCCGTAGAAGGAGCGGAAACGGTCTGGGCCGGAATGTGTTGTGCAGAGGTCAGCGTCAACGAGACACCGCCGGTTTCTTCCCGTCCTCGCACCATGACTTTTTTTAATTCACTGGCGAAATCCAGGTCGCGCGCCTGATACCCCGGCGTGTCGGCATTGGCTATGTTGGCCGCCAATACTTCCTGGCGTTGGGCGCGCAAATTCAGCGCTTCCTGTTGAAAACGTAAGGCGGCGTCGAGCTTATCGAGCATATCTCCTCCGCAAATGACAAAATTCAGCCGACAGCTTAAATCCCATTACGCGCGCGTTATCGCCGGAATAAACGCAAAATGCGTCGCTATTTGTTGCGTTGATGACTGCGTCACACAGGTAGAATCCTGTCACTACCTGAAAAAGCGCGAGGTTTTGATGCAAACGTTTAAACGTGGAGTCGTCGTGGCAGCACTGCTGTTCAGTCCTATGACGCTGGCGCAAGACCTGAATTCACAGCTGACGGCATGGTTTTCCCAGCGACTGGCCGGATTTAGCGATGAGGTCGTCGTTACTATCCGAACGTCGCCAAACTTATTGCCGAGCTGCGAACAACCAGCATTAAGCGTGTCCGGGAGTGCAAAATTGTGGGGTAATGTGAACGTGCTGGCGCGCTGCGCCAACGAGAAACGTTATCTGCAGGTGAACGTGCAGGCCACGGGAAACTACGTTGTTGCCGCCGCGCCCGTCGCTCGGGGTAGCGCCCTGACTTCGGCCAGCGTAACGCTGAAACGAGGTCGACTGGACCAACTCCCTCCGCGCGCCGTGCTGGATATGAATCAGGTGCAGGATGCCGTAAGCCTGCGCGATCTGGTGCCTGGTCAGCCGATACAGCTTTCCATGTTGCGCCAGGCATGGCGAATCAAGGCCGGTCAGCGCGTCCTGGTTATCGCCAACGGAGATGGCTTTCGGGTGAATGCCGAAGGTAAAGCGCTGAACAATGCCGCCGTCGCCCAGAATGCCCGAGTACGGATGATTTCAGGCCAGGTGGTGAGCGGTGTCGTCGATTCTGATGGGAATATTCTTATTAACCTATAATAGGTTAAAGATTTTTTAGCGTGTGCCGATAGATAAACAACCAATGATTACAGCGGGCCGCTATAGCGTAACCCCTCGATGAGGATAAACAAAATGAGCATTGATCGTACCTCACCATTGAAGCCAGTAAGTACCGTTCAGCCACGTGAAACCAGCGATGCGCCGGTACAAAAAACGCGGAAGGAAAAAACCACCGCCACCACCAGCACCAGCGTCATGCTGAGCGACGCCCAGGCCAAACTGATGCAGCCCGGCACCAATGACATCAATATGGAACGCGTGGAAGCACTGAAAACCGCGATCCGTAATGGCGAGCTGAAAATGGACACCGGAAAAATTGCCGACTCGCTGATCCGCGAGGCGCAGAGCTACTTACAGAGTAAATAAAGTATGACTCGTTTGTCAGAAATCCTTGACCAGATGACGACCGTCCTCAATGACCTGAAAACGGTAATGGATGCTGAACAGCAGCAGCTTTCCGCAGGATATATTAACGGCAGCCAGCTACAGCGTATTACAGAAGAAAAAAGCTCTTTGCTGGCAACCCTTGATTATCTGGAGCAGCAGCGCCGTCTGGAGCATGACGCCACGCGCAGCGCCAATGATGAAATTGCCGAGCGTTGGCAGACCATTACCCGGAAAACACAGGACCTACGCGAACTCAACCAGCACAACGGTTGGCTGCTGGAAGGGCAGATCGAGCGCAATCAACAAGCGATTCAAGTGCTGAAACCGCACCAGGAACCGGCGCTGTATGGCGCAAACGGTCAAACCTCTGCTGCGCACCGCGGCGGGAAAAAATTCTCTATCTGATGCTAGCCTGATAACGTTTTGCTTATCAGGCCTACGCGTTTGTAGGCCGGATACGGCGTCATGCCGCCATCCGGCATTAATCTGTTACGCCGTCCGGCGCACAAACTCTTTCACTTTAAAGCCCAGCACCGCGAGCGCAGCGAAGTAAGCAGCAATACCTGCCACCACAACGGCCATCAGACGCAGCAGACGCCATAACATCGTTCCCTGCGACCAGTCCGGCATGATGTATAGCATCCCAACCAGCGCCGCCGACATCACCAGCACAGAAATCACCAGTCGCGCCAGGAACCAGGCCCAACCCGGTTGTGGGGTAAAAATTTTCTGTTTACGCAGTTGCCAGTACAGCAGTGAAGCGTTCAGACACGCCGCCAGACCAATCGACAGCGACAGCCCGGCATGTTTCAGCGGTCCAATAAACGCCAGGTTCATTACCTGGGTCATAATCAGCGTGACAATGGCAATCTTGACTGGCGTTTTAATATCCTGGCGCGAATAAAAACCTGGGGCCAACACTTTCACCACGATCAAGCCAATCAAACCTACCGAGTATGCCACCAGCGCGCGCTGCGTCATCGCGGCGTCAAAGGCGGTAAATTTACCGTACTGGAACAGAGAAACCGTCAGCGGTTTGGCCAGAATCCCCAACGCCACGGCGCTCGGTAATGCCAGCAGAAAACACAAACGCAGGCCCCAGTCCATCAGACGGCAATACTCATCATGATTACCGCTGGAAAAACTTTTGGACAGCGAGGGCAGCAGGATAGTCCCCAACGCGACGCCAAGTACGCCAGACGGAAACTCCATCAGACGGTCAGCATAATACATCCATGACACTGAGCCAGAGGCCAGAAATGAAGCGAAAATCGTATTGATGATCAGTGAAATCTGGCTGACAGATACCCCAAGGATCGCCGGGCCCATTTGCTTGACGACGCGCATCGCCCCCGCATCACGGAAGTTCACGCGCGGCAGCACCAGCATGCCAATTTTCTTCAGGTGCGGAAGCTGATAAATCAGCTGTAGCACACCGCCAACGGTAACGGCCCACGCCAGCGCCAGCACCGGAGGGTGAAAATAAGGCGCAGCAAACAGCGCGAAACCGATCATGCTGATATTCAGAAAGGTCGGCGCAAACGCCGGAATGGAAAAGCGATTCCAGGTATTCAGGATCGCACCCACCAGCGAAGCCAGCGAGATCAGCAGAATATACGGAAAGGTGATCCGTAGCAGTTGAGTGGTCAGCGCAAATTTGTCCGCGGTGTCGGCAAACCCAGGCGCGGTGACTAAAATCACCCACGGGGCAGCCAGCATCCCAGCGACCGTCACCACGGCCAGCGCCAGAGTCAACAGCCCGGAAACGTAAGAGACAAAGACGCGGGTCGCATCCTCACCCTGCTTACTTTTATATTCGGCAAGAATAGGCACAAACGCCTGCGAAAAAGCGCCCTCAGCAAAGATTCGGCGCAGCAGGTTAGGAAGTTTGAACGCCACAAAAAAGGCATCAGTCGCCATCCCTGCGCCAAAGATTCTGGCGACAATCGCATCACGCGCAAAACCCAGCACACGTGAAAACATCGTCATCGAGCTGACGGCTGCCAGCGACTTTAATAAATTCATCTATGTTGTATTCCAGACTCTGAGGCAAAACCCCGACAAACCTGCCCGTAGGTCGGATAAGGCATGATCGCCGCCATCCGGCACTTTTGCTGTGCCTGATGGCGACGCCGTAGCGTCTTATCAGGCCGACAAACCAGCCTATGGTTGAAAAGAGGTGTTATTTTTGAGTTGGCATATAGTACCTGGATTACAATGAATTACTACCGCCAGATGTTACAGGGGGTTATTCAGCCATTGCCTCCCGCCACAGCTTTTCGACAACGCGCTGGGCCAGGAGCGCCTGCTCACCTGCCGTCTGGGGAACCGTCTGATTTTGCACGCACTCAATGAAATGACGTGCGCATCCGGCAAAACCACGCTGCTCCAGGGTAGTTTGCCAGCCTGCTACCGGCTTGTGCACCACACCTTGCCCGCGCTCTTCCCGCCATTCCCGCATATCCGTAACGTCAATCAGGCCACCATCCGTCACCGCCTGCACGCTCTCGCGCTGGCTACCGGCGCGGCGATGCATACTGGTCGTTACCTGCATTTGCCCGGCAGAAAAATGGTGCTCCGCATAGAGCATCGCGCCGGAGTCATTGGTTAACAGCGTACCGTTATTTAACTGCGCTTTCTCTCCCGCCAGCCACAATGCGGTATCGACAACGTGCAGATAGTCGTCCAGCAAAGTGATGCGCAGATCGTGCGGCCCGACGCTGTCCGTCCGGTGCTTATCCATGCGTACGGACGCCGCATTGCCCAACTGGGATTTGAGATCCTGATACAGCGGCGCAAATCGACGGTTAAACCCCACCATCAGCGTCAGCTTTTTCCGCTCGGCCAGCTCCACCAATTGTTCAGCCTCGCGCAGGTTTTCCGCCAGCGGTTTATCCACGCACACGTGAACCCCGGCATTCAGCAGTTCGCTGACCACCGCATAGTGCGTTGCGGTACTGGAATGGACGAAAACCGCATCGCAGGTTTGCGCCAGATTAACCAGTGAATCAACGTAGGGTATCCGCCAGGTATCACAGATACGCTGCGCTTTTTCCCGCGAAGGTGAAAATGCCCCTTCCAGCGTCCAGTCTGCACTAGCGCCCAGCACGGGCAGCCAGGCCTTTTGCGCAATCCCGCCGAGCCCGACAACGCCGATACGTAATTTATTCACATCAGTCTCCCAGGTGCGCCAGCAAGGAATCAAGCCGTTGCTTAAGCTCCGCGACGTCTGTTTCCAGCGCTTCAACGCGCGCCTGTAGATCGCCCGAAGCTGCCGGAAGTTCATCTACCGTTGTCATCGCTTCATCAACGTCACCGCAAAACAGGTGCATATAACGGCTTTCACGTTTGCCCGGCTCACGCGCCAGGCGAACGACATAAGGACCATCTTCCCGGGTTGCCAGTTTCTCCAGTGTCGACTCTACTTCGGCCATGTCGCTGAATTCGTACATCCGGGAGGCGCGGCTACGCAGTTCACCTGGTGTTTGAGCGCCGCGCAGCAACAGCGTGGTAATGAGCGCGACTTCCCCCGCGCTGAGCTTAAGATTACCAAACTCAGAGTTGCAGAAACGCTGCTCATATTTGGTGACGCGATTACCAAAGCCACTCACCGTGCGCAGGAAATGCCGTTTCACCAGGTTATCAAGCTGATCCTGCACGTCGGATTCCGACAGGTTCATCACGGGTTCACGATTCGTTTTTTGATTGCAGGCGGTTACGACTCCGTTAACGGAGAGCGGATACTGTTCAGGCGTAGTTACTTGTTTTTCTAATAAACAGCCAATCACCCGTGCTTCGGTGGCGGTTAATTCGTATTTCATCGTCTTCTCCATTAATCATGGCTGCATCTGAAACTTAGCGGCCGGGGGTCCATTCTGATGTGGTCAACGCCGTCAGCACGTGATCGCGCCACTGCCCGTCAATCAGCAGGTAGTCTTTGGCATACCCTTCTTTTTCAAAACCCAGTCGCGCCAGTAGGTCACCGCTGCGTTTATTATGTGGCATGTAGTTAGCCATAATGCGGTGAATATGCTGCGTGCGCTGCATATAGCGGATGGCCGAGGTTAAGGCTTCATACATCAGCCCCTGCCCCTGCCACTTCTGCGCAATGGAGTAACCGAGATAACAGGCGTGGAAAGATCCCCGCACGACGTTCGAGAAGTTCGCGACGCCAATAATCTCTTTTTCTTCCGGATCGAGCAGCGCAAAGTAATAAGCGGTGCCCTGTTTATGAAACTCAGAGATCATGCTCAGACGCGCCTGCCAGCCTGATGGATAACAGTGGCTTTCATCGCGAATAGGCTCCCAGGGCTTTAAGAAATGACGATTTTCTGCGTAATAATCTGCCAGACGCCAGGCATCACGCTCATGCACTAAACGCACGACCAGGCGGTCCGTGGTTAAGCGCACTTTTGGCACGTTACTGCGATAGCCAAACATTCTATACCTACTCCTTCCCGTAACGTCTTCAATACGCTATTCGCATTACTATACCTGCGCAAATACGCCCTGTGAAAAGAGCAAAATGCCATTTTTTGAATTATTCACACATTTTGATGAAAACTCTCTATCAAGACGGACTTTTGATAAAAAAATATTGTCCCGCGAAGGGTGGGAAAAGCGATGACGACACCGCAGAATAGGAGGTGCTTATCTTTTAAACTCTATCCAGAGTGACGAGTTTTTCCCTGGAGGGGAAATGTCGCAAGTCTCGCAGGCAAGGAACCTGGGTAAATACTTCCTTCTTATCGATAACATGCTGGTCGTGCTGGGTTTCTTCGTCGTTTTCCCGCTGATCTCAATTCGTTTCGTCGATCAAATGGGCTGGGCCGCCGTGATGGTCGGTATCGCGCTTGGATTACGTCAATTTATCCAGCAAGGTTTAGGTATCTTCGGCGGTGCTATTGCTGACCGTTTCGGGGCAAAACCGATGATCGTCACCGGCATGCTGATGCGCGCTGCCGGATTCGCCACCATGGGCATTGCCCATGAACCGTGGTTGCTATGGTTTTCCTGCTTTCTTTCCGGGCTGGGCGGCACGTTGTTCGACCCTCCCCGCTCGGCGCTGGTGGTCAAACTGATCCGTCCGGAAAAGCGCGGGCGTTTTTTCTCTATTCTGATGATGCAGGATAGCGCCGGGGCCGTGGTTGGCGCGTTGCTCGGCAGTTGGTTATTGCAATACGATTTCCGTCTGGTGTGTGCCACCGGCGCAATTTTGTTCGTTCTGTGCGCGGCGTTTAACGCCTGGCTACTTCCGGCATGGAAGCTGTCAACGGTGAAAATTCCGGTGCGCGAAGGAATGAGCCACGTGATGCATGACAAGCGCTTTGTCACTTATGTGCTGACGCTGGCGGGCTATTACATGCTGGCGGTACAAGTGATGCTGATGCTGCCAATAATGGTAAACGACATCGCTGGCTCACCGGCCGCTGTGAAATGGATGTATGCCATCGAGGCGTGCCTCTCTTTAACGTTGCTCTACCCGATTGCCCGCTGGAGTGAAAAACGCTTTCGCCTTGAGCATCGCCTGATGGCCGGTCTGCTGGTGATGTCTTTAAGCATGATGCCCATCGGCCTGGTCGGAAATTTGCAGCAGTTGTTCACCCTGATTTGCACGTTCTATATTGGCTCAATCATCGCCGAACCGGCGCGTGAGACCCTAAGCGCCTCGCTGGCGAATGCACGTGCCCGGGGAAGCTATATGGGTTTCAGTCGACTGGGACTCGCCATCGGCGGCGCCATTGGTTATATCGGCGGCGGCTGGCTGTTTGACATGGGTAAAGCCCTGGCACAACCGGAGCTGCCCTGGATGATGCTCGGCATTATCGGCTTTATCACTTTCCTGGCGCTGGGCTGGCAATTCAGTCTCAAACGCCCAACGCGTGGTATGCTGGAGCCTGACGCCTGATAGCCAATCTGGCGTACGCGCTTTTTTCAGTTTTTTCTGCTGTTACCCGCAGCGCTGGTGCTCGATGATGCTTTGTGTCACGATTACACCACAAGCATCATGTTGAGGAACCCCATGAAAAAGTTTTTTTTTGCCGCTGCACTAATTGTCAGCGGCCTGTTGGTTGGTTGTAATCAACTCACGCAATACACGGTTAGCGAGCAAGAGATTAATCAGGCCCTGGCGAAGAATAATAACTTTTCAAAAGATATCGGTCTGCCTGGTGTCGCTGAAGCACATATCGTACTGAACAATCTCGCCAGCCAGATAGGCCGTGAAGAACCCAATAAAGTGACGCTGACCGGAGACGCCAACCTGGACATGAACTCCCTGTTTGGCAGTCAGAAAGCGACCATGAAGCTGAAGCTAAAAGCCTTACCGGTTTTCAATAAAGAAAAAGGCGCGATTTATCTGCAAGAAATGGAAGTCGTGGACGCTACCGTCACGCCGGAAAAAATGCAGTCGGTACTGCAAACGCTGATGCCTTATTTAAATCAGTCGCTGCGCAACTATTTCAACCAGCAGCCAGCGTACATTCTGCGGGATGACAGCAGCCAGGGGGAAGCGCTGGCGAAAAAACTGGCGAAAGGCATTGAGGTGAAACCGGGAGAAATCATTATCCCGTTCACCGACTAATATGACAGAGGGCGCCGATGCGCCCTTTTTTTTCGTGCAAACGAAAACGTTTCCGCTTATCCTTTGTTTCCGGCAAAAAAGACTATCCTCAGCCGGAGCATATTGATGACTGCACCATCCCAGGTTTTAAAGATCCGCCGCCCAGACGACTGGCATCTTCACTTTCGCGATGGCGACATGTTAAAAACTGTCGTGCCCTATACCAGCGAAGTTTATGGCCGCGCCATTGTCATGCCGAACCTGGCTCCGCCCGTCACCACGGTGGACGCGGCTATCGCTTACCGCCAGCGAATTCTTGACGCGGTACCTGCCGGACACGACTTCACGCCATTAATGACCTGCTACTTAACGGATACGCTGGATCCCAATGAGCTGGAACGTGGATTCAACGAAGGCGTGTTCACCGCCGCAAAACTCTATCCGGCCAATGCCACCACCAACTCGACGCATGGCGTAACCTCTATTGATGCCATCATGCCAGTGCTGGAACGGATGGAAAAATTGGGTATGCCTCTGCTGGTGCACGGCGAAGTGACGCATGCGGATATCGATATTTTCGATCGCGAGGCGCGCTTTATTGAGACGGTAATGGAACCACTGCGTCAGCGTTTAACTGCGCTGAAAGTGGTGTTCGAACATATCACGACTAAAGATGCTGCCGAATACGTGCGCGACGGCAATGACCTTCTGGCGGCGACCATTACGCCGCAGCACCTGATGTTTAACCGCAACCACATGCTGGTCGGCGGGATTCGCCCTCATCTGTACTGCCTGCCGATCCTCAAACGTAACGTCCATCAACAGGCGCTGCGTGAGCTGGTCGCCAGCGGGTTTAACCGCGCCTTCCTCGGTACCGACTCAGCGCCGCATGCGCGTCATCGCAAAGAGTCAAGCTGTGGCTGTGCGGGCTGCTTTAATGCGCCGACCGCACTGGGCAGTTATGCCACCGTGTTTGAAGAGATGAATGCGCTGGACCATTTTGAAGCCTTCTGCTCACTCAATGGCCCACAGTTCTACGGTTTGCCGGTGAATGACACCTTTATTGAGCTGGAACGCGTGGAGCACAAAGTCCCGGAGAGCATTGCGCTGCAAGATGATACGCTGGTGCCTTTCCTGGGTGGCGAAACGGTACACTGGTCCGTGAAAAGCTAAAAAAAGTGTAGCCAACTGGTGAGAATAACTGTATAAATAAACAGTATATTCCACAGGGGGCTACTATGCGTATTGAAGTCACTATTGCCAAAACTTCACCTTTACCTGCTGGTGCAATTGACGCGCTGGCAGGTGAACTCTCCCGCCGTATTCAGCACCATTTTCCGGATAACGAAGGTAACGTTACCGTCCGTTATGCCGGCGCAAACAATCTGTCGGTTATTGGTGCCACCAAAGAGGATAAAGAACGCATCAGCGAGATCCTCCAGGAGACCTGGGAAAGCGCGGATGACTGGTTCATCAATGAATAAATAATGATATGCAGTGATGTTTGTTTGCCGGGTCGCCCCGGCTTTTTTATACACACCATCTTTTAATCAATCGTTCATTCCTTCTGGCAAACTTATATTTTAATAATAAATCCCTGGTTATCTTTTAACCACAACACCAAAATAATTGTGCAACATGCTTAAAAAAAATGAATAACATGTCGGTTTGTTAGTCAGATAACGCTGAAAACGAAAATTTTATGTGCTTACCTCTTTAAATTTTCAATGAATACCCTTATTTATTGATATACTGAAGTTGCTTCAGAAAAAACGCATTGAACCTCGAAAACCGTTGTCTAGTAACACGAATTAGGGGGCATGATGGAAAAGAATAATGAAGTCATTCAGACTCATCCGTTAGTAGGATGGGACATCAGCACTGTTGATAGCTACGATGCGCTGATGCTGCGTTTGCACTACCAGACCCCGAATCGTCCAGACCCGGATGGGACTGAAGTTGGTCAAACGCTCTGGTTAACCACTGATGTTGCCAGGCAATTTATTTCGATATTAGAAGCAGGAATCGCTAAAATTGAATCCGGCGATTACCAGGTAAATGAGTATCAGCGACATTAAATCTGATACATCCAACCATCAAAAGGCACCTTTCCGGTGCCTTTCTTATTTCCAGGTTGAATATTCCGGGTCACTTATTTACCCTGCTACTATCGCGATTGCAGAGAGAAGCGGATGAAATACGACTTAATCATAATTGGCAGCGGTTCCGTGGGCGCCGCAGCCGGATACTATGCCACTCGCGCCGGTCTGAAGGTTCTGATGATCGATGCGCATATGCCACCGCATCAGCAGGGCAGCCACCACGGCGACACTCGATTAATTCGTCATGCCTATGGCGAAGGTGAAAAATATGTTCCGCTGGTGCTGCGTGCGCAAACATTATGGGATGAATTATCCACCCAAAATGAAGAGCCGATTTTTGTGCGCTCTGGTGTCATCAACCTTGGTCCGGCAGATTCAACCTTCTTAGCGACCGCGGCGCAAAGCGCAAAACAGTGGCAACTCAATGTTGAACAACTGGATGCAGCAGCCATTATGGCGCGCTGGCCAGAGATTCGCGTACCTGAAAACTATATCGGTCTGTTTGAAGCGGAGTCTGGTTTTTTACGTAGTGAGTTAGCGATTAAAACCTGGATCCGTCTGGCGGAAGAAGCAGGCTGTGCGCAGCTATTTAAATGCCCGGTCAGCGCAATTCGTCATAGTGATGATGGCGTCACGGTAGAAACCGCCGATGGTGACTATCACGCGCAAAAAGCGGTGATCAGCGCCGGAACCTGGGTACAGGCATTAGTCCCTGAACTACCGATACAACCGGTACGCAAAGTGTTCGCCTGGTATCAAGCCGATGGGCGTTACAGCGTTAAGAATAACTTCCCTGCCTTCACCGGAGAGCTACCAAATGGCGATCAATTCTACGGTTTCCCGGCAGAAAACGACGAGCTAAAAATTGGTAAGCACAATGGCGGACAGGTAATTCATTCGGCAGAAGAGCGCAAGCCGTTTGCCGCTGTAGCCAGCGATGGTTCTGAAGCCTTCCCATTCCTGCGCACAATTCTGCCAGGCGTAGGCTGCTGTCTGCACGGTGCGTCCTGCACCTATGATAACTCACCAGATGAAGACTTTATTATTGATACTCTACCGGAGCATGACAACACGCTGATCATCACCGGGCTGAGCGGACATGGCTTTAAGTTTGCCGCCGTCCTCGGAGAGATTGCGGCAGACTTCGCCCAGGACAAACCGTCTGACTTTGACCTGACTCCCTTCAGGCTAAATCGTTTTAAGCGATAATAAATGAATGGCCTCGTTGGTGAGGCCATTTTTAATGACAGGAATAACGTTGATGCGCCGCATCTTTCACTATCTGGTTAATAATATTCGCGAGCATCTTATGCTCTACATTATTTTATGGTCGCTGCTGGCAATTATGGATGTGATATATATTATGTTTTTCTGAACCCGCAACGCTGACACTAATTGACATAAACTGATATTAACTTAATTTTCATTGCAATTAACTGAACAAGAAAAACACCTTAAACACCCAGAAACCAAGCCTTAATGTCATCCACCCCTACTAATTCCTTGATGATTACTTCACAATTCAATCAATTTTATTGAATCAAAAACAAATATCACCATTATTGTTATTTATTAGTTGCATTAATGTCTTTTACGCGCCATTTTCATTCACTTCTGAAATATCTAACGGTGCACTTATGCAATTCAATAATACTCCACAACGCTATGGCGTGGTGTCTGCCGCTTTACACTGGCTGATTGCGATTGCTGTATATGGCATGTTTGCGCTGGGATTGTGGATGGTCACACTCAGCTATTACGACGGCTGGTATCACCAGGCCCCTGAACTGCATAAAAGCATCGGCGTTGTGCTCATGATGGGGCTGGTTATCCGCGTCGTCTGGCGGTTGATCTCCCCTCCTCCTCCTGCGCTGGCAAGTTATTCCCGTTTCACCCGCATCGCGGCGGCACTGGGTCACCTCGCGCTATACACATTGCTCTTTTCAATTGTCATCAGCGGGTATTTGATTTCCACCGCTGATGGCAAAGCGATAAGCGTATTTGGTTGGTTCGACATTCCTGCCACCCTTGCCAATGCGGGCGCTCAGGCCGACCTCGCCGGTAGTCTGCACCTGTGGCTTGCGTGGACTGTGGTGGTTTTATCGCTTCTGCACGGACTGATGGCCCTGAAACATCACTTTATCGATAACGACGATACCCTGAATCGCATGTTGGGAAAATCGTCATCTGACTATGGAGCTTAAAATGAAAAAAAACCTGCTGGGACTTACACTCGCCTCTCTGTTATTCACCACCGGGTCAGCCGTGGCGGCAGATTACAAAATTGACAAAGAAGGACAGCATGCCTTTGTTAATTTCCGTATTCAGCACCTGGGTTACAGTTGGCTGTACGGCACATTTAAAGATTTCGACGGGACTTTTACCTTTGATGAAAAAAATCCCGCAGCCGATAAGGTTAACGTCACCATCAACACCAACAGCGTTGACACCAATCACGCCGAACGCGACAAGCACCTGCGTAGCGCAGATTTCCTTAACGTGGCCAAATTCCCGCAGGCGACCTTTAGCTCTACCAGCGTGAAGAAAGAGGGGAACGACCTGGATATCACCGGTAATCTCACCCTGAACGGCGTCACTAAACCGGTTACGCTGGATGCGAAGCTGATCGGTCAGGGCGGCGATCCGTGGGGTGGCACGCGTGCAGGTTTTGAAGCACAAGGTAAAATTAAGCTGAAGGACTTCAACATCACCACCGATCTCGGCCCGGCGTCTCAGGAAGTCGATCTGATCATCTCAGTGGAAGGCGTCCAACAGAAGTAGCGTATGAGTTGCCGGATGGGGCTAAAGCCGCCATCCGGCATGATGACTATTGCGCAGGATCCGGAATACCCAGTTTGGTATTCAGGCGACCGCGTGACTTATTAAAGATTTTGTTGCCATTTTCACGTCCGGCGCGAAGACGACGTTGCTCTTCTTCCGGCAACTTACTCTCTTCGCTACACAACTCGCTACAGCAGCCGTTATACTTCTGCGCGCAGGCCGGACACTGGATAAACAACAGATGGCAGCCATCATTTTTGCAATTAGTATGGCTGTCGCACGCCGTTCCGCACTGATGGCAATGTGCAATAACATCTTCAGAAATCCTTTCGCCCATACGCTCATCAAAAACGAAGTTTTTACCGACAAAACGCACAGGAAGCCCCTGTTCACGTGCCTTGCGGGCATATTCAATAATACCGCCCTCAATGTGCCAGACTTTGCTAAATCCGTTGTGTTTCATCCAGGCGCTGGCTTTCTCACAACGGATCCCGCCCGTGCAATACATAACGATTTTTTTATCTTTATGCGCCTGCATCATTTCAACGGCTTTCGGTAACTGGTCGCGGAACGTGTCTGCCGGGATTTCCAGCGCATTCTCGAAATGGCCCACTTCATATTCATAGTGGTTGCGCATATCAATGAATACCGCGTCAGGATCGTCCAGCATGGCGTTTACTTCCGCCGCCTTCAGGTAATCACCTACGTTGCTGGCGTCAAATTGCGGATCGTCAATGCCATCCGCCACGATGCGTTCACGCACTTTCATGCGCAGCACCCAGAACGATTTACCATCATCATCCAGCGCGATATTCAGACGTAACCCGGCGAATGCGGGATCAAACGCATAAAGCTGCTGGCGGAATGCCTCGACGTTGCTTTGCGGTACGCTGATTTGCGCATTGATTCCTTCATGGGCAAGATAAACGCGCCCGAAGACGCTCAATGCAATGAACATCTGGTACAGCGCATCACGCGTGTGCTGAGGATTGGCGATGGTGAAATATTTATAGAATGAGATCGTCGTGCGCGGCTCGGTCTCAGCCAACATTTTGGCTTTGAGCGCATCGTTCGAAATGCGGTTGTGTAACACTGGCATGGTGTACGTATCCTGCAAATAGGGAGAAAATGAAAATCGGCGGCATAATAAAGCAAACACCGCCAATTTACATCCACACATTTTACGCTACATTTCTTACTCCAATATAAAAGTGCAACAACAATTGCTGGTTTAATCACCGTTCTCCCGTCACAAATTTTTGATATGCGCGAAAAAATGCGACAATACAGGCAATTGGTCGTTTGAAGACAGGATAGACATGACGAATTTACCCAAGTTTTCGGCTGCGTTACTGCATCCACGTTATTGGTTAACCTGGCTGGGCATTGGCATCCTTTGGTTAATCGTGCAGTTACCCTACCCGGTTCTTTACAAGTTGGGCTGCGCATTAGGTCGTCTGGCATTACGTTTGATGAAACGTCGGGCAAAAATTGTTTCCCGTAATCTGGAACTGTGCTTCCCGCAAATGAGCGAGCAGGAACGCCAGCAGATGATCATCAAGAACTTCGAGTCCGTGGGCATGGGCGTGATGGAAACCGGAATGGCCTGGTTTTGGTCTGACAAGCGCATTTCACGCTGGACGGAAGTTATCGGGATGGAACATATCCGCGACGTTCAGGCGCAAAAACGGGGAATTTTGTTAGTGGGTCTGCACTTTCTGACCCTTGAACTGGGTGCGCGTCAGTTTGGTTTGCAGGAGCCGGGGATAGGCGTATATCGCCCTAACGACAACCCACTGCTCGACTGGCTACAAACCTGGGGCCGTATGCGCTCTAATAAATCAATGCTCGATCGTAAAGACCTGAAAGGAATGATTAAAGCGTTGAAAAAAGGCGAAGTGGTCTGGTATGCGCCGGATCATGACTACGGTCCCCGCGCCAGCGTATTTGTCCCGCTTTTTGCTGTTGAACAGGCCGCAACAACCTCCGGGACCTGGATGCTTTCACGCATGTCGAATGCCTGCCTGGTACCGTTTGTTCCCCGCCGCAAACCTGACGGTAAAGGTTATCAATTGATTATGCTGCCTCCGGAGTGTTCACCGCCGTTAGACAACGCGGAGACTACGGCAGCGTGGATGAATAAGATTGTTGAGCAATGCATCATGATGGCCCCAGAGCAGTATATGTGGCTACACCGTCGTTTCAAGACGCGTCCTGAAGGTTCACCTTCCCTGTACTAAAGCACGGTTGCAGTCCTGTGGACTGCAACACCTTCCCTGCCCGCTTTAGGTTTAACTGCTATCCGCATTGCAGCCACTATCTACCAGGCGCATAATTAGCCTGCTTGCTTATATTCAATCGATAGCGCAAACAGCGCGCCACACTGCGGAACGCTATGTCACCCTCAGATGCTCCCATAAACTGGAAACGTAACCTCACCGTTGCCTGGTTGGGTTGTTTTTTAACCGGTGCAGCATTTAGCCTGGTTATGCCCTTTTTGCCCCTCTATGTCGAGAGCCTCGGCGTCACGGGTCATAGCGCCCTGAATATGTGGTCAGGTCTGGTCTTCAGCATCACTTTTCTCTTTTCCGCCATCGCCTCTCCTTTCTGGGGTGGCCTTGCCGATCGCAAAGGGCGAAAAATCATGCTGCTGCGTTCCGCATTGGGTATGGCGATTGTGATGCTGCTGATGGGGCTGGCGCAAAATATCTGGCAGTTCCTGGTCCTGCGTGCCCTGTTGGGTCTGCTCGGTGGTTTCATTCCCAACGCCAATGCACTCATCGCCACCCAGGTTCCGCGCAATAAAAGCGGCTGGGCGCTGGGAACGCTTTCCACCGGCGGCGTCAGCGGCGCACTGCTCGGACCGTTGGCAGGCGGGCTGCTCGCGGATCAGTACGGACTACGCCCGGTATTTTTCATCACCGCCAGCGTACTGCTGCTCTGTTTTATCCTGACGCTATTTTTTATTCGCGAACGTTTCCAACCGGTGAGCAAGAAAGAGATGCTGCACATTCGCGAAGTCGTGGCCTCGTTAAAAAATCCCAAACTGGTGCTGAGCCTGTTTGTCACAACGCTGATAATCCAGGTGGCAACCGGGTCCATCGCGCCAATTCTGACGCTGTACGTTCGAGAGTTGGCTGGCAACGTCAGTAACATCGCCTTTATCAGCGGGATGATTGCTTCCGTACCAGGCGTGGCTGCGTTAATTAGCGCCCCGCGGCTCGGCAAATTAGGTGACCGAATTGGCCCAGAGAAGATCCTGATTGTTGCTCTGGTCATCTCCGTGCTGCTGCTTATTCCAATGTCGTTTGTACAATCGCCCTGGCAACTTGCCGTTTTGCGCTTTTTATTGGGGGCCGCTGACGGGGCTCTGCTCCCGGCAGTTCAAACGCTGCTGGTCTATAACTCAACCAATCAGATCGCCGGGCGTATTTTCAGTTATAACCAGTCATTTCGCGATATCGGTAACGTAACGGGACCGTTAATGGGGGCGGCAATATCCGCCAACTACGGTTTTCGCGCCGTCTTCTGCGTGACCGCGGGCGTCGTACTGTTTAACGCTTTCTACTCGTGGAATAGTCTGCGCCGTCGCCGGAACACTGAGGCCACGGGATGATTTTTGTGCATTCATACTTGCAATATCGGAGAATCAACTATTATTTCCCTGAATACTTCATTAAATCAAAGGGAGACTCTGATGACCATGTATGCCACGCTGGAAGAAGCCATTGATGCCGCTCGTGAAGAATTTCTGGCTGATAACCCTGACCTTGAGCCCGACGAAGCCAGCGTTCAACAGCTAAGCGTACAAAAATACGTGCTACAGGATGGTGACATTATGTGGCAGGCGGAATTCTTTGCTGATGAGGATGAGGGCGAGGGTGAATGCCTGCCAATGCTGAGTGGTGAAGCGGCCCAAAGCGTTTTTGATGGCGACTATGATGAAATTGAAATCCGTCAGGAGTGGCAGGAAGAAAACACGCTTCACGAATGGGATGAAGGTGAATTCCAGTTGGAACCTCCCCTGGATACTGAAGAGGGTCAGACCGCGGCCGATGAATGGAATGAGCGATAGCTTACTCGTAAGGTCCGTGGTGAATGTCGAGCGGGAGCAGCAAGGTATCAAACACCAGCGAAAATGGCAAGTCGAGGATGGTGACGTAGCGCCACGCGGAGTCCCGGACATCCCATTGCACGCCAGGATAGTATTGGTTTCCGTGCCCTTGCCCTGGGATAGTTCGGCTAATAATACTGCCGCATCCACTCAGCAAGCACACCATGATTGCTACTGCCAATATTCGCACCTGATACCTCACGGCTCTTTTATTTAGTATAAAAAAATACCGGCACCAGGCCGGTATTTTCACGTTACTTAACGCTTACTTTTTCCTGAGCGCCAGCGGATTCAGGGTCAGTCCCTGGTAGTAATTCACCCACGAAGAATACTTATCAGGTGAATTCCAGACGCGATAGTGCAAACGCGCCATCGTCACCGGATCGCTCAACAGCACCAGACGGCGGTCACGGTTTAGTTTCTCCGGCGTTTCGTTCAGCGCCTGCTCCACATGGCGGTCACGGGCAATCTCAAGCACGTTACTCGCGCGGTGGCGTGCAGTCGCCATTGCCGTTGCCAGTGCATTAAATGACGGGTTAAACACCGCATGCATAAAGCCGTCGTCCAGCGTACGATTGCGGTTCATCACCAGGTAGGTATCCGTATCCACCAGCACCTGCGGCGGAGAATACTCTTCCGGGATCAGGAACAGCTTCCAGCGCTTGGTACGTAACCCAACCGTGGAACGGCTGGAAATCACGGAAACAAATGGCGACAGGATCAGCGAGAAGACAATCGGCGCCAGCCAGAACAGGAAACGCAGATCCAGCCAGGCCATTCCTACCGCCCACACCAGCCCCAGCAGTAACTGAGAACCGTGACGCATAAATGCTTCACCCCACGGGGTGGAATCGTCATCACGCTGCGGTGAATTCCACACCACTTCCCAACCGAGGAAGGCGCTCACGACGAAGACGGTATGGAACAGCATACGTACCGGCGCCAGCAGCACGGAGAACAGAACCTCCAGCAGCAGCGACAGCGTGACGCGGATAAACCCGCCGTACTCTTTCGTCCCTTTACACCAGATGAGCAAAATACTCAGCAGCTTCGGCAGGAACAGCAGCACCATCGTAGAAGCAAACAGCGCGATCGCCAGTTCAGGACGCCACTGCGGCCATACCGGAAACAGCTGGCGCGGTTGCAGGAAGTACTGTGGTTCCGTCAACGCATGCACCACCTGCAATGCGGTCGATAACGCGAGGAACATAAACCACAGCGGCGCGGAAAGATAGGACATAACGCCGGTCAGGAACACCGCACGGTGAACCGGGTGCATCCCCTTCACCAGGAACAGACGGAAGTTCATCAGGTTGCCATGACACCAGCGACGGTCACGCTTGAGTTCATCCAGCAGGTTCGGCGGTAGCTCTTCATAAGAGCCCGGCAGATCGTAAGCAATCCACACGCCCCAGCCGGCACGACGCATCAACGCCGCTTCGACGAAGTCGTGGGAGAGAATCGAACCCGCAAACGAGCCTTCGCCCGGTAACGGCGCAAGCGCACAGTGTTCGATAAACGGCTTCACGCGAATAATCGCGTTATGGCCCCAGTAGTGCGATTCCCCCAATTGCCAGAAGTGAAGTCCAGCGGTAAACAACGGACCATAAACACGGGTCGCAAACTGCTGACAGCGTGCATACAGCGTATCCATACCGGAAGCCTTCGGTGAAGACTGGATAATCCCGGCATTTGGATTCGCTTCCATCAGGCGCACCAGCCCGCTCAGACAGTCACCGCTCATCACGGAGTCAGCGTCCAGCACCACCATGTAGCTGTACTGATTTCCCCAGCGACGGCAGAAGTCATCAATATTGCCGCTTTTACGCTTCACGCGACGACGACGACGACGGTAGAAAATCTGCCCTTCGCCTTGCACTTCGGCAATCAGCTCCATCCACGCTTTTTGTTCTGCTACGCAGATATCGGGGTTGTAGCTGTCGCTCAGGATGTAAACATCAAAATGCTCGGCGTTGCCCGTCGCTTTGACCGACTCCCACGTGGCGCGAAGTCCCGCGAATACGCGGTCAACGTCCTCGTTACAGATCGGCATAATCAACGCGGTCCGGTGCTCGGGATTTAACGGCTCGTCCCCAACCGTTGAGGCGGAGATACTGTACTTATCTCGCCCAATCAACAGTTGCAGGAAGCCCATCAGCGCGGTCCAGAATCCTGCTGAAACCCAACAGAAAAGCACGGCAAACAAAATGAGAATGCCGGTCTGGAGCATGTAGGGCAGCAGTTGCATAAAGGAGACCCATAAATCCTGCCCCATCATGTCAACAGGATTAATGAATGCCCAACCCTGATACGGAAGGATCGTCTTCATATACCAGGTTGCGACGACCGTTTGCGCCAGCGTTAAGATCAACAACGTATAGCGGCGGATGGTGCCAACCGTACGCCATTTTTGCTCGCTCTCCTGTTCTTCTTTCGTCAAACGCGAAAGATAACGCGGAGTCACATCGCGCCCGCGCAGGCGATCCCAAAAGCGGCCAACCGGGTTGGTACGCCAGGGATCGGGGAACATAGAGGTACGCGTTGCTTTTGGCATCGCCTGCAGTTGATCGCGCCCCTCATCGTCCTTAACCAACTGCTCTTTGGCCAGAGAATCAGGCCACGCCTGCTCCAGGCGAGCTTTCACCGAACCCTGCGGTGAATCATCTTCGCGCGAGTACGTACGATGCTCGGCATCCAGCGCCTGATGAACGGCGCGGATGTCAGTTTTCGGCAGTGCCGCTTTTTCGATATCCGAAAGCGGCATTGCGTCAATATACTCAGTTGTCTTATTCATTGGCAGGTAACTGGTAGCTCCAGGTTTCACTCAGCGTCTGATCGGCATTGACCAAGGCAGCACGCATTTCAGTGGTTTTCTTCACATCTTTCACTTTCACGCGCAATACCAAACGCCAACCTTTAGTTACCGGGTTGTAGCGCACAGTACTTTCAACGATCTCGCCGTTGTCGCCAATACTGGTTTGTGCGGTAACCGGGGTATCCTGCGGCAGCTTTTTCATATCCGTGCCGGTAAAGTCCACCACAAACGCGATAGTGCCATCAGGCTGACGAATGAGATTAGACTGTTTTACATCACCGGTAGAACGACGAGTCTGCTGGACCCAGGCGCTATCAGGGGCATGAAGCTTGTCTTCGTCACGCGTGAACGTCAGGGTGTACTTGAAGTTCATCTCTTTGCCGGCTTCAGGCAGTTGATCCGGCGTCCAGTACGCAACGATGTTATCGTTCGTTTCATCGTTAGTTGGGATTTCAACTAACTCAATCTTACCTTTACCCCAATCACCTTTTGGCGTGATCCAGGCGCTTGGGCGCAGATCGTAACGATCGTCGATATCTTCAAAACGCGAGAACTGACGGCCACGCTGCAGCAGGCCGAAACCTTGCGGATTTTCCATCGCAAAGCTGCTCACCGCCAGATGTTTCGGGTTATTCAGCGGACGCCAAATCCACTCGCCGTTGCCAGCGTGGATCGACAAACCGTTAGAGTCATGCAGTTCCGGACGATAGTTGGTCGCCGGAGAAGGCTGGTTTGGTCCGTACAGGAACATACTGGTTAACGGTGCCACGCCCAGCTTGCCCACTTTGTCGCGCAGATAAACTTTGGACTGAACATCGACTACCGTGTCACGACCCGGAATGATGACAAAGCGATACGCTCCGGTTGCGCGCGGAGAATCCAGCAAGGCATAAATGGTCAAACGTTTGTCAGTCGGTTTCGGACGCTCGATCCAAAACTCACGGAAGCGGGGAAATTCTTCGCCAGAAGGCAGAGCGGTATCAATCGCGAGACCGCGCGCAGACAGACCGTAGACCTGCCCTGCCCCCAAAACACGGAAATAGCTGGCACCGAGCATGCTGACGATTTCGTCGTTTTTATCTTTGCTGTTGATCGGATACAGCACTTTGAACCCGGCGAAACCGAGATCTTTTACCGTGTCTTTATCATGCTGAACATCGCCAAAATTAAAATAATCCGGGCTGTATTTGATTCTTTTCACCGCTGTAGCGGTAACTTCGTTGATTTTGACCGGCGTGTCGAAGTACATACCCTGGTGGTAGAACTCGAGCTTAAATGGGGTCTTGAGATTGCTCCAGTAGGCTTTATCGCGGTTAAACTGGATCTGCTGATAATCCGCATATTTCATGTCGCGGAAAACGGAGGGCAAGTTACTTTTTGGCGCCTCATAGCCTTTACCGGCTAAGGATTGAGCTTGTTTTGCAACATCATCGATGCTGAACGCCCAGCTCGATGATGTGTACAGCGTTAACATAACTGCTGCACCCAACCAACGCATTTTCATCATTTGTAGTTTATGTTTCATAATTAGTAAGCACTTCCCCCTTTGTGTGCTTATATTGATCCGATCCATTTTAATGGATAATCGGGTATTCCGACAACTGAATCCCTGTATTGTTCGCGCGCTGGCTCATGGTTTAATCAGGTTCAACTACCTGTTTTCACTTTGCGTGCTTATCCTGGAGACAGGTTGTTGGACTTCGTGTAGGGTTGCCCTCGAATGTAACCATTATTCGTCTTAGGGATAAGACGAAAAGTCTGAGAATACATAACTGTCTATGAGCTCTGTATCACCACCACGCGAATATTTTCTTGACTCCATCCGTGCCTGGCTAATGTTGTTAGGGATCCCATTCCATATTTCATTGATTTACTCGACCCACACCTGGCACGTGAACAGTGCTGAACCGTCGTGGTGGTTGACCCTGTTTAACGACTTTATCCATGCTTTTCGCATGCAGGTCTTCTTTGTCATTTCGGGTTATTTTTCCTACATGCTATTTTTGCGCTATCCGCTAAAGCGCTGGTGGAAGGTGCGTGTAGAACGCGTGGGGATCCCGATGCTGACCGCGATTCCATTACTTACGCTGCCGCAATTTATCATGCTGCAATACGTAAAGGGAAAAGCAGACAGTTGGCATACTCTCAGCGGCTACGATAAATACAATGCGCTGGCCTGGGAGCTGATTTCCCATCTGTGGTTTTTACTGGTTCTGGTCGTATTAACGACCGTGAGCATGTGGGTGTTCACCCAGATGAAAAACAGACTGACGCGTAGTGATGCCGCCAGCGCCCCGGCGGTGTCGATGACTAAATTATCGCTGATCTTCATCTTGTTAGGTGTCGGTTACGCTGCCGTCAGAAGGACAATTTTCATCCTCTACCCTTCGATTCTCAGCGATGGCATGTTCAATTTTATCGTTATGCAAACGCTGTTCTATGCGCCATTCTTTATCCTCGGCGCACTGGCGTTTATCAACCCGAATCTGAAAGCGCTGTTTACCACACCGTCACGCGGTTGCACGCTCGGTGCTGCATTCGCATTTGTGGCATACCTGCTCAATCAGCGTTATGGCAACGGCGATGCCTGGATGTATGAAACCGAATATGTCATTACCATGGTCATGGGACTGTGGATGGTGAACGTCGTCTTTTCGTTGGGTCACCGTTTGCTTAATTTCCAGTCTGCCCGCGTGACCTATTTTGTCAACGCGTCGCTGTTTATCTATCTGGTGCACCACCCGTTAACGCTGTTTTTTGGCGCTTACATCACTCCGCATATCACGTCGAATCTGCTGGGTTTTCTCTGCGGTCTGCTGTTTGTGGTTGGGATTGCGGTAATACTGTACGAAATCCATTTACGCATACCGGTGCTGAAGTTTCTCTTTTCGGGTAAACCGCCCGTTAAGCAGGATAAAAACAAGGCCGTAGCCGGCTAGTTTTTCCCTCAATCATTGTGTGGTTCAAAGCAGCCATTCAATGGGTAACACGGACGCCAGCTTTACCAGAACCCGCTTCCAGAATCCTGTGGCGGGTTCTTTTTTCAGGACCTGTTCACTGCCAGAAAGTCGGTCGACCCAATTAATTCTCCCCCAACGGTCAAGGCGTAGCTGCCAGGCCATATCACGCTGGCTTTGCATAAACCGTTTATGAATCAATTCGGCCAGCACTTCACTCTCAATCACAAATCCCATTTCTGTATTGAGCAGCGTCGAACGAGGATCAAAATTAAGCGAGCCGATAAACACTTTGCGATCATCAATACTGAACGTTTTCGCATGCAGGCTGGACCCTGAATTCCCGGTTAATCCACGATCGTGAACGACCGAGACGCGATCGCGGGTCGGTTTAAGTTCGTATAATTCTACACCGTAGCGCAGTAGTTTTTTTCGCCAGCGCGCATAGCCCGCATGGACGATCGCCACATCATTCGCCGCCAGTGAATTGGTTAAAATGGCAATCTTGACGCCTTTTCTTACCAGTCTCAGGAGCTGCGCCACACCGGCACGCGTCGGCACAAAGTAGGCAGAAATAATATCAATACGTTCGGTCGGCGAGCCCATTACATCAAACAAACGCTGCGGTAATAGCGAGTGGCGCGGCGCTTTCCCTTCTCCTTTTGCAGGATCATCGCTCAGCAAACGCGTTTTGGCCCAAATCAGCGGCAGCGATCTTTGATCGAGACTGGACATAAACTGGCTGGTTTCCAGCTTATGCAGATAGCGGCGGGTAATATCATCGTTATACCAGGATTCGGGTAGCTCAATACGCTGCACAGAATCTGGCTCAGACATCTCAAGCACATTTTGTAACGTTGAAACCGAGCGACAGTGCCAGTAACGCTCAAAATCATCTGCCACATCTTTGACAACCGGCCCGATAGCCATGACGTCCAGGTCGGAAAACAGCGGTTGCTCACCCGCGCCAAAATAGGCATCGCCAATATTACGCCCACCAACGAGGGTCACCACGCCGTCAGCGGTATAACTTTTATTGTGCATGCGCCGATTAAGCCGGGCAAAATCGGTTAAATAGCCCAGCGCGCGCAGGATGCGAAAGGAAAACGGATTGAAGAGGCGAACTTCTATATTGGGGTGCTTATCCAGCAGACGCAGCGTGTCGTCCAAACCCGGCGTGTTGTTATCATCCAGCAGCAAACGCACCCGTACGCCTCGCTTCGCTGCGGCCAGCAGAACGGAAAATAACAATAGCCCAGACATGTCGTTTTCCCAGATGTAATACTGCACATCCAGGGTACGTTCCGCCATTTCCGTTAACCGATAGCGAGCAGCAAACGCATCCAGGCTGTCATCCAACGCAAGAATGCCGCATTCTCCCGGGTGGTCTTCGCAAAGGGGTGTGATGGCACGCTCGAGTCGCGTCATATCAGTCCGTGTGATCATCGCCTTGTTGTGTTAGCAATCTCTTATAAAGTTGAGCGTTTTCGTCATCAAAGCACACGAAGTATATCTGATCAGGAAGTGCGCGGCGGGTAATAAATTTCAGCACCGTTTTCACCGCTATTTCTGCCGCTGCGGCGCGTGGATAGCCATAAGCCCCGGTGCTAATCGCCGGAAAAGCAATGGAGTGATAACCATTGGCCAGGGCCAGTTGCAGGGTGTTTAAGTAGGCTTCTTCGAGGCGTTCGGCCTCATGATGACCTCCCCCTTGCCAGACGGGTCCTACGGTATGAATGACCGCTTTTGCCGCAAGCGCTCCCGCCAGAGTGATCACCGCATGCCCTGTCGGGCATTCTCCTTGTTGCTGGATAACCTGTTTGCAGGCCTCCAGTAATGCAGGTCCGGCAGCGCGATGGATTGCGCCATCGACGCCACCGCCTCCCAGTAGCGATGAATTCGCCGCATTGACAATCACATCAACAGCGACAGTCGTAATATCGCCATGTAACACATGAACACGTGATTGCATAAGTTCCCCCTGACAAAACACCATTCGTTAAGTGTACAGCAGGGTTTTCCCTTAAATCTCTCTTTTTAACCGTAAGTGTGCATATCTACGCCACAGCGAGTCATTTATATTCAATATTAAGAATCGCCATGTTTTTCTGTTCATTGAGGTAGTGCATTTTGACTGTGGCAATTTCCTGCACATTCTGAGGGGCTGTCGCGAGCTGCTGCGGGTTGTAAAGACTATTCTGGTTGGTGCCGTTGCGGATACATGACAATTCAATTTGCTGCTGCTGTCTGTTAACGTCGCAAGGTGATTCAACTATCGCTCCGCGAAAATGAATAACCCCGCCGGTTGTGATTTGCTGCGCAATTGCAGGGAGGGTTAAAAGAGAAAAAGCACATAAACTGGTACTTAAAATACGCTTTAATAATGTACACATAAGGGTTCCTCAATGATTAGCCATCTTTGAGGGATCGAAATGATCCTTCACCGCTACGATTAACGATCAAATACAAACGCTCACACGCTTCTATATTCATAGAACAGCAGCGCATTCCCAGCCACACCCTTAATGCAAATACAGCAAAAAATTATGGGTGACTGTTTGAGTCAGGCCATTGTTGCGACAGATGCAGAGACTGCCCATCTGAAACGGTAACGATAATTTTGACCGAGTCCTCAGATGAAATATTAAAGCTCAGTTTGGTTAATTCAATCGGTCGATTAGCAGGGACCGAAAGGCTTATTTTCTGCTGCGACTGGCTTTGTCCCCCCTGCCCTTTACGTATGGCAAGGACTTGTACCTCACATACGCACGGTTGGGTTAACGTCACCTGAGGAATAATGGTGTACATATCACCTTGCTGAGTTGTATTGAATGTTATTTGATTTGCCAGCGCGGCAATGAGTAATAGCGTATGCATCATATTCTCCCGAAAAAAAAACAGGGCTCACGCCCTGTTTATTATCAGTCAGAAAACTGAATTAGTGTTGGTTAGCTGTAGCGTTGTTGCCAAAGCCAACTTGCTGAATCAGCACATTGGAGTCAGAAGCGGTCTGATTAACCAACGCACCGTTACGGCCACCGAACTGGGTTACACTAATATCAGCATTTTTAGCATTCCACTGATCGATAGTGGCATTGTTCTGGAAGCCAGTCTGTTTCAGGCTAATGGTACTGTCATCAGCGCCCTGACCAACTACAGCCCCGTTACCACGCCCCTGTTGTGTGATGGTGACATCTGATTTACGCGCATCACTTTGCAGAGCATTCGCAGCGTTGTTTGACCCATATTGGTAGATACTCAGTGAAGAGTCTGGGCCATAATTACTACCGCCACCATGATGATTGCCGCCCCATTGCGGAACAACACCAGCCAGAGCACTGCCAGAAACTACGATTGCTGCGAATGCTGCCACTTTTAAAAGTTTCATGGTAAACCCCCATCGGATTGATTTAATCGTCGTTAATGGATTAGCGTTGAGTAACGCGAATTGCCATTTGCGACTGTCTCTGCACCACAACTGCTGTTTTTTGTGTACCGTACTGAGTAATATTGGCTTTATTACCAGAACCTTTCTGGATAATTACCGCCGTATTACCGTATGAACCTTGTTTAATACTCGCGTCATTGGAACTACCCGTTTGATCAATATATGCAAAGTTATATGATCCCGTCTGGTCTGTTTTCGCTCGGTTACCAGAACCTTCTTGCGAAATAACCGACAATAACTTCGAGCCCCCCTGTCGAGTATTTGCACTGTTCGCAGTGCCAACCTGACCAATAATGGCTGCCTGATTAAATGAAGACTTACTTAATTCATTTACCGCAAAGTTATATTCTGAGTTAGCTAAATCATAACTTGTAGCGGATGCAATCCCAGGCACACCCAGCATTGTAAACATCATAAATAACAACTTGTTTTTCATGTTGTCACCCTGGACCTGGTCGTACATAAGGTTAAATTATTTACCACTCAAATTATTGTTAACGTGACTTACATTTGTTAACGCCACGTTACGATGAAGAGTATGTCCGTTGAAACATTTTAAATAACTCACCCACCAGTTGTATTTTTATATCCAGATTCACCCCAAAGTACTAATTAACCGCAATTAACACCGTTATAGCTCTGGATTTTATTTCTTTTGTAACCCGATGAGTGAATTTCTATGCAGTAACAAAAAAACGCGTTTCCCGCGTTTTCTGGGTCTTGCAGACGGTAGTGGGATTGTCCTCGGTACAAGTCGTGACAAGTGTCATTTTTTTCTATCTAAAATTGTTCAACTTAAAGTGAGACAAAAAAATCAAAATTCATTAGAAATCTAAAACCATCTAATTATAATTTTATCTCTTAAAATTCAATAAGATATTATAATTTGTATGATTTTTTAAATCTATGCAGTAACGCTAAAATGTACAACTTTACTATCAAATCTAAACTCCACAAAAACGCAAAAATCACATTTTAATATATAAATTTACATTATGTAACATGTTTAACACTTGCTTTAAGATTTGTAATAGCTAGATTGAAATCAGTTGAAGTCCATTTGTTTTAATATTTTCACCCCGTTGGGTCGAAGTTTTATTTCTACACAGCAGTGCAACATCTGTCAGTACTTCTGGTGCCTCTATTTTAGTAGAGGCAACTGTCAGGTGTGCGACTAAAAAAGTGGAGTTTCATCATGTTTAATGAAGTCCATAGTATTCATGGTCATACATTATTGTTGATCACTAAACCATCCCTGCAGGCAACTGCGTTATTACAGCATTTAAAGCAATCGCTGGCGTTAACCGGAAAACTACATAATATTCAACGTTCTCTGGATGATATATCCTCCAGCTGCATTGTTTTACTGGATATGATGGAGGCAGATAAAAAACTGATCCATTACTGGCAAGATAATTTGAGCAGAAAAAACAACAATATAAAAACTTTATTGTTGAATACCCCAGATGATTATCCTTACCGGGATATTGAAAACTGGCCGCATATCAATGGCGTATTTTACGCAACTGAAGATGAGCAGCGTGTAGTCAGCGGTTTGCAGGGTGTGTTGCGGGGCGAATGCTACTTTTCGCAAAAGCTCGCCAGCTACCTGATTACGCATTCCGGGAACTACCGCTATAACAGCACGGAGTCGGCATTACTTACGCACCGTGAAAAAGAGATCCTTAATAAACTGCGTATCGGCGCCTCAAATATTGAAATCGCGCGTTCACTATTTATTAGTGAAAATACGGTGAAAACACATCTTTATAATCTTTTCAAAAAGATAGCTGTCAAAAATCGTACGCAGGCGGTCTCGTGGGCCAATGATAACCTCAGGCGATAAAGCCATGAAACGCTATTTGACCTGGATTGTGGCAGCAAATTTGTTCCTTGCTGCCGGGAATCTACACGCGGCTGTAGAGGTGGAGGTTCCCGGACTGTTAACTGACCACACTGTCTCTTCCATTGGCCATGATTTTTACCGGGCCTTTAGTGACAAGTGGGAAAGTAAGTACACAGGAAACTTAACCATTAATGAAAGACCCAGTGCACGTTGGGGAAGTTGGATCACCATAACGGTCAATCAGGACGTTATCTTCCAGACTTTTTTATTCCCGACGAAAAGAGACTTCGACAAAATTGTGGTCTTTGCATTGGCAGAAACAGAGGAAGCATTAAATCGTCGGCAAATAGATCAAACACTATTAAGCACGAGCGATTTAGCGCGCGATGAATTCTAAAACATGATTTTGTCCGGAGGCTTTCATGCGTGTCAAACATGCAGTGGTTTTGCTCATGCTGATTTCACCATTAAGTTGGGCCGGAAATATGACGTTCCAGTTCCGCAACCCTAACTTTGGTGGTAACCCAAATAACGGCTCTTTTTTACTGAACAGCGCCCAGGCGCAAAACTCGTATAAAGATCCGAGTGCCGGCGACTACGGGATTGAAACCCCAACAGCGCTGGATAACTTTACCCAGGCGATCCAGTCACAAATACTCGGTGGCTTACTTACCAATATCAATACCGGTAAGCCGGGAAGGATGGTAACCAGCGATTTTATCGTTGATATCGCCAACCGGGATGGACAACTGCAACTGAATGTCACGGACAGGAAAACGGGGAGAACGTCGACTATTGAAGTGTCGGGTTTACAAAATCAGTCGACCGATTTCTAAATTATAGCCACGAAAGGAAAAAATCATGCAGCGCTTACTTATCATGGTGGCAGTAATTTTACTCAGCGGATGTTTAACAGCCCCGCCGCAAGAAGCCGCTAAGCCGACATTAATGCCCCGAGCCCAAAGCTATAAAGACTTGACGCACCTGCCCATGCCTACAGGTAAGATTTTTGTCTCGGTATACAATATTCAGGATGAGACTGGCCAGTTTAAACCTTATCCGGCAAGTAACTTCTCAACCGCCGTCCCGCAAAGCGCCACGGCGATGCTTGTCACCGCATTGAAGGATTCTCGTTGGTTCGTTCCGCTGGAACGTCAGGGATTGCAGAACTTGCTTAACGAACGAAAAATCATTCGTGCGGCTCAGGAAAACGGCACAGTTGCCATTAATAACCGGATCCCTCTGCAGTCTCTGACCGCGGCAAACATCATGGTAGAAGGGTCAATTATTGGTTATGAAAGCAACGTTAAATCGGGTGGCGTTGGTGCGCGCTATTTCGGTATTGGCGCCGATACGCAGTACCAGCTCGACCAGATAGCGGTCAACCTGCGTGTGGTTAACGTTAGTACCGGTGAAATCCTCTCATCGGTGAATACCAGCAAAACTATCTTGTCTTATGAAGTGCAGGCTGGGGTATTCCGCTTCATTGACTACCAGCGACTGTTGGAAGGTGAAATTGGCTACACCTCTAACGAACCGGTTATGCTTTGTCTGATGTCAGCAATTGAAACCGGTGTTATCTTCCTGATTAATGACGGGATTGATCGCGGATTGTGGGATTTGCAGGATAAGAAACAAGTTGATAATGACATCCTGGTTAAATACCGCCATTTGTCGGTACCTCCGGAATCCTGAGTGGTCGATACAGCATAAAAAGCGTGAGGAAAACCCTCACGCTTTTTTATTTACTGGTCAGCGTCGACGATAGCCGATTCTCACGACGAGATGCCAGCCACAATCCGCTGTTTTTCATCGCATAGCCGAATACCAGCCCCAGCGCCAGAGAAGGCACGACCAACTGCCAGTCACCCTGCCCTGCAAACGTTGCGCATGCGCCAATAAAGGTACCCGGCACAAATGAAAGCAACCATTGCTTTGCCTGAATACACATTAGAAACGCGACAATTCCCGTCATGACATAACCAATAATGTCCATATGCGGGGCAAGCGCGCTACCGTTAATAATCACCAACGCCCACACCACACCGCTTAGCAGCGTACACGCCGAGATCCACAACCCTTTCAGCCCACCCTGCGGACAGGCAAAATAGGCCGTGCAGCCCAGAAAGCCAGCCCAACTGAGTAAACCAAGAGATACGGCCACCCATCCCCAAATCCCAGAGAGAATGCCCGTTGTGATTGCAATTGAGAGAAGTATGTTCATGCCGCGTATCTTAGCAGAAAAACGGCATGGGAATGAGATCGTGCACACAATTCATGCAATGATGTAATTTGAGTTGCAGTTTAATGAGATCTAAATCACATTTACTCTTCAGTATCTTCCTGCAATTCGTCCCACATCGCGCCAATGGCATCACGCGTTAACGGTGCCATGGTACGCCAGAACTGTGTGTTTGCGTGCGCTTCAACTTTGCCAAGGAACGTGCCGCACCAGGGCAACAGGTATTCCACAAACAAGGTTTCGAGTGCTTCACTTTCATCTTCCGCAGACTGGTCTTCAAGCCATGAAGCCGCCAGCAACAGCGTGCCAATATGATCTGCAGGCGTATCTGCCAGCGGCATTCCGCGGACAGAAAGAAAAGCACGAACATCGGATTCTTTCGCCCCTTCTACCCAGGCGCTACGGTAAGGCGGCACCGCACACTCGTCGCCGACAAACAGCGCGTTGTAATCCGCAGCCAGCTGAGGCATATCGCAGCTTTTCTGCAGACGAGTGAGCAGTTCGTCCTGTTCCAGCGGCCAGTTGGCGGACAGTTTACCTTCACTAATCAGGGTAAACAGAGGAACCAGTAAAGGGTCCTGCGGTTGGCGGTAAAACAGCGAGCCCAGTACACGACACAGGATAGAAAACTCGTTCATTGATATATTCCAGTTAGTAACAATTACAGTTCAGCAAATTCCGCGATCGGCTCCATGCCTCGCGATTCCAGAAACGCCAGCAGGCGTTTAGGGGTGACGTTTAAAATTCTGTCTTCCGGGAAATTTACATCATCCAGAATTTTACGGCATTCACCAAATTCACCCAGTGTGAAAGCGGTATGTGAATCCGACCCTAACGCCACCCAGCCCCCGGCATCACGCACCGCCGCAGCGACCGCGCGACAATTGTCCTCACTCCCCTTACGCGAATGCAAAAACGAGGAGTTATTGATTTCCAGCGCGACCTGGTATTTTGCCGCCGCCTGCGCAATCGCTGTGATATCCACGGGATATTTGGGATTCCCCGGATGGCTGATGATGTGCACGTGACCACTGGCCATCGTGGCTATCATTGCCTGGGTATTGGTGTCCTTATCGTGAGGTGCAAAAACCGGCTCATGGAAGCCCGCGATGATGAGATCCAGGGAGGTAAACATCGGACCTGAACAGTCGATTTCGCCTTCAATATTCTTAATATTCGCCTCGATACCGCGCAGGATCCCTACGCCATCGACGATACGAGGCCAAATGCGCATATTAATAAAGTGCCAGTGATGAGGCGCATCCGCCATGTCCGGTCCATGATCGGTTATGGCAAACAGCTTGATGCCTTTGCGATGGGCTTCGGCGATGTAATCACTTAAGGTGCTGTAGGCGTGGGTACTGGCGACGGTATGCATATGCAGGTCAACGGGATACATAACTCTCTCCTGTAGTCATTTTCCGTCAAGGATAGCAGGTATCGTCGCCATTTATTAGCTCAAACCCGGCACTTGCCGGGTTACCATCAATATCCCCGAACGCGATCGACCTGACCCGTTACGGATTTCCCACTTTCCAGGTCCAAAATCGTAAGGGAGATGTAGTCCACCGCCTCTGCCGGGCGTGTTACCGCGGCGATATGCGGCGTCATTGCCACACGCGGATGTTTCCATAGCGGGCTGGTTTCCGGCAGCGGTTCACGGCTATAGACATCCAGCATGGCACCTTTCACTTTGCCGCTGTCCAGCGATGCCAGAAGATCGTCTTCATTGAGATGAACGCCGCGCGCCAGGTTGAGCACGTAAGCGCCATCCTGCAATTGGCTGAGTAAATCAGCGTTAATAATGCCTACGGTTTCTGCCGTATTAGGCAGGAGGTTGATCAGCACGCGAGTTTGACTCAAAAACGCGCTCAGTTCCTCGGTACCGGCGAAGCTTTCCACACCAGACCAGGATTTACGCGTACGACTCCAGCAGCGTAGCGGGAACCCCCATGCTTGCAGACTTTCTGCAACTTTTGCGCCTAAAACACCAGCGCCCATGATCCCGACGCTAAACTCATCGCGAGTATATTCTGGCAACGGTTGCCATTTCGCCTGGTTTTTTAATGCCTGGTAGTCATCAAAGCGACGGAACCAGTGCAATACCTGACTAACCGCATATTCCTGCATTTGCAGGCCCATCCCCGTATCTTCCAGACGGAAAAGCGGGATCGACGCATCCAACATTTCCGGATGAGCGTTTAGTTTACTGAGAATAGAATCGACGCCCGCACCCAGCGCAAATACGGCTTTTAATTTTCGTCCGGCGAGCATTTCAACCGGAGGATGCCAGACCAGCGCGTAGTCAGCATGCGCATTATCACCTGCCTTCCACTCACGGACCCGCGCGCCAGGTATGGCCTTTGTCAGCGCATTAAGCCACCAGGTTGTATCGAATGTTGGGTGATAGAAAATTATATCCATAGCGTCTCCTGAACATTGTTATGCGGAACGTACTCGCACTTATAATCATCATTTTTCGAGGGAACATCAGAGTAGCAAATTTTAGGGTGCTGGCAAAAAAAACAATTCCCGCTTATTTAAGCTGCACATTGATTGAAGTTTGTGTAAATGCACGTTTTTTTCAAAAAGTTGATTGACGACGGAGCGGTATTTCCCTAAATTAGCGCCCGTTCCGGTAGCACAGGAACAACAATATGGTGAGGTGTCCGAGTGGCTGAAGGAGCACGCCTGGAAAGTGTGTATACGGCAACGTATCGGGGGTTCGAATCCCCCCCTCACCGCCATATTCGAGAAAGAGCTCGTACGCAAGTACGGGCTTTTTTTTCGCATGTGAGCCGTCCTGAATAGCGTTAACCTGTAGGTCTGATAAGCAACGTGCTATCAGGCATCATCCCCTGCCCCGTTGCACATTATCTAAACCACTCTTATTCTGTAACTACCGCTTTCTCAAGCAATCAGGAAAATAACGGCATGTTAAACATAGAAGGAACTTTGCTTGATGAGCTCATGTCGCAGGCAGACGAAGCAGGATTTATTCCGTTGAAGGTTTTCTCGCGAAAAATCCTCAAACGTACACCGAATGAAATAAATACGTTTTTCGATCCTGACAGCCGATTCTACGAAGAGTATCAGCGAATGGTTATTTGCAACGTCAGGCATAACGTCACCATTAAAAAAACCTACACCAGCAATGGGATCTTACGAAAAGAAACTACGGTAGGCGGGATTTATAAGGATGACCTGCTGACCTTTCTGGCACAAGCGCTAAAGAAAATAGACGAAAATAACCAGCTGTTTGACCAGGCCTGCGCCAACTACTGGAGCAGCAAAAGAAAGTAATCTGCTGACGTCAAATAACAAAGCCCGGTTTCCCGGGCCTTGAAGACGGAGTACTTATCAGTTGTAAGCATTGAGCGTCCGCTGACAGAGTGCCGAACGGACGCAATCGTCTTTATTGAAACGAACAATCCCAACCATATCATCTTCTTCGAAACGGGCCAGCGCATCGCTTAGCCCTGAGCGAACGTGGGCGGGTAGATCGCACTGGGTCACATCCCCGTTCACAATCACCGTCACATTCTCTCCGAGGCGAGTCAAAAACATCTTCATCTGCGCTGCAGTAACATTCTGAGCCTCGTCAAGAATGACCACTGCATTTTCAAATGTGCGTCCACGCATATAGGCGAATGGCGCGATTTCCACCTTACCAATCTCAGGCCGCAGGCAATATTGCATGAAGGAGGCGCCCAGACGTTTCACCAGCACGTCATACACTGGACGAAAATAAGGCGCAAACTTCTCGGAAACATCTCCAGGTAAGAAGCCGAGGTCTTCATCAGCTTGCAGAACTGGACGGGTTACAATGATCCTGTCCACGTCTTTGTGGATCAGGGCCTCTGCTGCTTTTGCCGCGCTGATCCAAGTTTTACCACACCCGGCTTCACCTGTAGCGAAGATCAGCTGTTTACTCTCGATAGCATTCAGGTACTGGGCCTGAGCTTCATTCCGCGCCGTGATTGGCGTGGCGTCGCGACTATCACGCGCCATACCAATCGCTTCTACGCCGCCCATCTGTACAAGCGAGGTGACCGATTCATCTTCACGTTGTTTATGGCTACGCGAATCCCGCCTCAGCACACGTTTTGCTTCACGACGAGCTTTGATCACTGCTTTTTGTCTTCCCATGGATAGCACCTTGAGTTGTAGGTATACATCACACGCGCCGTTGGCGGCACGATTATGCGCACGAACATCTGAGGGTTGGCTTCCTTGTAAGCCATTGCTTGCTTTCGGATAAGACGCCACACACGGCTACGCGCACCGTACAAGGTGTCAGTTACGAAGATAAGAAGTGAAAGGGAGAGAGATTTAGCGGTGACGAGGTGGCTACCGGAAGAGAAACGTCCGCGTAACGTACTGCAGCTACTGTGAAAAATGTGTCCAATACAGGACTTTTCCATCGCGATCTCCATAGTGAACGACTATCACCGCCGGGAACTACCGCTGTTTCTTATAATTACATCATAATCTTTCGTTAATGCAACAATATTTTTACTTGCCGTTAACTTAAATTCTATCTAATCACCAGAGACAGTCTCTTGCAGAGAGATGACAGAATTATTTCAGTCTCATACCGATCATAAAAAATAATTTGTTCATTCATACAGATGTCAGGAAAAGCCCCGCTGTACAACGGGGCGTGATCATCAGGCTTCGAGTAGAGATTGTCCCAGATATTGATCAGCGGTTTTGACACCCGGCAAAGCAAAGAAGTAGCCCCCACCAATTGGTTTGACATACTCTTCCAGCGCTTCACCGTTGAGGCGTTTCTGCACAGTCAAAAAGCCTTTTTCCAGATCGTGTTGATAGCAGACAAACAACAGTCCCATATCCAGTTGACCGGATGGGGTCACACCGAGCGAATAGCTGTAGCCACGGCGCATCATCAGGCTGGACTCGGTCTCTTTCGTGCGCGGATTCGCCAGGCGGATATGACTGTCAAGCGCAATCACCTCACCTTCGGGATCGCTGGCATAGTCAGGCACATCGTGCTCGTGCTGCATACCCAGCGGCGCGCCGGTGTGTTTATCTCGACCAAATATCGTTTGCTGCTCTTTCAGCGGCGTACGATCCCAGAACTCGACGCGAAACTGAATGAGCCTGACGGCCTGATAGCTACCACCTTGCGCCCAGACAGGTTCGCCCTGCCCGTCCGTAACCCACACCACGTCTTGCATCAACTTCGCATCCGTCGCGTCCGGATTCGCGGTGCCGTCCTTAAAGCCAAGCAAGTTGACCGGGGTCTCTTTGCCTTTGCTGCGCGCGGCATGGTCGGAAATAAACCCTTCACGTTTCCAGCGCACGCTAAGGAGATCGGGCGTATGTTTAATGATATCGCGCAGCGCATGGATAACGGTGTCCTGCGTGTTGGCACAAATCTGCAGCAGCAAATCACCATGGCACAGCGCCGCATCCAGCGAATCATTCGGGAAGCGGGTCATTTTTTGCAGCTTTTTCGGCATCTGCGATTTCAGGCCATAACGTTCATCAAATAGCGAGGCGCCGACTGACAACGTCATCGTCAGGTTGTCTGGCGCAATGTATGCGCCGAGGATACCGGAATCCATAGGGGGTAAACGCGGGTTCGGCGTATCCGGCGCCGGCCCGCCCGTGGTCAGAAACGCAAATCGGGTGGTCAGCAAGCGGAACAAGCGTTCCAGATCAGCCTTATCGCTGGCGAGAACATCGAACGCCACCAGCATCATCGATGCCTGCTGTGGCGTCAGGATCCCTGCCTGATGCTGACCATAAAACGGCTGCACTTCACTACGCGCATCGGGGGACAACGTTCCCGGCGCGCTTTGTGGTTTTTGCGCGTGGGCAACCGGACATCCACCCGCCAGCGCCAGCGCCCCACCCAGGGCGCCCATCCCTTTCAGTAAACGTCGGCGTGAAGGTTCGCTCACGCCGTTTTCATTATCTTGCTGCATTTTGCTTAATCCAGACCCAGAACACCGCGTAATTGCGACAAGTCTTCCGCCAGCGTCGTGATTGGCCCTTTCAGCGCATTGCGATCGGCGTCGGTCAGTTTGTCATAGGTTTCAAAACCGTCTTTGGTACGGTACTTACTCAGAATGGTATCGACTTTTTTGAAGTTCGCATCCACCTTCGCCAACAGCTCAGCATTGGATTTTTGTAACTGAGGGCGCAGGAGATCGACGATTTTCTGCGCGCCATCGATATTGGCCTGGAAATCCCACAGATCGGTATGGCTGTAGCGATCCTCTTCTCCGCTAATTTTGCTGGCAGCGACTTCTTCAATCAGTCCTGCTGCCCCGCCAACCACTTTTGACGGTGGGAAGGCCAGTTCGCTAATACGCGTTTGCAGGTCAAGAACATCGCGGTTTAATTGGTCGGCATACTTGTCCATACCTTTGGTGGTGTTGTCGCCGAACAACGCTTTCTCCAGACGGTGGAAGCCGGTGAATTTAGGATCGGCGGCTTTTTGCTCATAATCATCTTCACGTGCATCGATGCTGCCGTCGAGATCGGAGAACAGTTCAGCAATCGGTTCAATACGCTCATAATGCTGACGAGTTGGCGCATACAGCGATTTCGCTTTTTCCAGATCGCCAGCTTTAATCGCATCGGTGAATGCTTTGGTGCCCGCAACCAGTTGTGCAGTTTCGGCTGTCACATAGGCTTTGTATTCAGTAATCGCGCCACTTAGGCTCAGCAGAGCATCGCCCTGCGCGGCATCCGCCGTTGCGCTACCTTTTACAATTAGTTTGCCTTTCGGGTTGGTCAACAGACCGCAGGTCATATCATATTCACCTGGCTGCAGGTTAGCTGTCATTTTCTGGCTAAAGCCCGGCGCAATGTTTTCACGTTCTTCAACCACCATAACCCCTTTAAGGATCTCCCACTCCAGCGCTTTCTGGCTGTGGTTCTGGATGATGAACTGCGTTTTCCCAGCGTTAACCGTGATCGTCATCGGCTCACACTGTTTGTCGTTAACCGTGACTTTCACCTGCGGAATATCGGCGGCTTGTGCAGAAAAAGCGGAGGCAAACAGCGCGGCAATACCCAACTGCAGCGCACTACGGCGAAAATTAAACGTCATAACCTATCCCTATAAATAAGTATGTTGTAACTAATGAGTATTCTGCATCGCGTTTTTATCAGGGTGCGGTACGCGATGCCGTAGTGCCTGAACGCGGCGGCAGTGCAAACATAATCAATGCCGGAATCAGGTAGATAAACCAAACGGCGACTTCACTGACGCTCGGCGCTTCCTGATAGCCGAAAATACCTTCCATCAATGTGCCAAACAGCGAATGCGTTGAAAGCACGCTGCTCATGTCAAACGCCACATCCTGAAAATGATTCCATAACCCGGCTTCGTGGAACGCGCGGATGGCCCCAGCGGCAAGACCAGCGGCCACCAGCAAAATGAACAGGCTGGTCCATTTGAAGAATGCCCCGAGGTTGAGGCGAATGCCGCCGAGGTAAATCAAGTAACCCAGTACCACCGCGGTGGCCAGCCCCAGCATCGCACCTAACGGTGGCCAAATGCCTACATCCTGCTGGAATGCCGCCAGCAGGAAGAACACCGATTCCAGGCCTTCACGGGCAACGGCAAAAAAGACCATCATCACCAGCGCCCAGCCGTGATGATTGCCGCGTTGCAACGCGTTATCGACAGCCTGTTCAAGCTGGACTTTGACGTTGCGCGAAACTTTACGCATCCAGAACACCATCCAGGTGAGGATCACCACGGCAATGACCGCCACGATGCCTTCAAACAGCTCCTGTTCCTTTTGCGGAAATTCACCGGTGGTTTCATTGATGAAAACGCCTAACGCCAGGCATAACGCCGCCGCCAGCAGAACACCAATCCACATCACACCAATCCATCGACCACGCTGAGTCCGTTTCAGGTAGCTGGCAATCAGGCTGACTATCAGCGCGGCCTCTAACCCTTCGCGCAACATAATAAGTAATGGAACAAACATGCGAAGAACCCTTAAACGTTATTCTCAGTCAATTGATGAAAAGAAAAGTAAATTACAGTGATAGTGATTATCATTACAGTAAAGAAAAACTCAAGCAGAATGTTTTGAGAATGATGACTTAATGTAAACAGTTAGGCGGGTAACGATTAGGGCGGTTTTGCAGCGGGGACAAATAAAAAAGCCCGCACGCGGCGGGCTTAAGGAGCGAGGCGGATTACTCTGCCTGTAAACGCGATGGCGGAGCTGTGTGATAATGCGCATCAGCCTCGGCAAAACGTTGCTGCATAGCGGCTGAAGGCGCTTTACCCAACAGGCTGAAGACCACAATACCGATACTGCCGAAAATAAAGCCCGGGATGATTTCATACAGACCCAACCAGGCAAACTGCTTCCAGACGATTACCGTCACCGCACCGATGAGCATCCCGGCCAGCGCGCCGTTACGCGTCATACGCGACCACATTACGGAGAACAGAACCACCGGACCAAACGCCGCGCCAAAGCCGGCCCAGGCGTAGCTTACCAGACCAAGCACACGGTTCTCCGGGTTCGCCGCCAGCGCGATAGACACCAGCGCCACAACCAGCACCATGATGCGACCAATCCATACCAGCTCTTTCTGGCTGGCATTTTTACGCAGGAACGCTTTATACAAGTCTTCGGTGATTGCGCTGGAACACACCAGCAGCTGGCAGCTCAGGGTCGACATCACCGCTGCGAGGATCGCAGACAGCAGAATACCGGCAATCCACGGGTTGAACAGGATTTGCGCCAGTTCAATAAACACGCGTTCGGCGTTCTGGTTAACGGCACCGGCAAGCTGTGGGTTGTTGTTAAAGTAAGCGATACCAAAGAAGCCAACGGCAACTGCACCTGCCAGACACAGGATCATCCAGGTCATACTGATGCGGCGGGCATGAACAATGCTATGGTGAGAATCAGCCGCCATAAAGCGCGCCAGAATATGCGGCTGACCGAAATAGCCCAGACCCCAGCCCATCAGGGAAATAATGGCAACAAAATTCAGCCCTTTGAACATGTCCACGTTCTCAATGCTCTTTTGTTTAATCACTTCCAGCGAATCGTCAAACCCACCCACGCCAATGACTACCATCACCGGCGTCAGGATCAGGGCGAAGATCATCAGGCTGGCCTGGACGGTATCGGTCCAGCTTACCGCGAGGAAACCACCGATAAAGGTATAAATAATCGTCGCGGCCGCCCCCGCCCACAGCGCTGTTTCGTAACTCATGCCAAAGGTGCTTTCAAACAGACGCGCCCCTGCCACAATACCGGAAGCACAATAGATGGTGAAAAACAGCAGAATAACCAGCGCGGAGATAATACGCAAAATTCGGCTTTTATCTTCAAAGCGACCGGTAAAGTAATCTGGTAACGTCAGCGCATTGTTATTGTATTCGGTATGCACGCGTAAACGTCCGGCCACCAGTTTCCAGTTGATCCACGCACCCAAAATAAGGCCAATAGCGATCCAGCTTTCTGAAATCCCCGACAGGAAAATCGCGCCAGGCAGCCCCATCAGCAACCAGCCGCTCATGTCAGATGCCCCGGCGGATAACGCGGTCACGAATGGACCCAGACTGCGTCCACCCAGAATGTAATCGTCAAAGTTTTTGGTTGAACGCCATGCAATAAACCCTATCAATATCATGCCGAAAATATAGACACAGAATGTCACTAACATCGGTGTGCTAATAGCCATCAAAACTCTCCAAAATTATGTATCAGCAATGCCGTGGCTTGCCGTTTTATTACCCTGCCGGAACGTGGCAAAGATATCTATGTTTACCAGGGCGACCGTATCCTGCCGGAAGCGATGGTCATTCACAATCGATTTAACACACCATTTACATCAAATTTGATCCAGAGTAGATAGCATTTTTCTGTAGGTTGCACTCTCTCACACTTTTTTCGGTTGCACCTTTTAAAAGTGTTAACTACCGCAGAGAAAAAGATTCGGCAACTTTTATAGCCCCCGTCAAAACACTCACGTTTATTAACATTTCATTCATTTCCAAGCTTGCAAACCAAGTCACATTTAACACGGTTGCACAAAGTTGCAACATAGTGGATATTTCTCGGTAACTATCAGACCCGTATTTCAGTACAACAGGAGTAAACGGCATGGGAACCACCACGATGGGGGTTAAGCTGGATGACGCCACTCGCGAGCGTATTAAAACAGCAGCATCACGAATCGATCGCACGCCACATTGGCTGATCAAACAAGCCATTTTTAATTATCTCGAAAGACTAGAAAATGACGACGCGCTTCCTGAACTACCGGCCCTGCTGGCGGGTGCTGCGAATGAGGGCGATGAGTCGACCACGCTGCAAAATGAAGCGCATCAGCCTTTCCTGGAATTTGCTGAACAGATCCTGCCGCAGTCAGTTTCCCGCGCGGCAATCACCGCTGCTTACCGCCGCGCCGAAACTGACGCCGTACCTATGCTGATGGAGCAAGCTCGTCTGCCGCAGCCCATCGCCGAGCAGGCGCATAAGCTGGCATACGATCTGGCAGACAAACTGCGTAACCAGAATACCGCCAGCGGTCGCGCCGGGATGGTACAAGGTTTATTGCAGGAATTCTCCCTTTCTTCACAGGAAGGCGTCGCGCTGATGTGTCTGGCCGAAGCCTTGCTGCGTATTCCAGATAAAGCGACCCGCGATGCGTTAATCCGCGACAAGATCAGCAACGGTAACTGGCAGTCGCACATTGGCCGCAGCCCGTCTCTGTTCGTCAACGCGGCGACCTGGGGGCTGTTGTTTACCGGTCGTCTGGTTTCAACGCATAACGAAGCCAGCCTCTCACGCTCACTCAACCGTATTATCGGCAAGAGCGGTGAGCCTCTGGTGCGTAAAGGCGTCGACATGGCCATGCGCTTGATGGGCGAGCAGTTTGTCACCGGGGAGACCATCGCTGAAGCGCTGGCTAACGCGCGTAAACTGGAAGAAAAAGGCTTCCGTTACTCCTATGACATGCTGGGCGAAGCGGCCCTGACCGCCGCCGATGCACAGGCTTATATGGTTTCATACCAGCAGGCGATCCACGCCATTGGTAAAGCCTCTAACGGGCGCGGTATCTACGAAGGGCCAGGTATTTCTATCAAGCTGTCGGCACTGCATCCGCGTTACAGCCGTGCGCAGTACGATCGCGTGATGGATGAACTCTATCCTCGTCTGAACTCGCTTACTCTGCTGGCACGTCAGTACGACATCGGCATTAATATCGACGCCGAAGAGGCTGACCGACTGGAGATCTCCCTCGATCTGCTGGAAAAACTGTGCTTTGAACCCGAACTGGCAGGCTGGAACGGGATCGGTTTTGTTATCCAGGCCTACCAGAAGCGCTGCCCGTATGTTATCGACTACCTGATTGACCTCGCCACGCGCAGCCGCCGCCGCCTGATGATCCGTCTGGTTAAGGGCGCCTACTGGGATAGCGAAATTAAACGTGCCCAGATGGACGGTCTGGAAGGTTATCCGGTCTACACCCGTAAGGTGTACACCGACGTTTCCTACCTGGCCTGTGCGAAAAAGCTGCTTGCCGTACCGAATCTGATCTACCCGCAGTTCGCCACCCACAACGCCCATACGCTGGCGGCGATTTATCAGTTAGCCGGTCAAAACTACTATCCGGGTCAGTACGAGTTCCAGTGCCTGCACGGCATGGGCGAACCGCTGTATGAGCAGGTCACCGGCAAAGTTGCGGATGGCAAACTGAATCGTCCATGCCGCATTTATGCACCGGTCGGCACGCACGAAACGCTGCTGGCTTACCTGGTGCGTCGTCTGCTGGAAAACGGCGCCAACACCTCGTTCGTCAACCGCATTGCCGACACGACCCTGCCGCTGGATGAACTGGTTGCCGATCCGGTCGAGGCTGTTGAAAAACTGGCGCAGCAAGAAGGTCAGGCCGGTCTGCCGCATCCGAAGATTGCCCTGCCGCGTGACCTGTACGGTAAAGGCCGCGAAAACTCAGGCGGGCTGGATTTAGCTAACGAACATCGTCTGGCCTCGCTGTCCTCTGCCCTGCTCAACAGCGCGCTACAAAAATGGCACGCTAAACCCATTCTGGAACACCCGGTTGCTGACGGCGAAATGACACCAGTCGTTAACCCGGCCGAGCCGAAAGACATTGTCGGTTACGTGCGTGAGGCGACTCACGCTGAAGTAGAACAGGCGTTACAGAACGCAGCGAATAACGCGCCGATCTGGTTCGCCACACCGCCACAAGAGCGCGCCGCCATTTTGCATCGTGCCGCCGTTCTGATGGAAGGTCAGATGCAGCAGTTGATTGGCATCCTGGTACGCGAAGCGGGTAAAACCTTCAGCAACGCCATTGCGGAAGTGCGCGAAGCGGTAGACTTCCTGCATTATTATGCCGGTCAGGTTCGCGATGATTTCGATAATGAAACCCATCGACCGTTAGGACCGGTGGTTTGTATCAGCCCATGGAACTTCCCGCTGGCCATTTTCACCGGGCAGATTGCCGCCGCGCTGGCGGCGGGTAACAGCGTGCTGGCGAAACCGGCGGAACAAACCCCGTTAATTGCCGCCCAGGGCATCGCTATTTTGCTCGAAGCGGGTGTACCGCCGGGCGTGGTGCAACTGTTGCCTGGTCAGGGTGAAACCGTCGGGGCGCAGCTCACTTCCGATGAGCGCGTACGCGGCGTCATGTTTACCGGCTCAACGGAAGTCGCCACGCTGTTGCAACGCAATATTGCCACCCGCCTTGATGCTCAGGGGCGTCCAATCCCGCTTATCGCCGAAACCGGTGGGATGAACGCAATGATTGTCGACTCCTCCGCGTTGACGGAACAGGTCGTGGTCGACGTTCTGGCTTCAGCGTTTGACAGCGCCGGACAGCGCTGCTCCGCGCTGCGCGTCCTGTGTCTGCAGGATGATGTAGCCGACCATACGCTGAAAATGCTGCGCGGCGCGATGGCGGAATGTCGCATGGGTAATCCAGGTCGCCTGACCACCGATATTGGGCCGGTAATTGATGAAGAAGCCAAAACCAATATTGAACGCCATATTCAGGCCATGCGCGCCAAAGGACGTCCGGTGTTTCAGGCCGTGCGCGAAAACAGCGACGATGCGCGTGAATGGCAAACCGGTACCTTTATTGCTCCGACTCTGATCGAGCTGGAAAGCTTCGACGAATTACAAAAAGAGGTGTTTGGTCCGGTACTGCACGTCGTGCGCTACACCCGTAACAATCTGGGCAACCTGATTGAGCAAATTAATGCTTCCGGCTACGGCCTGACGCTGGGCGTACACACTCGTATCGATGAAACCATCGCCCAGGTCACAGGATCGGCACACGTGGGGAACCTGTACGTTAACCGCAATATGGTCGGTGCCGTTGTCGGCGTTCAGCCATTCGGTGGCGAAGGCTTGTCTGGTACCGGGCCAAAAGCAGGTGGACCGCTGTATCTGTATCGCCTGCTGGCTAACCGCCCAGAAAATGCATTAGGCATTACGCTGGCCCGTCAGGATGCAGACTACCCGGTCGATGCGCAGCTTAAAGCTGCACTCGTTCAGCCGCTGGAAGCGCTCAGCGAATGGGCAACCGATCGGCCCTCACTGCATGCGCTCTGCCAGCAGTTTGGCGAACTGGCGCAGGCCGGTACTCAGCGTCTGCTGCCAGGACCCACTGGCGAGCGCAATACCTGGACGCTGTTGCCGCGTGAACGCGTACTGTGTATCGCTGATGATGAACAGGACGCGCTGGTACAGGTTGCCGCCGTGGCTTCCGTTGGTAGCTTAATCCTGTGGCCAGATGATGCGTTCCATCGTGAACTGGCAAAACGTCTGCCAGCCGCCGTCTCCGGGCGCATTCAGTTTGCCAAAGCGGACAACATCACCACGCAGCCGTTTGATGCCGTTATTTTCCACGGCGATTCCGATCAACTGCGTTCACTGTGCGAAGCGGTAGCTGCCCGCGAAGGGGCGATTGTATCAGTCCAGGGCTTTGCCCGTGGCGAAAGCAATATTCTGCTGGAGAGGCTGTACATTGAACGCTCCCTGAGCGTCAATACCGCCGCTGCCGGGGGTAACGCCAGCCTGATGACAATCGGCTAAGGTTGTGGTTAATTAAGGCTCCGGTTAGGGGGTAATGCCTGTCAATTAAGCATTACGGCGAACATGTGATTTCGGCTCAGGGTTCCGTTCACCTCAGTGGTGTCACTTTTCTGAGGCTCAGACACCCGTGAACGTGCAAGAGAGGCTCACCGCCGCCTCCCTTGCATCCCAGGCTCCCGGCGGGAAAATCGTCGCTGCGCGATTCATTCGTCTTATGCCGTCTGCCTTCGGGTCGGGGCCGGGCCTGCGTCCCTGCAGGCCGCCCCCTCTGCCCGCATCCCTGCGGGCAGACCCGGTCAGCCGTCAACGCCTCATCGATTTTCAGCCGGAACGAGGTCATCGCTGCAACGCACTGACTTCCAGCTAACACTGTTTTGCTGTTCAGATAAAAAACGCAGGGGTCAGGTGTGGGCTGGTCCGGCTGAAAATTGCCGACGTGTTTCCGGAAGGCCGGGAGAACCCGCAGGGATGCGGGTTCAGGGCGCGTTTTACAGGGAAGTTTCCTCGCGCCCGGCCCGGTAGCCTGGAGGAATAAACGGAGGGGACCACGAAGTGGCAATTTTCCCGCCGGGAGCCGGGATTGTTAAGGGTACGGCGATAGTACCCTTAACACGTTCACAGGGAGGATCGTTTCAGAGAAGTGACAAACATAAGGTGAACGTAGCAATATACCGGAGGCAACAGATTCATTACCTCCGTATGTGCCACTCATCCTCGTTAACTGACAAGCATGACTCCGGTAACGGGGCCTTTTTTATGGAGCCAGAGGGAAGCATGAAACGAATCGTACTGACATGTGCAGCGCTGCTGTTGAGCGGCCAGGCGCTGGCGGATGACTGCGCCAACGCGAACACTCAGATTGAGATGAACACCTGTGCGGCAGAGCAGTTTAAGGCGGCCGACACCAAACTTAATGACACTTATCAGAATGCGCTTAAGCGCGCCGCCCCGACCCAGCGCGATTTACTGAAAAAAGCGCAAATCTCATGGATAACCCTGCGCGATGCGGACTGCGCGTTAATCAGTTCCGGCACCGAAGGCGGTAGCGCCCAGGCGATGATTTCCAGCCAGTGCCTGACGGATAAAACCAACGAGCGTGAAGCGTTTCTCGCCTCACTCTTACAGTGCGAAGAGGGCGATTTAAGCTGTCCGTTACCGCCAGCCAGTTAACGCACGCGGATCCCTTCAATAATCATCCGCTGCACGCTCTCCACCGTTTGGTTAAAAAAGGCTTCATCACGCAGCGTTGCGCCCGTTACCGCCTCTACCTGTGGGGCAAAGTCGGCGTAGTGCTGGGTTGAAGCCCAAATCATAAAAATCAGATGATGCGGATCGACCGGAGCCAGTTTCCCACTTTTGATCCAACCGGCAATCAGCGCCGATTTCTCATCAATTAGCGTTTTGAGATCGCCCGTTAATTCAGCCATCAATAAAGGCGCACCTGCCAGCATCTCCATACAAAACAGTCGTGAAGCCTGAGGGTAATCGCGCGACACTTCCAGCTTAAGGCGAATGTATTCTTTAATGGCCACCAGCGGCGCAAAGTCTTCGCGAAAAGCCTTCAACGGAGCCAGCCAGACGTCGAGGATTTGCCGCAAAACGGCAATATAGAGCACCTCTTTTGACGGGAAGTAATAAAGCAGATTCGTTTTTGACACACCCGCCTGCTCAGCGACCTGTTCGAGACGCGTGCCGTGGATCCCATATTGGGAGAAGATATTTAATGCCGCGGTTAATATGGCCTGGCGTTTTGCACTGACGGCCTGCGAGCGCTTACCTGTTTTTTTCTCTGCGCGTTGGACCATGCGCCCTCTCCTTCTTGTGAGGGCGTCAGCATACCAAATCACGCGGTGAATGGTTAAATTAAAGCGACTCCGGCGGTGCCTCTTGCACTCCCCCTTTTTTCTTTTTGAACTTCAGTTCGCTGACCAGCACGCCAACAATAATGAATGCTGCGCCGAGCAAAGCCAGTAGCGGTAAGCGCTCCCCCGCAAGGCGACCAAAGATCCCCGCCCACACCGGCTCACCGGTATAAATGACCGTCGCGCGCGTCGGCGAAACGCTGCGCTGTGCCCAGTTCATGGTGACCTGAATAATCGCACTGAAAATCCCCAATCCCAGCGCCACCACCAGCAATCCCGTAGACATCGGCGGCACGGACTCTCCGGCCGGAGCCATGGCAATAAACGCCACTATCGAAGCGGTTGCCAGTTGTACCACCGTTACCCGCCGCACATCCACTTTTCCCGCCCACGCGCTAATCAGGATAATTTCTGCCGCAATCGCCACCGCGCCGGCGAGTGTGATCCACTCTCCTTCGCCTAAAGCCAGCAAATTGCCTCCTGGTCCGGCGAGAAAAATCAACCCGATAAAGGCCAGCACAATGCCGACACACGGCATCAGGCCGGGCATACGCCCCAGACACAGCCATTGTAAAAGCGGTACCAACGGCACATACATCGCGGTAATAAACGCCGATTTACTGCTGGGAATAAACTGTAGCCCCCAGGTTTGCAGACTATAGCCCAACGCAATTGCGATACCGATCGCAACGCCTGCTTTGACTTCCAGCCACGTCAGTTTATGCAATGTGCGTAGTGACAAAAGCGCGACCGCCAGCGCAGCGGTGGCAAAACGCACGCCGACAAAGAAAAAAGGTCCGCTCAGGGTAACGGCATATTGCACGGCCAAAAACGTGCCACCCCAGAACATAGTGATCACAATGAGGATCGCTTCCTGAGGTTTAACAGAGAAGGAATAACGAGAAAGTAATGACATGAGACACCCGATTAACTGAATGTCGTTAGTCTGCGTTGCGTTTTGTTACAGTTCAACCTTGCAGACAAAAAAAACCGCCGGAAGAAACCGGCGGCGGTGGGTGGCTACGTAACGTCTGACTCTGATCCTCAGCCGTCACGGCATATCTGACAGCTAGCCCAGCAATTACGATTTGTTGTTGCCGTGGCTATTTTTGCCCCCTTTTTTGCCTGCCTCTGAAGCGCGTTGCGGGTCATTCTTAAAGTTGCCCCCGCTGTGCTGGCCACCTTTTCGACCTGCTTCTGATGCTCTTTCGCGATCTTCCGCAAAGTTGCCGGAACCGCCTCGATGGTTTGCCATTACTGACCTCCGTCATTGATTAGACATCATATTGCATAGGTACTGAGGAGTGATACCTCACGCAGCGTTACGGGCGATACCCTGAAAATAACTGCGTGGGATTAAGCATAGTGAAGCGTGGCCTGAGCAGCCGCTAACTGTAATATCCTGCAACAGGATTGGCGGTGATAGAGAAATAATCACAGCGAGAAATCAATAAGTCTTTCTTATGACTACCAAATTCCACCCGGTTAAATATGTATCATTTTGCAACAAGAGAAGTTGTTATAAAAATTGTTATAAATCAAAGAAGTGATTGTGAAATTTGCACTCCTGACAGTACGTCATATCTTTAAAGGTAGGTAGCGAGTCGCTACGGACACGGTTAACTCGAGGAGTAGTGTAAAATGGCAAAAGTTCTGGTGCTTTATTATTCCATGTACGGACACATTGAAACTATGGCCCATGCAGTCGCAGAAGGCGCAAATAAGGTTGATGGCGCGGAAGTGATTATTAAACGCGTACCAGAGACCATGCAGCCGGAGATTTTCCTCAAAGCTGGCGGCAAAACACAAAACGCACCAGTCGCAACCCCGCAAGAACTGGCAGATTACGATGCCATTATTTTTGGTACCCCCACACGCTTTGGCAATATGTCCGGTCAGATGCGCACCTTCCTCGACCAGACTGGCGGGCTGTGGGCTTCAGGCGGCCTGTACGGCAAACTCGCCAGCGTATTCAGCTCGACAGGAACCGGCGGCGGTCAGGAACAAACCATTACATCAACCTGGACTACGCTTGCTCACCATGGGATGGTGATTGTGCCTATCGGTTACGCGGCGCAAGAGCTGTTTGATGTTTCTCAAGTTCGCGGCGGTACCCCTTACGGCGCAACCACCATCGCCGGAGGCGACGGCTCACGCCAGCCAAGTCAGGAAGAATTATCTATCGCCCGCTATCAGGGTGAATATGTCGCAGGTCTGGCAGTAAAACTCAACGGCTAATCTTCAACAGGAGGATTCGAATGCCAACTCAAGAAGCGAAAGCCCATCGCGTCGGCGAATGGGCAAGTCTGCGCAATACATCGCCGGAAATAGCCGAAGCCATTTTTGAAGTCGCGCATTATGACGAGAAACTGGCAGAAAAAATTTGGGAAGAAGGTAGCGACGAGGTGCTCATCAAAGCCTTTAAGAAAACAGACAAAGATTCGCTCTTTTGGGGTGAACAGACTATCGAACGCAAAAACGTCTAGCGCTCAGACTCCCCCGCGAACACGGGGGAGTTTTTCTTTTACTTAGCCGCCTCATTCAACACGCTGTCGAACTTATCTATCGGGCAAAAGCCATCCGCATCTATCGGACACCCTTTCAGCTCCAGCGTTACACGCTGCGCCGGGGATTTCAGAGTCAGAACGTCTGCATTACGCAACTGCTGCGAGCTCTGATACACGTACTCGATTTTCATCAGATCACGATTCGCGTTGCTGTCATGCCAGCGCTGGAAGACAATCTTCCCGCCAATCGGCGTACGCTCGTTCTGATCGTGAAGCTGGTACGGTTTGAAATCCAGCGCGGTGAGCAGCGATGCGATGTTTGAGTCATGCCCCACCAGCACGGTTATTTTTGGCGCTTTTACGCGTTCAGTAACCAGCGCATTATCAATATACTTCACCAGCGGTTTGGCGACATTCTGCGCCACTTCCGGGGAGGTGAACAGGCTGTCCTGATAGCCATTTTTCAGCTTCGACAGAACCTTCCACTGTTGATCGGATTTAATCTCGCCCCAGGCGACCTTGTCCATCGGGAAGCCTTCGTAATATTGCAGCGTGAAGGCATCAACCAGCGAATTCCCGACCTTCAGCGGCCCCGAAACCCCAGGCTCCTGCTGGTATTTCGCGCTAAACGTATCTTTGGCATCGGTCAGGGAACACTGCTGTTTTTCTTTGCAGGACGGAGAGTCTTTATAGTCGGTCATTTGCTCAAGCAACTGATAGCTGTCGTTGAGCTGCATTTGGCTACGCTCTTTCTCCATTGCCTGAACCGCCTGCTGGCTGAAGGCGGCGGAATCATCGGTGATCACCGGGTTAAAGGTGGGATCCATGGTGCCCATTTTTTCCTGATGATGGACCGGGACGTCGCAACCCGGGAAAGCACCGGTGACAAAGAACTGCGCCGTCGCGACCGTACGCTGCAGGCTGTTAGCATAGGTATAGACCGTACCCGGCGCCGGACATTCGCCCGATTTCACCATCCCCTGCTCTGCCAGCCACTCTCGCATATAGTGGCCCATATAGATTTCCAGCACGCCGCCTTTGGTGGTGAGTTGTCCGCCGGGGACATCCCATTCTGGCCATTGTTTGGGGGTGGACTGCTCAAGAACACTGCCATTATTGGCTAAAGGTGCGCGTAAGTTATGCCGACTCATCATCAATACTTGCTGAAGCTGATAGCCTTCCGGCGCGGTCTGCGCCTGCGCGGCGGTTGACATTAATACAGCCCCTGCCACGGCTGCGGCGATTAACGATTTATTCATCCCTACGACCTCTTGTTGTTATCAATCACAACAGAGTGTGACAGAAATATGACATATTTCCCGGAACGCTTTCGCAAAACGCACCATCTACGGTGTCGTTTTAATACCGAACTCGGTTTCTAATTTGCGAATGCCAATCGGGGTGAAGGTGACGCGGCGACCACTCAGCTCCGTTTTTATCCATCGTTTTTCAATCAGCCAGCGTAGCAGCGATGCGCCAAGCACACCGCCGGGATGGTAACGTCGTTCACTCCAGTCCAGACAACCGCAGGTTAATTTCCGCCGCGATGCGCTCGCAGCCAGGACAATCCCCATTTGTGCCAGTTTTTCCTGCCCAAGAGAGGTCAGCGTTTCACCATCCGGCGTTAACCACTGACGGGAAACCAGCGTATCGAACAACCTCACCGCCACCTCGCCAGCGAGATGATCGTAGCAGGTTCGGGCATGTCGTAAGCCTGGCGGCGTCGTGATTTTTCGTGGCGTAGATGTAGCCCACGCCACGCCCATCAGGCGCTCCAGCAGTTCAGCGATATCGGAGCCTGCAAGGCGAAAATAACGATGTCTGCCCTGCGCGAGCGCCACAACAAAACGTTGTTCGCACAGACGCGCCAGATGCGCACTGGCGGTTGACGCTGATACATCCGCCACTGCGCTGAGTTCGGTCGCGGTCCAGGCGCGGCCATCCATCAGGGCGCACAACATTCGCGAGCGCGATTTATCGGCCATCGCCGCCGCGGTGAGCGCCATTCGCGACTCCAGAGCGCCCTCTTCCTCACTTAACATCACTGATGCCATAGCGACCTCTTTGACCCTGAATGTCTGAATTAACGATGCCATGAATGCGTTCTAAAGTCACCGCACAGGTCACACCGCACGCAGCATCATCTCGATACCCAACCCGACCAAACAAAACAGAAAACAGCGTTTAAACACGAGCGGAGAAATAACCCGTCGTACACGGGTTCCTAACCACTGACCAATCAGCGCAGGAACAATGGCCAAAGCCGATAAGCTCAACGACTGTACGGGCAGCGCGTTGTGCCACCACAGACCAAGCGCCAAAGCCAATGTCGAAAACGTAAAAGAGATCCCGAGCGCCTGAACCAGCTCATCTTTCTCAAAACCCAATGACTGGATCCAGGGCACGGCGGGCATCACGAATACACCGGTTCCACCAGTCAATAAGCCCGTAACAAATCCTATGACGAGGGAGTACGGTTTTTCATGCTGCGGAGCCACTGCGATTTTCTTTCCGGCCAGCGTCCAGATAGCGTAAGCCACCAGCGCCACGCCGAGCGCAAACTGGGTACGGGTGGTGTCGCCGCCGGTAATCCAGGCGCTGGCAAGCAATGTCGCCACCACCACCGTCAATAACATCGGCCACAGTCGTTTGACTAATTGACGCGTATTTCCGCCACCGCCAAACTGAAACAGATTGCTAATCAGCGAAGGCAACAGCAGCATGGCCGCCGCCGCAACCGGCGAAATAAGCGATCCGAGGATCCCCATAGCCACGGTGGGCAATCCCATACCAGTGACGCCTTTTACCATCCCGGCGAGGACAAACGTGGCGGCAATCATCATCACCAGAGCGGGCCCAAACGCTAACGAACTCGTCATGTTGCACTTTCCTGAAAAAGAGAAGATGACCCATTCTGGACGTTAATCGCGGCACTCGCTTCGCCAGGCAACGAAATATGTCTTCCCGCTTACGGGTAATAATATAAAAAATGCCGGGTTTCCCCGGCACATTATCAGAACGTTTTTGCCCACCACAGCCGCAGCTTCATGCCCCAGTAGCTGGTCCAGCCGCTGGTTGTTGACACCACCCGACCTTGTGACACTACCACCAGCGTGGGCGTGACGCTAATCGCCCAACTGCGGGAAATTGCCCCGTTCGCATCATTGATGACCGGAAAGTCCACGCCTTTACGCGACAGCCAACGAGACACCTCAGCTTCACTGCCGGAGCGTAACGCAATGGTCATCACGTTTTCCCCTTCCGAACGCAGCCTGGCGACTTCCGGCGTCGTGAAGCGGCAAACGCCGCACCAGCTCGCCCAGAAATAAAGCAGCACCGGCTCGTCTTTGCTGAGCGCCGCCAGCGTGACGGTTTCACCATCCAGCGTTTGCAAAGGCGTGCTGTCAAAAGATCCAGGGAGCTGCGGCGCGCGCCAGACATCCATCAGCAGCATCGCCCCTGCCAACAGCGCCAGTAAGATCAGCCCTTCGCGCAGCCAGCGGCGCAGTTTACTGAGCATTGGCCGCCGCCAGCTTTTCTTTGACCACTTCCTCAAGGGTTTCCCACGGCACCGCACCGGGAATAAGCTCATCACCAATAATCGTTGCGGGGGTGCCCTGCACGCCCACCAGTCGCGCCAGTTGCAGGTTAGTGCTTAGCGTTTCAGCACTTTGGGCATCCAACGCCACCGGACTGGCTCCCGATTTTTCCTGCGCCTGTTTGATACTGACGTCGGTATGGTAACCCTTTTTCTGCATCAGTTTTTCATGTAGCGCCAGAAACTGCTGCGGATGCTCAAGCCAGGTAGTCAGCACGGTCCGCGCCGCCAGTTCCGAACTTTCCCCTTTAAACGGCAGCGGTTTAATCACTACCGCCACGTCAGGATATTTCTGCACAATTTTTTCCAGCATGGGATCCAGTTGCTTGCAGTACGGGCAGTTGTAATCGGTGAAGTTTATCAGGGTCAGTTTCGCCTGCTTAGCGCCAATCCGCGGGCTGTTGGGATCGTTAAACAGGGCCTCCTGGATTAATGCTTCAATTTGCTTTTCCTGTTCCGGTGTAAACGGTGCAGGCTCTTTCGCTACGCTGACGGCAGAAAACAGGGTTAACAGCAGAACAATCATTATTTTCATGGGGTTACTCCTTTGGCGTCGGTCAACGTTTGCAATACCGCATCGCGGGTTAACAACGTTGGTAACGCCTGGCCTTCCGGCAGACCGGGGCCATAAATTTGGTTATACGGCACAGCAACCTGGCCGCGTTTTTTCAGAAATTCGGTGATGGCTTCAGAAGGGAGCGTCCAGTCGCCGCGCAGCGCCACTACATCCGGCTGTTGCAAAGCGGCCTGTACGTCATCTTTATGCAACACGTTGTATTTGTTGACCTTACAAGTGATGCACCAGTCGGCAGTGACGTCAATGAACACTCGCTTATGTTGCGCAAGCGCATCCTCAATCGCCTGCTCGCTAAGCGGTTGCCAGTTCACGCTTTCTTTAGCGCTAGCGTGTCCGGCCAGCCCTAAATGTGGGAGCAGCAACGTCGCAAGCCAGATAGCCGACCCCAGCATCATGACACCGAGAAGACGCCGCAAAATATTCATCCAGCGTCCCGGACGCGGCAAACGCAGCGCCAGACCGGGACGCAGAGCCACCAGCAGCCACGGCAAGCTCATCCCCAGACCAAGTGCGATAAACAGTCCCCACAACGTTGGCAGCGAAGCGGTCAATGCCACCGCTACCGCTGTTCCCAGAAACGGGGCGCTGCACGGCGTGGCGAGCAGGGTCGCAAATGCGCCTTGCCAGAAATGTCCCGACAAGCCGTTGCCACCGTGAGTCGCCAGCGTGGTGGTCATCGCCGAAGGCAGGCGGAATTCAAACCACCCGAACAGGCTGGCGCTGAACGTCAGCATCACCACGACCATGACGCCAATGAACCACGGGTTCTGAAACTGGATCCCCCAGCCCAGCGCCTGATTGGTTAAACGTAGCACTGTCATCAATAGCGCCAGGGCCATAAAGGAGACCAGGATCCCGGCTACCGATGCGAGGAATTGACGGCGGATCTGGCGACGGCTTTTTTCCTCAACCAGCAAAATAGAGCCCAGTTTCATGCCGAGAACCGGTAACACACAGGGCATCAGGTTGAGGATCAAACCGCCCAGCAGCGCCATTAGCACCACCTGCCACAATGGGAGTGAGGCGTTCTCAATAACCGGGGCTTCGCCAATCGCAAGACGACTTTCCTGGGCAACACCGTTATCTGCCAGCACCAGCGTGACCGACTTACCGCGTAAATCCGGCGCGCCTTCCCCCCAACCGTCATGAACAGGTACCGTGGCGCGTAACGTCTCACCTGCGACGTGAATTTGCGGCATGCCAAAATCAGCATCATCAACGGCGTCCAGATACAGCCCAGGCGCAGTCCAGCCTCCCGCGCGGTGAGCCTCGACGACCAGCTCGCCGGCCCGTGCGCCAGCGCGCAAAGTATCGGTCAGGCCGCTGGCAAGCGGGATCTGCCCCATTGCCTGCGCATAGTCATGCGCAAAAGTCGGGTCCTGGGTCGTGGAGGTCACGGAAAAAGGAAAATCCGTCAACAGGCAAACGTTGCTACAGGTGGATAGCGTCAAAACACCGCTAAGCGTGGCGGGCGATCTGCCGCGCACAACCATCGGGAACGTCACATTATCGTGATAGCCCTGGGTCGTGATATTAGCGACCTCAAAGCGTGCAGGGGTTGGCCAGAACCAGTCGACCGCAGGTATTTCCCCTTGCCAGGCGATAGATGGCGCGACGCCTCCCTCGCCCGGCGAACGCCAGTAGGTTTTCCAGCCGTCCTCCAGTTTAACATCCAGCAACAGACGAGTTTCGCCGCCTGAGGACGTATCAGCGCGTAACCGTACGCTGGCGTGATCGTTATCGGGTGAACGCAGCCAGCCGGGTTCAGCCGCCCAGGATACGGGCAGCCATAGCAATAACAGACAGAACAGCGCCTGCCTGAAAACAGTCATCATATATTTTCTCCGTGAATAATTATCTAACAGTCAGCAACGGCTGTTCTGTCATTCACGGAAGACGCAAAATCGCAGATGTACCCTTAGCGTGGGCGGCGAGATGGCTCGCGGTGGGAAAAAAGGCAGACGAAACGCCCGCACTGGCGCCAGCAGCGACAGCAGCAGACACAGCACCAGAATAGCGCCTTCGAACAGTACCGGGGGCGCCGCCAGTAATGACTTCGCGCTCAGTTCACAAGGGGTAACGGACGAGGCCTCATCGGTCTGCGCTTGTGCGCTTACGACCACGCTTGTGGCAACGGTGTCCATCTGCAACGCGTGCAGACCCGCCATGCGTTGTGCGGTGCAAACCATCACCACAACACATGCCAGACAGAGGAACCACCATCCCATCCGTTGACGTTTCGCCATTATACCCTCACTGATTGATGCGAGTTATCTTAACCACTCACCAGGTTTTGGCAACCTTTGCGCTGTAAAGTTATGTCCTGTCATCAGCAGGATATACCGCGATTTCAATCAGATTGAGATCGGGATCTCTGACATAAACCGAGCGAATCGGTCCCATCGCACCGGTTCGTGCAACCGGCCCCTCAACAATATCGACCCCGTGCGTTTGAAACGTGGCTATCACCTCTTCCAGCGCACGCGTGGTGATAAAACACAAATCCAGCGCCCCCGGCGTTGGCGCGTAAGCTTTGGGTTCAAACTCTTTTCCCCGAATGTGGAGGTTAATTTTCTGATTGCCAAAGACGAAGGCTTTCCTCCCTTGCGCGAAGGTTTCCAGCCTCATCCCTAAAAGTTCGACATAAAAACGAACGCATGCCTCTTCATTATTGGAGGTCAATACCAGATGATCCAGGTGGTCAATCATAGCGATATCCATTTTGGTTGCTCATCACTGACACTTACCCTATTCATTCAAACGCTACAAGAAAAAGAAAATCTTACGGCTGCGTTGACAGAACATAGCGCAACGCGTTGCTGCTCACGTTTTATAAATCAAATGATAATTAATCATATTTCCGTTTTTATTTATTACAATATAACATTGCCAAAGTAATTACGAAAATATCACGGAAGTGATCATTCACTATTTACGAAGAGTACCAAAGGATATTCCCATAACAGTACATAAATACTGTCCGCTACGTATTGATGCGTAAATGAAAGTAAGGGTCAGCGCATTTTTAGGTGATTATCGTATTATAGCCCGACGCAATGAAGATCGTATTCATTCGCAGAAAATTTGTTTATTGAATGTTATTTAGAGTATATGGAAATGAAAAAATATTTATTACCCCTGATTGGGTTACTTTTTACCGTTAGCGCTCAGGCAGCACCATTTACCGACGGCAAAGAGTTTATCTCACTGGAAAAACCCGTCGCTTCAGCCCCGGCAGCGCTGAAGTTTTTCTCATTCTATTGTCCTTCCTGCTATCAGTACGATGAAGTTTTTGAAATCACTGATAACGTGAAAAAAGTTTTGCCTGCTGACGTCAAACTCACCGAATACCACGTCGACTTTTTAGGCCCTCTGGGGCAAGACATGACGCACGCCTGGTCCGTCGCCATGCTGTTGAACGTGCAAGATAAAGTTAAACCGTTGCTTTTTGATGCCGTGCAGAAAAAACAAACCATTAAATCGGCGGACGATATACGTAACGTATTTATCAGCGCGGGCGTCAGTGCCAGTGATTATGATGCTGCATGGAATAGTTTTGCCGTGAAATCACTAACCGCCAAACAGCAAGAAATGGCTAAAGCCGTAGATTTAACCGGTGTGCCCGCCATTTTTATCAACGGTAAATATATGATCAATCCGAAAGGACTGAAATCTGATGACCTTAACGCGTTCGTACAAAACTATGCTGATACGGTCCGCTTCCTGATCACTAAATCCTGATGTTTAGCTAATCTCACTATTCGCACCACACAACAGACGCCATAACGTTAAAAAGCGCTGTTGGTGGTGCAATGCCCGCATCGTTTATAGCAATATCCTCCCTTCCCGGTTGGCATTCTCCGTTATCAGGATTACCCTAAACTTAGCGGTGATACCTGTTGTCAGGGTTCACCTTCTGCAAGTGTTGATTTACACGAGAGAACGCTATGGAATTAAAGGATTATTACGCCATTATGGGCGTGAAACCGACAGACGATCTCAAGACAATCAAGACCGCCTATCGTCGACTCGCCCGTAAATATCATCCTGATGTCAGCAAAGAGACTGACGCGGAGGCCCGGTTTAAAGAGGTTGCTGAAGCCTGGGAAGTCCTGAGTGATGAACAGCGACGCGCCGAGTACGACCAGTTGTGGCAGCACCGCAACGACCCACAGTTCAACCGTCAATTCCAACAAGGAGAGAATCAACGCTATAACGCCGAAGATTTCGACGATATCTTCTCCTCCATTTTTGGTCAGCATGCGCAACAGTCTCGCCAGCGTCATGCCAGCCGCGGGCACGATATTGAAATTGAAGTCGCCGTATTCCTCGAAGAAACGCTTACTGAGCATAGCCGCACGATCAGTTACACCCTGCCGGTTTACAATGCGTTCGGCATGGTCGAACGTGAAATTCCTAAAACGTTGAATGTGAAAATTCCGGCTGGCGTCGGTAACGGTCAGCGTATTCGTCTGAAAGGCCAGGGCACCCCCGGTGAAAACGGTGGGCCAAATGGTGATTTGTGGCTGGTGATTCATATCGCGCCACATCCGCTGTTCGATATCGTTAATCAGGATCTGGAAGTGGTCGTTCCCCTGGCGCCGTGGGAAGCCGCGCTGGGCGCGAAAGTAACCGTTCCGACGTTAAAAGAGAGCATCCTGCTGACCATTCCTGCGGGCAGCCAGGCCGGGCAGCGGTTACGCATTAAGGGCAAAGGTCTGGTAAGTAAAAAACATACCGGCGATTTGTATGCGGTGATCAAAATCGTCATGCCGCCGAAACCTGACGACGCCAGCGCCGCCCTGTGGCAGCAGTTGGCGGATGCACAAAAGACCTTTGATCCGCGCAAAGAGTGGGGGAAAGCATAATGGCTAACGTCACCGTCACCTTTACCATTACCGAGTTTTGTCTGTACACCGGTGTGTCAGAAGAAGAGCTACATGAGATTGTCGGCTTAGGGGTGATAGAACCTCATGAAGACGAGACTTTTGACGATCATGCGCTGAACGTCATGCGTCGCGCGATACGCCTGCGTCAGGAGCTGGAACTTGACTGGCCGGGAATTGCCGTTGCGCTGACATTGCTGGAAGAGAACGCTCAACTGCGGCAGGAAAACCGCCTGCTGCGCCAGCGATTGTCTCGTTTTATCAGCCATCCTTAATGTGTCAAGGCCAGCATGGTGCTGGCCCTTTTATTATCCGCAACCCGCTCTTAATGACATTGCGCAGCAGATGGCATACAGTCAGCGATAAGAATTATCTCAAACAATAAGACGTTGAGCCATGCAGCTTAAGCCCCTCACAAAAGGTCGTTTTCACAATATCTGGCAGCAAGATGATGCCTTAATTGAGAAGATATTCCAGGAGTTGCTCTCTGAAACACAGATTATCCAGGAAGATGACTATCTTTACCGCCAGGGACAGGTAGTCGATCGACTAATCATGGTGCAGTCAGGGAGAATTTCTCTGCGTTATAGCGCGGAGAATGGTCGCCGTTTTCAACTGGGTGCAATGGAATGTGATGAGCAACTGTTTGGCGAAATGGAGTTTTTTACCGGGTATCGTTGCCAGCTTGATATCGTAGCCGAAGAACCGCTGACCGTGGCGGTATGCAACTGTGACCGTCTGGAGGAAGCGCTGAACCAACACCCCAGACTGGCGATATTTTTCGCCAGCGCAATGGCCGTTGATTATCAGGATATGCTGGAAATCTTCCTGCACCGGATGCTCTACCCTATCGTACATAACGTAGCGTATGACCTGTATCGCCAGCATCAGGACAAGCAGCCAATGGATGGTTTTCATAAAAAATACCAGGAAGCTGAGCGATTCGGCACCACCGACCGGGTCTATCGGCGGGCGGTGAAAGCGCTGACGGATGCCGGGCTGGTAACGCGCACGAAGCAAGGACTGGAGATTAAGGATCTGGATGGGCTGCGTAAATTTCTCGGCAATGACATCATTGACTGACACACCAACCCTGGCAAACGGAGCATTGGTGTGTCATTTCAGCGCAATCAGAACTTATAGGTGAGGTTGAAATAGTGACCCAGCCCGGTGGTACGCCCTGCTCCACCGTGGTTTTCCATCAATGCCATGTTGCGGAAATATTTTAAGCCATAACCTACCGCATAATGCTCTGAATGCCAGTAGATGCCGTTATACCATTCAATCGCGTTATTGCTATATAACGGCTGGTTAGCAATCTTGTTCGCGGCGAACTGGTAGTCAAAGTAACCCTGATAGTTCAAATAACTGCCGTTGGCGAACGTATAGAACGGCGTCGACCAGTTGGTCGAGAACATGTAACCATCCCACTTGCCTTCGTTATCCGCACCGTAATTTTCACGTACATAGTGCGCATAAATGTTCATTCCCACCAGACCAAACCACGGCACTTTAACATCCGTGCCAAGACCAACGTAATGCTCAAATAATTCCCGGTCACCAATGTTATTTACCGTTGCGATATAGAATTCGTTAAATGGCCCAACGGATAAATCTTTATTAAAAATGGCGTCGAGGGAAAAACGTGGAGATATCTTGGCAAAGAAGTTATCACCCCCGTGACGATCGTCCTGCTCGCGATCCAAAATATCAAAAAAATCCACATAACCATACAGATCGATAATCCCGGATCGTGCGCCAAACTCCAGCTCAAGATAGGTGTCATTACGAATACCATAAGGCACTTTCGCGTCCACACTTTGCATTAAGTTCATTTGCATCCAGTTAAAATCATTTTTGCGGATGTTGCCATCGGCATAATCAGCCGCAAGCGCTTGCGTACAGCACATCGCAATTACCGCACCCAGAACTGTTTTTTTCATCATTGATTTATTTTTCTTCAGCATTTTCAATTCCTTTGAGCAAGGTTGAGTGTCGCCCCACCAGATAAATGGCGTGACGGCGGGCTATCTAATTAAAGAGGTAAGCGTTATTACTGTGTTTAATTACGTTTGAGTTTTAATGTACCCATCAACATAATAAAGATAATTAAATACAACACCGGTATTGCGTACATGATTTTCTGCAACCCCATAGTTTTTTCCATTAGCGCACTGATCGCCGGACTAAACATGGCGCCAGCACTACCGCTAATTAAAATATAAGAAACGTTCTGGCTACTCGCGCGCTTCACGAAAGAAACCCCGTAGGCAATAAAGGAGTTATACAGCGCTGCGCAGACAAACCCGTAACTATAGGCCAGATAATCAAGCCCGGAGATATTTTCCTTCGTGACAATGATGGTGGTAATAACGCAAGCTAACAAAATAATGCTAAGCAAGAAATAATGTATCTTTACGCGGGAAACAATAACGGTTGAGACTAACGCGCCGACCAGCGCAGCACCCCAGTATTGCGTAATAATATTACCTGCTTCTTCGAAGGGAATACCAAATTTGTTCTTCACAAATAATGGTGCCCAGGTCAGGAAGGTATACAGCGCCAACATACCTAAGAACAGGCCAATGCCTCCGCTGATAATCCCTGGATTCCACTCGGATTTCACCGGGTCTGCGCTATCCGCTGCAGGAGCCGTTTCACAGGCGGTAAAGCGGGTGAGAGCCACAACGCCCAACGTGAGTAAGGCCACTATGCCTACGCTCAGATAGCTGTAACTCCACGACATATTGTGCGTCAGGGCGAAGGTGGTAATCAGCGGGAAAACTACGCCCGCGACGTTAAAGGTGGCGTCCTGCACCACCAGCATCGTACTTTGAATGCGATCCTGCCAAACCGAAACCACGATCGTTCCCGCCACGCACAGACCAATCCCGCCGCAGAAACCCACCAGGGTCATGGCGACCATCACCGGCCATAAGCCAGGGCTTAAGTGCATTGCCAGAGCGCAGAGGAACACTATCGAATAGATAATGAGCGTCATACGCTTAACGCCGATTTTCTCAATCAGGAAAAAGGCGGCGATGGTCCCGGCTAACGCCCCACCGTTAAGCAACGAAAATATCGAGGCGACGGTATTCACATCGGCACTGTAGCGTACTGCAATCGGTTCAATCAGCATACCAAACTGACTGGCAAATCCTGCCATAATAAAATTTGCCAGAAAACTAATCAGCGTAAGTGCTATTTTATTCTTCATATAATGCCATCTCTGATTGGTTCATTTAAATTTTGATGCTAAGCCGTAACAGCTGTATTTAGCGCCAGCTCTATCATATTTTTAAAGGTTAACTGCCGTTCTTCCGCCGTTGTTTCTTCTCCTGTCAGGCAATGATCGGATACGGTTAATATAGCCAACGCTTCAATATTAAACTGATGCGCTAAAGCGTATAACCCTGCCACTTCCATATCCACACCCAGCACACCAAACTTTTCCAGTGCAGGTATTAAATTTTCGTCAGGATCGTAATAAAGATCGCCACTGAAGACATTGCCGACTTTAACGTCAATACCGGCCTTCTGCGCCAATGCCCACGCCTGCTGCAATAATGGGAAATGGGCAGATGTCGCCATCGTGTAGCCCGCGCTACGTTTTAAATTTGTGACGGAATCCGTTCCGGCGGCGATGGCAAGAATAATATCTCGCATTTTGACATGATGTTGTGTTGCCCCCAGACTGCCGACACGAATAATTCGCTGTACACCGAAGTCATGTACCAGTTCATGAGCATAAAGCGTCATTGACGGAATACCCATGCCATGTCCCATCACCGAAACAGGTTGCCCAAAATAAAGACCGGTATAGCCCAGCATATTGCGTACATTGGTGACTTCGCGGTAATCCATTAGATAATTTTCGGCAATAAACTTAGCGCGAAGCGGATCGCCCGGCATAATAACGGTTGGCGCAAAATCACCCGCTTTGGCATTAATATGTGCAGTCATAACAATTCCTGAATTATGGGTATTGAAGATATGCAGGGATTGTAACCAGAGGTTTGCAGAGGATTGAGGACAAAAGTCCTGCTCAGAGGATCGGCCTCTCATTTCTGAGAGTTAGTGTTGCGGGCAGATGGAAAAGCAGAAAACGGCGTCCCCGCCGCGCAGGCAGGGAAAACGCGCAGGACTATCAGGATTTATCGTTCTGTCTGAACAATAGAGCGGTGTAACGAGTATTCAGTTTCCCGCTACGCTTACCATCTGGCCCGAAATAGCTATCGTTTCTACACAGACGCTCGGTGCCAGTCTGGTTAGTCCGGTCGTTGCTGCGTATGCTGACAATGGCAAAACGCTCATCGCTAGCAAGATGCTAACTTTTGTCATCGTGTTGTCCTTATCTCATTTTGCTTTCGCCGGATAACAGTCCCAACAATGACATATTAAACTAAAGAGTTGTAAATATTTCGGTAAGATTAAATTTTTTATATGCTTTTTCTTTTATAGTGCCATTCGATATCAACGTGCTCATTTCAGTGACAAAATTTATAATATCATCACACTTGCTGTTATCAGGTAAATCGGTGTAATTATAGTTCCACCATTTTATTTTTAACAACTGTTCAATAATATCTGACTCAAATCTGTATTTGATAATTTTCGCAGGAACCCCTGCGACAATAGCATATGGAGGCACATCTTTAGTAACAACGGAATTTGCTGCAACAACAGCACCATCACCAATTGAAATACCACCTTTTAAAACGACATCATTGCCAATCCAGACATCATTGCCAATCGTTGTATTTTTAGGCTTTGTAATAAATGGTTTCAATACCCAGTTTTGTCCGAACTCGTTGGCAGCATATTTATCAAACTCGCCATTATAAGTAAGCATATGAGTTGTAAAACGATTCATAGGATGGTTTCCTCCCATGATTTTTACGTTTGATGCAATACTACAAAATCTTCCGATATTTACATTACCCGGAAAATAACAGGTTGGAAATGAAAACGCACCAACGCTAGAAAAACTTTTTACTGGCATTGTGGAATATTGTTCAGCAATAACATCAGCTTCAATTCTAATTTTGTCACCTTTCGAGAACAGTAACAAATTTCTTTCTTTATAAACTTTCTTACCTCTATGATTCAAAAAGATATCGTTATCCATGCAAAATTCATAGTGCTTCCGAGTCCATCTAAAAACAAAAATTTCATTTGTGTCTTCTGAAAAATTATAGAGTCTGGTTTTCATACTGTTATTGTCTGCTTTTATTTGAAAATCTACGATTAGATTAAAGATACTCTAAACCCTAACCTTAATCAACTATTACAGTATGAAATAATACATATTGTAAATCACCTTGTTGTGACATTTACTCTTACCACTCATAATTTAGTTTCTAAAATATTCTGCTTAGAGAATGAATACAGATATGTTTTGAGACGTCGTTTTCAAAAACAAAATGTCAGATGCTTTTCTATTAGGGCAATCCAGGTAATGAAGAAAAAAATGCAGCCTCAGTTGCAAATGCCTGGCAGCCCAATAGGATGCAATTCTGTTTTCTGTCCCAAGAAGACGCTGAAAACCTTAGTTCTCGCGACAGCCTGACCTTCTGCGCGAAGAATTTTGTTAAGTTTTTCTGCCTGATTGCACTCTGTGGTGGCCGCCCAAACACCCATTTATAACCCGTAATGAGAATAGCTCCGTATGCAATTGCGAGTCTGTCTCTTACTGCTCAATATTGTTTTTAAAGTGGTCTTATTGTTATTATCATTTTCCGTTCTAAATTTGAGTTATGCTGCCATGATCCCATTTAGGTTTAGTGAGATGACTCCCGCCGATATTCCTGCTGTTCAGTCGTTTCTTGTTGAGCATCTTAATTTATACTTCAATGCCGGTAGAGCCATGCCTTCTGCCGAAGAAGATCTCTTTGATCTCGCACAACAGTATATCTTGCAGGAAAGGAATTCATTGCTTTGCGCGTGGAGTGAAAACCAGGAATTAATCGCTACACTGGCGGTATGTCAATATGATGATCGTATTACTGAACTACGTGGTCGCTATAACTTGTCTGAAACAGCGGAAATTTGTCGTTGCTACGTGGATGAGCGCTACCGCAGACAGGGGATCGGAAGTCAATTGTTTGCTTTAGCTAAGGTATTCTGTCAGCGACATCAATATAAGACTTTATATCTCCATACACATCATTTTTTACCCGGAGGGTATTATTTCTGGTTGCGTAACAATTTTAACGTGATTATGGATATGCAGGATGAGTGGCAATTGGTACATATGGAGAGTACACAAAAAAAAGAGTCAAGCGCTGATATGCGGGATTTTTGATGGTAATCAATATGTTTCATACACAGAAGTTTCAGCATGCGTGTAATTTGATCAATATCAACCAATTCTCATTTAGCTTCCTGTTGTTATTTTCATTTACAACATCGCAGTAACCAACAAAATCATAACTCACTGTATTAAATGGGTATTTTTTTCTACACCACTACCTTTTATCTCTTGCCCTTTATGGTTGACCTTGTTAACAATTGCCGCTAGAGTCGCTTTCGACAGCATTTCATTACATTTTTGTATATGAATAGGAATATGGTGAGAATTATTCAATTCAATTCCATAACTGCCCCCGCAACTGTAGGCGGATGCAGAATATCCCTGTGTGGCTCATAAACCACAGGTCACTGTAAAGTTCATCTTTATGGGAAGGCCGATATTCTGATTACCGTGAGTCAGGAGACCTGCTGTCAAAGGTGTATGCCATTGAGTGGACGGGATGGTCCATGGGATGAATTATTTGACGCAAGCGGTAGTGTATTTATGAATAAGATTTTGGCTGAGTAAAGCTTATTTGCATTTTTTGCATATCTTCATTCTTAAATTTCACGATTCAATGTCATCTATCTTCATGTCTCCTCCCGATATATGGAATGAAATAAGCCATGACCAGACCTTAAGATTCTGGCATCAACGGGACGATGATAATGCACGCTAATTCTACCTTTTACTTCTCTAAAAAAACGCTTCTGGCTATTTTTGGCACGACTGCTCTCCTGCTTACTTCCGGTTTTTCCGAGGCAGCAAAAACCGAATATCCTCTGACGATTAAAAACTGTGGCCGCGATATTACCTTCAATCAGGCACCAACGCGCGTGGCGACGGTGGGTCAGAACAGTACCGAGATTCTCTATTCACTGGGGCTGGCCGATCGCGTCGTGGGTACTTCGCTGTGGTTTGGCCCGGTACTGGAAGCTTATAAAACAGCAAATGAAAAAGTCGCCGTTATCGCGCAAAATATTCCAAGCTTTGAAGGGATCGTGGCGAAAAAACCGGATCTGATCGCCAGTCAGTTTGAGTGGCAAATCGGCCCTGCTGGCACGGTTGCCTCTTACGAACAGTTTAGTGAACTAAAAATTCCCGTTTACACCGCGCCAGCTGACTGTGCGAAAGATAACGAAGATGGTGGTGATGGTGTCCGTAAGGGCATGTTTGATATTGCCATGGTGTATCAGGAAGTCGCCGATCTGGCGAAAATCTTCGATGTTCAGGATAAAGGCGAGGCGCTGATTGCCAGCCTTAAAGCACGTGAAGCCGCAGCGAAAAACAAAATTACCGGAATGGATGAGAATGTTTCCGCCGTGTTCTGGTTCTCAAGCGCCGACCTCCAGCTTGACCCTTACGTTGCCGGGAAGTTTGGTCCAGCGGCATGGATCGCCCAAACGCTGGGAGTGAAGAATGTGATTGATTCTGCTGAAGAGTGGCCAACGGTGGGTTGGGAAACCATCGCAAAAGAGAATCCTTCACTCATTGTGCTCGGTGAGATGAGCCGTCGCCGCTTCCCGGCGGATGACTGGAAGGTCAAGATGGAATACCTCAAGTCCGATCCTGTCGCCAAACTGGTTCCTGCCGTCAAGGAAAACCATCTACCGGTCATTGACGTACAGACCATGAATGCCGGGATCAGAACTATTGATGGTGTGGAAAAACTGGCTGATGCCCTTGTTGAATATGGCTTAGCACATCCGCAGGCTGCTCATTAATCTACGTTTTGCGCTATATCCTCGCACGGTGTAGCGCATCTCCGTTACTCAGGAACGCAGATAATCATGAGTGATTCACGCAGGATGCGTCGCGCTGTTGGTCAGCTTGCGGTGAGAGTCAGTGGGCATGCCGTTTGGGTCAGTGCGCTAATGTGTGGCGTACTGCTGGCGGGGATTTCCATCGGCGAAACGCTTATCCCCTGGCAGCATGTTCTCAGCACGCTGGCAAATCATCTTTTTGATACACACTATCCTGTCGATGCGCTGGATGCAGGGATCGTCTGGAACTACCGCCTGACCCGAGCGCTGGTCTCGGCCAGTTGCGGCGCGTGCCTGGCTGTTTCCGGCGTAGTGTTACAGTCGCTGCTACGCAATGCGCTCGCCGAACCCTATCTACTGGGGATTTCTGCCGGAGCGTCCACCGGAGCGGTGCTGATTGCTCTCACGGGACTTGGGGCTGGCATCATCAGTATGTCATTGGGCGCTTTCATTGGTGCGCTGACGGCATTTCTGTTCGTTGCGCTATTGGCGATGGCCGCTGGCGGTAGACAAGGTGGGGGTGTAACAACCCAAATCATCCTTGCCGGGATCGCCAGCTCCCAGCTTTTCAATGCGATTACATCGCTTATCATCACCCGCTCAGCAAACGCCGAGCAAGCACGCGGTATTATGTTCTGGCTGTTGGGCAATTTGAGCGGTGTACGCTGGCCCGATGTAGTCTTAGCCATTCCTACCGCTCTGGTCGGTATCGCGCTGTGCTTCTGTTATGCCCGCCATCTTGACGCTTTCTCCTTTGGCGCGGAGTCTGCGGCATCGCTGGGCATTCCGGTAAAACGTACCCGTGCAGTACTGATTGCCGCCGTCACCGGCATGACGGCGATTATGGTCTCCATTGTGGGTGCGATCGGCTTTGTCGGTCTGGTGATCCCTCATGCTGCTCGTCTGCTGGTCGGCAACCAGCATCATCGACTGCTGCCGGTTAGTGCGCTTACCGGAGCTATTTTCCTCATTATCGCTGATGTTATTTCCCGCACGTTACTACCCGGTCAGGTACTCCCAATAGGCGTGATCACGGCTCTGGTTGGCGCTCCTGCGTTTTCAATCATTCTGATTAGAGGAAACCAGAACAAATGACGGTGAATCTCGTACAGCCACTCGTTACCTCTGCGCAAGCCGTTATTGAAGCCTGTAATTTGTACTGGAAGGTAAAAGGTAAGACGATTGTTGAAGATATTTCACTCAGCGTAACGCCCGGCGAGTTTGTCGGCATCATCGGTCCCAACGGCTCGGGCAAAACGTCACTGATTTCACTGCTGGCCGGTTTGCTGAAGCCAACTTCCGGGCGTATCACCCTGCAGCAAAAGGCGCTCCAGCATTATTCGCGGCGTCACCTTGCGCAGCGGGTGGCGTTGGTCGAACAACAGGCAGAAACCAGCGAGCGTCTTACCGCTTTACAAGCCGTTTCTCTGGGGCGCACGCCCTGGCTTAGCCTGCTCTCGCCCTGGTCCGCCAAAGATGACGATATCGTGCAAACTATGCTGGAGAAGGTCGATCTCCGTGAATTACAGCACCGATGCTGGCATACCTTTTCCGGGGGAGAAAAACAGCGCCTGCATATCGCCCGGGCGCTGGCGCAGCAGCCGCAGTTGTTACTGATGGATGAACCCACCAACCATCTCGACATTCAACATCAGATTGGCCTGCTTAGTCTGGTTAAACGTGAAAAGCTCACGGTCATTGCCGCTCTGCACGACCTCAATCATGCCGCGATGTTCTGCGATCGCATCATCGTCATGACATCCGGGCATATGGCGATGCAGGGGACTCCTTGCGCCGTGTTTACCCGTGAAAACCTCCATGCCTGGTTTGGTATCGACGCCATTGTTGAACATGAAACAGGCGCTGAAAACTGTTTTATCCGTTATCAAAGACCTGATGAATTTTAAGGAAGAATCGATGAAATATCTCAAACAGAGTCTGAAAATTTTATGTTTACTCGCCCTCGCCTCTTCAACCTTCGCACAAACTCACGACGTTTTGATGAAAAATCGTGGGTCTGCGGGACCAATGGTCTATGAGCCGGATTATCTGGAGATCCAGCCCGGGGATACGGTGAAGTTTATCCGTAAACATAAGAGTCACAACGCGGCTTCAATCGCTGAATTGTCTCCGGCTAACTATCCCGGTTTTATGGGAAAAATAGATGAAGAGATCGAAGTAACTTATGACAATGCCGGATTTTACGGCATCAAATGTACACCACATTACGCTCAGGGCATGGTGATGCTGATAAAGGTTGGAGATGCCAAGTTACCAGCAAGCTATCGGGCATTCAAAGCGCCGGGTATTGCTGATAAGCGCTTTCAGGAAATTTACGCGCGTATCGACAAACGTTAATCCGCGATACTCAGGGAGAAATACGAGGTGACAGAGAATAAACTTGCAGATGGCGAAATCCAGGAACAGCGCCGGGAATGCCTGTGTAAACTGACAAAATTCGTCGGTGCGGCAGGCGTCGCTGCTGCAGTCTGGCCGCTGGTTGCGGCCCTGGGCCCGGATGAGAAGACTCTTGCGGAAAATGAACCGATTGATGTCTCTCTTGCGGGGGTTGCTGCTGGACAAACCGTCAGACGCGTATGGCAGGGAAAGCTGATTCTTATTCACCATCGCACCCAGGATGAGATTATTACTGCCAGAAGTGCCGACTGGCATACGCTTATCGACCCACAACCGGACAGCGAGAGGGTCTCTGCTACTCATCCTCAATGGCTGGTGGTTCAAGGGTATTGTCCACATGCCGGGTGCGTACCCAACGCCCGACCAGGAGGGGTGGGTTGGATCTGTCCGTGCCACGGCTCAGAGTTTGATACCTCCGGGCGCGTGACGCGCGGCCCCGCGACGACCAACCTGGCAATCCCGGACTACGTTATTCATTCGGATGGTCAGGCCGTGCGTATCGGCACGAAGGAAGCCTGAAATGAGGAGTGAGCGCGTCTATTCGCTTCGCTGGCGTATCCCGTTTCCTCGCTCGATTGCCGGACTCTGGGTATTCGCAATCGGCGCCATCCTGCTGGTTATACTCGGTGTGCAGATCCTTACGGGTATTGTGCTGGCAATGTTTTACGTGCCGACGGCCGAGCTGGCATTTGACTCCATTATTCATATTATGCGTGCGGTTCGCCATGGAGAACTGTTACGCAACATGCATGCTATTGGCGCGTCGCTCTTTTTCTTTGCCTGTTATCTGCATATTTTTCGTGGCATGTACTACAGCGTTTACCGCAAGCCCTGGACGACAATGTGGATGATTAGCGTTACGCTGTATATCCTGCTGATGATGACCGCATTTCTTGGTTATAGCCTTATCTGGGGGCAAAAAAGCTACTGGGCGGCCACGGTAATTACCCGCTTTGCCCAGGCCATTCCGCTGGTGGGTGATACCCTTTACGCATATTTAGTCGGCAGCCATACTCCGGGAACGCCGATGCTTGGCCGCTTTTTTGTTCTCCACTTTATTCTTCCCTTTGTGATTGTCGGAGCAACGGTTTTTCATATTCGCACCGTACAGTCGGCGTTTGCGCAGGCGATGAAAAAGAGGTTTAGCGAGAAAGAGTCCAGGAGCCTGCTGTTCGATTACAAAATTACCGATCTTGATGTCATCAAAATCATCCTTTTTTTGATGATCTTCGCCTGGTTCTTATTCTTCGCGCCGCACTATCTGAGCAGCGCCGATAATTTTATTCCTGCGGATCCAACAGTTACACCCGCGATTGTTGCGCCGGAATGGTATTTTCTTCCCTTCTTCTCCATTTTGCGTTGCTTCCCAAATGAATTCGTTGGCTTAGCCGCAATGTGCAGCTCGGTACTGATTTTCTATTTCCTTCCCTGGCTTGATACTTCCCGGGCTCGTTTTCGCCATTACAGCAAACTGGTTAAATGCGGATTCTGGCTGTGGGTCATTAATGCCTGCTTTTTAGGCTGGTTAGGGTCGAAAGCACTGGTTGGCCCCGATCTTATTGACGGTTTCCGTAACGAAGAGGGCTGGATCCGTGCCGCATCGCAGCTTTCGACTCTGATTTGGTTTGCCTGGTTTTTAATCGTATTACCTTGCCGTCGTTTTCTGGAAAAGCAGGATTGATGATGAAACAACTATTGAAAATCAGCATTCTGTCCTTTTCTCTGTTGGGACTGGGTTCCTCCTATGCGCAGGAAGCCACGCCTGAACGGCAGGAATGGAGCTTCAGCGGTATCAATGGCCAGTATGATAAAGCGCAGCTTCGGCGTGGCCTGCAGGTTTATGAAGAGAAGTGTCGCGCCTGTCACGGCATAAAGCACCTTAGCTTTCGGTCGTTGACCAGGCCCGGCGGTCCGGAACTCACGGCTGAAGAAGCAAGAAGTATCGCCAGCGGCTATCAGTTTCCTGAGCTTCAGGATGACGGCCAGATTGGTGAGCGAGACGGGACGCTAAATGACAGCTTCATCTCGCCGTATCTAAACGAGCAGGAAGCACGATACCTTAACAATGGCGCTTCTCCCGTTGACCTGAGCTATATCGTGCGTGCCCGCTCATACGATCGCGGATTCCCGCAATTTCTGTTGGATGCTTTTCAGCCCTACACGGACCAGGGAGCAGATTACGTCTACGCACTGCTAACCGGTTATCAACCTGCCGATCCCGAACTGAAGGCTAATCGCTATTTTCCCGGTGGCGTGATTAACATGCCGAAACCGCTGACCAGCGGAGAGATTCAATGGCGCCCGGCGTCGCTACAAGCTGAAACGGAGGAGCAATATGCCAGGGATGTTACCGCCTTTCTGGCATGGGCGGCCGACCCAACGCTCGCAGAACGAAGACAGCATGGATATTACGTTATGGGCTACCTGACCTTTATGCTGGGGCTGCTATGGATATTACGACGAATGAAAAGACGTTCGCTCATGTAGGCATTGCCAGATATGAAGATGATTCAGTTCGTCAGCTTTCCGCCGGGCAGCAGCGCTGAGTTGCCCTTGCGCGACTAAGGCTGGAGAAAGATGGCATGACATAAACTGCACAAAACGAAAAAACCCCGAGCTATTAAATAGCTCGGGGTTTATGTTTGGCGGAAGCGTAGAGATTCGAACTCTAGAACCCTTTCGGGTCGCCGGTTTTCAAGACCGGTGCCTTCAACCGCTCGGCCACGCTTCCAATGAGGCGCACTATAAACATCCCGAACGGACCTGTAAAGCACCAATGCGTTCGTTTGCCTGAAAAACAGCCAAAATATTGTTAATCGACTGAAATAACAACAGATTGACCGTTTATTCAGCACAAATACTGGCTACAGCGCTTAATGTTTTTTGATGAACATATCTTTGGTGTAGTAATTTCCCCGGTTATCTGGCGCAAATCCTCCCACCCACGGCTTCACAAGATGCGTGCGGACATAGTGGTAAACCGGAATCGCTGGCACATCCTCTCCTAAAAGGTCTTCAGCCTGCTGGTAGTATTTGCCTCGCTCTTCCAGCGAAGTTGCTTTTGCCGCATTGCGCATCGCGTCATCAAAAGCGGGATTGCTGTACCTGGTGGTATTCTCGCTATCGCCGGTACGGAAAATATTGAGGAAACTTGAGGCATCATCATAATCGGCGATCCATGCGTAGCGCACGACGTCAAAATTACCGGTGTGCATGGTATCCAGCATGGTTTTCCATTCCTGATTTTGCAGCTTCGCCTCTACGCCGAGGTTTTTCTTCCACATTGACGATGCGGCAATGGCAATACGCTGGTGCGTTTCGAAGGTGTTATAGAGCAGATTTAGGCTAAGCGGATGCTCAGGGCCATAACCGGCTTCAGCCAGCAGTTTCTTAGCCTCGGTAATGCGTTTTTCGAGCGGCCACGCCGCATATTCCGGCGCATGCAATTGCACTCCCCCTATTTCCGGCTGGCTGATAACCCACGCCGCGCGTTGCCCCTGCCCCATCACATTTTGTGCGATGATGTCTTTATCTAACGCCATATTCAGCGCCCGGCGCACGCGCGGGTCATTAAACGGCGCTCGAGTCGTATTGAACTGATAGTAATAAGTTGAAAGCTGAGGTGAGACATGGAGTTCATCGCCCATCGTCTTTTTCAACTGTGCGAACTGATTGACCGGGACGCTATACACAATGTCGATTTCGCCGGCCTTATAGCGGTTAACGTCTGCGGACTCTGAACTGATGGGCAAATAAGTGACCTTATTAATGACGGTGTGCCGATCGTCCCAGTAATGCGGGTTACGCGCGGCAACGATGCGCTCATTGACTACCCACTGCGATAACTTGTACGCACCGCTGCAGACAAAATGTTCTGGCCGGGTCCACTTATCACCAAAGCGGCCGATCAGCACTTTATCCAGCGGAACCAGTGACGGGTGCGCCAGCATCGCCAGAAACGCCGCCGTTGGCTGCGTCAGGGTAATTTCCAGCGTGCTATCATCCAGGGCTTTGACCCCGATATCGGCAGGATCTTTTTTCCCTTGGGCAATATCGAGGGCGTTTGCTACGTGCATATTGCCCAGATACGAGGAATAAGGTGAAGCTGTTTGCGGTGAGACCAGACGCTGCCAGCTCCAGACGACATCCTGTGCGGTGATGGCAGACCCATCTGACCAGGTTATGCCCGGACGTAAATGAAAGGTCCAGACGGTGTTGTCTTTGTTCTCCCAGGACGCGGCCAGCCGGGGTTCGATAGACCCATCCGACTTAACCGCCACCAGTCCGTCGAACATATCGCTGATTAAATTAAATTCAACGTTGCTTTCGACTTTATGCGGATCCAGCGACGCTGGCTCACTGCCATTGTTTCTGACCAGTTCCTGTTTTTCTGCAAGTATTGTTCCTGCGGGAACATTTGCCGCCATCGCCACGCCGTTGATAGACATCAAACAGACAGCCAACAGCGTAAACGTCAATATCTTCGATTTATGTTGAATCATTCCCTTTACCTTATTGCTCTGTTTTATGTAGACACCGCTGTCACTGTCAGAGAGAAACAGGAATAACGCAATATTTTTCAGTTACCTGGCAGATATCTAACAGGCATTTTTACACATATAGTGCTAACATCTGATTCGGGAGCTTTTGTTGAAATAATATGCTTAAGCCTGGCGGGTTAAAATGCGTAAAGATGGGTAAAACCGCTGTGTCATTCCCCTTGATTTCATTATCCTCCATCATTAATTACATCTGTCATAAGAGAGTGACTCATGGATCGTATTATTAGTTCTTCACGCGATCGTACATCGCTACTCAGCACGCATAAGGTGCTGCGCAATACCTATTTCCTGCTCAGCCTGACGCTGGCGTTTTCGGCGCTCACTGCGACTGCCAGTACCGTACTGATGTTGCCCTCTCCGGGGCTTATCCTGACGCTGGTGGGTATGTATGGTCTGATGTTCCTGACCTATAAAACGGCGGATAAACCGGTTGGTATTCTGTCAGCTTTCGCTTTCACCGGCTTCCTGGGCTACATTCTGGGACCGATCCTGAACACATACCTGTCTGCGGGCATGGGTGATGTTATCGCCATGGCTTTGGGCGGTACGGCGCTGGTCTTCTTCAGCTGCTCAGCCTACGTGCTGACCACGCGGAAAGACATGTCCTTCCTAGGCGGTATGCTGATGGCAGGGATCGTGGTGGTGCTGATTGGTATGGTTGCGAATATCTTCCTGCAGTTGCCGGCTTTACATCTGGCGATCAGCGCGGTGTTTATTCTGATTTCTTCAGGCGCAATCCTGTTTGAAACCAGTAATATCATCCGTGGCGGTGAGACCAACTACATCCGTGCCACCGTCAGCCTGTACGTTTCGCTGTACAACATCTTCGTCAGCCTGCTGAGCATTCTGGGCTTCGCCAGCCGCGATTAATCAGCATCACTGATACGAAAAAAGAGAATGCCATTGGCATTCTCTTTTTTTATACCTTATTGACCCCGGCAGATATAGGTAGGATAGCGCCGGTCCTGAATAAGCCACACAGCAGGTGAAAGTTCAGAGATCGTCAGGTAGTAGCGTGAGGTCGGATAGGCGAAGCTCCCCCATTGGGCATTCGGCGTATTGTCACTGTGGCGAAGCCAGGTTTTGGTGTAGGTCAATACAATGACGTTATCATCGTCCCGCTGCTCCCACGTAAAGTCTACATCCCTGTCAACGATAAAATTTTGCCCGCCAGCTCTTGCCGCACCTTTATAGGTGGTCAACCCTGTACCGTCCCGATGAAAATAGAACTGAGCAAGGGCATTTACCTTCACTTCACTTGCTTTCCCCTCATTGCGCGTAAAGTTAAATTCAGTGCTGCAGGCCAGCACATCGCTTTTTCCCGTCGCGCCGCAATAGTAAAACAGCGCCAGCGCGCCGCCGACCAGGGCTCCGCCCAGTCCAAAAAGAAGCCTTATTTTCATTTTCCAGCCCCGTTTTTATAGCGAATGGTCTTGCACAGACGTGTTTTATTGACCGGGCAGGCCCCGATAAACAGTTCATCAGCAGTTGCAAGCGAAAAACGGGCGCTGAAAAAATAAATAGCATACTCCTCGCGCTCGCAAGCCACGTCATTGGCCTCCAGTCGCTCAGCTAATTTTGATAGCACTAACGGCCGTCCATGATCTTCGATGACCCAGATACTACAACGCGCGATTTTTTCCTGGACCGGCTTTAATTTCGCCGGAACAGTTATCTCCTGCGGGCGGCTAACGTAAAAGATCGCTCCCAACGGCACGGCAATCAATGCCCCTATTCTGAACCACTTTTTCAGGGATACTCGCCGGGGCAGAACGTCTTGTTGCGCTGAGGGGGGTTGCGGATCAACGGCTTGAATTTTCTCTCCAGGTTGAAAAATCACATCAGCATCAAAACGGAAACCATAGCGCGGGACAGTGACGATCAATTCGTGCCCCTCTCCCAGAGACTGGAAGCTTTTACGCAGTTCGCTTACCGCTTTATTGAGATTATTTCCTGATGGCGTAAAGCCAAATTCTTCCCACACGCGAGCGATCAATTCCTCCCGGCTTAAGTCGCGTCCTCGGTGTTTAATGAATTCCTGTAAAAGACGAACGGCTGGCGCCGAAAGTGTTAATACAGACTCGGGTTGTCCAACAAGACTTATTGCATGTGCTTCAGGATCAAATAACAACGAATTATTGCATATAAAAAACATCTTTTATTCTCGGCTGTTACCGCATGCTTTTTATTCCCTGGTACGTCGATATGAAAACCGCCCCCTGACCTGCTTATTTTTTCATCAGAAGGAATTTTCCTCCCATCCTTGGCCGCGGTATTTTCGCTTAACTATACAACCTTAAAGCCAGAAAAGCAGGATAAAAAACTGTATATAACGAGTTAACTAATACAAATTTTCACAAACCGCTGTTCTGGTTAAAGTTTCCCTGCCCTGAAGCGATACGAAAGCAGACGGTGTCCTGGTGTTAACGCGCCGCCTTTAAACTCAGAGCAGGCAGACTGATTGTGAAACAGAAAAAAAGAGTGAGCATGACAACCGCCTTTTATGTCGCCGCGCTGTCATTGCCATTTTTCTCAGAAATGACAATGGCCAATATGAGCGTGTATCCCATGGAGCTGAATGTAGCCAGATCCGGTGCGGCGCAAATAAAGGTGGCTTCAAAAACGGATGATATTCAGTTCATTCGGGTGAGGCAAAAGAAAATTCTTAATCCCGGAACGGCCCAGGAAAAAGAAATTGACGTCGCTTCGTGGAAAGAAGGTGGCGTGGTGGTTACGCCCGAGAAATTTGCTCTAGCTGCAGGCGCGATGCGCGTTGTTCGTCTGGTATCGCTTATACCTCCGAAAAAAGAGACCACCTGGCGTGTCTATTTTGAAGGGGTAAAACAACCTGACAGCATTATTCCGGGCAAGGCAGAAACCCCTGCAGCAATGGCGACATTAGGTGTCAATGTGATCTGGGGTGCACTGGTCCACATTGCTCCAGAAGAAAACGTAATTTCACTGTCGATTGACCCTCGCCGGGGAACGTTAAAAAACAACGGCACATTGCGTGTGCCGCTCAGAGAGATTGGTATTTGTGATGCTGTTTCATCGTGTAAATGGATAAAAGAAGACGCGACGATTTATCCGGACACTGAACGGAAATTAAAAACGCTCACTATGAAACAGGGTCAGAAATATAAGTTCCGCTACTTCAACTGGGTGAATAAAACCGCTGAAGAAGCTGATTTACCCGTCGTGCAATAACACGACGGCACAGTAAAAACCCACGTAGTTTGTTTAAAGAGCCAAGGTGCTCATTTGTAAATATGGAGATATCAATGCGTAACTATATTAAACCTCTGATGATTGTTGCCGCGATGGCCTCGTCCTTTAGCGCGCTGGCGATTCAAAAAGATATTACCGTCAACGCCAGCGTTGACTCACAGTTGGATATGACTCAGGCCGATAACACGCCACTGCCGGCCAGCATAGACATGCAGTACCTGCCAGGTCGTGGGCTGGAAAGCTACCGCCTGAACACCAAGGTGTGGTCTAACTCCGCCACCAGCAATGTCAAAGTGCGACTCGTTAGCGCAGCTAAGCTCACCAATATGGATGGCGACGAGACTGTACCGATGACGGTGATTCTGGGTGATAAAACACTGTCTACCACCGATGCCGAATTTACCGGAACTGAACTGTTCCCAGGCAGCATTGAAAACGGTTCAGCGGTACTGCCACTGACCATTTCTCAGACCACCAAAGGCATTCTGAAAACCGGTCAGTACAGCGGCGTTGTCAGCCTGATGCTGACGCAGGCGACGACCACGGAAGGCGGTGCGTAACACCACAGTACATAAGGGATAACGTCAGAGGGTGCCCACCCTCTGACGTCAGGATGATGTCGAGGCTTGGTCATGGCGTTTCACAGAAATACTCTCCTCTTAGTTGCTTTATTACCCGCATCCATCCAACTCGCCTGCGCCGAGATGGCCGTCCCGGCAGGTTTCGAAGATCTGGCGAAAACGCAGCGTCTGTGGATAGAGGTTAACCTCTATGGCGAATCGCTTGGCCTTTTTGAAACGGATATCACACTTGAATCGGTAAGTTTTGTCGCACCCGAAACCGTGGTCGCGGCTATCAAACGTCAGTTTAATGACGCTCCTGCCCTCGTCGCCACTGTGTCTGCAGCTCTCGCCGTTCCACTTGCCCGTAACGGCAACCTGGCGTGCAGCAGCAATGGCTCCGCAACGGGATGTGATTACATTGATACCCATCGTGCGGCCATTATCTATGATGAGAATAACGCGCGCATTAGCCTGTTTTTGGACAAGAAATTTCTGCCTAAACAGACCACAGAAAACCAGTGGTATCAGCCTACGCAGGGCACTGAGAATGCGTTGATCCATCAACAGAATATCAATTTTGTTGCCGACAGGGATTACCAGTCAGCCACTGTTCAGGGCAATGGCGCGCTGGCCATGACGCAGGACGGCTACTTTAATCTCGACTGGACCTGGCTGGGGCAGCGTTCAAGGCACCAGCAGCAACAAGAAATAACCGTCAACAATGCCTGGTTTCGCCAGGATATCTGGCGTCAGTACTATATTCAGTTAGGCGAGATGGATACCCGCGATCTGTTCAGTAATGCTGGTGGGAATATCAACCTCAGCCAACTGCCGCTGGGCAAAATTCGCGGCCTGCGCACAGGCTCGACAAGGGCATGGATCAATCCGGTTCAGCAGTCAAAGGGTACCCCCATCACCGTGCTGCTTTCCCATGATGCGCGTATTGACGCCCGCCGGGGCAATCAGCTGCTGGCCAGTTTTTATCTCAATGCCGGGGCTCAGACCCTGGACACGCGATCGTTCCCCGATGGGAGCTATACCGTGACGCTGTCCGTCTATGAAAATAACCGGCTGACACGTACCGAGCAGATACCGTTTACCCGCACCGGTATTACGCCGTTTGACCGCGTCGAGTGGTTCCTGCAGGCGGGCGAAACCGACAATAACAATCAAAACGATGAACGTAGCGCGGTCGCGCAGGCGGGTGTCCGCCTGCCTGTCACTCCAACGTTGGCACTCACCAGTGGCGCAGCGATAAAGAAAAACCAACGTTTTCTGGAAAATGCATTCGACTGGAGTCGTGGTTTCAATGCGGGTCCGATCGATGGCGTACTCTCGACCCGGTTTAGCTACCTTTACGGCAGCGAAGGACAACGCGGCAATATTCAGCAAATCAGCTATAACGACGGTTTTTCACTGAGCTTCTATCGCAACGCGTTATCAGCGGAAAACTGCAATACCCGAAGCGCGGGATATGACGCCGTAAATGGCTGTTATCGAAGCCTGTCGGTGATGTTCTCCGTCCCTGTCGGCACCTGGTACGCCAGCCTGGGATATTCGGATAACCGCAACGAAGGACGGTACGTTTCTCGTCGGGAACTCCCGGACAGTGACGATCGCCACGATGCAGGCTTGCCCTGGGAGTCGGTTTATATGACCCGCTCACGCACGCGGGCCTGGCAGGGTGGCTTGAGTACGGCTTTCAGCACGCGCGGTCTGAACATCAACAGCAGTATTAACCTTTTCATGCGTAACGATGACTCGCGCGAAGGCAGGGATAAAGGCGGCTACCTGAGCGTGAGTCTGTCAATGGCGCATAACCGTCAGGGCAATGCGACAAGCTATACCTCTCTGGGCGCGACATGGCAGCACCAGCAGCATGATAAAAACCAGCTGAGCTATAACGTGGCGCACAACTGGTATGCCGACGCACGTGGTGAAAATGAGTATGGACTGAGCGCATCAGGTATTAACAGCGATTCACTCAATACCTCTGCCTACACGCGTCAGGGCGGACGATATGGCAACGGGAGCCTGACAGTCAGCGATACCTGGGATCGTCAGGATCGGCGCCATACCCTGAGCAGCAGCGGCAATTACAACTCCACGCTTGCGCTGTCGCGCTCTGGTCTGTGGCTGGGCCGCTGGAGCGACGGACGTCCTGCTTCAGCCATCGCGGTTAACGTTGCCACACCGGAAGATTCCCAGGATCCGAGCATTGCCGTGTCGCTGGATAACGGCGGCAGTGCAGACATTCCAGGCAATAGCCGCGCCCTCTTCGCCGTGCCGGGCTATCAGCAGACTACGTTGACGATTAACGAATCGCTGGATGTCTCGCGGGGTGCCAGCAGTGAAATCACACAAGGTTCAGGCAGCAGAACGTTGTTTATGGTGCCAGGCAAACTGCTCCGCCGGGACGTGCAAACCACGACAAGCTACACCTGGCTCGGCCAGTTAACTGACGAGCAACATTCGCCGTTTATCGGCGGCGTGCCACTGAACGTTAACGGCTGGAGCGACCTTGGCAACGGCGGGTTTAGCGCTCAAAGCGACGCTCTGCTGCATAACCTCTACCTGGTGCGTCAGCAGCAGTTTTATCAGTGCGAGCTGAACGTAAAGAGTATGCGCGACGTCGTGCGTTACGTCGGGTCGATCCCTTGCCGGGAATTAACCTTCTCTGCCCTGCCGGATACTGTCCAGCAACAGGCTCAGCTGATGCTCGCCGGACGATCGGTACCAACGGGTCCAACTGCCATGAATGCAAACAACGTCACAAAAGGGAAATGATGTGAACAAGCACTTAATTATTTTACTTTTTTTAAGTCTGTGGGCGGGCCAGACCCAGGCAGCGGCCCCTGCCGGAAGAAACACCAGCGTCGATATCAGCTTCGATCGCATGGCCCCCCCCCGCGCGCTTTGATATCTGGGTTCATGAACCGAGCGGCTATGATGTCGCCGATCCGCAAAAATGGGGACGTAATACCCTGACGTGTCTGTCCCGTACCGACTCCGCAGTGGGCGCCTGCATGACCGCCCCGGTCTGGTTCACGGCGAACCCAGGGACACCTTATGCCATCAATTTACGTTTTACGCATGCCCTTACCAGCAAAACGGTGGATCTTAAGATTTATGGCGACCACTACATGTTTATCAATAATAAAGTTTTTACCTATGCCAGTTTTGTCACGGGAGGGACAAATATTGTTGCAAACTGGAACAGAGAACCTTACTTCGATTTCTATATCGTGAAAAGCGAGCTGGAAAAGCTCGCTCTGCCGGGTATCTGGACCGCAACGCTGAAGCAGAACCTGCGTGAATGGGATACTGCCAACTGCGGCGGGAACTTCAACGACGTCAATACCGGATGTCCAGGCTATCGCGCCATTGCTAGCTGGCAGGCCACGATACGCATTGAGGTTGTCGATCCGGGTAATCAGCAGATTTATCTGCCGGCATTTCCGCACTCAACGCCTGTCGTTAACCTCAACCTGACCAACTTCCCGGGGCGGCCGGGTGGCAGTGAAATCCAGGGTGAAAACACGCTGGATATGTGCCTGTACGACGGCAAAAACAGTACCAGCACCCGCACTTATCTTCGGTTTGAGGACGACGGACTCCCCTCAACGGACCGTGCGGAAGAGGCATTTTCAATCCGGCGACGCGGCGGAAGTCAGACCGATGCGCGGGATCGTCTCGACTATCAGGTTTTCGTCACTAATCCCGTCACGGGCGCAACCGAAACCATCGCCAACGGTAAAACCCTGGTCTGGCAAGGCACCAACGATCCGCAGCATCTGCGTCAGGTCGTCCTGCCCGGCGGACGTGAGAGCGTACTGTGCGTACCTGCCCCTATTGTTCTGAAAACTCCAGCGTTTGCAGCCAGCAGTAAAAACGCCGGGGATTACACCGGCACGCTACGCATCATCTACACACCCAGTACGTTATAAAGAGGCCGCCGTGAATTACGTCATTCTTGATAATAATCGTTTTTATGCCGAAGGGTTGCGCTACGCCCTTCTGCGCCGTAACGCTCACACTCAAGTTGAGAGTGGCGCGTTACAGTGGCACCGTTCGCTGTTGGCCTGCGACACCCTCGTTGTGCGTTGCCGCTTTTCCGTCGCGAGGACGCATCTGGCGCTGGTCGACATTCTGCTTCAACTGGAGGCCAGGCGCTGGGAGGGAACGGTTTATCTGGTGTGCAATGAAAAAGGCTGGGCACTGGCCACGCATTTACGAAAGCGTTTTGCCACGCTGACCTTACATATCATTGATGACAGAATTGCCGTCGTGGATGCGGCGTATCTGCTTGCTAAAGAGCCCCGTCGGGTACGCAGTCTGAATTGCTGCCTGACTGGCATGGAGTTCAATGTTCTCGACAGGCTGGTTAACGGTCAATCGGTAAAACATGTTGCGCAAATGACGCAGATTAGCGAAAAACAGGTTTCGACGTATAAATGCAACGCGCTGAAGAAGCTTAATGCCAACAATCTGCTACAGCTACTTCTGTAGGTCGAGGTTTCTCACGCCGCCCCTTATTTGCTAAACTAAGGGCGGTTTTTACTTTATCGACAGAGCACTATGTTCATTTTTGCAGGCCATGAAATTGAGACCGATAGCGAAGGCTATCTGAAAGACACCACGCAATGGAGCGAGCCGCTGGCGGAGAAAATCGCCGAAAACGAAGGTATCGTTCTCTCCCCCGAACACTGGGAAGTGGTGCGTTTCGTTCGCGAGTTTTATCTGGAGTTTAATACCTCCCCCGCAATCCGCATGCTGGTAAAAGCGATGGCCAACAAGTTTGGCGAAGAAAAAGGCAACAGCCGTTATCTCTATCGCCTGTTTCCGAAAGGCCCAGCTAAGCAGGCAACTAAAATTGCCGGCCTGCCGAAACCGGTGAAATGTATTTAATAGCGGATACTAAATCCCTTTAGCTCGTCGCCAGGGCGGTGCGGTTCGCTGAGAACCCGATCAACCCTGGCGCTGCGCGGTCCCCCGGCTTTCAACCACTTCATCAGTTGTTCCACCCGCTCGCTTTCGCCACAGGCGACAACTTCTACGCTGCCGTCATCCATATTCTTCGCATAGCCGGTCAACCCCAGCCGTTGCGCTTCATGCTGGGTGGTGTAGCGAAATCCTACCCCCTGAACCCGGCCATAGACCCAGGCGATGATGCAGACTTTCGACATTGCGGTTCTCCTTATCAACATAAATGAAAGAACAGGTACCGATGGACAGATGACCGGCAATCTCCTGATCTGTCCATAGATTAGCAGGGGATAACAGAATAAGTTGTCGCACCTGTTCAGTGAGATTAAACCGTCGCTCGATAAGCAGAGGTCCCGCCATACCATCATGCAGTAGCGCCAGACGCTGATGATTGACCTCATCATCTGTGCTACTCTACGCGCCATTTTATTTTAATGGTTTCAGGTTGGTACTTTCATCCAACCCGCGTCACTGTTTGTGAGAGGTTGCTCCGCATGACTGAATCTACAATTCCACATTATCCTCGTTTAGTGTTAGCCAAGGGACGCGAAAAATCATTACTTCGCCGCCATCCATGGGTATTTTCCGGTGCTGTCGCACGTATGGAAGGTAAAGCCAACCTCGGTGAAACCGTTGATATTGTTGACCACCAGGGGAAATGGTTAGCGCGCGGTGCGTTTTCTCCGGCGTCGCAGATCCGTGCGCGCGTCTGGACCTTCGATAAGTCTGAATCCATCGACATTGATTTCTTTACCCGTCGTCTGCAGAAGGCGCAGACATGGCGTGACTGGCTGGCGAAAAAGGACGGTCTGGACAGCTACCGTCTGATCGCCGGAGAATCCGACGGCCTGCCAGGTGTCACTATTGACCGCTTCGGCAACTTCCTGGTATTACAGTTGCTCAGCGCGGGTGCTGAATACCAACGCGCCGCGCTGATTAGTGCTCTGCAAATTGTTTTCCCGGACTGCGCTATTTATGACCGTAGCGATGTGGCCGTGCGTAAAAAAGAAGGTATGGCGCTGACCCAAGGGCCCGTCACGGGCGAACTGCCGCCTGCTCTGCTGCCTATCGAAGAACACGGGATGAAGCTGCTGGTTGATATTCAGCACGGTCACAAAACCGGCTATTACCTCGATCAACGCGATAGCCGCCTGGCGACGCGTCGTTATGTGGAAAACCAGCGTGTCCTGAACTGTTTCTCCTATACCGGCGGCTTTGCGGTCTCAGCATTAATGGGCGGATGCCGTCAGGTGGTCAGCGTCGACACCTCTCAGGAAGCACTCGATATTGCCCGCCAGAACGTGGAACTGAACAAGCTGGATCTGAGTAAAGCCGAGTTCGTGCGAGATGATGTGTTCAAACTGCTGCGCGCCTATCGCGATCGCGGTGAGAAATTTGATGTCATCGTGATGGATCCGCCGAAATTTGTCGAAAACAAAAGCCAGTTGATGGGCGCCTGCCGCGGTTATAAGGACATCAATATGCTGGCTATTCAGTTGCTGAACCCAGGCGGCGTACTGCTAACATTTTCCTGCTCCGGGCTGATGACGACCGATTTATTTCAGAAAATCATCGCTGATGCCGCAATAGATGCTGGTCGTGATGTACAATTTATAGAGCAGTTCCGTCAGGCCGCCGATCATCCGGTGATCGCTACCTACCCGGAAGGGCTGTATCTGAAAGGGTTTGCCTGTCGCATCATGTAACTTGAAAAGTGGAATATTACCCTTACATAGAGGGTATCTATTTCCCGGGAGGTGACTATGATTGCCAGCAAATTCGGTATCGGCCAGCAGGTCCGCCATTCCCTGTTAGGTTACCTCGGAGTGGTCGTGGATATCGACCCGGAATATTCGCTTGATGAGCCGTCAGCCGATGAGTTGGCGGTTAACAGCGAACTTCGCGCCGCTCCCTGGTATCACGTGGTGATGGAAGACGATAATGGTCTGCCAGTGCATACGTATCTGGCCGAAGCGCAACTGAGTAGCGAGCTACAGGAAGAACATCCGGAGCAACCATCAATGGATGAACTGGCGCGCACAATCCGTAAACAGCTTCAGGCTCCGCGCCTGCGTAATTGATACTAACACAGGCCCGATGGCGCTTCGCTTATCGGGTCTGTGCGTTTCATCCGGCGACAGTCAAACTTTACTTCGCCAGTCCCAGTCGCGGGATCTCAATCGCCGGGCAACGATCCATCACCACCGTCAGCCCCGCATCACGCGCCAGCACGGCCGCCTGCTCGTTAATTACGCCAAGCTGCATCCATAGTGTCTTCGCGCCAATGGCGATAGCCTCCTGAGCGACGCCCCACGCCGCTTCAGAATTACGGAAGACATCGACCATATCCACTTTCTCTGGCACATCCGCCAGCGTTGCATAGCCCTGCTGCCCCAGCAGCATTTTCCCGGCAACCTTCGGTGAAACCGGAATAACGTGATAGCCCTGATCGAGTAAATACTTCATCACGCGATAGCTTGGACGATCGGGTTTATCGCTTGCGCCAACCAGTGCAATCGTACGGGTAGATGTCAAAATGCCAGCAATATCGGTCTCTTTCATCGTGTTCCTCCAGGCTGTTTAACAAAGTGTACGACAAACCTGCCCCCGCAACCATTCATCCCATACTGGCGTATGAGAGCTAAACTCAAAAATATGTCTATATGTTAGTAAACGTGATTATCGAAAAATTTAGATACATGTTTGCAGCTATTTTCTGGACAGGAGAAACCTATGAAAGCCGGCATTGTGACAGCCTTAATTGCCCTGTGTTTGCCGGTAACCGTTTTTGCTACCTCATTACGCCTGTCTAATGATATTGACCTTTTGGTGCTGGACGGAAAAAAAGTCTCCAGCTCATTACTGCGTGGCGCCGACAGTATCGAGCTGGAAAATGGTCGCCACCAGCTCGTATTTCGCGTAGAAAAAACCATTCGCTTGTCCAGCCACGAAGAACGTCTGTATATTTCGCCTCCGCTGGTCATCAGCTTTGATACGCAACTCGTCAGCCAGGTTAATTTTCACCTCCCACGTCTGAACAATGAGCGGGATACAGCGCATTTTGATGACGCTCCACGCGTGGAATTGCTGGATGGGGACTCCATGCCTATCCCCGTCAAGCTGGATATTCTGTCAATCACATCCACAGCGAAAATAGTGAATTATGAAATGGAAACTGAACGCTATAACAAAGCGGCTAAACATGCGTCATTACCGCAGTTTGCTACGATGATGGCCGATGACAGCTCGCTGCTTTCCGGGGTATCTGAACTGGATCGCGTGCCGCCTCAGTCGCAAACGCTGACCGAACAGCGCTTAAAATATTGGTACCAACAGGCAGACGCACAAACGCGAAGTAACTTTTTGCAATGGGCTCAGAAACAGCCTCCTTCATGACATTTATGTTCGCATACGCATTTTTTTTGTCTTTCTCTTGCAGCGTCAAGAGCTTCCAGTACTCTGTAACCAGGTTAACTTGGGAGCTGTACTATGGAATTAACAACTCGCACATTGCCAGCGCGTAAGCATATTGCGCTGGTTGCACACGATCACTGTAAAAAGATGTTGATGAGCTGGGTGGAACGCCACCAGCCGTTGCTGGAAAAGCACGTTCTGTACGCCACGGGAACAACGGGAAACTTAATCCAACGCGCAACGGGAATGGACGTCAACGCCATGCTGAGCGGTCCGATGGGGGGTGACCAGCAGGTGGGTGCGCTGATTTCAGAAGGGAAAATTGATGTGCTGATTTTCTTCTGGGATCCGCTGAACGCCGTACCTCACGATCCTGATGTCAAAGCCCTGCTGCGTCTGGCGACGGTATGGAACATTCCGGTTGCCACCAACGTGTCGACCGCCGATTTTATTATCCAGTCGCCAAACTTTAACGATGCAACGGACATCTTGATCCCAGATTACGCCCGCTATCTGGCAGAGCGCCTCAAATAAACGCCGGGCAGGCGGCAATTGCCGCCTGCTATTCAGGGTTTTCTTGCTACCGGAACATCCAGTTGTTTAAGTTCATCAACAAAGCACGACGGTGTTTCTTTATTAAACAGCAGCCATACCCGATGCCGTGCACGCGTTAGCGCCACATACAGCAAGCGTCTCTCTTCAGCATCCGGGAAATCCTCCACCGCCGGAAGCAACGCCTCTTCCATAATCGACTCGCGGGCCGGGGCGGGAAAACCGTCATTCCCATCATGAAGCCCCACAACAATAACGTAATCTGCCTGCTGTCCTTTACTGGCATGGATAGTCATGAAATCCAGCTGTAGCTTAGGCCAGCGGGTAGCTGCTTTCTCCAGACTGACAGGTTTCAGATGATGGTATCGCGCCAGCACCAGAATTCTCTCTTCTGCCTTCACAAATCCCGACAGCTTATCCAGTAGCAGATCCAGCTGGCTTTCATCGAGCAACGTGACGGCTTTTTTATCGCCTGCCATCAGACTGTTGAGCGGTTTCGTAAGCTGATGAGGGTTTTGCTGGATAAACTGGTTTGCGACTTCACCAATGCGGCTATTAAAACGGTAAGTCGTATCCAGATTACAACGGTCGCCCTCGCCGAAGTTTTGCTGGAATGCGGTGGTCAACGAAAGCTGTGCTCCGCTGAACCGGTAAATTGCCTGCCAGTCATCCCCTACGGCAAACAGCGTAGTCTGTGAGTTTTGCTTGCGCAGTGCGGCTAACAGGGCGGCACGCTGAGGAGAAATGTCCTGAAATTCGTCGACCAGAATGTGTTTCCACGGACTGATAAACCGGCCTTTTTCCAGAATGACAATGGCCTGATGAATCAACCCGGAAAAATCGACGGCATTCTCATCCTTCAGGGCGCCCTTCCAGGCCTTGAGCAGGGGAGACATCAGCTTAATGCGTTTACTGAAAAGATCGCGAATCTCCTCCGGAGCATTGGCGATCATCTCAGCCTGCGCTCCGCCATGCATTCGCATCAGGCTAACCCAACGATCCAGCCGGGAAGCCAGCCGGCGCTGTAATTTTTCGTCATCCCAGAAGTTACCTTCGGGTACAGACCACTGCATCTCTTCTTCTAACCATTGCCGCCAGCCTTTGGCCTGTGCTTTTTTCTCACTGCACTGCTGACGCCAGGTCGTGATAAAAAGTTTGCTGCGCGCGGCAACATCATTTTCCAGCTTGCTAACCGTCGGGACTTTTTTGCTCCCCTGAGAAATAATGTGCAACGCCAGTGAATGAAACGTCCTCGCGGTGATCTCTTCCGTATGCAGACGTTCACGGATGCGATCGTCCATCTCCTGGGCCGCTTTGCGTCCAAACGCCAGCAGCAGGATTTGTTCGGCCGCCGCTTCCCCTCGCGCAAGTAGCCAGCCCGCACGGGCGACCAATACGGATGTTTTGCCGCTTCCGGCCCCCGCAAGAACCAGTAATGATTGTTCGCCGTTCACCACCGCCCGCGCCTGGGCCGGATTCAGCGGCGAGGACTCAATTTGCTGGAAAAATTCGGCATGTTCTTCCAGCATGGCATCGGTATACGCCTGGTTGTGCTGTAAGCGACAAGCTTCAATGTCCTTCAACCATGCCTGGCATTGACGTAACGCCTCACGGCAATTTTCAAATTCTTCCAGCCGGTTGATCGGGAGCGGCAATGCGGCAAAGGCGCGGCGGATCTGCTGCTGTAGCCCTGACGTCTGTTCGCGCGTCAGCCATTTATTCTCACTGGTACGGGTGGCGATCGCCTCCAACTGCTGCTGTAAAACTCCCGCAGCGACGTCGCTCATTTCCTGACTCCACTGCTGCCAGAGCGAATTCAAATGGTGATGGAAGCGCTGGGTTTCTGCCCATTCAGTACCGTGAAGACGTACCACCTTATCATCCGGGAGCACAAACTCCAGCTCACCCCATACCAGGCCGCGTTTACAATGAATAGCCAGTAACTGATTGAAGGGAATAAGATACTCGTGACGATCGCCGGAAACCTTAATCCCGGCATTGAGAATAACGGCCCGATCGTAAGGGTGTTGTGCCAGACGTTTTCCAAGAGAAGTTGCTTTCAGTTCCATAAGACTCAAGCGGATCCACACGAAGAGGTTTGCTTATCAGTGTAACCGCCAGAGAAAACGTGCTCCAGCCCAAAAAAACGTTACAATTGCCGAACTCACAGAAAACCAGAGTTAACCGAGGGTTTATGCGTACTGTTCTGAATATTTTAAATTTTGTGCTCGGGGGATTCGCCACCACCTTAGCCTGGTTACTGGCTACGCTGGTCAGTATTGTGCTGATTTTTACTCTCCCCCTGACCCGCTCATGCTGGGAAATTACCCGACTCTCGCTGTTTCCCTACGGTAACGAAGCGATTCATGTCGATGAGCTTAATCCAGCGGGCAAAAACGTCCTGTTGAATACCGGAGGCACCGTGCTCAATATTTTCTGGCTGATTTTCTTCGGCTGGTGGTTGTGCCTGATGCACATTGTCTCCGGTATTGCCCAGTGCATTACGATTATTGGTATCCCGGTTGGCATTGCGAATTTCAAAATCGCGGCGATTGCACTGTGGCCGGTGGGTCGCCGGGTAGTGTCAGTTGAAGTTGCTCGCGCAGCGCGTGAAGCCAACGCACGTCGTCGCTTCGAATAATCAGGACCGATGGCCTTTATGTTAAGTCCTCTGCTCAAACGCTATACCTGGAACAGCACTTGGCTGTACTACGTGCGGATTTTTATCGCGCTTTGCGGCACAACAGCGCTGCCCTGGTGGCTGGGTGACGTTAAGCTGACCATCCCGCTCACGCTGGGTATGGTCGCAGCCGCGCTTACTGACCTGGACGATCGTCTTGCAGGTCGCCTGCGCAATTTGATCATCACGCTGGTGTGCTTTTTCATTGCCTCGGCCTCGGTCGAACTGCTCTTCCCATGGCCATGGCTGTTTGCCCTTGGGTTAACGCTCTCCACCAGCGGCTTTATACTGCTGGGGGGATTAGGGCAGCGCTATGCAACCATCGCCTTTGGCGCGTTGCTGATCGCCATTTACACGATGCTCGGCACCTCGCTTTACGATCAGTGGTATCAGCAGCCAATCCTGCTGCTCGCGGGCGCCATTTGGTACAACCTGTTAACCCTGACCGGACATCTTCTGTTCCCTATTCGCCCGTTGCAGGACAATCTGGCGCGTAGCTATGAACAGTTAGCGCACTATCTGGAACTGAAATCGCGTCTTTTTGATCCCGACATAGAAGATGAAAGCCAGGCGCCGCTGTATGATTTGGCTCTTGCGAATGGGCAACTGATGGCGACCCTAAACCAGACAAAGGTGTCACTGCTGACCCGCCTGCGCGGCGACCGCGGACAGCGAGGAACACGTCGCACGCTACATTACTATTTTGTGGCGCAGGATATTCACGAACGCGCAAGCTCCTCGCATATTCAGTACCAAACGCTTCGCGACCATTTCCGCCACAGCGACGTGATGTTCCGCTTCCAGCGCCTGATGTCGATGCAGGGGCAAGCGTGTTCGCAACTGTCTCGCTGTATTTTATTACGCACGCCTTATCAGCACGATCCGCACTTTGAGCGCGTCTTCACTCATATTGATGCTGCACTTGAGCGCATGCGCGCGAGTGGTGAGCCTGCCGACCTGCTCAACACGTTGGGATTTTTGCTGTCAAACCTGCGGGCCATTGATGCCCAGTTGGCTACCATTGAGTCCGAACAGGCTCAGGTACTTTCGCGCAATGAGTCTGAAAATCAGCTTGCCGATGACAGCCCGCATGGGTTCAGTGATATCTGGTTGCGTCTGAGCCGTAATTTCACGCCTGAGTCCGCCCTGTTTCGTCATGCTGTTCGCATGTCGCTGGTGCTCTGCGTCGGCTATGCCATTATCCAGATAACCGGAATGAACCACGGGTACTGGATCCTGTTGACCAGTCTGTTTGTCTGCCAGCCAAACTACAACGCCACCCGACATCGTCTGGCACTTAGGATTATCGGCACATTAGTCGGGATCGCCATTGGGTTACCGATCCTGTGGTTTGTACCTTCTCTCGAAGGGCAATTGATACTTCTGGTGATCACCGGCGTGTTGTTTTTTGCCTTTCGTAACGTCCAGTACGCGCATGCCACCATGTTTATCACGCTGCTGGTGCTGCTGTGCTTTAACCTGCTCGGTGAAGGTTTTGAAGTTGCACTTCCGCGCGTCATCGATACGTTGATCGGCTGTGCCATCGCCTGGGCTGCTGTCAGCTTTATCTGGCCAGACTGGCGTTTTCGGAATCTGCCGCGAGTGATTGAACGGGCCACTGACGCTAACTGTCGTTATCTTGATGCTATTCTCGAACAATATCATCAGGGGCGTGATAATCGTCTGGCATACCGTATCGCCCGCCGTGACGCGCACAATCGTGATGCGGAACTTGCTTCGGTGGTGTCGAACATGTCGAGTGAACCGGATGTCACGGCCCAAACACGCGAAACGGCGTTCCGCTTGCTGTGTCTTAACCATACGTTTACCAGCTATATTTCCGCCCTCGGCGCACATCGCGAGCAGTTAACCAATCCTGACGTCCTGGCATTGCTGGATGATGCCGTCTGCTATGTAGATGATGCGCTTCACCATCAACCTGCTGATGAGCAGCGCGTATACCAGGCGCTGGAAGATCTGAAGCAGCGAATTCAGCATCTCGAGCCACGTCCGGACAGTAAAGAGCCGCTGGTCGTACAGCAAGTTGGGTTACTGATTGCCCTGCTCCCGGAGATTCGGCGATTACAGCAACAAATTGCTGTGCTGCCATCTAATACCCCGGTTCCGGCGTAAGAGAACTCACCCACTCCACCAGCTCCTGGCGACGCGTCGCCGGGAGCGCGGCTTCATGCACCCCGTCAACCGCTCCTTCAAGGGCATAGAGTATTTTTACCGTTAAGGCAGGGTTATTTTGCCGAAGTTTCAACCAGCACATCTGAGCTCCCAGCGATCGCAATGTCCCCTCATCCTTAATTCCTGCTTCATTTAGCAAGGTCTCCAGATGAAACGTCATATTCGGTAATTCCCGCAGGCGATGTTGTGCAAAGCGACTCTGTTTTTCCTTAACGGCTGCATCGAGTGAAAATTGTGATAGCGATACTAACTGCTGCTGGTTTTGCCACAGGGTATCGTTCACCTGGTAATAATTGAGTACAACCGGACGCCCGCGCTTGATAAATGTTAGCCAGACAGGAGAATTTTTTACACAGTACTGGGCGCTCTGCTCACAGGCGCGAAGATATAACTCACCGCTGGCAACCATGGCAAAGACCGTATCACCAACCGTCAGACTATAGCCGCCAAACAGTGAGCGGTAGTGAATTGTTCCCAGAGAAGCCAGATATTCTTGTGATTTATAGATTCTTGCATAAGACTTTTCTTTCATAAAAATCCTTTTAAATCATAACGTAAGCAAATAATTTGCAGTAGCAGATCCGTTAATGACGAAAATAGGCAACTTATGCGTATGGGGCAAGATGAATTTTATTTTTCCCGTGATGATGACTAAAAATTGCGAACCTGTTTCCGAAAATTAGGTTGATCTTTATTGATGGCGGGGTTACTGTATATCCATACAGTAACTCACAGGGCTGGATTGATTATGTACACTTCAGGTTATGCAAATCGTTCTTCGTCGTTCTCTTCCGCATCGAGCAGCATTGCGCGCGTTTCAGCAGAGAACGCTACCGCTGGGCTTATCAGTGAAGTGGTCTATCGCGAGGACCAGCCCATGATGACGCAGCTCCTGCTGCTTCCCCTGCTGCAACAGTTAGGGCAACAATCACGCTGGCAGCTGTGGCTGACGCCTCAGCAAAAATTAAGCCGTGAGTGGGTGCAGTCGGCCGGGCTTCCATTGACCAAAGTCATGCAAATCAGCCAGCTCTCCCCCTGCAATACGCTGGAATCGATGGTTCGTGCGCTGCGCACGGGTAACTACAGCGTCGTCATCGGCTGGTTGACAGAAGAATTAACCGAAGATGAACATGCCGAGCTGGTAAAAGCGGCAGATGAAGGTAATGCGATGGGATTTATCATGCGTCCTGTTCGCGCTCAGACACTTGCGGGGAGACAGCATTCCGGGCTAAAAATTCACTCGAATTTGTATCATTGAGTAAAATTAGGAATTATCCTGGAATTTTTTTTCATGTTTTAATTTGCCATTGAGCTGTAACGCGTTTTCCGGCTGAAGGCCTGTCTGAAGCGGTTTTCAGGAAATCCTCAGTACATTTATTCATCTATAAATGTTAAATAATGTGTACACAAGCCTTTTTTTTTCATATGCCTGACGGACTTCACACTTGTAAGTTTTCAACTACGTTGTAGACTTTACATCGCCAGGGGTGCTCGGCATAAGCCGCAGATATCGGTAGAGTAACTATTGAACTGGTCCCCGGGTGAAGGATTTAACCGTGTTATCTCTCTTCGGAGATATTCATGGCGAATTTTGGATGATAACGAGGCGCAAAAAATGAAAAAGACAGCTATCGCAATTGCAGTGGCACTGGCTGGTTTCGCTACCGTGGCGCAGGCCGCTCCGAAAGATAACACCTGGTACACTGGTGCTAAACTGGGCTGGTCTCAGTACCATGATATTGGCAACAACCAGATCAACAACTCCGGTCCTACCCACGAAAGCCAACTGGGTGCTGGTGCATTCGGTGGTTACCAGGTTAACCCGTACGTTGGTTTCGAAATGGGTTACGACTGGTTAGGTCGTATGCCGTACAAAGGCGCCACCGATGCTACCCACAATAATGGCGCTTTCAAAGCTCAGGGCGTTCAGCTGACCGCTAAACTGGGTTACCCAATCACTGACGATCTGGACGTTTATACCCGTCTGGGTGGTATGGTTTGGCGTGCAGACGCTAAAAACAACGAAGGCTTCAAAGACCACGACACTGGTGTTTCCCCAGTATTCGCAGGTGGCGTAGAGTATGCAATTACTCCTGAAATCGCTACCCGTCTGGAATACCAGTGGACCAACAACATCGGTGACGCGAACACCGTTGGCGGTCGTCCGGATAACGGTCTGTTGAGCGTTGGTGTTTCCTACCGTTTCGGTCAGCAGGAAGAAGCAGCTCCAGTAGTTGTTGCTCCGGCTCCGGCTCCAGAAGTACAGACCAAACACTTCACTCTGAAGTCTGACGTTCTGTTCAACTTCAACAAAGCAACTCTGAAACCAGAAGGCCAGCAGGCTCTGGATCAGATGTACAGCCAACTGAGCAACCTGGATCCGAAAGACGGTTCCGTAGTGGTTCTGGGCTTCACTGACCGCATCGGTTCTGACGCTTACAACCAGGGTCTGTCCGAGAAACGTGCTCAGTCCGTTGTTGATTACCTGATCTCTAAAGGTATTCCTTCTGACAAAATCTCTGCACGTGGCATGGGCGAATCCAACCCAGTTACTGGCAATACCTGTGACAACGTGAAAGCTCGCGCTGCACTGATCGACTGCCTGGCTCCGGATCGTCGTGTTGAGATCGAAGTTAAAGGTATCAAAGACGTTGTAACTCAGCCTCAGGCTTAAGTTATCGTCTTATGAAAAAACCCCGCTTTGCGGGGTTTTTTTTTCACTTTTTATCAATCAAAGCACGCCTGTACACAACACATTTAGCCATTCTGTGGTTATTCTTTTCCCAGCAGCGCCTGTAAATCCTGCTTCAATGTCGACATTTTATTCGCGTACTTCTCTTTATGCTCTGCGTCTTCAATCAGTTGCACAATGGTTTCAGAAAGCGTTTTGCCGCGCCGCTGCGCAAGCCCCGCTAAGCGCTGCCAGACCATAAATTCCAGATCGATAGATTTCTTTCGCGTATGCTGATGCTCCGCGTTAAAGTGCCGCTTACGCCTCGCCCGTATGGTTTGTTTCATACGATTTAGCAGCGCAGAGTTCATGTGTTCTTCAATCCAGGTATTGACCCGAACCGGTTCATTTTCGAGGGTTAGCAACAAATCAACGGCTTCTTCGGCAGCGCTGGCCTCTACGTAACGGGTGATTAATTCCCCCTCACGATGCTTCTTCACCAGATACTTCCATTTCCAGCCGCTTTCAAGGTTTTCAAGTTGTTGATATTTCATTGCGATCTCAATGTTACCGTGTAACTCTTATCAGAATATCAGCTTTTTCGGCATCTGAAGAAAAGAATATCCAGCCTGTGAACTGTCGCGCGTCATCGCATTCGTTTCACAGCGCTTTCCACGTGTGCAGTGATGATGGTTACGGTATAATCTCGTTTTTTACAACAGACTAAAAAACATCAACTTTGACCATTACGAAACTTGCATGGCGTGATCTGGTTCCTGACACCGATAGTTATCAGGAAGTATTTGCACAGCCGCACGTCACTGACGACACCGATACCTTACTTAGTGATACTCAGCCACGTTTACAATTTGCGCTGGAGCAGCTTCTTCAGCACTGGACGACGTCTTCGTTCATGCTGGTAAAAGCACCGGAAGAGCTTGAGTACATCAACCTTATTGCACAGGCCGCGCGGCTTCTGCACTCGGATGCCGGAAGTCTCACCGGAGGTCATTATGATATCTCCGGTCACACTATCCGCTATCGTACAGCTGAGACAGCAGAAGACAATTTTGCGACATTAACCCAGGTAGTCTGCGCTGACTGGGTTGAAGCCGAACAACTGTTTGGCTGTCTGCGTCAGTTCAACGGCGAAATTACCCTACAGCCAGGCCTTGTGCATCAGGCCAACGGTGGTGTGCTGGTTATTTCGTTGCGCACGCTACTGGCCCAACCGCTGCTGTGGATGCGCCTGAAAGCCATTGTCAGCCACGAGCGTTTTGACTGGGTAGCTTTTGATGAGTCTCGCCCGCTGCCCGTCTCCGTTCCACCTATGCCGCTTAAACTCAAAGTGGTATTAGTCGGTGAACGTGAATCACTGGCAGACTTCCAGGACATGGAGCCGGAGCTGGCTGAGCAGGCTATTTATAGCGAGTTTGAAGATAATCTGCAGATAGTGGATGCCGAAACCATGACGCAGTGGTGTCAGTGGGTAACACATACCGCTACGCGCAACAATTTGCCCTACCCGGCCCCTGATGCCTGGCAAGTGCTGATCCGTGAAGCCGTTCGTTATACCGGCGAACAGGATACATTGCCGCTTAACCCGCTGTGGATCACCCGACAGTTCAAAGAAGTGGCCCCGTTATGCGAGGGCGAAACCTGCAACGCTGAGCAGTTCAGCCTGATGCTGACCCAGCGTGAATGGCGGGAAGGTTTCCTCGCCGAACGAATGCAGGATGAGATCCTGCAGGAACAGATCCTGATCGAGACGGAAGGCGAGCGTATTGGCCAAATCAACGCCCTGTCGGTGATTGAATTTCCTGGTCACCCCCGCGCGTTTGGTGAGCCTTCTCGTATCAGCTGTGTGGTTCATATTGGCGACGGCGAATTTACGGATATTGAGCGCAAAGCCGAGCTTGGCGGAAATATTCATGCGAAGGGTATGATGATTATGCAGGCGTTCCTGATGTCGGAACTCCAGCTTGAACAGCAAATCCCCTTCTCTGCCTCGCTGACCTTTGAGCAATCCTACAGCGAAGTGGACGGCGACAGCGCGTCCATGGCAGAACTTTGCGCATTGATTAGCGCCCTCGCCGACGTTCCTGTTAATCAAAGCATCGCCATTACCGGTTCTGTCGATCAGTTTGGTCGGGCACAACCTGTTGGTGGTCTGAACGAGAAAATTGAAGGCTTCTTCGCCATCTGTCAGCAGCGTGAGCTGACAGGCACACAGGGCGTTATCATTCCTTCAGCGAATGTCAGACACCTGAGCCTGCAGCCCGCTCTGCTTCAGGCCGTAGAAGAAGAAAAATTCACTATCTGGGCGGTGGACGACGTGACCGATGCGCTGCCACTGTTATTAAATCTGGTGTGGGATGGTGAAGGCCAGACAACGCTGATGCAAACTATCCAGGAGCGTATTGCTACGGCAACGCAGCAGGAAGGTCGTCACCGTTTTCCCTGGCCGCTACGTTGGCTGAACTGGATTATTCCGAACTGATCGGACTTGTTCAGCGTACACGTGTTAGCTATCCTGCGTGCTTCAATAAAATAAGGCTTACAGAGAACATGGTAGATAAACGCGAATCCTATACAAAAGAAGACCTTCTTGCCTCTGGTCGCGGTGAGCTGTTTGGCGCAAAAGGGCCACAACTGCCTGCACCAAGCATGCTGATGATGGACCGTGTCATCAAGATGACCGAAACCGGCGGCAACTTTGACAAAGGTTATGTTGAAGCTGAACTGGATATCAACCCGGACCTGTGGTTCTTCGGATGCCACTTTATCGGCGATCCGGTGATGCCGGGCTGCCTGGGTCTGGATGCCATGTGGCAGCTGGTTGGATTCTATCTCGGCTGGCTGGGCGGCGAAGGTAAAGGCCGCGCGCTGGGCGTAGGCGAAGTTAAATTCACCGGCCAGGTTCTGCCGACTGCGAAGAAAGTGACTTACCGCATTCACTTCAAACGCATCGTTAATCGTCGCCTGATCATGGGCCTGGCTGATGGTGAAGTGCTGGTTGATGGTCGTCTAATCTATACCGCAAACGATCTGAAAGTGGGTCTGTTCCAGGACACTTCCGCGTTCTAATCCAGGTCAGCGTAGCAGCCAGACATTAACGTTTATTCGTCTTGTCTGGTGGGTAAAAAGGCGAAACCTCCGCTCTGCGGAGGTTTCTTTTATCTAAAGAGACAGAATCAGGCCATTAAAACCCTATCCCCCATGGCTTCTCGCCAGCCTCCCAGCCAGTATGACCTCTGATTCAGCGTCTGATAGGGACACATTTCTTTTGAGCGTCCGGCAATGCCGGCCTGATATCCACGTTGATGTGCCCGTTCCAGGCGATCTCGTTTTTGTCTCTTCATGCCTCGTTTCCCTCATCTTTTGGGTCTGGTGGAAAAGAAAACAGTGATTACTAAGTGTGCAATCACACTAAAACGAATACCCCTAAACATCAGGCTCGTCAATGCGCAAAATTCACGCCAGTGTCATATTTGTGAGCTACCCGCAAAATCATTTGTACAAAAATAGTCTGTCAGAACAGCTATCTCCACGGCTAAAAAAATAAAAAAAACCGCCCCGGGCAATGAACCAGGGGCGGCATAATTTACAATTATTTAAGCTTAAGGGATGCGTTTCAGCTCTTGAGCCATTGCCGTCGCTTCCTGGCTCCAGGCGTTGGCCAGAACCTTCACCATCTCATCGTAGCCGTCTTTAGTCTGTACAGCTTCAATGTGGAATGGACGCTTGATCAACTGCCCCTGGTGATTCAGCAGCCATTCACCGCTCACGATGACCTTACCATCGTACCGACCGTGGAAGCCGGTCACGGTAACGTTCAACGTGTCCTGAGTGCTTCCCAGCGGCTGCGAAGCGACAACCCAGCCAGGCAACTGCATACTGAGGTTCGTAACCAGGGTATTGCGCAATTGCTGATCTAATGGGCTGGCCCAGAGATTATTATTCGCTATCACATATTGCACATCGCTGGTCTGGTAAACCACCCCATTACCCGCCAGATAGTCCGGGACCGCAATCTGTTCAACCCACAGCAGACGGTTACCCTGGTTAGCTGAGCTCTGTACGCCCCCTTGCGCGATAGGAAGCTGGTAATAGCTTTTATTTTCTCCGCTGGAGCTGCATGACGTCAGCCAGACCGCCATCATCGCCACTAGCCACTTTTTCATTGTTTCGCCCTCTTCGGCTCTGGATCTTTTTTGTCCTTCGCTTCAAATACCAGCGCATTGCTCTTATCGTTCAACGTTTTCAGTACTGGTTGCAGTTCTCGCAGCACCTGATCAAGACGCTGCATATCCGCCACCATCTTGTTGTAGGCGGCGGAACCCGGCTGGAAGCCCTGCATACTACGGTTCAGTTCACGCAGCGTGTTCTGCATATCCGCCGGAAGATCCTGCATCGACTGACTGGACGTGATCTTATTCATGTTGTCCAGCGTGGTTTGCAGATGCTTCATCGTACGCTGGCTTTCCGACAACGTATTGGTCGCCTGCTCAATCATCGGGTTCAACGGCAGATTGTTAATCTTATCCAGCGCTTCCATCAGTCGCTGCTGGATCTGCGCCAGACCACCGCTCACGGTCGGAATAATTTGATAACCGTTAAATTCGCGCACACCGGTAATCGGCGGTTCTTTCGGGTAGAAGTCGAGATCGACATACAGAGCGCCAGTCACCAGGTTCCCGGTTTTCAGCGATGCCCGTAATCCGCGTTTAAGCAATTCTGCCAGATGAGCGCCAACATCAGTATCTTCTCCCAGCTGTGCCTTCAGACGTTCTGGTTCGATACGTACCAGCACCGGAATGCGGTAATCATTGTTGAAGACCTGACGCATATTCGGTGAGAAGAAAGGTACTTTGCTTACCGTACCCAAACGGATGCCACGGAATTCCAGTGGCGCGCCAGGCTGCAGGCCACGAATTGAATCTTTAAAGAACATCAGGTAATCAATATGATCGGTATACAGTGAATCCTGAATACTTTTTTGGTCGTCATAGAGATTAAACGCAGACTGTTGTGCGACCGGTTCGCCTTGTTCCAGCCCTTCTGGCACATCAAAACTTACGCCACCGCCAAACAGCGTGGAGAGAGATCCCATTTCCACGCGCATACCTGCCGAAGTAAGATCCACGGCGATCCCGCTGTCTTTCCAGAAACGCACATTGCTGGTCACCAGACGATCGTTAGGCGCATTGATAAATAGCTGATAGCTAATCGTACGCTTTTGCGCATCAAATGTGCTGGTTTCAACCGAACCTACACGATAACCACGGAACAGAACCGGGTCGCCCGGGCTCAACTGACCGGCTTTTTTGCTGTCCAGAATCACACGAATCCCTTTCGCATCTGGCGGCGCCAGCGGCGGTGAATCCAGCAGTTGGTAATTTTCCAGCTTGCTGCCTTTATTGCCAGGCTGCAGTTCAATATAAGCCCCGGACAATAGCGTGCCGAGCCCACTGATACCTTCACGTCCAACCTGCGGCTTCACCACCCAAAAGACAGAATCTTTATGCAGCAGCTTTTCCATTCCGGAGTTAAGACGAGCTTTAATTTCCACATGGGTCAAATCATCAGTCAGGGTTGCGCTCTCGACGATGCCGACATCCACGCTGCGGCTCTTAATCGTCGTTTTGCCCCCTTCAATACCTTCGGCATTGGTGGTAATCAGCGTGACTTGTGGCCCCTGATGACTGTAGTGATAAAACAGGACCCACGCGCCAATGAGGGCAGTGACTATAGGGAATATCCACACGGGCGACCAGTTTTTTACCTTTTGCACTTTGGCTTCCCCACTTTTAGATTCCATGCTGTCAGGACTCCTCATGATCTGGTTCACGGTCCCACGACAGACGGGGATCAAATGTCATCGCAGAAAACATTGTCATAATGACGACTAAAGCAAACATCAAAGCACCCATTGCAGGATAAATGTTCATTAACCCTCCCATGCGCACCAGCGCAGAGAGTACGGCAATTACAAAAACGTCGATCATTGACCAGCGACCGACAAATTCTACAACCTCGTAAATTAAATGCATTCGTTCACTGTCGCGTTTGCCGTGCCCTTTGGCATCCCAACACAGCCAGGCAATGGCGATCATTTTCAACGTCGGCACCATAATACTGGCGATAAAGATAACCGCAGCCACCGGGTAAGAGCCTTCGCTCCAGATTAAAACCACGCCCTCGAGTATCGTTGAAGGCAGCTTTGACCCGAGCAGATCGGTGATCATGATCGGCAGAATATTGGCAGGAAGATAAAGCATGATCGACGTAAACAGTAATGCCAATGTCCATTGCAGACTGTTTTTACGCCGCACATAACCTTTCGTCTGACAGCGTGGGCATACCAGCTCGTCTGCCGGAAGAATAGCGGTGCAGCAGGAACAGGAACGCAATCCTTGTCGGATGCCGGGCACACCAGGCTTTAATTCCTGCTTAATGGCTGGCATAGGGGCAATATCATCCCACAGCCAACGGCGATCCACACACTGAAAAGCCCGCAACTGGAGCATACAAAACATGCACCACGGGATGAAGCTGCTGCCCACGCCGATATCGCCGTAGGCCATCAGCTTAACAAAGCTCACCAGCACGCCCGCGAGGAAAATTTCTGCCATTCCCCAGCTTTTTAACTGAAACAAAATACGCGCCAGCCATGTTTTAAGCCGCTCAGGCATATGAACCCGATTCACCAACAGCAAAATGGTCAACAAGCAAAAAGCGGGAACCAACTGAACGAATAAGATAAAGAAGGTACCGAGGCTGGCGTAATCTTCCGAAAAGAAAACGCTGGGAATTTGCAGCAGCGTCACTTCGCTGCTCACCCCCGCAACATTCATATTCACAAAGGGAAAGAGGTTTGACAAAAGCAGCATAAATAATGCTGCTAACACATAGGCGGTAGGACGCTGCCGTGGCGCGTCCCACTCAACCGTTAACGTAGTGCCACATCGTGGACATGCCGCTTTCTGACCATGCTCAAGGCGAGGTAACGCCACCAGCATGTCACACTGCGAGCACAGAATATGCTTCGCGGCATGGTGATGTTCGCACATATGTGCTCCTTTAAATTATGCGCCGTTCTTCAAAGACTCAAGATACTCCCAGCGCTCAAAGGCTTGCTCAAGTTCTTGTTCAGCTTCGTTCAGATTAGCTAATACCTGTTGCGTTTGCTCATGCGGCTGACTGAAAAAAGCGGCGTCAGCAACCTGAGCTTGTAATGCTTCCAGTTTAGCTTCCAGTTCTTCAAGCAGCGCGGGGAGCAGCTCCAGTTCGCGCTGCAGTTTATAGCTTAGTTTGCTCGTGCTGCGTTTGACAATTTCTGCTTTTGGAGCAACGGTTTCCTCTGTTTTTTTCGCAACTGGCTGTTTAAACGCCACATACTGCGATTGCTGGCTGCGGGCATCATGATAACCGCCGACATAACGACCAATTTTACCGCCGCCTTCGAAGATCCAGCATTCGGTGACGGTATTATCCACAAACTGACGGTCGTGGCTCACCAACAGCACGGTGCCCTGGTAGCTATCAATCAGCTCTTCAAGCAGTTCCAGCGTTTCGACGTCCAGATCGTTCGTTGGTTCATCGAGAATCAAAAGATTACTGGGTTTGAGAAAAAGACGCGCCAGCAGTAGGCGATTACGTTCCCCACCAGAGAGCGCACGTACTGGCGTCATCGCCCGTTTCGGATGGAACAGGAAATCCTGGAGGTAGCCCAGCACATGGCGAGGTTTACCGTTAACCAGCACCTCTTGCTTACCCTCAGCAAGGTTGTCCATCACGGTTTTATCCGGATCCAGTTCGGCGCGGTGCTGATCGAAATACGCCACTTCCAGCTTCGTGCCGACGTGAATGCGTCCGCTGTCAGCCTGAAGCTGACCTAACATCAGCTTCAGCAGCGTTGTTTTACCGCAGCCGTTAGGTCCAATTAGCGCAATCTTGTCGCTACGTTGCACCTGCGCGGAGAAATCTTTTACCAGTTGCTTTCCATCAACCTGGTAATCAACATTCTCCATTTCGAAGACAATCTTGCCAGAACGGCTCGCCTCTTCGACCTGCATCTTCGCCGTGCCCATCACTTCGCGACGTTCGCCACGCTCGCGACGCATGGCTTTCAGCGCCCGCACGCGGCCTTCATTACGGGTACGACGCGCTTTGATGCCCTGACGGATCCACACTTCTTCCTGCGCCAGCTTGCGATCAAATTCCGCATTTTGGAGATCTTCCACCCGCAGCGCTTCTTCTTTATCCAGCAGATACTGATCGTAGTTCCCCGGATAGGTCACCAGCTTGCCGCGGTCGAGATCGACAATACGCGTCGCCATATTGCGAATAAATGAACGGTCGTGGGAAATGAAAATAATTGTCCCATTGAAGGATTTCAGGAACCCTTCCAGCCAGTCGATAGTTTCAATATCCAGGTGGTTAGTTGGTTCATCCAGCAGCAGTACGCGCGGGTTGCTCACTAACGCGCGGCCCAGCGCCGCCTTACGCAGCCAGCCGCCCGAAAGCGAAGAAAGCGCGGCGTTAGGATCCAGTCCCAGTTGCGCCAGCACTTCATTAATGCGGCTTTCGAGCTGCCACAGATTATGGTGATCGAGCATTTCCTGAACCCGCGCCATTTCATTCAGGTTTCTGTCGCTGGGATCGGTCATCACCAGGCGCGAAATATCGTGATAACGCTTCAGATATTCAGCCTGTTCCTCAATACCTTCGGCAACGAAGTCATAGACGCTGCCCTCAACATTACGCGGCGGATCCTGCTGCAGACGCGCCACAACCAGGTCCTGCTCATAAATAATACGCCCGTCGTCAAGACCCTGTTCACGGTTGAGGATCTTCATCAGCGTCGACTTACCTGCGCCATTACGGCCAACCAGACAGACGCGTTCGTTATCTTCGATATGCAGTTCTGCATTATCAAGAAGCGGCGCATCGCTGAACGACAGCCATGCACCATGCATACTGATCAATGACATTTATTTATCCTTTCAGGCTGCGGTAATCAGCCAGCAATTGTGGATCTGACGGTTACGGGCAAAGTCCTGGGAAAGCGTTTTTTGGGTGATTTCTTGTGCTTTTAATCCCAGTTCAGCCAGACCGTCGAGATCCATACGGAATCCACGCTTGTTGTTGGAGAACATGATCGTGCCGTCTTTACGCAGCAGACGTTTCAGATCTTTCATCAGCGCCAGATGATCGCGCTGTACATCAAACGAGTCTTCCATACGTTTTGAGTTAGAGAACGTCGGCGGATCGATGAAAATCAGATCAAACTGTTCATTGGCATCGCGCAGCCAGCCCAGGCAATCGGCTTGAATTAAACGGTGAGCGCGACCACTCAGGCCGTTCAGGCGCAGGTTACGCTCAGCCCACTCCAGGTAGGTACGCGACATATCAACCGTCGTGGTGCTACGCGCACCGCCCAGTCCGGCATGAACGCTGGCACTGCCGGTGTAGGAGAACAGGTTAAGGAAATCCTTACCTTTACTCATCTGGCCCAGCATGCGGCGCGCAATACGGTGATCGAGGAACAAACCGGTATCAAGATAGTCTGTCAGGTTGACCCACAGGCGCGCGTTGTACTCGCTTACCTCAATGAATTCACCCTTCTCATTCATCTTCTGATACTGGTTCTTCCCTTTCTGCCGCTCACGGGTTTTCAGCACCAGTTTATTTGGCGCGATTTCCAGGACCGACAACGTTGCGGCAATGATGTCGAACAGACGTTGACGTGCTTTTTGTGCATCGACCGTCTTCGGCGGAGCGTATTCCTGAACCACGACCCACTCACCGTAACGGTCCACTGCAACGTTGTATTCCGGCAGGTCAGCATCATACAGGCGATAGCATTCAATTCCTTCCTGACGCGCCCATTTTTCCAGCTTCTTGATATTCTTGCGCAGGCGGTTGGCATAATCTTCCGCGACCGTGGCTGGCTTGCTGTCCGCAGTGGTCTCTGCAACGTGATAGTTTTTCTGTACGCAATCCAGCGGACCGTTTTTCGCTTTGAACTGCTTATCAGCACGCAATTGCAGGCTGCTGAGCAAATCCGGAGAGGCACTGAACAGCGACAAGTTCCAGCCGCCAAACTGGTTTTTCATCGTACGGCCCAGCAAGCTATGCAGGGCAATCAGCGCCGGTTCGCTATCCAGACGTTCGCCGTAGGGCGGGTTACTGATCACCGTACCATACGGTCCCTTCGGCAGTGGATTACTCAGTTTGGCGACATCTTTCACGTCAAATGTCATCAGATCGGCAATACCTGCGCGACGGGCGTTACTACGCGCTTTTTCAATCACGCGCGCATCGCTGTCGGAGCCATAGAAGTGCGAAGTATAGTCAGCAAGCCCCTTACGCGCACGCACCTGAGCTTCGGCTTTAACCTCTTGCCAGACGGCTTCATCGTGCTGTGCCCAACCGCTAAAGCCCCAGTACCCGCGGTGCAGGCCCGGCGCACGATCGGTTGCCCACATCGCCGCTTCAATCAGCAGCGTGCCGGAGCCGCACATCGGATCGAGTAACGGTGTGCCCGGCTGCCAGCCAGAACGCATAACAATAGCGGCGGCCAGCGTCTCTTTAATCGGCGCCTGACCCGCGCGATCGCGATAACCGCGCTGATGCAAACCGTCACCGCTCAGATCGAGCGCAATGCTGGCGGTATCTTTATTCAACCAGACGTTGATTCGCAGATCCGGAGATTCACGATCCACATTCGGACGCGGCAGATTTTTGCGGGTAAAGGCATCGACAATCGCATCCTTGACCTTCAACGCGCCGTACTGGCTGTTACGAATGGTCTCGTTCAGGCCGCTAAAATGGACGGCAAACGTAGCACCAGGATTAAATATCTCTGTCCAGTCGATTGCCTGAACGCCGAGGTACAGATCAAGATCGCTGTAGACCTTGCACTCTCCCATCGGCAGGATAATGCGCGAGGCCAGGCGGCTCCACATCAGGCTCTGGTAAACAAGCCGCGTGTCGCCCTTAAAATGGACCCCACCCTGAACGACCTGACACTCCAGCGCGCCGAGGTTTTCCAGTTCAGTTTTTAACAGCTCTTCCAGCCCACGGGCCGTACTGGCAAACAGAGAATTCATAATGTCACTTTTACTCCTAGAAAATTGCTGCGCATTATAGCTAATATGGGCTGTATGTCATAAAGTTGAAGGCTTATTTTCGTTCAAGGGGCTGTGCAGTGGTAACGTTGACCCGACTTTTTATTCATCCGGTTAAATCAATGCGTGGAATTGGACTCACGCACGCCCTGGCAGACGTGAGCGGTCTCGCCCTGGATCGTATATTTATGATTACCGAACTCGACGGGACGTTCATTACCGCCCGACAGTTCCCGCAAATGGTCCGCTTTACCCCTTCCCCTTTCCACGATGGACTTCATCTTACAGCTCCAGACGGCAGCAGCGCGCTCGTACGATTCGCAGACTTCGCCACCCAGGATGCGCCGACAGAAGTGTGGGGAAACCATTTTACCGCGCGTATTGCGCCAGCGGCTATCAACCTGTGGCTGAGCGGCTTTTTCTCCCGTGACGTGCAGTTGCGCTGGGTGGGTCCGCAACTGACACGCCGGGTGAAGCGCCACGCTGATGTTCCTTTGTCCTTCGCCGATGGTTATCCCTACTTGCTGGCCAACGAAGCATCTCTGCGCGATGTGCAACAGCGCTGTCCGGCAAGCGTCAAAATGGAACAGTTTCGCCCCAATCTGGTGGTTGCGGGGGCTGATGCCTGGGCAGAAGACACCTGGAAAGTGATTCGCATTGGCGACGTCATTTTTGATGTGGCAAAACCCTGTAGCCGCTGCATTTTCACTACCGTTAGTCCAGAAAAAGGCCAGAAACATCCGTCTGGCGAGCCGCTCGCCACGCTGCAAACCTTCCGGACAGCGGTGGATAACGGCGACGTTGATTTCGGCCAGAATCTTATCGCACGCAACAGTGGCGTTATTCGCGTCGGCGATGAGGTAGAGATTTTGGCAACCGGTCCCGCCAGAGCTTACGGTGCGGCGGAGCCAGACGATACCGCACAGGAACAACAACCCGATGCCACGGTACTTATTGACTGGCAGGGCCAGACCTTTCGCGGAAATAATCAGCAGGTATTGATTGAACAGCTGGAAAACCAGGGTATCAGGGTGCCCTATTCATGCCGGGCAGGAATTTGCGGATGCTGTCGAATTCGACTGTTGGAAGGCGAAGTTAGTCCGCTGAAAAAATCAGCGATTGGGGATGACGGGACGATTCTGTGCTGCAGTTGTGTTCCCAAAACGACAATCAGGCTGGAGAGTTAAACCGCCTGTTCAAGGCTGAAACTGTCGGCAATAACCTGCGGTTTCAGTCTGTCATTCATTATTTTAATCGCGTCGCCAAGTTGCATTGTGCGCCCGGCAATAACCACACCAGGTTGCGCAAGCAGACAAAGCGCGGCATTTTCACCCGGTTCAACCACTAACAGGTTTACCTGTTCATCCGTATCGCTTAAATCCACACAAGCAGCATCCCCCACGACTGGCAACCAGTTAATACCGTGTGCGACAAAGTGCCAGCTTTTTGGCATTTGCGGTTTAAGGTAACGAATCGCCACCAGCGCATTAAGCACCAGTTCCGCCTTTTGCTCTTTGCCTAAATCCAGGTAGCGACATTTTTCTTCAAAGGAAAAATAAAGCGCGGCGTCATCAACACAAAAACCCGACGGAGAAAATGCATCCGGAGTGAGCATTTTACGAGCAAAACGCGAACGGAATAACATGCCATTGGCTAAATCGAGCATCATACGATCGTGCTCTTCATCATAATACCAGCGCCAGTTATCGTCGGGTTTAATTCGCATCAGTTTCTCTCCTTTCCTTAATCATCACCATTACGACAGTATCCTTTTGCCGCTTCGTTTATTGCCTTAATAATAAAAGCTCAGAATGTTTAAATAAGCAACAGTAAAGGAATATAAAACAACCAGGGCCAGAAATAAAGCCCTGGATTGTGATTAAGGTAGCATTCAGATATTGGTGACGATTTCTTTAATCAACGGTGGGCCTTTAAAAATAAAGCCCGAATAAATCTGTACCAGGGAAGCACCAGCAGCTATTTTCTCACGCGCGGCGATTACTGAGTCGATACCACCAACCCCAATAATCGGCAGCTGACCTTTTAATTCCTGAGACAACTGGCGAATAATTTCTGTACTTTTTAATTGTAACGGTCGACCGCTCAGGCCGCCCATTTGATCGCAATTTTTCATTCCCTGAACGAGAGAACGATCGAGAGTGGTGTTAGTCGCAATTACGCCATCAATATTATGACGAACTAAACTGTCAGCAACCTGGATCAGTTCTTCCACAGAAAGATCCGGGGCGATCTTAACCGCCACTGGAACATATTTATGGTGGATCGCTTGCAGATCATTTTGCTTATTTTTAATTGCCGTCAGAAGATCATCCAGCGCCTCACCATATTGCAGCGTACGTAATCCCGGCGTATTCGGTGAAGAGATATTAATCGCGATATAACCAGCATAAGCATAGACTTTTTCCATACAAATCAGATAGTCATCTTTGCCGTTCTCTACCGGAGTATCTTTATTCTTACCAATATTAATCCCCAGAATACCGTCAAAATGCGATTTTTTGACGTTCTCAACCAGGTTATCAACCCCCAGGTTATTAAACCCCATGCGGTTGATCAAACCTTCTGCATCGACCAGACGAAACAGACGTGGTTTATCATTACCCGGCTGAGGACGCGGCGTCACGGTACCAATCTCAATGGAACCAAATCCCATCGCGCCGAGCGCATCAATGCACTCCCCGTCTTTATCCAGTCCGGCAGCAAGCCCGAGTGGATTTTTAAACGTCAGCCCCATACAGGTAACCGGTTTTGCGGGTACTTTCTGGCGGACAAGCGCTTCGAGCGGCGTGCCGGTAATGCGACGTAATTGCTGGAATGTCAATTCATGAGCGCGCTCTGGATCGAGCTGGAAAAGGGCTTTACGAACGAAGGGGTAGTACATGAACTCTCCTGGATTCCCGGTGTGCAAACCGGGGGCGTATTATGTGCGATCGCGAGCAAAAAGGGAATTGACCTGCGGCAATAAATAGCAATCGTTTTCCTGCTTCCTCCTTTTTATTCATTTTTCAACTTTTCTATCCCGTATAAATCATTTCGATAAACAAAGTCTCTCTGCCAGACTGCACAAATTGTTATCAATGTTAATCAAAAGCAAACAATTGGTTATAAGGGGAGAATAACATTATGCGCGTCATCACTCTGGCGGGAAGCCCACGCTTTCCCTCTCGCTCCAGCGCGTTGCTGGAATATGCCCGAGAAAAATTGAACGGCCAGGATGTCGAAGTCTTTCACTGGAACCTGCACAACTTTGCCCCGGAAGACCTGATCTATGCCCGTTTTGACAGTCCGGCACTGAAAACATTTATCGAACAACTGCAGGATGCTGACGGGCTGATTGTCGCAACGCCGGTCTACAAAGCCGCTTACTCTGGCGCACTGAAAACGCTGCTCGATCTGCTCCCCGAGCGGGCGCTGGAAGGAAAAGTGGTTTTGCCGCTGGCGACCGGCGGCAGCGTGGCGCATTTACTGGCCGTCGATTACGCGCTGAAACCGGTGCTGAGCGCGTTAAAGGCTCAGGAGATCCTGCACGGCGTGTTTGCCGATGATTCGCAGGTCATCGATTATCAGCATAAACCGCAGTTTACGCCCAACCTGCAGCAGCGCCTGGACAGTGCGCTCGACACTTTCTGGCTGGCGTTGCATCGTCGCGATGTCCAACTCCCGCAACTGAACGCCCTGCGAGGTGCCGCCCATGCTTAATCTGCTCAAGCGTCACACCCCATGGCTGGCATTAACCGGGCTGCTGTCCCTGTCATCCTTGGCGCATGCCGCAGAATCGGCTCCGGATGCCCTGCGCATTGGCTACCAGAAAGGAAGCGTCAGCATGGTGCTGGCAAAAAGTCATCAGCTACTGGAGAAACGTTACCCACAGACCAAAATCTCGTGGATTGAGTTCCCGGCTGGACCGCAAATGTTGGAAGCACTCAATATCGGCAGTATCGATCTCGGCAGTACCGGTGACATTCCGCCAATTTTCGCCCAGGCCGCCGGAGCCGATCTGGTTTATGTGGGCGTCGAACCACCCAAACCGAAAGCCGAAGTGATTCTGGTGCCGAAAAATAGCCCGATCCAGAGCGTTGCGCAGCTCAAAGGGCATAAAGTCGCCTTCCAGAAAGGTTCCAGCGCCCACAATTTACTGCTCCGGGCGCTGCAACAAGCAGGGTTGAAATTTACCGATATTCAACCGACTTATCTGACCCCCGCCGATGCGCGAGCGGCCTTCCAGCAAGGAAACGTCGATGCGTGGGCTATCTGGGATCCCTACTATTCGGCCGCATTACTGCAAGGTGATGTGCGCGTGCTGAAAGACGGCTCAGACCTCAAGCAGACCGGTTCGTTTTATCTCGCTGCACGTCCTTATGCCGAAAAAAATAGCGCTTTTGTTCTTGGCGTACTGGATACCTTTAGCCAGGCGGATGCGTTAACTCTCAGCCAACGCCAGCAAAGCATTACTCTGCTGGCTAAAACCATGGGCCTGCCCGAGCCGGTAATTGCGTCTTATCTGGATCACCGTCCGCCAACCACCATTACGCCCGTCAGCGCCTCGGTTGCCGCCCTACAACAACAAACCGCCGATCTGTTTTATGACAACCGTCTGGTGCCGAAAAAAATCGATATTCGCCAGCGTATCTGGCAACCCACTCAGCAGGCAGGAGAAAAATTATGAGTCTGAACATGTTCTGGTTTTTACCCACCCACGGTGACGGTCATTATCTGGGGACGGAAGAAGGTTCGCGCCCGGTCGATCACGGTTATTTGCAACAAATTGCGCAAACAGCCGATCGCCTGGGATTTACTGGCGTTCTGATCCCAACCGGTCGCTCCTGTGAAGATGCCTGGCTGGTCGCCGCGTCGATGATCCCGGTCACCCAGCGATTAAAGTTTCTGGTCGCGCTACGTCCAAGCGTAACCTCGCCGACGGTCGCCGCCCGCCAGGCCGCGACGCTCGACAGACTCTCTAACGGCCGGGCGTTGTTCAACCTGGTAACCGGCAGCGATCCACAAGAGCTAGCGGGTGACGGCGTGTTCCTTGATCACACCGAGCGCTATGAAGCCTCTGCTGAATTCACTCAGGTCTGGCGGCGTTTGCTGCAAGGTGAAACCGTGGATTTCAACGGCAAACACATTCATGTCCGCGGCGCGAAACTGTTTTTCCCTCCTGTACAACAACCCCGGCCACCGCTTTATTTCGGCGGTTCGTCTGATGTCGCCCAAGATCTTGCTGCCGAGCAGGTTGATCTCTATCTGACCTGGGGCGAGCCGCCTGAACAGGTGAAAGAGAAGATTGAACAGGTGCGGGCCAAAGCGGCGGCGCTCGGGCGCAAGATCCGCTTTGGTATTCGTCTGCATGTGATCGTCCGGGAGACAACGCAAGAGGCGTGGCAGGCAGCGGATCGTCTGATAGCCCATCTGGATGACGACACCATTGCCAAAGCCCAGGCCGCCTTCTCAAGAACGGATTCGGTTGGTCAGCAGCGAATGGCTGCACTGCACAACGGTAAACGCGACAAACTGGAAATCAGCCCGAACCTGTGGGCAGGAGTAGGACTGGTGCGCGGTGGCGCGGGTACCGCGCTGGTCGGAGATGGTCCGACGGTCGCGGCGCGTATCAACGAGTATGCCGCACTGGGAATCGACAGTTTTGTGTTGTCCGGGTATCCACATCTGGAAGAGGCATACAAGGTTGGCGAGCTGCTGTTCCCACATCTGGATGTCGCTATACCAGAAATTCCGCAGCCGCAGCGCCAGCATCAACAAGGCGAAGCGGTGGCAAACGAATTTATCCCACGCAAAATCGCGCAAAGCTAAGGAGCCTGCTGATGGCAACGCCGAAAAACAGGTGGTTACTGCGCCTCGCACCCTGGTTTTTACCGGTTGGGTTGGTCGCGCTCTGGCAGCTCGCATCATCAATGGGCTGGTTGTCCACCCGCATCCTGCCCTCTCCGGAGGGCGTTGTCGAAGCCTTCTGGACGCTTTCCGCCAGCGGCGAGCTTTGGCAGCATCTGGCGATCAGCTCCTGGCGCGCGCTGGTAGGCTTCTCCATCGGCGGATCGATTGGCCTGACGCTGGGACTGATTAGCGGTCTTTCGCGGTGGGGAGAACGCCTGCTGGATACTTCGGTGCAGATGCTGCGTAACGTGCCGCATCTGGCGCTGATCCCACTGGTGATTTTGTGGTTCGGCATTGATGAATCCGCCAAGATCTTTCTCGTCGCGCTGGGCACGCTTTTTCCGATTTACATCAACACCTGGCATGGGATCCGCAATATCGATCGCGGTCTGGTAGAGATGGCTCGCAGCTATGGGCTGTCTGGTTTTTCACTATTTATTCATGTGATCCTCCCCGGCGCCCTGCCCTCGATTATGGTTGGCGTGCGTTTTGCTCTCGGGCTGATGTGGTTGACGCTTATTGTCGCGGAAACCATTTCAGCCAATGCCGGCATTGGTTACCTGGCAATGAACGCCCGCGAATTTCTGCAAACCGATGTGGTCGTGGTGGCCATTATTCTCTACGCCCTGCTCGGCAAACTTGCCGACGTCAGCGCCCAATGGCTGGAGCGGATCTGGCTGCGCTGGAACCCGGCTTACCATGTGAAGGAGGCTACCGTATGAATACCGCTCGCCTGAACCAAGGCACGCCGCTTTTACTGAGTGCCGTGACGAAACAATACGCCGCCAATACGGTGCTCAATCAGTTAGATTTGCACATTCAGGCCGGACAGTTTGTTGCCGTGGTTGGCCGCAGCGGAGGAGGTAAAAGCACGTTGCTGCGTCTGCTGGCTGGGCTGGAGTCTCCCACCTCAGGTGCATTACTTGCCGGAACCACCCCGCTGGCAGAAATTCAGGAGGATACGCGAATGATGTTTCAGGATGCGCGTCTGCTACCCTGGAAGACTGTTATCGATAATGTGGGTCTGGGTCTGAAAGGTCACTGGCGCGATGCGGCCCGGGACGCGCTGGCCGCAGTTGGGCTGGAGAATCGTGCTCAGGAATGGCCTGCTGCCCTGTCCGGTGGACAAAAACAGCGCGTGGCCCTGGCGCGGGCATTAATTCATCGTCCCGGTCTGCTGCTGCTCGATGAACCCCTCGGTGCGCTGGATGCCTTAACCCGCATTGAAATGCAGGAGCTGATTGTCTCTTTATGGCAAGAGCACGGCTTTACCGTACTGCTGGTCACCCATGACGTCAGTGAAGCGGTGGCAATGGCCGATCGCGTGTTGCTTATTGAAGATGGAAAAATCGGACTGGATTTAACGGTGGATATTGCGCGACCACGCCGGATTGGTTCGGTGCGTCTGGCAGAGCTGGAAGCAGAAGTGTTGAACCGGGTAATGCAGCGTAGCGAAACGGAACAGCTGATCCGCCGGCATGGATAAGCATTCAGAAAAATCAGGCCCAGTAAGCGCAAGCGCCACCGGGCCTTTTGCCGGATAGCGGCGTTACCGCCTAATCCGGCTTACAAAACGACAGGTCAACGTTTCAGGCTAACGCTTTGGTTACCTTCTCGAACAGATCGCCGGAGAGATTCTCCAGACCTTTCAACTGTTCCAGCGCCGCGCGCATCTGCGTCTGACGTTTTGCATCATACCGTTTTAAGCGAATCAGCGGCTCAATCAGACGTGACGCCACCTGCGGGTTACGGCTATTGAGTTCAGTCAGCATGTCGACCAGGAACTGATAGCCGCTGCCATCTTCCGCATGGAATGCCGCCGGGTTGCTGCCCGCAAAGGCGCCAATCAGAGATCGGATTCGGTTCGGGTTACTCATACTGAAGGAACGGTGCTTCAGTAAGCCACGTACCGTTTCCAGCACGTTTCTCGCCGGGCTGGTGGATTGCAGGATAAACCATTTGTCCATCACCAGACCGTCATGATGCCACTTATCGTCATACTCCTGCATTAGCGTGTCGCGGCAAGGCAGTTGCGCCGCGACTGCCGCGGACAGCGCCGCCAGCGCATCGGTCATATTGTTTGCTTCACGGTACTGCTTGCTGACCAGCGTGTCGGCCAGATGGGTTTCGCCAAAGGCCAGGAAACGCAGGCAGGCATTACGTAGCGTACGCTTGCCAATATCGGCATGTTCAACGCGGTACTCATCAAGATGGTTAGCGTTATAGATGGCGAGGAATTCATCCGCCAGTTCGGCCGCCAGCGTGCGAGTTAACGCTTCACGTACTTCCGTTATCGCCACCGGATCGATGATGTCGAACAGTTCAGCAATTTCATTCACCGAAGGCAGCGTCAGAATCTCTGCCGCCAGTGCCGGATCGATTTTCTCATCCAGCAAAATCGCCCGGAATGCATCGGCCACGTGTACCGGCAGCGACAGCGGCTGTCCCTGCTGATGGCGGGCTACGTTGAGCTTAATATAGGTCGCCAGCAAGCTTTGCGCCGCATCCCAACGAGAGAAATCGTTACGCGCATGACGCATCAGGAAAGTCAGCTGCTGATCGCTCCATTTGTATTCCAGTTTTACCGGTGCGGAGAATTCGCACAGCAGTGCCGGAACCGGCTGGAAGTAGACATTATCAAAGACAAACGTCTGCTCAGCCTGGGTGACATTGAGTACGGAATTCACCGGGTGCCCGCCTTTTTGCAGCGGGATCACTTTCCCTTCGTTGTCATACAACTCGAGGGCGAAAGGAATATGCAGCGGCTGTTTTTCGGCCTGATCCGGCGTGGCCGGCGTGCGCTGGCTGATAGTCAGCGTGTACTGCTCAGTGGATGGATTGTAGTCATCACGCACGGTCAGAATCGGCGTACCGGACTGACTGTACCAGCGGCGGAAATGCGATAGATCGACGTTGGACGCATCTTCCATCGCCTGCACGAAATCATCACAGGTTGCAGCGCTGCCGTCATGACGCTCAAAGTACAACTGCATCCCTTTCTGGAAGTTAGCCTCACCGAGCAGGGTGTGGATCATACGAATAACTTCAGCGCCCTTTTCGTACACGGTCAGGGTATAGAAGTTGTTCATTTCAATAACCATATCCGGACGGATAGGATGCGCCATTGGGCTGGCATCTTCGGCAAACTGCAGGCCGCGCATGGTGCGCACATTGCTGATCCGGTTTACCGCGCGTGAGCCGAGATCGGAACTGAACTCCTGATCGCGAAACACGGTTAGCCCCTCTTTCAGGCTCAACTGGAACCAGTCGCGACAGGTCACGCGGTTGCCGGTCCAGTTGTGGAAATATTCGTGACCGATGACGCGCTCAATATCGAGGTAGTCTTTGTCGGTGGCGGTATCGGTACGTGCCAGCACATATTTGGAGTTAAAGATGTTCAGACCTTTATTCTCCATCGCCCCCATGTTGAAGAAATCGACCGCGACAATCATATAAATGTCGAGGTCATATTCGAGGCCAAAGCGCTCTTCATCCCATTTCATGGAGTTTTTCAGCGAGGTCATCGCCCACGGCGCGCGGTCCAGGTTGCCGCGATCGACGTACAGTTCCAGCGCCACTTCACGCCCGGAACGGGTGGTAAAGGTGTCGCGCAGGACGTCGAAATCACCGGCTACCAGCGCAAACAGATAACACGGTTTCGGGAACGGATCCTGCCACTGTACCCAGTGACGACCATTTTCCAGTTCCCCCTGCGCCACGCGGTTACCATTGGAGAGCAGGAACGGATATTGGGTTTTATCGGCGATAATTTTGGTGGTAAAACGCGTCAGGACATCCGGCCTGTCGAGATACCAGGTAATATGGCGGAACCCTTCCGCTTCACACTGGGTGCACAGCGCGTCGCCGGACTTGTACAGTCCTTCCAGCGCGGTATTGGCCGCCGGGCTAATTTCATTCACGATACGCAGCGTAAAACGTTCCGGCAGTTGACTGATGACCAGAGCGCCCTCTTCTTCTTTATACTCTGCCCACGGCTCGTCGTTCACGTGGATCGACACCAGGGTCAGATCTTCGCCATTCAGGCGCAGGGGCGCATCGGACGCTCCATGACGGACAGCCTGGCTCACGGCGGTGACCACGGTTTTTTCAGCATCCAGGTCAAAGGTCAAGTCAATATCAGTAATCTGGTAATCCGGCGCACGATAGTCGTGACGGTATTTGGCTTGTGGCTGTTGTGTCATAAAAAACCTTTAGCATCTTTGGTAGAGTCTCGGCTTCAGTCTATTCCTGTTGCGTAAATCGCGCTACGCAGAATGTTCATCTTTTCAGGCACAAACACCCTTTTTGCTACATTTTTATAACACGCGGCACGAATTGCCCTCGACCAGAAAGACAGCTTATGGTGTGATCGGGGTTCAATAAATCGCTAAACAAGGTATACTCCAGCGGTTTTCTTAGTTGTTTATTGTACTAAACGCTCCCGTGAGAGGATGCTACTGCGCACCTATGACACAATTCGCTTCTCCTGTTCTGCACTCGCTGCTGGATACAGACGCTTATAAGTTGCATATGCAGCAAGCCGTTTTTCACCACTACTATGATGTACAAGTAGCGGCTGAATTTCGTTGCCGTGGCGATGACCTGCTCGGTATTTATGCCGATTCTATTCGTGAGCAGGTGAATGCTATGCAACACCTGCGACTGCAGGAGGACGAGTACCAGTGGCTCTCCGGCCTGCCTTTCTTTAAAGCTGATTACCTCACCTGGTTACGTGATTTCCGCTATAACCCGGAACAGGTTTGCGTCACCAATGATAACGGTAAGCTGAACATCCGCTTAACCGGGCCGTGGCGTGAAGTGATCATGTGGGAAGTCCCGCTGCTAGCGGTTATCAGCGAGATGGTACACCGTTACCGTTCGCCCGAATCAGGCGTCCCGCAGGCACTCAATGAGCTGGAAAGCAAACTAGTAGAATTCTCTGCTTTAACGAAAGATGTCGATATGTCCCGCTTCCATCTGATGGATTTCGGTACGCGTCGTCGTTTTTCACGTGAAGTACAGCAGGCTATTGTTAAACGCCTGCAGCGAGAGCCCTGGTTTGTCGGCACCAGTAACTACGATCTGGCCCGCCGCCTGTCATTAACCCCAATGGGCACGCAGGCGCATGAGTGGTTCCAGGCTCATCAGCAGATCAGCCCTGAGCTTGCCACCAGCCAGCGCGTTGCCCTGGCCGCCTGGTTAAATGAATATCCTGACCAACTCGGCATTGCGCTGACCGATTGCATCACCATGGATGCGTTTTTACGCGACTTTGGCGTCGAGTTTGCAACCCGCTATCAGGGTTTACGCCATGATTCAGGCGACCCGGTGGAATGGGGTGAAAAAGCCATCGCCCATTATGAAAAACTGGGCATTGATCCGCTGAGCAAAACGCTGGTGTTTTCAGATAACCTCGATTTGAAAAAAGCGATTGAGCTCTACCGCCACTTCTCTTCTCGTGTACAGTTGAGTTTTGGTATTGGCACACGTTTAACCTGTGATATTCCCCAGGTTAAGCCGCTCAATATTGTAATCAAGCTGGTGGAATGTAACGGCAAACCTGTGGCGAAGTTATCTGATAGCCCGGGTAAAACCATCTGCCACGATAAAGCGTTCGTGCGCGCGCTACGCAAAGCCTTCGATTTGCCGCATATTAAAAAAGCCAGTTAAACCTTCCAGGGAGCCAGTTTGGCTCCCTTTTCACGCTAATTTCCGAAATCTTTCACTCCAGCTACGAATTCTGCTTGTCTGATTGCAGATGCCAGGTAACATAGGTATCCCCCCATTACGGGTGGACATGTGTTTATATATCCGACTATTAACAGAGAGAATATTATGAGCGTTGTGCCTGTAGCCGACGTACTCCAGGGCCGCGTAGCCGTTGACAGCGAAGTCACCGTGCGCGGATGGGTGCGTACCCGCCGAGATTCAAAAGCTGGCATCTCCTTCCTCGCCGTTTATGACGGTTCCTGCTTTGATCCTGTACAGGCCGTCATCAATAATTCTCTGCCCAATTACAATCAGGACGTACTGCGCCTGACGACGGGTTGTTCAGTTATCGTAACGGGTAAAGTCGTTGCATCTCCTGGACAAGGACAGAGCTTTGAAATTCAGGCCACTGAGGTTGAAGTAGCCGGCTGGGTTGAAGATCCTGATACCTATCCAATGGCGGCTAAGCGTCACAGCATTGAGTATCTGCGTGAAGTGGCGCACATGCGCCCACGTACCAACATGATTGGTGCCGTCGCGCGAGTACGTCATACGCTGGCGCAAGCGCTGCATCGCTTCTTCCACGAGCAGGGTTTCTTTTGGGTATCGACTCCGCTGATCACCGCTTCCGATACGGAAGGTGCCGGTGAAATGTTCCGCGTGTCTACGCTGGATCTGGAAAACCTGCCGCGTAACGATCAGGGAAAAGTCGATTTCGACAAAGACTTCTTTGGTAAAGAAGCTTTCCTGACCGTTTCCGGTCAGCTGAACGGCGAAACCTACGCCTGTGCTCTGTCCAAAATTTATACCTTTGGCCCTACGTTCCGTGCAGAAAACTCTAATACCAGTCGTCACCTGGCAGAGTTCTGGATGCTGGAACCGGAAGTGGCTTTCGCCGACCTGAACGATGTTGCAGGCCTGGCTGAAGCGATGCTGAAGTACGCGTTCAAAGCCGTACTGGCTGAGCGTGCGGATGATATGAAATTCTTCGCCGAACGTGTCGACAAAGACGCGATTTCACGCCTGGAACGTTTCATTGAGGCTGACTTCGCGCAGGTGGATTACACCGACGCGGTAAGCATTCTGGAAAAATGCGGCAAACAGTTCGAAAACCCGGTTTACTGGGGTGTGGATCTCTCTTCTGAGCACGAACGTTACCTTGCTGAAGAGCACTTTAAAGCGCCGGTCGTCGTTAAAAACTACCCGAAAGATATCAAAGCGTTTTATATGCGCCTTAACGAAGACGGTAAAACCGTTGCAGCAATGGACGTACTGGCTCCAGGAATCGGTGAAATCATCGGTGGTTCTCAGCGTGAAGAGCGTCTGGACGTCCTGGATGCCCGTATGCTGGAAATGGGTCTGAACAAAGAAGATTACTGGTGGTATCGCGACCTGCGTCGCTACGGTACCGTTCCGCATTCCGGCTTCGGTTTGGGCTTTGAGCGTTTGATCGCTTACGTTACCGGCGTGCAGAACGTCCGTGACGTTATTCCGTTCCCGCGTACCCCGCGTAACGCCACGTTCTAACCCTGCATTTTTGATACAAAAGCCAGCATTGCTGGCTTTTTTTGTCACCGCTTCACGTTTTGGGATCCCCCTCCCGCGTTTAACACAACCCTTCGCCTTCCCCCTTCCTGTTACGTAATATTTCACTGCAACATATTTGAACAAAAAATAATCAGCATTTTTATTGTGGATTAGTATTTTCTGATTAAATAGTACATTTTCTGACCATTTGCACGGCATTCCAGACGTCCAGAAATAGCCATCTGTAAAGCAGGAACTTTATGGCAGAACAGAGAAAAAAGGAGTTTATCTAAATTAAATATAAGAAAATCATATAAATAGAAATAGAAGCGGTGATTTTTAGCGTACGGACATCTGAAATTTGAAGTTGTTCACAAAGTTGCACAAAAATAACATTTTGTTACACACTTTTTCTTTTTGAAACCAAATCTTTATATTTGTAGCACTTTGACGGTAGCGAAACGATAGTTTGAATGGAAAGATGCCTGTCAGACACATAAAGACACCAAACTCTCATCAATAGTTCCGTAAATTTTTATTGACGGAAATTATTGGCGGCAGTGGCAGGTGTCATATAAAAACCGATGAGGGTAATAAATAATGATGAAGCGCAATATTCTGGCAGTGGTTATCCCTGCTCTGCTGGTAGCCGGGGCAGCTAACGCTGCAGAAATCTATAACAAAGATGGCAACAAAGTAGACCTGTACGGTAAAGCAGTAGGTCTGCACTATTTTTCCAAGCACAACGGTGACAATGCCTACGCACCTAATGGCGATCAGACTTACGCCCGTCTTGGTTTCAAAGGGGAAACTCAGATTAACGACCAACTGACCGGTTACGGCCAGTGGGAATACCAGTTCAGCGGCAATAACTCTGAAGGCGGTGATGATGCTCAGAATGGCAACAAAACCCGTCTGGCGTTTGCCGGTCTGAAATTCGGTGATGCAGGCTCCTTCGATTACGGTCGTAACTACGGCGTCGTTTACGATGCTCTGGGTTACACCGATATGCTGCCAGAATTCGGTGGTGATACTGCTGCTTCCGACCAGTTCTTCTCTCAGCGTAACGGCGGTCTCGCAACTTACCGTAACTCTAACTTCTTCGGTTTGGTTGAAGGCCTGAACTTCGCTGTTCAGTACCTGGGCAAAAACGAGCGTGATGACGTTCGTCGCTCTAACGGTGATGGCGTTGGCGGTTCTGTTAGCTACGAATTCGAAGGTTTTGGTATCGTAGGTGCGTATGGTGCAGCTGATCGTACCGATGCCCAGCAAAACCCACTTCTGCGCGGCCACGGCGACAAAGCTGAGCAGTGGGCGACCGGCTTGAAATACGATGCTAACAACATCTACCTGGCGGCGAACTACAGCGAAACCCGTAACGCAACCCGTATCGCTAACGGTTATGCTAACAAAACTGAAGACGTCCTGTTGGTTGCTCAGTACCAGTTCGACTTCGGCCTGCGTCCGTCCCTCGCCTATACCAAATCTAAAGGTAAGGACATCGAAGGAATCGGCGACGTAGATCTGGTGAACTACTTCGAAGTGGGTGCGACTTACTACTTCAACAAAAACATGTCCACCTATGTTGATTACATCATCAACCAGATCGATTCTGACAACAAACTGGGCGTAGGCTCTGACGACACCGTTGCAGTGGGTATCGTTTACCAGTTCTAATAGCAGACCTCTTTGTTAAATGCCTAAAAAACAGGACTTCGGTCCTGTTTTTTTATCTCTGCTAGCGGATTCTTGCGTCTTAAAAAAACACCTCGGCTTTTCGTCAGTAACGGTTGGCATTTTGTAAATCTACCGTTAACCTGATAGCGGACTTCCCTTCTGTAATCACTATGGAACCTCGTCATGTTTGAGAACATTACTGCCGCTCCTGCCGACCCCATTTTGGGTCTGGCTGATTTGTTTCGTGCCGATGACCGCCCAGGAAAAATAAACCTTGGGATCGGTGTATATAAAGATGAGACAGGCAAAACGCCGGTACTGACCAGCGTTAAAAAAGCCGAGCAATATATACTGGAAAATGAAACCACCAAAAATTACCTTGGCATCGACGGTATTCCAGAGTTTGGTCGCTGCACTCAGGAATTACTGTTTGGTAAAGAAAGTTCGCTTATCAACGACAAACGTGCGCGTACAGCACAGACCCCTGGCGGCACTGGCGCACTGCGTGTGGCCGCTGATTTCCTGGCAAAAAACACCTCAGCTAAACGCGTATGGGTGAGCAATCCAAGCTGGCCAAACCATAAGAGCGTCTTTAACTCTGCCGGTCTGGAAGTTCGTGAATACAACTATTACGATGCCGCGAACCACTCATTAGACTTTGATGCGCTGCTGGCAAGCCTCAGCGAAGCGCAGGCTGGCGACGTGGTGTTATTCCACGGCTGCTGCCATAACCCAACCGGTATCGATCCTACGCTGGAGCAGTGGCAAACGCTGGCTCAGCTTTCTGTCGAAAAAGGTTGGTTGCCGCTGTTTGACTTCGCATACCAGGGCTTTGCCCGCGGTCTGGAAGAAGATGCAGAAGGTCTGCGCGCATTCGCTGCGCTGCACAAAGAGCTGATCGTCGCCAGCTCCTACTCCAAGAACTTTGGTCTGTACAATGAGCGCGTAGGCGCCTGTACGCTGGTTGCAGCCGATGCTGAAACCGTCGACCGCGCGTTTAGCCAGATGAAGTCCGTCATTCGTGCCAACTATTCCAACCCACCAGCACACGGCGCGTCGGTTGTGGCAACCATCCTGAGCAACGATGCCCTGCGCGCTATCTGGGAGCAGGAACTGACTGATATGCGTCAACGCATCCAACGCATGCGTTTGCTGTTTGTGAATACGCTGCAGGAGAAAGGTGCGAACCGAGACTTCAGCTTTATCATCAAACAGAACGGCATGTTCTCATTCAGCGGCCTGACCAAAGAGCAGGTTCTGCGTCTGCGTGAAGAGTTTGGTGTCTATGCCGTCGCTTCCGGACGTGTGAACGTAGCAGGAATGACGCCAGATAACATGGCGCCACTGTGCGAAGCGATTGTCGCAGTACTGTAATCTATCGCGTACTAAAAAGGCCGCAATAGCGGCCTTTTTCATTTATCTGCGGTGTTACCAGACTGGCATTTCATCCTGCAGGAACGGATTATGTAGCCGTTCGTTGCCCAACGTCGAAAGTGGGCCGTGACCCGGAATAAACGTCACGTCATCGCCCAACGGCAACAGTTTACGTTTAATCGAATCAATCAATTGACTATGATCTCCGCGAGGAAAATCGCTGCGCCCTACACCGCCTTTGAAAATCACGTCACCAGAAATCAGTAGCTTTGATTGTTCATCAAAGAAGACCACATGTCCCGGCGTGTGACCCGGGCAATGCAGTACCTGCAACGTCACGTTACCCACGCTTACCCGGTCGCCTTCATTCAACCAGCGATCGGGCGTCAGCGGCTCACAATCGCCCAGGCCAAACATGCGACTCTGAGCAGGAAGTCCTTGTAACCAGAACTCATCTTCTTTTTCCGGACCAATAACCGGTACACCATAATGCTGTGCCAGTTCAGCCGCCGCACCTACGTGATCAAGATGACCATGGGTGAGCAGGATCTGCATTAGCGTCAGGCCACTGGCATCGACTTCCTGTTTGATTTTCTCAGCATCGCCGCCGGGATCGACCAGCGCAGCCAGACGGGTTTGCTCACACCAGATTAACGAGCAGTTCTGGGCGAATGCAGTGACCGGAATAATACGATAGTTCATACGGCTCCTGTTTCATTAAGCTTATGGATCACCAATGACGCGCCGGTCCGGTGTCAATATGCACAAAGTTACTGCGTGGGTAGTATCCTACACCACCTGCGCGCATAGATAACGCAGCTTTGCGAATATTACTTAATGCGATGCCTTCAATATGGAAATCCATGGCCTGCCCTTTCGTGTGGTAGCTTTTCTTTGCCACACCGCGGCTGTGCGCACGTAATTCATTATTGGTATCAATAGAGCGGTAACCAGAAATAAGCTGTACGGGTTTACGCGTGCCCAGCAGGCCCTGCAGACGGAAGAGTTGATCGAACAATCCCGGATCGATGGATTTCACTTTATTCGCACGAAAATCACGGAAAAAGTGATTAAGTTTAGCTAATTCGTCCTGAATATAGCCCCTGCCATCAAAAAACTCTGCTTTTATTGACTCACCGGTATGCAGGTTATTCAGAGTCAAAATGCGCGGACGTGGGGTAGAGAGTGTAGCAAACGCAGGCGTAGGCAGGATGGCAGCGCCGAGGGCAATGCCACCAAGCGCCAGCAGTTTGCGGCGATTAGCGTCAAATTTGTCCATGGTTTTAAGGTCTACAAGGTCAATGTTATCGTATGTATGCTCTAGCGCACGCGGGAAACCTTATCTGGCTAAGTAGTCCACGTCAAGGCTCCCAACCCCAGGAAATACGGGGCTTGCAGCCATTTCGCCCCGTTTCCAGCATAACTTACGACAATTATTTTCCTCGAACTGCTTCATTTATCTGATTAATTGTTCAGCTTTTGACACAATTTGTGCACTGGATCGCGCTGTCTGATCGTAATTGTAAATATCTGTACGATATTGCGTGCGACCATCCGGGCCAACAAATGCGGTCAGATAGTAGAGGTTGACGGGGATATTCTGGCGAATATTCACGTACCTTGTGTCCCCTTGCTTCAGGGCATCCGAGATGCGCGTATCATTCCACCCCGCATCCTGTAGCAGCATATTCGCCAGCTCAGATGCCTTGTTCACGCGCACGCAGCCGGAGCTTAACGCCCGCGAATCCTTCTGGAACAGAGTGTGGTTCGGCGTATCGTGCAGATAAATAGCATCCGAACTCGGCATATTGAATTTATAGCGTCCGAGCGAGTTACGCGCTCCCGGAGCCTGCTGGAAGCGGAACGGCAGATTGGAGGCGGTGATGGTGGCCCAGTCAACCTGCCACGGATCTATCGTCTCTTTGCTGTTCCAGCCGCGCATTACGGTATAGCCGTGACGCTCAAGATACCCCGGGTCATTCCAAACCTTAGGCAGAATATCCTTCCGGGCCAGCGTCGGCGGCACGTTCCACGGCGGGTTAACGACCACGTTATTCAGCGCACTGCTCATCATCGGCGTTTTACGATCGGGACGTCCGACGATAACGCGCGAGGCCAGCACCTGATTGCCGTTCTGATAATACACCAGCGAGTAGGCAGGAATATTCACCATAATACCGGTAGACAGCGTACCCGGCAGCAGGCGCAAGCGCTGAATATTTAACGCCAGCACGCCCGCACGTTGAGCGGGCGTCACGTTCAGCCAGTCACGCGTGGCAGGGCCAATCGCGCCATCGGCCCCAAGCCCCTGCCACGTCTGAAACCGCTTAACTGCGTCAACAAGTTCACGATCGTAAGCGCTACGGCCTTCTTTGGCAGCCGTACTGACAACAGACTCCAGCATCCCGGTACGGCGCAAAATTTCACGCAGCGCAGGGATGTCGTTACTCCACTCCCCCGGACGCAGCGTCGCGGTACTGGTCAGTTGCGGCCAGGGCCGCGTATCGCCCACCAGCTTGAGCAGCGATTCATGCATGGCTGCGTACTGCGGATGTTGCGGTGCCAGGCTGGCGACAAACGAAGTCAGTTGACCGTTATCCAGCGCGACTTGCCATTGGTTGATCACGGAAATCGGCGGCGTCGTCAGCGCATAGGGCTTATCGCTATAGAGCCAGCGATTACCTTTGACGGGGATGTTGGCAATAAAGTGCAGATACCCCATCATCGCATCTGAGAGCACGATATCTCGCGCCTGACCGGTTACTGCCGGGTCAGTCAGTAGAGCAACCCAAGTGGTGAACTGCGGCTGAAAGCCGGCAATCGCCACTTCAGCTAACTGTTGCTGAAAGGCTTTTACCGCATCACGATTTTCCCACATCGGTTTCATTTCGCGTGCGGCATACAGCAGTTCCAGTTGGCTCATATAAACCGGTGTGAAGCCCGCTGGAAGTTGAGATTGTAATTCGGCGCGGGCTTTATCAACTGACACGCCCTCGGGCAGCGGTTGGATACCTGCCATGATAGCCGTCGCGGAAGATTGAGCCTGCGGCTGCGATAACGCTGTTGGCTGTTCACTGACGGTCGCTGAGCTATCGCCAGGGATCATTTCAGGCTCATCGGCCTGCGCATTGAACAGTGGAGCGAATGTTACGGCCAGGCACAAACTAATTGCCGACAGCCGACGACCACACATTTTATTAAGCAACATCCCTTGCCCCCTGTTTTTTTATCATACTTTGAGTAGCCAGGCCGTATGTCTTCCCCTTATTTTGGCGGGGCCGAACCTGTAAAACGCCAATACAAGCTGAAGTATGACGAGCAAGCCTGTGACGCGTTAGGCTTACCTTTAGTATATAAACATGAAAAAACTTTTGCCTAACCTAATGTAAAGAAGTTTAAAGAAATTACACCAGTTATTGAGAATTTCCGGAAAAAAAGAAGGCGGCCATTTAGCCGCCTTTTATTTAGCTTGCCTGCGAGGAGGCATCTTCGGTGCCAGGCAGCGGCTCAGGTAACTGAGGCGCAAACCCGCGCAGACCTACCACGTGAACGTGTTCGGTGTTCTGGAAGACTTTACGCACCAGTTTGTAGGTGGTGCCTTTCTCTGGGCTAATGTTTTCTGGGGCTGCGATAATCAGCTGCATTTGCAGACGCTCGCACAGTTCAAACAGAGTCGCGATAGAGCGTGCATCAAGTCGCGCAGCTTCATCAAGGAACAGCAGACGGCAAGGAGAAATATCTTTCCCGCGCAGTCTACGCCCTTCGTCTTCCCAGCTTTGCACAACCATCACCAGAATAGACATCCCGGTCCCGATCGCTTCACCGGTTGACAGCGCACCAGATTCAGCACGCAGCCAGCCGTCAGAGCCACGGTTAACCTCAACTTCCATTTCCAGATAGTTACGGTAATCCAGCAGCTCTTCACCAATGGTTTGCGGCGTACGTTGCCCCATATCAATCTGCGGATTCAGACGCTGATACAACTTCGCCAGCGCTTCAGAGAAGGTCAGACGATTGCTGTTAAACAGATCCTGGTGCTGCTCATGCTGTTCGGAAAGTACGTCCAGCAAGGTAGCATGCGTCTCGCGTACGTTGACGTTCAGACGAACGCTGTTTACCTGGCCAAACGACACGCTTTGCAGCCCCTGGTTCAGCATGCGAATACGGTTCTGTTCGCGCTGAATGGTCTTACGAATGATATTCGCCACGCTGCGAGAGCTGATCGCCAGTTTCTGTTCGCGGGACGTTAATTCTTCCGTCAGACGGCTCAGCTCAATCTCCATCTGTTCGATCGCTTCAACCGGATCGTCGGTACGGATGATATCCTGACGAATACGTTCACGCAGATGCTGATAAACCGCGACAAAGAACTGAATTTTACGCTCTGGACGTTTTGGATCTTCAGACATGCGCAGTACATCACGCAGGTGTTCGTTATCCGCAACCGCCAGGCGCAGTGCACCAAGCGCCTTATCCGACATCGAGCGCAGTTCATCACCGGAAAGATACGCCAGCTCACGACGGTGCAGGCGGCGTTCAACGCCGTTATCTTTCACCATCCGCATCACCGCACACCATCCGGCTTTCGCGGTAACCACCTGCTCGCGCATTTCAAAATAATCACGTTCGAGCTTGCGCAACCTGCGGGTCAGGTTTTCCATCTCCGCTTCGCAGAAGGTCAACGCTTTTTCCAGTTGGTTACGGCGCGCACGGTTGTTGCTGAGCTGCGCATGCAGTTCATCACGACGAATACGCGCGCGCTCTTCGGCACCGCTGTCCGCACGAACGCCAATATCCTGCAGTTCACGTTGTAAATCGTTAAGCAGCTCTTTTTTGGTGTCATAGGAGCTTTTCAGCGACGCCATGACCTGGTTGTACTGGCTTAACTGTGCGGCGTGACTGCGTAGCGCTTCACGGGCGCGGGTACGTTCAGCTTCCGCCAGTTCCAGGCGCTCACGCAGTTTTTCGTTCAGATCACTATTGCCGCTAAGCATTTCAGCAGAGTCGGAATAGCTAAAGTGCGCCCGGCGCTGCACCACTTCGGTCAGAGCAAAAGCTTGCTGACGCGCATCGCGCTGCATCTGCTGGGAATACGCGTAGTCTTCCTTCAGCTGTTCAAACTGCTCAGGGTCATTTTGCAGGACCGAAACAATCGGTTCCAGTTTGGCTAACTGGTTGCCATGTTGCTGCACAAAACGCGCCGCTTCCTGGGCTTCATCCAGGCGCTCACGAATTTCGTCCACGCGATCGGCCAGCGTGTCATCCGCCAGCAGATTCAAACGCGGGAGAAGGCGGTTAAGAGCGGAGACCCCCTCTTTCGCCTGCTCAAACTGCATACGGCTTTGCTGATTATCATTTTCATGATTGCTCAGCGCACGTTCCAGTTCAACGCGACGGCCATTCAGTTGGCGAATTTCCGCTTCCGGATCGGCTTCAAACGCCACCGACAAATGACTGCCAATGAAACGACTGAACGCCTGATGCAGACGCTGGGTTTTCTGGACGTCAAAGGAGAGCGTTGCGAAACGTTCAGACAGCCCTTCACGCTCAGCATGCAGGGTTTCGATACGGCTTTCGCGCGCTGCACGGCCAAAAATCGGCACCGTCGGGAAGCGGGAATAACGCCACTGACGCTCGGCGGTTTTCACCACTACCGCTTTTTCCAGCTCATCAACGCTGAAAACGCTGTCATCAAACGACTGCGGATCCCCTTCGATGAAATAGAGATCTTCCGGACAATCCGTCAGCCCTTCAAGCTGCTCGGTAATCAGCGACAGATCCGGCACCACGATGGCATGACGCGAAGGACCGTACAGCGCAGAGAAGTACGGCGCATCTTCAAGGCTAACGTCGTCATAGATTTCTGACAGCAGGACGCCACCGAAACGCTCCGCCAGCGCGTTCAGACGCTGATCTTCCGCCCCGCCCGGCTGACTTAAACGTTCAATTTCTTCATCAACTGCATTTTTGCGCGCACCGACTTCATCACGCTCAACAATGGCTTCACGCTCGCGCTCCAGCAGTTGTTGCAGATACTCAGTCACGTCCTGGCTTGAGGTAAACTCTTCGCCACACTGCTCGCTAAGCTGATTCAGGCTATTCTGCGCGGCCAGCCAGACAGGCGCACGTTTCATCAGATGCTGGATACGAGACTGCAGCTGTTCCTGCTCCTGACGCAACGTCATACGCTGTTCGCTGGCAGAAGAGACGCTGTCCGACAAGGCGGCGATGCGTGCTTCCAGTTCCTGGTGCAGCGCTTCCAGCTCATCGATATCGAACTGTTTACCCTGACGCTTGCAGAATTCAGCCAGCAGACGCTCGGCATCTTGCTGTTCGCGCAGACGCTGCTCCAGTTCGCTGAGTCGCATACGCAACGGCTGAACCTGTTCCGCCAGGTGGCGCTGTTCAACGCCTTCCCGCAGCAGTTCACGCGCCACGCTCCAGGCTTCACCACGCGCCAGCGGGCCATTGATAGCCGCCACCAGCTGATAAGCCTGTTCGAACTGGCTGTGCGCAGTTTGCGCCACGCTCATTTTTTGTTCCAGCGTCAGCAGTTTTTCAGTGGCTTCCTGCTCTTTAGCCTGGAAGGTTTCCAGCCATTCAGCAGCGCTGTCGGCGGTCAGATCCGGTAAGTGGCAGAGCTCTTTCGCCCGATTCAGCGCCTGGATCGCCTGGGTATATTGGATGGCTCGCGTTTGCTGGACGTCCAGCGCTTGCTGATAATCGGCAAGCTGGCTTTTCAGCTCATCCACTTCCAGTTCCGCGGCTTCTGCGCGGGCTTCGTTTTCATCCTGGCGGTCAACGGCTTCCGCGACCACCTCATTTTGTTCTTCGAGACGGACCTGCAGTTCTTCGAGATCCGCTTCGTAGCGTTCAATTTTTTCCTGCTGACGCAGAGCGGTTTGCACCAGATTCAGGTGATCGCTCGCGGCCTGGTAATCAGCTTCCAGATCGCCTTCCGCGCCGTTATGCTCGCCCAGTTCGCGCGCCATATCCACGTGCTTATACTGCTCCGCGGCCAGCTGCTTACGTGAAGTATGCAGCTCACGACGATATTCCAGCGCTTTATCAAGATGGATACGACGTTCGTTGGCGTGACGCATATAATCCGCGGCCACATAGTTGGTCGCTTCGCTGATCAAATGCTTAAACAGATCGCGGTCAGACTGAGTTACGCGAATCGCTTCCAGCGTCATGCGGTTTTCACGCAGCGCAGCTTCCATATCCTGGAAGGCTTTACGTACGCCGCTGTTTTCCGGCAGTAGGTAGTCACGCAGTGAACGCGTAATGGCACTGGAGATCCCGCCGTACAGCGAGGCTTCAATCAGACGATAGAATTTACTACGGTCAGACGCGGAACGCAGACGACGGGCGATGATGCCCAGATCGAACATCAGTGAGTGATAATCGGTGATTGAGTTGAACTGTTTAAACTGCACACCTTCCATCTCATCAAGCTTCTCTTTCAGCTCAGAGAGGGACAGCACGCGCGCCTGGCGTTCATTCAGCGTTTCCGTCACCAATTGGGTTGGCTGCACCGACATCGGCAGCCCCTGAATGGCAAACGGTTTGATATCCACTTTACGATCGCGACCGGCAACCTGTTGCAGACGCACCCCCACGACCACGCGCTGATGGCGCGAGTTGAGGACGTCGAGCATTGAGTAACAGACGCCCGCTTTCAACTTACCGTGCAGGCCCTTATCACGTGAACCACTGGTTGCACCGGCTTCGGTGGTGTTACGGAAATGCAGCAGGGTTAAGTCCGGGATGAGCGCTGTTACAAATGCCGCCATGGTGGTGGACTTACCCGCACCGTTACCGCCGGACAGCGTGGTAACCAGTTCATCAAGGTCGAACGTACGGGCAAAAAAACCATTCCAGTTAATCAGCGTAAGTGAGCGAAATTTACCGCGTTCAATCATTATTCTTCTTCTCCACTGTCCGGCTGATTCTCTTCGGGCTCATCGTTGAGCTGCAGGCGGTTCTCGACCGGCATCGCTTCGCCATCACGAATTAAGCGACGCTGCGCTTCGCGCGGATCGTCACCGCTGCGCACGTCCGCGCCAAAGCGGAAGACTGATTCCGTAATACGGAATTTGCTGCTGTCGTGACCCATAAACCACACCATGCCTAAACGGCGCAGACGGTTTAGCGAAGAACGAACTTTTTCCTGTAGCTTCTGGCGATCAACATCCGAACCGGTTGAACGGTTGTTCACCAGTTTCAGCAGCTTCGCTTCATCAGCCAGCGTTAGCAGCTCGTCGTACAACTCTTGCTGGGTAAAAATCCCTTCATTCGCCAGGCGTTCCGGGCTGAGATAGAGATAGCAAAGAATTTTACCGACCATCATGTCCAGTTCAGACAGGACCGAACGGGGAATGAGCGTCGTTGAACGCGGGCGAAGGTAGAAGAACCCTTCCGGCGCACGGATCAATTCCACGTTATAGCGGCTGTAAAACTCTTCAAAATATTCCTGAAAATCCATCAGGAAGGCATGATTATCCAGTTCATCCAGACCGATATGGCGGCCCGAACGTAAGGCGCTGTCCAGCGCCGGAAATAACGGATTCGCCAGCGCCTGCGCCAGCTTTACCGGCATCACTTGTTCAATATTTGTCAATGACATGCGCCTGTACCTTGGCTCCGTAATCATTAATCGGCTGCCATTTGGCTGGCAGTCCGGTGAAGTCTGCTTGCGCTACGCCAAGGCGTACCGCCTGATCGATAACTATGCGCGCGACGTCGAAATGACGCGCACGTGGGTATTGCGCCAGATACTCGCGCACGACCAAACCGAGATCCAGTGGTGTTTGTCTGGATTTGTAGATAGCCAGCTGTTCTTCGATGATCGCCGCCAACTGTTCACGGATCTCGTTAAATTCTTCATATTCCAGATCTTCCGGAAGCTCGCCGGTGACCTCTTCGTCACGCAGTACCATCTCTTCGTCACGCATATCCAGCAGACGATCGGCGTTGGCATAGGTTAGCGCCCACGGATCGTCAAAGTATGTCTGCACGGACTGGCGCAAACGCTGGGCAAAGACGCGGTTTTTATCCATATCGATCGCGGTACGGATAAACTTATGCACGTGACGATCGTAGCCGATCCATAAATCAATGGACTGCTGACCCCAACTGATAATGCGGTCAAGCTTACTTTGTAAGTCAAACACCAGCCGATCGACGAAATGCAAATCGTCATGCGTCATCGTGGCGTCCTGGATGTGTAACAGGTGAGCCTGTAGCTTATCCCCCGCAGCTTCCAGCGTATCCTGCAGTTCACGCAACGTACCAGACGTTTCAGAGAGCAGCAGTTCACAGCTGGAGATCGCCGCCCGCCAGTCTTTATTAAGCAACTGTGCGATGTCGTCTTTTACCTGCTGTTGCTGTTCATCCATGATGCGCTGGGTCAGATCGATACTGTCGAAAATCTCTGCCACCGAGTATTTCAATGGCGCGTAGACGTTGCGATGCCAGTGGAACTCATCGCCACCTTCCGCTGCCGCATCCGCCGCGCGCTTTAGTTCACCTGCAACAATCGACAGCTGCATTGAAAGACGCAGCGTAGAGAATTCGCGCTGACGAATGTAGTAATCCGTGATGCCAATTCCCAATGGCGTTAAACGATATATAGCGTTGCCTTCCGCCTGCTCGCTGGTAAAGCGGTTCAGCAGACGTTGACGCACCATATCGTTGATCGCGTTGTTGGCGCGTACGCCGATGGTTTCGCTGGTTTGCTCAAACGCATCACTCACATGGCGGAACGCATCCACCAGCTCACCTTCACTCATCTCGCCGTCAAGTCGCTCACCGTTCAGGGTCGCGACCGCCAGCAGGAACGAAAGTCTGTCTACCGGCAGAGAGATGGAGAAGTCATTTTTTCTGGCCCAGGCAACCAGTTCGGGGACTGTCTGGGAAAATTCACTCATAAATTATCCTTGCATCTGCGGCTCGGGCCGAACTTTTAATCGCGGTGACATGAATATAGCGCCCAAGGCTGATATACGGTTCCTGGCGGCAATAGCGCGTTTCTAACTCAAGTAACATTTCAAAGTCGTCATGCTGTTTATGTTTATCTCGCAGATAATCATGAAACACACGGACGCCCGTTTTACCGGTTATCTGCCAACCGATCTCGTCCAGCCACTGGTAGACCTGCCCCGGATCGCGCGGGTAGTCCGGTGAAAGCGTGCGCTTTTTACGTTTCGGCATCCCCACCTGCACATAGTCAAAGTTCCCTGCGACCATGTTATGCATCAACAGACCGTTAGCATTGTAGAACATTAACGACAGCGCGCCGCCAGGACGCAATACTGACCACAGAGTCTGCAACACGTTGACCGGATCTGTCACCCACTCCAGCACAGCATGAAACAATATCAGATCAACCGGGCTTTCCAAATGCGAAGCAACATCCTGAGCGGCGCATTGTATAAAATGCATGTTCCCGCTCACACCTTTTGCCTCTGCCGCCTGTTGCGCTCGGGCGATCATCTCGCCAGACAGATCGCATAATGTGACGAAATGTCCTCGTTCCGCCATTTTGATGGCCGTTTGCCCTTCACCACCACCGGCATCCAGAATGTGCAGTTTTTGCTCACCGAACGTTTCCAGTAATCGATCCAGATCCTGCCAAAGGATAGCCTGTCTTAATTGACCTTTGGTGGTGCCGTAAATGTTACGGGAAAACTTCTCTGCAATGTCATCAAAATTGCGGTCCCGCATCGGGCTCTCCACATACTGGCTTTAGGGTGACTAAGTAAAACCGCTATTTTGTCACACCCACGCCGAGAATGAACCTTCCTGGTGTAATATCCCTGCAGATCCCCTGCTGTATGGTTAAAAAAGGAACCAAAAAGGATGCTTTTTACGCTGAAGAAAGTGATTGGCGGTATGATGCTGCCGCTGCCACTGATGCTAATTGTGATGGGTATTGGCCTGGCGCTGGTCTGGTTCAGTCGCTTTCAAAAAACAGGGAAAGTGTGTATTAGCCTGAGTTGGCTGGCACTGTTACTCCTTAGTTTACAGCCCGTCGCCGACAGCCTGTTGAAACCGATTGAGGACAGTTATCCAACGTGGCAAGGTTCGCAAAAAGTGGAATATATTGTGGTGCTGGGCGGAGGGTATACCTGGAATCCGCAGTGGGCGCCGAGTTCAAATCTGATCAGCAACAGCCTTCCACGTCTGAATGAAGGTATTCGCCTATGGCGCGCAAACCCGGGATCGAAGCTCATCTTTACCGGCGCTGCCGCAAAGACGAATAACGTCAGTACCGCAGAAGCTGGCGCCCGCGTAGCGCAGTCGCTGGGGGTGCCAGCCGATGAAATCATCACCCTGGATCACCCCAAAGATACCGAAGAAGAAGCCGCAGCGGTAAAGAAGGCCATCGGCAATGCGCCGTTCCTGCTGGTAACCTCTGCCTCCCACTTACCGCGGGCGATGATCTTCTTCCAGCAGGCCGGCTTGCATCCGCTGCCAGCGCCAGCCAATCAGTTAGCAATTGATTCACCGCTTAATCCGTGGGAGCGCGCTATACCTTCACCCGTCTGGTTGATGCACAGCGATCGCGTTGGTTACGAAACCCTGGGACGCATCTGGCAGTGGCTGAAAGGATCGGAACATTGACAGGAATGTTGCCTGATAAGGTGTTCACATGTTTATCATGCGAGCCACGGCAGCAATGATTTCGTTGCCAGGTCAAAGTTGGAACGATTAAAGCGTCCGGTGTTGACCAATTGCGTCACTTCATCCCATAACACATACAACCAGCGCCGCCAGATGAATGACTCCGCCACTGGCGCGCGCTGCAGGTATTGCCAAAGCAGGCTTTCCGCCAGCGCATTATCCATCAAACGGAACAGTTCATATTCCCTTGGCGCCCACAGCATCAACCCCGGTCCCACCATAGCCAGAAGCTGATCGCTACGGGCGTCTTTGAGCATGCTACGTAAACTGAAATTACCGTGGATCAGCACGCAGTTATCATTGAATCCTTCAAATAAGGCAGGCAAACACTCACGGGTGCGAAACAGGATCCGCTTGTCCTGCATCGTTAGCCCGGTATTGTTGAACTGATTTAACGTGGTCCACAGCACCTCAACCCGCTGACGATACCAGGATGGCCAGATATTCTCTTGCGTGTTATCCACCATTCCCACGCAGCCAGCACTATCCTGCCGATGCCATGACAGCAGACCTTCTACGATCTGATCTTTTAAATGTTCCCAGCGTTCGGGCGTTCGGGCAGGCGCTTCCACCGGCACTCCACGTAAACGCTCAAGCAGTAGCACATCAGGACCGGGATGTTCCTCGTGGGTTAAGACCCCATAAATGACGGGCATACGCACCGTACCACTGCGCGCCAGCATGGAGGTTTTCCATGCCAACTGCTGCGCCATACCCGGCGTGGTGAAGCTTCTCGCCATCAGTGGCATCGGATTTCCCTGGCTGTCGTACAGTGACCACAGGGCCGTATCCACTTTTTCATTCACGCATTCTATACGACTGAGTTTTTCACCCAACAGATGACTGAGTTCGGCACGCAACTGTTCCATTTCGGATTGCCCTCATAAATGCTACTGCTTTCATAATGAGCGTCGTGCAGACAGATGTCACCCGGATGAGATCAATTGATGAAAAGAAAAATGGCGGGAAAGCGTAACGATATGACACTCCTCCCAAAAATTCGCGTCATCAGGGGGAGTGTCGTGAGAAAAACTAACGCATTTCGGCGCGAACGCGCTCAAGATCTTCGGCAGTGTCTACGCCAGTACCGGGTACTTCTTTGGCGACGGCAACATGAATTTTTTCGCCGTACCAGAGCACACGTAGTTGCTCCAGCATTTCAATATGCTCAAGCGGGCTGGGCTGCCAGTTAACATAACGGCGGATAAAACCGGCGCGATAGCCGTAAATACCCAGATGTCGCAGGAAGGTGTCACCCACCGTTTCCAGGCTTTTAGCGAAACGATCGCGATCCCACGGGATGGTCGCGCGTGAAAAATAGAGCGCATAACCTTCGGCGTCCAGAACGACTTTCACCGCATTCGGATTAAATGCCTCTTCCGCACTGTGAATCGGGGCAGCAAGGGTCGCCATACCGACCTGGCGCTGTGCCAGATTCTCAGCGACCTGGCGAATAATGACCGCCGGGATCATCGGCTCATCACCCTGTACGTTCACAATAACGGTATCATCGCTAAAGCCACATTTCTCGACGACTTCCGCCAGACGCTCCGTACCGGACTGGTGATCGGCGCGGGTCATGCATACTTCCCCCCCCACCGCTTCTACCGCGCGAGCGACATCTTCGTGATCGGTCGCAACGATAATACGTTCAGCGCCAGATTCACGCGCACGCTCCAGCACATGCACAATCATCGGCTTGCCATTGATATCCAGCAGCGGCTTGCCCGGCAAACGTGTGGACGCATAACGCGCAGGAATAATGACCACAAAACTCATGATTTACTCTCATCAGCAGTCAGAACGCGAGCTTCGGTTTCCAGTAACACGGGAATGCCATCACGCAGTGGGAAAGCAAGGTTATCCAGTTTACAAATCAGTTCCTGTTTTTCCTGGTTAAACCAGAGTTTGCCATTGCATACCGGGCAGGCAATGATTTCAAGCAGACGATGATCCATAGTTCCTCCAGATGGACCGGATTGTGAATCCGTAAATATTAACATAATCGCTTACCGTGCTGGGTCTATTTCCCAACCATGGCGTGCATCAGCAAATAAACCTTCAGGATAGCGTCCCAGCGTCACACGTGTTGCCTGCTGCCAGCGGGCAAAATCATCAATCGCCTGAAACAATCCTTTTTGCAGAGTAACCCCAGGTTTGACGCCATCCTGTAACCAGAGCGAAATCACTTCCAGTACGCCCGTTTTGCGGTGCATTTTGGCATCCATCCGCCCAACTAACTGCCCGCGATGCAGCAGCGGCAAGACGAAATAACCATACTGACGTTTCGGTGCTGGCGTGTAACATTCGAGCCGATAGCTAAAATCGAATAGCTGCTCTGCCCGTTTACGATCCCAGACCACCGGATCAAAGGGTGATAATACTGCGCTATGCGTTGCCGTTAATTTACCCGTCAATGCCTGCTCCAGCAGCGGCTGAAGGTGGCTATGCAGCCACAGGGTTCCTAACCCTTCGACATCGACAGGAATAATCTGTTGCTGCTGTGCACGTACGTTGCACCAGTTTTTTAGCGCCGGACGCTTCAGGCGATAGTAGTCTGCCAGCCATTGTTCGCGAAAAATCCCCAGACTGCGGGCGCTGTTATCCAGCATGAGGCTTTCAGCTTCTTCCTGTGAAAGCCGGTCGCGTTCATCATCCCAGTGCGGCATGACGCGATGGGTTAAATCATACACTCGCTGGAAATTACGCCGTTCCACCACCATCACTTTCCCGGCGGTGAACAGGCCTTCAAGATGACGCTTATGCGGTTTCCATGCCCACCAGCCGCTGGCCCCCTTGCGCAGATGCTCAAAATCGGCAGAGCGTACTGGTCCGTTATGCTGGATGTGCTGGAGCAGTTGCTCAATCTCATGCGCATGTTCTTTCATCCACTCCGCTTTATACTTCCAGCCCATTTTCTCCGGGGCCAGCATGCGGTGACGTATCAGCATAAAGTCGCTACGCGGCAAAAAGCAGGCCTCGTGCGCCCAGTATTCCATCAGTTCGCCCCGCTGCAATGCGTCATCCAGCCACTGGGGCGAATAATCACCCAACCGACTAAACAGCACCAGGTAAGGGCTGCGCGACACAATATTGATGGTATCGATTTGCAATAACGACATGCGCGAAATGGTAGCAAGAATATCTGCTGGGGTTGCCCGACGGCGTGTTTTTTTCAGCAGCCCTTGAGCGGCAAGGTGAAGATGACGGGCATCCGTCAAAGAAAGACGCGGCAACGACATTTATGGCCTCATAAATGATTCGCTGCCGCAGCGTGAATCAGTTAGCGAGTCAGCGAGATTAAGCTATCCAGCAACATATCAGGCCGATCGCCTGACAAATGAGCGTCAACAGGTAAATACCACCAGTTTTCATCGGCAAATGCACGGCACTTAACCGCATCTTTTTCCGTCATCACCAGCGTTTGCCCGGCGTCTGCAAACGCACTGACGTCACTGTAGGTCAGAGACTGATGGTCTGCCAGCGCAATACTTTTTTGCACGCTGGCACCGCATGCTTCCAGCGTGGCAAAAAAACGCGGTGGATGGCCAATGCCCGCCATGGCGACAATATTGGACAGCTGCGACACATCGCGGCGTTCACCCGTACGTAAATTAACGGCCAGCCCCGGTTCAAGTCGCATAGGGATTTCCCCTGGCTGCGCAACGCCACCGTTAACGATAGTCGCATCCACCGATTTAAGCCGGCCTGAGCGTTCCCGCATGGGACCCGCGGGAAGCCACCAGCCATTGCCAAACCGACGTTCTCCGTCAATAACCACGATTTCAACATCTCGCGCCAGACGGTAGTGCTGTAGCCCATCGTCCGTCACAATAATCTGCACATCGTGTTGGGCCAAAATGGCTTTGACCGCATCCGATCTTACCGGGGATACCGCTACGGGCACGCCGGTACGTTGGGCGATCAGCACAGGTTCATCACCCGCTTCTGCCGTAGTGGTATCTGCGGTCAGTAACAGCGGGTAAGCAGCCGCTTTCCCGCCATAACCACGCGACACCACGCCCACGCGAATCCCACGTTGACGCAGTTGTTCAACCAGCCAAATCACCACGGGTGTTTTGCCATTGCCACCCGCGGTCAGGTTTCCGACCACCACAACCGGGACTGGTGCACGCCACGCGCGTTTAATCCCAAGCTTGTAACATAAGCGGATCCCCCCACTCACAAGGCCATACAGCCAGGAGAGCGGGAGTAACAGTCGCCACAGCGGCGACTCACCAGACCAGATTCGAGCGATCATTGACCGAATTGCATTTTATGTAATTGTGCATACACCCCACGCTGCTCAATCAGCTCGCTATGGGTTCCACGCTCAACAATAATACCGTCTTCCACCACGATGATTTCATCCGCCTGTTCAATGGTAGAAAGGCGGTGAGCAATCACCAGGGAGGTACGGTTTTTCTGAAGCTCATCCAGAGCAGCCTGAATCGCGCGTTCAGACTCGGTATCGAGTGCCGACGTTGCTTCATCAAGGATCAGAATCGGACTGTCACGCAACAAGGCGCGGGCAATAGCGATACGCTGACGCTGACCACCAGATAGCAGGACGCCGTTTTCGCCAATCACCGTATCCAGGCCATTGTCCATCTTATTGATGAAATCCATGGCGTAAGCCATTTTCGCCGCTTTTTCGATCTGCTCACGGCTGTACAAATCGGTACGCGCGTAGGCGATGTTGTTGGCAACCGTATCGTTAAACAGGTGCACATTCTGCGAAACCAACGCGACCTGATCGCGCAGGGATGCCAGGGTATATTCACGTAGATCGTGTCCGTCCATTAGAATCTGCCCTTCATCAATATCATAGAAGCGCGTGATCAAGCTGGCGATGGTGGATTTCCCTGAACCTGAACGGCCAACCAGGGCAACGGTTTTCCCCGCTGGAATATTCAGGTTGATGTTGCGCAGCGCAGGTACTTCACGTCCTGGATAGGTGAATGTCACGTTGCGGAACTCGAGATTGCCGGTAGCGCGTTCGATTTCGCGTGTACCTTCATCTTTTTCCTGCTCGCTATCCAGAATCGTAAATAAGGTCTGGCAGGCCGCCATACCGCGCTGGAACTGTGCGTTGACGTTGGTCAGCGATTTCAACGGACGCATCAGCGCGATCATTGAGGAGAAGACAACCGTAATTGTCCCTGCAGTCAGGTTTTCCATTACGCTTGGGAAGCTGGCTGCATACAACACGAAGGCCAGAGCCAGAGACGCAATCAGCTGGATGATAGGATCGGAGATAGAAGAGGCGGAAACCATCTTCATGCCCTGCAAACGCATCTTATTGCTGACTTTATCAAAGCGCTTAGTTTCGACTTCCTGACCACCAAAAATCAGAACTTCTTTGTGGCCTTTCAGCATCTGCTCCGCACTGGTCGTAACCTGACCCATGGTGTTTTGCATATTTTTACTGATGCTACGAAAACGCTTGGAAACTATACGAATCGCCACTGAAACAATTGGCGCCAGTACAATCAGGATCAATGACAGCTGCCAGCTGTAATAGAACATCATGATAAACAGGCCAATAATTGAAGCCCCTTCACGTACCACGGTGATCAGCGCGCCGGAGGACGATGATGCGACCTGCTCTGAATCATAGGTAATACGTGACAACAGCGTACCTGTAGACTGTTTATCAAAAAAGGACACCGGCATGCCCATCATATGGCCAAACAGGCGGCGACGCATGGTCATGACCACTTTGCCTGATACCCATGAGATGCAGTAGCTGGAGACATAGCTGGTGAATCCGCGAAGAACCATTAGTCCAATGACCACCAGCGGCATCCACAGCAGCACCGAGCGATCCGTTTTACCAAAACCATCATCCAGTAATGGCTTAAGGAGCGATAGCATGAAGGTATCGCTGGCCGCGTTCAGGATTAACGCTATACCCGCCACGATCAGACCCGATTTAAAAGGCGCTATGGTTGGCCATAGTCGGCGAAACGTCTGCCACGTAGAGAGATCTTTATCGTTATGCATTCAAAAAACCAGCATTTGTTAGAATAGCCGCATATTCTACCCGTTATCCTCCGACACGCCAAACCACTGATGATACCAACGAGGTAAAATCTGATCCCGCAAGCTGTTTATTCGCCAGTTTTTTTGATAAAAATCCAGCGTAATCTGCCCCTGGTGGGGTGTATCCAGCCATTGATAATTTTGTTGCCGATAACGTTGCTTCACTTTCCTGGACGGGAGACGCCAGGCATTGTAACGGGATGCGGAGGCTAACGCGGCCTGCCCGCCGACCCGCTGAATCAGCGCCTGCGATGATGAGGTATTGCTACCATGATGTGGAACCTGTATCACCGTAGACTGCAGATGCTGCCAGTAGTGACTGAGCATTTTTTGTTCAGCGGGAGACTCAATATCTCCGGTCAGCAGAATACTCTGATGCCCGTCATCGACCTTAACCACGCAGGAGTGGTTATTCCCCAGATCTTTATTTCCACGCACGGGCCAATGCGCACTAAAGGTTAACCCTTGCCATTGCCAGCGCTCCCCGCGTAAACACGGGAGATGCCCTTCCCAACCTAATGGGCTTCTTATCCATAGCGACGGCCAGGCTTGCTGCAGCGAACGCAACCCGCCCCGGTGATCCATATGCTCATGGCTTAAAATAACGCCTTCTGGCTCCAGGTTGTGCCAGCGTAGCCAGGGAATAATCAGCTGTTGCGCGCTATCGCCTTCAGGCCATGCCAGACCGGTATCGTAAAGAATCGCTTTCCCATTGCGCGAAATAACCATCGCCAGTCCCTGCCCGACGTCCAGCATATGCACTTGCCAGACATCAGTACGTAGCGTTCGCCAGAACGGGGCGCTCAGTAAAAGGAGCACAGTGACGCAAACTACCGGTATAGTTCGCCACGCGTTCAGCCGATATGCGATGAGCAGGAGTCCGGGTACAAATGCAAGCCATTGCCAACGTGCATCAATATTGATCCACCCTTCAGGCAGGCTCCTGAGCCCCCAAAATAATAGCGCGAGGGAGCGATCCGCTAAATACCATAGGTTCGACTCAACCATCGCCAGCCCGGTTAAATGCACGATCATGCCTGCTAATATCAATGGTACGGAAATAAACGTAACCAGCGGTACAGCAAACAAATTCGCCAGAAATGAGGTCAGGCTAAAACCGTGAAACATCGCGATTTGCACAGGTAGAAGCAGGAGCGTAATTCCCAATTGCAAATGAGCAAGCGCCAGAAATTGGCGTCCAACGCGCGACAGCGGCCAATCCAGCATCGGAACCCATTGATACCAGAACAGCAGCGCCGCAACGGCAAAAGCAGACAACCACAGACTTTGTGAAAGAACGGCGACAGGATCCACCACCAGAATGGCTGCCAGACAGCAGATCCACACCGCCCATCCACTCCACTGCCTGCCGCTGAGTTTTAGCCCTCCCCAGACCAGTAGCGCAACAACCGTACGTAATGCCGGGGGCTGTAGCCCCGTTAACCAGGCATAGAATGTTGCGCAGACGATCCCGCCAACTAACGGAACCTGCCAGCAAATCCATCTGGTTGGCATAAAAAATTGCCCCGCGCGAATTAATCCTGCAGCCAGAAGTGCGGCAAATGCAATATGCAGCCCGGAGATAGCCATCAAATGGGCCGTACCGGTATCACGCATAATGGTTTTCACCGCTTGTGACACGGACAAGCGCTCCCCCATTCCCAGGCCCAGTATAACCTGCTGCCAGGGATAGTCAGCGAGCGCGCTTTTCAACGAGGAGAGATACCGCGAACGTAAATTGCATTGTTGTGTGATAACCGAAGCCTGCAAAAATCTTCCCGTCAGCAGCTGGTGCTGCGCCAATGCGTAACGCTGGCTATCAAACCCGCCCTCGTTCAATTGACCGTGTATAGCACGAACCTTCAACGTCATCGCCCATGTCTGGCCCGCACAAACGTTGCCGGGTAGGTACTGCCCATACAGAGTAATTCCGATGTCAGGAAATACCCGCTTCCCCTGCAGATGCGTGATCTGGCCGTAGTGCGTTGTCATATTATCGGTTCCGGTTATCCGCACGATGGCCTGCTGGCTTTTTGCAGGCAGCGTATTACCGGCCCACAGCGCATCTTTCGCAGCCAGAACTCCCCAAAGAAAAAATAGCAGGGTTAATCCGGCGAAACGTACAGGGCTGTGAGAAATAAGGCAGAGCAGAATTGCCAGACCAAATATAACGCCGATGCACAGCATGTCAGGTAACGCAGGTAATAGCATAAGCGGGAGAATGCCGAATAATGCACTCGTACTAACCGTTGTTATTTTCATCAGTCACCTCCCTGTAGCAGGAAGTGTGCAGTAATGTTCGACGGTTGTCTGGTGCCAATTTAGCGTTATACGGTATGCATTCCGCTAACATTTAGCGGCGCTTGTAACGTGCAAATTAACTGGGATGGAGACTCCAGGATGGGTTGGCAGAAATGAAAAAAGCACCCATGCGGGTGCTTTTCTCGGCGTTAAGTCTCGCTAAAAACTTAACCGTAAATATTGGCGCGATCGCGCAGTTCTTTACCTGGTTTAAAGTGCGGAACGTATTTTCCTTCCAGGTCCACTTTATCGCCGGTCTTCGGATTACGTCCGGTGCGCGGTGCGCGGTAATGCAAAGAGAAACTGCCGAAACCGCGGATTTCAATACGCTCGCCCTGCGCAAGAGTCGAGGCCATATGTTCCAGCATCTCTTTAACTGCATCTTCAACCGCTTTCGCGGGAATATGAGGTTGCTGGGTTGCAAGTCTTTCAATCAATTCTGACTTGGTCATGATTCCTCCGGTTCCTTAAAGGCATAATTAGCTGCTGCATTGATTAAGGGCGGCCTTAGCCGCCCTTTGTCATTGATTACAGGACGAATCCTGTAATCTGTCAAGCTACTCGTCGCCCTTTGTGCTGTTAACAGCACAAAGGATTTAGGAGCACTCGATATTACTCGCCTTTAGCTGCTTTGAAAGCTTCAGCCATTGCGTTGTTAGAGAAGTTAGCATCTTCCTGTTTGTTAACAGTTGCGATTGCATCTTTCTCATCAGCTTCGTCTTTAGCACGAACAGACAGGCTGATTGCGCGGTTCTTACGATCAACGCCGGTGAATTTAGCTTCAACGTCGTCGCCTACGCTCAGAACCAGAGTTGCATCTTCAACGCGGTCGCGGGAAGCTTCAGAAGCGCGCAGGTAACCTTCAACGCCGTCAGCCAGTTCTACGGTTGCGCCTTTAGCATCAACTGCAGTGACTTTACCGTTTACGATTGCGCCTTTCTTGTTCAGTGCAACCCAGTTGTTGAACGGATCTTCTGCGAGCTGTTTAACGCCCAGAGAGATACGCTCACGTTCTGCGTCAACCTGCAGAACAACAGCTGCGATTTCGTCGCCTTTTTTGTATTCACGAACTGCTTCTTCGCCAGCAACGTTCCAGGAGATGTCAGACAGGTGAACCAGGCCGTCGATGCCGCCGTCCAGGCCGATGAAGATACCGAAGTCAGTGATAGACTTGATTTTACCTTCAACACGGTCGCCCTTGTTGTGGGTTTCCGCGAACTGCTGCCATGGGTTGTTTTTGCACTGCTTCAGACCCAGGGAGATACGACGACGTTCTTCGTCGATATCCAGAACCATAACTTCCACTACATCGCCAACGTTAACAACTTTGGACGGGTGGATGTTTTTGTTGGTCCAATCCATTTCGGAAACGTGAACCAGGCCTTCAACGCCTTCTTCGATTTCAACGAAGCAGCCGTAGTCGGTCAGGTTGGTCACGCGACCAGTCAGTTTGGTACCTTCCGGATAACGCTTAGCGATAGCTACCCATGGATCTTCGCCCAGCTGTTTCAGGCCCAGAGATACACGAGTACGCTCGCGGTCGAACTTCAGCACTTTAACAGTGATTTCGTCGCCAACGTTTACGATTTCGCTCGGATGCTTAACGCGTTTCCATGCCATGTCGGTGATGTGCAGCAGGCCGTCAACGCCACCCAGATCAACGAATGCACCGTAGTCAGTGAGGTTCTTAACGATACCTTTAACTTCCATGCCTTCCTGCAGGTTTTCCAGCAGCTGATCGCGTTCTGCGCTGTTTTCGGATTCGATAACGGCACGACGGGAAACAACAACGTTGTTACGCTTCTGATCCAGCTTGATTACTTTGAATTCAAGCTCTTTGCCTTCCAGGTGCAGCGTGTCGCGGACCGGACGAACGTCTACCAGGGAACCCGGCAGGAACGCGCGAATACCATTCAGCTCAACAGTGAAGCCACCCTTGACTTTGCCATTGATAACACCAGTAACGGTTGCAGCTTCTTCGTAAGCTTTTTCCAGCGTGATCCAAGCTTCGTGACGTTTAGCTTTTTCACGGGACAGCAGGGTTTCACCGAAGCCGTCTTCTACTGCATCCAGAGCAACGTCAACTTCGTCACCAACCTGGATTTCCAACTCGCCCTGGGCGTTTTTGAACTGCTCTGCCGGAATGGCGGACTCAGATTTCAGACCAGCGTCAACCAGTACTACGTCTTTGTCGATAGCAACAACAACACCACGAACAATGGAACCCGGACGGGTTTCGATTTCTTTTAAGGATTCTTCAAACAGTTGAGCAAAAGATTCAGTCATGTTTAATCTTCAGGTTTCATATTTAACGTCCACCTGGCTCCATGCCGGATGGGGTTGTTTAACATACCCGCTGTCAATCCATTGCAACGGGGGTACTGCAAATTCGGTCGCACTTAAGCGAGTGCCAGTTTTTGGCGCGCGTATTGTAACGCTTTTTCAATCACTTGCTCAATGCTTAATCGGGTTGAATCCAAAACTAAAGCATCAGCAGCGGGAACCAGCGGCGCTACAGCACGGTTACGATCGCGGAAATCGCGTTCTTCGATCTCGGCCAAAAGGCGTTCAAAGTTAACACTAAAGCCCTTTTCCTGCAACTGTAGCATACGTCTATGCGCACGTTCTTGCGAGGAGGCGTCCAGGAAAATTTTCACTGGTGCATCCGGGAACACCACGGTCCCCATGTCTCGTCCGTCGGCAATCAGACCGGGCGCTTCACGAAACGCGCGTTGGCGGCGTAACAGCGCTTCGCGTACGCGAGGAAACGCAGCGACCTGAGATGCGGCATTCGCTACTTCCTGGGTGCGGATTTCGCCGCTGACATCTTCACCTTCCAGAATGACTTCCAGGTTGCCGTCCGTTGAGATAAAACGCACATCCAGGTGTGAGGCAAGCGGTACCAGAGCATCTTCAGATGTGACATCAACATGGTGATGCAACGCTGCGAGCGCCAGTACGCGGTAGATCGCGCCTGAATCTAACAGATGCCATTGCAATGCTTCCGCCATTGCCTTGCACAAGGTGCCTTTTCCTGCACCACTTGGGCCATCAATGGTAATAACCGGGGCAATTGCCGTCATCTTTTTCTCCTTAAACGGGCATACGTTAACGTGAACGCCGCGCATTATACGCGCCAACGCTAATAATCGTTAACACAGAGTGTAAAAACCCGATTAGTCTGTAACGATGTGAGGAAGAATTGCGCAATTATAGCGGGCAGGCGAGAAACCAGCCCGGAAGATGACACTGATTTACTTTTTATCTGCAGCGATGCGCTCACGAATATGCGGAGCGCGATCGTCAGATGTGAGGATCAGGCAGGTATACTAATACGCGCCAGCTGTTCGAAATAATCCGGGAAGGTTTTGGTGGTACATTTAGGGTCCAGAATGGTCACCGGCGTGTCAGACAACGCCACCAGCGAGAAACACATCGCCATGCGGTGATCGTTGTAGGTCGCGATCTCCGCAAACTGTAACGTCGCCGGTGGTGTAACGCGAATATAGTCTTCGCCCTCTTCAACGATCGCGCCCACTTTACGCAACTCAGTCGCCATCGCGAACAGGCGGTCGGTCTCTTTGACGCGCCAGTTATAGATGTTACGTAAAGTCGTGGTGCCTTTAGCGAACAGCGCTGCCGTGGCGATGGTCATCGCGGCATCGGGAATATGGTTCATATCCATGTCTACCGCGTTCAGCTCACCGTGAGTACAGGCAATAAAGTCATCGCCCCAGGTAATGGTCGCGCCCATTTTTTCCAGCACATCAGCGAAGCGGATATCACCCTGCATACTGTTTCGGCCAATCCCGGTGACTTTTACCGTACCGCCTTTAATGGCTCCTGCTGCGAGAAAATAGGAAGCGGAAGAAGCGTCACCTTCAACCAGATATGCACCCGGTGACTGATACTGCTGCTGACCCTGCACAATAAAGCGCTGGTAGTTCTGATTCTCAATTTCAACACCAAACGTTTTCATCAGGTTCAGTGTGATATCAATGTAAGGTTTGGATACCAGCTCGCCTTTAATGGCGATCGTCGTATCCTGCGGCGCCAGTGGCGCAGTCATCAGCAACGCAGTCAGGAACTGGCTGGATACGCTGCCGTCTACCTCAACCTGTCCTCCGGTAAAGCCACCGCGCAGACGTAAAGGCGGATAGTTTTCCTGCTCCAGGTATTCAATGTTGGCTCCGCCCTGGCGTAACGCATCAACCAGATGGCCAATCGGGCGCTCTTTCATGCGCGGTTCGCCTGTCAACACGATGTCATTACTGCCCAGACACAGCGCAGCGGCCAGTGGGCGCATTGCGGTTCCGGCATTGCCAAGGAACAGTTCTACTGCGCCTTCGGCATGCAGCGCGCCGCCATTGCCGATAATCTCGCAACGCGTACGGTCGGCAGAAAGGGTATAGCTAATTCCTAACGCATTCAGAGCATTAAGCATATGGCGGACATCATCGCTGTCCAGCAGGTTGGTCAGGACAGTGGTGCCATTTGCTAATGCAGCCAGCAGCAAAGCGCGGTTAGAAACACTTTTGGATCCAGGCAGATTGATGGTGCCATCCACCCGCGCAATGGGTTGTAACGTCAGGGATTCCATGAAACTCGACTCTCAAAAACAGACATAAAAACCCCACAGACTGGCTGTGGGGATGAAAATACAGCAGATTAACCGCGGCGGCGCTCGAAATCGACCATGAAATCGGTCAGCGCTTTTACACCTTCTAGCGGCATTGCATTGTAGATGGACGCGCGCATACCGCCGACCACACGGTGCCCTTTCAACGCGTGCAGACCCGCAGCGAAAGACTCTTCCAGGAAGAGTTTATCCAGGGCGCTGTCAGCAAGCTGGAACGGTACGTTCATGCGTGAACGGTTCGATTTTGCCACGTCGTTACGGTAGAAATCGCTGTTATCGATTACGCCGTACAGCAGTTCCGCTTTTTGCTGGTTAATTTTATCCATCGCGTTAACACCGCCCTGCTCTTTCAGCCATTTAAAGACCAGGCCAGACAGATACCAGGCAAAGGTTGGCGGCGTGTTGAACATGGAGTCGTTGTCATTCAGCACGGTATAGTCGAGGATTGACGGGCATGACACATGAGCCTTACCCAGCAAATCTTCACGTACGATGACAATGGTCAGCCCGGCCGGGCCGATGTTTTTCTGCGCCCCGGCATAAATTACGCCATAACGGCTCACGTCAAGCGGTGCGGAAAGAATGGTAGAGGACAGATCCGCCGTAACCACCACATTGCTGGCAAAATTCGGCGTTTCATCGATCGCAATGCCATCAATGGTTTCATTCGGGCAATAGTGCAAATACGCCGCGTTGTCAGAAAGCTGCCATTCGCTCATTGGCTTAACAGCACGCAGTCCGTCAACGGTGACTTTGGCGTCGATAACGTTTGGCGTACAGTATTTTTTCGCTTCTTTAATTGCGCTGGCGGCCCAATAACCGGCATCGACGTAATCCGCCGTGGTTTTGTCACCCAGAATATTTAACGGGATACCCGCGAACTGCCCGCGCCCACCGCCATGGCAGAACAACACTTTATAGTTGGAGGGGATGCTGAGAAGATCGCGAAAATCCTGCTCCGCTTCCTCTGCGACCTGGATGAATTCTTTGCCACGGTGGCTAATTTCCATCACCGACGTGCCAAGACCGTTCCAGTCGCGAAGATCCTGTTGAGCCAGTTTAAGTACTTCTGCCGGTAACATTGCCGGACCTGAACTAAAATTGAAGACCTGAGCCATTTCCCCTCACCACGTTGTGTTGTTGTCCAATCAACATCCTGTCATTGGCGATAATCCGGTGACAGACATTGGTATAAGTTATTCCTGTGGATATCGGTTTTATCATTCAGTGACACGCGCCGCAATGGGTAAAACTGACCAGGGTAAAAATGTGTCATTGGTCACACAACAGAATCTATCGGATTGACGGGTAAAAACCGAGATTTTCGCTGTCAGGTGACCCGTTTTGCCCGGCTGGCCTTCGACCATTCTGGATTTGCACAGCGTGGACATAATTGATGATCTCCGGCGTTCATTTGCACCACTTCACTACACCGTATACAGGCATAGTCCCCAGCTTCAGGTATCACTTTAAATCGCTGTGTGCAGCGTTTAGGCAAAATACTGAGCCCCGGCTTTACGTCTTCATCAGCAAAGAAATAGACGCTGATTTGCCCATTAGTCTCCAGGATGGCCAGTCTCACCTGTCCCAATTGCTCCACGCCGTTCAAACGCAATTCCATAAAGAATTCGAATTCCGTCATATTGGCGCTATTGAGTTTCGACCATGCCAGCTCGCCGTCCTCAATGATCACAACGGGCTTGCCCTCCAGCAAATCCTCCATTTTCTCGCTATGCGCCATCAGCCACATAACCAGCCGATACAGCACGGCAAGCGTAATAAAGACCACCAGCACCGGCAGCATCGGGACATCATCATAAAATGCCACGTCTCCCGCCGCGGACCCCAGCGTAAGGATGATCAGCACTTCAAAAAGCGACATCTGGCGTACGCCGCGACGTCCGGTGATTTTTAAAAACAGAAAAACCAATATAAAGGTATAGAGGCTGCGCAGAGCAACTTCTCCCAGAAAATCCATGGGCACCTTATCCAGTACCATTCGGTGTAAATCGAAAGCTTTCATTATTATGCTCTAAACGTGGTTGGCTGTAGGAAAGCATAGCTAATACTTTTATTTACGTCTGAACTCCGGCGACGATAGCGCCATTCATTTAAAACCCGTATCATTGCGCGCTTTCCGTACGACAAAAGTGATTTTCATGACGCAAACATTTATCCCTGGCAAAGATGCCGCTCTGGAAGACTCCATCGCTCGCTTCCAGCAAAAATTGCTCGACCTTGGTTTTCAAATTGAAGAAGCCTCGTGGTTGAATCCCGTCCCTAACGTCTGGTCTGTACATATTCGCGACAAAGAATGCGCGCTGTGCTTCACCAACGGTAAAGGCGCGACGAAAAAAGCGGCGCTGGCTTCCGCGCTGGGCGAATATTTTGAGCGTCTGTCGACTAACTATTTCTTTGCGGATTTCTGGCTGGGTGAAACCATCGCCAACGGTCCATTCGTGCATTATCCGAACGAAAAATGGTTCCCGTTGACTGAAGAAGACGACGTACCTGAAGGTCTACTGGATGCTCGTCTGCGTGCGTTTTACGATCCAGACAACGAACTGACTGGCAGCATGCTTATCGATCTGCAATCCGGTAATGAAGAACGTGGGGTCTGTGGCCTACCGTTTACCCGTCAGTCGGATAACCAGACCGTCTATATTCCGATGAATATTATTGGCAACCTGTACGTTTCTAACGGCATGTCTGCGGGTAACACCCGAAACGAAGCGCGCGTTCAGGGCCTGTCTGAAGTCTTTGAGCGTCATGTGAAGAACCGTATTATTGCGGAAAGCATCAGCCTGCCGGAAATCCCGGCCGAAGTCATGGCGCGCTACCCGGCAGTGGTGGAGTCCATCGCCAAACTGGAAGCGGAAGGTTTCCCAATTTTCGCCTACGATGGCTCGCTGGGCGGCAAGTATCCGGTGATTTGCGTTGTCCTGTTCAACCCGGCCAATGGTACCTGCTTTGCCTCCTTCGGTGCGCACCCGGATTTCGGCGTTGCGCTGGAGCGTACTGTCACTGAACTGCTGCAGGGCCGTGGTCTGAAAGATCTTGATGTCTTCACCCCACCAACCTTTGACGACGAAGAAGTGGCTGAACACACTAACCTTGAAACTCACTTCATCGATTCCAGCGGCCTGATCTCCTGGGATCTGTTCAAGCAGGATGCTGACTATCCGTTCGTTGACTGGAATTTCTCCGGTACCACCGAAGAAGAGTTCGCCACCCTGATGGCCATCTTCAATGCTGAAGATAAAGAAGTGTATATCGCCGACTACGAGCACCTGAGCGTTTACGCGTGCCGCATTATTGTTCCGGGAATGTCTGACATCTATCCGGCTGAAGATCTGTGGTTAGCCAACAACGCCATGGGCGCCCATCTGCGTGACACTATTCTCTCGCTCCCGGGCAGTGAATGGGATAAAGAAGACTATCTCAATCTGATCGAACAACTGGATGAAGAAGGCTTTGACGACTTCACCCGCGTACGCGAGCTGCTCGGTCTGGCAACAGGTGCGGATAACGGTTGGTACACCCTGCGCATTGGCGAGCTTAAAGTGATGCTGGCGCTGGCCGGCGGCGACCTGGAGCAGGCGCTGGTCTGGACAGAATGGACGATGGAATTCAACGCCTCTGTCTTTAGCGCTGAACGTGCCAACTACTACCGCTGTCTGCAAACGCTGCTGCTGCTATCTCAGGAAGAAGATCGTCAGCCGCTACAATATCTGAACGCGTTTGTGCGCATGTACGGTGCCGAGGCGGTTGAAGCCGCAAGTGCAGCATTAAGTGGCGAAGCGCCGTTCTACGGGCTTCAAACTGTTGATAACGATCTGCAGGCTTTCCCGGCGCATCAGTCTCTGCTGAAAGCTTACGAAAAACTGCAGCGCGCGAAAGCAGCACATTGGTCAAAATAGTGACAATCAGCCTGCGCTGAGTAGGCTAAAGGTATTGTCTGGGCTATATTACGGGGCGCTTAATGCGCCCTGTTTTTTATTTTGGTCAAATCAAAAAATAAATGTAAAAACAAGGTTAAATATTAGTAGTTGATATTAAGAAAATTAGCTTATTAATGTGGTTTTTTATCTCAATTACTCCATTTTAATTAACCGCCCCAGAGGAGACAGAAAGAAAAAATTCAACTCACTTTATAATTTTTAAAATTTATTTTTATTTGGATAATCAACAAGTTACACCGTAATCGCATAAAAACCATGCGCCTTACGGGCCTATAAGCCAGGCGAGATATGATCTATATCAAATTCTCATCTATAATGCTTTGTTAGTATCTCGTCGCCGACTTAATAAAGAGAGAGTTAGTGTGAAAGCTGACAACCCTTTTGATCTTATTCTTCCTGCTGCAATGGCCAAAGTTGCCGAAGAAGCAGGCGTCTATAAAGCAACGAAACATCCGCTTAAGACGTTCTATCTGGCAATTACTGCCGGTGTATTCATTTCAATTGCCTTTGTTTTCTATATCACCGCCACAACCGGTACCGGCACAATGCCTTTCGGCATGGCGAAGCTAGTAGGTGGTATCTGCTTTTCCCTGGGGCTGATTCTCTGCGTTGTCTGCGGTGCAGACCTCTTCACCTCAACCGTACTGATTGTCGTAGCGAAAGCCAGTGGTCGCATCACCTGGGGCCAATTGGCTAAAAACTGGCTTAACGTTTATGTCGGCAACCTGATTGGCGCCCTGATCTTCGTGTTACTCATGTGGCTTTCTGGCGAGTATATGACCGCTAACGGCGCGTGGGGTCTCAACGTCCTGCAAACAGCCGACCACAAAGTGCACCATACTTTTGTTGAGGCGGTAAGTCTTGGCATCCTGGCGAACCTGATGGTGTGTCTGGCAGTATGGATGAGCTATTCGGGTCGCAGCCTGATGGACAAAGCGTTTATCATGGTATTACCGGTCGCAATGTTTGTTGCCAGCGGTTTTGAGCACAGTATCGCAAACATGTTTATGATCCCTATGGGTATTGTAATTCGCGATTTCGCCACCCCGGAATTCTGGACCGCTGTTGGGTCTTCTCCGGAGAATTTTTCTCACCTGACCGTGATGAATTTCATCACCGATAACCTGATTCCGGTTACGATCGGCAACATTATCGGCGGCGGTTTGTTGGTCGGGTTGACATACTGGGTCATTTATCTGCGTGGTAACGATCATCATTAATCTGATGATGCCCATTACACGCAGTAAATAAAAAATCCACTTAAGAAGGTAGGTGTTACATGTCCGAGCTTAATGAAAAGTTAGCCACAGCCTGGGAAGGTTTTACCAAAGGTGATTGGCAGAATGAAGTAAACGTCCGTGACTTCATTCAGAAAAACTACACTCCGTATGAGGGTGACGAGTCCTTCCTGGCTGGCGCAACTGATGCGACCACTGCACTGTGGGACAGCGTGATGGAAGGCGTTAAACAGGAAAACCGCACTCACGCGCCTGTTGACTTTGACACCTCCGTTGCTTCTACCATCACTTCTCACGACGCTGGCTACATCAACAAAGCGCTCGAGAAAATTGTTGGTCTGCAGACTGAAGCTCCGCTGAAACGTGCGATCATTCCGTTTGGCGGCATCAAAATGGTTGAAGGTTCCTGCAAAGCGTACAATCGCGAACTGGACCCGATGCTGAAAAAAATCTTCACCGAATACCGCAAAACCCACAACCAGGGCGTATTCGATGTTTACACCAAAGACATTCTGAACTGCCGTAAATCCGGTGTTCTGACTGGTCTGCCAGATGCCTATGGCCGTGGCCGTATCATCGGTGACTACCGTCGCGTTGCGCTGTACGGTATCGACTACCTGATGAAAGACAAATACGCTCAGTTCGTCTCTCTGCAGTCCGATCTGGAAAACGGCGTAAACCTGGAAGCCACTATCCGTCTGCGTGAAGAAATTGCTGAACAGCACCGCGCACTGGGTCAAATCAAAGAAATGGCTGCTAAATATGGCTGCGATATCTCTGGTCCGGCAACCAACGCTCAGGAAGCTATCCAGTGGACTTACTTCGGCTACCTGGCCGCGGTTAAATCTCAGAACGGCGCAGCAATGTCCTTCGGTCGCGTATCCACCTTCCTGGATGCCTACATCGAACGTGATATCAAAGCAGGCAAAATCACCGAGCAAGACGCTCAGGAAATGATTGACCACCTGGTCATGAAACTGCGTATGGTTCGTTTCCTGCGTACCCCTGAATATGATGAACTGTTCTCCGGTGACCCGATTTGGGCAACTGAATCTATCGGTGGTATGGGCGTTGATGGCCGTACTCTGGTTACCAAAAACAGCTTCCGCTTCCTGAACACCCTGTACACCATGGGTCCTTCTCCGGAGCCGAACATCACCGTTCTGTGGTCTGAAAAACTGCCTCTGAACTTCAAGAAATTCGCCGCTAAAGTGTCCATCGACACCTCTTCTCTGCAGTACGAGAACGATGACCTGATGCGTCCGGACTTCAACAACGACGACTACGCTATCGCTTGCTGCGTAAGCCCGATGGTTGTTGGTAAACAAATGCAGTTCTTCGGTGCGCGTGCAAACCTGGCGAAAACCATGCTGTACGCAATCAACGGCGGCGTTGATGAAAAACTGAAAATGCAGGTTGGTCCTAAATCTGAACCGATCAAAGGCGACGTTCTGAACTTCGACGAAGTTATGGAGCGCATGGATCACTTCATGGACTGGCTGGCTAAACAGTACGTCACTGCACTGAACGTTATCCACTACATGCACGACAAGTACAGCTACGAAGCCTCTCTGATGGCGCTGCACGACCGTGACGTTATCCGCACCATGGCGTGTGGTATCGCTGGTCTGTCCGTTGCTGCTGACTCCCTGTCTGCAATCAAATATGCGAAAGTTAAACCGATTCGTGACGAAGACGGTCTGGCTGTCGACTTCGAAATCGAAGGCGAATACCCGCAGTTTGGTAACAACGACTCTCGCGTTGATGACATGGCGGTTGACCTGGTAGAACGTTTCATGAAGAAAATTCAGAAACTGACTACTTATCGTAACGCTATCCCGACTCAGTCTGTTCTGACCATCACCTCTAACGTGGTTTATGGTAAGAAAACCGGTAACACCCCAGATGGTCGTCGTGCTGGCGCGCCGTTCGGACCGGGTGCTAACCCAATGCACGGTCGTGACCAGAAAGGTGCTGTTGCCTCTCTGACCTCCGTTGCTAAACTGCCGTTTGCTTACGCTAAAGATGGTATCTCTTACACCTTCTCTATCGTTCCGAACGCGCTGGGTAAAGACGACGAAGTTCGTAAGACCAACCTGGCTGGTCTGATGGATGGTTACTTCCACCACGAAGCGTCCATCGAAGGTGGTCAGCACCTGAACGTGAACGTCATGAACCGTGAAATGCTGCTGGATGCGATGGAACATCCGGAAAAATATCCGCAGCTGACCATCCGTGTTTCTGGCTACGCAGTACGTTTTAACTCCCTGACTAAAGAACAGCAGCAGGACGTTATTACTCGTACCTTCACTCAGACCATGTAATTGGTTTTGACTGAAATCGTACTTTAAAAAGCGTACAATAAAGGCTCCACGTAAGTGGGGCCTTTTTAATAGCCTGCTTTGTCAGCTATCTATACTTATGGATAGCAGCCAAAACAGACTCGACACAGTTAATAACTGTGCACTAACACTGGCCCCGGATGGGCCACACCTGGAGAAACACCGCAATGTCAGTTATTGGTCGCATTCACTCCTTTGAATCCTGTGGCACTGTTGATGGCCCGGGCATCCGTTTTATTACCTTCTTCCAGGGCTGCCTGATGCGCTGCCTGTATTGTCATAACCGTGACACATGGGATACGCACGGCGGCAAAGAAGTCACCGTCGACGAGTTAATGAAAGAGGTCGTGACCTACCGCCACTTTATGAACGCCTCCGGTGGCGGTGTGACAGCGTCCGGTGGCGAAGCTATCCTGCAAGCTGAATTTGTACGCGACTGGTTTCGTGCCTGTAAAAAAGAAGGTATTCATACCTGTCTGGATACCAACGGTTTTGTTCGCCGCTACGATCCGGTGATTGATGAATTGCTGGAAGTCACTGACCTGGTGATGCTCGATCTCAAACAGATGAATGATGAAATCCATCAGAATCTGGTGGGCGTATCTAACCATCGTACGCTTGAGTTCGCACGTTACCTGTCCAATAAAGACATCAAGGTGTGGATCCGCTACGTCGTTGTGCCTGGCTGGTCTGACGATGACGACTCCGCGCACCGCCTGGGCGAGTTTACCCGCGATATGGGCAACGTAGAGAAAATCGAACTGCTGCCATACCATGAGCTGGGCAAACACAAATGGGTGGCAATGGGTGAAGAGTACAAACTTGACGGTGTTAAGCCACCGAAGAAAGAGACCATGGAGCGCGTGAAAGGCATTCTTGAGCAGTATGGTCATAAAGTGATGTACTAATGACGACCACGGCGTCGCAGCGCTCTGCTTGAGTAGCGCGACGCCAACGTTCGATGCCTACGACATAAAATATTCTGAAAGTTTATTGGTCACGCTTTCAATAGAGAAAATACGTTTCTGGTGTGCTTTACGACACTGCACGTAACGCTCATCCTGCTCTTCCAGAGCACTGAGTATGCGATCCGCCACCATCATCGCACCAGCAATTTCAGCAAAACCAGACTCACCTTCCCCCTGTAACGCAACCGCCGCCTGCAAATTCCAGTCAGAAAGCCGATTTAATGGCGCAAACGATCCGCGAGTTAACGAGAGAATTTTTATGCCTTGTTCCTTCGCTAGCGTCAGCGACTGCATCATATCGGTAGAGACTTGTTCTGTATGAATAACGATAATCCCTGTTTTTTGGCTGTCCGCCAACGGAGAGATAGCCGCCGGATAAAATCGGTCGATATAACTGGCTATTTTCCCCATCTGCACCAGATTGATTTGCAGGAATAACGCCACCGGCACCGCAGTACCTACCGCATAAATTGCAATATTACTGAGCTGATTTAACCAGGTCGCAACCGCCTGCAACTCTTTGCTGTCAATGATGGCATTGCTGTCACAAACGCTTGCCAGTACCGCCGCCGTCTCCTCACTTCCTCCATCATTCGGCCGTGCAGCTCCTTGCTCCAGTGCAAGAGCCGTTCTGAAATCAGAAAACCCCTTAAAACCAAAGGCACGGCAAAAACGAGTGATACTCCCCTCACTGGTATCAATAGAATCGGCCAGCTCGGTTATCGTATGCCGCATCACAAAATCAGGATTTTCAGTGATAAAACGCCCTACCTTTTCCAGGATCGGACTCAGCTCTGAAGCCCCATTTCTTATGTTAATCAATAAATTAGTATCTATTTGACTCATTTTTCGCCTTTTTGCACAAAATGCAAATGCTGTCACATACTTTGCCCGGCTTTGCGATAATAATTTTTATCGCACCAATTATAATTAAAAATAATTATTTTTACAAACAGGAGAACGTCTAATGAAAGGTCTAATCGTCTGTCGTACCGGTATGGGCAGTTCGCTAATGCTGAAAATCAAAGCCCAAAAAGTCATCGATAAACATGGCTGGGATATCGATCTTGAACACGATGTCCTGTCAGGGCTACGAACCTGGCAAAACATCGACTTCGTGATCACCATGAGCGACCTGACCGATGAGGTAGAAGCCGCCGGGTTCAGAGCAATCGGTATCACCGATCTGATGAACAGCGAAGAAATGGAATCTGCGCTCACCAGCGTTGTTCAAAACAACTAACCTCTCCGGGGGAAATATGGATCTCCTAAAGTTCATTGTATTCGACATTTTGGGTGTAACCCCACTTTTAGTTGGCTTTATTGCGCTAATTGGTTTGCTTATCCAGCGTAAGCCCATCGAAAAAGTGCTTTCTGGTACCTTTAAAACCATCGTCGGATTTCTGGTATTTGCCGGCGGAGCAGGGATTGCGGTGACATCCTTAGGTAATTTTCAGACCTTATTCAGCGATGGATTCGGTCTAAAAGGTGTGATGCCGTTAGCCGAAGCGTTAACTGGGCTGGCACAAACCAAGTTTGCCATGTGCGTTTCACTCATCATGGTCGTTGGTTTCGGCTGGAACTTGTTTTTTGCCCGCGTAACACCGTTCAAATACATCTTCCTGACGGGTCAACATAATCTGTATCTGTCTGCCCTCTTAACCGTTACGCTTAAGGCGCTTGGCTACAGCGATGTGACAACAATCATCGTCGGTTCCATACTGCTGGGGCTTGCGGCCTGTGTCTATCCAGCTATTGCTCAGCCGTGGATGCGTAAGATTACCGGTAATGATGAAATTGCGATGGGTCATTACGTTACTCTGGCCTACGCGCTATCGGGATGGATCGGTTCGAAAGTGGGCGATCCTAAGCAGTCAACAGAAAAGCTAAATCTTCCCGGATGGTTGGGGATTTTTAAAGACTACATCGTCTCCGTGTCCATCTCTGTCAGTATTTTCTATTACATCGCGGCGCTTGCCGCAGGCGAAGAAGCGGTAACGGCCGCCGCCGGTGGAATGCATTGGCTGGTTTATCCGCTATTCCAGTCACTCACGTTTACCGCATCGCTTTATATCATCATCACCGGAGTTCGCTTGCTGTTGTCAGAAATAGTCCCGGCATTTCTGGGCATCTCTGAAAAATTTATCCCGAACGCCAAACCCGCACTGGATTGTCCAGTCGTCTTTCCGTATGCCCCAACCGCCACCGTTTTAGGTTTCATCTCTTCCTTTGTGGGTGGATTGGTGGTTATGGGGGTACTCGCATCAATTGGGCAAACGGTCATTATCCCCGTCGCCATCCCCTACTTCTTCATTGGTGCTACCGCCGCCGTCTTCGGTAATGCGTCAGGAGGCTGGAAAGGGGCCATCGCCGGTAGCTTTGTCACTGGCATATTAATTGGTATTGGCCCGGCACTCATCTATCCCATCATGGAATCGGTGGGATTGTCCGGTACTAGCTTCCCGGAGACAGATTTTGTCGCCCTCGGCTTAGTGGTTTATTACATCGGCAAAATGTTGCCCTGATAAGGAATGAACATGAATATTGACGAATTAAAATCCCATGCGCTGGCTGCTCGCCGGGATATTGTCACCATGATTTATGAATCAGGCATTGGCCATCCTGGCGGTGCATTGTCCATCATCGACATTCTGACCTGGATTTACGATCAAGAGGTGGACTTCTCCTGCGCCCCTCGCGCTCGCGTGGTCATGAGCAAAGGTCATGCGGTTGCTGCTCAGTACGCCATGCTGCATCAAAAAGGCAAAATTGAGCGCAGCGAATTTAATACTTTTCGACAAATTAACTCACGTTTACAGGGGCACCCTAGCATCAAATCTCTTCCCGAAGTCGATGCAACAACCGGCCTGCTGGGCCAGGGATTATCCATTGCCTTTGGTATGGCGGCGGCCAAAAAACAGCGGGGGGAATCACAGCGCGTTTTCGCCATCATTGGCGATGGCGAAATGCACGAAGGGCAAATCTGGGAGACGCTACAACAGGCAGGCCATATGAAGATGGATAACCTGGTGGCGATTATCGACTACAACGGTTTTTCCTCCCACGACCCCGTTAATCAGGTGGTGAATCTGGAACCTCTGGCCGACAAAGTGCGTCTTTTCGGCTGGCACGTACTCGAACTCCATAACGGTAACGATATGCATCAGGTTGCCGACACGCTGATGCTTTCACGCCATCTGAAAGGAAAACCTGTCGCCATTATTGCGCATACCACCAAAGGCAGTGGCGTTAGCTATATGGAAAATAACGGTGACTGGCATTCAAAAACCCCAACCACCGAACAATATCAGCAGGCTATGGAGGAGTTGCAGTGATGAAAGCCCCACGTGATGAAATTGGTAACGCACTCATTGCCCTGAAAAAAAAGGGCTATCCCATTGTCGCCATTGATAGTGATTTAGCCAGCTCCACCCGCACTGACCAGTTCCAGGCCGTCTATCCAGACGCTTTCTTTGAAATGGGTATTGCGGAAGGATCGGCAATGAGCTTTGCCACTGGCCAGGCGTTGGAAGGAAATATTCCGTTCTACGTTAACTTTGCGATGTTTGTGACAGGCACCGCCTGGACTCAACTGCGCCAGGCGTGCTACGCCAAAGCTAACATTAAATTAGTTGGTAGCCACCCAGGAATGGATGATGGACCTGACGGCGCATCGCATCATGCGCTGGAAGATCTGGCCCTGACGCGCGTACTGCCGGGGCTCACAATTCTAACGCCTGCCGACGCTGAAGAAGTTGAGTCCGCATTTGAACAGGCAGTAAACATTCCCGGTCCGGTCTATATTCGCGTAGCCCGAGAACCGATGCCCGTGCGCGATAAATCTGCCGTTCCGCGAGTGACCGATATCGCCGCCGTGGAGGACTCAGGCAATGACTTCGCCATTCTCTATGAAGGGACCGTTCTGGAGCAGGCAAGCGCAGGTTATGTGCAGCTGTGCGCCCAGGGAAAACGTGGCAAGCTGATTCACGTCGCTATGCTAAAACCGTTTAACCGCCAGCGCTTTCTGCAACTGATTGCCAACTGCCCGCAGATCGCAACAATTGAAAATCACACGATCACCGGTGGGCTTGGCGGACAGGTTGCTGAAGTATTGGCGGAGGAAGGATTAACCACGAGATTAATCCGACTGGGGGCACAAGATACGTTTACGGAATCAGGCAATAGCCGCCAGTTGAAAGAGAAATACGGTATTTCGGCGACCGCACTCTTTGAAGCCCTCAGATAGTTCGGGTTGGCAGACCGCAATGCGGTCTGCTGCTCTGAAATAAGGAGAACACAATGACATCTGCGCTATTTTCTGCCTGTCAGTTTCGTGAACAATGCCACTCCTGGCAGGAGGCCGTGACGCTGGCTTGCCAGCCTCTGGAAGAACTGGGCGCGATTACGTCCGCCTACGCTCAGGCAATCATCCGTGAAACAGAACAACTGGGTCCGTGGTACATCTTAAGCCCTGAGTTTGCCCTGCCGCACGCTCGTCCGGAAGAAGGAGTGATAAGCAGTGAGACACATTTGTCGCTCTTGTGTCTGAAAGAGGCGGTGCCTTTTCCAGGGCATCCAGATGTGCGGTTAATTATTGTCCTGGCGGCTGCCAGCAGCACCCGACATATTGAAATGATTCAAAAACTGGTTTGCTGGCTGGATGAAGGGGAGCATTTACAACAGCTGACGAGTATGACCAGTCAGGCGCAGCTTCACTGCACGCTGAAAGCATGCGAATACCTCGCAACTTCCGGCATACCCGCAATGGGAAAATGAGTCACGGTATGCAAACATTTTGCCTTGCATACCGTCTGGCGCGCTTTATACGTGAGCCACCGGAGTCGGTGTATGTCTGGCGCTACGCAACAACATCAGCAGATAAATAAACGATACGCTGGCAATCATAATGAATAACAGATTATCGGAATAATTCTGCATCAGCATGGCGGTGAATGAAGGACCAAGCAGGCTGCCAACGGTATAGCTTAATAACAATGCCTGATTCATGGCGACCAGCTGATGATGTTCAACCTTTTCACAGGCCCAGGCCATCGCCACCGGATAGAGGGTAAAACCTGCCACACCCAACATAAACAACGCAGGCGCCATCGCCGCCTGATTCAGCATGGCGATACTTCCGACGATAACCACGAAGACCTGGACGCGTAAAACCAGCAGGCGCCCCAGCTTGTCTGCCAGGCGGCCAATCGGCCATTGCCCCAGAATACCGGCGCTAACCAGAACCGCCATCCAGAAACCAATGCTGGCGTTGCTCACCCCTTGATGGTTGAGATACAGCGGCATCAGGCCATACAAAGACCCCAGCACAATCCCGGAAATAATACAGCCGTTAACGCCCAGACGCGCCTGACGCAGCCTCAGCATGGAGGTAATAGGAGTAGACTGCTGTTCATCACCCTGCTGATTGGCAATGCGCGTAAAGAGCAATGGCAAAACACCAGCCAGGATCGTACCCGTCACCCACGGCAGGACGTTCATCAATTCTGTTGATACTTTACTAACCAGTAGCTGGCCTAAAAACGTCCCCACGTAATAGATCATCATATAGGCGGCAAGCAAGCGTCCGCGATTACGCGAATTCCCGCTGCACATCAGCGCACTTTCCACTACCACCCAAATCATGGCGCAGCCAACACCGGCGATAAAACGCCAGGTCATCCAGCTCCAGAACCCCACCATAACCCCCAGGCCGATACAGCCCGCGGCAAAAATAAGCGAGGCAATGTAATAGCTGCGATTAAAACCAAGGTGTTTTATTAAATACCCGGTCAGCAACGTCCCTACCAGATTGCCGGTAAAGTAGGAAGAACTCACCACACCTACCTGCCAGGTGGGCAAATTTTCATGGGCGAGCCAAAGCGGGACGAGCGTGTTTAACACGGCGATCGCCAGGGTCAGCAGAAGCAGCCCGCACAGCAACAGCATGACGGGACGGGTATAGATGGACATGAATAAAAACCGTGAGGAAGTTCAAATTTCATGCGCATCATGCCACTGCCAAAAACATTGTCAATCGGCGCAATCAAAGGGCTGAGGCGCTTTCCGGACGATCGATTTGCATTACTGATTCTTAATGTGAATAGATAAAAAACACAAAAACACATCTGCTTGTTTTTATTGATCTAAAACAAAAATCTCGCGTTGCGTTCAGTCGAAAAATTTCATGGACTCCCCTTACTTTTATTTCTTACTAAACTCTATGCGGGATGCAGATCTGCATTGTCTTCAAAATAGAACAGTGAGTTCTTATTTAGGTATCTAATCCATATATCGTTCTTTCTGTAGACTTAAACTCATCAAATTTCCCCCACTGATGCTGAACAGGAGAAATATCATGACTAAACCTTACGTAAGACTTGATAAAGATAATGCGGCAGTACTGCTGGTCGACCATCAGGCTGGCCTGCTCTCTTTGGTTCGGGATATCGATCCCGATAAATTTAAAAACAACGTGCTTGCCCTCGGCGACTTAGCAAAATACTTCAAACTCCCAACCATTCTGACAACCAGTTTTGAGACAGGACCAAACGGGCCACTGGTACCGGAACTGAAAGCTCAATTTCCCGATGCGCCTTATATTGCTCGCCCCGGAAACATTAACGCGTGGGATAACGAAGATTTCGTGAAAGCAGTGAAAGCGACCGGTAAAAAACAGCTGATTATTGCCGGTGTCGTGACGGAAGTTTGCGTTGCTTTCCCTGCGCTCTCGGCTATTGAAGAAGGTTTTGATGTCTTTGTCGTAACCGATGCGTCGGGTACATTTAATGAAATTACTCGCCATTCAGCATGGGATCGGATGTCCCAGGCCGGTGCTCAACTGATGACGTGGTTTGGTGTCGCATGTGAGTTGCATCGCGACTGGCGCAACGATATCGAAGGTCTGGCGACGCTGTTCTCTAATCACATTCCTGATTATCGCAATCTGATGACCAGCTACGACACGTTAACTAAACAGAAGTAAAAAACCGGGGCTATGCCCCGGTTTGTCATTTAGCTGGCAACCGCCATACCGACGGTCATATGCAGCCCGTAGAACACGCCACGACCAATCAACTCGCCGACTAACAGCAGAATAAACGCGACGGAAAGCAGCGGAACTGCAGGCTGGTAGCCTTTCACTTGCGGTACAATCCAGCAGCACAACGCTAATGCCAGAGCGACAATCCGCCACGCCATCAGCGAGCCGTAATCCGGAACCAGCGCAGACGCCTGTTGAATGGAACTGTGGATCGTCGCCAGTTCAGCCCCCTGCATTACAGACATGATGGCGCTCACGACCAGAGCAAGCACTGAAATAGCCGGCAACAGGCGCATCGCCCAACCGTCCACACCAGCAATTCTCAGCAACAGATATCCCAGCAGCGGACCGCCCATAAACATCGTCAGGAAGAAGCCCAGCGGCGTCCAGATGCTGTACCAGGTCGGTACGGTATCGATGGTGTTATACACGCGCACCATCATCCAGACAAAAACCACGCCCAGTACCATGGTGACAACTAACCACAGATTGCGTAATACGGGCGACATTTTTTTCAACGTTGCCAGCAGCCAGCCGATGCCGCCAACGGCAAAGAAGATTGAGCCGCTGGCAATTTCATTACTCAACGCAGAAGATCCTATACGATTGAGTGAGTTAAAGGCGCGCATCGGTGAGCCCAGGTGGAGCATGGAAGCAATAAAGCCAATGCCCATTAATACCCACAGCCCGAACATGCAGGCAATCACGCGCTGCTGCGATTCAGGGCGTAAGTCCCCTTTCATCAACGCCAGCGCCAGAACGATAAAGCCACCAACTACACACTGTCCGAAGACAGTGAAGATCATCAGCGGCCATTCATGCCATCCACTTCCCATCTTACACCTCCTTCGGATTGGCCAGATAACCTGTAGTATCCCCGGTCGGGCGGCTATTGGCGTTAGGTTTGATGACAATACTTGGTTTGGTAAAGTGCGCGCCCGGCAGTGGCGCTACCGCAGCCAAAGTACCGTGTTTTTTGCGCAGCTCTTCAATCGGACCAAAATCCAGCGCACGCAGTGGGCAGGACTCCACGCAGATAGGTTTCTTGCCTTCAGCGACGCGCTCATGGCAGCCATCACATTTAGTCATATGCCCTTTTTCAGCATTGTACTGCGGCGCGCCGTAAGGACAGGCCATGTGGCAATACCGGCAGCCAATGCAAACATCTTCGTCGACAACGACAAAACCATCTTCACGTTTGTGCATCGCGCCGCTCGGACAAACCTTGGTACAGGCCGGATCTTCACAGTGGTTACACGCAATGGAGAGGTAATAAGCAAAGACGTTCTGATGCCAGACGCCGTTGTCCTCCTGCCAGTCGCCGCCTGCGTATTCATAAATGCGGCGGAAGCTGACTTCCGGGGTTAAATTTTTGAAATCTTTGCAGGCCAGTTCGCAGGTTTTGCAACCGGTGCAACGGCTGGAATCAATAAAAAATCCATACTGGGTTGTCATCGGTTACTCCTTACGCCTTTTCAACCTGAACAAGGTTCGTGTGTGACGGATTCCCCTTTGCGAGAGGAGACGGACGCTGGGTCGTCAGGACGTTAATACAACCGCCCTGATCCACGCGTTTTGCATCCGGGTCATACCAGGCCCCTTCGCCCAATGCCACCACGCCGGGCATCATACGTGGTGTCACTTTCGCCTCAATATGCACTTCACCACGATCGTTAAAGATACGTACCTTGTCGCCGTTGTTAATACCGCGTCGCTGCGCATCCATCGGGTTGATCCACATTTCCTGGCGGCAGGATGCTTTCAGGACATCGACGTTGCCATAGGTCGAGTGAACGCGAGACTTATAGTGGAAGCCGGTCAGCTGCAAAGGGAATTTCTCCACCAGCGGATCGTTTAAGCTTTCAAAGCCTGGGGTATAAATCGGTAGCGGATCGATTACATCACCTTCCGGCAGTTCCCAGGTTGCCGCGATCTCGGCAAGCTGCTGCGAATAAATTTCGATCTTACCTGACGGAGTGGTCAGCGGATTGGCTTTAGGATCTTCTCGGAACGCCTTATACGCCACATGATGTCCTTGCGGATCGCGCTGTTTAAAGATCCCTTGCTGACGGAATTCTTCAAACGTAGGCAGTTCAGGAATCGCTTTGCGCGACTGCTCATACAGATGGCGCATCCACTCTTCCTGAGTACGACCTTCTGTAAACTGCTGCTCAACGCCAAGGCGCTTCGCCAGCTCGCTGGTCATCTGGTAGATAGTCTTGCATTCGAAGCGTGGTTTGATCGCCTGATCGGTGAAAATCACATAGGACATGTTCCCGCATGAGGCATCCAACGCGAAATCCATCTGCTCAGAGGCGGTGCAGTCCGGCAGCAAAATGTCCGCGTATTTCGCCGAGGAAGTCATATGACAGTCGATGACGACAATCATCTCGCACTTCTTCTCGTCCTGGAGGATTTCATGCGTGCGGTTAATATCAGAGTGTTGGTTAATCAGACAGTTACCGGCATAGTTCCAGATCATCTTAATAGGAACATCGAGCTTGTCTTTGCCGCGTACGCCGTCACGCAGGGCCGTCATCTCCGGGCCTCGCTCAATCGCGTCCGTCCACATGAACATCGAGATGCTGGTTTCAACAGGGTTTTCCAGCGTTGGCATACGCTCAAACGGCAAACTGTATGAGCCCTCACGCGCCCCGCTGTTGCCGCCGTTGATCCCAACGTTACCGGTCAGGATAGCGAGCATAGAAATGGCGCGGGTCGCTATTTCACCGTTAGCATGACGCTGCGGTCCCCACCCCTGGCTGATGTATGCCGGTTTAGCGCTACCTATTTCGCGCGCCAGTTTGACGATACGTTCAGCGGGAATACCGGTAATCTGCGCCGCCCACTCCGGGGTCTTGGCAATGCCATCCTTACCCTGCCCAAGAATATACGCCTTATAGTGACCGTTCTTCGGCGCGTCGGCCGGTAAGGTTTTCTCGTCGTAACCCACGCAGTATTTGTCGAGGAACGGTTGGTCAACCATGTTTTCGGTGATCAGGACATACGCCAGACCATTGACCAGCGCCGCATCAGTACCAGGACGGATCGGGATCCATTCATCTTCACGCCCCGCACCGGTATCCGTATAACGGGGATCGATAATGATCATGCGGGCATTGGATTTCTGTCGCGCCTGTTCAAGGTAATAGGTTACCCCACCCCCGCTCATACGGGTTTCACCAGGGTTATTACCGAACATAACCACCAGCTTGCTGTTTTCAATGTCGGACGGGCTGTTACCGTCAGCCCAGCCGCCGTAGGTATAGTTCAACCCGGCAGCGATTTGCGCTGAAGAGTAGTCACCGTAGTGATTAAGATAGCCGCCGCAGCAGTTCATCAACCGTGCTACCAGCGTTTTACCCGGCGGCCACGAGCGCGTCATAGTGCCACCCAGCGTACCGGTACCGTAGTTCAGGTAGATAGACTCATTGCCGTAGTCTTTGATAAGACGCTGCATATTGCTTGCAATGATGTCGTAGGCTTCATCCCAACTGATGCGCTCAAATTTTCCTTCGCCACGCTTACCAACGCGTTTCATCGGGTATTTCAGACGATCGGGATTATAGACTCGGCGACGCATGGATCGACCACGCAGACAGGCGCGTACCTGGTGCAGACCGTCATAGTTGTCATCGCCGGTGTTGTCGGTTTCGACATACTTTATTTCACCGTCGACCACATGCATACGCAGCGGGCAGCGGCTGCCGCAGTTCACCGTACACGCGCTCCAGATCACTTTCTCATTAATCGGTGTCGGATTAAGGGCTTCTGCAGCATTTGCAATACGGGTAAATGGCAGGGTAAACGCGCTACTGGCCACCGCCAGTCCGCCTATCGCAGTCGTTTTCACCAAACCGCGGCGAGTAACCTCAGCTGCCAGCACGGCATCGGGGATCTTAGTTTTCATAGTGGCTCACTCTGCTGCTCACAATAAACAAATATTCGATGTATAGTTTTTTATATAACGTTAATATCGATATACGGGCTGGTAGAAACTGAATTTGCTAAAAGACAGAGAAAAATACTGACTTTCATTCGAAGTCAGTATTACCCCTATGGGAGTAGTCGTTATTGTCCGACGTCAAACGGGCATAAAAAAAGCGCCCTGAGGCGCTTTTTTAGCAGAGAAAGGTAACTTAACCGATGAATTCCAGGCCATTCATGTACGGACGTAATACTTCCGGAACCTGAATGCGGCCATCAGCCTGCTGATAGTTTTCCATTACCGCAACCAGCGTACGCCCAACCGCCAGACCGGAACCGTTCAGAGTATGCACTAAACGGGTCTTTTTGTCGGATTTGCTGCGGCAACGCGCCTGCATACGACGAGCCTGGAAATCCCACACGTTGGAGCAAGAGGAGATTTCGCGATAGGTGTTCTGCGCCGGGATCCACACTTCCAGATCGTAAGTTTTGCATGCGCCGAAGCCCATGTCACCAGTGCACAGGATGATTTTGCGATACGGCAGACCCAGCAGTTGCAGGACCTTCTCGGCATGGCCGGTCATCTCTTCCAGCGCGTCCATCGAATCTTCCGGGCGAACAATCTGCACCATCTCAACTTTATCGAACTGGTGCATACGGATCAGACCACGCGTGTCACGACCGTAAGAACCTGCTTCAGAACGGAAGCACGGCGTATGCGCAGTCATTTTGATCGGCAGCGCATCTTCATCGATGATTTCGTCGCGCACCAGGTTGGTCAGCGGAACTTCTGCTGTTGGGATCAGCGCATAGTTGCTGCTGTCAGCTTCTTCATCCAGCGGACGGGTATGGAACAGATCGCCAGCGAATTTCGGCAGTTGGCCTGTACCGTACAGCGTGTCATGGTTAACCAGATACGGGACGTAGTTTTCGCTATAGCCATGCTGTTCAGTATGCAGATCCAGCATGAACTGAGACAGCGCACGGTGCATACGCGCAATCTGCCCTTTCATGACCACGAAACGAGAGCCGGTCAGCTTAACCGCAGCGGCGAAATCAAGACCCGTGTGCATTTCACCCAGGGTAACGTGATCGCGCACTTCGAAATCAAACTCACGCGGAGTACCCCAGCGGCTGACTTCGACGTTGTCATTTTCATCTTTACCCACCGGAACGTCGTCCGCTGGCAGGTTAGGAATAGTCAGCGCAATGTCGCGGATCTCGGCCTGTAAGGTATCAAGTTCAGCTTTCGCGGCATCCAGCTCTTCGCCCAGTTTGTTCACTTCCAGACGTAAAGACTCGATATCTTCCCCGCGCGCTTTTGCCTGGCCGATGGATTTCGATCGCGAGTTACGCTCTGCCTGCAGGTTTTCAGTTTGTACCTGCAGAACTTTACGACGCTCTTCAAGAGCGCGCAGCTTATCTACATCCAGCTTAAAGCCCCGGCTTGCCAGTTTTTCTGCGACTGCGTCTGGCTCATTACGCAGCAGATTGGGATCGAGCATGCTTATCCTGTGCTTATCGAATTAAAATAGGAGAAAGTGACCACAGCCTGCGGTCACAGGGATACAGAGACAACATTACCGCAACGATAACACTAACGGTAGCGTTTTATAGGGCTATTTTGATCCTGTCCGGCGAGCCAGGCGAGCTTTTCGCCAATCTTGCCTTCAAGACCTCTGTTTGTGGGGCGATAATAGCGCGTTTGTGCCATTTCCTGCGGGAAGTACTCTTCTCCGGCGGCATAGGCATTAGGCTCATCATGGGCATAACGATACTCCTGACCGTAGCCCATCTCTTTCATCAGCTTAGTCGGCGCATTGCGCAGGTGAACCGGCACGTCGTAATCCGGACGTTCGCGGGCATCAGACAACGCGGCTTTGAAGGCGGTGTAAACCGCATTACTCTTTGGCGCACAGGCCAGATAAACAATCGCCTGAGCAATCGCGCGTTCGCCTTCCGCGGGTCCCACGCGGGTAAAACAGTCCCATGCGGAAATCGCCACCTGCATGGCGCGGGGATCGGCATTGCCGACATCTTCTGAGGCAATCGCCAGACAGCGACGGGCAACGTACAGCGGATCGCCACCAGCGGTAATAATTCGCGCATACCAATAAAGCGCCGCATCTGGGGCGCTTCCACGTACCGACTTGTGTAATGCGGAGATGAGATCGTAAAAACGATCGCCTTTATTATCGAAACGCGCACTACGTTCACCGGCAATTTCGGTGAGCAATTCTGGTTTCAATACGCGCTTGCCGGAATCATCAACTTCGGCCATATCGGCCATCATTTCCAGCGTATTCAGCGCCCGCCGCGCGTCACCATTAACCAGTTCGGCAATAGCCCGACGCGTTTCTGGCGGCAGAACAATATCCTGGCCGCCATAACCACGCGCTTTGTCTGACATCGCCTGGTCCAGCACCTGTTCAATGTCGTCGGAAGTTAACGATTTCAGTAGATAAACGCGTGCACGCGACAACAGCGCCGAGTTGAGCTCAAACGAGGGGTTTTCAGTGGTGGCGCCAATAAACGTAATGGTACCGTCTTCGATATGCGGTAAAAACGCATCCTGTTGGCTTTTATTAAAACGGTGAACTTCGTCCACGAACAGGATCGTGCGTCGACCCGCGTTACGGTTCTGACGCGCACGCTCAATCGCTTCACGAATTTCTTTAACGCCAGACGTAACTGCCGAAATTCGTTCGACATCGGCGTTGGCGTAACGGGCAATAACTTCGGCAAGCGTCGTTTTCCCGGTCCCCGGCGGTCCCCATAAAATCATGGAGTGCAGATGCCCGGCCTCAATGGCGCGCGGCAAGGGTTTGCCCGCAGCCAGCAGATGCTGCTGGCCGATATACTGCGCTAAATTTTCTGGCCGCATACGCGCGGCCAGCGGCTGAAAAGTATTATCAGAAAAGTCGAGCGACAGATTGCTCACTCACACGCCTCTACTTACGTTGATCGTCAACCGTTACACCTTGCGGCGGGGTAAAGGTGAATTTAGAGGGTTCAATCGCACCATTCTGCTGAGATTTCAGCTGATAGCTGCTGCGCTGATCGTCTTGTTCAACGGCGCTGAACTGGTGGATCGTCCCGTCACGCCCAACATTGATAGTAAACTGCTTAAGGTTACCGCTGCTGGTTTTTGGCGTCAGCACGAAATCATCGCCATTTTGCTTAATATTGTACTGCTGCCAGTCGCTGGCCTGGTTACGTGCAATCAGCATAAACGGCGTGTTGCCCGTGGCGTCTTTCAGCCATGTCGCAGTCGCCTGCTCAACAAACGGGTTAAAGAACCACAGCGTTTTACCATCGGAAACCAGGATGCTCTCGTCAGGCTGCGTCATATGCCAGTTAAACAGATTAGGACGTTTAACCCATAAGTCACCCTGACCTTCCTGCACCGCCGCACCGCTACCGTCCGTGACCTTCTGAGTAAAACTGGCATGGAAGCTACTGACTTTATCCAGGCGGCTTTTCAGGTCGCTGGCAGCATCTGCCCAGACGCTGCTCACCACAAAGCTCGACAATAATGCACAGGTGATTGCGATTCTTTTCATTGTTATTCCTCAAAATACGTCACTCCCAACGGGGAGATCCCTCTGCTATCCATTTCAGGCCAAAAATCAGCATGAGGAAAGTAGAAAATACTGAATTACTTAACTTTGCAATCATTCGAAGGGCGGTGGAGCCAGCACTTCACGATTACCATTATGCCCTTGCTCGCTGACAATTCCCTGCGCTTCCATCTGTTCGATGATACGCGCCGCTCGGTTGTAACCGATACGGAACTGACGCTGGACGCCGGAGATTGAGGCTTTGCGTTTCTGGGTGACAAAGTTTACCGCCTGATCGAACAGCGGATCCAACTCTTCGCCACCATCAAAGCCGCCACCGCCGCCTTCGCTTTCGCTGTCAGACGTTATGCCGTCAACGTATTGTGGACGACCGCGCGCTTTCCAGTCCTGAACCACAGCGTGAACTTCTTCATCACGTACAAAGGCGCCGTGTACACGCACAGGGATCGTTGAGTTTGGTGCGGAATAAAGCATGTCACCCATACCCAACAGCGATTCCGCTCCGCCCTGGTCAAGGATGGTACGCGAGTCAATTTTACTGGACACGGTAAAGGCGATACGCGTTGGGATGTTCGCTTTAATCAGACCAGTGATAACGTCAACCGACGGTCGCTGGGTCGCCAGCACCAGGTGGATCCCCGCCGCACGCGCTTTTTGCGCCAGACGAGCAATCAGTTCTTCCACCTTTTTACCCACGGTCATCATCAGGTCGGCGAATTCATCCACCAGCACAACAATATACGGCAGTTTTTCCAGCACCGGATGCTGAACATCCATACTGTCGCCCGGCTTCCAGTACGGGTCCGGAATCGGACGTCCCATACGGGCGGCTTCAGCAATTTTTTCGTTATAACCGGCAAGGTTACGCACGCCAAGCGCCGACATCAGCTTGTAGCGACGTTCCATTTCATTGACGCTCCAGCGCAGGGCGTTGGCAGCATCTTTCATGTCGGTCACAACTTCAGTCAGCAAATGCGGAATGCCTTCATAAACCGACAGTTCCAGCATTTTCGGGTCAATCATGATAAAGCGAACGTCTTCCGGCTGCGCCTTGTATAACATGCTGAGGATCATGGCGTTCACCCCAACCGACTTACCGGAACCGGTTGTCCCTGCCACCAGCAGGTGCGGCATTTTCGCCAGATCGGCAACCACCGGTTCGCCCGCAATATCTTTACCCAGTACCACGGTCAGCGGAGATGAGTTATCACGGAATTTGGCGTTATCCAACACTTCGCGCAGATAAACGGTTTGACGTTTTTTGTTGGGTAACTCCAGCCCGACATACGGTTTGCCCGGAATTACCTCGACCACGCGTACCGCTGCGGTCGACAATGAACGCGCCAGATCTCGCGACAGGTTGGAAATACGCGCCGCTTTAACTCCAGGAGCAAGATTAAGCTCAAAGCGGGTAATAACCGGACCAGGTGAGTAGTTCACCACATCGGCTTTAATGCGGAAGTCCGCCAGACGAGCCTCCACCAGACGAGCCATTTGCTCCAGAGCGAAAGTATCTATCGGCTCAACCTCACTCGGCGGCGGCGTGAGCAGATCCAACGATGGCAGCGGCGTACTTGGACGGTGCGCCGGACGACTGTCGCCATTACGCATCAGGAGCGGATGGATCAGGCTATCCTGCGGCGGCGCTGTAACAGGCTGCGCCGGCTGCTGATAATGCTGCTGCGGTGCGACTGGCTGCGCTGGCTGCTGATAATGCTGCTGTGGTGCGACAGGCTGCGCCGGTTGCTGGTAATGCTGTTGTGGTGCGACAGGCTGCGCTGGCTGCTGGTAATGCTGCTGCGGTGCGACTGGCTGCGCTGGCTGCTGGTAATGCTGCTGCGGTGCGACAGGCTGCTGGTACTGCGGTGCAGACTCCGGCATTACGCCTGGAGTAAATAGCGGCTCATGCGGACCATCATCCACCAGCGTTTTCATTGGCGAAAATTCAAAGTCATCAAGCGAGAACGGATTCGCCCCGGCAGGCTGTTCACCGGAATAGCGCTGCTGCTGGGAAGAGGCAAACTGGCGAGCCAGTTCCGCTTCTGCGGCTGAATCATCATCAGTCTGACTGGCATCATCCTGATACTCGTCGCCATAGCGGTGCTGCTGCGACTGGGCGAACTGACGCGCCAGCTCATCTTGCTGCATTGCGTCAATTTCTTCGTCACTGTACGCATCTGTATCAAGATGCTCTTCGCGCGCTTTCTCTTCAGCCATACGTTGTGACGGCAGTTTTATGCCATACGACGCCAGCTCCCGACGAGTAGGCACGCGCACACGATTCGGACGCGGTAACTGCGGACCAATCCCCTCTTTCACCTGTGGACGCGGCGCACCGCTACCCGCAAGACTAAAGACAGGTGCTGCGGCAGCCGCACCCGCCCCTAAAGCGGCGTTTTTCACCCCGGCGGCCAGCGGCGCAACGGCAGCTACTGACTCAACGGGCGGTATGGATGCTGCCGTCGGCATAGACGGCTTAACACGTTCAGGCTCCTGAGCAGGCTCTGGAATCGGCTGATACCAGGCAGCCAGTTGCTCGCGCTCACGTGCACGTTTCTCTTCAACTTCTTCAAAATAGTAGAGTGGCGGACGAGTCGGTTTAGCCTCTTCAACCACCGGCTCAGGTTCCACTACAGGCGGTTGTTCAACCGCAGGCTGCTGGAACGCGGCGTTTTGTTGAAAGGTTGATTCCGGCTGATAAACAGGTTGCTGCACGGGCTCCGGCTGATAAGCAGGTTCCGGCTGCCAGTTGTGCTCCGCGGTAAATTCCTGCGGCTGCGGACTTTCCTCCACAACCGGCTGCTGCCATGGTTCATACTGCTGCACCGGTGGCTGTGCGTAGTGGGCTGGCTGAGGATACCCCTCAGGTGCTGGCGCAATCATCGCATCACCGGTTTGCGGACCAGGCACGGCTTGCCAGGCTACGGCTGGGGCCGGTTGTTCCATAACAGTATTGGTCACTGGCGATGTTTGCAGCAGCGGATCAACCGGTGCGCTCCAGGCCTGAGCTGCCGTTGTCGCTGCCGCTGCGGCGGCAACTGGCTCTGTCACCGAATGGCCATTCAGCAGTGGGTCAAGTTCGTCATATTCAGGCAGCGTCGCACGATTACCGGAGAACAGCACATCGTTAGGATCGGCAACCACGCCACGAGCGCTGTATTCAATTTCATCTTCATCATCCATGCGTTTGCCGGAAAACAGCGCAGCATCAGTATGACGGCCAAGCGGGTTGGTAAATTTCTCCGCCAGACGCTTACGGCGCGCTAACGCACCGCGCAGAATACGCGCCCGACGCGATTCATCAGGTTTGCCATCAGCGGCGTCGAAAGACTCATCTTCATCTTCATATTCTTCGTCATCGACCCAGGTATCGTCGCGGCGGGTACGGTTGCTGGCAAACGTCAGGATATTGAGTAACCAGCCGCCCAGTTTTTCCGCAATGCTCACCCATGACCAGCCGGTAAACAGCGTTAATCCCGCAGCCCAAATGCACAATAGCGTCAGCGTACCGCCGCTACTGTGCAGTAATGGTTGCAACGTGGTGCTGAGCAGGCTGCCGATCACGCCGCCAGAGGCGAAATACCAGATGTCATCGGCATTGATTGCGGCAAGCCCGCAAGAGGTAAGGATCAGCGCCAGAACGCCAATAATACGCAGCGAAACGGCAAAATAATCGACGTATTCGTCGCTGGCCTGGTGTCGCCATGCAAACCAGCAGCCGCCGACAATGATGACGGGAATGGTGTAGGCCATGACGCCAAAAATAAAGAACAGTGTGTCTGCCAGCCATGCTCCGGGTATTCCCCCCAGATTATGGATAGGTTCGTGCCACGCGGTTTGCGACCAACTGGGATCCGAAGGGTTAAAGCTGAGTAAGGCAGCCATCAACCAGACGGCAAAAAGGGCAATAAGGATCAGTAGCGCTTCCAGGAGTCGGCGCCCGCTGCTTAACTTCGTCAATGTGACGTCTTTGTCTTCAGTGTATTCCTGGCTCAAAAACGGCTCTCCAGGTTTCAGGCTTTTCCTGCCCGATGCTAAAACGGACAACAGCACCGGGTTGCCCCGGCACTGTTGCTGTATGGATTAACAGGAGTGTAATCAAACTGCGTCGATTTTGCACCTGTTCCGTGTTAGCGCGTCTTAATTACCAGACGATTGCTCTGTTTGACTTCTTCCATTACGACATAAGTACGTGTGTCATTCACGCCCGGCAGACGCAGCAGGGTTTCCCCCAACAGCTTACGGTACGCCGACATATCCGGTACGCGTGTTTTCAACAAATAGTCGAAATCACCGGAAACCAAATGACACTCTTGAATTTCTTCAAGTTTTTGTACTGCAGAGTTAAATTGCTCAAACACATCCGGGGCGCCACGATTCAGAGTAATCTCAACAAAAACCAGAAGTGATGCATCCAGATAATGCGGGTTTAACAGCGCTGTATAGCCCTGAATAAAACCCTGTCTTTCCAACCGACGCACACGCTCAAGGCAGGGCGTTGGTGAAAGTCCCACACGTTTAGAAAGCTCGACGTTAGAAATACGCCCATCCTTTTGCAGCTCATTAAGAATGTTACGATCGATACGGTCGAGATCTTTGCCAGGGCGCTTCTTACTATCTACCATTATTATTGTCTCTCTGTATTCCTTCCCTACTCCTGCCTGACTCTACCAACATCACTGTTCAGAGTCGCTACCCATCAAAATAAACCGCAACCCAGAGGGATTTTCGGTTTGTAATGCCTGGGCTTATGGTGAGAAGACCGTTGCCTGTCGGCGGCTATCGACATCACGAATGGCATCTGTCCACACCATGCGTAGATTTCGCTAACACGGTAAACATGGTATCTACATGCATGATTATGCAGCACATACATGACACATTTTTTTTCTTCCTTGACTGTTTTCGCAAAACAGCAGGTGATTGTCAAAGCAAAACATCGATTTTTAGTACAACATGCCAGTTATTCATTCGCAGTGATGGAAAATCGTCATTTTATCACCTTATAACTGACCGATTTTTAGTAGAAATCGTTATAGTATTACGACTTATTCCCCCGCTCATCGGTTTCTGCTATTACACATATTGTTAACAAAATCGCCATACTCTTTTTTTACGCCTGTAAATTCCCTACAATCCTGCTCATTGCCTGCCAACAACTATGGGGATCTCATGGGCGCAACCAAACACAGTAAACTTCTTATTCTGGGCTCAGGCCCTGCGGGATATACCGCTGCGGTCTACGCTGCACGCGCTAACCTGCAACCGGTACTGATTACCGGTATGGAAAAAGGTGGTCAACTGACCACAACAACAGAAGTGGAAAACTGGCCTGGCGATCCGCACGATCTCACTGGCCCGCTGCTGATGGAGCGTATGCACGAACATGCGACCAAATTTGATACAGAAATCATTTTTGATCACATCAGCAAAGTTGATCTGCAAAACCGCCCTTTCCGTCTGACCGGCGATAGCGGAGAGTACACCTGTGACGCACTGATCATCGCTACCGGCGCATCAGCACGTTACCTGGGCCTGCCTTCAGAAGAAGCATTCAAAGGCCGCGGCGTTTCCGCCTGCGCAACCTGCGACGGTTTCTTCTACCGTAACCAAAAAGTTGCGGTGATTGGCGGTGGCAACACTGCGGTTGAAGAAGCGCTGTATCTGGCGAATATCGCATCTGAAGTGCATTTGATTCACCGTCGCGACAGTTTCCGCGCTGAGAAAATTCTCATCAAGCGTTTGATGGATAAAGTTGAAAACGGCAACATCGTGCTGCACACCCACCGCACGCTGGAAGAAGTAACCGGTGATCAAATGGGCGTAACCGGGCTGCGCCTGCGCGATACGCAAAACACTGACAATGTGGAGTCACTTGACGTTGCCGGATTGTTTGTCGCTATCGGTCACAGCCCGAATACTGCCATTTTCGACGGTCAGCTTGAACTGGAAAACGGCTACATCAAAGTTCAGTCCGGTATTCACGGTAATGCCACACAAACCAGCATTCCGGGGGTCTTCGCAGCCGGTGACGTGATGGATCATATTTATCGCCAGGCGATCACCTCTGCGGGCACAGGCTGTATGGCCGCGCTTGATGCAGAACGTTATCTCGACGGTCTGGCGGACGCTTGCAAATAAGTTTTACAAATCAGTAACAAAAGTAAAAAAGGCGACTATAAGTCGCCTTTATTTTTGCCTCGTTGTAACATTGCCCTGCCCAAAAATTCCAATAACTCACCTGCTAAGCGTGCAATGAATAAAACCCGTCAAAAAGAGCTGACCCGCTGGTTAAAACAGCAAAGTGTAATTTCCCAACGATGGCTGAACATTTCACGCCTGTTGGGGTTCGTGAGTGGTCTGTTAATCGTCGCTCAGGCCTGGCTCATGGCCCGCATTCTGGACCATATGATCATGGCCAATATTCCCCGAGAGGCGCTACTGCTTCCGTTCATCGTGCTGGTATTGATTTTCATCCTGCGGGCATGGGTCGTCTGGTTACGCGAACGGGTCGGGTTTCACGCAGGGCAACATATTCGCTTTGAAATTCGCCGCCAGGTGCTTGACCGTCTGCAACAGGCTGGTCCGGCCTGGATACAGGGCAAACCGGCCGGGAGCTGGGCCACGCTGATCCTGGAACAGATTGACGATATGCATGATTACTATGCACGTTATCTGCCGCAAATGGCGCTGGCCGTATGCGTCCCATTATTGATTGTGGCGGCGGTATTCCCGTCAAACTGGGTAGCCGCCCTTATTCTGCTCGGAACAGCCCCGCTGATCCCGTTATTTATGGCAATGGTCGGTATGGGCGCTGCCGATGCTAACCGCCGCAATTTTCAGGCTCTTGCCCGCCTCAGCGGTCATTTCCTCGATCGTCTGCGGGGTATGGAAACGCTAAGAATATTTGGTCGCGGTGAAGCCGAAACGGAAAGCATCCGCGCTGCGTCGCAAGATTTCCGCCAGCGCACCATGGAAGTCCTGCGCCTGGCGTTCCTGTCATCCGGTGTCCTTGAGTTCTTTACCTCTCTGTCTATTGCGCTGGTGGCGGTTTACTTCGGTTTTTCCTACCTCGGAGAGCTCGATTTCGGCCACTACGGGACGGGCGTCACGCTGGCGGCAGGCTTCCTCGCGCTCATTCTGGCGCCGGAGTTTTTCCAGCCCCTGCGCGATCTGGGCACGTTTTATCACGCCAAAGCGCAAGCCGTTGGTGCAGCTGATAGTCTGAAAACTTTCATGGAAACCCCGCTGGCTCATCCAGAGCGTGGCGACATTGAGCTGGCGACGAAAGACGCCGTTTCACTTGAGGCACACGATCTGATTATCACTTCGCCGGAAGGTAAAGTGCTGGCCGGCCCGCTCAACTTTACCCTGGCAGCCGGTCATCGCGCAGTGCTGGTTGGACGCAGCGGTTCCGGTAAAAGTTCGCTGCTTAATGTCCTGTCCGGTTTCCTCTCTTATCGGGGATCGCTGCGAATTAACGGCTTTGAACTTCGCGACCTGTCACCTGATTCCTGGCGTAAACAACTGTCATGGGTCGGGCAAAATCCGCAACTTCCTGCCGCCACGTTACGCGAAAACGTTCTGCTGGCTCGCCCCGATGCCAGCGAAGAACAGCTACAAGCCGCACTCGACAGCGCATGGGTCAGCGAGTTTTTACCGCTGCTGCCGCAGGGCGTGGATACGCCAGTCGGCGATCAGGCGGCCCGACTTTCCGTCGGGCAAGCGCAGCGCGTTGCCGTCGCTCGCGCCTTACTCAATCCCTGTCAGTTACTGCTTCTGGACGAACCCGCCGCCAGCCTTGATGCGCACAGCGAACAACGCGTGATGCAGGCGTTGAACGCGGCATCTCGCCGCCAGACCACGCTGATGGTGACGCACCAGTTGGAAGATCTTGCTGACTGGGACGCTATCTGGGTGATGCAGGACGGACAGATCGTTGAACAAGGTACCTGGACCGAACTTAGCTCAGCCAACGGGGCTTTTGCGACATTACTGGCTCATCGTCAGGAGGACATCTAAATGCGCGCTTTGCTACCTTATCTGACGCTGTATAAACGTCACAAATGGATGTTAACGCTGGGGATCGTTCTGGCGATCGTCACGCTGCTGGCAAGTATTGGTTTGCTGACGCTTTCAGGGTGGTTCCTGTCGGCTTCTGCGGTGGTTGGCGTCACCGGGATTTACAGCTTTAACTATATGCTCCCTGCCGCAGGCGTACGCGGCGCGGCGATCACCCGCACCGCGGGGCGTTATTTCGAACGACTGGTCAGCCATGACGCAACATTCCGTGTGCTGCAGCATTTGCGTATTTATACCTTCAGCAAACTGCTGCCGCTCTCCCCTGCGGGCCTGTCCCGTTATGGACAGGGTGAATTACTTAACCGCGTGGTGGCTGATGTCGACACGCTCGATCATCTGTACTTGCGCGTGATCTCCCCGCTGGTGGGGGCTTTTGTCGTCATCATGGTGGTCACGCTGGGTCTAAGCGTTCTCGATTTCACGCTGGCTATCACCCTCGGCGGTATTATGCTGCTGACCTTATTTATTCTGCCCCCACTCTTTTATCAGGCAGGCAAAAGCACCGGACAAAGTCTGACGCATCTGCGTGGGCAATATCGTCAGCAGTTAACCTCCTGGCTACAGGGCCAGGCTGAATTGACCATTTTTGGCGCCAGTGAACGCTACCGCGCTCAAATGGAAGCCACCGAGCTGCAATGGCACGAAGCCCAGAGACGCCAGTCTGAATTAACGGCGTTGTCGCAGGCGGTCATGCTGTTAGTCGGCGCGCTGGCAGTGATTATGATGCTATGGATGGCCTCAGGCGGCGTGGGCGGTAACACCCAGCCAGGCGCACTGATCGCGCTGTTTGTCTTCTGTGCCCTAGCCGCGTTCGAAGCGTTAGCGCCTGTCACCGGCGCATTTCAACATCTCGGCCAGGTTATTGCCTCTGCGCTGCGCATCACCGAACTGACCGAACAGCAACCAGAAGTGACCTTCCCGGATGCGGGTTCCTCGGTTTCAGAGCAGGTAACCCTTACGCTACGCGATGTATCATTCAGCTATCCAGGACAGGCGCAAAAGGCGCTCGATACACTTTCCCTGCAGGCCAACCCCGGTGAACACATTGCGATTCTCGGTCGCACCGGCTGTGGTAAGTCAACATTATTGCAATTGCTAACCCGCGCATGGGATCCGCAGAGTGGCGAGCTCCTGATTAACGAACAGCCGATTGCGACCCTTAGTGAAGCCACACTGCGCCAGAGTATCAGCGTCGTGCCACAGCGCGTGCATCTGTTCAGCGCTACGCTTCGCGATAACCTGTTACTGGCGGCACCGCACACCGGCGATGACGCATTAGCCGCGATGTTGCGCCGCGTCGGTCTGGACAAACTGCTTGAGGATGATGGACTCAACGCATGGCTGGGCGAAGGCGGTCGTCAGCTTTCTGGCGGCGAGCTCCGTCGTCTGGCTATCGCCCGCGCCTTATTGCACGATGCTCCGCTGATGCTGCTGGATGAACCCACCGAAGGGTTGGATGCCACAACGGAAAGTCAAATGCTTGAATTAATTAGCGATGTCATGCGCAACAAAACCGTATTAATGGTTACACATCGTCTGCGTGGGCTGTCACGTTTTGATCAAATAATAGTAATGGACAACGGACAAATTATTGAGCAAGGTAATCACGCAGATCTGTTAGCCATGCAGGGGCGTTATTACCAGTTTAAGCAACGTCTGTAAGCTATTATTGAACGATCAAACTCGCGTAGTGGAGTTTCGCTGTCATGCGCCTGGTGCAACTGTCCCGCCATTCCATAGCCTTCCCTTCACCGGAAGGCGCTTTACGCGAGCCTAACGGTTTATTGGCGCTTGGCGGCGATCTCAGCCCTGCCCGCCTGCTGATGGCTTATCAGCGCGGTATTTTCCCATGGTTTTCACCTGGCGACCCCATCCTTTGGTGGTCGCCCGATCCGCGCGCCATTCTTTGGCCCGAGAAATTTCACCTCAGCCGCAGCATGAAACGCTTTCATAAAAATTCGCCTTATCGCGTGACGCTCAATTACGCGTTTGGTCAGGTGATTGAAGGCTGCGCGAATGACCGGGAAGAAGGCACCTGGATAACGCATGATGTAGTGGATGCTTACCATCGGCTGCACGAACTGGGGCATGCCCACTCAATTGAGGTGTGGCGACAAAATGAATTAGTGGGCGGTATGTATGGCGTGGCGCAAGGTACGCTGTTTTGTGGCGAATCGATGTTCAGCCGTCAGGAAAATGCGTCCAAAACCGCACTGCTTGTTTTTTGCGCTGAATTTATCCGTCAGGGCGGAAAATTAATCGACTGCCAGGTATTAAATAGCCACACAGCCTCGCTGGGCGCCGTCGAAACACCGCGTCGGGAGTACCTTGAGCACCTGAGCAGACTGCGCCAGCAGCGGCTACCGAGCCATTTCTGGATTCCCAGGACGTTATTTTCACCTCAGGAGTGAATGTTTTCGGCACATTTTTTGTCGGGGTGTTATAATTGTCGCGCAGAGTTGGTTTAGCCCATTACCCCGCCGCCGTTAAGGAACAGTTCGCGTCAGGCAACGCCTATCGTTTATCTCCTCGTTCCCTTACACGTTGCGCTTTAAGTGCGGCTTTGCCGTGTGTGGATAGAGTAATGCGCCAAACCCGATTTGCTGTGTTTTAAACGCACAAATCTTTACTTATTAAAAGAACTTCGGCATTATCTTGCCGGTTCAAATTACGGTAGTGATACCCCAGAGGATTAGATGGCCAAAGAAGACAATATTGAAATGCAGGGTACCGTTCTCGATACGTTACCTAATACCATGTTCCGCGTAGAGTTAGAAAACGGTCACGTGGTTACTGCACACATCTCCGGTAAAATGCGTAAAAACTATATCCGCATCCTGACGGGCGACAAAGTGACTGTTGAGCTGACCCCGTACGACCTGAGCAAAGGCCGCATTGTCTTCCGTAGTCGCTGATTGTTTTTAACGCCCGAATGGCGTCCAGATAATAAAAGGTCGGTTTAACCGGCCTTTTTTGTGGACTGAGGCCTGGTATTTAATCCTCAATCATCCGCGCATATTCTTCCGTTAAGAAATCCACTAATGCGCGCACTGACGGTAATAATCCCCTGCGTGATGGAAAGACTGCGTGAATAATTTCTCGCTTAGGTTCCCAACCGTCGAGCAACGCCACCAACTCACCCGCAGCTAATTGATCTTTTACCATTAACTGTGGAAGTTGAACAACACCTACGCCGGCGACTGCGGCTTCGCGTAACGCCAGCATATCGGTGGTGATCATACGCGGCGTGAAATGCACCTCCGCCCGCGCGCCCTGCGGGCCGAATAATTCCCAACGATGCACATGTTTACCAGAGGCCAGACTCAAACCTGGCCAACGGGTCAGCTCTGCCGGAGAGTGTAGCGCCCCCATCTGCTCAATTAACTGTGGGCTGGCATACAAGCGATGTCCTCTGTCCGCCAGGACGCGCATCACCAGGTCGCTATCCTCAAATGGCCGAGGTCTGACGCGAATCGCCACATCCAGACCTTCTCCAACGACGTCAACACGACGGTTAGTGGCCTCCAGTTGTACTGATACGTCAGGATAACGTGCCATAAAACGGGCAAGCATTGGCCCGATATGCACATGCAGCAACGTAACAGGACAAGTCAGCTTCACAACGCCACGCGGTTCAACCTGTAGCGCGGCAATGGCATCCTGCGCCGCCTGCGCCTCCACCAGCATCGCCTTACAGTGTTCGTAAAAGGTTTGCCCGACTTCAGTCACGTTAAATTGCCGGGTGGTTCGCTGAATCAGTCGTACCCCCAGTCTCTCTTCAAGTTGCGCTATTCGTCGGCTCAGTTTTGATTTTGGTTCATCAAGCGCCCGACCCGCCGCCGCGAATCCCCCTTCCTCTACAACATGCACAAACCATGCAAAATCATTGAGATCCGGCCTTGCCATTTCATTGTCCTATTTTTGAGACAGTGAGAGCTATTTTAGCTACTACTCAGCTCGCTGTCATGAATATAAGCTTATTTACATCAAAACAACGCCACTGAGGAGACACATATGAAACAAGTAACAGGCGTCTACACCGCACCTCGCCCACACTGGGTTGGCGATGGATTTCCGGTTCGCTCGATGTTCTCTTACCAGTCTCATGCTGAGCAATTAAGCCCGTTCCTGCTGCTTGATTACGCGGGTCCGCATACGTTTACGCCGGGTAACGAAAAACGCGGCGTAGGTGAACACCCTCACCGCGGTTTTGAGACGGTGACTATCGTTTACAGCGGCGAAGTTGAACACCGTGATTCAACCGGTCGCGGCGGCATTATCGGCCCTGGCGATGTGCAGTGGATGACCGCTGGTGCAGGAATATTACACGAAGAGTTCCACTCCCCGGAATTTACCCGTCAGGGCGGTGAACTGGAAATGGTGCAACTGTGGGTCAATCTGCCGGCAAAAGACAAAATGGCCGTACCGGGTTATCAGGGCATCAGCAGCGATGTTATTCCCACCGTCGCCTTGCCCGATGATGCAGGCAGTGTTCGCGTGATCGCGGGCAGCTATCAGGATACGAAAGGCCCGGCACACACCTTTTCACCGCTGAACGTCTGGGATATGCGCCTGCAACGTAATCATCCGCTGACGTTGTCCCAGTCTGAAGGGTGGAGCACCGCTCTGGTGGTATTAAAAGGGAATATCACCGTAAACGGCACCACACCTGCCAGCGAAGCACAACTGGTAGTGCTAAGCCAGCAGGGAAAAACGCTACACATTGAAGCCACCAGCGACGCCAGCGTGCTGCTGCTGTCTGGCGAACCGTTGAACGAGCCGATTGTAGGTTACGGTCCGTTTGTGATGAATACGAAACAAGAAATCGCTGAAGCCGTCCGCGATTTTAACTCCGGCCGCTTTGGCCAAATCTGAATCGAAGGAGAAGAATATGTCCAGTCCTGCAAACTTTAATGGTTCACGCCCGGTCATCGATGTGAATGATTCCGTCATGCTGCTTATCGATCATCAGAGTGGGCTGTTCCAGACCGTCGGCGATATGCCAATGCCGGAACTGCGTGCGCGTGCCGCCGCGCTGGCTAAAATTGCAACCCTGGCGAAGATGCCGGTAATTACCACGGCGTCGGTACCGCAGGGGCCTAACGGCCCGTTGATCCCAGAGATCCATGCCAATGCGCCACATGCCCAATACGTAGCACGTAAAGGCGAAATCAACGCCTGGGATAACGAAGACTTCGTGAAAGCGGTCAAAGCTACGGGTCGTAAGACGCTGATTATCGCCGGTACGATCACCAGCGTGTGCATGGCTTTCCCGGCCATCAGCGCGGTTGCTGAGGGCTACAAGGTCTTCGCAGTGATCGATGCTTCCGGTACTTACAGCAAAATGGCGCAGGAAATCACCCTGGCACGTGTTGTTCAGGCTGGTGTGATACCGATGGATACCGCCGCCGTCGCTTCTGAAATTCAGGGGACATGGAACCGTGAAGACGCCGCTGAATGGGCGGAAGTGTATACCAAAATCTTCCCGGCTTATCAGTTGCTGATCGAGAGCTATAGCAAGGCCCAGGAAGTCGTGACCAACGGCGAAAAACTGGACTCTCAGCGCTAATCATATTCTCCGCGCCTGTCCGGGCGGAGGAATATGTACATTGCGTAACCAAACGAGAGTTAACACGTAAATTCTGCTTGACCGTTTTAGCGCAACTCCCTATAGTAGCGCCCCGTTGCCCCCCAAGCGGTCAGGCAGCAATACAATATGGTGAGGTGTCCGAGTGGCTGAAGGAGCACGCCTGGAAAGTGTGTATACGGCAACGTATCGGGGGTTCGAATCCCCCCCTCACCGCCATATTCGAGAAAGAGCTCGTACGTAAGTACGGGATTTTTTTTCGCATGTTGCACGCCTGCGGGGGGATGAGAAGCCCCGACCGGGGGTCGACAACTGGCGCAGCCAGTTGGACAGACTGAGAGCGCAGCGAACGGGCTGCCCGAAGGGCGAGCGAAGCGAGTCAATCCCCCCCTCACCGCCATATTCGAGAAAGAGCTCGTACGCAAGTACGGGCTTTTTTTCGCATGTTGCACGCCTGCGGGGGGATGAGAAGCCCCGACCGGGGTTCGACCACTGGCGCAGCCAGTTGGACAGACTGAGAGCGCAGCGAACAGACTGCCCGAAGGGCGAGCGAAGCGAGTCAATCCCCCCCTCACCGCCATATTCGAGAAAGAGCTCGTACGTAAGTACGGGCTTTTTTTTCGCATGTTGCATTTGCCTGATAAGCGTCACGCTATCAGGCATGTCGGTTATTGTCGGCTGAGCAGAGTTAACACTTCGTAATGCGCGGTATGTGGGAACATATCAAAAAGTTGGACGCGTTCAATGCGATAACCAGGCAACTCGCGGATATCCTTTGCCATGGTTTGTGCATTACAGCTGGAGTAAACGATAAAACGCGGCGCCATGCGGGAAAGAAAATCGCACAGCGGCTTCCCAATCCCCCGACGAGGCGGATTCACCAGCACCAGGTCCGGCACTTCTCCCTGCGCGGTAGCAAACTGGGTTGAATCCAGCGCCTGAAAATGCAGATTCTGCAACCCAAGCTCCTGCGCCGACTGTTTCGCACAGGTAATGGCCTCTGGCGCAATTTCAATACCCGTCAGTTTCATCTGCGGCGTGGCGCAGTGCAAACCAAAACCCCCGACGCCGCAAAACAGATCCCACATGTGATTAACCGGAAGCTGACGAACCCAGTCGCGCGCCGTGGCATATAAATGCCCAGCCACGACTGGGTTGGTCTGGAAGAAGCTCTGTGGGCGTATCCACAATGGCACATCGTTAAAGCGTTCAGCCAGCGCCTGTTGTTCCGTCAGGAAGATTTCGCTCTCCCCTTCCATAATCGCCATATGCACAGGTTGAATATTGGCGGTGATCACTTTTAACTGCGGAAGCTGCGCCTGTAACCATGGCAGCGCCGTACGCAGTTGTGCCAGTTTCGCATCGGAGCGCAGAACAAAACGCAGCATCATACCGCCATCAAACCGGCTTTCCGTTAACAGCAGATATTTCAGCTCCCCGCGTTTGCGCGCCACGTTATAGGGCGTCAACCCCGCACGGGCGATAAACGGTTTAAGTGCGGCAAACACCGGCGCAAAAGACTCAGGATAGAGCGGACACTCGCACAAATCCTCCGGCGTACCGTCACGATGCAACATCCCCAGCAACGGTTTTTCCACGCTGCCGCTGACCACCATTTTGGCTTTATTACGAAAAGCGCTCTCCGGGCCGCTGACCGGCGCGCACCATTCTCCGACCGGATAAGCGGCCAGCAGATTCTGCAGATCGGCTGTTTTGGCGAAGAGTTGATCGGCGACAGGCTGCGTTATCCACTGACAAGAGCGGCAGCGTTCGGCGTCATAAAGTGCGCACTGCATACAAAAACCTAAAAATTAACAGGGGGCGAAGATTATACACGTTATTGCAAGCGGAAGAACCGCCTGCTGGACGCAGGAACAAACAGCAGTAGCAACACCAGCATATCCGGTAATTTTTGCATTACCAGCGTATGCAGGATTTCACGTCTGGACTCTCCCGCAATACTGAACAGTTCCGGATATCCATAGCCCAATGAGGCCGCCCACAGATAGACGCTGGCGATAATCTGGGTCAGTAGATAGACCCAGCGTGCCCAGTTCCGACCTTTAACCAGCGAAAATGCGCAGTAAATTTCGATAAACAGCAGCACCAGGCTACCCAGAAACACCAGCGTCAAATTCCAGGTCTGGACGCTGCGATGAATAAACTCGCTGGTTCCGCGAAACCCGAGCGTATTAAAAATCATCAACAGATCGAGACAGCGGATCATGATAATAGCCAGCGCCGCCACCTGCACTAAAGTAGGGACGTTTAAACGGGCATGTGATGTGGATGATTTCTTAAAAAATCCCAACGCGTCGTCTTCCATGAAAACGGCGCAGCCACCGCAGCTGCGCCGTATAGACAGGTTGGCAGATTTTAGTTTTTTCAGCCGCGTCTTGCACGTTGGATATCGCGAATCCGTTGTTTTTCTGTTCGCGCCATCAGATACCACGCGATAAATCCGATAATTCCTACTACGCCAAGTATCAACGTCGCCAGCGCGTTGATCTCCGGATTGACCCCCATACGTACGCTGGAGAACACCAGCATGGGTAACGTTGTGGCGCCAGGACCAGAGACAAAACTGGCAATGACCAGGTCATCGAGCGACAGCGTAAAGGCCAGTAACCACCCTGAGATCACCGCCGGCATAATCATCGGCAGCGTGATGACGAAAAAGACCTTCAGCGGCGTGGCGCCAAGATCCATCGCCGCTTCCTCAATGGAGTGATCCAGTTCGCGTAAACGCGAGGAAATCACTACCGCCACGTACGCTGTACAGAATGTGACGTGCGCCAGCCAGATGGTCAACATACCGCGATCCGCTGGCCAGCCGATGGCGTGCGCCAAAGCCACAAACAGCAGCAGCAGCGACAAACCGGTAATGACATCCGGCATCACCAGCGGTGCGGTAATCATAAAGGCGAAACCATTTGATCCACGAAAACGACCAAAGCGCACCATCACCACGGCGGCGATGGTACCGAGAATTGCCGCCATCGTCGCAGCGCAGGCGGCAATCGTTAAGCTCATGCCCACGGCGCTTATCATCGCGCTATCGTGGAAAAGCTCACCATACCAACGCGTTGACCACCCCGCCCAGACCGTCACCAGCTTGGAGCTGTTAAACGAATAGATAACCAACATCAGCATCGGCGCGTACAGGAAGGTAAAACCCAGTACCAGGATAAAAATACGCCACGGCGAGCGAACGACCGGTAAGTTATTCATCCGTGTTCCCCCACGCTTTTTTGCTGATATTTATGGAACCACATGATCGGCACAATCAGTAACAGCAGCATAATAATGGCGACGGCAGAAGCCACCGGCCAGTCACGGTTATTGAAAAACTCCTGCCAAAGCACACGCCCAATCATGATGCTGTCCGGGCCGCCCAGCAGTTCCGGGATCACAAACTCCCCAACCGCCGGGATAAACACCAGCATTGACCCGGCAATAATCCCGCCCTTGGTCAACGGCACGATCACGCTAAAGAAGGTTTTTAACGGTCGGGCGCCTAAATCCAGTGCCGCTTCCACCAGCGAGTAATCAATACGCGTCAGCGCGGTATAAATCGGCAGCACCATAAAGGGCAAATAGGCGTAAACAATACCGATATAGACCGCCAGATTGGTGTGCAGAATCGTCAACGGTTGGTCGATAACGCCCAGCCACATCAGAACGTTGTTCAGGACACCGTTATTTTTCAGGATCCCCATCCAGGCGTATACGCGAATCAAAAATGACGTCCAGGACGGCAGGATCACCAGCAGCAACAGAATATTGCGTGTCGAGGGTTTGCTGTGCGCGACCGCCCATGCCAGCGGATATCCCAACAACAGGCAACAGACAGTCGAAATCCCCGCTACCTGCAAAGATTGCAGGTACGCATCAAAATAGAGCGGATCGTCCGTCAGTTGCAGGAAATTGCCTAAATTGAGGGTGATGGATAACTGGTCGTCAGCCCATGAAATGAGGTCGGTATACGGCGGAATAGCCCGCGCCATTTCAGCCAAACTGATTTTGAAGACGATCAGAAATGGCAGCAGAAACAGGAGCATCAGCCACACATACGGCAGCGCGATGACCAGCTTGCGACCGTGCTTCATTTGCAGCCGCGACATAAACAGCGTGAAACGCCCCACGTTATCCACGCGCGCCGGAGGTTCAAGTGTACTCATCTTCGCTCCTTAAACCGTCAACACCACACAGCTGTCCGCATCCCAACATAAACGGACTTCGTCACCCCAGGTGGGTAATCCCTTGCGATAACGATGTTCATTTTGTAGCTGAGCGCTCAGCATCTGGCCGCTTTTCAAACGTACGTGGTACACCGACAAATCACCCAGATAGGCAATGTGCACCACTTCGCCTACCGCGAAGTTATATCCCTCTGGCGGAGGGGCTTCGCAGAGCATGATTTTTTCCGGGCGCAGCGCAACATACACCGGGACGTTATCGACAACGGAAGCGTCTGCGTCCACTTTCAGCGGATGTACCAGTCCTGGAGACTCAATAACCAGACCATCTTCCTGACGTTCTTTCAGCAGCCCCTCAAAGACGTTAACCGAACCGATAAATTCTGCACTGTAACGCGTAGTCGGATGCTCGTAGATCTCTTCAGGCTCGCCGATCTGGACAAATTTGCCACGGTTCATGATCGCAATGCGGCCCGCCATCGTCATGGCTTCTTCCTGATCGTGCGTCACCATCACGCAGGTCACGCCGACACGTTCAAGGATATCCACCACTTCCAGTTGCATGCGGTCACGGAGCTTTTTATCCAGCGCCCCCATCGGTTCATCCAGCAGCAGCAGCTTCGGGCGTTTCGCCAGGCTACGCGCCAACGCCACGCGCTGACGCTGACCGCCAGAAAGCTGATGCGGCTTACGTTTGGCGAACTCCTGCATATGCACGAGGCCCAGCATCTCACTCACCCGGCTGGCGATTTCAGCCTTTGGCAGCTTGTCCTGCTTGAGACCAAAGGCAATGTTCTGCTCTACCGTCATGTGCGGAAACAAGGCATAGGACTGAAACATCATATTAATCGGACGCAGATAAGGCGGAACATGAGCTAAATCGACGCCATCAAGCATAATTTGCCCGGTTGTTGGCTGTTCAAATCCCGCCAGCATCCGCAACAGGGTCGATTTACCGCAGCCGGACGCCCCGAGCAGAGCAAATATTTCGCCTTTATAGATAGTTAGATTGACGTCATCAACGGCGTGCTGACCGTCAAAGGACTTGGTCAGGTTGCGAATTTCAAGCAGCGGGGTCAGCGCCTTGCGGATTTTCGCTTGTGGGCGTGGGGTTGCATCATTCAATTAGGCGCTCTCCGGCATAAAACAAAGAAACGGTGCAAATAACGCACCACGGTGGTGCGTATTGCCGGGTTATATGTGTCCGGGATCAACACTGCCCGGCAGGCGTAAATCCTGCCGGGTCACGTCCCGTACATCGGGTTATTTCCCGCTTTTTACCTTCGTCCAGGCGCGAGTACGTACACGATCGATCTTCGGATCCTGTACTTTCAGCGTGAACAGCTTGGCGCGAACATCCGCTGGCGGGTAAATGCCCGGGTTGTCGCGCACGTCCTGGCTGACCAGTGCTGTCGCTTCTTTGTTGGCATTGGCATAGAACACGTGGTCAGAAATATGCGCAATTACATCAGGGCGCAGCAGGTAGTTGAGGAACTGATAGGCTTCGTCTTTGTTTTTCGCATCGGCTGGCATCGCGAACACATCAAAGAAGGCCATCGCACCTTCCTTAGGAATTGAGAAGGAAATATTGACGCCATTTTTCGCTTCTTTCGCCCGGTTTGCCGCCTGCCATACATCCCCGGCCCAGCCAATCGCCACGCAGGTATCACCGTTTGCCAGGTCGTTAATGTACTGCGAGGAGTGGAAGTAGCGAATATTTGGGCGCAGTTTCAACAGCAGATCGGTTGCCGGTCCGGTGTAATCATCCGCTTTGGTACTGTTTGGATCTTTACCCAAATAATTCAGCACGGTGGCAAACACTTCTTCGGGCGCGTCGAGGAAAGAGACGCCGCAGCTTTTGAGTTTTTCCAGATTTTCTGGCTTGAGGATCAAATCCCAGCTATTAACCGGCGCATCCGGCCCCAGTACCGCTTTCACTTTATCCACGTTATAGCCAATACCGGTTGTTGCCCACATATACGGCATCGCAAACTTGTTGTCCGGATCGTGTTTACCCACCAGCTTCAGCAATTCAGGATCGAGGTTTTTCCAGCCAGGCAATTTGCTCTTATCCAGCGGCTGGAAGACGCCCGCGGTCAGTTGACGCTCAAGGAAACTGGCGGATGGAACGACAAGGTCAAAGCCGGTACTGCCAGCCATGAGTTTACCTTCCAGCACTTCATTGGAATCAAATACGTCATAGATAACTTTAATTCCGGTCTCTTTTTCAAAATTAGCCACCGTATCCGGGGCAATATAATCAGACCAGTTATAAATATGCAGCGTTTTTTGTTCAGCAGCGAGCGTGCCAGCAGAGATGGCCATCAGAGCACCCGCAGCCAGGCCTGGTAACCATCGTTTATTTAAGGCGGTCATAATCTCTTTCCTTCTGAAAGTTCGTTAACAAACGAACAAAAATGTCACACTCTAATGATATGCAAGAAACGTGCATATTCTTTCAAGCGGCACCAGTGAAAAGAGAGGCCTCTCCTCACGCCGCTATTGCGCGCTGTTATCCGCCCATGCATTCAATATGCATTGTGGCCACAGGTCAGGCCACAAGGGGCTGTTTGAATGATGACGTTGATAAGCTTCGCAAGAATAACTTTAGCCAGGATTTGTGGATATAGCCCAGATTAAAAAACGTCTTTTATCAATTTTTTATGCATGAATTGTCTATGACATACAGCGGAAGGCGCTGAATGGAGGTGAATAATTCTTTAATGAACGGTTAAATGCAGAATAAAAACAGGCAATACGCAACCGCTTTGGCAGCGGCTGCGCAATATATGTCCAGATTCAGGAAGAATTAATGGAGGAAATGAACTTCGGCGTTGCTGTTTTGCGCATCTTCTTCAGCGTTAAATAACAGCTGATGCGCACCGGCCTCGAGGATCACCATCGATATTTGCTCTTCACTCTGGCGAACAAAATATTCGAACTGCTCAAACGTCACGCCCGGGATAACGGATAAAGACTGGCAGACCACCAGCTTTGGCAGATTATCATCCTGCATATCCAGAAAGGCTTTCACCGTCAGTGAACTGGCGTTAATCGCAGACAGATCGGCGGCCAGCGGCAGTAGTGCAGAAGGTCTGACTTCTGCCATCGCGGAAAACAGAATGACGTTATCGACCAAATCAACTTTTGCATCAAAGATGCCGTCAAAATTCTGCATGTGCGGCAAATGCAGCGCCTGACAGGTATCGCATTCAAAAAAACTCATGCCCAGGTCGTCGAGCCATTGACGCAACGTATCCAGAGTGGGAACGACCAGTGATGTCATAATAATGTGCGACCTCTATTGATGAAAAAAATACCGGCACAGCTTACGCAAAAAGAGCGTGTCATACTACGATCGCAATCGATATTGTGCTTAGCCGCCGATTTTAAGGCAAAATTCAGGCGTAGCGTGACGCTCAATCCACTGGATCATCTTGCCGGCAATGTCTATTCCGGTGGTTTTCTCCACCCCTTCCAGGCCAGGAGAAGCGTTGACCTCCATGACCAGCGGCCCACGTTCAGCACGCAGAATATCAACGCCAGCAACGTCCAGACCCATTGTCTGAGCGGCTTTGAGCGCAATTTCCCTTTCGCGCGGCGTGATATTCGCAATAGTGGCAACCCCACCGCGATGGAGATTAGAACGAAAATCACCTTCTTTGGCCCGGCGCTCAATGGCGGCCACCACCTCGTCACCCACCACGAAACAGCGAATATCTCGCCCTTTCGCTTCTTTGATATATTCCTGAACCAGAATATGGGCATTCAACCCACGAAAGGCATCCACCACGCTTTCTGCGGCCTGGCGCGTTTCCGCCAGTACCACGCCGATCCCCTGCGTACCTTCAACCAGTTTCACCACCAGCGGCGCGCCGCCAACCATGTCAATCATGTCGCTGGTATCGTCCGGAGAGTGAGCAATCCCGGTGATGGGTAAATCGATTCCCTGACGCGCCAGCAGCTGCAGCGAACGCAGCTTATCGCGCGCACGCGTAATCGCTACCGACTCATTCAGCGGATAGCTACCCAGCATCTCAAACTGGCGCAACGCCGCGGTACCGTAAAAGGTAATCGCTGAACCAATCCTTGGGATCACTGCATCGAAATGAGGAAGCTGGCGGCCCTTATAATGAATAGAGGACGCCGCCGGGCTGATGTTCATATAGCAAGAAAGGGGATCGATAATTTCAACCAGGTGACCACGCTGCATCGCCGCTTCACGCAGGCGCTTACAAGAATAGAGCGTTCCGTCCCGGGACAAAATGGCAATTTTCACCCTGCACCTCTCTGAATGACCTGGTAAAAGCTGGCGTATCATACACTGCGTTAAAATCTTTAGCGCGTAGCCCATCCCTGTTTATGCAAATATTCCAGGATAAAGGGACGACTTTCTTTAATGATGGTGCGGCGAATATGGTCGCTCCAGGTGTCACGACGCGTATTGCTCCCGCGGGTCAGATAGTACTGCGCGAGCTGCTCATCATATTGCGACAAAACGTCTTTGTTGAGTGGCTGATACTGATTTTCGTGCACCACAAGCGACGCTGGCAGTCGCGGCTTGATATCCGGGTTATCAGCAGGCCAGCCGAGGCACAGCCCAAACAACGGCAGAACATGTTGCGGAAGCTTCAGAAGTTCAGTGACCGGCTCAATATTATTTCGCAGACCGCCAATAAACACGCCGCCAAGTCCCAAAGACTCTGCCGCCGTCAGCGCATTTTGCGCCATCATCGCGGTATCAACAACGCCCAGTAGCAGTTGTTCCGCCAGCCCGAGTTGCGCGTCAGGGCAAATCTGCAAATGACGATTAAAGTCAGCGCAAAACACCCAGAACTCGGCGGCCTGCGCCACATGTTTTTGTCCGCCGGATAAAGTAGCCAGTGATTCACGCAGGGCGTTATCCGTTATTCGAACGATGGTTGTGCATTGTAAAAAACTGGAGCTTGAGGTCCCCTGAGCGGCGGCAATAATCGCCTCCCGCTGCGCATCCGAAATGGCATCATCGGTGAAATGGCGAATGGAACGGTGGCTACGAAGTAAATCAATGGTTGGCGTCATCTCTTTTTTCTCTGTCTGAACGTGAAGAATCACCGGGGGTTCGTGACATCAGCTGCGGCGCAACCAGTTGAGCAATACGCCACGTTAATACCACCGCGGCGGGAAGCATCAGAAGCACCCCCAGAAATATCATCACCACGCAGGCTAACGGACTGCCAAGCGGTGCGGGTAAAGTGAGGTAATCGTTAAGCGATAGCAGCGCCAGCGATAACAAAACCATCCCGATTATTTCCAGCATCAATACGCTTTTGGGTAATGCACCAATTGTGCGCATAAGCGGCCTCCCGGCGAAATGGCTTTCATTATAAAACGTTCCGGCTTGACGTGTTTAACAGTTATAGCTTGAGGATATCAAAGCAACAGGCTGAACCTGCTTTTCATCCGTCACAAATCGCGGCATCATAACAAGTATTGCCATCCGGCCTGATAAGTTCGAGGAGAGAGAGATGTTTGCCGTTATTTTTGGTCGTCCAGGGTGCCCGTATTGCGTGCGCGCAAAAGAATTAGCAGAAAAATTAAGCAATGAGCATGACGATTTTAACTTCCGCTACATTGATATCCATGCCGAAGGTATTACGAAAGCCGATCTGGAAAAGACGGTAGGTAAGCCAGTTGAAACCGTTCCGCAGATTTTTGTTGATCAAAAACACATCGGCGGCTGCACGGATTTTGAAGCGTGGGCAAAAGAGAACATGAATCTGTTCGCCTGATCGCCGTTTCTACGCCCTCCTCTGGAGGGCGTCTTCAGTTCTTTTTCCGTCGATGATGCTGATTGAACAAGTTGCTGATAAACAAAAAACACAATGCGCCAAGCGCGCACCAAAACACCGCACTAAACAACCACGCCAGCTCTTGCCACAATGAACGCGTCGGCATAAAAACGAACCGCATCAGTAACAGACAGCACGGCGCCGCCAACATGGCACCAAGAAGGGGTTTGAGCACCTCCCGACGATGGGAGAAAAAGCTTGCTGCAGCACCAGGCAGGATAAAAAACAACAATCCGACCTCAGGATGCCCTGCCGCTCTGAATGCCCCTTTCACGTTCAGCGTTAATGAAAGACACACCACAATAAAGAGCACAAAGCAGCAGACCGCACCCGCCCAACTTTGCTTATGTTTCAATTGTTCCTCCTGACACATTCTCTATCGAACACTCTTTTCGCCCGCAGGCGTCCAGTCAGATAAAGTAACCAGGCATTCCATGCCAAAAACACACTCACACGATTCTTATAGCCGTTGATACGTAATGAGATTAAACTAACCGCATATATTGTTATGCTGCATTATTTGGGGCTGTGTACGAAGCTGTCGCCCCTTAATTTCTGGCAAAAACATTAGCGTAAATTGCCATTTCTTTCAATAGCTTACTAGTAAACAAGAAGTTAGTCTCCGTGAATATAAACGTCGCAGATTTGTTAAATGGGAATTACATCCTGTTATTATTTGTGGTCCTGGCACTGGGCCTGTGTCTGGGTAAATTACGTCTGGGTTCAGTCCAACTCGGTAATTCCATTGGCGTTTTAGTGGTGTCCCTATTATTAGGTCAACAGCACTTTAGTATTAACACCGATGCATTAAATCTCGGCTTTATGCTGTTTATTTTTTGTGTCGGCGTCGAAGCCGGTCCCAACTTTTTTTCGATTTTTTTTCGCGATGGGAAAAATTATCTAATGCTTGCTCTGGTGATGGTCGGCAGCGCCATGCTGATCGCCCTGGGGCTGGGTAAGCTATTTGGCTGGGACATCGGCCTGACGGCAGGTATGCTGGCCGGCTCGATGACCTCAACGCCGGTGCTGGTCGGCGCGGGTGACACCTTGCGCCATTCCGGAATGTCGGGGACATCGCTTTCAACCGCCCTCGATAACCTGAGCCTCGGTTATGCGCTCACCTATTTGATTGGTTTGGTCAGTCTGATTGTTGGCGCGCGCTACCTGCCGAAACTTCAGCATCAGGATCTGCAAACCAGCGCCCAACAAATCGCACGTGAACGAGGTCTGGACACTGATGCCAACCGTAAGGTTTATCTGCCGGTAATTCGTGCCTATCGCGTTGGCCCGGAACTGGTGGCATGGGCCGATGGCAAAAATCTGCGCGAGCTGGGTATCTATCGCCAGACCGGTTGTTACATTGAACGCATCCGTCGCAACGGCATTCTGGCCAATCCGGATGGCGACGCGGTACTGCAAATGGGCGATGAGATAGCCCTAGTGGGTTATCCTGATGCACATGCCCGCCTCGATCCCAGCTTCCGTAATGGTAAAGAGGTGTTCGATCGCGATCTGCTCGATATGCGCATCGTCACTGAAGAGATTGTGGTGAAAAACCACAATGCCGTTGGCCGCCGCCTGGCCCAGTTGAAGCTGACCGATCACGGCTGTTTTCTCAACCGCGTGATCCGTAGCCAGATTGAAATGCCTATCGATGATAACGTCGTGCTTAATAAAGGCGACGTGCTGCAGGTCAGTGGGGATGCTCGCCGCGTCAAAACCATTGCCGATCGTATCGGCTTCATTTCCATTCACAGTCAGGTGACCGATCTGCTGGCCTTCTGCGCCTTCTTTATCATCGGTCTGATGATCGGGATGATCACCTTCCAGTTCAGTAATTTCAGCTTCGGCATCGGGAATGCGGCTGGACTGCTGTTCGCTGGGATCATGCTGGGCTTCCTGCGTGCCAACCATCCAACGTTTGGCTATATCCCACAGGGGGCGCTGAACATGGTCAAAGAGTTTGGCCTGATGGTATTTATGGCAGGCGTCGGTTTAAGCGCGGGCAGCGGCATTGGCAATGGCCTTGGCGCCGTGGGTGGTCAAATGCTGATTGCCGGCCTGGTTGTCAGCCTGGTGCCGGTTGTCATCTGTTTCTTATTCGGTGCTTACGTATTGCGCATGAACCGCGCCCTGCTTTTTGGCGCCATGATGGGCGCGCGTACCTGCGCTCCGGCAATGGAAATCATCAGCGATACGGCACGCAGCAACATCCCCGCATTAGGCTATGCCGGGACCTACGCAATTGCCAACGTACTGCTGACATTAGCGGGGACACTCATCGTCATTGTCTGGCCTGGGCTTGGTTAGCGCTGAAATTTACTCTTAAACGAAAATTTTTTGCAGGTAAGCAGAACTTTTCTTCAAGACGTCAGTCATAACTATTGCCACTGCTTTTCTTTGATGTCCCCAATTTGTGGAGCCCATCAACCCCGCCGTTTTGGTTCAAGGTTGATGGGTTTTTTGTTGCCTGAATTTTGCGATCGCTGACTCCCTCCCCCGAAACTCTCTGTCACATTTGCAGCATGCTGGTTATGACACATACTTTTAGTCAGAGCTAAATGGTAATAGGTGGTTGCTATGTTACTCGCAGGCAAAGTCGCGGTAATCTTCGGAGGCAGCGGCGCTATAGGCAGTGCAGTTGCGCATGCTATGGCGCGTGAAGGCGCTCATGTGTATCTGGGCGCGCGCAGTCAGGAAAAGCTGGATTGGGCGGCCAGTAGCATTCGAACCGAGGGCGGTGCCGTCGAAACCTTTGTCACCGATGTCCTCGACGAATACGGTACCTCAAAACAAGTTACTCACCTTGCGCAGCAAACCGGTGGAATAGATGTGGTGGTTAACGCAACCGGCTTTATGCATGAACAGGGCAAACGCATCGAGGCGTTATCCCTTTCTGAGTTTATGAGCGGTATCACCCCTTTCCTCTCAGCGCAGTTCAATATCGCAAAAGCCGTAACACCACACATGGGCGGCAATCGTGCGGGCGTCATTCTCACCGTTGTTGCGCCCGCGGCCCCGATGGCGATACCTGGACATCTGGGACACATCGTTGGCTGTGCGGGAACAGAGGCCTTTATTAAAGCGCTTGCCAGCGAACTGGGGCCGGCGAATATTCGGGTCGTCGGCGTGCGCTCGCATGCGATTGTGGATGCCGTTCAGGCCGGTTCCTATACCGGGGAGATTTTTACCGCTAAAGCGCAGTCAATGGGTATTACCGTCGCACAATGGTTAGGTGGTGCGGCGCAAAGTACCATGCTCGGGCGCCTGCCTACGCTTACACAAATCGCTGAAGTAATGACCTTTCTGGCTTCAGACCATGCCGGAGCAATCACCGCAACGGTGGTGAATATTACCGGCGGCGCTACGCACAACTGACCGTCGCGGGCAACCCCGCAATACGCGCCACCATCAGCAAGATATCTTCTCGCCGCAGCGGTTTTTTGTCCGTGACAAAATGCAGCGTCATCCCTTCAATAAACGCATCCAGCGCCCGCGCCGTAACCGGAGCAAACCACTGCTCCAGCGTTTGTTGGCTGCGTAACATCCAGTTTTGCATCACCGTTTTTAATGCCGGTTTACGGCTGGCGAAGGCATACAGCTGATACATGAGTTCCATGTTATCGGGTGTCGTGACCTGGGAGCTGTAAATCATATCGGTAATCGCATGGCAAGCCTGCGACGCATCCGCAACGTCGGCAAAAAAAGCCTGATACTGCAGCATCATCCTGTCAGTAAAACGCTCAAACGCCTCCATTAAAAGCTCATCAATTCCCGAAAAGTAATAGGTCATAGAACCCAAGGGCACCTGAGCAATTGTCGCAATCTTCCGATGTGTAACCGCATGAATACCATGGGCTATTACCGCATCCAGAGTCGCCTGAACTATTTTTTCCCGCCGCTGCGGATCGTTCGCACGTCGCACTGCATTACCTCTTCTTGCATTTGTGTACAAATGTACACAACCTTGCTAAGGTTGTCTTCTTTCCTCTTTTCTTTGGCTCGAATTCATGACTGGCATCTCATCACGCAAAGCCTTAAGACGTCGCACCTGGGCACTGTTCACGTTCTTCTTTTTACCAGGATTATTAATGGCCTCCTGGGCAACGCGTACCCCTGCCATCAGAGATATCCTCTCCATCTCAACCGCCGAAATGGGCGCGGTGCTGTTTGGACTTTCAATTGGTTCGATGAGTGGTATTCTTTGTTCGGCCTGGCTGGTGAAACGATTTGGCACACGTAAAGTGATCCGCACCACCATGTCTTGCGCAGTCCTCGGAATGGCACTCCTCAGCGTGGCGCTCTGGCTGCATTCCGCATGGCTTTTCGCATTTGGTCTGGGCGTGTTCGGCGCCAGCTTTGGCGCAGCAGAAGTTGCCATCAACGTCGAAGGTGCGGCTGTTGAGCGCGAAATGAATAAAACCGTACTGCCGATGATGCACGGTTTTTACAGCCTGGGAACGCTGGCGGGTGCCGGAGTCGGGATGATGCTTACCGCCTTCAGCGTACCGGCGACCGCGCATATCTTGCTGGCGGCGATGGTGGCTATCACCCCTATCTTCATCGCCATCAAAGCCATTCCTGACGGCACGGGTAAAAATGCCGCTGACGGGTCTCATTCCGGCGAAAAAGGACTGCCTTTTTATCGCGATATTCAGCTATTGCTGATTGGCGTCGTGGTGCTCGCAATGGCATTTGCTGAAGGTTCCGCCAACGACTGGCTTCCGCTGCTGATGGTGGACGGACATGGATTTAGCCCGACATCAGGCTCGCTGATTTATGCCGGATTTACGCTGGGCATGACCGTTGGACGATTTACTGGCGGCTGGTTCATCGACCGCTACAGCCGCGTCGCGGTAGTACGCGCCAGTGCGCTAATGGGTGCTCTTGGGATTAGCCTGATTATTTTTGTCGACAGCACTTGGGTGGCGGGCGTTTCCGTTATTTTGTGGGGACTCGGCGCATCACTGGGCTTCCCACTGACCATTTCGGCTGCCAGCGACACCGGTCCCGATGCGCCAACCCGCGTCAGCGTTGTCGCCACTACCGGCTATCTGGCGTTCCTGGTTGGACCACCGCTGCTGGGCTACCTGGGTGAACACTACGGCCTGCGTAGCGCTATGCTGGTGGTGCTGGCGCTGGTGCTTGTCGCCGCCATCGTCGCGAAAGCGGTGGCAAAACCGGATCTCAAAAACACCACTGTGATGGAGAACAGCTAATGCGTATCAAACTGATTGCAGTCGACATGGACGGCACATTTTTAAGCGACCAAAAAACCTATAATCGTGAGCGCTTTATGGCGCAATACCGTCAGATGAAAGAACAAGGGATCCGCTTTGTGGTCGCCAGCGGCAACCAGTATTACCAGCTCATCTCCTTTTTCCCTGAACTGGCCAGTGAAATCTCATTTGTCGCCGAAAACGGCGGATGGGTGGTCAGTGAAGGGGAAGATGTCTTTAACGGCGAGCTGGCAAAAGACGATTTCCAGGCCATTGTGGAACATCTGCTGACACGTACGGACATCGACATTATCGCCTGCGGTAAAAATAGCGCCTATACCCTGAAGCGGTACAGCGATGAGCATAAGACGGTCTCCGCCATGTATTATCATCGTCTTGAATTTGTGGATAATTTTGACAACCTCAACGACATTTTCTTCAAGTTCGGGCTAAATATCTCAGACGATCGTATCCCCCAGGTGCAGGCTGACCTCCATGAGGCGATTGGCGACATTATGGTGCCGGTACATACCGGCTACGGCAGCATCGATTTAATTATACCCGGTGTGCATAAGGCAAACGGGCTGCGTCTGCTGCAACAACGCTGGAATATTACCGACGATGAGGTTGTTGTGTTTGGCGATGGCGGCAATGATATTGAGATGCTGCGTCAGGCAGGATTTAGTTTTGCAATGGCGAACGCCCATGAGCCGGTTATCCAGGCGGCAAAATATCGCGCAGGGTCGAACAACGAAGAGGGCGTGCTGGATATTATCGACCGCGTGTTAAAGAATGAAGCACCGTTTACGCAATAACGCCTCAGCACAGACGGCAACAAAATGATGGCATGATCTATTCATAATCCGCCTCAAATTAACCCGCTGGATTATTACCTCCAGTGAATATTCAGACGAGCGGATTATGAAGAAAAGTGTACTGATAGCGACATTGTTGCTGGGTTTTGCGGGGACAACATTTGCGCAAAGCGTTACCGTTGATGTACCAAGCGGTTATAAGGTGGTGGTAGTGCCCTCTTCCGTCAGCGTTCCGCAGGCGGTGAGCGTTACCACAGCGCCACAAACGGTGTATGTTGCTCCGGCGCCTGTCTATCGCGCACATCCTTATGCGCGACATGTTGCAAGCGTCGGTGAAGGAATGATCATCGAACACCAGATTGACGATCACCACTAAGTTTTTGCCTGGCCCGGGCAACCGGGCTTTAACCTTCCCGTGAATCCCCTACCCGTTTATCTTTCAGGAAGATAACCATCAGAATCACCCACAGTACGCCGCTTGCCAGATTGAACAGGCTGAACAAGCCGTTTCCTCCGAGCAGATAAGCGTGTTTACTCAGCTCAATACCGACGGTAAAAATCAGCATCTGCAACATACCCATGGCGGCAGAAACCGTGCCCTTACTCATTTCACTGGCAAACAGCGTGAGACGTACCAGTCCAGCATTCGCCACGCCAATACCAAACGCATAGATGCTTAAACCCGCCGTCATCCATAGATACGCATGGGATGACACCACCGTGGCCGCAGCGGCAATCACCAGCCCGACGGCGATTGGCCAGCCGCCCATGATAATCAGCGAACGTACGGTTTTTCGCGAGGTCAGGCGCGCCAGTACCAGGTTACCGGCAATCAACGCGCCAAAAATCGGCACCTGCAACAGGCCATATTCGTAGCTGCTGAGATGTTCACCGCTGATGATAATAATCGGGGACTGCGCAATCCACGCCAGTAACGGCAGGCTGACAAAACCCAATGCCAGCGCGCCTGCAACAAAGCGCACGTTCCTCAGCACCAGCCTATAATCTTTGCCCAGCTCTTTAATCGACAGCTTTTCACCAAGCCGGGTTGCCGTCTCCGGCATCGCGCGTTGCAGACCAAAAAAAGAGATGGCGGCCAGGGCGGCAAACAGGATAAACATCCCTTCCCACGGCAGAACATGTACCCAGGCTGCGCCGACCAACGGCCCCAGCAGGGGCGCAATCAACGCTACGTTTGCCATCAGCGCGGTAATTTTTATGCACACCGCTTCTTCAAAGGATTCCTGAATTGCGGCGTAACCCACCGCGCCAATAAAGCACAGGCTTATCCCTTGTAAAAAACGCAGGAAGGTAAATTGCTCAATATTCTGCGCAAGCAGGGTTGCAAGGCAGGTCACAATGAACCAGAGCACGCCGGTTAACATCACCGGGCGACGTCCAATTCGATCCGACAGCGGTCCTAATAACCACTGCAAAAACATGCCGCCAGCCAGATAGGCGGTCATGGATGTGGGCACCCAATCTAATCCGGCATTATATTGCTCCACCACCGCCAACATTCCGGGCTGGATCATATCGTTGCCGATATAAGTAGAGAATTCGTAAAGCACCAGACAGAGAGGGAAAAGTAATGCCTGACGCCCCAAACGGGCGCCTGAAGATAAACGGTTCTGCATGCAGTCTCTTAACTATAGAAAAATCGCGCAAAGTGTAATAAATGCGCCGTACTGGTGATAGTGAATTATGTGATTTGAAAGCAAATTGCGCACATTTTTACACTCATTTGCTCAGGAACATTTTGCGTTAAGGTTAATTTAAGTTGAGGCCGCTATCATGTTCAATAAGTCTCATTAATTGTCTGAAAAATAGTCATTTAACAGACAAATAAGACAAGACCGCTTTTTATCCCGTGAAAGCAATTTTATGCTCTCCCCTCTTGGGCCTTTTTAACGATTACACTGAGTCTGGACGTTATGCTGGAAAATCTGAACAACTCACTTTTTTATCTCATCAATGCCACGCCGGACTCTGCGCAATGGATGATATCGCTTGCCATTTTTATTGCCAAAGACCTGATTAACATCGTACCGCTATTAGCCGTTGTGCTTTGGCTTTGGGGGCCGCGGGCCCAGGTTACTCTCCAGCGCCAGTTAGTTATAAAAATGGCGATTGCGCTGATCGTCGGTCTGACGATTTCATGGCTGATGGGGCATCTGTTCCCTCACGATCGTCCGTTTGTTAACCACATCGGTTACAACTTCCTGCATCATGCGGCGGATGACTCTTTCCCGAGCGATCACGGTACGGTTATCTTTACCTTTGCACTGGCTTTCCTGTTCTGGCATCGCCTGTGGACGGGCGCTCTGCTGATGGTCGTTGCTGTGGCGATTGCCTGGTCGCGGGTCTACCTTGGCGTACACTGGCCGCTGGATATGCTGGGAGGATTACTCGCCGGACTGATTGGCTGCCTGAGCGCCCAGATGATCTGGCAGCGGTTTGGCACGCCCCTGTACCTCGGCTTGCAAAATGGCTATCGCGCCTGCTTCGCTCTGCCCATCCGTAAAGGCTGGGTGCGTGACTAACCCACGGTAAAAAGAGTAGTATTAAGCGCGATACTGAGCACTTATTCTACTCTCCAGGGGAACTATGGAAACTCGACGCGACGAGCGTATTGGTCAATTACTGCAGGCGCTGAAACGCAGCGATAAATTACACCTCAAAGAAGCCGCGACGCTGCTGGGCGTATCTGAGATGACCATTCGTCGCGACCTGAATAATCACGATGCTCCCGTCGTCTTGCTCGGGGGCTATATTGTTCTGGAACCCCGCAGCGCCAATCACTATTTAATCAGCGATCAAAAATCCCGACTGGTTGATGAAAAGCGCCGTGCCGCCCAGATGGCGGCAAGCCTCGTGCAGGCACACCAGACTATCTTTTTCGACTGTGGTACCACCACGCCGTGGATCATTGAGGCTATCGACAATGAATTGCCTTTCACCGCAATCTGCTACTCGCTGAATACGTTTCTGGTGCTACAGGAAAAACCGCAGTGCCGCGTCATTCTGTGTGGTGGCGAATTCCATGCCAGCAACGCAATTTTCAAACCGCTTGATTTCCAGGAAACGCTGAACAACCTGTGCCCGGATATCGCTTTTTATTCCGCAGCTGGCGTTCATATTGAGAAAGGCGCGACCTGTTTTAACCTGGAAGAGCTACCGGTGAAACACTGGGCGATGTCGATGGCGCAGCATCACGTGCTGGTGGTCGATCACAGCAAATTTGGTAAGGTGCGTCCTGCGCGGATGGGTGAAGTAAAACGCTTTAATACCATCGTCAGCGATAGCCGTCCTGACGAGGCGTTTGTTGAGCACGCGAAAGCGCAACGTATCAAACTGATGTATTAAGCGATACTGCCGGATGGCGATAGCGTCATCCGGCAAACGCTAAGCTTAAGAGAACCAGCCGCCAAACCACTGGTGGAATTTCATCATCACAAAGTCCCACATGCGACTAAAGAATCCCCCCTCTTCCACGGCCTCCATCACCATCAGTGGACGCTGCTCGATGGATTTCCCGTTCAACTGGAAGTCGATAGTCCCCACAACCTGGCCTTTCTTCAGCGGCGCGGTTAACTGTGGTTCGGTCAGGGTAAAGCTGGCCTTCAGGTTTTTGAGCTGACCACGCGGGATAGTCACCGAGCCCGCTTCTCCGGCACCCAAATTAACTTCACTCTTATCGCCAAACCAGACGCGCTGCGTCACGAAAGTGGCATCCGGTTTAATCGGCGTAACGGTTTCAAAGAAGCGGAAGCCCCAGGTCAGCAGCTTTTCTGACTCATTAAAACGAATGCGGTCGGTTTTCGCCCCCAACACCACGGAAATCAGGCGCATATCCCCCTGGGTCGCGGAAGCGACCAGGTTGTATCCCGCCCCGGCCGTGGTACCGGTTTTCATACCGTCCACGTTCAGGTTGGTGCTCCACAACAAACGGTTGCGGTTCGGCTGGCGGATTTTATTAAAGGTAAATTCTTTCTCTTTGTGGATAGCGTACTCTTCCGGTACATCGTGGATTAGCGCCTTCCCGAGCAGGGCCATATCACGTGCGGTACTGAACTGTCCTGCCGCATCCAGGCCATGCACGGTCTGGAAAGTGGTATTGGTCAGCCCCAGTTTTTTCGCGTAGCCGTTCATCAGACCAATGAAGGATTCCTGGCTGCCGGCAACGTAATCAGCCAGTGCGATACAGGCATCGTTACCAGACTGGATGATAACGCCTTTGTTCAGATCGGACACTGCAACCTGATCGCCAGGTTTGAGGAACATAACCGACGAACCGCGCAGGGCCGGATTACCGGTCGCCCAGGCGTCTTTGCCCACGGTGACCATGTCGTTGAGGTTAATTTTCCCGGCCTTCAGCGCCTGACCGACTACATAGCTGGTCATGATCTTGGTCAGACTGGCAGGATCCAGTTTCTCATCAGCATTACCTTCCGCCAGAACCTTACCGCTGGCGTAATCCATTAGGATCCACGCGCGCGCGTCGACGCTCGGCGGGGCCGTTGGTTGCTCCGCCGCCTGTACGCTCGGCGCCAAAAGGATTAAGAGTGCAGAACCTGCAGCAAAGCTGCGAAGTGAAGAGAAGTATTGCGTCATAAATGCCACCCGAGTATCCATTCCAAAAAACCACGTCATACCACACCGTGTTTACACAAAACCGGCCAGGCGACCCTGGCCAACCCATGCAGAAAAGGTCTGATGGATGACGTGTAAAATAAGTGCGGTGAGTAATAACGCACTAACGAGCTTAAAGAAACCGTAAGTTGGTAAAGTTTTTAAAGTTTATGCAATAACACCGCGCTGCGCTGCTCCCGGCACGATTTTTTTAGACTTTGTTGCGTAAATATTAGGTTTACCCCACCATGTGGGCTAGTCAGATGGCATCTGCAGCCATAAAGCTGCTCAATTAATTTGCGGGGTTACTATGATTACACTGTGGGGTCGCAATAACTCGACCAACGTAAAGAAAGTATTGTGGACGCTCGAGGAACTGGAACTGCCGTATAACCAAATTCTGGCGGGCGGACAGCATGGCGGTAACCGCGATGCCGACTATCTGGCACTCAACCCGAACGGACTGGTCCCGCTACTACGTGATGATGAAACGGACGTTGTTCTGTGGGAATCCAATACCATTGTCCGCTATCTGGCAGCTCAGTACGGACAAAAGCGTTTGTGGATTGACGCCCCGGCCGCGCGCGCCGTCGGTGAAAAATGGATGGACTGGGCAAACCAGACGCTAAGTCCTGCGCATCGGGTTATCTTGTTTGGCCTGGTCAGAACCCCTGCCGAGAAACGCGACATGGCGGCAATCGAGGCGGGTAGTCAGGTGTGCGATAACCTGTTTGCCATTCTGGATAACGCGCTGGCGGACCAGCCATGGTTCTCCGGGGCTGAATTTGGCACTGCCGATATCGCCGTTGCGCCGTTTATCTATAACCTGTTCAACGTTGGCCTGAGCTGGACCCCGCGCCCACATCTGGAGAATTGGTATCAGCAACTGACCGAACGTCCGGCGTTTCAAAAAGTCGTGATGATCCCGGTCAGCTAACTAAATCAGGGACTCACTTTCAGTAATTCCCCGTCGGACTCGTCGGTTAGTACGTATAAGTACCCGTCTGGTCCGACGCGCACATCACGGATCCGTTGCCCTCTTTCCTGCAACAGACGCCCCTCTTCGGTGACGGCATTCCCTTTGACGCTCAACACGATCACTTCTTTATCTTTCAACGCGCCAATGAACAACTTCTGCCGCCACTGTGGGAAGGTATCGCTATTATAAAAAGCCATTCCGCTGACCGCCGGTGACTTTTCCCAGTAAAAGATGGGTTGCTCTGTTCCAGCAACAATTGGGCCTTTTGCTTCGGGGATTTTAAGACCACTGTAGTTAACGCCCCAGGTCGCAAGCGGCCAGCCGTAGTTTTTCCCTTTCTCCGGGATATTGATTTCATCGCCCCCGCGTGGACCATGCTCATTAAGCCACAGCGTATCGCTCCAGGGATTCATCGCCATCCCTTGCGGGTTGCGGATACCATATGACCAAATCTCTGCCCGTGCTCCTGCCCGCTTCACAAACGGATTATCCGGCGGAATTTTTCCCTCATCGGTCAGTCGTACGACCTTGCCCTGCAGCTTATCCAGATCCTGTGCGGTAGAACGTTGATTATTTTCACCAAGACCAATAAACAGATAACTGTTGCCATCAAAAACCATACGTCCGCCAAAATGGTTTCCGCTGGAAAGCTTCGGCTGTTGGCGAAAAATGGTCTGGAACCCTTGCAGATGTTTAAGATCGTCGCTCAATCGTCCGTAGCCAACCGCTGTCCCGGCGTTACCTTCACCGTCAGCTTCAGCAAAACTAAGCCACACCCGGCGAGATTGTTTAAAATCCGGTGCTAATGCCACATCAAGCAATCCCCCCTGACCATTCGCCCAGACTTTGGGTACGCCGGTTAGCGGGTCGGAAAGCCCCTTTCCAGATTGCCAAAGTCGAAGCTGGCCGCCTTTGAGCGTAATGATCATACCGCGATTGTCGGGTAAAAACGCCAGCGACCACGGATGATCGAGTTTAGTTTGCAGCACTTCCACCTCTACCGCGGCGGCATAAGAGGAAAATAGCGCGAGTGGGACAGCACAGAGAAAGAGTCGACGCATAACACCTCCTTAATGGCTCTGCATAAAGCGTAGCCAGCAAGGGGAATTATCCCGCCACATTTACATAATCTTAACGAAAAGGGGGAGCGCCCTCCCCCTGATTCAGACGTGTTCCAGCGTTGAATAAGATTGCAAACACTGGATACTTAGCGTCAGCGTTGTCAGGCAGTTTTCCAGTTTCTCTGCGTTAACGGCGATAAAGGTTGGACAATCGTGATGTCCACTCATAAGACAAACAGCGGCGGCGGCTAACGCCCCTTCAGCACGATGAAGGGCATTCCACTCTTCCTGATCAAGATGCATACCGTGAAGCTGTGATTGCTCGTGCAATTCGCGATTCAGTGCAAAAAAATTATCACGCAGACGATCGCTCTCGCTGACTGACATGTAGCCTTTCGCTTTTCTCAACAGCAGATAAGCGGCAAGTTCGACACGGGCGTTTATCAATTTGTTGAGAAGATCGGTTCTCAGTCTGTCAACAACCATACTTTGTTCCTCCTCTTTCCAACTATGGTGCAACTTAATAGTATGGTCATTTTTTGAACAAAGTCGTGTCCAGGATCAATCCATCACCGAAAATTAACATAATTTACAAATAATCTTTAATTCCACGCCGGGCGTGGCGACTGATGGTATGAGATTGCGATACAATTTTTATTCAGAACTCTGTAGAATCCGTGCCCTGAATATTCCAATAACTGAACAATTTTTACGCTACGAGCAATGTAACCCACCAGCCGAAAATCGGCTTTGTCTCCCTCGGCTGCCCGAAAAACCTCGTCGATTCTGAACGCATCCTGACCGAACTTCGTACCGAAGGCTATGATGTTGTGCCAAGCTACGACGACGCGGATATGGTTATCGTTAACACCTGTGGCTTTATCGACAGCGCGGTTCAGGAGTCGCTGGAAGCAATCGGCGAAGCGCTGAACGAAAACGGCAAGGTGATCGTCACCGGCTGTCTGGGCGCGAAAGTCGATCAGATCCGTGAAGTCCACCCGAAGGTGCTGGAAATCACCGGGCCGCATAGCTACGAACAGGTTCTGGAGCACGTTCACCACTATGTGCCCAAACCAAAGCACAACCCGTTCCTGAGCCTGGTTCCTGAACAGGGCGTCAAGCTCACTCCGCGTCATTATGCCTATCTGAAAATTTCTGAAGGCTGCAACCACCGCTGCACGTTCTGCATTATTCCGTCGATGCGTGGCGATCTGGTGAGCCGTCCGATTGGCGACGTCCTCAGCGAAGCCAAACGTCTGGTGGATGCGGGCGTAAAAGAGATACTGGTTATTTCTCAGGATACTTCCGCGTACGGCGTGGATGTGAAGCATCGCACCGGTTTCCATAACGGCGAGCCGGTCAAAACCAGCATGGTTGATCTGTGCGAGCAGTTATCAAAACTGGGGATCTGGACTCGTCTGCATTACGTCTATCCCTACCCGCACGTTGATGACGTGATCCCACTGATGGCGGAAGGGAAAATCCTGCCGTATCTGGACATCCCGCTGCAGCATGCCAGCCCGCGTATTCTTAAGCTGATGAAACGCCCAGGCTCCGTGGACAGACAACTGGCACGCATCAAGCAGTGGCGTGAAATCTGCCCTGAACTGACGCTGCGCTCAACCTTCATTGTCGGTTTCCCGGGTGAAACGGAAGAAGACTTCCAGATGCTGCTCGACTTCCTGAAGGAAGCACGTCTGGACCGCGTGGGCTGCTTTAAATACAGCCCGGTAGAAGGCGCTGGCGCCAATGACCTGCCGGACCAAATCCCGGAAGAGGTGAAAGAGAAACGCTGGAACCGCTTTATGCAATTGCAACAGCAAATCTCCGCTGAACGTTTGCAGGAAAAAGTGGGCCGCGAAATTCTGGTTATCGTTGATGAAGTTGACGAAGAAGGCGCGATTGGACGCAGCATGGCTGACGCCCCGGAAATCGACGGCGCGGTATACCTGAATGGCGAAACCAAGGTGAAACCTGGCGATATCATCCGCGTGAAGGTCGAAAACGCTGATGAATACGATCTGTGGGGCACCCGCGTTTAAATAAGCGCAACCCAACTGTAGGCCGGATAAGCGTTACCTCTTATCCGGCCCTGTGATTTATCCTTTAATTTTCGGGTCCAGCGCGTCGCGCAGACCATCTCCGAGTAAGTTAAACGCCAGCACCGTCAGGAATATCGCCACCGCCGGGAAAATCGCCACGTGCGGCGCGATCACCATATCAGCGCGGGCTTCATTGAGCATTGCCCCCCACTCCGGGGTCGGCGGCTGCGCACCCAATCCCAGAAATGACAGGCTCGCGGCAGAGATAATCGACGTGCCAATTCGCATGGTAAAAAAGACCACGATCGATGAAACCGTACCCGGCAAGATATGGTTGAAGATGATGGTCGCATCGCTGGCGCCAATACTGCGCGCGGATTCAATAAAGGTCTGCTGCTTTAGCACCAACGTATTTGCGCGCACCAGCCGCGCGAAGGCCGGAATGGAGAAAATGGCCACGGCAATAATCACGTTTGCAATGCCGCTGCCCAGCACAGCGACCACGGCTATCGCCAGCAAAATACCCGGAAAGGCGAACAGCACATCGCAGATACGCATAATCAGTCGATCCCACCAGCCTTCGTAGTATCCCGCCAGCAGACCCAGCACGGTGCCAATCGCTGCGCCAATAAATACGGCAAAGACCCCCGCCGCCAGCGAGATTTGCGCCCCCACCAGCACGCGGCTAAAAATATCCCGCCCCAGCGAGTCAACGCCGAACCAGTGCAGCATCGACGGTCCGTCATTCAGACGGTCATAATCGAAGTAATTCTCGGCATCAAATGGCGTTAACCAGCGAGCAAAAATCGCCACCATTATCAGCAGCACGACAAATAACCCCGCTAACATCGCCATGCGCTGGCGACGGAAACGACGCCAGAATTCATGCCACGGCGTGCGTATCTGCTCAGGCTTAACAAGGGGCATCGCATTTAAAATCGCCTGTCGGCGCCAGTTAAAAAATCGCATCCTTACTTGTACCTGATTGCCGGATTAATGGCGGCATAGAGCACATCCACCACTAAGTTAATAAGAATAAACTCCAGAGAAAACAACAGCACCTCGGCCTGAATCACCGGGTAGTCGCGCATTTCGACTGAGTCCACCAACAGCCGCCCAAGCCCTGGCCAGTTAAACACCTTTTCAACCACAATCGAGCCGCCAAGCAAAAAGCCAAACTGTAGCCCCATCATGGTGACCACCGGGATCATCGCATTACGCAAACCATGTTTTAACACCACCCAGGTTTCACTCACCCCTTTGGCCCGCGCGGTACGCATATAGTCTTCACTGAGCACATCGACAAACGAAGCGCGGGTAAACCGGGCTAACACCGCAGCCACCGCCGCACCCAGGGTAATAGACGGGAGGATATAGTGCCGCCAGGTATCAGCGCCAACGGTGGGCAACCAGCCAAGCTCAACGGAGAATATCTGCATGAGCAGCATGCCGAGCGCAAACGCCGGGAAAGAGATCCCGGTGACGGCGAGCGTCATACTCAATCTGTCCGGCCAACGATTGCGCCATACAGCAGCAATGATCCCTGCCGTCATGCCGAATAACACCGCCCACGCCATGCTGGCAATGGTCAGCCATAGCGATGGCATAAAACGACTGGCTATCTCTTCGGAGACCGGGCGACGAGAAACCATTGAGGTTCCAAAATCGCCTTGCAACACGTTAGTAATGTAATGCCAGAACTGAATATGCAGCGGCTGGTCCAGACCCAACTGCTGACGCACCAGTTCGATCACCTCAGCATCAGCCTCCGGTCCGGCAATCAGCCGGGCCGGATCGCCGGGTAGCAGGTGAACAAATAAAAATACCAGCACCGCTACGATCAACAGAGTTGGAATCAACCCCAGCAGGCGCTTGAAAACATAGTTAAGCATCACACTCCCTTCGCCGGCCCCTGCGTGGCGGGGCCGGATGAATAGCTTATTTTAAATCCGCATCATCAAAGCTAAATCCGGTATCCGGCATGATCCAGAACCCGGTCAATCTGGTGTTGTGCGCCGAAATCAGTTGTTCCACTACCAGTGGGATCCACGGCGACTCTTTCCAGATAATATCCTGCGCATCCTTGTACAGCTTCGCTTTCTGGGCCGGATCGTTGGTTTGCAACGCTGCCGCTAAATCACTGTCCACCTGCTTATTGCTGTAGAACGCCGTATTAAACAGCGTTGGCGGCCAGTTTTGAGATGCAAACAGCGGTGACAGCGCCCAGTCTGCTTCACCCGTAGAGGCAGACCAGCCGGTGTAGAACATGCGTACCCCGCTCTCTTTCTGCGCTTTACCTTCGACTTGCGCCGCGCGCTGACCGGCATCCATCGCCGTCACCTGAGCCTTAACGCCCACCTGAGCCAGTTGCTGCTGGGTAAATTGCAGCACTTTTTGCGCGGTACTATGGTTATGAGAAGACCATAGCGTGGTGGTAAAACCGTTCGGATAACCCGCTTCTTTCAGCAGTTCGCGCGCTTTTGCCGGGTCGTATGGCCATGGCGTATAGCTTTGCGCATAGGCGATCGACGGTGGGAGAACGCCGGTTGCTGGCGTCGCGTAACCGGCAAACGCCACTTTCACCAGCGCCTGACGGTTGATGGCATAATTCAGCGCTTCACGCACCTTCGGGTTATCGAACGGTTTTTGCGTGACGTTCATGCTGATGTAACGCTGCATAATAGACGGACTGGCCACCAGTTCCAGGTTTTTATTCTTCGCCAGTAGCGCCGCCTGCTCGTAAGGGATCGGGAAGGCAAACTGCGCTTCCCCGGTCTGCAGCATTGCCGCACGCGTGTTGTTGTCGGTCACCGGACGCCAGGTAATCGTATCCAGCTTTGGCAGCCCTTGCTGCCAGTAACCCGCGAACTTCTTAACCTTTACAAAATCCGTCTGATTCCAGGTCTCAAGCTGATAGGGCCCGGTCCCCACGGGATGGAAACCGATCTCCTTGCCGTATTTCTCCAGCGCGGCGGGAGAGATCATCGCCGTAGCCGGGTGCGCCAGAATATTGATAAATGCAGAGAACGGCTGCTTCAGCGTTATCTTCACCGTCGACGGATCGACGACCTCGGTTTTATCGATATTCTTATACAGGTTGTAGCGTTTCAGATGGTTTTCCGGGTTGCTGGCCCGGTCGAGGTTAGCTTTAACCGCATCGGCGTTGAAGTCGGTGCCGTCCTGAAACTTCACACCCTGTCGCAGCTTAAGGGTATAAGTCAGGCCATCATCAGAAACCGTATAACTCTCCGCCAGTACATTTTTCAGCTTCATCTCTTTATCAAGGCCAAACAGCCCCTGGTAAAAGGACTTCGCTACCGCCTGCGACAACGTGTCGTTTGCGTCGTAGGGATCGAGGGTGGTGAAATTGGATCCTACCGCCACTACTACATCTTTGGCGGCCCAGCCAGGTGTGACGGCCAGCGCAGAGGCCACTCCCACAGCAACCAGCCATTTTCGAGCAACAATTTTTGTCATGTTATTCTCCTTAAACCCTGCCTGCCTGTTATAAACGCGAAAGCGCATTTTCTGGTTGCCCACGCGCAACATAATGCCCCGGGCCAACTTGCTGGAGTGAAACGGGGGAAATCTCTTCACCGCGTTTGCGGATATTACTGGGGATATCATCCGACAGCAGCACGCGCTGGGGCCGGTGATGTGAGGGATCGGCGACCGGGACTGCCGCCATCAGTTTGCGGGTGTACGGATGCTGCGGATTTTCAAACACCGCGCGTCGGGTGCCGATCTCGACGATTTGCCCAAGGTACATCACCGCCACCCGATGACTGATCCGCTCCACCACCGCCATATCGTGGGAAATAAACAGGTACGCAATCCCCATTTCTCGTTGGAGGTCGAGCAACAGGTTGATAATTTGCCCGCGAATTGAGACATCCAGCGCCGAAACTGACTCATCGGCAATAATCACCTTGGGATTGAGCGCCAGCGCCCGGGCAATACAGATCCGCTGACGCTGCCCACCGGAAAACTCATGCGGATAGCGCCAGGCATGCTCAGGGAGCAATCCTACGCGTTCCAGCAGCCATGCAACCCGTTTTGCCGCCGCATCGCCTTGCAGTAGCCCATGCACCCGCAGCGGTTCTAAAATGGAATATCCCACGGTCTGACGCGGATCGAGCGAAGCATAGGGGTCCTGAAAGATAAATTGAATATCCCGACGCAGCGGCTGTAGCTTACTGGCGGCCAGGGTATCGATACGCTGTCCGTTGAAAACAATCTCCCCGCGTTGAGACTCGACCAGACGTAGCAGCGCCCGACCGGTGGTGGATTTCCCGCAGCCTGACTCCCCCACCAGCGAGAGCGTCTCTCCGGGCCACAGGTCAAAGCTGACGTTTTCCACCGCATGCACCTCGCGGGTCACCCGATTAAGAATGCCGCTGCGCAGCGGAAAACGCGTCACCAGATTACGTACCTGCAAAATAGGCTCGCCTTCAACCACGGTATCCTGTTCAGTCTGTGGTTCTACATGACTGGGATCGTGTAACGAAATGAGAGGAAACCGGCGCGGGTACGCTTGTCCGGTCATCGCCCCAAGCTGCGGCACGGCTGCCAGCAGCGCTTTGGTGTAAGGATGCTGGGGAGCGTGAAAAATCTGCTCAACGCTGCCGGTTTCTACCGCCTCGCCCTGATACATCACCAGCACGCGATCGGCAATATCCGCCACGACGCCCATATCGTGGGTAATAAAGATCACTCCCATCGACATATCCTGCTGCAACACTTTTATCAGTTGCAGGATCTGTGCCTGAATAGTGACATCCAGCGCGGTAGTCGGTTCATCGGCAATTAAAACCGCAGGGCGACACGATAGCGCCATGGCGATCATTACCCGCTGGCGCATGCCGCCAGAAAGCTGGTGCGGATAGCGCGATAAAATAGCCTTCGCCTCGGGGATACGCACCTGGTCGAGCATCCGTTTCGCTTCCACCATCGCCTCTTCGTGGCTGGCCCCCTGATGCAAACGGATTGACTCAGCAATCTGCTCACCCACGGTAAATACCGGATTAAGCGATGTCATGGGCTCCTGGAAGATCATGGCGATATCCGCGCCACGCACGTGACGCATCCGCGACGCGCTCTGTTCACCCAGCTCAATAACCTGTCGGTTACGGCGTCGAAGGAGCATTTCATCGCAGCTCACCTCGCCGCCTGACTGTTCAATCAAACGCATCAGCGACAAGGCTGTTACCGACTTTCCTGAACCGGATTCGCCCACTATCGCCAGCGTTTCACCACGCTTCAGACGAAATGACAGATTACGCACCGCACTGATGCGCTGCTGCTCCTGCTCAAAGGCAATGTTCAGGTTGCTGACTGCCAGCACGTCGCTGGCGTCAAGCTCATCACTGTGTGGCAACGGTATCTCCTTTTTCCCGATAAATACCGGTGGTTGGCGTATCGCCTGCATATCCCCAGGCACGGTACATGCCTTCGCTGTTAAACGGCAAGGCGACGTTGCCCTCGTGATCGACGGCAATTAAACCGCCGCTACCGCCGAGCGCCGGTAATTTTTCCATTACTACGCGTTCGCACGCCTCCGATAAACTCAGGCCGCCATAGTCCATCAACGCCGCAATGTCATAGGCCGCCAGCGCACGAATAAAGACTTCACCGGTTCCGGTGCAGGAAACGGCCACACTTGCGTTATTGGCATAACAGCCAGCGCCGACCAGCGGACTGTCACCTACCCGACCCGGTAATTTGTTGGTCATCCCGCCGGTCGATGTTGCCGCCGCCAGATTGCCAAACATATCCAGCGCGACCGCACCCACAGTACCCATTTTGTTGTTTTCATCCAGCGGGGTCGCGCTATGATCCAGCACCGTTTCACCCGCCGATTGCGCTGCCAGCAGTTGAGCGTAGCGTTCTGGCGTCGAGAAAATATCCGCCGAAACGCGCTCCATACCCTGCGCAATGGCAAAGTTTTCAGCCCCTTCACCTATCATCATGACGTGGGGACTGTGCTCCATCACCAGGCGAGCCGCGAGAATTGGGTTGCGCAGATGGCTAACCCCGGCGACGGCTCCCGCGTTTAGCGTATTACCGTCCATCACACAGGCGTCCAGTTCATGGGTTTCATCACGGGTATACACCGCGCCAATTCCGGCATTAAACAACGGACACTCTTCCAACAAACGCACGGCTTCGGTGACCACATCCAGTGCGCTACGACCGTCTTCAAGCATCCGCTGGCCGGTTTCAACGATATCCGACAGCGCCTGTATATAACGCAATTCTTGCTCCTGGCTCAGTAGCGCGCGGGTGATAGCCCCTGCGCCGCCGTGAATTGCAATGACTGCTTTACCCATTTTATTCGTCCATTAGGTGGCGGGTACCGGGGGGTTATAAATATCAGAATTTCGGTGACTTATTGATTCGATTTTTGAATATAGAAAGATGCAGACGTCATGTAAAGGTAAAGGCTCGCACCTCACACCCCGTCTCATCAGGCCATTCAGATGTGTTTAACGGAAAGGAGATCTCTCGACGTTGGTGCTAAATTATTCAAGCCGATCGGTAATCTGTTTTTTTGCATAAAACACAAAGCGTTCTACAAACGGCATACACGCTGCCCAGTTATGTTTGGTTAACCCCAGATATTCGGCACGCGCCGCTTGCAGCAAATCAGCATGCTCAGCGGGTAATTGCGGCAGAAGCCAGGATGCGGCCTCATCTTTAGCGACAATATTACCCGTAACCACGCTATACCAGATACGTGCCAGAGCAAGGATGATATTACGCTCGTCCCCCTCTAAATCAGCCGGTTTCTGCCACATCTCAAGGATATGCCGAAATGTTTGCAATACATCGCTAAACGGAATGACGTTAAATAACGTCTCAGCCGGTTCACCGAACAGCGGTACGCTGGCGCGCCGGGCCTGGGTCAGCAGAATAGAAAGATCAGCATCCACCATTGCCGGTTCAAACACGCCAGCACGAATATCATCACGCAACCATTCGCCAAACTGCATTTCTCTCGCCGGTGGGAATCGCCACGGCACGATCTGCGAGTGCAGAACCACGGTCACTTCCAGCGCACGATATGGCCCGGAGGTGCCGGGAGGCGCTGAAATGGTCAGCAAATCCTGCATCAGTTTTTTTCTTTGTCGGGCATTTATTGGTTCACGCAGGGTGACCAATAAATCAATGTCGCTTTGGGGTTTTAAGCCGCCTTCAACCGCAGAGCCATACAAATGAAGGGCAATGAGATTCCCCGCGAAAATCTGGCGGATGCACGCACTGGCGGCCTCCACCTGTCGTCGAATTGCGTCTGGAATAATATTAGCCATTTAGCCCCCAGGGAAAAATGAGCGGAAATATTGAGTCTATACTGCATTCTTCTTGCAGCGCTATCCCTGGCACAAAACCTTTACCAGATCTGATTCTAAGCCTGAGGTAGCATACTGCCCGCGTCCATTTTCTGACATAATGAGCAGATTCGATTTTGCCCCGCAGGAGTCTTCTCATGGAATTTACCGCCGGACTGATGCCGCTTGAAACGGCTCTCTCTCAGATGCTTTCGCGTATTACCCCGCTCACCGCCGTCGAAACGCTGCCGCTGGTTCAATGCTTTGGCCGTATTCTGGCCACCGACGTTGTCTCCCCCATTGATGTACCGGGATTCGATAACTCAGCAATGGATGGCTATGCGGTACGATTAGCCGATTTACAATCTGATCAGCCGCTTGCTGTGGCGGGTAAAGCCTTTGCCGGTCAGCCTTTCCATGGCGAGTGGCCTGCGGGAACCTGCATCCGTATTATGACCGGCGCCCCAGTGCCTGCTGGTTGTGAAGCGGTGGTGATGCAGGAGCAAACGGAACAAACTGAGGACGGGGTGCGTTTTACCGCCGAAGTCCGCCGCGGGCAAAATATTCGTCTGCGCGGTGAAGATATTGCAAACGGCGCGGTGGTGTTTCCCGCCGGGACTCGGCTGACAACCGCCGAGCTTCCCGTTCTGGCTTCGCTCGGTGTTGCCGATGCTCCCGTTGTACGCAAAGTCCGCGTGGCGCTGTTCTCTACCGGTGATGAACTGCAGTTACCAGGTCAGCCGCTGGGAGACGGGCAGATTTATGACACTAACCGTCTGACCGTTCACCTGATGCTGCAACAGTTGGGCTGCGAAGTGATCAACCTGGGGATTATTCGCGACGATCCCAACGCGCTGCGTGCCGCGTTTATCGAAGCCGACAGCCAGGCCGATGTCGTCATCAGCTCCGGCGGCGTTTCAGTAGGCGAAGCGGATTACACTAAAACTATTCTGGAAGAGCTGGGAGAAATTGCCTTCTGGAAGCTGGCCATCAAACCGGGCAAACCGTTCGCGTTTGGCAAACTGAGCAACAGCTGGTTTTGCGGTCTGCCGGGTAATCCAGTGTCTGCGGCCCTCACCTTTTATCAACTGGTACAACCGCTCCTGGCGAAACTCAGCGGCAACACCGCCTGTGGACTGCCGCCTCGCCAGCGCGTGCGCACCGCCTCACGCCTGAAGAAAACACCTGGCCGTCTGGATTTTCAGCGCGGCGTATTGCAGCGTACCGCTGAAGGCGAACTGGAAGTCACCACGACCGGGCACCAGGGCTCGCATATTTTTAGCTCTTTTAGCCAGGGTAACTGTTTTATCGTGCTGGAGCGCGATCGCGGTAACGTCGAAGCCGGCGAATGGGTTGAGGTCGAGCCGTTTAACGCACTGTTTGGAGGCCTGTAATGGCAGAACTCAGCGACCAGGAGATGATGCGCTATAACCGGCAAATCATTCTGCGCGGCTTCGATTTCGAAGGTCAGGAAGCGCTCAAGGACGCGCGGGTACTGGTCGTTGGTGTGGGGGGACTGGGATGCGCAGCAACTCAGTACCTTGCAGGCGCTGGCGTCGGGCATTTAACCTTGCTCGACTTTGACACAGTCTCCGTGTCGAACCTCCAGCGCCAGACGCTGCACAGCGATGCGACCGTTGGACAGCCAAAAGTGCTATCCGCCCGCGACGCACTGGCGCGGATTAACCCTTATATCGCCATTACGCCGGTGAATGCCCTGCTGGACGAGAGCGAGATTCACACGCTTATTACCGAACACGATTTGGTGCTGGACTGTACGGATAATGTCAGCATCCGCAATCAGTTGAATGCCGGATGCTTCGCCGCCAGGATTCCGCTGGTTTCCGGTGCGGCAATTCGCATGGAAGGACAAATTACCGTATTTACCTACCAGGAAGGAGAGCCCTGCTACCGTTGCCTGAGCCGTCTGTTCGGTGAAAACGCCCTGACCTGCGTAGAGGCCGGAGTGATGGCCCCGCTGATCGGCGTGATCGGCTCGTTACAGGCGATGGAAGCCATTAAGCTGCTGGCTAACTACGGTAAACCGGCTTCAGGAAAAATCGTCATGTACGACGCCATGACCTGCCAGTTTCGCGAAATGAAGCTGATGCGCAATCCCACCTGTGAGGTCTGCGGGAGTTAGCAGAGAAATCGTCGGCACCACACTATTGCCAGAGGGCGATGCTAATGCCTCCAATCAGGCCTACAACAGCGCATTGTGTAGGCCGGAAAAGGTGTCAGCCGCCATCCGGCTAAACAGACTTACAGAGAAGTGCGTCCAAATGCGCTCTGCCAGTCGTGCTCGAACTTCGCTACGGCAGCATCAACGGCCGGAGAGCTAATCATCTGCTGAGCGACATCCAGCGGCAGCGTGATGGACTCGCAGCCTGCCAGCAGGCAATCCAGCGCCTGACGCGGCGTTTTAAAACTGGCGGCCAGTACTTTGGCGTGCGGGGCATGCATTTTCAGTAAGGTCTGCAGATCGGTCACCGTCTGAATGCCGTCCCCCCCCTGCGCATCCACACGGTTAACGTATGGCGCAACGTATTCGGCCCCCGCAAGCGCAGCTAATAGCCCTTGAGCAGCGCCGTATACCGCGGTACCCAACGTCGGGATCCCTTCTTCTTTCAGCAATTTAATGGCCGTCAGACCTTCTGCCGTGACCGGCACTTTGACCACGATATCCGCAATGATTGCCCGCAGCTTACGCGCATCTCTGACCATGCCTTCGGCGGTGGTCGCCATTACCTGAGCAAACAGGCGTCCTTGCCCTCCCATCGCTTCCTGCAGTTGCGGCAGTAACACGTCCAGCGTCTGCTTACCTGCCGCCACAATGCTTGGGTTAGTGGTCACCCCTGCCAGCGGAAAAACCCGCGCCAGAGCTTTTACCGCGTCAACGTCAGACGTATCTAAATAGAGTTCCATAACCTTTCCTCAAACGAATAATTAGCATGAATAAAAGGTAGCACGGCGAAACCTCACGGTTAGTTGACGTACGTCAATATAACTTTCATTCGAAAGTAATTTAATCTTTATACGAAAGACGAGAGGCCGCTTATGATTTTCAATATCCAGCGCTATTCCACACATGATGGTCCCGGTATCCGTACTGTGGTGTTCCTTAAGGGATGCTCACTGGGCTGTCGGTGGTGCCAGAATCCGGAAAGCCGCGCCCGCACGCAGGATCTGCTCTATGACGCACGTTTGTGCCTCGACGGTTGCGATCTCTGTGCTCAGGCTGCACCGAAGGTGATTGAACGCGCGCTGAGCGGATTGCTGATTCATCGCGAAAAACTGACCGATGATGCGCTCACGGCGCTGACCCACTGCTGTCCAACCCAGGCGCTGACCGTCTGCGGAGAGGAAAAAAGCGTGGACGACATCATGGCGACCGTAGTGCGTGATAAACCGTTTTACGATCGCAGCGGCGGGGGCCTCACCCTGTCTGGCGGTGAACCCTTTATGCAGCCAGAACTGGCGGCAGCGCTGCTCAAAGCCAGCCACGATGCAGGTATTCATACAGCGGTTGAAACCTGTCTGCATGTCCCGTGGAAGTATATTGAACCGTCATTACCTGACGTCGACCTGTTCCTGGCCGATTTAAAACATGTCGCCGACGCGCCGTTTAAACAGTGGACCGATGGCAGCGCCTCTCGCGTACTGGAAAATCTGAAAAAACTGGCCGCCGCCGGTAAAAAAATGGTTATCCGCGTCCCCCTGATTCAGGGGTTCAACGCTGACGAAGCCGCTATTCAGGCCATTACCGACTTTGCTGCCGACGAGCTTCACGTCGATGAGATCCATTTTTTGCCCTACCACACGTTGGGCATCAACAAATACCACTTACTCAGTCAACCCTACAACGCACCGGATAAACCGCTTGATGCGCCTGCACTGCTCGAATTTGCCCAGCAGTACGCCAGCCTGAAAGGTTTAACCGCGACCCTACGAGGATAATCGCCATGACCACTCTGAAACTGGACACACTCAGCGAACGTATCAAAGCGCATAAAACGGCCCTGATCCACATCGTGAAGCCGCCGGTTTGTACCGAGCGCGCCCAGCACTATACCGAGATGTATCAACAGCATCTGGATAAACCTATCCCGGTCCGCCGCGCGCTGGCGCTGGCCCATCATCTGGCGGAACGCACCATCTGGATCAAGCATGACGAACTGATCATTGGTAACCAGGCAAGCGAAGTGCGTGCCGCGCCAATCTTCCCGGAATACACCGTGTCGTGGATTGAAAAAGAGATCGATGACCTCGCCGACAGGCCGGGCGCGGGCTTTGCGGTAAGCGAAGAGAACAAACGCGTATTGCACGAGGTGTGTCCATGGTGGCGTGGTCAGACCGTGCAGGATCGCTGCTACGGGATGTTTACGGACGAGCAGAAAGGGCTGCTGGAAACCGGCATTATCAAAGCCGAAGGTAACATGACCTCTGGTGATGCACACCTGGCGGTAAACTTCCCGCTGCTGCTGGAAAAAGGTCTCGACGGCCTGCGCCACAAAGTTGATGAACGTCGTTCCCGCATCAATCTGACATGTCTGGAAGACCTTCATGGCGATCAGTTTCTGAAAGCGATTGATATCGTGCTGGAGGCCGTCAGTCTGCACATTGAGCGCTTTGCCGCGCTGGCACGTAAAATGGCGGCCACGGAAACTCGCGCCAGTCGTCGTGATGAACTGCTGACCATGGCGGACAACTGCGATGTTATCGCCCATGAGCCGCCAAAAACGTTCTGGCAGGCGCTGCAGTTGTGCTATTTCATCCAGTTGATCCTGCAAATTGAATCGAATGGTCACTCAGTGTCGTTTGGTCGCATGGATCAGTACCTCTATCCGTTCTACCGTCGTGACGTAGAACTGAACCAGAGCCTCGATCGTGAGCACGCCATTGAGCTGCTACACAGCTGCTGGCTGAAACTGCTGGAAGTGAACAAAATCCGCTCTGGCTCCCATTCGAAAGCCTCGGCGGGTAGCCCGCTGTATCAAAATGTGACCATTGGTGGCCAAAACCTGGTCAACGGTCAGGCAATGGATGCTGTCAATCCGCTCTCCTACGCCATTCTGGAATCCTGCGGTCGCCTGCGTTCTACTCAGCCAAACCTGAGCGTGCGTTATCATGCAGGGATGAGTAATGATTTCCTGGATGCCTGTGTACAGGTGATCCGCTGCGGCTTCGGGATGCCTGCCTTTAATAACGACGAAATCGTCATACCTGAATTCATTAAGCTTGGCATTGAACCGCAGGACGCCTATGACTATGCGGCCATTGGTTGCATCGAAACCGCCGTTGGCGGCAAATGGGGCTACCGCTGTACCGGTATGAGCTTTATTAACTTTGCCCGCGTGATGCTGGCAGCGCTGGAAGGTGGTCGCGATGCCACCAGCGGTAAAGTATTTCTGCCACAGGAAAAAGCACTCTCGGCTGGTAACTTCAACAATTTCGACGAAGTGATGGACGCCTGGGATGCGCAGATTCGCTACTACACGCGTAAATCTATCGAAATTGAGTATGTTGTCGACACCATGCTGGAAGAGAACGTACACGATATTCTGTGCTCTGCGCTGGTAGATGACTGTATTGAACGCGCGAAAAGCATTAAGCAAGGCGGTGCGAAATACGACTGGGTATCGGGTTTGCAGGTGGGTATTGCCAACCTCGGCAACAGCCTGGCTGCGGTGAAGAAACTGGTCTTTGAACAAGGCGCTATCGGTCAGCAACAGCTGGCCGCCGCGCTGGCCGACGATTTTGACGGTCTGACCCACGAACAATTACGCCAGCGGCTGATCAACGGCGCACCGAAATACGGCAACGATGACGATAGCGTTGATACGCTGCTGGCCCGCGCTTATCAGACCTATATCAATGAGTTGAAACAGTATCATAATCCGCGTTACGGACGTGGCCCGGTTGGCGGCAATTACTACGCGGGTACCTCATCGATCTCCGCAAACGTACCGTTTGGCGCGGCAACGATGGCCACACCGGATGGTCGTAAGGCGCACACTCCGCTGGCAGAAGGCGCAAGCCCGGCTTCCGGAACGGACCATCTCGGCCCAACAGCGGTAATTGGCTCGGTGGGTAAACTGCCGACCGGTTCAATCCTCGGCGGCGTGTTGTTAAACCAGAAGCTGAACCCGGCCACGCTGGAGAATGAATCCGATAAGCAGAAGCTGATGATCCTGCTGCGTACCTTCTTTGAAGAGCACAAAGGCTGGCATATTCAGTACAACATTGTCTCCCGTGAAACGCTGCTGGAAGCCAAAAAGCACCCGGATCAGTATCGTGACCTGGTGGTCCGTGTAGCAGGTTATTCGGCCTTCTTCACCGCGCTGTCTCCAGATGCGCAGGACGATATCATCGCACGTACTGAACATATGCTGTAATCCCCCTTACCCGGCGGCATTTCGCTTGCCGGGTATTCTTCTTTCGAATGAAATAAATTTGTGCTTTAGCTCACATTGTTATTAAAATGTTTCTGGTCGCAGTTATGAGCCAGGAGCAAGTATGACCATCAAAGTTATCGTCACTGATATGGACGGAACTTTTCTCGACGACGCCAAAAAATACGATCATGCACGTTTTATGGCGCAGTATCAGGAACTGAAAAAACGAGATATTGAATTTGTCGTGGCCAGCGGCAATCAGTATTACCAACTGATCTCCTTTTTCCCGGAACTCAAAGATGAGATCTCTTTTGTTGCCGAGAACGGGGCGTTAGTCTTTGAACATGGCAAACAGCTGTTTCACGGTGAGCTGACCCGCCACGAATCCCGCATTGTCATTGGCGAACTGCTCAAAGATACGCATCTCAACTTTGTGGCTTGCGGCCTGCAAAGCGCCTACGTTAGCGAAAATGCCCCCGAGTCCTTTGTCGCATTGATGTCAAAACACTACCATCGCCTGAAACCCGTGAAGGATTATCAGGACATCGATGATGTGCTGTTTAAGTTCTCGCTGAATTTACCGGACCAACAAATCCCATTAGTGATCGATCACCTTCATTCTGCCCTTGACGGTATAATGAAACCCGTCACCAGCGGCTTTGGGTTTATTGACCTGATCATTCCAGGCTTGCATAAAGCCAACGGAATCAGCCGTCTGCTAAAGCGCTGGAACCTATCCCCGCAAAACGTGGTCGCCATTGGCGATAGCGGCAATGACGCAGAAATGCTGAAAATGGCGCGCTACTCTTTCGCCATGGCCAACGCGGCAGAGAGTATCAAATCGATTGCCCGCTATCAGACCGACGACAATAACCATCAGGGCGCGCTGAACGTGATTCAGGCGGTGCTGGATAACACTTCCCCTTTTAATTGCTAATCCTGCCCAACCGGGGTATCCCCTTGCCCCGGTTTCCACGCTTTTTCATGTTTCTCACACCATCAAATTTTAAACTTGCGTTAACTAAATTTTAACTTATATTATCACCTGTAAGTTAAATCAGTTTCGAATGAAAGTTAATGCGAGGTGGATATGGCTTTTACTTTTACCAGCGACACGTTGCCCACCGATCACAAAGCGGCAATCCGGCAGATGAAAAAGCAATTGCGTGAACAGCTTGGAGATGTTCAGTTGATTTTCAATCAGTTGAGCGAGGCCATTGCCAATCGCGTGGCGGAAATCAACGCCCTCAAAGCGCAAGGCTCTCCGGTATGGCCTGTGTTGTCCTATGCGGATATCAAGGCGGGTCGCGTGAGTGCTGAGCAGCGTGAAGAAATTAAGCGTCGCGGATGCGCGGTCATTAAAGGCCATTTCTCTCGCGAACAAGCCCTCGATTGGGATAGGTCAATGCTGGACTATCTGGACCACAACCATTTTGACGACATTTACAAAGGACCGGGCGATAATTTCTTTGGTACCCTGAGCGCGTCGCGACCTGAAATCTACCCCATCTACTGGTCCCAGGCGCAGATGCAGGCCCGTCAGAGTGAAGAAATGGCAAATGCGCAGTCATTTCTCAACCGTCTTTGGACATTTGCAGGCGAAGGTAAGCAATGGTTTAACCCGGATGTCAGCGTTATCTACCCCGACCGCATACGCCGTCGTCCACCGGGAACGACGTCCAAAGGGCTGGGCGCGCATACGGATTCCGGTGCGCTGGAACGCTGGCTTCTGCCGGCATATCAGCAGGTCTTTGCTAATGTTTTCAATGGCAAGCTGGAAGACTACGACCCGTGGCAGGCCGCGCATCGCACTGAAGTAGAAGAGTACACGGTGGATAACACCACCAAATGTTCAGTATTCCGTACCTTCCAGGGCTGGACTGCTCTCTCTGATATGCTGCCAGGTCAGGGGTTGTTGCACGTGGTCCCTATCCCTGAAGCGATGGCCTGGGTACTGTTACGTCCATTGCTTGACGATGTGCCGGAAGATGAACTTTGCGGCGTTGCGCCCGGCAGAGTTCTGCCGATTTCTGCGCAATGGCATCCGCTACTGATTGAAGCGTTAACCAGCATTCCGCAACTGGACGCCGGAGACTCCGTCTGGTGGCATTGCGATGTGATCCACTCCGTCGCGCCGGTAGAAAATCAGCAGGGTTGGGGCAACGTGATGTACATCCCTGCCGCACCGATGTGCGAAAAGAATCTGGCCTACGCCCATAAAGTGAAGGCCGCGCTGGAAAAAGGCGTATCGCCGGGTGATTTCCCACGCGAGGATTATGAAACTCACTGGGAAGGACGCTTCACGCTGGATGATTTGAATATCCATGGCAAGCGTGCGCTGGGGATTATTTAATCTGTAACTTACACAAGTTTCCCTAAGTATTTCGCGTTACAGGAAGGCGGCCAGCCTGTAAATCCCCGCAAGCTTACACAAGTAAGTGACCGGGGTGTACAGGTGCAGCCAACACACCTGTAACACGAAAGACGACGGGAAAATTATTCGACGCCCTTGCTACGCAGATAATCTTCGTAGTTACCGGTGAAGTCGATTACGCGTTCCGGCGTAATTTCAATCACGCGGGTTGCCAACGAACTGACGAACTCACGGTCGTGAGAAACGAAGATCAGCGTGCCCTGGTACATTTCCAGCGCCATGTTCAGCGATTCGATAGATTCCATATCCAGGTGGTTGGTCGGTTCATCCATTACCAGGATATTCGGTTTCTGCATCATCAGCTTACCGAACAGCATGCGTCCTTTTTCACCACCGGACAGCACTTTAGCAGGTTTCTTGATATCGTCCTGGCTGAACAGCAAGCGACCAAGGAAGCTACGTACTACCTGCTCATCGTCGCCTTCCTGTTTCCACTGACTCATCCACTCGAAGACCGTCAAATCGTTTTCGAATTCGTACTCATGATCCTGAGCGTAGTAACCAACCTGGGCGTTTTCAGACCATTTCACGGTACCGTTATCCGGCTGTAATTCGCCGACCAGCGTTTTCAGCATGGTTGATTTACCCACGCCGTTGGCACCAAGAATGGCAATTTTCTCGCCAACTTCCAGCAGCAGGTTAAAGTTTTTAAACAACGGACCTTCATCAAACCCTTTCGTCAGCGCTTCCACTTCCAGCGCGTTACGGAACAGTTTCTTATCCTGTTCGAAGCGGATGAACGGGTTCTGACGGCTGGACGCCTTCACTTCGTCAAGCTTGATTTTATCAATCTGACGCGCACGAGAAGTCGCCTGACGAGATTTAGATGCGTTGGCGCTAAAGCGGCTGACGAAGGATTGCAGATCGGCAATCTGCGCTTTTTTCTTGGCGTTATCAGCCAGCAGACGTTCACGCGCCTGGGTTGCCGCCGTCATATATTCGTCGTAGTTACCCGGATAAACACGCAGTTCGCCGTAGTCCAGATCAGCCATGTGCGTACAGACCATGTTCAGGAAGTGACGGTCGTGCGAAATGATGATCATGGTGCTGTCACGCTCGTTCAGCGTCTGCTCCAGCCAGCGGATGGTGTCGATATCCAGGTTGTTCGTTGGTTCGTCGAGCAGCAGAATGTCCGGGTTAGAGAACAGCGCCTGTGCCAGAAGCACACGCAGCTTCCAGCCGGGGGCGACTTCGCTCATCGGGCCATAATGCTGTTCTACCGGAATACCTACGCCCAGCAGCAGTTCACCCGCACGCGCTTCCGCAGAGTAGCCGTCCATTTCGCCATACTGAACTTCAAGGTCAGCAACTTTATAGCCGTCTTCTTCGCTCATTTCGGCCAGGGCGTAAATGCGATCGCGCTCCTGCTTTACTTCCCACAGTTCACCATGACCCATGATCACGGTGTCAAGCACGGTGAACTCTTCAAAGGCGAACTGATCCTGACGCAGCTTACCAATACGCTCGTTCGGATCGAGGGAAACGTTGCCCAGCGTCGGTTCGAGGTCGCCGCCGAGAATTTTCATAAAAGTGGATTTACCGCTACCGTTCGCGCCAATCAGGCCGTAACGGTTGCCGCCGCCAAATTTGACGGAAATATTTTCAAACAGCGGCTTACTGCCGAACTGCATGGTGACGTTGCTGGAAACTAACACTGGCGTATCCTGAAAGAGAAAGAAATATGTGACGAACCGCTTATTATGCCATAAGTCTGCAATAAGATCGCGCCTTGATGCTGAAGGGATAAAGTGAAAGCAAAAGGAAAAAAATGTGATTTAGTACACATCCGAATTCCTTGTTGCTCAGATTGCACATATAATGCGTGCCCAACACTACATAAATCTCAACCCACTAGCCTGCCTGGCACTGAATCTCGCATACATGAACATGAATATGAAATTAACAACGCTTTTCGCGGCGGCACTCGCAATAGTTGGTTTTTGTAACACCGCTTCTGCCGTCACGTACCCGCTGCCTACCGATGGCAGCCGTTTGATCGGCCAAAACCAGGTCATCACTATTCCTGAAGGCAACACCCAACCGCTGGAGTATTTTGCGGCGGAGTATCAGATGGGTCTGTCTAATATGCTGGAAGCCAACCCGGGCGTGGATACCTTCCTGCCGAAGGGCGGCACCGTCCTGAACATACCTCAGCAATTGATCCTGCCGGATACCGTGCATGAAGGTATTGTTATTAACAGCGCTGAAATGCGTCTGTACTACTACCCGAAAGGCACCAACACCGTTATTGTTCTGCCGATCGGTATTGGCCAGTTGGGCAAAGACACGCCAATCAACTGGACCACCAAAGTAGAACGTAAAAAAGCGGGCCCAACCTGGACGCCAACGGCAAAAATGCATGCGGAATACCGCGCTGCGGGCGAACCGCTGCCAGCTGTTGTTCCGGCAGGTCCGGATAACCCGATGGGCCTGTACGCGCTGTATATCGGTCGCCTGTACGCCATCCACGGCACCAATGCTAACTTCGGCGTCGGCTTACGCGTCAGCCACGGTTGCGTGCGTCTGCGTAACGACGACATCAAATTCCTGTTTGAAAATGTGCCGGTCGGCACCCGCGTACAGTTTATCGATGAGCCGGTAAAAGCCACGACTGAACCAGACGGCAGCCGTTACATCGAGGTACACAACCCACTGTCCACCACTGAAGCACAGTTCGAAGGCGGGGAAATCGTACCGATTACGCTGAACAAGAGCATTACCAGCATCACCGGTCAGTCTGACGTCGATCAGGCCGTCGTTGAGCAGGCGGTACAGAACCGTTCAGGTATGCCGGTTCGTCTGAACTAAGCATCAAAACTGTCCCTTCGCCTTATCGGGCCTACTTAACCTGTAGGCCCGATAAGCGCCAGCCCCATCGGGCACAATCCTCACATCACCTGCAATAAACCATACCCTACCAGCGCCGCCCATATCAGCATCGGCACCGAATACCAATGAAAACGCCACCAGATCCGTCGATCGTTTGCCATCCGTAAAGCAATAAGATTCGCCAGCGATCCCGGCAACAACCCAAAACCGCCCACATTGACCGCCCAGGCCAGCAGCAGCGTTGGCGGGACGTAGTTCAGCAGCAAAATCGTGCTGGGAACATTACTGATAAACTGCGACAGGCCAATGGCCGTCAACCAAAGCCCCGGTGCTGACAGCGTGCCAATCTGGTGGGTAATCTCCTGCAAGGCCGGGAGTTGCGTCAGCAAGTGCACATCAATGAACATCGCCATAAACACCAACAGCAGTGTCCAATCCACGCTGAGGATCACGCGGCGAGCCAGCACCATGAATCCTGCCGCAACGATCGCCAGGCCCCACAGCTCTTGTTTTAACTCCAGTGCCGCCAGGAAAATGATATACAGCCCCAGACAGCTCCACACCAGGCGCGGTTGCCAGTCAGGCGCGCGCGTACCGGTATGATAATGCAATGCTTTATGCGGGAAACTCAACCAGCACAGCACCACCAGCGTCAGCATCATGGTCCCCGCAAGCGGCGCCATCTGCCAGGTAAACGCGGTAAACGATAAGCCGGAGCGTCCCCACATCAGAATGTTTTGCGGATTACCTATTGGCGTGAGCAACGATCCGGCGTTTACCGCCAGCGCCTCAAAGATAATCAGGCGATTTACAGGAATGGCACACAATTTTTTCAGGGTGATCGTCAGCGGAACAACAATAAACAGCGCAACATCGTTGGTCAGAAACGTCGACAGCAGCGCCGCCGCCAGCACCATAAATATCGCCAATTGACGTTCGGTGTTAAAGCGCCGGGTCATCTTGCGCCCTAACACATCGAAGTAACCGCTTAGCTCCACGCCTTTGGTCAGTAACATCAGGCCGCTAAGCGTAATAATCGTGTGCCAGTCTATCGCCCCCGGCCACGACCGTGGCGTAAATGGCACGAACAGGCTCAGTACAACCCCGACGATGATTAACAGCTGAAAAAAGCGATCGCGCTGTAAGGCGCGTAGTAAAGGAAAACTCATTCAGAGCCAGCACCTTGCTGTTGCGTAAACCGGCTAAAAGCCTCCAGCGTTTCCTTACTGACGTGATGCTCCATTCCCTCCGCGTCGCGACGGGCAATTTCCGGGCTGATACCTAACATCAGCAGGAAATTCTCCACAATCTGGTGACGCTCCCGACTCTCCTGAGCCAGTCGTTCACCTTCTGCGGTTAAAAACACGCCCCGCCAGGGGATCATTTCAATCAACCCAACTGAAGCAAGACGCTTAAGCATTTTAGCAACCGTCGGCTGGGAAACCCCAAGCCGTGCTGCCATATCTACCTGGCGCGCTTCACCCACCTCAATAATGAGATCGGAAATCAGCTCTACGTAGTCATCAATCAGCTCACGGCGATGTGCCTCCCGGACCTGACGAAATCCTTCAACGTGTTCTTCGACATTCACCAATTGCGTCACTTTTTTTGTTGTTGGCATACCTGCGCGACGACTCATTCTGCTTCCTCGTTACTGTGACGCGTTAACGGCATCTGATTAGAGAACGCTCATTGTAAACCAGAGTTGCGTGGGCACAAAAAATTAACGTTTTAGCAATAGCTATATAATATAGCCTGTGCTATATCTGTATATAATAAAGACATCCCTCAAGGACTGATGGGATCGTGAAGTCAGGAGGTTTATATGAATGAATTTAAGAGGTGTATACGCGTGTTTAGCCACTCTCCCTTTAAAGTACGGTTAATGCTGATCTCTATGCTGTGCGACATGATTAACAGCAAACCAGAGCAGGATAAACCTGCAGATAAATAATGCGGCGTCGCGGCACGCCGCTTCATTTTCCTGCCGTAACTCGGATACGGTGATCGTTTTCGTGCCAATAACCCTTCTTTTTGTCAGTTTTGCCACGCCCCTCGCAAAACAATTTCTTAGTAGTAGTTGACCTTCTCTTGCACACACTCTATCTTTTCGCAGCCCTGCATATATTGCGGCTCGCGGATGCGGACCCTATCCCCCTTCTCGCTCTCTCAGGCAGGCAATGACCCTTAGCGCCAGGGTAAGCACATGGCGTTTTTGTAACAGTGGCATATGAATTTAACCCTCAAAGATTCAATCATTGCTCGTAGCCGGGCGATTAGTCCGTGGACTGGCCTCTATTTCTTACAGTCTCTGCTGATCAACCTTGCGCTGGGCTATCCGCTTAGCCTGCTCTATAGCGTTGCTTTCACCTGTATATTGATGCTGCTGTGGCGCAGCGCGCCGCGTGCGCAGAAAGTGCTGATTGGCATTTGCTCGCTGGTAGCGGCAATGTACTTCCCGTTTGGCCAGGCTTACGGTTCGCCGAACTTCAATACCTTGCTGGCGCTGCACTCAACCAATATGGAAGAGTCTACTGAAATCCTGACCATCTTCCCCTGGTACAGTTATCTGGTGGGGGTGTTTATTTTCGCCCTCGGTGTTATCGCCGTACGCCGTAAAAAAGAGGTGCAGCAGCGTAGCTGGAACAAGTTCGACAGCATTTGTTTGCTGTTCAGCGTTGTCGCGTTCTTTGTAACCCCGGTGCAAAACCTGGCCTGGGGCGGCGTGTTCAAGCTGAAAGACACTGGCTATCCGGTTTTCCGCTTTGCCAAGGACGTTATCGTTAATAACAACGAAGTGCTCGACGAACAAGAGCGTATGGCGAAGCTGGCGAGCGTGAAAGACAGCTGGACGGTAACCGCCGTGAAGCCGAAGTATCATACCTACGTGGTGGTCATCGGCGAAAGCGCCCGCCGCGATGCGTTAGGCGCTTTTGGTGGTCACTGGGATAACACGCCGTTTGCCAGTTCCGTTAACGGCTACATCTTCGCGGATTACATTGCGGCAAGCGGTTCGACACAAAAATCACTCGGCCTGACGCTAAATCGGGTGGTCGACAATAAACCCCAGTTCCAGGATAACTTTGTCACTCTGGCCAACCGCGCGGGATTCCAGACGTGGTGGTTCTCCAATCAGGGACAGATTGGTGAATACGATACGGCCATCGCCAGCATTGCGAAGCGAGCTGATGAAGTTCAGTTCCTCAAAAGCGGTGATTTCGAAGCGGATAAAAATACCCGTGACGAAGCGTTGTTGAAGATGACCGCCCAGGTGCTGGCAACCGAGCGCACTCAGCCACAGCTTATCGTGCTGCATTTAATGGGCTCGCATCCGCAGGCCTGCGACCGTACGCAGGGTAAATACGAGACTTTCGTCCAGTCGAAAGAAACATCTTGCTATCTGTACACCATGACGCAGACGGATGACCTGCTGCGCCAGCTTTACGATCAGTTACGTAACAGCGGTAACAGCTTCTCGATGGTCTATTTCTCCGATCATGGCCTCGCGTTTAAAGAGCGGGGGAAAGAGGTGCAGTACCTGGCGCATGACGATCAGTTCCAGCAGAATTTCCAGGTACCATTTATGGTGCTGTCGAGCGATGATAAAGCGCACCGGGTGATTAAAGCCCGTCGCTCCGCCAATGATTTCCTCAGCTTTTTCTCGCAGTGGACGGGGATAAGCGCGAAGGAAATCACCAACAGCTATCGCTTTATTTCAGAGAAAAAGGCTGGCCCGGTGTACATCACCAACTTCAAATTGCAGAAGGTGGACTACAACCATCTGGGTACCGACATCTTTGAGACCAAATCTCGTTAATCTCTGAATTGCGCACAAAAAAAATCCGCCCCGAGAGGCGGATTTTTTGTATCACCGAAGTGATTAGAAGCGGTAACCCACGCCAGCGATCCAGGTGCCAACGTCAACGCTACGAATACGGCTCTGCTCGTAGGAGAAGTCCAGAGCAACGTTTTCGATCGGGTTGAACTGCAGACCAGCACCGTAAGAGAAACCGTAGTCACTGGTGGTGTGGTTATCAGCCGGGGATGCAGCGTTCTGGAATTTACCGTAGCCAACACCCACTACACCGTAGATGCTTGCCCAGTCGTTCAGACGGTAAGCCGGGCCAGCAGTGATGCCGTAGTACTGGGTTTTGTTGTAGTCGCCAGACGCATCGGTACGATCTTTTTCAGTGTAAGTGAAGGAACCGATAACACCCAGCGGGTTGCTGTCCTGCTCGTAGCGATACTTCAGGTTAAAACCGTTCATTTTGTTCGCTGCGCCCTGAGCATCGCTCTGAGCGTAACCACCGGTAACGGTAGAAGTCGCAGCTACAGCAGTACCTGCGGAGAAAGCCAGAACAGCGGCCAGTGCTGAAAGACATGCAATTTTTTTCATAACCACCTCAAATGTGCTTCAAGTAAATCCTAAGTTTTAAATATACCAAAAATTGATGGGAAACTCTTTGCGATTCGCGATGTCTAACAGGGTCTTTCATGTAACAGAACGTTTCAGAAACCCGCTATCTCTTTCAATTAACATCACTTTTCTAACCAAAAATGCCATTATTGCGCGCACAATATGGCACATTCATCCAGAATATTCCTAATCACACAGATTATTAATCCATCACTTTCATGCCATTGTACGGAACTGAGCAATTTTTTTTTCAACGAATACTCAACCAGCGGTGCGTATTTCCATTACACTCGCTGTTTTACTTTTCTATACATCACGTCATCCGTGTCGTAGCAAATTTGCAACGTCGCGCAGATGAAGGCGTGTAATTATCATTTGACAGGAGAAAGGATGCCGGGGTCGTCACGTAAAGCGCCAGTCTGGTTGCCTATTTTGGTTTTGCTTATTGCTATGTCCTCCATTCAAAGCGGAGCATCTCTGGCAAAATCGCTATTCCCACTCGTCGGTGCGCCGGGCGTTACCGCATTGCGCCTTGCGCTGGGCACCCTCATCCTTATTGCCTTCTTTAAACCCTGGCGTTTGCGATTCGCCAAAGAACAACGCCTGCCGCTGCTGTTTTATGGTCTGTCTCTGGGCGGGATGAACTATCTCTTCTATCTGTCAATCCAGACCGTCCCGCTGGGAATTGCCGTAGCGCTGGAGTTCACCGGCCCGCTCGCGGTAGCACTGTTTTCATCCCGACGTCCGGTGGATTTCATTTGGGTTGCACTGGCTGTACTCGGGCTTTGGTTCCTGCTGCCGTTAGGTCAGGACGTTTCTCACGTGGATTTAACCGGTGCTGCGCTGGCGCTGGGCGCTGGCGCCTGCTGGGCAATCTATATTCTTACCGGGCAGCGTGCCGGCGCGGAACATGGTCCGGCGACCGTTGCGGTAGGGTCATTAATTGCGGCGCTGATTTTTGTACCCATCGGCGCGCTCCAGGCTGGGGATGCCTTGTGGCACTGGTCCATTCTGCCGTTAGGCCTGGCCATTGCGGTCCTCTCCACTGCGCTTCCCTACTCGCTGGAGATGATTGCGTTGACGCGGCTGCCAACACGCACTTTTGGTACTCTGATGAGTATGGAACCTGCACTGGCTGCGGTTTCAGGAATGATCTTCCTCGGTGAAACGCTGACGCTTGTCCAGACGCTCGCTCTGGGCGCCATTATTGTCGCATCAATGGGTTCGACGCTCACTATTCGCAAAGAACCACAAATTAAGCAAGTTGACGTGAATTAACCACTTAATATTCTGCATGGTTTGCATAATCATGCAGAATATCCAATTGTAAATCTGCGTGATAATTATTCTAATAAATATAATTTTCTCATCTGCATATTTCTTGAAATTTTTACATTAACATAAAAATAACACGCCTCCATTAATAACCACTATATCCATATGATTTTATTAGTTATTTCATATCCACCCCTCTCTTCGCTATTAAAGTGATAGGTAACACCAGAAAAATAAATCCAAAATTCACGCTATACTTATTCCCGTTGAAGAGCTGGGACATAATTATCAAGAGGATATGAAAATATGAGTACCGCAAAACTGGTAAAAACAAAAGCATCTGCCCTCCTTTATACCCGCAACGATGTAACAGATAGCGAAAAGAAAGCGACCGTAGAGCTGCTGAATCAGCAAGTGATCCAGTTCATCGACCTGTCTTTGATCACCAAACAGGCTCACTGGAACATGCGCGGCGCGAACTTCATTGCTGTGCATGAAATGCTCGATGGCTTCCGTACTGCCCTGACCGACCACCTCGATACCATGGCTGAGCGCGCCGTACAGTTAGGCGGTGTGGCATTGGGTACCACCCAGGTTATTAATAGCAAAACGCCTCTGAAAAGCTATCCGCTGGATATCCATAGCGTACAGGACCACTTAAAAGAGCTGGCCGATCGTTATGCCGTCGTCGCTAACAGCGTCCGTAAAGCCATTAGCGAAGCAAAAGACGAAGATACAGCAGATATCTTCACCGCCGCTTCACGCGACCTCGACAAATTCCTGTGGTTTATCGAAGCCAACATTGAATAACAGCAGACATAAGAATTACCTATATAACCCTCGCCCTGGCGGGGGTTTTGCACATCTATGGTGCATGACATTGATCGTTCGTCACTCCAAAGTAAATTATTTGTAATAATCACTTCACACAATCGTTAACGAAAGATTGTTTTATCAACAATTTTTACGCTAAATAGTCATACCGTTTGCACTGTGTCAGGTACGCACCAAATGAGTGCCCCAAAACAGTGCAGATTGCCCACTTTGCCCTACTTATTGTGCAGAGAAACGAGACACCCTCTTGTTAAAACAATGAGTTGCAAAACTGGCACGATTTTTTCATTAAGCCATATGTTCTCGCAGGGGATCGCCCCGTGGATATAAAAGGAAATCCTATGAAGTCTGTATTAAAAGTCTCACTGGCTGCACTTACCCTGGCTTTTGCGGTGTCCTCCCATGCCGCAGATAAGAAACTGGTTGTCGCAACCGACACCGCATTTGTACCGTTCGAATTCAAACAGGGTGACAAATACGTTGGTTTTGATGTGGATCTGTGGGCTGCCGTGGCCAAAGAACTGAAGCTGGATTATGAACTGAAACCAATGGATTTCAGCGGCATCATCCCGGCTCTGCAAACCAAGAATATCGACCTGGCGCTGGCGGGTATCACCATCACTGATGAGCGTAAGAAAGCGATCGACTTCTCTGACGGCTACTACAAAAGCGGTCTGTTAGTGATGGTCAAAGCGAATAATAACGACGTGAAAAGCGTGAAAGATCTGGATGGTAAAGTCGTCGCTGTGAAGAGCGGCACGGGTTCCGTTGATTACGCGAAAGCTAACATCAAAACCAAAGATCTGCGTCAGTTCCCGAATATCGATAACGCATATATGGAACTGGGCACCAACCGCGCAGACGCCGTACTGCACGACACGCCAAACATTCTTTACTTCATCAAAACCGCTGGCAACGGTCAGTTCAAAGCTGTAGGCGAATCCCTGGAAGCCCAGCAGTACGGTATCGCCTTCCCGAAAGGCAGCGATGAACTGCGTGAGAAAGTGAACGGCGCGCTGAAAACGCTGAAAGAGAACGGCACATACAACGAAATCTACAAAAAATGGTTCGGCACCGAACCTAAATAACAAGAACGTTCTGTAACGCCCGGTAGCGCCAGCGCCGCCGGGCCTGCAATTTTGAGTCATCGCGTTATGGCTCATTACTTTTCTCACCACGGTAACAGGAACGAAATATGCAGTTTGACTGGAGTGCCATCTGGCCCGCCATCCCGCTTTTGATTGAAGGCGCCAAAATGACCCTGTGGATCTCGGTCCTCGGTCTGGCAGGCGGTCTGATAATCGGGCTTGCAGCAGGGTTTGCGCGTACTTTCGGCGGTTGGATAGCCAACCACGTAGCGCTGGTGTTTATCGAAGTCATTCGCGGTACGCCAATCGTTGTGCAGGTGATGTTTATTTACTTTGCCCTGCCAATGGCATTTAACGATTTACGCATTGATCCCTTTAGCGCCGCCGTTGTCACCATCATGATCAACTCCGGCGCCTATATTGCGGAAATCACCCGCGGCGCGGTGCTCTCAATCCATAAAGGATTCAGCGAAGCCGGACTGGCGCTTGGGCTTTCACGTACAGAGACTATCCGCCACGTTATTTTACCTCTCGCGCTGCGTCGTATGCTGCCACCGCTGGGCAACCAGTGGATCATCAGCATTAAAGATACCTCGCTGTTTATTGTCATTGGCGTCGCTGAACTGACCCGTCAGGGCCAGGAAATCATTGCTGGTAACTTCCGCGCACTGGAAATCTGGAGCGCCGTTGCGGTGTTCTATCTGATCATTACGCTGGTGCTGAGCTTCATTCTGCGTCGTCTGGAAAGAAGGATGAAAATCCTGTGATTGAATTTAAAAACGTTTCTAAGCACTTTGGCCCAACCCAGGTGCTGCACAATATTGACCTGAACATTCAGCAGGGCGAAGTGGTGGTAATTATCGGGCCATCCGGGTCCGGCAAATCAACCCTGCTGCGCTGCATTAACAAACTGGAAGAGATAACCTCTGGCGATCTGATCGTCGACGGTCTGAAGGTAAACGATCCAAAGGTAGACGAGCGGTTAATCCGCCAGGAAGCCGGGATGGTGTTTCAGCAGTTCTACCTGTTCCCGCATCTGACGGCGCTGGAAAACGTCATGTTCGGACCGCAGCGCGTACGCGGGGCGAATAAAGAACAGGCCGAGAAACTGGCTAAAGAGCTGCTGGCGAAAGTAGGTCTGGCCGAGCGTGCGCATCACTACCCTTCTGAGCTGTCTGGCGGTCAACAGCAGCGTGTGGCGATCGCCCGAGCGCTGGCGGTGAAGCCGAAAATGATGCTGTTTGATGAGCCAACCTCAGCGCTGGACCCGGAACTGCGCCACGAAGTTCTGAAAGTTATGCAGGATCTGGCGGAGGAAGGGATGACCATGGTGATTGTGACCCACGAAATCGGCTTTGCCGAAAAAGTGGCTTCACGCCTGATTTTCATTGATAAGGGACGTATTGCCGAAGACGGTAATCCGCAGGCCCTGATTGAAAATCCGCCCAGCCAACGTTTACAGGAATTCTTGCAGCACGTTTCCTGATAGCTCTCCCTCCCTTCGCCTGAAGGGAGGTTTTTCACCAGAATCCTCTCATTTCATTTCTCCCCCGCCCTGACATCTATACTTATCCTTTTGAATTTATTTTCTCATGGGAGGAGTCATGCGCTGGATCCTGTTCATCTTTGTTTGTCTGGTGAGTCTCCCGACTCAGGCGGTGACGATACCTGGCGTCACTACGCCAACGTCAACCAACGCGCAAACCGCGCCGGCGAAAGAGCCGGATGTTGAACAGAAGAAAGCGGCCTACGGCGCACTGGCTGATGTGCTGGAAAATGACGCCTCGCGCCAGGAACTGATCGGTCAGTTACGCAAAGTGGCGACAGCGCCCCCTGCCGAGCCGGTGCCAACCATTGTTCCGCCCACGTTAACGGAAGAAAAAACGGTGCTGGAAAACGTCACGGATGTCACCCGCCACTACGGTGAGGCGCTCTCCAGCCGCTTTGCTCAGCTTTACCGCAATATTACCGATGCACCACACAAGACCTTTAACCCGCAAACGTTCACCAATGCCCTGACCCATTTTTTAATGCTGGCGGCGTCAGTGTTCGGTTTTTTCTGGCTGCTTCGCCTGTGCGCGCTGCCGCTGTATCGCAAAATGGGGCAATGGGCACGACGGAAAAACCGCGAACGCAGCAACTGGCTCCAGCTTCCGACGATGATCATCGGCGCATTCATTATCGATTTGCTTCTGTTGGCGCTGACTTTGTTTGTCGGGCAGATACTGAGCGACAGAATGAACGCCGGTAGCCGCACTATCGCCTTTCAGCAAAGTCTGTTTCTCAATGCCTTTGCGTTGATTGAGTTCTTCAAAGCCATTCTACGCCTGATATTTTGCCCAACGGTGGCCGAACTGCGCCCGTTTAACATTCAGGATGCCGGTGCGCGCTACTGGAATCGCCGTTTAAGTTCATTGAGCAGCCTGATTGGATACGGACTTATCGTTGCCGTTCCCATTATCTCGAATCAGGTCAACGTGCAGGTCGGCGCGATGGCCAACGTCATCATCATGCTGTGTATCACCCTATGGGCGCTGTACCTGATTTTCAGAAACAAGAAAGAGATAACGCAGCATTTGCTGAATCTGGCGGAAAGATCGTTAGCGTTTTTCAGCCTGTTTATCCGCGCCTTTGCGCTGGTATGGCATTGGCTGGCCAGCGCCTACTTCATTGTGCTGTTTTTCTTCTCGCTGTTTGATCCTGGCAACAGCCTGAAATTCATGATGGGCGCTACGCTGCGCAGCCTGGTGATCATCGGGATCGCCGCTTTTGTTTCCGGTATGCTTTCCCGCTGGATAGCCAAGACCATTACCCTTTCTCCACACACCCAGCGCAGCTATCCGGAATTACAAAAACGGTTGAATGGCTGGCTGTCGACGGCGTTAAGCGTGGCCAGGATCCTGACGGTGTGCGTCGCGGTAATGCTGCTACTGAATGCCTGGGGATTGTTCGACTTCTGGAACTGGCTGCATTACGGCGCAGGAGAAAAAACGGTGGATATCCTGATCCGTATCGCGCTGATTTTATTCTTCTCCGCCATCGGCTGGACGATCCTTGCCAGCCTGATTGAAAATCGTCTGGCTTCCGATATTCACGGCCGCCCGCTCCCCAGCGCCCGTACCCGCACCCTGCTGACGCTGTTTCGCAACGCGCTGGCGGTGATCATCAGCACGATCACCATCATGATTGTGCTATCCGAAATTGGCGTCAATATCGCGCCCTTACTGGCCGGGGCCGGGGCGCTGGGGCTGGCTATCTCTTTCGGCTCGCAAACGCTGGTAAAAGATATTATTACCGGGATCTTTATTCAGTTCGAAAATGGCATGAACACCGGCGACCTGGTGACCATCGGTCCACTCACCGGTACGGTTGAACGGATGTCCATCCGCTCTGTGGGCGTCCGTCAGGACACCGGGGCGTACCATATCATTCCCTGGTCATCGATAACGACCTTCGCCAACTTTGTGCGCGGGATTGGATCGGTCGTCGCCAATTACGACGTAGACCGCCATGAGGATGCGGATAAAGCGAATCAGGCGTTGAAAGACGCTGTGGCTGCAGTGATGGAACAGGACGATATTCGCGGGCTGATTATTGGCGAGCCGTCGTTTGCCGGGATTGTGGGGTTAACCAATACGGCCTTCACGCTACGGGTATCATTTACCACATTACCGCTGAAACAGTGGACGGTACGTTTCGCGCTCGACAGCCAGGTGAAGAAATACTTCGATCTGGCCAACGTACGCGCGCCGGTACAGACGTATCAGGTTTTGCCTGCACCGGTGAATGGCCCTGCGTCGGCAGCAAGCGAACCGCTGCCGCCAACCGAGCCAACGCTTTAGCGTTTACGCGCCATAAAACGGCGACGCTGATCGTTATCCATAAAGGTCCAGGCAATAAAGCGACTCTGCTTTTGCCCCTGGGCCATCTCTTTCTTAACCACTTTCACCGCGCCCGCATCCGTTAACGCGTGGTACAGCGGAGGCAAATTCTCACCGCGCGAAACCAGCGTGGTGAACCACATCACCTGACGGCCAAAGGCCTGGCTTTCGGCGATCATTTTTTTGATGAACGCCACTTCACCACCTTCACACCACAGCTCCTGCTGCTGCCCGCCAAAGTTCAGCGCATCATCTTTATCCTGCCCCAGATTACGACGTTTGCGCTCGCTTCCGGCGCGGGCTGAAGCCGCAGAATCATGGAACGGCGGGTTACACAATGTGGCTTCATATTGCTCATTCTTGTGAATGATACCGTTGAAGATTGCCGTAGCATCTTTCTGGCGACGCAGACGAATAGCACGAGTTAACCCCGGATTGGCATTTACGATCGCCTGAGCGCTGTTAAACGCTTCGCTACTGGTCTCACTACCGGTGAATCGCCAGCCATATTCATGCACGCCGATCAACGGATAAATACAGTTTGCCCCAACTCCCACGTCCAGCACGCTCGCATTTGCCGGAATGGTTCCGCTGGTTTCACCTAACAGGTCGGCCAGATGGTGAATGTAGTCAGCGCGACCAGGAACCGGCGGGCACAGAAAACCGTCTGGAATATCCCAGTTTTTCACCGCATAAAAATGCGCCAGCAGTGCTTTATTGAGCGCCTTCACTGCCTGCGGATTCGCGAAATCAACACTCTGCTCGCCGCCTGGCGTGAGGGTGAGAAATTGCGTCAACTCGGGTGTAACCTGGCATAAAGTCGCAAGATCATAACGGCCATTGTGGCGGTTGCGTGGGTGTAATCCCGGTTTCTGGGGGGACATAGCATTCTCCTTTTAACAGCGGCGTAAGATACCCGCATAACGCCACGCGGTAAACACACAGCAAGGAAATTTGCTTTTTTTATACCTATTTGATGGCTTGCTGATTGTTCAAAAAACAGACATCTCATCACCAGTTTTTTGCGGTAAATGTTATCCACTGACGGCCTAAACTTATCAGGCACGACCTGTTGTTTCTCAGAGGATATCACCATGAAGAAATGCCTCACATTCCTTGCCGCTACCGTACTGACCGGCATGACATTTGCGTCCTTTGCTGCACAGCCCTACACCAGCCCTCAAACCGGCCAGCTACAAGCTTCCGGCACTGTTTTCGCTACCGGAGCTTCTAACCTGAGCGATCTCGAAGACAAGCTGGCAGAGAAAGCGAAAGAGCAAGGCGCAAAAGGCTTTGTCGTCAATTCTGCGGGCGGTAAAAACCAGATGTACGGCAGCGCAACTATCTATAAGTAGTCCCTCACCTTAGCCCAACTGCATTCACCCCGAATGCAGTTTGCTACCTGCTGTTCACGTCGTTCACCGCTCAAATTGTAATCATCGTGTAGCAATTTTGAATCCAATGTAAATAAATGTATTTATTTTTGAATTAATGAATGCTAAAACGTCGCACTGATTAGTAATGCTTATCAAAATCATTATCAATTACACACTCACTCCCGCGAGGCCTGCAGGGTATAACATCCACAGAGATGTCCCTTCGCGCGAGTGAAACCGTCTACTCAAAAAATAATAAGTCACTCACTAACATGGATAAAAATCGCAATTTGCCTGCCAGTAGTTTTCATTCACTGACTTTTTTTGCCGGTCTGTGTATTGGCCTGTCTCCGGTAGCTCAGGCTGTCGCCGCGGACGATCAAGATAAAAAACAAGAAGATACGCTGGTTGTTGAAGCGGCCAAACCTTCTCTATACGCCCCAACGCAGTCTGCCGACCCTAAGTTCTCCCGCCCGGTAGCGGATACAACTCGCACCATGACAGTGATTTCTGAGCAGGTGATTAAGGATCAAGGCGCAACCAATCTGACCGATGCGCTGAAAAACGTACCGGGCGTTGGCGCGTTTTTCGCCGGTGAGAACGGCAACTCCACTACCGGTGACGCGGTATACATGCGTGGTGCGGATACCTCGAACAGTATTTATATCGACGGTATCCGTGATATTGGCAGCGTTACGCGCGACACTTTCAATACCGAACAGGTTGAAGTGATCAAAGGCCCCTCCGGCACCGACTATGGCCGTAGCGCACCAACGGGCTCCATCAATATGATCAGCAAACAGCCGCGCACCGACTCAGGGATCGATGCCTCGGCCAGCGTCGGTAGCGCCTGGTTCCGCCGTGGTACGCTGGACATTAACCAGGTCATCGGCGAGACCACCGCTGCACGGTTAAACCTGATGGGTGAAAAAACGCATGATGCCGGTCGCGATAACGTTAAGAATGAACGTTATGGTGTGGCCCCCTCTCTCGCCTTTGGCTTAGGCACTGAGAACCGACTGTATCTGAACTATCTGCATGTCACCCAGCACAACACTCCGGATGGCGGTGTCCCCACCATCGGTCTGCCGGGATATTCCGCGCCTTCCGCGGGGACTGCTGCACTGAATCAGTCAGGAAAAGTGGATACGCATAACTTCTACGGTACCAACTCGGATTACGACGATTCGACGACCGATACCGCAACGATGCGTTTTGAACATGACCTGAACGACAGCACCACTATTCGCAACACCACCCGCTGGTCACGCATTAAGCAGGATTATCTGATGACGGCGGTGATGGGCGGCGCGACTAACATCACTCAACCCACCAGCAGCGTCGACACCTGGACCTGGTCACGCCTGGCAAATACCAAAGATGTCAGCAATAAGATCCTGACCAACCAGACCAACCTGACCTCAAAATTTTACACGGGAGCCATCGGTCACGACATCAGCACCGGCGTGGAGCTAACGCGTGAAACGCAAACCAACTATGGTGTAAACCCGATCACCCCGCCGTCGGTAAATATCTATCATCCCGACAGCAATGTGAATATCGGCGGATTGTCTCGTAACGGCGCTAATGCTAACGGGCAAACCGATACCTTCGGTGTATACGCCTTTGATACGCTACAGATTACCCGTGAGTTTGAACTAAACGGTGGTATTCGCCTCGACAATTACCGCACGGAATATGACAGCGCCACCGCTTGCGGCGCTTCTGGTCGCGGCGCGGTCGCGTGTCCGACAGGCGCGGCGAAAGGTTCTCCGGTCACCACCGTGGATACTGCCAAATCAGGCAATCTGGTGAACTGGAAAGCGGGCGCGCTGTATCACCTGACCGATAACGGTAACGTTTACATTAACTACGCCGTTTCTCAGCAACCGCCGGGCGGCAGCAACTTTGCCCTCGCTCAGGGCGGAAGCGGTAACAGTGCGAACCGTACCGATTTCAAACCGCAGAAAGCGAAAACCAGCGAGATCGGCACCAAATGGGAGGTGCTGGATAAGCGCCTGCTGTTAACTGCCGCGATTTTCCGTACGGATATTGAGAACGAAGTTGAGCAGAACGACGACGGCACATATTCCCAGTACGGGGAGAAGCGCGTTGAAGGTTACGAACTCTCGGTAGCAGGGAACATCACTCCCGCATGGCAGGTTATTGGGGGTTACACCCAGCAGCGCGCGACGATCCACAGCGGCAAAAACGTTGCTCAGGATGGTTCTTCATCTCTGCCGTATACGCCAGAACATGCGTTCACGCTGTGGAACCAGTACCAGGCTACCGATAATATTTCCGTTGGCGCGGGCGCTCGCTACGTGGGCAGTATGCATCGCGGTTCCGACGGGGCCGTGGGTACGCCATCCTACACCGAAGGTTACTGGGTCGCCGACGCGAAACTGGGTTATCGCGTGAATCGCAATCTCGATTTCCAGTTGAACGTCTATAACCTGTTCGACACCGATTATGTATCCTCCATTAACAAGAGCGGATACCGTTACCATCCGGGTGAGCCAAGAACCTTCCTGCTCACGGCAAATATGCATTTCTGATCTTTTACGTGGGGCGTAAGCCCCACTTTCAGGAGAAACACTGATGATGTATCACATTCCCGGCATTCTGTCGGCGCAGGATGTCGCCTGGTTTCGCGAACAACTGGACGCTGCCGACTGGGTTGATGGCCGCGCAACCACCGGCGCTCAGGGCGCGCAGGTTAAAAACAACCAGCAGGTGAATACGCAAAGTGAACGTTACGGCGTTTTACAACAGGCGGTACAAAACGCGGTGAACAACAGCGCGTTATTCTTCGCCGCTGCATTACCGAAAACGCTTTCCACACCGCTGTTCAATCGCTACCAGCACAACGAGACCTACGGTTTTCACGTTGACGGCGCGGTGCGTAGTCATCCGCAAAACGGCTGGATGCGCACAGATCTTTCCGCCACCTTATTCCTGAGTAATCCCGACGATTATGAGGGAGGAGAGCTGCTGGTCAATGACACCTACGGCCAGCATGCGGTAAAACTTCCGGCAGGCGATCTGGTACTTTACCCTTCCAGCAGCCTGCACTGCGTTACGCCGGTGACCCGTGGGGTTCGGGTGGCATCCTTTATGTGGATCCAGTCGATGATCCGGGACGACAAAAATCGCGCCATGCTTTTTGAACTGGATAAAAACATCCAGTCCCTGAAGACACGTCATGGGGAGAGTAGCGAGATCCTGTCGCTTCTCAATCTCTACCATAACCTGCTGCGCGAATGGTCTGAAATCTGATACCGCTGACACGTGGTCGTTTTTCAGCCATCACATTCGCTATACTTATTCTGTAGACATCAGCAGGAGGTAGGTATGGCATCCGGATGGGCAAATGACGACGCTGTTAACGAACAGATCAACAATACTATTGAAGATGCTGTTGCCCGCGCCCGCGGTGAGTTACCGACGGGGGAAAGTCTGTATGAATGCGAAGAATGTGGCAATCCAATCCCTCAGGCCAGACGGGAGGCCGTGCCCGGCGTACGCTTGTGCATCACATGCCAGCAGGATAAAGATTCACATAGCGCAGCATTTTCAGGATATAATCGCAGAGGTTCGAAAGACAGCCAGCTACGTTGACTTATCTTTACCGAAAGTTTCAGCGCATACGATTTCCTTTACGAGCACGCTTTTTTGCACTCTGTGTAGCAAAATGTGCCGTTGTCGGTTTCTCTGTAAAGCGCAATGACAAGAACTGTAAATCCCTCTTTCGAATTTATTAATATTCAATAAGTTATTTGTCATTCAATTTTTTTGATTGATGTCGTCAATTCTATTCGATTTTATCTCGCATAAAAAAACGTGATACTTCTCACATCGACGAAACAACGTCTTCTTAAAGAACACTGACTAACAGAACAAACCTGCGAGAAATTAATCATGAAAAATATCAAATTTGCTGTTGCCGCCATCGCTCTGTCTACCCTGTCATTTGGCGTTTTCGCTGCCGAGCCAGTTTCCTCTACTCAGGCGCAAAACATGAACAAAATTGGTGTGGTATCTGCTGACGGCGCCACCACGCTGGACGGCCTGGAAGCAAAACTGGCTGAAAAAGCGACGGCTGCTGGCGCAACGGGTTACAGCATCACTTCCGCTATCGGCAAAGACAAAATGAGCGGCACCGCGGTTATCTATAAATAACCGAAAGATTACCTGTACGACCCAATGCTCCAACCCTCATTGACCCTGTTTGTTACCCTTTGTTTGCCCGTCCGCCACTGGACGGGCTTTTTTTTTGCTTAGTGTTCCAGTCGTTGACGGAATTCCTGCAACACGGCGTCTGGCATCCCTATTTGCAACGCCGCCTCGCAAATCGCCTGCCAGCTTCCGGCATCCAGCGGAATACCTTGCTCCAGCCGTTCTTCACGAGTATTCACCTCCCACTCCCCTGGCAACAGGATCGGGGCATCTTCAGCATGGGGGGACGCTTTCACCCACTTAGCAAATGCCGCGACCTGGTTGTCGCAGTCCGGCGCGCCAAACAGTTCCGGATTCATAATGATGGTCGTCATACAGTTAATGATGGCATCCGCGCTGGTCTGCAGGCTCTCTTCATGTGTGGTTTTACCACCAGAAAGCGCTCCCCCCATAATTTCGCACATTGCCGCCAGCGCATAACCTTTGTGTTGGGCGAAGGTCAGCAACGACCCCAGCGGAGAGACCTGCATTACGGCAGGATCGGTTGTGGGTACCCCATTAGCATCAATCAGGCATCCCGGAGCCACCGGCTCACCCTTGTGCCATGCCACGCGGGTTTTGCCAAACGCGATGGCGCTGGTTGCATAGTCCAGCAACAACGGGAACGTATTTTTACGTGGGAACACCACACAGAAGGGGTTGGTGCCAAATCGACTATCGCGGCCATGAAACGGTGCGACCATCGGGATCCCTACCACATTCACAAAGTGCACCGAAACAAAACCCGCCGCCGCACATTGCTCCGCCCAGTAGCCAATGCGTCCAATATGGTGCGAATTATGTAATGCCACGGCAGCGATACCGTACTGGCGCGCTTTTTCGATCCCAAGCGTAATTGCCTCGTGGGCCGCCACCTGACCAAATGCGCAGTCGCCGTCAAGCGTAATCACCGCTCCCGCATCGTTGACCACTTTGGCATGGCGGTTGATCTGCAGGTGTCCCTGCGAAAATGAGCGAATATAACTTGGGATCATGCCGATACCGTGGGAGTCGTGGCCGGCGAGGTTAGAGGCTATCAGATGATCGGCCACCAGCCGCGCCTCCAGCTCATTGCTTCCCATCTGGTGAAAAACGGCCTGGATAAAGGCGTGCAGTGTTGGCGCATGGAAGCGATGTCCACTGTTCATTGTTATCTCCTGTTGTGTCGCGTGTTGATTGTGGTTCTTATTTTTCAACAAACTATGCTGCGCCACAGCGCTCAGGAGATCAATAAACGTGCAGAAATTTCACGTTGCCGGAAGGCGTGAAGCGACGGGCCAGGCAAATGACCCGTCGAGAGAAAGAAAAATCAGAAGCTTTGCTCGACGCGGCCAAGTCCTTCAGCCAGCGTCGCGGATTCACCGGTTGCTACCAGGCAGCAGGCCATCTGGATCTTCAGCGATGCCGGAACCGGCTCACTGCCCGCCAGACAACGCTCAATCCAGCGCGCGGTAGTTTCCGGGTCTTTAGCCACCGGCAGTGGGACCGGCTCATCGGGCATCTCGCTCTGCCGGTCCTGTAGCACTCGCACGCCGGACGAATCTATCAGGCTTATCTGCGGGCAGCGCTGCGGGTTGGCGTACACTTCACCCTCGGTACCGTGCATCAACAGGGCACGCCCACCGATATCGCCGAAAAATTTCGCCACGCGCGATACGTATTCCGGGTGGGAAACGCTGGAAAGACGCAGCGCGGCATCTTCGGCAAACGGCGTGGCTAATTTAGCCAGCGTATGCGCACTGTTACGCACGCCCATTCGCCAGCGCATCGCCAGCTGTTTTTCCAGCGGAGGACACAGCGCACTCACCGGGATAAACACCGGCTCATGACCATCCAGCTTTGCCTGCGCCTGCCCGGCATGCAGCGTCGGCGCAATCCCCATCAGTTCGAAAATGGTTTCAGTCAGCACGCGGGTTGGATCCTCGCTGACACCGTGCACCACCACCGGGAAGCCCAGTTTATGCAGTAAAATCGCCAGCAGCGGAGTCAAATTTGCCTGCTTGCGCGCGCCATTGTAGCTGGGAATGACAATCGGCATGGGTTTGGCCACTGGCGGAGTCAGGCGAATGGTGTGGTTCTGCATCGCTTCGTAAAAGCCCAGCATCTCCGCTTCGCCTTCGCCTTTAATACGCAGCGCAATCAGTACACCGCCCATCTCAAGATCGGGCACCTCGCCGTTCATCATATGGGTATACAGTCCGCGAGCAGTATCCTTATCCAGGTCACGCGCGTGATTTTTTCCTCGCCCAATCTCTTTGATGATTTTGCGGTAATCCATCGATAACTCCTTGCCTGTTGCTCGCATCGTTAACGCCGACGGCGACGCGTGGGTTTCGCTTTTTCTTTTGGTTTTACTATAACGTCTGGCACAGCAGGTTGCTCTATCGGAAATATGGGTAATGCGTTCAGTAAACGCTTGCCATAGCTTTTGGTCAATAAACGCTTGTCATAAATAACCACTTCTCCCCAGCAGCCGTGGCTACGAATGAGTCGCCCAACCTGCTGGATCAAATTGAACGATGCCGCGGGCAAGCTCTGCACCTCAAAGGGGTAGCGGTTCAGGCTTTTCAGCCACTCGCCCTCGGTGATCACCACCGGGCTGTCGATAGGCGGAAAAGCAATTTTGTGAATATGCACCTGGGTCAGCAAGTCGCCTTTCAAATCCAGCCCTTCGGCAAAAGATTGCAGCCCAATCAGTACGCTACGCTCGCCGTTGGTCACCCGCTTGCGGTGCAGCTCCACCAGTCGATAGCGCGGCTGGTCGCCCTGTACCAGCAACAGCAGACGCAGATCGGTAACGTGCTCAAGAAAACGCTGCATTGCCCGACCGCTGGCAAAGAGTACCAGCATGCCCTGATGCTTTTTACTTTCCAGCTGTTCGCGGAAATAGGCGGCCATTTCCGCGATATGCTGCTCTTCGTTATCAATTGACGGTTCGTAGCGCATCTGCGGAATGACGATTTTGCCTTGCTCAACGTGATTAAACGGTGAATCCAGCGCGATAAACCGGTCCCCTGCTTTTTCTTTCAGCCCGCTCATCTCCTGCAAACGCGAGAAGCTGTTGAGCGAACGCAGCGTGGCGGAGGTCACGATAATATGCGGTACGCTGCGCCACAGCAGTCGTTCAAGCTGATCGCTCACGCGGATCCCCACACAGTGGAACCAGACGTGGATCTGCCCGTCACGCACTTCGCGCGTCGCCCATTTACTCACCGGCGCGCCTGACGACTGCGCGAGCGAAGCCAGCCGCCACAGTTTGCTTTGCGCCTCAAACATGCCCAACGCCCGATTCATCTGCAAAATAACCCGATGCAGACGCACAATATCGTGGGTGCCGGTTTTTTCGCTGAGATCGTTGAGGAACAGTTCCGCCAGACCGCGCAGCATTTCTGTTAGCTTCGCCAGACGCTGACAAATCTCCATCACTTCCGCAGGCAGTTCGCCCATCGCGAAGCGGTGTTCCGCCTCCTGGGTCGCAGGCATGTACAGATTAAGAATGTTATTGAGCGATGAAATCAGCTCATACAGTTCCTCACAGTGACCGTTCAGACGCTCGGCATTCGCCAGCGGCGGCGTGGTTTTTGGACGAAACTGTTCCAGGCAGGTGGCCACTAATTTGCAAAACAGATCCAACTGCAGTCGATACCAGGGGGCGCTGATTTCTGCGCTCATCTCCAGCGCATCGCGCGCGACGTCCGGCAAATGGTGACCTTCATCAAGAACCAGCAGCAGGTTCTTCGGCTCCGGCAAAACAGCTTCGCTTTCCATGGCTGCCATCACCAGCGCGTGGTTAGCCACCACCACTTCGGCTTCCTGAATCTCACGGCGGGCGACAAAAAAGGGGCATTCACGATAGTAGTGACAGTTACGATTCAAACAGCTGGCTTTATCAGTGCTCAGGCGCTGCCAGAGTCCGTCGTCGATAGCGATATCCGTGTGATCGCGCAGCCCGTCCCACTTGTAGCTATCGAGATCGCCTTTTAGCCTGGCGCAGCGCTTTTGTTCTTCCTGGTTGTTGGGCGTCAGGTCATCGTCGAGAAAGGCCAACAGATCCTGCTGATTGGGTTCGCTACTGGCCAGCGCCGCTAAATTACGCGGGCAGACATAACGCCCGCGACCAAACGCGGCGGTAAAACGCAGATCGGGGATAATTTTGCGCAGCAGCGGTAAATCTTTGCTGTAGATCTGATCCTGTAAAGCAACGTTGGCGGTACTGACCACCAGCGTTTTTTGTTCTTCACGCGCTATGGCAATACCGGGAATCAGGTACGACAGCGTTTTCCCCACCCCGGTCGGCGCTTCAATTGCCAGATGCCGCCCTTCTTCCCCAGTGAGCGTTTTCGCGACGTCAGCAATCATCTGCCGCTGCGGCGCACGGGGAATAAAGTCGGGGATCTGTTCCTGAAGCGCCTTATACCAGGCGGCAATTTGCGCTTTTAGCGCAGCCGTTAGTGCCATGAGAAAACCTGAAATACTGTATAAACAGCCACTATTGTGGCACTTTCTGATACGTGTCGCAAAAAGAAAAGCCCGACCTTTCGGCCGGGCTCGCAATTACTGCGCTGAAGACGGTTTGCGCGGACGGCGCGGTGGACGAGGCTTATCGCCCGCCGGTTTGCCTTCGCCGCTACGCGGTTTCGCTTTTGGCGCACCGCCATCCTGACGACGCGGCTGCTGGCCACGCCCTGCGCCACCCTGACCGCGACCACCGCCGCCACGCTGCTGGCGACCATTCTGGATCGGCTCGGCTTTGATGGACGGGTCCGGCTCGTAGCCTGGCATCGCAATTCGCGGGATCTCTTTTTTCAGCAGCTTCTCGATGTCACGCAGCAGCTTGTGTTCATCAACGCACACCAGAGACAACGCTTCGCCGGTAGCGGCCGCACGACCGGTACGACCAATACGGTGCACATAATCTTCCGGGACATTTGGCAGCTCGTAGTTCACGACGTGCGGCAGCTCTTCAATATCCAGACCGCGCGCGGCAATATCGGTCGCCACCAGCACACGAATATCACCGGATTTAAAATCAGCCAGCGCACGCGTACGCGCCCCCTGAGATTTATTACCGTGGATCGCCGCGCTGCGAATGCCGTCTTTATTCAGCTGTTCCGCCAGATGGTTCGCACCATGTTTGGTACGGGTAAACACCAGCACCTGCTGCCAGTTGCCCTGACCGATCATCTGCGACAACAGTTCACGTTTACGCTTTTTATCAACAAAATGAACGTGCTGAGTCACCTGCTCTGACGCGGTATTACGGCGCGCCACTTCGATTTCCAGCGGATTGTGCAGCAGCTTTTCGGCCAGCGACTTAATATCATCAGAGAACGTTGCTGAGAACAGCAGGTTCTGGCGTTTTGCCGGCAGTTTCGCCAGAACGCGACGGATATCATGAATAAAGCCCATATCCAGCATGCGGTCAGCTTCATCCAGTACCAGAATCTCAACCTGATCCAGTTTCACCGCATTCTGGTGTTCCAGATCGAGCAAACGACCAGGCGTGGCGATCAGCACATCCACACCGCCGCGCAGCTTCATCATCTGCGGGTTAATGCTCACGCCGCCGAAGACCACCAGCGAGCGAATATTCAGATACTTACTATAATCACGTACGTTTTCGCCAATCTGGGCCGCCAGTTCGCGGGTTGGCGTGAGGATCAGCGCACGCACCGGACGACGGCTTTTGCCATGCGGCTGATGGGTAATCAGGTGCTGCAACAGCGGCAGGGTAAAACCTGCCGTTTTCCCCGTACCGGTCTGGGCGCTAGCCATCAGATCGCGGCCTTCCAGCACGGCAGGGATCGCCTGCTGCTGAATAGGGGTAGGTTCACGGTAACCCTGCTCGGCAACGGCACGTAAAATATCAGGGTTTAAACCAAGGGAATCAAAAGACATAACAACTCCGAACCACCCTGACCGTTACCGGTGTCGTTTTCAGGGAGATACATATAATAAAGATGACAAAAACCACAATGTCATGAAGGGGCGGAGTGTAGCAGTTTTTGTGATGTGCCGCATAAATTATCCCTGCGCTGAAAAATAACGGTCCGGACTGGACAAGGTTACACATCAGTCATAATCTTAATCAATCGATTGATTAAGATCTGAGTCGTGCTATGAATACACCCACCATGACAACCAAAGGTGAACAGGCGAAAAATCAGCTTATTGCCGCCGCGCTGGCGCAGTTTGGCGAGTATGGTCTGCACGCCACTACTCGCGATATCGCCGCGCAGGCCGGGCAAAATATTGCTGCCATCACCTACTATTTTGGCTCAAAAGAGGATTTATATCTCGCCTGCGCCCAGTGGATTGCGGATTTTATCGGCTCACAGTTTCGCCCGCATGCTGAAGAAGCCGAGCGTCTGTTTGCTCAGCCGGAACCGGATCGTGGCGCGATGCGCGAACAGATCCTCCGCGCCTGCAAAAATATGATCATGCTGTTAACCCAGGACGATACCGTTAACCTGAGCAAATTTATTTCGCGCGAACAGCTTTCCCCCACCGCGGCTTATCAACTGGTGCACGACCAGGTTATCAATCCGCTACATACTCACCTGACGCGCCTGATTGCTGCCTATACCGGCGGCGATGCCAACGATACCCAAATGATCCTGCACACCCACGCCCTACTCGGCGAGGTACTGGCCTTTCGTCTGGGGAAAGAAACCATTCTGTTGCGTACGGGCTGGTCACAATTTGATGAGGATAAAACCGCGCTGATTGACCAAACGATCACCTGTCACATCGATCTTATTCTGCAAGGTTTAACGCAAAGGAGTCTGGAGTCATGAAAAAACCTGTCGTTCTCGGGCTGGTCATCGCGGCCCTCGTTGCCGTGATTGCCGGTGGAACGTGGTGGTATCAAAGTCGGCAAGATAACGGTCTGACGCTGTACGGCAATGTCGATATCCGTAGCGTCAACCTGAGTTTTCGCGTCGGCGGCAGGCTGGCCTCGCTGGCGGTTGACGAAGGCGATGCCATTACCGCCGGTCAGGTGCTGGGTGAACTGGACCGAGCACCGTATGAAAACGCATTAATGCAGGCAAAAGCGAATGTTGCCGCCGCCCAGGCGCAATACGATCTGATGCTGGCAGGGTATCGTGAAGAGGAGATCGCGCAAACCGCAGCGGCAGTCAAACAGGCGCAGGCAGCCTATGATTACGCGCAAAACTTTTACAATCGGCAGGTGGGATTGTGGAAAAGCCGCACTATCTCCGCCAACGATCTGGAAAACGCCCGTTCATCACGCGATCAGGCGCTGGCCTCTCTGAAATCCGCACAGGATAAACTCAGCCAATACCGCAGCGGTAATCGTGTGCAGGACATCGAGCAGGCGAAAGCCACGCTCGAACAAGCTCAGGCCGAGCTGGCCCAGGCAGAGCTTAATTTGCATGACACCACGCTGACCTCGCCGTCTGACGGCACGTTACTCACCCGTGCGGTCGAACCCGGCAGCATGTTGAACGAAGGGGGCACGGTACTGACGCTGTCACTCACGCGTCCGGTATGGGTTCGTGCCTACGTTGACGAACGAAATCTGAGCCAGGCGCAGCCAGGACGCGAAATCCTGCTTTACACCGATGGCCGTCCGGACAAACCGTATCACGGTAAAATCGGCTTCGTGTCGCCCACCGCCGAGTTTACCCCAAAAACAGTCGAGACCCCTGACCTGCGCACCGACCTGGTTTATCGCCTGCGTATTGTGGTGACCGACGCGGACGATGCGCTGCGCCAGGGAATGCCGGTAACGATAAAGTTCAGCGATGAGGCACGGCATGAATGACGCCGTCATTACGCTGAATGGACTGACGAAAAACTTTGCCGGAATGGATAAACCGGCCGTCGCCCCGCTCGACTGTACCGTTCATGCGGGCTACGTGACCGGGCTGGTCGGGCCGGATGGTGCTGGCAAAACCACGCTGATGCGAATGCTGGCAGGGCTGTTGAAACCCGACGCCGGTAGCGCAACGGTAATTGGTTTTGATCCCATCAAAGACGACAGCGCGCTGCATGCGGTACTGGGTTACATGCCGCAGAAATTTGGTCTGTATGAAGATTTGACCGTCATGGAGAACCTTAATCTCTATGCAGATTTACGTAGCGTTACCGGTGAAGCGCGAGAAAAAACCTTTGCCCGACTACTGGAATTTACCTCGCTGGGGCCGTTTACCGGACGACTGGCCGGCAAGCTTTCCGGCGGCATGAAGCAGAAGCTCGGACTTGCCTGTACGCTGGTCGGTGAACCCAGCGTGTTACTGCTGGATGAGCCTGGCGTGGGCGTCGACCCTATTTCCCGTCGCGAACTGTGGCAAATGGTTCATGAGCTGGCCGGGGACGGCATGCTGATCCTCTGGAGCACTTCGTATCTGGATGAAGCTGAACAATGCCGTGATGTGCTGCTGATGAACGAAGGTGAATTGCTGTATCAGGGCGATCCCACTCAGCTTACGCAAACCATGTCGGGTCGCAGCTTCCTGATGAGCAGTTCGCAGGAAAATAACCGCCGACTGCTGCAACGCACGTTAAAACTGCCGCAGGTTAGCGACGGGATGATTCAGGGGAAATCCGTCCGCTTAATCCTGAAAAAAGAAGCGACGGCCCAGCAGATTCAAAACGCTGACGGCATGCCGGAGATAACCATCCACGAAACCGCCCCCCGCTTCGAGGATGCCTTTATCGATTTACTCGGCGGGGCCGGAACATCGGAGTCACCGCTGGGCGCTATCCTGCATACCGTGGAAGGCACGCCAGGTGAAACGGTGATCGAAGCCAAAGCGCTGACCAAAAAATTTGGCGATTTTGCCGCTACCGACCACGTAGACTTTGCCGTGCAGCGCGGCGAGATTTTTGGTTTGTTAGGACCCAACGGCGCGGGCAAATCCACCACCTTTAAAATGATGTGCGGCCTGCTGGTCCCCACCTCGGGTAAAGCGCTGGTGCTGGACATGGACCTGAAGGTCAGCTCCGGTAAAGCGCGTCAGCATCTGGGTTATATGGCACAGAAATTCTCCCTGTATGGCAACCTGACGGTTGAACAGAATCTGCGCTTTTTCTCCGGCGTCTACGGCCTGCGCGGTCGGGCGCAGAAGGAGAAAATCGAGCGGATGAGCGAGGCATTCGGCCTGAAGAGTATCGCCTCCCACGCCACCGACGAACTGCCGCTGGGCTTTAAACAGCGCCTGGCGCTGGCCTGTTCGCTGATGCATGAACCCGACATTCTGTTCCTCGATGAACCCACTTCCGGGGTCGATCCGCTCACCCGTCGGGAGTTCTGGTTACATATCAACAGCATGGTGGAAAAAGGCGTCACGGTGATGGTGACCACCCACTTTATGGATGAGGCAGAATACTGCGATCGCATCGGGCTGGTGTATCGCGGCAAACTGATTGCCAGCGGTACGCCGGACGACCTGAAAGCTCAGGCTGCTGACAGTGAGACGCCAGACCCGACCATGGAACAGGCGTTTATCACGCTAATCAATGACTGGGATAAGGAGCATACGCATGAGTAACTCCGTTCTCTCCTGGCGTCGCGTACGCGCGCTGTGCGTGAAAGAGACGCGCCAGATCGTCCGCGATCCCAGCAGTTGGCTGATTGCGGTGGTGATCCCGCTGCTGCTGCTGTTTATCTTCGGCTACGGGATCAACCTCGACTCCAGCAAGCTGCGGGTAGGGATTCTGCTCGAACAGCAAAGCGAAGAGGCACTGGATTTTACCCATACCATGACCGGTTCACCGTATATTGACGCCACCATCAGCGATAACCGTCAGGAATTGATTGAGAAAATGCAGGCCGGGCGCATTCGCGGGCTGGTGGTGATCCCGGTGGATTTCGCCCAGCAGATGGCGCGACCCAACGACGTGGCGCCGATTCAGGTGATCACCGACGGCAGTGAACCGAATACCGCTAACTTTGTGCAGGGTTATGTCGAAGGCATCTGGCAGATTTGGCAACAACAGCGGGCGGAAGATCGCGGAGAATCATTTGAACCTTTGATCGACGTGCAGACCCGCTACTGGTTTAACCCGGCGGCCATCAGCCAACATTTTATTATTCCCGGGGCGGTAACCATCATCATGACGGTTATTGGCGCTATCCTCACCTCATTAGTGGTGGCGCGCGAATGGGAGCGCGGAACCATGGAAGCGCTGTTGTCTACCGAAGTCACCCGCGTCGAACTGCTGCTGTGCAAACTGATCCCCTATTACTTTCTGGGCATGCTGGCGATGCTGCTGTGTATGCTGGTGTCGGTGTTTATTCTCGGCGTGCCCTATCGCGGTTCGTTGCTGATCCTGTTTTTCATTACCAGCCTGTTTCTGCTCAGCACGCTCGGCATGGGGTTGCTTATCTCCACCATCACCCGCAATCAGTTTAACGCCGCGCAGGTCGCGCTAAACGCCGCCTTCCTGCCCTCGATTATGCTGTCGGGTTTTATCTTTCAGATAGACAGCATGCCGGCGATTATCCGGGCAGTAACCTATATTATTCCGGCTCGTTATTTCGTCAGCACCCTACAAAGCCTGTTTCTGGCGGGAAATATTCCGGTGGTGCTGATTATCAACGTGCTGTTTTTAATCGCTTCGGCGGTGATGTTTATTGGCCTGACGTGGCTTAAAACCAAACGTCGGCTGGATTAAGGGGACGGGCATGTTTCATCGCTTATGGACATTAATTCGTAAAGAGCTGCAATCGCTGTTACGTGAACCGCAGACGCGAGCCATTCTGATTTTACCGGTGCTGATTCAGGTTATTCTGTTCCCGTTCGCGGCCACGCTGGAAGTCACCAACGCCACTATCGCTATCTATAACGAAGACAACGGTAAACATTCGGTGGAACTAACCCAGCGCTTCGCTCGCGCCAGCGCCTTTACGCACGTTCTGCTGCTGAAAAGCCCGCAGGAGATCCAGCCCACCATCGACACGCAAAAAGCCCTGTTGCTGGTGCGCTTCCCGGCCAACTTTTCGCGTAATCTGGATACCTTCAAGCAGGCTCCCATGCAGATTATTCTCGACGGGCGTAACTCTAACAGTGCGCAAATTGCCGCGAATTATCTGCAGCAGATCGTTAAGGAGTATCAGCAGGAGCTGATGGACGGCAAGCCGAAACCGAACAACAGCGAGCTGGTGGTGCGTAACTGGTATAACCCGAATCTGGATTACAAATGGTTTGTGGTTCCGTCGCTGATCGCCATGATCACCACCATCGGCGTCATGATCGTCACTTCGCTCTCGGTTGCCCGCGAGCGCGAGCAAGGCACGCTGGATCAGCTGCTGGTCTCCCCGCTTACCACCTGGCAGATATTCATCGGTAAAGCGGTGCCCGCGTTAATTGTGGCAACGTTTCAGGCCACCATTGTGCTGGCGATCGGCATCTGGGCTTATCACATTCCGTTTGCCGGTTCACTGGGGTTGTTCTATTTCACGATGGTGATTTACGGGCTGTCGCTGGTCGGCTTTGGTCTGCTGATTTCATCACTGTGTGCCACCCAGCAGCAGGCGTTTATCGGCGTGTTTGTGTTTATGATGCCGGCGATTTTACTTTCAGGCTACGTCTCGCCGGTCGAAAATATGCCGGTCTGGCTACAGAATCTGACGTGGATAAACCCAATCCGCCATTTTACGGACATCACGAAACAGATTTACCTGAAGGATGCGAGTCTGCAGATTGTGTGGGGAAGTTTGTGGCCGCTGTTGGTGATAGCGGCCACGACCGGCTCAGCGGCGTATGCGATGTTTAGACGCAAGGTGATGTAGCTTTTTGTCTTTCGCCAACAGCGAGACCACGGCGGGTCCGGCAAGGATCACCAGCCCCGCCAGGGCCAGCAAGACGTTGTTTTGCAGCACGCGCGACAGCAACCACAGTACGATCATCGCGGCACCGAAATACCACGTGGTAGTCAGTTCTTCCAGCACATCAGCTACGTCGCGCCAGCGCTGTTCATGGTGACGTTGCAAGGCCAGCATTAATAAAACCGTTACGCCGTAAACGACGCATAATCCCAGGCCGACGCGCACCAGCGTACCGCTCATCCAGCCCATTACCAGCAACGCCACTACCAGTAAATGCAACACAATCTGCCAGCAACTTAGACCCGTTGCGACACGAACACGTTGTTGCCACCTCATGGCTTTTCTCCTGAAGGATTTTCAACTAATTATTCAGAGTACCGGACTTTACGGAAAATTCCGCAACACCGCATCTTTTTGTGACGACGACTACACTATTTTATTTAGGAAGTGACGCCAACGGGAGGCTCATGAGCGGATCGGGAGTTCAATTTTCATTCAATGTGCTCACCATTAATACTCACAAAGGGTTCACCGCCTTCAACCGGCGTTTTATTTTGCCTGAGCTACGGGAGGCTGTCAGAACGGTCGGTGCAGACATTGTGTGCCTACAGGAAGTTATGGGCGCGCACGATGCTCACTCGCTGCAGATTGAGAACTGGCCGGATACCACCCACTACGAATTTCTGGCGGACACCATGTGGAGCGACTTCGCCTACGGGCGTAACGCCGTGTACCCGCAAGGGCATCACGGTAACGCGGTGCTGTCGCGTTATCCCATTGAACATTATGAAAATCGCGATGTGTCCGTCGGCGCGAGTGAAAAGCGCGGGGTCCTCTACTGCCGCATCGTGCCGCCAATGCTCTCGCACCCAATCCATGTCATGTGCGTGCATCTCGGTTTGCGTGAAGCACACCGTCAGGCCCAGCTCGCTATGCTGGCTGACTGGGTCAATGCCCTGCCCGACGCGGAGCCCGTGGTGATCGCCGGAGATTTTAACGACTGGCGGCAAACGGCCAATCACCCGTTGAAAGCCAGGGCCGGCCTTGACGAGATTTTTACCCGCGCCCACGGTCGCCCGGCGCGGACGTTTCCGGTGCAGTTTCCCCTGCTGCGTCTGGACAGGATCTATGTGAAAAACGCGAATGCCAGTACCCCAACGACGCTGGCGCTGCGTCACTGGCGACATTTGTCCGATCATGCCCCCCTGAGTGCGGAGATTCATTTATGAAAAATGGCTGGCGTGAAGGCAATCAAATTCAACTGCTGGAAAATGGCGATCAATACTATCCCGCCGTCTTTGACGCCATTGCACAGGCACAGCAAAAAATTATCCTTGAGACCTTTATCTGGTTTGAAGATGCGGTCGGAAAACAGCTGCATGCCGCCTTGCTCGGAGCCGCCCAGCGCGGAATCCAAGCAGAGGTGCTGCTGGACGGTTACGGCTCGCCGGATCTTAGCGACAGTTTTGTCGAAGAGTTGACCGTAGCAGGCGTTGTTTTCCGCTACTACGATCCGCGCCCGCGTCTGTTCGGTATGCGCACCAATCTCTTTCGCCGTATGCATCGCAAAATTGTGGTCATTGATGATCGTGTTGCCTTTGTCGGCGGTATTAATTATTCCGCTGAACACATGTCTGATTACGGTCCCGAGGCCAAGCAGGATTATGCCGTTCGCGTGGAAGGTCCTGTCGTGGCCGACATCCTGAAATTCGTGCTGGATAACTTACCGGGACAGAGCGCCGTACGACGCTGGTGGCGACGTCATCACCGGGCAATTGAGAATCATCGGCCAGGCGAAGCGCAGGCGCTGTTTGTCTGGCGCGATAACGAAGAGCATCGCGATGATATTGAACGCCACTATTTGAAAATGCTGACCCAGGCCCGGCGGGAAGTGATCATTGCCAATGCCTATTTCTTTCCGGGTTATCGCCTGCTGCATGCCCTACGAAAAGCTGCGCGACGCGGCGTTCGGGTAAAACTCATCGTCCAGGGTGAACCGGATATGCCGATTGTGAAAGTGGGTGCCCGCCTGCTGTATAACTATCTGGTTAAAGGCGGCGTCCATGTCTATGAATACCGGCGTAAGCCCCTGCATGGTAAAGTCGCGCTAATGGACGATCATTGGGCGACGGTAGGTTCCAGCAATCTCGACCCGCTCAGTCTGTCGCTCAATCTGGAGGCAAATCTTATTATTCATGACCGCACGTTTAACCAGACCCTGCGTGACAACCTGAACCCCATTATTGCGCAGGACTGCAAGCGAGTTGATGAATCAATGCTGCCAAAACGCACCTGGTGGAACCTGACCAAAAGCGTGCTGGCCTTCCACTTTTTACGCCACTTCCCGGCGCTGGTCGGCTGGCTACCGGCGCATACCCCGCATCTGGCCGAGGTAGCCCCCCCCGCACAGCCAACTCTGGAAACCCAGGATCGTATTCCAACTGAGGATGCAGGAGGGGAAACCTGATGCCAAAAAACCACCGACGCTGGCGCTTAGCGAAAAAGATCCTCACATGGCTATTTTTTATTGCGGTCATCGTATTGCTGGTCGTTTATGCCAGTAAGGTCAACTGGCAGGAAGTGTGGACGGTAATTCGCGATTACAATCGGATCGCCCTGCTCAGCGCCGTAGGGCTGGTGATCGTCAGTTATTTACTTTACGGCTGCTATGACTTGCTCGGGCGCTACTACTGCGGGCACAAGCTGGCAAAACGCCAGGTCATGCTGGTGTCGTTTATCTGTTACGCCTTCAACCTGACGTTAAGCACATGGGTGGGCGGTATAGGGATGCGTTATCGTCTCTACTCGCGTCTCGGATTACCGGGGAGCACAATTACGCGAATTTTTTCACTGAGCATTACCACCAACTGGCTGGGCTATATTCTGCTGGGCGGTTTTATTTTCACTTTCGGCGTTGTTGAACTGCCCGCGCACTGGTATATCGATGAAGGTACGCTACGCCTCTTAGGCATTGCGCTGCTGCTGATGATTGTTGTTTATCTGTGGTTTTGCGCTTTCGCGAAACATCGCCACATCACCATCAAGGGCCAAAAACTGGTACTGCCCTCCTGGAAATTTGCCCTCGCGCAAATGGCGATATCCGGTACTAACTGGATGGTAATGGGGGCGATTATCTGGCTGTTGCTGGGTCAGAATATCAACTATTTCTTCGTGCTGGGCGTACTACTGGTGAGCAGTATTGCCGGTGTTATCGTGCATATTCCGGCGGGGATTGGTGTGCTGGAGGCGGTCTTTATGGCGCTGCTGGCAGGAGAGAATACCTCTCAGGGGACAATCATTGCCGCCCTGCTCGCGTATCGCGTGCTGTACTATTTTATTCCGCTGCTGCTGGCGCTGATGTGCTATTTGCTGCTGGAGAGTCGGGCGAAAAAGTTGCGGGTAAAAAACGAGAAGGCGATGGCGAAATGATTCACCGGATGGCGGCTTACGCCATCCGGCAACAGAGAATTAACGACGATTGCCGAAGATACGCAGCAGCATCAGGAACAGGTTGATGAAGTCCAGATACAGCGTTAAGGCCCCAAGAATCGCGTATTTACGCAGATTGGAGCTGTCACGCAGGTCGATCTGCTCACCGATATTTTTCAGCTTCTGCGTGTCATAAGCGGTCAGGCCGACAAACACAATCACCCCAATATAGGTCACCGCCCACATCAGCGCTTCGCTCTTCAACCAGAAGTTAACCAGCGAGGCCAGCACAATACCGATCAGCGCCATAAACAGCATATTGCCGAAACCGCTGAGATCGCGTTTGGTGGTGTAGCCGTACAAACTCATGATCCCGAACATCCCGCCGGTGACCACGAAGGTGCTGGCGATAGACGAGTAGGTATAGACGATAAAAATGCTTGATAGCGTCAGCCCGGTTAATGCCGAATAGAGCATAAACAGCGTGGTCGCCATTCCCGCGCTGAGCCTTTGCACCATGCCGGACAGGACGAACACCAGCGCTAGCTGGGCGATGATCAGTCCAAAGAAGGTGATTTTGCTGGAGAAGACAAACATCATCACCGCGGGCGTATTTGCCGCATACCAGGCGATAAACGCCGTCAGCAACAGTCCGCAGGTCATCCAGCCGTACACCTGCGCCATATACGTTTGCAGGCCGGAACGGGCCTGTACAATAGAATCGGATCGTGGGAATCGGTCCATGACAATCTCCTGAATCAGTATGAGCCTACACCAATTGTACTCTACCAGCGTTTTGCTGCTAGCTTATCGCTGTCGCGGGCATCAACCCAGCGCTCACCTTCTGGCGTGGCCTCGCGCTTCCAGAACGGTGCGCGGGTTTTCAGATAATCCATAATGAACTGCCCGGCATCAAACGCGCTGCTGCGATGCGCACTGGTCACGCCAACAAAAACGATTTCGTCACCCGGCCACAGTTCGCCAATGCGATGAATGACCGTTACTCGTCCCAGCGGCCAGCGCGCACGTGCTTCGTCGACAATCTCCGCCAGCGCTTTTTCGGTCATTCCCGGATAGTGTTCCAGCGTTAACGCCTGCACGCTATCGCCGAGATTGTGATTGCGGACTTTACCGGTGAAAGTGACCACCGCGCCATCTTCATCGCGTTCGGCCAGCCAGGGATACTCTTCCCCGACGCTGAACGGCGCATGACCAACAACAATTCGCGTTTCAGCCATCTTAGCCTCCGGTTACCGGTGGGAAGAAAGCCACTTCGTCACCCGCATTAAGGGGATGGTCAAAACTGACCAGCGTCTGGTTTACCGCTGCCAGCAGCTTGCCGTCTTCCAGCGCCAACGCCCAGCGATCGCTTTTTGCCGCAAGACTCCGGCGCAGCGCTTCTACCGTTGCAAACTCAGCGGCGACTTCTATCGCATCCGTGTTCACCAATTCCCGTACCTGAGCAAAGAAAAGAATCTTAATCATGCGCATCCACCTTAAAATCTCCCGATTTGCCGCCGCTTTTAGCCAGCAGACGCACCGGACCAATCACCATATCCTTTTGCACCGCTTTGCACATATCGTAGATGGTCAACGCCGCCACGGAGGCCGCCGTTAACGCTTCCATTTCGACGCCGGTTTTCCCGGTCAGGCGACACAGCGTTTCAATGCGTACGCGGTTGTGTTCCGGCTCGGCGTGCAGATTAACTTCAACCTTGCTCAACATCAGCGGATGGCACAGCGGGATAAGATCCCAGGTCCGTTTGGCGGCCTGAATACCGGCAATACGCGCCGTGGCGAAAACGTCGCCCTTATGGTGGCTGCCGTCGATAATCATCGCCAGCGTTTCGCTACGCATGGTCACGAATGCTTCTGCACGCGCCTCGCGTACGGTTTCCGCTTTGGCGGAGACATCCACCATATGCGCTTCGCCAGCGGCGTTAATATGAGTCAGTTGCGACATACTTATTTCTTCAAATGTGGGTGGAAATTACACGGACGCGTACGGGCATCGAGCTGCGGCGCAATGATATTTTCCCATGCGGTACGACACGCTTTAGTCGACCCCGGCATGGCGAAAATCAGCGTTTTGTTGGCCACTCCGGCAATCGCCCGGGATTGCAGCGTCGCGGTGCCAATCTCTTCAAACGACAGCATACGGAATACTTCACCAAACCCTTCGACTTCTCTGTCGAACAGCGGTTGCAGCGCTTCTGGCGCCTGGTCCCCTTCGGTTAAGCCCGTGCCGCCTGTAATGAGCACAACCTGCACATCCTCACTGGCAATCCATGCAGAAACCTGGGCGCGAATGGCGTAGCGGTTCTCTTTGACGATCGCCTTGTCGACAATCTGATGACCCGCCTCTTGCGCCGAGTCACGCAGATAATGGCCGGAGGTGTCATCTTCTTCGCCGCGACGGTTGGAAACAGTAAGAATAGCAATGCGTGTCGGGATAAATTCAGCGCTTACCTGACTCATGAAAAACTCCTTTTAGCGATCAGCCGCCAATGTAAGATAAGTTTTGCGTAATACCGGTATTGTTCTGATGCAGGAAATGAGTCTGCTTTTTCTCCAGCAGCGCGGCTGAAATGCGTTCTTCCAGCGCCGACTGCTGAGCGTCATCTTCCAGCAAATCACGCAGGCTTACGCCGCCTTCACCAAATAAACACAGATGCAGCTTGCCGACAGAGGAAACGCGCAGACGGTTGCAGGTGGCGCAGAAGTCTTTCTCATAAGGCATGATCAGACCAATTTCACCAGCATAGTCAGGATGACAGAAAACCTGAGCCGGGCCGTCGCTGCGCTGTCGGATCTGGTGGATCCAGCCGCGACGCAGCAGCTCATCGCGCAGGACCTGGCCTGAGATATGGTGTTTACGGAAGAGAGAGCTGCCCTCGCCCGTTTCCATCAGTTCAATAAAGCGTAGTTGGATAGGACGGGGCTGAACCCACGCCAGGAAGGTGTCCAGTTGATGATGGTTTACGTCGCGCATCAGCACGGTATTGACTTTCACTTTTTCAAAACCCGCATCAAAGGCGGCGTCAATGCCTGCCATCACCTGCTGAAATTTGTCCTGCCCGGTAATGGCGTGAAACTGACGGGCATCGAGGCTGTCGACGCTGACGTTAAGTGCGGTCAGTCCGGCATCGCGCCAGGCAGCGGCATCACGCGCCAGACGATAACCATTAGTGGTCACCGCAATCTGACGGATGGCGTGGTTTTCGCGCACGGCGGCGATAATGTCGGTAAAGTCGCGACGCAATGAAGGTTCGCCCCCTGTCAGACGCACTTTTTCCGTTCCCAGACTGGCGAACGCGCGCGTGACGCGGCGAATTTCATCAACGGTCAAAAAGCCGTTATTGGTGACACCGCCGGGCTTATAGCCATCCGGCAGGCAGTAGGTGCAACGAAAGTTACACACATCGGTAATCGACAAACGTAAGTAGTAAAACTTACGTGCGAAAGCATCGGTAAGTTGAGAGCCCATGTACACCTTTCCAAATACGGGAGACGTAGTCATTTCTTCCTACGCCCTGGTGACAAACTTATTCAAGTATTGTCACGGCCAAAGCACCGTATCATTTGACCCAGGTGCAGAGGCTAGAGTGTTTATTCTCGTCATACTTCAAATTGCAGAAGCGTGGGCTTTGTTCATTCACCCCAGTCACGTACTTATGTCCGCTTACGGGGGATTCTCTCCCTCACTGCCTTCCTGCAACTCAAATTATTCAGAGTACATTGTGGTTATGCCGATACTAGCGTGTAAATGACGCTTTTGCCATGTACACTTTCGCTGTATAAACACATACATAGCGACATAATCGTGCAATTTCGCTACAGAATAAGCAAAAACCACAGTTTTGCATTGATATACATCATCTTGCCGGCAGGTGAATCTCGTCAGAAAGGAGTAGATCGCAGAAAAAAATTACGCCAGATTCCGCCTGGATAATTGCTGAAAACACACTATTTACGTTACTGTAGCGCCGATCAATTGATATCAGGAAAATATATGCGCACTCGCACGCTGGCAGATCTGGACCGCGTTGTCGCTCTCGGCGGAGGGCATGGACTGGGACGCGTTCTCTCCTCTCTTTCCCCTTTAGGCTCACGCCTGACGGGGATCGTCACCACGACCGATAACGGCGGGTCGACAGGTCGTATTCGTCGCTCTGAAGGAGGAATTGCCTGGGGAGACATGCGTAACTGTCTGAACCAGTTAATTACTCAACCCAGCGTTGCATCCGCCATGTTTGAGTATCGTTTTGGCGGTAATGGTGAGCTTTCCGGGCATAACCTCGGAAATCTGATGTTAAAGGCGCTCGATCACCTCAGTGTGCGGCCTCTGGAAGCCATCAATTTAATTCGTAATCTGCTGAAAGTTGACGCGCATTTAATTCCGATGTCGGAGCTGCCGGTGGATCTGATGGCTATCGACGATCAGGGACATGAAGTCTATGGCGAAGTGAATATCGATCAGCTCACCATCCCGCCTCAGGAACTGATGCTGTCGCCAAAAGTCCCCACCACGCGGGAGGCAGTTGAAGCTATCGCCGAAGCGGATTTGATTTTGATCGGACCCGGCAGTTTTTACACCAGCCTGATGCCGCTCCTGCTACTCGACGAATTGGCGCAGGCATTACGTCGCACACCTGCCCCGATGGTCTACATCGGCAATCTGGGTCGTGAATTAAGCCTGCCAGCAGCCAGCCTGACGCTTAACGATAAGCTGGCAATCATTGAACAGTACGTTGGCAGGAAAGTGATTGATGCGGTGGTTGTGGGCCCGAAAGTAGATGTATCCACCGTTACCGACCGCGTTGTTATTCAGGAAGTGCTGGAAGCCAGCGACATTCCCTACCGCCATGACCGCCAGCTATTGCATTACGCGCTGGAGAAAGCGGTACAGGCGCTGGGGTAATCCCAAGTGCGTGATTAGCATACAATCCTCATCGTAATGAGGATTGTAGCTTACTGCATTAACCTCTCAGCACAGGTACCTGCTCGGCGGATATTGGCTCTTCGTATCTTGTGCCAAAATTAGACCACCGGGCAAGAATGGCAAAGAATACGGCCATAACCAGGCAACTTAAATTGAACAAAACCCAGGGTGCATAATCCAGCGTCGCCACCCCCAGCGTTTTCGCCATGAACATACCAGATATTGTCCAAGGGAAAAGCCCTTCAAGTAGCGTGGCTCCAGACTCCATTGATCGGGACATATTAACCATATGCAATTTTTTGTTTTTAAAACAAGGATCATAAATATTCTTCACCAGAAAGAAACTGATGACTGCATTGCCAGTGCAGGCAACTAATAAAGAACTTGTGAACATTGTCGCCAACAAAATACTGGTCACCGTTTTTAATTTCTGAACCAGTCGCCCAAGCAGTACATTAAGGCCACCAGAAACATCAAGTGCCGAAGCGAACATAAATGCACAAAGCATAACCACAATTGGGCTAACCATTGAATACATACCGCCACGATTAAGCAATATATTAATATTTTTAGTCGTAGATTCATTCATCGCGACATCTGAAAAATTGCTGATCATATTGGTATTAAAGCCATTAATCGATGCTTGAACGAGGTCCATCATGGTAAACGGCTGAAAAATTGCGCATATTGCCAGAGCAAAAAAAGAAGATGCGATCAAAACAATAATGGTATCCCATTTTTTTATCGCACCAATAAAGACCAGCAATGTCGGTAATATTAATAAAGGGTTAAGCCAGAATAATGAGTTTAGCGCTTTTTTCATGACCGGGATAGTATCTAGTTGGATTGAATTTACCACATTTAAATCTAACCCCGCGATATAAAACCCCAGGCAGGCAAACAAAAAAGCAGGAACCGATGTATACAACATATTTCTAATACTTTGATAAAGCTCAGCCCCCGCAGCTAACGCGGCCATGTTTGTGGTATCTGATAAAGGAGATAATTTATCACCAAAATAGGCACCGGAGATAACGGCTCCAGCAGTAATCGGCAATGACACATTCATCGCCGCAGCAACGGCAACCAACGCCACACCAATTGTTCCTGCGGAACCCCATGAAGTGCCTGTAAATGTCGAGATGCAAACCGTCACTAAAAAAGCTGTAAGATATAAGTAAGCTGGGTTGATAATTTCCAGGCCATAATAGACCATTAACGGAATGGTACCACTAACCATCCAGCATCCAATCAACATACCGATCGACAGTAGAATTAACATTGCAGGGACGGCATCTTTTATTTTTTCTATAAAAGTCTGGAGAATTTCCTTCCAGCCCGCGCCATAGTATCTGGCAAAAAAACCTGTAATAATCGTAATAACAATTAAGATAAATTCAACTGGATAATTTAAAATCCCAATACCTATAAAGAAAACCAGAAAAATAGCCACTAATAACATCAATGCTGCATAAAAGCTCGGTTGCTTATTTGTGCTTACCATGTTATTTTTCCGCTATTAATATGTTTTTATAGAATCAAACGCATTCTCTAAGTCCGCGATTAACATCTCTGGAGATTCCTGGCCAATTGAAATCCTAATTAAACCAGGTGCCATCCCATCTTTGCATATTACATCCTGGTTATAACCGCGATTTGGAGAAATAATCAGGCTTTCATATCCCCCCCAACTGCACCCCGGTTTAAAAATTCTACAACTATCAATAATGGCTTTAACTTTTTCAAAACTGCCATCTTTAAGTTCAAAACTAATGAGACCAGAAGTACCAAACATTTGTTGTGAAACAATTTCACGTTGTTTTGCATCTGCCATAAGAGGGTGACAGATATTCTCAACCTCTGCTCTGCTATTGAGAAAAGTCAGAATTGCATAGGTATTATTCTGATGTTGTCTCATGCGCAGCGGCAACGTTCGTAAACCGCGAATCACTAACCATGCACTATCTGGGGCCAGCACTGCGCCAAGAAGCTGATGTGAAAAATCACGAATAATATCAAGATAGACTTTTGCGCCTACCACAGCACCCGCCGTTAAATCACTGTGACCGCCGATATATTTAGTACAAGAGTGGAGCACTAAATCGAAACCAAGAGTCAATGGCTTTTGGAAGAGTGGCGTAGCCCATGTATTATCAATGGCAGTAATAATATTATTCTCTTTCGCCAACCCTGCTATCATCTGCAGATCCACAACTCGCATGGTCATTGTTCCTGGGGATTCCGTGTATATCATGCGAGTATTCGGCTTTATTTTCTGCCGAATATCCTCGACATCGCCACCGAGAACAATGTCATAGTCAATACCAAAGCGTTGTTGCATTTGCTTAACCAGCACAACTGTTGGTCCATAAACATTATTCACCAGAATAATATGGTCGCCACTTTTCAGCAGGCCAAACAATGTTGCACTTATCGCGCCCATGCCCGATCCAAAAACTTTGCAGGCCGCTCCACGCTCCAACGCTGCCAGTTTATGTTCTAAAAGTTCCGTTGTTGGGTTAAGCCCCCGGGAATAGATGTAACGTTCAGCTTCGTGTTGCATATCATCACAGTATTGCTGATAGCTCTGCTGCACAAACAGACTGGTTTTTACTAACGGAGGGCTGACTGCACCAAAATTTTTCTGGTGTTGTTCACCAACTCCAGAACATATCATGGCGTCCTGAACGGCATAATCATTCTCAGCGTAATTGCATATTATCTCTTTCATAATTTTCCTTTATATTTTCGTCAGGGAAATTTCTATAACAGGACAATTATAAAAAAAAGGAACAATGACAGCCTTTTGCTTGCTGCCAAAATGCTGAAAGAATCGTCAGAAATGTAAAGAATAAAACGATGAGGTTCACAAAGTGGAAAAACAAAAATCAATTCAGCAAAGAATCAATTAGAGTGAGTGCATTAATTTTAAGAATAATAAATGGCAATAGAAAAACGAATAATATAATTATAAGTGATAATACATTCTGTATTTTTCCAATCGCCATGGCATTTACGCGATGGCGAATTGGAAAGTGGAAACAATCTTACGATGCCGCGATAAACAACTCGCGCAGCTGATGCAACTGGTCGCGGATTGTCGCAGCCTCTTCAAATTCAAGATTCTGCGCATGCTGCATCATCTGCCCTTCCAGCTCATGAATCTTCTGCTGCAGCGCTTTTGGCGTCATATCCAGTTCGACAATTTCAGACTTCGCGCCTGCGCGTGACTTCCCTTTGCCTTTCGCCTTAGTCTTCGCAATATTCTGACCCAGCGCCAGAATATCGACCACTTTCTTGTTCAGCCCCTGCGGCGTAATACCGTGTTCTTCGTTGTAGAGCTGCTGTTTCTCACGACGGCGTTCAGTTTCCCCTATCGCCTTAGCCATTGAGGCGGTAATTTTGTCGCCGTAGAGAATAGCCTTCCCGTTGATATTACGCGCCGCACGACCGATGGTCTGAATAAGCGAACGTTCAGAACGCAGGAACCCTTCTTTGTCTGCGTCCAGAATCGCCACCAGTGAGACCTCAGGCATGTCCAGACCCTCACGTAACAGGTTGATACCCACCAGCACGTCAAACTCGCCCAGACGCAGGTCACGAATGATTTCCATACGTTCCACGGTATCGATGTCTGAGTGCAGATAGCGCACCCGCTCACCGTGCTCTTCGAGGTATTCGGTGAGATCCTCTGCCATCCGTTTCGTGAGCGTAGTGACCAGCACACGTTCGTTAATCGCCGCACGGATGCGGATCTCAGACAGCAGATCGTCAACCTGCGTCGCCACCGGGCGTACCTCAATGATCGGATCCAGCAGGCCGGTCGGTCGTACTACCTGATCGACGACGTCATCACCGGATTTCTCCAGCTCATAGTTGCCCGGCGTCGCTGAGACGTAGATGGTCTGCGGGGCCAGCGCTTCAAACTCTTCAAATTTAAGCGGACGGTTATCCAGCGCCGACGGCAGACGGAATCCGTATTCGACCAGAGTCTCTTTACGCGCCCGGTCACCACGATACATACCGCCAATTTGCGGGATAGTGACGTGGGATTCATCCACCACCAGCAGGCCGTCGGCAGGCAGGTAATCAAACAACGTCGGCGGCGGCTCGCCGGGGCCACGCCCGGACAGATAGCGGGAGTAGTTTTCAATCCCCGAGCAGTAACCCAGCTCATTCATCATTTCCAGATCGAACTGCGTACGCTGACTTAGCCGCTGTTCTTCCAGCAGTTTGTTATTTGCCAGCAGGACCTTACGCCGCTCTGCCAGCTCCACTTTGATTTCTTCCATCGCCTGCACGATACGTTCGCGCGGCGTCACGTAGTGCGTTTTAGGATAGATGGTGTAGCGCGAAATCGTGGATTCAACCTGCCCGGTAAGCGGGTCAAACAGCGATAAACGTTCGACCTCTTCATCAAACAGTTCCACGCGCAGCGCGATATCGTCGGATTCAGCCGGGAAAATGTCGATCACTTCACCACGCACGCGGAAGGTTCCGCGCTGAAATGCCTGATCGTTGCGGGTATATTGCAGTTCCGCCAGGCGGCGCAGGATCGCACGCTGGTCGATAATCATCCCCACCGTCAGGTGCAGCATCATTTTCAGATACAGATCCGGATCGCCCAAACCATAGATAGCGGAAACTGACGCGACGACAACGACATCCCGACGTTCCAGCAGCGCTTTGGTCGCCGACAGACGCATTTGCTCAATATGTTCGTTAACCGAGGCATCCTTCTCGATGAAGGTATCAGAACTTGGTACGTAGGCTTCCGGTTGATAATAGTCGTAGTAGGAGACGAAATACTCCACCGCGTTATCCGGGAAGAACTCTTTCATCTCACCGTACAACTGCGCGGCCAGCGTCTTATTGGGAGCCAGCACCATGGTAGGCCGCTGCAAGTCCGCAATTACGTTAGCGATGGTGAATGTCTTCCCCGAGCCCGTCACCCCCAGCAGCGTCTGATGCGCCAGACCATCCTCCAGCCCTTCTTCCAGACGGCGAATAGCCTCAGGCTGATCGCCAGAGGGTTTAAAAGCGGAATTTAGTTTGAACGGTTTACTCATGAGCAGCTACCTGAAGCAATGGGCGGGCAGGTGTGTAATTTTACTCGCAGTCGTATATTTTGCCAGTAAAATATACTGGATGAAAAAACAGTAACGCACCAGAATATTTCTGATACGCCATCAGAATGACCGTGACCGCAGGCTAAAATTTGGCCTCAGACAAGATAAAACACCAGCAAAAACGTGTTATCCCCAAAGCAATGACTTTTTTAACATTTGTCAAGCTGCCCGATGAAAGTTTTGTGGCAACGCATGACACTTCTGCGACAGCCATTGATTTTATCTAACATTCTGTAATTTAATGACTATTCTCCCGAGCCGTCTTTCGCATCAATTTAGTCGCAGGCCGCGTCTTCTCTCGCTTACATTGTGTTTTCTAACTCTAATACACAAGGTTATCCACAGGAATAGTGGATAACTGCCTCCAGCCCGTATGGACTGTAGCCTGGCAAAAACGCCCTCACTCCCTTTTCCGGAGGGGTAAAAAAAATTTATCGCTATTTTTTGATATTTATCAGCTAACGAAGCGGCCTGGAATGGCCGGGATCTTGCTCGCATTTTCATCATTTTCTTGCCTGCACCATTACGACACCGACAGGCACTGGCAATGTGCACAAAACAACGCCAGCACTCAGGCCAGCCAGACATCACCGCCTGCGCAGCATACTCTCCTGCTGTTTTTTGACCCCAATCCCTCTTCTGGCAAGAGAATTGCAATTTTCTTCCGACGACCTGTACGTGGGGCGGATAGCATCATGCTGGAGGAATCTATGTTGAGTCTTCGCGCAGTGAATCATTATTACGGTAATCAACACTCCCTATGGGATGTGGATCTCGACCTGCTGCCCGGTAAATGTACCGGTGTGCTGGGGCTTCCAGGAATGGGAAAGACTACGCTGACCAATTGCATTATCGGCAATTTACCGATCGAAAGCGGCACCATGTTCTGGCATCAGGCTGGCGCGCCGCCGCGCGACCTGAGTCCCATTCCGGCGGCAAATCGCATCGCGCTGGGCATTAACTACGTTTCACAAGAGAGACGGATTTTTTCGCAATTGACGGTAGAGGAAAATCTGCATATTGCGCGCCAGGCGGTTGAGGAAAGCGAAACGATGAACAGCAGTGATATTTACCGCCTGTTTCCACAGTTGTTCGTACTGCGTCAGGCCAAAGGGGCGGCATTATCGGAAGATGATCAGCACCAGCTTGCGCTCGCCAGCGCGCTGGTCACACGCCCACGCCTGCTGATCCTCGATGAGCCCACGCGGGGAAGTGGCCAGGCATATATCCACAAGCTGGGGAACTTGGTGGTAAGGTTAAGCCAGGAGCTCGGCATCGCCATAATGCTCGCGGAGCAGAGCCTGCCGTTTATTCGTCGGGTCGCTGACTGCTACTGCCTGTTACACCGCGGGCGCAACGTGGCTCAGGGGCAAATCACACAGCTCAGCAACCCGCTAATCACCGACTGGGGGACGCTACAGACAAAACGCTAAGATCGATATAACGTCCTGTCGATGCCCGCTCTGGCTCTTCAGCCAGCCAGGGAATTTCCCCCAGCAGCGGAGCCGCAAGCACACGCCTGAGCGTTGCCATATATTCAGCATGACGCTTGCCAGGTGGCGTCACATCATTGGCGACCCATCCGGCAAGCGTCAGTCCGGCCTGCTGCACCGCCTGTGCGGTCAGCATAGCGTGGTTGATGCAGCCGAGCTTAACGCCAACCACCAGAATAACCGGCAACTGCTCTGTTTTTACCCAGTCAGCAAAACTCAGCGTTGGCGAAAGCGGCGTAAACCACCCGCCGGCACCTTCCACCAGCACCCAGTCAGCCTGTTGTTCCAGCGCGCGTAAACCCGCAGACATTACAGAGGCCTGAATGGGGCGACCTTCGTCCGCGCTGATGATATGCGGTGAGGTAGGTTCCGCGAAGGTATAGGGGTTGATAGCCGCATAGTCCACCGTCACAACGCTGTTGCGCTGTAATGCCAGGGCATCGCTGTTACGCAGACCTTCAACCGTCATTTCACTGCCCGACGCCACTGGCTTATAGCCGACGGTTCGCAATCCCCTCTGCCCCGCCGCCTGCAGCAACGCGCAGCTGGCGATAGTTTTCCCCACTTCAGTATCCGTCCCGGTGACAAAAAAAGTGTTAGTCACGTTGAATCACTCCCAAAAATAGATGATAGGTCAGCGGATATTTCCCCTGCTGGCAGGGCCAGGCTAGCTGTAGCTGGCGCAACTGTGAGCGGGTGAGGACGCGCGGCTCGCGGCCATCATGCAAATGCGTCGCGCCAATGCCCTTCAGCGAGCGCATGGCGCTCAGCGCATCGTCAAACCACAGCGTGACGGCATGAGACTGGTATTCAACGTCCCACCCATGCAGGGCGTTTTCCAGTTGCTCCACGGGCAAAAAACGATTGGCGTGCTCCCGCTCATCAACCGCTCGCCACGCCTGACGAAGTTCCGGCATTGACCCCTGCGCCAGGGTACTAAACGCCACCGTCCCGCCAGGACGCACCACCCGGTAAAGCTCGCGTAACGCGCCGCGCAGATCGCTGCACCACTGTACGGCCAGATTGCTCCAGGCCAGGTCGAAAGTAGCAGCAGCCTGCGGAATGGCTTCAATATCCGCCAGCAAATAGCGGTGGGCGACATCGTGACGCTGCGCTTCAGTCAGCATTTGCGCCGACAGATCCAGCGCGCAGACCTCGCTCCCCTGCTCCCGCCAGTAACGGCTCATACGCCCGGGTCCGCAGCCCGCATCTAAAACCTGAGAGAATGCCCGACCATCGAGTCGCGCCAGTAACGCATCGGCGCTCTGACGCTGGAGTTCCGCGTGTTGCTCATAGTGAGTAGCTGCGCGACCAAACGCGGCAGCAATCGCCTGCTTATTGACCTGCGCCATGCAGCACCTCCAGTAAGCGATCGATATCCTGGACTTCATGCGCCTGGGTCAGCGTGAGCCGCAGCCTGGCCGTACCAACCGGCACCGTCGGTGGGCGAATAGCCGTCACCCAGCATCCCTGTTGACGCAATGCCTCCGCCAGCTGCAAGGCTTTATGATTGTCGCCCACGATCAGCGGCTGAATGGCGCTGTCTGACTGCGCCAGCGTTAAGTCCGGCATATTCACCCCTGCGCGAAAACGCTGGATCAGCATCGCCAGTTTTTCTCTGCGCTCATCGCCTTCGCGGCTGCGGATCACCTCCAGCGCGGCGCGCAAGGCCTGGGCCTGGGCCGGAGGCATACTGGTGCTGTAGATCAGATGACGGGCAAACTGCAGCAGATAATCGGCCACGCTGTCTGAGCACAAGATTGCCGCGCCGCTGACGCCAAACCCTTTGCCAAACGTCACCACTAACAGCTCGGGTTTCACCTGCTGTCGGGAGCACGAACCGCGCCCTTCCTCTCCGCTGACGCCAATCCCGTGCGCATCATCCACCAGCAACCACGCGCCATGCCGCTCTGCTACCGCGTGAATTTCTGCCAGCGGTGCGCTATCGCCATCCATGCTGAACACACCTTCAGTGACCACGAGTTGTTGCCCCGGACAGGGGGTGGTCAGCAGACGTTCCAGATGTTGCGGATCGTTATGGGTAAAGCGACGTAGCACGGCAGGGCTAAGGCTGGCAGCCTCCAGCAGTGAGGCATGGCTGAGCCGGTCAGCAACAATCCGGTCCTCTTTGCCCATCAGCGCGGCAATGACCGCCTGATTAGCGGCAAAACCGGAGATAAACAACAGCGCCCGTGAATAGCCGAGCCATTGCGCCAGCTCATCTTCCAGCGCCTGATGAGCAACGGAATAACCGCTGACATGACCCGAGCCGCCGCTGCCGACGCCAAAACGCTCAGCGCCTTGCTGCCACGCGCAGATAATATGCGGATGGTGGCTTAAGCCAAGGTAGTCGTTGCTGGAAAAGTTCAGATACTGGCGACCGTCGGCCTGCAGCCAGCGACCGGCGCCCTGCGTCACCGCATAGCGCCGACGCAACGCATCAGCACGACGACGCGCCGTTAACGCATCGTCTATTTTTTGCTGCCAGGTCATACGGTTGCCGCGTTGTAGTATTCGTCGGTATCTGGGGTACGCAGCGCCTGTTCCAGGCGTTGCTGCTGTTCGTTATCGCCCGCCAGCACCGCCGTTTGCTGCGGATTGAGACCCAGCTTGCGAAACAACAGCAAATCCTTATCTTCGTTCGGATTCGGCGTGGTCAGCAGTTTGCAGCCGTAGAAAATCGAGTTAGCCCCGGCCATAAAGCACATCGCCTGGGTTTGTTCGTTCATTTGCTCGCGTCCGGCTGAAAGACGGACATATGAAGTCGGCATCATGATCCGCGCCACGGCGATAGTACGAATAAAATCAAAGGCATCCACATCGTCGTTATCGGCAAGCGGCGTGCCTTTCACTTTCACCAGCATGTTGATCGGCACGCTTTCTGGCGGCGTTGGCAGATTCGCTAATTGCAGCAACAGACCCGCGCGGTCGGTCACCGTTTCCCCCAGTCCCACAATCCCGCCGGAGCAAACTTTAATGCCCGCCTCACGCACTTTATCCAGCGTATCCAGACGCTCCTGGTACGACCGGGTTGTGATGATATTGCCGTAGAATTCCGGCGAGGTGTCGAGGTTATGGTTGTAGTAGTCCAGACCCGCATTGGCCAGCCGCTGGGCCTGATTTTCGTTCAGCGTACCCAGCGTCATACACGCTTCTAGCCCCAGTTCTTTTACGCCCTGAACCATCTGTTCCAGGTAAGGCATGTCGCGTTCGTGTGGATTCTTCCACGCCGCGCCCATGCAAAACCGCGTTGAACCGGCCTGTTTCGCTTTACGCGCAGAGTCCAGTACCTGTTCAACCTCCATCAAACGTTCCGTTTCCAGACCGGTTTTATAGCGGGAGCTTTGTGGGCAGTATTTGCAGTCTTCCGGGCAGGCACCGGTCTTAATCGACAGCAGCGTACTGACCTGAACCTGCCGCGGATCGAAGTGCTGACGGTGAACCTGCTGCGCTTCAAACAGCAGATCCAACAGCGGTTTTTCAAATAATTCGGTGACTTGCGACATTGTCCAGCGAGAAGAATGAGCCATATTGGTATACGTTTCGTTATGAGTTTGGTGTAGACTCGTAAACCTAAATCTTTTTAATTTGGTTTACAAGTCGATTATGACAACGGACGATCTTGCGTTTGACCAACGCCATATCTGGCACCCTTACACCTCCATGACCTCCCCGTTACCGGTTTATCCGGTGGCGCGTGCCGAAGGTTGCGAACTGATTTTAGCCAGCGGTGAGAGGCTGATAGACGGCATGTCGTCCTGGTGGGCGGCGATCCACGGTTACAATCACCCACAGCTGAACGCCGCGATGAAAACGCAGATTGATGCCATGTCACATGTGATGTTTGGCGGCATTACCCATGCCCCGGCCATTGCGCTGTGCCGCCAGTTGGTGGCGATGACGCCAGAGGCGCTGGAGTGCGTTTTTCTCGCGGATTCAGGTTCGGTCGCCGTAGAAGTAGCAATGAAAATGGCGCTGCAATACTGGCAAGCCAAAGGCGAATCCCGTCAGCGTTTCCTGACATTTCGAAACGGTTATCACGGCGATACCTTCGGCGCGATGTCGGTCTGCGATCCCGACAACTCGATGCACAGTCTGTGGAAGGGTTATCTGCCGGAGAACCTGTTTGCGCCCGCCCCGCAAAGCCGCATGGACGGCGAGTGGGACGAACTGGATATGGTGCCTTTTGCCCGCCTGATGGCCGCGCATCGCCACGAGATTGCGGCGGTGATCCTTGAGCCGATTGTGCAGGGCGCTGGTGGCATGCGCATGTATCATCCCGAATGGTTAAAGCGCATCCGTAAGATGTGCGACCGTGAAGGTATCCTGCTGATTGCCGATGAAATCGCCACCGGATTTGGTCGTACAGGCAAGCTTTTTGCCTGTGAACACGCCAACATAACTCCGGACATTTTGTGCCTCGGCAAAGCGTTAACCGGCGGAACGATGACCCTTTCCGCCACCCTGACCACGCGTCAGGTCGCGGAAACCATCAGCAACGGTGAAGCCGGATGCTTCATGCACGGTCCAACCTTTATGGGTAATCCGCTGGCCTGCGCCGTCGCCTCCGCCAGCCTGTCGTTACTCGAAACCGGCGAGTGGCGCTCACAGGTAGCGACTATTGAAGCGCAACTGCGGACAGAACTCGCCCCGGCGGCAGACTCCAGTTGGGTAGCCGACGTGCGCGTACTCGGCGCCATCGGCGTGATCGAAACCACGCATCCGGTGAATATGGCGGCGTTACAGAAGTTCTTTGTTGAACAGGGCGTGTGGGTACGACCGTTTGGCAAACTGATCTATCTGATGCCGCCGTACATTATTCAGCCCGATCAGTTGCGTCGTCTGACCCAGGCCGTAAACGAGGCTGTGCGCAGTGCAACATTTTTTAGCGAGTAATCAGCGCCCGGTCCGGACGTGGAAAAGTGAAACAGCCCGGATTATTCGATGACTGATGAAGTAACAATATTTAGACATGAAGGCCGGATTATTCCGGCCTTTTTTTATTTGCATCAAAGAAATTGCAAATCGTTTTATGTCGATGCTGAGCAAAAATTGACGGGTGTTTTAGTAAGCGATAGCGTGAATTTGTCACGTAAGTGATTAAATTGAAAGGATTTTATGAGATTTTCCTTAAATGGAGTTTTAAGAAAATGGCTATTCCAGCTTATTTATGGCTCAAAGATGACGGCGGCGCTGATATCAAAGGTTCCGTCGATGTTCATGGACGTGAAGACGGCCCGCTTGAGGTTGTACGATGAAACGGCTCGCATTATTGCTACTACTTCCGTTTATTGTGGCCACTTCAGCAGCTGGCGAAGTGAACTGGCCCGATGCGCTGAAAGGCGTGGCTGCGGGCGATCAAGCGTGGCTGAATAAAACGCCAGAACTCGCGGCTGCGGCAGATGTTAAGCAGGCCATTAAACTGGAAGATGCTTTATCTGCTGCCCTAACAGCAAATACAACCGGCGCTCTTGATGCGCTCAGCGTCATTGACGCGGGAAAATGGCCGCACATGATCGGGACTGATATTGTCTGCGGAGTGCCTGTTGAAGCTCCAGCAACCGTTGAGGATTTTTATCAGCGGACACGTCCTGCGTTGTTAAGCACTGATAAGGGCGCTCGCTGCTTGTGGTTCCTCGAAGCAACATATGAGGAATGGAAAGCAGACAACGCCCGTCAGGTTAAGTAAGATAATTAACCCGGTCAATATGGCCGGGTCCTTTCCTCCGCTTCCCTTTGATTTTTCGTGCCGCAGCCGCTCCCTGAATACTCAACACCACACAATAACCGCTCATGCAGTGGGTTTAACCGACAGCACCGGCACCCCGCACACGTTCCGGCACCCAGTAAGGATTATTTAATGACATTTCCCGTCCCGACCGTTGCGGAAAGTACCGACCGCCAGTTACGCGATATTCAGAACGCGCTACCCGATGAGAACGTCGACACCAGCAGCGACAGCGACTACGCCGTCCGGGCTAATGCTGTATCAGGCGTGGCGGACGGTCTCTACGCCTATCAGGGCTGGATTATTCGCCAGATTTTCCCTGACACCGCCGAGAAGGAGTATCTGGAGTTTACTCGATGCCGAACTGGCTGGACTGGTCACCAGTGCGAATAAAGTACCCGACTTCCCGGAGAGGATAAGGCAGCGCTGGCTGATTTAACTTCTGTTGGTCGTGACATTATCAGCAAGAACGCTATTGCCGACATTCTCACATACCTTGGTTTGCACGAGACCGGATTTGCCCCCCTTGATTGAACGCAAAACAGTCCAGAATATTTCGCCACGCTACATACGGTTCCTGGCTACACTTTTTGGCTAACGAGAGGAGTCAGCATGAAACTAATCAGTAACGATCTGCGCGATGGCGAAAAGCTTGCGCATCGCCACGTCTTTAACGGCATGGGATATGACGGGGATAATATTTCCCCGCATCTGGCGTGGGATGACGTGCCCGCAGGGACTAAAAGCTTTGTCGTGACCTGCTACGATCCTGATGCACCAACCGGCTCCGGCTGGTGGCACTGGGTGGTGGTAAATCTGCCAGCAGATACCCGCGTACTCACGCAAGGCTTCGGCTCCGGGCTGGTTGCGCTGCCGGATGGGGTGATTCAGACCCGTACGGATTTTGGGAAAGCAGGTTATGGCGGTGCTGCGCCGCCGAAGGGGGAAACCCATCGCTATATCTTTACGGTTCACGCGCTGGATGTGGAGCGTATTGATGTCGATGAGGACGCCAGCGGCGCGATGGTTGGCTTTAACGTTCACTTCCACTCGCTCGCCAGCGCCTCGATTACGGCAATGTTCAGTTAAGCTGTGTTGTGCCGGATGTCGGTTTCGCCGCATCCGGCCTACTAAACAAGGCTTCTCTACAGAAATTCAGGCAACAATTTCAACAACGTCCCCTGGGCTAACAGTTCGGTTGCACATTCAATATCCGGAGCAAAAAAGCGATCCTGCGTATAGTGGGCAACCTGCTCGCGCAGAGCCTGGCGCGCCTGCTCCAGCAGCGGGCTTGAGGTTAACCCTTCACGCAGGTCAATCCCCTGACACGCCGCCAGCCACTCCACGGCAATCACGCCGCGCGTATTCGCCGCCATCTCCCACAACCTGCGGCCCGCTGCCGGCGCCATAGACACATGATCTTCCTGGTTGGCGGAGGTCGGCAAGCTGTCCACGCTGTGCGGATGCGCCAGCGCTTTGTTCTCGCTCGCCAGCGCGGCCGCGGTTACCTGAGCAATCATAAAGCCGGAGTTCACCCCGCCGTTTTTCACCAGGAACGGCGGCAACTGCGACATATGTTTGTCCATCATCAGCGCAATGCGTCGCTCTGATAACGCCCCGATTTCCGCAATCGCCAGCGCCAGATTATCTGCCGCCATCGCCACCGGTTCAGCATGGAAGTTGCCGCCGGAAATGACATCGCCCTCTTCGGCAAACACCAGCGGGTTGTCGGAAACCGCGTTGGCTTCTACCAGCAAGACCTCCATTACCTGACGCATTTGCGTCAGGCACGCCCCCATCACCTGCGGCTGACAGCGCAAAGAATACGGATCCTGCACTTTTTCACAGTTATGATGCGACTGGGAAAGCGCGCTGGTGTCGGTCAACACGTGGCGGTACAGCGTTGCGGCATCAATCTGCCCACGCTGTCCTCGTGCGGCATGAATACGGGCATCAAACGGACGACGAGAGCCTAAAACGGCTTCGGTGGTCAGCGCCCCACACACCGTCGCAGACGCGAACAGCTCCTGGGCTTCAATTAACCCGCGCAGCGCAAAGGCTGTGGAAGCCTGGGTACCGTTGAGCAGCGCCAGCCCTTCTTTCGCCTCCAGCGTAATCGGCTCCAGCCCGGCCTTTTTCAGCGCTTCGGTCGCCGGAAGCCATTCCCCCTGCCAGCGCGCTTTACCTTCGCCCAGCAGCGTCAGAGACATATGCGCCAGCGGTGCCAGGTCGCCCGATGCGCCCACTGACCCTTTCGCCGGGATCAGCGGATACACCTCGGCATTCACCAGCGCAATCAGCGCTTCAATCACGCTGAGACGAATACCCGAAAAACCCCGCGCCAGGCTGTTGATTTTCAGCACCATAATCAGGCGAACCATCGCGTCATCGAGCGCCTCACCAACGCCTGCCGCATGGGAAAGCACCAGCGAACGCTGTAAATTCTGCAAATCTTCCGTGGCGATACGGGTCTGAGCCAGTAGGCCAAAGCCGGTATTAATGCCATACGCCGTACGGCCTTCAGCGACAATATTATTGACGCAGGCGACGCTTGCGTTGATAGCATCAATCGCCCCGGCATCCAGGCTCAGTTTGACCGGCTGCTGCCAGATGTCGCGTAGTTGCGCAAAGCTCAGATGACCCGGCGTTAATGTCATGGTGTTCATATCAGCGTTTCTCCTGCGTCGCCGCGACCATCGGCAAATTCAGCCCTTCTTCGACGGCGCATTCCACCGCAATGTCATACCCGGCGTCGGCGTGGCGCATCACCCCGGTAGCCGGATCGTTATGTAATACCCGGGCGATACGCGCTGCGGCTTCATCAGTGCCATCGCAAACAATCACCATCCCGGCATGCTGGGAGAAGCCCATTCCTACCCCGCCACCGTGATGCAGTGACACCCAGGTTGCACCGCTGGCGGTGTTAAGCAGCGCGTTCAGCAGCGGCCAGTCGGATACTGCATCAGAACCGTCGCGCATGGCTTCGGTTTCGCGGTTCGGGCTGGCGACGGAGCCGGAATCCAGATGGTCACGGCCAATAACAATCGGCGCAGACACTTCGCCGCTGCGCACCATTTCATTAAACGCCAGCCCCAGTTTTTGACGCCATTCCAGACCGACCCAGCAGATACGCGCCGGTAATCCCTGGAAGTTAATCCGCTCACGCGCCATATCCAGCCAGTGGTGCAGATGTTTATCGTCAGCCACGATCTCTTTCACTTTGGCATCCGTTTTATAAATATCCTGCGGATCGCCGGAAAGCGCCACCCAACGGAATGGGCCAATGCCGCGGCAGAACAGAGGGCGAATATAAGCAGGGACGAAACCGGGGAAATCAAAGGCGTTTTCCACGCCCATCTCTTTGGCCATCTGGCGAATGTTGTTGCCGTAATCAAACGTCGGCACGCCCATTTTGCTGAACGCCAGCATTGCCTCGACGTGCGTTGCCATTGAGCGTTTCGCCGCCTGTACCGTGCCCTGCGGATCGGACACCGCTTTCTCCTGATACGCTTCCCAGCTCCAGCCGGACGGCAGATAACCATGCAGCGGATCGTGGGCGCTGGTCTGGTCAGTGACCATATCCGGGCGCACACCGCGCCTCACCAGTTCCGGCACAACGTCGGCGGCGTTAGCGCATAGCGCAATGGAGACCGCTTTACCCTCACGGGTGTACTTTTCGATACGCGCCAGCGCGTCGTCAAGCGATGTCGCCTGCTCATCCACGTAGCGGGTACGCAGACGGAAATCGATCCGGCTTTGCTGGCATTCAATATTCAGCGAGCAAGCACCTGCCAGCGTTGCGGCTAACGGTTGCGCCCCACCCATGCCGCCCAGCCCGGCGGTCAGCACCCAGCGTCCGCTCAGGTTACCCTGATAATGCTGACGCCCGGCCTCAACGAAGGTTTCATAAGTCCCCTGCACGATGCCCTGGCTGCCGATGTAGATCCAGCTCCCGGCGGTCATCTGGCCATACATCGCCAGCCCTTTGGCGTCCAGCTCGTTGAAGTGTTCCCAGGTAGCCCAATGTGGCACCAGGTTGGAGTTGGCAATCAGTACGCGCGGCGCATTGTCATGGGTTTTGAAAACGCCAACCGGTTTACCGGACTGGACCAGCAGGGTCTCATCGGTCTCCAGTTTGGTCAGCGCGTTGACGATGGCGTCATAACATTCCCAGTCCCGCGCGGCGCGACCAATCCCGCCGTATACCACCAGCTCATGCGGATTTTCCGCCACATCGGGATCCAGGTTGTTCATTAACATGCGCAGCGGCGCTTCGGTCAGCCAGCTTTTGGCCGTTAAGGTGGTGCCGCGTGGGGCACGAATATCCTGCTGACGGTACTTGCTATGAGACATGGTAGAGCACTCCTCGCGAACGATCGGACAGATAAGTAACATATACTTGTCTATACAAGCTGTCGCAAGCGTGCTTTTAACAAAAAAGATACAATTTTATTATACTGCGGCAGCAATCACGCTTTTCAGGACATAAACCGCCCTTGCAGGCGATAGCGGGAACCCGGGAAGAGCAAACGGGCATGAGAGACAATGGATGACGCAGACCAGGTTTTACGGCGGATCAACAGGCAGGGATCGTGTTCTTTGATATTCAGCAGCGCGCACTCTTCGGCACTGGCGCGGACCGCTTCAACAATATGCTCGCCTTCCGTTAAAGGGGCTATCAGCGACAGATAAGCGTGCGGCGTAGTCTGGCTGTAATCCTGCGCCAGATACGCTGGCACAATTTCGGCATTCACGCAGCGATCTTCAATCTGCACCGGCAGTTCGTTCTCGTAGTGCACCATGACAGAGTGAAAAATGGAGGTGCCTTCTTTGACGTTTAACACCAAAGCCTGCTGCGCGCTTGCCTGGGTTCGTTCCAGCGTGATCACCTCGCAGCGGTGCTGATGCTGACGGGCGTTGATTTCATCCGCGATGCTGCGAATTTCAAACAGCGCAGACTGGCCCTTCGGCTCGGCGACAAACGTCCCTACGCCCTGCAAACGAACCAGTAACCCTTCATCCGTTAACTCACGCAGCGCCCGGTTGATGGTCATGCGGCTGAAACCATACTGCGCCACCAGCTCCGCCTCAGAGGGAATGCGATCGTGAGGTTGCCAGATACCGCTGGCAATCTTTTCGCTGATCTCCTGTTTGACCTTTTCGTAAAAAGGTGCCGGAGCAGAACGGGATGGGAGCATGCGTAAGCCTTCCTTAAGCTGAGAATGTGAGTGGGTACAGTTTACAGACATTACCCGAACCTGATAAGCGCAACGCCATCAGGTATATCAGTGCCACCAGTGCGCGATTTGCCAACCTAATCGCGCCGCAACGCGCGCCGCTCTGCCATCATCGTCAAAGCGTGGATTAAATTCAACCATATCCACCGCCTGCAGTTTACCGCTACGACACAGGGGTTCAATCAGACTCAGCAGCGTCGCCAACGGTACGCCCAGCGCAGCGGGTGCCGACACGCCGGGCATTTCCCACACCGGCAGCACGTCGAGATCGATAGTCAGATAGATAACATCCAGGTTGGCGACAAACTGCGCTAACTGCGCCTGCGCCTGCGCCTTTGCACAGTACAGATCCTCAACCACGGTCACACCGAGCCGCTGCGCCTCATCCCATAACGCCAGGGTGTTTGCCGCCCGACTGACACCGATACAGGCATAGTGAAATTCCCGCTGCTGTTCATCGCAAAGCTGCGCCAGTTGGCGAAACGGTGTACCGGAAGTAGCCTGCTCGGCATGGCGCAAATCGAGGTGCGCATCGAAGTTGACAATCCCCACTTTCGCCTGCGGGAACACATCCAGCACGCCTGCGCCGTGCGCAAATGCGGTTTCGTGTCCTCCTCCCAGAACAAAGGTACGTATATTCTCCTGCTGACAGCGCTGCACCGCATTGCGTAGCGCCTGCTGCGCGCCCTCAAGGTCGGGGGCCTGGGCCACAATATTTCCCAGATCCACCAGCCGATGATGCCCATCGTGGCTGGCTAAATTCGCCAGCGCCTTGCGCAGCACATCAGGTGCTCCGGCGGCTCCCGTCCGGCCCTGATTACGTTTCACGCCTTCGTCGCAGGCAAACCCAAGCAGCGCTATCTTCTCGCGATACATTTCTGGGCTAAATGTCGGGCTCAGCGTGATAGTCTGAAACAGGCGCAGCGCATTCGGCGATTCGGCGCGATCATCACGTCCCTGCCACAGCGCAGGTGAAACAGGTTGCCAGTGAGTCATACTATTTGTCCTTTGAATACGCGTTGGTAGAGCGGGTTACGCCCCGGTTCATACAGGATCTCGACCGGGAGAGTTGCATCCCACACCACAAAATCGGCCACAAACCCGGCCTTCAATTGACCATGAGTGGCATGACGTCCCAGCGCCCGGGCCGCATGACGGGTGACGCCCGCCCATGCTTCTTCCGGCGTTAAGCCAAACTGAACGCAGGCCATATTCATCGCCCAGTGCAGGCTGATAAACGGGCTGGTACCTGGGTTAAAATCTGTCGCCACCGCCATCGGTACCTGATACTGACGCAGCAACGCCACCGGCGGAAGCTGTTGCTCTTTAAGGAAATAGAATGCGCCGGGCAGCAGCACGCCGACCGTACCGCTTTGGCTCATCGCCGCTACGCCCGCTTCATCGAGATATTCAATATGATCGGCGGATAACCCGTGGTAGCGGCTTACCAGCTGTGCGCCACCCAACAATGACAGCTGTTCAACATGGCCTTTAATCGGGATGCCCAACGCCTGCGCGGCCTGAAACACCCGCTCGCTCTGCGTCAACGAAAAACCCACGCTTTCACAAAACAGATCGACGGTCTCGAACAGCCCTTGTTCCCACAGCTGGGGCAAAATGGTCTCGCACACCAGCGTAATATAGCCGTCAGGATCATCCCGGTATTCTGCTGGAGTCGCATGGGCAGCCAACAGCGTGGGGCTTATTTCAATGATATTCTCCGCCGCCAGCGCCGCTGCCACGCGCAATATTTTCTCTTCTGTCTGCAAATCCAGGCCGTAACCGGATTTTATTTCCAGCAACGTAACGCCTTCTTTGATCAGCTGTTCCATACGCTGATGCGCTAGATGTAAGAGTTGCTCATCACTGGCGCTGCGGGTTGCTGATACCGTGGCATTGATACCCCCGCCCTGGGCGCTTATCTGCTGGTAGGAGACACCGTTTAGCCGCTGCTCCCATTCACCTGCGCGGTTTCCACCAAAGACCAGATGCGTATGACAGTCAATCAGGCCAGGTGTAATTAGCCTGCCCTGCATATCAAAGGTATTGTCATGTGTGAGATAGAGCGATGATTCCGGGACGATATCGCGAATCTTCCCCTGACGGACGATCAGCGCATGACCCTCCACCAGCCCATACGGGGTGTTACGTTCGGGATCCATGGTCGCCAGACGAACATTGCGCCAGATAACATCATCAGGGAAGAATTGCTGCATTCGACTCACCACTTGTCATAGGTTGTATAGACATTTATTTTTGATTATACGGATGTTGTCAACCTGAAGGACCGTAATTGTTATGTATTTGTGATATAAGGACTCTCCGCGCCGGGCATTGCGGCGATAAAAACAACTTTTTACCTTTTAACCTTCCCGTTTCGCTCAACTTAGTATAAAAAAGCAGGCTTCAATGGATAACTTTCAAAGCCCGGAGCAACCTGTGAACATATCATCAGTTTCCCGTCTGGCGCTGGCAATGGCTTTTGGCGTGACGCTGACCGCCTGTAGCTCTACGCCGCCCGATCAAATTCCTTCCGATCAGACCGCGCCAGGTACCTCTTCGCGCCCGATCTTGTCGGCCAATGAAGCGAAAAACTTCGTTGCTGCGCACTATTTTTCCGCGCTGACGCCAAACACCGCGCCGTGGAGCCCTTCTGCTATTTCTCTGCCTGCACAGCCTGACTTCGTGGTTGGCCCGGCTGGGACTCAGGGCGTCACCCATACCAGCATTCAGGCTGCGGTTGATGCGGCAATCATCAAACGTACTAACAAACGTCAGTACATTGCGATTATGCCGGGCGAGTATCAGGGCACGGTATATATCCCGGCAGCAACGGGAAGTCTGACGCTGTACGGCATGGGCGAAAAACCGCTGGATGTAAAAATTGGCCAGGCTATTGATGGTGACATGAGCACCGCAGACTGGCGTCGTACGGTGAACCCGGGCGGTAAATACATGCCGGGTAAACCGGCGTGGTATATGTTTGATAATTGCCAGAACAAGCGCGGCACAAATATTGGCGTGATGTGTTCTGCCGTCGTCTGGTCGCAAAATAACGGTCTGCAATTGCAGAACCTGACCATCGAAAACAATCTGGGTGACAGCGTTGATGCGGGTAATCACCCGGCCGTTGCGCTACGTACCGATGGCGATAAAGTGCAGATCAATAAGGTCAACATCCTCGGTCGCCAGAATACGTTTTTCGTGACTAACAGCGGCGTACAAAACCGTCTGGAAAACGATCGTCAACCGCGTACTTTGGTAACCAACAGCTACATTGAAGGGGATGTGGATATTGTTTCCGGTCGCGGCGCCGTGGTGTTCGATAACACCGATTTCCGCGTTGTGAACTCCCGTACGCAGCAGGAAGCCTATGTGTTTGCACCAGCGACGCTGTCAAACATCTACTACGGCTTCCTCGCCACAAATAGCCGCTTCACGGCGAGTGGTGATGGCGTGGCACAGTTGGGCCGCTCGCTGGATGTTGATTCGAACACAAACGGTCAGGTCGTTATCCGCGACAGCGTGATCAACGAAGGCTTTAACATGGCAAAACCATGGGCTGACAGTGTTATCTCGAAGCGTCCTTTTGCCGGTAATACCGGTGCACAAGATGACAAAGGTGAAATCCAGCGCAACCTGAACGACACCAACTTCAACCGCATGTGGGAATACAACAACCGCGGTATCGGTAGCAAAGTGGTTGCCGAACCGAAGCAGTAATCACAGCCATCAAACCGCTGGCGGGAACACTCCCGCCAGCCCCCTTCACCGCTTTCAACGTCTTTTCTTCACACAGGTAATATTTTCACCAACGCAGGTTTAAATTGATCGCGTGAATCAATCTATTTATAGCCAAAATAATTCGAGTTGTATGAAGGCAAGCCCAGGCGCTTACATAAGTAAGTTACAGAAACGATTAACTTGATAAATATTATTCTGCCGCTAAACTCAATTTTTAACCCAAAATAGATAAAAGCCAATCCATATTAATTTTAATATATTAACCCCATCAATATATTTTACTCTCTGGAAAAGGGAAATTACCGTAACGTTATCTAAAAACAACTCAAAAAAACCTTATGATATTTGTTATATATAAAATATATATATGGAAAAATGATTCAAAAACAACTCATCTGACCAGTCACCCTTTTTCCTAATTATCCCATCACAACTTTTAGCTTCTGGTGCTTTCTTAAAAATGCCGCATATAATGTTTTGGCACAATGTGTGCGGGGTTAATTTTTTAATTTTTCAGTAACCAGCAATATCTAAGGATTGATAGACATGAAAAGCATGATTCATTCATGGAAAAAAAAGGCAGCACAGTATCGTGAATTGAAAAAGCAGAAAGGCGTAACGCTGCTTGAAATTATCATTGTACTGGGCATTATTGGTATTATTGCCGCAGGCGTGGTTGTTTTGGCACAGCGTGCGTTTAAAGCGCAGGATATTTCTAATGTCATTGAAAATACGAACTCCGTTCGTGTTGCAATGACCGAAGCGTATAAAGACGAGGCTAGTTATCCGGTCCCGACAGGTAGTATTGTTGATTTGACGAAAGCAAATATCGCCGGCACAACAGGCAATGATGCGCCAATTGTTAACCTGGTGAGAATGGGTAAAATTGACGTATCTGAAGCTTTTAACGGAATTTCCAGCGATGCTTTTGAAATCGGCCCATCAACCATCACTGCCGGCGCTACTGTAAATAAAGGTTTCTATATTGTTATTAACGGACTGGAAATAGAAGACTGTCGTAACCTTGCATCACAGGTAGGTGCACAATGGGATTACGTTGCAAGTGGTACGGCAGCAGCGGGCGCACAACTGGGTTCGGCTGATCCTCTCGACATGGCCGAGGGCACTAGTGCCTCAATTCTGAAAAGCCTTGCAGGAAACACTTTGAGTCCGACAACCATATCTGCCGAAGGTTTCTGTGATGCCGGTGAATCAGATAATGCTTTAATCCTGGGCAGTCGCTAATACGCTTATATTTTATGTTGTACTTGTTCTGCCCCCTGAAGGGGGCAGTTTTGCTAAATGGATTTAATAGATGATAAGTAAGCGCAACGCTAATATTTACGAACGTCAGGCAGGCGTCACCCTTCTTGAAATGATTGTTGTGCTTGCCATTATCGGCATGTGCCTGATGACATATGCCAATTATAAACGCAAAGAAGCCCAGCAAAGTCACCAGCTTATTGTCGCTGATATGGTCGTCCGTGATATTTTTGGCGTGATGCGCTTTGTGGCACAGAACAAGCTGGCTGTGGTTTCTGGCACACCAGAAGCCAACCCACTATTCGGGACGAAAAATACTAACGTCACCGTCGCGAATTATGATAATCGCGTATCTAATAAAACCTTACAGGATCAACCTTATCCTAATACGGATACAGACAAGTTTTATTCCGGCTGGTCTGTTGGTGTGTCAACGCAAACCCAGGTATCGCCCACCCGGGGTTCTCGCTATCTGTTTCTGGGCAGTGAATGTAAAAATGGCAATAACCCGAAAGGGAAACTGCCCTTCGAACTTGCGGAGTCCATGCTGCCGTGTGAACTGCGCCCTGGAGCAGAATCGCTGGAGCTAGTGCTGGAACGTGTGGACTTCGTCAACAACATTCGGCAAGCCGGCACCATCGGGCCTGGTATTGAACGTGTCGACTTCTATCTTGCCTACCAGAACGAGGTTGAGAACGAAGGTCTCCATTTTGCCGGGTTTATTAAACCGTTGGAAAAAGCGCTTAAAGGCGTCGATCTCAGCTATCTGCAGGCGGTGGTGTTTGAAATCGAGGGTAGCGGTAATTTTAAACTGGTAACAACGGCCTCAGGCCAGCCGCTGCAGATGGGTGACATTCCCAACAATCTGGACAGGCTCGATGCAAATAAACGTTACGGCATTCGCTTAAGCTTCGACAAAAGCAGTGAAGATATCTCTGCCGATGGTTCCGTTCCAACGGCCAAACTATGCTGGAACGATGCCAAAGATGAAGCCGGACCGTGTATTACGGCGATTGATGAAGACCGCCTGCTGATTACCAGCAGCGATGCGGAAGGCAAAGATAAAAACGAACCGGCGATGTGCTGGAGCAGAGAGCAAAACAAGAGCACGCTGTGCCTGGCGGCAATGAACAGCAACGGCGTCAATCCTGGCACGGATAACCCGGACGATCGCATTCTGCACCTGCGTACCAGTGCGGATAAAACAGACGGTAGCGAGGCGGAACCTGCTTCGCCGAGTTCACTCAAAGGCACCACCGGCACGCTGTACGCCAATATCGTGATGGAAAATACCTCGCGCAAGCATCCGGAAAAATGGCATGTGGCTTACGATCAAGCAGAGGCGAATGCGCTTAAGGATGGCAAACAGGGTGGTGATAATGCCGAACGCGTATTTTCTGATGCCTTCAGTGGTCAGTATGAGCTGGTGACGCCCACCACCACTTTTTATCAGTCATTTAAAAACGATTATCCGCAGGGTGAAGGTCCAACAGGGGCTGATGCTATTTATACAGCCGCAAATGATAGTGCAAATTACGCTGGTCTCTTAAGTGAGCCAGGCGTGATTCGTTTACCGTTGCAAACGTGTCCTAAAGTAACCGGTATCGATAAAGACGGTAACACCACGCTGCGAAGCCTCTATCCCCGCCTGTCGGTCGCCATATCATCGGTCGCGGCAGATCAGAATGGTAAAACAGAAACTGGTGAAACAGACACTGGTTATACTGACTACACCCAGCAAGGGGCAACGCGTTTGAATACCGTTAAAACCCGCAACAAAGTGGGAGCGGTAGCGGGTGTTGCGATCCAGGCCAATATTGTGATTAACAAAGATACTGCAGCCCCTGCCAACGATCCGGTGAAAAGGGACAAAAACGGAACCTTTGAGGACTGGATCGCGGAAGACTGGTTCAAAGGTGCAGGTACCAAGGACGACCCCGCCCCCTTCTGGTTAATCAGCGCCACCTCGGCAATGATTAATCCCGATGGTGATGGTATCAATAAAATGAATCCGCAGTCTCTCTCAGTGGTGATTAACCAGTGGTGCAGCACGATCCCGCAAGGGGGAATGATTTCATCCGAAGGTTACGCCTGGGATGAGGCGGTACCGAATAAGTATGTGCTCCATTCTCTTGTTGCGGAAGATAACGATCTTAAGTTTTATAAAGAAGACGGTAATAAACTTGATATTCCGGACCATGAAAGAATCACCTATTAATCATTGGAAGAGTAAGATGAAAAAAACATGGATAATTGGGGCTGCCGTGTCCGCATTATTAGGCAGCCAGGGAAGTTTTGCCGCCAGCGCACCAGCCGGGCAAAAAATTGACGCAGGGATGTTAACCACCACGCCAGTGAAAGAAAGTACAACCACGCCGCGAAATCCCTTTTCCGGGGATGATACGGTGAAAAGCGTCGCACCTGTCAGTGCGCCAGTAGTGGAAATAAAAATTGATTTACTGGAGGAGGAGTTATTAAGCCAGCAGCTTTCAAAATGGGCGCAGCAAAATGGCTATAAGCTGCTCTGGAACAGCTCAACTGATTTTGTTATTTACAAGGCAATTCATTTGCAGGGTAAATCAATACAGGATGTGCTGGTTAAGCTTGGACAAGTATTTACGTCAGAAAACTACGGGCTGGTGATAAAAGACTACCAGGCGAATAACGTACTGATCATTGATGAGCAGTAATTACGCAAGGGAATAATGCTATGAAAATTAAAGTTTCGCTTCTGGCGTTGACGCTGGCTCTTCAGGGTTGTACGTCTATTGATACCAAGTACGATAAAAGTATTGTCCCGCAGGAAACCGGCAACCCGACCACTCCGGATGAGATGAAAACGACCGGTTATATGAAATATAATGAGCCTTATCTGGGCAAAAAGGTTGAATATAACTCCCGTAAACAGGCGCTGCTGCGTAAGCAGGTGAGTATTCAGTCTTACGAGCCTACCGATCTGGCGACAATTCTTGAGGCGGTGACCGCGCAAACCGGTATTAGCTACCGTATTAATACTTCCGTTCCCGGTGGAAAATCGGATGCGGGGGAACCGGAGTTCCGCAGCGTTAAGTTCAACGGAACGTTTGAGGAATTTACCCGCTATATTTCCGCACTATATGACGTGAACCCAGTGCTGGATAACAACGGCGTGCTGGTCGTTTCTTATTTCCAGAACTATGTGCTGAAGCTGGATTTTTACGGCGAAGACAACAAGTTTGAGACCAGTCTCGACCTGTCCGGTAATGAAGCCACTACCGGCGGCGGTCTGAAAGGCAAAGCCGAAACCAAATTTGAATCCAGCTTCTGGGACGACGTTGAGGATATGGCAGAAAAATTTGTCTCCAGCGGCGTTTACAGCATTTTTAAAGACGCCTCGATTCTGACGATCACAGCGCGCCCTTCGGAGTATCACGCGCTGAATGAGTCGCTGAAGAAATTCCAGTCGGATAATACCCGTCAGTTTGTCGTGACTTACAAAATATTTACCCTTGATAAGCGCAAAACGAAAGAGCTGGGCGGTGGGGTCAATATGACCTTCAACGACGGGACCTCCTCTTTTGGTATCGACAGCTCAGAAATGCTGATGAAGCTCTCCGGCGGCTTAACCGCAGGCTGGACCAATCAGCATATGAATATCAGCTCTCAACTGGATGCCCTGTACGAACTCACCGGCAGTAAGGTGATCCAGAGCGGTTCGTTTATTACCCGTAATAACATCCCTATTCCACTCAACATGACCACGTCGCAATATTATGTCTCCAGTCGCACCAGGGAAGAAGATTCCAATTCAGGAGACGTCAGCACGGAGGTGGAAACCACGGAACTGGTCACCGGCACCAGCTTTATTCTTACCCCGCGTATCTTAACCGACGGGCGAATTGAAGTGGCCAGCGGCTTTACCAAGCGCTACCTCAACTCAATCGATACCTTTGATGAAGTTCAGTTGCCGTCGGTAAGCACGACGGAAATGTTTAACATTTCCACAATTACGCCGGGTAGCCTGCTGCTGGTCAGCAAATACGAAGCGAAAGAGGATGCTGACGGTCAGGGATGGTCGGTGCTGGCAGGCTCGGTTACCAACAGCGATCATGTCGAAACCGTGGTTATGGTAGTCGGTATTGATAATTACCGTGCCCCAACGCAGACCCGATGAGGGCATCATGCTTAAGCACTTATCAGAAAATCGAGTATTAATTGATCTGGTCTGGAGCTACGAGCCTGCCTCTCACGAGCCTTATTATCTTGACTGGTTATCACATTTGCGGCGAACCCATCGCCAGTTAACGGGCCAGTCTGATGAAGGGGAAATGGTTACGGGTTTCTGTACCAAACACTCCACCTTATATGAGCCTTTCGCCCTGTGGATGAAAGCCCTGTACGGTGACGGTATTTATTATTATGAGCAGGCGGAAAGCTGCTATTTCCTGATTATCTCGCACGGTGTTCCCGTTTCGGGCAGCGATCGTCTGGTCTCCAGACGCTTCTGGATGAAGCTGAAAGAACAGCTGAAAGAATCGCCACAGTATGCGGAGCTACCGTTAATTCAGTTAACGGAACAGCACATTGAGGCGGTGATTGAAGGCTGTACTGAACATCAACGGCGGCAGAAAAAGCGGCGACAGATGATGATCGGCGTTCTGATAGCAGGCGGCATCGTATTTTTACTGGTGTTTATGACACTACTGAAATTATTTATAAAAGGATGAGAACGTGGCGGTCTCTGAAAATCTCTATTTCTGGAAGCGTCGTAATATAGGGGGCGGTTCTACCGGGCGAGGAGGTAATATTATCGTCTGGGTCGTTACGCTACTGATTTTATTAGCTGGCGGCGGCGGGTCAGGCTATTACTATTTTATCTGGAAACCGGAGCAGGAACGATTGGCCAGAGTCCAGGCTGAACAGGCTGCCCGCCAGCAAAAAATCAAAGCTATCGAAGATTTTTATCGCAACTCGCTCACGGGCGGCAGCATTTCTGATGCCAGCCTGCTGCTGGAGCAGCTCTTGCTGGCGAATAAAAAACTGTCGCAGGTGGGCTTTGCGCCAAAAAGTATTGAATGTACCAGTACGGGCTGTTCACTCAGCTATGCGCTGAATCCAGGGCGGATATTTAGCGTGGCCGATATTAATCTCTGGGGCAAAACCTGGTCGCCCAGTTTTTCAAAAAACACGCTGGACTATACGGGCGTTGAGTCCGGGATGAATAAACACCCATGGCTCAGCGCCTGGCAGAGTAAAAACACGGTCAATCTGCCGGTCTGTACCGATGTATTAAGTTATATCAGCACCTGGAACTCATTAGGCGGACGAAATACTGAACTGGTATTAACGGGGATGCCCTCCTCTGCCGTCGAGAAAAATGAAAGCGCGCTGAAAAGTGCGGTAACGTCATTCGGCATGCTGTTCGCCGGTTGGACGATCACCTCACCGACCCAAATGGATATCTCGGGCGTGTCGCTGGTGTTGAATAAGCAACCCTTTGCCGACGCGTTTATTATCAAATCAATCGTATTCAATGAAAAATCAACGCTTGTTACCGGAGGACTGGCATGCAAAAAGGGAAATTAATTATTGCGGGAATAGTGTTGACGCTTTCACCTGCTCTTTACGCCGCAGATACGGCAGAAATCATCCCTGCGCAGGAGGTTGTACAAGCGGAAGGCACGCCGCCGTTAAGCGACGTATCGCCGATGCAGGATCACGTTGTTGAGATGATAGAAAAAGATTTCAACTTCGAGAGCCAGTACCGTGAGCTGGTGAATCAGCTTGCGCTGGAAAAAGTCCGCAGCGAGCTGCGTAAGCTACGCGGTGAGAAAAAGGCGGATAGCGTAGCGGTTATGCCGGTGAGCACCGCCAGCACAATGGATGATATTAGCGCTTCCCCAGGAGCAACGTCAGAATCTGCGCCTGGGCTGCGGCCGCTGCTGATTTCCGAAATCGCGGGTCAAAAACGCGTGGCGATTGCCGGCGCCGACGGCGGCGTGAAGATGGTGCCGCTGAATCAGCGTTTTAGCTACGGCGGTTATGACTATATTGCGCGTCATAACCAGGCAAATGACGTGACGGTCGAGGTTGTGGGTAAGTGATCGATTATATCCAGTTTAACGAGGAGAACATTCATTCTCAGGAGTGGCAATTCCAGGAGTATGACGGCGATATTCTGGTTGCTGAACATGCGGATGAAGCCTGGTTACTGGTATCCACGCCTTTGATTGATAATCTGGCGCCAATGCAGGCGGTGTGCCACCGCCTGCAGGTTTCCCATAATATTCAGGTTAAGGGAATAGCGCAGGTTACTGAGAAAAATTATTACCTGATCGTTGAACAGCTGCTGTCGGCAGGAAGTAAGCTGCTTGAGCAGGAAAGCAGTAACACACAGCTTGCGCTGGAAGAGATGCTGAAAAAGGCCGTGGCGTTGAAGGCCAGCGACCTGCATATCACGCGTAATGATATGGTGGCGAATATTGAGCTGCGCATTAACGGCGTGCTTTGTCCGTTTATACAGATGAAGGCGTCACGCTGCGATGAGCTGGTGTTCGTGCTCTACAACGTTGAGGCAAGCACCCGCGACACCACCTGGAACCGCAATATTGCGCAAAACGCCAATATCCTCTATTCGCTGGCGGGGAAAAGCTACCGCTTCCGCTATGCGCACTATCCGATATTTGGCGAGACCAGCGATTGCTATCACGCGGTATTGCGTATTATTCCATCGGGTCTGGACAGAGCCAGCGTCGCGAGCCTGGATAAGCTTGGCGTTTCCGATGAGGAAATTAGCGACCTCAAAAGGATCCTGAGCAACCCCTACGGGGCTTATATTATTGCCGGAACAACCGGTTCGGGAAAATCCACTACCCTGAAAAATCTGATGGAGTGGATGCAGATCAACCGCTATGACAATCGCGGCTGTTTTCTGACCGTAGAAGATCCGGTCGAATATCAGATCTATGGCGCGACGCAAAGTTCGGTATTAAGCGGCGAATCCGGAGGATTCCATTCGGCGATCAAATCCTCGCTGCGTCGCGACCCGGACGTACTGATGGTGGGGGAAATTCGCGACAATATCTCTTCTAACGCGCTGGCCGGGGCGGTGGAAAGTGGTCTCTACTGCTTTACCACCGTGCACGCAGGTAACATCGTTTCGTTATTGCAACGCTTATCCGCGCTCGGGATTACCAGCGATAAGCTTTCAACGCCGGGCTTTATTGCGGGCTTACAGTGCCAGAAGCTAATACCAGTACTGTGCCCGCAGTGTAAAACGTCGTTACGGACCACCGCCATTAAGGGACGCGAATTCCAGCTTTATGAAAAAAACGCTGAAGGCTGTCCGGCCTGCAAACATACCGGTATTGGCGGACGCCAGTTGGTGATGGAGTATTTGCTGCCGGTGTATGACGAGCTGGAGGCCATTGCTGAACAGAAATGGCTTAAAGTTTATACCGTCTGGCGCGCGAAGCGATTAAAACAGCCCGGCCTGAGCGAAGGATTCGAAATTAAAGAAAAAACGATGGCGGCGGTACTTCAGGGACGCGTGTGCGCGACCTGGTTTCAAATGGAATTTGGACAAGTCGTTCATGAAGAACTGGAGGTAATAGTTGAAAAAATTCGGTAAGAAACAGCGTATTTATCTTTATCAGTTTTGCGCAGACATGATTAACGCTGAGCTTCCGCTATATGACGCGTTGCAAAAATTACGCGCGGAAGGGGAAAAACTGCTCGGCAAAGGATTTGCTAAACGTCTGGAAGAGCTGACAAGCAAAATGGCGAAAACCACCTCCATTGCGATGGTTTTCGAGGGGCTGGTCCCTGAATCTGAACTGAGCGTAATTAACGCGGCGGAACGCAGCGGCAGCCTGGCCGACGGTTTTATCACCCTGGTAAACGTTATTAATTATAACGACGAGCTGCGCAAGAAAATTGTCGGTGCCATCACCTTCCCGCTCATTATGCTGGTCCTGTCGCTGGTGGTAATTGCGGGTTATGCCTATAAGGTGTTCCCGGCTTTTGAAAGCGTGGTACCCGTTGAGAAATGGCCTGGCGTCACCCGCGCGCTCTATATTTTTGGGATGGCGCTGTGTAAAGGGCTGTGGATATATATCCTCATTGGATTTATTGCGCTGGTTACCGTGATCAAAATAGCAATGGGCAAAATGACCGGGAATATTCGTAATCAGTTTCTTGACCGAATTATGCCGTTCTCAACGTATAAGCAGTTGACTGCCTCTATTTTTCTCAACAACCTGGCGCTGATGTTAAAAAACGGCATTCCGCTCAACGATGCGCTCAGCATTATTAGCCTGAACTCCAGCCGCTGGCTGCGCTGGCACCTGGCCGGGATGCAGAAGAAAATGGCGGCGGGCGTCAGCTATGGTGAAGCGCTCAACTCGGGTTTACTGAACACGGAAACGCTGCTCAATATCAGCCTTTACGCCGCGCTACCTTCGTTTAATGAGGTGCTGCTGGCGGTATCGAATAAATCACGTGAACACATTCGGGAATATATCACTAAACTTTCCGGGTTATTAAAAGCGCTCTCCACGCTGATATTAGGCGGTTGCGTTATTTGGGTTTTTGCCGCGTTGTTTGCGCTCAGCGACAAGCTGGCGGCGATGGGCGCCAGCGGTTCTTTTTAGGAAAATTAAATCATGGAACTGTTAATGCCATGGATGGTGGCTATTTTTATCCCACTTGGATTGCTGTTTGGCAGCTTAGCCAACGTGATTATTTATCGTCTGCCGCTGATGCTTGGCGTAATAGATGCGGATGATTCAGAAGGGGCGGCGGTTAATTTGTGGTGGCCGCCGTCGCACTGCCCTGCCTGTAAATCGGATATTAAGCCCTGGGATAATATTCCGGTTCTCAGTTGGCTGTTACTGAAGGGCAAATGCCGCCAGTGCGGCATTGCGATCCCGGTTATTTATCCGGTTTCTGAACTGGCGATGGGGCTGGTATGGGGGGCGCTGGCCTGGTTTTACCTGCCGCAATGGTCTCCTCAGCTCGCGCTGGCATATGCGCTGTTGTTTATGGTGCTCTACAGCGCGGCGGTTATCGATTTTAAACATCTGATTCTGCCAGACGCGCTGGTCTTCACCGTGCTCTGGGGCGGGCTACTGCTTGCCGCATCGGGGTACTCCATGGTGCGGGTGAAGGACGCGGTTTATGGCGTCGCCGCCGCCTGGCTTCTGTTGTGGAGCGTGATGAAGCTGTGGGAGACATTATGCAAACGTGACGGTCTGGGTTACGGCGACGTCAAGCTCTACGCCGCCTGCGGGGCATGGCTTGGCTGGCAGCGCCTGCCGGAATTACTCTGCTTTTCGGCGCTGGCCGGGCTGCTGTTTTACGCCGGTGTGCGGTTCTTTTATACGCAAGAGGATGACAAACATCGCTTTTATATTCCGTTCGGTCCGGCTATCGCGCTGGTCGCGTTTTTACTGCTGCTCTGACGGGGGTCGATCGTGTCGTGTCTGATATGGAGCATATGGCTGACAATGTCGCCGCTGGCGACGACCAGCTGCGAGCAGGCCTGGCAGCAGGCTTTCGTTCCGTCATTACAGGCGGCGCAAATGTGGTCAGAAGAGAACCTGAGGATGCCGTCCAGCGCTGCGGCGGTGGATGATGATAACGCCCCAGTACGCTTTATCTGGCCCGTGGCGAAGCGCCAGATCAGCTCAGGATTTGGACAACGCCTGCACCCTGTGCTGGGGCGCATGATGCAGCATAAAGGGATGGATATTCCTGTGCCATTCGGCAGCAGCGTGCATGCAATTGCCGACGGCGAAGTGGTGGAGAGCGGCTACGATCGCGGCGCCGGGTACTTTATCACACTCCGTCATGCGGACGGCTGGCAGAGCCGCTATTTTCATCTCGCCTCTACACGGGTGCGAAAAGGCGAAAAGCTGACGGCGGGCGAAGAGATCGCCGCATCCGGCAGCAGCGGTTTTAGCACCGGTCCCCATCTGCACCTGGAAATTGCCTGGCGGGGCGTGGCGCTCGACCCGCAACCCTTGCTGAACAACACCCCGATGCTGGCGCGCGCCGGGCGGGCGTCCACGGAAGAAAAATCCGACGCTCAACCTCGGGTGGTGCTGGTTTCTCAGGGACCGGGCGGAACCCGGATTACCGTCCGGTTTAACAACAAAACGCGCACCGTGGCACCAGGTAGTATGGTGTTTGGCGACTATCAGGTCGTGCTGTTGCGCAGTGGTAAATATCAGATTATTTCCGTCGCATAAAGAGGGAGTGACAAATGAAAAGGACTGTTTTATCGGCAGGGCTGATCTCGGCAATGCTGCTTTTTAGCACAAGTGCAATATCTTCGAATAATGCTCCCAATTCAGGAAAAGACGTCAGCGCAAATTTTGGTTTTCTGACACGCACGTCGGCCTCGCTGGGGCCGCATTATTTTACCGTTCGGGTAACGGCAGATAACTTTAGTCGGCAATTTAGTACTGATGCTATACAATCGTTTGGCGTGAACGTGTACTGGAAAACGAAAGGGTACGATCAGGATAAAGGTCGTAATAATCTTAGTGTTACTGCACCAAATTTACCGCGTTGTCCATTTAAAGAGGAAAGGCAATGTGATAACGGTAGAGACAAACTTAGAGGTAATTCGGAGGCTTCGTCAGAACACCTTGAAGGTTTGGTTTATAGTTATCTCGAGATTGACAATGGTATTTATATTCAGGGCAAGGTCCCCGATAAATTTAACAGAGTGACACGGTTCTTTAAACATCGCTATGGCGGTTACGAGTATCCACCGGCGAATAAGCAGGATGAGGTGGACGATCCTAATGTCCGGCTCTCAGCGATCTTTTTTTCCCAAAGCGACGCCCCCTGTGATAAAGCAGGCAGTCGATTCTGTGGTGGCCAGGATGGACATCAAGTCCCTAAAGACATACTTATATCAAGTAACGATCTGGAATATCTCGTTATTGAAGTCATTGGTTTCCAGCATACAAATAAGACAATGTTTAAAAAGGACGCCTTTTATACCTTCCCTATTGCGGCTGTGAAATATGTTCCCACGGGGCAGGGCAAGAAAATGAAGATATTAAGAACGGATAGGCATGCCAAACCAGGAATGGGGATGGAAATGTTTGCGGCTACTTTCCCTTCGTCGCCCCCCAATAGAGATACGGGGGGATATTGGGATGTCGGTGCTACGTCTATTCATGGTGATGCAACTGAAATCGATTTCACGAACATTGATGTTCTCAAGGTGGGGCTTTCCTATAATTATCAATACCCAGACTGGGATTTTCCTGAAACTACAGGGATTTATTTTAAATTAGAAAAGACGGATTTAATATGTTTCCCCTGGGCCGATGCTAAGTGTGTTTATCCGTTGAAATAACTTATTTTCCCCGCGAGGTTCACACGGATGTAAACCTCGCTTTTATCTTTGAACAGGCTTTTCCTGCTCTGACTGATGGCGTTAGTAGGCGTTCACCACGACCCACATCGGTCCCTGCCCCACTGCATAACGCCCCTTCTCTGCCAGCAGCCCCTGCTCGCCAGCAATCTCATACACCGCGATATGGTGCGATTTTTGCCCGGCAGCAATCAGGTATTTACCGCTGTGATCGATATTAAACCCGCGCGGCTGAACTTCAGTAGGCTGAAAACCCTCTTTGGTCAGCACGCTGCCATCTTCAGACACGCTAAAGATCGTAATCAGGCTGGCGGTACGGTCACAGGCGTACAGATGACGGCCATCCGGTGTAATGTGAATATCCGCTGCCCAACGGGTATCAGTGAAATCAGCCGGCATCATATCCAGCGTCTGCACACACTCAATCTTGCCGTACGGATCTTTCAGCGCCCAGACGTCAACGGAGCTGTTCAGCTCATTCACACAGTAGGCAAATTGCTTATTCGGATGGAACGTCATATGACGCGGGCCCGCGCCTTCAACGGTGGTCACTTCAGCCGGTTCCTGCGCCACCAGATGTCCATCATCGCTTACCTCAAACAGACAGATACGATCCTGTTTCAACGCCGGAACCCACAGGATACGGTTATCCGGTGAGATGTTGGCCGAGTGGCAGCCGTCCAGACCTTCAACCACGTCAACCTGTTCCACCGGCAGACCATCTTCCAGACGCGTGACGCTCACGCTCCCGGCGTTATAAGAGCCGACAAACACGAAACGTCCCTGATGATCGGTAGAAATATGCGTCGGGCTACCCGGCAGCGCAGACTCCGCCGCGAAGGTCAGCGCACCGTCATCAGGCGCAATGCGGTAAGCCAACACGCGAAACTCCGGGCGCACGCCAACATAGAGGTAGCGCTTATCCGGGCTGACGACCATCGGTTGTACCTGACCCGGCACATCAACCACCTGCGTCAGCGTCAGAGAACCATCATGATTCAGGCTCCAGACGTGGATTTGCTGACTTTCAGGGCTGGCGGTATAAACGGTTTGCTTCATGAATACTCCTTTGCTTTTTGGCAGGTGGCTGCAATTGCCTGACACACGCCTAAGGTAGACGCTTTTAACGGTGAATGCTTAATTAAGGCGCAGAATTTTGTCCGGCTCCCGTCTCGGTGTACCATTCCAGCAGACAAAATTCTCAACCTTAATCTGGAAATAACTATGACCGCACGCGTGATTGCCCTGGATTTAGACGGTACCCTGTTGACCCCGAAAAAAACCTTGCTGCCATCCTCTCTTGAAGCGCTCGCGCGCGCCAGAGAAGCAGGATACCAACTTATCATTGTCACAGGTCGCCATCACGTTGCTATTCATCCTTTTTATCAGGCACTGGCGCTGGATACACCTGCAATTTGCTGCAACGGCACCTACTTGTATGATTATCAGGCAAAAAAGGTACTGGAATCCGATCCCCTACCGGTAAACCAGGCATTACAGCTGATCGAAATGCTGGATGAACATCAGATCCACGGGCTGATGTATGTGGATGAGGCCATGCTGTATGAGCGCCCAACCGGGCATGTGGTGCGTACCGCTAACTGGGCGCAAACCCTGCCGCCGGAACAGCGCCCGACCTTCACCCAGGTGCCTTCGCTGGCGCAGGCCGCACATGACGTTAACGCCGTCTGGAAATTTGCCCTCACCGACGAAGATATTCCGAAACTGCAGCAGTTTGGTAAGCATGTTGAACAACAGTTGGGGCTGGAGTGTGAATGGTCCTGGCACGATCAGGTCGACATTGCCCGTAAAGGCAACAGCAAAGGACGACGCCTTACCCAGTGGATTGAAGCACAGGGCGGGTCAATGGAAAACGTCATTGCCTTTGGTGACAACTTTAACGATATCAGCATGCTGGAAGCCGCAGGTACCGGCGTGGCGATGGGTAATGCGGACGACGCGGTCAAAGCCCGCGCCAACATCGTAATTGGTGACAACACCACCGACAGCATCGCGAAATTTATTTACTCCCACCTGCTGTAATCACGCGGTAATCGACACGCTCTTAATTTGCGCGTACAGCCACAGGCCAGGTTTGATACCCAGTTCATCCCTGGCCCACGGGCTGATCCTCGCCCACAGCGTTTTACCGCCCACTTCAAGCTGAACCTCCACCTGACCATTATCGTCATAGCACTGCGCGACTTTCGCCCGCAGAACGTTACGAATACTGGTCTGCTGCGGTGGTTGGAGCACCAGCGAAACATCAGATGCCTGAATACGAATACGCAGCGCAGTTTGCAGCGGTTGATCCAGCTTATTGACCCATAGATGCTGATCGCCAAGCGCCAGTGCAGTCATTGCGTAATGTGGATGATGTTCCAGCACACTGACTTTCAGAATGCTGCTTTGCTGTTCCTTTGGTAGCCACGGATGCATCACGCTGCTGCCCCAGACATCTTCCAGCGAACCGAACGCTTTGACCTGCCCGTTTTCCAGCACCATCACTTTGTCTGCCAGGTGCAAGATTTCATCGAGCGAGTGGCTGACGTACAGCATCGGAATATTAATTTCACGCGCCAGGCGTTGCAGGTAAGGCAACAGTTCACGCTTACGCGGGATATCCAGCGAGGCTAGCGGCTCATCAAGCAACAACAGTTCCGGCGCGGTAAGCAGCGCCCGACCGATGGCTACGCGCTGTTTTTCACCGCCAGAAAGACCACCGGGCAGACGGTCAAGCAGCGATTCTATGCCCAACAGGGCCACCAGCTTATCAAACTGTCCGGCCATACTTTTCGCCATACCGTAACGCAGGTTGCCGCGCACTTTATAATGCGGAAACAGGCGCGCATCCTGGAAAACATAGCCCACCCGGCGTTTTTCGGGCGTTAAACAGATACCGTTCTCGACGTCGTTCAAAACCCGTCCGTTAAGCACGATGCGCCCGGACTGTGGCTGCGTCAGGCCGCTGATGGCGTTAATCAGCGAGGTTTTACCCGCGCCGGAAACGCCAAAAATAGCGGTGATCCCACTGGCTGGCAGCGTTTCGTTAAGCGTCAGACAATGCGTCCCCAGCGTCTGGGAGAAATTAAGTTCCAGCATGATTACCGCCCCGTCCGTTCACGGCTAATACGCGCCAGCCATTCAGAAATCAGCAGTGAAATCAGCGCTAACACAATAGAAATGATACATAACCTTGCCGCCGCGCTTTCGCCGCCAGGGGTCTGGATCAGGGTATACATCGCTGACGGGATAGTGCGGGTTTCGCCAGGAATATTGGAGACAAAGGTAATCGTTGCGCCAAATTCCCCGAGGGAACGCGCGAACGCCAGCACCGTACCGACAATAATGCCGGGTAGCATCAGCGGTAAAGTAATCGTGACAAATACGCGCCAGCGTCCAGCGCCCAGCGTGCGGGCCGCCTGCTCCAGCTTGACATCGACACCTTCCAGCGCCAGACGAATAGCCCGTACCATAAGCGGGAAAGACATCACCGCCGCAGCCAGTACCGCACCGCGCCAGCTAAAGGCAAAGGTGATGCCAAACCAGTCATACAGCCATTCGCCAATGAATCCGCGGCGTCCCATGGCGACCAACAGCAGATAGCCCACCACAACCGGCGGCAGTACCAGCGGCAAATGCAGAACGCTGTCGAGCAGCGCTTTGCCCGGGAACTTGCATCGCACAAGCAGCCAGGCAAAGAAGATCCCAAACGGCAGACTAAACAACACAGCCAGGGAAGAAACTTTCAGGCTCAGTATAACGGCCTGCCATTCAGGATCGGTCAGTATCATTACTTGGTCGTAAATCCATAACGTTTAAAGATTTCAGCAGCCTGCGGTCCTTTCAGGTAATCATAGAACGCGCTGACCGTTGCGTTTTTGTGCCCATCAACAATTGCGATAGGGTATTCCACTTTTTTGTGTGAATCTTCCGGGAAAGTCGCAACAACTTTTACGCCCTTGCTGGCGACAGCATCGGAACCATAGACGATCCCCAGCGGCGCTTCGTTACGCTCTACCAGCGCCAGCGCACCGCGCACATCTTCGGCAGGTGCCAGTTTCGGGGCCAGGGTATCCCATGCCCCCAATTTTTGCAGCGCTTCTTTAGCATAAATGCCCGCCGGAACATGTTCCGGATCGCCAACGGCCAGACGCCCACCATTTAACAAACGGGTCCAGTTGGTTTTGCTGTCGATGGTGAAGTCTTTCTGCGCACTGTCTTTCGGTGCGACAACCACCAGGCTGTTACCCAACAGCGTTTCACGCGTTGCGGTATCAATCGACTTTTTGTCTACCGCGTAATCCATCCATTTCTGATCGGCAGAGATAAACAGATCGGCCGGAGCGCCTGCTTCAATCTGGCGCGCCAGCGTGGAAGAAGACGCAAAAGAAGAGACAACGTCAACGTTCTTCTCTTTTTTGTATTGCGTCGCAATATCCTGCATCGCGTTAGTCAGTGAAGCCGCTGCGAAAACAGTAATTTTTCCTTCATCCGCCAGCGCATGCCCGGCAACAGTAAGAGAAAGTGTTGCCCCGGCAAACAAGCGTAACCATGTACGTGCCATCTGTAACTCCTTTGCGTTTCGTTATGTAGTCGCAAATATAACGAGTAAACCAGGATTTTCCCAGTGGTTATTGATACCAATTTGAGGTTACACGAAGAAAATATCGGCAGGGAAAGCAGGATCTTGAGAAACGGTAGACAGAGAAAACGGGTTGGAAGGCATAAAAAATATAAACGCCCGACTGAGCGGGCGTTTGGGGAATCAATGATTCTGTCTGGACTGGTCTTTTTGACCGATACCGGAGAAAATGTTGAACACTTCACCCAGTCCGTAAATCAGACCCAGAATGATGGCCATTACCACAGGTACCATGATTACGGCGAATACCAGACTTTTCAATAACTCTAACATGGTCAACTCCAGATGTAGTCCTTAGCTGTATTCTAACCACATAACGCAGAAAAGCACTCCCCTTTTGTGCGGTCGGCTTTGCTCAGGCACGGTTTTCCGTCACAATACCCTTTTTTGCCAGGAGCTTGTGATGCAGGCCGAAATCCTTCTTACGCTGAAACTTCAGCAAAAACTGTTTGCCGATCCCCGTCGCATTTCTCTGCTTAAGCATATTGCGCTTTCCGGCTCTATCAGTCAGGGCGCGAAGGATGCAGGTATTAGCTACAAAAGCGCCTGGGATGCGATTAACGAAATGAACCAACTCAGCGAGCAGACGCTGGTTGAGCGCGCCACCGGCGGCAAAGGCGGCGGCGGCGCGGTATTAACGCGCTACGGCCAACGCTTAATCCAGTTGTATGATTTGCTGGCGCAGATCCAACAAAAAGCCTTTGATGTTTTGAGCGATGACGATGCGCTACCGCTCAATAGCCTGCTGGCGGCTATCTCTCGATTTTCACTGCAAACCAGCGCCCGTAACCAATGGTTTGGCACAATCACCGCCCGCGACCACGATCAGGTCCAGCAGCATGTCGACGTCCTGCTGGCCGATGGCGAAACGCGCCTGAAAGTGGCGATCACTGCGCAAAGCGGCGAGCGTCTGGGTCTTGAGGAAGGCAAAGAAGTACTGATTCTGCTGAAAGCGCCGTGGGTAGGAATCACTCAGGACGACGCCATCGCTCAGGCCGCCGATAACCAGTTGCAGGGCACGATTAGCCATATTGAACGCGGTGCGGAACAGTGTGAAGTGCTGATGACGTTGCCAGACGGCCAGACGCTGTGCGCCACCGTTCCGGCCCAAGACGCCGCAACGCTGCAAGAAGGCGCTAACGTCACCGCCTGGTTTAATGCTGACAGAGTGATTATCGCCACGCTGTGCTGAGTAGATTGACATCAGCCTGAAGAACACGTATCCCTGTTATTAATCGCTGCAAATAATGGGATACAAAATGTCATCATTGCAAATTTCGCAAGGCACGTTTCGTCTTAGCGACACAAAAACGCTCCAGTTAGATGCGTTGACGTTAAACGCGGGTGATAGCTGGGCATTTGTTGGCGCTAACGGGAGCGGGAAATCCGCGCTGGCCCGCGCACTGGCGGGTGAGCTGCCGCTTCTGAAAGGCGAGCGCCACTGTCAGTTCACGCGTATTACCCGACTCTCCTTTGAGCAGCTACAAAAGCTAGTCAGCGACGAGTGGCAGCGAAACAACACCGATCTTCTTAGTCCCGGTGAAGACGACACCGGGCGCACCACCGCCGAAATCATCCAGGATGAGGTCAACGATACCGCCCGCTGCGCTGCGTTGGCGCAGCAGTTTGGCATTTCTTCCCTGCTCAACAGGCGTTTCAAATACCTTTCCACCGGTGAAACACGCAAAACCCTGCTCTGTCAGGCGTTAATGTCCGCGCCGGATTTACTGATCCTTGATGAGCCCTTTGACGGGCTGGACGTAGCGTCACGCCGTCAGTTAGCAGAACTGCTCGCTGAGTTGCATCAGGCCGGCTTTACGCTGGTGCTGGTACTTAACCGCTTTGATGAGATTCCCGAATTCGTGCAGTTTGCTGGCGTACTTGCCGATTGCACACTGACAGAAACCGGCGCAAAAACCGACCTTCTGCAACAGGCATTAATCGCTCAGCTTGCCCATAGCGAGCGGCTGGAAGGAATTCAGTTACCTGAACCGGACGAGCCTTCGGTGCGCCGTACGTTGTCAGATAACGAGCCGCGAATTGTGCTTAACGATGGCACGGTCTCGTATAACGATCGCCCTATCCTTCACCATTTGAGCTGGCAGGTAAATCCGGGGGAACACTGGCAAATCGTCGGCCCCAACGGTGCGGGAAAATCAACTCTGCTCAGTTTAATCACCGGCGATCACCCTCAGGGCTACAGCAACGACCTGACCCTGTTTGGCCGTCGCCGTGGCAGCGGTGAAACTATCTGGGATATCAAAAAACACATCGGCTACGTCAGCAGCAGTCTGCATCTGGATTACCGGGTGAGTACCACAGTTCGCAACGTTATTCTCTCTGGTTATTTTGATTCAATCGGCATCTATCAGGCCGTTTCCGACAGGCAGCACAAGCTGGTGCAACAGTGGCTGGATATTCTTGGCTTCGATAAACGTACCGCGGATGCGCCATTTCATAGTCTTTCCTGGGGACAGCAGCGGCTGGCACTGATTGTTCGCGCGCTGGTTAAACACCCGACGTTGTTGATCCTTGACGAGCCTTTGCAAGGGTTAGATCCGCTCAATCGCCAACTGATTCGCCGTTTTGTGGATGTGCTAATCGGTGAAGGTGAAACTCAACTGCTGTTCGTCTCTCACCACGCCGAAGATGCCCCAGCCTGCATAACCCATCGACTGGAGTTTGTGCCCGAGAACGACATCTACGCCTATCGACTAACGTCTCTGCGTTAGTTTTCATTGCAGGGCGTTTATCACGCCCTTTTTTTCTGCTTTTTTTCAGACAAACGCTGAAATAGCAACCTAACATAATGATTTAAAATAAAATAACCATTAAAAATGCGTGAAACTTATGGAGTGTAAACGATTCCACTAATTTATTCCATGTCACACTTTTCGCATCTTTGTTATGCTATGGTTATTGCATACCATAGGCTTAACGGAGCGAATTATGAGAGTATTGGTTACAGGTGGTAGCGGTTACATTGGAAGCCACACATGCGTGCAGTTGTTGAAAAACGGTCACGAGGTGGTGATCCTGGACAATCTCTGCAACAGCAAACGCAGCGTTTTGCCCGTCATTGAGCGTTTAGGTGGCAAGCAGCCGACCTTCGTGGAAGGGGATATCCGTAACGAAGCGCTGATAACCGAGATTCTGCACGATCATGCCATTGACACGGTCATCCATTTTGCGGGTTTAAAAGCCGTTGGAGAATCGGTTGCCAAGCCGTTGGAGTACTATGACAACAACGTCAATGGCACCCTGCGTCTGGTGAATGCAATGCGCGCAGCCAACGTGAAAAACTTCATTTTTAGTTCCTCCGCGACCGTCTATGGCGATCAGCCACAAATTCCTTACGTTGAAAGCTTCCCTACCGGCACGCCGCAAAGTCCGTACGGCAAAAGCAAGCTGATGGTAGAACAAATCCTGACCGACCTGCAAAAAGCACACCCCGACTGGAGTATCGCCTTACTGCGCTACTTTAACCCGGTTGGTGCTCATCCGTCGGGCGATATGGGGGAAGATCCGCAAGGTATTCCCAACAACCTGATGCCTTACATCGCACAAGTTGCCGTGGGCCGCCGCGAGTCCCTTGCCATATTTGGCAACGACTACCCAACTGAAGATGGCACCGGCGTTCGCGACTACATCCACGTGATGGATCTCGCCGACGGCCACGTCGTCGCGATGGAAAAACTGGCGGGCAAACAGGGTGTGCATATTTACAACCTCGGAGCAGGCATCGGCAGCAGCGTACTGGACGTGGTCAACGCCTTCAGCAAAGCCTGCGGTAAACCCATTAATTACCATTTCGCCCCGCGCCGTGATGGCGATCTTCCGGCTTACTGGGCAGATGCCAGCAAAGCCGATCGCGAGCTTAACTGGCGCGTGACCCGCACACTGGATGAAATGGCACAAGACACCTGGCACTGGCAGTCACGCCACCCGCAAGGATATTCGGATTAAGGACCAATCATGACGCAATTCAATCCTGTCGATCATCCACATCGCCGTTTTAACCCGCTCACCGGGCAGTGGATCCTCGTATCACCGCATCGCGCCAAACGCCCGTGGCAAGGGGCGCAGGAAACCCCGTCTAAGCAGGTACTGCCTGCACATGACCCGGACTGTTTCCTGTGTGCTGGCAATACGCGCGTTACCGGTGATGTAAATCCGGATTACACCGGGACCTATGTTTTTACCAATGATTTTGCGGCGCTGATGTCCGATACCCCGGACGCGCCGGACAGTCACGATCCGTTGATGCGTTGCCAGAGCGCGCGCGGTACCAGCCGCGTAATTTGCTTCTCCCCCGATCACAGCAAAACGCTGCCAGAACTCAGTGTCCCTGCGCTGACAGAAATCGTAAAAACGTGGCAGGAGCAGACCGAAGACTTAGGGAAAACCTATCCCTGGGTGCAGGTATTTGAGAATAAAGGCGCGGCGATGGGGTGCTCGAACCCGCACCCGCACGGTCAAATTTGGGCCAACAGCTTTTTGCCCAACGAAGCTGAACGTGAAAATCGCCTACAGAAAGCATACTTCGCCGAACAGGGCGCGCCGATGCTCGTTGATTACGTCCAGCGTGAACTGGCAGACGGCAGCCGTACGGTCGTTGAAACTGAACACTGGCTGGCGGTTGTCCCTTACTGGGCCGCGTGGCCGTTCGAAACGCTGCTGCTGCCGAAAGCGCATGTGCTGCGTATTACCGATTTGACCAACGAGCAGCGTGCTGACCTGGCGCTGGCGTTGAAAAAACTGACCAGTCGTTACGACAACCTGTTCCAGTGCTCATTCCCCTACTCCATGGGCTGGCACGGCGCGCCGTTTAACGGTGAAGAAAACGAACACTGGCAGTTGCACGCGCACTTTTACCCGCCGCTGCTGCGTTCCGCGACCGTGCGTAAATTTATGGTCGGTTATGAAATGCTGGCAGAAACCCAGCGAGATCTGACCGCAGAACAAGCGGCTGAGCGACTGCGTGCGGTCAGCGACATCCATTTTCGCGAATCCGGAGTGTAAATAATGAGTCTGAAAGAAAAAACACAATCTCTGTTTACAGAAACGTTTGGCTACCCTGCCACCCATACTATTCAGGCACCGGGTCGTGTAAACCTGATCGGCGAACATACCGATTATAACGACGGCTTCGTTTTGCCCTGCGCCATCGACTATCAAACCGTCATCAGCTGCGCGGCGCGCGACGATCGAAAAGTACGCGTCATCGCCGCTGATTACGACAATCAGGTTGATGAGTTCTCTCTCGATGCGCCGATTATCGCCCACGATAGCCAGCAGTGGTCAAACTACGTGCGTGGCGTGGTAAAACATCTGCAAAAGCGCAATAACGCCTTTGGCGGCGCGGATCTGGTGATCAGCGGTAACGTCCCGCAGGGTGCTGGCTTAAGCTCTTCTGCCTCACTGGAAGTCGCTGTTGGTACGGTATTCCAGCAGCTCTATCATCTGCCGCTCGACGGCGCGCAGATTGCCCTGAATGGCCAGGAAGCTGAAAACCAGTTTGTCGGTTGTAACTGCGGCATCATGGATCAGCTGATCTCCGCACTTGGCAAGAAAGATCATGCGCTGCTGATCGACTGCCGTACGCTGGGCACCAAAGCCGTTTCTATGCCTGAGGGTGTAGCGGTGGTGATCATCAACAGCAACTTTAAACGCACGCTGGTCGGTAGCGAATACAACACCCGTCGCGAACAGTGTGAAACCGGCGCGCGTTTCTTCCAGCAGCCAGCGCTGCGTGATGTCAGCCTCGAAGCGTTTAACGCTGTCGCCCACGAGCTGGATCCGATTGTTGCCAAACGCGTGCGCCACGTCATCACGGAAAATGCGCGTACCGTTGAAGCCGCACAGGCACTGGAGAAAGGCGACCTGCTGCGCATGGGCCAGCTGATGGCGGAATCTCACGTCTCAATGCGCGATGACTTTGAAATCACCGTGCCGCAAATTGATACGCTGGTAGAGATTGTCAAAGCGACCATCGGTGATAAAGGCGGTGTGCGGATGACCGGCGGCGGCTTCGGCGGCTGCATCGTGGCGCTGATCCCGCAAGATTTGGTTCCTGCCGTACAGCAGGCTGTCGCCACACAGTACGAGGCAAAAACCGGTATTAAAGAAACATTCTACGTCTGCAAACCTTCACAAGGAGCCGGACAATGTTAAACGAAATCCCCGTGCAGGCTCCGGACGGTCAACCGTTTCGCCTGCTCACCCTGCGCAATGACGCAGGGATGGTAGTCACGCTCATGGACTGGGGCGCGACCCTGCTCTCTGCGCGTATTCCGCTTAGCGATGGTAGCGTGCGCGAAGCATTACTCGGCTGCGCCAGTCCGGAACAATACCCGGAACAGGCTGCATTTCTGGGGGCTTCGATTGGCCGCTACGCGAACCGTATCGCCAACAGCCGATATACCTTTGCTGGCGAAACCGTTGAATTACTGCCAAGTCAGGGCAATAACCAACTGCACGGCGGACCGGACGGTTTCGACAAACGTCGCTGGCAGATAGTCAATCAGAATGACCGTCAGGTGCTGTTCGCCTTAACGTCTGACGATGGCGATCAGGGCTTCCCAGGCCATCTTTGCGCCACCGCGCAGTATCGCCTGACTGATGATAATCGTATTTCGATAACTTATCGTGCCACGGTCGATAAACCCTGCCCGGTGAATCTGACAAATCACGTCTATTTTAACCTCGACGGCGATAAAACGGATGTGCGCCAGCATAAGCTGCAAATTCTGGCGGACGAGTACTTACCGGTTGACGAAATGGGTATCCCGCATGATGGACTGAAATCCGTCGCCGGTAGCACGTTCGATTTCCGCACCCCTAAAATCATCAGTAGTGAATTTCTGGCCGATGACGATCAGCGTAAGGTGAAAGGTTACGATCACGCCTTCCTGCTTCAGGCACAGGGCAATGCGCGTACGCCGGTCGCTCAGTTGTGGTCGCAGGATGAAAAACTGCAGATGGTGGTCTACACCTCGGCCCCGGCATTGCAGTTTTACTCCGGTAATTTCCTCGGTGGTACGCCTTCCCGCGGGCCAGTGGCCTACGAAGACTGGCAAGGCCTGGCACTGGAAAGTGAATTTCTGCCGGACAGCCCGAACCACCCTGAGTGGCCACAGGCGGATTGCTTCCTGCGTCCGGGTGAAGAGTATGCCAGCGTGACGGAATATCAGTTTATTCCAGCTTGATCGTTTCCCCTCCCAGGCCCAATGACGTAACTTTTCGGGCCTGGTGCTTGTTAATCACAGTAGAACCGCTCAAATCCCCACCACTCAAAGACAAAATCGCAACCTTGAGTTCACAAGAACCTTACACTGTAGCGCTATTTTCGCTATGGTTATGCGTAAGCATTGCCGCTTACACATTACGGCAATATAATGAGAATTATTATCATTCGATATGATTTATAGGAGTGAATGTATGGCTGTAACTAAGCTGGTTCTGGTACGTCACGGTGAAAGTCAGTGGAACAACGAAAACCGTTTTACCGGTTGGTATGATGTTGATCTGTCCGAGAAAGGCGTGGGCGAAGCAAAAGCGGCAGGAAAACTGCTGAAAGAGGAAGGCTACAGCTTTGATTTTGCTTATACCTCCGTGCTGAAACGTGCCATCCACACCCTGTGGAACGTACTGGACGAACTGGATCAGGCCTGGCTGCCGGTTGAGAAATCCTGGAAACTGAACGAACGCCATTACGGTGCGCTGCAGGGTTTGAACAAAGCAGAAACCGCGGAAAAATACGGTGATGAGCAGGTTAAGCAGTGGCGTCGCGGCTTTGCGGTTACCCCGCCGGAACTGACCAAAGACGACGAGCGTTACCCGGGTCACGATCCGCGTTATGCGAAGCTGACCGACAAAGAGTTACCGGTTACCGAAAGCCTGGCGCTGACCATCGATCGCGTTATCCCTTACTGGAATGAAACCATTCTACCGCGCATGAAAAGCGGTGAGCGCGTAATTATCGCCGCTCACGGTAACTCTCTGCGTGCGCTGGTTAAATACCTTGATAACATGGGCGAAGATGAGATCCTTGAACTGAACATCCCGACCGGCGTACCGCTGGTGTATGAGTTCGACGAAAACTTCAAGCCGATCAAACACTACTATCTGGGTAACGCTGACGAGATCGCAGCAAAAGCGGCGGCCGTTGCGAACCAAGGTAAAGCGAAGTAATTTTCGCGGTAAGTTAAAGACAAAGCGTGGATTCCTCCACGCTTTTTTATTTCGGCACGACCAGAAAATGTAGGCCGGATAAGGCATCGCCCCATCCGATAGTCTGCACCGGAATGCCTGATGGCGCTACGCTTCTCAGGCCTACGGGACTTGGTTAACCGCGACGCGCTTTTACCGCATCCGCCAGTTGACGCAACACCGCATCGGTATCTTCCCAACCAATGCAGGCGTCGGTGATGCTCTTACCGTAGGTCAGCGGCTCACCGCTATCCGGATTCTGATTACCTTCCACCAAATGGCTTTCGATCATCACGCCAATAATTGCTTTTTCGCCACCGGCGACTTGTCCGCAAACATCCTTAGCAACATCCATCTGCTTTTTGAACTGCTTGCTGGAGTTGGCATGGCTGAAGTCGATCATCACTTGCGCAGAGAGTCCTGCTTTGACCAGGCCTTCTTTCACGTCCGCAACGTGCTGAGCACTGTAGTTCGGCTCTTTGCCACCGCGCAGAATGATATGGCAATCGCCATTACCACTGGTATTCACGATCGCTGAATGACCCCATTTGGTGACAGACAGGAAGCAGTGCGGTGCCCCAGCAGCGTTGATTGCATCAATCGCCACTTTGATGGTGCCATCGGTACCGTTTTTAAAACCAACCGGGCAGGACAGACCCGATGCCAGCTCGCGGTGCACCTGAGATTCTGTTGTACGTGCCCCAATCGCGCCCCAGCTCATCAGATCGGCGAGATATTGTGGGGTGATCATATCGAGGAATTCACCCGCAGTCGGCAATCCGCTGTCGTTGATATCCAGCAGCAGTTTACGCGCAATGCGCAGCCCATCATTGATCTGGAAGCTGTTGTCCATGTGCGGGTCGTTGATAAGCCCTTTCCAGCCAACGGTGGTACGCGGTTTTTCAAAATAGACGCGCATGACGATTTCAAGCTCACCTTTTAACGCTTCGCGCAGCGCCAGCAGACGAGTGGCATACTCTTTGGCAGCTGCCGGATCATGAATAGAGCACGGCCCAATCACCACCAGAAGGCGATCGTCGCTCCCTTTCAGAATTTTATGAATCGCCTTACGGGCATGAGCCACCGTATTGGCGGCATTTTCAGTAGCGGGGAATTTTTCCAGCAGTGCGACTGGTGGTAATAACTCGTTGATCTCTTTAATGCGTAAATCGTCGTTCTGATAATTCATGATTATTCCAGCGTTGCCATACTTATATAAATGAATGCAATCCCTCCAATCTATATCTTCAATCATAAAGTGTAAACGGGGTTTTACACTTTGGACGGATTAATCCTGGAATTGGCCAAAAAAACGCAATAAAGTAGCGAAAAACGAGATCCAAACTACAATTTCTAACTGTAACAGCTTTAATTTTCATAGATTTCAAGATTCTATGCTGGTTTTAATTTCCATAGCAAAACGATTAACCACATATTAATGATGTAACTGGCACATGCACTGTTGGAAGACGTTATCCGACATATCGACCTTAACAGGAGCATATTATGCATATGACAAAGCTGGCTTCACTCTTCCTTACCGCTACACTCAGCCTCGCCAGCGGCGCGGCACTGGCTGCTGAAAGCAACGCGCAGTCCAATAACGGTCAGGCAAATTCCTCGGCTGATGCAGGACAAATCGCCCCAGACGCCCGCGAAAACGTGGCGCCAAATAATGTCGACAACAGTAACGTGAATTCAGGTGGCACAATGCTGCACCCGGACGGTTCATCAATGAACCATGAAGGGATGACCAAAGATGAGATGCACAAAAACACGATGTGTAAGGACGGTCGCTGCCCTGATGTGAATAAGAAGGTTGAGACCGGAAACGGCATCAACAATGATGTTGACACAAAAACTGATGGCACCACGCAGTAACGCTGAAATTAAAGCTAATAACGGGAGAGCAATAGCTCTCCTTTTTAATTTTATCATCCCAAAAACGGTATGATGGCATACAGTAAAGATGAGAATAACAAAGGGATGGCATAATGGCGCACGCACATACTCATACTTCCTCTGAACAACCCAAGGACAATAATGCCCGCCGACTGATGTTCGCATTCTGCATTACAGCCGGATTTATGTTGGTTGAAGTGGTGGGTGGAATACTTTCTGGTTCACTGGCCTTGCTGGCCGACGCCGGGCATATGCTCACGGATGCTGCGGCGCTGCTTTTCGCGCTGCTGGCCGTCCGGTTTTCCCGTCGCCCGCCCACAATACGACACACCTTCGGCTGGCTGAGGCTCACGACGCTGGCCGCATTTGTTAATGCCATCGCATTGGTCGTTATCACCATTTTAATCGTCTGGGAGGCGATTGAGCGCTTCCAGACACCTCGCCCCGTGGCTGGCGGCATGATGATGGTTATTGCTGTCGCGGGTCTACTGGCCAACGTGCTCGCTTTTTGGGTTTTACATCGCGGCAGTGAAGAGAAAAATTTGAACGTCCGCGCCGCGGCGCTGCATGTGATGGGCGATTTACTCGGCTCGGTCGGGGCAATCATCGCTGCGCTGATTATTATCTGGACGGGCTGGACACCCGCGGACCCAATTCTCTCGATTCTGGTTTCCGTGCTGGTGCTGCGTAGCGCCTGGCGATTGCTAAAAGATAGCGTTAATGAATTACTGGAAGGTGCCCCGCTGACGTTGGATATCGCTGCACTGCAGCGCCATCTCAGCCGGGATATCCCTGAAGTCCGCAACGTTCACCATGTCCATGTCTGGATGGTGGGCGAAAAACCGGTAATGACGCTGCATGTTCAGGTGATCCCGCCACACGATCACGATGCGTTGCTGGAGCGTATTCAGCATTTCCTTATCCATCACTACCAGATTGAACACGCCACAATCCAGATGGAGTATCATCCGTGCAATGGGCCGGACTGTCACCTGTATCAGGGCGTGTCCGGCCATTCACATCATCACCATTAATGAGAAAGCGCGTGGGAACCCCGCTCACGCGCACTGTTAATCCACATCCTGCTACCGTTCAGGGCGATAACCGTCAGGATCATATATTCCAGCGACATGGCATATACGCCTTGCAGGGCAAAGATCACAACGCTAATAACGTTAATGATCACCCACAGCAGCCAGTTTTCAACGTATTTGCGCGTCATCAGGATCATCGCCGCAATCGACAGCACCATCATGCAGGAGTCCCAGAACGGGAATGCATCGGGTTGTAGTTCAGGCACAACAACCTGTAATCCCAATGCCTGCATAATATTCACTGCAATGCCTGTCAGGAACGCAAAGACCGGATCGATATAGATCGACATCAGGCCGATCGCCACCACGCAAGCCGCCAGCCAGCCGATCGCTTTTGGAAGCGGTAGCCAGCGAATTTTCAGTTCCGCTTCATGCTGGTTGGTTTGCCGGGACCAGGCATACCAGCCGTAGATATTTGCGGCAAAGAAGAAAACTTGCAGCAACAAGCTGGCATAGAGCTGGATCTGAAAGAAGATAATTGCAAACAGCGTGACGTTTATCAGACCGAAGAAGTAATTGCTGATTTTCTCAAGGCTCGCCAGGCCAATACACAGCAACCCGGCGATCGTTCCCACGGCTTCGATCCACGACAAATCGTAACCACCCGCGCCAATCGGAATATGTACCAGAATGTTCTGCGTGCTAAAAAAGTCCATCTTTTCCCCCAGAGCAAAAATAAATAATTACGCTCGAAGTGTAGCCGCAAATTCCAACATACGATTTAACGGCAACAGCGCCCCTTCTCTCAGCGAGTCCTCAACATGTATCTCATGAGCCGCGCCGCCATGTTCCAGGCCCTCAGCAATCGCTTTCAGGCCATTCATCGCCATCCACGGACAATGCGCACAGCTGCGACAGGTTGCCCCCTCGCCAGCCGTCGGAGCTTCAAGCAGCTCTTTATCCGGAACGGCCTGCTGCATTTTGTAAAAAATGCCCCGGTCAGTCGCCACAATCAACTGCTTATGCGGTAACGATTTAGCCGCGTTGATGAGCTGGCTGGTTGAGCCAACCGCATCTGCCATATCAACGATAGACTGAGGGGACTCCGGGTGCACCAGCACCGCGGCATCAGGGTAAAGCCCTTTCATGCGTGTTAAGGCCTGGGTTTTAAACTCGTCGTGGACGATACAGGCGCCCTGCCAACAGAGCACGTCTGCGCCGGTCTGTTTTTGCACGTAGTTGCCCAGATGTCTGTCCGGAGCCCAGATGATTTTTTCACCCAAACTATCAAGATGCTCAATAAGTTCAACCGCGATACTGGAAGTCACGACCCAGTCCGCACGTGCTTTAACGGCAGCAGAGGTATTGGCGTAAACCACCACGGTACGATCCGGATGCGCGTCGCAAAATGCGCTGAACGCGTCAATCGGACAGCCCAGATCTAATGAACATTCCGCCTGTAAGGTCGGCATCAGGATGGTCTTTTCCGGGCTGAGAATTTTGGCAGTTTCTCCCATAAACCTCACGCCCGCAACCAGCAGCGTAGAGGCAGAATGCTTTGCACCGAACCGCGCCATCTCCAGAGAATCAGAAATACAGCCCCCGGTCTCTTCCGCTAACTGCTGAATTTCAGGATCGGTGTAATAATGCGCGACCATAACGGCATCACGCTCTTTCAGCAGGCGCTTGATTTTTTCACGATAAAATTGCTTTTCATCCACACTTAGCGGTACTGGCTTCGGCGGAAACGGATAAATTGCTGCTTCTGGATCAAACATCACGCTCATCTTGCTTTCTCGTTTCACTGGCTTAACGAAATAACCGATTAAAAGCGTGACGCACGCCATATTCGGTTTGATTTGTTTTGTATGCTAAACAAGATAGCGGATTGGCGCAGAAAAGTCACAATAATTGCGTGTGATGAATGCCGGATGGCGTCTGACGTCTTATCCGGCCTACACGAGTAGTGTCGTCTGTAGGCTGATAAGCAAAGGACATCAGGCAATCTTATAAATCGCAGATAGCAAAAAGGCGCCTTTAGGGCGCCTTTTTACACTGGTGGGGCGTGCAGGATGACTCGCTTCGCTTGCCCTTCGGGCCGTCGCCGTGAACGGCTCCGTTGTCTCACTGCGTTCGACCCGAACCTGCTGCAGGTTCGAATCTTATAAATCGCAGATAGCAAAAAGGCGCCTTTAGGGCGCCTTTTTACACTGGTGGGGCGTGCAGGATTCGAACCTGCGACCAATTGATTAAAAGTCAACTGCTCTACCAACTGAGCTAACGCCCCCGTATGGGGTTTACTGCTTCAATTATTCAGGATGGTGGGTCGTGCAGGATTCGAACCTGCGACCAATTGATTAAAAGTCAACTGCTCTACCAACTGAGCTAACGACCCGCTCGGATGTCACCTGAAAAATTCTTAACTCGACACCAATATAAGAATTGGTGGGGCGTGCAGGATGACTCGACTTCGTCTCGCCCTAACGGGCCGTTGCTAAAGCAACGTTATCCTTCACGTTTAACACCTGAGTACAATGTTAAAGTTGGTGGGGCGTGCAGGATTCGAACCTGCGACCAATTGATTAAAAGTCAACTGCTCTACCAACTGAGCTAACGCCCCGAGTGGTGGGTGATGACGGGATCGAACCGCCGACCCCCTCCTTGTAAGGGAGGTGCTCTCCCAGCTGAGCTAATCACCCGATACTACGCTGGATACTGCATTAAGTGGTGGGGCGTGCAGGATTCGAACCTGCGACCAATTGATTAAAAGTCAACTGCTCTACCAACTGAGCTAACGCCCCACTTTTTTCGCCGCTTTCGGGCTGTTTGATATCCCTTGGCAACGGCGGCATATATTACTGATTTCAGATTTTAGCGCAACAAAAATTTCGATGTAAATAACTCAACTGCTTAGGAATCACACGACACGACCAGAAATAACACGATTTCTGGTCGCATGGTGGTCATTACATCGCGCCAAGGCGTTTTTGCGCTTGTTTCGCGCCATCAGTGCCAGGATATTTAGTGATAACCTGCTGATAAACCGCTTTAGCTTTTGCTGTGTCACCTTTGTCCTGCATGATGACGCCGACTTTATACATCGCGTCTGCAGCCTTAGGTGATTTGGGGAAGTTTTTAACTACCGAAGCAAAATAGAACGCAGCATCATCTTTTTTACCCTTGTTGTAATTCAACTGACCCAGCCAGTAATTCGCATTGGGCAGGTAAGTAGAGTCCGGGTACTTTTTGATGAAGTTCTGGAATGCTTCAATCGCGTCATCCTGGCGGGATTTATCCTGCACCAGAGCAATCGCTGCATTGTAATCGGTATTCGCATCGCCAGTTTGCACGGGAGCCCCTGACGTTGCTGCAGCTCCCGCATCAGGTGCAGGGGTTGCCGCCCCACTCTGATCGCCACCTGTAGACTGTGCCGCAGGCGCACTACCGCTGCCAAGATTATTCATCTGCAGCAATATCTGCTTCTGTCGCTCAACAACCTGATTCAGTTGATATTGATTTTCCTGAATTTGACCACGCAGGGAATCGATATCGGACTGATTATCGGAGAGTTGTTGCTGGAGTTGGGTTAAAAGCTGACTGTGAGCGTTAGAAATACGCTCGAGTTGAGTGACACGGTCTTCGACCGAGCCTGAGCCGACACTACTGATTGGCGCCTGTGCAAAAGCGGCCCAAGGGGCCGCTATGCCAACCAGTAACGACAGACTCAACAGGTGATGTCTGAAGTTACTGCTCATGCAATTCTCTTAGTAAACCAGTACGGCGCGACGGTTTTTGGCGTAAGCCGCTTCGTCATGACCCAGTACTGCAGGTTTTTCTTTACCGTAAGAAACGATGGAGATCTGGTCAGCAGAAACGCCTTTACCCTGCAGGTACATCTTAACGGCGTTCGCACGACGCTCACCCAGGGAGATGTTGTACTCAGGAGTACCACGTTCGTCCGCATGACCTTCTACGGTGACTTTGTAAGACGGGTTGCTACGCAGGAAGTTAGCGTGAGCATCCAGCATTGCAGCGAAGTCAGAACGGATATCGTACTTGTCCAGATCGAAGTAAACGATGTTGTTCTGCTGCAGCTGTTGCATCTGAAGACGCGCTTGCTCTTCAGAAGACATGTTGCCGCTGCCGTTTGCATCCATACCAGTGCCGGCACCCAGCATGCCTTCGCTGCCGTCATTGCTGGCGTTCTTGTTAGAAGAACACGCTGCAATAGCCATAACAGGCAGAGCAATCATCAGCCCTTTCAGCACTTTGTTCAGTTGCATTTCAATGATTCCTTTATTAATCAATTATTTATTATCACAGATACGGCGACCAGGCAGGGAATTTAACCTGACCATCAGTTGCCGGAAGACGCGCTTTGAAACGCCCATCTGTAGAAACCAAATTCAGCACGGATCCCATCCCCTGAGAAGAGCTGTAGATTACCATAGTGCCGTTAGGTGCCAGACTTGGCGTTTCATCCAGGAACGTTGACGACAGGACTTGTACGCCACCCGCTACCAGATCTTGTTTGGCAATGTGCTGCTGACCATTGGCTGAGCTTACCATTACCATAAACTTACCGTCGCTGCTCACATCCGCATCCTGGTTTTGCGAACCTTCCCAGGTAATACGCTGCGGAGCACCGCCGTTGACGTTAACTTTATATACCTGCGGACGACCGGCCTGGTCAGAGGTAAAGGCCAGGTTTTGGCTGTCCGGGAACCAGGTAGGTTCCGTGTTGTTGCTGCGACCATCCGTCACCTGACGGATCTGACCGGAACCAATGTCCATGACATACAAGTTCAGGCTACCGGTTTTAGACAGGGCAAACGCCAGTTTGCTGCCATCCGGAGAAAACGCAGGTGCACCGTTGTGACGTGGGAACGACGCTACCTGACGAACCGCGCCATTAGACAACGTCTGAATAACCAGCGCAGAACGACCGCTTTCGAAAGTGACGTATGCCAGCTTTGAACCGTCCGGAGACCATGCCGGAGACATCAGCGGCTGCGGAGAACGGTGTACCACGAACTGGTTGTAGCCATCGTAGTCGGATACACGTAATTCGTACGGGAACTGGCCGCCGTTCGTCTGAACAACATAAGCGATACGGGTACGGAATGCACCTTTAATACCGGTCAGTTTTTCAAACACTTCGTCACTTGCAGTATGTCCCGCGTAACGCAACCACTGCTTGTTCACTTTATAGGTGTTCTGTGCCAGTACGGTACCCGGTGCGCCACCGGTATCTACCAGTTGATAAGCAACGCTGTAGGAACCATCCGGATTTGGCGTAACCTGACCTACTACCACGGCATCAATACCCAGCGCAGACCATGCGGCAGGTTGAACTTCCTGTGCGGTACCCGGCTGCTGCGGCAGACGAGAACGGTCTAACGGATTAAATTTACCGCTGTTACGCAGGTCAGCGCCTACGATACCACCGATATCTTCAGGTGCAGCACCCGGCCCTGCCCACTGGAATGGGACAACACCAATCGGGCGTGCCGAGTCCACCCCTTGGGTGATCTCGATACGTACTTCTGCGTGCAGCACCGCTGCCCACAGCATCAGAAAACCAAATGCTACTCGTAATGCCTGCTTCATCATATCTCCCTTATCTGGACGGAAAGCCCACGATAATTTAGCAGAATGTTAACAAACTCAAATACACAAAACTACCAGAACGCTGTCTCAACCTTAGACCGTTTCCCCTGAATTCTCAGGGACGTTATTACAGTTTAAAGTCCAGCTTGGCATCTTTTACTTTTTCATAAACAGCCTGGCTAGGCGGTTTAGGAATTCTGGCTGTTTTCGCAGCCGTCAGCGCAGCCTGGCACAATGCCGGATCTCCGCCCTCTTCGGTCACATCCAGTAACAGACCATCGGGTGCTAACTTGATATGTAATACGCAAGATTTACCCGCATACAAATCGGCACCATACAGACGGCTCTGGATCGCATTACGAATTTGAGATGCGTAAGCACTGATATCAGCGCCAGATGCACCGCCATTTGCACCACTTGTACCACTATCTTTCGCCGGTTGACCGTTTCCTTTCGCTCCACCACCCGATTTCGGTGCATTCTTACCGGAGCTTAAGTCGCCCAACAAGTCGTCAACGCCAGAGGCTGCAGCTGCTTTTTCGGCCGCAGCCTTTTTCGCAGCCGCCGCTTTATCTGCCGCAGCTTTCTTATCGGCAGCGGCTTTCTCGGCTGCAGCTTTTTTATCTGCTGCTGCTTTTTCCGCTGCGGCTTTCTTATCAGCCGCAGCCTTTTCAGCAGCGGCAGCTTTCGCGGCAGCGGCTTTTTCTGCTTTCTCTGCAGCAGCTTTCTCGGCTGCTGCTTGCTTAGCGGCTTCAGCCTGAGCTTTCTTCGCAGCGTCTGCGGCAGCCTTAGCAGCTTGTGCTTCGGCAATTTTCTTCGCATCAGCGGCGGCTTTAGCGGCTTCAGCCTCTGCTTTTTTCTGTGCGTCCGCAGCGGCTTTCTTCGCGGCATCTGCCGCTTGTTTCGCCTGAGCATCAGCTTTGGCCTTCGCGTCTGCAGCAGCCTTCGCCGCAGCTTCTTCAGCCTGTTTCTGTTGCTCTTGCGCTTTCGCGGCGGCGGCTTCGGCCTGTTTCTGCTGTTCCGCCTGTTCGCGCACTTTTTCTTGCGCGGCTAAACGTTCTTTTTCAAGTTGCTTCAGTCGCTCTTGCTCGGCCGCCTGCTTCTCGCGAAGTTCCTCAGCTTGCTGCTGCGCCTGTTTTTCACGCTGCTCTTCTGCACGTTTAGCACTTGCCTGCTGTTGCTGCTGCCTGTCGTACTGTTGCACAACGGCGCCAGGATCGACCATAACGGCGTCGATGGACGAACCGCCGCCGCCGCCGGCTGAAGCATCAATGTGCTCATCGAACGAACTCCAGATCAGCGCTGCAAATAAAATGACATGCAGCACCGCTGAAATAATTATCGCCCTTTTGAGCTTGTCGTTTTGTTCGGTTGCCTTTGACACTCTCGGTTCCCAAAAAACTGTTCGCCTGTTACGCGCTATCTTTCAAGCCAGCAAAACGCAGTCATCAGATTGGCTGCGTCATCAAGCCAACCGATTTTACGCCTGCACTGTGTAACAAGTTCAGCGCTTTAATTATTTCATCATAAGGCACGTCTTTCGCACCACCGATTAAAAAGACCGTTTTCGGATTGGTCTGCAGGCGACTTTTCGCTTCCGCGATAACCTGCTCCGGCGGCAGTTGATCCATACGATCTTTCTCAACGACCACGCTGTATTGCCCTATCCCGGAAACTTCAATAATGACCGGCGGTTCGTCGTTACTGCTGACAGCTTGCGATTCGGTCGCATCCGGCAGGTCGACTTCCACACTCTGCGTAATAATCGGCGCAGTTGCCATAAAGATCAGCAACAGCACCAGTAGTACGTCGAGCAGCGGTACAATATTGATTTCGGACTTGAGTTCGCGACGACCTCGTCCACGCGTTCTGGCCATGGCTTACCCCTTGTTGCTCTCGCTAACGGTAAACGCCTGGCGGTGCAGAATCGCGGTGAACTCTTCCATAAAGTTGTCGTAATTCAGTTCCAGCTTGTTCACGCGCTGATTCAGTCGGTTGTAAGCCATAACCGCCGGGATTGCCGCAAACAGACCGATAGCCGTTGCAATCAACGCTTCCGCGATACCCGGTGCGACCATTTGCAGCGTTGCCTGTTTTACCGCGCCTAACGCGATAAATGCGTGCATGATCCCCCAAACGGTACCGAACAGACCGATATACGGGCTGATGGAGCCGACGGTGCCGAGGAATGGAATATGCGTTTCCAGCGTTTCCAGTTCACGGTTCATCGAGATACGCATCGCACGGGATGCCCCCTCAACGACCGCTTCCGGCGCATGACTATTCGCCCGATGCAGACGCGCAAACTCTTTGAATCCGCTGTAGAAAATTTGTTCCGAGCCCACCAGGTTATCACGACGCCCCTGGCTTTCCTGATACAGGCGCGACAATTCAATGCCGGACCAGAACTTGTCTTCAAATGCTTCGGCTTCACGTGAAGCCGCATTAAGAATACGGGTCCGCTGGATAATAATGGCCCAGGATGCGATTGAGAAACCAATCAAAATCAACATGATAAGTTTAACCAGAAGGCTTGCCTTCAGGAACAAATCAAGGATATTCATGTCAGTCACTGCTTAAACTCCGCGACAATAGACTTGGGAAGCGCACGAGGCTTCATTTTGAGTGGATCAACGCAAACAATCAGAACTTCGGCTTCATTCAGCACGGTGTTCTCTGCGTTGACAATGCGTTGCGTGAAAACCAATGAGGTGCCACGCATTGACGTAATTTCGGTTTGGACTTCGAGCATATCGTCGAGCCGGGCAGGCGCAAAATACTCCAGCGTCATCTTGCGCACCACAAAGGCTACACGTTCGGCCAACAGGACCTGCTGACTGAAGTGATGATGACGCAGCATTTCTGTGCGTGCTCTTTCGTAAAAAGCGACGTAGCTGGCGTGGTAAACCACTCCACCGGCATCGGTGTCTTCATAGTAGACACGAACCGGCCATCGAAACATATACTTGTTCATTCTTACTGCCTCTTTGTTGGCTTCGCCCACTCACACCGGTCGCTTAACTTTGTAAGCGCCTGGTGACTCGCGTTCTTGCCGCCGCGATGCTTCAAGAATGTCGTTGTATATCGCGCTGTATTCACTTTACATCCCGGTAATGCAATTAAGTTGCGTCCTGATGGTCCAGTGTCGCCACCGCACACAACTCCAGGGCACAACCTTAGGTTAATGCTTTCAAACTTCGCTACTATACGCGCGGGAATGGTGGTTTGGAATGGGGGAAAGTAAACGGAGAGTAAAAATTTATGGGCTTATGCAAGCCCATAAATATTTAAGGATGTTTCTTATTCAAAAGAAGAAGAAAATCAGACCAACAACCAGGACGATATCCGCGATTAGCGGGCAGAAAATGCCCTGCCAGTGTACGGCGCGTGGACGAAAACCAACGCCGTGAATGATGCCTGCGCAGACCGCCCACATCAGCAGGAGACCATGCCAGATTTCCAGCTCACTGGTTTTGGCCGCGAAACGTGACGGATCCCAGAATATGCAGCCAGCCAACACGATTGCCAGCACAAAGGAAAGCGCCCGCAAGGGGCGCTTATCCATCGCGTTATACTGCATCGCGATAATGTTGGTCATCAGCTATCTTCTTGTCCGGCTTTGCCTGATTCAACGTGCTCAAGCGCCAGCGCTGTGATTATCCCAAATGCACAGGCAAGAAGCGTTCCCAAAATCCATGCGAAATACCACATTTTAAGCTCCTTACTTAGTACAGAGAGTGGGTGTTGCTTTCAATATCTTCTTTGGTGATGCGACCGAACATCTTCCAGTAACACCAGCCGGTGTACAGCAGAATGATCGGAACGAACACACAAGCTACATACGTCATCAGATTCAGCGTCAGCTGGCTGGACGTTGCATCCCACATGGTCAGACTTGCGTTCATCATGGTGCTGGATGGCATCACAAACGGGAACATTGCGATACCAGCCGTCAGGATGATGCAGGCTAACGTCAGTGAAGAGAAGACGAACGCCCATGCCCCTTTCTCCATACGAGAAGTCAGGATGGTCAACAGCGGCAGAACCACGCCCAGTGCAGGAACCAGCCACAAGATAGGTGCATTGTTAAAGTTCACCATCCATGCGCCAGCCACGCGAGCCACTTCTTTGGTCAGCGGGTTAGAGGCGGCATGATGATCCAGTGCTGAGGTCACAACATAACCGTCAATACCGTAAATCACCCACACGCCAGCCAGCGCGAAGCAGACCATAGTGACCAGTGCCGCAACCTGCGACGTTGCACGCGCACGCAGATGCAGTTCACCTACCGTACGCATCTGCAGATAGGTCGCGCCCTGGGTGATGATCATCCCAACACTCACGACACCCGCCAGCAGACCAAACGGATTCAGCAACTGGAAGAAGTTACCGGTGTAGTACAAACGCATGTAGTCGTCTACGTGGAACGGAACCCCTTGCAGCAGGTTGCCGAACGCCACGCCAATAACCAGCGGTGGAACGAAGCTACCAATGAAGATGCCCCAGTCCCACATGTTGCGCCAGCGCATGTCTTCAATCTTGGAGCGGTAATCAAAACCGACCGGACGGAAGAACAAAGACGCCAGTACCAGGATCATCGCCACATAGAAACCGGAGAACGCAGCGGCATACACCATCGGCCAGGCAGCGAACAGTGCGCCACCCGCGGTGATGAGCCAAACCTGGTTACCGTCCCAGTGCGGGGCGATGGAGTTAATCATAATTCGACGCTCGGTATCATTACGACCGAGGAAACGGGTGAGCATGCCCACCCCCATGTCGAAGCCATCAGTGACCGCGAAACCAATCAGCAGAATGCCAACCAGCAGCCACCAGATAAAACGCAATACTTCATAATCGATCATTTGACGACTCCTGTCTTAGCGTGCCGGCTGAGAAGTCACAGTGGACTGCTCGTAGTGATAACGACCGGTTTTCAGGCTACTCGGCCCAAGGCGTGCGAACTTGAACATCAGATACAGTTCAGCCACCAGGAACAGGGTATACAGGCCGCAAATCAACAGCATCGAGAAGATGAGGTCGCCAGCGGTCAGCGAAGAGTTCGCTACGGCTGTTGGTAACACTTCACCAATCGCCCACGGTTGGCGGCCGTACTCTGCAACAAACCAACCGGATTCAATGGCAATCCACGGCAGAGGAATCGCATACAGCGCGGTGCGCAGCAGCCATTTTTTCTCACCGATACGGTTACGAATCACGGTCCAGAAGGACACTGCGATGATTGCCAGCATCAGAATGCCGCACGCCACCATAATACGGAAAGCGAAGTACAGCGGCGCAACGCGAGGAATAGAATCTTTCGTTGCCTGCTGAATTTGCGCTTCGGTCGCGTCGGTGACGTTATCCGTATAGCGTTTCAGCAGCAGACCATAACCCAGGTCTTTCTTCATGCTGTTGAACTGGTCGCGAACGGCCTGATCGGTAGTTCCTGCACGCAGTTCTTCCAGCAGTTGATACGCTTTCATCCCGTTACGGATGCGCTCTTCGTGCTGCACCATCAGGTCTTTCAGACCAATGACCGGTGTATCAACAGAGCGGGTGGCAATGATGCCCAGCGCATAAGGAATTTGAATCGCAAAATGGTTTTCCTGCGCATCCTGGTCCGGAATACCGAACAGGGTAAAGGAAGCCGGTGCAGGCTGCGTTTCCCATTCTGCTTCAATAGCAGCGAGTTTGGTTTTCTGCACGTCGCCCATTTCGTAACCGGATTCATCACCCAGAACGATAACAGACAGAATAGCAGCCATACCAAAGCTGGCGGCGATTGCAAAAGAACGTTTAGCAAACGCGAAGTCACGACCGCGCAGCATATAGTAGGAGCTGATCCCCAGAACGAACATCGCGCCACAAACATAACCAGATGCCACAGTGTGAACAAATTTCACCTGTGCTACCGGGTTGAGCACCAGTTCAGAGAAGCTCAGCATCTCCATGCGCATGGTTTCAAAGTTGAAATCCGCGGCGATTGGGTTTTGCATCCAGCCGTTCGCAACCAGAATCCACAGTGCGGACAGGTTAGAACCCAGGGCCACCAGCCAGGTGACGCACATATGCTGGACTTTACCCAAACGGTCCCAGCCGAAGAAGAACAGACCTACAAAGGTGGATTCGAGGAAGAAGGCCATCAAACCTTCGATCGCCAGCGGCGCACCGAAAATATCCCCTACATAGTGGGAGTAGTAAGACCAGTTAGTCCCGAACTGGAACTCCATGGTCAGACCGGTTGCCACACCCAGAGCGAAGTTGATACCAAACAACTTGCCCCAGAACTTGGTCATATCTTTATAAATCTGTTTGCCGGAAAGGACGTAGACCGTTTCCATGATGGCCAGCAAGAACGCCATACCTAGCGTCAGTGGCACAAACAGGAAGTGGTACATCGCGGTCAAGGCAAACTGTAAGCGCGACAGTTCGACTATATCTAACATCATGACTCCTTGCTCATCGCATGAAGACTCCGAGAGTGAACCCCGTTAGAAAGGGTCACACGCATGCCCCAATACAAATTTATCTGCTTCCCTCCGCCGCTGCTCTTTCTTCTCATTTGAAGAAAGGACAATGATGAAAGGTTACAAACATGTTAATAAAACACTCAAATTGATCCCGCAATTATATTACGCCGTAAAATCCTTACAATAAACAGGTTTTTATCGAGGTAAATTTGCATTTTTCGATAGTGATCAATTTATAGCTAATTTATCACTTTCAGACCAATTTGATCTGCAGCAATTTAACCTCTTTTGAGGCTGTTTACCAAGTTTTAAACATTGATTTAAATCAATTTTCAAATTTAATGTTAATAGTGTTTAACAGTCAGGCGACTAGTGAACACCATGTTAACGGTATGTTTTTCAATGAGTAATTGCCGTTACTATAAATGATAGGATATTTATTTAAATCTACACGATCTTTTAACCCGCCCGACTGACAAAATTGCCAGCAGATAAAGAGTCACTATTGCTGGGTAGCTCACAGTTTTTTGTTTAGCAAGTCATGGAATTGTTATTTCATACAAATTATTCATTTAAATTTTACTTATAATTAACACCAAGATGTAACTATCTCAAATGGAAGCGAAAGCGTCCCTCATTGACAGACGCATTGGGTTTGACGTCCTCAGCACAGCGCAGGCGTTTCGCTTAAAGCATCACTGAAAGTTATCACTCACTTCTCTTTTTCTCTTATGTGGCAACGTTTAAATATGCCACAAACAATTCATTATCATTTTTATCTTAAATTTAACAAAATATAATTATGTCATATAAGATTAAACAATAAAAAACCGTTATCCCGTTCACAAGTTATTTAGTAAAGGTAATTTTTTAAATTATAAAAAATGACGCATAAATGAGGCGCACAACAAAATAAGATTTCGATCACAAACATGGCAAGTCATTTATTCTTCATTTTCCTGGTAAATTAAAAAAACCCGCAAAAACAACATTCAACTACCTGACAAACAAGAATTTTTATTAATAAAAAATATAACAATCATTTTGCGCAGGATATTTTGAAAATAGATCAATTGCTTCCTTTTCCGCTTACACAGAAACTCCGACCCTATTAAGAGGTTGTCACAAACCATGTTCTAAATATTAGAAAATAATTTTCACTTATTGACCATCAGCCCTACAGAGGATTACCCATGAAGAAATCTACACTTGTTATTGGCGTCATCGGTGCTGACTGCCATGCAGTAGGTAATAAAGTTCTGGATCGCGTTTTTACTGCTCATGATTTTCACGTAATCAACCTCGGGGTGATGGTGAGCCAGGATGAATATATTGATGCCGCGATTGAAACAGGCGCCGATGCCATCGTGGTGTCCTCTATCTACGGTCATGGCGACATTGACTGCCTCGGGTTACGTGAGCGCTGCATCGAACGCGGCCTCGGCGACATTCTGCTGTACGTCGGTGGCAACCTGGTAGTTGGTAAACATGACTTCGGCGATGTGGAAGTGAAGTTTAAGGAGATGGGTTTTAACCGCGTCTTCGCACCGAGCCACGACCTGGAAGATGTCTGCGCGCTTATCACCAATGATATTCGCCAACACAATGGCCTTGAGCAGCGTTGCCTGGAAGAGGCTATCTGATGCAAACAGTTTCTGTCGATATCGGCTCGACATGGACCAAGGCTGCCCTCTTCGCCCATGAAGGCGAGGAATTAACCCTGGTAAACCATGTCCTGACCCCAACCACCACACATCATCTGGCAGACGGTTTTTTTGCCAGCCTGAATCAGGTGCTGAACGTTGCCGATGCTCGCCCGTTACTGAAAAGTGGTGAAGTGCAGTTGAAATACTCCTCCTCGGCCAAGGGTGGACTCGCCGTTGCAGCAATGGGGCTGGTGCCTTCCATTACGCTGGAATCAGCAAAAGTTACCGCCCATTCGGCAGGAGCGAAAATCGCGCAATATTATTCGTACAAACTGAACCGGCATGACATCCAGGAGCTGGAATCATCACCGCCAGACATTCTGTTGTTTACCGGCGGTACAGACGGTGGCGAAGAAAGCTACGGCCTGGCGAATGCGCATGCGCTGGCAGGCTCAACGCTTGATTGCGCCATTATCTACGCCGGAAACCGGGACATTCAGGACGAAATACAAACGATTCTGGGACATAAAGATCTGACCACGGTAGACAACATTCTGCCTGATCTCGATCACCCGAATCCGTTTGCCGCGCGCCAGGCGATTTGCGATGTGTTCTTGTCACGCATTGTCAAAGGTAAAGGTCTGGACGTCATCGTCGGCGAAACCGGCGAAGAGCCAATGCCGACGCCATGGACGGTATATGAGTTAGTCAAAGCCATTAGCGATTACGACAGCGCATGGAAGGAATTCATGCTGATTGATATGGGCGGAGCCACCACGGATGTCTATTCGGCCAGCGCGAATACCCTCTCCCCCGATACCGTCCTGCATGGTGTTCCTGAACCGTTCGTCAAACGTACCGTTGAAGGCGACCTGGGAATGCGCGTTTCCGCCGTCGTGGTGGGAGAAAGTACGCAGGATATGGTGAAAGTCATCTTCGCCCAACAACCGCAGCGCGAGGAAGCGTTTTACCGCTACCTGCGTCATCTGGTGGGGCAACCGGATTACCTGCCGCTCAGCGAGGAGGAGAAATATTTCGACACCCTGCTGGCAGGTTTGTGCGTGGGCTATGCCGCTGAGCGCCACGCGGGCACTAAAAAGCAGGTTTGCACCTGCGTGGGTAACGTGGATTTACAGATGGGTCGCGATCTCACCACCGTACGCAAAGTCGTCGGTTCAGGGGGATGGCTCTCTCGCGCCAGCCAGTTCGATATCCATAACTGGCTCAAATACCGGGAGCTGGACGACCAGGGTAAAAGAATTTTGTTACCGAATCAGTTTGAGTATTACCGCGATTCAAATGGCCTGCTCCCGCTACTGGCAAACGTCGCCAGGCTGTACCCGCAAGCCGCTGCTCGCACCAGCATTCAGTGTTTAACCCTATAAAACTTAAGGCAGCTACGAATGGAACTTCGAAATAAAAAATTGACCCATGACGAATTCATGACCGAAAGGCATCAGGTATTACAAACCTGGGAAACCGGCAAAGACGTTGAGAACTTCGAAGATGGCGTGAAGTACCAGCAATCAATTCCGGATAAAAAGCGCTTCTCCCTTGCTCTGCTGAAGGCCGATCAGGAAGGGAAAACCCTGAGCCAGCCGCGCGCAGGCGTAGCATTAATGGATGAGCATATTGCGCTGCTCAAAACATTGCAGGAAGAGTGCGACCTCCTGCCGAGTACTATCGATGCCTATACCCGTCTGAACCGCTATGAAGAAGCCGCTGTCGGGATCCAGAAATCTATCGAAGCAGGTACTTCCAAGCTGAATGGTTTACCGGTCGTCAATCACGGGGTTGCTGCCTGCCGTCGTATGACTGAAGCACTGGAAAAACCGATCCAGGTTCGTCACGGCACGCCTGATGCGCGCCTGCTGGCAGAAATCGCCATGGCCAGTGGCTTTACCAGCTACGAAGGCGGCGGCATCTCCTACAACATTCCTTACGCTAAACGTGTCACTCTGGAAAAATCCATCCGCGACTGGCAGTACTGCGACCGCCTGATGGGCCTGTACGAAGAGAACGGTATTCGTATCAACCGTGAACCGTTTGGCCCACTGACCGGCACCCTGATCCCGCCGTTTATGTCCCACTCGGTGGCGATTATCGAAGGTCTGTTGGCTCTGGAACAAGGCGTGAAGTCAATTACCGTTGGCTACGGCCAGGTCGGTAGCCTAACGCAGGATATTGCAGCGATTCAGGCGCTGCGCGAACTTTCCCACGAATATTTCCATAACCACGGCTTTGACGATTACGAACTGAGTACCGTTTTCCACCAGTGGATGGGCGGATTCCCGGAAGATGAAGCAAAAGCCTTCTCCGTTATCGCCTGGGGCGCAGCGGTTGCCGGTATGTCAGGTGCCACCAAAGTGATCACCAAAAGCCCGCACGAAGCGTTCGGTATCCCAACGGCGGCAGCGAACGCCCAGGGTCTGAAAGCTTCACGCCAGATGCTCAACATGGTCAGCGACCAGAAATTCCCGCAGTGCGCTGCCGTGGAGCAGGAAGTTGATCTGATTAAGAGCGAAGTCCGCGCGGTGCTGAAGAAAGTCTTCGAACTGGGCAATGGCGACATTGCGCGCGGTACGGTGCTGGCCTTTGAAGCAGGCGTACTGGATGTACCTTTCGCGCCTGCCGCCTGTAACGCCGGTAAGATCCTGCCTGTTCGCGATAACACAGGCGCCATCCGTATTCTCGAAGCCGGTGCCGTTCCGCTGCCGAAAGACATTCTTGCCCTGCACCACGACTACGTCGCAGAGCGCGCGCATTTCGAAGGCCGCAAGCCTTCTTTCCAGATGGTCATTGATGACATCAACGCCGTATCCCACAGTAAATTAATAGGAAGACCATAATGAAAATTAAACAGGCCCTTTTCACAGCTGGCTACTCCTCATTTTATTTTGACGATCAGCAGGCCATCAAAAACGGCGCCGGTCATGACGGGTTTATCTATACCGGCGCTCCGGTAACGCCTGGATTTACGTCTGTTCGTCAGGCGGGTGAATGCGTATCCGTACAGCTGATTCTGGAAAACGGCGCAGTAGCAGTGGGCGATTGTGCAGCGGTGCAATATTCAGGTGCAGGTGGACGCGATCCGCTGTTCCTGGCTGAAAACTTCATTCCGTTCCTCAACGATCACATCAAACCGCTGCTGGAAGGCCGCGACGTTGATTCGTTCCTGACCAACGCCCGTTTCTTTGACGAACTGCGTATTGACGGCCATCTGCTGCATACCGCCGTACGTTATGGTCTGTCTCAGGCGCTGCTCGACGCGGCAGCACTGGCTACCGGTCGTCTGAAAGCAGAAGTGGTTTGTGATGAATGGCAACTGCCGTGCGTCCCGGAAGCCATTCCATTATTTGGCCAGAGCGGCGACGACCGTTATATCGCCGTCGACAAGATGATCCTCAAAGGTGTGGACGTCCTGCCGCATGCGCTGATCAATAACGTAGAAGAGAAGCTGGGCTTCAAAGGCGAAAAACTGCGTGAGTACGTCCGCTGGTTATCAAACCGCATCCTGAGCCTGCGCACCAACGAAACCTATCACCCGACGCTGCATATTGATGTCTACGGCACCATCGGTCTGATCTTCGATATGGATCCGGTGCGTTGCGCCGAATACATCGCCAGCCTGGAAGCCGAAGCTCAAGGCCTGCCGCTGTACATTGAAGGCCCGGTAGATGCCGGTAACAAGCCGGATCAGATCCGCATGCTCACCGAGATCACTCAGGAGCTTACCCGTCTGGGTTCCGGCGTGAAAATTGTTGCGGATGAATGGTGTAACACCTATCAGGATATCGTGGACTTCACCGACGCGGGCAGTTGCCACATGGTGCAGATCAAGACCCCGGATCTGGGCGGTATTCACAACATCGTCGATGCGGTGCTGTATTGCAACAAACACGGAATGGAAGCCTATCAGGGCGGTACCTGTAACGAAACGGAAATCAGTGCGCGTACCTGCGTACACGTCGCGCTGGCTGCGCGTCCAATGCGCATGCTGATCAAGCCGGGTATGGGTTTCGATGAAGGTCTCAACATCGTGTTTAACGAAATGAACCGCACCATCGCGCTGTTGCAAACTAAGGATTAAGAGATGGCACGCACATTTAAGATCTTATCGCCTACGGCTATCCTGGGTTATGGCTTCCCGGAAGAAAGTTTTCGTAAAGCCATGGAAGAGTCACCGGATCTTATTGCTGTTGACGCAGGTTCCTCCGATCCAGGCCCCCACTATCTGGGGGCGGGTAAACCCTTTACCGACCGGGCCGGTGTGAAACGCGATCTGCGCTATATGATCGTGGCAGGCGTGAAGAACAACATCCCGGTAGTGATCGGCACGGCCGGTGGTTCTGGCGCAGCTCCGCATCTGGAGTGGTGTCGCCAGATAATCCATGAGATCGCACAGGAAGAAAAACTGTCCTTCTCAATGGCGTTAATCCCGTCTGATGTCGACAAAGAAATCGTTCATCAGGCGCTGGATAACGGCAAAATCACCGCGCTCGATTTTGTGCCTGAACTGACTCACGATGCAATTGAAGAGAGCACCTACATTGTCGCGCAGATGGGCGTCGAGCCTTTTCAGCGTGCGCTCGAAGCTGGCGCGCAGGTGGTTCTGGGCGGACGTGCCTACGATCCGGCCTGCTTCGCCGCGCTGCCAATAATGCAGGGCTTTGATGAAGGTCTGGCACTTCATTGCGGGAAGATCCTTGAGTGTGCTGCCATTGCTGCCACCCCTGGCTCCGGCTCAGATTGTGCGATGGGGATCATTGATGACAACGGCTTTACGCTGAAGGCGTTCAATCCCAAGCGTAAGTTCACTGAAACTTCCGCTGCGGCGCACACCCTGTATGAGAAGTCCGATCCGTACTTCCTGCCAGGACCAGGCGGCGTGCTGAACCTGAAAGCGTGCACCTTTACCCAGGTTAACGAAGGCGAAGTGTATGTCAGTGGTTCACGTCATGAAGAAACACCGTATGCGTTGAAACTGGAAGGCGCGCGTCAGGTTGGCTTCCGTTGCCTGACCATCGCCGGAACGCGCGACCCAATTATGATTGCCGGGATTGACACCATTCTCGAAGAGGTACAGGCAAGCGTGGCGCGTAACCTCTCACTGAATGACGACAGTATCCGCATGACGTTCCACCTGTATGGTAAGAACGGTGTGATGGGCAACCATGAACCGATGAAAACCGCCGGTCATGAGCTGGGGATTTTACTGGATGTCGTTGCGCCGACGCAGGATATCGCCAACAGCGTTTGCTCGCTGGTACGCTCTACCCTGCTGCATTACGGCTATGAAAATCGCATTGCGACTGCGGGCAACCTCGCCTTCCCGTTCTCGCCATCTGATATTCAAAGTGGACCGGTGTATGAGTTCTCGATCTATCACCTGATTGAAGCGAGCGATGCGCTGCGATTTGATTTCCACATTGAACAGGTGACGCCAGAAGGAGTTCAGGCATGAAACACTCAATTTGTTCACTGGCACAGGTTATTCGCTCCAAAAACGCCGGACCGTACGAACTGGTCTTAGATATTTTATTTAAAACCAGGGAAGACTATCAGCGGGTAAAAGCCTGCGAGCAATTAACGCCGCAGCTCATTGCCAGTTTATATAATGTTGAACCTGACTTTATTCACAATATCGTGTGGTTCGATCCGGCGAACGCCGTAAAAATCGTCATGCCGCGCGATATTATTTCCGGCAACGTCGGTGACAATGATGTTTATGGTGCGCAGCAACACGCTCCATTATTAAGTATTGAGTTCGACTTGTAACAAAAAACACAATAACAACCATTGGAGCACAGAATTCAGCGGTATCACAGTGCTTCGAATTATTCATGCGGTTGGTCACAACAGGCGTGCGTCTGAGCTGCTGTCCAGGCTCAGGCGCACGCCACCCTACACAATTCCAATTACCAGCCTTTATCCGATGGAGTACACATGAAGAAAATAAGTTTAACGAAGATGATCATATTAGGCCTGATACTCGGCATGATTGCCGGGGTGGCCATAAATAATATGGCCGCGGCTGAAACCGCAAAATCCTATGCAGCAGATATTTCTATTTTTACCACTATATTCTTACGCATGGTAAAAATGATTATCGCGCCATTGGTTATTTCAACTCTGGTTGTTGGTATTGCCAAAATGGGCGATGCCAAAACGCTGGGACGTATATTTTCGAAAACCTTCTTCCTGTTTATTTGCGCCTCTCTGGTGTCAATTGCACTGGGTCTGGTTATCGTTAACATCTTCCAGCCAGGCGCGGGGATCAACTTCGTGCCACATGACGTCGGGGCTGTTGCCGCCGTTAAGTCAGAGCCATTCACGCTGAAAGTGTTTATCTCGCACGCGGTACCGACCAGTATTGTCGATGCGATGGCGCGTAATGAAATTCTGCAGATCGTGGTGTTCTCAATTTTCCTCGGTTGCAGCCTGGCCGCGATTGGTGAAAAAGCCGAGCCTATCGTGAAGGTTCTGGATTCACTGGTACACGTGATGCTGAAGCTGACGGGCTACGTCATGCTGTTTGCACCACTGACCGTATTTGCCGCTATTTCTGGTCTGATTGCCGAACGTGGTCTGGGGGTGATGGTCAGCGCCGGGATCTTCATGGGTGAATTCTATCTGACCCTGGGTATGCTTTGGGCAATCCTGATTGGCCTGTCAACCATGATAGTCGGGCCTTGCATCGCGCGTTTGACCAAATCAATCCTCGAGCCTGCACTGCTGGCCTTTACTACCTCCAGCTCAGAAGCCGCCTTCCCTGGCACCCTGGACAAGCTGGAAAAATTCGGCGTTTCTTCAAAAATCGCCAGCTTCGTTCTGCCTATCGGTTACTCCTTTAACCTGGTCGGCTCCATGGCGTACTGCTCATTTGCCACCGTCTTTATTGCTCAGGCGTGCAACATTGAGCTGAGCATGGGCGAGCAAATTACCATGCTGTTAATCCTGATGCTGACCTCTAAAGGGATGGCGGGCGTACCGCGTGCATCAATGGTGGTTATCGCCGCAACCCTGAACCAGTTCAACATTCCTGAAGCCGGTCTGATCCTGTTGATGGGCGTCGATCCGTTCCTCGATATGGGTCGTTCTGCTACCAACGTCATGAGTAACGCAATGGGTGCTGCCATTGTAGGTCGCTGGGAAGGTGAACACTTCGGCCAGGGTTGTCGTGGCACTGCACCAGTGAAGACCCCGGAACAAGAACGTCCGGTTACCGAAACAGAAGTCGCGTTGTCCTGATACGACGTTTTTGCCGGATGACGCTTACGCTTATCCGGCCTACATAACGTTTAACTATCCGTTGGCCGGATAAGGCGGTAAGCCGCCATCCGGCACCATGATGAGCACACCAACAGGATTGCACCATGACTAAAACTCTTCTCGGCGTGAGTATTTTTTCCTTCAGCGTTTTGTTTAGCGCAACGACTCTCGCGCAAACCACGCCGGATTACGCAAAGCTTATCGACCAGGCACATCAAAAATATAAAAGTAACCACGATGGAAAAGTCGCCGACTACATCCCTGCCCTGGCGACCTACAGCCCGAATAACTTTGCCATCACCATTGCCACGGTGGACGGCAAGATCTACCAGGTTGGCGATGTTAACAAACCCTTCCCCATGGAATCCCTGAGCAAAGTCTTCACCATGGCGCTCGCCATGGAACAGCACGGCCCTCAGGTGGTGCTGGATAAACTCGGGGCCAATGCCACCGGCATGCCCTTCAACTCCGGTTTAGCGGTTGAGCTGACCAAAGGCGCACCTGAGAACCCGCTGGTAAACGCCGGGGCGATGAGCACCGTTAGCCTGATTGAAGCTAAAGACAAAACCGATCGCTGGAACAAAATCCTCGACAACCTGAACGTCTGGGCCGACGCCACGCTCACGGTTAATGAGCCGGTCTTTAAATCCGAGATGGAAACCAACCAGCACAATCAGGCACTGGCGAAGCTGATGGAATCCTATAACAGCTTCTATGGCAATACCGACGAAGCTGTCGAAATTTATACCCGTCAGTGCTCGGTGGATATCACCGTTGAGCAACTGGCCAAAATGGGGGCGGTACTGGCGAACAAAGGCAAATCTCCATTCAACGGCAAGCAGTTGCTGAATGAAAAATATGTTCCGCAGGTGCTGGCAGAAATGGCGATTGCCGGACTATACGACGGCAGCGGTAAATGGCTCTACACCGTGGGCATCCCGGCAAAAAGCGGCGTCGGCGGCGGAATGGTCGCCGTTGTCCCGGGCGAATATGCGATTGCCGTCTATTCTCCGCCGCTGGATGAAGCCGGTAACAGCGTTCGCGCCCAGAAAACGATCGAATATGTCGCCGAAGCGACAAAAGCCAATGTCTTTTTAGCGCATTAAGCAATTACGGATGGCGTGAGCGCCATCCGACATATTAACTAAAAGGTGAGATGTAAACATGTCTAAACCATTTGTCTGGCAGGAACTCTTTGTTCAGAGTAAAGATAATACCGAATATGAATTACTGAGTAACCAGCACGTTGCGGTAACGGAGTTAGACGGAGAGGAAGTGATTAAGGTTGCGCCAGAAGCGCTAACCTTATTAGCCCAGCAGGCATTTTATGAGGCTTCATTTTTCCTGCGCGCCGGACATTTAAAACAGATAGCCAGCATTCTGCACGATCCGCAGGCCAGCAGTAACGATAAGTACGTCGCATTGCAACTGCTACGCAATGCTGAGGTTTCGGCCAAAGGCGTCCTGCCCAACTGCCAGGATACCGGGACGGCAACCATTGTGGCCTGCAAAGGACAGCATGTCTGGACCGGCGGCGATGACGCAGAAGCATTAAGCAAAGGCGTGTACACCACCTTCACCGAAAACAACCTGCGTTACTCGCAAAATGCCCCGCTGGACATGTATACCGAGGTCAATACCCAGACTAACCTGCCGGCGCAAATCGACATCAGCGCCACGCCGGGTAACGAATACCGTTTCCTGTTCGTCAACAAAGGCGGCGGCTCTGCTAACAAAGCGGCGCTGTTCCAGGAAACCAAATCTATTCTGCAGCCGGAAAAGCTCACCGCGTTTCTGATCGAAAAAATGAAATCACTGGGTACAGCCGCCTGCCCTCCGTATCACATCGCTTTCGTCGTTGGAGGCTTGTCCGCCGACCAGACGCTGAAAGTTGCTAAACTGGCTTCAACTAAATATTACGATAACCTGCCCACCAGCGGGAACGAATTGGGTCAGGCATTCCGCGATACGGCGCTGGAAGCCGAGCTGCTCAACGCCAGTCGCGAGTTTGGCATCGGCGCGCAGTTTGGCGGCAAATACTTTGCCCACGATATCCGGGTGATCCGCCTGCCACGCCACGGCGGCTCCTGCCCTATCGCCATGGCTCTCTCCTGCTCAGCCGACCGCAACATCAAGGCCAAAATCAACAAACACGGAATCTGGCTGGAAAAACTCGAGCATAATCCGGGCAAATTTATTCCCGATTCGCAGCGGGTGGAAAATGGCGCCCAGACCGTACAACTGGATCTGAATCGTCCGTTGCGCGAGATCCTGCAGGATCTCACCACTCTGCCAATTGGGACGCGTTTATCGTTAAACGGCCCGATTGTTGTGGCTCGCGATATCGCGCATGCCAAAATCAAAGAGCGCCTGGATAACGGCGAACCGATGCCAGATTACATGAAAAACCATATCGTCTATTACGCGGGCCCGGCTAAAACCCCCAGTAATCTGGCCTGCGGTTCGCTCGGTCCCACAACCGGCGGGCGCATGGACGGTTACGTCGATGCTTTCCAGGCCGCGGGCGGCAGTCTGATCATGTTGTCGAAAGGCAACCGCAGCGCGCAAGTCACGGATGCGTGTCGCAAACATGGTGGTTTTAACCTTGGCAGCATTGGCGGCGCCGCAGCCTTGTTGGCGCAGCAGTACGTGAAGAGCCTGCACTGCCTTGAATATCCCGAGCTGGGAATGGAAGCGGTGTGGATGATGGAAGTTAAAAATATGCCGGCCTTCGTATTAGTGGATGACAAAGGCAATAACTTCTTTAGCCAGTTTGAGCAGCAGCACCGCTGCGCAACCTGTCCGGCAGGACATTAAGGAGTCACCATGGAAGCGCGAGCCAATAATGACAGACACCGCCAGCGTCAGCAGAAACTGAAAGAACAGGTTGATACCCGCGTGGCGGCAGCAACGGAGAAGAAAGGGATCCTGATTGTCTTCACCGGCAACGGTAAAGGAAAATCCACCGCAGCCTTTGGTACGGCAACGCGCGCGGTTGGTCACGGAAAAACCGTTGGCATCGCGCAGTTTATTAAAGGCCAGTGGGATAATGGCGAGTACAACACGCTGCAACCGCTCGGTGTCGAATTTCATATTATGGGCACCGGATTTACCTGGGAAACCCAAAATCGGCAAGCGGATATCGAGGCGGCAACGGTAGTCTGGCAGGAAAGTAAGCGCATGCTGGCTGATCCGCAGTACGATCTGGTGGTGTTGGATGAGCTTACTTACATGCTGGCTTACCACTATCTGGACACCCAGGAGGTTATCAGCGCCATCGAAAATCGCCCTGCGGAGCAAAGCGTCATCGTGACCGGGCGCGGATGCCATGCGCTGTTACTGGAACTGGCCGATACGGTCAGTGAAATTCGCCCGGTCAAGCACGCGTTTGACCGCGGGATTCAGGCACAGATTGGAATCGACTGGTAGCCGTTCTTTTGCCGGATAACGATGCTAACGCGTCTTATCCGGCCTACCAATCGTTGTAGGCCTGATAAAGCGCAAACCACCGTCAGGTAGCCGACACCACGGACTTACTGAGCAACCAGTTACGAAATGTCTGTAAATGCGCAGACTCCGATTTCTCTTCACGCCACGTCATAATGAAACGGTTCCCGGTGCGCATCGGAACATCGCAAGGAATGACCATATCTCCATTGTCCAGATCGTGCTGAATGGCAAAACGAGGAAGCAGCGCAACCCCCAGATTAGAACGGACCGCCGCAATCAACATCGACAACAGATCAAATCTCGGGCCTTTATTTACCAGCGGGCTGCTGACGTTGGACAGCGCAAACCATTCCTGCCAGCCTTTGATTCGCGTACTCTGGTGCAACAGCGGGTATTCGTTCAGCAGTTCGTGGACTGACAGTTTCCGTTCCGGTTCGGCCAGCAGACAGCGGCTGCAAACTGGCAGAATTTCCTCTTCAAACAGATACTCAACCTCTGACCACGGTGAGTAGAAATCTTCGCGCATAATTGCCGCATCATACTCACGATTAAGAAAATCACCGATATTCGCCAGCGAATGGATGTTCACGATAATATCAGGATTGAGTTTGTTAAACTCGCGCAGGTTGGGGATCAACCAATGCGTACTGAACGTCGGATTTACCGCCAGCTCAATAACCTGTACGGTCGGTTGCCAGGTCATTATTGTGGTCGTATCACGCTCGAGTTTATTTAACGTTTCTTTAACGATACTTAAATAGTGTTTGCCGGCCGCATTTAAAAAAATACGTTTTTTGGCATGATTAAATAGCGCGGTATTAAGAAAATCCTCCAGTGCATTCACCTGGCGGAAAACAGCACTTTGTGTTAACGCCAACTCTTCAGCTGCCCGGGTATAACTTTCGTGACGCGCAACCACTTCAAAAGTTACCAGCAACTCCGTCTTGGGTATTTTTCCTCTCATAACCTCTTCCATATGCAGCGTACAAAAATAGTTTAATTTATAAAAAATAATTCAAGGCACCCAGATAAGCACCGAGAGTTATATTTTATTTTCTCCATTGATGTCATTGATCCAATCCATGATTTGCTCACACTGATGGCGGATAAATATTAACCAATAATACTCAAGCACAACAATAAACACAATTTAAATAAGGTTAAACCTAAGTAAATAGTGCCAATAAGTTCTTAATAATTTTTCAAGTCTTCTTGTTTATTGCAGAAAAAACTTTGCGAGATTAATCAATATTATCCATGCGCTAATCCTGGATAATTTCACGTTATAACTTACGGGCAAACGACTGCTTTTAATCATTTATTGATGTCGTTTGTGCCATTTTTTGACAGACGTGATAAAGGACACATTGTGAAAACTTTCGGAAAGGTCTGGCTCGTTGGAGCAGGTCCTGGTGATATTTCATTACTGACCCTCAAAGCAATGATGTGCATTAAACAGGCCGACGTCATTATTTACGATCGGCTGGTCAATCCTAAAATTTTGGAATGGGCATTACCTGACTGCCTGCTTATCAATGTCGGCAAAAATCCAGGCTTCCATTGCGTTCCCCAGGATGAAATCAACGCACTGCTGGTCCAGTATGCCCAAACACACCACAACATTGTGCGCCTCAAAGGTGGCGATCCGTATGTATTTGGCCGTGGGGCTGAAGAAGTGGAGGATCTGGTTGAAATGGGCATCCCTTTTGAAGTTGTACCGGGTATTAGTTCTACGATTGGCGGCCTGACCTATGCCGGTATCCCGGTGACGCATCGCGATTTTGCCTCCGGCTTTCACGTGGTGACTGGCCACACGCGGGAAGGCAATCAGCAGCAGGACTGGCGTCAACTGGCGAAACTTAACGGCACGTTGGTCATCGTCATGGGTATCGCCAATCTGGCGTTTATCTGTGAAGAGCTGTTGATGGGCGGTAAATCAGCAGACACGCCCGCCGCGCTAATTATGTCCGCGACCCGAGAAAATCAACGTCGCCTGACCTGCACGCTCGGTTCATTATTGAGCAAGGCGCTGGAAGCTAATATTGTTCCACCGGCGCTGATTGTAATCGGAGATGTGGTGACCCTGAGCGATCGGCTCTCTTTTATACCTGAAGCCATCACGCTGCTAGACAATCTTTACTGCGAAAGTCTGGCGTGACGAAAAGACTGGGGCGACGTTTGATGCGCCGCCCGGAAAACGCGGCAAAAGTAACTGGTTTGCGCGTATTGCAGTTTCCTGGCAATACTGTCTATGGAATGAAGCGGATCGTGTAATAACTCCCCTGCTTTTTGCATTTTTTTCTGACTCACCCAGGTTTTAAAATTAACACCCTGGCGTTTCTTGAAAAACCGGCTGAAATAGTTCGCGCTTAAGCACACATGAGCCGCGACAGATTCCAAAGACAATTCACCATACAAATTCTCGTCAATATAACGCAGCGCCGCCATAAGTTTTTTCTCGTGACGTGAAGGCTCAGTGAAATAATGATGAGCGTATCGGGTTGCCGGAACCTCAATCTTCTCAGAGATCAATTGTTCTTTCTCAAAATTATCAACAATAAAACTTAACAAATTTGCCGACGCCACCAGCACATTATTATCCACCACCGCAGACTGGCCCCACTCAGCTTTAATTTCGGGGTTATTAATCCATGAGTTTTTGTTATCAATAGCGATAGTTTTATATTCCTGATATTTTACCCGCACCTGCCCGCAGATAATAAAACCGTAAAGGTGTCCCTCATGGATTAATGGCATCGAGAACAGGCTTAGCCCTGCATGACAGGTGAGTATTCTGGGTTTAAGCTGTTTTAATGCCTCAAAAGCACAGTACTTGTCGCACTTTTGGCAACCTGCTCGATAGCGCTCATCCGCACGCATTAATGTGCAAAACGAATTAAAATTATGACATTTAGACAACGCTATACCGTTAATATCAACGACGACTGTGGCTAACCCAGTGGCTCGGGAGAAGAGTTCTGCGATAGAGAAAAAACGTTGTAAATAGTCATCCTGGATTTTCAGCGGCACGTTATCCTCCGGCATTAATAATATTAAGGCCGCTAATATGCAAAAATTAGCCTCAGGAAAGAATGATGCTCACCGCAAAAAATAATCTCATTTGTGCAGATGATTATGATCAATTGGCAAGAAAATTATAGCGACCACGATAATACTCTGCAGCACACCACCGACTCCGCTTTCTCAAAGATTAACGAATCTTCACACTCTCTTGTGAGACTATTTTCGCAACACTCAACACCTAACCTCATTATTTTCAATAAATTACCCGTTTTTAATCTGAATCGATGATGTGCTTATTTGTGATAATCATCATGTGAATGTGAAAGGCCCTCCTGAATAATATGTTCAATTAGCAAACAATCTGAACGGAGTTGATCCATGGCCGTCACCACAGGCGTTATCGCCGACGATTTTACCGGCGCAACGGACATTGCAAGCTTTATGGCGCAGCAGGGGTGGCGCGTCGCGCTTCTGCCCGGTATGCCCGATACCGCGCAATGCTGGAATGAAGAGGTTGACGCTATCGTCATCTCGCTGAAAAGCCGCTCATTACCCGCAGAACAGGCCGTCACCCAATCCCTGTCCTGTGCCCGCTGGCTGAAACAAAATGCAGGTGTCCGCCAGATTTATTTTAAATATTGTTCGACGTTTGACTCCACGCCAACAGGCAATATTGGCCCGGTCAGCGATGCATTGATGAACGACCTGCAGGTTCCGCTGATCGTCCACTGCCCCGCTCTGCCGCAAAACGGACGCACGGTGGTGCATGGTCATCTTTTTGTACACGGCATACTGCTTAACGAATCCGGGATGGAAAAGCATCCGCTCAATCCAATGAACGATGCCAGCCTGCCGCGCCTGCTGAGCGCGCAAACGCCAGGCGCGGTTGGTTGCATCAACCTCACGACCCTGCGTCAAGGTGTGGAAGCGGTCACTTACGCCCTGGCCCAACTTCAGGCTGAAGGTACGCGTCACGTTATCGTCGATACGCTGGATGAAGCAGATCTCAACACGCTGGCGCAAGCTCTCCATGCCAGCCCTCTGTTAGCCGGTGGCTCCGGGCTCGGCGGCGCGCTGGCCGCCTGCAGCGGAGGCCAGCAATCCATGCCGCCGGACTCTTTTCCACTGCCTGCCAAAACGGTGGTGTTCTCCGGTAGCTGTTCGGCAATGAGCAATCGTCAGGTTAATCGCTATAAGGCCGCAGCAGCGTCTCGTTTGCTTGATGTGTCCCGCTGCCTGTCTGATGCCGAACGCTACACCGATGAACTGAGCGCCTGGGCGATGACGCATATCAGCGACTCATTAGCGCCACTGATATACGCCACCCAGCCGCCAGACGTACTCAAACGTATTCAACAGGAGCACGGCGAACAGGTCGCCAGCCAGGCAATCGAACACGCTTTTGCCCGGCTGAGTTCAAAGCTACGAACTGCGGGTGTAAACACCTTTATCGTCGCGGGCGGAGAAACCTCCGGCACCGTTGTGGAAGCCTTGCAGGTGAAGCGTCTGTCCGTCGGCAAAGCCATTGCGCCAGGCGTGCCGTGGGTATTTTCCTCCCGTCTGGCGCTGGCGCTGAAGTCAGGCAACTTTGGTGACGACGATTTCTTTTTTACTGCCCAGGAGTACGCATTATGAATTCGGTGAGTGAACACCAACTGCGCGAACTACTCGTCCACTATGGCCGTTCCCTGTTTATGCGCGGTTACAGCAGCGGCGGTTCCGGCAATCTTAGCGTCAAAATGCCAGATGGCGGCTATCTGGTGACCCCGACCAACTCTTGTCTGGGCGAGCTTGATCCTGCCACGCTAAGTCGACTGGATGCCAACGGCGTTCATCTTAGCGGCGACAAACCCTCAAAAGAGGTGCCCATGCATCTGGCGTGGTATCGACATCGGCCATCCTGCGGCGCGGTCGTGCACCTGCATTCTCCATGGCTGACCGCGCTCTCCTGCCTGCCGTGCACCACGCCGAAAAACTGCCTGCCGCCGTTAACGCCGTACTATGTGATGCGCGTCGGGCAGTTACCGCTGCTGCCCTATTTCAAGCCTGGCCATGAAGGCATTGCCAGCGCACTGAGTGAAATCGCGGCAGACCATACGGCCGCGCTGCTGGCCAATCACGGGCCGGTAGTAAGCGGTCGCTCGCTGCGTGAGGCGGTGTTTAACGCTGAAGAACTGGAAGACAGCGCCCGCATCTGGCTGACGTTAAAACCGCTTGGCTATGTTCCGCTCTCAGAAGAAGCGGTGGCCGAACTTGAACATTCCCGGCAAGCGTGAGGTGACATAATGATCCCCGAGCAACGACGTGATTTTATCTACCGCTACGTGCACGAAAAAAATGCCGCCTCATTTAATGAACTGGCAGATTTGATGAGCGTGTCGCATATGACCGTGCGTCGCGACATCCAGTTGCTGGAAGAAGAAGGCAAAGTTATCGCCATTAACGGCGGAGTGAAGCTGAATAACCTGCTGAAATCCGAGCTGCCATGGCGGGAAAAAGCCGAGTTGAATCATGACGTGAAACGTAAAATGGGCCAGCTCGCCGCCATGCTCATTGAGCCCGGACAAACGCTGTATCTGGATGCCGGAACGTCGTTGTTTGAAGTGGCGAAAGCGGTCGCCGCCAGCCACTGTTTCAATCTGACGGTAGTAACCAACGATTTTTCCATCAGCCACTATCTGATGGATATGCCGCACATCACGCTCTATCACACCGGTGGTCTGGTGGATCAGCGTAACCGCTCATGCCTTGGAAAAAGCGCCGCCAGTTTTCTGCGCACCATTAATATTGACGTGGCGTTTCTGAGCTCCTCATCGTGGGATACCGAACGCGGCATGTCGACGCCGAGCGAAGGGAAAGCCTCGGTTAAAGAAGCGGTACTCACCGTTTCCCGGCGTCGGGTGCTGGTCTGCGACAGCAGTAAGTTTGGCAAATACGGCATGTTCCATATCTGTGGGCTGGAACAGTTAACCGACATTATTTCTGATAACCGGTTACCGGAAAACGCCCAGCAAACTATTGCCAGCCAGGGCGTTAAGCTGCATCTGGTTGATAACCGGGAGGGTGCGCGCCATGCTGAAGTTAGCGGCTAACCTCGACTGGTTGTTTACAGATTTACCAATAGCGGCACGATTTGCGGCGGCGCAGGCGGCTGGTTTTCGCGGCGTTGAAGGGCTATTTCTCTGGCAGCACCCGCTGGCGCATTTGCACGCTGCACAGCGGGAAACATCCCTGCCGGTGGTGCTGATGAACGCACCGGCGGGTAACTGGGCACAAGGTGAGCGGGGACTGGCCGCGCAGCCCGGTCGAGACCCGGAATTTCACCATAGCCTCAACGTGGCGCGTGATTACGCCACGGCGCTGGGCTGTCGTCGGGTTCACGTTATGGCCGGTTCGCGCTGCGACGATCTGACGCTTCACGCTCAGCGCACTCTCCTGACCAACCGGCTGCGTATCGCCTGCGATATGATGGCTGAAGCGGAAATCGATGTGCTGATTGAACCGTTAAATTCGCAGGATATGCCCGGTTATTTTATTGACAGCTTTCCGTTGGCCGAATCTATTATTCAAGAGGTTGGCAAGAAAAATATCGGTTTACAGTTTGATATTTACCACTGTCAGAAAATTCATGGCAATGTGGCAAAAAATATTGAACGCTACTTCACCTTAATTAAACATTTTCAAATTGCTTCTGTCCCCTATCGCCATGAACCGGGAACAGGTGAATTAAATGAAACATGGCTATTCGATTTTATTAGAAAAATGAATTACCAGGGCTGGATTGGCTGTGAATATCAACCATCAACATCAGGGCCCGACTCATTAAACTGGATAACGCCTTACCTATAATTTAAATATCTCTGTACCGGAGGAAAATATGTCGGATACTGTTATTATTTCGCTGGCACCCGTTGCCGCGGATTGCCCCAGAGTTATACCCGCAGAACTGGCGCAGGAAATACTCGCCAGCGTAGAGCATGGTGCGTCCATCGTGCATTTACACGTTCGCGATAAACAGGGTCGCCTGACGCCGGATACCACCGATTTTCAGGCGACCATTGATAACGTCATGCGCCATTCAGACCTGATTATTCAGGCATCTACCGGCGGCGTCTCTTCAATGTCCATCGCCGAACGCTGCGCGCCACTCTCCTGCCCCGGCGTAGAGATGGCTTCGCTGAACGTCGGTTCCGTCAACCTCGGAGATGCGGTGTACTTTAATCCCGGTCCGGACGTGGAATATTGCTCCCGGCAAATAGTCGAGCGCAATATCATTCCCGAGTTTGAAGTTTTTGAAATTGGCATGATTAATAACATCCTGAACCTTGAAGATAAAATAAAATTCCAAAAACCCATGCTCTTTAATATCGTCCTCGGTCATCGCGGCAGTACGCCAGCAACCATTGACGCTTTAATTGCTCTGCGTAGCATGATCCCGCGCGATGCCTTATGGGGTATTACTCATTTTGGCAGAAAGAACTTCGATATTATTGCCGCCGCCGTCGGCATGGGGGCCAGTGAAGTACGAATCGGCTTTGAGGATAGCTATTATTTAAGCGCTGAAGAAAAAGCACAGCATAATTACCAGCAGGTTGCCAAACTCGCCACGCTCATTCGCAGCATGGATAAAAAAGTCGCCACGCCAGAAATTGCGCGGCACATGTTATCTATTCCATCCCGGCAGCAATAACAACAGCAAGGACATTTCAACATGACTATGACCACTGTTATTCACAAAACCGGACTCGGCGTCAGCGTTGCGGGCGCGGCGCTGGCGATTATCGGCGCGTTAATCCAGTCCGCGGCGCTCTGGCAGCCAGGGCTGGTGATGTTCACCGCCGGATTCGCCGCCGGTGCAGGCTACTGGCCGGGTCTACGCAGCTATCAGTTTACGCTATGGATCATCGCAGGGTTTGTCGCCGCCATGACCTGGTCTACGGATCTAATCGTCTGGGGCGGTTTCAATATCACCCATAAATGGATCGTGTTCCTCGTCATTCAGGCCACCATGTTTAGCATGGGCACTAAGCTAACGATCCAGGATTTTATTGACGTCGCCAAAATGCCGTGGGCGGTGTTTATTGGCACCTTCTGCCACTTCGTCATCATGCCTCTGCTCGGCCTGAGCATTACGCTTATCTTTAACTTTCCGCCTGAGGTGGCGGTCGGGATTCTGCTGATTGGCGCCTGCCCAAGCGGACTCTCCTCTACCGTCATGGTCTATATCGCGAACGCCAACCTGGCGCTGGCGGTCTCGATCGCCGCAGTCTCAACGCTGGCGGCGACGGTGATGACGCCGCTGTGGGTTAATCTGCTGGCGGGGTCGATGATCGATATCCAGCTCACCGCGATGGTAATGGATGTGGTGAAAATCGTATTAATCCCCATCGGCGCGGCAATTCTGCATGACTATCTGAAAACCTATGCGGGCGTGCGAGGCCGCCGTGTCGTCCAGATGCTGGCCGGGATCGGCGCTCTTTGGCTGCTGTATATGATTGCTGGCGGCTGGGACGCGCTGTTTGGTCACGCCAGCGCCGACGCGCAAATGTACGCGGTGGTGCTCAACTTCGTGGCAGGCGGTCTCGTCTGGGCATTGTTCTACAACTGGCTGTATGGCCGCGTGGCGGGCGTGAAGAAAATCATGCCGACCATCTCAATGATGGGGATCATTTTCTTTACGACCACCGCAGCCGCAGCCGGGCGCGAGAACCTGGTGCAGGTCGGCTTCCTGCTCTGCTTCGCCATGTTGATGCATAACCTCGGCGGCTTCCTGATTGGCTATCTGATGAGCCGCTGGATCTTCCGCATGGACGTACAGTCTGCCCGCACCGTAGCCTTTGAAGTCGGCCTGCAAAACGGCGGCATGGCGTCCGGGCTTGCCGCAGCGATGGGCAAACTGGCAACGGTTGGCCTGGCCTCGGCGGTGATGACTCCGCTTGGCAACGTCAGCGGCTCGCTGCTCGCGAACTACTGGCGCAAGAAAGACGCCAGACAGGCGCAGGCCGCCGCAGCCAAAGATCCCGTTCAACCCGCTTGCGAAAATCTGTCAAAAGGATAATCACGATGACAACTCTCACTCTGGGGCATGCCCTGCGCGCCGTGGCCTCTGCGCTCGACCTCGCCGAAACATGTTACGCAAAACGCCCGTTAAGCGTGGCCGTATGCGACGCCAATGGCGAACTACTCAGCTTTGTGCGGATGGATAACGCCAAACTGTTAACCATCGAGTTAACCCAGCGCAAAGCACGCACCAGTAGCCGCCTGGGCTGTACCACGCAGGCATTTTTACAGCGACTGCAGAAAGAGCAACTGGATATTGGTTATTTTGCCGACCCGCTGTTTACGGCGCTGCCGGGCGGGATCCCGATTCTGCACCAAGGAAAATGCCTTGGGGCCGTCGCGGTAGGCGGTTTATCCGCGCAGGAAGATCATGATGCGGCGCTGGCCGTCGCGGAAACGTTACTTAAGGAGATTGCCCAATGAAAAAGGTCGCCATGCTGCATACCAGTGCCGCCACGCTTACGATGATGCAACAGCTGATTGCCGACATCATGCCGGATGTTGAAGTCATGCACCTGGTGGAAGAATCCATGATCAAGCAGGTAATGAAGGCCCAGGGCGTGACGCCCAATATTGCCGTCCGCATCGCCGACTATGTACATATTGCCGAAAAGGCGGACTGCGATATCTTTATTACCGCCTGCTCCTCAATTGGTACTGCGGTGGAGCAATGCCAGTTTATGACCCCACTGCAGCTCGCGCGCATTGACTGCGCAATGGTGGAAGAGGCGATTGAAAAAGGTGAGCGGATCGCCGTACTGGCGACCGTGGCAACCACGCTGAAGCCAACGCTGGATTACGTACAGCGCAAAGTGCAGCAGAGCGGTAAATCGCGAACCATCACGCCTATATTAATGGAGGAGGCATTCCACGCGCTGCTGGCGGGAGACATGGATACTCATGACCGTATCGTCAGTGAAGGGTTACAGAGCGCCTTTACCCAGGCGGATGTTGTGATGCTGGCGCAAGCCTCGATGGCGCGCGTTTTACAGCAGCTCCCTTCCCCGCCGGTGCCGGTAATGACCTCGCCGGAAAGCGGAATTCGCTGGTTGAAAACACTGGCATCATCCTGATAGCGGCCGGTCAGCGCCAGCATAAGATTGCTGGCGCTGACTCATCACTTCTTTCAGGCCAGTTTCAGACTAAACGTCCGCGACTGCCCTGGCCGAAACACGCCGTTAATTCCCTTCGCATCGCTCTGCTCGCCAGCGGGTATTTCATCCATACCGGTTTCGCGGCAACGCATTACGCTTTGGCTAAACGACACGGCGGCATCGCAGCTGACGCTGTCAGAGGGATTAAATAAACGCAGGATGATTTCATCTCTGTCCTCTGCTTTTTTTAGCGCGCTAAGCTGACAGCCAACCGGTGACATACTCAACAGGCTGTAGCTATCGGGAACAGTAAACGCTGCTTTGTTGAGCTTCATCGCATCCCACGGGATTTTGTTATAACACTGGACGGGCGTCAGCCAGGCACGCGCCTGCTGAGCCAGACCAACGTTAAGCGGCGTCCCGCTATAACTAAACAGGCAAAAGCGCCCGTGCAGCACGCCCCGCATCTGGGAATCCGGTACCGCCATTTTTATGCCTGACGGCCTGCCGGGACGCAATAAGAGATCCTCTTTGCCGAGTAAGCCGACGCCACGGAGCAGCGTCAGAGCAAACGTTTTTCTCTCCTCGCCCACTACCTCAAATTCGCGCAATCCTTCGCTAAACACCGCGAGTCCATGACGCCCCTCCTGCAGCGCGGCGTAGTTGAGCAGATTCCAGACCGGCACCGGCGCTTCTTTCCATCCCTCAGCCTGCCAGTTGGCCATCGCTTCATCGTGAACAGGCCGTAGCAGCGAACCAAACTGGGTATCAGCCAACACGTCATTAGTGTGAAATGGCGTGGGGATAAGCACCCGAACTCGGTGATCGTCAGCCTGATTGTCAATGCGAATATCAACCTCAATCCGCCGGCTGTTATGGCTTAGCGTAACACCTATTTCGATGCTAACTTCACCATTGCGCTGACGTGACGCGCGCGCCTCCAGATCCGCCGGAACCGCCATCCGATAGCGAATGATTGCCCGGTCTTGCCATCCCTCGCGGATAATTTCATGCTCAAACGCAACGCCCGCAGACGTGAGGCGCCAATCCTCGCGCGAGGGGGAGTAATCGTACTCATCCCCGTCGTCGGCGCTTTCTTCAATCTCCAGTACGCGTTGATAAACAATCCCTGAGTCCTTATCGCGTAGCTGTAGCGTTCCATCGTCATTGAGATCGATCAGCCAGAACGCGTTCTCCAACAGTGCCTGGGTCGCCGGAGCGGGTATCGCCTGACGGCCAGCAACATGCGGTTCGATATACAGCGTGCAGTACCCCATCGAAGGTAGAATCTGGTTGAGCTGAATATCAAACTCCATAAACGGCTCGTAGTTGCCGTAATGGACGATTTGCCGGTCGATAAGACCAGGATCAAGCTCGCGCACGCCACGAATAAAATAAGGGATTTCATTTCCTCTGCTATCAAGCAGGCGGAACTGGCTGGCGCGAAGACGTACGGTCGTATTGATCACCGCCTCACGCGGCCAGGGCATCAGGTTGAACATCACCAGCTTGTCTTCTTCACTGTGCGCCATGTTGTCAGTGATTTTACGCAGGTAAAAACGAATCAAATTGTCGGCCATATCTTCGGCCAGCACGAAGCGTGAAACGATTTCACGATGCACTTTATCGCTACAGCAACAGCCGATGCTGTCGTGGGCATGATTCTTTAAAATCTCTTTCCACATTTTCTCCAGCAGACCGTGGTGATAGTCAAAACCTAAACTCCAGGCCAGCGTGGCGAGCGGTTCCAGCAGGTTAACGATTTTATTCTCAATACGCGCATGGGTAATTTTGATATCCATTCGTGTGGAGCCAATCGTACGATGCACGCGCATATATTTACCGTCGATAAACTCGCCGTGCAGGGTAGCCAACGTCTCCCGATGCGCTTCGATATGAGCAAAAACCTCCTCGAAGCGGCTCATGACAAATTTTCGCTGCGGGTAGATTTCACGCAGTTTATCCATCACCGCAAAGATGTTTTGCTGTAATGGCATCTGGTCATGCCCGTTGGGTAATAGGATTTCTTTAGTCACCGAGGCGTTCTCCTGCACCTCGAAGTAGCCGTCAAGTCGCTTACGCAGCCCGGCCTCATCCTCGGGTAAGTACTTACCAATCGCATAGCCCAGCGGCAACACCTGTGTCGTCACCTGGCTACCGTCAGCGCTTTGCCATAAAAATTCGGTTTTATCGGTGCCATGACGTTCAGAGCACCCACGCCAGAACAGAGCCCGGTTGATACCAAAACCATTATAAATATGCGGCATCTGCCCGGACATCCCAAATGAATCAGGTAGATAACCTATCTTCATCGGTTCTCCAAAGGCCATACAATCGCGGATGCCGTACATCAGATTGCGGACAATTGACTCACCGGAAACGAGGGTCGTATCCGTTTGCGTGTACCAGGGGCCGATAATAAGCTTCCCGGCCTGCACCAGCGCTTTAACCCGCTGCCGGTTTTCAGGTTTCACCGCAAAATAGTCTTCCAGCACCGCCGTTTGACCATCCAGCACGTAATATTTGTACTCTGCATCCTGCTCAAGGCGAGTCAGGATCTCTTCCATATTGTTAACCAGCAAAATACGCGACTCTTCGGTGGTGAAGTACCACTCACGGTCCCAGTGCATATGCGGCGTAATGTGAACGCGAGATACTGCTTTCATCGTCATTTCCTGTTGAGTAAGTGCTTACGGCATCACGCTATCGGTGACGTATTTCCCCTGTTTAACCGCTTGACGCCGCCAGAGCAGTAAAATCGCCGTGGAGATAATCGTCCCAATCAGCGCGGCGCCAAACCAGCCCGCGGCGGCCATCACCGCGCTTAGGTCTGTGGGGATAAGTAAAAAGAGCGAGAAAATCCCGGCACCTGGGGTCGAAAGCCCAATCCCCATGGCCCCAACGATGGCTCCGGTCGCCATCGACCCCATCACTAAAGAGCCAATCACCCGAATCGGGTCCTCAATCGCCAGCGGAATCGCGCCTTCGGTAATCCCGGCAAGGCCGAGCAGCCAGGTGGATTTACCGGTCTCAATCTCAAACTGTTTGAACAGGCGTGGCGCCAGCATGGTTGAGGCGGTGACGGTAAAAGCAGAAACCATTTTTACCGAAGCGAAAATGGCGTAGGGACCGAATACGCCGTTGGCCATCGCGCCCAGACAAAATGCATATGCCGCTTTATTGACCGGACCGCCAAGATCAAACGAACACATAAAGCCCAGGATCATACCGAGCAGTAGCGCGTTGGTGCCTGATAACCCATTTAGCCAGGCCGTCAGCGAGGTATTGATCCAGGCGACAGGCTCGCCAATCACAAACAACATCAGGCTACCCGCGCCCAACGTGCCAATCACCGGATAGAGGTAGAACGTTAAAAAGCCATTGAATTTGCTGCTTAAACGCAGATGCTGTTTCACCCAACGCATGAGATAACCGGCAATCAGGCCACCGGCAACACCGCCAAGAAAACCCGAGCCGATTAAGTTCGCCGCCAGACCCGCCGCAAAGCCTGGAGCCAGCGCTGGTTTATCCGCCAGCGAATAAGCGGTATAGGCCGACAGTACCGGAACCATCAGCGTGCCCAGCATCCCGCCGCCGAGTTGGCGATACATCCACAGCCAGGATTTCTCTAAGCTGTACACATCCTGTAGGCCGAAAATCTGTGCAATCAATACCGCCACCGCCAGTACCGTCCCTCCGGCGACGATTAACGGCACGGCAAACGAAATTCCGCTCAGCAGTGCTTGTTTCAGGTCGGTTTTCAGCCCCTTTTTCACCTCTGTCTGTGGCTGAGAAACACGCTGGCTTTGCAGAGGCTCCAGCGCTAACGCCTGTTCAATCAGCGCTTTTGCGTGGCGCAACGGTTCGGCAACCGGAACGGAGATCGCCGGGATACCGTTGAAACGTTCACTTTCTTTAATAGCGACCTCTGCGGCGAAAATGCAGGCGCGCGCATCATTCAGTTGTTGAGCCGTTAAGCGGTCTTCAATGCCATTGGCACCCTGTTTTTCCACCACCACGTTAACGCCCATTTGTCGGCCGGCTTTCTCCAGATACTCAGCCGCCATATAGGTATGCGCAATCCCCGCCGGACATGCGGTAACGCAAACAATCGTTGGCGCATCCGCCGTCGCCACTGCGGCCTGCGGCGGTGTTTCGACCACTAACGCCGCCAGCACCGCTTCGGCGCTGGTCGCCGCCATGACGCGAGCACGCAGATCCTCATCCGCAAGGCTGGTGGTCAGTTCGGTCAGGATTTGGATATGAGTTGAACCGGCTTCATCTGGCGGGATCGCCAGTAAAAAAATAAGTTCAACAGACTCCGGGCCATCAATACCTTCCCAGTCCATCGGTTCACTCAGCGTCGCCACCGCGAAAGCCGCCTCTTTCACGGCCGACGATTTACCGTGCGGTACCGCCAATCCTTCGCCAAGCGCCGTAGGTCCCAGCGATTCGCGGTGAAAAACTTCCGCCAGATAAGCGTCGGCATCGGTGATTTTGCCTAATTCGGTCAGCCGCTGCGTAAGTTGGCGAATGGCATCGTCACGATCGGTAAATCTCGCCTGCACACAGACTGCGCGAGGGTGGGACAGTATTGTCAAATTCATCATGGTCCTCAGAGGATTGTCATTATTATGTGCCGCGATTGTCGCAGACAAAACAATACCTTTACGTGATCAATTTCACTAACAAGACAATATTTGTATTTAATTTGTATTATTTACTATTGATAAAATGTACGCATAATTTGTCTTGAATATCTGACTTTATTGCCGACAAAAGCGAAAAGAGATGAGCAAAAAACCGATGTACCGCCAGATAGCCGACGTTCTGCGCGAACAAGTTGCAAAAGGTGAATTAAAACCAGGTGATGCACTTCCCACAGAATCTACGCTACAGAGCCGTTTCGAGGTCAGCCGCGTGACCATCAGGCAAGCACTCAAGCTGCTAACGGAACAGAATATTATCGAGAGCATTCAGGGCAGCGGTTGGTATGTGAAAGAGGAGCGCGTCAATTACGACATTTATCAGCTCACCAGTTTTTATGAGAAGCTTGCCGACCGTCAGGTTGAAACGCACAGCGAAGTGAAGGTCTTTGAGGTCATTCCAGCAGGAGAGATGCTGGCCGAGTGGCTACAGCTGGCGGCTGAAGATAAAGTCTGGCATGTAAAACGGGTTCGTTTTATTAAGCAGAAAGCCGTTACCCTCGAAGAGACATGGATGCCGCTCGCCCTCTTTCCCGATCTCACCTGGGAGGTGATGGAAAATTCTAAATATCACTACATAGAACAGATCAAAAAGATGGTTATCGATCGCAGCGAGCAGGAACTGATCCCGGTTATTCCGGATGAGGATACTGTAGAAATGCTGGGCATGCCGCAGGGGAAACCGGTGCTGGAGAAAATCTCTCGCGGGTTTCTGCTCGATGGACGCGTTTTTGAATACAGCCGCAACACCTTCAAAAGCGACGATTATAAATTTACGCTGGTGGCAAAACGACGCCATTAAAAAAGGCCATCATCAGATGGCCAACCATGTCGAAACGGGACCAGCCCTTGACTATGCAGAGAGTCAGGGCTGTTTTTTTTCTTACTTAATCACTGTTTTCAGCGCTTCGCCGATATCGGCCAGGCTACGAACGGTTTTCACGCCAGCGGCTTCCAGCGCAGCGAATTTCTCATCCGCCGTACCTTTACCACCTGCGATGATCGCACCAGCATGACCCATACGTTTACCTTTCGGCGCAGTCACACCCGCGATGTAACCCACAACCGGCTTGGTCACATGATCTTTAATGTACGCCGCCGCTTCTTCTTCCGCGCTACCGCCGATCTCACCGATCATGACGATCGCTTCGGTCTGCGGATCTTCCTGGAACAGCTTCAGGATATCGATGAAGTTAGAGCCAGGGATCGGGTCGCCGCCGATACCCACACAGGTAGACTGACCAAAACCATAGTCGGTGGTCTGCTTAACCGCTTCATAGGTCAGCGTACCGGAACGAGAAACGATACCGACTTTACCAGGCTTGTGAATATGGCCCGGCATGATGCCGATTTTACATTCGCCAGGGGTGATAACACCTGGGCAGTTCGGGCCGATCATGCGTACGCCCGCTTCATCCAGCTTCACTTTCACAGTCAGCATATCCAGCGTTGGGATACCTTCGGTGATGGTGATGATAAGCTTGATGCCTGCATCGATAGCTTCCAGGATGGAGTCTTTGCAGAACGGAGCCGGAACGTAGATAACGGTGGCGGTTGCGCCGGTCGCTTCTACCGCTTCACGTACGGTGTTGAACACCGGCAGACCCAGATGCGTGGTGCCGCCTTTGCCCGGCGTAACACCGCCGACCATTTGCGTACCGTAAGCAATCGCTTGTTCAGAGTGGAATGTCCCCTGGCTACCGGTGAAGCCCTGGCAGATAACCTTGGTATCTTTATTAATTAAAACTGACATTATTTCCCCTCCACTGCGGCAACAACCTGCTGAGCTGCATCCGTCAGACTTTTCGCTGCAATAATATTCAGGCCGCTATCAGCCAATTTTTTCGCGCCGAGTTCAGCGTTGTTACCTTCAAGACGTACCACGACCGGAACGTTAACGCCCACTTCTGCTACCGCGCCGATGATACCGTCCGCGATCAGGTCGCAGCGTACGATACCGCCGAAGATGTTAACCAGTACGGCTTTAACATTGTCGTCAGAGAGGATAATTTTGAACGCTTCGGTTACACGCTCTTTGGTCGCACCGCCGCCAACGTCAAGGAAGTTAGCCGGTTCGCCGCCGTGCAGTTTAACGATGTCCATGGTGCCCATTGCCAGGCCCGCGCCGTTAACCATACAACCGATGTTGCCGTCCAGAGCGACGTAGTTCAGTTCCCACTGTGCGGCCTGTGCTTCACGCGGATCTTCCTGTGACTGATCGCGCATTTCACGCAGGTCAGCCTGGCGGAACAGCGCGTTGCCGTCAGCGCCCAGTTTGCCGTCGAGGCAGATCAGATCACCCTGCTTGGTCACCACCAGCGGGTTGATTTCGATCAGCGCCAGATCGCGCTCAAGGAAGATAGTCGCCAGACCCATGAAGATCTTGGTGAACTGCTGAACCTGTTTTCCTTCCAGACCCAGTTTGAACGCCAGTTCACGACCCTGGTAAGGCATCGGACCGGCCAGCGGATCGAGCGCTACTTTGTGGATCAGGTGCGGCGTTTCTTCAGCCACTTTTTCAATTTCCACGCCACCTTCGGTAGAGGCCATGAAGACCACGCGACGGGAACTACGGTCAACAACTGCGCCGAGGTAAAGTTCTTTACCAATGTCGGTCGCTGCTTCAACCAGAATCTGATTTACCGGTTGACCATGGGCGTCTGTCTGGTAAGTGACCAGACGTTTACCCAGCCAGTGTTCAGCAAAAGCGCGAATGTCTTCTTTGCTGTTCACAACCTTCACACCGCCCGCTTTACCACGGCCACCAGCGTGAACCTGACATTTCACTACCCACGGGCCTGCGCCGATTTTAGATGCAGCTTCTTCAGCTTCACGCGGAGTAGTACAGGCATAACCCACCGGTGCCGGTAAGCCATAGCGGGCAAAAAGTTGTTTTGCCTGATATTCATGTAAGTTCATGTGTTCTGTCCATCCTTCAGGTAATCGTTATCTTTTACCCGTAGGCCTGATAAGCCTCCAGACCTACGGGGCAGGTGATACTCTTATTTACTACACGTCCAGCAGCAGACGCGTCGGATCTTCCAGCAACTCTTTAATGGTTACCAGGAAGCCTACTGACTCACGACCATCGATCAAACGGTGGTCATAAGACAGCGCCAGATACATCATCGGCAGGATTTCAACCTTGCCGTCTACTGCCATCGGACGATCTTTGATGGCATGCATACCCAGGATGGCGCTCTGCGGTGGGTTGATGATCGGGGTAGACATCAGGGAACCGAACACGCCACCGTTAGTGATGGTGAAGTTACCGCCCGTCAGATCGTCGACCGTCAGCTTGCCGTCGCGACCTTTAACTGCCAGTTCTTTAATATTTTTCTCGATGTCAGCCATACCCAGCAGATCCACATCACGCAGGACCGGCGTGACCAGGCCACGCGGCGTGGAGACCGCCATGCTGACATCAAAGTAGTTGTGGTAAACCACGTCATCACCGTCGATGGACGCGTTCACTTCCGGATAGCGTTTCAGCGCTTCAACAACCGCTTTCACGTAGAAAGACATAAAGCCCAGACGGATACCGTGACGTTTCTCGAACGCGTCACCGTACTGCTTACGCAGATCCATGATTGGCTTCATGTTGACTTCGTTGAACGTGGTCAGCATGGCGGTGGAGTTTTTCGCTTCCAGCAGACGCTCAGCTACGCGTTTGCGTAGACGGGTCATCGGAACACGTTTTTCGCCACGAGCGCCCAGTTGAGCCTGTGGTGCAGGCGCGGCGGCCGGCGCTTTGGCTTCTGCTTTCGCAGCCGGTGCTTTGGCCAGATGCTTTTCAACATCTTCACGCGTGATACGACCACCGACGCCGGTGCCATTGATGGCGCTGGCTTCGAGGTTATGCTCACCCAGCAGGCGACGGATCGCCGGGCTCAGGGCATCGTTGTTCTGTTCAGCAAGAGACGCCTGCTGGCGTTGTGCCGGAGTAGAATCTTTCTCTTCAGACTTGGCGCTGGTCTCTTTGCCAGAGCTGTTGCCTTCACGCAGGCGACCGAGGATCTGGCGAGAAGTGACGGTTGTCCCTTCATCTTCCAGAACCGCATCAAGAATACCGTCCGCTGATGCCGGTACTTCCAGTACCACTTTGTCAGTTTCGATTTCTACCAGTACTTCATCACGACGTACTGCATCGCCCGGTTTTTTGTGCCAGGTTGCAACCGTTGCATCCGCTACGGATTCAGGCAGGTCGGGAACAAGAATATCTACGCTACTCATTATTTATCCTTTATTTAATCGACGTTCAGCGCGTCATTAACCAGATCTTGTTGCTGCTTCTGGTGAACGGACATATATCCTACTGCCGGAGAGGCAGAGGCCGGGCGACCTGCATAACGCAGAGCTGACCCAAATGGAATTACTTCACGGAAATGATGCTGGCTGCAGTACCATGCGCCCTGGTTGAGCGGCTCTTCCTGGCACCAGACAAAATCATGTACATGAGCAAACGGTTTCAGCGCTTCCTGCACCGCTTTATGCGGGAACGGATAGAGCTGTTCGATACGCACAATGGCGACATCTTTTTGGTCGTTCTTGCGGCGTTGCTCCAGCAGGTCGTAATAAACCTTACCAGAACACATCACGACACGCTTCACACCTTTAGGATCAAGTTCATCTACTTCGCCAATGGCTGGCAGGAAGGTGCCATTTGCCAGTTCATCCAGCGTGGACACCGCCAGCGGATGACGCAGCAGCGACTTCGGTGACATCACTACCAGCGGACGACGCATTCCGCGCAGCGCCTGACGACGAAGCATGTGGTAAACCTGTGCCGGGGTAGACGGGACGCAAACCTGCATGTTTTGCTCAGCGCAAAGTTGCAGATAACGTTCCAGACGCGCGGAGGAGTGCTCCGGCCCCTGACCTTCATAGCCGTGTGGCAGCAGCATAACCAGACCGCACATACGGCCCCATTTCTGCTCGCCGGAAGAGATGAACTGGTCGATAACCACCTGCGCACCGTTGGCGAAGTCACCGAACTGCGCTTCCCAGATAGTCAGGGTGCGCGGTTCTGCCGTGGCATAACCGTACTCGAATGCCAGCACCGCTTCTTCAGACAGCACGGAGTCCCATACGCGGAACGTGCCCTGCCCGTTATGCACATGCTGCAGCGGAGTGTACGTTGAACCATTCGCCTGGTTATGAATCACCGCATGACGGTGGAAGAAGGTTCCGCGGCCAGAGTCTTCACCCGACAGACGTACCGGAATGCCTTCATCAACCAGCGTGGCGTAAGCCAGATTCTCTGCGCCACCCCAGTCGAACAGCTTCTCGCCTGCGGCCATGGCCTGACGGTCGCCGTAAATTTTGGCAACACGCGACTGCATTTCCACCGCTTCAGGCACGGTGCTGATGCGTTTTGCCAGCTCCTGCAGACGCTTCATCTCAACTTTGTTCGGGTAGTTTTCATCCCATTCGTGGTTGAGGTACGGAGACCAGGTGAAGGAGTGCATATTCATTGGACGCCACTCTTTCACCACGCATTCGCCTGCGTCCAGCGCGTCACGATACAGATTGACCATTTCGGTCGCATCTTCCAGCGTAGCGACGTTGTCCGCTTCCAGCTTGTCAGCGTAGATTTTGCGCGGGGTCGGATGCTTTTTGATTTTCTGATACATCAGCGGCTGGGTTGCGCTTGGCTCGTCGGCTTCGTTGTGGCCGTGACGGCGGTAGCACACCAGATCGATAAAGACATCGCGTTTAAAGGTATTACGGAAATCCAGTGCCAGACGCGTTACGAAAGCGACCGCTTCCGGGTCATCCGCGTTCACGTGGAAAATCGGCGCCTGAACCATCTTACCGATGTCGGTGCAGTACGGTGTAGAACGTGCATCTAGCGGGTTAGAGGTGGTGAAGCCCACCTGGTTGTTGATAACGATGCGAACGGTACCGCCCACTTCGTAACCACGCGCTTTCGACATGTTCAGGGTTTCCTGAACCACGCCTTGCCCGGTTACTGCCGCATCACCATGAATAGTGATTGGCAGCACTTTATTGCTGCTCGGCTCGTCCAGACGATCCAAGCGTGCACGTACGGAACCGATAACCACCGGGCTAACGATTTCCAGGTGCGACGGGTTAAACGCCAGCGCCAGATGCACCAGACCGCCTTCGGTTTCGATATCCGATGAGAAGCCCATGTGGTACTTCACGTCACCGGTGCCGAGGTGTTCTTTATGTTTGCCCGCAAATTCGTCGAATAGATCCTGCGGCTTTTTACCCAGCACGTTAACCAGGACGTTCAGACGACCACGGTGCGCCATACCCAGTACCACTTCACGGGTACCGCTGTTACCGGCGTGGCGGATCATCTCTTTGAGCATTGGGATTAACGCATCACCGCCTTCCAGCGAGAAGCGTTTCGCGCCCGGGAATTTTGCACCCAGGTAGCGTTCCAGACCTTCCGCTGCGGTCAGTTCGCTGAGAAAGCGTTTCTTCTCTTCACTACTGAACGCAGTACGACCAGACTCGATACGCTGCTGAAGCCAGCGTTTTTCTTCGGTGCTGGTGATGTGCATATACTCGGCGCCAATCGGGCCGCAGTAGGTTTGTTTCAGCGCGACAACCAGGTCGCTCAGCTTCATCGTGTCTTTGCCACCGGCAAAAGAACCCACGTTAAAGCTTTCCTGGAAATCCGCATCGGTCAGATCGTGGAAGGAGGGATCCAGATCGGCCACATTTTCTTGCTGCCACAGTCCCAGCGGATCGAGATTCGCATGCTGATGACCGCGGAAACGATAGGCGTTAATGAGCTGCAGGACTTTAACCTGCTTCACATTGGCATCAGGGTCGGAAATAGAAGAAGAGTAACGTGGGGTAATCAACGCCTGTCGACGGAAATAATCACGTGTTTTTGAGTGGAGTTGATCCGGTTTGACTCCGGTACCAGGTAACTGCTGGAACGTCGAACGCCAGTTAGCATCTACCGAGTCAGGGTCGGTTAAGAAGTCTTCATAGAGCTGTTCTATCCAGCTCTGGTTAGAACCAGAGAGGTAAGAAGAGTCCAACCAGGCTTTCAAAGCGCTGTTCTGCATCGTGATCCCTTAAGCATTTGTATGCTTATTTCGCCGTGGATACTACCACGCACACCGATGTGCGTGCCGGGGTTCACTTGTTGCGGACTGTCGTGTCATCTGCGTCCGCTAAGGAACCTTTAAAAACTGTCTAATAATCGTCATCGTTCAGGCTGCGATTATTGCTATCAATGTGGCAGTTTTTAGAGGTTTCCCTGCACGGCCGGGGAATCTCTTCCCCGGCAACTACAACTACTTATGCACTACGTTTGAGCAGCATCGACTTAATATGTCCGATGGCGCGCGTCGGGTTCAGCCCTTTAGGACATACGCTGACGCAGTTCATGATGCTATGACAGCGGAATACGCTGAAAGCGTCACTTAAACCTTCCAGACGGCTGTCGGTCTCGGTATCGCGGCTATCAATTAAGAAGCGATACGCGGCCAACAGGCCTGCCGGGCCAATAAACTTGTCCGGGTTCCACCAGAATGATGGGCAGGACGTTGAGCAGCATGCACACAAAATACATTCATACAGCCCATCGAGCTTCTCACGCTGCTCTGGCATTTGTAAATGCTCACGAGCCGGAGGATTTTTCCCATTATTCAACAAGTAAGGCTTAATCTTCTCATACTGTGCGTAGAATTGCCCCATGTCTACCACCAAATCGCGCACAACCGGTAAACCTGGCAGCGGGCGAATGACAATTTTCTTGCCCGGCTGATTCAGCGCAGAAATAGGTGTGATACAGGCCAGTCCATTTTTGCCGTTCATGTTCAGACCGTCGGAGCCGCAAACCCCTTCACGGCATGAGCGACGAAACGACAGCGACGGATCTTTTTCTTTCAGCTGCATCAACGCATCCAGCAGCATCATGTCGCGCCCTTCTTCCGCCTCCAGGGTGTAATCCTGCATGCGCGGAGCGTCGTCAACATCCGGGTTATAGCGATAAACTGAAAACTCGAGTTTCATTGTCCTGTCTCCGCATTAATAAGTACGAATCTTCGGCGGGAATGCCGGGCGCAGCTTCGGTTCCATATTGACTTGACGTCGCGTCATGGATTCCGACTCTGGCAGGTACAGGGAATGGCACAGCCAGTTTTCGTCATCACGTTCCGGGAAGTCGAAGCGGCTATGCGCGCCACGGCTTTCGGTACGGAAGTTTGCAGATACTGCAGTGGCGTACGCGGTCTCCATCAGGTTATCCAGCTCCAGACACTCAACGCGCTGGGTGTTGAACTCGCTGGAGGTATCGTCCAGACGGGCATTTTTCAGGCGTTCGCGAATCGCTTTCAGCTCTTCCAGACCCTTCGCCATCGCATCGCCTTCGCGGAATACCGAGAAGTTATGCTGCATACATTCCTGCAGCGCTTTACGAATTGCCACCGGGTCTTCACCGTTACGGTTACCGTTCCAGCGATTCAGACGCGCCAGAGAAGCGTCGATTTCATCTTCGGTTGCATCCAGCAGGTCACCCTGCTCTGCGATAGATTCCTGCAGATGCAGACCCACAGCACGACCAAATACCACTAGGTCAAGCAGTGAGTTGCCGCCCAAACGGTTAGCACCGTGAACCGATACGCAGGCGATTTCACCGACGGCAAACAGCCCTGGGATCACCACATCTTCGCCCTGCTCATTCACGGTCAGCGCCTGGCCGGTGACTTTGGTCGGAATACCGCCCATCATATAGTGGCAGGTTGGGATAACCGGGATCGGCTCTTTCACCGGGTCAACGTGAGCAAAGGTACGGGACAGTTCGAGAATACCCGGCAGACGGGACTCCAGCACTTCTTTACCCAGGTGGTCGAGTTTCAGTTTGGCGTGCGGCCCCCACGGACCGTCGCAGCCGCGACCTTCGCGGATTTCGATCATGATGGAACGCGCCACCACGTCACGACCCGCCAGGTCTTTCGCATTCGGTGCATAACGCTCCATGAAGCGCTCACCGTGTTTGTTCAGCAGGTAGCCACCTTCACCACGACAGCCTTCTGTTACCAGAACACCCGCGCCAGCGATACCGGTTGGGTGGAACTGCCACATCTCCATATCCTGCACCGGCACGCCAGCGCGGATAGCCATACCGACGCCGTCACCGGTGTTGATGTGGGCGTTGGTGGTGGACTGATAAATACGGCCAGCACCGCCGGTCGCCAGCACGGTTGCGCGAGCTTTGAAGTAAACGACTTCACCGGTTTCGATACACAGCGCGGTACAACCAACAATCGCGCCATCGGCATTTTTCACCAGATCCAGCGCGTACCACTCGGAGAAGATGGTGGTGTGGTTTTTCAGGTTCTGCTGATACAGCGTGTGCAACAGCGCATGGCCGGTACGGTCTGCCGCTGCCGCGGTACGTGCCGCCTGCTCGCCGCCGAAATTCTTCGACTGGCCGCCAAACGGACGTTGATAAATTGTGCCATTATCGAGGCGAGAGAACGGCAGCCCCATGTGGTCCAGCTCCAGAATCGCTTCCGGACCGGTTTTGCACATATATTCAATAGCGTCCTGGTCACCAATGTAGTCCGACCCTTTTACGGTGTCGTACATGTGCCATTCCCAGTTATCTTCATGGGTATTACCGAGCGCAACGGTGATGCCACCTTGCGCAGATACGGTATGGGAACGGGTTGGGAACACTTTGGAGAGCAGCGCACAGGTCTGACCGCTCTGGGAAATTTGCAGCGCCGCGCGCATACCTGCGCCGCCGGCACCAATCACAACAGCATCAAATTCTCTGACTGGCAGTTTCATTACACACCCCACACCACAACAAATCCATAAATGACGTAAACCACCAGCGCAACGACGATAGCCAGTTGCAGAATCAGGCGCACGGCCAGCGGTTTAACGTAGTCGGTCAACACCTGCCACATGCCGATCCAGGCATGAATCAAGATGGAGAAAAGAGCCAGCAGGGTGAAGACTTTGGTGAATGCCGATGAGAAGAAACCGGTCCAGACTTCAAACGTCAGTTCGCCGCTGGTGGCGAAGAAGCCGACCATATAGATGATGTATAACGTCAGAACGATAGCGGTAGCACGGACCAGAATGAAGTCATGTACGCCGTTGCGTCCTAATGCGGAGGCGTTGCTTACCATACGAGGACTCCTGCGAGAAGTGAAAGCACGACAATGATAACGAAACAAATTTTGGCGGAACGTGTCCCTGCTTCGAGGGTTTCTTCGATATAGCCAAAATCCATCAACAGATGGCGAATGCCCATTACGGCGTGATATGCCAGCGCAATCAGGATCCCCCACAGAATTAACTCCACAAAGAAGTTATTCATAATGGATGACGCCGCGAGGAAACCTTCAGGGGAGGAAAGGCTGGTACCCAATAACCACAACAGAATCCCGACCGCCACGAAGGTGATCACTCCGGATACGCGATGGAGAATGGACGCTATCGCCGTGATTGGGAACCGGATCGTTTGTAGATCCAGATTGACAGGTCTTTGTTTTTTCACATTTCTTATCATGAATAACGCCCACATGCTGTTCTTATTATTCCCTTTGGACTTCGGGTACAGAAGATGAAGACACCTGTAGCCTGAAAGACGACGGGATTTCCTTCCTCCGGTCTGCGTGCGGGTCAGACAGCGTCCTTACTATAACTACGCGTCATATAAAACACTGCTTCCAGATGCTAAAACGACACGTTACAACGCTGGTTGGCTCGGGATTGCAGGGTATTCCGGAGACCTGGCGGCAGTATAGGACGTTCACAAAATCATTACAATTAACCTACATATAGTTTGTCGGGTTTTATCCCGAACAGTGACATAGGTCACGATAACAACATTATTTTAATTTTTAACCATCTAATTTGACAATCATTAAACAAAATTGTTACAAACGACACCAGAAAAAGCATATAATGCGTAAAAGTTATGGGGTCACTCTTTCACCGGACATTTAGTTATGTAACAGTGTGGAAGTATTGACCAATACAGTCAGGACAGTTATTAGTGATAGACAGGTTTAATAATTCGGATTGCTAAGTTCTTGATTTGCAGTTTATTCGCCATGAAAAGACCGTTTTACCTGCAAGCGCCCATAGCTCTGTACCCAGGTTATCCCCTCTTTCGCAGAGCGGCGAGCCAAATAACAAACTGGTAACGGTTCATTGATGTACGAAGGCAAATGTGAGTTCCAGCAGTCTTAAGCAATAAGGCGCTAAGGAGACCGTAAATGGCTGATACTAAAGCAAAAATCACTCTAAATGGTGACTCTGCTATTGAACTGGATGTGCTGAAAGGTACGCTCGGTCAAGATGTTATTGATATTCGTAGTCTTGGCTCAAAAGGGATGTTTACTTTTGACCCAGGTTTCACCTCTACCGCATCCTGCGAATCCAAAATTACTTTCATCGACGGTGACGAAGGTATTTTGCTGCATCGCGGCTTCCCGATTGATCAGTTGGCGACCGAGTCAAACTATCTGGAAGTGTGTTATATCCTGCTGTACGGCGAAAAACCGACGCAGGAAGAGTACGACGAGTTCAAAACCACAGTCACTCGCCATACCATGATCCACGAGCAGATCACCCGCCTGTTCCACGGTTTCCGCCGCGACTCTCACCCGATGGCCGTTATGTGTGGTGTTACCGGGGCGCTGGCTGCGTTCTACCACGACTCGCTGGATGTGAATAATCCGCGTCACCGTGAAATCGCCGCCTTCCGTCTGCTGTCCAAGATGCCGACCATGGCAGCGATGTGCTACAAATACTCCATCGGGCAGCCGTTCGTGTACCCGCGTAATGACCTCTCCTACGCCGGTAACTTCCTGAACATGATGTTCTCCACGCCGTGCGAAAAATACGAAGTGAATCCGATTCTGGAACGCGCAATGGACCGTATCTTGATCCTGCACGCTGACCACGAACAGAACGCCTCAACCTCTACCGTTCGTACCGCCGGTTCTTCTGGCGCTAACCCGTTTGCCTGCATCGCGGCCGGTATTGCTTCCCTGTGGGGACCAGCACACGGCGGCGCAAACGAAGCTGCTCTGAAAATGCTGGAAGAAATCAGCTCTGTTAAACACATTCCGGAATTTGTTCGCCGCGCGAAAGACAAGAATGATTCCTTCCGCCTGATGGGCTTTGGTCACCGTGTTTATAAAAACTATGACCCGCGCGCCACCGTCATGCGTGAAACCTGCCATGAAGTACTGAAAGAACTGGGCACCAAAGATGATCTGCTGGAAGTGGCGATGGAACTTGAACACATTGCGCTCAACGACCCGTACTTCATCGAGAAGAAACTCTACCCGAACGTAGATTTCTACTCCGGCATCATCCTGAAGGCGATGGGTATTCCGTCCTCCATGTTTACCGTTATCTTCGCCATGGCGCGTACCGTGGGCTGGATTGCACACTGGAACGAAATGCACACCGACGGCATGAAAATCGCTCGTCCGCGTCAGCTGTACACCGGCTACGATAAGCGCGATTTTAAGTCTGATATTAAGCGTTAATTGTCTGCCGGATGGCGCCAGCGCCTGTCCGGCTTACAGCCATTAATTCTCCCGGGTCGGACAAGGCATTGAAGCCAGAATCCGACCTGTTTTTTTTGATGCATATTATTTTATTCTCATCATGCTTTCTCTATGATTTACTGAGATTTCCGTCATTTCACTCAGGAGCATGGGATGCCTGTTTTGCAGTGGAGCCTGTTGTTTCTGCTATCGCTCCTTCTTTCCCTGTTCTTTTTGTTTATACACCTTCCAGGACCGCTGCTGCTCGGTTCGATGATCGTCGGCATCATATTCAGTATGCGCGGCATCTCACTGCACCCTCCCCGCTGCACATTTCTTGGCGCGCAGGCGATTCTTGGCTGCATGATTGCCCAAAACCTGACGGGCTCAATCTTAACGACCCTTACGGCCCACTGGCCGATGGTGATTATCATCCTGCTGGCGACCCTTATCAGCAGCGCGGTAATCGGCTGGCTGCTGGTTCGCTACAGTAACCTACCGGGAAACACCGGTGCATGGGGCTCGTCACCTGGCGGTGCGGCGGCAATGGTGGCGATGGCGCAGGAATATGGTGCCGACATCCGGCTGGTGGCGTTTATGCAGTATCTGCGCGTACTGTTGGTGGTTGGTGCGGCGGCACTGGTCACCCGAGTGATGATGGGCGACCAGGCCCAAACGGTCAGTGAGCAAATCGTCTGGTTTCCGCCGCTGAGCAGCAATCTGTTCAGTACCCTGGCGCTGGCCGCCGTTGCCGGTACGGCCGGGCGTCTATTGCGTATCCCCTCTGGCGTCATGTTGCTACCGATGTTGGCAGGCGCATTGCTGAATGCTGGTGGCGTGATGGTGATCGAACTACCGGAATGGTTGCTCGCGATTGCCTATATGGCCATCGGCTGGCAAATTGGCCTGGGCTTTGACAAGCAGATCTTTTTAATGGCGTTGCGCCCCTTACCGCAAATCCTCTTGTCCATTTTTTCACTGATGGCGATCTGCGCCGCTATGGCCTGGGGACTGGCGCATTACATGCAGATAGATTTTCTTACCGCCTATCTGGCGACCAGTCCAGGCGGCGTGGATTCTGTTGCGGTGATTGCCGCGGGGAGTCACGCCGATATGGCGCTGATCATGGCGATGCAAACCCTGCGGCTATTCAGTATTTTATTGACTGGCCCGGCGGTGGCGCGGTTTATTTCGCTACACGCGCCAAAGCATCCCGCTTAGTGCTGACATCCTGGACACCAGTAAAAGGGTCGTGAAGAGAGCGTCGTTTTTTCGATGGTTCCGCCACAGCGCTCACAGGCTTCACCATCCCGGTGAAAGACCTTAAAGCGAAACAGCGCGCCGTGATGTTTATTCTCATCCACCAGCCCGCGGGTGTTATAGGACAAACGAGGAATATCAAGCAGCGCATGCGCCAGCGCATCCAACTGCTCATCTCCGAGCATCGACGCTTTATGCTGCCCGGTCAGCCCTACCTGCCAGAGAATCTCTACTCGCAGGTAGTTACCTAATCCCGCCAGAAACGTCTGGTCCAACAGCAGGCCAGAAAACTGGCGATTGCGAAAACGCGGGGATAACAGACGCGCTTTCACGTCATCGGGCGTTAAACGTAAATCCAGAACGTCCGGCCCAACCCGTTGCAGGAACGGATGGGTAGCGAGCTGTTCCGGCGTCAGCATGTCGATATCAGAGGCGCTATAGAGCAGAATAGTTTTGTCGTGTGTTTGCAACCTGACACGCAGAACCCGCGAAGTCTGCGGTATTTTTCCGGTATCCACTACTCGCCATACGCCATAGAGCTGATTGTGGCTGTACAGCGTCAATCCATTAGAAAAACGGGTCAGCAATGCTTTACCCCGCGTTTCAAGCTGGGTAACACTCTGCCCAATCAGTTGAGATTGATACGGTTTTAGCTGCTCAAAGGCAAACCAGACATCGGTCAGGGGTTTGCCTTTGACTGCCGCCTCCAGGTTATCCGCCGCGCGGCGGATCTCCGGGCCTTCAGGCATAAGACTGTCCTTTTTTAATGTGTTGCACCGCCCGTCACTGCGATATCACTCTCCACCTGCAACGCGGTGGCAATCGCAACTTCCAGCGCCCGGCGCACCGTGTCCGCTGCCATACTTGGCGCCCCGGGATGCTGTGCAGCCTGTTGCGGCAAATAAGGGATATGGATAAATCCTCCCTTTACCGCCGGAACGTCACGTAGTTTATGCAGCAGGCCATACATCACGTGGTTACACACGAAAGTGCCCGCGGTCTGGGAAACCGAAGCCGGAATTCCCGCGTTGCGCATGGCAACAACCATCGCTTTGATCGGCAACGAACTAAACCACGCCGCCGGACCATCGGCCACAATCGGCACATCTACCGGCTGTTGACCCTGATTATCCGCAATACGCGCATCGTCAACGTTGATCGCCACGCGCTCCACGGTGACATCCGTGCGTCCACCCGCCTGCCCCACCGCCAGCACCAGTGATGGCGACAGCGCGTCAATCGCACCATTGAGTACGGCAAGAGACTCGCCAAAGACGCACGGCAGTTGGCGAGCAACGACGCGGCATCCGCCGATGATAGCATTGTCGAGGCCCGAGACCACTTCCCAGGAAGGGTTAACTGACTCGCCGCCAAAGGGTTCAAATCCCGTGATGAGTACTGTTTTCATCCTGTCTCCTTACAAGAACATCAGGAAATACATCAGGAACACGTTGACCAGCAACAGCAGTATGCCGGTTGGCACCTGCGCTTTAATCACCGCGTTTTTATCCGGCAGCTCCAGCAGCGCTGCAGGAACAATGTTAAAGTTTGCCGCCATCGGCGTCATTAACGTCCCGCAATAGCCAGAGAACATACCAATTGCCGCCATTACTGCCGGATTGCCGCCGTGCTGCAGCACGAGGATCGGAATACCAATTCCAGCGGTCACGATCGGGAAAGCGGCAAACGCATTGCCCATGACCATCGTCAGCAATGCCATGCCGAGGGTGTACACCGCCACTGCGATAAAGCGGCTATCCACCGCCAGGTATTCTTGCGTCAGCCAGGAAATACCGCTGCCTACGCCCGCTGCCGTAAACAACAGCCCGAGCGTGGCCAAAATCTGCGGCAGGATAAACGCCCAGCCGATGGAGTCCAGCAGACGGCGCGCCTCCTGAATCGGTTGATGAACCCGCTCATGGGTCATTTTTATCGCCATCGCCAGACCAATCAACGAGCCTGCGGTCATGGAAAAGAGCGTCACCAGCGTGGCGTGATTACCCGGCCCAAACAGCGCATCCTGTAAGCCCGGAATATGGTTGAACATCAGCACGCCAATAACCGTTACCACCGGAATTGCCAGCGCCGGGAAAAACAGGCGATTACCCAGACGACTGGCGCTTTCTTCGCGCTGTTGCTGCGTTCGTTGATGGTAGCTTCCCAGCTTCACGCCGCCAAAACCGGCGATCAGGGCCAGCACGACCACCGCGACGCCAACGGCAATATGCACCGTGCGTTTGTCGCCAAACAGCGAGTATGTCCAGTCGCCAAGCAGAAACAGTACGCCGTATATGCCCCAAAACAGGCCGGTGGTGAAGCGACGCGGGTTCGCTTTGTCCTGCCAGGACATCAGCGCCACAATCAGTAATACCGCTCCCGCCAGCCAGTAGAGATAGCTTTGTTGAAAATTCATTTCGCTTCCCCTTTCGCTGCGGCATTCGCTTTCGCCACCTCACGTTGCAAATAGCTATCCAGACGCCACAGACGCGTACCGTGGATCAGGAATGCACAAATTGCCGTTGGGATCCCCCACAAGGCAATATGCAGCGGTTCGGTCTGGATCCCACCAGACTCCAGCATAAAGTTGTGCATAAAAATGATGGCACCGAAGGCAACAAAGATATCTTCACCGAAGAACAGTCCGACGTTATCGGTCGCAGCTGACATGGCGCGCAGACGATAGCGTACCGCCCCAGGTATCTCGCCGTGATTTTTCTCTGCGGCTCCTTCCGCCATCGGCGCCAGCAGCGGACGCACCATCTGCGGATGCCCCCCCAGACTGGTCAACCCTAACGCAGCGGTCGCTTCGCGAATGAACAGATAGACAATAAGCAGACGGCCACTGGTGGCGCTGCGGATTTTTGCAATCCACGCCTGAGCACGCTCTTTGAGTCCGTGGCGTTCCAGCAGGCCAATAACCGCCAGCGGGATCAGCAGGATAAATGGCAGGTTGCGGGTGTTAAGAAAACCTTCACCCAGCTTCTCAAGGATAGTGGCGATCGGCATATGCGCCGCCAGCCCCGTGACGATCCCGGCAATAATGACCACCAATACCGGGTTAAAACGTAAAAGAAATCCGACCACGATGACGGCGATCCCCGTCAATGGCCAGAGAGAAATTACCTCTCCCATAATTCAGTCCTGTATATGTTGTTGTGTAATATATTATTGTTTTTTATGAATAAATTTATGCGCTAATTTGAATATTGCATGCATTGAATGCGGCTCGCAAGCGACGGGCAAAAGCGAGTGCGTGCTCACCATCCCCGTGAATGCATACCGTCTGGGCTGTCACGTTCGCCCACGTTCCACTCTGGCTTTTTACTCTGCCGGATTGCACCATTTCTAGCGTTTGCGCCAGCGCCTGCTCTTCATCCTCAATCAATGCGCCCGGCTGGCTGCGCGGCACCAGACTGCCATCCGCCTGATAACCCCGATCGGCAAAAACCTCCTGACGTGTTACCAGACCATAGCGTTCACCCGCACGAATCAGTTCGCTTCCCGCCAGCCCTACCAGAACCAGCGACGGATCGCAGGCATACACCGCTTGAGCAATAGCATCCGCCAACTGAGGATCTTTCGCCGCCTGGTTATAAAGCATACCGTGCGGTTTAACATGACGCATTACGCCGCCCTGCGCACGCGTGATGGCAGCCAGCGCACCAATTTGATACAGCATCTGCGCATACACCGTTTCCACAGGCAGGGTCATGGCGCTACGGCCAAAATTTTCACGATCCGGAAAACTCGGATGCGCGCCTATCGCTACGCCATTTTTTAGCGCTTCGCGCACGCTTAAAAGCATCGTCTGCGCATCACCGGCGTGAAACCCACAGGCGATGTTGGCTGATGACACCAGTTGCAGCAGCGCTGCATCGTTAGGGCATCCCTCACCGAGGTCTGCGTTGAGATCAATTTTCATTGTTAAGTCGCCATGTTAACTGTTCCAGATAACGCTGCCGATCGTGGCGCGCCTTAAGCGCTTCCTCCAGCGAACACTGCACAAAATGGATCGGCTGGCCGAGCGGGATCTGCGCCAGATGATACATATCTGCTTCGATGATACAGGCGATACGCGGATAGCCGCCCGTCGTCTGAGCATCGTTCATCAGCACGATGGGCTGACCATTATGCGGAACCTGCACTACGCCAGGGAGCAAACCATGCGACAATAGCTCGCGATCGGTCGTGCGCGTCAGCGACTGCCCCTGCAAGCGATACCCCATACGGTTGCTTTGCGGACTCAGTTGCCACGGGGAGCGCCAGAAAGAAGCCTGCGATACTTCGTCAAACTCCTGGTATTCAGGCCCGGGGAGCGCGCGAATGTGGTTGCCCCACATCAGCTGTTTTACGCCCTGCGGCCCGCTGAATTGCCGGGTCGATGCGCCAATTGGCAGCCGATCGCCATCGCGCAGCAGACGCCCTTCCAGCCCGCCAATTCCGACTTTGAGATCGGTACTGCGCGACCCCATTACTTCGGGCACATCAAAACCGCCCGCTACCGCCAGATAGCTGCGCATGCCGTGATGTGGACGTTTTAGCGTCAGACGCTGCCCGGCTTTCACCGGCAGCCGCCATCCGCTCCATACAGGAGTACGATCCAGGTGCGCTTCACATCCCGCACCGGTCAGGGCAAACCAGCCATCGGTTTCAAATTCCACCACCAACTGCCCCAGTGTGATTTCCAGCGCAGCGGCATTCGCATCATTACCTACCAGCAGGTTAGCAACGTTCAGCGCCGGTTTATCCAGCGCGCCACAGTGACTGATTCCGGATTGACGAAAACTATGGCGTCCCCCGTCCTGTACTGAGGTGTACATGCCAGCGCGAATGATGTTTAACATATCCCCTCCTTCTGCGGGACAAAACGCACGGTATCGCCAGCCCGTAACAGAATCGGCTCCTGCCGTTTTGGATCAAATAACGCAACGGAGGTACGGCCAATCAATTGCCATCCGCCTGGCGTGGAAAGCGGATAGACCCCCGTTTGGGATCCGCCAATACCGACAGAACCTGCCGGAACAAGCAGACGCGGTTCCGCACGCCTCGGAGTATGGAGCGGTTCAGGTAAGCTCCCGAGATAGGGAAATCCCGGCTGAAAACCGATAAACCACACCACATAATCAACCGACGCATGAAGTTCGACGACCTGCTTGTCACTTAATCCACTGTGCCGGGCGACCTCTGCCAAATCGGGACCGAACTCACCGCCATAGGTCACGGGAATTTCAATAAAGCGCGAGTCCGGCTCCAGCGCCTCACTCTCTTCCCACCAGCGCTGCAGGCGTTCAATCGCATCCAGCGCCAGCGTTTTCGGGTCGCGCAGGGTAACCGTGATATTGTTCATTCCCGGAATAGCTTCCAGCACATTCGAGGCATCAACCAGACGCTGGGCCAGACGCCAGATGCGTTTCTGAGTCGCCAGCGTAATGGGAGGTTCCAGCTCAAGAACCACCGCACTTTCACCTAACAGATAACAACGCGCTCGCTGCACTTTCGTCCCTCTTTATTACGCTGGATTAGGAATATCGATAAAGGTTACGTCCAGATCGGTATTTTCATTCAGCCATTCGCTCAATGCGCGAATGCCGCCGCGTTCGGTCGCATGGTGACCAGCAGCATAAAAATGCAACCCTTGCTCGCGGGCTGAGTGAATGGTTTGCTCTGAAACTTCACCGGTGATAAAGGCATCGACACCAAACCGGGCTGCGCTATCAATGAAACTCTGACCGCCCCCTGTACACCAGGCGACGCGCTGAACTTTTTCCGGCCCGGTATCACCGCACCATAACGGTTTACGGCCTAAACGCGCTTCAATCCACGATGCCAGCTCCAGCCCCGGAACCGGCATGGAGAGTTCTCCCCATGGCACCAGCGGCTCGATTTCACCCATGACGGTGATCCCCAACAGCGCTGCCAGCTGCGCGTTATTACCCAGTTCCGGGTGAGCATCCAGCGGCAGGTGCCAGCCATACAGGTTGATATCATTTTCCAACAGCGTCTTCAGACGATGGCGCTTCATACCGCGAATAACCGGAGATTCGCCTTTCCAGAAATAACCGTGATGAACGATGACCGCATCCGCCTGCAGGCGTACCGCCTCGTCCAGTAACGCCTGACTTGCGGTCACGCCGGTCACGATTTTATGCACCGTCTCTTTGCCCTCAACCTGCAAACCATTCGGCGCATAGTCGCTAATGGCGGCGCTGTTCAGTTTGTCGTTGATCAGTTGTTCCAGTTCGGTGTTTTTCATCATCGTCCTCGTAGTCATAAATTCTGCCTGCCCAATCAGCAACACAGCTTAGGTTAAAATAGCGTTCCCGCTTGCGTTCGTCGATAGACATTTCACTGACACATCAAGAAACAATCACACCCGATTTGAACGCAATTTGCTTACCCCCACGCGATCTAATTCATGTATATTTATGCAATCAGACAGCATATTGCAAAAATAATCAGATCTGTATCAAAGTTAAAACTTTAAGGAAACACACTCGCGCAGCACGTTCAGCCTGTCGCGAGGCATTTACTTCGAGAAAAGAATGAATAAACAAGCATCTCAACCACGGGCGATTTATTACGTCGTTGCGCTACAAATTTGGGAATACTTCAGTTTTTACGGCATGCGTGCATTGCTGATCCTGTATCTCACTAACCAGCTTAAGTACGACGATAATCACGCATATGAACTGTTCAGCGCCTACTGCTCGCTGGTCTACGTCACGCCCATTCTTGGGGGATACCTGGCCGATAAAGTGCTCGGCAATCGAATGGCGGTGATGATCGGCGCATTTTTAATGGCAGTGGGACATCTGGTATTGGGCGCCAGCGAAATGGCCCCGGCGTTCCTTTATTTGTCGCTGGCGATTATTGTCTGTGGCTACGGTCTGTTTAAATCCAACATCAGTTGCCTGTTGGGCGAGTTGTATCAGCCTGAAGACCCTCGCCGTGACGGTGGATTCTCTCTGCTCTACGCTGCCGGTAATATTGGTTCAATCATCGCGCCCATTGCCTGCGGCTACGTGCAGGAAGAGTACAGCTGGGCGATGGGCTTTGCGCTGGCGGCGATTGGCATGCTGGCGGGGCTGGTGATTTTCGTATGCGGTAATCGCCATTTCGCCCATACCACCGGCGTCAACAAGGCCGTCTTGTGTGCGAAAAAATATATGCTGCCAAACTGGGCCTGGTTATTAGTTCTGCTGGTTGCAGCACCGCTGCTGATTACCGTTCTGTTCTGGAAAGAGTGGTCCGTTTACGCACTGATCGTTGCTACTGTTATTGGTCTGGCGGTTCTGGCGAAGATTTACCGCCAGGCGCAGACCCAGAAACAGCGCAAAGAGCTGGGGCTTATCGTTACGCTGACCTTCTTCAGTCTGTTGTTCTGGGCCTTTGCTCAACAGGGCGGCAGTTCGATTAGCCTGTATATCGACCGCTTCGTTAACCGCGATATTCTGGGATATTCCGTCCCTACCGCGATGTTCCAGTCGGTTAACGCCTTTGCCGTTATGCTGTGCGGTATCGTGCTGGCCTGGGTGGTCAAAGAAAGCGTTAGCGGTAATCGTACCGTACGTATCTGGGGTAAATTTGCCCTTGGCCTCGGTTTAATGAGCGCCGGATTCTGTATTCTGACCTTGAGCGCCCGCTGGTCTGCGGCTTACGGTCACTCTTCCATGCCGCTGATGGTATTGGGGCTGGCGGTCATGGGCTTTGCCGAGCTGTTTATCGATCCGGTGGCTATGTCTCAGATTACACGTATCGAGATCCCAGGAGTGACCGGCGTATTAACGGGTATTTACATGCTGCTTTCCGGAGCCATCGCCAACTACCTGGCCGGCGTTATCGCCGATCAGACCTCACAAGGTTCGTTTGACTCGGCGGGCGCTATCAACTATTCCATCAATGCATATATTGATGTCTTTAGCGAAATAACCTGGGGCGCGCTGGCCTGTGTGGTGCTGGTGCTGCTGATTTGGCTGTACCAGTCGCTGAAGTTCAGAAATCGTTCGCTGGCGGTAGAGTCCTGAATTTACAGGCCCGATGATGTAATAAGATTCGGGCCTGTTCTTCTGGAGATTATGCATGGTTTACAGCCAAATCCGCTTCTGAAACACCGGTCACCAGTTTTACCATTTCGCGTTCTATTCCCTGCTCCAACATGGTTTGCGCTATACGCAATGCCGCTTCTTGTTTTCCTTGTTGTAGTCCTTGTTGTAGACCTTCCTGTAATCCATCTAACCGTAACCGCTCTGCAATAGTCATCAGCCTCTCCTTGTGTTGGGGGATACGTTGTGTCATCTCTTGCATAAACTCATTAAAGCGAGATTCATCGCCAGATTGTAGAATGTAATTAAACATCGCTTGTAATTGCGTGTCATTAGCGCATCCAGTAAGTAGCAGCGTGGTCAGTTGCTCTACAAGCGCTATCACCACATTCTCATTCTGCTGGAAGGCATTACGCTGAAATCCACCATGCCTACTCTTTACGCGCCGCCTCATAGGCCGCCAGCGTCGCCAGTCTTGCCTGTTTATGATCGACAATCGGACGAGGATAGTTAAGCGTAACCTGCGCTTTTTCAGCCCACGTCCACGGATCATGAATGGCTTTACCCGGCACATCGCGCAGTTCCGGCAGCCACTGGCGGATAAACTCGCCGTCGCGATCAAATTTTTCGCCCTGAGTCGTGGGGTTAAAGATACGGAAATACGGTGCGGCGTCGGTCCCGGTTGAGGCCGCCCACTGCCAGCCGCCGTTATTGGCCGCCAGATCGCCATCGATCAGTTGCGACATAAAATATTGCTCGCCTTTACGCCAGTCGATCAGCAGATCTTTCACTAAAAAGCTGGCCGTAATCATGCGTAATCGATTATGCATCCAGCCCGTGGCGTTGAGCTGACGCATCGCCGCATCCACAATCGGGTATCCCGTGTTCCCTGTTTGCCAGGCATGCAAATGTGCCGGATTATTCTGCCATTGCACGCGATCGGTCCAACGGATAAACGGTTGATGCCGACACAGCACCGGATGGTAAGTCATCAGATGACGATAAAATTCACGCCAGATAAGTTCGTTCAGCCAGACGCTGCCTTCCCCTCCTTCAAGCGCCTGCGGCTGCTCCGCGAGCAGTCGATTCAGGCACTGGCGCGGCGACAATCCCCCTGTCGCCAGGCTCGCGGATAATCGACTGGTACCGTCAACCGCGGGGAAATCACGCTGTTGCTCATATTCTCTCGCGGCCTGCTGGCAAAACTGGCGTAATTGCGCGATAGCCAGTTTTTCTTCTGCCACAAACCGCTGCGCATCAAAATCTTGCTGCGGATAGCTCAGCGTTATTGATGTTAACGGAGCGTCAAGAGCGCCGCTTTCTCTCACCTTCGGCGCACTAACGCATTCTGGAACACCCTCTTTAATCCGCTTTAGCCAGGCATTTTTAAACGGTGTAAAGACTTTATACATCTCGTGATTGCCGGTCATGACCGCCCCTGGAGGCAGGATCACGCTGTCGTCAAACCCTTCACACACCACATGGGGTAATGCCTTCTCAACGGCAACATCACGCTGACGTTCGTTTATTTCGTATTGATAGTTATAAAACAATCGGCTGACGCTATGCTGTGCGCAGACGTTTTTGACGGTTTCCACGCTGGTCGCAAAATCTGCAACTTCATCAAACAGAAGCGGGATGCCTTTTTCCGCCAGCGCCGCTTGCAACGCATTCAACTGCGCACTCACAAATGCCGCCTGACGTGGGGCCATTTCGTGCGCCTTCCACTGCTCAGGAGTAGAGATATATAGCGCGATGACCTGCGCAGTACGATCCCGACAAGCCGCCGCCAGCGCGAGGTTGTCATGCAGACGTAAATCACGTCGAAACCAGACCAGATGGGTGGTCATAATACTCCTGGATATAAATTAATCATTGCCACTCGTTATCTATTACACCGACAAGTGTAGACGTCGGCGCATAAAAAAAACCGCCACATTACTGTGAGCGGTTTTCTTGAGCAAGAACGATAACTTAGTAGAAATCGCAGGTGGCTTTTTCAGCCTGCTCCATCCACACCGGTTTATCACTGGTTTTAGACCAGACGCGGTGCAGGTAGCTGTAAAAACGAGCGCGGTCTTTCCAGAACAGCATGACCGGTAGCGCCAGCACGCCCGCCACTACGGCAAAGGTACGGCGCAAGAAAACAATGTGTGCTGGATATTCTTTATAAAAGTCCATAATCCTCTCCCATATATCTGTTCGGTGAATAGCACCGGAAAAATAAACTTGGTTAACTGATGAAAATAATACCGCCTTGTGTGTAATTTTGCTACTCATCCGACCACTTATTTTTATCTATTGATGCTCCGTTTAGCTTAAAACTGTAATTAAGTTACATAAAAGTTAAATTAATACTAACCATTAGTTAAATAATGGTTTTTGCCATTTTTATACTTTTTTTACACCCCACCCGCTGATTTTTGCGAAATCTTTGCAAGCAAAAATCTACGCTCTGGTTATCACATTTATGCCACTGGAGGTGCACTGTGAGTGCAGGCGTGATAACCGGCATTGTGCTGGTCTTTTTATTATTAGGTTACCTGGTCTATGCCCTGATCAATGCGGAGGCGTTCTGATGGCAGCCCAAGGATTTTTACTCATTGCCAGTTTCTTGCTGGTGCTATTTGTCATCGCCAGACCGTTGGGATTTGGGCTGGCTCGACTGATCAACAATACGCCCCTGCCGGGTCTGGTTGGTGCGGAGCATTTACTCTGGCGCGGTCTGGGCATCTCGCAGCAGGAGATGAACTGGCGGCAGTATCTGCTGGCTATCCTCGCTCTCAATGCGCTGGGCCTGCTGGTCCTGTTTTCGATGCTGATGGCGCAAAACCTGCTGCCGCTAAATCCCCAGCAACTGCCAGGGCTTTCGTGGGATCTGGCGCTCAACACGGCGGTGAGTTTTGTCACTAATACCAACTGGCAATCCTATGCTGGCGAAACCACCTTAAGCTATTTCAGCCAGATGGCCGGGTTGACAGTGCAGAATTTCCTGTCTGCGGCGACCGGAATTGCGGTGATTTTTGCCCTGACCCGCGCTTTCACACGCCAGAGTATGAACACGCTGGGCAACGCCTGGGTCGATCTGGTTCGCATTACGCTGTGGATCCTCGTCCCTATTGCGTTGCTCATTGCCCTGTTCTTCATTCAGCAAGGTACGTTGCAAAACATATTGCCTTATCAGCCCATCACCACCCTTGAAGGGGTGAAACAGCTGCTGCCAATGGGGCCAGTCGCCTCACAGGAAGCGATTAAGATGCTCGGCACTAACGGAGGGGGATTCTTTAACGCTAACTCATCGCATCCGTTTGAAAACCCAACCGCACTGACCAATCTGGTACAGATGCTGGCTATTTTCTTAATTCCCACCGCGCTGTGTTTTGCCTTTGGTGATGTAGTGGGCGATCGTCGTCAGGGGCGGACCTTACTGTGGGCCATGTCACTGATTTTTGTGGTCTGCGTTGCCGTCGTGATGTGGGCCGAAGTTCAGGGCAACCCGCACCTGATGGCATTCGGTGCCGACAGCAATATCAACATGGAGGGCAAGGAGAGCCGCTTTGGCGTGCTGGCCACGAGTCTCTTTTCCGTCGTCACCACAGCAGCATCCTGCGGGGCTGTCGATGCGATGCATGACTCCTTTACCGCACTGGGCGGCATGGTACCTATGTGGCTGATGCAGATTGGTGAAGTGGTCTTCGGCGGTGTGGGTTCAGGTCTGTACGGCATGCTGCTGTTCGTGCTGCTGGCAGTATTTATCGCCGGGTTAATGATTGGCCGTACGCCGGAGTATCTGGGTAAGAAAATCGACGTGCGCGAAATGAAAATGACCGCGCTGGCGATTCTGGTCACCCCTACGCTGGTCCTGCTCGGTACAGCGATCGCCATGATGAGCGATGCCGGGCGCAGCGCCATGCTTAATCCAGGTCCTCACGGCTTTAGTGAAGTCCTGTATGCCGTATCGTCTGCCTCGAACAACAACGGTAGCGCCTTTGCCGGATTAAGCGCCAATAGCACGTTCTGGAACTGCCTGTTGGCCCTGTGCATGTTCTTCGGTCGCTTCGGCGTGATCATCCCCGTGATGGCTATTGCCGGGTCGCTGGTCAGTAAAAAGATCCAGCCAGCAAGCCCAGGCACGCTACCTACCCACGGCACGCTGTTTGTCGGGTTGTTAATCGGTACGGTGTTACTGGTTGGCGCTCTCACCTTTGTTCCTGCCCTGGCGCTTGGCCCGGTCGCAGAATACCTGTCATTACACTGAGTGATGCGGAGCACATTACTATGAGTCGCAAGCAACTGGCGCTGTTCGAACCCTCTCTGGTCGCACAGGCGCTGATGGACGCCGTGAAAAAATTAAGCCCACATACCCAGTGGCGTAACCCGGTGATGTTCATCGTCTGGCTGGGCAGTTTGTTAACAACCCTGTTAACGGTGGCGATGGCAACAGGTCATATGCAGGGCAGCCCATGGTTTACCGGCGCGATAAGTCTGTGGCTGTGGATTACCGTTCTGTTCGCCAACTTCGCTGAGGCGCTGGCAGAAGGTCGCAGTAAAGCTCAGGCTAACAGCCTAAAGGGAGTCAAAAAAACCGCCTTTGCCCGTAAACTTCGCGAACCCAAATACGGCGCGGCAATGGATCACGTTCCTGCCGATGATTTACGGAAAGGGGATATCGTGCTGGTGGAAGCTGGCGATATTATCCCGTGTGACGGCGAGGTCATTGAAGGTGGCGCATCAGTAGATGAAAGTGCCATTACCGGTGAATCCGCGCCTGTGATTCGTGAATCCGGTGGCGATTTCGCCTCCGTCACCGGCGGGACCCGCATCCTCTCCGACTGGCTGGTTATCGAATGCAGCGTAAACCCCGGTGAAACGTTCCTCGACCGGATGATCGCCATGGTTGAAGGCGCGCAGCGGCGTAAAACGCCCAATGAAATCGCCCTGACGATCCTGCTGATTGCCCTGACCATTATCTTTTTGCTGGCGACCGCCACGCTATGGCCGTTTTCCGCCTGGGGTGGTAGTGCGGTCAGCATCACGGTGCTGGTTGCCTTGCTTGTGTGTTTGATCCCTACAACGATAGGCGGACTGCTCTCAGCGATTGGCGTCGCCGGGATGAGCCGCATGCTGGGCGCGAATGTCATCGCTACCAGCGGACGTGCAGTAGAGGCGGCAGGTGACGTAGACGTACTGCTGCTGGATAAAACCGGCACCATTACGCTGGGTAACCGTCAGGCTTCGGATTTTCTGCCCGCCCACGGCGTGGACGAAAAAACGTTGGCCGACGCCGCACAGCTTTCATCGCTGGCCGATGAAACGCCGGAAGGCCGCAGCATCGTGATCCTGGCAAAACAGCGCTTTAATCTGCGTATTCGCGACGTGCAATCGTTGCACGCTACCTTTGTGCCGTTTACCGCCCAAAGCCGGATGAGCGGCATCAACATCGACAACCGAATGATCCGCAAAGGGTCGGTCGATGCCATTCGTCGGCACGTTGAAGCCAACGGCGGCCACTTTCCCGCCGATGTGGAGCAGAAGGTCGAAAGCGTCGCTCGCCTTGGCGCAACGCCGCTGGTGGTTGCCGAAGGCTCCCACGTACTGGGTGTGATTGCGCTGAAAGATATTGTGAAAGGCGGGATCAAAGAACGTTTTGCTCAACTGCGCAAAATGGGGATTAAAACGGTGATGATCACCGGCGATAACCGCCTGACCGCTGCCGCGATCGCCGCTGAGGCCGGAGTGGATGACTTCTTAGCTGAAGCCACGCCGGAAGCCAAGCTGGCGCTGATTCGTCAGTATCAAGCGGAAGGTCGTCTGGTGGCAATGACCGGCGACGGAACCAATGACGCTCCTGCCCTGGCGCAGGCGGACGTTGCGGTCGCCATGAACTCTGGAACCCAGGCAGCGAAAGAAGCAGGTAACATGGTGGATCTCGACTCCAACCCCACCAAGCTGATTGAAGTAGTGCACATTGGTAAACAAATGCTGATGACGCGCGGTTCGCTGACCACTTTCAGTATTGCCAACGACGTCGCGAAGTATTTCGCTATTATCCCGGCCGCATTCGCCGCCACCTATCCGCAGCTCAATGCGCTGAACGTGATGGGACTGCATTCGCCAGACTCGGCGATCCTCAGCGCGGTTATCTTTAACGCGCTGGTTATCGTCTTTCTGATCCCGCTGGCGCTAAAAGGCGTGAGCTACAAACCTTTGTCCGCATCCGCGATGTTGCGCCGCAATTTGTGGATCTATGGTCTGGGCGGTTTGGTTGTGCCGTTTATCGGTATCAAAGCGATTGATTTACTACTGACCCTGCTGGGTCTGGTGTGAGGTTTCAGATGAGTGGATTACGTCCTGCATTATCAACATTGATTTTCCTGATGCTTATCACCGGCGGGGCTTACCCGTTGCTGACGACCGCGCTGGGGCAGTGGTGGTTTCCCCACCAGGCTAACGGTTCGCTTCTTAGCGAAGGTCAGGTGGTTCGCGGCTCTGAGCTCATCGGGCAACATTTTACCGCTGCCGGTTATTTTCAGGGGCGTCCGTCTGCCACAGCTGAAATGCCCTATAATCCAATGGCTTCAGGCGGCAGTAATCTGGCAGCCAGCAACCCGGAACTGGATAAACAGCTGCAAAGCCGGGTTGCCGCACTGCGTGCCGCCAACCCGCAGGCCAGTCCTGCCGTCCCGGTAGAGCTGGTAACGGCTTCTTCCAGCGGGCTGGATAACAACCTGACGCCAGCCGCGGTGGCCTGGCAAATTCCCCGCGTGGCGCAGGCTCGCAACCTCAGCGTTGAAGAGGTTACGCGGTTGGTTGCACAATATACGCAAAAGCCGTTGGTCAGTTTTATCGGTCAGCCGGTGGTGAACCTGGTGGAACTTAATTTAGCGCTGGATAAGCACTGAGAAAAAGGACATGCATAACGAACCCTTACGCCCCGACCCCGATCGCCTGCTGGAGCAGACCACGGCCCCGCACCGGGGAAAACTGAAAATTTTCTTCGGTGCCTGTGCTGGCGTCGGCAAAACCTGGGCCATGCTGGCAGAGGCCCAGCGACTGCGGGCGCAAGGGTTAGATGTGCTGATTGGCGTGGTGGAAACCCATGGACGCAAAGAGACCGCCGCGCTGTTGGACGGCCTCAGCATCTTGCCGCTAAAGCGACAAGCGCGTCACGGTCGCCATATCAATGAGTTCGATCTCGACGCGGCGCTGGCCCGCCGTCCGGCGCTCATTTTGATGGATGAACTGGCGCACAGTAATGCGCCAGGCTCACGGCATCCTAAGCGCTGGCAGGACATTGAAGAGCTGCTGGAAGCCGGGATTGATGTTTTTACTACCGTTAACGTGCAGCACCTGGAAAGTCTCAATGACGTGGTCAGCGGCGTTACCGGCATTCAGGTTCGTGAAACCGTACCCGACCCTTTTTTCGATGCCGCCGACGATGTGGTGCTGGTCGATCTCCCCCCCGACGATTTGCGCCAGCGCCTGAACGAAGGCAAGGTTTATATCGCCGGTCAGGCAGAAAGAGCAATTGAGCATTTCTTTCGCAAAGGTAATCTGATCGCGCTACGTGAACTTGCCCTGCGCCGCACGGCTGATCGGGTAGACGATCAGATGCGCGCCTGGCGAGGACGTCCGGGAGAGGAGAAAGTCTGGCATACCCGCGACGCTATTTTACTGTGCATTGGGCACAATACCGGCAGCGAAAAACTGGTACGCGCCGCCGCACGTCTGGCGGCGCGTCTCGGCAGCGTCTGGCATGCGGTGTATGTCGAAACGCCAGCGCTGCACCGACTGCCCGAAAAACAACGCCGCGCAATTTTAAGCGCTCTGCGGCTGGCTCAGGAGTTAGGCGCAGAAACAGCTACCCTTTCCGACCCCGCCGAAGACAAAGCGGTCATCCACTATGCCCGTGAGCATAATCTGGGAAAAATTGTGCTCGGGCGTCCGACTACGCGTCGCTGGTGGCGTAGCGATTCCTTTGCCGACAAACTCGCTCATCGCGCACCGGATCTCGACCTGATGATTGTTGCGCTCAATGAGCCCCCTTCACGCCCTGTGCTGCAAACGGCAGATAGCCGCACCTTTAAGGATAAATGGCGGGTACAAATTCAGGGTTGTGTGGTTGCCGTTGCGCTGTGCGCCATCATTACGCTAATCGCCATGCAGTGGCTAATGGCCTTTGACGCCGCCAACCTGGTGATGATCTATTTATTGGGTGTGGTGGTTATCGCACTCTTTTACGGACGCTGGCCATCAGTGCTGGCAACCTTTATTAACGTCGCCAGCTTCGATCTCTTCTTTATTGCCCCACGCGGGACGCTGGCCGTTTCAGACGTTCAGTACCTGCTCACCTTTGCCGTAATGCTAACGGTAGGGCTGGTTATTGGTAATCTGACCGCCGGGGTGCGTTATCAGGCGCGGGTAGCGCGTTATCGTGAACAGCGTACGCGTCATTTGTATGAGATGTCGAAAGCGCTGGCCGTCGGTCGGAGTCAGACGGATATCGCCGCCACCAGTGAACAGTTTATCGCTTCAACGTTTCAGGCCCGCAGCCAGGTTTTACTGCCCGGTGAGAACGGCAAGCTGGCCCCGCTCACCCATCAACAGGGCATGACGCCGTGGGATGACGCTATTGCCCAATGGAGCTTTGACAAAGGGCAACCGGCCGGTGCAGGCACCGACACGTTACCGGGCGTGCCGTATCAGATTTTACCGTTAAAAAGCGCCGATAAAACGCATGGGCTGCTGGTAGTCGAACCGGGAAATTTACGCCAGCTTATGATCCCCGAACAGCAACGCCTGCTGGAAACCTTCACTCTACTGGTAGCCAGTGCGCTGGAGCGCCTGACGCTGACCGCCAGCGAAGAGCAGGCGCGGTTTGCCAGCGAGCGCGAAAGCATTCGCAACGCCCTGCTCGCTGCTCTGTCCCACGATTTGCGCACGCCGTTGACGGTGTTGTTCGGTCAGGCGGAAATCTTAACGCTGGATCTGGCCAGCGAGGGATCGCCGCACGCGCGCCAGGCCAGTGAGATTCGCCAGCACGTTCTGAATACTACCCGACTGGTTAATAACCTGCTGGATATGGCGCGAATTCAGTCTGGCGGCTTTAATCTTAAGAAGGAGTGGTTAACGCTGGAAGAGGTGGTCGGCAGCGCCCTGCAGATGCTGGAGCCCGGTCTCTCTGCCCCGATAAATCTGTCGTTACCTGAACCGTTAACACTGATTCACGTCGATGGTCCGCTCTTTGAACGGGTGCTGATTAACCTGTTGGAAAACGCCGTCAAATACGCGGGGCCACAGGCGCAAATCGGTATTGATGCCAGCGTCGATGGCGCACATCTGCAACTGGACGTCTGGGATAATGGGCCGGGTATTCCGTCGGGTATGGAACAGCGCGTTTTTGACAAATTTTCCCGGGGAAATAAAGAGTCATCGGTGCCCGGCGTTGGGCTGGGGCTGGCAATTTGTCAGGCTATTGTGGACGTGCACGGCGGTACTATTTCGGTCCACAATCGCGCGCAAGGAGGAGCCTGTTTTCGTGTTACACTGCCCCAGGAAATCCCCCCTGAACTTGAAGATTTTCATGAGGATATGTGACGAACGTACTGATTGTTGAAGATGAACATGCCATTCGCCGCTTTCTGCGCACTGCGCTGGAAGCCGATGGCCTGCGTGTATATGAAGCGGAAACGCTGCAACGTGGTCTGTTGGAAGCCGCCACGCGAAAACCCGATCTCATCATTCTCGATCTCGGCCTGCCGGACGGCGACGGCATTGATTTTATTCGCGACCTGCGACAATGGAGCGCGATTCCGGTGATTGTGCTTTCAGCCCGCAGTGAGGAAAGCGATAAAATTGCTGCGCTGGATGCCGGTGCCGATGACTATCTCAGTAAACCCTTTGGTATTGGCGAGCTACAGGCGAGATTGCGCGTGGCATTGCGTCGCCACGCCAGCGGTGCGTCTCCCGAACCGGTGGTACAGTTTTCCAACGTCAAAGTGGATATTGCCGCGCGCCTCGTTCACCGTGGTGATGAGGAAATTCATTTGACGCCGATTGAGTTTCGTCTGTTAGCGGTTCTGCTAAATAATGCCGGGAAGGTACTGACGCAACGCCAGTTGTTAAATCAGGTTTGGGGACCAAACGCCGTCGAACACAGTCATTATCTACGTATTTATATGGGACACCTGCGCCAGAAGCTGGAACTGGACCCGGCCCGTCCGCGTCATTTTCTGACCGAAACCGGAATTGGCTATCGGTTTATGCCGTGAATTCTTATTCATTTTTTCTGATTAATTAATAAATATATTTTTCATTACTCATTCCACTGCATAATACTTATTATGCAGCCAGTAGAATATTGTAAAAAAATAATAAAATACAAATAAATAACATATAAACAACAAAACAGCATCTTGTCTCGCACTATGCATAAATGGCGACTAAATATTTTATAAACGATCGTTTTTTATTGATCTTCTTCACAGTTCATAGCCATTTCCTGGATAAAATACCCGCACCTTCCACTTATCCAGTAAAGGTAACTAAAATGGAAAATAATAGCCGTACAATGCCACATATAAGGCGAACAACGCATATTATGATGTTTGCCCACCGCAACAGTTTCGACTTTCATTTCTTTAATGCCCGTTAGTCTTCCGACTAAGGGCACTCAAGTATACAGGTCTTCCTGACTCTCTGTATCGCAGGCTAACGCCTGTATCCGCAGTGCTCTCCCTGCATAACCCTGTATTACCTGTGACCGGACCGGTTAGGGTTTATTGCATCTTCAAAAAAGCAATTTACTGATTTATTTATCAGCGGTATGACTTTGCTTTTTTTCCGGAGTTATCAATTTCTCATTTGAGAAATTGAGGACCTGCTATTACCTAAAAATAAAGAGATGAAAATGTCAGAATTAAAAATTGCCGTAAGCCGTTCCTGTCCTGATTGTTTTTCTACGCAGCGTTCTTGCGTAAATATCGATGAAAGTAATTTTATTGATGTTGCTGCTATCGTGTTATCCATCAATGATATTGAACGTGGAAAACTCGATGAAATTGACGCCACCGGCTATGGGATTCCTGTTTTTATCGCCACCGAAAATGAAGAACGTGTTCCATCTGAACATCTGCCGCGGATCTCAGGTGTATTCGAATGTAATGAAGCCCGTACCGCCTTTTATGGCCGGCAGTTAGAAACCGCCGCCAGCCATTATGAAACGCAGTTACGTCCGCCGTTCTTCCGTGCGCTTGTCGACTATGTCAATCAGGGTAACAGCGCCTTTGATTGTCCTGGTCATCAGGGGGGCGAGTTTTTCCGTCGCCATCCTGCGGGTAATCAGTTTGTCGAATATTTCGGCGAAACACTTTTCCGCTCCGATTTGTGTAATGCCGATGTCGCAATGGGTGATCTGCTGATTCACGAAGGCGCTCCCTGCATCGCACAACAGCACGCAGCTAAAGTTTTCAACGCGGATAAGACCTACTTTGTACTGAACGGGACCTCCTCATCGAACAAAGTGGTGCTTAACGCATTGCTCACCCCAGGCGATCTGGTGTTATTCGACCGCAACAACCACAAGTCAAACCACCACGGCGCGTTATTGCAGGCCGGGGCAACGCCGGTATATCTGGAAACCGCGCGTAACCCGTACGGCTTTATCGGCGGGATCGACGCGCACTGCTTTGAAGAAGGCTATCTACGTGAACAGGTGAGTGAAGTTGCGCCACAACGTTCGAAAGATGAGCGTCCGTTCCGTCTGGCCGTGATTCAGTTAGGTACCTACGACGGCACAATCTATAACGCCCGTCAGGTGGTGGATAAGATCGGTCATCTGTGCGACTACATCCTGTTTGACTCCGCGTGGGTTGGCTATGAGCAGTTTATTCCGATGATGGCCGATTGCTCTCCGCTGTTGCTGGATCTTAACGAAAATGACCCCGGCATTCTGGTCACCCAGTCAGTGCACAAACAACAGGCAGGCTTCTCTCAGACTTCGCAGATCCACAAAAAAGACAGCCATATTAAAGGCCAGTCTCGCTACGTGCCTCATAAACGAATGAATAACGCGTTCATGATGCACGCCTCCACCAGCCCGTTCTATCCGCTCTTTGCCGCACTGGACATCAACGCCAAAATGCATGAAGGCGTCAGCGGGCGCAACATGTGGATGGACTGCGTCGTCAACGGAATTGATACTCGTAAGTTGATCCTGGAAAACTGCCACCATATCCGCCCGTTCGTGCCGGAGATAGTAGAAGGTAAACCGTGGCAGGCTTATCCCACCGCTGAAATCGCCAGCGACCTGCGTTTCTTCCATTTTGTCCCAGGTGAACACTGGCATGCTTTTGAAGGGTATGCCGAACACCAGTACTTTGTGGATCCATGCAAATTGCTGCTCACCACTCCGGGTATTAATGCACGTAACGGCGAATACGATACCTTCGGTGTTCCGGCTACCATTCTGGCTAACTTCCTGCGCGAAAATGGTGTGGTGCCCGAAAAATGCGACCTCAACTCCATCCTGTTCCTGCTGACCCCCGCAGAAGATATGGCGAAGTTGCAGCAGCTTGTCGCCCTGCTGGTACGTTTCGAAAAACTGCTGGAAGCCGATGCCCCGCTAGCCGAGGTTCTGCCCTCGATCTACAAGCAGCATGAAGCCCGTTACGCCGGTTACACCCTGCGCCAGCTGTGCCAGGAGATGCACGATTTGTATGCGCGTCACAACGTGAAGCAGCTCCAGAAAGAGATGTTCCGTAAGGCACATTTCCCGCGCGTTAGCATGAATCCCCAGGATGCCAACTATGCATATCTGCGTGGTGAAGTTGAACTGGTGCGTCTGCCAGACGCTGAAGGTCGCATCGCGGCAGAAGGCGCGCTGCCTTATCCTCCGGGCGTACTGTGTGTGGTTCCGGGTGAAATCTGGGGCGGTTCAGTATTACGTTACTTCAGCGCACTGGAAGAAGGAATCAATTTACTACCGGGTTTTGCGCCTGAACTCCAGGGTGTCTACATCGAAGAACACGACGGTCGTAAACAGGTGTGGTGCTACGTGATTAAGCAACAAAGCGCGCAACCCGCTCTGTTGAAAGGGGAAATGTTATGAGCAAAGCCAAATCCAACAAAATGGGCGTCGTCCAGCTCACTATCCTGACCATGGTTAATATGATGGGATCCGGAATCATCATGTTGCCCACCAAGCTTGCGGAAGTCGGTACTATCTCGATCATCTCGTGGCTGGTGACTGCTGTCGGTTCAATGGCGCTGGCCTGGGCCTTCGCAAAATGCGGTATGTTCAGCCGTAAATCCGGTGGTATGGGGGGTTACGCTGAATACGCCTTTGGCAAATCCGGTAACTTTATGGCGAACTACACTTATGGCGTTTCGCTGTTAATCGCCAACGTGGCTATCGCCATCTCCGCCGTTGGCTACGGTACCGAGCTGTTTGGCGCCACACTGACACCGGTGCAGATTGGCCTGGCAACCATTGGTGTACTGTGGATCTGTACCGTGGCTAACTTTGGCGGGGCGCGCATTACCGGGCAGATCAGCAGCATCACCGTTTGGGGCGTCATTATTCCGGTTGTCGGTCTGTGTATCATCGGCTGGTTCTGGTTCAGTCCGACGCTGTACGCTAACTCCTGGAATCCACACCACGTCCCGTTCTTCACGGCTGTCGGCTCTTCCATTGCGATGACCTTGTGGGCTTTTCTGGGTCTGGAATCGGCCTGCGCCAACGCTGAAGTGGTAGACAATCCGGAACGCAACGTGCCCATCGCCGTATTGGGCGGTACGCTGGGCGCGGCGGTGATTTACATCATCTCCACCAACGTGATAGCCGGGATTGTGCCGAATATGGATCTGGCTAACTCTACAGCACCGTTCGGTTTAGCCTTCGCACAAATGTTCACCCCGGAAGTCGGTAAAGTGATCATGGCGCTGATGGTGATGTCCTGCTGCGGTTCACTGCTGGGCTGGCAGTTCACTATCGCTCAGGTATTCAAATCGTCGGCTGATGGGGGTTACTTCCCTAAAATCTTCTCTCGCGTGACCAAAGTAGACGCGCCGGTACAGGGGATGCTGGCTATCGTGATCATCCAGAGTGGTTTATCGCTGATGACTATCAGCCCGTCACTGAACAGTCAGTTCAACGTGCTGGTCAACCTGGCGGTGGTAACGAACATCATTCCGTATATTCTGTCGATGGCCGCGCTGGTAATTATTCAAAAAATGGCGAATGTTCCGTCGTCGAAAGCGAAACCGGCAAACTTCGTGGCGTTTGTTGGCGCATTGTACAGCTTCTATGCGCTCTACTCCTCTGGCGAAGAAGCAATGCTTTATGGTTCTATCGTGACCTTCCTCGGCTGGACGCTGTATGGCCTGGTATCACCGCGTTTTGAACTGAAAAATAAGCATAGTTAAATCCTGGCATAAAAAAGCCCGGTAGCGCTAACGCTTACCGGGCCTACAAAACGCGTCAGTACAAACAAGACTTACGCGTTTTTCAGCACTTCGCTGACAATCTCAACGGCTTCTTTTTCGATCTGCTTGCGATGTTCTTCACCAAGGAAGCTCTCGCAGTAGATTTTATAGGCGTCTTCAGTACCTGACGGACGCGCAGCAAACCAGCCGTTGTCAGTCATCACCTTCAGACCACCGATAGAAGCACCGTTACCCGGTGCCGCCGTCAGACGTGCCGTGATCGGGTCGCCCGCCAGCGTGCTGGCACTCACCATTTCCGGAGACAGCTTAGACAGCGCCGCTTTCTGCGCGGAGGTCGCGCTTGCCTGCAGGCGGTTGTAGCTTGGCGCGCCGAAGCGGGCTGCCAGTTCGTTGTAGTGCTCTTGCGGATTCTTACCAGTCACTGCGGTAATTTCTGCCGCCAGCAGGCACATGATGATGCCGTCTTTGTCGGTTGACCACGGTGTACCGTCAAAACGCAGGAAAGAAGCGCCCGCGCTCTCTTCACCACCAAAGCCAAAGCTGCCGTCAAACAGACCGTCAACGAACCACTTAAAGCCAACCGGAACTTCGACCAGTTTACGCCCTAAATCATTCACTACGCGGTCAATCATCGCCGAAGAGACCAGCGTCTTACCAACGGCAACGTCTTTGCCCCACAGCGGACGATGCTGGAACAGGTAGTTGATCGCCACCGCCAGGTAGTGGTTCGGATTCATCAGACCCGCCGGGGTGACGATACCGTGACGGTCATAGTCCGGATCGTTGGCAAAGGCCAGATCGAACTTGTCACGCAGCGCCAACAGTCCCGCCATCGCGCACTCGGAGGAGCAGTCCATACGGATTGCGCCATCTTTGTCGAGATGCATAAAGCGGAAAGTCTGATCAACGTGATCGTTAACGATAGTCAGGTTCAGGTTGTAGTGCTTGGCAATACGCTTCCAGTATTCGATACCGGAACCGCCAAGCGGATCGACGCCCAGCGTCAGGCCCGCTTTCTGGATCGCGGCCATGTCGACGATGTCGGCCAGTCCTTCAACAAACGGCTGAACCAGGTCCTGCTCTTTTACATGACCAGATGCCAGCGCAGCATCCAGCGACATACGCTTCACGCCTTGCAGACCGTCAGCCAGCAGAGCGTTAGCCCTGTCTTCCACCACTTTGGTGACGTTAGTATCTGCCGGACCACCGTTTGGCGGGTTGTATTTAATGCCACCATCTTCCGGCGGGTTGTGGGACGGCGTGATCACAATGCCGTCAGCCAGCGGGCCGCCTTTTTTGTTGTGGACCAGGATAGCATTCGACACGGCAGGGGTTGGCGTAAAGCCGTTATTTTCCTGCACGATGACGTCCACGCCGTTCGCTGCCAGCACTTCCAGTACAGAGATAAAAGCCGGTTCAGACAGCGCGTGGGTATCCTTGCCCACGTAGCACGGGCCAGTGATCCCGTTTTTCGCACGTTCTTCAGCAATCGCCTGAGCGATAGCCAGAATATGCGGCTCGTTAAAACTATGACGACCTGCACTGCCGCGATGTCCGGACGTACCGAACTTGACGGCGTGCTCAGCGTTCCCTGCCGTTGGTTTCAGTACATAGTACTGTGCCGTCAGTTGGGCGACGTTAATCAAATCACTCTGTTGCGCAGGTTGACCTGCACGGTTGTGGATTGCCATTGCCTGGTCCTTCTAATGCAAGGATTAAATTGTTCCGCAAACCTTTTCAATCAATTCCGCAGGGAATTGCATTGACTGCATGATGTGCTCAACCATGCTGCATTTACGGCCGGTATTGGTATTGGTGATCACCCAGTACGGCGTGCCTGGCACGTGTTTCGGTTTGGTTTGATTACCATTTTTCAGCAGCGTCTGTTCATCTGCTGCAAAATAAACGCGCGTACGACCATGCAACGATTCCGTTGCTTCGGCGAACGCGTTTTGATCCAGTGAATAGAGTGTAGACAGCACCAGCATAAAGCGATTTACTGCTTTCTTCTGCTCCGCATATTCGTCGGACAGCAGCAGTTCACGCATCGCGCGCACTTTATCTTTTACGGGGTTAACCGGCTTCGCTTCCACGACAGCTTGCACAGCGCGGACTTCTTTTACTACCGGAGTGACAGGCTGTGATGCGGCGGAAAACTTCAACATACGCCGTAAAATGTCGGATGCGCTCTCGCCGATATGCTTGGTGTGGCTGGCAATATAGCTATAGAGTTCATCATCAACTTCAATCGTTTTCATCTTAATCCAGTGCAGTGTTTAGCTGAATACAAGTTGTTGGGGTCAACACGCATAGTGTAAAGGCAAATCCCAACAGCGGATAGCGTCAAGCCTGGTGGCTGGCAAAACTCAGAGTAACCGTAGTTGTTGCAGCCATGTGGCAGAATGGTCAACATGATACCCTAACCCGTGAGTGTGAAAAAAAGAACTTTGCCATGAAATTGAATATCCGAGCGCAATCTGCGCAAAACCTGCACAATAATTCTCCCATCGTCCTGGTGCACGGCCTGTTTGGCAGTCTGGATAACCTGGGGATCCTGGCGCGCGATCTGGTGGCCGATCACGATATCATCCAGGTTGATGTGCGAAATCATGGCCTCTCCCCGCGTTCACCTGTGATGAATTATCCGGCCATGGCGCAAGATCTGCTGGATACGCTGGACGATCAACAAATCGAAAAAGCGATCTTTATTGGTCACTCGATGGGCGGCAAAGCCGTCATGGCGTTAACCGCGTTGGCCCCGGAACGTGTCGAACGGTTGGTAGCCATCGACATTGCCCCCGTTGACTATCATGTTCGCCGTCACGATGAGATTTTTGCTGCCATTAACGCAGTAACTGACGCGCAGTCCTCTTCGCGTCAGCAGGCGGCGAGCGTCATGCGCCAGCATCTACAAGAGGAAGGCGTGATCCAGTTTCTGCTCAAATCCTTCGTGGACGGCGAATGGCGCTTTAATGTTCCCGTGCTGTGGGAGCAATATCCTCATATTGTCGGCTGGGAGACCATCCCGGCGTGGGAACACCCGGCGCTGTTTATCCCCGGTGGCAACTCACCTTATGTTACCGAAGCGTATCGCGAACAACTGCTGGCGCAATTCCCGCAGGCTCGGGCGCACGTTATTGCAGGCGCGGGCCATTGGGTGCATGCGGAAAAACCGGAGGCGGTACTGCGCGCCATCCGTCGTTATCTGAGCGAGCAGGCTAACTGATTAAAAACTCAGCGTCTGCGCGTGATTACGCGCGTGGGCGTTGGCGTGTCTCCCCTGCTGATGTATTATGGCGGGCTATCCATCCGGGCAGACGCCTGGCTGATTGTTTCCCCGAAGTCACCAAGATCATGGCCAAAGAACAAACGGACCGTACGACATTAGATCTGTTCGCGCAGGAGCGTCGCCCGGGACGACCCAAAACTAATCCGCTCTCGCGTGATGAACAGTTACGTATTAACAAACGTAATCAGCTTAAACGCGATAAAGTTCGCGGGCTTAAGCGTGTCGAACTGAAACTGAACGCTGATGCCGTTGACGCTCTGAACGAGCTGGCCGAGGCGCGCAACATGAGTCGCAGTGAACTCATCGAAGAGATGCTGATGAACCAACTCAGCGCATTGCGCGGTCAGGCTTAGTCTGAATTTCTGCTCTAAATCATAAATCGTGTAGCACAGAGTGCAGTCCTGCGTGTTTGCTGTTTCCGCATGCCTGACTGTTCTGCTATGATTGCCCTTATCCGTGGGCAATGCGCCACCACCATTTCAATAAGTTTCAAGAGGTTATTTTACTCATGGCAATCACTGGCATCTTTTTCGGCAGCGACACCGGTAACACCGAAAACATCGCAAAAATGATTCAAAAACAGCTTGGTAAAGACGTTGCCGATGTACATGACATTGCAAAAAGCAGCAAAGAAGACCTCGAAGGGTATGACATTTTGCTGCTCGGCATTCCAACCTGGTACTACGGTGAAGCGCAGTGTGACTGGGACGATTTCTTCCCTACCCTCGAAGACATTGATTTTAACGGCAAGCTGGTTGCATTGTTCGGCTGCGGCGACCAGGAAGATTACGCAGAATATTTCTGCGATGCGTTGGGTACAATTCGCGACATCATCGAACCACGCGGCGCAACCATCGTTGGTCACTGGCCAACGGCGGGTTATCACTTTGAAGCGTCCAAAGGCCTGGCGGACGACGACCACTTTGTGGGTCTGGCCATTGATGAAGATCGCCAGCCTGAATTGACCGCCGAACGCGTAGAAAAATGGGTTAAGCAGATCTCTGAGGAGCTGCACCTCGACGAAATCATCAATGCCTGATTTTGTGTGGCGCGGATTTCCATCTGCGCCACATCAATAGATAAAACCAATCAAAATAATTGCTACAAATTTGTAACTTTTTCGTCTGACCCTGTACAATGGCCGGATGCCAATCGGGTATTGCACAGTGTGTTTGTCGGCGATACCACGTTTTGATTAACAATATATGCCAGAGACTTGCAGTTTTCATTTAGCCATGGCAGTTCTATAATGAATCGCATTATCTCAAGTGCAATTTCTGTCACTTCTGTTAATGAAGTGAATCGTTTAGCTACAGGACAGATTCCGCATGACTGACAACAATACCGCATTAAAGAAGGCTGGCCTGAAAGTAACGCTTCCTCGTTTAAAAATTCTGGAAGTTCTTCAGGAACCGGATAACCATCACGTCAGTGCGGAAGACTTATACAAACGTCTGATCGATATGGGTGAAGAAATTGGTCTGGCGACCGTGTATCGCGTGCTGAACCAGTTTGATGATGCCGGTATCGTGACCCGCCATAATTTTGAAGGTGGTAAATCCGTCTTCGAACTGACTCAACAGCATCATCACGACCACCTCATCTGCCTCGACTGCGGCAAAGTGGTCGAGTTCAGCGATGATTCCATCGAGGCGCGCCAGCGTGAGATTGCGGCTAAACATGGTATTCGTTTAACCAACCATAGCCTCTATCTTTACGGTCACTGCGCCGAAGGCGATTGCCGCGAAGATGAGCATGCTCACGACGGTAAATAATGTGATGCTTTCTGAAAAGCCAACCATTCGGTTGGCTTTTTTTATGGGCGTTATCACCCCTTTTCCCCTTCCCTCCACTCCTGTGTTGCTTTAATGTAAAATCAATAGTCCCTTCCCGGAGAGTCGAAATGGAACTTCGCCAGCTACGCTATTTTGTTCGCATTGTAGAAACCGGCAGCATGGGTAGCGCGGCGCTCGATCTCAATATTGGGGTTTCGGCACTCAGCCAGCAAATGTCCCGCCTGGAAAACGAACTCGCTATTCGCCTGCTGCAGCGCACCTCGCGTGGCGTGACGCCCACCAGCGCCGGACTGGCTTTTTACTCCCAGGCGCAGCTGGCGCTCCGCCACGCAGACGATGCAATCCTCGCCGCGCGAGAGTCCCGGCTTTCCGGGCACGTCAGCGTCGGTATGGCCCCCAGTACCGCTTCCGTTCTCGGCATGCCTTTTATTAACGCCATGCGGGAAAGCTATAGTGATGTCCGCCTGCATGTGGTGGAAAGCCTTTCTGGCAACCTGGAACGGATGATTAATACCCGCCAGATTGATCTGGCCGTGGTATTTCAAAAAGAAAAGATCGTGCGCTGGAGCGCCAGACCGATTCTCGAAGAGCGTCTGTTTTTGATTGGGACTCATGCCTTACTGGCTGATATTGCCGATGACAATATTGCGCCAGCCCAGCTGGCAAGTATCCCATTGATAATGCCCAGCCCAGGCCACGGTCTGCGCGGCAGGCTGGAAGCAATTTGTCAGGAACACGCGCTGCGCATTGAAATCGCCACAGAAATTGATGGTCTGGCGCTGCTAATGCGCGCCGTTCGCAGTGGAATCGGCGCAACTCTCCAGCCCGGCGCGGCGATTTCCCATCTCGATAAAGAGACGTTAAGAGTGATCGGCGTCCATAATCCAATACTGAGTCGCCCCAACTTTCTGGTCAGCCTTTCTGATGATGAACTCACCCCCGCGGGCCTCGCCGCCCGCGTCGTGCTAACAAAAGTGATGCATCAACTGGTGGAAGCAGGAAGCTGGCCAGGCGCCATCCTTTACAATAACTAAAGCCCTCTTTAGCACTTCGTCATAGCGCCCGCACAAGCTGTACGTATACATTTCAATTACAAATTTAACAATTAGTTAAATGGTAATGGAGTATACGATGGTTGATGTTCTGGTGATTGGCGGTGGCAATGCCGCGTTATGTGCTGCCCTAACCGCCCGTGAGCAAGGAGCTTCGGTACTCCTGCTCGAAGCGGCTCCACGGGAATGGCGCGGGGGAAATTCTCAACACACGCGTAATCTGCGCTGTATGCATGACGCGCCGCAGGATGTGCTGGTGGAAAGCTATCCTGAAGAGGAGTTCTGGCAGGATCTGCGGCGCGTCACCGAGGGAAATACTAACGAAGCCCTGGCGCGTCTGGTGATCCGCACCTCTTCACAATGCCGCGACTGGATGCGCCAACACGGCGTTAATTTTCAACCTCCTCTCTCCGGTGCTTTACACGTAGCGCGAACCAACGCCTTTTTTATGGGGGGCGGGAAAGCCCTCGTGAATGCCTATTATCGCAGCGCAGAAAAGTTAGGCGTGCAAATCCGCTATAACACACCGGTGCAGGCGCTTGAACTGCATAACGGTGAGTTTGTGGCAGCGCTGGCAGGCGAAGAGCGCATAACCGCTAAGTCCTGCGTGCTTGCCGCTGGCGGATTTGAGTCAAACCGCGAATGGCTGCGCGAAGCCTGGGGAGAGAACGCCCGCGGCGAGTGGCCTGCGGATAACTTCCTGATTCGCGGCACGCGCTTTAATCAGGGCGTACTGCTTAAATTTATGATGGATGCCGGGGCGGACATCATCGGCGACCCCTCCCAGTCACACTGCGTCGCCATTGATGCCAGAGCGCCATTATATGACGGCGGGATTTGCACCCGCGTGGACTGCGTTTCACTCGGCATAGTAGTCAACCGTGACGCAGAACGTTTTTATGATGAAGGCGAAGATTTCTGGCCCAAACGCTACGCCATCTGGGGACGCCTGGTCGCCCAACAGCCAGGACAGATTGGCTATTCCATTATCGACAGTAAAGCCATCGGCCACTTTATACCACCGGTATTCCCCGGCGCACAGGCGAATACGCTGGCGGAGTTGGCGCATCAGTTGGGGTTGGATGCCGAACGCTTTACCCACACCGTGACGGCGTACAACAACGCCTGCCAGCCAGGTCAGTTCGATCATACCGTCCTGGACAACTGCACGACGAAGAAGTTAACCCCCGCGAAAACACACTGGGCGCGACCGCTGGACCAGCCACCTTACTACGGCTATGCCCTGCGGCCAGGGATCACCTTCACCTATCTTGGGTTAAAAGTGAACGAACGCGCTGCCGTACACTTTGCCGGGCAGCCAAGCCGCAACCTGTTCGTCGCCGGAGAGATGATGGCGGGCAACGTGTTGGGCAAGGGTTACACCGCTGGCGTGGGCATGTCGATCGGGACAACCTTTGGCCGCATTGCCGGAAAAGAAGCCGCGCTGGCAGCACGTAAGGAGGCACGTCATGAAGCAGCTTGAGAAACTGATCATCGAAGCACAAATTATCACCGAGCCGGAAGCAGAAGTTGAACGTGTGATGCAGGTCTGTAACGCCTGCCGCTATTGTGAAGGTTTTTGCGCCGTGTTCCCGGCAATGACTCAGCGCCTGGAATTCGGTAAAGCGGATATCAATTATCTGGCTAACTTGTGCCATAACTGCGGCGCCTGCCTGCACGCGTGTCAGTATGCCCCACCTCATGAATTTGCCATCAACGTACCGAAGGCGATGGCGGAAGTGCGGCTCGAAACCTATCAGCACTACGCGCAACCCGCCGCCTTTGGCGCGCTTTATCGTCGCGCAGGCATCACTGTGACGCTGGCGCTGGTTTTCGGTCTGATCCTGTTTTTACTCCTCGCCATGAGTTTAAAGGGCTCGTTATTCCATCCTCCGCTGGCCGGGGATTTTTATCAGATTTTCCCGCATAACCTGCTCGCATGGATGTTTGGTTCGGTATTTATTCTGGCGATAGGTCTGCTGATGGCGGGTGTTCTCCGCTTCTGGCGCGAAATCTCTCCGGGTGTACCGCGTTCCGCCGAAATTGCTGAAGCCTCACACAATGCGCTGACGCTGAAGTATCTCGATGGTGGGCATGGCAAAGGTTGTAACGAAGCAGATGATGCCTTCACCCTGATGCGCCGCCGTTTCCATCACTTCACCTTCTACGGTTTTATGCTCTGCTTTGCCGCCACCGTGGTGGCAACGGGCTATCACTACTTTGCAGGTATAGAAGCGCCCTATCCGTTCTTCAGCGTTCCGGTAATGCTGGGCACGTTGGGCGGCATTGGCCTGGTTGTCGGCCCAGCTGGCTTACTATGGCTCAATTTTAAGCGCTCACCGCTGCATGGCGACGCACGGCAAAAACCGATGGATCGCGGTTTTATTTTGCTGCTGCTCCTGACCAGTCTGACCGGTTTAGCGCTGCTGGCGGGAAGAGACACCTCCTGGATGGCTATTTTGCTCGCCATTCACCTCGGCGTGGTCATGGCGCTCTTTCTGACCATTCCTTATGGAAAATTTGCCCACGGATTTTACCGCTGCGCAGCCTTACTCAAGTGGGCGATTGAGAAACGGCGCGGCAAACAGGCGGGGGTCGCAGGCGACTAACCCGCAAACTCTTACCTCTATAAATATTATGATAAGACAGTGGAGCAAACCCAATGACACAACAACCATCGCGCGCCGGAACTTTCGGCGCAATACTGCGGGTAACCAGCGGTAATTTCCTCGAACAGTTTGACTTTTTTCTGTTCGGTTTTTACGCCACCTATATCGCAAAGACCTTCTTTCCTGCAGAGAGTGAATTTGCCGGGCTAATGTTAACTTTCGCCGTGTTTGGTTCAGGTTTCTTAATGCGGCCTGTTGGCGCAATTGTGCTGGGTGCTTACATCGACAGAATTGGTCGCCGTAAAGGACTGATGGTGACGCTGGCGATTATGGGCTGCGGTACCCTGCTGATTGCCCTGGTACCTGGTTATCACAGTATTGGTCTGCTGGCCCCTGTCCTGGTATTACTCGGCCGATTATTACAGGGCTTTTCTGCAGGGGTGGAACTGGGCGGCGTCTCGGTTTATCTTTCTGAAATCGCCACCCCTGGCAATAAAGGCTTCTACACCAGCTGGCAGTCCGCCAGTCAACAGGTCGCCATTGTGGTGGCAGCTCTGATTGGTTACGGCCTGAACGCCACCCTGGGACACGATGAGATTTCTGAATGGGGCTGGCGTATTCCATTCTTTATTGGTTGCATGATTATTCCTTTGATCTTCGTGCTCCGCCGCTCGCTTCAGGAAACAGACGCCTTTTTACAACGCACACACCGTCCCGACACCAGGGAAATTTTTACTACTATCCTCAAAAACTGGCGTCTTATCGCTGCGGGTACGCTGCTGGTGGCGATGACCACAACGACGTTCTACTTTATTACCGTTTACACACCGACCTATGGTAGAGCTGTACTTCACCTGAGCGCTCGCGACAGCCTGATCGTCACCATGCTGGTCGGTATTTCTAATTTTATCTGGCTGCCGATTGGCGGGGCGATTTCTGACCGAATTGGTCGTCGTCCGGTGTTGATGGGGATTACCATCCTTGCACTAATCACCACCTGGCCGGTTATGCACTGGCTCACCGCCGCGCCAGATTTCACGCGCATGACGCTGGTTCTGCTTTGGTTCTCGTTCTTTTTTGGTATGTACAACGGGGCAATGGTCGCCGCACTCACCGAGGTGATGCCTGTCTATGTGCGTACGGTGGGTTTTTCACTGGCATTCAGTCTTGCCACGGCGATTTTTGGCGGCCTTACGCCAGTCATCTCCACAGCGCTGGTCCAGCTAACCGGGGATAAAAGCTCACCGGGGTGGTGGCTGATGTGTGCGGCACTTTGCGGGCTCGCCGCCACGGCAATGCTGTTTGTCCGGCTGAGTCGGAGTTATCAACCGGTGGAATATAAACCCTGAAATGCAAACGGGCGGAAAACTCTCCGCCCGTTGTCTGTTTCATTTTTCGATTTACTGCGCAGTATTCTTGCTACGAATTTCCTGCCAGACCTTGTCGCAATCAGCATTAACGGACTGACCATTACCCGTGCGCGTGGCCTGGATGCATTGCTGATAATCCAGTACGCGTACGCTTTCTTCATTGGCAAACTGCTGATGCTGCTTTTCTTTCTTCAGCACATTCAACACGCTTTGGCAGGCTTCGATTTTCTCCGGCGATCCTTGCGCGGTAGTAATGCACGCGCTGTAGGCTTCTTTCAGACGACTGTCTTCTTTTGGTGCCGGGGATTGCGCGCAAGCCACCAGCCCGGATGCCATAACAGCGATGAGTATCAGTTTTTTCATAGCACTTTCCTCAACGATGCGGCAGGCGCCCGGCCTGCCGCTGTTGGCATTAGAAGATGGTGAACGGAGCAATAACGATGAATTTCACGTCGCGCTCATCCTGGAAGATGTTGCCGTAACCACCGCCCCAGCTCGGAATGTCTGAATGGTTGTCGTACTGGGTGAAGTGCAGTTTAAACATGGTGCCCTTCGCACGCCCCTCTTGCAGGGTATAGACCGCATCCAGGCTGTAAGAAGATTCTTCGATAGTCCGGTTTTTGTCGTAATACGCATCCGGATTGATCTGCCAGGTTGATGGCTTGGCATCCCATGCGTAAACGTAGGACGCGCCCACTGCCCAGCCCGGCAAATTCCAGTTCTTCAGGTCATACATTGCGCCGAAGAAGACAGCCTTTTCGCCGTTGGCGTTGAAGTCGGAACGGTTATCCCACCAGATATCCAGGCGACCGTTTGATGAGGCGTAGGTCGGGGTCATACGCTGCAGGAAGTACCCCTGCTGCCCGTCCGCTTTAACCCAGGTCCCTTCCAGACGCAGGTCAACCACTTCCGCCACTTTGTAGCCAAAGGTCAGCGCCTGCAGCCAGGCCGTACCGTCATAAATATCGTTCACGGTGCGATCATCAACTTTGTCGCGCGCACCGTAGAACTGATAGCTGGTGGTAAACGGGTTACCGCCTAAATCGAATTTATAGCTGGCTTTTGCGAAGTACTGATCGACGTAGCCTTCAGACTGACCAAATGCGGCTTCCAGCAACAGGTTATTTTTGAAGTCATATTTCGCGCCGATTGAGTGCAGATAATCTACGCTGGTCTTTTTATCAGCCTGATAGAATTTATCGACTTCAGTGTGCCATGGTGCTTTATATTCGTTGGCCCACATATAGGAGAAGCTCAGTGCACCAGCATCACCATAGTCGAAGTTGGCTCCGGCTTCAGCACCCTGATAGGTACCTGGCATAAAGCTCCAGTGCGGAGCCAACAGAGTCTGTCCGGTTGGTTGAATGTAACCAGCGCGCGCCCAGGTTGGGCCGAATTTAAATTTGGCTGCTGCTTTATAAAGGCTAATTCCGCTCTTATCGCCGGAGTAATCTTCATCATAGCCTTTATTTTTTGACGAGAATGCAATTTCGTTTGGATGGCCGCTTTCGCTACTTTCGTTCATTTCAATAGCGGTAAATGCTGCGATATCAATACCAAACATATCAGCCGCATAACCGGACTGGAAGTCGAGGTTAGCGTTCCAGGTGGAGTGAGAAAGGTTGGTTTTGTATTTGTCGTGATCGGTCACATCTTTACGGTCACGCTCACGCTGCCAGTAATAGATGCCGCCGGTTAAGGTTGAGTCATCAATAAATCCTTCGGCGTGTACCTGGGGAGCGACAACGAAACCCGACATTGCTGTGATACCGGCGATAGCCAGCGCCAGCGTACTACGTTTGCCACTAAACGTACGCATATGTTAATCCTCTTTGACGTATAACCCTTCGTTTTTCAAGCTGCATCAGTGTTGGCTTTACTCGGCCTTTGGCCTCGCCCCATCGGGGACAGCGCACACGCTGCGTCTCCGCCTTGATGCAACTCGAAATCCATTGGGTATAAAATGCTGCCGACAAAAGCGGACAGCGAAAAAACAAAAATTAAAAAAGTAGCGCTGAGAAAACCTCAGTGACTACAATGAATAGACTATTTTTCGCGACGCGAATTATCAATCTCTTTCTGTAACGAGTATGTAATAGTATGAGCAACCGCACATATTTTCTTGTTTTCTGTTACATTTTGCTTTGGGAGTAAAAAAAGTCACAAAAACAAGAAAAAATACTTTATATACATATAGATATCTTCAATTTTATTATTATATATATAATTCCACCCCTAATAATTGTCTTTGCATTCGCAAAACAAATTAATTCTCGAACGTCATTAATTCGCTCTGCAAACAGAACGTTCGAGCTCCTGAATTCACTCTCCGTCGTTGATGTGACCGTCCTCGGATTTTCCACACAAATACACTCACTTTATAAGGTTTTTATTGACAGCTACCGGGTGTCCCATTATTCAAAGATGCAGGTTATACGTATAAGTTGATAAATAAATGACAAAACGCATCACACAGAAAGACGTCGCGGCCCTGGCTGGCGTTTCACAGGCGGTGGTATCCGTGGTACTCACCAAAGGAAATCACACCTACCCACAGGAGACAGTGATCCGGGTTGAGCAAGCGGCTAATCAGCTGGGATATATACCGAACCGTTTTGCACAAGCGCTGAAAACCAATAAAACCATGTCGATCGCCTGCATCGTGCCGGATATCGCCAACCCTTTTTATGCCTCGCTCGTCCGTGGTGTCCAGTCGGTGACGGATAGGTATCACTACGATGCGATCGTGGCCAGCACCGATGGATTACGGGAAAGAGAGCTGCATTTTTTGCGCTGGTCAGCGCAGGGGCGGGTCGACGCAGTGGTAGGGACATTTTTTAACGTCGGGATGAAAGATTTTGCCCCGTATCTTCAGGCAGGGATCCCGATTGCACGTATTGAAGCCAGGATGAAAAAAAGCGGCCCGCTACCGCTGCATAATGTTTATATCGACAACGCCGCTGCCGCGCGCAGCGCCGTCGAATATCTGCTGGCACAGGGGCACCGAAATATCACGATGATCGCCAGCGCTGGCGGTCCTGAGCCTGCCAGAGTGGAAGGATATCGCCAGGCGATGACCCAGGCCGGCCGCCTTCCGCGCATCAAAATTCTGCCAGGTTTTAACGAACAAAGCGGCTATCAGATCGCGATGCAGCTGATTAATGACGGCACGCTCCCGGATGCGATTTTCGCCGCCAACGATTTAATGGCTATCGGCGTGATGCGTGCCGCAAGGGAGAAAGGCATCACTATCCCGGAGCAGCTTGCGGTGATGGGTTTCGATGATATTCCCGCCGCCGGGCTGGTGACCCCTCCCCTGACCACTATCGCCCAGTACCCGGAGCAGCTTGGGCAAAAAGCGGCCGCCCTCCTCCTGGCACAAACCGATATCACCGCGCCGCTCCAGGGCAGCACCACAGAAATGCCCTGGGGCCTGGTAAAAAGAGAATCCGCCTGAACGGCTGATAAAAAACCACACAAGGATCAAACAGATGGAATTGCCTTCAGATTATGAGTCGCGCGTTTATGCAGGGGTGTTAGGGAAATTAATCGGCGTCTACCTTGGCCGCCCTTTCGAAGGGTGGACCTACGAAAAAATTATGCAGGAGCTGGGGCCGATCCAGTATTACGTCCACGAAAAATTTAACCGTCCGCTGGTTGTCACCGACGATGATGTCGCCGGAACCTTTACCTTTATCCGCGCACTGGAAGATTATGCCCTGCCGCCGGATCTGAGCGCGGAACAGATGGGTCACTGCTGGCTTAATTACATCATTGATAAGCGCACCATTCTCTGGTGGGGCGGCAACGGTAATTCGACGGAACACACCGCCTGGCTGAATCTCAAAAAAGGCATTCCGGCTCCGCTAAGCGGAGCCATTGCGACCAACGGGAAAACGATTGCCGAACAGATTGGCGCACAAATCTTTATTGATAGCTGGGCGCTTGTCGCACCGGGACAACCCCGTCTGGCGGCAGAACTTGCCAAAAATGCCGCCAGCGTGAGCCATGACGGTGAAGCGGTGTATGCCGCTATGCTCTGGGCCGCGATGGAATCACAGGCCTTTATCTGCCAGGAGATCGAACAGCTTATTGACGTTGGACTATCCGTGATCCCGGCAGAGTCGCAAATAGCCCAGTTGGTTGGCGATATCCGTCGCTGGCGACGGGAAGATAACGACTGGCAGACGACCCGCCAGCGAATCGACGACAACTATGGCTATCACAAATATCCCAGCAATTGTCACATCATTCCTAATCATGCGCTGATGATTATGGCGATCCTTTACGCGCCGGACGACTTCCAGCAGGCCCAGTGCATTGTCAATACGTCAGGATGGGACACTGACTGCAATGCGGGGAATGTCGGCTGTCTGTCCGGTATTATGCTGGGACTCCAGGGTATTGACGCAGGCCCGGACTGGCGCGGGCCGCTGGCGGACAGAATGCTGATCTCCTCAGCCGACGGGGGGTTCTCCATAAACAACGCCGTGCGGATCACCGATTACCTGGTCGGGCTGGGACACCAGATTGCCGGTCTGCCGCGCCCTGAAGCCAAAAAATCCGGCGCGCAGTACCATTTCTCACTACCGGGCAGCGTGCAGGGTTTCCGCTGGCTTAATGAAGAAAATGCGGCCGCGGTTGAGGTTAAGAATGAGGCGCACCTGGGGCGGCAGATGTTGAGTCTGCACTATCGCCATCTTGCGCCCGGACTTCACGCCAGCGTGACCACGCAAACCTTTACCCCGCCTGAAATCGTGGAAATGCGCAGCTACGATTTAATGGCTACCCTACTTATCTACCCAGGTCAGCGTCTTCAGGCCACCCTGATTGCGCCACCGGATAACACATCCGCGTTAAACGTGCGGCTCTGCTACCGGGTTTATGATGACAACAATCAGCTGACGCCTCAGTACGGCGACGCGCAGAGCATAGCCCCGGGCGAATCGCTAACGCTGGCGTTGGATCTCCCGGACTGCCAGGGCCAACCGATCGGCGAGATTGGCGTAACAATCAGCACAGATGCCCGCGTTGCCCGCGGTCGCCTGCTCATCGACAGTATGCGCTGGGACGGCGCACCTGAGCTGACCCTGCGTAAACCCACAGGGGAAACTAATTTCTGGTGGCGGGCCTGGGTAAACGGCGTGGATCTCTTTTCACGCCACTATCCCACCAGCTTTCGCATCTCCAAAGAGTACGACGAGGGATTGATTATTCACGGAACGCGGCAGTGGGATAACTACCGCGTTCAGAGTGACATTACGCTGCATTCAGGGGAGTACGGCGGTCTGGCTTTTCGGGTGCAGGGGATGAGGCGCTATTACGCCGCGCGCATCCTGCGCGACGGGAAATTACAGATCGTCCGCGTGCGCGACACCTGTACCAAAGTTCTGGCAGAAGCGGCGTTGTCCGACGTGTACGAGCGCCCTGTGTCGTTCGATATCGCCGTCAACGGGCAGATTATCTCCGCGACCGTTGACGGTAAAACGCTGCGCGTGGAGGACGCTGAACGCGAAGCCTTGATGGATGGCGGGATCGGTTTACTGATTTGTGCAGGTGCGCTGTCGACGGACGCTATCCATATCAGTGCCAGTTGTTAATTAACGGAAATGGACGACAACAAAGGATTAAAAATGAACATACCAAAAACAATGCTGGCGCTGGTAACCGCCGTTTTGCTTTCAGGCTGTGAGGATAAACCGCAGCAGGTGACCATCGAATTTATGCACTCCGCCGTTGAGCAGGAGCGCCAGACCGTCATTGCCGGGATCATCAACCGCTTTCAGCAAGAGAATCCGGATATTATTGTGAAGCAGGTTCCCGTCGAAGAGGATGCCTATAATACCAAAATCATTACCCTTGCCCGCTCAGGATCACTGCCGGAGGTCGTCGAGGTCAGCCATGACTATGCCAAAGTCATGGATAAAGAGCAGCTTATCGACCACAAAGCGGTGAAAACGCTGATCGACAGGCAAGGCGAAAGCGCCTTCTACGACGGCGTGCTGCGCATTGTTCGTACCGAAGACGGAACGGCCTATACCGGCGTGCCGATCAGCGCCTGGCTACAGGGAGTCTGGTATCGGAAATCGGTACTGGCTAAAGCGGGAATCAACGAACCCAAAAACTGGACGCAACTGCTGGAAGCGGCACGCAGGCTGACCGACAGCACCAGTAAAAAATATGGCATCGCGCTGCCGACGGCTGAAAGCGTCATGAGCGAACAAACCTTCTCCCAGTTCGCACTTTCAAACGGTGCCAATGTGTTCAACGCAAACGGCGACATCACGGTTAACTCAGCGGAAATGCAGGCCTCGCTGAACTATTATCGCGAACTGGCCCGCTATACCATGCCCGGCTCGAACAACGTAACAGAGATCAAAGACGCCTTTATGAACGGCACCGCGCCGATGGCGGTCTATTCGACCTACATCCTGCCAGCGATTTATCAGGATGGTTCACTGGCGGATTTAGGCTTTGTCGTGCCGAGCGAAAAATCACCTGCCGTATTTGGCGTTATCACATCATTAACGCTCACAGCCGGTCAGACTGAGGCAGAAACGAAAGCCGCCGAAAAATTTGTCAGCTTTATGGGACAGGCGCAGAACGCGGCTGACTGGGTATTGATGTCGCCGGGGGCGATGCTGCCGGTGACGAAGGCCGCCGCGCAAAACGTCAGTTGGAAGGACAACCCTGCCGTCAAAGTCTTTGGAACTCTCCCTGAACAGCTGATTGCCCAGTACCCGAATATGCAGGTCTTTGGATCGGTCGGCGAGAAGAACTTTACGCGGATGGGGGATATTACCGGCTCGATGATCCTCAGTGAAATGGTCAATCAGGCGACGGTGGGTAAGCAGGAGACATCGGTGGTGCTGGAACGCAGCCAGCAGCGGGTTCAGGCGTTAATGCAGCATAAGTAAAACAGAAAAATCCGCCTCAAACGTCGCGTTGGCGGCGTTTGAGGCAGTGTGACAGCAATTACTCGCCGACTTTAGCCCACGTATCGCGCAGACCTACAGTGCGGTTAAATACCAGCTTGTCAGCGGTTGCATAGCGGCTGTCCAGGCAGAAGTAGCCTTCACGCTCAAACTGGAACGCTTTACCTGCAATCGCAGCCTGCAGTGACGGCTCACCGTAGCCCTGCTTAATGACCAGCGATTCCGGGTTGATAACGGACAGGAAGTCTTCCGCCGCACCTGGGTTTGGCACGCTAAACAGACGATCGTACAAACGGATTTCAATCGGCAGCGCATAGGACGCGCTCACCCAGTGAATAACACCTTTTACTTTACGACCATCAGCCGGATCTTTGCTCAGGGTGTCGGCATCGTAGGTGCAGAAAATGGTGGTGATATTCCCTTCTGCATCTTTCTCTACACGTTCAGCCTTGATCACGTAAGCATTACGCAGACGTACTTCTTTGCCCATCACCAGACGCTTGTACTGCTTGTTCGCTTCTTCGCGGAAGTCTGCGCGATCGATCCAAATTTCACCGCTAAACGGCACTTCACGGCTGCCCATTTCCGGTTTGTTCGGATGGTTAGGCATGGTAACCAACTCGCTTTCGCCCTGCGGGTAGTTTTCGATAACCAGTTTCACCGGATCGATAACTGCCATCGCGCGCGGGGCGTTTTCGTTCAGATCTTCGCGAATGCAGGACTCCAGAGAAGCAATCTCAATGGTGTTATCCTGCTTGGTCACGCCAATGCGTTTGCAGAACTCACGAATAGCGGCAGCAGTATAACCACGACGACGCAGGCCAGAAATCGTCGGCATACGCGGATCGTCCCAGCCTTCAACGTGCTTGTCGGTCACCAGCAGGTTCAGCTTACGCTTGGACATCACGGTGTATTCCAGATTCAGGCGCGAGAATTCGTACTGGCGCGGGTGAACCGGAATGGTGATGTTGTCCAGCACCCAGTCGTACAAACGACGGTTATCCTGGAACTCCAGCGTACACAGTGAATGCGTAATGCCTTCCAGCGCATCGCTGATGCAGTGGGTAAAATCGTACATCGGGTAGATGCACCACTTGTTGCCGGTCTGGTGGTGTTCGGCGAACTTAATACGGTACAGCACCGGATCGCGCATCACGATAAACGGCGAAGCCATATCGATTTTCGCGCGCAGGCAGGCTTTACCTTCTTCAAAACCACCGGTACGCATTTTTTCGAACAGCGCCAGGTTCTCTTCGACGCTACGATCGCGGAACGGGCTGTTTTTACCCGGCTGCGTCAGAGTGCCGCGGTATTCGCGGATCTCCTCCGCTGACAGTTCATCAACGTACGCCAGGCCTTTATTAATAAGCTCTACCGCATAGGCGTGAAGCTGATCGAAGTAATCCGAAGAGTAGCGAATATCGCCAGTCCAGTGGAAACCTAACCATTCAACGTCGTTTTTAATCGACTCAACGTACTCGATATCTTCTTTAACCGGGTTCGTATCATCAAAACGCAGGTTGCACTGGCCCTGGTAATCTTGCGCAATGCCAAAGTTCAGACAAATGGATTTCGCGTGGCCAATGTGCAGATAGCCATTTGGCTCCGGCGGAAAACGTGTATGGATAGTGGTGTGCTTACCACTGGCCAGATCTTCATCGATGATCTGACGAATAAAGTTACTCGGGCGGGCTTCAGCCTCACTCATCGTGGATTCCTCAAAGCGTAAACAACGTATAACGGAACATGATCTTATAAGCGACGTCAGGAGACAACTATTAGTTGCACAAAAAAGGTGTTTCAACAGGATATATGAGGGTATTTGCTGCAAAAAAAAGCGGCGGAGGAATATCCCCCGCCGCTTAAGGCACTTAACTCACTTTACTCAGGAGCAGTTATTTACCTTTAATCTCATACAGTGGTGTTTGACCAGCAACCACATGACCTTCGGCTTTAATGACCAGAGCACCGAAATCATCGCTGTTGCTGCACACAACCGGGCTAATCATGGAACGTGCGTTAGCGTTCAGGAACTCCAGATCCATTTCCAGAATCGGTTGACCTGCAGTCACTTCCGCACCTTCTTCAACCAGACGCTTAAAGCCTTTACCTTCCAGCGCTACTGTATCGATACCCATGTGGACCACGATTTCCGCGCCTTTAACGGTTTCCAGACAGAACGCATGGTTAGTGTTGAAGATTTTCACGATGGTGCCGGCAGCCGGAGCAACCACGATTTTATCCGTTGGCTTCACCGCCACGCCGTCGCCTACAGCTTTGCTGGCGAAGGCTTCATCAGGCACCTGCTCCAGCGCAACCACGTCACCGGTAATCGGAGAAACTAAAGTTTCAACGGTTACTGCGTTCGCTACAGCTTGCGGTTTAGCAACCGGAGCCGCTGCTGCTGGCGCACTTTCACCAGACGCTGCGGCCACCGGGCCACGCGCGACAACTTTCTTCATTTCGTCGCCGATAGATTCGGCCTTCGCACCCACGATGACCTGGATAGTTTGCTTGTTCAGCTTAACCACTCCAGATGCGCCTAAACGTTTACACATCGCATCATTTACGCGACCGGAGTCGGCAACGGTCAGACGCAGACGAGTGATACAGGCATCAATCGCTTTCAGGTTATCGGTACCGCCAACTGCTGCAATGTAGTTGGTTGCCAGTTGAGCCAGACCTTCTTCAGTGTTGCTGTTTGCTTCTTCAGTAACGATATCGTCTTCTTTATCTTCACGGCCCGGCGTTTTCAGGTTAAACATACGAATAACCGCGCTGAACAACACAAAGTAAATGACGAAGAACACCAGGCCCATCACGACCAGCATCCAGACGTTCTGACTTGCCGCCGGCAGGTTGTACATCAACACGTAGTCGATAGCCCCTGCGGAGAAGGAGAAGCCCGCGTGGATCCCCAGCAGTGTTGCAACGAACAGGCTGATACCCGTTAACAGTGCGTGCAGGAGGTACAGCAATGGCGCCAGGAACATGAACAGGAATTCCAGCGGCTCGGTAACACCGGTCAGGAACGCGGTGATCGCAACGGACAGCAGCATACCGCCAACCATCGGACGACGTGCTTTCGGAGCGGCGAAGTACATTGCCAGCGCCGCACCCGGCAGACCAAACATCATGATCGGGAAGAAGCCAGACATGAACATACCCGCAGTGCCGTCACCCGCGTAGAAGCGGTTGATGTCACCGTGGAATACGGTACCTGCAGCGTTAGTGAATTCACCAATCTGGAACCAGGCGATGGTGTTCAGCACCTGATGCAGACCGGTTGGGATCAGCAGACGGTTGATGAAACCAAAGATACCGGAACCCAGCGCGCCAGCGCCTACGATCCACTCACCTCCCGCATGGATGGCGTTCTGCACCGGCGGCCACACGTAGCCGAAGATAGCAGCCAGCACCAGACAGAAGAAGCCAGTGGCGATCGGCACGAAGCGTTTGCCGCCAAAGAAGCTCAGGAAGTCAGGTAATTTGATACCAGACCAACGGTTATACACTGCACCGCCGACCAGACCAGTGATGATACCTGCCAGCACGCCCATGTTGATGGCCGGGTTAATGGTAACCATTGCTTTGGTCAATATGAAATAACCGACCGCACCCGCCAGCGCTGCAGCACCCGCGCTGTCTTTTGACCAGCTGGAAGCCACACCGATAGCGAAAATTAACGCCAGGTTATCAAAGATGGCCCCACCCGCTTGCGCGATGAAGGGTACGTTAAGTAAATCTGGTTGGCCGAATCGCAGCAGCAGTGCCGCGACTGGCAGCACAGCGATGGGGAGCTGTAACGCCCTACCCAGCCGCTGGAAAAAACCTAAAATATTCATTTTATTCCCCCTACGAGACCCCGATTAGGCTTCTTTGAAGCCATATTTTTATTGTGCGACCATTCCTGACAGCAAGATTCTGGAACAACAATATTAACCATTCATCTACATTCAGAGTGTGTGAAAATTTAATTCGTATCGCAAATTAAATGCGTGTTTTTTGTGATTCCAGTCACCAAATATCGTTATTAACCCTCCCTTCCACTGGCTAACTACGAAAACTTATTTTATCATTCAAAAAATCGAAACGGATTGATCCTTACCGATGCAAAACCAGGTTACGCTTAATACTGCACAGAGACTCAATCCGCCAATTGCTTACATTTACTTTTGAGGTGAAGAATGAGACTGATCCCCCTGAATACCGCTGAACAAGTCGGCAAATGGGCTGCTCGCCATATCGTTAACCGTATTAACGCGTTCAAACCAACGGCTGATCGTCCGTTCGTTTTGGGCCTGCCGACTGGCGGTACTCCGCTGACAGCCTACAAAGCATTGGTTGAAATGCACAAAGCGGGCCAGGTAAGCTTCAAGCATGTTGTGACGTTCAATATGGACGAATATGTTGGCCTGCCGAAAGAGCATCCGGAAAGCTACCATAGCTTCATGCATCGCAACTTCTTTGATCACGTTGATATTCCAGCAGAAAACATCAACCTCCTCAATGGTAACGCACCGGATATTGATGCAGAATGCCGTCAGTATGAAGAGAAAATCCGTTCTTACGGTAAAATCCACCTGTTTATGGGCGGCGTAGGCAACGATGGTCACATCGCGTTCAACGAACCAGCCTCTTCTTTGGCTTCCCGTACCCGCATCAAAACGCTGACTCACGACACGCGTGTTGCGAACTCACGCTTCTTTGACGGCGACGTAAGCCAGGTACCTAAATATGCGCTGACCGTTGGCGTGGGCACCCTGCTGGATGCCGAAGAAGTGATGATCCTGGTACTGGGCCACCAGAAAGCGCAGGCGCTGCAAGCCGCCGTTGAAGGCAACGTTAACCATATGTGGACCATCAGCTGTCTGCAGCTGCATCCGAAAGCCGTTGTGGTCTGCGATGAGCCTTCCACCATGGAACTGAAAGTGAAGACGCTGAAATACTTTAACGAGTTAGAAGCGGAAAATATTAAAGGTCTGTAATTGATGTCTCCGCCCTGTCGATAAGTTGCAGGGCGGCATTTTTTGAAATCGGGGGTCGGAATGTATGCTTTAACCCAGGGCCGGATTTTTACCGGTCACGAAATTCTTGATGACCATGCGATTGTTGTCGCCAATGGCCTGATTGACAGCGTTTGCCCACTGGCTGAGTTACCGTCAGGAATTGAACAGCGCTCACTGAATGGGGCCATTGTTTCCCCCGGTTTTATCGATGTACAGCTAAACGGCTGCGGCGGCGTACAGTTTAACGATACGGCAGAAGCCGTGACCGTTGAAACGCTGGAAATCATGCAGAAAGCCAATGAAAAATCTGGCTGCACCAGCTACCTGCCAACGCTTATCACCACCAGCGATGACCTGATGAAACAAGGCGTTCGCGTCATGCGTGAATACCTGGCGAAACACCCGAATCAGGCACTAGGGCTTCATCTGGAAGGCCCGTGGCTGAATCTGGTGAAAAAAGGCACCCATAATCCGGGATTTGTCCGTCAACCGGACGCTGCGCTGGTTGATTTCCTGTGCAATAATGCCGATGTAATCACCAAAGTAACGCTGGCGCCAGAAATGGTCCCGGTAGAGGTCATTACCAAACTGGTGAATGCGGGTATTGTGGTTTCTGCGGGTCACTCAAATGCAACGGTAAAAGAAGCAAAAATCGGGTTCCGCGCAGGTATCACCTTTGCGACGCATCTGTTCAACGCGATGCCGTACATTACCGGCCGCGAACCTGGTCTGGCGGGCGCTATTCTTGATGAAGCCGATATCTATTGCGGTATCATCGCTGATGGCCTCCACGTTGATTACGTTAACATTCGTAATGCCAAACGCCTGAAAGGCGACAAGCTGTGCCTGGTCACCGACGCAACCGCACCAGCAGGTGCAAACATTGAACAGTTCATTTTCGCTGGCAAAACAATATACTACCGTAATGGATTGTGCGTTGATGAGAACGGTACACTGAGCGGCTCATCATTAACCATGATTGAAGGCGTACGCAATCTGGTCGAACATGCGAATATCGCTCTCGACGAAGTCTTACGTATGGCAACGCTCTACCCTGCTCGCGCCATTGGCGTCGACAAACAACTCGGCAGCATCGCGCCAGGCAAAGTAGCCAACCTGACTGCGTTCACGCACGACTTTAAAATTATCAAGACCATCGTTAATGGCAACGAGGTCGTTACTGAGTAAGAGAAAGAATGACACCAGGCGGACAAGCTCAAATAGGTAATGTTGATCTCGTAAAACAGCTTAACAGCGCGGCGGTTTATCGCCTGATTGACCAGCATGGGCCAATCTCGCGAATTCAAATTGCCGAGCAAAGCCAGCTTGCCCCCGCCAGCGTAACGAAAATTACGCGTCAATTGATCGAACGCGGGCTGATCAAAGAAGTCGACCAGCAGGCCTCCACCGGGGGCCGCCGCGCTATCTCTATCGTCACCGAAACCCGCAATTTCCACGCGATTGGCGTTCGCTTAGGCCGCCACGATACTACGCTCACGCTCTATGATATGAGCAGTAAAGTGGTCGCTGAAGAGCATTATCCCCTCCCGGAGCGCACCCAGGAAACGCTGGAGTATGCGCTGCTCAACACCATTGCCACCTTTATTGAGAACTGCCAGCGGAAAATCCGCGAGCTGGTTGCGATTTCCGTCATTCTGCCAGGCCTGGTTGATCCTGAAAGCGGCGTCATCCGCTATATGCCGCACATTCAGGTCGAAAACTGGGGGCTGGTCGAAGCACTCGAAAAACGCTTTAAGGTCACCTGCTTTGTCGGTCACGATATTCGCAGTCTGGCGCTGGCCGAGCACTATTTCGGGGCAAGCCAGGATTGCGAAGACTCCATTTTGGTGCGTGTTCACCGCGGAACCGGGGCGGGAATCATCTCCAATGGCCGAATTTTTATTGGTCGCAATGGCAACGTGGGTGAGATTGGCCATATTCAGGTAGAGCCGCTGGGTGAGCGCTGTCACTGCGGTAATTTCGGCTGTCTGGAAACAATTGCCGCCAATGCCTCTATTGAACACCGCGTGCAGAACTTATTGAAACAGGGTTATCCAAGCCGACTCACGCTGGATGATTGCGGCATTAAAGCCATCTGTAAGGCGGCTAATAAAGGCGATAACCTGGCATCAGAAGTCATTGAGCACGTTGGTCGTCACCTGGGTAAAACCATCGCCATCGCCATCAACCTGTTTAACCCACAAAAAATCGTCATTGCGGGCGAAATTACCGAAGCTGATAAAGTGCTGCTGCCTGCTATAGAAAGCTGTATCAACACGCAGGCGTTGAAAGCGTTTCGCCACAATTTACCGGTGGTTCGTTCCACGCTGGATCACCGCTCAGCCATTGGCGCCTTTGCGCTGGTGAAGCGTGCGATGCTCAACGGTACATTGCTGCAACGTTTGCTGGAAAGCTAATACCAAGCAGCCTCTGCGTTAGCTGCATCTGCTCACCCCAGTCACTTACTTCAGTAAGCTCCCGGGGTTCTCAGACTTGTGCCGCCTTGATGCAACTCGAATGATTTAGTGTATTTTGTGTATAGTAATGCCTTCTTTTTTTGATGTCGGATTGTCCATGGCCATTAAGAATGTAATTTGTGATATCGACGGCGTGCTGATGCACGACAATGTTGCCGTACCGGGTGCGGCAGAATTTCTGACTGGGATCCTGGAAAAAGGCCTGCCGTTAGTTTTGCTGACTAACTATCCTTCACAGACCGGGCAGGATTTGGCAAACCGCTTCGCCACCGCGGGTGTGAATGTCCCTGATAGCGTCTTTTATACTTCCGCCATGGCTACCGCTGATTTTCTTCGCCGCCAGGAAGGGAAAAAGGCCTACGTGGTAGGTGAAGGTGCGTTAATTCACGAGCTGTATAAAGCCGGGTTTACTATTACTGACGTGAACCCCGATTTTGTGATTGTTGGCGAGACGCGATCCTATAACTGGGACATGATGCATAAAGCAGCATATTTTGTGGCCAACGGCGCGCGTTTCATCGCCACAAACCCGGATACTCACGGACGCGGCTTTTATCCCGCCTGTGGTGCGCTGTGCGCCGGTATCGAAAAAATCTCTGGCCGCAAGCCGTTTTATGTGGGCAAACCCAGCCCGTGGATTATTCGCGCGGCGCTCAACAAAATGCAGGCGCATTCGGAAGAGACCGTTATCGTTGGCGACAACCTGCGTACCGATATTCTGGCGGGCTTCCAGGCGGGTCTCGAAACTATCCTGGTATTGTCTGGCGTTTCGACGCTCGACGACATTGACAGCATGCCGTTCAGACCAAGCTGGATTTACCCGTCCGTTGCGGAAATTGATGTGATTTGATGCGTAAGCCGGATAAGACGCCCCCGCGTCATATCCGGCCAGAAGAAATCCTTCCATTTAATAAAACCGCCATAAAATTATCGATTCATTAATAAACCCGTCTATTCCGTAATCTTTTTTCACCAATCCACAATGACCATTGCGTTTTTTATTTTCTGACCCGTAATTCACTTGCGCCCTCTCCAGGTTTGCGGCATTTTCTTTATCAAGCAAACATAAAAAGCATCACGCAACAGGTTAACGGAGAAGGTTATGTGTTCTATTTTTGGCGTATTCGATATTAAAACTGACGCAGTTGAACTGCGTAAAAAAGCCCTGGAATTGTCTCGTCTGATGCGCCATCGCGGCCCGGACTGGTCGGGTATTTACGCCAGTGATAACGCCATTCTGGCGCACGAACGTCTGTCCATCGTCGACGTCAACGCCGGTGCTCAGCCGCTGTACAACGTGAAGAAAACGCATATCCTGGCGGTTAACGGTGAAATTTATAACCATCAGGCACTGCGCGCTGAATATGGCGATCGCTATCAGTTCCAGACCGGTTCCGACTGCGAAGTTATCCTTGCTCTGTATCAGGAAAAAGGCCCAGAGTTTCTGGATGACCTGCAAGGCATGTTTGCTTTTGCTCTGTACGACAGCGAGCAGGACGCTTATCTGATCGGTCGCGATCATATCGGGATCATCCCGCTGTATATGGGTTACGACGAGCACGGTAACTTCTACGTTGCGTCTGAAATGAAAGCTCTGGTTCCCGTGTGTCGCACGATCAAAGAATTCCCAGCCGGTAGCTATTTATGGAGTAAAGACGGCGAAATTCGTCAGTACTACCAGCGCGACTGGTTTGAATACGATGCGGTAAAAGACAACGTTACCGATAAAAACGAGTTGCGTCAGGCACTGGAAGATGCAGTGAAAAGCCACCTGATGTCAGATGTTCCTTATGGTGTATTGCTGTCCGGCGGTCTGGATTCATCCGTCATTTCCGCAATCACCAAAAAATACGCCGCGCGTCGTGTTGAAGATCAGGAGCGTAGCGAAGCCTGGTGGCCGCAGTTGCACTCCTTCGCCGTAGGCCTGGAAGGCGCTCCGGACCTGAAAGCCGCGCAAGAGGTGGCGAACCATCTGGGTACTGTACACCATGAGATCCACTTCACCGTGCAGGAAGGTTTGGATGCTATCCGCGACGTGATTTATCACATCGAAACTTACGATGTTACGACGATTCGCGCCTCGACCCCGATGTACTTAATGTCGCGTAAAATTAAAGCTATGGGCATTAAAATGGTGCTGTCGGGCGAAGGTTCTGACGAAGTATTTGGCGGCTATCTCTATTTCCACAAAGCACCAGATGCAAAAGAGCTGCACGAAGAGACCGTGCGTAAGCTGCAGGCGCTGCATATGTTCGACTGTGCCCGTGCCAACAAAGCTATGTCGGCCTGGGGAGTGGAAGCTCGCGTGCCCTTCCTGGATAAGAAATTCCTTGATGTGGCGATGCGCATCAACCCGCAGGACAAAATGTGCGGCAACGGCAAAATGGAAAAACATGTTCTGCGTGAATGTTTTGAATCCTACCTGCCAGCAAGCGTTGCATGGCGCCAGAAAGAGCAGTTCTCCGATGGTGTCGGTTACAGCTGGATTGATACGCTGAAAGAGGTGGCCGCTGAGCAAGTTTCTGACCAACAACTGGAAACCGCCAGCTTCCGTTTCCCTTACAACACGCCATCATCTAAAGAAGCGTATTTGTACCGTGAGATTTTCGAAGAGCTGTTCCCGGTTGCGAGCGCTGCGGAATGTGTGCCTGGCGGGCCGTCTGTTGCCTGTTCTTCTGCCAAAGCAATCGAATGGGATGAGGCGTTTAAAACCATGAACGATCCTTCTGGTCGTGCGGTTGGCGTACATCAGTCCGCTTATAAATAAGTTAATCCTTAGAAAAGGGCCCTGCAGGGCTCTTTTTTATGTCTATTTTCTGTGCAGAAAAACAATTAATAACTAATAATTGCCGAATATTGCGCCATGCTGTTCGCAACCTAACCAAACAGTCACATTCCAGCTATTTTCAATGAAAAAGGGGTTGACGCTTCAAGGCTCAATACGCATAATGCGCCCCGCAACGCCGATAAGGTTACGCGAAAAAAAGATGGCTACGTAGCTCAGCTGGTTAGAGCACATCACTCATAATGATGGGGTCACAGGTTCGAATCCCGTCGTAGCCACCATCTTTTTTGCGGGAGTGGCGAAATTGGTAGACGCACCAGATTTAGGTTCTGGCGCCGCAAGGTGTGCGAGTTCAAGTCTCGCCTCCCGCACCATTCACCCGTAAGCGTTGCACGGATGGGGTATCGCCAAGCGGTAAGGCACCGGTTTTTGATACCGGCATTCCCTGGTTCGAATCCAGGTACCCCAGCCATTTTTTCTTCGATGTAGCGGTTCACCGCAACGGTCATTGGGGTATCGCCAAGCGGTAAGGCACCGGTTTTTGATACCGGCATTCCCTGGTTCGAATCCAGGTACCCCAGCCATCGAAGAATATGATAATATCTGGCTACGTAGCTCAGCTGGTTAGAGCACATCACTCATAATGATGGGGTCACAGGTTCGAATCCCGTCGTAGCCACCATATTAAGGACGTATCGACTCGTTCGGTAAATCCAAAAAATTGTTGGGGTATCGCCAAGCGGTAAGGCTCTGGTTTCTGATACCAGCATTCCGAGGTTCGAATCCTCGTACCCCAGCCAATTTCAAAAAGCCGTCCATTCTGTGGATGCACCCGTTGGGGTATCGCCAAGCGGTAAGGCTCTGGTTTCTGATACCAGCATTCCGAGGTTCGAATCCTCGTACCCCAGCCATATTAAAAAAGCTCGCTTCGTCGAGCTTTTTGCTTTTCTGCATTTATTATCTGATGGCACTACGCTTACCAGGCCTACAACGTTCTCTGTAGGCCTGTCTGAATTACAATCCTAACGCGTACTTGAGTGCCTGGCGTTTCAGCACGCCGGCGCGCTCTGCGGCCATTAGCCCAAGATTACGCATGATACGCAGCGGCTGCAGGTTGTTGCTAAATCCTGCGTAGAACAGATCCATGCCGCTTTGCATGATGAAATTGTCAGTCATACGACGGTTCTGATAGCGCTTCAGCACCGGCTGGCTTGCCCAGGACTCACCGTAGCTGCGCGCATTCACCAGCACGTCAATCAGCGCATCCACATCACGGAACCCCAAATTAACGCCCTGCCCCGCCAGCGGATGAATGGTATGCGCGGCGTCACCCACCAGCGCCAGTCCTGGCTGCACATATTGCAGCGCGTGACGGCGCGTTAGCGGGAATGCTCCCGCTGCCACAGGCGTAACGTTACCGAGTCGCGATGGGAAATGTTTGGCGATCTCCGCCTGCAGTTGCGACATATTCAAACCTTGCAACTGACGGATACGCGCCGGTGAGTCGTACCACACCAGCGAGGCCCAGTTATCAAACAGCGGTAAAAATGCGCGCGGACCGTCAGGGGTGAATTGCTGCCAGGTGCTGTCTCCCGGCGAATTCTCGCACTGCACGGTTATCAACATACAGGACTGCGCATACTGCCAGGCATGGATACCAATCCCGGCCATTTTCCGCACCTGAGAATTTGCGCCATCGGTGCCGATGACCAGCTTCGCGCTGATTTTTTCGCCACCAGCCAGCTCAAGCTCATGCCGATCGTTATGTTGATGCAGAGAGATCAGCGACGCAGGCACGCGCAGCGTGACTTTGGGGTGAACGTCCAGAGCCTGCCAGAGCGCCTGTTGCAGGACCGTGTTTTCCACCATATAGCCCAGCAAGGGCAGCTTAAGCTCGGCGGCATCAAACATCACATGGGCATTTTCCCATTCCCACGTTTCCAGACGACGGTAAGGATGGCTGCGCATCCCCTGAACCGTATCCCAGACGCCCAGCCCTTTTAGCAACGACACGGAGGCGGAGCTGATGGCCGAAATTCTGACATCTGGCTGTCCGTCAGCCACAAACGGCGCGGGAACGGCATGTTCAATGACCGTTACCGTAAATCCATGCTGCGCCAGTCCTAGCGCCAGCGCGCCGCCGACCATCCCCCCGCCGACAATGGCAATTTCCGTTGGTTGATTTGTCATGGTCAATTATCCTGTTACATGTATTGTGTAAGTTTACAGGATTTTTTACCCCTTGAGGCTGACATCCGTCATACTGGTCACAACCGCGCCAAAGCAGTACACTATGCGCCCTGCATTTCAGCCACAATTTCGCAAGAGCAAGTCGATGACCAAAAAACTCCATATTAAAACCTGGGGCTGTCAGATGAACGAATACGATTCATCGAAGATGGCCGATCTGCTGGATGCCACCCATGGGTATCAACTGACCGACGTGGCCGAAGAAGCGGATGTGCTGCTGCTGAATACCTGCTCTATCCGTGAGAAGGCTCAGGAAAAAGTCTTCCATCAGTTGGGCCGCTGGAAGCTGTTAAAAGAGAAAAACCCCAAGCTGATCATCGGTGTCGGTGGCTGTGTTGCGTCTCAGGAAGGCGACCATATTCGCCAACGCGCGCACTATGTCGATATTATTTTTGGGCCGCAAACCCTGCATCGTCTGCCGGAAATGATCAACAAAGTGCGTGGAAGCACCACCCGTAGCCCGGTGGTTGATATCAGTTTCCCGGAGATCGAAAAATTCGACCGCCTACCGGAACCGCGTGCTGAAGGTCCAAGCGCTTTCGTGTCAATCATGGAAGGTTGTAATAAATATTGTACTTACTGCGTGGTGCCATACACCCGCGGTGAGGAAGTAAGCCGTCCGGCGGACGATATCCTGTTTGAAATCGCCCAGCTTGCGGCGCAAGGCGTGCGTGAAGTGAACCTGCTGGGACAAAACGTGAACGCCTGGCGTGGTGAAAACTACGACGGCACGATCGGATCTTTTGCCGATCTGCTGCGGCTGGTCGCGGCGATCGATGGCATTGACCGTATCCGCTTCACCACCAGCCATCCGATCGAATTCACCGATGATATCATTGAAGTGTATCGTGACACGCCAGAACTGGTGAGCTTCCTGCACCTGCCGGTACAGAGCGGTTCAGATCGCGTACTGAACCTGATGGGACGCACCCATACCGCGCTGGAATATAAAGCGATCATCCGCAAACTGCGCGCAGCGCGTCCGGATATCCAGATTAGCTCCGACTTCATCGTTGGCTTCCCAGGCGAAACCACGCAGGATTTCGAGCAGACCATGAAGTTGATTGCAGACGTCAATTTTGACATGAGCTACAGCTTTATCTTCTCTGCGCGTCCTGGCACCCCTGCCGCCGATATGGTTGACGACGTGCCGGAAGAAGAGAAAAAACAGCGCCTGTATATTCTGCAAGAGCGTATTAACCAGCAAGCCATGGCCTGGAGCCGTCGCATGGTCGGCACGACCCAGCGCATTCTGGTTGAAGGCACATCGCGTAAAAGCATCATGGAACTGTCTGGCCGAACCGAAAATAACCGAGTGGTGAACTTTGAAGGCAACCCGGAAATGGTCGGTAAGTTCGTGGATGTAGAAATTACCGATGTCTGGACGAACTCCCTGCGCGGTAAAGTGGTGCGCACCGAAGACGAAATGGGTCTGCGCATCGCTGAATCCCCTGAGTCAGTTATTGCGCGTACCCGCAAAGAAAACGATCTGGGCGTCGGTATTTATCAGCCTTAATCTTCAATGCCCGATGGCGCTACGCTTGTCGGGCTTACTCTTCTGGGCTCGCTGCCCCGGCGGGCCTTGTAATCTACCTCATCATCCCCATATTTATCGCAATGCTTGCGCCTTTCCCCCATGGCGTGAATAATTTCCTTAGATGCCGGTAAATGTTCAGCGTCCGGCAAGACATGCAAAAGAGGAACAGTTTGAACATAGACACTCGCGAAATCACCCTTGAACCCGCAGACAATGCCCGCCTGTTGAGCCTTTGCGGCCCATTTGATGACAACATCAAGCAGCTGGAACGTCGCCTCGGCATCGAAATTAACCGCCGTGATAACCACTTTAAGCTGACCGGTCGCCCAATTTGCGTCACCGCGGCGGCAGATATTTTACGTAGCCTGTACGTCGATACTGCCCCAATGCGCGGTCAGACGCAGGACATTGAGCCTGAACAAATTCATCTGGCAATTAAAGAAGCGCGAGTGCTTGAGCAAAGCGCAGACAGCGTGCCGGAATTTGGCAAAGCGGTGAACATCAAAACCAAGCGCGGGGTAATTAAGCCGCGTACGCCGAACCAGGCACAATACATTGCGAATATCCTCGACCACGACATCACCTTTGGCGTTGGCCCTGCGGGTACGGGTAAAACGTATCTTGCGGTTGCCGCTGCGGTCGATGCGCTTGAGCGTCAGGAGATCCGTCGAATCCTGCTGACCCGTCCGGCAGTGGAAGCGGGCGAAAAACTCGGCTTCCTGCCGGGTGACCTCAGCCAGAAAGTCGATCCCTACTTACGACCGCTGTATGACGCACTGTTCGAAATGCTCGGGTTTGAGAAGGTCGAAAAGCTGATTGAGCGTAACGTCATTGAAGTTGCGCCGCTGGCCTACATGCGTGGTCGTACGTTAAACGATGCGTTCATCATTCTTGATGAGAGCCAGAACACCACCATCGAACAGATGAAAATGTTCCTGACCCGTATCGGCTTTAACTCCAAAGCGGTTATCACCGGCGATATCACTCAGATTGACCTGCCGCGAAGCACCAAATCCGGTCTGCGTCATGCCATTGAAGTACTGGCTGAAGTCGACGAAATTAGTTTTAATTTCTTCCATAGCGAAGACGTGGTTCGCCACCCGGTGGTCGCCCGTATCGTCACGGCGTATGAAGCCTGGGAAGAAGCAGAACAGAAACGCAAAGCCGAGCTGGCTGCAGAACGCAAGCGCGAAGCTCAGGAGCAGGAACAAAAATGAGTCAGGTTATTCTCGATTTACAGCTGGCATGTGAAGACGAATCCGGTTTACCAACAGAAAGTCAGTTTCAGGGTTGGCTGGATGCGGTGATCCCACAGTTTCAGGAAGAGTCTGAAGTTACCATTCGTCTGGTCGATGACGCGGAAAGCCACGAGCTGAACCTGACCTATCGCGGGAAAGATAAATCAACTAACGTACTCTCTTTCCCGTTTGAAGCCCCGCCGGGCATTGAAATGCCGCTGCTGGGCGATTTGATCATCTGCCGTCAGGTAGTCGAGAAAGAAGCGCAGGAACAAGGCAAACCGCTTGAGGCCCACTGGGCGCATATGGTGGTGCACGGTAGCCTGCATTTACTCGGTTACGACCATATCGAAGACGATGAAGCGGAAGAGATGGAATCCCTAGAAACAGAGATTATGCTTGCTCTGGGCTATGAGGATCCGTACATTGCCGAGAAAGAATAAGCATTTCGAAATCTTGTAAGCCTGATAAGGCGCAGCCGCCATCAGGTATTGCGCCTTATCCGGCTTACCTGGTTTGAAGTACGATGAAGAAACATGCCGTCAACAGCTGAATATACGCATGACGAGCTTTGTATTAACTAACATGAGTACCCATACGACGCCATGAGCGACGACAATTCACACAGTAGTGACACCTTAAACAGCAAAAAGGGATTTTTCTCCCTGTTACTGAGCCAACTTTTCCACGGTGAACCAAAAAACCGCGACGAACTGTTGGAGCTGATCCGTGATTCCGGGCAAAACGACCTTATCGATGAAGATACGCGCGATATGCTCGAAGGGGTGATGGATATTGCGGACCAACGCGTGCGCGACATCATGATCCCTCGCTCTCAGATGATTACCCTGAAACGCAACCAGACCCTGGACGAATGTCTCGATGTCATTATCGAGTCTGCCCACTCGCGTTTCCCGGTGATCAGCGAAGACAAAGATCACATTGAAGGGATTCTGATGGCCAAAGATCTGCTGCCGTTTATGCGCAGCGATGCCGAAGCCTTCTGCATGGAGAAAGTGTTACGCCAGGCGGTTGTCGTACCTGAAAGCAAGCGAGTTGACCGCATGCTGAAAGAGTTCCGCTCCCAGCGTTATCATATGGCTATCGTCATCGACGAATTCGGCGGTGTCTCAGGTCTGGTGACCATTGAGGACATCCTTGAACTGATCGTGGGTGAAATTGAAGATGAGTACGACGAAGAAGACGATATCGATTTCCGTCAGCTTAGTCGCCACACCTGGACCATTCGCGCTCTGGCGCCGATCGAAGACTTCAACGACGCTTTCGGTACCCATTTTAGCGACGAAGAAGTAGATACCATCGGCGGGCTGGTCATGCAGGCCTTTGGTCATCTGCCCGCGCGCGGGGAGACTATCGACATTGATGGTTACCAGTTCAAAGTGGCAATGGCCGACAGCCGTCGTATTATTCAGGTTCATGTCAGAATTCCGGACGACTCACCCCAGCCCAAACTGGACGAATAAACCCGAAACTGGATCTAAGACTACATGGCATTTGCCCCATTAATTGAACGCCAGCGCATTCGCCTGCTGCTGGCGTTATTATTCGGTGCCTGCGGGACGCTGGCTTTCTCTCCGTATGACATCTGGCCCGCTGCGATCGTTTCGCTGATGGGCTTGCAGGCTCTTACCTTCAATCGCCGTCCGCTCCAGTCTGCCGCAATCGGCTACTTCTGGGGATTGGGGCTGTTTGGCTCCGGCATCAACTGGGTTTACGTCAGCATCGCGCAGTTTGGCGGCATGCCGGGCCCCATTAATGTGTTCCTCGTGGTTCTGCTTGCCGCATACCTTTCCCTCTACACCGGCCTGTTTGCCGGCGTGTTGGCGCGTCTGTGGCCGAAAACCACCTGGATACGCGTGGCGATTGCCGCGCCGGTCGTCTGGCAAATAACCGAATTCCTGCGCGGCTGGGTACTGACCGGCTTCCCGTGGCTACAGTTCGGCTACAGTCAGATCGACGGTCCGTTAAAAGGGCTGGCTCCGGTGATGGGCGTTGAGGCGATTAACTTCCTGCTGATGGTGGTTAGCGGCCTGCTGGCGCTGGCGCTGGTGACGCGTAACTGGAAACCGCTGATTGCCGCGCTAGTGCTCTTTGCTCTGCCCTTTCCGCTGCGCTATATCCAGTGGTACACGCTTGAGCCGGAAAAAACCACTCAGGTCTCAATGGTGCAGGGTGACATTCCGCAGTCGCTCAAATGGGATGAAGGTCAGTTACTCAACACCCTGAAGATTTATCTCGACGCCACCCAGCCTGAGATGGGCAAATCACAGCTGATCATCTGGCCAGAATCCGCTATCCCGGACCTGGAAATTAATCAGCAGCGTTTCCTGGGCATGATGGATGACCTGCTGAGATCGAAAGACAGCACGCTGATTACCGGTATCGTTGACGCACGGCTGAACAAGCAGAATCGTTACGACACCTACAACACCATCATCACGCTGGGTAAAGACAGCCCGTACAGTTACGATTCCAGCAACCGCTATAACAAAAACCATCTGGTACCGTTTGGCGAGTTCGTCCCGTTGGAATCGATCCTACGCCCGTTAGCGCCGTTCTTTGACCTGCCAATGTCGTCTTTCAGCCGTGGGCCTTATGTGCAGCCACAGCTGCATGCGCACGGCTTTAAGCTGACGGCTGCCATCTGCTATGAAATCATTCTTGGCGAACAGGTACGGGATAATTTCCGCCCGGATACGGACTACCTGCTGACGATTTCCAACGATGCCTGGTTTGGTAAATCCATCGGCCCGTGGCAGCACTTCCAGATGGCGCGTATGCGTTCCCTCGAGCTGGCGCGCCCTCTGCTGCGTAGCACCAACAACGGTATTACGGCGGTGATTGGTCCACAGGGTGAGATTCAGGCGATGATCCCGCAGTTTACCCGCCAGGTCCTGACCACCAGCGTGACGCCAACAACGGGCTTAACCCCTTATGCCCGTACCGGTAACTGGCCGCTCTGGCTGCTGACCGCGCTGTTTGGCTTTGGTGCAGTGGTAATGAACCTGCGCCAACGTCGTAAGTAACCTTCCTTTCCTGGCCGGATAACGTTTCGCTTATCCGGCCCACAAAACATTTCCCGCTCCCCATTCTGGCACGTCTATTGCTTTGTTCTACAAGACAAATGCAGTTTTGGCTGAATGTGCAACCTGGTCGCACCAACGTTGAGCGCCGGTAGCACCTGAAAAGTGCAACAAGATATTTTTGCCCCCAAATGGTGCGGCGCACCTCGCAAAAATAAACAATAAAACAGCAAATTCTTTACATTCATCCAAACTAAATGTTAACAAACATATACAAGACTGCACGTTTTAGTAGCAAACAATAACAACATCACAATGGGTATCAATGCGTCCCTGGCGCAGACGATAAAGGAGTTGGATATGCAATTACGTAAGCTCGCCACTGCCATGCTGGTCATGGGAATGTCCGCCGGTCTGGCGCACGCAGAAGACGCAGCACCAGCGGCAGGCAGCACGCTGGACAAGATCGCCAAAAACGGCGTGATTGTGGTCGGCCACCGTGAATCATCGGTACCGTTTTCTTACTACGATAACCAGCAAAAAGTGGTCGGTTATTCACAGGATTACTCCAACGCGATCGTTGAAGCCGTGAAGAAAAAGCTGAACAAGCCTGACCTGCAGGTGAAACTGATCCCGATTACTTCACAAAACCGTATCCCGCTGCTGCAAAACGGCACCTTCGACTTTGAATGTGGCTCCACCACCAACAACGTCGAGCGCCAAAAACAAGCGGCTTTCTCTGACACCATTTTCGTTGTCGGTACTCGTCTGCTGGCGAAAAAAGGCGGCGACGTCAAAGATTTCGCCGATCTGAAAGGTAAAGCCGTAGTCGTGACTTCGGGTACCACCTCAGAGGTGCTGCTGCACAAGCTGAATGAAGAGCAAAAAATGGATATGCGCATCATCAGCGCGAAAGACCACGGTGACTCTTTCCGTACTCTGGAAAGCGGCCGCGCCGTTGCCTTTATGATGGATGACGCCCTGCTGGCTGGCGAGCGCGCGAAGGCGAAGAAACCAGACAACTGGGAGATCGTCGGCAAGCCGCAGTCTCAGGAAGCTTACGGCTGCATGCTGCGTAAAGATGACCCTCAGTTCAAAAAGCTGATGGATGACACTATCGCCAAGGCGCAGACCTCAGGCGAAGCTGAGAAATGGTTTGATAAGTGGTTTAAAAATCCAATTCCACCGAAGAACCTGAACATGAATTTCGAACTATCAGACGAGATGAAAGCCCTGTTCAAAGAACCGAATGATAAAGCGCTTAACTAATTAATTAGAAGAGTACACAAAACCTTTCAAGTTATATCGAGGCGGCAACTGAGCGAATTCCCGGGCGCTTACATGAGTAAGTAACCGGGATGAATAAAGGCAGCCAACAACGAGATATCTTGAAGGATGAAGTGTAATCAGGGAGGCTTCCCCTCCCTCTCGATTGCTACTCAGCACGGACAGACTATAAGCCTGATGGTCGTTCCCCATCAGGCCTGAAAACCGCAAAACGCTGAATAACAATCTTCGGGGGTAGCGCTGCTACCCTTTTTTTTCTGGAGTAGATTTATGTCTATAGACTGGAACTGGGGTATTTTTTTACAACAAGCCCCGTTCGGCAACACCACCTATCTCGGCTGGCTCTGGAGTGGTTTCCAGGTCACTGTCGCGTTATCTATCACCGCCTGGGTTATCGCTTTCCTCATCGGCTCTTTATTCGGCATCTTACGTACCGTACCAAATCGTTTCCTTTCCGGGATCGGCACGCTGTACGTCGAGCTGTTTCGTAACGTTCCGCTCATCGTCCAGTTTTTTACCTGGTATCTGGTCATTCCTGAACTGCTGCCGGAAAACATCGGGATGTGGTTTAAGTCAGAACTGGATCCCAACATTCAGTTCTTCCTCTCATCCATGCTTTGTCTGGGGCTGTTTACCGCTGCGCGCGTCTGCGAACAGGTTCGTGCCGCTATTCAGTCTCTGCCTCGCGGACAGAAAAATGCCGCGCTGGCGATGGGACTGACGTTGCCGCAGGCCTACCGCTATGTTCTGCTGCCAAACGCTTACCGCGTGATTGTTCCGCCAATGACCTCAGAGATGATGAACCTGGTAAAGAACTCCGCGATCGCCTCCACTATCGGCCTGGTCGATATGGCTGCGCAAGCGGGTAAACTACTGGATTACTCCGCCCACGCATGGGAATCGTTTACGGCCATCACTCTGGCCTACGTACTGATTAACGCCGTCATCATGCTGGTGATGAATCTCGTCGAACGCAAAATCCGCCTGCCTGGCAATTTGGGAGGCAAATAATGTACGAATTTGACTGGAGTTCTATCGTCCCTTCCCTGCCGTATCTGCTGGATGGGCTGATCATCACGCTGAAAATCACCGTCACGGCAGTCGTCATTGGTATCGTCTGGGGGACCATCCTTGCAGTAATGCGTCTGTCCAGCTTCGCGCCAATTGCCTGGTTTGCGAAGGGCTACGTCAACGTATTCCGCTCCATTCCGCTGGTGATGGTGCTGCTGTGGTTCTACCTGATTGTGCCCGGCTTCCTGCAAAACGTGCTGGGTCTGTCGCCAAAAACCGATATTCGCCTGATCTCAGCGATGGTCGCATTTTCGATGTTTGAAGCCGCGTACTATTCCGAGATTATCCGCGCCGGTATCCAGAGTATTTCTCGCGGGCAGTCCAGTGCCGCGCTGGCGCTGGGGATGACCCATTGGCAGTCGATGAAGCTCATCATTCTGCCGCAGGCATTTCGCGCGATGGTGCCGCTGCTGCTTACCCAGGGCATCGTACTCTTCCAGGATACCTCGCTGGTCTATGTATTGAGTCTGGCAGACTTCTTCCGTACCGCCTCCACCATTGGTGAGCGTGACGGCACGCAGGTTGAAATGATCCTGTTTGCTGGCGCCGTTTATTTTGTATTCAGTCTGAGCGCATCGTTGTTGGTCAGCTATTTGAAGAAAAGGACAGTTTAATGATTACCCTGAAAAATGTTTCTAAATGGTATGGTCACTTTCAGGTGCTGACCGACTGCTCCACGGAAGTGAAAAAAGGTGAAGTGGTGGTGGTCTGCGGCCCGTCAGGTTCAGGTAAATCAACGCTTATCAAAACGGTGAACGGGCTGGAGCCGGTACAACAGGGCGTCATCACCGTTGATGGTACCGTGGTGAATGATAAAAAGACCGATCTGGCCAAACTGCGCTCTCGCGTTGGCATGGTGTTCCAGCACTTTGAACTGTTCCCGCATCTGTCGATTATTGAGAACCTGACTCTGGCGCAGGTAAAAGTGCTTAAACGCGATAAAAAGCCGGCCCGCGACAAAGCGCAAAAGTTACTGGAACGCGTTGGTCTGTCAGCGCATGCCGAGAAGTTTCCAGCTCAGCTCTCCGGGGGCCAGCAACAGCGTGTCGCCATCGCCCGAGCGCTGTGCATGGATCCTATCGCTATGCTGTTTGACGAACCGACGTCAGCACTCGACCCAGAAATGATCAACGAAGTACTGGACGTCATGGTTGAACTGGCCAATGAAGGGATGACCATGATGGTGGTTACCCACGAAATGGGCTTTGCGCGTAAAGTGGCGAACCGGGTGATCTTCATGGATGAAGGGAAGATTGTTGAAGACTCACCGAAAGAAGAGTTCTTCGCTAATCCAAAATCAGACCGTGCCAAAGACTTCCTCGCGAAAATCCTGCACTAATTTTGCTGGCGCGCACCTCCATGTGCGCGCCACCTCACGATTTATCTCTTCACTTCTCGAAACAGGCACAGCCCAGCGTTAACCTTGTCACAAAGTCCCACTTACAAGGAGCAACAATGGCACTTCCTATCCTGTTTGATTGCGATCCAGGTCATGACGACGCTATCGCAATTGTTCTCGCCCTCGCTTCACCTGAACTGGATGTGAAAGCGATAACCTCCTCTGCCGGTAACCAGACCCCCGACAAAACGCTGCGTAACGTATTGCGTATGTTAACGTTGCTCAACCGTACGGATATCCCAGTGGCCGGTGGCGCAGTCAAACCGCTGATGCGCGACCTGATAATTGCCGATAACGTCCACGGTGAGAGCGGGCTTGATGGCCCGGCTCTGCCTGAACCCGCTTTTGCTCCACAGGACTGCACCGCCGTGGAATTGATGGCGAAAACCCTGCGTAACAGTCAGGAACCGGTGACGATTGTCTCCACCGGGCCGCAAACTAACGTGGCATTGCTACTGAATAGCCATCCTGAACTGCACCCCAAAATCGCCCGTATCGTGATCATGGGTGGTGCAATGGGCCTCGGAAACTGGACGCCCGCCGCCGAGTTCAACATCTTCGTGGATCCAGAAGCCGCTGAGATCGTGTTCCAGTCGGGCATTCCGATGGTGATGGCTGGACTGGATGTCACGCATAAAGCGCAAATACATCGTGAAGATACCGAACGGTTCCGCGCTATCGGCAATCCCATTTCGACAATCGTTGCTGAGCTACTCGACTTCTTCTTTGAATATCACAAAGATGAAAAATGGGGATTTATTGGCGCGCCGCTGCACGATCCATGCACCATTGCCTGGCTGCTGAAACCTGAACTGTTTACCACCGTTGAACGCTGGGTTGGTGTGGAAACTCAGGGCAAATACACCCAGGGAATGACCGTGGTTGACTACTACTTCCTGAGCGGCAATAAGCCAAACGCCACCGTAATGGTGGACGTGGATCGCCAGGGGTTTGTCGATTTGCTAGCGGAGCGTCTGAAATTTTACGCCTGAAATTTATCATTGAGTAAGATCGCTATGTTGAATCATAGCGATTTTACTGTTAGCTAATAGCGAACGTGAATACTGCGTTACTTCATTAATTTGTCAGGTAATACTGAATAAATCCCCCAGCAGATTAATGTATCATGCAACATCCGGCACAACAAATCAGAGGAACATTGAATGAATGCTTCAGATTATCTCAGGGTAAGATTTCAGAATGACAGGCAGTTATCTATATATATTGAGAATGGATTCACAAATACGATGTACACGGTTTACTGTAGCCTCAGCTATGGCGGAAGCTATTGCACAGTCAGCGTTTCTGTCAAAAGCCGTTGCGCGAAAACTGGCTGGTAAAATGCCAGTTGGCGTTTATCTTCTGCAGGTCTATGGGTTTCAGCAAAAAACAGCTATGGCAGCCCGGGCACAGAAAGCAATAGATCCAAGTTATTATTGGATTCTTTACCAAGCAAAGCTGGAGATGCTCTATTACTTCGTTGAGCCAGCTCTTTCAGAAATAATTCAGAAAGTTCATGATGGTGTCTATTCTAACCTCGATCAGCTTGCCGACGAAATCATGGAAAGATTCGATGTTTAAGAGTCTAATATCAGTTGTACTATATAACCTTGTACTCCCAGCAATCTTGATAGTTTTTGCCGTGCTCGGTTATATTTATTTCCTGAATACTGGTGGAAGCTAATGCTCATCAGTATTATTGCTATTTTTTGGTTTTATCCGTTCATTACAGAAAAATTCGAAAAATTCAAATAACCCAATATTATATATTTATATGGAAAAGGAGTATTTTAATATCATTCTAAACAATGTGAAAATCACATCCATTACCGCAGATCTTTATCCTGGAGCTTCAACCGGGACACATCTTGAAACCATTCTACTACGCTATGAAAGCATCACATGGAAGCATTGCGATGGAAATATCATCTATACGGATGCCTGGAATCAACGCGTTGTGGCGTAACACATTCGCAATCCCTCACAGAGCCGCGTTAGCGGCTCTCAGGTGAAAATCACGGCTCAAACGGTCGACGCTGGAACTGATCGTGTCCGCATTTCGGGCATAGCGGCAGCACATCAGGAGTGTACACCGCTAAATGGAAGTGGCACTTCTCGCACACCAGGTTGCCCAACCCGACCACCTCGCCGCTGTGATAAACCCCGTGATGGCTGAGGTCCTGGAACACTTCGCGCCATTCGAGCTGCGTTTTATCGGTAATATCGGCCAGTTCCTGCCAGATACTCTCTTTGATAACCCGCATAAAGACGCTGTCGGTCTCCTCATCGAGGCTTTCTTCATAGCTCAGAGCAAACTCTTCCAGGTCGCGTCTGACGGCCCGGGTGAGCTCTTCCACCTCGGTGCGCGTTAACTCCCCGGTCTGCATAACGCGCTGACGCGCCTGTTCCACCAACGCATCAATATCGCGTTCGCCATTACGCAGGCGTTCACTCAGTGAAGCCACCAGTTCACGGTAATATTGAGCAACCTTGTTCATCGCTTCGCCTCCTGGGTCGTTAACTGTCTATAATAATAGACGTTATTTACGCTACGCTTTGCAAGACTGTCCACAGAGTGTGTAAATTCGTGCAAGAATTATCCTTACGGGAATTCAACGTTGAATGCGCGAAAGGCTGTTTTGGCGCGGGCGTTTGGGCTATGCTATGCGGATCTAAAACACCACATCTAGAGCTACGTTTGTAGCTGTATTGAAAACAGGACCACTGGCTGCCATGCAAGAGCAATACCGCCCGGAAGAGATAGAATCCAAAGTACAGCTTCACTGGGATGAGAAGCGCACATTTGAAGTTACCGAAGACGAGAGCAAAGAGAAGTATTACTGCCTGTCTATGCTTCCCTATCCTTCTGGTCGACTACACATGGGCCACGTACGTAACTACACCATCGGTGACGTGATCGCTCGCTATCAGCGTATGCTGGGCAAAAACGTACTTCAGCCAATTGGCTGGGATGCGTTCGGCCTGCCTGCCGAAGGCGCTGCGGTTAAAAACAACACCGCCCCGGCACCGTGGACGTATGACAACATTGCATACATGAAAAACCAGCTCAAAATGCTGGGTTTCGGTTACGACTGGAGCCGTGAGCTGGCGACCTGCACCCCGGAATACTACCGCTGGGAACAGAAGTTCTTCACCGAGCTGTACAAAAAAGGGCTGGTGTACAAGAAAACGTCTGCCGTTAACTGGTGCCCAAACGACCAGACCGTACTGGCGAACGAACAGGTTATCGACGGCTGCTGCTGGCGTTGCGATACCAAAGTTGAGCGTAAAGAGATCCCGCAGTGGTTCATCAAAATCACCGCTTACGCTGACGAACTGCTGCGCGACCTGGATAATCTGGATCACTGGCCTGACACCGTGAAAACGATGCAGCGCAACTGGATTGGCCGCTCTGAAGGCGTGGAAATCACCTTCGATGTGAACGGTTACGACAACACGCTGACCGTCTACACCACACGCCCGGACACCTTTATGGGTGCGACCTACCTGGCCGTTGCTGCAGGTCATCCGCTGGCGCAGAAAGCCGCTGAAAATAACCCAGAACTGGCTGCCTTCATTGACGAATGCCGCAACACCAAGGTTGCTGAAGCCGAAATGGCGACCATGGAGAAGAAAGGCGTCGACACTGGTTTCAAAGCCGTTCACCCGCTGACTGGCGAAGAGATCCCGGTTTGGGCGGCAAACTTCGTGCTGATGGAATACGGTACAGGCGCAGTTATGGCCGTTCCGGGTCACGATCAGCGCGATTACGAATTTGCGACCAAATATGGCCTGACCATCAAGCCGGTAATTCTGACTGCTGAAGGCGCAGAGCCGGATCTGTCTGAACAAGCGCTGACCGAAAAAGGCGTGCTGTTTAACTCCGGTGAGTTTGACGGCCTCGACTTCGAAGCGGCCTTCAACGCTATTGCTGACAAGCTGGTAGCTAAAGGCGTGGGTGAGCGTAAAGTTAACTATCGTCTGCGTGACTGGGGTGTTTCCCGTCAGCGTTACTGGGGCGCGCCGATTCCGATGGTGACGCTGGAAGACGGTACCGTCCTGCCAACGCCAGAAGACCAACTGCCGGTTATTTTGCCGGAAGACGTAGTCATGGACGGCATTACCAGCCCAATCAAAGCCGATCCGGAGTGGGCGAAAACCACCGTTAACGGTATGCCTGCGCTGCGTGAAACTGACACCTTCGATACCTTTATGGAGTCGTCCTGGTACTACGCGCGCTACACCTGCCCGCAGTATCAGGAAGGTATGCTGGATTCCGACGCGGCGAACTACTGGCTGCCAGTTGATATCTACATTGGCGGTATTGAACACGCCATCATGCACCTGCTCTACTTCCGCTTCTTCCACAAACTGATGCGCGACGCAGGCATGGTCAACTCTGATGAACCAGCTAAACAGCTGCTGTGTCAGGGGATGGTTCTGGCCGATGCGTTCTACTACGTTGGCGCCAACGGCGAACGTAACTGGGTTTCTCCGGTTGATGCCATCGTTGAGCGTGACGAAAAAGGTCGTATCGTCAAGGCTAAGGACGCAGAAGGCCATGAACTGGTGTATACCGGCATGAGCAAGATGTCCAAGTCGAAAAATAACGGTATCGACCCGCAGGTCATGGTTGAACGCTACGGCGCCGACACCGTACGTCTGTTCATGATGTTCGCTTCTCCGGCTGATATGACGCTGGAATGGCAGGAGTCCGGCGTTGAAGGGGCGAACCGCTTCCTGAAACGTGTCTGGAAACTGGTTTACGAACATACGTCCCAGGGAGATGTTGCTGCCCTGAACGTTGATGTGTTGAGCGAAGATCAAAAAGCGCTGCGTCGCGACGTGCATAAAACCATTGCTAAAGTCACCGATGATATCGGTCGTCGTCAGACCTTTAACACCGCGATTGCGGCGATTATGGAGCTGATGAACAAGCTGGCGAAAGCACCGCAGGCAGACGAGCAGGACAGAGCCCTGATGCAGGAAGCGTTGCTGGCTGTTGTACGCATGCTTAACCCGTTCACCCCACACGTTTGCTTCACCCTGTGGCAGGCGCTGAAAGGCGAAGGCGATATCGACAACGCGCCGTGGCCGGTGGCGGACGAAGCAGCAATGGTTGAAGACTCAACGCTGGTTGTGGTTCAGGTAAACGGCAAAGTACGTGGCAAAATCACCGTTCCGGTAAACGCCACTGAAGAGCAGGTTCGTGAACGTGCTGGCCAGGAGCATCTGGTGGCAAAATATCTTGATGGCGTTACCGTACGTAAAGTGATTTATGTACCGGGTAAACTCCTCAATCTGGTCGTTGGCTAAGCGCGGGAGGAAGCGTGCGACTTCTGACAACATTGTTGTTATCGCTGGCGGTGCTTGTCACCGCCGGGTGTGGCTGGCATCTGCGTAGTACTACGCAGGTTCCACCCTCAATGAAAACCATGATCCTGAACTCTGGCGATCCGAACGGCCCGTTAAGCCGCGCGGTGCGTAATCAGCTGCGTCTGAACGGCGTTACGCTGCTTGAAGACGGTACCATGCGTAAAGATGTGACGTCCTTACGTCTGGGTGCGGTCAGCCTTTCGCAAGATACGGCATCGGTATTCCAGAACGGTCAAACGGCTGAATACCAGATGGTGATGTCCGTAAGTGCTACTGTGCTGATTCCAGGTCATGATATTTACCCAATCAGCGCCAAAGTTTATCGTTCGTTCTTTGACAACCCACAGGCTGCACTGGCGAAGGATAACGAGCAGGACATGATCATAAAAGAGATGTATGACAAAGCGGCTGAACAGTTGATTCGTAAGCTGCCAAGCGTACATCTGGCCGATACTCAGTCATCCAATGCTGATGCTGAGCCTGCGGTGAATAAAACCGCAGCGCCTGCGTCATCTCCGGCGCGTGTCTCCACCACGCTGGGTAACTGATGCTCAAGTTGTACCCTGAACAACTCCGCGCACAGCTCAATGAAGGGCTGCGCGCGGCGTATTTACTCTTGGGCAACGATCCCCTCTTATTGCAGGAAAGCCAGGGTGCCATCCGTCAGGCTGCCGCAACACAAGGATTCGAAGAACACCACGCCTTCACTCTGGACAACAGCACCGACTGGGGAGAGATTTTTTCACTCTGCCAGGCGATGAGCCTGTTTGCCAGCCGTCAAACTCTGCTTCTGCAGTTGCCTGAAAATGGCCCTAATGCCGCCATTAATGAACAGCTCGCGTCACTCGTCACTCTGTTACATGACGATCTGCTACTGATGGTTCGCGGCAACAAACTCACCAGGGCACAGGAAAACGCCGCATGGTATACGGGGCTTGCAAATAACGCGGTTCAGGTAAGCTGCCAGACGCCGGAACAAGCACAGCTTCCTCGCTGGGTTGCCGCCAGGGCGAAACTTAACAACCTGCAACTGGATGACGCAGCCAATCAGCTTTTGTGCTATTGCTATGAAGGTAATTTGTTAGCACTGGCGCAAGCGCTGGAACGATTAGCGTTGCTTTGGCCTGACGGCAAACTAACGCTGCCTCGCGTGGAGAAAGCGGTTAACGATGCCGCGCACTTTACCCCATTCCACTGGGTAGATGCGCTGCTAATGGGCAAAAGCAAACGCGCGCTGCACATTCTGCAGCAGCTACGCCTGGAAGGTAGCGAGCCGGTTATTTTGCTGCGTACGATCCAGCGTGAGTTGCTGTTGCTGGTTAACTTAAAACGGCAGTCGGCCCATACGCCTTTGCGCACGTTGTTTGATAAACACCGGGTGTGGCAAAATCGCCGGGGCATGATGGGAGATGCGTTAAACCGGCTGAACCCGGCGCAACTGCGTCAGGCTGTTACGCTTTTAACGCGTACGGAAATTACGCTTAAACAAGACTATGGTCAGTCAGTGTGGGCGGAACTAGAGGGGCTTTCCCTTTTGCTCTGTCATAAATCGCTGGCCGATGTTTTTATTGATGGTTGATATGAAATCATTGCAGGCTCTGTTCGGTGGCACCTTTGATCCGGTGCATTACGGTCATCTTAAACCGGTTGAAATTCTGGCGAATCTGATTGGCCTTTCCCGGGTCATCATCATGCCCAATAACGTGCCGCCACATCGTGCGCAGCCCGAAGCGTCCGGTGAGCAACGTAAGCGTATGGTTGAACTGGCCATTGCTGATAAACCGCTGTTTTCCCTGGATGAACGCGAGCTGAAACGCGATACCGCCTCCTACACCGCGCAAACGCTAAAAGAGTGGCGCGAGGAGCAAGGCCCGAACGTGCCGTTAGCGTTTATCATTGGTCAGGATTCGCTGCTTACCTTCCCTTCCTGGCATGACTACCACACGATTCTGGGTAATACCCACCTCATCGTGTGCCGACGTCCGGGCTATCCACTCGAAATGGCGCAGGAAAAACACCAGCAATGGCTGGAGGATCATCTGACCCATTCAGCAGATGACCTGCACAACCTGCCTTGCGGGAAGATTTACCTGGCCGAAACGCCGTGGTTTAACATCTCCGCCACGCTCATCCGTGAGCGCCTGGAAAAGGGCGAGCCGTGCGACGACCTGATGCCAGACGCGGTGCTTGACTATATCAATCAACAGGGACTGTACCGCTAAGCGCCTTGCGTAAGGCCGTCAGCAGGCGGTTATTCTCTTCCTGGCTGCGAACGGCTACCCGATAATAGCGCGCATCCAGCCCCGGATAATTGGCGCAACTGCGAATCAAGACATGCTGTTTCAGCAACGCAAGTTGCAGATCAATATCCGCACGATCGCAGCGTAATAAACGATAATTTGCCCGGCCGGGATACGCCGTCAGGCCGGGCAGATCTTGCAGTTGTTGATCAAACCGCTCCCCCTCTTGTTCCAGCCATTTCCACGTCGCCCGCTGATACGCGCTATCGCGTAAGATAATCTCGCCTGCCAGGGCAGCAAACGCATTAATTGACCACGGCATTTGTTGGTTGCGCATCTGTGCAACCGCCTGTTCGTTACTGTTGACCAGATACCCCAGACGCAGTCCCGGGATCGCATAGAACTTGGTGAGCGAACGCAGCACCCAAATATGCGGGTTCTCGTGCAGTAACGGGATAAACCCCGACTCCCCGGCAATAAAATCGATAAACGCTTCATCAAGGATCAGGGCGATCCCCAGCGACTCGCAACGCGTGGCAATTTCACGCAGCAGGCGGGTTTCAGGCAACAACCCGGTGGGATTATTGGGCGTACAGAGAAACAGGCAGTCCAGCTCAGGCGTTAACGCATCGAGGATCGCATCGGTAAGCTGCCAACCATCGTCTTCGCACAGCGCAAACTCATGGATCGTACAGTCTCCCCATTGCAGCGCCCGACGATATTCCGCAAATCCGGGCGTCACGATCATCGCGTGGCGTGGCTTCAGGCCATGCACCAGGGTAAAAATGGATTCGGTTTCACCGTTCCCGGCCAGGATCCACGAGGACGGAATTTGATGATGCTCCGCCAGCGCGGCATGCAGTTGCGCGTAATCGATATCCGGGTAACGCTCCGTGCAGTCCAGATTGTCGATAATCGCCCGTTTTAAACTTACTGGCATACCCAGCGGGTTAATATTCGCGCTAAAATCCAGCAACTGCTCAGGCAAGATGCCCAACAATTCGGCGGCTTCTCGGGTGTTACCGCCATGTGCGCTCTTCAATAAAGACATCGTGCCGCTCCACGTAAAAAAGGGTATTTTAGTGAAAAATCACTGCGCAATCAGGGCAAACATCATATTTTGTGCGAATAGCCTCACGAGGAAAACATGAGACTCTGGTTAGTACGTCATGGCGAAACCGAAGCCAATGTCGCTGGTTTATATAGCGGCCACGCCCCCACACCGCTAACGGAACGGGGGATCGCTCAGGCACAAACGCTGGGTACGCTGTTACGCAATGTCCCTGTCGACAACGTTCTGTGCAGCGAACTGGAACGCGCCCGCCATACAACGCAGTTGATTCTGGCAGAACGTGAAGTTCCTGTGCGCAACATGCCTGAGCTTAATGAGATGTTTTTTGGTGACTGGGAAATGCGTCACCATCGCGATCTGGCGCGCGAAGACGCCGAAAATTACGCCGTGTGGTGTAACGACTGGCAGAATGCGACGCCCACCAATGGCGAAGGTTTTCAGACGTTTTCCCAGCGAGTGGAACGTTTCATTGCCCAGCTTGCTGATTATAAAGCGTGCCAAAATCTGCTGGTGGTGAGTCATCAAGGCGTGCTGAGCGTGTTGATCGCCCGTCTGCTGTCCATGCCCGCTGCGGCAATGTGGCATTTCCGCGTCGAACAAGGCTGCTGGAGCGCAATTGATTTTTGTGACGATTTTGCGGTTCTGAAAGTGCTTAACAGCCGGGCCGTATGGCGCGACGGGGAGTGAAAGCGCTGTTTTTTATGCCGAAGGGCCTCTCTCCCATTGACACCCCATGACAGGCTGTTATTCTCCGCAGCCTGACTTTTCCCGCCCTTCAGAGCTTTGCAGAAATTGTTTTACAAAAATGGCGATGCATTCTGTGGCGTGGGGTGGGATGATAGCGCACTTCACAAGCGCATTCGGAGACATTTGTCCCGATATCGCCTCTGGTTCAGGTATACTAACAGACGTTTTTAACTCTTTTCACCCAGGGGGAACACTTGCAGGGTAAAGCACTCCAGGATTTTGTAATCGACAAAATTGATGACCTGAAAGGTCAAGACATCATCGCCTTAGACGTTCAGGGCAAATCCAGCATCACTGATTGCATGATTATCTGCACCGGTACATCCAGCCGTCACGTTATGTCTATTGCAGACCACGTGGTCCAGGAGTCCCGCACTGCTGGCCTGCTGCCGCTCGGCGTGGAAGGCGAGAATGTCGCTGACTGGATCGTCGTTGACCTCGGCGATGTGATTGTCCACGTGATGCAGGAAGAGAGTCGTCGCCTGTATGAACTGGAAAAACTCTGGAGTTAATGCGTGAAGCTGCAACTTGTCGCTGTGGGTACGAAAATGCCTGACTGGGTACAAACCGGATTTACCGAGTATCTCCGTCGGTTTCCGAAAGATATGCCCTTTGAGCTGATCGAAATCCCGGCAGGAAAGCGCGGCAAGAACGCGGACATTAAACGCATTCTCGACAAAGAGGGTGAGCAGATGCTGGCTGCCGCAGGCAAAAACCGCATCGTCACCCTTGATATCCCGGGTAAACCCTGGGACACGCCGCAGCTGGCGACCGAACTGGAGCGCTGGAAACTGGACGGTCGTGACGTCAGTCTGTTAATTGGCGGGCCGGAAGGTCTCTCTCCTGCCTGTAAAGCCGCAGCGGAACAAAGCTGGTCACTCTCTGCATTAACCCTTCCACACCCTCTTGTTCGGGTTCTGGTTGCGGAGAGTCTGTACAGGGCGTGGAGCATTACCACCAACCATCCTTATCACCGTGAGTGATCATTGATTCTTGAGTAGATTAAGCAGCGGATGAAACTACAGAATTCTTTTCGCGACTATTCGGCTGAGTCCGCGCTGTTTGTGCGCCGGGCGCTGGTCGCTTTTTTGGGGATTTTGCTGCTAACCGGCGTGCTGATCGCCAACCTTTATAATCTGCAAATCGTTCGCTTCACTGATTATCAGACCCGTTCGAACGAAAACCGCATCAAACTGGTGCCTATCGCGCCGAGTCGCGGCATCATTTATGACCGCAACGGAATTCCTCTCGCCCTTAACCGCACCATTTATCAGATAGAAATGATGCCGGAAAAGGTAGACAACATTCAGGATACCCTCGACGCGCTGCGTAACGTCGTAGACCTGACGGACGACGATATTGCTGCCTTTAAAAAAGAGCGCGCCCGTTCACACCGTTTCACCTCAATTCCGGTAAAAACCAACCTGACTGAAGTTCAGGTCGCACGCTTTGCCGTGAATCAATATCGCTTTCCTGGGGTCGAAGTTAAAGGCTATAAACGCCGCTATTACCCATACGGCTCTGCGCTGACCCACGTAATTGGCTACGTATCGAAGATCAACGATAAAGACGTAGACCGCCTGGACAAAGACGGCAAACTGGCTAACTACGCGGCAACGCATGACATCGGCAAGCTGGGTATTGAACGTTATTATGAGGACGTGCTTCACGGCCAAACCGGGTATGAAGAAGTTGAAGTGAACAACCGCGGCCGCGTCATTCGCCAGCTGAAAGAAGTAGCGCCGCAGGCCGGGCACGATATCTATCTCACCCTTGATTTGAAACTCCAGCAGTATATTGAAACGCTGCTGGCGGGCAGTCGTGCCGCCGTGGTGGTTACCGACCCGCGTACCGGTGGCGTTCTGGCGCTGGTATCTATGCCGAGCTATGACCCGAATCTGTTCGTGGATGGTATCTCCAGTAAAGATTACTCCGGGTTGCTCAATGACCCGAACACCCCCTTGGTTAACCGCGCCACACAGGGTGTTTACCCCCCTGCTTCGACGGTTAAACCTTACGTTGCGGTTTCTGCGTTAAGCGCAGGCGTCATCACCCGCAATACCGGCCTGTTCGATCCGGGCTGGTGGCAGCTACCGGGCTCTGAAAAACGTTACCGCGACTGGAAAAAGTGGGGGCACGGCCATCTGAACATCACCCGCTCACTGGAAGAGTCCGCGGATACGTTTTTCTATCAAATCGCCTATGATATGGGGATTGACCGGCTTTCAGAGTGGATGAGCAAATTTGGCTACGGCAAATATACGGGCATCGATCTTGCCGAAGAGCGCTCCGGCAATATGCCAACCCGCGAGTGGAAGCAAAAACGGTTTAAAAAGCCATGGTATCAGGGTGATACCATTCCCGTCGGCATCGGCCAGGGTTACTGGACAGCAACCCCAATCCAGATGAGTAAAGCGCTGATGATCCTTATCAACGACGGTTTGATAAAAGTCCCGCATCTGCTGATGAGCACGGCAGAAAACGGCAAGCAGGTGCCGTGGGTACAGCCACACGAACCACCCGTTGGCGATATTCATTCTGGTTACTGGGAAATCGCGAAAGACGGTATGTACGGTGTTGCGAACCGCCCTAACGGAACTGCGCATAAGTATTTTGCTGGCGCGCCTTACAAAATTGCGGCGAAATCCGGTACCGCGCAGGTCTTTGGCCTGAAAGCTAATGAAACCTATAACGCGCATAAGATCGCCGAGCGTTTACGTGACCACAAGCTGATGACGGCCTTCGCCCCCTATGATAAACCCCAGGTCGCTGTCGCCATGATCCTTGAAAACGGCGGTGCGGGTCCGGCTGTGGGTACCATTATGCGCCAGATCCTTGACCATATTATGTTGGGCGACAACAACACCAATCTGCCTGCGGAAAACCCAGCGGTTGCAGCAGCGGAGGACCAATAATCGTGACGGATAATCCGAACAAAAAAACATTCTGGGACAAAATCCACATAGATCCCACAATGTTGCTTATTTTGCTGGCTCTGCTGGTTTACAGCTCACTGGTCATCTGGAGCGCCAGCGGCCAGGATATTGGCATGATGGAGCGCAAAGTCGGCCAGATCGCAATGGGCCTGGTCATCATGGTAGTGATGGCGCAAATTCCCCCCCGGGTGTATGAGGGCTGGGCGCCCTATCTCTATATCTTTTGCATCATTCTGTTGGTGGCGGTAGACGCCTTCGGCGCCATTTCCAAAGGTGCGCAGCGCTGGCTGGATTTGGGTATCGTGCGTTTTCAGCCTTCTGAAATTGCCAAAATCGCCGTGCCGCTGATGGTTGCGCGCTTTATTAACCGTGACGTTTGCCCACCATCGCTAAAAAATACCGCCATTGCGCTGGTGCTGATTTTTATGCCCACGCTGCTGGTCGCCGCCCAACCAGACCTCGGCACTTCAATTCTGGTCGCCCTTTCCGGTCTGTTTGTCTTGTTCCTTTCTGGTTTGAGCTGGCGCTTAATCGGCGTTGCGGTGGTTCTGGTCGCGGCGTTTATCCCGATACTGTGGTTCTTCTTGATGCATGATTACCAGCGTCAGCGCGTCATGATGCTGCTCGACCCGGAAACCGATCCGCTGGGCGCGGGTTATCACATAATTCAGTCTAAAATTGCTATTGGCTCCGGCGGGTTACGCGGCAAAGGCTGGCTGCATGGTACACAATCGCAGCTTGAGTTTTTACCCGAACGCCACACCGACTTTATCTTTGCTGTCTTAGCGGAAGAGCTGGGTCTGGTGGGGATCTTGATTCTGTTGACGCTCTACATTTTGCTGATTATGCGCGGATTATGGATCGCTGCCCGCGCGCAAACTACCTTTGGTCGCGTCATGGCGGGTGGCTTAATGTTGATATTATTCGTTTATGTCTTCGTAAATATTGGTATGGTGAGCGGTATTCTGCCCGTGGTTGGGGTTCCACTCCCACTGGTCAGTTACGGAGGCTCGGCACTTATCGTGCTGATGGCCGGGTTCGGGATTGTTATGTCGATCCACACCCATAGAAAAATGTTGTCGAAAAGCGTGTAAGGGGTACGCAATGCGTAAGCAGTGGCTTGGTATCTGCATCGCAGCAGGAATGCTCGCGGCGTGTTCGAGTGATGATGGTCAGCAACAGGTTGCTGTCGCGCCGCAGCCTGCGGTGTGTAATGGTCCGATTGTTGAAATCAGCGGGGCCGATCCGCGCTTTGAACCCCTGAACCCAACGGCGAATCAGGACTACCAGCGTGATGGTAAAAGCTACAAAATCGTGCAGGATCCCTCCCGCTTTAGCCAGGCCGGACTTGCCGCTATCTATGATGCGGAACCAGGAAGCAACTTAACCGCGTCTGGCGAAGCGTTCGACCCGATGCAGCTGACCGCTGCGCATCCGACGCTGCCTGTCCCCAGCTATGCCAGAATTACCAATCTGGCGAACGGCAGGATGATCGTCGTGCGCATTAACGATCGCGGGCCTTATGGCAACGATCGCGTGATTTCACTTTCGCGCGCCGCAGCCGATCGTCTGAACACCTCCAACAACACTAAAGTGCGTATCGACCCAATCATCGTCGCCCAGGATGGTTCATTGTCCGGACCGGGTATGGCTTGTACCACGGTCGCGAAACAAACTTATGCCTTGCCTGCGCGTCCTGATTTAAGCGGTGGCGGCAATATGGGAAGCATGCCTTCGCCATCGGATGCAGGTCAGCCGCAAGGCGATATTCGTCCGATCAGCAATTCCACGCTGAAAAGCGATGACCCAACCGGTGCGCCAGTAAACAGCAGTGGATTCCTCGGTGCGCCAACCACGCTCGCATCAGGCGTGCTGGAAAGCAGCGAGCCGACTCCGGCACCGCAATCGACAACCACCGCACCGGTCACGTCAACCGCGCCGGCAGCAACCCCAGCAGCCGTCACAGCCCCTGCGCCTGCGGCAACTGCCAACGGACGCTATGTGGTTCAGGTTGGCGCAGTCAGCGAGCAGTCGCGCGCGCAGCAGTATCAAAAGCGTTTAAGCCAGCAGTTTGGCGTTCCTGGCCGGGTGGTACAAAACGGCGCAGTCTGGCGTATCCAGATGGGGCCGTTTGCCAGCAAAGCTGAAGCCTCCACATTGCAGCAGCGTCTTCAATCCGAGGCGCAATTACAGTCCTTCATCACCGGCGTGTAATAACGTAAATCAGGTATCTGAACTGTCAGTTTCTGTAAATGACATTAACAAAGTCACGCGGAAAGTCAGATGCCTGCCAGTTATGCATTTGCTATAGTAGGGCACTTTTTTTAATTTCATCACGGACGTCGTAGTTCAGACCATGAAGACCACTTTTTCCGCTCGTTTCGTGCAGCGTATGGCGCTCACCGCGGCTCTCTGCGCAGCCTCTCTCTCTGCTGCCCATGCCGATGACCTGAATATTAAAACCATGATCCCGGGTGTTCCGCAGATCGATGCGGAGTCGTATATCCTGATTGATTACAATTCAGGTAAAGTTCTGGCAGAACAGAACGCTGACACTCGCCGCGACCCCGCCAGCCTGACCAAAATGATGACCAGCTACGTCATCGGCCAGGCGATGAAAGCCGGGAAATTCAAAGAAACCGATCTGGTCACCGTCGGCAATGACGCATGGGCTACGGGCAACCCGGTCTTCAAAGGTTCATCGCTGATGTTCCTCAAGCCAGGCATGCAGGTTCCTGTTTCTCAGCTGATCCGTGGTATTAACCTGCAATCCGGAAACGACGCGTGCGTGGCGATGGCAGACTTCGCAGCCGGTAGCCAGGATGCTTTCGTCGGCCTGATGAACAGCTATGTGAATGCGCTGGGCCTGAAAAACACCCACTTCCAGACCGTTCATGGTCTCGATGCTGACGGTCAGTACAGCTCGGCTCGCGACATGGCGATGATTGGTCAGGCTCTGATTCGCGACGTGCCTAACGAATACTCTATCTATAAAGAAAAAGAGTTCACCTTTAACGGCATTCGTCAGTTAAACCGCAACGGCCTGCTGTGGGATAACAGCCTGAATGTCGACGGTATCAAAACCGGTCACACCGATAAGGCTGGCTATAACCTCGTTGCATCCGCAACCGAAGGCCAGATGCGTCTGATCTCCGCCGTTATGGGTGGTCGCACCTATAAAGGCCGAGAAACCGAAAGTAAAAAACTGCTGACCTGGGGCTTCCGTTTCTTCGAAACCGTGAACCCGTTGAAAGTGGGTAAAGAATTTGCCTCAGAACCCGCCTGGTTTGGTAACACCGATCGTGCGTCGTTAGGCGTTGATAAAGACGTCTACCTGACCATTCCGCGCGGCCGCATGAAAGACCTGAAAGCCAGCTATGTGTTGAACACCACTGAACTGCACGCCCCGCTGCAGAAAAACCAGGTTGTCGGCACTATCAACTTCCAGTTGGATGGCAAAACCATTGAACAGCGCCCGCTGGTGGTGCTGCAGGAAATCCCTGAAGGCAACTTCTTTGGGAAAATCATTGATTACATTAAATTAATGTTCCATCACTGGTTTGGCTAAAAATCGAACACTTGAAAGTGTGATTTACGTCCCCATATACTAGGTATCCAGATAACTCCCACGCGCAGTGGGAGTTATTATTTTTTGATGTAACGCCGGAGCTGACATGAAAACCAAACTTAACGAACTGCTTGAATTCCCTACTCCATTTACTTACAAAGTAATGGGGCAGGCGTTGCCTGAGCTGGTTGATCAGGTGGTTGAAGTGGTACAGCGCCATGCGCCAGGTGATTACTCTCCGACGGTAAAACCGAGCAGCAAAGGCAACTACCACTCGGTCTCAATCACCATCACTGCTACACACATTGAGCAGGTTGAAACGCTGTACGAAGAATTAGGCAATATCGATATCGTACGCATGGTGCTGTAAAAACCTGTCGGTTACCCGCTGCATCCCCGCTCGGGTAACCCCTCCCCCCTGTGATATACTTTTCCCCTCTTTAACATTCTCTACGGAGATGCCGTTTTGTATCAGGATAAAATTCTGGTCCGCCAGCTCGGTCTTCAACCTTACGAGCCAGTCTCTCTGGCCATGCATGAATTTACCGATACCCGTGATGAAAACAGTCATGATGAAATCTGGCTGGTAGAGCATTATCCTGTCTTCACCCAGGGTCAGGCAGGTAAAGCTGAGCACGTATTGATGCCAGGAGATATTCCGGTGATCCAGAGCGATCGTGGCGGTCAGGTAACCTACCACGGGCCAGGCCAACAGGTCATGTATGTGCTGTTGAACCTGAAGCGTCGTAAACTTGGCGTTCGCGAACTGGTTACGCTGCTGGAGCAAACCGTCGTGAATACCCTTGCCGAAATCGGCATTGACGCCCACCCGCGAGCCGATGCGCCTGGCGTATACGTGGGTGAGAAGAAAATCTGCTCTTTGGGATTACGTATCCGTAAAGGATGTTCATTTCACGGCTTAGCGCTCAACGTGGATATGGACTTGTCACCTTTCCTGCGAATCAATCCTTGCGGTTATGCCGGGATGGAGATGGCGAAAGTATCGCAGTGGGATAGCACGGCCACGACCGAGAGCATTCGCCCCCGCCTGCTGGCCAACATCTTCGCGCTGTTGGGTAACCCACCGCACGAGTACATTGCGGGCTGAAAATACGGTCATACTTTGCCACGGCATATGTTGTGGCAAATGGCACAAAACAACAACTATTTTACATTTTGCCAGCCTGTCAGGCTGCTTTCTGGCCCGTTTCAATGATATACTGCGTATCACTAATTCAAAAATAGTTGATAAATGCAACATTCCCTTGAATTGAAACGCTTTCCTTCGTAATTCGCAACTGGAACACGCAAGCTATGAGTAAACCCATTGTGATGGAACGCGGTGTTAAATACCGCGATGCCGATAAGATGGCTCTTATCCCGGTAAAAAATGTGGCAACAGAGCGTGAAGCCCTGCTGCGTAAACCGGAATGGATGAAAATAAAACTGCCAGCGGACTCCACTCGCATCCAGGGCATCAAAGCGGCAATGCGCAAAAATGGCCTGCACTCTGTCTGCGAAGAAGCTTCCTGCCCTAACCTGGCTGAATGTTTCAATCACGGAACAGCAACCTTTATGATCCTCGGCGCAATCTGTACTCGCCGTTGCCCATTCTGTGACGTTGCCCATGGCCGTCCGGTTGCTCCTGACGCCAACGAGCCGTTAAAACTGGCTCAGACGATTGCGGACATGGCGCTGCGCTATGTCGTGATTACCTCCGTTGACCGCGACGATCTGCGTGACGGCGGCGCTCAGCACTTTGCTGACTGCATCACCGCGATTCGTGAGAAAAGCCCGTCGATTAAAATCGAAACGCTGGTGCCTGACTTCCGTGGTCGTATGGATCGCGCGCTGGATATCCTCACAGCCACGCCGCCGGACGTGTTTAACCACAACCTCGAAAACGTACCGCGTATTTATCGTAATGTACGCCCTGGGGCTGACTACAACTGGTCGCTGAAGCTTCTGGAACGCTTCAAGGAAGCGCACCCGGAGATTCCGACCAAATCGGGTCTGATGGTGGGTCTGGGTGAAACCAATGCTGAAATCATTGAGGTCATGCGCGACCTGCGCAGCCATGGCGTGACCATGCTGACGCTGGGGCAGTATTTACAGCCAAGCCGCCATCACCTCCCGGTTCAACGCTATGTAAGCCCAGATGAGTTCGATGAGATGAAAGCAGAAGCCATGGCTATGGGCTTTACCCACGCTGCTTGCGGTCCATTCGTGCGCTCTTCATACCATGCTGACATGCAGGCCAAAGGGCTGGAAGTGAAGTAATCGTGTAATACTCACTTACATATCAGCAATAAAAAACCGGCAAATCGCCGGTTTTTTTTCATGCAGAGTTTGCAGTATTACTCTTTATGAGAAAGCTTCTCAGCCTGAACGCTACCATCAGCCTCTTTCTTGGCATCGGCATTATCGTCGTTCATTGCTTTCTTGAAGCCCTTGATTGCCGTCCCCAGGTCTCCACCCAGAGTACGTAACTTCTTGGTACCAAACAGCAGAACAACCAGTGCGGCAACCACCAGCAGTTTGGTAATACTAATCTCACCCATAGATACCTTCTTGACTTAAACCAGGCTACATAAAGCGCCATATTAACCTGAGAATATTAACGGCCTTTCGACGCGCGCACACAATAGCAATCTGTAACAAGGTGAATCAAGCCTTGTTTAAAAAAACGTCATAATAATTGCGGTGGCGCAAAGCGTCGGTTACTTAACACCGGAAGTTGTGCCCTGACCTGCCTGACCCGCTCGGCGGAAACCTCGGCCATAATGAGCGCGGGCGTTTCAGCCGCCGCCGCAATAGTCACGCCAAAGGGATCGATGACCCGGCTTTGGCCGATATTCTTGTTACCGCACTCTCCGGCCGCAACCAGATAACACGTGGCATCCAGCGCTCTTGCCGCCAAAAGCGTGGCCCAGTGATGCTCTTTTAACGATCCCCGCACCCAAGCCGCAGGTAAAACGAGAATCTCAGCCCCCTGCAACGCGTGCGCCAGCGCCAGCTCAGGGAAGCGCAGGTCATAGCAGGTCATTAGCCCTACTTTTAATCCGCCTACGTCCAGCAGCGGTGCTATGGCGTCCCCTGCATCGACATTACGTGACTCCTGAATCGAAAAGGCATCATAGAGATGTAATTTAGCGTAATGGGCCACTACCCGACCAGCCCGTAGCGCCACCAGCATGTTAAATGCCCGGCCTGGCACAGAGGGAACATGAATCGTCAGGATTGTCGTCATCTCATTTTGTGCGCTTTCTCGCAACAAATGCGTCAGAAACCCGCCTTCCAAAAGCTGAGCTGATTTCACTGACAGGTCAGGGTCTAAATCGTCACGCGCCAACAATGCCTCCGGTAATACCAGTAGCGACGCCCCCTCTCCAGCAGCCTGAGACATCAGTAAGGCGCAGGTTTCTGCATTTTTTTCCCATGAAGGTCCCACGGCAAATTGCCCTGCTGCAACGAACATATTCCCTCCAGAAAACTTTGTTAGGCTCGCCAACAACAATTATTCAGCGTTACACTCACCCTCTATACAATCAAATAGCAGGATTACGCAGTGTTACAACTCCTTTTAGCAGTTTTTATCGGTGGTGGCACAGGTAGCGTAGCAAGATGGATGTTGAGTATGCGGTTTAACCCGCTGCATCAGGCCATTCCATTCGGTACGCTGGCTGCAAACTTACTTGGCGCATTTATCATTGGTATGGGTCTGGCATGGTTTAATCGCATGACAAATATTGACCCAATGTGGAAGGTGCTGATTACTACTGGCTTTTGCGGGGGACTGACAACGTTTTCCACTTTCTCTGCTGAGGTAGTGTTTTTACTGCAGGAAGGACGCTTTGGTTGGGCTATGGTGAATGTACTGGTTAATCTGTTGGGATCATTCGCGATGACCGCCCTGGCATTCTGGTTGGTATCTGCCTCTCCCGCACATTGAAGCGAAAAAAACCCGCAATTAAGCGGGTTTTGAATGCTTGCTGTCTTATGCTTACAGAGCGATTACGTTTGCAGCAGAAGGGCCTTTGGCACCGTTAGTGATTTCGAACTCTACACGCTGACCTTCAGCCAGAGTTTTAAAACCATTGGTCTGGATTGCAGAGAAGTGTACGAACACATCTTTGCTGCCATCTTCCGGAGTAATGAAACCGAATCCTTTGGACTCATTAAACCACTTAACGTTACCTTTAATCTTAGACATCAAAATTACCTTTACATGAAAAATAGACACAAATGCTGTGTCGGGTATCAGTACAACAATTGTGGTGCACTTTGTCCAGTCGAACTTTATCAAAAAGTGATAAATGTCGCGTTATTTTTCAGTTAAACTTCCTATCACTATGTTTTTAAAAGGCTTTCCAATAAACCACCTGACAATACAGGTAGTCCATCAAAACTGGAACCGCATCCACGCAAAGTAGACGTTGCCGTTGTTATACGTTCCAGGAATGTAGGTCATCTGAAACGTTGCCGGACCATAACCAATTGATGCCAGCGGTAACAGCACCGGTACCGGAATGTAGTTCCAGTTATCACGCGCGGTGAAACCGGCGGTAAAGCCGAGACCTGTATGGAAGTTTTCATCAGCCAGCGGTCGCCAGGTTTTTTCCCAGCCATAGCCGCCAATGGGTTCCCATTTATTGTAGGAATCCTTAAACGCCATGATATAAAGTCCGTGCCAGTTACCTTTATCATCCCAACGGGATTGACCAAATCCTGCACCCCACGGCCGTTCATTGTAGCGATCCGTTTTTTCTTTATCGTAGGCAAAACGCGCATGCCAGGTAATAGCAGGTACATACAGATCATAATGTTCCGGCTGCTGCCAGGTTTCACTGACATTATCTTTAAAAGTAGCAAACCAGCCTTTATCTTCAGCAGCAGCCTGGGAAGTGAAAGCTAACTGAATAAAAATAAATGAAAAAATGAGAAAATATCGTTTAGCGAAAATCACAACTTAATTACCATCCTGGGATTTATTATTAATTTTAGCAAACCCAACCTTAATGTCAGCTTAACAAAAATGCGCAAATAAAAAATCAGAATATTCCTCAGCCTATAACCTACCCCTTTATTTACTGAGCCATTTCATAGGAACTATTTTCTCTTTATTGCCAATAAATTGTGCTTTCCTGCGGCGAGAGTTAAATAACATCACAATAAATTAACAATAAAGCATCAATGTCACCACAAAACACACACACCAACGCTGCGCTTCACAGTTTTTTATTGTGATATTCTTTTTTTAATCGCGATGCTGAAAAAACGGCTTAGCCATCGCTTGAATCCGTATTTTTATTGATTTCAATCAGCAAGAGTTATCGGTTTATTAGGCACATTCTGTCACCACTTTTTACTTTTTTTAGTTTTTTAACTTTCTGGGCAGCAATGCGACAGGGGAAACAATGTTGACATTTATTGAACTCCTTATTGGAGTTGTGGTTATTGTGGGTGTAGCGCGCTACATCATTAAAGGTTATTCCGCGACAGGCGTACTGTTTGTCGGCGGTCTGGTTTTGCTGATTATCAGTGCGTTGATGGGCCATAAAGTTTTGCCGTCTAGCGCAGCAACAACGGGCTATACGGCAACAGACATTGTTGAATATATTAAAATTTTGCTGATGAGCCGTGGCGGCGATCTCGGCATGATGATTATGATGCTGTGTGGTTTTGCCGCCTACATGACGCATATTGGCGCGAATGATATGGTGGTTAAGCTGGCCTCTAAGCCGCTGCAGTATATCAATTCACCTTATCTGCTTATGATTGCCGCCTATTTTGTCGCCTGCCTGATGTCCCTGGCGGTCTCTTCAGCAACCGGTCTGGGCGTATTGCTGATGGCGACATTGTTCCCGGTCATGGTTAACGTTGGGATTAGCCGTGGCGCCGCAGCGGCCATTTGCGCCTCCCCAGCCGCTATTATTCTTTCGCCAACATCCGGTGATGTAGTGCTGGCTGCAAAAGCCGCGGAAATGCCGCTGATCGATTTCGCGTTTAAAACCACGCTGCCAATTTCCATTGCCGCCATCATTGCTATGGCGATTGCCCATTTTTTCTGGCAGCGTTACCTGGATAAAAAAGAGAACATTTCTCATGAAATGTTAGATGTGGCTGAAATTACCACTACCGCCCCGTCGTTTTACGCCATCTTGCCATTTACCCCGATCGTTGGCGTCCTGATTTTCGATGGAAAATGGGGCCCACAGCTGCACATCATTACGATTCTGGTGCTGTGCATGCTCATCGCTGCTGTACTGGAGTTCGTACGAGGATTCAACACCCAGAAGGTTTTCTCGGGTCTGGAAGTCGCCTACCGTGGTATGGCGGATGCCTTTGCTAATGTGGTGATGCTGTTAGTCGCGGCGGGCGTTTTTGCCCAGGGTCTGAGCACAATCGGCTTTATTCAGAGTCTGATTTCTATCGCCACCTCGTTTGGCTCCGCGAGCATTATTCTGATGCTGGTACTGGTGATCCTGACTATGCTGGCGGCAATGACCACGGGGTCCGGTAACGCACCTTTCTATGCTTTCGTTGAGATGATCCCGAAACTGGCGCACTCTTCTGGCATTAACCCGGCTTACCTTGCTATCCCGATGCTGCAGGCATCAAACCTTGGACGCACAATCTCTCCGGTCTCCGGTGTGGTTGTTGCTGTCGCAGGGATGGCAAAGATCTCTCCGTTCGAAGTAGTGAAACGTACCTCGGTTCCGGTTCTGGTTGGACTGCTGGTTGTGATTATCGCAACTGAAGTGATGGTGCCGGCGACGTCCGCCCTGATTGGCGGTTAACGATAACTGTCAGCATCTGACCTTGATACGCAAAATCATTTAAGCTGCCTCAAAGCGGCAAGTGAAGACATCCCCAGTACCATAGATAATTATGTGACTGGGGTTTCTTCACGCAGCCCACAAAGAGGCAGCTTCAAGGATGACGTGAATTAGCCGCCGTGATAAATACGCTGCGGCCTCCCCACCTTACCGTGAATAATCTCCGCAATAATCAAATGACGGCTGGCACAGTACTCCAGGTAGCGCCTGGAGGTGGTACGGCTGATAGTGAGCGCCTGAGCGATCGTTTCCGCAGTATGATGTACCGTCGGATCGGCAAATAATTTCAACACCGCATTCAGCGTTAACGCATCAATTCCGGTCGGCAAATCGCCTTTCGGTTCGCCGCGCGCATAAGCATTAAACATTTCATCAATCTGCTTTTGACTGGCGCTGTCATTACCGGCCAACATGCGTCTGCGCTGTTGATAACGCGTCAGCGTCTGTCCCAGGCGCTCGTAGGCAATGGGTTTAACCAGATAATCAAACGCGCCGCTGCGCACGGCCTCGGAGACCGTTTCCATGTCGCTGGCCGCCGTGGTAAACACCACGCCGCCCGGATAACGCGTCTGGGTTAGCTCATGCAACAACGTAATTCCCTTGCCGTCCGGCAAGTAGTTATCGAGCAGAATCAAACCGGGCTTAAAACGCTCAATCATCATCCTCGCTTGCGCAAGATTACCCGCCAGCCAAATCTGGCTGAAGCCGGGTATATGGCGGATATATTCAGCATGCATTTCCGCCAGTAGCGTTTCATCCTCAACGATCAATAGCGTTAATGGTTCCGTCATTATTTTTTTTCACTTTCGGAAGAAATAAAGAAAATAAGGTGCCGCAGGGGGAGTTATCTTCGAGTGTAATCACCCCGTTACAGCGCCTCACATAACTTGCAATCAGATACAAACCGATGCCATGTTCACCTGGTTCATCGGTACGGGTGCTCACACCCTGTTCAAATATTTTTTCACGCAATGCTTCCGGTACACCGCATCCCTGATCGGCAACTTCGATGATCACGTCATCCCCTTCATCACTCAAATAGAGTTCGACGATCTTGTTGCCTTGCTGGGTGCGCAAGCTCGCTTCAAATGCATTATCAAGCAGATTGCCAACAATTGCTGCAAACTCTGTGCTATCCAGCCCCTCAGGGAGTTGATGCAGTTGACTGCCAGGAACGATAGTCATAGTGAGGCCCAGTTCACGCGCATGCTGCACCTTGCCAAACAACAGACCGGCTACCTGACGATCGGCAAACGCGCCGCGCAGACTGTCAATCAGTTGCTGTTGCGCCTGCGACTCCCCCTGCACCATTGCCAGCACCCGGTCATACTCTTTCATTTGCAGCAGGCCATTAATGGTCGACATCCAGTTAAGGTGTTCATGACGCAGCGTTCTCAGGCTCTCTACATACTGTTTGATCTGCGTTAATTGCGCATTAAGAGTAGCAATTTCATCTTTACTACGAAAACTGATGATTGCCCCAAGCAGTTCATCGCCGGAGCGAATCGCCTCACGGTTAGCGATAACGCTCAGGCCATTAAAGTTCACCATCGCGTCCTGTCGTTTTTCCGCAATCTGCTGGGTGAAAAAGTCAGTCGGCTGAACCACCTCACTAACCGGTTTTCCAAGCCACTTTCGTCCAGGCGAAGACAGCCCCAGCATTTTCCTCGCGCTGCGGTTTATTGCGGTGATATACCCATCAGGGTCCACGGCGATCAAACCTTCATATACCGAGCTGAATAGCGCTTCCTGCTGACGCACTACCCGCGCGATTTGCTTAGGCTCCATCCCCAACATCTGCCGGCGAATATGGGCGGCAAATAACCAGGAGAGCAGCATAAGTACCAGCAACAGCAGGATAAACACCCCTGCCATTGGGAGTAAAAAGTCCGATCGCCAGCTATCGATTTTACTGATCAGATAGCCAATTGAGACCACGCCAATGATTTTGCCATCGTCATCAAAGATGGGCGTTTTGGCGCGCATCGCCATCCCAATCGACCCTTTGCCGGTAATAAAGTAACTCTCCCCTCTTTCCAGCGCGCCGGGTTTGGTGAACTGCATCGGGTAGCCAATTTTTTCCGGATTTGGGTGGTAAAGGCGGACAGAGTTGGTATCCCCGATAACCACATAGTCGAAGTCAGTCCCGCTCTGCAGTTTGTCGGCAATGGTCGCCAGACGCTTGTAATCACGATGCTTCACCGCCGCGATGATACTGTCGTTAGAGGCGATGATTTTGGCCTGGTTCATCGCCATATCGCGGACATGCGTTGCCAGATAATCTTCAAAACTGGCGGTAAAGTATTGTGCTAACGCGGCGATAATAAAAACAGAAACGACCAAAATAAGCAGAAAGATACGCAATGGAAACGCCAGACTGCGAAAAAAAGGAAACCGTGTTTTATTTTTCTGCTCTGCCATATTTCTTCCTCAGCGACGTTACCCGAAACTTATTTCTCATTGTAGTTGTAATAAAAATGTTTTATTTGCAAGTCGCGGTATAAAACAGGATCGTTGCAGATTCCCCACCTTAAATCAATTAAACAAATTAAAACCACACGCTATTTCGGAGTTAAATTAATTAAAAAACTTAAAACCATAAAACACATTAAAACCTTCTAACTTATTGTGAAATAAATCAAAAATTACCTCCAAAATACTCCTTACGATGTATGCAGCAGGGAAAAAAAGAAATACTCCGTAATAAAAAAACATTCCCTTCAATTGCAAACAAGAAGTTATCAGGTTGCTAAACAGAGCAACAAAAACAGAAACCCAGTAACAAATATAGCATCGGGGCTCTATTCACTATGTTCGGTAATAATATATTCACGCAAGTTAAACGCTCAGAAAATAAAAAGATGGCGGCTATCGCGCAATTTCTGAAAGAGAATGATTTGAGCGTTGATACAACTGTCGAAGTATTTATCACCGTCACCCGTGATGACCGCCTGATTGCCTGCGGCGGCATTGCCGGCAATATCATAAAGTGCGTCGCCATCTGCGAATCCGTAAGGGGTGAAGGCTTAGCGCTGACGCTGGCGACCGAGTTAATCAACCTCGCCTATGAGCGCCACTGTACGCACCTCTTCATCTATACCAAAACCGAGTACGAGTCGCTGTTTAAGCAGTGCGGTTTTTCTACGCTGACCAGCGTTCCCGGCATTATGGTGCTGATGGAAAACAGCACCACACGTCTGAAACGCTACGCTGAATCACTGGCGAAACAGCGCCATGAAGGGAAAAAAATTGGTTGTATCGTCATGAACGCCAACCCCTTCACCAACGGACATCGTTTTCTGATCCAACAAGCAGCCGCGCAATGTGACTGGCTGCATCTGTTTTTGGTGAAAGAAGATACCTCGCGTTTTCCGTATGAAGACCGACTGGATCTGGTGCTTAAAGGGACAAAAGACATTCCACGTTTAACCGTTCATCGCGGTTCGGAATACATCATTTCCCGCGCCACATTCCCGTGCTACTTCATCAAAGAGCAGAGCGTTATTAACCACTGCTATACCGAAATAGACCTGAAAATCTTCCGCCAGTATCTGGCCCCGGCTCTCGGCGTCACGCACCGCTTCGTCGGTACCGAGCCGTATTGCACCGTCACCTCCCAGTACAACAACGATATGCGCTACTGGCTGGAGACCCCAACGCTTCCCGCCCCACCGATTGAACTGGTGGAAATTGAGCGGCTGTGCTTCCAGGAGATGCCGATTTCTGCCTCCTGGGTGCGCAAGCTGCTGGTTAAAAAAGATCTCACGGCTATCGCATCCCTGGTCCCTGACGCCACGCTGCACTATCTGCAAAGCATGGTTGAGCGGGCCTCATCGGGTGCGGCAGTCCGCCAAAATACCCCCGCATTAGCAACAGGTGAAAAATGAAAATAAACCAGGCAGCCGTCGCAGGCACACTCGAGTCCGGTGATGTGATGATTCGCATCGCCCCACTCGATTCGCAGGATATTGACCTGCAGGTTAACAGTAGCGTCGAAAAGCAGTTCGGTGATGCCATCCGGGCCACCATTCTGGACGTTCTGTCCCGCTACAACGTACGCGGCGTGCAATTAAATGTTGATGATAAAGGCGCACTGGACTGCATTTTACGTGCGCGACTGGAAGCACTACTGGCCCGCGCTGGCGGTATTCCTGCACTGCCATGGGAGGATTGCCAGTGATTAGTGAATCTTTGCAGCAACGTAAACCCCGTACCCGCCGCAGCATGCTGTTCGTACCGGGCGCCAATGCCGCCATGGTCAGCAACTCGTTCATCTATCCGGCAGATGCGCTGATGTTCGACCTGGAAGACTCCGTCGCGCTGCGCGAGAAAGATACTGCTCGCCGTATGGTGTACCACGCGCTGCAGCATCCGCTGTATCACGACGTTGAAACTATCGTGCGCGTAAACGCCCTCGACTCCGAATGGGGCGTTAACGATCTCGAAGCCGTGGTACGCGGCGGCGCTGACATCGTGCGTTTACCGAAGACCGATACCGCGCAGGATGTCATCGACATCGAAAGCGAAATCCTGCGTATCGAGAAAGCCTGTGGCCGTGAGCCCGGCAGTACCGGTCTGTTAGCCGCCATCGAATCGCCGTTAGGCATTACCCGCGCGGTAGAAATTGCCCACGCTTCCGAGCGCCTGATCGGTATTGCACTGGGTGCGGAAGATTATGTGCGTAACCTGCGCACTGAGCGCTCTGCGGAAGGGACTGAACTGCTGTTTGCCCGCTGCTCTATTTTGCAGGCGGCACGCTCTGCCGGCATTCAGGCGTTCGACACCGTTTATTCCGATGCCAACAACGAAGCGGGTTTCCTGCATGAAGCCGCACACATAAAGCAACTGGGTTTTGACGGTAAGTCGCTCATCAACCCGCGCCAGATCGAGCTCCTGCACAACCTGTACGCGCCGACACGCAAAGAGCTGGCTCACGCGCGCCTGGTCGTGGAAGCCGCTGAAGCCGCCGCTCGCGAAGGCCGTGGCGTAGTTTCCCTGAACGGCAAAATGGTCGACAGCCCGGTTATCGAGCGCGCCCTTCTGGTTATCTCCCGTGCAGAACTTTCCGGCATTCGCGAAGAATAAGGCAAAAAAATGACGCAGAAAATCGAACAGTCTCAACGCCAGGATCGCGTGGCGACCTGGAGCCGTCATGCAGAAAGTGAGCTTTCCGCTTATCAGAGCACCGCAAAAGTAGAATTACAGGCGCAAAAACCGCGCGACAAGAAGCTGTGCGCTAACCTGGAAGACGCCATTCGTCGTTCAGGTTTACAAGATGGCATGACCATCTCTTTCCACCACGCTTTTCGCGGTGGCGATCTGACGATTAACCTGGTGATGGACGCCATCGCCAGAATGGGCTTTAAAAATCTGACGCTGGCCTCCAGCTCCCTGAGCGACTGCCATGCTCCGCTGGTTGAGCACATCCGTCAGGGCGTGGTCAGCCGTATTTACACCTCCGGGCTGCGTGGTCCGCTGGCGGAAGAGATCTCCCGTGGCCTGCTGGCCGAGCCTGTGCAGGTCCACTCCCACGGCGGCCGTGTACACCTGGTGCAAAGTGGCGAACTCAGCATTGATGTGGCGTTCCTCGGCGTACCGTCCTGTGACCAGTTTGGTAACGCTAACGGCTATACCGGTAAAGCGTGCTGTGGTTCACTGGGCTATGCCCGCGTCGATGCCGAAAATGCAAAACAGGTTGTCCTGCTGACTGAACAGCTGCTGACCTATCCACATAACCCGGCCAGCATTACGCAGGATCAAGTGGATCTGATTGTACAGATCGATCAGGTCGGCGATGCGGACAAAATCGGTGCTGATGCGACACGCATGACCACCAACCCGCGTGAACTGTTAATCGCCCGTAGCGCGGCAGACGTCATTGCTAACTCCGGTTACTTCAATGAAGGCTTCTCACTGCAGACAGGAACCGGCGGCGCTTCTCTGGCCGTTACTCGTTTCCTGGAAGACAAGATGCGCAGCCGCGATATCCGTGCTGACTTCGCCCTTGGCGGCATCACCGCTACCATCGTTGACCTGCACGAAAAAGGCCTGATTCGCAAACTGCTGGACGTACAGAGCTTTGACCGTAACGCGGCTGAGTCGCTGGCCCGCAATCCAAACCACATTGAGATCAGTGCCAACCAATATGCCAACTGGGGCTCAAAAGGCGCCTCCGTCGATCGTCTGGACGTCGTGGTGCTGAGTGCGCTGGAAGTTGATACCAGCTTCAACGTTAACGTACTGACCGGTTCTGACGGCGTACTGCGCGGCGCATCCGGCGGTCACTGCGATACTGCGGTTGCCGCTGCGCTTTCCATCATTGTCGCTCCGCTGGTTCGCGGACGCATCCCGACGCTGGTTGATAACGTCCTGACCTGCGTAACCCCAGGCTCCAGCGTAGACATCCTGGTCACTGACCACGGTATCGCCGTTAACCCTGCACGTCCGGAACTGGCTGAACGTCTGAAAGAAGCCGGTATGAAAGTGGTGTCCATTGAATGGCTGCGCGAACGTGCACAGCAGCTCACCGGTCAGCCACGCGCTATCGAATTCACCGACCGCGTGATTGCCGTTGTGCGTTACCGCGATGGCTCGGTAATTGACGTTGTGCATCAGGTGAAGGAATAAGCCATGCGCCTGCTCCCTGAACACGCCACCCAACACGCGGTTTCGATTCCTGAGCTGCTCGCCAGCCGGGATGAGAGACAAGCAAGGCAACATGCCTGGCTGACGCGTCATCACGCGCCACTGGTCTCGTTTACCGTGGTCGCACCGGGTCCGATTAAAGACAGCGCATTAACCCGTCGCATCTTTAATCACGGCGTAGCCGCCCTGCTCGCGCTGGCGGAAAAATCCACCTGGATTATCAGGGAGCAAACGGCGCTGGTTTCTGCCAGCGGTCCGGAAGGTCTTTTGTCTATTGAGGCCCCGGCCCACGATCTCAAGCTCGCCACGATTGAACTTGAGCATTCACATCCGCTGGGACGGCTATGGGACATCGATGTCCTGAACCCTGATGGGGAAATTCTGTCCCGGCGTCATTTCGCACTCCCTGCCCGCCGCTGTCTGCTGTGCGAGCAAAGCGCTGCCGAATGTGCGCGGGGTAAAACCCACGCGCTTTCCGACTTACTCTCTCAGATGGAGGCACTGCTGCATGATGCCGATTCCCGCAACATCAACCAATAACGCAGTCCTTCCTCTGGATCTGCCTGACGCTTACGCAACGCTTGCGTGGCGGGCCATGTTGACTGAAGTCAACCTGTCGCCCAAACCGGGTCTGGTGGATCGTATTAACAACGGCGCACATAAAGATATGGCGCTGGAAGATTTTCATCGCAGCGCTGAGGCAATTCAGGCCTGGCTGCCGCGTTTTATTGAATATGGGGCGTTTAGCGCACAGCTGTCGCCTGAAGATGTGTTGAAAGGACTGCGCCCACTGGGTATGGCCTGCGAAGCCGATATGTTTCGCGCCACCGAGGGGGTAAACACCCATAAAGGGAGCATCTTTTCACTGGGGCTGCTGTGTGCCGCCATTGGCCGCCTGCACCAGCTCCAACTGACTGTTACCGCTGAAACCCTTTGCTCTACGGCAGCAACATTTTGCCGTGGCCTGACCGAGCGCGAACTGCGCCAGAACAATCAACAACTCACGGCTGGCCAACGTCTTTATCAACAACTGGGATTAACCGGCGCACGGGGCGAAGCCGAAGCGGGATACCCGCTAGTCATCCAGCATGCCCTGCCGCACTACCGCGCACTGCTGACTCAGGGCCGCGATCCTGAACTGGCGCTACTCGACACGTTATTGCTGCTGATGTCTATCAATGGCGACACCAACGTGGCTTCACGTGGCGGCGCAGAAGGTCTGCGCTGGCTACAGCAGCAGGCCACAACTCTATTGCAGCAAGGGGGGATTCGCACCCCTGCCGATCTCGAATACCTGCGCCAGTTCGACCAACAGTGCATTGAACGCAACCTCAGCCCAGGAGGCTGCGCCGATCTGCTGATCGTCACCTGGTTCTTAGCTCAGATTTCACAAGTTCATCATTATCACAATTAAAGATCCTTTCCGGAGAATCACACACATGTCTTTAGCAAAAGATAAAATATGGAAATTACTGGCCCCATTGGTCGTAATGGGCGTAATGTTTCTTATCCCTGTCCCTGATGGAATGCCCCCGCAGGCCTGGCACTATTTTGCCGTTTTCGTGGCAATGATTGTCGGGATGATCCTGGAGCCAATCCCGGCAACAGCGATAAGCTTTATCGCCGTAACGATCTGCGTCATCGGCAGCAACTATCTGCTGTTTGATGCTTCAGAGCTGGCAGACCCGGCGTTTAAAGCGGGTAAGCAAGCGCTGAAATGGGGTCTGGCAGGCTTCTCCAGCACTACCGTGTGGTTGGTGTTTGGCGCGTTTATCTTCGCGCTGGGCTATGAAGTCACCGGTCTGGGTCGTCGTATCGCGCTGTTCCTGGTAAAATTCATGGGTAAGCGCACCCTGACGCTGGGCTACGCGATTGTCATCATCGACATTCTGCTGGCGCCGTTTACACCGTCCAACACCGCGCGTACCGGTGGTACCGTATTCCCGGTTATCAAAAACCTGCCGCCGCTGTTTAAATCATTCCCGAACGATCCGTCCGCGCGCCGTATCGGCGGATATCTGATGTGGATGATGGTAATCAGTACCAGCCTGAGCTCCTCTATGTTCGTTACCGGTGCTGCACCTAACGTGCTGGGTCTGGAATTCGTCAATAAAATTGCCGGTATTCAAATCAGCTGGTTGCAATGGTTCCTCAGCTTCCTGCCGGTTGGTATTATTTTGCTGATCGTTGCTCCGTGGCTGTCCTATGTTCTTTACAAGCCAGAAGTTACTCACAGTGCTGAAGTTGCCGCGTGGGCTGGTGATGAACTGAAAACCATGGGTAAACTGACGCGTAAAGAGCTGACCCTGATCGGTCTGGTTCTGCTCAGCCTGGGTCTGTGGGTCTTTGGCGGTAAACTGATTGATGCGACCGCTGTGGGTCTGCTGGCAGTCTCGCTGATGCTGGCGCTGCACGTTGTCCCGTGGAAAGACATCACCCGTTATAACAGCGCATGGAACACCCTGGTTAACCTCGCCACGCTGGTCGTTATGGCGAATGGTTTAACCCGTTCAGGCTTCATCGACTGGTTCGCCAACACGATGAGCTCGCACCTGGAAGGCTTCTCGCCTAACGCGACCGTGATCGTTCTGGTGCTGGTGTTCTATTTTGCTCACTACCTGTTTGCCAGCCTTTCCGCACACACCGCCACCATGCTGCCGGTTATTCTGGCCGTCGGCAAAGGCATCCCGGGCGTTCCGATGGAACACCTGTGTATCCTGCTGGTACTGTCCATCGGTATCATGGGCTGTCTGACTCCGTATGCAACTGGCCCTGGCGTTATTATTTACGGCTGCGGTTATGTGAAGTCCAAAGACTACTGGCGTCTGGGTGCTATCTTCGGCGTTATCTACATCTCTATGCTTCTGCTGGTCGGCTGGCCGATTCTGGCAATGTGGAGCTAATCATTCGGGTTCCCGCCTGATGAAAATGATGCCAGTCAGCTAAACCTGACTGGCATTTTTTATGATTAAATAGATGATATTCAAAATTTATATAAGTATCCGAAATCATCATGACATCAACATGGCGTTATTCTTCGCTGCTGGCAGCACTTCTGCTCCCAGTTTCTGTAGCTCAGGCCGATGAACTTCAGGCAAAACAGTACGCTGATTTTGACAGCTACGTGCTGGCCCTCTCCTGGCAAACCGGATTTTGTCAGAGCCAACACGAGAGAAATCGTCAAGAGCCCGCCGAATGTCGTCTGCAAAAAGAGAGCGCGGATAAAGCAGATTTCCTGACCGTTCACGGTTTATGGCCCAGCCTGCCAAAATCCATCGCCGCCCGTGGAGTAGACAACCGCCGCTGGATGCGCTTTGGCTGCGCGACTCGCCCTATTCCCAACCTGCCTGAAGCGCGCGCCAGCCGTAAATGCGCGGCTCCCGAAACGGGCCTGTCGCTGGAAAGCGCGGCAAAACTCAGTGCCGTAATGCCCGGTGCTGGCGGGAGATCCTGTCTGGAACGTTACGAATATGCCAAACATGGCGCCTGTTTCGGTTTTGATCCCGACGCATACTTCGGCACGATGGTACGGATGAATAATGAGGTTAAGAACAGCGAGGCTGGCAAATTCCTCGCGGAAAACTACGGCAAAACCGTCAGCCGCAGCGCATTTGACGCCGCCGTCGCTAAAAGCTGGGGCAGAGAGAACGTTAAAGCCGTGAAGCTAAGCTGCCACGGCAATCCGGCCTATCTCACAGAAATCCAGTTGTCCCTGAAAGCCGACACCATTAACCAGACGTTATCCGCACAGTCATTCTTACCGCAACCGCATCCGGGTAACTGCGGTAAACAGTTTATTATCGACAAAGTGGGATACTGAAAATAACGACCGGCGCGGCAAGCTGGCGTCGGTCCATATGGTTAGCGTTTTGAACGAGCATCCGGGCGAACTAAATCAAAGCGGTGTGTTTCACTGATCGAATAATACGCCGTTGGCCCGCCCGCACGCAGTACCGGTTTTGCTTTCGCCGTCTGGTAGATGCCGCCTTCCAGTAGCGTTTCATCAATATGGATACCCACCACTTCTCCCAGCACCAGCCAGGTTTCAACAGGCGAACCATCAGCGGTGGTCAGTTGCAGACTTTGCGATAAGCGACACTCAAAATTGACCGGGCTTTGCGCCACCCGCGGCACGCTGACTATCCGACTATCTGCCTTACTAAGCCCGGCGGCAAAAAACTCATCTTCGCCGTGAGGCAAGCTGGCTGACGTTTCGTTCATCGCGCTGGCCAGCTCAAGAGTCGTCAGATTCCAGACAAACTCACCGGTGTCGATAATATTCTGCACGCTATCTTTCCAGCCGCTACTGGCGAAACCGATAATCGGCGGATGATAATTAAAGCAGTTAAAGAAACTGTACGGTGCAAGGTTATGCCGACCGTCGCTGTCGCGGGAGGCAATCCAGCCAATAGGGCGCGGTCCAATGATGGCATTCAGCGGGTCATGCGGTAAGCCGTGTCCTTGTGATGGTTGATAGAAATACATAGCGTTCTCTGTTGAAGTTAACATCAGCGCAGCACAAATTATGCTTCGCTCATCTCCCTGGAAAAAGAAGATCAGCGTAGAACAATCCGCTAAAGATTACGATTGAATAAAGTTGAGCAGATCGCCGTTGATCTGTTGTTTATGGGTAGTGCAAATGCCATGCGAACCGCCAACATACACCTTCAACTGCGCGTCCGGCAGTATTTCCGCCGCAACCTTTCCGCAGGTTTCAAACGGGACAATCTGATCGTCATCACCATGGATCACCAGCGTCGGGATAGTCATCTTTTTGAGATCCTCACGCAGGTCAGTTTCTGAAAACGCGTGAATACAGTCGTACAACGCTTTGATGGAACCTTGTAAGCCCTGTTCAACAAAGCTTTCACGAACGGCTTTCGACGCATTTACGCCCGGGCGGTTGTAGCCATAGAATGCAGCGGTCAGTTCATAGAAGAAGGCAGCGCGATCGTTTATCACTCCCTCACGGATGCCATCAAACACCTCTTTCGGCACACCATTTGGGTTAAAGTCGGTCTTGATCATTATGGGCGTCACCGCGCCGATTAACACCGCTTTGGCTACCCGCTGCGTTCCATGGCGACCAATGTACCTCGCCACTTCCCCGCCCCCGGTAGAGTGTCCGACATGTACGGCATCTTTAAGATTGAGATGCGCGGTAAGTTCAGCCAGATCGTCAGCATACTGATCCATATTGTGACCATCCCAGGGTTGGGCTGAACGCCCATGCCCGCGCCTGTCATGGGCGATCACCCGAAATCCTTTCGACCCAAGGAACAGCATCTGATCTTCAAACGCATCTGCCGTCAGCGGCCAGCCATGGCTAAAGACAATAGGCTGCCCACTTCCCCAATCTTTAAAATGCAAATAGCTGCCGTCTTTCAAGGTAAGTTTGTCGTACTGGCTCATGAGATCTCCTGTCGCGGAACACTGAGTTGTTTGACGCGCCCGCAGCGAGCGCTTAAAAAGCATAATGCAAATTGGAGAACGATCGCGTTTTTCGGCTAAAATCACACCATACGCAACAATATTGATGATTTGCCTGAATGTGAACTAAATCACTTCAAACCAGGGGTAAGTCTCAGTATCATCATAAAAGCTAAACCCTTGCCGCCTGACGGTGAGGGTTTTCTTTTGGGATTATTTACCTGCGCACCCGCAGTATCGACGACATGGAGTAACAAATGTCCAGACCAACTATCATCATTAACGACCTCGATGCGGAACGCATTGACCGCCTGTTGGAGCAACCTGCGTTTGCTGGTTTACCGATTGCCGACGCCCTGAACGCCGAGCTGGATCGTGCCCAAATGTGTTCACCAGAAACCATGCCGCACGATGTCGTGACCATGAACAGCCGCGTGAAATTCCGCAATCTGAGTGATGGCGAAGTCCGTGTGCGTACCCTGGTGTATCCGGCCAATATGACTGACAGCAGCACACAGCTTTCGGTAATGGCACCTGTTGGCGCTGCACTTCTGGGCCTGCGCGTTGGCGACACCATTCACTGGGAACTACCAGGCGGGACCTCAACACACCTCGAAGTCATCGAGCTTGAGTACCAACCTGAAGCTGCAGGCGACTACCTGCGCTAACTCTGTCTTATCAAAGCCACTCGCTTTATCTTACAGGGGATGCATCCGCATCCTCTTTCCGGTTAGCCCCCAACTCCTGACCCTCACCTTATCTCCTGTTCGCAAAACATAAATCTGTGTCGTGACTGACAGAATCATTTTTAATACTATGCTGATATGTGTTCATGTAATGACAAGGAGAATGTTTATGTACAACACAATCATAATGCCTGTTGATGTATTCGAAATGGAACTGAGCGACAAGGCTATTCGCCATGCAGAATTTCTGGCACAGGAAAACGGGGTTATTCATCTGCTGCATGTGCTGCCAGGCTCAGCAAGCTTAAGCCTGCACCGCTTTGCAGCCGATGTCCGTCGTTTTGAAGAGCATCTACAACACGAAGCGGAAACTCGTCTGCAAACGATGGTCGGTCACTTCAGCATCGATCCTTCCCGTATTAAACAACACGTCCGCTTTGGCAGCGTACGTGACGTCGTCAACGAGTTGGGTGAAGAGTTGAATGCAGATGTGGTCGTCATTGGATCGCGCAACCCATCAATCAGCACTCATCTGCTCGGCTCAAACGCTTCCAGCGTTGTTCGCCACGCTACTCTGCCAGTGCTGGTTGTACGTTAATAGCCTCTAATTTGCTAAAGAAAACCCCTGCCAGGTTAATGCCTGACAGGGGTTTTTATTGCCTGACGATCAGTACAAATGACCGATATTCACGATGGTACTAACCGTATCGCCAAAGAACGTCAGACGACTCAGGAATACGCCAACAAACAGCAGGACAAAGAGCGCTTTTGCACGACGCTCGCCCTGGCGGCTGAGGACAAAGGCCACCGCCAGACACACCAGACTTGCCAGATAAAGCGGCGACGTCAGCCAGGCATGCGCCGTCATCTGCATGATGGTGCCACCGCTTAGCCAGATAATGGGCGCGGCAATCATGACCGCCATACAAACGACAATCCCCTGGCGCAATGCGGCAACGGCAGGCGCAAGGTTAAGCAGCGGAATCGCCGCACAACCCATAACCCACACCGTGATGAAGAACAGCAGCATCGTCAGACCGTTGGCGATCGCCACCATCGCCGGGGCGGCATAGGTCATCCCCTGTACCGCCACCAGCGCGATCCCGAGAACAGAGGCCAGAACAGCCGGCGCTCTGTGCCCTTTTGCCAAAAACGTCACGCCCACCGCCGCGCCGTATAAAGTTGCGCCGAGAATCTCACGGCTCAGCCAGGCATGCTGGAGGTTAATCAGGGCATTGTAGGCGCGATCCGGATGCGCAAGGTGCAATACCGCCGCCACGGAAGCAGCCGCCAGAACCAGCCCGCTTACCAGCCAGTACAGGCGCTTGCTTTCCAGTTTCCCTTGCAGCGTGCGCAGCGTCAGAATGAACGTTATACCAACCGACATCTGGCTCAATACGGTAAAAATAACCAGAGGGAATTCATACTTTTCCATTACTTGCCCTCCGCTTGCTTCGGTTGACGCGCGAGGATAAAACGTGTGCCAGGATTAAGCTGCGGCATACGTGGGAATCCCGGCGGATACTGTACGGCATTGTTAGGGATCGGATCGGCATCCAGATCGATAAGCGTCAGGGCGCCTACCGGGCAGGCACTCACGCACGCCGGCTGCATACCGACATCGAGACGCTCGTAGCACATGCTGCATTTTTCCGCTTTTTTCGTCTCTTCATTAAAGCGCGGCGCACCGTATGGGCAATTGCGGATACAGTTTTTGCATCCGATACAACGTTCCGGATTATGCACCACAACACCATCCTCGCGTTTGGTGTACGCCTCTACCGGACAAGCCGCCAGGCAGGCCGGATTTTCGCAATGGTTACAGGCCAGCGAGTAGAACGCTCGCTCCTCATGCGGGTAAATTTCTTTATCCAGCGGGTAGACATAGCGCCAGAAACGTTCAGGCTCCAGCTGATTAAAACTCTTACACGCCATCGCACAGCCACGGCAGCCGATGCACTTATCGCTATTGACTAAAAACGCGCGTCTCATGCCGCAGCTCCTTCATTTCCTGACAGAGTAATATCTACAAATTGACTGTGTATGGCCGCACCGGGCGCGCCTGTCGCCATTTTTCCCATATCGGCGGGCGTATCTTTGACCACATTCTGTACGTTGTAACTAAGCTTGTTGAACCAGGATTCGTACATCACAAGAAAATCTTCCGGCACATTAGTGGTAATTTTGGCTCGCAACTCAACATGGCCCACCTCGTTGAAGACTTTGACGTGAGCGCCCTCAGTGATGCCCTTTTTCTGTGCAGCAAGCGGGTGGATATAAACAAAGGGTTCTGGCCAGAAAACCTGCATCCAGTCCAGATTGACAAACTGCGAGTGCAGACCGTACTGAAGATGAGGTGTAAACAGGTGGAACGGCAGCGCACCCTGTGCACCCGCTTTATATTCCGGCAAAGCCGTGTGACCATTTTCCGCACAACGTTCTGATTTGAACTCGTACTTGCCTGACGGCGTTTTGAACTTGCGATCGTACCAGGCCGCGGTGCTGACCATTTTTGCTTTGCGTGGTCCTTCCAGCAGGTCATCCCAGCCCGCAATGCCAAACTGTTTCCCCATCCCCTCATTAAATTCCTGATCCAACCAGCGTTTAGCATCAAACGCCTGCGGGAAGGTACATGAACCGGGTTCCAGTTTATTGATGGTTTTGGACAGCAGCGCCGCGATTTCCGGATCGCTCTTGCACTCATACAGCGGTTTGATAGCCGGCTCGTTGACGGATAACCAGTAGTGCCAATAAGACGAAGAGACATCCCATTGTTCAAAGGTGGTAGTGACAGGCAGCACGATATCCGCATGTTGGACGGTTTCGTTGAAGAACTGGTCGACACAAACCACCATTTCCAGTTTATCAAACGCTTTGATCATCTTGTTGCGGTCGAAATCCTGAGCAAACGGGTTTTTAGAGGCCACCCACAGCATCCGTACCGGTGGTTCACTGGCGTCCAGAATCCCTTGCGCCGTCTGGTTGATATTCAGCGCACGATCGGAGTATTCGCTCTTCTCACCGCTATCGCTGACAAACTCACCCACCGGACCACCTGCGCCTTTTATTCCGACAGAACCTGCAGGAGGCTTCTGCATCATTCCATGGTAGTTATAACCCCATGTCTGCAGATGACCGTAGCGGGCACCGCCGCCCTCAATACCAATATTGCCGGTCATTGCCACAAAGGCATCGATCGCCCGTACGTTAGCGCCGCCGTTAACATGGCGCTGCATGCCGTAGCCAATCCACACGGTGGCAGGATTAACCGCCGTAAACTCTTCCGCTAACTGGCGAATGGCATCCGCCGACAGACCGCAAATTTCAGCGGCCCACTCGACGGTCACACTGCTGCGCAGATAAGCTTCGAATTCCGGGTATCCGTGGGAATAGTTATTGACGAAATCCTGATCAACTAAACCTTTATCCACCAGGTGACGCGCCATGCCCAGCGCCAGAGCGCCATCTGAGCCTGGGCGAACACGTAAATAAAGATCGGCTTTCGCGGCGGTCTGCGTTAACAGCGGATCGATAACGACAACTTTTGCGCCTTTCTCCCGCGCCTGATAGATGTATTTCATAGTGTGCATAGAGCACCAGGCCGGATTCGCGCCCCAGATGATGATATATTTTGCTTTTACAAAATCTTCCGGGTCGTTACACCACATATCCCCCATATCATAGTTCTGGGCGTCGATACCGGCTGGCCAGCAAGGTGTCCCGGCAAAACGGGTGGTGTAACCCAGCGAAGACATCATCCCTTCAACGGCATAACCCATCACCCCAAGGTTGCCTGAGTATTTTGACAGCGCCAGCCCCAGCATTGAGCCGTCTTTCTTTTTAATCTCCAGCATCTTGGTCGCAATGCGCTGCATTGCTTCGTCCCAGGAGATACGACGCCAGTTACCGCTGCCGCGAACATCCTGAACCATCGGATATTTAATGCGATCCGGGCTATACACCCGGCGAGGATAAGTCAGACCTTTTACACAGGGTGTTCCATGCGTAAACGTTGACTCAGGCGCGCCTTCCACAAAGGTAATGACGTCATCCTTCACCCAGGTTTTCAGGCTACAGGTGTCATAGCAGTTACGCGGACAGGCGTTGCGAGAAATTTTGTAAGTTTTAGGGTTAAACGGAATGGGCGGTTGCGCCAATGCGCAGCGTGAAGTCAGCAACCCCCCAGGCAGGGCAGCCACGGTTCCAAGGGCAACTAACCCTTTCAAAAATGAACGTCTGTTCAGAACTCCCGGTTCATTACTCATATTGATACTCTCGTGTTTAATTCATTAAGCCAAGAAGACAACCTTCCCGCTACGGTTTTCAGCGTGGCGGTTTGTGCATTTATATTTATTTTTTCGATATACTCGGGCACCCACAGCGATATATACTCACTTACATACCGAGTGAAGGCGACCTGGTATTTAGCTGATGTTCTGGCATTAGCCGATAATAAAACCGCCAATTCCAATACACATGAAATATGATCATCCGGTATATTATTTTTGTGGTTTATAGATAAACCTATATTTGCCATGAATTCCCGAATGCTCAAAGTTGATTTACCCATTACGAGGGCATCTTCTTCGAGATAAACCGAAGCGAACGGCGCAGCCTTTAACGTCTGTGGCCCAACAAATAGCGCATTGAAGTCGTACTCCGCGTCCAACCACTCCTGTTCTGTTAGCCTCGAGGCATGTGCTTCCAGAGCTGAATAAGCCGCTTTCAGCGTGTGACTATCGTGAGAAATAAAAAAATCACGCAACAATAACCCTGTCGATTCAAAGATCGTCAGGGTTTCATATATTTCACCCATGAATTAACCAACCATTTATTCATAAAACAAATGAAAACGTAATGCAGGTTGATATAATAAAGAAAACGCCTCATCTTTCTTTGATGAAACTAATGGTCAGACTCATTAAATGAATGTGTTATGCGGTTTATTGTTTCAAGAATTGACAATCTGAAAGCGTGGAAATAAAAAACCGCCAGCGGATGGCTGACGGTTTTGGCATTGCAGGTGTGTCTTACTTTTTTTATGCTACTGTCGTGCGAATCAGATAATCAAACGAACTCAATGAGGCCTTCGCGCCTTCACCGGTCGCGATGATGATCTGCTTATACGGTACGGTGGTGCAGTCACCAGCGGCGAAAACCCCCTTCACGCTGGTTTCGCACTTGGCATCGATGATGATTTCACCCATGCGATTACGCTCGACGGCACCTTCCAGCCAGTTGGTGTTTGGCAGCAGACCTATCTGTACAAAGATACCCGCCAGTTCCACACTGTGAACGTCGCCACTCACGCGGTCACGATACTCCAGGCCGGTGACTTTGTTGCCATCGCCTTTCACTTCTGTCGTTTGCGCATTCAGAATAATATCGACGTTTTTCAGACTGCGAAGCTTATTCTGCAGCACCTGATCAGCTTTCATTTCAGGTGCGAACTCCAGCAGCGTCACATGTTCAACAATGCCTGCCAGGTCAATAGCAGCTTCAACACCGGAGTTGCCGCCACCAATCACCGCAACGCGCTTGCCTTTGAACAGCGGGCCATCGCAGTGCGGGCAATAGGTTACGCCTTTGGTGCGATACTGATCTTCGCCCGGAACGTTCATGTTGCGCCATTTCGCACCGGTGGCAATGATAATGCTGCGTGCTTTGAGCACCGCGCCGGATGCCGTTTCAATCTGATGCAAACCGCCTTCCTGCGCCGCCGGAACCAGTTTACTTGCGCTCTGGCTGTCGATCACATCAACATCATAGTCATCAACGTGTGCTTTCAGCGCGCCCGCCAGTTTCTGGCCTTCGGTTTTCGGTACCGAGATGTAGTTTTCAATATCAACGGTATCAAGAACCTGACCGCCAAAACGTTCGCCCATCAGACCGGTGCGAATACCTTTACGTGCAGAGTACACTGCCGCTGCCGCCCCCGCAGGACCGGAACCGACAATCAGCACGTCATAAGCATCACGTTTGTTCAGCTCTTGTGCCGCACGTTTTTCTGCGCCGCTATCTACTTTCGCCACGATCTCAGTCAGCGTCATACGCCCCTGACCGAACTCTTTGCCGTTCATATACACCGCCGGAACGCCCATCACGTTGCGATCGGTAATTTCGTTCTGGAATGTACCGCCGTCAATCGCCGTATGCTTGATGCGTGGATTCAGTACCGACATCAGGTTCAGCGCCTGTACCACGTCCGGACAGTTATGACAGGAAAGCGAATAATAGGTTTCAAACTCAAAATCACCGTCGAGATCGCGGATCTGCTCCAGCAACGCCTGCGCCTCTTTTGACGGATGACCACCGGTCCACAGCAGCGCCAGCACCAGGGAGGTAAACTCATGGCCCAGCGGAGAACCGGCAAAGCGCGGCCCCTGGTGAGAACCTGGATTGGTGATCAGGAACGATGGCTTGCGTACCGCCAGAGTATTGTCTTCTTTAAAGGTGACTTTTTCTGACAGTTCAGCAATTTCAGTCAGCAGTTCCTTGATTTCTGCCGATTTAGCGCTGTCATCCAGCGTAGCAATCAGCTCAACAGGTTTGGTCAGTTTCTCAAGATAAGCCTTGAGCTGGGTTTTCATGTTTGTGTCGAGCATTCTTCTTCCCTCTCTGAAAACATCATCATGCAAGCCGACTTTGCGGGACTGCATTAATGCAACTTGCGTCATGGTGCTGGAATGAAACAGGCGCAAACTGCGCCTGTGGAATGGCCGGATGCACTGCGTTTATCCGGCCCACAAATTATGCGACTTAAATCTTACCGACCAGATCTAAGGATGGAGCCAGGGTCGCTTCGCCTTCTTTCCATTTCGCCGGGCAAACTTCACCTGGGTGAGAGGCAACGTACTGTGCGGCTTTAATTTTACGCAGCAGGTCAGACGCATCACGGCCGATACCTTCAGCGGTAACTTCGATTCCCTGGATGATACCCTGCGGGTCTACAACGAAGGTTGCGCGGTCAGCCAGACCTTCATCTTCACGCATGTTGTCGAAGTTACGGGTCAGGGCGCCAGTCGGGTCGCCGATCATCGCGTATTTGATTTTCGCGATGGTGTCAGAGCTGCTGTGCCATGCTTTGTGGGTGAAGTGGGTGTCAGTAGATACGGAATAGACATCTACGCCCAGTTTCTGCAGTTCTTCGTAGTGGTCAGCCACATCACCCAGCTCGGTCGGGCAAACGAAAGTAAAGTCAGCCGGGTAGAAGAAGAAGACGCTCCAGCGACCTTCGGTATCTTTCTCGGTTACTTCGATGAACTCACCGTTTTTGAACGCCTGGTTTTTGAAAGGTTTAATTTTGGTATTAATCAAAGACATCTGTACTTCCTCCGTGTTTTCGTTGAGAGATAAGTTAACGAAAATCTCTTCGCAGGGCTAATGCGTTTCCTTTATCAAATCAATAAGCGTTAACTAACAACCCACTCAAACTCATGTTGTGAACCTAAAGATAAAAGTAAAAAAGGCCCCCTTTGCAGGGAGCCTCATTACCCGAGCTACCCGCAGGTAACGTCAGTACCAGCAGGGCTGGCTATGTGTTGCGCTCTACATTACCTTAACAAAGGTCGTAACAGCGATTGGGATTACATCACCCCACTCAAGAAAGGGCAATCGACAGACGGTCGATCTTACCTATGGCTGCGATAGGTTTTGCAACTTAGCCCCCTTTCCTTCTGATTTTATAAGGAAAATCAATGTTTAAACGTACCTTACTCTTAACCCTGCTTCCTGCCGTGGTGCACGCCGAAGAACTTCCTGCCCCCGTTAAAGCTATTGAGAAACAGGGCATTACTATTCTCAAACCCTTCGACGCGCCGGGTGGAATGAAGGGCTACCTGGGAAAATACCAGGATATGGGCGTTACTATCTATGTTACGCCTGACGGCAAACACGCCATTTCCGGTTATATGTATAACGAAAAAGGTGAAAACCTCAGTAATACGCTGATAGAAAAAGAGATCTACGCCCCTGCCGGACGCGAAATGTGGCAGCGAATGGAAAAAACATCCTGGATTCTGGACGGGAAAAAAGAGGCTCCAGTCATTGTCTATGTGTTTGCCGATCCCTTCTGTCCCTATTGCAAACAGTTCTGGCAAAAGGCTCGCCCGTGGGTAGACTCAGGTAAAGTTCAGTTGCGCACAATACTGGTTGGCGTAATTAAACCCGAAAGCCCGGCTACCGCCGCTGCGATTCTGGCCGCAAAAGATCCGGCCAAGACCTGGCATGACTATGAGGCATCTGGTGGGAATATGAAGCTAGAAATCCCGACCTCCATTTCACCGGAGCAGATGAAGGTATTGAATATCAATCAAAAGTTGATGGATGATTTAGGCGCCAACGTCACGCCGGCTATCTATTACATGAGTAAAGACGATACGTTACAACAGGAAGTCGGCTTGCCGGATAAGGAGAAATTAAACATTATCATGGGTAATAAATAAAAGTAACAAAATGAGTGGTTGTTATCATTTTCATGTCAATCACTCATTTAAATTAACTTTTTTGGTCAAAATTATGCAATATGTGCTATTTTAGTTTAAATTAATAATTCATTAAGCACACAAACATAAATCACAAGAATAATCACAACTTAAAATATTTCAAAATTAAATCTTTCAAAACATGACCATCACAGGAAGGTATGCATGGCTAACCTCTATGACCTCAAAAAGTTCGATCTCAATCTGTTGGTTATCTTTGAGTGTATTTATCAACATTTGAGTATCACTAAAGCTGCTGAAACTTTGTATATTACCCCCTCTGCCGTTAGCCAGTCACTGCAACGGCTACGCACACAATTTAATGACCCACTGTTTATCCGCTCCGGAAAAGGCCTAACGCCAACGATTATGGGGATTAACCTCCATCATCATCTTGAGAAAAACCTCAACAGTCTGGAGCAGACAATAAACATCATGAATAACTCCAGTCTGAAGAAAAAATTCATTATTTACTGTCCACAACTGCCAACCATTATCAACATCGAGGAAGTTATTCATTTTCTCAGAGAAGACTCACATGTCGAAATTGAGCACCATAACATACTCATCACTGCTGAAAGTACGGAAAATCTGTTGGCTTACAGAAAAGCAGATTTAGTCATTGCTACCGCCCCAGTGAGTAATCGCTCGATAATATGCTCACCATTTAAAACTGCTGAAACAATATTAGTTTGCAACAAAAACCATCCAAGAATTAATGGAGAAAGCACGCTTGAAACAATATTAAAAGAACAGTTCACGCAACTTATCTCTGAAGACCCTGGCGTTAAAGAATACTGGCAAAAAACCAGCGCCTTGCTGGCTAATCGAGATATTGGTTTCCGCAGCGACTCATTAATAACGATCATTAATATTATTTCAAACACAGATATCATAGGTCTGCTACCAAGGGATGTTTACGAACAATATACCGGCTCATTTAATTTAAAAGAGATCTGTATCGATATCCCCTTACCAAAAATAAATTTATTTTTGATGTATAACAGAGCATCACTCAACAATACTGGCTTCGTTAATTTAATTAATAAAATAAATGATAAAAATGACCAGAGGACTAACAAATAGAGCTTTAGCTATTCATTTTATATTTTTATGAATAAAGGCAATTCAAAACAACCATGAATGTATTAAAACGTTGCACCTGAAAAAAATTAGCATATCTTATTGTCAGCATTTGTTATTGTTTTGAATAATAATTCTGATATGAGCTTAATATGTCTATTTATAAAATCCCGCTTGCTCAAAACGTGCTGGACGCCGCTCTGGAGCGCATAACCTGGGCGCTGGAAACTCTGCCTCGGGTTTGTGTCTCTTTCTCCGGCGGGAAAGATTCAGGACTGATGTTACATCTGACAGCTATGCTTGCACGCCAACTGCATAAAAAAATTGATGTACTATTTATCGACTGGGAAGCCCAGTTTTCCTGCACTATTGATTATGTTGAGGCGCTTCGTGCACGTTATTCTGATGTCATCGAGCGCTTTTATTGGGTGGCTTTACCGCTCACCACCCAGAATTCCCTCTCTCAATTTCAGCCAGAATGGCAGTGTTGGGAACCAGGTACTCCGTGGGTTCGCCAGCCTCCCACGGATGCCATAACCGATCCAGAGTATTTCTCCTTCTATCAACCCGGCATGACCTTTGAACAATTTGTTCGCGAGTTCGCTGACTGGTATTCAGAGAAACGTCCAGCCGGCATGATGGTCGGGATCCGCGCCGATGAGTCATATAATCGTTTTGTCGCCATTGCCAATTCGCAAAAGCAGCGCTTTGCCGATGATAAACCCTGGACCACCAGCGCCCCCGGCGGGCATACCTGGTATATTTACCCGATTTATGACTGGAAAACTGCCGATATCTGGACCTGGTTCGCAAAAACCAGAATGTCGTGCAATCCCTTATACAATCTCATGTATCAGGCCGGTGTCCCAACACGTTACATGCGTATTTGTGAGCCCTTTGGCCCGGAACAGCGTCAGGGATTATGGCTATATCACGTCATTGAACCCGAGCGCTGGGCAGCCATGTGTGCCCGTGTCAGCGGTGTAAAAAGTGGCGGAATTTATGCCGGTCAGGACAACCATTTTTACGGGCACCGCAAAATATTAAAACCCGAACATTTAAACTGGCAGGAATACGCCATGCTGCTACTCAATAGCATGCCGGAAAAGACCGCTGAGCATTATCGCAATAAAATCGCCATCTATTTGCAGTGGTATAAGAAAAAGGGCATGGACAATATCCCGCAAACTCAGGAAAAAGATATTGGCTCAGCGGATATTCCGTCGTGGCGGCGTATCTGTAAAGTCCTGCTGAATAACGACTACTGGTGCCGGGCGCTGTCATTCAGCCCCACAAAACCCAAAAACTACCAACGTTATAATGAACGCATGAAAATAAAACGCCAGCAATGGGGAATCTTATGCAACACCGACTAACTCAAGAACTCACTGGTTTTCTTTCTGGGCTGTCAGAAGAAGAACGAATTGAAGCAATCAACCAATTCAGAATGGCTATCCACAGCGTCAGCCCTTTTCGCGAAGAGCCAGTAGATTGTGTACTATGGATTAAAAATGAGCATATCTCACCCAATGACTATAACCCCAATAACGTTGCGCCTCCGGAGAAAAAACTGCTGCAGAAATCCCTCGAAGCAGACGGATTCACGCAGCCCATCGTGGTAGTTCACTCCACGGCGGAAGAATACGAAATTGTCGATGGTTTCCACCGTCATGAGCTAGGTAAAAGCAAACCGTCGCTGAAATCACGCCTGCATGGCTACCTGCCGGTCACCTGTTTACAGCGTGAACGCCATGAACGCATGGCAGCGACAATTCGTCATAACCGTGCCCGTGGGCGGCATAAAATTCATGCCATGTCGGAAATCGTTCGTGAATTATCGCTCCTGGGATGGAGCGAAGAGAAAATCAGTAAAGAGTTAGGTATGGACGACGATGAGGTTTTACGTCTGAAACAAATTAACGGTCTGCAAGAGTTATTTGCCGACCGTCGCTTCTCCAAAGCCTGGACAGTAAAATAACTACAGCGCGACCAAACGTTCGGCTGCCGCCAGCAGCGTCGATTCTTGCTTGGCAAAACATAGGCGAATCAGCTTATGCGGGAAAGGATCGGCGCAGAAAACCGACAACGGGATCGCGGCAACGCCCACTTCTTTGGTCAGCCACTGGCAAAACTCAACGTCGTTAAGCGTGGAGACGGCACTGTAATCGACCAGCAGAAAATAGGTGCCTTCACACGGTAAAATTTCCAGCCGGCTGTCACGCAGCGCGTTCACCAACACATCGCGTTTTTTCTGATAAAAGGCTGGCAACTCACGATAGTGTGTTGGATCCTCCCGCAGCATATCCGCCAGCGCCAGCTGAGCCGGCGTATTCACTGAGAACGTCAGATACTGGTGTACCTTGCGTAATTCAGCGCTAATGGCGGCAGGCGCAACGCAGTAGCCGACTTTCCAGCCGGTCATATGGTAGGTCTTCCCAAACGATGAAACGGCAACGGCGCGTTCGCGCAGGTGTGAATGCGCCAGCACGCTGGCATGTCCTTGTCCGGCGAAGCAAATGTGCTCATAAACTTCGTCGCTGATGACAAAGATCTCACGTTCTTTAATTACCTGCCACAGGGCATCAAAATCGGCGTGATGCCATACGGTGGCGGAAGGGTTGTGCGGCGTGTTAAGGATCACCAGTCGGGTACGTTCGCTGAGTACAGCGCTAAATTCCTGCCAGTCGACGCGAAAAGACGGCGGTTGCAGCGCGATACGTTTAACTACGCCGCCGGATAATTCGACCGCGGGCGCATAGCTGTCGTAGCTCGGGTCAAAACAAATCACCTCATCGCCAGGACGCACCAGCGCCGTAATTGCGGCGAACAGCGCTTCTGTGGCCCCCGCCGTCACGGTCACTTCACTATTCGCATCAGGTTTATAGCCGTACAACTGCGCGGTTTTATCCGCAATGGCTTCGCGCAGCGGCTGTACGCCCGTCATCGGCGCATACTGGTTTGCGCCATGCGCGACGTGATACGCCAGACGTTCCTGCAAAAAAAGTGGCCCGTCAAAATCAGGAAATCCCTGCGAGAGGTTAATGGCCTGATGCTGCTGCGCCAGCGCGCTCATTTGCGTGAAGATAGTGGTGCCAAGATTAGGCAGTTTGCTTTGCGGAATCAGCGGGTTATTACTCATTATTGTTATCCCAGCGGGTGATGTTGTGGTTGAAGCCACTATAGCACGATGCTAGTATTTGGCAATCAAGACGTTCAGACGTCTATATAAAAATAACCTGCATTGACAGGACAGCCAAAAGGACAACACAACATGAGTAATACCGAGATTCGCGTCGTCACCGGCCCGGCCAACTATTTTTCCCATCCCGGCAGCCTGTCAAGACTCAACGATTTTTTCACCGCAGAGCAACTCTCACGCGCCGTCTGGGTTTACGGTGAACGCGCCATCGACGCGGCCCGCCCTTATCTGCCTGAGGCATTTCATCTTGCCGATGCCAGACACCTGCTGTTTACGGGACATTGCAGTGAAACCGATGTTACTCAACTGGCAAAAGAGTCAGGAGAGAATCGCAGCGTGGTGATTGGTGTGGGCGGCGGGACATTGCTCGACACGGCCAAAGCGCTGGCTCGTCGTCTGGGTCTGCCTTTTGTCGGTATTCCTACTATCGCAGCGACCTGCGCCGCATGGACACCGCTCTCCGTCTGGTACAACGATGCAGGCCAGGCGCTGCATTTCGAAATTTTCGCTGACGCCAATTTCCTCGTGCTGGTCGAGCCAGAGATCGTTCTCAATGCGCCTGAAGAATACTTACTGGCGGGGATCGGCGACACGCTGGCGAAATGGTACGAGGCAGTCGTGCTCGCACCTGAGCCGGAAAACCTGCCTCTGACCGTACGTCTGGGTATCCATGCTGCGCAGACGATCCGCGACGTCCTGTTGGAAAGCAGCGAGCAGGCGCTGGTCGATAAGCAACAAGGTACGTTAAGCCGCACGTTTTGCGATGTAGTGGATGCAATTATTGCCGGAGGCGGCATGGTCGGCGGTCTGGGTGAGCGCTACACCCGCGTGGCGGCGGCGCATTCGGTACATAATGGCCTGACCGTGCTCCCGCAAACGGAGAAGTTTTTGCATGGCACCAAAGTGGCGTACGGCATACTGGTGCAGAGCGCGCTGCTGGGACAAGATGATGTACTGGCGCAGTTAATTACTGCCTATCAGCGCTTCAACCTGCCAACCCGGTTGGCTCAACTGGACGTGGACATCAACAACCGCGCTGAAATCGACAACGTGATTGCGCACACCCTGCGCCCGGTGGAGTCCATTCATGCGCTGCCGGTAACGTTAACGCCACAGACGCTGCGCGCAGCGTTCGAAAAAGTAGAATCGTTTACGGTGTGATTATGGTGTGGGATGCCTGATGGCAGCAACGCAGCGAAACCCTGGAACTTACAAAGGTAAGTGACCAGAGTGAACACGCCTGCAGCTTGAATGATGAAGAGCATTAACAGCAGCGCGCGCCGCCTTTTCCCCCGTAGCGCGCATCCTGACGTTCGCGGAAAAATTCTTCGTAGGTCATTGGCGTCAGGTCCGGATGCGTGACGCGCATATGCTCAACATAGTTGTCGTAATCCGGCACACCTATCATTAATCGGGCGGTTTGACCTAAATACTTCCCGGCTTTAGAGAGCGTTTCAAACATAGTGGTTCCCTGTCGAACAAACGCCCTCCCCATTCAGGAGAGGGCTCGTTGGTTAAGAGAATATTAGTGCGCGCCTTTCGCCTGCGCCACGATCTCTTCGACATTCTCAGGCATCGGTTCGTATGGCGTTTCTTTCGACGTAGGTTTGTCCTCTTTCAGTGCTGCCAGTGCAGTTTTGATGGAGAACAGACCCAGCACCACAACGACTACCATAAAGAAGATAGTGAGACCCGCATCCAGGCGGTTGTTAAACACCAACTGCGTCAGCTGCGACTGAGTGTACTGCGCCGGAATATTTCCGCTGTCGATCATCGCCTGGAACTTGTTAGCGATGGCGAGGAAGCCAATTTTCGCATCCGGGCTAAACGCTTTCTGCCAGCCGGCGGTCAGGGTACAAATCAGCAGCCAGGCCGTTGGCACCAGCGCCACCCACGCGTAGCGCTGACGTTTCATCTTGAACAGCACCACCGCGCAAAGCATCAACGCCATACCGGCCAGCATCTGGTTGGCGATACCAAACAGTGGCCACAGGGTATTAATACCACCCAATGGATCCACCACGCCCTGGTGCAAGAAGTAACCCCAGGCCAGCACGCACAGCGCCGTTGCCAGCAGGTTCGCAGGCAACGAATCGGTACGTTTCAGACCCGGTGACACCACGCCCAGCAGATCCTGCAGCATAAAGCGTGCGGCACGCGTACCGGCGTCTACCGCCGTCAGAATAAACAGGGCTTCAAACAGAATGGCGAAGTGATACCAGAACGCCACATCCATCATTCCGCCCAGTGCACCATGCAGAATATACGCCATGCCCACCGCCAGCGTCGGCGCACCGCCTGCGCGGGAAATAATGGATTGTTCGCCGACATCGTTCGCAATCTGATGCAGCGTATCAGGCGTGATAACAAAGCCCCAACTGCTCACAACCTGTGCCGCTGACGCAACCACATCGGTGGTTCCGGCAGGTGCCAGTACAGCCATCGGGCTGTTCATCGCAAAGTAGACGCCCGGGTCGATAACGCAGGCCGCCACCAGCGCCATAATGGCGACAAAGGATTCCATCAGCATCCCGCCGTATCCAATAAAACAGGCCTGACCTTCATTCGCCAGCATCTTCGGCGTGGTGCCGGAGGCAATCAGCGCGTGGAAACCAGAGACCGCACCGCAGGCGATGGTAATAAACAGGAACGGGAACAGGTTACCGCTCCAGACCGGGCCTGTACCGTCAACAAACTTGGTCAGCGCAGGCATGGTCAGCGTCGGACGCATGATCAGAATCCCTACCGCCAGACCAACAATGGTACCGATTTTCAGGAAGGTAGAGAGATAATCACGCGGCGCCAGCAGCAGCCACACCGGCAGTACGGCGGCGACAAAGCCGTATCCCACCAGCATCCAGGTCAACTGTACGCCGGTAAAGTCAAAGTACGGTGCCCAGGTCGGGCTTTCAGCCACCCAGCCGCCGGAAATAATAGCAAACACCAGGAATACCAGACCGATGACCGACACTTCACCAATGCGGCCCGGGCGCAGATAACGCAGGTAAATCCCCATGAAGATCGCCAGCGGGATAGTAAAGGCGACGGTGTAGGTTCCCCACGGGCTGTGGGTCAGCGCTTTCACGACGATCATCGCCAGTACCGCGAGGATAATCACCATGATCATAAAACAGGCCACCAGCGCAATGACACCCGCCGTTGGGCCCATCTCTTCTTTCACCAGTTCGCCAAGGGAACGCCCATCGCGACGGGTAGAAACAAACAGCACCATAAAGTCCTGCACCGCCCCCGCCAGTACCACCCCGGCAAGCAGCCAGATCATACCCGGCAGATAGCCCATTTGCGCCGCCAGCACCGGTCCAACTAATGGACCCGCTCCAGCAATCGCCGCGAAATGGTGGCCAAACAGCACTTTTTTATCGGTAGGAACATAGTCCAGACCATCGTTATGACGCACAGCTGGCGTCATACGCGTCGGGTCCAGCGCCAGTACATTTTTCGCGATGTACAGGCCGTAGAAACGGTAAGCGATAAGGTAGACACAGACCGACGCCACGACTATCCACAACGCGTTGATCTGTTCGCCACGATTTAATGCGATATAGCCGAGGGCAAATGCTCCCATAACGGAGAGCACTGTCCAGACGAGGTACTTCCCTGATTTATTCATACTTGGTTTTCCGTTGTCCTGGTCAGAGAGATGTTACATTTTGTTTCTATAACATCTTTTCTGAATTTAACAACCTGACAACCATGTAAACCCGAAGTATCACTGAGTATTTACATTGCATTGTTAACTGGATCACTTCATTTAGCCGTTAACCCTGCAATTTCATTTTACTTTGTCGGGCGACTTCACCCCATCACCGCAGTGCCTAAACGACAGGTGCAACAGCGTCGTCCCTGCTCATCAAAGATGACGATTTCCCAGCTTTGACTCTGACGCCCGAGGTGCAACGGCTGGCAAACGCCGCGCACTTTCCCCTGCGCAACCGCCCGATGGTGCGTGGCGTTCAGTTCCGTACCCACCACACACTGCCCGTCGCGAGTCATCAGATAACCCGCCATCGAACCCAATGTTTCCGCCAGGGCCGCCGACGCGCCGCCGTGCAGCAGACCAAACGGCTGATGCGTCCGGCTATCCACCGGCATTTCGGCTTCCAGCACATCATCCCCCAGTCGGGTATAGACCATGCCTAAATGCGCCACCATCGTGTTCTGACTGGTGGCATTCAGTTCATCCAGCGTTAAATGACGTTTCCAGATCATCGTCATGCCCCCAGCGTGGAGCCGCCGTCCACCACGATATCCTGAAGCGTAATGTGGCTCGCCAGATCGGAAGCGAGGAATAAAATAGTGTTAGCGATTTCCTGTGGACGAGCGATTTTCCCCAGCGGAATGCCGAGCTTAAACTGCTCGCCAAACCCACGAATGCGCTGTTGCTCCGCGTCATCGCTGACCCACAACGTACGCTGCATGTCGGTGTCGGTCGAGCCTGGCGAAACCACATTGCAACGCACACCGCTGCCTGCCAGTTCAAGTCCGACGGTCAGTGCCAGGTTTTTCAGCGCGGCTTTTGACGCACCGTATGCGCTCATACCGATACGCGGCGTGTGCGCCGCATCCGACGCGACGGTCACGATTGCCCCGCCCTGCTGGCGACGAAACTGCGCCATCGTCTGCTGAAACAGATTGAACGCCCCACCAACGTTAACCGCAAACGTCTGCTGCCACTCCTCAATGCTCAGCGCATCGGTGGCCCCCATACGCAAAATACCCGCCGCATTGACCAACACATCCAACCGCTCGCGCGTTTGCAGGACGCGCTGACACACCTCAGCCACCTGTTCAGCATTCGCCACATCCAGCACTTCGGTGGCAAACGGGTAGTTATTCTGAGAAAATTCACGATCGAATCCTGTCACCTCAGCACCCGCTTTCACAAACGCCAGCGCCGTGGTGTAGCCAATCCCTTTTCCCGCGCCGGTTACCCAGACGGTTTTCCCTGCGAAGTCAAATCCAGACATTACTTCACCTCGCGAGAGAGCAGCGTCCACCAGGCGTCAATGGTCGGGTTTTTCGCCAGCATCACGAAGTCAATATCGCCATGAACCTTACGCCAGCGCGCCGCCAGCGCCATCATGCGCACGGAATCCAGTCCGTAGTCGATCAGGTTTTCGTCATCCATCGGCTCTTCGGACTCATCCAGCAGCGGCAGAATAATGCTGCGTAACGCATCTTTGCTGGCCGGTACCGGCGTCGGTAATAATTCCTGAGTCATCACCACACGCCCGGAGCGTCCCGCCACGTATTTCAGCGACATCAGATGTTCGTCACGGCTAAAGTCTGCCAACGCATCGGCAACCATAAACGGCTTGATATCGCGCATAAAGGCGTCTGTTGCGGTGGTCATACAGCCAATATGCGCATACACGCCGGTAATGATCAGTTGATTACGTCCGGTCTCCTTAAGCATCTGTTCCAGCGGGGAGCGATGAAATGCGCTGTAACGCCATTTCACCAGAATGGTATCCGCTTCATCCGGCGCCAGCGCCTCAACGATTTTCTGCTGTTCCGGCGAACGCGTCAGTCCCGGTCCCCACATATCATTGAGCAGAGCGCGGTCTTCATCACTCTGTTCTTTCGGCTGAGCAGTGTAATACACCGGAATGTTATGCTCTTTGCAGTACTGACGCAGTGCGGCGATGTTAGCGACGACCTGCTCCATCATCGGGCAGTTATCGCCCCAAAAGCCGATAAAATAGTCCTGCATGTCGTGGATCAGCAGCGCGGCGCGTTCGGGGTCAAACGCCCAGTCCACTTTGTTCACCGGAACATCAAGCGCCGTGGGTAGCGCATAAGCCTGCAGTTTAGGAATTGCCATCTCTTATTCTCCTTCAGGCCAGTGAACGTGATGCCAGCCACTGACGTAATTGTTTTTTATCTACTTTCCCAACCGGAGTCAGCGGTAACGACTCAACGCACTCAACGCGGTCAGGTAATTTAAATTCCGCTACGCCCTGTTCGCGTAGAAAACGACGCACCTGCACCGCTCGCAGCGGCTCTTTTACCACCAACCAGGCACAGCTTTTCTCGCCCATCAGTTCGTCATCCATACTGACCAGCGCGGCATGGATCACCATCGGGTGGCGCAGCAGCAGGTTTTCAATCTCTTCTGCAGCGATCTTCTCTCCACCGCGGTTGATCTGATCCTTCTCGCGTCCCTGGACGGTGATGTAGCCATCTCGATCGATGGCGATCAGATCGCCGGAGCAGTAAAAACCGTTGGCGTCAAAGGCGCTGGCATTGTGCTCAGGACTTTTGAAGTAGCCGCGGAAGGTGTATGGGCCACGTGTCATCAGGCGCCCGGTTTCTCCCTGGGCTAAAGGGTTGCCGTCAGCGTCAGCTACCCAGACTTCATCATCGGGACACATCGGGCGGCCCTGGGTATTGATGATGCGTTCAGGACTGTCGTCCAGACGGGTGTAGTTCACCAGCCCTTCCGCCATGCCGAAGACCTGCTGCAGCTGGCAGCCAATCTCCGCCGGAATACGCGCCGCAAGCGAGGCGGAAAGCCGTGCCCCACCGACCTGTAGCAGCGTCAGCGAAGCCAATTGCGCATTGCTCCCCCACTCCGCAATTGCCTGCAGCCACAGGCTCACCGCTGGCGGCACCAGCGCCGTGACGTTAACCTGATGCTGTTCAATCAGAGGGAAGCACAGGGTGGCGCTCGGGTCAGCCGCCAGCACGACGGTGCCGCCAGCCAGGAATACCCCCAACGCGCCAGGCGAACTCATCGCGTAGTTATGCGCCGCCGGGATCGCGCATAAATAACGCGTTTCCCCGGTGAAGCGGCAAATCTCATTGCTGCGACGCACGCTGTAGTAGTAATCGTTATGGGTACGAGGAATCAGCTTTGGCGTCCCGGTAGTCCCGCCTGAAAGCTGGAAATAGGCCACCTCATCAGCAGGCGATGGCGTGGCGGAAAAATCAGTCGCAGGCTGGCTTATCGCCGTTTGCAGATTGTGTTCGCCTTCATCATTGCGCAGTTGCACCACGCGCACTGAATTGTGTTCAGCCACAAAAGCGTTAAGAAAATCGTCTCCGCTAAACAACGCATGCTGACGATCGGCAATCAGCAGCGCAGGTTCGATCTGTTTGGCATAGGCGTTAAGTTCGTTTCGCTGATGGCTGAATAATGCCAGCACCGGGGCTACGCCCAGCTTGAGCAGCGCAAAGAAAGTGATATACAACTCAGCCACGTTGCCCAGTTGCACCAGCGCGGTTTCGCCGGGTTTGATCCCCTGACGGCGCAGGCTGCAGGCGAGATTGTCAGTGGCCTGATTCAGTTGGCGATAGCTCAGGTGGCGTTCGCCATCGATCACCGCCGTATGGTCGCTGTCGGCGTGACGGGTCAGAATGTCGGTCAGCGGCAAATCCTGCCAGTAACCTTTTTCACGATAGCGGCGGGCAAACTCCTCCGGCCAACGGGTGAAAGGAATACTCATTATCGCTCCTTAGAGGCCTGGTCAATAAGGCTCTTAATGCAGTCCAAAAACATTCAACATCGTGGAGAGTTTGGCTCCCGTTTCACGCCATTCCGCAACCGGGGACGAAGCCGGAACAATCCCGGCACCGGCAAAGAAACGTACCTGATTACGCAGCAGCTTCGCACAACGGATCGTCACCACCCATTCGCCGTTGCCTTGGGAATCACACCAGCCGACAATGCCACCGAACAGTTCGCGATCGAACGGCTCCAGCTCGGCGATAAGTTTGCGCGCAACCTGATGCGGGAAGCCGCTCAGCGCAGGCGTCGGATGCAGCAGGCACGCGAGCGTCAGGGCGTTTTCTTGCGCGTTGGCTTTACCCTCAAACGGCGTGCCGAGGTGCCAGAGCGTAGGCGTGGTGACCAGTTGCGGAGAAGAAGGGAGTTGCAGTTCACGGCTGCGATCGCGCAGGACATTTTTCATAGCCTGCGTCACCAGTTCGTGCTCATGGCGATCCTTTTCGGACGCCAGCAGGCGGATGCCCGCCTCCCGGTCCAGCACATCGTCCGGTTGACGTCGTGCCGAGCCTGCCAGCGGTAATGAGCTGAAACGATCGCCTTCTTTGCGTAACAGCAGTTCCGGACTGGCGCCAATCAATACGCCACCGTCTTCAAGGGGAACGTGAAAGTTGTAGCTCGCCGGATTTTGCGCCACCAGGCGCTCCAGCAGCGCCCCGCTGTCAATATTGGCATCAGCGGTGATATCGATCAGGCGTGACAACACCACTTTGTCGACTTCAGGGGTTGCCGTCAGCGCAGCCGCGCGAGCGACCATATCTTCAAAGAAGTTCTGTTCCGGGATCGATTTACGTTCAACAACGTTCAGCGACTGATGCGCGTTAAAGTAACGAGATGATTGCTGCTTCGCCGTTCGGGAGAACGTCTGCCATGACTGGGGAATAAACAGCGATGACGGCTGGCGGGTGTCAAAAGGAATCGCCCCGACCATGATGGGGTTAGCGATACCCTGCGCTTTGGCATCAGCAAACAGTGCATGCATTTTTTGTTGGAAAGGGCTGTCTGGCGAATCGCCATCAATTGCCGGTTCCGCATAGCGGGCGAAGCATCCTGACGTCGTAAAACTACGGTACGGCGACATAAAGAAAAAACTGTCGGGAGCGAGCGTCGGCATAGTCTGCGTTTTTTCCTCGGCCAGTGACGTTTCCATATCATCCTCCAAAAATGATAAAAGCTCTAATAATGATTATCATTTATATTTTCGGTCGCTAACCTAAAAGCAAAGCGGCGGTATGTCAACTCTTGTGGCAGCACAATGTGCGACTTTGGCTTGCATCCTTGTCCACTAACAATGAAAATGAGAAGCATTACTTATACTGATAACAGGATGCTGATTCGTGAGTCTCCCCTCTTTTTGCCGCACCGTGCTCTTACTGGCAGGTTTGTCTATTTCAGGAATTTCTTCAGGTTATGCCGCCGACTGGCCGCGTCAGGTTACCGACAGCCGTGGTACGCATACGCTGGAACATAAGCCGCAACGAATTGTCTCCACCAGCGTCACCCTCACCGGCTCGCTGCTGGCAATTGATGCTCCGGTCATCGCCAGCGGCGCCACTACGCCGAACAATCGCATCGGCGATGCACAGGGCTTTTTACGCCAGTGGAGCGAAGTGGCAAAAGCGCGCAAACTGAGCCGCCTGTATATCGGCGAACCGAGCGCTGAGGCCGTGGCGGCGCAAATGCCGGATCTGATTCTGATCAGCGCCACCGGGGGAGATTCAGCCCTCGCGCTATACGATCAGCTGTCCACCATTGCGCCAACGCTAATCATTAATTACGACGACAAAAGCTGGCAGGCGCTGCTGACGCAGTTAGGTGAAATTACCGGTCAGGAGCAACAGGCGGCTGCGCGTATTGCCGAGTTTGATAAGCAACTGCAGGCGGTCAAGCAGCGTATTACCCTACCGCCGCAACCGGTCAGCGCGCTGGTGTACACCGCTGCAGCGCACAGCGCCAACCTGTGGACGCCTGAGTCGGCGCAGGGCAAGCTGATGGAGCAGTTAGGGTTCACCCTGGCACCGCTGCCTGCCGGATTGCACACCAGCCAGAGTCAGGGCAAACGCCACGATATCATCCAGCTTGGCGGTGAGAACCTGGCGGCTGGTCTGAACGGCGAAGCGCTGTTCCTGTTCGCTGGCGACAACAAAGATGCCGACGCCATTTATGCTAATCCGCTGCTGGCGCATCTGCCGGCCGTGCAGAATAAACGTGTTTACGCCCTGGGTACGGAAACCTTCCGTCTCGACTACTACAGCGCGACCTTGCTGCTGCAACGTCTGTCAGCTCTCTTTTAATCGCCAGCGCCGGATACGGCTAACGCCTTATCCGGCCTACAAACCGTAGAGGACAACGCTATCCGGCATTCACAGGCATTTGTCGGAATCGGCGCACTTCTCCCAGCAACAGCAGCAGTAGCAGACCGACAATCACCAGCCCAAACCCACTTACGCTTGCCGAAGCAACCGGTGTCATCATCGCCCCCAATCCCCCTAACAGCGCCGCGCCGATCGCATCTCCTGTAACGTTCTGCGCAGTCCACAAACCGTTAATTCGCCCGAGCATCGCTTCTGGTGTCTGCGTCTGTAACAGGGTGTACTGCAACAAAGAGCTGACCGCACTCAGCCAGCCGAACAGCGCCAGGCAGACAACGCCAAGCTCCCAGACCGGCATCAACCCAAACAGACCGATAGCCAGGAACGAAGCCACGGTCGATACCAGCATGATCAGTCCCGGACGAACGCTGTGCGCCAGTTGTCCGCTGGTCAACGCGCCCACCGCCGCGCCAAGAGGAATGGCCGCATACAGCAGACCTATTTGCGCACTCGACATTTGCCAGTTAATCGCCAACGCGGGATACAACACGCGCACGGCGCTCGCCATAGTCAACAGACCGCCAAGCAGCGCAATGCCGCCAATCAGCGGGCTGGCAAGCAGAAAGCGAAATGCTGCCAGCAGCGATTTTAGCGGATGCTCGCGCGGCTGCGGCGGAGGCGGTAGCGCAGGAAGGCTCAGCAACGGCAGCAAGGTAATGAAAGTGCCCGCCGCCGCCAGACCGTAGTTCCACGCCACGCCACCGGTCGCGAGCAATACCCCGCCAAGCATCGGCGAAATAACCGAACCCAGACGTACCGTCAGCATGGTAATCGCCCCGGCCTGCATCAAATTCTCCCGCCCAACCAGCGCCGGTGTTGCCGCCAGCAACGCGGTCACGCCCAGCGAGGCAAAGAAACCGTCCCATAAGCCAAGCAAATAAATCGCCAGTAACGACGGTTCGGGCAGCAGCGCATTCAGACACAGACCAATAAAGCCGATTCCGCAGGTTCCACGAGCCAACAGGATCACTTTTTTACGCTCATAGCGGTCGGCCAGCACCCCGCCCACCATCAGACCAATAAACATTGCGCTGCCGGTCAACGTTACTGACAAACCTACCTGCCAGGTCGACTGGGTCATCATCTGGATCTGTACCGGAACCGCCACGCCGAGTAGCCCCAGAGAGACAATGGAAATAAAACGGGCGAGGAAGACGGCGCGAAATGCAGGGTGGGTCTTTAACAGGCTGAGATTGAGCAGCCAGGATTGTCGATTCATTACAGAGCCTTACCAGGTACTTTTTCAATATCCATTCGATGGCTGCACATGCTAACATATCCAAATAAGATCGATAACGATAATTACTATCATTATCAGGGAAGTTGATATGTCATGCTCTGTTTCCGCGACACGTGCCTTCGCCGTTCCCGGACTATTGTTATTACTTGTTCTCACCACGATATTAAGTCTGGTTATTGGCGCCAAGTCGCTACCTGCCTCCGTGGTGCTGGATGCACTTACCAGCAGTTGTCAAAGCGCTGATTGCACCATCGTGCTGGACGCGCGACTGCCGCGCACGCTGGCGGGGCTGCTCGCCGGTGGGGCGCTGGGTCTGGCTGGTGCATTAATGCAAACGCTCACGCGTAACCCTCTCGCCGATCCCGGCATTCTGGGCGTTAACTCCGGAGCCAGCTTCGCTATTGTGCTGGGAGCCGCGCTGTTCGGTTTTTCTTCTGCGCAAGAGCAACTGCTGATGGCCTTTTCCGGGGCGCTGGCCGCGTCGCTTATAGTGGCATTTACCGGCAGCCAGGGCGGCGGGCAGTTAAGCCCGGTGCGTCTGACGCTGGCGGGCGTTGCGCTGGGCGCGGTGCTGGAAGGATTATCCACCGGAATCGCCCTGCTCAACCCGGATGTCTACGATCAGTTGCGTTTCTGGCAGGCCGGTTCATTGGATATCCGCAGCCTGCAAACGCTGAAGGTCGTCCTGGTGCCGGTACTGATTGCCGCGGCTGTCGCGTTGTTCCTTAGCCGTGCTCTGAATAGCCTGAGCCTCGGGAGCGACACCGCCACCGCGCTTGGCAGCAAAGTCGCTCGCACGCAGTTTATTGGCCTGTTGGTGATTACCGTACTGTGCGGCAGTGCGACCGCGATTGTTGGCCCTATCGCCTTTATCGGCCTGATGATGCCGCATATGGCGCGCTGGCTGGTGGGGGCAGATCACCGTTGGTCGCTGCCCGTTACCCTGCTGGCAACCCCCTCTCTGTTGTTAATTGCCGATATCATCGGTCGCCTGATTGTCCCCGGCGAACTGCGCGTTTCAGTGGTCAGCGCATTTATCGGCGCGCCGGTGCTTATCTTTCTGGTACGCCGGAAACCGCGCGGGGGTGGCGCATGATGCACCTCTCCCGCCGCCTGATAGTCAGCAGCCTGCTGCTGGTTGTAGGTTGTCTCGCCGTTGGCTTATGGAGCCTGCGTAGCGGCGTCGTGACGCTGGAAACCCAGCAAATTATTGCCGCCCTGCTTGGCGATGCGCCGCGCAGTATTACGCTGGTGGTGACCGAATGGCGTTTGCCACGCGTGCTGATGGCGCTATTGATTGGCGCGGCGCTCGGCGTGAGCGGTGCAATATTCCAGTCGCTGATGCGCAACCCGCTAGGCAGCCCGGATGTGATGGGTTTCAATACCGGTGCCTGGAGCGGTGTGCTGGTGGCAATGGTGCTGTTCGGACAGCATCTCACCGCTATCGCGCTTGCGGCCATGGTTGGCGGGGTCCTGACGTCTCTGGTGGTCTGGGCGCTCGCCTGGCGCAATGGTATCGACACCTTTCGGCTGATTATTATTGGGATCGGTATACGCGCCATGCTGGTTGCGTTCAACACCTGGCTACTGCTGAAGGCATCATTAGAAACCGCGCTGACCGCCGGACTGTGGAACGCCGGATCGCTCAATGGCCTGACCTGGGCCAAAACCTGGCCTTCTGCCCCACTGATTATCCTTATGCTGGTGTGCGCCACGCTGCTGGTGCGCCGGATGCGTTTACTGGAAATGGGTGATGACAGCGCCTGTGCGCTTGGCGTCAGCGTAGAGCGCTCACGTCTGATGATGATGCTGGTTGCGGTTGTACTGACCGCTGCCGCCACCGCGCTGGCTGGCCCTATCTCGTTTATTGCCCTTGTCGCCCCACATATCGCGCGGCGGATTAGCGGCACATCGCGCTGGGGATTAACCCTGTCGGCGCTGTGTGGCGCGTTGCTGCTGTTGATGGCGGATTTATGCGCCCAACAGCTGTTTATGCCTTATCAGCTTCCGGTGGGCGTTGTCACCGTAAGCCTCGGCGGTATTTATCTTATCGTCTTGTTAATTCAGGAGTCCCGCAAAAAATGATCGAATCAGTAGCCCGTTTGCGTGGCGACCAGTTAACGCTGGGTTATGGCAAATTTACCGTAGCGGAAAACCTCAATGTGTCGATTCCAGACGGTCACTTCACCGCAATTATCGGGCCAAACGGCTGCGGAAAATCAACGCTACTGCGCACGCTTAGTCGTCTGATGACGCCCGCGCACGGTAAGGTCTGGCTCGACGGCGAGCATATCCAGCACTATGCCAGCAAAGAGGTTGCTCGCAGAATAGGTTTGTTGGCGCAGAACGCCACCACGCCGGGTGATATTACGGTACAGGAGCTGGTTGCCCGTGGGCGCTACCCGCACCAGCCATTGTTTACTCGCTGGCGAAATGAGGATGAAATCGCGGTCTCAAACGCAATGCAGGCGACGGGAATCACTCATCTTGCGTCACAAAGTGTGGATACCCTTTCCGGTGGACAACGCCAGCGCGCATGGATTGCGATGGTGCTGGCGCAGGAAACGTCGATTATGCTGCTCGACGAACCTACCACATGGCTGGATATCAGCCATCAGATCGATCTGCTGGAGCTGCTGAGTGAGCTAAACCGGGAGAAAGGGTATACGCTGGCCGCCGTTCTGCACGATCTTAATCAGGCGTGTCGCTATGCGACGCATCTGATTGCGCTGCGTGACGGAAAAATTGTTGCCGAGGGTGCGCCGAAAGAGATCGTCACCGCGCAGCTTATTGAAAAAATCTATGGTCTGCGCTGTATGATTATCGACGATCCGGTTGCCGGAACGCCGTTAGTGGTGCCGCTTGGGCGTACACCGAAAATTCATACCCAGTCATCTCTATAGGGATGACTACACGGGTCAGCGTTTAACACGCTGACCCGATGACGTTTATTGGATATTTTGGAGCAGGTCACGCATGACAGGCCCAATCTTCTCAAACGCTTCAGGGGTTATGATATCAACATGCGCGCAGTCCTGACGATATACATCCAGACTGGATATCCACGGTGACCAACTGCGTTCAGGACTGACACCCGGCACTAAAGTGCGCTCAGCAACGAACAGCGTGGCGTGACCAGCAAACGGCACGCTGTGTGCCGTGGTGAGCAGGCGAACCGCATCGGCGTAGTTACCTTCGATAGCATTAAATAAGGCCTCTGACGCATTCCCCTGCTGCGCTGCCAGAAACGCTTCACGTTCACGCTCGATCTCGGCCAGTACCGCGGGATCCAACCCATTGGCCTCCTTTTCCTGCCAGTTTTGCGTTTCCGGCGGCCAGGTATCCAGCAGCCCCAGGAATGCAACTGTCTCTCCTCTGGCATGTAAGCGTGCGGCGATTCCCTGCGCCAACGTCCCCCCCAGCGAGTAGCCTAATAAATAATAGGGACCATGAGGCTGCTGGCTGAGCAGCGTTGCCAGGTGATGTTCGCAGACCGCATCAAGGTTTTCCGCCGTCTGCATAGGGCCATCCGGTCGCGGCGACTGAATGCCAATAATCGACCACTGCGGACTGAGGTAACGCGACAGCACGCTAAACTGCCAGGCGAAACCCGACGCCGGATGGAAGCAAAACAGCGTTGGGCCATGACTTTCACGCAGCGGCAGCAGCGTCTCGAATCCCAGACGCTGCGACTGTTCATCATCATTGCTCTCCAGCAGTGCACTCAGTTGTTCAACAGTAGAAGCCACCATTATCTGCCCAGGCGTTACCTGACGCTCAAAAATCTGGCTCAACTGCGCTGCCAGTTTCATCGCCAGCAGCGAATGTCCGCCAAGCGCAAAGAAGTCAGCCTCTACGTCATTAACCTCGCAATCCAGCAAAGCCGCAAAAGACTGCGCGATGGCGGTTTCAGTCCCTGCTCGCGGCGCACGTCCTGACGTACGCGACGTCAACTGCGGCATCGGCAGCGCTTTACGATCCAGTTTACCGTTTGCACTCAGCGGCAGCTCCGCCAGTTGCAACAATACCGTCGGCACCATATGCGCAGGCAGTTTTTCACGCAGAGTTTCCTGCAATGCAGACGTATCCAGCGGTAACCCCGATTGCGACACCAGATACCCCACCAACTGTCGTGCATCGCCGCCTGTCGCCGCCGCCTGGTTGAATACGCAGGCGTGGGCTACGGCATGTTCGACATCTGGCAGTTGCTGCATCACCCGATCAATCTCACCGAGCTCAATGCGCTGTCCGCGAATTTTAAGCTGGTCATCGCTGCGCCCGAGGTATTCCACTGCGCCATTCTCCAGCCAGCGCGCCACATCCCCGGTACGGTACATGCGTTCACCAGGGTTAAACGGATCGGCGATAAAGCGGCTCGCGGTTAGATCCGCTCGCCCGAGGTATCCTTGCGCCAGTTGGATCCCCGTCAGATAGAGATCACCTGCCACGCCAAAGGGCACCGGGCGCATCATGGCGTCCAGGATCCGTAAACCGGTATTCCATACCGGATAGCCAATCGGCACGCTATTGCCCGTTACGGCAGCGAGATCGTCCCCCCAGGCCGGATACCAGCTCACATCGACCGCCGCTTCCGTTGGCCCGTATAAATTGTGCAGTGGCGCATGAGTCAACTGTTCCCATTCGCGGCATAAATCTGCAGGTAAGGCTTCGCCGCTGCAGAATACCCGTTTCAGCGAGGCACAGCTCTCCCGCGCGGTTTCCGGCGTCAGTGAAGCAACAAAAGCGGCCAGCATAGAGGGAACAAAGTGCGTGGTCGTCACCCCTGACTGCGCAAAGAACTGCTGCATCGCCAGCGGATCGCGGTGCGCTTCAGGTTCTGCCATGACCAGTTTTGCCCCAGCAATAAACGGCCAGAAAAACTCCCATACCGAGACGTCAAAACTGCACGGCGTTTTTTGCGCCACCACATCATCCGCGGTCAGAGGATAGTGATTTTGCATCCACAGCAAACGGTTAACGATGGCTGTTTGCCCAACCATCACCCCTTTTGGTCTGCCGGTAGAACCGGAAGTAAAAATAATATAGGCCGTATGATTAGGTTGAGATAGCGCCAGCGGTGCAGCATCCTCTTCTGGCAGCGGCGCGTTGTAGCACAGACTTTCCAGCTCCGGAATATCGCTAAAGCGCGCCAGTTGCTCTTCGGTCGCGATCAACAATTTTGGCTTCGCGTCTTCGAGCATCATCCGCAGGCGATCGTCCGGGTATCCGGTATCCAATGGCAGCCAGGCGGCTCCCGCCTCAACAATACCGTGCAGCGCCAGCGTGAGGAACACGGAACGCGGTAATGCCACGGCAACGCTGTCACCAGGCTGTACGCCACGCTCGCGCAGGCGGCGCGCCAGCGCCACAACCTGTTGGCGCATTTCACGATAGCTAAACTGATAGCGGGCATCAGCCAGCGCCGGGGCATCCGGCGTTTTATCGGCCTGCTGTACCACCAGCGCGCTCAGCGTGGTGGACGGGATCGCCACGGTCGTATCGTTAATCTTCGCCAGCCGCTCATGTTCTGTCGGCAACAGCATCCCGGCATCGCCGCAGCATAGCGACGGATTGTCGGCAAACTGCGCGATAAGCGCGGTTAAACGCGATGCATGTTGCGCCAGCGTCGCGGCATCGTAGCGCTGTTTATTGGCCAGGATTTCAATACTCAGCCCGCCGTTTTCATCCGGGAACAGCGCCAGTTCCAGATCGTTCACCGGACCTGTCGCCAACGTATGGGTTTGCGCCTGAACGCCAGGAATATTCAGTTGATAGTCGAATATTTTCACGTTCAGTACCGGGCCAAACAGCGGTTCGGCACCGGCTGCGCGCCCGCTGTCGCGAACAATTTGCTCAGCATCATATCGCTGATGTCGGCGCATTTTCTTCAACTGTGTGGCCAGTCGTTGGGCAAGTGCAGGCAAGCTTTCTGCCGCATTCAACTGCACGCCAAATGGCAGGACGTTTAAAACCGGTCCGGTGGACGTGAGCGCCGCCGACCCCATACGCCGCATAAAGATAAACCCGGCGGCATATTCCATTCGGCTGCATAAACGTCCGAGCCACAGCGCCACCAGCGCAAGGGCCAGATCCGCACGCTGAACGTCTGGCATACGTGCCGCAAGCCGGCGAAACTCCCCTTCAGGCGCGGTTAACTTCAGACGAATAATACCCGCGCTGGCCGACCGCCCTGGCAGGGGTTTGTTAGACAGCGAAGCCGGAGGTGGGAGTTGCTTTCGCTGCTCGGTCCAGAAGGCGCCGTCACGTTGCCAGGCATCGCTTTGCCGATACTGTTGATACTCTTCCACCACCTCAGAAAATGGCGTAAAAGGTGATTCCGGCGTGGGCTCGCCATGCAGCCATGCGCGGTAAATTGCGGCTATCTGGCGGGTAATGGCCGGGAAACTGAAGCCATCAACCAGCAGATGATGGTAACGCTGATACCAATACCAACGCTTTTCTCCCACCTGAATGAGCAGGTGAAAAACCAGCGGCTTAGTGCCATCAGCACGGATGTCCTGCTGCAGGTCTGCCTGCATCAATGCGCGCGCTGACGCATGCGGATCGGATTTTTCGCGCAGATCGATAATTTCTGGTGGCGCAAAGGCAAGCGCAGAGTCTACCCATTGCCAGACCTCGCCGTTATCTTCGCTAAACCGCATCCTTAGAGTATCGGCCTGCTGCAGACCCGCCACTACCGCTTTCGCCAGCAACGGAGCGTCCAGTTCGCCGGTTAATTCTACGTAGTGCGCCACGCTCCACGCTGAGGGCAATGTGGAGAGTTTTTCCGCCATCCAGATCCCCGGCTGAGCCGCAACTAACGGTAAACGTTGAGTCATGGAGCCTCCTGCACATCGACGTAGTTCGCTGGCGTCAGCGTGGTCCAGTTTGCATCCAGCCATTGCTGGCAGGCTTCCTGTGATTGGGGTTCGCACGCGACCGTCCAGCCAGCAGGAAGTGAGCATTGCTGCGGCCAAAGGCTAAACTGACGTTGGGGATTTTGCAGAATGTAAAACTGGCCCTGCGGATTATCGAAGGGGTTACTGAATTCCATACTCAACTCCTGTCGTGGAACATCGTCCGGTTAAATCGTGTCGGTAAGCGGTTGCCAGAGCGTGATCAGCCCTTGCATCAGTCCGCCGCGCCAGCAAAGCGCATCGTGTCCACCATCAACCTGACGCCAGAAAATAGACTGTGGTGCAGAGGGTAACTGGGCATAAAGCGCCTGATTTGCGCGATAAATAATGGGTTCGCGGATCCCGGCTTCCAGGACAATACGCAGCCCCTGGGCGCTTATCTTTCCGCTTTTCAGTTGCTCAACGATCGCCCCATCCTGATGACCACCGCGATGCGGCCACCAATAAGAGCCTGACTGGCTGAGCACGCAGCCAAAGCGCGCGGGCCAGTTCAGCCCGGCATACAGCGATGACAGCCCGCCAAAACTTTGCCCGGCGACGACGGTACGCTGCGGGTCGTCACTGAACGCGGTCGTGGTCTTCACCAGCGGCAATAGTTCCTGCTGTACTGCCAACCAAAAATCCGCATTACACGGCAATTCGCGGCTGCGGTGAGCCGTGTCGATGGTATCAATCAGGAGATAAACGGCGGGCGGGAAGTGTCCGCGATGGGTGAGTGAAGTCAGCGCAGGCCAGACCGGCATACTCTGTGCCCAAAACTGTCCGTCCAGCAGGATAGCCAGCGGACGCGCTTCCGGCTGAGCTTCACCAGTGGTAAACACCCACACGCGGCGTGTATTGCCGAGTCTGGCGCTACGCCATTGCAGGCAAACTGCGGGCGAGTCGGGGTTTTCAGGTCGATCCCATCCCGGTTGTACGGGTGCATCAGGCATTTCCAGTGCAGACACCGCATGGCCACGACCGCCCTGCCAGCTCTGCGGATTGAGGGGATCGGCAATAGCCTGCGGCAACAATTGCCGCCAGCCTTCACGCAGCACGGTTCGGTCAGGCGCTTCGCCCGGCGTCTGCGCGGCAAAAATATCATTTCGTTCTGTTGGGATAAAACAGTAACTGCCGCGCCAGTTGGCGCTGAGGGAAACACTCCAGCACCAAACATTTGTTCCGTCAATGCGTTGCATCGACTGCGGGGTGGCATTTTGATGGTGGTCGGTGACGCCGGTGATATAGACCCATACGCGGTGAATGGCTGACTCTTTTTCCGTTCCCTGCGGGTCGCGCCACCAGAAGGTTACCCGATAATTTCCGTTGTCTTCACGCTCCCACTCCGGGCCTTTTTTTGACTGCCACCACGCCTCGCTTCCCATCTTTAACGTCGTCACCGCCATAACCCCATGTTTATTGTCAAATTTTATGATCTAGCGTGAAATATATTGATAATATTATTGATAACTATTTGCATTTGCAATAGCGTATTGTCGCGCTGTGGGAAGCGCGCACAGTTTTTCACCACTTATAAACCGGCCTGGCGCTGCGTACTTTTTCTGGAATGGAGGGTTTACGCGGATGCGGGCGACATCAGACCAAATGCCGCACCACGGCACATTGGTACTCGTGGCTAAAAGAACAGCAGGACATACAATGAACAACAAGATTCATTCACTGGCCTTATTGGTCAATTTAGGGATTTACGGGGTAGCCCTGCCAGCGATGGCAGAAGATCAAACCGATAGCGCCGCTGTCTCTCATGAAGACACCATCGTGGTTACCGCCGCCCAGCAGAACCTGCAGGCACCGGGCGTTTCAACCATTACCGCTGATGAAATTCGTAAGAATCCTCCCGCTCGCGATGTGTCGGAAATCATCCGTACCATGCCAGGCGTCAACCTGACCGGTAACTCAACCAGCGGTCAACGCGGCAACAACCGCCAGATCGATATTCGCGGCATGGGGCCGGAAAACACCCTGATTCTGATCGACGGCAAACCGGTAACCAGCCGTAACTCTGTGCGTCAGGGCTGGCGCGGCGAGCGTGATACCCGCGGCGATACCGCCTGGGTGCCACCAGAAATGATCGAACGTATTGAAGTGCTGCGCGGTCCTGCCGCGGCACGCTATGGCAACGGTGCGGCTGGCGGCGTGGTGAATATCATCACCAAAAAAGGCAGCAACGAATGGCACGGCTCCTGGGATACCTATTTCAACGCCCCGGAACATAAAGACGAAGGTTCGACCAAACGCACCAACTTTAGCCTGAACGGTCCGCTGGGCGGGGATTTCAGCTTCCGTTTGTACGGTAATCTCGATAAAACCCAGGCTGACGCGTGGGATATCAACCAGGGTCATCAGTCAGAACGTACCGGCACGTATTCAAATACTTTACCGGCCGGTCGTGAAGGGGTGATCAACAAAGACATTAACGGCGTGGTTCGCTGGGATTTCGCCCCGCTCCAGTCACTGGAACTGGAGGCTGGCTATAGCCGTCAGGGCAACCTGTATGCGGGCGACACTCAAAACACCAACACCAACCAACTGGTGAAAGATAACTACGGGAAAGAGACCAACCGTCTTTACCGCCAGAACTACTCTCTGACCTGGAACGGCGGCTGGGATAACGGCGTCACTACCAGTAACTGGGTGCAGTATGAACATACGCGTAACTCCCGTACGCCGGAGGGCCTGGCGGGGGGTACCGAAGGGATTTTCGACCCGAATGCGTCACAAAAATACCTCGACGCCGACCTGAGTGACGTCATGCTGCACAGTGAAATCAGCATTCCGTTAGATCTGCTGGTTAACCAAAATCTGACGCTCGGTACCGAATGGAATCAGCAGCGCATGAAGGACATGTTGTCCAATTCGCAGACCTTTATGGGCGGTGATATTCCAGGGTCCAGCAGCACCAACCGCAGCCCGTACTCAGACGCAGAGATTTTCTCTCTGTTTGCTGAAAACAACATGGAACTGACCGACAGCACCATGCTGACGCCAGGTTTGCGTTTCGATCATCACAGCATTGTGGGCGATAACTGGAGTCCGTCCCTGAACCTGTCCCAAGGTCTGGGCGATGACTTCACCCTGAAGATGGGGATTGCGCGCGCCTATAAAGCGCCAAGCCTGTATCAGCTCAACCCGAACTACATTCTGTACAGTAAAGGTCAGGGTTGCTACGCCACCGGCTCCGCGACCGGTATTGGTTGCTATATGATGGGCAACGATGATCTGAAGGCCGAAACCAGTATCAACAAAGAGATTGGTCTGGAGTTCAAACGCGACGGCTGGCTGGCCGGGGTAACCTGGTTCCGCAACGATTACCGTAACAAGATTGAAGCAGGTACGGTCCCGTTCGACAGAACGTCTATCACCAACAAAGGGAAAACGACTTATACCGATATCTATCAGTGGGAAAACATTCCTAAAGCGGTAGTTGAAGGTCTGGAAGGAACGTTGAACGTGCCGGTTAGCGAAACCGTTAACTGGACTAACAACATCACCTACATGCTGCAAAGTAAGAATAAAGAGACCGGCGAGCGTCTGTCGATTATTCCTGAATACACGCTGAACTCGACCCTGAGCTGGCAGGCACGTGAAGATCTGTCATTGCAATCCACCTTCACCTGGTACGGCAAACAGCAGCCGAAAAAATACGATTACCAGGGTAAACCCGTTACCGGTAGCTCGGCCAGTGAAGTCAGCCCATACAGCATCGTCGGCCTGAGTGCGACCTGGGATGTGACGAAAAACGTCAGCCTGACCGGCGGCGTGGATAACGTCTTTGACAAACGTTTATGGCGTGAAGGGAATGCCCAGACCACGGGCGATATCGTGACCGGGAACTATATGGCGGGCGCAGGCGCGCACACCTATAACGAACCGGGCCGGACGTGGTTCATGAGCGTTAACACACACTTCTGATAACGTTTTTCCCTCTCCTCGCTGCGGGGAGAGGGAAACCGTAAGAAATCATGCACACAACGCACATCCCGCTCCCTTTCGCAGATCATACGCTGCACATTGTCGAATTTGATCCCGACACTTTCTATGAGCACGACCTGCTCTGGCTTCCCCACCACACTCAGCTCCACTTCAGTGGGCGTAAGCGTAAAGCTGAGCACTTAGCGGGGCGTATTGCCGCAGTCCACGCACTGCGTGAATTTGGCCACAAAACCGTGCCCGGCATCGGTGTGCAACGCCAACCATTGTGGCCGCAGGATCTGTTTGGCAGCATCAGCCATAGCGCAACAACGGCGCTGGCGGTCGTATCAACGCATCCCATTGGGCTGGATATAGAAGCTATTTTTACACCACAAACCGCAGTTGAGCTGGCTGATGGCATTATTGATAACCACGAACATCAGATTTTGCAGCATACCTGCCTGCCCTTTCCGCTCGCCTTAACCCTGGTATTCAGCGCAAAGGAGAGCCTATATAAGGCGTTTTCCAATCAGGCATCGGGGCTACCAGGTTTCACCAGCGCAAAAATCACCGCACTCACGACTCAGCAATTAACATTACAAATCATGTCGTCATTTTCGCAAGGCCTCGCCGGACTGAGCGTTAACATTAGCTGGTTTCAGCGTGAAGAAAACATCATCACCCTGTGCGCTAGCCCGGCATCATGCTCACGAGCCTTTTCTCTCTGAGTGGTTAGGGAAAACGCAATATGCATGCTGACACGCCGCCAGCGATCGGCGTTGCTGCCCTTTTTCATCGAAGTTGTCGGCAACCAGCCAGCGCTGCAAAACAGCGTCGCACTGGGGCCATTCACTATCAATCATCGATAACCAGTCGCTGTCGCGATTACGCCCCTTGCGCACAATCTTCTGGCGAAAACGTCCTTCGAAGATAAACCCAAGGCGCTCCGCCGCCCGACGGGAAGCCGTGTTCAGAGAGTCACATTTCCACTCCACGCGACGATAGCCCAACGCAAACGCCTGGCGCAGCAACAGCCAGATGCTTTCGGTGCCGAGTACCGTATTTTTCATGCGCGGTGACCAGGTTACATGACCAATTTCAACCGAACCATGCTCCCGTTCGATCGCCATAAAGCACACCAGTCCCACCGCACGACCGGAACGCTGTTCAATGACAGCATAGGGAACCAGAGATGCATCCGTAGATTTGCCCTCTACCCAGCAAGCTGTGGCCTCAACGCTCGTGGGGCGAGAACTTGCAAGCCAGGTCCAGTCGCGATCGTCTGGCGCCTGCGCGTAAGCATCAAACAGATCGGCGGCATGGCTGTCGGCATTCAGGGGAACCAGTCGACAATATTGCCCTGCAAGTTCTTCCCGCGGCAGTACGGCGGCACCATTCCAGTCAGGCACAATATCGCCGACGGTCTGTCCATAAAGATTAATTTCCGGCACGATTCAACCCCTGTTGCGAAGTAAAAAATAGTTATAACACCGGCCATTTCGCCTTCAAAGCATCGCGGGGGGATTTCTGACAACGAACAGAAATTCAGCGGCCCTTCTATATGCAGCTTGCAAGATGACGCGTCTATACTGATTAAAAATCAACGCTGAAGAGAACACTATGTCCCTACCCGATTTTCATGTTTCTGACCCTTTTACGTTAGGCATTGAACTGGAAATGCAGGTGGTCAATCCTCCGGGCTACGACCTGAGCCAGGACTCTTCCCGACTGATTGACGCCGTAAAGCCGCTGCTCACCACCGGAGAAGTAAAGCACGATATCACTGAAAGTATGCTGGAGATGGCGACCGGGGTTTGTCGCAATATCGACCAGGCGAGTGCTGAATTATCCGCCATGCAGCAGATAATCTCACGGGTTGCTGCCGAGCATCACCTCGCCATCTGTGGCGGCGGTACGCATCCGTTTCAAAAATGGCAACGTCAGGAAGTCTGCGATGACGAACGCTATCGGCGCAACCTGGAAAATTTTGGCTATCTTATTCAGCAGGCGACGGTATTCGGCCAACATGTGCATATCGGCTGCGCAAACGGCGATGATGCTATTTACCTCCTGCACGGCCTGTCGCGATTTGTTCCCCATTTTATTGCACTCTCTGCCGCCTCACCTTATATGCAGACGTCCGACACGCGGTTTGCCTGCGCGCGGCTGAATATTTTCTCCGGATTTCCCGATAATGGCCCGATGCCGTGGGTGAATAACTGGCAGGAATTCGAGGGGTTATTTCGTCGACTGGCTTACACCAGCATGATTGATAGCATTAAAGATTTACACTGGGATATCCGCCCCAGCCCGCACTTTGGTACGGTAGAGGTTCGCGTCATGGACACTCCGCTAACCCTTGAACACGCAGTCAATATGGCGGGACTTATTCAGGCTACCGCCCACTGGTTGCTCACTAAACGGCCATTCAAGCACCAGGAGCGTGATTACCTGCTGTATAAATTTAACCGTTTCCAGGCCTGCCGCTTTGGCATGGCGGGAATCATCACCGATGTCAATACTGGCGATGGGCACCGCCTGTCAGATGACACGCTACGGCTACTGGAGAATGTCGCCGCTTCTGCGGACAAAGTAGGCGCGACCAGCGCGATTGAATCCTTACGCCTGCAGGTTAAAAATGGTCATGATGAAGCGCAGAGCATGCGTGATTTCGTCGCCGACGGCGGATCACTGAGTGGTCTGGTGAAAAAACATTGTGAGATTTGGGCCGGGCTGTAAGCGTGGCGTTTGCGTTGCCCACAGAGATCCCGGACAATGGCTTTTTAACTCAAGTTTAACAATGCCATGAAACACCCGCTTGAATCACTGATGACCGCCGCAGGGATCCTGCTACTGGCTTTTTTGTCTTGCCTGCTGCTGCCCGCCCCCTCACTGGGCATTGTGCTGGCGCAAAAACTCGTCGCCACCTTTCATCTAATGGATCTCAACCAATTTTATACTTTGCTGTTTTGTCTGTGGTTTTTACTGCTGGGGGTGATTGAATATTTTGTACTGCGTTTTATCTGGCGGCGCTGGTTCTCGCTGGCGGATTAGGCCCGCGAGAACCCTTTGCCGTTAATGCGTTCGGCTATGATTTTCTTTGCGATACGCGCCCGGCGGCTGGCTGAACGTACGGGTGAAAATTCGCGTAAAGGTCTGCTGCGAATCGAATCCGTATTTCAAACAGATGTCATACACTTTCTGGTCGGTATCGCGTAGATCGCGCGCCGCCAATAGCAGCTTACGCTCGCGGATGTAGCGCCCGAGGCTTTCGCCTTTGTACTGCATAAAAAGACGCTGCAGGTGCCATTTGGAATATCCCGCATGGCGTGCAATATCATCAATGCGCAATGGCTGATTCAAATTATCATCAATCCATTCAACAATCGTATCAATGACCTGAGCAGAAATCGTCATCATGCTCTCCCCTGTATTCATTGAGTCGCCTGTTGCCACCAGGCCGTAAACGGTTGGTCCGGTTCGGACAGAATTACCGGTTCACCCAGCATTGGCGTCAGTAGTCGGTAATCCTGACGACGGCTGGCAAGCGCCAGTCGTTTGTAAGGATCATCCCAGGTATGTTTCGCCAGAACGAAACGGCCGGCATGCCCTGGCAACACGGCTTTCGCATGCAGATCGGCCGCAGCCTGCGCCGTCTCTTCAGGCATCATGTGAATAAACTTCCAGTCCTGGTCATATTGACCGTTCTCCATAATCGCCAAATCAACCGAGCCAAACTGCTCACCGATGGCTTTAAAATGCGGTCCATAGCCGGAATCTCCGCTGTAATAAACGTTCTGCTCCGGCGTTTCGAACATGAAGCTCGCCCATAGCGTCTGGTTGCGCTTGATACCGCGCCCCGAAAAATGACGAGCAGGCAGCACATGAACGATCAGCGAATCCGTCACTCTGACGGACTGATTCCAGTCCCGCTCTTCGATTATCTCGCTGCGCATCCCCCAGTAACGCAGATGCGACCCTACGCCGAGCGGCGTAATCACTCGCTTAATTTTCGGCATTAACGCCTTGATAGTGGCGAGATCCAGATGGTCATAGTGATCGTGCGAGATAATGAGCAGATCGATCTCCGGCATCGTCTGCGCAGTCCACGGATAATCCCCGGCAAAGGCTTTGTTCAGGAATGAAAACGGTGCGGCATAATTGCTAAATACCGGATCAATCAGGATACGTTGACCCGCCAGCTGCAAATACCATGAGGAGTGGCCCAGCCAGACCAGAGTATCCTGCTGTGGCGAAAGTCCGGCGAGATCGGTTGCCACCAGCGGTAACGGCTGCGCCGGGCGCGCATTATCACGCTTAGCGACCAGAAATTCCCACCAGGCCGCCAGCATGCCTTTGTTGCCGGTATAGCCCGGTGTCGGCACCTGGTTATGAAACTGTCCATCACGATAGTGAGGTGACTGTTCAACCAAACTCAGTTGTGCCCCTTGCGGAGCCTGACCAAACCCGGCATTGAGTACAAACGGTAAACTTGCAGCTGCGGCAATTAGCATAATAACAACCACACAAACTGTGAGACGCTTCATATCCTGACCTTAAACGCGCCCCTTTCCGCTGGTTTGCGCGACTGACTCTTGATTATGAGTGAGTAAGCACTCATTATAGAAATCGAAAGTTCGCCGTCAAGATGATTTTCAATCTTTGACATTCGCCGTTGCGGTGCTGCAAAGGCCGTGATTCAATCATGTTTTTTACAGACTTAAGGGTAAAGTGTAGTGGCTCGTCCGAAGAGTGAAGACAAAAAACTGGCATTACTGGAAGCTGCAACCACAGCATTTGCACAATCAGGCATTGCGGCATCTACCGCCGTGATAGCCCGCAATGCAGGGGTTGCGGAGGGGACGTTGTTTCGCTATTTCGCAACCAAAGATGATTTGATCAACGAGCTTTACCTCTTTTTGAAGCAAGACCTTTGTCAGTCGATGATGGCAAATTTGGATCGATCGGTGACCGATGCCAAAACCATGACTCACTACATCTGGAACAGCTACATTAGCTGGGGCCTGAACCATACCTGCGGGCATCGCACGATTCGTCAGTTGGCCGTCAGCGAGAAAATCAGCAAAGAAACGGAACAGCAGGCTGACGATATGTTCCCGGAACTGCGCGATCTTTGTCATCGCTCCGTACGACCTGAGTTTATGTCTGACGAGTATCGCGCCTTTGGCGACGCGCTGTTTCTTTCTCTGGCAGAGACCACCATGGAGTTCGCCGCCCGCGATGCAGCTCGCGCAAAAGAATATATTTCGATGGGATTTGAGGCGATGTGGCGCGCACTCACCCGTGAGGAAAAATAATGGACGGCCAGACCTTACATGCCTGTGCAAAGCGCCTTGCGCTCGAACTGCCTTTTACCGAGCACTGCTGGCCATTCGGCCCGGAATACGATGTCTTCAAAGTCGGCGGCAAAATTTTTATGCTGGTCTCAGAGCTTCGCGGACGCCCGCTGGTTAACCTGAAAGCCGATCCGCAAAAGTCACTGTTAAATCAGCAGATCTACCCCAGCATTGAACCCGGCTATCACATGAATAAAAAGCACTGGATATCGGTCTACCCAGGCGACGACATTACCGAGTCATTACTGACGGAGTTGGTAAATGATTCATGGCATCGCGTCGTAGACGGCCTGGCGAAGCGGGATCAAAAACGCCTGCGTCCAGGTTGATTTATCGTTAACTCCGATAAGTGTTTTTGCATTTTCCTGTCTTATCTTTTTCTTGCTAACCCTGTACCCTGCTGAAACAAAACGCACCCGCAGGGTATGAAAAATCACCAGGAGTAGTTATGGATATTGTTTCTGTCGCCTTAAAACGTTACTCCACTAAGGCATTCGATCCGAATAAAAAACTGACCGCTGAGCAGGCCGAAAAATTAAAAACGCTGCTGCAGTTTAGTCCGTCCAGCACCAACTCTCAGCCGTGGCACTTTATCGTTGCCAGCACTGACGAAGGTAAAGCGCGCGTGGCGAAATCCGCAGCCGGCGGCTTTGTATTCAACGAACGTAAAATGCTGGATGCTTCCCACGTCGTGGTGTTCTGCGCCAAAACGGCGATGGACGATGCCTGGCTGGAGCGCGTGGTGGATCAAGAAGAGCACGATGGCCGTTTCGCCACCCCTGAAGCCAAAGCCGCAAACCACAAAGGCCGCACCTTCTTTGCCGACATGCATCGCAAAGAGCTGAAAGATGACAACCACTGGATGGCAAAACAGGTGTACCTGAACGTCGGTAACTTCCTGCTGGGCGTGGCGGCGATGGGTCTGGATGCGGTGCCGATCGAAGGTTTCGATGCGGCGGTCATGGATGCAGAATTTGGCCTGAAAGAAAAAGGGTTCACCAGCGTAGTTGTGGTCCCGGTGGGTCATCACAGCGTAGAAGATTTCAACGCCGCGCTGCCAAAATCTCGTCTGCCGCTGGAAACAACACTGACGGAAGTTTAATCCCCGCATTTGCATAAGCTCTACACAGCGGTCATCATAGACCGCTGTTTATTAAGGAGACGTTATGCAGGAATTGATATCTCAGGTAGAAGAACTCGGCATTGAAATAAATCACACCACCTCACTGGTGATGATTTTTGGCATTATTTTTATCACCGCCATTATTGTTCACGTTATTTTGCACTGGGTGGTATTACGCGCATTTGAAAAGCGCGCCAACGCCAGCTCCCGCCTGTGGCTACAAATCATCACGCAGAACAAGTTATTTCATCGGCTGGCATTCACCCTGCAGGGTATCATTGTCAATATACAGGCCGCACTCTGGTTACAGAAAGGCAGTGAAGCAGCAGAAATATTAGTAACCTGCGCACAGCTGTGGATCATGATGTACGCCCTGTTGTCCTTGTTTTCCCTGCTGGACGTCATTCTCAATCTGTCGCAAAAATTCCCTGCCGCATCGCAATTGCCGCTAAAAGGCATATTTCAGGGCATCAAGCTCATCAGCGCTATTGTCGTCGGAATATTGATGATTTCCCTGCTGATTGGTCAGTCACCGGCAATATTGATAAGCGGTCTGGGTGCCATGGCCGCCGTGTTAATGCTGGTGTTTAAAGATCCGATCCTCGGGCTAGTGGCCGGAATACAGCTTTCAGCCAACGATATGTTGAAGTTGGGTGACTGGCTGGAAATGCCTAAATACGGCGCAGATGGCGCGGTGATTGATATTGGCTTAACCACCGTAAAAGTGCGCAACTGGGATAACACCATCACCACTATCCCAACCTGGTCACTGGTATCGGACTCTTTTAAAAACTGGAGTGGGATGTCGGCTTCCGGTGGGCGACGCATTAAACGCAGCATCAGCATTGATGCCACCAGCATTCATTTTCTTGATGAGGATGAGCGTCAGCGGCTGCATAAAGCGCACCTGCTGAAACCGTATTTGACCACGCGCCATCAGGAAATTGACGAGTGGAATCAACAGTTAGATGCGCCTGAATCGGTATTAAACCACCGTCGGATGACGAATATTGGCACCTTCCGCGCCTATCTGAACGAATATTTGCGTCATCATCCGCGGATTCGCAAAGATATGACGTTAATGGTGCGCCAGCTTGCGCCAGACGATCACGGCTTACCGATCGAAATTTATGCCTTTACCAATACGGTGGTCTGGCTGGAATATGAAAGTATTCAGGCTGATATTTTCGACCATATATTCGCCGTGATCGAAGAATTTGGCTTGCGCATTCATCAGTCACCCACCGGAAATGATATTCGCGCGCTGTCAGGCGCGTTTCAACGCTAACGCTCAGGTACTGGCGCGTGAAATATAGCGCCAGTCCATCATCACCCTTTCCGTCTGCGCGTCAGGATTTTCTATTTTATTCAGCAGCAATCCTACCGCTTTGCGGCCTATATCCCGCGAGGGCTGCTCAATGGTCGAAAGCTGTGGGGAAACCATTTCTGCCAGTTCCGTACCGTCGAAGCCCACGACGGCGATATCCTGCGGGATCTGTAATCCGGCATTGAAAATAGCACGCATCGCCCCAGCGGCAAGCGTGTCCGATACGGCAAACACCGCGTCGGGTTTCACCTCTGCGGCAAGCAATGTTTTCATCGCCGCAATTCCTGCACTGGAACTTAACTCGCTGGCGTATTCTACGGCCTGATACTCAAGCGACAGCGCATGCAGCGCCGCTTTATAGCCACGTTCGCGCAACCGGGCGTATTTATAACTCAGATCATGATTGATTAGCGCAATGCGTCGATAGCCCTTTTCCACCAGGTGAGATATTACCGACTGCGCAGCGTCAACATCGTTAATCCCTACGCAGGAAACCGCGCCTTTATCAGCATATTCCGCGCACTGAACCCAGGGAGCGTCGCCAATCAGCGTGGTCAGTTCCGGTAATTTTGAGAATGCATCCATGGTGATAATGCCATCAACGATTTTCCCCGACAGCAGCTTTAACGCCGATTTTGAGCGGGCGGTATCCGAGCCGGAATTACACAGCAAAATGCGATAGCCATTCTTTTCCGCCTCTTCTTCAATGCCTTTAACAACCTCTGCACAAAAAGGGTTGGCAATGTTGGAAACCATCACCAGAATCATCGAACTGCGTGCCGTACGCAGCTGACGAGCCAGCAGGTTGGGCTGATAATTGCTTTCTTTAATAGCCTGAAGCACGCGCTCGCGATTTTTGGCTTTGACGGTATCACTGTGATTCAGCACACGCGATACCGTCGCCACCGACACACCGGCAAGCTGGGCGATTTTTTGAATAGACATAACGACGACAAATCCTGCGGTTTAGGCTTTACGTTGAGGCTACCATAAAATCACTGCCCGGCGAACCGGGTGCGTGTTTAGCGCTGCACTGATACCCAGCGCTGCTGCTGATGGCTTTTTATAATCGCATCAATGATATACATCACATCCGCACCATCAGAAAATGACGCAAATCGACGCTCCGCCGTCGCGGGCATTTTGCCTGCCTGCACCGCCTGATAGAACTGCTGCATCATATTCTTGAATGCATCCGGCCAGCCCTCAATATGCCCACCCGGAAAGTGCGCACTGGCAGCGACATCCGCATTCATCAATCCTGGGTCATCCGTCAGGATCTGGTTCGCCTGCTGACGGTGCCCGATCCAAAGCTGTTGCGGCGTTTCCTGATCCCAGTGCAGTGAACTCTGGCTACCGTTAATTTCAAAGCTCAGGTGATTCTTGCGCCCGGCACTCACCTGTGAAACGCTAAAGCAGCCTTTGCTACCATCGTCAAAACGTACCAGCACCGATCCACAATCTTCCGTCGTCACCGCTTTATTCTCAAATTGCAGGTCAGCCGTTTGCTGGCCAAACGTAGCGTTACTGGCGATGCTGGCTTTTCGTACCGGCCAGACGATAGCCAGATCGGCCATCACCTCGACAATACGTTTTCCAGTGACGAATTGCACCGTGTCACACCAGTGGGAACCGATATCCGCAACCGCCCGTGAGTTGCCGCCTTGTTTGGCATCGACCCGCCAGTTGTAGTCAGTTTCCAGCAGCATCCAGTCCTGCAAATAGCTCCCCTGGACGGCAAACAGACGCCCCACGCTACCGCGCCTGACCATGCTGGCAGCCTGTTGTACCATCGCAAACTGACGATAGACAAAGCTCACGCCGTGCACCACTCCTACCTGCTCCGCCAGCGTTTCCAGTTCACGAGCCTCATCAGGCGTCATACACAGCGGCTTTTCTGAAAACACGTGCAGACCCGCGCGTAAAATCTGCCGGTTGATGTCGGCATGCAGATGATTCGGCGTACAGTTATGCACCACCTGCAGTCCGGGATGCGCCAGCAGCGCCTCAACGCTGCCGTACGCCTGAGGAATATGAAGAGCATCTGCACGTTCCTGGGCAACCGCCAGCGAGCTATCACAGAGCGCCACCACGTTCACACCGCCGAGTCGACGCAACGCCTCGATATGTGCAGGCCCAATAAAACCGCTGCCAATAATGCCAACCTGTATCATTTGCGTACCTCATCGCCAGCGGCGAAATCATCAAATGCGCGTGAAGAAACCGGAATAATGTGGCGGCGTATAAAATCGCTCCCCTCACGCGCCCCGGTTTGCGCGTCTTTCAGGCAACACTCCCATTCCAGTACCGCCCAGCCAGGGAAATCATATTGTGTGAGCTTGCTGAAGATGGTTTTGAAATCGACCTGACCGTCCCCCAGGGAACGGAAACGCCCAGCGCGATCGAGCCACGGCTGATAACCGCCATAGACACCACTGCGGCTACTGGCGTGGTACTCAGCGTCCTTGACGTGAAACGCTTTAATGCGCGAGTGGTAAACATCGATAAACCCAAGGTAATCCATCTGCTGCAATAACAGATGGCTCGGGTCATAGAGAATGTTGCAGCGAGGATGATGATTAACCAGCGCCAGAAAGCGCTCGAACGTTACGCCATCGTGCAGATCTTCACCGGGATGGATCTCAAAGCAAACATCCACCCCATGATGATCAAAGCGATCGAGAATGGGTCTCCAGCGGCGCGCCAGCTCCAGAAAAGCCTCTTCAAAGCGCTGACGGTTATGCGGTGGCCACGGATATAAGAAAGGCCAGGCGAGCGAACCAGAAAACGTAGCATGCGCCGTCAGCCCCAGCCTTTGCGAAGCCGCAGCGGCCTGGTGGAGGGTTTCGATGGCCCACGCCTGCCTGGCCTGCGGATTAGCGCGTACAGATGGCGGAGCAAATCCGTCAAAAGCGTCATCGTAAGCCGGATGGACGGCAACCAGTTGGCCTTCAAGATGGGTAGATAGTTCGCTAATCACCAGCCCATGCCCGGCCAGCATCCCACGAATATCATCACAATAGGCCTGACTTCTGGCTGCTTGTTCGACATCAAACAAAGACTTGTGATTACACGGGATTTGTAATGCCTTATAGCCCAGCTCCGCCGCCCATTTTGCCACGCCTTCCAGGGTGTTAAATGGGGGACGATCCCCGATAAATTGCGCCAGAAAAATGCCAGGCCCCTTGATGGTTTTCATAACCCCTCCTGAAAATTACGCCTGCTCTTTGTCGTCATACTTGAAAGAAAAAAGGAAAATCACGGCAATCACTGCGGCAGCCACTGCCGGGATCCACCAGAATGTGGTCCACGCCTGAGGCACCGTTTGTCCCGCCACCAGACGGTTGTAAAGTGCGCCTGAAATTTGCGAACCAAGCAGCATACCGATCCCATAGGTAAACATAACGATCATGCTTTGCGCCTGGCCTTTTACTTTCTCCCCGGCAATACGATCGGTGTAAATAAAGCCGACCACGAAGAAGAAGTCGTAGCACACGCCGTGCAGCAGAATGCCGAGATACAGCAGGAATCGGCCCTCTTCGCTGATGCCGAGGGCAAAGAATGCGTAGCGCACAAACCAGGCGCACATCCCGATTAACAACATGTATTTCACGCCCAGACGCCTGAACAGGAACGGGATCACCAGCATGAAGAAAATTTCAGACATCTGACCAAACGACATCGCCGTACTGACATCGCCAACGCCTGCATCAGCCAGAAACGACGCGGTATATGCGTAATAGGTTCCCAACGGTACAGAAATAAGCGTCGCGCAGAGCGAGAAGACAAAAAAGTGACGAACCTTGAGTAAGGCGAAAGCATCCGCACAAAACAGATCGCGCACTTTTACCGGCAGTCCTTTCGCCGGTGCGGGCGTGTTGGGCAACGTCAGGCTGTAGAGCGCCAGAATCACAGAAATAACCGCCGCCAGCGTAAAGATGCCGGTAGTATCCGAGATTCCGGTTACGCCGATAAAAATCCCCGCGACAATCCAGCCAATGGTGCCAAACACCCGCACCACCGGGAAAGTTTTGTCTTTATCCGACAGGCTATGAAAAGCAATGTTGTTGGTAAGCGCCAGCGTTGGCATGTAGCACAACGTGTAGCCAAACAGCAGACCAATCAACAGCGCACCGTTTTGCGCCACCAATGCCTGCGGAACAAACCAGAGGATCGCCGCGCCTGCAAGGTGCATCACCGCCATCACCTTTTGCGAGGCAAAGAAGCGGTCTACCAGCATCCCTAAGACGAACGGCGACAGAATAGAAGCAATGGGCCCGGCTGAAAACGCATCGCCAATCAGCAGCGACATGTTGTGCTGGCTCATCACCAGCCCCAGCGTGACAGACCAACTTCCCCAGATAAAGAACTGTAAGAACATCATTAGCGACAGCCGGGGTACCAGCAGCCGGTACTGTACGTTCTGTTTTCCACTACTTTCGGTTGTTGACACCATTTTTTGCCTCACCTTTAAAAAGTAATCGATTACAAAATAGATTCAATAGAAAAGTAATCGATTACAAAATAAAGATCCTGCCAGCAAAGGCAAAATTGCGAGAGCGGTCACGATAAACATTGAGAGAAGATCCGATCCCATCCTGACGATGGGATCGGTAGAAACTTAGCGGGACTTACGACACAGCAGTTTGAAGGCAACGAACAGGAACAGGATCCACACCGGCAGGAGGATAGCTGACAGGCGCATATCGTCCATCGTACACATCAGCACCAGAATCATGCCAAGGAAAGCAATACACAGGTAGTTCCCTGCCGGGTACAGCAGCGCTTTGAACTGCGTGTCACGTCCCTTACGACGCATCGCCGCCCGGAATCGCAGATGGGCCAGGCAGATCATAATCCAGTTCAACAGCAGCGTCGCCACAACCAGCGCCATCAGCAGGCTAAAGGCCTTTTGTGGCAGGACATAGTTGATCAGTACGACCAGAGACGTAATAGCACCGGAGAGGATCAGTGAATTTACCGGTACGCCGCGACGGCTGACGCGGGTTAAGAACTTCGGCGCGTTCCCCTGGACAGAGAGACCAAACAGCATACGGCTGTTAGAGTAGACGCCACTGTTATATACCGACAGCGAAGCCACCAGAATGACAAAGTTCAGCGCAGAAGCCACCACGTTGCTATCAAGATTATGGAAGATCATCACAAACGGGCTGCTGTTGGATTTCACTTCCACCCACGGGTACAGCGCCAGCAGCACCACCAGAGAACCGATGTAAAACAGCAGAATACGGTACACCACCTGGTTTACCGCCTTTGGAATGCTTTTCTGCGGATCCTGTGCTTCTGCGGCAGTAATCCCGATAAGCTCAAGTCCGCCAAAGGAGAACATAATCACCGCCAGCGACAGGATCAACCCGTTCCAGCCGGTGGCAAAAAAGCCGTTGTAACGCCACAGGTTATCAATGCTTGCATGTTCCCCGCCGTGACCGGAAAACAGCATCCACACGCCAAAACCAATCATGCCGATAATGGCCAGCACTTTAATCAGCGCAAACCAGAATTCCGTTTCGCCATACAGACGTACGTTGACCAGGTTAACCGCGTTGATGATCACGAAGAATGCCGCGGCCCAAATCCAGGTCGGGACATCGGGCAGCCAGTACTGCATGTAGATCCCAGCCGCGGTCAGTTCCGCCATGCCAACCAGCACAAACATCACCCAGTAGTTCCAGCCGGACAGAAATCCCGCGAACGGTCCCCAGTATTTATAGGCAAAATGGGCAAACGATCCGGAAACGGGTTCTTCCACCACCATTTCGCCCAGTTGACGCATAATCAAAAAAGCGATGATCCCGGCAACGCCGTAACCCAGTAACACCGCAGGTCCCGCCATCTGAATAGCCGGGCCAATGCCCAAAAACAGGCCGGTACCAATTGCGCCGCCCAGCGCAATTAATTGAATATGGCGGTTTTGCAACCCCCGCTGAAGCGTCGGCTCATTCGTTGACGCGGCATCAGACACGCTGGTGTCAGATGCAGTTGACGCGTTTTTCACGCCCTTCCCCTGTGTCGTTTTTATTGAAGGGGCTTCTTTTAACATTTCAACCTGGTTGTCGCAAGGCGCAATAAGGACCCGCTGTGCCCGTGGCATTGCGTTTGTTCATAATTACGGTGAATTATTCTGGACGAAAAGGCATCGCAGGCCACAGAATGCGCTTTACTGTTTTTCTAACATTTTCAAACGGGTGAACCCGCTGTGTTTCAGCCACTCGTTTTTGAGCCAGGCCAGGCAACGACTGTCATGAATAAGATCATCAAACGACTGGAAATCGTCAAAAGCGCTATTGAACTGGAAGATGAGGAGATTATTTTCCAGCAGGTAGATCATCTGAAAAATGAGCCTATGTCAGTCTTGCCAGGCGCCATCGTTCAGGCGCTCGAAGCACGGCGCTTTAGTGACGCCCTACGTGAAATCACGGCCTGGCTGCAATCTCAACGGGCAGTCTCAACGTGGCAGGATCCTGCCATTGCCGCCAGTAAACTGGAACTAAAAGCGCTCGAAACACAGCTGCGTGACCTGATCGATAAGCGCAACACGCGCATTCAAATCCTCGATGATTTCAACGATCTGTATCATCTTCGCCTTGGGCCGCTGATGAGCCGGATCCTCGAGTTGCGTAAACAGCTCGCCGCCAGCGCCCAGCGCAAACAGGAAGCGGAGCGAAAACGCCGGGAACAAGACTATCAATCCTGCCAGCACTATATTTCCCAGGCTGTTGATCAACTGGCCAGGCTTAAGCAGCTCTGGATGAACCAGAATTCAGATTCGCGCGAATCGGTGGAAACACGTCAACGAATTCAACAACAAACGGAACTTATTACCGCCCTGCTGGCGGAGATTCGTGAGCTGGAAAACGACTTTTCTCGCCAGGACGACAGCGCAGCCCGTCAGGCACAGGAAGAAGCCAGCCATGAATATGATGAATATCAGGAGCAGCAGCAGGATGCGCAACATCGTTTTAGCCGGGACCAACGACTTTCTTCTGAAGAGCGTAATGAGTTAAAACGCCTGTGGCGTCAGGCCAGCCGTCTTTGTCATCCGGACGTGGTGGCGGACGATCTGAAAGAGAAAGCGCATCAGATGATGGTGCAGCTTAACCAGGCGCGCCAAAATGCCGACCTTGCTGCCGTTCGGGCGCTACTGACTCAATTGCAAAGCGGCCTCGAACCGATGATGGCGAGTGACCGATTGAACGATCTGCAGCATTTACGCAGCAAAATACAGCAGCTCAGAGAACAAATTAACGCACTGCTCAAAGAGATTACCGAACTGGAAGCTGAGAACGCCTGGCGCCTTGCCACCTCCGTGACGGATAAAGAGGCTTACTTCTCCGATCAACAACGGGCGCTTACGGAAATCCGCAATACGCTGGAACAACAGGTGCAACAGGTTGAGCAGGAGCTGTTGGCGGGGTAAGCGCTATCAGCGATAGCAAGCAGAAAATACAACATCTTCAAGGGAGGTTTGAAGATTAAGCACCAAATGATAAAAATAGCACAAAATGCTTAGCCATTAAGATAAGTCAGAGTTATCAACTTAAATACTCGAATTTTAGGTCGATAACTGCAAATAAGACAATATTTCTCTCTCCCACCGCTCTCCCTCTCTCTTTATCCTGGCCTTGATTAAGAATTCTCCTACCTGCCAATAGTCCCATTAAGAAGAATGGTTATCTGTTTGAAATATAAGATTTTTCATATAAATCCCCTCCAGTACAAATAGGAATACCCTGTCTTTATAGAAATGGCTGAAACATTATTCGCGTGATCCATAAGCGAAATCTATCAATCATTTACTCAGAGCTGAAATAAACGATTTATCTTAAATTTTAACAAAGTGTAATATCTACTTTAAGAATAGTTAATGATTCAAATTAATACAGATAATACCTGTTGAATCTGCAATAAATAAGGATGCGTTCACACCAAAGAACGTCATACGAGATTTAATTAACATTTCATGCGTCGCAAGAAACTCTTTTTTTAGCCTAAAAAAAGAGGCGACCGCCTGCACCAAAATTTCAAGGAGATCGTTATGTCTAAGGCTATTTTTTTGGGTGAATCAATTTATCCCTGGCTAGGCATGCGAGAAATCCTACGTGGTTCATCATTATATATTGATATCGCGTACTACTCCTCTCAGACGCTTTCTGCCGTCAACATAATCCCTTATGAAATGGATTGCATCATTATTAATCCTGACAACTCAGATTTTTTAAAATATGCTAGGATTATCCGCAACATGGCTTTACGCCCTGCCACAAAAATTATTGTTTTGGCAGATGAAGCTACTTTTTCTATTTTTCAAACCGTTTGCGGGAGGAACATGCAGTTCCTCGATCAAGACGCCAGCCTAGATCGGTTACTGCATGCCGTGACGTGCATATCACAAAACAAAAAACCAATTGATATCAAAGAAATAAACAACAAAATCACAGCAAACGAATTTAACGTAATGATGATGCTTGCCCGGGGTTGGTCATTGACTCAAATCGCTGGGGCATCACAAAAAAGTGAAAAAACCATCGGGGCGTACAAAAGCAACATTGCCAGAAAACTCGGGAAAAATAACTCCCGACTCAAGTACACCATTTCTCACTATAGCCAGCCGTAACTGACTTATTTAAGGACAATTATCACGGTTATTATTTAAAAGATTTCCTTTCGGCTCACTTTTTAATTCCGCATCGCACGGAAGGGAATCCTATTTCCAAAAATCTATTACCGGGTAGCACATCCGCGTGCCAACCATAGCCAACAACTCAATGTATTAACAATACACATAACAGGAATGTAGACGAGGGTTATATATGAACAAAGTTTACAGCATTATTTGGAACGCGGTGCTCGGTATCTGGGTGGTCGTTTCCGAATTAACCAAAGGAAAGAAAAAAAGCAGCTCACGTAAAACTGTCGCCGTACTGGCGGCCGGCGCATTAAGCGCTGCTTCAATGCAAGCTTCAGCAACTCCGATCATCGACATCGGTGAACATAATATTTTCGCCGACTACCAGACAGGTATTTCTGTTGGGGATTATGAGGGTGTCCACGACTACGGATTCTTATATGAAGATATCACTGCTGGTCAGGCGCTCAATATCAGCGGCGCGATCCCAACCATCAGTCCGGGTCAAAGTGGCGTTGTTGAATCAACGACCATCAGAGAGCTACTGCAAACCGGCAAAATCACCCTGCAGGCCACCAGCCCTGACCAGGGCGTAAAAACGATTACTACCGCCGAGGAGCTGGCGGAATACCTGACTTATAACCAATCATCAACGCCTTCGCAGAGCACAGAATTTGAGATTAACGACCCGGCGTTCCCCGGCGAAAAAACAACCATTAAAGTCTTTGATACCAACGCGTTAAGTAACTTTCTTACCGAATCACAGATTGGCGATTCGGCATTAAACACTTACGATCCGACGCAGTCTAAAATCTACAAACAATTTGGCATCGCGCTGGCGACAAACGGCTCCACGGCCAATCTGAATTTGGGCGACGACACGCTCAATGTACGCGCCAAAGCCAATACCATCGAATTACTGGCCAAAGACTCCTCCTTACTGGAGGCTCAGGACGCGGGTAGCCAGGTTTACTGGCAATCCGATAACTTTATAAAATTTAACGCCGCCCCGGTTATTCCTGAAAAAACCTTCGCCGGCTCAGCGCAAACCTCCGTGTTTGGCGATGATGTCACGCTCATGACCTACGGCTATGATACGGACGGCAAAGTCGTCGAAACGGGTGAGCGCACATTTAACATCACCAACACGCAGGAGTTGGCCGAATTTAACGACTGGCTGTTGGGCAATAGCAGCGACGCGGCGGAAAACCCGGAAGGCGAAAAAGTCAGCCAAATCCAACTGTGGCTGGAAGCGAATGAAGTCACTACCGTCACCGCAGCACAAACGAAGTATGCCGAGCTGATTGATGGTCTGATCAATTCCAGCAAGCCCTCTGACGTGCTCAGTTGGGATTACGACGTCTGGACAGACGGCTTATCGCATGTCAATAACGCGACCGCTGGCCGCGGTGAACTGCATGCTATTTACGCCAACGGCGCAGGCACCTCCGGCACCCTGAACAAAGATGCGATTCTTGCCGTTGACGGCAGTATTAATGGCGTCATGAAAGCCGTTGATGGCGGGGTTATCACAAACTTTGGCGAACTGAACGCATTACGAACGTCTACCGGGCAGAGCCTGGCGATTGGCATGCTGGCAAAAGACGCGACGGCAACCAACAACGGGATGATCAACTCAGGGCTGTTTATCGATAAAGACGGCAACCAAAACGTCAACAGCTATGGCGCATTTGGTATGCAAGGTCAAGGCACCAGCCAGATCGCTAACAACGGCATCATCAACCAGGCGATCACCACCGATAACTTTGGTACCGCTTCGGCAGCCGATCCCTGGAGCAAAGACGTCCCCGCTTCTTCGCTGACGCTGGCGATTGGTATGCAATTGTCTGACGATGCGCAAGGGGTCAACAACGGCGATATTAACGTCGTAGACGGACGTAAAAGCGGTACATCCTTTGCCAGCGGCACCGCTTATGGCGTAGAAGTCGCCGGGAATGCCACCTTTACCAACGCTCAGAATGCCTCTATTTATCTTGGTCGCGACGCAAGCGATCCGGCTAAAGATGTCACCATGGCAGGCGGTTCCAGCCTGAGCGCCGGTATTATGATCAAGAGCGCCAAAGAGGTGATTAACAACGGCCTTATCACGCTGGGAACCGGCGTCCGTAACGCCGCAGGGATTTTGGTCGGAAATGCCACGGGCAACGTCCTCAATACCGGCAATATCGTGATCAATGGCGGTTCTAAAGGGGGCAGCAGTAAAAACTACGGCATCTCCGTACACGACAGCGGCGCAGAAAATAATCAGGAAATCCGTAACGACGGCAAGATTAACGTGAATGGCACCAACAACGTAGGGATCCACGTTAGCGCCAATAACAAAAATGCCGAAGTCACCACCAGCGCTGCAGGCTCTATCGTGGTGGACGGTGAAGGCGGCGTCGGTAATCGTAACTACGCCATCTGGGCGGAAGGTGGCGCCAACGGTCAGGCAGTAGTCAACGTCTACTCTAATATTACGCTGGATAAAGCCGGTAACATCGGCGTCCACGTGCGTGATAACGCCATCGCTAACGTTGACAGCTTAAGTAGCCCCTCATTTAACAGCACCGATCAGATTGGTTATTACCTGTATGGTAAGGGCGCTACCGCCAATATTGGTCAGGCGGTGATGAATGACAACGGTCAGGATCGCACCACCATTTTCCGTATCGCCAATGGCGCATTGCTGGCCGGTAATACCACTAACCCGAAAGATCAGTCCACCTCCAACCTGGATTTGACTCTCAGCGGTAACAATTCCGTGGGCGTACTCGCCACCGGCGCAGGCAGTAACGTAGATACCGGTGAAGCAACGTTTACCGTTAAGGGCACTGACTCTGCGGCGCTGGTTATCGAAGGCGGCGCGAAAGGGACCATCAGCGATAAAACCACCATCAATTTAACCGGTGAAAGAACCGTTGCCGGGGTTGTGGATGGTCAGGCGCATCAGTTGAATGGTAATACGCAGGGCAATGCCACGAGCACGACCCTCACCTCAAACGCGAAGATCACCTCTGAAGCCAGCGGCAACAAGGTAATCGCCTATGTGGCGAGGAGTCTGGGCAACCTGATCCTCGATACCAAATCGATTATCGATCTGGCCAGCGTCGACAGCATCGGTGTCGATGTTCAAAAAGGCGGTAGCTTAACCAATAACTCCTCCCTCGCCCTGCATGTCAGCAACGGCATCGGCGTACGCGCCTCAGGCTCCAGCGCGCAGATTAATAAGCTGGGCAAAATTCAGGTTGATGATGGCACCGCTGGCGTTCTGTTGACCCAAGGGGCAAGCCTGCTGATTAACGGTATGACTGGCGACAGCATTACCACCGATGGCTCCGCGGACGGTATTCGCCTGGCCGAAGGCGCTGGCGCTCTGGCCGCGCAAAGCGTGATGATCCGCGCTGATGGTACCGGTGCCGGTATTCAAAACGATGCCAACAACACCAATATCACGCTGCGTGATGTCACCATCGACTCCAACGATGGCCCAGGGATCCGCACCAGCGTGGCGCTGACCATGAACGATGGGCTGAACAACATCCTCAACGTCAACGGTAAAGGTACCGGCTTCGCCTTTGAACAACGTAATGGCGACGCGGTGACGGGCAATCTAACCATCGGCAAAGGCTATACCATTGAGGTACTCAACAGCGAAGGCAGCGGTATTCGCGCCAATACGGACGGTCGTATCACCACCAATGCCGACATCAACGTGCATGACAGCGCAGGTGGTTCAGCAATCATCGCGAAAAACGTTAGCGCATTGACCAACAGCGGCAAGATTATCTCTGCCAGCACCACCTCACCAGTAATAGACGCCAGCGGCGACAGCAGTAAAGCCATTACCAACACGGGAACCCTGCAGGCCATCAACGACTCGGCCGTGGCAGTTCAGTCTGGTAAAGGCAATGACACCATCGATATCAGCGGCGGTGTGACCAGCGGCGTAATCAACACCGGTGAAGGTACGGATACCTTCAACTGGCGTAGCGGCTCTTATGCTGGCGAAGTGAATTTCGCGGGTACTGGCGGTAACAATAAAGCCAACATTGGCAATGTGACGCTGGATAAAACGCGCCACATCCTTACCGCAGCGGGAACGGGCAACGCCCTCACCTTCACTGATACAAAAGGTGCGAAGATTGGTACGCTGGCTAGCGACAACCTGAATACCGGTACCAACATTGGCACTGGCTGGGATTCACTGACCATCAGCGGGTCAAATGCAGATGTACGCATCGTTGAAAACCTGAATCTGGCGAGCGAAACCCTTGCTGTAAACAATGGCGCCACGCTGCGTACCGGCGACCACGTCGAACCAACCAGCACTGCCGCAAGCATTGGCGATTACAATGTCACCACCCAGGGCGCAGACAGCAAGGTTATCTTCGATACTCAGGGGGATACCTCAACAGCACAGATCTATCGCGGCATCATCAGCGGCGACGGGAAATTTGAACGTGCGGCGGGCGGTACCACGGTATTTACCGCCAACAATAGCTACACCGGCTCTACCACCATTGATCAAACCGGTACGCTGCAGTTAGGTGACGGTGGAAATGAAGGCGAAGTGAGCGCCGTCTCTGACATCATCGACAACGGCGTATTGGCGATTAATCGCGCCAACACCGTGCTGCTCAACGGTGTGATCTCCGGTATCGGCGCGCTACAGCAAATCGGCGGCGGCATTACCCGTCTGAACGGCAACAATACCTATACCGGTAACACCACCGTTACTAACGGCACACTGCTGGTGAATGGCGATCAAAGCGCGGCGCGCGGCGTCACCACCGTCAGCGGCACGTCCACACTGGGCGGTAAAGGCATTATCGGCGGCAACGTGCTGATGAACGATGCCACAACCATCAGCGCCGGTGACGGCGGTGCGGGTACGCTATCTGTTAACGGTAATCTGCAGCTTGGCAGCAAAACGACCTCCGCTTTTGAACTGGGCCAGGCCTTTACGCCAGGCGGTGCGCTAAACGATCTGGTGAACGTGGCAGGCGATCTGCAACTGGACGGGACCCTGGATGTTACCACGTCGCAAGGCGGTAACTTCGGACCGGGCGTGTACCGTATCTATAATTACGGCGGTACGCTGGATAACCAGACGCTGGAGCTGGGCGCAATACCGGACAGTCAGGATAAGAGCAATATTTTTGTCCAGACCTCTATCGACAAACAGGTCAACCTGGTGAACGCCAACGGCGTTACCCTGCAATTCTGGGACGGGGCGACGGTAAGTCAAAGCCACGGCGCGTCGGGCATTGAGGGCGACAGCAAAATTGACGGTGGCGATGGCAAATGGATGGCGATCGGCAGTCAGGGTGATAACAACTGGACCACGGCAACGGGCGAAGGTAACGCACCTTGGGCGCAGAAGTCCTTTGCCGTCTTCACCACCAAAGGTGGCACCGTTACCGTGGATAACGCCGCAGGAGAAGTTAACTTCTCCGGGGCACAGTTTGACGCCGATGGCTATGTCGTTAAAGGCGACGCACTTAACGCTTATGCCACCACGGAAAACGCGACTCACGCCGGCCAGACGCCGGGAACCGGTGAACTGCTGCTGCGCGTTGGCGCGGGTGGCGCGGGGCAAAACTATACCGCGACCATTGAGTCCGTCATCCGCGAAGCCAGCACGACTGACAAGCTGACGCTGGTGAAAACCGACCTTGGCCGTCTGATCCTCAGCGGTGATAACGCGTATCGCGGCGGCACACGCATTGATGGCGGTACGTTGCAGATTTCCGCCGACAGCAACCTCGGTCAGAGCGGAACCGACCTGGCTATCAACAATGGCTCCACGCTGCAGATGGGTGCGGACCTGACCAGCAATCGCACCATTGCGCTGGGCGCGAATGATAACGCGGCGGTGTTTGACCTCAATTCACATAACTTCACGCCAACCGGTGAGATTACCGGCGACGGTAAACTGAAAGTCACCAGCAGCTCAAGCGATGCGGGCAGTACCTTGTCGCTCAATCGCGCGAACAGCTATAAAGGCGACACAGAAATTGCCGGTACCGGAAATGCCAACAATGTGACGGTCAACGTCAGCAAAACCGGGGCCTTTGGTAGCAATGAAAGCAGCACCGTGAACGTCAATAACGGGGCAACGCTCAATGTCAGCGGAACAGAGACCAGCCTGAAATCCCTGACCATGAACATCGCCGACAGCCTGTTAACACTGGCGGATAACGTCACCGCCGCGAGCGCAAAACTGAACCTGACGGGCACAGCGAAAGCGCTGTTAACCGATAACGCCACCGCGGGCGAGGCGACGGTTAACGTGTCAAAAGACAGTACGTTGGCGCTGGAAGAAAACGCCAGCGGTGGTTCTGCAAGCGTGAATAACAGCGGACTGATGACCTTTGCGGACCAGGCGTTAGCAGAGAATACCGTCGTTAAAAACCTGGCGGGCGGCAAGGTCGATATCAGCGCAGTCGACAGCGCAACATCTATCGGCTCGTTGTCCGGCGCGGGGAATGTCGAACTGGGCAATAAAGAATTGTCGCTGGGTAATCTGCATCTTGATGACACCATCAGCGGCATTATCAGCGGCAACGATGGCAGCCTGGTGAAAATCGGTGACGGCACGTTAACGCTGACCGGCGATAACACCTGGACCGGCACCACGGACGTCAATGAAGGCGTACTGCTGGTCAACGGTAATCAGTCTGCCGCGACCGGTCAGGTGACGGTGAAATCTGGGGCAACGCTCGGCGGGAACGGTATTATCGGCGGCGCGGTTGATGTACTGGATGACGGCCATATTACCGCGGGTGCGGCCATCAATAGCGTGGGTAAACTGACTACCGGTTCACTGACGCTCAGCGATAACGCACAGCTTGATTACCAGTTTGGTCAGGCCTATACCCCAGGCGGAGCCTTCAATGACCTGATAGATATGAATGGCGATCTGACGCTCGACGGTAAGCTCAATATCCAGACCTCTCCAGGCGGAAGCTTTGACGTTGGTGTTTACCGCGTCATCAACTACACCGGCACATTAACCAACAATGTGATGGACATTGCCGACGCGCCGGAAGCTGCGGACAGCCTGTACGTACAAACCTCGGTTAAAAACCAGGTTAACCTGGTCAACCATGCCGGGCTGACGCTACGTTTCTGGGACGGCACCGGCGGTGAGAATGGCGAGCTGAAAAACAACGGCGTCATCAACGGCGGCGACGGTATCTGGCAATCCAGCCAGGGTAATGACAACTGGACAACGGATGAATCAACGCCAGAAGGCGCGCTGAACGCACCGTTTACCGATGCCGCGTTCGCCGTCTTCCAGGGTGAAGCGGGCAATGTAACCGTCGATAACAGCAAAGGCGACGTCATCATCAGTGGCGCACAGTTCGCCACCGATGGTTATCGCGTGGGCGGTGAAGCCATTACCGCCGATACGGCTAATACGCTGATTCGCGTCGGCGATGGCACAGTAGACGGCGCTAACTACACCGCGACTATCGACAGCGTGATCCGCGGCACCGGCGGCCTGAATAAAGGCGACCTCGGTACGCTCATCCTCACTGGCGACAATACTTACAGCGGTGGAACCACCATCACCTCAGGTACGCTGCAGGTGGCGGGTGATACCAACCTTGGCGCACCAGAGACGGGAATTACCTTTAATGGTGGTACGCTGAAATATGGTGAAGCGTTTGATACCGCTCGTCAGGTGACTCTGGAATCCGGCGGCGGGACATTCGACACCAACGGACATAACGTTTCTCTGCTGACGGAAGTCGAAGGTAACGGTCAGTTGACCAAAACTGGTAAAGGCTCCCTCACCCTGACGCTGGATAACACCTACACCGGTGGCACCACCATCGAGCAAGGCGTTTTACAGCTGGGTAACGGCGGTGATATCGGCAGCATTCAGGGGGATATCGTTGATAACGGCGTACTCAACGTCAATCGTGGCGATACCCTGGCGCTGACCGGTAATATCAGCGGCGAAGGCCAACTGCATCAAACCGGCAGCGGTGTTACGGAGTTGCATGGTGAAAACAGCTACAGCGGCGCAACGCTGATTGCCAACGGTGTACTGCAGGCGGGTAATACCAACACTCTGAGTAGCGCATCACACCACTACGTTGTCGCTGACACCACCCTCAACACGCAAGGTTACAACCAGACGGTAGCGGGACTGAGCAACGGCGGCGATGTTTCACTCATCGGCCAGCAGACTGGCACAACGTTAACCGTCAAAGGGGATTACACCGGCGAAAAAGGGACTATTAACATGGCGGCCACACAAACTGGCAGCGGCGCAGGCATTGCCGACCGTCTGATTATCGATGGCGGTAAAGCCAGCGGTAGTACGCTATTGGATGTCGATGGTTCTGGTCTCGGCGCACCAACTATTGGTGATGGTATCGAAGTGGTAACCGCGCTCAATGGCGCAACCACTACGGCACAAACGTCACGAGACGCCTTCCATCTTGCCGCCGATCGTATGGCTGCAGGCGCATTTGAGTATCAACTGCATGCGGGTAACGCTCAGGGTCAGGGTGAAAACTGGTATCTGAGAAGCGAATATCGTCCAGAAACTATGCTGTATTCTGGTCTCGCCAGCGTCGTTCGTCAGGGCGACATCAGCCTGTTAGGCAACATGCACCAGCGTATGGGTGACGAGGTTAAACCAGGTATTGATGAAGACAATCGCGCCTGGGCAAGAATGATTGGCTACTCCGGTAAAACCAAACTGGATGATGCGGCTGGAACGCAAACCAGCTCCCACACCATGGGGATTCAGGTTGGCGTCGATATGTATGCCAACGAAAGCTGGAAAGCCGGGATGTATACCAGCATTCTTGATATCGACAGCAACGTGAAAGGCACGAAGACAGGCAGCGACGGCAAAGGCGGCAACATCGACGACAACGCGTTTTATGTCGGCGGCTACGCCACCTGGTTCTCGGGCGACGGGATGTATGTTGATAACGTCCTGCAATACGGTAACCATAAATCCCGCCTGGCGGCGACCGGTAACAACGGCTCGTATACCGTCAGAGGCAACACGCTGACGGCGTCAACAGAAGTGGGTAAATCGTTCCGTTTAGGCGCCAGCGCATGGAGTCTGGAACCTCAGGCTCAGCTGATCTATCAACACAGCGACTTTGATAACGGGCGGCTTGATGGTGTGACCCAAACGAAAGTGAAAATGGATACCGCGGATTCCTTTACCGCCCGTCTGGGCGTGCGTCTGGTCGCTGACTATGACACCAACCATGGCAAATTCCAGCCTTACGGCAGGGTCAACGTCTGGCAGGGTCTGGGTTCAAAAGACAAAACGCACTTTAGCAATGCGGTAGCCACCACCACGCTTGAGTCTTCACAACAGTACTCCAGCACTGAAGTTGCAGCCGGTCTGTCATGGTCTATCGACAGAAACCTGCAGGTTTACGGAGAACTGGGTACGCAATTTAGTAACGGTGGCAGTAAGTCGCAGGTTGAAGCGCCGGTTAATGCATCAATTGGCTTTAAGAAATCGTTCTAAGCTGACATAAACTCGCTAGCCCTCTGTTTAACAGGGGGCTTTTTTTTGCCTGTCACAGATACAAAGCTACCTGATGCGCTTAACGTATCAGGCCTACGGACTTATTTTTATAGGCAGGAAAAGCGCGGGAGCGGCCCTCTGGCAACGCGAAACAAACGAGATTCAGGGGAACAACAGAGAGGGAGAAGATTAAGGATTATACTGCGTCAGGAGTAACGGGATCTCTTCTGCTAACACTGGGGGAGAAATGAAAAAGCCTTGAATTTTGTCACAACCAATCTGCATCAGCCGGTCCAGTTCGGACTGGGTTTCCACCCCTTCAGCAAGAACTTCAATACCAAAATTGTGCGCCAGTGAAATTATACCCTCGACAATCTTTGTTGAGCGGGTATCGGGTTCAATGCCGGCGATAAATTCCTTATCAATTTTTAAGGTATCAAAAGGATATTTCAACAGATAGTTAAGATTGGCGTGGCCGGTTCCAAAATCATCAAGGGCAATTTTGACCCCGATCGCCTTCAGCTCCGTCATATTTTTAGCCGCAACCTGACTGTCGCACAGCGGCGACGTTTCCGTGACCTCTATCTGGCATCGATGGGGCGGGAGACCACATACAGTAAGGTTTTTTCTGACGCGTTGGGGTAACAGCGGATCGCAGAACTCAAGCGCGGAAATATTGACGGACAATACAAGGGGCTCTGGCCAACGGGTTGCCACATCCCAGGGAGTGTGGGTAACCATATCTTCAATTGACATGATATTGCCGCTGTCTTCCAGCAAGGTAATAAAAACATCGGGAGAGATCATCCCCATCTGGGGGCTATTCCAACGCATTAATGCTTCAAACCCGCTAATACGCTGATTACACAAATTAAAAATTGGTTGATAAACCATATAAAGCTGACTGGTATTCAATGCCTTTTCAAGCGCGGTTAACACCTCACTAGAATTAAACATTCATCTCTCCCTCAACAAATCATAAAAATTAAAAACCAGTCAATATCACTCCCGAATTGTATCTACTATTAGGTGTGTTACATCAGAATAGAATGGCCAGGTTAGGGTAAAAAAGACATACGATGGGTAAATCTGACAATTAATTTATTTAATTCCGAGGTATTGGTCAGTCCCAGCTTGGTGACGACCCTCATTTTATGCGCCTGGATAGTTTTATAATTCAGGCTGACTAACTCTGAAATTTCTCTGGCGGTATATCCGTTTACCAATAAATTCAGAATCTGCTGCTCTCTCTCGGTTAATCTTTTCTGTGAACGATACAGCCGGGGATTCCATTTCCCGGCCGTTAACGACGCCAGTTGACCGAAATCGCGCAGTGAAGATTTCTCCGTCAAAACTATCGTTTTTTCAACATATAATAACTCTACACATAATTTCGCCACCAAACTATCAGCAATAATTACCACGACATTATTATAAAACTTGAAGCGGTTTTTATTCAAAAACTGCACGATAGTTGAACATGGTTGTTCGTTATCAATGATATTAAAAACCATGGTTTGATGCTGGCATAATGATGACTGATGCAACATATCCTCAAACTGGAATGTTTGTATCGGTACATGTTTGCTTGTCAGGTAGGCGAACAAACCGTTGCCCACAAAATTATCACTGCCACACATCAACATCCTGTTCATCGCTCCTTATCAGCATCAAATCTTGTTACTCATTAAAAATTTAATAATAATCTTCTCGACCTCTGCCTCTTCACGACGATTTTTAAAATCGAACTCACATGAGATCTGATGACAGGCATACAATTGATTATCCTCATCAAATTCATTGATCATGACGACATCGATCACTTTCAAATCCAGCTGTAAACTGCCAAACGTATCAAAATCCAGCGCGGCATTTTTAATCACCGCATCTTTATAGAGAAAACGGGAGTTCACATCTTTAACAATTAATGCACAACCGCCCTGCGAGATGTTTTTAATCTTCAGAGAGTAGTTTTCTCCGTTTTTGTAACGACCAAAACAGAAAAAGTCGTAACCCTTCAGGAAGGAAAAACGCTGATTTTGTCGCTGCTGGGCAAAGAAAATCATATCCGGGATGAAGTAGGATAATCCTGCTTGTGCACCTGCTGATAAGGTTTGTTCGAATCTGGCACTAAATTTTACAATCCCACTTTCACTGTGCAGGATAAAGTACTGGACCTTTTCAGGAACAATGTCTTCGTGTCCGGAGATGACAAACCGCTCGAAATCAATCTTCTCTAACTGCGTGATAACACTATGGTTTTCACATAAAACTTCAAGTTTCGTTTTCTTGTGCAACTCTTCACGAAGGGTAGCGATGATTTCAAACTTGTTGTCCTTTGCTAATCCAAAGCTCATTCTAAAACCCTTATTTCCATATTTAAGAGATGTCTCGCTTTTGGTTGCTCACAAAACGCGAGATCAGCATCCACCCCTGGTGCTTAATTACCATAGTGGATTCCATGTCGAACAGTTGGTTAAAAATTAAGTTTTTAACTATCTTTAGCCATTTATTGATACGTAAAAACATTTAATCAAAGTTAATTCTAGCTGAAGCCATGCCTAAAACCACATGAAGTTGTTGGCTAACTATAACAAAAGAGAATAATAAAATTTTTTGAGATGTCATTTTGAGATAACAAATAGCAAGAACTACACAGAAAAAAATAGAGGGAAATGAATGGGTTTTGATGGAAGGACCACGAAGTATGCGGACTGGCGTGCTATCGCAAGAAGAAGAGAAAATGCTTACGGCACTATATCATTAACCAGGAATATAGCTCCGACTAGTAATTGTGAAAAAGTGAATAATTATATTTCACCTGTAAAATAAATTTACCTTAGGGCAGAAAAAAGGCCAGCATCCTGCTGGCCCGGTAATTACCGAATCGAACTATAGAGGCTTACTGTCTTACAGAGGGTACAACGTTAAAAATTCAATACTTTTGCTTAATAATTGATCGCGATGAATCTGCGATGATCATCACCGCTCCCGCCAGCATTAATGTGTCTTTCAACACCAGACGCCCGGCTCCGGACAAGTACGGAAAACCGTGGTGCAAATCGCCCAGTGGCATCACCCATGCTTCCGGTGTGGTAATTAAAAATGATAACGTCACAATCGGAGTAGCAAATGCCAGTACGCCACCAATTAATCCCAACCAACGGCTAACAGGATTAGCCAGCACCAGCAATGCGATCAGCACTTCGACTACGCCCAGACCATTGGAGAACGTATAGGTGTTATTCGCCTTCTGCCATTCCCGCTCCTGCGGTTTAAACTCACCTTCGTGGGTTAAATGCTGCTTATATTCTTCTGGATGTTCATAAAAAAATGACATTACCGGACTATTGGCAACAAATGGCGTAATACTATCGGCTTCGTAAGGTACAAATTTCAATAAGCCAATCCAGATAAAAACAATGGCAATACTCAGGCGAATCAATGTTAATCCAATTCTATCGCCCTTGCTGAGTAAACGCAGATACTTTTCCATTCAGACTCTCCTCACTTGTACAAAATTGCGGTTGCATGAGTGCTGCTATCAATGCGCATTGAGGTGATTTTCCAGGAAGTTGCCTTCTTTTCCTGCGCCAGTCTGGCGATTGCATGTTCAACAACAGAAGGTGCGGCGGCAATTGCCGACACGCTGACGCGGGCTACTTCGACTGGCTGCTGTGCCAGTGCAGAAAATGTCACCGGCGCGGTCAGTAAAGCAGTCAACAATAATGAAGTTTTAAGCATGTTCATTTCTATTTCCATTAACAAGTGATTTCACTCGTAATAGAATAAAACATTATTGCTTATCTTATTTCCTCCATAACACCAGAATAACTGTTCATGAGTATTTCTTTATATATGATAAAAAAAAGCCCCAGACAGGTGGGGCAATCATGCAAACTATATTATTATTTTATTAGAGAGAAGAGATCGTTCAGTGATTCGCTCATGCTCGGATGAGTAAATATTTGATTGCGCAATGTCGTGTAAGGTAAACCAGCATCCATAACGGTTTTAATGATATTAATCATCTCATGAGAATCCACGCACAGCAGCGATACGCCTAATATCTGTTTCGTTTCGCGATTTACCACCGCTTTAAGTACGCCACGCGTGTCATTCATCACCCGTGCACGCGGGATAGCCGCGACAGGCAGGGTGACAACCTGGACCGCCGCGCCGCTGGCGCGAGCTTGTTCTTCTGTCATTCCCACGCGGGAAAGCGGCGGCGTCATAAAAACAGAATACGGTACGTTTTGGCGATCGCCGGTGTTACGTAATCCCTCGCCTAACAGGTTGTCGCGCACAATACGGAAGTCATCCAGCGAGATATAGGTGAATTGTAACCCCCCCGTCACATCGCCCATGGCCCAGATATTGTCTGCCGAAGTACGCAGATATTTATTCACTACAATGGCACCGCGCGCGTTGACATCCACACCCGCTTTCTGCAACTGCAGATTTTCAGTTGCCGGTTTGCGACCTGATGCCACCAGTAGCGCATCCACAGTCTGGACGCCTTCCGGCATTTGCACCTGCACCGCGCCGTCATGGGACGAAATCGCCTGCACCCTGGCATTGAGGATAATCTCAACCCCTTTGTCGCGTAAAATGTTGGCGATAGCGTCGGCAATATCCCGATCTTCGCGGGCTAAAAACAGTGGGGCGGCTTCATAAATGGTGACCTTACTGCCAAAGTTGGCAAACATTGATGCGAATTCAACACCAATATAACCACCGCCCAAAATCCCCAAACGTTCCGGACGTTGCGTCAAACTTAACAACCCGGTACTGTCAAACACGCCCGGTGTAGTCATTAACCCTGCCACGTTTGGCATCGTTGCCTGTGCGCCGGTATTAATAAAGATCTTTTCGCCGCTTAGCTCAATCGCGCCTGTTGACTGCACGACCCGCACCGTATGGTTATCAATGAATTCAGCACGACCTTCAATCACATCTACATTTTCCAGATCGGCAAGATTATGGAAATTTTTATCACGCAGAAAGCTGACAACGGAGGCCTTGCGCTGCATCGCCGCAGCAAAGTCATGCTGAAGTTCAGCATCGTGTACCAGGGTTTTGGTGGGAATGCAGCCGATATTGATACATGTCCCGCCATACATGGTGTTTGACTGTTCAATAATCGCCACTCGCCAGCCCGTTTTCGCCAGGGTAGCCGCCAGCGTTTTACCCGCTTTGCCAAATCCGATAATAATCGCCTGATACTGATTCATGCTGTCTCTCCACCATGTCACTGTTCGTTTGTTGAACTGAAGTATAGGTTTAACGATGCATGAACAATGTATCCATATCACGCAAATTACTGTCAAATCGTCTAAACAACTACTATCTCTCTTCCACTCAATCCATCGAGACAATAAACTAAGACCATAAATTTATTTAATAAATAATGAGTAACAGCGTTACTTTATCTCGACAAGCATCAACAAGAACTGCTCAGGAGTCTTTATGGATGCACTTAGCCGATTACTTATGCTTAACGACCCGCAGGGCTCGATTGATCAAAACTGCCTGCTGAGCAGGGACTGGCAACTGCCGCACGCGGCGGGCGAGCTGTCCGTTATCCGCTGGCATACGGTAACCCAGGGATTTGCTCAACTGGATATGCCAGACGGAACGTCTTCTACGTTACGCCCAGGAACAATAGTCATTCTGCCTCAAAACTCCGCGCATCGGCTGTGCCAGACAGGGGAAGAACAAACGCATATTGTCTGCGGAAGCCTGCGATTGCAGGCATCTTCACGCTATTTTTTAACCGCCCTTCCGGAAGTATTAATACTGGCACCAGAAGATAATAGTCCCATTAGCCACTGGCTGAAGGCCATGATTGCGCTTATGCAGCAGGAATACATCAACGATCTGCCTGGCTCCAACATCGTTTGCAGCCAGCAATGCGCTACGCTGTTCGCGTTAGCCGTTCGCGAGTGGCTATCCCAGCCGACACCCGCTAAAAATGTGCTGAATTTATTGCTGCACCCAAGGCTTGGGGCCGTTGTCTTCATGATGCTGGAGTCACCGGCTTTTCCCTGGACTGTCGAAGAACTGGCAAAGCGTGCCCATATGTCGCGGGCCAGCTTTGCGCAGCTATTCCGTGAAGTATCAAACTCCACGCCGCTGGCGGTGTTAACCGAGCTACGGCTGCAATTCGCCGCCCAGATGCTGTCACGCGGATCGCAGCCGTTGATCGTTATTGCCGAGTCGGTGGGTTACGCCAGCGAATCATCGTTTCACAAAGTCTTTTTACGGGGATTTGGCTGCACGCCGGGCGAGTACCGAAAACGCGTGAAAGCGCTGGCGGCATAACGCACCGCCTGCTTCGGCAACAAAACCGACGCAGGCGAGCGCTTCAAGGCATTACTTTTGGCTACGATGCCTGTGCAGCCACATCAGCTTATAAGCTGCCGGAATAATAAACAGCGACAGCAATGGCGCGGTAATCATGCCGCCAATCATCGGCGCGGCAATGCGGCTCATCACTTCTGAGCCCGCCCCTGTCCCCCACAAGATTGGCAACAGGCCCGCGATAATCACCGCCACGGTCATCGCTTTCGGACGCACGCGCAGCACCGCGCCGTGATACAACGCTTCATCCAGCTTATCCGCCGTAAAGGTTTGCGGATTTTCCAGCGCAGGCTCGGCTTCAATAGCATGGCGCAAGTACATCAGCATCACTACGCCAAACTCCGCGGCAACGCCGGCCAGGGCGATAAACCCGGTTCCGGTCGCAACCGACATATGGAACCCCATCCAGTAGAGGAACCAGATCCCCCCTACCAGCGCAAAGGGCACGCTGGTGATAATCAGCAGCGCTTCACCAAAGCGACGGAAAGCCAGATAAAGCAGGACAAAGATAATCATCAGCGTCATCGGCACCATCAGTTTGAGCTTATGGCTGGCGCGTTCAAGCAGCTCGAACTGCCCGGAAAACGCCACGCTGGTCCCCGGCTTTAACTGCACGTTTTCAGCGATCGCTTTTTTCAGATCGTTCACCACCGAAACCATGTCACGGTCGCGGGCGTCGATATAAATCCAGCTGGTGGGTCGCGCATCTTCGGTTTTCAACATCGACGGACCAGAAACCACTGTCACATCTGCAACATCAGCCAGCGTGATTTGCTGCTTCATGGGCGTCAGAATAGGCAGATTACGCAGCGCTTCCGGGCTATCACGATAGCTCTGCGCATAGCGAAGGTTAATCGGATAACGTGCAATCCCTTCCACCGTTTCGCCCACCATCGCGCCTCCGACCGCGGAGGTGACAAACAACTGTACCGCGCCAACGGTCATACCGTAGCGGGCTGCTTTCTCCCGATTAATGTCCACATTAATATAGCGCCCGCCCACCAGCCGCTCAGCCAGCGCCGAAGCGACGCCCGGCACGGTTCTGGCTACCTCTTCGATTTGTTCTGCCGTGGCGTCGATATCAGCCAGAACGTTACCTGACACCTTTATCCCAATCGGGCTTTTGATGCCGGTAGAAAGCATGTCGATACGGTTACGAATAGGCGGAACCCACAGATTCGCCAGCCCTGGCAAGCGCACGGTTTTGTCGAGTTCGGCGATGATTTTGTCCATCGTCATCCCCGGACGCCACTGATCCTGCGGCTTCAGTTGGATCGTTGTTTCGACCATTTCCAGCGGCGCGGAATCCGTTGCGGTTTCCGCCTTACCGGTTTTACCAAACACACGCGCCACTTCCGGAACGGTCATGATCAGCTTGTCGGTTTTTTGCAGCATATCCGCCGCCTGCGCCGCCGAAATCCCCGGCAGGGTTGACGGCATATACAGTAGATCGCCTTCGTTAATCTGCGGCAGGAATTCACCACCGACTTTATTCAGCGGGTAGATAACCGTCAGTATTGAAAGCACCGCCACCAGCAGGGTGGTTTTAGGCCAATGCAGCACCTTCAACAACAGTGGATGATAAATACGGATCAGGAAACGGTTAAGCGGGTTACTGCTTTCCGCCGGTATTTTGCCACGGATCCAGAATCCCATCAGGATCGGAATGACGACAATAGCCAGAAACGCCGCGCCTGCCATGGCATACGTTTTGGTGAACGCCAGCGGGCCGAACAGTCGCCCCTCTTGCCCCTCGAGCGTGAAAATAGGGATAAACGACAGGGTGATAATCAGCAAGCTGATGAACAATGCCGGGCCGACCTCTACCGAGGCATCAGTAATAACCTTCCAGCGCGTTGCGTTATCCAGTTTTTCATCCGGATGCTGATGTCCCCACTCTTCAAGCCGCTTATGGGCGTTTTCAATCATCACGATCGCGGCATCGACCATCGCCCCGACGGCAATGGCAATGCCCCCAAGCGACATGATATTGGCGTTCAGCCCCTGGAAATGCATCACGATAAACGCGATACACAGTCCCAGCGGCAGGGAAATAATCGCCACCAGCGCCGAACGCAGATGCCACAGGAACAGCGCGCACACCAGCGCAACAACGATAAACTCTTCCAGCAGCTTATAGCTCAGGTTATCAATAGCGCGATCGATGAGCTGACTGCGATCGTATGTTGTAACTACCTCAACGCCTTCCGGCAGGCTGCTTTTCAGCGTGTCGAGTTTGGCTTTGACGGCGGAGATCACTTCACGCGCATTTTTACCGGAACGCAGAATTACCACCCCGCCCGCCACTTCGCCTTCACCATTCAGTTCGGCGATCCCACGGCGCATTTCCGGCCCAATTTGCACACGCGCGACATCGCGCAGGTAAACAGGTACACCGTCGGCCCCTGTTTTCAGGACGATATTATTGAAGTCATCAAGCGTTTGTAGATACCCACTGGCGCGGACCATATATTCCGCTTCAGCCATCTCAACAGACGAGCCGCCCGCCTCCTGATTCGACGTATCCAGTGCAGATTTCACCTCCGCCAGGCTGATGCCATATTGCGTCAGCTTCATCGGGTCGATAACAACCTGGTACTGTTTAACCACGCCGCCTACCGAGGCCACCTCTGCCACGTTCGGAATCGTTTTTAACTCATACTTTAAAAACCAGTCCTGAAGAGTACGTAACTCTGCCAGATCGTGTTTACCGCTGCGATCGACCAGCGCATATTCAAAGATCCAGCCGACGCCCGTGGCGTCCGGTCCCATCTCCGCACTGACCCCTGCCGGTAATTTCCCCTGAACCTGGTTGAGATACTCCAGTACGCGCGAGCGCGCCCAGTAAGGATCGGTGCCATCTTCGAAAATGACGTACACATAGGAATCACCAAACTGCGAGAAACCACGCACGGTCTTCGCGCCCGGTACCGACAGCATGGTGGTGGTCAGCGGGTAAGTCACCTGATTTTCAACGATTTGCGGTGCCTGCCCTGGATAGCTGGTTTTGACGATCACCTGAACATCAGAGAGATCGGGCAACGCATCAACCGGGGTATTAATGATAGTCCAGGTTCCCCAGATACTGAGAAACAGCGCCCCCATCATCACCAGAAAACGGTTTGCCACCGAACGGCGGATAATCCATTCAATCATTTATCATGTCCTCAGTGTGAATGGGTCGCCTGGGCTGGCTTTGCGGATGCGTCTTGCGCACCACTGTTCTGCGCGCGCATACGGTCCAGTGCGCCAGAGATATTCGCCTCGGAATCAATCAGGAACAGACCACTGGACACCACTTTTTCACCTTCAGTCAGGCCTGAGCGGATAGCCGTCAGCCCTTGAGATTCATGGAATACCGCAACCTGCTTCGGTACAAATCGACCTTCGTTATCGACGGTGATCACCCGTTGCTCGGTGCCTGTATCAATCAACGCCTTTGAGGGGATCAGCAGCATCGGTTCACTTTGCGTTTTCAGTTGCAGGTAAGCATTCATCCCCGGCTTGAGCGCCTCATCAGGGTTATTGACCTGCAAACGGATCTGCAGCGTACGCGTGGTGGCATCGACACTTGGCAAGATATTCCACTTGCTAATGGTGAAAGGCTTATCCGGCCAGGCGGGCACAGTGATGGTAAATTGCGAGGCGTCTTTGATCAGCCAGGCGATAGATTCCGGGACCGACGCGCTGACCCATACCGGGTCCATCCCCTGAATTTTCGCGACCACATTGTCTTTGGAAATGTTCATGCCGGTACGCAAATCGAATGCGGTAATCACCCCATCAATAGGGGCTTTCAGGGTAAAGCGGGTCTGAATTTTACGCGTCGATTTTAAGCGCTGAATATCCGCTTCCGGCATACCGGCCAGACGTAATCTCTCCAGAATCCCTTCCACCTGCGTCGCACTGCCGCCAGTCTCCCGCAGTAACAAATATTCGCTCTGCGCCTCAACCCAGTCGGGAATCGTCAGATCGATAAGCGGCGCACCTTGCTTAATTTTGTCGCCCACGGTTAGCGGGTAAACCTTTTCGATAAAGCCTGCGGAGCGAGCCTGGACAATAACAAACTGGTATTCGTTATAGCTAACGTTAGCCGGGAAAGTTTGCGCATAGTGCAGCGGGCCACGGCGCACAGGTTCTGTTTTCAGACCCAAATTTTGGGTCTGAGTAGGATCGATACGCACGCCAGGCGCTGACGCGCTCGCGGTCTCTTCATCGGCATATTTGGGGATCAGATCCATATCCATAAACGGTGATTTACCCGGCTTATCAAAGCGCGTGTTCGGGTACATGGGGTCATACCAGAACAACACTTTTCTGGCTTCTTTTTGCGAAGCCTGCCCGGTTTCAGCCGTTACGTTTGCTGATGAATAATAAGTATAAATACCGACAGAAATAACCCCACCGACAATCATGCCAGCGAGAATAAGCGCGGTATTTTTAATATTTAAAGACGCCATAGTGATTTCCATTGCGCGATAGTCTCACCCGCATTTCGAAGAATCCGGGCAAGAATAAAAGAGACCAGCGAGAACGTTATTTACTGATGTGAATATCGCGTAACACAGAGAGATTTCCCTGCTGAACAAACGTAAACGCAACCTTATCGCCGGGTTTAATATCGTCAGCCTTGGTGTCGGCAACCCGCGTAAAACGCATCGTCATGGCAGGCCAGTTCACCGCGGCAATGGGATCATGCTTGATCGTGATTTTTTTACTTTCTTTATCAATAGCTTCAATCACCCCGGTGGCGCTAATGACGTCTTCCTGTTGGGCCGCTGGCTGCATGTTCATCATCTCGCCATGCTGATGCTCATTGGCCTGAGCGTTAAACATGACCACAGAGAAAAAGCTAAACAACACGGCTTTGGCGGTAGTATTCATACTTGATGCTCCTGAAAAGTTAATATTAAGGATTACTCCACCCAACCGCCGCCTAAGGCAGCAAACAGCTTAATTTCATTAACCTGTTGGGCGTAATTAAGATCGAGCAGCGATTGCTGCGTAGCGAATAAAGAACGTTCGGCGTCCAGTACTTCGATGTAGCTAACCGCACCATTTTGATAAAGCGCTCTGGCGCGTTGTAAGGTGATTTGCAATGACGTCAGGTAGCGCTGCTGACCACTAATTTGATCGGCAATGCTTTGGCGCAACACCAGCGCATCCGCCACCTCTTTAAACGCGTTCTGAATTTTTTGTTCGTAATTCACCACCGACTGCTGTTGGCGAATTTCAGCGAGGTCGAGATTGGACTGATTACGTCCGGCGTTAAAAATGGGAATATCTATTTTGGGGACAAAATTCCACATACCGCTGGTCGCATTAAATAAGCTGGAGAGATCGCTGCTGCTGCTGGAAACCGAACTGGTCAAGGTAATCGACGGGAAAAACGCTGCCCGTGCGGCGCCGATATTGGCATTCGCCGCCATTAATCCGTGTTCAGCTTCCAAAATATCCGGGCGCTGCAACAGGATTTGCGACGAGAGCGATGGCGGCAGCGTTACTGGTTTAATATCCCCGCTGCTGCGCATCTGGTCGTTGGGTAATTTCCCGTACGTACCCAGCAACAGTTGCAGCGCGTTGTTCGCCTGCGCCAGTTCACCTTTACGCTTCGCGATTTCGCTGCGCGTGCTTTCAATCACGCCCCGCGCCTGTTCCAGCGCCAGCACGTTGGTGCTTCCGGTCAGCAACTGCTTCTCAACAAAAGCGTAAGAACGCTGATAGTTTTGCAGCGTTTCTTCGGCAATTTGCAGTTGTGCATAAGCCAGACGCTGATTGAAATAACTTTGCGATACGTTGGAGATTAATGAGATGTGTACCGCCCGACGCGCCTCTTCGCTGGCAAAGAAGTTCTGTCGCTCGGCTTCACTCATATTTTTCAGCCGACCAAAGAAGTCCAGATCGAAACTGAGATTGAGTCCAGCTTCGAATTCACGATCGGTGCTGCTATCGCCTTTTAATTTGCCGCTGTAAGTACCGCTGGAACCTGCCGTGATTTGCGGATAGCGGTCAGCATCCGTGACGCCATATTGCGCTCTCGCTTCCTGAACTTTTAGCACTGCCATACGTAAATCGCGGTTATTGACCAGCGCCTCGCCAATCAGCGCCTTTACCTGGGAGTCAACGAAGAAGCTCCGCCAGCCCGTGTCCTGATATCCCACCGGTGCAGAAACCAGGGCGTTCTGGCTTAAGGAGAATTGCTGCGGCACAGGCAATGTCGGACGCTGATAGTCCGGCGCCAATGAACAACCGGCGAGAACGAATACAGCGCTGAGGGTAAGAAGCTTAAATTTGCTCATAGTTCTTCTCGTCCTGACCGGACTGATGGCCCTAAAAAATGTAGGAATTTATAGCGTTGTACTTTAACGAAGTGACTCTGTTTAAGCGGTGACAGGAAAATGACAAAACTGTCATTTTCCCAATAACCGATTGCTATCCGATCCCGCTTCCCTAGAATTGAAAGTCCGCACAACCCATGTGAGAAGGAGAATGCGATGAAGGTGTTGATAGTCGAAGATGAGAAAAAAACCGGTGAATACCTGACGAAAGGCCTGACGGAAGCGGGTTTTGTCGTGGATTTAGCGGATAACGGCCTGAACGGGTACCACCTGGCGATGACCGGCGATTACGACCTGCTCATACTCGACATCATGCTGCCGGATGTAAACGGCTGGGATATCGTACGGATGCTGCGTTCCGCTAACAAAGGGATGCCCATTCTTCTCCTCACCGCGCTGGGTACCATCGAACATCGGGTTAAGGGTCTGGAATTAGGCGCTGATGATTATCTGGTCAAACCGTTCGCCTTCGCCGAACTGCTGGCGCGGGTCAGAACGCTGCTGCGCCGGGGTGCGGCGGTGATTGTCGAAAGCCAGTTTCAGGTCGCGGATTTAATGGTCGATCTGGTCAGCAGAAAAGTCACTCGCAGCGGGACGCGTATTACCCTGACCAGCAAAGAGTTTACGCTGCTTGAGTTTTTCCTTCGTCATCAAGGGGAAGTTTTACCCCGCTCGCTGATCGCCTCCCAGGTTTGGGATATGAATTTTGACAGCGATACCAATGCCATCGACGTCGCCGTTAAGCGTCTGCGCGCCAAAATTGATAACGATTTTGAGCCGAAACTGATTCAGACCGTACGCGGCGTGGGATATATGCTTGAGGTTCCTGATGCCCAGTAAACGATGGCGGCGCCCTTTTTCGCTGGCGACACGACTGACCTTTTTTATCAGTCTGGCGACGATCGCTTCATTTTTCGCCTTTGCATGGATAATGATCCACTCCGTGAAGGTCCATTTCGCCGAGCAGGACATCAATGATTTACAAGAGATCAGCGCCACGCTGGAGCGGATTATTAACCAACCCAACGAGCCAGAATCACGCCGCCTGGAAACGCTAAAAAACGTGGTTGAGGGCTACTCGAACGTCATTATTTCTCTGGAAGACAGTAAGCAGAAAGCCATTTTTCATTCGCCAAATGCGCCGGATCTCCGGCAATTTATCGCCAGCGCAAGACCGGATAAAAATGCCCATGCCAGCGATGTTTTTATTATATCCGGCCCAACACTGCAAACGGCCAAACATATTCACGGACAAAAAACGTCGTCTAACTGGCGAATGATTCGCCTGCCGGTAGGAAAGCTGACTGATGGAAAAGCGGCGTATACGCTGTATCTGGCGTTATCGATCGATTTTCATCTGCACTATATTAACGACCTGAAAAACAAACTGATTATGACGGCATCGCTGATTAGCATGATGATTGTATTTATCGTGCTGTTCGCTGTGTATAAAGGCCATGAACCGATCCGTAATGTCAGTCGGCGCATCCAAAATATCACTTCAAAAGATCTTGATGTGCGCCTCGATCCGCAAGCGGTCCCTATTGAACTGGAACAGCTGGTAAGTTCGTTTAATCACATGATCGAACGCATCGAGGATGTATTTAAACGTCAGTCGAACTTCTCGGCGGATATTGCCCATGAGATCCGCACGCCAATAACCAACCTGGTCACACAAACGGAAATTGCGCTCAGCCAAACCCGTAGCCAAAAAGAGCTGGAAGACGTGCTGTATTCCAATCTTGAAGAGTTTGGTCGTATGTCGAAAATGGTAAGCGACATGCTGTTTCTGGCGCAGGCAGACAACAATCAGCTTATCCCGGAAAAGACAGCGCTTAATCTGGCCGATGAGGTTGGTAAAGTGTTCGATTTTTTCGAAGCCTGGGCAGAAGAGCGCGAGGTTGGCTTACGTTTTGAAGGACGCGCATGCTGGGTTTCAGGCGATCCGTTAATGCTACGCCGGGCAATGAGTAATCTGCTTTCAAATGCCATGCGCTACACGCCAAAGGGCGAGTCGGTAACCGTGCGGGTGAAAGAGGCGGATGGCCTGGTCCAGATAGTCGTGGAAAATCCCGGCCCCCCCATTCCCCCACAGCATCTATCGCGGCTATTTGATCGTTTTTATCGGGTTGACCCTTCGCGACAGCGTAAAGGCGAAGGCAGCGGTATTGGCCTGGCGATTGTGAAATCGATTGTTATCGCCCATCAGGGGAAAGTCTCGGTGACATCCGATCAGCTTGCCACCCGATTTATTCTGACGCTGCCCAAGCATGCGATGTAATTTATGGTAATGGCGTTGATACCTTAAACAATTCGAGTTGCAGGAAGGCGGCAAGAGAGGGAATCCCCAGTCACTTACTTAAGTAAATGACTGGGGTGAACGAGCGCAGCCAACGCATATGCAACTTGAAGTATGAACGATATATATCATCACCGATTCTCTGACGTAACCGTCATAATCCTGTCACGCCGCTGACAGCCCTCACCAATTATAATTTCTTCCGTAAACCCAAACAGGAGAAATATGATGAATAAGATATCCTCTTTTTTCGCTATCGCGTTTTTTATTTCAGCTGGCGTTAATGCGGCAGACACACCCAAAATGCATCAGCAGGCCGCAGCAGCCCATGAAATGATGAATAACAGCAGTGCCCCTGCACATCAACAAATGGCGCAAGAACACGTCGCGCAGACGAATAATTCAACGTCAACGCCATCCCAGGCACGCCCTTTTTCACAAATGAATAAACATGAAAAAGCGATGGTCGTTCACCAGTCAGTGAATAACGGTCATTCATATGCCCATGAGGTTCAGGCCAGGCAGCACCGCGCACAGATCCCCTCGCAAGGGTAACGTTGCCCTGTGTTGAATAAAATGTCCATCAATACGCTATGTATGAATATTGCGGACAAAACGCGCCACGCAGGCCTGTACATTTACAAGCCTGCGTTCCTGCCGTTAATGTCAATATTAATATTTCTTTAAACACTTCATTAAAAAGTAAATATAATTAAGCGCTTTATCTCACTTGTATAAAACACGTAATTCACCTGCTTGTAATGTTGCATATTACAGCCCCCACACCCTCACCATTAATATAAATTAGGATTCCCCCTGGTATGCGTCATTAATATTTAATGGGAGACTGCCGTCGTCGTAAACATGACATTCGAACAGTTCGTATTCCTATAAATAAACTTAATGATGATAGTGAGCAAAAAATGAAAAAACGTCTGCTGACCCTCTTTGTCCTCGGCCTGACAACCGCCACAACAGCATGCGCAATTACCCCGGCAATGCAGAAAAAGTATGAACATTCAGGTTGTACGCAAATGAGTGAACTCAATGGCTGCGATATCAATAAATCCTATCAGTGGAACCGCGATCATGGTTTTATTGAGAACGGCGACAGCCAGCAGAGCCGTCATCATCGTCATGGTGAAGAGCAGCAAAAAAACGCTGAACGGGATAACCACGATAATGCCGATATTTACGGCAAATTCAGCGGAAATTACGTAGCCAAATTTGCCAATGGTCAACGCAGCGTTGATATTCACGTCGAGGGTTCCAGCGTGTACGTCAATGGTAATGAAGTGCGTGACGTAAATACCTATCAGGATACGATGACCTTCCGTGTCGGCTATGCCACTTACACCATTAAAACGAATGGTCGCGGTAGCTGGAATGACAGCGATGCCGGGAATGCTGGCAAAATTGTGCGCGAGTAACGGATACCGCCACAATGAAAAAACTGATTTCCACATTGGTTATTATGGCTAGTTTGTCGGGCTGTGCCGAACATCCTTACCTTTCTGCAGCCGCTGCTGGTATTGGGGCCGCAGCAGTTGCCACGGCGATCGCTAATCACAAAAACCGTGAAGCCAACCGTGATAAAGAGCATGAACGCCAGGAACGCGAGCAAAGGGAGAACCAGCATGCGTGGCGGCATCGTCACCATCACTCCGATGATGACGGCCATTACTATCACCGCTAAGTCAGCACAAAGAGCGCTGCGATCACAGCGCTCTCAACGGTCATGTATTACAGTATGCCGTTTTAATACTGGAGTCAGGCATGGCATTAACCCTCACGGTATTGCTTGAAAACAGGCGCGCTGCGAGCGCAGATAAATCCTTACGGGCAAAGCCTGGATTAAGTCTGTTAGTTCAGGATGAAACCACCACCATACTATTTGATACCGGCCCGGACGACAGCTTCATACTTAATGCCGCGCAAATGGGCGTAGACCTGACGCAATTGACCGCCGTGGTTCTTTCGCACGGCCATTACGATCACTGTGGCGGCGTGCCGTGGCTGGCGGATAACAGTCGTATCATTTGCCATCCCCAAATAGCCTGCGAGCGGTACGCCTCAATAACCCTGGCGGGAACGCCAAGAAAAATAAAAAAACTCTCGCGTGATAACGACTATTCTCGACTAATCATGGAATACACCCGTGAACCGTTGGCGATCAGCGATCGATTTTTGTGGTCCGGGGAAATTAGTGTCGCCACTCCACAGGCCTATGGCGTTATTAGCGAGAAAACACCTCAACCGGATTACATCAGCGACGAAGGCGTATTGATCTATAAATCTGATCGCGGGTTAGTCATCATTACCGGATGCGGGCATCGGGGAATAGAGAATATCGTACGCCATTGCCAAAACATCACCGGCGTTAACCAAATTTACGCCCTCGTCGGTGGGTTCCATTTACGCACTGCCTCCCCCGCTAAGCTATGGCGAACCCGACAATTTATTAAGCAACAACAACCAGAAAAACTACTCGGCTGTCATTGCACCGGTTCGTGGGGTCGATTGTGGCTACCGGGAACTGACGCCCCGGCAACGGGAGATGTGATTGTGCTGGCAGAGTAACGGCGATAAGACATTGCCGAAACAGCAATAAAAAGCGGGAGCCTTACGGCCCCCGCTTTTCAACCATCATTACAGAGTGACGATTGCTGGCTCATCAAAGACGGTGAGTTTTGGCGCTTCGCCGGTGAATTTCTCTGCGTATACCAGGCTGGTATTCCCCGCACAGCCATTCGCCAGCCTTGAGGTTGGGATATCCGCCGTCAGCACGTTCGCGCCGCCATTTTTGCAGATACCGTTCTCAATATCTGGCCATGCGCCTTCATGGATACAGATGATTCCCGGTTTGATACCGTCACTGATGTGTGCCCCCACCAGCACCTGTCCACGCGCGTTCCATACGCGTACCAGATCACCCTCGGCAATACCTCTGGCTTTCGCATCATCCGGGTGAATCGTTACCGGCTCACGATTGGCAATCGCGTACTCTTTGCGCAGCGAAGCGTAGTTCAACTGACTATGCAGACGATGTGCCGGGTGCGCCGTCAGTAGCTGCAGTTGATCTTTATCCGCAGTTCCTTTCCATTCATCGGGTTCAATCCATGACGCATGCGGCGGGCAATCTTTGTATTGATAGCCTTCAATCGTTTTTGAGTAGATTTCTATCTTACCGCTCGGCGTTCCAAGCGCATTCATCACCGGATCGCTGCGGAAATCCGCGTAGCGTACATATTTGTTATTCTTTTCATTCTCACGCATTTCGATCAGTTTGTTTTGCTGCCAAAACGCGTTGAACTGAGGCATGGCGATACGCTGGGCGCGGGCGGCTTTTTGCGCGGCATCATAGAACTGCTTCAGCCACGCCATTTCATCTTTGCCCTCGGTGTAGACCGCCTTACCGCCAGGCTTGAGCATCTCCGCCAGATCGGCAAATACGTCAAAATCACTGCGTGCTTCAAACTGCGGCTCAATGACCTGCTTCATCGGCACCAGATGTTGGTTACTGTAATCACCGGTCATGGTCAGATCGTTGCGCTCAAACGACGTGGTTATCGGCAGAACTATATCGGCATGTTTGGCCGCTGCGGTCCAGTAGCACTCAGAGATGACAACCAGTTCAGGCTTCTGCCAGGCTTTGATTAAACGGTTAGTATCCTGATGATGGGTAAAGTTAGCGCCGCCCGCCCACCAGATCATTTTGATATCCGGGAAGGTTTGCTCTTTACCGTTATGCTGATATTTGCCGCCTGGATTTTCCAGCGCTTCGACAATTCGCGCTACCGGCAGGCTGATCACCGCATCGGAAACCGCCCAGTCGTTACCCGCAGATGACCCACCCTCAATTTGGGCGGAGATGGCTGGCAATACTCCCCCGGTACGCGTTGGGTTACCGCCGTTGGAATAGTGATAAGAGAATCCGAAACCACCGCCTTCGGTACCAATTTGCCCCAGCATCGCCGCCAGAGTCACCAGCATCCAGTGTTTTTGCTCACCGTATTGCTGGCGCTGAATCCCCCAACCCGCCATGAGCATGGTTTTATTGCTGGAGAAAATTTCCGCCAGCTTCTCCAGTTGCTCAGCAGGTACGCCGCACACGCCGGAAGCCCACTCGGCGGTTTTCTCTATTTTGTCGCTCTTGCCGAGCAAATACTCTTCAAACTGCGGATATCCAGTGGTGTATTTTTCCAGGAAGGCTTTGTCATGGAGATTTTTCTTCACCAGCGTATGGGCGATCCCTAACATCATCGCCACATCGGTCCCCATATGTGGCGCAATCCAGGTCGCATTATCACCAAAGAACTCAATGGTTTCGGAACGCATCGGATCGATGGCGATGACGCTTTTCCCTGATTTCTTCAGCAGATTAAAGTATTCAATCCCCTGTTCATCCGTGCTGCTCCAGGCAATCTTGAGGGTATTGAGCGGGTTCATCCCCCACAGCACCACGACCTGACTGTGCTCAAGCACCATCGGCCAGGTGGTTTGCTGCTCATAGACTTCAACCGATCCCACAACGTAAGGCATGATCACCTGCGCGGCACCGGTTGAATAATCTCCGGTATGACCTGCGTAACCACCGGCCATGCTCATATAGCGTTGCAGTAAGGTTTGCGCTTTATGCAGAACGCCGCTAGAGCGCCAGCCATAAGAACCAGCAAATATCGACGCTGGGCCATAGCTGCTACGGATCCGGCTATGCTGCTCGTGTATCAGTTTCAGTGCCTGCTCCCAGCTAACCCGCACGAAAGGATCGCTTCCACGTTTACCATCCGCATTACCCGGGTTTTCCAGATAGCTTTTGCGCACCATCGGATATTTTACGCGGATATTGGTATGGACCTGATCCGGCGCGGTTTGCTGTAACGAGTTCGGCACCGTTTTAGGCAACGCGCCTTTTGAGGAAACCACTTTGCCATCTTTTACTTCCACGTATACCGCGCCCCAACGCGCTGCCGTCAGAATCGCTCCGCCATTTTGGCCTTCGGCCCAGGCCGGCATTGGGATCACCGAAGAAATCGCCATTGTCCCGGTTGCCGCGCCGGCCGTCTTAATAAAGTCACGTCTTGTGAGTTTCATGATTTCTCCTGATTTATCGCTTATTTGTTCATGTCTTTAGCGTTGTACTGGAAGTAACGGCTCAGGATATCCAGTTCGTTTTCACTGATATTGGTGCGAGCTCCCATCCCTTTTGCTACTGAAGGCCAGGCGTTGAGCGTGAAATGATTCGCCGGAATTGGCGCATGGCAGCCCGCGCAGTACACATTGTCGAGTTTGCGCGCGTAATCCCACATCGGTTCACGGCTGGCGAGAGCGGAACCGCTCCATTCACCCTGCAGCACGACATCTCGCCACACATTGCCGTAATCATCTTTTTTCCAGTCGGAGAGGATCTTCAGCGATTGCTGACCTTTTTCACTCAGGCTGGCAAGAATCAAACGCTGTCCTGCCGCGTAGTAAATGACCTGTTCATTTCCCTGCATCTGGCTACCGCGAATCTCGACCTGTCGCGTATTGTCCGTTGTTTTCAGAACCTGCATTTTTGTTGCCGGGTAAACGGTTCCCAAATCGCCCAGCGCGGTGTTGCTTACGGCATAAAGCTCTGTTGCCGAAGCAGGGGTGGAGGCTGACTGCGCTTCAAGCCCTTTGAGCGCGCTGTCATCCATTTTTATTTCAGGTGGGAAATGGGCGACGCCTTTGTGGCAATCAATACAGGTTTGCTTTTCCTCAATGCCCATTTTGTGCATTTTCTGGGCCTCCGCGCTTTGTGCGGCAAGATCCATCGCGTCCATGCTGTGACAGCTACGGCAGGTCGCAGAATCGCTCGCTTTTAGCTGTGCCCAGACGGTTTGCGCCATCTCCAGACGGTGTTCTTCAAATTTTTCTGGGGTATCGATTTTTTTGGTTATGAACTGATGATAAACATCTTTTGAGGCCCGCAGTTTAGCCACCAGATAATCCAGACCGCCCTGGGGGATATGACAATCAGCACACTCTGCACGAATACCTTTCTGATTCTGAAAGTGAACCGAACCGGTATATTCCTCATACGGTGCCTGCATCGTATGACACGACAAACAGAATTCCGTGCTTGAGGTTTTGTGCAACGTCCATTGCCCTGCCAAAACGATAACAGCACCAAGAACAATGCACAGCAGCATCGTCCCGAGGATGGTTTTATTTATTTTTCTCATCTTTTATTCCCACAAGACGAATACCCTTTAATAGGTAGACAATAATTACCCTAACGCGGCTACTTATTGATATTCATCAAACGCAGAGGGAAATGAGAATCAGCATGTGGGTAAGTTTGAAGGCGCTCGCATAATTAATACGAACGAAATTAAATATAAAATACCTTTTTAAATTCAGAGAATTAAACCAAATCCAAGGTTTAATTAACCATTAATTATGGAAACGTCAGAATAAAAGTTTGATGAGTGCTGAATGGCATTAAAATTATGCCCTTGGCAATAGTCGCTATATAATAAAATATATAATGAAAAAACATAAAAACGAACCCTTTTCTATTACGAGATAACACGTATTAATGAAGATACCCCTCTTGTGGTTGTGCTCAGATATACATTCACGACAAGACTTGTGACACACACCTATCATTGACGCGCATTTATGCATGCAACCTTGATCTGGTCACTTATTATACAGATTCGATTTTCGCTACACTCTGGGTAGAGGTAAACAAACAGGAGGTAGTGAATATGTATCGCTCAATTCTGGTACCCATTGATATCTCTGAAACCGATTTAACCCGCCATGTTGTTCCACAGGTCCAGGCGCATGCCAAAACCGCTAAGGTCCACTTTTTAGCCGTTATTCCTACCGTTCCGTTCTATGCCTCGCTGGGGCTGGCTTACTCAACAGAATTCCCGGACAGAAGCGGTCTGCAGGCCAAGGCCAGCGAAAAACTCGAAGAGATTATTAAGCAGTTCAATATTCCTGCAGGCAGGAGTCAGACTCACGTCGTTTACGGCCCGCCGAAGGATCAGATCCTCAAACTGGCGGAAGCGGTTGACGCTGAGCTTATCGTCATTGCCTCACATAAGCCTGGTTTTAGCACTTATCTGCTGGGTTCAACGGCGGCTGCCGTAGTACGCCATGCAAAATGTCCCGTGCTGGTTGTGCGGTGATAGGGTCAAAATGGGGGCGAATTTGCACTAACGTTTATAAGTTAAGCATTCTTGAGAACATGTGATTCTTACTCAGGGTTGCGTTCACCTCAGCGGTAAATGTAGCAATATACCGGAGGCAACAGATTCATTGCCTCCGGATGTCCCACTCTCAGTTACTCATTACGCCCATTCATTTTCGTTAAAATGGCAAGCATTAGAGCGAATGTATTCCCGGTGTTCTGTGGCTTAGGCCATCACTCAGTTCTGAATATCCAGCCTGACCAGTGCCAGCAACAGCTGACTCAGCGCGCCATAGAAACCAAAGTCATCATAGCGGCGGCATTTGGCGGTGAATTCCGGTAACCAGCGTAACAGCCCCGCCAGCGTTTCTCTGCGCAGCGCATCAATACGCTGGCGGCTAAGCCCGGACTCTCCCAGAGAAAAATGCAGATGACTCAGCAGTTCGATAAAAATCGCCAGATGATCGGCTGACTCGCTAAACGTTTCGCTTACCTGCATACCAGCATCGGCTAACAATCGTTTAATGACCCCGTAATTCGGCCCTCCTTCAAGATGGGCCGACGCATAGGGTAACGCCGCGTGTTTTTCCGACATCAGAAACAGGCTACAAAAATCAGCCGCCAGTTCGAGGGTTGCGTCCTCACGCACCTGAAGCGCAGCAATTTTCTCCTCCAGCTGAAGGACTTCCGCTTCAAGCGACGGTTCACCTTTTAGCACCGCGAACCACTCAGCCATTTCGCTGGACTGCAAAAGTGCCAGGCTGTCATCGTCACGTTCCCGGGAAAACAACTGCGCCAGCCAGGCGTAAACGCAGGCCATCTGTTCTGTTGTAAGGGAAGAGTGTTTTATCATGACGATACCTTCTCCGCCGGAACATATTCGCACTGCGCCACCATTTTTATCGGGCCGCTAAACGCCGTCACGTTATCCACCTTGCCGGTATATTTCTCAATTTCCACCAGCGTAGTATGAGCGCTGGTCGCCTGCGCCAGTTGAGACGTGCCGATATCGATTGTTAATACGTTTGGATTGCCGTATTTACACAGCGCCCCAGTTTCTCCGCCGTTATCAGGGTCGTACCAGGCACCTTCATGAATACGCGCCACGCCTGGCGAGTAGAGATCGGAGACAACCGCCCCGGCCAGTACTTGTCCACGTGCGTTAAACACACGGACAATATCACCGTTGCGAATCCCCCTGACGCTGGCATCCTGCGGGTTGATAAACACCGGCTCTTTACCACTTACCGCATAATGCTTACGCAGCGCTTCAGATTCACAAAGCTGCGAGTGCAGACGGAAATCAGGGTGAACAGATTGCAGATGCAGTGGCCAACGCTGCGACCCGGGTCCACCATGTGAGCGTTCGATTTTCTCAAACCACATCGGATGCCCCTGGCAGTCGTCATACTGCATACCGGCAATGGTTTTCGAGAAAATTTCGATCAATCCGCTCGGCGTGCCCAGCGGCTCAAGATCGGGGTCTTCGCGGAATGCCTGATGACGTACAAACATCTGCGGATGTTCGAATTCAACGTACTCTTGCTGATTCCAGAAAACGTCAAAAGCGGGGAGATGAACGCCGCGCCCTTTCCCCTGCTGGCTTCCTTCCTGCCAGATCCGTTTCAGCCACCCCATCTCATCCAGCCCTTCGGTAAAGGCTTCTTCACGATTAAAGCGGCGGCAGAGATCGCGGAAAATATCGAAATCATTACGTGCTTCAAATTGCGGCTGCACCAACTGTTTCATGGCGATAATGCCGCGGTTGGAGTGGTTGCCATACTGGTCAAGATCGTTACGCTCAAACTGGGTCGTCGCGGGCAATACGATGTCAGCTAATCGACAGGTCGAGGTCCACTGATTATCGATGGCGATAACGGTTTCCAGCTTACGCCAGCCCTCAATAATACGATTGATCTGCTGGTGACGATGGAAAGGGTTGGTCCCGGCAAAAACGCACATCTTCAACGGCGGCAACTTGACGGTTTTGCCGTTCCAGTTAATTTGTTTACCCGGCTCAAGAATCGCATCGATAAAACGCGCGATCGGGATGGTGCTGCTGTACCCCTTATAATCAGTGCTGTCATGCACAGGAGGTACGGTAGTGGAGCCAGAAAAACCGCTCAGGATAATCCCTTTGCGGCTTGGCGTGCCCGCGCCGTTATAGTGCCAGCCAAAGCCGAAGCCACCGCCGGGTAAGCCGATTTGTCCAAGCATTGAGGCCAGCACCACGATCATCCACGCCCACTGTTCCCCGTGCTGCATACGCTGGACGCACCAGCCGGCAATAATCTGCGTTCTTCCGCCCGCCATTTGCCGCGCCAGTTCACGAATCGTATCGGCATCAATCCCGCATATTTTTTCCGCCCACTGGGCATCTTTAGGCTGTCCGTCACTTTCCCCCAGCAGATAAGGCAGAAACTGCTCAAACCCAACGCAGTAGTTATCGAGAAAATGCTTATCGTAGAGCTTCTCGGTATAAAGCGTGTGCGCCAGAGCCAGCTGTAGCGGCACATCGGCCTGCGGATTCACGGCGACGTGTTTAACCTTGTCGCGGCCCAGGTAGTCGTGCGTCGAGGTGATGACCGGATCAACGCTGATAACCGAGATCTCGCCGCGCGCCACTTTTTCTTTCAGTTGTTCGTAGTATTCATAAACATCATGATCCGGGCACCACCAGTTCGCCTGCTGGTTTTTAATCAGGTCGGAACCCCACAGCACAATCGTTTTGCTGTTTTTCAGCACCAGCGGCCATGAGGTTTGCTGTTCATATACCTCCATTGACCCGACCACGCGCGGCAGAATCACCTGGGCTGCACCAGTGGAATAGTCGCCCCCGGTACTTACGCTGTTGCCGTGCAGCGCAATGGCGCGCGCTAGCATCCCCGAGGCGTTATGGAACATGCCGGTTGATTGCCAACCGCTGGCCGTCAGCAGCGCGCTCGGGCCATAGGTCTTCTGAATTCGCTCCAGCTCCTGATAGAAGAAGTCCAGCGCTTCATCCCACGAAACGCGCACAAAGCGGTTATCTCCACGCTGCGTGGTATCGCTCTGATGGCGTTTACGCAACCAGTCGACGCGGACCATTGGATAGCGAATACGCGCCCCACCATGCACGTGATCCGGCAGTCCGGCGATCATTTTTGACGGGTACTTATCACGCTCAAACGGTTTGGCTTCAATAAAACGCCCATCAACCACGGTGGCGCGGATTGCCCCCCAGTGGGATCCGGTCAGGATCCCCTCTTTGACGCCAGTTCCCTGCACCTCTGCGGCGTTGGCGCTGCGCGGTGTGAGCAGCGAAGGTCCTAACATACCGGCGACGGTCAAGCCGCCCAACTGCAGTAGAAAACGACGGCGAGATGCCTGAAAGAGATCGTTATTTTTCATTGCTTTCTCCCTTATCGCCATGCGGCTTGTCCGTGGTGTCAGAGGCATTCATCTGCAGATATTTCAGTAAGGTACGTTCTTCACGTTTATCCAGACTGGTAAATCCAATCATGCCGTTCAACGTGCCAATCCAGCCGTTGGCGTCAAAGTGTTCTTTCTCAGGTGCGCCGTGGCACTGGTTACAGGTTCCGTTATAGAGCGAGTCGGCATAAGCCCAGATTGGCTTAATGTCGTTAACCATATCGCCCTTCTGCATCCAGGCGGTGGCCTGCAGCTTGCTCCACTGCGTATTCGTTTCCGCGACGGTCGTTTGCTCCAGGGTTTTCACGTGCTGCTGGATGTCGCCACGAATGGAGGCCACAAAAATGCGTTTACCTGGCAATTGCGCCAGCACGCGCTGACGCCCGTTACTCTCTGTCCAGCCCACAATTTCAATTTGCAGCCAGTCGCCGTCACGCTTTAACACTTTTACTTCAGAAGCAGGCAGCAGTGAGCCCGCAGGTTCTTTATCCCCTTTGGCGGCATAAATAGGTTTGATGTCCAGGGAATAGAGCGTATCGCCATCGTCGTTTGCGTTGGCGCGTAACTGGTCAAACTGCTTGCGGAAACCGCTGCTCATATCGGGAAGCTGATGCGCAATACCTTTATGGCAGTCAATACAGGATTGATTGTCCTTGGCCGCAATCTTCATCTGACGCGCAGCTTCAGGATGCTGTTTCGCGTGATCCATCGCATCATAGTTATGACAGGAACGACAGGTCGCGGAGTTGTTCTCCTTCATTCGCGCCCATTCGCGCTCCGCCAGCTCGGCACGTTTGGCTTCGAATTTCTCAGGAGTATCAATAGAGTGGGCAACAAAGGTCTGGTAAATATCGTTGCTGGCCTCCAGCTTACGTTTCACCATGCCAGGGATATCGGATGGAATGTGGCAATCATGACACTCTGCGCGTACCCCGGAGGCATTCTGAAAATGCGCAGACTGTTTATATTCTTCATAAACCGGCTGCATGCTGTGGCAGCTCACGCAAAATTCGGTTGAACTGGTTAATTTAATGCCAACGTGCGGTAAGACGATCAGCGCGATACCGACCACCATCCCGATGACGACCAGCGCCAACACTGACCAACGTGCGCTCGGTCTGAGCAGCGCCCTCCATAGTTTCCGCATAATAGCCCCTGTAAATATATGGTTTAGTTACAGAGGATCTTATTTCGCAAATGTGAACGGCAACACTGGTCAGGATGAATGGCTTACGGCACAATGTGAACAGATATGAACAGAAAGAGACAACAACCAGGATGTCGCATCACATTGTCATTGTTGAGGATGAACCCGTTACCCAGGCACGATTACAGGCTTATTTTGAACAGGAAGGTTATCACGTCTCGGTCACAGCCAGTGGAGCCGGCCTGCGTGAAATCATGTCACAACACTCTGTCGATCTTATTCTGTTAGATATCAATCTCCCGGATGAAAATGGCTTAATGCTGACCCGCGCCCTGCGTGAACGCTCAACGGTGGGGATCATACTGGTCACGGGTCGTAGTGACCAAATTGACCGTATCGTTGGCCTGGAAATGGGGGCTGATGATTATGTCACCAAGCCGCTGGAGCTACGTGAACTGGTGGTGAGAGTGAAAAATTTACTCTGGCGTATCGACCTTGCCCGCGAGGCGCGACCGGAGGCTAAAGACAACTGCTATCAGTTTGCCGGGTATTGTCTGAACGTCTCCCGTCATACTCTGGAACTGGGCGACGAGGCAATCAAACTCACCCGCGCCGAGTATGAAATGCTGGTCGCGTTTGTCACCAATCCGGGGGAAATTCTCAGTCGCGAACGTTTACTGCGCATGCTTTCGGCGCGACGGGTAGACAATCCGGACTTACGCACCGTGGACGTACTGATCCGCCGTTTACGCCACAAGCTGCGTGCTGATTTACTGGTAACGCAGCACGGGGAAGGCTATTTTTTAGCGGCCGACGTGTACTGATACAGATAAACAGGACGGAATCCGCCGGGTGACAACGAGCACTTTACATGCTGGCTGTCGGCATTTTTCGGGGTGAGCACCAGGATCGGCGGACTGATATTTTCCGGCACCGGTTGTCCTTGTAATACTCTGATAGCCTGCTGAATCGCCAGTTCACCTTGCCAGACCATTTGATCGCTGGCAGCCATAATGATTCTTTCGCGTTTAAGCCCGCGATACACCTGATGCGACAGATAAAAAGAGACGACAGTTAACGGCGCGCCCTGATTGCGCTTCTCCCCCATCGCCGCTTCAGCAGCAATTGCCGTACCGGCCACCACGTCGACATCCGGGTGACGCTCAAGCATCTCCTGCAACAGGTTACGCTGTATTTCAATATCATTATCGCCCAACGCCACATCCACGATGCGCACCTGACTGCCGGCAATTGCCTGACGGAATCCGGCCACCATCTCACGACTGTCCCCGGCGTCATCAGGTCCTGGCAATAATAAGACCTTTAGCGGTTTGCCCGCGCTCCACTTAACCAAATAGCGGCCAGGCTGATAACCCATCTGGAACCACGGAACCCCAACCCGGGCTTTTACCGTTGCGTCATGGATAGCATTCACCACCTCAATAACCGGCAGCGTGCCAACCTGTGCCTGCAAATCCGGAAAAGTCGTCGTGCTGCTGCCCAACAAAATGGCATCCGCGCCCCATTGTTGGCATTGAGCGATTTGTGATTTTTGCGTGTCGAACTGGCGATACCCTCCCGCCTCGAGCACCTTCAGGCTTACGCCGTATTTTTTCGCCGCCTCCAGCATGCCGTAATTCACGGAAAGCCAGTAGGAATCCTTCAGGCTGGGATACAGCGCACACAGTTTCCAGACTTTGTTCGCAGTAACGTCCGTTAGCGGCTCCGGCACTGCCTGCTGGGTATCCTGCCAACGTAGCAGTGCGGACCCGGTCGCGTGACCTAAGCCGGGAAAAAGTGTGATAAGCAGGAAAACCAATACGCGCATGATAGCCTCAACATTGATAAGGCTTTATCCTAGTTGCTTTCCTCTTTTGGACTCAACCTTTTTAATCTGTGGCGACCCGACAGTGAATTTATCTCTGACCAAACGACTGTGGATAGGCTTCGGGCTGATGGCGGCACTGACCCTCATTAGTACGCTGGTAGGCTGGTATAACCTGCGTTTTGTCAGCCAGGTTGAGCAGGCCAATACCCAGGCGCTGATCCCGACCATGGACATGGCGCGCCAGCTCAGCGAAGCCAGCGCCTGGGAACTGTTTTCCGCGCAGAATCTGACCACCGCAGATAATGAAAATATGTGGCTGGCTCAGGGACGTATGTTAACCGCCCAAAGCCTGAAAATAACCGCATTACTGAAAACTCTGCGCGAGCAGGGCTTTGACACGTCGGCCATTGAACAACAGGAAAAAGAGATCGCCCAGTCGTTAAGCCATCAGGGGGAGTTGGTTGGCGAACGTCTGAAACTGCGCGATCGGCAGCAACAGCTCAGCCAACATATTGTTGAGGCTACCGCCGACGTTGCCGAAATGGCGCGCGGTCAGGCCAGTAATGCCGCCACCTCGGCGGGCGCTACGCAGGCAAGCATTTATGATTTGATTGAGAGCCATCAGGGGCAGGCGGCAGAACACGCTCTCGACAGGCTTATCGATATCGATCTGGAATATTATAACCAGATGAATGAACTGCGCCTGAGCGCGCTACGCGTGCAGCAAATGGTGATGAATCTGGGGAATAACCAGGCGCAGAATAACCTTGCCGCGCTGGAAACCCAGCTTAATGCCGCCGTCAGAGTGCTTCACCGCCGACAAATACGCATTGAAGATCCGGTGGTACGCACCCAGGTTGCCGGCGCTGTAAATTCGATAAGCCGTTATGTCGATCTGCTGGCCCTGTATCGTCAGGATAATGACATCACCACCCGCTTACAGATCTTATCGCAGAACAATATCGAGCAATTTACCCGTTTCAGTAGCGAAGTGAGTCAGTTGGTAGAAATCATTGGCCAACGCAATCAGACCGGGCTGGCGCATCTCAAACAGGCCAGCCAGCGCGGGCAAACGCTGCTGCTGCTGTTAGGTGCGGTGTCATTGTGCTTGTTAATTCTCATTCTTTGGCGCGTAGTTTACCGCTCGGTCACGCGCCCGTTGGCGCAGCAAACCCAGGCGTTACAGCGTCTGCTTGAAGGTGATATTGACTCCCCATTTCCGGAAACAGCGGGCGTTCGCGAACTGGATACCATCGGTCGGTTAATGGACGCCTTTCGCGGTAGCGTTCACGCCCTTAATAGCCATCGCGAACATCTGGCCGCTCAGGTAAAAGCTCGCACCGCCGAACTGCGTTCTATGGTGTCTGAACACCGTCAGGCGCGGGCAGAAGCCGAAAAAGCCAACCAGGCAAAATCGGCGTTTCTTGCCGCCATGAGCCATGAAATACGCACCCCGCTGTATGGGATCCTCGGCACTGCGCAGTTGCTCTCAGACAATCCCGCTCTGGCGCAGCATCAGGAGAATCTGCGCGCAATCACCGACTCTGGCGAGTCTCTGCTGACCATCCTCAACGATATCCTGGACTATTCCGCTATCGAAGCGGGCGGAAAAAATGTGGCGATCGGCGATGAACCTTTTGAGCCCAGACCCTTGCTGGAAAGTACGCTTCAGCTCATGCACGGTCGCGTTGTGGGTCGCCCGGTCGTGCTGGTTACGGATTTTGCCGACGATGTCCCCGACTCCCTACGCGGCGATCCGCGCCGCATTCGGCAAATCATAACTAACCTATTAAACAACGCGCTGCGCTTTACCGATCGCGGACACATCACCCTGCGTAGCCGATGTAAAGATCAGGACTGGTATATTGAGGTTGAGGACACGGGATGCGGGATTGATCTTGTCTATCAGCGCGATATTTTTCAGCCGTTTGTTCAGGTTAGCGGTAAACGTGGGGGGACCGGGCTTGGACTCACTATCAGTGCCAGCCTTGCGCAGGCGATGCAGGGAGAACTGAGCGTCACCAGTACTCCGGGAGTCGGAAGCTGCTTTCGTCTGCGTCTGCCATTACGGGCTGGCGCGATGCCGGTAGCTAAATCCGTTCCACGTGCCATATCGTTACAGGGTTTACGCTTACTGCTAATCGAGGATAACCCCCTCACGCAGCGCATCAGTACAGAAATGCTCACCCTCAATGGCGCCCAGGTCACCGCTGCCGACAGTGCGGCTGCGGCGCTCACCATACTGCAGCAAGACGCCCAGTATAATGCCGCGCTGGTTGATTTTGATCTTCCGGATATCGACGGCATCACGCTGGCGCAACAGTTAACCCGCGAGTTTCCGACGTTAAAGCTAATAGGCTTTAGCGCACACGTCATCGACAAAACGCTAAGCCAAAGAACCAGCACCCTGTTTCTCGGCGTTATTCAAAAACCGGTTCCCCAGGATGAACTCAGTCGGCTCATTACCCATTATCTGCACGGTAACGCCCCTCTCCCGGATGCATTAGAAAATGACAACCAACGGTTAGATACCCAGCAATTAGCCGGGGATATCCAGCTAATGGGATGGCAAAAGGTGCACGAATGGTTAGCGCTCTTTAAGCAACACACCCTTCCTGTATTAGATGAGATTGACGCAGCACGTGCAGCATGTGAGTACGAGAAGATAAAACGTCTGGCACATCAGCTAAAAAGCAGTTGCGCCAGCATGGGGATGCGTTCCGCCAGCAGGATGTGCGCAGCGCTTGAACAGCAGCCGCTAGCTGATTTTTCACTCAGAGAGGAAGTACAACTAAGTCTTACAGAAGTGGAAATGTGGTTGGCAAAAGAAAATTTGTCGCGATTAGCAGAAGCTGAACATCAGAAGTGACGTTGAAATGGTACGCCCTGTAGGATTCGAACCTACGACCTACGGCTTAGAAGTTCCTAGAACTACCTTCTAAGTCAACAACATACCCCATCAATACTGCGCTCACAAGTCCCATCTTCGAAAAACATGCAAAGCCTTGCAACCCGATGCAAAGCTTTGTGTGTCCCGCTTTTGTCTCATCACTTCACTGGTTCTAAAAATCCACATTCCGGATCATCGCAAAACCACCATTTAGCGCCCAAGTAATCCTCCTGGTGCATGGTGCTACCGCATATAGGACAGAATTTAAGAATGGCAGCCTGTTCAGTTTTCTGAGCCGTGTCTTTTTCGTTTTCTACTGTCATATCGGTTCCTTAAATTGGGTATTTTTCTTTTGCTGCTGCAATGTCTGCAACATACTGAGATTTCCGTTGTGTTATCTGATCCCTAACAACCTGCTGCTTAGTTACTTCTGATGGTCCATCGCTTACAATTGCAGCAAGATACGCTGTGTTTAAATCTGCAATATCTTTTTTGTATGCGTTCCCAAGACTTGATAGCTCTTGAGAAAGTAGAGCATCATTTGGTGGTTCAGGAATATCTCCCCAAGCAGGAAGTCCATCTGGACCAGCTATGCGCACCTTCCCTGCCGGAGGTATGGAGTCAAAATATAAATCAGAAATATCATCACTTATATCTATAACATCCGCAGGTAACGTCCCGCTCTCAGCATATGAGCTTAAGAATGCGGTTGGATACCTGTAATTTGTAGACGGGCTATATTTGAATTTATTCATTTTATTTACCAAATGTAATCCAGCAAATTCCTCTTGAACTACGAGTACCATCTGCATTTATACAGATAGCGGTGAAGCTACCATTGTCTACGTTAGCTGTCTCAACAAAAACCCTTCCAGTATCAGGTGGGGATGTATTACCTGTTCCGTTTGCGACGGCTATGTAATTTGTATTGGTATATGGAACCGGAAGAACTATCGTATACGATTCAAATCCCCCAGCGAAACCATATTGCAAAATATGACCACTTGGAAATCTCAACCATCCAGTACCTGATGTAAATCCTAAATATGTTAATATATCAGCAATGCTGCTTTTACCGATGATGTCACGACCTACCTGTGTTAGATCGGTCAAAGTTGCGGTGTCATTGCCATTAAAGTACGGTAATTTATTCGCAACTCCTACTAATGCGGCTAGTGCCGTCAATGTAGGATCAAGAGGCTGGAAGTTACCAAGAATGTATGACAGAGTTCCTGCTGTCATCATGTTAGCCACAATGTCATTCGCTGACCATGCTCTTGGTATAGTACTTTCCTGACCTCTTTCAATTGTCATGATGTCTCCTGTTCTTGCGGTGACATGAACAATCTCAGTTAGCGATCCAGTTGCTGAGTCGACAAGTGTTAACTTAAAAAAGCTTGTCCCAGGAACTGGAGAGGGAAATAAATTTCCTGTTCCGGTATTAACTGTTAGTGTTGTTGCAGTTGAGTTAATGCCAGATGCGAGCACGGTTTGTGCATTGTTGACGGCTAAAAGTGTAAGTGCCATTTATCCTCCGGGATTTGGGCAACAAAACCACCTAATAGTGATATATAGTGGTATTATTAGTTAACAATGTTAAACGGAGTTGGTTATGAATAATCTGTCAGTGGCTATTACAAAAACGCTGTTATCATCATTTAGCGCAATAGCAATTTTACTTTCTTCATTCCTTATAGTTTTAATTTTTAATATGTGGCTACAAGATGGAATACCTCCATTTGAAAACGTAAAATTCAGCATTGCTTTGTTTTTTATAATCATTATGATTCTTGTTATCTGTCAGTGCATTAAGTATTACATGGATATGGCTACTGATAGTAGAAGATATAAAATATATGAAAAAACAATTAAAGAAAAACGCATGACTGATGAATGGTAAATTTAATTAACCGACAATAGTTATAGTAACCGGTTGATAAAAAGGCATGTGAAGCAGGCCGCTATCAAAGGCCTGCTTGAATAAAGGTGCGTAATCATATTCATTGCTTTTAATGAGTACGTTTTTTTTCTGGTTATACGCCCTGCTATTGAATGAAAAACTATTGAAAATGGTGGAGTCTGTTAACTTTCTGTATCCTTTTATGATAGTGATGCTAGCGCCAGATCCTGAGAACAGAACTGAAATACTCCATCTCTGGTCATTGACGACATCAACACCATCCACCCCCGTCAGGAACCTAATGATTCGTCGTTTAAGCCATGGTATGGTGAAATAATATCCATCACCCTTGTAAAAGTTCCAAGTCATTATGCGTTTGAATAGGTCATCTGATACAACAACCTGTTCAGATTGATTTACAATCTTTCTTCCATTAAATGGAAGTTGGTTAAACAGCATAGCATTGTATGAACCATAAACTGATCTTGACCCGCCATTTCCGGACAGCTTTTGTATCTTAAGTTAACGATGCCCGCTGCCGCCGGTATTCTCTCGGAGAGTGATATCCCAGCGCACTATGCGGGTGATTTTCATTGTAATGCGTGAACGCCGCTGCAAGGTTTCGCAGGGCTGTTCTCACATCCGGTTTCGGCATGAACGCGATATAGTCTTCCTTCATCGTCTTCACGAACCGTTCGGCCATGCCATTGCTCTGCGGGCTGCTCACCGCTGTTGTACATGGCTCCAGATTCAGCTCTTTGGCGAACCTCCGCGTTTCATGCGCGGTATATGCTGAACCGTTGTCCGTCAGCCACTGCACCGCTGTGTCGGGCAGCCTGTCGCCGAAGCGCTTTTCCACCGACCTCAGCATCACATCCTGCACGGTCGAACTGTCATAGCCTCCCGTGCTTGCTGCCCAGTCTATGGCCTCACGGTCGCAGCAGTCCAGCGCGAACGTTACCCGCAGTTTTTCGCCGTTGTCGCAGCCGAACTCGAAGCCATCTGAACACCAGCGCATATCGCTTTCTGCCACCGCTATCTTGCCCTTATGTTCACGCTTCGGTCGCTCTGGTTTGTGATGCAACAACAACAGGTTATGCTCGCTCATTATCCTGTAAAGCCGTTTGGCATTCACAGGTGGCTGTCCCTCTGTGCGACGTTGCTTGCGCAGGATGCCCCACACGCGTCGATAACCATAACTCGGCATATCGCTGATAATGTTGAGGATAGCCGACAGTATTTCTGCGTCTGCTTCTTCATTACGCCGGTTACAGCGCCTGTCCTGCCAGTCGGCAGAACGGTTAATCCGCAGTGACAGTTGCGCACGCGACACGCCCATGGTCCGGCTGACCATGGCTATTCCCCGTCCTTTGGCAACAAGGGCGCGTGCGCTATCCATTTTCGCGACTGACCGTACTCCACGGCTTCTTTCAGGATCTCAACTTCCATCGTCTTCTTGCCCAGAAGGCGCTGAAGCTCCCGGACCTGCTTCAGAGCAGCAGTAAGCTCAGAAGCAGGAACGACTTCCTCTCCAGCCGCAACGGCGGTGAGGCTGCCTTCCTGATATTGCTTCTTCCACTTAAACAGCAGGCTGGGCTGGATACCATGCAGGCGGGCGACATGGGAGACATTCATACCCGGCTCCATCGTCTGCTGGATAATGGCGATCTTCTCCTGAGGAGTTTTACGTTTACGGACTTCTTGCCCTAACAGGATCCCGGTCATCTCAAAATTGGTGTTAGTGTTAGACATATATTCAAGCCTATCTCTTATCTGGAGATACAGCTACTGTCTGGTGTTTCAGGGGGCTACATCAGTATGAACCATAAACACTCTGTTTTCCACTTAATAAAACTGGAGGTTTAACACCATAAATACCTCTGGCTATCCATTTTAGTTGGCTGCCTGCATTATATCCTCCAACAAATATAGGGAGATTCGCGTTAATCATCCATGAATAAATTTCCTGGGCCATAGAGTTATACGCAGTAACGAATGCCTGAATATCGTCATCGTCGTTATATTGCGTATACAGGTAGGATTTAATGATATCTTCCAGCATTTTATATCCCGTCTACGATAACCCCATCAGAGGATATGAACCAGTAACTGTATGGATCACCGCTAATAATATTAGTGCCTGCATCCACACTAGTTATGACACCATTAACAGTGACAATAACATTAAGAGTAGATATCAGACTCATATCCAGCGTGCTATTAATTGATTGTAGAAATACATCCTTCACGTTATTGATATTCATTGGCTTTCCAGCGAATATCCCGTTAACGTAGTTAATTACTGGCTGAGACACAAGAGAGGCAATAGTAGCGTCAGTCAGGTAGTTCTCGCTTTCCGTTGACCATTCAAACTTTATCGTCACAAGCTGCTGTAGTGGGATCACAAATGGTATGACGTAGTTATCAGGCCAGTCATTGATCGTGACAACGTTATTCCTCAGATTCGGGGTGACAATTCCTCCCCCCGTCCACGTGCCGGATGAAGTCGTATTTATACCAATGGAAAAGGTATGAGGGCTTAGCACGGTAATGGTAAGTGGCACGTTATTGATGCCGATCATACCGGTTACTCCAGTAATGTTAATCACCTGACCTGAGCTGAACCCATGGGTGATGTCAGTCGTTAAAACCCCAGGATTTGCATTGGTAATGCCCGTGACATTCAGGTCTGCGCCCTTGAGCCTGCTGATGTCGCCTGCTGATTTATAAATGGCCCCTGCCATCTCATAGATATCGCCTCCGCCACACATCACAATCCATGCATTACCACTCTGGACCACCGAAACCATCCGCGCCTGAACATTGCTCAGGTCGGTTAGCTTCTGACGGATAAATCCAGGATACCCCTGAACGGTTGACATCTGACCTTCCCAGACACGCTCGCGAAACTCGTAATTGGTTTCAGGTGCGCCACCTGGTGTCCCGGCGACTGGGTTAGTACAGGTCAGATTAATGTCCGACGGCAGACTGGTAAGGATCTGGTTAACAGATCCTACAGGAACAGCCCACGACCCCGTATTCGTTGCAATGGCTGTTACCATCGAGCTGAACCCTGAAGACAGTACCACTGTCGCATCTGCGATCTGGTAGGTATACGTGCCATCGCTTACCAGAAATCCCTGTGGTACTACGAACCCGACCGGACCTTCAAAGACGATAGGTACAGTTGTCGAACCTTCTGTTTTTTGCGGTGGGATACCTGCCTGCTGAGCCAGCAGGTTCAGCATGTACATATTCGCCTTCAGCGGACCTACTGAGTTGATGAGGTCGACGCGGATTTGATCAGCAATAAGCAGCGCGCCAACGTCGGTACCTACGATATCCTCAATCAAGGATCCAGGAAGGTCTGTCGTGATGCCAGGTGATAATTCAGTTGCTCTTGAAACAAGATCGGCACGAAGCTCTTCGGATGTTTTCGGAACGGGGCCAGCTGCGTCATAGCTAACGGACAAATCACTCATACGTTCACCGTTGTGATAATTTTTGAACCGGCATTCGTTATCGCCGAAATGTTGTATACAGGAGGGTCATCACTCACCAGTGCGATCTGCAGGGATGAAAAATACTGGCTAAATTGCCGTTGAAGTCTGTCGACATAATAGGTGGGCAGCACCTGCTGAATGACTGAACTCTGCGACGGGATGCCGTTGTTTGCAAAAAATGGGGACTCCTGCGGCGCCAACTTCAGATTCTGGATTAGCGTCGTCAGATAGATGGAATCGTTGAAGCCATTTTCATCCGGCACCACCAGCACCCACTTACCATTTGCATCTCTCCCGTAGGTTCTCATTGCGTGATATTCCCGTTGAAAGTGGTTGTTGGATTGCCAGTGTTTGAACCGCCATTACCGTTTGAGTGCTGATGAGAATTCAGCCATTCAACCAGTGCGGCCCAGCCGGTATGCATAATCTCCGGGCTGGTGATGGCGGTTGAATCCTGCAACTTGCCGCTCTGTCCAGTGATGCTCCACATACCCTGCGTAAGGGTAAGAACAGTGCTGCCGACAGTGACCTTAAACTGATCCACGGCAGCTATTGTTACGCTGTCAGGAGTTAAAAGAAACGTCGTATTGCTTCCCTGATCCCGGATGGTTACTCCCTCAGGCCCGTAGATAGTGACAACATTCCCGTCTACGGACTCCCATTCGGTATTGCTGATCGGCAGGTATACCAGCGCGCTAAGGTTGGCGGGAGGGGTGAGGTCGGCGATACCTCCGCCCTGTCCGCTTACGCCGCCAAGATAGGTGTCTGCGGGAATAACAATTCCTTTATCACCTGGCTGCATCGGATATCGAATGTACTGCGGGCCGAAGAGTGGGATCGTGACATTAGGGAAAACGTATGGCGTATCATGAACCTCGAAAGCCACCGTGACCATATTGCCATTCTGCTCAACAATGCTGGCCGGAAGGATTTTACCGGCGGCCTGGAACGCCTCATTAAACTTCTGCTCGGCGAACCGGTTCATGTTCCGGCCGAAATTAAGCTTCTGGTCAACGCTCATTTTGTCTTAATCGCCTCCGCCGGGTATGCCTCAATTACGGTGATCCACGCTTCAGCTGTCGGTTGCCTACTGTTACCCAGCAACCTCACTGATTGAACTACGAATTCCCCGTTGAAAGCCGAGTCATCGCGAAACTGCGAGTAAGAGGAGGCCTGAATCATTGGCCTGGCCTTTTCCGGCATCAGGATGTGGTCACCAGTTTGCAGGTCAGCGCGCATAACGCAGATGACGCTGACAACGCCAAAACTGATCCATGTTGGCTGACCGACGAGATCATTGAAATTTATCTGGATAGGATTTTTGCTTCTTTCCGATGCGCCGGTTTTTGAGCTCTGATCTGGGTGATTGGAGTAGTCGTTATCCCACACCCGGATTTCATTTCCATTTACCACGGCGATTTCCACCCCCGTGTAACCCGGGTCTTTGATGCGCGATAATGAAAACGCCCTCAGGTTTTTTGCCAGCTCAGCTAGGGATCCGCAAAACATGGGGCGATCGTAATTCAGAGTCAGCCTGTCGCTGATGCTTATGTTCGGTGTAAAGCCACCCATCGTCATGACACATTGTGTCAGCGCAGCGGAAAGTTTCTGCCCCATAGACCATGGCATAGTGAGCTGGATAGGTACCATTTGCCCTCGGGTGGTGGTATTAACAGGGCCCGCGACAATGATGAAGTCCAGACGTAACTCTGTGCCCTGCCAGTTGCCGAAAACCTGAAAAATGGTGCCCTCAATGGCAAGCTTTTTATCCCATAAGCCCGCCAGCGGAAGACCTTTTGACATGCCAGCAAAGATCTGAATTCGCTTTCCATAAAGGTTCTGCCTGGCCTGCTGCATGTCTTTGGGGCCGATACCCCATACAGTCAGGTGGGTTTCACCTGCTGGCGTTGATTCACCAAAGCGCATGATGTCGAATTCCACCATCAGCGCGCCGGGGTTATAGACTCCATTCTTCAGGCTGGAATATTGCTGGATTAAGGTGTCGCCATCAAAAATGTTAATTTCGTAGTAGCGCATCAGCCAGTTACCTCAATCTGCCCGTTCTTTTCACGCCAGATCATGGTCGTCGATGTGAACACCCCATTCAGGAGGTTTATTCCCCCAGAGGATGTCGAGCCAACAACAGCGGTGTTCAGCACCGGGTTCCCGGCGCTGTTAGTTATCAGCAAATACCAGCGCTGAGCTGCGATGTTCCATTTCATCTGGCAGGTGTAGACCGTTCCGTCGAGAACTGGCGAGAACGTCATACTTTTCCTCTCAAGCCCGGTAAACGGGTAATTGACGGTGCTCATATGCCAAATACCCCCTGTAGCTTGCCAATTACCCCCGTAATCGCCTCAGTAACAGATCCGCCAAGCGATGTGTTACCGAGTGCGCTGACGGTGTTTGTCCATGCGCTGCTGTTGTTCTGGTCTCCACCGTCAATTTTACTGAGGAAACTATTAACGGCCTGGTCAGCAGCAGTTTCGGTAACAAGTGGCTGTTCAAAATCCCAGATCCAAGACCGCTGAGGGAGCGGATCATTTCCGGATGAGTTGTCCTTAACCGTTTTCAGGATGCAGTTGTTGTAGATGATTGATGGCGTGGCCACGATGTAAGTTCCGCCAAGGTTGGCATGCGCCTGAAGCACCGCCTGCAGAGAACTTAGTGTTACCAGTTTAGTCATTGCGCCAGTATTCTCGTTCACTGGTGCATCCATCATCAAACTTACCCTCAGAGGCTGGGCAAGAAGCGCGTTGGCCGCAACAGTCTGGTTAGCAAATGGATAACGAGCTATGTCGTAGTCAACCATCGTTGCGCCCTGAACAGGCCGCCAGTGACAGAAATATTTGTCCAGATCGGTAAGGTTGATTGCCCCGCCGATCAATCCGGTCACAAAGCTGGCGCTCTGGGTGAGCGCCACTATTGGCAGCATGCCGCCGGGGATAGCATCCGCTACTCCATTGCAGAGGATAACCGGTGATATTTCAAACCCGAGCCGATAGAGTTCGCGAGTAAATGCCATTATCCAGTCACTCCAAGCTGTGATGATGAAACGATGGCATTGCCGCCTGTGTTGTTGAATATCTGGATAACCGCGCCCTCGCTAACCCGGTTTCCAGCGCCCTCTTTCGCTGACATAGCGGAAATGAGTTTTGCCAGAATCGCAGGGTCGTTGAGATTCAACTTATCGTTAGCGCCAAGCCCGGTCGTTTTGACGACGTGGCGAATGTACTCCGCCGTATCGTTCTCGTTAGACGGAGCCCATTTTTTCGCTATATCGCTGACGGTATTGATACCGCGGGTGCCATAAATTTGCAGTTGCTTCGCCGACGCCAGTACGCCCTCATCGAGCGTAGGGAAAACGGCAAATTTTCCGCTCTGAGTGTTGTGTGTGCCGTACCCCTCTGCCCATCGTAGGTTGGTCGGGTTATTGAAACGGTCGGCGATCGTCCTTCCTTTCGCAGAGACATCAGCAGGGGTTGGGTCTACAGGCTTAATATCGCCACTGGAGAAGAAGCGCTTAACCCCCTTCAACCATCCCCAAACCCGTGGGTCATCTTCAGAGCCAGGCGTGTAGTTCTGCCCGGTCTTAGGGTCTGTGACTTTCTTGTCGCTCAGTATTGGTGATCCGGAAGTCACATCCGATACGGAGATGTCAGTTTTACCCACAACCCAGTCGTAAACCTTCCCAATGAGGGCCCCAAGCTTTTCAATTCCAGCCATGAAGCTGTCAACGTCCTTGGTGAACTCGGGAGACGCCAGGTAATTTCCGAAGCGTTCTATGCCTCCAGCCAGCCCGTCAATCCACTTACCCAGTTCTGGAGACTGCAGCACCGTATCAATGGCACCGGCCAGCGCGTCAGAAAGCTTGCTCAGTTGCGGGGCTAGAGGTCCAAGACCTCGTACAAATGTATTTCTTATACTCTGACTACTGTAATCGAGCTGTACGTTGAAATCCTGCCACTGTCGAGCCTGCTGATCGGTGATTTGAAGTAACCTTGCATCCTTTTGCGCCCGCTGTTCCATAGCATCGATTTCTTCATCGCTCATGTTTTTAAAACGATTCAGGTCATCCAGACTGAAGAAGTTCGTTAGGCCATAAGCGTTTGCCCCCTGTAGGGTGCTACCGTTTTTGACAAAGATATCTCGAGCATTCCGAATCAACTGCGGCAGGAGTTTAGCCGGGTCCTGGTCTGGGTTGTTGATCCCAAGAGCCTGAAACTGCCAGCGCTTCGACAGATCCATCTGGCTGTCGCGAATGGCACCAAGCGTCCCAGTAGGGTTGCCGAGTGCCTTCTGGTAGTTAATGGCTGTAGAGTCAAGCGCACCAATGCTTGTCCCGATCCCGAGGGATGTGAATCGCTGAGACCCGGTTGTGGCTGCCAGTCGGTTTATGCCGAATAGCCCACCGACCCCCAACACTCCAGTGAACAGGCCGACAATACCGCCCCATGACAGCAGGCTTACTGTCGCATTCTTGATATGGCCAGCCAGTGATTTTGCGTCCTTCTTCGCGTCACTCAAAAACCCCTTTGATGAGCGGGTTTTCTTGTTGAAGTCATCCTGACTTTTATTCGCCCGGTCCAGGCTGTCGGTAAGCCGCTCAAGTCCGCTGTTTATCGACAGAATCGCGCTTGCCCCCTCCGAAAAAGCTTTAGCCAGTAGGTCTCCCTCTGTTTTCGCTTTCGCCGTCTCTTTGGTGGCATCAGTGGCGCCATGAGCCAGCCCGCGCCATGCCTCAGGAAGTTCCTCTAGTGCGGCCTGATATTCTTTAAACTTCTCCATAAACGCGACAAACTTGTCGTCATTTACGTCAATATCGACAATAGACTTAGCCACCATTGAAGGAACCCCTGTCTTTTAGCGCGGAAATGATGTAACGCTGGCGGTACTGCGCCGGGCTGGCGAATTCTTCGCCGGTTATTTCCCTTATCACCCGCCAGAATCCCTCATTCGACGCCCAGTCTAAGAGGGTATATATGACGTTTCCGGCTGGGCATTCTGGATCTGGGTATCGGTAGGCGGATTCGACGTCTGCAATGAATCTCGGAACGCCGTAACGCTTAATGATTTGAGTTGCCCACCGAACATATCGAGCACAGTCCCCACTGTCGGCGCGATCAGATGTGATTTCTGAATGGCAGAGGTAACCATAAAAAAAACCACTTCGCCCTCTACTTCGCGATATTCATCAGGAGAGATAATCCCCTGCTTCATCGCGGCGTCGAATGATGTCGTTTTCCAAATACCGCCGTCATTCCAGACCACTGAAGTAAGGCGCTGGATCTCGTCAACGATGGTTGGACCCTGCTGAACCTGCTGGGATTGCTGGTCTGGATGGTTAGCCTCGTCCCTTAACTCCTGCTCGCGCTTGAGCTTTTTACGGAGCATCATCGCAGCAACCCGCGCCGCGCCAAGACCACCGACTTGTGAGATGAAGTTGGTAAAGAGGTTGCCCAGCAGCAGGCAATGCTCCTCAACCACCTCATACGGGAACGGTGTCACATGCAGGTACACGATTGACCCGTCTTCACGCGTGATGTTTGTTACAAGGTTGAGCTTTTTGTCAATTTTCACAATCAGACCCACATGTTGTCGTTAGCCAGTATGTAACCGCTGATGGTCACCACGTACCCGGCATCCATACCGGTAAACGGCAGTTCGTTGAAGTTGACGAGATAAGCGTTAAGTACGGTGAAATTACTCAGCGTTTTTGCGTCAGGAGTGATCACCACTTCCCCAATCGACGTATCGGTGGCGAAACGGTTTTTGTAGCTGTCACTAAGTCCCTGGGTACGCAGCAGATGAACGGTGACGGTCACCTGCTGATATGGAGCCTGACTGCCAGCGGTTCCGGTCATCGTCGGGATGATATCCGTTGCTGCGCTATCAGGACGTATGCTGATCCCGTCCTTGCCAAGATAAGAGGCGGTGATGTTCAGCGCAGGCACGTCAGTTACGGATACCGCTCCGCGTACACGATTGAGGAATCCCTGCGGTACTAATGGGTTTGTCATTTTTTACGCCCCTACAAAGTTGGTTACGTTCACGTTAAACGTGATGGATTCGAAGCCGCGGCGCGGTGTCATTACGGCGCTCAGACCATTGTATTTGCCAGCGGCATAGTCTGACGGATTCAGGCTGGTGTAATTCGAGAACGGAACGGCGTTGATGACAGCATTACCGGCATACGTTCCTTTCTCGTACTCAGTGTTGAAGTCTTCCTGAGTAAGGCCAGTACCAATCACACGTCCGAGGATCAGTCCGTAACTGACGCCGTTGCGCAGAGTTTTAAGGGCCCGGCGTTGCAGGCGGTCGATGCCGTTCTGCTCGTAGTACAGCGGGTTAACAGTGGTGTTAGAGCCATTGATAACCTCGTTAGCCAGATCAAGCTCAAGGTTGATCGCAGTCCATGCCACTGAGTACCAGTAGTTAAACGGATTACCATCCAGCATGTGTCCAGCCACCAGCATTTTGTTGCTCAGCCCACCTTCTGCAGCTGTTCCGACGTAGTTGATGCTGTTGTCCTGGAGCTGCTTAAGCAGCGTCCCATTCCCTTCTACCGGGTACTCGGTTACTCCGTATCCAAAACGGTACGCCATTGGCGGCACCATGTTTGACGATCCAGGGTCGTTTGCCAGAGAGGACTGGAACCACGCGGCCATGGAAAACTCGCCCGCAGGGATGTTTGGGGATTCGACACCCGCAAACACGGATTTGTTTTTGGTGGCGACCCAATCCGGATAGGTGGCGATCGTAGTGGTAACGAAAAAATAAACCAGCGACGCCGGGCTGGTATACAGTCCCGTCAGGGTCTTGAACGTCGGCTCACCGCCCCATTCGCGCGGCACCAGGTACGAGAAGAATTTCTGGTAGGTGTTTCCCAGAGAGATATCTTCATCGATGAAGTCTGACAGCGCGGCTACAGCATCAGCAACGGACACATCACCCAACTCCAGGACATATACCGCGCGGGTCGTTCCCTGGGACCAGAACGTGGTGTTCATTTCGATAATTTCGTTTGCTGCCACGGATTTAACTGACCCCATGACTGTTGCCGTTCCCGGGTCTGTTGCCAGCGGATAAGTGAAGGCGGTAGATGTGGTCACGGTGGCGGTGACGGCTCGGTTATATGCTGATGGGGTAACGCCAGATACAACCAGTGGGATAGTGTCGCCAATGTTCCATCCATGAGCTGCTGAAAGGGTCACGGTAACAACACCAGTTGCCCAGGTAATCGTTGAAATGGTCTTGGCCGGTGAGGTGATATCCTTCAGATCATCTTTAGTCGTCAGTAGTTGATACTCACCTGCCGCCAGGGTTGTTCCGCCCATGGAGATCATCGCGCCGGATTTGAGCAGTTGAGAGGGCTTCGGTGGATTAGTCACCGAGACGTTAATGTTAACAATTGCCATTTATTTATTTCTCCGGGTAAATGGACGGAATCGCTGACGTGATCAGCTTGCGCGCGACGTTCCGCATGCGCTGCTGGTAATAGTTGACTTTGAACTTAATGGTTTTTCTCATGGCGATGATATTCAGCTCGTTCTGCGTGACGCGCTCGTCCTGAACTACCGGGATATTCATCACGCCCATTTCCGCTTCATCGCCGAGCGTGTACTGCTGTACGTACCTCAGGAAATCCTCAACCCCGGCATTGCGCAGGCCAGTGATGGAGATCGTCACATCCTCAGAAACCAGCTGATACTGATTCTGCTGCTCATCGAGGTAAAAGCTCCCGGCGATCGGCGCGGTGTTGCTGCACTTCACCGTTGCATACGGCGGTGACAGGTTCTGCGTCGACAGCATGGCCGGGAACATTGGCATGTACTGATTCAGCGTCAGCCATACCGGCAATGAGCTTGAAACCACCACATCAGACAGGTCGATATCGTTGGCAGAGTTGATGATCTGCGATCGCATGTAGGGGAATATTGCCTCCCCTGTGTAGTGGTAGAGATTGGCCGGTTCGTTCAGTCCGGTGCGCCGGGAGAAAGAAAACTGGAGGCCAAAGAACTCGCCGATATACAGGACGTCAGATCCGATATCGTTGAACGGGTCGATATCCGCCTGAGCGGTAAACGTCACGACGTTCCGGTCGTAAAGTTGCTCATCGTCCTGGATGGTTTCGGTCGTCAGGTGCAGATAGCCCTTAACGTCGACCGTATCCGGCTCGCTGCTTGGGTCTTCCGACAGTACAGAAGCCTTCACCCAGAAGACGAAACCATCGAGGGGTAGCACCTTGCGTATATACTTCGTGAACGTGACCACCTGAAAGCGGCTCAGGTCGTCAAGCCCCTGCGTCAGCGTGGCGTTAAGCTCTGTTTTTGCAGTCTTCTGCAACTCACTCAGGGAAGGCATTTAATACCCCGCTTACCCAGGCCCGCATTGCCGCCTGATAGTTTCCTGTATCGATAAAGGATGCCCGCGGATCGCCCTTCTTATTTTTGAAACGCTTTGATATACCCAGCAGCGCGCGTCGGGTTGGTACACCTGACATGCCGTTCATCTCTTCGTTATCCAGAAAAGCCACAAACAGATCGTGAACGCGTGACATGGATTCCGCTAGCGGATCCCTTAACGGCGGCGCGCCAGCCAGCATATTTTCAAGATTTGCGGCGAGGTCTTTACTCATCAGATCGGCGATGTCGTTCCCGTACCTGTCAAAAAAGGTCTGCATAATCTGGTATTTTTCTTCCAGATATTCAGCAACATCCCCTGTCGTGGTGTTCTCATCTTCGTATGGAAGGTCGATAACACCAAGATGAAAGGTAATCATGACAGCCCCCACAAACTACCGAACTGCTGGGCAATCATCAGATAGCGGCGTCCCCAAGGGTCCTGCAACATCTGCAGATCGGCCAGAGACAAATCTTTGAAGAAGTCAGGCACCAGACGCTGCGCGCTGGTTGAGTTATCCCCGGCCCCGGTAATCACGCCAGCCTTGAAATTATTCAGGCCATACTCTTTCCTGAACTCGGAGAATACCGATTCGGTACCGTAGTTGACCAGGAAAGACGCGCCCAGGTTGTACACGGCAACGGTGTACAGATTCGGTGTGACACACGCGATATCAGGGTTTACCCACTCAACCGCGCCGCCATATGCAAGGGTGAAAGATGGCGAGTCGTCGGGAACCTGCGCGGCGGTAACGCCCATGTCAGTTCGAACGAATTCGATAAATCCCGACAGGCTCGTTGTCATTTTTTCTTACTCCCGGATTTCTCAGTTACGATTGTTTCGTTAACCGTTTGGGTGTCTTCATTGTCTTCGCGGCCTTTGGCCTGCTCAGCGCTGACTTCCATCTCACCGGAATATCCGGTGCCACTTTCACGCAGAGAGCTATCAAGAGCTGCTACAGATGCCTGGCGGCGACCGTGTGCACCACGAGTCAGGTGAATATCGTTATCACGAATTGCCTTTTCGATAACCGACGACGGAACAGGTTTGTTCAGGCTGTAGCACAGGCCGACAAACGCCTGGCTCTGATCAATTCTCGTTGAGTCAACCAGCCCGTAAACCTGGTGATGCTGAACAACTGCATCAACTTCTTCAGTTGAACCATCCAGAACCATCATTTGTTCGCCGTGGTTAATAGGGAACTGAACAAGTCGGCCGGTCTCAAGCTTGCGGTAGGCAAAAATCTGGCGCTGTTTGGTGGTGTTAGCGATATAGAGTTTCATTGGTTACCCTCGTAAAAAATCCCCTGCTGAGTTTCCCCGGCAGAGGCTTAACCACTTCAAAGAATGGATCAGGCGCTGTACGCCATGGACAGGATGGTGATTGCTTCCGGACGAACGGCCCAGCCTGCGGTAGAACGCATTTCGGACAGAACATCGATGGCACCACCAGCGATCGGCGTCGGAATCTCACGCGGCGCGGCCATGTCGGTAAACATCAGCGCGTTCGCGGCAAGAGACGGGGTCAGCTTGGCAAATTCGTTGGTGTTCACAGTCGAGTTGACCATTGGCACTTCGACCTCAGGGATGGTGATCACCACCGCGTCGGTACCGCCAGCGCCAGCTCCGATCAGGGTATCGTCATACACCCAGTCAACCTGGACGTTTGCGCCTTTCAGCACTTCTTTCACAGTGCCTCCGACGGTGTCAGTACCACCACCAGGGCGCTGGTAAGAAGTCAGCTGAACGATCTGCTGAATCTCCATGGCACCGAGGACGCGCTGCGGCCCCAGGATAACAACACGCTGCTGGCGGCCCAGCTGCATGGTGCGGGTCAGTGCGGCCTGTACGTGGCCAAGCAGATATACCGCCATCTGGCCGTGATCATAGGTCAGCACAGTGGTGTTGCCGTTGCTGTCCGGTGGCAGGGACTCGGTAGTCGCGCCAGCGGTGTTCAGCAGGCCTTCACCACCAGCAGGGTTCATGCCATACAGCAGAGCAGAGCGCAGTTGCTGGAAGATGCCCTGACGCATACCCAGACGCTGGGCTTCCGGCAGTGCAAAGTTCCAGTTACCGGCAGCCGCCATGTCATGGTGATCGTAGATACCACGGCAGCGGAACAGGTAGGTTGGGGTTGAAATCATCTTCGCATCCAGCGCCACGCTCGGCAGCTGGTTACCGTTACCGGACTGGCTGGAAGTGGTCTGGGTGCGAATATCCAGGCGGCGCATGTAGACGTACTGGTCGCCTACGCCGAGACGGACTTGCGGGTTACCGCTGGCGATGGTTTCAAACGCACCTGATGCCTGCTGGTAACCAATGATCATCTCCGGCGCGATGTACGACGGATTGACGATGGTGTAGCTGGGGGTAATTGCAGCCATTTAATTCAGCTCCCGATTAAAGTAAGACCAGCGCGCAGCTGTCGGTGTTATTCCAGGTCAGGAAACCAGTCGCGCTGTCATAGCTGACAGTCTTGGAGTTGCCTGATTCGATGGCGAGCACTTTTACCGGCAGCGTGATGTCGGAAAGCGTAACTGCGCCGATGGTGCCCTGCGTGGTTGCAGCGCCGCCTGGTGCAGTTGCCGGTGCATAGGTGAAGGTCGTTGTGTTCACGACTGAAAGCACGACTACTGTGCCGTTGTACGCCGCAGGAGCGACGCCGCTGATTTTCACGTACTGACCAGCAGTCAGGCCATGAGCTGAAGCGGTTACCGCTGTCGCCACACCATTGGCATAGGTCACTGCTGTTGTCGCAATATCAGAACCGGCGAAACCGGCCGCCGCCGCAGTGGTGATCTGGTTGTTCACGAAGTCCCAGGCCAGAGGCGTTTTCACTGACGCGCCGGAGGTGCCAAGCGCAACAACCTGCGCAGAAGCTTTCAACGGAACGCGCATGTTGGAGCCCAGGCGGTAGTACGAAACGCTCATGCCTGATGCGTACAGCGGAACCGGTGACTGCGGAGTGGTCAGGCCGTTGTGAGCCTGATTGAAGACAGTGAAGCCTTCCAGCTCGGCAACAGACACAGCGCGACGGATGTAAGAACCGCGAGGGCTTGAACTGGTGCCAGGCAGAAGCTCAGCAACCGGCAGACCGCCCCAGAGAGGTTTGGTTTCCGTTGCCGCCACGGTGCCCGCTGCCAGGTTGAAGCGGTTGGCCGGGTCATCCAGCGCCACGCCCTGAATATAACCGTCGGACTGCACACCGAAGGAGCCCAGCGCATTCGTGGTTGCCATCGGGTTAAGAGATAAGTTAGCCATGCTTGAGAGCTCCCGTTAAGCCTGGTTGTTGAAACTGGTGACCTGACGCTTTCCGGACTGGAACGGAGCCCAGGTGGCAGCAGGATCGCCTTCGAAGGTGCTGATCTGGCGACCGGTCGCATCAGCGCGTTTAATTTCGCGCAGCATGCCAGGGCCAACAGACAGGCTTGCCGATTTCTGCGCGTCGGCGTAAATCGTCTTCTCGGCCACGCTCAGCAGGGCTGAGTCAGCGATAGAGGACAGGTCGACGGATTTGAAGTCAGGCGAATGCTCCTGCAGTTGGATCATCAGGCGGCGGCGATATGCCAGCGGCTTTTCACCAGACAGCGGAACCGGAGCGCGCTTGCCGAAGCAGGAGAACACGCTATCAGCCTTCACCTGTGCGTCGGCGACTTCGTTACGCTCTTCATCGCTCAACTCGGTTGGGATGCGCGTTTTAAGATCGGCAATCTGCTGACGCAGTTCAGAGTCCGCTTTCTCTTTTGCTGCCTTTTCTTCTGCTGCTTCAGCATCAGCCTTCTCTTTGGCTTCGGCGTCGGCCTTTTCCTTCGCGGCTTTCTCTTCCGCGTCAGCTTTGGCTTTCGCCTCTTCGGCCTCTTTTGCCTCAGCATCAGCCTTTTCTTTCTTGGCTGCTTCTTCGGCATCGGCCTTAGCTTTGGCGTCTTTTTCTTCGTCAGCCTTAGCCATGCGTGCGTCAATCGCCTTATTGATTAGCGCTACGATTTTTTCCTCGTCCATCTTTTCAGCCTCGTTTGGAATGGAATCAGATTTAACACCAGTAGGGGCAAGGAGCTTGTCCCATACGCCCTGTTCACAAATTGCAACGTGGTCGAGCAATACCGGGGAACCTTCCACCAATAGAGGCTGACCGTCGATTTTGATGATTGAGTCCTGCATTTCGCTGAACGTGACGGTTGGCGAGGTACTCAGCTGCCGTGTCGCCATAATTTCGGCGGCTTCAGCGTCGTACACCCGGGCAATAGCCCAGACCTCGCCATTATCAGCAACCCAACTGTTCGTCAGGGTGCCGATAACACGCTTCGCAAATTCATCGCTATCGAGCTTGTTTTTCTCCGGGTGCAGCCAGATAAGCGGTACACCGGCAACTCGCTGGAGAAACTCTTGGGTGAGATAGTCGTCCGGGTTACGGAAGGCCATCTGTTGATCTGCAGAGCGCCAGGTAACCCCTGTTCCGGTTACCCGGATGGCGAACATCCACATGTTGATAAAGAATTGCGGGCTGCTTAGCGTCCCGTCAGCGATGAGCGCTGCCACTTCGGTTTCATTGAGCGCCTGCTGCGCCAGCATCTCAGCGAAGGGCTGATGAAGCGGCTTGGGCAGATCGTCAATGTGAAACCATCCGGCGGCCAGCGATTCGTCGTTAAGCTTCGCCTCGAACCTCTCAGGCACTTCAGCGCGAAACGTAAGATAATCACCGTATACGCTGTGCGGAGTCAGCGGGCCATCGTACTGATAGCCCACCTCCTCCAGTACCTCGCGGCGCGCAGCGTCAATAGCCAGTTCACCCGGTTCGACCGTGCCACCGGGCTGACACCACGTGCCATCATCTGAGCGCTGGATCAGGAAGACGAACTTACCTTGACGGAACATTATCCCGCTGCCAAAAATAGCCACGTTTTAATGCTCCTATGCTGATTTCATAGACGCCATGAACTTCTGCCCCTTCTGGGTCAGCATGTGTTCAGGAATACTCCGGAGGTTGTACAGATAGGTTACGTAACACCGGCAAAAAACCTCTTCTCCGGGCTGCGTAATTTCATCGAGATAACCGGAAGGCCCCACCTTCACGTAACCGTTTTTTTGTGCCCAGTTACCGCGGATGAGATAGACCACCTTATCGCGCTCTTTGTGGTCTTCCCGGTAGTCATAACCCGCCTGGCGCCAGTGACTATGCCACTCGGCAGCTATGGCGTTATTACTGGCAGCTATGATGTTGTCGATGTTTGCAATGAGTTTATGGTTCTGATCAATCATCACCCGGCGCGCTTCAAAATCAATTTGCAAGGCACTTTTCTGAATGTGATCACAGTTGTAATTAACCCCGCTTTTGGAGGATGGCGACAGTCCACCTCCAACGTAATCCTGCACAGGGATGCTGGTAGCCCACCCACTAAATCTCTGGACTGTTTTATTTATCGCGCCTGTACGGTTTAACTTAATTAAGTCGGCGCTAGCCAGGATGCGTCTATCAAGCTCGCTTCTTAACTTCGGCTCCATGTAATTCAGAGTAAAGCGAGACAACCCTGGATGCCGATCCAGAGCCTTAGCCCTGTTAATCTGCATCTCATAGGTTGATCGAAGCTTGTCTGACACCCTTGATATATAGTCATCATGGGTTTCGCTTTCTGCCGCCTGCCGAATAATTCCCTGCCATCGCTCCAGTTCCTCTCTCGAGGTATAGCCATTGCGCAGGAAGAATTTAACCGCCTCCCTTACTGTTCTGGAAAATTTGCTCATAGCATCATCCCGCCACCAGGCTCTTCAGCTTTTGGCGGCTCCGGCGGTGGGTTATCTTTCAGTGAGTCATAATCGAGGTTAAGCCGCTGAGGGAAGAGGTTCTCGTTGGCATTGGCGTTTTCGCAGGCCCACTCGATAAGCGTCGCCCGATTTTCAGGGTCTGCCGTTAGCTGCGGCAGCACCACTTCCAGCATGCTGACGATCGCCTTAAAGCGCGTTTCGTCGACCTTCACCTTCTCGCTTTCCGGCTCTTTCAGAGAGGAAGGCCAGCGATATTCGAAGTTGTTTATCCAGCTCGCGAAATACACGCTGTAGGTGTTTTTCAGCTCCGGGAAGTCAGCACGCAGCGACTGGAAGAATTCAATGCTCCAGGCGCGGTACTGGCACACGCGGATGAAGAACGCATAAAGCGGGTCCAGCCACTCGCGGATGTTGTCGATGTACACCGCTACAGCGCGTGCATCTTCAGTGCCTTCACCGAAGCCCTGGGCGAACGTCTCGGAGTTGAGGATGATTGCCGGCATGTCAGCGGCGGCGGCCACGTTCTCGAGAATGTGCTTACGCGCAGAGTCGAGAGGCTTTTCCAGGTTGCTCAGGTCGATTGACTCAATTCCATCTTGCGGGCCAATCTGCAGAACTTCTCCTGTTTTCCCTCGCTTCAACATCATGCGCTTCATTCCGCCAAGCGCCTGCATGACTTTGTTAACGACCGCGCCAGCACCCGCGATTTTCGTCACCAGCAGGCCGCCTTTCACCGCAACCATATCGTCTGTGCGCATGGTCTGGATGAAAGACTTCAGCGGGTAGAGCGCGCGCTGGTACACGCTGCGCCCCGTGAAGCCGAACGCCGCCGGGTTGTATGCGAGGTAAATCGGGTCCTCGTTCTGCACGACGACACAGCGAGATTTGTGATACGGCTTGCCCGCCACCCGGATTCCGTCGACTTTCTGGAAGTCTTGGGCGTTCGGATCCTGATTCAGCACGATGCTGCCCGCTGTGTTCAGCGGGTCAAGGATGTTAAAGCTGACGTTGTGCTTGTACAGCGTGCGGTAGTCCAGCGATTCATTCGGCTCCTGGTTATCCACCAGCATTGCGATCGCCGATACGCCGTAAATTCGGGCGATGCGCGCGGCGTTGGCGATGTGCTGGTTAGCACCCATCGCTTTCCACTCGCGCTCGAACGCGTCGCGCAGGCGCTGCTCAAACCCATACGACTGGGCAACATGCACGGTGCGCGGCTCATTCATCGCCATTTTAATCGGGCGATCCACCATCTTGCCGCCCAACGGGTGGTAGAGGTAAACCGTTTTGCAGGTCTGATAGCCAGCCGTAGAGCCGGGCTGGATGTCGTCACTGTCCAGCAATGCCATCAACTCTGAGTGAGAGCAGCTGCCGATTTCGAAATCGTCTTCGTTCATTGGTTCTCTCGTCAGATTGCGTCGCCGCTGCCGAAGGCGATGATCAGCCCGTAGGTGTAATCATCGAGCAGGTCATCGGCGCGCTTATGCGCTTTCTTGTCGGCAAGGTGGAATCGGGATACCTGCTTGTGCAGATGGTTTGCTGTTTCGCCCTTGAAGACGGCTGTCTTCTCGTAAGCGTGTCTGGATATTTTCGCCAGGCCGCGGTAGTGGTAACCGGAGGCCATAATGGCGCGCTCGTCCTTGCCTTTGCTGGTCAGGGCGGACTCAATTTTGTTGACCGGCCATCCCAGGCTTTCACCTTTCTGCAGGAGGATGCTGCCCATGCTGGCGTCCTCGATGAACACGCCCAGACTGCCGTTGATGGCAACACACTGGCCGGAAAGCTCGTTGAGGCGGTCAAATACCGACGGCATCCACGTCTCCAGCAGCGCGCCGTCAATCTGCACCACATCCCAGTCGAGAATGGTGAGGCGCTGAATGCCGGGCCGGGTGTCGACGGCGTAATACACCACAGCCGTACCGTCATGTTCTGAACCACCCTTGACGGCGGTATCCATGACAGCAAAGACGGCCTGGCACATTTCAGGGTAATCGACAGGCTGATCCTGATTCTCACCCTCGAACCATTTGCGGACGTCGAACAGCGAAGCGGCAGACCAGTCGACGAACTCGGCCAGAAACTCCTGGCGGAACACGCGCGGGTCGTTGTTGGCCCTCTCCTTCTCCAGTTCTTCCGGCGGAACGAACGGGTTGGAGGATGTCGGCGCGTGATGCTCGATGAATCCGAGATTCTTGTCGTGGCAGATGGCATAGAAGAAGTTCTCTTCGTCCACCCCGTCCGGCGTTGAAAAGACGTAGGCGCGGCCTTTCGTCGTCAGCAACGTTGGCTTAATCGACTTCGGCCAGATCTCCCTCAGCATCTCTGGCGACTTGGTAAATGCCGCCTCGTCTATCAGGATGATTTCGTACTCACGGCCACGGCCAGCCAGTTTGTTGTCGTTGGTGACCCAGAAGTCGATCTTCCCGCCGTTCTTCAACAGCAGGCGCTTCTCCTGGCGGCTGAAGCTCTTCTTCAGCGGCAGCAGGATTTCTTCGAGCTTGTCGTAGATCTCCTGATACTGGCGATACTCAGCGGTGAAGATACCGACGCGGCCGCCGAGTTCAATGTCCATGCCCGGGCGCTTAAACGGCGCAGTGGCATAGGTCACGGCGGCGCTGGACAGCATGAATGTCTTACCCCAGCGTCGACCACAGCGAACCGCATTCAACTGGTGATCCCAGGAGTCAGACCAGACCGTTAACTGCCCGTTGTGTAGCGTGGGTAGGTAAATGTCAGCCATGATTATCTTCCCGGTATTGGCAGGGTGTTGTGGACGACTATTGCGTTATCGCTGTCGCCATCACGCATAACGTCGATTTCCATCTCCACTTTTTCAGTGGCAGCCTCACGGTATGCAGCATCGACCTGCATCTTGGCGATCGAGCCTTTCGTATACTCCAGAGACTCTATTCGCGCCGTGTTGCGGTGCATGGCCTTTTCAGCGGCGGAAATTAGCGAGTGTAAATCTTTCGCTTTATCATCTGTGGCCAGCTCCAGCTCTGCCTGCCAGCGACCAATATTCTCTGCCGCCGTGAGGTTTGCAGCTCTCAACCAGAACAGCTCATCGTCGAGGGTCAGCGCCTGGGCGTCTTCAGTGACTGCGTCAGATAGCAGCATCCGGCGACCGTATCCACCGTGCTTGAGTGCATACTGATTGCCAGGCTGGAATGGCTTTATAGGTGGAGCGTGGCGGGAGCCTCGAATAGGTTTCGCGCCTGGGGAAATCTCACCATCCTGCGAATCGCATTCTTCTGGCTTGGCCTTGTTATGCTCACGTTGCGATTTATTAGGCTTCTGCGAATTCGCACTTTTTTTCGCATTTCCTTTCTGCGAATTCGCACCGTAATTCGTAACCTTGATATAGCGCTTCGCACTTGAGTAATTCAGTCCCTGCGCTTCGCACCAGTCTCTTGGGGAAATGCCGGTTTTGGCATGCTCGGACAGGAACCGTTTTTGGAGGTCTCCCCAGTCCGGTTTTGCCATGTTGAATCACCTGCTGTTTGACATTATCGGAGCCACTTGGTGAATGGCTCCTGTAATGCCGTCAGTCTTTCAGAAATTCTTCAGTTGTGAACCCGGTTTCACCCGTGTAGAGAGCGGCGCTGGTAGGGTCGATAACAATGATGGCATGCGGGTTGGAGTTTTCATTCAGCCACTGGATGAGTGGGAGAGTGATAAGCTCGAAGCTTTCCTGCTTTGGCAGCTCAGGCGTTTCATGGTTTGCTGACTTTGGTTCTTCTTCGCAAACCGGAGTACAAACCATACTGTCGATACCGCATGTACGGATGGATATGGTTTCCAAAGTGCCGGGGGCAGTGAATAGCTCAATAACGAATTCAGCGCCAGGGCGAAAACGAGGTTTGTCTGTTGCGTAGCCTTCGAAAACCTGCACCTTGTTAATTCCGCCACCTGCCATAATGTGGGATGACTGATGATGCTGAAATAGCTTCACGTGCCAGTACAAAATTTTACTCATCTTGATTTCCTTTTAGGTGTGAGCCTGTCGCACGGGAAAGCCGCCAGAGAGAAACGATTTCCCCAGGCTCACGACTGAAAGACTCTCTTGTTTTGCGCGTGCGATGCGCGGACATTCCCGGCGCGGTGCCGGGTATTGGTATTATTGAAGGTGCAGCGTTCGCCCTGCTTCTCAGTAGTGATTGGTCACTTCCGGCTTACCCGTCAGCAAGATTTGATCACCGCCTTATTGGGGTTGAGCAATCTTTCCTGTTCGGGAGGATTCTATTTCTCGGATGGTTCGTACCTGTCCGTTGCAGGTATCCAGCGCACTCAGCAGAGCAACGTTCAACTGCACGCTGTCACCGAACGTCATATCTTCTTTGATGGTCGGTATAAAGCAATCAACCAGAAGATTTGCCGGTATCGGCACTGTCGGAGTCTTTACCACTTCGTATTGAATCTGCCTGTCTGCGCAACTGCTCAATGACAGAATCAGGAATAAGCTCGATAGAGCACTTGTTGTTTTTAAGCGCATCTTTCACCTCTTCCTGCAACCTCTGTGATTTCATTTCTGCTGCTGCCCGGCGCTTGGCTTCTTTGTCTACCAACTTGTTCATGTCGGTGACAGCGTCGGTCAGATTCTGCAGCGTTGTGGCCAGATCGTTGTTCTTGACATTGAGTTGCTTCGATTCTGCGGTAAGAGAAGCGTTACTGATGCGCAACTGCCGGTTGTCAGCGCCGAGCTTTACGATAAAGCCGATGATGATCAGCGCGAAAATGAATGGGATGAAGTTTTTAATCGTGGTGATGCTCATTTCAGAACTGCCTCCGCTTTATTCGTGCGGTCGATTCTGTCCTGAAGCCCATTGAATCCACCATTAATACGCCTGGTTAAACCCTTAACGTCCCCGGCATCAGCAAACTGATTGCAGTTGTTGGCTTTCCAGAACCACCCGGCGGAACGAGCCGCATTTAAGTCCTGAAGGAGCAAATCCGGACTAGCTACCAAATCAAGATTCAGCGCCTTCCCGCAGGCGGAGTAATTATCCTTAAAGGTAATCTGCTTTAGCCCGCGACCACGATATTTCCATCCGTCGCCGTTTTGATTGTTACCGTACCGGCCGCCGTAAACGATATTCGCAATGGCTTCTTGTCTCGCAGGAGATAGCGCCAGCTCACCCGGCTTCCTCCCGAGTTGCTGCCGTTGGGGTTCAGTCAGGCGGGAGCCGAATATCTGCAGGCCTGATACCGAGTAATTAAGAGATTCCTGCACCGCTCTGAAACCATTTGATTCAGTTCCGATCTGCGCAAGAAAGTGTGCTTGCCTTTTTGGCGTATCGATACCGAATTCTTTCATGGTATCGACTATGCACTGGTACCACTTGCCGGCTAAAGCCGGTGTGATTCCTGTTGCTTTGATAAACTGGTCTTTATTCATTATCAGCTTCTTTCCCCGCCGCTTTGCTTAGGAAGCGACCTTCCAGAGCTTTAATGAGAGATGAGCCAGACCAGCCAGCCATACCACACACACCGCCAGTAACTTCCTGCGGCCACGCGTAATGTATGGCAATCATGATCATGATAAGCCCGGCGAAAATCGACACGATTAGTTGTAGGCACATGGTCCTCCAACTAAATGCTTCACCGTTGAGGACTTTGAATGAATAACTGGCTATTGCGCCGACTAGGGTCATGCCGAAAGCGATGAGGATCGACCAGAGGTTCGGATCGCTTTTGTATGGCATTCTGTTCATTTCCACCCCCAGACTCGGGGACTTGTTCAAAAATAAGATTGCGGGTGATTGTTAGATGAACAAATCCGATCTAATGTCTATAGCGTCTGATCAGACGATATGGGCCTTCGGTCTTTGTTCGTGAGTCGATTCACGGGCAGGATGGCGGTGAGTAGCTGACGCTACTTACCGTCGCCCATTTTCACGAAGCCCGCCATTGTGCGGGTTTTCTTTTTTGAAGCGCACTAATCACCGTAGCCACAGATATTCAGCAATGAGTTGGTTGGGTCTGGTTCTTGGTGGTAATGCGCTTTAAAAAAGCCAGCGGCGCGGCTGGCAAGATGAGGGTAGTGCGTTGAGCTTTCGCTCTTATGGTCCTGGTAGGTATCCAGATACGAAAAAGCCCCAGCGATTAACCGGGGCTCTTTTGTGTAATTCGGTCGACAACCAAAGCTATGGCGACGATATCAGATTTATATGAAATATATGCTTTTCAATCCAGTTTTGCAAGACTTACATCTAAATTTGTCGCCTTTTGTTGTGAACGTGATCGCGTTACTTGTAATAAAGCGCTGCTATCAAGCCGCATGAATGTGCGTTTCATCTCCAGCCACCGGTCGGTAAATGTCTCTGACCAGTTCTTTGGTGTAACGCCAACCAGTTCTGCCAGTTGCTGATATTCGTATGTTTCGCGCCCTGCCAGTTCCGCTTTAACGTCCTGCGCCGCTAACCAGATAAGTGCCTTCAATCTATCCAGCGTCTTCCCTGCTACCTTCTTTGTGCCAAGAGACGCTTTGAACTCTGCCCATGCCCACTGAGTGATCGAAACCTGATTTTCCCATCGCACATTCTCGCTATAGTTCCAGAGAAGCCACGCCTTCTGGTGCTCATCGAGAGACAGCACTGCACGGCGCCATGATGCTGTTGAATACTCAACCGGTTGCACCAGTGCGATAGATGAGCCTTTAGCGCGTGATTGCTGCCCGGGGATTGGTGGTCTGGTTGGATTCATCAGGCGACCGTTAGCGGGATTAACCACCTTCAGGCGAGATCGGCTGCGCGGTGTCGCTTCAAACATCGCATTCTCGGCAAACGCTACTAACTGGCCTTTCGTTGCGCCGCTCAGGTCAGCAGTCGCTACAATGAGCTGCTCGCGTACAAACTGCAGGTATTGAGTATTCATGCTTCTGCTCCTGATGGTTTATAGCGGCTGATGTAATTGCGTAAAATTCGGTAGTCCGTAGCAAATGAACCCGGGCGACGGTAGATGCGTAACCGAGTCCAGCGCAGACGAAGGTGATCAGCAAAGTAGGATTCGAATGTCATGCGGACTCCCTTATGTGCTCTTTGAGTAATGCATCGATATGCTCATGAAGCCTCAATCCTTCATAGGCCAGCTGAAAATCTCTGTAATACGCCTTGCATACACGCCACGTTTCTCGCCTGTCCCATAACAGCCATGATTGACATTTCCATGTGTCTGGTATGTACATGCTAAAAATGAAAATCATGCTGCCTCCTGTTGACGATTTCGGCGCTTCTCAAGTTGCCGAGCTTTGCGCATGAATATGGATTTGATGCGCTGCAGGTATGCGATATCGAACAGGCGCGGATAATTGTCGGATTCAAGTCGCTCGACACGTTCCAGACCAATGCGTTCAATCAGGCGAATGCGGTACTCGACAGCATTGCCGCTTAATTGCCGGTTACACCGGGTGCACGCCGAATGAACATTGAACACGTTGAATTTGAGATGTGAAGCAGCGCCGCGGGAACGGTAGTGACTGGCGTCGATGGCGCTCCCTGTCAGGTAGTTGCTTTTTCCCATGAGAGGACTGCCGCAGCTTACGCATTCCTTTCCTTCATCGCGGATCCTGATATACCGATTGAAAGCGGATTGCGCCTCTTTATCCCATTGAGCCTTAGTCTTGAATGCAGCCTTTCTTACCTTCAGCTCACGACGTTCTTGCTGCGCCTCCTGCTTACGCTTGCGGTCGGATGCCAGTTTCTTCTTCGCTAACAGCAACTGGCTGTACTCGAAGCCATGCTCAGGACAGCACCACCATACGTTGTCGTAGGTAGCGGTGAATTTTGTCTTGCAGATTTTGCAGCTGCGGCGGGTAGGTTTACGCATGGGAACCTCCGAAGCGGGAAGCCCATTCCATAGCAAGGCGGGATTCATCTCCCCAACGGACGTTACGCTCTGCGCCAAAGGCGTGGATCAGTTCGATAAGGTCGCGCATCTGGCCGACTGTCATCTTGCTGGTTGACTGACCCAACACTACGAAGCCATCACCAGCCAGGTTAGGCACAACTTCCTGCTTAACCAGCGCGGCGGTGAAGATGTGCTTCCACGACTCGGATGAGAGCTTGCGTCCATGCCATTCAACCTGGCTGCTGACGTCGCCCAAAATTGCCCAAAGCTTGGAGTTCTGGTCAATGGAGCGGGTCATCTCTTTTATCTCGATGACGACCGGTCGCTTCTCATCAATCTGTAACTGGTTAATCGCATTGATGGCATTGGCGCGAATGTTAGTATTTCGAAGGAGGAATTGTTGCTTCATACGCCACCTCTGAGAGGTAACGCAGAATGCAGAAAACCCTCAGCATTAGATAACGCTGACGGGATATGGTAGGTCGTACTCTTTGTGTTTCGCATCTAATTTCCCAATCAGATGCAGAGGTCACAGCCGGGTGCTCAATCCGACTGCGACCTAATTATAACACTAATTTTGAGAGTGGGTAATGTTGCTTGACGTTGCGCGGATTAATATTTGTAGCGGTTTTCCGGGAGAAATGCGTATTCGTATGTGAAGTTGAATGCCTCACTTTCAGTGTTAAATCGGCGATCGGTAATATCACGCCAACTCCCTCCCCTGAAATACTTCTGAGCTACCCACTTTCCCTCGAACGGAAATACGGCATACGCACCGACATACCGGTTATCAGCATGCGGATCCGGGTATGACTCACCTTCTGCCAGAACGTAAAACTTGATACCGCTTACAATGAGGCAGCCCATTACTTCTTCTCGTTCTGGGCTGCCATATCCAGGTATCTCGGGTCGAATGATTTCGGTAGAGTCAGGCTTTGCTCACGGTAGTAGCGAACGCGTTCCATGAAGTATTCACGCAGATGCTCTGGCTGCTCGCGGGCTACCTGCTCAGCGATTACCGGCATGTTCAGGCGCTCTTTGTACGCTACACCACTGGCGGCCAGGTCGACGTTAACCTTGTCCTGCTCTTCTTTCGATTTTGTTGCGATGTTATGACCAGACATAAGAAAATCCCCTCGGGTTATGGAGGGGATTATACATTACTATTTCATTGGGGGTTGTGGCAACGGCATCCAGTGGGTTGGAGTCCATGAGGCACCATAAACTACCCACTTCCCTTCGTGCCAATAACCAACCTTTCTTCTCCAGTCTCCAGGGCCATCAAATTCAGCAGTGCAAAGCACATCACTGCTATCATCAGGCATCCGCTCGCTTACCGGAATCCAACCATCCGGAGTTACCGGAGAGTTGCCAGACTGAAGCATGGCAGCTCGACAGGCATTCCACATATCAGCGGCAATGCAGCATGCGTATTCATCCGGATTAGCCGTTGGGAGAATGGCTTTTATAACCTCGTAGTCAGGTTCAATTTCAGGCGGCACTACCGGCGCGGCGTAAAGCGGTATCCACTTTGGCGCTTTATCTCCAGCCGAACGCTGGTACCAATTTCCAGGTTCTGTTTCATAGAAGTAGCCAACAGGCTCAGCATCGAACGATACAATCGCCATATCAATCACCTTCACAGCATCAGCCATTGCGTAGCCGAGATTACCGCCGTCGCTTTGTGCTGCTGCTTTACTGAGTATTTCGCTTATCTGGTGCAGGCGAGCGAGTGATACAGGACCGTGGGCCGGGTGGTTAGTTGTCATGGGTTATTCCTTAAACTGCTAATTGCAGTTGCATGTCGAACCGGTCACGCTGCTCGCAGTACGCAAGAGAGCCGGGGCTGTTATGCGATTCAATGCGCTCTACCATTAACGCGGCGCGGGTTTCTTTTGAAGCTGGCGCGTAAGCACCAGACCATGCTTTATCGATGCCGATGTTACGGGCGACATTTGTACTATCAGCGCTGGCTAACGGTAACTTTGTGAATATCAGCGGGTTTAACATGCGCAAACCGTGCAACTTAGTGACAGGCTGGCTGTGAGCATCAACAACATGACGAATCAGGTCTTTCATTCTGGCTACAGCAAGGTTGGGACGCTTAACGTCATAGTCACCACATGAACCGATTGCAACGCGGGGATACTCATTGCAGAGCCTGATAAAACGCTCGTCGCTTTCATTCATGTGCCAGACAGGAACGCCGAAAAACTCCCCATGCGGCCACTCATCAAGAAGCGCTTCGTTCTCTTCCTCGCCGCCGTCGATAACATCCGGGATGATGGCGAAATCAAAGCCGGGATGATTTTTCCAGCGGGCCACAAACTCGTAGTAATCGCTCCAGTCGATTTTGTTTTTGCCAGCTGCTTTCCACGCAGTGAATGCACCGTTGTCCAGCGCGAATGACTGGCAGTATTCAGCTGCGAGGTTAATTTGCCCGGAGTGCGCGAAACTGATAAACGCATGGCGTCCTTTCCACGCTTTCATGGCGCACGTATCCGCCGTTATTGGTCCGCCGTGATAGTGAATCATCTCACTCCCCCTTCACGCCAATGCCAGCGACGGCGCGTTCGGCTTCACTTTGTTCCCAAAACCACTTGTGAAGCGCCATAAGCTTTTCGTCAATCGGTGCATATTTGCGGTCAAAGTAGGCCTGAGCATCTTTCTCTGCTTCGTCCGGTAATTCTCCAGGACCAAACAGCGTGTTATAAATCCATGCCAGTCCGTTCTTAGCGTCGCCAGTTGCCTGCCATTCGATAATCGCTGCCTGCATGACCAGAATGTTCTTCCCGATTAACAGGTCCAGTTCTTTGTACCGGTTCCGGATGTATACATTCTCTCTCTGTAATTCAGCATTGCGATTCTCTGGCGCTTCCAGCGCCTCTATCAGCGCGAGAGCTTCATCCTCTTTCAGCACTACAGTGTCAAAGCTCTCGGTCTGCTTTTTGATTTTTGCAATCAGCGCCTGTTTGTTGAGTGCTGTCATTGGGCTGTCTCCCCTTTTTTCACGCACATAACCACGACATTCATCCTGTCGTGCTTACGCACCTCTTCTCTGGCCTCAATGCATGCGTCATGAGAATTAAACTCAACGCCGGAAATATTCCCGCTGTTGTAGTAACCAGCGCTAAGTGACAACAGAATCCAAATCATGATTTGGCTCCTTTGCGAAGTTGGGCGGCGAACTCATAGACTGTTACACCACCTTCCTCTGTGTAGTCTGCTGACGAGATATGCAGACCGTGGACAATACTTCCGTCGTCACGTTGAATGTTGCCAACCCACAACAGTCCGTCAGTAAAATCACCGTACCCGGATTCATGGCCGTCACCGCATTGCGAGCAAATAGACTCAATGTCGGATGGGTCAAGAAAGATTTGTTGAGGCACGAGTACGTAACCTTCAGGAATTGCACTGGCCCGCACTTCAGCCAGGTGCGCATCTGTAGCTGGGGTTTCAATTCGATTAATAATTGCGACCATCCCTGCTCTCAGGGACTCGTCTTCAGTTGCTCCGTTTTGCGTTGCAACCTCAGCAGCTTCGTAACCGTAATCACTCTGTGACAGCCAGTTATCTGGATTTTTTAGCGCCGAGTTCTCCGCCGCCAGCTCCCTGCACTTGCTCTCGGCGTTAGCGAGCTGTACTGCCAGTTCAATGTTTTTTCTTTCAAGTGATGCGTAGTCTTCATACATCACGTAGTTGCCAGTTTCAGTTTCCTGCATTGAGGAATCACCGCCAGCGTATGACCAATAACGTTTAACGATCATAATCCTACCCTCATAAAAAAGGCCCGCGATGCGAGCCTGTTAATCTTTTGGAATACTGCATACCCATTGATCTAGCGCCTTTTCGCAGACCGCTCTTCCCTCGTATACCGCTACAGCAACCTTTGCCTTGAGTTCGTTTACGCTCTCCTTCCCGGGAGAAAAAACAGCAAAGCCAATAGCAAATCCGGCAGTGAGATAAAGAGCGCATAAAAATATTGTTTCTTTCACCATTTCCTCCGGGCATAAAAAAGGCCGACTATCACGGCCACGCTTGCAGATAGCTCTGCTATGTAAGGTTCAGTCATGCTCGCTTCACTCCGAATGTCTTAACCAGCGCCGACTCCATGCGACCTACACAGGCGCGAATACGGGCTATTTCTGTCTCTGGAAACATGCTGGATGCCATCTGCTCCAGTGCGCCTTTAAGTGGCTTGCTCTCAACCTTTTCGATACGAGCCATAGCAAAGGCCTTAAGCGACTGCTTGATGCTGCGACCGTCTACGCGAGCACATGCCCGGCATAGTTCGGCGTGGAGGATGGTTTCAGGGAACTCCGGGTAATGCTTTTCGATTACCTCGCGAGTATTCAATCCTTCGTCATTAGCACTCATAGTCATTGTCGATTTCCTGTTGTTCGTTATGCGTAAACGCCACCGGATCCAGACCGGAATAGCGACTGCTGAAGTGATAGGTTTTTTCGGCGCCGGGAGCGTGGCGAGATTTGACGCAGATAATTTCCGTGATGCCTTTCAGTTCGGTGTTGGGGTTGTATTTCTCATCCCGATACACCATGAAAATCACGTCTGCCTCCTGCTCAATTACGCCGGATTCTCGTAGGTCGGCTGCAACCGGACGCTTGTTGGCTCTCTGCTCAAGATTTCGGTTGAGCTGCGCCAAAGCGATTACCGGGCATCGCAACTCTTTAGCCAGGTTCTTTAGGCCGGTGGCTATCTCACCAACGCTGCGGTTCATGTTCTCCGGATCTGACATGCGCATCTTCTGGAGGTAATCGACGATAACCACACCGAGGCCACCGAGCTTCTTGTGCATGCGACGTGCCTCTGCGCGTACCTGATGGACGCTGAGAGAGCTTTTGTCGTTGATGTAAATTGGTGAGTCGATAAAGTCTTTCATGCAGTGACCAACTTTACCCCAGGCGCCATCCATTACGCCGCTCTGCTTGCTGAGCAAATCCTCTTTGCTCACTCGGGCCCGGTGGAAAGCGACGCGCTCGGATATCTGCTCTACTGGCATTTCCAGACTGAAGAACAGGACCGGCTTTTTATTTTTCAGGCCTACTGTCTCGGTTACTGTGGTGCTGAACATGGTTTTACCCATTCCAGGACGACCACCTACCACGATGAAATCCGTGTTGTTGAACCCGCCAAACGCATTGTCGATGGTTGCCATTCCAAGCTCTGTTTTGTGCTTCCAGATATCACCGCTGATGATCGACTGGATGGTCTCCAGGGACATGTCGATTCCGGTAGTGATGTGCTCTGTTCCGCTTTCGTCCTGGCATTCAATACCTGATACGTCGGCCTGAATGGCGCCTATGATGTCTCTCAGTGAGTCAGATGTTGGTTCTGATAGTTTCTGAAGGCTGGCCTGGAGGATTAACGCCATCCGGCGCCCAGTAGCTAATTCACGAAGCTTCTCGCAGTAGGCCGACAGATTGGCGTATGATGGCGTGTCTTTGCTGCATTCAGCCAGGTAGGCAAATCCTCCGGCTTCTGCCAGATTACCAGTGCGCTCAAGCTCATCGGTAAGCGTCAGCAGGTCAATTGGTGTTCCTGCTTCGTTAAGTCGCTTGTAAGCGCCCAGAATCAGCTTGTGAGGCCTTACGGTGAAATGTTCCTCACCCATACCCTCGATGGCATCTGTGGCTGCGTCAGCACCTTCCGGCTTGCTGGCTGCCAGCATGATTCCACCGATGACTGACTTCTCTGCGTAGAGATCGATAAAACGGCTCATGCAGTAACTCCCTTGCGCTGGCGGTGTTCGTTGATGGCTTGCTCGTAGACTGAGCCCCAGTTCTTCGGATTGAGTATCCAGTCCAAAGTCAGCCAGGATTCACCATGCTTGTTGGTGAACAGAGAGGATTTGCCGATCAGGTCGAATGCCCTGCTCATATGTTTTAGCTCTCGCCAGTTCCCCTGGCTCGTCTTGCCATTCCATACCGCTTCAAGATCTCGGTAGGCAGGTCGGCGCCGGTTCCACTCATGCTGTGAAACCGCTTTAGCCGGGAACTTGTCATTCCAGAGAGAGATTATTTCGTTGTGTGGGCATGCTGCCGGGTTGCTGCCTTGCTCATCAGCCCAAAGCAAAGCGTCTGACAGGTAGCCATCGAAGCGTGTCATGCGGCAAATGTTCTCCGGCTTGATGCTGTGCTTCCAGTTCACATGAGCCCATCTGATAACCAGCTTCAGCTCTTCAGCTGTGTAGCACTCACCTTTGCTTTTCACGGTGGAGAGAACTTTTTCAAATGGCGCCAGTTTTGAGCAGCGGCTTTTGGTCAGCTCGTTGAAGTAATCCATCACTTCCTGAGCGAGCATGTTTTCCCCCTCGGGGGATTTAGGGGGATCTTGTTTTTCTTTCTTTTGAATAGTGTCTTTTGTGTCCCCCTGTTTTGAGGGATACGACTCCCTCATTTTGAGGGATGTTTTCTCCCTCGTTTTAGGGGATTTCCCCTCACTTTGAGGGATGCACCATTCTGAGATGTTTTTATTAGGTCCGAACATGCCGCCTTGCTGCTTGATAACGTTCATTCTGACGAGTTCTAACTTGGCTTCATTGCACCGCTTGACTGGCAACTTTGTTATCTCGCTAAGTTGCGAATCGCTTATTCTGTCCATTGGCTTATTCCAACCGTAGGTTTTGCGCAGAATGGCAAGCAGCACTTTAAAATGTCGCTTTGTCAGATCGGCGCCTGAATAAGCCTCAAGGAGCATGTTTGATAGTCTGGCGTAACCATCATCGAGATCTGCCACCTGACGCTCCACGGCCTCCAGTGATGGCCTGTAGTCTGCTAATTGCTTAACGACGCCCATGCTTCACCCCTGCCTTAGCCATTGCGATCCGGATTACTCCAACAAGGCGCTCTGCGAACGCCTGATTCTTTGATGCAGCAACAATCAGCCCGTCAGGTGAATCAGGATAGCGACGCTCCTCATTTTCCTGGTATTTCTGCTTACGCTTTGCCATAATTACTCCTGCAACTTTGTTGACATGACACAGTGCTTTTAGGCGTCCAGACTGTTACCGCAGCTGGGCGTCTTTTCATTTTTGAGGATTGAAGCAACCTCTTTCGCTAGCCGGGCCATGTCGTCATCGACAACGCCCCACTCCAGAACAGCAAGAAGCATCGACAGCTTCGGCAACATGCTTTCCTTCCAGCGGGTAATGCCTGACTTATCCATACCCAGCGCTTTGGCTACGTTAGTGGAGCCACGCATGGCAATCTGATTCAGGATCCAAGACTCGATTTTTCGAGCCTGAGTTTTGTTTCGGGTAGTTGTGTTATCCATCTGTGATAATTCCTTTGGTGTGAAATAGTTAATTAATAAATGTTTGTTCTTTTTATCGTGCACCATTGACAGTCAACCTTGACCACGCCGGGCACCCGACCATATACCGGGCCGTTCGGTTATTACTGGTGGTACATCAGGCGGTTTATGGCGCCGGATGAGGGAACAACTCAGGGAGATCAGGTCTGATTTCATGCGCCTTAATCTCGCCACCTGTGGCATTGACGATTGCATTCACCTTCTCTGGTGAGACAGAACCGCCATTCAGCCATTTGTGCACCGCTGGCTGGCTGACACCGCAGACATCTGCAAGTCGCTTTTGGCTGCCAACGATTTTCAAAGCTCGTTGAATAACTAAGTTCATGGATTTTTCCTATCCGATTACTGGATTAATGAAAAGATAACTCAAGTTATGATGAATGTCCATAACCTTTGTTATTTTACTCTGCATAACCTCGGTTATATATTGGTGAAATGAAAACATTCGCAGAAAGACTGAATGCGGCAATGACAGCCGCGGGGGTTTCTCAGGGTCAATTGGCTGAAATGGTGGGTATATCCCAACCAGCAATTCAGAAGATGACATCGGGGAAAACAAACGGCAGCCGCAAGATGGTTGAGCTTGCTCATGCGCTGAAAGTAAGGCCGGAATGGCTTAGTTCAGGCATTGGTGATATGCGTTATGAAGTCAATAAAGATTCTTCAATTCCACCGGAAAGCGAATGGGGATCAGTTGACGCTTGGGACAAGAACACGCCACTACCAGATGATGAGGTTGAAGTGCCGTTCCTTAAGGATATCGAGTTTGCATGTGGTGATGGGCGCGTGCATAGCGAAGATCACAACGGTTTTAAGTTGAGATTCTCAAAAGCAACATTGCGTCGCGTTGGAGCCAATAGCGATGGTTCTGGTGTTCTATGCTTCCCGGCAACCGGTGACAGCATGGAACCAGTAATACCAGACGGGACAACCGTTGCAGTAGACACGAATAATAAGCGCATAGTTGATGGAAAGCTTTATGCGATCGCCCAGCCAGGAGGGGGAGACGATAAGCTGAAGCGAATAAAACAGCTATATCGCAATCCAGGCGGGATGCTGACTATACGCAGCTTTAACCGTGAAGATGAGACGGCTAACGAGGCCGACGTGGAAATCATTGGTCGCGTGTTTTGGTACTCTGTATTGCTGTAGATAGTAATCGACCCGGCACCATGCCGGGTTTTTACTGCCCTTTCCTCACGAACTCAGCAGCATCTCTCAGCAACCCCTTGTGAATAACATTACCCACCGTCTTCCTCTTGGTCTCCAGGCTATCCACAATCGCATCCCTATCAATCACTACCCCGCCGATAATCAACTCAACAACCGCACCACCGATCTCTCCAGCGATGAACGCTGCGCGATCTTCCAATAGCTCATCCCGCCCCATATCCATTCCTAACCCCATAACAAAGCCCTCATTGATGTTTTTATGAGCATATCACCCATTTTTTACAAAAATAAATTCATTTAGTTATCATGTATTTATAACTTTTGTGATGATAATTATAAATTAGGTTATTGCCATTACCCATAACTAAGGTTATCTTTAACCCATCGAAACAACACAGCGTTTCGGTCAGTCGAACGGCGCGACAGTAAACCATACGTCGGGCACCAGGCGGGTTCAGGATGAACGGCAATTGGATGCAAACGGAATGTTTTGTAGTGCGGTGAAATGCAACTGCCAGACAGTAACCAGGAAGATAAGCAACCCGGCACCGCACCACAAAATGTTTCAACAAAGCACACAAATTACAACGAGGTAAATATGAAAATCGGAGAGCACGAAAATACGTATTTTTCACCTAACGATAACTTCATAAACATAGTAAGTGAAAAGTCCCTTGCTTCAATTCTTGAAGCGTACAGGCGCAGCACCAGAACACTGAAATATAGCCAATCAATCGCTATAAAAACTTTATGCCCACATGACATTGCAAGGGCGAAAAAGTGGCAAATAAAAGTCAATGCTCTTGAGCTTTTTCTAAATCTGCTGATTTCATCAAGAAGCGAAGATGATGACGAGGCTTTTTTTCTTTACTTTACTGAAAAGACAGAGGACTGGTCAGTAATGTTGAAAGAAAAAACATCAGATTAAAATACGCCGCTGATTTAATCGGTTACGGCGCGTTAATTAACTTATGAGGTGAGGCAATGGAAGGTAATCGATTTCGATGTACCGGTCAGTGGAATGACGAAGAGTTCGATCGGATTATTGAAGCAGAAGATGAAGGCGATGCGCGTGACCACTGGATGTACTGGGCGTGGATAGCTGGAGCAACGTTGAAAAATCTGGAAATTAAACAGGCTGCCTAACTGGCGGCCTTTTTATTAGCTCACGATACAAACAGAGGGTAAGGCGATGGAAGGGAGTCAAAGTTTCGAAGAAGCAGTTAAGCCGCTTATCAAATGGCTAAACGATAACGCTAATCCACATGCAGTTATCGTCGTTGAAGTTGGCGGCGCTGTCCTGTATTCGGGGGAGCGATCGGTTGTAACGGATGAGTTCATCAAAGACTGACTGAAATTTAAGACCCGCTCCGGCGGGTTTTTTATTGCTCATACCTCAGCGGCTTCTCAGAGGACGCTTAGTTATGAATGGCGGCTATCCACCGCTTACCAATAAGTCTGCATAAATTGCTTTTTCATGCAGAGGTCTTTAGCTCAGCGGCGCGGCTTAAGCGCGGAGATGATTATGACTCTTATCGAATTGACCAAAAAGAAAATGGCAATTGAAGCCGAACTGGCTCAGTTGAAGGCGAAGTTTGTTGATGACACCTCACGCATCGGTAAAGAGCTGATTGCCGTGTCTGAAGGAATCAACCAGGCCAATAAAGGCCTTACGGTTGAGATGGTCCAGCATGGCATGACGATCGTTAATTTCGGAGAGCCGAAGCAAAGCATGGAGCGGCGCGGGTGTGTTGAAGATGCGATTAACGACATTGCATCCGGGTTCACCCGCCTGAGCGAGCGTTATTTTGGCACAAAAAACTACGCCCAATGGAGCGATCAGCGTGAAGATCATCGTTATGGATATGGCCCTAAGCACGGCTCTATCTGCTTCAAGATCGGCTTAACTGTCACCGCACTTAATAAGCTGGAAAGCGGCGGGTTGAGTGATTACGACGCTGAATGCGCTATCTACTGCCTGATGAACATTGACGCCATCAATGCGGCAAATGCCAAAGCCCGGGAGACATCATGACAGTCACCCACAACGGCAAGCAGTACCACGCATCAAAACTCAACGACAACGAGTGGCAACTCTCATCAGTCGATAAACCTCGCGAGAAAATCACAATGAACCTCTGGCAGATGCACATTGCCGGGTTATTGCAGCAGGTGGAGGGTAAATCATGATTAATCACAACATGCTTCGTGCAGCTCAGAACAAAGCGCTAATCGCCAGATTTATAGGTGATTCGGTGATGTGGATGTCGGCCTACAACGATATGAAGGCGGCAATTGGTTTTCCGTGGCACAGGAAATGATTATGGAATGGATAAAAAAAGAAGATTCCAGACCAGATATTAAAGGTCGATATCTTGTTTCATCATCTTTTGGAGTTGTTACGGATTGGTACGACCCTGAATGGAGCAATAAATTTCAGGATTGCGATACCAACTGCGACGAAGGGATGAGCGATTTTGATGATAATGTTTTCTTTGTTACTCATTGGATGCCGCTTCCTGCTCCTCCAGAAGAATAATTAATCCCCCGCCCCATTCCCCCTACTCGTCCGGCTATCGCAGACGGGAAGCGCACAACCAAATTTCAGGAGTCAATCATGCCTCTCGCTAGAACAGTGAAAGATAGTCAATTGCAACGACGACTCAGCACACAGAAAGCTCTCTGGTATCGCCATAAAGGTGATCGCAATGGAATGAGAGCACATCTGAACTTGTCGAGAATCGAGGTTCTTAATCAGCGTTATTTCTTGGGCGGATGCCCGTTCTAAAAAGGTAAACATCATGAAATTCGAAAAAGCCATGAGAAAGAAAGCCAAGCTACGGCTGGCACTTACCGGGCCAAGCGGATCTGGAAAAACATATAGCGCATTGTTGGTAGCAAAAGGCATTGGCGGAAAAATAGCTTTCATCGACACAGAGAAAGGCAGCGCTTCACTTTATTCAGATATCGCTGACTTTGACGTACTTGAACTTGATCCGCCATTCTCTCCGGAGCGCTTCATTGAGGCGATCAAGTCAGCAGAAGATGCCGGGTATGAAACGCTTATCCTCGACAGTATCACCCACGAATGGGGAGGTGTCGGCGGATGCCTGGAATTGGTAGACACAATCGCCAAGGCGAAATACCGCGGCAATAGTTGGTCAGCCTGGAGCGAAATTAACCCTCGTCATCGCCTTTTCCTCGATGCAATTTTGCGTTCGCCTATGCACATCATCGCAACCATGCGCAGCAAGACTGAAACAGCCCAGGTAGAAGAGAACGGCCGCAAGAAGGTCGCCAAGCTTGGCATGAAATCAGAGCAGCGTGACGGCGTTGAATACGAGTTCACTACTGTGCTGGACATAGCCCACGAAACGCACCATGCGATCGCCAGTAAAGACCGTACCAAATTGTTCTCAAACTCGGATCCGGTAATTCTCGGAGAAGACACTGGTAAGCGCTTGCTTGACTGGCTTGAGTCTGGAATCAACCAACACGAAGAGGCACTTAAGCAGTTTGTCTCTGATGCAGAAAATGCACCAGACATGGAGACACTGAAACTTCTTTTCGAAGAAGCATGGATAACTCTTCGTGGCACTGAATACCAGGCAAAAGCAAAAGAAGTTTACGACAGCAGGAAGCTAGATTTCTCTCCTAACACTGAATCTGCATAACCAACCTACAAGTAGGCGGCCTAAGGGCCGATTCACCATGACTCCAGAAACTATCCTCAGCATTCTGCGCAAGGACGCTCGGAACAATATCACTGCGTTCCATAGATGGAAAACTTCAGCAGGCGCACTAAGCCACTCAGAAGGAATCACCCTCAATTACCACGAGCCATATTACGAGGGATGGGCACCTAACTTAGAGATGCAACAAACATTCATCTCAGGCCCGGCGCTGGACCAGATACAACAACACCTTGTCGCTGAGGAATGGGGAAACGGAACGATCGGCGGCTGTGTGTATCGGCTTAAGGAGAACCAATGAGCGAACTTTGGCAACCGTGGGAAAACCTGTTCCTGCATGACGTTGGCAGAACAATGCCGGTTCATGTTATCGCAGAAAAGCTTGAACGTTCCGAATCGGCAATCACTCGCCAGGCGTCACGCATCGGCGCACCACTTATCAGAAAGATGACCGGCAGACCATGGACGCCAGCCGAACTTCATCTCTTTGGTCGGTTCTCAGAGGAAGAGATAGCCAAAGCAACCGGTCGATCCATTTACTCAGTCAGAAGCAAGCGTAACGCTCTGGCCCGCTCCGGAGGATTAACTATGCGTGAATGGTCAACGGAAGAGTTAGCGATTCTCATGCGCTACACCAACGCAGAAGTAGCAGAGATTACCGGTCGGAGTATCGAAGAGGTCGGAGATAAGCGGCTGCAGGTGAATATTGAGCGGAATGGATGGGATGTTAACGATCCGGAGAGGGAGGATTCATGACCGATTATACCGGCAGCAACACGCCAGCAGATCAGCGTGACCTCTGGCGCACACCACCGGCACTCTTCGCAGCATTGGATGCTGAATTCTGCTTTCAACTGGACGCAGCCGCAGCGCCATATAACGCGCTGTGCCGTAAGTTCATCACGGCCGAGCAGAACACGCTGGAAACACCGTGGACCGATTACCTCAACATTCCAGGTTATGCATGGCTAAACCCACCTTACAGCGACATCACGCCGTTTGTGAAAAAAGCTGCAGCGGAGAGCAAGAACCAGATCGGCACTGTCATGCTGGTTCCTGCTGATACTTCGGTTGGCTGGTTCCGTGAGGCTATCGAGACAGCCAGCGAAGTTCGCTTCATCACCGCTGGGCGTCTGGCATTCATCAACCCGGCCACCGGTAAACCGGTAAGCGGCAACAACAAAGGATCGATGCTCATCATCTGGCGACCGTACCCGCGTACACACTGCCTCTTCGCAACTGTGGACCGGGACGAGCTGATGGCTTTCGGGGCGAAACTTCTCGCTCGACGGGAGGCAGCATGAAGAAGATGACTATCGAACAGGAGAACGCATTGCGAGCTACTGCCAAGCGCTGCAACGACGAACTGAAAGCTGCGATGGCACAGAAGCCTAAGCCGAAGTTTGACTCTGTCAGCCGGCCACTTCTGGCGAAACATTACGAGAAGATAAAGGGACTTGGAGTCCCTTTTTTATTGTTCGTTTACACCATTGGGATGATCAACAAACAGTTTCGGGAGCATTGACCATGGCTGACATTATCGATAACGCATCAACGCTTGAAGATTTGCAGCGTGACGCAGCACTGAGCATGCACAGACTAAACCACTCAGCAGTATCAGCAACGCACTGTGAGGAATGCGGTGATCCGCTAATTCCTGAACGTAGAGATGCGTTTCCTGGCTGTAAGAAGTGCGTTAGTTGTCAGGAAGATGAAGAAAAGCGGAATCGGAGGATGTGATGAATAATCGCAAAGCAAGGCGCTTGCTTGGTGTTCATATCAGAGACACTTATCGGATAAGCAACAGGCGCTGGCTGGTTTGGGGAAGTAATTACCCATTTGTATGGGAACACGCAAAGCCATCACCGAGACAGAAAAGGAAAGCGAGAGAGGTTGCAGCATACCGAGAGGAATTAAAGCGCACTCAGGAGTTAGCCAATGTTCAGGATAATCCAGCCTAATACCTGGTACGCCGATCCCCACGGCGCGCCCTGCAAAATCATCCGCGCTACTCACGAAGTCATCCACTACATCCGCAACGGTCGCACCTGCATTTCCAGCATGGGCCGCTTTCAGCATGAATTCGAGCCGCTGACCAAAGCACAGGCCGAGCGGATCGCCGAAGAAATAGAAACAGCAGAACACTTAAAACGCCTCCGCGCTATGCGGGCGGCATGAGGAGAGATATGAGCACCATTCAGGATATTCGCAACAAGTTAGCCGAGCTAGTTCCAGAGGCTCATCAGGTAGCTTGCTCTCTAGAAATAGGCGATGAGAGAACTGAGGCCTTCGAATTATATGAGGCGCTACGCCGACTTCAACGCCTCGGATCAGCCAGTGACATGCTATCTGCAACCAATCCGCTTTTCTCTGATTGTCACGAAGGTGATGACGAAGATTGGTGGGACGATGAAGACGACTGACGCAACTGATAGCCAGTTATGAGCTGGCTATTGGGTGCGAATGCACTGCCACGTTATCCCCCATTTGCCCGGCCATAGTGCCGGGTTCTTTTTGCCTGGAGTAAACCATGCCTAACATGTCAGCACCAACATCAATAATTGGATTTCAGACGTACCAACCAGACCCAGAAGATCTTTGCTCTCTGTGTGGTGGCAATTTCGGTAAAGCATCAATGATTGAGTGTAAAAACAAAATCCATGTGTGTCTTGAATGCGCGGGAATTCTTTCTGAGATCAAAAAAGACAGAGAGATGAAAAAGAGAAATGAAACGGTATTGGCAATAAAGAATGTGCTTATAGCATCAGTAAAGGTTGACTACGGCAACGATCCAAGACACAGCGACGCTCTCTTTATCTATGACCAAATCAGTGCAGGTAAAATACCGGGATTAAAACTGGAGTAACCATGAAATCACACAGCCTCACACTCGATGAGGCCTGCGCATTTCTTCAGATATCCAGACCTACAGCCACCAACTGGATCCGCTCAGGCCGACTACAAGCAACCCGCAAAGACCCCGCAAAACCTAAATCCCCTTACCTCACCACACGACAGGCCTGCATTGCGGCGCTTAACTCTCCGCTGCATACTGTCGCCGTGAGCGCGGGTGATGGCATAACAGAGGAAAAACAATGTCACTCTTCCGCAGAGGTGAAATATGGTACGCGTCCTACTCGACACCGGGCGGGAAGCGAATTAAGGAAAGCCTTGGGACTTCCGACAAGCGGCTCGCTACTGAGCTACATGACAAGCGCAAAGCTGAATTGTGGCGAGTAGACCGGCTTGGCGATTTCCCTGACGTAACGTTTGATGATGCCTGCATGCGATGGCTGGAGGAAAAGGCAGAGAAGAAATCACTGAAAGATGATCGCAGCCGTATGGCTTTCTGGCTGGCGCATTTTGAGGGGATCCGGTTAAAGGACGTGACCGAGCAAAAGATTTACTCAGCAGTGAACAAGATGAGTAACCGCAAGCAACTTGAGATATGGAAAATCAAGGCTGCCGCGGCGCAAAAGAACGGAGAACCAGCGCCAGTATATTCAGCTAAACCGGTCACCACCTCCACCAAGGCCAAGCATCTGGCATTGATGAAGGCAATCCTGCGGGCGGCAGAACGTGACTGGAAGTGGCTGGAGAAAGCGCCGGTGATCAAGGTTCCATCGGTACGCAATAAGCGCGTCCGGTGGCTTGAGGCTGATGAGGCGAAAAGGCTGATTGATGAATGTCCGGAACCGCTGAAGTCGGTTGTTAAGTTTGCGCTGGCAACCGGCCTACGCCGTTCTAATATCATCAATATGGAGTGGCAGCAGATCGACATGCAGCGTCGAGTTGCCTGGGTTAACCCGGAAGACAGTAAGTCAAATCGCGCTATTGGCGTAGCGCTGAACGACACCTCCTGTAAGGTTTTGCGTGACCAGATTGGTAAGCATCATAAATGGGTGTTCGTGCATACGAAAGAAGGCATCCGTCCTGATGGCTCAAAGACACCGACAGTCAGAAAGATGCGCGTCGATGATCAGCGGGCATGGAATGCAGCTTGTCGCCGGGCGGGAATTGAGGATTTTCGCTTCCACGATCTGAGACACACGTGGGCTAGTTGGCTAATTCAGTCCGGAGTTCCGCTTTCTGTTCTGCAGGAAATGGGAGGATGGGAGAGCATCGAGATGGTGCGCCGGTACGCTCACCTTGCGCCGAATCATTTAACGGAACACGCGAAGCAAATCGACTCGATTTTTAGTAATGATGTCCCAAATATGTCCCATCTGGAAAATAAGGAACTTGCAGAAAATGAGTAAGTTGCTGAAATATAATGGTACGCCCTGTAGGATTCGAACCTACGACCTACGGCTTAGAAGGCCGTTGCTCTATCCAACTGAGCTAAGGGCGCATTGCGAAGTGATTACTTCATGCAGATGAAACGCGTGAATTATACGGTCAGTGCTTGCTGAGTCAATGCCTTTTGTTTCGGTTGCTGGCGAAGTGTACGAATGTTGATTTTTTCTGCTCGTTCAAAGGTATCCAGGAAATCACCTGGTAACAACTCAGCCCGCAAAACGTCAGATTTAGGGATACATGTATTTAGAATATTTATGATTTTGCTTAACATTCTTTTATCCCCTCTCCAGTGGTCAGGAACTCTTTAATGTTAAGTATCGCCATCAAGGAAGAAAACAGTCACTTCGAACATGGACTGAAAATCATCATCTCCCATCTGGCAAATCAGTGGCATCAGGAGATTAGCTTTTTACCTGTCGAAGATATCGATCGCGCTGAAATCGCGTTTATCTCACTGGATGAAGATTGGCTCAGCGCCGATTGTTACATGGTTCCTGTCCATACCAGGCGCCAACACCGGGTGGTCATCTGTAGCAAAAACGACAAAGATAAGCTGATGTTCCGCCCCTGCCTGTACATGTTGCCACTGATTTATCGGGAAGATGACGTCGACGAGATAACCAAAAAACTGGTCCTCATCCTGCAAAAACGCGCACTGCGCACTAGCGTGCCCGCGACTATCTGCCATTACTGCACCACCCGCAACTTTTCTATCGAAGAACGCCAGTTCTTAATGTTTCTCGCCAGCGGGTATACGTTAGCCGAAACGGCTCATCTGCTCTCAGTCAGTGATATCCAGGCCAAAGCGACCCGCCGCAGCATTATGAAAAAGCTGCATGTGAAAAACGATCAGCAATTCTTAAGATACATCCGCGCACATCTGAACTTTCTGCAAAATTAGACGGGGTGTCTCTGCCTAATTTTTATTGAGAAATATCTCATCATCGATTAAGCATCGGCTCCTACTGTACCTGGCTTCAGGCTGCGAGAATAATCCGGCCATACTATTTCCGGGGTAACAGAAAGACACACCCGGTAATATTTTATCTAATCTCAGAGAGAGGTTGAACTGGATAAAACGATCTTTTGGGCATTGAGTAAGACATCAGAAAACTTCCGGCAGATTATTCTGATGGAGTACGCAATTGCCAGTCTGATGATTGTTGAAGCACTGAAACCCAACGGCACAAGTCAACTCACATTTGCGCTGACAAAAGTTTGGTTCAGGGATGCCTGTAGTCAGCAATTTATCCAGACCTGCCGCAACAGAAATGGAATGGAAAAGGATGCACAGTGCAAAACGCCGGGACCGCTATCGCCGTATACGAAACGCTAACTGTAGCTGGCAATTTCCCCACTGTACCTCACAGGTATTTGACCGGATCGAGTATCTGGCGCAAAAACTCGAATACACCTTACCGGACGGCACTATATCTCAGGCGATAATTACGACAGACTACTATCTGGCCTATGCGCTGAGTCGACATTTATTCTCAGGTACTCGCACGGCGATCTTCCAGAGCGTTGAATCGACTTTGCTCAGCATGCAAGAGCCGGTAATAAGCCAGTTAGTGATTGACATTGAAAGCTTAACAATCCCTTATTTCGATATACTTGAAAGCCTGCGCCAGCTAATTAAGAAGCATAATGACATCCAAATCTTCATAATGCTTTCCAGTCGCGATGAAGACCTCACTACATTTATTTCACTGTCCGGTCCATTTTATATCTTGCCACGCAATTTGCGCCTCCCCGAGATGCGCCATGCCTTATTATCTCCGGTTCTTAACTATATTCATTCCAGGCGTATAAATCAGCTCGACTGGGAGCTGATTACCTTACTATTGCAGGGTAACTCCTTAAAAAATATTGCATTGTTACAGGAACAACCCTACCACCGCATCATCTATCGCCTGAACCAGTTGATTACGCGCCTTGGATTACCCAGCAGGCAGCGTTTTTTGCATCTGATACACCGTCTCAACGTTACCTCTCCCCATTTAATTTAACACCATAACTCATTGTGCTATAAGATTTTTTAGGAAATTACTTATTATTGAATAAGAAAAAAGATCTAATTTTTACAAATATTTAATATTTACAACTATTCCTGGTATTATGCCTGGAGGCACACTCACACTTAACCTTACTGATCCTGTGCATTTCAATAAAAAATAGTCCTATTGCAGCCTTAACAAAACCTAAACAATTGGTTTATTGTGTCGTTTTTACTGTTTAAAAAAAATTTTCAATCTGCCATAATTCGAACCACAGATAAATAATACCAATAGTCATTAACACATCTGGATCTTTCAGAATATCCTAACTGACATTAACAACCAGGATGTTGTAAGTCTTTTCCGAATGAGCAGAGCAGGTATAATCCCCACAGTTTCCTGATTAATTGTTAGTTTTCCCGGTGTGAAATGGATTTTCCACAAATTCATTGTTCTGCAGAAGAACAACCGAATAAACAAGGATGAAATAATATTTATTCGGCTCTCCCTCAGAACAATTCTTGGCTATTTGACAATATTATAACGCCTGATGTTTTATCAAATTCGCAAGATACGCAAACAGTTTGAGGCATACAACAATGAAACCAGCATCCGTTATCATTATGGACGAACACCCTATTGTCAGAATGTCGATAGAAGTACTACTCGAGAAAAACAGTAATATTCAGGTAGTGTTGAAAACCGATGACAGCCGTACGGCAATAGAACACCTGCGCACGTACCCTGTCGATCTTGTCATCCTGGATATTGAACTGCCTGGTTCTGATGGGTTTACATTACTCAAAAGAATAAAGTCATTGCAGGAGAAAACTCGGGTACTGTTTCTGTCCTCAAAATCCGAGTCATTTTATGCCGGGCGTGCTATCCGGGCCGGTGCAAATGGGTTTGTCAGTAAACGAAAGGATCTCAATGATATCTACAATGCGGTAAAAATGATTTTATCGGGATATTCCTTTTTTCCTTCGGATACACTTAATTTCATTAACAATATAAATGCACAAAAAGGCGTCTTACATGACATGCCGCTCTCTAACCGTGAAGTTACCGTTTTGCGTTATCTGGCAAACGGGCTATCCAATAAGGAAATTGCTGAGCAGTTGTTACTCAGCAATAAAACGATTAGCGCTCACAAGGCTAATATCTACTCCAAGCTCGGGTTGCACACCATCGTTGAGCTGATCGATTACGCAAAAATGCATGAATTAATGTAATAACACTCCCGGCGAGATTTCGTTCGGGAGTGTTTTGTTAGCGCATTGATTAGTTATAGTTAATCATGAACGTGGCATCAGCCCTGGCAATGCCAGGCTGAACCCCAGCAGCTAACGCGATATAGTTTGCGAAAAAGGTCAGCGTGGCATTGCCGTTCTCATCAATCCCCACCGTCTGGCTGGCCTGTTCGAGCGGCAATCGCGTACGGTCGCTGTCGTGCAGTTCGATCGCCACCTTTTGCGCCATCACCGCATCATCAAGCGCCAGCAACGTCGTGCCCGGGGCCGGAGTTCCGGAAAACGTTATCGAAGCGGAACCCGGCGGGCAGCCTTCTAGCTTCAGCGTAAACGCGACCGGTTGAGTAGTATCTCCGCTGGTCTGAAGCTGCTTGGTCGACCAGGTGCCTAGCTCCACCGACTTATTGCTGTCGCTGGCAATTACCGCGCAGGTAAAGTCCACCACGTTTCCGCGCAGTTCAATATTGATTTCTCCCAGCGACGAAGCGGCATGGCACAACGAGCTGAATGTCAGCAGGCACACCATTGCCAGGCGTTTCCCTGCGGCTGGCGTTTGCTTGTTAGTCATAATCCACTCGCAGATAGCCACGGGCTGTAAAAGGTCCTTCGGTGGGCTTATTGCCCGTCACGCTGACCGGCCATGTTCGAATACCCACGCTCGCCGCGGCGTTATCATCCAGTTGAAACGGGATAGTGCTGGACAGATTATTGGGCGTCAGCGGTTTACCGCTGCTGTCGGCGACAATAAAACCTAAATCGGGATTGTCAGATACCATCATTTGCCCGGTGGCTTTCTCGGCCTCTACACGCATGGTTAAGTAGGCCTGAGCAGCGACGTTGGTGCATTTTATCGCTACCGTTTTGGTCTGCGGATTGATGCCTTCAGGCCGGTTTCCCGCTCCTGCCTTGCTAAACAGCGATGCGCCAATATCACCAAAATCAAACTCAACAATCTGCCCGGCGTTTACTTCGCAGTTTTGTGGAACCTCCACCTTGCCGCTGTAGCTGATGGTATAAACCGGCACGCTTAGCGCATCTCCGGTACTGGTCGTGACATAGACGCTGAACATCGTCTGCCGCGGAATCGGCACCATGTTAATAAACGGGCGGATCACTTTGAGCTTAAACACCAGCTTTGAATCCATCACGCCAAAAGGCTGCTGCTTAGGTACGTTAGGGTGAGTCCCCATGCGAATGTAATTACGTGGGGGATAAAATAACCCGGCATAGCTATCGGTTATGCTCATGGCCCCCAGCAGGTAGTCATTGAGCTTCAGATACTGGAAGCCGCCTTCGGTACTTTGAACCGGAAGTTCAGTGACATAGCTTCGATAGGTGTAATTTACCGTTGTCCCGGCCGGACAGGTGGCATTCACGCCAACCCAGCCAGATTTTTCCGGTAACGTCACCACCTGTCCCGGCTGGTTGTTACTACTGTTGAAGACATTCGACAGATCGTAAAAAACATCCGTTGGCGTGCCATTCGAGTTTTGGCAGACCGTCGCCCAGGACGAATGGGCCATCAGCAGTAAAGCGCTTCCCAGTAACAAACCCGTTTGTCGTTTCATCGTATTATTCCTGTCGTGCTGACGGAGATTCGCACGTCACGTTCGTGAGCGTTACCGCTTGTTTCAGGCTATCCTCTGGCAAGGCATAGCGCGCCACGCAGCGCGCGTTTGCGCCTTCCCCCCATTGGATCAACAACTCGCCTTTTAGCGGCAAGCCGCTCAGGTAGATTTGCCCGTCTTCACCCACCATGCTGGTCACGCCGCTGGTGTTTTCACGCACGACGGAGCCAAACGGCACTGGTTTACCGGCATGTTTGGCGGTAATCAGCGCCCGCACACCGATTCGTGTATCAAACGCCGCCCGCACCAGCGCCCCTTGCGTTGGCACTACGCTACTGACGTTATTCTCCACATCGGTATTGTTGTTCATGGAATTGGTGTCTAACGCGACGCGGTTATAGCGATAGACGGTGGCATATGGCATCACCGCGTATCCGCGCCAGTCGGTTTGAACGCCGGTCTGGTTCTCTATCCGTACACCCTGCGCGCCCGGCGCTTTAATCAGCACGTTGGTATCGCCCAGAGGCTGACTGAGCGTAATGCCGTCCGCATGCCCCACCACGCCGCCGGAGAGCTGCCAGTTGTAGTCATGCTGGTCACGGTCGTAGTTGTAACCCACGCCCAGCGTGCCATAGGCCGCCTGCCAGTTGGCGCTGGCGTTTCCGCTATAGCCATTGCTGCTGCTGTGCCCCTGATTCACGCTGTAGCTCAGGTTGCGCCCATCCAGCAACGTACCGCCGATTCCGCTCTGCCAACTGTTCTGCCCGTTGCTATTACGGTTGGCATTAAACGTGGCGTAGGTGCGATCGAGGGCGTTATCACGCGAGTAACGCCGTCCGCTCAGCAGGCTGAACGGTACAGACATATTGAACGCCAGAATACGATCGGTGTCGGAGATGCCAACCGATTCATTCCACGACCAGGAGAGTGAATAGCTAATCCCCTGCCAGCCGCTGGCATAGCCCAGTTGATACCAGGTATTGGTGTCTGAAGTATTCCAGTACGTCTGCTGACTACCCGAGATATACAGCGATCCGTAATCCCCCAGATTCTGCGAAATGTTGATCTGGAAACGGCCCTTTTTGCTGTAGCTCAGGTTGTGGTAACTCGTCACATTGGGCACGTCGTGGCGATTGCCCTCACTGTCGTATTCGTACTCATAGCCTTCCATACTGCGATACGCCACATCGTCGAGGGTATAGAAGCCACGCGTTGAGTAGCGATACCCCAACAGCTGGAAGTTAGTGCCAAAATTGTTCAGCGATTTCGCATACAAGAAACGTAGAGACTGCCCCTGGTGCGTACTGTCATCCGCCAGTTGGCTGCGCGCATGGGTGAGATCGACAGAAACCGCCCCCCAGTCCCCCAGGTTTCGACCGGTGCCTAAAACCACCGCGGTGTAACGTGAGGCCAACTGCGTACCACCGTATGCGGTATAGCCCTCTGGTAACCCGGCAATTAATGTTCCCTGAAAAAAGAACGGTGAAGATTGCTGGCTATTGCCGCTGCGAAAATCCCCGGCGACAATGTCATATTTGAAACGCCCTTCTCGCTGTAATAAGGGAACGGTGGAGTACGGCACCGTATAGCGTTGCTGGCTGCCGTCCTTCTCATCCACCGTGACCTCAAGATCACCGCTGGATGACGTTGGGTTGAGATCGGTTATCGAGAAAGCGCCGGGGGAAACATAGCTTTGATAAATCACATAGCCATTCTGACGAATGGTCAGTTTCGCTGCGGTACGCGCAATGCCGCGAACGGTAGGCGCGTAGCCCTGTAAGCTGTCGGGATACATACTGTCTGAGGAATAGAGCCGCGCACCGCGAAACCCGACGCTGTCAAAAACGTCGTTGCCAGTGTTGCTGTCGCCCATCACCAGTTCGCCCTTCAGCGGGATAATTGCGCGCTGAAGCCATGTACCGATGTTTTTCCAACTTTGCGAGTGGTATCCGTCGCCCCTGGAGTAGCTCCACGCACCGTTGTTTCTCAGCCGCCAGGGGCCATAGTTCAGACCACTGAGCATACTGAGGAAGTAACTGTCAGTATCACTGCCGCGGCTGCCGGTAAAGCTGTAGTTAACCAGCGCGGCCGGGATCCCTTCATCCCACTCTTCCGGAGGAATATAGCCGCGCGCGCTGTTTAACATTGACGCCTGTGGCAGGCTGACGTTTAAGCGCAGGGTAGAAAAATCAAACGCAATCTCGCTGCCGGGAATCGCCTCAGGTAGATTGATACAGGTATCGTTCGGATCCTTACTGAGTGCCGGAAACGCGGCGATATTGACGCCAAGGCGCTTTACCCAGTCGAGTCCAAAGCACGGCATCAGCCCACCGGACTTCTCCCCGGCTTTTGCCGCACTGGTAGTAAAACGAATATCCTGAGTGGCAACAAACTCATCGTTGCGCCAGATATCCACGCGATAAACGCCTTCAGGCTGGTGATTGCCTTTTTCAAAACGTGATAAATCCGCCACGGTTGCCGTATCCGCAGATAAAAAAGCCGGATTAAAATAGCTTTCTCCATAGCTTAGAGAGGGAAAGAGCGCCGCCAGCGTGGACAACGCCACCCCCGCCAGCGGTGGCGTAACCCCCGGTAACAGGCCAGGAAAATACGTTGTCTTATTCATCGTTATCTCAACGCACACTAACCGTTTTAGCCGGGGTCACAGCGCCATAATCATTGACCGTCTGGAACGTGACGTTGCCCTGAACGCCCGTGGGTAGCAGGACCTGCGCATCGCTTTTCGGCGCAACCATCACGTTATCGACCTTCGTTTTCCCCACATTGAGATTGACCAACGTGACGTAATACGCTGACGGATTGTTGATCTTCAGGTGGTTGCCGGAGCGGGAAAAGGTCAGCATTCCTGGTGCATCTTCCGGGATTTGCGGCAGATTATTCGGACGAACAAAAAGTTTGATGCGTGACAGAATCGCCAGTTGCAGAACGTTTTTTCCCTCAAGGCTGTTTTTATTGACTGACGGAATGGCTTTGACGTTCATCCAGAACAGCGACTCACGGTCTTTGGGCAGCGGTTCACCGGCATAGATGATACGCAGCGTGTTTTCGCTTTTGGGTTCACTGACAAACAGCGGAGGCGTAACCACAAACGATTTTTCTTTAGCACCTGCGCTATTCTCAATCCATGAATTAACCAGGTAACGTTCTTTGGTATCGCTATTGCTAATAGACAGGGACGTTTGTTTGGCATCGGCCGGATAAATAACGCGAGTGGCGCCTAATGCAATGCCTCCGGCAGCCTGAACACTGGCAGCAGAAAATAAGGCCAGTAAAAGGATAAAACCTGATTTTAGATAATTAAACATAGCTAAAAATACCTTTGATGCGATTATCGTTGGGAAATAAATCAGGGATAAACCAACGTAAACCACACGTCTGAGCGAAGCGTTCCCGGTGTTATATTTTCCGAGACAGCCCGATAGCGGGCAGTGAAATGAAACGTCATCTCTTGCGTTATAATCGGCGCATAATGAAGCGGCAGGGCATTCGGTATAATTTGCCGTTGGCGCTCGTCAAATAATGCCAGGCCAATCCCCGAAGCCGCAGACGCATCGCCGCTGGCAAGAAAAACCTGCGGATCTTCCGCTGGCGTCACGCCCGCAAATGCAATCCCAACATGGTCATAAACATCGGAGCTGCACGACGTTAAGCGCAGTGAAAACGGTACGCTGGTAGAGGCGAAGCTTCCCGTCCCAGAGAAAGCATTGGTGCGATACTGCCCCATTTGCACCCGCATATCCTGACTGTCAGTGGCGACCGTACAGGCGCCGTTGACGAGCTGCCCCCGTAAGTGGACGCGGCCACTTTCCAGTATTACCGTATGTGAAAGCACAGGCATTACGCACAGCATTCCCGCCAGCGCCACGCCTTTCCCTATCATCTGCCGCATCCTTCATCATCCCCGGATATTGCCTCATCCATTGAGGCGAACGTCATCCTTGCGCAAATCAAAACGGCTTATTCGTACTTCATGATGAACGTCGCGTCGGCATTTGCCTGACCCGGCGTTGCGCTTGCGGCAGTGGCTTTGTAACGCGCAGAGAAACGCAGGGTGTTGGTCCCTTCTACCAGCGCCTGAGCGGTAGAGAAGGTTGCGCCATCCGGCTTCAGCGCGGTGGACGTATTGTCCAGAATTTCAATCCCAACACCGCCCGCAGTGGTACCGTTGTCTGCAGAAGAGACGGCCAGCAGGTTGTTATTGGTATTATCGGACTGGCCAGAGAAAGCAACGGCTGCAGTTGCGGCAACGTTCGGGTCACAGTCGTTCAGCACGATAGAGAACGGAATTTGTGCTGTAGTGTCACCCACTGCGGCAAAACTGGCAGTACGATACTGGCCTAACGTCACAACCTGATCGGATGACTGAGTACTGACTGCACAGGCTGCATTGACCAGTTCACCTTCAAAATGCACAGTACCGCCGCTAACGCTTACCGGATCGGCTGCAACCGCTGCACCGGCGACTAACATCAGGCTGGCAATAACAGAAGAGGTCATTAATTTACGTTTCATGGATTTCCCTTGAATTACACACATCCGGCTCCAGCATCCTGCGGGATCCGTTTGAATCATTATCGACATTAAATGTCAGGCTAATTATCTCTGCATCCTGTAAAGATATATATCGCATGAGAATTAGCTAACCTTTTACCCCAATTCTCCTGAGTATTTGATTCACTAATTATTCCTCGCGAATATGACTATTCGTCACAGCGATAAATTAAACATTTCAATTAATGAAAAATACCTGCAAATCCTTTTAATGACCCTAGCTAATTCTTAATGGGACCCAGGAAAAATCTGGGTGAGAATGAGGTAAAATCCCTCATAATTAACCGTAACAGACTGGTTTGTGGCGCATTACCCCTGAAAATACCAGGGTGATGAGTTGTTTCATTCACGTTAATTTTAATTAGCATGCTCATTAATTATCCGCAAGGCTTATGCCTTTGTCCTGATCCCATTCGCAGATCGTGACGCCCCCTGGCGCACGTAAAAATGCAAACGAAAACTGACAGCACGTCCCGCTTCTGACAAAATAGCGGCATCCCCTTCGATTTAACGTAACAGACGGAATCCTCTCTCTGATGGCAGCAAAGATTATTGACGGTAAAACGATTGCGCAGCAGGTGCGCTCTGAGGTTGCTCAAAAAGTTCAGGCGCGTTTAGCGGCTGGATTACGCGCCCCAGGCCTGGCTGTTGTGCTGGTAGGTAGCAACCCGGCTTCGCAGATTTATGTCGCGAGTAAACGCAAAGCCTGTGATGAGGTGGGGTTTGTCTCCCGCTCCTATGACCTGCCTGAAACCACCAGCGAGGCGGAGCTGCTCGAGCTGATCGATACGCTCAATGCAGATACCACCATCGACGGTATTCTGGTCCAGCTGCCGTTACCTGCGGGTATCGACAACGTTAAAGTTCTCGAGCGTATTGCGCCGGATAAAGACGTTGACGGTTTCCACCCGTATAACGTTGGTCGCCTGTGCCAGCGTGCGCCGCGCCTGCGCCCGTGTACTCCGCGCGGTATTGTGACTCTGCTTGAGCGTTACAATATCGACACCTACGGTCTGAATGCGGTCGTTATTGGCGCGTCGAATATTGTTGGCCGCCCGATGAGCATGGAGCTGCTGCTGGCTGGCTGCACCACCACCGTCACCCACCGGTTCACCAAAGATCTGCGTCGCCATGTAGAGCATGCAGACCTGCTGATTGTTGCCGTCGGCAAACCTGGCTTTATTCCCGGCGAGTGGATCAAAGAAGGTGCGATTGTGATTGATGTCGGCATCAACCGTCTGGAGAATGGTAAGGTTGTTGGCGATGTGGTCTTTGAAGATGCTGCCGCACGCGCGTCATATATCACGCCGGTACCCGGCGGCGTAGGCCCAATGACGGTCGCTACACTTATCGAAAACACGCTGCAGGCGTGTGTTGAATATCATGATGTAAAGGACGTTTAAGATGGCCACATTTTCACTGGGTAAACACCCACACGTTGAACTCTGCGATTTACTGAAGCTGGAAGGCTGGAGCGAAAGCGGCGCCCAGGCAAAAATTGCTATTGGCGAAGGGCTAGTGAAGGTCGATGGTGCGGTAGAAACGCGTAAACGCTGCAAAATCGTTGCCGGACAGACCGTCAGCTTTGAAGGCCACAGCATTAACGTCGTGGCGTGATCCCAGGAGCCGGATGAGGTTAACCCCTGTCCGGCCACTTCCTCTCTCCTTTTCAGATAATGACTTCATCACCACTTCACAATTAACTGTTAGCATGTTGTTTTTCCACACGAAGCGATCATCATGCCAACAATCGTTACCCACGCTGCCGTTCCTCTCTGTTTAGGATTAGGTCTCGGGCGTAAAGTCATCCCCCCGCAATTACTGTTTACTGGCGTCATTTTGGCTATGTTGCCGGATGCCGACGTACTCTCGTTTAAGCTTGGCGTCGCCTACGGCAACGTGTTTGGTCACCGCGGTTTTACCCATTCGCTGCTGTTCGCCTTCGTGGTACCGCTGCTCTGCGTATGGATGGGTCGACGATGGTTCAAGGCAGGCTTAATTCGCTGCTGGCTATTCCTGACGGTTTCACTGCTGTCGCACAGCCTGTTGGATTCGGTCACCACTGGCGGCAAAGGCGTCGGCTGGCTGTGGCCGTGGTCGGATGAACGCTTCTTTGCACCGTGGCAGGTGATTAAAGCCGCCCCGTTTGCGCTATCACGCTACGCCACACCATACGGGCACCAGGTGATAATTTCGGAGTTGATATGGGTATGGCTACCGGGAGTTATGATGATGGGTGTGCTGTGGTGGTATCGGAAATATTAATTTGCCGGATACAACAAGCGTCTTATCCGACCGACATTCGTACATTGATTGCCGGACAGGGCGCGAGCCGCCATCCGGCAATCAATATCATTACTTACGGCGCCAGGTAGTGCCCTGCGGGCCATCTTCCAGCACGATACCCATCTCATTGAGACGGTCACGCGCGGCGTCAGCTGCCGCCCAGTCTTTGGCTTTACGGGCATCCAGACGCTGCTGGATTAACGCTTCAATTTCAGCAACTTCACCGTCATCCGCCTGCGCACCGCTTTGCAGGAATGCTTCGGGCTCCTGTTCCAGCAGGCCCAGCACGCTGGAAAGCTTACGCAGATGCGAAGCCATACCGTTAGCCGCCGCCATATCTTCACCCTTCAGGCGGTTAACCTCACGCGCCATATCAAACAGCACGGAGTAGGCTTCCGGCGTATTGAAGTCATCGTCCATCGCTTCAATGAAGCGTGCTTCAAAGGCTTCGCCACCGGCTGGGGCAACGGACTTATCGGTGCCGCGCAGCGCGGTATACAGACGCTCCAGCGCAGAGCGCGCCTGCTTCAGGTTCTCTTCGCTGTAGTTTAACTGGCTACGGTAATGACCAGACATCAGGAAGTAGCGAATGGTTTCGGCGTCGTAGTATTTCAGCACGTCACGCACGGTAAAGAAGTTACCCAACGATTTGGACATTTTCTCCCGGTCAACCATCACCATCCCGGAGTGCATCCAGTAATTAACGTATTCACCGTCATGCGCACAGGTGGACTGAGCGATTTCGTTTTCATGGTGCGGGAACATCAGATCCGAACCACCGCCATGAATATCAAAATGGTTGCCCAACTGTTTGCAGTTCATCGCCGAACATTCGATGTGCCAGCCAGGACGACCCGCGCCCCACGGAGACGGCCAGCTCGGCTCGCCTTCTTTGGACATTTTCCACAGCACGAAGTCCATCGGGTTGCGCTTCACATCAACCACATCAACGCGTGCGCCCGCCTGCAGCTGCTCCAGATCCTGGCGTGATAGCTGACCATAATTCGGGTCAGTCGGCACGTCGAACATCACGTCGCCGTTATCAGCGACATAAGCGTGACCTTTGGCAATCAGCTGTTCAGTGATTTCAATAATCTCAGCGATATGGTGCGTAGCGCGCGGCTCCAGATCCGGGCGCAGAATATTCAGCGCGTCGAAATCGCTATGCATTTCCGCGATCATTCTGTCGACCAACGCCACAAAGCTCTCGCCGTTTTCATTCGCGCGCTTGATAATTTTGTCATCAATATCAGTAATGTTGCGCACATACTTCAGCTTATAGCCGAGGAAGCGCAGATAGCGCGCGACAACGTCGAAAGAAACGAAGGTACGTCCGTGGCCAATATGACAGAGATCGTAAACGGTAATACCACACACGTACATGCCGACTTCCCCGGCATGAATAGGTTTGAATTCCTCTTTTTGGCGCGTCAGTGTATTAAAGATTTTTAACATCGAAGATTCCGTGTAGACGTGTGTGGATAGTAAAGTCTGTATAATACCCATAATTTAGACCGGAAGCAGCACACTTTGCGAGGTGATCGCAGCTTGCGGTTATGCTATAACACACCCCTAACTCTGACCCTTCACGGGGTCGAAGCACCAATCTATCGGAACAGGATGCAAAAATGGTTACTTTCCACACTAATCACGGCGATATCGTAATCAAAACGTTTGATGATAAAGCGCCTGAAACAGTTAAAAACTTCCTGGACTACTGCCGCGAAGGTTTTTACAACAACACCATTTTCCACCGTGTTATTAACGGTTTCATGATCCAGGGCGGCGGTTTCGAACCGGGCATGAAGCAAAAAGCCACGAAAGAAGCGATCAAAAACGAAGCGAACAACGGTCTGAAAAACACCCGTGGTACGCTGGCGATGGCGCGTACTCAGGCTCCGCACTCCGCAACCGCACAGTTCTTCATCAACGTTGCAGACAACGACTTCCTGAACTTCTCCGGCGAAAGCATGCAGGGTTGGGGTTATTGCGTGTTTGCTGAAGTTGTTGAAGGCATGGACGTGGTTGATAAAATCAAAGGCGTTTCCACTGGTCGCAGCGGTATGCACCAGGATGTGCCAAAAGAAGACGTCATCATCGAAAACGTGACCGTCAGCGAGTAATCGTGACGACACTGTTTATTGCAGATCTTCACCTCTGCACAGAAGAACCGGCGATCACCGCCGGTTTTCTGCGTTTTTTAGCCGGTGATGCGCGAAAAGCTGATGCACTGTACATTCTCGGCGATCTGTTTGAAGCCTGGATTGGCGACGACGACCCAACCCCACTGCATCATGAAATAGCCGCGGCGATAAAATCACTGGTTGATTCCGGCGTTCCCTGCTTTTTTATTCACGGCAACCGAGATTTTCTGCTCGGCAAACGTTTTGCCCGTGAAAGCGGCATGAGCTTGCTGCCTGAGAAAAAAGTACTCAACCTGTATGGCCGCAAGGTATTGATCATGCATGGCGACACTTTGTGTACCGACGATGCAGGCTATCAGGCGTTTCGCGCCAAAGTACATCAACCCTGGCTACAGAAGCTGTTCCTCTCCCTACCTCTGTTCGTTCGCCAACGTATCGCCGCGAAAATGCGCGCCAACAGCAAAGCGGCCAACAGCAGCAAGTCACTGGAGATCATGGATGTGAATCCGCAGGCCGTCATCACCGAGATGGAAAAGCATCAGGTCCAGTGGTTAATTCACGGCCACACCCACCGCCCGGCAGTCCACGAGCTTACGGCCAATGAAAAACCCGCTTTCCGCGTGGTATTAGGCGCATGGCACACCGAAGGGTCGATGATCAAAGTCACGCCAGATGACGTTGAACTGATCGCATTTCCGTTTTAATTCCGCAGATATCCAGTTCCTCTTTACACAAAACTCGTTGAGATGCAGCCAGCTACAGAGGCTGCCTGAAGGGTGAAGTGTAAAGCGCGCAATCGTTTTCCTTGACGGCGAATTATGCTATTCTCTGTGGCCTCAAAAGTCGAGTGTAGTGCATCACAGGAGTTTTCAGACGCATGTCTTCCCGCAATAACCCGGCGCGTGTCGCCATCGTGATGGGGTCCAAAAGCGACTGGGCTACCATGCAGTTCGCCGCCGAAATCTTCGAAATTCTGAACGTGCCGCATCATGTTGAAGTCGTCTCCGCCCACCGCACCCCTGACAAGCTGTTTAGCTTCGCCGAAAGCGCAGAAGAGAACGGCTATGAGGTGATTATTGCCGGTGCGGGTGGCGCTGCACATCTGCCAGGCATGATTGCGGCGAAAACGCTGGTGCCTGTTTTAGGCGTCCCGGTGCAAAGCGCGGCGCTGAGCGGCGTAGATAGCCTTTACTCCATCGTACAGATGCCGCGCGGTATTCCGGTCGGAACGCTGGCTATCGGCAAAGCGGGCGCGGCAAATGCGGCCCTGCTGGCAGCACAAATTCTGGCAACACACGACAAAGCATTACACCAGCGTCTGAACGACTGGCGCAAAGCACAAACCGACGAGGTGCTGGAGAATCCGGACCCGCGAGGTGCGGCATGAAGCAGGTCTGCGTACTCGGTAACGGTCAGTTAGGGCGCATGCTGCGCCAGGCCGGTGAGCCGCTGGGCATTGCGGTCTGGCCCGTCGGGCTGGATGCCGAACCAGCAGCGGTCCCTTTTCAGCAAAGCGTGATCACCGCTGAGATTGAGCGCTGGCCGGAAACGGCGCTCACCCGCGAGCTCGCGCGCCATCCGGCATTTGTCAACCGCGACGTTTTCCCAATTATTGCCGACCGTCTGACGCAAAAGCAGCTTTTTGACAAGCTCGGCCTGGCAACTGCGCCGTGGCAGTTGCTGGCGGATAAAAGCGAATGGCCTGCAGTATTCGACAAACTCGGTGAGCTGGCGATCGTGAAACGTCGCGTCGGCGGTTACGACGGTCGTGGGCAGTGGCGTTTGCGCGCAAATGAAACCGAACAACTGCCGGACGACTGCTACGGCGAGTGCATCGTTGAGCGGGGAATCAACTTCTCTGGTGAAGTCTCACTGGTTGGCGCTCGTGCGCACGACGGTAGCACCGTCTTCTATCCGCTGACCCATAACCTGCACCAGGACGGCATTCTGCGCACCAGCGTGGTCTTCCCGCAGGCTAACGGCAAACAGCAGAAACAGGCCGAAGCGATGCTCTCTGCCATCATGCAGGAGCTGGGCTATGTCGGCGTGATGGCGATGGAATGTTTCATCACCCCGGAAGGTCTGCTGATTAACGAACTGGCTCCACGCGTGCACAACAGCGGGCACTGGACGCAAAACGGTGCCAGCATCAGCCAGTTTGAGCTGCACCTGCGCGCCATTACCAACCTGCCGTTACCCACGCCGATAGTGAACACTCCTTCGGTGATGGTAAATCTGATTGGTAGCGACCTGAACTATGACTGGCTGAAGCTGCCGCTGGTGCATCTGCACTGGTATGACAAAGAGGTGCGTGAAGGGCGTAAGGTGGGACACCTGAACCTGAGCGACAGCGATACCGCGCGTCTTAGCGCGACGCTGGAAGCGCTTATCCCCCTGCTGCCGCCGGAATATGCCAGCGGTATTATCTGGGCGCAGTCAACGCTGAAATAAGCCATTAATGCCGGGGATTTGATTTTATCCTTCCCCGGCCCCTCCTCTGGCGCGTAAAATCCCCTCCATTGCTGTTTTTGTATTTTCAGGATCACACATGAACGATGGAACGGACTATCGCGCAATTTTGCTCGCTGGTACGCCTATAATCGATGTACGCGCCCCCGTCGAATTTCTGCAAGGCGCAATGCCGGGCGCAATCAACCTTCCCCTAATGAACGATGACGAACGTGCCGCCGTGGGTACCTGTTATAAACGTCAGGGACCCGAGGCAGCCCTCACGCTCGGTCATCAACTGGTCTGCGGCGAGACTCGCCAACAACGTATGAAGGCCTGGCTGGATGCCTGTCGTCAAAATCCTGCGGGTTATTTATGCTGCGCGCGCGGCGGTCAGCGTTCGCACATTGTGCAACAGTGGCTGCACGAGTCCGGGATTGACTACCCGCTGATACACGGCGGCTACAAAGCCCTGCGTCAGGCGGCGATTCAACTGACTGAAGAATTAGTGCAAAAGCCGATCGTCTTAATTGGCGGCTGTACCGGGAACGGGAAAACGCAGCTGGTGCAACAGCAGCCGAACGGCGTGGATCTCGAAGGTCTGGCGCACCATCGCGGTTCCTCGTTTGGTCGCACCGTTGAACCGCAGCTGAGTCAGGCGAGTTTTGAAAACCTGCTGGCGGTCGAAATGCTCAGAACCGACAGCCGTCAGGATCTGCGTCTGTGGGTACTGGAAGATGAAGGCCGCATGATAGGGGCTAATCATCTGCCTGAGTGCCTGCGCGAACGCATGACCCAGGCATCTATTGCAGTGGTGGACGATCCTTTTGAGCGTCGTCTGGAGCGACTGCGCGAAGAGTATTTCGTGCGGATGCACCACGATTTTACCCATGCTTATGGCGAGAGTCAGGGCTGGCAGGAGTATAGCGAGTATCTGCACCACGGCCTGTTTGCTATTCGCCGCCGTCTGGGTTTACAACGTTTTGCCGAGCTGACCGCCCTGCTCGACGTGGCTCTGCGCGAACAGCAAGCAACGGGCAGTACCGACGCCCATATGGGCTGGCTGGTGCCGTTGCTCAACGAGTATTACGACCCGATGTATCGCTATCAGCTGGAAAAGAAAGCCGCGAAAATCGTCTTTCGCGGCACATGGCAGGACGTTGCCGGATGGCTTAACGCACAGTGATCAGTGTCTGTCGCGCTTATCCGCGCGTTTCGCCAGCCAGTCGCCCAGCACCTGAACGACCTGCACCAGAATAATCAGCGCCACCACGGTGACGATCATGACCTGGGTTTCGTAGCGGTAATAACCAAAGCGAATCGCCAGGTCGCCTACCCCACCGCCGCCAACAATTCCGGCCATCGCGGAGTAACCGATCAGACTCACCAGCGTTATCGTCAACCCACGCAGCAGACCCGCGCTCGCTTCAGGTAACAGAACGGTGCAGATGATGCGCATCGGGCTGGCGCCAAAGGCTTCCGCCGCTTCAATAATGCCTTTATCGACTTCGCGCAGTGCGCTGTCGACCAGACGAGCATAAAAAGCGATTGCCGCCACCGAGAGCGGGACAGACGCCGCAATCGGCCCAATGGTATTTCCGAGTAAAAACTGTGTGAGCGGCAGCAGCAGCACCAGCAAGATCACAAACGGCACCGAACGGATGATATTCACCAGCACGGAGCTGAGCAGATACACAAAACGGTTTTGCCAGAATAAATGCCGGTCGGTGACAAAAATAAGAAAACCGAGCGGCAGACCGCCAATAATCGCCAGCACCGTAGAGATACTTAGCATCTGAAAGGTTTCATTAAACGCCAGCGTCAAATCAGGCAATAAATCATCCACGAATCACCTCCACCTGTGCCGTGCGTTGACGAATATGCTCCACGGCGACATCCACCGCAGAAGGGTTATGCGGCGCGGTCAGTTGCACCACCAGAATCCCCAGCGCACGCTCGCCGATATATTCAATTTTGCCGTGCAGAATGTTCACCGCCACACCAAATTTAATCGCGACTTCTGACAACACTGGCTGTTCCGCCGAATCGCCGATGAACAGAATTTTCAGCAACTGGCCAGGCAAATGCTGGCGCAAGCGTTCGGGTAGCGTCAGATTGAGGGTATGCGACACCAGTTGCTGCGTGAAAGCGTGCTGCGGGTGAGCAAAAACGTCAAACACCTCACCGGACTCCACCACCTTGCCGCCGGACATCACCGCCACACGATCGCAAATCGATTTGATCACGTTCATCTCGTGAGTGATCAGCACGATCGTGATCCCCAGCTGTTGGTTGATCTGCTTAAGCAATGCCAGAATAGTGGCCGATGTTTCCAGATCCAGCGCAGAGGTCGGTTCATCACACAGCAGCACATCGGGGTGATTGGCAATCGCACGGGCAATACCAACGCGCTGCTTTTGCCCGCCGCTGAGCTGCACAGGAAAGCGGTTCGCCTTGTCAGACAGCCCCACCAGCGTCAGGATTTCGCTGACGCGTGGGCCAATTTTACTGCGCTCCCATCCGGCAGCCTTCAGGCTGAAAGCGACGTTTTGCGCCACGGTACGGGTATGCATCAGATTAAAATGCTGAAAAATCATCCCAATACGCTGACGGGCTTTACGTAGTTGCGCCCCTTCCAGCGCGGAAATTTCTACGCCGTTAACCTTTACGCTTCCCAGGCTTGGTCGCGTTAAGGCGTTCAGGGTGCGCAGCAGCGTACTTTTCCCCGCGCCGCTGGTCCCGACAATGCCAAATATCTCGCCTGCGCCTATGCGCAAGCTGACGTCATCAACCGCCCGGGTTGATGGTCCACGGCCTGCGCTAAAATCCACGCAAACCTTTTCTATCTCAATCATAGCCACCTCAGAAATGCGAAAAGGGCAGTCGCCGCTGCCCCTGTTAACCTTGTGCGCAGCGATTATTGGGCTGCCGACATCCATTCCGGTTTCTGGAAGGCGCTGTAGATATTTTGCGGATCGTCGATCACCGCGCGATACGCCGGAGATTTCACCGCCGCCACAATATCTTTCGCGAACGGTTTATCCGCATCTTCACTGCGAACCGCTATGATATTTTTCAGATTTTCGTCCAGATGCTCTTGCTTGATGGCACTGGCGAGATCCAGTTTCGCCGCCACGGCAAAGTTACCGTTGACCAGCGCGCCGGTCACACCGTCCAGGGTACGCGGCAGTTGTGCCGCTTCCAGCGGTTTAAACACCAGCCCTTTCGGGTTGCTGGCGATATCGCGCTCAGAGGCTTTAGTCGGATCGATAGTGTCTTTGATGGTAATAAGGTCAATAGACTGCAGGAAACGCAGACCGCGAGCCAGATTGGTTGGATCATTGGAAAGCGTGATCACATCCCCTTTTTTTAACTCATCCAGGCTTTTGATTTTATGTGAGTAAAAACCCATCCCGGCCGTCGGGACCACAATCAGCTTGCTCAGCTTCAGTCCTTTATCAGCGGTGAATTTGTCAAAGTAGAGCGAGTGCTGGAACAAGTTGGCATCAATACTGCCGTTGGAAAGCGCCATGTTCGGCTGCACGTAGTCGCTGAATTCGCGCACCACTACCTTATAGCCTTTCTCTTTCAGCGTAGGGGCAATGGCCTGTTTCACCATATCGCCGTACGGCCCAGGTGCGACGCCAAACACGATGGTATGCGGGTCACTGTTCGCATGAGCAAGTTGTAATCCACAGGCCAGTAACAGCGCTCCGGTCGCGACGCGTAAACTCTGACGCAATCCCATAATTTCTCCATTTTAACGTTGTGGTGTCATGTCTCACGCCGTTCTTGCGGCGTTGTTCTTGTTGGCCTGTTAACAGGCTGATTGTTAACATGACACAGATCACAACCTGCTGTCCTTGAAATTATTTCATGATGTTGCGGGATATGTCGTTGAATGTACGTTGAAGGTACTAATGCGTTTTTCAGCAAAGGATAGTAAAAAACCGGATAACCTTCTGGTTACCCGGTTTTGGCAGGGAAATTGACTTAGAAATCGTAACGCAGACGAACCAGGTTCATATCACCCAGATTGTCGGTGCTGGAGGTGAAGACGTGTTCGTAATCCACACGGAAACCGTAGTCCAGCTGGAAGCTGATACCCACACCATTGTCGGTACGCAGGTAGTTACGACCATTCACGTATTCAATACGGTCGCCCATAACGTAGGGTTGAACGGATTTCAGCGCATACTGACCAACCGGGAAGGTGTAACCCGCGAAGTATTCCAGACCCCAGGCATCACCGGCAAAGTAATCGTTAACAGAGACTTTTTTGGTGGTCATGAAGTTTTGATACCAACCGCCGCCCATCGAGAAGGTCCAGTTGTCCGGTTTCCAGCTCAGCGCGGTACCGACGATGTTTTGATCGTAGGTTTTGCTGGTGTCGCCACGCATTTCCGCGCGGGTGTAGTTCCACGCCGTACCCCAGGTCAGGTCATCGGTGATGTGATAATCCACACCCAGCGAGCCACCGCCTTTACGCTTGTAGCGCAGACCGTTGTTCGGGTTGTAATCATCGCTGAACAGATAAGATGCGTAGAGATCAACATCGCCAACCGTTTTCTTATACTTCAGTGACTTACGCGTACGATAGGAACCGTCATAGTCGCCATTGATACCGTTACCTGGTGCCTGACCGATCATGTCGTAGTCCCAGATATCCGTTTTCGCACCAACCACATCATAGTAAATGCTGTTCTGTTGACCGAAGGTCAGCGTACCCCAGGTCGCGCTCTTCAGACCGGTGTACAACATACGACGCGTGGTATCGTTGGCGCCGTTAGCATAGTGATTATCCCAGTTGAACATTGCCGGGAAGTTTACGCCCAGCTCGTAATAACTCACCCAGCTGATGTCATCAAACAGATAGTAATCAGCGGCGAAGCGAAAACGCGTCCCGCCGTCGAAACCATTACGTTTGTAGCCATTCTTACCATCGTCACCGGCCATATTCTGGAACTGCGGACGAATACTCCCGCCGACGGTGAAGTTAAGACGGCTCAGCGGGTTGCCCGCCTGTGGATCTTGTTTCAGGACCGTGATTTCCGCCTGGGAGGCGAACGTCGTTAATGCCACTGCTGCGCCGATCGATACCGCCAGCGCCGTTTTTTTTATAGTCATTATTTGTACCTTGATAGATAGCCTGCCAATTATTCAGCATACAAATATTAACGTTTATTAATACACTCGTGTTGTCGGGTTTTTATTGTTCTGTGCTGTTAAATATCAATGAGTTATCAATTTGTGCTACATAGATAAAAAAACGCACCGATTTAAAAAACCGGTGCGTAATCATCACGAATATGAATTAACTACTGAACTGACGGAACAGCGCTTTGCCTTTTAGCAGACGTGAACCGAGCCATCCGCCGCATAGCGAGAGCAACAATGCCCCACAAAGCGGCAACACGACCCACAGTCGCCAGTCTGGCTCCCACGGAAAATCAAACACTCGGGTTTGCAGCACCGCCAGTGCGGTTTCCGCACCGATGGCAGCCACCAGTCCGGCGACCATTCCGAGCATGGCGAACTCGCACCATAGCGTGGTACGCAATAGCTTCTTACCCGCGCCCAGCGTGCGCCAGACCACCAGTTCCTGATGACGCTGACGCATTCCGACCTGGACCTGCGCCAATAGCAGCAACATACCGCAAGCGGTAACCAGCACCACCATCACCTCCAGTGCCCGGCTCACCTGCTCCAGCACCTGGCTCACCTGTTTGAGGATTGCGCCAATATCCAGCAGGCTGATAGTCGGGAATTCGCGGTTAAGCTGCGTCAGCATGCCGTTGCCGTTCTCCCAGCGAAAGCTGGTTAACCAGCTTTGCGGCTGAGCGTCCAGCGCGCCGGAGGGAAAGATAAAGAAGAAGTTGGGGCGCAGGCTTTCCCAGTCCACTTTGCGCAGACTGCTAACCGTGGCGCTGAAATCCTGGGTATCGCCCATAAAGGTCACCCGATCGCCAAGTTTGACGTTCAGCCGTTTCGCCAGCCCCTCTTCCATCGAGACTTCGCCCGCTTTTGGCGGCCAGCTTCCGGCAACGATCGGGTTATGATCCGGTCGGGTATCCTGCCAGGTCAGATTAAGCTCACGGTTCAGCGCCTCATCGTGATTGCCTTCGGTCGGCTTCTCATTGATCGCCGTCAGACGCGCCCGCACAATCGGATAGAACGATTCCGGGATCACCTGATGCTCAGCCAGGAAAGCCTTGAGTGGAACCACCTGTTCGGTGGCAATGTTGATGAGAAAATAGTTCGGGCTTTCCGGCGGCATTTGCTGCTGCCAGCGGTCGAGCAGGTCACCACGCAGTACCAGCAGCAGCGCCAGCAACATAAAGGAAAGCGAAAATGCCGACAGCTGACTGAGCGTTGACCACGGCTGGCGCAACAGCCGACTGACAGCTAAACGCAGCGGCAGCGAGGTGAGCGTCAGGCCACGCAGCACGTTGAGCAGCATCCAGCCGAGCACCCCGCACAAAAGCGCCAGCACTACCGCTCCGGCCAGCACGGCCCACAGCAGCGGACTTCCGCCCATCAGTCCGGTGAGCAGGGCAATCACGACTATCAATACCACCGGCAAATAAAACTTCAGCGGCCAGACGTTTGCCACCACGTCACGGCGCAGTACCCGCAGTGGCTGAGTCGCCAGCAGCAAACGGTAAGGGCGTAACCCCACCAGCAGAGAAATGACCGTCATAGTGCCTAATGCCCATAGCCACGGCCAGGGACTGGCAGGCGGCAGTTCGCCGGGCAGTACCGGCTTAAGTAATACCACCAGCACACGTTCAAACAACAGCCCGAATAACCCTCCGGTCACGCCAGACAGCGCCAGCACCATCAGCCATTGACCAACAATTAGCCTGCGCAACTGTGCTCTGCCCGCGCCAAGGGTTTTCAGAATAGCCACCAGATCGTAACGACTGCGGCAGTAATGGCTCATCGCCACGGCAACCGCAGCGACCGCCAGCAGCAGCGTTAGCAGCGCCGACAGCAGCAGGAACTGTTGCGAACGCTCCAGTGATTTCCCCAGCGCCCCTTCATCCTGCTCCAGCCCATACCAGCGCTGTTCAGGCTTTAACTGCGGGAGCAGCCATTTTTCATAGGCTTCCAGTTGCTGCGGTGTCCCGCCAAATTTATAGCGCCAGGTCACCCGGCTCCCCGGCTGGACCGCCGCCGTTTTTTCGACATCCGCCATGTTCATCATCAGGCGCGGCGCTATCTGAAACGGATTGAAACCGGCGTCCGGCTCCTGCACCACTTCCCCGGCGATGCGCAGCGTGGCATCACCCACGTCGATGGAATCACCGATTTTTAAGTTCAGCAACGCCATCAGACGCGGAGCCAGCAGCACCGAGCCTGGCTGAGGTTTCAGTCCCGGCGGATTGGTTTGCAACGTGCCATACATCGGATACACATCATCCACCGCTTTGACGTTCGCCAACTGCGGCGTATCCCGGGCAAAGGTCATAGTGGCAAAGGTCAGCTGTTCGCCCACTTTCAGGCCACGCTGTCGCGCCTCGTCAATCCACGCTTTCGGCACGGTACGCGAACTTTGCAGCGACCGATCTCCCGCCATAAACTCACGGCTTTGCTGGCTCAGCCCTTTTTCCATACGATCGCTGATATTGCCCAGCGCCAGCACGCAGGCCACGGCCAGACTCAGCGCCAGCCAGACAATCAGTAATGAAGGCGAGCGCCATTCGCGCCAGAACCAGCGTGCAATCATGCCTCCTCCTGCAACTGTCCGTTCACCAGGCGTAAACGCCGATCGCAACGCGCCGCCAGTTGAGAATCATGGGTCACCAGAATCAGGGTGGTGCCATGTTCCCGGTTCAGAGAAAACAGCAGGTCGGCGATTTTGTCTCCAGTCTGGCGGTCCAGATTGCCCGTCGGTTCATCGGCAAACAGCACGTCAGGGCGACCGTTAAACGCCCGCGCCAGCGCCACGCGCTGCTGCTCCCCGCCGGAAAGCTGGGCCGGAAGATGATCAAGACGTTTTCCAAGCCCCAGTTGCTCCAGCAACGTTTTTGCCCCGTCGCGACTTTTTCCGCTGTTTTCGCCGCGCAACAACGCGGGCAACTCGACGTTTTCCAGCGCGTTTAGGGTCGGAATTAACATGAATGACTGGAAGACAAAACCCACGTGTCGCGCCCGCAGCTGTGCCCGGGCTTCTTCATCCATGGTGTGCAGCGCCTGCCCCACCAGGCTGACTTCACCGCTGGAGCCATCGTCCAGCCCGGCGAGGATCGCCAGCAGTGTGGATTTTCCTGAACCCGACTCGCCAATCAGCGCAATGGTCTCGGCGCGTTTGACAACCAGTTCAACTCCGGTAAGGATGGATAGCTCATGATCACCCTGACCGACGGATTTCTTAAGATGATGAACTTCAACAATGTTTTCCGCTGGCATTGGCCTTTCCTGTTCCTGGTCCTGTTAACTTTCCGCGCCGCCGCAGCGGACACGTTATTAATTCTGGGTGACAGCCTGAGCGCCGGATACCGTATGTCCGCCAGCGCCGCGTGGCCTGCGCTACTTAATGATAAATGGCAAACCAAAACGCCGGTGGTGAATGCCAGTATTAGCGGCGACACCTCGCAGCAGGGTCTGGCCCGTCTGCCTGCATTACTGAAGCAGCACCAGCCGCGCTGGGTGCTGGTCGAACTTGGCGGCAACGACGGTCTGCGCGGATTTGCGCCTGCGCAAACCGAACAAACCCTGCGCACGATTCTGCAGGATGTGAAAGCAGCAAATGCCGAACCGCTGCTGATGCAAATTCGTCTGCCGGCAAACTACGGTCGCCGTTATAATGAAAGCTTTAGCGCGATTTATCCAAAACTCGCCAAAGAGTTTGATATACCTCTGCTGCCCTTTTTTATGGAAGAGGTTTATCTGAAACCCCAGTGGATGCAGGATGATGGTATTCATCCTAACCGTGACGCCCAGCCGTTTATTGCCGACTGGATGGCGCAACATCTCACTCCTCTAGTAAATCACGACTCGTAAAACAACGGAGATCCTGACAGGTAAAGTTATGCAAAAATCGGTCTTAATAACAGGATGTTCCAGCGGAATCGGTCTGGAAAGCGCGCTTGAGCTAAAGCGCCAGGGTTTTCAAATTCTGGCGGGCTGTCGCAAATCTGACGATGTGGCGCGTATGAACAGCATGGGATTCACCGGCATATTGCTGGATCTGGATTCACCCGAGAGCGTAGATCGCGCGGCTGATGAGGTGATCGCCCTGACCGATAATCGTTTGTATGGGATCTTTAACAACGCCGGATACGGCGTCTATGGCCCACTGCCCACCATCAGCCGCGAGCAGATGGAACAGCAGTTTTCCGCCAACTTCTTTGGCGCACATCAGCTTACCATGCGCCTGTTACCCGCCATGCTACCCCACGGCGAAGGACGAATTGTGATGACCTCGTCGGTAATGGGATTGATCTCAACGCCGGGGCGCGGGGCCTATGCCGCCAGCAAATATGCGCTGGAAGCCTGGTCCGACGCGCTGCGTATGGAGCTGCGCCACAGCGGGATTAAGGTCAGCCTGATTGAGCCTGGCCCTATTCGCACCCGCTTTACCGAAAACGTCAACCAGACCCAGAGCGATGCTCCCGTGGAAAACCCCGGAATTGCCGCGCGTTTTACGCTGGAGCCACAAGCGGTTGTCGCCAAAGTGCGTCATGCGTTTGAGAGCGACAAACCCAAGCTGCGTTATCCGGTTACGCTGGTGACCTGGGCAGTTATGCTACTGAAGCGCCTGTTGCCAGGCCGCATAATGGACAAAATTTTACACGGTTGAGTTGAAGCACGCGCGTCAGCCCCCATGTAACAAGAAATCGACAAAAGAGAGTAACTCCATGTCCACACAGAATATTGTTAACATTAACGAATCGAACCTCCAGCAGACCCTTGAACAGTCGATGACCACGCCGGTCCTGTTCTATTTTTGGTCTGAGCGCAGCCAGCATTGTCTGCAATTAACGCCGGTACTGGAGAGCCTTGTTGCCCAGTACAACGGTCAGTTTATTCTCGCCAAGTTAGATTGCGACGCCGAGCAGATCATCGCCTCCCAATTTGGTCTGCGCGCGATCCCCACGGTTTATCTGTTCCAGAACGGTCAGCCGGTAGATGGATTCCAGGGCCCGCAGCCGGAAGAAGTTATTCGCGCGCTGCTGGAGAAAGTGTTGCCGAGCGAGGAAGAGCTGAAAGCGCGCCAGGCGATCGAGTTCATCGAAGCCGGCAATCACGCTGATGCGCTGCCGCTGCTGAAAGAAGCCTGGCAGATCTCCAATCAGAGCAGCGAAATTGGCCTGCTGCTGGCGGAAACGCAAATCGCCCTGAACCGTTCTGACGAAGCCGAAGCGGTACTGAAAACTATCCCGTTGCAGGATCAGGACACCCGTTATCAGGGCCTGGTGGCACAGATCGAACTGCTGAAGCAGGCGGCTGATACGCCTGAAATCCAACAGTTGCAGCAGCAGGTCGCCAGCAATCCACAGGATGCGGCGCTGGCAACTCAACTGGCCATTCAGTTACATCAGGTCGGACGTAACGAGGAATCACTGGAATTGCTGTTCAGTCACCTGAAGAAAGATCTCACTGCAGCCGACGGTCAGGCGCGTAAAACCTTCCAGGAGATCCTTGCCGCACTGGGCACCGGCGATGCGCTGGCCTCGAAATACCGCCGCCAGCTGTACGCGCTGTTGTACTAATCCGCTGCATTTGCCTGATGGCGCTTGTGCTAATCGGGCCTACAATCTCCCCGTAGGCCCGCGCCATCCGGTACTCCATTAGTTTTTTTTCAAATGCGTCACCACCAGTTGGTGACGTGAATTATAGAACTTCCGATAAGTCAGGTAGCAGGCGATAATGGTTGACAGGCTGGCGGTCGAAAGCAGCATAAACGTCACCATAATCTGATACTTAATCGCTTTTACCGGATCAATACCTGCAAAAATCAACCCGGACATCATCCCCGGTAAACTCACCAGTCCCACGGTCTTCGCTGAATCGATCGTCGGGATCAGCGAAGCGCGAATACTGTCGCGAATCAGCGGCGCGGAGGCCACTTTCGGCGTCGCACCGAGGCTGAGTTTTTCCTGAATTTGCTGCTGTTCGCTGTTAAACCGCTGCCCCAGATTGTTGTAACACAGCCCTACCGCAACCATCGCATTGCCTGCAATCATGCCGGAAATTGGGATCACCTGCATTGGGGTAAACTCGATAGAGCCTGACAGAACCAGCACCGCCAGCGTTAACCCCGCCCCCGCCGTGATGGCGATAAATGACGAGAGAAAAGCTTTATCAATATATTTACTGCGCTTTTGCGCGTTATAGGCCGCGTTGAAACAGATAAACAGCACCATCAATAAGGTCAGAATGCTGTGGTTAACGCCGAAAATATATTTCAGCACATAACCAACGATAATAAGCTGAACCACCGCCCGGCAAACGCTCCAGAGAATATCTTTTTCCAGCGCCAGTTTTTCTTTGTTGCTGATCAGTATCGCGACCACCACCAGCATCATCGCTAACGCCAGTGATTCATTGGTAATATTATGCTCGTTCATTGCTTACTTCCTGCATTTCCCCGGCGTGCGGTTGAAGGGTTATGACATTATCCGCATGATTAATTTCATCTTTGTCGTGCGTCACCCACAGCACAGCAATATTCTTATCGCGAACATAGTGGTGAATTAATTCGTTCACATTCCGTTTATTGGCTTCATCCAGCGCGCTGGTAATTTCATCAAGCAGCAGGATTTTTGGCAGAAACTGTAAATTACGAATTAATGAGACGCGTTGCTTTTCGCCGCCAGACAGCTCATTGATGTTTTTTTTGAGGATCGTTTCGGGTAGCTCAAAACGGGCCAGATCGGCAAGAAACACATCCGGCTCCGGACGTTTATCGCGGATTTGCCAGGGGAAAATGAGGTTGTCGTAAACGGTGTCACCAAACAACGCGGGCGTTTGCGCACAATAAGAAACCTGCTGGCGATATGTTTCAGGCTTAAGAGTGTTTATCTCCTTGCCCTCAAAGAGAATTTCACCGGCAGTCGGGCTAATTAATGACGCCACTATCTTGAGTAACGTACTTTTACCGCAACCAGACTGGCCGGTAATCAGCTTAAATTCTCCGGCCCGGAGATTAAAACAGATGTTATTGAGAACCTGCGTCGCCCCTGCCTGCCATGCGACATTTTTTAACTGAAGCAGAATGCTGCTTTCTTCCATTACCAATCCCTTTTTTACCTCTTTCGTGCAGACAGTCTATCCCTGTAATTTATTATAGGGGAGCCCACCCTGATAAATCGGGTATAATTTGACTAATGAGGCAGTAAAGGACAACACAACAGGAGGTTTCATCAATGCTCATTTTTATTCCTATTCTCATTTTTGTCGCGCTGGTCATCGTCGGTGCTGGCGTCAAAATCGTCCCGCAGGGATATCAGTGGACGGTCGAGCGTTTTGGCCGTTACACCAAAACCCTGCAACCGGGTTTAAACCTTGTTGTACCGTTCATGGACCGCATCGGTCGTAAGATCAACATGATGGAACAGGTGCTTGATATCCCCTCTCAGGAAGTCATCTCCAAAGACAACGCCAACGTCGCGATTGATGCCGTCTGTTTTATTCAGGTGATCGACGCGCCAAAAGCGGCTTATGAGGTCAGCAACCTGGAACTGGCGATCATCAACCTGACCATGACCAACATTCGTACCGTTCTCGGCTCGATGGAACTCGATGAAATGCTCTCCCAGCGCGACAACATTAACACGCGCCTGCTGCATATCGTTGACGAGGCCACGAATCCCTGGGGCATCAAAATCACCCGTATTGAAATCCGCGATGTGCGTCCCCCAGCAGAACTTATCGACGCCATGAACGCGCAGATGAAAGCCGAACGAACCAAGCGCGCCTATATTCTTGAAGCGGAAGGGATCCGTCAGGCAGAAATCGTCAAGGCCGAAGGTGAGAAACAGTCGAAAATCCTCAAAGCGGAAGGTGAACGCCAGTCGGCATTTTTACAGGCTGAAGCGCGTGAACGTTCCGCAGAAGCCGAGGCCCGCGCGACGCAGATGGTTTCGGAGGCAATTGCCGCCGGGGATATTCAGGCCGTGAACTACTTCGTGGCGCAGAAATACACCGAAGCGCTGCAACACATCGGTTCGTCGAATAACAGCAAAGTGGTGATGATGCCGCTGGATGCCAGCAGCCTGATGGGGTCCATTGCCGGGATAGCCGAACTGGTGAAAGACAGCGCCAGCGAACGGAAAAAATCATGATAGCGATGATTCTGGTGCACCCGCACTTCTTCTGGCTCAGCCTCGGCGGTCTGCTACTCGCCGCCGAGATGCTGGGCGGTAACGGCTATCTGCTGTGGAGCGGCGTGGCGGCGGTGATTACCGGCCTGGTGGTGTGGCTTATCCCGCTTGACTGGGCGTGGCAGGGGGCGATGTTCGCCGTACTCACCCTGCTGGCGGCCTGGCTGTGGTGGAAGTGGCTGGCAAGGCGCGTACAAGATCAGAAACCCGCCGACAGCCATCTTAACCAGCGCGGGCAGCAGTTGGTTGGCCGTCGATTTATTCTGGAAACCGCCCTGGTCAATGGCCGCGGACATATGCGCGTCGGCGACAGCTCATGGCCCGTCAGCGCCCGCGACGATTTGTGCGCCGGAACGCAGGTTGAAGTTATTGCCGTTGAGGGAATTACCCTGATTATTACAGCGGTATCACACTAAAAAGACAGGAAATAAGACTATGGTCAGGAAGACACCCCTTGCCTTTGCCCTTTGCTCATTATTGGTCGCCGCCCCGCAGGTATTCGCCTCTTTCGATATGGAAGACTGCAAATGGAGCGACGACAGCTGCCTGCTGAAAGGCACCCCCACCTTCAATCCGGAAAACGACAGCCGTGATAACCTGCTGCGGCTGCTGAGCCAGGAGAAATCATTTGCTCTGCCGGTGCAGTCGATGCCGGCGGACATCACCCGCTCCCGCGATTTCTATTTTGCGTATCATCCGCAGTGGGATGACATTGCCCCGCAGCCAGCCGCAGCGCAGGTATCTGCCGAAGACAGCCCCCTGTCCCGACAGATAGCCGAACTGAACATTAGCGCAGACGAAATAAACGTCAACGACGCTGAGCTTGAGAACCGTCATGTTTCGAACAATACCGCGAGCGTCAGCGCGTTTTTTGCCGCACTGCTGGCCGACTCAACGTTAACGGCAAATCAGCGTCAGGCCCTGGCCCAGGCGCGCACAGGACTGTTATCCGGGGCAACCCGCGAGCAGATTGAGTCATCGCTTGCCACTCTCCCGGCAGATTCTCCAGCTCAGTCCTACAAAAGCTATCTGGCAGCGGCCGCCAGTTTTTATGCCGGTGATTATGCCAGCGCCGAACAGGATTTCGCTCAGCTAGCCAAAAGCGATCGTCCGTGGCTGGCTGAGACCGCGCAATACATGCTGATACGTGCGGCGTTGAACAAAAGCAGCCAGAACAGCGTGGGCGAGTACGGCGATTTTGATATCACAAAAATTAACCGCGAGGACGCTTCTCAGGCTCAGACGCTGGCGCAAGCCTATCTGCAACACTACCCGCAAGGCCTGTACGCCGCTTCCTCGCACGGTATGCTGCGTCGTATCAACTGGTATTTACAGGCGTGGCCGCAATTGGCGGGGTTGTATGAGCAGACGCTTCAGCAATCGGCTGACGCACAGCAACTGCGTGAGATCGTCATCGAATACGATAATGTCTACGGCATGGCGTTCTACGAACAGTCCGTGGTGGAGGCTTTCCCCGATGCGCCGCTTGTCAGCTATATCGAACTGCTGCGCGCGTTGCGCCTGAATAACAACAACAAACCAACGCTGACGCAGGCCCAGCTTGACGCCAGCAAACCGGTGTTTGAGCAGAGCCAAAAACTGCCGCTATGGCGCGATCTGCAGCTGAATCTGTGGCTGGCAACGGGCAACTACGCGGCGATTATTTCGGCAGTTACCCCAGCGCAGAAACTTCCGGCCCACGATACGCTGGCCTTCAGCGAACAGGTGCTGTACGGCGAAGCGCTGATGGGCCAGCAGAAATGGCCCACGGCACGTGATTTCTGGCAGACATTGCTGAAGCTCAGCCAGGACAATGAACAGCAGCAGTATGTGCAGGCTAAGCTAGCCGCGACGCTGGTTTATAGCGGCGACGTGGCGGCAATTTTCGCCCCAGAAAGCGCAGTAACTAACCTGCGCTTTCGCTCGCAGGTGCTGAAAACCCAGGCCACGCCTGAACTACTGCGCCAGCAAGCCGTCCACGGTCCTAATAACGAAGAGCGTACCATCGCCCTGCATACGCTGCTGGTGCGGGATCTCACTGAGCATCGCTTTGACGACTGGCTGAATGACAGAAAACTGGCCAGCGCCATTACGCCGCCGGTCATTGGCGAAGCGTTTGATGACGTTAATCTGAGTATTTTCGACTGGAACGGCGACTCTGCCGAGAGCGGTTATACCTGTCGCAGCCTCAATGAAACGGTAACGGTTCTGAGCAAACAAGCGCATGATGCCCACGCCCTGAACTGCTTAGGCGAATTTTTCCGCACTACGCAAACCCACGTTGATTTATGGAAAAACAGTTCCGGCAACGATGTGCTTGGATCAGCAATCTCGCGCAAGAAACCGTTCGGCCAGTTCGACAGGCAAAGCTACTACCAGCAGGTGATCACATCGCCAAAAGCAGAGGTTGAAGATAAGAGCTTTGCGCTGTATCGCGCCATCATGTGCTATGCGCCGTCAGGCTCTAACGAGTGCGGCGGTGAGGAAGTGGATAAACTACAGCGTAAAGGCTGGTTCACCCAACTGAAAACGCAGTATCCGGGAAGTCCGTGGGCGCAAAAACTCAAATACTACTGGTAACTGCGCTGCTACTCGGCCAGGCACAGGCGGCGGAAATCGTCGCCGCCCGTGAACATCCGGCCTTCTGGCTATGGTCCGGAGTGAAGGCCAGTGACGAGCTGAAAAACGCACAAACAGTCTATCTGCATCAGGGCGAAGTCCTGGTTCGTTCAGGTAACGTGGTGTTCCAGCGTCTCGGGCTGCCGGTTAATCGCCTGACTTTCCCCTCTATCTGGTTGACCGTGCGCTTTACCACACTCGACGTACCGGAGGAGATCCCGGCGCGCATCATACGCTTGATGCAACGCTGGCAGGCGGCCGGAAATCACGTCATCGGCCTGCAGGTTGATTTTGACGCGGCGACCCATCAGCTTGCCGATTACGCCTACTTTCTGCAGCAGTTACGCCAACGGCTACCGACCGAGTTTGCACTTGGCGTAACCGGACTACTGGATTGGGCAAAAACGGGCGACGTCGCCACGCTGAACGCGCTGGCGGTCGATGAACTGGTGGTCCAGAGCTATCAGGGGCGTCACACGGTACCGAATTATCAGGCGTATCTGCCCGCCCTCAGTCGTCTGCGCATTCCATTTAAGCTGGGGCTGGTACAAAACGGTAGCCGGGACCCGCAGGCTGAAGCGCAGCTTGAGAAATCACCGTGGTACCGCGGCACGGTGGTGTTTATGCTCAATCCGCCACCCCGTTAAGCCTTCGCTTTGTGGTGGCAGCAGCCGGAGAGATTATCAATAATCGGGCATTCAGCGCTGTCATCGCCAGGGCAACTCTCCGCCAGCGCCAACAAATGCAAGCGCATAGCCTGCAGCTCGCTGATATGGCGCTCAATGTCCGCCACCTTTTCTAACGTACGCTTTTTCACATCTGCGCTGTGACGCGCCGGATCGTTAAACAGGTTCACCAACTCGCCGCACTCTTCCAGGTTAAAACCAACCTGTCGTGCCTGTCGTAACAGCGTAAGCTCATTCAGATGCTGTTGGTTGTATGTGCGATAGCCATTTTCGCTACGCAGCGGCGGCGTCACTAACCCCTTTTCTTCGTAAAAGCGTATCGCTTTGCTGGTTAAACCGGTTTTTTTCGCAACATCGCTAATATTCACATTTCCCCCGCTGATCTTGTTGGTACTGAGCCACATTATAGCCCACATTGCCGTAATCCTTTACCCAAGAACCCCGCGCATTTCCCACCATCACAGCGATGCACAAATCCTTTTAATTCACATTGTTATATCCGATTCAGATCACATTTCAGCATTTATTGACCACGCAAAATTGACTCAAATCAAAAGATGTATCGGTTCTGCACCTTTCATCTTGAACAAAGGGAAACAATTTTATATACAAACGCGAATGATAATGATGATCATTTACATTCAATAAAGGTTCTCTTATGTTGCCACGGATTAACCAAAGGCCATTTATTCTTTCAGCCCTGACATTATGCATGTCCGGCGCTACTTTTGCAGCGACCTCTCCAACACACGGTTCAACGTCCGACGAAGATACGGTGATCGTTACGGCTAACCGCACAGAAAGTAGTCTCTGGGATAGCCCGGCAACCATTCAGGTTATCGATCGCCAGACGCTACAAAACTCCACCAGCGTTTCTCTTGCTGATGATTTACAAGATATCCCCGGCGTCGAAGTTACCGATAACGCTCTCGCAGGTCGGAAACAAATTCGTATCCGTGGCGAAGCTTCTTCGCGGGTGCTGATTTTGATAGACGGCCAGGTCGTCAGCTACCAACGTGCCGGACAAAACTACGGAGCCGGTTTACTGATTGACGAATCCGCGCTGGAACGTATTGAAGTGGTCAAAGGCCCTTATTCTGTCCTCTATGGTTCGCAGGCAATTGGCGGCGTCGTGAACTTTATTACCAAAAAAGGCGGCGATAAGCCTTTGGGTGGTAGCGTTAAGGCTGTTTATAACTCCGCAACGGCAGGATGGGAAGAGTCAGCGGCAGCCTGGGGAAGCATCGGTAACTTTGACTACCGCATCAATGGCAGCTATTCCGACCAGGGGGATCGCGATACACCTGACGGAAGATTGCCCGACACCAACTTCCGTAATAACGGTCAGGGAGTGTGGCTTGGCTACAACCTCGATCGCCACAAAATTGGGCTCTCACTCGACCGTTATAAGCTATCCACTCAAACCTGGTTTGACGATCCCGAAGGTCAGTTCGACGACTTTAGCGTCAAAATTCCTAAGCTGGAACGCGAGAAAATCGGTCTTTTCTACGACTACGCGGCCGACGGGGATTACCTGAGGAACATCCATTTTGACGCATACACCCAGACAATAGAGCGCAAATTTGAAAACCGGGTCAAAACGACCCAGATTATCCCCAGCCCGATGATTAAAGCGCTGACGGTAAGCAATCAAACCAATACCAACGACAAACAATATACCCAGGGTGTAACGCTGCAGGGCAATATCTCCCTTCCGGCAAACAACACGCTGGTGATTGGCACTCAGTATCAGCATGACAAAATAAAACAGGACACGGACGGCAGTACGCGCCAGACCGCGGCTACCGGCTTCTTCGATACGCAAACCCGTACCCTGTCATATAACGAAGCGGAACAAAGCAACACCTCACTGTTCGCGCAAAACGACTGGCGCTTTGCCGATGACTGGACGTGGACCGTGGGCGCACGCCAGTACTGGCTGTCTTCGAAACTCAATCGCAACGATACGCAAACCATCCAAAGCAGCGGCACCACCTGGCAATCCACCGGGGGAAATTCCGTTCACGATGATGAACTGGTGACCTCGACCAGCCTGCGCTATTCCGGCTTTGAAGATCTTGAACTTCGGGCTGCATACGCCCAGGGCTATGTCTTCCCCACACTTACTCAGTTGTTCATGCAGACATCCGCCGGCGGCAGCGTTACCTACGGCAACCCAAACCTGAAGGCGGAACACTCAAATAACTATGAGTTGGGCGCGCGGTATAAAGGGAATATGTGGCTGATTGACGGCGCTATTTATTACTCCGAAGCCAAAGACTATATCGCCAGTCTGGCCTGTTCAGGCCAACCCGTTTGCAACGGCAACACCACCTCTTCCCGCGGCGGCTATTACTACTACGACAACATCGATCGTGCCAAAACCTGGGGCATGGAATTAACCGCAGAATACAACGGCTGGGCGGTTTCACCCTACCTGAGCGGTAATCTCATTCGCCGTCAATACGAAGGCAACACCATAAAAACCTGGGATACCGGCGAACCCACGCTGACCGGGCGCGTTGGCCTGAAACATACCTGGTTGATGAATGCCGCTAACGTGACGTCCGATGTCTTTATTCGCGCGGCGTCCCGCGCCAAAGATAATACCGGCACCACGGAAATAAACTATCCAGGCTGGGCCACGCTTAACCTCGCATTCAACACCGAGTTTGGTCCGCAGGACCAGTATCAGGTCAACCTCGCGCTCAACAACCTGACCGACAAGCGTTACAGAACCGCGCATGAATCTATCCCAGACGCTGGTTTCAATGCCGCTGTTGGCTTTGCGTGGAATTTCTGACGATGAAAAAACTCATGATTGGCTTACTGAGCCTCGCCTGTGTTTTCAGCGCCCAGTCCGCTGACCGCCTGGTGGTGGCGGGCGGTTCGCTTAGCGAACTGATTTACGCCATGGGCGTCGGCAACCGGGTGGTTGGCGTCGATGAAACCACCTCGTACCCACCTGAAACTGCCGCACTCCCGCATATCGGCTACTGGAAGCAGTTAAGCAGCGAGGGCATTTTATCGCTGCACCCAGACAGCTTTATCACCTGGCAGGATGCAGGCCCTCAAATCGTTTTGGATCAGCTCCGGGCGCAGAAAGTTAACGTCGTTACATTGCCGCGCGTACCGGCCACCGTCGAGCAGATGTACGCCAACATTCGGGAGTTGGCTCAAACGCTGCGCATTCCTGAACAAGGTGAAGCGCTGGTCAATCGCCTGCATCAACGTCTGGATCGTGTTCAGCACAGCGTGGCGGCGAAAAATGCGCCGGTCAAAGCCATGTTCATTCTCTCCGCTGGCGGCAGCGCGCCGCAGGTCGCCGGCAAGGGCAGCGTTGCCGATGCCATTATGACCCTTGCAGGCGCACAAAATGTCGCCACCCACGTGCAGTATAAAAGTTACAGCGCGGAGTCGCTGATCGCCGCCAACCCGGAGGTGATCGTGGTGACGTCGCAAATGGTGGATGGCGATCTGGCTCGTCTGAGCGCGATTGCCGGTATTACCCACACTGCGGCCTGGAAAAACCAGCGCATTGTGGCGGTAGACCAGGCGCTGATTCTGGGAATGGGGCCTCGCGTCGCCGATGCGGTTGAAGCCCTGCACCAGCAATTCTGGCCTCACTAACTGGATTTATAAAAAAGAATGAAAACTGAACACTCCCTGGATCTCACCGCGCATTTTGCGCTTGAGGGAAGTCAGCCCTTTAAGGATCGCCGCGCCACAATGCCATGGCGCGGGGCGATCCCGATTGCCAAAGAGCTATTGTCACAAACCTGGCAGGATGTTATCAGCCAGCCTACCCCGCCGCGTAAACGGCTGGTGTACTTGCATATCCCTTTTTGTGCAACGCATTGTACTTTCTGCGGTTTTTATCAAAACCGGTTCGAAGAAGATCACTGCGCCCGCTACACCAACGCGCTGTTGCGCGAAATCGAGATGGAAGCCGATAGCGCATTACATCAGTCAGCCCCAATTCACGCCGTCTATTTTGGCGGCGGTACGCCTTCCGCGCTGTCAGCACGGGATCTGGGCAGAATCATCACCGCGCTGCGTGAAAAGTTACCGCTGGCACCGGACTGCGAAATTACCATTGAGGGACGAGTGCTCAATTTTGACGATGCGCGAATTGATGCCTGCCTTGACGCTGGCGCCAATCGGTTTTCGATCGGTATTCAATCTTTTAACAGCCGGATCCGCAAGAAAATGGCGCGCACCTCAGACGGCCCGACCGCAATTGCCTTTATGCAGGGGCTGGTAAAACGGGATCGTGCCGCCGTGGTATGCGATCTGTTGTTTGGTCTGCCAGGACAAGATGCAAAACTGTGGGGCGACGATCTGGCGATTGCCCGTGACATCGGCCTCGACGGCGTAGATCTTTATGCGCTGAACCTGATCCCCAATACACCGCTTGGCAAAGCAGTTGAAACCGGGCGCACAACCGTTCCCTCTCCCGCCGAACGTCGCGATCTCTATCTTCAGGGTTGCGATTTCATGGACAGCGCGGGCTGGCGCTGCATCAGCAACAGCCACTGGGCGCGTACCACGCGTGAACGCAATCTGTACAACCTGCTGATTAAACAGGGAGCGGACTGTCTGGCATTCGGCTCAGGCGCCGGGGGATCAGTCAATGGCTATTCCTGGATGGTCGAGCGCAATCTGACGACATGGCATGAATCTATCGCAGCCGGGAAAAAACCGCTAATGATGATGATGCGTACCGCCGAGCGTGGTTTCCAGTGGCGACACTCTCTCCAGGCGGGCATTGAAACGGCCCGCGTCCCGCTGGATGAACTGACGCCTCATGCACAAAAACTAACCCCGCTACTGACCCAATGGCATCACGCAGGACTGACGCGAGATGCCAGCACCTGCGTGCGCCTGACCAATGAAGGGCGTTTTTGGGCGAGCAATATTTTGCAGTCTCTTGATGAACTTATTCAGGCACTTAACGCGCCGCGCATTGCGGTAGAACAACCATACCAGGAGTGAATTATGAGCCATGTCTCTTTACAGGATTTTTTGAAAACTGAACCGGACGGTACGCTGGAAGCTATCGCTGCCCAGTACAACACCACGCTGCTGGAGGTGGTGAAAAACCTCCCCTCCCCGACGCTGGTTTCCGGCGATCAATTTGATACTGTCTGGGAAACCGTCAGCGAATGGGGCAAAGTCACCACCCTGGTCCATACTGCTGATGTCATTCTGGAATTCACCGGGGAATTACCTTCCGGATTCCACCGTCATGGCTACTTCAACCTGCGCGGCAAAAAAGGCATGACCGGTCATATCAAGGCAGAAAACTGTACGCATATTGCCCTGATTGAACGCAAATTTATGGGAATGGACACCGCGTCCATTCTCTTCTTTAACCAGGCGGGTAGCGCGATGTTCAAAATTTTCCTCGGTCGGGATGAACATCGACAGTTACTGGCCGAACAGGTCAGCGCCTTTCACGCGTTGTCTTCATCTTTAAAGGAACATGCCTGATGGCTCCATGGCTCATTTTTGGTGCGGGTGGTAGCGGCGTCGGTGCGAAAACGCTTGAACTCGCACTGGCGGAACAACGTCCGGTGATTGTTGTCGTTCGCAACGCACAGGTCGCTGCAGGGTTGCAGGAAAAAGGTGTGCAGGTCTTCATCGGCGACGCCTGCGATAGTCAGGTCACCGCCTGTGCCTGTCGCGCAGCGGGTCAACATGCCACGGTGATCTCCTCCATGGGCGGCGCCCAGGATTATCTGGCGCACAGAACCGTCATTGATGAAGCAGAAAAAGCGGAGATCAAGCGCATGATTCTGGTGACCTCACTCGGCTGCGGTGACAGTTGGCCTTTTCTTTCTTCACGCGCAAAGGCCGCATTTGGTCAGGCTGTACGCGAAAAATCGTTGGCTGAAAGCTGGCTACAAACCAGTCGACTGGACTACGCCATTCTCCGCCCCGGCGGTTTGCTGAACGGTGCAGCCACCTGCCAGGCGCAACGAATACAGGCTCAGGAGTGTCACGGCTTTGTAATGCGTGCAGATGTTGCGAAGCATATTCACGAACTGGCCACTGCGCCAGCACTTAATAACCAGATTTACAGTTTGGTTGAGCCGGGACTGAAACCCGCGTAAACCCCTCACGGCGCGGGAACTCCGCGCCGCAAAGACGTTATGGAGCGTTACGTGCTTAAGGACTCGCTTTCTTCCGTCAGCATCCTGACGGGTCTTTCTCTTTTGCTGGTTGCTCTGATGCTCTTCGGTGCCAGCCAGGGGGCGCTGAACATTAGCTTCAGCGCTCTGTTCAACGACGAATATCGTGATATCTGGTTAAACATCCGCCTGCCTCGCGTGCTGCTGGCCGTTCTGGTCGGTGCTGCGCTGGCGACGGCAGGGGTCATCATGCAGGGACTTTTTCGCAATCCGATGGCCGATCCTGGCCTGCTTGGCGTCAGCAGCGGCTCCGCGCTGATGGTCGGCATCGCGATAGTTATCCCATTTTCGTTCCCCGTAGTGCTGGTGCTGTATGAGCAGATGATTTTTGCCGTCGCAGGCAGCATGGTGGTCTGCACGATTATTTTCCTGATAAGCCAGCGTCATAACCACGGTGGAATGATGCAACTGCTGTTAGCCGGTATCGCTATCAATGCCCTGTGCGGTTCGGCTATTGGCGTACTAAGCTATGTGGGCGACGAGCAGCAGCTACGTCAACTTACATTGTGGATGATGGGAAATCTCGGCCAGGCCCAATGGCCAACGCTGTTGGTTGCCAGCACGTTTGTTCTTCCAGCCATTGTTGTAACCATCTGCATGGCGGGAACGCTTAATTTACTGCAGTTGGGTGATGAAGAGGCGCATTACCTCGGCGTAAACGTCAAACGTAAGCGGCAGCAGTTGCTGTTGCTCAGTTCGCTCCTGGTTGGCGCTGCGGTTTCCGTCAGCGGCGTAATTGGTTTTATTGGCCTGGTGATCCCACATCTGATCAGAATGACGACCGGTGCCGATCATCGCTGGTTGATTCCCTGCTCTACGCTGGCCGGTGCCTGTTTACTTCTGATTGCCGACACGTTGGCCCGCACACTTGTTCAGCCAGCCGAAATGCCCGTTGGCCTGTTAACCAGCCTGATCGGTGGACCGTATTTCCTGTGGTTAATACTGCGTAGCCGGAGGGTGTCATGATCGTCGCTGAAAATCTGGTCTACCACATTCAGGGAAGACGACTGACCGACGACGTTTCCCTGACGCTACCTGATGGAGAGATCATCGCGATTCTTGGCCCGAACGGAGCCGGGAAATCGACGCTGCTACGCCAGCTTACGGGATATCTGCAGCCCCACAGTGGGCGTTGTAGCATGTTTGGCAAGCCGCTGGACAAGTGGTCAATCACCGAGCTGGCAAAAACCCGTGCCGTGATGCGCCAGAATAGTCATATGGCCTTCCCGTTTAGCGTTCAGGAGGTCATTCGCATGGGCAGACATCCGTATCGTACGCGCAACACGGGCGATGAAACGGAGTACATCATGGCATTGTGTGATTGCCAGACGCTGGCCGCACGCGATTACCGGCATCTGTCGGGAGGAGAACAACAGCGGGTACAACTGGCGCGCCTGCTGGTTCAGCTTTGGGAGCCCGAGCCTGGGCCGAAATGGTTGTTTCTTGATGAACCCACCTCCGCGCTGGATATTCACCACCAGCAGCACCTTTTTCGTCTGCTACGTCGTCTGGTGCGTGAACGGCAGTTTAACGTCTGCTGCGTCCTGCACGATCTCAACCTCGCGGCGCGCTATGCCGACCGCGTGGTATTGATGGAGCGCGGCAGAATAATTGATAACGGATATCCGCAGGATGTTCTGAAGCAACGGTCGCTGAACGCGCTGTACGGTGCCGATCTCACGGTCATAAATGAACCGAAGCATCGAACGCCAATTATCGTCCTCAATCAATAACAGACCGGGAACCCCTGACGTGGCGTTCCCGTTTTTCTCCCTTTACACCCTTTTTTCACCTTTTCTAAAAACGCCCTTGACCTTCCCCTTGCTGGAAGGTTTAACCTTTATCACAGTCAGTTAATCCTGCAAAAAAGGAGTTGGTTATGTCTCAAACAATCGATCTAACCCTGGACGGCCTGTCCTGTGGTCACTGCGTAAAACGCGTTAAAGAAAGTCTGGAACAACGTCCGGACGTTGAGCAAGCGGATGTCACCGTGACAGAAGCGCATGTTACCGGGAGCGCCAGCGCAGAAGCGCTGATTGAAACCATTAAACAAGCCGGTTACGGCGCGGAGTTAAGCCACCCAAAGGCTAAACCGCTGACGGAGTCATCAATCCCGTCGGAAGCACTGGCAGCGGTCCCTTCCGAGCTTCCGGCAGCTACGGCTGATGATGACAGCCAACAGTTGCTGTTAAACGGCATGAGCTGCGCCAGTTGTGTGACCCGCGTACAAAATGCATTGCAAAGTGTACCGGGCGTCACGCAGGCACGGGTAAACCTGGCGGAACGCACTGCGCTGGTAATGGGCAGTGCCTCCGCCGCAGATTTAGTACAAGCGGTTGAAAAAGCGGGCTACGGCGCAGAAGCGATTGAAGATGATGCTAAGCGTCGCGAACGTCAGCAAGAAACCGCCGTGGCAACCATGAAACGTTTTCGCTGGCAGGCAGCCGTCGCGCTGCTCCTGGGTATCCCGGTGATGGTATGGGGCATGATTGGCGACAACATGATGGTGAGCGACGACAACCGCAGCCTGTGGCTGATGATTGGTCTGGCAACGCTTGCCGTGATGGTTTTCGCGGGCGGTCACTTTTACCGCAATGCGTGGAAAAGCCTGATGAACGGCACCGCGACCATGGATACGCTGGTGGCGCTGGGTACGGGGGTGGCATGGCTCTATTCCATGAGCGTCAACCTCTGGCCGCAATGGTTCCCGATGGAAGCGCGACACCTCTATTATGAAGCCAGTGCCATGATTATCGGTCTGATTAACCTCGGACACATGCTGGAAGCGCGGGCTCGCCAACGCTCGTCTAAAGCACTGGAAAAACTGCTCGATCTGACACCGCCGACCGCACGCGTCGTCACTGACGAAGGTGAAAAGAACGTGCCGCTGGCAGAGGTGCAGGCTGGAATGTTGCTGCGCCTGACCACCGGTGACCGCGTTCCGGTTGATGGCGAAATCACTCAGGGTGAAGCCTGGCTGGATGAGGCCATGCTGACCGGGGAACCGATTCCACAGCAAAAAGGCGCAGGCGATAGCGTCCACGCCGGTACGGTCGTACAGGACGGTAGCGTGCTGTTCCGCGCCAGCGCTGTTGGCAGTCACACCACGCTGTCGCGCATTATTCGTATGGTGCGCCAGGCGCAAAGCAGCAAACCGGAGATTGGCAAACTGGCCGACCGCATCTCGTCGGTGTTCGTTCCGGTCGTGGTCGCCATTGCGCTGGTCAGTGCGGCTATCTGGTATTTCTTTGGACCGGCACCGCAGATTGTCTATACGCTGGTAATCGCCACCACCGTCCTGATTATTGCCTGCCCTTGTGCGCTGGGTCTGGCAACGCCGATGTCGATTATTTCCGGCGTCGGGCGTGCCGCTGAATTTGGGGTGCTGGTACGTGATGCCGATGCGCTGCAGCGCGCCAGCACGCTCGATACCATCGTGTTTGATAAAACCGGGACGCTAACTGAAGGCAAACCACAGGTTGTCGCCTTCAAAACGTTTGGCAATACCGACGAAGCGCTGGCAATTCGTCTGGCAGCGGCCCTTGAACAGGGTTCCAGCCACCCGTTAGCCAGGGCGATTTTGGACAAAGCAGGTGATGTCACGCTGCCGCAGGTCAACGGTTTCCGTACGCTGCGCGGTTTAGGCGTCAGTGGCGAAACGGAAGGTCATTCGCTGCTGCTGGGAAACCAGGCGCTGCTCAATGAACAGCAGGTAGATACCACTGAAATGGAGGCTGAAATCACCGCTCAGGCTTCCCAAGGCTCAACCCCAGTACTGTTAGCGATTGACGGTAAAGCGGCAGCGCTGTTAGCGGTACGTGATCCTCTGCGTAGCGACAGCGTGGCAGCACTCCAGCGTCTGCACCGCGCCGGGTATCGTCTGGTGATGCTCACCGGCGACAACCCAACGACCGCCAACGCCATTGCCAAAGAGGCGGGTATTGATGAGGTGATTGCTGGCGTTCTGCCTGACGGTAAAGCCGAGGCAATTAAACGTCTGCAGAGCCAGGGGCGTCAGGTTGCCATGGTCGGTGACGGTATCAACGATGCGCCTGCACTGGCTCAGGCTGACGTAGGGATTGCCATGGGTGGCGGCAGCGATGTGGCGATTGAAACCGCCGCGATTACGCTGATGCGCCATAGCCTGATGGGCGTTGCCGATGCGCTGTCTATCTCCCGGGCAACGCTGCGCAATATGAAGCAGAACCTGCTCGGCGCGTTTATCTATAACAGCATCGGTATCCCCGTTGCCGCCGGGATTTTGTGGCCGTTCACCGGAACACTGCTCAACCCGGTCGTTGCCGGGGCGGCGATGGCGCTCTCCTCCATTACCGTGGTGAGCAACGCTAATCGACTGCTGCGCTTCAAACCTAAAGAGTAAGCCTTTACCGGATGGCGCTCTGAACGGAGCCCCAAATCATTCGCGTTGCCTCAAGGCGGCAAGTATAAAAACCCCAGGAGCATAGCCAACTATGTGACTGGGGTTTTTGCTCGCTGCCAATAAAGAAGCTGAGCGAATGATGAAGTGTATTTGCACCTTCCAGGACCACGCGCTAGCATGGAAGTCTACTTAGGGAGGCCGTATGGATCTGTTGTACCGGGTAAAATCATTTTTCACCGCGCTACGCGGCAACCACTATACCTGGCCTGCCATCGACATCTCCTTGCCCGGAAACCGCCATTTTCATCTGATTGGCAGTATTCACATGGGCAGCCGCGATATGGCGCCTCTGCCTGCCAAATTACTCAAAAAGCTCCAGCGTGCCGATGCGCTCATTGTCGAAGCCGATGTTTCCGGCGACGACGCGCCGTTTGCCAACCTTCCGACCTTTGCCGCACTGGAAGAGCGCATCAGCCCAGAGCTGCTAGATAATCTGCACAAAGTCACCGACGAGCTGGGTATTTCCTCTTCCCTGCTGTCTACCCAGCCGCTGTGGCAAATCGCCATGGTCTTGCAGGCAACGCAGGCGCAGCAGTTGGGGTTGCGGGCAGAATACGGCATTGATTACCAACTTCTGAATGCGGCAAAACAGGTGCATAAACCCATAATCGAGCTGGAAGGCGCATCCAGCCAAATCGAGCTGTTGTGTCAGTTACCCGATAACGGACTGGCTCTACTGGACGATACCCTGACGCACTGGCATACCAATGCCAGACTGCTACAACAGATGATGGGCTGGTGGCTTAAAACGCCGCCACGCAATAGCGAACTCACTCTACCCAATACTTTTAGCCAGTCGCTGTATGACGTTTTGATGCATCAGCGTAATGTGGCCTGGCGCGATCGACTCAGGGCGATGCCTGCCGGGCACTATGTCGTGGCCGTTGGCGCGCTGCATTTGTATGGAGAAGGAAATTTGCCGGAGATGTTACGGTAAAAAAATGGCCAATATTGCTATTGGCCCGTCAAAGAGGAATTTCATCATTATTATGATCCCGACGCTTAAAGCATCGGTGTAGTTCGATTGTCGCTCAAAGTCATCATCCTGCCAACACTATTGCGCAAGATGGTACTATTTTTTAGACAGACATCAGGCGTATGCTTGTGTCGTATTTTGTCTGGGCCAGGAAAATTGCTATGACACCCGCCGTTAAATTACTCGAAAAAAACAAAATTTCTTTCCAGATCCACACCTACGATCACGATCCGTCCGAGACGAACTTTGGTGACGAAGTGGTACGCAAGTTAGGTCTGAATGCGGACCAGGTCTACAAAACGCTACTGGTTGCCGTGAATGGCGATATGAAGCACCTGGCGGTTGCCGTTACGCCGGTAGCCGGTCAACTGGATCTCAAAAAAGTCGCCAGGGCGTTGGGAGCCAAAAAGGTCGATATGGCCGATCCGATGATCGCGCAGCGAACCACCGGGTATCTGGTAGGCGGCATCAGCCCGCTGGGGCAGAAAAAAAGATTGCCAACGCTCATCGACGCTCCCGCCCAGACGTTTGACACCATTTATGTGTCCGGCGGCAAACGCGGGCTGGATATTGAACTGGCAGCGGGCGATTTGGCGAAAATTCTGGATGCGAAATTCGCCGATATCGCACGCCGTGATTAATTGTCTTTTGCCCGGTGATACGGCGATTGAGCCTACTATAACGTAGGGGCTTTCTACGACTCTCACCTTACGCTGAAAGATATGTTTCATACCGTGCACAGTAACGCCAAAAGTTCCCGGAGTCTCCGGCTCAGCCTCATGCGCTTGTTTGATTTAAATATTTTGAATAGCTGTTTGACGACTGACACTCATCACCAGTCGGCTATGTTCAATCCCGAGAAATTGAGGGAGGCGCAACAATAACCTGAACCATATACCCTATCTTCTGAAATTCATTAAAGTGTACGCAGAACGGCGGCGATATCATCAACCGTCATAAGACCTTGTGCGGCTAATACGGTAGGCTCCGACAGACGCATAAAGTCCGGCGTATCAATCCCATTATCCGCAAGGAAAAATAGCGCGGCAGCGGCGGCAGTGCGCTTATTGGCGTCATTGAAGACGTGACCGCGGGCAATGGCTACCAGATACATCGCCGCCAGGGTGTAAACGTCGTCAATGCCTTCATAGTGCGCCAGATTGAGGACGCGGGAACATACCGCCTCCACCAGTTCCGGCTCTTTCACGCCTGGTAGCCCTTTAGTGATCGCAAGGATGGAGTCATGCAACTGGATCACCAGCTCCGGTGCGAGAAAGTTGTAATTCATTTATCAACCAGCTCCACCATTAACGGATGAATGCGGCCCAGCAAGGTATCAATCTTCCGCTGGTTACGCTCTTTGCGCAGCTCCGTCAGCTCCCGCGCGGTAACGAGTGCCAGATCCTCACCGCCCCGACGCTGGAGAATAACGGTTTCACCCCGCGCCACCTCATCCCCCAGCGCGAACAGGTTTTTACGGGCTTCGGTCATTGCCAGTGTTTTCATATGGTACACCTTATAAGTACGTTAAACATGTACATATAGCATAGGGCATAACAGGCATCGTATCCACTGATTACACAACTCTCGTTAGGATTGACTAAAAATGAGTAACATAGGCGCAACTCAATATCGAGATTGCGCCCAACCGTCCGATACAGGGTGTGATTGGTGAAGACAGTTTGGACTCGGCCAGCGTGCAGGAACCGGAGCATAGAGGTAATAAGTAGGATTATTGGGCCGCCATGAAGGGCGGCCCGGAGGAGCGGATAAAATGATGCCCCAAATTGCCCTGTTACTGCCAGCTTACCTCACCCTTCGGCTCATACGCACCAGCATCGAGCGGTGAGTTCTTCTGCACGTACTCTTTCAGCACTTCCGCATCAATAAACCCGGTATTTACATAGCCAGGCTTGTTATCAATTCGCGGATAGCCATCGCCGCCGGTGGCATTGAAGCTCAGCGTTGCCATGCGATAGGTTTTGGCTGGATCAACGGGTTCGCCTTTAATTTTCAAATCGTTAAGCTTGCCGTCTTTCGCCACGAAGCTGACATTGGCAAACTGCGGATAGGCCCCGGAATCCGGCTTCATTTGCGCCACGGCGGTCAGATAGTCAATCACCTCTTTCCCGCTCATGTCGGCGTACACCACGATGTTACCGAACGGCTGCACTTTCAGCACGCTCTTATAGGTGATATCACCGCCTTCGATGGAGTCACGGATACCGCCGCCGCTCATCACGCCAAAATCAGCGCTGGTTCGCGCCATTTGCGCAGCCAGCAGTAAATGCCCCATGTTGGTCTGTACGAAACGGACTTTGCTACGGTCGCCTTCGAGGCGCGCATTGACGCTACCAATTTTCACGTCGAGCTGCGCTTTACCTTTATTCTGGAACGGCGTCAGCAGAGAAAGCATTTGCTGATTTTCTGCAATTTCCGGGGTGTAGAGTACGCGCTCACTTTTACCGTTGTCCCAGGTCACTTTTTTCTTAAGGTTGACGGGGATGAGCTGGTAGTTAACCATTTTCATTTCGCCATTGCGGAACTCAAAGTCCGCCCGCCCCACGTATTTCCCCCACTCATGCGCCTGCACAATCCAGATCCCGTTTTGCTTGTCTGGCGCACACGGCGTACCCGGTACGTAATCAACCTGCTTCTTGTTTTCCGCGGCCATACATACCGGATCCTGCGAGTGACCACCCACAATCATTGCCAGCGATCCCGCCGGCAGGCTGCGCGCCATTTCTACGTCGCCAGGCGCGTTCGAGCCGTGATTGCCATTGTCATAATGTCCCATATGGGTGGTCGCAATAATGATGTCCGGCTTTTCCCCCATGTTCAGTTCCTGGATAACCAGTTTGGCTTCATCAGCAGGTTTACGGAACTCAATATCGGTAAAGAACTCTGGGTTGCCAATTTTCGCCGTATCATCAGTGGTTAAACCGAGTACGGCAATTTTTAAATCCTGGCGCTTAAAGATGGCCCACGGCTTAAACAAACGCTCGCCGGTGCTTTTCTGATAGATATTGGCCGAGAGAAACGGGAATTTGGACCATTTTTCCTGCTGGCGCAATACGCTAAGCGGATTATCAAACTCGTGGTTTCCGACCGCCATCGCATCATAGCCAATCAGGTTCATTCCGCGAAAATCAGGTTCCGCATCCTGCAGATCAGACTCCGGTACGCCGGTATTAATGTCGCCACCGGAAAGTAGCAGTACACTGCCCCCTTCCTCAGCCACCTCTTTACGAATACCGTCCACCAGCGTTTTTTGTGCCGCCAGCCCGTATTCACCGTATTCGCTGCGCCAGAAGTGACCGTGATGATCGTTGGTATGCAGAATGGTAATTTTGTAGGTTTTATCTTTTTCGTACGCCTGTGCAGGTTGACCTGCCAGCGCAAATGCGGCTAATAACGCCAGCGCCACGCCCCGTTTTAAAAACTTCATATTTCACTCCCTGACTCAATATCAACCGCCATACCCGTTATCCTTCAAATTACATGTGCGTTGGCTGCGCTCACTTCCCCCTGTCGCTTATGCAGTAAGCTCCTGGGACTCTCGCGTTTGCCGCCTACCTGTAAGTCGAATTAGTTCGGGCATAAAATTACAGCTACTGAAAATAATAGCCGAAAATGTTTTCAGAAATGAGACTTCCTTCAAACACCTTCCGCAGGTATGTTAGTCAGGTAATAATAACAAATTAGATTACCCTCATAATCGCAACCCAAACAGAAGTGACTTTCTATGGCAATAAGTGAACCAACCCAGCCAGTGGCTGGCGCGTCAGCGTCGGTTGCTAAAGCACGCACCTCATTTGGCATTTTAGGGGCAATCAGCCTCTCCCATCTGCTAAACGATATGATCCAGTCGCTGATCCTGGCGATTTATCCGCTATTGCAGTCAGAGTTCTCGCTGACGTTTATGCAGATAGGGATGATTACCCTGACCTTCCAGCTTGCTTCCTCACTGCTGCAACCGGTTGTGGGTTACTGGACGGATAAATACCCAATGCCGTGGTCGCTGCCCATTGGGATGTGCTTCACGCTGAGTGGGCTTGTTTTGCTGGCCATGGCCGGCAGTTTCCATATGGTCCTGCTCGCCGCAGCGCTGGTTGGTACCGGCTCTTCGGTATTTCACCCGGAATCATCCCGCGTGGCGCGAATGGCCTCCGGCGGTCGTCACGGTCTTGCCCAGTCAATTTTCCAGGTTGGCGGCAACTTCGGTAGCTCTCTGGGACCATTACTGGCGGCTGTCATCATCGCGCCATATGGTAAGGGTAATGTGGCCTGGTTTGTGCTGGCTGCGTTATTAGCGATTGTCGTTCTGGCGCAAATCAGCCGTTGGTATGCCGCGCAGCACCGGATGAGTAAAGGAAAACCGAAAGTCGCCATCGTGAATCCGTTACCACGGAATAAAGTGGTGTTGGCGGTAAGCATCCTGTTGGTGCTGATTTTCTCCAAATACTTCTATATGGCGAGCATCAGCAGCTATTACACCTTTTATCTGATGCAAAAATTCGGATTATCGGTACAAAATGCCCAGTTTCACTTGTTTGCCTTCCTGTTTGCCGTCGCAGCCGGGACGGTGATTGGTGGACCATTGGGCGATAAAATTGGCAGAAAATATGTTATTTGGGGCTCTATCCTCGGCGTAGCACCCTTTACCCTCTTTTTACCCTACGCAACGCTGGAATGGACCGGGATTTTAACCGTGATCATTGGTTTTATCCTCGCATCGGCATTTTCTGCCATTCTGGTCTACGCGCAGGAGCTGCTTCCTGGCCGTATCGGCATGGTTTCTGGGCTATTTTTCGGTTTTGCCTTCGGCATGGGCGGCTTGGGAGCCGCGGTGTTAGGGCTGATTGCCGACCATACCAGCATCGATTTGGTCTACAAAATATGTGCTTTCCTGCCACTACTGGGGATACTGACCATATTCTTACCTGATAACCGACATAAAGCGTGATTTCCTGACGGCCAAAAGTAAATTTTGGCCGTCAGACTTACAGTAGCCATCAGCCTTTGCCTCTCACATACCGCTGTACTTTTCCGATCCGTGCTTTTTTACGTCTAAAATCCTATTTTCATCAAAATTCAATAATTATTCACAAACAAAAACATCAAAATTGTCATAAACTATTACTCGTCGTTTGAGTTTTCAGGATTATCACAGCAACCAAAGGAGACGGAATGCATCACGCCACCCCGCTTATCACCACCATTGTCGGCGGCCTTGTGCTCGCTTTTATATTAGGCATGATTGCCAATAAACTACGTATTTCTCCTCTGGTGGGATATCTGTTAGCGGGCGTTCTGGCCGGTCCATTTACACCTGGTTTTGTTGCTGATACCAAGTTAGCGCCTGAACTGGCCGAGCTTGGCGTAATCCTGCTGATGTTCGGCGTGGTGCTGCACTTTTCGCTGAAGGATTTGATGGCGGTAAAGTCTATCGCCATTCCCGGCGCGATTGCCCAGATAGCGGTGGCAACGCTGCTGGGCATGGCGCTTTCAGCGGTGATGGGCTGGTCGCTGATGGTTGGGATCGTGTTTGGTCTGTGTCTTTCAACCGCCAGTACCGTGGTGCTATTGCGTGCACTTGAAGAAAGGCAGCTCATTGACAGTCAGCGCGGGCAAATCGCCATTGGCTGGCTGATTGTCGAAGACCTGATGATGGTGCTGACGCTGGTTCTCCTGCCAGCCGTCGCTGGAATGCTGGAAAAAGAAGATGTCGGCTTTGCCTCGCTGGCCGTAGATATGGGCATTACCATCGGTAAGGTAGTGGCGTTTATCGCAATTATGATGCTGGTTGGTCGTCGCCTGGTGCCGTGGATTATGGCCCGTAGCGCCGCAACCGGCTCACGCGAACTGTTTACCCTGTCAGTCCTCGCCCTCGCATTAGGTATCGCATTTGGCGCAGTGGAGCTGTTCGATGTCTCCTTTGCACTGGGGGCATTCTTCGCCGGCATGGTGCTGAACGAATCTGAACTGAGTCACCGTGCGGCGCATGACACCCTGCCGCTGCGCGATGCGTTCGCCGTACTGTTCTTCGTTTCCGTCGGGATGCTCTTTGATCCCATGATTCTGATTCAGCAGCCGCTGGCGGTGCTGGGCACGCTGGCGATTATCATCTTTGGTAAATCCCTTGCCGCCTATTTCCTGGTGCGCCTGTTTGGTCACTCCCAACGCACAGCGCTCACCATTGCCACCAGCCTGGCGCAGATTGGTGAATTTGCCTTTATCCTGGCGGGTCTGGGCATGGCGTTAAACCTGCTGCCGCAGGCCGGACAGAATCTGGTGCTGGCGGGGGCGATCCTGTCCATCATGCTTAACCCGGTGCTGTTCGCGGTGTTAGAAAAATATCTCGCCAAAACAGAAACGCTGGAAGAACAGACGCTGGAAGAGGCTATTGAAGAAGAGAAGCAAATTCCGGTGGATATCTGCAATCACGCCCTGCTGGTTGGCTTTGGGCGCGTCGGTAGCCTGCTGGGCGAGAAATTGATGGCTGCGGGGATCCCGCTGGTAGTTATCGAAACCTCACGCACCCGAGTGGATGAACTGCGCGAGCGCGGGATCCGCGCGGTGCTGGGAAATGCCGCCAACGAAGAAATTATGAATCTGGCGCATCTGGATTGCGCACGCTGGCTGCTGCTGACTATTCCCAATGGCTATGAAGCGGGTGAAATTGTCGCTTCAGCACGCGAGAAGTGCCCGTCGATTGAAATTATCGCCCGCGCGCATTATGACGACGAGGTGGAATACATTACCGAACGCGGCGCCAATCAGGTCGTCATGGGTGAGCGTGAAATCGCCCGTACCATGCTGGAGCTGATTGAAACGCCGCCTGCTGGTGAGGTGGTCGTTACAGGCTGATGTCGTTGCCGGATGACGCTATCGCTTATCCGGCATGTGCATGATTTAACGATCCCAGTACGACTCTTCGAGGCTATCTTCGCGTTCCGGCAAACCGCGCGTCAGGCGCGGGGAATGCTGGTTCAGTACCTGATAACTCACGCGATTCGCATATTTACACACCTGGGCTAACGACGAATAGGTCAGCCAGGTGAACTTGTGCTTGCTGGAGTTAGGCACGTTGCTGCGGTGATAGCTGTTAGCGGTAATATCATGCAGCAATGCCGCCAGCGCGCCGTCGCCAGCGCCGTTGGTATTCATGATCTTCTCTGGGCCGCCCATATACGGCGCGATGTGCGAATACACACGCAGCGGATTGGTACAATCTTTATGGCGCATGGCGCGGCTAAACTCGTACTGGTTGAATTCGGCAATGGCCCCAGGCAGCAGCGGATGCTGGGTTTTACGTTTGACTTCTTCTTCCGTAAAGCCCGCCATATAAAGACCCGCCGGACCCGCTGTGCACAGCACCAGATCCACCCAATCCAGCGCCTTGTCGGACGCCAGCAGCGGATCGTTTTCGCCGGTCAGCGCTTCGGCCTCTTCTTCATTCATCGCCAGAATTGAGACATGCTCTTTCAGGAATGCCTGCCACCACTGCGGATTATCGGCAATGACAAATTTGGTGCCCAGCGTCAGTACCACCGGTACATTGTGTTTTTTAGCAAATTCGATCGCCTTCATGGTCGCTTCCGGCATTGGCTCGCCCGGCTCGCAGCGCACCAGATAGGACGTCAGCACAAGCGCGGACGCTCCGGCAATCACCGATTCAGGGATGCTATCCGCCCGTAGCTTGTTCATATGCCCTGGGCTGATTGCAAAGGTACGCTCACCGGACTCGCCAATCAGCGTAAAGCAGCGACCAATCGGTCCATCTACGCCCTGCAGGTAGTTCAGATCGGTACGACTGGAGGTATTGCATAAATAGCGGTACGCATAGCTGCCAATCTCGATATTGCTGCACATCACACCCAGCAGCACCGAGCGGTCATCCGCCAGCACGGAGTAGTTGTGCATTGTATTACCGATAGTACCGCCCGCAAACTGATGGGTGATCAAATTTTCACGCACCAGTTCCTGGTAGAGCGCTTCAGCGACATCATCTGCAATCACCAGAGAGTGCCCGGCGCTTAATCCATAACGTTTTACAAAGTTATCATCAACTTTGGCTTCAATATCCACCAGCGTCTGGTCAATACCCACCACCCAGGCTGCGCTGGTTTCATTTTCTGGCTGAATTTGTTGCAGCAACGGATCGCGCGCGCTGACGGGAAAATAGTGTTTGGATTTACGTTTACCGGGAAATTTCATGGTCGATTTTACGGGTGGTTAGCTGAGCGATGCATGGTAGCACATTCCCCGCTGCGCATGCGATGCGGCGCTGAGTTTCAATATCGGACGGTGAGATCGCAGTTTATCCGGGATGAATTTCTACAATAACTCACCTTCACAAGGAGCGCTTTATGAAGCCGGAAAACAAGATCCCCGTACTCGACAACATTTCGGATGAAATGAAAAGTGTGGTGAATTTTCATCGCGAAGATTTGCCGCCGTGGCCCGCTGCCGATGACTTTGTGGCCCAGCGTAAACACTACATTCATGAACGGCAGTTGTGGAATGCCGATGCCCCACAGATGAATACCCGAGAATGCGTTATTTCCACCGCATGCGGCCCCGTTGCCACACGAATTTACGCTCCGCTGCCCCATAGCCAGGCGACGCTATATTACCTGCACGGCGGCGGTTTTATTCTCGGTAATCTGGATACCCACGATCGCATTATGCGTTTACTGGCGCGCTATACGCAGTGCACGATAATTGGCATCGACTATTCGCTTTCGCCAGAGGCCCGCTACCCGCAAGCCATCGAAGAGATTGTCGCCGTCTGTCAGTACTTTTATCAGCACGCTGGCGATTATTCCCTTAATGTGAATCATATTGGTTTTGCGGGCGATTCCGCCGGGGCCATGCTGGCGCTTGCCAGCGCGTTGTGGTTGCGGGATAAACACATTGCCTGCGGCAAGGTGGCTGGCGTGCTGTTGTGGTATGGGCTTTACGGCCTGCAGGATTCACTGAGCCGACGGCTAATGGGCGGAGCCTGGGATGGTTTAACTCGCGAGGATCTGCAGATGTACGAAAACGCGTACCTGCGTAGCGCCGACGATCGTGAATCACCGTACTATTGCCTGTTTAATAACGACCTGACGCGCGACGTGCCGCCGTGTTTTATCGCCGGTGCGGAGTTTGATCCGCTGATTGACGACAGCCGCTTATTGTTCCAGACGCTACAGGCGCATCAGCAGCCCTGCCAGTACAAAATGTACCCCGGCACGTTGCACGCCTTCCTGCACTATTCGCGGATGATGAAAACCGCCGACGATGCGTTACGGGAGGGCGCGCGTTACTTCAGAGCGCAGCTTTAACGGTAGGCTGCGGTCAGTTTAACCATCATTTCGATATGTTCCGGTGTGGCATTCAGCGCCGGAATATACTCATATTGCTTACCGCCTGCCTCAAGGAAAATCTCCCGGTTTTGCACCGCTATCTCTTCCAGCGTTTCGAGACAATCAGCCGCGAAGCCCGGACACATGACCTGGATATGTCGGGTCCCTTTCTCCGCCAGCATTTTTAACGTTTCATCGGTATATGGCGTTAACCACGGTTCACGGCCAAAACGAGACTGGAAGGTCATCATCACTTTTTCCGGCGGCAAGCCAAGCGCAGAAACCAGCTCACGAGTCGTATCGCGACAGCGCTGCGGGTAGTCATCGCCTTCATCGGCGTAGCGCTGCGGAATGCCGTGATAGGAAAGCAGCAGCAAATCGGGTTCACCATGTTGAGCAAACGAATCACGGGCGCTCTTGGCCAGCGCATCAATGTAGCTGCTGTCATCAGCGTAATCACGAATAAATGAGATACCAGGAATACTGCGTTTACGCGCTAAGATTCGCGCCAGTTCATCCCAGACTGCCGCCACGGTAGAACAGGAATATTGCGGGTACAGCGGTAACACCACCATGTGTTCAACTCCGCTTGCCAGCAGTTCATCGACCGCGCTTTCAAGCGACGGTGAACCGTAGCTCATCCCCAGCGCGACAGGCGTATTTGGCAGACGTTGTGCCAGCGCCTGCTGTTGCGCCTTGCTGTAGACCATCAGCGGGGAACCGTCTTCCATCCAGATTGACTGGTACAGCTTTGCCACGCGTGGCGCACGTAGCGGCAAAATCACACCACGCAGCAGCGGCCACCACAGCGCAGGTGACGTATCGACTACGCGTTGATCGCTTAAAAACTGGCGCAGGTAGCGCTTAACGGCTTCGGGGGTTGGGGCATCGGGAGTGCCGAGGTTTGCCAGCAGGATACCGGTTTTCGTCTGACGCATTACCGCCTCTTATCGATTCAAATTGTTGATAATTGTAGCGGAAAAGCGATAAAGAAGAACTAATTGCTGTGAAAGGTAAGACGAGAATTTGCCTGATGGCGCTGTGCTTATCAGGCCTACATAAAATCGTAGGCCGGATAAGGTGTTTACACCGCCATCCGGCATTGACTGCGCTAAAACTTAACCGAGGATTTTTTCCAGCGCTGCGCGAACGTCAGCCACAGCCTGGGTGCCGTCAACTTTCGCGTATTTGGTGTTACCCGCCTGCGCTTCTTTAGAGTAGTAGCCGATCAGCGGAGCGGTCATCTGATGGTATTCCACCAGGCGCTTACGTACGGTCTCTTCCTGATCGTCTTTACGGGTGGTCAGCTCTTCGCCGGTCACGTCGTCTTTGCCTTCAACCTTAGGCGGGTTGAATTTGATGTGGTAAACGCGGCCAGAAGCAGCGTGTACGCGACGACCCACGATACGGTCAACGATCAGCTCGTCCGGAACGTCGAATTCAAGAACGTAGTCCACGTTGATGCCTGCTTCTTTCATGGCATCAGCCTGCGGAATAGTACGCGGGAAGCCATCAAGCAGGAAACCATTACGGCAGTCTTCCTGAGCAATACGCTCTTTTACCAGCGCGATCACCAGCTCATCAGTCACCAGCTTACCGGCGTCCATGATGTCTTTCGCTTGTTTGCCCAGCTCGGAGCCAGATTTCACGGCAGCACGCAGCATATCACCGGTGGAGATTTGCGGAATACCATACTTCTCCATGATGAACTGAGCCTGAGTTCCTTTACCCGCGCCCGGAGCGCCAAGCAGAATGATACGCATTACGAAAATCCCCTTAAAGGTTGTCGATATTTTTTAAAAAGCGCTAAACGATACCACCATCACGCAATTGGCTCAAGGAAGACGCCCGACGCTGAAACGGTTAACGATGGGAAAATTAAAAATGAGGAGAGAAAATGCCGGATCGCGGTGTAAACACCGTATCCGGCCAGGGATCGACGAGATGGTGTAAGCCGGACACGCGTTAGCATCATCCGGCATTACCTTACGGCTATCAGGACACCAGCAACTGGTTCATACGACGAATGAACTGGTTTGGATCTTCCAGCGTGCCGCGTTCAGCAAACAGCGCCTGATCCAGCAGCAGTTCAACCCACTCTTTGAACTGCGCTTCGTCCTGGGTATCCGCTGTGCGTTTGACCAGCACGTGGTCCGGGTTGAGTTCAAAGATATATTTCACTTCCGGTACGGCCTGGCCAGCAGCTGCGAACAGTTTCGCCATCTGGGTGCTCATTTCGTCCGCATCGGTGGTAACGATGGCCGGCGTGTCGGTCAGACGGTGAGTCAGACGCACTTCTTTTACGCGATCGCCCAGCAGGATTTTCACGCGCTCAACGAACGGCGTCAGCGCTTTTTCCGCTTCTTTTGCCGATTCGTCAACGTCATCCGCCAGCTTGTCGATGGACTCGTCAGCTTTGGCTACGGACTGGAATGCCTTACCGTCGAACTCGGTCAGGTAGTTCATCATCCACTCATCGATACGGTCAGAAAGCAGCAGCACTTCGATGCCTTTCTTACGCAACAGTTCCAGGTGCGGGCTGCTCTTCGCCGCCGCATAGCTGTCTGCGGTGATGTAGTAGATTTTCTCCTGCCCTTCTTTCATACGCGACACGTAGTCTTCCAGCGACACGGTTTGTGCGGAGGAGTCAGTGTGCGTGGACGCGAAGCGCATCAGCTTAGCGATCGTTTCCTGGTTAGCGTTGTCTTCCGCCGGGCCTTCTTTCAGCACCAGGCCGAACTGTTTCCAGAAGGTCTGGTATTTTTCCGCGTCGTCTTTCGCCAGTTTTTCCAGCATCTGCAGTACGCGTTTGGTCAGCGCGCTACGCAGGTTACGGGTGACGGTGCTGTCCTGCAGGATCTCACGAGAAACGTTCAGCGGCAGATCGTTAGAATCTATCAGGCCACGCACAAAGCGCAGGTAATTCGGCATGAACTGCTCGGCGTCGTCCATAATGAACACGCGCTGAACGTACAGTTTCAGACCATGCTTGTGATCGCGGTTCCACATATCCCACGGAGCCTGAGACGGGATGTACAGCAGGCTGGTGTACTCCTGCTTACCTTCCACACGATTATGACTCCAGGTCAGCGGATCAGTGAAGTCGTGCGCGATATGTTTGTAGAATTCGTTGTACTCGTCGTCTTTGATTTCCGACTTGTTACGGGTCCACAGCGCCTGCGCCTTGTTGATCTTTTCCCAGGAAACTACGGTCTCGCCGTCTTTCTCTTCAGATTTTTCGATCTCTACCGGCAGCGCGATATGGTCGGAATATTTGCTGATGATGGAACGTACGCGCCAGTCATCAAGGAACTCGTCTTCGCCTTCGCGCAGATGCAGCGTGATTTCGGTGCCGCGATCGTCTTTGGTGATGTCGGCAACGGTGTACTCACCTTCACCCGCAGATTCCCAGAACACACCATTTTCCGGTTTATCGCCCGCTGCGCGGGTACGCACGGTGACTTTATCCGCCACGATGAACGCAGAGTAGAAGCCAACCCCGAACTGGCCGATCAACTGGCTGTCTTTCGCCTGATCGGATCCCATGGATTCAAGGAAAGATTTAGTACCGGATTTCGCAATGGTCCCCAGATGATCGATAACGTCATCACGGTTCATCCCCACGCCGTTATCGGCAATGGTCAACGTACGCTTATCTTTATCGAAGGAAACACGCACACGCAGCTCACCGTCACCTTCATACAGGTCCGGGTTAGACAGTGCGCGAAAACGCAGCTTGTCTGCCGCATCCGAGGCGTTAGAGATAAGCTCACGCAGGAAGATTTCTTTATTGGAATACAGAGAATGGATCATCAGGTGCAGAAGCTGTTTTACTTCTGACTGAAAACCACGAGTTTCTTGTCCTTTCATGTAGGTCTACCTCAACAATGCCATTTTCAATGGTAAAAACAGGTTGAGGGTGAAATGGGGACAAGCGGGAAGGATTTCAAGCGGAAGCCGCCGTCGCGGCCTCCGTTTGTTCAGAATTTAATCTTGTGTCGTCCTGCCAGAGAGTGCGACAGCGTGGTGCCATCGACCATTTCCAGCTCGCCACCAACCGGAACGCCATGGGCGATACGGCTGGCTTCAACGTCATATTGCATGCAAAGCTCAGCAATATAGTTGGCGGTCGCCTCTCCTTCGACCGTGGGATTGGTCGCCAGGATCAGTTCGCTGATTTGCTCAGATGCCAGCCGCTGCTCAAGACGATCCAGCCCGATATCATCAGGACCAATACCGTCCAGCGGCGACAGGTGTCCCATCAGCACGAAGTAACGTCCGGAAAATTGCCCGGTTTGCTCAATGGCGTAGATGTCCGCCGGACTCTCCACCACGCAAATCTGACCGTTTTCCTGGCGACGCGGGTTCGAGCAGATGTTGCAGACGTCCTGTTCTGTGAATGTGCGGCAATCGGCACAGTGGCCGATTTCCGACATCGCCTTCGTTAACGCCTGCGCCAGACGCATCCCGCCGCTGCGATCGCGCTGAAGCAGCGTGAACGCCATGCGCTGCGCAGACTTCGGGCCAACGCCCGGCAGACAGCGCAGAGCTTCCATAAGCTGAGTTAACAGCGGGCTGGTTTGCATCAGAACGGCATCTTAAAGCCAGGCGGCAGCTGCATTCCGGAGGAAACAGAGGCCATCTTCTCTTTCTGCGTCTCTTCAATACGGCGCGCGGCGTCGTTGAATGCCGCAGCAACCAAGTCTTCCAGCATCTCTTTGTCGTCTTCCAGCAGGCTTGGATCGATCTCCACACGACGGCAGTTATGCGCGCCGTTGATGGTTACTTTTACCAGACCCGCGCCAGATTCGCCGGTCACTTCCAGCTTGGCGACTTCTTCCTGCATCTGCTGCATTTTTTCTTGCATCTGCTGGGCCTGTTTCATCAGGTTACCCAGACCGCCTTTACCAAACATAGGCTTCTCTCTCAATCACGTTAAGGGATGACGACCGTCAAACCGTAAGGGCTGACGATCAAATGGGGCGAATACTCTCTTCGTCCAGGTCCGCATCGAAAAAACGACGCAGCGTCTGAATGTTATTATCCGCAATAATCGACTCACGCGCCTGCGCGAGTTTCTCTTCATAAATGGCCTGACGCCACTCCAGCGGCGTGCGCACCGCTGGATTATCATCTTCAACGATGGTCAATTCAACCGTTGACCCCGTTAAGGAGCTCAATGCCTCGGCCAGTTTTTGCTGCGCGCCGCTGGAGTTAAGGTGTCGCTGCGTGGAACGCAGGTGCAGGCAAACCACGTTGCCATTCTCTTCTTTCCAGGCATTAAGCGCCACCTGCTCCACCAGTTTAGGCAGCGAGAGCTGGCTTACCTGTGCAGCCCACGGGTCGCGTTCGATGGCCTCAGCCGCCAGCTTTGCCGCCAGTTCTGGCGTTTTTTCATGCTCAAGCGCTTTTTTCAGCGCTTTCGGCGTAGCGACGACCTCTTTGACTTCTGCAACAGGATTGGTCGCTTTCCAGCGATACGCTTCTTTCTTCGCTGGCGCTTTTTCCAGCGCAGAGGCCGCTGGACGCGCCTGAACACGTTCCGACACCGAAGCCAGTCTTTCCAGCGCAGCATTATTCACCGGCCGCGCGCGGGAAGCGGCTGCCGGTTCACTCTTTTTTGGTTTGGTTGCTCCCTGAGCGCGTTGCAGCTGGCTGCGTGCCGCCAGCACCTGGCTGGTAGCATCGGAGAGCGGTACATTCTGTTGCTGTTGCGCTGCCGCAGGCTGCTGCGGCACCTGCGTCGGGTTCATCACCGCAGTGGGGGCGACCGGGGCAAAAGACTGTCGCGGGGCTTCAGGTTCCGGGAGCGGCATGCGCGGATGAAAAGCCAGCGCACGTAGCAGCGTCATTTCAACGCCCATTCGCCTGTCCGGCGCATACGGCAGTTCTTTGCGCCCGATTAACAGGGTCTGGTAGTAAAGCTGCACATCGGTTGGCGGGACGATTCGCGCCAGTTCGCGCATACGCTGTTCAATGGCGGCCATATCGCTGCCGAGCGCGGCAGGTGAAAGCTGAACCATGGCAATACGATGCAGCAGAGCCGACATCTCAACCAGTAGCGCTTCCCATTCAATACCGCGCGCGGCGGCATCGTTCACCAGCGTCATAACGCGTTCGCCGTCCGCAGCCACAACCGCTTCAACCAGCGAAAGCGCCTGGTCGTCGTCCAGCGTACCAAGCATGGTGCTGACCGCGTCGGTCGAGACCTGACCATCGCCGCTGGCGATCGCTTGATCGGTCAGGCTCAGCGCATCGCGCAGGCTGCCGTCCGCGGCGCGAGCCAGCAGTTGCAACGCACGTGGCTCATGGGCGATATGCTCTTCTTTGAGGATATGCTCAAGCTGATGGCGAATCTGTTCGACATCCAACGCTTTAAGATGGAATTGCAGACAGCGCGACAGGATAGTCACCGGCAGCTTCTGCGGATCGGTGGTCGCCAGCAGGAACTTAACGTGTGCGGGCGGCTCTTCGAGCGTTTTCAGCAAGGCGTTAAAACTGTGGCGCGACAGCATGTGCACTTCGTCAATCAAATAGACCTTAAAGCGACCGCGCGCTGGCGCGTACTGGACGTTATCCAGCAGGTCACGGGTGTCTTCGACTTTGGTGCGTGAGGCGGCGTCGATTTCAATCAAATCGACAAAGCGCCCCTGCTCGATTTCACGGCAGTTATCACACACGCCGCACGGCGTAGCGGTGATGCCGGTTTCACAGTTTAATCCCTTCGCCAGCAAACGGGCGATTGACGTTTTCCCGACGCCACGGGTGCCGGAAAACAAATAAGCATGATGAATACGCCCTAACGACAAGCCGTTCGCCAGTGCCGTCAGCACATGTTCCTGGCCGACGACGTCAGCAAAGGTTTGTGGGCGCCATTTTCGGGCTAAGACCTGATAACTCATTGGCAGGCTCTGAAAGGCTGGAGGGTGGATTCACAGGGGGATAATGCTAACACAACCTCGCAGCGACGGCGAGGTTGTGTGTCTCGGTATTAATCTGCCGAGATAAGATAGCCCGAAATTAGTGGCCCGGGAATGGAACCAGGCTATAACAGGTCAGTCCCTGCTTTTCCAGACGCTGCTCGCCGCCCAGATCAAACAGGTTAATGATAAATGCAGCATCGGTCACTTCGCCACCCAGACGGCGGATCAGTTTCACGGTCGCTTCAATCGTGCCGCCAGTTGCCAGCAGGTCGTCCACAACCAGGACTTTATCACCAGGTTTGATGGCATCTACGTGGATTTCCAGTTGATCGGTGCCGTATTCCAGCTCATAGCTCTCAGCAATAACTTCACGCGGAAGCTTACGGGGTTTACGTACCGGAACAAAACCAACGCCCAGACCCAACGCTACCGGCGCGCCAAACAGGAAGCCACGCGCTTCGGTACCAACCACTTTAGTGATACCCGCATTTTTGTAGCGTTCAACCAGCAATTCAATACTGAGGGCGTAGGCTTTCGGGTCTTCTAGTAAACTGGTGACATCACGAAAAAGAATGCCCGGTTTTGGGTAATCGTGGATGCTTTTGATGCTATTTTTGAGAAACTCAAGCTGCTGTGCAGTCGCGGTCATAAGTTTGTGCCTGATTAATACAGTATTACTTCACGGCGCACTATACACTTCATCCTCGACGTATCTTGAATGATTTTGTGTCTGTATAAGAGCCAAGGTTATATTTGCTTAACCTTTGACCACCTGCGCCTGTGCTCGAAAACGGTCGAATTTACTGGCTGTGAGAGACAATTGCAACAGCGTTTATTGCGCTTTACTGCTTTTGTTGTTTTTCATCAATCACCGGGATCCGCCACATAAAAATCAGTAAACAGGCGAGAATAACCAGCAGCAGGCCGCGTACCCACATCATATTGACCAGCCACAGTGAAATACTAAACGTCACCAGGATCAACAAAATAGCGCGCGGCTTTGCTCCCGGCGGCATCGCGCGGTGTTTTTGCCAGTGGCGCAGATACCCGCCGAACCACGAACGGTACAGCAACCAGTCGTGAAAACGCGGCGATGAGCGAGCAAAACACCAGGCGGCCAGCAAGATAAACGGCGTTGTCGGCAACAGAGGCAATACAACGCCCAGCGTTCCTAACACTACCGCTATCCAGCCTATGATGATTAGAATAATGCGTTGCATAATATGAATACTTAACACAGAGAATCGCTACTTTATCATAACAGTTCTCATTTTCATCGGAGTGTTGTCGTGAAAACCGTCATGCTGCTTCAGACGCTCGAAAACCAGCTTAACCGCTTGCGGCAGCGTTGTGCCCCACTGGCACACCATGCCACGCTTAGCGCCCGCTTTGACAGGCATCTGTTTCACACCCGCAGCACGTTGCTACAGGCCTGTCTGGATGAAGCTGATGATAATCTCACTGCTCTACGTCGCGCAGTTGAACAGCAACAACTACCACAAATTACCTGGCTTACGGAACACCTTGCCTCACAGTTAGAGGCGATTTCACGTGAAACCGCCAGTTGGTCGCTCCGGGAGTGGGACAGCGCCTCTCCTGGCCTGGCGCGCTGGCAGCGTAAGCGAGTTCAACACCAGGAGTTTGAGCGCCGCCTGGTTGAAATGACGCGTGAACGTAAAGAACGCCTGGCGCAGGTTACGGGCTTTGAAGAACAGCAAAAACTGCATCGCGAAGTAGAGGCATTCGAGGCTCGACTGGCACGCTGTCGTCATGCACTGGCAAGAATAGATAATGTGCTGGCGCGTTTAACCCGCTAATCCCCGGAGAATTTATGTCATTAGAGAACGCCCCAGATGAAGTCAAACTGGCCGTCGATTTGATTGTCCTGCTTGAAGAGAATCAGATGGAGCCTGAAACAGTTCTGAAAGCACTGGAGATTGTGAAGCAGGATTACGAGAAGAAACTGCTCTCTTTATCTAAAAAAGAGCTGTAACTGAGAACCTGATGGCGTTGCACTTATCAGGCCTACGAATGAATCGAAGCTCGCAGGCCTGATGATTATTTCTCTTAACCTACCGAAGGCGTCGGATCGTCACCTTTAATGATGTCACGTTTAACCTCGGTCACGGTGTCACCTTTCGCGTTATGCAGGTGAACTTCGAGCTGGTTAAAGGCGATATCAATGTCATTTTCACGGCACAAACGATCGACCGCCCGGTTAAGTTCATCAACCGTGTGGCTACGATCGCGCAATTCACGCACGTATAAACGCAGCTCATGATCCAGCGTGCTGGCACCGAAGGCGGTAAAGAACACTGCAGGCTCCGGATCGTGCATCACTTTCGGGTGTTCTGTCGCCGCCTGCAACAGCACCTTCTTCACTTTGTCCAGATCCGAACCATAGGCCACGCCAATGCGGATCACCAGACGCGTGGTGGTATCGGAGAGCGACCAGTTGATCAAACGCTCCGTCACGAATGCTTTGTTCGGGATGATCACCTCTTTGCGATCGAAGTCAGTAATGGTGGTGGCACGGATACGGATCTTGCTGACCGTTCCGGAGAACGTACCGATGGTCACGGTATCGCCGATGCGTACCGGGCGTTCAAACAGAATAATCAGACCGGAAACAAAGTTACCGAAAATTTCCTGCAAGCCGAAACCAAGACCAACCGAGAGAGCAGCGGCCAGCCACTGTAGCTTATCCCACGAAACGCCGAGCGATCCGAAGACCGTCATCGCACCAATGGCGATGATGGCGTAATTCAGGATCGTGGTGATCGCATAAGAAGCCCCCTGGCGCATCTTCAGTCGCGAGAGCACCAGCACTTCCAGCAGGCCGGGTAAGTTGCGGATCAGCGCCCACGCGACCATTGACGCAATAATCGCAAACAACAGGCTGCCCATGGTGACGTCTTTCACCACTGCCGCACCCGCTTCGGTGCCGTTGTAATGCCAGAGCGTTATGCTGTCGAGATAGCTGAACACGGTGATCAAATCAGACCAAATGGCCCAGAACAGAACACCAAACAGGGCAACCATCACCAGCATGGTTATACGCAGCGTTTGCTGGTTAACCTGCTCCAGCGCAATAGTCGGTTCTTCCTGCGGCTCTGCGCCTTCGGCCCCTTCTTTCACCAGGTTCTGACGACGCGCTAACGCACGACGCCAGGCGATACGGCGTGCCGCTACGCTCAACCCTCGCAGCACCGTCTGGTACAGCAGATTCCAGAGGATAACCAGATAGACCGTTTCAATCCAGCGGCCCGCCAGGCGCAGCGTGGTGTAGAAATACCCTGTCGCCGTCAGCACCATTAATGCAATCGGAATAATAGACAGCACGGTAATAGTGACCAGACGCAGACCATGCGACTCTTTGTCACGCCAGCTTTCGCGGCACATTGGCCATACCAGGAAGGCGATCAGCAGCAGGTTGAGGAAAATGACCACCTGGCCAAGCACATCGTCCATCAAATTAAGCGGCGACAGCTCAGCAATGACCGACCAGAAGTTAAGCGGCAACAGCGCAAGGCTAATACGCACAATCTGGCGACGCCAGTGGCTGGTCTGCTTCGCTGGCATGCCAAAATGACGTATCGCCACGCCATCTTTTTCCAGCACCTTCCAGCACAGACCAAACACCAGCCAGAAGATGGTCATCTTCTTACTGAACGCCCACAGCAGGTCGCTAATATTCAGTTGCATAGTTAGCAGAATCAGACCCACCGCGAGGATAATCAGACACGCCGGCAAGGCTCTGATGAGATCGATCAGAATCGCTTTTGGCGTATTAAGCTGACTGTCATTGCGCAGGTTCCCCACCGCGGCGGCTAATTTTGCCTGATAATCCTTCAGCCACTTCAAACGCCAACGGATTAACCCGGCGATAAGCAGCAGCGGCAGCCCTGCCAGGAACGCAATAAACACGGCGGGCCAGGCTTTTTCCCAGTTCACCGTGATTTTCATCGACTTAAACTGGTCTTTTAGGGTTTGCGGAAAGGCTTTGATCCAGTCCCAGTCCATCGGACGGTTACTGTTAACCCAGAAGATTTGCTGCGTGAGGATCTCTTTCAGGTTTTTCGACACGCTCATTAACTGCTGCTGGTTGATTTGCAGATTAATCGCCATCATCAACTGGTTGCCCAGCTGCTTATTTAGCTGATCCAACAGTTCACGACGCATATCCACGACCTGCAGCAGGGCATCATGGACTTCAGGGTTAACGTCGTTGCTGTGCCCTTCTTCCAGTTTGGCGACAAACGCATCATTCTGGAACAACGTATCGCGCTGCTGGTTAACTTCGAACTGCTCCAGACGCAAATCGGCGATCCGGTTGGTCATATCGGCAAGCTCATCCGCCGACGGCAGCGTTTGTTGTTGCTGATATAAAATGCGCGACAGCAGCAGACTGCCTTTCAGAACGGCGATCTGCTCTTTAATGTTGCGTTCGGATTGCAGCGCGCGGTCAAGCCAGTTTTTGACCTTGATATTTTGCTGCATCAGGCTGTTGCCGTTTTCAGTCGCGGCAATCAGGCGCTGGCTGAGCTGATGGTTAACATCAAGCTCCTGCTTCACTAACGGATTGGACTGAATACGCTCGGCTTCGTCCGGCGTTACCGCTTCCTGTGCCGTCTTTTCGGTTAACGTCAGTCGTTTGCTGTTCACCGCCTCTTGCAGGAGCTGGAGCTGGTGTTCAAGGCGGTTACTGTGCGCCGTCACATAATCGCGTTGTTTTTGCAGGGTATCCTGCAAAACGGTATTCCCTTCGAGGCTCTTACGCTGCTGGTCGATCTGCGCGTTCAGCAACGCTTGCTGCGCCTGCAGCAGCACCTGCTGGCTGGGGCGTAAAGCCGCCTCTCCCACAGTGGTGCCATCGAGTCGATTGCGGATTTGCTGCATCTGTTGCGACGCAGTGTACATCGCATTTTGTACGCGTTCTGGCTGTGTCTGCAGCGATACCAGTTGGCTGTTGTAAGCGGCCAGATCGTTTTGCGAGCTTTGCAGGTCATCCAGGACCTGCGACACGCGCGACTCAAGCTGTCGTAAGGAGAGCGTACTCAGCGTTTTTCGCGTTTCATCGTCATTATCGACATCGCTAAGCGAATTTAGCGCATCCGTCGCCTGACGCATTTTCTCCGGCGCCTGGGCAACTTTTTGCCGAAGCTGTACGGTTTCATCCTTCACACGATCGATTTTATCCAGCGTGGCAATGGTATCGATGAGATCCTGTTGAACCAGCTTATCCTGTGCGGAGAGATCTTTTTGTTTATTCAGCGTGTCTAACTGGCTCTGAATATCCGCTTTCGTCGGCAGTTCACCACTCTGTTGCGCCCGCGCAAATGCAGATGACTGGCAGGATAGCAATAGAATGAAGAAAAGAATGGTAATAGCAATAAGATGCTGTGAACGTTTATAGAGCTGCAACATAGTCATGAGAATGAAGGTTTCTGAACCGGAAAAGTGACCGAAAATAGTCAAGCGGCAAGAATATCACGGCTGTGACCGGCAGAATAGCAGGAGGCAAAATGACCAGGAGAATTCCTGGTACAGACCCAGAGAGTTAACAGGTTTCCGCTACGTTAACCCGCAAGGTTGGGCAGAGAAGACACATCTCAAGCAGCACGGCGACGTATTCCCGAGCCTCTTTTTTCAGATCAAAAGATTCAGGGGCAAATAACCAGTTCTCGATAATTCCGGTAACATAACTACGCAGCAGCACCGCCACGCGACGCGTGTTCAGATTTTCCGGCAGCATGTTGGCGTTCATGCAGTGCCGCAATGTTTGTTCGATACGGTCGTAATTTTCAATACACAGACTGCGTTGAGCTAGCTGAACTGAGGCCATTTCCCCGACAAATTCGCATTTGTGGAATATAATTTCCAACAATAAACGTCGGCGTTCTTCTGTCACGGTAGCTTCAAGAACGTAAATTAAAATTTCTCTTAATACTGATAGTGGATCGTCGGGGAATTTTGCCTGATACTCAGTCTCTAACTCATCAATGTTAGGTTTTGCTAGCTCCCAGATTTCACTGAATAAATCCGATTTGTTTTTGAAATGCCAATAGATCGCGCCGCGCGTGACACCAGCGGCTGCTGCGATCTCCGCAAGCGAGGTGGATGATACCCCTTGTTGCGAAAACAAACGCAGAGCGACATCGAGAATGTGCTGTCGAGTTTCCTGTGCTTGTTGTTTGGTTTTTCGTGCCATAGGTCAGTGAATTTACAGGCGTTAGATTTACATACATTTGTGAATGTATGTACCATAGCACGACGATAATATAAACGCAGCAATGGGTTTATGGGCTTTCAGCCATTGATCAATTTGAAATCGGACACTCGAGGTTTACATATGAACAAAAACAGAGGGTTAACGCCTCTGGCAGTCGTTCTGATGCTCTCAGGCAGCTTAGCGCTAACAGGATGTGACGACAAACAGGCCCAACAAGGGGGCCAGCAGATGCCAGAGGTTGGAGTTGTTACGCTCAAAACTGAACCTCTACAGATAACAACCGAACTCCCGGGTCGCACCAGTGCGTATCGCATTGCAGAAGTTCGTCCTCAGGTTAGCGGTATTATCCTGAAGCGTAATTTCACGGAAGGTGGTGACATCGAAGCGGGTGTATCTCTCTATCAGATTGATCCTGCTACTTACCAGGCCGCTTATGAAAGCGCAAAAGGCGATCTGGCAAAAGCACAAGCCGCAGCAAATATCGCTCAACTGACGGTCAAACGTTATCAGAAACTGTTGGGTACTAAGTACATCAGTCAACAGGATTACGATAGTGCACTGGCAGACGCACAGCAGGCGAACGCCTCCGTTGTCGCCGCGAAAGCCGCGGTAGAAACTGCACGCATCAATCTGGCTTATACCAAAGTGACGTCGCCGATCAGCGGCCGCATTGGTAAATCATCCGTTACTGAAGGCGCTCTGGTGCAAAACGGTCAGGCAACCGCACTGGCAACCGTTCAGCAGTTGGATCCCATCTATGTGGACGTGACGCAGTCAAGCAACGATTTCCTGCGCCTGAAACAAGAGTTGGCCAACGGCACGCTGAAGCAAGAAAACGGTAAAGCGAAAGTCGAACTGGTGACCAATGACGGCATTAAATTCCCGCAGTCCGGTACGCTGGAATTTTCTGATGTCACGGTAGATCAAACCACCGGGTCGATTACGTTACGCGCAATCTTCCCTAACCCGGATCACACCTTACTGCCGGGTATGTTCGTCCGTGCTCGTCTGGAAGAAGGGACTAACCCAACTGCATTACTGGTTCCACAGCAAGGCGTTACCCGCACACCGCGTGGCGATGCCAGTGCATTGGTTATCGGTGCAGACAACAAAGTTGAAACCCGTCAAATTGTCGCCGCACAAGCGATTGGCGACAAATGGTTAGTCACTGATGGACTTAAACCGGGCGACCGCGTGATTGTCACTGGGCTGCAAAAAGTACGTCCTGGCGCGCAGGTAAAAGCGCAGGAAATCACCGCTGATAACAACCAGCAAGCTGCAAGCGGTAGCCAGCCTGAACAGTCCAAGTCTTAACTTAAACAGGAGCCGTTAAGACATGCCTAATTTCTTTATCGATCGCCCAATATTTGCGTGGGTGATCGCCATTATCATCATGTTGGCAGGGGGGCTCGCGATCCTCAAATTGCCGGTAGCGCAATATCCGACTATTGCACCGCCAGCAGTGACGATCTCCGCGACCTACCCTGGCGCTGATGCCAAAACAGTACAGGATACTGTTACGCAGGTTATCGAACAGAATATGAACGGTATCGATAACCTGATGTACATGTCCTCAAACAGTGACTCCACGGGTACCGTGCAGATCACGCTTACCTTTCAGTCTGGTACTGATGCGGATATCGCGCAGGTACAGGTGCAGAACAAACTGCAGCTGGCAATGCCGCTTCTGCCGCAGGAAGTACAACAACAGGGTGTGAGCGTTGAGAAATCATCCAGTAGCTTCCTGATGGTTGTCGGCGTTATCAACACCAACGGCACCATGACGCAGGAGGATATTTCCGACTACGTGGGCGCCAACATGAAGGACGCCATCAGCCGTACTTCAGGTGTGGGTGATGTTCAGCTGTTCGGTTCCCAGTACGCGATGCGCATCTGGATGGATCCGAACAAACTGAATAACTTCCAGCTGACGCCGGTTGATGTGATTAGCGCCATCAAAGCGCAGAACGCCCAGGTTGCAGCCGGTCAGTTAGGCGGTACGCCGCCGGTGAAAGGCCAGCAGCTTAACGCTTCGATCATCGCGCAAACCCGTCTAACCTCCGCCGATGAGTTCAGCAAAATTCTGCTGAAAGTGAATCAGGACGGTTCCCAGGTGCGCCTGCGTGACGTAGCGAAAGTCGAACTGGGTGGCGAGAACTACGACATCATTGCGAAGTTCAACGGTAAACCGGCATCCGGTCTGGGTATCAAGCTGGCGACAGGCGCTAACGCCCTGGACACCGCAAACGCTATCCGCGATGAACTGAAGAAGATGGAACCGTTCTTCCCGTCAGGTCTGAAGATCGTTTACCCGTATGACACCACGCCGTTCGTGAAAATCTCTATTCACGAAGTAGTGAAAACGCTGGCGGAAGCCATCATCCTCGTGTTCCTGGTAATGTATCTGTTCCTGCAGAACTTCCGCGCGACGCTGATTCCGACTATCGCCGTGCCGGTGGTGCTATTGGGTACGTTTGCCGTCCTTGCGATTTTCGGCTTCTCGATAAACACGCTGACGATGTTCGGGATGGTGCTCGCCATCGGCCTGTTGGTGGATGACGCCATCGTTGTGGTCGAGAACGTTGAACGTGTAATGGCTGAGGAAGGGCTACCACCGAAGGAAGCAACGCGTAAATCGATGGGCCAGATTCAGGGCGCACTGGTTGGTATCGCTATGGTGCTTTCAGCGGTATTTATTCCGATGGCCTTCTTCGGGGGATCTACCGGTGCAATTTACCGTCAGTTCTCCATCACTATTGTTTCGGCGATGGCGTTATCAGTCCTGGTGGCATTGATTCTGACCCCTGCCCTGTGTGCGACCATGCTCAAACCGGTTGCTAAAGGCGATCACGGAGAAGGCAAAAAAGGTTTCTTCGGCTGGTTTAACCGCATGTTCGATAAGAGCACGCACCATTACACCGACAGCGTGGGCGGAATTCTGCGCAGCACCGGTCGTTATCTGGCGCTGTATCTGATCATCGTCGTGGGTATGGCCTATCTGTTTGTTCGTCTGCCAAGCTCGTTCCTGCCGGATGAAGACCAGGGGGTATTCCTGTCAATGGCTCAGCTGCCAGCGGGTGCAACGCAAGAGCGTACCCAGAAGGTGCTGGACGAAATGACGGATTACTATCTGACCAAAGAAAAAGCGAACGTTGAATCGGTGTTTGCCGTTAACGGCTTCGGTTTTGCAGGACGTGGTCAGAACACCGGTATCGCGTTCGTGTCTCTGAAAGACTGGAGTGAACGTCCAGGCGAGGAGAACAAGGTTGAGGCAATTACTCAACGTGCGATGGGCGCATTCTCGCAGATTAAAGACGCGATGGTCTTCGCTTTTAACCTGCCAGCGATTGTGGAGTTAGGGACCGCGACCGGTTTCGACTTCCAACTGATTGACCAGGCAGGTTTAGGTCATGAGAAGCTAACTCAGGCGCGTAACCAGCTGTTTGGTGAAGTTGCGAAACATCCTGATCTGTTAGTCGGCGTACGTCCTAACGGTCTGGAAGATACGCCACAGTTCAAGATCGATATCGATCAGGAAAAAGCGCAGGCTCTGGGTGTATCCATTAGTGATATTAATACAACGCTGGGTGCAGCATGGGGCGGAAGCTACGTAAATGACTTCATCGACCGTGGTCGTGTGAAGAAAGTTTACATCATGTCTGAAGCGAAATACCGTATGTTGCCGGAAGATATTGGAAACTGGTATGTCCGCGGCAGCGATGGACAGATGGTACCGTTCTCCGCCTTCTCTACCTCACGTTGGGAATATGGTTCACCGCGTCTGGAACGCTATAACGGTCTGCCTTCCATGGAAATCTTAGGCCAGGCCGCACCGGGTAAAAGTACCGGTGAAGCCATGGCAATGATGGAGGAACTGGCCAGCAAACTGCCATCCGGTATCGGCTATGACTGGACCGGTATGTCCTACCAGGAACGACTGTCCGGCAACCAGGCCCCTGCTCTGTATGCCATTTCACTGATTGTCGTATTCCTGTGTCTGGCGGCATTGTATGAGAGCTGGTCAATTCCGTTCTCCGTCATGCTGGTGGTACCGTTAGGTGTTATCGGTGCATTGCTGGCAGCAACGTTCCGCGGCCTGACCAACGACGTTTACTTCCAGGTAGGCCTGCTCACAACCATTGGGTTGTCGGCGAAGAACGCGATACTTATCGTCGAATTCGCCAAAGACTTGATGGATAAAGAGGGTAAAGGTCTGATAGAGGCGACGCTGGATGCGGTCCGCATGCGTTTACGTCCGATCCTGATGACATCGCTGGCCTTTATTCTGGGCGTAATGCCGCTGGTTATCAGCTCCGGCGCAGGCTCCGGCGCGCAGAACGCCGTTGGTACTGGCGTAATGGGCGGGATGGTGACGGCAACCGTGTTGGCTATCTTCTTTGTTCCGGTGTTCTTTGTGGTGGTACGCCGCCGCTTTAGCCGCAAAAGTGAAGATCTTGAGCATAGCCACTCAGTAGACCATCATTGATAGATCTCTAAAGATAAGGCCGCGCAAGCGGCCTTTTTTCTGGAAAAATCATAAAAATCACTTATTGCTATTTCGTTTATTTTCTCCAGGGTAAATAAGCGATATAATCCCTGTAGCCTTAAAGGCTATTCTTAAAAATCATTGAGAGTTCTTATTTACTTTAATAAATATTAAGATTATTCCTGGTAAGCGGTTCACATTGTCGATTGTTACCTTTCGTTGCTAAACCTAATCAAGATAACTCGATGATTGCCCGAAGAATAAAGAAATTGTCCGATTCCGAATAACCGCATTTATCTGTTAAAATGTAAAAATGACCTGACATCATAAGTTTGCATAATTGTAATTTTTCGTGATATGACGATGAAATCTTTTTTAGACTAGATTATAGTTAAATCATCAGGAGTCGCGGGCAAGTTCCAGGTAGTCTGTTGTATCCATCCCGAAGGTGTTCGGTTAGTTTAAGCCACGAAGAAGGGGATGCGTTATGGATGAATACTCACCCAAAAGACATGATATCGCGCAGCTTAAATTTCTCTGCGAAACCCTGTATCATGACTGTCTTGCAAACCTTGAACAAAGTAACCATGGCTGGGTTAATGACCCTACCTCTGCCACTAGCTTGCAGCTCAATGAACTGATAGAGCATATTGCAACCTTCGCACTTAATTATAAAATTAAGTACAATGAGGACAATAAGCTGATCGCGCAGATAGATGAATACCTGGATGACACTTTTATGTTGTTCAGCAGTTATGGTATTAATACGCAGGATCTGCAGAAATGGCGGAAGTCAGGTAATCGACTGTTTCGCTGTTTTGTCAATGCCACCAGGGCTAATCCTGTTAGTTTGTCTTGTTAAAAATTATTACAATCATAGGTAAGATTTATGTCCGATAAACCATTAACTAAAACTGATTATTTGATGCGCCTGCGACGTTGTCAGACAATTGACACACTTGAGCGCGTTATTGAAAAAAATAAATATGAATTGTCCGACAACGAACTGGCTGTATTTTACTCAGCAGCAGATCACCGCCTTGCTGAATTGACTATGAATAAGCTCTACGACAAGATTCCAACTTCTGTTTGGAAATTCATTCGCTAATTGCTCACGGGTTAAGTCAGGTATAGCGGTACATTTGTCTGGCTGACCATTTTCGTATTTACAATGGTTATTTAAATCAAATCACGTGACTACGATCACAGCGAAGAAGTGGGAACGTTCCCCTTGTTTGCATTGCGTTTTACTGTGTTGAAATGACCTCCAGTACACAGGAAATTCGTAATGAGTAATGAAAAGCAAAAAATGATCGCCGGTGAACTTTATCGCCCGGCGGATGAAACATTGCGCCACGACCGACTACGCGCTCGTCAGTTGACCCATCGCTACAACCTCACCGCTCCCGATGAAAAAAATGCGCGACAAGCTATCCTGCATGAGCTGTTGGGCCAGAGCGAAGGGGCTTATATTGAACCCTCTTTTCGTTGTGATTACGGCTATAACATCTATCTCGGTAAAGAATTTTACGCCAACTTCGACTGCGTTATGCTCGACGTCTGCCCAATCCATATTGGCGACAACTGCATGTTAGCCCCAGGAGTCCATATTTATACCGCCACCCACCCGCTGGATGCCACCGAGCGAAACAGTGGCATGGAGCTCGGCAAACCCGTGACTATTGGCCACAACGTCTGGATAGGTGGACGCGCAGTGATAAACCCTGGCGTAACGTTGGGTGATAACGTGGTTGTGGCCTCGGGCGCGGTGGTCACGAAAAGCGTTCCGGCAAACTGCGTGGTTGGGGGCAATCCCGCCAGGATTATCAAAACGCTGTGATCTTAAATGTAACTGTTATGCTAAATTGTGGTTAATCTGTTACTTTCTTCACAAGGTATCCCCTTTTAAAATAGGGCGATCGCATCTGAATATCGCAGACACCACAAAGGCAAGAGATGACAGAAATACAGCGCCTGCTTACCGAAACCATCGACGACTTAAATATTCGCGAAAAGCGCGACAACAAACCGCGCTTTAGCATCAGCTTTATTCGCAAACATCCCGGCTTGTTCATCGGCATGTATGTTGCGTGGTTTGCCACGCTGGCGGTGATGCTGCAGTCAGAAACGTTAGTCGATTCAGTATGGCTGCTGGTGGTTCTGTTCGTCATACTCAACGCGTTTTTCTTTTTCGACGTTGCGCCGCGATACCGCTTTGAAGATATCGACGTACTGGATTTCAGAGTTTGCTATAACGGGGAATGGTATAACACGCGCTTTGTCCCCCCTTCACTCATCGATACCATCCTGCACTCACCTTCCGTCGATAGCGAACATAAAGCGCAGCTGCAAAAGATGATATCGCGTAAGGGTGAACTCTCGTTTTACGATGTCTTTACGCTAACCCGTCCCCAGACCAGCCAGTAACCACATCTCAACGCAGATAAAAAAAGTGCGTCCCGGTGAAGGAAACGCACTTTAATCCCTGAAATGTTGGTAAAGAAACTAACGTCTTTTTTTACGCCCCTGAACAGCTTTAAAGCGCGGATTCGTTTTACAGATTACGTACAAACGCCCTTTGCGTTTCACTATCTGGCAGTCAGGATGACGCTGTTTTGCACTACGAAGTGAATTGAGTACCTGCATCTTAACCTCGCTTAGTGCCAATAAAATGACCAAAACGTTTCTGGAAACGTGCTGCACTGCCTTCGTTATCAAAGGTTTTTTGTTTCCCGGTATAGTACGGATGCGATTTGGAAGAGATATCCAGGGTCACGTACGGATACATTTTCCCCTCAAACTCAATCTCACGTTCCGTTTTAATGGTCGAGCCGACCTTAAAAAATTCATTGGCGCTGGTATCGTGAAACACCACAGTACGGTAAAAAGGATGAATATCCGGCTTCATGGCAACCTCAATTTATTACGTTATAACATAACCACAAAAATACACCACTCTTGTATAAATCACAACCTGGTTTACGCGATTAAGAGTTAAACGGGATGATAAGTGGCCGTAAATATATGATGCCAATCGAATAGCTTTTTCGGCTTTCGGATATACTTTCCCTACGCTGTGTTAATAAGGATATCACTGTGATAACACGACATCTGATAAGCCTGGTGACTGGGGTGCTGTTTCTTTCCATCCTCGCGCCCGTAGGTTTAAGCCTGTGGCTGGCGCATCGTCAGGTCGAAACGAAATTTATCGATGAGCTCGATATGTTCTCAACCCGAGTCGCATTACGTACGGAACGCGTAGGTGAACAGGCCAAAAAAGCGTTGCGCCATATTGAAGCTTTTCAGGGTGAACCTTGTAGTGAAGAGCATCTGCTTGAAATGCGTCGTTTGTCATATAGCTATCGCTATATTCAGGAAGTGCTGTACCTCAAAGATAACGTTCCACAATGCTCATCCCTGGAAAAAAGAAGCCGGGCAGCCGCGTTTCCTCCAGCAATGAAAATCACGCCCGATGGCTACCACGCATGGTTGACCATGCAAAACGATTTGGGCATCAAGCGTTTTATGGCGGCATTAGGTAGCAAGCATTACGTCGTGATGATCGATCCCGGTTCTTTTATTGATGTCATCCCGTTTGGCTCATGGCCGATTGAAGTCGCTATCATTGGTACCGCGCGTAACACGGTGGTAGCCAGTAGCACCGATCTGCCACCGGATGTTTTACAACATGTGCAACTAGAGCATTCGATTACCCATCTTCAGAAAGGCGGCAGTATTTATAACGCCCGCCCCTTCCCCGAACTGGGCATTACGGTTGTAACCTGGGCATCCACTGTACCTTTGCAAAAAAGCTGGCACCGACAAGCGCTAATCTGGCTGCCGGCAGGGATCCTTCTCGGCTTACTCACCGCAGCCTTTATTCTGCGTATTTTGCGCCGTTTACAGTCCCCTCATCACCAGTTGCAGGACGCTATCCAGCATCGGGATATCAAGGTCTACTACCAACCGATTATCTCGCTCAAAACGGGGAAAGTGGTCGGGGCAGAAGCGCTGGCTCGCTGGCCACAGGCCGACGGGAGCTATCTGTCGCCTGAGATTTTCGTCGCACTGGCGCAAGAGACCGGGCTTTCAGAGCCGCTCACCCGTTTGATTATTGAAAGCGTATTTGACGATTTAGGAAAATGGTTGCGTCAATATCCCCACCAGCATATATCCATTAACCTTGAGTCAGCCGATCTGACCTCCGAAACGCTTCCTGCTCTGTTAAGCCAGAAGGTGAACCACTGGCAACTTAAGCCTGCACAAATCGCGCTGGAACTGACCGAACGCGAATTTGCCGACCCAAAAAACAGCGCGCCGTTTATTGCTAAATACCGACAGGCAGGCCATTCGATCTATATTGATGATTTTGGTACCGGCTATTCAAGTCTTAGCTATTTGCAGGATCTGGATGTGGATATCCTGAAGATTGACAAATCGTTCGTCGATGCGCTGGAGTACAACAACGTCACGCCGCATATCATCGAGATCGCGAAAACGCTGAAGCTGGAGATGGTGGCAGAAGGTATTGAAACCGAGAATCAGGAAGCCTGGCTACGCCAGCACGGCGTGCAGTACGGTCAGGGCTGGCTCTACAGTAAAGCGCTGCCGAAAGCGGAATTTATTCTGTGGGCAGAAAAACGGCTTTAGCATGGCTGTTGATGTTGAGATGGCTGGCGGCACGCCGCACAGCCAGTCACATCACTCTTCCATAATGGGCGCAAATCCACCGTAGATCATTCGCTTGCCATCAAATGGCATAGATTCACCGAATTCCTTCATACGGGGATCGGACATCATCTTCTGATTCGCCGCATCGCGGACCTCTTTGGAAGGGTATTCAATCCAGCTGAATACCACTTCTTCATGATCCTGCGCTTTCACAGCCATGCGAAAATCGGTCAGTTTGCCGTCGGGGACATCATCTGCCCAGCACTCCACCACGCGCAATGCACCGAACTCCTTGAAAAGCGGAGCTGCTTTTGCCGCCATCGCAATGTACGCCTCCTTGTTTTCAGCGGGTACGGCAACCACAAAGCCATCAACATACTTCATGAGAAAAACCTCCGAAGTGTACTGCGCGGCAAGCCGATTCCGGCCGCGTCAGTCGAGGTTAAGTTTAGTCGCCAGCAGGAGATCGTGCCCCAGGCGCATTCCTGATACGAATACGCGCCTGCGGCTGATGGCAAAACCATGGCAGGCAAATTTGAATCAGCGGCCCAATAGCCAGTGCATACAGCACCGTTCCAAACCCAACGGTTCCCCCCAGCAGCCAACCAATAAGCAACACGGACACTTCGATTGCGGTTCGAATTCGTCGTACTGGCCAGCCGGTACGCGCGTGAATTCCAGTCATCAGACCGTCACGCGGGCCCGCGCCAAAACCGGCACCAATGTACAGAGCGGTTGCTAACGCATTCAGTATCACCGCTGACACCAGCAGCCCGCTGCGCGCCAGCAGGGATTCAAATCCCGGAATCACCAGCAGCGCGACATCTGCCGCCAGCCCAATCATAATCACGTTGCTTAACGTGCCAAACCCTGGGCGCTGGCGTAGCGGTATCCACGCCAGAAGCACCAACACACCCACGGCAATAATCACCACGCCGATATTCATCGACAGTAAATTTGCCACCCCCAGGTGGAACACGTTCCACGGATCGGCCCCTAAATCGGCACGGACAAACATCGCCGTCGACACACCGTACAGCGTCAGCCCGATAAACAGCTGAAGTAAACGACGCAGCATGTTCTTCCCCTCTTACTCTCAGATAACTTTCATCTTCACCGCAATTGGCACTATGATTAATGTCCAGTTTTCAAAAAGTGGACTGCTATGTCATCTCGCCGTTACGGAAGCCAGTCTTTGCAACGCCTGCTCGGACACTGGCAGGAAAGTCCCTCGCGAACGCCCATCTGGCGACAGCTGGCAGAAGCGTTACGTTTGCTGATCCTCGATGGACGACTGGCGCTGAATAGCCGCTTGCCCGGTGAACGCGAGCTCGCTGCCGTTCTGCAAGTCAGCCGAACCACCGTCGCCAGCGCCATGGCGCAACTGCGTGAGGAGGGATATCTGGAAAGCCGACATGGTAGCGGTTCACGGGTGATCCTGCCGGAGCACATTCGCCATGTGCCAACGCGGACCAGCACTGGAACAGCGCTTGATTTGTCCACGGCAGCGCTGAGTGCCGGTCCTGAAATTCATCAGGCTTACCAGCAGGCACTGTTCGCAATGCCGCAGCATCTGCTGAGCTCCGGGTATCTACCGCAGGGACTGTCGGTTTTGCGTGAATCCATCGCCCGGCATTATTGCGAACGCGGACTCCCGACGCAGCCCGACGAAATAATGGTCGTGAACGGCGCGGTCAGCGGTCTGGCGTTGATCCTGCGTTTACTCACCGGCCCCGGCGATCGCGTAGTGGTAGATCACCCCACTTATCCGTTGGCCATTGCAGCAATACAAGGGGCGTCATGTCGCCCCGTCGGCGTGTCGCTGCCCGAGCACGGTTGGGATACGGCGGGTCTGGTCGCCACCATCGCGCAAACTGCACCGAGAATGGCCTATCTGATGCCGGATTTTCACAACCCGACCGGGCGCTGTATGGACACCGCTACTCGCCAGGTCGTGGCGGATATTGCTGAAAGAACCCGCACGACGTTGGTGGTCGATGAGACCATGGTGAACCTGTGGTATGACGCCCCACCGCCACCGCCGCTTGCCGCATTCAATCGCGATGCCCCGATCATCCTGCTCGGTTCAGCAGGGAAAAGCTTTTGGGGCGGATTACGTCTGGGCTGGATTCGGGCGTCGGCGCGTACCATTGCCGCGCTGGTCCAAACCCGCGACACCTTCGATTTGGGCTCCCCGGTGCTTGAACAACTCACCACCAGCTGGCTGCTGGATAACGCCGAGGACTTTCTTCCTGACAGAAGACGCCGACTCACATCACAGCGAGACCTGTGCTCGCGCCTGATGAATTCACATTTCCCGGAATGGCAGTTTACCCAGCCACAAGGAGGACTCTCTTTCTGGGTTGAACTGCCTGATACGCTGGCGACGCTCTTTGCCACGCGCGCCGAAAGTGCAGGCATTCAGTTGGGAACCGGTACGCGGTTCGGCCTTGATGGCGCATTCGACCGCTTTTTGCGTATGCCCTTCACGTTGCCGGATGACACAGCGTGTGCCGCCTTCAGAGTGTTGCAACCTATTTGGGATAGCCTGCGTTTGCAGGCTAGCGGCGGGAAAATGCGTAAAATAATCTAAACGACGAGTTAAAGGACTCGCTCTTGAATGCCGTGATGGACGAGGAGGTCCTGGCAATACTACCGCTGAGGAGGAACCGGAAAACCCTTCAGGGAAATCACGAAATTCTCACCGTCTTTCTTAATTTTTGCCCCAGCATCACACCAATCGGAGGCAATACGGAAGAACTCATCGCTGCCGACATTCCAGCACAGACGAACGTGTTTCACATAACCGGAGCGCAGCATTTCACAGGCTTCGCCATAATTACAGGCGGTTGAGAGCGATTGTTGTTTCATTTTTTCTTCTTCAGTAATCTTCGCAATGCTTTGATTTCTTTAGGAGTCAGTGCATCAACTACGGATTCTTCCGTATGCTGGCTATCGATATCCTCAGCGGAGACTCCCACCTCTTCAATGGCGGAAAACGCGATTAGTAGCAGTTTTTCCGTGGCGATACTCAAATTTTCATTATGCACTTCAGCATAATGGCGAAGCTTTTCTTTTAGCGCCTCATCAACTTTGACATTCAATACAGCGGTCGACATCGTAGAAAATCCTTGTGGTCAGCCACAACACACCGGATGTAAGACCATGTCATTACAGCGCAATGGCGGCGGCAAAAGCTCAAATAACATCCCCAAAACACAGTGACAGTATTTGATGACAATAAAATGACGATCCGATGACAAAGAAAAGAAGATAAACAGAAGAGAAATTGCCGAACGGCAGAATTGGGTGGGGGCCCTGCCAGCTACATCCCGGCACACACGTCATCTGCCTTGGCTGCTTCCTTCCGGACCTGACCTGGTAAACAGAGTAGTGTTGCGGGAGAACCAACAGAGCCCCCATTGAGAGCGTTGTTAACCAACGCGCAGGCGCATTATCACTGCTGCACCCTGTAATTGCAACCCATCCAGCATCGGATGCTGTTTTCTTGTGCAATGCGGCTTCACTCCTTCGCCATTCGGCATTATGCTGGAGGATTAGCGCAGGAATAAATGATGGATATACAGGACTCTTTCCCCCAACGCGTCTGGCAAATCGTCGCTTCAATCCCCGAAGGTTTCGTCACCACGTATGGCGATGTTGCCCGGCTTGCGGGATCGCCGCGCGCTGCGCGTCAGGTAGGCGGCGTGCTTAAGCGTCTCCCCGAAGGCAGCACCCTACCCTGGCATCGGGTGGTCAATCGCCACGGAGCCATTTCGCTGACGGGTCCCGACCTGCAACGACAACGTCAGGCGTTGCTGGCAGAAGGAATTGTGGTTTCAGGAAGCGGACAGATCGATTTACAGCGCTATCGCTGGGTGTACTAACCCTCTCCAGGCGGAGAGGGTTACAACGACCTTAGTACTGCGTGGGAGCCGGAACCGCAGATGACGGATTCACCTGGGTTGGTGAAGTAGACGGAACCGTGGTAGTAGCCCCACCGCTCGCCTGAACCGGTACTGCTGTTTGCTGTACCGGGACCAGCGTCAGGTCGGCTTTAGTCCCACCCTGATTGATGACCGTCTGAACGGTATCAGTAATAAAGACCAGTTTATCATTTACCGTAATAGCCGCACTCAGCAGAATACGGGCGTTAGGTTGAATATCTGCCGGGTTAAACGGTAATACAAAGCTGAATGGCGCTTGTTTACCTTCAGTACGGACCGCTTTTTGCGACAGCACTTTTGACGGCGCATCGGCCAGTGAAGCATCTGACAGCGTAACGGTTAGCACCGCATCGGGTGGCAAGGCCACTTTCTGACGGATCCATACTGTACCGGAGACATTTGGCTGCTGAATTTTAGACTGTGTGTCAGAAATTGACGTATTAGGGCTTGGCGCAGGTGTCTGAATATCAGCGCTTTTATCGGCACAGGCCGCCAGAGCGACTGCAACCGCTAAACCACTTACCATGTGCACGAGTTTCATTAAATTCTCCTTATCATCTATGCACCAGCGAGAACTTTCCTCGCCAGAAGAGTGGTTAACAAAAACATAACGTGACTAAGTGTGGCACAAGACAGCTATTTTTGCCTGTAATAGGCCAGTAATTCAGACAATTGCACCCATCGGACCACTTTTAAAATTGCGTTATACTCTGCCTACCTCGCTGCGACATCGATATCACCTGGAGAGCACGTATGAGTCTGGCACTGAAAAATTTGCTGACATTGTTAAATCTGGAAAAAATTGAAGAAGGACTCTTTCGGGGCCAAAGTGAAGACTTAGGGTTACGTCAGGTTTTTGGGGGACAGGTTGTCGGTCAGGCGCTATATGCCGCAAAAGAAACCGTACCGGAAGAGCGTCTGGTACACTCTTTTCACAGCTACTTTTTACGCCCCGGCGATAGCCAAAAGCCCATCATCTATGATGTGGAAGTCCTGCGTGATGGTAACAGCTTCAGCGCGCGCCGCGTTGCCGCGATCCAGAATGGTAAACCCATTTTTTACATGACTGCCTCTTTTCAGGCACCGGAAGACGGATTTGAACATCAGAAAACCATGCCGGATGCGCCGGGTCCCGATGAGCTGAAATCAGAAACGGAAATTGCCCGCTCAGTGGCGCATTTGCTGCCGCCGCTGTTGAAAGAAAAATTTATCAACGATCGTCCGTTGGAAGTACGCCCTGTCGAGTTTCATAACCCCCTAAAAGGTCACGTCGCACCTCCGACGCGCCAGGTATGGATCCGAGCTAACGGCGTGCTGCAGGACGATCTGCGCGTCCATCAGTATCTGCTGGGTTATGCCTCAGACCTGAACTTCCTGCCTGTTGCGCTGCAACCGTACGGGATTGGCTTCCTGGAAAAAGGGATTCAGATCGCCACCATTGACCATTCTATGTGGTTCCACCGTCCGTTTAATATCAATGAATGGCTGCTGTATAACGTCGAGAGTACTTCGGCATCCGGTGCCCGGGGCTTTGTACGCGGAGAGTTTTATACCCAGGATGGCGTGCTGGTCGCTTCTACCGTACAGGAAGGGGTAATGCGTAATCGCAATTGAGAATTACCGGATGGTGGCGCAAAAGCGTTGCCATCCGGCAAATTGAGAATCAGGCGTTGTAAGCGTTCTCGCCGTGACTGTTTACATCCAGACCTTCGCGCTCCTGCTCTTCCGGTACGCGCAAACCAACCGTCATATCCGCCAGCTTATAGCCAATGAAAGCCACCACGCCAGACCAAACGATGGTGATCGCCACGCTTTCCAGTTGCACCAGCAGCTGATGCCCCATGGTCACGCCCTCGGCAAAGCCCACGCCTCCCAAAGAGCTGGCAGCGAAAACTCCGGTCAGGATACAGCCGACAATGCCGCACACGCCGTGAACGCCAAACACGTCACACGGATCGTCCACACGCAGAAAACGCTTCAGCATGGTCACGCCCCACAGGCCTGCCAGACCCGCAACGACACCGATAATCAGCGCGCCGCCGACACCGATATAGCCACATGCAGGTGTTACGCCCACCAGACCCGCAATGGCACCAGAGCAGGCGCCCAGCAGAGACGGTTTACCACGCAGCGCCCATTCACCGAAGATCCATCCGAGGATGGCTGCAGCGGTGGCGACCACGGTATTGACGAAGGCCAGTGCGGCGATTTCATTTGCCGTACCCGCTGAACCAGCGTTAAAGCCAAACCAACCAATGTAGAGAATAGCGGTACCGGTGAAGACCATCGGCAGGTTATGCGGTTTAAAAGCTTCTTTGCCAAAACCGACACGTTTGCCAATCAGATACGCGCCTACCAGACCGGCAATCGCCGCGTTGATGTGCACAACCGTTCCGCCGGCAAAATCCAGCGCGCCATGGGAAGCCAGCAAGCCGCCGCCCCAGACCATATGAGCAATGGGGATGTACGACAGCGTTAACCATACCACCACAAAAATCAGCACCGCGGAGAAGCGAATACGTTCAGCCAGCGCACCGACGATTAGCCCAACGGTGATGCAGGCGAACGAGCCCTGAAAAGCAACGTGAATGTACTGGTAGAAGCTCCCCGTTACCGCCGTTAGCGCAATATTCTTCAGCAATACCCAGTTGAAGTTGCCGAAGAAATTATTTCCTTCGCCAAAGGCCAGTGAGTAGCCATAAACCACCCATAAAATACAAACCAGAGCAAATGTCACCGTAACCTGAGTCAGCATCGACAGCACGTTCTTACCGCGAATCAAACCGCCGTAGAACAGCGCAATGCCAGGGATGGTCATAAACAACACCAGCGCGGTACAGATCATCATAAAAGCGTTATCCGCTTTATCCGCAACCGCCGGTGCCGCCATCGCCAGTCCCGGCAGCAGCGCCAGTGAAGCAATACCTGTTTTCATCGTTGCTATCTTCATTTTTTGGTTTCCTATCACTGTGTGCCAGACGTTACAGTGCGGCTTCGTCGGCTTCGCCGGTACGAATACGAATCACACGTTGCAGCTCGGCGACGAAGATTTTGCCGTCGCCAATTTTTCCGGTGTATGCCGCCTTACTGATGACATCAATCACGCCATCCAGTTGGTCGTCGGCAATCGCCACATCAATCTTCACCTTGGGCAGAAAATTGACGCTATATTCAGCCCCACGGTACAGCTCAGCATGACCTTTCTGTCGGCCAAACCCCTTCACTTCGGTGACGGTCAGCCCCTGAATACCAATAGACGACAATGCTTCACGGACGTCTTCCAGTTTGAACGGTTTGATTACCACGGTAACCAGCTTCATAGATCCCCTCCAGTCAGAATTCAGTAGTGGCTGCAGATACACGAGAGGAATATTGCAAGGGATGTGCCAGGAATGAAAAAGGCGGGATGATTCAGGTTCTCAGGGTACTTCCGGGAGAGAAAAAGAAAAAACGCACTATAACGGTGCATAGTGCGTTACATTTTTGCACCAGATTGTTGATTGCCGGATGGCAGCGTAAACGCCTTATCCGGCCTACGAGACCGCGCTGGCCGCAGACCGGGTAAGCGCCGCGCCATCAGGCGATAACAGAATCGTCTTGCGTACTGGCGGCTAACTCTTCACCCGCCAGCTGCAGCTGATACATCTGCCAGTAACGGCCTTGCGCCGCCAGTAATTGCTGGTGCGTACCACGCTCAACCGCCTGACCGCGATGCAGCACCAGAATGGTGTCCGCATCGACAATCGTCGATAACCGATGCGCAATCACCACCAGCGTGGTGTGTTCACGTACCGCCGCCAGAGCTTGCTGAATGGCCTGTTCAGTACCGGAGTCAATACTGGCCGTGGCTTCGTCGAGGATCAACACCTGTGGCGTTTCAACCAACACCCGCGCCAACGCCAGCAGCTGTTTTTGACCAACGGAGAGATTATTGCCCTGCTCGCCCAGCCGGGTATGAATCCCCTCGCTCAGACCTCGCGCCAGTTCTGCCAGTTGCACGGTCTCCAGCGCCTGCCATACCCGCTCTTCTGAGATATCGCGGCCCAGCGTGACGTTCGCCAGGAAGGTATCTGCCATCACCACCGGATCCTGCTGCACCATGGCGATGCCCTGACGTAACGCACCGTGGCTTAGTGAAGATAGCGGCCGTCCATCAAGACGGATTTCCCCCTGCGTCAGCGGGTAGTAACCCATCAACAGGCTGGCGAGCGTGCTTTTACCACTGCCGGTGTGTCCGACCAAAGCCACAAAGCTGCGCGAAGGCACGGACAGACTGATATTTTGCAGCACCAGATTGTCGTCGCGATAGGCAAATGAAACGTTATCCACCTCAATGTCCCCGCTCTTTAGCGGTCGCTCATCTTCACCATAGCGCTGACGTGGCCCATCCATCAGTTCGAACACTCGCTCACCGGCGACAACCGCCTGCTGCAGCATTGATTGCTGAGTGGTCAACTCGATCAGCGGTTCGTTCAAACGGCCGAGGTAGCTGATAAACGCGTACAGCACGCCAACCTCGATCGAGCTGCCAGAGGTAAAACTGAACAGCATCAGCAATCCGCAGAGGATCAGCGCCGAGAAAAGGCTAAGCAGCGGGCGCAACAAAAAACCATCCAGTCGCAGGGTCTGCATACGCGCCATATAGTGCGAGCGGCTTGCTTCGCCCATTCTCTCGCCAAATCGCGCCTGCTGGCGGAACTGCTGGATAACACTCATGCCGTTGATGACTTCGTTAAAGCCATCGTTAATATCCGCCAGATAAGCGCGAACCCGGCGCACAATCGGGGTGCTGTAGCGTTGATAAATCACCATCACCACCAGCACGGCCGGAAAAATGGCCATCGCCACTAGCGCCATACGCCACTCAAGGCTGAACATCGCTACCAGCATGGCGCCAATTAATGCCGCGCTGCGCAGGACTGTTGCTACCACCGTCACGTACAGGTCGCGAATAACTTCAGTGTCATTGGTCACACGGGAGATTAGCTGCCCGACAGGTTGAGTATCAAAGGCGCTGAGCGGCTGGCGCAGCGCAGCGTCCATTACGTCGGTGCGCAACTGTTGTACTACGCCAACTGCCGCCTGGTTAAACAGCAATGACTGCGCGTAATGCAGACCAGCCGCCAGCAGTTGTAGACCGATATATGCCGCAACCAGCCCGGCGACCATCGCCAGCGGCAGATTATTCTTCGCCACCATGTTATCGATAAAATAGCTAATCAGCAGCGGACCGCTGACTTCCGCCGCAGCTGCCACCCACAGCATGACTACCGCAATAGCCAGCTGTTTTCGCCATGGAGAGCCATACGCCAGCAATCTTTTCAGGGTCGGCCATAATTGCCCAAAACTACGCATTAGCCGCCTCCTCGTTTATCTCTGGTGCATCAGTCAGCGCCGCTTCCAGTTGCTGATAGCGGTACATATCGCGATACCAGCCAGGCTGCTGCACTAACGCATCATGCTCGCCGCGCTGGGCAATATGCCCATGCTGCATCACGATAATCTCACTGGCTTCCGTCAGGGCCGATAAACGGTGGGCGCTAATAATGACGGTTCTGCCTTCGCCCCACTGGCGCAGGTTATGCAGGATCTGATGCTCGGTACGACCATCTACCGCCGACAGCGCATCATCCAGAATCAGGATTTCAGCGTTCAGGAGTAGCGCTCGAGCGATAGAAATACGCTGTTTTTGCCCACCAGACAGCATCACCCCACGTTCGCCCACTTCGGTGTCGTAGCCCTGCGGAAGACGTAAAATATCCTCATGAACGCTGGCAAGGCGTGCCACATACTCGATCTCTTCCTGCGTGGCCTGAGGGCGTCCTAACGCGATGTTATTGCCAACGGTATCCGAAAACAGGAATGGCGTCTGGCTGACAACTGCCAGCCGGCTGCGCCAGCTATCCAGTTGTAATCGCGTTAAGGGGATATCATGAAAGCGCACATCGCCGTGGGTGATATCAAAATGACGCTGAATCAGCGACAGCACCGTACTTTTCCCCGCGCCGGTAGGCCCACAAATACCCAACATCTGCCCAGGTTTAAGCTGGAAGTTCACATTTTCCAGCGCCGGATGCGCCGTTTGCGGGTAGCAAAATTCACGAATCGCCACCGCCAGCTCTCCACGCCCTTCCGGTACCGGTTCAGTGCCGTCATCCACCACCGGCGCTTCAGACAGCATGGCGCGAATACGGCTGTACGCCGCACTGCCACGTTCGACGATGTTAAACATCCATGCCAGCGCCAGCATCGGCCAAATCATCAAACCGAGATACATCATAAAGCTGGTGAGCTGGCCGAGCGTCAGCGAGCCGTGCACCACCATCCAGCTTCCCCCAGCAATCGCCAGTAGGTTAGCCATGCCAATGGCGATATAAATCGTGGGATCAAAGCGGGCGTCAATGCGCGCCACGCGCAGGTTTTTCTTACCGGTATCTTCGGCATCGGCGGCAAATAATGCCGATTGCCGATCCTCCAGACCGAAGGCCTTGATCATGCGAATACTGGTCAGGCTTTCCTGAGTACGGTCGTTGAGACTGGAAAACGCCGCCTGCGCCAGCTTAAAGCGGTTATGCAGTCGATCGCCGTAACGTTTGATCATCAACGCCATCACTGGCATCGGCAGCAGCGCAATTAACGTCAACTGCCAGCTTATCTGCGTTGACATCACGATCAGCACCGCACATCCCATTACCAGCGAATCTACCAGCGTCAGCACGCCTTCTCCGGCGGCAAATACGACGCGATCGACATCGTTGGTCGCACGCGCCATCAGATCGCCCGTGCGGTGACGCAGATAAAATTCTGGATGCTGGCGACTCAACTGACGGTAATAATCTTCCCGCAGCTCAACCGCTAGTTGGTAGGATGCGCCAAACAGCAGCACGCGCCAGACATAGCGCAGCAAATAAACCACCACTGCAATCAGGGCAATTGTTCCCACCCACATCAGCAGTCGCTCGGTGGTGAAGCGTTGAGTCGTCACGCCATCCACAATGATCCCGACCACTTTCGGCGGAATAAGCTGAAGGATAGCGATGATGATAAGCAGGGCCACCGCCCCGAGGTAGCGACGCCACTCCCGGCGGAAGTACCAGCTTAATTGAGCAAATAATCGCACGCGTTATGTCCTGACAAGATTTCCGGCAATAAGCGCCGGGAGAGTTATTCAATAGGGAGCGCAGTTGTGTATTTAATCTGTTCCATCGCAAAGCTGGAGGTGACGTCAGACAGGCCCGGTACGCTGTTCACCAGGCGCTTATAAAATTCATCGTAGCTTTTCATATCGGCGACCTGCACTCGCATCAGGTAATCATATTCCCCTGCCATACGCCAGAACCCCAGAACCTCCGGCATACCGGTGACTTCGGTGACAAAGCGGCAATACCATTCACTGCTGTGATGCTGAGTCTTAATCAGCACAAACGCGGTCAGCCCCAGCCCCAGTTTTTCTGGATCTAACAGGGCGACTCTACCCAGCAGGATACCGTCATCCTCAAGCCGTTTGAGGCGTTTCCAGCAGGGGGTGGTAGTCAGATTAACGGCATCTGCTAACGCCTGCAAAGAAAGGGTGCAGTCCTGTTGCAGTAAGCTAAGCAGCTTACGGTCAATTTTGTCTAACATATCCACTCCACAGAGAAGAATTTTCTCCTTACATTCTATTTTAAAGGCTAAATGGCAACAATTTTTTCCGTGCTTTTCGCTATTCTTGGCACAAAATGACAAATGGATATCTATTAATTATGAATAGCTCCTGGGTTAAAAACGCCATCAATGAAATCAACGCGGATTATCAGCGTTCTGCGGATACGCATCTCATTCGTCTGTCGCTACCGGCGTTCCCGGGCATTCAGATCTATTTAAAAGATGAGAGCACGCATCCCACCGGGAGCCTGAAGCATCGTCTGGCGCGTTCACTGTTTCTGTACGGATTGTGCAATGGCTGGATTAAAGAAGGTACCACCATCATTGAATCATCGTCCGGTTCAACGGCGGTCTCTGAGGCTTATTTCGCCCGACTGTTAGGGCTGCCGTTTATTGCCGTCATGCCTTCCTGTACGGCGAAGCGTAAAATTGAACAGATAGAGTTTTACGGTGGTCGCTGTCATTTCGTGGAAAGCGCCTGTGAAATCTATGCGGCCTCTGAACAGCTGGCGCGTGAGCTGAACGGTCATTACATGGACCAGTTCACTTATGCTGAGCGCGCTACCGACTGGCGTGGCAATAACAATATTGCTGACAGCATCTTCCGTCAGATGCAGTGCGAGCCCAACCCCGTCCCCCGCCATATTGTGATGAGCGCCGGAACCGGCGGCACCTCTGCAACCATTGGCCGCTATATTCGCTGTCAGGGCTACGACACCCGCCTGATGGTGGTGGATCCGGAAAACTCAGTCTTTCTGCCCTTCTGGCAGGATCGCGATGCAACGTTACGCAGCCCGGTAGGAAGCAAAATCGAAGGCATCGGCCGCCCACGTGTCGAACCCTCCTTCATTCCTGACGTAGTCGATGAAATGCTGCGCGTACCGGATGCCGCAAGCGTGGCCACCGCACACTGGCTGGAAACGCAGTTGGGCCGCAAAGTCGGCGCTTCAACCGGCACCAACATGTGGGGAACGCTGCAACTTGCCGCCCGTATGCGCGATGCCGGAGAAAGCGGTTCACTGGTCACGCTGCTGTGCGACAGCGGCGAACGCTATCTTGAAACCTACTACAACCCGCAGTGGATCGACACGCACATCGGTGATTTAACGCCGTGGAAAGCGGAACTCACCCGGCTTCTGAACACCCATTAATGGGATAAAAAAAAGCCAGACGCGAAGTCTGGCTTGCTGGAAGGGATCTCTCATTCGGGGGAATAAGGTAGATGCGGATTGTCCAGCCAATGCGTCAAAAAGTGTGACACCGCCTGATTGCGGCAATGCCCAATCACCGACAAATGCGGCAGTTCAGCAATCAGTTGTGGCATCGCGTTGCCCATAATCAGGCCGCGCCCAACGCTGCCTAACATTTCGCGATCGTTCATGGCATCGCCAAACGCCATACATTCGGCCATTGAATAACCTAAGTGGTCGCTTAGTACCGCCAGCGCCGACCCTTTGTTACAGCCCAGCGGCAGCACCTCAAGGCAATCAACCGCGGAAAAACAGAGATTTGCCTGCTCACCCAGCGCCTCATTCAGTTGAATGCGTAATTGGATCAGGGAGTCATGATCCCCACAGAAACAGACTTTCGTTACCTGATGAGCCGGGATACGTTTCACATCGACGATCTGGTAGCGAAATCCGCTATACACATGCGCCTGTAGCAGCGATGGGATCTCTTGTCCGGTGAACCAACCGTTGTCATTAAAGACATGCATGCTGGCTGTAGTATCCCACTTCTGATGTAACACGATATCCGCCACAGTCGGATCCAGATCCTGACGGTGCAATACATCGCCCTCAACAGAGTGAATGCGCGTGCCGTTACCCGTGATCAAAAAGGCGTCCAGTGAGATAGAACCCAAAATATGGCGCATCTCCAGCACATGGCGGCCGGTGGCAAATGTCAGGGTAATATCGCGTTCACGCAGGCGCGCCAGCGTTGAAAGCGTTTCGTCACCTAAATGGTGATTCGGCATCAAAAGGGTGCCATCCATATCAAATGCAGCCAGACGAGCCATTTCTTTCTCCACACTGTGACGCGGTTAACTTGTGATTCAGTATTACCTGAGATATACGGAAGTAATAGTGAATAGATAAAATGAATTGTTCCGGGTTTATTACACAAAATCATTCAAGTTGCATCCAGGCGGCAAGTGAATGAACGTCCAGGAGCATGCAGTGACTGGGGTGAATTAACGCCGCCAACAAAGAGGCAGCTTGAAGGATGACGTGTATATGAGATTGTTGAATCGCCTGAATCAGTACCAACGCCTGTGGCAGCCTTCGGCGGGAGAACCGCAGTCGGTGACCGTCGGGGAGCTGGCAGAACGCTGTTTTTGCAGCGAGCGCCACGTGCGTACCCTGCTGAAGCAAGCGCAGGATGCTGGCTGGCTGGAGTGGCATGCCCAGTCGGGGCGTGGGAAACGCGGGCAACTGCGCTTTTTGGTGACGCCAGATTCGCTACGCAGCATTATGATGGAGCAAGCGCTGCAAAAGGGGGAGCAACTTAGCGTACTGGAGCTGGCTCAGCTGGCGCCGGGAGAATTAAGAACGCTGCTCCAGCCGTTTATGGGCGGGCAGTGGCAAAACGACACGCCAACCCTGCGCATCCCCTATTACCGCCAGCTCGACCCTTTGCACCCTGGATTTCTCCCTGGTCGCGCAGAACAACACCTCGCCGGACAAATATTCTCGGGCCTGACCCGGTTCGACAGTGTTACGCAACGCCCCTGCGGAGATTTAGCCCACCACTGGAATATCTCCGCCGACGGCCAGCGCTGGGATTTCTATATTCGCTCCACCCTGTACTGGCATAACGGCGATGCGGTCAGCAGCACACAGCTACATCAACAGTTGCTGAAGCTATTAGAGCTACCCGCGTTAAACAAGCTGTTTATCAGCGTAAAGCGCATTGAGGTGACGCATCCCCAGTGCCTAACCTTTATTTTGCATCGCCCAGACTTCTGGCTGGCGCATCGTCTGGCAAGCTACAGCAGTCACCTGGCACATCCCGAACTCCCGTTTGTTGGTACCGGTCCGTTCCGGTTGACGCTGTTTACCCCAGACCTGGTGCGCATCGAGAGTCACGATCACTACCACCTGAGTCACCCGCTACTAAAAGCCATTGAATACTGGATAACCCCGCAGCTTTTCTCCCAGGATTTGGGCACCAGCTGTCGCCATCCGGTTCAAATTGCAATTGGTAAACCCGAAGAGCTTCCCATGCTAAGCCAGGTAAGCAGCGGGATCAGCCTCGGTTTCTGCTATCTCACGCTCAGAAAAAGCGCGCGGCTGAATACGCAGCAGGCCCGTCGCCTGGTCAATATTATCCACCGCTCTTCCCTGCTACAAACGCTTGACGTGGATGAAAACCTGATCACGCCAAGCAATGCGCTGCTGCCGGGATGGATGATCCCCCAATGGGATGAACTGGACGACGTGCCGCTACCGGAAAAACTTACGCTGGCCTATCACCTGCCGGTAGAATTGCACGCCATGGCTGAACAGCTTCGCCAGGCGCTGGCGCTACTCGGCTGTGAATTAACGCTTATTTTTCATAATGCTAAAAACTGGGATGGCGACCATCCTTTAGCCCAGGCCGACCTGATGATGGGCGACAGGCTGATTGGCGAAGCGCCTGAATATACCCTCGAACAGTGGCTGCGTTGCGATCAGCTCTGGTCACATGTATTGAGCTCGCCGGCATATACTCATCTGCAAACCACCCTGGATGCCCTGCAAATCCAGGCCGATGAGGACGATCGTCATGCGGCTTTACAACACGTTTTCGCCTCGCTGATGCATGACGCGACCCTGACACCGCTGTTCAATTATCACTATCGTATTAGCGCTCCGCCGGGCGTGAACGGCGTACGCCTGAATCCTCGCGGCTGGTTTGAATTTACCGAAGCCTGGCTACCGCCCCCGTCGGCGTGAAGAAGCTGGTCGGCGACACGCCCAGGCGCTACCATAAGGGTTTCGTTATTTGTCAGGAAAAACCATGAAACGTGCCGTTGTTGTATTCAGTGGGGGTCAGGACTCCACAACCTGTCTGGCGCAAGCGCTGCATCAGTATGATGAAGTGCACTGCGTGACCTTTGATTATGGTCAGCGCCATCGCGCTGAGATTGATGTCGCACGTGACCTGGCCTTAAAACTTGGCGCGCGTGCGCACAAGGTACTTGATGTAACGCTGCTCAGCGAACTGGCCGTCAGCAGCCTGACCCGCGATAACATTCCGGTACCCGATTACGAACCGGATGCGAACGGCATTCCTAATACCTTTGTGCCAGGACGCAATATTCTGTTTTTAACGCTGGCGGCGATTTACGCGTATCAGGTGCAGGCGGAGGCGGTCATTACCGGCGTTTGTGAAACGGATTTCTCTGGATATCCGGACTGCCGCGATGAGTTCGTCAAAGCCCTGAACCATGCCGTAAGCCTGGGAATGGCGAAAGATATCCGCTTTGAAACCCCGCTGATGTGGATCGATAAAGCCGAAACCTGGGCACTGGCCGATTACTGGGGCAAGCTGGACCTGGTACGCGAAGAAACGCTGACCTGCTATAACGGCATCAAAGGTGACGGTTGCGGTCACTGCGCGGCCTGTAATCTGCGCGCCAACGGCCTGAACCATTATCTGGCAGATAAACCGGCAGTGATGGCGGCAATGAAGCAGAAAACAGGACTAAAGTGATCGTTTTGCCGGATGGCGGTGCACGCACCTTATCCGGCTTTCGACGTTCACCGTGGTCAATATCGCCCGTAAGCCTGATAAGCAAAGCGCCGTCAGGCTTCCTTCCATCACTTCACCATCTGCTCCAGTTTTTCGCGCAACTCCCCTTCCAGCGGTAGCGCCTTTTGCGTTTTCAAATCAATACAGACGAAGGTAATCAACGCGTCTGCCACCACCTGTCCTTCCGGCTCCAGGGTGATAGTCTGGTTCAACACACCGCTTTTGCCATTTAACTGTTGCACCTGACTGGTAATGGTCAGCAGGTCGCTCAGCACCGCAGGGCGGCGGTAGTTAATGTTAATATTCACGACCACAAAAGCGATGTTGTGTGCGGTCATCCACTGAAAGCTGTCGCTGTTTTCCAGGCCATCCCAGCGGGCTTCTTCCAGAAACTCAAGATAGCGAGCATTGTTAACGTGCTGATAGACATCAAGATGAAAACCACGAACTTTGATTTGTGTTTGCATAGCGCAGGAGCCTTACGTTGTTTTTATAGGAACACACTTTAGGGTAAGAGGTCATAACTGGTATGACCTCTACAGTCTGGCAAACTTTCAGAACTCTGCAAGTTATTAAAGTGTTAAAACTGCCAGATTGCGCTCTACCAGCGAACTCCCCATGCCCGGCACCTGCTTTAAGTCCTCCACCGTTTTAAACGGCCCGTACTCCTCACGATAGCTGACAATCGCCTGTGCTTTCTTCAGACCTACGCCATTCATGACTCGCGCTAAATCCTCCGCAGAAGCGCTGTTGATGCTTACCCTGGTGCCTTCATCATCGTTCGCTTTAGCCGGTTGCGTGGCTTTGCTTTGTGCTACCCCCGTAGCATCCGCTTTGACTTGAGTCGCCTGGCTTTTGGCGACTGGCTCTGCAGCCAGTGCGCTTTGAGCCATACCGGCGCAGGTCAATGAAAGGGTAATAAGCAGGGCTTTGATTCCATGTTTCATACTGTTTTCTCCTTGTTTGTTAACAGTGGAATCACGATAGCGAGGTGCAGAACGGCAGACAAACGGCAAATATCAGAAATGGAAAAGGCCGCGAAAGCGGCCTTTGGTTGATACAACTTTTTGCAATTTTTTGCGAGTAGCCTCGGTTATTGCTGCTGTTCCAGCGCGTCACCGACTTTAATTTTTGCGGCTTTACGCAGGTTGCTCATCAGCGCTTCAAAGACAATCTGCGCATTGTTCTGGGTAATCCCCTGAACCATCGCTTTCTTCTGCTCTTCAGGCATAGAACCGGCTTTCACCTCGTCCAGCGCCAGCAGTACAACGTTACCCTGCATGTCGTTCGCCACGCCGTAGCTCGGTTTGTCTTTCGCCGGCAGGCTCAGGCCAAAGGCCGCCTGACTCAGCGGATCCTGACCCGTACGGCTCAGCGTTTTCGCCTCGCCAAAGCTCAGACCCGCCGCTTTCATGGCTTCATCGCCTTTACCAGCTTTCAGATCCGCCAGCAGTTTATCGGCATCAAGCTTCGCCTGCTGCTCTGCTTTATTGTGCTTAACAAGCGCAGTTACCTGATCTTTCACTTCAGCCAGTGGTTTAACGGCTTCAGCTTTGTGCTCTGCAATACGCAGTACAAACGCGCGATCGCCATCCACGGTGATGATGTCGGAGTTACTGCCAGGCGTACCGTTCTCACCAACCAAACCACCATTGAAAATGATGTCAGCGACCGGTTTGAAGTTCAGCTCTTCCGGCAGGCTGTCACGGCTAAACCAGCCCGTTTCAACCGCTTTCATACCCGCCGCCTGCTCCGCGCCCGCCAGGGATTCGTTATCGTTGCTGGCGGCATCGCTCACTTTCTGCTGCAGCGCATAGTAGGCATCCAGCGCTTTTTCCTGCTTCACTTTCACCGCAATGTCGTCACGGGCTTCGCTCAGCGGTTTAACCTGCGCAGGCTGTACGTCGTCAAGACGCGCAACGAGGAAACCAACGGAAGACTTAATCACACCTGACAGCTGGCCTTTCTCTTTCAGACCGGCATTCTTCAGCTCATCCGGGGTGGTGGAATCTTCCAGCCATCCCATATCGCCGCCTTTACGGGCAGAGATGATGTCAGCAGATTTTTCTTTTGCCAGCGCAGCGAAATCACCGCCTTTGTTCAGCTCGTCCAGTACCGCTTTGGCTTCATCTTCCGTTTTGGTCTGAATGATGCTGTAGCGGTTACGCTGCGGCTGAGTGAACTGATCCTGATGCTGGTCATAATAAGCCTGAATATCAGCATCGCTGGCCGTCTCCTGCATAGCAGCAGCATCCAGCTTGATGTAGCTCACGCGGAACTGTTCCGGCGTCATAAAGTTGTTTTTATTCTGCTCGTAGTAGCTGGCAACTTCCTGCTCGGTAACAGACTGCTTCGCGGCCAGTGCGTTAACGTCAATTGTCGCCTCGCGAACGATACGCTGCTGTGCGACCAGCGCCGCCAGCTCGTCCGTTTCGCCTTTCAGCATGAAGTCCGTACCGGCAACACCGTTAATCAGTTGCTGGGTAGTAAGCTGATTACGTAATGCCTGAGCGTACTGGTCTGCGGTCATTCCCATCTGATTAACAATCGCGTTGTAGCGATTGTTATCAAATTTACCGTCCACCTGGAACGCAGGCGTGGCGAAAATAGCCTGTTTAACCTGATCGTCGCTGATGTTGAGATTAAGCTCGCGGGAGTACTGATCCAGCAGCGCTTCGTCAATAAGACGATTCAGCACCTGCTGACGCAGCGTTTTCATGTAGCCTTCGTTCGCAGCCAGCTCGGAGTATTGATCGCCCAGCTGTTGCTGCATGCGGTTACGTTCGCTGTTGAACGCATTCTCGAACTGCCCGCGGCTAATCTCCTGGCCATTCACTTTGGCGGCGAAGTTATTGCCCCCGCCAATCAGGTAACCACTCACGCCGGTCAAAATGAACGACACGATAATGATACCGAAAATAATCTTGAGCACGAGACTGTTAGCAGCCGTGCGTAAGCTGTCCATCATGGTGTAACCACACTCCGCTGTAGATGACTATACGCGTTATCTCTCAAGCCGCCTGCGCGTTGTCACAACAGCGGCGGCAAGGATTTTGGTATATATGCTTCACGCAGCATAGCGTTTCCTGAACGCTGCGTACAAAGGCCTATTGTGACAAGAAACAGGGGCAATTGTCAGCCCACAACGCGTAGAAAGTACCGGAATTACAAATAAAAAAGGCACATCAGTCGATGCGCCCTTGTACTTCGTCACATCCCCAAAGGGGAAATCACTTAGTTTACCGCGTCTTTCAGTGCTTTACCTGCACGGAAGCCCGGTACTTTAGCCGCGGCGATGGTGATCTCTTTACCTGTTTGCGGGTTGCGACCAGTACGGGCAGCACGCTCTTTAACGGCAAAAGTACCAAAACCTACCAGCGCTACGTCATCACCTTCTTTCAGAGATTCAGTAACAGAAGCAATAATTGCATCTAACGCACGTCCAGCCGCAGCTTTAGAGATATCAGCCCCTGCAGCAATTTTGTCGATCAGTTGAGATTTATTCACTCTTCTCTTCCTCTTTATAATTTATATCGCACCTGAATCCTTCAAAGTGCGAACGCGCAGCAGTTATATCAGGCCTGCCATGCCCTTACAACACCCGTTAATGATGGCAAGCCCAATCCGTCATCTAAATTAGCTATACAAAAAAAGGCTGGCAAGTCCGAAATGGCCTGCCAGCCCTGTTTTTATTAGTGCTCTTTGCGCGAGGTCACTATTTTGCGGTCACAACCTGCATTCCGGAGGGCTCATTTTGCAACGCGAGCGTCAGAACCTCCTCAATGCGTTTCACCGGATGGATGTCCAGATCGGCAATTACGTTGTCCGGAATCTCTTCCAGGTCGCGTTTGTTTTCGTCTGGAATTAAGACCGTTTTAATACCACCACGGTGTGCTGCCAGCAGTTTTTCTTTCAAACCACCAATAGGCAGAACCTGGCCACGCAGGGTGATCTCGCCGGTCATCGCCACGTCGGCGCGAACCGGGTTACCGGTCAGACAAGAAACCAGCGCGGTACACATGGCAATACCCGCACTTGGACCGTCTTTCGGCGTCGCCCCTTCAGGTACGTGAACGTGGATGTCGCGTTTTTCGTAAAAGTCCGGATTAATACCCAGTTTTTCCGCACGCGCGCGCACCACGGTCAGCGCAGCCTGAATGGATTCCTGCATGACCTCACCCAGAGAACCGGTGTAGGTCAGCTTACCTTTACCCGGTACGCAAGCGGTTTCGATGGTCAGCAGATCGCCGCCCACTTCCGTCCATGCCAGACCGGTTACCTGACCTACGCGGTTTTCGTTGTCCGCGCGGCCATAGTCAAAGCGCTGTACGCCCAGGTAGTCGTGCAGGTTGTCGCCATTGATCTCAATATGTTTCAGCGACTTGTCGAGCAGCAACTGTTTCACCGCTTTACGGCACAGTTTGGAAATTTCACGCTCCAGACTACGCACGCCAGCTTCACGGGTGTAATAACGAATAATGCCCACAATGGCGCTATCGTCGACCGTCAGCTCGCCTTTTTTCAGCGCGTTACGCTCAATCTGTTTCGGCAACAGGTGACGTTTAGCAATGTTCAGCTTCTCGTCTTCGGTATACCCGGACAGACGGATCACTTCCATACGATCCAGCAACGGTGCAGGAATATTCATGGAGTTAGAGGTCGCAACGAACATCACGTCGCTGAGATCGTAGTCCACTTCCAGGTAGTGATCGCTGAACGCCACGTTCTGCTCTGGATCCAGCACCTCAAGCAGTGCGGAAGCCGGATCGCCACGCATGTCGGAAGACATTTTGTCGATCTCATCAAGCAGGAACAGCGGGTTTTTAACGCCCACTTTAGCCATTTTCTGGATCAGTTTACCCGGCATCGAACCAATATAGGTCCGGCGGTGACCGCGAATTTCAGCTTCATCACGCACGCCGCCCAGCGCCATACGGATGTATTTACGTCCGGTTGCTTTAGCGATGGACTGTCCCAGAGAAGTTTTACCTACCCCCGGCGGCCCAACCAGGCACAGGATCGGCCCCTTGATTTTATTCACACGGCTTTGAACCGCGAGATACTCAAGAATACGGTCTTTGACACGTTCCAGACCGTAATGGTCAGTATCGAGGATTTCCTGAGCCTGACGCAGATCTTTTTTGACCTTGCTACGCGCATTCCACGGAACCTGAACCATCCAGTCGATGTAGCCACGGACTACGGTCGCTTCCGCTGACATCGGAGACATCATTTTCAGCTTCTGCAGTTCTGCTTCCGCTTTCTCTTTTGCCTCTTTCGGCATTTTCGCCGCGTCGATTTTACGCTTCAACGCTTCGTTTTCGTCCGGCGCATCGTCCATCTCGCCGAGCTCTTTCTGAATGGCTTTCATCTGCTCGTTCAGATAGTACTCACGCTGGGATTTTTCCATCTGCTTTTTCACGCGGTTGCGAATGCGTTTCTCAACCTGCAGCAGATCGATTTCAGACTCCATCATCGCCATCAGATATTCCAGACGTTCGTTAACGTCTGACATCTCCAGTACGGACTGCTTGTCAGCAAGCTTCAGCGGCATGTGCGCAGCGATGGTGTCCGCCAGACGTGCAGGATCGTCAATGCTGTTCAGCGACGTCAGCACTTCGGGCGGGATTTTCTTGTTCAGCTTGATATAGCCTTCGAACTGGCTGATAGCGGTACGCACCAGCACTTCCTGTTCGCGCTCATCAATAGCAGGCGAGTCAAGGTACTCCGCTTTCGCAGAGAAGTGCTCGCCGTTGTCAGACAGCGCTGAAATACGCGCGCGCTGTAACCCCTCGACCAGCACTTTTACGGTGCCGTCAGGCAGTTTCAGCATCTGCAAAATAGAGGCCACGGTCCCGACGGTGAAAAGATCGTTTACACCCGGCTCATCCGTTGACGCTTCTTTCTGGGCAACCAGCATGATTTTTTTATCATGGTCCATAGCCGCTTCCAGACAACGGATAGATTTTTCCCGCCCTACAAATAAGGGTATGACCATGTGCGGATAAACCACCACATCGCGCAACGGCAATACGGGGATTTCAATGCGTTCAGAACGCTCAGGATTCATAGAGCTCTCTCTTAGTTTAGTTTCCGCCAGGTAATCAGGTGGTACGACTGTGCTCCACACCACCTTTAACATGTATGTCAGTATATGGGGATGTTTCCCACACATTCAACGCCATGTTTACGGAAAAATAAAAGGGGAGATAAAATCCCCCCTTATTAATTAAATGTCTGTATGAATTGATGAATTATTCGCCAGATGCCTGCTGCGCTTCCGGCTTACCGTAAATCAGCAATGGCTTGCTCTGGCCGCCAATCACCGACTCATCGATCACCACTTTTTCGACGTCTTCCATAGAAGGCAGATCGTACATGGTGTCAAGCAGTGCGGCTTCGACGATAGAACGCAGACCACGAGCACCGGTTTTACGTGCCATCGCTTTTTTGGCGATCGCATCCAGCGCTTCCTCACGGAATTCCAGATCAACACCTTCAAGATTGAACAGCGCCTGGTACTGCTTGGTCAGGGCATTTTTCGGCTCTTTCAGGATCTGGATCAGCGCTTCTTCACTCAGTTCGCTCAGCGTCGCTACAACCGGCAGACGCCCGATGAATTCAGGGATCAGACCAAATTTGATCAGATCTTCCGGCTCCACCTGCGACAGCAGTTCACCTTCACTGGCTTTATCAGACTGCGCTTTTACCGTTGCGCCAAAACCAATGCCGGAGCCCGTTTCAACACGGTTAGCAATGACTTTATCCAGACCGGCAAAGGCACCGCCACAGATAAACAGGATCTTGGAGGTATCAACCTGCAGGAATTCCTGCTGAGGATGTTTACGCCCCCCCTGCGGTGGAACGGCAGCAACCGTACCTTCGATCAGTTTCAACAGCGCCTGCTGTACGCCTTCGCCGGAAACGTCACGGGTAATGGACGGGTTGTCAGACTTACGAGAAATCTTGTCGATTTCATCGATATAGACGATCCCGCGCTGTGCTTTCTGCACGTCGTAATCGCACTTCTGCAGCAGTTTCTGAATAATATTTTCAACATCTTCACCCACATAACCAGCTTCGGTCAGCGTGGTGGCATCGGCCATAGTGAACGGAACGTCCAGCAGGCGTGCCAGCGTTTCAGCCAGCAGCGTTTTACCGGAACCCGTCGGGCCAATCAGCAGGATGTTACTTTTGCCCAACTCGACGCCATTGCTGGTGTCGCCGTTGCGCAGACGTTTGTAATGGTTGTATACCGCGACCGCCAGCACTTTCTTCGCCTGCTCCTGACCGATAACGTAATCGTCCAGGTGGTTGCGAATTTCATGTGGCGTCGGCAGCGCACTGCGTTCACGGTGCGGTGCTACTTCCTTAATCTCTTCGCGAATGATGTCGTTACATAAATCAACACATTCGTCGCAGATATACACGGATGGTCCGGCAATCAGCTTACGCACTTCATGCTGGCTTTTGCCGCAAAAAGAGCAGTACAACAATTTGCCCGAGCCATCTTTGCGTTTATCTGTCATGGGTCAAAACCTCTTCTTTGTTCTTTGTGCCGCACACGACGACGCAAATGCCATTCTCAGGCGCAAGACGCTAGTCAGCGTTGTGCCGCTCCAGGTAATTATAGCGGTACACCTGCGCGCTGGGCATTAATTACGATGGGTCAAAATCGAGTCGACCAGACCGTACTCTACCGCTTCAGAAGCGGAGAGGAAGCGATCGCGCTCGGTATCACGTTCAATCTGCTCAAGAGATTGACCCGTATGATGCGCCATAAGTTCGTTCATGCGCCCTTTTACCTTCAGGATTTCACGGGCATGAATTTCAATATCCGTTGCCTGGCCCTGGTAACCGCCCAGAGGCTGGTGGATCATGACGCGAGAGTTAGGCAGGCAAAAACGTTTACCTTTCGCCCCGGCAGTCAGCAGGAACGCGCCCATTGAGGCCGCCTGGCCCATACAAATGGTGCTGACGTCCGGCTTAATAAACTGCATGGTGTCATAGATAGACATCCCGGCAGTGATCACTCCACCAGGGGAGTTGATGTACAGGTAGATATCTTTTTCTGGGTTTTCTGCTTCCAGGAACAGCATCTGCGCCACGATCAGGTTAGCCATATGGTCTTCGACCTGGCCGGTCAGAAAAATGACGCGTTCCTTAAGTAGACGAGAATAGATATCAAAAGAGCGCTCACCACGTGAGGTCTGTTCAATGACCATCGGCACCAGCGCCATATGGGGTGCAAAGTTATCTCGTTCGCCGCTGTATGACATTTCCGTCTCCTGGATAAAATTTGAAAAAACCTGCTGTGCTGATTGTAACCTTATGGACGGATTATCAGCTAGTCCCTCTGTAATGGGTACGACATCGCCATAATTCAAGCATAACAATCTTTTGTTGTAACGCTAACACTGAAACGCTGTTTTCGCACTCTTCCCATGCAAAATCCGTGACAAAAAAAAACCCGCCACCAAAAGGTGACGGGCTTGTGTACGAAATTCGTGCTAAATAAGCGACGAATTACGCCTGCTGGTTCATCAGCTCGTTGAAGGAAGTGGCTTTTTCAGTCACTTTCGCTTTCGCCAGAACGGCTTCAACAGCCTGCTCTTCCAGAGCGACGTTACGCATGTTGTCCATCAGCTCTTTATTTTTGCTGTAGAACTCAACAACTTCTTTCGGATCTTCGTAAGCAGAAGCCATCTCTTCGATCAGGCCTTTAACGCGATCTTCGTCAGCTTTCAGCTCGTTGGTACGAATCACTTCGCCCAGCAGCAGACCTACAACTACGCGACGCTTAGCCTGTTCTTCGAACAGTTCACGCGGCAGTTCCAGAGCTTGTTTTTCGTTGCCGCCAAAACGCTGTGCAGCCTGACGACGCAGAACGTCGATTTCGCTGTCGATCAGAGCAGCCGGAACGTCGATGTCGTTAGCTTTTACCAGACCTTCGATCGCCTGAGATTTAACGCGGTTACGCACAGCGCCTTTCAGCTCGCGTTCCATGTTTTTACGTACTTCAGCGCGCAGACCCGCTACGGAACCATCTTCAACGCCGAAACGTTTGATGAATTCTTCAGTCAGTTCCGGCAGTTCGCGCTCTTCAACTTTCTTCAGGTTGATAACGAACTTAGCGGCTTTACCTTTCAGGTTTTCAGCGTGGTACTCTTCCGGGAAGGTCACATCGATAGTGAACTCTTCGCCAGCTTTATGGCCTTTAACGCCTTCTTCAAAGCCTGGGATCATACGACCCTGGCCCATCGCCAGTACGAAGTCAGACGCTTTGCCGCCTTCGAACTCTTCGCCGTCTACAGAGCCGGTGAAGTCGATGGTTACACGGTCTTCTGCATCAGCAGCGCCGTCTTTGTCTTTCCAGGTAGCCTGCTGCTTACGCAGGGTGTCCAGCATCACGTCAACGTCAGCGTCGGTGACTTCAACAACCGGTTTTTCAACTTCGATTGCTTCCAGGCCAGTCAGCTCAACTTCCGGGTAAACTTCGAACTCTACCGCGTAAGTAAAATCTTCACCCAGTTTGTATTCGCCCGGAACGTAGTTCGGTGCGCCAGCCGGATTGATTTTTTCTTTGATGATCGCGTCAACGAAGTTGCGGCTCATCAGGTCGCCCAGAACGTCCTGGCGAACAGACGCGCCATAACGCTGAGCAACAACATTCATCGGTACTTTTCCTTTGCGGAAACCGTCAATACGCACTTTCTTCGCTACGTTGACCAGCTCGCTTTTCACAGCGGTCTCGATGCTGTCAGCAGCGATAGTAATCGTTACACGGCGGCCAAGGCCTTGAGTGGTTTCAACTGAAACTTGCATCTTGTTACCTCAAAAAATCACAGTGCTCGGTCAACTCTTCTCCGCAAGCACAGGTTGTTGGCTTCGCGGAACTGGGATGTTCTCATAAGCAATCACATTCCCTGTCGTCAGAATCATCCCGAAGACATTCCGAAAAATAAGACGCGCATTATAGCGGCATCACTTTTATGAGTCGAGAACGGTTATCGCGCGTTGCTGCGGCTTTTTTCACAATTCCCGGCTAATTTTTGTCTGAATACTGTACGACTGCCCCAGAATTCAGACAAAACAAAACGGCCCGCAGGCCGTTTTCACATAATCTGTAGCAACATACTGGAAAAGCGTCGGTTGTTGCAAATCCGTTTTTACGCGATGCTTCCCGCCCCACGACACGGAGGCGATGCAAAAATCGTATCCTGCAACGCTTCCCACTCCTTAATGGTGTAGGTATGCAGGGCAAGTGCATGAACGGTTGTGGAAAGCTCCACCGTTAAGGTGCTGTAAATCATCCGATGACGATTCAGAAAACGCTCACCTGTAAAGCGATCGCTAACCAGTACAACCTTAAAGTGGCTTTCAGAACCTGCCGGGACATTGTGACGATAGCTTTCATCCACAACTTCGAGGAACACGGGTTGGAACGCTGCCCTTAATTTTTCTTCTATTTGCTCACGAATCATCATGAAGTTTTTCCTCCGACAACGCTGAGATGTCACCCATCCCTTTAAATACTAGCCGCTTTTACCGCTTTCATTACACCTTAGCAACAAAAAATTAGCGTTTGTCTGATTTTCTCAGCCAAATGGATGAAGTTCACTAAATCCTCACTTCGATTTATTGCAAAAAGTCCGTTTATGGTCTCCACAAAGACATAAAACTGACAACACAATGAATTTACATGCGTTACCCACTTCCCCTCATCGTTGGCGATGTTATGATGGCGGGAATTTTCTCCAACCATACAATTTAGATTCGCTGAGAGCCCTGGCATGTTTAAAAAAATCCTCGTCCCGTTTGTCGCGCTGTTTATGTTAGCTGGATGCGCAACGCCGCCGACCACTATTGAAGTTTCCCCGAAAATTACCCTGCCACAGCAGGACCCGAGCCTGATGGGTGTGACCGTTAGCATCAACGGTGCCGACCAGCGTCAGGATCAGGCGCTGGCTAAAGTTACCCGTGACAACCAGCTTGTTACCCTGACCGCGTCCCGCGATCTGCGCTTCCTGCTGCAAGAAGTACTGGAAAAACAGATGACCGCACGCGGTTATATGATTGGGCCAAACGGTGCTGTTAACCTGCAAATCATTGTTAGCCAGCTGTATGCAGACGTGTCCCAGGGTAGCGTGCGCTATAACATCGCCACCAAGGCAGACATCGCCATCATTGCGACCGCTGCTAACGGCAACAAGATGACCAAAAACTACCGCGCAAGCTATTCTGTTGAAGGCGCACTGCAGGCCTCTAACAAAAATATCGCTGACGCCGTTAACAGCGTGCTGACCGATACCATCGCTGATATGTCTCAGGACACCAGCGTTCACGATTTCATCAAGCAGAACGCTCGTTAATTTCTGCCCATATGGCCCGGCGTTCGTCGGGCCTATAGAAGCCCATGTCCAGTCATTACTTACGTATTTTTCAGCAACCACGTTCAGCTATCCTGCTCATACTGGGATTCGCCTCCGGTTTACCACTCGCACTGACCTCGGGTACGCTTCAGGCATGGATGACAGTCGAGAATATCGATCTTAAAACCATCGGTTTCTTTTCTCTGGTCGGCCAGGCCTACGTGTTTAAGTTCCTCTGGTCTCCGCTAATGGACCGCTACACGCCGCCGTTTTTAGGTCGACGCCGTGGTTGGTTGCTGGCAACTCAGGTGTTGTTACTGATTTCTATTGCCGCGATGGGCTTTCTGGAGCCTGGCACGCAGCTACGCTGGATGGCCGCGCTTGCGGTGGTGATCGCATTTTGCTCGGCATCGCAGGATATCGTCTTTGACGCATGGAAAACCGACGTGCTACCCGCCGAAGAACGCGGTACCGGCGCGGCTATCAGCGTGCTGGGCTATCGTTTAGGGATGCTGGTTTCCGGTGGGCTGGCTCTGTGGATGGCCGACCGCTGGCTGGGCTGGCAAGGAATGTACTGGCTGATGGCGGCGCTGCTGATACCTTGCATCATCGCTACCCTGCTAGCGCCCGAACCGACTGATGCCATTCCGGTGCCCAAAACGCTGGAGCAAGCGGTTGTGGCCCCGCTGCGCGACTTCTTTGGTCGTAACAACGCCTGGCTAATTCTGCTGCTTATCGTTCTGTATAAGCTCGGGGATGCCTTTGCCATGAGCCTGACTACAACCTTTTTAATCCGCGGCGTCGGATTTGATGCGGGTGAAGTTGGCGTGGTGAATAAAACGCTCGGACTGCTGGCAACCATCGTTGGCGCGCTGTACGGCGGGATCCTGATGCAACGCCTTTCGCTGTTTCGCGCATTGCTGATTTTCGGCATCCTGCAGGGGGCGTCGAATGCGGGCTACTGGTTATTGTCCATCACTGACAAACACATGTTCAGTATGGCCGCCGCCGTCTTCTTTGAAAACCTGTGTGGTGGCATGGGTACGGCAGCGTTTGTCGCCTTATTAATGACGCTGTGCAATAAGTCCTTCTCAGCGACCCAGTTCGCTCTGCTCTCCGCGCTTTCAGCCGTTGGTCGCGTTTACGTTGGCCCGGTAGCAGGTTGGTTTGTTGAAGCGCACGGGTGGCCAACGTTTTATTTGTTCTCTGTGTTTGCCGCTATCCCCGGCCTCATACTGCTGCTGGTTTGTCGTCAGACTCTGGAACATAGCTGGCAAAATGAGAGCTTCATTCCGCGCACGGAATTTCGTGGCGCGTACAGCCTGGCATTAATGACGTTGGTTGCGGGCTGCGGGCTGCTGGTGGTTTGGCTGCTGCTGTTAACTATGAACGCGCTGGATTACACCAACTTCTCCTTCCTGCCGGAACTGCTGGAAATCTCGGTGGTGGTCGCGGTCTGCGGGGTCGTTTTTGGTGGATTGCTGGATTATCTGGCACTGCGCAAAACCCGCCTGGCGTAAAAATCCACATTAATATCGCCGTTGTAATCACCCTGCGTAATTATAACGGCTAAATAAACAACAATTACTAAAAATATTATTTGTTATTTTGTGCGCCAAAGAATTTGGAAATTATTGACGCCTTTTATATATACTATTTCCCTTACTCGATTCAGCCACTACAGATTTATTTTTTGTTCTTCAATTGTCTTTTTATTGATAATCAATTGTTAAACAATTGTTTTATTTTCGTATTGGTTATACCAATTGCCCTCAGCACGTCTCCCGCTTGCCCGCTTTCGTTATAACGTGATGTTGCAACAGGTTCTTAAAGTCAAAACGACATATATTGCAACATATGTGACATGCCCGGCAGAACCCAGTAACACAGATCCAAGGATGTTTACAGTAATGTAACCTTCCCGTAAAATGCCCTCACACTTTAAACGCCACCCGGTCCCGTGGAATTGAGGTCGTTAAATGAGACTCAGGAAATACAATAAAAGTTTGGGATGGTTGTCATTAATTGCAGGCACTGCATTACTCAGTGGCTGTAATTCTGCGCTGCTTGACCCTAAAGGACAGATTGGACTGGAACAACGTTCTCTGATACTGACGGCATTTGGCCTGATGTTGATTGTCGTTATTCCTGCCATCTTGATGGCTGTTGGTTTCGCCTGGAAGTATCGTGCAAGCAATAAAGATGCGAAGTACAGCCCGAACTGGTCACACTCCAATAAAGTGGAAGCTGTGGTCTGGACGGTGCCGATCTTAATCATCATTTTCCTTGCCGTACTGACCTGGAAAACCACTCACGCTCTTGAGCCAAGCAAACCGCTGGCGCATGACGAGAAGCCCATTACCATTGAAGTGGTTTCCATGGACTGGAAATGGTTCTTCATCTATCCGGAACAAGGTATCGCTACCGTGAATGAAATCGCCTTCCCGGCGAATACTCCGGTTGAGTTCAAAGTGACGTCCAACTCCGTGATGAACTCCTTCTTTATCCCGCGTCTGGGTAGCCAGATTTATGCCATGGCCGGTATGCAGACTCGACTGCATCTGATCGCCAACGAAGTCGGTACTTATGATGGTATCTCCGCAAGCTATAGCGGACCAGGCTTCTCTGGTATGAAGTTCAAGGCTATCGCAACAAAGGACCGCGCCGAATTCGACCAATGGGTTGCTAAAGCTAAACAGTCCACGAACACCATGAGCGACATGGCTGCGTTCGAAAAAGTGGCTGTGCCAAGCGAATACAACCAGGTGGAATACTTCTCCAACGTGAAACCAGATTTGTTTAAAGACGTTATTAACAAATTTATGGCTCACGGTAAGAGCATGGACATGACCCAACCCGAAGGTGAGCACAGCGCACACGAAGGAATGGAAGGCATGGACATGAGCCACGCGGAATCCGCTCACTAAGGGGCCGAGGAAGAATACGATGTTCGGAAAATTGACGCTGGATGCAGTGCCGTTCCATGAACCAATTGTCATGGTTACGATCGCTGCCATTATCATCGGTGGTGCGGCCTTACTGGGCCTAATCACTTACTTCGGTAAGTGGACCTACCTGTGGAAAGAGTGGCTAACTTCGGTTGACCACAAACGCCTTGGCATCATGTATGTCATTGTCGCAATCGTCATGTTGATTCGTGGCTTTGCCGACGCCATCATGATGCGTAGTCAGCAAGCGCTGGCTTCTGCAGGTGAAGCGGGCTTCCTGCCACCTCACCACTACGACCAGATCTTCACGGCTCACGGCGTGATTATGATCTTCTTCGTGGCAATGCCATTTGTTATCGGTCTGATGAACCTGGTGGTTCCGCTGCAGATCGGCGCACGTGACGTTGCATTCCCGTTCCTGAACAACTTGAGCTTCTGGTTCACCGTTGTCGGCGTAATCCTGGTTAACCTGTCTCTGGGCGTGGGTGAATTCGCACAGACCGGTTGGCTGGCGTACCCGCCACTCTCGGGAATAGAGTACAGTCCAAGCGTCGGGGTCGATTATTGGATATGGGCAGTCCAGTTGTCCGGTATTGGTACAACCCTAACCGGGATCAACTTCTTTGTGACCATCATTAAGATGCGTGCGCCAGGAATGACCATGTTCAAGATGCCGGTATTTAGCTGGGCATCGCTGTGTGCGAACATCCTGATTATCGCGTCTTTCCCAATCCTGACGGTTACCGTCGCGTTGCTGACCCTGGATCGCTATCTGGGCACCCATTTCTTTACCAACGATATGGGCGGCAACATGATGATGTACATCAACCTGATTTGGGCCTGGGGCCATCCGGAAGTGTACATTCTGGTTCTGCCGGTCTTCGGTGTGTTCTCCGAAATCGCTGCAACCTTCTCACGTAAACGTCTGTTTGGTTACACCTCACTGGTGTGGGCAACCGTGTGTATCACCGTTCTGTCGTTCGTTGTTTGGCTGCACCACTTCTTCACCATGGGTGCAGGCGCTAACGTAAACGCCTTCTTCGGTATTACCACCATGATTATCGCCATCCCGACCGGGGTGAAGATCTTCAACTGGCTGTTCACCATGTACCAGGGTCGTATCGTATTCCACTCAGCGATGCTGTGGACGATTGGCTTTATCGTTACCTTCTCAGTCGGCGGCATGACCGGCGTACTGCTGGCGGTTCCGGGTGCGGACTTCGTGCTGCACAACAGTCTGTTCCTGATTGCGCACTTCCATAACGTTATCATCGGCGGCGTCGTATTTGGATGCTTCGCAGGTATGACCTACTGGTGGCCAAAAGCGTTTGGCTTCACGCTGAACGAAACCTGGGGTAAACGCGCATTCTGGTTCTGGATCATCGGCTTCTTCGTGGCGTTTATGCCGCTGTATGTGCTGGGCTTTATGGGGATGACCCGTCGCCTCAGCCAGCAGATTGACCCGCAGTTCCATCCGATGCTGGTCGTTGCCGCCTGCGGTGCCGCGCTGATTGCATTGGGTATCCTGTGCCAGCTGATTCAGATCTTCGTTTCTATTCGCGACCGCGAGCAGAACCGCGACCTGACCGGTGACCCATGGGGTGGTCGTACGCTGGAGTGGGCAACCTCTTCCCCGCCTCCGTTCTACAACTTTGCCGTTGTGCCGCACGTTCACGAGCGTGATGCCTTCTGGGAAATGAAAGAAAAAGGTGAAGCGTACAAGCAGCCTGCGCACTATGAAGAAATTCATATGCCGAAAAACAGCGGTGCCGGTATCGTCATTACCGCCTTCGCAACACTGTTTGGTTTCGCCATGATCTGGCATATCTGGTGGCTGGCGATTGCAAGCTTCGCAGGCATGATCATTAGCTGGATTGTGAAAAGCTTTGATGAAGACGTGGATTACTACGTGCCGGTCCCGGAAGTCGAAAAACTGGAAAACCAGCATTTCGATGAGATTACTAAGGCAGGGCTGAAAAATGGCAACTGATACTTTAACGCACGCGACTGCCCACGCGCACGAACACGGGCACCACGATGCAGGCCAGACCAAGATCTTCGGATTCTGGGTCTACCTGATGAGCGACTGCATTCTGTTCTCTATTCTGTTTGCAACCTATGCCGTTCTGGTGAACGGCACCGCAGGTGGCCCAACAGGTAAGGACATTTTTGAACTGCCGTTCGTTCTGGTTGAAACATTCCTGCTGTTATTCAGCTCTATTACTTACGGCATGGCGGCGATCGCCATGTACAAGAACAACAAGAGCCAGGTTATCTCCTGGCTGGCGTTGACCTTCTTGTTCGGTGCCGGATTCATCGGGATGGAACTCTATGAATTCCATCACCTGATTGTTAACGGTATGGGCCCGGATCGCAGCGGCTTCCTGTCTGCGTTCTTCGCGCTGGTCGGCACGCACGGTCTGCACGTCACCTCCGGTCTTATCTGGATGGCGGTGCTGATGGTGCAAGTTGCTCGTCGCGGCCTGACCAGTACTAACCGTACCCGCATCATGTGCCTGAGCCTGTTCTGGCACTTCCTGGATGTGGTGTGGATCTGTGTGTTCACTGTTGTTTATCTGATGGGGGCGATGTAATGAGTCATTCTAACGAGAGCGGCGGCGCATCCCATGGCAGCGTAAAAACCTACATGACAGGTTTTATCCTGTCGATAATCCTGACGGTTATTCCGTTCTGGATGGTCATGACAGGTTCTGCCTCTCCTGCCGTCATTCTGGGAACTATTCTGGCAATGGCAGTGGTACAGATTCTGGTGCACCTGGTGTGCTTCCTGCACATGAATAGCAAATCTGATGAAGGTTGGAACATGACAGCCTTTGTCTTTACTGTGCTAATCATCGCCATCCTGGTTGTGGGCTCCATCTGGATTATGTGGAACCTTAACTACAACATGATGATGCACTAAGAGCGGCGATTATGATGTTTAAGCAATACCTGCAAGTAACAAAACCAGGCATCATCTTTGGCAACCTGATCTCGGTGATTGGGGGATTCCTGCTGGCCTCGAAAGGCAGCATTGATTATCCCCTGTTTATCTACACGTTGGTTGGGGTGTCACTGGTTGTGGCGTCGGGTTGTGTATTTAACAACTACATCGACAGGGATATCGACAGGAAGATGGAGAGGACCAAAAACCGTGTGCTGGTTAAAGGTCTGATTTCCCCTGCGGTCTCGCTGGTATACGCCACCCTGCTGGGTATTGCTGGCTTTATGCTGCTGTGGTTTGGCGCGAACCCTCTGGCCTGCTGGCTGGGGGTAATGGGCTTCGTGGTCTATGTGGGCGTCTATAGCCTGTACATGAAGCGCCATTCCGTTTATGGCACGCTGATTGGCTCACTCTCCGGCGCTGCGCCGCCGGTGATTGGCTACTGCGCCGTAACAGGTGAGTTCGATAGCGGTGCGCTGATTCTGCTGGCTATTTTCAGTCTGTGGCAGATGCCGCACTCTTACGCGATTGCGATTTTCCGCTTTAAGGATTATCAGGCAGCCAACATCCCGGTACTGCCGGTGGTGAAAGGTATTTCGGTCGCGAAGAACCATATCACGCTGTACATCGTGGCGTTTGCTATCGCCACGCTGATGCTAACCCTGGGCGGCTATGCTGGTTATAAATACCTGATTGTTGCTGCGGCGGTGAGCGTCTGGTGGTTGGGCATGGCGCTGCGCGGTTATAAAGTGGAAGATGACAGGGTCTGGGCACGCAAGCTGTTCGGTTTCTCCATCATCGCCATTACCGCGCTTTCCGTGATGATGTCCGTTGACTTTATGGTGCCAAACTCGCAGAACCTTCTGACTTACGTCTGGTAAAGATCTGCTGATACGAAAAGGGTGCCTCCGGCACCCTTTTTTATTGGCAGGGATGTTATTCAGTCATAAAGCCATTTCCCCGCCTTTGCTGACTCTATAATCATCTCTACTGTCAAAGGCTTTAATTCAATTTCAGGAGGATCTTTTTTCCAGAAAGGGTATTCTTGTTCAATATAATTCCTTCCATCAAAGTTCGAATATTCAATATCAAAATGCTCAAATAAATCAGCTAAAAAATCATATGCATCTTCCGGAATAAACTGAAAATCATCCTCCAGGGTCCATTCTTTCGTGACCTGCTTAAGACCAGGCCTAAACCAACGTTCCCTGATTGGGTAATTCTTCATGATGTACTCAATAACTTCAGCTTCATAATTTCTCATCAGAAAGATGTCCACTGTATGCGATCTTTGGGTCGTACGATGAGGTTGTATTTATCGCGGGTATGTTTTGTCACCGCGAACAAAAGCACGATTAACTGAGCATGCCCAACAAAAGGAACCCAACGGCCTATGTAAGTTGCTATTTGGTTTGTTGGAACCATCTTCAATTTGGAAAACTTCCCCATAGGAGCGTGTAGTCTTAAACCAAACGGGAACCGAGCCCCTTTCAGAAGTTTTCTACATAGAATTGATGCAATACTAGTGCCTGGGGTGTTCGTGGCTGCTGATAGTTTTCCTTTGACAGGAATAAATGGTTGACCGATCAAAACCAGCATAACAGCTTCCGTGGTGATACCTAATGAATCTGCCAACTGCTCAATGAATATCAAATCAAACAGTTCACCCGACGTTACGTTAGCGTGACCATGATACCAATAGGTTCCATTCGCCTCTTCAGTTGTGTCCATTCAATCCCCCATTATGCCGTCTGCCGGTCATTCCATGCGTCGGTATAGATAATGTTCCCGTCGCAATGCTTCCAGGTGATTTTTTCGTAGCGTAATTCTATGGTTTCAAGATGGTTATTATTCATGTCCTCTGGACCAGCCATCGAGGGAGAAACGGAGACAATCCGCACCCCTTCCAGAAACATATTGAAGTATTCAACTTCCTGACCGGCATCATTGATTTTGTACCAACGAATCTCTGCGGACTTAAGATTCTGACCAGAAGCGACAGCTTTGTATAAATACGGGCTAGAGTAGTCAAACTCTTTGACGATCATCATCGGTGAATGTTGGCGTGTGCCTGTTGGCTTGCCTGTACCGTTATCAGTGGGAATAGACAAATTGTGATGAAAGCCTTTAAATTCAATACTGTATTCTCTTCCCTTTACATCACACCCGCCCTTAATCAGCGCACCACCATCGTCATAAATCCACATATTGCCCGGAATCGCCATTTTCCTTTTCCCTCTTTCCATTAGAAATAACCACAAAAAGACTACACCTGTAATTATCGCAAGTAAATTAGTCGCAGTTGTAATTATTTCGATTTTCCCACTACACAATTCCACATATCGTAGAGGTTTACCGCACTCCTTCCCCGCTTTACACTAGGCGCGAAATTAATACAGAGGTGGGAATGAACGATTACAAAATGACGCCCGGTGAGTTGCGCGCCACCTGGGGTTTAGGGACCGTATTCTCGTTGCGCATGCTTGGCATGTTTATGGTTCTGCCGGTTCTGACCACGTACGGTATGGCGCTACAGGGTGCCAGTGAAGCGCTAATTGGCCTTGCCATTGGCATTTATGGTCTGGCGCAAGCCGTTTTCCAGATCCCCTTTGGTCTGCTTTCTGACCGCATCGGTCGTAAGCCGCTTATCGTCGGCGGGCTGGCGGTGTTCGTTCTCGGCAGCGTGATTGCCGCCCTCTCCGATTCAATCTGGGGCATTATTCTCGGTCGCGCTTTGCAAGGCTCTGGCGCGATTGCCGCCGCCGTGATGGCGCTGCTTTCCGACTTAACCCGTGAGCAAAACCGTACCAAAGCGATGGCGTTTATCGGCGTCAGCTTTGGTATCACCTTCGCCATTGCGATGGTGCTAGGACCGATCGTTACCCATGCGCTGGGGCTACACGCGCTGTTCTGGATGATTGCAGCTCTTGCAACCACCGGCATCGTGCTAACCATTTGGGTCGTTCCCAATAGCACCAGCCACGTGCTGAACCGCGAATCTGGCATGGTAAAAGGCAGCTTCAGCAAAGTGCTGGCGGAGCCCAAACTGCTCAAGCTCAACTTTGGCATCATGTGTCTGCACATTTTGTTGATGTCCACTTTCGTCGCCTTACCGGGCCAACTGGCGAAAGCCGGTTTCCCCGCCGCAGAACACTGGAAAATTTATCTGGTGACGATGCTGCTGTCCTTTGTTTCCGTGGTGCCGTTCATCATCTACGCAGAAGTGAAGCGGCGGATGAAGCGCGTATTCCTCGCCTGCGTGTTACTGATCCTTATCGCAGAGATTGTATTGTGGAGCGCTAACGTGCGTTTTTGGGGGCTGATTGCGGGCGTTCAGATATTCTTCCTCGCCTTCAACCTGATGGAGGCCCTCCTCCCCTCGCTTATCAGCAAAGAGTCTCCGGCTGGCTATAAAGGCACGGCGATGGGCGTTTACTCCACCAGCCAGTTTCTTGGCGTGGCGATTGGCGGTTCGCTCGGCGGTTGGGTGGTCGAAATGTTTGATGGTCAGGCGGTATTCCTGGCCGGCGCGCTTCTGGCGGCAGTTTGGTTGTTGGTGGCAAGCACAATGAAAGAGCCGCCGTATGTCAGTAGCCTGCGAGTGGAAATCCCACCTGAGATTGCCGCAGATGACACCCTTAAGCAGCGTCTGCTGGCTAAAGAAGGGATAAGCGAAGTGTTAATTGTTGCGAAAGAGCATTCGGCTTACGTGAAAATCGACAGCAAAGTGACGAATCGATTTGAGGTTGAACAGGCCATCAGCCAGGCGTGAAGAGTGCCAGATGGCGACTATCGTTTGATCCAGCCTACAAATAGCGTGTGCAACCTGTAGGCCGGATAAGCGTAGCGCCATCAGGCATTACGACTTAATCGCGGAAGTTCTTAAACTGGAACGGCTGGCCGAGATCGCCGCCGCGAACCAGCGCCATAACGGATTGCAGATCGTCACGCGCCTTGCCGGTCACGCGGATTTCTTCGCCCTGAATCTGCGCCTGCACCTTCAGTTTGCTGTCTTTGATCAGCTTAACGATTTTCTTTTGCACCGCGCTTTCAATGCCCTGTTTCAGCTTAGCTTCAACAAACCAGGTTTTACCGCTATGCACGAAGGTTTCTGGTACGTCCAACGAAGTGCCTTCAATACCACGTTTCAGCAGCTTGGCACGTAAAATATCCAGCAACTGATTGACCTGGAAATCAGACTCGCTTAGCACCTTAATCGTCTTATTCGACTCGTTCAGCTCAAAAGTCGCTTCAACGCCACGAAAATCAAAGCGTGACTCCACTTCGCGGCTGGCGTTATCTACCGCGTTACGGGCTTCCTGAAGATCAACTTCAGAAACAATATCGAAAGATGGCATCTTTTCCTCTCCCTTCATTTTTGATGCGAAGCATAATACCTGCAAAGTTACACAACAGACAGCGCTATACTAGGCTGTATCCTTTAATTGTACGTGGTACTGATACCTGCGAACAATAATGGGGTACGGCCGATATGGATTAACACCTGGTGATGTTGCAGGTGAGGAGGAAGAATGAAAATTACCGTACTGGGATGTGGAGCGTTAGGACAGCTTTGGCTAACCACGCTGTGCAAACATGGACATGAGGTTCAGGGGTGGCTACGCGTACCGCAACCCTATTGCAGCGTTAACCTGATCGACACGGATGGGTCAGTATTCAATGAATCCCTGACGGCAAACGACCCCGATTTTTTGGCGAAAAGCGACCTGCTGCTTGTCACTCTGAAAGCCTGGCAGGTTTCTGATGCGGTCAAAGGCCTGGCCGCCATTCTGCCTGACACCACTCCCATTCTGCTGATTCACAACGGTATGGGGACGATTGAAGAGTTGCATAACATTAAGCAACCTCTATTGATGGGCACCACAACCCACGCGGCACACCGTGACGGGAACGTGATCATTCATGTCGCTCAGGGAACAACAAGGATTGGTCCGGCGCGTGAACAAGACGGTGATTTCAGTTATCTGGCTGAAGTCCTGCAAGAGGTGCTGCCGGACGTCGCCTGGCACAACAATATTCGCGCTGAGTTGTGGCGCAAGCTGGCCGTCAACTGCGTCATTAACCCGCTGACCGCATTATGGGATTGCTCGAATGGAGAGTTACGCCATCATCCTGAAAAAATAGCGCTCATCTGCGAGGAGGTGGCGGCGGTCATTGAACGCGAAGGCCACCACACATCAGCAGATGATTTACGCTATTATGTTGAGCAAGTGATTGACAGTACGGCGGAAAATATCTCATCAATGCTGCAAGACATACATGCCCTGCGCCATACTGAGATCGACTACATTACCGGTTATTTGTTAAAACGCGCCCGCGCGCACGGCATCGCCGTCCCGGAAAATGCCCGCCTGTTTGAAATGGTTAAGAGAAAGGAAAGTGAGTATGAGCGCTCAAGCACTGGTATGTCTCGCCCCTGGTAGTGAAGAGACCGAAGCGGTCACCACTATCGATCTGCTGGTTCGCGGCGGAATTAAGGTCACGACTGCAAGCGTTGCCAGCGATGGCAGCCTGACGATCGTGTGCTCACGCGGAGTAAAACTACTGGCGGATGCACCATTAGTGGAAGTTGCTGACGGGGATTTCGACATTATCGTGCTGCCCGGCGGTATTAAAGGCGCCGAGTGTTTTCGCGACAGCCCTCTGCTTGTCGAAACCGTGAAACAGTTTCATCGCTCCGGGCGCATCGTCGCAGCAATTTGCGCCGCTGCCGCCACAGTCCTCGTCCCACACGATATTTTTCCCATCGGTAACATGACCGGTTTTCCGGCGCTGAAAGACAATATTCCCACTGACCAGTGGCAGGATAAGCGCGTCGTATGGGATCCGCGCGTCAATCTGTTAACCAGCCAGGGACCGGGAACCTCTATCGATTTCGGTTTAAAAATCATTGATCTCCTGGTGAGTCGCGAAAAAGCTTACGAAGTGGCATCACAACTGGTGATGGCTGCGGGTATTTATAACTACTACGAGTAATCTTCAGGCCACTCGCATTCAAGGAATTATGATGAAAGGATATCTGAGCGGAGTGGCTTTACTGCTCCTTTCCGGCTACGCCAGTGCGACTCAACTTGAAATTGAGAGCCTTGAGTATCGCTATCCCGCAAGCACTGAGATGCAATATCGCGTGCCGTGGTTTACCTCAACGGATAACCCACAGGTTGCAAAACGCATTAACGATTATATTTTCACAAGCTTTATCAATCAGCTACCGGGAAATAATCCACAAGCGACCGTGAATCAGTTTGCGAAATCAGAGATGAATCCCACCGCAAACCTTGACTACACGGTTGAGTATCGCGACGCCAAAGTGTTGACCCTCAACATGTTTGTCGAAGGCTGCGGGGCGTATTGCGAGTCGTACAATGTACCGATCAGCTTCGATTTAGCCAACGGCGCGACAATTACCCTTAACGACCTCTTTTCCCGCTCCACGATGACCGAATTAAACACCCGCATCAGAAAAGATATCCGCAGCCAAATTGATACCTTTGTTGTCGCACAGAAATCACAAAAGCCGGAGCAAATAAAAGAAGACGGTGGAGATTCTGGCTTTGCCGAATTCTACGCATCGTGTGCAACCTACACCGACGGTCTGTACTACATCGACAAATTCTCCCTGCAAAAAGACCATCTGGCTTTCCTGAACGGACGTTGTAGCAACCACGCCAATCGCGCGGGTGACGAACTGGGCGATTTCACCACGAAGATCCCGACCGTTGAACTGCATAATCAGCTCACGCCTTACGGCCAGTATCTGACTACCGCAAAGAGAACAACACCGGTTTCGCCAGCGCCCGGCATTGACGGCAAGGTGATGTACGGCACGTTGGGAAAAAGCATGCGTATTGTGTTGAAGGTCGACTGCAAATACGGTGATTTTTTTGAAGGGGCTTACTTTTACCAGAAATTTGGCGCACCGATTGAATTAAACGGTAAATGCGACACAGCCGACAATCAACATTATGTACTGAAGACCTCTGCCGCTGAACAATCGGAAGAGAAGATAACGCTGGAGTTAAAAGACGGCGTCTATCAGGGTGTCTGGGTGTCGAACGGGAAAAAGCTCCCCATCCGTTTTGAATAATATTGTTATATTGCCGGATGGCAGCATAAACAATTTATCAGGCCTACAAAACATACCGCTTGCAGGCCTGATAAGCGCAGCCCCCTCAGGCAAAAGTCACTACGGGCGATATACCTTCACGTTTTCAAAGCCCTGCTCGCGCAGATACAGCGCCTGCAGACGGCTCATCACCCCGCGTTCACACCACAGCAGCCAGGTTTTACTCTGGTCCAGATCGCCGAATTTGGTGCTCAGTTTGTAGAACGGCAGAGAAACGACGTCCACACCGTCAACCTTCAGCGGTTTGTCATCCTGTTCATCCACAGAGCGGATATCCAGAATCACATCGTTCGGGCCGAAGCCGCTCACGGTTTCCACTTCCACCACGGTCTGCTGCGTCTGCTGGGCGATATCACGAATATCGATATTGTTCGCTTCTTCAACCACTTTATCGAGGATAGAGAAATCGAAGTTTTCTTCTTCGGCCTCAATCTTCGCTTTAATCGCTTTCACCGTCGGGCTTTTTGAAATCACACCGCAGTATTCCGGCATGGTACGGGCAAAGTCCTCAGTACCAATTTCACGCGCCAGATTAATGATGTGCTCCTTATCATGGGAGATAAGCGGGCGCAGGATCAGGGTGTCAGAAACGTTATCGATCAGGCGCAGGTTGGTCAGCGTCTGGCTGGACACCTGGCCCAGCGCTTCACCGGTTACCAGTGCCTGTACGCCGTAGCGCTCAGCGACTTTCGACGCTGCACGAACCATCATACGTTTAAGGACCACGCCCATCTGACCGTCGTCGACTTTCTCCAGGATCTCGCCAACCACCGGCTCAAAGTTGATCGCGACAAAACGCACGCGATGCGAGCTACCAAAGCGGTTCCACAGATAATGCGCCACCTGACGAACGCCGATTTCATGCGCTGCGCCGCCGAGATTAAAGAAGCAGTAGTGCACGCGGCAGCCGCGACGCATCAGCATATAGCTGGACACGCCGGAGTCGAAACCACCGGAAATCAGCGACAGTACATCTTCCTGCGTCCCGATCGGGAAACCGCCAATACCTTCATAGCGGCCTTTAACCAGCAGCAGACGGTCGTTTTCGATTTCAAGATTAACCGTCACGTCCGGCTTCGTCAGCTTCACGCGCGCGGATTCAATATGCTGGTTCAGTCCACCGCCAACATAGCGTTCCACCTCAATAGAGCTAAACTCATGCTTACCGCGACGCTTAACGCGTACGCAGAAGGTTTTGCCTTCCAGTTGATCGTGATACTGCACCAGCGCTTTCTCGAAAATATCGTGCATATCGGTAAACGGCACGTCTTCAACTTCGAGAATATGGTGGATCCCCGGAATACGGGTCAGCGCGTCGCGAATATCCAGGCGCTGGCTTTCATCTTTAGCGCGAACCTCAACGTGATCCCAGTGGCGGACAACGGCAAGGTCTTCATCATAGTGCTTTAAAACGTTACGAATGTTCCCTGTCAGAATTTTTATAAAGCGCAAACGCACAGATTGGCTTTTGATGGTGATTTCTGGGAACAATTTAATGATAAACTTCATGGCGGCAATGGTTCTTTGGCAAGTCTGAATGACTTGTAATGGAAAAAAATACAGCAGCCCATACCCTGCGGCTGCATCCAGGCGCGCAAGTATACCACCATCATGGTCATCCTGTGCACATCGCCTTACCATTGTGCGTTATTTGCTTATCAGTGCGAGTCCGTTACCATAGCCTTGTGCTGCCAATACAGAGAGTCAGACATTCATTATGCCGAAGAAAAATGAAGCGCCAGCCAGTTTTGAAACAGCGCTGAGCGACCTGGAACAGATTGTTACCCGTCTGGAAAGCGGCGACCTGCCGCTGGAAGAAGCGCTGAACGAATTTGAACGTGGCGTACAGTTAGCACGTCAGGGACAGGTCAAGTTGCAGCAGGCTGAACAGCGCGTACAAATCCTGCTGTCAGATACTGAAGACGCCGCCCTTACGCCTTTCACACCGGATAATGAGTAAATGGATTTTACGCAGCAGCTACAGGCTTGCGTTGAGCAGGCCAACCAGGCACTGAGCCGTTTTATCGCGCCATTGCCCTTTCAGAACACTCCCGTGGTCGAAACCATGCAATATGGCGCATTATTAGGCGGTAAACGTCTGCGCCCGTTTCTGGTGTATGCGACCGGTCAGATGTTTGGCGTCAGCCTGAGTACGCTTGATGCTCCCGCTGCCGCCGTCGAGTGTATCCATGCCTATTCGCTGATGCACGATGACTTACCCGCGATGGACGACGATGACCTGCGCCGCGGTCTGCCGACCTGCCACGTAAAATTTGGCGAGGCGAATGCGATCCTGGCCGGAGATGCGCTACAGACGCTGGCGTTCTCCATTATCAGCGACGCCCCGATGCCGGAAGTTTCTGATCGTGACCGCATCGCGATGATCTCTGAACTGGCCCAGGCCAGCGGTATCGCCGGTATGTGCGGCGGTCAGGCGTTGGATCTGGACGCTGAAGGCCATCAGGTAGAATTGGATGCGCTGGAGCGTATTCACCGCCATAAAACCGGGGCATTGATTCGCGCCGCCGTGCGTCTGGGTGCGTTAAGCGCAGGCGATAAAGGGCGAGAATGCCTGGCAATACTCGACAAGTACGCAGAAAGCATCGGTCTGGCCTTCCAGGTTCAGGATGACATCCTGGATGTGGTAGGCGATACTGCAACATTGGGTAAACGTCAGGGTGCTGACCAGCAGCTTGGCAAAAGTACCTATCCTGCACTTCTGGGTCTTGAGCAAGCCCAGAATAAAGCCCGGGATTTAATTGAGGATGCCCGCCAGTCGCTAAGTTTGCTGGCCGCACAGTCACTCGATACCTCGGCACTGGAAGCGCTAGCGGACTACATAATCCAGCGTGATAAATAAACCAACATATCCCATGAGCTTGCGATGAGTTTTGATATAGCCAAATACCCGACCCTGGCGCTGGTCGACTCCACTCAGGAGTTACGCCTGCTGCCAAAAGAGAGCCTGCCAAAGCTTTGCGACGAACTGCGCCGCTATTTGCTCGACAGCGTAAGCCGTTCCAGCGGGCACTTCGCCTCTGGTCTGGGCACGGTGGAACTCACCGTAGCGCTGCACTACGTCTACAACACCCCGTTTGACCAGTTAATCTGGGATGTGGGACATCAGGCTTACCCGCACAAAATTCTGACCGGCCGCCGCGATAAAATCGGCACCATTCGGCAGAAAGGCGGTTTGCATCCATTCCCATGGCGCGGTGAGAGCGAATATGACGTACTGAGTGTTGGGCACTCCTCAACCTCCATCAGCGCAGGTATCGGTATTGCGGTTGCCGCCGAGAAAGAAGGTAAGGAACGCCGTACTGTTTGTGTGATTGGGGACGGTGCAATCACCGCAGGCATGGCATTTGAAGCGATGAACCACGCGGGTGATATTAAGCCCGACATGCTGGTTATCCTCAACGACAACGAAATGTCGATTTCAGAGAACGTCGGCGCGCTGAACAATCACCTGGCGCAACTGCTCTCTGGCAAACTCTACTCCTCGCTGCGCGAAGGCGGGAAGAAAGTGTTCTCCGGTGTGCCACCGATTAAAGAACTGCTCAAACGTACCGAAGAGCACATCAAAGGCATGGTTGTGCCGGGTACGCTGTTTGAAGAGCTGGGCTTTAACTATATTGGTCCGGTGGACGGTCACGACGTGCTGGGGCTTATCACCACGCTTAAGAACATGCGCGATCTCAAAGGTCCACAGTTCCTGCACATCATGACCAAAAAAGGTCGTGGCTACGAGCCGGCGGAAAAAGATCCGATTACGTTCCACGCGGTACCAAAATTCGATCCATCCAGCGGATGCCTGCCGAAAAGCAGCGGCGGCCTGCCGAGCTATTCAAAAATCTTCGGTGACTGGCTGTGCGAGACCGCGGCGAAAGACAATAAGCTGATGGCGATCACCCCGGCGATGCGCGAAGGCTCCGGTATGGTGGAGTTCTCACGTAAGTTCCCGGACCGCTACTTTGATGTGGCGATTGCCGAGCAGCACGCGGTGACGTTTGCGGCCGGTCTGGCGATTGGCGGTTATAAGCCGGTCGTGGCTATTTACTCCACCTTCCTGCAACGCGCTTACGATCAGGTACTGCATGATGTCGCCATCCAGAAACTGCCGGTCCTGTTCGCCATCGACCGGGCAGGTATCGTTGGCGCAGATGGACAAACCCACCAAGGGGCGTTCGACCTCTCTTTCCTGCGCTGCATCCCGGAAATGGTCATTATGACCCCAAGCGATGAGAACGAATGTCGCCAGATGCTGTTCACCGGCTATCACTACAACGACGGTCCAACGGTCGTACGTTATCCGCGCGGTAACGCGGTGGGCGTTGAGCTGGCGCCGCTGGAACATCTGCCAATCGGCAAAGGCATCGTGAAGCGTCACGGGGAGAAAGTGGCGATCCTCAACTTCGGCACCCTAATGCCGGAAGCCGATCAGGTCGCAGAGTCACTGAACGCCACGCTGGTTGATATGCGCTTTGTGAAACCGTTGGATGAAACGTTGATCCTCGAAATGGCAGCCCAACACGAGGTGCTGGTCACCCTCGAAGAGAATGCCATTATGGGCGGCGCTGGTAGCGGCGTAAACGAAGTGCTAATGGCCCATCGCAAGCCTGTTCCGGTGCTGAACATTGGCCTGCCTGACTTCTTCATCCCGCAGGGAACTCAGGACGAGGCTCGCGCCGAACTGGGACTTAATGCCGCCGGAATTGAGGCCAAAATCAAGGCCTGGCTGGCATAATCCCCTCCCCGCTCCTGCTATGCTTAACTCATCACGAGCATAGCAGGAGTGGATTAATGAAATACAACACCTTAGGAAAAACCGACCTACGGGTCTCCCGCCTTTGCCTGGGTTGCATGACGTTTGGCGAGCCCAATCGCGGCAATCACGCCTGGACGCTACCTGAAGAAAGCAGCCGCCCGATAATCAAACACGCTATTGAAGGCGGCATTAACTTTTTTGATACCGCCAACAGCTACTCCGCTGGTAGCAGCGAAGAGATTGTCGGCCGCGCGCTGCGTGATTTCGCCCGCCGCGAAGAGGTCGTGGTCGCCACCAAGGTTTTTCACCAGGTTGATGATTTAGCGGAAGGATTATCCCGCGCACAAATCTTGCGCTCAATCGACGATAGCCTCAGACGCCTGGGTATGGACTATGTGGACATCCTGCAAATTCACCGCTGGGATTACAATACGCCTATCGAAGAAACGCTGGAAGCCCTTAACGACGTAGTGAAAGCCGGTAAAGCTCGCTATATTGGCGCCTCATCCATGCACGCGTCTCAGTTTGCTCAGGCGCTGGCTTTACAGAAACAACACGGCTGGGCGCAGTTCGTTAGCATGCAGGATCACTACAACCTGATCTACCGTGAGGAAGAACGCGAAATGCTGCCGCTTTGCTATCAGGAAGGCGTCGCGGTGATCCCTTGGAGTCCGCTGGCGCGTGGTCGCCTGACGCGCCCCTGGGGAGAAACGACCGCACGTCTGGTTTCTGATGAAGTCGGTAAAAATTTATACAGTGACAGCGATGAAAACGACGCGCAAATTGCCGCGCGGCTGACCGGTGTCAGTGAGGAATTAGGCGTAACGCGTGCGCAGGTTGCGCTGGCCTGGCTGCTGAGCAAACCGGGGGTGGCAGCGCCGATTATCGGCACTTCACGCGAGGAACAGTTGGATGAGTTACTTAATGCGGTGGATTTGACGCTGAAGCCAGAGCAGATTGCCGAGCTGGAAACGCCGTACAAACAGCATCCGGTGGTCGGATTTAAATAATCTGGCATTGCCCGATGGCGCTGCGCTTATCGGGCCTACGAAACCGCCATCGTGTTTCCAGGCCGGATAAGGCGTTTACGCTGCCATCCGGCAAGCCCATTTAAATGATACCTACCGGCCAGTGATGGCCGATAAAATACAAAATTCCGGCGGAGAGTATTCCGGCCACAATATCATCAATCATGATCCCCGTACCGCCATGCACGTTGCGATCGAACCAACGGATCGGCCACGGCTTCCACATATCCAGAATACGGAAAATCACAAATCCCGCGGCGACCCACTGCCAGTCGTGGGTCGGCAGCGCCATCAGGGTTATCCACATCCCGACAAACTCGTCCCAGACAATGCTACCGTGATCGTGCACGCCCATATCTTTCGCCGTTTGATGGCACAGATAAACGCCGATACAGATAGACAACATGACCACCAGTGAATACAGCTGCCACGGCAGAAACGTCATTAAATACCAAAAAGGGATCGCCGCCAGCGATCCCATCGTGCCTGGAACAATTGGGCTCAGCCCGCTGCCAAAACCGGTGGCCAACAGGTGCCACGGATTGCGCATACTCAGGCGGCTTTTGGCGACATCTTTTTTAAGGCGCGGCAAAATGGTCATATCCTTTCCAGTCGAACGTGACGGGTTTTCCGTCGCGCGTAAAGTGAATGCCTTCCACGTCCGCGCTCATCTGCCCAATGCAGGTAAACGATGCGCCGAGATTCCCCAGCGCCACGTCCAGTGCGCCACGGTTAATTTCCGGTACGGTAAAGCATAACTCATAATCTTCCCCCCCCGAAAGCGCCCAGAGCAGGGCTTGTTCCGGCTCAACATGTTGGGCAAATGCCGTGGAGTATGGCAACGCATCGACGTTAACCCGCGCCCCACAGCCGCAGGCATTGACGATATGCCCCAGATCGGAAATCAGGCCGTCGGAAATATCGATAGCCGCACTGGCCAGATCGCGCAGGGCTTGTCCCTGCAAAATACGCGGTGTTGGACGCAGATGACGTTTAAGCAGATAGTCTGCGTCTTTTGCATCTGCCACCTGCAAGCGATCCTGCAAAATCGCCAGCCCGGCCGCGCTGTCGCCCGGCGTACCGGTCACATAAATCCAGTCCCCCGGTTTCGCACCGGAGCGTTTTAAGGCCCGTCCAACAGGGACGTAGCCGTGGATACCCAGCGTCATCGACAATGGCCCACGCGTGGTGTCACCACCTATCAGCTGCATATCATAGTAATTGAGGAGTTCAAACAGGCTATCGCTGAAGGCTTCAAGCCAGGCTTCATCGACGTCAGGCAGCGTGAGCGCCAGCGTCAGCCACGCAGGATCGGCTCCCATCGCCGCCAGATCGCTCAAATTCACCGCCAGCGCTTTCCAGGCGAGATCGGTGGGATCAATGTCGGGGAGGAAGTGGTTGCCTGCCACCAGCGTATCGGTGCTGATCGCCAGCGTCTGTTTTTCAGGGATGTTCAGAAGTGCGCAATCGTCACCAATACCGGTTTCGACATCAAGACGAGACGTTCTTACGCGGTCAAAATAACGGGCAATCAGGGAAAATTCGCCGCATGCCATACGTTATGCCTCAGCAGAAAAAAAAGAAAAAGCCGGGGGCAGCGGAAACAAGTTCCACCATCCAGCCGGCCTCGGGATTACTTTTTGTTGGGGCGAATCACAGGTGCTGCTTTATCCAGTACGCCGTTCACGAATTTATGGCTGTCTTCAGCGCCGAAGGTTTTCGCCAGTTCAATCGCTTCGTTGATGGCCACTTTGTACGGCACATCACTACGTTTAGACAGTTCAAACAGCGCAATACGCAGCACGGCTTTTTCTACCTGACCCAGCTCTTCCAACAGACGAGACAGATAAGGCTTCATTAATCCATCCAGGTACGCGCTGTTAGTCGCCACCCCGGACAGCAGTTCACGGAAATACAGAACGTCGACATCTTTTACGTCCTGTTCCGCCAGGAACTGGTATTCAACATCAGCGATGTCGTTCTGGGACAACTGCCAGGAGTAGAGCGCCTGGACGGCACACTCACGGGCGCGGCGACGAGCAGCAGGTTTCACGGATTTCCCCTTACAAAAATCAGGCCTTGATGGCTTTCAATACATTAATCATTTCAAGTGCAGTCAGTGCAGCTTCTGCGCCTTTGTTGCCAGCTTTAGTGCCAGCACGTTCGATGGCTTGTTCAATACTTTCGGTGGTCAGAACACCGAAGGCTACCGGAATGCCACTGTCCTGAGCGACATGCGCCAGGCCATTGCTTGCACCGCCAGCCACATATTCGAAGTGCGCGGTACCACCACGAATCACCGTACCTAACGCAATCACCGCGTCGTATTTACCGGATTTTGCAAGTACCGAGGCTGCCAGCGGCAGCTCATACGCGCCCGGAACCCAAACGACGGTAATGTTTTCATCTTTAACCTGACCAATACGTTTCAGGGCGTCGATCGCACCTTCCAGCAGGCTGTCATTGATAAAGTTGTTGAAACGCGCAATGGTGATGGCGACGCGAGCGTCCGGGGTAGCAACGTTAGCTTCAATAATGTTCATATTCTTCCTTCGGATTCACTGGACCCCGCAGGGGGGCGGATTTTATCATAATAATCTGTGCGCTGCTTCCCTTTCGAACCGGGAGATCATGCGCCCACTAAATGCAGGCAAAGGTCCGGACCTACATGGCGTATTTCGTTGAATTTGAAATGGGGGGCGTCAGCCAGTTTCTCAAGGCCTGGAAGCACACATAATCCTCGTGCATCGCTGCCTAACAGTTTAGGCGCAACATACACGATTAGCTCATCGACCAGACCGGCCTGTAATAACGCGCCCGCAAGCGTTGGACCAGCTTCAACCCAAATGCTGTTAATTTGCTGCTTGCCCAGTTGCATCATCAGCACCACCAGATCCAGATGCCCGTTATGTTCCGGCACCTTCAGGCTGCGCACCGTCTCCGGCCAACTACGAGGATCATCTTTTGTCCGGGCAATCCAGGTTTCTCCAGGCTGTTGCACAATACGGTGTTCCGGCGTGACCTGATTCTGGCTATCAACAACAATGCGGATAGGCTGGCGCAGATTTTCCTGCGGGTAACTCGCCTGGGTTGACTCCCCAAGTTCCGACCAACGCACGGTAAGCTGAGGGTCGTCAGCCAACACCGTAGCGCTGCTGGTTAAGATGGCATGGCTTTGCGCCCGTAATCGTTGCACATCGCGACGCGCCTGCGGCGAGGTTATCCACTGGCTTTCACCACTGGCCATCGCCGTACGCCCATCAAGCGACGCACCAAGTTTAAGCTGCACGTAGGGGAATCCCGTACGCATACGCTTGAGAAAGCCTTTATTAAGCTGCTCAACCTCGCTCATCATCAGCCCGTGACTGACGTCAATGCCCGCCTGCTGCAAACGGTAGAGACCACGACCTGCTACCTGCGGATTGGGATCCTGCATCGCTGCAACCACACGTGACACGCCTGCGGCAATCAGCGCATCGCAGCACGGGGGGGTACGACCATGATGGCTGCAGGGTTCAAGCGTTACATAGGCAGTCGCCCCTTGCGCTTTTTCTCCAGCCATGCGCAGAGCGTGGACTTCGGCATGCGGTTCGCCCGCGCGGTGATGATACCCTTCACCGACGATCTCCCCATCTTTGACAATCACGCAGCCCACGTTGGGATTGGGGTGAGTGGTAAAACGTCCGCGCGCAGCAAGCTTCAGCGCGCGCGCCATGTACAATTCATCCTGCATGGCTTAGTCCTGTAGGCGAGCAATCTCTTCGCCAAATTCTTTGATATCTTCGAAACTCCGGTAAACCGAGGCAAAGCGGATGTAGGCGACTTTATCGAGTTTTTTCAACTGCTCCATCACCAGGTTGCCGATCATCTTGCTCGGCACCTCACGCTCGCCAGTCGCACGCAGTTGTGATTTGATATGGTTCAACGCCATTTCGACGTCATCTGAGCTGACCGGACGTTTCTCAAGCGCTCTGAGCATGCCGCTGCGCAGCTTATCTTCATTAAAGGGTTCACGCACATCGTTGCTTTTCACAACGCGTGGCATGACAAGTTCAGCCACTTCAAAAGTGGTGAAACGTTCGTTACAGACCAGACACTGCCGACGGCGGCGTACTGAGGAGCCCTCGCCTACAAGACGAGAGTCAATTACCTTAGTGTCTACGGCGAAACAGAATGGGCAATGCATACGGCGTCCTGTCCTCAGTGGTTAACAGAAATCTATTTTACCCTGAACTGGCGTGACAACAAAGGCGCAGCGCTTTTGAGACAAAGGATCGATGCCTTCGTGCTCGGTGCGCACTACCATTATGCTATCGCGACAATGAAGGAAGTAATCACAATGACAAGACGTTACCTAAGAATTCTCCTGGTGGGAAGTCTCTTTAGTCTTAGCGCATGCGCACAGCAAAGCGAAGTACGCCAGATGCATCAAAGCGTTAGCACGTTGAATAAAGAGATGACACAGCTAAATCAGGAAACGGTAAAAAGTACACAACAAAATATGTTGAATGCCAAATCAACCAGCGGAGCCTATCTGCTGCCGGGTTCCAATACACCAGCCCGACTGGACAGCCAGATTGGCATGTTACGGATGTCACTTGTCAATATTGCGCCGAACGCCGACGGCACGCGGCTTACATTACGTATTCAGGGTGAATCCACTACGCCTTTACCCGCCTTTAGCGCCACCGTCGAGTATGGACAAATTCAGGGCACCACGGATAACTATCAGGAAACGAACGTTCAGAACCAATTGGTAACGGCCCCGGCAAGTATCCTTGCTCCCAGCGACGTAGACATTCCGCTGCAGATAAATGGCCTCTCTCCGGACCAGTTAGGATTTGTTCGTATCCACGACATCCAGCCTGTTAATCAATAAACTTTTTTGCGGGACGTTTTGTGCGTTCCGCAACATCACTCCGGCCCGTTTTGTTACTCACCTGACATAACCGATATTTCTGGTAAAACTTGGCAACATTCATGGGAGCCAGTACAATTCGCCGCCTAAAGTAAGCAAACGTGAACGCAATCGATTACGTAAATGATAGAACTGTGAAACAACACATATTTTTGTGAACAATGATTTTTATAATAGGCTCCGAAGAAACACGAAATATTTAGAAACGCAATTTGCGCCTTTTTCACTCCCGAAAGGGATTTCAAACAGTGGCATACATATGAAAAAAACATTACTTGCAGCCGGTGCAGTGCTGGCGCTCTCCTCGTCTTTTACTGCCAACGCTGCAGAAAATGACAAACCGCAATATCTGTCCGACTGGTGGCACCAGAGCGTCAACGTGGTGGGAAGCTACCACACCCGTTTCTCCCCGAAACTGAACAACGACGTTTATCTGGAATACGAAGCGTTTGCCAAAAAAGACTGGTTTGACTTCTATGGCTACATCGATATTCCGAAAACCTTCGACTGGGGTAACGGCAACGATAAAGGCATCTGGTCTGACGGTTCCCCGCTGTTTATGGAAATCGAACCGCGTTTCTCCATCGATAAACTGACCGGTGCTGACCTGAGCTTTGGTCCGTTCAAAGAGTGGTATTTCGCCAACAACTACATCTACGATATGGGTGATAACAAAGCCAGCCGCCAGAGCACCTGGTATATGGGTCTGGGTACCGATATCGATACCGGTCTGCCGATGGGTCTGTCCCTGAACGTGTATGCTAAATACCAGTGGCAGAACTATGGCGCATCCAACGAAAACGAGTGGGATGGCTACCGTTTCAAAGTGAAATACTTTGTGCCGATCACCCAGGTTTGGGGCGGCCAACTGACCTACATCGGCTTCACCAACTTCGACTGGGGCTCCGATTTGGGTGATGATCCGAACCGCACCAGCAACTCTATCGCTTCCAGCCACGTCCTGGCGCTGAACTACGATCACTGGCACTACTCCGTAGTAGCGCGTTATTTCCATAACGGCGGCCAGTGGAAAGGTGGAGATACTCTGAACTGGGGCGAAGGCGACTTCAGCGCGAAATCTACCGGTTGGGGTGGTTACCTGGTCGTAGGTTACAACTTCTAATCCTGCCAATTTATCGCAGACAAGCCAGCTTAACCGCTGGCTTTTTTATGGCTGGTCTTCACAGCGTACTTTACGTAAAAAATCACTTAGCGAGCGATCTGCAGATTCACGAAAATGCCTGTCGAGCGGCGTGATCTTCAGACACCGATCAACGCGAAAGCAGCGATAATCGTCACGTTTCTCGCACCAGGCAACCAGCAACCAGTGCTCACCCCAGAAAAATAACCCCAGCGGCTGAACGTCGCGCCAGGAGAGATTCCCGGACTCGTCGCGATAATGCAGCGCCAACACCTGCTGCGCCGAAACCGCGCGATGTATGAGATCAAAAGCACTGCGTGAATGCGGCTGATTGCCAAAATCTGGCGCGAAAACCCGCGTTTGCTCGGCTCTGCGCCGACACTCTGGCGGCAATATCGCCAGCACTTTTTCCTGCGCGGATTCCAGCGCCTGTGAGAGTGAATCCCCGCCCCATGTTTTCAGCAACCGAATCGCTACCATTAACGCTTCTGATTCGCGATGCGTTAACATCAACGGCGGCAGATCAAACCCCGCCATTAAGCGGTATCCACTGCCCACTTCTCCTTCAATGGGCACGCCGGATAAAGAGAGATCGCGGATATCGCGATAAATCGTCCGTTCAGAAACCTCAAGACGTTCTGCCAGCAGCGCCGCCGTTGTCACTCGCCTGCCACGCAGGATTTGTACAATCTGAAACAAGCGGTCGGCGCGTCTGGTCATTTTAATCCTCAGTCCTGAAAATATTACGCGGGTTGATGTAAACCAACACGATTGCCTTCGCTGTCAGTAAACAGCGCAATAGTGCCAATATCCTGCCCCAGTTCGAGCGGACCAAACACGCACTGACCGCCAGCGGTGGCGACGCGTTTAAGCGTTGCAGCCAAATCGTCCGTATGCAGATAAATAATAGCGCCCTGCGCCGAAGGCGTAATACCGTCAAATTTAGCCAGCGCTCCGCCGGGAGCGGGATCCTGATGTGGAAATACGGCCAGCTCCGCGCTGTCCATATTCTCACGACGCAAAGAAACCTGCATCACTGGCTCATAAAAAGCAATGGCGCGCTCCATTTGTGCCACGGGGATTTCAAACCAGCTAATTACGTTATTCATACTTCCTCCTGCCTGTGTGGGTAATCTCAGAAGGACTATAAGACAGGGCTACTGACAGCATACTGTCAGTAGTATGGCGACCGGAAAAGATAATGGACTGCTAGCAAATCGCAGGCAAAAAAAAATCCCGACCTTGTGATCGGGATTCCAGTATCTTCACTCTTAATAGTTTAAGGCAGAATTGACGGTTGATCCGCCCCTTCTTTCTCAACCTTCTGCTGCAGCATGTGCTCACGCTTCATACCCAGCTTCAGCGCCAGCGCCGATGCTACGTAGATAGAAGATGCAGTACCGATGGAAACACCGATCAGCATCGTCAGCGAGAAGCCTTCCAGTACCGGACCACCGAACAGGAACAGCATCAGAATAACCATCAACGTCGTACCGGACGTAATCAACGTACGGTGCAGCGTCTGAGTCAATGACACGTTAAAGATTTCGTAAGGCGTACCGCGACGAATTTTGCGGAAGTTTTCACGAATACGGTCAGATACGACGATACTGTCGTTCAGCGAGTAACCGATTACCGACATCAACGATGCGACGATAGTCAGATCAATCTCGATATGGAACAACGACAGGATCCCAAGTGTGATAATCACGTCGTGCGCCAGAGCGATAACTACCCCTGCCGCCAGTCGCCACTCAAAGCGGAAACCGACGTACACCAGGATGGATATTAACGCCGCCATCAGCGCCATTGCACCGGTTTGCGCCAGGTCTGCACCCACGCTCGGACCTACGAATTCAATTCGCTTCACCGCGGCGTTTTGGTTGGTGGATTCGTTAATCACACTCAACACTTTGCTGCCCAGTACCTGACCGCCGTCTGCGCCTTCAGTTGGCGGCATACGCACCATAATGTCGTGGCTGCTGCCGAAGTTCTGCAGAAGCGGATCAACAAAGCCCGCTTTCTCCAGCGCATCGCGCATCACGTCCATATCGGCCGGTTTTTCCAGCGTGATTTCAATTACCGTACCACCGGTGAAATCGAGACCCCAGTTAAACCCGCGTACGCCCATCACCACGATGGCCGCAATCAGCAGGAAACCTGAAATGCCGAAAGCCCAGTAGTCCCAGCGCATAAAGTCCCAGACTTTACGGCCGTGGTTCAATTGTTCAACAGTATATTCCTGTGCCACTTCGCACTCCTCAGATTGACAGCTTTTTGACGCGCTTGCCGCCATACAACAGGTTTACGATGGCACGTGTACCGACAATCGCGGTAAACATCGACGTCGCCACACCAATACCGGTAGTAATCGCGAACCCTTTAATTGCCCCGGTGCCAACTGCGTACAGGATAATGACCTTAATCAGCGTCGTAATGTTCGCATCAAAGATGGAGCTAAATGCACCCGCATAACCTTCATTGATGGCCTGCTGCACCGAACGCCCGTTACTCAACTCTTCTTTGATACGTTCGTTAATCAGTACGTTCGCATCGACCGCGACGGCAAGGGTTAAGACGATCCCCGCAATCCCCGGCATACTCAGCGTGGCTCCCGGCAGCAGCGACATAATACCGACAATCAGTACCAGGTTAGCAATCAGCGCACTGGTCGCGATCAGACCGAACTTCTTATAGAAGAAGATCATGAACAGAATAGACACCACCAGACCGGCCAGACACGCTTCCAGACCCTGTTTAATGTTCTGCATACCCAGGGTAGGTCCGATGGTACGTTCTTCAACAATCTGAATCGGCGCAATCAACGCACCGGCACGTAACAGCAGAGAAAGCTGACGCGCTTCGTTCGGGTTGTTAATACCGGTGATACGGAAGCTGTTGCCCAGGCGAGACTGGATGTTGGCGATGTTAATCACCTCTTCCTGTTTCACCAGCACTGCGCGACCGTTGGCATCTTTTTTACCGCTGTCTTTGTACTCCACGAACAGGGTCGCCATCGGCTTACCGATGTTGTCCTTGGTGAAGTTGGACATGATGTTACCACCCGCGCTATCCAGCGAGATGTTAACCTGCGGCTGATTGTATTCGTCCTGGCTGGAAGTGGAGTCGGTGATATGATCACCGGTCAGGATCACGCGTTTGTACAGCACAACCGGCTGACCTTCACGAGACTGTTTCACTTCCGAATCACCCGGTACACGCCCGGATGCCGCAGCAGACTGGTCAACGTTGGTGTTCACCAGACGGAATTCCAGCGTCGCGGTAGCGCCCAGAATTTCTTTCGCACGCGCGGTATCCTGAATGCCTGGCAGTTCGATCACAATGCGGTCAGCACCCTGACGTTGGACCACCGGCTCAGCAACACCCAGTTGGTTAACACGATTACGCAGAATGTTGATGTTCTGCTGTACCGCGTATTCACGGGCTTCGCTCAGGCGCGCATCGGTCATCACCGCACGCAGAGCATTGCTGCCCTGGCTGGAAATAACCAGATCCTGGTGACGCTTGCTCAGGTAAGAGATAGCTTCATCACGGGCGCTGCTATCACGGAAGGTGATGCTCAGACCGTAGTTATCTTCTTTGCGAACGGTAGTATAAGGAATGCCTTTTTCACGCAGATCGCTGCGCAGGCTATCGATATTTTGTTCCTGCAACTTACTCAGCGCGGTGTCCATATCCACTTCCATCAGGAAGTGAACGCCGCCACGCAGGTCAAGACCGAGTTTCATCGGTTCTGCGTGAATGGCTGCCAGCCAACGTGGAGTTGCCGGAGCAAGGTTAAGCGCCACGACGTATTGATCGCCCAATACGCCCATTAACACTTCACGTGCGCGCAGTTGGGTATCAGTGGAGTCGAAGCGCGCAAGAATAGCACCCTCTTCCAGAGCCACAGACTTAGGTGTGATTTTATCTTCTTGTAACGTTTTCTGGACCTGGATCAGCGTTTGCTCACTGGCGGCGGCACCGCGCACGCCAGTGATTTGAACAGCCGGATCCTCACCATACAGGTTGGGAAGCGCATAGAGCAGACCGACGACAATAACGACGATCAGCATGACATACTTCCACAAAGGATAACGGTTTAACACGGCAGTTCCCTTTGGGAAAACAATAAATTACAGCGCCTTCATGGTGCCTTTCGGCAGAACGGCAGCTACGAAATCACGTTTAATAACCACTTCAGTGGTGTCGTTCAGCGCGATAGCGATGTAGCCAGATTCTGCTACTTTGGTCACGCGACCCACCAGACCACCGTTAGTCAGCACTTCATCGCCTTTCGCAATGGAGTTCATCAGATTTTTGTGTTCTTTGGTGCGCTTTTGCTGCGGGCGCAGGATCATGAAGTAGAAAATCAGACCAAACACCACCAGCATCAGAATCAGAGACATCGGGCTGCCCTGCGCCGGAGCACCTGTTGCCGCTACCGCATCAGAAATAAAAAAGCTCATTCAAATTCCCTCATTATTAAAATTAATCAACGTTCACAGGTGGAACTGGTCTACCCTGACGTTGGTAAAAATCGGTCACGAAGCTCTCTAATTTACCCTCTTCAATAGCCTTGCGTAAACCCGCCATCAAACGCTGGTAGTAGCGAAGGTTATGAATCGTGTTGAGTCGCGCGCCCAATATTTCGTTGCAACGGTCGAGATGATGCAAGTAAGCGCGCGAATAATTGCGACAGGTGTAGCAATCACACTCAGCATCGAGCGGACTGGTGTCGCTTTTATGTTTCGCGTTACGAATTTTTACCACGCCGTCAGTCACAAACAAATGACCATTACGGGCATTTCGCGTTGGCATCACGCAGTCAAACATATCGATACCGCGACGTACGCCTTCAACCAGATCTTCTGGTTTGCCGACGCCCATCAGGTAACGAGGTTTATCTGCCGGAATCTGTGGGCATACATGCTCCAGGATGCGGTGCATATCTTCCTTCGGCTCACCGACAGCCAAACCGCCGACAGCGTAGCCATCAAAGCCGATGTCTACCAGACCTTTAACGGAGATATCACGTAAATCTTCGTAAACACTGCCCTGAATGATGCCAAAAAGCGCATTTTTGTTGCCGAGGCTATCAAAACGATCCCGACTGCGCTTCGCCCAACGCAGAGACATCTCCATCGAGCGTTTAGCATAGTCCCAGTCGGCCGGATACGGTGTACATTCGTCGAAGATCATGACGATATCGGAACCGAGATCGTATTGAATCTCCATTGATTTCTCGGGATCGAGGAAAATCGGATCGCCGTTGATCGGGTTACGGAAATGCACGCCCTGCTCGGTAATCTTACGGATATCACCCAGGCTGAAAACCTGGAAGCCGCCGGAATCGGTGAGGATTGGCCCTTTCCACTGCATAAAATCGTGCAGATCGCCATGCAGTTTCATGATTTCCTGTCCCGGGCGCAGCCACAGGTGGAAGGTGTTACCGAGGATAATCTGCGCGCCAGTTGCTTCAACTTCTTCCGGCGTCATGCCTTTCACGGTGCCGTAAGTACCGACCGGCATAAAAGCAGGTGTTTCTACTACGCCACGATCAAAAACCAGGCGGCCGCGGCGAGCGCGACCGTCTGTGGTATCCAGTTCAAATTTCATCTTAACTCCTGCGTCAGAAAAACAGTCCGACGTTTTAAATACTCATATCGCGGATTTATTCCCCGACACGCTCAGAAATAGCCTGCGGATTGTACGTGATAAACATCGCATCACCGTAACTAAAAAAGCGATATTCCGCTTTTACCGCTTCATGATAGGCGTGCATGGTGTTTTTATAACCAGCAAACGCGGAAACCAGCATGATCAGCGTTGATTCCGGCAGGTGGAAGTTGGTTACCAGGGCATCAATCACCTGATATTTATAGCCAGGATAAATGAATATTTGCGTATCGCCGAAAAACGGCTCGATAAGGTCGTTTTTGGCCGCCTGTGCCGCGCTTTCCAGTGAACGTACGGAGGTGGTGCCCACCGCAATCACGCGGTTGCCGCGCGCTTTCGCCGCCAGCACAGCATCAACAACATCCTGCGGCACTTCCGCATATTCGGAGTGCATGATGTGATCTTCAATGGTGTCTACGCGCACCGGCTGGAAAGTCCCCGCGCCCACGTGCAGCGTGACGAACGCCATTTCAATGCCTTTATCGCGCAGCTTAGCCAGCAGCGGATCGTCAAAGTGCAGACCCGCAGTCGGCGCGGCGACCGCACCGGGTTTTTCGCTATACACGGTCTGATACAGCTCGCGATCGGCATCTTCATCCGGACGGTCAATATACGGTGGCAGCGGCATATGGCCGATGGCGTTAAGGATATCCAGCACGCTGCGCTCGTCGTTAAACTCGACTTCAAACAGCGCGTCATGGCGTGCCACCATCGTTGCTTTAATACTTTCGTCGTCGCCCAGCAGCAGCTCGGCCCCCGGCTTTGGCGCTTTCGAGGCGCGAATATGCGCCAGAATACGTTTGTCATCCAACATACGCTCGACCAGCACCTCGATCTTGCCGCCGCTGGCTTTACGGCCAAACAGACGCGCCGGAATAACGCGGGTGTTGTTAAAGACCAGCAAATCGCCAGGGTTGAGCTTATCGAGCAAATCGGTGAAAGTACCGTGCGTCAGCGCGCCCGTCGGCCCGTCCAAAGACAGCAAGCGGCAACTACTGCGCTCAGCTTGCGGATAGTGGGCAATCAGGGATTCGGGTAGTTCAAAGGTGAAATCGGTAACGCGCATGACACTGACTCAGACTAAAATAAGAGGCGGGTAGTCTAGTGCCGGGGCGTCCTCCCTGCAACCTTTACCCCTCAAGTTAAAAGACATAATCTATACACAAAATCATTCAAGATGCATCGAGGCGGCAACTGAATGAGTCCCCGGGAGCTTACTCAAGTAAGTGACAGGGGTGAGAGAAGGCAGCCAACAAAGAGGCAGTTTGAAGGATGAAGTGGATATGAATTTTCTTGCACATTTGCATCTGGCTCACCTTGCCGACAGCTCGCTTTCCGGCAATTTGTTGGCCGACTTTGTCCGGGGCAATCCGGAAACGCACTTTTCGCCTGACGTGGTAGAAGGCATCTTCATGCACCGTCGTATCGACGTGATGACCGATAACCTGCCGCAGGTGCGTGAAGCCAAAGAGTGGTTTCGCAGCGAAACGCGCCGTGTCGCGCCGATTACGCTGGACGTAATGTGGGATCATTTTCTGTCGCGCCACTGGTCGGAAATATCCCCCGACTTCCCGCTGGCGGACTTTGTCCGCTATGCACGCACCCAGGTGACCACTATTTTGCCTGAATCGCCACCGCGCTTTATCAATTTAAACAACTATATATGGTCAGAGAAATGGCTTGAGCGCTATCGGGACATGGATTTTATCCAGAACGTCCTGAATGGCATGGCCAGCCGCCGCCCACGACTCGATGCCCTGCGTGACTCATGGTATGACCTGGATACGCATTACGATGCGTTAGAGGAACGATTCTGGCAGTTTTATCCGCAAATGATGGAACAGGCGCAGCGTAAAACCCTTTGACTACAGCCCGTATTAGCCGCCGGATAAGCAGTAGCCGCCATCCGGCAAAAGATTGATAGACAAAACCTGTCTCATTGATTGCCAGCGCCTCTTTGTCTTATTCCCGAACACTCTCTATACTGGCCCGCGTTGCGTTCCAAAAACCCCTTAACATTGCAGGAGAATTATATGGTACTGGTAACTCGTCAGGCTCCGGATTTCACAGCAGCTGCGGTACTGGGTAGCGGTGAGATCGTTGAAAACTTCAACTTCAAACAGCATACCAACGGTAAAACTACCGTTCTGTTCTTCTGGCCGATGGACTTCACCTTCGTTTGCCCGTCTGAACTGATCGCTTTCGACAAACGTTACGAAGAATTCCAGAAGCGCGGCGTGGAAGTTGTTGGCGTTTCCTTCGACTCTGAATTTGTCCACAACGCATGGCGTAACACCCCTGTCGACAAAGGCGGCATCGGTGCAGTGAAATACGCAATGGTTGCTGACATCAAACGCGAAATCCAGAAAGCCTACGGCATCGAGCACCCGGAAGCGGGCGTTGCTCTGCGCGGTTCTTTCCTGATCGACGCTAACGGCGTTGTTCGCCACCAGGTGGTTAACGATCTGCCGCTGGGTCGTAACATCGACGAAATGCTGCGCATGGTTGACGCGCTGCAGTTCCACGAAGAGCACGGCGACGTTTGCCCGGCACAGTGGGAAAAAGGTAAAGAAGGTATGAACGCGTCTCCGGACGGCGTGGCAAAATACCTGACCGAGAACGTTTCCAGCCTGTAATTGGCATGAATCGTAAGAGGCCCGCAAATGCGGGCCTTTTTTATTGGTCTATGTCGGATTATCCTTTTTCACTTCACGCCAGATTCGCCACGCCATAAGCGCCAGTACGGCGACCCCAAGAATTAACGCCCCCCACACCAACAGCGTTTTCCACTGGCTTTGTTGCTCAGCTACTGACGTTGCCGTCAATCGCGCTTCACCACCAAGCGCCACGCTCTCCTGAAGAGTCGCCCACGGTAGATAATCTATCTCCTGCGATTTACGCAGCGACGCCGGGATCAGCATATCGAGACCAACATCAGCCTTTTTCGCCGCCCGGTTTCCCCACGCCAGCATATAAGGCCCTTTGCCCTGCGTATTAAACACCAGTTGATAACTGTCGCGCATGCCGCTCAACTCAGGCAGCCTCTCTGGCAACCGGGCGTTAATGGTCGTCATCCGGACGGCCTCAACCAACTGACCGGAAAGATGAATATCTTCCGCACTCCTCCAGTCCAGATTGTAAAGCATGGTTTTTGTCAGCGGCTGCCAGGGCTCTTTTTCAGCGCTGCGCCAGGCCAGTTCCACCGGTAAAACACCTTCACTTTCCAGATCGATGCGAAGCGAGGTCAGCGGCTGGGGCTGCGCCCATCGCCAGACGGCTTCGTCATCCGAAACCTTATTCCCCTGGGCTTCAATCACGATACGCTCGGATTCCGGCTCGCTGCTGGCCGCTATCGCGCTCACGCTGTTTAACGTCAGCGCCGGACTTTGCGAGTCGAGGATCACCAGCAGGTAGCGAGTCGCCTCCACAGAGAGCGTGAGGCTGGCGCTGATGGTGTCCATTTTCAGGCGATCGTTATCACGCGTCAGATCCATTAACGGCGCATCTTCCTGCACGGGTCGCCAGTAGCGCAAATCACTGCTTGCATAAACCGAGGCTTTCCCCTGCCAGTTGCCCGCCTGCGAGTCCCAGTTCAGGCGTAACTGCGCCAGTGAAAAGGCATCTTTCGTCTCTTCCGGGAGCGTCAGTAAATAGCTCTGGCCGAGCGCTTTGACATCATCACTTTGCAAATGAATTTCAATGCCGCTCTTCGAACGTAAAACAATAGCGTCTCCGCCTCGTTGCCCCTCCTCACGCGGCGCAACCGGTGACATATCAAGCGGGAAAAAACGCAGCGCCACTGCCTCTGGCGTAACGGGCTGGGTTTTCTGCGCAACCAGAGTAAACGGCACCGTCTCCCCCAGATGGTTAAAGACCCGGACATCGCGCAAATCCGCCCAGGCGGTACCCGGATACACCGCCGGAGGTAGCGAAACGCGATACCACGGCGATGTGCCCGTAGTTTCCAGCGTCACCCCCGTTACGTAGTCCGCCGGAGACTCTTTCACTTCATCGCTGCTTACCGCCGCGCCTGTCGCGCCCAGCAGTACGCTGCATAACACCGCTTTCATCCATTTCATTTTTCTTCTCCAGCTTTGGGCGGTAATGGTGAAAAATACCCGATAATCAACACCAGAATGGCCACACCGATAAACGCAACCGCGCGCGCCAGGCCGCCGCCTCCTGCGCTGTCCACCAGCATCAGTTTCACAATGACTATCCCCAGCAATACCGCGCCACACAGCCATTCCCGACGCGAGCGGCGCCGGGTCGCCCGCAGCATCACCACCAATGCCGCCAGCATCCAGAACAGAGCAAAACAGGTTTGAATCAGCCGTGAATCCCATAGTGCGTCTACACGCCACGCAACCTCGCCATACCAGGACAATGCGCGCAGCAGCACACCATTGAGCCACCAAAAGCTGAGCGCCATCAGCGCCACAACCGACCATGGGCGGCATACCGAAAGCTGCACAGGGAAATAGCGTTCAGACGCGCGATAAAACACCACCAAGCCCAGCAGGGCAAAAGCTGCGCCCTCTTCCAGCGGGTTGAGCAACGGCAGATAAGTCTGACGATAAACCACGCCATCTTGTAAATTCGTCAGCACGAGCAGACCGACCAGCACCAGCACAACGGGAACCATCGCCTGAACAGAATAGAGGGCCGGCCAGATGCGAAACGGCCAGAGTTGTCGATGAACAGACTGATAAATCAGGAAAATAAGCAGCCCGCCAGCCGCCATCATCAGGCCGCTACCCCACGCGGCCCTTCCCCACGGCAGCCCCTGCGCGAACCAGAACAGCTCAACCGCAAGCGCCAGTAAAATCATCCAGAAGAACGATAAATGCGCCAGTCTGGAAAGCATTGGCGGTAATATTTGTGCGTCACGCCAGAGCAGCGCTACCGCAACAATTAGCGCCGCGCACCAGGCCAGATTCGGCCAGCCCGCCGCAAAAATCTGCTGTACAGCGATCTGATACATCAGCATCACCAGCATCATCGGCCACAGCAGCCATTTACTGGCATCCAGCTCCCGCCACGCCAGGCGACCCGCGATACTTCGCCAGCCCCAGCTCGATACCGCCATTAATGCCAGCACGCCAGACAGTACCCACCGCTCCTGTTTCAGAACGAGTTGCGATGCCGCAACGAGCGCAACAATCCAGAAAACCAAACCACCAGCGAGTAGCGCCCAACTGCCCGGCATCCAAATGTTGCGCCATAGCCATGCAGCAACCAGCCAACTGAGGCTGAGCACGGCAAAAATCAGCATGACTGAGAGCGCGGTTGTTCCGTTCGCCAGCGCCCATAGCGCGCTGCCCACGGCCAGCACGAGCAGCGCCGTACCGCTATAACTCATGCGTCGTTGCTGTTGTTGCACGCCCAGCCAGAGGATCCCAAGCCCCTCCAGCGACCAGGCCATCGCCGTCCAACGGGCTGAAAGCGCCAACGGGATAGCAAGCGTGGTAAACGCACCACCGAGCGCCAGGGCGGACAATACCAAAGGTCTCCCCAGAGAAGAGGAACGGCGCAACGCAAACTTTGCTAACACCAGATAGAAACCACCGTAGCCCAGCGCACTAAGCGCCGGACCATAAGCCATATGCCGGGTAATGGCATACTGCATTCCAAAACCGATCAGCGGTGGGGCAAACAGCAGTACGCCGTCAATAATCTGTTTGCCTTTTTCCTGCGTCCGGAGCGACAACGCCACGCTCAGCACGCCAAAAATAATCGTGTTGGCGATCAGGAACAGTTGGCAACTCAGGTAATACTCTGGTCGATAGCCCTCCAGGCCCCACATCCCGCCAACGCCGAAGGTGAACAACAGGCCGAGCAGATTAAGCTCCCGCCAGTGCTGCCAGATGCTGATGGCGAGAATACCGACCGAGAGCAGAAGATAGAAAGAGAAGAGCGCGACATGACTGCCGCCGCCGGTGGAAAGCAACAGCGGCGCGAGATAACCGCCAAGACTTGCCAGCATCGCCAGGCTGAGCGCCTTTTGCAGAATAGCCAGCCCCACACTCGCCGCACAAATCACCACCAGCAGCGCAAATGCCAGTGTCATTGGCAGCATTTGCCACAGCCGGAACGCGCCAAAGACGGTGAGATAGAGTGCTCCGGTAGCTCCCCCCTGTAATATCAGCGCATAAATCGGTTGCTTATGCCGCAACCGCCAGCCCAACTCCAACAGCACAATAGCGAACAGCGCGGCCGCCACCAGACGCAGCTCCAGCGGAAACAGAGAATGTTCGACCGTATAACGCAGTAGGAAAGAAAGCCCCAAAAACAGGAGCAAAATACCGAGCTTTGCCAACGGGTTACCCTGCATAAACCAGCGCACCAGCGATGACATTACCCCGCCAAAAGCAGAAGGCCGCTCGACGTCGGGCGTAGATACCGCCGCATTATCCGGCTTCGGCTGTGAAGCCCACGGGTTAACGGGCTCAGGCGGCGGCTCAGTTACAGGCTCCGGCGATACGCTGCTCATCGCAGCCGTTGGCGCATCGGCAGGAACAATATCTTTTGCTGCCGTTGGCTCAACGGCGCTGGTCTGCGCCACACCGCGCAGCTCCAGCTCCTCTACCCGACGGCGCAAGGCCATCAGCTCAGAACGTACAGCCGCACTGCGTCTGAATGCCACGATCGCGAGGCCGGGAACCACTACCAGCGCGAAGAATAATACAATGCAGCCAAGGGTTAGCAGCTCATCCATGTTTCCACCTTCACTGTATAAAGACAGACCAGAATGACACAAATTGTTGCAGTTGCGCCATATCGGTTAACACGATGAACCGCTTTTCAGAATAGACAATCAGCCCCTGCGTTTGGCCAGGGGCTGTGATGAGGGATTAAAACGCGAAGCAGGAGCAGCCAAGCGCGCCCCAGAAAGCCCGGTCATCTGACACCGGAATTGCCGATTTACGCGCTATATCATGCTGATGACCGTGTACGCCGCAGCTGCCGCAGCACTGGTGCATCTGCACCATTGCGCCAATTTTCGCCGCAGCAGGCGGCGCTGAGCGATAGTGCCCCGGCACTTTTACCACCGGCGACCAGTCAGGTACAACCGGGATGGCCGGCGGCGCCAGCGGAGTGAAATGCCCGGCCGCATACACCACTTTGCCATCGACAATGGTCATTACCGACTCTATGCCTTTGATCTCCTCTTCCGGCACACTGAAGTAATCTTTAGACAGCACCACCAGGTCGGCCAGTTGGTCTTTCTCGATGCGCCCTTTCTTACCCTGTTCGCTGGAGAACCAGGCGCTACCGGCCGTCCACAGTTCCAGCGCCACATCGCGCGGCAGGCGATTGTTATCATCGTACATCGCCATCCCTCCCACAGTACGGCCCGAAACCAGCCAGTAGAGCGCTGTCCACGGGTTGTAGCTGGCCACGCGGGTGGCATCAGTCCCCAGCCCTACCGGAACGTCAGCCGCCAGCATTTTCGCCACTGGCGGGGTATGTTTGACCGCATCTTTGCCATAGCGATCGACAAAATATTCGCCCTGGAACGCCATACGGTGCTGAACAGCGATCCCGCCCCCCAGCGCTTTTACGCGCTCGATATTCCGTTCGGTAATCGTTTCAGCGTGATCGAAGAACCAGTGCAGGCCATTGAACGGGATATCGCGATTCACCTTCTCGAATACGTCGAGCATTCGGCTGATGGATTCATCGTAGGTGGCGTGCAGGCGGAACGGCCAGCGGTGCTCCACGAGGTGGCGCACCACGCGCTCCAACTCATCTTCCATACCTTCCGGCAGATCCGGGCGTGGCTGGAGGAAGTCTTCAAAATCCGCGGCCGAGAAGACCAGCATTTCCCCTGCCCCATTGGCACGGTAGAAGTCGGTCCCCTGCCCTGGTTTGAGCATATCGGTCCAGCGTTCAAAGTCTTCCAGTTCCTGCTGCGGACGCTGGGTAAACAAGTTGTAGGCGATGCGCACCGTCATCTGTTTGTTGGCGTGTAGCTGCTCAATTATCTCGTAATCTTCCGGGTAGTTCTGAAAACCACCGCCTGCATCGATGGCGCTGGTCAGCCCGAGACGGTTCAGCTCGCGCATAAACTGCCGGGTCGAGTTGACCTGCATTTCCAGCGGCAGTTTTGGTCCTTTTGCCAGCGTCGAATAAAGGATCATGGCATTGGGTTTGGCGATCAGCATCCCGGTTGGGTTACCGTTGCTATCACGCACAATCTCACCACCCGCCGGGTCCGGCGTCGCTTTGGTGTAGCCGACTGCTTTCAATGCGGCACGGTTCAGCAAAGCTCTGTCGTAGAGGTGCAGAACAAAAACTGGGGTATCCGGGGCAGCTTCATTCAGTTCTTCGAGGGTTGGCATGCGACGTTCGGCAAACTGGAATTCGCTCCAGCCGCCCACCACGCGCACCCATTGCGGCGATGGCGTTCTGTCAGCCTGCTCTTTGAGCATGCGTAGCGCGTCCGCCAGCGACGGAACGCCTTCCCAACGCAATTCCAGGTTGTAATTCAGACCGCCGCGAATGAGGTGCAGGTGCGAATCGTTCAGGCCCGGGATCACCGTATGCCCTTGCAGATCGACAACCTGCGTCCCGTCGGTGGCAAAACTCATGATGCGATCGTGGCTACCGGTCGCCAGGATCTTACCATTGGCGATCGCCACCGCCTCGACCTGCGGGTTTTGTCTTTCGAGAGTATGAATTTTTCCGTGAGTCAGAATCAGTGTGGCAGTTTGAGACATAACAATCTCCTGAGAAACCGGTCAGGCTTTTTTCAGCCATCCGGCAAACAGACGGGTTACGATGGGCATCCAGAACCAGACCACCAGCGCAACCACACAGGCATCATTGATCAGATGCAGGAGTAACGAGCCCTTCATGGCAGGCAGCACAATGCCGGTCAACCACGGCACCAGATTGGTGCTGGGAAAAATCACCAGCAGGGTTATCAGAAACTGTTTCCAGCGCCTGGGCTGACGTACATGGGGCGCGGGCGGCGTAAACCAGAACGCCGCTTCGGTGCGGATTTCGGTTTTATCCCCCTCCGCCAGCAGCGGGGCAATCTCTTCGACCAGCACGCGGCGCGTATCGGACTGGGTCCAGTTATACAGATGCTCAAGCGTGTCGAAGCGGATAATGATGTTCCACAGATTGTTGCCATCTGCAGGACGAATCACATTCGCCCCCAGATGACCGGGAAACTCGGCCGCCACCGGCATGATTTTCCCCAGCCACTGCTCATACCGCTGCGCTTGTTCAGGCAGCAGGGTGTGGGAAATCACCAACGTCACATGTTTGTTCTGCGCCATAAAGGGTTCCTTGTGGAGAGGAAACAGGCCCGCTTAGGCCACGGAAGCAATACACAAAATCATTCATGGCGCATCGAAGCGGCAAGATTGTGTATCCCCGGAAGCTGACAAAGTGAGTGACCGGGGTTCGCAAACGAAGCCCACAAAGAGGCAACATGAAGGATGAGGTGTATTTAGGCTTTACGTTCCGGCGCGCCATGCACCATGGTGTAGGCGTAATCCACGCCCATACCGTAGGCGCCGCTGTGCTCACGTACCAGATCCATGACGGCGTCGTAGGTTTCTTTGCGGGACCAGTCGCGCTGGTACTCGAGAAGAACCTGTTGCCAGGTCACTGGTACGGCGCCCGCTTGTACCATGCGGTCGATAGAACGCTCATGGGCATCCACGGACGTGCCGCCGGAAGTGTCAGTTACCACATAAACTTCGTAACCCGCTTCCAGCGCCATCAGCGCCGGGAACGTCAGGCATACTTCGGTCCACAGCGCGGAGATAATCAATTTTTTACGCCCGGTCGCTTCCACGGCTTTCACAAACGCCGCATCTTCCCAGGAGTTCATCGAGGTGCGTTCAATTGGTTTCACATCAGGATGAACCGCTAACAATTCCGGCCAGATATAACCGCTAAAACTTTTCGTTTCCACAGAAGTATAAATCACCGGAACATTAAATATTTTCCCGGCCTTAGCTAATGCCACGGTATTATTTTTCAAAGTCTGGCGGTCAATATTCGCCACACCAAATGACATTTGCGGCTGATGATCAATAAAAATAAGCGTTGAGTTTTGAGGGTCAATCAGTTCCCGAATAGACATAGCACACCTTCTTAATCAATAAGTTAAAAGGCAACGGTCTGTATCTGCCGTCAGCAGCAGGATCCTGAATCAGAAAGCTTGTTGAGTATAGCGGGAAATTTCTAACGAGTTATTAAAGAAAACTTACCATCCAGTGAAACTATTAATTTTGTGTTGCGATATATCCTAAACAACATCAAAAAAATGCGCATGACTCATCTAATTTATTCACTGGCATTGTTTTTCTCCATTCGGTACAACAGAGGGGTTTAATTTTCAGGATATTTTCTGCTTATGCGCATCAATCTGGATGTTTTGCTAATTCTCGACGCACTCGATAAACAGGGTTCATTTGCCGCAGCGGCCGAATCGCTGTTTAAAACCCCTGCAGCACTCAGCTATATGATTCAAAAGCTGGAAAGTGATTTGAATATCGAGTTGCTTGACCGTTCCGGTCACCGGGCAAAATTTACCGACACCGGTCAGATGATGCTGGAAAAGGGACGTTTGCTGCTGAGTGCGGCAAAAGATCTCGAAAAGCAGGCGGTGCAGCTGAGTTCAGGCTGGGAAAAAGAGCTGGCGATTGCGCTGGACGACTCCTTCCCTTTCGCCTCGCTGCTGCCCATTATCGATGAATTTCACGCGCTGAATAAGCAAACCCGCCTTAACTTCACCCACCATACGCTGGCGGGCTCCTGGGAGGAGCTGACGCATAATGGAGCAGATATTATTTTGGGGGCGATTAATGAACCGCCTACGTCAGCGGCCTGGTCCTACAAAATGCTTGGCACGCTGGACAATGTGTTTGTCGTTGCGCCTGAGCATCCGCTGGCCGTAGCACCGGATGGCCTGACTAACGAACAGCTGTGCCTGCACCGGGCGATTGTCATTAGCGACAGCGCCCGCTTTTGTCATCCGTTACAAACCAATCTGATGGAGGAGCAGGCGCAGATTCGCGTTGATGATTTCCACAGTAAGGTGATGCTACTGCGGGCCGGCTTGGGCTGCGGATTTCTCCCCCGCCATATTGCTAACCCGTGGCTTGCCACGGGCGAGCTGGTGGAAAAAACGGTCATCTCATTTCGCCAAAAAGACGTGGCCTATATGGCCTGGCGCAATAACCGCGATGGATTAGCGCAGCGCTGGTGGCGGGAAACGCTGCTGGCAAGCCCGGATGTTACGCACTTATATCAATGACCCATCCACACCGAGGCGGAAATCGCCGGCAGCGTCAGGATATCCTCGGTAAGCACGCCTTTGCCCTCCTGGTGCTGCCATTGGCTGACGCTCAGTAATGGCGAGGCAGGCAGGACCACTTCACAGGCGTGGCCACGGTTAATCGCCACCAATACACGCTGGCGGTTCAGCACGCGTACAAACACCACCACGTTATCCTCGGCGTAAATCACCTGACAACCACCATGGCGCAGCGCCTGGCTCTGGTGGCGTAATGTTGCCAGCCGCTGATACAACGCCAGCAGGTTAGCGTCCTGTTTTTCAGGCTGCCACGGGAATGGTTTGCGACAAAACGGATCGTTGTTCCCATCCAGTCCCACTTCGTCACCGTAGTAAATACAGGGCACACCAGGCCAGGTAAACAGCCACACCACCGCCAACGGTAAACGTGCGACGTCTTTACCGAGCAGAGATTTAAAACGGGCGGTATCGTGGCTGTCGAGCTGGTTGAACATCCGCAACTGCTGCTGATGCGACAAACCCGCGCGATAGTTATCCATCCACGCCATACAGGTCTGGGCGTCAATGAATTGCGGATCGTATGAGATATCGGTATTGGCGAGAAATCCCCATACAGGGAAGGTAAAACCGCGATAGTTCATGGCGGCATCTTCCGCGTCGGCCTGCAACCATTGGCGCGCGTCGCCAAAATGCTCGCCCACCACATATGCCTCTGACTGGGTCTCTTTCGCCGCCTGCGTAATTCCGGCCACGTGCTGCAGGTTGTTGTGCGCACCACCGGCCTCTCCCAGCATATGCACCACGTCAAGACGCCAGCCATCCATACTCCACGGCGCTTTCAGCCAGTGGCGAACGATGCTGTCTTCGCCGCGATAAATTTCATTCACCAGGCTTTCAGAGGAAAAGTCCAGCTTGGGCAGGCTGGAATACCCCAGCCAGTCGAGCGCGACGCCGTCGGCTGAGAAATGATACCAGTCGCGCCAGGGGGATTGCGGATTATGGCACGCGCCATCCGTTCCCCGATTATGTCGGTCAAACCAGGCGTGTGAATCGCCGCTATGGTTAAAAACACCGTCGAGAATCAGGCGCATCCCCTGCTGTTGGGTGGTGTGACGCAGGCGCAGCAGCGCCCTGTCGCCGCCAAACTGCGGATCAACATGACGGTAATCTTCGGTATCGTATTTATGCACGCTCGGCGCGGTAAATACCGGATTCAGGTACAGCGCCGTGACGCCTAACGTTTTCAGATACGGCAGCTTTTCGCTGATGCCGTCCAAATCGCCGCCATAAAACGTGGAGCCACCGGCCTGGGCCGTAAGCGGTTCATCCCACTCGCGCCGCACAATATCGTGTCCGGCAGCGTGGTGGTAATAGACGTTATCCTGAGTCGCTTCACGCGACTGGCTGCGGGCAAAACGGTCCGGGAAAATTTGGTAAAAAATCTGATCGGCGGCCCACTGCGGACCGTTATCCGGCACATCAACAGCAAACTGCTCCAGACGCGCAGGCGGAAAACGGCTGAATCCCTGCGGGGTAAACCACAGCTGACGATCGAGCCAAAGTAATTTAAAACTATAGCGTCGACGAGGCTGTCCGCTGGAGAGATCGATCGCCGCTCTCCACGCGGTCACGCCCGGTTGCGGCTGGCTGCGTTGCTTGTGCATACCCAGCGAAATCTCTTCGTTATCGTTTTCTGCGCGTAGCGTCACCCGCTGGGGTGGATTTTCCCCCGCCAGCCATAATGTAATCGTCAGTTGATCTTTGTTTTGCTTAACAAATGGGGCAACCGGAAGGTGCCAGGCGTTCAACATCACGTATCCCCTTTGATGATAATGACGTCACCTTGCCATAGCGAAGTGCAGGATCACTCATCATCTTAACGTTTATTGGGGGAGGAGTGTGGGGGAGGAGAAAATTGCCGGGTAACATTAAGCTACCCGGCAAAAATATTACTGCGCTTCAGCCAGTTGGCGCTCGCGACGGCGCTTGAAAACCCAGCCGGCAAGCAGCAGGATAATCCACGCAAAGCCGACGTATAGCGAAATGCGGGTATCCGGATGATAGCCGATAAGCGCGATGATAAAGACCAGGAAAATCAGGCCAATAACGGTCGTCACAACCCCACCCGGCACTTTAAATTTCAGCGCCTTAACCTCTTCCGGCGGCAGACGACGACGGAAGGCAATTTGTGACAGCAGGATCATAATCCACACCCATACCGTTGCGAAGGTCGCCAGAGAGGCGATCACCAGGAAGACGTTTTCCGGCATGATGTAGTTAAGATACACCGCAAACAGCAGCGCGATGGTCATCACCATCACCGTCACCCATGGCACGCCACGACGCGACGTCTTGGCGAACATTTTCGGCGCGCTGCCCTGCTCCGCCATACCATGCAGCATACGCCCCACGCCAAAGACGTCAGAGTTGATGGCCGACAGCGACGCGGTCAGGACTACGAAGTTGAGGATCCCGGCGGCAAAGGTAATCCCCATATGCTGGAACGTCAGAACGAACGGGCTACCGTCAGTGCCGACCTGGTTCCACGGGTAAATAGACATGATGACGAACAGCGTCCCCACGTAAAACACGAGGATACGCATCGGTACGGAATTGATGGCGCGCGGAATAGATTTTTCCGGGTCTTTGGCTTCGCCAGCGGTAATCCCAATAATCTCAATCCCGCCGTAGGCGAACATCACCATTTGTAGCGACATCACCATGCCGAGCCAGCCGTTGCTGAAGAAACCGCCGTTGCTCCACAGATTATGGATACCGGTAGGCTGTCCGCCGTTACCAATCCCCCAAATGATGATGCCAAAACCGGCGACAATCATGATGATAATGGTGGCGACTTTAAAGAACGAGAACCAAAATTCCAGCTCGCCAAACACCTTCACGCTCATCAGATTGATGGCGCAGATAATCAATACCACGCTGAGTACCCAAATCCAGTGTGGTACGGCCGGGAACCAGACGCCCATGTAAATACCAAAGGCAGTCACATCGGCAATGGCGACAATCAGGATTTCAAAACAGTAGGTCCAGCCGGTTATGTAGCCTGCCAGCGGTCCGAGGTTTTCCTGCGCATAGCGCGAGAAGGAGCTGGCTGCAGGGTTATGAACGGACATTTCGCCCAGCGCGCGCATAATGATATACGCCGCTACGCCGCCGATAATATAGGCCAGCAACACGCTTGGCCCCGCCATTTTGATGGCATCGGCCGAGCCGTAGAACAGCCCGGTACCAATTGCTGAACCTAATGCCATAAAGCGAATGTGCCGGGTGCTCAGCCCACGCTTTAGCTTGTTATTACTTTCCATCGATTCCTAACCTGTTAACACAATAAAAAACCACGGGGCCATGTTAATAGCCCCGTGGTTAAAACTTATTGTCAGTGATATTAGTGTGCGCTGGAGGTCACTTGTCGACCCGCTGCACGATCCCAGATAACTGCCAGGACCACCATCACGACTGTTGGCATCAACCACGCCAGCCCCTGCTCCGCCAGCGGTAAACGCTGGGTCCAGGCCGGTAACACGTCGCCAATTGCAGAAGCTTTAATGCCATCAAGGATACCAAAAATCAGGCTGATAAACATCGCAGGTGCAATGACGCGGGAAGAATTATGCCACCATGAGCGGGTAAAACTTAATACAACCAGTGCGATACATGGCGGATAGATAGCCGTCAGCACCGGAATAGAGATCTGAATCAGATGGCTCAGACCCAGGTTAGAGACCACCATCGAGAAGCCGCCGAGGATAAATACCAGCGTACGATAAGACAGTGGAACGTACTGGGCAAAGAACTCTGCGCACGCGCAGGTCAGGCCAACAGCGGTGACCAGACAGGCGATGAAAATCAACGCCGCCAGCAGGAAGCTCCCTGCGCCACCAAAGGTGTGCTGAACATACGCATGCAGAATTGCCGCGCCGTTAGCAGATTGATCGACCAGAATTGCGCTATCTGAACCCAGACGGAACAGCGCGAGATACAGCAGCGTTAAGCCCACACCCGCCATCAAACCCGCCCAAACGGTATAACGGGTCAGCAGACGCGCTTCAGTAACGCCACGCGAGCGAGCGGCGTTGACGATAACAATACCAAATACCATCGCGCCCAGCGTATCCATGGTCAGATATCCGTTCACGAAGCCATTAGAAAACGCCGCAGTTTGATAGGCTTCCATCGCATTGCTGATCGGGCCTGCTGGCCAGACGATTGCGGCGACAGACAGGACCACCAGCGCCAGGATTTTCAGCGGGGCCAGGAAATTACCAACCGTATCCAGCAGTTTGCCCGGATACAGCGAAACCAGAATCACAATCGCGAAATAGACCACGCTGTAGATAAGCAGCGGCAGCGCGGAGTCACCGGTCAGCGGAGCAATCCCGACTTCGAAAGAGACCGTTGCGGTACGCGGCGTAGCAAATAACGGTCCAACAGCCAGATAGCACACGGTCGCCAGCAGCAAACCAGCGACTTTACCGATAGGCGTGCTCAGTCGGTCCACACCACCACCGACTTTCGCCAGCGCGACAACGGTAAGTACCGGCAGGCCAACGGCGGTAATCAAAAAGCCAAAAGCCGCAGTCCAGACGTGTTCACCTGCCTGCAAACCAACCATTGGGGGGAAGATGATGTTACCTGCACCAACGAACAGTGCAAATGTCATAAATCCCAAAGCGATAATATCGCGCGATTTTAACTGATGGGTCATAAAGTCTTACTGCCTGTGGATGTGGTGTTGAAAATAATAAATTTTTGCCTTTCCCTGGGGGACAATACAGCGGCATTTTTGCTCAATTCCAGCGGGAAACACTCCCAGACTGGCGCGGCGAAGAATAGTTTTTCGATTTACCGCGTAAATGCAGTCGGTATGACAGCACCTGGAGCGCAATTTAAACGCTTATAACGTTTTAAAGCAAGGTGGGATCCCAAAACCAGAACAATATAGCGATATGAAAAATGGGGTTAGCACAAAACACCATTTCATGGAAAAAGGTATGGGTAATAGTTCGAACAAAAAACAACCAAACGTCGTAAAATTCAGGATGGTTATATTGACCGCATAGAAAAAGCCAGCTTGCGCTGGCTTTTGGAAAGATTATCTTACGAATGCGCCTTAACCGTTAATTTTGGCAATTAAACGTTCCGGGATCACGAAACTAAATCGCGTCCCAACGCCTGGTTCGCTTTCGATATTCAAGCGACTGTCGTGATGATGCAGCGCATGCTTAACGATGGCCAGACCAAGTCCGCTGCCGCCCGTTTGCCGCGATCGCGCCTTATCCACACGATAAAAACGTTCGGTTAAGCGTGGAAGATGCTCGGCGGCAATGCCTGGACCGTTGTCTTCCACGCAAAACTCCGCCCCCGACGCCACATGCTGCCAGCGTACGGTAATGTGCGTTCCCGCTGGCGTATGGTTCACCGCGTTGTAGACGAGATTCGAGATAGCGCTACGCAACTGCTCCTCGTTACCCCGCACATTCAGGCTGTTATCAACATCAAAGGTAAACGTATGTTTTTGCTGGCTCAGCGTTTGCGCTTCGTGTTCGAGCACGCGCAGCATCATGGGCACATCGACCTTCTCATTGAGCAGTAGCGTCGGCGCAGCCTCAATTTTTGACAGCGTCAGCAGCTGTTTCACCAGCCCTTCCATGCGATACGTTTGTTCACGCATGGTATGCAGCGCTTTTTCACGCGTCGTCCCTTCCAGCGGATGCTCCTGCATCATTTCCAGGTACCCTTGTAACACCGTCAGAGGCGTACGCAGTTCATGGCTGGCGTTGGCGAAAAAGTTACGTCGTGAACCTTCCAGTTGATGCATCTGGGTAACGTCGCGCGCCACCATCAGCAGTTGCTTATCGGTATAGGGCATCACGCGAATTTCCAGATGCCGTCCGGTATTGAGTACCAGATTGATCGGTCGGCTAAAATCGCGCGTTTTCAGATATTGTGTAAATTCCGGGTAGCGCAACAGGTTAAGAATATTTTGCCCGCTATCGTCCGGCCAGCGCAGTCCCAGAACCTGCTGGGCCAGTCCGTTACACCAGAAGATACCGCCTTCTTCAGTGGTCAGCACCACCGCGTCGGGTAGCGATTCCGCCCCGCTGCGAAAACGTTTAATCAGATTACCCAGTTCACGACGGCGCTTTTTGTTGCGCAGTTGCATTTGATGCAGCCCGTACAACAACGGCTCCCAACTGCCTCGCCCCGGCGGCGGCGTCATGCTTCTGTCGACCCATAGCCACCAGGACAAACGTAATAAATTCCAGAAATGCCAGATAAGCAGGCCCGTTACCGACGCCAGTAAAAACCAGGGCAGGTAACCGAAAAAAGCGCTAAGGATAAATGCCGGTATGCAGCACAGGATCAGCTCCAGTACCAACCTTTTCCATGACAATCGTTCTAGCAAACGTCTTACTCCCTATACGGCCTATTCCTTCAGGCCTTGATTCTTGTCAGTCAGAAGCGGGTTGAAAAACGATATCCCGTCCCGCGAACCGTCTGCACCATACGATCGTGTCCGCTGTGCTCCAGCGCCTTACGTAAGCGGCGGATGTGCACATCCACTGTCCGGTCTTCCACGTACACATTGGTTCCCCAGACATGATTAAGGAGTTGCTCGCGACTGTAGACACGCTCGGGATGAGTCATAAAGAAGTGCAACAGTTTGAATTCGGTCGGCCCCATATCCAGCGGATCCTCGCCGGTCATCACGCGATGCGAGGTGGGATCAAGGCTTAGCCCCTGCATCTCTATAACCTCTTCCACCGCCATCGGTGAAATACGACGCAGAACTGCTTTAATACGCGCCACCAGCTCCTTGGGAGAAAAGGGCTTGGTAATATAATCATCCGCGCCGGTTTCCAGCCCCCGGACGCGATCTTCCTCTTCCCCCCTCGCCGTCAGCATCATCACCGGGATATCCCGCGTCATCGCTTCGCGCTTGAGATGTTTAATAAACTGTAGACCCGAGCCGCCTGGAAGCATCCAGTCAAGCAGGACGAGATCCGGCCAGGGTTCATTGAGTTGGTTCACAGCACTGTCATAGTCTTCGGCTTCAACGGGTTGAAATCCGTTTTGCTCGAGCACGAAGCAGACCATTTCACGAATTGGAGCTTCATCTTCTACGACCAGAATACGTCTCGCCATGATTTGCCCTGTTTGTAATTAAATCGTTTGCCATCAATACAGTGCCATTATGCGTCAGTTTTATGACAGATTTATGAAAAGATAGTCCAGGTTTAACGCAGCCCGGCGAATTATGACAGCCCGGAGACAAGATATTCCCACTCGTGAAGGGTTATAATCCCCGCCATTGTTTTACCGTCATGGAACTCTTATGCGCATCCTTCACACGTCTGACTGGCATCTGGGCCAAAATTTCTACAGCAAGAGCCGCGCCGCCGAGCATCAGGCCTTTCTCGACTGGCTGCTGGAAACGGCACAATCCCAGCAGGTGGATGCCATTATTGTGGCAGGCGACATTTTCGATACCGGCTCACCGCCTAGCTATGCCCGTGAGCTGTATAACCGTTTTGTCGTCAATCTGCAGCAAACCGGCTGTCATCTGGTGGTGCTGGCAGGCAACCACGACTCCGTCGCCACGCTCAATGAATCCCGCGATATTCTGGCGTTTCTCAACACAACGGTGATTGCCAGCGCTGGCCATGGGCCGCAGATACTGCCGCTACGCGACGGTACACCGGGGGCGATCCTGTGTCCGGTGCCTTTTTTACGTCCGCGCGACATCATCACCAGCCAGGCCGGGCTGACAGGACAAGAAAAACAGCAGCATTTACTGGGCGCAATCACCGATTATTATCAGCAGCAGTATCAGGATGCCTGCACGCTGCGCGGCGACCACAATCTTCCCATCATTGCGACCGGGCATTTGACCACCGTCGGAGCCAGTAAAAGCGACGCCGTACGTGACATTTATATCGGTACGCTGGACGCCTTCCCGGCGCAAAACTTCCCACCGGCAGACTACATCGCGCTGGGACATATTCACCGGGCGCAGGTTATCGGCGGCACGGAACATATTCGCTACTGCGGCTCGCCGATTGCCCTCAGTTTTGACGAGTGTGGCAAAAGCAAATGTGTACATCTGGTGAGCTTTGACGCGGGGAAACTCAGCGCCGTTGAAAATCTCACCGTGCCGGTTACGCAGCAGCTTGCGGTACTGAAAGGTGATTTAGCCGCCATTACTACCCAGCTTGAGCAGTGGCGCGGCGTGCAGCAAGAGCCACCGGTGTGGCTGGATATTGAAATCACCACCGACGACTACCTGCATGATATGCAACGTAAGATCCAGGCCTTAACCGAAGATTTACCGGTAGAGGTGCTACTGGTGCGCCGCAGTCGTGAACAGCGCGAACGCATTATGGCCAATGAACGACGTGAAACGTTAAGCGAGCTGAGCGTGGCAGAGGTTTTTGACCGCCGCCTGGCGCTGGAAGAACTCGAAGAACCGCAGCGTGAGCGGCTTAACCAGCTGTTTAGCGCAACCTTACAAACGCTTGCCGGGGAGGCTGAAGCATGAAAATTCTCAGCCTGCGCCTGAAAAACCTCAACTCCCTGAAGGGAGAATGGAAAGTCGATTTTACGGCAGAACCTTTTGCCAGCAACGGGTTGTTCGCCATCACCGGACCAACGGGTGCGGGGAAAACGACCCTGCTGGACGCAATTTGCCTTGCGCTGTACCACGAAACGCCGCGCCTGAATACCGTGTCACAGTCGCAAAACGACCTGATGACCCGCGACACTGCGGAGTGTCTGGCCGAGGTCGAGTTTGAGGTGCGGGGCGAAGCCTACCGCGCATTCTGGAGCCAGAACCGGGCACGCAATCAGCCGGAGGGCAATCTGCAGGTCCCTCGCGTAGAGCTGGCCCGCTGCTCCGACGGTAAAATCCTCGCCGATAAGGTCAAAGATAAGCTGGAGATGACCGCCGAGCTTACCGGGCTGGATTACGGACGTTTTACCCGTTCGATGCTGCTGTCTCAAGGGCAGTTTGCCGCATTTCTTAATGCCAAACCGAAAGAACGCGCCGAGCTGCTGGAAGAGCTGACCGGCACTGAGATCTACGGCCAAATCTCCGCCATGGTATTTGAAAAGCACAAATCAGCGCGTACGGAACTGGAAAAACTGCAGGCCCAGGCCAGCGGTGTTGCGCTGTTAGCGCCAGAACAGCTGCAATCTCTGACAGAAAGTTTGCAGGTACTTACTGACGAAGAAAAACAATACCTTACCAGCCAACAAGCCCAGCAGCAGCACCTCAACTGGCTCATGCGGCAAAATGAGCTACAGGCGGAGATAAACCGCCACCAGCAGGCATTACAGGCTGCACTTCAGGCGCAGGAAGAGGCGCAGCCGCAACTGGCGGCGCTGAGTCTGGCACTCCCGGCCAGAGCGTTACGCCCACACTGGGAGCGAATCCAGGAACAAACGGCTACGATTGACCGTACGCGACAGAAGATTCAGGAAGTGAATGCTCGCTTACAAAGCAGCTTAGCGCTGCGCGGACGTATTCGTCAGCAGGCACAAACGCAGTCGGCCGCTATGCTCGCCGGACAGCAAACGTTAACCGACTGGTTGAAGGAACATGACCGCTTCCGTTTGTGGAGTAGCGAACTGGCAGGATGGAAAGCGCTGCTGGCCCAACAGTCCGACGCCAGCGCCCAACTGCGCCAGTGGCAGCAGTTGCGGGAGAACGACACGCGCAAGCTCGATGCGCTGGCGCTTCCCACGCTGACCCTTTCGGCACAACAGGTAACGGAAGCGCTGGCGCAACATGTGCAGCTTCGTCCGTTACGCCAGCGTCTGAGTAATCTGCATGGGCAAATCGCCCCGAAGCAAAAGCAACTGGCGCAGCTACGCGCCACGCTTGTGCAGCGTCAGCAGGAGCTGGCCCAGCGCAATGCGGTGCTTACAGAAAAGCGTCAGCGCTATAAAGATAAAAATCAGCAGCTTGCCGATGTGAGAATCATTTGCGAGCAGGAAGCCCGCATCAAAGATCTGGAAAGCCAGCGGGCACTATTGCAATCCGGCATGCCTTGCCCGCTTTGCGGCTCCACCACGCACCCCGCGATTGAGCGCTATCAAACGCTCGAACTGAGTGTGAATCAGACACGGCGTGAAGCGCTGGAAAAAGAGGTCAAAACGCTGGCCGATGAAGGTTCAACGCTACGCGGTCAACTCGAGGCGATAACCCAGCAACTTCAGCGCGATGAACGCGAAGTACAAACCCTTTCTCAGGAAGAGCAAGCACTTACTCAAGAGTGGCAGACCGTCACCGCCAGCCTCAACGTGACGCTGCAACCGCAGGATGACATCGCCCCGTGGCTTGCCGCCCAGGAAGAGCACGAGCAGCAGCTTCACCAATTGAGTCTGCGTCATACCCTGCAGGCGCAAATCACCGCACACACAGAGCAGATTACTCAGCTCCAGCAGCATATTGACCAGCGTCAGGCAACGTTAACCGCCGAGCTGGCCCGTCATGGTCTGTCCCTTCCGGCCGAGGGTGAAGTCGCCTCATGGCTGAGCGAGCGGGCTAACGAAGCGCAAATGTGGCAGCAGCGCCAGAACGAACTGACTGAATTACAGGCTCGAATCGCCCAGCTTGCGCCGGTGCTGGAAACGCTGCCTGAAACCGATGCGCTTGGTGAAAACATTGAGAATCTGTCGCTGGAAAACTGGCGGCAGGTGCACGACGATTGCCTCTCTTTACAGGGGCAGTGGCAAACCTTACAGCAGCAGGAGGCGCAGGAGGTTCAGCGCGCTGCAGAAATTCAGGCGCAGTTTGATACCGCATTGCAGGCCAGCATCTTTGCCGATCGCGACGCCTTTATTGCCGCCCTGCTGGATGAAGAGACCTTTAACCGCCTTGAACAATTGAAGCAATCACTGGAAGGCCAGCGACAGCAGGCGCAAACGCTGCTTAATCAGGCGCAGCAGGCGCTGGCGACTCATCAACAACAGCGACCAACCGGGGTGGATCTCACGCTCACCGTGCAACATCTTCACGACGCGCTGGCGCAACTCACCCAGCAGCTACGGGAGAACACCACTCGTCAGGGCGAAATTCGCCAGCAGCTCAAGCAGGATGGTGAAAACCGCCAGCAGCAGCAGGCGCTGATGCTCGAGATTACGAAAGTCGCACAGCAGGTCGAAGACTGGGGCTATCTGAACGCGCTGATCGGCTCGAAAGAGGGAGATAAATTCCGCAAGTTTGCCCAGGGGCTGACGCTGGATAATCTGGTCTGGCTTGCCAACAACCAGTTGACCCGTCTGCACGGTCGCTATCTGTTGCAGCGCAAGGCCAGCGAAGCGCTGGAGCTGGAAGTGGTTGATACCTGGCAGGCCGATGCCGTGCGTGACACGCGTACGCTTTCCGGCGGCGAGAGCTTCCTCGTGAGTCTGGCGCTGGCGCTGGCGTTGTCCGATCTGGTCAGCCACAAAACGCGAATTGACTCCCTGTTCCTCGACGAAGGTTTCGGCACGTTGGACAGCGAAACGCTGGATACCGCCCTGGATGCGCTCGATGCGCTCAACGCCACTGGCAAAACCATTGGTGTCATCAGCCACGTTGAAGCGATGAAAGAACGCATTCCGGTGCAGATCAAGGTCAAAAAAATCAACGGACTGGGCTACAGTAAACTCGATAAAATGTTTGCAGTTGATGCCTGATAGCAGCTCAGCACCTGGAGGCCGGATATGCGCCAGCGCTATCCGGCACGGCACATAGCACGATCGTGAATACACAAAGACGGATATGAAATGGCATTCCACTTCGCTTATCCGCAAGCTATCTCTATTGGCGGCGAACGTTCGCCGCTATGGCGCATATCGTGCGTCTTTCTTGTTGGCAGGTGGTATGAAAAAAGTCATTTTCTCTTTAGCTCTGGGGACATTTGGGCTGGGCATGGCCGAGTTTGGCATCATGGGTGTACTCACCGAGCTGGCGCGGGACGTGGGAATTTCCATCCCTGCCGCTGGCCATATGATTTCGTTTTACGCTTTTGGCGTGGTGCTGGGCGCGCCTATTATTGCGCTCTTTTCCAACCGCTTTTCTCTCAAGCATATTCTGCTGTTTCTGGTCACGCTGTGCGTGATCGGCAACGCCATCTTCACCCTCTCCTCCTCATATTTAATGCTGGCGGTGGGCAGGCTGGTTTCCGGCTTTCCACACGGCGCGTTTTTTGGCGTTGGCGCGATTATCCTGTCGAAGCTGGCCCGTCCGGGAAAAGTCACCGCCGCCGTCGCGGGCATGGTTTCGGGTATGACCGTTGCTAATCTGATTGGCATTCCCATCGGCACCTGGCTGAGCCAGGAATTTAGCTGGCGCTACACGTTTCTGCTGATAGCCGTCTTTAATATCGCCGTGATGGTCTCGATAACTTTTTGGGTACCCAACATCAGCGATGAAGCAAAAGGGAAACTGCGCGAACAATTTCACTTTTTGAAAACCCCCGCCCCGTGGCTCATCTTTTCCGCCACCATGTTTGGTAACGCCGGGGTTTTCGCCTGGTTCAGCTACGTCAAACCGTACATGATGTTCATCTCCGGCTTTTCCGAAGCGCTGATGACCTTCATCATGATGCTGGTGGGATTGGGAATGGTGTTGGGAAATCTGCTGAGCGGTCGCCTTTCTGGCCGCTATACGCCGCTGCGTATTGCGGTAATAACCGACTTTGTAATTGTGCTGGCTCTGCTGCTGCTCTTTGCCTTTGGCGGGATCAAAGCCGCGTCGCTGATCTTCGCCTTTATTTGCTGCGCGGGCCTGTTTGCCCTGTCGGCGCCGCTGCAAATTTTGCTGCTGCAAAATGCTAAAGGGGGTGAGCTGCTGGGTGCGGCAGGAGGGCAAATTGCCTTTAATCTCGGCAGCGCGATTGGCGCCTGGTGCGGTGGTATGATGCTGACGCTGGGCTTTGCCTACAACTACGTGACGTTGCCGGCGGCGCTGCTGTCGTTTTCTGCAATGTCGTCGCTGCTGCTCTACGGTCGCCTGAAGCGCAGCGTATCCCAGATGACTCCCGTTGCCGGATAGCCTCTGCGCTACCCGGCAACGCGAACATTACTCCTGCGGCCACAACCAGGCCGCGCCGCGCACGCCGCTGGAGTCACCGTGCAGCGCCTTGCGTAGAGGCGTTTCGCACTCGCCGCCAAAGACAAACTGTTTAATCAACGTTGGCACGTTTTGATACAGTCGGTCGACATTGCTCATTCCACCGCCCAGCACGATTACGTCCGGATCGAGAATATTCACCACATGTGCCAGTGATTTCGCCAGACGCAGCTCGTACCGACTCAACGCCTGTTCCGCCTGGGCATCCCGGGCATTAACAAGACTGATAATTTCACTGCCCTTGAGCGACTTACCGCTCAGACGCTGGTAGTCGGTGGCAAAACCGGTTCCGGAAATGAAGGTTTCAATACAGCCTTGCTTGCCGCAATAGCAGGGCACTTCCTGCCGATAACGCAGTTCGTCTTCATCCATCCACGGCAGCGGATTATGCCCCCACTCGCCCGCAGTACCGTTCCCGCCCGTGTGCGCCCGGCCGTTCAGCGCCACTCCAGCGCCACATCCTGTACCGATAATCACCGCAAACACGGTTTGCGCCCCCGCCGCTGCACCATCAACGGCTTCAGAAACCGCCAGGCAGTTGGCATCATTTGCCAGCCGCACTTCGCGATTCAGACGCGTACTCAGGTCTTTGTCAAAAGGTTGCCCGTTAAGCCAGGTCGAGTTGGCATTCTTCACCACTCCGGTGTAGGGCGAAATTGAACCGGGAATGCCCATCCCGACGGTTCCCGACTGCCCGGTGGCCTTTTCCGCCATCTCCACCAGCGCGGCGATGGTTTCTATCGTTTGCCGATAATCATCACGCGGCGTGGGCAGGCGATGGCGAAAAAGCTGTTCGCCTGCATCGCCAAGCGCGATAACTTCCGTTTTCGTACCGCCTAAATCGATACCTATACGCACTGTTTGCTCCTCTTCCCGATTAACAATGCAAGCATAGCGACAATTCGCTATCATGCCCGCTGGATTTAACGACAAGGCCGTGGAAATTATCATGCTGTGGTTCAAAAATTTAATGGTTTACCGTCTTAGCCGCGATATTTCTTTGCGTGCCGAAGAGATGGAAAAACAGCTGGCATCAATGACGTTCACCCCTTGCGGTAGCCAGGATATGGCAAAAATGGGCTGGGTTCCGCCGATGGGATCGCACAGCGATGCATTAACGCATACCGCCAATGGCCAAATTATTATCTGCGCCCGCAAAGAAGAAAAAATTCTGCCGTCGCCGGTTATCAAACAGGCGCTGGAAGCCAAAATTTTCAAACTGGAAGCTGAGCAAGGTCGCAAACTCAAGAAGACCGAAAAAGACTCGCTGAAAGATGAAGTTCTGCACTCATTGCTGCCGCGCGCCTTTAGCCGTTTCAGCCAGACGATGATGTGGATCGATACCGTCAACGATCTGATCATGGTTGATTGCGCGAGTGCGAAGAAAGCCGAAGATACGCTGGCGCTTCTGCGTAAGAGTCTCGGTTCGCTGCCGGTCGTTCCGCTGACGATGGAAAACCCCATTGAGCTGACGCTGACCGAATGGGTTCGCTCCGGCACAACGGCACAGGGATTCCAGTTACTGGATGAAGCTGAACTAAAAGCGATCCTTGAAGACGGCGGCGTGATCCGCGCGAAAAAGCAGGATCTGGTCTGCGACGAAATCGCCGTGCATATCGAAGCGGGCAAACTGGTCACCAAACTGGCCCTCGACTGGCAGCAGCGCATTCAGTTCGTGATGTGTGACGACGGCTCGATTAAGCGTTTGAAGTTTAGCGACGAGCTGCGCGATCAGAACGAAGATATTGACCGCGAAGATTATGCTCAGCGTTTTGATGCCGATTTCATCCTGATGACGGGTGAACTGGCGGCGCTGATTAAAAGTCTGGTGGAAGGATTAGGCGGCGAAGCGCAACGTTAAGCCGTACTTACCGAATGGCGGCATAATGTCGCCATTCGTCATTTCTATGCTTACAGATAGCGGCAAAGATAGGATGTTGGCTCTGCCACCTGCAGATGAAACTCACTGTTGCCCGGTACGTTGAACACGTCCCCTGCGGCATACACCTTCCACTCGGTTTCCCCCGGCAGCAGCACGTTCAGTGCGCCGCTAACGACAGTCATCTCTTCAGGCGCCGCAGTACTAAAAGTATATTCGCCTTCAGCCATCACGCCAACACTGGCTCGGCCAGTACTGCTGCTGGTAAAACCGATCGATTTTACTTTGCCGGAAAAGTATTCATTACTTTGAAGCATACAACTGGCCCTATCTCGTGATTAAGTTGAGAACCAATATAGGGGGCTGACGTTCCACCTGTCACGCAAAATTACGCCAACAGCTCCGAAGCCAGTCGGGCAATCAACACATTAGACAGAAGAACCGGGACATCCAGCGATTTTTGCAGTAAATCACGATGGCGTTGATTGAACCCCAGACAATCCAGCATGATCACATCCGCGCCTTGCTCCAGCAGTTCTTTCCCGGCATCAATCAATTGTTGTTCGGTACCTTCGATCGGATTCGCCACGGCATACACTGGTGGAGTTTGTAACACCTGCCATTTTTGCGTCTGGGCTTTGAGCAATTCGGTGACGGGGACAATAACCCCGACCTGATGCCCATCGACAATCGAGGCCACCAGCGGGGGGATAATACGTAACGGCTCCAATAGAATGCTATTGCGGGCGGTCAGGCGAGCGATTGAGGCGGTACTCATCAGCAGGATCACGTCAAAGCCCTGGTTATCCAGCACCTCCACGATACTTTGCAGCGAGCGCTCTACCTTCTGGCGTGAGACATGAGCAAGTTGGTGGTCGCTGAGCAGCGTTAATAAAGGCTCGTCACCGGGCGAAACGCCGTACTCAGCCATCACATCTTCTCGCCGCATCTGTCCAAGCAGACTGTGGTGAGTAATGTGCTGTTCATCGATATATTCCGTCAGGAGCGGTAACACCTCACACATCGGCACCACGCCAATCGTGAGGATAGCCAACGACGCACTCATTTGTTGCTCCACCATCTTCTTACTTTGCTGTGAAATCCCGGGCAAGTGCCGGGCGCTGACCTGCGCTACAAATGCTCAAAAGCGTAGCAGCTGATCGGCGGTGTATTGTGTAAAGATTCCAAATCATTCCGGTACTGGATTGTTATTGCTTAATTTTCAATTTTAACGGTATACGGCGAAATTTAAGAAAATGTGATGAACGCCCGTCGTGGCACTTTTCAGACTCGTGCCAGGACGGTGCTTAATATCAGGTTTTATCGGGGTCTTCGTAGCGTTTTTTGGCATCCATGGCTTCCTGCGCAGAAGGATGCTCACTGATCAACGTATTCGGTTTAGGGTGATCGGCTCGAAGTTGATACCAGGTTACCGTCTGGCCTGGCGTCCCCTTTTCAACCGTAACAATGTTCGCTTGACGTGGGTAAGGTGGTTTTGTCGGCATAGTTCTTCCTTTTCACTGGATGAACATTAAGTATAGACACCGCCCTGTAACCGTGGCGCTGCCTGCGCCAGTATCTCAAGAATGTCTTCCACCACCTGCGCAGGTTTATGGGTAGCATCAACGATGTAGTGCGCTGCTTCACGGTACAGAACATCGCGCTGGGCGAGCACTTCCTGCACCTCTTCAGTCAGCGGCTTACCGGTTAAGGTTGGGCGCAATCCCTCTTCAGGCGTGGCCTCCAGACGATCAACCAGTACTGATACCGGTGCGCTTAAATAGATAACCACGCCGTGGCTGCGCATGTAATGACGATTAAATTCGGTAAGAATGATGCCGCCGCCGGTCGCAACAACCGTTGCCGGGGCTGTGACGGCCTGCAGAGCGCTCGTCTCCTGGGCACGAAACCCTTCCCATCCTTCCCTTTCGACGATCTCCGCCACGGTCATCTGCACGTGCGATTGCAACCAGCGATCGGTATCGACAAACTGGAAATCGATAGCCTTCGCCAGCGCCATACCGGTAGTTGTCTTACCACACCCCCGGGGGCCGACAAGATAAAGAGGTTGCGTCATTACAGAAATTCCCCAGGGAGCCGCGAGCGAGCGGGATCTGATGCGGTTAAAGATATAATCATATCACCAAACTAGTACATCGCCAAAACGTAAAGAAAAAATTACATACAGGGTAGCGATACCTATTAACCTCTACTATAACAAGAATTCACCATGAATAAAGTGTAAATAATAAATTACACGTTTTATTTTCTGCGCTGTACTTCCAGCCACCACTTATCAAGCTCAGCAGCAAAATGCTGCCTGTCTCGTGGTGAAAGGCTGTCCGGCCCGCCGGTCTGAATACCGCTGGCGCGTAGCGTATCCATAAAATCACGCATCATCAGACGCTCACGGATCGTGGCTTCGGTATAACGTTCACCGCGCGGATTAAGCGCCGCCGCACCTTTTTCAATGACTTCTGCCGCCAGCGGGATATCCGCTGTTATCACTAAATCACCGGCACTACACTGGCGCACAATCTCGTTATCCGCCACGTCAAACCCGGCGGGAACACGTAATGTGCGGATAAACCGCGAAGACGGGACGCGCAAACTCTGGTTTGCTACCAAAATAAGCGGCATCTGCATGCGCTCAGAAGCGCGGTACAAAATATCTTTAATCACATTCGGACACGCATCGGCATCCACCCATATTGTCATAATTTCTCCCCACTGATGTGCAGTTGCACATTGTCGCGTGCTTTTACTTGCAGGCAAAGTGCTGTTTATCCTTCTGCACATATTCAATCCGCGCTAAGCTTAGCTTTCCCAGGTAAAACAATGAATATCACGCATAGGGAGTGACAAAATGGACAAGAAAATCGGTTTTATCGGCTGCGGTAATATGGGCAAAGCGATACTTGGCGGCATGATCGCCAGCGGCCAGGTTCTCCCTGGACAAATCTGGGTCTACACCCCTTCCCCCGATAAAGTCGCTGCATTGCACGACCAGTACGGTATTAATGCGGCGCAGTCTGCGCAAGAGGTCGCGCAAATCGCTGACATCGTTTTTGGGGCCGTAAAACCAGGCATCATGATTAAAGTGCTGAGCGAAATTACCTCCAGCCTGAACAAAGACTCCCTGGTCGTCTCGATTGCCGCTGGCGTCACCCTCGATCAGCTCGCCCGCGCGCTAGGCCATGACCGTAAAATCATTCGCGCGATGCCAAACACGCCGTCACTGGTGAATGCCGGAATGACTTCCGTCACACCGAACGCCTTAGTCACGCCAGAAGACACCGCCGACGTGCTGAATATCTTCCGCTGCTTTGGCGAAGCAGAAGTCATTGCGGAGGCAATGATTCATCCGGTCGTTGGCGTCAGTGGTTCAGCCCCGGCTTATGTGTTTATGTTTATTGAAGCGATGGCGGACGCCGCCGTGCAGGGTGGCATGCCTCGCGCGCAAGCTTATAAATTCGCGGCGCAGGCAGTAATGGGTTCGGCGAAGATGGTGCTGGATACGGGTAAACATCCCGGAGAACTGAAGGATATGGTGTGCTCGCCTGGTGGAACCACCATTGAAGCGGTACGCGTCCTGGAAGAACGAGGTTTTCGTTCATCAGTGATTGAAGCGATGATTAAGTGCATGGAGCAGTCGGAAAAACTCAGCCGCTCCTGAGTTAACACCGCCGGACGTCAGGCCGCCGCCTCAGTGCGGTTACGTCCGGAATTCTTTGCTTTGTAGAGCGCCATATCCGCCGACTTTAACCATTCTCGATAATGCTCGGTTTCTGCGGTCAGCGGCGCAACGCCCACGCTGATCCGCAGAGCAACCTGCGGTGCGCAGGATAAACGCAGTTGGCCAAGTCGTTCGTGAACGCGAGACATCGCCGCAATCGCGCTGGTTGCCGGCGTGCCGCACATAATCACCGCAAACTCATCACCGCCAAAGCGCCCGATCACGTCGCTACCGCGTAAGGTCATCTGCAACTGGCGGGTCAGCGCGACAATCGCCTGATCCCCAACGTCATGACCCCAAGTATCATTAATGCTCTTAAAATGGTCGATATCGATAATCAGTAACGTGGCGTCACGCTGGTAGCGGCGGCAATTATCAAATTCATTACGCAGTAACAGTTCCCAATGGCGGCGGTTGTACACCCCAGTCATGCCATCTCGCGTACTCATCACCTGTAAACGGCGTTTATGTTCCGCCAGCTTGATGACCGTCTGGTAGCTGACCCAGGCAAACAGCAGCGGATAAATCACCAGCACCGGCAGCGTCAATAGCACGCTAAGTTGAGTACTGCTAAAAGCGACGGAGATATCGGTTAACTGTAACGTCACCAGGCATGAAACCATCATCAAAACGGCGCCTGCGATGAATATTCGCATCCCGCCTGCGCCCATCAGGTTGATGCAGATAATCATCAGCAGCGCCGTGGATGGCAACAGGTTTACGCCCATAATCCCTATCCACATACCGGCAAGAATGGCATCGGCTTTTAAGTTGGTAAATTCGCTATGCAGAGGATCGTCGGCTTTGCTGGCCAACTGCCAGGCCAAATGCGGCCAGACAAACGCCCATCCCACCAGTAATAGCCACCAGCCACCGGTAATGGGCTGAGCAACTAATACCGACGCGATAGGGAAAAACATTCCCCCCAATCCCACCGCTCGCGGCAGCCTGATTCGTCGGGCGAATCGCAGACCGGAACGTTGGTGGTCATTTTGATGAAGCGATAAAAATGCTTCATTCGGGACGACCTTCTTTTGATAAAAGTTTTCATCATTCATTGTATTTGGGAATATTCTGAAACAAATTTCCCAAATTATAGGAAGGGGTCTGGTGGCGGAAGTATGATATTTCGGGTGAGCGATTTTACCTGCTCACCCGTAAGTGCTACGCAGATTTCTTCAGGCAAGCGCTCATAAATTTATTACGATCATCACCTTTCAGAGACTGCTCCGTCGCCTTAACGTTACATTCACGCATTTTTTGCTGCTGCGGCGTCAGGCTCTTTTCCTCCGGCGCAGATTTACTGTTTTTCAGGCAATCACTCATATATGTCTTACGCGCATCCCCTTTTAAGGTCTGCGCCGTTGCCTGCTGATTGCAGGTGGTCATACGCTGTTGTTGCGGGGTTAAAGTCTTCTCGGCAGCACCGACGGTAGTTAAAAAAATCAGACCAAAAAGTAGCGTCATTAATAATGTAATTTTCATAGCATCCTTCTTTTCTGAACGACAACACACAGGTAAGTTTGGCTGCTAACGATAAAAATACCACCCGGCGGCAAAAGTATTGCCGCCGGGCGTCGGGTTATTTCAGTCCTAACGCCGCTTTCATGGTGTAAAACAGGTCGGTTTGATCGGTCAGGCCGACCACATTCGCCGCGTGCGGGCCATAGGCTGCAATTCGCAATTGGCTGCCGGTGTGCCCCTGAGATTCCTCTTCAGAGTTGCCGTAGCTGATGACCATGACCGCGCCATCTTTGGTGTTCAGCGCCTGGGTCAGACCAGGCGCTTTGGTATCCGGCGCAACAATCTGGCTGGCATGTGCGTGGTCAGCGGTTACCACCACCAGGGTGTTGCCATCTTTCTTCGCAAAGGCAAGCGCGCGCTGTACCGCCTCGTCCAGATCGACCGTTTCACCAATCTGTCCGCACGGGTTGGCGGCATGGTCCTGTTTATCGATTGACGCCCCTTCCACTTGCAGGAAGAAGCCTTTCTCATTTTTGCTTAACAGCTCAATCGCTTTATCCGTCATCTGCGCCAGCGTTGGCACGCTGTCGTCACGCTTTGGATTTGGCGTACAGGTCACAACCGGCTTATCCAGATTGCCATGATAAGACGCTTTCGGACCTTCCCAGCGCACGGGCATATTGCCGTCAGAGAACAGGCCCAGCAGCGGTTTATCCTGATTAGCTTCGGTAATCGCCGCCAGCGTCGCGGTATCACTCACCATCTGATAACCGCGGGCCAGGGCTTGTTCACGCAACGTTTTACCCTGCCACTCGCCTGCCGCAGCGGTTTCCGCAAACGTTTTTGCCCCGCCGCCCAGCGTAACGTCAGCTCGGACATTCAGTAATTGTTCGGTGATGGACCCTTTACCGCCTTTTTCCAGCGCATTGGTTGGGCATTTTTCACGTGTCACGCCAGGGCCATAGCACTTACGCGAAGTCACATGGGCAACCAGCGCCGCCGGGGTAGCATCCTGCAATTCAGCGGTAGAAACGTTGCCTGTTGCCAGCCCCGCCGCTTTTGCCATTTCAAGAATTGTGGCGTGATCTTTTTCATGAATATCAACGCCCAGCGCGCCATTATAGGTTTTCACACCGGTGGTCCACGCCGTCGCGGATGCCGCAGAATCCGTCACATAATCGGGTTTACCCGTTTTCTTATCCAACGCATAGTGCGTGTATTGTCCGGTCAACGGTAAAGCATCAATCCCTTTAAAAAAGCCGCCTGCGCCTTCGGCATAATTTCGCGCGGCCGTTATTTCTGAGTCACCCATCCCATCGCCAATCAATAAAATAATATTTTTGGCCGGTTTATCGCTCAGAGATTCGCGCAGAGCCGCCGTTTGATCGGCAGACAATCGGCGGGCGCCGCCCGGCGTGGTGATATCCCCCTGAGCGGCACGATTATCCATAACCGCTATTGCAGAGGTTTCTGCATTAATAACCGGGGTAAACAGCAAAGGTAACAGGGCAATAGCGAGTGCGCTTTGTTTCACTTTATTTTCTCCATGTATAAATACGGTAAAATTAAAACAAAGCGACTATAAGTATTTGATGTGACACTTTTATGATAATTTGTGGATGACGCACCACGGATTACTCAAAACGCTTTTGGCACACTCTCGCCAGCGTTATGAACGTTGGTCAGAAACGCAGGCATACGGCCTTCTCCAGCCAAAGCCCCCTCAATTTGGCGAATAAATATTTGCCGATCGTTACACGTCATATTGCGCAGCATTTCGATGATTACCTGCTCCAGCGTTTCAACCTGCGCCGTCAGTTCTTGCGACTCTTCTTCTTTTTGGGCGAGCTTAAGTAACAACTCAGTAACGAGATTTTTCATTTACGTATTCCCTTAACCAAATATAGGCCACGTTATCATTAAGACTCACAACTGCCTAGAGGATGAAAGTTGTATTTTCATAAGAAATAAAACGTTTTGCGAAAACAATCACAACACAAAATAAGGGAGAAGGAGTCTTAGCGCAGAATTATTCCATATAAAAGGGTAAGGGGATTAATAATCACCTGGATATATAAATGCATAATGATGGATTAACAACGCTGACGGGCAGCGTTGTTAATCAGGTACTCACCGTGCGCAGCGCCGACGTCGCAACGCGATAGCCAGTTGCCAGATGTTGATTAGCACAATGCACGCCGTGGCAATAAACACCCAGCGAAAGCCCGCCATTGCCGAAACCGTTGCTCCCATTAATGGCCCGGCTACGTTGCCGAGGTACATAAATGACTGGTTATAACCAAAAATGCGCCCGGTTATCTGGTCGCTGGAGTATTTCACCAGCAACGTCTGCACCGCGGGCAACATCGCGCCGTCGGCAAAGCCGAGCAGAAAACGTAAGACCCCCAACTGCAACGGCGTAGTGACCCATGACATGGCGAAAAACAACACGACGGCGAAGATTAACGTCGCCATTAAAATCCGCTCGGTCCCAATACGATCGCCTAATTTACCTAGCCGGGGCGCAGAAATCAGCGCCGAGATGCCCGGAACCGAAGCAATCAGCCCGCTGAGAAAGGCAATATTAGAACTGTCTGGGACCATTGATTTAATAAACAGCGCCAGAATCGGCCCAATTGAGCCGTTACACAACTGGATCACCATCGTAGTAAAAAACAGGCTGATCACCAGCGCCGGATAAGGCAGCGAGGCAAAGACGGCCTTCCCGCTCAGGCGTTCGCTTTTTTTGATTGTCGGGCGCACACCTTCTTTGATAAAGAACAGCGTGACCAGAAAACTCACTACCAGCAAAGCCGCGGTAATACAGAATACCGCCGGTAAGCCAACGTGGTCGGCAATAAAGCCCCCCATCAGCGGTCCGCCAATAACGCCGCTAATTTGCGCCGTCGAGAGCGTACTCAGCGCCCACCCGCTGCGTTCGCGCGGAACCTGTGAGGCAACCAGCGCCATCGCATTGGGAATATAGCCAGACGTTAACCCCATGATCCCACGCAGCAGAAAAAGCTGCCAGACGTTAGTGGCAAAGGCCTGCAGTAAAATCGCAATCGCCATGCCCAAAGAGGCCCGCAGCAGCATCAGCTTGCGTCCTTTACGGTCGGCTAAACTCCCCCACATCGGAGAGACGATGGCTGAAATCAGGAAGGTGACGCTAAACGTTAAGCCGGACCACATTGAGAGTGCTTCATGGGAGCTTACCCCCAGTTGGGAGATATAGAGCGGTAAAAAAGGCAGGATTTGGCTGATTGCCAGGCCGGTGAAAAAGCAACCGAACCATACGGAAATGAGGTTGACTCTCCAGGATTCCATAGGGACTCATAACGATAAGTAGCTAAAAACTGTGAGTAGCTTAACAAATTACTTAGCCAAATAAGGGTCCACAGGTGCGATATATCACAGTTTAGGATTTTATCTTCCCGCTCATCATATTTGTGATATACCTCACATCAACCCCACAATATCAGCAGGGGTTTATGCTCCGCGTCCGTTCTGCGCGTTTGCGCTTATCTGTTCCTCTGTTGCCCATCAAAACAATCTGCCAGAAGCCGAGGAAACCTGCGTTTTGTCGTGGTAATGTATGTGCTTTGCATTCATGGAATGGGTTTTTAAGATGGCAAAGTTGCGGGTAGGAATCGTATTTGGTGGTAAATCAGCGGAACATGAAGTGTCATTGCAATCGGCAAAAAATATTGTCGATGCCATCGACAAGACTCGCTTTGACGTTGTGCTGTTAGGTATTGATAAGCAAGGGCAATGGCACATTAGCGATGCCAGTAACTATCTGCTCAATTCAGATGATCCAGCGCATATTGCGCTGCGTCCTTCCGCGACCAGCCTGGCTCAGGTCCCGGGTAAACAAGAGCACCAGTTGATCGATGCGCAAACCGGTCAGCCACTGCCAACAGTCGATGTTATTTTCCCGATTGTACACGGCACGTTGGGTGAAGATGGCTCTCTGCAGGGTATGCTGCGCGTGGCGAATCTGCCGTTCGTCGGTTCTGATGTCCTGGGTTCTGCGGCCTGTATGGATAAAGACGTGACCAAACGTCTACTGCGCGATGCCGGATTAAACATCGCGCCATTTATTACGCTCACCCGTGCCAATCGCAACCACATCAGCTTTGCCGAGGTGGAATCCCGCCTTGGCCTGCCGCTGTTTGTAAAACCAGCCAACCAGGGCTCGTCCGTTGGCGTCAGTAAAGTGACCAGCGAAGCGCAATACGATCAGGCCGTCACGCTGGCATTTGAATTCGACCATAAAGTCGTGGTGGAACAAGGGATTAAGGGCCGCGAGATCGAATGCGCGGTGCTGGGCAACGATCAACCGCAGGCCAGTACCTGTGGCGAGATCGTGCTGAACAGTGATTTTTACGCTTACGACACCAAATACATTGACGATAACGGTGCCAAAGTGGTTGTTCCGGCAGCGATCGCACCGGAAGTTAACGATAAGATCCGCGACATTGCTATTCAGGCTTATCAGGCGCTGGGCTGCGCCGGTATGGCGCGCGTGGACGTTTTCTTAACCGCAGAGAACGATGTTGTGATCAATGAGATCAACACGCTGCCGGGCTTTACCAACATCAGCATGTATCCAAAATTGTGGCAGGCGAGCGGCTTAGGCTATACCGATTTGATCACTCGCCTGATCGAACTGGCGCTGGAACGTCATGCGGCGGATAGCGCGTTGAAAACCAGTATGTAAACCCGCCTGGATGCCTGATCGAGAGCTATTGGGCATCCTTTGCTTCTTCTTCATCTTCCACGCGGTGACGGATAATTAATCCGGCCAGCCAAAAGCTAATCACCCACGTCCCCAACCCCACCGCATAGGTCTGCCATCCCTGCGCTTCAAAACCCAGTAAGCCGACCACACCGTTCAGAATAAAGATAAGCCCAATAGCGAAGGCATAGTAGTGCCAGTCTCGGCGAATTTTAACAGGCAGGTTCATAACGGCTCCGGTGGAAATACAACGTGAAAGCGCATCCTCGCACATTTCCTCTTAGACGTCTGTGGCCTGTGCGGAATTTCTGAAATGTAACTTGATTTCACTTAAAGTTACGTAATTGTGACAATCAGCAAAAAACCGAGATCCAGGAATAATCTCTACCTGAAATTACCATCATTCTGATATTGACATTGCCGATCACCTGTCAGACTCACTGTCAGTTCCAGGCATCACGTCAAAAAAGCAGGTTATTTCCGGAGGTCTTTATGGCTGATTTTACGCTCTCAAAATCCCTGTTTAAGGGCAAGCATCGGGATACCTCCTCCCTGCCCGGCAACATTGCGTATGCCGTATTTGTGCTGTTTTGCTTTTGGGCAGGCGCGCAGGTTTTAAATCTGTTGGCCCACGCTCCCGGCATCTATGAACAACTGATGCAGTTGCAAATGCAAGAGACAGGACGCCCACGAGTTGAAATTGGCTTAGGCGTCGGTACCCTTTTTGGGCTGGTCCCTTTCCTTGCCGGAAGTCTGATTCTTGGCGCCATTGCGGCATTCGTGCGCTGGCGCCGCCGTCATCATAACGATGACTGACCCATACATTTCGCCCGACGATCGTCCACGCGTTTCGCAAACCACGCGGTAGTCAGATTACGTGTAATCTTCGGGCTTTCCAGCTGAATGCCTGGCAACATTTCACGGGGTAGCGCTTTCCCAGCCTTCGCTTCCGCCAGCTTATAGACCTTCTCGTACAGCGCGGTATCCTCAAAAGCCAGACTGTCACCTTTTTGCAGTTGACGGTGGATCTCACTCTCGCTCATCCCCAGCTTCCCGGCCAGTTTACGTACCGCCAGCTCGGTTTTGCCCGGCTCGCTGCTGCCGTAGAGAATCAAGTCACCATCCATCACCAGTTTCACTCCGCTGGCTTTACTGACCGCATTCTGGAAAGCCGCATTGCGGCTGGCATACCATCCCGCATTGAAATCGGCGAAACGGAAGATTGGCGCGCTGTAATTCGCCGGGTAGTTAAGCAGATGATACGTACCGAACCACAACCCACCGCGGCGGCTGAACACTTCCTGACGAACTGTTCCCGCCATTTTCCACGGATACCCATCGGCGTGCTGCTCGGCAAACGCGATACTGACCTGCATTGGCCCACCGGTATGTACCGGATTAAGCGAACCAAACAGCGTCTGCCCCATCGGTACCATATTGATAAAATCATCAAAAATGGCGCTAAGCTGTTTTTCCGTTTTCACCGTATCCAGACGCTCGCTGTAGCTTTTCCCCGTTGGCGAGTTAATCTTCAGTGCGGTATGCACCACAAACTGCGGGATATGCATACGCTCGGCGCGCCGGTCGATCTCTTTCCAGGCGATTTTACTTAAGTTTGGAACGGCCGGATCCGCCTGATAGTTTGACTCCTGTTGCGCGACCGCCAGCACCGAACAGATATTTTCAACCGTCGGCGCCAGCTTCTGGCTTTCAAACGTCTTCGCTAAATCCTGCGCCCATGCGTCCCGGTCTTTCACGCTGGCGGGCATTTTCTGGCGCACCACGCTCGCCACATCGACGGCTTTCTCCCCTTTTTTTAGCGGCTGCGCGGGTTGGCTACTACATCCCACCAGCACCAGAGCGGCCAGACCGGACAAGGGGTAAAGACGGGAAACCGTCGACATAACATCTCCTTTTTTATTAACTAAGCGTATGGGTAACTTCCTGAATATCCTGACCATCAAGCTCACGTTCAAAGCTGCGCAGACGCTTATAAATAGACATCAGTTCTACTAACGTTGTCCAGGAGTTAATCAAATACTGGAACGAGCCTCGCACCTGGCCAAACACGTTGGTGATTTGCGTCATCAGGCCGAGCGTAATCGTACCGGCAACAATCGACGGGAACAGCAGGAACAAGCCGAAAACGTTATCAACCTGCAGGTATAGAATACGGGCGATATTGAAGTACATATAGTGAAAATAGAGGCGGAAGTAGTTCTGGCGCACCGCATGGAACAGTTCACGCACCGTCGGCGGGGTCGCACGATTAGCGTCATCTTCACCGTAAACCAGTTCTTTACGGTAGGCCGCTTCCACGCGCTGGTTTTTAAACTCCAGCCCCGGAAGTTTGATGCCGACTACCGCCAGCAAGCCGGTTCCCATCAACGACCAGACAATCGCGGCAATCACCAGGCCATAAGGAACATGTCCAACAATTGGCAGGTCCGGCACATGGGCTGAGAGAGTGACCAGGACAGGTAAGAAGGCAATCAGCGTCATAATCGCATTGATAAAGCTGACCCCCATATCTTCAAGCGTGGAGGCAAAACGCATGGTATCTTCCTGCACACGCTGCGCCGCGCCTTCGATATGACGCAGATGCTGCCAGTGCGCCATATAGTGTTCGTTCATTGCGGTACGCCAGCGGAATACATAGTGGCTGACGAAGAAGTTGTTCATCACCCCAATGACCACGGCAATCAGCGCAATGCCAAGAAAGATGCCTACTTCATGATAGAACTGCTCAATCTTCACCTTATGCGGCGCACTCAACGCGGATTGAATCAGATCATAGAATGGCGCATACCAGGCGTTGACGGCGACGCCAACTTCAACCAGAAACCAGGTCACGAAAATAATCAGCGACGTGCCCAGTATGGACCAGTACTGCCAGCGGTGCGGGCTGTAGATAAACCAGAACAGCGCGAACACTCCAACACAAAGAATGTAATACGCATAAAAAATCAGGTAATCCAGTGACCAGAATCGGGCCGCGCTAATCGGTACGTCTCCCGACGCGCCGGTAATATGTGCAACCCAGGCTCCCCCACCTCCTTGCCAGAATACAACGGCGACCAGTGCCCAAATAAATGCCGAAATAAAGAACGGCCCCGGCTTTGGGAAAAAAGACTTAAACATAGTGCTCTCCTGCTAACTTCTTATCGTTATGACGACTGCTGTGTATTTGCCACCGTGGAGTGCGGCGGCCAGACGGCTCACGCCCAAAAACACAAGCTGAAACCGACAAGTGTGACCAAAACCGCGGCACTTAGTTCGCACCCGGGTATGAAGAATTGTTTCTGTGATTTTCACACTCGACAACGTTCCAGCAAGTGCAGATTATCACAGCGTGAGATCACAAAAGCGAACATCCGTAATCCGGGAAACGCTCGCGTTTACTCATCGTTACGTTTTTCACACTATCATTGGCTGATAAGCGCTTTGCAATACGCCGATGAGTAGTATAAATACGCATACGCACGACATCCTTTTTCACTTTCTCTAACTCATGGACACCACCGTTGAAACGTAGTCTGCTTTTTTCTGCCGCGCTGTGTGCGGCGTCATTGACATCTGTCCAGGCGGCACAGCCTATAACCGATCCGGTCTTCGCCTCTGATATCGTCGATCGTTATGCCGACCATATATTTTACGGCAGCGGTGCTACGGGGATGGCGCTCGTGGTGATTGATGGTAACCAGCGCGTATTTCGCAGCTTCGGTGAAACACGCCCTGGCAATAACGTTCATCCGCAGCTGGATTCCGTTATTCGAATTGCCTCTATTACTAAATTAATGACCAGCGAAATGCTGGTGAAATTACTCGATCAGGGTACGGTTAAACTCAACGATCCATTGAGCAAATATGCGCCGCCTGGCGCGCGCGTGCCGACTTATCAGGGCACGCCGATTACGCTGGTGAATCTGGCGACGCATACCAGCGCGCTACCGCGCGAACAGCCTGGCGGCGCGGCGAAGCGCCCGGTGTTTGTCTGGCCAACCCGTGAACAGCGCTGGAGCTATCTCTCAACCGCCACGCTTAAAGCCGCACCGGGTTCGCAGGCTTCTTATTCCAACCTGGCGTTTGACCTGCTGGCCGATGCGCTAGGAACCGCATCCGGAAAGCCTTATCCGCAGCTGTTTGAAGAAAAAATTACCCGTCCGCTGGGGATGAAAGACACCACCTTTACCCCATCCCCCGATCAATGCAGACGCCTGATGGTCGCGGAAAAAGGTGCCAGTCCTTGCAACAATACCCTGGCGGCGATGGGCAGCGGCGGTGTTTATTCAACACCCGGCGATATGATGCGCTGGATGCAGCAGTATCTCTCATCTGATTTTTACCATCGTAGCCAGCAGGCCGACCGTATGCAGACGCTGATTTATCAGCGTACGCAGTTAACCAAAGTGATAGGGATGGATGTTCCGGGTAGAGCCGATGCGCTGGGTTTGGGCTGGGTCTATATGGCGCCGAAGAATGGGCGACCGGGAATTATTCAAAAAACTGGTGGCGGCGGCGGCTTCATTACCTATATGGCGATGATCCCGCAGCAAAACGTCGGGGCATTTATCGTGGTGACCCGCTCTCCGCTAACCCGCTTTACCAATATGAGCGACGGTATCAACGATCTGGTTGCAGAGCTGAGCGGGAACAAACCGCAGGTTATTCCTGCATCCTGACTTAATACTCAAAAGGCAAACGGTTAATGCTCACCAGTTTGCCTTTATTCATTTCAATGTAACCACCTTTACGCAATGCCGCGAGAACCTCAGCGACAACTGAGCGTGAAATTCGCGTGCGTTGGTGAATATAGTTCATGACGCCGATACGCGAACGCAGTACGTCGTCCCATTTCATCATGGATATCAGCGTCGCGCGGATCTGATCGTAGGAGTTATTGCCGATCAGCTGCAGATCGCGCAACTCAAACATGGAGTTTTGCCATGCCAACCAGCAAAAGGCTTCACGCCAAAGCTGGCATTGTTCAATTATATTTATCGTTTGCGAAGCAGGCAGGTGGTATCCCGTACAATTACTTTCGGTTATTAATTTGTATTGTACATCTGTTTTCATCACGCCATCAGAAAGGCCCATAATAAAAGGCGCCTGTGCAATCCCGACCAGTACGCATTCCCCTCTACGCAAGGAAACAACACCACTTAAAATAACGAAAGTATCATCACTATTAATATCACCGGAATAAATTATTTCTTTTTCGTTCCCACACTCAAAGTGTTTACCATATTTCGCCAAACATTTATCAAGCTTACCAAACTCAAGAAGAGGTTTATTTGAAGATAGCATGTGCGCATTCCTTGCAATAAATGCCCGTCAAATCCGTGACGGGCATTATTCTAAATTAAATTACCTTTTATTTCTCTGCGAGAAAGTTGTTACCAGGTATATTTAACACCAACGTTTGCAGACCAGTCTTGATCGACATCACCGCCACCGAGGTAATTAGCATCGGTGTACGCGCTGAAGTTCTTGGTGAAGCTAAACTGAGTACCCAGCCCAACGCGTACCGCAGAACCTTCTACGCCGTTGTCGATAGAATCACCGTTTACATCAGAATCGTTGTTAGAGTCATCGTAAACGTAGGCCAGTTTGAAGTACGGGGTCAGCGCCTGGTCATCGCTGTAGGCGAAGGTATAACCCGCATCTACACCAAGTTCATAACGCATGCTGTCATAAGACTGACCGTCAACTTTCATGTCGTTGCTCAGCTTATAGTCATCACCAGACTGGAACAGACCGGATACGCTACCGTAAGGGGTTACGTAACCTGCGTCACCCAGCTTCAGGTCATAACCCAGTTTCAAGCCAAAGCCCCAGGCATCAGAAGAGGTGCTGCCATCAACATACTGACCGTTGCTCATGCTGGCAGACAGATCGTTGTTGAAGTGGGAGTAGCTTAAGTTACTGTCAACAAAGATGTTGTTCGCAAAACGAGCAGAAGAGTAGATATAGGCAGTCTGGCTATCCTGATCTACCTGACCGGTACGATCACTCATGTCACCTTTCGCGAAGCCTGCCGCAGCACCGACAATCCACTTAGCGTTGTTACCATCGATTTTGGAATCAACACCGACCATGATGCCGTTAACATCCTGATCATAGTTAATGTTGCCGTTATCCGCATCGAAGCTGCCGCCGAAGTAGCTCACCCATGCACCACCGTTATCTACCAGACCATGACGCGCGTTAGTCAGACGAGTACCAACGGTGTCTTGTTCCAGGTTCCAGATATTCGTATTGGCAGACGGAATGCTCAGCGCCATGTTCGCGTAGTCGGTCAGCTCCATCTGCTGCAGAACAACGGTGTTACCCTGCTGCTGAGCCTGATAGGTGTAAGCACCCAGGTCTGCTTTGTTGGCTGCAGAGAAAGTTGCGGTGCTGTTCGTGTCGTTAACGTAGATCAGCTCGTTACCGTTGTAATCAGCAACAGAACCTGCGCCAGTGGCGTTATCGATGCGAACTTTATAGTTACCGGTTGCCGCTGCTACGTGATCACCGTAGTTATCAACTTCAGACTGATCGCCTGAGGTGTCAGAATCGCCGTTACCGTTGATAGTCAGATGACCATCAGAGTTCATCGCGATCACACCATAACCGTAGTTAGCCTGGCGCGTATCGTTGGTACGATCGTTGGTCAGGTCAGCATTCAATACATAGTTAGCGCTGTTGATGTCGAAAACACCCGCATTAACATGGTTGTAAGCGTCGGTGTAGCTGGTCAGATTCAGGGTATCAACTTGCAGTGCGTTCCCGGTGCTGTTGCCCACATCCAGAACGCCGTTGTTGGTGACGTTAATGGTATTGGCATACAGCGCGGCATTAAGCACATTCCAGCCGGCAGAGACATCATCAGCAATCGTTACGGTACTGTTGTCAATAGACAGCGTATTAGTCGCAACACGACCATCTTCATTGATGTTCAGTGCGGAAGCACCGGTCAGAGTGATGGAGTCAGAAACCAGCGCAGAATCACCCACGTTGACAACGGAACCGCTGTTGATGCTCAGAGTGTCAATCAGAGAAGTTTTGGTGGTATCCCACTGGGAAGCGCCGTTCAGCGTCACGTTGAACAGACCGCTCTGATAAACGGTATTGCCAACCACATGACCATTTTCGTCATAAGAGGTTGTGTCGCTATCGATACCGTAGGTTGAAGAAGGCCACAGGCTGTTGGCAGCGATATCAATCAGCGTAGCGGTGGCTTCAGTGCCCTCAGCATAGCTTTCGTAAACACCATCACCATCAACGTCAACCTGATGGACGGACATTGCCGCACCAACCCACTTGCTGCCGTGGTTCAGGGTCAGATCCAGACGGTCAGTACCATCCCAGCCGTTGGTATCCAGATCGGCATCAGTATCGCGGTAAGTATCAGCACCGTTCGGGAAGAAGTTCTCATCAAAGTTGCTGGAGAACAGCACATCGCCCATCAGCGTAGCGTTATCAAACGTGGCGGTGGTCTGCATCGCGTTATCTGCATTGGGATTAGCAATAACCGCCAATGCGATATCATTCGCGTTCCAACCGTTACCGTTGTAGTCGCTCGCATTGCTGGTGTTACCAAACCAGCCGGATCTTCCTTCATCAGACCAGGAACCTGAGGTCAGGGTAGAGTCGGTAACAGCGATAGTGTTGTTAAACACTTCGCCGCTGTTTACGCCGGTGATGACGGTATTATCGTCAATATCTTCCCACTCATAACCCTGAGTCAGGGTAATACCCGCGACGTGAGAGTTGTTGGAGATAGACAGATCAACTTCTTGATCCAGAGTGATAGCCGTACCCAGGTTATAAACGTCGACAACGTGCGTATCAGCCACGTCATTATAGGTACCGTTGTAGGTATAATGTTCGTAGTTGTCATCGATAGTGGAGTTGATGACGTTCATTGCCAGACGATCGTAGTAATAGTCGGTACCCGTACGGTTAGTACAATCCGTGGTCATACATTCGGATGTCACCATACCGTGAATGGTACTGTTTTTAATCGTCAGGCTGTTATAATTGCCGTTGGTTGACAGTCCATCATCCAGATAATAAGTAGAAATAACGCCGTTGACAGTAGCGTTATTGATTACCGGATAAATATCACCGTTATAAATGCTATCAGTGCCGTAATTGTTCCAACCGACATAGCCATCGAAGTAAACGTCATCAACATGTGATGCGTCATTATAATGGGTGAACGTTGTGTACGTCGTCCCAGAAATATCAGTAGAAGCATTCGCCTGAGAAGTGATTGCCAAAGTACAGGCTAATGCTAATTGTGAGACTACAAGTTTCTTTTTCCAAGTGTGCATTTGTCATCCCTCCTCAGGGACGTAATATAGTTGATCCATCAATTATCAATGCAAAGAAAACATTTTATGTTTCGCGGGGACGATTATGCGGTTTCACAAAGGAAAGGTTCAATTATTCTTTGCTAGTCGTCCGAAACCGGACAACACTACGAATACTCCCGCCTCTGACACAAAAAACAAAAATACTTATCCTTTCAATGAAATACTGCACAACACACCGCTGAAACATATAATTAATAAATAACTCACCACACACCCAAACAAATAAACAATAAATAAAGAGAAATTATCACCAGCCCTACAGAAATAAACGCATCGATATTTAAAATAATAAAAACAGAAACAAGCAAAATAATGAATATAAATAACTTGCCATAAATGTGAATAAATTGCTCTAATGATTCAGCCTTCCACGATGGAAAATCCAGATATAACGCCAACTTTCGTAAACCACCCACCCTCAGGTTCGGGTATACTACGGCCTTCGATTCCACAAACATCAGGCATACCATGACAGACCTAATCCAACGCCCTCGCCGCCTGCGCAAATCACCTGCGCTGCGCGCTATGTTTGAAGAGACAACACTCAGCTTAAATGACCTGGTGTTGCCGATCTTTGTTGAAGAAGAACTCGACGATTACAAAGCTATCGAGGCCATGCCCGGCGTGATGCGCATTCCAGAGAAGCATCTGGCGCGCGAAATTGAACGCATTGCTAATGCAGGCATCCGCTCGGTCATGACATTCGGCATTTCTCATCACACCGATGACACCGGCAGCGACGCCTGGAAAGAAGACGGTCTGGTGGCGCGCATGTCGCGTATCTGTAAGCAGACCGTACCGGAGATGATCGTCATGTCCGACACCTGCTTCTGTGAATACACCTCGCACGGTCACTGCGGCGTATTATGCGAGCACGGCGTTGATAACGATTTAACCCTTGCCAATCTCGGCAAACAGGCGGTCGTTGCCGCCGCTGCGGGCGCAGATTTCATCGCCCCTTCCGCCGCAATGGACGGCCAGGTACAGGCGATTCGCCAGGCGCTGGATGCCGCGGGCTTTACCGATACCGCGATCATGTCCTACTCCACCAAATTTGCCTCTTCTTTCTATGGCCCATTCCGTGAAGCCGCAGGTACCGCGCTGAAGGGCGATCGTAAAACCTATCAGATGAACCCGATGAACCGTCGGGAAGCGATCCGCGAATCGCTGCTGGATGAAGCCCAGGGCGCAGACTGCTTGATGGTCAAACCGGCTGGCGCATACCTCGATATTCTGCGCGATATCCGCGAGCGCACCGAGCTGCCGATTGGCGCTTATCAGGTCAGCGGTGAATACGCGATGATCAAGTTTGCAGCCCTTGCGGGTGCAATAGATGAAGAGAAAGTGGTGCTGGAAAGCTTAGGCTCGATCAAACGCGCTGGCGCGGATCTGATCTTCAGCTACTTCGCACTGGATCTGGCTGAGAAAAAAATCCTGCGCTAATCACTTTGTTGCCTAATGACGGCTTCGCTTTACCGGACCTACAGGTCGTAGGCCCGGTAAATGAAGCGTCTCCGATAATCACCCCGCCCGAAAAAACGGCTTGTCTCCCAAAATTGTCGCCCGGTGCATAATGCGCCGCAGGGGCAGATAATCCGCATTCGCATAATGCTGCGTCACGCGATTATCCCAAATCGCCACATCGTTGGGCTGCCAACGCCAGCGCACCTGGAACTCCGGTTTAGTGATATGCGCGAACAAAAAGCGCAGTAACGCCTCGCTCTCTTTTTCCGTCACATCGACAATTCGCGTGGTAAATCCTTCATTCACGAACAGCGCCTGCTTCCCGCTCACTGGATGCGTGCGCACCACCGGATGCAGCAGGGGCGGATGCTTTGCCACCGCCTCCAGCCAGCGCTGATGCTCCTCTGGCGTCTGGCGGTATTTATATTCCTGGAAGGATTTACGAAAATCATGCTCTGCCTGCAGGCCGCTCAGCAACTGGCGAAACGGCTCAGATAATGCGTCATAAGCGGCAATCCCGCTGGTCCACAGGGTGTCTCCCCCTGTCGATGGCAGCTCTTTTGCCGCCAGAATCGCGCCCGCTGGCGGCGTGTCGATAAAGGTCACATCGGTGTGCCAGTTGTCGTTATCCGGCGGATTATCGTTATGAGTATCCAGCACGATAATCTCTTCAACCCCTTCGGCATGCTGATAGACAGGGTGAATATGCAGATCGCCAAAACGCAGCGCCAGCGCCCGCTGTTGTTGCGGCGTAATCACCTGCTCACGCAGAAACACCACCTGATGGCGCAGTACGGCGTGATAAAGCTGTTCAAACTGATTATCGCTCAGCGGGCGCGTCAAATCCGCACCGGTGATTTGTGCGCCAATGTTCGGCCCCAGCGGGGTAATGCTCAGACGTTCACTCATTGTACTTCTCCATGCCAGGGCGTCAGGCGGCGCTGAAGCGCGCGCAGACCCAGTTCTAAAATAAACGCGATAACGGCAATCACCGCGATCCCCGCCAGCACCACATCCGTTGCCAGAAACTCACCGGCTGACTGCACCATAAATCCTAAACCTCGCGTGGCGGCAATCAGCTCTGCTGCCACCAACGTCGACCAGCCCACGCCAAGCCCGATACGCAACCCTGTGAGTATCTCCGGCAATGCCCCCGGCAAAATAACAAACCACAGCACCTGCGTACGGCTGGCTCCCAGCGACTGTGCGGCACGCACTCTCACCTGCTGCGCGCTTTTAACCCCCGCCAGCGCCGACATCGCTACAGGGGCGAAAATCGCCAGATAGATCAGCAGGATCTTGGAGGTCTCACCAATGCCAAACCAGATCACCATCAGCGGCAAATAGGCCAATGGCGGAACCGGACGATACAGTTCAATGATCGGATCGAGAATGCCGCGCATCGTCGGACTCAGCCCCATAGCGATCCCAACCGGAACGCCGAGCAGTACCGCCGCCAGCAGCGCGATAACAATACGCGTCAGGCTCGCCGCCAGATGCTGCCACAGCGTGGCATCCATAAACCCCTGCGGCCCGGCAATAACCATCAGTTTTTGCAAAACCTGGCCCGGCGGGGGTAAAAACAGCGGACTGATTAACTGCAGCGCCGCCACCGTCCACCACACCGCCAGAATGACGACCAGCGTACCGAAGCTTAAGGTAATCTGCCGCGAGAACGGCCAGCGCCAGTTCAGCGCGCGCTGGCGACGGGGTTTATCATTAATCACCACGCTCATGAGAATGCCTCCCGTTGTTCAAAGACACGACCTAACACATACTCGCGCATGGCGATAAACTGCGGGTCGGACTTAATGCTGCGGCTCGGCTCTCCGGCCACAAAGCGACGAGCGAAATTCAGCGGCAGACGCTCCAGTACCCGGCCAGGGCCTGGCGACAGCAATACCAGCTCCGTTGCCAAAAAAACGGCTTCTTCAATATCGTGGGTAATCAACAGCACCTGTTTGCCAGTCTCATGCCACAACTTCAGCAGGAGGGTTTGCATCTGCTCGCGGGTAAAGGCGTCGAGCGCGCCAAAGGGTTCATCCAGCAACAACAGCTGCGGGTTGGCAGCCAACGCCCGCGCAATGCCTACGCGCTGACGCTGACCACCAGAGAGCTGCCAGATAAAACGTTTTCCCGCATCCTCCAGCCCAACTTTCTGCAACATCTCCCGCGCGATTCGTTGACGTTGGGGCTTCTCCATCCCCGCCAGTTGCAGCCCGAAGGCCACGTTGTCCTGCACGTTGCGCCAGGGCAGCAGGCCTTCGTTCTGGAACACAACCCCGCGCTCTGCGCCTGGACCTTCAACCTTGTTGCCCGCCAGCATAATGCTGCCATGCTGATACGGCACAAACCCGGCAATCAGATTTAACAGCGTGGTTTTTCCGCAACCAGAAGGTCCGAGTACCACCAGCAGTTCGCCACTATCGAGCGTCAGGTTGATATCTTCCAGCACCGGTTTTCCACCGTAGCTGGCGGCAAGATGAGAGATTTGCAGCATCAGCGCCTCCTTATTTATTGCACGAAGCGATCGGTCACATACTGGCTGTAATCCGTCGCGACGGCGGGGACTTTGCCCTGCTCTTTGAGGAACTGCGCGGTGTCGATAATCGCTTTATTCACCGGGCCGGTTAGCTCAGCGGTTTGCTGTTGTGCCGTCAAATAGGTGTTACCTTTCACCAGCCCTGGCACATCCGCCTCCGGTACGCCACTCAAACGCGACAGTTTGCTGATATTCTCCGGCTGTTTCAGCCATTCATCGGGATTAGCGATATAAGGCTGCTGGGCGTCGATGGCGCTTTTGGCAAAGGCTTTCACCACGTCAGGATGCTTCTCGGCAAAATCTTTGCGCACCACCCACACGTCCAGCGTCGGTGCGCCCCACTCGCCAACCTGCGATGAGTCGGTTAATACCTTGCCATCTTTTTCCAGCGCGTTTACCGCAGGCGCCCAGACATAAGCACCATCAATATCTCCGCGCTGCCAGGCGGCAACAATCGCGGGTGGCTGCAGGTTCACAATCTCCACCTGCCCTGCTTTGATACCCCAGTGTTTCAACGCCGCCAGCAGGCTGTAATGGGTAGTGGAAATAAACGGCACGGCAATGCGTTTACCAATCAAATCTTGCGGTTTACTGATGTTTTTCTTCACCACCAGCGCTTCAGAATTGCCGAGTTTTGACGCCAGCAGGAAAACCTCAATAGGCACCTGCTGGCTGGCAGCGACCGCCAGCGGGCTGGAGCCAAGATTACCGATCTGCACATCACCGGATGCCAGCGCACGGACGATGCTCGCACCGCTGTCGAATTTGCGCCAGTCAACGGTAGCCCCGCTCTCTTTAGCAAAGGTGTTATCCGCCTGCGCCACTTTGGCGGGTTCAGCGGAGGTCTGATAAGCAACGGTGACGTTCACCGCCTGTGCCTGAAATGCGATGAATGCCAGTGCGGCAAGTAGTGCGTTACGCGATGAAATAGCCATGATTGTCTGCTCCCCTGTCTTGTTATGGGGGCAGTATTTCGTTGCGGCACAATTTGATAAAGGAATTAAAAATTCTGGCTAATAGCGATCTGTTTTTAGAAAAAAAGCGGCAATGCTTAGCCCGGAAATGCATTTGATTGCAGGCCGGCAAATTATTGCGATTTTGTTACATTCGTTACATATCCGCGCCACGGGGATTGCCAGCGCGGCGCTGGCAGGCATCATAGATGCCATTGTCAGGCAAGAGAGCAAGATCATGATTCATGTTGTGCTGGTGGATGACCATGTGGTGGTGCGTTCCGGCTTTGCGCAATTACTCAGTCTCGAAGACGATCTCAACGTTGCTGGCCAGTACAGCAGCGCGGCACAGGCGTGGCCTGCATTACTGCATGATGACGTCAACGTTGCGGTGATGGATATCGCCATGCCGGATGAAAATGGCCTGAGCCTGTTAAAACGACTGCGGGCGCAGAAGCCCGGTTTTCGCGCCATTATTCTCAGCATCTATGACTCACCCACGTTTGTGCAAAGCGCACTGGATGCCGGTGCCAGCGGTTATCTGACCAAACGTTGCGGACCGGAGGAACTGGTGCAGGCGGTACGATCGGTTGGTATGGGCGGGCATTACCTGTGCGCCGACGCGCTACGGGCGCTACGCGGCGGCGAACAGCCCGCGCAGGTACTGGAGATACTGACCCCGCGCGAGCGCGAAGTGTTTGATCTGCTGGTCAAAGGCGACAGCGTAAAAGAGATCGCCTTCAAGCTCGACCTCAGCCATAAAACGGTGCACGTTCATCGTGCGAACGTGCTGGGCAAACTGCAATGCCACAGCACCATCGATCTGGTGCATTTTGCACTCGACCACCAGTTGCTGACGGGGCATTAATGTCACGCAGCCTTCGTCATTGGGTTATTTCTCTGTTTATTCTGCTGGCCTGGGGATCGGGCTGGCTGATGCTGTGGACGCTGGGGTTTTACCTGACCCACAACGGCCAGCAGGCAGCGCTATTCCTGCCGCACGGCGTCTATCTCGCTCTGCTAATCCTGCTTTCTCGCCGTTACTGGCCCGCGCTGGTACTGCCGCCGGTGCTGATGCTGTTCTGGCTGCACAGCGAGCAATTAGTGAATGGCTATATCCTGCTGGCTGCGCCGTTGATTAGTCTGATCCCGGCGAGTATCGGCCAGTCCTACTGGCACCGCTTCCCCCTTTACTGGCAGCGCTTAACGCTGCTGCTGGCCGCGGTGACGATCACGTCATTGCTCAATACCCTCCTGCTTTCACCGTTTATCCAAAGCCCGGCAACGTTAATTGGCCTGGCATCGTTTACCGGCGGCGTGCTGCTGACGCCGTTTGTCTATCTGATCTATGAATTTCTGCGCCAGCAGCACCGCTATCATTTGCTCGGACTGGATACCACCAATCCCCCCCTGCGTACCTCGCTTATCATCTGGTGCAGTCTGTTTTTCATTATTGGCATAGGTACCCAGATGGTGCTGTCACCGGAGATCGAGCGCCTGCTGCTAATCGTGGTGTTCTTACCGAACGTGGTGATGGCGTGGAAATTTGGCTGGCAGGGCGGCGTGTTGTCCGGACTGCTCGGCAGCATGATGATCACCATCGCCCGGCAAATCGGCGTCGGGTTCAGCAATTTACTGGAGCTGGAGATTTTCCTCGCCACCCAGGCGCTGCTGGGCATAGGGCTGGGGATCGCTATCAGCCGCCAGCAGCATCTGGCGCAAAACCTGCACCATTATCGCCAGCGTCTGGAAGCCGAACTGGCAGCGCGACGCGCGCTGACCGAACAACTGATCCGCACCGAGGAAAATACGCGCAAAAGCCTGGCGCGGGAGCTACACGACGAAATTGGTCAGAACATCACCGCCATTCAAATTCAGTCGCAACTGGTCAAGCGCGCGCCGGGTCGCGAGCAAACGCTTGAAGCGGCAAATCAGATCAACGACCTTGCCCGGCGCATTCACCACTCCACCCGCCAACTGTTGCGCCAGCTGCGGCCGCCCGCGCTCGATGAACTGGCCTTTAAAGATGCACTGCATCATCTGGTGAATGAATTTGCCTTTGCCGAACGCGGCATTCGCTGTTGGTTTGACTATCAGCTTGAAAATACGCCAGAAAATGAAACGGTGCGTTTCACACTGTATCGCCTGCTGCAGGAGTTGCTCAATAACGTCTGTAAACATGCCGACGCCAGCGAAGTGTCGATTACGCTGCGCCAGCAGGAACACCGCGTGTTTCTGCACGTCGCTGACAACGGTGTAGGTATTCTCGCAGAGAAAATCCCCGGGTTCGGTATCCAGGGGATGCGTGAGCGGGTCAGCGCCCTTGGCGGCGAACTGACGCTCGAATCGAACAACGGCACGCGGGTAATTGTTAACCTGCCCACAAATTTGCAACAAATCAGCCGTTAACCAGGAAAAAGTCTTAGTCACTGCGGACTTTATCTCATCCCATTTTGCTTTCACTTTCCTATAGTCAGCACAAACGGAGGCTGCCATGCATGCACGTGCATCACGCGAAACAGACCAACAATACCGGGCGCTACGCCCCCGGCTGCTGATGTGTATGGTGATTGGGTACGCCGCGTTTTATCTGACGCGCAAAAGCGTTAACTACGTCCTCCCGGCGCTGCAAACGGATCTGGGTCTGGATAAAGGCGATATCGGCCTGCTGGGATCGCTGTTTTATCTGACCTATGGCCTGTCGAAATTCACCGCCGGGCTATGGCACGACAGCCACGGACAGCGCGCGTTTATGGGCATTGGCCTGTTTGCCACCGGCGTTTTAAACGTGCTGTTCGCCTTTGGTGAATCGCTGACGCTGCTCCTGGTGGTCTGGACGCTGAACGGATTTTTTCAGGGCTGGGGCTGGCCGCCCTGCGCCCGACTACTGACTCACTGGTACTCGCGCAACGAACGCGGCTTCTGGTGGGGCTGCTGGAATATGTCGATCAACATCGGTGGGGCCATCATCCCGCTGATTAGCGCCTTTGCCGCCCATTGGTGGGGTTGGCAGGCAGCCATGCTGACTCCAGGAATAATCAGCATGGCGTTAGGCGTCTGGCTCACCCTGCAACTGAAAGGCACGCCCCGGGAAGAAGGCTTACCCACGGTTGGGGAATGGCGGCAAGACCCGCTGGAGTTGCGTCAGGAGCAGCAAAGCCCGCCGATGGGACTGTGGCAAATGTTACGCACCACCATGCTGAAGAACCCGATGATCTGGCTACTCGGCGTGTCATATGTGTTGGTCTATTTGATCCGCATTGCGCTCAACGACTGGGGCAACATCTGGCTGACGGAAAGCCACGGTGTGAACCTGCTCAGCGCCAATGCCACGGTAATGCTGTTTGAAGTCGGTGGCTTGCTGGGGGCGCTGTTTGCCGGATGGGGATCGGATCTGCTGTTCAGCGGTCAGCGTGCGCCAATGATTTTGCTGTTCACACTGGGGCTGATGGTCTCCGTCGCCGCGCTGTGGCTGGCACCGGTGCACCACTACGCGCTACTGGCAGTGTGTTTCTTTACCGTGGGCTTTTTTGTGTTTGGCCCACAGATGTTAATTGGCCTCGCGGCCGTGGAATGCGGACATAAAGCGGCGGCAGGTTCAATTACTGGTTTTCTCGGGCTGTTCGCCTATCTGGGGGCCGCGCTGGCGGGTTGGCCGCTGTCGCTGGTCATAGAACACTACGGCTGGTCGGGAATGTTCAGTTTGCTCTCGGTTGCCGCTGTCTTTATGGGTTTATTGCTGATGCCATTGCTCATTGCGGGCATTCCCCCTTCTCTCAGTCAAAGGATAAAACAATGAAACTGACGCTTACCTCTACCCTAATTGCCTCCGCTCTGACGCTGGCAGCCTTCAGCAGTGCAGCTCAGGCGCAGGGTCGTCTGGTGGTGTATTGCAGCGCCACCAACGAAATGTGCGAAACCGAAACCAAAGCCTTCGGTGAAAAATATGATGTGAAGACTTCATTCATTCGCAACGGCTCAGGCAGTACGCTGGCGAAAGTGGATGCCGAGAAGAAAAACCCGCAAGCGGATGTCTGGTACGGTGGTACGCTGGATCCACAGTCCCAGGCCGGTGAAATGGGGCTGCTGCAGCCGTATAAATCACCAAACCTCGAACAAATCATGGAGAAGTTTCGCGATCCGGCAAAAGTGAAAGGCAACCTCTCCTCGGCGGTTTATGTCGGTATTCTGGGCTTTGGCGTCAATACCCAGCGCCTGAAAGAGAAAAACCTACCGGTGCCAAAATGCTGGAAGGATCTGACCAAACCGGAATACAAAGGCGAAATCCAGATTGCTGATCCGCAAAGCTCCGGTACCGCCTATACCGCACTGGCGACTTTTGCCCAACTGTGGGGGGAAGATCAGGCCTTTGACTACCTGAAACAGCTCAACGCCAACGTCTCGCAGTACACCAAATCCGGCATTGCCCCGGCGCGTAACGCCGCCCGTGGCGAAACGGCTATCGGCATCGGTTTCTTGCACGACTACTCGCTGGAAAAAGAACAGGGTGCACCGCTGGAACTTGTCTCACCGTGCGAAGGTACCGGTTATGAAATCGGCGGTGTCAGCATCCTGAAAGGCGCGCGTAACCTCGATAACGCCAAACTGTTCGTTGACTGGGTACTGTCGAAAGACGCGCAGGAGCTGGCGTGGAAGAAAGGTAAATCCTATCAGATCCTGACCAACACCACCGCCGAGACGTCCCCTAACTCGCTGAAGCTCGACGACCTGAAGCTTATCAATTACGACATGGATAAGTACGGCTCGACCGACGTGCGTAAAGCCCTGATCAATAAGTGGGTCAGCGAAGTGAAGATGGGTAAATAACCCCAGATTTGCGTTCATTTGCCGGATACGGCCTCAACGCCATATCCGGCCTGAAATACCGGAACCGCTATGTCACACACACTTGCACTCCATCCCGTGAAAAAACGGGATGCGATATTTCTTTGGATTTTACTCGGCTGGCTGGCGTTTGCCCTGCTGCCGAGCTGGAGCCTGGACTACGGTCTGCTTGAGTCGACGCGCGAAGAAATTCTCGCCGCCTACAGCTGGTCACAGTTCAATATCAGTTGGCTCTGGTATCTGCTGCCAAGCCTGCTGCTGGTGCGCCCGTTCCATGAAGCCAGACGCGAACAGCGCAGCCGCCATTATTTTGACGCGGGCTGGGCGTTTTTCTGTATGGCGTTTATCGTCGCCAGCGCGACTCTTGAGGGACGCGGCTTAGGCTATGCCACCATCGTGCTGTTTGTGGCACTTGGCGCGATCATGACCCTAGCGCTCACCCGTCTGGAATGGCTGGGCGGCGACCGTTTCGTCATCGGCTCGCTCACCGCGATTGTCGCGCTGATCGGTATTTTTATCGTCTGGCCAAGTATCGCTATTTTCATTCCGATGTTCACCAACGACGCCGGAGAATTTGCTCCGCTGGCGTTTATGAATGTGCTGTCGCAGGCGCATATCATTCAGGTGATCCTCAACTCGATTATGCTGTCGATTGCCGTCGGCGTCGGCTGTACCTTCTTTGGCCTGGTGCTGGCTATCTACACCACCCGTATCGCGAAACGCAGCGCCATTATCGGACGAATTTTCTCGATTCTGCCGATCGTCACCCCGCCGTTTGTTGTGGGTTTAGGTGTAACGCTGATGATGGGACGCTCCGGTTACATCACCGAATTTATGGTCGAATGGTTTGGTTTGACCAACACCAACTGGCTGTACGGTTTTACCGGCATCTGGCTGGCGCAGGTGCTGGCCTTCACTCCGATGGCGTTTATGATCCTCGACGGGGCGATCAAAACCATTCATCCGTCGCTGGAGGAGGCGTCATACACCCTGCGCGCCAGCCGCTGGCAAACCTTTAACGGCGTGTTTGTCCCGCTGCTAAAACCGGCGCTGGCAAACGCCTTTTTAATTGTGGTGGTGCAGTCGCTGGCCGACTTCAGTAACCCGCTGGTGCTTGGCGGTAACTTCGACGTGCTGGCAACGCAAATCTACTTCTACATCACCGGCTCCCAGCTCGACTACCAGGCCGCCAGTACGCTGGGTGCCTTCCTGTTGCTGTTCTCGCTGCTGGTGTTCTGCGTGCAGTACATGTGGATTGGTAAACGCTCGTACGTCACCGTTTCTGGTAAATCCTATCGGGGCGACGTGCAGCCGCTGCCGGTAACGCTGGTATGGAGCGTGGTCGCGCTGCTGGCGGTGTGGATTGCCTTTAACGCCCTGCTCTACGGCAGCATTTTCTACGGCAGTTTCACCGTAAACTGGGGCGTGGACTACACCCTGACGCTGGCGAACTTTACCAAACTGTTCGGTCAGGGAATGAGCGACGGCGCGTGGCCTTCACTGCTCGACACCCTGCTCTACGCCGGGATTGCCGCGCCGATCACCGCCATCTTCGGCCTGCTGATCGCATGGGTTGTGGTGCGTCAGCACTTTAAAGGCAAAAAGACCATCGAGTTCACCACTATGCTGTGCTTTGCCGTTCCGGGCACCGTAGCGGGCGTGTCGTACATTCTGGCCTTTAACAGCGCCCCGGTATACCTCACCGGCACCGCCGCCATCGTGATTATCTCAATGGTGATGCGTAACGTCCCGGTCGGTATCCGGGCGGGCATTGCGGGCTTAGGCCAAATCGATAAATCGCTGGATGAAGCCTCGCTCAGTCTGCGCGCCGGTTCCCTGCGCACCATTACGCATATCCTGTTGCCGCTGCTGCGCCCGGCGATCCTCTCAGCGCTGATCTACAGCTTTGTGCGCGCCATTACCACCGTCAGCGCCATTGTGTTCCTCGTCACGCCGGATACCCGCGTGGCCACGGCCTACATCCTGAACCGCGTAGAAGACGGCGAATACGGCGTGGCGATTGCCTACGGTTCCATTTTAATCGTGGTGATGCTGGCGATTATTTTCATCTTTGACTGGCTGATCGGTGAATCACGTACCTCCCGTTCAAAAGCCAAAAACCAGGCGTAATGGAGCGCACTATGACTCAGAAAAATTTCGTTGAACTGCGCAACGTCACTAAACGATTTGGCAGCAACACGGTTATCGACAATATCAATCTCACCATTCCGCAGGGGCAAATGGTAACGCTGCTCGGCCCGTCCGGCTGCGGTAAAACCACCATCTTGCGTCTGGTTGCCGGGCTGGAAAAACCGAGCGAAGGACAAATTTTCATTGATAGCGAAGACGTTACCCATCGTTCTATTCAGCAGCGCGATATCTGTATGGTGTTTCAGTCATATGCCCTGTTCCCGCACATGTCGTTAGGGGAGAACGTCGGTTATGGCCTGAAGATGCTCGGCGTGTCGCGCGCGGAGGTGAAAACCCGCGTCAAAGAGGCGCTGGCGATGGTGGATCTGGAGGGATTTGAAGACCGCTTTGTCGATCAGATCTCCGGCGGTCAGCAGCAGCGCGTGGCGCTGGCCCGTGCGTTGATCCTCAAACCGAAAGTGCTGCTGTTTGATGAGCCGTTAAGTAACCTGGACGCCAACCTGCGTCGCAGCATGCGCGACAAGATCCGCGAGCTGCAAAAGCAGTTTGATATCACCTCGCTGTACGTCACCCACGATCAAAGCGAAGCCTTTGCGGTTTCCGATACCGTACTGGTGATGAACAAGGGACACATCATGCAGATCGGCTCGCCGCAGGATCTCTATCGCCAGCCCGCCTCCCGCTTTATGGCGAGCTTTATGGGCGATTCTAACCTGTTCCCGGCCACCTTCAGCGACAGATACGTTGATATCTACGGCTATCATCTGCCGCGCCCACTGCACTTTAGCGATCAAGGCGAGGGCATGGTAGGCGTGCGCCCGGAAGCGATCACGCTCAGCGACCGCGGCGAAGAGAGCCAGCGCTGCGTGATCAGCCATGTCGCGTATATGGGACCCCAATATGAGGTCACGGTGGAGTGGCACGGACAGGAGATTTTATTGCAGGTCAACGCTACGCGTCTGCAGCCGGACGTCGGCGAGCAGTATTATCTCGAAATCCATCCGTACGGCATGTTTGTGCTGGCGGATGCGGCATAAAGTGTTACCCATGTTTCCGGTTCATACCGTATCGCCATCCGGCAAAAAATGCCCGATGGCGGCTTACGTCTTATCGGGCCTGAACTTGAACTTTTAACGCGGCAATATCCGCAGGCGTGGTGCGACAGCACCCGCCAATCAATCGTGCGCCAGCGGCCTGCCACTGTGGCAGATAATCCGCCAGTTGCGCACAAGACTCACCGTGATGATGCCAGGTTTTGCTCGCGGCATCGTACTGCTCGCCCGAATTCGGATACACCACCAGCGGCAGCGCCGTTAAGCCGTGTAAATGCAGCAACGCAGCGGTGGTGTTTTCCAGCGCAATGCAGTTAATACCTAACGCCACCACCTGCGGATAATCCGCCAGCAACGCGACCACGTCACGCAGCGGCGTACCGTCGCTCAGGTGCTCGCTGTCACGCAGAGTAAATGAGAACCAGGCACGCGCACGCGGGTACGCGGTCAACAGCTCAGCCAGTGCGCCAATCTCGACAAAATTCGGCAGGGTTTCGCAGGCCAGCAGATCGGCCCCGGCATCCAGCAATGCTTCCACGCGCGGGCGATGAAACGCCTGGAACGCCTCGGCGCTGCGCTGGTAATCGCCACGGTATTCAGAGCCGTCCGCCAGATACGCGCCGTAAGGTCCGACAGATCCCGCCACCAACAGCGTGCCCGCTTGCGGGTTCTCTGCCAGATACGCTTCACGCGCTTTACGCGCCAGCTCCACGCTTTTGCCAATCAGCGCTTTCGACTGCGCTTCATCCAGGCCTCGCGCGGCAAATCCCGCCGGTGTCGCCTGATAGCTGGCGGTGATCGCGCATTGCGCCCCCGCCCGGTAATAATCAAGATGCACTTCGCGGATAAGCTCCGGGTTTTCTACCAGCACTTTGGCTGACCACAGGCTGTCGGCTAAGTTACACCCTCGCGCTTCCAGCTCCGTCGCCATCGCGCCATCCAGTAACAGGACATCCTGTTTCTCAAGGAGAGCGCGTAACGGATTATTCTGCGACATGTTCTGGCTCCTGTTTTGCGTTACGGGGTTGAGTAAGGAAATATGCACCATAGCACAACGCAACAAACGGTAACCCGCACCACAACGCAATTCTCTGCGCTGGATCGAATGCCAGCCCTACACAGGCCACCAGGCACAACACAAATCCCAATACCGGCACCAGCGGATACCACGGCGCACGATAATGTAATGCACTCAATGCCTTACCCTGTTGCAAATGACGGCGGCGAAAAACAAAGTGCGAGGCGCAGATGCTCAGCCACACCGCCACCACCGCAAACCCGGAGATTGCCGACAGCGCGACAAATACCGTGTCCGGGGCCACCACGCTGGAAAACAACGCCAGTATGCCGCCGAGCATACTGACCGACAGCGCCGTCAGCGGCACGCCGTTTTTCGTTACTCGCGCAAAACAGGCTGGCAGCGTACGTTCATTCGACAGCGACCAGAGCATGCGCCCGGAGGCATACAGCCCGGAGTTCGCCGCAGAAAGAATGGCTGTCAGGATCACGAAGTTAAAAATATCGGCAGCGTACGGAATACCTACCTTCTCAAATACCAGCACAAACGGGCTTTTCTCCACGCCCGCCTGCTGCATCGGGATCAGCGCCGCCAGCACAAACACGGTGCCGATAAAGAAAATAATCAGTCGCGCGATGGTGGTACGAATCGCCACCGGGATCACCTTGCGCGGATTTTCCGTTTCACCGGCGGCAATACCGATAAGCTCAGTTCCCGAAAAAGCAAAGTTCACCGCCACCATCGTCATCAGGATCGGTAAGCCGCCATGCGGGAACCAACCTTCCGCCGTGATATTACTCAGCCCCGGCGCGGGCGAGCCATCCTGCATCGGGATAAAGCCAAAAATCGCTGCCCCGCCGAGGATAATAAAGGCGATGATAGTGACCACTTTCACCAGCGAGAACCAGAACTCCCCTTCGGCAAAAAAGCGCGTGGAGATAACGTTCAGGCCAAAAATAATCACACAGAACACCACGCACCAGACCCATACTGGCACCAACGGAAACCAGTACTGCATACAGAATCCGGCAGCGGTAAAACTCGAACCAAGCGCCACGGTCCAGGTCAGCCAGTAGAGCCAGGCCACGGTATACCCCGTCGCCGGGCCGAGATAGCGCGCGGCATAGACGTGAAACGCCCCGGTCTCCGGCATCGCGACCGACAGCTCGCCCAGACACTGCATAACCAGCCAGACCACCAGCGCGCCAATCAGATAGGCCAGCAGCGTTCCCGCGGCCCCGGTAGTGGAGATGATGTAGCCGGTATTGAAGAATAACCCTGTGCCAATCACGCCGCCTAAGGAGAGCATAATCAGGTGACGCGTTTTCATCGTGCGCTTCAGTGGCGCATTTTGTTGTGTTGTTTGCATATAACCTTCCAAACGTATGGACATCTAAACATCCAAAGAAGGTGTGTTATACCGCGTTTGTTAACACAATGCAAAATCAACCCTGCACCAGACGCAGATGACCGCGCCGGGCGCTTAATATCGGGTGGGGGTTAATTATCAAATATAAAAAGGGCCGCCAGCTCATAACGCCTCCGTTGCCAGGCTTTACATAAACTCTGGCAACGTCATCGCCGGCTGGCGTTCACCCGGAAGTGGGAACCGTATCTCCCCACTCATACAACCGAACGATTGCTTATGAGCCACTGGTCGGGATCGGCATCTGCGATTTACGGCTCATCAGGAAAAATACCGCCAGCCCTGCCAGTAAAATGCCCGGCGCAGAAGCTGCCATCACGCCTACCGTTCCAGTGCCGAGCGCTAACATTTTTCCTGCCAGCAGCGGGCCGCTCATCGCCCCCAGACGCCCAACGGCGACGGCGGTGCCCACGCCTGTCGCGCGGATCTGCGTGCTGTAAAACAGCGGAGCCAGCGCATACAGCACGCTTTGTCCTCCAGTGGCAAACATCCCCGCCACAAATCCAGCCATCAGCATACCGCTCAATGACGACACCGTCCCCAGCGCCAGCAACGAAGCCAACATCCCGGTGTAGATCAGAAGCGACATGACCACCGGGCGCAGTTTGTCCATTAATGCCCCAAGAATTAACGTGCCGCTGGCCGCACCGATTTGCAGAGCAAACATCACGCCAGCCGCCTGCGAGGGCTGAAAGCCCTGCTCCACCAGCAGCATCGGCAGCCAGTTGATCAGCATATACACCACCAGCAGGGTGAAGAAATAGCACAGCCACAGCAGCAGCGTGGCGGTGGCGGTAGCGGGTGCGAACAGGGCGCGCAACGGCGCGGCGGCCACCTGCGTTTGCTGGGCATAAACCTGTGATTCTGGCAGCCAGCGCATCAACAACGGCACCAGCAGCAGCGGGATCACTCCGCCAACCCAGAACACCGTTTGCCAGGCGGCGGCCAGACCGCTAAATCCGAGCGCCGCCGCTAACGCCGCGCCAATCGGCACGCCACAGTACATCAGGCTCACCGCCGTACCGCGAAAACGCGGGCCCGCCGCTTCGGAGGTCAGCGCGATCAGATTCGGCAACGCCGCGCCCAACCCGACGCCGGTCATCAGACGGGCAAACACCAGCGACGAGAAATCCCAGGAAATCGCCGTCGCCAGCGAGAACAGGCCGAACAGCGCCACCGAGGCAATAAGAATACGCTTGCGGCCATAGCGATCGGCCAGCATGCCGCCCACCAGCGCGCCGGGCAGCAGTCCGAGAATGCCCGCACTGAAGATCCAGCCCATCTGCATTTTATCCAGCGCAAACGCCTGGGCGATACCGACGGCAGCGATCCCGGCGGCCTGTAGATCCAGCCCTTCCATCAGGGCAACTAAAAAGCAAAGCCCGACGGTTAACGTCAGGCGGTAAGATGTGGGGGTACGGGTAGTCATAAGATGTACCTCTGAGGTCACGATGCAGGTGAGTCGCGGCTGATACGTTGCCAGCCGCGTAATCATTTTTATTTGCTATTGCGCAGATCCAGCGCCACGTCGACGATCATATCTTCCTGGCCGCCCACCATTCGGCGTTTGCCCAGTTCAACCAGAATATCGACCGCGCTCAGGCCATAACGCGCCGCCGCCACTTCGCAGTGACGCAAGAAGCTGGAGTACACCCCGGCATAGCCCAGTGCCAGCGTTTCGCGATCCACCCGCACCGGACGGTCCTGCAATGGACGCACCAGATCGTCGGCGGCGTCCATCAGCGCATACAGATCGGTGCCGTGCTGCCAGCCGAGCTTATCCGCAGCGGCGATAAACACTTCCAGCGGCGCATTGCCCGCGCCAGCGCCCATACCCGCCAGGCTGGCGTCGATACGGTCGCAGCCCTCTTCCACCGCGGCAATCGAGTTCGACACGCCGAGACTCAGGTTGTGATGCGCATGCATTCCGGTTTCTGTCTCCGGCTTCAGCACCGCTTTCAGGGCGCGGAAGCGGGCGCGAATATCGCTCATATTCATTGCCCCGCCGGAATCGACCACGTAGATACAAGTCGCGCCGTAGTTTTCCATCAGCTTCGCCTGCTGCGCCAGATTCTCCGGCGTGGTCATATGGCTCATCATCAGAAAGCCGACGGTATCCATGCCGAGCTCACGCGCGTACTGAATATGCTGGGCCGACACGTCCGCTTCGGTGCAGTGGGTCGCCACGCGCACCACTCGCGCGCCGGCCTGATACGCGTTTTTCAGGTCATGAAGAGTGCCGATGCCCGGCAGCAACAGCGTGGCGATCTTTGCGTGTTTGACCACGTCTGCTGCCGCTTCAATCCACTCGAGATCGCTGTGCGCGCCAAAGCCGTAGTTAAAGCTGGAACCTTGTAAACCGTCGCCGTGGGCCACCTCAATGGAATCAACCCGCGCGTCGTCCAGCGCTTTGGCAATCTGGCACACGTTTTCCAGCGAGTACTGGTGACGAATCGCATGCATACCGTCGCGCAGGGTCACGTCAGAGATATAGAGTTTTTTACCGTTCATGCTGCTTCTCCTGCCTGACGGGTGAGTGACTGCGCCATCTGCTCAGCGGTTGCCAGCGCGCTGGAAGTCATAATGTCGAGGTTGCCCGCATAGGCGGGTAAATAGTGCGCCGCACCTTCCACTTCCAGATACACCGCGGTTTTCAGCCCGGAAAACTGACCAATACCCGGCAGATTCACCGGTTTATCCTCCGGGATGACTTCAAACTGGACGCGCTGTTTCAGGCGATAGCCTGGCACATACGCCTGCACCGCCGCCGCCATGTCATTAATCGACGCTTCAACTTCAAGCTGGGAGGCCGCTTCGCTCAACACATACACCGTGTCGCGCATCATCAGCGGCGGCTCAGCCGGGTTAAGTACGATAATGGCTTTGCCTTTGGCCGCGCCCCCCACCACTTCAATCGCCTTCGAGGTGGTTTCGGTAAACTCGTCGATATTGGCGCGGGTGCCCGGTCCCGCAGATTTACTGGCGATCGAGGCGATAATTTCGGCGTAATGGACTTTTGCCACGCGAGAAACCGCCGCCACCATCGGGATGGTCGCCTGCCCGCCGCAGGTCACCATATTGACGTTCTGTTGGTCAACGTTAGCCTCCAGGTTCACCACCGGGACGCAGTACGGGCCGATCGCTGCGGGCGTCAGGTCGATCAGACGGATCCCCGGTTTTACGGCGCGCAGCGCGGCGTCATTTTTCACGTGCGCGCCCGCGCTGGTGGCATCAAACACGATGTCGATGTCAGCGAATTCAGGCATCGCAAGAAGCCCCGTCACCCCTTCATGGGTGGTGGCAACGCCCATACGCCGGGCGCGTGCCAGACCGTCGGATTGCGGATCAATCCCCACCATCACCGCCATCTCCAGACGTACGCCGTGACGCAGAATTTTAATCATCAAATCGGTGCCGATGTTGCCAGAGCCGATAATGGCGACTTTACGCTTACTCATGACTGACTTCCTTTTGTAACCGCCGCTGAAAAGGTGGCGGCAACTGAACCAATACCGTCGATATGGGCTTCGAAACGATCGCCCGCATTCACCGCCACCATCGGGCCTAACGCCCCGGTGAGAATAATGTCCCCGGCACGCAGCGGCTCGCCGAGGCTGGCCATTTTGCGCGCCAGCCACACGGCGGCGTTTATCGGATGTCCCAGACATTCGCTACCGCGCCCGCTGGAAACCTCTTCGTTATTGCGCGTCATTTTCATCGCGCAGTTTTTCAGATCTAACCCTGCCGGACGCTGTGCCGGACCGCCGACCACATACACGCCACAGGAGGCGTTATCCGCCACGGTATCAACAAACTTGATCGACCAGTCGCGAATACGGCTGCCGACCACTTCCAGCGCGGGTAGCACCCACTCGATGGCGTTGTACAGCTCGTCAAAGGTGGTATCGACATTGGGCAGATCGCGGTTCAGCACCAGCGCAATCTCCGCTTCAATACGCGGTTGTAGCACGCGGGCAAACGCAATGGTGTCGTTGTCGCCGTAGCACATGTCGGCGAACAGCGTGCCGAAGTCAGGCTGATCGACGCCCAGCTGCTGTTGCACTTTCGGGTGCGTCAGTCCCACTTTGCGCCCGACGACGCGACGCCCTCGCGCCACGTCATACTGCACATTGATACGCTGAATGGCGTAGGCCGCTTCGGCGTTATCCACGCCGATCAGTTCACGCAACGGGGCGATAGCGTCCCCTTTTTCCTCAGCCTGACGTAAATCGGCGGCTAACTGCTCAAGATTAAGATTCGTCATGTCCGTTCCTTAAGGGCGTGCGAGGAAGTTCAGCACCAACTGGTTAAAAGCATCCGCATGTTCCCACTGTGCCCAGTGCCCGCAGTCGCGGTAGATGTGCAGCTCAGACCCGGCAATCCCGGAGAGCAGGCGCAGGCCGGCGTCCATCGGCACAAAGCGGTCGTTGCGTCCCCAGACAATCAGGGTCTGGGCTTTGATTTCCCCCAGGCGCGGGCTGAAATCCGGAAACTGTTTCGGGTTGGCTTCAAGGCTGCGGACAAAGTTTTCCAGGTGATCGCGACGCGACAGCATGTTATTCAGACGCGCCTCAAACAGCGCCTCGGTCAGGTCGCTGGTGTCGAAGACAAAGATCTCCATCATCAGCTTCAGGTTCTCGATGGTCGGTTCGCGGTACAGCTGATTCAGGCGCTTGATGCCTTCGGTCGGCATCGGGGTAAACAGGCTCATACCCCCCGTCCCGCCGCCCATCAGCACCAGCTTACCCACACGCTCCGGCCAGCTCAGGGTGAACGCCACGGCACTGTGGCCCCCCATCGAGTTGCCCAGCAGATGGATTTTCTGAATATCCAACTGATCGACCACGCTTTTCAGGATGCGAGCATTGAGATCGGATCGCGAACCGCGGTTAACGATGCCATCGCTTTTGCCCCAGCCAGGACAATCCAGCAGGATCACCCGGTATCCAGCCTCCACCAGCGGATCGATATTGCGGCTGAAGTTCGCCCAGCCCGTCGCACCCGGACCAGATCCATGCAACAGCACGACGGTCTCTTCGCCCTGCCCACAGTCATTGAAATGCACGCGCAGCGTTTCGCCTGCTTCCTGCACCTGCAGAAAACGACTGGTTGCGGCTTCGGTTTGCGGTTGGTAAGTCATGATGTTCTCCTGCATATTCAGTTCTGTTTCAATTCTGTGTGGTGGCGCTCAGGGAGCCGAATCCAGCGATCCACTCTGGGATCGGGCGGTAATAACGGCCTTCGCTGCGCCAGTTGCCAAAGGCAGAAATAGCGGCGAAGGCAGCAACCCAGGTTTTAACTTCGTGCGTTGATTTGCCCGCCATCGCGGACAGTTCTTCGTTACTGACCGCGTCCAGCTCCTGCAAACGCCCCTGTTCAAGCAGCGTCATAAAGCGGTTATCCCAGACAGGATTAAGCGGATGCAGCGTGTTTTGATCGGCCACAAACTTCTCGGCGGCGCTGATCACCCGCTGCTGGCGCAGCTCGCGCTCGTTTTCAGGCAGTTGTTTACCGCTGCCGAGCAGGCGGTCGCGCATATGGGCATCGGCCTTCGCCAGCTCCGGGACCGGCGGCTGATGCGACAGGCCGCCGGAGCCTAAAAACAGCACACGCTGATTCAGCGAGCTGGCGAATCGGCCAATCGCTTCACCGAGCATGCGGGTACGCTGAAAGCCCGGCAGCGGCGTGGCGACGCCGTTAATAAACACCGGCAGCACCGGCACGTTATCCAGACCGCCGAGCAAAAACTCCAGCGGCTGCGCGAAGCCGTGATCGACCTGCATGTTGTAGGACACGGCGAGATCGATGCCGCTTTTCATTACCGCGTGGGCGCAGGCTTCAGCGAGATCTGTCGGCACCGGCAGTTCCCCCGCCGCGCTGCCGAAATCGCCGATCGCCGTAGCGCCTACGCCTAAACAGAACGGCGGCATCACGTCGTAGAAAAATCCGTTGTAGTGATCGGGGGCAAACAGCACCACCAGTTCAGGGTCGAACGCCGCAATACGTGCCCGGGCGCTGGCGATCACACCGTTAACCTCGTCGAGCACGGCCTGCGCCGGGTCGACGTAACCCACCAGCGGCGAGTGGGAAAGACAGTGAAGATAAGCGTGCATATCAGGCCACCTTTTCAGCGAGAATGTGGGCATTAACGCGGGTGAGCGTCATCACCGACGCCAGTTTATTCAGGGTACTGCCCAGGGTTTGCGGAATGGCGATGGCGGCTACAAAGCGGTCCGGGCGCATCACCACCAGCGCGGCGTTGTGCTGGGCAAACCACGCGCGCAGGCGGTTTTGCGTATCGCCAATGCGGGTAACGCCGTCGTGGTTATCCTGATCGGTTTGTATCTGTGTATCCGGCACCACCTGGATAAACTGCGTCCCCAGCGCCTGCCACTGTTGGATCTGCGCCTCGCTCATGCCCCACAGCGGGTTACAGCCCCAACCGATCACCGCGAAATTCGGCCCGATGACGTTGTCGAGCAGCGTCACTTCACCCGATTCCAGCGTTACCTTCGGCTGGATAAACATCTTGCCAACGGGAGAGGTTTTCGCGTCGCCTTCACGCACCAGCGCCCCGCCGTGGTACTGCGGCATCGGCTTAAAGCGCATTTCAAGGAAGTAGCGTTTGACCGGCGGAATGTAGTTCAGCAGCCAGGAAACCCCGTCGCGCACCGCGCCGTGCCAGCGTTTCGGCGGCGCAAGTACGTTGCCTGCGGTCACCGAGAGATCGATCATCGCTTTGGCGTGGTCGCGGCGTTCCTGCTGGTAGGTATCCAACAGCGCATCACCGGCTTTACCCTCAATCACCAGCGCCAGTTTCCACGCCAGATTGAAGGCATCGCGCATGCCACTGTTGTACCCCTGCCCCTGCCAGACCGGCATAATGTGCGCCGCATCGCCCGCCAGCAGCACGCGGTCAATGCGAAAACGTTCGGCCAAACGTGCGTTATGGGTATATACGCGCTGGCGGATCAGCTCGACGTTGTCCGGGTTCGGCAGCACTTTGCTCAAAAGCTGGCGCATATTCTGCGGTTCGCTGAGCTGCGCTTCGGTTTCCCCTGGCATTACCATAAATTCAAAGCGGCGCACCGCGTGCGGCAGCGCGGCGGAGACATACGGGCGCACCGGATCGCAGCACAGATACACATGCGGCGTGCTGAGCGGATCGTTAGCGATATCCACCACAATCCACTGATTCGGCGCGGTTTTGCCTTCAAATGGCACATTCAGCGAACGTCTGACGTTGCTGGCCCCACCGTCGCAGGCCACCAGCCACTGGGCTTTCACCGTTTCACGCTGGCCATCCGGCGCTTTCAGGTTCAATGTCACTTCACCATTTTGCTGGCTGAAGGCTTCCAGTTCGCGGGAGAACAGGCAGCGCACGTTGGGAAAACGCGACAGCCCTTCCAGCATCACCGCGTCTACCTGCGGCTGAATAAACGCGTTGCGGCGCGACCAGCCAAATTCGTCAGTCATCGGCTGGATATCAGCAAAACAGCGCCCTTTCGGGGTGAGAAAGCGCATCGCATGCCACGGCGTGGTGTGCGGCAGAACATTTTCGACCAGACCGACGGACTGCATGGTGCGCAGCGCTTCATCGTCAATGCCGATGGCGCGAGGATAGTCGATAAGGGTATCGAGCTTCTCCACCACCAACACCTCAATGCCCATCTGGCCAAGATAGTTCGCCATCATCAGCCCTACCGGACCGGCTCCGGCAATCGCTACCTGCACGGTGTGCTGCACAGCGGGTTGGATATCTGGATTTATTGTTGTCATTTCAGAACCTCACTACTCGGACAAAATGCAATTGCAGACCCTGGTGAGGCGCAATTGTTTTTTTGTTAAAAGAATGTGAATAATTTTTTATTGTGCGGTCAGTATAGAAGTGAGTTTTTGCGCTACAATCAAAACATGCCTAGGTGTGCACTAAGTGCACAACGTTGTTTTAACTGTATATTTGTCAATAAATATGAAAAGTGACGACAGTACCGAATACAAAACCGTGCGCGGGTTAACGCGCGGACTAATGTTATTAAATATGTTAAATCGTCTCGACGGCGGGGCCAGCGTTGGCCTGCTGGCAGAGCTGAGCGGCCTGCACCGCACCACGGTCAGGCGACTACTGGAAACCCTGCAGGATGAGGGTTACGTCCGGCGCAGTCTGTCCGATGACAGCTTTCGCTTAACCATTAAGGTCCGTCAGCTCAGTGAGGGATTTCGTGACGAGCAGTGGATTTCTGCGCTCGCCGCCCCGCTGTTGGGAGATTTGCTGCGGGAGGTCATCTGGCCGACCGACGTTTCCACGCTGGATGTGGACGCGATGGTGGTGCGTGAAACCACCCATCGCTTCAGCCGCCTGTCGTTTCACCGGGCGATGGTCGGGCGTCGTTTGCCGCTGCTGAAAACCGCATCCGGCCTGACCTGGCTGGCATTTAGCCCGGAGAATGAACGTCAGGAACTGATTGAAATGCTGGCTTCACGACCAGGAGATGAGTTCCAGTTGGCGCGCGAACCGCTGAAGCTCGACGCCATTTTGAGCCGTGCGCGAAAAGACGGTTTTGGCCAGAACTTTCGCGGTTGGGATCAGGAGGAGAAAATCGCCTCCATCGCCGTCCCCATTCGCAGTGAACAGCGGGTGATCGGCTGCCTGAATCTGGTGTATATGGCCAGCGCCATGACCATCGAACTGGCCGCGGAAAAACATCTTCCGGCCTTACAAAAGGTGGCGAAACAGATAGAGGACGGCGTTGAGTCGCAGGAGATTTTGGTTGCCGGGAGGTGAGATGGATCACAGTTAAGCGGATCATCGGATTAATAGCTGAGATAACTCACTCACCGACCGATATAACACAGTGGCGTCTTGCCCTAAATATATCTTCATCACATAGTGTGCATTCGTTTTCTGCCAGGAGGCTGCATGTTAAAGGTCATTGCCGAAGATTTCATCAAACCTGAGTATATTGAAACCGTTCTCCCTTGGTACCGTGAGCTAATATCGGCGACGAAGAAAGAACCGCAATGCATTGCTTATGACCTCTATATTGATGAAAAAGATCCGGGGCATTTTATTTTTATCGAAGAATGGCCAAATCACGCGGCTCTCGATGAACATTGTGCCAGTGAGCATTTCCGGCGACTTGTGCCATTAATCGATCAATACACGCGCCAGGAAGCACGTTACATACTGATGGATGACGTGGTAAATCCAGGTGCCTCGTCAAAATAAAAAAACAGAATGGAATTTGCTATTTGGCTCAAATGGATATTCCCTTCTGACAAAAATACGCATAAAAAAACCGAAACCCCGCTTCTGAAAAGAGCTGGATTTCGGTTTTCATTCACTCTGAAGGGCTTCAGACCTTAAGCAGTTTCACCGTCTCGTCGATGTCGATTTCATCTTCCGAGAAGATCAGCGTCGTGCCCTGGAAGGTGGTGATGGCCAGCTTTTTCAGCGTGCGCATTTCACCAGGCTTCACGTCTGATTTCGGTCGGATGCTGTTCATCAGCACACCAACGGACAGCACCGCATTTTCTTTGTCGATACGAGTCTCAGCAGGGACTTCTTCGCTGTAGACCAGGTAAGACTTGATCGCCGTGAGCTTCAGACGCTCACCCGCGATATAGATGTATTTGCTGTCGGGTATGACTTTTACCGCGTAGGCAGATAAGCCTTTGTTGTTAGTGGTGGGCTCAAAGGTCACCGCCGCGTCTTTCTTGATCAGCTCAGGATTAGCAACCTTAATCACATGAAAATAGCGGTTGTCGCCGTTTTCATCTTTGATAAATCCAAAGCCTTTATCTTTAAACCACGTTGTGATTGTTCCGTTCATTGCTGTTTCCGCCTGATTAAACCTATTACTTGTAGAGTATACCTACTCAATTTGCGCGCAGTGTAAAACACAGGCCATGTCTTTGGCTACTCGTTACCCCAACGATTGAGGAACTCCGCGATATCATCGATACGCTGTGCGTCGACTCCAGCCTCGGTTGCCATCTCCTGCTGCGCTTCTTCGCTGATCTCTTCATTGTTCATCAAACGAGTGATCAACTGCTGGAAGTAGTGTGCCAGTACGTCGCGTTCTGTATCGCTCACCGGCTTTGCCGCTTCAGTCGCGTATTCGTCGGCGATATCATAAAATTTTAGCGGAATGTCGTTGTTCATCGGGTGCTCCGGGGTAAATGCGTGTGCCAGCAGTTGCCTGCCGCGTCTGGTGTGAATGATAGCATTCTTATTTCATGGTTCGCGATCTGTTTTATTGGCTGCAATACGTTGCATATATCAACACTATTTTCTGGAGCCGCTTCGTATTTAATAAATCAGCCCTTATTTAAATGACTGTGTTTTTATTCAGCTCGGTATAACAGCCACAGGTTAAATAGTGTAGTAACGAAGGAAAGTAGTTAAAGTCTTTTCCCGGAGCATTAAATGATTTAGGGGATATTCCGGTGATTAAACAGCAAAAAATAATGATTCCCCTGCTAGCCTGCTAAGCGAAGCGCCATCGAGCATTTATCCTCGCCGCCACTCCCCCTCCAGGATGGCGGCCAGACCGCGAGTCCATCCCTTCGATTGGCGTCCAATTATTTTTCCATTCCCTACGCTTGCTTCTAACCACCCAATTACAGGTGTAGAGTCAGCACCTAAATTACCTACAATATTTAGCGCCTTATTTCGAGCACTTTCCCAGTTTTTCTCAGACTTTAATATTGTTTCAATTCGAGTTACTGAGCCAGGTACTATCTAACCTGGCAATATAATGCAAGCCAGCAAACCACCTGGCGCTTCAAGCGCAACCTGGTTCCCTGATGAAGCGTCTTTAACTGTGTCCGCTATCGCCGACCAGGTTTCACTCTTCATCAGCGCAGTAACCGTATCCGCCACCACCTGATTCTTCCCGGCCAGGTCACTCATGGCCTTGCTGCAGTAACTATCACCCGCAGCACAGGCTGCCAGCGCCATGGCCGCATCAGCAACATAATCCGCTGAGCCTAGTGCTGCATCACCGGTATCAGCGAGGGCATTGATAATACCGTTCGCGATGGAAGAGGTTGTACCGTCACCCAGCTTTTCCCTGACTTGATTTTTCAGCGATTCAGCGGCCTGTTTCGCCGCTTCACGGGCCCGGTCACCACTGAGCGAGTTATTCTCAACAACTATTATTTCCTATGACGCTCATGCAATTTATTTTTCAACCATACTCCAGCACCTAATACTACTCCTGCGATGCTCCCTTTTTTCAATGCGATATATAATGCCTCTTCCCATGAAAAAAGGAATGCCCCATCCTTGAAGTAGAAAATTGTTGACACTCCTAGTTGGCATATGAAAAGAACAACAGAGATTAAGGCAGTACAGTACACAACCAAGAAAAGAAGCCAAAGGGTACCAACCTTGCTGAAGAGATTCATTGCTTCTTCTCCCGCTTGTCTAATTCATCTTTTACAGCTTTTCCTGTAAGTTCAGAAGCAGTAGAACCTGTAACTGCACCAATAACATCCTTTGTCACTTGATCAGTTACCGGAGACAATGAATCAACAACTTTTCCCCTAAACTACCAGCCGCACTACCAAAGCCAGTACTTATCACAGAGTTAGTCGGATCTTCCCCTTTAATCGCACTGCCAATCGCAGCACCTCCCATATTGATCGCTGCTGATGCCTGCCAACTTTTACCTGTAGTCGCGGCAGCTGTCACACCGGCGAGAATTGCATCAACATAGCTGAAAGGATCATTCCCGCTAAGTTGTACGCCCGTATTCACGCCCACACCGATTGCCGCATTAACCGCCATACCTTCTTTTATTGTGGTGCCAAGGACACTGCTGCCAAATAACAATACCGGGTCTCCAATACTGGCATTGGATTTATGATAACCCCATGTATTCATGATGGTTTGTGCTTTCTGCTGCGCCTCTGTCTGTGGCGCTGACTTCATATAATCCTGCCCAGTCAGCATTCCTGCGATCAGCTCTTTAGTTACTGCCTCACCATATTTAGCCTGCATGTCAGATGCATATATTTTCAAATAACTTACCAACTCGGTTCGCTCTGCCGTGCTCAACTCCGCTGGTTCTTTATTGAACTTAGCAACCAGTGCATCGCTACGTTTATCGGCATTCTCAAGTTGTAAAAACTCTTTCGCGGTTTGCAGGGATTTATCGCCTTTTAAGACTTTCTCTGCCAAAGCATCACGTTTTTCCGAGGAGGTACTGCTCAGGAAATTATTCTCAACAACAACTCGCTCCGGTGTACATTGCTGTGATGATAACGGTTTTTCCCTGTTCTTTCCGTGAGTTACAACCGGTCTTTCCTGTTGCATTTTCTCCACGGGCTTTTTTTGCGTTGTTACCCCGTCCCGCTGTTGAGAGGAAAACCGTGTAAAGCTGTGGCAGATGACGCGCAAAAAAAAATCCCGGCATAAGGGTCGGGATTTGCGAGCTTTCCCACTATTTCTTGATTCCTAAACGGAACATATCAGTTGGGAATAAAGGTTGTATTATCACTTCATCATTAAAAATGAATAATTTGGGCGATAAAGCTGTTACGTCATAGATATTTTCAGCGATTAATCTTAGATTTGACCTAAAAACTGGAATACTTGCATCATCTGCAAAGACAAACATGTCATCATTTTTTACAGAGTTTGCACTCAATAGCTCATCAAAACTCTCATAATCAGAATGCCTGATCTCTGACCAAGTAACACTTCCTTTCGCGAGAGGATACTTATTTAAAATGCCCAGAGCCTCCTGCTGAGCCAGCCCCTCTACTATATTAAAATCAGCACTCAGTGCTTCCCGACACTCATCAAATAAAGTCATTTGCTCTACCTGTTTAGCTGTTTCAATATTGTTTCAAAAGACTTTTCATTGCCTTCAAAAGGTATGACTTGCTTCATCGCTTTTCCAGGGCCTTTACCTTGTGAGTAATCCCATATATTGATGTGTGTGCCTTTTTCAGGATCATAATCAACACGCCAACCAACCTTTCCGTCGCTGGATTGCCGCCCTATGACTTTCCCATTACCAGCGCTGACTTCCAAACGTCCGATAACTGGCTTAGAGTCCGCTCCTAAATTACCTACAAGATCCAGTGCCTTGTTTCGAGCAGTTTCCCAGTTTTTCTCTGGCTTGAGGATTTGTTCAATTTTAGGCTGGGAATTCCCTTTAGCCTTACTAATTCCCCCAAATGCTGACGCCGCAGCGCTCGCGACTATTCCCGCCTGAACTTCATCCAGACCGTATTCTTTCTGGAGTGCTTCCGAGACTTTGTTGGTCGCGACAACCCCTTCGGACTGCATTTGCTGCGCAAAAGTCGCCGTCAGATCGTAGACCATCTTGATCGGGATATCTTCACCCAGAGCACGATCTATTGCCTGCTTCACCGCCAGACTGTCAGTCAGTACATCACCGTATTTCTGCTGGCAGGTTGCCGGGCTGGCTGCACAGTCACTGATCAGTTGCTTCTGCTGTGCCGTACTCAACTCTTCGTACTTTTTGATAATACCGCCGCAGTCACCGCCTTCCGCCTGACAGGACTTCATTTCAGCGGACCAGGCATCTATCTGCTTACTGCTAAGGTAGTTATTCTCAACTGAATTTTTACCAGACTGCGCCCCTGTTGTCGTGCTTTTCGAATCCCCCCCGGCCAGATTACCTGCCAGCCCGGATGCAATAGTCGCAAGATTGCTGACTAACTGCCTGTCACTTTCATCCAGCTCACTGACGTGCTTGCCCGGATACATCGTTTTCAGTATCGCATTTGCAGCAAGCTCTCCTGCCGCTGCGCCAGCCGCTCCGGCTGCTACATTGTTCCCCTGCATAGCCGCCGCAGCACCACCCAGTATCGCATGCGCGATGGCTTTAGCCGCGATATCATCCTCGCTGAGGCCCGCCTTATGGCCTATGATATTGGCAAGCTCCGGTGCCGATGCCCCCGCCAGCGCCGCGCCAATATTACCGCCAGCCAGCCCCTGCAGAGCGCCTACTGCAGCCTGAATACCCCGCTGCACGTCACTGCCCGTACCGTATTTCGTCTGCTCGGTTTTATATGCCGCTGAGTTCCGTAGTTGCGTCTGGTATCTTGCTTTTTCTTCATCACTGGCGTTCACATCCGGCTCAGGAATGCCTTCCTTTGCCAGTGCTTTTTTACCCGCGTTCAGGCCATTTATCTCACCTTGCGTCCGCGCGATATCCGCCGCCTGGTTACCTATCTGGGCTATCAGTTGCACTTCTTGCAGACGCCTCTGCTCTTTTTCCTTGTCAAAAATAGGACTGATGCTGCCGTTTGCATGCTCCGCATCCCGGCTCAGACCGGCGACATCCTGCTTCTGGTTTTCCGTGTCGCGAACAGTTAACGTCCCCTCACTCACCGCCGCCTGCGTTGTTCCTTCCGCATGCCCGCTGCTGCCACCTCCGGCAATCAGGGCGTTCGCCAGATTACCCGCGAACTGTTGACCAATACTGCCTCCCGTACTGATCCCTCCCCCCTGGTGATCCACTTTGTAATCTGCCTGATTGTGGATATCGCCAAAGCCCAGCGTGCCCGTATCCAGACTGTTTTTATCCGCTGAACCGGTAGAAGCAATGACCGCGCCATCCAGTTGGGTGTGCTTGCCCACGGTGATATCAAAGCCACCGTCTCCCGCGAATATCCCGCTCTGCTCCTGCACCGAATCATAGTCGCTCTTCATCCTGTCGCGGCTGGCATTGATACTCGCAGAAGCCGTCCCCGCGCCGAAGGTATATCCCACTCCTCCGCTCACGCTGTTCTGTTTGCTATCGTAGTGGTCGCTGTCCTGCGTACTGGTAATCGTCAGATCGCGGCCTACATCTGCCGTCACTTGATTGCCGTTGACCTGCGCACCAGCAAGCGTAGTGTCCCGCCCGCTGTTTATCGTGACCTGATTACCCGCATCCACCGTGGTTTCATTCTGCCAGGTGCCGTTGCCTTTCTCACGCCCTTTACTGCTGTTGGCGTTCGCCGAGACGCTGATCCCCGCGCCACCGGAACCCACACCGATACCCAGGCCAATACTGCCACCGCTGCTGCTGTTTTTACCGGTCGTCAGTTGCGTATCCTGCGAAGCGATAAGATTCACGTCACGTGTGGCATCCAGCACCACATCCTTACCGGCCTTCACTTCACTGCCTGCAATAGTAATATCGCTTCCTGTGGACGTGATATTGACGCTGTTGCCTGCGTTCAGAGTACTTCCCGTCGTTGAATCCTGCTCACTGTGGGAGGTCGATTTTGAGGACTGTGAGCCCAGAGAAGCACTGACACCTATCGTATTGGTATTGTCTTTAGCGGTCCCTTTCGCCTGATCCAGAGCCACAGCCTGCCCGGCCTGTACTCCGGAGAGAACTGCCTGCGTACCCTGCAGTGCCGCCAGTCGGGAATCGCTGCTTTGTTTTGCTCCCTGTGCTGCTGAAACCGCGCTGTTCACCGCACTGCCCGCAGTCCCCGACAGCGCCACCGTCAGTCCGCTGGTTTTCTGCTCAAACTTCTCATCACGTGTGCGTTTGTCATGACCCGGTTCAATAAGTACGCTGTCGCCGCGAACAGCAATATCTTTCTGGGCGATGATATCCGCGCCGCCGATATGTGCCTGCTGGCCTGAGGTGATACTGACGTTGCCCGCCGTTGAGCCGACAGTACTGAAGCTCTCGCTTTGGGTGGTGCCTTTTTCGCGCAGATCGTGCGTGGTTTTGCTGCTACCGATGGTGAAGCCTATCCCGCCTGACCCCATCAGGCCGCTCTTTTTAGTCTCTTTAAAGCGCCATGAGGTATCGGTATTGGTGGCGGCAACAATATCCACATTGTTGCCAGCCCCCAGCGCCACATTGCCGTCACCGGCAACGGCTGAGCCCTGTACCAAAATGTTATTCCCGGCGGTGACAGTCACATTGTTCCCACTCAGCAGCGCGCCTTTTTCCCGCGTAGCGCTGTCTTCTTCAATCGTATGGGTAGTCTTTTTACTGAGGAATCCTTTTTTGGTTTTCGTGGTTTCCTGGTAGTGATAATCGCTCTCTGTGGCGGTCGTGAGATTCACATCCCGGCCTGCCGTTACGCCGATATCGGCCTGTGCCGTAACATCTGCTGCCTGTGCGTTTACATCACGCCCGGCAATAATGACGGCGTCGCCGCCGCTGGCAATTTCCGTTCCCTGCTGGCGTACGGCGTCATTGACTACGGTTTTCTTCTTCGCACGATAGCTGTCGCCGTCGGTCGTTGCTTCAGCCAGCAGGTTGACATCTCGCCCGGCCAGCAGACCGACATCATCCTCCGCAGCCAGCCCAGCCGCATGGGAATTAATATCCTGACCCGCTTTCAACACCAGATTGTCACCCGCTGAAACGGTAGTACGGGAAAGCCCGGTGCTGTGCGATTCACTGCCCCCGTTACGGCTACTTTGCTGAGTGGTAGCTGCATTCAGATTGAGATCGTTACCCGCTGTTAGCTGAGCATTCCCTCCCGCTTTAACATCGCTGGCGGTGATATTGAGGTTATTCCCGGCATTGATACCGAGGTTACCGCCCGCGCTGATGGCGCTACCCTGCCAGTCTACTGACGACCGACCAGTCTCAGTTATCCAGCGTCCGGAGCGACTCCGGGCATCGTTAATCTGGTTGGCATTTACCGCAATATCCCCCCACGCATCCATCAGCAATGAGCCACCTGCAGAGAGATTCGCGCCAGTAACAGTGATATCTTTGCCTGCCGAGAGCGACAATCCGTCCTGCGCGGTTATCGATGCCGTAGCCCCCAGCAGAGTATCTTTAAAGCTCACATTGCGGTATTTGTCCCTGGCACTCACATCAATCTGTTCTGCCAGCGTCAGATTATTGATGTTGCCGCCCAGGCTTTCCAGCGCCACCGTTTTTCCGCTGATGGCGGAGCTGACGTTATTGATATCACCAATCGCGCTCAGGTCGAGGTTGCCCCCGGCCTGCATCAGACCATTGTTAAGGTTGTTAATACTGTTTTGGCTGTCGAGAGTGAGGTCGTTTCTCGCCAACAGCGTACTGCCGGAGTTGGTGATATTCCCGCTGGTAAGCTGAACATTATTCCCGGCAATGACGCTACCGTTGTTCACGGTGATATCTTTCGGCGAGAGATACAGCTTCGGTATCATTACCGTCTCACCGTTGACGGTGGCGGCTTCCCACCACAGCATGCTGTGCTCAAGGGACGCTATCTGATCTGCCGTCAGCGCCACCCCAAATTTCAGTCCCAGCGACTGCTGAGTGCTTGCAGCGCTATCCATCAGATAACGCATCTGGTCAAGGTCAGAACCAATGCCGTTGATGTATCGACTTCCCGTCTTATTCAGCATGGCGTTACTAACATAGCGGGTATCGAACGCCGCATCACCGAGGAAACGGTAGTCATATTCAGGGTTCAGTTTGAGACGATCGAGCATATAGGCCGATCCCAGGAACTGGTTTTGATCGGTATACGCAATATTGGTTTCACGCGGCGCTTCGCCAGGTTTGATACCCAGCATTGCATTCAAATCACCAAACAGGCTGGGATCGAGCTGACCAAGACCATTCAGTTTCGGGTTAACGTTGATCAGATACGGGCTTTTCGGATCGTCGGAGACGACGAAATACCCGTTCTTTCCGGAAGGCAACGGATAAGCGCTGGTATCCACCGTTTTGCCCTGATTTATCCCAGCGGCATTCACGCCCTTCTCGCCTGGGTTAATCAGGCCATTGAGTTGACCGAGGCTGGCGTTACCTTTCTGCGTGGTAGAAACAGGGTTGAGCGTAGCGTCTGATACGCCGCTGCTTTCCAGCGCGCCGCCGCCGTTAATCTTCTGCAATACGTCATGCAGTCGATCGTTCCACTGTGGAGAGCTGACACTTACCGTGTCATTGCCTGCCAGCGCCTGCTTTTGCACCCCATTACTGATGGTTTGGTTGCTGAGGGTGTTGAGGGTAGGGGTAACGATGGTATTGCTAACTCGCCCTGCGTTAGAAGTTGTGTTTTCGTTACCAATAGAGTCAGTAAAATTTGCTGTAACTTTGCCGCCTGCCTGAATCACCGAACGGTAAGTTTCACCTCCTTCCTGAACACGGTCATGCCCTTCAAGGCTAAATGATATTGTGCGTTCTTTAGGAAGCACAATAGTTTCACCTTTACTGTTTCTTCCCTCATTATAACGCGGAGGTAACACATCTATATTATTTACGGCAAATTTCTGACGTGAGTATTTCTCTGGGGTATAGGTATAAACCAGATAATCAGTAAGCGTCCCGGACTGCCAGCTCTGGTTATTTAATGTGCTTCCTGAAAGGTCGATATTATTATTTGCCAGAATAGTACTGGCTGCGTTATCCAGCGCGTTTGCGCCAATTGACAGATTTCGCCCTGATGAAATACGACCGGCGCCGCCAGAACTGGAAACCTCTGTTTTTACCTGGCTGGAAATGAATTTTTGCGTCGCGGTATCTTTGAACGGCGCGTAGTAATACTGATAATAATGGTGGTAGCTACAGGCTCCATGTGCGTTACAGGCTCCTGATTCTGTTGTGTAGGAATAACCATTAACACCATAGGATCCTGAAGGTAATTGGCTTATATCAACTTTTATTGTCGCATCACCTATCCCAGGAATACTGTTTGATCCAGCTATTTGTGTCTGGTTTGTTTTCAGCCCATCCCGCTGATTCAGCAGATGCCCGGTTTTGATGGTGATATCACCGTTCTGGGTTTCGATATTACCGGAGGTGTTGACCACTTCGCTGTTGGCATTTCCCGCCGCATCTCGCTGTATCCACAGATTGTTTCCCGCGAGGATATCGCCGCGCTGGTTGGTAATGGTGTTAGCATATAGCGCCAGATTATTTGCCGCGTACAACAGCGCCGTATTGACGATGGCACCCGGTGCATTGAGCGTCAGAGAGCCACGCGTTCCGGTGAAACCAGAGACTGAAATATTACCGCGACTGGTCAGCGTAATATCGCCGCCGCCCTGTAACGTTCCGGCGGTATTGAGCGCTACGCTGTCGCCGCTGAGATAACTGGCGCCGTTGCCAGTGGTGATTTGTCCATTATTGCTGAGCTGTCCGCCCGCCGTCAGGTTGAGCGATTGCCCCTGAAGCACGCTACGGTTGTCGATAGCGCCATCACTGGTAATGGTCAGCGTTTTACCCGCGGCAAAAGCGCTTTGCACAGTAAAGTCATTCACCAGTTTCAGCGTCAGATTACCCAGCGCAACCACCTGCCCCAACGCACCCAGCCCGTGACTTTCAACGGACAGATCGCCGCCGCTGAACAGTTTCCCTGCCGCATTCTGATTAATCTGGCTGGCATTAACACTCAGTTGCGAGGTGCCCAACAGCGTACCGTTATTTGTCAGTTGCGTGTATTTCACCGCCAATTGACCGGCCTGCGCCGTTCCCAGGTTGGTAAAACTGGTCCCTGCAAGCGTGGCGCTGTCAGCCAGCCAGTTCCCGCTATTGGTGGCCGTTGCTGCATTCAGAATCAGGTTTGCCGCCTGTAACCAGCCGGCGCCGGAATACTGCGGCGTGGTCAGCTTCATTCCCGCGCCAGAAAGCAGTTTGCCGTCATTGAGTGCGCGAGTTGTGGCGTTAAGATGGGTCTCTCCACCGCCCTGCATTAAACCGTAGTTGGACAGCACTGGCGTAGAAAGCGTCAGCCCCTGGCGGCTGACAATCTCCCCGGAAGCCTGGTTTATCAAATCACCGCTCAGCGACAGCGTTGCGCCATTATCCCCTTGCAGTCGTCCGCTGTTGGTCAATGCGCCGGTCGTCATGCCCAGCGTCGCCCCCTGAATTTTGCCCTCATTGGTGACTGACGCCGCAGTCAGATCCAACGCGCCCCCGCTCAGCATACTGCCCGCTTTCTGCTGCCTGACCGCGCCGTTCATGGCAAGCGTAAACGCATTTACGCCGCTAATCGCCGCACTGTTATCAAGGGTTGTCCCCTTCAGCGTAAGATTTTTCGCCGTCCATTGCCCGGCGTTAGCCAGAGAAAGCGCCTGTAGCGTCGCGTTACCAAGGGCAGTAATTTTGCTGCCCGCCGCAGACGTCAGGTTATTTGCGAGCGTAAGCTGCAGAGCGTCGGCGCTTTGTATTGCCCCGTTGTTTGTCAGCGTTTGCGCATTGAGCAAAACAGACTGCCCTTGCCACACGCCGTTATTCGTCACCTCGCCAGAAGAGAGTTTCAGCGTCCCCTGCGTCAGCAGTGAACCACCTGCTGCGTTAATCAATTCCTGTTGCGGTGAAGCCATCGCCATGCGCGCCATCAGACGCTGACGAGCCTCTAGCGTCAGGCTTTGCAGACCGGTCAGCGTCCCCTGATTGTGGATCCGGTTTTGCTGCAGGGTCAGGGTATTTCCCTGTACCGTGCCACTGTTATTAAGCTGCACGCCGTCTAGCGTTACGTCGCTTTCGCTGAGCAGCTTGCCGCTGTTATCAAGCTGCTGCGCGGTCAGTGACATTCCGCCATGACTCATCACTTCGCCTGATGTAGTAAGGCCGTTGTTTACATCAGCCGTCAGATTACCCAGGCTTATCAGCGATCCTTTGTGCAGCCAGTCATCTGCGGTCAGCGTAAGTTGCTGCCCCTGCAGCGTTCCCTGCGTCGTGATAGTGCCGGCATTGACGCTCAACGCGCCGCCGCTCAGCGTACGGGACGTAATGCCCGTCGTGAGCACATCGCCAGCCAGCGTAAGCCCATTCGTCCCCTGCCACAGGCCTGTATTGTTTAACGTCGAGGCTGCAAGTGTCAGCCTGTCACCGGTAATACGCCCGGCGCTGTTGATATCATCAGCCGTAAGCGTCAGTGCGCCGCCACTTTGAATGTGTCCGGGGTTGGTAAGTCGCCCGGACAGCTTGCCTTCCAGGCCATGCAAACCGTTAAACACGCCGCTGTTATTCAGCGAGTCGGCAGTGAATGTCAGGGTATCGCCTTGCAGTACGCCGGCGTTTTCCATCGCACCGGAATGCACCAGCAGCGCATTACCGGCCAGCCATTTACCTGCGGTATCCGTGATGAAGGTATTCGCAGAAACCGAGGTATTGTCGTTGCTCTGTACCAGACCGCTGTTACGGATTGATTTTCCATCCAGAGTGACACTTTTCGCCGCCAGCGTACCGCGGTTATCCAGGGATGCAGTATTCATCGACGCCCCCTGTTTCGCCACCATACTCCCCTGGTTTTCAACCGAGTTCGCCAGCGTCAGGTTCAGGGAATCGGCCTGAATATCACCTGCGTTAATTAATTTGCTGCCGCGCAGTGTGAAGTCGGTATTTGTCAGCAGCAGACCTTGGTTTTCCAGCGTGTCGAGCCCTAAATCCAACCCCGCGCCGCTAACCAGTTGTCCCTGCTGACCATTGAACATATTGCGGGTGGTGAGTTGTAGCGCCGAATTACCCTGCACAATGCCGTTATTCACCAGCTTCGGTGCGGAAATGCTCAGGGATTTTGCAGCAATCATTTCGTCGTTAAACAACTGTGCCGCAGCCAACTCAAACAGGTTGAGACTGCGCAGCGATCCCTGATTATCCAGTCGCCCGTTAGCCTTAATCTTCAGACTGTCCAGTGCCTGAACGCTGCCGCTATTGCGCAGGTTATCCAGTCTAATCGCCGCGGTACGGCCCTCTAGTTGGCCATCATTTTCAAAACGCTTTCCGCTGAGCTGTAGATCTTCACCGCTGGTCACCTGCCCACCAGCAAGGTTTGTAAAGCGATTCCCATCCCAGGCGAGCGCCTGATTCCCCTGCAGGATCCCACTGTTGCTGAGATCGCCGTGTAATGCCAGCACCTTCGCTGCCAGCATTCCGCTGTTATTCACGCTGGCGGCATGCACGGTCATACCTTGTTGACTGAGTACTTTTCCCTGGTTAGTGAACGCGTCGTGTACTGTTGCCGTTACCCCCGTTTCTCCCAACGCATTACCGCTATTTTGCCACGTATTTGCTTCCAGATTCAGCGTACCGCCCTGCAGCAAGCCAGTGTTGTGGAGAGTCTGATTCTTAAGACTTAATTCACCCACCGACAACACATTACCGTCGTTATTCACGTCCTGACTGTTCAGTGCGAGCGTATCGGCGGCCATGAGTCCGAGGTTATCTGTCTGCTGTCCGTGAACAGATAATGACGTGTCAGCCAGCAGGCGTCCCGCGGCTTCGTTTTTTATCGTCGCATATTCACTTTGCAGATTAACGCCGTTAATTTCTCCGCCGTTAACCAACTGGCGACCGTTGAGGTGCAATGAACCGTCGGTTGTAATCAACCCATGGTTAGCCAGATACGGTATATCCAGCGCTAGAGATGCTTTGCTGTAGAGTGAGCCGCCGCTGAGGTTTTCCAGTCTGTCGGTATACAGGTTCAGCGCGGTGTTGCCCTGCATCAGACCGCTGTTCACGACATGCTGACTCTGGAGAGTTAACGTGTCGGCGATCAGAGAGCCGCTGCTGGCGAGTCCATCAGATGCAATAATCGAGATACGTTCGGCGCTGGCGCTACCGCTATGGGTCAGCGTTGTCCCACTGAGCGCCAGAGTATCGGCCAGCAGATCTCCATGGTTATCAACTGACTGCTGCGCGCTGAAACCGACGCGTTCCCCAGTGGATTTCCCGCCATGACTGAGCCTGTCAGCCGTCACATCCAACGAACCTTTTGCCGCCTGTACGCCGTTCAGCGTCACGTTGTTGCCCGTAATCGCAAGGTCCAGACCGCTCTGCAAATGACCGTCTTTGCCAGTAGTCAACTGCTTTGCGCCGACATTAAGCGCACCAGCGGCATTAACCTGACCGTTCAGGTTAAGGTTTTGCGTAACGTTTAACTGTATGTCCTGTTGCCCGGCGATCAGCGAATCTTTCGCGGCGGTGAGGTTTTCAGCATTGACCGTTACTCCCTGGTTGCCAGAGAGGACGCCATGTTGTTCAACTGTCGCGGCCTGCACCGTTAATGTGCCATCAGAGAGCAACTTTCCACCATTACTCAGCGTGGCATCAGCCCGGATATCCGCATCGTTTTTCGCGCTCAGGATCCCCTGCTGGTTCAGCGCTACCGTTTGTACTGAAAGCTGGCCGCCGCTCGCCAGCGTACCCATATTATCCAGCGCCCCGCTGTTGACCGATACGCTGTTACCCTGCATCAGACCTGCGTTGTTAAGGCTGCTGACAGAAACATCAAGACTGCCATTTGCAGCCAGTTGACCACCATTAACGAGGGGCCCACCAGAAAGGGACAACGCGCCTCCCGCATTGACCTGTCCCTGGTTGTTCATGTCGCTACCGGTCAGGCTTAATGCGCCCTTCGCATCGGCACGACTGGCGTTATTCAGAGCTATGCGCTGTGCCTTCAGCGTTAATCCGTTACCTGCTGAGAGCAATCCCCCCTGCGCCGACAGTTCGCCTTGACTGTTAAGGCTGACATCAGTATCACTCCCCAGTGTGGAACGGGTCAGCGCCAGCCCATTAGTACCCGTAACATGCATTTTTTCTTTACTGGTCAGGCTGCCGTCGGTGATTTTCAGCGAACCGTCACTGCGCAGTGAGGTGTTTTTCTGGCTAACCAAAGTGGTTGCCGCAATGGCTACATCCTGTTTAGCAGCCACCTGCAACTCGCCAGCTGCGGCAACCCCGCCCCCCTCGATCGTCACCTTGCCATCGCTGCCCAACTGCACGCCTGCGCCGCTGGAGAGATTTGCATTCTGTAACGCTAACGCCCCGGTGCTGTTGATGACCATCCCGCTTCCGGTCTTATGACTGCCGGTCAACGTGACGCCTTCGCCACTGGCGGATAGACCACCATTTGCCAGACTGTTGCCGATCGTTAATTTCCCGTTAGCATTGAGGGTGATATCACCCTGACGGGCATTCAGATTCCCGAGGTTGACCCCCAGCCCTTTCTCGCTGGAGACCAGATGAATTCGATTAGCATACATGCCGCCTAACGCACCGGTGTCTACCGCAATTTTCGGTGCTTCCCCTTCGCCATTCAGCGGGCTCACCTGGCCATTCGCCGCCACGCGATTCGCGCCGGCGATAACCGTCAGATCCTTGGCGTGCAGCGCAGCATTAATTTCCGTGGCACGGGCAATAATCGACACCGCATCGCTCTGACTACCATCCAGCCCCTTACCTTCTATGGTAATGCTGCCCTTGCTTACATCCAGCGACTGTAGGTTGCCGTTGGCATCCAACACGGGTTTACCGGTGGTCAGCGTGGCGTTAGGCGTGTTGATAAATCCACAACCATTACAGGTAATGCCATAGGGGTTGGCAACCATGACGTTGGCAGCTTTCCCCGCGACTTCGGTATAGCCCTGAAGCTGCGAACGGTTAGCGCCGGTAACTTCGTTGATGATCCCTGAAGCTTCCTTTCCCGGTTGCAGGTTCGGGTTATTCTGGATGATGCCGCCGAGCTGGGTCTGGGTAAATTGCCCGGTCGCGTTGTTGAGGATCAGCCCCTCTTTTCCCACGTTGTAGTCGTTATATTTATTGTGTGAAATCCCGGACTGGTTCGGCGTGGCAATATTCACCACCGGAACACCATTGGCGGCTTTATCCATCTGCGTATTGCCTTCAGGCGTGATGGCGGCGGCCATCGCTGGGAGCAGTGGTTGGGTAGCCAACAGGAAACTCAACATGCCACTTAGCAAACGCTGGGAAAAACGAACCTGATCCTTTTTCATCACCCTTATTCCTTAAAATGCCACCGCAACGCGGTAATACACATTGAGATGATCCGGCGCCAGCCAGTCCGGATAGTTAACTGGCGTTCCTACGGTAAACTGACTGGAAAACCAGCGCCCTGAACTGGTTAATCCCAGCGCAGCCCCCCACAACGTGCCGGAGGCATAGCTATCAACGTTATCCTGTTTCAGCCAGCCGCCGTCGAATGCCGCTATCGCGCCAATCTGTCCCAGCACCGGCAGCGTAAATAGCGAATAATTCACTTCATTGCGCCAGTAGCCGCCGTTATCTCCAGAAATGTACTGTTCTTTAAAACCGCGAACGGAGGTTTCTCCGCCCAGCGTCAGGCGTTCACTTCCATAGAGTCGGTCTGGAGACCATTGAAAATACACGCTGCTTAGCCACCACAGTTTCTCTGCCAACGGGCGCTGGAAACTACCGCTGACGCTCCATTTGCGAAATTCCGCCCTTGGCACATCACCCTGTTTATCGTTGTCATCCTCTGCGCCAAACCATGGCACGCCCTGGGTGAATGAAGGGTTAAACGTCGCAACGCCGGAAGCAATTTTTTGCGTATGGTTGATGCCCAGCGAAACGCTGGAAAGCTTGCGACTACTGGTTTCCAGCAGGATATCATTCAATTTGTTACGGTTAATTCGATGCGTCAAACCCAGCGATGCAGCGGTTTTGACATCACCATTGCGAAACAAAACCCAGGATCCGTTCAGACGATGGGTTTCGCTATCTCCGGTGGAACGCCAGGCATAACCATTGTTATCAATCGTGCTGAGGTAGTTACTCCAGCTGTAGTTGTAATCAAGCAGTCCGTAGCCGTAAGGAATACTCACGCCGGCCGCAAAGTTCTGCGCATCTTTGCTGCTGGAAAAATCGCTACTGCGTCCGCCGCTAATAAACCATTTATCCGCCAGGCCGAGCATATTATTGAAAAATAGCGCACCACTGAGCTGTCCGGTTCCGGTGCTCTTTTGTCCACTGTTATCAAAACTAACTGAGCCATTGAGTGGAAATTCAGGCGTGGCGGTGAGGTTAACTATTGAGAACCCCTGCTGACTGCCCGGCAAAATTTCAATTTCCACCGGCGTCTGGCGAACCCGGTTCAACTGCTCCATCCCCTGTTCAATGTCACGCAGATTGAGAATTTTTCCTTCCATTCCGGGAAAGGTCATCAGCAGAGTGCGCGATGGGACGCCTTCCAGACGTATTTGCTGCAATTTACCCTCAAGCACCGCAATGTGCAGCACCCCGGATGAGAGATCCTGTTCGGTTAAAAAGGCACGACTGGTGATGTAGCCTCGACTGATATACCAGTCGGAAATTGCATTTGTCAGTTCCGTAAGGCGGGGAATATTCAGGCATTGATTCACCCATGGCGCGGTAAGCTTTGCCGAGGCAGCGGCGGACAACTTCGTTGCGCCGTCAATATCAATACGCGAAATCATAAAACACGGCCCTTCAGTCTGGGCTGGCGTTTTCGGCGTTACGATTTCGGGTAGCGTAACGCTACGCTCCAGCTCTTCACGCTGGCGCTGGTTTTCATTAAGTCGCTGCTGCTGTTGCTGCTGAATGGTATTCCGATCCGCAGGAGAGAGTGGCGCCGCAGAAACAGTTGTGAACGGCAAAATTAACATCCCAATTAATATTGCCAACTTTCTTTCATCCCTGAACTTCACCCCACCCCCCATAAAAGTACGAAAGCGAACTTGACTGTAAAGCACAGCCGATCCTTGTAAAAAAGCACAAAATGTAAACAAAAGTAAAGACATTAAGTGCTATTTCACTTCATTCCAATTGCATTTTAGGATTTCTTATGCTCTTAAGTTAAATTATTCTTACTCTGTTGACCTAATCCCATCGCAAATCGCCCATTTACCCACATTAACGATCTGGACAATACGCTACGATGACGCCACTCGCATCGTGCTAACAGACACACCTCCCCGGCACTAAATAAGCGGAATCCGCAATACCTGGAAATTGTACTATTATCGCTTAACTTAATTGTCGTAAAGTAATAGCGTTAAAAAACATGGAATAATTAGAAATGAATACCAGCATAATTAAACCTTCCGCGATCGTTCTTTTCTTCCTTATTCTGGCAATACTCAATGGTTTTATTGCAACCCTGGGTTTATTCTTGTCGATTTATACCTTGTGTAAATTTCGTTCCGACGAATACAGCCCATATCAGTATTTTTTAGCAACCACTTCCCTTATTTTAACAATTATGCCTTTTGTTTTAATAGAGCTCACCAAAACAGATGGGAAGGATTACTCTGCGCAAATAGATCTAGCGGTATTTAACAGCTCATCCCCTGAAACCTGCCCTACCATTAACGAGCACTTTCGTGACAGATACGACACTGTTATAAAAAGAATCCCCTCTGCTTGTGGAACCGAGCGTATCAAGGATGTTGAATATTTGTCGAAGGGACTCTACATTACTTTCTATTCAGCAATTTTTTCCCCTGTCTCAGTCGCCGCATATTTCCTCCCACAACCAGAAGTCGTCAACACATGCCAAAAATACGTAAAAGAGTATGCTGAAATATGCTCTCCAATAAAAGGTTCAGAACTGGATCAAACAATAAATAAAATCCTTGAACTGAAGCCCCGGAATGTTAAAACAGCCACTGCAGAATAATATCAGGAGAAGGGAACGCTTAACGTTGAGAGTTTAGCCACGTTTTTGCGCCAGCCAGATGGTATGCCCGGCGCAGTGCGGATCTTCCATCACCATCTCTACCACCACAAAACCGTGCGCTGACAGCAATGCGCGGTATTCATCCGGCGCGAGGCTGGCGTGAAACAGCGGTTCGCCCTCAAATTGCCCCATCGCGATACCGTTTTCCGTCCCGCTGGTAAACATCAGCGCGCTGCCGGGACGGCTGAGTCGGTCAAAAATCGGGAACATCTTTTGCTGATCCTGCTGAGTTAAATGGAAAAAGCTGTCCCAGGCGATCAGACCATCGAAAGTCTCGTTAAGTCCCAGCTCGCGCATATCCTGCGCCAGCCAGCGCTGTGCGGGAAAAGAGTGCCGGGCCCGCGCCAGCATCGCCGCAGAACCATCAATTCCCGTAAGCGGAAAGCCTTGCTGAATAAAATAACCAGCAATCGGCTGACCGTTGCCGCAGCCAATATCCACAATGCTGCCTTGCCCGCCCATCACGGTAATGAACTTATCCAGCCAGCTTTTCTCGAACAGTGCGCGTGAACGCTGGCTGGCAAAGGCCTCCGCATGATGTTGGTAGATGGACAGAATGTTGTTTGCCGCAGAGTCGCTCACGATGTCCTCACTTTTTTATTCTGTTAAGCATCACGACGATAAATCCTCCAGGACACGATTTGCAACCCTGGAATGCGCCTCGCAGAACCAATGCGCAAATACCCCAAAACCGTCCCGCTGTGGCATCATAGCGCGCAGATAACGTCATGACAGGGGTGATAAACGTGAAACCGGTAACGCTATACGATGTGGCAGACCATGCAGGAGTCTCTTACCAGACCGTCTCGCGCGTCGTGAATCAGGCCAGCCACGTTTCCGCAAAAACCCGACAGAAAGTTGAGGCCGCGATGGCGGAGCTCAATTACATCCCCAACCGTGTCGCACAGCAGCTGGCGGGCAAACAGACGCCGCTGATTGGCGTCGTGACGGCGAACCTTGCCCTGCACGCCCCCTCGCAAATCGTTGCCGCCATAAAATCCCGCGCCGACCAGTCCGGGGCCAGCGTGGTGATCGCCATGGTCGAACGTAGCGGCGTTGAGGCATGTAAAGCCGCAGTCCACAACCTGCTTTCTCAACGCGTAACCGGGCTTATCATCAACTACCCGCTGGATGAAGAAGACGCCATTGCCGTGGCTGCCGCCTGCGGTACGGTGCCGGTACTGTTTCTCGATGTCTCAGATCAGACGCCAATTAACAGCGTGATTTTCTCCCATGACGACGGCGCACGTCTCGGCGTTGAACATCTGGTGCAGCATGGGCATCAGCGTATCGCCCTGCTGAGCGGGCCACACACTTCGGTTTCGGCAAGGCTTCGCCATGCGGGGTGGCATAAATATCTGGCGCACTACCAGCTGCAACCCACCGCGGAGCTGGAAGGCGACTGGAGCGCGATGTCAGGTTTTCAGCAAACGCTGCATATGCTTAATGGTGGTAATCTCCCCACCGCCATGCTGGTCGCTAACGATCAAATGGCGCTGGGCGCGATGCGGGCAATCAGCGAGTTCGGTCTGCGGGTGGCGGTTGATATCTCGGTGATCGGCTACGATGACACCGAAGACAGCGCCTGCTACATCCCACCACTGACCACCATCAGGCAGGATTTTCCGTTACTGGGTGAAACCAGCGTCGACAGACTGCTGCAACTTCCCCGTGGGACCTCAAGCGTGGGCAACCAACTGCTGCCCGTAACCCTGGTTAAGCGCAATACGGTACTGCCTCCCGATACGCAAACCCCCTCACCCCAGGTACTGGCCGACTCACTGATCCAGCTAGCGCGGCAAGTTTCGCAGCTCACACCCAAATTGTGAACGCATAACAATTATGTGAGTCAGTTCACTCATTGAGCGCCCCGTCCTTTACAGCTGGGATCGCTTATTCGTATTTTGATTGAAATTGTGAGCGAATAACAAATTCAAACAGGATACCGTTATGAACCTGAACACAGATTCACTCTCCGCTGTACTGGCCCGCCGTGACTGGGAAAATCCCGGCGTCACGCAGCTCAACCGCCTGGAGGCGCACCCGCCGTTTTGTAGCTGGCACTCAGCGGATGATGCGCGCACCAATCAGCGATCAACTCAGTTACGCTCGCTGAATGGCAAGTGGCAGTTCGCCTGGTTTTCCGCGCCTGAGGCCGTGCCGGAAAGCTGGCTGACGAGCGATCTGCCACAGGCTGATACTATCAACGTCCCCTCTAACTGGCAGATGGACGGTTACGACGCGCCAATTTATACCAACGTCACCTACCCGATCCCGGTTAACCCCCCGTACGTTCCAGCGCAGAATCCGACAGGATGTTACTCGCTCACATTTAATATCGAAGACGCGTGGTTAGATGAAGGTCAGACGCGCATTATTTTTGACGGGGTGAATTCCGCGTTTCATCTGTGGTGTAACGGTCGCTGGGTTGGCTACGGTCAGGACAGCCGCCTGCCGTCTGAATTCGATCTTAGCGATTATCTGCTGCCAGGCGAAAACCGCCTGGCAGTGATGGTGCTGCGCTGGAGCGACGGCAGTTATCTGGAAGACCAGGACATGTGGCGCATGAGCGGGATCTTTCGCGATGTATCTTTGCTGCATAAGCCCGCTACGCAAATCCGCGACCTGCGCATTAACACCCATTTTAACGACGATTTCAGCCGCGCCACGCTGGAAACAGAAGTCAGAGTGGCGGGCAACGAGAGCGAAGATTTACGCGTCACTCTGCAATTGTGGGACGGTGAAACGCTCACTCACGAAACGACTTCCCCGCTCGGCAGCGAAATTATTGATGAACGCGGCGCTTATCATGATCGGGTTACCCTGCGTCTGAACGTCGAAAACCCGGCGCTGTGGAGTGCCGAAACGCCTAATCTGTACCGCGCTGTGGTCCAGTTACGTACCGCTGACGGAGCGCTGATTGAAGCGGAAGCCTGTGATGTCGGCTTTCGTCAGGTTCGTATTGAAAACGGCCTGCTGTTACTCAACGGTAAGCCGCTGTTGATTCGCGGCACCAACCGTCATGAGCACCATCCGGTCAACGGTCAGGTGATGGACGAGGCGACGATGGTGCAGGATATTCTGCTGATGAAGCAGAACAACTTTAACGCCGTGCGCTGCTCCCATTACCCGAACCATCCATTGTGGTACACCCTGTGCGATCGCTACGGCCTGTATGTGGTCGACGAAGCCAACATTGAAACCCACGGCATGGTGCCGATGAATCGCCTCACCGACGATCCCGCATGGCTGCCAGCCATGAGCCAGCGCGTCACGCGCATGGTGCAACGCGATCGCAACCACCCGAGCATCATCATCTGGTCACTGGGCAATGAATCCGGGCATGGCGCCAACCATGACGCGCTCTACCGCTGGATAAAATCAGAAGATCCGTCCCGCCCGGTACAGTATGAAGGCGGCGGCGCAAATACCACGGCAACCGACATTATTTGCCCAATGTACGCCCGCGTCGATCAGGATCAGCCCTTCCCCGCGGTACCCAAATGGTCGATTAAAAAGTGGCTGTCGATGCCCGGCGAACAGCGTCCGCTGATCCTCTGCGAATACGCCCACGCCATGGGCAACAGTTTTGGCGGCTTCGCCAAATACTGGCAAGCGTTCCGTCAATTTCCGCGCCTACAGGGCGGGTTTGTCTGGGACTGGGTAGATCAGTCGCTGATTAAATATGATGAGAACGGCAAAGCATGGTCTGCCTACGGTGGTGATTTTGGCGACACGCCTAACGATCGTCAATTTTGCATGAACGGCCTGGTGTTCGCCGATCGCACCCCGCATCCGGCATTATACGAGGCCAAACATGTGCAGCAGTTTTTCCAGTTTACGCTGCTGCCGGGACCCAAACGCCAGATTGAAGTAACCAGCGAATATCTGTTCCGCCACAGCGATAACGAGGTTCTGCACTGGTCGATTGCCCAGGATGGCAACCCGCTGGCCGCCGGAGAAATCGTGCTGGATATCGCCCCACAGAGTCGCCAGGTGATTACACTGCCAGATGTCCCGCTGCCGGAAACCGCCGGCCAGCTATGGCTAACGGTACGCGTAGAGCAACCTCAGGCCACCGCATGGTCAGATGCCGGGCACATTAGCGCCTGGCAACAATGGAAGCTGGAAGAGAAACTCAGCCTGGCGCCACGGCCAACTGCCCGTACCGCACCACAGCTGAACGTGAGCGAAAACACCTTTACTGTTGAGATCAACGACAAGCGCTGGCAATTCGACCGTCAGTCTGGCCTGCTGACACAGTACTGGATTGGCGACGCAGCTCAGCTGTTAACCCCGCTTACTGACCAGTTCACCCGCGCGCCGCTGGACAACGACATCGGCGTGAGCGAGTCAACCCGCATCGACCCTAACGCCTGGGTCGAACGCTGGAAAGCCGCCGGTCATTATCTGGTCGAAGCAACGTTACTGCACTGTGCTGCCGACACGCTAAGCCATGCGGTACTGATCGCCACCGAACATGCGTGGCAGTATCAGGGCGAAACGCTGTTCGTCAGCCGAAAAAGCTATCGCATTGACGGCAATGGTGAGATGCAGATAACGGTGGATGTCGACGTCGCCAGCGGCACGCCACATCCGGCCCGCATCGGCCTGAGCTGCCAACTGGCGCAGATCGCTGAGCGGGTGAACTGGTTAGGTCTCGGCCCACATGAGAACTACCCGGATCGCCTGAGCGCCGCCTGTTTTGATCGTTGGGATTTGTCGCTTGATGAGATGTACACCCCGTATGTTTTCCCTGGCGAAAACGGTCTGCGCTGCAACACGCGTGAGCTACGCTACGGCGAACATCAATGGCGAGGGAACTTCCTGTTCAACATCAGCCGCTTTAGCCAGAAGCAACTGATGGAAACCAGCCACCGCCATCTGCTGCAACCGGAGGCAGGTACCTGGGTCAATATTGATGGCTTCCATATGGGCGTGGGCGGTGACGACTCCTGGAGTCCTTCCGTTTCACCAGAGTTCCTGCTGAGTGCCGGACGCTACCACTACCAGCTGGTCTGGGGTCAAAAATAATAATAATCGGGCAGGTTCCCCCCTGCCCGCATTCATCGTAAGGAAGTCCATTATGTATTATTTGAAAAACACTAACTTTTGGATGTTCGGCTTCTTCTTTTTCTTTTACTTTTTCATTATGGGTGCCTATTTCCCCTTCTTCCCTATCTGGTTACACGATGTAAACCATATCAGTAAAGGTGACACCGGGATCATTTTCGCCTGTATTTCACTATTTTCATTATTATTCCAGCCTGTTTTCGGACTGCTTTCCGATAAGCTTGGCCTGCGTAAACACCTGCTGTGGGTAATTACCGGAATGCTGGTAATGTTTGCCCCATTCTTTATTTACGTCTTTGGCCCGTTATTACAGGCTAATATTTTACTGGGTTCGATTGTCGGCGGGATTTACCTTGGCTTTATCTACAATGCCGGCGCCCCGGCGATTGAAGCCTATATTGAAAAAGCCAGCCGCCGAAGCAATTTTGAATTTGGTCGCGCGCGCATGTTTGGCTGCGTGGGCTGGGCGCTGTGCGCCTCAATTGCCGGGATTATGTTCACCATCAATAACCAGTTTGTCTTCTGGTTAGGTTCCGGCTGTGCGGTCATTCTGGCATTGCTGCTGCTCTTTTCAAAAACAGATGTCCCCTCTTCTGCAAAAGTTGCGGATGCGGTAGGCGCCAACAACTCAGCATTCAGTCTGAAGCTGGCGCTGGAGTTATTTAAACAACCGAAACTCTGGTTCCTCTCCCTGTACGTGGTCGGCGTTTCCTGTACGTATGAAGTGTTTGACCAGCAGTTCGCCAACTTCTTTACCTCGTTCTTTGCCACCGGCGAACAGGGTACCCGTGTGTTTGGCTACGTCACGACCATGGGGGAATTACTTAATGCCTCTATCATGTTCTTTGCGCCGCTGATTGTGAACCGCATTGGCGGAAAGAACGCCCTACTGCTGGCCGGTGCGATAATGTCGGTGCGGATCATCGGCTCCTCCTTCGCCACCTCTGCGCTGGAGGTCGTCATTCTCAAAACGCTGCATATGTTTGAAATACCGTTCCTGATCGTCGGTTGCTTCAAATACATCACCAGTCAGTTTGAAGTGCGCTTCTCGGCCACAATTTACCTGGTGTGCTTCTGTTTCTTCAAACAGTTAGCAATGATTTTCATGTCAGTTCTGGCCGGAAAAATGTATGAAAGTATTGGTTTCCAGGGGGCGTATCTGGTGCTGGGGATAATTGCGCTAAGCTTCACGTTGATTTCCGTATTTACCCTAAGTGGACCGGGGCCGTTTTCTCTGCTGCGTCGTCGCGAAAGCGTCACGCTGTAAAAGCCTCTTTGCCGGATACACCACTCACGTGGTTTATCCGGCCTTCGATGTGCCATCCTCACACGATGAGTCCTGACCTGGTGGTTTAAGTTCCGAGGACAACACGCCGCTTTTTTATCGTTATGGTAAAACGGGGCGAGAAGCCAGGTCATAGCATGAGCAAAAAGACGGTTGCGGTAACAACGCTCTTTATCAGCGTATTACTTACAGGATGTGGCAGCATTGATGCGCGCACGGCAGGCGAGGATTCAGATACGTATTACGTGGGTATGCGCCATGATATTGATAAACTAAAAAACCCGGGCGCTTACGATTATAACTATTTCGATTTAGCGCTGTTATTTGTTGATGTGCCGTTATCGTTCGTGGCCGATACGGTTTATGCGCCGTTTGATTACTATCACGGGCCGTATAAGAAAGTTGATTAGAACGTAGGCCCGGTAAGCATTGCGCCACCGGGCATCACACGACGTTACTCCTCGATCGCCTGACGGATTTGCTGCAACGATGCGGGATCGTCAATGGTCGTCAGATCGCCAGGATCGCGGCCTTCGCAGATCGCCTGAATCGTCCGTCTGAGCATTTTGCCGGAGCGTGTTTTCGGCAGCTGCGACACAAACCAGACGTGCGCCGGACGACCAAAATTACCAATTTGACTGTCCACCAGCGCCATAATCGCCTTCTCTTCCGAATGGGCAATGTCGCTGTCTTCCAGACTGTCGCTCTGTTTTGGAATAACAAACGCGACCGCCACCTGACCTTTCAGCGCATCCTTCACACCGACCACCGCCACTTCGGCGACGTTTGGATAGCTGGAAATACTCTCCTCTATCTCGCGCGTCCCCAGCCGGTGTCCGGCCACGTTGATCACGTCATCCGTACGGCCCAGAATGAAGTAATAGCCATCGGCATCGCGAATGCCCCAGTCAAAGGTGGCGTACACCTGGCGGGAAAACAGTGACCAATAGGTATTCACAAACCGCGCGTCATCCCCCCAGATAGTCTGAATACAGCCCGGCGGCAGCGGCCCTTCAATCACCAGCATCCCCTTCTCGTTCGCCGCACAAGGTTCACCGGTCACCTCATTGAGCAACTGCACGTTATAGCCGTACATCGGCACGCCAGGACTGCCCAGCCGCGACGGTCGGTCGTCCAGCCCGCGGGCGATAGCCATAATCGGCCAGCCGGATTCAGTCTGCCAATAGTTGTCGATAACCGGGACGCCCAGCGTTTCCGTTACCCAACTGGCGGTCGGTTCGTCCAGCGGCTCACCCGCCAGATACAGCACCTCCAGCGAGGAGAGATCGTGATTGCGGATTTGCGCGGTTGGGAATTTTTTCAGCACGCGGATGGCGGTCGGGGCCGAGAACATCCGGCTGACCTGATACTTCTCAACAATTTTCCACCATACGCCGCAGTCCGGATACGTTGGCAGCCCTTCGTAAACCACCGTCGCCATCCCTGCCAGCAGCGGGGCATACACGATATAGGAATGCCCAACCACCCAGCCGATATCCGACGCGCAGAAAAACACGCCGCCCGCTTTGCCGCCGAAAATGGTGTCCATCGAGGTCGCCAGCGCGACCGCATAGCCACCAACGTCGCGCTGGACGCCTTTCGGTTTACCGGTTGTCCCGGAGGTGTAGAGAATGCAGGACGTTTCGTTCGACTCCAGCCACACAACCGGCACCCGTGCGCCGAGATGCTGTTGGCGTAGCGCGGCAAAGTCGAGGTCACGCCCCTCCACCCGCGCCATTTTCGCCAGACCGCGGTCGACCAGCACCACATGACGCGGCTGATGCTGAGCCTGATCGATCGCATCATCGAGTAGCTTTTTATAGGGCAGGATCTTGCCGCCGCGCGCCCCGGCATCCGCCGAAACGATAACCACTGGTCGGGCGTCGTCGATGCGCGCCGCCACGCTGTGCGAAGCAAAACCACCGAACACCACCGAATGGATCGCCCCAATGCGCGCGCAGGCCAGCAGCGTAATGTGCGCTTCGGCGATCATCGGCATATAAACCAGTACCCGATCCCCGCGCTGTACGCCGAGCGACAACAGCATCGCTGCCACAACATTCACTTCGTCATACAACTGACGAAAGGTAAACGTGCGTTCTTCTTCGGTTTCTGATGACACAGCAATCAGCGCCAGCGCCTCGGGCTGTTTCTCCAGCCAGCGGTCGATGGCGTTATGGCACAGATTGGTCGTCCCGCCGCAAAACCAGCGGGCAAACGGCGGATTGCTGTGGTCCAGTACCTGCGTATACGGCTGCTGCCAGTCAATACGCTGGGCCTGCTCGGCCCAGAACGACTCCGGCTGCGTAATAGAACGTTGATAAAACTCGCTATAAGACATAATGCTCTCCTGTTGAACTTACGCCTGATGAGTCGGGTTTCAGATAACAAACAAATCCATATACTCATTGACCGGCATCTGCTCCAGGCGAGTTCTGTCCAGGGAGACATCCAGAATGCGCTGCTGCTGACGGGTCGGGAACTGACGCGCCAGGTTGATTTTGAACTTCTCGACCAGCTTCGGCATCCCGTCGTTACGACGGCGCGCGTGGCCGATTGGGTACTCCACCACCACTTCTTCAAAACGTGAGCCATCGGTGAATTCCAGGGTGATGGCATTCGCGATGGCGCGTTTTTCAGGATCGTGGTAATCGGCTGTAAAAGCCGGATCTTCAAAGCAGTTGATCTTCTCGCGCAGGGCATCAATGCGTTTGTCCTGCGCCACGCCGTCTTCATAATCTGCCGCGGTTAAGCGCCCGAACAGCAGCGGAATGGCGACCATATACTGGATGCAGTGATCGCGATCCGCCGGGTTATTCAGCGGGCCTTTTTTATCGATGATGCGGATACAGGCTTCGTGCGTACGAATGGTCACTTTTTCGATATCCGCCGCCGTTTTCCCGGCAGCCTGTAGCTGCTCGTACAGCGTCATCGCCGCCTCTACCGCAGTCTGCGAGTGGAACTCGGCCGGGAAGGAGATTTTAAACAGCACGTTTTCCATCACATAAGAGCCGTACGGGCGCTGGAAGCGGAACGATTCGCCTTTGAAAGAGACGTCATAAAAGCCCCAGGTTTTCGCCGTCAGCGCAGACGGATACCCCATCTCACCAGTTTTCGCCATCAGCGCCAGACGTACCGCGCGCGAGGTTGCATCGCCAGCTGCCCAGGATTTACGCGTGCCGGTATTTGGCGCATGGCGATAGGTACGCAGCGACTGCCCGTCAACCCACGCCAGCGACACGGCGTTGAGGATTTCATCCCGGTTCAGGCCAAGCATCTCGGCGACCACCGCCGTGGAGGCCACTTTGACCAGCAGGACGTGATCGAGACCGACGCGGTTAAAAGAGTTTTCCAGCGCAATGCAGCCCTGAATTTCATGGGCTTTAATCATTCCGGTGAGCACTTTTTTCATGGTTAACGGCGCTTTCCCCACTGCTACCGCATTGCGTGACAGCCAGTCAGCCGTGGCCAGAATGCCGCCGAGGTTATCGGAAGGATGCCCCCATTCCGCGGCCAGCCAGGTGTCGTTAAAGTCCAGCCAGCGGATCATCGCGCCGATGTTAAACGCCGCCTGCACCGGATCGAGCTGGAACTGGGTGCCCGGAACGCGCACGCCGTTCGGCACCACAGTCCCTGGGACTACCGGCCCCAGCAGTTTTTTACAGGCCGGATATTCCAGCGCTTCCAGCCCGCAGCCTAAGGTATCAAGCAGGCAATAATGCGCGGTGTCATACGCTACCGTCGAAGTGATCTCGTAATTCATGACGTAATCAACGATATCAACGATTTCACGGTCAAATTCCGGGCGGACGTTCGAAATATGTGCAGACATAACAAGGGTTCCTGTTTTTTATATTTAGAGGTTTTGCATTAGCAACGCTGATCTATCGCGACAAAGACACGATCTTCCGGGCCGGTGTAGTTGGCGGAAGGACGGATAATTTTGTTGTCCTGGCGCTGTTCAATGATGTGCGCCGCCCAGCCAGTGACGCGGGCGATGACAAACAGCGGTGTGAACATTTCAGTCGGGACGCCCATCATGTTGTAGGAGACTGCCGAGAACCAGTCGAGGTTGGGGAACATCTTTTTCGTTTCCCACATCACGTCTTCCAGACGGTCGGCGATGTTGTACATTTTCAGCGAACCGCCTTCCTGAGAAAGCTGTTTCGCCACGCGCTTTATCACCTGATGGCGCGGGTCGGCGATGGTGTAAACCGGATGACCAAAGCCAATCACCACTTCTTTGTTTTCAACGCGTTTACGGATATCCGCTTCCGCTTCGTCTGGCGTTTCGTAGCGCTGTTGGATCTCCAGCGATACTTCATTCGCCCCGCCGTGTTTCGGACCACGCAATGCGCCAATCGCGCCGATAATCGCGGAATACATATCGGATCCGGTCCCTGCAATCACGCGGCTGGTGAAGGTGGAGGCGTTGAATTCGTGTTCGGCGTACAGCACCAGCGAAATATGCATCGCTTTTTCCCAGCTTCGCGACGGCTTTTCGCCATGCAGCAGATGCAGGAAGTGGCCGCCAATGGAATCATCGTCAGTTTCCGGCTGAATACGCTCGCCGTTATGGCTGTAGTGATACCAGTACAGGAGAATAGAACTGAGCGATGCCAGCAGCTTGTCGGCAATATCGCGTGCGCCGGAGACGGTATGCCCTTCTTTTTCCGGCAACGTACAGCCCAGCGCGGAGACGCCGGTGCGCATCACGTCCATCGGGTGCGAGGCAGCAGGCAGCGCTTCCAGAACGGTACGCACGTTTGCGGGCAGCCCGCGCAGCGCTTTTAATTTGCTTTTATAGGCGGTGAGCTCATCACGGGTGGGCAATTTCCCGTGGATCAGCAGGTGCGCGACTTCTTCAAATTCGCACTGCTGCGCCAGATCGAGAATATCGTAGCCGCGATAGTGCAGGTCGTTACCGCTTTTGCCTACGGTACACAGCGCGGTATTTCCGGCGGCGACGCCTGACAGCGCAACCGATTTTTTAGGTTTAATGACATGGGTACTATTTTGCAGGATCGTTGTGTCGCTCATGTTGTCCTCGTCATTTTTATAATATGTAGGGTACAAATTTATTGCCGGATGGCGGCTACGCCTTATCCGGCCTACGACGGTTACTTCTTGGTATACAACGCGTCGAGTTTCTCTTCGAACTGGTAGTAATTGATGCTTTCGTACAGCTCGTTGCGCGTCTGCATAATGTCGATAACGCTCTTTTGCGTTCCTTCCTGGCGCAGCACGTTGTAAACCTTTTCCGCAGCGCGGTTCATGGCGCGGAAGGCCGACAGCGGATACAACGCCATCGCGACGTTCGCGCTGCGCAGTTCATCAGTGGTGAACAGTGGCGTAGCACCAAATTCGGTAATGTTGGCGAGGATCGGCACCTGTACCGCATCGGCAAACTGACGGTACATGGCAAGCTCGGTAATGGCTTCCGGGAACAACATATCCGCGCCTGCTTCGACGTACGCCTGGGCACGTTCGATGGCGGCCTCTAACCCTTCCACCGCCAATGCATCGGTCCGCGCCATGATCACAAAGTTGGGATCGGTACGCGCATCGACGGCAGCGCGGATCCTGTCGACCATCTCTTCTTTCGAGACGATCGCCTTGTTCGGGCGATGACCGCAGCGTTTGGCGCCGATCTGATCTTCAATATGCAGCGCGGCGGCACCGGCTTTGGAAATCGACTTCACGGTCCGCGCCACGTTGAAGGCTGACGATCCAAAACCGATATCCGCATCCACCAGCAATGGCAGCGGGCAAACATCAGTAATACGGCGAATATCGGTTAGCACATCATCAAGGGTAGAAATACCAAGATCCGGCAGACCCAGAGACCCAGCCGCGACGCCGCCGCCGGAGAGATAAATCGCCTGATATCCGGCGCGTTGGGCCAGCAGAGCGTGGTTGGCGTTGATGGTGCCAACGATTTGTAATGGGTTTTCTTTGCTGAGCGCGGCGCGAAACGCCTGCCCTGGGGAGTGTAGAGACATATCCCGTCCTTTGTTATCAACTTGTTATCGTTCGTTGATTTATTTAAAGCAAGGGGTATGCCAAAGACCTTAATTTTTAATTAATTTATATATTTACCTTTAAAAACAATATATTAAATTAAATCCTTGTATCTTTGTTGCACAAAAGCGTGTCAGCTATCGTTTCATGAAACGTTCCTTCACGTTTCATTGCAACATTCATGAAACACAACTAAACCCTAATACTCGGTGCCTTACTTTTTAGGATGGTTATGGCTGATACGCATCTTCCGCCGCGGGTGAACGACGACAAACCGGTTATCTGGACCGTTTCGGTCACGCGCCTGTTCGAACTGTTTCGCGACATCAGCCTGGAGTTCGACCACCTGGCAACCATCACCCCTATTCAGCTTGGTTTTGAAAAAGCGGTGACGTATATCCGCAAGAAGTTAGCCACCGAGCGTTGTGATGCCATCATTGCCGCGGGTTCCAACGGGGCGTATCTGAAAAGCCGTTTATCGATTCCGGTGATCCTGATTAAACCCAGCGGGTTTGACGTGCTACAGGCGCTGGCCAAAGCGGGAAAGCTCACCTCGTCGATTGGCGTCATTACCTATCAGGAAACCCTCCCCGCGCTGCTCGCTTTTCAAAAAACCTTCAATTTGCAGCTTGAACAGCGCAGCTATATCACGGAAGAAGATGCCCGTGGGCAAATCAACGAGCTGAAGGCCAGCGGCACGCAGGCGGTCGTCGGCGCGGGGTTGATTACCGACCTAGCTGAAGAAGCAGGCATGACCGGCATCTTTATCTATTCGGCGGCCACCGTGCGCCAGGCCTTTGTCGATGCGCTCGATATGACTCGTCTGACGCTGCGCAGAAACGGTCCGTACGTTTCCGGCGATACGCTGCGCACCCGCTATGCATTGGGGGATATGCGCGGTCACTCGGCACAGATGGAACAGGTGCGGCACACCATTATGCTTTATGCCCGTTCACGTGCGCCGGTGCTGATTCAGGGCGAAACCGGCACGGGCAAAGAGCTGGCGGCGCAGGCAATTCATCGTGAGTTTTTCACCCGTCAGGAGAACCGGCGCGGTAAACCTTCGCCGCCGTTTGTTGCCGTCAACTGCGGGGCAATCACCGAATCATTACTGGAGGCGGAGCTGTTCGGCTATGAGGATGGTGCCTTTACTGGCTCCCGTCGGGGAGGACGCGCGGGCCTGTTTGAAATCGCCCACGGCGGAACGCTGTTTCTTGATGAGATAGGCGAAATGCCGCTGCCGTTACAAACCCGACTGCTGCGCGTGCTGGAAGAAAAAGAGGTCACCCGGGTCGGAGGACATCAGCCAATTCCAGTCGATGTACGGGTGATTAGCGCCACCCACTGTCATCTGGAGCAGGAGATAAAACAGGGAGAATTTCGCACCGATCTGTTTTATCGCCTGAGTATTTTGCGCCTCACGCTACCGCCGCTACGCGAGCGATTGCCCGATATCCTGCCGCTGGCGGAAGGCTTTTTAAAACAGTCGCTGGCGGAACTGGAGGTGCCGTTTTCTGAACCTGTGCGCAAGGGGCTGGGTCTGAGTCAACCGACGTTACTGAATTATGGCTGGCCAGGGAATATCCGTGAACTGCGTAATATGATGGAGCGCCTGGCGCTGTTTTTAAGCGTCGAGCCGCAGCCGGAGCTGAACGTACAATTCCTGCAGCAGTTGTTACCGGAACTGGCCGTTGCTGTTGACGCGCCGCAGGTATCCTCATCGCTGACGCCACAGCAGGTGCTGGCGCAATTCAATGGCGATAAAACCGCGGCTGCACGATATCTCGGGGTAAGCCGAACCACCTTCTGGCGCAGATTAAAAGAAAACCCGCCGATACAATGACCGGCGGGTATCGTGATTTTTACAGTAGCGTATTATTTTTTCTTGTAGATATTGGCTGTGCCATGGATTTTATTATCCGTTTGACCGGAGGTTAATACCACCACATCGGCCCCTTTCTCTTCTGCTTTCTTCAGCAGCTCTTCTTTAGCGTCTGAGACAGAAACTTCATTACTCGTTGAGATATCACCGATTTTTGTGTACTGCGACTCAACCTTTTCAAATTCAAGTTTTGTCATAAATTCCGCGGCATATGCGTTGGTCACGACAAAAGCTAATGCACCAATAAGTACTTTAATTCCAGTTTTCATAGACCAGCTCCAGGTTTTGTTATTACGCCATCATCGATCCCTGAACATTACATAACGCGATTCAAGGATGATTAATAACTAGTCCAGCCTGGATAAAAAATCCACATTCAGCAGGAATATATAGAGATTTTGCGGCGCAGAAAAAACCGGTCACCGGGTAGCAGCGCGTCAACCTGTTCAAAGTTTCAATAGCCAGTGTGAGTTGATCCTCAGAACAGACAGCGCACTGAAATTATAGTGTTAACTTTATGAGAATCTGAGGAATTGTTGTCTATGGAACCTCTGCACGCCGTCGTACTCACCGTCAGCCTGTTTGTTTTAACTTTTTTTAACCCCGGCGCGAACCTGTTTGTGGTGGTGCAAACCAGCCTGGCGTCAGGGCGACGCGCGGGCGTGATAACCGGTCTGGGCGTCGCCTTAGGCGATGCGTTCTACTCCGGCCTCGGGCTCTTTGGCATGGCGACGCTTATCACTCAGTGTGAAGAGATTTTTTCGTTGATTAAGATTGTCGGCGGCGCCTATCTGCTGTGGTTCGCCTGGAACAGCATCCGGCATCAGGCTACACCGCAAATGCCAACGTTACAGCAGCCGCTTTCCGCCCCCTGGTATGTGTTTTTCCGCCGGGGGTTATTAACGGATTTATCTAATCCGCAAACCGTGCTGTTTTTTATTAGTATCTTCTCGGTCACCTTAAGCGCAGACACGCCAACGTGGGCCAGGTTGATGGCCTGGGCCGGCATTGTGTTGTCTTCCGTTATCTGGCGTATTTTTCTCAGCCAGGCGTTTTCGTTGCCCGCCGTGCGCCGTGCGTATGGCCGAATCCAACGGGTTGCCAGCCGGGTGATTGGCGCCATTATTGGTGTCTTCGCGCTCAGGCTTATTTATGAAGGTATTAGCCATCGATAAGAGAGTTTAACTTGACCATCGTGAGGTAATTGTCCGTAATACCGCCTGAATTTTTAATCGCACGTTGAGTGGCAGTAAGATGGAACAGGTTGAACCGGTAAACGACACATTACTCCTTACAGAATGGCAGGCGCTGTTACGTCAAACATCGCCTGAAGTTCACACGCTCCTGACATCGTTAAGCGATGAAGAGATCCGCCATTTAGTAACCGTTTTTTATGACTATATGCTCTCCCATGCGGAGAGCGCATTGTTCCTCAATACAGAACAGGTCAGTACCCGCCTCAGCGGCAGCATGTTTGACTGGCTGCGCAGCGTACTTGGCAGCGCCCACGAAGATCTCTCACAACTGCTGGCCAAACAGCGCAAAATTGGTGTGGTGCATGCCCGTATCGGCCTGCCCATCGATCTGGTCAACCGCGGCGCGCGCAAGCTGAAAGATGAGCTGTACAGGGTGTTAAAAACAAAGGCGGATTCCACTCCCGCCCTGCTGAGCGATGCTATCTGTTTCAGCAGTCTGGCAATGGATACTGCGCTGGAGGCCATGACGGTCTCCTATTCCCCCAGTTTTCAAAACTCTATGCACACGCAGGAGCAGTACCGTCTACAGACTATTTACGATGACGTTAACGTCGAGCGCGAGCGGCAAATCCGTTCGTTTACCGACTGGGAAAACCAGTTTATTTATAACATCGCCACCGGAATGCCTTTCGGTGAGATGGTGTTTCTGGCGAATTCTGACTTCGGTATGTGGTTATCACATAAGGGAAAACATATCCTCGGCAACAGCAATCTGCTGAATAAGATGGAATCACTGATTGCAGAGATCGACAGTCGTCTGACGACAACCCTGTCGCATCAGCATCAGCCGACAGAACCCGAGCGGATGAGCTTATTGCAGGATGTACGCCAGCTATCGGCAAAAATCCATTTCCTGCTCGCCTCAATGTTCGACGCGCTGGTTAAGCAGGAAAATGGTAAAGATTCGCTGACCCAGTTGCTTAATCGCCGCTTTATTCCGACCATCATGCGGCGCGAGATCTCGCTGGCGTTACATACGCGTAAGCCTTTTACCCTGGCGATGCTGGATATCGACTACTTCAAGCAAATTAACGATAACTTCGGGCATAATACTGGCGATCTGACGCTCAAAAACGTCGCGGCGGTCATTTACGATCATATCCGCAGCAGCGATTACGTGTTCCGCTACGGTGGCGAAGAATTTATGATTCTGCTCGTCGAGTCAGATGAAACACAGGCCAGTATTATTCTGGAAACGCTGCGTATGAAAATTGCCGAGATGCGCATGGCAGCCTCAGCGACAGAAACGTTTTCTATTACCGTCAGTATTGGTATTGCCGAATATGACTATCATCCCGACTATAAACAGTTGGTTGATAAAGCCGATCGCGCACTTTATCTGGCGAAAAGTAATGGCCGCGACCGCGTTGAGGTTTATCAGGAATAATCGTTGCCCTGCAGAGAAATAAATACCCCGTTCAGGGTATTTATCTGACCTGTGATAAATATCGGGCTGTTATTATTTTTCAGGCATATTGGCATGAAGAAAATAACAGCCGCGTAATAAGATGCAAATCAAACACACCAAATCTGAATAGCGCTAGCATATCCCGGTGATGACGCCTTCTGAATGCAGAAGGGGAAATATGAGGGATACTATAAAACCATGAACGGGAAGATGAGAACGCGCTGGCAGCGCCGCCCAGGCACGACCGGGGGTAAACTGCCGTGGAATGACTGGCGCAACGCCAGCAGCTGGCGAAAAGCCACCCAGTTTCTCCTGCTGGCTATCAATATTTATATTGGCGTGGCGTTCTGGTATTGGGTCCGCTATTTCGAAACCGCCGGCACCAGCGTTTATATTCCAAGGCCCGGCGGTATTGAGGGATGGCTGCCGATAGCGGGTTTGATGAATTTCCGCTATACGCTGGAGACCGGTTTTCTTCCGCCTATCCATGCCGCCTCAATGCTGCTGTTAGTTGCGTTTATCCTGATTAGCCTGTTGTTAAAAAAAGCTTTCTGTTCATGGTTATGCCCGGTGGGGACGCTTTCCGAACTGCTCGGTAATCTGGGGAGAAAATTATTCGGTCGTAACTTTACGCTGCCGCGCTGGCTGGATATCCCGCTGCTCAGCCTGAAGTATCTGCTGCTGGGGTTTTTCTTGTATATCGCCCTGTCGATGCCCGCCCAGGGGATTCAGTACTTTCTGACGTCAGCCTATGGAATCATCATCGATGTGAAGATGCTCGATTTCTTTCGCCATATTGGCTCCGCCACGCTCATCTCCGTGGTGGTTATCAGCCTCCTGAGCCTGTTTATTCGCAACGCCTGGTGTCGTTATCTGTGTCCTTACGGCGCACTGCTTGGTCTGTTCTCGCTGTTCTCGCCGTTTAAAATCCGCCGCAACGCCGACAGTTGCATTGATTGCGGGAAATGCGCGAAAAATTGCCCATCGAAAATCCCGGTCGACAGACTGATTCAGGTGCGTACTGTGGAATGCACTGGCTGCATGACCTGTGTTGAATCCTGTCCGGTGGCTTCAACGCTGAGCTTTTCCCTGCAGACACCGCCGGGTGCAAAAGGCAGCGGTAAAGCGTTATGGCGACAAACGGCACTGTCGGGTGTTGCCATGACAATACTGGTACTGGGGATTCTGTTTGCCACCATTGGTTATGCGGTATATGCCAATGTCTGGGATACGCCGGTGCCGGATCACCTGTATTTCCAGTTGATCCCGAAAGCAAAAATGATCGGCCATTAATTCTTTACCAGTATGTTCAAAACCCCTGCCAATTCTGGCAGGGTTTCCTGCCTGTAACGCCATTTTAAGACTATTGCACTTGTGTCATCGTGCCCCCGTTTATACAACCTTAAATATCACCCTAATCATTTTTTCTATTATGTTATGGGCGACTGGGACCACAATAATGAACGGGATAACATCATGACTAAAATAAAACTGGCGCTGCTTTTACCTCTGTTTCTGGCGGGTTGTACGGTGAGCGATGGAGAATTAAGAAACGCTTACGCTCAGCGTTATCAGCAGCCCGCCGCTTATGTCGATATCTATAAACAGAAAATAGCAGGCATGGATATTAATGCGCTGGCCCAATATGCCGCCGCAGAAGATAAGAAAAAAATGCGTGGGCAGCCAAGACTGAAAATCGACGAATTCATTACCATTGAAAATGTGCAGGCGAAAGGAAACCGGGTGGTCTACGATTACTCGCTGTCCGAGAGCTGGCTGGCGCTGTCCACAGATAAACAGCGTGAAAAGCAGACCAATATGAATAAAGACCTGATCTACCGTACCTGCTCGCTGGAAACGGTACGTCTGGCGCAGGCGAAAGGGTTGGAAGAAGAGCATAACTATTACAGCCAGTACCCAGACAAAGTCGCCTTTACCCTGAGAACCAGCGCGCAGATTTGTATGCAAAACGGTTTTACGCAATAACCGCAATCCCCCAGCCTGATGGCGCTGCGCTTATCAGGCCTACAATTTGCACGCAACTGTAGGCTTGATAAGACGCCAGCGCCGCCATCCGGCTAAAAAACGATACTTAAAACTTCCATGAAACGCTGCCGACAATGCTACGCTCGGCCCCGAAGTAGCAGTATGAGAGCGAATTACAAGCCGCAACGTAGCGCTTGTCGGTCAGGTTGTTGACGTTCAACTGGGCGCTCAACCCTTTAATACCGATATTCGTTAAGTCGTAGCCAATTGCCATATCCACCAGCGTGTAGGACGGCAGAGTGTGAGTATTCAGGCGATCGCTGGCAATACCGTTGACATAACGTACGCCTGAGCCCAGCGTCAGGCCATCCAGCGGACCGCTTTTCACATCGTAGCTCAGCCAGGTACTGGCCTGGTTACGCGGCGCGTACACTGCACGCTTACCCTGCTCTTCCGGGCTGCTTTTCTTATAGCGAATGTCGGTATAGGTATACGCCGCCTGCAGACGGAAGCTCTCCGTCAGTTGGCTAATGGCCTCCAGCTCTACCCCTTCAGACTCAATTTCCCCAATCGAGCGGTACGGATCGGTCGGCTCTTCTTTGGTGGCGATATTCGTCTGATTGATACGGAATACCGACGCGCTGAACTGACTGTTGAGTCCTTCCGGCTCATATTTCAGCCCGGCTTCCCACTGCTTGCCTTTCATCGGATCCAGCAAATTGCCGTTCTCATCGGCAAAGCTGGTTGGCGTAAAGGCGGTGGAATAACTCACATACGGCGCAAAGCCGTTATCGAACAAATAGAGCAGCGCAGCACGGGTGCTGAAGTTGTTTTTGTCCAGATCGCTGCGGGTATCGTTGATCTTATCAATGTTAGAAACGCTGACCTGATCGTAGCGACCGCCGAGCGTAATACGCCAGCGATCCCATGACATCTGATCCTGCAAATAGTAGCCTGTCTGGCGCAGCTTGTGCTTCTCACGCGCATACATGTTGATGTAATCAGGCTGCGCGCCGTATACCGGGTTAAAGGCGTCAATCGGCGGGAATGCACCGTAGTAACCGGTGGTATTATTGCTGCGATCCTGATAATCGATCCCCACCAGCACACGGTGGTTGACCTGCCAGGTATCAAAGCTGCCGTCGAGTTGGTTATCCAGCGTAATCGCTGACATTTTTTCATCGGAGCCGGAGTAGCCGCGGTTAAGCTCGGTTTCATTCAGCCAGCCCGCCGCATACACCTGATTCAGCTCAACGTCGGTATGCAGGTAGCGCAGTTTTTGCCGCACCGACCAGCCGTTATCAAACAGGTGCTCAACGTTGTAGCCCACCATGTTTTCACGGCGATCGTATTTGTCGTAATCATCCTCTCCTTCGTAAAAGGTGTTGGAGATCTTTTGCCCGTAATGTGGAACCACGGTGCCGTCATACGGCAGACCGGAGTGGCTTCCGCCTTCTGGGTCACGGTGCAGATAAGCCATCAGATCCAGACGCGTCTGGTCGGTGATGCGCCAGGTCAGGCTTGGCATCAGCGCATAACGTTCTTCCTTCAATGGGCCAAACTGCGAGTCCGCGTAACGCGTCATTCCACTCAGTCGTGCCGCCACGCGATCGTTATCATCCAGCGCCCCAGTGACGTCAAACGCCGCGCCGCGCTGGTTATTGTTGCCAGCAAACAGTTTCACTTCTCCGCCGGCATCAAACGACGGCTTACGTGATGTCAGCGCGACAATACCGCCCGGAGAAGAACGGCCATACAGTACGGAAGCCGGACCGCGTACCACTTCGATATCTTCGAGGAACCACGGATCAACCACCAGCGAGCTGTGTGAGTTGGTGTCCCCCATCATCTTCAGGCCATCCAGATAGACGTTGTCCAGGCTACCATCCGAGAAACCACGCAGCACAATATAGTCAAAGCGGTTGGAGGCACCAATCTGATTGCTGTACACCCCCGGCGTATAGCTCACGGCCTGGCGCACGCTGGTTGCGCCCTGCTCTTCAAACTGTTCACGGGTAATGATCGATACCGACTGAGGCGTTTCAAGATCCGGCGTGGCAAGCTTCGTGGCCCCGCTTTGCATTTGCGAGGTGACAACCACCGTATCGTTTTTTGTTGTTTCCTGCGCCAGCAGAGGAAAAGCCACGCTACCGGTCACCCATCCCACCAATAGCGCCAACCGAGTCTTCGCGAACATGAATATCTCCAAAGGCATGTCTAATTGTAAGTGAGAATTATTACCTTTTTGCTAACGGAGATAGCTATGCAGGATGCCAGGTTGCCTATGCGCAGTGCCAAATTGTCGGGAAGGCACGTGCGCAAAACGTAAAAATGGATTAGCAAAGTTTGAGCACATCGCCAGGCGAAAAGCCGTAACGACGCCGAAATGCGGTGGAGAAGTTGGTAGCATGTTGATAACCCGACATCCAGGCCGCCTGCTGTACGCTGTATCCTTCCAGTAAATAGCCGCGCGCGCGTTCCAGACGGCAATCACGCAGGTAGTCAAAGACGGAACAGCCATAGGCCGCACGGAACTTGCTGCGCAGGCTGCTGGGGCTCATCGCCGCGCGTTGGGCCAGGGCATTGAGGGTGTAGTCATTCTCGGGACTCTGCTCCAGCAGACGACGAACGACCTCCAGCCGCTGCTGTTCACCGCTTGCCGCAAGCCGCTTGCCACTCTCGACCTGACACACGCTGAGGCCATGGCCAAACAGTTGTAATATCAGCCCTTCCAGCATCAGTTGGCGAGAAACATGACCGATCGTGCTCCGCTGCGCATACTGCAGGCCGCTGAGTAAAAACCCCGGCACCTGCCAGATAAGCGTCGGCGTTTCGCATCTTTCCCACTCACGCATCAACGATTCGAGCAACCCCGTGCGCCACGCGCCGTCGGGATACAGACCGAGCGATAACGTGCGCAGTTTGCAGTCAGCATGATGGCGGGCACGCATCGTCTGATGCTCGCTCAAGCGTGAGCTAAACGCCATCCCGGAACGCACCACATGCTCCTGCCCGTTGAGCGTCAGGATGACGCAGCCTTCCAGAACCACCAGCATATACAGAGGACTGCTGTGGCGGGAGGTGGTTTCGTAAGGTTGTAGCACCTGCACATCAGAGTGCGTGACACACATCCCGCAGGGGAGCGTCATCTCCTCAACCTCCCCCTGCAGAACGGGGCTGCAAGACGACAAATCCGGCTTTTGCGCCAGCAGGGGAAAACGGTAATCGATCCCGTAACGCTCACCAAAATCCATAAACTCGCTGACGGAGAAGGTGCGGGCTACGCGTCTGGACGTATTCAGGGCGGTGGTGTTGTTCATGCTGTCTTCTGCACAGGAAATGGGATTAACGGTTGATAACTGAAGCAACATTACCATTACCTGTACAACACAACAATAATAATGAGAATTATTATCAATATGACGTATGCGATTTCAAATCGCGCTGGAGAACGTCATTCCCGATATTCTTCTCGCGCAGCTCATCAGGCAACATTGACACCTGATGAGCTGCGGTCTGTGAGCCGTGTGCAGCTCAACCTTTCTCACTGTCATAAACGGGCACGTCAAACGCACCACGATACCCGCCGAGTTTGTACTCTACTTATTATGCTGAAGGCTGGTTTTCCTCCACCTGGAACACCGCCACAGCCTGGGATAGCATTGCTGACTGCTCTTCCACATTGCCTGTCGTGGCGGCTATCTCCTCAACCAGCGAGGCGTTTTGCTGAGTCACTTGCTCCATTTGGGTTACCGCAACCCGGATCTGTTCGATGCCGCGACTCTGTTCCCCCGAGGCTCCGGAGATATCTTCCATTAAGACATTAATGTTGCGTATTGCCTTCGCAATATCCGCCATCATGGCGCCACTGTTTTCAGCTATCTCTACCCCTTCCTTGACGCTAATTGCCGCTTTGGCAACCAGTTCACTGATTTCTTTCGCCGAGGAGGCGCTGCGCTGAGCAAGCGTTCGGACTTCACTCGCCACAACGGCAAACCCACGCCCGGACTCACCAGCGCGTGCAGCTTCCACCGCCGCGTTTAATGCCAGGATATTGGTTTGAAAAGCTATACTATCAATAACATTGGATATTTCGTTCACGCCTTGCGCATTACGGCTGATCAGGTGAATTTTCTCAACCATATCACTCATTAAACGCTCGCCACGCAATGCCATTTCCGTGCTTTCGCTGGTCATGACGGATGCCTGATGTGACTTATCAGTATTATTTTTTGTTGTGACTGAAATCTGCTCCATACTGGCCGCCGTTTCAACGACTGCCGCAGCCTGCTGTTCCGTTCTGGTTGATAAATCGGAATTACCGGAAGCAATTTCCTGCATACCGATATTAATAGACTCAACGCCATCGCGAATAGTGCTGACAGTCTCCCGCAGGCCTTTTTGCATATTATGCAAATTTAAGCACAGTACGCCGATTTCATTGTTACCCGACACCTTAACAGGATGGCTGAGATCGCCTTTACCAATCCGCGCAAAATGCTCAGAAACGATTTTTAAAGGCTGAATGATGGTCCGGTTCAACCAGAAATTACAGATAAAGAAGATAAGTACCGTAATGACCAGGATCACGGATACTTTCAGGATCGAGGTATTAAACTGAACGTGTGTTTGTGCAACGATCTTCTCACCAATCAGCATTGTTGATTTGTAATAATTCGTCACTTCGTTATCGAAATTTTTGCGAGCCGCGAGCAATTCCGCATTAGCATTTTCTTGTGCATTAATAATACTGTTGCTGGAAAGCGTCTGATTTAATGTATCAATAGACTTTTGCTCAGCATTCATTTGTTGCTCAAAAGCCGTTCTGATGACTTTACCGATTTGCGGATCGTCAGCCGTCAATCCAGGAATACCCCAGAAAATATCGAACTGTTTTCTGGCATACGCCATCTGATCTTGCATTTGATTCACTGTCTGTCGGGCATCGGTCGCATTATGTTGTTGAATATTATCACGAACGCTTCTGACTTTATAAACAGCCTCAACGACCTTATGCAGGGTATCCTGCTCCTTAATGATGTTATGTAGTAATAACGTATTTTTTTGATTTCCTTTGAGATCAACTAACTCAAATCCATTGGAAAAGAACTGCATGAAGGTAAATAACAACAGTAATAATAACAGGCTGGTTTTAATTCTCATATTCTTTAACATTTAAACATCTCCATAACAATAAAAATCCCCTACGACTTAATTGTTATCGACACATCACGCAATACCTTAACCTGTAAAATGGTTAATTATTAGAAAGTTTCCGTATTCATTCTTAGGTAATAAATTAATTACTCAGGGGGACATACTGCGATAAACAGCAGCCCTCTAACATTGGCAAAAATAAGGCCAAAACTATTCAACATTAATATTATTTATGGATATAAACGGTAATGTCTTTCTGACTATCGACAGGCACCCGCACCCAGGACAACGAATCGACGGTGATCGGTGCCATTTCATTTTCTAAACGTAACAACGGCGTGCTGGCGTCTGGCACACCTGTACTTTCAGTTATCTCGAGAACGCCCCGAAAAGAAATGGACACACTGTCTGGAATATCAGACAACCTTATCCATTCGTTGGCAATCACTAACTTTCGAGTAAACATTCGCTGTCCTTGGCGCGTGGTTTCTATCCGATAAATTTACAAGTTGATCAATCTATTCTTTGCATTAACAGCACATTGTTCACATCGTCAGTTAAGCATTACTTACCAGAAGAAAATGGAAGTGATAAAACTCATTTGAAACGTGTTTTACAAATTCAGCCGGAAGGTTATGTTTAATGAACGTTAACTTTGCAAACTCAACATCGCCATATACCCGGATACAGAAGGGTTTGACAATCTCACCCTGCACGCCAAAACACGCCTGCAGCCGAGTGTCATCCATAAAAATAAAATTACCTTCTCTTACCTTAATCTTTTCATGCAGATCTCGCCATTTCTCTGGCGTAAGCAGAAAGCTTTCCCAGCCATTATTTCTCAACACCTCAATCGTATGAGTAAACTTAAAATAGTCGTTTTGCATCGATACATCGCCACTCGAAGTCGAGTATAGATATTCTATTTTAAATTTAAGTTGTGCATTGAGGCTTTTTTTCTTGCCTTCATCAATTAGCCATTGAAGTTCATTGATTACGTTCCTTGAGAAGAGCTTTCTTTTTTTAGCGATGGCCAGCCATTGCATAATAAAAAGATGCTCTGACATTTTAGAATGAATCTTACGGTCCCGTATTGCGATACCAATTGCTACCAATGCACTCCAGGTAAACGCTTCCAGGTCATCCTGATAATGGTGTCGTAACGTACTAACTTTTCCTGAATCCCTTACCACTTAAACCTGCCCAAATAAATCATTATTACATGTAAATCTTGCATTATTTCATTTTAAAAAATACTACAACTAAAAACATCAAAATATGATCCAGATTAATTTATCCCTATGTAATAAAATTGCAAACTTAACACATCACTCTTATTAATCATTGATGCCCGGATGGCTCAGCGATAAATAATAAGAATTATACGATAAAGATAAAAACTAATAATACTCACAGGTTATCAATTCCACCTACTGTTAAAAATATGATCATCATAAAACTTCAAAAATTGCTGATTAGAAGAAATATCCTGATAGTTTTGACCAGACACTCCAGACAAACACCCATTCCAACGTTAAACAGCCATTAAACATCCTAATGGAATCGCATTTTATCCTCCGCTGAGCGACAGACAGCCTCACAGCAGCAGGCCAGGCTTTTTATACAGGTATCAGTAATATTAACGCTTTTAAATTTCGCCTAATTCAAAAAGCCAACCTCCGGATTTAATGAACCGGAAGTTGGCTTGTCGCTGGTACGGTTAATAGAAAATACCGATGATCAGGGTGTGAGTAACGAACCCCACAATCAGCGGTACGGCGGTACGCTTCACCACATCGAATGGGGTTATTTTCGCTCCGCTGGAAACGGCAATCACGACGCCGGATACCGGTGAAATGGCCCGTCCCATATGCGATGCCTGCTGCATCGGCAGGATCATGGCAACGGCGTTAGCGCCCATACTGGCGGCAATTTGCGGGATGAGCTCAACGAAGGCAAGGAATGGCGCATTCCCCGACCCCATAATGATAGCCGCGGCCAGCGTCACCAGCGCAAATACTACCGCCATGGCAAACGGCGGTAATCCCACGTGTTCGGCCATCAGAATGAGCTGATCGATCGCACCGATGACTTTAATTCCGTGAGCAAAAACCCCTGCCGCAACCAACAGTCCAACCACACCGGTAAACGCAGTGCCCATTCCTTTCAGGAAATGGCTGAAACCTTCGCAGACCGACTTTAAATCACGCACTCGCAGCCATTCAATCAGCATACAGATGGTCATTGAAATGAGGACAATGGTGATAATATTCAGGTTGATACCCCTGACGAACATTTCGGATGACCCTACTGCCATCAGTATCGGAAGCATGGGGAGCAGCGCGTAAAAAGCCGGGGATTTTCCTGAATCAGTCACTTCTGCGCTACCGATTTCCCGCGGTAACGTCCCTGCTTTACGGTCGCAATGCCGCTGCCAGAAAAAATGGCACACGCCGACAACCAGAACCGTTGCCAGCGCGGCGGGTCCCTGGTGGTAAACAACATATTCCACTACATCCATATTCACTGCTTTAGAGCCCCTGATAGCATCGATTGCCGTCGGGGTGTAAGCCACGCCAAGCGAAGTAGCAATGATCCCGGCAGCCGAGGCCGCTGAGAGCCCTAACCCCAGCATAATGGGGAACATGGTCCCCATCAGCAACACGGCAAGCCCGGTTGCAGAAGGAATGGCCAACTGCAGGAGGCTGGCGAGCAGGTAGGAGAAAAAGAGGAGCACATAGGGTGAACGCAGCGCCCGTAAGGGTTTCGTTACTACCCGCACGACCGCCTCATTTGCGCCGATATGATCCATGTAATGCGCAAATCCCATTAACGCCATGATCATCAGGCCGAGATCGGCGGCGCGCGTGCTGAAGAGATCGCGCATTACCTCGAAAGGATCGAGAAAGGAAATTCCCGTACTGGCAACCCCCTTCGGTAATACGGAACCCCATCCGGTTAACGCGGTGCAAATCATCAAGACTAAGCCCGCAATGAAGAGCACCGGTTCAGCGCGGTAACCTTTCAGAATCAGACGCGCGACCACCACGATCACCAGAAGTGCGATTAACACCTGAATCATGACTGAGCTCTCCGCTGCGCGAACTCAGTATAAGTTTCCTCAATCACCGCCACCACCACATCACTGGCTGCCCGCAGAGAACGCACCGGCAGATACTCATAAATTGAATGGAAGTTATGAGCACCGGTAAAAATATTCGGGCACGGCAATCCTTTCTGCGACAGTACCGCGCCATCATACCCGCCACGCATGGCGACAGGTGCGGGCGTTATGCCGCATTTCTGATACGCGCGGAATGCAATATCAATCGGGTAGTGAGCATCCCCCTGCAAACTGTTCAACACATTCGCGTAGCGATCGGCTAAATGACAGACCACGCTGTTTTCCCCCCACAGGGCACAGGTGCTGACGGCAAGCTGGCGAATAAACGCCATACGCGCCTTATAACCTTCTTCACTGAAATCGCGGATATCCAGCTTAAGTACCGTGCGGGCACTGTTACCCTGTAGCTGTTTTACCCAGTAATACCCTTCGCGCCCTTCCGTATATTCAGGCGCTTCTCCCCCTGGGAGCATGGCAATAAACTTATGCGCCATCAGCAGCGAATTCTTTAACTTACCTTTGGCCGACATCGGGTGTGCGGACTGGCCGGTAAAGATGATTTCCGCATCGCCCGCATTCCAGTTCTCGTAAACAAACTCACCGATACCGCAGCAATCCAGGGTATAGCCAAAATCAGCACCAAACGCGGCAACATCAAACGCTTTTGCGCCACGCAAGCCCTGTTCCTCATCCGGGACAAAACCCACTTTTACCGGCCCATGTTTTATTTCCGGGTGTGCGACCAGATACTCAAGAGCATTCATAATCGCGGCGATGGCTGCTTTATCATCAGCGCCCAACAGACTGGTCCCGTCGGTCACCAGTAGGTCATCACCGATATAATTTTTCAGTTCCGGAAATTCACTTTCGCGCAGGTAAATATTCAGCTCTTTGTTCAGGCATAAATCCCCGCCGTGATAATGCAGGCGCTGTGCTTTGGTGTCTGCCGTCTGTTCCGCACTGGTATCCAGATGACCAAAAAAAGAGACCACCGGGATCGTGTCATCAGTATTTGCAGGTAAGGTTGCCGTCACTATAGCGGTATCCCTGACCTCAATGTTTTCCATTCCTAATGCTTCAAGTTCTGCTGCAAGCAGTTTTGCCAGTTCCATTTGACCAGGAGAAGAAGGCATTATCCCATTAGCGCCGTTTTCCCTTGATGTCGTGGTATTGATTTTCGTGTAGTTAATAAAGCGTTCAACAATATCCATTCCAGGAGATCCTTTAATGTATCATTTATGAGGTACTGCGAGAGGTGTTCTGCATGCAGCGTGGGGTAAGTAATCTGAGAACCAAATAAAATCAGCGCTCATCCCAGAACGCTGATTTTATGGGCATTACGACAACGATTTATATAAAGGAAGATAAAAAGGCCAGTGATTATACCTGCGATTAAAAACTCCTTTCTGATTGATAAAATCATATTCCCTATCTGTTTTTACTGCTATTTCCCATGGTGTTAAGCTAACAGAAGTCATAAACGGCATCCCTATACCTATGAGATAATAGAAATCATTTAGATTCCTGTACTCTGTACTGGCATAAGACATACCATCGCTATATTTTTTTAATGAACGAATACTGTATCAGTAACATGCAACCGTTTGCACCTCTCTACAAATAGCCACTTCGCGCACTAAAATCCGTGAACAAAATCACAATTACCTCAAAAGCAAAAAACTTCTATCGCGCTGAAAAAAAAGGCAGTTATAAGGAAAGCTATATAATACCCACATAAACATAGCCAGAATTATACTATTCACTATGAAATAGATTCATGCTGATACTATTTCAATATTGCCGTAGGGGTCAGTAGAGCTAAATCGTCGTAATCAATAATGTTTAACATCAATAACGATAATATTAAAAATTCTATTTATGACGATAAGCTAAATAATATGCAGGCAAAAAAAACCTCTCCCCCGAGAAGAGATTCAGGGCAGAGGTAATACGGGTGTTAAGGACATACTTATAGTTTTAATGATAACAGAAGCGCTTCTTGCAGGACCGAGTATACACACTTAGCCACGTTAAGAAAATTCTTAAAAACATTAAATTGCAAATTTCATTTAAAACCACAATTATGATAAAGGAGCATTTATCAAAGAACAAAATTAACCAGCAAAAAGAGTAAATCATACTAATCAATGAGGTGATAAAAAAAGAATAGCAATGCTGTATGGCTACCGATAGCGTTTCTGGCGACGCTGAAACATTAAATTAATTTAATGAATAAATGCGATTTACATAACGAGAATTAAAAAGTCATTAAATAAAAGAAATACAATTTTTCGTTACAGATCACACTTCCACTACAAGGAAGTTCCTCTACTGTTTCTTGCAGGTATGATTCAGCATGTAAATACCTTTCAACTCAACCCGAGGCTTTGATGCTGGAGAATGTAATCATCTGATAATCAGCTTCCCGACCTTTTCAGGCCGGACTGGTTATCAATGCGCCGAATTCGAATGCGGACACCGCTGTGTGTTTGCACGTTTTGCACATGATGATTAAACAGGTTTTCCAGTATGAATTTATCCCGTCAGGAACAACGTACCTTACACGTTCTCGCCAAAGGTGGCCGTATTGCTCACGTCCGCGATGCCTCTGGCCGCGTCACTTCCGTCGAATGCTATAGCCGTGAAGGGTTGCTGCTCTGCGACTGCACGCTCGAGGTGTTCAAAAAGCTCAGAACCAAGAAACTGATCAAATCCGTCAATGGTCAGCCCTACCGTATTAATACGACCGGCCTGAACAACGTTCGCGCCCAACTTGATAATCGCTAAAGGAGAGAGAGAGATGGATATCCCGAAGATTTTTACCATCAGCGAAAGCGCACATCGCATTCATAATCCGTTCACCGCACAGAAATACGCCACGTTAGGCCAGGTTTTACGGATGGCACCGGGAACACGCATTCTGGACCTCGGCAGCGGTTCGGGTGAGATGTTGTGCACCTGGGCACGCGATCACGGTATTTCCGGCGTTGGTATCGATATGAGCCGGCTGTTCAGTGAGCAAGCCACCCTGCGGGCCAAAGAGTTGGGAGTCAATGAGCACGTGCGTTTTATTCATGCCGATGCAACAGGTTATATCGCCGAAGAAAAATTCGATATTGCCGCCTGCGTTGGTGCGACCTGGATTGCCGGCGGCGTCGCTGGAACGATCAGACAACTGGAACAAAGTCTCAAACCAGGTGGGATCATACTCATCGGCGAACCGTACTGGCGTCAAATACCCGCCACGGAGAGCATCGCCCAGGCTTGCGGCGCGACTTCAGTGACTGATTTTCTTTCTCTGCCAGAGCTCATTTCATCTTTCGACCTGCTCGGTTATGACGTGGTTGAAATGGTACTGGCTGACCAGGAGGGTTGGGACAGATACGAGGCGGCAAAATGGCTGACGATGCGCCGGTGGCTGGAGGCAAATCCGGACGATGAATTTGCCCCGGAAGTCAGAGAGCAACTGAGGAGTTCACCAGCACGCCACGTAGCCTTCACCCGGGAGTACATTGGTTGGGGCGTGTTCGCACTCATACAGAGGTAATATGTCCAGTCGGTATAACCAGGCAGGTTATACCGACTTTTTTCATTGCTTACTTCATTAATACTTCAACAAATTTAGCCAGCCATTGCGGATGCGCGGGCCATGCAGGCGCGGTAATCAGATTGCCATCCACGTGGGCTTGATCAATGCCGATATCTGCGTAATGCCCGCCGCTCAGACGAACTTCTGGCGCACAGGCCGGATAGGCGCTACAGGTCCGGTTTTCTAACACCCCCGCCGCCGCTAACAGCTGAGGTCCATGACAGACCGCGGCGATAGGCTTACCGGCAGCGTTGAAATCTTGCACCAGCTTAATGACATCCGGATTGAGCCGGAGATATTCCGGAGCACGTCCGCCGGGGATCAGCAGCGCGTCGTAATCGGTGGCCCGAGCCTCGGCAAAATTCGCATTCAGCGTAAAACGATGACCCGGTTTTTCACTGTAGGTCTGGGCCCCATCAAAATCATGAATAGCGGTTTGAACGTAGTCCCCCTGACTTTTATCCGGACAGACGGCATCAACACGATGGCCCAGCATCTGCAACGCCTGAAAAGGCACCATCGTTTCATAATCTTCGACATAATCGCCGACCAGCATCAGTATCTTCTTCATTCACATCCCCCGCTCACGGTTATTAATGATGAGAAATAACGGCCATCTTTACTATAGCCCACGCATTTCACGACATTAATAAATACCGCAGGACACGCCGTCACCGGACGTCTGAAGGGGGTTGCCCCTGACGGCGCGCCCTGTTGTTAATACCTGAAGTTTCTATCACTCCCAGGCCTGCTCAGATTTCGCGGCGTCAAACTGCGGCGGCGGCTTGCGGAAACGTCCGGTCAGGTAGGCGAGATACACCAACCCCACGCCAGCCCATACCAGTCCCAGCGTCAGCGATGTCACCTCCAGGTTCACCCACAGTACGGCAACGGTGGCGGCGCCGACCATTGGCAATACCAGGTAGTGCAACTTTTCCTGCCAGGTATGTTTACGCCCTTCACGACGCCAGAAGTGGTTAAACACGGACAAATTAACGAACGTAAAGGCCACCAGCGCGCCAAAGTTAATCAACGCCGTGGCGGTCACCAGGTCAAAAAACAGGGCCGAGAGAGCCACAATCCCGACCATAATGACGTTCAGCGCGGGTGTACGCCATTTCGGATGGACATAGCCGAAGTACTTCTCCGGGAAGACGTTATCGCGGCCCATCACGTACAGCAGACGCGAAACGCTGGCATGGGACGCCAGACCTGACGCCAGCGTATTCACAAAGGTCGTACACAAGAAAATAGACTGGAACAGTTTGCCGCCGACGTACAGCGCAATCTCCGGCAGCGCCGCGTCCGGGTCTTTAAATCGGCTAATATCCGGAAAGAACAGCTGCATAAAGAACGAGGCGGCAATGAAGATCAGTCCACCGTAAAGCGCGGTAAGGAAAATAGCTTTTGGAATGGTACGCGCGGCATCCGGTGTCTCTTCAGAGAGCGTGGTTACCGCATCAAAACCGAGAAACGAGAAGCAGACGATGGTCGCCCCGGTGATAATCGGGATCAAATGCGCATTCTGGCTGATAAACGGTTGCAGCGACCAGACGGTCCCAACCCCTTCGCCTTTGTGCAGCCCCTGCACCACGAGAACAATGAACACCACGATTATCGCGACCTGCACCAGTACAAACAGCGCATTGAAGTTCGCCACCAGATTAACGCTTTTCAAATTGGCCGCGGTGAGGATCGCTACAAACATCACTACCCAAATCCATGGCGCAACGCCCGGGAACAGCGCGGAAAGGTAAATTTTCGCCAGCAGGACGTTAATCATCGGCAGGAACAGGTAATCAAGCAGTGACGACCAGCCGACCATAAACCCCACATGCGGGTTGATTGCTTTTTGCGCATAGGTGTAGGCCGAACCGGCTTGTGGAAACTGGCGTACCAGCTTTCCGTAACTGATGGCGGTAAACAGCACGCCCGCCAGGGCCAGCAGATAGGAGGCCGGAACATGGCCATTGCTGATACCCGAAACAATACCAAAGGTGTCAAATACCGTCATCGGTGTGAGATAGGCCAGCCCCATCACCACCACCTGCCACAGCTTGAGGGATTTACGCAGTTGTGCTTTGCCCGGCAGGGCCGCGAGATCCACAGAAGAATTAGTCGACATAGCTTTCCTCCCCGCCACGGGCCCAGATCTGCGTTCGAAACGTGGGTACAGCAGACCTGGGTCGTGTCGGGGTGGAAAGCCAAAAGAAAGGCGTCAATGTTGCACGGCACAGATGCGGTCCGTACTTACTGCGGGAGCCATGGATGCTCACGCGGGGCGGGTTTTTAAACATTGGCATCATCACATTTCCTCGTCACAAACTCTGTCGGTTATCTGAAGACCCGTTGTCGCAAGCCGCTCCATTACGCGACATCCGGGAAATGGCAGGTGATCCTGCAATATTGACGGGCTGGCTCCGCTCAGACCGCATGATGCGACTTCTTTTTTTCAATGACTAAACAATGCGTACAGGCCCGACAAACATTACGCCGCCGGGCCACTTTCCTGTCAGGCGTTTTTCAGCATCCACTCAATTTCAGTGTCGGTAATCAGGCGTTCAAACTGGATCAGTTCATCGTGTTTACAGGCGTGATACACATGGCTAAAACGCTCCCCGAGCAACTCACGCAGACTGTCATTTTGCATGAACTCCCACAGCGCATCGCTCTGGCGGATCGGGAACGGTAGCCCTTCCTGCTCCAGGCCGTTGCCTTCCACCTCTTCTTGCAACGGCAGCTCGTTATCCAGCCCATGCAGGATCCCCGCCAGAATGGTCGACATCACCAGATACGGGTTGGCGTCAGCCCCCGCCACGCGATATTCAACCCGATGGTTATCACGATCGCCGCAGGGAATGCGCAGCGCCACCGTACGGTTGTTGTGCCCCCAGGAAGCCTGGGTCGGAACATACATCCCCGGCTGGAAGCGGCGATAAGAGTTCACATTCGGCGCCAGCAGCGCCATTGACGCGGGCATCAGATCAATCATCCCGGCAAGCGCACGTTTAAGTAACGCGGAATCATCGCCATTCGCATCGGCCAACACGTTCTCGCCTTTATTATTCATAATGCTGATGTGGATATGCATTCCGCTACCGGCATGCTCCTCATAAGGTTTTGCCATAAACGTGGCATGCATCTTATGTTTCTCCGCCACCAGCCGTACCAGGCGTTTCAGCGCCAGCGCGTCGTCGCAGGCGTCGAGTACGTTATCGGTATGGTAGAGGTTGATTTCAAACTGCCCAGGGGAGGCTTCAGCCACCGCGCCGTCAGCCGGGATCAGCTGCAAACGGGCCAGTTCATCGATATCGTTCAGCACATCAGCAAAGTGGTTCAGGTTATCAACCGAGTAAACCTGACTTTGCGTATTCCGATCGTCCGTTCCCGGCGCGCACGGCGGCTGCAGATAACCTTCGGGATCGCGCTTACGATCGAGTAAATAGAACTCCAGCTCTACCGCTACGACGGGGAACAGACCGCGCTGGCGAAGTTTCTGCCAGAGTCGGTTAAGTACGTTCCGCGGCTCAACGTCAAAGGGAGCGCCATCTTCATCCAGCATCGTCAGCATCATCTGCGCAATACATTCCGGATCGGCGGCCGAAGGCGTTAACGTGCCAGGCACCGGGACACAGGTCCGATCCGGTTCGCCAAGCTCCTGGCCTAATCCCGCCTCTTCGACCACATTGCCAAGAATATCCATCGCGAAAACGGATGCCGGGAAATAGCAGCCTTTCTCTAACTTGTGTAATCCCGAAACGGGAATGCGTTTACCACGAAAACAACCATTCAGGTCGGTTAACAGCACATCCACGAACTGCGTGTTGGGGTAGCGCTCCAGATACTGCTTAACTTCACGCGCAAACGCGCTACTTCGTCTCTCTTCAGAATGCTGAACAAAATTCTCAACTTCTACGATATTGGTTTCCATGATTCACCGCCGTTGGCCTGTAAGCTGTTCTGTGATTTGACTGTTAAATATAATGTCCACTCTTCGACTCTGGATGCAAACAAATTGTTTGTCAAATGTTAAATTAAGTTTGCTAGAAGGTTATTCCGCTGCTAGATTGAGAAAATAATGAACGGAATGGCATAACAAGGAACCGTTTGGCAATAATTTATTCCAAAACGTGAGGTCGATCATGGGCAATATATTTGACAAGCCAGTTATTGGTGTAGTGATGTGTAGGAACAGGCTTAAGGGTCACGAGACCCAGACTCTGCAAGAAAAGTACCTGAATGCAGTATTAAACGCCGGTGGATTACCGATAGCGATTCCCCATGCGCTTGCGGAACCCGAATTACTGAACGCGCTGTTACCGAAACTGGATGGTATCTTCCTGCCAGGAAGCCCAAGCAATGTGCAGCCGCACCTTTATGGTGAAAATGGCGATGAGTCTGACGCCGATCCCGGGCGTGATCTTCTGAGCATGGCGCTAATTACCGCCGGGCTCGAAAGGCGCATTCCCATTTTCGCCATCTGCCGGGGCTTACAGGAATTAGTTGTCGCCACTGGCGGGACTCTGTATCGTCGCCTGTGCGATCACTCACAGTTCCTGGAACATCGTGAAGATGCGGAACTCCCGGTGGAGCAGCAATATGCGCCATCTCATGAAGTCCAGGTTCAACAGGGAGGATTGCTATCTCAGCTAATACCAGGTTGCAGCACGTTTTGGGTTAACTCCTTGCATGGTCAGGGCGCAAAAACCCTTGGCCCGCAACTGCGCGTGGAAGCACGCTCGCAGGATGGATTAGTGGAAGCAGCCAGCGTTCACGACCATCCTTTCGCGCTTGGTGTGCAGTGGCACCCGGAATGGAACAGTAGCGAATACGCCCTGTCGCGTTTGTTACTTGAAGGTTTTATCACCGCTTGTCAGAACCACCTCGCTGAAAAACAGCGACTCTGACCACTACAGTTAAGGAAATGCAATTATGAGCGATGACGGCCTGGCGCCGGGTAAACGTTTGTCAGAGATCCGCCAGCAATTGGGTCTTTCACAGCGTCGTGCCGCCGAACTGTCTGGGTTAACGCATAGCGCCATCAGCACCATAGAGCAGGATAAAGTCAGTCCTGCCATCAGTACGCTGCAAAAGCTATTGAAAGTTTATGGGCTGTCGCTCTCCGAGTTCTTCGCGGAACCGGAAAAGCCTGACGAACCGCAGGTGGTTATCAATCAAGATGATTTGATTGAGATCGGGAGTCAGGGAGTATCCATGAAGCTGGTACACAACGGAAATCCGAATCGTACGCTGGCCATGATGTTTGAAACCTATCAGCCAGGTACGACAACCGGGGAGAGAATTAAACACCAGGGTGAAGAGATTGGGACAATACTGGAAGGTGAAGTGATACTGACCATCAACGGTCAAACGTATCATCTTGTTGCAGGACAAAGTTATGCCATTAACACCGGTATACCACACAGCTTCAGCAACACCTCGGCAGGGATCTGCCGCATCATCAGTGCCCACACTCCTACCACTTTCTAATAAGTAGCGGCCTGAGTTTCTCAGGCCTTCTTAAATAACGCGCATTAACAGGGTACATCCCTGGGGCATCGTGCAGCCTGATTTTGCCTGAAAAAGATCAGCAACGAACTTTATCTTATTGATATAAAAGGAGTAGCTATGAACTTTCAGAATCTTAAATATTGGCGTGAAAAAGCCAGCCATTATTCGCCGGAGACCCGTTTATTTATTAACGGCGAATATTGCGCAGCCGCCGATAACGAAACCTTTATTACGCAGGATCCGGCAGGACAACGTCCGCTCGCCAAAGTCGCCCGCGGCAAAAAAGCAGATGTAGACCGCGCGGTCACCGCAGCCCGCACCGTGTTTGAACGCGGAGACTGGTCGCAAGCATCACCCGCAGAGCGCAAGGCAGTCCTGCACAAGTTCGCCGATTTAATGGAGCAGCATCACGAGGAGCTGGCGCTACTGGAAACGCTCGACACCGGTAAACCGATTCGCCATAGCCTGCGTGATGATATTCCAGGCGCGGCACGCGCCATCCGTTGGTACGCCGAAGCAATAGATAAAGTCTATGGCGAAGTGGCCACCACCTCGGTGAGCGATCTGGCGCTGATTGTGCGCGAGCCGGTAGGCGTCATTGCGGCCATCGTGCCGTGGAATTTTCCCCTGCTGCTGGCCTGCTGGAAACTTGGCCCGGCACTGGCTGCAGGCAACAGCGTGATCCTCAAGCCTTCAGAAAAATCACCGCTGACCGCCATTCGCCTTGCTGCGTTGGCAAAAAAAGCCGGTTTGCCAGATGGCGTTCTCAGCGTGGTGAGCGGATATGGCCACGAAGCGGGCCAGGCGTTGTCGCAGCATCCGGATGTTGATGTGATCACCTTTACCGGCTCGACCCGCACCGGCAAGCAACTGCTCAAAGACGCTGGCGACAGCAATATGAAACGCGTCTGGCTGGAGGCCGGTGGTAAAAGTGCCAACATCGTTTTTGCCGACTGCCCTGATCTGCCGAAAGCCGCCGCCAATGCTGCAGCAGGCATCTTCTATAACCAGGGTCAGGTCTGTATCGCCGGTACGCGTCTGTTACTGGAAGAGAGTATTGCCGACGAGTTCATCGCCCTGCTGAAAGAGCAGGCGAAAAACTGGCAGCCGGGCAACCCGCTGGATCCGGAAACCACGATGGGCACGCTTATCGACAACGCGCATGCCGACACCGTGCACGGTTTTATTCGCGACGGTGAAGCACAAGGCACGCTGACGCTGGATGGTCGCAGCCACGTACACCCAGCGGCTATCGGCCCGACTATTTTTGTCGATACAGCCCCGCAAGCCCACGTCAGCCGCGATGAGATTTTCGGCCCGGTACTGGTCGTCACCCGTTTTAGCAGCGAAGCCGAAGCCCTGGCGCTGGCCAACGACAGTGACTACGGCCTGGGGGCCGCGGTCTGGACCCGCGATCTGTCGCGCGCCCACCGCATGAGCCGTCGCCTGAAGGCCGGTTCGGTCTTCGTTAATAACTACAACGATGGTGATATGACTGTGCCGTTCGGCGGTTATAAGCAAAGCGGCAACGGGCGCGATAAGTCCCTGCATGCGCTGGAAAAATTTAGCGAACTGAAAACCATTTGGATCTCCCTGGAGCCTTAATCATGACTGAACATACCAGCAGTTATTACGCCGCAAGCGCCAATCAGTACGAACCGTTTCCCACCCTTAGCGAGTCGGTTAGCTGTGATGTTTGCGTCGTGGGCGGTGGATATACCGGACTCTCCTCCGCCCTGCACTTAGCGGAGATGGGTTACGACGTAGTGCTACTGGAATCCGCGCGTATCGGCTTCGGGGCCAGCGGACGTAACGGCGGTCAGTTGGTGAACTCCTACAGTCGCGATATCGACGTCATCGAGCGCACCTATGGCCCGGACGCCGCCAAAATGCTTGGCAGCATGATGTTTGAAGGCGGTAATATCATCCGCGAACGTATCAAGCGTTATCAGATCGAATGCGACTATCGCCCCGGCGGACTGTTTGTGGCGCTGAACCACAAGCAGATGGAAACGCTGGAAGAGCAGAAGTCGAACTGGGAACGCTACGGCAACACGCAGCTTGAACTGTTAGACAGCAGCGAAATTCGTCGCGAAGTCAGCAGCGATCGTTATGTCGGCGCGCTGCTCGACCACAGCGGTGGTCATATTCATCCGCTGAACCTGGCGATTGGCGAAGCTAACGCCATTCGTCTGAACGGCGGGCGCGTCTTCGAACAGTCGCCGGTCACCCGTATCCAGCACACCAGCCCGGCGGTGGTCAGCACCGAAAAAGGTCAGGTTACGGCCCGCTTTGTGATCGTCGCGGGCAACGCCTACCTCGGCGACAAACTCGAGCCTGCGCTGGCAAAAAGCAGCATGCCATGCGGCACACAGGTGTTAACCACCGAACCGTTGTCTGCGGAGATGGCACGCTCGCTGATTCCAAAAAACTACTGTGTAGAAGATTGTAACTATTTGCTGGATTACTACCGTCTGACCGGCGATAACCGCCTGTTGTACGGCGGCGGCGTGGTCTACGGCGCCCGCGATCCAGACGATATTGAACGTCTGGTAATGCCGAAACTGCTGAAAACCTTCCCGCAATTGCAGGGGGTAAAAATTGATTACCGCTGGACCGGTAATTTCCTGTTAACGCTATCTCGCATGCCGCAGTTTGGCCGTCTTGATACCAACATTTACTATATGCAGGGCTACAGCGGCCACGGCGTGACCTGTACCCACCTGGCAGGACGTCTGATTTCTGAACTGCTGCGCGGGGATGCCGAGCGCTTTGACGCTTTCGCCAAACTGCCGCACTACCCGTTCCCGGGGGGGCGCAGCCTGCGCATTCCGTTTACCGCCATGGGGGCGGCATATTACAGCTTACGCGATCGCCTTGGGGTTTAAGTTCTTCCGCAATAAACCCGACGCACAGGGCGGTCTCCCCTGTGCGTTTTTTTATTCCCGGACAGTGAAAAACAGGTAACGGGCACGAAAATATCGCAATAGGACATAACCCTACACTTTACATTGTTTCTCCCCGCTGATCGGATAGGCTTTTTTAGATTATCGCTGGCGACGTGGCCAGAACTCAACGGGGGAAGAAACGCGTGTTATGAATACGAATAACGAGGAGACCTTTTATCAGGCGATGCGCCGCAAAGGGGTGAGTCGACGCAGTTTTCTCAAATATTGCAGCCTCGCAGCAACATCGCTTGGGCTGGGAGCTGCAATGACGCCCAGAATAGCCTGGGCGCTGGAAAACAAACCCCGGATCCCGGTCGTCTGGATCCACGGGCTGGAATGCACCTGTTGCACTGAATCATTTATCCGCTCCTCTCACCCACTCGCCAAAGACGTCATCCTCTCCCTGATTTCTCTTGATTACGACGACACCCTGATGGCCGCCGCCGGAACGCAGGCCGAAGAGGTATTTGAAGACATTCTGAGCCGCTACCACGGCCGATACATTCTGGCCGTCGAGGGCAATCCTCCGCTGGGTGAACAAGGAATGTTCTGCATCAGCGGCGGGCGACCGTTTATTGAAAAGCTAAAAAGAGCCGCGGCAGGCGCCAGCGCGATTATCGCCTGGGGAACCTGTGCCTCCTGGGGCTGCGTGCAGGCCGCACGGCCTAATCCAACCCAGGCAACGCCGATCGATAAGGTGATCACCGATAAACCAATCGTGAAAGTGCCCGGCTGCCCGCCGATTCCGGATGTCATGAGCGCCATCATTACCTATATGGTGACGTTTGATCGTCTGCCTGAACTCGATCGTCTGGGGCGTCCGCTGATGTTCTATGGTCAGCGTATTCACGACAAATGCTACCGCCGCGCCCACTTTGACGCCGGGGAGTTCGTTGAGAGTTGGGACGATGACGCAGCCCGAAAAGGCTATTGTCTGTACAAAATGGGCTGCAAAGGGCCTACCACTTATAACGCCTGCTCCACCACCCGCTGGAATGGCGGCGTTTCTTTCCCCATCCAGTCCGGTCATGGGTGTCTGGGATGTTCAGAGAACGGCTTCTGGGATCGCGGTTCGTTCTACAGCCGCGTGGTCGATATCCCGCAGATGGGGACGCATTCAACCGCCGATACCGTGGGCCTCACCGCGCTAGGCGTGGTGGCCGCCAGCGTCGGTGTCCACGCAGTCGCCAGCGCCGTCAATCAACATAACCGCCACAAACAGCAATTAGCCGACGCCGGACAACAGTCGCCAGACAATGAGGATAAACAGGCATGAGCAATTCGTATCAAACCCAGGGATATACGGTCAATAATGCCGGCCGGCGCCTGGTTGTCGACCCCATTACGCGCATTGAAGGGCATATGCGTTGTGAGGTGAACATTGATGAGCAGAACATCATCACCAACGCGGTGTCCTGCGGCACCATGTTCCGTGGACTGGAAATTATTCTGCAAGGGCGCGACCCGCGCGATGCCTGGGCGTTTGTCGAACGAATTTGCGGGGTGTGCACTGGCGTACATGCGCTCGCATCGGTCTATGCCATTGAAGATGCCATTGGCATCAAGGTGCCCGATAACGCCAACATCATTCGCAACATTATGCTGGCGACGCTGTGGTGCCACGACCACCTGGTCCACTTTTACCAGCTAGCCGGAATGGACTGGATTGACGTTCTGAATGCCCTGAAAGCCGACCCGCGCGCAACATCACAGTTGGCACAAAGCCTTTCAGCCTGGCCGATGTCCTCCCCGGGCTACTTCTTTGACGTACAAAACCGCCTGAAGAAATTTGTCGACGGCGGTCAGTTGGGGATTTTCCGCAACGGTTATTGGGGGCATCCGCAGTACAAACTGTCGCCAGAGGCTAACCTGATGGGCTTTGCCCATTATCTGGAAGCGCTCGATTTTCAGCGCGAGATTATCAAAATCCATACGGTGTTTGGCGGCAAGAATCCGCATCCTAACTGGATTGTCGGCGGCATGCCATGCGCTATCAATATCGATCAGAGCGGCGCGGTTGGTGCGGTCGATATGGAACGCCTTAACCTGGTACAGTCGATCATCACCCGCACCGCCGACTTCATCAACAACGTCATGGTTCCTGACGCGCTGGCTATCGGCCAGTTCAACAAACCCTGGAGCCAGATTGGCACCGGGCTGTCTGATAAGTGCGTCTTAAGCTACGGCGCGTTCCCAGATATTGCCAACGACTTCAGCGCGAAGAGCCTGTTGATGCCTGGCGGCGCGGTCATTAACGGTGATTTTAACAACGTCATGCCGGTGGATCTGGCCGATCAGCAGCAAATTCAGGAGTTTGTCGATCATGCCTGGTACCGTTATCCGGACGATCAATTAGGTCGTCACCCGTTCGAGGGGATTACTGAACCCTGGTACAACCCCGGCGATGTCAAAGGCAGCGATACCGATATCCAGCAGCTCAACGAACAGGAACGCTACTCGTGGATTAAAGCCCCGCGCTGGCGCGGACACGCCATGGAAGTTGGACCGTTGGCGCGTACGCTGATTGCCTATCACAAAGGGGATGCCGCCACGATTGAATCCGTCGATCGCATGATGTCCGCACTCAAACTGCCGCTGTCGGGTATGCAGTCGACGCTGGGGCGTATTTTGTGCCGCGCGCACGAGGCGCAGTGGGCCGTGAGCAAGCTGCAATATTTCTTCGACAAGCTGATGACCAACCTGAAAAACGGCAATCTGGCTACGGCGAATACCGAAAAATGGGAGCCTGCAAGCTGGCCGCAGCAGTGCCGTGGGATCGGTTTTACCGAGGCGCCGCGCGGAGCACTCGGTCACTGGGCGTCGATTCGCGACCAGAAGATCGACGTGTATCAGTGCGTAGTGCCGACCACCTGGAATGCCAGCCCGCGCGATCCGAAGGGGCAAATTGGCGCCTACGAGGCGGCGTTGATGGGCACCCAAATGGCGATACCGGATCAACCGCTGGAGATCCTGCGCACCTTGCACAGCTTCGACCCCTGCCTGGCATGTTCAACCCACGTCCTCGGCGACGACGGCAGCGAACTTATCGCAGTCCAGGTTCGCTAAGCGTTAAGGAACGGAACGATGACTGGAAAGATATCCCCACGCGTCGGGGAGGCGCGTGATACCGCCGTCAGCCACTATGTGTTTGAAGCACCCGTACGCTTGTGGCACTGGCTGACAGTGGGCTGCATGTTGGTTTTGATGGTAACCGGATACTTCATTGGCCGACCACTGCCGTCGGTCAACGGCGAGGCCACTTACCTGTTCTACATGGGCGACATCCGGTTAGTACATTTCGCCGCAGCCATGGTGTTTACGGTGATACTGTTGGGTCGCATTTACTGGGCCTTCGTCGGCAATCGCTATTCACGCGAGCTGTTTATCGTGCCTGTCTGGTGTCGCAGTTGGTGGCAGGGTGCCTTTTCGGTGGTGCGCTGGTATCTGTTTCTGGAAAAAAAACCGGGAGAGGATATCGGCCATAACCCCGTCGCGCAGGCGGCGATGTTCGGTTATTTCCTGCTCTCCGTTTTTATGATCCTCACCGGTTTTGCCTTATACAGCGAGCATAGCCAGTACGCCATTTTTACCCCCTTCCGCTATGTGACGGAGTTTTTCTACTGGACCGGCGGTAACTCTCTCGATATCCACAGCTGGCATCGGTTGGGGATGTGGTTCATCGCCGCCTTCATCATCGGTCATGTGTATATGGCTATCCGCGAGGACATCATGTCTGACGATACCGTCATCTCAACCATGATCAACGGCTACCGTAGCCACAAATTTGCCAAACGCCAGCGCGATAAGGAGGCGTCATGAGCGAACCTAACGTCATCGTGATGGGCTTAGGCAACCTGCTGTGGGCAGATGAAGGATTTGGCATTCGCGTTGCTGAACGCCTGTACGCCCACTATCACTGGCCGGAATGGGTAGAGATTGTCGACGGCGGCACGCAAGGGCTGAATCTGCTGGGCTACGTTGAGCAGGCCAGCCATTTGTTGCTGCTGGACGCCATCGACTACGGACTCGCGCCAGGCACTTTGCAATCCTACGCTGGTGAACAAGTCCCCAGTTACCTCAGCGCCAAAAAAATGAGTCTGCATCAGAACAGCTTCTCCGAAGTGCTTGCTCTGGCGGAGATTCGCGGTCATCTGCCCGCCCACATCGCCCTCGTAGGACTACAGCCGGTGCAGCTGGACGACTATGGCGGCAGCCTGACCGACATCGCGCGCGCTCAGCTCCCGGCGGCAGAACAAGCCGCGCTAACGCAACTGGCCGCGTGGGGCATCGCGCCACAGACAATCGATGAAACGCGTTGCCTGAACTATGAATGCCTGTCGCTGGAAAACTATGAAGGCGTGCGTATTCGCCAGTATCGTGTAACGCTGGAGAGATAAGCAACATGTTGAATGACAAACCATTTTCTGCGCTATGGCAACGCATGCTGGCGCGCGGCTGGCAACCGCTGACCGCATCTGAACTGGATGACTGGGTAACGCGTGTGCGTGATGGCGTGGTGCTGCTCAGTAGCGATCCCCGCCGCACGCCAGAAGTCAGCGATAACCCGGTAATGATTGCCGAGTTGCTCCGCGAGTTTCCCCAGTTTGACTGGCAAATCGCTATGGCGGATCTCGAGCACAGCGAGGCTATCGGCGAGCGTTTTGGCGTATTCCGCTTCCCGGCCACGCTGGTATTTATCCACGGCGAGCTGCGCGGCATTCTCAGCGGCATCCATCCGTGGGCCGACCTGCTCAACCTGATGCGCCCCCTCGTTGAAGAACGCATCCCCCGGAGCCTGTAAGATGAGTGATACCTTTTTTCATCTGCTGGGGCCGGGAACCCAGCCGGGCGATGACAGCTTCAGCATGAATCCCTTGCCCCTCACCTGCCAGGTCAACAGCAGCCCCAGCATGGCGAGGCTGGAAAACTGTCCGCACAGCCCGGCGGTGATGGCATTGTTAGCCGACGTGCGCCACCAGCTTAGCCAGAAAATCCCCGTAAAACAGGACGTGCTGGGATGGGATTTATCCACGCTCAACGCAGACGACCTCACGTTTTTGAATACGCTGCTCGGCGAAGGCGAAGTTTCCGTGCGTATCCAGCAGGCTGACGGCAGGGCGAGTGAGATTCAGGAGTCTATTTTCTGCGGAATCTGGCGGGTGCGTTGCCAGAATGACTTGGGTCAATGGGAGGAGCATCTGGAGGCAGGCAGTGCGCCACGGGCGCTGTGGCAGGCAGCAACAATCACGACGCTGCCAGACGATAGCCTGTTGCCTCCGCCCGTCGATGGGTTGATGAATGGCCTGACGCTGGCTCAGGAACTGCTGGCGCACGTGCGCGATCCGGCCACGCAACCTCATAGCATTAACCTCACCCAACTCCCGGTTAGCGATGCGGATCGCCAGTTCCTCTCCCGCCTGTGTGGCGAAGGACGCATTCAGATCCGCACCATCGGCTACGGCGAGAGCCAAATCGACGCCACGGCGCTGCGCCATGTCTGGCATGTGCGCTGTCTGGATACCCTGAAAGGGCTTCTGCTCGAGAGTTATGAGATCTGTCCATTACCGGAACTGGTACTGGCTGCTCCGGAGGATCTGCTCGACTCGCTCCAGCGCCTGGATGAAGTCTGTAGCTGGCTGGCATCCGGCCCGCCGGCCTGATCCCCTTCTCCCGACCCGCATACTTTTCTGCTGCGGGTCTGGCGTTTTCTTCCTTATCTATTCACTCTCTAATGCCTGATGGAGTTCGCATGTGGGACGTCATTGACTTATCGCGCTGGCAGTTTGCGCTGACCGCGCTGTACCATTTTCTGTTTGTTCCCCTGACGCTGGGGCTGATTTTTTTGCTGGCCATCATGGAAACCCTGTTCGTGGTGACGGGCAAAACAGTCTACCGCGACATGACGCGTTTCTGGGGAAAGTTATTCGGTATTAACTTTGCGCTCGGTGTGGCGACCGGCCTGACCATGGAGTTTCAGTTCGGGACTAACTGGTCGCTCTATTCCAACTATGTGGGCGATATTTTCGGTGCTCCGCTGGCGATGGAAGCCTTGATGGCTTTCTTTCTTGAATCCACATTCGTGGGGCTGTTCTTCTTCGGCTGGCAGCGCTTAAACAAGTACCAGCATTTACTGGTGACCTGGCTGGTAGCGTTTGGCTCCAATATCTCGGCCCTGTGGATCCTCAACGCCAACGGCTGGATGCAATATCCAACGGGCGCTCACTTTAATATTGATACCCTGCGCATGGAGATGAGCAGCTTTAGCGAGCTGGTTTTTAACCCCATCAGCCAGGTGAAATTTGTGCATACCGTGATGTCCGGTTATGTCACAGGCGCCATGTTTGTGATGTCCATCAGCGCCTGGTATCTGCTGCGTGGTCGCGCTCGCGAGTTCGCCCTGCGCTCCTTCGCGGTAGGTTCCGTCTTTGGCACACTGGCTATCCTCGGCACTCTGCAACTGGGAGATAGCTCAGCCTATGAGGTCGCCCAACGCCAGCCGGTAAAACTGGCGGCAATGGAAGGGGAATGGCAAACCGAACCGGCACCTGCGCCCTTTCATGTGATAGCCTGGCCGCAGCAGGAGCAAGAGCGTAACGCCTTTTCCGTGAAGATACCGGCCCTGCTGGGTATCCTGGCGACTCACTCTTTAGATACGCCAGTTCCGGGGCTGAAGAACCTGATGGCAGACGCGCTACCCCGCCTGCAGCGGGGCCGGGAAGCATGGTTGCTGATGCAGGAAATCGCCAAAGGTAACCGCACGCCTCAGCTACTGCGCGCTTTTCACGCCGTGGAAAAAGATCTGGGTTACGGCATCCTGTTAGCAAACTACGCCCCTGACATGAACCATGTCACGCCAGCGCAATATCAGGCCGCACAACGCGGCGCTATTCCGCAAGTCGCCCCCGTGTTCTGGAGCTTTCGCATCATGATTGGATGCGGTTCCCTTCTGCTGCTGGTGATGGCGATTGCGCTGATACAGACCTTACGCTGGCGTATCGACCAGCATCGCTGGGTACTGCACATAACGCTGTGGAGCCTGCCGCTACCGTGGATTGCCATTGAAGCAGGCTGGTTTATGACGGAGTTTGGCCGCCAGCCGTGGGCGATTCAGGATATTTTGCCGACCTGGTACGCCCACTCTGCGCTGAGCGCGGGCCAACTGGCCTTCTCCATGGGGCTAATCCTCACGCTTTACACCCTGTTTTTAATTGCCGAAGTCTACCTGATGCAAAAATACGCGCGTCTTGGCCCAGATGCGATGCAACGTCAACAACCGGCACAACAACAGGAATAAAGGAGAGCATCATGTTGGATTATGAAACGTTGCGGCTCATTTGGTGGCTGCTGATTGGCATTATTCTGGTGGCCTTTATGGTCACTGACGGGTTTGATATGGGGGTCGGCTGCCTGTTACCGCTGATCGCGCGCAACGATGATGAACGTCGGGTGTTAATCAATAGCGTAGGGGCGCACTGGGAGGGTAACCAGGTGTGGCTCATTCTGGCGGGCGGTGCATTATTCGCAGCCTGGCCGCGCGTCTATGCTGCCGCATTTTCGGGGTTTTATGTGGCGATGATTCTGGTGCTGTGCGCCCTTTTCTTTCGTCCATTGGCCTTTGATTATCGCGGTAAAATAGCGAATGCACGCTGGCGCGCCATGTGGGACACCGGGTTGGTTATCGGCAGCCTGGTGCCACCGGTTATCTTCGGCGTCGCCTTCGGCAATCTGTTCCTGGGGGTGCCTTTTGTGTTCACACCACAATTACACGTGCAATATCTGGGCACTTTCTGGGAATTGCTCTCTCCTTTTGCCCTACTGTGCGGCGCATTAAGCCTGATGTTGGTCATTATGCAGGGGGGCGTGTGGCTCCAGTTGAAAACCGACGGCATTCTTCACCTGCGCGCGCTGTCTGCCACCCGCCGCAGCGCGATGTTAGTGGTGCTCTGCTTCCTGTTAGCCGGGTACTGGCTGTGGACGGGGATCGACGGCTATGTGCTGCTTAGCCAGGATCCTAATGGTCCGTCCAATCCGCTATTAAAGGCAGTAACGACCGCACCGGGCGCGTGGATGGCGCACTTTGAAAATTCACCACTACTGTTGGTTATTCCGTTGTTGGGCATGATTTTTCCAATGCTCGCGATCTATGCCTGCGGGCAACGTCGGGCCGTGTGGGGATTTCTGTTTGCTTCATTGACCCAGACTTGCGTGATCTTCACCGCTGGAATCACCCTGTTTCCATTTGTGATGCCATCCAGCGCATATCCACTCTCTAGCCTGACGGTGTGGGACAGTACCTCCAGCCAGATGACGCTCAATATCATGCTGGTTATCGTGTTGATTTTCCTACCGATAGTTTTGCTTTATACCTTGTGGAGTTATTACAAGATGCTGGGACGAATCAACGTAGAAACCATCCGCCGCCACAACCACGAACTTTATTAGGGAGGACTGTACGATGTGGTATCTGTTTTGGTTTGTCGGCATTCTGCTGATGTGTACGCTCTCCACGCTGGCGCTGGTCTGGCTTGAGTCACGGCAGAAATAGCCCTGCGCGTGCGTTACGCTTCCAGGCTCCCCTGTTTATTCGGGGAGTCTTTATTCGTTCACACAAAAGCAACATGGCTGTACCCAAACCCTGGTTAGCACCAAGCTTTTCTATAAACCGCAGAGCGGTGCTGCAATGGACGTGTTCGAAGAGCGGAAAGGAAATGAGAAGCTATAGAGTGCTAAACCAGTGCGCGAGACAAAAAGAAGGGGATTACATTGAAGATGTGGAGTTGTAACTGCTTGATTGAATGGTGCCGATAATAGGAGTCGAACCTACGACCTTCGCATTACGAATGCGAAGTTTTTATATTTTAACTGCTTGAACAACCATCAGAAATCACAAATTTATCATTTTAAATCATAATATTAAAACAAAAAACCTGTTGATGTAAATTGATGAGTGTTGATGTTTATCCTTTCAATTTACTTACACCAGCCGTTACATTACTGTAAACCGTAATCCCCAACAGGAACCCTAAAAATGGCGCTTTCAAGACAAAAACTAACCTTCGAACGAATTCGAAGATTTACTTTACCTGAAGGGAAAAACCAAGTTTTCCTTTGGGATACGGACGTAACAAGCTTGGCATGTCGAGCAACTCGTGGAGCAAAAGCCTTTGTATTCCAAAGCCTGTATGCGGGAAAAACCCTTCGCATGACCATTGGCAACATTAACGATTGGAGGATTGATGATGCGAGGGCCGAAGCCAGGCGACTGCAAACATTAATCGATACTGGGATAGATCCGCGTATAGCTAAGGCGGAAAAAATTGCTGAAGCGGAATCACAGCAGGCTGAATCTCGTAAAACGAAGGCAACCTTTTCAAGCGCTTGGGAAGATTATCTTGATGAATTGAGAACCGGAATCAGCGCAAAAACTAAACGCCCCTACTCTGCACGCTACATTGCCGATCACGTTAACTTGTCCAGTCGTGGAGGCGAAAGTAAAAAAAGAGGCCGGGGCCCAACCTCACCTGGGCCACTGGCTAGCCTGCTCGACCGACCATTATCAGAACTAACACCAGAGAACATTGCCGAATGGCTAAGTACAGAGAGACAAAATCGGCCTACCGTCACTGCTCATGCCTACCGTCTGTTGCGTGCATTCATCAAATGGGCTAATTACCAGAAAAAATATCAGGGAATAATCGATGGCGATCTTGCACAAGATCATAACGTGAGAAAAATGGTTCCAATATCAGCGAGCAAAGCGGGAGATTGCTTACAAAAAGAACAGCTCAAAAGCTGGTTCAGTGCCGTGCGTAGCCTCAATAATCCCATTGCATCAGCCTATCTCCAAGTGCTTTTGCTCACCGGTGCACGGCGTGAAGAAATTTCCTCACTTCGCTGGTCTGACATAGATTTCAAATGGTCAAGCATGAGAATTAAAGACAAGATCGAAGGCGAGCGAATTATCCCCCTCACTCCCTATGTTTCTGACTTGTTACGCTCACTGATGGAGATCCCCAATCGTGGTACAAACGAGGAGAATTGGGTTTTCAGAAGTAACAGCAAAAGTGGCAAAATTATTGAACCGCGTTCAGCACATAATAGAGCATTAACTCGCGCGGAGTTACCACATATCAGCTTGCACGGATTGCGCCGTAGTTTTGGGACCCTCGCTGAATGGGTCGAAGTACCAACAGGTATTGTTGCGCAGATTATGGGCCATAAGCCTAGCGCTCTTGCTGAAAAGCACTATCGCCGCCGTCCATTAGATTTGCTAAGAAAATGGCATGAAAAAGTTGAATTATGGATCTTAGAAGAAGCAAAAATAAAAAACAACGTTGATAAGCGTTGATTTTATCAAATATCAACAACTTACATAAAATCACATGTGTTGACAGAAATTTTTTTTCAGTTATCTTTTATTACTGCTAACTACATTCACTCACTAAGCAGGAGATTAACTACAGTGACTAACCCAATAACTGTATCAAGAGAAGACCGAAGTGCGGAAATCAGAGCGAGATGGGGTTTACATCCGACTAAAAACAAAAGTTCTAATTTTTGGGAAACAACAATTCAGCGTTTTAATAATAGTAGTACTGACCGAATACTACCTCTTTGGCACCGTGTTTCAAAACTTTTAGTTGCTATTAGGAATGTAGTCAATACTATAACATGCCCTTTTCCACCAAAGGGGAATACTTCCCGCTCACGCCGAAGTTCAACAACGTCATCAAAAAACTCATCATCATCTTCATCGGATGGTAGTAGTAGCGACCCCGATCCCGATAGAGACCCCATATTCACCCCTTTTCATTTCATTCTTTCATCTCTGTTAAAAACAATGATCGTCTTATTTGCCCACATATCAAATGTTGGGGTGATGAAATGAGCGATATCAAACATCAAAAACCCTCTCAGTCACAACTAATTTCTACCCGCGAGTTAGCTAATATTATTGGCTATGAAGTACAAACTATTCGAGCTTGGCTTTGCAAAGACAAACTGCCTAATGGTTTACCGCGACCGAAGAAAATTAAAAACCGACACTATTGGTCACGTAAAGACATTGATAGATACCTATTAACCTTCTCAGTATATAGTAACTAATAGAGGCCTCCCCCGGCTATTCTAAAGAATAGCCGGGTTAGTTAATACAAACCTTCCATTAACAATGGGGGGAGATTAATACTATTTATCACATCTCACATTAACAAAATTCAAGGTCACATATGAAAAAACGCATCACTTTCAGCGTAAACAATAGTTCTACTATTGATGCAATTGACGACTATAGCAATGCAAAAGGATACTCCAGGTCAGAGGTGATATCATTTTTATTAAACGCCACAGTCCCAGCATTGAATAAAATAACATCGCAATATCATATAGCTCAAACTTTGGAGTCAACATTAGGCTGTATTTTTGAAGAGAAGGCCCCGTCAATAGCACGGGGGGAGCCAAAATTAACTTACGAAGAGTTTTTTCATTCCGTCTGGAACACTCACATTCGACACCGGAACGAGGTTATCGACCAGAATTTTTATGCACACAAAATATCTCATGATAAGATGGGGAAGAGTGAAAAAAAATTAATTCATGAAAAGCTCACATACATTATAAAAAGCTTCAATGTAAAAAAAGCAATTTTTATTTACACAGATCGGCGCGTGAACCACAAACATCTAATTGCAGGAGGGTTGTCAAATATCATACTGATAAAGGAAACAGTTTACGATGGTTGTTTTTTTGATTTGAGCAGCATTGTGATTATGCCAATCTTTGAACTTATTACATTTGGAATTGAAGAGGTATTGAAAAGAAATAAAATCCACCATAAACAATCATGCTATTGCTGGATACCAATTTATTACACAAATGATCTAGCGGTAATGGTCCCGGTGATTGCCGAAGGCGATACACCTCAAAAGGCGATGAAAGGAGGAGATGCCATCATTATTAACCCCTTTAACGGTGAAGTAAACCATACTTTCTGATACCAATGTTAAGCATAACCACTTAGTTGCATACATCTCGACAGTATGGAGTTAGTACCTAATAGCTTGATGAGGGTAAAAGATGCCTACTAACAAAGCAAAATCAAAGAAAATTCTAGGAAGGCCTGAAGGAAGTAAATATTACCATTTAATTCAGAGTGAGAAGGCTAAGCATTACTCTCAATCCAAGGTGGCAAAGATCTTAGGAATAAGTATTTCCACGGTAAAAAGACACTGGGATAATGGCATCTTTGGGTGATTATAATTGCAGAGTTGCTTTTTAAGTATTTTACTGCATGGGTAATGGGTTGATAACAAGTTTTATTGTTGGAAAGGTATTATACAACAGTCATTACTATTAATAGTTAATTAATATAACTAACCACAGACATTCAGCTATGTCTGATCATTTTACTGTATACGGCTATCATAAGCCGTAGGGCTAACAACAGGATCGAAGCATGGAATTATATCATGGTTCCCATGGTGAGCATGTGCTCGCCTATAAAAAACATATTGAACGAGTCGTCAATGATGCTATCAGTGAATTCCCCAGAACAATGGCGTTACGTGTTGATGTTCATTATCCACCCATTTTAGACAGAGGTGACACTGTTTGCTGTTTTCCTAATCTAGAGCCTGGTGCTATATCCCGTTTCCGTAATGCGTTAAATGCAATGCTGGAGGCCAATGAGAAAGCCAGAGCAGCTAACGGTAAACGAATTTATCCAAATCGTGTTCGTCATGTTTGGGTAAGGGAGTTTTCCGAAGAGGGGAAATGTCATTTTCATATTGGTCTTTTTTTTAACAAAGATGCTTATTACCATTTAGGTGATTATGAGGCCGAAAGCAATTTAAGGATGATGATTGTAAGAGCATGGTATAGCGCACTGGGATTGGAACTGGATGATTATCCGGGATTGGTTCACTACCCTGAAAATTGTCGTTATATATTAGACGTCAATGATTTTAACTTTGAAGGAGAATACAATAAATTACTGAATCGTCTTGACTACCTGGCTAAACTTGATACAAAAGTATACGGAGATGGCGACCGTAGCTTCGGCTGCAGTCGCGGGTAATTTATTTTTTTACAGAAATGGCCTTTCTTATGGATGGAAAGGCCAAACCCATCAGTTAAAGATGGTTGTTTTACTATAATCCAACGACCTCATCCCCGATATTAGTCAAAATCATTAATTCTTTAATCTCTCGTTGTGCCAACTGTAATTCAAACTGCTCTTGAATTAACATCCACTTCGACCAACTTCCACCGACTACATGCGATAACCGGAGTGCCATAGCTTTCGTCAGTGAAACTGAACCGTTCAACAATTCAACTATCTCTTGCTCGCGACATCCCATGTAAACCGAAAATTTATTCAGTCCTATATTTGATACCGCTAGTATTTCGGCCAGTTTAATGCCGGGATGATCAGGAAGTAAGGTCATGCCGTATTCATCCTGATAAATTCCATAAATAGAACAGCCAGTTTCTCTCAGTTCTCGTAAATTCTTCCCTGCAAACTTCAGCTCGTGTGAAAGCCCGAGAAACTCACCAGTAAATTCATATTCTGCTTCAGGCCTATGGTGGCATTTGATCAATGCAAATGCCGCCCCTACTTTTTCAACTGTTACAGTAACCGACATTGAACCACCTCCGTCAAGATAATCGATGAACGTTTTAGACTGTCCAGCTGTTCGACACCATTTCTGCCTGCTTCAAAATCAGTTCCACGGCGCCCGGCGTTTTGTCCGGCGGATACTTATACTTACGCAGCGTCTGGCGCACCAGAATACGCAATCGGGCACGCACGCTTTCACGCACCTGCCAGTCCACGGTGGTGGACTGCCGCAATTTCAATGTCACTTCGATGGCCAGCTTTCTCAGCGTATCATCGCCCAGTTCACGCACTGCACTTTCATTTTCAGCCAGCGCATCATAGAAGGCGATTTCATCCGGGGTCAGCCCTAACGCATCATCACGCGCCATCGCCTCCTGGAACGCTTTCGCCATCTGGATCAGCTCTTCAATCACCTGCGCGGTCTCAATGGCGCGGTTATTGTATTTGAGCAGCACCGCTTTCAGTCGGTCGGAGTATTTCTTCTGCTGCACCACGTTATTGCCCGAACGGGCATGAATGCCGTCATTGAGCAGTTTTTCCAGCAGTTCCACTGCCAGATTACGCTGCGGCATTTCCCGCACTTCTTCCAAAAACTCATCGGACAGCAAACCTATGTTCGGTTTATCCAGCCCGGCGAGTGCGAAGACATCCTCAACCCCGGTCGCGACAACCGCGTTATCGAGGATCTTGCTCAGAAGAGAGTTTTTTTCTGACTGGCTAAACTTTGCCTTCGGATCGAGCTTGATAAGCCCCACCCTGACCGCCGAAAGAAACGCGAACTCCTCCTGTAAGGGTTTCGCCTCATCCAGCGTATTACACAGTGACCAGGCTTTACTCATCGCCAGCGAAACATCGAGGTAGCGTTTTTTACCGTCATCCAGTCCCAGAATGTAGTTCACGGCATCACGCAAGAAGGCCAGCGGATCGCGGGAGAAGCCCGTGTAATCAAATCCCGGCTTACCCGCCGAACGGGCAAACATCCCATGAATGACATCCATTTTTTCCAGCAGAATCGCAAAGGCTTCCCTGGCATCGACCGTTGTCTGTCCTTTGCCTTTTGAATCGGTATAGGTTTTCAGCGCCTGCTTCAGCTCGTTGGCAATGCCGATATAATCCACCACCAGCCCGCCGGGTTTATCCCGGAACACACGGTTAACGCGGGCAATCGCCTGCATCAAATTATGGCCGCGCATCGGTTTGTCGATATACATGGTGTGACAGCATGGGGCATCAAACCCGGTCAGCCACATATCCCGCACAATCACCAGTTTCAGCGGATCGTTCAGATCTTTAAAGCGGGCTTCCAGGCGTTTTTTGGTCTGTTTGTTGTAAATATGCGATTGCAGGTGATCTTTATCTGACGCCGATCCGGTCATGATGACTTTGATCGCCCCTTGTTCAACGTCTTCACTGTGCCATTCAGGGCGTATCGCCACGATGGCATCGTACAGTTTCACGCAGATCTCGCGGCTCATGGCGACAACCATCGCCTTGCCGTTCATGGCAGTGTTACGTGTTTCAAAATGCTGAACCAGATCGGCGGCGACCTGCTGAATACGTGGCTCTGAACCGACCAGCTTTTCCAGACGGCTCCAGTCACCTTTGGTTTTTTCTTGCTGGCCCGTTTCTTCGTCTTCTACCAGTTCATCGACCTGATCAGAGAGCGTTTCCAGCTCGTCATGGTTCAGATCGAGTTTTGCCAGCCGGGATTCGTAGTAAATCGGCACCGTCGCGCCATCATCAACCGCATCCTGAATATCGTAGATAGAGACATAATCACCGAACACGGCACGGGTATCTTTATCTTCCGAGGCAATCGGCGTACCAGTGAAGCCCATAAACGACGCATTCGGTAGCGCATCGCGCATATGCTTGGCGTAGCCGTATTTATAGGCCCCGGTTTGCCGGTCCAGCGTGGCGCTCAGGCCATATTGGCTGCGGTGCGCTTCATCGGAAATCACCACGATGTTGCTGCGGACGTTAAGTGCCGGATGGCTCTGTTCACTGTCCAGCGGCGCAAACTTCTGCACGGTGGTAAAGATAATGCCGCCGGATTCACGGGCGTTGAGCAGCTCGCGCAGTTCGTCGCGGTCGTTGGCCTGTAACGGCGTTTGCTTGAGTAAATCATGCGCCTGGCAAAACGTGGCGTAGAGCTGCCCGTCAAGATCGTTACGGTCGGTCACCACGACGATGGTCGGATTATTCATCTCTGTTTGTTGCAGCAGCTTTCCGGCGTAACAGCACATGGAGATACTTTTGCCGGAGCCCTGGGTATGCCACACCACGCCCGCTTTTTTACTGCCGGGGGTAATGTTGCTGCGCAGCGGAAGATGTTTACCGGTAGAGGCCACAATCGTTGCCGCAACCGCTTCACGCACCGCGTGGAACTGATGGTAAGCGGCAATCTTTTTGATAAGCCGTTTGCCATCGTTTTCAAACAGCACAAAGAAACGAATGTAATCGAGCAGCAGTTCGCTATTAAAGAAGCCCTGCACTACCGTTTTAAGCTGCCAGTGAAACTGCGGTTTATCATCTTCGTTCGCCACCGTTTTCCACGGCAGAAAACGCTCTTCATCAGCGGTCAGAGAGCCGATACGCGCATTTTGCCCGTCGCTCACTACCAGCGCTTCGTTACAGATAAACAGGTCGCTGAGTTCGTTTTTATAGGTCTGCAGCTGGTTAAACGCAGCCCAGATATCGGCATTGGCATCAATCGGGCTTTTCAGCTCAATCACCGCCACCGGCAGGCCGTTGATATAGCAGATAATATCCGGACGACGAACCTGTTTTATCCCCTGAATAGCCACCTGATTTACGACCATAAAGCGGTTATTGCCGGGATGGTTGAAATCCATCAGCAGGGCTTTATCGTGAACCGTTTTGTCTTCACGCTTGTACTCAACGGGTACGCCGTCGAGCAACAGGTGATGGAATGCTTTGTTGCTGACGACCAGATCCGGGCTTTCGGGGCGGGTAATACGGAGTATCACCTCTTCCAGCACGGAAACAGGGAGATGGGGGTTGATGGTTTGCAGCTGCTCCAGCATCACCGGGCGCAGAAACACATCATGAAATGAAGCACGCAGCGGGTTGTCGCCATCCGGCGCGATATCTGGCCCGTGCAGCACTTCCCAGTCCTGTTCAGCAAACCATTTCAGGCATTGCTGCTCTAAATCGTCTTCGCTCAGCATTACTCTTCCTCTCCCTCGGTGATCATACCGGTCTGTTTCAGCTCAATCGCCAGTTCCAGCAGGCTCGGGCGGATCGCTTTTTCCAGACGGTTCATGCTATCCATCATCCAGTCGATAATGACAGGCCAGATCTCTTTATTGCCGCCGTCAAACGTCTTTGAACAGACGATCTGGCAGCTTTTTCGCTCTGGCAGCAACCGCCAGTCGAGCGGCTCGCCAAACAGCGATTCAATGTGCGTTTTACGTTCCTGAAGGCGTTCAAATAACCAGGTGTTTTCCAGCGCATCTCCGCGCGAAATATTGAGCTGCACGCGAGCGTCTTTCTGGGAAAAGATAAGCTCAAACGGCACGCCGCTAACGCCCGACCCGGCAGCCAGCCAGTGATCGGTTGAGGGAGCGCGGTTGTTAAACAGTGAACAGGGGCTGGTGCGGAATTTTTCCAGCGCCATCGTCCAGAACTCGCGGCGCAGATAGTGACGCTGCTGCAGTTCGCTACTGCTGGAGGTGGACTGCTCTTCCGCCTCTTTTTGCGCCATGCCAATCATGTACGACTCCGCTTCCGGGGTTGGGATAACCTGGCGGATATCGACAAACACGTCTTCACCAAAACGGTAGGGGGTCACTTTGAAGCACTGGGCGCGGATACCAAACTGCATCAACCACAGCGCGGTATTGGTGACCTCTTTGCGGAAATTGGCCGCAACCATGATGACGCGCTGGGTGCCTTTGCGGTTGAGCACCCCTTCTTTCAGGCTTTCCCAGCCCATAAATTCGGCGATGACCTCTGCCGCCTGGCGGTTCTCGTTGGGCTCATACTGATCCAGATAAAGCTGGAAGATCTCCACCACGCTCTCCTGACGCAGGTTGGCGCAGTAGCCGGCATATTTCAGCGCCTGCCAGACGACGTCGCGCCCGGAATCATCAAGCTTATTTTCGATGATGACCAGGTTGCCTTTTTTATCGAGCGCCAGCAGATCGAGACGTTCTTTGGTGTCGTCAAAACCGGCGAACTCTTTCTGGATAATCAGCAACTCATCGTCGTTGTCGCGGGTTAACGCCTGGGGATTCTTTGCCAGCCACTCCTGCAGGTGATCGCGCTCGCGAAAGCCGAGGCTGCTGAACGACACCTCTTGCAGAGAATGCAGACTATTGGTCGGCGTATCGACTTTATACATTTTCCGCCTCACTTACCGCCTGCTCGGCTTCCGGTAGGGTGATTTCACCCGAGAGGAGTTTGGGGAGAAGGGTGTCGCGGAGTAATGCCAAAGATTGAGAGTGTTTTAAATTTACATGTGCACGCTGATGCAAAAGCAAGGCTGATGATTCAAACAAATTTACTAATGCCATAGGGGGGAGTGGATAGCTCAAACTATGTATATGATTACGGTTCAAAGAAGGAACAGCTGAACCTGCATTAAACGCTTTCATATCTAATAGTCGCAGCAACTCATAAGCGTAACAGGGTGTTGCACGTTTGAATTCCTTTACCCAAAGGGTTGTATTCAATGGCCAATAATCTTCAAGCGTTAAATAAACTTTACCAAGCACACCAGAACGACCAGTTATAACGCCCGGAGCTTTAGCCATTGCCACATTATGAGTACCGTTGGGGCCACTGGCGGCAATCAGAGGAAACTCACCATCTTTTCGTGCCGATGAAGGGAGATCAAAACCTCTCTGTAATACCAACAAATCTTGAAGCTTCCCTAACTCCCATGTCACAGGGATATTTCCCAACTCACTATCCTGCATCGCAGACGGAAACAGTTCTGCCGTGGCTTTTAGCTCGGCATACTGCTCAGGGTGTTCACGCTCAAAAACCTCCAGCGCATCAGTATCTTTCCCGGAAATAACCGTCATGGCGGCGAGCGTCGCGTCTTCCTGCGAACCACCCGCTTCCAGCACTGCCATTTTGGCTTTTACCGGTTCAAAATCGACAAACCAGCTTTTGAACAGGGCTTGCGCCATTTGTTCGAGAGTATGGTTGATTTCGGTATTTACTTCTATTTTTGTATCCAAGGAGTCAAGTATTAAAGCGATTTTATTTTGCACGGGTTTAACGGGTAATGAAACCTTAAATTGGCTAAAGTGCCCCTTATTCAAAATTGGGGTTGCACTTCCTCCAGCAATTGCTTTGAAATCATCCTGCAGAGTTGAAAGATAATAATAGACATACTTGTAATCAAAATGTTCTGAATCTACAACGATGGCATTTATCTGCTGATTAGTAATGCTTTCACCGGGTAATAAAACCGTTTTCCCCATATCTGAACCAATACAAGATACCGCAATACTATTTTGAGGCAGTAAGCAATTCCGCACCGCTTCGACACCCTGGGAAGACAAATACCTTTCGGTTTTATCTATAAGTCTACGACCGTCCATATCTTTTGGCGTTACAAAAGGAATACCTTGTGCGCTAAAAGCATCACTAATTTTGGAAGGCGGTGTTTTACCAGTGATAACTTTACCTAGATCCTCAATTTTGTATTCATATAACTCAAAACTCATAACCCAATCCCCCCAGATTCGCCTTAATCTGCTTCTCCAGCTCAGCGCTCTCTTCCAGTTGCTCTTTCAACTGCTCGGTCAGTCGCGCCATCTTCTCGGCAAAGGGTTCATCGTCTTCTTCCTGCTCGACAGCACCGACATAACGGCCTGGGGTTAGCACAAAGTCGTTTTTCTGGATATCTTCCAGCGTTGCGGAGAAGCAGAACCCGGCTTCGTCTTCGTAGTTTTTATCCGCCTGCCAGTTCTGGAAGGTGTCGGCAATTTTGGCGATATCCTCACGGGTAAAATCGCGCAATACGCGGTCTTTCATATAGCCAATCTGGCGGGCGTCGATAAACAGCACCTGGCCTTTGCGGTGGACTTTACCGTTGCCGCCGGATTTGTCTTTGGTCAGGAACCAGATGCAGGCCGGGATTTGGGTGTTGGTAAACAGCTGTCCCGGCAGCGCCACCATACACTCCACCAGATCGGCTTCGATCAGATTGCGGCGGATCTCGCCTTCGTTGTTGGTGTTGGAACTCATCGAGCCGTTGGCCAGCAGCAGCGCCATCGAGCCTTTCGGCGCCAGGTGGTGGATCATGTGCTGCATCCATGCGAAGTTGGCGTTGCCCTGCGGCGGCGTGCCGTATTTCCAACGCACGTCGTTTTCCAGCTTCGCGTTCCACCACTCTTTCATGTTGAACGGTGGGTTAGCCATAACGAAGTCGGCGCGCAGATCCGGATGCTGGTCGTCCAGCAGGGTATCGGCATTTTTCGTACCAAAATTAAAGTCGATGCCACGGATTGCCATGTTCATCGCCGCCAGCTTCCAGGTGGTCGGGTTGGATTCCTGACCGTAAACGGAGATTTTCTGCTTCTGCTCAGCGGCGTTGTACTGCTTCTCGCCCGCGTGCTCTTCAATAAAACGGTCACTGGACACGAAGAACCCGCCGGAACCCATCGCCGGGTCATACACACGGCCGTTATACGGCTGTAGGCATTCAACAATCAGGGTCACGATGCTTTTTGGCGTGTAATACTGGCCGCCCTGCTTACCTTCCGCCAGCGCGAACTGGCCGAGGAAATATTCGTACACGTGACCGAGAATATCTTTGCTCTTTAAGTTGAGCTTCTTGCCGTTATATTCCGGGTTGCTGAAGTTGGCGTCAGAGAAAGTATTAATCAGCCCGGTCAACACTTCGTTGCCCAATTGATACTGGCTGATACGGTTCAGAATACCTTTCAGCTTCGGGTTGGTTTTTTCGATTTCATCGAGCGCGTTATCCACCAGCCAGGACACAGAGCGCAGCGTCACATCCTTGCCGGTGGTTTCATCCACCCACAGCACGGTGCCGGTCGGCAACATGGCTTTGTTTTTCAGCGTGTCCCAGCGCGCGGCTTTCGGCACCCAGAAGATGTTCTTTTCGGTGTAGTAATCTTCCACCTCCAGTTCATCCACAATCGCCTGTGCGTACTCTTCATCAGAGTCGTAACCGTCGCGCGACATGGCATAGATGTTGTCCGGGTTGCCGACATCGCGGAACAAGGTGATTAGCTCCTGCTGACGCGCCTCGAAGGCATCGGACACATACTTGAGGAAGATAAGCCCCAGCACCACGTGCTTGTAGTTGGCGGCATCCATGTTGGCGCGTAGCTTGTCGGCGGCTTTCCAGAATTTGTTATCCAGCTCGTTCAGGAACTGTTGTTCGGCGTTGTTCATGAAAATCCTCAGGGGCGATCGCAGCGATAGTGCAAACATGCCTATCTTAAATTTGGTTTTGGAATGCTAATCGCAAAATGATACCCGGAATGACTAGGTTCATAAACGAGATAGCGCAAAGAAGTGGAAGATGGGCTATGGCTAAGTTGACATTAAGTTCCGGGTAATGGTGCCAACTTACTGATTTAGTGTATGATGGTGTTTTTGAGGTGCTCCCGTGGCTTCCATCTCCATCAGTTGTCCCTCCTGCTCAGCTACTGAAGGCGTGGTGCGTAACGGTAAAAGTACTGCCGGACATCAGCGCTATCTCTGCTCTCACTGCCGTAAAACATGGCAACTGCAGTTCACTTACACCGCTTCTCAACCCGGTACGCACCAGAAAATCATTGATATGGCCATGAATGGCGTTGGATGCCGGGCAACCGCCCGCATTATGGGCGTTGGCCTCAACACGATTTTACGTCACTTAAAAAACTCAGGCCGCAGTCGGTAACCTCGCGCATACAGCCGGGCAGTGATGTGATTGTCTGCGCTGAAATGGACGAACAGTGGGGCTACGTCGGTGCTAAATCACGTCAGCGCTGGCTGTTTTACGCGTATGACAGGATACGGAGGACGGTTGTGGCGCACGTCTTCGGTGAACGCACTCTGGCCACACTGGAGCGTCTTCTGAGCCTGCTGTCGGCCTTTGAGGTCGTGGTATGGATGACGGATGGCTGGCCGCTGTATGAATCCCGCCTGAAGGGAAAGCTGCACGTAATCAGCAAGCGTTACACTCAGCGCATTGAGCGACATAACCTGAATCTGAGACAACATCTGGCAAGGCTGGGACGGAAGTCACTGTCGTTCTCAAAATCGGTGGAGCTGCATGACAAAGTCATCGGGCATTATCTGAACATAAAACGCCATCAGTAAGTTGGAGTCATTACCTAAATACTACTAATATTGAGAGGCCAAGCAGATTTTGCTCTTTTTTTTGCGCAATTTATAAAAATCATAATTCACTAATGCGGTAACGGTAATTAATAAAATAATAACCTGAATTTTTCATAAAGTTAGTATTTAATTCTAATGCGCCGAACTTTTGCTTTACCTTTTCGGTTTTCAGCGTTGCTTAATTGTTACTAAAAGCGAGTTGTTTTAAAAGTATTCAAATGCTAAGTTAATGAAATTAATTATAAAATTTTGCTTACGGTTAAGCCTTTCGTCGTATTGGTTTTTTCAGGGCTGGCGGGGCGCTGTCTTGTTTGTCCTTTAAGATTTAGTTATTCTTCGCGCGCTAAGCGTCCATTCGATAATTTCGATGAATATATCCCCTGCTTGCCCTCCTCTGGCCTGGCGACATGGTGTACGCTCCTGGCAACGCTGAACTCAGAATATTTATCCAGTCACTCTATTTTTTAAGAGCAGTAAACCTATGACTACAATAAAGAACCGTCGTTTACGTCCGCGTGCGCATCGCTTTGCTCTTGAGTCTCGCCAGCTTTTTGATGGAGCCGCTCTGGCTGAAACCGCCATCCATGAGGCATCGGCAAGCGATCTGGTGCACCATGAAAGCGCCACCGAACCCGCGAAGGCGCTGGATATTCCCCACGCCGCCACAGCCGACGCCGCAAGCGAAAAACCGGGCAGCGCCGCCAGCGAAGTCTATGTAATAGACCAGCATATCTCCGGCTGGCAGTCGCTGGTGGACCAGGTGCCGCAGGGCAGCCAGGTGGTGATTATCGATGAAAACAGCTCGGGTCTGAGCCAGCTTGCCGACGCGCTGAAAGGCGAAACCAATATTTCCGCCATTCATATTCTGAGCCACGGCGCGTCCGACACCATTACGCTTGGCACCGATGTGCTGACGGCGGACAACCTCTCGGCGTGGTCTTCACAGCTCAGCGCTATCGGCGCAAGCCTTAGCGACAGCGGCGACATCCTGCTTTACGGCTGCGACGTCTCCGCCCAGGATAACGCCTTTATCACCCGCTTCGCCGAAGTGACTCAGGCGGACGTGGCGGCCTCCAGCGACATGACCGGCAGCGCGGCGCTTTCCGGCGACTGGGTGCTGGAAAACCATACCGGCAGCATTGAAGCGAAAACCTTCGCCTTTGATTACGACGGTCTGCTGGCCGGGCCGGAAGTCACCGCGCCGGAAAAAGGCATCACCGTCGCCGAGCCGAGCAGCCTTAACGCCGCAGGCGCCGATACCGCCACGCTCAGCGGCTGGCAGGTCAGCACCACGGACGCCAGCGAAACCGTCACCGTCACGGTGAGCCTGAGCAACAGCGCCATCGGCAAACTCAGCGACAGCCAGACCAGCAACGCTTCGCTGACCATGACCGGCACTGCCAGCGAAGCGCAGGCCTGGCTTAACAGCATCACCTTTACCTCCGCTGACGTCGAGCTTGGCAACACCGCCGCCAGCGGCAAGCTGGACGTCACGGTGCGCGACAGCGCGGGCGTCAGCACCAGCAAATCCATCGATGTGACCGTGACCCCGTCGAACGACCCGGTAAGCGTGGCCGACGCCACCCAGAACGTGCCGGAGATCGAATCGGGCGGCAGCGTCATCACCACCGTGACCCTTAACGCCATCGATGCGGAAGTAACGGCGGGCACCCAGCAGCCCGTGCAGATTGTCTATGGTCTGACCGACCTGCCGCAGTATGGCTATCTGACGCTGAACGGCGACCGGATGGGCGTCGGCTCTATCTTTACCCAGCAGGATTTGATCGACGGCAAGGTGAAGTATGTCCACACCGCCACGGGCGCAGACCAGAACGCCGCCGACGGCTTTACGGCGGTCATCAACGACGGCGCGACGCCGAAGGCGCAGTCCGATACCGTCCACGTCACGCTGAACATTACCCCGCAGAACCAGGCGCCGACCCTTAGCGGCAGCGGCGTGGTCTTTGAAGGCCAGCCCAACAATGCGGTCAACACCGGCAACGTCGGCCAGTATATAGAGGCGGACGGCGGCGGCGATCCGGGCGACACAACGCTGACTCTCACCATTACCGCCCTGCCGACCCACGGCACGCTCTGGTTTAACGGCGTCGCCGTCACCGTCGGCCAGACCTTTGACTATGCCGATCGCAATCTGCTGACCTATGCTAACGACGGCAGTGAAAACCAGGGCACCGACAGCTTTGGCGTACGCGTCACCGACCAGGGCGGCGGCACCGGCGTGCCGGCCAGCACCGACGGCACCATTACCCTGACCGTGCGCCCGGTGGATGACGACCCGACTCTGGACAACGTAACGCTGCACGCGCAGGTGGACGATCTGGCGAATGCCGTCACCCTTACGTCTGCGATGATCGGCGCAAGCGACGTGGATTCCACCGATAACCACCTCAGCTTTATCGTTGACGACAGCAAGCTCACCCACGGTTACCTGACGCTGGACGGCTACCGCCTGCAAAACGGCGGCACCTTCACCATGCAGGATATCGTCGACGGCAAAGTGCAGTACGTGCAGTACGCCAGCGCCAGCGCGTCGGGTGACACCGACAGCTTCAACTTTGTGGTGGTGGACAACACCGCTGCGCTGCGCTGGAACGCCGACGGCACGACCTACAGCCGCATCGGCGGGGTGTACACGCCGGGCACCGAAACGCTGACCAGCTTTACCTTTACCATCGGCCTTGCGGTGGTCACGGGCGGCGGTCCCGGCACGATCCCGGATCGCGTCACCACCATCACCAACCGCGACTCCACCTGGGCGGGCGTGGACTTCACCTCCGGCAACGCCCGCGGCGAAGTAGAAGAAGGCGGCACCCTCGTGCTGAACGGCACCAGCGGCGACTTCTCAAGCGTGCCGGGCCTGAGCTACACCGCCACGGGCGTGGACGCCTCGCAGGTGGTCTATACCTTCCTCGGTTTCTCGAACGGCGCAAGAGGCGGCGAGCTGCAAAAAAATGTCGGCGGCAGCTGGGTGACGCTCGGCGAATATGCCACCTTTACGCAGGCCGACCTCGACAGCGGCAATATTCGCTTCCAGCACGACGGCGGAGAGACCTTTGTCTACGCCGCGGCGTTCTCTGTCTCGGCGGGTCTGACCACGCTCGATGCCAACGGCAACCCGGTGACCGATATCTGGACGCCGACGCTGAACATCTACGTCACGCCAGTGAACGATCTGCCGGTGGTGACCGGCTCCTCCTCCTCCGTCATCGCCGAAGGCGAAACCGCTTACCTGACCACCGGCCAGATAGCGATAAGCGACCCGGACGACGCCAACAGCGGCAACGGGCTGGAAGAGAGCGCGACGATCAAAGACGGCAGCGCCAGCGCCAACAATTACGCCTATAACAACGACGCGACCGGCGCCAACGCCCTGACGTTCACCATCAAAACGCTGCCGGACGGCTGCACGCTGCAATACTACAACGGCTCGCAGTGGGTTGACGTTACCGTCGGCCAGACGCTCAACGCCTCGCTGCTTACCGCCAGCGCCTCGACCACCGGGCTGCGCTTCGTCAGCGACGGCTCGGAAGTGCGCTCCACCACCTTTACCGTATCGGCCACCGACCGCTGGGGCGCCACCTCCGCCAGCGACGCGACGGTGAAAATCCAGATAACTAACGTCAACGACGCGCCGCAGATCGCCAAAGACCCGACCCAGGCCGACCCGACGGTGACCGCAGGCTCGCCGAACCTGATTGGCGGCACGCCAGTCAACAACCCGCTGTACGTCACCGAAGGAAGCTATGGCCAGATAACCAGCGCCATGCTGCAAGCCTACGATTCCGACAGCAGCTCAATGCAGCTGCAGTACACCATCACCGGCGCGCCGACCCACGGCACCCTGGCCTATTCCAAAGATGGTGTGAACTTCAGCCCCATCGGCAAAGGCTCCTCCTTCACCCAGCAGGATGTGGCGAACGGGTACATTTACTACCTGAACGACGGCACCGAAGGCAGCGGCAACAGCGAACCCGCCACCCCGGACGATAAGTTCACCTTCACGATTTCTGACGGCGACAAAGAGCAGACCGGCAACGCGTTCTGGATCTACACCCGCCCGACCGACGACGCGCCGGAAGTGACCGCGCCGTCGGGCATCAAGAACATCGCCAGCGCCACGGCGACGAGCAACGCCCTGCCGGGCTTCTCGGTCAAAGATGGGGATCTGACAGACGGCGTGACCGATGGCGAGAGCGATTATTTGCAGGTGACCGTGCGTCTGCTGCATGCGGACGGCAGCGCCTTCGTGGCCAGCGAATACAGCGACGTGACCCTGGGTTACGCGACCGGCAGCGGCGCGACGATCTCTACCGCCCACGGCGGCCAGCACGACTATCTGGTCTTGAGCGGCACCCGCGCCCAGGTGAACGCGGCGCTGGCGGGCCTGACGGTGACCTTCAGAACCGACCGCAACGCCACCTATCAGGTGCAGACTATCGCCGATGACCGCCTGCGCGACGCAAGCGGCACGCTGACGGCAGGCGCTAACGGCGGCACGCTGAACCAGCCCGCGACGCCTGGCAGAGGCGCGGCGGCCACCGCCGTCGACGCCACCGAGTACAACTGGTACAGCGCCTCCGTACCGGAAAAAAGCGGCAACCTGAGCGCGGCGTCCGTCACCATTCGCGCCTCGGAAATCAACGATCCGGGCACGCTGACCGTGACCAACCTGGACCGTACCGTTTATGAAGATCAGGCAAGCTTTATCGGCGGCAATATCGTGGTGCAGGACACCGAATCCGCCGCCTTCGGCACGCCGGTGACCGTCACCATCACCGCGCCGTCCGGCACCCTCGGCATCGGCGGCGCGGACGTGAACACCAGCGCCACCGCCAGCGCCGCCGGCAGCCAGCCGGTTACGATTTCCGGCGACAACTCCGGCACGCTGACGCTGACCGGTCGCGCCAGCGACATTGAAGCGCTGCTGAACGACGCGGTGCTCGGCCTCACCTGGCAGAGCGGCGCCAACGTCAACCACGACCTGAACGGCGCAGCGGCGGGCGATGTCACCATCACCCTGCATCTGGACGACGGCGACTCGCATATCGGCGACACCGTGCAGGCCGACCCGGCCGACCAGACGCTGAACCTCACCATTGTGCCGGTGAACGACGCGCCGGTTGTCTCTGCAACGGGCGGTACGGTTTACCTCAACAGCGATCCGGCGGTAGTCGACGGCACCAAAGTCGGCGGCTTTGTGATTTCCGACCCGGATTACACCGACGGCGGCAATATCGCCGACGGCGAAACCGATTTTATGCAGGTGACGGTGCGCATCACCGACGCCAGCGGCGTGCCGCTGACCGCCGCGCAGTACAGTAACGCCGGCGTATCCGACATCACCATTAGCTCCGGCAACACAACGTCCGGCGTGACGATTGACAGCGTCTATAACGGCAGCGAGTCCGCACTGGTGATCCGCGGCACGCTGAGCCAGGTGAACGCGTACCTGGCGGCGCTGACCGTCTCCATGACCGGCTCCGCCCTGTCGAACGCCGATAACGCCTGGCGTGTGGAAGTGATTGCCGACGATCGCCTGCGCGACGCCTCTGGCAACCTGACAAGCGCCAACAGCGCCAACGGCGGCCAGAACGATGCCGTCACCGGCGTCGCGGCGGTGCCGACCACGGCTATCGACCCTTACGGCGCGCTGCCTTCCGGCCTGAGCCAGAACGTCAGTACCGCATGGCGCAGCGTCTTCCCAAGCGACGTCAACGATCCGGCGACCATCACGGTGACGGACAAGTCAGTCAACGAAGGCTCAACGACCGTCGCCCTGCCCGCCATTACCGTGGCGGACCCGGACGCCGACAGCGCCAGCCTGACAGTGACGGTCACTCTGCCGGGCGGCTTTACCTTTAAAACGATTGGCGGGACGGGCGGCACCGTTGATGCGGGCGGCGTCAACACCACCAGCTTCACACTTACCGGCACGCTTTCGCAGATCAACAGCCGCCTCGCTAACCTGACGGTGAACCTGCCGACCAACGCGGGCGTCACCGCCGCCGACTGGAACGGCACCTTTAACGTCACCGTAGTGGTGAACGATAACGCCAACCACGGCAGCCGCCCGACCACGCTTACCGGCGACAGCAATAACCCGAACGCGAACCCGGGCGACATCAGCTACGCCGATGACACCTCCGCCGCGCTGGTCACCACCCGTACCTTTAGCGTGACCGTGAAACCGTCGAACGATGCCCCGGTCGTGCTGGACGGCGCTACCCAGACGCTGGCCCCGGTGAGCGAAGACACCAGCGCCGCAGCGATTACCGGCGACACCATTGCCAACCTGTTTGCCGGTAACTTCTCGGACCCGAACGATCAGGTCAACAATGCGTCCATTACGGCAACCGGCGGCACCAGCGCTGACAGTTTCTGGGGCGTGGCTATCACTAACCTGTCAGTCAACAGCGCGCAGGGCGAATGGCAATACTCCACCGATGGCGGCACGACCTGGGCTGCCATTGGCAGCCGCACCGACGCCAACGCCCTGCTGCTGGATGCAACGGCCAAAGTCCGCTTTGTACCTGCCGCTGACTTCTTCGGGACGCCTGCTGCCTTGAAAGTACGTCTGGTGGAAACCAACAACAACGGCGACACCACCGCAACGACAGGGTCGCTGACCAGCGGCCAGACTGTATCAACGGCAACCAACGGCAGTAGTTCACGCTATAGCGCAGCGATGGTCACCCTCTCAACCAGCGTCACTAACGTCAACGACCGTCCGACGATTAGCGCGACGCCGCTGACCATGCAGGAAGATACGCCAGTTGGCAAAACGCTGACCTCTATTCTTGGCAGCTACAGCGACGCCGCCGACAACCAGACGGGAATTGCTGGCGGCGGCAACGCCAGCGGCGCTATCGGCTATGTGGCGATCGTCGGCAACACCACCGACGCAAGCCTCGGCCACTGGGAGTACTCTACCAACGGCACGACCTGGACTGCGCTTGGCACAAGCTACAGCGAAACCAACGCGCTGGTGCTGCTCGCCTCGACCCAGCTGCGCTTTGTGCCGCTGGCCGACTACAACGGCGCGGTGCCGGGCGGCCTGACGGTGCGCGTCTCCGACAGCACCAGTTCCGCCGATACCGGCGTCAGCGCCGCGGGCAGCACGCAGGATCTGCAAAGCGCCTTCAACAGCGGCCAGACCAGCCACTGGAGCACGGCGCAGAGCATCAGCATGAGCATTACAGCGGTGGCGGACGCGGTGAGCGACACCGCCGCCACCCATTCAGGCGAGGCGAAAACCATCGACGTGCTGGGCAACGACAGCTTCAGCAACAGCGATAAAGCGATCACGGCGGTCACCCAGGGCGTTTATGGTTCCGTGGTTATCGACAACGGCAAGGTGATTTATACCCCTAACACCACGAGCTACGTCGGCAGCGATACGTTCACCTATACCGTCACCAGCGGCGGCGTGACCGAAACCGCGACGGTCACGATTCAGATGAATAACGCCGCCCCGGTCACCCAGGGTGAAAACGTCAGCACGCCGGAAGATACGACGCTGACCAGCTCCGCCGCGCAAAACCTGCTGCTGAACGATTCCGACCCTGATGGCGATACGCTGAGCATTCTTAACTACTCCGTCAGCGGCGTCGGCACGGTGTTTACCGCAGGCCAGACCGCCGACCTCACCGGGTATGGCAAACTGACCATCAACGCCGACGGCAGCTATACTTTTGTCCCGGTCGCCGACTGGAACGGTACGGTGCCGACGGTGACCTACCGGGTGGTTGATGGCCGCACCAACGGCGCGACCACGGCGCAGTTGAAGATAACCGTCACGCCGGTAAAAGACGCCTTTGACGACAGCCTGACGACCCACGCGGGTACGCCGGTGACCATCGACGTTTTCGCCAACGATAAATTCAGCAACGGCGATAAAGCGATTACCGGCAAGACCAACGGCGCTTACGGTACGGTTAGCATCAGCAACGGCCAGGTGATTTACACGCCGACCAGCGGCTATGTCGGCACCGATACCTTCACCTATACCGTCACCAGCGGCGGCAAAACCGAAACCGCGACGGTCACCCTCACTCTGGTCAACGACGCGCCGCAGGTCGGCCTGGCTAAAACCGGCAGCACGGCGGAAGACACAACGCTTACCAACGGCGAAAATCTGCTGACGGGCGCCAGCGACCTGAACGGCGACGCGCTGACGGTGAAATCGTTTACGGTGGGCAATACCACCTGGGCCGCCGGCCAGACCGCCACGCTTGCGGGCTACGGCGCGCTGACCCTCAACGCCGACGGCAGCTATACCTTTGTTCCGGTCGCCGACTGGAACGGCAACGTGCCGCAGGTGACCTACACCATCACCGACGGTCGCACCAACGGCGACGTCACCTCGAGGCTCGATATCTCCGTTACGCCGGTGCAGGATGCGTTTAACGACAGCCAGACCGGCCACGGGCGCGACCCGCTGGTGATTGATGTCTTTAATAACGACAGCTTCGCCAACAGCGACAAAGCCATTACCGCCACCACCAACGGCGCGCACGGTACGGTGACCGTCAGCAACGGCAAGGTGGTTTACACCCTGAACGACGGCTATGTCGGCACCGATAGTTTCACTTATACCGTTACCAGCGGCGGCAAAACCGAAACCGCGAACGTCACCGTAACGTTAACGAACGGTGCGCCGACCGGGGTTGTCGGCAAAACCGCCAGCACAGCGGAAGACCAGACGCTGACCAGCACGGCTTTGCAGAATCTGCTGAACGGCGCCAGCGACCCGGACGGCGATACGCTGAAAGTCAGCGCATTTACGGTGGGCGCAACGACGTGGGCCGCAGGCCAGACCGCGACGCTTGCGGGCTATGGCGCGCTGACCATCAACGCCGACGGCAGCTATACCTTTGTTCCGGTCGCCGACTGGAACGGCAGCGTGCCGCAGGTCACTTATGAGGTCACCGACGGGCGCGACAACGGCGTGCAAACCGCCGCCCTCGATATTACCGTCACGCCGGTGCAGGACGCCCATGACGACAGCCGGACAGCCCATGCGGGCGCCCCGGTCACGGTCGATGTCCTGACCAACGACGGCTTCACCAACGGCGACAAAGCGATTACCGGCGTCACCGACGGCGCGCACGGTACGGTTAGCATCAGCAACGGCCAGGTGGTTTACACCCCGACCAGCGGCTACGTCGGCAACGACAGCTTCACCTATACCGTCACCAGCGGCGGTATCGAGGAGACCGCCACGGTTTATCTGACGTTGACCAACAGCGCGCCGACGCTGCCCCACTGGACAGTGATTAACCGTGAAGACTCGCCGATCGGTATCCCTGGCCTTTTATTAGATACCAGCAGCGACGCCGACGGCGACACCCTGACGGTGACCGATTTTACCGTCAACGGTACCACCTGGCAGTCAGGCGAGACGGCCAATCTGGCGGGGTACGGAAGCCTGACTATTACTTCTGACGGCGGCGTGACGTTTATTCCGGTGGCTGACTGGAACGGCAACGTACCGGTGGTGACCTACACGGCAACGGACGGCCGGGATAACGGCAGCGTCACATCGACGCTCACCATTCAGTACGATGCGATCCCTGACGCCGTTGACGACAACGCCACCACCCACGCGGGCGTGGCGAAAGTCATCGACGTGCTGGCGAACGACAGATTCAGCAACAGCGACAAAGCCGTTACCGCCGTCACCCAGGGCAATAACGGCTCGGTGGCGATTGAAAACGGCAAGGTGCGCTATACCCCGAACGCGGGCTTTAACGGCACTGACAGCTTTACCTATACCGTCACCAGCGGCGGCGTAACGGAAACCGCGACCGTTAATGTCACCATCGCCAACATTGCGCCGGTGGCGCACGATGATTTTACGTGGACTGCGGAAGACACTACCCTGACGCGCAGCGCCGCCACCGGGTTGCTGGCTAACGACAGCGATGATGACAATGATGCTCTTGCCATCACGCAGTTCAGTACCGGTACGCAGATTTACGCGGCGGGCCAGACCGCGACGCTTGCAGGCATGGGCGACCTGACCATTAACGCCGACGGCAGCTATACCTTTGTGCCAGTCGCCGACTGGAACGGCGCCGTGCAGCCGATCCTTTACCAGGTAAGCGACGGCAACGGCGGATTTAGCGTGGCGACGCTCTTACTTACCGTCAACCCGATCGCGGATGCGGTCAACGACAGCGTCAGCACCCATGCCGATGTGCCGGTGGTGATCGACGCGCTCGACAACGACAGCTTCAGCAACAGCGACCAGACGATTACCGGCGTCACCGCTGCCGCCCACGGCACGGTGACGATTGAGAACAACACGCTCGTCTACCGCCCGAACGCGGGCTATGTCGGCAGCGACACCTTCGACTACACCGTCACCAGCGGCGGCAAAACCGAAACCGCGACCGTTACCGTGGACGTCACCAACGTGGCGCCGCGTCTGACCAGCGTACCGACGATTTCCACGCCGGAAGACACCACGCTTAACAGCACTGCGGCGCAGAACCTGCTGACTAACGCCCACGATGACGATGGCGACGCCCTCGCCGTGACGGAGTTTACCGTCGGCGGCACCCGCTACCTCGCGGGCGACACCGCGACGCTGGCAGGCTATGGCGATTTGACGATCCGCGCCGACGGCAGCTTCACCTTTGTGCCAGTGGCCGACTGGAACGGCGTGCCGCCTGCCGCGACCTACACCATCAGCGACGGCAAAGACGGCGGCGTCTCCACCGCCACGCTCGCCTTTAGCGTAACGCCGGTGGCGGACGCGAAGGACGATACGGCCAGCACCCATGCGGGTGTTGCGGTCACTATCGATGCGCTGCATAACGACAGTTTCAGCAATGCCGACAAAGCGATTATCGATGTGGATCAGGGCCAGCACGGCTCGGTGACCATTGAAAACGGCCAGCTGGTTTATCGTCCTGTGGCAGGCTATGTCGGCCAGGATACCTTCACCTACACCGTGGAGAGCGGCGGCGTTCGCGAAACCGCCAACGTCACCGTCACCCTGACCAACAGCGTGCCGGTCGCAACGGGCGAGACAGTGGCTTCGCCGGAAGATTACGAGGCGCGCGGCGACCTGCTGCTCAACGACCGTGACGCGGACGGCGATCCGCTGCACATTGCGGGCTTTACCGTCGGCGGCCAGACTGCTCAGCCGGGCGACACCGTCCAGCTGGCGGGCGTCGGCGCGCTGACCGTTAACCGCGACGGCAGCTACCGCTTCACGCCAGTCGCCGACTGGAACGGCACGGCGCCGGTGGTGACCTATACGGTCAGCGACGGCAACGACGGCGGCACCGCTACCGCGTTGCTCGTTATCACCGTTACGCCGGTCGTGGATGTGAAAGATGACCGCGCCACCACCCATGCAGGCGACCCGGTCACCGTTGACGCGCTCGGCAACGACAGCTTCAGTAACGCCGACCGCGCTATTACCGGCGTCACCAACGGCGCGCACGGCTCCGTCGCTATTGAAAACGGGCAGCTGGTTTATACGCCAAACGCGGGCTACGTCGGCCAGGACACCTTCACCTATACCGTCACCAGCGGCGGCGTCACCGAAACCGCCGCCGTGAGCGTCGTGATGACCAATACCGTGCCGGTGGCCGACGGTGAAATCGTCACCACGCCGGAAGACACCGCTATTGGCGGCGAACTGCTGACCAACGACCGCGACCCGGACGGCGACCCGCTGCACATTGCGGGCTTTACCGTCGGCGGCCAGACTGCTCAGCCGGGCGACACCGTCCAGCTGGCGGGCGTCGGCGCGCTGACCGTTAACCGCGACGGCAGCTACCGCTTCACGCCAGTCGCCGACTGGAACGGCACGGCGCCGGTGGTGACCTATACGGTCAGCGACGGCAACGACGGCGGCACCGCTACCGCGTTGCTCGTTATCACCGTTACGCCGGTCGTGGATGTGAAAGATGACCGCGCCACCACCCATGCAGGCGACCCGGTCACCGTTGACGCGCTCGGCAACGACAGCTTCAGTAACGCCGACCGCGCTATTACCGGCGTCACCAACGGCGCGCACGGCACGGTGACCATTGAAAACGGCAAGGTGGTCTACCAGCCGAATACGGGTTATGTCGGCCAGGATACCTTCACCTATACCGTCACCAGCGGCGGTGTCACCGAAACCGCCCAGGTCACGCTTGAGGTCACCAACACCCCGCCGGTCGCGGTGGCGGATAAAGCGAGCACCCTGCCGGAAACGCCGGTCAGCGGCAATCTGCTGACCAACGACCGCGACGCGGACAGCGACCCGCTGCACGTGGCGGAGATCACCGTCGGCGGCGCGACCTACGCGCCGGGGGACATCATTACGATCCCGGGCCAGGGCACGCTGGTGGTTAACCGCGACGGCAGCTATCTGTTTACCCCGGCAAGCGGCTGGTCCGGCTTTACGCCAGTGTTGAACTACACCCTGAGCGACGGCAACGACGGCGGCACCGCCACGGGCGAACTGCGCCTGCTGGTGAACCCCGTAGCCGAGGCGTGGGTGAAAGAGGCAGGTCTGGTCGATACGGCCAGCGGCGCGCAAACCACCACGGGCGCGATAGCCGTACTGTCGCTGGAGCCGGTGGAAAGCCTGACCATTGGCGGCCAGACCCTGACGCTTGCGCAGCTCCAGGCGCTGAGCGCCCAGGCGCCAGTGGATATCGCAACACCGGACGGCGTGCTGTCGCTCACCGGTTTCCAGGTGGACAGCGAAGGCCGCGCGACGCTGCAATACCGCTTCACGCTGACCCAGGCGGTTAACCAGCCGTGCGAATCCACCACCCGCGAAGAGATTCGGTTCTCCGTCAACGGCCAGCAGACCCGCGCGCCGGGCCTGCTGCGCGTCAATATTCTCAACGACGCGCCGGTCGCGGCAGCGGACGACAACAGCATCGACCAGGATCGCGGCCAGCAGGCGGCGTCGGGCAACGTCTTTAGCAACGACGCTATCGGCGCAGACGGCGCCGCGGCGGGCGGCCCGGTGAGCGCGATTTCCTCCGTGAACCTCAACCGCGCGGGCGCGGTCGGCGGCGTAAGCCTGGGCGAGTTCGGCGCCCTGACGCTCGACGCCCGCGGCAACTACAGCTATGTGCTGAACCGCAGCAACAGCCGCGTGGCGTCGCTGGACGCCAACGCCACCCTGAGCGAGGTGTTCACTTACACCATTACCGACGCCGACGGCAATACCAGCCAGGCGCAGCTGACCATCGTTATTCACGGCGTGACGCCGCCGCAGTCGGTACGCACAGGCGATCAGCACTTCCCGAGCTACTACACCAACTACGAGCTGTCGCTCGATCAGCCGTATTCGCCGGGTCTGTTTATCCTGCCCGCCATCTACGGCGTGTACAGCGACCAGTTCTCTCGCAAGGTGGAGCTGAACCGCAAAATTACCGAGCTGGGCCGCGGCATGAATGACAACGGCACGCCGGTGCTGGAAGACGGCATTCTCTTTACCCGCTGGGTAAACACCACGCTGCAACGCAGCGTGGTGAACACCTTCGCCGCCACCGGTATCGGTTCGCAGCTGCTGGGCGATCACTTCAGCCACTTCTCGCTGAATAAATCCGTACAGCCTGCGCCCGTGCTGGAAAACGCGCCGGAACGTCCGCCGCTTAACGAGCGCATCAACGAAAGAACCACCGTGCAGCAGGAGCGCGGCGAGAAAACCCCTGATGCGAAGCAGGCTCACGCCGCCGCGCCGGGCGTGGTGATCGTGCCGCAAGCCGCCGCCCGACCAGGCGCGCCGTCACTGGCGGCGCAGGTCGACGCGCTGGCCCGTAACCGCGTCGCCGCGCCGGAACCGGTCACCGTGGGAGGCGCCACACCGCATCGTTAATCGCGCAACTCCAAAAACCTTTTACACCGGCGGCGCCGCGCCGCCGGATTGTTAACTCAACACTTTAAGCATAACAATGATGACGACTTTAACTGCCGTAACCCCGACTGCCGTACGTTCCGCGCCTCTGCTCGCCCCTGTCGCCGCACTGGTTTCCGCGCTGCTGTTAAGCGGTTGCGGCACCATTAAACCTGAACCGCTGACCCAGGATGAAATCGGCGCGCGCGTCAGCGCCGACCGCGCCGCCATGTACCGCGACCAGCAGCCGGTCTCTGGTCCGCTGACCCTGTCAGACGCCATGGCCCGCGCGCTGAAATACAACCTCGACTACCGCCTGAAGATGATGGAAACCGCCCTGTCGCGCGGCATCCTGGATATCTCCCAGCAGGATATGCTGCCGAAGTTGATGACCGATGCCGGCTACCGCTGGCGCGACAACGATTCCGGCGGCACCAGCGTCGGTATCGAAGACCGGGTCGTCAGCCTGCGTCCGTCCACCTCTGAAGAGCGCGAGCACCTGCTGGCCGACGCCACCTTCTCCTGGGACGTGCTCGATTTCGGCATGAGCTACTACCGCGCGAAGCAGCAGGCGGATAACGTCAACATCGCCGAAGAGCGTCGCCGCAAGGTATTGCAGAATATTGTCCAGGAGGTGCGCGACGCGTACTGGCGCGCGCTGGGCGCACAGCGTCTGCTGAGCGAAGCGCAGCCGCTGGCCGAAGAGATCCAGACCGCGCTTGAGAAAACCCGCGAAGCGGAGCGCGCAGGCATTCTGCCGCCGGTCGAGGGCCTGGAGTACCAGCGCGCCCTGCTCGACGCGGTGGCGCTGCTGAACCAGAAGCGCCAGGAGATGCAGATGGCGAAAAGCGAGCTGGCCGCCCTGCTGAACCTGCCGTCCACCACCGACTTCACCTTACAGGACGTCGCCAATCCGGCGCTTTCCGGCGTGCCAAGCCAGCTTGATACGCTTGAGCAGATGGCGCTGGAACGCCGCCCAGAGCTGCGTGAAGAAGATTACAAAACCCGCATCGACGTGCTGGAAACTAAACGCCAGATCGCCTCGCTGTTCCCGAACCTGAATCTGTTCGGCGGCATCAGCTACGACTCCAACAGCTACCTCTACAACAACAGCTGGGTGCAGGGCGGCGTGGGCGTTTCCATGAACCTGTTCAAGCTGCTGAGCGCGCCGGCCATCAGCCGCACCAACGACGCGCGCCTGGCCACCGACAATGCCCGCCGTATGGCGCTGAGCATGGCGGTGCTGACTCAGGTGCGCGTCTCGGTTGAGCGCTACAAGCTCGCGGTGTACGACTACCAGATAGCCCAGGAGTCCGCCCGCGTCGACCAGCGTCTGGCGAGCATCTCCCGCGCCGGTTCCGACAACTCGCTCTCAAGCGACCTGGAATCCCTGCGCACCCAGGCGCGCTCCATCGTCTCCCGCTTCCAGGAAGCCGCCTCCTACGCGCAGGCGCAGTCCGCCTATGGCCGCGTGCTGAACTCGGTAGGCATCGACCTGCTGCCGGAAAAGGTGACCAGCAGCGATCTGCCGACCCTGTCGCGTGAAATCAACCAGAGCCTGGTGGCGGGCGAGAAGCAGGTCTTCACCCAGAGCGCCGACGCGGTAGTTTCCCGCCATCCGGTCAGCGTCACCCTGGGCCGCCTGCCAGCGGGCGTCAACAAGAGCGCGATTTATCAGTCGGTCACCCATGTGCTGGCCGCCAACCAGCTGGTGCAGGGCAACGGCGCCGACAGCGTGAAACTGCAAATGAACCTCAACCTTGAACGCGCGTCAGGCTCGCAGCGCGGCGTGTGGGAAATGGCGGTCTATAACGCCCAGGGCGCGCAGGTCGCCTACCAGAAATACACCAGCTATCTGCCGAATGACGTCAACACCCGTTCGGTCAGCGCGCTGGCAGAAGCCGCCGCGCTCTCCGTGGTGTCCGACCTGCATAAAGCGGCAGGCGACACCGGCGTGATGACGGCAAGTAACCCTTAATAACAGGAACAGGTATGAACAACGTGAACGAAGGCTGGCGCAGCGTCCGCGCGCTCATGCCGCTGACGGGCCTGGCGCTGTGCGCCAGCGCCTTCGCCGCCGACCCAACCCCCGCTGCCGCGGGGGCAGTCGCAACGCCGGATGCGGCCGTTGCCGCAGCGCCTGAGAGCGCGCCTGACGCCACCGCCGACAACGGCGCCGCGCCGGTGCGTTTTCTGGTGATGGCCAACCAGGAAAGCCCGCTATCAAGCGTGGTGGCCGGGCGCGTGTCGCAGGTCAACGTTGAGCTGGGCGATACGGTCAAGGCAGGCAAACTGCTGGTGACGCTGGACTGTAGCGAGCTGAAAGCCCGTCGCGACGCGGCAGACGCCGAGTACAGCGCCGCGCAGATCAAATATGAAGCGAAGGCGAAATTGCAGGGTCTGCATTCCGCAGGCGCGCTGGAGGTTGGCCTTGCCGCCGCCGACGTGAACCGCACCCGCAGCCAGATCAAAATCTTTGAAGCGCAGCTGGCGCAGTGCCGCTTTACCGCGCCGTTCGACGGCCGCGTGGCGCGTATTTACGTCAAAGAGGGCCAGGGCGTCGGCGCAGGCGCGCAGGTTATCGATCTTGTAAGCAACGGCACCCGCAAGGCGCGCCTCAACGTGCCGTCAGGCTGGACCACCTGGCTTGCGCCCGGCGCGCAGCTTGACGCGGTGGTGGGTGAAACCGGCAAGCATTACCCGATGACCGTCACCCACATCAGCGGCCGCGTGGACGCCGTGAGCCAGACGATTGAGATTGAAGCGGAATTTGGCAGCGACGCCCAGGACGTACTGCCCGGCATGAGCGGCCGCGCGACGCCAGTCTGCCCGAAAGCGGCGGCGCAGTGCCAGAGCGGGACGACCAACTCGTGAGCATCGCCCTGTTCTATTCTCTCGCGGCGCGCGTGAAAGCGGCGCGCAGCCCCGAAGAGCTGGGTTTTGTGATGTGTAACGATACCCGCTCGCTGGTGGAGTATCGCCAGGCGGCGCTGCTCGCCGTTTCCGCCACCGGGCGCGCCCAGCTTGCGGCGCACTCCGGCCTGAGCGACACCGACCGCAATACCCCCTACGCGCTGTGGCTTGCCGCCGTTGCCTGCGACATCGCGCCGCGCTGCGCCGCGCTGCCGGAAACCGCCCGCGTGATGCCGCTGTCGCCGGAAATGCTGAGCGAGTCGCTGGCGCGCGAGTGGGACGAATGGCTGCCGGGCCACGTCTGGGTGCTGGCGCTGACCGGCCCGGACGGCAAGCTGCACGCCCTGCTGCTGCTGGCCCGCGATACCCCGTGGCCGACGCAGCTTGGCGTCGAAAGCCCCGAATACGCCCTGCTCCAGCTGGCGAACCTGTACGGCTACGCCTGGTGGGCGCTGGTGGCGCGGCCTTCTCGCCTGCAACGGCTGCTGCCCGCCACGGTGCGCCGACGCGCGGGTCTCGTGTTGCTGCTTCTGCTGCTGGTTATGCTGATCCCGATTCGGGAATACACGCTGGTGCCCGCCGAGGTAATTTCGCTTAACAGCGAAGTGATCGCCGCGCCGAGCGACGGGGTGATTCACCAGATGAAGGTGCCGCCGAACACGCCGGTCGTGGCCGGACAGGTGCTGGCGGAGCTGGATGATACGACTCTAAAAAACCGTCTCGCCATTGCTCAGGCGGAGCTGGCGACCGCCACCGTCAATATGCATCAGGCGTCTCAGCAGGCGATTGAAGACCCGAACGCCCGTGCGGAACTGGCTCTGACCGAAGGCAAATGGCGCGAGCAAAAGGTGCAGGTTGCCTCGTTGCAGCGCGAGCTGGAGAAGCTGTCGATCCGCGCCCGCAGCAGCGGCGTGTTTGTCTACACCGACCCGGACGACTGGGCGGGCCGTCCGGTACAGACCGGCGAGCGCATCGGCCTGCTGGCGGACCCGACGAAGCTCGGCGTGCGCGCCTGGGCGCCTGCGGCGGAATCCACCAACCTGAACCCGCACGCGGCGATGACCGTATTTCTTAAGGTCGCCCCGCTGCACCCGCTGACCGCGCGGCTGGATTACGCCGGTTACGAGACGGTGGAAGCGCCGAACGGCGTCGCGAGCTACCTGCTGCGCGGCACCGTAACCGACCCGTCCAGCGCCGCCCGTATCGGCTTGCAGGGCACGGCCCGCGTCTCCGGCGACTGGAGCCTGCTCGGTTATCTGATTTTCCGTCGTCCGCTGGCGACGCTGCGCGCCTGGTGTGGATTCTGATATGCAAACAGCCGCGACGCTCCCGCCTGCGGGCGGGACAGCTCTTGCGCAGCCGCAGCCGCTGCCGCCGCTGCGCGACGAGCTAAAAATTCACCCGGCGGGCAACAACCGCGACGGCTCGCCCGCCTGGCATCTGGCCGACCCGGTGCGCAACCTCTATTTCCGCCTGGGCTGGCTGGAGCTGGAGATGCTGCGCCGCTGGCCGCTCGGCGCGCCACAGGCGATTGCCGACAGCATCAGCCAGGAGACCACCATGACGGTGGACGAACAGGATGTGTTGCAGTTCCTGGGCTTTTTACAGCAGCAACAGCTGCTGCGCCGCGGCGCGTTCAAAGCGCGCGGCTCGCTCTGGCGGCGTATTCTGCACGGCTACCTGTTTATCCGCCTGCCGCTGGTGCGCCCGGAGAAAGCCCTGCGCCGCATGCTGCCGTGGGTGGAGTGGCTTTTCAGCGCGCCGTTTCTACTGCTGACCGCCGTCGCCGCGCTGGCAGGCGTCGTTCTGGCCGCGCGCCAGTGGGATAACGTCGAGGCCGCGCTGCACGGCGCCCTGAGCTGGAACGGGGCGCTGGCCTTCGCGGTGGCGCTGATCCTCTCCAAATGCTGGCACGAACTGGGGCACGCCTTTATGGCGACCCGCTACGGCGTACGCGTCGGCCATATGGGGGTGGCGCTGCTGGTGATGTGGCCGATGGCCTACACCGATACCGGAGAGAGCTGGAAGCTGTCGCAGTCCCGCCACCGGCTCTCCATCGCCAGCGCGGGCATTATGGCCGAGCTGATGCTGGCGGCCTGGGCGACGCTGTTCTGGAGCTTCGCGCCGGAAGGCAACGTTAAAGGCGCGCTGTTCTTTCTCGCCACCACCGCCTGGGTGCTGACGGTGGCGGTGAACGCCAGCCCGTTTATGCGCTTTGACGGCTACTTTATTCTCAGCGATACGCTGGACTACCCTGGCCTGCACGAACGGGCGGGCAACTGGGCGAAGCGCTGGCTGCGCTGGCACCTGCTGGGGCTTGAGGATCCGATCCCGGATAACGTCTCGCCCGCCTTTGCCCGCTTCCTCACCCTTTTCGCCTTCGCCACCTGGGTTTACCGGCTACTGCTGTTCGTCGGCATCGCGCTGGTGGTCTACAACGCCTTTTTTAAGGCGCTCGGGCTGGTGCTGTTTTTTATTGAGATAGTCACTTTTGTGGTGCAACCGATGTTTCGCGAACTCAAAATCTGGCGCGCGCGCCGCCGGGAAATAGCTCCGGCGCGCCTGCTGCGCCTTGTCGCCGTCGCACTCGCGCTGGGGCTTTCGGTCTTTCTGCCCTGGTCCGGGCAGGTCTCCCTGCACGGCGTGATGGAGGCGGGCGTGGCGCAGCCGGTTTACACGCCCTATGCCGCCCAGCTTGACAAGGTGCTGGTGCAGGAAGGCCAGCAGGTCAAGGCGGGCCAGAAGCTGTTTGAACTGGTGGCCCCCGTCCCGGCGGACGAGCAGGATAAGGCGCTGGCGCTAAGCCAGGCGTGGCAGACCAGCGCCCGCGGCGCGATGGCGCTCGATAAAAACGGCGCGGCGAAGCAGGTGGTCGCCGACCAGATGGCGCGCCAGTACGCCATTCAACAGCGGGCCAGCGCCGTTGAGCTTCAGCGGCTCCAGCTGGTGGCGCTGGAGGATGGCGTGGTGCATGACGTTGAGCAGACCCTGCGCCCCGGCAGTTGGGTCTCGCCTGGCACCCGCATCGCAAGCGTGATCGACACCCACCGCTGGCGCGTGAAGGCGCTGGTCAGCGAAACCGACCTGGCCCGCCTGCGCGACGGCGCGACGGCGCGGGTTTATCAGCAGGGCCGCTGGCAGCCGCTCGCAGGCGCGGTAGTGACCATCGACCACGACGCCATCCGCCGTCTGCCTAATCTGATGCTGGCGCAGAGTCACGGCGGCCCGGTGGCGCTGAACCCGGTTGCGCCCGCCAACGAACTCCGTCCCGCCGCCGTCTGGTACCGGGTAGTGATCGAAGGCATCTCCGCCGCGCCGGTCAGCAAAGAGCAACTGGTACGTGTTGACGTGGCGAGTGACCGCCAGAGCCTGGCTCACGGCTGGGTCAACAGCGTTATGCTGATGCTTATCCAGCAAACTGGCTTTGGTAAAGAGGGTTAGCGTGCGATTTTCGCGCCAGGCCGCCTGGCCTGGCGCAGGTTTTCTCCCCACCGCGGTTTTAGGTTAAACCCCGTTTCGCCAGAGCAAACTGGCACCTACGTTTTGTTAGTCTGTTCGGTGTTCTGCAACTGGACCCGGAGGTTATATTACTTGCAGGCGTGCAGCTGATGCTCGCAAGACTCGTTGGTTTCTGTTTCCGGAGGTGTAGTTATGCAAAAAATTGTCTGCAAAACGCCACGATTGTCATCACTGGCATGTCGAGTTGTTTCGGCCACGAGGCCGCCCTGCGGCTGGCGGAGATAGGTGCCAACGCCATGCTGGCAGCCAGACGGAACTGGAGGCGCTCGCCGCCGATATTGTCACGGCGGGCGGCAATGCGAAAGTGATCTGAAAATTACCGAACATTACACCGATACAGCGGGCTTCACTGAGCATGTTTTCACCCTGATGCATCTGCTGGGATTCTCTTTTTCGCCAAGGATCCGGGATATTCATGAGAAGCGGCTGGTTATTCATCAAAAGGCCGAGCGTTATTCCGGGAAACAGTCCGTCATATCAACAACCAGCCTGAATCTCAAAGACATTGAGGCGCGCAGGGATAAAATATTGTACCTGGCAGCCTCAATTAAACAGGGGATTGTCACCGCATCGCTGATAATGAAAATGTTAGGGAAGGTGCGAATAAGCAGGTCATTTCTTCCCAAGCTGACTCGCTGATTAAAATTTCGCGGATCTGGGCCGATTTTTTTCCCGCAAACACATCGAATCAGCCTATTTAGGCTATTTTTTCCACCATTTCTGGCGTTATTTCAGGTTTTTACTGAGATCTCTCCCACTGACGTATCATTTGGTCCGCCCGAAACAGGTTGGCCAGCGTGAATAACATCGCCAGTTGGTTATCGTTTTTCAGCAACCCCTTGTATCTGGCTTTCACGAAGCCGAACTGTCGCTTGATGATGCGAAATGGGTGCTCCACCCTGGCCCGGATGCTGGCTTTCATGTATTCGATGTTGATGGCCGTTTTGTTCTTGCGTGGATGCTGTTTCAAGGTTCTTACCTTGCCGGGGCGCTCGGCGATCAGCCAGTCCACATCCACCTCGGCCAGCTCCTCGCGCTGTGGCGACCCTTGGTAGCCGGCATCGGCTGAGACAAATTGCTCCTCTCCATGAAGCAGATTACCCAGCTGATTGAGGTCATGCTCGTTGGCCGCGGTGGTGACTAGGCTGTGGGTCAGGCCACTCTTGGCATCGACACCAATGTGGGCCTTCATGCCAAAGTGCCACTGATTGCCTTTCTTGGTCTGATGCATCTCCGGATCGCGTTGCTGCTCTTTGTTCTTGGTCGAGCTGGGTGCCTCAATGATGGTGGCATCGACCAAGGTGCCTTGAGTCATCATGACGCCTGCTTCGGCCAGCCAGCGATTGATGGTCTTGAACAATTGGCGGGCCAGTTGATGCTGCTCCAGCAGGTGGCGGAAATTCATGATGGTGGTGCGGTCCGGCAAGGCGCTATCCAGGGATAATCGGGCAAACAGGCGCATGGAGGCGATTTCGTACAGGGCATCTTCCATGGCACCGTCGCTCAGGTTGTACCAATGCTGCATGCAGTGAATACGCAGCATGCTCTCCAGCGGATAGGGCCGTCGGCCATTGCCCGTCTTGGGATAAAACGGCTTGATGACAGCGGTCATATTCTGCCATGGCAGAATCTGCTCCATGCGGGAGAGGAAAATCTCTTTTCGGGTCTGACGGCGCTTAGTGCTGAATTCACTATCGGCGAAGGTGAGTTGATGGCTCATGATGTCCCTCTGGGATGCGCTCCGGATGAATATGATGATCTCATATCAGGAACTTGTTCGCACCTTCCTTAGAGTTAATGCCGTTTTCAAGCGCCAGTTTTGATATTGATATCCCAAGTTCGCATGAGGTCGCAATGAGTTGCTGATTAAACTCAGGAGAATAAATGGTGCAGCCCTTCCGTCCGCCGGGAATCACATTTTTCTGCATATTTGATACTTTGGTTCCCACAAATTATTTGGTGGACACCACGTTGCCGAATACACCAGATTATGACCAGATGGGCCTCACTGGACGCTTACTGTTTCAAGCAGGCTGGAATAATAACAGGTTAATTTCTTGATTTATAAATACGATAATATAACCACTCTTCCAAATCGCTTTTTAGCCAACGGGAAGCTCTGCCCAGCTTAATAGGTTTAGGGAATGCCCCATCCTGTATCAGCTTATAGAACCATTTATCACTCAGGCCAGTAAGCTGGGTAATGAATTTCATATCAATGAATTGATCTTCAAGTAGTGCAGGTTTTGTATACATGATGATGTGTTCCGGTTAAAGATGAATAACCGGAGCCGTTAGTAAACTGATGGTTACCGCCAGCTCCTCCACATCAATGGCTTCTGTTGTAAAAAAACTTCTGCTCAATGCTCACCTACCGCTATTCTTTCCTGGGCCTGCCTCTACGGCTGCGGGGAGGTATAGCGTTCATACCTGCAATAACCCCTCGTGACTTCTGCTCAGATTTGGCTAAATAACTGATTACGTAACGTAGTTCATCTACTGCTTGCCTATTACGGTGATCCACTATCGTTCCGGAACTCGCAACGAAATGCTTTTTCCTGGAACACAGATGAAAGAGACCTTCTTCGTCAGTCAATCTGCGCCATTCTTCCCCTATTGCACGCGAGGTCGGATAGAATTTCCGATGCTTCTGCCCATCAAGATAAAGCATGGCATGCACATGCAACCCCTTACGCTGTCTGTATTCAATTACCCAGTAGTACCCAATAACCATTTTTTGGCCAAATATAACATCCATCAGATGCTGTATCTCGCCCTCCATCTCATCCATGAGATTACGCTGTGAGCGTTCACTTCCTTGTTTCCAGCCAAAATCCATACGAAAAGCCAGTATACGGGAATAACGCTCAAACATTTCATCCAGGTGGTGGTTTATATCTTCGAGAAGAAAACGATGCATAGGGTAATTAGGGTTGGCATTGTAGGGTTCTTTCATGATCTATCCTCAAACTAAACGGGGTTCAATAGATAGATGTGTGATGTATTTTTTATACAGGGATGAGTATTGATTACCGGAGAGGAACGGTTAACTCCGGGTGATAATACTAATTAACCTTAATTCAGTAAGAACTGATGGTTTCAAGGATTCTATCGTAGGTTCACATGGTGGCCTTACACAGGAAGAAATGTGTACGCGAAATCTGAAGTATTGCAGTGCGATCTGGCGCTTTACTGGCCTCTGTGATAGGTTGTTATGCACAATCAACAAAGTGCATAACAGTTATGGTAAAGAGAATTACATTTAACACCGATGATGATTTAACGATTAATTCAATCGACAGGTATGCCGAATCCAATGGCATGTCACGTTCTAAGGTAATATGTGAGTTATTACGGTCCACTGCACCTATTCTTGATTTTGTGACATATCAAAATAGAATTACTCAGGAGGTTGAAAGCAGGCTTTTTAGCATGTTTTATCATGAGGTTCGTCACTTCGAAACGCAGCAGCATAAAGATGACTCTACTTTTAAATATCTTCACTCTCTGTCTGAAAAGCTTATATTCAATGTTCACCCAAATCCTGTTGAAAGCTTTTTCCTTCCGGCAATATCTGAATGGGACTCTTGCAATAGTGGGTTTATGGAGAGAATTGAGAATAAAATTAAATCCTATATGCCCGAGGGTGATTGTATATCACGCTATGTTTATTTGTGCGTAAATAAAAAATCTGGTGAGAAGTTTGGCTATGACCTGATTCAAATAGAAATTCCATTATTTGTTGTTGAGTCTTATTTATTTGACATTCAGTCACTTTGCCATGTTCGAACTGTTGATTTTTGCAATGCAGGAATTGATGAATATATGCGCAGAAAAAAAAGACATCTTAATTCCGCTTATCTTTCATGGATTCCAGTGCTTCCCTTTCAGGAAGGGTTTATTTTTATCGCTGCTTTGCACATCGATAAAGCCTTACCTAATCAGCTATACCCTCCTAAAGCCACCATTAACCTTCCTTACGAGTACTGGAAGTATTTAGGATGATTCAATAGAAAATCATCATTCAAACTATATTCAGATATATATCATTTTCATGAACATACCAGCATAACGGCAGAACTTCGCGGTACTGCCGTTTTTAGTTTTATTTATTGCAGGAGTTGTCATGATTAATCAGCAAGGTTTGCAGCCATTAAACCATTCGCTTTCCGGCCTGCCGCAGTGGGTGTCTGAACGTATATTGCAGCAGATAAATCAGTTAACCCACTACGAACCAGTGATTGGCATTATGGGTAAAACTGGGGCGGGAAAGAGTAGCCTTTGCAATGCTCTGTTTGCCGGTGAGGTGTCGCCGGTCAGCGATGTGGCGGCCTGTACCCGTGAACCTTTGCGATTTCGCCTGCAGGTTGGCGAGCGCTATATGACGTTGGTGGATCTGCCCGGCGTGGGGGAGAGTGGTGCACGCGATACTGAGTATGCGGGGCTGTACCGTGAACAGCTTCCCCGGCTCGACTTGGTGCTGTGGCTGATTAAGGCTGATGATCGGGCACTGGCGGTGGATGAGCATTTTTACCGCCAGGTGATTGGTGAAGCTTACCGGCATAAAGTGCTGTTTGTTATCAGCCAGTCTGATAAGACTGAGCCCACCAGCGGTGGAGAGCGATTGTCCACAGAGCAGAAGCAGAATATCAGCCGCAAAATCTGCCTGCTGCATGAGATTTTTCAGCCAGTGCATCCTGTATGTGCCGTGTCAGTCCGTCTGCAGTGGGGACTACGGGTGATGGCAGAGCGCATGATCCGTTGCCTGCCGCGTGAGGCCAGCAGCCCGGTGGTGTCGCAACTGCAGCATCCCTTTCGCACGATGGTAGTCCGGGAGCAAGCTCGTAGCGATTTTGGTGAAACCGTAGGTGCCGTACTCGATAGCATCAGTGCCTTTCCCCTGATACCAGCCCCGGTGCGGGCCGTCATTCAGGCCGTGCGCACCACCGTGGTGTCCGTGGCCTGTGCCGTCTGGGATTTCTTCTTCTGAGAGTTTAATTCCAACCTGTTAATCCCTGAGTCCTGTCGCCTGTGCGACAGGGCTTTCTTTTATTGTTTCCCCTATGAGGAGTCTCCTTATGACCCGTCTGGCTTCGCGCTTTGGCGCAGCAAATCTTATTCGTCGTGACCGCCCGTTAACCCGCGAGGAGCTGTTTCGCGTGGTACCCAGCGTATTCAGCGAGGACAAACACGAGTCCCGCAGTGAACGTTATACCTATATTCCGACCATTTCCCTGCTCGACAGTCTGCAGCGGGAGGGCTTCCAGCCGTTCTTTGCCTGTCAGACCCGGGTACGTGACCCGGGTCGTCGTGAACATACGAAACACATGCTGCGCCTTCGTCGGGAGGGGCAGATTACCGGTAAGCAGGTGCCGGAAATCATTTTGCTGAATTCACATGATGGCACCAGTTCGTACCAGATGTTGCCGGGACTATTTCGCGCAGTTTGTCAGAACGGGCTCGTCTGTGGTGAGTCGTTTGGCGAGGTGCGGGTGCCGCACAAGGGGGACGTGGTGAGTCAGGTAATTGAAGGCGCGTATGAGGTACTGGGCATTTTTGACCGTGTGGAGGAGAAGCGGGATGCCATGCAATCGCTTTTGTTACCGCCACCAGCACAGCAGGCACTGGCCAAAGCGGCGCTCACGTACCGCTTTGGCGAAGACCACCAGCCGGTGACGGAATCACAGATACTTTCCCCACGCCGCTGGCAGGATGAGAGTAACGACCTGTGGACCACCTACCAGCGCATTCAGGAGAATCTGATTAAGGGCGGTCTGCCGGGCAGAACGACCAAAGGCAAGCGAGCTCATACCCGTGCGGTAAAGGGGATTGACGGGGACGTGAAGCTCAACCGGGCGCTCTGGGTCATGGCGGAGAATATGCTGCACCTAGCGTCCTGACACGCTGACTATCCGGAGTCACCATGACTGAATCGTTAACCCTGCCTCCCGGTTCGTTCTCACGTCAGCAGGCCGAAACCCTTATCCGTCTGTACCGTAATATCACCATTGAAGACGACCAGGGCAGTCACTTCCGCCTGGTGGTTCGCGACACCGAAGGCCGGACGGTCTGGCGGGCATGGAACTTTGAACCGGATGCCGGTGAAGGTCTTAACGGCTACATCCGGCAGTATGGCATCCACAAAGACACCGTTACCCGCTGACCCCGAAGCATTTACCCGCGACATCTCACCTTCCCGAACACGCTTTGTTAACCCCATACGCCAGCCCTCGCCGCTGGCGTTTTTTATTGACGGAGACATATCCATGACAACGCAGACGCAGTACGACCTCGCACCCGCTAACCAACCCGAATTTGAACTGACCGTCACGCCAGTCCCCGATGAACAGCGTATCGATTTCTGGCCACAGTACTTTGGCGCTATCCCGCAGTGGCTACTCCTGGAGCCGCATATCTTCGCCTGGATGGACCGCTTCTGTGAGGGCTACAGCGGTGGTATCTGGTCGTTCTACACCCTCAGCAATGGCGGCGCATTTATGTCCCCCGAGCCTGACAACGATGAGACATGGCGTCTGTTTAACTGCCTGAACGGTAACGATGCCCAAATGAGTGCAGAAGCAGCAGGTATTGCTGTCTGCCTGATTGCGTATAGCCACCATGCCTGCCGTACAGAATGTGACGCGATGACCGCACACTATTACCGCCTGCGGGAGTATGCCATGCAACATCCAGAGGCTCACGCCATTCTGCGTATTATCGACTGACCGAAGGAGCAACAGATGAAACAGCTTTCCTTTTTACCCGGCGAGATGACGCCACAGGACCGGCGTCTCATTCAGCGGGCGCTCAGGGCTCTGGACCGCCACCTGCATGAGCCCGGCGTAGCCTTCACCTCTACCCACGCCGTACGTGAATGGCTGCGACTGCATATGGCCGCGCTTGAGCGGGAAGAGTTCCGGGTGTTGTATCTGGACAACCAGAATCAGTTGATTGCCCATGAAACGCTCTTCACCGGCACGATTAACCGCACCGAGGTGCATCCCCGGGAGGTGGTCAAACGTGCTCTGCACTTCAACGCGGCGGCGGTGATACTCGCGCATAACCATCCTTCCGGCGAGACGACACCTAGCCAGGCCGACAAAACCCTCACGCAGCGACTGGTGCAGGTGCTTCAGCTGGTGGATATCCGCGTCCCTGACCACCTGATTGTTGGCGGCAGGCAAATCTATTCGTTCGCAGAACACGGTCTGCTTTGAGGTATTACATGAAAATTATCAGTAAACGCAGGGCAATGACGATATACCGCCAGCATCCTGAGTCCCGAATCTTTCGCTACTGCACCGGCAAATACCAGTGGCACGGTAGCGTCTGTCATTACACCGGCAGGGACGTTCCGGATATCGCCGGAGTCCTCGCGGTATACGCCGAACGCCGCCAGGACCGCAACGGGCCTTATGCCTGCCTGATGAGTATTACCCTGAACTGACAATAAAGGAGGTTATAAATGAGCAACATTACATGGGGGCTGCAGCGGGATATCACGCCACGCCTGGGAGCCCGTCTGGTGCAGGAGGGGAACCGGCTGCATTATCTGGCTGACCGGGCCAGCATCACCGGTAAATTCAGTGACGTCGAATGCCGGAAGCTGGATGAAACATGCCCGCACTTTATCCGCCATATGGAGTCGATGCTAACCACCGGTGAACTCAGTCCCCAACACGCCCACTGCGTCACCCTGTACCACAACGGTTTCACCTGCGAAGCCGATACTCTTGGCAGTTGCGGCTACGTATACATCGCCATTTACCCCACTCAGAGTTAATTACCTTCACGAGAGTAAACATGAAAACTTTACCTGCAACAACTCAGCGGGCGGCGAAGCCCTGCCTAGCACCCGTGGCTGTCTGGCAAATGCTACTGACCCGCCTGCTGAAACAGCACTATGGTCTCACCCTCAACGACACACCGTTCAGTGAGGAACGTGTTATACAGGAACATATCGATGCCGGAATCACGCTGGCTGATGCCGTGAATTTTCTGGTGGAAAAATACGAACTGGTGCGTATCGACAGGAAGGGATTTAACTGGCAGGAACAATCCCCTTATCTCCGGGCTGTAGACATTCTGCGAGCACGGCAGGCAACTGGCTTGTTGCGGCAAAGCCGTAACAACGTAGTACGATGAACATTGCGTACAACCTTCCCGATTTACATTTCTGAACTTCCTCCCTTGTTTACCTATTGCGTAATGCGCCTGCTACTACCCGGCAGGCGCGTTATCTTTTTACGGACAAACAATCATGCAACCAGAAGTTGAAGTATTAACCGATCATAATGAGCTAATTTGTTCGAGCTTTATTGAACACATTGCCAACACATTAAATTTAGGAGTAGTGTACAACTAAACCTGCAGCCAAGGATGTATAGTGAGCGAAGCCCTATCAGGCCTTTTTGGTCAGTAGATAAGATTGATCTTCGTTGATAGAATTTACTTACACCAGCTGTTACATTAAGATAATTTTTTGGTGGGAGAATGATAAGATCTTACGTAACAATTTGATTTTAATGGTGCCGATAATAGGAGTCGAACCTACGACCTTCGCATTACGAATGCGCTGCTCTACCAACTGAGCTATATCGGCCCTGAAAAGGACATGTCCACGAATGTGAGCACGGGGTAGAAGGTTAAAACTAACCGGGCGATGCGTCAATGGCCTTGCGAATCAAACGCCTATTTTTGCATCATCCGGTTTCAATTACGCACGAATCGTGTCGTTACAGGCATGCTTATACGCGGTCGGGTATTACTATAACCAGCGGCGAACGTGTTGTTCATAGCGCTCCCATTCCAGCCCGAAATGTTTTCGCAGTTGTTCCTCTTCAAAATCGATATGCAATCTGGCAACCGCCAGCATAAACACCGGTACAGCCAGTACTCCAGTCAGGCTACCGATGTAAAGAGCAAAGGCCAACTGGAGTCCACTCATACCAAGGTAGATCGGGTTGCGGCTCCAGGCGTAACATCCGTCGGTAACAAGCGTGGTCGATTTATGTGCATGCAGCGGATTCAGGGTCGTACGTTTCATCCGCATCTGCCACGCGGTATGCAATATCACCAACAGACTGACGCCGGCCAGCAATGCGCATATCACGATATTCACCCCGCCGAATGTGAAACGCGGACTCGCCGTCAGCACATCCGTAACGAGAAAAAGTACTAAGATAAGAGGCGGCGGAAACCAGACTCTTAATTTTGTCAGGAAATGACGCATGGCCAGGAACTCACCTCGGCATCGGTTTAATTAACGCTGATACCGCTATAAATACCCCGTATTAGATACATAAACAAACGATGCCTCACTCACAACAGGCTATCGCCTTCACCAGACAGGCGGGAGTTATCGTACTCACCTCGACAAAAATACCTGCATCAGAGGCATCCGCCCCTGATGTTCCCGAAAGGCTTTACGTTGAGAAAGTAGAATCCGACGCTGATTCAAAAAAATCTAAAGACTGCTTGTAGTAACGCATAAAATCATCAAACGTCACTGGCGGTAAAAATTGATAACCCTGCAGGTAATCAACATTATTTTTCCCCAACCATTGCTGCTGATAGCCATATTCAACGCCTTCCGCCACCATGCGTAACCCCAGGAGTTCGGAAAGGTGAATGATCGACTCGAGCATAGGGATATGTTGCTCAACTTCTTTAATAGCTTTGATAAACGTTTTATCAATTTTTATAACATCCAGGTCTAACTCATTGAGATAGCAAAGGTTAGCGTATCCCGTCCCAAAATCATCTAAAGCAAACAGAACCCCTCTGTTTCGCAACGATCGTATCAGCTCTTTGATTGCAGGAGTAATAGTGAGAGTCTGGTTTTCAGTTATTTCAATCATCAATTTTATCGGTAGCCTTTGCGTTATTTCCATAAAATTAAGGCACTCCCAATAAAAAACGGGGTTACTTAAACCTGATGGACTCACATTAAAGGAGACGAATAAATTTTTATTGAAACCCTCGCTTCCGTCGACCAGATTACGCGCGACGGTAGTCATTAAATAGCTCGTTAACTCATTCATTAAACCACTTTTTTCAGCCAGCGGTATAAACTCACGCTGAGAAATAGCATAATTATGCCCCTGTGGCCAACGAGCCAAAACCTCAACACCACAGACGTCTCCGTTGATATTTACGATGGGTTGAAAATAAGGAATGATTTCTTCATTCCTTATTGCCATACTCAGTCGACCAGAATCTGAGACATCATATTCTTCGCCGTATATTACATTTTCACCAGAATGACTATTCGTCGGGGAACTTTCATGCAATAGATTATTCCTGGTTAAAAAAATGATAGTTTCATTAAAATGAGTAAATCCCAGACGAGCGGTAATTCGTTCTCGATATCGATACACTGACTTAATTGTTATCGAGTTAGCAATACAAAAATCGTGCAGTTTTTCCTTTGTGAAAGATGCATACAGCATTTCCTCTTCAAACTCAGTCAAATGAAACGTAAACATCGTTGAACCTTTAGTGACTTCCGCAACCTCATTGGGTGCCATTAGATTGGCTCTCAACTGAGAAATCAGTTGATCCGATAATTCCCGTCCATTAATGAATGCATACTCCTCGTACCCCCGATTAACAGAACGGGTTTCATTCATCCGAAGAACAATACAGTTTATATTGATAAACTGCGTGCTATTTCTCTGAAACCACTTCCTGACCAGGAATAAAGGTAACCGGTTATCGATCAACAGTAAACAGGATGGGTACCGTGGAATAATTGACTGTGAACCTGAAATAAATGTCCGCGCATCGACTAACACCAGATTTGGCAACCACGCTTTTATCCCTGAGAAAAGAAAAATATCATAACTGAGCAGAAAAACCTTTTTCGTATTCATAGTTACCACCAACTTAAATTTATGGCATAGCAGGTCCCTCGTTTTATACACGAGAGAATATACAACACCTTTAGCCTCCAACAATTACAATGCGGTCCGCGAATTAACTTTATCCGTAAGTCATATCACGTAGTTTCAGAATTTATAATCACGATTATCCATATGAGTATTACCATTAAATGTTAAGGCCATTTTAAATATTGAAAAAGGAAAACTCCTAATTCTTCACCAGTACAAATCCTTTTACTTATTTTCACTGCAAGACAAAACAAAAAACCACAAACACTAGCAACGACAAAATATACAGCCACTAAAACCATAAGAATAACACATTATAGCTACTCATGCTGCCCGACAAACCATTAGCGTACGTCGCAGATCTCTGATCGCATAGACATTTTCGGTGATATGGATGACCTTATAATAGAAAATATCCTGTCGCGACATGAGTTGTTCGGTAACTTCATCAGGAACATTGTCATTTTTATTTTTAACAATAGCTACACGACGAGTCTGTAGGTAACCATCACGATCTTTACCAATAAAATTCAGGACAACATTACGATCTACAGCATAATGTTTACCCTGAATATTGAGGCTTCCTACCTGAGATACCCGCCCTTCGGTAGCAGAAGAAATACGAAAAACCAGCAGAACTTCACCTTCAATTTTTACACCCTGAGTTTGCGCCTCCAGATGCAGGTAATTTTTGGCTGAGCAGGTCAGCGTCTCAGGTTCTTGATGGCGATATAAAAAATATGCTGTGATCGCTGCAAGAAAGATTGCCCCACTAATAAACAAAATTTTCACATTCACGGGCAACCCCTCCTTTCTCTAAGGTACAAATCCCCAGGAAATTCTCTCTAAGATCATTGTCGGCTGATAAATTATTATCATCATAAAAAACAATTGTTTTCTTGCCATCATGACAAGCCGCATTTACTTTTCGCCACATATCAGAAGATAAAAATGCTTTCGTTTTACCAGCGTTATTGTCATCGGCAGTATAAAGTTCACAATCACCTATTGCCCTGATATAGATGAAATTTTTGGAGCTTGAATTAAGAGCTAACAATATAAAAATAGCGCTACCAAGAAATGCAAATAATAAAATGAACAGAATAATATTTTTACGTTTTGGTCTTACGGATGAGTTTACCGTCTCAGTTACCGAACGCACGGGTTCATCTACACAGGAAGATGAAGATTCATCGCTGATCGAAGCATGGAACAAAAATCCCTGCCGGGGCAGGGTTTCAATGGGATTACCCGCCCCCAGCTCACTAAATGCTTTTCGCAAAATACTGATACTTTTATTAAGGCTATGACCCGATGGGGCCATGCCATGCTTTTTCCACACTTCTTCAATGATAAACTCGCGGTGGACTTGTTGATTTTTATGGGCAATGAATAGCTCAAGTAGTCTCGCGGTAGATGCCGAAAGAATTATTGTCGTATCGCGATGTTTCAGGCTTTTTCTGGTGGAATCATACTCAACCTGTTCATTAATTATACTGTTCATACTACCTGACTCTTAATTACCGTGACGTTGAGTGCAAATGACTAAAATTTCATCTGTGCCGAGCTGGTTACTGCATTGTATAAAGACAGTTACAGTATAGGTTCGATATCTAACCATGACATATCGGATCAGACTTAATACTTACTATTGATTGAGTTTGAAGCACCCCTGACCTACTGGTATGTATTTCTGCAATGCAACGATAAATTTTCGGTTTTTTGATTTCAATTCGCTACTACGCCAGGTTTCACCCGGCAACACATAACGCATGGTGGCGTCATCATCGGTGGAGTTGCACCCCAGGTGTACGATGATTTTAAAAAAAGTATTCCCGGTGTTTTTCAGTGTTCCGTTTGCCTCATCAATGGTGTAGGCCAGATTCATTTTTCTCGGGCGAACAACCAATATGGTGTCCATAGCAATCACCGGGAGAGCCTGCCCACCTTTCCCTTGATTACGCTCGGTAAACAGCGTTATCGGCATTTCACGAAACAGAATTCGGTAATAGCGTTCTTTATCATCCTGCGGTCCACGGTAGAAAATCTTAAAAAACTCACTCGCCTGCGGAGCCAGTGAAAAATTCAGTGGCGTAAACAGAAGTTCGCCTTCAGCAATGGCACTTCTGTTTTCTCCTCCCGGTCCCGGCTTATCAATTTTTACTGCGCCAATACTGTACAAATTCTGTTTCTGGCTATCGTTATAGATCCGTTTGCTGATAAATGATTTATCCGATGGCATCTCATAAATGGTCGACTCCAGGTAGACAGCCTGTGCGGAGAATACAGTCAGCCCGGAAAGTAATATAAATACCCATCTAAGCAGCAAACGGCAGCGGTTCATGGCGTCACTCCCACCCAATTCGCCGTGACTTTTATCTCTCCACTGGCACTGACGACACCTTCCCAATCTGTTCCGGAAACAGTCAACATCGACCTTGAATCATTCATTGGGAAAAGCAATTTCAAATCAGTAGCATAATAGCTTCCATCATCATTGTTATTTGCGTCCCAGGGCGTCTGTTGCCACTGCGCATCGCTCATATTAATTGCTGCTTCACTACAGCTATTTCGTTTCTGTACCACGCCCCCCGACTGACTGTTGTACTGCAGAAAGGCGGGGATTGGGACTGACAGCCCGCCTTGAGGGGAGGTAAACAGACAGTAAGGCACACTGTTTATCGTCGTACTTTCCCCGATAACTTGCGCGGTAATGCTATCAGCCTGACGAGGACCGGAGACTGTTACGGTGTAATCCATTTCTATAGGAGCGGCGTCGCCAATCGTGCCACTGCCGCTCGCAGAAGCGGTGTTGTCTGAAGAGACGATACTGATCCCATACTCCTTCGGCACAATATTGAGCTGTAGCGAAGGCGTAAACTGGTAGTACCCTGACTCTGGTGTTAAGCCATTATAAAAACCGAAGGTAAACGGTTGACTGTTAGTAATGCTGATTCCTGAATCGACGAGATTTTTCAGGAATGCTTTTGACAGAAAAATATATATGTACTCTCCAGAGGTCGTGAAAACGTTGTAATAAGCAGTTGAAGTACCATAGTTATACCAGTTTGAACCATTCCCGGAGTATCTCACGGTGGCCGGTCCAGGCGTAAAACCAAGCATCGCCGTGTCGACATAAGCGCGAAACGTCAGGGAGGCGGTCAGATTGGCGGTTTGTTGCAGGTTATAACTCACCATTTTGCAAATCACGCCGTCAGCGCCGCCCACCACGCCAAGCTCACAATAACCAGAGTCTTTGGTGATGCTCGGCGTACCATCGCTGGCAACCCAAAGTTCCTGAAATGCATTAGTCGATACCAGTGACAGATGACCGCGTTTGGTTAACGTATAATTGACGTAATTCCATAATCCTGTTGATTGATCTTTGCAGCGTTGCCCGGAAGAATAATCATAATTCACGGAAGTATAACAACGGTTGAACACATAGGTTTCGCTGCTACCGGTAGGCACATTGCGAAAGTACTCATAGGCAGTATCCGTCAGGGAAGCGAATCCGTAGGCGCCACCAATAACGCCAGCGACAGATCCTACCTGCGCATGATAAAAACCGTTATTGTCAGTGCCTTGCCCGGCAATAAACCCAGTTGATGGACACTGGCTGCCGCTATAACACCGGATCCCCCGAAAAGGGCCGTTAATCGGGGAATTATCAATCCACATGTCCTGATAATAATTTCCTGGCGCAGTCCAGCCGACAAAACCTAAATACCCTAGACTCACCTGAGAGGTGCCGTATTTTATCCACGTGTTTGAACCGCTGAAACGAGGGTCGAGTGCGGAGGGGGTGATAAAGTATTCACTATCAATGGCATTTTCAATAAACAAATAGTTATTACTGACTGAGCCGGAAGATACTGCATTTAAAGCCAAAGCAGGCGCAGGCGTGAAACTCCCCACGGCACAGATTACAGTAGCTACTTTAATTAATACTTTCATTTTATTACCTCTGCGCCATCGTGGTTTGCGTGGAACATTTCACATCACCAACCCACGCTGCGCCACGTGCTTTTTCCAAATCGAGATCGGCTTCGCATAGGCTGCCATTGGCTGAAATTAACGTGATGACCGGATATTTCTTATCGATATCGATAGCAAACTCCCCTTTTTCATCCGTACGCGTTTTACCGATGTGATTATGAATATCGGTGTTTGCAGCCAACTGCCCATCGGGATAACGAATACGCCCGAATACGGTGACCATACTTTTCACTTCAGGGTTGATAACACCCACGTTACCAGGATATAGCGTCAGTTCCTGTTTGCGCCCTGAAACAATATCAAAGCTGTCTTCAGAGTTTTTATCATTGAGGATCTCCAGCTTGTACTGAGCATAAGGCGGCAGTGCAATGAAATTTGATTTACCGCTGAGAAGATAATTTCGGTTATTAATCTTCGCAGCCAGTTTCCCTTCGCCGGTCAAATCGGTTTTCACAATAATGCCTGACCTTTGCCTCTCTTTACTCAGACCGAAATCTTTTCCTGCCCACGCCAGGGAACCTTGAGAAGAGAAGTTCATATTGGTGGAGTTGTCCGCGGAACGCGTTACCGATACGGTGCCAGCGTTATATTTCGTGTCATAACTCAGATTGCCGTTTACCGAATAATTATTGTCGTAATACTGCTCGCCACTCAGGCGTGTCGAAGCCGATAATCCGACCGATTTAATGGGGCCTTCAGCATACTGCTTGCGCGCGCTGAGATTACCTTGAGTGCTGCCATAGCGATCCCGGGAGACGCCCATGCTCAACCAGGACGCCAACGGCAACGATAAATCCAGGCTGACATAACGTTCCTGTCGCCCATCGTCATTCCGATTATTGTAGTAATAACGCTGAATACCTGCGCGCAGCCCAACCGTGGCATACCTGCCTGAATAAAGGGTCGTGCTGTAGTCCAGGTTACGGTATTTATTTCCCGAGTAGCGATTCTCCGTCTGACTCACGGTAAGCGAGCCGCCATGAGGAATAAACTTCCCGAGGTTAAGAGTGCCACCAATGGAATAATTGTCACGCTCCTGCATGGGCAGACGGTTGCCAATTTTACTGTCTTCACGAGATGCCCAAAGGGAACCATATCCCTCGGGGACATTGAGATTGATATTACTGATGTTTCGCCATGACGTATCATTCGCTACCAGCGTCTGATTGCCAATGCTTACGTATTCATTCACATTGAGCGTGACATCCGTTTCATTAACCGCATTGTTGCCAAAACCGTAGAGCGTAGATTTCAGGCCCAGCCCCGACAATATCGCCAGCGTCACCGATGCGGCACCGCCGGCAATCCAGGTCTGCTCATTGCCTAAATCCTGATAGTGGTTTCGCTTATAGCTCACGCGGTCATAATCCAGTGAGCCACCAAACAGTTGCCATGAGAGCTGATCAATTCCGGCTGCCTGTTGGCGGGCAAAGATTTTATTAACCCGACTGATACGACTATTAATTGTCCGGCCATTGACCACGATATCTACCGTGACATCATAAACACCATACGGAAAACGACTGGTATCAATTTCATAACTGCCCATATTAAAGTTCTGTACGCTGAGCAAACGCCCGTCCCTGAATACATGAACCTCGCCAGCGGCTGGCAAAAATACGGTAATTGGCGTGAGCGAAAGCGAGGTATTCTCAACAACCGTACTTCCTTTGTTTCCGTAGCTTACGCCGTAAATTTTCCCACCATTCAGCGCATTCAGGCTGGCAATAGACTGGACATTCCAGGTGTCGAGCATCCCGAGCGCCAGTCGATACCCGTCATAATCACGCTCATACATCGCGCGATAGAGTTTACTGGTGCTGTTGCTGTCGCCTATGCCGTAAAACGAACCGTTAATGTTGACATGGTGTTCACGCAGCGATGTTGTATTGTCCATCGTCAGATAGCTGCGGGTACTGCTGCCGTTATGATAATCGTTGTAGTAGGTGCCAAAGTTATAGTTCAGGACGTTAGAGAGAGTCTCCACGCTGGAAGGTCCAAGCAGGCTGCTGCGTGCGACAATCGCTTCAGTTAACGCATCTTTGCTGACAATCATCTCCAGGTGAAATGAAGAGACGTTGAGTTGCAGGCGTGCATCATCCGATAGTTCGATATTGGTGTTATCGTGAAACTTCACATCACGAATTTTTTCCACCAACGCGCGGGTTTTTCCAGATAACACGGCATTATTGGGCAATTCAGCAAGAGTCAGGGCTTTAACTGTAATATTGCCATCAACAAGCGAAATCACCGCATCGGCAACTTTTTGCTGACTTTTCTCGTCAGTCTCGTTGTAACGAATATATACCGGCACCGTCATTCCCTGCTCCAGTGAACGGGCGAAAGCGCTGGGAATAACGTAATTACCCACTTTTACTGGGGCTGCATGTGAAAATCCTGGTGTCAGCGCAATAAAAAGACAAATGCTACCGCCGACAATATTTGTTGTTGTCATATGCATCCTTACATTCCGGTAATTTTATTTATCCCGTACAGATGGCTGCTATTGACCATCACTTCACTGTAATAAACTGCTTACCGTGCCAGATACCGATGCGTGAACGGCTATTACTAATGTCGGTAAACTGTAATTTTATTTTTGTACCCGGCATAATGTAATAACGTTCGCGACAGCCTCGTCCCCGCTCGTGAGCCTTATCTTTACAAGCCCCATAAGCGATCACACGAAATGAAACATTGCCGGTATTGGTAATAACATCGCCATTTCGGCTATATTCAAAACGTTCCTTGCGCGGCGCGACTACCAGAATAGTGCCAATTTCAGCCGACGCTGTTGCAACAGCCATTTTATTCGCCCGGGTTTCCGCGCTCTCGGTGACCGGCTCATCTATCCATTGCAGACGATAATAACGTTCGATATCATCTGCAGGTCCTTTATAAAAGAAACGAAAAACATCCTTCGCCTGGCCAGGAAGAATAAGATTGGCAGGTGTAGAGAGTAATTCTCCGGAATTAACGGGCTTTATTTCGACTCCCCCGGCCAAAGGTGATGACAATTGTTTTACCGAAACACTGACATAACGCGCCGCATCTGTCGTATTGATAATTTCTTTCGATAATGAACTCTCAGTAGAAGTCATGATCGATGTAATTTCACCAACATTAATTGCCCATCCGGGAAAAGATGCTACTAACCCTACCAACATCGCTGCCGGTAAATATTTTTTCATGACACCATTCCTGATAAATTCGGGAGAACAAATTCTCCCGAATTTTTTATTACTTAGGCAGACGGAGTCGTCCAGGTTGCATTGAACTGTACTTTTACATCGCCAGTCCAATAGCCGTCTGGCAGTGCAGAGTAATCTGCTACTGTCTGACTACCATCAGAAGTCGCTGACGCGATGGTGAATTTGAAGTTGGATTGATCGCTGACACGAGCGGCACCGTTATAAGCGCCATCTGCCATCAGGCTTTCAAGACCAGAAGTAGAGCTGGAGTTAACAAGGACAGTATCTGATGAATTAGTCAGTGCCGTGCCATTCCATGCCACCCCTACGTTCAGGGTAGAAGCATCACCACTGGCGTTGGTCAGAGTGTTGCTAATAATCTGAGCAGTCAGCTCAAAATCAGTTGCCGTCTCCTGACCCTGAATCGTCACATCAAAAGCACCGTCCTGAGAGTTGAAGGCATTCAGCCCTTCAGCATACTGGAAAGTTAAAGAGTTCAGCGGGGTGACAACCAACATGCTGGTGGTATCTTTTGTTGCCGTCGCGTCCCACGAGGCAGTTGCAGAAGCAGTAACATCTGCCATTGCATTTGCTGCAACAAATACAGAAGCCAGAGAGGTTACTAATAATAATTTTTTCATTTTATCTTCTCCTAAGAACAAACTCACCACCGAGTCTTATTATTAAGTCACTCCAGCGGTTCCATTAATTGCGAGCCAGAATTGCCGCGCCAAAAAATTATCATTTGAATTAAGTAACATCTCAACAAACCCTGAAACGCAAAAATTACAAAAAACTAAGAATTTTCCCGTAAAAAACATTGCCTAAGAAGTTTCCTAAGACACAATCACTTAAAACACATCCATTTTCAGAATCATTACCCACCCAGATAAGCAAAATCAAACAATTCATCTTTTTTATGTTTTTGATAAATATCAAAAAGATCATACAAATAACACCAGAGCAAAACCCTTACAAAACATAAAGATAATTAACATCTCCATATTCTCTCTATAATGCTTATTATTTGTTGCAATTATGCTAATTTTTTAACTTCACAAGAAAATTCTCATGAAATATTTAGTTATGGGGGAATATTCTTATAAAAATAGCGCTGACCTGTAGGATTATTATTCGAATTGATAATTATTTCACATAAATAAAACCAGGAATTTTCCATATAAAACGAATATTCCTGGAATATCAAGAGATAAATAACACACGGCAAAGATAGCGTTAGCTGAAACCTTTTAACCCCAAGTAACTATTAATTGTTACCGTACGAACCCGATGTAAGCTAATCAACTTTTGTTGTTCGAGGGATTTTAATGAGCGGCTAACGGTTTCAATTTTAAGATCGAGATAACTGGCAATTTCCTCCCGCGAGAATGGCAAGCGAAGCGTCGTTTCTGGCCTGCCAATACGTAAATGCATTTCGTAAAACTCCACGAGGAAAGCAGCGATTCTGGCCTCAGCATGTTTATTGGCATAACGCCGTAGTTTTTCAACAATGAATCCATTGTCCCTGCAGAGAAACTTGATGACTGCCGCTGCAACCGACGGCTCCTTTTCTGCTGCCTTGAACAACCGCGCAATATCGATATGACATACCTCCGCAGCCGTTGCAGCCTTGATCGTTGTCAGATACTTACCCCCTTCAACAGCATCCAGCGCCATGATGTCTCCCGGAACATAAAAGCGACTGATAAAATCATTATCACCACATTCCACGCTGGACGTGCAGTACCCCTCGTGAATAACAAAAAGCATGTCTGCGGCTTCATCCTGCCGGGCGAGTATCTCCCCCGCTTTAAACTTCCTTCTTTTGTCTATCAATCGGTATTGATTATCACGATCAATCGCCGCGCCCTTTGGACACAGTGAACAATGGCGGGGGGGAAACGGGTTACCGAGCGGCACAACAGGAATGCTATGTTTGTGAATATCCGATTTCACGCAACAACTCCTCATAAAAATGAGACTGATTCTAATAGATCGAACCATGGGAACAATACGTGAGCTACAGACCCAGAAAATTCATGCTGGCAGGGAAAATTCTGTGATACGTCGTCTTTCAACGCCAGGGAGCGCATGGGTAAAAACCAGACTGATGCGGATGATGATAAAACGCAGGATAGAAAACAAATACGGTAGCGGGGTAAAGGGTAGAATTAACCGGGCAATGCCTTAATAGACCTGAAAATCATAGACCTATTATGGCATCGCCCGTTTTCAATTACGCACGAATCGTGTCGTCACCGAAGCCAACCCACTTATAGGTGGTCAGTGCTTCCAGACCCATTGGGCCACGCGCGTGCAGTTTTTGCGTACTCACAGCCACTTCCGCCCCCAGTCCGAATTGGCCGCCATCGGTAAAACGAGTAGAGGCGTTAACGTACACGGCAGAAGAGTCCACTTCATTCACGAAACGATCGGCGTTACGCAGTGTGCGCGTCAGGATGGCATCGGAATGCTGGGTCCCATGCTCGCGAATGTGGGTGATAGCATCGTCCAGATCGGTAACGATTTTAACGTTCAGATCCAACGACAGAAACTCGTCGTCATACTCTTCGGCTTTCACCGCAACCACGTTAGCGGGCCCTGCCTGCAATGTGGCCAGCGCGGTGTCGTCGGCATGCAGCGTGACGCCGCTTTGTGCCATCTGCTGGCTCAGCGCAGGCAGAAAACGCGCAGCGATATCCTGATGCACCAGCAGGGTTTCTACGGTGTTACAGGTGCTCGGACGCTGGGTTTTGGCGTTGACGATAATCTTCAGCGCCGGGTCGATCTCCGCGCTATCATCAACATAAATATGACAAACCCCAATGCCGCCGGTGATGACCGGGATAGTCGACTGCTCACGGCACAGCTTATGCAGACCCGCGCCACCGCGAGGGATCAGCATATCAATGTACTTATCCATACGCAGCATTTCGGCGACCAGCGCTCGGTCCGGGTTATCTATCGACTGCACGGCTGCGGCGGGTAAACCACAGGCTTCCAGCGCCTTTTGGATAACCGCCACGGTTGCCGCATTCGTCCGGTACGTCTCTTTCCCACCGCGCAGGATCGCCGCATTACCGGTTTTCAGGCACAGGGAAGCCACGTCAACGGTGACATTTGGACGCGCTTCATAAATCACGCCAATCACGCCCAGCGGAACGCGACGACGTTCGAGACGCAGGCCGCTATCCAGCAGACCGCCATCAATCACCTGCCCGACCGGGTCGGCGAGATTACATACCTGACGCACATCGTCGGCAATCGCTTTCAGACGCGCCGGAGTCAGCGCCAGGCGGTCGAGCATCGCTTCGCTCAGGCCGTTGGCTCGCGCTTGCTCAACATCTTGTACGTTCGCGCTGAGGATGCTTTCCGTTTGCGCTTCCAGCTCATCAGCTATCGTTTCCAGTACGCGGTTTTTTTCGCGACTGGAGAGCAGCGCCAGCTTGTATGACGCAGCTTTGGCAGCAATGCCCATTTGTTCCAGCATATGCCTGTTCCTTAACGGGTAATCATGTCGTCGCGATGGACAGCAACCGGACCGTATTCGTAGCCCAGGATGGTGTCGATCTGTTGTGAGTGATGTCCGGCAATACGGCGCAGCGCATCGCTGTTATAGCGGGTAACGCCGTGGGCAATATCGCGCCCTTCGAGATTGCAGATGCGGATCACTTCACCACGAGAGAAGTTGCCTGTCACGCTTTTAATGCCTTTTGGCAGTAATGAACTGCCACGCTCCAGAATCGCTGCGGTCGCCCCCTCATCAACGGTAATTTCCCCGGCTGGCGGTGCGCCGAAGATCCAGCGTTTACGATTCTCCAGCGGAGAGGCCTGTGCATGGAAACGCGTCCCAACGGAGACGCCTTCCATCACGTCGCCAATTACGCCCGGCTTGCTGCCTGCGGCAATAATGGTGTCAATCCCGGCACGGCATGCAACATCAGCGGCCTGCAGTTTAGTTCCCATACCGCCGGTTCCCAGACCCGAGACGCTATCACCGGCAATGGCGCGCAGCGCATCATCAATACCGTGAACGTCTTTGATCAGCTCAGCCTGCGGGTTGGTGCGCGGATCGGCGGTAAACAGCCCTTGCTGATCGGTCAGCAGCAGCAGCTTATCGGCCCCGGCCAGAATCGCCGCCAGCGCAGAAAGGTTGTCGTTATCACCGACTTTAATTTCGGCGGTCGCTACGGCGTCGTTCTCATTAATGACAGGAACGATGTTGTTATCCAGCAGCGCGCGTAGCGTATCGCGGGCGTTAAGGAAGCGCTCTCTGTCTTCCATATCCGCACGCGTTAGCAGCATCTGTCCGATGTGAATACCGTAAATCGAGAACAACTGTTCCCACAGTTGAATCAATCGGCTCTGCCCTACCGCCGCCAACAGCTGTTTCGAGGCTATCGTTGCCGGGAGCTCAGGGTAACCCAGATGCTCACGTCCGGCGGCAATCGCGCCCGAGGTAACGATAACAATACGATGCCCTGCGGCATGGAGCTGCGCACACTGGCGAACCAGTTCTACGATGTGGGCGCGGTTCAGGCGGCGCGATCCGCCCGTTAACACACTGGTGCCAAGTTTTACCACCAGCGTCTGGCTGTCACTCATGATTCTCTGCCATTCAAAATTGGGGAAAATGATATTAAACGAACGTTTTAGCAGGACTGGCCCCGGTTGCCAACAACCAGCGCACAAAGCATGAAATTTTATTGCGCAGGATCAGCAAGCGTAGCGGCAGATTTTGACGAATTTATTACAGAAACAAAAAATCATCCTTTTTTAAAAATATTCTTACTTTGTCATAAAACGTTCATTACCAGACGTTAAAAACCCTCCTGTCTTTTAACGGGGATCACACCCAGTGAATATTAGCGCGTACTTTTAATCAGGAATGAAAATGAAAAAGAGCACTCTGGCATTAGTGGTGATGGGTATTACTGCGTCGGCATCCGTACAGGCAGCGGAAGTGTATAACAAGAACGGTAATAAACTGGACCTGTACGGCAAAGTAAAAGCCATGCATTACATGACGGATTATGACAGCAAAGACGGCGACCAGAGCTATATCCGTTTAGGTTTTAAAGGCGAAACGCAAATTAACGATGAACTGACGGGATATGGCCGCTGGGAAGCAGAGTTCGCCGGCAATAAAGCCGAAAGCGACTCAAACCAGCAAAAAACCCGTCTGGCCTTTGCCGGTCTGAAATTAAAAAACCTTGGCTCGTTTGATTACGGTCGTAACCTCGGCGCGCTGTACGACGTGGAAGCGTGGACCGATATGTTCCCGGAATTCGGCGGCGACTCCTCCGCGCAGACCGATAACTTTATGACCAAACGCGCCAGCGGCCTGGCGACCTACCGTAACACCGACTTCTTCGGCGTCGTGGATGGTCTGGATCTCACCCTGCAATACCAGGGGAAAAATCAGGACCGTGATGTGAAAAAACAAAACGGCGACGGTTTTGGTACTTCCGTTACCTATGACTTTGGCGGCAGCGATTTCGCGGTGAGCGGTGCGTATACCAACTCCGATCGTACCAACCAGCAGAATCTGCAAACGCGCGGGACTGGCGATAAAGCAGAAGCCTGGGCAACCGGTTTAAAATATGATGCTAACGATATTTATATTGCGACGTTCTATTCTGAAACGCGCAATATGACGCCAATTTCCGGCGGCTTCGCCAATAAAACACAGAACTTCGAAGCGGTAGTTCAGTACCAGTTTGACTTTGGTCTGCGTCCGTCACTGGGTTATGTGCTGTCAAAAGGGAAAGATATTGAAGGCGTAGGCAATGAGGATCTGGTGAATTATATCGACGTTGGCGCAACATACTATTTCAACAAAAATATGTCCGCGTTTGTCGATTATAAAATCAACCAGCTCGATAGCGACAATAAACTGGGCATCAACAATGATGATATCGTTGCTGTCGGTATGGTTTATCAGTTCTGATGTAGCATAAAAAAATGCCGGATGGGGTTGCGCCGCCATCCGGCATTTTACTGTTCATTATGCCGTTAATTTAACCGGTTCATCGTTAAAATCGTCAGCAGGCTCCAGCGCCAGATTCAGCGACGTTAACAACCCACGTAATTTTTCATGAAATTCACGTAAGGTGTATTCCAGTCGCTCTACCACTTCAGTCTCTTTCACCGGCACCGCAGTCCAGTTCCCGTCTTTATCGAACAAGCCAAACTGGTAGCTGTACGTGAAGCGTTTTTCCTGCGCCTCCAGTTCCATCCACCAGCCCCAAAACTCGCGTTTCTCTGGGGCGGGTTTCACATTGACGCAAACAGCCAGACAATCGAAAAAAAACCGATTATCTTCGCACTGCCCTTCCCGGATGTACGGGCCAAGCGCGGTGAATTTCTTGATCAATCTACTTTTCGGATGCCCACTCGGTAACGTCATTACGATCTCCTTAGGTGAAGCACCTGTTTTACCAAATCGATAAAATTTAGCAAACTTTTAACACAATCTCTGATTGATCCAACCGGTTATTTCCTGCAGCCCTTTGTCAAAATTGCGATACACCGGGTTGAATGGAATCTCCAGCAGCTTACCGTCAGAAGATGAAGATGTGATTAAACGCGACTCCTCTTCCGGGCTAAACGGATCGTTTTTCCAGAACCCCGACAGCATTGGCGTCGGGCAGCGTCGGCCCAGCAGGCCCTGCACTTTTAATGAATAGCGATTAAGCTCAACGCGCAACGCTTCATCGGATGCGTCGTGCATTCCCAAACGACTGGCCAGAACGTCAAGGTACATTTCCGGGACGCTTGCCTGACGCTGCGGGTCGCTAAGCAGCGCATGAACCACCGGACCCAAACAGGCCACCGCCTTCAGACGTGATGATTCCAGATACGCCAGGCGTACCGCCACGTTGGCGCCAAAGCGGAAGCCGAAGGCCGCCACACGAGTGTGATCCACCCACGGAACATTCGGCAGCGCTTTTAATACGTGCTGGTGCAGCAGGCTGGAGTCCTGGGTCAGTTTCCATTTTGACGAGAACCCGACCGACGGCATATCCAGCGTCAGCATGGCAATACCGCGCGGGGCAAAGTAGCGCTCATACAGAGTGTAATAATCCGTTTGCATGGAATCGAGGCCTCCGCACATCAGCACCGTAGGGAACGGACCGTCGCCTTTTGGCATATGCAGGAAGCCGGTAATCGGCGCGCCGCCGGTAACGGCAAATTCCATCTCACGCAGCGTGCCCGGCAGACGCTGTGCGGCCTCTTCATAGGCGCGATTGGCCAGAGCCTGCGCCTGCTCTGCCAGCTCATCGCCTTTTAAGTGCGGATAAGCGGCGATGTTGTAGAGCGTGGAAGCATGCAGCCAGTGACGTCCGCTCACCTGAGGATCCTCTTCCATAGAGGCTTTCTGTTGCCAGTCCATCGCCTGCTTCGCCCACTCGTAAATCCAGTTTCCGCCGCGATAGCCGATAACCGTGTCGTAAAGCTCTTTATCGGTGCGTTCGGCTTCGCTCATGACGATACGTGCCTGCACTTCGAGGATTTCGCGCGGATCGACGCCACGCCAGATCCACATCAGGCGGTTCACCATGCGGTACCAGTGCGGGATGGTTTTGCCATCCAGGGTCGATTGTACGGACGGCTGCGCGCCGTGATTAAAACGACGAACCAGCGTTGACGTTTCAGGGTGTTTGAAGCGGGGTTTAAACAGGACTTCGCTGAGGTTAGCCTGTGACATGATTGCAGCCTCCATGAGTACTCACTAAGGCATAGTGTAACCTGACACAGCACAAAAAGAACAACGCCCGACAGTGCGGGCGTTGAAAACTTTTTAGATTAGCGACCCGAGATCGGCGGAACGAACACTACGCCCATATCCCACGGCTGCTCAATCCAGGTATCCTGAGGGATATCAACAACATAATCATTCACCAGCGGGCGACCTGCCGGCTTAGCGAAAATAGTGACGAAATGCGCTTTAGGGTACATTTCGCGGATCGCTACGGCGGTACCACCGGTGTCAACCAGGTCATCAATTACGATGAAACCTTCACCGTCGCCTTCGGCACGCTTCAGCACTTTCAGTTCGCGCTGGTTGTCGTGATCGTAGCTGGAGATGCATACGGTATCGACATGACGAATACCCAATTCACGCGCCAGCAATGCGCCCGGCACCAGACCACCACGGCTAACGGCAATAATGCCTTTCCATTGTTCAGAAGGCATCAGGCGGCTTGCCAGTTTACGTGCATGGATCTGCAACATGTCCCAGGTGACGACGTATTTTTCGCTCATGTGAAGTGTCCCAGCCTGTTTATCTACGGCTTAAAAAGTGTTCGAGGGGGAAATAGGTTGCGCGAGATTATAGAGATCTGACGCACTAAAAACCAGTGTTTCGCGGAATCCGCGCCTCTTTTTGCATGCTTTATGCTAGCCGTCAGCGGAGAAAGTGGTATTCTCAATCGCATCGCGCAAGCCTGACTTGTGATGTTTTTAATTCTGCTAACCCTGTGGCCTGCAAGCAAGTTTTGTAGGACATCGCCAAGGAGACTCAACGTGTCTGAACTGTCTCAGTTATCCCCGCAACCGCTGTGGGATATTTTTGCCAAAATCTGTTCTATTCCTCATCCGTCCTACCATGAAGAGCAGCTCGCTGAACACATTCTGAGCTGGGCCCAAGAGAAAGGTTTCCACGTCGAGCGCGATCAGGTCGGTAATATCCTGATTCGCAAACCCGCTACCGCAGGAATGGAAAACCGCAAGCCGGTCGTTCTGCAAGCGCACCTGGATATGGTCCCGCAGAAAAATAACGACACCGTGCACGACTTCACTAAAGATCCTATCCAACCTTATATTGACGGCGAATGGGTAAAAGCCCGTGGCACCACGCTGGGTGCGGATAACGGCATCGGTATGGCGTCCGCACTGGCCGTTCTGGCTGATGACAACGTGGTACACGGTCCGCTCGAAGTGCTGCTGACCATGACCGAAGAAGCAGGTATGGATGGCGCGTTTGGTCTGCAGGCTAACTGGCTGCAGGCAGATATCCTGATCAACACCGACTCTGAAGAAGAAGGTGAGATCTATATGGGTTGCGCAGGCGGTATCGACTTTACCTCTAACCTGCCGCTGTCCCGTGAAGCAATCCCGGCTGGCTTCCAAAGCTTTAAGCTGACGTTGAAAGGCCTGAAAGGCGGTCACTCCGGTGGCGAAATCCACGTTGGTCTCGGTAACGCTAACAAGCTGCTGGTACGCTTCCTGGCGGGTCACGCTGAAGAGCTGGATCTGCGTCTGGTTGATTTCAACGGCGGTACGCTGCGCAACGCGATTCCGCGTGAAGCCTTTGCCACCCTCGCCGTGGCGGCAGATAAAATTGATGCGTTAAAAGCGCTGGTCAACACCTACCAGGAAATCCTGAAAAACGAACTGGAAGCCAAAGAGAAGAACCTGGCTCTGCTGCTGGATGCCGTTACTCACGACAAAGCCGCGCTGACCACTCAGTCTCGCGACAGCTTCGTACGTCTGCTGAACGCCACCCCGAACGGTGTTATCCGCAACTCCGACGTAGCCAAAGGCGTGGTAGAAACCTCCCTGAACGTCGGCGTTGTAACCATGACTGACGACAACGTTGAAATTCACTGCCTGATCCGTTCCCTGATCGACAGCGGTAAAGACTACGTGGTAAGCATGCTGGATTCACTGGGTAAACTGGCTGGCGCGAAAACCCAGGCCAAAGGCGGATACCCTGGCTGGCAGCCAGATGCTAACTCTCCGGTTATGCACCTGGTTCGCGAAACCTACCAGCGTCTGTTCAACAAAACGCCAAACATCCAGATCATTCACGCCGGTCTGGAATGTGGCCTGTTCAAGAAACCGTATCCGGAAATGGACATGGTTTCCATCGGGCCAACCATCACCGGTCCGCACTCCCCGGATGAGCAGGTTCATATCGAAAGCGTTGGTCACTACTGGACGCTGCTGACTGAACTGCTGAAGTCGATTCCGGCGAAGTAAGATTCTGCGCTAAATGCCGGATAGCGCTACGCTTATCCGGCAATCCATCAGAGTCACAGCCCCAACAGCAGCTGTCTTTCCAGTTGGGGATCAAGCAGCGTGACGTGTAATCCCACCAGCCTCACGCCTCGCCCTCCCCGACGTTCTTCCCAGGTTTTACGCGCCGTCGCAATTAAGTCATCTTTATTTAAGCGCGGCCAGACGTGCTCCTGCGTGGTCTGCTGAAAATCATTAAACTTGAGTTTTATCCCCTGGCGAGCGATAAGGAGATCCGGCTTTACCTTGGCCAGACGCCGTTCCAGTTCGGGATAAAGCCGCTCAATAATCGCCTCGCATTCTGACCACTCATGAATATCTTCCGCCAGCGTGCGCTCCACGCCGACGGATTTGCGCAGTCTGTCGTTGTTAACGTCCCGCTCGTCAATGCCCTGGCTTCGCTCCCACAGCACGCGACCAAACTTACCAAAACGTTTGAGCAGCATTGCCAGGTCGTATTTTTGAACATCCTCGCAGGTACGCAATCCCATTGATTCCAGCTTCGCGGCGGAGACTTTGCCGACGCCGGGAATTTTGCCTAGCGGTAACGTTTTGAGAAATTCAGGAACATCGGCAGGGGTAATCACATATTGCCCGTTGGGCTTGTTGAGATCGGAGGCTATTTTTGCCAGAAATTTAACCGGCGCAATCCCGGCGGAGGCGGTTAGCTGCAGCTCGTTAAAAATCGTCTGGCGGATCTCCTGGGCGATCAGCGTGGCAGAACCGTGGCAGTGGGTGCTGTCGGTTACATCCAGATAGGCTTCATCCAGCGACAGGGGTTCAATCAGCGAGGTATAGCGGGAGAAAATAGCCTGAATCTGGCGGGAGGCTTCTTTGTAGGCCTCGTAGCGACCGGGTAATAAGGTAAGATGCGGGCATAGCTTTAACGCCATTCCCGTTGGCATCGCGCTACGCACGCCAAATTTGCGCGCCGGGTAATTGGCTGTACTGATAACCCCCCGGCGCTCCCGGCTGCCGCCGATGGCAATGGGAATGTCACGCAGAGCGGGGTTATCGCGCATTTCCACCGCTGCGAAAAAGCAGTCCATATCAACATGTATGATTTTGCGCATCACTCGCCTCCCACAACACTGTTTAAGTATACAGTATTTTTATAGTGTGAGAAGTATGATTATTCCTTACGCCGGACCATTCATGACGAAGCGAGCATCGCACAGGTAACGCACAATATCCTTTTTCGTATGTTCTGCGGGATTCCCCGCCGTACTGACAAACAGTTTATTCACTTTGCGAACATTTGCCCGCAGCAGTTTTTCGATTGTCATCAGCCGGAAGGCATCATTTTCAACGCAGAAAAGTTCGTAGTCGCCCAGACGTTCACCACAAATTTCACAGTGATTCATCCAGTAACGTAGCCCGGTGGTTTTACTTTTATCGAGGTAGTAATTGCTGGCTTTGATGCTCTTTTTTATCTCTTCAGGCAGAGAATTAATGTGGAACAAAAAGCTGTTACGCCTGACCGACTGCCAGCCCTGACCATCCTGATTTTTCTTAATAAAGCGGGTAAACATCACGCCATGGATGCGGGTAATTTGGTGGCAGCTCCAGCAGTGCATCTTCGAGGTAATCACCAGATAGTACGGCGCGACAATATTAAAATTGTCGGTGTCGTAGACATAGTCACGAAGCGCCCCGTTTAGCTCGTGGGGTTCGGTGTACCAGATACCTGAAACCTTGTCGAAATGCGCCCCCTGACAGGCTACATCGGTGACGTTATCAGTATGAATCTCCAATGGAATAATATGGGTTACATCTATCACATTGCCTTCCTGAGGAATAAATTGCCCCCACATTGCGTGGGGGACGGGAACAGAATTAATGAGTGACGGGAGCAGATTGCTGACGTAAAGAAGTCACTTGCTTTTGCTTGTCCAGCTTATCCACCAGCGGTTGCACAACCTTCTCTCCCTGCTGGCCAAAATATTGATACAACGTATCGGAAGCGCTTTGCGTCAGCACCATGATCTCAATGCGACGGTTCCCGGCACTTTCCGGATTTTTCGCATCCAGCAGCATTTGGTCCGCCATCGCGCTGACCTGCATGACTTTATTCTGCGGCATTCCGGCATCCTCCAGCACGCGTCGCGCCGACAAAGCGCGGTCGCCAGAGAGGTTCCAGTTGTTGTAAATGTTACTCTTATAGCTCATCGCGTCTGTATGCCCGGTGATGATTATCTTGTTATCCAGCGAGTCAAACACGGGAGTCAGTTCAACCAGCAGCGATTTAAAGAACGGCATAATCCTGGCGCTACCGCGCTCAAACATATTGCGATTCTGGTCATCTTTAATCAGTACGCGCAGCCCCTGAGGAACAATCTCCATCTCGAGGTTAGTTTCCATATGCGCATTGCGGGCGATAACGTTAATGTCGGTCGCCAGTTCGCCCAATTCGCGGGCTGATTTTTGTTTCAGCAGCACCGCTTTTTCATTCACATCCAGCGCCTTTTTCGCGTTCTCTTCCGTAATTTTCGCCGTCTCCTGCGGGTTGACGGTTTTATCGAGTTTGTTGCGTGTGACGTTTTTCTTCTGCGCTCCCGGCGCTATCGGCTGCTTGCCCAGCTTATTTAACGGCGCCATACCGCCACCGTTAAAGATTGACTGACCATGCAGCGCCGCCACGATATTTTCGCGGTCAGCTTTACTGACGCTGTTCACAATCAACTTTATCGTGGTTACCAAGGGTGCCGAGCGTATCTCCGAGGTTTCGGCCCGCTTTACGCTGGACGCCATGCCCGGGAAGCAGATGGCGATCGATGCCGATCTGAACGCAGGCCTGATTAATCAGGCCCAGGCGCAGGCGCGACGTAAAGATGTGGCGGGCGAAGCGGACTTCTATGGCGCAATGGACGGTGCGTCGAAGTTCGTACGCGGTGATGCCATCGCCGGGATGATGATCCTGGCCATCAACCTGATAGGCGGCGTCTGTATCGGTATTTTCAAATACGATTTAAGCGCCGAAGCCGCATTCCAGCAATACGTACTGATGACCATCGGCGACGGTCTGGTCGCCCAGATCCCGTCTCTGCTGCTGTCGACGGCAGCGGCGATTATCGTTACACGCGTGAGCGACAGCGGTGATATCGCCACAGACGTGCGTAGCCAGTTACTGGCCAGCCCCTCCGTACTTTATACCGCCACCAGCATTATGTTTGTACTGGCGGTGGTACCGGGAATGCCGCATTTCCCGTTCCTGGTGTTCAGCGCCCTGATGGGGTTCACCGCCTGGCGTATGAGCAAGCGCCCGAAGGTGGCTGAAACTGAAGAGAAAAATCTTGAGACGCTGACCAAAACCATCGTTGAAACCACTGAGCAACATGTCAGTTGGGAAACTATCCCTTTGATCGAGCCAATCAGCCTGAGCCTGGGGTACAAACTGGTGTCGCTGGTAGACAAATCCAAAGGGAATCCGCTCACTCAACGTATTCGCGGTGTACGGCAGGTTATCTCAGACACTAACGGCGTGCTGCTCCCGGAAATTCGCATCCGCGAAAACTTCCGTCTAAAACCGACCCAGTACGCCATTTTTATCAATGGGATCAAGGCTGATGAGGCCGATATTCCCTCAGATAAGCTGATGGCGCTGCCCTCCAGTGAAACGTATGGCGAGATCGATGGTGTGTTAGGCCACGATCCGGCCTATGGTATGCCGGTGACGTGGATTGTCCCGGCGCAAAAAGCCAAAGCGCTAAATATGGGGTATCAGGTCATTGATAGTGCCAGCGTCATTGCGACGCATGTGAATAAGGTCATTCGCAACTTTATTCCCGACCTGTTTAACTACGATGATATTACCCAACTGCATAACCGCCTCTCTTCGATGGCCCCCCGTCTGGCGGAAGATCTGAGCGCGGCGCTGAATTACAGCCAGCTCTTGAAGGTTTATCGGGCGCTGCTGGTCGAAGGCGTGCCGCTGCGCGATATCGTTACCATTGCCACCGTACTGGTCGCCAGTAGCGCCGTCACTAAAGATCATATTCTGTTGACGGCAGATGTGCGTCTGGCGCTCCGTCGCAGCATTACCCATCCGTTTGTGCGCAAAGATGAGCTGGCGGTCTACACGCTGAATAATGAGCTGGAGAATCTGCTGGCTAATGTAGTGAATCAGGCTCAGCAAAGCGGCAAAGTGGTGCTCGATAGCGTACCGGTCGATCCTAATATGCTGAATCAGTTCCAGACCAATATGCCGCAGATTAAAGAACAGATGAAAGCCGCGGGTAAAGAGCCGGTACTGCTGGTCGCACCGCAGCTACGTCCTCTGCTCGCGCGCTATGCGCGCCTGTTTGCACCAGGCTTACAGGTGTTGTCATATAACGAAGTTCCGGATGAGCTGGAATTAAAGATCATGGGGGCGTTGAGTTAACCCCTGACGAGGCGGTGCCATTCGCACCGCCTTTTTGATTACAGAATGGTATTTTCCGTCAGAATACGACGAGCGCCGAGATAATGATCCTGCCAGAAGTCATCGGATAAATTGCTCACCCGAATCGTTTCTCCCGTACGCGGCGATTCAATAAATTGTCCCTGCCCCAAATAGACGCCCATATGATCGGCAATATCCCGACTGTGAATATGAAAGAACAATAAATCACCACGACGAAGGTCGCGATTAGCGACGATGGTCGCCCGCCGATAGTGATACATTTCATTCGCCGTACGTGGCAATTTTGCTGCCAGAATTTTGTTGTAGGCATAAAAGATCAGCCCGCTACAGTCAAAGCCTTGTTCCGGGCTGGTCCCGCCCCACAAATAGGGTTTACCTAACTGCTGCTCAAGACGGTGGATTGCCACTTCGGTTATGTTGTGCAGATGATCGCTACTGAGAAAATGGTCATTCTCAGCCAGCTCCTGCCAGCGTTGATCGCTCGCTTTTAGTGGCCCCGGGAACCACTCCGGGTGCTGTTTAATCAGCGTCCTGTTTTGCTGGCGCAGCGCGCTTTTACTTTGCGCATTACCTTCCACCACATAACTTGCCTGCTTTTTTACCTGCGCGTGGTACTGCTTCAGCAGCCGGGCGCGGTTACGCATGCGTAATTGCGCCGCATAGCTTAAATGGGCGTCAGATAAGAGGGGCTGAACTTTGGCGACAGACGGCGAGGACAACACAACACACAAAGACAGCAGACCCGGCAAAAAGCGTCGGGGCGCAGAGACAAAAGACATGAAAACAACACTACCTAATCAAACACGTTCGCCGCAGTCTACCGCTATTGCCGGGCATTCCATTTTAATATTCGATTATTAAATTATTAATTTTTTAAATTCAATATATTAGGAATTCTGCACTCAGAAGACTTAATGACGTGCGCTAACCCGCAAAATACGTCAGTGTCTGACTGCCTTTAAGCACAATTTTCCGTATAAAGAAAATCTAAAGTGTAAACGCCGCACGAGAGACTTGCGAAAAACTCTCTGGGTGATAATGTGAGCGCTCCAGATCCAGATTTATCCGATTTGGGAACTCTTTTTGCCGTCCTGGCGTGTGTAATCGTTTTATCAAGGAATAAGCAGTATGCGTAAAATCGCATTTTTTCTTGCGATGCTTTTATTGCCGTGCGTTTCATTTGCCGGTTTGCTGAGCAGCAGCAGCCCGACTACGCCTGTCAGCAAAGAATATAAGCAGCAATTAATGGGCTCCCCCGTCTATATCCAGATCTTCAAAGAAGAGCGAACGCTGGATCTGTACGTCAAGATGGGCGAACAGTATCAATTGCTCGACAGCTATAAGATCTGCAATTATTCCGGCGGCTTAGGTCCGAAACAGCGTCAGGGCGATTTCAAAAGCCCGGAAGGGTTTTACAGCGTACAGCGCGGACAGCTGAAACCGGATAGCCGCTTTTATAAAGCGATTAACATTGGTTTCCCTAACGCCTACGACCGCGCACACGGTTATGAAGGTAAATACCTGATGATCCACGGCGCCTGCGTTTCCGTCGGCTGCTACGCAATGACCGACAACGGCATTGATGAGATTTTCCAGTTTGTCACCGGCGCACTGGTGTTTGGGCAGTCCAGCGTGCAGGTTAGCATTTATCCATTCCGCATGACCGATGCCAACATGCAGCGCCATAAGTTCTCGTATTACAAAGAATTCTGGGCGCAGCTAAAGCCTGGCTACGATTACTTTGAACAAACGCGTAAGCCACCGACCGTTTCCGTCGTCGATGGCCGTTACGTTATCAGCAAGCCGTTGAGTCACGAAGTGGTTCAGCCGCAGCTGGCATCAAACTATACGCTCCCCGAGACAAAATAACGCCCACTCGCCTGGCATAATCTTTTGCCAGGTTTCATTGCCGGTTAGCGGCTGAGTGGCAATCACGGTGACCACATCATTGGGTGTGGTCTCTGAGCTAAAATCGATTTCCACATCCTGATCCAGCAGTGTCGCCACGCCAAACGGCGCACGACGGGTGATCCAAAACAGGTTGGTCGAGCAGAAAGCCATCACATAACGCCCGTCAGACAACAGCATGTTGAAGACGCCCTTCTCACGCAATTCTCCTGCCAGCATCGCGATATATTTAAATACTGCCGTCATATTGCCAGGCGTACGCGGATACCGTTCAGTCAGCTTGTGGAGCAGCCAGCAGAAAGCTTTTTCGCTGTCGGTTTCCCCAACCGGGCGGAAATTACCGGTTTCCAGCGATTTATAGCCGCTGAGCTGTCCATTATGAGCGTACGTCCAGTTACGTCCCCACAGTTCACGCGTAAATGGATGGGTGTTTTCCAATGCCACTTCGCCACGATTCGCCTGACGAATATGGGCAATCACGGAACAGGATTTGATGGGATAGTCTTGTACCAGTTTGGCGATAGGCGAATTAAAGCTGGGTTGCGGATCTTTAAACGTACGGCAGCCCTTACCTTCATAAAACGTAATACCCCAGCCGTCTTTGTGCGGCCCGGTACCTCCGCCGCGCTGAACCAGCCCGGTGAAGCTAAAGCAGATATCGGTTGGCACATTGGCGCTCATCCCGAGCAGTTCGCACATACATCACCTCCACAAACGCCTTTAAGCGGGAAGGCGTAATTGTTGCAGCCAGTTTAGATTCGGACAGCGCGCGGAAACCGGAGCGTACACGTAGTACGTGAGGATTTCGGGCACTGCCCGGATTCAAAATGGCAAATAAAATAGCCTTCTTACTTCACCATCTCTTTTTCGATCAACTGGATCAGGATATGGATCACTTTGATATGAATTTCCTGAATGCGGTCAGCATAGCCAAAGTGCGGCACGCGAATTTCGATATCCGCGCTGCCCGCCATTTTGCCGCCATCTTTACCAGTCAGGGTGATGACTTTCATCCCTTTCTCGCGCGCTGCGGCAATCGCTTTAATCACGTTAGCGGAATTCCCTGAAGTAGAGATGCCTAACAGGACATCGCCTTCGCGACCCACGGCTTCAACGTAGCGGGAGAAGACATAATCGTAACCGAAATCGTTGCTGACGCAGGAGATATGGCTGACATCAGAAATAGCGATCGCCGGGTAGCCAGGGCGGTTTTCGCGATAACGTCCCGTCAGCTCTTCGGCGAAGTGCATCGCGTCGCAATGGGAACCGCCGTTACCGCAAGAAAGTACCTTACCGCCAGCTTTAAAGCTGTCTGCCAACAGGACCGCCGCGCGCTGAATGGCGTGAATATTGGCGTCATCTTTAAGAAAATTAGCCAGCGTTTCCGCCGCTTCGCTCAGTTCGTTACGAATAAGATCCTGGTACATGAGGATATCCTTCAGCATGAATGTAAATGACAAGATGCAGTGTACCGGATAGCGCTACCAGCGAGAAGTACAAGCCACAGGAATGGCTGCGGCTTTTGATTTTTTGTGCCGGTTAAAACAGCAACAATGTGAGCTTTGTTGTAATTATTTTGTAAACACATTGCTAAAAGAATTTACATCCACTACAACCATATCATCACAAGTGGTCAGACCTCCTACAAGCAAGGGAGCTTTTCGTTATGATGATTTTGAGTATTATCGCTACGGTTGTTCTGCTCAGCGTTCTGTTTTATCACCGCGTGAGCTTATTCCTCAGCAGCTTAATTTTGCTCGCCTGGACAGCTGCGCTTGGCGTGGTTGGCCTGTGGTCAATCTGGCTGCTGGTTCCTCTGGCCATTCTCCTCGTACCGTTTAACTTTACGCCAATGCGCAAATCCATGATCTCTGCGCCAGTGTTCCGCGGTTTCCGTAAAGTCATGCCGCCGATGTCGCGCACTGAGAAAGAGGCGATTGATGCCGGTACAACCTGGTGGGAAGGCGACCTGTTCCAGGGCAAGCCAGACTGGAAAAAACTGCATAACTATCCTCAGCCGCATCTGACAGCTGAAGAACAAGCGTTTATTGACGGCCCGGTGGAAGAAGCCTGCCGCATGGCGAACGACTTCCAGATCACCCATGAACTCGCGGATCTGCCGCCGGAACTGTGGGCGTATCTGAAAGAACACCGCTTCTTCGCGATGATCATTAAGAAAGAGTACGGCGGGCTGGAATTCTCCGCGTATGCTCAGGCTCGCGTTCTGCAGAAACTCTCCGGCGTTTCCGGGATCCTGGCGATCACCGTTGGCGTACCTAACTCCCTAGGCCCTGGCGAACTGCTGCAGCATTACGGCACCGAAGAGCAGAAGAATCATTACCTGCCGCGTCTGGCTCGTGGTCAGGAGATCCCCTGCTTTGCTCTGACCAGCCCGGAAGCGGGTTCCGACGCAGGCGCGATCCCTGATACCGGCGTGGTTTGTATGGGCGACTGGCAGGGCCAGCAGGTGCTGGGTATGCGCCTGACCTGGAATAAGCGTTATATCACCCTAGCGCCTATCGCTACCGTACTGGGTCTGGCATTTAAACTCTCCGACCCGGAAAAACTGCTGGGTGGTGAAGAAGATCTCGGCATTACCTGTGCGCTGATCCCAACGTCAACCCCAGGCGTACAAATTGGGCGTCGACACTTCCCGCTGAACGTGCCGTTCCAGAACGGTCCGACGCTGGGCAAAGATGTCTTCGTGCCGATTGATTACATCATCGGTGGCCCAAAAATGGCCGGTCAGGGCTGGCGCATGCTGGTGGAATGTCTGTCCGTGGGACGCGGTATTACCCTGCCGTCTAACTCGACGGGCGGCGTGAAATCGGTCGCAATGGCAACCGGCGCGTATGCGCATATTCGTCGCCAGTTCAAAATCTCTATCGGTAAGATGGAAGGTATTGAAGAGCCGTTGGCACGTATTGCGGGTAACGCGTACGTGATGGATGCAGCGGCGTCGCTGATTACCTACGGTATTATGCTGGGTGAAAAACCGGCGGTGCTGTCGGCCATCGTGAAGTATCACTGTACCCACCGTGGACAGCAGTCAATCATCGATGCAATGGATATTACTGGCGGTAAAGGCATTATGCTTGGCGAAAGCAACTTCCTCGCCCGTGCTTATCAGGGCGCGCCTATCGCCATTACCGTAGAAGGTGCCAACATTCTGACCCGGAGCATGATGATCTTCGGTCAGGGGGCGATTCGCTGCCATCCGTACGTTCTGGAAGAGATGGCCGCGGCACAGAGTAACGATGTGAATGCGTTCGACAAGCTGCTGTTCAAACACATCGGCCACGTCGGCAGTAACAAAGTGCGCAGCTTCTGGTTGGGCCTGACGCGCGGCTTAACCAGCAGCACGCCAACCGGCGATGCGACCAAACGTTACTACCAACATCTGAACCGTCTGAGCGCTAACCTGGCACTGCTTTCGGATGTCTCCATGGCCGTACTGGGCGGTAGCCTGAAGCGCCGTGAACGTATCTCCGCGCGTCTGGGCGATGTGTTAAGTCAGCTGTATCTGGCCTCCGCGGTACTGAAGCGTTATGACGATGAAGGCCGTAATGAAGCAGACCTGCCGTTGGTTCACTGGGGCGTTCAGGATGCGTTGTACAAAGCGGAACAGGCGATGGACGACCTGCTGAAAAACTTCCCGAACCGACTGGTCGCGGGCCTGCTGAGTGTGGTTATCTTCCCTACCGGTCGCCACTACCATGCACCGTCTGACAAGCTGGATCATAAAGTCGCGAAGATTCTGCAGGTTCCGAGCGCCACCCGTTCTCGCCTTGGTCGTGGTCAATACCTGACGCCGAGCGAGCATAACCCGGTAGGTTTGCTGGAAGAGGCTTTGCTGGATGTGATTGCAGCCGACCCTATCCACCAGCGGATCTGCAAAGAGCTGGGTAAAAACCTGCCGTTTACCCGCCTGGATGAACTGGCGCACAATGCGCTGGCTAAAGGGCTGATTGATAAAGACGAAGCCGCAATTCTGGTGAAAGCCGAAGCGAGTCGTCTGCGTAGCATCAACGTGGATGACTTTGAACCCGAGGCGCTGGCGACTCAGCCGGTAAAGCTGCCAGAGAAGGTGCGTAAAGTCGAAGCCGCGTAACGACACACGCACAACGTTTAGCCCCGCTTAATGCGGGGCTTTTTATTGCCACATTTCCGTTAGAGCTCATGCTACAGTGTCAAAATGTTGTTCAATGAGGAGCCTCGATCGTGCCCGGTTTGAAAATTACTCTGCTGCAACAACCGCTGATCTGGATGGATGGCCCGGCCAACCTGCGCCATTTCGACCGCCAACTGGAAACCGTCACCGGACGTGATGTCATTGTGTTACCTGAAATGTTTACCAGCGGATTTGCCATGGAAGCGGCAAGCAAATCGCTGCCGCAGGAAGAGGTTGTCAGTTGGATGCGCACTAAGGCGCAACAGACGAACGCCCTTATAGCAGGCAGCGCCGCTCTCTTGTCTGAACGTGGCCCGGTAAACCGCTTTTTGCTGGTCGAACCCGAAGGTAATGTCCATTTCTATGACAAGCGCCACCTGTTCCGCATGGCGGATGAACATCAACATTATCAGGCGGGTGACGCGCGGGTTATTTTTGAATGGCGCGGCTGGCGCATTCTGCCGTTGGTCTGTTATGACCTGCGTTTTCCGGTATGGTCGCGCAACCGCAACGATTACGACCTGGCATTGTATGTCGCCAACTGGCCGGCGCCTCGTTCGCTACACTGGCAGGTTCTGCTCACCGCGCGGGCAATTGAGAACCAGGCTTATGTAGCAGGATGTAACCGCGTGGGTACTGACGGTAACGGCCATCATTATCGCGGTGACAGCCGGGTGATTAATCCGCAGGGGGAGATTATTGCCACCGCCGAGCCGCATCAGGCTACGCGCATTGACGCTGAACTGTCACTCTCGGCGCTGCGCGAGTACCGCGAGAAGTTCCCCGCCTGGCAGGACGCTGATCCGTTCACGCTGTAGATATCGCCTTCCCTCCCGCTGCACAACGTTTTCCGTAGCGGGATTGTTTCACTCCGTAACCAACCGCAAAACAAATTCGCGTGGCGACGTGTTTCGGGCATCGTATTCTGCAAAGGATAATCACTCGTCACCAGCGAGTGACAGACAATGTTAATAATTCCCTTATCAGGATCCCGAAATGAAGAACTTCGTACGCATGACTTTGCTGGCGGCAACCGTGGCTGGCGCTTCTTTTAGCACGCTTGCAGCAAACGTATCCAATGTACCCGCACCAGCTCAGGACCCGGTAGTTCAGCACCTTAAACTGAGCACTGACCAGGTTGCGCAGATTAAAAAACTGCACCAGCAGCTTGAAACCAACGTTAGCCAGATATCGGTGAAGGATGTTAAAGACGGCGCGTTGATTGACGTCATCAAGTCCGGGAAATGGGATGAAGCCGCCGTCAAAAAACAGCTTTCCGCCTTCAGCAATATCGAACAGCAGGCGCGTTATTACCGCGTGAAATACTATTTCGACCTGAACAAAGTACTGACCCCAGAACAGCGCCAGCAGGTGCAAAAAGATATCGCACAGACGCTGAGCGAATAATGACCATGGCCTGAATCAGCAATGATTCAGGCCTTTCGGTAATACTTCCTGCTCGAACAAAAATCCCTGCACAGCATCTGCGCCGCTCATACGGCAAATGGCGTAATCCTGCGGCGTTTCCACCCCCTCGATCACAACCCGTTCTCCCAGCCCGCGAAATTGATTGACCAGTACCCTTAACTGCCAATCCGACGTCCTGAACTGATGAAACATTCCGCTTTCAATTTTGATGGCATCGAAACGGATGCCAGACAGTCGCCAAACAAAAAATAGCTCAGGCGAAACATCATCCAGCCACACGCGAAACCCGTGACGCACCAGGGTTTTAACGGCAATGCATACGGCCTGCTGTTCTGCCTTTTCCAGTCGCATCATGGTGCCAGGATCCTGTATTTCGATAACAATCCGCCCCTGATGCGCCTGCCGGGCGAGCTGCGCAATCCACGACAGACAGGTCAGCATCCTGACGGATAAATTCAGCGAATAACTTCCTGAGAGTGCCAGTACCTGCCGCATTTGCCACAGAAATAGCTGCTGTTTTGCGGTGATGGAAAGGTGCTTGAAAAAAAGATCGAGCGGTAGCGGCGTGCGTACCTGACTTAACACCTCACAGACATCCAGCGATGCATCATCAAAAAAATGGATGCGCTGCAAACGGATCCCGGTGATCCGCAGCAGCTCGGCGTTGCGGGGAAGCTCTGGCACATGGCGGGTCTGTTCGCTGAATCTGTTCATATCATTCCATTTTTTGATTGAAAGGACGTCGTGCATCCTGCAGCCACGGGATACGGCGATCGTTCGGGTATGTCAGGTAAAAGCGCGTCGCCAGACGATGCGCCTCAGGTAGGTCGCGCTGCTGTAACGCCAGCAAGATTTGCGTGAAGGAGACATTCGGGTCTGGGTGAACACGCACATAGTCAGGCGCCCAGCGGCGAACCGCTTCCAGCCAGCGAGCATCCCGGGTACGCTGATACCGTTGCAGATACCCCATCTGAACATCAAACCGGTAGCGAGGGGCAAGGAGCCAGCCTCCTACCGGGAGCGACTCGGCCAGACGCCACTGCGCTGACTGCCGCTCCGCCAGCGTCAACTGCTGTTGCGTGTGCAGTGAGAGAAGCAACAGTGGCGTGAAGGTTAAAAACGAGATCAATGCCAGCGCACGAATCAGCGACGTCGACGTAAGCGTCAGGCGAGCCCCTTTTAGCGGGCTATCTGCACAACGAAGCAGCAGGATCAGCAGTAACCAGTGTGGTGTTGACTGCCTGGCGGGGTATTCCGTCAACATATGAATGACCACCGGCAGCGCCGCCACCAGACAAGCGCGACGCCAGCGATTTCCGTGCATCCACAGCCAGAAGCCCCCCGTAATAAAGCACAGCGCCCCCGCCAACCCCACCAGGCCGCCCTCCACCAGCCACAGCACCAGCTCATTGTGCGGATGCGAGATGCTGCTCAGCCCCAACGGCCCCGCACGTTCGAGAAACACGGCGGCAAAACTGCCCACGCCCCACCCCGTCCACGGGCGTTCGGCAAATAATGCCAGTGACGTTTTAAGCACCGTCCAGCGCACCTGGGAAGTGGTCAGGTGATCGACTGTAGCAACGGACAAAAAATAGCGAGCGAGCGTGCCCGCCACCATGCCTAACGCCAGCGGCAGCAGAAGTAGCAACAACATACGGCGTTGCGCCGGGAAAACCACCAGCAGCAAGACTTCACCTACCACCACAGACACATAGCCGGTTTGCGACTGGGATTCATGCAGCACAAAGCCCATCATCACCAGGGCAATCCCGATGACAATTCGATATCTGTCGCGTAGCCGTAAAAAGAGCGGAGCTGACAGCAGCACACCAGATGCAGTGAAGCTGGCCATCAGATTGACCTGCTGAAAAATACCGTAGGGCCGCGTACCGCGTCGCCAGGCAAACTCCCAGTAATCAACACCCGGCAAATGCCAGTACTGATACAAAAACGCCAGACATTCGATGACGCACGCGCCCCATAGCAGAGTCAGCAGTACCGTCAGGGTGTTTGCCGCAAGCGGAATCTGTAATGTCACCAGATAGACGAGCACGCCTCCCAGCAGCGCCCCTGCGACCAGCTGCGCCTCGAACTGCCAGACGCCAGGCGTCAGCAGACAAAGCAGCGTCAGGATGAGCGCCCCCATCGAAAAAACCGTGGCGGGGACAGTGATACGCCAGCGTTGACGAGGCACCAGCACTGATGCGCTTGCAGCCAGCACAACGGCATAAATCCAGCTCGTAATATTAAGCGGCAACGACAGACCGCTGCCGCCGTTATTCGGCCAGTAGAGATGCATTACCCCACACCAGAAAAACAGACTAATAACGAGCAATAATTTCTGCGCAGGCAGCGGGGCAATACGATTCAGTGCGTTCATCATGCTACTGGTAGTTCAGTGTCCAGGTCCCGCTGGCGCTGAACGGACCGTATTCGAGAGACTGATTTTTTATCGCCGACGGCTCTGCTGCGACCCACGCCCAAAAATTTAGCGTCATCGAGCCTGCAGTTATCTCTTTGACTGACGTGCTCTCATCAAGGCGAATTGCCGTGCCGTCCTCTTCGCTCATCCCAATACCGATCCCAGTCGCGCCACCCTGTTCACTGCTATCCAGCGCCAGATGATCGTCCAGTTCAGCATCCTCACTACCACTGAAAGTGACCGAGATCCCGCGAAAAACCTCGGGGTTGCAGTCGCGTAGCTGAATGCTGAATTTTTCCGGCTTACTGCGCCCCGAGAGATAGAGATCCTGCGTCGCGATTTGCCCGAAATCGACCTCGATTTTGTCGCCTCCTGGTGCCAGGCTGCAGGCCAGCGCTCTGATAGTGCCGTGAAAATACATATCACCGCCGACCAGTTTGGTGTCGGCCTGCGCCATGCCGCCAAGCAGTAACACACCGATCGCGAATAACGCCGAAAATCTCATGGCATCCCCCTACTGAAACTGCGCAACAACGGTGGCAGAGGCTTCAAACTCACCTTCCTTAACGCTTCCCACGCCCGGCTTTGCCACCGGTGCAGCGGTGAGATTCCAGTCGCCCTGATTCTGGTAAAAACCTTTCACGTTATAGAATTGATTGGGCACGACGGTGCCACCGCTCTCGTCTTTAAGCATAATGCCGAGATCGTCGCGCTTTTGTCCGCCGCTCAGCGTGCCGAGGAGATGATCGTTGAACCCCGCAGTGCCTGACGCCGTGGTAGTTTGTACGCCAAGATTAATGTTCAGCGCGCCCTGATCGAAGCTGCCGCCTTCACAAACAACATGAATGGGGATCGACTTGCTGTAGTTAGTGCCATTGAGCCGGGCAGCGGATCCTGGCAGATCGCCAAACTCAATACTGATTTTGTCTCCCCGGTTGAAGGTGCATTTGTCCGGTACGGTAATCAGCCCGGATTTAATCACCACACGGGAAATCGCCGTAGTGGGCGTAGGTCCCGCGCTCCCCATGCGCCCGGCAACCTCCACCAGCGATTGGGAAGTGATATTGATGCCGTTGATAATGGGTTTAGTGACAATAAACGTCACTTTCCCTTTTGAACCACTTTCAACGTTAGTGGCGCGCGTGTAGCCCTTGCGCTTTTTGCAAGTGTTATTGCTGTTGCGGTTTGAAACGTTGGTAAAAGGCGCCTGAACATACTGTTTATAGCCCCCGGCAACCCACACCTGCACTTCCACATCCAGATACTCATTTAGCCGAAAACGGTTCGCCCCCTGATTTGAAGGCGGCATCGTAGTCGTGGTGGTGTAGTAAATCGGCGACCGGGAGATGTCAGCCTGCTCGCAATAGAAATTCACCACATACCAACTGCCCAGATTCCAGGTAAACGGATCCGTTCTGCCACCCACGTGGTTTTTACTGACATCCAGCGAGCTCAATTCGATATCGTACTGATGCGGCGACCCGCCCTCCGGCTCACCTTCCCCCTGTGTAAATGCCTGCCCGGCCAGTGGACAGCCAGCCAGGGCAACCCACAACAGCGCTTTGCGTAATACGCTCATAGATACTCCAGCTTAAGTCTCACCAGGCCGTTAAATTCTCCGGCAGTCACCTCTGGCCCAAAAGATTCCAGCGTGGCCAGAAAGTGAATGGCGTTATCGCCTGGTTTGAGGATCCACATACGTTGCGGTTGGTTCAGATGGATCAGCTGATTACGCTCGGTCAGTAGCCGAATGCCCGCGCCGCGCACATCACCACGAATACGCCCCAGGTCACTGTTTTCCGGCGCGCCTTCGGCCATCAGCGTCATAGAAACGCCACGTTCCACCGTGCTGTGCGCCAGCTCAGGCATTTCGCTGGTCTGCCCGGGGAAATCCCTCAGGGTATGACCATAGCCCTTTAAGCAGCCGTTCAGGTACAGCGTGACCAACACCGGTTCGCTGCGATCGCCGCCCTGGCGAAACCGACTGGCGGAAATATCACCAAGATTGATGGTCTGATCGCGTGAGGCCATATCCAGCACGCACGGCGACACGTAGACCCGGCCGTGAAAGCGGACGTTGCCATACTCACCGGACACGTTGCTCATATCCTGGCGGCCGCTGGTGGCCTGAACCTGCCAGGCCATGCCCGCCATCAGCAGGGCGCAAAGCATCTTTTTCATTTACGATTCCTGTTACCGGGGCTGTTGCTCCATCGGCAATGCTTTACATACATTGCCTGTGCAGCTGAATTTCAGTTCGGGATGACCGCCAAAATCGTTCACGTACATCATGCTGAACTGGCTGACGCTGCCGTCCGTGACGCTGAAATCGAGAGAGGATTTTGGTGAGACCATAACGCCGGGGAAGTCGGTCAATCTGCCGCCTCCCTGCGCTTCTGGCTTGCGGCTTAAGCCGATTAAGGTGACGAAGTAAGGCGTTGGGTTATCCACACGCCAGCGCTGGCCCTGCTTGTGAAAGACCAGTTGGTTTTGCCACACGGCGCCCGGCGTTTCCGGCACAATGGCGGCCGGACGGTAGAACAATTTGATGCGCGACTGCATCGCCAGTTGCAGCACGTTCGGCTTATCCGGTTTAGGCGGAATTTCACGTACGTTCAGGTAGAACAAGCTCTCGCGATCCTGCGGCAGGGCGTTGATCCCGCTGGTTTTCGTCACGCGGGCAATTCCCTTTTGCCCGCCGTTAATTCGTTGCAGCGGCGGTAAGACCATCAGCGGCGAGGTAATTTTTGTTCCGTTGGCATCTTCCACCCACGACTGAGCCAGAAACGGAATGCTCGGGCTGGTATTGGTTAAGTTCGCACTGACTGAGCGCGCATCACCAGTGATGATCATGCGAGTACGGTCGAGCGCAATACCCGCCCATGAGGTGTTGATCTCTGCAATCAAAAGCAGGCCACAGGCCACGGGTTTAAGCCAACGCTGCACGGAGTAAAAAGCTTGATTATTCATGACAAAATTCATTCAGGTTATTGAAATTATTCACAAGGCAACAGCACGTTACCTTCCGGGTTGATTTGTTGTGGCACCTGTAAGTGGCACTGCGCACGGCCAGCCCAGGCAACGGAAAGACGCTCAGCCGGATTCACACCCGCAATCCAGGCCATACCGTTTTCCATTACCATGGCGACGCTAACGCCGTTAGCGTTAAACACTTCGGCGCCAAACGGCGGTACCGAACCATCCTTCAGGCGCAGCAGCGCCATCATTTTTTGCCCCTGCGCCACGGCAAAATGCTGGTAGCCAATCGCTCCTTCCGTCAGGGTGTTGGTCACGATGGCTTTAGTCGCGGAAATGTCCTCGTCCATTGCGTCCACATCGATACGGGTATCAAAGCTGTGATAGCTAACGACGTCCGGTACGACGGCAATACCGAAGCGGTTTGAGTGCGCCTGTTCGCCGTTCAGCGGCACGTTCGCCACCCCGTCGGTATCAACCATCACTCTGGCGGTATTCATCGACGCCTGGCTGTTGTGCAGCGCCGCACCGTGACGCGTCGCGGTAAAGCCGCCGCGCATCGTGCCGCCAACGGAGAAATAACGTGATTGCTGCCAGCTGACGTTAGATTCCAGTTCCGCCATCATGCTGCGGTGCTTGTAATAGCCATCAAATGCCGTACGCCCTTCACCGGAAACCCCTGTGCGCAAACGCCACGGATTGTTACGGTCACGGTTATCGGAATACGAAACCATCTGGCTGGTCTGGTTGCCGCTGTTCTGCAATTCGTAATCCATAGAGCGGCCATCGCTCCATGGCACCGAGATTGAAAGCGAAAGACTGTCGTCTCGTTTGCCCTGATACTCAGAGCGGTAAGCCGCAACGTTGGCGCTGATCCCCTGGATGCCAGCAAATGAAAAGCTGTGCCCCATCGATAATCCGTAACGATCCTGGGAACCGCGATCCCAATAGTTCTGGTGGGTATAGGTCAGGTACAGCGTGGTCGCTAATAGTGGGTCGTCAGCAAAGAAGGTTTTGTTGCCGGTGATGGTGTACATCTCTTTTTCGTTGCCGGCACTGTTGTTATTTTCATACTGCTCGTCGAGAAACTGCGAGAAAGTGCGGAAGTTACGCTGTGAGAAGCGGTAACCGGCAAAGGTGATGGCGCTGTTGTACTCATCAAAAGTTTTGGCGTAGCTGAGCTTAAAAGACATGCCTTTTTGTTCAGCCTGATGCTTTACCCGACTCACGGATTGCGTCGCATCAGCCGACAGCGCCCCCAGCCAGCTCAAGTCCCGCCCAATCCCCATCGACCAGGCGTTATAGCGATCGCCAGTCAGCAGCGCGCCGCCGTACAGCGACCAGGCATTGCTGACCCCCCATGAAAAATCACCGCTATAAAATGCAGGCCCCTGAACGTCGTGGTTATAACGCGATGGCTTCCCGACCGCGGCGTTGTAGCGCACATAGCCTGGTCGCGTCAGGTAAGGAATATCGGCCGTATTGACCTGAAAAGTGTGTACGCTGCCATCCTGCTCCTCGACGCGAACATCCAGCGTGCCGCGTACCGAACCGTGCAGATCCTGAATATTAAATGGCCCTGCAGGAACGGTGGTTTGATAGATAACACGGCCCTGCTGACTGACGGTAACCTTCGCATTGCTGCGGGCGATGCCGTGCACTTCAGGCGCGTAGCCCTGCAAATTCGGTGGCAACATACGCTCGTCGCTGGCGAGGTTAGCCCCGGTGAAACGTACCGAATCAAAAACCTGAGAATTCAGGTAGATTTCGCCGACCGTCAGTTTTGCAGCCTGCATCGGCAACGGTCGATAGGCATAGATCTGATCCCAGTCGATACGGCCGCGATTATCATCCGAAGCGTAATTGGCCTGATACTGGCCACGAAATCGCCACGCGCCGAGGTTAAAACCTGTCTGCCCATAGCCAGACAGAGAGCGATAACGATCGCCGCCCTGTTCATAATGTGTGGCCTGGCCCGAGACGCTGTAGTCAAAAATCAGCCCCGCGACGCCGTTATCCCAGCGTTCCGGTGGCGTCCAGTCTGGATCGGTATATTTCATCCACGCCTGAGGCACGATAATGTCCAGTACGCCTGCGCTATTATTCAACGCCACACCCGGCAGGCGGGAAATGTCATAGCAGGTCGCGCTAATCGGATGAATATAGGCCAGCGCTTCTTCTTTGAGCGCCAGTAATTCGAGTTGTTGCGGGGTCAGACATGCCATGGATTTATGCGGGTTGGCAGGATCGACGATATAACGGATCGACTGCTGTGGAATCTCCTGGCTGTTAATACGAACATCCAGCAGATATTCTCCGGGAGTCACAAAGTTGCCTTCGGAAAAACGCTGCAAATCGACATTGTGCCTGTCACTGGCATCCAGTACGTCGGTATTAAATTCAATGGCCTCATCCGCTTCAGCCCATGAAGAGGCACAGACCAGAGCAATAAAAAGCGCCAGACGTTTTTTATCTGTTTTCAGCGTGATCATTTTCGTTCGCAAACCTTCAGATACCCGAATTGCAGTGCAGCTCAGAGATAATTCACAACAAAATGCGTGACCGCAGTAAATTCGCCAGATGTCATTCTTCCGTCGCGGGAGATCAAATAAGCCGTAAAATTGAGCATGTTTTTCCCTGGATTAAGCACATAGTCCGGTGATGGCTCACCCAGATGAATTTGCTGTCCGTTGCTGTCATATATTTCTATCGCTAAATTTTCAGTTTCCGATTGCACGCTTAGATAATCTGGATTGTCACTATCCGGTGCGCCAGAAAAGGTAATATTGGCACGTTGAAACAGATTCCCGGGGTGTTGAGAATCCCCTAATGAACATCCCAACAAATGAATGCTGAAATCATGCGCTGATACTTTCTCTGGTTTTCCGGAAATATCTCTGGCTGAGAGATCATCAAATTCAACCAGTAGCGACCGGTCGCGTGGATCGACATAACAGGCAGCCTCAATAATATTTCCGTGCATGCGCATTTTGCCGGGCGTACTGACAAGACGATTGGTGTCAGCCAAAACCCATGCAGGCGATATGAAGATAAAAAGCAGTAAAATTCGCCATCCAGGCATCACCGCATTTCCTTTCAGTTATTCGCAGGAAGGGTTAAGCAGGCGCGTTAATGCGCCTGCTGCAGATCGTTACTGGTAGTCGATCTGGAAATTAACGGTAGATTCGAAATCACCTGGGGTTACCGCGGCAGATGCGTTGTTTGCCTGCAGGTAAGCGACGAAATCAATGTCGGTTTCACCATCGGTAATGTTGACCTGAGAGGCGGCTTGACCCCATTCCACGTCCTGGTTGCCACTGTCAATCATACCGATGCCCGCGCCCTTTGCAGTACCAGAGGTGAACGCAGCTAGTGCGTTGTTGTCTGTATCAATCGTTGCCGGGGTATAAGTCACAGTGGCCGTTTTCGCGACGGTCGTATCACAGCCCTGCAGAACGATTTTGGCATGCTTAACGCCAGCACGTTGGTTGTCTTTTAACTGGGAAGTTGGGATCTCACCAAAATTAACCTGTACCGGGCTGGATTCTGGTGCCAGACCACATGCGGAATTAACCAGAGAACCGGTGAAGTGAATTTTACCGTTAGTCGGTTCGACATTTTTTGCAGCAAAAGCAGAAGAGGCAGTAAAAGTCATTCCCGCCATCAGCGCACAGGCCACAGCCACGTTTTTCATTTTCATATTACTACTTAACCTTATATCTGTTTTTTAGTTATTCCGAAGATCTATTTCCGCAGATAATTTATGTCCGGAAAATCCTGATCTGCAGGTGGCGGTAGCGCATATCCTTGCAAACAATCCATCTCAAGCCGCCCCGTATTTTGAACTTCATTGGTATTCCATCCGAAATACCGTCCACAGTTGTTTACGCTGTTTCGGGGCTTATATTAAGTCGACGGGAAAATGACACAATGCAAAAATCCGGTATTAATCAAACTCAGGGAATCATGTTGTAACACTGTCTGCACAGCGATCGTTTACCTAAAAAACCGCCAAAAATCACGACTTAGCCAGTGTTAGTATCTATCATTTAGCATTTTTATAGAGTTTTTATCTATCAACTATTTTTTTATTTAGCCAGAACAACAGGCAAAATGTATTTATGAAATTTTTGTAAAAATGAAATTGGATATCAAAAGCGAGTAATGACAATAAGATAGTGAAAGAGAGGAAGGAGAAAAGAGGATTCTATAAGAGATATTAAAATATTGTTATATAAATATTAATAAAGCGATCTATGGTACAACCATTTTTTATAAATGAATTATGTTATGCTATTGCTTCCCCCACTCGAATGCGAGATATCCTGCTTTAAAGGAGACATCAGTGATTTCTCATATACCAATAAACAAAATTAAATCCGTAATTATTGGTGATGGCTTAGTTTTCAGACCACATAAAAATACCCTAAAAGACCTGGCATCTGGTGAAATGGCCACATTGAATAATGTGGCAACACAATTACTGCTCTATTTGTTGCAAAATGGTAAAGAGATATCCTCGCGTGATGAAATTCTGCTGAATGTTTTTCAGCATAATGGCGCCAGAGCGACGGATGCGAATCTCAATCAGCACATTTCATTTCTGCGCAAAGCAATAACGTCTACGGGTCATCCTGCAGAGCTCATCGTCACAATTCCGCGGATGGGATTTCGGATGGGCGACGCTAATATCAATATTCAGCAACTGGAAGAAGCGCAAGCTCCCGCCAGAATTGCCAATGTTGCATCGACGCTCAACAAAAAGAAACAAAGCCGTTGGCCTGTGGCGATAACCGCGTTAATTACTGGTATCGCCGTGCTGGCGACAGCGTGGTTAACATGGATACCCAATGAAATCGCCATGACGGACGCGACTATCCTGCGGACTATCGACTATGAACAATGCCGTGTACATATATTAGGAAACGCCCTCACCGACACCATAACCGAAAAGAAAGCGCTGGATATTTTCAAGTCCGTGGGCATTAACCCCGACTGTTCGTACCCAAAAGATCTGTATCTCAATACCTGGGCGAGCAACCATAATCTGGTTGAGTGGTCGTTTGCCGCTGAATGCGGGCTGAACCTCGGCTATTACCATTGCATCAGCCAGTATCGCCATCATGAGGAATGATATGAAGCAAGAAAGCGATCACTCTCCTTTACTATGGTCAGTCGTGATTGCCATTTTTGGGCTGGCGGCTATCGCTTTTTTTATTATCGCCGGGAATGCGAAAAAACAAGAAATCAGTTTTTCCTGCTCCTCGGAATTCACGTCGATACTCGACATCCAGGATACAAAAAAGGTACTCCATGGAATAATGCTGATTACCAGCTACAACTCCGGACACCTTTCATTGTCAGTACAAGGGAAACTCAAAAGTGATGATGGCGAGTTTGCTGTGAACCGAAAACTGTTCTTTCGCTATGCCCGACCACTCGGCCATACCGCCGGTGTTTTCATGCTCACTCCCAACGGACGTGAAAAATCTCCCGATGATGAAGCAACGGATGCTGTCGATTATCTCTTCTTCGACGCTTACGAACGTGCCGACAAGCTGTATATGCTAAAGCACTTGAATGAAGAAACGGTGCTTATCGGCGATAACTTTTCCCCCCGCTTCGCCTGCGTGATGAATCACTTCGCAGGTTGATCTGCCCCTGGATATGCGTCGGGTTAAGGATGACCTGATGTGTTGCCTGCCCGATAGCACGGACGTGGTCGATAAAGTGTGATGATGAGATTATTATTGTGGCGGGCTAAAACGACGAAAGCCTGAATCATTTCTGATTCAGGCTTTCTGAATAGTGGCGGAATGGACGGGACTCGAACCCGCGACCCCCTGCGTGACAGGCAGGTATTCTAACCAACTGAACTACCACTCCGCGTTGTGTTCCGCTTGGGAACGAAGCGAATATTACGGATTGCCTCACGCCTCGTCAACGCTTTTTCTCACGTTTTTTAATCGTTTGCTGCAAAAATCACCCGAATGGTCATTTCCATACGGAAAACGTACAAACTATGCCCGCCAGAGGCAACTTCCGCCTTTCTTCTGCACCAGGTCAAGGCGCGACTCATGGGCCGCTAACTCTTCATCAGTGGCGAAAACAACGCGTAGTTTGCTGGACTGTCGCACAATACGCTGGATCCCCGTGTCATTCTGCTGCTGGCTGTCACCTTCCATTGAGAACGCCATCGTGGTCTGCCCACCGGTCATCATCAGATAAACGTCGGCCAGAATCTGGGCATCGAGCAATGCGCCGTGCAGGGTTCGCTTACTGTTGTCTATTTCATAGCGTGAGCATAACGCATCAAGGCTGTTGCGCTTGCCAGGAAACATTTTCCTCGCCAGCGCCAGGCTATCGGTAATTTTGCAGAATTCGTTTGTCTTCGGAATATCCCGCCTGAGCTTAGCGAATTCGTAATCCATAAAGCCGATATCAAACGATGCGTTATGGATGACCAGCTCCGCACCGCGGATGTAGTCGAGAAACTCATCGGCCACATCGGCAAACGTAGGTTTATCAAGCAGGAATTCGTCTGCGATTCCGTGTACACCAAACGCTTCCGGGTCCACCAGCCGATCCGGTTTCAGGTAAACGTGGAAGTTATTCCCGGTCAGGCGGCGGTTCACCACTTCAACCGCACCGATCTCAATGATCTTGTGGCCTTCGTAGTGGGCGCCAATCTGGTTCATACCGGTGGTTTCGGTATCGAGGACGATCTGTCGTGTAATTCCAGTGCTCATAACGGTCATTTATGTCAGACTTATCGTTTGATTTCGATTTGCTAAAACAGGAAGTCTACCAGAGATGCTTAAACAGGTAGAGATTTTCACCGATGGTTCTTGCCTGGGAAATCCAGGGCCAGGTGGTTATGGGGCGATTTTACGCTATCGCGGGCGCGAAAAAACCTTTAGCGAAGGCTACAACCTCACCACCAATAATCGCATGGAGCTGATGGCGGCAATCGTTGCGCTGGAAGCCCTGAAAGAACAGTGTGAAGTGATACTCAGCACGGACAGCCAGTATGTGCGCCAGGGCATTACGCAGTGGATCCACAACTGGAAGAAGCGCGGCTGGAAAACAGCAGATAAAAAACCAGTGAAGAACGTCGATCTGTGGAAACGTCTGGATACCGCGCTGGGGCCGCATCAAATCAAATGGGAATGGGTTAAAGGCCATGCGGGCCATCCGGAAAACGAACGCTGTGATGAGCTTGCGCGCGCTGCTGCAATGCGTCCCACTCAGGATGATATTGGGTATCAGGCTGAGACTTAAACGTCTGGTTTACGGTATTGCCGGGTTGCGCCAACGGCCTGGCGGATAGGCGTTTTGCTTTTATTTTGTTTCATCGGGTTGAGCGTAAGCGGAATGGTTCGCTTACGCGCAACCACCAGTTGCAAACAGCCCAGCGCAGGGATATGGGCGCTTAACATTTTCCCGCCCTTCTTGTTCCAAGGCAGGACATGAAAACGGCTATAGTGCAGTACTTCAAAATTCAGCAATGAGAGCCAGTCCAACTGCCGCATGAGGGTAAACATCCGGCTGTTGTAGGGCGATGTTTTACGCAATACGGGCACCAGTTTACGCAATCCCATCAGACTTACCGGGTTAAAGCCGCTCAGAATCAACCAACCGTCATCAATAAGCACGCGATCGGCTTCATGCAGTAAGCGATGTGGATCGGAACACCACGGCAGCGTATGAGCCAACAAACAAACATCCACGGACTTATCGGCAAAGGGCAGATGTAAAGGATCGGCAGTCACCTGCATGGGAGCGCCTTGCAAAGAAACATTTACCTGATGAGAAACCGCGCACGCTTCAGAATTGATTTCTGCGCTTAAATTACCAATCTTAAGCAGATGAAATCCGTACATTTTTGCGAACCACGGGTTAAGCTGATGCTCCAGCGCCTGACGATAGTGTTCGCCCCAGGGAAAATCATCCCAACTAACGGGCGCTACGACAGTTTGAGGGATCCTTGCCGGTTTCATCACAACCTTCCGTTACGCATTGAGAGGTAATCTATGAATCTTAACAGTATTCCTGCATTTCAGGACAATTACATCTGGGTCCTGTCGAATAATGACAAACATTGTCTGATTGTGGACCCGGGTGAAGCAGCACCTGTTCTGAAAGCTATTGCAGAACATAACTGGGTTCCCGAGGCCATTCTGCTGACACATCATCATCAGGATCACGTGGGCGGCGTGAAAGAACTTCTGCAACATTTCCCACAAATAGCGGTATACGGACCGGCTGAAACGCAAGATAAGGGAACGACGCATATAGTCGAAGATGGCGATATTGCACTCGTTTTGGGGCATGAATTTACTGTAATTGCTACGCCGGGTCACACTTTAGGACATATCTGTTACTTTAGCCAGCCTTACCTGTTTTGCGGCGACACGCTCTTCTCCGGTGGCTGCGGTCGGCTTTTTGAAGGCACAGCATCTCAAATGTATCAATCACTTAAAAAACTAAACGCACTTCCTGACGATACATTGATTTGTTGCGCACATGAGTACACATTAGCAAACATGAAGTTTGCCTTAAGCATTCTTCCGCACGATCCGTTCATAAATGAATATTATCGTAAAGTTAATGAGTTACGCGTAAAAAAACAAATGACACTGCCCGTAATTCTGAAAAATGAGCGACGAAATAATCTTTTTTTAAGAACGGAAGATATTGATTTAATTAATGAAATAAATAAAAAAACAATATTGCAACAACCTGAAGAGCGTTTTGCCTGGTTAAGGTCAAAGAAAGATACGTTCTGACAATTCCGGGTTGCCTTTTGAAAACTTCGCCGTTATGATCGGTCGTCTTTTAAGCAACTATTGACACACACATGAAGGCAAAAGCGATATTACTCGCCTCTGTCCTGCTTGTTGGGTGCCAGAATACTGGTAACGTCCAACAACACGCACAGAGCCTTTCTGCAGCTGGTCAAGGGGAAGCAGGAAAGTTTACAAGTCAGGCGCGATGGATGGACGACGGAACATCTATCGCTGCTGATCAAGATTTGTGGGCTTTCATTGGTGACGAGCTAAAGATGGGAATTCCGGAAAACAACCGGATTCGCGAACAGAAACAGAAGTATTTACGCAATAAGAGCTATCTCCACGATGTAACTTTACGGGCAGAGCCGTATATGTACTGGATAGCCGGGCAGGTTAAGAAACGTAACATGCCAATGGAACTGGTACTACTACCCATAGTGGAGAGCGCTTTTGATCCTCACGCAACGTCTGGCGCCAATGCCGCAGGTATTTGGCAGATCATTCCGAGCACGGGGCGCAATTATGGTTTAAAACAGACCCGCAATTATGATGCACGTCGCGACGTTGTGGCTTCCACCACCGCCGCACTGGACATGATGCAGCGTCTGAACAAAATGTTTGATGGCGACTGGCTGCTGACCGTTGCTGCTTATAATAGCGGTGAAGGTCGTGTCATGAAGGCAATTAAAACGAACAAAGCCCGTGGTAAACCCACTGACTTCTGGTCGTTGCCATTGCCTCAGGAAACGAAGCTATATGTGCCAAAAATGCTGGCATTGAGCGATATACTCAAAAACAGCAAACGCTATGGCGTGCGTCTGCCAACAACAGACGAAAGCCGCGCGTTGGCACGTGTTCGCCTGAGTAGCCCGGTTGAAATGGCTCAGGTTGCCGATATGGCGGGTATTTCCGTCAGCAAGCTGAAAACCTTCAATGCAGGCGTGAAAGGCTCCACGTTGGGTGCCAGCGGTCCGCAATATGTGATGGTGCCAAAGAAGCATGCAGAGAAGCTGCGTGAGTCTCTGGCCTCAGGCGAAATTGCAGCCGTGCAGTCAACGTTGGTTGCGGATAACACGCCGCTGAACAGCCGTAGCTACAAAGTTCGCTCTGGCGATACGCTTTCTGGTGTTGCTTCACGTCTTGGCGTGAGCACCAATGACCTTAAGCAGTGGAATAATCTGCGCGGGTCATCGCTGAAAGTAGGCCAAAATCTGACGGTGGGCGCTGGTACCAGCGCACAGCGACTGGCGAACAACAGCGATAGCATCACCTATCGTGTGCGTAAAGGCGACTCGCTCTCGAGCATTGCCAAACGCCACGGGGTTAACATCAAGGATGTGATGCGCTGGAACAGCGATACGAACAATCTGCAGCCAGGCGATCAGCTAACGTTGTTTGTGAAAAACAGCGGTATGCCGGACTCCTGATAGCATTGTAGAAATGAAGGCACTGGTTTCCCCCCAGTGCCTTTTTTATTTATCCCGCTTTATGTGCTTCAACCATTATCGTGTCGCTGGTAAACGAGCCATCTTCCTGTAACGCAAAATAGGCTTTCACTTCCGCAGAAGCACTTTGTTGGTATACACGGATCGCGTCGCTCAATGCTGCAGGCGTGCGCATCCGCGCCACCCACGAACTGAACTCCAGCGGCAGACGATCGGTTAACAAGGTATCGGCAATCAGATTGGCGTCATTGATTAACGACAGCCATTCTCCGCTGGAATAGTTGCGTACGTGCGAGGTATCGCGTAACGCCTCCACAGTTTGCAACCAGATGTCACGTACAGGATGGCCTGGCGACATCACATCCATCACAATCAGCACACCGCCGGGCTTCAGAACGCGGTTCACTTCTCGCAACGCACGCCCGACATCATGCCAGTGATGCGCGGAATAGCGGCTAATCACCACGTCAAATACGTTATCTTCAAACGGCAGGCTTTCAGCATAACCCTGCCTTGTGGCGATATTCTCCAGACCTCTGTCTTTTGCCGCGTCAGTGACCACGTCAAGCATCTGCGACGATAAATCATAAGCTACTACCTGCTTTGCGTATTGCGCGGCCACAAAGCTGGCATGCCCCGCTCCGCATCCCATATCCAACACGCGGGCCTGCGGAAATGCCAACAACCTTTCCCCCAGACGTTGCAAGTCACGACCAGAGGCGTGCACCGCACTGGCTAAGTAAGCATTAGCCTGAGAGCCAAACTGTTTTTCGACGTTGTCATGATGAGAGCGTGTTGTCATTGTGTTGTCCTTCGGTTGTTGTGAAATATGAAGGGCAACCATCACAGGCCTGCCCTACGGCAGACCTGACACACCGTTATTGTTCAGGTTTGCCGGGACTGAATTCAACGAGTAGCGGGTTGTGGTCGGAGGCGCGGGTGACCAGCACAGAGGCCTCACTCACGTTCAGACCGCGATAGAACACAAAATCGAGAGGACGACCAAACGCGCGGCGGCGCTGATCGTCGGTAAAGCGCACCTGGCGCAGCGACATTTCACGCGCAAAGCGGTACAGCGCATTCATCCGTCGACGGCTCCAGGCATTAAAATCGCCGGCCATAATCACCGGACCGCTGTGATGAGCAATCTGATCGCCAATGGGAAGTAACTGCTTACTATAGACATCAACGCCAAGGCTAAAGTTAACCGCGTGGATATTCACCACCATTAACAACCGAGTGTCAGGCAACGGGTACACCGTCACCAACGCCGATTTCGCCAGCCGTAAAATAGGCTCACGCTCGCGTAATGGGCAGCAGTAAACTGGATGGGCGGAGGAGAGTGTCATAACGCCAGAGGGGTGCTGAGGCAGCACAAAGGCGGGAACCTGGTCGGCAGCGAGATAGTTAGTGGTCGCAAACTGCACCAGTTCTGGTGTGGTTTGCGCTTCCTGCAATAACACCAGATGCGCGTCTTTACCAAAATTCTTCAGCACCGACTGCCATTCTGCTCGCTGCTGTTTAAAAATATTCCATACCAGCACGCGAATGCGATCTTCACTGCTCAACGGTACGCCTGCGGGTAATGCCTGGCCAATATGCGCAAACGAGCCCGGCGGTAAAATCCGCTCGGCGGGTTGTCCGGCAACATAACGCATGGCATAGGTGTTTTTTCGCACTTTAGACTTTCAAACCTCTGTAACGTCAACCAGTCCGCAGCCGGACTGGTTCTTCTGTTATAGGGATTTTAGCACTCACTTTCAACGAACAATTGCAGTTTGTTTTGTAAGTGGGCGCTTACATCAATGATTTACCCCAGAGCAACGTGCGTGGGCTTATCAAGACGGCCGTTCAGCCCCATCAGCAGGAAAGCCACCAGAACAATAAGTGCGCCAATCCATGGTGTCTGCGCCAACCCATAATGCTCGACCGTTTGTCCGCCAATCACGGAACCCAGTGCAATACCAATGTTAAACGCTGCAATGTTCAGCCCTGACGCCACATCAACAGCATTGGGCGTAAATTGTTCCGCTTTCTGTACCACGTAGACCTGCAACCCCGGTACGTTACCGAAGGCAAAGATCCCCATCACCAGAATGGTAGCCAGCGCGGCGTACTGCGTGGAAGCCGTCAGTTGGAAGACCATCAGCAGAACAAACAGTGCGGCGAAAATGAATTTCAACGCAGGAACCGCACCATGTTTATCCGCCAGCTTACCGCCCCAGATATTGCCGATAGCGACTGATACGCCGTAACCCAGTAAGATCCAGCTCACCGCTGCCGGGGAGAAGCCCGCCAGATCCTGCATCATCGGTGCCAGGAAGGTGAAAGCCGTGAACACACCACCGTAGCCCAATGCCGTAACGGCGTAAATCAGCAACAAACGAGGATGAGTCAGCACTTTCACCTGGTCGCGAATGCTGGCGGCCGCTCGACCAGGAATGTTAGCCGGGATCAGCAGTTGACTACTAATCAGCGCAATCACGCCTAACATTGATACTGCCAGGAAAGTCTCACGCCAGCCAAAGTGCTGGCCGATAAACGTACCCAGCGGCACGCCCGTGACCAGTGCCACCGTTAAGCCACCGAACATAATAGCGATGGCGGAAGCTGCTTTTTCTTTTGGCACCAGACTTGTCGCGATAGTGGAACCAATCGAGAAGAATACGCCGTGAGCCAGCCCCGTCAGCAGACGGGCGACAATAAGTGTCATATACCCGGGTGCCTGCCATGCCAGTAAATTCCCCGCCGTAAACAGGACCATCAGCGCGACAAGCAACTTTTTACGTGGCAGGCTTCCGGTCAGAGCGGTCAGCACTGGTGCGCCAATCGCCACACCCAGCGCATAGATTGAAACCAGCATCCCGGCGGAAGGTAACGAGATCGCCAGTTGTTGAGCGATGGTCGGCACCAGGCCAACAATCACAAACTCAGTCGTGCCAATAGCGAAGGCACTTATTGTTAGTGCAAATAAAGCGAGAGGCATAAATAACTCCGTAACATCAGTAATCAGATGACACGCAGTATGCCGGGATGCTTTAATAACAAAAATATTCAAAATCTCAATATAATTTTGCGTCAGGTGCAAAAATGAAAGCAACCTCTGAAGAACTTGCGATTTTTGTGGCCGTTGTGGAAAGCGGCAGCTTCAGCCGGGCGGCAGAACAACTCGGTCAGGCTAATTCCGCAGTCAGTCGGGCAGTAAAAAAGCTGGAGATGAAATTGGGTGTGAGTCTGCTTAATCGAACGACCCGACAGCTAAGCCTGACTGAAGAAGGAGAACGCTACTTCAGGCGTGTGCAGCAGATACTGCAAGAGATGGCAGCAGCAGAAACGGAAATCATGGAGTCGCGCAATACCCCGCGCGGCCTGCTGCGTATCGACGCGGCAACGCCGGTGATGCTGCATTTCCTGATGCCGCTAATCAAACCGTTCCGTGAGCGATATCCTGAGATGACGTTGTCTCTTGTCTCCTCAGAAACGTTCATCAATCTTATTGAACGAAAAGTGGATGTCGCGATACGAGCAGGTACGCTGACTGACTCGAGCCTGCGTGCGCGTCCGTTGTTTACCAGCTATCGTAAGATTATTGCCTCACCGGACTATATTGCCCGTTTTGGCAAGCCGGAGACCGTCGAACAGTTAAAGCAGCACCTGTGTCTGGGGTTTTCCGAACCCGTTTCACTCAATACCTGGCCGATTGCCCGTAGCGACGGACAGCTCCATGAGGTCGAATGTGGGATTTCTTCCAACAGCGGGGAAACGTTAAAACAGCTTTGCCTGAGCGGCAATGGTATCGCATGTCTTTCAGATTATATGATTGATAAAGAGATCGCGCGGGGAGAACTGGTGGAGCTGCTGGCCGATAAACGTCTGCCGGTAGAAATGCCTTTCAGCGCCGTTTACTACAGCGATCGTGCGGTCAGTACACGCATTCGGGCATTTATAGACTTTTTAAGTGAATATATAAGAACAGCTCCCGAAGGAGCTGTGAAAGAGGGTTAAAGGTACAGAGGGTCGGGCAATTAATCCCAATCAGGGGCCAGGCCTTCCGGGCTGACCAGACGATCGTTGCAGTCCAGTGCCGCGATCGCTTTTTTATCTTCAGTATCCAGATGCAGGTCCAGCGCCAGCAAGTTGCTTGCAAGGTTTTCACGCTTGGTAGATGAAGGGATCACGGAGTAACCTTCATCCATTGCCCATGCCAGAATAACCTGCGCCGGGGTCGCGTTATGTTTAGCGGCAATGCGTGCAATCACTTCATCTTTTAGCGCCTTACCGTAAGCCAGCGTCATGTAAGAGGTGATGTGGATACCGTGCGCTTTAGCCCAGTCAACCACCTTACGACTCTGCAGATACGGAGACAGCTCAATCTGGTTGGTCGCGATATTGTCTGCACCTACTGTAGCAATGGCTTTTTCCATCAGTGGAATAGTGAAATTTGAGACACCAATTTCGCGAGTCAGCCCCTGTTCTTTCGCTTCAAGCAGCGCCTGCATAAATTCTTCAACGGATACCGCATCGCCCGGAGATGGCCAGTGGATCAGCGTCAGATCGACATAATCCGTACGCAGTTTCTTCAGACTTTCTTTCAGACTTGGGATCAGTTTGTCTTTGCTGAGATTTTCAATCCAGATCTTGGTAGTGATGTACAACTCGTTACGCGGTACGCTACTTTCGGCAATCGCCTGACCAACAGCCGCTTCATTTTCATAGATTTGCGCAGTGTCGACAGCACGGTAGCCCAGCTCAAGCGCCGTTTTGACAGAAGCGATAACCACGTCGTCTTTCAGGCGAAACGTACCTAAACCAAATGCAGGGATAGTCATAGAATTCCTCTTTTTAATCACTATGTTCGTTAACTGAGAGGATTATGACCATCAGTTCTTTGCCGAAAAAGAGTGAAAAATGCAGAGGATTTTTGCGGATTCAGCAATAATTAAATCGCTGGAAAAGAAAAAGCCCTGAGCGTTAGCTCAGGGCTCTTAATAAGTGGCGGAACGGACGGGACTCGAACCCGCGACCCCCTGCGTGACAGGCAGGTATTCTAACCAACTGAACTACCGCTCCACCGAATTTCTTTGTCACTACCCGGATTATTCATCCCGGTTTACTGCAATTTGATGCCTGGCAGTTCCCTACTCTCGCATGGGGAGACCCCACACTACCATCGGCGCTACGGCGTTTCACTTCTGAGTTCGGCATGGGGTCAGGTGGGACCACCGCGCTACAGCCGCCAGGCAAATTCTGTTTATCAACACGCTTTTCGCATGTCGATGTAATCTGTAATCAAGCTGAATTTCGATGTCTCTTTCGCCAAAACACCTTCGGCGTTGTAAGGTTAAGCCTCACGGTTCATTAGTATCGGTTAGCTCAACGTATCGCTACGCTTACACACCCGACCTATCAACGTCGTCGTCTTCAACGTTCCTTCAGGACCCTTAAAGGGTCAGGGAGAACTCATCTCGGGGCAAGTTTCGTGCTTAGATGCTTTCAGCACTTATCTCTTCCGCATTTAGCTACCGGGCAATGCCATTGGCATGACAACCCGAACACCAGTGATGCGTCCACTCCGGTCCTCTCGTACTAGGAGCAGCCCCCCTCAATTCTCCAGCGCCCACGGCAGATAGGGACCGAACTGTCTCACGACGTTCTAAACCCAGCTCGCGTACCACTTTAAATGGCGAACAGCCATACCCTTGGGACCTACTTCAGCCCCAGGATGTGATGAGCCGACATCGAGGTGCCAAACACCGCCGTCGATATGAACTCTTGGGCGGTATCAGCCTGTTATCCCCGGAGTACCTTTTATCCGTTGAGCGATGGCCCTTCCATTCAGAACCACCGGATCACTAAGACCTGCTTTCGCACCTGCTCGAGCCGTCACTCTCGCAGTCAAGCTAGCTTATGCCTTTGCACTAACCTCCTGATGTCCGACCAGGATTAGCTAACCTTCGTGCTCCTCCGTTACTCTTTAGGAGGAGACCGCCCCAGTCAAACTACCCACCAGACACTGTCCGCAACCCGGATCACGGGTCTACGTTAGAACACCAGCCATTAAAGGGTGGTATTTCAAGGTTGGCTCCATGCAGACTGGCGTCCACACTTCAAAGCCTCCCACCTATCCTACACATCAAGGACCAGTGTTCAGTGTCAAGCTATAGTAAAGGTTCACGGGGTCTTTCCGTCTTGCCGCGGGTACACTGCATCTTCACAGCGAGTTCAATTTCACTGAGTCTCGGGTGGAGACAGCCTGGCCATCATTACGCCATTCGTGCAGGTCGGAACTTACCCGACAAGGAATTTCGCTACCTTAGGACCGTTATAGTTACGGCCGCCGTTTACCGGGGCTTCGATCAAGAGCTTCTCCTTACGGATAACCCCATCAATTAACCTTCCGGCACCGGGCAGGCGTCACACCGTATACGTCCACTTTCGTGTTTGCACAGTGCTGTGTTTTTAATAAACAGTTGCAGCCAGCTGGTATCTTCGACTGATTTCAGCTCCATGAGTAAATCACTTCACCTACATATCAGCGTGCCTTCTCCCGAAGTTACGGCACCATTTTGCCTAGTTCCTTCACCCGAGTTCTCTCAAGCGCCTTGGTATTCTCTACCTGACCACCTGTGTCGGTTTGGGGTACGATTTCGTGTTACCTGATGCTTAGAGGCTTTTCCTGGAAGCAGGGCATTTGTTACTTCAGCACCGTAGTGCCTCGTCATCACACCTCAGCGTTAACAAGACTCCGGATTTACCTGGAATCTCCGCCTACATGCTTAAACCGGGACAACCGTCGCCCGGCTAACATAGCCTTCTCCGTCCCCCCTTCGCAGTAACACCAAGTACAGGAATATTAACCTGTTTCCCATCGACTACGCCTTTCGGCCTCGCCTTAGGGGTCGACTCACCCTGCCCCGATTAACGTTGGACAGGAACCCTTGGTCTTCCGGCGTGCGGGTTTTTCACCCGCATTATCGTTACTTATGTCAGCATTCGCACTTCTGATACCTCCAGCATGCCTCACAGCACACCTTCAACGGCTTACAGAACGCTCCCCTACCCAACAACACATAGTGTCGCTGCCGCAGCTTCGGTGCATGGTTTAGCCCCGTTACATCTTCCGCGCAGGCCGACTCGACCAGTGAGCTATTACGCTTTCTTTAAATGATGGCTGCTTCTAAGCCAACATCCTGGCTGTCTGTGCCTTCCCACATCGTTTCCCACTTAACCATGACTTTGGGACCTTAGCTGGCGGTCTGGGTTGTTTCCCTCTTCACGACGGACGTTAGCACCCGCCGTGTGTCTCCCGTGATAACATTCTTCGGTATTCGCAGTTTGCATCGGGTTGGTAAGTCGGGATGACCCCCTAGCCGAAACAGTGCTCTACCCCCGAAGATGAGTTCACGAGGCGCTACCTAAATAGCTTTCGGGGAGAACCAGCTATCTCCCGGTTTGATTGGCCTTTCACCCCCAGCCACAAGTCATCCGCTAATTTTTCAACATTAGTCGGTTCGGTCCTCCAGTTAGTGTTACCCAACCTTCAACCTGCCCATGGCTAGATCACCGGGTTTCGGGTCTATACCCTGCAACTTAACGCCCAGTTAAGACTCGGTTTCCCTTCGGCTCCCCTATTCGGTTAACCTTGCTACAGAATATAAGTCGCTGACCCATTATACAAAAGGTACGCAGTCACCCCATAAAGAGGCTCCCACTGCTTGTACGTACACGGTTTCAGGTTCTTTTTCACTCCCCTCGCCGGGGTTCTTTTCGCCTTTCCCTCACGGTACTGGTTCACTATCGGTCAGTCAGGAGTATTTAGCCTTGGAGGATGGTCCCCCCATATTCAGACAGGATACCACGTGTCCCGCCCTACTCTTCGAGTTCACAACACATGCACTTTTGTGTACGGGACTATCACCCTGTACCGTCGGACTTTCCAGACCGTTCCACTACCACACATGCTGATTCAGACTCTGGGCTGCTCCCCGTTCGCTCGCCGCTACTGGGGGAATCTCGGTTGATTTCTTTTCCTCGGGGTACTTAGATGTTTCAGTTCCCCCGGTTCGCTTCATTACGCTATGTATTCACGTAATGATAGTGTGACGAATCACACTGGGTTTCCCCATTCGGAAATCGCCGGTTATAACGGTTCATATCACCTTACCGACGCTTATCGCAGATTAGCACGTCCTTCATCGCCTCTGACTGCCAGGGCATCCACCGTGTACGCTTAGTCGCTTAACCTCACAACCCGAAGATGTTTCGTAAAACACTTCAGTGTTGCGAAAATTTGAGAGACTCGGACACACCGCTTTTCATTTCTTATTACGGAGAAATGAAACAGTGTGTCGTTTCAATTTTCAGCTTGATCCAGATTTTTAAAGAGCAAATATCTCAAACGAGACTCGAAAGTCTGTTTTGAGATACTTCGGTCGGCGACTTTCACTCACACATACCAGCAAGTGGCGTCCCCTAGGGGATTCGAACCCCTGTTACCGCCGTGAAAGGGCGGTGTCCTGGGCCTCTAGACGAAGGGGACACTGAAGTCTCAATCGCAAGACGCCTTGCTATTTACTTTTCATCAGACAATCTGTGTGAGCACTACAAAGAACGTTTCTTTAAGGTAAGGAGGTGATCCAACCGCAGGTTCCCCTACGGTTACCTTGTTACGACTTCACCCCAGTCATGAATCACAAAGTGGTAAGCGCCCTCCCGAAGGTTAAGCTACCTACTTCTTTTGCAACCCACTCCCATGGTGTGACGGGCGGTGTGTACAAGGCCCGGGAACGTATTCACCGTGGCATTCTGATCCACGATTACTAGCGATTCCGACTTCATGGAGTCGAGTTGCAGACTCCAATCCGGACTACGACATACTTTATGAGGTCCGCTTGCTCTCGCGAGGTCGCTTCTCTTTGTATATGCCATTGTAGCACGTGTGTAGCCCTACTCGTAAGGGCCATGATGACTTGACGTCATCCCCACCTTCCTCCAGTTTATCACTGGCAGTCTCCTTTGAGTTCCCGACCGAATCGCTGGCAACAAAGGATAAGGGTTGCGCTCGTTGCGGGACTTAACCCAACATTTCACAACACGAGCTGACGACAGCCATGCAGCACCTGTCTCAGAGTTCCCGAAGGCACGTTCGCATCTCTGCAAACTTCTCTGGATGTCAAGAGTAGGTAAGGTTCTTCGCGTTGCATCGAATTAAACCACATGCTCCACCGCTTGTGCGGGCCCCCGTCAATTCATTTGAGTTTTAACCTTGCGGCCGTACTCCCCAGGCGGTCGACTTAACGCGTTAGCTCCGGAAGCCACGCCTCAAGGGCACAACCTCCAAGTCGACATCGTTTACGGCGTGGACTACCAGGGTATCTAATCCTGTTTGCTCCCCACGCTTTCGCACCTGAGCGTCAGTCTTTGTCCAGGGGGCCGCCTTCGCCACCGGTATTCCTCCAGATCTCTACGCATTTCACCGCTACACCTGGAATTCTACCCCCCTCTACAAGACTCTAGCCTGCCAGTTTCGGATGCAGTTCCCAGGTTGAGCCCGGGGATTTCACATCCGACTTGACAGACCGCCTGCGTGCGCTTTACGCCCAGTAATTCCGATTAACGCTTGCACCCTCCGTATTACCGCGGCTGCTGGCACGGAGTTAGCCGGTGCTTCTTCTGCGAGTAACGTCAATTGCTGTGGTTATTAACCACAACACCTTCCTCCTCGCTGAAAGTACTTTACAACCCGAAGGCCTTCTTCATACACGCGGCATGGCTGCATCAGGCTTGCGCCCATTGTGCAATATTCCCCACTGCTGCCTCCCGTAGGAGTCTGGACCGTGTCTCAGTTCCAGTGTGGCTGGTCATCCTCTCAGACCAGCTAGGGATCGTCGCCTAGGTGAGCCGTTACCCCACCTACTAGCTAATCCCATCTGGGCACATCCGATGGCAAGAGGCCCGAAGGTCCCCCTCTTTGGTCTTGCGACGTTATGCGGTATTAGCTACCGTTTCCAGTAGTTATCCCCCTCCATCGGGCAGTTTCCCAGACATTACTCACCCGTCCGCCACTCGTCACCCAAGGAGCAAGCTCCTCTGTGCTACCGTTCGACTTGCATGTGTTAGGCCTGCCGCCAGCGTTCAATCTGAGCCATGATCAAACTCTTCAATTTAAGTTTGATGCTCGTGAATTAAACTTCGTAATGAATTACGTGTTCACTCAGAGACTTGGTATTCATTTTTCGTCTTGCGACGTTAAGAATCCGTATCTTCGAGTGCCCACACAGATTGCCTGATAAATTGTTAAAGAGCAGTTGCGACGCGCTTTAGCGCTCTGTCGCGAGGTGGCGTATATTACGCTTTCCTCTTTCAGAGTCAACCCTCATTTTCAGGTTTTTCTCTTCAACCGAACCGGCTGTTTGTGTGAAGTGATTCACATCCGCCGTGTCGATGGAGGCGCATTATAGGGAGTCGACTCAGGAAGACAAGCGGAAAAATGCATTTTTGTTTCAACCGCTCACCTTTTATCCATTGCGCTTACTTTTGCTGCTTTTTTATCGCCATTGGCAGGTCTGCCAGACTGTTTATGACCAAATCTGCCGAATTTTCTGCTTCCGGCGTAACAGGTTTACCCGTGCGCACCAGAACCTTCGTTCCAACATTCGCCGCTGCCGCTGCCTGCATATCTTCTATCTTGTCGCCTACCATATAGGAAGCGGCCATGTCGATATGCAGGAAGTCTCGGGCGGAGATCAACATTCCAGGATGCGGTTTACGACAGTCGCAGACCTGACGATACTCTTCTACTGTGCCCTGCGGATGATGCGGACAATAGTAGATACCATCCAAATCAACGTCGCGATCGGCCAGCGACCAGTCCATCCATTCGGTCAACGTTTCAAACTGTGCCTCAGTAAATTTGCCACGAGCGATACCAGACTGGTTTGTCACGATAATGAGCGCGTAACCCATATTTTTAAGTTCACGCATGGCATCAATAACGCCGTCGATAAACTCGAACTCGTCAATCTCATGTACGTAACCGTGGTCCACATTAATGGTGCCGTCGCGGTCGAGAAAAATTGCGGGTACAGATTTTGCCACCTTTTATAGCTCCTGAATAAGGCATGTGGCTCTAGTATCGCATGTTTCGGCGGGCAAGAAAGTGCTCATCGTGCAAAGCTAGATTGATTTAGACGTCTGGATGCCTTAACATCCATCTTGTTGACGGCTTCGACCGTCCCAGACAGACGAAAATGCCACGGCTAACTTAATTACGATAATAAATAACCAATGATTAAACTTTCGAATATCACCAAAGTGTTCCAGCAGGGGACTCGCACCATTCAGGCGCTAAATAAAGTCAGCCTGCACGTTCCTGCCGGGCAGATTTATGGCGTCATTGGCGCCTCCGGTGCCGGTAAAAGTACGCTCATTCGCTGCGTTAACTTACTTGAACGCCCAACTGAGGGCAGTGTTCAGGTTGGCGGTCAGGAGCTGACGACGCTTTCTGAATCCGAGCTGACTAAAGCTCGCCGTCAAATCGGCATGATTTTCCAACACTTTAACCTGCTCTCTTCCCGTACCGTGTTTGGCAACGTCGCGCTGCCGCTGGAACTGGATAACACGCCAAAGGAAGAGATCAAACGCCGTGTAACAGAACTGCTGGATTTAGTCGGCCTTGGCGACAAGCACGACAGCTACCCGGCCAACCTTTCCGGTGGACAAAAACAGCGAGTGGCGATTGCGCGTGCGCTGGCCAGCAATCCAAAAGTGTTGCTGTGTGATGAAGCCACCAGCGCACTTGATCCGGCAACAACCCGCTCGATTCTGGAATTATTGAAAGACATTAACCGTCGTTTGGGACTCACCATTCTGCTGATCACCCATGAGATGGACGTTGTAAAACGCATTTGTGACTGCGTAGCGGTCATCAGTAATGGTGAGCTGATTGAGCAGGACACCGTCAGCGAAGTGTTCTCCCACCCGAAAACGCCGCTGGCACAGAAATTTATCCAGTCCACGCTACACCTGGATATCCCGGAAGATTATCTGGAACGTTTAAAAGCAAAGCCAGAAGCCGACAGCGTGCCAATGCTGCGCATGGAATTCACCGGTCATTCGGTTGATGCGCCATTACTTTCTGAGACGGCCCGTCGCTTTAACGTGAATAACAACATTATTAGCGCGCAGATGGATTACGCCGGCGGCGTGAAGTTCGGCATCATGCTGACTGAAATGCACGGCACACAGGAAGATACGCAAGCAGCCATTAACTGGTTGCAGGAACACCATGTAAAAGTAGAGGTACTGGGTTATGTCTGAGCCGATGATGTGGCTACTGGTTCGCGGCGTATGGGAAACGCTGGCAATGACCTTTGTGTCCGGTTTTTTTGGTTTTGTGATTGGCCTGCCGGTTGGCGTGTTGCTGTACGTAACGCGGCCGGGGCAAATCATTGAGAACGCGAAGCTCTACCGCACGCTCTCTGCACTGGTGAATATTTTCCGTTCCATCCCGTTCATTATCTTGCTGGTGTGGATGATTCCGTTCACCCGCATGATCGTTGGCACCTCTATTGGGCTGCAGGCCGCTATCGTCCCGCTGACCGTCGGCGCCGCGCCGTTTATCGCCCGTATGGTGGAAAACGCGCTGCTCGAAATCCCGACCGGGCTGATTGAAGCCTCCCGTGCAATGGGCGCCACGCCGCTGCAAATTGTACGTAAGGTATTACTTCCAGAAGCACTGCCTGGACTGGTCAATGCGGCCACCATCACCCTTATCACGCTGGTGGGGTATTCCGCGATGGGCGGTGCCGTCGGTGCCGGTGGCCTTGGCCAGATTGGTTATCAGTACGGTTATATTGGCTACAACGCTACCGTCATGAATACAGTGCTGGTATTGCTCGTCATTCTGGTTTATTTAATTCAGTTATCCGGCGATCGCATCGTCCGGGCTGTCACGCACAAATAACGTTGCACACAACACTAAAAACTCATTAAGAAAAGGAAATAAGCATGGCGTTCAAATTCAAAACCTTTGCGGCAGTTGGAGCCCTGATCGGTTCTCTGGCACTTGTGGGTTGCGGTCAGGATGAAAAAGATCCTAACCACATCAAAGTGGGCGTTATTGTTGGCGCAGAGCAGCAGGTCGCAGAAGTCGCGCAGAAAGTGGCTAAAGAAAAATACGGTCTGGACGTTGAGCTGGTCACGTTTAACGATTACGTCCTGCCTAACGAAGCACTGAGCAAAGGCGATATTGATGCTAACGCCTTCCAGCACAAACCGTACCTGGATCAACAGATCAAAGATCGCGGCTACAAACTGGTTGCTGCAGGTAATACTTTTGTTTACCCGATTGCGGGCTACTCTAAAAAAATCAAATCACTGGATGAGTTGCAAGAAGGTTCTCAGGTCGCGATTCCAAACGATCCGACTAACCTTGGCCGCTCCCTGCTGCTGCTGCAAAAAGTGGGCTTAATCAAACTGAAAGACGGTGTTGGTCTGCTGCCGACCGCGCTGGACGTGATTGAAAACCCGAAAAACCTGAAGCTGGTTGAACTGGAAGCGCCGCAGCTGCCGCGTTCCCTGGACGATGCGCAAATCGCACTGGCGGTCATCAACACGACCTACGCCAGCCAGATCGGCCTGACCCCGGCTAAAGACGGTATCTTTGTTGAAGATAAAGATTCTCCGTACGTAAACCTGATCGTGACTCGTGAAGACAATAAAGATGCTGAGAATGTGAAGAAATTCGTTCAGGCATACCAGTCTGACGAAGTGTACGAAGCAGCAAACAAAGTCTTCAACGGCGGTGCTGTTAAGGGCTGGTAATTTTAGGCTGTTTCCAGAATCTGTAATATCATCAGGACGGGCGCTTGCCCGTCTTGTCATTTATGCAAGCACCTGATTCAATATCTGACGTTTAGATCATTCATTGAGGAAATATTATGCGTGCTTTACCGATCTGTTTAGTAGCACTCATGCTGAGCGGCTGTTCTATGTTAAGCAGATCCCCTGTTGAACCCGTTCAAAGCACCGCTACCCCGCCTAAAGCGGAGCCGGAAAAACCCAAAGCACCGCGCGCGGCGCCGGTAAGAATCATTACTAACGCTGAAGATTTAGTTGGCAAACCGTTCCGCGATCTCGGCGAAGTCAGCGGCGAATCCTGCCAGGCATCCAACCAGGATTCTCCACCGAGCATTCCAACCGCACGCAAACGCATGCAGATTAACGCATCTAAAATGAAAGCAAATGCGGTATTGCTGCACAGTTGCGAAGTAACCAGCGGAACGCCGGGTTGCTATCGCCAGGCGGTTTGCATCGGTTCTGCACTGAACATTTCGGCGAAATGAGCCATTTTCAGTTCGAGCAAATAGGCGTTATCCGCTCACCTTATAAAGAAAAGTTCGCCGTTCCACGCCAGCCGGGTCTGGTGAAAAGTGCCAACGGTGAACTGCATTTGCTCGCACCTTATAACCAGGCCGATGCCGTTCGCGGCCTGGAAGCCTTCAGCCATTTGTGGGTGATTTTTGTTTTTCACCAGACAATGGAAGGTGGATGGCGTCCAACCGTGCGCCCTCCCCGTCTTGGCGGCAATGCCAGAATGGGCGTTTTTGCCACGCGTTCAACGTTTCGTCCGAACCCTGTTGGCATGTCGTTGGTTGAGCTGCGGGGCATCCGTTGCCATAAAGAGCACGTAATCCTTGAGCTCGGCGGGCTGGATCTTGTTGATGGCACGCCGGTAGTGGATATAAAACCATATCTGCCGTTTGCCGAATCGCTGCCTGATGCTCGCGCCAGCTATGCTCAGGACGCGCCGCAGGCCAGTGTAGACGTGACGTTCAGTGAAGAGCTTGCTGAGCAACTACCAAAGCTCGAACAGCGTTACCCGCATCTTCGTCAGTTTATTGCCGAAGTGCTGGCGCAGGATCCGCGTCCTGCCTACCGTAAAAACGAGGAAGAAGGCAAAACCTATGCCGTCTGGTTGCTGGACTTTAACGTCCGCTGGCGCGTGACGCCGTCAGGATTTGAGGTCTTTGCTCTGGAAGCCCGCTAATTTGCATCGCGTACTCTTTTGACATCCCCTTCTCGCTGGTAAACTAAACCACTTTTGTTTTGTGCCAGGCTCATTTTGAGCCTGTTCGATCGTTCAACTGGAACCGTAACAACATGCGTACTAGCCAATATCTGCTCTCCACTCTGAAGGAGACACCTGCCGACGCCGAGGTCATCAGCCACCAGCTGATGCTGCGCGCCGGGATGATCCGCAAGCTGGCCTCTGGGTTATATACCTGGCTGCCGACCGGCGTGCGCGTCCTGAAAAAAGTCGAAAACATCGTGCGTGAAGAGATGAACAACGCCGGTGCGATCGAGGTGTTGATGCCGGTCGTTCAGCCTTCTGAACTGTGGGAAGAGAGCGGCCGTTGGGAACAATACGGCCCGGAACTGCTGCGTATTGCTGACCGTGGCGATCGTTCGTTCGTACTCGGCCCAACGCATGAAGAAGTGATCACCGACCTGATCCGTAATGAGCTGAGCTCTTACAAACAGCTGCCGCTGAACTTCTATCAGATCCAGACCAAATTCCGTGACGAAGTGCGTCCGCGCTTCGGCGTGATGCGTTCCCGCGAATTCCTGATGAAAGATGCCTACTCTTTCCACACCTCTCAGGAATCTCTGCAGGAAACCTACGACGCGATGTACGCTGCGTACAGCAAAATCTTCAGCCGTATGGGGCTGGATTTCCGTGCGGTACAAGCGGATACCGGTTCTATCGGCGGCAGCGCCTCTCACGAATTCCAGGTGCTGGCGCAGAGCGGTGAAGACGATGTGATCTTCTCTGACTCTTCCGACTATGCGGCAAACATCGAGTTTGCCGAAGCTGTTGCACCGAAAGAACCGCGCGCCGCTGCAACGCAGGAAATGACGCTGGTTGATACGCCGAACGCTAAAACCATCGCCGAGCTGGTTGAACAATTCAACCTGCCTATCGAGAAAACCGTGAAAACCCTGCTGGTGAAAGCGGTTGAAGGCAGCAGCTACCCGCTGGTTGCGCTGCTGGTTCGTGGCGATCACGAGCTGAACGAAGTCAAGGCGGAAAAACTGCCGCAGGTTGCCAGCCCGCTGACCTTCGCCACCGAAGAAGAAATTCGTGCGCTGGTTAAAGCAGGTCCTGGATCTCTGGGTCCGGTGAACATGCCGATTCCGGTGGTTATCGACCGTACCGTTGCGGTAATGAGCGATTTTGCTGCCGGTGCCAACATCGACGGTAAACACTATTTCGGTATCAACTGGGATCGCGACGTTGCCACCCCGGAAGTGGCTGACATTCGTAACGTGGTCGCCGGCGACCCAAGCCCGGATGGCAAAGGTACGCTGATGATCAAACGCGGTATCGAAGTGGGCCATATCTTCCAGTTGGGTACCAAGTACTCTGAAGCGATGAAAGCCGCCGTTCAGGGAGAAGATGGTCGTAACCAGACGCTGACCATGGGCTGCTACGGTATCGGGGTCACTCGCGTTGTGGCTGCTGCGATTGAACAGAACTACGACGATCGCGGCATTGTATGGCCAGACGCCATTGCCCCGTTCCAGGTTGCTATTCTGCCGATGAACATGCACAAATCCTACCGTGTGCAGGAGCTGGCTGAAAAGCTGTACGCGGAGCTGCGCGCGCAGGGTATTGAAGTGCTGATGGACGATCGTAAAGAGCGTCCAGGCGTGATGTTTGCTGATATGGAGCTCATCGGTATTCCGCATACCATCGTGCTGGGCGACCGTAACCTCGACAACGACGATATCGAATACAAATACCGTCGTAACGGCGAGAAAGAGCTGATTAAAACCGGCGACATCGTCGACTACCTGGTCAAAGCTATTAAAGGCTAATACCAGCACAAGGCCCTGAGGATCAGGGCCTTTTTTACATGGATTGTATAAAATGGCTAAACCAACGGCGTATTACTGCCTGCTCCTCCCCTTCGGTCTTCTGCTTTCAGCCTGCACGATTGACGTCAGTCAGCAAAATTCATCAGCAACGGCTGTTGATGCCCAGGCAAAGAAATGGGAGATAAAACTCCAGCATCAAAGTTCATTTACCGATCAAGCGCTGCATGAAATTACGGATACCGACCTCAGGCCGGGCGACCTGCTGTTTTCCTCTAGTCTTGGGGTGACCTCATTTGGTATTCGCGCGTTCAGCACCTCTTCTGTCAGCCATGTCGCCGTTTACCTTGGCGATAATGAAGTTGCCGAAGCGATCGGGGCGGGAGTACAAATCATTTCGCTCAAAAAGGCTGAAAATCACAGCGATAAGCTTTTTGCTCTGCGGGTCCCCAACCTCACACCGCAGCAGGCCGAAGAAATCAAAACATTCGCTTATAAAATCAAAGATAGCGGCTATAACTACCGCGGCATCGTCGAATTTATTCCGTTTATGGTGACCCGGCAAATATGTTCATTGAATCCTTTCTCAGAGGATTTTCGCCAGCAATGCGTCAGCGGGCTGGCAAAAGCACAGTTGAACAATACCAGTGAAGGAGAAAAGAAGGCGTGGTTTTGCTCCGAATTTGTAACCGATGCGTTTGCCACAGCCGGGCATCCGCTAACAATGGCGCAGCCGGGTTGGATTAGCCCTTCCGACCTGATGCATATGCGCGAAGGTGACATTTCCGCGTTTAAGTCTGAAACGCAGCTACAGTATATCGGCCACCTGAAGTTAGGGATTTATATCAAAACCAGCCGTTTTGTTGGATTGATCCGATAAGGAAAAACTGTCCGGCGATCGCCCGGACAGTTTTTATAAGCTGCAGATTAATCATCGCAACTCTGGCCAGGGATAAACTTAATTTCTTTATCCGCTCTTAAGGTTTTCACTGGTGTGCCCGTATCAGGATTTTCTTCCATCGTGAAGTGCCCTTCCACAGTAAGCAGAACTGCCTTATCCGTTGCACCACGCGCAGTCAGATAATCTCGCTCCAGTTGTGCATTGTTCGCGACAGAGACTCTTTTACCCGTCGCACAATCAGTGAAGGTTGCCGCGTCAGCCATATAGAAGTACATGCCCCGCATCGGCATTGGCGTCACCGGTAAGCTTGCAGAAACTGGCTCAAGCGTGTAGTTGAACTGTGACTCAATCGGGTTACCTTCACGATCGAGCATCTCCAGCGCTTCACCTTTTGCCCGGTAGTACGACTTTTCACCTTTGCTGTCAGTCAGCACCAGCTTATCGGCAGTGCGCGCCCATGTACCATAAGAGGCAAAGGAGGACGGTTCATCCCGCACGCCCTGATAGCGTTCGTTCATCACCCATGTGCCGTCTTTTTCCAGGAACAGAGAGGTTTCAATTCCTTCGCAGTCCGCGCAAGGCAAAATGCCACGCCAGCTTTGCTGCATCGGTTTTAATTCTGCCGCCCGCGTCGGCTGTAGTACATCGACTTCAGTACGGTTGTTACAGCCGATCAAGGAAAAAAGCGTGCATGCAGCGACCACGGACAATATTGCTGTTTTCACTATGAATTCCTTATAATTTTTTATTCCCGCTCGTCAGTCTTGCGTTCGACGAACTCTCCCACGCAGTGCTTTCACTGTGGATTTTTGCGCCTTCGATGACAACCTGCGCTCTTTCGAGGCGCGCGTAGGACGTGTTGCCTGTCGGCTTTTTTGCACCGCGGTTAATTCTTTTATCACCGCCACCAGTCGGGAGATTGCCGCTTCCCGATTTAGCTCCTGGCTACGGTATTCCTGCGCCTTTATGATAATAACGCCATCGCTGCTAATCAGATGATGGCTGGCGGCCAGCAGACGTTCCTTGTAATACTCTGGCAGGCCTGAGGCCCGAATGTCAAAGCGCAAATGGATAGCCGTGGAGGTCTTGTTAACGTGCTGACCGCCCGCGCCCTGTGCCCGAATCGCCGTGATTTCCAGCTCACTGTCAGGGATAGAGACGTTTCGGGAGATAACAATCATCAACGCGCCTGCCACGCGGTCAGATGAATTTCCAGATTGTTCTGAGAATCAGACAGCCAGATAGCGCCATCCTGGATAGTTGCCTGCAGCGCCATTGTACGACCAGCAAAATCACTCAGTTGCGCCAGCTGTTCATCATCCAGATACCACACGGTGAGATTTTTAAACTGCGCACACTTGTTCTGGTTTTGCTGCCACCAGATCTGGGCCGCACGGCTGTTGTAAGTAAACAGGGCAACCTCACCAGACTGGGTACAGGCTTTTTTAATACGACGCTCATCCGGCAGACCCAGTTCAATCCAGAGATCGATGCCCAGATGGTCGTTACGCAGCCATGCTTCAGGCTCGTCTTCAGCACTCAGGCCACGCGTGAACTGCAGCCGTTCATCGGCATATTTAATCCAGGCCAGCAGGCGCAGCATCATGCGCTCCTGGGTTTCAGAGGGATGACGCGCCAGCGTCAAGGCCGCGTCAAGGAACTGGTTGCGGTCGAGATCCGCTACGTTGACGACGGCTTTATAAATTGTCGCTTTAAGCGCCATGAGAGAACTCCTTTCGAATCAGGCGCTCATTGTAGCGAAAACTGCGGCAAAAGGCTGCTAACAGCTCCTCAATCAAGGCGCTGATATTGCTTGAATGAGTATGGTATAGTCACCTTGCTAAACAGAGTTTATCTTCGTAGGCTTAGACTTGCATCCACGGTTAAGTCAGAGTGCTGACAGGAGGGCATGTGGAAAAATATTGTGAGTTAATACGCAAGCGGTACGCGGAAATCGCCAGCGGAGACTTAGGGTATATCCCGGATGCGCTGGGTTGCGTATTGAAGGTGCTTAATGAAGTGGCGGCAGACAGTGCCCTTCCAGAGTCGGTCAGGGAAAAAGCGGCCTATGCTGCCGCCAACTTACTGGTGAGCGATTATGTCAATGAATGAAACGTATCAACCCATCAATTGTGATGATTACGACAATCTTGAACTCGCCTGCCAGAACCATTTGTTACTGACGCTGGCGCTAAAAGATGGCGAAGTTTTGCAGGCGAAAGCGAATGACCTGGTTTCACGCAAAAACGTGGAGTATCTGGTCGCAGATGTCGCAGGTGAAATCCGGGAGCTTCGTCTCGATAAAATTGCCAGCTTCAGCCACCCGCAAATCGGTACCGTGGTCGTCAGCGAATCTTAGCTTTTCTTGCGCCTTATCAGGCCTAAATGACCAGGCCTGATAATCGCACCGCCATCAGGCATGCCAAATCAGACTCATACCTTCTTCATCTACCGCCGCACCCTCACGCGTCACAAAAACACCCGCAGCCGCTATCAACGTTTCACCGTAAAACAACAACGGCGTGGTATCTCGTCGCCAGGGCGGGATCCCCTGCTCCTGCCAGATTTTCTTTAATTTACGTCCACCGTTACGCCCGACAATATGCAATACGCCTGGCGCTTTAAAACGAATACTGATCGCTTCACCTGCTTGCGGCATGCGCAATTCGCCAGCAGAGATTAGCTGCACCGAGCCTAACCCGGCAGGCAGCGTCAACGGCGTTTCCCGACATGACCACGGGATGACTGTTTCGCTTTGCCCGTCGACCGATTTAACCCACCATAGCTGTGACTGATAGCGACGGACCTCATATTCTCCCAGACGAAAACAGGGGGAAGCATCTTCTCGCGCCAACGCCACTTCCTGCCAGATACGTTCCAGCCCGTCCCGGGAAGGCATCGGCGCATTTACCCCCGCCAACCAGCGACGCAGCAGAGCGGCACGCCGCACGCCACTCATCATCATTAACGGTGCCAGTAACAGTGTGCCTTGGGCAGTCACGCAGCCGGCTAAATCATTGGCCAGCAGTTCATCCAGTAAACTCTCCTGCTCGGCGCACAGCGCGGCGCTGCGGGCTGCGGCTTGCGCGAAGTGCGGCCATCGTTGTTGGAGCAAAGGGGTAACGCGCAATCTGAGAAAATTGCGATCGTAGGCATCATCCTGATTACTTTCATCTTCGATCCAGCATAATTCATGCTGTCGCGCCCATGCTTCAAGCGCCTCTCGCGTTTGCGCCAGCAGCGGTCGAATCAGTTGGGTTCCGGCAAATGGTGAGCTTTCGCCCATGGCGGAGAGCCCGGCAGGACCACTGCCGCGTTTAAGCGCCAGTAGAAAGGTTTCACACTGATCGTCGAGATGCTGGGCGGTCATCAGCACTTCACCCGGTAGTAAGGTCTGCGCAAATGCCTGATAGCGCGCGCGTCGCGCCTGAGCTTCGATGCCCAGACCATCATCCTCAAGATGGACCCGTTCAACCACCAGCGGCACCTGCCACTGTGCGCATACCGACTCACAGTGTTGCACCCAACTGTCTGCCTGCGGGCTTAATCCGTGATGAATATGGATTGCACGCAAGGCAACCTCAGGATTTTGCGCTCGCCACAGTACCAGCTGATGTAGCAGCACGGTGGAGTCCAGCCCGCCGCTAAAGGCGACCAGAATCGATTGAGAATTTAGCAGTGAAGTGTTCAGCGTGAGTGTCGTCATGATGGTTACTTACAATGGCATTGCCCTGCACATTGCCGGACTAATGCCACAATGATAAGACTTACAGCTCGTACAGTTCGAGCGGTAATCCGTCCGGATCGTTAAAAAACGTAAAGCGTTTGCCGGTAAACGGATCGATACGCACGGATTCGCACTTCACGTGGTGAGCTTCCAGATACGCGATCGCTTTTTCCACGTCATCTACACTGAACGCCAGATGGCGTAAACCGCAGGCTTCCGGTCGGCTCGGACGGCAAGGCGGAAATGGAAAAGAAAAAAGCTCAATCACATACTGACCGTTCAATGCCAGATCCCCCTTCCACGAGTCACGTTCTTCCCGGTAGGCTTCGCTGATTAGCGTAAAGCCCAGCACATCACAGTAAAATGCCTTACTCGCCGCGTAGTCCGTCGCAATAATGGCAATATGGTGAACCTGTTTTAATCCCAGCATAGCGTCATCGCCTCTTTCGTTTTTCTGCCAGCACGTTACTCGTGCGTAATGGGTTCACGCAAGTCGTCATGCCATTTTTAGGACTCGCACGCGATACACGCCATCTTCACCCAGTTTAGCGCCATGGATATCGGTTTCAAATCCAGGATAGTGATGGCCCACTGAACACAACATCAGCAGAAAATCGAGTACAGCCCGACTTTTGGCCGTGATCATTTCCCCGGGCATCAAGAGCGGCACACCGGGAGGATAAGGCAGAATCATATTGGCAGAAATGCGCCCCACCAGTTGATCGAGCGCCACCGTTTCGACCTCACCTTTGATCTGCCGCTGCCAGGCCTGGTGCGGGGTCATTTTCATTTCCGGTAAGGTATCAAATGCCCGCAGCATCAGCCCGGAGAGATCGTGCTGGCGGATCAGCTTATGGATCCCCTGCGCCAGATCCTGAATACGCATATTACGATAGAAATCGGGATCCTCGGCATACAGATCCGGCAGCATATTTTTCACGCGTAAATTCAGATCGTACGAGCGTTTAAATTCCGTCAGGCCGCGCAGTAGCCCCATCGCCCGGGTTTTATCAATGCCAATACTGAACAGGAACAACAGATTATACGGTCCCGTTTTCTCGACAACGACGCCGCGCTCATCAAGGAATTTCGCCACCAGCGCCGCAGGGATCCCCTCTTCACTCATATTTCCCTGTTCATCCATTCCCGGCGTAAGAATGGTGACCTTCACCGGGTCGAGGAACATATGGTCGGCGTCGGCATCAACAAATCCATGCCAGTCTTCATCAGGCGCTACCGGCCAGCACTCCGCTTCATCGACTCTTTCCGGCTGCCAGATATCAAAGAACCAGCCATCCGACTCTTCGCGTAGCCGCTGAACTTCTTTACGGAAATGCAGCGCCCGCTCCACCGAACGATTGATTAACCGCTTGCCTGAATTGCCACGCAGCATTGCCGCCGCCGTTTCTATCGACGCGACAATCGGGTAGCTCGGGGAAGTGGAAGTGTGCATCATAAAGGCTTCGTTGAACGTCTCTTCGTCGTAGTCGCCCTTAATGTGGATCAGAGAAGCCTGTGATAGTGCCGCCAACATCTTGTGGGTTGACTGGGTTTCAAAAATCACTTTCCCCGGCACCCGTTCGCCGCTCATCCCGCTTTTCCCCTGATAGATCGGGTGAAAATGGGTATACGGCACCCAGGCAGAATCAAAATGAATGGAGGGCACATCCAGGGTTTGCTTGATCCAGTTGGTGTTATACAACAGGCCGTCATAGGTGGAATTGGTGATCACCGCGTGTACCGGCCATAGCGCCTGAGGGGTCTCTTCTACCTTGCGTTCAATGCTTGCGCGGGTGAATTCCCGACGAGGTATACCGCCGAGGATCCCCAGCGCATTGCGCGTAGGCTTCAGCCAGATTGGCACCACATCGCTCATCATTAGCAAATGCGCCAGCGACTTATGACAGTTGCGATCAATCAGTAGCGTACTGCCTGAAGGCGCGGCATACATGCCGACAATCTTGTTCGACGTCGAGGTGCCGTTGGTCACCATATAGCTCTGCTCGGCGCCAAAGGTGCGCGCGATATACTCCTCCGCTTCCAGATGAGGGCCGGTATGATCCAGCAGCGAACCCAGTTCAGTCACGGAAATAGACACGTCGGCCTTCAGAGTATTGCCGCCAAAGAAATCATAGAACAGGCAGCCTACCGGGCTTTTCTGATACGCCGTTCCCGCCATATGTCCGGGCGTGCAGAAGGTGTACTTTCCTTCCTTCACATAGGTAAACAGCGCCTTGGTGAAAGGAGGCGTGATGTTATCGAGGTATTCGCTGGTGTACTGACGGATGCGGGTTGCAATATCTTCAGACTGGCCCAGCGCATACTCAAAAAACCACAGTGCCATGCGCAGGTCGTGCGCGCTGACATCCATCGTCGAATGAGTATTAATAAAGGCGTAGAGCGGGAGATACTCGTTGAGCTGGTTGATGTCACTGCACAGATCCAGGCTGTATTCATCCCAGTCAAAAATGACACCGCAAATTCGTGGGTTATGTTCGATAAACTTAAGCAGGTCGACGCTATTCTGCGGCCAGATAATCTGAAACCCCTGCTGTTGCAGCGCACGCTCAAGTTCCTTGATGGGCTCATCTTTATAAAAGACGCCATGCGGTCCCATGATGGCAATGATATTCATGCGTTCCTCCTGGAAAAACCTTAGTTAATCATAGCCTGGTGAAACCACAGGTAAAAAAAAGGGCCACAGCGTTGTGGCCCTTTTCAGAATTAATGCAGTTTACGCGTAACCGTAGCTCATCAGACGCTGGTAACGACGGTTTTTCAAATCATCTTTGCTTAACACGTCGAGATCGGCGAGATCGGCCAGCAGCTGTGCTTTCAGGGACGCAGCCATCACTTCCGGGTTGCGGTGCGCGCCGCCCAGCGGTTCCGGAATGATAGAGTCGATAAGCTTCAGCTCTTTCAGACGCGGCGCGATAATCCCCATCGCTTCTGCGGCCAGCGGCGCTTTGTCGGCACTTTTCCACAGAATGGAGGCACAACCTTCCGGGGAGATAACGGAATAGGTGCTGTATTGCAGCATATTCACTTTATCGCCCACGCCGATCGCCAGCGCGCCACCGGAACCACCTTCACCAATAACGGTGCAGATTACCGGTACGCTCAGACGCGACATTTCACGCAGGTTGCGCGCAATCGCTTCAGACTGACCACGTTCTTCCGCGCCCACGCCCGGATAAGCCCCTGGGGTGTCGATGAAAGTAATGATCGGCATATTGAAACGCTCGGCCATTTCCATCAGACGCAGCGCTTTGCGATAGCCTTCCGGTGCCGGCATGCCGAAATTACGACGAATTTTTTCTTTGGTCTCACGGCCTTTCTGATGACCAATGATCATCACCGGACGGCCATCCAGACGCGCGATGCCGCCGACAATAGCTTTATCATCCGCATAGGCACGATCGCCCGCCAGCTCATCAAATTCATCAAATGCCAGGCGGACATAATCCAGGGTGTACGGACGCTGTGGATGGCGCGCCAGTTGGGCTACCTGCCATGCGCCAAGATCGGCGAAGATTTTACGCGTCAGCTCTACGCTTTTTTCACGCAGACGATGCACTTCTTCATCGATGTTAATATCCAGTTTCTCATCCTGACGGCTAACCGCAGTCAGAGAATCGATTTTTGCTTCCAGCTCTGCAATCGGCTGTTCAAAATCAAGGAAATTCAGACTCATAGTATTCCTGTATTAGTCAAACTCCAGTTCCACCTGCTCCGAACCAATAAGGCCACGGAGATCGTTTAGCAAACGATCGCTCGGAGAGACACGCCACGTTGTGCCAAAACGCAATCGCGCACGTGCATCCGCCCTCTGATAGTAGAGATGTACTGGAATTGTCCCCGAGCGGTGGGGTTCCAGAGACTGACGGAGTCGGTTTAAAAGCTGGTCATCAATTTGCCTGTCCGTCAGCGAGATAGCAAGCCCGCGAGCATATTTTTCCCGGGCTTCGTCAATATCCATGACTTCACGGGCCATCATTTTAAGCCCGCCGCTGAAGTCATCAAAGCTGACCTGTCCGCTGACGATAAGTATGCGGTCTTTTTCCAGCAATTGCTGGTATTTATCCAGGGCGTCGGTAAACAACATAACTTCCAGACGCCCGGAACGGTCATCCAGGGTACAGATGCCGATACGATTGCCGCGCTTGGTGACCATTACCCGCGCAGCAATGACGAGCCCCGCAGCCGTGGTGACTTTACCACGTTCTGTCGGATGCATGTCTTTCAGCCTGTGGCCTCCAACATAGCGCTCAATTTCTTTTAAATACTGGTTGATGGGGTGTCCCGTCAGGTAAAGCCCTAACGTTTCACGTTCCCCTTCTAATACCACCTGCTCCGGCCACGGTGTACAGTTAGCATAAGACTGTTCAATTTGTTCCGGCTCTTCAGCCAGCACGCCAAACATGTCCGCCTGACCCGTTGCCTCGGCTTTCGCATGCTGATCGGCGGCTTTTAGCGCATCGTTGAGCGAATTCATCAGCGCCGCACGATGCGGACCAAGGCGGTCAAACGCCCCGGACATGATTAACTTTTCCAGCACCCGGCGGTTGAGTTTTTTGATGTCCGTGCGCGCACAGAGATCAAACAGCTCGCGGAAGTAACCGCCTTCGTTGCGCGCCTCAATAATAGCTTCAATTGGCCCTTCACCCACGCCTTTTATCGCGCCGATGCCATAGACAATTTCGCCATCATCATTCACGTGAAAATGATAAAGCCCGGAGTTGATATCCGGCGGCAGGATTTTGAGCCCCATACGCCAGCATTCATCCACCAGCCCGACCACTTTCTCGGTGTTATCCATATCGGCGGTCATTACCGCCGCCATAAACTCGGCGGGGTAATGCGCCTTCAGCCATAGCGTCTGGTAAGAGACCAGCGCATAGGCAGCGGAGTGCGATTTGTTAAATCCGTAACCGGCGAATTTCTCCACCAGGTCAAAGATTTTCATCGCCAGTTCGCCGTCGACGCCGCGCTTTTTCGCCCCTTCTTCAAAGGTGCCGCGCTGCTTAGCCATCTCTTCCGGCTTTTTCTTACCCATCGCACGACGCAACATGTCCGCACCGCCAAGGGTATATCCGGACAACTCCTGGGCAATCTGCATAACCTGTTCCTGATACAGGATAATGCCGTAGGTCGGCTCCAGTACCGGTTTCAGACACTCATGCTGCCATTGTACGTCCGGGTAGGAAATCTCTTCGCGACCATGCTTACGGTCGATAAAGTTATCTACCATCCCCGACTGTAGCGGACCGGGACGGAATAGGGCCACCAGGGCGATCATATCTTCGAAGCAGTCAGGCTGCAGACGTTTGATAAGATCTTTCATGCCGCGGGATTCTAGCTGGAAGACCGCCGTGGTCTCCGAGCGTTGCAGCATGTCGAAGCTTTTCTTGTCATCCAGCGGGATAGCGGCGATATCCAGCGGCGGCTCGCCGTTCTTTTCACGGCGCGCGTTAATCATTTCCAGCGCCCAGTTGATGATGGTGAGCGTACGCAGGCCGAGGAAGTCGAACTTCACAAGGCCGGCATATTCCACGTCGTTCTTATCAAACTGAGTAACCGGGTGCAGCCCCTGTTCATCGCAGTACAGCGGCGCAAAATCGGTAATTTTGGTCGGCGCGATAACTACACCACCGGCGTGTTTACCGGCGTTACGCGTGACGCCTTCCAGCTTACGCGCCATATCGATCAGCGCTTTAACCTCTTCATCTGCCTCATAGATTTCCGGCAGTTGGGGTTCGGCTTCAAAGGCTTTTGCCAGCGTCATGCCAGGATCGGGTGGCACCAGTTTCGAAATACGGTCAACGAAGCCGTACGGGTGTCCCAGCACGCGCCCCACGTCGCGGATAACCGCTTTGGCCGCCATCGTACCGAAGGTAATAATCTGCGAAACCGCATCACGACCGTACATTTCCGCCACGTGTTCAATTACCCGGTCGCGTTTCTCCATACAGAAGTCAACGTCGAAGTCGGGCATTGAGACACGTTCCGGGTTCAGGAATCGTTCGAACAGCAGGTCAAATTCCAGCGGATCCAGGTCGGTAATTTTCAGCGCATAGGCGACAAGCGAGCCGGCACCGGAACCACGTCCAGGGCCTACCGGTACGCCGTTATCTTTCGACCACTGGATAAATTCCATCACGATCAGGAAGTAGCCAGGGAATCCCATCTGGTTGATAACTTTCAGTTCAACTTCCAGACGTTCGTCATAAGGCGGGCGCTTCTGGGCGCGAACTTCAGGGTCAGGGAACAAAAACGCCAGACGCTCTTCCAGACCTTCGCGCGATTTCGCCACGAGGAAATCCTCGGTGGTCATATCACCGGTCGGGAACTGTGGCAGGAAATACTCACCCAGACGTACCGTCACGTTACAGCGCTTAGCTATCTCAACGGTGTTTTGCAGCGCTTCCGGAATATCGGAAAACAGCTCGCACATCTCATCTTCGCTACGCATGTACTGCTGCGGCGAATAATTACGCGGGCGTTTCGGGTCGTCAAGGGTGAACCCGTCATGGATTGCCACGCGGATTTCATGCGCGTCAAAATCACCGGTTTCAAGGAAACGAACATCGTTGGTCGCCACCACCGGAAGACCACGCCTTTCCGCCAGTTCTACCGCTGCATGCAGATAATTTTCTTCATCTTGCCTACCGGTACGGATAAGCTCGAGGAAGTAGCAATTTGGAAAATGTTCTTCGTAAAACGCTACGCACTCATCAACCAGTGCGCTATTACCGCGCAGCAGGCTGCGCCCGACGTCGCCCATGCGGCCGCCGGAGAGCAAAATCAAACCTTCTTTTAACTCGGCCAGCCAATCCCGGTCGATGACCGGCCCTTCTGCGCCATAACCACGCTGATAGGCTTTCGATATCAACAACGTCAGGTTCTGATAGCCGGTATTATTTGCGGCCAGCACGGTGAGCTGCGTGAGTTCATCGCCCAGCAGTTCGCTACGGACATGAAAATCTGCGCCAACTATCGGCTTGATACCCGCACCGTGACCCGCTCCGTAAAACTTCACCAGACCACACAGGTTGGTAAAATCGGTGATCGCCAGCGCAGGCATGCCTAACGCGGCCGCCTTTTTCACCAGCGGCCCGGTTTTCGCCAGCCCATCGATCATGGAGTAGTCGCTGTGCACCCGCAGGTGGACGAAACGAGGTTCAGACATCTTCAGATTCCTTCGACACAAGAATCAGGACGTGAGTCCCAGTGCGCGTTTGACGGGGCCAAAACTACGGCGATGGTGCTCTGTTGCGCCATGCATTGCCAACTTTTCCAGATGAAAAGCGGTTGGATAGCCTTTGTGCTGTGCAAAGCCATACTGCGGGAACACCGTATCCAGGGCCGCCATTTCAGCATCACGAGTGACTTTTGCCAGTATCGACGCCGCGCTAATCTCCGCCACACGGCTATCACCTTTTACCACCGCCAGCGATGGCACCGGTAATGCCGGGCAACGATTGCCGTCGATCAGTACGTATTCCGGCGCTATATGCAGACCCGCAACCGCACGCTGCATGGCCAGCATAGTGGCATGTAAAATATTCAACTCGTCGATTTCATGTGGTTCAGCACGCCCCAGGCTCCAGCTTAACGCTTTTTCTTTAATCTCATCGAATAGCGCCAGGCGACGTTTTTCCGACAGTTTTTTTGAGTCGTTAAGACCGATAATAGGGCGAGCCGGATCCAGAATGACGGCGGCAGTGACGACCGCGCCGACTAAAGGACCACGTCCAACTTCATCTACACCCGCCACTAAATGCGTATGCGGATATATAAATTCAATCATTGCGCTAACTCCAGGACCGCATCCGCCGCCTGCTCATCAGCGTTGCAACGGATCTGCTGATGCAGTTCACGGAATGTGTCGTGCATCGCATGGCTGGTTTTGCCATTCGCCAGCAACGGCAACAGCGCTTGCGACAGCGCCTGCGGTTCGCACTCTTCCTGCAACAGCTCTTTAACCAGTTCTCTTCCCGCCAGCAGGTTAGGTAGCGAAACGTAATCGGTCTTCACCAGACGCTTCGCCAGCCAGAAGGTGAAAGGTTTCATACGATAGCCAACCACCATCGGGCATTTTGCCAGCATACATTCCAGCGCAGCGGTGCCTGAAGCCAGCAGTGCGGCATCGCTGGCAACCATCGCTTCACGTCCCATCCCATTAAGCAGATGTACGGAAAGCTCCGGCGCAACTTCAGCTTTAATGCGCTCAAACTGCTCGCGACGTTTGCCATTCACCAACGGCACTACCACTTCGAGATCTGGATAATGCTGGCGTAACAACTGCGCCGTTTTCAGAAAATCGGCGCTGAGCATCTCCACTTCTGCGCCACGGCTTCCTGGCAATAGTGCCAGGCAGTGAGCGTCATGGGGAATACCCAGAGCATCGCGAGCCGCGTTTTTATCCGGGTCCAACGGCATGGCATCTGCCATGGTATGACCGATAAAGCGGCACGGGACGTTAAATTTGTCATAAAACGCTTTTTCGAAAGGCAGAAAGGCCAGCACCATATTGGTGGATCTGCCTATTTTGAAAACGCGTTTCTGTCGCCAGGCCCACACAGAGGGGCTGACGTAATGAATGGTTTTAATGCCCTGCTTTTTCAAATTCCCTTCGAGGGTAATATTGAAATCAGGCGCATCAATACCGACGAAAACATCCGGCTTTAAGTCGGTAAATCGGCGAGTGAGATCGGCGCGAATATGCAGTAAACGGCGCAGGCGTCCGAGCACTTCAACAATGCCCATTACCGCCAGCTCTTCCATTTCGTACCAGGCTTCACAGCCTTCGGCCTGCATCAGCGGACCCGCCACGCCAACAAAACGCGCATTGGGAACGCGAGCCTTGAGTGCACGAATTAACCCTGCACCAAGAATATCGCCGGAGGTTTCTCCGGCGACGAGGGCAATCGTTAAAGGACGCTGCTCAGTCATTAACGAATCAGACCACGCGTTGAGCGCTCAAAGAAGTCGCTGAAAGCCTGAACTTCAGGGTACTGTTTCGCCAGTTCCGCGATTTCCGGTTTCACTTCTTCCAGCGTTTTACCGCTACGGTACAACGCTTTATAGGCATTACGAATCGCGGTAATCGCTTCACGGGTGAACCCACGACGCTTCAGACCTTCGATATTGACGCCAAATGGCGTTGCGTGGTTGCCCTGGGCGATAACGTATGGAGGCACGTCCTGAGCAACGCCAGAACAGCCGCCAACCATCACATGCGCGCCGATGATGCAGAACTGATGCACCGCAGTCATGCCGCCGATGATAACAAAATCATCCAGCGATACATGCCCGGCAAGCGTGGCGTTATTCGCCAGAATACAGCGGTTGCCTACCGTACAATCATGCGCGACGTGCGCATTAATCATCAGTAAGTTATCGCTGCCCACCTTCGTCACTCCACCGCCCTGCACTGTGCCACGATGAATGGTGACGCTTTCGCGGATGCGGTTGCGATCGCCAATTTCCACGCGGGTCGGTTCGCCAGCATATTTCAGATCCTGGTTAACTTCACCGATGGAGGCAAACTGATAGATCTCGTTATCGCGACCAATTTTTGTATGGCCATTCACGACAACGTGAGACTTCAGTACGGTACCCTCACCAATTTCAACATGGGGTCCAACAATACAAAATGGGCCAATGTGAGCGTTAGCGCCAATGCTGGCGCCTTCTTCCACAATGGCAGTTGGGTGAATAAAGGCGGATTTATCAATCACGTATCAGGCCTCCCGGCTACGGGCACACATCATCGTTGCTTCGCACACAACTTTACCGTCGACCAGCGCAACCCCTTTAAAACGGGTCAGGCCGCGGCGCGTTTTCTCGAAAGTCACTTCCATGATCATCTGATCGCCTGGCACGACAGGACGCTTAAAGCGCGCTTCGTCAATACCCGCAAAATAGTACAGTTCACCTGGTTCCAGTTTCCCTACGCTTTTAAACGCGAGGATACCAGTGGCCTGCGCCATTGCTTCCAGAATCAGTACGCCAGGGAAAATAGGTTTACCCGGGAAGTGGCCCTGGAAGAAAGGCTCGTTAACAGATACATTTTTCACTGCGCGCAGAAAGCGACCTTCTTCAAAATCCAGCACGCGGTCAACCAGCAGAAACGGAAAACGGTGCGGCAGAAGTTCTAAAATCTCTTCAATATGCAGAGTATGAGTGTTAGTAGTCAAAATACTCTTCCTGTCAAAATATACTAAAAGGCAATAATAACACGGCCTGTCGCAATCGTATGAATGGGACAGGCCGAAAAGTCAGACATGCAAAAACGGTGCTTTAGTCTTGTTGATTAACCTTGCGCTCAATCGCTTTGAGACGCTTGCTCATATCATCAATATTCATCACCAGTGCAGCTGTTTTACGCCATACCTTATTGGGCTGTAGCGGAATGCCTGAGGAATAGACGCCAGGTTCGGTGATAGGACGCATCACCATACCCATGCCAGTAACCGTGACTTTATCGCATATTTCCATATGCCCATTGATCACGCTGGCGCCGCCAATCATGCAGTAACGGCCAATCTTCAGGCTACCCGCCATAATGACGCCACCGGCTACCGCCGTATTGTCGCCAATCACAACGTTATGCGCAATCTGGCACTGGTTATCAATGATAACACCATTACCGATCACAGTATCGTCCAGCGCACCACGGTCAATGGTGGTACAAGCGCCGATCTCGACGCGATCGCCGATAATCACGCGACCAAGCTGCGGGATCTTCACCCAGTTACCGCGATCGTTCGCGTAACCAAATCCATCAGATCCGACGACAGTGTTGGACTGGATCAGGCAATTCTCACCGATCTGAATGTCGTGGTAAATCGTCACATTCGCCCACAAGCGTGAACCTGCGCCGATTTTAGTATTTTTTCCGACGAAGCAGCCTGCGCCGATAACGACGTTATCGCCCAGTTCTACGCCAGACTCAATGACCGCATTTGCGCCCACAGAAACATTATTACCCAGCTTCGCCGTCGCATCGATCACTGCACTCGGTGCAATGTTTTGTGCGGGCTGCGGCGTGGTATCTAAGATTTGCGCCATACGTGCATAGGTCAGGTAGGGATTCTTCACTACCAGCGCAGCACTCTTAGCAAAAGGAAGATCGTCCTGCGTCATCACAACGGCAGAGGCCTGGCATACGCCTAAGTGTTCACGGTACTTAGGATTCACCATGAACGTGATATTGCCAGTTTGCGCAGATTGCATGGACGCTACGCCGGTGATGACGATATCGCCATCACCGTGTAATTCTGCATCCAACTGCTCTGCTAAATCAGCCAGTCGAATTGAAGGCATTACTTATTTAACCTGTTTCAGTACGTCAGCGGTGATGTCTTTTACATCGCTGCTGTTGTATGCAACGGTGTTTGCGTCAACAACCAGATCGATGCTCTGACTGTTAGCAACAGATTTCACAGCTGTCTGGATACGAGTAACCAGTTTGCCACGTTCTTCGTTGGAACGACGCGCACGATCCTGCTCAAAAGCCTGAGCTTTCTGAGAGAAAGTCTGACGCTGAGCCATGACGTCTTTTTCCAGCTTGGTACGATCGCTACCCGCTTTCATGGATTGCAGACGCTGCATTTTAGATTGCAGATCAGATTCCATACGCTGCAGTTCGCTGGCACGGCCTTTGAACTCGTTTTCCAGCGTAGCAGAAACGCCCGTCTTCTGTGCAACCTGTTGGAACAAGCTACCCATGTTGACGATTGCAATTTTGTCAGCAGCCTGTGCGGACGTTGCCATCGCTAAACCGAGACCTGCAGCTAATAACCACTTTTTCACAATTAACTCCTTACCATCCCATTTGCACCCGAAGGTACAGTTCTTTGCGTGGCCAGGCGATCCCATGCAAGATCGCCTAAAGTCATCGCTACACTACCACTACATTCCTTTGCGAAGAACAATTACCAGGTTTTACCAATGTTAAACTGGAACTGTTCCGCTTTGTCTCCATCGTACTTCTTGAACGGCTGGGCGTAGGAGAAAACCAACGGCCCCAATGGGGACATCCATTGTAAAGCGATACCCGCTGACATACGGATATTGTTCGGATCGCTGTAGTCCGGATAACCAGAGTACTTAGCTGAATCCCAGTTCGTATCCCAAACGGTACCCATATCCCAGAAGAACGAGGTACGGACCGAGTTGGCATACTTGTCGCTGATAAACGGCGTCGGGGTAATAAATTCCAGGCTGGCGACAGCCATGGCGTTACCGCCCACCGCATCATCCGATTTACACGGTGAAGTATTGGTGGCGTCACATTCGTTATCGTAATCGCTATCGTTGTTATAACGATTAGCCGGTAAATAGACAGCCTTTGGACCGATGGTGTTGGACTGGAAACCACGCACGGTGCTGGAACCACCCGCATAGAAGTTCTCGTAGAACGGCATCTCTTTGCTGCCAATGCCGTCACCATAGCCCCACTTCGTGCGACCCAGAACAACCCATTTGTGATCGTCATCGATCGGCACATAGGTCGCGGTATCCAACGTCGCTTTGTAGTATTCGTTGTCAGAACCCGGAATGGTTACTTTACCGTTCAGGTTGACACGCGTACCTTCCGTTGGGAAGTACCCACGGTCCAGCTTGTTATATGTCCACCCATAGTTGAAGGTGAAATCGTCTGATTTAAAGCTATCAGCGTCAGGATCCTTACCCATTGAAACCAGATAACGTTGCATTGCAACCTGTGGATCCATGTTAGACAAGGAGTTATGCACATAACCCACACCCGCACGCAAGGTGTTGTATTCGTTGATCGGGAAGCCGAGCGTTGCGTCAGTACCATAACTTTTGTTGGTATAGTCGGACAGGTCTGCATCATCCGCTTTAAAGTCATTGTAGAAAACGCGACCACCAAGGCTCACCCCATCAACGGTGAAATATGGGTTGGTGACAGACAACTCAGTATAGGTCTGATAGTCGTTTTTGGTGCCGTTGATGCCGACTGAATAACCGGTACCTAACCAGTTATCTTGCTGAACGCCAGCCTGGAAGCTCACGCCGCTTTCAGTACCGTAACCAACACCGAAGTTAAAGCTACCGGTGTTACGCTCTTTAACCTTATAGACCACATCAACCTGATCCGGGCTACCCGGTACACGCTGAGTATCGGTATCGACAGTTTCAAAGTAACCCAGACGGTTCAGACGCTCTTTACCCTGATCGACCAGATCGCTACCCAACCAGGCACCTTCCATCTGGCGCATTTCGCGACGCAGAACGGAATCTTTAGAGGTGTCGTTACCTTCAAAACGAATCTTACGCACGTAGAAACGGTTACCTGCATCTACGTTTACGCGTAATTTAACAGTTTTGTCGGCGTCGTTGATTTCAGGTTGCGACTGTACGCGCGGATAGGCATAGCCATAGCGACCCAGAAGCTTCTTGATATCATCTTCCATTTTGGTCACTTTGGTGCCGTTATAGAGTTCGCCTGGCTCGATTTTGGTCAGGGTCTCAATTTCGGCGGAGTGCCCAGCCAGGTTACCGCTCACCTGTACCCCTGAAAGCTTGTATTGATCGCCTTCAGTGATGTTAACGGTAATGTAGATACCTTTTTTATCCGGCGTCAGGCTAACCTGGGTGGAATCGATATTGAAGCGAGCATAACCGCGATCCAGATAGTAGCTGCGCAAGGTTTCAAGATCGCCCGCCAGTTTCTGTTTCTGGTATTTACGATCGCCCACCACGTTCCACCACGGCACTTCATCACGCAGTTGGAAGTGAGAGATCAGTTCGTCGGTCGAGAAAGCATGGTTGCCGACGATATTGATCTGTTGGATCTTCGCCGAAACGCCTTCCTGGAAGACCAGCTTGAGGTCAACGCGGTTACGCGGCAACGGCGTTACCACCGCTTTCACACTGGCGCTGTACTTACCGACGCTATAGTAGAAATCTTCCAGCCCTTTTTCGATATCGGCTAGCGTGGTGCGATCCAGAGACTCGCCAACACGCACACCAGAAGCCTCGAGGTTTTGCTTGAGCATGTCATCTTTCACCGATTTGTTACCGGAGAAAGTGATGCTGGCAATCGTCGGGCGTTCTTTTACCTGAACCAGAAGGGTATCACCATCGCGCAGGACGCGGACATCCTCAAAGTTACCGGTGGCGAACAGAGCACGAATGGTATTACTGATGTCTTCATCATTAACCGTGTCGCCTGTGCGCACCGGCATACTGAGGAGAGCCGCACCAACGGCGACTCGCTGTAGGCCTTCGAAATGAATGTCCTTCACTACGAACCCTTCAGCACCGTATACGGTGGCGCTGCTAAACAGCAGCGACGCTATGAGCAACTTTTTCATCGCCATCGTTATTATGCGTTCTTCCTAACACTCTCTTACAACCGAGAGAAATCATTGAAAAGTGCAAGCCCCATTAACAACACCAGCAAGATAGAGCCAATGCGATAACTAAAGTCTTGAACCCGCTCGGATACCGGACCGCCCTTCAGCTTTTCAATCGCCAGGAACAGCAGATGCCCCCCGTCAAGAACGGGCAACGGAAACAGGTTGATTATCCCTAAGTTCACGCTGATAAGCGCAAGGAACATCAGGTAATAAATAACCCCGAACTCCGCTGACATCCCAGCCCCCTGGGCGATAGAAATCGGCCCACTGAGGTTGTTCAGTTTTACATCACCGGTAATCAATTTTCCCAGCATACTGACCGTCAGCTTCATCAACTGCCACGTTTTATCCGAGGCTTCGAGGATGGCGCTGAATGGCCCATACTGGCGTACAGTCTTATACTCATCAGGCAGAGGAATAACTTTAGGCACCACGCCCACAAAACCCTCTGCCTTCCCGTTAACCTGTTTTGAATCTGGGGTTAACGTTAAAGACAAGGAACTTCCTTGTCTTTCAATATCTAGCGCTAACGGCTTATCCGGATTATCGCGCACCAGCGTCACGAACGTCATCCATTGCGTCAGCGGCTGACCATTGACTTTAACGATCCTGTCGCCAGCTTGCAAACCCGCCTTACTTGCAGCGGAGTTTACCTGCACTTCTGACAGCACCGATTCAATCTGCGGACCGCGCGGGCGAATCCCTAAACTGGAAACAGGATCCTCTTTGTCTGGCTCAAATGCCCAATGGCGTAAATCCAGCGTTTTGTCCTGCCGCTGGTTGCTGCCAAACTGCGCCACGCTGAGAGTCGTATGTTCATCGCCAATTTTTGATACCAGTTGTAATCGCACGGCATCCCAATCAGGGGTTTCGATACCATCAACCGCTTTTAGTTCCGTACCCGGCTGAATTTGCGCCTGTGCGGCAATCGAGTTGGGTGTTATTTCACCAACAACCGGACGAACGCCAGGGACACCGATGATAAACACCAGCCAATACGCGAAAATAGCAAAAAGGAAGTTGGCAATCGGACCTGCGGCGATGATGGCTGCGCGTTGTCCAACCGTTTTATTGTTGAAAGCGTAATGGCGCAGCTCCGGTGCGACCGGTTCAGCGCGCTCATCCAGCATTTTGACGTAACCGCCGAGGGGAATCAGGGCGATGACGTATTCCGTACCTGATTTATCGGTACGCCGCCAAAGCGCTTTTCCAAAGCCAATGGAAAAGCGTTCGACGCGGACTCCGCAGCGCCGTGCAACCCAGAAATGACCAAATTCATGCACGGTGATAAGCACACCAAGTGCAACGATGAATGCAGCCAGATTCCAGAGAATACTCAGCATAAGACCATCCGTTAGAGCGTCCTGAATACCAGTAACAACAGGCAGGCAAAGACCGGTACCGCAGCCGTCAGGCTATCAATACGATCCAAAATACCGCCATGTCCTGGTATTAAGTGACCACTGTCCTTAATACCTGCTTCACGCTTAAACATACTCTCGGTCAGATCACCCAGCACGGAGGCCAGGGCTGCAACGATGGAGCAAATAAGCAAGGTGACAGGCGCAACCTCAAGATTCGCCCACATGCCATAACCCCATGAGATCACGACAGCAGTGGCGAGTCCGCCAATAAAACCCTGCCAGGTTTTACCAGGAGAAACCTTCGGCGCCAGCTTATGTTTGCCAAACAGCTTACCAAACATATAGGCACCCGAGTCCGCTCCCCAGACGAGGATCATGACATACAGCAGCCATAGCGCGCCACTATAATGATTCTCATCATAGTGCCATGCACGTAGCGCCAGCATTCCCCAAAAGAAAGGGACTATGGTTAACACGCCGAAAATTATGCGTAATGTTTTGGAATTACGCCAGACCGACGCAGAGCCGGGATAAAACAGCACCAGTAACAGCGCCACGACCCACCAGCCCAGCGACGCCCACAGCGATACTTCAACCAGCGGCTGATGAATATTGCGATGGTATTCCGGCAACAAAAATAGCATCAGTGCCAGCAATAGCCCGCACAAAACAGCCAGCCAGACTCGCTGCGTACGCGTGGTAAAACCGCTTAACTGTCCCCATTCCCAGGCGGCCAGCATACAGACGGCCAGCGTAACAATGGCGAACCCCACCGGCGGCAGCAAAAACAGCGCCGCGATGACAACGGGTATTAAAACAAAAGCAGAAATCAGGCGATACTTCAGCAAAAGCGACCCCCATCAGGCTTTTTCATCACCGGGCTCGGTGCCGCCGAAACGACGCTCACGATTAGCAAAGGCATGCAGCGCACCTTCAAAGTCTTGTTCATCGAAATCGGGCCAGAGAACATCCGTAAAGTAAAGTTCGGCATAGGCAATTTGCCACAACAGAAAATTACTAATTCGATGCTCTCCCCCAGTCCTTATCACTAAATCCACAGGAGCCAGTTCATGCATACAAATTTGCTGCCCCAGCATCTCTTCATCGATTTGCTCTGGACGCAGCAGACCATCCTGCACCTGTTGTGCCAGTTGTCTGACTCCCTGGACTATATCCCACCGTCCACCGTAATTCGCTGCAATATTTAGCGTCAACCCGGTATTCTGGGCAGTAATCGCTTCTGATTTGCGAATCCGTTCTTGCAAACGTGAGTTAAATCGACTGATATCCCCGATAATACGCAGACGTACGTTATGGCGGTGCAGGTTTTTCACTTCGCTATCAAGCGCCCACACAAACAGCTCCATTAACGCGCTCACTTCCTGCGCGGGTCGGTTCCAGTTCTCACTGCTAAAGGCATACAGCGTTAACGCATCAATACCGTTATTGGCAGCAAAAGAGACAGCCCGGCGGACGGACTTTGCTCCGGCCTTATGTCCAAAGGCGCGAATCTTCCCTTGCTTTTTCGCCCAGCGGCCATTGCCATCCATGATAATTGCTACATGGCGACAACCATGTGCTGGCAAATTTTCGCTTAATGGTTTAGTTGCAGACAACATAACGCGTTTTTAGTCCCTGAAAGGATTATACGGTACTCAGGAATACTGAAGCCTTTTGCGCTTCATCCTTCAGGCTGCTCCTTCGTTGGCTGTGATCTTCGCCCCAGTCACATACTCTTTGTATGCTCCAGGGGACTCATCCACTTGCCACCTTGATGCAACCTGAATGATTTTGTGCATCCACAAAAAAGCCGTGTCAAACCACGGCTTACCCGACCGAAAAAAACAAATACCCGCGATCGAGTGGCGCAGACTATATCACTGAAGCCCAACGCTAACAAATAGCGCGATTCTCCGTGGAGGGATTATCATCAGCTTGAGCGTCGCATCACTTCTTTTCTGGCGACTTCCCGCGCGATAGCATCAACCTTCAGCACGTCATCAACGCTCTGTGGTTCCTGCAAATCCATCTTATCCAGTACGGATAAATTCAGGTCAGCAATATCGGTAAATCGGATCTGCTGCGCCAGGAATGCGGCAACGGTAATTTCATTCGCTGCGTTCAAAGCGGTCGTCGCCGCCTGCCCTTGCTCAAACGCGTCCATCGCCAGTTTCAGGCATGGATAACGCTGGTAATCAGGTGCGGAAAACGTCAACGCACTGAGCTTGCAAAAGTCGACAGGCTTAACGCCGGACGTCACTCGTTCTGGCCATGCCATCGTATGAGCAATAGGTGTACGCATATCAGGTTCCCCCAACTGCGCCAGAACGCTACCATCCTGATAACGCACCATCGAATGAATAACCGACTGCGGGTGAATCAGCACTTCCATCTGGCTTGCATTGGCATTAAATAACCAACGCGCTTCAATGTATTCCAGACCTTTATTCATCATGGTGGCTGAATCGACAGAGATTTTTCGTCCCATCGACCAATTCGGATGACGACATGCCTGATCGGGGGTCATAGAAACCAGATCGCGCAATGCCGTTTCACGGAAAGGGCCACCAGACCCGGTAAGCAAAACTGATATGACGCCATTTTGCTCAAGGTCAGCGTATCCCAGATTGTGTTGGATAGGTTGCGGTAAACTCTGAAAAATCGCGTTATGTTCGCTATCTACCGGCAAAAGCTGTGCTTTGTGGCGTTGCACGTCGTCCATAAACAGACGCCCGCAGGTCACCAGTGACTCTTTATTCGCCAGCAAAATGCTTTTGCCCGCACGGATTGCCGCCAGCGTCGGTAGCAAGCCCGCCGCGCCGACAATCGCCGCCATAACCTGATCAACATCATCCAGCGCAGCCATATCACAGGCCGCCTGCTGCCCGCTCATAACCTCAGTACGACTGCCCTGCTCCAGCAGAGCTGCTTTTACCAACGCAGCGCTTTTTTCATCGTCCATTACCGCATAGCGAGGAGAAAATTCCAGACATTGCTCAACCATACGGACGACATTTTTACCCGCCACCAACGCAGCAACGCGAAATTTTTCCGGGTTATGGCGTACTACATCCAGCGTACTGCAACCAATGGAACCGGTTGATCCCAGGATGGTTAATTGCTTCATCAGACATCCAGAAGAATTTTACTCGTCATACTTCAAGTTGCATGTACGTTGGCTCTCCTCGTTCACCCCTGTCACGCACGGGTGTACGCTCCCGGGGATGCCCTGCGTCGCCGCCTTCCTGCAACTCGAATTATTTAGAGTATATAGACAGAAAAAAGCAAAACGCCGCCATCCAGCCTTCTCAGGCCTTCTAAGCGGCGTTTTTAGCGTACAGGCGAATCAGAACTGCATCAGTTCCGTTTCTTTCTCTGCCAGCGCCGCATCAACTTTCTTGATAGCTGCGTCAGTCAGTTTCTGTACGTCGTCCTGAGAACGGCGATCGTCATCTTCGCTGATCTCTTTTTCTTTCAACAACGCTTTCACTTTGTCGTTGGCATCACGGCGTACGTTACGTACGGCAACGCGCGCGCCTTCAGCTTCGCCACGCACGATCTTGGTCAGATCTTTACGACGTTCTTCAGTCAGCGGCGGCAGCGGAACGCGGATGTCGGAACCCGCAGAGCTTGGATTCAGACCGAGGTCGGAAGCCATAATTGCTTTCTCAACGGCTGGCCCCATAGAACGGTCGAACACGTTGATTTTCAGGGTACGGGAATCTTCAACCGTTACGCTTGCCAACTGGCGCAGCGGGGTCGGTGTGCCGTAATATTCCACGACAATACCATCCAGCAGGCTAGGAGAAGCACGGCCCGTGCGAATTTTGCTGATTTGGTTTTTGAACGCTTCGACGCATTTGTCCATGCGTACTTCAGCATCTTTTCTGATATCGTTGATCACGTTACGAATCCTTGAAAGCTTGTTTCAGTCAGACCATACCCACCACGCAAGATGTGACAAGTATAGTCTTGATTAATTTTGAGGGACGTATCCCGCGACATTAAAGCGGAATATTACCTGCATTTAGCCGCAACGGGAATTATTCCGTGATTAACGTGCCTTCTTTTTCACCCATAACAACACGGCGCAGCGCACCCGGTTTGTTCATGTTAAAGACACGAATCGGTAATTTGTGGTCACGAGCCAGCGTAAACGCCGCAAGATCCATCACTTTCAGCTCTTTATCCAGTACTTCAGCATAGGTCAACTGTTCGTACATAGTCGCCGTTGGATCTTTAGCCGGGTCAGCCGTAAATACGCCATCGACTTTGGTGGCTTTCAGTACCACATCCGCTTCAATTTCAATACCACGCAGGCAAGCAGCAGAGTCGGTAGTGAAGAACGGATTGCCAGTACCCGCAGACAAAATAACAACGCGGTTGTTACGCAGCAGGCTGATTGCTTCCGCCCAACTGTAGTTATCACATACGCCATTCAGAGGAATTGCGGACATCAAGCGAGCGTTCACATAGGCGCGGTGAAGCGCATCGCGCATCGCCAGACCGTTCATGACGGTGGCTAACATGCCCATGTGGTCGCCCACAACGCGGTTCATCCCTGCTTTCGCCAGACCAGCGCCACGGAACAGGTTACCACCACCAATCACTACGCCAACCTGGATACCCAGCTCAACCAGCTCTTTGATTTCCTGAGCCATACGGTCAAGGATGCTTGCATCAATACCGAAGCCTTCTGAACCTTGCAGAGCTTCGCCACTTAACTTAAGCAGAATACGTTTGTAGACGGGTTTTGCATTGGTAGCCATGTTTCTTTCCTGAGACTGTCAACGAATGAGATGAATTAATTCCGGCGACATTGTATGTCGCTTTTCAGCATGACCACTATAGCGGTTCGCTGAATTTACAAGCCAGACACAAAAAGAAGCCGCCCTCAGGCGGCTCCTTTAAAAATTAAGACTGCTTGGACATCGCAGCAACTTCTGCTGCAAAGTCAGTCTCAACTTTCTCGATACCTTCACCCACTTCAAAGCGGATGAAGCCTGTTACATCAGCGTTGTGCTCTTTCAGCAGCTGACCAACAGATTTGCTCGGATCCATAACGAAAGGCTGACCAGTCAGAGAAACTTCGCCGGTGAATTTCTTCATGCGGCCTTCAACCATTTTCTCTGCGATTTCTTTCGGCTTGCCAGACTGCATCGCGATGTCCAGCTGAACCTGGTATTCTTTCTCTACCACTTCAGCAGAAACGTCTTCCGGCTTAACGAATTCTGGTTTGCTTGCAGCAACGTGCATTGCCAGCTGTTTAACCAGCTCTTCGTCAGCGCCAGTTGCAGCAACCAGAACACCGATACGAGCACCGTGCTGGTAGTTACCCAGAACTTCGCCTTCCAGGGAAGCAACGCGACGGATGTTGATGTTCTCACCGATTTTAGCAACCAGAGCAACACGCTCTTCTTCGAACTGCGCTTTCAGAACTTCAACGTCAGTGATTTTGCCAGCAACGGCAGCGTCCAGTACTTTGTCAGCAAATGCCTGGAAACCAGCATCTTTAGCAACGAAGTCAGTCTGGCAGTTAACTTCCAGAATGAAAGCGATGTTGCCGTCGATTTTGGTTTTGATTACGCCGTCAGCAGCAACGTTGCCTGCTTTTTTCGCCGCTTTGATTGCGCCGGACTTACGCATGTTTTCGATTGCCAGCTCGATGTCGCCATTAGCTTCAGTCAGTGCTTTTTTGCAATCCATCATGCCTGCGCCAGTACGCTCACGCAGCTCTTTTACCAGGGATGCGGTAATTTCAGCCATTCTAAAATCCTCGGAAGATTTGATCTGCCCGGCATGAAACCGCACAGATTTAAAAGTGAAAAAGGGGCCTAAAGGGCCCCTAACCAAACGTGATACTACCTGGTTTATAAGGGGGCTCGAACGAGCGTGCCTTATTATTCAGCTTCTACGAAGCTTTCTTCCGCCTGGGAAGCCAGATCCTGAGAACGGCCTTCACGAACGGTAGTAGCTACAGCGCCCAGGTACAGGGTCACAGCACGGATTGCGTCGTCGTTACCCGGGATAACGAAGTCAACACCGTCCGGATCAGAGTTGGTATCAACGATAGCAAATACTGGGATACCCAGGTTGTTTGCTTCTTTGATAGCAATGTGCTCGTGGTCAGCATCGATTACGAACAGAGCGTCCGGCAGACCGCCCATGTCTTTGATACCGCCCAGGCTGTTTTCCAGTTTCTCAAGCTCACGAGTACGCATCAGCGCTTCTTTCTTGGTCAGCTTTTCGAAAGTACCGTCCTGAGACTGAGTTTCCAGATCTTTCAGACGCTTGATGGACTGACGAACGGTTTTCCAGTTAGTCAGCATGCCGCCCAACCAGCGATGGTTCACGAAGAACTGGTCGCAGTTGTTAGCAGCTTCTTTCACCGCTTCGCTTGCAGCGCGTTTAGTACCAACGAAAAGGATTTTACCTTTACGAGCAGAGATCTTGTTCAGTTCAGCCAGAGCTTCGTTGAACATCGGTACAGTTTTCTCAAGGTTGATGATGTGAACTTTGTTACGCGCACCGAAGATGAACGGCTTCATTTTCGGGTTCCAGTAACGGGTCTGGTGACCGAAGTGAACACCAGCCTTGAGCATGTCGCGCATGGAAACAGTTGCCATGATTAAAACCTCTATATATAAAAGTTGGGGTTAAGCCTCCACGCATCCCATATTACCGACCCCAAAGGGCACCCCGGAATATGTGCCGATACGTGTGTGTTGTTACACAAAGTGAGATTTGTCGCTCCCGTCCATCGTGTGTAGTCTTCAAATGGATCGGAAGTCCGGCGCGCTTTATACCACAAATACGCTACCGACACCAATAATTGTTGGCGGTGCGTGCTGAATGAACGATGAATTTCGTGTTACAGGGAGGCAGCCAATTTTTGCATCTCCGGGAGCCTACATGCTGTAAGCGGCTGGAGTGAGCAAATACAGCCAACACACCTGTGGCACGAAAGGCGAAGTTCAGAATGATTCTCAATTTGGCAGCATGTATGCCGGACTGATACCATTGGCACCACTTAAACAATTATTGCCGATATCATCGGCACTGATGGACAGAATTCATGGCTATCTCAATCAAGACCCCTGAAGAAATCGAAAAAATGCGCATCGCTGGCCGTCTGGCCGCCGATGTACTGGAAATGATCGAACCGTTTGTTAAGCCAGGCGTCAGCACCGGCGAACTGGATCGCATCTGTAATGACTACATCGTGAATGAGCAGCAGGCCATTTCCGCCTGCCTGGGCTATCACGGTTATCCGAAGTCCGTGTGCATCTCTATTAATGAAGTGGTGTGCCATGGGATCCCGGACGACGCCAAGCTCCTGAAAGACGGCGATATCGTCAACATCGACGTAACCGTGATTAAAGACGAGTTCCACGGTGATACCTCGAAAATGTTCATCGTCGGCAAACCAACCATTCTGGGCGAGCGTTTGTGCCGCGTCACGCAGGAAAGCCTGTATCTGGCGCTGCGGATGGTAAAACCAGGTATTCGCCTGCGCACGCTGGGCGCTGCGATTCAGAAATACGCGGAAGGCGAAGGCTTCTCTGTGGTCCGTGAATATTGCGGTCACGGCATCGGTCGCGGCTTCCATGAAGAGCCGCAGGTTCTGCACTACGATGCAGACGACGGCGGTGTGGTACTGCAGCCGGGCATGACCTTCACCGTAGAACCCATGCTGAATGCCGGTGATTACCGCATCCGCACCATGAAAGACGGGTGGACGGTGAAAACCAAAGATCGGAGCTTGTCTGCTCAGTACGAGCATACTATTGTGGTGACGGAAAAAGGCTGTGAAATTCTGACATTACGCAAGGATGACACCATCCCGGCGATCATCACACACGACGAATAATGTTTTGCCTGATGGCGATGCACCCGCATCTTATCAGGCCTACAAATTGTACTACTTCGTAGGCCGGGTAAGGCGTTCACGCCGTCATCCGGCTTTTTTAATGGGTGGCGCATAATGAATACTCTTCCTGAACAACACGCAAATACTGCCCTCCCCACCCTGCCAGGCCAACCGCAGAACCCCGGAACCTGGCCGCAGCACGATCTCAACTGCCCCGGCATTAAAGCGCATATCGACACTTTCCAGCACTGGTTAGGTGACGCGTTTGACAGCGGGATTTCCGCAGAACAGCTGATTGAAGCCCGCACCGAGTTTATTGACCAGTTACTGCAACGTCTGTGGATTGAAGCCGGTTTCGGTCAAATTGCCGACCTGGCGCTGGTTGCCGTTGGCGGTTACGGGCGCGGCGAACTGCATCCGCTTTCCGATATTGACCTGCTGATCCTGAGTCGTAAAAAGCTACCAGACGCGCAGGCCGAAAAAGTTGGCGAACTGTTAACGCTGCTATGGGACGTGAGGCTCGAGGTTGGGCACAGCGTGCGCACGCTGGAAGAGTGTCTGCTGGAAGGATTGTCAGATTTAACCGTCGCCACCAACCTGATTGAAACACGCCTGCTGATTGGTGATGTGGCGCTGTTTCTTGAGCTACAAAAGCATATTTTTAGCGAAGGTTTCTGGCCATCCGATAAGTTTTACGCAGCCAAAGTTGAAGAGCAGAATCAGCGCCACCAGCGCTATCACGGCACCAGCTACAACCTGGAGCCGGATATCAAAAGTAGCCCCGGCGGCCTGCGCGATATTCATACCCTGCAATGGGTGGCCCGCCGCCATTTTGGCGCCACCTCACTGGATGAAATGGTCGGTTTCGGCTTTTTGACGCAGGCAGAACGTGCCGAGCTGAATGAATGTTTGCATATCCTGTGGCGCATTCGCTTTGCCCTGCATCTGGTCGTTAGTCGTTACGACAACCGTCTGCTGTTTGATCGTCAGCTCAGCGTGGCGCAACGCCTGAACTACGGCGGTGAAGGCAATGAGCCTATCGAGCGGATGATGAAAGACTATTTCCGCGTCACACGACGGGTCAGCGAACTGAACCACATGCTATTGCAACTGTTCGACGAGGCGATCCTCGCCCTGCCCGCCGATGAAAAACCACGTCCGATTGATGACGACTTTCAACTGCGCGGCACGTTGATTGATCTGCGCGACGACGACCTGTTTATTCGCAAACCCGAAGCGATATTGCGGATGTTTTACATCATGGTGCGTAATAGCGCGATCAGCGGAATTTACTCCACTACGCTGCGCCATTTACGTCATGCCCGCCGTCATTTAACGCAGCCGCTGTGCTACATCCCGGAAGCGCGTTCGCTGTTTCTCAGTATGTTGCGCCATCCGGGCGCGGTGAGTCGCGGCCTGCTGCCTATGCATCGCCACAGCGTGTTGTGGGCCTATATGCCGCAATGGTCGCATATTGTCGGCCAAATGCAGTTTGACCTGTTTCATGCTTATACGGTGGATGAACACACTATTCGCGTAATGCTTAAGCTGGAAAGTTTTGCTAACGAAGAGACCCGTCAGCGCCATCCGCTGTGCGTGGATCTGTGGCCGCGTCTGCGACAGCCGGAGCTGATTCTGATTGCCGCGCTGTTCCACGATATCGCCAAAGGTCGCAGCGGCGATCACTCGGTTCTCGGCGCCCAGGATGTGCTCAAATTCGCCGAACTGCACGGTCTGAACTCCCGCGAAACGCAACTGATCGTGTGGCTGGTGCGCCAGCATTTGCTGATGTCGGTTACCGCTCAGCGCCGCGATATTCAGGATCCCGAAGTCATTAAGCAATTCGCCGAAGAGGTGCAAACGGAACATCGTCTGCGCTTTTTGGTGTGCCTGACCGTCGCAGATATTTGCGCCACCAACGAAACGCTGTGGAATAGCTGGAAGCAAAGCTTGCTGCGCGAGCTGTACTTCGCGACGGAGAAACAGTTACGGCGCGGGATGCAAAACACGCCGGATATGCGTGAGCGCGTACGCCATCATCAGCTTCAGGCGCTGGCGCTACTGCGCATGGACAACATTGATGAAGAAGCGCTACACCATATCTGGTCGCGCTGTCGCGCCAACTATTTCGTACGTCACAGCCCAAATCAGCTGGCCTGGCATGCACGTCATCTGCTGCAACACGATCTCAGCAAGCCGCTGATCCTGCTCAGCCCGCAGGCCACGCGAGGCGGGACGGAAATTTTCATCTGGAGCCCTGACCGCCCTTATCTGTTTGCTGCCGTCTGCGCCGAACTGGACAGGCGCAACCTTAGCGTCCACGATGCGCAGATTTTCACCACCCGCGATGGGATGGCGATGGATACGTTCATTGTGCTGGAACCAGACGGTAGCCCGCTGTCGTCAGACCGACACGAAGCGATCCGTTTTGGGCTTGAACAGGCGATCACCCAGCGTAGCTGGCAGCCGCCGCAACCGCGTCGCCAGCCGGCAAAATTACGTCACTTTACCGTCGATACCGAGGTCACTTTTCTGCCTACCCATACCGACCGAAAATCATTTCTTGAGCTTATCGCTCTCGACCAGCCAGGGCTGCTGGCGCGGGTCGGGCAGATTTTTGCCGATCTGGGAATTTCGCTGCATGGCGCCCGAATTACAACTATTGGCGAGCGAGTAGAAGATTTATTCATAATCGCCACCGCCGACCGGCGCGCCCTTAATAATGAGCTGCAGCAGGAAGTGCATCAACGGTTGACAGAGGCCCTCAATCCAAACGATAAAGGGTAATGTTTTTATTTATTATGGAAAGAGTTTAACAATGCAGCAGTTACAGAACGTTATTGAGTCCGCTTTCGAGCGCCGTGCCGACATTACTCCGGCAAATGTAGATACCGTAACCCGCGAAGCGGTGAATCAGGTTATTTCTTTACTGGATTCCGGTGCACTGCGCGTCGCAGAAAAGATTGAGGGTCAGTGGGTCACGCATCAGTGGCTGAAAAAGGCGGTCCTGCTCTCTTTCCGTATTAACGATAATCAGGTTATCGAGGGTGCGGAAAGCCGTTACTTCGATAAAGTGCCGATGAAATTCGCCAACTACGACGAAGCGCGCTTCCAGAAAGAAGGTTTCCGCGTGGTTCCGCCTGCGGCAGTGCGTCAGGGCGCGTTTATCGCCCGTAACACCGTGCTGATGCCGTCTTACGTGAACATCGGCGCTTATGTTGATGAAGGTACGATGGTTGATACCTGGGCGACCGTGGGTTCCTGTGCGCAAATCGGTAAGAACGTACACCTGTCCGGTGGCGTTGGTATCGGCGGCGTACTGGAACCGTTGCAGGCTAACCCGACCATCATCGAAGACAACTGCTTCATCGGCGCGCGCTCTGAAGTGGTTGAAGGCGTGATCGTCGAAGAAGGCTCCGTCATCTCTATGGGTGTGTATATCGGCCAGAGCACCCGTATTTACGATCGCGAAACCGGCGAAGTGCATTACGGCCGCGTTCCAGCGGGCTCCGTGGTCGTCTCCGGCAACCTGCCGTCGAAAGATGGCAAATACAGCCTGTACTGTGCGGTGATTGTGAAGAAAGTCGATGCCAAAACGCGTGGCAAAGTGGGAATCAACGAACTGTTACGCACCATCGACTAACAGCGATTTGAAAAAGCGGGCCTAGCCCGCTTTTTTTACATCTGCGAGTGGCATAAACAAGGCTTTTCGTTAATTATTCAATGGTTATAGTGAGCTTAAGGGTACCGCTATGTATGACAATCTGAAAAGTCTGGGCATTACTAATCCTGAAGAGATCGATCGTTACAGTCTGCGGCAAGAAGCCAACAACGATATCCTGAAAATCTATTTCCAGAAGGATAAAGGCGAGTTTTTTGCCAAGAGCGTGAAGTTCAAATATCCCCGTCAGCGTAAAACGGTTGTCGCCGATGGCGTCGGCCAGGGTTACAAAGAAGTGCAGGAGATCAGTCCCAACCTGCGCTACGTGATCGACGAACTGGATCAGATCTGCCAGAGAGATCGCAGCGAAGTCGATCTTAAACGCAAGATCCTCGATGATTTACGTCACCTGGAAAGCGTCGTGACCAACAAGATCAGCGAGATTGAAGCCGATCTGGAAAAACTGACGCGCAAATAAGTCGATTGTTGCCTGATAGCGCTACGCTTATCAGGCAATTAATCAATGCTGCTCATCCAGCTGCAACGCCACATACAGCAGCAGTCGATCGTCAAAATTCCCCAGATCCAGCCCGGTCAGCTCTGAAATACGGTTCAGGCGATACTCCAGCGTATTGCGGTGAATAAACAATGCTTTTGAGGTCGCCAGCGGCTGAACGTTATGTCGAAACCATGCCGATAATGTTCGACGCAGCAAACCGTTGTTATCCATCGCTTTCAGCCTTACCAGCGGGCGCGCCAGCTCATTGGCCTGCCAGCCGCCGCGCAGGCTGTCCAGCAGCACCGGCAGCATCAAGTCCTGATAGAAATAGCTCCGGCTTTCCGGCATCCGCTGCTTGCCGACCATCATGGTGGTGCGCGCCGTACGATACGAACGGGCAATGCTGCCGGGCCCGGTAAAATAGTTGCCCAGCGACACGCGAAAACGCAGTTGTCCATTCTCTTTCATGCGGGCAATCAGTTGCTCAACGCGCTTGCGATGATCTTCAGCGTCCCAGCGGCCAAACTGATTGAGCGCTGGTTTCAGCACCACCATCTCGGTCAGAGAAACAATCGCAATCAGATTATTACGTTCGGGTGTAGTCAACGCGTTCTGCAATTGCTGTAGCTCCGCCATCGCACTATCAACGCCAAGCTGACCGCTGTCGACCTCCACTACCGCCACCACGCGCGGCTGGTTCAAATCAATGCCCAATCGCTGTGCCCATTCCATCAGCGCCGGGGTATTCTCTTCAGCCTGAATCAGGTTCATCACCAGCTCTTCACGCAGACGGCTATCCTGCGCTAACAGATGCATCAGACGCGACTGTTCCAGCATCATTTCGGCGGTCATGCACACCAGTTCGCCATACTTGCGCAGATGTTCCGGCTCGCCAGTAAGACCGATAACGCCAACGATTTCGCCTTCCAGACGCAGCGGCAGGTTTATCCCCTGACGCACGCCGTGTAAATGCCGGGCTACCGCATCGTCAATATCGACCACCCGACCTTGTGAAAGCACCAGCAGCGCGCCTTCGTGCAATTCACCAATTCGTTCGCGATCGCCGCTGCCAATGATCCGCCCGCGGGCATCCATTACGTTGATATTGGTATCAATGATGCGCATGGTTCGCGCTACGATATCCTGCGCCATTTTGGTATCAAGATGCCAGCCAGCCATAAACCCCTCCTGTGAGCAGAGCTCAAGCATAGGGAAGATAATAAGCGGCGGCATTGTGCAACTGCACAAAGCGAGAGGGAGAAGTATGGAGTTGTGGGAAGTATCACAAAAAGAAACCCCTTCCTGTGCAGGAAGGGGTTTAGGGACATTACTGCATCAACAGATAGATGGAGCTGTCACCACGCTGAATGTTCAGCGCCAGTACAGCCGGTTTGCTGTCGAGGATTTTGCGCAGTTCGGCGATATTTTTCACCGGCTGCTGGTTCGCACCGATAATCACATCCCCTTTCTTCAGGCCAATCCGTGCAGCCGGAGAATTCGCTTTCACCTCGCTGACCACGACCTCTTTGTCCTGGCCTTTGTTGCTCATATCAGCCCCTTCAATGCCTTTGAAGATAGAGCTGGAATCAACCTGAGTCTGGCTGCTCTGCTGCAGTTCCAGATTCACAGTGACCGGCTTACCGTCACGCAACAGGCCAAGGTTAATTTTGCTGCCTACCGGCATCGTACCCACCTGCGCACGCAGGGCGGCGAAGCTGCTGATCGGTTTACCGTTCAGGGAGGTAATCACATCCCCGGCTTTAATACCTGCTTTCGCTGCGGAAGAGTTCGGCATCACCTGGCTGACAAATGCGCCACGCTGAGCATCAACTTTCATCGCTTTCGCCAGCTCAGAGCTCAGCTCGGTACCCATAATACCCAGCTCACCGCGTTTAACCTGACCAAACTCAACCATCTGCGACGTCAGGTTTTTCACCATGTTGCTCGGGATTGCAAAGCCGATACCGATGTTGCCGCCGTCCGGCGCAAGGATCGCGGTGTTAATACCGATCAGCTCACCATTCAGGTTAACCAGTGCGCCACCGGAGTTACCCCGGTTGATCGCGGCATCCGTCTGAATAAAGTTTTCGTAGTTTTCCGCGTTTAGGCCGCTACGGCCCAGTGCAGAAACAATACCGGAGGTCACGGTCTCACCGAGGCCAAACGGGTTACCAATTGCTACGGTGTAATCACCCACACGCAGCGCGTCGGAATCTGCCAGCTTAATCGCCGTCAGGTTTTTCGGATCCTGAATTTGGATCAGCGCGATATCGGAGCGCGGATCTTTACCCACAATCTTCGCATCAAATTTACGGCCATCGCTCAACTGAACCTTAATCACCGTGGCGTTATCTACCACGTGGTTGTTGGTCACGACATACCCTTTCGCGGCATCAATAATTACGCCGGAACCCAGCGCCATAAATTTCTGCTGCTGGCCGCCGCCGTTGTCAGCGCCCGGCGCGCCGCCCTGGCAGAACGGTGAACTCTGGAACGGTGAACCGTCCTGGCAGAATGGTGAATTATCACCGAAGAACTGCTGGAAATTACGCGGCATACGCGGCGTATTTACCGTCGTGCTCCCCTCAACGTTAATACTTACCACCGATGGCATCACTTTTTCGAGCATCGGGGCCAGGCTTGGCATCTGTTGGGCGGTCATTGCTGAAGACGACGTCTCAGCCGCTGTGGCAGACAGGGGGGACAACGCCAAACCTAAACTCAGAGCCAGTGCACTCATTGCTAATGTGGTTTTTTTCATGTGTTTCGTTCTCGATTAACAGGTAACGCAAAATTGCTGTATACGTCAGAGTCGTTTTATAGCGCTAAGTTCCAGAATTGAGTTTAAGGAAAAAGTAAAATTTTATTGGCCGTCTTTACAAATGAGTATTTATTGTTCTACGGCCATCAAGCGACGATATTCATCCCAGGCATACAGATCGGTCATCCCGCTGATATAATCCTGAATCAGCCGGCAGCGATAATAATATTCCATTACCGAAAACTCAGCGCAACCCGTTGATATTTTACTAACCGCCTCGACATAAGCAAGGCGATGGCGAGTAGACAACTTCTGAAATAATCGTGATTCGATAGGAAAACGTTTAACTCTTTCATTGTCGACCAGCTCAGTAAAATCTGACTGGGACATTTTTAATAAAGGCTGATAGATCTCCAGCAACCCGCTGATCACCCGATACCCCTGCAATTCCAACTGCTCAACGTCCGGATGACTAAATACGTGTTTTACCGCCACATTTTTATAGACCCCCAGCAACTGACTAAAGCTACTGGCATCTTCTAACAGCGCGTGATTAAAGCTGCCGTCAAAAACCTGCGGTAAATTATCAATAAACCGCTGGGCTGCATACGGCACCAGTTTATTCAGCGTATTGACGCGTAAATACATAAAGAACTGATCTTCCGTGCTCCGGCTTAATGTATTTGAACGTGATTTCTCCCAGGCATTCTCAACAACCTGACTAAACAGGGAACCTTTTTCGTGATGCCCCCACGCCTCATGCAGATGGTGATAAAGTTGTTCGACACTAAAGATTCTTTTCTCAACGGCATCTTCCAGGTCGGCCACGCAATAAGAGATATCATCGGCAGCTTCCATTATCCAGGTTAACGGAAAGCGACTGTAGGGCGCTAATGATAATTCTTTACGTAACCGTTCAATATACGGTTCTTCAGAAAGGTAATAGCCCGGTTTCTTCATTAAATAGTCATGCGTCGTAGGCGTACTTCCGCGCCACCACGCCGGACGGGTATATTTTAAAATACCACCAACCTGAGCCCAGGTAAGATTCATACGCATCAAAGTATGCACCAGACGAATCCCTTGGGCATTACCTTCAAAATGGCACAGGTCCTGGCGCACCTTACGGCGAATATCATTCAGCGACTCTTCGCCTTCGCGCAAACGTAACGCCGCCACCAGGCAGCGGTCATCGCTGAGGGGCTGACTTTCCGCGTCGGCGGGATACAGCCGCTGGCGGAACCAGTCATTAATCGCCGCTTCACCAAAATGACCAAACGGCGGATTGCCAATGTCATGCATCAGGCACGACATTTCGACAATACTCTCAAACGGTCCCGTCAGTTCATCCAGACCATACTGCTCCAGCAGTTTTAGTTCTTTCAGTCGGCTGAGGATCTCTTTAGCGATATAGCGCCCAACTTGCTGAACTTCCATCGAGTGCGTCAGGCGCGTGCGCACCGCCGCGTTACGCTCCAGCGGAAAAACCTGGGTTTTTTGTTGCAGTCGGCGAATAGCCGGAGAATTGATAATACGTCCACGATCGCTTTCGAAAATACGCAGGATCTCATGCTCCGTCTTCACGCCCTGCGGCGAACGGTAACGACGATGCCAGTTTATTTTTTTTCGGAAATCGATCTGTACCATATCCTCTCCCGCCTGAGAAATGCGCTACCCCTTAAGCGCATGATAGACTATGCCCTCAAATCTGGCTTATCGCGAGTAAATCTATGAAAATCGGCATCATTGGTGCAATGGAAGAAGAAGTTACGCTGCTGCGTGACAAAATCGAAAACCGTCAGACCCTCTCTCTCGGCGGTTGTGAAATTTACACCGGCCAACTGAACGGTACAGAGGTTGCGCTACTGAAATCAGGTATCGGTAAAGTGGCGGCGGCGCTGGGCGCTACGCTGCTGCTTGAACGCTGCAAGCCGGATGCCATCATTAACACCGGTTCCGCGGGCGGCCTGGCCTCTACGCTGAAAGTCGGCGATATTGTGGTTTCTGACGAAGCGCGCTATCACGATGCCGACGTTACCGCCTTTGGCTATGAATTTGGTCAGTTACCGGGCTGCCCGGCTGGTTTTAAAGCCGATCCTGCGCTGATTGCTGCAGCAGAATCCTGCATTGCGCAACTCAATCTGAACGCCGTTCGCGGACTTATCGTCAGCGGCGATGCCTTCATTAATGGCTCCGTGGGTCTGGCTAAAATTAAGCATAACTTCCCGCAGGCCATTGCCGTTGAGATGGAAGCGACCGCGATTGCGCACGTTTGCCATAACTTCAATGTGCCGTTTGTCGTGGTTCGCGCCATCTCTGACGTCGCCGATCAGCAGTCCCATCTCAGCTTTGACGAGTTCCTGGTTGTTGCCGCGAAACAGTCAAGCCTGATGGTTGAAACGCTGGTACAGAAACTGGCGCATGGCTAAATTACTCTCCAGGGCGCTGGTCGCCCTGCTATTCACTCTTCCGGCGTTCCTGTACGCCGCACCGCGTGTTGTGACGCTTTCTCCTGCCAATACCGAACTCGCCTTTGCCGCCGGCATTACACCCGTAGGCGTCAGTAGCTACTCAAACTACCCGCCAGCGGCCAAAAATATCGAGGAGGTTTCCACCTGGCAAGGTATGAACCTTGAACGCATTGTGGCGCTTAAACCGGATTTAGTCGTCGCCTGGCGCGGGGGAAATGCTGAGCGGCAGGTGAATCAGCTGACCGCCCTGGGAATTAAGGTCATCTGGGTGGACGCCGTTACCATCGAGCAGGTCGCCGATGCGCTCCGCCAGCTGGCAGCGTGGAGTCCAAAACCTGAGCAGGCAAAACAGGCGGCGCAAACCATGCTTGATGACTATGCTTTACTAAAATCTCGGTATGCCAACAAACCGAAAAAACGCGTGTTTCTCCAGTTTGGCGCAAATCCTCTGTTTACCAGTGGAAAAGGCTCCATTCAGCACGAAGTTCTTGAGGTATGCGGTGGAGAAAACATCTTTGCCGGCAGTCGGGTCCCCTGGCCGCAGGTTAGCCGTGAGCAGGTCCTGGCACGAGCGCCCCAGGCTATTGTTGCAACCGGAGGGCCAGGCGAAACTCTGAAAATTGAACAATACTGGGGAAACCAGCTAAAAATACCCATTATTACACTTAATAGTGACTGGTTCGAACGCGCGAGCCCGCGTATTATCCTCGCCGCAAAACAACTCTGTAATGCGCTTTCACAGATAAATTAGCGCCTGCCCCCACCAGGTCTGTTGTGAGGATTTAAAAATGCTCGTCTATTGGCTGGATATTGTCGGTACCGCGGTATTTGCTATCTCTGGCGTCTTACTGGCCGGAAAATTGCGAATGGACCCGTTTGGCGTCCTGGTCCTCGGGGTGGTTACCGCCGTTGGCGGCGGAACGATCCGCGATATGGCGCTGGATCATGGGCCGGTATTTTGGGTTAAGGATCCCACCGATCTGGTGGTGGCAATGATCACCAGCATGCTGACAATCCTGCTGGTACGTCAGCCACGACGTTTACCGAAGTGGATCCTTCCGGTGCTGGATGCCGTTGGCCTGGCGGTGTTCGTGGGGATTGGCGTCAATAAAGCATTTCTCGCAGGGACGGGTCCCCTGGTGGCGATCTGTATGGGGGTGATTACCGGCGTCGGCGGCGGGATCATTCGCGACGTGTTAGCTCGTGAAGTCCCGATGATTCTGCGCACCGAAATCTACGCCACGGCATGTATTATCGGCGGGATCGTGCATGCGACAGCGTTTTATACCTTTAATGTATCGCTGGAAAACGCCAGTATGATGGGGATGATCGTCACCCTGCTGATTAGGCTTGCCGCCATTCGCTGGCATTTGAAATTGCCGACGTTTGCACTGGATGATAACGGGCGTTGATGTGATGATGCAGAACATGTAGGCCGGATAAGGCGTTTACGTCGCCAACCGGCACATTGCCCGGTGGCGCTACGCTTACCGGGCCTACACCATCAGACCATCGGTATTACAGGCAGCAATCAGATGCTGAAAGAAGAACCACACCCGCAGGTGCTTTTCGCATTGGGGTTAGTCACAACGAAGCGGGAACCTTCCAGACCTTCGGTATAGTCAACCGCGCCGCCCACCAGATATTGCAGGCTCATCGGATCAACCACCAGACCCACACCTTGTTTCTCAATGGTCATATCACCATCGTTCACCTGATCATCAAAGGTGAAACCGTACTGGAAACCGCTGCAACCACCGCCGGTGATATACACGCGTAATTTCAGATTCGGGTTATCTTCGTCAGCGATCAGGCTTTTTACTTTATTGGCTGCTGCTTCAGTAAATTGCAGTGGCAGCGCTACGTCATCACTCATATTTTGCTCCAAACGACATTGGCAATTGGGCAAATTATAACCCAATGGTTAAGGCCATTATCTAATACCCTGGTATTTCGTTCAAGTATTCTCGCCAGCGGCGGTACTCTGGCTTTTTGCCGCCTGCTCCGCTTCCTGTTTTGCCAGCGTGCGGGCAAGGATAGTCGAGTATAGCGGCTTTCCACCCATAAATTGGGCTAATAGTGTTGCGCCAAGACAGGTAATAATCATTGGCAAAATGAGCTGATAGTTATCGGTCATCTCCAGCACCAGTACAATACCGGTTAGCGGTGCACGTACCGAAGCCGCCAGCAAAGCCCCCATTCCGGCAATGGCAAAGGTTCCGGCCTCCAGATGATACTGTGGAAAAGAGGCCGCCGCGGCCATACCGAACGCGGTGCCAAGTAACGTACCCAGCGCCAGCATCGGGGCAAAAATCCCACCGGGCGCGCCGGACGAGAAGCACAACAGCGTGGTGATCACCCGGGTAATAAATATAAACAGCAGTAAACCGACGCTAAAATTACCCGCCGCGGCGATAGGAATCAGGTTAAACCCGCCGCCTGCCGCTTCCGGTTTAATTAATCCCAGGATCCCACACAGGCCACCAATCGCGCCGCCCATCAGCACCCATTTTTTAATTTCACCGCCGTGGAAGCACTGGAACATATCCTGGGTACGCAACACCATGGTGTTGAACAACGGCCCGACACAGCCAAAAATAAGCCCCAGCACAAGATACAGCCACAGCGTATTTACCGGCGCATTAGACAGCTTTCCGACTTCAATAATCGGTGCTTCACCGTTGAACACACGAAACACAATGCTCGACATAATAACGCCGGTAAACACGGCTTTGATCGAGACGAGGTTATAGCGAAACTGCGGGCGCATCTCTTCAATAATGAACAGGATCCCCGCCAGAGGCGCATTAAACGCCGCCGACAAACCCGCAGCCGCACCGGTGGCCAGCAGGGTATGTCGCGCTTCGGCGCTACGCATGCGGAAAATATCCAGCACCATGCGCCCAATGTTCCCGCCTATCTGTACGGTCGGCCCTTCTCGCCCGAGCACCATACCGGCTCCCAGCGTGCCCATGCCGCCAATAAATTTTACCGGCAGAACGCGCCACCAGCGCACAGGTCGTAGCTCTTCCAGCGCGCCTTCAATCTCAGGGATCCCCGAGCCTCCCGCTTCCGGCGCAAATTTACGAACCAGAAAATAGCCGACCATCGCCAGCAATGCAGAGAGAATAAACGCCAGCGGCCACAGCAGAATGGCATGGTCCGCAACCTGGGCCAGGGCGCCAATGCGCTGATTTTGTACCCAGGTCACCGCTTTCTCAAATGCCACGCCAACAAGCCCCGTCACGGTACCGACAACGGCGGCCATCAACAGGATCGCCAGCGGCGTTTTGTCGCGTTCCAGGAGTCGACGGATTTGATCCCTGCGGCGTAAACGCACAATTTGTTGTGCTTCAAAAGAGGGAGAGTCAGTCTTCATCAGATGATCATTAATTGGTAATACAAATACGGAATCGGCATTCTACTCGCACATTTCACGAAAATCCCCTGCAAATCGCATTGTTTCAATTGCGTAAAACTTTCATAACCTTCTCTGAATAACTAGAATAGCGGGCATTTACTTTTTCTACGAACCAGGACCCCATCCATGAGTAAGTCTGAAAATCTCTACAGCGCAGCACGCGAACTTATCCCTGGCGGCGTTAACTCCCCCGTTCGCGCCTTTACTGGCGTGGGTGGTACTCCGCTGTTTATCGAAAAAGCGGACGGCGCGTATCTGTACGATGTCGATGGTAAAGCCTATGTCGATTACGTCGGTTCCTGGGGACCGATGGTACTGGGCCATAACCACCCGGCAATTCGCAATGCGGTGATTGAAGCCGCAGAGCGCGGTTTAAGCTTCGGCGCGCCGACCGAGATGGAAGTGAAAATGGCGGAGCTGGTCACTGAACTTGTGCCGACCATGGATATGGTGCGTATGGTGAACTCCGGTACGGAAGCGACGATGAGCGCAATCCGTCTGGCGCGCGGTTTCACCGGTCGCGATAAGATCATCAAATTTGAAGGCTGCTATCACGGTCATGCCGACTGCCTGCTGGTTAAAGCTGGTTCCGGCGCGTTAACGCTGGGTCAGCCAAACTCCCCGGGCGTTCCAGCCGATTTTGCGAAACACACCCTGACCTGCACCTACAACGATCTCTCTTCAGTTCGTGCGGCATTTGAACAGTATCCGCAGGAGATCGCCTGCATTATCGTTGAGCCGGTCGCAGGCAACATGAACTGCATCCCGCCGCTGCCAGAATTCCTGCCGGGCCTGCGTGCCCTGTGTGATGAGTTTGGCGCACTGTTGATCATCGATGAAGTCATGACCGGTTTCCGCGTGGCACTGGCCGGTGCGCAGGATTATTACGGCGTCGTTCCGGATCTGACCTGCCTTGGCAAAATCATCGGTGGCGGGATGCCCGTTGGCGCATTCGGCGGTCGCCGTGATGTGATGGACGCGCTGGCGCCGACCGGTCCGGTTTATCAGGCGGGTACGCTTTCAGGTAACCCGATTGCGATGGCAGCAGGTTTTGCTTGTCTGAACGAAGTGGCCCAGCCAGGTATTCATGAAACGCTGAACGAACTGACGACGCGTCTGGCGGAAGGTCTGCTGGAAGCCGCCGAAGAGACGAATATTCCGCTGGTGGTTAACCATGTGGGCGGGATGTTCGGGATTTTCTTCACCGATGCAGAAACCGTGACCTGCTATCAGGATGTGATGGCATGCGACGTTGAACGCTTCAAGCGTTTCTTCCACATGATGCTGGATGAAGGGATTTACCTGGCGCCGTCCGCCTTCGAAGCGGGCTTTATGTCCGTCGCGCACAGTGAAGACGATATCAATAACACCATCGACGCCGCGCGCCGGGTGTTTGCGAAATTGTAAAAGATAACGCCCAGAAATAACGTAGGCCGGGTAAGGCGAAGCCGCCACCCGGCTTTTTTATTGCCGGATGGCGACGCAGCCTAAATGGAAGAGATTAACCTCAGCGACTCTGCTTACGTAGCAGATAGATAAAGTACGGCGCGCCAATAAACGTCGACAGTAATCCTGCCGGGATCTGATACGGAAACAGCACCATCCTGCCGCACCAGTCAGCAAAGACCAGCAGCACACCTCCCGCCAGCGCCGAAATCAGCATATGCGGCATCGCCCGACGAAACCCCATCATTCGGGCAATATGCGGAGCCATCAGCCCGACAAAACTCAACGGTCCAATGGTCATGGTTGCTGTCGCCGTCAGTCCCGCAGCCAACAGCAGTAACCCCACGCGTGACGGCGTGATCGCCATACCCACCGCACGCGCCGTATCGCCGCCGAGCGGTAAAATCGTCAGCCAACGACGACACAGCGGTGTCAGCGCCAGCAGGATAACCATCACAATTCCGGTGCGCAGTACCTGTTCGCCCGTCGCGTTATAGGTTGAGCCGGAGATCCAGGTCAGCACGCCCGCCATACGCGGATCGCCGCTGGCCTGCAGCATCATCAACAACATAGTAAACGCCGTACTGAGCGCCATCCCTGCCAGCAGCATACGGTGCGGCGAAAAACCACCGCGCCCGGCGGCAATCATAATGATAAGCAAGGTGACCGCAGCCCCGAGACTCCCTGCGGGCAGCAGCCAGCCAAAGGCATTTCCGGGGACCAGAAACAGCATTAACACCACGCCAAATGCCGCGCCGGAGCTAATGCCCAGAACTTCCGGGCTCGCCATTGGGTTTCCGGTCAGACGCTGAATAATACAGCCCGCTACCGCCAGCATCACCCCGGCAATCAACGCCGCCAGAATACGTGGCCAGCGCCAGGGCATCAGTTCATCCAGCATCGCGCCGCTGGCCCATGTCCAGCCGTGCGCATCGCGGCCAAACGACAGCGCCACCACCAGAGTCAGCAGCAAAACCACCCCGCCCGCCAGCGCAAACATCAGTACATTCTGACGCTCCGCGGCGATACGGTTGCTGGCATTCATATCCGGTGCGCTCATACTTCTAAGGCGCGGCAACAACCACAGCAGCAATGGCGCGCCAATCAGCGCCGTCACCGAACCGGTGGAGACCTCCATCCATACGCGGGTCAGCCACAGAATGATTTGGTCAGAGAGCCAGAGGATCAACGCACCAATCAGCGGGGCCAGCATCAGACGCGCCAACAGACGCCGCGCGCCGAGCATTTTCGCCAGCAGCGGTGCAAAGAGGCCAATAAAGCCGATAATCCCAACCGCGTTAACCAGCAAGGCGCTGATGACAATCGCCAGCGATAAGGCCGCCAGGCGCGCCAGCGACAACGCCAGACCGAGGTTACGCGCCACGCCGTCATCCAGTCCCATCAGCGTCATTGGACGCAACAGCAGCAGAGTCAGCATCACGCCGCCCAGCAGTTGCGGCCACAGTCGCTGTACGCCGCTCCAGTCGGTTTGGGTTAGCGTGCCGCTGCTCCACAAAAACATGCTTTGCAGTTGATCGTGATGGAAGATAACCATCAACTGGTTAATCGCCCCGCAGTACAGGCTGACCACCAGTCCGGCGAGGATTAACGTCACCGGAGAAAGACGTTTGCCCCAGGCGACGCCAAACACCAGCGCTCCAACGACACAAGCACCTGCCAGCGCAGCAAATTGCGTGGTGAGCGCACCGGGAATAGCCCACAGCGTCGTGACGGTAATGCCCAACTGCGCACCGGTCGCAACGCCTAGCGTGGTTGGCTCCGCCAGTGGGTTACGCAGCACCTGCTGAAACAATACGCCGACCAGTGCCAGCCCGGCACCGACCAACAGCGAAATCGCCAGCCTCGGCAGCAGGCTGTAGTGGAAAACCATCTGTTTAATGGCATCGATATCCGGTGACCAGATAGCCTGTTGCCACTGGTTGCGCGGTAGCGCAACGGAGAAGTTAACCCATGTGAGCCAGCAGGCAGCAACAAACAGAACCGCCAGCAGGAAAATGGGGAACAGCGCGATACGTTTACTCACGCTTTGCCTCCCAGCGCATTATCCAGAATGCGGGCAAAATGCATGGCTGATAGCGTTGCGCCATAGAACCAGACGGCCGGCACGCGCTGAAAACGTCCGCTGCGAACAAAGGGCATCGCCTGCCACAACGGCGTAGACATCAGTCCAGCCATCTCTTTATCGTTGCCGTGATCAAAGCACAATACATCGACATCCTGAAAAGCAGCCAGACGGTCAATACTCACGGCAGTGCTGCCCCAAAAGTTTGTCTCTCCCTGCCAGGCGTTGGGGATCCCATATTCATCCAGCACGTCCTGAAACAGGCTGTTTGGGCCAAACACCAGCATATGCCGCGAATCAAGCAGAGAGGTGAGAAGCACAGGGCGCGCACCGCGTTGAATGAAGCGCGGCTTCAGGCTGGCAATAAAACGATCATACTCAGTCAGATGGCGTTCAGCAGAGTCCTGCAGATTGAACAATTGCGCCATTTCCTGCAGCGATTGTCGCGCAACGACCAGAGGTTTTTTACCGTCGCTGAAGTTAAATCCCCGACTAGGTGCAATACGCGCCAGCTTTTCCGGGGAAGGACCATAGCCTGCCGACCAGAGCAGAAACGAGGGTTTCATTTCGGTCAGCAGTTCGAGATTGGGTTCCGTGCGTAGCCCGACATCAATCACCGAGTCCGGTAGAGGTGGCTCACTGACCCACAGCTTGTAGTTAGGGATATCCGCAATGCCATACGGCGTAATACCCAGCGCCAGCAACAGCTCTACCGGCAGCCATTCCAGCGCCACAATACGCTGCGGATCAATCGCCGCGGCGGACGCCGTATTCATCCGCCACAGCAGCGGCGAGAGCGCCATCGCCGTAAGCAGACGCCGACGGGTAATATGATGTAATTCAATCATTAATAGACAAAACTCACGGGTGCGGCACCGGCCGGATGCGGCAAAATGCCCATCGGGATACCGTAAATCTGTTCCAGAGTTTCACTGCGCATCAGTTCAGCAGGCGTTCCTTGCGCAATCATTTCACCACCGCGCAGCGCAACTAAGTAATCGCAGTAGCGGGCCGCCATGTTGATATCATGCAGCACCGCAATCACCGTTAGCCCACGCTGCTGGCTTAAGCGATGCACCAGCGCCAGCACGTCAACCTGATGAGCGATATCCAGCGCGGAAGTCGGCTCATCAAGCAGCAGACAGCGGCTGTCCTGCGCCACCAGCATGGCAATCCACGCACGCTGGCGTTCTCCGCCGGACAGGCTATCCACCAGGCGGTGCGCCAGCGGTTTTAAGCCGACCAACGAAATAGCTTCTTCTACTTTCTCTCTGTCGGCAACGCCAAAACGTCCCAGCGCCCCGTGCCACGGATAGCGGCCAATCGCCACCAGTTCACGCACCGTCATCCCTTCGGCCTGCGGCAACTGCTGCGGCAGATAGGCGACCTTGCGGGCAAACGCTTTACTGCTCCAGTTCTCCAGCGGCTGTTCGTCGAGCAGGATTTCACCTTCCGACGGCGGCTGATGACGTCCCAGCATTTTCAATAACGTCGATTTTCCGGACCCGTTGTGGCCGATAAGGCCGGTCACTTTCCCCACTGGAAAAGTTAATGAGAGAGGATGCAACAGCGTGCGGCCAGGCACACGAAAGGAGACATTACGCAACGCGAAAGTGGTGTCGGGATGGGATCTGTTTTCCTGCATAGCAGCCAACTTGTAAAACGGGCACGCAAAGCGTGCCCAAAAAGAAATTAGAAACGGAAGGTTGCGGTTGCAACGACCTGACGTTCTGCGCCCCAGAAGCAGCCATAGGTTTGGAAGCAACTAGAAACGTATTCACGATCCAGCAGGTTGGTAACGTTGACAGCAACACTAGAGCCAGCCATACCAAAACGCGCTAAATCGTATTTCACGACAGCATCCATTACAGCAGCACTTCCCACTTTAAAGGTGTTTGCAGGATCGCCATAGCTTGAACCGATAAAACGTCCACCGGTTCCCAGGGTCAGTCCCGACAGAACGCCTTCGTTAAAGGTATAGTCGCCCCAGAGTGATGCCATATTTTCAGGAACTTGTTCTACGTTGTTCCCTTTGAGATTGGTGTCCTTAGTGTACTCCGCATCAGTGTAAGTATATGAAGCAGTCACATTGATATTGGCATTCAAGGCCGCTTTAGCTTCAAACTCAAAGCCCTGAGAACGTACTTCGCCTGACGGAACTTGCAGATTCGAGTTGGTCGGATCGGTTGTCAGCGTATTCGTCTTCGTCAGATGATATGCCGCAGCCGTAATAACCACAGGCAGATCTTTCGGCACATATTTTACACCCGCTTCATACTGTTCACCCTTGGATGGCGCAAAAGCCATGCGTGGAGTGCTGTAGAGATCGAATGCGTTTGGTTCAAATGACTGGCTATAGCTAACGTACGGAGAAATACCATTATCAAACAGGTAGTTTACACCGCCACGCCATGTGAACTGATGATCGTTACGCTCAATATAACCCGCTTGCGGAGTGGTTGAATTCTGACGAATCGTCGTCGCTTGCTGTGACCAGTCATAACGACCACCCAGCGTAAAGACCCACTTATCCCATTCCGCCTGATCCTGGATGTAGATACCGGTTTGTTTGGTTTCGTTCATCTGATAAGGCTCGGTAGAGTCGAAATCAAAATCTTCCAGAGGCTGTGGGTTATAAAGATCCAGAACAGGAGCTGTGCCAAATTTAGCATTGATATCATTACGCATACGCATGAAGTCAACACCTGTCAGCAACGTATGGTCCACCGTTCCTGTCGCGAAATTGCTCTGCAACTGGGTATCAACACTGAAGTTCTGCAAGCGTTCATCATCGACAACCGTGCCACGACCAAGATAATGGTCGCGCTGATCGGCCGGAATTGCCTGGCAAGGCGCGTTAAACGCATTTGTTGTACAGATACCCGTACCGTACACGCTCTGCTGCGACGTTTTCATTTCAGCAAAACGTAAATTCTGCCGGACAGTGAAGGTGTCATTAAAGTCGTGTTCAAAGCTGTACCCCACCATTTTCTGATTGCGGGAATAAGTGTTATTTGAAGCACCTTCATTAAAATCAGTCGGCAAACGCTTGCCGTTAGGTAGCGGTTCAACCGTACCTTCCTTCGGCAACCAACCGTAGTAACCCGTTTCGGGTTCATTCTGGAAATAAGAAAGGAATGTAAAGTTAGTCTTGTCGTCAGGACGCCATGAGAAGGACGGAGCAACGGTATAACGCTGTGATTCAGAACCTTGCTGCTGCTCATTTGTGGAACGAGCCAGACCGGTTAAACGGTAAGAGAATTCACCGTTATCATCCAATGCATCACTAAAATCAAACCCTGTCTGGAACAGATTATTTGTTCCCATTTTAAACTGAACTTCTTTTAGCGGCTCGGTGGTTGGACGTTTGCTGACCATCGAAATAATACCGCCAGGGTTACTCTTACCGTACAACACGGAAGTTGGCCCACGCATCAACTCTACACGCTCCAGCATGTAAGGATCGATAACCGCGTCGTTATAGAAGTTCCCTTGTAGCTTCAGACCATCCAGATAGTTGTTCTGGCTTAAACCGACAGAGGTAAAACCACGGATGCTGACAAAATCGTATGTATTTGAAGCACCACGGTTACTGACCACAACCCCTGGGGTATAACCCAGCGCTTCCTTGACGGAACGAGACTGATGGATCTGCATCTCTTCGTTTGTCACTACCGAAACAGACTGTGGCGTCTTTTCGATCGGCGTGTCGGTTTTGGTAGCGGTGGCGGAACGCTTCGCGGCAATTGTCGGCGAAGGCCCCCATGCGCTTTCTTGTGCGGCAGGAGCAGCAGTTACGGTGATGGTTTCTTCTTTCGGGTCAACCGCCGCCTGTGCATAGACAGACATGCCGCTAACCGCTGTGGCTACCACTACTGCGATTTTACGCAGCGATGAACTTGGCTGAGCAGTTTTAAGACGCGCCATTGGTATTTCTCTGATGAAAGTGAATGATAACGTAAACGAGAATTATTATTATAACGGCAGCATAATATTCGAAACTCTGGCGAGATAGCAAGCAATACGCGTCCCTACTAAAACTGAGGGGTTAAGAAATAACCAGATGAAAAGAAAGGGTTAATAAATTAGGCTGGAATGTTATTCGGCCCTGAGAATGGACCAAAGAAGAAAAACCCGCCGAAGCGGGTTTTGAGCAATATCAGTTACTGCCGAACATATCCTTTATCCAGCCAGCGACACCGTCGCTATCTTTCTTTTCCTGCTGCGCCGGTTGTTGCTGCTGCTGTTGAGGCTGCTGCTGCGGCGTTGACTGATCGAACGGATTCCCGGTCGGCTGTTGCATCATTTCACCCTGCTGACACAGCGAATCAGGATCGGTAGTCCATACCGGAAGCGTACGCATCCCCCCGCTACAAACAAAGTTACCGTCGTAGTCCACGCCCATATCCACCACATCTTCCGGCGGCGTCAGCACCAGCGGTGTTGGCGTCTGGTTGGCAAGATAACGCTGATAAATCGACATCGCACCGCTGGCACCGTACAGCTTGGTTGGCTGGTTGTTATCACGGCCCACCCAGGTGATGGTTACCTGGCTGCCGTCGATCCCGGCAAACCAGGTATCCACGTTGTTGTTAGTGGTCCCGGTTTTCCCTGCCAGATGAAGCCCAGGATATTTCGCGCCAAGCTGGCGGCCCGTACCACGCTGAACCACCTGTTGCATGGTCCACAGCGTCATATACGCCGCCTGCGCCGGAACGGCACGCTCGGCCTGCGGGAAGCTCTGATACAGCACCGTCCCATCTTCGGCAATCACCGAACGCAGCGCCGACAGCGGCGCGCGGTTCCCGCCGCTGGCGATAGTCTGGAACGCCTGCGCCACTTCGATCGGCGTCAGGTTCAACGCCCCCAGCAGCATGGCTGGAACCGGGTTAAGCTGATCTTTCGGCGCGCCCAGCTTCAGCCAGGTATCGGTGACGGCAGGCAGGCCCAGCGCCATCCCCAGATTTACCGTTGGCACGTTCATTGAGCGCGTTAACGCATCCACCAGCATCACTTTTCCGCTTTCGCTATAGCGACGGTCATCGTTCTGCGGCGACCACACCTGGCCGTTAGGCTGGCGCAGCGCAATCGGGGCATCGGCAATCCAAGTATTTAGACGATACAGCTTCGGCTGGCTGAGCGCGGTCAGATAGGTCGCTGGTTTAGCCAAAGAACCAATCGAACGACGTGCCTGCATCGCACGGTTATAACCAGCGAACTGCGGTTCTGCCCCACCAACCATGGCACGCACTTCGCCGCTAAAGCGGTCGACCACCACAATCGCGGTTTCCAGATCGCTCAGCTTACGTTGTTTCTTCAGCACCGGAATACCTTCCACCGCCGCTTTTTCTGCAGCATCCTGCGCCACGGAATCAAAGGTGGTGAAAATCTTCACGCCGGAGAGGTCTTTAACTTTATCGCCCAGCTTTGCCTGTAGCTCCTGGCGCACCATCTGCATAAAGGCGGGCTGCGGTGAGATCACCCCACCACGCGGCTGTACGCCTAACGGACGCGCGCTCAGCATGTCATACAGATCCTGGTCGATAATCTGCTGCTGTTGTAGTAAACGCAGCACCAGGTTACGACGCTCCAGTGCCAGCTTCGGGTTACGCCACGGGTTATAGATTGACGCTCCTTTAACCATCCCTACCAGCAGCGCCTGCTGGTCGAGGCTCAGCTCTTCCACCGGACGGCCAAAGTAGTAGAGGCTTGCCAGCGGGAAGCCGCGGATCTCATTGTCACCGCTTTGACCGAGATAGACTTCGTTCATGTACAGCTCAAGAATGCGGTCTTTGCTGTAACGCGCATCCATGATCAGCGCCATATAGGCTTCGTTGGCCTTACGCCAGTAGGAACGTTCGCTGGACAGGAACAGGTTTTTCACCAGTTGCTGGGTCAGCGTACTGGCCCCTTGTACCGTGCGCCCCGCCGTCAGGTTCGCCAGCACCGCGCGGCCAATGGAATAGAGGCTGATACCGTCATGCTCATAGAAGTGACGATCTTCGGTCGCCAGCAGCGTGTCCACCAGCAGATCCGGGAATCCACTGCGCGGGACAAACAGGCGCTGCTCACCGTTAGGCGAAGAAAGCATGGTAATCAGCCGCGGATCGAGACGGAAGAAACCGAACTGGCGGTTGTTATCCATATTCTCGATGGTATCCAGATGGTCGCCATCAAAGGTCAGACGCGCGCGCACCTGTCCTTCTTTACTGTCCGGAAAATCAAACGGACGACGGATCATCTCGATGCTTTTCGCCTGCACGGTGAATTCGCCAGGGCGCGTCATCTTCGTCACCTGACGATACTGCGTAGCCTCCAGCAGTTTCACCATCTCGTTCTTGCCGATCGGCATTTCTGGCTCAAGGTTAACCATACGGCCATATACTGCCGCAGGAAGCTGCCAGACTTTACCATCTATACGGCTGCGGATTTTTTGGTCCAGATAAACGCCGTAAATGGCGATCAGCACCAAAAAAACAATCGACAGTTTTACCAGCAGCCAGAACCAGCCGCGTTTACCACGAGGCTTACGCCCTTTGCCTTTACCCTTACGCGGCATCGGTTCTTCATCCTCATAGTCATCATCATCATAATCGTCGTCATACTCTTCATCTCTGAGTTGACGACGGCTCACCTTTTGTTTCACCGGACGCGAGGGTTTCCCTTTACGTCCAATTGGCTCGCGGTCATTCCCCGCCATGCTTTTTCTCCGCAACATTCAGGCGCAAGGGCCCGATTCTCTGTTCTTCCGTCAGTTAACAGAAGAAGAAATCTCTCAATTTACTGCCGTGTTTATACCGGATGACGGCTTCGCTTTATCCGGCCTACAGTTTCATTACGAATACTTCTTTGTTCGCCGCGTTGGCGCGGTATTCGCCGGATCGTCCGGCCAGACATGTTTGGGATAGCGCCCTTTCATCTCTTTTTGCACCTCACGGTACGATCCCTGCCAGAACGCGCTTAAATCGCTCGTTACCTGTAGTGGTCGTTGCGCCGGAGACAGCAGTTCCAGCACCAGCGGCACGCGCCCCTCGGCGATGGTTGGGGTCTTCGCTTCACCAAACATTTCCTGCATCCGAACCGCCAATACCGGAGGGTTATCCTCATGATAGCGAATGGCAATCCGGCTTCCCGTCGGCACAGTGTAATGCGCTGGCAGTTCACTATCCAGACGTTGCAGCATTGACCAATCCAGCAAACCGCGCAACGCCTGACCCACATTTAGCGCTTTTAACGCGCGTAGCGAATGCACACCGCTCATGTGCGGCAGCAGCCAGCTCTCCAGCGTCGCCAGCAGAGAATCCTCATCTACCGCAGGCCAGTTATACTCTGACAACCAGTTTGCCGCACATTGCAGACGCAGGCGAAACTGCTCGGCTTCCGGCGTCCAGTTGAGCACACTTAGCCCTTTATCGCGAATGCCGTTCAACATCGCCAGGTGCAACTCCTCTTCCGAGGGTTTGGCCAGCGCCTGTACTTTTACCGTTAGCTGGCCAATGCGCGACCGACGCAATGCTTTTAACGTTCCCTGAGTTTCATCCCATTCGATGGTGTCAGATTGTTGTAGCAGTTCAGGGCATGCCTGTATCAGCGCTTCGATATCCAGCGGCAGAGCCAGCAGAATACGCGCATCCGGCGAAGCGCTGCCCTGCAGTAGCAGCGGCGCAATTAGCCATTCATGGCGTCCGGAGGCGTCATCGGCATCCAGCATTGCCCCCATGCCATTCGCCAGTTGATAGCGCCCTTCCTGCCCGCGCCGACGCGCGATCCGATCGGCAAACGCCTGCGCCAGTAATGAGGGGAGCAGCGCGCTGTCCGGCTGTCCGCTGCGAACGTTAAGCCGTTTCAGTAATTGCTGGCTGCGCTGCTGCCAGGCGGGCTGATTTCGTGAAAACGCTACAGCCAGATCGGTACTGCCACCGCGCGGCGGCTCTTCCAGAATCGCAGCCAGTTTTGCCGCCGTTGCCGCTTCATTGTCATTGTTGGCGCTAACCAGCATAGCCGCTAAACGGGGGTCGTTACCCAACGTCGCCATTTTCTGCCCCCTGGCGCTGAGCCTGTCACCCTCAAGCGCCCCCAGCATCTGCAGCAGCCGCTTTGCCGCCTGCAAGTTGATGGCGGGCGGTGTATCCAGCCAGTTCAGTTGCTCAGGGTCGGTGCATCCCCATTGCAGTAACTCCATCAGCAGTCCGGACAGGTCGCTCTGTAAAATCTCCGGTTCTCCCTGTGCCGCCGCTCTTTCCGCCTGCTCTTTGGCAAGCAAATGGAGGCAGATACCGGGTTCCAGACGGCCCGCGCGTCCCGCTCGCTGGGTCATCGAGGCCTGGCTTATGCGTTGGGTAATCAGTCGCGTTAAACCGGTACGCGCATCATAGCGCGCCACGCGCTCCTGGGCGCAGTCCACCACCAGCCGGATGCCTTCGATCGTTAAGCTGGTTTCGGCAATATTGGTCGCCAGCACCACTTTGCGCTTGCCTTGCGGCGCGGGCAAAATCGCCTGACGCTGCTCGGCAAGCGTCAGCGCGCCGTACAGTGGGCACAACAACACATCGCTGCCCACACGCGTTGCCAGTTGCTCCTGCACGCGCTGGATTTCCCCTACACCCGGTAAAAACAGCAGCAGCGACCCGCTTTCATGGCGCAGGAGTTCTGCCGTCGCTATCGCTACCGCTTCAGCAAAACGCAGATGCGCCGCCAACGGCTGATATCGTCGATCAACGGGAAAAGCGCGGCCTTCAGAAACGATCGTCGGCGCATCAGGCAACATCTGCTGCAAACGCCCGTTGTCCAAAGTGGCAGACATGATCAATATTTTCAGATCGTCACGCAGCCCTTGCTGCACATCCAGCAACAGCGCCAGCGCCAGGTCGGCCTGCAAACTCCGCTCGTGAAATTCGTCGAGGATGACCAGCCCAACGCCCGTCAATTCGGGGTCGCGCTGGATCATGCGTGTCAGAACCCCCTCCGTCACCACCTCAAGGCGGGTCTGCGGCCCTACGCAGCTTTGCGCACGCATGCGATACCCCACGGTCTCGCCAGGCTTTTCATTCAGCAATTCCGCCAACCGCTGCGCCACATTGCGTGCTGCCAGACGCCGCGGCTCCAGCAAAATAATCCGTCCCTTGATACCGCGATGTTCAAGGAGTCGCAACGGCAGCCAGGTTGATTTCCCGGCACCGGTCGGCGCCGTCAGCAAAACCTGCGACGAGGCATCAAGGGCGGTAAGTAGTTCAGGCACTACGGCGGCAACGGGCAACGACGTCACAAATGACTCCAGAGGGTTAACATTCTTCGCGCTGCATTGTAGCATCGCGTTAATTCATAACCGAGTATCCATCATGTCTGAGCCAAAAAGGCTGTTCTTTGCGATTGAATTGCCTGGCGAGGTTCGGGAGCAGTTAATCCACTGGCGGGCCGCGCAGTTCCCCCCTGAAGCGGGTCGTCCCGTCGCCGCCGATAATCTGCATCTGACGCTCGCCTTTTTGGGCGACGTCAGCGCTGAGAAGCAGCATGCGTTAACGCAGCTTGCGGGGCGTATTCGCCAGCCTGGTTTTACGCTCAAACTCGACGATGCCGGGCAATGGCTGCGCTCGCGAGTCGTGTGGTTGGGAATGCGTCAGCCGCCGCGCGGGCTGCTGCAGTTGGCGAACATGTTGCGGGCACAAGCCGCACGCAGTGGGTGCCACCAGAGCCCGCAGCCGTTTCACCCGCATATCACGTTGCTGCGTGACGCCGGTCACGCGGTATCTATCCCTCCGCCAGGGTTTGGCTGGTCGTTTCCGGTAACGGAGTTTGGGCTTTATTCCTCCTCATTCATGCGAGGACGCACGCGTTACACGCAGTTGCAACGCTGGACGCTGACTGAATAATCAAAGGAACTGTTCATGCAATTTTCTCCACCTTTACAACCAGCAACGCTCATTCAGCGCTATAAGCGTTTTTTAGCGGATGTGATCACACCGGATGGCACAACGTTAACGCTACACTGCCCCAATACGGGAGCCATGACCGGCTGCGCAACGCCGGGAGATACTGTCTGGTATTCGACATCAGAAAATACTAAACGAAAATATCCACATACCTGGGAATTAACGCAAACCCAATCCGGTGCACTTATTTGTGTTAACACGCTGTGGGCCAATAGATTAACGAAAGAGGCTATTCAGCGTTCGTTAATTTCGGAAGTTTCAGACTACAGCACCTTGAAAAGTGAAGTAAAATACGGCACCGAAGGGAGCCGCATCGACTTTTTGTTACAGGCGGATTCCCGACCTGACTGCTATATTGAAGTGAAATCAGTCACGTTGGCGGAAAAAGATCAGGGTTATTTTCCCGATGCCATCACTGAACGAGGTCAGAAACATCTTCGGGAATTGATGAGCGTAGCGGCCGAAGGCAAGCGCGCGGTGATATTTTTCGCGGTGTTGCATTCAGCCATTACACGGTTTTCACCCGCGCGCCATATCGATGCAAAATATGCGCAATTATTAGTTGAAGCACAGCTTAAGGGGGTAGAAATTCTGGTTTATAAAGCGGAACTTTCTGCCCATGGTATGACTCTTAAAGAGCCGTTGCCCATTACCTTGTAATGGTGTAAATATTCGGTTAATTAGTATTCTGGGCGCGTGGGCAAATACGCTTTTCCTCACAGGGTTGTCAAGTGTTACGTTTAGATAATTGCTATCCGGAAAAGCATCTGCTATTTATAGCGACCTGATTTTTCCCCCGAACATGGGGATCGATAGTGCGTGTTAAGGAGAAGCAACATGCAAGAAGGGCAAAACCGTAAAACATCGTCCCTGAGTATTCTCGCCATCGCTGGGGTGGAGCCGTACCAGGAGAAACCGGGCGAAGAGTATATGAACGAAGCCCAGCTGTCGCACTTCAGGCGTATTCTTGAGGCATGGCGTAATCAACTTAGGGATGAAGTTGATCGCACCGTATCTCATATGCAAGACGAAGCGGCTAACTTCCCTGATCCGGTGGACCGCGCCGCACAGGAAGAAGAATTCAGCCTTGAGCTGCGTAACCGTGATCGTGAGCGCAAACTGATCAAAAAGATCGAGAAGACGCTGAAGAAAGTAGAAGACGAAGATTTCGGCTACTGCGAATCATGCGGCGTAGAAATTGGTATTCGCCGTCTGGAAGCGCGTCCGACAGCCGATCTGTGCATCGACTGTAAAACGCTGGCAGAAATCCGCGAAAAACAAATGGCAGGTTAATTCCGGTCATTTTTACCACGTTTACTACAGGCGGGAGCTTCTCCCGCCTTATTATTTGTTAGCCCGCAAAATGAGCGATTCACATTATATTGGCCGCTTCGCCCCTTCCCCCTCTGGCGAACTCCATTTTGGTTCACTGATTGCCGCCCTCGGGAGTTACCTGCAGGCCCGTGCTCGTCGCGGAATCTGGCGGGTACGCATTGAAGATATTGACCCCCCTCGTGAAGTTCCCGGTGCTGCAGACACGATTCTGCGTCAGCTGGAACATTACGGGCTGCACTGGGATGGCGATATTTTATGGCAATCCCAGCGTCATGACGCCTACCGCGAGGCGCTGGCCTGGCTGCATCAGCAGGATCTGAGTTATTACTGCACCTGTACGCGCGCGCGTATTCAAAGCGTCGGCGGTATTTACGACGGTCATTGCCGTGAACTACGCCACGGGCCTGAACAGGCGGCGGTCCGCATTAAGCAACGCCATCCGGTGATGCAGTTTACGGACCAACTGCGCGGTGTGATTCAGGCTGATCCGCGGCTTGCAAAGGAAGATTTTATTATTCACCGTCGCGACGGGCTGTTTGCCTATAACCTCGCGGTGGTGGTAGACGACCACTTCCAGGGCGTGACGGAAATTGTGCGCGGTGCCGATCTTATCGAACCGACGGTACGGCAAATTTCGTTGTATCAACAGTTCGGCTGGCAAGCGCCGGACTATATTCATCTGCCGCTGGCGCTCAACGAACAAGGCGCTAAACTTTCAAAACAAAATCATGCACCTGCACTGCCGCAAGGCGATCCACGCCCGGTGATTGTTGCTGCGCTGCGCTTTCTCGGCCAGCACTCCGATATCCCGTGGCAGGAGATGCGCGTGGATCAGATTCTCACGTTTGCCATTGAAAACTGGAGTCTGACAGCGGTGCCAGAATCGGCGATCGTAAATCCGCCATTCTCAAATGCATCATGCTGAGCTATGATTAGCCGCTATTTTTACACAGCAACACTTGTTCTGATTGAAGTTTGACACTACCGAGGTGCACTATTTTTACCCGAGTCGCTAATTTTTGCCGCAAGGTGCTAAGCCGCGAGGAGCGCGAGGCCGAGCTCGCCGTCGCCCGTCCACATATGACGGTAATCCCGCGTGAGCAGCACTCTATCTCCCGCAAAGATATCAGTGAAAATGCCCTGAAGGTAATGTACAGGCTCAATAAGGCCGGATACGAGGCATGGCTGGTTGGCGGAGGCGTACGCGATCTTTTGCTGGGCAAAAAGCCGAAAGATTTTGATGTCACGACTAACGCCACGCCAGATCAGGTGCGAAAACTGTTTCGTAACTGTCGTCTGGTTGGTCGCCGTTTCCGTCTGGCCCATGTCATGTTTGGCCCGGAAATTATCGAAGTGGCAACTTTCCGTGGTCATCATGAAGGCAGCGAGTCCGATCGCACAACCTCACAGCGCGGACAAAACGGTATGCTGCTGCGCGACAACATCTTCGGCTCCATCGAAGAAGATGCCCAGCGTCGCGACTTCACGATTAACAGCCTGTATTACAGCGTGGCCGATTTCACCGTGCGTGATTACGTTGGTGGCATGCAGGATCTCGAAGAGGGCATCGTTCGCCTGATCGGTAATCCGGAAACGCGCTACCGCGAAGACCCTGTACGTATGCTGCGGGCCGTGCGCTTTGCCGCCAAGCTCGACATGCGTATCAGCCCGGAAACCGCTGAGCCAATCCCGCGTCTGGCAACACTGCTTAACGATATTCCCCCCGCACGCCTGTTTGAAGAAGCACTCAAACTGTTACAGGCGGGCTATGGGTATGAAACCTATAAAAAACTGCGTGAGTACAGCCTGTTCCAGCCGCTGTTCCCCACCATTACGCGCTATTTCACCGAAGACGGTGACAGCCCAATGGAACGCATCATCGCTCAGGTGCTGAAGAATACCGATAACCGCATCCACAATGATATGCGCGTTAACCCGGCGTTCTTGTTCGCCGCCATGTTCTGGTATCCGTTACTGGAAGCTGCGCAGAAAATTGCCCAGGAAAGCGGTCTGGCTTATTACGATGCCTTCGCACTGGCGATGAACGACGTACTGGATGAAGCCTGCCGCTCGCTGGCGATCCCGAAACGTCTGACCTCGCTGACCCGTGATATCTGGCAGTTGCAGCTACGCATGTCTCGTCGCCAGGGCAAACGCGCCTGGAAGCTGATGGAGCATCCGAAGTTCCGCGCCGCTTACGATCTGCTGGCCCTGCGTGCCGAAGTGGAAAACAACGCTGAACTGCAGCGTCTGGCGCAGTGGTGGGGAGAATTCCAGGTTTCAGCGCCGCCGGAACAAAAAGGCATGCTCAACGAACTCGACGAAGAACCAGAACGCCGTCGTCATCGTCGCCCGCGTAAACGCGCCCCGCGCCGTGAAGGTTCCGCGTGACCATCGCCTATATCGCTCTCGGCAGTAATCTAGCCTCTCCTCTGGAGCAGGTTAATGCTGCCGTAAAAGCGATTGGCGACATTCCCGACAGCCGTATCGTCGCTGTTTCCTCCTTTTACCGCACACCGCCATTAGGCCCGCAGGATCAGCCAGATTACCTGAACGCTGCCGTGGCGCTGGAAACCACTCTCGCTCCCGAAGAATTGCTTAATCATACCCAACGCATTGAGCTGCAACAGGGACGCGTACGTAAAGCCGAACGCTGGGGGCCGCGCACTCTGGACCTCGATATTATGCTGTTTGGCGATGAAGTGATTAACACCGAACGTCTGACCGTGCCACACTACGACATGAAAAACCGTGGTTTTATGCTGTGGCCGCTCGCTGAAATCGCACCTGAGCTTATCTTCCCGGAGGGTATCAGCCTGCATCAGCTCCTCACCCATCTTGGTGCCGCAAAACCTGCACACTGGTAAAGTATCCCCTCCCCTTCAGCGTTTACTACTTTAGTGCCAAACGGTTGCTTAAAACAATTGCCCCCCTGAATGTGACTGTTAGAATGCCGATAAATATGACTTTCATCATCAGGAAATGTTATGAAACCCACCACCATTTCACTGCTGCAGAAATGCAAGCAAGAGAAAAAACGCTTCGCGACCATTACCGCCTACGACTACAGCTTCGCTAAGTTATTTGCCGACGAAGGCATTAATGTGATGCTGGTTGGCGACTCGCTGGGCATGACGATCCAGGGGCATGACTCCACCCTACCGGTCACCGTTGAAGATATTGCTTACCACACTCGTGCCGTACGTCGTGGCGCTCCCAACTGTCTGCTGCTCTCCGACCTGCCATTTATGGCTTACGCCACGCCGGAACAAGCATTTGAAAACGCCGCGGTGGTGATGCGGGCGGGCGCTAATATGGTCAAAATTGAAGGCGGCGCCTGGCTGGTAGATACGGTAAAAATGCTCACCGAACGCGCCGTACCGGTTTGCGGTCATCTGGGATTAACACCGCAGTCGGTGAATATTTTCGGCGGCTATAAAATTCAGGGCCGCGGCGACGCCGGGCAGGTATTGCTGGATGACGCGCTGGCCTTAGAAGCCGCTGGCGCTCAGTTGCTGGTGCTGGAGTGCGTGCCGGTTGAGGTGGCGAAGCGCGTCACCGAAGCGCTGTCGATTCCGGTTATCGGTATCGGCGCTGGTAACGTCACCGATGGACAAATCCTCGTCATGCACGATGCCTTTGGTATTACCGGTGGCCACATCCCGAAATTTGCGAAGAATTTCCTCAATGAAGCAGGCGACATGCGCGCCGCAGTGCGGCAGTATATGGCTGAAGTGGAGTCCGGCGTTTATCCGGGCGAAGAACACAGTTTCCACTAATTTTTCAGGCCATATATCGGCCTGAAAAGCGTAGCGCCATCAGGCGGTTCGCTGCATGTTGCCGGATGGCGGCGTAAACGCCTTATCCGGCCTACGGTTCCTCAGGCAACTCAAGGAGTCTTGTCGTGTTAATCATTGAAACCCTGCCGCTGCTGCGCCAGCATATTCGTCGTCTGCGTCAGGAAGGCAAACGCGTCGCTCTGGTTCCCACCATGGGCAACCTGCACGACGGCCATATGAAGCTGGTCGATGAGGCAAAAGCGCGGGCTGATGTGGTGATCGTCAGCATTTTCGTCAATCCGATGCAGTTTGACCGACCGGACGATCTGGTGCGCTATCCACGCACGCTGCAGGAAGATTGTGAAAAGCTGAACAAGCGTAAAGTCGATTATGTTTTTGCGCCAGCCGTTGAGGAAATCTACCCGCAGGGTCTGGAAGGCCAGACTTTCGTTGAAGTTCCCGGTCTCTCCACCATGCTGGAAGGCGCCAGCCGTCCAGGCCACTTCCGTGGCGTTTCCACTATCGTCAGCAAGCTGTTTAACCTGATCCAGCCAGATATCGCCTGCTTTGGCGAGAAAGATTTCCAGCAGCTCGCACTGATCCGCAAAATGGTGGCGGATCTGGGTTATGACATTGAGATCGTTGGCGTGCCGATTATTCGCGCCAAAGACGGTCTGGCGCTTAGCTCACGTAACGGTTATCTGACCGCAGAGCAGCGAAAAATTGCGCCGGGTCTGCACAAAGTGATGAACGGCATCGCTGAAAAGCTGCTTGCCGGCCATCGTGACCAGGAAGAGATTATTGCCATTGCCGAGCAGGAACTGAATGAAAAAGGCTTCCGTGCCGACGATATTCAGATTCGTGATGCCGACACGCTGCTGGAGCTGACGGAAACCAGTAAACGCGCGGTGATTCTGGCCGCCGCCTGGCTGGGTCAGGCACGTCTGATCGATAATCAAAGCGTTACATTAGCCCAGTAGACAGGGGTTAAAAATCAGGCAATACTGCCTGAGAATTTCTCAAAGCAGGCCAGTAGTGCCTGCTTAGCCAAGGTAAACGACAGGGTATAGAAGTTATGATTCGCACCATGCTGCAAGGCAAGCTCCACCGCGTAAAAGTCACGCAGGCGGACCTGCACTACGAAGGCTCCTGCGCCATCGACCAGGATTTCCTCGATGCCTCTGGTATTCTGGAAAACGAAGCTATTGATATCTGGAACGTGAGCAACGGTAAACGTTTCTCAACCTATGCGATTGCGGCTGAACGCGGCTCCAGAATCATCTCGGTGAACGGCGCAGCGGCACACTGTGCTGAAGTCGGCGACATTGTGATTATCGCCAGCTTCGTCACCATGTCTGATGAAGAAGCCCGCACCTGGCGTCCGAAAGTGGCCTACTTTGAAGGCGACAACGAAATGAAGCGCACCGCGAAAGCCATTCCGGTACAGGTTGCCTGACAGCCCTTACCCCTGCGGCTGATTACTTATCAGCCGCGACATCGTCTCCAGCGAATCCGTTCTTAAAATATAAAGTCTTTTCAATAAGAACGGATTATCCCCCGGTTTAACCTTCCCTCTCACCGTGGTGACCGCCATGTGGAATCCCGCGTCGCCTGCCGCTTTTACTGCGGTGGCGTTATAGCCGCCAAACGGGTAAGAAAGATAAAGAACGTGAGGGTTAAACTGAGACAACGCCCGACGCGAACGGGCAAAATCAAACAGAATATTGTGATAGCTGCGACTCAGCAGGATTGGCCGGTGATTCGCATCAACCCGATGTAAAAAATGGGTATGCGACTGGAAGTCGAACACGTCCCTGATCTCATTCAGTTCCGCGATGCTCATAAACTGCAGTGATTTCGGATCCCACTTCTGCGGGTGGCGCTTGATACGTGAGGAGATAATAAACGCCGTTGCCTTCATGCCGTGCTGCTTCAGAATCGGGTAAGCATAACGACTCACCGACTTCAAACCATCATCAAAAGTCAGCACCACCGCCCGCGCCGGGAGATTCATATTGTTGCGAACATAGCCTTCCAGTTGGTACATCGTCAACGTGGTGTAGCCGCGGTCCTGTAGCCAGGCCATCTGGTTGCTGAAGGCGCGTACGGAGGTTGTCGTGGAGGTGTGGCGAAAACGGGTATTCTCTTCATCGCGCAGAATATGGTGATAGGTTAACACCGGGATACCGTTGTCTTCCTGCGCATCCAGAGCACTGATATAGGCCAGTCTGCCGCCAATACGGATCTGGTACCAGGTTTGGTTGAGACGGTCTTTAAGCTTGCTGATAACCGGATAACGCAGATTATCCGCCAGCACGCCAAACGGGGCGCTACCAACATCCGGAGCGTTATAAACCGGCGTATCTTTCCAGGTGATCAGGCTTTGGTTGCTGAGGGGTTTATTGAGATCGCCCAGACCATCGTCGACTTTCTGCCGCCCCTGCACAGGCTCCAGATGCCCCTTATCAATAAACCCGGTACCAAAACCAAAGGTAAATTCGTAATAGTCTGCCGCAATTGGCTCAACGGCGAGGATCTGCCCGGCGCGAATATTTCCTACCGTCACCATCTTGTTGCCAATCTGCGCCCACACGGCGGCTGCTTCGGTGGTTTGCATGTAGCGAGCAGGCAAAGCCGCAGCTATGCTGCCAGAAAACAGGAGCAATAAAACAAGCAGAACGCGCATAACCATATGAGATAACCGAGGCGAGAAACCCCGGCTATTGTAGCAAAAGCGCCATCAATACCAATGATTAATACTCATACAAATCATGCTTCAACACGAAGGGGGGATTTTTCTGTTGTTGATGCCAGAGGCTAGAGACTTCGGGCCCGCCAAGCGCAACGATGCTATCACGAAACGCAGAACTGCTCATCGATTCCCGCGACGAAAGCATTCGCTCAAGCAATGGATAACTGATACCTGAAATCACTTCACACTGGGGATGTTTATGGCTCATTAACGAAGCCACGCGGTAAGGCGCGGCCCCGGCCATATCCGTCAGGAATATCACACCCTCGCCAGAGTCTGTAGCATGCAGGGCATGGCACATCATGCGGCTTAGCATATTCGAGCTAAGCCCACGCCAAAAACTCACCGCCTGGCATTGAACCAACGGGCCGTACTTTTTCTCCAGACGATGCAGCATATCCTGTGCCTTATCATCATGACAGGTAATTACCCAACCTAGCATTGCCTACCTCCTTAGCAGGCAAGTAGTTTATCAGGGTGATAAATCCGTAATGGTGATAAGCATCAAAAGTCTTCCTCTCCCGGGTAAGGAGAGGAAGAAAGACTTAGCTGCGCAGGCCGCGTCCGCGCTGAATCAGGTACCAGCACAGCAAATAAAATGCTGCGATAAACACCACCAGCACGCCAAAGGTGGTAACCAGCGGAACATCGTGGATCCCCAGGAAGCCGTAACGGAAACCGCTAATCATGTAGACAATCGGGTTCAGATGCGACAGTCCCTGCCAGAACGGCGGCAGCAACGTTAACGAATAGAAAACGCCGCCCAGATAGGTCAGCGGAGTCAGCACGAAGGTTGGGATCAGGCTGATATCGTCAAAGGTTTTAGCGAAAACCGCGTTCAACAGACCGGCCAACGAAAACAGCACCGCCGTTAACACCAGCGTAAGCGCCACAAAGACCCAGGAATGCACCTGGAACGGCACAAAGAACAACGAAATCGCTGTTACCAGGATCCCTACGCACAGGCCACGCGCCACGCCGCCGCCAACAAAGCCGGCGATGATCACGTGCGTCGGTACCGGAGCGACCAGTAACTCTTCAATGTTGCGTTGAAACTTGGCGCTGAAGAATGACGATGCCACGTTAGCGTACGAGTTGGTAATTACCGCCATCATAATCAGCCCTGGCACGATAAACTGCATGTAGCTAAAACCATGCATTTCGCCGATTCGCGAGCCGATCAGGTTACCAAAGATAATAAAATAGAGCGTCATAGTAATGACGGGAGGAACCAGAGTCTGGACCCAGATACGCATAAAGCGGTGGATCTCTTTCGCCCAGATGCTTTTCAGCGCAACCCAATAAAGCTGCATCATGCGCGATCTCCTTGTTTTTCATGCACCAGAGAAACAAACAGTTCTTCCAGTCGGTTCGCTTTGTTTCGCATACTCAATACCTGAATGCCCTGGGCGCTCAGCTGTGAGAACACGCTGTTGACCCCCTGTTCACGCAGTACTTCAACTTCCAGCGTGGAGGTATCCACCAGCCGGTAATGATAGCCTTCCAGTTTTGGCAGCGGGCTTTTCGGCGCCAGATCGAGAATAAAGGTCTCGGATTTCAGCTTAGAGAGCAGGCTCTTCATCGAGGTGTTTTCCACCAGCTCGCCGTGCTGAATAATGCCGATGTTGCGACACAGCATTTCCGCTTCTTCGAGATAGTGAGTGGTCAGAATAATCGTGGTGCCTTTGTCGTTTAAATCCTTTAAAAAACCCCACATTGAACGACGCAGCTCAATGTCGACCCCCGCCGTCGGTTCATCAAGGATGAGTAATTTAGGCTCGTGCATTAGTGCGCGGGCAATCATCAGACGGCGTTTCATCCCGCCGGAGAGCATGCGCGCGCGCTCGTTACGTTTTTCCCATAAATCGAGCTGCTTTAAATATAATTCGCTGCGTTTGACCGCCTCTTTATACTCAACGCCGTAATAACCCGCCTGGTTGACTACGATCTGCTGCACGGTTTCAAACGGGTTAAAGTTAAACTCCTGCGGTACCAGACCAAGCTGGCGTTTCGCATTAACGGTATCTTTTTCAAGATCGTATCCGAAGACGCTCACCCGCCCAGAGGTTTTATTCACCAGCGAGCTGATTATCCCGATGGTGGTGGACTTGCCTGCGCCATTCGGTCCCAAAAGCGCATAAAAATCCCCCGCTTCGACTTGCAAATCTATTCCGCGTAACGCCTGAACGCCACCGGGATAGGTTTTTTTAAGTTGTTGAAGTTCCAGAGCAATGGTCATGGTTTTTTACTTACCTTACATTCTAATGCTTGATATTTGGTTTTAATAAATCAGGAGTTACCCTATATTAGCGCAACGCAATTCAATTGGTTACAGCCTCCATGAAAGACATAGATACACTCATCAGCAACAACGCGCTATGGTCAAAGATGCTGGTAGAAGAGGATCCCGGATTTTTTGAAACGCTGACTCACGCACAAAATCCGCGCTTTTTATGGATTGGATGTTCCGACAGTCGCGTTCCCGCAGAACGTTTAACCGGTCTTGAGCCGGGTGAATTATTTGTTCACCGTAATGTTGCCAATCTGGTTATTCACACCGACCTGAACTGTCTCTCAGTGGTTCAGTATGCGGTGGATGTGCTGGAAGTGGAACATATTATTATTTGCGGCCACTATGGATGTGGTGGCGTACAGGCGGCTATTGAAAATAAAGAACAGGGGCTGATTGATAACTGGTTACTGCATATTCGCGATATCTGGTTTAAACACAGTTCACTGCTGGGTGAAATGCCGCAGGAACGTCGCATTGACACCCTGTGCGAACTGAATGTAATGGAGCAGGTCTACAACTTGGGCCACTCAACCATCATGCGTTCAGCCTGGAAGCGCGGTCAGAAAGTTACCATTCACGGCTGGGCTTACGGTATTCATGATGGCCTGCTGCGCGATCTGGACGTCACCGCCACCAGTCGCGAGACGCTGGAGCAGCGCTATCGCCAGGGGCTGTCTAACCTCAGCCAGAAACATACCAATCACAAGCAGATACCAACAAGCGGCAGCGACGCTTAAGTCGCTTTTCGGCCTGCGGGGAAGTATCGTGCAGGCCGAATAAGCAAAGCGCCATCAAGCGCTCCCGACATTACTCGTCCAGCAGCACCACTTTGCCAACGTACGGCAAATGGCGATAACGCTGGGCATAGTCAATGCCATAGCCGACAACAAACTCATCTGGGATAGAGAATCCGATAAACTCAACCGGAACATCCACTTCACGACGGGTAGGTTTGTCCAGCAGCGTACAAATAGCCAGGGATTTCGGCTCGCGCAGGCTCAGAATCTCACGCACTTTGGACAACGTGTTACCGGAGTCGATGATGTCTTCGACAATCAGCACGTCCTTGCCACGAATGTCTTCATCCAGGTCTTTCAGGATTTTAACATCGCGCGTGGTGGACATTCCGCTGCCATAGCTGGAAGCAGTCATGAAATCGACTTCGTGGGAGACATGCACTTCACGGCACAGGTCGGCCATAAACATAAATGAGCCGCGTAACAGACCAACCAGCACCATATCGCTGCCGCTGTCCTTGTAACGTTCGTTAATCTGACGTCCCAGTTCAGCAATACGCGCTTTGATCTCCGCTTCCGGGATCATGACTTCAACAGTATGTTTCATATCTCTAACCATATGATTTAAAAACAAATCACTCAATGCTAACTTTTAATAAGCCAGCATCTAAGCGCAAGGCACGCAGTATACCAGCAAAAGCATTCATACGCGGCATCTGTTGATAAAGTTCATAATGTGACGTTTATCACGCGTTTTAGCTCCTATAATTAACTGCTATTAAAGAAATAACACCTGTGATGGTATTTTTTATGGCAAATAACAACGTACGTTCTCAACGGCTTATCGTGACCCTGAGCGCCCTGTTTGCGGCACTTTGTGGACTATATCTCCTGATTGGTGGAGGCTGGCTGGTCGCCATCGGTGGCTCCTGGTATTACCCGATCGCGGGCCTTGCCATGCTCGGTGTGGCTCTCCTGCTGTGGCGCAGTAACCGCTCCGCCCTTTGGCTGTATGCCGCCCTGCTTCTCGCCACCATGATTTGGGGCGTCTGGGAAGTCGGCTTTGATTTCTGGGCGCTGACGCCGCGTAGCGACATCCTGGTCTTCTTTGGTATCTGGCTTATCCTTCCTTTCGTCTGGCATCGCCTGATTATCCCTTCCAGTGGCGCAGTAGCGGCGCTGGTGGTGGCCCTGCTGATTAGCGGCGGTATCCTGACCTGGGCTGGCTTCAACGACCCACAAGAGGTTCACGGCACGCTGAGTGCAGATACCTCTCAGGCCGATGCAATCTCAGCGGTTGCCGACGAGGATTGGCCGGCTTACGGTCGCAATCAGGAAGGTCAACGCTACTCACCGTTAAAACAAATTAACGCTGACAACGTTCATCAGTTGAAAGAAGCCTGGGTATTTCGTACCGGGGATTTAAAACAACCCAACGATCCCGGTGAAATCACCAATGAAGTCACGCCAATAAAAGTGGGGGATACTCTTTATCTGTGTACCGCCCATCAGCGGCTGTTCGCCCTGGATGCGGCCAGCGGGAAAGAGAAGTGGCATTTCGATCCCCAACTCAATACCAATACCAGCTTCCAGCACGTAACCTGTCGCGGCGTTTCTTATCATGAAGCCAGACCGGATACAGCTTCTGCAGAGGTGATGGCCGACTGTCCGCGCCGCATCCTTTTGCCGGTCAATGATGGTCGACTGTTTGCCTTGAATGCCGAGACCGGCAAGCTGTGCGAAACCTTCGCCAATAAAGGTATTTTGAATCTGCAGACCAATATGCCGGATACCTCACCGGGCCTGTACGAACCGACGTCTCCCCCGATAATCACCGATAAAACTATCGTTATTGCCGGGTCGGTAACCGATAACTACTCAACCCGCGAAACATCCGGGGTGATACGTGGTTTTGACGTCAATAACGGCAAGCTTCTGTGGGCGTTTGATCCCGGAGCCAAGGATCCTAATTTCATCCCGTCAGATGAACATACCTTCACCTTTAATTCACCCAACTCCTGGGCGCCTGCGGCCTACGACGCGAAGCTGGATCTGGTGTATCTACCCATGGGCGTTACCACGCCGGATATCTGGGGCGGTAACCGCACACCGGAACAGGAACGTTACGCCAGCGCCATTCTGGCGTTAAATGCCACGACCGGGAAATTGGCCTGGAGCTATCAGACCGTTCACCACGATCTGTGGGATATGGATTTACCGGCACAGCCAACCCTGGCGGATATCAACGTCAATGGAGAGAAAATCCCGGTCATTTATGCCCCGGCAAAAACCGGTAATATCTTTGTGCTCGACCGCCGTAATGGTGAACTGGTGGTGCCTGCCCCGGAAAAACCGGTGCCGCAAGGTGCAGCCAAAGGTGATTATGTCAGCAAAACCCAGCCGTTCTCCGATCTCAGTTTCCGTCCGCAAAAAGATCTCAGTGGTGCGGATATGTGGGGCGCAACCATGTTTGACCAGTTGGTGTGCCGCGTAATGTTCCACCAGCTGCGCTATGAAGGCATTTTTACCCCGCCTTCAGAGCAAGGCACTCTGGTGTTCCCGGGTAACCTCGGCATGTTCGAATGGGGCGGTATTTCCGTTGATCCCAACCGTCAGGTAGCCATTGCCAACCCGATGGCGCTGCCGTTCGTTTCTAAGCTGATCCCACGCGGTCCCGGCAATCCGATGGAGCCGCCGAAAGATGCCAAAGGTACTGGCACGGAGTCCGGTATTCAGCCGCAGTACGGCGTACCGTTCGGCGTAACGCTCAATCCGTTCCTTTCACCATTTGGTCTGCCGTGTAAACAGCCAGCATGGGGCTACATTTCCGCCGTAGATCTGAAAACCAATCAAGTGGTGTGGAAAAAACGCATTGGTACGCCACAGGACAGCATGCCATTCCCAATGCCGGTTCCGGTGCCGTTCAATATGGGGATGCCGATGCTGGGTGGACCTATCTCCACCGCGGGTAACGTGCTGTTTATAGCCGCGACTGCCGATAACTATCTGCGCGCATACAACATGAGCAACGGTGAAAAACTGTGGCAGGGTCGGCTTCCGGCAGGCGGCCAGGCAACGCCGATGACGTATGAAGTTAACGGTAAGCAATATGTGGTGATATCCGCCGGGGGCCACGGCTCATTTGGCACCAAGATGGGCGATTATATTGTGGCATATGCGTTGCCGGACGACGCGAAGTAAAATGGACAACGCCCGCTAATCAGCGGGCGTTTTTTTATTCAAACTTCAGTGACAGTAACGACGCTTTTGCGGCTTCCTGATACTGAGCCACAAGATCTTTGGTCATATTGAAGGAGACCTGCACCGCTTTCTCGTTTTGCGAGGTAATCAGCAGCATATTGAGAATTTCAGTATCCGGCGCTTGAGAACGGAAAGTAATCAGCCACGCTTTATGTCCATCAACCGTGACAGGTTCCGCCTGCGGCTTGAAGTTGGTCAGCATCTTCAGTGTCGCATCCTTTGCCATATCCAACTGAGCGGCAGGCAACGCGTTGCGCCCGGCGGTAATACCTAGAGACGCTTTACCGCGTTCGTCACCGTAAATCACCTGTGGACGGTTTTCAGAAGGGTATTTGATTTTTGCCATTTCGTCCGGCATCGGCGTGAGTGTCTGCGGAATTTCGAGACTTAAATTCAGTTTTGAAATCTGTTGGCGTTCCATCTTCATCGCAGCCTGTGCCGAAACCGCCAGAAGCATAATAAAAGATGCCGTCAGTACTTTACGCAAAAGGGTCATGAATACCTCGTGATGAGTGATTAACCTCATCAGTATATGAATGCCTTTACTCGACGATAGAGTAATAATCCGTTTTTGGAATAAACATTTAGCGGATAGCGCCACCGCTATCCGCCGCTGTTTATACGGTAAAACCGAGCATCATCCCGGTATCCTCATGCTCTAACAAATGGCAGTGCGCCATATAGGCATGTTCCTTTGGCGCGTCGTGGTCAAATTTCACCAGCACCTCGCTCACGCCGCCCTCTACCCGCACCGTATCTTTCCATCCCGCGCGGTGCGCAGCAGGCGCTTTGCCATTTTCAGACAGAATACGAAACTGCGTGCCGTGAATGTGGAACGGATGCAGCATCATGTCGCCCTGACCGGAAATCACCCAGCGTTCGTGTTGACCTTTCGCCGCGGCAAACATCGGTTTATTCATATCAAACGCCTGACCATTAATCCGGTTGGCATTATGGAAATCGAATGTTCCATGCTTCATGTTGCCCATGTCACCATGCTGCATATTCCCCATCTCACCGTGGTTCATATTGCCATGCTTCATGTTCCCGTGGCCCATATTGTCATTATTCATATGGCCCATCATCTTGCCATGATCCATACCCGCCATAGCCTGAGCGCCGTACTTCTTCATCAACATTTGCATGCCCATCATGTCGAGCATTGGGTCCATCGATAATTGCAGTTTGCGCACCGTCAGCCCCTCAAGCGATGGCAGCGCCGGCATGGATGTCAGCGTATCCGGCAACGTGCCGGAAGCGGTAATCAGCAGCGGCTGAACGCGCATCACCGGATGCGGCTTATCAAATGGCGCAATCGCCATGCCCATCTGACCCACAGGCAGAGTAACCAGATCAAACGCTTTACCGTCACTCACGTCCACCAGCACTTCAAAGCGTTCGCCCATCAGCATAGGAAGTTCGGTCACTTTTACTGGCTCCGCCAACAGTCCGCCGTCGCTGGCAATAACGTACAAAGGACGATTGTCGCTGGCCGCGATATTCAGTGAGCGTGCGTTACAACCATTTAGCAGACGCAGACGCAGCCAACCGCGCGGTGCAGCATGCTGAGGATAAATCGCCCCATTGGTTAGCAGCGTATCGCCAAACCAGCCGACGGCAGCGGTCATGATGTCCAGTTGATAGTTAACCTGACCATCAGCAGAGAACTGTTTATCCTGAATAATCACCGGCACATCATCAATGCCCCACTGCTTAGGCAGCAGCAGCTTGCGAATCTCTTCATCTTCAATCAGCACCAGTCCGGCCAGGCCCATCGCCACCTGATGACCGGTCTTCCCATGCTGATGCGGGTGGAACCAGCAGGTTGCCGCGCGCTGATCCGGTGTGAAGGTCACAGAGCGTTTCCCACCCGCCGGAATAATACCTTGCGGGCCACCGTCGACTTCACCGGGGATTTCCAGCCCGTGCCAGTGCAACGTCGTCTCTTCGGCAAGCTGGTTATGGATATCCACCGTCACCGATTGCCCTTTGTTCAGCTTGACCGCCGGCCCGAGCAAACTGCCGTTATATCCCCAGGTCGTGGCTGTTTTACCGGCAAAACTCGACTGTCCGGCTTGCACGATCAGTTGCATACGGTTAGAGGCATCTGCGGTTAACAGGTCTGGAATGGGTAATGCGGGACGGTCTGCAGCAAATACGCTCCGGCTCCACAGAGGTAACGCTGACGCGACGCCCAGCGCCACGGAGTACTTTAAAAAGTCACGACGTTGCATAATCACTTCCTTATATTCAGCAGCTTAAGCAGGCTATCTTTTAAGCATAAGCCTTACCCTTACGGGAAGGTCAAGTAAACGGCTAATAATAAAGGTCGTCGCTTCGCTCGCAGTGTGCTAACGTTTAAATTCCGTGATGCAGTGGTAGAAGCAATGAAGACGTTTTTCAGAACCGTTTTGTTCGGCAGCCTGATGGCCGTATGCGCAAACAGCTACGCGCTTAGTGAGTCCGAAGCCGAAGATATGGCCGATTTAACGGCAGTTTTTGTTTTTCTGAAAAATGACTGTGGATACCAGAATTTGCCAAATGGGCAGATTCGTCGCGCACTGGTCTTTTTTGCCCAGCAAAACCAGTGGGACCTGAGTAATTACGACACCTTCAATATGAAAGCGTTGGGTGAAGACAGCTACCGCGACCTCAGCGGTATTGGCATCCCAACGGCCAAGAAATGCAAAGCGCTGGCACGTGACTCCCTGAGCCTGTTGGCTTACGTTAAATAGCCTCTATCCACTGAAACGTCTATTGAAACAATGACTGGGCATTCCCTGTCATTGTTTACTTTGGATCACCAAGATCACATCATTTTTGAAAACGAAGATTTTGGCTGCTGGATGACGTGGTGCAAATCACCGAGCGCGATGAGTTTATGAATCATGAAATGATGGCCCACGTTCCTGTATTGGCCCATAGCCATGCCAGGAATATGCTGATTATCAGGAGGGGGGACGACGCTATACCGAGTGAAGTACCACGTTCGCGACTTCACCTACGACGTGAACAAGGAAAATATCTTTCATACTAAGATTTTACTGAAAGAAATCTACCTTCAGCACTGCACGTCCCATACTGAACCGAAAGAGTTTAGAGAAGAGGAACCTAATGTCATCACCGGTCTGCTCTGGAGAGAGATACGCGAAATCTACTCCCCCCATAATATACAAGTAATTTTATCTAACTTCACATTCAGACACCGATTTTCAACACAGGTCTTGTGACAAAAACTGTTTATTACCACCGACGACAAATTGTAGTTCTGCACCGCTCTAAAGAAACAGCATTAAATATTAATTCAGGGATATTCTCAAATATTTTACTAGAGTTATCATTCACGATCACTGATTCGTTAAATTGATGTTCAGCTTCAAAATATTTTTTGATATCTACAGATGAATTTGGATAATTTTTAAAAGAAATATTAACAAGTTTTTGTCGGGCCACGCAATAATTACTAATTATTTCTATACTATGTTTTTCAGTTTCACTTATCTTTTCAGAACGCAGATCCTCAGTAATATTTATACAATTATTCAAATCCTCTTCAATACGCTCTTTAATTCTTAAGCCATATTTATAAAACAACCCCCTCATTTTTTCACAGTCGATTAGTTCAGATCGAACAATACTTCCGCTTTCAACACTAGCATCAACACATTGGTTAAAAAATCTAAAATCTATCGGTTGGTCTGGGGCACCCTCTCGCATGTCTTTCACAATAAACTCTAATCTAGAAAGTCGAACGAACTTAATATTCTCAGGAATTGAATATTTAGCAAGCACAGCACCTTCAATTATACACACTGTTATGATCAGAATTATTGAAACCTTGCCTGGTTTTTTAAAAAAATGGGTCTTCCCATCTACACTTAGGGCACCTAAGACGAACCCAGTAACAAAACCACCCAAATGTGCCATGTTATCTACAGGCAGAAATAATCCTAAACATATTACAATAATAACATTGGTGAAAATTTTAGAAAATGGAAGCTCGATCTTGTTACACAATCCAAAAGCTAGCAAATAGCCGGTAATACCAAGAATGGCTCCTGATGCTCCACAACTAACTATCAACTCATATCGATGAACTACAGCACTTAATATCCCTCCAGCGATACCAGATAACATATAGACAGCAATAAAAACTCTACGTGAAAACATGTTTTCAAACAAAAAACCAATCCCAAGTAGTGCAATCATATTAGAGAAAAAATGAAAAATACTTAAATGCATAAACATGCTACTTAAAAGTCTCCAGTATTCACCTGATAGGGTTAACGGAGACGCATTCCCTCCCCATGCAATGATGAATGAGGATGCTTGATATAAATTAAACGCCCGCGAATCCAAATAAGCCGAAAAAACAAAGAAAACAAAATTAACAAAAACAAGAACCGCAGTAACAGCCCATTTACTATTTTTAAACCCACTTATCTTTAGATAACTCATGATTGATAATCCCTGTTTCTGATTTACTTTCATCCATAAAATTTAGACATCTTGTTAATTCACAAGATGTCTAAATTTAAAACCTCCCAGTTAATTACACAACCCTAAGAAGATCATTTTTGCTTTAAAAATTCACGATAAGCCGCCACGACCTGAAGAAAGTCCTCTACGCCGCAAAGTGAAAAGCTCTCTTCGTCGTAGTAGCTCATCCCCTCTTCCATTTCATCTCCGGAGAATTCCAGTTGATTGGCGCGCACCATCACCTCTTCACCATCCAGCCAGAGCGTGTATTCATGCCCTGCTCGCTGCCAGGAGCGCTCACTGCCCTTCACCGCATGCGCCGCCTGTTCCACTTCATCAAGTAAGGCCAGGTTCTCTTTCACTTCTTCGTTAAACCAGTGCCCCACCACCTCGTGGCCCATGGACATACGCACTTTTACCACTCCGGTAATATCGCGCAGAAATTCGTAATCCATAATGTCTTCCTCTGCTCCCGGCAATGCGCCAATACCGCATTGCACCTTGCTGTAATTATCGCAGCAGCGCGGCAGAAAAAAAGCGTAGCGGGTATAAGGAATAGAAATAAAAATGCCCGGAGAAGCAGACTTCTCCGGGCATTGATGCGTTTTTACACAAATCGCGTTTGCGTATTACACCGCGGTCTGGAAAATCACACCATCGGCTTTCTCAGTATACTGAGACAGCTGGTCGAAGTTCAGATAACGGTAAGTATCCACCGCCGTCTTATCAACCTGCGCCACATAGGCCTGATATTCTTCCGCCGTCGGCAGTTTGCCAATCAGCGCCGCAACCGCCGCCAGCTCCGCAGAAGCCAGGTAGACGTTCGCCCCGGTACCTAAACGGTTCGGGAAGTTACGGGTAGAGGTCGAAACCACCGTTGCGCCGTCAGCCACACGCGCCTGGTTACCCATGCACAGCGAACAGCCTGGGATCTCAATACGCGCACCGCTCTTACCAAACACGCTGTAGTAGCCTTCTTCGGTCAGCTGCGCCGCATCCATACGGGTTGGCGGAGCCACCCACAGACGCGTCGGCAACTGGCCTTTGTGTGCATCCAGCAGTTTACCCGCTGCACGGAAGTGGCCGATGTTAGTCATGCAGGAGCCAATGAAGACTTCATCGATCTTCTCGCCCTGCACGTCAGACAGCAGACGCGCGTCGTCCGGATCGTTCGGTGCACACAGGATTGGCTCTTTGATATCCGCCAGATCGATGTCGATCACCGCCGCGTATTCTGCGTCAGCGTCGGCTTCCAGCAATTGCGGATCCGCCAGCCATTTTTCCATCCCCTGCACACGACGCTCCAGCGTACGGCGATCGCCGTAACCTTCAGCGATCATCCACTTCAGCAGAACGATGTTAGAGTTCAGATACTCAACGATCGGCTCTTTGTTCAGTTTGATGGTACAACCGGCAGCGGAACGTTCAGCGGAGGCATCGGTCAGTTCGAACGCCTGCTCCACTTTCAGATCCGGCAGACCTTCGATTTCGAGGATGCGGCCAGAGAAGATGTTTTTCTTACCTTTCTTCTCAACGGTCAGCAGACCCTGTTTGATCGCGTACAGCGGAATGGCGTGTACCAGATCGCGCAGGGTAATCCCCGGCTGCATTTTGCCTTTGAAACGCACCAGAACGGATTCCGGCATATCCAGCGGCATCACGCCGGTCGCAGCAGCAAACGCCACCAGGCCAGAACCCGCCGGGAAGGAGATACCAATCGGGAAACGAGTATGGGAGTCACCGCCGGTGCCGACGGTATCCGGCAACAGCATGCGGTTCAGCCAGGAGTGGATTACGCCATCCCCCGGACGCAGCGACACGCCGCCACGGTTCATGATGAAGTCCGGCAGAGTGTGGTGCGTGGTCACGTCAACCGGCTTCGGATACGCGGCAGTGTGACAGAAGGACTGCATCACCAGGTCAGCAGAGAAGCCCAGGCACGCCAGGTCTTTCAGTTCATCACGGGTCATCGGGCCGGTGGTATCCTGAGAACCCACGGAGGTCATCTTCGGTTCGCAGTACGCGCCCGGACGGATACCTTTCACACCGCAGGCGCGGCCCACCATTTTCTGCGCCAGAGAGAAGCCGCGGCTGCTTTCCGCCACGTCTTTCGCCTGACGGAATACGTCGCTGTGCGGCAGTCCCAGCGCTTCGCGCGCTTTGGTGGTCAGGCCACGACCGATGATCAGTGGAATACGGCCACCAGCGCGCACTTCGTCGATCAGCACATCAGTTTTCAGCTCAAAGCTTGCCAGCAATTCGCCGGTTTCGTGGTTACGCACTTCTCCTTTGAACGGGTAAACGTCAATCACGTCGCCCATGTTCATGTTCGAGACGTCCACTTCGATTGGCAGTGCGCCCGCATCTTCCATGGTATTGAAGAAGATCGGTGCAATTTTGCCGCCGAGACACAGACCGCCGCCGCGCTTGTTCGGTACATGAGGGATATCATCGCCCATGAACCACAGTACGGAGTTGGTTGCAGATTTACGCGAAGAGCCGGTACCAACAACGTCACCCACATACGCCAGCGGGTAGCCTTTTTTCTGCAGTTCTTCAATCTGTTTGATCGGACCTACCGCGCCCGGCTGGTCCGGTTCGATACCTTCACGGGCATTTTTCAGCATCGCCAGCGCGTGCAGAGGGATATCCGGGCGAGACCATGCGTCCGGTGCCGGAGAGAGGTCATCGGTGTTGGTTTCACCCGTCACTTTAAACACGGTAACGGTGATTTTTTCAGCCAGAGCTGGACGGTTCAGGAACCATTCGGCATCGGCCCAGGACTGCATTACCTGCTTCGCATATTCGTTGCCCGCTTTGGCTTTTTCTTCTACATCGTAGAAGTTATCGAACATCAGCAGCGTTGAGGAGAGCGCTCTGGCGGCAATCGGCGCCAGTTTTGCGTCGTCAAGCGCGTCGATCAGCGGATGAATGTTGTAACCACCCTGCATGGTGCCCAGCAGTTCAATGGCTTTTTCTGGAGTCACCAGCGGGGAGGTGGTGTCGCCTTTCGCGACGGCAGCGAGAAAACCTGCTTTAACATAAGCGGCTTCATCTACGCCAGGAGGAACGCGGTTGATCAACAGGTCTAACAGGAATTCTTCTTCGCCCACAGGCGGGGTCTTCAGCAGCTCGACAAGTGCGGCCATTTGGGTTGCGTCTAACGGTTTTGGCACAATCCCCTGGGCAGCACGCTCAGCTACGTGCTTACGGTATTCTTCTAGCACGACGATATCTCCTCGCTCTCATTGTCATAATGCGGCGCTTTTGTAGATGGGCGATTCTCTTCACGCTCCTGTGAGACAGTAGTTAGTAGGGTAAATGCCCGGTACCGCGTAAGGCACAATAACAGGATTTTCATTAAGTGTTAATCCGTTTACAAAAAAGCAACATAAAAAATTGGCTGAATCGTTAAGAATGGTGTAGCGACAAGGCGGGGCGTAATTTAGGCTCCCTAAAAACGATGTGAAACGGTTGATTTTCAAGCGCGACATGCTGAATATTCCAGCGATTTTTCAGCCATGAGATATAATTGTGTAATAAATCTTCACACTCTTTTTCCGGACCTGCCGGGTGAATCCCCAATAAAAGTCAAAACTATCTAACACGGGTGAATAATACTCGCGGCAACAGAACGCCTCACGGCACAGCGCTTGTCTCGTTGGAGTCATTTTATGAAGTTGCCCTTTAAGCCACATCTGCTTGTCCTTCTGTGCAGTGCAGGGCTGTTTGCCGCCTCTGGCGTGATGTTCGTTAAAAGTCGCGCAACGGAGCCAGCAGCTCCAGCCCCCGTCGCACAGCAACCGTCCGCACCGGCTCCAGCTCCCGTAGCGGCCCCTGCCCCGGCCGATCAACCAGCGCCCACCGCAGCCCCTACGTACACATCGGCACAAATCGATCAGTGGGTTGCGCCTATCGCGCTCTATCCGGATTCACTGCTGTCGCAAATTTTGATGGCCTCAACCTACCCGGCCAACGTCATCCAGGCCGCGCAGTGGTCAAAAGACAAACCCAAAATGCAGGGTGATGCCGCCATTCAGGCCGTTGCCAGCCAACCCTGGGATCCCAGCGTGAAATCGCTGGTGGCGTTTCCACAGCTGATGTCGCTGATGGGTGAAAATCCGCCGTGGGTACAGAGCCTGGGCGATGCATTCCTTGCGCAGCCGAAAGAGGTTATGGATTCCGTTCAACGCCTGCGTGCGCTGGCGCAACAGACCGGAGCATTGCAATCAACACCGCAGCAGACTGTTACCACCGTGGCCAAAGCAGCTCCGGCTAAAACCGTTACCAGCGAGTCAACGACCACAACAGCCACGACCGCCGCCTCAGCAAGCCCAACGGTAATCAAAATTGAATCCGCCGACCCGCAGGTAGTTTACGTTCCCACCTATAACCCAAATACGGTTTACGGTACCTGGCCGAACACCGCCTATCCGCCAACCTATCTACCGCCAACGCCCGGCGAGCAGTTTGGCAACAGCTTCGTTAACGGTTTAGGCTTCAGCCTCGGCGTCGCCACAACTTATGCCATCTTCAGCAATATTGACTGGGATGACGACGATGACTGGGATCACCATCATAACGATGACTGGGATAACCATGGCGGCTATAACCGCAACGGTGATAACAACATCAATATCAACGTTGATAACTTCAATAAAATCAGTGGACAGCGTCTGACGGATGCCAACCGTACCTGGCAGCACAACCCGGCCTATCGCGAAGGGGTTCCGTACCCTAATAGCCAGCTCAATAACCGCTTCCACTCCACTAACACGGCTACTGGCCTAAGCTCAACCCAGCAAAGACCGGTCAACCGTGATAGCCAGCGTCAGGCAGCGTTGAGCCAGATGGAAAAATCAACGGGGAAAACCTTCCCCCAGACGGCGCGTACGGGAACGAAAGACGCCCAGCGTCAAGCATCCAGCCAACAACTAAAGCAAATTTCCCAGCGTAATAACTACCGTGGTTACGATACCAAACCGCAAACGGCAAAACGGGCAAACACTCAGCAACATGAACATCGCCAGGCCGCCACTCAGCGACAAGAGAAACGGGTCACGCAACCAGCGCAGCAACGCAATCTTCAACAACGGACCAGCCAGCCGCGGGCCAATGCGCTGAGCGGCAACGACAGTCGCTCCGCCAGTTGGCAGGCGCAGCAGCAGCGAGGGGCTCAAAGCAGGCAGGTCGCCCGCAACCAGCCATCTCGCCAGCTATCCGGCGACCGTGCTGAACACCGTGAATTCCGTCATCGTTAAGGGAACCGACATGAAAAATAAACTACTCAGTGGAATGGTGTTATTCATGGTTTCGACCACCGCGATGGCACAGCAATCCTTCAGCACACCAGACCAGGCGACCGATGCCCTGGCAACCGCGATAAGCGAGCAGAATGAAAGCGCGATGAACAACCTGCTCGGGGAAAACTGGCGCGAGTTTCTGCCACCGGAAGGCGTCGATCCTGATGCGGTTGATCGCTTCCTGCGCGACTGGAAGGTCCGCCATAATACCGTCATCGACGGCAATACCGCGCACCTGGTGGTCGGGGACAGCGACTGGCAACTGCCGATCCCGGTTGTTAAAACCGCTTCCGGCTGGCAATTTGATATCAAGGAAGCGGCTGAAGAGATCCTGACCCGAGAGATTGGGCGCAACGAACTTGCGGCTATTGAAGCATTACACGCCTATGTAGATGCTCAGCAAAGCTACTTTGCGATGAACCAAAAATACGCGCAAAAGATTGTCAGTTCTGAAGGGAAAAAAGATGGTCTGTACTGGCCTGTTTCGCCCGGCGAAGCGCCAAGCCCGCTTGGCCCGGCCTTTAGTCCGCAAGAGCCTGGCACGGGCTATCACGGCTATCGTTTCCGTATCCTTCCCGATAAAACCAGCGGCTTTGCGATGGTTGCCTGGCCCGTCAGCTACGATCACACTGGTGTTATGAGTTTTATGATTAACGGTGATGATAAAGTCTACCAGGCCGATCTCGGCGCTGATGCACAGCAGAAAGCCGAGGCGTTAACCGCATATCATCTGGATAAAAACTGGCAGCCCGTAGCGCCCTGAATGCCAGTCAAATAGTGAGTTGACCGGGGCTCCGGCCAGCTCACGAGAGATTACAGGATGTTAGCGACGGATTTCGCCAGCTGCGCTTCCAGAACCGGTTTCGCTTCTTCGAACTTCAGGTTCACTTTGTTGGCATTAGACACGACGCGGGTCTGGTATTTTGCGCGATCGCCCTGCGCGCTGCAGGTTTGCAGCTTGATACCGGACGTGCCCTGGCGCAGTGCGGCAACGTTACCAGAACTGGTAGCTTTCAGGCAAAAAAAACGCCTCCGAAGAGGCGTTTTCACAAAAGCGGGAAGATTACTTTTTCTTCGCTTTCGGGTTTGGCAGGTCGGTGATGCTACCTTCGAACACTTCTGCCGCCAGGCCCACAGACTCGTGCAGAGTCGGGTGCGCGTGGATGGTCAGCGCGATGTCTTCAGCATCACAACCCATTTCGATCGCCAGACCGATTTCACCCAGCAGCTCACCGCCGTTGGTACCGACAATCGCACCACCGATAACACGGTGAGATTCTTTGTCGAAAATCAGTTTAGTCATACCGTCTGCGCAGTCGGAAGCGATAGCACGACCAGAAGCAGCCCACGGGAAGGTGGCGGTCTCAAAGCTGATGCCTTTCTCTTTCGCTTCTTTCTCAGTCAGGCCAACCCATGCAACTTCTGGTTCAGTGTATGCGATGGATGGGATAACTTTCGGATCGAAGTAGTGTTTCTTACCGGCGATAACTTCAGCGGCAACGTGACCTTCGTGAACACCTTTGTGCGCCAGCATCGGCTGACCGACGATATCGCCGATAGCAAAGATGTGCGGCACGTTGGTGCGCAGCTGTTTGTCAACGCGGATGAAGCCACGGTCATCAACTTCCACGCCAGCTTTACCCGCGTCGAGGTTTTTGCCGTTCGGTACACGACCGATAGCCACCAGCACCGCATCGTAACGCTGAGCTTCAGCAGGCGCTTTTTTGCCTTCCATGGAAACGTAGATACCGTCTTCTTTCGCTTCAACGGCGGTCACTTTGGTTTCCAGCATCAGGTTGAATTTCTTGCTGATGCGTTTGGTAAAGACTTTAACCACGTCTTTGTCGGCAGCCGGGATAACCTGGTCGAACATTTCAACCACGTCGATCTCTGAACCCAGCGCATGGTAAACGGTACCCATTTCCAGACCGATAATACCGCCGCCCATTACCAGCAGGCGCTTAGGAACAGTTTTCAGTTCCAGTGCATCGGTGGAATCCCACACGCGCGGATCTTCATGCGGAATGAATGGCAGTTCGATCGGACGGGAACCCGCCGCGATGATCGCGTTGTCAAAGTTGATCACGGTTTTGCCGTTTTCACCTTCAACTTCCAGGGTGTTTGCCCCGGTAAATTTACCCAGACCGTTAACCACTTTCACTTTACGGCCTTTGGCCATACCCGCCAGACCGCCGGTCAGTTGAGTGATAACTTTTTCTTTCCAGGTACGAATCTTGTCGATATCGGTTTTCGGCTCGCCAAAAACGATACCGTGTTCAGCCAGCGCTTTGGCTTCTTCGATAACTTTTGCTACGTGCAGCAGCGCTTTAGAAGGGATACAGCCGACGTTCAGACAAACACCACCGAGGGTGCTGTAACGTTCTACGATGACGGTCTCCAGACCTAAATCTGCGCAACGGAAGGCAGCAGAGTAACCTGCAGGGCCTGCCCCAAGTACCACGACCTGAGTTTTGATTTCAGTGCTCATCATGACCTCTTAATTTATACCCGTCGTCCACCGGGTCGTTCTATCCGCCCGTATTTTACAAAATTGTTAACAATTTTGAAACAACAAACGGCAACCGATTTGTCTTTCGCACAATAACCTCACTGACTTCATGAGATTACCAGAAAAAAGCCGGCCGTCGGGCCGGCTTTTTCGCTTACATCACCAGGCGGCGAATGTCAGACAGCATGTTGTTGATGATGGTGATAAAGCGCGCACCATCAGCACCGTCGATTACGCGGTGGTCGAAGGAGAGCGAAATCGGCATCATCAGACGCGGCATAAACTCTTTACCGTTCCACACTGGCTCCATAGAGGACTTGGAGACACCGAGGATAGCCACTTCCGGCGCGTTCACAATCGGCGCGAAGTGGGTCGTACCCAGGCCACCGATGCTGGAGATGGTGAAGCAACCGCCCTGCATTTCGCCAGCGGTCAGCTTGCCATCACGCGCTTTCTTGGAGATGGTGGTCAGTTCACGAGACAGCTCGGTAATGCTCTTCTTGTTCACGTCTTTGAAGACCGGAACAACCAGACCATTCGGCGTATCTACCGCGACACCGATGTTGATGTATTTTTTCAGGGTCAGACGCTGACCGTCTTCAGACAGAGAGCTGTTGAAGCGCGGCATCTGTTCCAGAGCGGCGGCAACGGCTTTCATGATGAAGACCACTGGCGTGAATTTCACATCCAGTTTACGTTTTTCAGCTTCGGCGTTCTGCTGTTTACGGAACGCTTCCAGATCGGTGATATCGGTCTTGTCGAAGTGAGTAACGTGCGGGATCATCACCCAGTTACGGCTCAGGTTAGCACCAGAGATTTTCTGGATACGACCCAGTTCCACTTCTTCGATTTCACCAAACTTGCTGAAGTCCACTTTCGGCCAAGGCAGCATGCCCGGAATACCGCCGCCTGCTGCTGCCGGAGCAGCTTCAGCACGCTTGATAGCGTCTTTCACGTAAGCCTGAACGTCTTCACGCAGGATACGACCTTTACGGCCAGAACCTTTCACTTTCGCCAGGTTTACACCGAACTCGCGCGCCAGGCGACGAATCAGCGGTGTTGCATGAACGTAAGCGTCGTTCTCAGCGAACTCAGATTTACCTTCCGCTTTCGCGGCCGGAGCTGCGGCTGGTTTAGCAGCCTGAGCCGGTGCAGCTGCAGAGGCTGGAGCAGCCGCGGCAGCTGGAGCTGCGCCTTCAACTTCGAAGATCATAATCAGAGAACCGGTTTTGACTTTGTCGCCGGTGCTGATTTTGATTTCTTTCACGGTGCCCGCGAACGGTGCCGGAACTTCCATCGACGCTTTATCGCCTTCAACGGTAATCAGTGACTGCTCAGCGGCAATTTTATCGCCCACTTTAACCATCACTTCAGTGACTTCAACTTCGTCACCGCCGATATCCGGAACGTTAACCTCTTTCGAGCCAGAAGCTGCCGGAGCCGCCGCTGCTGCTGGAGCTGCCGCCTGAGCCGGTGCTGCAGCAGGCGCTGCGCCTGCAACTTCGAAGACCATAATCAGAGAACCGGTAGACACTTTATCGCCCGTGTTGATTTTGATCTCTTTAACGGTGCCCGCGAACGGCGCCGGAACTTCCATCGACGCTTTATCGCCTTCAACGGTGATCAGAGACTGTTCAGCCGCAACGGTGTCGCCCACTTTAACCATAACCTCGGTAACTTCGACTTCGTCACCGCCGATGTCCGGTACGTGTACTTCTTTCTCCGCTGCCGCAGCAGGTGCTGCTGCCGGAGCGGCTTCTTTCTTCTCTTCTGCCGGAGCAGGTGCAGCGGCTGCTGCACCATCGGCGGAATCGAAAATCATGATCAGTTTGCCGGTCTCAGTTTTGTCGCCAACAGAGACTTTGATCTCTTTAACGATACCTGCCTGAGGAGACGGAACTTCCATAGAGGCTTTGTCGCCTTCTACGGTGATCAGCGACTGTTCAGCTTCAACTTTGTCGCCTACTTTGACCAGGATCTCGGTGATTTCAACTTCATCAGCCCCGATGTCCGGTACATTGATTTCGATAGCCATTATTCTTTTACCTCTTACGCCAGACGCGGGTTAACTTTATCTGCATCGATGTTGAATTTGATGATTGCGTCAGCAACCACTTTCTTATCGATTTCGCCACGTTTAGCCAGTTCGCCCAGGGCCGCTACAACCACATAAGAAGCATCAACTTCGAAGTGGTGACGCAGGTTTTCACGGCTGTCAGAGCGACCGAAGCCGTCAGTACCCAGTACGCGATAATCATCAGCCGGTACATAAGTACGAACCTGTTCGGCAAACAGTTTCATATAGTCAGTAGATGCCACTGCCGGAGCGTCGTTCATCACCTGAGCGATGTACGGAACGCGCGGAGTTTCCATCGGGTGCAGCATGTTCCAGCGTTCACAATCCTGGCCATCACGCGCCAGTTCAGTGAAGGAGGTTACGCTGTAAACGTCAGAACCTACACCATAGTCGTTCGCCAGGATCTGTGCTGCTTCACGCACGTGACGCAGGATAGAACCGGAGCCCAGCAGCTGAACTTTACCTTTCTTACCTTCGAGGGTTTCGAGTTTGTAGATACCTTTACGGATACCTTCCTCGGCACCTGCTGGCATTGCCGGCATGTGGTAGTTTTCATTCAGCGTGGTGATGTAGTAGTAAACGTTCTCTTGTTTCTCACCGTACATACGCTCCAGACCATCGTGCATGATGACCGCAACTTCGTACGCGTAAGACGGATCGTAAGAGATACAGTTCGGGATAGTCAGAGACTGAATATGGCTGTGACCATCTTCGTGCTGCAGACCTTCGCCGTTCAGCGTCGTACGACCAGAAGTTCCCCCTACCAGGAAGCCGCGAGCCTGTTGGTCGCCTGCCTGCCAGCACAGGTCACCGATACGCTGGAACCCGAACATGGAGTAGTAGATGTAGAACGGAATCATCGGCAGATCGTTGGTGCTGTAGGAGGTCGCAGCAGCCAGCCAGGATGCGCCAGCACCCAGTTCGTTGATGCCTTCCTGCAGGATCTGACCTTTCTCGTCTTCTTTATAGTAAGCAACCTGCTCACGGTCCTGCGGGGTGTACTGCTGACCGTTCGGGCTGTAGATACCGATCTGACGGAACAGACCTTCCATACCGAAAGTACGCGCTTCGTCAGCGATGATCGGAACCAGACGATCTTTAATCGACTTGTTCTTCAGCATTACGTTCAGGGCACGAACGAAAGCGATAGTGGTGGAGATTTCTTTGTTCTGCTCTTCCAGCAGCGCACCGAAGTCTTCCAGAGCAGGCAGTTCCAGCTTCTCGGTGAAGTTCGGCTGACGAGCAGGCAGATAGCCGTGCAGTTTCTGACGCTGAGCGTGCAGATAAGTGTGCTCTTCAGAACCTTCCGGGAAGGTGATGTAAGACAGGTTTTCAACCTGCTCATCGGTCACAGGAACGTTGAAACGGTCGCGGATATAACGCACGCCGTCCATGTTCATTTTCTTAACCTGGTGAGCGATGTTTTTACCTTCGGCGGTGTCACCCATGCCGTAACCTTTGATGGTATGGGCCAGGATTACAGTTGCTTTGCCTTTGGTTTCCTGCGCTTTCTTCAGTGCAGCGTAGACTTTCTTCGGATCGTGACCACCACGGTTCAGAGCCCAAATCTGCTCGTCAGTCCAGTCAGCAACCAGGGCTGCGGTTTCCGGGTATTTACCGAAGAAGTGCTCACGTACGTATGCGCCATCTTTGGATTTAAAGGTCTGGTAGTCGCCGTCAACGGTTTCGTTCATCAGTTGGATCAGTTTACCGCTGGTATCTTTACGCAGCAGCTCATCCCAACGACCGCCCCACATGACTTTGATAACGTTCCAGCCAGCGCCCGCGAAAATGCCTTCCAGTTCGTTAACAATCTTGCCGTTACCGGTGACCGGACCGTCAAGACGCTGCAGGTTACAGTTGATAACAAAGACCAGGTTGTCCAGTTTCTCACGGGTCGCGATGGTGATAGCACCCTTAGATTCTGGCTCATCCATTTCGCCGTCGCCCAGGAAGGCGTAAACGGTTTGTTTAGAGGTATCTTTCAGGCCACGGTGTTCCAGATATTTCAGGAATTTAGCCTGGTAGATTGCACCGATTGGGCCCAGACCCATAGATACGGTCGGGAACTGCCAGAATTCCGGCATCAGTTTCGGGTGCGGGTAGGAAGACAGGCCTTTGCCATGTACTTCCTGACGGAAGTTGTTCATCTGCTCTTCAGTCAGACGACCTTCCAGGAATGCGCGAGCGTAGATGCCCGGAGAGATGTGGCCCTGGAAGTAAACCAGATCGCCGCCATCCTGCTCGTTGCGTGCACGGAAGAAGTGGTTGAAGCAAACATCATACACCGTTGCGGAGGACTGGAAGGATGCCATGTGGCCACCCAGCTCGAGGTCCTTTTTAGACGCGCGCAGTACGGTCATGATGGCGTTCCAGCGGATAGCAGAACGAATACGACGCTCCAGCTCCAGATTGCCCGGGTATTCCGGTTCATCTTCAACGGCAATAGTGTTTACATAATTGCTGGCCCCAGCACCTGCCGCTACTTTCACGCCGCCTTTGCGAGCTTCTGAAAGCAGTTGGTCGATCAGATACTGAGCACGCTCAACACCTTCTTCACGGATGACCGATTCGATCGCCTGTAGCCAGTCGCGAGTTTCGATCGGATCCACGTCATTTGGGAAACGTTCTGACATGGGGGTATTCCTTATCTATCTAATACGTTGAGTTATCTGGAACCTGTCCCATTACGTTCTCACCAGAGAGCGTAATAAGACAGGTTCTGCGTTTAGTTGCCGCGCCTTTCGATAGCGCTTGATTTACAACATCTTCTGGTTAACGTTCTGCCAGAAAAATCACTAATTCTTTCGTTGCTCCAGACGGCGTAAGGCGCGTTCACGACGGCTTTCCTCACGGCTCCTGTCCAGCAGAATCTCTTCGATAAACGCCAGGTGACGGTGAGACGCTTCACGCGCTTCTTCAGGCTTCCCGGCGATAATTGCTTCAAAGATGCGGGTACGGTGACTGCTCACCAGCGGCAGCATCTCGCGACGCGCATACAGCAATTCGAAGTTTTGCCGAACGTTCTGGGCCAGCATCGGCTCCATACACCTTAGCAAATGGAGCAGCACCACATTATGTGCCGCTTCGGTGACAGCAATTTGATACTGGAGTACCGCGTCAGATTCGCCGTCAAGATCGCCGGACTGTTGAGCAAGCTCGATCGCATGGTGGAGTTCACGGATACGCGTTTTGTCTTCATCCGTGCTGCGCAGTGCAGCGTAATAGGCTGCAATACCTTCCAGCGCATGGCGCGTCTCAAGCAGGTCAAACTGGGATTCAGGATGGTCGGAGAGCAGCTCTACCAGTGGGTCGCTAAAGCTCTGCCACAGGCTGCTCTGAACAAAAGTGCCACCGCCCTGACGACGAAGCAGTAACCCCTTCGCTTCAAGGCGTTGGATCGCCTCGCGTAAGGAGGGGCGGGAGACGTCGAACTGTTTTGCCAGCTCGCGTTCCGGTGGGAGTTTTTCTCCGGGGCGAAGTGTCCCCTCAAGAATTAAAAACTCCAGCTGCTGCTCAATCACATCGGAGAGTTTTGGTTGGCGGATTTTGCTGTAGGCCATGATTTCCTGTCTTAAGCCATTTGCCCGGAGTCAATTGGTCTTACCAATTTCATGTTCTTGACGCTAAAGTAACAAAGTATTCACCTTCTGTCCATACAGGTTTTGATTGAAATCAGTAAAGGGGGCATATTTTAACAACATTACAGAAATAACGTTTCAAACATGTAACTATGCACAAATGTTAAATTTACCCACCACGGGGTAGTTTTAACGGAATTGAAACGAAAAAATATCTCATCTGAACCGATTCACCTGATTATTTATCGACACATTAGCCACAATTAGTGAATAAAAATTCAAAATGGAAATTTTGTGGTAGATAAACTCGCATTTACAAATGGTTTCTTTTTATTCAACTCGTCATCTTGCCCGCATAAAGCAGGTGCATTCGCGCTCGCATATCATTATTCTGATCAAGACAAAAGCATTGAGGCAACATTTTATATAAAGCATCTGTAAACAAATAAATACAACAAACGGAATTGCAAACTTACACACGCATTGCTGCGTAGTTCAAAAAATAAGTACTCGAAATATGAAGAGTAAAACCACACACGAGGTTTAATGATGGAAAGTCAACAGCATGGCGATCAGCTCAAGCGCGGTCTTAAGAACCGCCATATACAGCTAATCGCGCTGGGTGGCGCGATTGGTACCGGGTTATTCCTCGGTAGCGCATCCGTTATCCAGTCTGCAGGACCGGGTATTATTCTGGGTTACGCAATTGCCGGCTTTATCGCCTTTTTGATTATGCGTCAATTAGGTGAAATGGTAGTTGAAGAGCCGGTTGCAGGCTCCTTTAGCCACTTTGCTTATAAATACTGGGGCGGTTTCGCGGGTTTCTCTTCTGGCTGGAACTATTGGGTACTGTACGTCCTGGTTGCCATGGCTGAACTGACTGCCGTAGGTAAATACATCCAGTTCTGGTATCCGGATATCCCCACCTGGGTTTCTGCTGCAGCCTTCTTCGTGCTGATCAACGCCATCAACCTGACCAACGTGAAAGTGTTTGGGGAAATGGAGTTCTGGTTCGCCATTATCAAAGTCATTGCCGTGGTTGCGATGATTCTGTTCGGCGGCTGGTTGCTGTTTAGCGGCAACGGCGGCCCGCAGGCCAGCGTCAGTAACCTGTGGAGTCAGGGTGGCTTCCTGCCGCACGGCTTCACCGGTCTGGTGATGATGATGGCTATTATTATATTCTCTTTTGGTGGGCTGGAGCTGGTCGGGATCACCGCAGCAGAAGCCGATAACCCGGAGCAAAGCATTCCCAAAGCAACCAACCAGGTTATCTACCGTATCCTCATTTTCTATGTAGGTTCGCTGGCTGTTCTGCTTTCCCTGATGCCGTGGACGCGCGTCACGGCTGATACCAGCCCGTTTGTCCTTATTTTCCACGAGCTGGGCGACACCTTTGTTGCCAATGCACTGAACATCGTAGTGCTGACCGCTGCCCTTTCTGTCTATAACAGCTGCGTATACTGCAACAGCCGTATGCTGTTCGGTCTGGCACAGCAGGGTAACGCGCCAAAAGCGCTAATGAACGTCGACAAACGCGGCGTACCGGTGAACACCATTCTGGTCTCCGCGCTGGTTACGGCTCTGTGTGTACTGATCAACTATCTGGCACCGGAATCCGCCTTTGGCCTGCTGATGGCGCTGGTGGTTTCCGCACTGGTGATCAACTGGGCAATGATTAGCCTGGCGCACATGAAGTTCCGCAAAGCCAAACAGCAGCAAGGCGTTACCACCCGTTTCCCGGCGCTGCTCTATCCGCTTGGTAACTGGGTATGTCTGATTTTCATGGCTGCAGTGCTGGTGATTATGCTGATGACGCCGGGCATGGCAATTTCGGTGTACTTAATCCCGGTATGGATTGCCATTCTTGGCATCGGCTATTTGTGCAAACAGAAAACCGCCAAAGTAGCTAAAGCACATTAATTCTCCCTCCCCCACCTGCCTCAGGTGGGGGTTGTTACCTGCCTCACACTTTCCCACTCACGACTGTTTCGTCCATATCACTGGCGTTATCCTGCAACGCAAAAACACCTCTGCCAGACAATAATTATCTCCATATCTTATTAATGGAGTGCAGTTGATGGAAACCAGTAAGCTCACGGTGAAAGAAAAGATCGGCTATGGAATGGGCGACGCCGGATGCAACATCATCTTTGGCGCCATCATGTTGTTTGTTAACTATTTTTACACAGATATTTTTGGCCTGGCACCGGCCCTGGTCGGCGTGTTACTGCTCTCAGTACGCGTTATAGATGCCGTTACCGACCCTATTATGGGCGCGATGGCCGACCGCACCCGCAGCAAATATGGTCGATTTCGTCCATGGCTTTTGTGGATGGCTTTCCCATACGCATTATTTAGCGTACTCATGTTTACCACCCCTGAGTGGACATATAACAGCAAAGTAATCTATGCGTTCGTCACCTACTTCCTGCTCTCTATCACCTATACGGCGATCAATATCCCTTACTGCTCGCTCGGCAGCGTCATCACTAACGATCCAAAGGAACGTGTCGCCTGCCAGTCATATCGCTTTGTGTTGGTAGGAATTGCAACCCTGCTGCTCTCCCTCACCTTGCTGCCAATGGCGGACTGGTTTGGCGGGGAAGATAAAGCTAAAGGCTATCAGATGGCGATGGCAGTGCTGGCCTTCATCGGCATGTGTATGTTCCTGTTTTGCTTTGCAACCGTCCGTGAGCGCGTACGTCCTGCCGTCCCGACTAACGACGATTTAAAAGCCGACCTGAAAGACGTATGGAAGAACGATCAGTGGGTAAAAATCCTGCTGTTAACCCTGTGCAACGTCTGTCCGGGCTTTATTCGCATGGCTGCCACCATGTACTACGTAACCTGGGTTATGCAGCAAAGCACGCAGTTCGCAACGCTGTTTATCAGCCTTGGCGTTGTGGGCATGATGATCGGCAGCATGCTGGCGAAGGTGTTAACCGATCGCTGGTGCAAACTGAAAGTCTTCTTCTGGACCAATATCATCCTGGCGATTTTCTCCGGCGCGTTTTACTTCTTCGATCCTAAAGCCACCATGATGATTATGGTGCTTTACTTCCTGCTCAACATTCTGCATCAGATCCCATCCCCACTGCACTGGTCGCTGATGGCAGATGTCGATGACTACGGCGAGTGGAAAACCGGTAAACGTATCACCGGAATCAGCTTCTCCGGCAACCTGTTCTTCCTGAAACTGGGCCTGGCGATTGCCGGAGCGATGGTTGGTTTCCTGCTCTCCTGGTACGGCTACGACGCAGGGGCGAAAGCGCAAAGCGACTCCGCCATTAACGGTATTATGCTGCTGTTTACCATCATACCGGGTGTAGGCTACCTGATTACCGCAGGCGTAGTTCGTCTGCTGAAAGTTGACCGCGAGTTTATGCAACAAATCCAGACAGATTTAGAAAAGCGCCGCGCCAACTACCGTGAACTGAATGAGTACCACGATATAAAAACGACTGAAAACGTAAGGAAAGCCTAATGAATCAGTGGCCAAACCCCTTTATTGAACAGCGTGCCGACCCGTTTATTTTACGTGACGGTAGCCACTACTATTTCATTGCTTCAGTGCCCGAATACGATCGTCTGGAGATCCGCCGGGCGGACTCGCTGGAAGGGTTACGCACCGCTATCCCGGTTGTCGTCTGGCGCAAACCAGAAAACGGCCCCATGAGCCAGCTGATCTGGGCACCTGAGATCCATCGTCTGGCAGGCAAGTGGTACATCTATTTTGCCGCCGCCCACACACAGGCGCTAGACAAGCTGGGGATGTTCCAGCACCGTATGTTTGCGCTCGAATGTGCAGACGCCGATCCGCTGACCGGCCAATGGACAGAGAAAGGGCAGATTAAAACGCAGTTTGATACCTTCGCGCTCGATGCCACCACCTTTAACCATCAGGGAAAACAGTGGTATCTGTGGGCGCAGAAATCCCCCGATATCGCCGGAAACTCCAATATCTATCTCGCCGAACTGGAAAATCCATGGACGATTAAAAGCGAGCCGGTAATGCTCAGTCATCCAGAGTATGACTGGGAATGCCGGGGTTTTTGGGTCAACGAAGGCCCGGCCGTCATGGTTCACGGCGACAAGCTGTTTATCAGCTATTCCGCCAGCGCCACCGATGAGAACTACTGTATGGGATTATTGTGGATTGATCTCAATGCCGATCCGCTCAACCCGCAGAACTGGCACAAATCGCCGCGCCCGGTCTTTACCACCAGCTACGAAAACCGCCAATACGGGCCGGGGCACAACAGCTTTACGCAAACGCCGGAAGGTGAAGATGTGCTGGTGTACCACGCGAGAAATTACACTGAAATCGAGGGCGACCCGCTATACGATCCAAACCGCCACACTCGTCTGAAGCTGGTGCGCTGGAACGAAAACGGGATGCCAGATTTTGGCATCCCGCCTGCTGATACGCTATGAAAGATTGGCCCGCAAGCACAAAGCGACCGGGCCAATTTTTTTCCTCGACGGATAAGCGCAGCGCCATCCACCAATAATAATGGCTTAAATTAATGTTCCATAAATGGTCAACACGGCAATGACCACCACCACCACAAACGAGGTCTTCTTCGCCATCGAAACCGCGGCTTTTGGCGTTGCGACTTTATCGGTATGTGGTTCACGCGCTAAAGAAAACTGCGCAAGGCGAGTAAGCACCTGATATTGCGAAGTATGCAGATCCGCCAGCGACGCAAACCAGGCAGGCAACGCCTTCTCGCCGTGCCCCAGCAGCGCATAGACGACACCCGCCAGGCGCACCGGGATCCAATCCAGCACATGCAGGATCGCATCGATACCTGATTGCAAACGCTGGTGTGGCGTCTGATAGCGCGCCAGCCAGGACTGCCAGGCACGTAGAAAGGCATAACCCACCAGCGTCACCGGTCCCCACGGGCCACCGACAATCAGCCAGAATAACGGCGCCAGATAAAAGCGAAAGTTGTTCCATAACAGCGCGTTCTGCAGTTCGCGCAAGAACTCACGCTCATCGCACTCAGGCGGAATCCCATGAATCAGGGTCAGCTCGCTGGCCATCGCTTCACGGGCGTGAGCGTCATCGCGAGCAGCCGCGTTCAGATAGGCATGATAATGAAGACGCGTCTTGCCAGCGCCGATGCACAGCAAACCAATTAAGATCCACGCCACCAGCAAAGGCACGTTAAACAACAGGCCTTGAAGTGCGCGCAGCAACAGGAACGTCACCCCCATCGCAATAAGGGCCATGCCTACCGTACGCATCATCGAAAAATGCTTCACCCGGCGGAAAAAAGCTTCAACCCGGTGATCAAGCTGCCAGTGCTCACCCAGCTTAAACAGGCGTTCAACAATCAACACCAGTAATGTTGTAAACAGCGTCATGTCATCTCCTTGTGCGACGAGGGGGTGACCAGGGCGCGAAACCTTGCCCAGTCAAAAGAGGGCCCGGGATCGGTCTTACGCTCGGGCGCAATATTGCAATGTCCTGTCATGTTGTTGGCAATGGCCGGATAACGCGTAATCAGGGCATTCGTCACGGCTGCCAGTTGCTGATACTGCGTATCGGTATAAGCCAGCGTATCCGTCCCTTCCAGCTCAATACCAATTGAGAAATCATTACAGCGTTCGCGGCCTTGATAGTTCGACACGCCAGCATGCCAGGCGCGTTTATCAAAGGGGACATACTGCACGATTTCACCGTCACGGCGAATTAAACAATGTGCCGAAACGCGCAAATGGGCGATCCCGGCAAAATAAGGATGGGCATTGGGATCAATCGTGCCCGTAAACAGCGCATCGATCCACGGGCCGCCAAACTCGCCGGGCGGCAGGCTGATATTATGCACCACCAGCAGAGAAGGGTTTTCGTCATCCGGGCGGCAATCGTAATGAGGAGAGGGAACGCGTCGCGCCTCTGCCAGCCAGCCCTCGTCTAACAACATGCAGAATCTCCTTATTGGTGGTGCTCATATCAGGTTCAGGGTAGCATGTTTCCACCTTATGATTCGTTAGCAATTTGGAGTTTTATCATGCCGCCTCGCCGCTATAACCCTGACTACCGACGTGACGCGCTGTTGGAACGCATAAATCTGGATATCCCTGCCGCTGTAGCTCAGGCGCTGCGTGAAGATTTAGGCGGAGAAGTTGATGCCAATAACGATATCACCGCACAGCTTTTACCCGCGGAGATGCGCTCCCACGCCACCGTGATCACCCGCGAAGATGGCGTTTTTTGTGGAAAACGTTGGGTGGAAGAGGTCTTTATTCAACTGGCTGGCGATGATGTCAACATCACCTGGCATGTCGAAGATGGCGACAGCATTAAGGCCAATCAGCCGCTATTTGAACTGGACGGCCCTTCCCGCGTGCTGCTAACCGGCGAACGTACCGCGCTTAATTTTGTACAGACGCTTTCGGGTGTGGCGAGCGAGGTGCGTAAATATGTCGACCTGCTGGCGGGAACAAAAACCCAACTGCTGGATACACGTAAAACTCTGCCGGGGCTGCGTACCGCGCTGAAATACGCCGTATTATGCGGCGGCGGCGCGAATCATCGTCTGGGCCTTTCTGACGCTTTCCTGATTAAAGAAAACCACATTATTGCTTCAGGTTCGGTACGTCAGGCCGTTGAAAAAGCCTTCTGGCTGCACCCGGATGTGCCGGTTGAAGTCGAAGTAGAAAGCCTGGATGAACTGGACGACGCGCTGAAAGCAGGGGCCGACATCATCATGCTCGATAACTTCGAAACAGACCAAATGCGGGAAGCGGTAAAACGCACCAACGGCCAGGCGCGTCTGGAAGTGTCGGGTAACGTCACTCATGACACTCTGCGCGAATTTGCCGAAACCGGCGTGGATTTCATCTCTGTTGGCGCGCTGACCAAGCATGTTCGCGCGCTCGATCTCTCTATGCGTTTTCGCTAATTACTGATGGTTTAGCCCGATAGTACATTCACTTATCGGGCCCATCACGCCGGTTTTTTCTATCGGCCGGATAAAGCGTTTACGCCGCCATACGGCTGTTTTTTCGAGCCTCTTCGCAAATACGTTGTCTGACTCTGTAATTTCATAAAAATCCTCGGAACCCGCCTTCCCGTTCTGTTTTTTGCCTCTCGCCGTGACCCCGAGCGTTTGCCAAAGTAGCGCCAGCTAACTCAAGGAGCGAACGATGGACAAGCAACGAGGCTTCACACTTATCGAACTCATGGTGGTCATTGGCATTATTGCCATCCTTAGCGCCATCGGTATTCCGGCTTATCAAAACTATCTGCGCAAAGCCGCGTTAACAGACATGCTGCAAACCTTTGTTCCCTATCGCACGGCGGTTGAGCTCTGTGCGCTGGAGCATGGCGGAACAACAATCTGTGATGCCGGAACGAATGGCATCCCTTCTCCAGCCACCACCCGTTATGTCTCAGCCATGAGCGTTGAAAAAGGGGTGGTCAGCCTCAGCGGACAAGAAAGCCTGAACGGGTTAAGCATCACCATGACGCCGGGTTGGGACAATGCCAACGGTATTACCGGCTGGAGCCGTAACTGCGTTATCCAGAATGACAGCGCATTGCAACAGGCCTGTGAAGACGTTTTCCGTTTCGATATCAATTAAGGAAAAGAGATGAATACCACCCAACTTACGGCGCTGTGCCAACGTCATCAGGGAATATTACTGGATGCAGACAATGAAGTGGTGCACATCGCCGTCGTGGACGCTCCGTCCCACGAATTGCTGGACGCACTGCATTTTGCCACCACCCGACGTATCGACATCGTCTGCTGGACGCGTCAACAAATGGAAGGCCACACGCATACGCCACAGAAAATGCTCCCGGCAGTGGTCACGAAAAGCAGCGCCAGCGCAGCAGATTTGCTGAATCAGACGTTTCAATCCGCGCTGGTGCAACGGGCTTCTGATATTCATTTTGAACCAGCGGAAAATCACTATCGAATCAGATTACGTGTGGATGGCGTACTGCATGCTTTACCGGACGTCACGACCGAGATGGGTATCGCCATCACTGCCAGACTAAAAGTTTTAGGCAGTCTGGATATTGCCGAGCACCGACTTGCGCAAGACGGCCAATTTACCGTTGAAATTTCAGGAGAGCCGGTCTCGTTTCGCATCGCCACCTTGCCCTGTCGCTTTGGCGAAAAAGTGGTGCTACGGCTACTGCATCAGGTCGATCAAGCGCTGGAAATCACCGCGCTGGGAATGCAGGACGCGCAGCTGGCAGCATTTTCACAAGCGTTGCAGCAGCCTCAGGGGCTGATTCTGGTCACCGGACCAACCGGAAGCGGTAAAACGGTCACGCTGTACAGTGCGCTGCAGACCCGAAACACTCCGGACGTTAACCTCTGTAGCGTGGAAGATCCAGTAGAGATCCCGATCGCAGGTCTTAACCAAACACAAATTCATCCACGTGCCGGTCTCACTTTTCAGGGAGTATTGCGCGCGCTGCTGCGCCAGGATCCCGACATTATCATGGTGGGTGAAATCCGTGATGGCGAAACGGCTGAAATAGCCCTTAAAGCCGCACAAACCGGTCATCTGGTTCTATCAACACTGCATACCAATTCCACCACAGAAACACTAATACGCTTGCAGCAAATGGGGGTTGCACGCTGGATGATCGCCTCCGCGCTGACGCTCGTTATTGCGCAGCGGTTGGTGAGAAAATTGTGTCCCCATTGCCGACAATGTCTGGAAACGCCGATCATGCTCCCGGAAGCGATCTGGCCTACGCCACTGCCTCGTTGGCAGGCTCCGGGCTGCCAACATTGCTATCACGGATTTTATGGCCGTACGGCATTGTTTGAAGTTCTCCCCGTTACACCTGCATTGCGCCAGAGCATCGCCAACGGTACGTCCGTAGACGGAGTGGAATCGAATGCTCAGCAACTGGGGATGAGCACGCTTTTCGAAAATGGTTGCAAGGCCGTCGAACAAGGGTTAACAACATTTGAAGAGTTGGTACGCGTACTGGGCATGCCCCATGTCAGCTAAACTGCTTTGGCGCTGGCAGGGTATTAGCAACGAAGGTAATCCACTGGAAGGCGTACTTTGGGCCGATACCCGCCCCTCATTGATGCTTGCTCTCGAGCAACGGCATATCACGCCGCTGCGCATTAATCGTATGCGTGTCAAAGCCTCACACTGGAGCCGTGAAAAAAGCGCTGAAACCATACATCAACTGGCGACGTTGCTGAAAGCAGGGCTAACACTCTCGGCAAGTTTAGCTTTGCTGGCTGAACAGCATCCCAGCAGCCAATGGCAAGCGCTACTGCGTACGCTGGCTCACGATATGGAACAGGGTATTTCTCTCTCCACATCGCTATCTCAGTGGCAACACGTTTTTCCGCCTCTTTATCAGGCAATGATCCGTACCGGAGAGCTTACGGGTAAGCTGGACGACTGCTGCTTTGAACTCGCCCGCCAGCAGAAGAATCAACAGCAACTGGCGGATAAAGTTAAAAAAGCCCTACGCTATCCGATTTTCATCATCACGATGGCGGTGATGGTAGTATTCGCGATGCTGCAGTTTGTACTCCCTGAGTTTGCCGCCATTTACCAGACGTTTAACACCCCGCTACCAGTACTCACTCAGTGGATTATCGCCATCGCGCATTTTAGCAGCCAATGGGGATGGCTGGCGGGAGCATTCATCCTGATAGCGGTTGCAGCATATCACCTGATGAAGCAGCAGCCATACTGGCTCACTCTGCGCCAGAAATTGCTGCTCGGCTTCCCGGTCATAGGGCCGATGGTGAGAGGGCAAAAACTCACGCAGATCTTCACTGTTCTGGCGTTAACGCAAAATGCAGGTATTCCTTTTCTGCAAGGTCTTGAGAGCGTCACTGAAACGCTGGCCAACCCTTTCTGGTCGCAACGCTTAGCGCAGGTACATCACGACATCAGCGCCGGAAAACCGGTCTGGTTAGCGCTAAAAAATTGCGGTGAATTCAGCCCATTGTGCATACAGTTGGTCAGAACAGGTGAGGCTTCCGGCTCGCTGGATACAATGCTGCGTAATCTCGCCCATCACCACGGCGAGAAAACATTGTCTCAGGCAGAGAATCTGGCTGCGCTACTCGAGCCTGCGTTACTGGTCATTACGGGGCTGATAATCGGTACGCTGGTCGTTGCGATGTATTTGCCGATTTTTCATTTAGGAGATGCGATGAGCGGGGTGGGATAAATTCAAATGCCGGATGGCGCACTGCTTATCCGGCATGTCATAGTACAACCTGTTCTTACAGGCTATTGAAAACTCGGTTTTCTTGTTCCTGTACACGAATAAACGTTGTACGTTTGGTCAGTTCTTTCAGGCGAGATGCACCGACATAGGTACAGGCAGAACGCAGGCCGCCAAGGATATCGCGTGCAGTGTTATCAACCGGGCCACGCAGAGGCAACTTAACGGTTTTACCTTCCGCGGCGCGGTATTGTGCAACACCACCAACGTGACGCGTCATGGCTGATTCAGAGCTCATGCCGTAGAACAGCATGAATTTCTCACCGTTCTCTTCAACAATTTTGCCGCCGCTTTCTTCATGACCGGCCAACATACCGCCGAGCATAACGAAGTCCGCGCCACCGCCGAACGCTTTTGCCACGTCACCCGGCATTGTGCAGCCGCCGTCACTGACAATCATGCCGCCCAGACCGTGAGCTGCATCGGCACATTCAATAACCGCAGAAAGCTGTGGGTAGCCAACGCCGGTTTTTACACGTGTTGTACATACAGAACCCGGGCCAATGCCGACTTTAACAATGTCCGCGCCGGAAAGTACCAGCTCTTCACACATTTCTCCAGTAACCACATTGCCCGCACAAATTGTTTTTGTCGGCCATGCTTCACGCGCTTTCGACACAAACTGAACAAAATGCTCTGAGTAGCCATTTGCCACATCAATGCAGATAAAGTTCAGCGCCGGGTTGAGCGCCAGAATCTGTTTGGTTTTTTCGAAATCGGCATCAGAGGTACCGGTTGAAACCATTACATGTTTGAGCACATCAGCAGAGCTCTCTGCGATGAAAGCAGCCCAGTCTTCAACAGAATAGTGTTTGTGTACCGCAGTCAGGATGTCGAAGGATGCCAGCGCCGTTGCCATGGCAAACGTCCCGACAGTGTCCATGTTCGCGGCAATAATCGGTACGCCGGACCAGGTCTGACCTGAGTGCTTAAAGGTAAATTGACGTTCCAGCTCAACATCGGAACGGCTTTTGAGAGTAGAACGCTTAGGGCGGATAAGAACGTCTTTGAAACCTAACTTCAGATCTTCTTCGATACGCATGTGCGGATTCCTGGGGTTAATGGCGAAAAATCGAAACTCACAACTCCAGTGACGCTATCATACGCACTAATCAATGCCGCGCAAGACTGCGAAATTCTCTTTTTTTACGCTACAATCCCATAAATTTACCTGGCGAATAGTAGGTTAATCCTGCAGCAACCTCGCCGTCTCACGCGTAACTTTTAACTGTTTGATAATCAAACTTAAACTCCAGGATCTGTATCTATGAGGTATACGGTAGCCTTAACTGGCGGCATTGGCAGTGGTAAAAGTACCGTTGCAAATGCGTTCGCTGACCTCGGAATAAACGTCATTGATGCAGATATTATTGCGCGCCAGGTGGTTGAACCCGGTACCCCAGCCCTAAAGGCGATCGAAGAACATTTTGGTACCGAAGTTATAGCTGCCGACGGATCGTTGCAGCGACGCATTTTACGCGAACGCATTTTTTCCAGTCCTGAGGAGAAAAGCTGGCTGAATGCCTTGCTCCATCCGCTTATTCAGCAGGAAACGCAGCGCCAGTTTCAGCAAGCAACCTCCCCTTATCTGTTGTGGGTTGTACCTTTGCTGGTGGAAAATTCGCTGTATAAAAAAGCCAACCGCGTACTCGTGGTGGATGTTACCCCCGAGACACAGCTCAGACGCACTATGCAGCGCGATGACGTCACGCGTGAGCATGTTGAACAAATTCTTGCTGCCCAGGCAACGCGCGAAGCGCGTCTGGCCGTGGCAGACGATGTTATTGATAATAATGGCGCACCGGAGGCCATCGCCTCGGATGTCGCCCGCCTGCACGCGCTCTATTTGCAATGCGCGTTGCAGTTTGTCTCACAGGAAAAACCGTAATGCACACCCAGGTCCTTTTTGAACACCCTCTCAATGAGAAGATGCGTACATGGCTGCGCATTGAGTTTTTAATCCAACAGCTCTCCGTTAATGTACCCATAGCGGACCATGCAGGCGCACTGCATTTTTTCCGCAACATCGGAGACTTACTGGATGTATTTGAACGCGGCGAAGTCCGTACCGAACTCCTCAAAGAGCTGGAAAGACAACAGCGTAAACTCCAGGCCTGGGTTGAAGTTCCCGGCGTCGATCAAAACAGGATCGACGCATTGCGCCAGCAGTTAAAAAGTGCGGGCAGCATTCTGATTTCGGCTCCGCGCATTGGACAGACGCTGCGCGAAGATCGTCTGATTGGCCTTGTACGTCAGCGTTTAAGCATTCCTGGCGGATGCTGCAGTTTCGATCTGCCGACCCTGCATATTTGGTTACATCTACCGCAGTCGCATCGCGACGCGCAGGTTGAAACCTGGCTTGCAAGTCTGAATCCGCTCAATCAGGCACTGTCGCTGGTGCTGGATTTAATTCGCAACTCTGCGCCATTCCGTAAACAAACCAGCTTGAATGGTTTTTATCAGGACAACGGCGAAGATGCCGATCTGCTTCGCTTGCAGCTGCCGCTTGATTCGCAGCTTTATCCGCAAATTTCTGGTCATAAGAGCCGCTTTGCTATTCGCTTTATGCCGCTGGATAGCGAGAATGGCCAGGTGCCTGAGCGTCTCGATTTTGATCTGGCGTGCTGTTAAGGAGTCAACATGTCTGAACAAACCATCGTCAACTGCCCAACCTGCGGCAAACCCGTAGTGTGGGGTGAAGTCAGCCCGTTTCGCCCATTCTGCAGCAAGCGCTGCCAGTTAATCGATCTGGGTGAGTGGGCCGCAGAAGAGAAACGTATCCCCAGCTCTGGTGATCTGTCGGAAAACGACGACTGGAGTGAAGAGCAGAAGTAATTCAGCTAAAACGTAGGGTGGGCAAGCGTAGCGACCCCGCCCTAATTTGCCGGATGGTGGGGTTGCCTAATCCGGCCTACGAACACCTTTATCCAGCAATCAGCTTTTCAATTACCGGCGCATTCGCAGGCGGAAAATCTTCTGTATTCAGAGCATCTTGCGCAATCCACTGCGCCGGTTGCCCCTCTTTCCCCCACGGTTCGCCTTCCCAGCTTTCAACCAGCCAGAACCACAGAGTGATATGCCGGTCCGGAAACTGGTACTCCAGCTTTTCGAACAGTGAGCTTTGAGTCGGCGTAATGCCTACTTCTTCCTGTAACTCGCGAATCAGCGCCTGCTCCGGCGTTTCGCCTGCTTCAATTTTCCCGCCGGGGAACTCCAGCTTATTTGCCATGTGGGCATCAGCCGCACGCTGGGTTATAAAAATTTCATGGTGCTGGTTGCGAATAATCCCGACGGCGATCTGCAGTATTTTCATCTTTATCGTCCATAAAAAAGGCGCAGAATTCTGCGCCTTTTCAGTAAGTTACTTTCTTAGCTCAGACGGCCATGGCACTGTTTGTACTTTTTCCCGGAACCGCAAGGACACGGATCGTTACGACCCACTTTACGATCGCCAGTTTGTGCTGCCAGCTCTTCTGCCGCGGCAGAATCGTCACCTTTATGGCTCAACTGCTGCATCTGCGCTAAACGTTCAGCGTCTTCACGACGTTGCTGCTCCATCGCTTCTACTTCTTCAGGCATACGTACCTGAACTTTGCTCAGGGTACTGATCACTTCGTACTTCAGTGATTCCAGCATTGATGCAAACATAGAGAAGGATTCACGCTTGTATTCCTGCTTCGGATCTTTTTGCGCATAACCACGCAGGTGGATACCCTGACGCAGGTAATCCATCGCCGCAAGGTGCTCTTTCCACAGAGAATCGAGAGTTTGCAGCATCACGCCTTTTTCGAAGTGACGCATCATCTCCGCGCCCACAACTTCTTCTTTACGCTGATAAACTTCGATGGCGTTTGCCAGAATACGTTCGCGCAGCGTTTCCTCATGCAGCTCAGGCTCTTTATCAAGCCACTCTGAAATAGGCATTTCCAGATCGAAGTCGTTTTTCAGACGTTCCTGCAGACCCGGGATATCCCACATTTCTTCCAGAGACTGCGGCGGAATATAGGCATCAATCGTCGCTTTGAAGACATCCTCACGGATGCTATTAATGGTTTCGCTAACGTCAGTTACGTCCAGCAGTTCGTTACGCTGGGTGTAGATTGCGCGACGCTGGTCATTGGCAACGTCATCATATTCCAGCAGTTGCTTACGAATATCGAAGTTGCGGCTTTCTACTTTACGCTGCGCGTTTGCAATCGCTTTAGTCACCCACGGGTGTTCAATCGCTTCACCAGGCTTCATGCCCAGTTTACGCATCATGCCGGACACGCGGTCAGAAGCAAAAATACGCATCAGCGCATCTTCCATCGACAGATAGAAACGAGAAGACCCCGCATCCCCCTGACGACCAGAACGACCACGCAGCTGGTTATCTATACGACGAGATTCGTGACGCTCGGTACCGATAATATGTAAACCGCCTGCAGCTAACACCGCATCATGGCGAACCTGCCACTCGGCTTTGATCTGCGCGATTTGTTCTGGAGTCGGGTCCTCCAGCTCGGCAATTTCCGCCTGCCAGCTACCACCCAGCACGATATCGGTACCACGACCTGCCATGTTTGTCGCGATAGTCACTGCGGACGGATAACCCGCCTGGGCGACGATTGCGGCTTCGTTGGCGTGGAACTTGGCGTTCAGAACGTTGTGTTTGATACCCGCCTTGTTCAGCTCGTTAGAAACCACTTCCGATTTTTCAATAGAGATAGTACCAACCAGCACCGGCTGGCCATTTGCGGTACGCTCTTTAATATCTTCAATGATCGCCTGAATTTTTTCCGCTTCAGTCATGTACACCAGATCCGGTAAATCCTTACGGATCATCGGGCGGTTGGTCGGCACAACAACGGTATCCAGTTTGTAAATGGAGCTGAATTCAAAGGCTTCAGTATCTGCTGTACCGGTCATACCGGCCAGTTTTTCGTACAAACGGAAGTAGTTCTGGAAGGTAATAGATGCCAGCGTCTGGTTCTCGTTTTGGATATCTACGCCTTCTTTGGCTTCAACAGCCTGGTGCAGACCATCGGACCAGCGGCGGCCCTGCATAGTACGACCGGTGTGTTCGTCGACGATGATAACTTCACCGTCTTTCACGATATAGTCAACGTCGCGGGTAAACAGCACGTGTGCGCGCAGTGCAGCAGTCACGTGGTGCATCAGCATAATGTTGCCCGGAGAGTACAGCGATTCGCCCTCATCCATGATGCCTTCGTTAACCAACAGCTCTTCAATCAGTACCAGACCACGTTCGGTCAGGTTGACCTGGCGCGCTTTCTCATCAACAGAGAAGTGGCCTTCCCCCTGGAACGTGTCGGAATCGTCCTTCTCCTGACGAATCAGGTGCGGGATGATTTTGTTCACTTTTTTATACATTTCCGAGCTGTCTTCAGCCGGACCGGAAATGATCAGCGGCGTACGCGCTTCATCGATCAGGATGGAGTCGACTTCATCGACCAGCGCATAGTGCAGTTTACGCTGAACGCGCTCTTCCGGGCTAAACGCCATGTTGTCGCGCAGGTAGTCAAAGCCGTATTCGTTGTTGGTACCGTAAGTAATATCGGCATTGTAGGCTTCACGCTTGGCTGGCGCAGGCAGGCCAGACATGTTGATACCCACGGTCATGCCGAGGAATTCAAACAACGGGCGGTTATTTTCGGCGTCACGCTGAGCCAGGTAGTCGTTCACGGTAACCACGTGTACACCCTTCCCGCTTAAGGCGTTCAGGTAGGCTGGCAGCGTTGCGGTAAGGGTTTTACCTTCACCGGTACGCATTTCCGCGATGCAGCGATCGTTAAGCACCATACCACCCAGCAGCTGTACGTCGAAATGACGCATGCCGAACACACGCTTACTCGCTTCGCGGACCACCGCGAACGCTTCCGGGATCAGGCTTTCAACGCTGGCGCCTTTTTCCAGACGGGCGCGGAATTCAGCGGTCTTCGCTTTCAGTTCATCATCGGAGAGTTTTTCCATCTCCGGTTCCATTGCATTGATGACATTGACCACTTTACGCATACGACGCAGCGTACGCTCGTTACGGCTACCGAATACTTTTGTTAATAATTTGATTAGCATAATAAAATCTCAAACGCCCCGCGGTGCGGAGTCAAAAATTATAAGTTGGAAGGTTCTTTTTTAGCTGAGGCGTTGAGGGCCAGCACGGATACCCTGCAGCTGGCTGATCCAGACCGGAACGCTAAATGCGGCCTGAGAGGTAAAATGAGCATATGTCACGCGACTCACGGCCGCGGGCGGTCTGCCTTCTTGCGTCAGCATCGCGCTGAGCGTATTCAGTAACGCAAGATGGTGCGCCTGGATTGGCAACGGCTCTTCGGCAACAGGCAGCGCCTGAGGAGCCATAGCAAAAGAAAGATGGCGAATGACCGTACGAATGGCATGCTGATGCCAGTAGTCAACGGTAAAATTCGGGCGGCGATTGGTCGCCTCCAGCAAAGCAAGCTGGCTAAAGTTAACTTTGGCAGATTGATCGTGATTGCTGGCGGTCGCCTTCGCGGGAGTATTAGGTTCAGCAGCATTACCGAGCGCAGGCAGGCCAAAACTAGCCGCGACCATCCCCAACAGGAGATGCGGCCAGAAGTACCGTCTGCCTAACTGTCGCCAACGCGTCAGTATTCCACTCACGTTATTGCCACCTGATATACCCTGCGTTTGGGGTTACAAATGCAAAACCATTTTTTTGCGCATAAATATTACCATTAAAGCGTACGCTCCACAGCAGTAATGACAGCAAGTCGCGGGTAAATATGCTTAAGAAAGCAGCGATCGAACGGTGTTTTAATCTGTTGGTGGGGAAAAGTTGATTCAGATAAGGTGGTTTTGCAATCGGAAGATAAAAAAACGACTGGCTCACCTGGCCGGAGAGAGTGCCAGATTTACCAGTCGAATTTATGCGACAGCGTATGTCGTTATGCCAGTACAGTCGAAGGTGCTTTGAACGCCAACGGCAGTTCTGCATCGTCCTGGAAGGTCACATATTCCCAAGCTTCCTGTTTTGCCAGGACTGCCTGCAATAGTTTGTTATTCAGTGCATGACCGGATTTATACGCGGTGAATGCACCAATAATGTTGTGACCACACATGAACAAGTCACCAATCGCGTCGAGCATTTTGTGACGAACGAATTCGTCTTCAAAACGCAGGCCGTCTTCGTTCAATACGCGATAATCGTCAACAACGATGGCACAATCGAAGCTGCCGCCCAGACACAGGCCGCGGGACTGCAGATATTCGATATCACGCATGAAGCCGAAAGTACGCGCGCGGCTGATCTGGCGCATGAACGCATCCGCAGAGAAGTTCATCGCGTAGCGCTGCGTGCTGGAGTCGATCGCCGGATGGTTAAAGTCGATGGTGAAATCCAACGTAAAACCATTATACGGCTTAAACTCAGCCCACTTATCGCCATCTTCGACACGAACGGTCTCTTTGATGCGAACAAATTTTTTGGCGCTGCTCAGTTCTTCAATACCTGCATCAAGCAGCAGGTAAACGAACGGAGCGGCACTGCCATCCATAATCGGGATTTCCGGGGCATTAACTTCAATAACGATGTTATCGATACCTAAGCCCGCCAGAGCAGCATTAAGGTGCTCTACGGTTGAAATCCGCACATCATGCTCATTGACCAGACACGTACAGAGCATGGTATCACGCACAGATTTGGCATCGGCCGGGAAATCTACCGGAGGATTCAAGTCGGTGCGACGATAGATGACCCCGGTGTTGGCCGGCGCAGGGCGTAATGTCAGGGTGACTTTTTTGCCGGTATGCAAACCGACGCCAGTCGCCTGAACGATACGTTTAAGAGTCCTTTGTTTGATCATCGTATAATCTCGCCAAATTACCTATCCAACCGAAGTGTACTATACATTCGGTGGGCCAGTTTAGCACAAAGAGCCACAATTCCCAAATTCCAGCTAATTCTTAATCAGCTTGCTTACGCAGGAATGCAGGGATATCCAGATAATCCGGCTCTTTCGTGGTTTGCGGCGTATTGTCGTTAACCACTTTCGCTACCGGTTTCTGCTCTTGCGTCAACGGCGCCATACCGTGCTGCTGGTAACGATCCATTACCGGCTGCTGTACCTGTTTGTTGGTCACCAGAGTGATTTCAGGACGCTTGTCCATACCAATTCCAGTCGCAACAACGGTCACGCGCAGTTCGTCGTTCATATCCGGGTCCAGAGAGGTACCGATAACCACAGTTGCGTTATCCGATGCAAAGGCACGAATCGTGTTACCCACGGTTTCGAACTCATCCAGACGCAGGTCGAAGCCCGCAGTAATGTTAACCAGCACGCCGCGTGCGCCGGACAGATCGATATCTTCCAGCAGCGGAGAAGAGATAGCCATTTCAGCCGCTTCTTCTGCACGGTCTTCACCACTCGCCACGCCAGAACCCATCATCGCGTAGCCCATTTCGGACATCACGGTGCGTACGTCTGCAAAGTCGACGTTCATCAGGCCCGGACGAGTAATCAGTTCAGCGATACCCTGGACTGCGCCTTTCAGCACGTCGTTCGCTGCGCCAAATGCATCCAGCAGGGAGATACCACGGCCCAGTACTTTCAGCAGCTTGTCGTTCGGGATAGTGATCAGAGAGTCCACGTGTTTGGACAGCTCGGTGATACCCTGCTCCGCGAATGCCATACGCTTCTTGCCTTCAAAGTTGAAAGGCTTAGTCACGACAGCAACGGTCAGGATACCTAAATCTTTTGCGACTTCAGCTACCACTGGCGCTGCACCGGTACCGGTACCGCCGCCCATGCCAGCTGCGATAAACACCATGTCTGCGCCGTCAAGCGCTGCGCGCAGAGCTTCGCGATCTTCGTCTGCCGCATTACGACCGACTTCCGGGTTTGCACCCGCGCCCAGACCTTTGGTGATGCCGCTACCAATCTGAATGGTCTGTCCAACCGCCGTTTTACGCAACGCCTGAGCGTCGGTATTCACCGCGAAGAATTCAACACCTTCGATGCGCTCACGCACCATGTGTTCAACGGCATTACCGCCGCCGCCACCGACGCCGATGACTTTAATCACCGCGTCGTTGGTTAGTTCCATAGGTTCAAACATAGTTTCTCTCTCCGTTTTACACTTCATCCTTCAAGCCGCCTCTTTGTTGGCTGCCTTCACTCACTCCCGTGACATAGTAAACTATGCTCCAGGAGATTCGCTCAGTTGCCGCTGCGATGCAACTTGAATGACTTTGTGTAGTGCCTGTCGCCTGAGACCGTTAATTTGCGTCGGTCTCTTTAAAAATTAAAACTCTTTACGTAACCAGCTATTCAGTCGCTTGATCCACGATCCGACCGAGGCAGTTACGCGCTTTTCTACTTCAGCCTCACCACTTAAATGGGATTCTTTCCCGTAGTGCAGCAGCCCCACCGCCGTTGAATAATACGGCTCCTGGGCATAATCCGTCAGACCGGTAATATTCAGCGGTGCGCCAATACGTACTTGTGTATGGAACACGCGCTGTGCGCAGGCCGCAAGACCTTCAATTTGCGCAGCTCCGCCGGTTAACACAATCCCCGCCGCCAGATGATGTTTCACACCCTGCTGGCGAAGCTGTTCTTGTAATTGCAAAATTTCTTCGTTGACCAGGTTGAGCAGCTCGGTATAACGCGGCTCAATGACCTCTGCCAGAGTCTGACGTTGCAGGCTACGCGGCGGACGACCACCAACGCTTGGCACTTCAACGCTCTCGTCTTTACCCACGATGGAACCCAGTGCGCAGCCATGACGCACTTTGATGGCTTCAGCATCGCTCGGCGGCGTACCAAAGGCATACGCGATATCGCTGGTCACGACATTCCCTGCATAAGGGATAACTTTAGTGTGGCGCAACGCCCCGCCAGTATAAACGGCGATATCCATTGTACCACCACCAATATCCACCACGCAGACACCCAGTTCACGTTCATCTTCCGTCAATACGGAATAACTGGCTGCCAACCCGGCAAAAATCAGTTGGTCAACTTTCAGACCACAACGTTCAACGGCTTTGACAATATTCTTCGCCATGTCGTTGTGGCAGGTAATAAGATGGACTTTTGCCTGCATACGCACACCGGAAAGACCGACCGGATTTTTGATACCTTCCTGGTAGTCGATGGCGTATTCCTGCGGGATGACGTGCAGAACACGATGTTCATCGCGAACGCGTACGGATTTTGCCGTATGTACCACGTTTTCCACATCTTCCTGCGTCACTTCCTCTTCGGAAATGGGCACCATACCAATTTCATTCTGACAGCTAATATGTTTACCGGAAAGCGCCAGATACACTGAAGAGATCTGGCAATCTGCCATCAGTTCAGCCTGGTCAATGGCGCGCTGTACGCACTTCACCACTGACTCAAGGTCATTCACCCCGCCTTTATCCATACCTCGCGATGGGCAACTGCCCACGCCAATGATATTGACCATACCGTCGGGCAGAACTTCCCCTACTAAAGCGGCTACCTTCGCGGTGCCAATCTCCAGTCCAACTACCAGTTTTCTGTCCGTCGCCTTGATCATTGTTGTTCTGCCTGTGCCTGATTCTGTTGCTGATTAGATTCCTCAGGAGGCAAGGGAACCCAGCCTACTGCCGCTCCTGAGTCATAACGCAAATCAACGTAGCTAATCCGTTTGCCATCGGTTTGCGCCTGCTGCTGTAAAACCGGGTAGAGTTCCACAAAGCGAGCCAAACGTTTTATCGTATCGCCCCTGCCCAGATTCAGCTTAATATCGTTATTCAGCGTCAACTGCCAGGAACGACGAGCGGTCATTGCCGCTTCCTTCAGGGTGAATCTGTCCTTAGCCAGCACCTGCCCCATATCGCGGAACCCTTGCAGCACTTCACTTGCGCTGCCTTCCGGTCCGTACAACATAGGTAATACCTGCTTATTGGCCCGACCGGTTGGGACACTGAAGGTATTTCCTTCAGCATCCACCATATGTTGGTCATTCCAACGCGCTATTGGCACATATTCAACCAGATGAATCTTCAATTCATCAGGCCATTGCTTTCTGACGCTCGCCTGTTTGATCCAGGGGAGGCGTTCAATCTGACTCTGGATGATGTTCACATCCTGAGTCATAAATGTTCCCGGAGCGCCCAGCGCCAGGATGGACTGACGGATATCATCATTGCGCGTGTAATGCCGTTCACCGGTTAACACCAGTTTTGACAATGGCAGGCGCTGCGCATCTTCCATCCATCCCAACACTACCCAGCCGCTGACAAACACGGTGCACAGCACTGTCAGCAGGAACAGTATTCCTGCAAGACGCGTTCCATTATTGCGGCGTGAGGAGTTTACTTCTTCTTCATCACCGTTTCGCGTGTTCAGCGCAGCCTGCGACATATCAGTCCGCCAACTCCAGAATTCTTACCACCAACTGCGAGAAACTCAGGCCCGCCTGACGCGCCGCCATCGGCACCAGACTGTGGCTGGTCATACCCGGAGAGGTATTCGCTTCCAGCAGATAAAACTGGCCATCGCTGTCCAGCATGACGTCAATGCGACCCCAACCTTTACAGCCCAATGCAGTCCACGCTTTCAGGACTAATTCCTGTAAAAAGGCTTCTTGTTCGACTTCCAGACCAGCAGGGCAGAAATATTGTGTCTCATCAGAGAGATACTTCGCCTCATAATCATAGAAGGTTCCCGCGGGTTGGATACGTATTGACGGTAAAATTTCTTCGCCAAGTATCGCAACTGTAAATTCCGGGCCACTGAGCCATTTTTCAATCAGTACTTCTTCATCATGCTGAAAAGCCAATGCTAATGCACCCTGCAAAGCATTTTCTTCTTCAACTTTTGACATCCCTACGCTGGAACCTTCACGGCTTGGCTTTACAATCAGCGGCAAGCCTAACGCAGAAATTTTTGTAACTGCTTCATCGCTAAGACCTTTTTCGAACTCAGCGCGGGTCAGCGCAACCCATGGGGCGACGGGTAAACCTGCGCCCTGCCACAGCAGCTTGCTGCGCAGTTTGTCCATGGAAATCGCGGAAGCCATGACGCCGCTGCCGGTATACGGCAGGCCAATCAGCTCCAGCATGCCCTGCAATGTGCCATCTTCACCGCCACGACCATGCAGCGCAATAAACACCTTCTGAAACCCCATAGATTTCAAAAGAGTGACATCGACCTCTTTAGGGTCAACCGGATGGGCATCTACACCACCTTCGCGTAACCCTGCCAATACGGCCGCGCCTGAATTCAGCGATACTTCACGTTCAGCGGAGGTTCCCCCTAACAGGACCGCGATTTTATCAGCCATGTTGTTCTTCCTCCGGGTTTTGCGGCTTCAGTTTGATTTCAGCTAAGGAACGCGCGATTTTGCCGATATTTCCAGCGCCCTGCACCAAAATCAGATCGTTGCCGGTTAATACGGGTGCCAGCATTTCTGCCACCTGGGCCGGGTCGGACACCAGAATCGGATCGATCTTACCGCGGCCACGAATCGTACGGCACAACGAACGGCTGTCGGCACCCGGAATAGCGGCTTCGCCCGCGGCATACACATCCAGCATCAACAGCGCATCGACCTGGGTCAGCACGTTAGCAAAGTCGTCGTACAGATCGCGAGTACGCGTAAACCGGTGCGGCTGGAACAGCATCACCAGGTTTTTGTCCGGCCAGCCCGCGCGTGCGGCTTTAATGGTGGCGTCCACTTCCGTTGGGTGGTGGCCATAGTCATCAACCAGCATCGCGGTCCCGGCTTTACCGTTCACCGGCTCAAGCGGGAATTCGCCGAGGAAGTCAAAACGACGTCCGGTACCCTGGAAACTTTCCAGCGCGCGCAGAATAGCGTCGTCTTCAATACCTTCTTCCGTCGCGACCGCCACTGCCGCCGCCGCGTTCAGTGCATTGTGACGACCCGGCGCGTTTAACGTAACACGTAAATCGGCCATCCCCTGACGCACCAGCGTGAAGTGTCCTTGTGGACCAATCTGCTGGTAATCTTCAACGCGCACATCGGCATCATCACTGAAACCATAGGTTGTGGTTTGACGGCCAACTCGCGGTAACAGTTCGCGGATAACCGGATCGTCAACGCACATCACCGCACGACCATAAAACGGCAAGTTATGCAGGAAATTAATAAACGTCTGCTTTAAATTTTCGAAGTCGCCATGGTAGGTATCCATGTGGTCGGCTTCGATATTGGTGACAATCGCCACCATCGGCTGCAAATGCAGGAACGACGCGTCGCTCTCGTCCGCTTCGGCAATCAAATAACGGCTATGACCCAGGCGCGCATGCACGCCTGCGGCCTTCACCAGACCGCCGTTGACAAAAGTGGGATCCAGACCCGCTTCCGCGTAGATGCTGGAGACCATTGCCGTAGTCGTGGTTTTACCGTGCGTCCCGGCAATAGCAATACCGTGACGAAAACGCATTAACTCCGCCAGCATTTCAGCACGACGAATCACCGGAATACGTGCTTCATGCGCTGCAACAATTTCCGGGTTATCCGCAGAAATAGCGCTGGATACCACCACCACGCTCGCATCGCGCACGTTTTCCGGGCGATGGTTGAAGAAAATCGTGGCACCCAGATTCGTCAACTGCTGCGTCACAGGATTCGGCGCTAAGTCAGAACCGCTGATCTGATAACCTTCATTGGCCAAAACTTCGGCAATACCGCCCATACCAGCACCACCGATGCCGACAAAGTGAATGTGCCGAACGCGACGCATTTCGGGCACGATGGAACGCAGTTTTGCCAGTTGTTGTGTATTCATTCTTTAGCCATTAACTTCTTAGTTCATGCGATGCAAAAGGCATCACCACAATTACGCCCGGGCAGCCCGGCTCACTTCATTTGCAACGCGCTCTGTGGCATCCGGTATGGATGCGGCGCGCGCACGTTCTGCCATGGTTAATAACGTTTCTCGCGACCACCCGGCAAGGGTGCTGGCGACGGCATCCACAGTAAACTGCGGCTGCTCCAGAATTTTGGCGGCGCCCGCTTTCTCCAGCGGCAGCGCATTCCAATACTGCTGTCTGTCTTTGTGCTGGAACGGCACAAACAGCGCAGGCAAACCTGCGGCGGCAATTTCGCTCACCGTCAGCGCGCCTGAGCGACAAACCACGACATCAGCCCACGCGTAGGCCACTGCCATATCATCAATAAACTCAGTGACCTTGTGCTGCGGTTGTCCCGCGTCGGCATACGCCTGTTCAACGGTCTGCTGCGCGCCTTTGCCGCTCTGATGCCAGATAGTCACCGCGTCGCCAAGCTTTGCGGCAACCTGCGGCATCGTCTGGTTCAGTACGCGTGCGCCCTGAGATCCCCCGACGACCAATACACGAACCGGACCTTCACGCCCGGCCAGGCGCACTTTTGGCAACGGCAGCGCCAGCACGTCAGTGCGCACCGGGTTACCTACCACTTCCGCATTCGGGAAAGCACCAGGAAAAGCCTGCATCACCGTAGTGGCAATCTTCGCCAGCCACTTGTTAGTTAATCCCGCAATGCCGTTCTGCTCATGCAGTACAACCGGAATACCTAATGACCAGGCCGCCAGACCGCCAGGGCCAGACACGTAGCCGCCCATACCCAGCACCACATCGGGTTTAAACTGCTTCATGATGGCGCGCGCCTGACGCCAGGCATTAAAAATACGCACAGGTGCGGCAAGCAGCGCATTGACGCCTTTACCACGCAAACCGGAGATACGAATAAAGTCAATTTCAATGCCGTGTTTCGGCACTAAGTCCGCTTCCATACGATCGGCGGTGCCCAGCCAACGAACCTGCCAGCCCTGGGCCATTAAATGGTGCGCGACCGCCAGCCCCGGGAACACATGCCCGCCGGTACCGCCTGCCATCACCATTAACCGCTTCGGTTGACCACTCATCGTGCACCTCGTGTAAACGCCTGGGCTTTTTCCAGACGCGTTTCATAATCAATACGTAACAAAAACATGATGGCCGTCGACATAATCAACAAACTTGAACCACCATAACTGATCAGCGGCAGCGTCAGACCTTTGGTTGGCAGCATACCCGCCGCCGCACCGACGTTTACCAGTGCCTGGAAGCTAAACCAGATCCCGATAGAGCAGGCTAAAAAGCCTGAAAAACGGTGGTCAATTTCCAACGCCTTACGGCCAATCGACATCGCGCGAAAAGCGACGAAGAATACCATTAAAAGTGCCAATACCACACCGATATAACCCAGCTCTTCCCCAATGATGGCGAAGATGAAGTCGGTGTGCGCTTCTGGTAAATACTCCAGTTTTTGGACTGAATTACCTAAGCCCTGCCCCCAAACCTCACCGCGACCAAAGGCCATCAGGGATTGCGTCAGCTGGTAGCCACTGCCGAACGGATCTTCCCATGGGTTCCAGAAGGAGGTTACGCGGCGAATACGATACGGTTCGGCAAGGATCAGCAGCACGACCGCTGAAATCCCCATGCCAATGATGGCAATGAACTGCCACAGTTTCGCTCCGGCGAGAAACAGCATCGCCAGGGTAGTGACGAACAGCACCACCACCGTACCAAGGTCAGGCTGTGCCAGCAGTAAAATAGCCAGCACCAGAATTACGCCCATCGGTTTTAAGAAACCGCGCAGGTTGTTACGCACTTCATCAACTTTACGCACCAGGTAGTTGGCGAGGTAACAGAACAGCGACAGCTTGGTAAATTCCGCAGGCTGAATACGCAGCGGCCCCAGCGCAATCCAGCGCGACGCCCCGTTAACGGAGCTACCCACCACCAGCACAATCAGCAGCATGATGATCGAGGCTATCAGCATCGTCGTACTGTACTTTTGCCAGAACTCCATCGGCAGACGCAGCGTCACCATCGCCAGGCAGAAAGCGAGGAAGATGTACAGTGCATCACGCTTAGCAAACAGGAAAGGATCGCCCGCCAGGCGTTGTCCTACGGGCATCGATGCCGATGTCACCATCACAAAACCGATCGCTGCCAGACCAAAGGTCAACCACAGCAGCATGCGGTCATACATGATCAGGCTGTCCGCGTCTTTATCACGCGAAGCCATCACCCAGCCTTTAAGTGCCGCGAAGACCCACGCCAGGACACCCAGTCCCGGTAAGCGCGGCATTCTCAGACGAGGGAGAGATAAGCGCATCAACCCAACTCCTTCGCCAGGCGGGTAAAGACGTCACCGCGTTGCTCAAAGTTCTTGAACTGGTCAAGGCTGGCGCAGGCGGGCGACAGCAACACCATATCGCCCGACTTCACGCGCGGTGCGAGCAGACGCATTGCCTGCTCCATGGTTTCAGTTTGTTCCGTAACGTCAGGTCGCAGAGCGGCAAGCTGCGCGCCATCGCGACCAAAGCAATACAGACGAATGTTGTCGCCGGTCAGGTATCGTTGCAGCGGCGTAAAGTCAGCGGATTTCCCGTCTCCCCCCAGCAACAGGTGCAACGTACCGTCAACGTGCAGGCCATTCAGCGCGGCTTCAGTGCTGCCGACGTTGGTGGCTTTAGAATCGTTAATCCAGCGCACGCCGTTGTGCTCAAGCACAGTCTGGAAACGATGCGCCAGACCGGTAAACGTGGTCAGCGCTTTAAGGCTCGACGCCCGCGGCAGACCTGCGGCATCCGCCAGCGCCAGCGCAGCCAGGGCGTTGGTATAGTTATGCTGACCGGAAAGCGTCATCTCTTTCACGTTAAGAACTTTTTCACCCTTCACTCGCAGCCAGGTTTCGCCCTGCTGACGGTTCAGGTGATAGTCACCCATGTTGATGCCAAAGCTCACGCAACGCTCATCCGCCCCGCGGACCGGCATGGTCAGCGCATCATCAGCGTTGACCACACACACTTTCGCGTTTTCATAGACGCGCAGTTTGGCCGCACGGTACTGCTGCAAGCCAAACGGATATCTGTCCATATGGTCTTCGGTGACGTTCAAAATGGTAGCGGCTACGGCTTGTAAGCTGGAGGTCGTTTCCAGTTGGAAGCTCGACAATTCCAGAACATACAGCTCACGTTCGTCATCCAGCAGCATCAGCGCGGGCAGGCCAATATTACCGCCGACCCCCACGTTCACACCGGCCGCTTTCGCCATCTCACCTACCAGCGTAGTGACTGTGCTTTTCCCGTTGGAACCGGTGATCGCGACGATCGGTGCCTGTGCTTCGCGACAGAACAGCTCAATGTCGCCGACAATTTCAATTCCCGCATCGGCGGCGGCGCTCAACGAAGGATGCGCCAGGGCAATACCAGGGCTGGCGACAATAAGATCAGCGGCCAGCAGCCAGTCATCATTCAGGCTGCCAACATGACGCTCAACCGCTTCCGGTAATTTGTCCAGGCCCGGCGGCGTCGCGCGGGTATCCATTACGCGCGGCGTCACGCCACGCGCCAGGAAGAAATCCACGCAGGACAGCCCGGTCAAACCCAGACCGATAATGACGACTTTTTTACCCTGGTAATCAGCCATGATTAACGTACCTTCAGCGTTGCCAGGCCAATCAGCACCAGCATCAGCGAAATAATCCAGAAGCGCACAATTACGCGCGGTTCCGGCCAGCCTTTCAGTTCATAGTGATGGTGGATCGGCGCCATACGGAAGATGCGCTGTCCGCGCAGCTTAAAGGAGCCAACCTGCAAAATGACCGACAGTGTTTCTACGACGAATACACCGCCCATGATCACCAGCAGGAACTCCTGACGCAGCAGCACGGCAATAATGCCCAGCGCGCCGCCCAGCGCCAGCGATCCGACGTCGCCCATAAAGACCTGCGCCGGATAGGTGTTAAACCACAAGAAGCCTAACCCCGCACCGACAATTGCCGTACAAACGATCACCAATTCGCCGGCATGACGTAAATAGGGAATATGCAGATAGTTGGCGAAGTTCATGTTACCGGTTGCCCACGCTACCAACGCAAAACCTGCGGCCACAAAGACGGTCGGCATAATCGCCAGACCATCCAGACCATCGGTGAGGTTGACCGCGTTGCCAGTACCCACAATCACGAAGTACGCCAGCAGCACGTAGAACAGCCCCAACTGCGGCATCACGTCTTTAAAGAACGGCACCACCAGCTCAGTGGCCGGGGTATCTTTACCAGCCAGATACAGGGCAAAGGCCACGCCCAGCGCAATCACCGACATCCAGAAGTATTTCCAGCGCGCGATCAGGCCCTTGGTGTCTTTGCGTACCACTTTGCGGTAGTCATCGACAAAACCGATAATGCCGTAACCGACCAATACCACCAGCACGCACCATACGTACGGGTTCGACGGGTATGCCCACAGCAGTACGGAGATAACAATCGCGGTAAGGATCATAATCCCGCCCATGGTCGGCGTACCGCGTTTACTGAAGTGTGATTCCGGACCGTCGTTACGCACGACCTGTCCAAAGGACATTTTTTGCAAGCGGGCGATCATGCGCGGGCCCATCCACAAAGAGATGAACAGCGCGGTCAGCAGGCTGACGATGGCGCGAAACGTCAGATAGGAAAAGACGTTAAAGCCGGAATAATATTTGACCAAATGTTCGGCCAGCCAAACTAACATGTCCCATTCTCCTGTAATGCGCGTACTACCTCTTCCATGGCGGCACTACGTGAACCCTTCACTAAAATCGTCATAATCTGATGTTCTGCAATCAGCGCCTTAAGATGCGCGGTCAACGCGGTTTTATCCGCAAAATGCTCACCCACACCGCTGGCATGGCTAATTGCCTGACTCAGTTTCCCTGTACTCAGCACACGGTCGATACCTGCAGCCTTCGCAGCGTCACCCACCTGCACGTGGCATGCTTCGCTTTCCGCGCCAAGCTCTGCCATATCGCCAACGACCAGCACGCGGTAGCCCGGCATTTCGGACAGCACGTTTACCGCTGCGGTCATTGACCCGACATTTGCGTTATAGGAGTCATCCAGCAGTAGCTGATTTTCTGCCAGTTGAATCGGGAACAGACGCCCCGGTACCGCTTGCAGCTCCTTCAGACCCGCTTTAATCGCTTCGTGCGTCGCGCCTACCGCCATAGAGAGCGCAGCCGCCGCCAGGGCGTTAGCAATGTTGTGACGACCCGGCAGCGGCAGCAGAACATCAATGCTTCCGGTTGGCGTTTGCAGAGAAAACTCTGTGCCGTGTGAAGTCACATGAACATTGGCCGCCGAAAAGTCGCTGTTGGCCGCATTCGGGGAGAAGCGCCAGACTTTGCGATCGCCGATAATGCTCTGCCAGTTCAGCCAGTCGTTATTGTCGGCATTCATAATGGCGATTCCGTTCGCTGGCAGGCCGGTAAAAATCTCACCTTTTGCCTTCGCAACGCCCGCCAGTGAACCAAAGCCTTCCAGATGCGCGGCCGCCAGGTTATTCACCAGCGCCGCTTCCGGACGCGTCAGGCCAACGGTCCAGGCGATTTCGCCCTGATGATTAGCGCCAAGCTCAATCACGGCATAGTCGTAATCGTTGTTTAAGCGCAACAGCGTCATCGGTACGCCGATGTCGTTATTCAGGTTGCCCGCGGTATATAAGGTGTTGCCACACTGACTCAGAATGGATGCGGTCATCTCTTTGACGGACGTTTTACCGGAAGAGCCGGTCAGCGCGACAACGCGCGCCGGAACCTGGGCGCGTACCCATGCCGCCAGTTCACCAAACGCCAGACGTGTATCTTTAACAATCAGCTGCGGCAGGTTGGTGTCCAACGGACGGCTGACCAGCAGCGCACCCACCCCGCTCTCTTGCGCCTTGTCTGCGAAATCGTGGGCATCAAAGCGTTCGCCTTTCAGCGCGACAAACAGGCAGCCCGGCGTAACTTTACGCGTATCGGTTGTCACCGCATCAAGAGTCAGATCGGCTCCTTTCAGTTCGCCACGGAGGATCTCCGCCAGTTGGCTGAGCGTTACGCTAATCATGCGATTACTCCCAGCAGACGCGCTGCCGTGACGCGGTCAGAATAGTCGAGGCGCTGCGAGCCAACGATCTGGTAGTCTTCGTGACCTTTCCCGGCCACCAGCACCACATCGTTTTCTTTCGCCTGCATAATGGCGTTTGTCACAGCCTCTGCGCGACCTTCCATCACTTTCGCCTGTCCGGCATCCAGCATACCCGCCAGAATGTCGTTAATAATGGCGCGCGGCTCTTCGGTACGCGGGTTGTCATCGGTCACCACGACAACATCAGCAAACTGCTCGGCAATCGCGCCCATCAACGGACGTTTGCCTTTGTCGCGATCGCCGCCGCAGCCAAAGACGCACCACAGTTTGCCAGTACAGTGCAGACGTGCCGCCTGCAGCGCTTTTTCCAGCGCATCTGGCGTATGGGCATAATCAACCACAACGGTGGTTTTACCCGGCGCGCTGAACACTTCCATGCGCCCACAAACTGGCTGTAATTGTGTTGCCGTTTTCAGTAAATCAGCTAACGGATATCCCAACGCCAGCAGCGTTGCCAGCGCCAACAGCAGATTGCTGACGTTAAACGCGCCCATCAGGCGACTTTCAATTTCGCCGTCACCCCATGAGGAGGTAAAACGAATTGTTGCCCCGCTGTCGTGATAATTCACGTCAATCGCCTTTAACCAACGACCGTGACAGTTCGGGTTGATGTGGTCTTCCATCGATACGGCAACCGCATCCGGAAGTTTGGCCAACCAGCGACGACCGACTTCATCATCCGCATTAACGATGGCCTGGCCGCAATGGTGCGTGGAATACAGCAGCCATTTCGCGGCTTCGTAATGTTCCATGTCGCCGTGGTAATCAAGATGGTCGCGGCTTAAGTTAGTAAATACTGATGCGGCAAACTTCAGCGCCGCCACGCGATGCTGAACCAGACCGTGTGAAGACACTTCCATTGCGCCAACCGTTGCGCCTTGTGCAACCAGCCCCGCCAGCACATGCTGGACATCAACGGCTGAACCGGTGGTATTTTCCGTCGGGATCACTTTGCCCAGCAGGCCATTGCCGACTGTTCCCATCACCGCGCTGGTTTCGCCAAGCAGTTGGCTCCACTGTGCCAGCAATTGGGTGGTGGTGGTTTTACCGTTGGTCCCGGTCACGCCGACCAGTCGCATTTTTTCAGAAGGCTCGTGGTAAAAGCGGCCCGCCAGTGCAGATAAACGTTCGTTAAGCTGACTGAGATAGATAACTGGAACGCCGTGCATTTCACGGATTTCACCGTCAGTAGCTTCATCTTTTGCTTCTGCAATAATGGCAGCCACACCTTGCGCTATCGCCTGCGGGATATACCGACGCCCGTCCGCCTGATGACCCAATACTGCGACAAAGAGATCGCCCGATGCAGCCATACGGCTGTCGAGCGTCATCTCCCGCAGTGCTCGCTCCGGTGCACCCGGCACCCATGGAGCAAGAAGGTCGCGCAAATTACGATCTGCCACCTGTTGCCTCGCCTTGATTATTCACAAATTCATTTTTATCGCCCGTTGTCAGCGCATCCGGTTCGATGTTCATGGTGCGCAGTACGCCGCCCATGATGGCACCAAAGACCGGCGCGGAAACGGCGCCACCGTAGTATTTACCCGCCTGCGGATCGTTGATAACAACAACCAGCGCGAAGCGCGGCTGACTCGCAGGCGCAACGCCTGCGGTATAAGCAATGTATTTGTTGATGTAGCGGCCATCCGGCCCTACTTTCTTCGCCGTACCGGTTTTAATGGCGATACGATAGCCTTTAATCGCCGCCTTCACGCCGCCGCCGCCGGGCAGCGCCACGCTTTCCATCATGTGCACTACGGTACGCACGGTTGATTCCGGGAAGATACGCTCGCCCGGAACAGGAGGGTCAACTTTGGTGATCGACAGTGGCCGATAAACGCCATAGCTGCCGATCGTTGCATAGACTCGCGCTAACTGTAACGGCGTTACCATTAGCCCGTAGCCGAAAGAGAAGGTGGCCCTCTCTATGTCAGACCACCGTTGTTTTTGAGGATATAAGCCACTGCGTTCTCCGACCAACCCCAAATTGGTCGCTTTTCCCAGCCCAAAACGTGAGTAAGTGTCTACTAACGCTGAGGACGGCATCGCTAACGCCAGCTTGGAAACACCGACGTTACTCGACTTCTGCAAAACCCCGGTGAGGGTCAATTCGCTATAACGCGCCACGTCTTTAATTTCGTGGCCATTAATTCGGTAAGGGATAGTGTTAAGTACGGTATTTTCGCGAACCACGCCACGCTGCAGCGCCGTCATCACCACCATCGGTTTGACGGTGGACCCCGGTTCAAACACGTCGGTAATCGTACGGTTACGCATCGCATCCTTCGGCGTACCGGTGAGATTGTTCGGGTTGTAGGACGGGCTGTTGGCCATCGCCAGCACTTCACCGGTGTTCACATCCACCAGTACCGCACTGCCTGACTCCGCCTTGTTAAACGCCACGGCGTTATTCAGTTCGCGGTAGACCAGCGCCTGTAAACGCTCATCGATACTTAGCGCAAGGTTATGCGCCGCCTGGCTGTCGGTAGAGGAAATATCCTCAATGACGCGGCCATAACGGTCTTTACGTACAATACGTTCGCCCGGTTGTCCGGTGAGCCATTTGTCGAAGCTTTTCTCAACGCCTTCAATCCCCTGGCTGTCGACGTTAGTAAAGCCGATAAGGTGAGCGGTCACTTCTCCGGAAGGATAGTAACGGCGGGATTCTTCGCGCAGGTGAATGCCTGGCAGCTTCAGTTTTTTGATGTAGTCAGCCATGTCAGGGTTTACCTGACGCGCCAGATAGATAAAGCGCCCTTTCGGGTTGGCGTTAATGCGGGAAGCCAGTTGATCGAGCGGGAGATTCAGCGCGGTCGACAGCGCTCTCCAGCGTTCACCAACGCTTACGCCGCCTGCGTCATGCACCTCTTTTGGGTCGGCCCAAATCGCCTTAACCGGAACGCTCACCGCCAGCGGACGACCTGAACGGTCGGTAATCATCCCGCGCGATGTGGACACTTCCTGTACGCGCAGAGAGCGCATATCGCCCTGACGCACCAGCATGTCCGGCGCGATGATTTGCAGCCAGGCAACGCGCCCCAGCAGAAAACCCAGTGCCAGCAAAATACAGCCGCACAGTAACGCAAAACGCCAACTGATAAAGTTGGCTTGTTCTTCCTGGCGTTTTGGCTTGTGCGTTTTTGCCGCTGCTTTCATGCGTCGCGTTTATCCTTATTTTTGTACTACGATATTTTCTTGTGAGGGATCAACATGCTGCATTTGCAGCTTTTCCGTTGCGATCCGTTCAACACGGCTATGGTCGCCGAGCGCGTTCTCCTCAAGGATCAAGTTGCGCCATTCGATATCCAACGCATCTCGCTCCAGAACCAGCTGCTCACGCTGCGCGGTCAGTAACCGCGTATGGTGTGCTGTTGTCACGACGGTAACCGCCGTCAAAATAATGCAAATGAACAGGCAGAGTGGCAGCTTCCCATACCGCAAAAGATCGTCACCGATCACGCCAGGCAAGGCATGGCGCTCGTTGCTTCCTATCGATCCTTTAACTTTGCTGAGGGCTTCTGTCACTCTGCTGATCATGCGTTCGTCCTCTCTGCAATACGCAGAACTGAACTACGGGCACGAGGATTTTCAGCTACCTCTTCTTCACCCGGCATCATCTTGCCTAGTGCTCTTAACTCACGGCCGCCCAGCTTTTTGATCTGCGCTTCGGTCATCGGTATTCCAGCCGGAACCTGAGGACCACGGCTTTGTTCGCGCATAAAGCGTTTCACAATGCGATCTTCAAGCGAATGGAAACTGATTACCGAAAGGCGACCACCTGGTGCCAGCACGCTGAGCGAGCTTTTTAGCGCCTGCTCTATCTCCTCCAGTTCACTGTTCACCCAAATGCGCACCGCCTGGAAGGTACGGGTCGCGGGATGTTTGAATTTGTCTTTCACCGGCATTGCCGCCGCAATCACTTCCGCCAGCTCTTTAGTGCGGGTCATCGGTTCGATGCGGTTGCGCTCTACGATGGCGCGAGCAATACGTTTGCCGAAGCGCTCTTCGCCAAAGGTTTTAATCACCCAGGCAATATCTGCTTCATCGGCGGTTTGCAGCCATTCGGCCGCTGACTGACCGCGTGTAGGGTCCATACGCATATCTAACGGACCGTCACGCATAAATGAGAATCCGCGCTCAGCATCATCAAGCTGTGGAGAAGAAACCCCAAGATCGAGAAGAATCCCGTCGATCTTACCGGTAAGTCCGCGCTCGGCGACATAATCAGCCAGCGCAGAAAAAGGACCATGGACGATGGAAAAACGGGGATCGGTAATCGTCTTTGCAACGGCAATCGCCTGCGGATCGCGATCGATGGCCAGTAAACGCCCCGCTTCGCCAAGTTGCGAGAGGATCAGACGTGAGTGACCACCGCGACCAAATGTCCCGTCAATGTAGATGCCGTCTGGACGAATATTCAGGCCGTTTACGGCTTCATCCAGCAACACCGTTGTATGTTTATAATTTTCCATCATTTTATAGAGACAAATCCTGCAATCGTTCCGACAGCGCGCCGGTAACAGACTGCTCAGCGTCGATATCTTCCTTGACCTGTTGATACCAGGTCGTTTCATCCCACAGCTCAAACTTATTGAACTGCCCAACCAGCATCACTTCTTTCGTTAGCCCTGCGTGTTGCCGCAGAATGGGCGCTATCAATAATCGGCCAGCGCTATCCATCTGACATTCGCTAGCATGACCCAACAACAGGCGCTGTACGCGACGCTCAACTGGATTCATGCTCGACAGACGCGATAACTTCTGCTCGATAATTTCCCATTCAGGCAGGGGGTACAGCAGCAGGCACGGGTGATGGATGTCAATGGTGCAAACCATTTGACCGGTAGCGCTCTCGAGCAGTTGATCCCGATAACGGGTAGGCACAGATAAGCGCCCTTTACTGTCGAGATTAACTAACGTTGCTCCCCGGAACATGCCAGCCTCACCCCCGATTACCACTTTATCCCACAAATTCCCACTTAAAGGAGTTTACGGAGCGGAGGAAAACCTTGTCAAGCAAGTCACGGCGCTTAGCGGAGCAAAAAACCCATTGTTTACGGCTAATATCAGCGTTGAACAAATTCCGTACAGCAAACGAAGCAAATTAACGTCATGAATATTTGTAAGAAAAAAATCCAACAACTCATGATTGTTTAAAACAACTGAATATCATCAAAAGAAAAATATAAAGTGTCAGTTTGCGACGCGAGCGGCATTTTAGGACAATATGCAGCGAGATAACAGTACCAGTTAATCAGTCTGTACGCCGCACAGGAGCGAGATAAGGGCGAGATTGTCGCAACACACCAGTAAAGTGTTTGTTAATTCGGCAAATCCCTACATGCTTGTAACAAAATAATACAACCGTAACGCATCGTTACGTCTCAATTACCCAAAAATGGATAGTTGCATTTTTAATTCGGCATAATAGAAGAATCAATTTCAGATAATTCTAAAGAATATTCTTAATTATAATGCGGTTATTTCCGAGAACGGGATAATTGATGATGTCAGAGGCTTATCCGCCGACATCATCAATTGAGGCAACTTAGTTACGGCTTAGAATACCGCGACGGTACAGATTACGCCGTATACGCGTTAAACCTGGTTTGGGTTTACGCGGCTCATCCAGGCTTGCCAACACAATCTCCAGCACGCGTTCCGCGACATCTCGATGGCGCTGCGCCACCGCCAGTACCGGGCACTGCAGGAAGTCGAGCAGCTCGTGGTCGCCAAAAGTCGCAATCGCTAAATCAGACGGTAACTGCCCGTCGCGGCGCAGGGTCACATCCATCACCCCCTGCAACAGGGCAAACGACGTGGTAAACAGCGCCTGAGGCATTGGATGCGTTTCCAGCCATTTATCAAATAACTGCGCGGCCGCCTCCCGCTCATAGCTGTTGGCATAGAGAAAATGCACTTCACGTGGATCGTCCTTCCACGCGGTACGGAAACCCTGTTCGCGCAGGAAACTGACGGACAATTCAGGAAGAGCCCCCAGATAGAGCACGGTTTCAGCAGGGAATTTACGTAACTCCTCCGCCAGCATCTGCGCATCATCCTGGTCAGCGCCCACCACGCTGGTGAAATGTTCACGATCCAGCGCGCGATCCAGCGCCACAATCGGGAATGAACTGTTCGCCCAGCGCTGATAAAACGGATGTTCAGGCGGCAAGGAAGTCGAAACGATAATGGCATCAACCTGACGTTGTAAAAGATGCTCAATACAGCGCATTTCGTTATCCGGCTGATCTTCAGAGCAGGCAATCAGTAGTTGATACCCGCGCTGACGCGCCTGGCGCTCCAGATAGTTTGCAATCCGGGTATAGCTCGTGTTCTCGAGATCCGGGATCACCAGCCCGATAGAACGTGTGCGTCCAGCACGCAGCCCGGCCGCCACGGCATTCGGATGGTAATTATGCTCACGCACCACCGCCATGACTTTTTCAACCGTTTTGTCGCTTACGCGGTATTGCTTTGCTTTGCCGTTAATAACGTAGCTTGCAGTCGTTCGCGAAACGCCGGCCAACCGAGCGATTTCATCCAGTTTCACAATTGCCCCTTGCGTAAAATGTACAAACCATAACCTTTGAGATGGCATGGGTTAAACTTCTTAACATCTAAGCGCAGAATAATGACTGCGGCAACCGCTTTTGTCTCTGGTTACTGCTGATTTCGCAAAAAAAAGCAACCGATAGCCAATGCATCTCGCGTAGGTCAGGTAAGCGTTAGCGCATAATTTTATCGCCGCGGGAAAGCCCCACCACGCCGGAACGGGCAACTTCCACGATTTTGGCGACTTCCCGTAGCGTTGCCAGAAACGCATCCAGCTTATCGCTGGTGCCCGCCAGCTGTACGGTGTAGATCGACGGCGTAACATCGATGATTTGCCCACGGAATATCTCCGTGTTGCGTTTCACCTCTTCCCGGCCATAGCCGCTAGCCTGGATTTTCACCAGCATGATTTCTCGTTCAACGTGGGCGCCCTGCCCCAGTTCGCTGACGCGCAGAACATCCACCAGTTTGTGTAGCTGCTTTTCGATCTGCTCCAGGACTTTCTCATCCCCTACCGTTTGAATCGTCATCCGCGATAAGGTCGGGTCGTCAGTCGGCGCGACGGTCAGGCTTTCAATGTTGTATCCGCGCTGGGCGAAGAGGCCAATCACACGTGACAATGCACCCGACTCGTTTTCCAGCAATACTGATAATATCCGGCGCATAATCAGGTCCTCTCCGTTTTACTTAACCACATTTCGTCCATCCCGCCCCCACGAATCTGCATCGGGTAGACATGCTCACTGCCGTCGACGGTGACATCAACAAACACCAGGCGATGGTTACGCACATGTTCCAGCGCTTCGCCCAGCTTGCTCTCCAGTTCGCCTGGATGATTAATCTGGATACCGATATGCCCATAAGCTTCAGCAAGGCGCACAAAATCAGGTAGCGACTGCATGTAAGACTGGGAGTGACGCCCGGAGTAAATCATGTCCTGCCACTGTTTGACCATGCCGAGATAGCGGTTGTTAAGGTTGAGCACCAGTACCGGTAGCTCATATTGCAGCGCCGTCGACAGTTCCTGGATGTTCATCTGAATGCTGCCATCCCCGGTGACGCACACCACTGTTTCATCCGGCAGCGCCATTTTCACCCCTAACGCCGCGGGTAAACCGAATCCCATGGTGCCGAGGCCGCCTGAGTTAATCCAGCGGCGTGGTTTATCGAACGGATAGTAAAGTGCGGCAAACATTTGATGCTGGCCAACGTCAGAGGTCACGTATGCATCCCCTTTCGTCAGACGCCAGATGGTTTCAATCACCGCCTGCGGTTTAATACTTTCACTTTGCGTGTCGTATTTCAGGCACTGACGAGCGCGCCAGTGTTCGATCTGTTGCCACCAGTCACGGTTATCATCCAGCGGCTGCTGCGATTTCTCCTGCGGCAGCAGTTCAAGCATCTGATCCAGCACCAGGCGAGCATCGCCCACAATCGGAATATCCGCAGTGACGGTTTTTGAAATAGAGGTCGGATCGATGTCAATATGCAGCACGGTCGCATTCGGGCAATATTTTGCCAGATTATTGGTCGTTCGATCGTCAAAACGAACGCCGACGGCAAAGATCACATCAGAATGATGCATGGTCATATTCGCTTCGTAAGTACCATGCATGCCCAACATTCCCAGCGCCTGGCGATGCGTGGCCGGAAACGCGCCTAACCCCATCAGCGAGGAGACAACCGGCAGATTAAGTGCTTCGGCAATTTGCCCCAGTTGTTCGTGACAGGCGGCATTCACCGCGCCACCACCAACATAGACAACCGGTTTCTTCGCCGCGACCAGCGTCTGCAAAGCACGTTTTATCTGTCCTTTGTGCCCGGTCGTTGTCGGGTTATACGAACGCATACTCACCGACTCCGGCCAGCTATAAGGCAGTTTTTTCGCCGGATTCAGAATATCTTTCGGCAAATCCACCACCACCGGCCCCGGACGACCGCTTGCCGCCAGCCAGAAGGCTTTTTTCAGCACCTGCGGGATATCTTCCGTTTGTTTAACCAGAAAACTGTGTTTTACCACCGGGCGGGATATACCCACCATGTCGCACTCCTGGAAGGCATCGTAGCCAATCAGGGAGGTGGCGACCTGGCCAGAGAGGATCACCAACGGAATGGAATCCATATATGCCGTTGCAATCCCGGTGATCGCATTGGTTGCCCCTGGTCCGGAAGTGACCAAAACGACGCCCACTTCTCCCGTGGCACGCGCCAGGCCATCAGCCATATGTACCGCGGCTTGCTCATGACGGACTAACACATGATCAATACCGCCGACCGTATGCAATGCATCATAAATATCGAGGACGGCCCCCCCGGGATAACCGAATACCTGCTTCACACCCTGATCGATAAGCGATCGGACGACCATCTCGGCTCCAGACAACATCTCCATGGCTTGCCTCACTCTTATAATGAATTACGGTTTAACAACACATTAACCGCTGACGATGACGCATGGCAATTGACTCCGAAGGGGTGGCACTGGAGTAAATAAGAATAAAACGGAGGTCAGAATTGAATAAATGGAGAATTAAACCAGCATAAGCAATTGATATGATAAATAATCGCTTAAAAAGGGGGACTTACAGCAATTAGTCTATTTTTTTACACTTTCAGACATACGTAAAAAGTTGAGTTCAGCACAAAATTTTAGATATAAAGACAAAAGCAGAATAAACCAGATGTATTCCCCGATTTATTCTGCCAGCGGCTACTTCTTACAGACGGAGACCAACAGTTCTTCCATCCATTGATGTCCTTTATCGCGCCCCGCAGCCTCATGCCAGGAAAGATAACATGTGCGGCTGTTCAATTTTAAAGGTAAAGGCAATATCTGCAGTTCTAAAGAATCGGCGAACTCTTCCGCCAACCAACGCGGCGCAATAGAGACCAGGTGCGTTTGCGACACAATATTAAGCACGCTGATTAATGCCATTCCCTGATAAGCCACGCAGGATTGTTTATCCGGTGTGTCATACCACGGCTGGCTGAATGAGGCGAAGCGATCGAGCGAAACCACGGCATGCTGTTCATGATAGAGATTGCTTTCCAGCAATGGGCCACTAATGCGCGGATGTTTTTTGCTTGCCACTAACACCATTTCGTCATTGAATAACGGAACACTGGTAAATTCCGGACGACGGAATTCTTCATAGCTAATAACAAACTCAGTTTCCTGATAACGTAATTGGTGCTCGGTATTTAGATTTAGTGAAGATTTAAAAACGACATTAATGTTCGGCGCGACTTGTTCAACTCGATTATAAATCAACGAAGTTAGAATATTATCCAATGGACTGCATACGCAAAGATTGAATACACGCTCGCTGCTGGTAGGTTCAAAGCCGGAACCAGGCAGTTCATTCTGCACTAATTGCAATGCCTGACGAACGGAGCCAAACAGCTGGAAGGCTCTTGCTGTCGGCTGGATTCCACGGCCATAACGAACAAAAAGCTCATCGTTAAACATGACTTTCAGGCGTGCGACCGCATTACTGACAGCGGGTTGCGACATCCCCAGCGTATGTGCAGCACGCGTAATATTTTGTTCCTGCATCACCGCATCAAAAACAGTTAATAAATTAAGATCAACCATGCGAAGCTGTGGCTTCCCCATCTCTATGAGATTAGATTTATCTATTATTTTTACTTCTGGCATATTTAACTCCACTGTCACTCTAAACTCCCTTTTCCCAGACGGAGTGCAGAAATAATCTCCGTTAATATGATTTACCATGCATATAAAATAAGAAAAAGGAAAAACATTAAAATTAGGAAAACATAAAGGCACAAATCTAAATGTACAAAAGAACACCACAAGCGTAGTGCGGCAGATGTCACTGCGCGATGATTCATATGTTTAAATTTCGAAAACAATATAACCATAAGCGTGGCGAATACACAATCATACGCACAGTGAATACGTATTTAAGTTTTAATTAAACATTTCTATTATTAACACATTAAAAGTTAACATTAATTTATCAATTATTGGGTAACACATTGGTTTCATCCATTCAAAATGAATATAAAAGCTGATAAATCATAAAGATATGAAATCCCAAACGAGGCGTTATCTTCAGTTCATCGTTACCATAAATGGGTGATGCTGCCAACTTACTGATTTAGTGTATGATGGTGTTTTTGAGGTGCTCCAGTGGCTTCTGTTTCTATCAGCTGTCCCTCCTGTTCAGCTACTGACGGGGTGGTGCGTAACGGCAAAAGCACCGCCGGACATCAGCGCTATCTCTGCTCTCACTGCCGTAAAACATGGCAACTGCAGTTCACTTACACCGCTTCTCAACCCGGTACGCACCAGAAAATCATTGATATGGCCATGAATGGCGTTGGATGCCGGGCAACCGCCCGCATTATGGGCGTTGGCCTCAACACGATTTTCCGCCATTTAAAAAACTCAGGCCGCAGTCGGTAACCTCGCGCATACAGCCGGGCAGTGACGTCATCGTCTGCGCGGAAATGGACGAACAGTGGGGATACGTCGGGGCTAAATCGCGCCAGCGCTGGCTGTTTTACGCGTATGACAGGCTCCGGAAGACGGTTGTGGCGCACGTATTCGGTGAACGCACTCTGGCCACACTGGAGCGTCTTCTGAGCCTGCTGTCGGCCTTTGAGGTCGTGGTATGGATGACGGATGGCTGGCCGCTGTATGAATCCCGCCTGAAGGGAAAGCTGCACGTTATCAGCAAGCGTTACACTCAGCGCATTGAGCGGCATAACCTGAATCTGAGGCAGCACCTGGCAAGGCTGGGACGGAAGTCGCTGTCGTTCTCAAAATCGGTGGAGCTGCATGACAAAGTCATCGGGCATTATCTGAACATAAAACACTATCAATAAGTTGGAGTCATTACCCATAAATGCAAATAAATATGCTTAAATATGTCAAACCGTGAAAAATATGTTCAACGATCAGATGATTAATTTTATATACCCTGAGAAATTCAGCACAATTCGCTTAAGTTTATCAGAAACTTTCCCCCTTAACGGGAGCATTTGCAGGGAATGGGGTTGACATCAGTCTTCATATCCAGTACCACTAAAAGCATATCGCATTCGCCTGGAGCTTGATTGATGACTTACATTGCTCGTTTTATCGGTCTACTACTACTAAACGCATTCTCATTGCGCGGTAGACTGGTGGACGACATTCAGCATTAAGTCAGCTCCAGTTAAGACAAAAAACCCGCGCCGTTGCGCGGGTTTTTTTATGCTCGAAGCAAGGCGCCCTAAAGACCAAGGACCTAAACCATGAGCCAGCAAGTCATTATTTTCGATACCACCTTACGTGACGGTGAACAGGCGTTACAGGCGAGCCTGAGTGTGAAAGAAAAACTGCAGATTGCGCTGGCCCTCGAGCGTATGGGCGTTGACGTGATGGAGGTCGGTTTTCCGGTCTCTTCGCCGGGTGACTTTGAGTCCGTACAAACCATCGCTCGTCAGGTTAAGAACAGCCGCGTTTGCGCCTTAGCCCGCTGCGTAGAAAAAGATATCGACGTTGCCGCAGAATCTCTGAAGGTCGCTGAGGCTTTCCGCATTCATACGTTCATCGCCACCTCGCCGATGCATATCGCGACGAAATTGCGCAGCACGTTGGATGAAGTGATCGAGCGAGCAGTCTACATGGTGAAGCGTGCGCGTAATTATACGGATGACGTGGAGTTCTCATGCGAGGATGCTGGCCGTACCCCTATTGCCGATCTGGCCCGCGTGGTCGAAGCCGCGATTAATGCGGGAGCCAAAACTATCAATATCCCCGATACCGTTGGCTACACCATGCCTTTCGAATTCGGAGCAATCATTTCTGGTCTGTATGAACGCGTACCGAATATCGATAAAGCCATCATCTCCGTGCACACCCATGATGATTTAGGTCTGGGCGTTGGCAACGCGTTGGCGGCCGTCCACGCCGGTGCTCGCCAGGTGGAAGGCGCGATGAACGGTATCGGCGAACGCGCCGGTAACTGCTCACTGGAAGAAGTGATCATGGCGATCAAAGTGCGCAAAGATATCCTGAACGTACAGACCCGCATTAATCACCAGGAAATCTGGCGTACCAGTCAGTTAGTCAGCCAAATCTGCAACATGCCCATTCCGGCCAACAAAGCCATTGTCGGTAGCGGCGCCTTTGCCCACTCCTCTGGCATCCATCAGGACGGCGTACTGAAAAATCGTGAAAACTACGAAATCATGACGCCTGAATCCATCGGTCTGAACCAGGTGCAGTTGAACCTGACTTCCCGTTCCGGACGCGCCGCAGTGAAACACCGTATGGACGAGATGGGATATAAAGAGAATGAATACAACCTGGACAACCTGTACGACGCATTCCTGAAGCTGGCGGATAAAAAAGGTCAGGTATTTGATTACGACCTGGAAGCGCTGGCCTTTATTAATAAACAGCAGGAAGAGCCGGAGCATTTCCGTCTGGATTACTTCAGCGTGCAGTCCGGCTCAAATGACATCGCCACCGCCTCCGTCAAGCTGGCCTGCGGTGAAGAAGTCAAAGCCGAAGCGGCGAACGGTAACGGTCCGGTCGATGCCATTTATCAGGCCATCAACCGTGTGACCGAGTACAACATCGAACTGGTGAAATACAGCCTGACCGCCAAAGGGCACGGTAAAGATGCGCTGGGCCAGGTGGATATCGTTGCTAATTATAACGGTCGCCGCTTCCACGGCGTCGGTCTGGCAACAGATATCGTCGAATCGTCCGCGAAAGCGATGGTTCATGTGCTGAACAACATTTGGCGAGCCGAAGAAGTCGAAAAAGAATTGCAACGCAAAGCTCAGAACAACGAGAACAACAAGGAAACCGTGTGATGTCGAAGAATTATCATATTGCTGTTTTGCCGGGCGACGGTATTGGCCCGGAAGTGATGGCGCAAGCCCTGAAGGTACTGGACGCAATCCGCAACCGTTTTAACATGCGCATTACCACCAGCCACTACGACGTGGGGGGGGCCGCTATCGATAACCATGGTCAGCCGCTGCCGCCAGCGACGGTTGAAGGCTGTGAGCAAGCTGACGCCATTCTGTTTGGCTCCGTTGGCGGTCCGAAATGGGAAAATCTGCCGCCAAACCAGCAGCCTGAACGCGGCGCGCTGCTGCCGTTGCGTAAACACTTCAAATTATTCAGCAACCTGCGCCCGGCTAAGCTGTACCAGGGGCTGGAAGCATTTTGCCCTCTGCGCGCAGATATTGCCGCGAACGGTTTCGACATCCTGTGCGTGCGCGAACTGACCGGCGGTATCTACTTCGGTCAGCCAAAAGGCCGCGAAGGCAGCGGACAACATGAAAAAGCCTTTGATACCGAGGTTTATCACCGTTTCGAGATCGAGCGTATCGCACGTATCGCGTTTGAATCTGCTCGCCAGCGTCGCCGCAAAGTCACGTCGATTGATAAAGCCAACGTACTGCAAACGTCTATTCTGTGGCGCCAAATCGTCAATGAAATTGCTAATGAATATCCGGATGTTGAGCTGGCGCATATGTACATCGACAACGCGACGATGCAGTTGATCAAAGATCCATCCCAGTTCGACGTGCTGCTGTGCTCCAACTTGTTTGGCGACATTCTGTCTGACGAATGCGCCATGATCACCGGATCAATGGGGATGTTACCGTCCGCCAGCCTGAATGAGCAGGGCTTTGGTCTGTACGAGCCCGCTGGCGGATCCGCTCCGGATATCGCCGGGAAAAACATTGCTAACCCTATCGCCCAAATCCTTTCGCTGGCGCTGCTGCTGCGCTACAGCCTGGACGCCAATGATGCGGCAACCGCAATTGAGAGCGCCATCAACCGCGCATTAGAAGAAGGCATTCGCACCGGTGACTTAGCCCGTGGCGCTGCCGCAGTCGGTACCGATGAAATGGGTGACATTATTGCCCGTTACGTCGCAGAAGGGGTGTAATCATGGCCAAAACGTTATACGAAAAATTGTTCGATGCGCACGTCGTCTACGAAGCGCAAAACGAAACCCCGCTGTTGTATATCGACAGACATCTGGTGCATGAAGTGACCTCTCCGCAGGCGTTTGATGGCCTGCGTGCGCATGGCCGTCAGGTGCGCCAGCCGGGTAAAACCTTTGCCACCATGGACCATAACGTCTCCACGCAGACCAAAGACATTAACGCTTCCGGCGAAATGGCCCGCATTCAGATGCAGGAATTAATCAAAAACTGCAATGAATTTGGCGTCGAACTGTACGACCTGAACCACCCGTATCAGGGGATCGTTCACGTGATGGGGCCTGAGCAAGGCGTGACGTTGCCGGGTATGACCATCGTTTGCGGCGACTCCCACACCGCCACACACGGCGCGTTTGGCGCGCTGGCCTTTGGTATTGGCACCTCTGAAGTTGAACACGTTCTGGCGACGCAGACCCTGAAACAGGGGCGTGCCAAAACCATGAAGATTGAAGTTAACGGCACGGCAGCACCAGGCATTACCGCCAAAGATATCGTGCTGGCGATTATCGGTAAAACCGGTAGTGCAGGCGGTACCGGGCACGTCGTTGAATTTTGTGGCGAAGCCATCCGTGCGCTGAGCATGGAAGGCCGTATGACCCTGTGCAACATGGCCATTGAAATGGGCGCCAAAGCGGGTCTGGTCGCACCGGATGAAACCACCTTTAACTATGTGCAGGGGCGTTTACACGCACCGAAGGGTGAGGATTTTACCAACGCGGTTGCGTACTGGAAAACGCTGAAAACCGACGACAACGCGACGTTTGATACCGTCGTTACCCTGCAGGCAGAAGAGATCGCACCGCAGGTCACTTGGGGTACGAACCCGGGTCAGGTCATCTCGGTGAACGATAATATTCCCGACCCGGCGTCATTTTCCGATCCCGTTGAGCGCGCATCGGCTGAAAAAGCGCTGGCATATATGGGGCTGAAACCGGGTATTCCGTTAACAGAAGTGGCTATTGATAAAGTGTTTATCGGTTCCTGTACCAATTCGCGTATTGAAGATTTACGCGCTGCGGCCCAAATCGCCAAAGGACGCAAAGTTGCGCCAGGCGTACAGGCGCTGGTTGTGCCGGGTTCTGGTCCGGTGAAAGCGCAGGCTGAAGCGGAAGGTCTGGACAAGATCTTCATCGAAGCCGGGTTTGAATGGCGTTTACCGGGCTGTTCCATGTGTCTGGCCATGAACAATGACCGCCTGAACCCAGGCGAGCGCTGTGCATCCACCAGCAACCGTAACTTTGAAGGCCGCCAGGGCCGCGGTGGTCGCACGCATTTAGTCAGCCCGGCCATGGCCGCCGCTGCCGCCGTTACCGGTCATTTTGCCGACATTCGCAGCATCAAATAAGGAAACTACCATGGCAGAGAAATTTACCCAACATACCGGCCTGGTTGTCCCACTGGATGCCGCCAACGTGGATACCGACGCGATTATTCCCAAACAGTTTTTGCAGAAGGTTACGCGCACCGGTTTTGGCGCTCATCTGTTTAACGACTGGCGTTTTCTGGATGAAAAAGGGCAACAGCCTAACCCAGAGTTCGTACTGAACTTCCCGGAATATAAAGGCGCGTCAATTCTGCTGGCGCGGGAAAACTTTGGCTGCGGCTCTTCCCGTGAACATGCGCCATGGGCGCTGACCGATTACGGCTTTAAAGTAGTGATCGCGCCAAGCTTCGCTGACATCTTCTACGGCAACAGCTTCAATAACCAACTGCTGCCGGTGACCTTGAGCGACGCGCAGGTAGATGAAATGTTCGCCCTGGTGAAAGCCAATCCGGGCATTAAATTTGAAGTGGATCTGCAAGCGCAGGTGGTGAAAGCGGGCGATAAGTCCTACAGCTTTAAAATCGACGACTTCCGCCGCCACTGCATGCTGAACGGTCTGGACAGCATCGGGCTGACGCTGCAGCATGAAGCAGCCATCACCGAGTACGAAGACAAGCAGCCAGCGTTTATGCGCTAGTCCTTGTAGTGCCGGATAAGGCGTAAGCTGCCATCCGGCACTCCAAAAATCAAACGTCCTTTACCCGCCCGGTCATCACCAGCGTGACCACAGAAATCGCCGCAATCACCCAATAGACGGCAAAGTGACCGTAGCTTTGCGCAACAGCCCCCTGAATCACTCCCGCGAGAATGACCCCCGTTGAAATACTGTTGGTAAATAATGTGGTCGCTGACCCCGCACGCCCGGGCATAAGATCCTGAAACCACAGCATTCCTATCCCGGCGATGATACCGATAAATACTGCATTAAATAGTTGCAGCACCAGCAGCGCCGTGCGGCTGTGAAAGAAGATCAAACCAAGATAAAACAGTACGCCCGCCGCGACGGCCGCGATCATCATTCGCCGTTTACCAAAGCGCTTCACATAGTAGCCCGCCAGGATCATCGCCGGAATTTCCAGCCCAGCCGCCGTCCCCATCAGGATACCGGCCAGCTTGTCCGGTAACCCCAGCTCAAGGCTTATCCACAGCGGCATATCGATGATGTACATGGTATTGCAGGTCCACATCAGCGTGGAGGCAATAAACAACATGCGCACATTTTTGTCCTGCCAACCGCCGGTCTGTTCCAGCGGTACGTCAACAGGTTGCTCCACCCGTGTGACTGACGGCAGTATCAGCGCAATCAGCACCAGGCTAATGGCGAAAATCCCTGCGGCAATGGAAAACATCGCCGTAAAGCCGTAATTCAGCGCCAGCATGAAGGCCAGCGGCGGTCCAATTACCCAGGCCAGCGAAAGCTGCGCACGCATCACCGAGCTAAACATCACCACTTCACGCGCGGAGTTATCAGCGTATTCCCGCGCCAGCGCAAACAGCTGCGGCATGGCGGTATTCGCCAGCGAGGCCAGCAGCACACCGCAGGTGATAAGCGTGAGATAGTGGCGATTAAACGCAAACAGCAGCGCGTTTCCGATTGCCATCAGGCAGCAGAACATGATCAGCTTGCGCCTGTCGCCCTGGCTGTCGGATCGTTTCGCGAGGGCAAGGCTGACAACGATCCCGACAATCGCATTGACGGTATAAAACAGCCCGACCCAAAACGGCTGCGCCCCGACTTCACGGCTCAGGAACAAGCTCAGCGTGGGTGCCTGCAATGCACCTGCTACGCCCATCATAAAAGCGACCAGCATAAATGCCGCGTAAACGCCGTTGAGGCGCCGTCCCATGGTCATAATCCAGAGCATTACAGTTCCTTTTAGCGCAGCAGAAACAAAAAAAGCCAGCAGTGATTATCTGCTGGCGCGGCGATTAACACCAATACTCAGTCACACATGATGTCTGCAATTCCCAATTCAGGAGTCAGGCTGTCACCTCCCACTGCATCAGTTCTTCGAGCATCTTTAAGCGCTGCGGTGCGCTCAGGCAAGCCAACCAGGACGATTTTTCCGTCGCGGTAAAGTATTTCAACCAGAACTGACGCATAGATGACCCCTTCGTTGTCTCATCGCTTCATCGGAATCTATTATTGGCTTAATATAGGGATAATAAAATTGCTGAGTTTTTCGCAGGAGTTCCCCTTTTATGTCTTCTGGTCGTCTGCAACAACAGTTCATCCGTCTGTGGCAATGCTGTGACGGCAAAACGCAAGACACGACGCTGAACGAGCTGGCGGAGCTGCTGAGTTGTTCGCGCCGCCATATGCGTACCCTGCTCAATACCATGCAAGAACGCGGCTGGTTAACGTGGGAAGCCGAAGTTGGGCGAGGTAAACGCTCGCGCCTGACTTTCCTCTATACCGGGCTGGCACTCCAGCAGCAGCGGGCAGAAGACCTGCTGGAACAGGATCGCATCGATCAACTGGTGCAGCTGGTCGGTGACAAAACGGCCGTACGACAGATGCTGGTTTCGCACCTGGGACGCAGTTTTCGCCAGGGGCGGCACATCATGCGCGTTCTCTATTATCGTCCCATGCACAACCTGCTTCCCGGTACGGCGCTACGCCGTTCAGAAACTCATATCGCCCGGCAAATCTTCAGCGCCTTAATTCGGGTAAATGAGGAAAATGGGGAACTGGAAGCGGACATCGCCCATCACTGGCAGCAGATTTCACCTTTACACTGGCGATTCTTCCTGCGTCCGGGGATTCATTTTCATCATGGCCGCGAACTGGAAATGGAAGATGTCATCACCTCGCTGATGCGCATTAACGCCCTGCCGCTGTACTCGCACATCACGCAGATCGTTTCTCCCACGGCCTGGACGCTGGATATCCATCTCGCCCAACCCGACCGCTGGCTTCCCTGGCTATTGGGGCAAGTCCCCGCCATGATCCTGCCGCGAGAATGGGAGACGCTCAGCAACTTCTCCAGCCACCCAATTGGCACTGGTCCCTATGCGGTGATGCGCAATACCAATAACCAACTGAAAATTCATGCATTTGATGATTATTTTGGCTACCGGGCGCTGATCGACGAAGTTAACGTTTGGGTTTTACCCGATATCGGTGAAGAGCCTGGCGGTGGGTTGACGCTAAAAGGCCCCACGGAGGATGAAAAGGCGATCGAAAGCCGCCTCGAGGAAGGATGCTACTACCTGCTGTTTGATGCGCGCACCCACCGTGGCGCTAATCAGGAGGTTCGCGATTGGGTTAGCCGCGTTCTTTCGCCAACACATCTCATCTGCCACGCCGACGAACAGTTCCAGCGACTGTGGTTTCCCGCCTACGGTTTGCTCCCCCGCTGGCACCATGCCAAACCCGGCCATGGTGAAAAACCCGCCGGACTGGAAACGCTGACGATCACCTACTATCGCGATCACATCGAACATCGGATTATCGCGCAGATCATGAAGACGTTGCTGGCAGAGCATCAGGTACAGTTAAATATTCAGGAGATCGACTACGATCAATGGCATGCGGGTGAAATCGTCAGCGATATCTGGCTCAACAGCGCCAATTTTACCCTACCGCTGGATTTCTCGCTGTTCGCCCATTTGTGCGAAGTCCCGTTACTGCAAAACTGTATCTCGCGGGACTGGGAAAACGATGCGGCCCGCTGGCGAACGGGCGAAATGAGCCTGGCGGCATGGTGCCAACAGCTGCTCGCCACAAAGGCCATTGTGCCGCTGATCCACCACTGGCTCATCATTCAAGGACAGCGCAGTATGCGCGGATTACGCATGAACACCCTCGGCTGGTTTGATTTTAAATCGGCGTGGTTTGCACCACCGGATCCTTAGATCCGGCTCTTGATTGCCGCATAGCAACAAAATCATTACACTAACGCCGTTCTCAACGGGGTGCTAAATAAAAACATACACAAAATCATTCACGCTGCATCAAGGCGGCAAGCGAGTGAGTCCCCAGGAGCATAGATAACTATGTGACTGGGGTGAGCGAGCGCAGCCAACACAGAGGCAGCGTGAATGATGAAGTGTATGGGCTGAGAGATACTCGTCGAACCTGATCCGGATAATGCCGGCGAAGGGATTTGAGGCTGCAACTCAAGTCCTTTGCCACCCAACTTTATGAGGTGCAAAGTGTTTAAAAAATGTCTTCCGCTTTTACTGCTGTGCGCAGCGCCTGCTTTCGCCAAACCTGTACTGACCGTTTATACCTACGACTCGTTCGCAGCTGACTGGGGCCCGGGCCCGACAATAAAAAAAGCCTTTGAAGCTGACTGCAACTGTGAACTGAAACTGGTCGCGCTGGAAGATGGCGTCTCGCTGCTTAACCGCCTGCGCATGGAAGGAAAAAACAGTAAAGCTGACGTCGTACTGGGCCTCGATAACAACCTTCTGGAAGCCGCCACCCAAACTAAACTGTTTGCCAAAAGCGGTGTAGCAAGTGAAGCCGTAAACGTGCCCGGCGGCTGGAAAAACGATACCTTCGTTCCGTTTGATTACGGCTATTTCGCCTTCGTTTATGATAAGAACAAGCTGAAGAATCCGCCCAAAAGCCTGAAAGAACTGGTAGAGAGCGATCAAAAATGGCGCGTCATTTATCAGGACCCGCGTACCAGCACGCCGGGGCTGGGCCTGCTGCTATGGATGCAAAAAGTCTATGGCGATAAGGCGCCGGAGGCCTGGCGCGCGCTTTCGGCAAAAACCGTCACGGTCACCAAGGGCTGGAGTGAAGCCTACGGCCTGTTCCTGAAGGGCGAAAGCGACCTGGTACTCAGCTACACCACCTCTCCGGCCTATCACATCATCGCCGAGAAAAAAGACAACTACGCCGCAGCCAACTTTAGCGAAGGCCACTATTTGCAGGTAGAAGTCGCCGCCCGTACTGCGGCCAGCAAACAGCCGGAACTGGCCGAGAAATTCCTCAAGTTTATGGTGTCTCCGGCCTTCCAGAACGCGATTCCGACCGGTAACTGGATGTATCCGGTAACCCAGGTCGCCCTGCCGTCTGGATTCGAGCAACTGAATAAGCCAGCCACCGCGCTGGAATTTACGCCGCAGCAGGTTGCGGCTCAACGCCAGGCATGGATTAGCGAATGGCAACGCGCCGTCAGCCGTTAATTCCCGGCTGGCTGGTTCCAGGGCTTACCGCCGCCACGCTGATGGTGGCCGTTGCCCTGGCCGCGTTTCTGGCGCTATGGTTTAACGCCCCACGGGGGGAGTGGATCTCACTGTGGCAAGACGACTACCTGTGGCACGTGGTGCGTTTTTCTTTCTGGCAGGCTTTTTTATCCGCAGTGTTGTCGGTCATCCCGGCGATTTTCCTTGCCAGAGCGCTCTATCGCCGCCGTTTTCCAGGACGACTGGCGCTGCTGCGCCTGTGCGCGATGACGTTAATCCTGCCAGTGCTGGTCGCGGTCTTCGGTATTCTTAGCGTGTACGGTCGTCAGGGCTGGCTGGCCTCGATCTGGCATACATTCGGGCTGGAATGGACGTTTTCGCCGTACGGTCTGCAGGGCATTCTGCTGGCGCACGTCTTTTTCAATCTGCCGATGGCCAGTCGTCTGCTGTTGCAGTCGCTGGAGAATATTCCCGGCGAACAGCGACAGTTAGCCGCTCAGTTAGGTCTGCGCGGCTGGCATTTCTTCCGCTTTGTTGAATGGCCATGGCTGCGTCGGCAAATCCTTCCCGTCGCGGCGCTCATCTTTATGCTCTGTTTCGCCAGCTTCGCCACCGTTTTGTCGCTAGGCGGCGGACCGCAGGCCACTACCATCGAGCTGGCAATTTATCAGGCGCTGAACTTCGATTACGATCCCGCCCGCGCCGCCATGTTGGCGTTGATCCAGATGGTTTGTTGTTTAGCGCTGGTGCTCTTCAGCCAACGTCTGAGCCGCGCCATTGCCCCCGGTACCACGCTGGTTCAGGGCTGGCGCGATCCCGACGATCGTCTGCACAGCCGCCTGGCAGACGCGCTGCTGATTATTCTGGCCCTGCTGCTACTGCTGCCGCCGCTGCTGGCAGTAATTGTCGATGGTATTAACCGCCATATGCTGGATGTTCTTAAGCAACCTGTACTGTGGCACGCACTGGGAACCTCACTACGAATTGCGCTGGCGGCAGGTGCGTTGTGCGTAGTTCTCACCATGATGCTGTTATGGAGCAGTCGTGAACTGCGTGCCCGACAGCAGGTGCTGGCAGGTCAGATGCTGGAACTTAGCGGCATGTTGATCCTCGCCATGCCGGGCATCGTGCTGGCAACCGGCTTCTTTCTGCTGCTCAATAACACCATTGGACTCCCCGAATCAGCCGACGGGATTGTCATTTTTACCAATGCGCTGATGGCGATCCCTTACGCGCTGAAGGTGCTGGAAAACCCAATGCGGGACGTCACCACCCGCTACAGTATGTTGTGCCAGTCGTTGGGAATTAAGGGATGGTCGCGCCTGAAAGTGGTTGAACTGCGTGCCCTGAAGCGCCCGCTGGCGCAGGCGATGGCTTTTGCCTGCGTGCTGTCGATTGGCGATTTCGGCGTGGTCGCGCTTTTTGGTAATGAGGATTTCCGCACCCTGCCGTTTTATTTATATCAGCAGATTGGCTCTTATCGCAGTCAGGATGGCGCAGTTACGGCGTTATTGCTGCTGATCCTGTGCTTTACGCTGTTTACCGTTATTGAGAAATTGCCGGGTCGAAATGTTAAAACTGAATGATATCACATGGCTTTATCACCATTTGCCGATGCGCTTCACGCTGTCGATCGCACGCGGTGAGCAGGTCGCGATCCTCGGGCCCAGCGGCGCCGGGAAAAGTACGCTGCTGAATCTGATCGCCGGCTTTCTCACGCCTGCCAGCGGTACCATGTTGATTGAAGGTGAAGATCACACCGCCACGCCTCCCTCACGTCGCCCCGTTTCGATGCTGTTTCAGGAAAATAACCTGTTCAGCCACCTGAGCGTGCAGCAAAACATCGGCCTGGGCCTTAACCCGGGATTGAAGCTGAATGCATCGCAGCGGGAGAAAATGCATCACATCGCCCAGCAAATGGGGATCGACTCACTGCTGGAGCGCCTCCCCGGTGAGCTTTCCGGCGGTCAGCGACAGCGCGTAGCGCTGGCGCGTTGCCTGGTGCGGGAACAACCCATTTTGCTGCTTGATGAACCGTTCTCTGCGCTCGATCCCGCCCTGCGCCAGGAGATGTTAACGCTGGTTGCCGAGGTCTGTCGCGATAAACAGCTTACGTTGCTGATGGTGTCCCACAGCGTAGAAGATGCGGCGCGAATTGCGTCCCGTTCGATTGTGGTCGCCGACGGGCGCATCGCCTGGCAGGGCAAAACGGATGAGTTATTAAGCGGTCAGGCCAGCGCCTCGACGCTCTTGGGCATCAAAGCCGAGTGATTGATTTCCCAGGCCGGATAAGCGTCAGCGCCATCCGGCAAAAGAATCGTCAAAAACCCACGACTTTACGCAGAATATCAATATACACCGGCATCAGCGGATGGCGCAGTAACGCCACCAGCGCAACCACGCCGATCCCAAGCGTCAACGGCGCCAGATACAGTAAACGGCTGCGGGGGAAATACGCGGTTAAGCGATCGACTGCCGCTTTGCCGCTACGCCACAGTCGCCAGCAAAACCAGCCCCCTACCCATAGCAACAGCGCCGTCGCCAGCAGCAACCATTTAAAATCCCCGCTCTGCATCTCAGAAGGAATATCAATTGCCGCCCCCGCCAGGATCCCCGGCAGGAAGTAGAACGGCGGCCACAGTATGCAACCAATAATATTCGGGACGATAAATTTAGCGACAGGCAGATCCAGCATGCCCGCCACCATTGGCACCAGCGGACGCGTCGGTCCCACAAAACGCCCCACCAGAATGGTAAACATGCTGTGCTGATGCAGCGCGTGCTCGGTTTTATCCAGCAACGCCTTGTTCTTTTTCATGAACGACCAACGATGCAGCGGCTTTTTAAAGCGCCAGCCCAACCAGAAAGATATCCAGTCCCCCAACAGGCAACCAATGATGCCCGCAAGCCAGGCATGCCAGAAGTTCAGTTCGCCACTGCCAATCAGCGCCCCCAGCCCCGCCATCATCACGGTACCGGGCAGAATCAGACCAACCAGCGCCAGTGACTCCAGAAAGGCCACCAGCAGTACGGCGATCAGGGAGTACAGGGCGGACTGAAGAATAAAGTGTTCCAGCAATGCTTGCATAATGTGTCCGTCAGATTTACGAAGCAGGGATTTTGATAACCCGTCTCAACTTCGTCAAGCCATCAATTGTCTGAATAGATTGCGAGTTATGACAACTTTCAGGACACATCATTCACTTTTTATTCACATCCGGCGCGAAACTCGCTCGGACTGGCGCCGGTACATTTTTTGAAAACACGAGAAAAATAGAGCTGATCGTCAAAGCCAACATTGCGCCCCACCGTAGCAATGGGCATACGAGTGGTACTCAGCAATAGCTTGGCCTGGCTGATACGCTGATCCTCGCGCCAGCTTAATACGCTGATACCCAACTGCTGACGGAACAGATGCGACAAACGGGAAGGCGACAGGCAGACGTGCTGTGCGACGCTGGCAATATCAAAATTACTGTCCGCAAGGTGATCGCTGATGTACTGGCAGGCGTCGCGCACGCGGTTGTCCATGGGGGGATGCAGCGATTCATTAATGGCTTCCATACGTCGAAGCAATAACTGCTCCAGTAAATTAATCGCCAGCAGTTCGGAATAGCGACCTTCTCCCTGCCCGGCGTTGATTATCTGCCCAAACAGTTCGTTAAAATGCGGCTGATGTGCTTCATCCGGACGAAAGAATCCAGTCTGGGCAAAAATGGCCGGCCAGGTCAGCCACTCCTGCCAGTAGGCGCGTGGGCGAAAGTAAACCCACTGGTGATACCACTCACTGGCATCAGGATGGCGTCCGTAGTGGTGAATTTCTCCGGGCGGAAACAGCAAAATATCGCCAGGCCGACAGACAAATTGTTTGCCCTGATTATTGATAACCCCTTCGCCACGGATAGTGAGATTGAGGATATAGCCCTTCATACCCAGCGGCCTGTCGATAAAAAAATCCAGGTATCCGTTCGCCTCGATGGGGGTTAATCCGGCCACCAAATGCGCGTTAAACGAATAACCTGGCAGCAGGGGATCGTTTTGCGTTTCAGCCATAATTTCAATACTCCCTATGTTCTGCTAAGAAACAATTTGTCCATATTACGCCAGACATCATTGCCGTCGCCCCTGCGGGCCGCTGTGTTTGCGGTAATGGACCATCAACCCCGCTTGTGAAAAGCACTTTGTAAAAAATATGTACTGCGCCAACGTTAAAATCGGCTAACAAAAGTGTCTATAACTACGGCAGAAATGTCCACATTGATTATTTGCACGGCGTCACACTTTGTGATGCCACAGCATTTTAGTCCATAAGATTAGCGAATCCTGCCTGACGGTTTTTATCCCTACTAACTACTGTTTATCCATACCTGTATTTTTGGATGGAGTAAGACGATGGCGATTGCAATTGGCCTCGATTTTGGCAGTGATTCAGTACGCGCTTTGGCAGTGGAATGTGCTACCGGTGAAGAAATCGCCACCAGCGTAGAGTGGTACCCACGTTGGCAGGAAGGGCAGTATTGCGATGGCCCAAACAACCAGTTTCGCCATCATCCACGCGACTACATTGAATCAATGGAAGCGGCGCTGAAAACCGTGCTGGCCGAACTGAGCGTTAAACAGCGTGCGGAAGTGGTCGGGATTGGCGTTGACAGCACCGGTTCAACCCCGGCCCCCATCGATGCCGACGGCAACGTACTGGCGTTGCGTCCGGAGTTCGCTGAAAACCCAAATGCAATGTTTGTCCTGTGGAAAGATCACACTTCAGTAGAAGAAGCTGAAGAAATTACCCGTCTGTGCCACACACCGGGCAAGATCGATTACTCCCGCTATATCGGCGGTATATATTCCAGCGAATGGTTCTGGGCCAAAATCCTGCATGTGACCCGTCAGGACCACGCGGTTGCCGAGGCCGCGGTTTCGTGGATTGAACTGTGCGACTGGGTTCCGGCCCTGCTCTCTAATACCGTACGTCCACAGGATATTCGTCGCGGTCGCTGCAGCGCCGGGCATAAATCACTGTGGCATGAAAGCTGGGGTGGTCTACCGCCAGCCAGTTTCTTTGACGAACTCGACCCCATCCTCAACCGCCATCTGCAATACCCGATGTTTACCGATACCTTCACAGCCGACCTGCCGGTTGGCACCCTGTGCGCCGAGTGGGCGCAGCGTCTGGGACTACCGGAAAGCGTGGTGATTGCAGGCGGCGCTTTTGACTGCCATATGGGCGCGGTCGGCGCGGGCGCACAGCCCAATACGCTGGTGAAAGTCATTGGCACGTCGACCTGCGACATTCTGATTGCTGACAAACACAGCGTCGGCGAGCGCGCGGTGAAAGGCATTTGCGGCCAGGTTGATGGCAGCGTGGTGCCGCATTTTATTGGCCTCGAGGCAGGCCAGTCCGCGTTCGGCGATATCTATGCCTGGTTTAGCCGTGTGCTGAGCTGGCCGCTGGAGCAGCTTGCCGCGCAGCACCCGGAGCTGAAGACCCAGATTAAAGCCAGCCAAAAACAGCTGCTACCAGCGCTAACCGAAGCCTGGGCGAGAAATCCGTCGCTGGATCACCTGCCGGTGGTGCTCGACTGGTTCAACGGTCGCCGTACGCCCAATGCCAACCAGCGTCTGAAAGGCGTGATTACCGATCTGAATCTGGCAACCGACGCGCCAGCGCTGTTCGGCGGTCTGATTGCCGCCACCGCCTTTGGTGCACGCGCCATCATGGAATGCTTCACCGAACAAGGCATTGCGGTTAACAACGTAATGGCGCTAGGCGGCATCGCCCGTAAAAATCCGGTCATCATGCAGGCCTGCTGTGACGTGCTCAACCGTCCGCTACAGATTGTCGCTTCAGACCAGTGCTGCGCACTCGGTGCAGCTATCTTTGCCGCCGTTGCCGCGAAAGTACACACCGATATCCCAGCCGCTCAGCAACAGATGGCAAGCGCCGTGGAAAACACGCTGCAACCTCGACCAGAGCAGGCTCAACGTTTTGAACAGCTTTACCGCCGCTACCAGCAGTGGGCGGTTAGCGCTGAACAACAATACCTTCCGACTGCCGCTCCGGCGCAACAAACCCCGGTAGACCAGGCAACCCTGACACATTAAGGACACGACAATGACGATTTTTGATAACTATGAAGTGTGGTTTGTGATTGGTAGCCAGCATCTGTATGGCCCTGAAACCCTGCGTCAGGTAACCCAACATGCCGAGCACGTCGTTAACGCGCTGAATACTGAAGCTAAACTGCCCTGCAAACTGGTTTTAAAACCTCTGGGTACTTCACCTGACGAGATTACCGCTATTTGTCGTGACGCTAACTACGACGATCGCTGCGCAGGTCTGGTGGTCTGGCTGCACACTTTCTCTCCGGCCAAAATGTGGATTAACGGTCTGACTATCCTCAACAAGCCGCTGATGCAATTCCATACCCAGTTCAACGCCGCCCTGCCGTGGGACAGCATTGATATGGACTTTATGAACCTGAACCAGACCGCGCACGGCGGCCGTGAATTCGGCTTCATCGGCGCACGTATGCGTCAGCAGCACGCCGTGGTCACCGGTCACTGGCAGGACAAACAAGCGCACGAACGCATTGGCTCCTGGATGCGCCAGGCCGTGTCCAAACAGGATACCCGCCATCTGAAAGTCTGCCGTTTTGGCGACAACATGCGTGAAGTCGCGGTCACCGATGGCGATAAAGTCGCTGCGCAGATCAAATTCGGCTTCTCGGTAAATACCTGGGCCGTAGGCGATCTGGTGCAGGTAGTAAACTCCATTAGCGACGGCGAAATCAACGCGCTAATCGATGAGTATGAAAGCACCTACACCATGACGGCGGCAACGCAAGTCCACGGTGAGAAACGTCAGAACGTACTGGAAGCGGCCCGTATTGAACTGGGGATGAAGCGCTTCCTGGAACAGGGCGGATTCCACGCCTTTACCACGACATTTGAAGATTTACACGGCCTGAAACAGCTCCCGGGTCTGGCCGTACAGCGTCTGATGCAGCAAGGCTATGGCTTTGCGGGCGAAGGCGACTGGAAAACCGCCGCTCTGCTTCGCATCATGAAGGTGATGTCAACCGGTCTGCAGGGCGGCACCTCATTTATGGAGGATTACACCTACCACTTCGAGAAAGGCAACGATCTGGTGCTCGGCTCGCACATGCTGGAAGTGTGCCCGTCCATCGCGGTGGAAGATAAACCGATCCTCGATGTTCAGCATCTCGGCATTGGTGGTAAAGACGATCCCGCTCGTCTGATCTTCAACACCAAAACTGGCCCGGCAGTCGTTGCCAGCCTGATCGATCTTGGCGATCGCTATCGCCTGCTGGTTAACTGCATCGACACGGTTCAAACACCGCACTCCCTGCCGAAACTGCCGGTGGCTAACGCATTGTGGAAAGCCCAGCCTGATCTGCCAACCGCATCTGAAGCCTGGATCCTGGCCGGTGGCGCGCACCACACCGTCTTCAGCCACGCGCTGGATCTGAACGATATGCGCCAGTTCGCTGAAATGCACGATATCGAGATCGCCGTGATCGACAACGATACCCGCCTGCCGGCCTTTAAGGACGCGCTGCGCTGGAACGACGTCTATTACGGTTTTAAACGTTAATTATGTTGTTGCCGGATGGCTCTGCGTTTGCCCGCCATCCGGCACAGAGGAATCAACATGTTAGAAGATCTCAAACGTCAGGTGCTGGAAGCCAATCTGGCGTTGCCTAAGCACCACCTGGTCACCTTGACCTGGGGGAACGTGAGTGCCGTCGATCGCGAGCGCGGCGTGTTTGTGATTAAACCATCCGGGGTCGATTACAGCGTTATGACCGCAGAAGATATGGTCGTAGTCAGTATCGCCACCGGTGAGGTTGTAGAAGGTACGAAGAAACCCTCCTCCGATACCCCAACGCACCGTCTGCTGTATCAGGCATTCCCGACCATTGGCGGCATTGTTCATACCCATTCGCGTCATGCAACCATCTGGGCGCAGGCGGGCCAGTCGATTCCAGCCACGGGTACCACTCATGCGGACTATTTCTACGGATCGATTCCCTGCACACGGAAAATGACCGAGGAAGAAATCAACGGCGAATATGAGTGGGAAACCGGTAATGTGATCGTTGAAACCTTTGAGAAACAAGGCATTGACGCTTCGCAGATGCCTGGCGTGCTGGTGCACTCTCACGGTCCGTTTGCGTGGGGAAAAAACGCCGAAGATGCGGTACACAACGCCATCGTGCTGGAAGAAGTCGCCTACATGGGGATCTTCTGTCGCCAGCTCGCGCCGCAATTGCCGGATATGCAGCAAACCCTGTTAGATAAACACTACCTGCGTAAACACGGCGCAAAAGCCTACTACGGCCAGTGAAAACAATCTGAGCGCGCCCGAAATCTCGGTGGCGCGCTCTCTGGTTATTCCTTTATATATTCCGCAAACGCACTTCGATACACACAGTTATTAGCACAAACGTATTTAATCACGTTGTCATAATGTCCCTGCGCCTCTTCACCATCCAGTGAATGAAAGAAAATGTAATCTGTAATCGTTGACTGCCAGCGCTGTCCATTCAACAGATAATTAATCACCGTATCACGATGACCATTTATTCTGTCATGCCCTTGCCAGTGAAAGAAAGCATTCCCACGTTCAATAACCTCAGTACGCCAAATTTGACCTGACCACGTTCTATACTCAATATATTGACTTACTGATTTAATTGTAGGGTTAGATAACTGAGTATTAACAAATAAATAGTGATCATATCCTACCTGTAACGCCTGAGTATAAATATCCATAATAGGCCTCCATAACACTACGCACCCAAGCTATTGATATAAAACACCCGAGCTATCAGATGAATAAAATTATATTCAGCGATAAAAAGCAAATTATACAGAGAGATATTCCCGACGAAATCGAACCGAAAATCCGTTTTTATCCAGACAATAGCAAGCCATAAAAATATATTATATTCAACCTGGTAACCCGAGTGTTTGATTAAAATAGTTACACTAACCATGAATAAAAACAAATAAAAAAAAGAACCATTTTTCCTGAACCGAGGGATGAGTAACAAAACCGTACGAGCACGATTCCGAAAATGATATAAAAATCCTGAAACGGACTTCCAATTAATGAAACAAACATAATTACAAAACAATAATAAATACAAATAGCCATGACAGGCCAATAAAATAATTCAAGGAAGAGTTTTCAATTAAGGCATTCATTTATTAAATACCAAACCCTATCCTGTAACACTTTTACTGCGGAGGGCATTTTACTTTTATTGTCACAATAACTGCCCGCAGCTCTCATTTTTAACTGTACAAAATAACAGTACAATCGTGTAAACCAGGCTATAATAATGCCTGGTTTTTTAATGGGTACGCAGCGTGGCGCAGGCAGGCTTTATTTTAACCCGGCACTGGCGGGACACCCCGCAGGGAACTGAGGTCACATTCTGGCTGGCTACGGACGACGGGCCGCTACAGGTCACGCTCGCGCCTCAGGAGTCTGTCGCGTTTATTCCTGTCAGTCAGGTTCCTCGCGTAGCGTCATTATTACGCAATGAAAACGGCTATAGTCTGACGCCGCTGCAATTGCAAGACTTCCACCGCCAGCCCGTTTCCGGCCTGTATTGCCGCTCACATCGCCAGCTCATGCGGCTGGAAAAGCTGCTGCGTGAAAACGCAATTACCGTCTACGAGGCCGACGTGCGTCCGCCGGAACGGTATCTGATGGAGCGTTTTATCACCTCACCTGTGTGGGTTGAAGGCGACAGACATAACGGTACGCTGGTTAATGCCCGGTTGAAGCCGAACCCTGACTATCGACCGCCGCTGAAATGGGTCTCGCTGGATATCGAAACCACGCGCCACGGCGAACTCTACTGTATCGGCCTTGAAGGCTGTGGGCAGCGTATTGTCTACATGCTCGGCCCGGCAAACGGCGATGCCTCAGCGCTGGATTTTGAACTTGAATATGTCGCAAGCCGCCCGCAGTTACTGGAAAAGCTCAACGACTGGATTGCCCGTCACGATCCTGATGTGGTAATCGGCTGGAACGTCGTGCAATTCGATTTACGCGTCCTGCAAAAGCATGCTGAACGTTACCGCATTCCCCTGCGTTTTGGCCGTGACAATAGCGAGCTGGAGTGGCGCGAACATGGCTTCAAAAACGGCGTATTCTTCGCGCAGGCTAAAGGTCGCCTGATTATCGACGGCATTGAGGCGCTTAAATCCGCATTCTGGAATTTCTCATCCTTTTCACTGGAAACGGTGTCACAGGAGCTGCTGGGCGAAGGGAAGTCGATAGATAATCCCTGGGACAGGATGGACGAAATAGATCGCCGGTTTGCCCAGGATAAACCCGCGCTCGCCACCTACAATCTCAAAGACTGTGAGCTGGTCACGCGTATTTTTCATAAAACCGAGATCATGCCATTTTTGCTGGAACGATCGACGGTAAACGGCCTGCCGGTCGACCGGCACGGCGGTTCCGTTGCCGCCTTCGGCCATCTCTACCTACCGCGAATGCACCGGGCGGGCTATGTGGCACCGAATCTGGGGGAAGTTCCCGCGCACGCCAGCCCCGGTGGCTACGTGATGGACTCGCGCCCGGGTTTGTACGACTCCGTGCTGGTGCTGGATTACAAAAGCCTGTACCCGTCAATTATTCGTACTTTTTTGATCGATCCAGTGGGACTTATCGAAGGGAGGGCACAGCCGGATCGGGAACACAGTACCGAGGGGTTCCTTGACGCCTGGTTCTCACGCGAAAAGCACTGTCTGCCGGAAATCGTTACCCAGATCTGGCATGGGCGTGATGAAGCCAAACGCCGCGGCAATAAGCCGCTCTCACAGGCGCTGAAAATCATCATGAACGCGTTTTACGGCGTGCTTGGCACCACCGCCTGCCGCTTTTTCGACCCGAGGCTGGCTTCGTCTATCACCATGCGCGGTCACGCGATCATGCGTCAGACCAAAGCGCTGATTGAGGCTCAGGGTTACGACGTCATCTATGGCGACACCGACTCCACCTTTGTCTGGCTTAAAAAGGCGCACTCGGAAGACGATGCGGCCCGGATTGGTCGGGAGCTGGTGAGCTATGTCAACAACTGGTGGGCGCAATCGCTGAAGCAGCAAAACCTGACCAGCGCGCTGGAGCTGGAATTTGAAACCCACTTTTGTCGCTTTCTGATGCCGACCATTCGCGGTGCAGATACCGGCAGCAAAAAACGCTACGCCGGAATGATTCAGTCAGGTGCTGAGCAACGCATGGTATTTAAAGGTCTGGAAACGGTACGCACCGACTGGACGCCGCTGGCCCAGCAGTTTCAGCAGGAGCTGTACCTGCGAATTTTTCGTAACGAGCCTTATCAAGAGTTTGTTCGCGAGACTATCGACCGTCTAATGGCGGGTGAACTGGATGAACACCTGGTGTACCGCAAACGCCTGCGCCGCCCGTTGAGCGAATACCAGCGGAATGTTCCGCCGCACGTTCGCGCCGCGCGGCTCGCCGATGAGCAGAACGTCAAACTGGGGCGTCCGCAGCAGTATCAGAATCGTGGCACGATTAAATATGTCTGGACGATAAATGGACCTGAACCTGTTGATTATCAGCTATCTGCACTTGATTACGAGCATTATCTGACCCGCCAGATCCAGCCGGTTGCCGAGGGAATTCTTCCCTTTATTGATGATAATTTTGCTACACTACTCACAGGACAACTGGGGTTATTTTGACGCGTGACGAAACCGCCGCCATCCAGTACCATAGCGCCCTTTCCATTCCTGGACCCATTTAACACCCCTACCACTGATTTATTAGCCTGGTAGCGGGGTCGTATGCTCTCAATAACGGGGACTAGCCCGGAAAATGACGAGTATTGCCTGCAATTAAAGATATAGAGCCGAACATATATGCCTTTTACACTTGGTCAACGCTGGATCAGCGATACAGAAAGCGAATTGGGACTTGGTACTGTTGTCGCCATGGATGCGCGAACCGTCACTTTACTTTTCTCATCGACGGGTGAAAACCGTCTGTATGCGCGCAGTGATTCCCCCGTGACCCGCGTGATGTTCAATCCTGGTGACACGATTACGAGCCATGAAGGCTGGCAACTGCATGTCGATGAAGTAAAAGAAGAAAACGGCCTGCTTGCCTATATCGGAACCCGCCTTGATACCGAAGAAACCGGTGTAACGCTGCGTGAAGTGCTGCTCGACAGCAAACTGGTTTTCAGTAAACCCCAGGATCGCCTGTTTGCCGGCCAGATTGACCGTATGGACCGCTTTGCGCTGCGCTATCGCGCACGTAAATTTCAGAGCGAGCAGTACCGTATGCCGTGGAGTGGCTTGCGTGGCCAACGTACCAGCTTGATCCCCCACCAGCTCAACATTGCCCATGATGTCGGCCGTCGTCATGCCCCTCGCGTGCTGCTGGCAGACGAAGTGGGTTTAGGTAAAACCATTGAAGCTGGGATGATCCTGCATCAACAGCTGCTGTCAGGCGCCGCGGAGCGCGTGCTGATCATCGTCCCGGAGACGTTACAGCACCAGTGGCTGGTCGAAATGCTGCGTCGTTTCAACCTGCGCTTTGCGCTGTTTGATGATGAGCGTTATGCAGAAGCGCAGCACGATGCCTACAACCCGTTTGAAACCGAACAGTTGGTTATCAGTTCGCTGGACTTTGCCCGTCGCAGTAAACAGCGTCTGGAGCACCTGTGTGATGCCGAGTGGGATCTGCTGATTGTCGATGAAGCCCATCACCTGGTGTGGAGCGAAGACGCGCCCAGCCGTGAATATATGGCCGTTGAACAGCTGGCAGAGCGCGTACCAGGCATCCTGCTGCTGACCGCAACGCCGGAACAGCTGGGCCTGGAAAGCCACTTTGCGCGCCTGCGCCTACTGGATCCAAGCCGCTTCCACGATTTCGCCCAGTTTGTTGAAGAACAGAAAAATTACCGTCCGGTCGCCGACGCCGTCGCCATGTTACTGGCTGGCAACAAGCTGAGTAACAATGAGCTGAACATGTTAGGTGACATGATTGGCGAACAGGACATTGAGCCGTTATTGCAGGCGGCAAACAGCGACAGCGAAGACGCCCAGAGCGCGCGTCAGGAGCTGGTTTCGATGCTGATGGACCGCCACGGCACCAGCCGCGTGCTGTTCCGAAATACCCGTAACGGTGTGAAAGGCTTCCCTAAACGCGAGCTGCATACCATCAAATTGCCGTTGCCAACCCAATACCAGACGGCCATTAAAGTCTCCGGCATTATGGGCGCGCGTAAGAGTGCGGAAGACCGCGCGCGCGACATGCTCTACCCGGAGCAGATTTATCAGGAATTCGAAGGCGACACCGGCACCTGGTGGAACTTTGACCCGCGCGTGGAATGGCTGATGGGCTACCTGACCAGCCACCGCTCGCAAAAAGTTCTGGTCATCTGTGCGAAAGCCACCACTGCGCTTCAACTGGAGCAGGTTCTGCGCGAGCGCGAAGGTATCCGCGCCGCCGTGTTCCATGAAGGGATGTCGATCATTGAACGTGACCGCGCTGCGGCCTGGTTTAGCGAAGAAGATAGCGGCGCCCAGGTGATGCTGTGCTCTGAAATCGGCTCCGAAGGGCGTAACTTCCAGTTCGCCAGCCATCTGGTGATGTTTGATCTGCCTTTCAATCCGGACCTGCTGGAACAGCGTATTGGCCGTCTGGACCGTATTGGTCAGGTGCATGATATCCAGATCCACGTTCCATACCTGGAAAAAACCGCGCAATCCGTGCTGGTGCGTTGGTACCACGAAGGTCTGGATGCGTTCGAACACACTTGCCCGACCGGACGTACCATCTATGACACGGTATATAACAATCTAATCGGCTACCTGGCTGAGCCAGAAAACACCGATGGCTTTGACGATCTGATCAAAACCTGTCGCGAACAACATGACGCGCTGAAAGCGCAGCTGGAGCAAGGTCGCGATCGCCTGCTGGAGATCCACTCTAACGGCGGCGAAAAAGCGCTGGCGCTGGCTGAGAGTATTGAAGAACAGGACGACGATACCAGCCTGATCGCCTTCGCCATGAACCTGTTTGATATCGTTGGTATTAATCAGGATGACCGTGGCGACAATTTGATCGTGCTGACACCGTCCGATCATATGCTGGTGCCGGATTTCCCTGGGCTGCCGGAAGATGGCTGTACCATTACGTTTGAGCGTGATGTTGCCCTGTCGCGTGAAGACGCGCAGTTTATTACCTGGGAGCATCCGCTGATCCGTAATGGTCTGGATCTGATCCTCTCCGGCGACACCGGAAGCAGCACCATTTCTTTGCTGAAAAACAAAGCATTACCAGTCGGTACTCTGCTGGTTGAACTGGTCTACGTCGTTGAAGCGCAAGCGCCAAAACAGCTGCAGTTAAACCGCTTCCTGCCGCCAACGCCGGTACGCATGCTGCTGGACAAAAACGGCAACAACCTTGCCGCGCAGGTTGAATTCGAAACATTTAACCGTCAGCTCAGCGCCGTTAACCGCCACACCGGCAGTAAACTGGTCAACGCCGTACAGCAGGATGTGCATGCCATTCTGCAACTCGGTGAAGCGCAGGTAGAAAAATCGGCCCGCGCGCTGATCGACGCGGCGCGCAAAGAAGCGGACGAGAAGCTGACGGCTGAACTCTCCCGTCTGGAAGCGCTGCGTGCCGTTAACCCGAACATCCGTGATGACGAACTCAGCGCCATTGAAAGCAATCGTCAGCTGGTGATGGAAAGCCTGGATCAGGCGGGATGGCGTCTGGATGCCCTGCGCCTGATCGTCGTGACGCATCAGTAACGGAGCCTGACATGGGGATGGAAAACTATAATCCGCCGCAGGAACCCTGGCTGGTTATCCTGTATCAGGATGAGCACATTATGGTGGTCAACAAGCCGAGCGGCTTGTTGTCCGTGCCGGGTCGTCTGGATGAACACAAAGACAGCGTGATGACGCGTATTCAGCGCGATTACCCGCAAGCTGAATCCGTACATCGTCTGGATATGGCAACCAGCGGCGTGATTGTAGTGGCGCTAACTAAAGCGGCAGAGCGCGAGCTAAAGCGCCAGTTTCGCGAACGCGAGCCGAAGAAACAGTATGTCGCACGCGTCTGGGGACATCCCGCTCCGGCCGAGGGGCTGGTTGATTTACCGCTGATTTGCGACTGGCCGAATCGGCCAAAGCAGAAAGTGTGTTATGAGACCGGAAAATCGGCGCAGACCGAGTATGAAGTGGTGGAGTTCGCGGAAGATAACACCGCCCGGGTCGTGCTCAAACCCATTACCGGACGCTCCCACCAGTTGCGTGTGCATATGCTGGCATTAGGGCATCCGATTCTGGGCGACCGCTTCTACGCCCCGCCACAGGCCCTGGCGTTAGCGCCGCGCCTGCTGCTGCACGCAGAGATGTTAACTATCACGCATCCCGAATACGGCAACAGTATGACGTTTAAAGTTCCAGCAGATTTTTAAACGCTGGCCCCATTTAGGCCGGTGGGCTTCGCTTACCCGGCCTACATTTATTAACGTAGGCCGGATAAGGCGCTAGCTGCCATCCGGCATAACGATTATTTAAAACCTTTCTGTTCTTTAATTAGCTCGTAAGCTTTTTGAATTTCCTGTGCTTTTTGCTTCGCCATTTCCATCATTTCTGGCGGCAGGCCTTTCGCCACCAGTTTGTCCGGATGGTGCTCGCTCATCAGCTTACGGTATGCGCGCTTAATGGTGGTCGCATCATCGGTCGCTTTCACACCCAGCACATTGCAGGCGTCTTCCAGCGTCGGACCGCGTTGCGCCTGCTGCCAGCCACCGCCGCCGGACTGCTGCTGATATCCGCCGCCAAACTGGGCGCCGCCCTGCATCATGCGCAGAAACTGATCAAATTGGGTACGTGAGATCCCCAACTCTTCAGCAATCACATACAGCACTTCACGCTCGTTCGGATGCAACGACCCATCGGCAAAAGCTGCCTGGATCTGAATCTCCAGAAACATGCGGATCAGATCGAAGCGACCAAAACAGACGCTGCGAAACTGACGCATTTTTTCACGTAATGGGTAATTGTCCGATTTTCCCACCCGGAAGGCATGTTGCGCGGCGGTACGCGAGTCGCCGTGCAAATTCATTCGATCCATCAATTGACTGGCGATATGGATATCGGCTTCCGTGACGCGACCTTTGGATTTGGTCAGATGCCCCATCACCTCAAAAGTGGTGGCAAAAAACAGCGCCTGGCGTTCACGCTGGTTGGCAAACCACGCCATTTTGCGCATGCGGGCTTTGTCGAACATGTGGCCAACTAACAGGCCCAGAACCACACCCCAGAAGCCGCCGCCCATCATTAAGGCCACGGCGACACCAATTATCTTTCCCCAATACTGCATAGACTCCCCAAATCTTTCTGCTCTCAGCCAGGATATGTCCCACAATATAAGGTGCTTTTACCGATTTACGGCTGCGGTCAATTGTGGGACATCGCCTATAATTTGCATTATCATACCTGTCATTCTATGCCGTGCCTAACACCACAAACGCTATACCCGTTGGATTTCGAGTTGCAACAAGGCGGCAACGCAGTGACCAATTCGTCTGGAACGAAGATGCAGCTTGAAAGGTGGCGGGATAAAATGGGCAGGATTAATACTAGCGAAGTGAAGATGAGATAAGTTAGGCTGTGACCGTTTGTCACGCGCGACGCTACTGATGATGGAACAATAAATACAACGTATGAAAAAACGTATTCCCACTCTTCTGGCCACCATGATTGCCAGCGCCCTCTATAGCCATCAGGGTCTGGCAGCCGATCTCGCCTCACAGTGTATGCTGGGCGTGCCAAGCTTTGACCGTCCTCTGGTACAGGGCGAGACTAATGAATTACCCGTCACCATCACTGCTGACAACGCGAAAGGGAATTACCCGGATGACGCGGTGTTTACCGGCAATGTGGACATCGCACAGGGTAACAGCCGCCTGCAGGCCGACGAAGTGCAGCTTCATCAGAAGCAGGCAGAAGGCCAGCCGGAGCCAGTTCGTACCGTCGATGCGCTGGGCAATGTCCATTATGATGACAATCAGGTTATTCTGAAGGGGCCGAAGGGCTGGTCTAATCTGAATACCAAAGATACCAACATCTGGGAAGGTGATTATCAGATGGTAGGTCGTCAGGGGCGCGGAAAAGCCGATCTGATGAAGCAGCGTGGGGAAAACCGCTATACCATTCTGGAAAACGGTAGCTTCACCTCCTGTCTGCCAGGTTCCAATACCTGGAGCGTCGTCGGTAGCGAAGTCATTCACGACCGTGAAGAACAGGTCGCAGAGATCTGGAACGCCCGTTTTAAACTGGGTCCGGTTCCGGTCTTTTACAGTCCTTATTTACAGTTACCCGTCGGCGATAAGCGTCGCTCTGGTTTCCTGATCCCGAACGCAAAATACTCTACCAATAACTATTTTGAGTTCTATCTCCCGTATTATTGGAACATTGCGCCCAATATGGACGCCACCATCACGCCGCATTATATACATCGTCGTGGCGGTATCATGTGGGAGAACGAATTCCGCTACCTCACCCAGGCGGGCGCAGGTCTGATGGAGTTCGACTATCTGAATTCCGATAAAGTGTACGAGGATGAACACCCGAAGGATGACAATTCCCGCCGCTGGCTGTTCTACTGGCAGCACGCCGGTGTAATGGATCAGGTGTGGCGTTTTAACGTCGACTACACCAAGGTCAGCGATTCCAGCTACTTTAACGATTTTGATAATAAATACGGTTCCAGTACTGACGGCTACGCCACGCAAAAATTCAGCGTCGGCTATGCGGTACAAAACTTTGATGCGACAGTTTCGACCAAGCAGTTCCAGGTCTTTGACGATCAGAACAACAGTAGCTATTCCGCTCAGCCGCAGTTAGACGTCAACTACTACCAGAATGACGTGGGCCCGTTTGACACCCGGATTTATGGGCAGGCGGTCCATTTCGTTAATTCCAACGACAACATGCCAGAAGCGACGCGTGTTCACCTCGAACCGACCATCAACCTGCCATTGTCGAATAACTGGGGAAGTATCAATACCGAAGCGAAACTGCTGGCAACGCACTATCAGCAAACTAACCTGGATTGGTACAACAACAACCCGAGTAACGTTAACAAGCTCGATGATTCCGCCAACCGCGTCATGCCGCAGTTTAAAGTTGACGGCAAGATGATCTTCGAGCGCGACATGAACATGTTAGCGCCGGGCTATACCCAAACGCTGGAGCCCCGTGCTCAGTACCTGTATGTACCGTATCGCGACCAAAGTCATATCTATAACTATGACTCGTCCCTGCTGCAATCTGACTACAGCGGCCTGTTCCGCGATCGTACCTATGGCGGTCTGGACCGCATCGCATCTGCCAACCAGGTAACGACCGGGGTCACATCTCGCGTTTATGATGACGCGGCCGTTGAACGTTTTAATATTTCTGTGGGTCAAATCTACTATTTCACCGAGTCTCGCACTGGCGATGACAACATTAAATGGGAGAATGACGACAAAACGGGCTCACTGGTATGGGCTGGCGACACCTACTGGCGCATCTCCGATCGCTGGGGCTTACGCAGTGGGATCCAGTACGACACGCGTCTGGACAGCGTTGCAACCAGCAGCAGCAGTATCGAATACCGCCGCGACGAAAACCGTATGCTGCAGCTGAACTACCGTTATGCCAGCTCTGAATATATCCAGGCAACCCTGCCGTCTTACTACTCTACAGCAGAGCAGTATAAAAACGGGATTTCACAGGTGGGCGCGGTAGCAAGCTTCCCGATCGCCGACCGCTGGTCGATTGTCGGGGCTTACTACTTTGATACCAACGTGAACAAAGAAGCGGATTCCATGCTGGGTCTGCAGTACAACTCCTGCTGTTACGCCATTCGCTTCGGCTACGAACGTAAGCTGAACGGCTGGGATGACACTCAGAAACATGCAGTTTATGACAACACGATCGGCTTTAATATCGAACTACGCGGCCTGAGTTCCAACTACGGTCTCGGCACCAACCAAATGTTACGTTCTAACATTTTGCCGTATCAAAGCTCTTTATGATCTGATTGATTTACAACGTAATCCGCTTAGCGGTTAATTGAAATGGAAAAAGTATGAAGAACTGGAAAACGCTGCTTCTCGGTATCGCCATGATCGCGAATACCAGTTTCGCTGCCCCGCAGGTAGTCGATAAAGTCGCAGCCGTCGTCAATAACGGCGTCGTTCTGGAAAGCGACGTCGATGGCTTAATGCAGTCAGTAAAACTTAATGCGGGTCAGGCTGGTCAACAATTACCGGACGACGCCACGCTGCGTCATCAGATCCTGGAACGTTTGATCATGGATCAAATCCTCCTGCAGATGGGTCAGAAGATGGGTGTTAAAATCTCTGACGAGCAACTGGATCAGGCAATTGCCAACATCGCCAAGCAAAACAACATGACGCTGGATCAGATGCGCAGCCGTCTGGCACAGGATGGCTTAAGCTATTCGACCTATCGTAGCCAGATCCGCAAAGAGATGACCATCTCTGAAGTGCGGAACAACGAAGTTCGCCGTCGCGTTACTATCCTGCCTCAGGAAGTGGATGCCCTGGCGCAGCAGGTCGGCAACCAAAACGATGCCAGCACCGAGCTGAACCTGAGCCACATTCTGATCCCATTACCGGAAAACCCAACTTCTGACCAGGTTAACGCGGCTGAAAGTCAGGCGCGCTCTGTTGTTGATGAAGCGCGTAACGGTAGCGATTTCGGCAAACTGGCTATCACCTATTCCGCTGACCAGCAGGCGCTGAAAGGCGGCCAGATGGGTTGGGGACGTATTCAGGAGCTGCCGGGCATCTTTGCCCAGGCGCTAAGCACCGCGAAAAAAGGCGATATCATCGGCCCAATTCGTTCTGGTGTCGGCTTCCACATCCTGAAAGTTAACGATATGCGTGGTCAAAGCCAGAGCATCTCCGTGACTGAAGTTCATGCCCGCCATATTCTGCTCAAGCCATCGCCGATCATGACCGATCAACAGGCGCGTCTGAAGCTGGAACAAATCGCAGCTGATATTAAGAGCGGTAAAACAACCTTCGCGGCAGCGGCTAAAGAATTTTCTCAGGATCCGGGTTCTGCCAACCAGGGCGGCGATCTGGGCTGGGCTGCAGCGGATATTTTCGATCCCGCTTTCCGCGATGCGCTGACCAAACTTCACAAAGGCCAGATGAGTACCCCGGTGCACTCCTCTTTCGGGTGGCATCTGATCGAGCTGCTGGACACGCGTAACGTTGATAAAACTGACGCGGCGCAGAAAGACAGAGCTTATCGTATGCTGATGAACCGTAAATTCTCGGAAGAAGCGGCAACCTGGATGCAGGAACAGCGCGCCAGCGCCTACGTTAAAGTTCTGAGCAACTAATGACTCGTATTCAACGCGTTGTGATCACTCCCGGCGAACCCGCCGGGATTGGCCCGGACCTGGTGGTTCAGCTCGCCCAACGTGAGTGGCCTGTAGAACTCGTTGTCTGTGCGGATGCCGCACTCCTCAGTGACCGGGCAGCAATGCTCGGTTTACCGCTTTCACTCCTCCCATACTCTCCAGATACCCCAGCCAGACCGCAATCAGCAGGTACGTTGACTCTGTTGCCGATTGCTCTGCGGGCGCCTGTTATCGCGGGTCAGTTGGCGGTAGAGAACGGACAATATGTGGTGGATACGCTGGCTCGCGCCTGCGATGGTTGTCTGCAAGGTGAGTTTGCGGCGCTGATTACCGGTCCGGTGCACAAAGGCGTAATCAATGACGCAGGCGTCCCGTTTACCGGACATACCGAGTTTTTTGAAGAGCGCTCACAGGCGAAGAAAGTCGTCATGATGCTGGCGACTGAAGCGCTGCGCGTTGCCCTGGCAACCACTCATTTGCCGCTCAGAGCCGTTGCCGACGCCATTACGCCTGCTCTGCTTAAAGAAGTGATCGGTATTTTGCATCATGATTTGCGCACCAAGTTTGGCATTGCCGATCCGCATATTCTGGTGTGCGGTCTTAACCCGCATGCCGGTGAAGGTGGTCATATGGGAACGGAAGAGATAGACACCCTCATTCCGGTCCTTGATGAACTGCGTGCGCAGGGGATGAAATTAAACGGCCCGCTGCCCGCAGATACGCTGTTTCAGCCCAAATATCTCGACCACGCGGATGCCGTGCTGGCAATGTACCACGATCAGGGTCTCCCCGTGCTAAAATACCAGGGATTTGGTCGCGGTGTGAATATCACGCTGGGCCTGCCCTTTATTCGCACATCCGTCGATCACGGCACCGCGCTTGAACTTGCGGGTCGTGGGCAAGCAGATGTCGGCAGTTTTATTACGGCGCTTAATCTCGCCATCAAAATGATTGTTAATACCAATGAATAATCGAGTCCATCAGGGCCACTTAGCCCGTAAACGTTTCGGGCAAAACTTCCTCAACGATCAGTTTGTGATCGAAAGTATTGTCTCTGCTATCAACCCGCAGAAAGGTCAGGCTATGGTCGAAATCGGCCCGGGCCTGGCAGCGTTGACCGAACCTGTAGGCGAACGCCTGGACAAGCTCACGGTCATTGAGCTGGACCGCGATCTCGCCGCCCGCCTGCAAACACACCCGTTTTTAGGGCCGAAGCTGACGATTTATCAGCAAGATGCCATGACCATGAACTTCGGCGAACTCGCACAAACGATGGGTCAGCCGCTGCGCGTATTCGGCAACCTGCCGTATAACATCTCCACGCCGCTCATGTTCCATCTTTTTTCCTATACTGATGCCATCGCCGACATGCATTTCATGTTGCAAAAAGAGGTGGTCAACCGTCTGGTTGCAGGGCCAAACAGTAAAGCGTATGGTCGATTAAGCGTCATGGCGCAGTATTACTGCAATGTGATCCCGGTACTTGAAGTGCCGCCATCCGCATTTACGCCTGCGCCTAAAGTCGATTCCGCCGTGGTGCGTCTGGTCCCTCACGCGACAATGCCGTACCCCGTTAAAGATGTTCGTGTGCTGAGCCGTATTACCACTGAAGCGTTTAATCAGCGTCGCAAAACGGTACGTAATAGTCTCGGCAACCTGTTTAGCGTTGAAGTACTGACAGAGCTGGGCGTTGATCCGGCGATGCGAGCGGAAAATATCTCTGTCGCGCAATACTGCCGGATGGCTAACTATCTGTCAGAAAACGCGCCATCGAAGGAGAGTTAAACATGATCAATTCGCCCCGAGTGTGCATTCAGGTACAAAGCGTCTACATTGAGGCGCAATCCTCACCTGATGATGAACGTTACGTTTTTGCTTATACCGTGACTATCCGCAATTTGGGGCGAGCGCCTGTGCAGCTGTTGGGGCGTTATTGGTTGATCACCAATGGTCATGGCCGTGAAACCGAAGTTCAGGGCGAAGGCGTGGTTGGCGTTCAGCCCCACATCGAACCTGGCGAAGAGTACCAGTACACCAGCGGTGCGGTGATTGAAACACCGCTGGGCACCATGCAGGGTCATTACGAAATGATCGATGAGCAAGGGATCGCCTTTACCATCGACATTCCCGTGTTCCGACTCGCCGTTCCTACACTTATTCATTAAAACAATAGCTATGGCAACATACCTCATTGGCGACGTTCACGGTTGTTACGATGAACTGGTAGCCTTGCTGCACCAGGTTGACTTTAATCCAGAACAAGACACCTTATGGCTCACCGGCGATCTGGTCGCGCGTGGGCCAGGGTCGTTAGACGTTTTGCGCTACGTTAAATCGCTGGGCGACAGCGTGCGGTTAGTCCTCGGTAATCACGATTTACACCTGTTGGCCGTGTTTGCTGGCATCAGCCGTAATAAACCGAAAGACCGGCTCACGCCGCTGCTTGAGGCACCGGATGCTGACACGCTGCTTAACTGGCTACGTCGTCAGCCGCTGTTGCAGGTTGATGAAGAGAAGAAACTGGTCATGGCGCATGCAGGGATTACCCCACAGTGGGATCTGCAGACGGCGAAGGACTGTGCTCGCGATGTTGAAGCCGTGCTGTCGAGCGACTCTTATCCATTCTTCCTTGATGCCATGTACGGCGACATGCCAAATAACTGGACCCCGGAACTGACGGGGCTGGCGCGCCTGCGTTTTATTACCAACGCGTTTACCCGCATGCGTTACTGCTTCCCCAACGGTCAGTTGGACATGTACAGCAAAGAGTCGCCAGAAGATGCGCCTGCCCCGCTGAAGCCGTGGTTTGCCATTCCTGGACCGGTCAGTGAAGCCTATAGCATTGCATTCGGGCACTGGGCATCGCTGGAGGGCAAAGGCACGCCAGAAGGTATTTACGCGTTAGATACGGGGTGTTGCTGGGGCGGGGATCTCACCTGTCTGCGCTGGGAAGACAAACAGTACTTTGTACAGCCATCAAATCGCCATCTGAATCTGGATCCCGGCGAGGCCGTCAACGCCTGATAGCCGTCTGCCGGATGGCGGTGCTTACACCTAATCCGGCAGACGAATGTGCAATCTGTAGGCCTGATTAGCGCAACGCCATCAGGCATCCACATTAACGACGTTCCAAAATCTCGAAGCAGTAGCTGTGGGAGTTTTGCGCGTCAGCATCGTGGAATTCACTGAACACTGATTCCCAGTCATCCGGTTCGTAGTCCGGGAAATGCGTATCCCCTTCAACTTCCGCATCAATGTGTGTCAGATACAGTTTCTGCGCTTTCGGCAGGAACTGCTCGTACACACGCCCACCGCCAATAACCATAATTTCAGGTTCATCGCCACAGGCCGCGATCGCTTCCTCAACAGACTTCACCCACTGCACGCGATCGTCGGTGCCAGGCTTGCTGCTGATGACGATATTTTTACGCCCTGGCAACGGTCGCCCGATGGATTCCCACGTGTGGCGTCCCATGACAACCGGCTTGTTTAAGGTATTACGTTTAAACCAGGCGAGATCGGCAGGTAGGTTCCATGGCATGGCATTTTCCATACCGATGACGCGATCTACCGCTAACGCCGCAATCAGACTGATCATTGAATGTTTCCCGGATACAAAAAAATTGTCGCCACTATACGGAAAGCGCAATCTTTCGTCGACTGGCGGAAAGAGGATGAGCATGAAAATTTTCCGTTCTGCTGGCGAACCGACCTATTTAAGGTGGTACGCCAGCATTACAGTAGTTCAAAAACAGCCAATTAGCAGTAAAGTTTGCAGAACATCACATTTTTTACCCTATGCTGACGGTTTCACTTCCGGCTCATCGGCGACGTCGCCCGTATGCTTACCTTCATCCGTGCCTTGCCAGCCATGGCGTTGAATTAATGATAAGTGCTGACGATCTTCCGCAATAATTTCACTCAGCATTTCGCTGGTGCGTTTATATACCGCCGCGCGGGACGTTGCGTCATTTTCCCCTTTCACCATCTCCTCAACCATCAGCGTGTTGAAGCGGCGGAATACATCGGCCCGCTCACGCGCTTCATAGCGTCCAAGCCCAAGACCTTCCAGTGCCAGACGTCCGGTCTTCAGCGCGCCCTCAAAGGTTTCACGTTCCGGCATCTCCACGCCAGCCTGGCGCAGGCGGATGTAATGATCCACGTCGCGCGCACGGGCAATAATTTGCAGATGCGGGAAATACTGTTTCACCATTTCGGTCAGTTGCAGGCTGGTTTGCGGATCGTCAATGGCGTTAATAATAACTTCAGCTTTAGCCGCCCCGGCAGACTCCAGCAGATCCATCCGCGTCGCATCGCCATAGAAAACCTTCATGCCGAATTTACGCAGCGTTTCGATATGGTCCGGGTCATGATCAAGAACCACCATTTTGACCCCGCTCGACAACAACAGACGACCGGTTATCTGACCAAATCGCCCAAACCCGGCGATGATCACCCGAGGTTGTTCCTCGTCGATTTCATCTGCTTCCCGCTCTTCACCGGTCGCCGATTTTTCCAGACGCGTCAGAATTACCAGTAAAATCGGCGTCGCCGCCATCGACAGCGCCACCGCCAGCGTCAGAGATTTCGCCCAATCAGGATCAAGCACGTTTGCCATTTGCGCCGCGCCAAACACCACGAATGCAAACTCACTGCCCTGCCCTAATAACACGGCAAACCATCTGCGCTGCTTGTTCGGCACCTGTAAGGGTTTCGCTATCAGCCACAGCATGACGGTTTTGATAACCAGGAAACCGACCAACAGAATGATAATGCGCAAGGGATTATCAATCAGCGTACCAAAGTCGATAGACATCCCGACGCCGATGAAAAACAGTCCCAGCAGCAGCCCTTTAAATGGCTCGATATCGCTTTCCAGCGCGTGACGATACTCAGAGCTTGCCAGCAGCACGCCAGCCAGGAACGCCCCCATCGCCATCGACAGTCCAACCTCTTCCAACAGCAGACCGAAGCCAAAAACGAGGAACAGCGCAACGGCACTGAATACTTCCCGCAGGCCAGAACGAGCGACAAAACGCAAGGCCGGACGCGTCACATAACGCCCCAGCAACACCACCAGCACCAGGGCGCTCGCCACCTTAAGGGCGGAGAGCGCAAACGCTCCAAGCGTTGTCGATGCTCCGCTCGCCGCAAGTAATGGGATCATCGCCACCAGAGGAATAGCGGCGATATCCTGGAACAGCAGCACGGCAAACGCGCTGCGTCCCATTTGCGAAACCATCAGGTTCCGCTCATTCATTGCCTGCATAGCAATAGCCGTGGAGGAAAGCGCCAGCGTCATGCCGATCAGTTCCGCGACCTGCCAGCGCAGGCCGAGGAACATACAGAACAAACCAATCAGACCGCCGCAAACCACCATCTGCAGCGCACCACCACCGAACACCGAGGCCCGCAGTTTCCACAAACGTTGCGGATCCAGCTCCAGACCGATGACAAACAGCATCAGCACCACGCCGATCTCCGCAAAATGCAGGATTGATTCAGCGTCAGTCACCATCCTCAGACCCCATGGTCCAATAATGCACCCTGCGATGAGATACCCCAGCACTGATCCTAGCCCCAGTCGCACGGCAATGGGGACAATCAGCGCCGCCGATCCGAGATAAATCAGCGCCTGTATTAGCGTATGGTTATCCATGATGAACCTCCTGCCACTCCAACAGACGCTGTTTGTAATGACGCGCCTGCGCCTGCAGAGTTTCATCATCACAGATAAACGTACAGTGCATCGCAAACGGCGGCAGCCATTTGAGACCACAGTAGAGCGCTGTTGCCTGTAAGGGCTGGGAAAGCACATCAAATCCGGGATGGGAGCCAATATCAAAGTGGTTTTCGCCGCCGCCGGTCGTCACTGCCCACAGCAGATGTTTACCGTGGAGCGCAGTCCCGCCGTGGCCATATGCCCAACCGTGCGAAAGGACCTTATCCATCCACAGCTTGAGTAAGGGAGGTGTGCTATACCATTGCATAGGATGCTGCCAGATAATCAAATCAGCGCGCGCCAGCGCATCCTGTTCAGCGGCAATATCGATATTGAAGTCGGGGTAGAGCTGGTAGAGCGAGCGGATCTCCACGCCCTCCAGCATCCTTGCCTGTTCAAGCATCCGCTTATTCGCATGCGAGTGCTGCGGATAGGGATGCGCATAAATGATGAGGATCATGATTAGCCTGTTTCACTGCATTATTGTAATAACAGTGAGTTTAGTCAGTTAATCCGCAGGCTAACAGTCAATATTATTGAGTGGTTGAATGGAGAAAACTGAACTAGTTATCCAGTTCGCTCATATCTTTAACCTGATCGCGGTTAATTTGTTCCGTCTTACCCGTTTGCGCATTTTTGTACGACACCAGGCCTGTATCATCATCGACTTGCGGTTTGCCGTCGGTCACGATTGTTTTGCCATCGGTAGTTTTAACCGCCTGGTTCGAGGAGCAACCGGCTACGGTGAACAGTGCTGCTGCGGTAAAAATAGAGGTGATCAGAATATGTTTTTGCATGGTGTTCTCCCTGCTTTTCAGTCGTTTTCAGTGATATACCCGTTAACTGTAGGCTAACTGACTGAGTTGCAGGGAAAATACAGAACACTCCTAATAACCCGTCCTGGTCACGGGTTTACTGCGGATCGTCATTTGGCTGGTTTGCGCCAGCGTCAGGCCTCGCGTTTCCGGGGCGAAAGCGATGGACACGAGCAGGCCGATCAGCGAAATTCCCGCCCCCATCAACATGACATTACTGATCCCGTATTTGGTGATGAACACTGGTAGCGCCCAGGTTGAAACAATGGTGCCGATACGGCTTAAGGACATAATCACCCCGACGGCAGACGCACGAATATCGGTGGGAAACAGTTCGTTAGGGTATAGCCATTGCAGGTTTCCTGGTCCCCCAGAGAAAAATGCGTATACGGCAAACGCCAGCACCACCAGCCACGCGCCCATATCAGGGATTAACCCCAGCACGGCCAGCGCCAGCGTCATCATAATGAAGCTGCCAATTAACAGCGGTCGTCGGCCCGCGCTATTAAGCCAGAACATGGGAGGAATGCATCCCAACATAAAGCACAAGCTGATTACCACATTTCCCAACGCGGCGCTTTTCCCGGCACCAAGCCCCAGCAGCCCCACAATCTGCGGACCAAAAGTATAAATGGCAAACATCGGGATCACCTGACAAGTCCAGATAGCGGCGACAAACAGCACAAACGGGAAATGACGGCGATTAAATAGCTGAAGAAAGCGCGTCTCCTGCGGCGCTTCTTCGTCGAACACCACCGGTTCACCGAACAGTTTGATCATCATCTCCTCACACTCTTTCACCCGACCTTTACGCAGCAGCCAGCGCGGCGATTCAGGAAGATCGAAACGCCCAATCAGGATCAAAATGCAGGGGATCACCGCGCTGCCCAACATCCAGCGCCATCCGCCCTCAACATCATACAACCAGTAGCCGACCAGATCGGCACAGGTGGCGCCGACATACCACATAGCGGCGATAAAACCGATGGAGAAAGCGCGCTGGCGGGTATTGGAGAACTCGGTGATCATCGAGGTGGCGATCGGGTAGTCGGCACCAATCACAATGCCGATCAGCACGCGCATTACCAACAACTCAACGGGCGAGGAGACAAACATGGTTGCCGCCGATATCACACCAATGGCGATAATATCGATAATGAACATTTTGCGCCGCCCGACCTTGTCGGAAATGTAGCCAAACAGCGACGTCCCCACAAACAGCCCCGCGAGCGTACCGGCGCCCAGCAGACCAATCCACTGCGCATCCAGTTTCAATGCTGGCGTGAGCTGTTCCAGTGCCACGCCAATCATCACCAGCACATAACCATCCAGAAACGGCCCACCGCTTCCCCACAGCATTATCCGGCGGTGAATAGAGGTGAATTTGATGTCATCAAAGTTCCTGGGCTGCTGCATGGTTATGTCCTGTTTTATTTTAACTTAATGCCTGATGACGTTACGCTTATCAGGCCTACGCATTGTTCCTGTAGGCCGGATAAGGCGAAGCCGCCATCCGGCACCAGGTTTAGCCGTAGCGGAACTCCACGCCAAACGTCCCACGCGGGTATTCCCATTTTTCCAGCGCTGTATCCAGCCCGAGAATGCGGCACGTTCCGCATTCCAGGCATCCGGCATAATCAAAACGTACGCTACCGTCATCCTGCTTTTTATACAGGCCAGCCGGACAGGCCTTAATCAGCACCTCCAGCGCCTGTTTATCAGGATCGGTTTTGAGAATGATATGTGGACTGTCTTCATCCACATTGAACTTATTGACGCCCAGTTTGACGTCCACGTTGACGGGAGATGTCATAATACGGTCACTCCTTTCAGGCCATCTTTCATCAGGTTGATGAAGCCCACTTTCTTCGCATGGCGCAGGATTTTTTTACGCATTGGCACCGGTGCCGAACCATCCACGGTGAACAGGTCGCGCGCAATACTGACCGCCATTTCCGGATAAGCGGTAAACATGCGTGGGTTATCAAGAAAAGCGGGTAGTTTCTGATACATGCGCATATCGCGCATCGGGCCTTCGTCCAGATGCTGACGGTATTCCTCCAGCGACTGCTTGCTAAAATCGTCGCGCTTCATTGCGGAAAGTACCGTTTTCGCCGCCGCTTCACCTGCGGATATGGCGAGATCCATACCGCGAATGGTAAAGCCGAGGTTCATACACATTCCGGCTGCGTCACCAGCAATCAATACGCCGTCCCCCACCAGTTCTGGCTGCATGTTGATACCGGCTTCCGGTACGACGTGCGCGGCATATTCCACCAGCTTGCCACCGGCGATCAGCGGGGCAACCGCCGGATGCTGTTTGAAATCTTCCAGCATTTGCGGAACCGATTTTTTCGCATCTTTCAGATGATGAAGGCCGCAGACCAGTCCCAGAGAAAGGGTCGTTTCATTCGTATAGAGAAAGCCACCACCCATCAACCCATCGGTGGGCGATCCGGCAAACAGACAGGCAGCCCCTTCGTTCCCTTGTAACTGGAAACGATCTTCAATTACCGATTTCGGCAACTCGATCAGCTCTTTTACGCCGACGGCAACATGCGATGCCTCGACGCGCTTTGCCATACCCAACTTTTCAGCCAACAGAGAATTCACTCCGTCGGCAAGGATCACCACTTTGGCTTCCAGAATATCGCCATCGGCTTCCACGCCCACGACTTTGCCCTCGCGCTGCACAACGTTATCCACGCGGATACCGGTGATGAGCTGAGCGCCAGCTTCTTCGGCCTGTTCCATCAGCCAGGCGTCAAATTTACTGCGTAAGACAGAGTAAGAAACCTGCGACGATTTGGCGTCTTCGCCGTTGCAATAGTCGATGGTCATCGCCCCTTTGTCGGTCATAAAGGCGAGTTTTTCGTGGGTGATGATGCGTTCAATGGGGGCCTGCTCAGCAAAGCCGGGAATGATGTTCTCCAGGCTATGCGCATACATGCGCCCACCGGTGACATTCTTCGCGCCAGCAGAATTGCCGCGCTCGATAACCAGCACCTGTGCGCCCTCCCGAGCCAGCACCAGCGCCGCAACCGAACCCGCCAGACCTGCACCCACGATGATGGCATCAAAGATATCTTCGGACATACGTACTCCTGTCAGCGGCAGGACACCTTCGCATCCTGCCCGAAATGGTTTAACGCGCTAAAGCAGCCGTCAGCGCAGGCAGGATCTTCAGTGCATCGCCAACGATGCCAAAATCCGCATACTGGAAGATCGGCGCATTTTTATCTTTGTTGATGGCGAAAATCGTCTGCGCGCCGTTGGCGCCGACCATATGTTGGATCTGCCCGGAGATCCCCACGGCCAGATACAGTTCAGGCTTGAGCATCAGGTTGGAGATGCCGACGTAGCGTTCGTGTTCCATCCACTTCTCGTTTTCCGCCACCGGACGGGAGCACGCCAGCTCGGCACCAATCGTCTGGCACAGCGCCTCCGCCAGCGAGATATTTTCTTTGCTGCCGATCCCGCGTCCCACGCTGACCACCAGACGGGCTTTGTCGAGATCGACGCTGTTGCTCTGACGTGCCTGAGTTGCCGTACGAGTAACGGCTACAGCCGGAGCCTGCCATGACACACTGTGCACCTCGCCGCTGCGGGCGGTATCCGGTTGCTGCGCGTCAAACGTTCCACTGCTGAGCGTTATGACGGCGAACGGTGAAGCGATTGTTTCTGCCCCCATCGCCAGGCCGCCGTAGACCATATGTTTTACCGCCGCTTTTCCGTCCTGCACGGCGACTGCACTGGCGTCGTTGGAGACCGCTGCCGACAAGCGAAAACCCAGTTTTGCCGCTAACAGCTTGCCGCGACGCGTATTTGGCAGCAGCACCGCCCCGCCCTCGCTGTGCTGACGAATAGTTTCGGCCATCACATCAGCGTAGTCTTCGACCATACGGTCTTCTGGTTTACCGCTGAGTAACCAGACATCATCTGCGCCTAAATGGCATGCCGTCGCGCAGTCCGCTTCACTCAGCACAAACGTGTTAACTTTTTCACCTAAAGCCTGCGCACCATTCATCAGTTCCGGCAGACGAGAAGGGGTATCGCTGAATACCCAGATACTGGAAAATTTGTTCATAACATCCCCTGATAATTAAATGATTTTGCGAAGATTCTCGACAAACGCGGCAATCTGTTCTTCACCGTCACCTTCAATTACAACGCGCTGACGCTCGCGCTGCTTCGGTGCAGCAACGTGTTGTTCGGAATATGCCTGCGCGCTGTTCAGGCCAATGTCTGCCGGCGACCAGACCTGAACCGGTTTTTTCGCCGCGCCAAGAATGGCTTTCATGGAAGGGATTTGTGGGGTGTTGATGTCCGTTGAGACCGCGATCACCGCCGGAAGCGGAATGCTCAGAGTTTCGACTTCATCTTCCAGTTCACGCTCTACCGTCAGAGTGCTGTCGGTAAGAGAGAGGATTTTACTCACGCCGTTAATCGCCGGAACGTTCAGCGCTTCGCCCACCAGCAGACCAACCTGCTGAGCATAAAGATCGGAAGAACCGTCACCGCAAATAAGCAGATCGAAACCTGCTTTTTGCGCGGCGGCTGCCAGCGCGCTGGCAGTTTGTTGCGGCAGCGCCTGCTCAAATTGATCGTCAATAACAACAATCAGTTCATCTGGGCCACGGGAAAGCACATCTTTTCGCCCTTTTGCATTGGTCAGCGCTTTGCCGCCGACGCTCATGGCCACAACCAGGGCCTCTCCTGACTGTTGTTTCAACTGACAAGCCGCTTCGATCGCATTCAGATCATACTGGCTTATTTTGCCATCCGCTTTGCTGAAATCGAGTGAGCCATCAGCATTATTAATCGCAATATCCTGTTCATCAGGTACGCATTTGTAGCAAGTAATTATCTTCATTGCATCTCCAGAAATCATGAAGGAAACGTATTTATATCGGCAGTGTTAAATACAGATATCACGCTCTTTAATTCGGAAATAAAACCTTAATCACCAATATTGAAAATGTCACACATTGAAATTCGCAACTTTCAATAGTGTTATGCACCTCACCAATATTGAAAGAATCACGTCAAATATGAAAATTTTCAATATTGTCTGCGGGTTCAACAATATTGAACGCCAGTCACTTAAAAAAGTTAAAAAACCACAGCCAACCAATTGATTATAAACAAAAAATATCAAATTTTTGAGCGAATTACTCAGCATAAAAAAAGTGTGACGAAGATAACAGAACCACCCGATATGAATACTCATTATGGGTTACTCACTGAGGCGCTCCCAGAGGTTAAAAAGTTATCAACAAATCATTAATAATAAATAAACAAACGATCATGCACGGGCACGCTAAATAAGTTTCGTTTTCACACTGGAATTCACTTATGAAAAATGAAAAGAGAAAATCGGGAATTGAACCGAAGGTTTTTTTTCCGCCATTAATAATAGTTGGGATACTTTGTTGGCTAACTGTAAGAGATCTCGATGCCGCTAACGTCGTTATTAATGCGGTATTCAGTTATGTCACCAATGTCTGGGGCTGGGCATTTGAATGGTATATGGTCGTCATGCTCTTCGGCTGGTTCTGGTTGGTCTTTGGCCCGTATGCCAAAAAGAAATTAGGCGACGAAAAACCAGAGTTTAGTACCGCCAGCTGGATTTTTATGATGTTCGCTTCCTGTACATCCGCCGCGGTGCTGTTCTGGGGTTCCATCGAGATCTACTACTACATCTCCACCCCGCCGTTTGCTCTCGCACCTAACTCCACGGGCGCGAAAGAGCTGGGCCTGGCGTACAGCCTGTTCCACTGGGGACCGTTGCCGTGGGCAACCTACAGTTTCCTTTCCGTGGCTTTCGCCTACTTCTTCTTTGTGCGCAAGATGGACGTCATCCGTCCCAGCTCCACGCTGGTACCGTTAGTGGGCGAGAAGCATGCAAAAGGGCTGTTCGGCACCATCGTCGATAACTTCTATCTGGTGGCGCTGATCTTCGCGATGGGTACCAGCCTCGGTCTGGCCACTCCGCTGGTAACCGAGTGCATGCAGTATCTGTTCGGTATTCCGCATACGCTGCAACTCGACGCAATCATCATTACCTGCTGGATCATATTGAACGCCATTTGCGTGGCCTGCGGCCTGCAAAAAGGGGTCAAGATCGCCAGCGACGTGCGTAGCTATCTGAGCTTCCTGATGCTGGGCTGGGTGTTTATCGTCAGCGGCGCCAGCTTCATCATGAACTACTTCACCGACTCCGTCGGCATGCTGTTGATGTATCTGCCGCGCATGCTGTTCTATACCGATGCCATCGGTAAAGGCGGCTTCCCACAGGGCTGGACCGTCTTCTACTGGGCGTGGTGGGTCATTTACGCCATCCAGATGAGTATCTTCCTGGCCCGTATTTCGCGTGGTCGTACCGTCCGTGAACTGTGCTTCGGGATGGTGCTGGGCCTGACCGCGTCGACCTGGATCCTGTGGACAGTCCTTGGCAGCAACACGCTGCTGCTGATGGATAAAAACGTTCTCAATATCCCGCAGCTGATTGAACAACACGGCGTGGCGCGCGCCATTATCGAAACCTGGGCTGCTCTACCGCTCAGCACCGCCACCATGTGGGGATTCTTCATCCTCTGCTTTATTGCCACGGTGACGCTGATTAACGCCTGCTCTTACACCCTGGCGATGTCCACCTGTCGTGAAGTCCGCGATGGTGAAGAACCGCCGCTGTTAGTGCGTATCGGCTGGTCCGTTCTGGTCGGCATCATCGGTATCGTTCTGCTGGCGCTGGGTGGGCTGAAGCCGATTCAGACCGCGATTATCGCCGGAGGATGCCCGCTGTTCTTCGTCAACATCATGGTGACGCTGTCCTTTATTAAAGACGCCAAAGTGCACTGGAAAGACAAGTAATTCTTATTAACCCAATTGATCAAGAGGCTGAAAGATGGATTTCAACTTAAATGACGAGCAGGAACTGTTTGTCGCCGGTATTCGTGAACTGATGGCCAGTGAGAACTGGGAAGCTTATTTTGCCGAGTGCGATCGTGACAGCGTCTACCCTGAGCGTTTTGTAAAAGCACTGGCGGATATGGGCATCGATAGCCTGTTGATCCCGGAAGAACACGGTGGTCTGGAAGCAGGATTTGTTACCGTCGCTGCCGTCTGGATGGAGCTGGGTCGTCTTGGTGCGCCCACTTACGTGTTGTACCAATTGCCGGGCGGTTTTAACACTTTTCTGCGTGAAGGTACCCAAGAGCAGATTGATAAAATCATGGCATTCCAGGGCACCGGTAAGCAGATGTGGAACTCTGCCATCACCGAACCGGGAGCGGGATCGGATGTTGGCAGCCTGAAAACCACTTATACACGTAAAAATGGTAAGGTTTATCTTAATGGCAGTAAGTGCTTTATCACCAGTAGCGCCTATACCCCGTACATCGTGGTTATGGCGAGAGATGGTGCATCGCCGGATAAACCTGTTTACACCGAGTGGTTCGTTGACATGAGCAAAGCGGGTATCAAGGTCAACAAGCTGGAGAAACTCGGTCTGCGCATGGATAGCTGCTGTGAAATCACCTTTGACGACGTTGAACTGGACGAGAAAGACATGTTCGGTCGGGAAGGTAATGGTTTCAACCGCGTGAAAGAAGAGTTCGATCATGAACGTTTCCTCGTCGCGCTGACCAACTACGGTACGGCAATGTGCGCTTTTGAAGACGCCGCGCGCTACGCCAATCAGCGCGTGCAGTTTGGCGAAACGATCGGCCGCTTCCAGCTGATTCAGGAGAAGTTCGCGCATATGGCGATCAAATTGAATTCCATGAAAAACATGCTGCTTGAAGCGGCATGGAAAGCGGATAACGGCACCATCACTTCGGGCGATGCGGCAATGTGCAAATACTTCTGCGCCAACGCCGCGTTTGAAGTGGTCGATACCGCCATGCAGGTGCTGGGCGGTGTAGGTATCGCGGGTAACCATCGCATCACGCGTTTCTGGCGCGATCTGCGCGTTGACCGTGTTTCTGGTGGCTCTGATGAAATGCAGATCCTGACGTTGGGTCGTGCGGTACTCAAGCAATACCGCTAATTCAGCACGATTCGTAGGCCGGATAAGGCGTTTACGCCGCCATCCGGCAACATGCCCGGTGGCGCTGCGCCTACCGGGCCTACAAAAAATGCCAGGAGCAAAATTATGAATCATTTACCAATGCCAACCTTTGGCCCACTTGCCGGGGTACGCGTGGTTTTTTCAGGGATCGAAATTGCCGGCCCGTTCGCCGGACAAATGTTCGCCGAATGGGGTGCTGAGGTTATCTGGATTGAAAACGTCGCATGGGCCGATACCATCCGCGTGCAACCTAACTATCCACAGCTCTCACGCCGCAACCTGCACGCCCTGTCGCTGAATATTTTCAAAGATGAAGGCCGGGAAGCGTTTCTGAAGCTCATGGAAACCACCGATATTTTCATTGAAGCCAGTAAAGGCCCGGCCTTTGCTCGCCGCGGCATTACCGATGACGTGCTGTGGGAACATAACCCAAAACTGGTTATCGCCCACCTTTCCGGCTTCGGCCAGTTTGGTACCGAGGAGTACACCAATCTTCCGGCATATAACACCATCGCACAGGCGTTCAGCGGCTATCTGATCCAAAACGGTGATGTTGATCAGCCGATGCCGGCCTTCCCGTACACCGCCGATTATTTCTCCGGGATGACCGCGACGACAGCAGCGCTGGCAGCCCTGCACAAAGTACGCGAAACGGGTAAGGGTGAAAGCATTGATATCGCCATGTACGAAGTGATGCTGCGTATGGGTCAGTACTTCATGATGGACTACTTCAACGGTGGCGAAATTTGTCCACGTATGACCAAAGGCAAAGACCCGTATTACGCTGGCTGCGGTCTCTATAAATGCGCCGATGGCTATATCGTCATGGAGCTGGTCGGCATCACGCAAATCAACGAGTGCTTCAATGATATTGGCCTCGCCCACATTCTTGGCACACCGGAAGTCCCGGAAGGCACCCAGCTTATCCATCGCGTGGAATGCCCTTACGGCCCGCTCGTGGAAGAGAAACTGGACGCCTGGCTGGCAACGCACACCATCGCCGAAGTCCAGGCGCGCTTTGCTGAGCTGAATATCGCCTGCGCGAAGGTACTGACCATTCCTGAACTGGAAGGCAATCCGCAGTACGTTGCCCGTGAATCCATTACTCAGTGGCAAACGATGGACGGCCGCACATGCAAAGGGCCGAACATCATGCCGAAATTTAAAAACAACCCAGGGAAAATCTGGCGTGGCATGCCGTCACACGGCATGGATACCGCCGCCATTCTGAAAAACATTGGTTATAGCGAAGCAGACATAAATGAGCTGGTCGGCAAAGGCCTGGCCAGAGTTGAGGAATAAACGCGACGCGCTGACCCGCTGGTTGGTTAGCGCTCACGCCTGATTTCAGTGGATAAAGCATTATGGATATCGTTGGCGGACAAAACTTACGTCAGATGTGGGACGACCTGGCCGGGGTGTACGGAGATAAAACGGCGTTAATTTTCGAATCCTGCGAAGGAATCGTTCGGCAGTATAGCTATGCCTCGCTCAATGAAGAGATAAACCGCACGGCGAACCTTTTCCATTCCTTAGGGATCCGCAAGGGCGACAAGGTCGCACTGCATCTGGATAACTGTCCGGAATTTATTTTTTGCTGGTTTGGACTGGCAAAAATTGGTGCCATTATGGTGCCGATTAATGCCCGCTTGCTGGGCGAAGAGAGCGCCTGGATCCTGCAAAACAGCCAGGTGAGCCTGCTGGTCACCAGTGCCGAGTTTTATCCTATGTACCGCCAGATACGGCTGGAAAATACCACTCCGCTAAATCATATCTGTCTGATTGGCGAGCAGCTTCCGGTTGACGACGGCGTGAGCCACTTTACCCAACTGCAAGCCCGCCAGTCGACTAATCTGTGCTATACGCCTGCGTTATCCACTGACGATACGGCGGAAATTCTGTTTACCTCAGGCACCACCTCGCGGCCTAAAGGGGTGGTGATTACCCACTACAACCTGCGCTTTGCGGGCTACTACACCTCCTGGCAAATCGCTCTGCGCGATGATGACGTCTATATGACGGTGATGCCCGCTTTTCATATCGACTGTCAGTGTACGGCTGCCATGGCCGCCTTCTCCGCAGGCAGCACCTTTGTGCTGGTGGAGAAGTACAGCGCCAGGGCGTTCTGGGATCAGGTGCGTAGATATCAGGCGACGGTCACCGAATGCATCCCGATGATGATCAGAACGCTGATGGTCCAACCCGCAGCCCCAACGGACAGACAGCATCACCTGCGCGAAGTGATGTTCTATCTCAATTTATCCGAACAGGAAAAAGATGCCTTTATCGAACGCTTTGGCGTCAGACTGCTGACCTCCTACGGTATGACCGAAACCATCGTAGGCATTATTGGCGATCGCCCCGGGGACAAACGGCGCTGGCCCTCTATTGGTCGCGTGGGTTTTAGCTATGAAGCCGAAATCCGTGACGATCACAACCGTCCCCTGCCCGCCGGAGAAATTGGCGAAATCTGCATTAAAGGCGTGCCGGGAAAAACAATCTTCAAAGAGTACTACGCGCAACCCGACGCTACTGCCAAAGCGCTGGAACCTGAAGGGTGGTTACATACCGGTGATTCGGGTTACCAGGATGCGGACGGTTTTTTTTATTTCGTCGACAGACGCTGCAACATGATTAAACGCGGTGGGGAAAATGTCTCCTGCGTCGAGCTGGAAAATATTATTTCTGCGCATCCGAAAATTCAGGACATTGTGGTTGTCGGTATTAAGGACTCGATCCGTGATGAAGCCATTAAAGCTTTTATCGTCCTTAATGAGGGCGAAACATTAAGCGAAGCTGAGTTCTTCAGCTTCTGCGAAAACAATATGGCGAAATTCAAGGTTCCTTCTTTTATGGAGATAAGAACCGACCTGCCGCGCAATTGTTCAGGAAAAATAATCAAAAAAAATCTGAAATAACCCCTCCGGTCGGAATTCCTCCGGCCGGGAAACCTAATTATCTGGAGATGAACTATGAGTGAATCATTACATCTGACCCGTAACGGCCCGATCCTGGAAATTACCCTTGACCGGCCTAAAGCCAATGCCATTGACGCTAAAACCAGCTTTGCAATGGGGGAAGCTTTTCTTAATTTTCGTGATGACCCGGAATTACGCGTAGCAATTATCACCGGCGGCGGAGAGAAATTCTTTTCTGCGGGCTGGGACTTAAAAGCGGCGGCCGAAGGTGAAGCGCCAGATGCCGATTTTGGCCCAGGCGGCTTCGCTGGTTTAACCGAAATTTTCGACCTCGATAAGCCGGTCATCGCCGCGGTAAACGGCTACGCGTTTGGCGGCGGTTTTGAGCTGGCGCTGGCGGCGGATTTTATCGTCTGTGCGGAAAATGCCAGCTTCGCGCTGCCGGAAGCAAAACTCGGGATCGTGCCTGACAGCGGCGGCGTACTGCGTCTACCTAAACTGCTGCCACCAGCAATCGTCAACGAAATGGTGATGACCGGCAGACGAATGAGCGCCGAAGAAGCACTGCGCTGGGGCATCGTCAACCGCGTTGTCAGCCAGAGCGAACTGATGGATAGCGCGCGCGAACTGGCGCAGCAGCTGGTAAATAGCGCCCCGCTGGCTATCGCCGCGCTGAAAGAGATTTACCGTGCGACCAGCGAAATGCCGGTGGAAGAAGGCTACCGGTACATCCGCAGCGGTGTGCTGAAGCACTATCCATCGGTGCTGCACTCGGAAGATGCGCTCGAAGGACCACAGGCATTTGCAGAAAAACGCGATCCTGTATGGAAAGGTCGTTAATGTGCCTATGCCGGATAAGGTATTTACGCCGCAATCCGGCAATAAAACCGAGATAAGACAATGAGCTATTACGCCTTTGAGGGCCTGATTCCGGTGGTTCATCCGGATGCCTATGTCCATCCCAGCGCTGTGCTGATTGGCGATGTCATTGTGGGGGCCGGGGTTTATATTGGTCCACACGCCTCATTGCGCGGTGACTATGGTCGCCTGATTCTGGAAGCCGGTTCTAACCTGCAGGATGGCTGCATCATGCACGGCTACTGCGACACCGACACTATCGTGCATGAGAATGGACACATCGGCCATGGCGCAATCCTGCACGGCTGCGTGGTGGGCAGAGATGCGCTGATTGGCATGAACAGCGTGATTATGGACGGTGCGGTGATTGGCGAAGAGAGCATTGTCGCCGCCATGAGCTTTGTCAAAGCCGGATTTCAGGGAGAGGCAAGGCAGATGCTGGTTGGTTCACCGGTTCGCGTACTGCGTGAAGTCACGGACCAGGAGCTGCACTGGAAACGGCTGAACACCAAAGAGTATCAGGACCTTGTAATCCGCTGCCAAACAGGACTACACGAAACCTTGCCATTAACGCAGGTCGAAAAAAACCGACCGCGCCTGAAAGGCACGACGGACGTAAAGCCAAAATCAGCACGGTAATTTATGCCGGAGAAGCGCTCACGCCGATCCGGCAAATCACCATTATCGACGCATGCTCTTGGAGAGCATCATCTGCCATTTCTGCTCACGGTTAAGCTCTGTTGGGGGAACCGCTGGCAGTCGCGGCGTTTTCGCCACACTCACCTTTTTTTCCTGCAAATTGTGATTCAATCGTCTGTAGAGATGAGAATCAATACTGATGACTTTCACCAAACGCTGGCACTGACAGCCGCGGCCTGCAATTTGATTAGGGATCATCTTAACTTCACAAACAATTTCTCCCACTTCCGACAGAATATAAGAGAGCGTATTAATTGCTTTGCAGTGTTCAATATCAAAATGGCGGGAAATTTCCTTTGCTGTGATCCAACGATCTTCAGCCATCATCCAGTCAGCAATTAACAAATAAAGCGGTCTTTCAACATATTTTTCACACATAAGCACACCATTTCACAAATTAAAAATCTGGCTACGGCCTGTCCAAATAAATAAAAACTAAGCCATATTAAAATTGTGGATATAATGGATAGTATGCGACTTGAATGTTGATTAGTGTGAGCAATATCGTGCTTATTACATTGAAAATGTGGTTATGAAAGCACGGTTGGCCAGGAATGACCTTATGAGAGATAAAAAAGGGTTTCTTTACAGAAACCCTTTCCCAATTATATTGCAGGCCCGGTTAGCGCAATTATCACCGGGCCTTTTTTTTATGACTTTTTGATCTGCGCGTGCATTTCCTGAACCGAGGTCACCTTCTCGGTAGCATCGGCATTCAGCGCCATCGCCGTTGCGAAACCGCCGTTCAGGGTGGTGTCATAATGCACTTTGTACTGCAGTGCGCTGCGGCGAATCAGCTTGGAGTCTTCAATCGCCTGACGGCCTTCGGTAGTGTTGATGATGTAAGTGTACTCGCCATTCTTGATACGGTCCTGAATGTGCGGACGGCCTTCATGCACCTTGTTCACCAGACGTGGATTGATACCGGCTTCGCCCAGCACAATCGCGGTGCCGTGCGTCGCATCCAACTCGAAACCAAACTTCAGCAGCTTCGCCGCCAGGTCAACCACGCGCTCTTTATCGCCTTCGCGAACGGAGAGCAGCGCACGCCCCTGTTTTTTCATGGTGGAGCTGCTGCCGAGCTGTGCCTTGGCGAACGCTTCCGCGAAGGTACGGCCCACGCCCATCACCTCACCAGTAGAGCGCATTTCTGGCCCTAACAGCGGATCAACGCCCGGGAACTTGTTGAACGGCAGCACCACTTCTTTTACCGAGTAGTACGGCGGGATAACTTCTTTGGTGACGCCCTGCTGTGCCAGCGTTTTCCCGACCATCACGCGCGCTGCAACTTTCGCCAACGGTACGCCCGTTGCCTTGGAGACGAACGGAACGGTACGCGCCGCACGCGGGTTCACTTCAATCAGGTAAACTTCGTTATTCTTCACCGCAAACTGGACGTTCATCAGACCGCGAACCTGCAGTTCGAAGGCCAGTTTCTGCACCTGCTGGCGCATCACATCCTGAATTTCCTGGCTCAGGGTATACGCAGGCAGAGAACATGCGGAGTCACCGGAGTGCACGCCCGCCTGTTCGATGTGCTCCATGATACCGCCAATCAGCACCATTTCGCCGTCGCAGATGGCGTCCACGTCCACTTCAACCGCGTCATCAAGGAAACGGTCCAGCAGTACCGGCGCATCGTTAGAAACGCTGACCGCGGTCTGGAAGTAGCGACGCAGGTCGGCTTCGTCGTAGACGATTTCCATCGCGCGGCCGCCGAGAACGTAGGACGGACGCACCACCAGCGGGTAACCAATCTCTTTCGCCTTCTCAACCGCCATTTCAATGGCGGTCACGGTGGCGTTCGCCGGTTGTTTCAGCTTCAGACGGTCAACCGCCTGCTGGAAGCGTTCACGGTCTTCCGCACGGTCGATAGCATCCGGGCTGGTGCCGATAACCGGCACGCCTGCCGCTTCCAGCGCGCGCGCCAGCTTCAGCGGAGTCTGGCCGCCGTACTGCACGATAACGCCTTTCGGCTTCTCGATGCGCACGATTTCCAGCACGTCTTCCAGCGTTACCGGCTCGAAGTACAGACGGTCGGAGGTATCGTAGTCGGTAGAAACGGTTTCTGGGTTACAGTTGACCATGATGGTCTCGTAACCGTCTTCGCGCAGCGCCAGCGAGGCGTGTACGCAGCAGTAGTCGAATTCAATGCCCTGACCGATACGGTTTGGACCACCGCCCAGCACCATAATCTTGTCACGATCCTGAGTTGGATTCGCTTCGCACTCGTCTTCATAAGTGGAGTACATGTAAGCGGTGTCGGTGGCAAATTCTGCCGCGCAGGTATCCACGCGCTTGTAGACCGGGTGCAGGTTATATTGGTCACGCAGCTTGCGGATTTCCGCTTCGCGTACGCCGGCCAGTTTCGCCAGACGCGCATCGGCGAAACCTTTGCGCTTCAGTACGCGCAAGAAGTCAGCGTCGAGGCCGTTGATGCCAAGGTCTGTGACTTTTTCTTCCAGGCGCACCAGTTCTTCAATCTGCACCAGGAACCAGCGGTCGATGTTGGTCAGGTTGAACACGCCATCGACGGACAGGCCAGCACGGAAAGCATCGGCGATGTACCAGATACGCTCGGCACCCGCGTCTTTCAGCTCGCGGCGGATTTTGGTCAGCGCTTCCGGGTCATCCAGACTTACTTTCGGGTCGAAGCCGGTCGCGCCCACTTCCAGACCGCGCAGCGCTTTTTGCAGAGACTCCTGCTGGGTGCGGCCAATCGCCATCACTTCACCGACAGATTTCATCTGGGTGGTCAGACGGTCGTTAGCGCCAACAAATTTCTCGAAGTTGAAGCGTGGAATTTTCGTCACAACGTAGTCGATGGACGGCTCAAACGAAGCCGGAGTCCGCCCGCCGGTGATGTCGTTCATCAGTTCGTCGAGGGTGTAACCTACCGCCAGCTTGGCTGCGACTTTAGCAATCGGGAAGCCGGTTGCTTTGGACGCCAGCGCCGAGGAGCGGGAGACGCGCGGGTTCATCTCGATAACAATCAGTCGGCCGTTTTTCGGGTTTACCGCAAACTGGACGTTAGAACCACCGGTTTCAACGCCGATTTCACGCAGCACCGCCATCGAGGCGTTACGCATGATTTGATATTCTTTGTCAGTCAGCGTCTGGGCTGGCGCAACGGTGATGGAGTCACCGGTATGGATGCCCATCGCGTCGAAGTTTTCGATGGAGCAGACGATGATGCAGTTGTCGTTTTTATCACGCACCACTTCCATCTCGTACTCTTTCCAGCCAATCAGCGATTCATCAATCAGCAGTTCGTTGGTTGGGGAAAGATCCAGACCGCGTTCGCAAATTTCTTCAAACTCTTCGCGGTTGTAGGCGATACCGCCGCCGGTGCCACCCATGGTGAAAGACGGACGGATAATGCACGGGAAGCCGACGTCAGCGGCAACCGCCAGCGCTTCTTCCATGGTGTGAGCGATGCCTGAACGTGCGGTATCAAGACCGATTTTTTTCATCGCGATGTCGAAGCGACGACGGTCTTCCGCTTTATCAATAGCATCCGCCGTCGCGCCAATCATGGTCACGCCGAACTCAGCCAGTACGCCCTGACGTTCCAGCTCCAGCGCACAGTTCAGCGCCGTCTGACCGCCCATGGTTGGCAGCACCGCATCCGGGCGCTCTTTCTCAATGATTTTGCGTACCACTTCCCAGTGAATCGGCTCGATGTAGGTGGCATCGGCCATTTCCGGGTCTGTCATGATGGTCGCCGGGTTGGAGTTCACCAGAATAACGCGGTAACCCTCTTCACGCAGGGCTTTACACGCCTGCGCGCCGGAATAGTCAAACTCACACGCCTGACCGATAACGATCGGACCCGCGCCCAGAATCAGGATACTTTTTATGTCTGTACGTTTTGGCATGGCTCTTTTACTCCTGATTATTTCGCGGACTGACGGTATTGCTCAATTAACTCGATAAAGTGGTCGAACAGCGGCGCAGCGTCGTGTGGACCCGGGCTTGCTTCAGGGTGCCCCTGGAAGCTGAACGCCGGTTTGTCGGTACGATGAATCCCCTGCAGGGTGCCGTCGAACAGCGACTTGTGGGTCACGCGCAGGTTGGCAGGCATGGAGGCCTCATCGACCGCAAAACCGTGGTTCTGAGCGGTGATCATCACGGTGTTGTTATCAATATCTTTTACCGGATGGTTGCCGCCGTGGTGGCCGAACTTCATCTTAATGGTCTTCGCACCGCTTGCCAGCGCCAGCAGTTGATGGCCGAGGCAGATGCCAAATACCGGAATATCGGTTTCGAGGAATTTCTGAATCGCGGCAATCGCGTAGTCGCACGGCGCCGGATCGCCAGGACCGTTGGACAGGAAGATACCGTCCGGATTCATCTTCAGAACATCTTCAGCAGAGGTTTTCGCCGGCACAACCGTCAGGCGGCAGCCGCGATCCGCTAACATACGCAGAATGTTACGTTTAGCGCCGAAATCGTAGGCCACTACGTGGAACGGCAGTTCATCGGCGGATTTAGCTTCCGGCAGGTCACCGGCCAGCGTCCAGCTACCTTGTGTCCAACTATAAGGCTCCGCGGTGGTCACTTCTTTCGCCAGATCCATGCCGTTCAGACCTGGGAAGGCTTTCGCTTTTTCCAGCGCCAGCGCCGCATCCGGGTTATCACCCGCGATAATGCAGCCGTTCTGTGCGCCCTTTTCACGCAGCAAACGCGTCAGCTTACGGGTATCGATATCGGCAATTGCCACAATATTATGGCGTTTGAGGTAAGAAGAGAGGTCTTCGGTATTGCGGAAGTTGCTGGCAATCAGCGGCAGGTCGCGGATGACCAGGCCTTGCGCATGTACTTGAGAAGATTCTGCATCGGCTTCATTAGTGCCGACATTACCGATATGAGGATAAGTAAGAGTGACGATTTGGCGGGAATAGGAAGGATCAGTGAGGATTTCTTGATAACCGGTCATTGAAGTATTGAAAACGACTTCCCCAACCGCCGAACCTGTTGCCCCTATGGCCCGACCGTGAAACTGGGTTCCGTCTTCCAGAACCAATAGCGCTGACTTAATCAAAACACCCTCCAGAGAATATTCACTCACTTTATTTGCATATTAATTCATTAACACCTCATGAATCAATGCAAATTTGCTTACCTATGGATTTCTGGCAAACGGCGGCATTCTAGAGATAGCCCACGTAAAAGTCTACCCAAAAGGGCATTTTTTATTATTATTTTACGCCACTGGGATAAAACACACGATTTAACAGGCAAAAAGATCAGCTAACTTGGGGTGGAAAACGCTTGCGGAAGATAAAGAGTGTAAAAACAGGAAGCGCAATAGAAAAAAGTGGACCATTTGGTCAAAATTTACATTGAAATAACAAAATAACCCTGCAAAACATCAACAAACAGGCCGTTAAATAAAAAATCAAATTAAAAAAGCGAAAAATAAAAGGGCAATAAAATATTGCCCCATGTAATCAAATAGTTATGATTACAATAACCACATCACGAAGGGTAATAAAAGTTATAAACTGCGTAAATCAAGCACATCTTTCATATCAAAAAGACCGTTTGACTTTGATTTCAGCCAAATTGCCGATCGTACTGCGCCATTGGCAAAGGTCATGCGGCTGGAGGCTTTATGCGTGATCTCAATGCGCTCGCCAATATCGGCAAACATCGCGGTATGCTCACCAACGATATCTCCCGCCCGCACCGTGGCAAAACCGATCGTACCGGGTACGCGCTCACCGGTGTAACCTTCACGCGAATAGACGGCACACTCTTTTAAATCTTTATCCAGCGCCCCGGCAATCGCCTCCCCCATCGCCAGCGCAGTGCCTGACGGCGCATCCACTTTATGACGGTGATGGGCTTCAATAATCTCAATATCGGTGTAATCACCCATCACTTTCGCCGCCTTCTCCAGCAGCTTAAGCATGACGTTAACGCCAACGCTAAAGTTCGCGGCGAAAACGATAGCAATGTCCTGCGCAGCATCACGAATAGCCTGTTTGCCCGCGTCATCAAAGCCAGTGGTGCCAATCACCATCCCTTTACCGTGCTGGCGGCAAAACGCCAGATGCGCCAGCGTGCCTTCCGGGCGAGTAAAATCGATGAAAACATCAAAATCATCTTTCACCGCCTCAAGACTACTTTGCACGGTAACGCCCGTTTTACCGGCTCCCGCTAATTCTCCGGCATCGCTTCCCAGCAAAGAAGAACCTTCGCGCTCCAGCGCCGCGCCGAGCTGTACGCCATCCATGCCAAGAGTGGCCTGAATCAACTGACGCCCCATGCGCCCTCCGGCTCCCGCGATGGCAACGCGGATTTGTGCATCATGCATAGCTATTCTCTTTTGTTAATTTTACGTAAATCGTTTTCAGATTAACCAGCACATCGCTGCGCCGCCAGCCGAAAACGTCGATAATTAGAATTTAATGATAAACAGGGAGAGATATCAGTAAAAGGCATGACGATCAGCGAAAACCACATGATTCTCTGACCACCAGCGCAGGTGGCAGAATAATGCGTTTCGGAGGTTCGTCATTTCCCTGAATGCGACTATAAAGTAGCTCCCCAGCCTTGCGACCTATCTCTTTTGCGGCCACCGACACGGTGGTGAGCGCAGGTTGTACCAGCGCCGCTTCGGTGATGTCATCGAACCCCACCAGCGCAAAATCGCGCCCTGGTTCACGCCCCATTTTACGTAATGCCTGCATAACCCCAAGCGCCACAATATCCTGATAACAAACGGCGGCGGTAATTTCCGGGAACCGCATAAGAAGCGACTCTGCCACTTTTGCGCCGTCAATTTGGCTGGCCTGTGTCGCCACTATCCATTGCGGATTCGGCGATATTCCCTGCTCCAGCAACGTGCTGGTGAATCCACCGATACGCTGTGCCCGGCTCCCGGAACTTGGGCTACCACCGATAAACGCAATATTCTTATGCCCCATTTTGACTAAATGGGTGGTGGCCATTTGCGTACCGAGAAAGTTATCGGTTCCCACAAAATCAAAATCAGGATCGCTAAGAGGGCGAACCACCATGATGGCGGGAATATTGCGCCTTTTCAGCGCCTCGAAGAAGGAGGTCGGTGTTTCGCGCGCCGCGCAGAGCACCATGCCGCAGGCATTATTGCGCATCAACGAGTCGACAAATTTTTGCTGCCGCTCCCCTGACTCTTCACTGTTTGCCAGAAACAGAAGCAGGTCATGCCGCTCCATCTCATGGCTTAGCCCTGCAGTCATCTCACCGTAAAAAGGGTTAGTGATATCGTGTAACAACAATCCGACCTGATTACTGCTCCGGTTACGCAGGTTAGCGGCGGTTTGATTATAAACATAGCCGGCATCGTCCAGCGCTTTGAGCACCCTGTCACGTGTGGCCTGAGAAATGCGCCCCCGGTTACGCAACACCATTGAAACGGTTGCCGTGGAGACTCCCGCGCGTTCAGCAACCTGCGCCAGCGTGACTGTAGTCATGACCTCTCCTGTTTATTTCGAAGGTTAATCGAATAACCGAAATATTGCCTTTTTACGTGTGATTCACATCACGCTAACGTGCATTTCACCGCACTGGATTCTGATTATGGCGGGTTAATCGCGTTAACCACACTATGAAAATAAGGTTAATCGATTAATCTTAAATAAGCCAACACGGAGACAGAATATGCGTACAACCTATAATAAATTCCCTGAGGTTAACGTTCAGGGCTATGACAACCACGCCTGGCAGGGTTGGTCGTCAATTCATTCAGTGCTTAACACCAGGGTTTCTACCGCCGCCAAAACCGTATTGATCGTGGATTGCTATCCGGGCGTGCGGCTTGACGAGCTGGAGCAACAGCTTGTTACGACATTAGATACCGCACTGGTGCTAAATATTGAATCCGCCCGCCGCGATGAGCAGGCCCTGCATGATTTACTGGCGCGTAACCTTACCGACGATCGCGTATTCGGCGTTCTCTCCTGTCATCACCTGGATGAATTTTTTGATAGCGACAAACTCAGCCAACTCCGCCAACAGATTGATGCCGTTACCACAGGGCTGGTTGTCGTGTACGGCTCGGGCGCTGCGCTGGCACACCCTGGTGACGTACTGGTTTATGCCGATCTTCCGCGCTGGGAAATTCAACAGCGTATGCGTCATAACGGGCTGGGTAACTGGGGTGCAGAAAACCAGGATGAAGATATTCTTCGTCGTTACAAACGTGCTTTTTTCATTGAATGGCGGGTATTCGACAAACATAAAACGCCGTTACTCAAACGCGCCGATTATTTGCTCGATACCACGGTAGAAAATAGTCCCGCGATGGTCAGCGGCGACGCGTTACGCGCCGGTCTGCAACAAACCACCGAACAACCGTTTCGCGTTGCCCCTTTCTTTGACCCAGGCGTCTGGGGCGGGCAATGGATGAAACAACGCTTCGATCTCGATCCCTCAGCCCCCAATTACGCGTGGTGTTTTGATTGCGTGCCCGAGGAAAACAGCCTGTTACTGCGTTTTGGCAACGTGCGGATCGAGATCCCCTCTCAGGATCTGGTGCTGACCTGTCCCCGCCCCCTGCTGGGTGAAAAAGTTCACGCACGCTTTGGCGCGGAATTCCCGATCCGTTTTGACTTCCTCGACACTATTGGCGGCCAGAATTTGAGCTTTCAGGTTCATCCGCTCACTGAGTACATTCAACAGCAGTTTGGTATGCACTATACCCAGGATGAGAGCTATTACATTCTCGAAGCCGAGCCGGACGCCGTGGTATATCTCGGGACCAAAACCGGGATCGCACCGCAGGATATGCTCGACGACCTCCGGGCCGCGGGTCGTGGCGAAAAAACCTTTGATGATGAACGATTCGTTAACCAGATCCCTGCACATAAACACGATCACTTCCTGATCCCCGCCGGAACCGTACACTGCTCGGGTGCAGGAACCATGGTGCTGGAGATCAGTGCAACGCCCTATATCTTCACCTTCAAGCTGTGGGATTGGGGCCGCTTAGGGTTAGACGGCTTACCGCGTCCGGTGCATCTGGATCACGGTCAGCAGGTTATTGACTGGCAGCGCGACACGCAATGGGTGCACGACAACCTCGTCAACCGTATTGAACCCCTGGCTGAAGGAGAGGGTTGGCGGGAAGAAAGAACCGGAATGCACGAACGCGAATTTATCGAAACGCGTCGCCATTGGTTTACGGCACCGGTCACTCACCATACCCATGGCGGCGTCAACGTCCTGAACCTGGTCGAAGGTGCGCAGGCCGTTGTTGAAAGCCCGAGCGGTGCGTTTCCCCCGTTTGTCGTCAACTATGCAGAGACCTTTATCATCCCTGCCGCCGTCGGAGAATATCGTATTTCGCCGTTTGGCAAAGGCGTCGGTCAACAGCTCGCCACGATTAAAGCCTGGGTTAGAGGATAAGCGCATGATTAACGTAATTGTTGCCACCCATGGTCCCCTGGCGGACGCGCTTCTCGCCAGCGGTCGTATGGTTTATGGAGAATTACCGCATGTTTACCCCGTCACGCTGAGTGAACAGGCAGGTATCGAAGGGTTTAAAGCGACGTTCTCACAGGTTCTCACCAGTGCCGGAAAAGACGCTGACGGCGTACTGGTGCTGTGTGACATGCAAAGCGGTACGCCGTGGAATGTCGCCTGCCATCATGCTTTTTCTTCACAAACGGTTCCTCCCGTTGCCGTCGTAGCGGGGGTCAATTTCCCGATGCTGTTACAAAGCGAGGAGATTTGCCATTTAACGGATGTTCACGCCGCAGCCGTCGAGCTGTTGGCGCTGACGATACCCACGCTGATTAAAGCCGCCCCGGTTTTATCCGTTCAGTCCGACGATTTTTAAAGGAAACCACTATGAGTATTTCTTTTGTACGTATCGATGACCGCGTAATCCATGGGCAGCTCGTGACACGTTGGGCCAAAGAGCTGCCTTGTGATGGGATCGTCGCTATAGACGACGCCGTCGCGGCCGACCCTTTGCTCTCTTCGGTGATGAAAGGCGCCGTACAGGACACCAAAGTTTGGTTGTTTGATACGGCCACCGCGATTGAAAAATTGCCAAAAGTCATTGCCAGCGAGAAACGTTATTTCGTCATTGGCAAATCACCCGTCACGCTCAAACGCATTGAAGAAGCAGGTATCAGCCTGAAAAATGCCAACGGCAAGATTAATGTAGGTCCGATGAGCGCGCGTGCTGATACCACCACCATCGGCCCGAATCAGTCGGTCAACGGGGATGAAATTGCCGCCTTTGACTGGCTGACGCAACATGGACACCTGGTTGAGTTTCGCCTGGTTCCTGATGCCAGTTGCTACAGCTGGCAGGACGCACGTCAGAAGCTGAAATAAGGAGCGCACGATGATTATCGAAGCTACGTTGATTGGCATACTTTGCTATCTCGGCGCCCTCAGCAGTCCCTGGCTTCTGGGGCTGACCGGCGGCTGGTATCTGATCACCCGCCCGCTGATTTCCGGAATGCTGGTCGGGATTATTCTCGGCGACATTAAAACCGGGATCATGATTGGCGTCGCGGTTCAGGCGGTATATATCGCGATGGTAACGCCTGGCGGTTCGATGCCGGCCGATCTCAACTTTGTCGCTTACCCCGCAATCGCTTTAGGGATCCTTTCAGGAAAAGGCCCCGAGGTCGCGGTCGCGCTGGCTGCGACCATCGGTATCGCTGGAACCATTTTGTTTAACGCGATGATGGTACTGAACTCTTTCTGGAATCACCGGGCAGATGTGGCGCTGGAACGGGGCGACGAACGCGGTATTTACCTGAACAGCGCCATCTGGCCACAGGTGACAAACTTTGTCCTGCGTTTTGTGCCAACTTTTATTGCGGTTTACTTCGGCGCGCAATACATCAGCGGTTTTATGGACAGCTTGCCGAAAATAGTTCTGTCAACGATGAACGTACTGGGCGGCATTTTACCCGCCGTCGGGATCGCGATTTTGCTGAAGCAGATCATCAAAAACTACACCATGCTGATCTACTTCCTCGTCGGTTTTGTCTGCATCGTATTTTTAAAACTCAACATGGTCGCGCTGGTGATCGTCGGTTCGCTGTTGGCGTTGATCCATTACAACTACAAACCGGAACCGCCGCAGGCCGCGAATGCAAAGTCGGTAGCCGATGATGATGAGGATGAATTCTGATGGAAGAACGTACACTTACGCGTAAAGATCTTCGCCGCTGCTGGCGCGCATGGATGATGCACAACTTGTCATCGATGAGTTTTGAACGTCTGGAATCTTTTGGCTTTTGTCTGAGTATGCTTCCGGTGGCGAAAAAGCTCTATCCCGACGCAGCCCAACGTACTGAAATGCTGCGCCGTCATGCCTCATTCTATAATACGGAACCCCAGATAGGCGCGATCGTAAACGGCATGGTGCTGGGGCTGGAGGAGAAAAAAGCGAACGGTGAGCCGATCGATGGGGAGACCATCAATACCCTGAAGGTTGGCCTGATGGGCCCTATTGCCGGGATCGGCGATTCAATGATCCCTGGCATGCTGATCCCTATCCTGCTCAGCATCGGCATGGCCCTGGCGGCCGGCGGTAACATTCTCGGGCCGCTGTTTTATACCGTTGCCTGGCTGGCCATCATCATTCCCGGTTCGTGGTTCTTGTTCCTGAAAGGCTACAAAATGGGTTCTGGCTCGGTGGAAATGCTGGTGAGCAGCAAGTCTGCCCGTCTGCGTGAAGCGTTATCGCTGCTGGGTGTGTTTGTCATGGGGGGCGTGGCGGCCAGCTACGTTAAGCTTGGCACCGGGCTGGAGTTTATTACCAAAGATGGGGTGAATATCCATGTTCAACAGATGCTGGACGGTATCTTCCCGCAGTTACTGCCGCTGATTGTGGTGCTTGGTACCTGGTATCTGATGGCCAAGCGCGGTGTATCACCAGTGAAAGCGATGATTTTACTGTTGATACTGGCCGCCCTCGGCGTCGCCACGGGCCTGTTTGCGGGATAACACACAGAAAACGGTACAACCGGGGCTATGCCCCGGTTTTTTTATGGATGAAAGTTTTGCCATAGCTCGGGGTGCTTGTCCGGGCGTGAGATAAACTGGAAACGCGCCGGGTCCTCGATGAATTGCTGATAAACAGGTGCGGAGGTAATCGAGAATTCCGTATATTGTCTGGGCGTAACGGCCTGCAGTCGTCCAGGGATGTAACGCGGATTATGCTGCCAGATAACGTTGTTGCCCTGCAGCAGCGGATACCATGCCAGTCCTTTATGCGCACGCACGGCGTCGTACTCAAAACCATATTCACGATCGCACCACGCGCCAAAGGTTAACGGTACATCCGGGTCTGCGGATATAGTCGCATGCCCCCAACCGGGTGGTACCAACACTTTCTCACCGGGTCCGGCAATTACAGCAAAACAGCGGCCTGGGTCGTCCTCAACATATTCCTGCATATAAATGATCGCTTTTCCCTGCCAGATTTCATAAAGCTCCGGCGGAGACCAGCCGCTGTGCAGACTAATACGATGAATATGTCCCTGACTACGCACCGGCTCTTCTCCCAGCCGTCCCGCCGCATAGGTGACCACGCCAAACAACAGCATCCGCTTTTTCAACTCTTCTCGATCCTGCATTCGCGCCACATCCATCGCTATGGCATACACCTCTTGCGGCCCTTCACAGTGCGGATCGCGCAGCGAGGCGCGAATCTGGTCGAGTTGACGAATCTCCGGCATCGGCCCGGTAACCTCATCCCCATAGCTAAAACCAAGCGGGTGATGATGGACCGTCATATCCAGGCCGTAAGAATGCGCTAAGTCACCCATTCTGTACCTCCTTCGCCTGAACCGTCTTATTTTCCTCAAAGACCCTTATTCTGAAGCCGCTGGCGAGCGCTGCATAATCATGACCCGCAATCCCTGGCCATACGGCGAGCGCCGACAGAACCTCTTCCCCGGTGTTGATTAACCGATGCGCGGTAAAGCCGGGGATAATGTGGACAGATCCCGCGAATACTTTTTCCAGCCTCGCGTCGCCCTGCTCAGTTTGCAACAGCAGCAAACCGGTGCCACGCAGACCAAAATAGACTTCCCCCTGTTCGCGGCGCGCATGGAAATGCCCGCGGGTCATAAAATACTCACAGCCGACCCGGCCAGGGTAAAGATGGGTAACGCCGGTGTAGAGTTCACCTTCAGCGGGAGACGTATCCAGCATCTCAACGTCATACACGACCTGCTCGCCAGTCAGCTGTTGACGGGCGTGTTCATCGGCAAAAACGTCTGGAAGATCCTCAATACGGGTGGATTTACGCAATAACAGGCCATCAGCTAAAGCGCCGCTTGCCCACGCCACCTGCGGTGGCTGGATAAAAGAAAGGTTCATATGTGTCTCCGGCCCGAGGAGAACAACAGGATCAGATTAGCAGATTAATCGATTAACCTGCTATCGCTATCTGCATATTGCGGGCCGGATCACAGCCTCAAGGTGCCAGCGTCAGTACCTCTGCCACCCACTGCTGGAACCCCTCAACGTCCAGCCCCAGCGCGACCTGGGCATTTGCCGGATGCCCTAAACGACCTTCAATGTCCACCACCGTCGTACCCGAGGTATATTCCCCCTGGGTTTCAACCGCCACGAAGCACGGCTGCAGGGTAAACAGTTCCGGGCGCACCAGCCAGGCAATAGCGCACAGGTCGTGCATTCGTAGCCCCGTATTCATACTGCCGCTACGGTAATGGCTAAACAGCGCGTGCAGCATTTTTCCCGTCTGGTTAAGCTGCGGCAACGTCGCCAGGTAGTCAGGGGTGAGCATGGCCTGATTAGTGACATCCAGCCCGCACATCACAATCTCCAGCCCGCTCTGGAAGACTTTTGCGGCGGCCTCGGGATCAATAGCAATATTAAACTCGGCGTTTGGCGTGAAGTTCCCGCGCCCGGCAGAACCGCCCATAATCACCAGACGGTGAATGTTGAATATGCATTCAGGATAATGAGTCAGCAGCAGCGCAATGTTGGTCAGGGGGCCAATTGCCACCAGCGTCACAGGCTGCGGGGCATGCATCAACGCATCGCGAATAGCCTGGAAGGCGGGTTTTGCCATCACCTGGCGGTCGTGTTCGACAAATTCATACCCTTCCATACCTGATTCACCGTGTACGGAAGCGGCATCTCGCAGCGGTCTCACCAGCGGCATCGATGCCCCCTGCGCCAGTGGAATATCCGCATTCCAGAAGTGCAGCAGTTGCAATGCATTACGGGTGGTTTTTTCCACCGACACATTACCTGCTACCGTGGTCATCAGTTGCAGATCCAGCTCAGGGGCAAACAGCGCGGCGGCAATAGCGGCAGCATCATCAATGCCAGGATCGGTATCAAGAATGATCGGTAAGCGCATGGTTTCTCCATAAAAAAATGCCAGACGTTAAGTCTGGCATCTTCTCATAATCGTAACCGGAAAGACTTACTCTACTTCACGAACATCCACACGCAGCTCTTTCGGTACTTCGAAAACGATGTTTTCTTCACGCCCTGCCAGCGGAATAGCTTCCCCACCGCCAAGCTCCTGCAGGCGAGCAATCACGTTTTGCACCAGGATATCAGGCGCCGAGGCACCGGCCGTCACGCCCACGCACCTGGCTTCTTTCACCCACGCTTCCTGGATATCGGTCGCATCGTCAATCAGATACGCCGCTTTCCCCATTCGTTGGGCCAGTTCAGCCAGACGGTTGGAGTTAGAAGAGTTTTTCGAGCCGACCACCAGCACAACATCGGCCTGCTCTGCCAGCGCACGGACCGCTTCCTGGCGGTTGGTCGTGGCATAACAGATATCGTCTTTGCGCGGCCCGACAATTTTCGGGAAACGGCTTCGCAACGCGTCAATGACGTCAGAGGTGTCATCAACGGAGAGAGTAGTCTGCGTCATGAAGGACAATTTGCCTTCATTTTTTACATTCAGTTTCAGCACATCTTCAGGTGATTCAACCAGATACATTCCCCCCTGCGGGTTACTGTACTGGCCCATCGTGCCTTCAACTTCCGGATGCCCGGCGTGACCAATTAAAATTGACTCTTCACCGCGACGGCTGGCGCGGGCAACTTCCATATGCACTTTCGTTACCAGCGGGCAGGTCGCATCAAAAACCGTGAGGTCGCGGCCTTTGGCTTCGTTACGCACCGCCTGAGACACGCCATGAGCGGAGAAAATCAGGATCGCGCCATCCGGTACTTCGCTGATTTGCTCAATAAAAATAGCGCCGCGCTCGCGCAGGCTATCCACCACATAGCGGTTATGCACCACTTCATGACGGACATAAATCGGTGCGCCGTAAATAGCCAGCGCGTTTTCCACAATGCTGATAGCGCGGTCTACGCCAGCGCAAAAACCGCGCGGGTTGGCCAACAGGATCTGCATTTTACGCCTCCAGTGCCGGTTCGACTTCCAGCACTTCAATATCAAAATGAACGGTATGCCCGGCCAGCGGATGGTTGAAATCAACCGTGATCGAGTCACCATTGATTTCGCGGATCACACCAGGCATCTCACTGCCGTCCATTGCGGTAAAGAGCATGATAGCGCCAATTTCTGGCTCGCCCGCGTCCATAAATTCCCGACGCGAGAAATACTGAATCAAGTCCGGGCTGGACACGCCGAAGGCGGCATCCGGCTCCAGAGCAAAAGTGGTTTTATCACCTTCTTTTAACCCCAGCAGGTGTTGTTCCAGTCCTTCAGACAGAGAACCGTCGCCCAGGCGAAACAGCGCAGGCTTGCCGTTATTGCGGGTTGACTCTGCGGTGGAGCCATCGTCGAGCTTAAGGGTGAAGTGCACCAGCACCGCACTGTTACTCTGTACTGATTTAGACATGCAGGTTGCTCTTTAAAATTGCTGCCGCCTGTTTGCCTGATAGCGCTACGCTTACCGGGCCCACAAGGATCGCAGTATATTGTAGGCCGGATTAGCATAGCGCCATCCGGCATTTTTTTATGCGGCTTTTTTCTCTTTCGACGGTAAGAAGCCTTCGAGGACAATCAATGCCGCACCGATACAGATCGCCGTATCAGCAAGGTTGAATGTCGCGAAATGCCAGTCACCGACGTAAAAGTCAATCATATCAACCACGAAGCCGTGCCACAGGCGGTCGAACAGGTTGCCCAGCGCACCGCCAATGATTAACGCATACGCGATGTTGTTCAGCTTCTGCGTCGCCTTCGAGCGATACATCATCACCATCAGGATAACGCAGATACCAATGGCGATACCGGCAAAGAACCAACGTTGCCAGCCACCGCTGTCGGCTAAGAAGCTAAACGCCGCACCATAGTTACGCGCGTAGTGCAGATTAAGCGACGGGAACAGCGACACCGTATCCCCCAGAGCAAAGTTCTGGAGGATCAGGTATTTGCTGCCTAAATCGATAATCAGCACGACTACCACCAGCCACAGCCAGCGTAGTCCTGTTGAACAAAGAGGCTTACTCATCAGGCAAACTTACGTTGTTCGCCATCACCGGCGATGTTGCTGACACAGCGTCCGCAGATATCTGCATGTTCCGCCACCTGGCCGACATCGGTAGTGTAATGCCAGCAACGCGGACATTTCTCACCTTCGGCTTTGCTTAGTACGATTTTCAGACCTTTAAGCAGTTCGCTCTGCTGAGCGTCAGCAGGAGCTGCTGCATAATCCGCAACCGTCGCACCGGAGGTCAGCAGAACAAAGCGCAACTCTTCGCCCAGCGCGGTCAGTTTCGCCGCCAGTTCTGGTTCAGCGTACAGAGTAACCGCCGCTTCCAGCGAACCACCGACTTTCTTATCCGCACGCGCTTGCTCGATGACCTTGTTCACTTCGCCGCGCACTTTCAGCAACTCGTCCCAGTAGGCGTCATTCATCGCTTCGGTTTCGCCTAAGCCAAACAGACCTTCGTACCATTCACCGGTAAAGACGTACTTCTCACGATCGCCCGGCAGGTAACCCCAGATTTCATCAGCGGTGAAGGACATGATCGGCGCCATCCAGCGTACCAGCGCTTCTGCAATATGGAACAGCGCAGTCTGGCAACTACGACGCGCCACGCTGTCCGCTTTCGCGGTGTACTGACGGTCTTTGATGATGTCGAGGTAGAACGAACCCATTTCTACGGAGCAGAAGCGCATCAGGCGCTGTACTACTTCGTGGAAGTCATAGGCTTCATAAGCTTTCAGGATCTCTTCCTGCGCCGCTTGTGCACAACCTACCGCCCAGCGATCCAGCACCACCATCTCTTCCGGTTTCACCATATCTTTTACCGGATCGAACCCGTTCAGGTTCGCCAGCAGGAAGCGTGCGGTGTTACGGATACGACGATAGCTGTCGGCAGCACGTTTCAGGATTTCGTCAGAAACGGCCATTTCGCCGGTATAGTCGGTAGAAGCGACCCACAGACGCAGAATATCCGCGCCCAGTTTGTTCATTACGTCCTGCGGGCTTACGGTGTTACCGATAGACTTGGACATTTTACGACCCTGACCATCAACGGTGAAACCGTGGGTCAGTACCTGACGGTATGGCGCTTTGCCCTTCATTGCAGTGGAGATCATCAGAGAAGACATGAACCAGCCGCGGTGCTGGTCAGAACCTTCCAGATACATATCTGCCGCATGGCCTGCAAACTCAGGACGCACGTCCACAACGGAGGAGTGGGTTGAACCGGAGTCGAACCACACGTCCAGCGTATCCGGGACTTTGACATACTGGTCAGCTTCATCGCCAAGGATATCTTTCGGGTCGAGATCCCACCACGCCTGGATGCCGTCAACTTCAACGCGTTTGGCCACTTCTTCCATCAGTTCGATAGCACGCGGATGCAGCTCTTCGGTGTCTTTGTGAACAAACAGAGACATCGGCACACCCCACGTACGCTGACGGGAGATACACCAGTCAGGACGGTTGGCAACCATCGATTCAATACGTGCCTGACCCCAATCCGGGATCCATTGCACGCCTTTGATCTCTTTTAGCGACTGCGCGCGCAGACCTTTCTGATCCATGCTGACGAACCACTGCGGAGTCGCACGGAAGATGATCGGCGATTTGTGGCGCCAGCAGCACGGGTAGCTGTGCTGCATCTTCTCAACGTGCAGCAGAGCGCCTTTATCGCTCAGCAGCGCAACGATTTTGTCGTTGGCTTTAAAGACGTTCACACCGTCCAGATCCGGATAGGTACCCGCCAGATATGCGCCGTCCGGACCAACCGGGTTAGCGATTTCCAGACCGTATTTCTGGCTAATGACGTAGTCATCCGGACCGTGGCCGCCGGCGGTATGGACCGCACCGGTACCCGCATCCAGCGTAACGTGATCGCCAAGAATAGCCGGCACGTCAAAGCCCATAAACGGATGGGTAAAGCGCAGCAGTTCCAGCTCGGCGCCTTTTACGGTGCCCAGAATAGTGTATTCAGCCGCACCAATACGCTGCATGACGCTTTCAACCAGATCCTTCGCCAGAATCACAGCCTGCCCGTCAATCTGCACCAGCGCATAGTCAAAATCAGGCGCCAGAGAGATTGCGCGGTTCGCCGGTAACGTCCACGGGGTGGTAGTCCAGATAACCAGTGAGATCGGGCCATTGACGTCAGAAACGCCAAATTTCGCTTTTACCGCGTCCTGATCGGCGGCGTGGAACGCAACGTCGATGGACGGGGAGGTTTTGTCATAATACTCAACTTCCGCTTCCGCCAGCGCGGAACGGCAATCAACGCACCAGTGCACCGGCTTCGCACCTTTGTGCAGGTGACCGTTACCGATGATTTTACCCAGCGCACGAATGATGTTGGCTTCAGTTTTGAAGTCCATGGTCAGGTACGGATGCGACCAGTCGCCCAGCACGCCAAGACGGATAAAGTCTTTACGCTGACCGTCAACCTGCGTCGCTGCGTATTCACGGCATTTGGCGCGGAACTCAGCGGCGGTGAACTTCTCGCCCGGCTTGCCGTATTCCTGCTCTACTTTCAACTCGATAGGCAGACCGTGGCAGTCCCAGCCCGGAACGTAAGGCGAGTCGAATCCCGTGAGTCCTTTGGACTTCACGATAATGTCTTTCAGAATCTTGTTAACCGAGTGACCAATATGAATGCTGCCATTCGCATAAGGAGGGCCATCATGCAGAATGAAGGTTTTTTTGCCTTTTTTGGCCGCACGAATGATGCCGTACAGGTCATCATCAGTCCAACGCGCCAGCATTCCCGGTTCACGCTTGGCGAGATCGCCGCGCATCGGGAACCCTGTTTCCGGCAAATTCAGGGTTGATTTATAGTCACTCATCAGATTCTCGGTTCCGTATTTAAAACTCGTATAGGCATTAAGCCGGTTTTGTTAGCCCAAAAAATTCACGGGCAGTCAACTCATCACGCGCAATCTGCGCTTTTAGTTCATCCAGCGAGGCAAATCGCTGTTCGCTGCGTATTTTTTTACGCAGTACTACATCTATATGGCGACCATACAGGTCCATTACAACGTCCAATAGATGCACTTCCAACTGTTGGCGTACGCCTGCTACCGTCGGGCGTGTGCCGATGTTGGCGACGCCGGGGAAAGGTTTGTCACCCAGCCCCATTACTTCAACCGCATAAACCCCTTTCACCGGAGAAACCTGGCGACGAAGCGGTAAGTTTGCCGTCGGAAAACCGATAGTGCGCCCTAACTCGTCACCGTGAACTACGCGTCCTGAGATAGTAAAAGGATGCCCAAGCAGGCTTTCGGCCAGTTGCAGGTTATCTTCCGCCAGCGCCTGACGTACCGCGGTGCTGCTGATGCGCACACCGCCTTCACAGAAGGTTTGGGTGCTGGTGATATCAAAACCATACTCAGCGCCCGCTTCCTGTAATAACAAGAAATCGCCCGCACGGCTAGCGCCAAAGCGGAAATCATCACCAACGGCAAGAAATTGTACACCAAGGCGCTTCACCAGCAGATCGCTGATAAAGGTCTGCGCCGTTAATGCCGCGAAGCGCCTGTCAAAACGCACGCACAGCACGTAATCAACGCCGCACTCCGCCAGATAACGCAGTTTTTCCCGCAGACGGGTGAGGCGCGCAGGTGACTTGTCCGTCGCAAACAGCTCCAGCGGCTGCGGCTCGAAAATCATCACCATCACCGGTAAATTGCGTTTGCGCCCTTCTTCCCGTAAGCCCTGCAGCAACGCACGATGGCCACGGTGCACGCCGTCGAAATTACCAATAGTCAGCACACACCCATGCGGGGCCTGACTGAGATTATGTATGCCTCGTATCAGCTTCATGTCTGGCTCAAAACAGTGAAAATCGTGAAAGTATACCTTGTACCGCGTTCAACGTTAACCGGCGATTGTTTCTACGAAACAGAAAGAGGATGGTTTTCATCGTTATGAAACAAATTGACGCCCTTCACGGGCACACCAATGCAATTTTTCTCGTGGAAAGGCTGTATTCACGCCCCGCAAGCTGGTAGAATCCTGCGCCATCACTACGCAACGAGTGCTGCAATTTAAACGGCGCTTATTTGCACAAATCCATTGACAAAAGAAGGCTAAAAGGGCATATTCCTCGGCCTTTGAATTGTCCATATAGAACACATTTGGGAGTTGGACCTTGGCTAATATCAAATCAGCTAAGAAGCGCGCCGTTCAGTCTGAAAAGGCCCGCAAGCACAACGCTAGCCGTCGCTCTATGATGCGTACTTTCATCAAGAAAGTATACGCAGCTATCGAAGCTGGCGACAAAGCTACTGCACTGAAAGCATTTAACGAAATGCAACCGATCGTGGACCGTCAGGCTGCTAAAGGTCTGATCCACAAAAACAAAGCTGCACGTCATAAAGCAAACCTGACTGCACAGATCAACAAACTGGCTTAATCGCCTGCTTGTTGTTGCTTTGTGAAAAAACCGCGCAAGCGTAGCATAATAAGCCCCATCATTTTTGATGGGGCTTTTTCATACTTTCAACCTGTCGCTATGCGATACAACCTGGGCTGAACCCGAATCTCTTTCCTCTTTTCGGCACTCAATACCTTCTGAATGTCTCTCAGGTCCTTCGCTCCACAGATAAAGCCAGTATCAGAAAGCATAAACTCTCCACGGAACTTGTTATCTGGTTATCTGGTTATCTGGTTAATTATCGGAATGGGCTTCATTGTGATCTCTACATCAACGATGCGGTGACAAAACTCGAGTTTGTTCTGGGTGGCTCTCTGGCTGTCAACTCTATTAATAAGACCTGCTGGAAATTCCGTGATGAACCGCTTGAGGCATTATTTCATCTAACCGACTCATCACTGGACGCATCATCTTGCCGAACGACGGTTAACCGAGCTTTTCGGTGGCAAGATGCCGCTCTCACCTTATCCACCAAACGCATAATAAACTTAAGTTGCATTACGTAACGAAAAATATCATGAAGTCACTTTTTTACATATATATTCATGATTTTTGCAATTTTCGCTTGTATCATACTTATTACACTGACACAGGATAAATCCTTTTTGTCCATGACTATCTTTTCCCGTTTCAGGATTTAAATACAGGTTTTTCCCGCCATTATGAAGACGTAACTCTTCCCTGTAGAAAAACACTGTCAGGAGTACTAATACTGTAGTCAATACAAATGTCAGGAACGCTAAAATAACCCTCGCCTTATGCAGGGAGAGATTAACGGCAACGTCTGTTTTTTTGCCTTCGGTTTTTTTCTGAATTTCATAATGGGCACTGAGAATATCAGTGTCAGAAGGGCAGGAAAATACCTCAGTGGCAGCAGGTTCATTTTTTTCAGCGCCTAATTCAGCAACCGGTGTAACGCTATAGGCCGGATTGATCTGGTAGCCCAGTCGGGGATGGGTAACGATTAAATCCGTCATCTCTATATCCCGCAAATCCCGCCGCAAGGCATAAATCGTCTGCAATAACGTACTATCGCTGGCGAATAAACCAAATTGTCCCCATACCTCATCGCAAATTTGCTTTTTTGTCGTTATATCTTGTTGGGTATGTGAGATGAGACACTTCAAACAGCGACCTTTCACGCCGGATAAATGAATACTTTCCCCATCCTTAAGATGATGAAGAACCATTTCACTTGTATCAAACAATAAATCATTTCCAATCATGAATGATGTAACCATTTGAAAATCCATTAACTATTGAGATGCGTTATTTTAGTACCAAAAATAATCATCTAACTGAGAGAATTGTCAAACCTGATGTAAAAAACCATAAAAAAATCTAAAAACAAGAAGGCAATGTCATAAAATGTAATATAAATTTACTTATTCAATCCAAAATAATAATTCACCTGATACACAATATTTATTTACTTATCTATGTTTTTTACACGATTGAGACAGCCGAAAATGTCCCCCTTTACAGGGGGACATGAGCGCTTACTTCGTAATACCTTTAAAATAGAACGGTCTCATATCAACAGTTTGCCGCGTCATTTCGCAGCCCAGCCCTTCGCGAGCCGCATTCACCAGCGGACCGCGATCCAAATCCGCCGTCCAGGTAAACAGGCCACCCAGGCCGCGGGATTTTACGTACTCGGCTTTGGCCTTCACGGTGCGCGGGGTATCCAGCGACATAAAGACTTTAGACTGTGGGTTATACAGGAAATCCGCATCCGCCACTTCATCGGTGTAAACAATAAAATTATTGCGACCGGTCTGGTTTTCCAGATCAAGATAATTTGCGATATGGTCGTACCATTCCGTTGAGCCGGATTCAAATGTTCCGACCGTCGTGCCGTATCCTGGCGTGTAAGTTCCTTTCAGCGGAGATACGCTCTGGATCGTCGCATCATGAGCATTACGGCTATAACCGGCATAACCGATAAAGACCTGTTTAAGCGGCACCCCAATCGACTCCAGATAATTAACGGCGGTCTCTACGCTCCAGTTATTCGCTCTGCCATTCGGGTAGAGATTGGTATGATGCGCCAGCTCGGTAGCCCACGGCGTACCAAAGAAGTCGTAGGTCATTAAATTAATGCCCCAGACCCCCGCATCAATGAGCGCTGGAATATTGGCTTTTTTCAGTTTCTCGATGTCACCAGCCGCGGCAACGCTAATTTTCACATCACTGCGATTGATTTTATTCAACGCGGCTTTCACATCCTTAATCAAGGCAGCAAAATTTGGTGCGTCAGTATCATCGTAGGTATTACCGGTATTTCCCGGTGCCCCCGGATATTCCCAATCCAGATCGATTTCGCTAAACATCGGGAATCGGGTGAACAGATCGGTCAGGCCGTCGCAGAATAGCGCGCGTTTATGTGGATCTTTAGCCATAAAGTGGAACGCCTGGCTCATGGTCCAGCCGCCGATACTCATTGAAAGATGGAGATTCGGGTTCTTTTTCTGTACATCGCGTAACCCCCCCCAGAACGCCCTGTGCATCGTACTGATGGAAAAGCGCCATGTAATCATTGCTTACCCAGCCCGCAAAGCCGCAGTTGCGATAGGAGGCAACATCTCCCCACGCATCGACAAAAGTGGGTTGCCATTGCGTACGCTGGAAGTCGACTGCGGCATTGTTGATGGTCGTCGCTTTCTCGCCGGTATCGCCGACAATCCCGCAGAAACCCAGCGTAATTTTATCGTAAGCAAAGGGGTCTAATAACGCCAGGTCAACACCGCGCCCACAGCTGGAAGGCGCGAAATCACCATCGAGACGGCCGTCATATTGCGACCAGTCAGTCCAGTAACCGGACACTTTAAACTCGTTGGGCTTGTACTCGTTATAGGCTACCTTCGCAACACGCGCCGATGTATAGCTAAACTCATTGGTTTCCGTGGCCGCCACAAATCCGTTCTGCTCGTACTCTTTTGTACTGAGCGAATCATTTTGTACCAGTTTGCTGTTAGTCATAATGCTTACCTCGTTAATGAGTCATAGAAGAAATAGTGTGTCCCATCCGTCCGGTGGGACACCTATGTAATGCTCCCATTATGCGAGGGGTGCTAATCACAAACGCTTTGAAACCATGAGATATCGATTTGATGAGATCTCATTTTCTGTATAAAACAGGTTATGAGATAGGGTAAGAAGCGAGCTGGAGGGTCTCAGAAAATCTCTTTCTGTTTGATTTGCTACATCTTTTGCGTCGGTGCATCCACTTTGCTCAGCACTCACCAGTGACCCTGCCACAAGGTGGCAGGGTGCAGTGTACCGACTGGCCGAGTAACCCCCCCACAATATGAAGTATGACGAGTGCGCCTTGATTATTTACCCGCAGAAATAAATAGTGCCGAGTAATCAGTATTGCAAATACGCTGCACCGCTGGATGCTGGATCATTCTTTCCGCAAATATGGCGTGATACTCCTCCATCACATTCTCTACGCGTCCAATTTCAACAATTGAATCATCGGCATAGAAATTGTGGGAATAAAGCGTAGGCGCAACAAAAATAGCGTTATGCGTTGCGCCGAACGCTTTCATCAGCGCGGCATCATCAAACTCGCCAAGGATTTCAACGTTCAGCCCTTGTGAGTTAATCCAGTTCAACAGCTTACGCCCGAGCATCGAACGGCGCCCTGGGATCAGCAATCGACGCTCTTCGAGGCAGGCCGGAAATGGTTTCTCAGGCAATGGCTGGGTGCACCAAAAGCTCACGCTGCATTCGCCAATCCGCACTGAGAACAACCCTTCCTGCTGCGTAGAATCGATCGGGCAGTCGGAGATAATCATATCCAGTTTATGCTGGCTGAGCTGATCCAGCAGCATCTCGTGCGTTGATTCAAAACAACGCAGATGGATTTGTTCATCTTCAACGACTGCAGCATTCAGCACGCTGCTAACCAGCTGTTTGGACAACGCATCCGCCACGCCGACATCGAACAGTAAATTCGACTCTTTGCGATAGTTCACGATATCCAGCATTTCCTGGCTTAACGTGAACATCTTATCCGCATAACGAAAAACCAATTCGCCTAATTCGCTGGGCTCCAGTCCACGCCCCTTCCGCTTGAACAACTTTCCCTGTAAGCGTTCCTCAAGCGCTTTAATCTGCCCGGTAATGGTCTGCGGTGTCAGATAAAGCGCCTCTGCTGCACCAACCACCGATCCTTCTTTATATACATGCCAAAAGTAGTACAGGTGGTTGTAGTTTATATGAGACATACTCTCTCCCTGAAAATTGTCACGAAAGGGTTATCCCGTCAGGCTGCTGCGTTCAACCGGGTGCGTAACCAGTAGTAACCTATTACCGCCGATAGCAAAGAACCGATCAGGATCCCCAGTTTCGCCCAGTTAATCAGCTCAGGATCGACGGTCCCAAACGCCAGGCTGGCGATGAAAATCGACATCGTAAAGCCAATGCCGCACAGAATACCGACCGCCATAATTTGCTGGAAATTCGTTCCCTCCGGCAATTGCGCCATCCTGAAGCGTAACGCCAGCCAGCAAAAGAGGCTTATACCCAGTGGTTTCCCGATTAACAGGCCAGCAATGATCCCCAGCGGTAACACCGAGGTCAGTCCATCAATGGTGACGCCCTGCAGTGAGACACCCGCGTTAGCGAAGGCAAACAACGGTAGGATCAGATATGCCACCCACGGGTGCAGAACATGCTCCAGACGCTTCGCCGGTGAACGCCCGTGTTTTTCCTTCAACGGAATGAAGAAACCGACGATCACGCCCGCCAGAGTTGCATGCACGCCAGACTTCAGTACGGCCGTCCACAGCACTACGCCAACCAGAATATAAATACCGGTACGTCTTACACCGCACAGATTCAATGCTGCCAGGACAAGGATCGCGCACGCGGCAACGCCCAGCGACAGCAGCGAGAGATCGCTGGTGTAGAACAACGCGATGATCACAATAGCGCCGAGGTCATCGATTATCGCCAGCGCCATCAGGAAGATTTTCAACGCCAGTGGGACACGGCTGCCCAACAGCGCCAGCACGCCTAATGCAAAAGCGATATCCGTCGCCGCCGGGATCGCCCAACCCTCACGGGTGATAGGGTCAGCATAGTTGAATGCCAGATACAGCAGCGCCGGGACAATCATGCCCCCGATAGCGGCAATGATCGGAAACGCCGCCTGGCGCAGACTGGCCAGCGAACCTTGCATTAACTCGCGCTTCACTTCCAAACCGATCAACAGGAAGAATACCGCCATCAACGCGTCATTGATCCACAGCAGCATATTTTTGTTGATCTCAAGCGCGCCAACCCGCAGTTGAACGGGCGTTTCCAGAAAGGCGTGGTACCATCCACTGGTAACCCCGATATTTGCCATCAGCATAGCAACCACGGCAGCGATGATCAGAATGATGCCCCCCGAGGCGTCACTACTAAAAAAACGATGCAGATGTTTCACTTTTATTCTCTCTATTGGGTGAATACTTCGTAAATACTATCTTACACCTTCAGAAAGCTCGTTAAAATTAGATTATTCATGATGAATAGATCGGTTTTAACGATCTATTCAAATAAAGTCGTTCAGGATTTTCCGAACGGAAAACAGAAATAAAAAAGCCTGAAACTTTTCAGTCCCAGGCTTTTTATCAAAGATTATTGAGTCGAGAATTAGCGCGTCAAATCGTCAAAAAATTTCTTCACACCGTCGAAGAAGCTTTTAGAGCGCGGACTGTTTTGCTCGCCGGTCGGGCCGCCAAAGCTGTCCTGCAAATCTTTCAGCAACTGCTTCTGCTTGTCGTTGAGGCCTACCGGGGTTTCAACCACCACACGGCACAGCAGATCGCCCTGTGCGCCGCCGCGTACTGACTTAACGCCTTTACCACGCATGCGGAACAGTTTGCCGGTCTGCGTTTCGCCCGGGATTTTTAACTTCACGCGACCATCCAGCGTCGGCACTTCAATCTCGCCGCCCAGCGCTGCCATCGCAAAGTTAATCGGCACTTCGCAGTACAGGTTATTGCCTTCACGTTCGAAAATTGGGTGCTGTTTTACCTGCACCTGAACGTACAAATCGCCTGCTGGCGCGCCATGTTCACCGGCTTCACCTTCACCCGCTAAACGAATACGGTCGCCAGTATCAACCCCAGCCGGGATCTTAACGGACAGCGTTTTGCTCTTCTCAACGCGACCATGACCATGGCATTTGTTGCACGGGTCTTTAATCAACGTACCGCGGCCCTGACAGTGTGGACAGGTCTGCTGTACGGCAAAAAAGCCCTGACGCATCTGCACCTGACCAGAACCGTGACAGGTTGGACAGGTCTGGGGTTGCGTGCCCGCCTTCGCACCGCTGCCGTGGCAAACATCACACTCTTCCAGCGTCGGAATACGGATCTCTTTGGTGACGCCACGCACGGCTTCTTCCAGAGTGAGATCCATGTTGTAACGTAAATCAGCACCACGTGAGGCGCGCTGACGACCGCGACCGCCGCCAAAGATATCGCCAAACACGTCACCAAAGATATCGCTGAAGTCGGCCCCGCCGCCAAAACCGCCGCCGCCGCCCATACCGCCTTGCTCAAACGCTGCATGGCCGTACTGATCATAAGCCGCACGTTTTTGCGCATCGGTGAGGATCTCGTACGCTTCTTTGATCTCTTTAAACTTGGCTTCGGCCTCTTTATCACCCTGGTTGCGGTCCGGGTGATATTTCATGGCCAGGCGCTTGTAGGCCTTTTTGATTTCACGCTCTTCCGCTGATTTGGAAACGCCTAAAATCTCGTAATAGTCTTGCTTAGCCATCTCTTTTTATCTGCCCCTAACATGCGTGCACGGGCGGAGAGGAAACCTCTTCGCCCGTGCCAGTAATTACCCGTTCAAAGGGCGATTATTTTTTGTCTTTCACTTCTTCAAACTCAGCGTCGACAACGTCGTCATCTTTCGCGTTGTTTGCAGAAGCATCAGCACCTGCTGCGCCAGCCTGCTGCTGTGCGTGCTGCTGCTGAGCGATTTCCATCAGTTTCTGGGAAACCTGTGCCAGCGCCTGCATTTTCGCTTCGATATCCGCTTTGTCTTCGCCTTTCAGAGAAGTTTCCAGCGCGGTCAGTGCAGACTCGATGGCAGTTTTGTCATCAGCCGGCAGTTTGTCGCCTGCTTCTTCAACCTGCTTGCGAGTGCTGTGCAGCAGATGGTCACCCTGGTTACGGGTCTGAACCAGCTCTTCAAACTTACGGTCAGATTCTGCGTTCGCTTCTGCTTCGCGAACCATTTTCTGAATTTCTTCTTCGTTCAGACCAGAAGAAGCCTTGATGGTGATCTTCTGCTCTTTACCGCTATTTTTGTCTTTCGCGGAAACGTGCAGGATACCGTCGGCATCGATGTCAAAAGTAACTTCGATCTGCGGCATACCGCGCGGAGCCGGGCTGATGCCATCCAGGTTAAATTGACCCAGATCTTTGTTATCAGCGGCACGTTTACGTTCACCCTGCAGCACATGGATGGTTACCGCAGACTGGTTGTCTTCAGCAGTAGAGAACACCTGGCTGTGCTTGGTCGGGATAGTGGTGTTTTTCGCGATCAGTGCAGTCATCACGCCGCCCATGGTTTCGATACCCAGAGACAGCGGGGTAACGTCCAGCAGCAGCACGTCTTTCACATCACCGGTCAATACACCACCCTGAACGGCAGCACCGATTGCCACAGCTTCGTCCGGGTTAACGTCTTTACGCGGCTCTTTACCGAAGAACTCAGCAACTTTCTTCTGTACCATCGGCATACGAGTCTGACCACCGACCAGGATAACGTCCTGAACGTCGGAAACAGACAGACCAGCATCCTGCAGAGCAACTTTCAGCGGCTCGATAGAACGGTTAACCAGGTCTTCAACCAGGCTTTCCAGTTTCGCACGGGTCACCTTGATGTTCATGTGTTTCGGACCAGTCGCGTCTGCAGTGATGTACGGCAGGTTCACGTCGGTCTGCTGAGCGGAAGACAGTTCGATCTTCGCTTTCTCAGCGGCTTCTTTCAGACGCTGCATCGCCAGCGGGTCGTTACGCAGGTCGATACCCTGATCTTTCTTAAATTCGTCAACCAGGTAGTTGATCATACGGCTATCGAAGTCTTCACCACCCAGGTGGGTATCACCGTTGGTTGCCAGAACTTCGAAGGTTTTTTCACCGTCAACTTCGTCGATTTCGATAATAGAGATATCGAAAGTACCACCACCCAAGTCATAAACCGCGATAGTACGGTTGCCGACTTCTTTATCCAGACCGTAAGCCAGTGCAGCTGCGGTTGGTTCGTTGATGATACGTTTTACTTCCAGACCTGCGATACGGCCGGCGTCTTTGGTTGCCTGACGCTGAGCATCGTTAAAATATGCAGGTACGGTGATAACTGCTTCAGTTACCGGTTCACCCAGGTAATCTTCAGCCGTTTTCTTCATTTTTTTCAGCACTTCAGCAGAAATCTGCGGCGGTGCCATTTTCTGACCTTTTACGTCAATCCATGCATCACCGTTGTCAGCACCGATGATTTTGTACGGCATGATGGCTTCATCACGCTGCACTTCTTCGTCCTGGAAGCGGCGGCCAATCAGGCGTTTAATCGCAAACAGGGTGTTTTGCGGGTTTGTCACTGCCTGACGTTTAGCCGGCTGACCAACCAGAGTTTCACCATCCTGGGTATAAGCAATGATAGAAGGCGTGGTGCGATCGCCCTCGGCGTTCTCCAGCACACGTGCAGTAGTGCCATCCATAATCGCTACACAAGAGTTGGTAGTACCCAGGTCGATACCAATAATTTTACCCATCTAAACGTCTCCACTAAAAATTCGGTCATCATGTGGTTGTGAATCTGTAATAAGGGCGAAACGTGCGGTTTCAACTACCCTGAATCGTTTTTTTTCAGACTCACCACTGCGGTTGTCTACAAGATGGGGTCGTAACCCACGTCATCAAGGGGGGCATGAAAAATTTTTTTAGCCTTGTGGCAATAAATTCGCAGAAAAAAGGCAAAAAGAGATAAAAATGAATAGTCGCCAACCAGAATTAATTCATACAACCAATTAAATCAGGAAAGCCATTCACATGAAAATTGCAATAAAAAGAAAAGATTACGAGCATGAATCGTTTTTATGACGACGGTAATATGGTCTGAAGTCACACACTTTTGCAGCCGTCAAAGAGAAACTCCATGAAATCCGTGTTAACCCTTTCCGCCAGCCTGCTTATGGGCCTTCTGCTGAGCAGCACCGCCGTAACTGGCTAGCGTGATGCCCAGCACAGGGAAAATAATTCATTTACCCTTCGTTAGATCATAGACAGTGCCCTCTCCCCTGATTATCATGCCGCGCCCCGAAGACAGCGATCGTTATTCGGGGAAACTATTTCACCATTCAATCAATGATGATTTTGAGGAATTATGGGCAACACTAAGTTGGCTAATCCGGCACCGCTGGGCCTGATGGGCTTTGGCATGACCACCATTCTGCTTAACCTGCACAACGCGGGTTTCTTCGCTCTGGACGTTATTATTCTGGCGATGGGCATTTTCTACGGCGGTATCGCGCAAATTTTTGCCGGACTGCTGGAATATAAAAAAGGCAACACCTTCGGTTTAACCGCCTTTACCTCCTACGGTTCGTTCTGGCTGACGCTGGTTGCGATCCTGCTGATGCCGAAAATGGGCCTGGCGGATGCAACCAATGGTCAGTTCCTGGGCGCTTACCTCGGTCTGTGGGGCGTGTTCACTCTGTTCATGTTCATCGGTACGCTGAAAGCGGCGCGCATGCTGCAGTTCGTGTTCCTGAGCCTGACAGTGCTGTTCGCCCTGCTGGCCGTGGGCAACATTGCGGGTAACGAAGCGATCATTCACGTTGCTGGCTGGGTAGGCTTAGTGTGTGGCGCAAGCGCCATTTACCTGGCGATGGGTGAAGTGCTGAACGAACAATTTGGCCGTACCATCCTGCCGATTGGTGAAGCGCACTAATCTGACGCTATCCCCCCTGACGGGGGGATATTCCTTACAAGCGCTGTAACTCTGCCTGTACGCTCGAATCGCGATGATAAAGATCCTGTCGCAGCCAAATCCCCAAACCTAGCCCTACCAGCGATAACGCCAGCACATACCAGGCCGGAGCCATTGGCGACACGCTCATTAACATCGTGACGGCGATTGGCGTCAGACCACCAAAAATGGCGTACGACACGTTGTAAGAAAAGGATATTCCGGTAAAGCGGACTTCCGCCGGAAACGCCCGCACCATCACATAAGGCACAGCCCCCACCACGCCAACGCATAACCCTACCAGCCCGTATAACAGGAACAAATGCTGGGGATGGCTGCCGGTCAGGTGATAGAAAAACCAGCTTGAACAGGCCAGCAGCAGGCTGCCGACAATAAAGGTTTTGCTGGCGCCGACCCGGTCGACAATAAACCCGGCCAGCAGACAACCGACGCACAGCATAATGGTAGCGACACTATTGGCTTGCAACGTTAGCGCCGGCGCAAAGCCATACTGCTTCTGCAACCAGACTGGTGACATCAGGATCACCACCACAATCCCGGCTGAAAGCAGCCAGGTCAGCAGCATTGAAATAACCACCGCTTTTTTATGTTTGCTCACCACTGACTTCACCGGTAGCTCTTGCGCCAACGCTTTACGTTGCTGCATTTCGAGAAATATGGGCGTCTCCTGCAGCCAGCGACGCAGGTACATCGCCACCAGCCCAAACACGCCCCCCAGCAGGAAAGGAATACGCCAGCCGTAATCATGCACCGCCTGCTGCGTCAGGCTGGTGTTCACCAGCGTCGCAACAACTGACCCCAGCAGAATTCCCACCGTCAGGCCGGCAGTCAGCGTTCCGCAGGCAATGCCGATGCGACGCTCCGGTACATGCTCCGCCACGAACACCCACGCGCCCGGAACTTCTCCGCCGATGGCAGCGCCTTGCAAAATACGCATCAACAGCAACAGCAGCGGCGCGAGGATCCCCATTGAGGCGTAGGTAGGCAACAGACCAATCGCCAGCGTCGGTATCGCCATCAGCAAAATGCTCAGGGTGAACATTTTCTTGCGCCCGACCAGATCGCCAAAGTGCGCCATGATGATGCCCCCCAGCGGACGCGCCAGATATCCGGCGGCAAAAATGCCGAAGGTTTGCACCTGACGTAGCCATTCAGGGATGTCTGCGGGGAAGAAGAGCTCGCCAACAACAGCGGCAAAGAAGACAAAGATAATGAAATCATAAAACTCAAGCGCACCACCAAGGGCAGCAAGCGTAAGGGTTTTATAATCCTGGCGATTCAGCGGTCGAGTGTGTTGTGACATAGCAAACCATGAGTCAGTGAAGTAATTGAATCTGTTTGTTGATATATGTAAAGCAAAAATTACTATATCGTAAACAATTCAATACTCCACTGTCATTGGCACTTATGTCACGATCGGGCTACTTTCAGGCTTTTGTATCGCGTATTGCGCTTTTAGGACGAAAAGATGCTACAACAGTCGGTGCGGTTTCCACATACGGCCCATCTAATAGCTGTATACAATACGGTACACTTGCAAAAATACCCGGCACGATAACCTTACCGTCGGCATCTTTCACGCCTTCCAGCGTCTCTTTGATCGATTTTGGCTGCCCAGGCAGATTCAGGATCAACGCCTGCTTGCGAATCACGCCAACCTGACGGGAAAGAATCGCCGTTGGCACAAAGTGCAGGCTTATCTGGCGCATCTGTTCACCAAAGCCCGGCATCTGACGGTCGGCTACGGCAAGCGTTGCATCAGGCGTTACGTCACGACGGGCCGGACCCGTTCCGCCGGTAGTCAGCACCAGATGACAACTCATTTCGTCTACCAGCTCGCATAAGGTCTGTTCGATGATCGCCTGTTCATCCGGGATCAATCGCGTTTGCAGCTCAAAAGGGGTGGTAAGGGCTGACGCCAGCCACTCTTCAAGGGCCGGGATACCTTTATCCTGGTAAACGCCGCTGGAAGCACGGTCAGAAATGGAAACCAGGCCAATGCGTAAAGTATTCATGATTATTCCGTTTAAACAGTCTCGTTAAACAGAATGATACACTGCGAAGGGAAGGACAGACAGGTTTCAGAAGAGGTAGCGTGACCCATATCAGGGCCACGCACTAATGATTACAGCAGATCGCCGATCATTTTTTCCAGTTTACCCTGGTCTACAGCAAACTTACGGATACCGTCCGCCAGTTTGTCTACAGCCATCGGATCCTGGTTATGCTGCCACAGGAACTCAGCTTCGGTGATGCGTGCAGGGCGCGCTTTCACTTCGCCGGAGAAAGACAGTTTACGTTCGATAGCACCTTCGCTTTCCGCCAGTTCTTTCAGCAGTGCCGGAGCAATCGTCAGACGATCGCAGCCTGCCAGCTCAATGATTTCGCCGATGTTACGGAAGCTCGCACCCATAACTACGGTTTCGTAACCGTGCTGTTTGTAGTACTCGTAGATTTCCGTTACGGAAACCACACCCGGATCTTCTGCCGGTGCATACTCTTTCTTGTCGGTATTGGCTTTGTACCAGTCAAGAATACGGCCAACGAACGGAGAAATCAGATATACGCCAGCTTCTGCACATGCACGTGCCTGCGCGAAGGAGAACAGCAGAGTCAGGTTACAGTTGATGCCTTCTTTTTCCAGCTGCTCAGCGGCACGGATGCCCTGCCAGGTTGAAGCCAGTTTAATCAGGATGCGATCGTTGCTGATGCCAGCATCGTTGTACATTTTGATCAGGCGTTTTGCTTTAGCGATGGACGCGTCGGTGTCGTAGGACAGACGAGCGTCAACTTCAGTGGAGATACGACCTGGGACCAGTTTCAGGATCTCCAGACCGATATTTACTGCCAGCTTGTCGGTCGCGTCGACGACCTGCTGCGCACGGTCGTTGCTCTGCTGCTTAGCCCAGGCTACAGCGTCATCAATCAGCTTGCGGTATTCCGGGATCTGCGCTGCGTTAAGAATGAGAGAAGGGTTAGTTGTGGCATCCTGAGGCTGATACAGCTTCATTGCCGCGATGTCTCCGGTGTCGGCCACTACTGTGGTGAACTGACGAAGGGAGGTCAATTTGTCCGTCATGATAGCGATTCTCTTTAAACAGCTTGTTAGGGGGATGTAACCGATCTTCCCTGATGATAGCACGACGCACTCTCAGCGCAACCGCCTGGATTGTCCGACCAGCCGCTCAGCCCTGATTACGCATCGCCAAGCCTGTGATGCGCAATTAAGGGATATAACGATTGTTATGATAAACTCCCGCAATCAATCACCCTATAAGGTATATACTGGTCGATTATTGGTAGCGCTTACATGGGAATATTCGCGCTTACCGGCATCAACAAGAGGGATGTTAATGCCTGATTTTTTCTCATTTATTAATGAAATACTCTGGGGATCGGTGATGATCTACCTCCTGCTTGGCGCAGGATGTTGGTTCACCTGGCGTACAGGGTTTATTCAGTTTCGCTATATTCGTCAGTTTGGCAAAAGTCTTAAAAACAGCATCAGCCCGCAGCCGGGCGGTTTAACTTCCTTTCAGGCTTTATGCACCAGTCTTGCCGCACGTATCGGTAGCGGAAATCTGGCGGGCGTGGCGTTGGCGATTGCCGCTGGCGGCGCGGGAGCCGTGTTCTGGATGTGGGTCTCGGCGATCATTGGTATGGCGACGTCATTTGCCGAGAGCTCTCTTGCCCAACTGTATAAAGAGCGCGACAGCAAGGGACAGTTTCGCGGCGGTCCTGCGTGGTATATGGAGCGTGGGCTGGGCATGCGCTGGATGGGCGTTCTTTTTGCCATCTTTTTACTCATTGCTTATGGTCTGATTTTTAACAGCGTTCAGGCTAATTCGGTCTCTCATGCGCTGACCTTTGCTTTTGATATCCCTCCCCTCTTTACCGGTATCGCACTGGCAATAGTGTCATTATTGGCAATCATTGGCGGCATTAAAGGCGTTGCCCGCCTGATGCAATGGTTCGTTCCGATGATGGCGCTGTTGTGGGTCGGTTGCAGCATCGTCATCTGTCTTTGGCATTTCGGGCAGCTCCCCGGCATTATCATGACCATTATAAAAAGTGCCTTTGGCTGGCAGGAAGCCGCAGCCGGTGCCGCCGGGTATACACTAAGCCAGGCCATTGCCAGCGGCTTTCAACGCGGTATGTTTTCTAATGAGGCCGGAATGGGATCAACTCCGAACGCGGCCGCGTCAGCAGCATCCTGGCCTCCGCATCCTGCGGCACAAGGCATTGTGCAAATGATCGGAGTATTAGTTGATACGCTGATTCTCTGTACGGCCAGCGCGATGATTGTTCTGTTGGCGGGTAATGACGCCAGCTATGTACCGATGGAAGGCATCCAGTTACTTCAGAAAGCGATGGTTTCAGTGACGGGAGAATGGGGTGCCGGATTCGTGGCGTTAATTGTGATTCTGTTTGCCTTTAGCTCTATCGTGGCCAACTACATCTATGCGGAAAACAACCTCGTTTTCCTGAAGCTGGACAATATCCGCGTCATCTGGCTATTACGGATCGCCACCGTTAGCACCGTTATCGGCGGAACGTTAGTCAGCGTTCCGCTGATCTGGCAGTTGGCGGACATCATTATGGCGTGTATGGCCATCACTAACCTGACGGCGATTCTGCTGCTTTCACCGGTTGTGCAGACTATCGCCTGCGACTATCTACGCCAACGCAAACTCGGGGTGCGCCCAGAATTCGATCCGCGCCGTTATCCTGATATCAGACAACAACTTGCGCCCGAAAGCTGGGATGAGACGCCGCGCGGATAGCGCGGCAATCGCAACCATCGATCAATTCTGTCGTTTTTTTTGCTAAAGTCGCAGTAAATTTCCTGCAAGGACTGGATATGCTGATTCTGATTTCACCTGCAAAAACGCTCGACTACCAAAGTCCGCTGGCAACGACACGTCATACATTGCCCGAACTGCTGGATCACTCTCAGCAGCTTATTCACGTGGCGCGCCAACTCTCTGCTCCGCAAATTGGCAAGCTGATGGGAATTAGCGACAAGCTGGCGGATCTGAACGCCACGCGTTTCCATGACTGGCAGCCTGATTTCACGCCGGAAAACGCGCGCCAGGCCATTCTGGCGTTTAAAGGCGACGTATATACCGGACTGCAGGCTGAAACCTTCAGCGAAGCGGATTTCGACTTCGCTCAGCAACACTTACGGATGTTGTCCGGGCTGTACGGCGTTTTGCGTCCGCTGGATTTGATGCAGCCTTACCGTCTGGAGATGGGTATTCGTCTGGCCAATGCGAAAGGTAAAGATCTCTACCAGTTCTGGGGAGATACCATCACCGATAAACTTAACGAAGCGCTGGAAGCGCAAGGCGACAGCGTAGTGATTAACCTCGCCTCGGATGAGTATTTTAAATCCGTGAAGCCGAAAAAGCTCAATGCGGAGCTTATCAAACCGGTCTTCCTCGACGAGAAGAACGGTAAGTTCAAAGTCATCAGCTTCTATGCAAAAAAAGCGCGCGGCCTGATGAGTCGCTACATTATTGAGAACCGCTTAACGCAGCCAGAACAGCTGACCGCCTTTAACAGCGAAGGCTATTTCTTTGATGAAGAAGCGTCAGGAAATGGCGAACTGGTGTTTAAGCGCCAGGAGCAGTAGTAAAAAGGCCGGATGGCGGCGAACGCCCCATCCGGCCGACAGGTTTTGTAGGCCCGCTAAGCAAAGCGCCAGCGGGCACAACCGTTAACCGCGGGTCATCATCAGCTTGCGCAATTCAGCAAAATCAGCAGGCAGGTGATGAGAAAGCAGCGGCAGGTCCGCGCGTTCCGCCAGCGCTTTTGGCAGAGCCAGCGTCAGGTCAAGAATCTCTTCAACGCTTTCTTTAAACTTGGCCGGATGCGCAGTGCCGAGGAACAGGCCGTACTCGCCAGGGTTCAGTTGGTCACGCAGCGCACGGTAAGCCACCGCCGCATGCGGTTCTGAGGTGTACCCCATCTCATGCAGCTCACGCATCGTGTCCTGAGTAGTGGCATCGTCAACAGCGGCATAACCCAGCTCATTCAGACGCCAGATTTTACGGCGGAACAGTTCTTCCACCCGCGGCCAGTTATTTGGCTGGCTGACATCCATCGCATTCGACAACGTCGCCTGAGTCGCTTTCGGCGCCCACTCACCTTGTGCAAGAAAGCGTGGAACCGTATCGTTGACGTTGGTCGCCGCGATAAAACGCTTCACCGGCAAGCCCAGTGATTTTGCCAGCAGCCCGGCAGTCAGATCGCCAAAGTTGCCGCTGGGAACGGAAATAACCAGCTGATTACGCGCCTCTTGCGGCAGTTGAGCCACGGCCTCAAAGTAGTAACAGATTTGCGCCAGCAGACGGCTAATGTTGATTGAGTTAGCCGAATTCAGCCCCAAAGCTACCTTCAGCTCTTCGTCATCAAACGCCTGTTTCACCAGCGCCTGACAGGCATCAAAATCGCCATCAATCGCCACGGTTTCAATATTGCCACCCAGTGTACAGAACAGTTTTTCCTGTAATGGGCTAATCTTGCCGTTCGGATAAAGGATCACCACGCGCACATTTTTCAGGCCATAAAAGGCATGTGCGACTGCCGCACCAGTGTCTCCAGAGGTCGCCGTCAGAATGGTGACCGGTTTGTCGCCGCTGATATGCGTCAGCATCTGCGCCATAAAGCGCCCGCCAAAGTCTTTAAATGCAAGCGTTGGGCCGTGGAACAGCTCCAGACAGCCGATATCCGTGGCAACCTGAGCAACCGGCGCCGGGAAGGCAAACGCCGCACGCACGCGCTGTTCCAGAATCTCCTGTGGGATTTCATCACCGATAAATGCGGAAAGGATCTTCGCGCTGCGGCTAACGAAATCCTGGTTCAACATCTCATCGACTTCTGACAGATTGAATTCCGGCAAATCGTGCGGAAAAAACAATCCCTGATTCTTGCCAAGCCCTTGCGTGACGGCCTGTGCAAAGCTGACCTGTTCGTTATGATCTTTCAGATTATACAGTTTCATTGATTATCCCAGTACCCGTGCGCCCGCCGTGTCCAACCGGCAAATATGAACAAAGCCTTCCTGATTTTGCAGATAATTTTTACCCAGCCAGTCTGCTACACGCTGCGCCGTATCCGGCTTGTCGCACAAAGCGAACAGCGTCGGCCCCGAACCGGAGATGCCGCTGGCCAGCGCCCCGATTTCCGCTACCGCCTGACGCGCCTGGCTAAAGCCTGGCAGCAGGCGGGTACGGTATGGCTCAGCAATGACATCTTTCATCAGCTTCGCGGCAAGCCCTGGCTGACGGGAATAGCAGGCATGGATAAACCCAGCCAGATGCCGCCCGTGGGCGATACAGTCCTGACGGCGATACTGCGCAGGTAAAATCGCCCGCGCTTCTGCCGTCGACACTTTAATCCCCGGATACGCGAGGACCCACAGCCACTCATCAAAGCCTGGCACCTGCTGGCTGATAATGCCGTTTTCTTCGATCATTAACTGCATACCGCCTAAAAAGCACGGGGCGACGTTATCGTAATGAATACTGCCGGAGATACGCCCTTCCAGCTCACCCATTATCGCCAACAGGCGCGTATCGTTGAGCGGTTTACCGCAATGCTCGTTCATGGCGACCAGCGCCGCTACAACGGAACAAGCGCTGGAGCCTAACCCGGAGCCAATCGGCATATTTTTTTCCAGCGTCATCGCCACCGGAACGCTTTTACCCAGCTCCTGACAGAATCGCTCCCAGCACTGGTAGACAATATTTTCTCGCGGCTCAGGCGGCAGCTTATTGGCAAAGCGACCAAGGTTGTTAAGGCTGAAATGGTCAGCCGCCTCAACGGATACCACATCGCCTAACAGCGAACCGTCCACCGGAGTTACCGCTGCTCCGAGCACATCAAACCCGACGCTCATATTGGCGCTGGAAGCCGGGGCATAAACTCTCACCATGTCAGACTCCTAACTTCCATGAAAGGGTGCGTAGCAGGTCGGCAAATACGCCCGCCGCCGTCACGTCGTTACCCGCGCCGTATCCGCGCAGAACCAACGGTAGCGGCTGATAATAGTGGCTGTAAAACGCCAACGCGTTTTCACCGTTTTTCACTTTGAACAGCGGATCGTTGCCGTCTACTGCTTCTATTTTTACGCGACAGACGCCATCCTCTTCAATATTGCCAACATAGCGTAATACTTTCCCCTCATCACGGGCTTTCGCCACACGCGCGGCAAAGGCGTCATCCAGCTGCGACAATTTAGCCATAAACGCGGAAACATCACCGGAATCATCAAACTCTTTTGGCAGGACCGGCTCAATAACAATGTCAGAAAGCTCCAGCTCACGACCGGTTTCACGGGCCAGGATCAACAGCTTACGCGCCACGTCCGTACCGGATAGATCGTCACGCGGATCGGGTTCGGTATAGCCCAGCTCACGCGCCATGGTGGTGGCCTCGGAGAAGCTCATGCCTTCATCCAGCTTGCCGAAAATAAACGACAGCGAACCAGAAAGAATGCCGGAGAAACGTTGCAGTTCATCGCCCGCGCTGAGCAGATTTTGCAGGTTCTCAATTACCGGCAAGCCCGCGCCTACGTTGGTGTCGTACAGGAATTTACGACGAGACTTCGCCGCAGCAAAACGCAGTTGATGGTAGTAATCCATCGACGACGTGTTGGCCTTTTTGTTCGGCGTAACCACATGGAAGCCTTCGCGCAGGAAATCCGCATACTGATCCGCAACCGCCTGACTTGACGTACAGTCGACAATCACCGGATTGAGCAGATGATATTCTTTCACCAGACGAATTAAGCGCCCCAGGTTGAAAGGCTCTTTCGCGCTTTCCAACTCCGACTGCCAGTTTTCCAGATTCAGACCATGGACGTTGGTCAGCAGGGCCTTCGAGTTCGCCACACCGCACACGCGCAGATCGATATGCTTCTTTTTAAGCCAGGTTTGCTGACGTTTAAGCTGCTCCAGCAGCGCACCGCCCACGCCGCCAACACCAATGACAAATACTTCAATCACCTGATCGGTGTTGAACAGCATCTGATGGGTCACACGCACGCCAGTGGTCGCGTCGTCGTTATTCACCACTACCGAAATGGAACGCTCAGACGAGCCCTGGGCGATTGCCACGATATTAATGTTCGCACGAGCCAGCGCGGCAAAAAATTTCGCCGAGATGCCACGCAACGTGCGCATACCATCGCCAACAACCGAGATGATCGCCAGACGTTCAGTCACCGCCAGCGGCTCCAGCAAGCCTTCTTTCAGTTCGAGATAGAATTCATCCTGCATGGCGCGTTGCGCACGCGCGCAGTCGCCCTGCGGGACGCAGAAGCTGATGCTGTATTCAGAAGAGGATTGGGTGATCAGCACCACCGAGATGCCTGCGCGCGACATCACGGCAAAAACACGCGCCGCCATCCCCACCATGCCTTTCATCCCAGGGCCGGAGACGCTAAACATCGCCATGTTATTGAGGTTAGAAATCCCTTTTACCGGCAAATCGTCATCATCACTGCTGGCACCGATAAGCGTGCCGGGCGCTTGTGGATTGCCGGTATTTTTAATCAGGCACGGGATCTGGAACTGGGCAATAGGGGTAATGGTGCGCGGGTGCAGCACTTTAGCGCCGAAGTAAGAAAGCTCCATCGCTTCCTGATAAGACATCGACTTCAGCAGTCGGGCGTCGGGTACCTGGCGCGGATCGCAGGTATATACGCCATCGACATCGGTCCAGATCTCACAACAATCGGCGCGCAAACAGGCGGCCAGTACGGCGGCAGAGTAGTCAGAGCCATTACGCCCCAGCACCACTAACTCTCCTTTCTCATTCCCGGCGGTAAATCCTGCCATCAGAACCATATGGTCCGCAGGAATACGGCTGGCGGCAATGCGGCGCGTAGATTCGGCAATATCAACGGTAGATTCGAGGTAATTGCCTACCGCCAGCAATTTCTCTACCGGGTCGATGACCGTCACGTTGTGCCCGCGCGCTTCCAGCAGGCCAGCCATGATGGCGATCGACATTTTTTCACCACGGCAAATAAGCGCAGCATTGATGCTGTCCGGGCACTGACCCAGCAGGCTGATACCGTGCAGGACGTGCTTAATCTGTGCAAACTCTTGTTCAACAAAGGCTTTGAGCGGAGCCTGCGGGAAACCCGGTTGCGCGGCGGCAAGACCCACCAACAGCTCAGAGAAAATGCGTTCGGCGTCGCTGATATTGGCTAAAGCATCCTGACCACCGATGGTCTTCTCAATCATCGCCACCAGATGGTTGGTAATTTTTGCGGGGGCAGAAAGAACGGTCGCGACCTGCCCCTGTCTGGCATTGCTTTCCAGAATATCGGCAACCCGCAGAAAGCGCTCTGCATTTGCCACTGATGTACCGCCGAACTTCAACACTCGCATGGTTTACCTCATTGCCTTTGGTCGAAAAAAAAGCCCGCACTGTTTAGGTGCGGGCTTTTTCTTGTGTTTCCTGTACGCGTCAGCCCGCACCGTTACCTGTGGTAATGGTGATGGTTGTGGTAATGGTGATGCTGATGCGTTTCATGATGTTGTGTGCTCTGTAATTATTTATTATCTGTCCTGTATTCTTTTAGGGTTAAAGTATCTGCTGACCTAAGTCAATAAATTTTTAAATTGGTCACATTCCGAAACTTGTTCACGAGCGACTGCTTGCCCTTTTAGTTTCGACCAATACAGTATGTTACCCCTACTTGAATCCAGAGCAAAACACCACAAAACAAATGCAGGTCGATATTTTATTTTGTGATGCTTTTTTCTATATCATGTAAAAAACGGTGCAACATTGCCGTATCTCGCTGCCCTAACAGACCCATTCGCTGTTGCAGCCAGTCCGTCAACTTGATGTCGTCAGAAACATTCAGCGTGGCTAATAAACGCAAAACGCGCGCGCGCAATGCCTGTAGCTGAAGCTCATCCGTCACCTCAATGTTTTTGACGGGTTGTTGTATTAAACCTGCTAATTGATAGCAATACACCATCACCGCCTGCCCCAAATTGAGTGAAGGATAGTCAGCCACCATAGGTACACCGGTGAGTACATCCGCCAGGGCCAATTCTTCGTTGGTCAGCCCTGAATCTTCACGACCAAAAACCAGCGCGGCGTGATCCATCCACGTTGATTTTTCCTGCAGCAGAGGAACCAGTTCGACCGGCGTAGCGTAGTAATGGAACTTCGCCCGACTACGCGCAGTGGTCGCGACGGTAAAATCTACGTCATGCAGCGCCTCCGCCAACGTTGAAAAAACGCTAATATTATCAATAATATCGCCAGAACCATGCGCGACCCATCGCGTGGCGGGTTCCAGGTGGGCTTCGCTGTCAACGATGCGTAATTGGGTGAACCCCATGGTCTTCATAGCGCGGGCAGCCGCACCAATATTTTCCGCTCTGGCGGGGGCAACCAGAATAATTGTTAAACGCATTTCGATACTCTTTTTGGCCAGTCTGCAAGGAAAAATGTGACGTGCTTCAACATATTACGCAGTGCGAATTTACATATTTTTAACAGAAATCACTGAAAAAGCATTTCGCATCCATTAAAAAATGCTAAACTATTTCCCGGGTGTACTATTGCTTTTTATGTTAACAAAAGTTGCATATCCCTCTGTTTATCCATGATAATTTAATTTAAAATGGATCGCACTGGTTGGATTCATTACATTTATTAATTTGCTCGTGCAACTAGTTGTAATATTGCAATTTTGTGATGAAAGCAAACATTTGGATACGTTGATTTCATCAAACTGTTAACGTGCTACAATTGAACTTGATATATGTCAACGAAGCGTAGTTTTATTGGGTGTCCGGCATGTCTTAGCCTGTTATGTTGCTGTTAAAATGGTTAGGATGACAGCCGTTTTTGACACTGTCGGGTCCAGAGGGAAACTACCCACGACCAAGCTAATGATGTTGTTGACGTTGATGGAAAGTGCATCAAGAACGCAATTACGTACTTTAGTCATGTTACGCCGATCATGTTAATTTACGGCATGCATCAGGCAGGTCAGGGACTTTTGTACTTCCTGTTTCGATTTAGTTGGCAATTTAGGTAGCAAACATGCAGACCCCGCACATTCTTATCGTTGAAGACGAGTTAGTAACACGCAACACGTTGAAAAGCATTTTCGAAGCAGAAGGCTATGATGTATTCGAAGCGACAGATGGCGCGGAAATGCATCAGATTCTCTCTGAATATGATATCAACCTTGTGATTATGGATATCAATCTGCCTGGGAAAAATGGCCTGCTGTTAGCGCGCGAACTTCGCGAACAAGCTAACGTTGCGCTGATGTTCCTGACGGGCCGTGATAACGAAGTCGATAAAATTCTCGGCCTCGAAATCGGCGCAGACGATTACATCACCAAGCCGTTTAACCCGCGCGAACTGACTATCCGTGCTCGTAACCTGCTGTCCCGTACCATGAACCTGGGTACTGTCAGCGAAGAACGCCGTAGCGTCGAAAGCTATAAGTTCAATGGCTGGGAGCTGGACATCAACAGCCGCTCTCTGATTGGTCCTGACGGTGAGCAGTATAAACTGCCACGCAGCGAATTCCGCGCCATGCTTCACTTCTGTGAGAATCCGGGCAAAATCCAGTCTCGCGCAGAACTGTTGAAAAAAATGACCGGTCGCGAACTGAAGCCGCATGACCGTACCGTTGACGTGACGATCCGCCGCATTCGTAAGCATTTCGAATCAACGCCGGATACGCCAGAAATCATCGCCACCATTCACGGTGAAGGCTACCGTTTCTGCGGCGACCTGCAGGATTAATTCAATCCTCACTGGTATAAAAACGGCGCTTTATGCGCCGTTTTTCATTTCCCTACTCCCCTATTTCCACAAGCGAAATTCGTCGCTCTGCGCAGGCTGAAGTTCTGGAAGTTCTGTAGATTTTGGCTTTGTTTTTGGCTGTGCCAGCGAGTGCCAGTCAAGATGACGCGTCAGGAACATGACCCCACAAAGCGCGAACAACAGCACGCCGGTTCCCAGCAGTAAAGAGCTATCCTGTGAACGTAGCAGCACCCACATCACACCATCCAGCCCCAGCAGCGCCACGGTGAACAAAATACTGTTCCGCCAGCCCTGCAATATCGCCTGCAGATACACACCGTTCATCAACGCCCCCACCAGACTTGCCGTTATCCACGCAGCCGTAAAACCGATGTGTTCTGACAGTGCCAGCAGCAGCAGATAAAACATTACCAGCGATAGCCCAACCAGCAGATACTGCATCGGGTGCAGGCGCAGATTGGTCATACTTTCAAGGACGAAGAAAGACATAAAGGTCAGCACAATCAGCAGGATGGCATACTTTGTCGCCCTGTCCGTTAACTGATACTGATCTGCAGGCGTGGCGACGGCGACGCTAAACGCTGGCATGCCCAGCCAACCAATCTTTTCGTCGTTAAAGCGCTCGCCGAGGTTGTTCGCAAACCAGCTGCTTTGCCACTGAGCCTTGAATCCTGATTCGCTAATTTCGCGCTTAGCCGGGAGAAAGTCCCCAAGAAAGTTGGGATGCGGCCAGTTGCTGGTTAAGGTCATTTCACTGTTACGCCCAACCGGAACGACGGAGAAATCGCCGGTTCCGCTCAAATTAAGCGACAACGCCATGCTCAGATTTTGCTCAGCCCAGCTCGCATCGGGTAGCGGAATGTGGATCCCCTGCGCACGTCCATCCAGCCCCGTCCCCGGCTCAACGGCCAGCGACGTTCCATTGACCTGCGGCGCTTTTACCACGCCAATCCCGCGCGCGTCCCCCACGCCAACCACAATAAACGGTTTGCCGATGCTGATATTAGGATGATTTAAATCACTCAACCGTTCAGCGTTAAACTCAGCCTTCACCGAAACATCATTGTGCCAGACCTGGCCCTCATAAATACCGATTTTACGTGCTTCAACGTTCTGATTCCCCTCAACTACCAACGACTCCGGCAGCCAGAAATGGATATAGCTCCGCTTACGCTGGATTTCTTTACCATCCTCCAGTGAGGTGTAAAGCTCCGTTAGCGGAATGGCTATCAACGGTCCTACCATCTTTTGCGGCCCGCTGGTGCTCTGTCGGATGGCATCTTCGACTTCATCGCGGTAATCCGATCGCTCCACGATGATCTGCCTGACCATCGTCAGCGGGATTAACAGCAGCAGTATTGCGCCACCTAAGGTGACTATTTTCCAAAACAGGGGTGATTTAAACATAGCGTTCTCCTTTGCAATATCAGCAAGGTAGAACAGCTATGTGCGGAGAATTTGAAGTTATGTGAAGTGACCGTGAAGCGTAAACGAGGCCTGTGCGCCGCCTTGTGGTCGGTTACACAATGTCACCGTCCCCTCGTGCAGTCGCGCAACCTCACTGACAAACGCCAGCCCTAAACCGCTGCTCTTATGCCCATTTTCACGGGGCAGCGAATAGAAACGCTCAAAAATACGCGGCAACGCGAAGTCGGGGATCCCGCTGCCGCTGTCGATTATCTGCAACGTGACCAGTTCATCCTGCTGATGCGCGCTCAGCGTAATCGTCCCGTCCTGTGGCGTGAAGTCGATAGCGTTGTCGAGCAAATTCCCCAATGCCTGCTCCAGTAACGCAGGATCGGCGGCGACGCTAAGCGATGAAGGCATAATGGTAAGCGTGATGTTTTTTGCCGCCAGTTGCACGCTACGCGCCTCTTTGAGCTGAGCAAACAGCGCATCTACCGCCACTGGCGTCAACGTAATGTCCTGTCGATTCTCCAGCCGCGCCTGGCGTAACAGGGTTTCGACCAGCGCCTGCATGCGCGCATTTTGCGTCAGGATATTATCGGTAAAGCGCGCAACCACGTTCGGCGGCGGACCTTCGCGCAAAATCTCAGCCGCGCCGCGAATGGCCGCCAGCGGGCTTTTCAGTTCATGCGTTAACGCATAAACATACTGCTCAATGTAGTTTTTGCCCTCCAGCTTCAGTCGCATACTTTCCAGCGCCTGCGCCAGTTTACGTAGCTCGCTGCTACCTAAATCAGGCAGTGGGACGGGGCGATTCTCGGTAACGGAGTCGGCATAGCGCGCCAGCCGGGCGATGGAGCGGTTTATCCACCATACCATCCCGATGCCAATCACTAAGGCAATGCCCAGCAATACGGCGCTGGCCCACAGCATCCGCCGTTCACTGCGTTTAATCACCGGCGCCATCGCCGCATTCGGTTTACCGACGCTAAGCACTCCGATAATACGTCCGCCGTCTACGATCGGCGCGGCCACGTACATCACTGAACTTTCCGGATCGTTCGGGTTTTGCGGCGTGCTGCGGGCGCCATATTGCCCACGCAGGGTTAACCACACGTCGTTCCAGCGAGAATAGTCCTGACCGACAGCCTGGTTTGCGGAATCAAACAACACTTTACCCTGCGCATCCGTCATGTAGACATGGTATTCATTACGGACTTTGTTAATGCCGCTGATATTGGCGCTGAATGGGCGGTTATGCAGTTGCGAAAATGCCTGCGCCAGCTTGCCGTTGGCGGGAGAGTCAGAGAGCAAGTCATCGCGCGCCAGCGCAGCCAGCAGCGTGGCGGTATCAATCAAAGTGCCTTCGGTTGCCCGGCGGACGCCTGGTTTAATTTCCTGCACAAAGATCGACAAAACGAACCAGGCGGCGACGGCAACAATCAGAAAATAGCCGAGCAACAAACGCATGCCAATGCGCATCAGACGCTCCTCAGGCTATATCCCATACCGCGATGCGTATTGATGGGGGAAAGCTCAGGGTTGATAGCCCGCAGCTTGGCGCGCAGCGTTTTAATGTGGGTATCGACCGTTCTGTCAAAGGTGTCCTGTGCATCGGCCCAGACTAAATCCATCAACTGCTGGCGTGAGTAAATGCGCCCCGGCGACAACAGCAGCGTTTTCAGCAACAGAAATTCATAGCGCGTCAGGTTTAACGGCTTGCCGAACCAGGTAATCTGCGCGGCCAGCTCATTAAGTTCAAAATCGCCGCAACGCGTCGTCGATGAAGGAGCAGAGAATTTCTGCACCCGCCGCAGCAGCGTACGCACGCGGGCGCACACCTCGCGCGGTGAGAAAGGCTTGGCAACATAGTCATCCGCGCCAATTTCCAGCCCCAGTAGGCGATCCACCTCATCGCTACGCGCGGTCAGAAACAGGATCGGCAACGCTGGATGCCGCTCCAGCAGGCGTCGACACAGTTCAAAACCGCTGATATCCGGTAGTCCGACATCCAGAATGATTGCATCAGGACAACGCTGGCGAGATTTCTCCAGCGCAGGTAACCCGCGCTCAAACGCTTCCACGCTAAAACCTTCCTGCTGCAGCATGTAGATGAGCGTATCGGCGATGCCCTGCTCATCCTCAACCAACCAGATCAACGGTTGTTGCATTTTGCTTCCTTGTTATTCCCGCCACGGCATGATGGGCACCGCGCTGATGGCATTTTTGGGCGATCCATCGACCACTTTATCTGAATAGGCCAGATAGGCCAGTGCATTACGTTTCGCGTCGTAAAAACGCACGACCTGTAAGGATTTAAACACCAACGAGGTACGTTTTTTAAATACCACTTCGCCCTGCGCTTTGCCGTTCTTGATTCTGTCGCTCAGTTCTACCGGCCCCACCTGCTGACAGGAAATGGCGGCATCGGAGGTATCTTCCGCCAGCCCCAGCCCACCTTTGATGCCGCCGGTCTTCGCCCGGCTCACGTAGCAGGTCACGTTGGTAACATCAGGATCGTCAAACGCTTCGACCACAATTTTATGATCCGGCCCAAACATTTTGAACACCGTATCGACAGATCCAATCTGCTCCGCATGGACAACCTGCGCCAACATCAGCAGAATTGAGGAAATGATTAAGCTCTTATATTTCATATTGTTACCATTTTTAAAAGTTACTCTGTGTAATTATTCGACATTCTAAGATAAAACGTATACAGATCACAGGATTACAATAATCACGCTTTCGAATGATCGAAAAAAGCATTTATGAGCAAAAAAAACACTGAATGCTAAAACAGCAAAAAATGCTATTATCCTCATACCTGACGTCAGGTACTCGTTGTTGAAAGGATGAGGATATTTTATGGATCAGGCTGGCATTATTCGCGACCTATTAATCTGGCTGGAAGGTCATCTGGATCAGCCTTTGTCGCTTGACAATGTGGCGGCAAAAGCAGGCTATTCCAAGTGGCACCTGCAGAGAATGTTTAAGGACGTGACGGGCCATGCTATTGGCGCCTATATCCGCGCCCGTCGTTTATCGAAATCCGCAGTGGCGCTGCGCCTGACTGCACGCCCAATTCTGGATATTGCGCTGCAATATCGCTTTGACTCTCAACAAACCTTTACCCGCGCGTTCAAGAAACAGTTTTCCCAGACGCCTGCGCTGTATCGCCGTTCGCCGGAATGGAGCGCGTTTGGTATTCGCCCGCCTATGCGACTGGGTGAATTTGCCATGCCTGCGCACGAGTTTGTCACGCTGGAAGATACGCAACTGCTTGGCACCACGCAAAGCTATTCCTGCTCGCTGGAGCAGATTTCAGATTTCCGTCATGAAATGCGAATTCAGTTCTGGCGCGACTTCCTTAGCCAGGCTCCTGCGATCCCACCGGTGCTGTACGGGCTGAACGAAACGCGTCCGAGCATTGAAAAAGATGACGAGCAGGAAGTGTTTTACACCACAGCACTGACGCCGGAACAGGCCAATGGTTATGTGCCGTCGGCACAGCCTATCCTGCTACAAGGCGGCGAGTATGTGATGTTTACCTATGAAGGGCTGGGGACCGGTGTACAGGAGTTTATCCTGACGGTTTACGGCACATGCATGCCAATGCTGAACCTGACGCGCCGTAAAGGGCAGGATATCGAGCGATACTACCCGGCAGAAGATGCCAAAGCGGGAGATCGCCCGATCAACCTGCGCTGCGAATTCCTGATTCCGATTCGCCGCTAGCGCTGCAGTTCGTCTAACGCAGGGGCGTCCAGATGTGAGATGTCCCCTGCCGTTTCAACTACCCATCCCGGCGCCAACCACAAACTTTCCTGGTAATCGACGCGAGAAATAGAACAGTTGCGCAGACGCAGGCGACGTTCAGCCCATGCCGGTAATCCCAGAATCGTACTCACCAGACAACCCAGTGCAATACCGTGACTGACCAGCAGCGGACGACTCCCCGGCGGCAGTTCCAGACAGGATGCCAGCGCCGCGTGGACGCGATCGCTCAGTTCCTGCATCGATTCCCCTTCAGGAATACGCCCCTCCACCGTACCGTTCACCAACTGGCGACGCCAGCCCTCTTCTTCCGACGTCAGCGTATCGATATGGCGTTGCTCCAGCACGCCCATATTCAGCTCGCGCAAACGTGCGTCATAGGTGATATCACAGCCACAGGCCTGGGCGATGATTTCTGCGGTGCGTCGTGTACGACCTAAATCGCTACTGATGACATGCGTAATACCAAACGTGCGGGCGCGTTCGCCCACCTGCATGGCTTGCTGTTCACCTTTGGCGGTCAGTGGGCTGTCTGACTGGCCTTGAATACGTCGCTCGGCGTTCCACTGCGTTTCGCCATGGCGAACAAGGTATACCTGTAACATGCTTTTTTTCCGTTATACTGCGATGCGATGAATTTTCAAACTGAGCTTAATTATGCACAAGGTTATCTCTGCGACCACCAATCCTGCCAAAATTCAGGCAATACTGCGGGCATTTGAAGAGATTTTCGGGGAAGGATCCTGCCATATTGAACCCGTCGCCGTCGAGAGTGGCGTGCCGGAACAACCTTTCGGAAACCAGGAAACGCGCACTGGCGCACGAAATCGCGTTGATAATGCGCGCCGTCTGCACCCGCAGGCTGATTTCTGGGTCGCTATTGAAGCGGGAATTGACGACGATGCGACCTTCAGTTGGGTAGTGATTGATAATGGCGTCCAGCGCAGCGAAGCCCGTTCAGCCACGCTGCCATTGCCAGCTGTCATTCTCGACAGAGTCCGTCAGGGCGAAGCGCTCGGTCCGGTGATGTCGGACTACACGGGTATTGATGAGATTGGCCGTAAAGAGGGCGCAATCGGCGTCTTTACCGCGGGCAAGCTGACGCGCTCAAGCGTATACCACCAGGCGGTGATTCTGGCGCTCAGCCCGTTTCATAACGCAGTGTATTTATAGCGTTGTGCCGGATGGCGGCTTCGCCTTATCCGGCACAACCGCGCCACATAATTAGGCCTGAAAACGAAGCGCCATCAGGCATTTTTTAGCAGCACTTGCTCCAGCCAATGACGCAGATCCACCGGTGCGGATTTGAGGCTGTTCGACCCCCGTGTAATGGTGGCGATCCCCGCCCCGAGCTCGTTTTTAAGCTCGCGCTGACTCATCTCGCCGCGCAGCAGCTCTTCAATGATACGCACGCGCGTGCCCAGCGCTTCGCGCTCATCCGGCGTTAACATCAAATTGAGCAGGGGCAGGTGTAAGTCTTGTTCATAGGCGTGTTTAAGCAGATCGACAAAACGTAACCACTCCTGGTGACGCTGTTCTGCCATCTCTGCCGAATAGGGTGATTGCTGAGTCATAAGTTATCGCCATCGTTGCGGGGGGAAGCGTGCTTGCCTCCCCCTTTTGTACTCTTTAACGAGTACGATAGCATAACACAACCGACACGATCAGTAACGACGTTGCCATTCTGCGTCGCTCATCAACTCCGGTTTGTCACCGAGGAAATAGCGATAGTACGCATCGTAAGCCAGCACGTTCTTCACGTAGCCACGCGTCTCAGAGAATGGAATGCTTTCGACAAACGCGACAGCATCGATACGACCCGCGCTATTGCCAAGCCAGGTGCGAACGCGCCCCGGTCCAGCGTTATAGGCCGCCGACGCAAAAATGCGGTTATTGCCGAATTGCTGATAGACATACTGTAAATAGCTGGTACCAATGTTGATGTTGGTATCAGGATCCAGTAGTTGGCTCGGGCTGCTGTAACCTGGAATCGTGAACATTTTCACCGTATGCGTCGCCGTGCCCGGCATAATCTGCATCAGCCCGCTGGCACCAACCGGCGATTTTACTTTCGGGTTCCAGGCGCTTTCCTGACGCGCTATCGCCATCGCATAGCTTGGCGGAATATCCTTGCCGCTGGTGTAGCGTGTAAACAGATCCTTGTAGGCCAGTGGGAAACGCTCTTCCAGATGATCCCACAGCTTACCGGCGATCGTCGCTTGTACGCTCAGATCCCACCAGTGATTGTTGAACGCGTAACGCGCCAGCTGAGCCTGCTCAGACTTCGTGCGACTGGTGACCAGATTCGCCCATTCACTGCGCGCGGTATTGTCCAGGTTCCAGTACATTAGCTCGCGCACACGTGCCATTTCCGGTCCCTGAGTCAGCGCAGAGTCAACGTTTGCCGGGGCTTTATCCACTTTCAGCTCGTACTCTTCACCCAGACGCTGTGCCGCCACCATCGGATAGAAACCGCGCTGCTGCATGAGCTGGTGCAGGATCTCTTTGGCTTCCGCCTCGCGCCCGCGCTCAAGCAGCAGATCCGCCTGCCAGTATCGCCACTCATCTTTCTCTTTTGCTTCCATTGGCAGACGCGCCAGCCAGGTATTCAGACCACGACGATCGCCGGTTCCCAGCGCCATGCGCACACGGCGCTCCACAAGCGAGGTGGAATTCGAGCGCATAATGGCGTCATCGCGCCATTTGGCCTGCTCATCGGTAACGTCATTACCCATCAGACGCCAGGCGACGATGTCGCGCAGCTCCTGGGTTTGCTCGTCATTCAGCTGTTGCGCCTGCGCCAGAGACGGGATCATCAGGCGGGCATTTTCCGCGTCCTGACGCGCCACGCTGGAAAAAGCCACCGCCGCCATCTGTCGGGTGAAATCCGTCGCGCCAGTGGTGCGTGCAAAGGTCATCACCGAATTCGGATCGTTGGCCAGCGCGATGATCGCCGAAGCGATAGTTTGGTATTGCGCGGGCATTTGTCCAGCCAACGCCGTGACCAGACCGGTATTCCCGGCTTTCATCGCCAGACGAATACGCTCCAGATACGCCAGCGGATCCTGAGTTCCTGAGGCGCGCCATACGCCGAATAATTTGTCACAGGCGTTGGGCTGGCTTTTCCCGCTCAACCACAGTTCTTTCGCGCCCTGCCAGGCCTCTTCGGTTTGCCCGGTGCTCCATTTCGCAAAGTAATAGTTGCATTGCGCTTCCGTGGTACCCGGTTTTTCTGGGCTGAACGCCAGTAGTCCACGCCAGTCCTCCCGTCGCGCCAGTTCATTCACGAAACGTGATTGCAGAGTACGCGCGGGGGGCAGCGTCGGGTTGGCGCGCACAAAATTGGTAACGGTAATGGTAGGCTGATTCATCAGATCGTCAGTAATCTGACGATATTCCAGATAAGGATACAGAGGATAATTCTTCAGGCCGGGCATCATCTGCTCTACGACATCCATCTGTCGGTTATCCCAGGCCTGTTTAATTTGCGCATAGCGACTGCGCTGCTCATCCAGGGAATCGGCTCGCGCCACTTGACTGACCGTCAGCAGACATACGCTGGCCGCCAGCAGGCGCCAGGTAAATTGATTGGCTTTGTCCACAAGCTCTTCCTCTTCTCATGTTACGTCTGTGCAGCATCATGCCGCTTAATTAGTTCATGCTAACCAGACATTGCAGAATGCGCCACGTCACGGACACTTTTTTACTTTTGTTGCGAGTGAGATCTGCTGGCTGGGATTGGGCAATGAAAAAGGCTACACTTCGCCTTTGATAACTATTTACCAATAATTAGCCCTAAATAATTCAAGTTGCAGCAAGGCGGCGAGGGAGTAAATCCCCTGAGCGTACAAAAGTGCGTGACTGGGGGGAACGACAAATCTGTCAGGAACAGATTTGAACGCTGCGGAGCAGCGGCCCGCAAGGGCGAGGCTCATGAATGAGCCGAGTAACTCACAGCCAACGTATCTGCAGCTTGAAGTATGACGGGATAAATAAAGAGGCGAGTCCAACGTGGCCCAATTTGTTTATACCATGCATCGTGTCGGCAAAGTCGTTCCGCCGAAACGTCATATTCTTAAAAACATCTCACTGAGCTTCTTCCCTGGCGCCAAAATCGGTGTACTTGGTCTGAACGGCGCGGGTAAATCGACCCTGCTGCGCATTATGGCCGGCATTGATACCGATATCGAAGGTGAAGCTCGCCCACAGCCTGGCATTAAAATCGGTTACCTGCCGCAGGAACCAAAACTGAACCCGGAACATACTGTTCGTGAATCCGTGGAAGAAGCGGTTGCCGAAGTGGTTAACGCGCTGAAAGGTCTGGATGAAGTGTACGCAAAGTACGCCGAGCCGGACGCCGACTTCGATAAACTCGCTGCGCAACAGGGCAAGTTTGAAGAGATCATTCAGGCGCACGACGGTCATAACCTGAACGTGCAGCTTGAGCGTGCCGCTGACGCCCTGCGTCTGCCGGACTGGGACGCTAAAATTGAGAATCTCTCCGGTGGTGAACGCCGCCGCGTCGCGCTGTGCCGCCTGCTGCTGGAAAAACCAGACATGCTGCTGCTCGACGAACCGACTAACCACCTGGACGCCGAATCCGTTGCGTGGCTGGAACGCTTCCTGCACGACTTCGAAGGCACCGTGGTGGCGATTACCCACGACCGTTACTTCCTCGACAACGTTGCGGGCTGGATTCTGGAGCTTGACCGCGGCGAAGGTATTCCATGGGAAGGCAACTACTCCTCCTGGCTGGAGCAGAAAGATCAGCGTCTGGCGCAGGAAGCGTCTCAGGAAGCGGCTCGCCGTAAATCCATTGAGAAAGAGCTGGAGTGGGTGCGTCAGGGCGCTAAAGGCCGTCAGTCTAAGGGTAAAGCCCGTCTGGCACGCTTTGAAGAGCTGAACAACACCGAATACCAGAAGCGTAACGAAACCAACGAACTGTTTATCCCACCTGGAGCACGTCTGGGTGATAAAGTCGTTGAAGTCACCAATCTGCGTAAATCCTACGGCGATCGCGTTCTGATTGACGACCTGAGCTTCTCCGTACCGAAAGGCGCCATCGTCGGCATCATCGGTCCGAACGGCGCGGGTAAATCTACCCTGTTCCGTATGATGTCCGGTCAGGAACAGCCAGACAGCGGCACCATCACGCTGGGTGAAACCGTCAAGCTGGCTTCCGTTGACCAGTTCCGTGACGCCATGGACAACAGCAAAACCGTGTGGGAAGAAGTTTCCGGCGGGCTGGATATCATGAAGATCGGCAACACCGAGATGCCAAGCCGCGCCTACGTAGGCCGCTTCAACTTTAAAGGTGTTGATCAGGGTAAACGCGTAGGCGAACTCTCCGGCGGTGAGCGCGGTCGTCTGCACCTGGCGAAGCTGCTGCAGGTTGGCGGCAACATGCTGCTGCTTGATGAACCAACCAACGACCTGGATATCGAAACCCTGCGCGCGCTGGAAAACGCCCTGCTGGAGTTCCCGGGCTGCGCGATGGTCATCTCGCACGACCGTTGGTTCCTCGACCGTATCGCGACCCACATCCTGGATTACCAGGATGAAGGTAAGGTTGAGTTCTTCGAAGGTAACTTTACCGAATACGAAGAGTACAAGAAACGCACGCTGGGCGCAGATGCGCTGGAGCCGAAGCGTATTAAGTACAAGCGTATTTCTAAGTAATTACCGTTAAGCGCCGGGTGGCGGCGTTACGCCTCATCCGGCCTACGAGGTTAGTGCGACTTGTAGGCCGGATAAGCGCAACGCCATCCGGCATTTACGCTATCTCTGCTCGCCCATCAACTCTTTCACCAACTCCACGCAGCGCAGAAATCGACCGTCATAGTCGGGTTCCTGAACGTGCACAAAATTGATATTGTTTTCCTGCAGCATCTCGACCAGCAGCGACTGAAACGCTTTTCTGTCAACCGAACTGCCGAGACTGCGTAAGCCATCCGCCACCCATGGAGTATTGTTCTCCAGCAGGATCACCAGGTCAAAGCGATACTCGTCAATCAGGGCCTGCACAAACGGGTGTTCACGCCCTTCATACTTTTTGCAGAAGGCCTGAGTGGTAACGAAATCGGTGTCGATAAACGCCACTTTATTGGCATACTTGACAGCAAAATCAATGTATTGGGCTTGTCCAAGGGCGATTTTATCGTAGTCGGAATACTGCAACGCCATCTCATCACCGCCCAAATGGGAGAAGACGTAATCACGCCCATATTCCCACGCACTGGTAGTGTTAAAGATATTGGCGAGCTTGTTTACCAGCGTCGATTTTCCGCTCGACTCTCCGCCGAGGATCGCCACAGTGCGCACGAAAAACGGCTTCACTTCTGTAGGAATATACTCCCAGTAGCGAAACGGGTTCTCACGGATTTGCCCGCCGCTGATGTTCATAAACGTTCGTTTGGGATCCACCAGCACGGTTTCGATCCCCAGATGTTCCAGATACTGCGGGGCATCTGACTCTTCAGAGGTGTAAATCCAGTTAGGCTGGATCCCTTTCTCCTGCATAAACGTTTTGATCCCGTTGCTCCACACATCCCAACCGTGTGGATACGGCTCCATACCCTCTTCGTTGAAGGCATGAATACGGATATTTTTCTGATACTTAAAGGTTTGCAGCAGCCAGCGTAGACGATCGGGCACCGTGGGCTGTTGCGACATAGCGCTGTCTTCAAACAGGCTGCGATCGCGCGTGTCGTCATACCCCATGATGATATGCAGTTCATCGACCTGACTACACGCGCGCTGGATAAGATAGATATGGCCGGTATGCAGCGGATAAAACTTACCGAATACCACACCGATATTCTTCTGCTGGCGCGGAAACTCCAGCCCGAGAAACCGGTGCAACGCCTCCAGCTTTTGCGCGCTGGGACTTTTAATTTTGGCATTCAGCAGTTGACTTAAATATCCCTTGGTCATGCCACTGGCATCTGCCACCTGTTGCAGGGTACAGCCCTTTTGCTTAATGGCAGTTTTCAGATAATCAAATGACACAAGAGCCTCCTGCTGTAAAAATAAACGTAATACCCAATACCGCCGGAAAGACGGCGGGTATTTTATTATAGGTCGTCAAACACGCTTAAAGCATCCGTAAGCTTCTTAACGCCAAAGACCTGCATCCCTTCCGGCACTTTTTTCGGCACGTTGGCGGCAGGAACAATCGCCCGACGAAAGCCGTGCTTCGCCGCTTCGGAAATACGCTCCTGGCCGCTGGGTACCGGACGGATTTCGCCCGCCAGTCCCACTTCGCCAAAGACCACTAAGTCCTGCGGCAGCGGTCGGTCGCGCAGGCTGGAAACCATTGCCAGTAGCAGTGCCAGATCGGCGCTGGTTTCGGTAACCTTCACGCCGCCAACCACGTTGACGAACACGTCCTGATCCGCCATCTGCAAGCCGCCGTGACGATGCAGCACGGCCAGCAGAATCGCCAGACGGTTCTGCTCCAGACCGACCGCCACACGACGCGGATTCGCCATCATCGAATGGTCGACCAGCGCCTGAATCTCCACCAGCAACGGGCGCGTGCCTTCCCAGACCACCATCACTGAACTGCCGGAGGTGACTTCATCGCCACGGCTTAAGAAGATAGCGGAAGGGTTGCTAACTTCACGCAGCCCCTGTTCGGTCATGGCAAAGACGCCCAGTTCATTCACCGCGCCAAAGCGATTTTTATGGCTACGCAGAGTACGAAAACGAGAATCGGCGTCGCCGTCGAGCAGCACCGAGCAGTCAATACAGTGCTCCAGCACCTTTGGACCGGCCAGCGAGCCGTCTTTGGTGACGTGGCCGACCATGACAATCGCCACGCCGCGCGTTTTGGCAAAGCGGGTCAGGTAAGCCGCGGTTTCGCGTACCTGTGCCACGCTGCCCGGCGAAGACTGAATGTCCGCCATGTGCATCACCTGAATGGAGTCGATAACCATCAGCCTCGGCTGTTCTTCTTCGGCAATCAGGCAAATTTGTTCGATACTGGTTTCCGACAGCATGTTCAGATTCGCCGTCGGCAGACCGAGTCGATGCGCGCGCATCGCCACCTGTTGCAAAGACTCTTCGCCGGTGACGTACAGGGTTTTCATCTGCTCAGCGAGCTTGCACAGCGTTTGCAGCAGCAGCGTTGATTTCCCTGCGCCGGGGTTACCGCCAATCAGGATGGCGCTGCCTGGCACCACACCGCCGCCCAGCACGCGGTCAAACTCTTTAAATCCGGTGGAAAAACGCGGCAACTCTTCAAGGCTGATATCAGACAGCTTCTGCACTTTTGCGATGCCCGCATTCCCGGCATAGCCACTGAGCCGCTCGTTACGCGCCACCGTTGGTGACGCAGCAAGGCGTACCTCGGTAATGGTGTTCCAGGCCTGACAGGCGCTGCATTGCCCTTGCCAGCGCGGGTAATCGGCCCCGCATTCGTTACAAACAAAGGCGCGTTTTGGAGCTTTGGCCACGTTTTACCTCTTTCGTTAGCGCGTTTACCGGACAGCGTGGGCGCTTATCCGGCCTACGGTCACTTTGCCATCAGGCAATTAAATCATTTCTGGTTCATGCTGCCAGAGAGAATGCAGAACACGCCCATCAGGTCAGCGTGACGGATCGTAATCTCCGTCTTTTCATTCACTTTGGGTTTGGCATGATACGCTATACCCAGTCCAGCCGTTTTGATCATCGGCAGATCGTTGGCGCCATCGCCGATCGCCACCGTCTGCGCCATCGGGATCTCATACTCCTGCGCCAGGCGGGTCAGGGTGTTGGCTTTGTACTGCGCATCGACGATATCGCCGATCACGTTGCCGGTGAATTTACCGTCCATGATCTCCAGCTCGTTTGCCACAGCCGCCGTCAGACGTAGTTTGTTACGCAGATAATCGGCAAAGAAGGTAAAACCGCCGGAGGCAATTGCCACTTTCCAGCCGAGCGTTTCCAGTTTTAACACCAGCTGAGTCAGGCCAGGCATCAGTGGTAGCGTTTCGCGCACCTGGTGCAAAATATTGGCATCAGCGCCCTTCAACGTCGCCACGCGGCTGCGCAAGCTGGCGGTAAAGTCCAGCTCGCCGCGCATCGCGCGTTCGGTAACTTCGGCTACCATTTCGCCGGTTCCCGCCAGTTTGGCAATTTCATCGATACACTCGATCTGGATAGCCGTTGAATCCATGTCCATCACCAGCAAACCCGGCGTGCGCAAATGCGGAATTTTACCCAGTGGCGCAACATCCAGTTTGGCATCATGCGCCAGTTTTGCCGCACGCGGCGTTAACGAGCCCGCCAGACGAATCACCTGATAATCCTCAACGCACCACGCCGCCACGATCACCATCGCCGCACCCAGTTTGCTCTGGTATTGCGTTAACCGTTGTTTATCCAGCCCACGACCGTACAGCAGCCAGCCACTGCGGCCCGCGTGGTAATCCAGCGGCATGACTTCATCACCGCTTAAAGAGAGAGGCAGACCTGGCCACAGAGAAACATCTTCAGGTAGATCGCACCAGGTAATGTTAGGCATTAAAGCTCCTGTAAAATCGTTCGGGTCGGAATCATCAGGGGAAAATAACGCATGAGGCTACCCTGTAACCAGCGCTTCTGGCAACATTAAGTCTCAAATTTTCAGCAGGTGGAATATGGCTCGCACAAAACTGAAATTCCGACTTCATCGTGCAGTGATTGTATTGTCCTGCCTTGCGCTGCTCGTTGCCCTGATGCAGGGCGCGTCCTGGTTTAGTCAAAGCCACCAACAGCAGCGTAATCCGCAGCTCGAAGAGCTGGCGCGCACGCTGGCTCGCCAGGTCTCCTTGAACGTCGCCCCGCTGATGCGTACCGAAACGCCGGATGAAAAGCGCATTAAAGCGGTACTCTCGCAGCTCACGGAAAGTAGCCGTATTCTGGATGCGGGCGTCTACGATGAAAAGGGAGACCTGATTACACGCACCGGTGAGAGCGTCAACGTTCGAGACCGACTGGCGTTGGACGGCAAAAAAGCCGGGGGCTATTTTAACCAGCAGATTGTCGAGCCCATTCAGGGAAGAAATGGTCCGCTGGGCTATCTACGCCTGACGCTGGATACCCACACGCTCGCCACCGAAGCCAAGCAGGTGGATAACACCACCAACATCTTACGCCTAATGCTGCTTCTGTCACTGGCAATTGGCGTGGTGCTCACCCGTACCTTATTGCAAGGCAAGCGCACCCGCTGGCAGCAATCCCCTTTCCTGCTGACCGCCAACAAACCGGTACAGGAAGAAGACAACGAGAAGAAAGAGTAATAACAGAAAGGAAATCGACCATGACGACACTACGCCTGCTTATCTCAGACTCTTACGATCCGTGGTTTAACCTCGCGGTCGAAGAGTGCATTTTTCGCCAGATGCCCGCCACGCAGCGCGTCCTGTTCTTGTGGCGTAACGCCGATACGGTGGTGATTGGCCGGGCGCAAAACCCGTGGAAAGAGTGTAATACCCGCCGTATGGAGGAAGACAACGTGCGGCTCGCCCGTCGCAGCAGCGGCGGCGGCGCGGTGTTCCATGACTTAGGCAATACCTGCTTTACCTTTATGGCCGGTAAACCGGAGTACGACAAAACCATCTCTACCGCTATTGTCCTCCATGCCCTGAACGCGCTGGGCGTAGACGCCGACGCCTCCGGGCGTAACGATCTGGTCGTGAAAACGCCAGACGGCGATCGCAAAGTTTCCGGCTCTGCTTATCGGGAAACGAAAGACCGCGGATTCCACCACGGCACGCTGTTGTTGAACGCCGATCTCAGCCGCCTGGCAAACTATCTCAATCCGGATAAAAAGAAACTCGCCGCCAAAGGCATCACCTCGGTTCGCTCACGCGTAGCGAATCTAACGGAGCTGTTGCCGGGCATCACCCATCAACAGGTCTGTCAGGCCATCACGGAAGCCTTTTTTGCCCACTACGGCGAACGTGTCGAAGCGGAAATTATCTCGCCGGACAAAACCCCGGATCTGCCGAACTTTGCCGAAACCTTTGCCCGTCAGAGCAGTTGGGAGTGGAATTTTGGTCAGGCGCCTGCGTTCTCGCACCTTCTGGACGAGCGTTTCACCTGGGGCGGCGTTGAGCTGCATTTCGACGTGGAAAAAGGTCATATCACCCGTACGCAGGTCTTTACCGACAGCCTCAATCCTGCGCCGTTAGAAGCGCTGGCGGGTCGTCTGCAGGGGTGTTTGTACCGTGCGGATATGCTGCAACAGGAGTGCGAAGCGCTGCTGGTTGATTTCCCAGGGCAGGAGAAAGAGTTACGCGAGCTGTCAGCGTGGATTGCCAGTGCAGTGAGCTAAACGCTGGCCTGAAAATGCCGGATGGCGGTCCGGCATACATCGATTGTAGCCCGGTAAGCGCAGCGCTACCGGGCATCACAACACTTACTCTTTATCGCCCAGCAGAACGGATTCCAGTGCGATTTTGATCATGTCGTTGAAGGTCGTCTGACGTTCAGCGGCAGTGGTCTGCTCGTGAGTACGAATATGGTCGGACACGGTGCAGATGGTCAGCGCTTTCGCACCAAACTCAGCCGCAACGCCGTAGATACCCGCCGCTTCCATTTCCACGCCCAGCACGCCGTATTTTTCCATTACGTCGAACATTTCGCCGTCCGGAGAGTAGAACAGGTCAGCGGAGAACAGGTTGCCCACGCGCGCGTCTACGCCCAGTGCTTTTGCCGCATCAACTGCATTACGCACCATGTCGAAGTCAGCGATAGCTGCGAAGTCATGATCTTTAAAACGGATACGGTTTACTTTGGAGTCGGTGCAGGCGCCCATACCGATAACCACGTCACGCAGTTTAACGTCCATACGCACAGCGCCGCAGGAGCCTACGCGAATGATTTTCTTCACGCCAAAATCGGTGATCAGCTCTTTGGTGTAGATAGAGCAGGACGGGATACCCATCCCGTGACCCATAACGGAGATCTTACGGCCTTTGTAAGTACCGGTGAAACCTAACATGCCGCGAACGTTGTTCACTTCACGAACATCTTCGAGGAAAGTTTCAGCAATATGCTTTGCGCGCAGCGGGTCGCCCGGCATCAATACGACGTCAGCGAAATCACCCATTTCTGCATTAATATGTGGAGTTGCCATCTTCAGTTCCCTTTTGATTTATTGTTTTTGTCGGGGGGGTAGCAATGCCTTACCCAACCGACAAAACGAATTCAAATACCCTAAGGATTTCGCGTTGTAGGAAGGCGACGAATTCGGAACCCCCGGGAGCATAGATTACCTATGTGACCGGGGTGAGCGAATGAAGTCAACGCATCTACAGCGCGAAAGACAACGGGTATCACAGCATGTTTTTACCGTAGTCCATCGGCGATGTACCAAAGTAGCTCGCCAGCGTCTGGCCAATATCCGCGAAAGTTTCACGGTGACCTAAAGAGCCTGGTTTCACTTTCGGGCCGTAAACCAGCACCGGAATGTGCTCACGGGTGTGGTCAGTGCCGGTCCAGCTCGGGTCACAGCCGTGGTCAGCGGTCAGGATCAGAATGTCATCTTCACCCACCAGTTCCATCAGTTCAGGCAAACGGCGGTCGAACAGTTCCAGACCTGCAGCGTAACCAGCGATATCGCGACGATGTCCCCAGGAAGAGTCGAAATCAACGAAGTTAGTGAAGACGATGGTCTTATCACCCGCTTCTTTCATCTCTTTGATGGTGGCGTCGAACAGCGCGTCCAGGCCGGTAGCTTTCACTTTTTTGGTGATGCCGCAGTTAGCGTAGATATCCGCGATTTTACCGACGGAAACCACGTGACCGTCTTTCTCGTCGACCAGTTTCTGCAGCACTGTCGGTGCTGGCGGCTCAACGGCCAGATCGTGACGGTTACCGGTACGCTGGAAATTACCCGCTTTATCACCGATAAACGGACGCGCGATAACACGACCGATGTTGTAACCACCTTCGGTCAGTTCTTCACGAGCGATTTCACACAGTTCGTAGAGTTTATCCAGGCCAAAAGTCTCTTCGTGACAGGCAATCTGGAACACGGAGTCTGCGGAAGTATAGAAAATCGGCTTGCCGGTTTTCATATGCTCTTCACCCAGTTGATCCAGGATCACGGTACCGGAAGAGTGACAGTTGCCGAGGTAGCCCGGCAGGTTGGCACGTTTGACCAGTTTATCCAGCAGTTCCTGCGGGAAGCTGTTGTCATGATCGGAGAAATAACCCCAGTCAAACAGAACCGGAACACCCGCGATTTCCCAGTGGCCAGACGGCGTGTCTTTCCCGGAAGAGAGTTCATGCGCCCAGGCGTAGGCACCAATCACTTCCGCGTTACCGTCCATACCAGCAGCAATTTTACCGGTAGAACCTTCGTGAGCTTTCACCAGGCCCAGACGGGTCAGGTTAGGCAGATTCAGTGGACCTTTGCGACCCTTGTCAGCTTCGCCTTTCGCACAGGCTTCTGCAATGTGTCCCATAGTGTCTGAGCCTACGTCGCCAAAGCGATCCGCATCTTCAGTCGCACCAATACCAAAGGAGTCCAGCACCATAATAAATGCACGTTTCATCTTGTTCTCCAACATCTGCGCCGCAAAAAAGCGATCAGATCAGTATACAGTTATTCGGTAATACGACGATAGACTGTCGGTGTAATTTCTGGCGCTTTATCGTCAAGGCTAATTGCCGCTTTGACCGCTTTCGCCGCTTCCTGCCAGCTGGCTTCATCTTTAGCGTGGATCACCGCCAGCGGACGCTGTCCGTCTACGCTGTCGCCCAGACGCGCCATGTCGCTAAAGCCAACGCTGTAATCAATGGTGTCCGAAGCCTGACGACGACCGCCGCCCATGGAAACAACCGCCATTCCCAGCGCACGGGTATCCATAGCGCTGACAAAACCTTCGGTATCAGCATATACCGCTTTGCTGAGCATTGCCGTCGGCAGGTACTTCGCATAATTTTCGACGAAATCGGTCGGGCCTTTCTGCGCCGCAACCATGCGACCAAAAATCTCTGCCGCTTTGCCGTTATCCAGCACCGCCTGCAATTTCGCACGGGCTTCGGCATCGTCTTTCGCCAGATTGCCGGAGATCAGCATTTCCACGCACAGCGCCATCGTGACGTCTAACAGACGTGGATTGCGGTATTCACCTGTCAGGAACTGCACCGCTTCGCGGACTTCAACCGCGTTACCTGCGCTGGATGCCAGTACCTGGTTCATATCGGTTAACAGCGCGGTGGTACGTACACCCGCTCCGTTCGCCACGCCGACAATCGCTTCGGCAAGCGCTTCAGAAAGCTCATAGGTCGGCATAAAGGCGCCGCTGCCTACTTTCACATCCATCACCAGCGCATCCAGCCCTTCCGCCAGCTTTTTCGCCAGGATAGAGCCGGTAATCAGCGGGATGGAATCCACCGTCGCGGTAATATCGCGGGTGGCATAAAAACGTTTATCCGCCGGTGCGAGCGAGCTGGTTTGCCCAATAATCGCCACACCCACGTCTTTAATAATTTCACGGAAACGCGCATCGTCCGGGAAGATGTCAAACCCTGGGATGGCTTCCAGTTTATCGAGCGTACCGCCGGTATGACCCAGACCACGTCCGGAGATCATCGGAATATAGCCGCCACATGCAGCGACCATCGGGCCTAACATCAGTGACGTTACGTCACCCACGCCGCCGGTAGAGTGTTTATCCACAATCGGGCCGTTCAGCTGCAGGCTTTTCCAGTCCAGCACGGTTCCTGAATCACGCATTGCCATGGTCAGCGAAACACGCTCAGGCATTGTCATATCGTGGAAGAAAATGGTCATCGCCAGGGCGGCGATTTGCCCTTCAGAGATGGTGTTGTCGCGAATCCCATTGATAAAGAAACGAATCTCTTCATCGCTCAGCGCATGACCATCACGTTTTTTACGAATAATTTCTTGTGCGAGAAACATGGTAACCCCCGATAAATCAGGTTAAATGCAGCGGAAAACCCACTGCAATGAATGATTACTCTAAACAATTCGAGTCGCAGGAAGCGGCAAGGAAGCTCATCCCCAGGCGCTTACTACAGTAAGTGACTGGGGTGAGGGAGTGCAGCTAACGCACCTGCGGCTTGCAGTATGACGAGTAATTAGTAGCTGCTTGCGCTCTTACCATCGCCGTGACCCAGCGCTTTCAGCAGGCTCGCCAGCAGGCTGGATGCCCCAAAACGATAGTGACGGGAATCGGCCCAGTCAGCGCCAAACAGTTCGTCGGCAATCGCCAGGAACTGCTGTGCATCTTCTGCGGTACGCACGCCGCCTGCCGGTTTGAAACCTACAGTTTTAGAAACGCCCATGTCGCGGATCACTTCCATCATGATGCGTGCGCTTTCCGGCGTCGCATTTACCGGCACTTTACCGGTAGAGGTTTTGATGAAATCAGCACCCGCTTTGATGGAGATTTCAGACGCTTTACGGATAAGACTCTCTTCTTTCAGCTCACCGGTTTCGATGATCACTTTCAGCAGCACGTTTGCCGCCGCACACGCATCTTTACATGCTTTAACCAGATCAAAACCAACCTGCTCGTTACCGGCGATCAGGGCACGGTAAGGGAACACCACGTCAACTTCATCCGCGCCGTAGGCAATCGCCGCGCGGGTTTCAGCCAGCGCAATCTCGATGTCGTCGTTGCCGTGCGGGAAGTTGGTCACGGTTGCAATACGGATGTCCGGAGTGCCTTGCTCTTTCAGCGTTTTACGCGCGATAGGGATGAAACGCGGATAGATGCAAATAGCGGCAGTGTTGCCTACCGGAGTCTTCGCCTGATGACACAGCGCGATCACTTTTTCATTGGTGTCGTCGTCATTCAGAGTGGTCAGGTCCATCAGTTTCAGTGCACGCAGGCTGCTTGCTGTTAAATCGGTCATAACATTCTCCAACGGCATCGCCGTATAAAATTTCACCTTGCGAGTTTGTTAGTATTCTAACATCCACTCGCTATTACACTTCGATATACATCACAGTTAATGAAAACCACATACAGATTTGCATTACTCTAATGAGATCTACTTCAAATAAATCACCTTTCAGGAAGGGATGCGGTGGCATCAGGCGCATCCGGATCAAAGGTTGTGGCGGCGTTGCTTTCTACAATGGCGTTACACCTTCGGGATAAAAAGGAATCAACGATGCCCACTTCAAGCGAACTCGCGCTGCAACAGCGTTGCCAACAAATCGTGACCAGTCCGGTGCTCAGCCCTGAGCAGAAACGCCACTTCCTGGCACTGGAGGCTGAAAACGCGCTGCCTTACCCGCAACTACCTGCTGAGGCTCGCCAGGCGCTGGATGACGGGGTGATCTGCGATATGTATGAAGGTCATGCCCCGTTCAAACCGCGCTATGTTTTACCCGACTACGCGCGTTTTCTGGCCAACGGTTCCTCATGGCTGGAACTGGAAGGAGCCAGGGATCTTGATGACGCGTTATCCTTACTCACCATCCTGTATCACCACGTTCCGTCAGTCACCTCGATGCCGGTCTATCTCGGCCAGCTCGACGTTCTGTTGCAACCGTATGTTAGAATTCTAACACAAGATGAGATCGATATTCGAATAAAACGTTTCTGGCGTTATCTCGACAGAACCCTGCCAGACGCATTTATGCATGCCAATATCGGCCCCGCAGATACGCCTGTCACCCGTGCAATTTTACGCGCAGACGCAGAGTTAAAGCAGGTTTCGCCTAATCTGACGTTCATTTATGATCCGCAAATTACACCTGACGACCTGCTGCTCAACGTGGCGCAAAATATCTGCGAGTGCAGTAAGCCGCACATTTCCAACGGCCCCGAAAATGATAAAATTTTCACAAAAGGTCAGTATGGCGTCGTCAGCTGTTACAACTCGTTGCCGCTCGCCGGGGGTGGAAGCACGCTGGTCAGGCTCAATCTGAAAGCCATCGCAGAGCGCAGCACCTCTGTCGATGACTTCTTTACGCGCACCCTACCGCACTATTGCCAGCAGCAAATCGCCATCATTGATTCACGATGTGAATTCCTCTATGAAAAATCACATTTCTTTGAGAATAGCTTCCTGGTGCAGGAAGGGTTGATTGATCCCGAACGTTTTGTCCCTATGTTCGGCATGTATGGCCTGGCGGAGGCGGTGAATCTGCTGTGCGATAATGCGGGGCAGAATGCTCGCTACGGAAAAGACGAGGTCGCCAATCAGCTCGGGTATCGTATCAGCGCCCAACTGGCGGAGTTTGTAGAAAGTAGCCCGGTGAAATTTGGCTGGAAGCAGCGCGCAATGCTGCACGCACAGTCAGGGATCAGTTCTGACATCGGCACCACGCCGGGCGCGCGTCTGCCCTACGGCGATGAGCCGGATCCGATCACTCACCTGCAAACCGTCGCGCCGCATCATGCGTATTATCACGCTGGGATCAGCGACATTCTCACGCTGGATGAAACCATCAAGCGCAATCCTCAGGCGCTGGTGCAATTGTGCCTCGGGGCGTTTAAAGCTGGGATGCGTGAGTTTACTGCCAACGTGAGTGGTAACGATCTGGTCCGCGTCACCGGCTATATGGTACGCCTGTCGGATCTGGAAAAATATCGCGCCGAAGGTTCACGCACCAACACCACCTGGCTGGGCGAAGAAGCCGCGCGCAATACGCGCATTCTGGAACGACAACCTCGCGTGATTAGCCATGAACAGCAGATGCGCTTCAGTAAGTAAGATCATTCCTTTCTCCTGCGTCGACGGGCCGGGCAGTCGCCTGGCTCTGTTTCTGCAAGGATGTAACCTGCGCTGTAAAAATTGCCACAATCCGTGGACGATGGGACGCTGCAACGACTGCGGGGAATGTGTCCGGCATTGCCCGCATGAAGCGCTGAGCCTGAGTGCGGGGAAAGTGAGATGGCAATCCGACGTATGTCAGCAGTGCGATACCTGCCTGCACATGTGCCCACAGCAGGCCACGCCGATGGCGCAAACCCTGAGCGTTGATGAAGTGCTGCAGCATATTCGCAAGGCGGTGCTGTTTATTGAAGGAATTACGGTCAGCGGCGGCGAAGCGACCACCCAGTTGCCGTTTATCGTGGCGCTGTTTAACGCGATCAAAACCGATCCGCAACTGCAACACCTGACCTGCATGGTAGACAGCAACGGCATGCTGAGCGAAACCGGCTGGCAAAAACTGCTGCCGGTATGCGACGGCGTAATGCTCGATTTAAAAGCCTGGGATAGCGCGTGTCATCGACAGTTGACTGGCCGCGATAACACGCTGATTAAACAAAGCATTACCTTTTTGTCCGGGCAGGGAAAACTTGCGGAACTGCGCCTGCTGGTTATTCCTGGCCACGTGGATTATCTACAGCATATCGATGCACTGGCGGCGTTTATCAAACGTTCAGGTGATGTACCAGTGCGGCTAAATGCCTTTCATGCGCACGGGGTGTACGGCGAAGCGAAGGACTGGCCGAGCGCCACGCCTGAGGATGTGGAGCAACTGGCGCAAGGATTGAGCGAGCGCGGAGTGGATAATTTGATCTTCCCGGCGCTGTACCTGTAATTGCCGGATGCGACGTATCCGTCGTCCGGCAATTAAAAATCAAATAACGCCGTCGTATTGCGATACAGCGCATCAGCGATAACATCCGCAGGTTCCGGGCGCAGCTCGCAGAGGACATCAAAGACTCTGACCACCTGCTCCGGGCGATTCGGCTGTCCCTGAAAGCCGTTGAGCGGCATATCCGGCGCGTCAGTTTCCAGCAGCAGTGAGTCCAGCGGCAGTTGCGCCATTACCTCGCGGGTTTTACTGGCGCGCGGATAGGTAATGGTGCCGCCCACGCCAATTTTGTAGCCCAGTTGCACAAAACGTTCGGCCTGCTGCACGCTCCCGGAAAATCCATGCACCACGCCGGTTCGCGGTAAAGCATGGCGTTTCAGGTGCATCGCCAGCTTGTCATGAGTGCGCCGCGAATGCAGGATCACCGGCAATTCGTAACGCTTCGCCAGCTTAAGCTGCGCTTCCAGCAGCCGCTCTTGCTTATCGAATTGCGGATCGTCCCGATAAAGATCCAGCCCAATCTCACCTACCGCCACCAGCTTTTGCGGACGCTTATCCAGCGCCTGCTGCAACTGCTCCAGGCAGTCATCGCTATGTTGTTCAATAACAATGGGGTGCAGCCCCAGGGCGGCAAACAATGGAGGGTAATTTTCCGCTAACGCCAGTACGCGGGAAAAATTTGCCGCCTGGGTGGCCGGAACGATAATGCTTTGCACGCCGACGTCAGCCGCGCCCTGAATACTGGCAGATTCATCGCCCGTAAACGGCGGAAAATCAAAGTGACAATGCGTATCAATAAAACGATAACTCACGCCAAATCCTCGTTATTAAACGTCGTGTCGTTAGCCTGAGGCGCATTGGTCACCACGGGGGCGTGAGCGTCGTTAGCCACCGGCGCGGGAGGAACCACGACCGGTCCCGGCACCACAATCTTCGGCGTCTGACGAGGCAGCGGCGCATTTTTCGCCAGCAGCTTACCGACGGTTGCCAGGAAGTAACGACCACACAGGCGTCCGGTCTTGTAATCTTCCCGCAGCGCCGGAATACGGCTTCCTAATGCCATGCTATGGAGCGGTTTGGGCGGGTAGATCTCAAAGATACGCAGCTTGCCCGGCGGTTTCTCAATAAAACTCTGAATCGCGCGATAGCTGGCTTCATGGTGCTGGACCAGATTCAGCAGCGGTTGCAGGCTGCTTTCGCCCAGCCAGCGTTCCATACGCTTGAACCACTGCGGGGTGTAATACATTTGCGAAGGCACGGTGCGGATAACCACCAGCGTTTTTGCCCCCTGCTTCGCCGCTTCCTGCACGGGAATGGCGTCGCTGACTCCCCCATCGAGATAATTCACACCATCCAGCGCAACCCCGGCGCGGTAGAACCCGGGAATAGCGCTGGAGGCACGAATAAGATCGAGCCAGTTTTGCCGGTTCGGCGAAAAATAGCCAGGCGTGTAGTCATCGCCCCGACAGGCGCACATATAAAACGATTTCCCTGCGGCAAACAGGCGCTCGGCGTTATCCATCGCCAGCGGCATCTGGGACGCAGTCGAATCCACCAGCCAATCGAGATCGATTAAATTTCCCCCGCGCACAAAGCGCACCGGGTCAAAAAATTCACGTCGGGTAGTGTAACGCATGATGACTTTACGGCCGTAACCCGGCTGGTTACAAAGATAGGCTGAAAGGTTTTGCGCGCCAGCGGAGGTCCCGTAGAAGAGATCAAAAGGATTGAACTGCGCGCGCATGAATTCATCCAGTACGCCAGCGGTGAAGATGCCTCTTTGTCCGCCGCCCTCACACACCAGCGCCATACTGCCTGGTTGAAACGGACGTAACGATAACGGCGCAATATTACCGAGCGTGACGGGTATTCTCTGCCCCACCTCTGCCTTCCTGTTGTTTTTGTAATAGAACAACAAAGTAACGCAAATTGCCTGATGCTAAAACCGTAAAAGCCAGTCCGGTGGACTGGACTGGCTTAGTAGCAAGTTATCTTTACGGTTAATCCCCAAAATAATTCGAGTTACAAGAAGGCGGCAAGGGCGTGAATCCCGATCTGCTTACTCTGGTAAGTGATACGGGCGAGCACGCGTAGCCAGCGCACCTTTAACTTGAAGAATAAAGGGGATGTCGCTAGGGCCGTTTACGACCTGTAAACAGGCTGACCAGAAACAGAATGATCCCCACCACAAAAACAATTTTCGCTGCGCCAGCAGCGGTACCCGCCAGTCCACCAAAACCCAGTGCAGCGGCAATTAACGCGATAACCAGAAATATGATGCCCCATCGAAACATGCGCTTCTCCTTTACCATAGTTAATGTCACCGCTTGATATGAGCACTCAGGCTGCCCATCGGCGATATTTTCAGTGTGGTGCACAACACGCCTCCCGACAAACGTCGGGAGGACGAATTAAGTCTAATTAGTGAGTTTTAAGATCGTTTTTGACGCTTTTCACGCCATCAATCGCTTTGGCGATGCTCTCAGCGCGATCGCTTTGAGCCTGTGATTCAACGGTTCCTGAAAGCTGTACCACGCCATCGGTGGTTTCAACTTTCACTTTGCGGGAAGGGACAATATCATCGGCCAGCAGCTTGGCTTTTACCTCACTGGTGATTGCCGTATCGCCCGCATAGCCTTTTACAGAAGAGTCTTTGCTATCACGTACGTGCAGTTTGTCGCTAACGGAGGTCACACCCTCAACGCCTTTGGCGACTTTAACTGCCTCTTCGGCCTGTGCCTGACTTTCAACAAACCCGCTTAGCGTCACCACCTTCTGGTCGGTTTTAACGGAAATGTCGGTGCTCTTAATGCTATCGTGATCCACCAGCGCGGCTTTTACTTTCGCAGTGATGGTGCTGTCATCCATGAAATTACCGACTTTGTTCATGGAGCTATCGACTTTCTGCCCCGCACTTTCGACGCCGGATTGCGTTTTATCCGTCGTGGAGTTTTCTGCATAAGCAGAACCCGTTGCAACAGCGGAGGTCAGCATCACGGCCAGCAGCGTTTTAGAAATCTTAAGTCCTGTCATTGTCATCAATGTATTCCTGTATGTTTGCTAAAAGCTGCGCTCTGCCGTAAAACGGCTTGAGCCAGCAACTAATCTTGTAAGTGGAATAAATATCAGCAATAGAAGCTGCAACAGGTAGCCTAAAAAGCATTTAACGCCGACATTTATGTCATCACATTGTTAAATATAGTTCAGGATTTCGTGATCGCAGTCCAGATTGACTAAAAAACGCGCAAACAAAAGAAAAACGAGAGGTTTTAAGAACATTCCGCAAGGGATTTAAAAGACAGGAAAAGTTGTAGGGCACGGCGGATACCGTGCCCTGAAGGTCGATTAGTGTTCGCGCGTTTTGCGGAACTGAACGTCAGGGTAACGTTCCTGGGTGAGATTCAGGTTAACCATGGTCGGCGCGATATAGGTGAGGTTATCGCCGCCATCCAGCGCCAGCTGAATTTCGTTTTTACGCTTGAATTCTTCGAATTTCTTCACGTCAGAACACTCTACCCAGCGTGCTGTCGCTACGTTGACCGACTCATAAATCGCTTCAACGTTGTATTCGCTCTTCAGTCGTGAAACCACCACGTCGAACTGCAGCACACCAACAGCGCCCACGATCAGATCGTTATTAGCGATCGGACGGAAAACCTGCACTGCGCCCTCTTCGGACAGCTGAACCAGCCCTTTCAGCAGCTGTTTCTGCTTCAACGGATCCTTCAGACGAATACGACGGAACAGCTCCGGCGCGAAGTTCGGAATACCGGTGAACTTCATCATTTCGCCTTGGGTAAAGGTATCGCCAATCTGGATAGTGCCGTGGTTGTGCAGACCCAGAATATCGCCCGGATACGCTTCTTCCACGTGAGAACGGTCACCGGCCATAAAAGTCAGCGCATCGGAGATAACCACGTCTTTACCAATGCGCACCTGGCGCATTTTCATACCTTTCTCGTACTTGCCGGACACCACGCGCATAAACGCCACGCGGTCACGGTGTTTCGGGTCCATGTTGGCCTGAATTTTAAACACAAAGCCGGTGAACTTCTCTTCTGAGGCTTCAACGACACGGGTGTCGGTTTTACGCGGCATCGGCGCAGGCGCCCACTCCACTAAGCCATCCAGCATATGATCAACGCCGAAGTTACCGAGCGCGGTACCGAAGAATACCGGGGTGATTTCGCCCGCGAGGAACAGCTCATGGTCGAACTCGTTAGACGCGCCCTGCACCAGCTCCAGTTCGTCACGCAGCTGCTGCGCCAGGTCTTCCCCCACGGCGGCATCGAGTTCCGGGTTGTTCAGACCTTTAACAATGCGCACTTCCTGAATGGTGTGGCCTTTACCCGTCTGGTACAGGTAAGTTTCGTCTTTATATAGGTGATAGACGCCTTTGAACAACTTACCGCAGCCAATCGGCCAGGTGATCGGCGCACAGCCGATTTTCAGTTCATTCTCGACTTCATCCAGCAGCTCCATCGGATCGCGGATGTCACGGTCGAGTTTGTTCATAAAGGTCAGGATCGGGGTATCACGCAGACGGGTAACTTCCATCAGCTTACGGGTCCGGTCTTCAACACCTTTTGCGGCGTCGATGACCATCAGGCAGCAGTCCACCGCCGTCAGAGTACGGTATGTATCTTCAGAGAAGTCTTCGTGCCCTGGGGTGTCCAGCAGGTTTACCAGGCAGTCATGATATGGAAACTGCATCACAGAGGTGGTAATGGAGATACCACGCTGTTTTTCCATTTCCATCCAGTCAGATTTCGCATGCTGGCTGGAGCCACGGCCTTTTACCGTACCGGCGGTCTGAATCGCCTGTCCGAATAACAGTACCTTTTCAGTAATTGTCGTTTTACCGGCATCCGGGTGAGAAATAATGGCAAAAGTGCGGCGTTTGGCCACCTCTTGCAAATAAGGAGACAACGTCATAGTCAAATCTTCTTAGGTAAGCACGGCAACAGGCCGTGCAAGTTGAATACGAAAAATTGCGGCTATTTTACCCATCAACGGGGGGGAGGCAATCAGTGTTTACACAGGAGCCGCTCCAGTTCACTTAATGACGCCACGGTCCAGGTCGGCTGAATGCCCGCTGGCTGCTCGCGGTGGTGCGTATTTAGCCAGCAAGTGGATAGCCCGGCGTTAATGCCGCCAAGAATATCGGACTCTGCGGTGTCGCCCACCATCAGTACGCGGGAACGCTCAGGATTGCCCGCCTGCTCCAGCGCATGGTCAAAAATACGGGGATCGGGTTTTGCCACGCCAACCTGCTCAGAAATCACCAGCAGGTCGAAATAGTCGCGCAGCCCCGTCCGCTCAAGGCGGATTTGCTGCAACGCCGTAAAGCCGTTAGTAATAATACCGATTTTTGTTTTATCACGAATCGCATTGAGCAGAGAAACCGCCCCAGGCAACGGCGAGCAAATCTCCGCCATCGCATTGATAAAGGCGTCATTAAGCTGGCCTGGCTCAACCTTCAGGCGTTCAGCCCAGCTCTGAAAACGAGCGTGCTGGAGTTGTAATGAGGTAATCGCACCGTTTTGATAATCCACCCACAGCGGTTTATTTACGGCCTGGTAGTCCTGAAAATCTTCAGCGGTAAAGGTAATGCTATAGTCGAGAAACATCCGCTGTAAGCCGGTAAACGAGTCAAACGTAAACAGCGTTTCGTCGGCATCAAAGAAAATCCAGTCCCACTTCTTCATCATTACACCTTGTCTTACATGCTGATTGGCAATGCCATTATAATGGCGTCTTCATGACCATCGGCCGTCGGATAGTAATTGCGCCGGATCGTCGCCTCGTTAAAGCCCAGGCTTTCGTACAGCGCGATAGCGGCAGCATTTGAGGCGCGCACTTCAAGCCACAGTGTCAAAATTCCACGCTTTTCCAGCTCATCGATCAGGTATTCCAGTAGCTCACGCCCCAGGCCCCGGCGCTGAAAGTCAGGATCGACGGCAATATTGAACAGCGTAGCTTCATCCAGCACGACCTGTGTAATCGCAAAGGCGGCCATTACGTCGTCAACCCTCAACTGAAAATTGAGGTAGCGATCGCCCTGGTTGCTGGCAAATGTTTTTTCACTCCACGGAAAAGCGTGAGCGCGTTTTTCAATCTGAAATGCTGCAGGTAAATCAGTCGGTTCGAGGGAAGAAATCGTGTTCATATGCGCAGATTTGTTGCCATAACGCGGCGCGGGCCGCGGGGTTTTCCCGTAATTCATTAAACGCAGGACTCTCGACCTGAGCGCCCTCCAGCAGCAGCGGCTCTTCGGTTCCCAGCCGCCAGCTATTACAGCGACTGCCCTGCGGCAGCATGGCGACGCGGTCAGGCGTCAGTTGTAAAACCTGATCCGGGCTGACGGTTAATGCGCGTAAAATATCGCTCATCAACGGTTCAGTTAGTGCGGGTAATTGTGCAGCAACCATCACCAAACGGACGTGCGCAGGAATTGAAATCGCGATCTCGCCCTGCAGTGCGCCGGGACGACGCAATGACCACTGCGTAATGCCCAATTGCTGTAACTGCCAGTCTCGTCGGGATGTCATAGCGAAACACTCCTGTCTATCAAGGGCGCAAATATAGCAAATTTGTCGAATCCGTGCCATCAAACAACTATAATCCCCCGCTGTACAATTTAAGGAGCACTCCATGTCTGCTTTTACCCCGGCAAGTGAAGTCTTGCTGCGCCACAGTGATGATTTCGAACAAAGCCGTATTCTTTTTGCCGGTGATTTGCAGGATGACCTGCCTGCCCATTTTGAATGCGCCGCCAGCCGTGCGCACACTCAGCAGCTTCACCACTGGCAGGTGCTTAACCGCCAGATGGGTGACAACGTTCGCTTTAGCCTCGTCGCGCAGGCCGATGACGTTGCCGATAGCGATACGCTGATCTACTACTGGCCGAAGAATAAGCCGGAAGCCCAGTTCCAGTTGATGAACATTCTGTCGCTGTTACCGGTGGGCACCGATATTTTTGTTGTTGGTGAGAACCGCAGCGGCGTTCGTAGCGCAGAGCAGATGCTGGCCGAATACGCGCCGCTGAACAAAGTCGACAGCGCGCGTCGCTGTGGCCTGTACCATGGTCGTCTGGAAAAACAGCCGGTCTTTGATGCAGAAAAATACTGGGATGAATACCAGACCGAAAATCTGACCATCAAAACGCTGCCGGGCGTATTCAGCCGTGACGGCCTGGATGTTGGCAGCCAACTGCTGCTCTCCACGCTGACGCCGCACACCAAAGGCAAAGTTCTGGATGTCGGCTGTGGTGCAGGCGTACTCTCCGTCGCCTTAGCCAGCCACTCGCCAAAAGTGCGTTTAACCCTGTGCGATGTTAGTGCCGCCGCCGTTGAAGCCAGCCGCGCAACGCTTGCTGCCAACGGTATTGAAGGAGACGTAATCGCCAGTAACGTCTTTTCTGACGTGACGGGTCGCTTTGATATGATCATCTCCAACCCACCGTTCCACGACGGGATGCAGACCAGCCTCGATGCCGCGCAAACGCTGATTCGCGGCGCAGTGCGCCACCTCAACAGCGGCGGTGAACTGCGTATCGTGGCGAACGCCTTCCTGCCTTATCCGAAGGTACTGGATGAAGTGTTTGGCTTCCACGAAGTTATCGCGCAGACCGGTCGCTTCAAGGTCTATCGCACCATCATGACGCGTCAGGCGAAGAAGTAGAACGGCCATCCCATGCCGGATAAGGTGCCTGCACCGCCATCCGGCAGGGTTTGCTAAATGCGGGGTGGCACTTCGTTTACACGGCCTGCGTTTAGCGCCCATTTTTACATCAATTAAGCGCGTCCTGGGCAATTAACTATTGACGAAAAGTTGAAAACCACTAGAATGCGCCTCCGTGGTAACGATACTTTTTTGAGTGTCGATGGTATGCGAAGGTGGCGGAATTGGTAGACGCGCTAGCTTCAGGTGTTAGTGTCCTTTCGGACGTGGGGGTTCAAGTCCCCCCCCTCGCACCATAATCCACGTTGATATTGCTCGCACTGGGCGAAGGTGGCGGAATTGGTAGACGCGCTAGCTTCAGGTGTTAGTGTCCTTAGGATGTGGGGGTTCGAGTCCCCCCCCTCGCACCAACGAGGCGATATCAAAAAATAAGATGACTGTGCGAAGGTGGCGGAATTGGTAGACGCGCTAGCTTCAGGTGTTAGTGTCCTTAGGATGTGGGGGTTCGAGTCCCCCCCCTCGCACCAATTATCTTATTTCCCTCTCGATTTCTTCCCTGTTTTGTTCATCCCTGATTCCCGTTCATCATCACCAGAACAATGCCGCCGATCAGCGCCGCACATGAAGGCAACAGGACAAAATGCCGCAAACGCTTGTGGTACAGCATGAGTGAAGTCAACAGTAATCCTAATACAATCATCGCCTTCCATACGTAGATCGACAGGTCGCTAAATGCCATCCCGGCAATCAGTATTCCCGGCAGCAGAACACCCCATCCACTGCCCAGCGTACGTTGCAACATGGTACCACCTATGACACTGATAATGATAACCAATATCATATGATAAATTTTCTCATTTGTCAGCTGGGAGGCACTATCAATTATATGAGTTTTACTTAACGATTGATGACATGAATAATTTAAGGTGATAAATTGCTCGCCGGTTAGTTTTTCAACTAAAAACAATAAAAACCTCTGCGAATGATACCCCGTTCGTTATTTGTTTTATTTACCAACACACCTTCGTACATTGCAGATAACTAACAATATTTACCTATGACAGTACAATCCTGGCGAGCTCTGCGCACCAAAAAATACCAACTCTCTTTACGATTATTTCTGCTGCTCAACGCAGTCTCCGCACTGTTTACGCTTTTTTTTCCCCTGTTTGCCGTCAAAGCGTTGTCAGTACCGGCATTGCTGATTCTCGTGATGAGTACATTGTTGCTGGCATGGCATAGGAAATATGTGGATAAAAGAATTAATCTTCCTTTTATTTCAATCGTTTTTGGTTTGCTATGGGCATTACATATTTTCCTGAAATATAACGCTCTGGGTCATAATGATTATTATTTTCTATTAATCGCGCTTCTCAGCGTGCTGTTTATTGGTTCTATCGCTTTTGCCAATAATATCATCGCGTTTACGCTTCACTCATTGCCTTCCGTCGCCGTCTGTTTATGGCTGAATGGCAGCGAGCATGGTTTGCGAATTATCTATTTTATGGCGCTGCCCATGGCCGGGATCGCCATCCAGCATGTGATACAAAAGCGCTACGATGGCTTCGCCCAGCAGCTGATGTATAAACTGCTGGAAGAACGGGAAACCCTGAACGGACTCAGCATGCTCGACCCGCTAACCGGTTTGTACAATCGTCGGGGGCTACAACACCGACTCGATACGCTGTTGGCCTTGAGCAACGCGAAGCACTACGTCTTGCTGCTGGATATCGACCACTTCAAAGCCTATAACGATCACTACGGTCATATGATGGGAGATCAGGCGCTGATCCGCGTCTCTGCCGCGATTCGTGACTCCGTGCGCTCCCGGGACGTGGTGGCGCGCTTTGGTGGGGAAGAGTTTATGGTTTTGCTGACCGCGGTCGATCCCCAGCAGGCCCAGGCTGCCGCCGAACGTATTCGCCAGAAGGTGTACGACCTTAAAATTCCTCACATGTTTAACGAGAGCGTGGCAACCAACGTAACCGTGAGTATTGGTATTGCGCCTCTGGTCGAGCAGGATATTGATGCCGCTGTTGCCCGAGCGGATAAAGCCCTTTATGAGGCCAAGAGCCTTGGGCGCAACAGTACGCTGGTCAGCGATGACCTGCGGGTAAACTGCCCTTCTGCCTGAGCTATCTGTGCGGTGTGGCCCGGGATGGCGACAAAGATCTTGCCATCGCTCAATGTCAATTATAGGATTAGCAATCATTATCATTAAGATTAACATCCTTATATCGACATGGCTTATCGTTCCGCACCGATCGTTGAAGATGTCATCTGGCGTAGCCCTCTGCCTGCAAAGATACCCTCGCTGGCTGCTGCCGTACGCGCAACGATAGCCAACACCCGTGAGCACCTGCTGGACTTCATTCGTCTTGACGAAACGCCCGTGCCAGGTGCGATGACGCTACATGAATGGACGCAACCAACGACGCTAAGTTCATTGCTGGCTGTCTATTCAGACCATATTTATCGCAATCAGCCCACGCTGCCACGCGAAAATAAGCCGCTAATTTCTCTCTGGGCGCAGTGGTATATCGGCCTGATGATGCCTCCGCTCATGGTGGCCCTGCTGACGCAAAAAGAGGCCATCGACGTCTCTCCTGAACACATGCACGTAGAATTCCACGAAACAGGCCGTGCTGCCTGCTTCTGGATCGACGTGCATCAGGATCACCAGGTCACGGCCCAGTCTCCTCAGCAACGCATGGAAACGCTGATTCTCTCGGCGCTGACGCCAGTTGTGCAGGCGCTGGAAGCGACAGGCGAGATCAATGCGAAGCTTATCTGGAGCAACACCGGATATTTAATTCACTGGTATTTAACGGAAATGAAGCCGTTATTAGGTGAAGAACTGCTGACCACACTGCGCCAGACCTGTTTTTTTGAGAAGCAACTCTCCTGCGGTCAGGATAATCCCCTGTGGCGTACCGTTGTTCCGCGCGAGGGACTGTTAGTGCGCAGAACCTGCTGCCAGCGCTATCGCCTGCCCGATGTCCAGCAATGCGGTGACTGCACGCTGAAGTAAGCGAGGAGCCGTAGCCCCTCGCCCGTCAGTTATGCAACCTGCTGATTTTCTTCTTCTATACGCTGTGCTTCTTCTTTTTCCTGCGCTAATAGCTGCTTTTCGTAAACCTTAAAGAATGGGAAGTAGATGACGGCAGACACCAGTGCCAGCAGGACAACCAGAATGGCCGCACGATAATCCCAGCCTAACGCCCATGCCGCGCCAACCGGTGCCGGGGCCGTCCAGGGAACCACTGAAATCACCCGCCCAATTAAATCCAGCTTCATCGCCGCCCAGGCCAGCACTGCGTTCACCATAGGGGCCAGCAGGAAGGGAATAAAGAACACTGGGTTCATGACAATCGGCGTACCGAAAATCACCGGTTCGTTAATATTAAAAATGCTCGGGACAACGCTCAAACGCCCGATCGATCGCAGATGGGCCGAGCGGCTACGCAGATAGCAAATCACCAGCCCCATCGTCGCGCCGGAACCTCCAACCACAATAAAGAACGTCCAGAACGCTTCCATAAAGATATGCGGTAAAGGCGCGCCCTGCGCCAGCGCCGACTGGTTCATCCCGAGATTGGTGAGCCAGAACATTTGCAGCATTCCCGACACAATTGCCGCGCCATGAATACCCGCAAACCACAGCAGATGGCCGATCAGCACCGCCAGCAGTATCGCTGGCAGAGAATCCGCTGCAGACACCAGTGGTTTAAAGATGGCCATGATGGCCTGCGGGATCAGCATGTCAAACTGCGACTGAATCACCAGACTCAGCGGGTACAGCGTCAGCACCACCACCAGCACAGGGATCAGCAGATCGAAGGAGTTTTTGATCATCGGCGGCACCTGATCGGGTAAACGAATGCCGATGTTGTGCGCCTTCAGGAAGCGCATCATTTCAACGCAGTAAATAGCCACCAGGATGGCAGTGAAAATCCCCGTACCGCCCAGGCTATCAACCGGCATCGTGCCTTTGGTTTTCGGTGCAGCAATCAGCAAAAAAGCCATGATCGATAGCATCGCGCACATGAAGGGATCTAGCTGATGTGACTTCACATAGTGCTTGCCCAGGTTATAAGCGATAGCCGCACATATGTAGACTGACATGATCCCCATCGTCATATCAAACGGTGTGAGGATTTGGCCTTCAAACTGTTTCGCCATATCCAGCCACGCACGTGCAAACCCCCAGGTGGTATCCGGAGAAAAAGGCGGATAGGCGAAAACCAGCAGAAACGAGCCTACGATCATAAAGGGCATCGCCGAAATAAACCCATCACGGATAGCCATCACATGACGTTGTGAAGAGATGCGCCCGGCAACAGGGCTGACGTAATTTTCAACGAAGCGGAAAATCACATTAAACACAGCATGATTAGTAGACATAGCCGTTCTCCCGTTGTGCAAAACCCTGCAACCGTGCTGGTATCAACACCACCACGTAAAGCCCATTACTACTTTTCGCAACCGTGCCGGGAGGAACGCCAGCGCTACTGCATTTTGAGTTCAGTTTCATAGATGGCTCTTGTTATGTAATACAGAGGAAGTGACAACTTCAGTATTAATCGCCATTTGAGCATTCTGCAACCGGTTACTGTAACCGGTTTCTTTGATTGTGAAGACGATCGAAAAACTGCCAATGTTGCCATGTTGTTACATTAAAATATTTACAGCGAGCTTGCCCCTATGACAAATTACGCCATGCGGTTTTCTGCTGGATGGAGCTGCCTGTAGGCGATTTGGAGAGAAGAATGAGTTTGCAATCTGTACGCCAATTTTTAGCGCAATATGCACCAGATATTGAGATTATCGAATTAGATCAGAGCACAGCTACCGTCGATCTGGCAGCGAAAGCCCATAACGTCGAACCTGGCCAGATCGCGAAAACGCTTTCGCTGAAGGTCAAGAACGACATTATTCTGGTCGTCGCCAAAGGTGATGCCCGACTGGATAACAAAAAGCTAAAGAGCACTTTCGGTGCCAAAGCCCGTATGTTGAGTAGCGATGAAGTAGTGAACGCGACGGGCCATCCCGTTGGCGGCGTTTGCCCTTTCGGACTGGAAACGCCGATTTCGGTGTACTGCGATGTTTCGTTGAAGCATTACGCTGAAGTGCTTCCCGCCGCAGGCGCCATCCACAGCGCCGTTCGTATCACGCCAGAAAGGATGGCTGAGCTGACTTCCGCCACCTGGGTGGATGTGTGTCAGGGATGATTCACGTTCCGTGCCGATAACGAAACCCGGCACGAAACGATCTAACATTACCCGTTAAGAAGCCGCCTGTAGAAAAGGTGCAGGTTCACCTGCACGCAGGTACAGCAGGATATCTGCAGCATCCAGCAGTCCGGCATCTGAGCTCACGCCCAGCTTGGACATCACATTAAATTTATGTGCCCGAATGGTTTTAATATTCCGCTCTAACTGAGCAGCGATCTGCGGCATTGAATAGCCATTCGACATAAAGCGCAGTATTTCTCGTTCTGTTGGACTGAGCATACGGCTTTGATTGATATACCAATGGTTTTTAGAACCTTCGGTTCCCCGATTGGGGCCGTTCAATACCGTAAATAACGCGTCCTGCAGTACCGTTAATGAAGAAGATTTGCTCACAACGCCATCTAACGGCAACGGTGACAAAGAGCCGATTAATCGCGCTTCAGCGTCATCATCAGCAATCATCACCCGGCGAATACGCGGAAAATTTACAGCCAGTTCCGTCAGATAAGCTAACCCGGCCCTGCGATCGGTTCTGATTGCAGAGAGGGAGAAAATAACCGCCGAAAACGACGTTTTTAACATAACCTGACTAAATGCAGGCTGGCTCGAAAAGATATGTAGTTCGTATTGGTTATCCGGCATGGTATTAAACAGGCTCTTAATACCGACGCTACTCATCGCGCACTTCTCTACCAGCGCAACGTTTCGGTAATGACTCCAACTTATTGATAGTGTTTTATGTTCAGATAATGCCCGATGACTTTGTCATGCAGCTCCACCGATTTTGAGAACGACAGCGACTTCCGTCCCAGCCTTGCCAGGTGCTGCCTCAGATTCAGGTTATGCCGCTCAATGCGCTGAGTGTAACGCTTGCTGATAACGTGCAGCTTTCCCTTCAGGCGGGATTCATACAGCGGCCAGCCATCCGTCATCCATACCACGACCTCAAAGGCCGACAGCAGGCTCAGAAGACGCTCCAGTGTGGCCAGAGTGCGTTCACCGAATACGTGCGCCACAACCGTCTTCCGGAGCCTGTCATACGCGTAAAACAGCCAGCGCTGGCGCGATTTAGCCCCGACGTATCCCCACTGTTCGTCCATTTCCGCGCAGACGATGACGTCACTGCCCGGCTGTATGCGCGAGGTTACCGACTGCGGCCTGAGTTTTTTAAATGGCGGAAAATCGTGTTGAGGCCAACGCCCATAATGCGGGCGGTTGCCCGGCATCCAACGCCATTCATGGCCATATCAATGATTTTCTGGTGCGTACCGGGTTGAGAAGCGGTGTAAGTGAACTGCAGTTGCCATGTTTTACGGCAGTGAGAGCAGAGATAGCGCTGATGTCCGGCGGTGCTTTTGCCGTTACGCACCACCCCGTCAGTAGCTGAACAGGAGGGACAGCTGATAGAAACAGAAGCCACTGGAGCACCTCAAAAACACCATCATACACTAAATCAGTAAGTTGGCAGCATCACCGTATTTTCCATCCTGATAAATAACATTACATTTTCATAAGCGCTGTCTTTATTGATAAGCAAGTGAGGTGTGCAAACGCATCAGACGTACGATCTGCATCTTTTTTCGACGCAAAGATTGATCTTAGCCAGAGCCAACAGGATCATGCTTCATGATAAAAAGAAGACATCCGCCACGCAAAGAGATCCTTTTCAGTCAGAGCGAGTCATGCAAACAGAGCAGTCGTCACAGCGAACGGTTACACGGTTATGTATTCAATGCGGTCTTTTTTTACTTCAGCATGGGGCAGAAAGTGCGCTGGTTGACGAGCTATCCACCCGCCTCGGGCTGGCGCTTGGCATGGATAGCGTAGAAAGCGCTATCTCCTCTAACGCCATCGTCCTGACCACCATTAAAGACGGGCAGTGCCTGACTTCAACGCGAAAAAATCAGGATCGCGGAATTAACATGCACGTCGTGACGGAGGTGCAGCACATCGTTATTCTGGCGGAACACAAACTGCTGGATGTTAAAGGCGTTGAGAAACGCTTTAGCCAGATTAAACCGCTGCGCTATCCAAGATGGTTGGTCGCCTTTATGGTCGGCTTGTCCTGCGCCTGCTTTTGTAAACTCAATAATGGCGGATGGGATGGCGCGGTGATCACCTTTTTCGCCAGTATGGTGGCAATGTATATTCGCCAGATTCTGGCGTCCCGGCATTTGCACCCGCAAATCAACTTCTGCATTACTGCGTTTGTGGCAACCTCGATTTCTGGTCTGCTGCTGACGTTGCCGACGTTTAACCACACTCCAACCATCGCCATGGCCGCCAGCGTGCTGCTGTTGGTTCCGGGTTTTCCGTTGATCAACTCCGTCGCGGATATGTTTAAGGGACACATTAATACTGGGCTCGCTCGCTGGGCTATTGCCAGTCTGCTGACGCTGGCGACCTGCATTGGCGTAGTCATGTCGATGACCTTATGGGGGCTGCGCGGATGGGCGTGATCGATTTCATTTTGGCGCTAATGCAGGACATGATCCTGTCGGCGATTCCGGCGCTTGGTTTTGCCATGGTATTTAACGTACCACATCGGGCGCTCCCCTGGTGCGCGTTACTCGGCGCACTCGGCCACGGTTCACGAATGGTGATGATGAGCGCTGGATTTAATATCGAATGGTCAACTTTTATGGCGTCGCTACTGGTGGGCTGCATTGGGATCCAGTGGTCACGCTGGTATCTGGCGCACCCGAAAGTCTTCACCGTTGCGGCAGTAATCCCCATGTTCCCTGGGATCTCGGCCTATACCGCCATGATCTCGGCGGTAAAAATCGGCCATTTTGGCTACAGCGAAGCGCTGATGATCACGCTGTTGACCAATTTCCTGAAAGCCTCATCGATTGTCGGAGCGCTCTCTATCGGGCTATCCGTACCGGGATTATGGCTGTATCGCAAACGCCCGCGTGTTTAGCGGCACGCTTTGTTAGCTCCTCGCAGAGAGGGGAATCGCCCCCTCATCTGCTGCTCTCCTTCTTCTCTGTGTTACTATAAAAGCAGTCCCCTTCTCGGTTGTTGTTCAGTATTGAGAAACATTATGCCCAGCAAAATTTTGACGCCGGACGTCACTAGCATTGACGCCTTACTACACGATCACCATACGGTGCTGGCCAGGTCTGCGGGCGGTGCCGTAGCCGTATTCGCCAACAACGCGCCAGCATTTTACGCGGTGACGCCTGCACGACTGGCCGAGTTGTTGGCGCTTGAAGAGAAGCTGTCACGCCCGGGAAGCGATGTGACGCTGGATGCACAATTTTATGAAGAGCCGCAAACCGCTCCTGTTGTCGTGCCAATGGGGAAATTTGCGATGTACGCTGACTGGCAGCCCGATGCCGACTTTCAGCGCCAGGCCGCCCTGTGGGGCGTGGCGTTAAGAGAACCGGTCACCGCCGAGGAACTGGCCTCATTTGTCGCCTACTGGCAGGCCGAAGGCAAAGTCTTTCACCATATTCAGTGGCAGCAAAAACTGGCACGCAGCATCCAGATTGGCCGGGCCAGCAATGGCGGAATGCCGAAGCGCGATGTGAACAGTGTCAGCGAGCCTGACAACCATATTCCACCGGGTTTTAGAGGATAACGATGAAAAACGTTGGCGACCTGATGAAACGTCTGCAAAAAATGATGCCGGCTAATGTCGAGCCAGCCTTTAAAACGGGCGAGGAGCTGCTGGCATGGCAAAAAGAGCAAGGTGAAATTCGCGCCGCAGCGCTGGCCCGTGAAAACCGAGCCATGAAAATGCAGCGCACATTCAACCGTTCCGGTATTCGTCCACTGCATCAGAACTGTTCGTTCGATAACTATCGGGTGGAATGCGAAGGTCAGATGAACGCCCTGAGCAAAGCTCGCCAGTACGTTGAAGAGTTTGACGGCAACATCGCCAGCTTTATTTTCTCTGGCAAGCCCGGCACCGGCAAAAACCATCTGGCCGCCGCTATCTGCAACGAGCTGCTGCTGCGCGGCAAGTCGGTGCTGATTATCACCGTCGCGGACATTATGTCAGCCATGAAAGATACCTTCAGCAACCGTGAAACCAGCGAAGAACAGCTGCTGAACGATCTCAGCAATGTCGATTTGCTGGTGATCGACGAAATCGGCGTGCAGACCGAATCCCGCTATGAAAAGGTGATCATCAACCAGATCGTCGATCGCCGCTCGTCTTCAAAACGCCCGACCGGTATGTTGACCAACAGCAATATGGATGAAATGAACAAACTGCTGGGCGAGCGGGTTATGGACCGTATGCGCCTTGGCAACAGCCTGTGGGTGATTTTTAACTGGGAAAGCTACCGTAGTCGGGTAACCGGTAAAGAGTATTAACGTATTAGGACCACTCCTAAGACTGCCGGCGCTATACTGCGCTGAAAAGGCATAACACGAGTTGCATATAATGATGAAAACAACCAAACGTCTGCTGTGCTGTGCGCTTGCCGCCAGCACGCTCATCTCGACCAGCGTTTTCGCCGCCTCCTGGCAGGATTCGCTCTCCAGCGCGGCCAGCGAACTGAGCAAACAAAGCTCCGGCTCGCAGGGCGGCTCGTCGCTCTCTTCCCTGACCAGTCTACTGAATGGCAGCAATCAGTCGCTGACCTCCAGCAGCATGAATAACGCCGCCGGGATCCTGGAATATTGCGCGAAACAGAAACTGGCCTCGGTCACCGACACGCAGAACGTCAAAAACCAGGTGCTGGATAAACTGGGTCTCAGTGCTCCGGAGCAGAAACAAGACACCAACTATATGGACGGCATTCAGGGGCTGCTCAACGCTAAAGATGGTCAACAACTGGACCTGAACACAATTGGCAACAGCTCGCTGGCGAAGCAGGTAAAAACCAAGGCCTGCGATCTGGTGTTAAAACAGGGTATGAACTTCATTTCCTGACGCACGACATGCCGCGTATACCCTGCGCGGCATCAACCTGCTCCCCATAAAATTCACACGTCAAATAATCAGTAAATCCCCCGCAAAAAACACGCATATCTAAACCAATTCTGAATAACAACGTAATTTAATGTCACTACAATTGCAGCAATGCAACATCGCTATTACATTGTGCTTTCCCAAAATCATTAGCCTGCCTGGCGTTTGCCCGGTTTACTGAGGATCGATCGTTGTCAGAACTCATCTCCATCACTCTGTTTCTCGCTTCAGTGCTGATTTACGCCTGGAAAGCGGGTCGCAATACCTGGTGGTTTGCTGCCACGTTAACGGTGCTGGGGATTTTTATTGTCTTGAATATCACGCTGTATGCCAGTGACTATTTCACCGGCGACGGTATCAATGACGCGGTTCTGTACACGCTGACCAACAGCCTGACCGGCGCGGGAATTGGAAAATATATCTTACCTGGTGTCGGGATTGCGCTGGTCCTGACGACCGTTTTTGTCGCTCTCGGCTGGATTCTGCGCCGCCGTCGCCATCATCCGCATCATGTGGGTTACAGTCTGCTGGCCCTGCTGCTGGCGCTGGCCTCCGTAGATGCCAGCCCGGCGTTTCACCAGATAACCGAACTGGTAAAGTCGCAGTCGCGCGATGGCGATCCGGATTTCCCAACCTATTATAAAGAGCCGTCAAAAACGATTCCCAACCCGAAGCTGAATCTGGTTTATATCTATGGCGAAAGCCTCGAGCGCACCTATTTTAACAATGACGCGTTCCCGGATCTGACCCCGGAACTCGGTGCGTTGAAAAACGAAGGGCTGGATTTCAGCAATACCATGCAACTGCCGGGTACCGATTACACCATCGCTGGCATGGTCGCCTCCCAGTGCGGTATTCCGCTGTTTGCGCCGTTTGAAGGCAACGCCTCGGCGTCGGTCTCCAGCTTCTTCCCCAACAATATCTGTCTGGGCGATATCCTGAAAAACTCCGGCTATCAAAACTACTTTGTGCAGGGAGCCAACCTGCGCTTTGCCGGCAAAGACGTGTTCCTGAAATCTCACGGTTTTGATCATCTCTACGGTGCGGAAGAGTTAAAAAGCGTGGTTGCGGACCCGGCCTATCGCAACGACTGGGGCTTCTACGACGATACCGTGCTGGATGAAGCGTGGAAAAAATTCGAAGAGCTTTCACGTTCGGGCCAGCGCTTTTCACTGTTTACGCTGACTGTGGATACCCATCATCCAGATGGATTTATCTCACGTAGCTGTAACCGTAAACGTTATGACATCGACGGGAAGGCCAACCAATCCTTCAGCGCGGTCAGCTGCAGCCAGGAAAACATTGCCGAATTTATCAATAAGATCAAAGCCTCACCGTGGTTCAAAGATACCGTTATCGTGGTTTCTTCCGATCATCTGGCGATGAACAACACCGCATGGAAGTATCTGAACAAGCAGGATCGCAACAACCTGTTCTTCGTGCTGCGCGGCGACCAGCCACAGCAGGAGACGCTGGCGGTGAAGCGTAACACGATGGATAACGGGGCAACGGTACTGGATATTCTCGGTGGCGATAACTTTATCGGTCTTGGCCGCAGCAGTTTGTCGAGCGAATCCGTGTCTGAAGTGTTCCTGAACATCAAAGAAAAAATGCTGGCGTGGAAGCCCGATATCATCCGCCTGTGGAATTTCCCGAAAGAGATGAAAGAGTTCACCGTCGACCAGGACAAAAACATGATCTCTTTCTCCGGCAGCCATTTCCGCCTGCCGTTGCTGCTGCGCGTATCGGACAAACGCGTCGAGCCGCTGCCGGAAAGCGAATACTCGGCCCCGCTGCGCTTCCAACTGGCAGATTTCGCGCCGCGAGATAACTTTGTCTGGGTTGATCGCTGCTACAAAATGGCGCAGCTATGGGCCCCGGAGCTGGCGCTCTCCACCGACTGGTGCGTATCGCAAGGCCAGTTAGGCGGACAGCAAATCGTGCAGCACGTCGACAAAGCCAAATGGAAAAGTAAAACCGTGTTTAAAGACACGGTGATCGACATGGAGCGCTACAAAGGTAACGTTGATACGCTGAAAATTGTCGATAACGACATTCGCTACAAAGCCGACAGCTTCGTCTTCAACGTGGCGGGCGCGCCGGAAGAGGTTAAACAGTTTAGCGGCATTTCACGCCCCGAATCCTGGGGACGCTGGTCCAATGCGCAGCTCAGCAAAGAGGTGACCATCGAGTACAAGGCCCCGCTGCCGAAGAAATTCGATCTGGTCATTACAGCGAAAGCCTTCGGCGACAACGCCAATCGCCCTATTCCCGTACGCGTTGGCCACGAGGAACAGACGCTGGTGTTAGGCCATGATGTCACTACCACTACCTTGCATTTTGATAACCCGGCGGATGCCGATACGCTGGTGATTGTCCCGCCCGATCCGGTCGCCACCAACGAGGGCAATATTCTCGGCCACTCGCCGCGTAAACTGGGGATCGGGATGGTTGAAATCAAAGTGGTCGCTCAGGGCTCGTAACATGAAATGGCTGATGGCGCTTCGCTTATCAGTCTTACAGCTAGCCGCATTTATTGTCTGAAAAAAAAACAGCGCCCAACACCACACCGGGCGCTGCATGGCAACCTTATTCCAGACTTTTCACTGCCTGGCGCATACCCTGCACCAGAATCATTTCCAGGTTTGCCGTCACCAGCCCGGCAAGCCCGGGCAGCAACGTCAAATCTTCACCCCAGTGCGCCGCATCGCCGAGCACAGTATCCACCAGTTCACGCAGCGTTAAATCTTTGCCAACTCGCGGCCACAGACTGGCATACAGGCTAACCCACTGCTCATCATCCTGTATCGGATAGCGTTCTCCCTCCCGCTCTGCGCGATAAAACGCCAGCAGCGCCGCGAGGGCGAACGTTAACCGCACGGGCCAGCGCCCATTTTGCTGGCCCGCCAGCAGTTGCGGCAAAATTCGGGTACGGAATTTGGTCATCCCGTTAAGCGCAATGGAAAGCAACTGGTGACGAATGTAGGGGTTTTGAAAACGCCCACTCACCGCGTCGGCAAATTCACGCAGTTCATCCGCCGGGAGATCCAATACCGGTATAATTTCCTCGCTAATCGCCCGCTCGATAAAGTGACGGACATCGGCATCCTGCATCGCTTCGTCGACAGTCTCCAGGCCACACAGCCAGGCCACCGGCACCAACGCCGTATGCGCGCCATTGAGAATGGCGACCTTACGCTCTTTGTACGGTTTGATATCGCTCACTACCCGTATGTTCAGCGGGCACTGCGCCAGATTCAGCTCCTCGGCCAGCCACTGCGGCCCCTGAATCACAAACAGGTAAAAATGCTCCGCGGTATCGAGAAACGCATCGTGATAGCCAAGCGAAGCTTCCAGCGCGGCGGCTTCTTCTCGCGGGTAGCCGGTGACAATGCGGTCGACCAGCGTGGAACAGAAGGTGTTTGCCGTCGCCACCCAGTCGGCAAACGCCGGGGGAAGCTGCCACTCCTGTGCATACCGCAGTACCAGCGTTTTGAGCGCCTCGCCGTTATAGTCGATAAGCTCGCACGGGATAATGACCCACCCCTTATCCACTGCGCCCTCAAAATGATTAAAACGCTCCAGCAGCAGACGTGTCAGTTTAGCCGGAAAGCTTACCGGCGGCGCATCATCGACCCGGTCTGCCGCGTGATAGCTAATTCCGGCTTCGGTGGTATTCGAAAACACAAAGCGAATATCCGCATTGTGGGCCAGCGCCAGATACGCCGCGAAGTCCTGATACGGATTGATTTCGTTATTCACCGAACGGATCAGCCGCGCCTCGCTCACCGCTTCGCCCTGCGCGTTTAGCCCGCGAATAAGCGTGGTATACAGCCCGTCCTGGGTATTCAGCGACGGTGGAAAATCGCTATTGATCGGGCGAACGATGGTCACGCCAGCGTTCAAAAAGGTTTGCTCGTTGAGGATATCCAGTTGCCAGTCGACAAACGCCCGCAGGAAATTCCCTTCACCAAACTGGATCACGCGCGTTGGGTAACTGGCCCCCGGAAAATCACGTCGATTCAATGTCTTCATCGCATTTACCCTCTCAGAACGTGATCACGCCTTTAATCAGTTCACGGTTGTTAATCACATCCCGTTCGTAGATTTCCGCCAGTGTGGCAAATGCGTAACGGTGCGTGAGCATCATGTCGGCGGTCAGTTTGCCTTCCGACATCAGGCGGCCCACTTTGGCGAAATCTTCCGGTGTGGCGTTGCGACTGCCCATCATGGTGGTCTCTTTCTTGTGGAACTCCGGATCGGAGAACTGCAATTCGCCTTTGAATAGCCCAACGAAAACGATGCTGCCGCCATGGCGAATCAAATTCACCGTGTTGTTCATCGCATGCTGATTGCCCGTGGCATCAATGACCTTTTGCGCCAGCGAACCGCCAAACTGGTCACGCAGTTGCGCATCAAAATCTTCAGCAGACGGATCGATAACCGGGAGCCCCAACCGGGAAACCACATGCTCCCGGCGAGCCGGACTGGTATCGGCGACCACCACCTGTGCGCCATCGGCTTTGGCAATCGCCGCCGCGCCCAGACCAATCGGACCGGCACCGACCACCAGCACCTGCTCACCCGGAGCCACCGCCGCCCGGCGTACCGCATGCGCGCTAATGGCATAAGGCTCAATCAGCGCCGCCGCCTGCGGATCAATTCCCTGCGCATCCAACAGGTTGGTGACCGGTACGGACAGGTATTCGCTGAAGCCGCCATCCTGATGCACGCCAATCACCGAAATCTTCTCGCAGCAGTTAGTGCGCCCGCTCAGACAGGCCGGACACTGCTGGCAGGCCACGTAAGGAATAACCGCCACCTGCTGACCATTTTTCAGATTCTGTATATTTTTGCCCAGCCCGACAATTTCCCCACATATTTCATGCCCCAGTACACGTGGATAGCTGAAAAATGGCTGATTGCCACCCCAGGCATGAATATCGGTACCGCAAATCCCGACTGATTTAATTTTTATTAATGCTTCACCCTCACCCGGAATAGGTATTTCACGCTCTTTCCAGACTAATTTTTTAGGTTCCTGGCAAATCAACGTATTCATCGTAGACATGATTCTGCTCTCCTGTTTTTTTGTTGCCTCAGATATCAACGAAAATAAAAAAGCCGGAGAAAGCAGAAACACAATCTGTGAATCCCAGCGCATAAAAATGTTTTAAATCGGGTTTTAATACGCAAAAAGGAGAAGCCATGAGCCGTTCACAGAACTTACGCCACAATGTGATTAACCAGATAATCGATGATATGGCGCGTGGCCATATCCCTTCCCCCCTCCCGTCGCAGAGCGCGCTGGCGGAGATGTACAACATCAGCCGCACCACCGTGCGCCATATGCTGAGCCACTTAGGCGAGTGCGGCGTGCTGACCCAGGTCGGCAGCCACTATGTCATCGTACGTAAACCCGACCATGACGACGGTTTTGCCTGTACAACCGCCTCCATGACTGAGCAAAACCGGATTTTTGAGCAGGCTTTTTTCACCATGATCAACCAGCGTCAGCTACGCGCAGGGGAGAGTTTCTCCGAACTACAGCTTGCCAGAGCCGCGGGGGTCAGCCCGGTGGTGGTGAGAGAATATCTTTTAAAATTCGAACGTTACAATCTGATCAAAAACGAAAAACGCGGCCATTGGAGCATGAAGCAGTTCGATCAGGCCTATGCGGAACAGCTGTTTGAACTCAGAGAGATGCTGGAAACCCATTCCCTGCAGCATTTTCTCAATCTGCCCGACGATGACCCGCGCTGGCTGCAGGCTAAAACACTGCTGGAGCGTCACCGGGTCCTGCGCGACAGCATCGGCAGCAGCTTTCGTATGTTCTCGCAGTTAGACCGTGAGTTTCATGCTTTACTGCTCTCCGCAGCAGATAATATATTTTTTAATCAATCGCTTGAAATCATCTCCGTGATTTTCCACTTTCATTATCAGTGGGATGAAAGCGACCTCAAGCAGCGCAATATCATTGCCATTGATGAGCATATGACCATCCTCAGCGCACTGATTTGCCGCAGCGACCTGGATGCCACCCTGGCGCTCTGTAACCATTTGAATTCAGCCAAACAATCGATGATTCGCTCCATCAACCAAAGCCATAGCGCCGCTCATTAAGTACCGATAAAAAACAGCAAACCATTACCGGGAGCACGATTTTATAAAAATAAAAACGCCGGAAAAATACCGCTTGCCTATGCTCACGCTAAGTCGACTGCATTAAAAACTTTTGTGAGCGGTGATGAGCAAATTGATTCATCACTGGTATTTTTCAATACTGCACAGCCCGGCTGTGTGAAAATAAATTATTGAGGTTCAGGAGTCCGGCGTGGAAAAAAATAATATTACCCTCGACCCGAGTTCTTCGTTTGGCACGTCGTCATCTGCGGATATTAACGTTCCGCCTGAGGGCATGGTGCAACGCAGTAGCCGAATAAAACGTATTCAGACCACAGCAATGATTTTATTATTTTTTGCTGCGGTGATTAATTATCTCGACCGCAGTTCACTGTCGGTCGCCAACTTAACGATTCGTGAAGAACTGGGGCTGAGCGCCACGCAAATCGGCGTACTGCTGTCAGTGTTTTCTCTCGCTTACGGTATTGCACAGCTGCCCTGCGGCCCGCTGCTGGATCGCAAAGGTCCGCGCATTATGCTGGGGCTGGGGATGTTCTTCTGGTCGCTGTTTCAGGCGATGTCTGGCATGGTTCACAGCTTCACTCAGTTTGTTCTCGTGCGTATCGGGATGGGGATCGGCGAAGCGCCCATGAACCCGTGCGGCGTAAAGGTCATCAACGACTGGTTTAACATCAAAGAGCGCGGTCGCCCAATGGGGTTATTCAACGCTGCTTCCACCATCGGTGTTGCCATTAGCCCGCCGATTCTGGCTGCCATGATGCTGGTGATGGGCTGGCGTTGGATGTTTATTACCATCGGCGTGCTGGGTATTTTCCTCGCCATCGGCTGGTACATGTTGTATCGCAACCGCGAGCAGATTGCGCTGAGCGCTACTGAACAAGCGTATCTGAACGCCGGTAGCGTCAATGCCCGCCGCGATCCGCTGAGCTTTGCCGAATGGCGCAGCCTGTTCCGCAACCGCACTATGTGGGGCATGATGCTGGGCTTTAGCGGCATCAACTACACCGCGTGGTTATATCTGGCGTGGCTGCCAGGCTACCTGCAAACCTCCTACAACCTGGATTTAAAAAGCACCGGATTAATGGCGGCGATCCCATTCCTGTTTGGCGCAGCCGGCATGTTAATTAACGGTTTTGTCACCGACTGGCTGGTGAAAGGCGGTATGGCACCGATTAAGAGCCGTAAGATTTGTATTATCGCCGGGATGTTCTGTTCTGCGGCCTTCACTTTCATCGTGCCGCAGGCCACAACGTCGATGGCCGCCGTATTACTGATCGGTATGGCGCTGTTCTGTATCCACTTCGCCGGCACCTCGTGCTGGGGCCTGATCCACGTAGCAGTCGCCTCACGCATGACCGCCTCCGTGGGCAGTATCCAGAACTTTGCCAGCTTTATCTGCGCGTCGTTTGCACCAATCGTCACCGGATTTATTGTTGATACCACCAACTCTTTCCGTCTGGCGCTGATCATTTGTGGCTGCGTCACCATGGTGGGAGCCCTCGCCTACATCTTCCTGGTGCGCCAACCCATCAGCGATCCGCGTAAAGATTAATCCTCATGATGCCCGATAACACCGCGCTTATCGGGCATGTTATGCTCGACAAATGAACATCACCTTACGCTCCACCACTCTGGCAGAAACTGCCGCTCTTCCCGCCATCGAACGATCTGCGGGGCAACGTTTTTTACTCATCCCCGAACTGGCGTGGATTGCTGACGACCAGACTATATCGGCTGACCAGCATCGGGCATTTGTCGCCGCTGGCATGAGCTGGCTGGCGCAGGTCGACGAGCATCCGGTCGGTTTTTTAGTTGCCGAAACGCTGGGGTCATCGCTGTTTATTGCTGAACTTTCACTGCATCTGGAGTGGCAGGGAAAAGGTATTGGTCGCAGATTGATTGGCTATGTTGCCGAACAGGCGCGCGAGAAAGGTTATACATCGCTCACGCTGACCACCTTTCGCGATGTGCCGTGGAATGCGCCATTGTACGCACGATTGGGGTTTGAAATGCTGGCTGACGAGACGCTTCCTGCACTGCTGCGCCAGAAAAGAGAAGACGAAGCGGCGCACGGGCAGACGTACGAACTACGCTGCGCCATGCGCCTGATGCTGCGTTAATTGCCCGCGGGCGGCTACGCCTTATCGGGCATTACCAACTTAGAACGTTTCCCAGTTATCCCCGGCATCCGTTACCGCAGCTTTTCGCGGCTGGACCGTTGAAACCGGTTTAGCGGCAGCAACGTCACGCGCGCGCTGTTGATCATGCTGAATACGGAACACGGCAACGGCCTGGGTCAGACGGCTGGCCTGCTCTTCCAGCGCCGCAGCGGCGGCGGCGGATTCTTCCACCAGCGAGGCGTTCTGCTGCGTCACACGATCCATCTCAGCAACGGCCAGACCGACCTGGTCGATACCGCGGCTCTGTTCATCAGAAGCAGAGGCGATTTCACCCATGATATCGGTCACGCGGGTTACCGCATTGACGATCTCATCCATGGTTTCACCAGCGCTTTCTACCAGCGTTGAACCCACATCCACACGGCTGACCGAGTCTTCAATCAGGCTCTTGATCTCGCGCGCGGCCTGCGCACTACGCTGGGCCAGGTTACGAACTTCACCCGCAACCACCGCAAAACCACGGCCCTGCTCGCCCGCACGCGCGGCTTCTACCGCGGCGTTGAGCGCCAGAATGTTGGTCTGGAAGGCAATGCCGTCGATGACGCTGATAATGTCGGCGATTTTCTGCGAACTGGAAGCGATGTCGCGCATGGTTTGCACCACGTTATCCACCACTTTGCCGCCTTTCTGCGCGGTTTCAGAAGCGCTCAGGGCCAGATGGCTAGCCTGACGCGCGTTTTCGGCGTTCTGCTTCACGGTCGCCGTCAGCTGTTCCATGCTGGCTGCGGTTTCTTCCAGAGATGCAGCCTGCTGCTCGGTACGCGAGGAGAGATCGTTGTTGCCCATCGCAATCTCGCTGGCCCCGCTATAAATCGCGTTGGCACCGTTACGCACATCACCTACGGTGTTCATCAGCTCACCCTGCATATGACGCAGGCTTTCCGCCAGTTGGCCAATCTCGTTGGAACCTTCCACCTCAATACGCTTCACCAGGTCGCCGCTGGCGATATGACGAATGCTGTCGATCAGACGGTTCATTGGGGAGATAAGAGTCAGTTTGATGCCGAACCAGACCGCAATAATTGCCGCCAGTACGGTAATCAGTACACAGACCAATACCCACATCGCCTGGCTGTAAGAGCTGTTGTTATCTGCCACTGCTATGTCATACAGGCGATCATTCTGCTGCATGTAGTTGATGTATGTCTTCTCAAAACCATCCTGATAGCTCTGCGTGGGTTGATCAAAGAACGCATTGATCTTCCCGTCACCCAGTAACTGGATCAGCTCCGCCAGCGCGCCGTGATAGATGTCATAGGTTCGGTTGATCTCCTGGAACGCGGCTTCACTTTGACGCGGATCGCGCGGGAGCGACTCGTAAATCGCCCAGTTTTTTTCCGTCAGTTTCAGCGCCGTGCTGGCTACCTGCATCAGCTCAGCAACGGTCGCACCGCTGCCGATATTGCTCTGATCCATCATGTAGCGAATACCCGCCCGGTTCAGGGTATTACGCGTTTGCAGCAGCTCAACCCAGGTGGCGTTCAGCGCAGACTGCTGCTGGCGAATGGTTTGCAGAACGGTAAAGTTCTCTTTGTCATTCTTAAGTGAGTTAAAAAACAAGCCGCCGGAGGCGAGCTGTAAAAGGCCAAATAGCGCCAATACCAGCAGTAAGCTGGTAACAATCTTCATTCGTTTTAACATGTTTTCTCTTTCCGCTAGACAGATGTCAGAATTTTCGGCCTGGAAAGGGAAAACTTTATGAAATTTGTGCTAGTTGAATCGATCTCAGCATCGACGATTCGTCGATCCACGCCGTCTGCCAAAGCGCTAAGCGGGTTTATTAGTGATCTCAATCACATAAATAAACCCGTTAGTCCCCATTGCTTACCGCTCACTGACACTTGGGACCGCTTAAGCTGACATACAACCGCTCACTTATTTACCTTACTTTACGCGCGTATTTCTCTGGCAAGATCCCCCCAACATAGCAGTCAATTTACCTCCTCAAACACAAGATCAAACCCACGCGGCTTCGGCCAATTATTAATTAGATACCAGGTTTTACTATGGATACGAAAAAGATATTCAAGCACATACCCTGGGTGATTCTCGGAATCATCGGTGCATTCTGCCTCTCGGTAGTGGCATTACGTCGGGGTGAGCACATCAGTGCCCTGTGGATCGTGGTCGCCTCAGTTTCTGTTTATCTGGTGGCCTATCGTTACTACAGTCTGTACATCGCCCAAAAGGTGATGAAACTTGACCCGACGCGTGCCACGCCGGCGGTCATCAACAATGACGGTCTGAACTACGTTCCAACCAACCGTAACGTATTGTTTGGCCACCACTTTGCCGCTATCGCAGGTGCAGGTCCGCTGGTTGGGCCGGTACTGGCCGCGCAGATGGGCTATCTGCCCGGTACGCTGTGGCTGCTGGCGGGTGTCGTGCTGGCCGGTGCGGTGCAGGACTTCATGGTGCTGTTTATCTCTTCACGCCGTAACGGCGCATCTCTGGGTGAGATGATCAAAGAAGAGATGGGCCCGATCCCGGGAACCATTGCGCTGTTCGGCTGCTTCTTAATTATGATCATCATCCTTGCGGTACTGGCGCTGATCGTGGTGAAAGCGCTGGCTGAAAGCCCGTGGGGTGTGTTCACCGTCTGCTCAACCGTACCTATCGCGCTATTCATGGGGATCTACATGCGATTCCTGCGACCGGGTCGTGTGGGCGAAGTGTCGGTGATTGGTATTGTGCTGCTGGTTGCGTCTATCTACTTCGGCGGCGTGATTGCTCACGACCCGTACTGGGGCCCGGCGCTGACCTTTAAAGACACCACCATTACCTTTACCCTGATCGGCTACGCGTTTATCTCTGCGCTGCTGCCGGTATGGCTGATCCTCGCGCCGCGCGACTATCTGGCTACCTTCCTGAAAATCGGCGTTATCGTCGGTCTGGCGGTGGGGATTGTTATCCTCAACCCGGAACTGAAAATGCCGGCGATGACTCAGTACGTTGATGGTACTGGTCCGCTGTGGAAAGGCGCTCTGTTCCCGTTCCTGTTCATCACCATCGCGTGTGGTGCGGTCTCTGGCTTCCACGCGCTGATCGCTTCTGGTACCACACCGAAGCTGCTGGCCTGTGAAACCGACGCGCGCTTTATCGGTTACGGCGCCATGCTGATGGAATCCTTCGTGGCGATTATGGCGCTGGTTGCCGCGTCCATCATCGAACCGGGTCTGTACTTCGCAATGAACACCCCGCCAGCAGGCCTTGGCATCACCATGCCGAACCTGCATGAAATGAGCGGCGAGAACGCCCCGCTGATTATGGCGCAGTTGAAAGACGTAACCGCACATGCGGCGGCGACCGTCAGCTCCTGGGGCTTCGTCATTTCGCCTGAGCAGATCCTGCAGACCGCGAAAGACATCGGTGAACCGTCCGTTCTGAACCGCGCAGGTGGCGCGCCGACGCTGGCCGTTGGTATCGCTCACGTGTTCCACAAAGTGCTGCCGATGGCTGATATGGGCTTCTGGTACCACTTCGGTATTCTGTTTGAAGCACTGTTCATCCTGACCGCGCTGGATGCCGGTACCCGTTCTGGCCGCTTTATGCTGCAGGATTTACTGGGTAACTTCGTTCCGTTCCTGAAAAAAACCGACTCTCTGGTTGCGGGCATCATCGGTACTGCGGGCTGCGTAGGCCTGTGGGGTTACCTGCTGTATCAAGGTGTTGTTGACCCGCTGGGCGGCGTTAAGAGCCTGTGGCCGCTGTTCGGTATCTCTAACCAGATGCTGGCTGCCGTGGCATTGGTTCTGGGCACCGTGGTACTGGTTAAAATGCAGCGCACCAAATACATCTGGGTTACCGTTGTTCCGGCTGTATGGCTGCTTATCTGCACCACCTGGGCGCTGGGTCTGAAACTGTTCAGCACTAACCCGCAGATGGAAGGCTTCTTCTTCATGGCGAATCAGTACAAAGAGAAGATTGCTAACGGCGGCGAACTGACCGCTCAGCAGATTGCCAACATGAACCACATCGTTGTCAACAACTACACCAACGCAGGCCTGAGTATTCTGTTCCTGGTGGTGGTGTACAGCATCATTTTCTACGGGTTCCGTACCTGGCAGAAAGCCCGCGCCATCAACGGTCGCTCTGATAAAGAGACGCCGTATGTACCGGTGCCGGAAGGCGGCGTGAAGACCTCTTCACATCACTAACCGTATTCAGCCCCGCTTCGGCGGGGCTTTTCGCTTATCAGGATTGTTTATGTTTGGTACTTTAGGTCAGGCAAAAAAATACCTCGGTCAGGCGGCAAAGATGCTGATTGGCATTCCGGACTACGACAACTACGTCGAGCACATGAAGACCAACCATCCCGATAAGCCGTACATGACCTACGAAGAATTCTTCCGCGAGCGCCAGGAAGCCCGCTACGGTAGCGGCGGAAGCAGTTGCTGTTAGAAGGAGAAATGAATGACCCCGATTGCAGTTACCCTACTCACCGGTTTTCTTGGCGCGGGTAAAACCACCCTGCTGCGCCATATTCTCAACGAGCAGCACGGCTATAAGATTGCCGTTATCGAAAACGAATTCGGCGAAGTCTCGGTGGACGATCAGCTGATTGGCGACCGCGCCACGCAGATCAAAACCCTGACCAACGGCTGCATTTGCTGTACCCGCTCCAGTGAGCTGGAAGACGCACTGTTAGATCTGCTCGACAACCTCGACAAAGGCGCCATCCATTTCGACCGTTTGGTGATCGAGTGCACCGGCATGGCCGACCCCGGCCCGATTATTCAGACCTTTTTCTCCCATGAAGTGATTTGCGAACGCTACCTGTTGGACGGTGTGATTGCGCTGGTTGACGCGGTACATGCCGACGAGCAGATGAACCAGTTCACCATCGCCCAGTCACAGGTAGGCTACGCTGACCGCATCCTGCTGACCAAAACCGACGTGGCGGGTGAAAGCGAGAAACTGCGTGAGCGCCTGGCGCGCATCAACGCCCGCGCCCCGGTGTATACCGTCACGCATGGTGATATCGACCTCTCCTTGCTGTTCGATACCAACGGTTTCATGCTCGAGGAGAACGTGGTCAGCGCCAAACCACGCTTCCACTTTATCGCCGACAAGCAAAATGATATCTCCTCGATCGTCGTCGAGCTGGATTACCCGGTAAACATCAGTGACGTGTCGCGGGTAATGGAAAATCTGCTGCTGGAATCCGCCGAGAAGCTGCTGCGCTACAAAGGCATGCTGTGGATTGAAGGCGAGCCAAACCGCCTGCTGTTCCAGGGCGTTCAGCGTCTGTACAGCGCCGACTGGGACCGCCCGTGGGGCGACGAACAACCGCACAGCCTGCTGGTGTTTATCGGCATTAACCTGCCGGAAGACGAGATCAGAGCCGCGTTTGCGGGATTGAAGAAGTAAACAGCCGCTCCCTTTTATTTGTGAAAGGGAGCAAATATCTCTGAAACAAATATCTCGCATCACGCTTTCTGTTTGTAATATTGTCTGTTAATGTCATTACCCATGATGAATTCATGTTTTTATTAATATCTCTCGGAATATTAATTTAACATATTTATATAATTTTCATGAATTGGTAGGCGTAACATGGCAATCATTATTCCCACAATAAGCAGTTGTAGCGAGAAAATTACTGCCGGCGAAAAAAGACTGGCAAGACTTCTTGAGGGGGGACTCAGCGAACAGTGTACCTGCTGGTATGACACCCGAATGGGAGACAAGCAAGAGCATCCGGATTTTGTAATTCTAACCCCCGATAAAGGTTTGTTATTTATAGAAGTAAAAGACTGGTTTATTACAAAAATTAAATCTGCCAACAAATCACATATTCATTATGAAACTAAAGACGGCATTCAACCGTTCAAGAATCCACTCGAACAGGTTCGTCAATATACCTTTCACACTATCAATAGCCTAAAAAAAGATCCGCTGCTTCGCCAGCAACAAGGTGATTATGAAGGCAGCTTTATTATGCCGTATGGATTTGGTGTTTATTTGAGCAATATCACCCGAGCACAGCTAGAAAAGAGTTTTCCACCCGAAGCGATAAATGAACTATTCCCAGCCAGCCAGGTTATTTGCAAAGACGAACTCAGCGAGTTTATGACCAAGGAACAAATCTCTGCCCGGCTCGAATCCCTTCTCAGACATAACTACGCTCATCACACTACACCACAGCAACTCGACCGTATCCGATGGCATCTATATCCCGATGTACGCATTAACGCATCCGTTACGCAGGTTGATCTGAACAATTTTACGTTCCACACCCCCGATGTGGTTTGCATGATGGACAGGAACCAGGAACAACTCGCCAGAAGCATGGGTGCAGGACACCGTGTTATTCATGGCGTGGCAGGATCCGGTAAAACGCTCATTTTGCACCACCGTTGTATTGAGCTTGCCAACAATATTGAAAACACCAAGCCGATCCTGGTGATTTGCTACAACATCACGCTGGCCAAAAAACTCAAATCACAGCTTGAGCAGCACACTTTAAGACTTCCCGTCGAAGTCATCCATTTTCATGCCTGGTGTTATCAACAGTTAAATACACATCATTGTCTTCCGCCGAAAAGCAAAAACTTTATTGAGCTGATGGAAAATGCACTGACGGTGGCATTTGAAGAGGGGATTATAAAACCGGAGCAATATAGCGCAGTCCTAATAGACGAGGGACACGATTTTAAACCGGAGTGGCTGAGAATACTCGCACGTATGCCAGACAACAAAGATAACTCCCTTCTTTTCCTCTACGATGACGCCCAGTCTATCTACCAGAAAAAGAAAGCCCTCGACTTCACACTCTCTAGTGTCAATATTAAGGCCCTCGGCCGCACTACGATCCTGAATACCAACTATCGTAATACCCGGCAAATACTCCATTTTGCCAGCAACATTGCCTTTAATTATCTCAATAATCACATTGAAGAGGCGCTAAAATACCAGCAACCCGATGCTGGAGGCTTGTCCGGCACTTACCCGGCACTGGCCAGCTTTGATAATCAGGACGAGGAGATTACTCACGTGCTCGATTGGGTGACAAAGCAGCGACAACAAGGTATTGCATGGTCAGAGATCGCCATACTGTGCCCTTCAACATACAGCATTTCGGGGATGCTGGGGCCACGTCTCGCGGCGCGTAGCATCCCCTACCAAATGATTGTGACCAGCGATGACAAAAAGCACTGGTCGCCGCAAAATGATCTCCTTTGTGTAATGCCTTTACCAAGCAGTAAGGGGCTTGAATTTCACTCAGTGGCTATTATGGATGCCGCAAAGGAAAGGGATGAGGAAGATCTGAGTGACGACATCAAGCGTCTGTATGTCGGATTTACCCGCGCGCGCCAGAATCTTTTGGTGACAATGCACGGAACAGGGAGCTTGCGCGACCATCTTATCAACACCTACGAAAATAGCGCAAAGGTGATCTAACGGAGCCACGCCAGGAATCCGTAAACATTCCCCTCTCCCTACAGCGGAGAGGGGCGAATCCTATTTCAACACGCCCTGCTGCGTTACAACCCACTGTTCACTGGTGGTAATCGGTTTGTCATCTCGGCATGATGCCGCAGGTGTTCCACTAATTTGACAGCTGCGGTTATTTTAGCGGAGAACCGCAGCAGAAATAACCTCGCAGATGCCCGGTGGCGCTACACTTACCGGGCCTGGAAATTCCGCTTCCCGTAGACCGGATCAGGCACAGCCGCCACTCACAGTCCCTGCATATTCTGACTATTTCTTGTTTTGCTCGCGCAGCATCGCTTCGCGCAAAATGGCATTGAGACGCGTCTGGTAACCCTTCCCGGGGCGCTTCAGCCATTCCATCACATCGGCATCAATGCGCACCGACGCCTGCGTTTTTAACGGACGAAAAAACTTACCGCGAATGGCCTCTGACCACTGCTTATCTTCGGTCACGGGAATGTCGCTGTAATCGATATCATCGTCCGGTTTATTCGCCAGCGCCTTCAGTTCAGCCTCATGCTGAGCACTCAGCGCGGATACGCTGCCGCGTTTATGTTTAACTATGCTCATAACGATTCCTCTCTTTACGATCTGCCTTTCTGGCGCTGATGATACGAATGACTTCAAAGCCACTTTCAAACCTAACGCTATGGGCAACCAGAATAACCACAATGCCATGAACGAGACCAATGGTCTGCCAGCGATACTCACCGTTCTCATACCGCTCCTGCCGCGACAGATGTTGGGGATCGTCGAAAACCAATATTGCGTCCTCAAAGCGAACACCATGTTTCCTCAGGTTACTTTGTGCCTTGTTTGCATCCCACTCAAACTCCATTGGCATGTATTTCATCCCTTATTGTATATACAAAAATGTATCTACAATTATCTTATGATTATAGCGAAATTGTTGGAAATAGCATCACACTTTACTGTTGATAGGGTGAACTTTAGTAGGCCGGATAAGGCGCAGCCGCCATCCGGCACTGGCAGTTTTCATTCCGATAAGTGATTCATCCCATGGAATTTTTCATCTGGTATGGCAAGCTATTGCCATTGCACTCGTTAAGGGACCAACGTGAAAAAGTACAAAGTGATTACCCCGCTTTTTCCAACTTATGATCAGACCCGAGCCATGATGAATGCCGTGGCTGGATGTTCAGTCAAAGCGGTGCGTAATATGATCACCGCCATTCAGGAGCAAACGGGTACGCCACAAAACCCGGTTGACTGGTCAGAGCCGGATAACTGGATTAAAGAACGGCTCAGCGGCGAAGATGCCAAAATAGCCTGGCAGATCTGGAAGATGGATAACCATATTCTCAACCCCCGCCACAGCTATGGCTGCTACATGTTTATCAATAACCCTTTGTTCGATCTTATGCAGACCCACGAAGACGGCGGCTGGTACCCCAGCGAACAGGGGCGATTATTTCTGGATAACGATGAAGCCACACTGCGTAAACTCGACGATACAGAAGGCATGTTGCAACTACTGGAACTGCTCGCCGGCCGGGAGCAGGCCAGACGCGCTGATCTGCTACCCGAGTGGCAGGCATTCTTACATCAGCACTCAAAATTTGCCTCCCCCAGTTCAGTCAAAACTACGCTCTACGCCCGGCTGTACAACCTGGTCGAGCGCGATCTGGTAGCCCGTGAAGGGATGAGCTACAAAATTACCGAGGCTGGCCGAAAATGGCTCGGTAAGGCACTGCCTGAACGTCGAACCGATCCACGTAAGGAGTTGCTGGATGCGGTAAAACGCTATAACCAGCAGCAAAAAGAGCTATTGCGCGACCAGCTCTCCACTATGAATCCGTACAAATTTGAACATCTGGTGGCTCAGCTACTTGAAACAATGGGCTACGAGCAGGTTGAAGTGACCAAAGCCTCCGGCGATAAAGGCGTGGATGTGATTGGTAAGGTTCAGGTGGGCATCACCACCATTACCGAAGTGGTGCAGGTAAAACGGATGCAGAACACCATCACGCGCCCGTATATCGATCAGCTACGCGGCGCACTTCCCTACCACAAAGCCATTCGCGGCACGCTGATCACTACCGGCAAGTTTGCCGCCAAATGCGCGGAAGCAGCGCTGTTTCCAGGGGCAGCCCCTATCACGTTAATCGACGGCGACCGCCTGCTGGAACTGTTGATTGAAAACAACGTCGGCATTCGACGCAGCAACGCGGTAGAACTGCTGGATGTCGATTTACAGCTGTTTGATGAGCTGGAGATTGAATAACGTTCCAGACGCTCTAGCACAGCCATTTCTGTTCATGGCTTGCATAACAATATTGTGTAAAATCAGAGCAATCCCATTATCGGTAGAGAACGGACATGGCTGACCTGAACCTGAGTACCCTGACGGAAGCAGACATCATCACCAAACGCGTAATGCCCGCCATCCTTGACGCTGGCTGGAACGACACAACGCAAATCAGACAAGAGGTCAAACTCCGGGACGGCAAAGTCGCGTTATCCGGATTACACGCATGTTCCGGCAATTATTATGAAAGGCCAGTGGCTGGAGGCAGCCGGTTTCGCCACCGGCTGCAAATTCGATGTCAGAGTGATGCCCGGCTGCATTGTGCTGACGGCCAAGCTGCCGGAACCGGAAGAACCGGCGTTACTGCAGTCGCTGCGTCGGGTGTGCAAGCTGTCCGCGCGTAAGCAACAGCAGGTGCAGGAGTTTATCGACGTGATTTCGGCGAAGCCTGTCAGGCAGAAATAACCGCCCGGATGCCAGACGGCGCTCATGAGTATAAGCGCCGTGTATTGATTACTTTACAGCTCTGGGTAACATCATTTTATCCGGAGCCGTTTACTCAAGACCCTAAGCGATAATCCCAATCATCATAGTGGACTATATTCCCATCATGATAGTGCCAGGTAATCTTCTTGTAACGGAGCTGAGCAAGTTCAAGATGGGTCTGTTTTTCGTAATAAGGATCTTTAACATCGTGCATCAGTGAAAAAAGCGTAACGACTTTCACATTTTCCAGGGTTATCGTAAAATAGACCTCTTCCTGACCAGCATAATTTATTCGATAGAGGTCAATAACCGCTTTCCTTAATGTTTCTCCGGTACTTAATGATTTGTACAAAAGCACACTAGAAGCATCAATTTCCTTTTCAATTAAAAATGGACGATGTTGGCGTTTATTCAACACCCTCCCATTATGCAAATCAGAGTTGTAGCTCACATTATGATACAGACCTAAAATCTCGATCTGATTTTCACGGTCTTTTACCATTACACTACCTTTGATAATATTACCAGCATCATCGATTAATGACATATAACCGGGGATAGCCATTTATAAATCCTTGTTAAATGGAATAGAATTCTCAACATTATTGATCATAACCGTAATACACCGCTTCCCTTCTGTCGTTTTGACCTTATACATTTCCCTGATGGAATTAACAAATAGCTTATTCATTTCTTCTTCTGACTCAGGGTAAGAGGTAAATGCGCATACCTTCTCAATATTCAGCAATGGTCTGTTATCGTTGAGGATAGCCAGAACACCGACTGGGTTATGTGGAATGGCTTCAGAGACCGCCCCCCTGTAAATCTTCCGCCGTACTGGCATCAACTCCGGATTCAAGAGCACTTGCTACCGTTAACCAGTCATTATTACCTTTGCTAATTTCAGGAATAATATGGTTCCACCATTCTGACTCACTGCCATCATAAAGTTCGTGTACAACGGTATTTGCTCCTTTTTCATTTATCATCTGCAGAAGCTGTGCTGCAGTATGCACTGCAGCACAGGGAGCACCCGAAAGAATAAATAAAAAGGAGATAAAAATAAATTTCATTATCTTACCACCAAAATTGTGTCACCCGAATCGTAAATAGTTTGGCGCTTATCTTGTCCATTCATAATTATACATCCTGCAGATGCCGTTCCCGGTGGCTGCCCTTTTTTATCACCATGAATTTCGAAATGATCTCTGCCAAAAGTATTTGTCCCTGCAATAGGTTCGAGGATAATAGCGGAGGGACTTTTATGATTATTCCATCCAGCAATAAAATAAACGCCTCGTGGAATGGGGCCCTTGTTACGTATGTGTTCACAGTTCGGTTTATCCTTTGATTCATCAGCACCACTGTAGCAATAAGCAATTAATTTACCGTTATGGCTCAGTATACCTGTCGATACTTTATATTCCCATGTCATATGATTTACATCCTTTAAAATATAATAATTATGCTTATCGTATTTAATTGTAAAATTAAATATGTTCATAAAGTCACAATTATTAAAATTCAAAATATTTATAATTCATACATCTTTATTTCTCGAACAAATAAATCGTATTCTGAATAATTAGATAACGGGGAAGCAGCAGGCAATCTGAAAACACCCGGTGTACCAGAAATACCATCGTTAGCGTTGCTACCAGCGAGACGTAACCGGATACGCGTGAAGAAACAGGCGTTACCACGCGCATCACCGTGGAGTCCGGCGTCAGCGGGATCCAGATATCGGCAACGATAAACCAGGCGAATATTACCAAGAAAGCGGCAATACTCACCCTTACCCAACGGGCAAATTTTTGTTCTGGGGTCATCATAGTTTTTAGTGTTGATTGTCTTCTTCGCGGATTGTCCGCAAATTGCAGGCGAGTTGATTTAAGGTCGCGCTGAATGAGGCAAGCTCCGCTTCAGGAATGGTGCAGGTGACGCGATGTTGATATGTCTCAATCACCCGGTTAAGTTCTTCAAGCCTTGCGCGGTCAGCGTTAGCAGACGGATGCGTTTGTCATAAGGCGATGTGGAACGCAGCAGATATCCCTGCTTTTCCAGTTGCGAAAGGGTGCGCATCAGCGGCGGCAGTTCAATGCCCTGCATTTGTGCCAGTTCACTGACCGAGACGTTGTCTCCCAGTTGATACAGTTGCATCAGTACCGTCCAGCTTGACTGCGTCAGGCCAGTATCAGTGATGGCAGCATCAATAATGGCTCGCCACTGGCGCACCACCATTGCCATGCGCATCCCCATCGGACGGCGGGCAAACAGTTCATCTTCCGTCATCTTACTTTCCCCTCATCGCTGAGAAGAAAATAATACTTATCAGGGTAAGTATAAAGAAACAGGCTATCCAGAAGCATGAATTGACAAATAATGTGAATACAAAAGAGGCCGGGGCGATAACCCTCCAGCCTCTGTCGATGGAAGAAAATCACTCTACCTGATCGCGTCGCAGCCCGACGTCCCGCAGCCGCTCATTACTCATCTGTTGCAATACGCGCCGCGTTTGCGCCCGTAACCGCCACGCCTTATATGCCCGCCAGATCAGAACAAACCCAATAAATGGCTGCTTTGCTTTATTCTCATGAAATTCCATACCTTGCCTCCCCGCCTTGTCTGAGGCTTTATCTTCACGGATTTGGCCCTAAGCAATACAGACTCACAAAGTACTTTTATTTAACATACAGATTGATTAAAAAGAGTTCTGCATCGCTTTTTTCACGCCAATCTGTACTGGTTTTTTAATCTGTATGGTACCCATGAGGGATACAGCATGACGCGTTACCAACATCTGGCCAATCTGCTGGCCGAACGCATTGAGCAGGGGTTGTATCGCCATGGCGAAAAACTGCCGTCGGTACGTAACCTGAGTCAGGAGCACGGGGTCAGTATCAGCACCGTCCAGCAGGCGTATCAGATGCTGGAACAGCGACAGCTGATCACCCCGCAGCCGCGTTCCGGTTATTTTGTCGCACCGCAAAAAGCGCTGCCGCCCGTACCGCCGATGTCACGCCCGGCGCAGCGTCCGGTCGAGATAACGCAGTGGGATCTGGTGCTGGATATGCTAAAAGGGCATAGCGATAAATCTGTGATCCCCTTCAGCAGCGGCGCGCCAGATGTCAGTCAACCGAGCCTGAAACCGCTCTGGCGCGAGCTCAGCCGCGTAGTGCAGCATAATCTGAAGGCGGTACTGGGGTACGACAAGCTTCCCGGCAGCCAGGAGCTGCGCCAGCAGATCGCCCGTCTGATGCTGGATAGCGGTTCAGTCCTCAACGCCGATGATATTGTGATAACCAACGGGAGCCAGAGCGGAATGTCGCTGGCGCTGCTGGCGGTTTGTCAGCCAGGAGACATTGTCGCCGTTGAATCACCCACCTACTACGGCACAATGCAGTTACTGCGCGGCCTGGGGATCAAGGTGATTGAGATCCCAACCGATCCGGATACCGGGATCAGCATTGAAGCGCTGGAGCTGGCGCTGGATCAGTGGCCGATCAAAGGCGTGCTGCTGGTACCCAACTGCAACAACCCTCTCGGGTTCATTATGCCGGATGCGCGTAAGCGGGCGGTGCTCGCCCTCGCCCAGCGTCACGATATCGTCATTTTTGAAGATGATGTGTATGGCGAACTGGCCACAGAGTATCCGCGCCCGCGTACGATCCACTCCTGGGACAGTGACGGCCGGGTAATACTCTGCAGTTCGTTTACCAAATCCGTAGCCCCCGGACTGCGCGTGGGTTGGGTGGTTCCCGGTCGCTATTACAACAAACTGCTACATATGAAGTACGCCGTCATTGGTACTAACGTTCCCGCTACGCAGCTGGCAGCTGCCTCCTTTGTGCGCGAAGGTCATTACCATCGGCATATCCGGCGTATGCGCCAGATTTATCAGCGTAATATGGAGATCTACACCTGCTGGGTACGGGAATATTTTCCCTGTGGGATCTGCGTCACCCGACCGAAAGGCGGCTTTATGCTGTGGGTCGAGCTGCCGCTCCAGGTCGATATGGTCTGCGTCGCTAAGCAGCTCTGTCGCCTGAAAATCCAGGTCGCACCGGGATCGCTGTTCTCCGCATCCGGAAAGTATCGCAACTGCGTACGCATCAACTGCGCGTTACCGCCAAACGAGAAGCATCAGCAAGTGATGCAAAAGCTCGGCGAGGCGGTAAAGATGGCGATAGAGTAAACCGGACCGCCCGGTGGTTCCGGGCAGGCGATTATGCGATTTAAGTCATATCTAATGACTTAAACCCTGGATATCTTCTGCGGAAAGCCGGGTAATTTTTTGTACCGTGCAGATATCAATACCGTCTGCCAGCATGGTGCGGGCAATACGGAGCGCCTCATCACGTCGTCCTTCTATAAGCCCTTCTTGTCGTCCTTCCTGTAACCCCTCTTGTAACCCTTCCAGCCTGCCTTTTTGTAGCCCTGCCTCATGCAATCTGTCGGCGATCGTCATCAAATGCTCCTTATGCTGCGGTGAACGTTCGGCAACCTCACGAATAAACTCACTGAATCGAGGCGCATCGCCAGTTCGTAAAATATAATTAAACAGCGTCTTTATCTGGCTGTCATTAGTCAGTCCGGTAAGTAGCAGGGAAACAATTTGCTCGACCAGCCCCATTAGGTCGCGCAGCGAAGCGGGAAGATGTATTTGTAGAAAATCCCGAGCTGTCTCAGGGTGGCGCAAAAAGGTTTTAAAGACCGCATCATGCGGGGTGGAAGTCGGTGCTTTGTTCATGGCGATCCATCACCTGGAAATAAGATGCCGTTACTGTAGCGCTGGTAAACCACACCCTCACCTGTAACTTTCTCTCTTTGCGAGACGATTTCCGGGATAAAAACGCCCCTTTGTAACGTCTGCATTTGTCTGGAACGCATCACGCAGAATCACGACCTCAATGCACATTCCCGCTTTTTCACCGCAGGGCCTGTGCTATAACAAATCATTACTTTCATGGAGGACACGATGTGACGCATACCCGAGATATTCCACAATCGTTCTGGCGTGATGAGCAACTGCCGTGGCTGGAGCTTCGCAGCACCTGGCAAAGTCAGCAGGCCTATAAGCGCCATCACCACTCTCAGCTCTCGATTGGGGCAATTCTCGAGGGAGGAACCTGCTGCCTGTGCGATGACAAGGAATACCATCTGAAGGCGGGCGATCTCATTGTGATCCCACCACTGGCACCTCACAGCTGTAATCCCGTCAACGGGCAATTTCGCAGCTATCACATGCTTTATCTTGATGCCCGGTGGTGTCTTGCCCATCTGCCTACACTGAACAGCAATCAACGGCTTTGTACGCGCACTCCTGTTATCCGCGATCCGCAATTATTCCAGTGCTACATGCACCTTGTGGCGCTCATGCCGCAACGGCAAACGACGCAGATAACTGATGCCGCACAAGCATTGCTGCGCTCGCTGCCATTGCAGTCGGTAACACCGGAAAACCTAAGCGTCACCAGCCAGTATCTGCGCGAGCGGTTGCAGTCCAGTCTGCTCTCCCCACCCTCGCTGGATGAGCTGGCAGATGAGTGTCACATGCGTAAAGAAACGCTGATTCGGACCTTTAAGCAGGACACCGGGCTGACGCCGGGAAATTATCTGAACATCATGAGGATTGACTATGCCCGTCAGCGGCTACGGGCCGGGGACGAGATTGTCGATGTCGGCTACAAAAGCGGGTTTGCCGACCAGAGCCATTTCCATCGCACCTTTGTTCGCTACACAGCAGCCACACCGCGCCAGTACGCACTGGGACGATCAATATCAGACAATAATTAGCGTTGCGTCAGGCGTACGCTGATCTCTGATTCATTTTCTGAGGTCGCTATGTCGCCGCTTGCTGAACTTTTTCCGTCTGCTTTTCCCGCGCTGGCGCTGGCGCATTTTGTTGCACTACTCAGCCCAGGGCCGGACTTCTTTTTACTGGTCGGTTACGCCGTACGTTACCGGATGCGCGGCAGCGCCGGACTGTGCGTGGGGATCGCCATCGGCAACGGGCTGTATATTCTGCTGGCGATTATTGGTTGGGGGATTCTGCGCCAGCTTCCCCTGCTGTTTACGGTTATTGAGCTGCTGGGCGCGCTCTATTTATTATGGATTGGCAGCCTGCTGATACGCAGCCGCCCGCAAACCCTGACCGGAGCAGACGCCCAGTCTACCTGTCCAGGATTTGGTAAACAGCTGCTGCTGGGATTAGGCTCGTCGCTGCTCAACCCAAAAAATGCGCTGTTCTATCTGGCGCTGATGACCGCCCTGCTCGGCCCGTCGGTGACGCTGCTGCAACAAACCATGAGCGGGATCTGGATGACCTGCGTGGTGTTGTTCTGGGATCTGCTGATCGTGATGTTCATCGGCTTACCGCAGATCCAGCGGCGGTTAACCAGAGGGATCGTGTGGATCGAGCGTATCGCCGGCGGCGTATTGATCATCTTCGGTTGTGCAATCGCGCTGCGGTTTTTGCAGAGCATCGTACCCTGATTAACGTGGTAATTTTCTGCAAATAAAGCGGATAAACTCGTTTAATTAATATCCAATCCGCATTACACTTTGGGTGGCTATTATCCATTCAACCAATTCTTCCCGAGGTGCGATGTGCTGATTGTTACCTGTAATCGTTACGTTTTCTGACCCGAGTCTGAAAACGTTTCTCCTGTTTGCGCCTCGCGCAGGCAGCGTTTTTGATTACATGAAATTCAGTACATTTGCAGTCTGCTTTTTTTTGTCATCGGTCTGACGTCTCAAAGACGGTATTGAATTTCGCTATTCCCGTTGAGGGTTTTCTCCCGAAAAGGAGCTGTTTTATGCAACGGATTCTCGCGTTTTTCTCCCAACGCACCACGACGCTATTTTTTCCTGTCGCGTTGATTTTATATGACTTCGCCGCCTATCTGTCGACGGACCTGATCCAGCCAGGCATCATCAATGTGGTGCGTGATTTCAACGCCGACGTCAGCCTGGCCCCCGCTGCGGTGAGCCTCTATCTGGCTGGCGGCATGGCGCTGCAATGGCTGCTGGGACCGCTCTCCGACCGGATTGGCCGTCGACCGGTGCTGATTGCAGGGGCGTTAATTTTTACGCTCGCCTGCGCTGCCACGCTATTGACCACCTCAATGACGCAATTTCTGGTCGCCCGATTTGTACAGGGCACCAGCATCTGCTTTATCGCTACCGTTGGCTATGTCACGGTGCAGGAAGCGTTTGGGCAAACGAAGGCCATAAAGTTAATGGCGATAATCACCTCCATTGTGCTGGTTGCGCCGGTTATCGGCCCGCTCTCCGGCGCAGCGCTGATGCACTTTGTACACTGGAAAATCCTGTTCGCCATTATCGCCGCCATGGGGCTTATCGCCCTGATTGGGCTAGCGTTAGCAATGCCGGAAACCGTTAAGCGCGGCGCGGTGCCGTTCAGTGCACGCGGCGTACTGTGTGATTTCCGCGACGTTTTCCGCAACCGGGTATTCCTGTTTGGCGCAGCCACGCTGTCGCTAAGCTATATCCCGATGATGAGCTGGGTGGCGGTCTCGCCGGTGATCCTGATCGACGCTGGCGGTATGAGCACATCAGAGTTTGCCTGGGCGCAGGCACCGGTGTTTGGCGCGGTGATCGTCGCCAATATGGTGGTTGTTCGTTTTGTGAAGGATCCAACCCAGCCACGCTTTATCTGGCGGGCGGCACCCATTCAACTGAGCGGACTGGCGGTGCTGATTGCCGGCAATTTGCTGTGGCCGCACGTCTGGCTGTGGTCGGTGCTGGGAACCAGCCTGTATGCGTTTGGCATTGGTATGATCTTTCCGACGCTGTTCCGCTTTACGCTGTTTTCCAACAACTTACCGAAGGGTACGGTCTCGGCGTCGCTGAATATGGTCATCCTGACGGTGATGGCGGTTTCTGTCGAAATCGGACGTTGGCTGTGGTTTAACGGCGGCAGGATTTCGTTTCATCTGCTGGCGGTTGCGGCGGGTATTGCTGTCGTCTTTACCCTGGCAGGCTTACTGAAGCGGGTTCGCCAGCATGAAACAACAACGTTAGCCACTGAAAACTAACCTGCCGGATGGCACTGACGCTTATCCGGCCTATGTCGTAGTGATAGGCCGGATAGGGCGCTTGCGCCGCATCCGGCAACCATCACATTATCTTAAGCAATGCGCGCAAACCCTGCTTCCAGATCGGCAATCAGGTCGCCAATATCCTCAAGGCCAATATGCACCCTGACCAAGGTGCCGCTGAAATCTACCTCTCCGGCTGGGCGAATGCTGTTCAGCTCTTCCGGCTGATTCGCCAGAATAAGCGACTCAAATCCGCCCCACGAATAGGCCATATGGAACAGTGAGAAGTTATCGAGGAAATTCGCCATCTGCTCGTCGGTCAGTCTCTTTTTCAGCACAAACGAGAACAGGCCTGAGCTTCCGGCAAAGTCACGCTGAAAATACTCGTGCCCCGGGCATTCCGGTAATGCCGGATGATTCACCCGCGCCACTTCCGGCCTTGCCGACAGCCAGCGGGCAATATGGATGCTGCTCTCCTGATGCTGCTTAAGACGTACCGCCAGGGTGCGCAATCCACGGCTGCCGTTGTAGGCCGTATCGGCATCCAGCGTTTGCCCCATCAAATAGGAGTTCTCGCGCAGACGATCCCAACAACGCGCGTTGGACACCGCCGTGCCCAGCATGCCGTCCGAATGACCGATGGTGTACTTCGTTCCCGCCTGAATGGAAATATCCACGCCATATTCCAGCGCTTTGAACAGCACACCCGCCGCCCAGGTGTTGTCGATCATAATGACAATCTCCGGATTAACCGCGCGGATAGCTTTCACCATCCCCGGTACATCCTGGACTTCCATGGTGATCGAACTTGGCGATTCGAGGAATACAACTTTCGTTTCCGGACGCAGAAGATCAACGATACCAGCACCAATCAACGGATCGTAATACGTTGTTTCCACATTGAATTTACTCAGGATCTTATTGCAAAAATCCTGGGTTGGCTCGTAGGCCGCGCCCGTCATCAAAATATGATCGCCACCCTGAACAAACGCCAGAATCGCATTGGTCACCGCCGCGGCGCCGCACGGGTAAAGCGCGCAGCCAACGCCGCCTTCCAGTTCGCTCATTGCCTTCTGGAAGGCAAAGTGGGTGTAGGTTCCGCGACGACCGTAAAACAGCTCGCCATTTGCGCGATTGGCGGTGGCGAATTTTTTGTCTTTCACGGTATCAAACACCAGCGAAGAGGCGCGCTGGATAACCGGATTCACCGCTCCCTGGGTGTAGCGTTTGTCGCGACCCGCAACAACTAATTGCGTCTCAAGCTTCATTGCGTCTTTCATAACATCTCCTGTTCTTAATCCGTGTGAAACCTATACCACCGCAGCAGTAGAGTTTATTTCAGTGTTGGTCTGCTTTTTTCCAGCGAACCGTTCAACAATCTGCGCCGCATTCAAATCATGGATAACGTTAATCAGTGTGGCAGGCGCATCGGTAATCGTGCCCAGCACTACCAACATCGGGATCGCTTCCATTGGCAGGCCCAGCGTAGTGACGATAAAGATTTCACCGAGGAATGCCCCGCCCGGTACGCCGCCGACGATAATGGCGGAGAGCACCGCAATCAGCATGGTCAGGAAGAAGGTCTCGGTGGTGAACTCCATGCCCAGCACGGAATAGATAAAGACAATTTTCAGCGCGGCAATCATCGCCACGCCACCTTTGTTCAGGTTAACCAGTAGCGGAATGGAGACATCAACGATTTCCGGGTTAATCCCCATCGCCTTACCGGCACGCAGCGTTACCGGGAGAGTCCCCAGCGAAGAGCAGGTTCCCAGCGCAGTCGCAGACGGTTCAATCGCATTACGCCAGAAAGCTTTGACCGCCGGAATACCGCCGCCAATATACGAATAGAGAATCGAGCCAAAAACAAAGTAGACCAGCGTGGCCACCATGAACAGGCCGATGGCGCGAGCAAAGGTCAGCAGCAGTGCAGAGTCCTGACTGGCCATAGTGGCAGCGAAATAGCAGCCCAGGCCAATCGGTGCGACCTTCATAATGATCGAGACGATCTTCATGATCACGGTATTGGCATCTTCCAGCAGCGACGCAATGCGCTTACCGGCCTGATCCGATTGACCAATCGCCACACCAGCAATAATCGCCATTACAATCAGCGCCAGAATATTGGACTTGGAAAACAGTCCGATAAAGTCGCTGGTCGTGATCATGCTGACAAAATCCATCTTACCGCTGCCCGCCTGCACCGACTGCGAAAGATCGATAGTGACGCCCTGCGCCGGGTTATACCATAGCGCCAGCGCGACGATCCCGGCAGCCGGAATAAAGGCCATTGCGATCGAAACAATAAAGATAATCGCCATAATGCGCCCCAGCCTTTTCAGGTCGGTCATACTGGCGATCGAAGACATGACGCTGATCCCCACCAGCGGCACAATAATCATAAATAGCAGATTTAAGAATATCTGGCCGATTGGCTGGAGTTTACTTGCAAACGAGGGGGCATAAATACCTAATAAGCCGCCAATCACCAGAGCAACTAATAAAATAATCGACGATCTGTAGGGTTCGAGTCGTGACCACATAATCGGTACCTTTAGAATAATATTTAATGAGATTAAATTCACAATGTGATGAGTTTCCGTTTCGCCTCCTTTTATTTTGTGACGTAACTCACCTAAGTTGTTATTTTTTCATTTTGCCAGCAAGTTGTTTCCTGTGATTCAATAGTTGCATGTTTAAAACGCGAATGTAACGGCCTATTCGTACCGTTTTTGCAAATCACTTGTGAATAAAAGGAAACTATGAGTACGCCGATTTCACTCAAGCATCTGGAGTTTTTCATTAAAATCGTCGACTGCGGAGGATTGTCAGAAGCCGCGGCGCAGCTCAACGTTTCGCCATCTGCGGTCAGCAAAAGCCTGGCGGCAATGGAAGATACGTTAGGCACGACATTAATTAAACGTACCACCCGCAGTATTACCCTGACCGATGCCGGGCAATATCTCTTTAACCGCGCCAATAAGCTTTTGAAAGAATTCGATGAAACGCTGAATACCACCTCCGGTTATTACCACAGCCCGCAGGGTGAATTACGTATAACCTGCTCAATTGCGTTTGGTTATTCCCGGCTGGTGAACCTGGTGGATAAATATCGTTCCCAGTTCCCAGATGTGAATCTGTATATCGATCTCAACGATAACTTCGTGAATCTGAACGAAACGGATTTCGACATCGCCCTGCGAATCTCCACCGCACCACCGCAGAACTACGCAATGCGCAAGCTGGTGCCTGTCCGCTGGGCGTACTGCGCCTCACCCGGCTACCTTGCCAAAAAAGGCATGCCCCAGCGTCGTAGCGATCTGGTCAATCATGATTGCCTGGTTTACCCAGGTCTCACGCCGGTGCTGAAGGTGGCGGATGAACAGGATCGTCTGCATCAGTTAAAACTGCATATGCCTATCCAGGCCAACAGCAGTCTGGTATTGCTGAAATCGGTGTTAGAAGATCAGGGAGTGGCGTATTTGCCCACCTATCTGATTGGCGATCATATTCAAAAAGAAGAGATAACGCCGCTGATGCTCGACGGCACCATCACCTGCGAAACCCACGCCCTGTATGCGCTCTATTTTCCCAGTAAGTACAGCAATCCGAAGGTGCGATCGTTTATCGATTTTCTGGTGGCGGAACTCGGCCCCTTACCCGCCTGGGACAACTGGATCCCGGAGTAAGCTTTGCTCGTCTGAAAATGGGAGGCGCTCCACATTTTTTGCGCGATCCCCCCGTCTGGCTCTATCCTTAAGCCTATGAATAAAATTGCTGAACTCAAACGCGCCAAGCGACTGGCGCTCTCATTGCTGCTGATTGCCGCCGCTACCTTCGTCATCACGCTGTTTCTGCCGCCTAACTTCTGGGTGCTCGGGATCAAAGCGATCGCCGAAGCGGCGATGGTCGGTGCGCTGGCGGACTGGTTCGCCGTGGTGGCGCTTTTTCGACGGGTACCAATCCCGTTCATCTCGCAACATACGGCGATTATCCCGCGCAATAAGGATCGGATCGGGGAGAACCTTGGTCAGTTTGTGCAGGAAAAATTTCTCGACACCCAGTCCCTGATCGCCCTGATCCGCCGCCATGAACCGGCGTTGTTGATCGGTAACTGGTTCAGCCAACCGGAAAACGCCCAGCGAATTGGCCAGCATCTGCTGCAGATCATGAGCGGTTTTCTCGAACTCACCGACGACGCCCGCATTCAGCGGCTGATCAAGCGGGCAGTGCACAAAGCCATCGACAAGGTCGATCTCTCCGGTACCAGCGCGCTGATGCTGGAAAGCATGACCAAAAACAACCGCCATCAGGTGTTGCTCGACACATTGATCGCCCAACTTATCGCCCTGCTCCAGCGCGACAGCTCGCGGGCGTTTATCGCCCGACAGATCGTGCACTGGCTGGAGACCGAGCATCCGCTGAAAGCGAAGATCCTGCCGACTGAATGGCTGGGCGAGCACAGCGCCGAACTGGTGTCTGATGCCGTTAATTCCTTACTGGATGACATCAGCCACGATCGGGCGCATCAGATCCGCCACGCCTTCGATCGCGCCACGTTTAAGCTAATCGATAAGCTCAAACACGATCCGGAGATGGCCGTGCGGGCCGAAAGCATGAAAAACTATCTGAAGGAAGACGAAGCTTTCAACCGTTATCTTGGCGAACTGTGGGCAGACCTGCGCCAGTGGGTGAAAACCGACATTAACGCTGACGATTCGCGCGTGAAGCAGCGCATCGCCAGCGCCGGACAGTGGTTCGGCGAAACACTGGTTGCCGACAGCGCCCTGCGCGCCTCACTGAATGGGCATCTGGAGCAGGCCGCGTATAAAGTTGCGCCGGAGTTCGCCACCTTCCTGACGCGCCACATCAGCGACACGGTGAAAAGCTGGGATGCGCGCGATATGTCGCAGCAAATTGAGCTAAACATCGGCAAAGATTTACAGTTTATCCGCATCAACGGCACGCTGGTCGGCGGTTCTATTGGGCTGGTGTTATATCTGTTGTCGCAAATTCCTTCCCTGCTGACGCTGGCGAATTTTTAAGGAGAAAGTAAAATCCCTGTTTTTATTTTACTTTTCATTATCATTTGCACATGTAATATAACAATTATCAAACTAACAGCGTGAAATGAGAGTCCGTATGTCCCAGGGAAGCCCCGATTCAAATCGTCATGCCATCAGCGTCGCGCTCTTTGGCATGCTGGTCTTAACGCTGGGCATGGGAATTGGACGCTTTCTGTATACGCCGATGCTCCCGGTACTGCTGTCGGAAGGTCAGTTTACGTTTGACCAGCTCTCCTGGATTGCCAGCGCCAACTACGCCGGATATCTGGCGGGAAGCCTGCTCTTCTCCTTCGGGCTCTTCCATCTTCCCTCACGTTTACGCCCGATGTTGTTAACTTCTGCGCTCGCTACCGCAGGGTTGATTCTGGCAATGGCAAGCGTTAAGCAGCCCACGCTGGTGATGCTGATCCGTTTTCTGGCAGGCGTCGCCAGTGCCGGTATGATGATTTTTGGTTCGATGATCGTCCTGCATCATACCCGGCATCCCTTCGTGATCGCCGCATTGTTCTCCGGCGTTGGCGCAGGCATTTTGCTGGGCAATGAATATGTCATCAGCGGTCTGCATTTTGCGCTGTCATCACACACGCTCTGGCTGGGGGCAGCGGCAGCTTCCGCGCTGTTCTTTGTGCTACTCGTTATGCTCTTGCCATCTCGCGACCATGCGCTTCCCGCCGCCACACCGGTAAAAACAGAGCATCAGCCTATGTCCTGGTGGCTGCTGGCGCTACTGTATGGATTAGCCGGATTTGGCTACATCATTGTCGCTACATACCTGCCACTGATGGCGAAAAGTGCCGGGTCGCCGCTGCTGACGGCCCATCTCTGGTCGTTGGTCGGCATATCGATTATTCCGGGTTGTTTCGCCTGGCTGTGGGCAGCCCGACGCTGGGGGGTATTGCAATGCCTGACGGCGAATTTACTGATCCAAAGCGGCTGCGTGGTCATGACGCTCGCCAGCGACTCCTTGCAGCTGCTGGTGATAAGCAGCGTGGGTTTTGGCGCAACGTTTATGGGGACCACTTCGCTGGTCATGCCGCTCGCCCGTCAACTTAGCGTACCGCGCAATATTAATCTGCTGGGCCTGGTCACCCTGACTTACGGCATTGGGCAAATACTCGGACCGCTATTAACCAGCCTGCTAGGAAGCGGCGCTCAAGCGATCGTTAATGCCACGCTATGCGGTGCCGTCGCCTTGTTTATTGCGGCACTGATCAGCCTCACACAATTATACAAACAGCGTTTCGCCTCCCCCAAAAGGGTATAATCGACAACCTTATAAACAGGTATCTTAGGATTAGTCCGCAATCAAATGTCAACATTTAATAAACAACAAACAATCAGCAATTACCCGCCAGACAATTTATAATTCCCGGCTGTTCATTTATAAACTCAATTTAAAATGCGTAAAAATGGACATATTAACTCAGCATCAACACTATCTTCGGGAAAAGTACATGTCATGGTTTAAAAAAATACTACTGGGGTTAATTATTTTGGTGGGTTTAATTGGCACGCTAAAGGATTATAAAGACTTTGGCCTGTTTGGCGCGTTAGGATTGTTTCTTATATTCCTGTTAACAACAACATTTTTATGGCAATGGGCCTCTGGCAGGTTACCAGAGATAACCCAGCTTCAGGCCGTATTTATTTTACTGGCCAGCGCAGTAGCCTCAATTTTTGTTATCAATATGGCAATTGCCGGAAATTTGCATGTGGATTTAATGGAGGTCATGTACGTTACCATTACGCATAATCCACTTTTTTACCTGATTCTCTGCGTGGTCGCATGGGTAAAAGTGGGCATCTGGCAATGGCTGTTTAGCGGTGGACAGGTGAAAGAGAGTCAGCCAGTTTAAACACGGCAGAGGTAAAAAAGGCGTCTTAACTAAGACGCCTTTTGCATATCAGAACAAAAACTTAGAACTGATAGGTCAGACCCGCAACAACCTGGTTGTCGTCGTCTTTGCCATCGAGCAGGTTAATTTTGTACCCCACATCAGCCACGATGTTTTTGTTGAAGTAGTAATCCGTGCCCAACGCTACGTATTCAGTCAGGTCATTATTGTTGTTGTCACGCGCGTGAACGTAACCCACGTTCGGACGCAGACCAAAATCAAACACATACGCAGCCATTGCTTCAAAGTGCTCAGCTTTATCCGCATCCTGAATCAGGTTGTGGGACTCGCCGTACATAGTCGCGACGTAGATGGCATTAGCATCATATTTCAGACCCGCACCCCAGAACTCTGCGTTTTCGCCATCCCAGCCGCTTCGTTTCTGCAGAGCAGTCACCGCACTGGTGGTGTAGGCCGCAATCGCAGATACGCCGGAATCCGCAATATTGTCATAACCCAGGGAGAAGCCATAGCCATTGCCATGCTGTTTTGCCGGGCTAATGTTAGTGTCATCCTGGCCCTGGTATTGCGCGCCAATGTTCAGACCATCAACGGCTCCAAACAGATTTTTGGTGCGGAGTGTTGCAACGCCAGCAGTACGTGTAGTAAGGAAGCGGTCAGTATCTTCAAAGGAGTCGCCGCCGAACTCTGAAAGAGTGTCAGTGTAAGCTCCCACGTCATAAGCAATACCGTAGTTACGACCGTAGTCAAAGCTAACGTCATGGCCATAATCCAGGCCAGCAAACGCCAGACGTGTATTGACGCCATTCTGAGAACCTTCTGCTTTAGAGGCATCAAACTGACTTTCAAATTGGCCATAACCGGTCAGTTGATCGTTGATTTGTGTCTCACCGCGAAAACCCAGACGCGCGTATGTACCGTCGGCATCGGTGCCGCCAGTCCAGGAATGGACCGCTTTTACTTTGCCGTACAGATCCAGTTTGTTGCCATCTTTATTATAAATTTCCGCTGCATGAACGGAGGTTACCCCTAATACCATTACAGCTAATGCCACTGCTGACTTTTTCATGTTATTACTCACTTTTAATTGTGAATTTTGCTATCAACTTTGTTATGAAGGCAGAATACCCGCATAAAAAAGCCCCCTATGGAAAAGGGGAAAACCTCTAACACACCAATGAAGGTAATAATAAAGTGGCAAGACACATATCATTTGGGGTTAAATAAAACCCGAACAGAGAGTAATTACTTGGATTCTTCGTTTACGCTCTCATTAACAGAGCGATATAACATTATTGCTTCGGCAATAATATCTTGTTTACTTTTACGGGTTTCAAATGCCAGCGTACGAACATATTCCCACAGAGAGGTATCGACACGGGCACTTAAAAGAACCATATCTTTTGAACGGGTACCCCTGGCCTTTCTAATATCGGGGTAATCTCGAGAGGGCATTATCATCTCCTGAACGCAAACACGCTTATGGCGATGAAATATGCAGTCAGTGTAAAAACATGTCAACGGCAAAATACAGTGACAATAGTAATGAAACTGTTAATAACGGACAAAAAACTGGAACAGCATTTCAAATGAAAGATAACTTGATTATAGAATAATGTGTAATTTTAACTTTACATATATTCACTTTTATTCATTTGATTAAAAAAGCCAGAACTATTGACAATAAACATGATCTCAAATCAAAACATCATTACAGCCAATAAGTTACGTGCCGTTATTAATGTCTACATTTCCGTGAAGCGCCTGTTTTTATGCACTGTTATTCCAGGCTGCCTCGCTCTGACCACCGCGGAAATCAGTTTGATTCTCACTTAACACAGGCCCGTTTTGTCTAAAAATAAGCACGGAAAGGTAAAAATAAGGTAAACAATGCATTTTTTCGCATGCAAAAATAAGTTGTTTTTAATTGATATAAATCAATTTTCACCGCGTAACGACGGAGGAAAAATCATCATCTGAGGTGATGGAAACCTTTTTTTACGTGACGTTCATGACGAGAAAAAAGCGTTGTTATGCAATAAACTTTTGTGCTGAAAAGTGTCGCGCGGGCTGCAACAGCCCGCATGGGAGAGAAAGGAAAATCAGGCGTTAACTTTATCCAGCGGCCAGGAATCAAACAGATAACCATCAAAGTCGATGTCATCAACATTTGAAAACTCCAGCAGGCGCTGTTTGACGTTTTCCAGATGCTGCCACATTGCCAGCTTGGCTGCGCGGGCATCCTTTTTGATTAATGCCGCCAGGATCTGTTTGTGGTCACCCATCCACTCTTTACGGTAATGGGTATCGTCAAGGTGGCTATGGAGCTGGATCCACATCGGGTTGTTTTCACGCCACTGCCATGACTGGCGAAACAGCTCCACCAGCATGCTGTTATGCGTGGCTTCGGCTATGGCGAGATGGAACTGCATGTCGCCGCTTTCAGAACCGTTCGCTTCGCTGGAGGCCAGCTCCCGCTCTTCCAACTGTAACGCCTGGCGCATTTTAACGATATCTTCACGGGTAGCCTGCAGCGCGGCGAATTCGGCGATATTGCTTTCCAACAGCTGTCGCGCCTGCAGCAGCTCAAACGGACCCGCGTCATTGCAATGATTGACATCCGTACTGTCGATGGTCTGCGCATCTGCATTGTCGAGTACGTAGATCCCGGCGCCGCGACGCACGTCCACCAGACCTTTAATTTCCAGCATAATTAACGCTTCGCGAACCACCGTGCGAGTGACATTGAGCATCTCAGCAATTTCACGTTCCGGCGGCAAACGCTCCCCGGGCTGGTACGGCGTCTGGACAATCAGATCGCGGATCATTGCACCCACTTCCTGGTAGGGTCTTTGTTGAGAAGTGTTCGATTTCATCGTGTTATGTCCGTCAGATGCGTCAATTCAGATCCGTAGGCCGGATAAGGCACATGCGCTGCCATCCGACACCTGTGCCGTTGGCTGATGGCGACGCTGACGCATCTTATCAAGCCTACAAAAAACGTTTTTTCGCCTGAACTATAGCATTTGCGGGAAGCCAAAAACAGAAAACGGGTCAACCAAATCAGCATTTTGATTGACCCGTCATACTTCGGGGATTATGCGTCAGCGCCTAACGCCGCAACGCACTCGCGTGCACCGTGTTCACACAGCTGTTGATACGTCGCGATAACTGTCTCCACAAAATCAGCGTTTTCCGCCAGATCATGGCCAAAAATGCCGCTCAGCCCCAGCAGCGCCGTCACGCGTTCGGCCCCCTGGAACTGTTGGTTAATGCGCTGGAACTCAGCCAGCAAGGGGTCGACAACATCAATGGCCTGCCCCTGTTCATCCACGCCACGGGTGTAGCGCATCCAGCCCGCCACGCCCAGCGCCAGGTGACGCCAGTCGCTGGCGTTTTGCAGATGCAGACGCACCGGATCTAGCAGGCGCTGCGGCAATTTCTGGCTGCCGTCCATCGCAATCTGCCAGGTGCGGTGACGCAGTGATGGGTTGCTGAAACGCTCAATGAGCAGCGTCGCATAGGCGTTAAGATCGGTGCCTTCCGGCATCGACAGCGTCGGCGCTTGCTCCTGCATCATCAGCGCGAACGCCGCTTTGCGATACGCCGGATTTGTCATGGTATCAGCGATAGTTTCATAGCCGCCGAGATAGCCCAAATACGCGAGGAAAGAGTGGCTGCCGTTGAGCATACGCAGTTTCATCATTTCAAACGGTACCACATCGGCAACGAACTGCGCACCAACGTTGTCCCAGTCAGGGCGACCGTTGACAAAGTTATCTTCGATAACCCACTGACGGAATGGCTCACAGGCGATAGCACACGGATCGTACACCCCCAACTGGTCGGCAATCTCTTGCAACGTTTCTGGCGTCGCCGCCGGAACAATGCGGTCTACCATGGTGCACGGGAAAGTGGCGTTAGCCTCAATCCACTGCGCCAGCTGCGGGTCGCGCGCCTGCGCCAGACCCAGCACCGCGACTTTCGCCACATGACCATTTTCACGCACGTTATCGCAAGACATCACGGTAAAGGCCGCAAGCCCTTGCTCACGACGCAGATGCAGCGCCTGTACGATGTAACCAATCGCCGATTTCGGCGCGCCTGGATTCGCCAGATCGTGTTTAATCAGCGGGTTATTGAGATCTAACTGTCCGCTGGCAGCATCGGTGCAGTAGCCTTTTTCCGTGACCGTCAGCGAGACAATTGCCGTCTGCGGGCGCGCCATAGCCTGTAAAATACCATCACAGCCGTCAAGCTCCGGGTGCAACGCTTCTTTCATCGAGCCAATCACTTTCAGCACGGTGTTGTCCGCGCCTTTTTCCGCCACGGTATACAGCAGTTGCTGTTTGCGCAGGTTTTCAATCAGGACGCGATCGTTACCCGGCATCAGGTTAACTTCACAGATCCCCCAGTCGCTGTCGGTGGTTTCCAGCAGATGATGGGTGTACAGCGCCTGATGCGCGCGGTGAAATGCGCCGCATCCCAGGTGAACAATGCGGGATTGCAGGCGCGAGCTGTCCCATGCAGGGCGAGCAACCGGCAGGTTGCTATTGGCAATTGTCGTTGTCATCGTGAACTCCAGAACCCGTTGAATGACCAACGGAAGAGAAAAGAAAAAGCCGGCCAGACAGGTGACCGGCAACTCGCTTTAGCGGCTAAAGAAAGCGCGCTGGATAGCCATCTCAACGCCACGCACTTCCGCCAGCCCTTTCAGGCGACCAATCGCGGAGTAGCCTGGGTTGGTTTTCTTTTTCAGATCGTCAAGCATCTGATGGCCGTGGTCCGGACGCATTGGGATCAGGTCCTCTTTACCCTCGGCTTTACGGCGCTGCTCTTCCTCAACGATCGCTTTCACGACTCCGTACATATCGACGTCGCCGTTAAGATGCGCCGCTTCATGGAAGGTTTTCGGGTTATCTTCACGCAGCGTGGAGCGCAGGTGGGTGAAGTAAATGCGTGGGCCAAACTGTTTGATCATGTCGACCAGATCGTTGTCCGCCCGAACACCGTAGGAGCCGGTGCACATGGTAAAACCGTTCGCCATGCTGTTGACCGTATCGACCATCCATTGCATATCTTCCACGGTAGAAACAATGCGCGGCAGGCCGAGGATTGGGCGCGGCGGATCGTCCGGGTGTACCGCCATCCGCACGCCTGCTTCTTCCGCCACAGGAATAATTGCTTTCAGGAAGACGGCAAAGTTCTCGCGCAGTGCGGCTTTATCGATATCTTTATAACGCGCAAGATGCTGGCGGAACTGGTCAAGCGTATAGCCCTCTTCCGCGCCTGGCAGACCGGCGATGATATTGCGGGTCAGACGCGCTTTGTCTTCATCGCTCATGGTGGCGAAGCGTTCATTCGCCTGAGCAATCTCTTCGGCGGTGTAATCCGCTTCCGCGCCCGAACGTTTGAGGATGTGCAGCTCAAAGGCGGCAAATTCAATCTGGTCAAAACGCAGCGCTTTGGAGCCGTCCGGCAGGACGTATTCCAGGTCGGTACGGGTCCAGTCGAGAACCGGCATGAAGTTGTAGCACACGGTACGAATGCCGCACTGGGCCAGGTTACGCAGGCTTTGCTGATAGTTGGCGATCCACTGCTGATAGTTACCAGAACGGGTTTTAATATCTTCGTGGATCGGTACGCTTTCGACGACCGACCAGACCAGGCCCGCCTGCTCAATAATGGCTTTACGTTTTAGGATCTCATCAACCGTCCACACTTCCCCGTTCGGGATATGGTGCAAGGCGGTGACCACGCCCGTGGCACCCGCCTGACGTACATCCGCTAAGGTGACCGGATCGTTAGGACCATACCAGCGCCATGTCTGTTCCATCTTTTATTCCTCATTTACGTTATGGACTCGACGATATGGCACATAAATTCCTCCTTTTGGTATGACATGTCAACCTGAAGGAATGAATTGGTTAACCAAATCACGATTTTTGCTGATTAGATCGCCATTTTACGGCCATAAAGCGCAGTAAAGATGTAAACATGTAACGCAATGTGACATTCATCGCATCAATGGTTAACCAATACAGATAACATCTCAACCAAAATCATAATAGTTCAACCAATAAAGGTAGACGTTATATGCATGTTCTCAATATTCTGTGGGTCGTATTCGGCATCGGTCTGATGCTGGTGCTCAATCTAAGATTCAAAATAAACTCGATGGTCGCCCTGCTGCTGGCGGCGCTCTCGGTCGGCATGCTGGCGGGTATGGACTTAATGGCGCTGCTGCACACCATGAAATCCGGCTTTGGCAGCACGCTGGGTGAGTTGGCGATTATCGTGGTATTCGGGGCAGTCATCGGTAAGCTGATGGTCGATTCCGGAGCGGCGCATCAGATTGCTCATACGCTGCTGGCGCGACTCGGTCTGCGCTATGTGCAGCTTTCGGTGATCATTATTGGTCTGATTTTTGGCCTGGCGATGTTCTATGAAGTGGCGTTTATTATGCTGGCGCCGCTGGTGATCGTCATTGCCGCAGAAGCGAAGATCCCGTTCCTCAAGCTGGCGATTCCTGCCGTTGCCGCCGCCACCACCGCCCACTCTCTGTTCCCACCGCAGCCTGGTCCGGTCGCGCTGGTTAACGCCTACGGCGCTGACATGGGTATGGTCTACATCTACGGTATTCTGGTGACTATTCCGAGCGTGATCTGCGCCGGGCTTATCCTGCCGAAGTTCCTCGGCAACCTCGATCGCCCGACGCCGTCATTCATGAAGGCCGACGTACCGGTTGACCAGAACAATCTACCGTCTTTCGGCATCTCTATTCTGGTTCCGCTGATCCCGGCGATCATCATGATCTCCACCACCATCGCCAACATCTGGCTGGTGAAAGGAACGCAGGCGTGGGAAGTGGTCAACTTCTTAGGCTCCTCGCCAATTGCGATGTTTATCGCCATGATTGTCGCCTTCGTGCTGTTTGGTACCGCGCGTGGTCACGACATGCAATGGGTGATGAACGCCTTTGAAAACGCGGTGAAAAGCATCGCTATGGTGATCCTGATCATCGGCGCGGGCGGCGTACTGAAGCAGACCATTATCGATACCGGCATCGGCGATACCATCGGCATGCTGATGTCGCACGGCAATATTTCGCCATACATCATGGCGTGGTTGATAACCGTGCTTATTCGTCTGGCAACCGGTCAGGGCGTGGTCTCAGCCATGACGGCAGCGGGGATTATCAGCGCAGCCATTCTCGACCCGGCAACCGGTCAACTGGTGGGCGTCGATCCGGCGTTGCTGGTACTGGCGACGGCGGCTGGCTCCAACACCCTGACCCATATCAACGACGCCTCGTTCTGGCTGTTCAAAGGCTACTTTGACCTGTCGGTGAAGGATACGCTGAAAACCTGGGGTCTGCTGGAGCTGGTGAACTCCGTGGTTGGCCTGGTAATCGTGTTGATCATCAGCCTGATTGCATAACGTCGATACCGCTCTGGCCGCAGCGCCAGAGCGGGTCTTTCTCCTGCCTTAACAATCCTCAATAATCAGATACACCGCCTTCACCGGGCCATGCACCCCAACCACCTTGATAAGCTCGATATCCGCCGTCGAGCTGGGTCCACTGATAATATTAATGCACGACGGCATACGCTCACCGGCCTGCGCTTTCTGATGCAGTTTTTCTGCCAGTTGTGCCACGCGCGGCAGGATGGTGCTTTTACGCAGCACGAAAATCGAGGACTCCGGCAACAGGCTCAAAGAACGCCCGCGCTCCGGCGCGGAAAACAGCACCACACCGCCGGACTCAGTCAGGCCATACTCGGCATACACTACGCCGACTTTCGCCTGCTCGGCCTCGGTAATATTTTCGCTGCCTCGCGCCGGATCCCAGACCACGGCGTTGCATTCCTGCTGCAAGCGTTCGGTGATGCCCAGCGTCACCAGTCGGCTGTCGCCGCTCAGCACTACCGGCTGACCCAATTCTTCACACAGGCGTAGCGCTGCTTCTGCGGCCTGGTCCTCGCGAGTCAGTTCACAGCGGGCCAGCATCACTTCGCTGGCGAACTGGATAAACGCATCGCAGCGCTGCTGCGGGCTAAGTTCGGTCAGGCGCTCGTTGGCATAATTGTTAACCGGTGCGGCATCCGCTTGCGGTTCGAAACGCGGCGGGCGACCCAGCGCCTGGGCGATGGTGTTTAAAAACGCGGTACGGTTATCCATTCTTTTTCTCCTGCGCCTGATGTTTCTTAAACCAGCTGCGGAAGCTCTCGCCGTCAGCATCAGGCAGATCGCGCGCCTCCATCCAGTCACCAATCGCGCCAACCTTGAGCGGGGTTTTCCCGCCATTGATAAACCAGCTTGCCGCATGCGCGCCCGCCATCATCCCGACTTTCCACAGCCCCGGATGGCTATTGGCATAAGCGAACATTTTGATCGCCCGTCGCTCGGCTTTCGGGGTAATGCCCTCCTCGGCCATCACCCGACGATGACGCAGGATCAGTTTTGACAGCGGAATACGCACCGGGCAGACGCTGTCGCAGGCCGTGCATAAGGAACAGGCGTACGGCAGGTCTTTAAAATCTTTATAGCCGCCGAGCAGTGGAGAAATCACCGCGCCAATAGGGCCGGGATAGATCGAGCCATAGCCGTGTCCGCCGATGTGGCGATACGCCGGGCAGGTGTTCATACAGGCCCCGCAGCGGATGCAGCGCAGCACATCGCGAAACTCAGAGCCCAGCACCTGCGAGCGACCGTTATCGACAATCACCAGATGGAACTCTTCCGGTCCGTCCACGTTATCCGCCTCACGCGGGCCGGTCAGCCAGGTGTTATAGCCCGTCAGACGAGCGCCCACGGCGCTGCGCGCCAGCATGGTGATCAGCACATCCACATCGGCAAAGGTCGGCGCGATACGCTCCATGCCCATCACCGCAATGTGCGTTTTCGGCAGCGTGGTGCACATGCGCGCGTTGCCTTCGTTGGTCACCAGGCATACTGAACCGGTTTCCGCCACGGCAAAGTTACAGCCGGTAATACCGATTTCGGCACTCAGGAAATCCTCGCGGATCTTCTGGCGAATGAACAAGGTCATGGCTTCCGGGGTTTCCGGGCCGTCATACCCCAGACGCTCGTTCAGCACGCGGCGGATCTGATAGCGATCTTTATGAATAGCCGGGACCACGACGTGCGAAGGTGGATCCTGATCCAATTGCAGGATGTATTCCCCGAGATCGGTTTCGATCACCTGGATTCCCGCATCCTGCAGGACATGGTTGACGCCGATCTCCTCGGTCACCATCGACTTGGACTTCACCACCTTCTTCGCGTTTTTGCTTCGCGCGACCTGCAGAATGTAGGCGGTGGCCTCTTCTTTGGTTTTGGCGAAATAGACGTGGCCGCCGTTTTGCGTCACTTTCTCGGAGAGTTGATACAGGTAAGCGTCGAGGTTGCTCAGCACGTGATCGCGGATCTGGCTGGCACGATCGCGCCAGTCTTCCCAGTGGCCTAACTCATCGACCATTTTTTGTCGATTTGCGCCAATACGTTCCTGCGCATTGGCCACGGCTTTGCGCATGATCGGATCTTCTATCTGCTGACGAATGCGCAGTTTAAATTCTACATCGCTGGTTTTTATCGACATCTCTTTCCCCTCAGCGGCTCATCAGCACTTCAGCAATATGCATCACTTTGACCGGCTGGCCTTCCCGTTGCAGTCGACCGCCAATGTTCAGCAGGCAACTGACGTCTGCGCCAATCAAATATTCCGGCTGCGCATCCATCAAATGTAAGACTTTCTCTTTCACCATCTCGCCGGATATCTCGGCCATTTTGACCGAAAACGTCCCGCCAAAGCCGCAGCAGGTATCCTGATCGGCAAACGTCAGCAGCTCCAACCCGCGCACGTTTTTCAGCAGCGTGAGCGGCTCTTCCTTCACTCCCAGCTTTCGAGTCAGGCTACAAGAGGGATGATAGACAGCGCGGCCCTGCAGGCTGGCGCCGACGTCCACCACGCCCAGCTTGTTGACGATAAAGGAGGTGAGATCCTGCATACGCGCGGCGACCTTTTCGGCACGCAGCGCCCATTCCGGTTCATCGGCCAGATACGTCGGATAGCTTTTTACCGCGTAGGTACAGGAGCCTGCTGGCGAGATAATCGGATCGTCGTTGTCTTCCAGGGCGGCGATCAGGTTTTTCATCCCAGGGATCGCCTCTTTGATGTAACCGCTGTTAATGGCTGGCTGACCGCAACACCCTTGCTTCTCGGGGAAATTAACGCGACAACCCAGTTTTTCCAGCAGCAATACGGAGTCTCGTGCCATCCGTGATTTCAGTGCGTCACCAATGCAGGTAACAAAGAAATTTACATTCACAATAACTACTCCATTGCTTCATTTCTGTTTATTGCGCTTGATATCGCGATATCAAGCAAAGGTTCAGCCGTATTTCACGCCCAGTTTTTCTGTTTGCTGTTTTTACTAATGCCAGGGTTCATGGTGATGCTCGGGTCGTTTTCCTTTGATGCCGACTCTCCGCTTCTTAAGTCAGGACAGTCGCATATGTCTGTATTTTCATTTGTATGACAAAACCAAATAATCCCCTAATCAACCCCCATATGCAACAACCAGGTTTATTTCTTTCGGTCTCGCTCACATTTTTATATTTAAAACCACAGCGTTATGAACACCTTAATAACAGTTTCAGGTGCTTACTATTCTCATCACCAGCATTATTAAAAAGGTTATCATATAACTATTTATAGGTATTCAACTTACTCTTAAGTATATTTACCTGGTATTGGATTTTAATTAAAAGATTACAATAGTTACAAAACTACAAATCATAATTACTTTATTCACTGAAGCGATTCAGTTTACATACTTTATTAACCCAGCAATGTAGCCTCCCCACCATAAATATAAATCAGGTTTAATGAACCAATCAGGAATAGCAATGAACGAATATTTTATGTTTGCCCTGGCACTCTCTCCTTTACTACTGATGGTATTTTTAATATTGAAATTGAAAATGCCCATCCATTATTCCGTGTTGATCTCTTTGGTATTCACTGCCGCGCTGTCGGCCATATTCTGGGAAATGCCCGTACAGAATCTGAAAGCCGCGATAGGCTATGGCGCCCTGAAGGGGTTATGGCCGATTGTGATCGTGATCCTCGGCGCCATCTTCAGTTATAACGTCATGCAGGCGACCAAGGCGTTGGATATTCTGCGCGATATTCTCGCCAGCATTAGCGAAGATAAGCGTATTCAAGTGCTACTGATTTCATGGTGCTTCGGCGGATTCCTTGAAGCCGCGGCAGGTTATGGCACGGCGGTCGCCATTCCGATCGGCATTCTTATTGCGCTGGGATTCAACCCGCTGAAGGCGGCGATCGCTTCTCTCGTGGCGAATACCGTTCCCACCGCGTTCGGCGCGGTCGGGATCCCGGTTTCTATTCTGGCGGAACAGGTTAACCTGCCGGTGTATACCTTAGGTGGAACCATTATTCTGCAGCTCGCACTGTTTAATATCCTGCTGCCGTTTGTCATTGTCTGCATTATTGGCGGCGGCCTGAAAGCCATTCGTGGCGTATTTCTGATCACGCTGATTTGCGGCATCACCACGCTGGTTCCGCAATATTTTGTCGCCATCCATCTTGGCGCGGAATTGCCCGCCTTTGCCGGTAGCCTGGTCAGCTTGTTTGCCGTGGCGATGGTCAGCCGCCTGCGCAAAGGGAAAACCGATCCCGAGTGGCGCATTGAGGTCAGCCATACCCGCGAAACCACGCCGCGCTCGGCAAAAGTGTTGTTCCGCGTAGGCTCTATCTATCTGTTTATTTTTGTTTTTATCCTGCTGTGCTCACCGCTGTTCCCGACGATCAAAGGCGCGGCGTCCCAACTGGCCTCGGTGCTGCATTTCACGCTCGCCGACGGCAACACGCTGGCGCTGAAAGTTGAATGGGTGACCACGCCGGGGATGCTGATCATCTTTGCGACCCTTATCGGCGGTTTTATTCAGGGAGCGTCCGCACGCGGGATGCTGGAAGTATTTATCAAAACCATTTTCCAGCTTAAAAATTCCATTGTGGCGATTATGGCGATTGTCGCGCTGGCCACGGTGATGGATCTCAGCGGGATTATCTCCACGCTGGCCCAGTCGATTGTCGATCTGACCGGCAGTTCCTACGTCTTCCTCGCCCCGGTGATTGGCGCGCTGGGCACGTTTGTTACCGGCAGCGATACCAACTCGAATATTTTGTTCGGCAAACTGCAAACCATTGCCGCCAGTAAACTGCATATCGATCCCAACTGGCTCGCGGCGGCGAATACTTCTGGTGCAACGGGGGGGAAAATGATTTCGCCGCAGAGTATCGCCATTGCGGTTTCAGCCACCAAAATGGACGGACAGGCCAACCAGATAATGTCTGGCACCATGAAATACTGCTGCGCCTATATTGTGATCCTTGGCCTGAAAGTCGGTCTCTTTTATTACTGGTTTATGGCGTAATCCATTGTCAACCCCGTCAAATTCACGGCAACCGTATTTGACGACGCGGTGACCAAAAAGGTTTACACCGCTTCAGGATCGAAACGAAGCGACTGGCTTTACGATTTGTCGGCGCTGACTAAAATAGCGCCGATGTTTCAAATCGAGGATTGTTGTTATGTTGTTCTGGAAAAAGATGGTGAAGAAGTTCGACGCCTTTTCCGCGTTGATCCCACCACGCTACTTCCGCGTGTAATGCCTGGCGCTAATGCCTGATGGCGCTTCGCTTATCGGGCCTACGTTTCACGCTCATTTGTAGGCCGGATAAGGCGCAAGCGCCGCATCCGGCAGCAGAGAAAAATGTTCTCCCCTTTCACTTACGCAGCCCGCACGCTCTTAACACCCTGACCCACAGACGAAGCCATGCAAAACGGTAGATCAGCGGATGCTGAAATCGTAGCAGTGTCAGAAACATAGAGCCTCCTTGCGGCGCTACAGCACCGTTGCCAGATAGCGAATTTGCGGCTCCATTATCTGGTGACGCGCGTCTATCAGTCGCAGTTCATACGAGTCGTGCTCTTTCGTCAGCCGCATCACCGCGTCGACGACACTGGTGGTCCGCTCCAGCGCCTGCTTGTCCTCATAACCGTTGAGCAGTGAAGCCAGCATCACGCTGCAAATCAGATCCCCAACGCCCACCGGCATTTTGGCAAAGGTATACAGCGGCCGGGCGATGTGTAATGTCTGTTCCGCCGTCACCAGCAGCATTTCAAACGCCTGTTTGTCGCGCGAGCAGTCGCCGAGATGTTTCACCAGCACCTTCTTCACGCCCCACGCCACCAGCTGCTGCGCCGCTTCCACCACCTCGTCAAAACTACGTAGTTGTCTGCCCGTCAGCACGCCCAGCTCATAGAGATTCGGCCCCATCACATCAGCCAGTTGAATGGCGTCATCGACAAAAAAGGACTCCACGCCCTGCGCGACGATGCAGCCTTTTTGCGGGTCGCCCATCACCGGATCGCAAAAATAGAGCGCCTGGGGATTACGCTGGCGAATGGTGGTGACCGCGAGCTTCACCTCTTCGCAATGGCGTTTGTCCCCGAGATACCCGGACAGCACGGCATCGCATTGCGCCAGTTTTTGCAGGTCATCCAGCCCGCTGATGATGGCGCTCAGCTCGCCGTGCGGCATCGCCATGCCCTGCCACATCCCGTACTGGGTGTGGTTGGAAAACTGTACGGTGTAAAACGGCCAGACATCGATCCCCGAGAGCTGCATCGGCAACACGGCGGCTTTATTTCCGGCATAGCCATAAACGACTGACGACTGAACAGACAACACGTTTTTCATTTTGACTCCGTCTAGCGAAACGTTGGCAGCAGACCAAATACGTCCAGAACAACCGTCAGATAGACAACCGCCCCACAGACAATGACCAGATTGAGCACGGTGTTATTACACGGCGCGGTATAGCTGGCGGTCGGAAAACGTTTCCGCGCCGCTTTCACCAGGAACGGCGGCAGGATCACGCTCCAGATGGTAAAGGCCAGACCGGCGTAACCAATGGCGTGGACAAACCCGTTCGGGAAGAAGAAGCACACGGCGGCTGGCGGGAAGTAGGTCACCAGCGCGGTTTTCAGGCGACCCATGCCGTCATCCGGGAAGTGAAACAGGTCGGCGATGTAATCGAACAGGCCAAGCGTCGCCGCCAGCAGGGAACTGGCTACCGCAAAGTTGCCGAAGAAGGTCAGGATCAGATCCATATAACGGCTGGTGAACAGCCCGCTGATAGCCTCGACAAACACGTCGATATTGCCGCCTTTGGCGATAATTGGCGGGAATGAGGAACGGCTGATGTTGCCCATCGTGACGCCCAGCCAGAAGATATACAGCAGCAGGGCAAACAGCGTGCCGATGATAATCGAACGCGTAATATTTGAGATCCCGCTCGTGCCATACAGCTTAACCAGGCTCGGCACGTTACCGTGAAAACCAAACGAGATAATGCAGAACGGCAACGTCATCAGGATATACGGCAGGTACTGCGAATTGGGCAGCGCCACCGCCACGCTGTCGACGAGTTTCGCCACTTCGATATGACCCACCAGGCCAGAGAAGGTGGCAAAGAACGCGATAAACTTACCGATGATCAACACGGTAGTAATACGTCCAACCAACAAGGAGCTGTACCAGGCAATCGCCCCGACCAGCATACTGACGATCACCACCGAGATATTCGCCGGAAAGCGCACGCCGCTGTATTTGAACACGGTTTGCGCCATCACCGCCGACGAACCAGAGATATAGGCATAGGTCAGAATATACAGCACAAAGCCGAAAGCGATACCGACCACAATATTCCACTTTCGGCCTAATAAATCCTGAGTAAAGGTATTAAAACTGGCACCGGCGCCATAATGCAGATTAACTTCGACCAGCATCAGACCGGTTAATAACATCATGATGGCGATAAACAGAAGAATAACTGACGCACCGGGGAACCATACGCCAGCCATCGCAATCGGCAGGGAAAACATCCCTCCACCCACTACGGTCGCGATAACCAACATGGTTCCGCTAATCAGTCCGGGGGTACTACTCTGTCGCTCAATGGCATTAATATCCATGATAAATGTTCCTGTAGACTATTCGTTATAATTACAGCTGTCATTTGTACATCATGCGGATAATAAAAATGTCGGAGTCAGGGTTTACTTTTGTAGTTATGTCACGGTAACGGGCACCGCAAAGGCTTCCTGTTCATGGAAAAGAAATACAAAAAAGCCCCATCCTGAGATGGGGCCATAATTATTATTTAGATATAGTCAAAGCGTGCAGTAAAGAAACGGAGCTGCTTCGGCTCGTAAATAAACTTCAGCCCGCGAATATCTTCTTTGTGCTGGTAAAGTTTAATAATACCGTCAGCCACCACATCCATATGCGCGTAAGTATAAACGCGGCGTGGAATAGTCAGACGCACGGTTTCCAGTTTCGGCCTGTGGTGTTCACCGGTCACGTTATTACGGCCCGCAGAGATAATTCCGCGCTCCATACTACGTACGCCGGTTTCCACATAGATACTGGCAGCCAGGCTTTGCGCCGGGAACTCGTCCTGCGTCAGATGCTCGCAGAAGCGACGCGCATCAAGGAATACCGCGTGACCGCCCACCGGTTCAACAATCGGTACACCTGCGGCTTTCAGCTTGTCGCCCAGATAGCGAACCTGCTTCACGCGGTGCTCGATGTACTCATACTGCATGGCTTCGCGCAGACCAATCGCCATGGCTTCCATGTCGCGTCCGGCCAGGCCGCCGTAAGATGGCATGCCTTCGTAGACAACGACTAACTCTTTGGCAGAAGAGAACATTTCGTCATCGTTCATGCACAGGAAGCCGCCGATATTCACCAGACAATCTTTTTTACCACTCATAGTACAACCGTCGGCGTAGCTGAACATCTCATGCACGATCTCGGCGATGCTCTTATTCTCAAAGCCCTGCTCTTGCTCTTTGATGAAGTAGGCGTTTTCTACGCAGCGGGTAGCGTCGTAGAACACTTTAATGCCGTGTGCTGCAGTCAGTTCACGCACCGCGCGCATGTTAGCCATGGAGACCGGCTGCCCGCCTGCGAGGTTAACCGTGACTGCCAGGCAAATATAGGCAATATTCTCGGCGCCTTTTTCATCAATCAGTTTTTGTAATTTTTTAAGATCGATATCACCTTTAAAAGCAATATTCAGACCGGCATCGTGCGCTTCGTCACGAACGATATCGACAAACACCGCACCATTTTTTTCCTGGTGATAACGGGTGGTAGTGAAATACATATTCCCGGCAACATATTGCCCCGGTTTAATTGCCAGCTGCGATAACAGGTTTTCTGCGCCGCGCCCCTGGTGAGTAGGAACAATATGTTTAAAGCCAAACAGTTCCTGCACGGTTCTTTCCAGATGATAGAAGTTTTCGCTGCCCGCGTAGGCTTCATCACCCATCATCATGCCGGCCCACTGCTTGTCGCTCATTGCGTTAGTGCCACTGTCTGTCAGCAGGTCAATATAAATATCTTTCGAATTTAACAGGAAAGTATTGTATCCCGCTTCCTGCATTTTCTTAAGGCGTTCATCACGCGGGATCATAGATACAGTTTCAACGCTTTTAATACGGAAGGGTTCTGCCGGATAATTCATTTTGTTTCTCCAGTAACAGTGGTCATGTACGTATTAATGTGAAGTAAAGCATACCTGGTTCATCAATAAAGTCTGATGAAATATAACTATTCGCCTCCTGAGTCAGGGGGAGAAATAATGTGGAGGCACTATGCAAGATTTAATTGATTATGGAAATAGCCTGGTCAACATTAATCACTGGCAATAATTTAAAAAGCTGTAAATGTAGGTGATGCAAATCACACGTCGTTTTTTTACCCGTTCATATTCAACAAGTTTTTTTTTGCGTGTTGATTTGCCATTTGCGATGGTGCCCCCGTGGAGAGGGGAAATACTGAAAACTTAACTTTCCAGGCTGTGCTCATACTGTATTGCTGAATGAGTACACCCCATTTTGTGAGAGTCGGATCACTTCACGGGTTTATATTTGTGATTCACATCACTAAAAGTGTAAAGCAAAGTGTACAAAACGGCGTTGTTTCAGAGTTTGCTATTTGCTTCAGTGAGTTAGATCGCATTTTTGGCCTGATACAGATGGGCGTTATTTTCTGGAAATGACAGGTATCAGGAGGATGGGACAGGAATGAATTTATACGGTGAATAATACTATGTTTATTGGGATAGAGAGGATTTCTATTTATTCCGAAAGCGTGCTAATCGCGCTTATTTCATGTTATTTACATCTGGACTTCCCGCCAATTACTGGGGTAATTTACAGGGGTTTTATTAGCGCGATGCGAAGGTGTTGGCGCACCTCCGCATCGCTAATCACAGTAACTATTTCACGAGAATAGCCATCATGACTGATACGCATTGTATTGCAGTTTCATTTGATCCAGAAGTGTACGTCGCAGATAACCGTTGCCTGAAGGTGGGTTATGCGAGCGGTTATCCTGATTACAGCCGTTTGCCGGTGAAGTATGTCCAGTTTCCGTCCATCGTGATGAAGGGCCAGTGGCTTAAAGCCGCCGGATTCGACACCGGCACCCGCGTCGATGTGCGCGTCATGCAAGGCTGCATTGTGTTAACCGCCCGCACGCCCGAACCCGAAGAGTCAGAACTGATGAAATCCCTGCGCGCCGTGGAAAAGCTCTCCGCGCGTAAGCAAAAGCAGGTGCTGGAGTTTATCGGGGTGATTGCGGGGAAAGGGTCGAAGGGGTAACGGTCTTGCTAAAGGCGCCTGTGGGCGCCTTTATTAGGATGTATTGCGTCATCTTTGTTATGCCGTAGTACGTTCGTTCCAGGCGTCGGTATATTGAATATTGCCATCTACAATACACCAGGTGATTTTTTCATAGCGCAGTTGTACGCTTTCCAAATGCCCGGTTCCCGTTACCGTACGTGTGTCATGCACGATTGGTGTCACTGATACAACTTTTACACCTTCAAGCAGGGTATTAAAATATTCCACTTCCTGGCCTGCGTCGTTTATGTGATAGAACTTAAGTTCCGCACTTTGAAGTGTCTGACCTGTCGCAACTGCTTTGTAAAGGTATGGGCTGGAGGAATCGATCTCTTTGTCAAAAAGAAATGGGCCATGTTGGCGTGTGCCGGTTAGCTTTCCAGTGGCACCATCGGTTGGAATGCTAAGGTTATGTGTTAAACCACGTAACTCAATACTGCCTTCACGTCCCTGGACATCCGAGCCTCCACGAATCATCGCGCCACCATCGTCTTTTAAAAATAAATGAACGGGTACAGCCATTTTCAACACTCCTTGTAATCAATCATATAACCAGCGGCCTGCTCTGGCTGATTCTGCGAACATACGCACAGTAAGCGGTTTTGACACTTGCTTGATGGGTTCTTTGGTAAACCATTTTCGATAGACCGATTCTCTTTCCCACGGGTAATAGGCCTCGAAATCAATCACAGAAACATCAACGTTATATTTCTCTCCAAAATCATCAATGGCATACGGTAATTCATCCCATTCAGCGTAACCTTGCAGCGGCGTATCAAGTTCAATCGGGATAGGTTTGAAAGTAAACGTTACCGCGAGAGATAACTCTCCCCGAAAAAATTCTAATACCTCGTTATCCGTCACCATACGCGATCTTCCTCTCTGGCAATGGTGTTGTAGGTATTCACCGTTTTATAGACAATTTGGGCGACATCACTTGCGAGTAATGCCCAACCAATCACAGGAATTGTTCGTCCAACGAATGCCCCCAGATTGTTAGTCATCATTGGTTTTAAATATTTGATACTGGCATTGGTGATGGTAGGAAGCCTGACGGACAATGTTACGTTAAGAAACTCACGAGAATATTTGGAGGCAATTGATGTGCCTTGTGTTGCCCCATATGGTTTACCCCGTGTTTTCAGCAATGGTAACCCAAGAATGATACATGACATTGTTACCACATCTTTAATTCCCCCAAATTGTTCATCAATTTTGTCGAGAAAAATCCAGAAAAATAGCTCACCTGCAGAAATGTTACAGACCCCTTTATAAAAGTATGTTCCGTTGAGTTCCTCTACTGTGTCCATCAGAGATCCTTCGATATGCAATAATTTGCATACTTATCGTACTCCTGCGTACCCTGGTGGGGGAACGGTAACTGCCGTGGCGTATGTGTTTTTCAGAAAACATAAAAGTGATGTCGTTGATGTCAGACAACATGCCACGCATAGTGCTTTATCAAATTGATACCAATAAGTGACGTCGATAGCGCATCAACCCGTCTTTGCTTGATCAGGTGATATTTTGCGAGCATCATCGCAATTATTTACCTGATAATGAAATCAATGACTTCCAGTAAAACCCTGCAACAGGCAATTGCCGACATCACCATCTGGCGTAAAGGCGAGCAGCGTGCGCCGCACAAACCTTTGCTGCTGCTTCATGTGCTGGCGGGTTATCAGCAGGGTCACAGTCGCCTGTTTGACTACGGTTCGGAAGTTCGCGACCCATTGCATAGCCTGCTGGAACGATTTGGACCACAGCGCGCGCAGTACCGCCCGGATATGCCCTTCTGGCGCTTACAGGGCGATGGGTTCTGGGAGCTACAAAACGCCGAGCAGTGCTCAACATCCGGCAGCAGTAAACAGCCCCCTGCCGGAGAACTGGTGACGCATAACGTTGCCGGAGGCTTTGATGAACAACATTTTACTCTGCTGAAAAAGAACAAGAACCTCATCAACGCCCTGGCCCAGCAAATCCTCGAAGCGCACTTCACCGAAAGCATTCAGGAAGAAATCGCGGATGAACTGGGGTTTGATATCCTGCAAATCCGCAAACAGCGGGACCCGTTGTTCCGCCAGCAGGTTCTGCGTGCTTATAACTATGAATGCGCCATTTGTGGCTTCAATATGCGCCACGACAGCACTTCAGTTGCGCTTGAAGCGGCGCATATCAAATGGAAACAGCATGGTGGCCCGTGCGAGATTTCTAACGGACTGGCGCTGTGTGCAATCCACCATAAAGCCTTTGATAAAGGTTCGATTGGGCTGGATGAGAGTATGCGGGTTCAGGTATCACCCGCAGTGAATGGCAGCGGTATGGTGGGCAGACTGTTCTGGGATTTCGACGGTAAATCGATAGCGCTGCCGATGATGCGCGAGAATTATCCAAAAGAAGGGTTTGTAGAGTGGCACAGGAAGGAGGTGTTTAGGGGGTGAGTGCGAAGGCCGGACTCGAATTTCACACCCAACAGACTGATATCAAGATAATTTATAAACAAGAACAAATAGTTATACCCTCACTTGTACCCACATGTAAAAATCCGTACAAAAAATAGACTTCACCAGTGGGTATAAAGCCATACCAGTAGAACACCGATATGACTATCAAAGCAAGATTCAGGCAGGTAGGAAAGTTTTCTTCAAAGGAACTAAACGTTTGGTCTCGATATCAACTTGCTCGTAGTTCTCAATAAGCGCACGGACGAGATCATCAAGTGTCCAAAGCGTCAGTGGTATCGTCGAACGGTCGGCTTCATATCGAGCATCTTTCGTAAAGCCCCCTGTACTGACATAGAGCCCGCGATCGTCTTTATGGCGACCACCGATAAAGCTGCGTATCTGTTGGCTTCCCATCTGTTCCCTGCGGTGCTTTACCTCATCAATAATACGTGGATTTTCAAAACCGAACCCATCAGGTGAGGCAATGATGTCTTTACCCCGATCGGCTCCCGCAGGTGAAACCTGCGTTTTATAGCCCATACTGCGTAAAACTCCGGCAACCAGATTTTGCATCTCGTCCCAATCGAGAGAGTTGATACGATCTTTGATACCCTCAAACGCCAGCATTTTCATATCGCGCAGCGGATCAGAAACGACCTCATCTTCATCCATCGCAATTGGATTGTGAGTAAGAACATCTACAGTGGGTTTCTTATCCTGCAAAAGCTCTTCTAACGCATATTCCGGAAGCTGGAAAACCGTCAGCGTGGAGCCCAATGTGTTTTTGGTAGTCACAGGCAATCGATCGCGATCGATTTCTTCAGTATTCCAATTAACCTGCCGAGCGATTCCCATTCCCTCTTCCACCCATTCAGGATGATACTGGAAATCAGATGTAATTCTGCCCAAGAGATAAGTACGGTTGGCTGGCGAATAGGTACGGGCAACAGATGTGACATAACCGGCACCGTGGCCGGTACAGATGAAATGTGCATAAGTAGAGTCCTGAGAAAAGAGGAAGAGAGAAGGTGTTACTGGGCTGGATAAATAGTGAGATAAACGTAGCCGCAGCTACCACGGGTATCAGCTATACAGACTAAACCCGTAAACTGAATGGTCACCTGATGTTGCTGCTGTGGATTTAGCTCATCGGAACGCAGCATCGCTTCCAGTTGACCGATAAATAGCGGGAACGCCTGATCAAGTTTCTGCAGTTGCTTCGGGGTAAAGCCCCTCGTCAACTCAGCCCTGTCAGCCAGGTAATGCAGCCGATTACCTTCCTGAACCAATCTTGCGCCAAACCGTGGGGTGATATCGCTTTGTAGCCCCCATTCATGGGATGGTGTTAATGACATGGATACCTCCGTTAAAGCAAACCCTGCTCGGCAAAAGAGACCACCTCGTTTCCAACCACGAGATGATCCAGCACGCGCACTTCCACCAGTGCCAAGGCTTTCACGATCCGCTGAGTAATATGTTTGTCCTGCTGGCTGATTTCCGTCGTACCGGACGGATGGTTATGAGCCAGAATGACCGCTGCGGCATTGTGCTTCAGGGCGGATTTCACGACCTCCCGGGGATGAACCTGCGTATGGTTGATGGTGCCTTTAAACAGGGTTTCGTGGGTGAGAAGACGGTGCTGGTTATCGAGATACAGCACCATAAACAGTTCGCGCTCCTGTCCGGCCAGCTGCAGGCGCAACCAGTCCCGGACAGCGGCGGTGGAGGTAAATACGGCACCGGGTTCACGCAATTGTGATTCCAGCAGGGTCAGTGCCCGTCTGATGGTTCGCTGTTCTGCCGGGGAAAGCGTGGCGGCGAACAGTGGTAATTGTTGTGCCATGGCTGAAGTCCTCAGTCGATGATACGCATAATCGCGTTGCATTCCGGATGTCCGATGGCATAGTCCCGCAGGCGGTAATAATGCTCTGTCATCGCATCACATTCGGTGCGACAGGCGTGGTGGCTGTAGGCGATGAGACAGACCGCAATCCCGGCAGCTTCAGCGCTCATCTCCGCGCCGTTGCCGTTCATGGGGTTAAACAGCGTCCATTTCTCTTCGTCGCCTTCGTCAGCGTCCGGAGCCATAAATGCCCCACCGTTGTCCAGCGTATAAAAATTCCAGATGCCCCCGCTGTAGTTTTCACAGAAACGCTCCATCCACGCGAAAACAGCCGGCTCAAGGAATATCCACTGTGGGGTGGTGCCAAAGTGCTGCGGCCAGAAGCTGATGCGGTTCTCATCGGTTATCGGTGTTGCAGTAATCTGATGCTGAGCCGCAACAGGAACGGTTTCTGTGGGGGTGAACAGTGGCAGTGTGTTGTCGGTCATGTTGGTTTTTCCTTAGTGCATGAATGAGTTGAATGGTGATAACGGAGTGAAGATGGACTGAGGCGGCGTGGTGTGGGTGATTATTAGCCCAGTAAACCCATCATGTTCTCGGCCATCACCCACAGTGCGCGGTTGAGTTTGATGTCCCCGTCAATGCCGTTAACCGCACGGGTGTGGCTGCGCTTACCTCTGGTTGTTCTGCCTGGCAGACCGCCTTTAATCAGGTTTTCCTGGATGCGCTGGTAGGTGGTCCACAGGTCGGAACTTTCGTCCTGCCAGCGGCGCGGAGAGAGAATCTGTGATTCCGTCACCGGTTGATGCTCTTCGCCAAAGCGGTAAGTCAGGGCGGCTTTGGCCAGGGCGTGCTGTGCCGGTGGCGGTAACAGCAACGACTGCATGGCGTCGCGCTTCTCTTCCACCCGGTCAAATATCCCCAGCACCTCGTAAGCCCCTTCAATGACTTTCTCCACCACATTGCCTTTGTGCGGTACGCGTACCTCACCAAATGTTTCGCCGCACACAAGACCGTTCTGGCAGACAAAACGGAACAGCCCCGGCAGCATCTGGTAACTGCTGGAGCCGTCATGGCTGTTCAGGAGAATGATTTCCGGCACCTGTTTACCGGTTATCTGGCCTTCACGTCTGAGGCGCAGCATATGCTTCGTGTGGTCGCGTTTGTCAGGGTTTCGCACGCGGGTCTGGCAGGCAAAGAACGGCTGAAACCCTTCGCGCTGCAGGTTGTTGAGCAGGGTGATGGTGGGGATGTACGTGTAACGTTCTGAGCGTGATTCGTGCTTTTCTTCACTGAATACGCTGGGGACGTAGTGAGACAGTTCGTCGCGGGTTAGGGGGCGGTCGCGGCGTACGAGACTGGCCGCACCAAAACGGCTGGCTAAGCGCATGGTTAATACCTCTGATATCGGGTTAAAGGGCATAAAATCAGAAAGGCCATGCTCCGGAAGGTGCATGGCCTGTGGGTGTGTCTGTACACTGTTGAAAGACGAGCGGGACTCCGTTGCTCAGCGCCTCTGCGTCTGCGGCAACACCGGGATACCGTCGCTGGCGAGACAGCGATTCAGCATCACTCCGGCCTGCGGGGCAAAATTCCAGTCCCGCCATATCAGCATTCCGCTGCTGTCACGGATGACCAGACGAAAATGGGTGCCCAGGTCGTCTTCGACGGTGACGTTGAGGTAGCGTGCGGCCACGGCTTCCGCCTGTGCCCGGGTGAAGGGGCCGGGTGGCAGAGACGCATTATCAGTGTTCTGCATATCTGATTCCTGATAGAGACAACAGAAAACGCCCCACTCAGGTGAGCAGGGCGTCGGCGGTGTGAAATAGTGGTGCAGTGGTCAGGGCTGGCGGGGTTGTTCTGCCTGAGCCGGGGTATTCGCCGTGGCGGAGGTTCCGTGAATAATCTGGTGTTTCGCCAGCGCCTGTGGCATATCGTTCACACAGTACGTGATATAGAACACGTTAAACATAACGGTATAAAACGGGTTCATTTTCAGCTCAAAGCGGAAGGTGTTCAGGGCGTAATGGCGCAGGGCTTCCCTGGCCTTAAAAGCCCACACCACATACATTACGCCGCAGGCCAGCGACAGCAACCCGCTCAGGGCCAGCAGGGTATCGCTGGTCGGGTCGTAGCCGTACACATCAGAAGATACGGCGGCGGCCAGCTGATGTCCCAGGCCGAAACAGATGGCCAGCCAGAGGATGAAAAGTTGGCCGTAACCCGGGTAACCGGTGGTGTTGCTGATGATGTCCTGCTTTTTATACAGCCAGAGCAGCGGCCATACGCCGCAGGTAACAAGGGTCAGCAGGACAAAAAATGCAGGGTCCGGGTGTTAAGGCGCTGGCTGAGGGTGGTGATATCCGTCATGGACTGAGGTTCCTGTTGTCGTGAGAGTGAATGAATTCAGAAGAAAGGCGTTACCGGCTTTTATTACGGCAGGGCATATTTTGGCAGACAGCCGCTGTCCCCGAACGCGGGAAGGACCTTCCCCGCACCGTTAAGCGTAAACACGGCTGCCTTTACGCCCTCCCCGGACACAATGACCCGCTTACCGGTGCGCAGTTTATCCCATGCCCATGCCACGTTGTCTGAGCCCACATGTGACTCGCTGTCACTGACTCTGACAGGCTCCTCATCGTCAATTTTCATGTCCAGCGACTGTCTGTTATCCATACTGACCTGATGGCCGTTTGCGTCGGTGAAGGTCAGGGTGGCCGCTCGTGAGCCGGTGTCTTCACAGGTCAGGTAAAGCTGTGACTGCCCTTTCCCCAGAATCACAAACTCAGACACCCCCAGACCCCAGCCGCTGACCCAGACATCACGATTGCCAAAGGCCTGTGACACTGCCGGAGTCAGGGCAGATATCAGAAGAGTGGAAAGCAGTATTTTCTTTTTCATAGTATTCCCGGAGGGTGATGGTTAAGACGGTACGGGTCTCTCCTGAAGGCGGTGAGACGCGTTAAGAAAGAGGGCTGATGAGTGATACTGGCGATATTACTGGCTGACGGTGAATGTGCCCTGGTCTGTGAACACCCGGGCCTCAACAAAATTGCAGGCTTTGCCAAAGTCGAGAGTGTGACCAAATTTCCAGAAGACACTGTCAGCGAAGGTCATTTTGCGGGGTGTGAACGGTTTATCTGTGGGCCACCAGCCGTCCACGTTCCGGCCCCTGTAGGCTATTTTTCGGTGTGTCAGCATCGGGCATTTTCCCCGGTTAACATCGATTTTCTTTATCAGAACGGTGTCGGTTTTTGCTGTCACGGTGACATAGACGCAGCCATAGCACTCATGACCGGCATGGCTGACCTTCACTGTAACGGGCGTATCACTGACGGCCAGGGAAGGAAGTGATGTGAACAACAGACTGGTGGTCAGTGTCATAAAAAACCTTTTCATTACTTTTCTCCGGACGAATGCGCTCCTGCGATTCATCGCATTGATTTTTAATCAGTAAATGGCTGAATACAGTATCCCTGAGGAATTCTATAACCGGATATTTACCAGGGATAATGAATAAAACCGATCGGGTCGATCGACAAAATCGATCGTGACAGAGCCAAATTATTTATCGAAACGGAAGACAGGCTTATCGATGCGGAAGTCAGCCAAAGAAGAAGGACCAGACGGTCCTGGCAGCACGGGCCACGGTGTGTGTGACGGTCTGGAGCGCGTAACGTGCAGCCTGTGGCAACGGGGCCAGGTCGATGACCGCGTCAATCACTTCCACCACGGAATCGCCAAAGCTGTTGCGGGCGGTAGTGATAATGCCGGGGGTGCGGTACCCGCTTTGCAGGTGAGGCACCAGCGGGCTACGGGCCTGCTTTGGGAGGCGGGTAATCATCGCCTCCACCAGACGCGACAAGCGATAACGTCCCTGAACAGAGACGGGCAAAATATCGGTTTCAGCGATACCTAACTGGCGGGCCACGGTCTGTTGTTTCTGTATAATACGTTCAGCCTGCAATGCTGATGGCTGCGCCGATAACCAGTTCCAGTGCGCTGCAGGTTCGGTTTTATCCACCTGATTAAGCACCCACACTACCGGTGGCTTCGGGCCGCAGTAATGCGTAAATACGTCGCGGTAAAACTGCTCTTCTACCGAGAATGCGCGGTCATCGGCCTTGAGCACCCACAGCACCATATCGAGTTGTGGTATCAGTTCACGGTACAACTCACGGTATTCGCTGTCGCGGCGAATACTCTCTCCCACACCGGGTAAATCCACCAGCGTCAGGTAATGGTCACCGAAGCGCAGACGTACACGTTGTGGCTGCCGGGTGCAGGCCTCCACGGCATTCACCGCACAGACTTCACTGCGAAACAGCGCATTACACAGCGAGGATTTGCCGACGCCGGTTTTGCCCATGATGCCAATCACAGGCTCATACGCGACGAGGCGGTTGAGCTCCCGGAGAAGATTCTGTCGCAGAATGCGGGGATAGCGTCGCAGATGGCGACGGATCAGGGCATAACCCGAAAAATGTTTCATGTAAGCCTCGACATAATAAAAAAGGCCATCCGGCGGGGATGACCTGACTGAAGTAAACGGGAGGGAATTCATTGGTGTGATATATATCTGATATTTTTTTAAAAAATAAAATACCTGTGTCGTCGGGTCGAGATATTACATCTTATCTGCATTTAGGCGTATTGATTACATCTGTTTATACGGACTTGCGTATCTGTATTTTTTCTTTTTCCCTTTTCCTTTTCTTTCGTTCTTCCGTGTTGAGGTAAGTGAAGTTGTTGGAACTGGTCCGGGTCCTCACCCCTGGAATACTGTTATAAATCTGTGCCTGAAGGCGGAAGAAAGCGAGGTATCCTTTTCGGTTATGGCTGATGGCGCCGCTGAATTTATATTCGATTAAATCAAGTATATCTATCTCTTGTCCGACATTCACAACCTGAGAGGCATTATGAAAGCGTAACGGATCGTTACGTCTGTTTTTTAATCGTGGACCATCTGAAAACTTGTAACAAACAACCCTAGGGTCTTCTTGTTGTTCTGGTGCCCCGGTATTTGCCCATTTATCATAAATATCTGACGAAATATAGGTACTGGCGTAGGCGTCAGGATGTTTGATGAAGAAGAAGTTAACAAGATAAAATGGCTGATGCCCGACAGTCATCAGGATAAGTCGCGAATAACCCCGAACTGATTTATATAACGGGTCTGACATTATTTGTTTTTTTAAAGAGGTAAAGCGTTTTCTGAGTTCCATCAGAGACCTGGTGAATGTATTCTCTGCGCGAATACTCTTGTTATCATTATCGGGAAGATAAAAAGAAAATGTAATCATTTCAATCTGGCGATACTGTTTCACCATTGAAAGATAATGATTGCTGAGGTAAGTCTGAGTATCTTCTTTTTCAGTAATTGCTCGTATTAGTTCTTTTTTGTTTTCAGAAGGGATCCTTTCGCTAAGGATGATTTTCTGATTTCTGTTATTCATGTTGGGACGCCGGAAGTCTCGTTCCCCACTGGTGTACTGGATACGGTACAACTTATCCAGCAGATCATACATACCGTAAGGAGGCTTGTTATTCCTGAAAGCGGTGAACAGATATTTCCTGCTGATGTCACCCCATGTATGTTCGGGTTTTTCATAAAACTGATCCTCCCTGCGTAACTCAAACACCCGGAAATCATCCCATATCGTCATACCTCGTTCTCCTTTTTGTGGTTGACAGGTGATACCTTAGCCTGGGAAATTTAATCCAGATTGTACTCTTTTTTACTGTAAATACAGCGGTATTATAGTCTTTTTTTGTGGTTTTTTATTTACAATTGACATTGTAACTAACTGATTCTAATGTGCTGCTATGATGTGGTTGTTGCTGATTTCGCTGATTGGATAAGGTTGATCTGATCTTCATTACTGGCAAGCAGTCAGTGTCCGTGGAACTGAGTGGGGGGAAGTAACGATATACAGTGGATATGTAAACGGGGGACGAACGGAGGAACGCCCTGTTTTCAGACACCGGCATCAGACCGGACAGAATGTGTTACGGATATGCTGTCAGGGTAAGCCGTTCGTGAGAGGAACAATACGATAACAGACAGCGCTTCCATATTTTGTTGGTGATAAATAAAAATAATAGCGGAGATCTTTTTTAGGCTGGAATGTGAAGGCGGTCCCTGAGTCTGCTCCCCCCTGAGCAGTGAATGAATCCGGTTAGAGGGGAGTGTGTGTGATTATTCAGGGTGCGCATTTCGGTTGTCGACCTGAAAATAAATATCCGTAAAGATATTTTAATTTTTCGGACGTTCTGAAAAGTGATGTTTGGGTGATTTACTACCTGCTGGTTTGCATGCTGTTTTTAATCTGTTTTCATAAAGGATATTTTCCCTTTCGGGATGTTATCCGCTTTGCACTGGTTCGCTATGGGGGTTGATGATGGTATGGTAAAGAAAAGTTTAATGTACTGTTTAGAACGTGTGTTTTGAGCATTGCTGGTTGTCACATTCTTGTACTAATTTAGGTATTATTATTGTTACTTAAAGAAGTCAATTATTTACGTTTAATAAAATAATCCATCTCAGATATATTTAAAAGAGATGTATTGCTTTAAGCCAGCATGATAACTCTCCATAACATTAAACAGCAAACCATTCTCCTTCATCAAGTAATATACCCTGTCAGGTGATGCGCTTAATATTCTCTCAGAATCAGTTTCTTTTACAACTGAATTATATCATAACAGTGTTTTTCAGTATCGCATCATTTTGAATCGTCTCTCGTTACTCGTCATTCAGTAAACGCGGGTACATATTTTTGAACTGAGCATTTGAGTCATTAAAATTTGATATATCTCTCTTATCCAGTGTTAACCACAGGAGAGAAATAACATGACTTATCGAATTATTGATAATTATACCCTTAACGATGAATTGTTTCATGATCTGACGGATCATATGGAACGTATGCGTGACCGTTACTCTGACGTCATTCCTCTACGTATGGATTTCGCTTATAAGACGACCAGTCGCCGTTATGCTGATCGTTATCGGGATCGCTGGGATATGGACATGTACCGGCTGGCAGAAAGAGTTATGAGTGCGGGTGTTGTTATTGGTTATGTGTGGGTGATGGAGTTCACTTATCGGCATGGCCTGCACTTTCACGCCATGTTTTATCTTGATGGACAACGTAAGCGGAATTGTTACCGCTCTGCACGGGTGATTGCTGAAGAGTGGCGAAGCATTACGGATGGTGAGGGGATATTTGAGAACTGCCAGAAGAAGGTTTACCACAAAGTTAACGGTGCCAGATGCCTGCACCACTCAGACTGTGAAGGCTATCGGGACCTGGCGTTTATTCTTAGCTATCTGGCTAAGCAAGAGCAAAAAGAAGACTGTGAAGCCCCTGTATTCTGGCTGAGTGAGATAAAGCCCAGAGGACGAGGAGGAAGGCCCCGAATCAGTAGTATTGGTTAAAAAATTACGTCAGTGCGTCATCGTTTGAAGAAGTCTGCACCATTCGAATACCTGGCTTCTTCTCCCTTACCACCAACGGAGAAAAAACGATGACCACACCAACCAATCTTCTCAGCGATAAGTTCGTCGATATGGCGTTTATCACTCAATTCACCGGCTTAACCGACAAATGGTTCTACAAACTGATTAAAGACGGTGAATTCCCAAAACCCATTAAGCTGGGCAGAAGCTCTCGCTGGCTTGAAAGCGAAGTGGAAGCCTGGCTACAGCAACGCATAGCAAAGTCCCGTCAGTAAGCCGTCGAACGCAATCACATTCCCCACCTGATTTAAATCAACCAGTCGAATGACCTGCACTGCTGCCCTACCCGGGACGGCTTAGCCCTGCTCGTCGTACGGCAAAGGACCAATACTATGTACGTAAAATCTTTTATCGCGCTTGACGGCAATCAACGCCTCACGGGCGCGACCACTGCACAGCTTTACCCTTACGACCGCTACTCCTGCCAGCTCTGCGGCAGCACTCTGATATTCCACCCGGAATGGGAATCCAACCGTCCATGGTTTGAACATACCCGGGAAGACCTGACGGAGAACGGACGCCACCATTGTCCGTATGTACGCCCTGAGCCGAAGGAAGCTAGGCGGGTGCGCATGCTGCGTCGCTATGTGCCGGATATCTTACCACTGGTGCGCAAGGCCGAATGGCACTGTTCTGTCTGCGACAGCGATTATCACGGTGAGCGCTATTGTCTGACCTGCCGTACCGGTGACCACAGTACCGAACATTGCGCAGAATGAGCCTGCGTTATCTGCCACTTGCTATCAGGATTCCATGACAGGATTTACACCATGCAATTACGCACCATTCGTACCGCCCTTGACCACGAGGGCAAAGTCACTTACATCCGGGACCTGACCCCTATGTGATTGAAACGGCCTTTGACCCTGATCCGCGCTTGTCGCAGGATGGTCCGATCGGCACACAGGTCGTGTTTGACTGGGTGGTAAATCAGTTAGAGGCGCAGGGTAAAGAGACCGCGCACCTGAAAGCCGAGCAGAAATAACGTCGATATAACTAAGCCAGGGGCATGCTCCTGGTTTCGTCATTTTCTTCGGACTCAAGAGAACGCAACAGCGCACCTGCTTTGCCACAGCTGAATTTTGTGCCGTCACGATGTGCAAGCATGTAAGCATAAGGAGTCAAGGTATAGCGTGTTACTGAGTTACTCGGATTAACAATCCCAACGAACTGAGCGCCGGATTTACAGAGTAAGCGCAGTCCCAGCAACAGCCATCAGTGGCAGGCGGCGTAAGTACAGCTGAACCCGCCGTAAAAAATACGCCAGTAAGTCATAGTTTGAAGAAGTCTGCACCATCCGAATCCCTGGCTTCTTCTCCCTTACCACCAACGGAGAAAAAACGATAACCACACCAACCAATCTTCTCAGCGATAAGTTCGTCGATATGGCGTTTATCACTCAACTCACCGGCTTAACCGACAAAGTTTAGCGGTGCTTACTAAACGTAAGCGTCATCCCACGACCGCCTGTTTTCCTTCGTCAGTCCCTGTAATTTAGGTGTTCACTTATTTTTTGCAGGTGGACACCTCGGTGAGCTCTGAACTACGCCATTCCCGGCAGCATTATTCTGTAGCGGTCAACTAAAACTGGCCACCGCTTTAGAGTTTTTCCAGTATCGGTTTTCCGATTCGTTTGGTGATAATCCACCGTTATATTCATGCGGCCTGAGCGAGCTGTAATACCCTACGATATAGTCTGTGATCGCATGAGCTGCTTCGCTAAAGTTTATATAACCTGTCACCGGCACCCACTCGTTTTTCAGGCTTCTGAAGAAGCGTTCCATCGGGCTGTTATCCCAACAGTTTCCGCGTCGGTTCATACTCTGTTTGATCCGGTAACGCCACAGTAGCTGCCGGAACGGCCTGCTTGTGTAATGGCTGTCCTGGTCGCTATGGAACATCACCCCGGCTGGTTTACCGCGCCATTTCCAGTGCTTTGATGGTCAGTCTGCTGTCCGGTGAGAACGACATTGCCCATCCCACCGGTTTTCTTGCGAACAGGTCGAGAACAACAGTGAGGTAAGCCCAACGCTTTCCTGTCCAGATATACATCACGTCGCCGCACCACACCTGATTTGGTTCTGTCACTGCGAACTGCCGCCCAAGGTGATTCGGGATAGCTACATGCTCGCGACCATTGCGTTTATAACGGTGCGCAGGCAGCTGGCCAGCCCCAGCTCTTTCATGAGCCTGCTGGCAAGCCAGCGCCCCATCATGAAGCCTCTCAGGGTTGCCATTGTAGCGATGCTTCTTGCCCCAGCAGAACCATGGCTGATGTTATGCAACTCCAGAACCTGGCTGCGTAATACAGCCCGGCTGCCGTCTGGTTTATCAGGACGGCTTTTTCAGTATTTGTAGCTGCTGCGATGAACCCCGAACACATGGCAGAGTGTGGTTACAGGATAACGCGCCCTGAGTTTCCCGATTAACGAGAACTGTTCAGGGAGTCTGACATCAAGAGCGCGGTAGCCTTTTTTAATATTTCATTTTCCATTTCAATACGTTGTAGCTTTTTCTTTAACTCAAGAATTTCAATTTGTTCCGGAGTAATAGGGGAGGCTTTTGGCGTTTTACCCTGTCGTTCATCCCGCAACTGCTTTACCCATCGCATCATTGTAGAAAGCCCAACATCCATGGCTTTCGCTGCTTCAGCGACGGTGTAGTTTTGATCAATAACCAGCTGGGCGGATTCGCGTTTGAACTCAGCGCTGAAATTTCTTCTTTTCATTAGGTCACCAGTGTTGTTCTGAGGTGAGCATATCACCTCTGTTCAGGTGGCCAAATTCAGTAAACCACTACATTCTCCTGAACTGAAGCTTCAACTGGTCAAAAGGCACTCAAAGCCAGCAATGAAGGTGGCAGCGTGGATGCGCTTGAGCGCGAATATGGCGTCAATGACAATCAGCTGTTTAAATGGATGCGCCTCTGACAGCGCGAGGGCCGAGTCTCCCGCCCCCGGCGTAAATACCGCAAAGCCGCACCGCCCACGCTTTTGCCCGTGGAACTGACGTCCGTTGAACCACCGCTTACCGCTGTCCCTGACAGTTCGCCAAACCCGGTTGATACACGGCGATATCAACCTGCACAATCCATCTGCAGAAATGCTGGACCTCTTGCTGCAGAAAATGATGAGCGGAGGGAAATTATGATTAACCGGCCTGCCAGAACCCGAATCTGGATAGTGGCAGGTATCACCGATATGCGAAACGGCTTCCACGGCCTTGCCGCTAAAGTCCAGACTGTCCTGAAGGATGACCCGATGTCCGGCTATGTCTTCATCTTCAGGGGACGCCGGGGCTGCTAAGTGCAACTGCTCTGGTCCACCGGCGACAGGCAGTGGCTGCTGACAAAACGTCTGGAGCGCGGGCGTTTCGTCTGGCCTTCCGCCCGGGACGGCAAACTGTTCCTTACACCGGCACTGCTTGCCATGCTGCTGGAGGATAATGCACTGAAGTAGCAATAACCTGGCAAGATTAAGTTGCTACATTTCTAAATCCCTTTAGTCATTCACTTGGACAGCAGCGCTCAAATCGGACTGGTTAAGCTATCTGAGGGCTGTGAATCATTGGGACATACGTTGTTTGACTACTTCAAAGAACATTTCCCAGAGGCGTTCCGACATCCCTTCATTCGTTAGTAACTGTTCTCGTGAATTGCTACGGCTATACCCCCCCATAAGAGCACGAAAACCGAGTGTCTGACCGTTATCTGCAAGATTCAGGCATTCGTTATAGCTATTTCGAACAACATTATCCTGGCTATAACAGATATCCCCCATCCCATGATGTTGATTGCCACGCCAGATGGCACACTGACCAACCTTACTACCGTTGACATACACGGCACATGTGAAGGAATCAGTATCAGGCCGATGGAAATCAACATCTAGCCCTGCATGGCGATTTTTGAGTTCGTCTAGCGAGTTTGTAAAGTAACGAGCGACATACTCAAAACCCTCGCGACGGGCGCGATCTTTATCGAGGTCAGTAAAACTCTTTGGTAGTGAAAGATTGCTGGAACGCGGCGTAAAAACTGTATCCGTCGCCTGAAGCATTGGATTAGCCGGAGCTGGGGCGTGCACAATATGCTGCGGCTTTTTCGTTTCTAAATTGGTAATAGCTCGAGAGACGGCATTGACGACCTGAACATAGCCTTCATCGTGGCTAGCAAATCTGGTAATCGGTTTACCGTCGATTGTCGCCGCCATAATGCTACCGAACGGTAGCTGATGCCATGCGCACTCTCGCAAGATTACAGGAATGACCACAGCGTCACCCCGTTTATGCCTCTCTAAGGCATTGGTCATCTCGACTTGGTAGCAATAATCAGAAGCAATGAAATCACTGCTAATTAGCAACAAGATGATATCTGCCTGCGAAAAATAGTGGTCGATCTGATGTTCAAACTCTTGCCCAGGTACAATACGGCGATCGTGCCATGTGGTGATCTTCCCCATGCGCTTCAGGGGGGAAAGGTGCTTCTCAAGCTCATTGCGCAGTGCTTCATATGCGGATTCTGCCACATACTGGTGTCTGTGAATCGCAACACATCTGGGCGATTTGAACTCATTCACCGTCCACGCTCAGAGACTGATAGAAGGCGGGTGATACGCTGTCGTTACAAAAAATCCTCGTTATCTGCAGTAACATGTAGGTTATAATTACTGAATATCTAGCAAGGCGGGCATCCATGATAGCGAATCCTTAGCTGACTGAGATATCACTCGACCCGCCTTTCGCTCACAGCGGACTTTTAGCTCAGTTAACGTGTCCTTTCCGTGCCAAAAGCTGACATCACAAACGCTATTGATCGTTAGGTCAGAACATGTGGCCCGCTTGGGTGAGCTGCTTAGAACATCTCACACCCAAACTAAACCATCTAGTAATGTAGTAGAATAAATAAATTATTCATATTTTTTGACATGCAAGCGAGATATTACAAAATCACCGGAGGATTCAACTTTCGTAGTTTCATTTCGAATATATTCAGAGTATAGGCAGGTAACATTAGGATAATTAAAGCTACATAATATCGCCGCTAAAATATGTGGCTTTGGCCCAAATGGAATAATGGAAACGTTATATTCAGATCTAAGAGGAGAGAGCATTTGTGACATATTATCATAACATGTAGCAATACTGTTAATTGGCAATTTTATGAGTTTATCTTCACCACCAAGGCAGTGTAAAATAAAGTCTTTGTTTTTTTCTAAACACGTATTTTCATAGTCATAGCTTGCAGCTGGTGCAGCCATAATACCAAAGCATTTGTTTGGGTTTAATAAGTTATACAAACGTTGAGGACCATATCTATCAAATCCCAACATAAATATTGCTGCATTATGTCTTTTGGTTAATGAGATACCTTCACATCCCGGAATTATGCGTAACTCACCTAGTTCAACGTTGAGATTTAAATTTTTATACACTGCAGTTGCATATATCAAATCAACTGTTACTCTTAATTCACAAAAATTGACTAGGTAGTTTAAAATAGCTGCATACCAAGCTCGAGACATCGAAGTGTAGTCAATTAGTATTTTTAATTCCGTAACATTAACTGTATTAATTATTTCACTTAGTGCTTTTTGTATTTCAGAAATTTCTCTTTGTGAAATCTCTAGCAATTTGAAGCCAGCCCAGCTTTCTGAAAAATAACTCAAACTATCGATACGAACTGGATCTTCTTTATGTTGATCAAAAGCTAAAACAATCACATGGTTGATATTATCCTTATTCAATCGTGTAGCCACATCAATACAGCGTTCTTCGTATCCACAAGAAAATAATGCAATATCATATTTTGACTGACTTAGCTCACCTATTGATAAGTCATCTACATGTAATTTATTCATCATCCCCCTCCCAGTCTAGACTATATTGTCCATCATCATTGTTTTTATTTATAGCTTTAAATCGGCTATAAGAAGAGTTGTTCATTATCACAGATAATTTGATTGAGTTTCCTTTTCTTGGCATTAAGTAAAAATGAGGTGATAGACAAAAGGCCAAGGAAAATCTACCTTTTCTGTTTGGCATTTTGTTATCGTTATCCAACCCTCTAAAATCTGGGTAAATTAAACCTAGATCTACAGCTGTTTCTATATACTTCCATACGTTATCATCTTCAACATCGAATGAAAATGAGTTGTATGTATCTGTATTTATTTTGTCTGTATGAAGTTTGTCTTTTAAAAACCTACCAATTGTTGTAAACAAATCGAAAGCTTTCTTTCCGTCCACCTCTAGGTTTAAACCATCTAGCTCTGAGTATGAAAACTCTTTTAGTTTCGCACCTTGTTCCTTGTCTGATAGTGGCTTAAGTTCAGTACAAGATTCAATATTCCTTGAAAAAAGATAATTGAATAACCGTAATAGTCGACGGGGGTTTCCATCAGAACATCTTACTATCAGTGAATACCCAGAAAATATAAATGGCGAAGCATTTCCTTTATAACGCTGAAAGGAATCTTTTAATATCAGTGTCCCTCTCAATTTCCTTGATACTGAGCTTTCGAAAAGAGAATAGTCTTGCTTCAATAACCTCTCAGCTCTTTTGATCGTACTGGAATCACAATACTCTCTCACCTTCTCCATCAGTTTATCATCAGGGAGTACATCTTTAGGGGAGTCAACTAATATTGAATTACCCAAAAGAAACTCGAGTGTGATATCTTTATTTATAATAGATGAATTGTTTATTCTCTTTCTAAAAAGCTTATCTGCGAAATTTTCAAAGAAATCATGAGAGTTATTATTTGAACTACCATGGAGGCCTTGCTTATCAATATTTAAATAATCAAAGTCGTGCCCCATGTTTAATGGAGTGCCAGTAACAGTTTCCAGAGTGTAGTGCCGGTATGGCATTGTTGTTATTTTGAATACGATTTCATTATATGATCTCATATGCGTGTTCAATATTCTATGATGTTCTTTAGTTAAGAATTCAGCTTCATCAATACAAACACAGAATGTAGAGGAATTAGAAAACCCTATTTCTTTCCTTACCGTGGATAGCGCCATTATTAAAGGCTTAAATAGGTCGGTATTAAAGTTAAGCCCAACCATAAGATCATCATCACTTAATCTAAGACCTAGCTTCATCTTATTAAAAATAATATTTTTTTTATATTCGGTAATCTCTAGCTCGTCATAAATATCGGTAATTGTATTTAATTTCTTAGACAACCATAATTCTGATATTTTATTACAAATGGACTTTTCTTTGATAATCCTATCTATTTCATCCTCAACATACGAATGAAGGCAGCTTCGTATGGTATCTAGAAACCTTGCGCATGAAGATAAGTTCAAACTCCACTTAAAAAGCTGGTTATTATCATCAATATCACCAATTGAGTTTACCCATTCAACTTTCAATGGAATATACGTCGCAATAAACGAGCGTTGATCTATGATTTTTCTTGCTTTTTCATCATTTAACTTAGTAAGACATTCATGAGAAAGCATTTTAATCAAAGCAGTCTTACCCGAACCTCGAGAACCAAGTATTATATGATTTTTGTTAGATATTAGAGATTCAAATGCTGGAGTCCAAACAAACTCTTCAGCTAGTTGGTCTGAAGTGAAATATCTAGCATTAGAGTGTTCAAATATATTATTAAACCCAAATAAGTTATGCATGTTATTTTCCCTTCAGCAAAATAAACAATTCTTCTTGTCCTGGAGTTTTAAATATTGTAAAGCCAACCTCATCCGATAAATCTATAATAGTTTTTTCAAGTAGTTTTCTCGAAGTATATATTATATCAGCATAATGATTAGATAGTTCACTCCACCTTACATGTGTCTGCGTCTCGAAAAAACTCTCAATAGATTTTTTTAGCTGCTTTTTTAGTTCAATAGGTAACATGCGATTGCCAAAAAATTCTTTATGCGGTATTCCGTTAATGGACTCATCTTTTGTCCACCCATGCCCTGTGTTGTGTGACCAAGTCACTACCTTCCCTAAAGGGGTTTTGTTTACATCACAAATTTTATCAACTTCAATTTGATGAATAGTATTCGGTACCCCTTGGAACCATCTATCATCTAAACGCGCAGAGAAACTGCCAGCACAAAGTATATTAATAGGATGCTGATAGTCGTCAGAATACTGTGCAAGCCTAGGTATATGTTTATGTCCATGTACGATAAAATTAATGTTATGCTTAGACGCAATATCCATCAGGGTAGCTGCATTTTGTAAGATGCTATGGTCAGCGGCATCAAAAGGTAAATCAGGCTGCTGGATTGGATGGTGATGTACGACTAGCAGATTAATCTTCTCGCTATATGCAATCTTCAGTTCTTGAAGCTTTCTATCCAGTTCTGTTAAATCCTGTTTGCGAATAATACCATGATGAGGTTTTCTATCATAGTGGTCATAAACCGAACTGTTCACACCAATAATATTGAGGTTCTCATCACTCCAAATAGCAAAATATGGTTCATTGTAATAACAGCCAAAATGAGCTCGGTCTAAACATTGTTTAAAAAAGTCATTGAAGCGCAAGTTGCTATATTTGCGTTCAATTGTTGTATTAATGTTTTCTTTTGAGGTCATTGAGAGTTCTTCTTCAATCCAGTTACCATCGTGGTTCCCTGGAACAAAAAAGACTTTTTCTTGATCTACTCCCACAATCATCGCTATTTCTTTCAAGCGTGTAGATGCAAGTTCAAATTCTTCTCTGGTTGCTCTGTTGGTGATGTCACCCGCGACAACAAGATAGTCAGCTCGTATATCCTCTTGTTTAGCAAGATGCCTTAATTCATTTAGAAACTGATTTTTTACAGCGTTGTTAGAGCTCCCTACTGCAAACTCAGTTGAAACAGCCGCATCACCAACATGTAAATCACTAATGATTATTATTTTCATATGCCAGATACCTATAGGTATACTAATACTGTTGCATGATATCACAGTTGTGTAAGTATCCCGTTTTAAAGGAAAAATCATTTTTAGAGGCCTTTCACTTCCTCCCAGAGATAAATGTCCATAGACCGCTCAAAGCAGACGTCCTACTCCTCAGTTTGCCCCCTTTGAACTGCAGCTTCATGATGATGCCGATTTCCTGATGGTGGTACTGCTGAAGGCGATGGTATGAAATCTAAAAGTTGCCCGCCATGCGAGGTAAAAGAGTAAAACAACACGATCTTCGTCTTTACGACAGGCAGAGGATCATGGTCGAAGCACCGTCAACTTGATAAACTCTCTCGTAAATTCTTACGGGGCAGAAACTATTTGGGCGATTGTGTCGTCCCCTCTTTGCCGTGTTACATGCATTGTTTTCACCGGACACCATATGGCTATCAAGAAGAACGAACTTTACTCCTCCCTTTGGGCGAGCTGCGACGAGTTGCGTGGCGGAATGGATGCTTCACAGTACAAAGACTATGTGTTGACCCTACTGTTTATGAAGTACGTCTCTGACAAAGCTAAGGGCAACCCTTACGCGATGATTGAAGTGCCGGAAGGGGCAAGTTTCGACGATATGGTTGCTCTCAAGGGCAACAAAGAAATTGGCGAGAAAATTAACAAAACCATCAGATTACTGGCTGAAGCTAATGACCTGAAAGGTGTTATCGACATTGCCGACTTCAATGATGAAGACAAGCTGGGTAAAGGCAAGGAAATGATCGACCGTCTTTCCAAGCTGGTGGCAATCTTCGAAGGGTTGGATCTCTCAGCCAACCGCGTTGACGGAGACGATCTGCTGGGTGATGCCTATGAATATTTGATGCGTCACTTTGCTACAGAGTCAGGTAAATCCAAGGGGCAGTTTTATACCCCGGCAGAGGTGTCACGCATTCTGGCGAAAGTGATTGGCATCAGCAAACAGACACCACAGGATGCTACCGTTTATGACCCTACCTGTGGTTCAGGCTCACTGCTGTTGAAAGCCAGCGACGAAGCCGGTCCGAAAGGGCTGACCATTTATGGCCAAGAGATGGATTATGCGACCAGCGCACTGGCACGCATGAACATGATTCTACATGACAATACCACCGCTAAAATCTGGAAAGGTAACACCTTAGCCGATCCACATTGGAAGGATGGCAACGATAACCTTAAAACCTTCGACTTTGCTGTAGCTAACCCCCCTTTCTCCAACAAAAACTGGACTAGCGGGCTAGATGCTGCGAATGATACTTTTGACCGTTTTGTCTGGGGGACTCCACCTGAAAAGAACGGCGACTACGCTTTCCTGCTGCACATCATCAAGAGTCTCAAGAGCACAGGTAAAGGCGCAGTGATCCTGCCTCACGGCGTACTGTTCCGGGGCAATGCTGAAGCGCGTATTCGTGAAAATCTGCTTAAGCAGGGTTACATCAAAGGCATCATTGGCCTGCCCGCTAACTTGTTCTACGGCACCGGTATCCCGGCATGCATTATTGTCATCGATAAAGAAGATGCCCAGCTCCGAGCTTTCAATGCTAATGGCGAGAGTCAGCAAGGCATCTTTATGATCGATGCCAGTAAGGGCTTTATTAAAGACGGTAATAAAAATCGCCTACGCGCCCAGGACATCCATAAAATTGTCGATGCATTTAATCATGAGCAGGAAATCCCCCGTTTCAGCCGCATGGTACCGCTGTCAGAAATTGCGACCAACGACTTCAATCTCAATATCCCTCGCTATATCGACAGCAGCGATCCGGAAGATCTACATGACCTTTCGGGTCATTTAGCTGGTGGCATCCCTGATCGTGATATCGATGCTCTTAGTGCTTACTGGAAAATTTTCCCGACTTTACGTCAGGAACTGTTCGAGCCTGCCCGACCTGGTTACAGCAATGCACGAGTCGAAGCAAGTGAAGTAAAGACCACTATCCTGGCACACCCGGAATTTGCCGCTTTCAAAGCTGATGCACTCATACCCTTTGAAAATTGGTTTTCAGGTTGTCAGCTTGAAGAAATTGCTCGTGGTGACTCACCAAAACAACTGATTGAAGAAATTGGCGAGCGACTCCTCGCTGCCTATGCATCTGAAACCGCAACTGATGCCCCACTGCTTGAGAACTACGCCATCTATCAGTTACTGATGGATTACTGGATGGAGGTGATGCAGGACGATGTTTATGTTTTGAGTCAGGATGGCTGGCAAGCAGGCAAAGTCTTACGTGAGCTGGTTGTAGAAATAGGTGAAAAACTCAAAGAAATACCGGATCTGGTAATAGGCAAGAAGAAGTATAAGGCTGAACTATTGCCGCCAGCCCTTTTAGTGGCTCGCTATTTTGCTACCGAGAAACTGGAACTTGATCAACTTCAGGTCGCTTATGATGAAGCAGCCCAGGCACTTGAAAGCTTCCTTGAAGAAAACAGCGGTGAAGATGGGCTACTTGCTGATGCGATGAACGACAAAGAGAAAGTAACTGCTGCCAGCGTTAAGGCACGACTTAAAGTCGCAACTGATATAGAAGAAAAGGTAGTTCTAAAATCTGCTCAGGTGTTGTTCGATGCTGAAGCCAAAGCTAAAAAAGCGAATAAAGAAGCACAGGAAAAGCTGGATCTTGCGGTATTTTCTCATTATCCAAAGCTCACCGAAGAGGCCATAAAAACTCTTCTTGTGCAGGATAAATGGAAGGGAAACCTAGTCAGGGCCTTAGAAGCGGAGGTTGAGCGTATCACGCAGCGGCTGTCGAATCGAGTGAAAGAACTTGAAGAACGCTATAGCTCTACTCTGCCCAATCTTACTCAAAGCGTGGCTGAGTTAGAGGGCAGAGTTTCGGCTCATCTGAAGATGATGGGTTTGGAGTGGGCATGATGGAAAATCAGAGCAAAATACATGATGAAAAAGCAATTCCAGCTGGGTATAAGCTTACGGAAGCTGGGGTAATTCCCGATGATTGGGATGAAATAAACCTGAATTCAATCGTTTCTGTACTAGAAGCCGGGGTAAGTGTTAACTCTATTGATGAAATTGATGCCTACTCGCATGGAAAGCACATACTCAAAACATCATGCGTATTCAATGGACATTTTGATGGATCTGAAAAAAAATCTATCCTGCCAACTGATGTAAAGCGTGCTAAATGCTCTCCTGTTAAAGGAGGGATAATTGTTAGTCGGATGAATACACCTGCCTTGGTTGGGGAGGTTGGATATGTTGCTGAAAACAATTTAGATAGTTTTTTGCCTGACCGCTTGTGGCAAATGAAATTCAAAAAGGATGCAGCTCACAATCCTAAGTGGCTGGCTACATTGCTCAGCTTCCCTCCTTTTTCAAAAAAAATAAAAGACACTGCTACCGGTACAAGTGGCAGCATGAAAAACATCTCAAAGAGTGCTTTTTTGTGTTTGAAACTTCCTTGGCCAACAATAAAAGAACAGAATATTATTGGCAAAGCTCTATCCGATACTGATGCTCTAATTACCGCACTAGAGCAATTGCTCGTCAAAAAAAAAGCAATCAAAACTGCCAGCATGCAGCAACTGCTGACTGGTCACACGCGCTTACCGCTGTTTTCTAAACGCCCCGATGGGACACTCAAGAGCTATAAACTCAGTGAGCTTGGAAGGATTCCGGAAGATTGGGAAGTACACCCACTTGGCTATTTACTCAATGATTCACCGCGTTACGGAATTAATGCCCCAGCAGTAAAATTGGGGGGGAGTATTCCCGTTTATATTCGTATAACTGATATTAGTGACAACGGATATTTTAGACCCACTGAGAAAGTCGGTGTAAATAGCCCACATTCTGATTCCTATATACTACAGGAAGGGGATATTGTCTTAGCAAGAACAGGGGCTAGCGTTGGTAAATCTTATCTTTACAAACCAGAGGATGGCACCCTTGTGTATGCAGGATTTCTTATAAAAATTACGCCAGATCAAAGATCCCTAAATTCAAAATTCCTTTTCCAGTTTCTACAGACACAGCAGTATTGGAATTGGATAGCTACAAATTCAATGCGAAGCGGTCAACCAGGAGTTAATGGGAATGAATTCGCAAGTTTACCCATACCAGTACCAGCCAAAAAAGAACAAACTGCAATCGCCACCATCCTCTCAGATATGGATGCTGAACTCGAGGCATTAGAACAAAAGCTCGCCAAATTCCGCGATATAAAACAGGGCATGATGCAGCAGCTGTTGACTGGACGAATCCGTTTGCCATTGGATCAACAGCCATGAAACATACCCTTGATAAGACAGTTCTGTCGGTCAAGGGTCTTCTTAACCTGACTGACGTAGCAATTCCAGCCTATCAGCGCCCTTATAAATGGACTGTGAAAAATATCAGCGAACTGTTTGCGGACATAAACAGCCATCTCGATAAATCGGCCTACCGCTTGGGCTCAGTAGTATTTCATCAAGCTGGGAGCGATGCAGAAAACAGACTTGATATCGTTGATGGCCAGCAACGAACACTGACATTAATTTTAGCCGTATGGGCCCTTATCGAAACCCGGCTTGCTGAGCTGGAGCGTCAGGATTTGCAGGAAACGCTAGTCCAGCTAAGGCCCTCCGTTGAAAGTTTTATGAAGCGGCAACGCTTTGCTAGCCAAGTGTCAGAATACAATCTGTACCAGAATTATCAGGAACTAAAACGCAGGGTTAGCCATCGAGAATTCAGCGAGCAACATATCGATTTTCTTCTCAATCGCTGCCAGGTTGTGGCCTTTGTACTAACTGACTTATCTGAAGCCTTTCAGTTTTTCGACTCACAAAATGCCCGTGGGCGAGATCTGGATCCACACGACCTGCTTAAAGCCTTCCATCTACGTGAGTTCGCCAGCCATGAGGTGGAACTGAAAGCTGCATCCGTTGCCCATTGGGAAGGATTGCATAGTGATGACCTGGCTAATCTTTTCGCATCCTATCTCTATAGAGTGCGTCAGTGGTCGCAGGGGAATTCAGCTCGTTTCTTTGGTAAGGATGAGGTCGGCCTATTCAAAGGGATCAACCTTGACCAGATTGGTCAGTTCCCTTATGTGGAATCTTTGCGCATGGCTCACCATTTTGTGGATGACTATAACAATCAGTACCAGCGCAAGATTGATGGCCAGAAAATGCGCTTCCCTTTCCATCTCGATCAGATGATTATCAATGGAAGACGCTTTTTCGAAATGGCGGAACACTATCAGCAACAAGTATCGGCAATTATCGCCAGTGAGCGTGTCAGCACTCGCACTCAAAAGTCGTTAATGATTCAGGGTGCAGTCCTTGGTGAAATGGCAACCCAGATACTAAGAACGTTAAATAGCTATAGAAATCGCTATCGAACAGGGGATCAATATATACGCACAATGTTTGATTGTGCTCTGATCTTTTATATCGACAAATTTGGTGGGCAGTCGCTATCTGCAGCCATCGAGAAAAGCTTTATCTGGGCATACAGATGCCGTATCCGACAGCAAGTAGTACAACTTGCAACCATGGATAAGTACGTGCTGGAAAATAATCTGTTCCGGGTAATCAAAGAAGCCAGAATACCTGGTGATGTACTATCTATGCCGCTACTCACAATTCGGGCTTCAGAAAATAATAATAACCGCCGTACCGGTAACTATGAGCAAGATGAGCTGGTGAGGCTGTTCAAGGAGATGAACTACTATGAGTGATGCAAAGGTAACATCCTTTACGGTCAGATCATTACTGGGCGATGCATCTCGTTATCTTATCCCCATGTATCAGCGTAATTATGCCTGGGGAGAGGGTGAAATCACTCAACTTGTGCAGGACATACTCGACTACCAGCAAAAAGGTCTGCATTGCCCACTACCTCAAACTTACTACATCGGTACGTTGGTCGTGTTTACTCGTCCTGATGGACAGTCAGAGATAATCGACGGACAGCAACGTTTTACTACCCTATCCCTTCTTGCTAACTGGTTAAAAAAACATGCGGGATCCTCGCTGGATATGAGCTGGTACCAGGGCATTAATCTGGGGTTCGAGAGTAGACCAAAATCCAGTGAGACCTTTGCACGCCTCTGGCAAGGCGTCGAACCACATAAACTTCGAAGCAAGGCATTTAACGAAGGGTTGATTAATGGCTATGAGCTGATTGGCAAAGTGCTGCGCGACTTGAAGCTAGTTGGAGAGCCATTAAACCATTTTTGTACCTATCTATTCGACTATGTACAAATTGCCCGAATAGAAGTGCCTGCCGATACCGACCTCAATCATTTTTTTGAGGTGATGAATAACCGTGGCGAGCAACTTGAAAAGCATGAAGTGGTGAAAGCGCGACTCATGGCTGCGCTCAACAAGATAACGGACAAGCAAGATCGACAGAGCAGCTTGAGCACCCTCTCACGAGTTTGGGATGCCTGCTCCAACATGGAACGTTATGTCCAGTACGGTTTTACACCTACCGAACGTCATCAGTTATTTGGGCAGGAAAATTGGGGGAAATTTGTGCCCACTGATTTTAATTCCCTGGCTGATTTGCTTATCCCATCGGCTTCTGAGCTTGGCACAAGAGTGAACCAAACAAACCGCACACTGGCTGACATTATCAAGTCATCTTCAATCATAAGTGGTGATAGAGGTGAAGAAGATGAGGGTAGCTCAGAGCGTTTTAATAGTGTTATCAACTTCTCCAACTTCCTGCTCCATGTGTTGCGTGTCTGCAGCAACATAGGTAAGAACAGAGTAGATGTTCCGCTTGACGACAAACAATTAATCGAACAGTTCGAACTTCGGCTGTTAAAGCAGAATGACCCGGTTAAAGCGGTACAGGATTTCGTCTTTGCACTTCTCAAATGCAAATATCTTTTTGATCAGTTCGTGATAAAACGAGAGTTCGCGAAAGGTAGCGATGGCTGGAGTTTGAAGCGTCTGCGTTGGTATTCGGAGAAGAGTACCAGTTATACCAATACGTTTAATGAAGATGAGGGTAACAATACCAGCATCAACCGACAGATTTTGATGCTGCTTTCCGCATTCCACGTTTCAACCCCTACTCTGGTTTATAAACACTGGTTGAATGGAGCTTTGTACTATCTGTTTAATGCCCATTCCGCTGAAAACCAGATAGATGCAAGGAAGTACCTCGGGTATCTGGAGCATCTCGCCTCCGCGTTTGTCTTTCAAAACTTCCTGGCAGAACAAGAACCAAAATCATATTTTGAGATTATCTACGGTAAAGAGCTACATCTCCAACCTGCGGTACTGTCGGACAAGATTAAGAAGAAGATGCGCTTTGGGATGATAGCAAACAACCTGGTATTCAATTACCTGGACTACTTACTTTGGTGTCGTGACAGAAATAAAGCTGAAGTAGTCAAACGTTTTGAATTTACCTTCCGGAGTTCAGTAGAGCATTTCTATCCCCAGCACCCCATGGATGGCTATAGGACATTACCAGATACATCGTTGCATACCTTCGGTAATCTCAGCCTGATTAGCCACAGCAAGAATTCGCGACTGAGTAATTTCCAGCCAAAACAAAAGCAAGAGCACTTCGAAGCGAGTCTTGAACGGAATGAAATTGATAGTCTGAAACTGCTCGCCATGATCGAGCTGATGAAGAAGAACAATCAGTGGGGGGAAGAAGAAATCGCCACTCACGAAGCGGAAATGCTGGCAGTGTTAACCAGTGCAGGTGGTAGTGATAGCGAATTTAGGGAGGTGTTATGAACAGTGTTGGTCAACGTGAACGCATAACACAAAAACGTGTTATCCAGTTATTCACCGATCATCTCGGTTATCACTATCTTGGTAACTGGCACAAAAGAGAAGACAACCGCAACATCGAGCCTAGCTTAGTTTCGGCCTGGCTAACAAAACGCGGTGTTTCAGAAGTCCTAATCGCCCGAGCATTACGGCAGCTGGATCGAGCCGCAAGCCTCGGTGAAGGTCGTATCCTCTATGATGCAAACAAAGAGGTGTATCGCCTGCTACGCTACGGCGTAAAGGATAAAGAAGGTGCAGGTGAGCAAAATCAAACAGTGTGGTTGGTCGACTGGAAAAATCCAGAAGCCAATGATTTTGCTATAGCTGAAGAAGTGACCTACAACGGCGAAAATAAAAAACGCCCGGATTTGGTACTGTATGTTAACGGTATTGCGCTTGGTGTCATTGAGCTTAAACGTTCTACAGTGTCAGTCTCAGAGGGCATCCGCCAAAACCTCGATAATCAGCAAAAAGCCTTCATCCGCAACTTCTTCACTACTATCCAATTGGTGATGGCCGGTAATGATTTAGAAGGGCTTCGCTATGGTGTAATCGAAACGCCGGAGAAATATTACCTTCAATGGAAAGAAGCCGCTGAATCATCTCACACCAACATGCTTGATCGTCACCTGGCTCAGATATGCAATAAACAGCGCCTGCTGGAATTAATCCACGACTTTATCGTTTTCGATGCTGGAGTGAAAAAAACCTGCCGTCATAACCAATATTTTGGGGTCACTGCAACGAAACCGTTTATTCAACGCAATGAAGGCGGGATTATCTGGCATACCCAGGGCAGCGGTAAAAGTCTGACTATGGTTTGGCTGGCAAAATGGATCAGAGAAAATATTACCGACAGCCGAGTTTTGATCATTACCGACCGTACAGAACTTGATGAACAGATCGAGAAAGTGTTTAACGGTGTGGAAGAAGAGATCCTTCGCACCAGAAGCGGCGCAGATCTGGTGACTCGCCTGAATCAAACCAAACCCTGGCTTATATGCTCGCTCGTACATAAATTTGGTCGCCAAGAGGAGGAAGACAAAGATGCAGACACTGACGATTTCATTGAACAGATAAAACGTAACATCCCTGCCGATTTTAGTCCGAAGGGAAAATTATTCGTGTTTGTGGATGAGTGCCACCGAACCCAATCCGGCAAATTGCATTCAGCAATGAAAAGCATTCTGCCAGATGCGCAATTTATCGGTTTCACCGGCACCCCACTGATGAAGAAGGATAAGAAAAAGTCAGTGGAGGTCTTCGGTCCTTATATCCACACTTATAAATTTGATGAAGCAGTCAATGATGGGGTTGTACTGGACTTGCGCTACGAAGCTCGTGACATCGATCAGCGGGTCAAATCGCAGAAAAAAGTCGACCAGTGGTTTGATGCTAAGACATCTAAACTTTCTCGCCTTGGCCAGCAGCAACTCAAGCAGAAATGGGCATCAATGCAGAAGCTATTGTCGAGCCGCTCGCGACTAGAACAGATTGTCGCGGACATCCTTCTCGATTTCGAACAAAAACCACGACTCGCCGACGGCCGTGGTAACGCCATGCTGGTTTGTTCCAGCGTCTATCAGGCCTGCAAATGCTATGAGATGTTTAGTGAAGCTGGTTTTGCCGGTAAATGTGCGATTGTGACGAGCTACCAGCCAAATGCCAGTGAGATTAAAGGCGAGGAGAGCGGCGAAGGACTGACTGAGAAACTGGCCAAGTACAACATCTATCGCAAAATGCTTGCGGAGTATTTTGAACAACCTGAGGCTGAAGCAGCCAAACGTGTGAGTGATTTCGAAAAAGAGGTCAAACAACGATTCATCAAAGAACCGGGTCAGATGCGCCTTCTGATAGTCGTTGATAAGTTATTGACTGGCTTTGATGCTCCGTCAGCCACTTACCTGTATATCGACAAGAAAATGGCCGATCACAACCTCTTCCAGGCGATATGTCGCGTTAACCGGTTGGATGGTGAAGATAAAGAATACGGCTATATTGTCGACTATAAAGACCTTTTCCGCTCATTGGAAAAAACAGTTCAGGACTACACTGCAGAAGCCTTCGACGGCTACGACAAAGAAGATGTAGCCGGTTTACTGAAGGATCGATTGCAACAGGCAAAAATCGATCTGGATGGTGCTCTGGATGCCGTTCGCACCCTTTGCGAGCCAGTTAAAATGCCACGTAATCAACTTGATTATCAGCATTATTTCTGTGGAGAATCAGGGGCGTCAATAGAGCAGATATCTGAGAAAGAAGCTTTACGTCTAACATTGTACCAATCCGTGGCGAAGCTTATCCGCGCTTTTACCAATCTGGCAGGTGAACTAACAGATGCTGGTTATAGCGAGCAGCAGGCAGCTCAAATCCGCATCGATGTTGAGTTTTACTCGAAAGTACGCGATGAGATAAAAATAGCCAGTGGCGATTTCGTGGATATGAAACAGTTCGAGCCAGGCATGCGACAGATGCTGGATCTTTGGGTGGATGCCGATCCAAGTGAAACCCTCATGGATTTTGAGGAACTAGGACTGCTTGAGTTGATTATTGAACGCGGAGAAGAAGCACTGGATGGACTTCCAGCCGACATGCGTGGCAACCAGGAGGCCATGGCTGAAGCGATTGAAAATAACGTTCGCAGAACCATTGTTGATGAAAACCCAGTCAACCCGAAATACTACGAAAAAATGTCGGTGTTGCTTGATGAACTGATCGCACTTCGTCGTCAACAGGCGATCTCCTATCAAGAGTATCTGGAGCACGTACGTGAACTGGCGAAGCAGGTTAAACATCCGCAGTCAGGTAGTAAAAGTACTTATCCAGCAAGCATTGATACCCTCGCCAAGAAAGCGTTGTATGACAACCTCGGGCAGGATGAAGTCTTGGTGACAAAGATAGATGCCGCAGTCCGTCATACCAAAAAGGCCGACTGGTATGGGGATCGTTTTAAAGAACGCGAGATTAGTTTCGCTATCGCGGAAGAGATCAAAGGTTATTCAGTGACGGTCGCAGATGTAATGGCCCTGGTGAAAGCACAGAAGGAGTATCGCTGATGCCATTGGTTACCTTTGGTGAGCTCACTCTTGATTTGCAGCGTAAGCCAATCAAAAACTTGCATATCAGCGTACTTCCTCCGGATGGACGAGTAAGAGTATCGGCCCCCGTCTCACTGTCAGATACAGCTATCAGGATGGCTGTTGTCAGAAGGCTGGTATGGATCCGACAGCAGCAAGCACAATTTCAGGCTCAGCCGCGCCAGAGTGAACGAGAAATGTGTAGTGGCGAAACACACTATCTTTGGGGAAGAGGATATCGGCTGGATGTAGTTTTAGTAGATAAGCCCGCTGAAGTGAAACTTCAGGGTGGTTGGATACGCATGAAAGTACCTCTACATTATGATACGGCCCAGCGGGAAGCGGTTCTCAACCAGTGGTATCGCGGGATTTTAAAACAAAGACTGCCTAAGTTAATGGCAAAATGGCAGCAGGAAATTAAAGTTGAAGCCAGTTATGTTGGCATCAAGCGAATGAAGACTAAATGGGGTAGCTGTAACCCCCAAACCGCACGTATCTGGATCAATCTCGAACTGGTGAAAAAACCTCCTGAATGCCTTGAATTCATTGTGGTCCACGAGCTAGTTCATCTACACGAACGCAAGCACAATGAGCGTTTTATCGGCCTGATGAGTATGCACTTGCCAAACTGGCGTGAACACAGAGCTAAGTTGAATAAGATGCCATTAGCTTATAATCACTGGGGATACTAACTCTTACATCTACAATAGGTATAAGAGTTATTCAATGAATAATAATTTTATATTAATGACTATTTTTATAGCACTGACAGTAAAGGGATTTAATCGAGACTAGGAGCAGTGACCTGTCTTTTTAGACCGGTATTTTGTGTATATAGTTGAACTCTTCATGGGAAAATTATTGGATCTTTGGACTGACCCCACCCCGGTAGACGATCCTGCCCTATAGTTTTGTGAATGATGACACGGCCTGAGATTAAGCTCTTCTCAATCGTACAAATTTATATCCTTCTAACAAGGTCTATACTCAATGTTTATATAACATGCCAATAACTTGTCGCTAGCGACAAGTTATTGGAAACTATCGTTTATAATTGTTTCACGTAGTTTATAATCTCGAAGGCACTCTTATTATCGGCGACGCTTAATTGCTGCCACTACAACTTGGACAACATCTCGTGCTCTGTGTTGTTCTAACTCTCCCAGAGCACCAACCAACATTGAAAGCTTTCCACCACGTGCTTCTAAACGCTCGGATAGTGCGCGCTTTTCGACCACACCAACGTCATTGAGCTTTACGCCGCGAATAGTTCGTTTTCCCTCAGGGGTCTTACCATGAAAAATCCATCCTTTTTTAATTTCAATATGTTCCGAATAGTTATGAACATATGGATTGACCCACCTAAACTCCGCAGAGCTAGTGGGAAAATTTGCATTGCCCAATATCTGATTTTTCAAAACAGGACAATAAGCATTATTTGGAATCCCTTGTATTATATAACGCTTTGAAAACCGTTTTGCCCATGTGGAGAAATAGCCATTTTTATTTGTGTTGCACGTGCCACAAGCCAATGCTAAGTTCCGAATCTCAAATGTGTAAATAGGATATCCACCCTTGTCCACAAAATGCTCAATATGTGTTGCATAATCATGGTACATGAGGCGCCGACAAAAACAACAACGCGCGAATTGTGATTTCCTAAGTGCTGTTTTTATACCTGCTTTGAAGCTAACCACTTGATTTGTTCCAGAGTTCCACGTAAGACCTGATAAAGTGGCTGCACTTGTACCATCCGGATAATTCGGCACTGGATCAATTTTCTCAAAACCGATATTAATCACATTGAATCCTTTTCAAGAAGGGCATTGATAATATCAATCATCGGATCTTCTTGTGCCAACGAATCCCTAATAAACTGTAGTTTTGGAGTCATTAACTCAAACTCAGGATTATTAAAATCGCCTCGTTCCACAAATGATATAGCACGTTGTACAGTATCAACAACAACCCTATTACGGCTGGATCCAACACCGAATTGGGATAAAAGTAACTCATCTGATGAAGCACCATATCTTACGATTCTTAACTGGGCTTCTTCATCCGTTAAATCCACTAAGGTGCATCCTTCTAGTGCGGAACTTACAATTAGTGGTGAATGAGTAGATACAATAAGATGACCTTCAGACATAACTTCTTCACATATGTCGTATACAGACGACATTAAATCTCGTTGCCATTGTGGGTGAAGATTATTTTCAGGCTCATCAATGAGTAGCACTGCTGAATCCACAAGTGTAAAACCAATTCCCATTATAGTGGTAAACATGTGAAACTCACCAGAACTCAATTCATATATTGAAAATGTTTCCCCTGAACATATTGTGTTGATTTTTACTTCAGCTAAACTTAGTAAATCAGTAAGAAGACCTAGCCGCAAAACATTTGGGCTTACTTGACTGCAATGAGGTCCATCGCTGTCAATAGTTAACTCTACCTTCCGCTTCCCAGCAGTTAACAAGTATTCAAGACTTCTAAATTCATCATGACTAAACTCAGCTAGCAACCATTGAGCAGTCGCATATGACACATCAGGTAAGGATCTTGATGATGCGCGAGATGAATCGCTCTCAGGTGTTTTTCTCTCAATTTCATTGCGTAAATTTGCAAGCTCTTGACGCTTATTAACCCGCGAACTAAAAATATACTTAATTGAAGGATTAATACCCGCATATTTATGCGCAGCAGAAAAAAATTTCCATTTATAACGCTCTATCCGGCTAGGGCAAAGAGCATAACTAAGCATTGTTTCCAGTGGTGCTTTTTTACTTAAGAGATTCGAGAATATACGCTGCCCAAAATAGGTATAGTGAGGCACATCAAAAGCAGTATGCACCCCACTGGATAACTCTTTCTGTGGAAAGCGATCGGCCAATGAACCTGATATGCACAAAAGTTGAACGGGATTCTGCTGACTATAGTCATTGTTGTTGCCTACAGACTTCGAGCTAGTGACCAAGTCAGACACGATTTTATTGAGAAGCGTGCTTTTGTAAGAACCATTTTCCCCCGTGATCAATGTCATTTCAAAGCCACGCCCCAATAGTTCTCTTTCTGGATGCAGCAGCTCTACATGCTTCAAGTTCCCATGCCACGTGTTGAACTGCACGCTATCAACTATAGCCATTATCCTCTTCCTCCCTATAAATATTTGTATCTATAATATTTATGCCTAATGCCAGACTATATTTCTAGATATTTAACAGATAAACGATTTAAAACCTAGTGTCTATGTTAAAAAATGCGTTCCTTCTCAAATTACAACCCAAGTCATCAATGATGACTTCTCTGCTCTGTTCTTATCTATCCAAATAATACCACTGCAACATATCCCAAGACTACGCATGGTTTTAAATGCCTAAAATATACATAAGCTAACTGTAACTCGAACCAAAGTCTTATTCATACAGGATAAAACTCATCGTATGCAAAAATCTATGGCCAATAATTTCACCATCGTATTCTATAATTTTATCATCCTATTAATACTGGTTTCACTCATCGATTTGTTGACCTTGCAGCTCTCTGGAAATATCAGTTTGCACTGACCGGTGCAGGCTCGGATTTCCTGAAAAATGGTCTTTACCAGGACCATAATAATTCTACAACAAGAGACATTTCGGTGAAAACATAATGAAAATATGATCGCGGCAGCTAATACTGCCGCGATCATATTTTTTACATTATTCTTGCAAAATCAAATGGACTCACCGCCCTTTCCCTATTCGCATCAAGATAATCCGCCCACCACTGCAACATCAATCTACGCTCCCCAAGATGCTCCGCCTTGTGGATGTAAGCTGCTCGTACAGAGCTACGCTCCTGGTGACTCATCTGCCGCTCCACCGCATCCCTCGACCACAATCCTGACTCAATCAGAGAACTACAGGCCATCGTTCTGAAACCATGCCCACAGACTTCCGTTTTCGTGTCATAGCCCATTACTCTCAGCGCCTTGTTCACCGTGTTTTCACTCATGGGCTTACGCGGATCATGATCGCCTACAAAAATCAGCTCTCGATTCCCACTCATGCTTTTGATCTGTTCCAAAATGGCTAGGGCCTGACGCGACAAGGGAACAAGATGAGGCGTCCGCATCTTTGAACCACGCTGAGAATGTTTAACGCCTTCCAGCGTCTCACGCTCACCTGGAATCGTCCACATGGCAGTATCAAAATCCACTTCTGACCAGCGGGCAAAACGCAGTTCACTTGAACGAATGAAAACCAACAAAGTGAGTTCAACCGCAAGTCGAGTTAACGGCCTGCCAGAATAGTGATCGATGCGGTGAAGCAATTCAGGAATGCGATTAAGTTCCAGAGCAGCACGATGCTGTCTTTTCGCCGTAGCAACCGCACCGGCAATCTCTTGTGCTGGGTTGTAATCGATTAAGCCACTCTGCACGGCAAAGCGCATAATCGCGGTAGTACGCTGCTGTAAACGGGCGGCAACTTCGAGCCGCCCGGATGACTCGACAGCTTTGATGGGTACAAGCAGATCCCGTGTCTTCAATTCAGCAATGTTCCGCTTACCGATGGCTGCAAAGAGATTATCTTCGAGACTTTTTAATACACGGGCGCTATGCGATGCGGACCACTTCTGATTGCTGGCATGCCAGTCTCGGGCGACCACTTCAAACGTTATCGCTTCCTGCTCTTGTTCTACCTTAACGGCTTTCTTGTTTTCACTGGGATCGACGCCATTAGCTAATAACTTACGGGCTTCGTCCCGGCGTCCCCTGGCATCCGCCAGAGAGACTTCAGGATATTTCCCCAACGCCAGCATCTTCTCTTTACCACCAAAGCGATAACGCAGCCGCCAATATTTCGAACCGTTCGGGTGAACAAGCAAAACCATACCGTCACCATCCGTCAGCTTATAAGCTTTTGCTTCAGGCTTTGCCGAACGTACCTTCACATCACTCAGAGCCATGATGAGTATCCTTTCAAGGGTTCTTTGTGGGTACAAACATTATCGAACCGCGATATACCCGCAGTTGTACCCACATCAGTAAGTTGATGTAGATTGAATCAGGTTGACTTAGGTTGAGTGAAAAAGCGAGGAAAGCCTTGCAGATACTGGATTTCAGACACAAAAAAAGACGTCCGTTGACGTCTATTGATGTTCCGATGGTGCCGAAGGCCGGACTCGAACCGGCACGTATTTCTACGGTTGATTTTGAATCAACTGCGTCTACCGATTTCGCCACTCCGGCACGGAAGGGATGCGGAAAACGTTGTGGATTATACCTGTCATGCGCCACCATGCAAGCACCAGCGTGTGCCTGACTCGCTAAGTGTTGAAAATTTCAGCATTCCCTTTCTCACCTGCAACCATCGTCACAGTTTGTCCCCTTATTAATCCCCCCCTTCTGCGAAGCGTCCCGTTTCCCCATGCTCTACACTTCCAGTTCAACACCACACTGAGGGAAACACGATGTCGATGATAAAAAGCTACGCCGCAAAAGCGGCGGGCAGCGAACTCGAACTCTATGAATATGATGCGGGCGAGCTTAAGCCGGAAGATGTCGAAGTCCAGGTCGATTACTGCGGTATCTGCCATTCCGATTTGTCGATGATCGACAACGAATGGGGGTTCTCTCAGTATCCACTGGTTGCCGGGCATGAGGTGATTGGTCGCGTGGCGGCGCTCGGCAGCGCGGCGCAAGATAAAGGTCTGAAGGTTGGTCAGCGCGTCGGCATTGGCTGGACGGCGCGCAGCTGCGGGCACTGCGACGCCTGTATCAGCGGCAATCAGATTAACTGTCTCGAAGGTTCCGTTCCCACTATTCTCAATCGCGGTGGCTTTGCCGAGAAGCTGCGTGCCGACTGGCAGTGGGTGATCCCGCTGCCGGAAAGCATCGATCTGGCGGCGGCGGGTCCCTTGCTGTGCGGCGGTATCACGGTGTTCAAACCGCTGCTGATGCACCATATCACCGCCACCAGCCGCGTTGGGGTGATCGGCATCGGCGGCCTGGGACATATCGCCATTAAGCTGTTACACGCGATGGGTTGCGAAGTGACCGCGTTCAGCTCCAATCCGGCGAAAGAGCAGGAAGTGCTGGCGATGGGGGCGGATAAGGTGGTTAACAGCCGCGATCCGGATGCGCTAAAAGCGCTGGCGGGCCAGTTCGATCTCATTATTAACACGGTTAACGTCGATCTCGACTGGCAGCCTTATTTTGAAGCACTGGCCTACGGCGGTAACTTCCATACCGTCGGCGCGGTGCTGAAGCCGCTGCCGGTGCCAGCGTTCACCTTAATTGCTGGCGATCGCAGCATCTCCGGTTCGGCAACCGGTACGCCGTTCGAACTGCGCAAGCTGATGAAGTTTGCCGGGCGCAGCAAGGTGTCGCCCACCACCGAACTGTACCCGATGTCGCAAATTAACGACGCTATCCAGCACGTGCGTGACGGCAAAGCCCGCTACCGCGTGGTGCTGAAAGCCGACTTCTGATGCAAGGCTCAGTCCCGCAAGGGGCTGGGCTTATTGCCCGTTACGAAACGCGAGCACCGCCTGGCGGCACTGTTCCGTCACATGCTCAATGTCATGGTTCACGTCGATGCGGGCAATATCACGTTCGTCCTCCTGCGGGCACTCCAGCGCATCGAACTGGCTTTTGAGTAATCCCACCGGCATAAAATGCCCTGCCCGACGCTGCATGCGCGCCAGAATGGTCTCGTAATCGCCGTCCAGCCACAAAAAATGCACATTCGGACTGCCCTGTCTCAATATATCGCGATACTGTTTTTTTAATGACGAGCAGACAATAAACCCGGTCTCATTCTTTTTATATAAACTGTATGAAGCGTCATTTAATCGTGCTAACCACGGTAGTCGGTCTTCATCGGTTAATGGAATACCTTCAGACATTTTATCAATATTTTTGGCCGGATGGAGATCGTCACCATCAATGAATTTAGCCGATAATAGCGCAGCAATTTTGCTGCCAATTAAAGATTTACCACTACCCGAAACGCCCATCAAAATATAACTTCCCCCGGCCATTGAAAAACTCCAGATTCATATTCCATGGCGCGATACTACGCCTTCCACATTGCAGAATTCACCTTTTTTCGGCGTGGCTGAGCAGATTTACAAGGCGCATCACGTTATGCGTAACATTGTAGTGTAACAATTTTCCAGCGTGATCTTTATCACAAATAATAACAATCAAAACCGTTTAAATGCTGCCGAGGTTACTACCTGACCAGTGAGGCATTTATGCAAGTCAAAACCCAATCCTGCGTTGTCGCGGGTAAGAAAACTGTTGCCATTACCGACCAAAATATTGAATGGAATAATAAAGGAACGCTGGTACAAATTACCCGAGGAGGAATTTGTGGTTCCGACTTACATTATTATCAGGAAGGAAAAGTCGGTAATTTTACCGTTAAAGCACCGATGATTTTAGGCCATGAAGTTATTGGTAAAGTGGTGCACAGCGACTCAAAAGAATTACATGAAGGTCAGTCGATGGCTATTAATCCGTCGAAGCCCTGTGGCCACTGTAAATACTGTCTGCAGCACGAAGAAAACCAGTGCACGGAAATGCGCTTTTTTGGCAGCGCCATGTATTTTCCCCACGTTGACGGCGGCTTTACCCGATTTAAAACCGTCGATACCGCGCAGTGCATCCCCTACCCCCAGCACGCCGATGAAAAAGTCATGGCCTTTGCCGAACCGCTGGCAGTCGCGATCCACGCCGCGCATGAAGCAGGAGACCTGCAGGGAAAACGCGTGTTTATCTCCGGCGTGGGGCCTATCGGCTGCCTGATCGTCAGCGCAGTGAAAACGCTCGGCGCAGCAGAAATTGTCTGTGCTGATATCAGCCCGCGCTCGCTGTCGCTGGCCCAGCAGATGGGTGCTGACACGCTGATTAACCCGCAGCAGGACTCGCTCGATGAGTGGAAAAAAGAAAAAGGCTACTTCGACGTCAGCTTCGAAGTCTCCGGTCATCCGTCCTCAATCACCACCTGCCTGGAAGTCACCCGCGCGAAAGGCGTGATGGTGCAGGTCGGCATGGGCGGCGCGGTGCCGGACTTCCCGATGATGATGCTGATCGGCAAAGAGATCGCGCTCAAAGGCTCGTTCCGCTTTACCACCGAGTTCAACACCGCGGTGTCGTGGCTGGCGAATAACGTTATCGATCCGCTGCCATTACTCAGCGCCGAATATCCGTTTACCGAGCTTGAACAGGCGCTGATCTTTGCCGGGGATAAAACCCAGGCAGCGAAAGTCCAGCTCGTTTTTGCTGAAACAAAATAAGGAAGAACATAATGAACGATCTTTTTTCACTGGATGGCAAAAATATTCTGATCACCGGTTCGGCCCAGGGTATTGGTTATTTACTGGCGACCGGGCTGGGTAAATATGGCGCGCAGATTATCGTCAATGATATTACGCCGGAGCGCGCGGAGGCTGCCGTCGCCAAACTGCAACAGGAAGGGATCCGCGCCGTTGCCGCGCCGTTCAATGTTACGCAGAAACAGGACATTGATGCCGCCATCGACCATATCGAAAAAGACATTGGCCCAATCGATGTGCTGGTGAATAACGCCGGTATTCAGCGCCGCCATCCGTTTACCGAGTTCCCGGAGCAGGACTGGAACGATGTGATTGCCGTTAACCAGACGGCGGTGTTCCTGGTCTCGCAGGCAGTAACGCGTCGCATGGTGGAACGTCAGGCCGGGAAGGTCATCAACATCTGCTCCATGCAAAGCGAGCTGGGCCGCGACACCATCACGCCGTACGCCGCCTCGAAAGGCGCGGTGAAAATGCTCACCCGCGGTATGTGCGTTGAGCTGGCGCGCCACAATATCCAAGTCAACGGTATCGCACCGGGCTACTTCAAAACCGAGATGACCAAAGCGCTGGTCGAGGATGAAGCCTTCACCGCCTGGCTGTGCAAACGTACGCCAGCCGCGCGCTGGGGCGATCCGCAGGAGCTGATTGGCGCGGCGGTCTTCCTCTCTTCCAAAGCATCCGATTTTGTTAACGGGCACCTGTTGTTTGTCGATGGCGGCATGCTGGTCGCCGTCTGATACAACACAACGCAACATCACGCAGCGCCCAGGCGCTGCATTTTTGGCCCCCCCTAAATAATTCGAGTTGCAGGACGGCGGCAAGTGAATGAACCCGATGAGCTTACTTGAGTAAGTGATTCAGGTGAGTGAGCGCAGCCAACACACCTGCAACTTGAAGTATGACGGGGATATAAGAGAAACGATTATGCCATTAATAATAATTGCGGCAGGCGTCGCGCTGCTCCTGGTCCTGATGATTGGTTTTAAAGTTAACGGCTTTATTGCTCTGGTCCTGGTGGCGGCGGTCGTCGGTTTTGCCGAAGGGATGGATGCCCAGGCCGTTTTGCACTCAATACAAAATGGGATCGGCGGGACGCTCGGCGGTCTGGCGATGATCCTTGGCTTCGGCGCAATGCTCGGTAAGCTGATTTCCGATACCGGCGCGGCTCAGCGCATCGCCACCACGCTGATTGGCACGTTTGGTAAGAAACGCGTGCAGTGGGCGCTGGTGATCACCGGTCTGGTGGTGGGTCTGGCGATGTTTTTCGAAGTCGGCTTTGTTCTGCTGCTGCCGCTGGTGTTTACGGTGGTGGCCTCTTCCGGCCTGCCGCTGCTGTATGTTGGCGTCCCGATGGTAGCTGCGCTGTCCGTGACCCACTGTTTTCTGCCGCCGCATCCGGGGCCGACCGCGATTGCCACCATTTTCGAGGCTAATCTCGGCACCACCCTGCTGTACGGCTTTATTATTACTATCCCGACGGTGATTGTTGCCGGGCCGCTGTTTTCTAAGCTGCTGACCCGCTTTGAGAAAGCGCCGCCGGAAGGGTTATTCAACCCGCATCTGTTCACCGAAGAAGAGATGCCGTCGTTCTGGAACAGTATCTTTGCCGCAGTAATCCCGGTCATACTGATGGCGGTCGCCGCAGTGTGCGAAATCACGCTGCCGAAAACCAACAGCGTACGGGTGTTCTTTGAGTTTATCGGTAACCCTGCGGTCGCGTTGTTTATCGCTATCGTGCTCGCCATTTTTACCCTTGGTCGGCGTAACGGACGTACGATCGAGCAAATTATGGATATCATTGGCGACTCTATCGGTGCGATTGCGATGATTGTGTTTATCATCGCCGGGGGCGGCGCGTTTAAGCAGGTTCTGGTCGACAGCGGCGTGGGGCAATATATCTCGCACCTGATGACCGGCACGTCGCTTTCTCCGCTGCTGATGTGCTGGACGGTCGCCGCCTTGCTGCGTATCGCGCTCGGTTCAGCCACCGTGGCGGCGATCACCACCGCAGGCGTGGTGCTGCCGATTATCAACGTCACTCATGCCGACCCGGCGCTGATGGTGCTGGCTACCGGCGCGGGCAGCGTGATTGCCTCCCACGTTAACGATCCGGGATTCTGGCTGTTTAAAGGCTATTTTAATCTCAGCGTCGGGGAAACGTTGCGTACCTGGACGGTAATGGAGACGCTGATTTCCATTATGGGGCTGCTGGGGGTTCTGGCGCTGAACGCCATTCTGCATTAAGACGGTCATCACCGGGGAGCACAGATCCGCGCTCCCCGGCACTGGAGAGAAAATGAGGAACCACAGAATTTCTTTGCAAGACATCGCCACGCTGGCGGGCGTGACCAAAATGACGGTGAGCCGCTACATTCGCTCGCCAAAAAAGGTCGCAAAGGAAACCGGCGAACGCATCGCGCAGATTATGGAGGAGATTAATTACATCCCCAACCGCGCGCCCGCGATGCTGCTGAATGCGCAAAGCTATACGCTTGGCGTGCTGATCCCCTCGTTTCAAAACCAGCTGTTCGCTGACATTCTGGCCGGCATTGAGTCGGTCACCTCGGATCATAACTATCAGACGCTGATCGCCAACTACAATTACGACCGGGAATCCGAGGAAGAGTCGGTGATCAATCTGCTGTCGTATAATATCGACGGCATTATCCTGTCCGAGAAATATCACACCCTGCGCACGGTGAAGTTTCTGCGTTCAGCCAACATTCCGGTGGTGGAGCTGATGGATATTCAGGGCGATCGTCTGGACATGGAAGTAGGCTTCGATAACCGTCAGGCGGCGTTTGATATGGTCAGCACCATGCTGGATAAACGCCAGCGGAGCAAAATCCTCTATCTCGGTTCGAAAGACGACGTCCGCGATGAACAGCGCTATCGCGGCTATTGCGATGCCATGACGCGCCGGGATCTGGTGCCGCTGCGCGTCAATCCGCGTTCTATTTCGTCCATCCATCTCGGCACCCAGATGATGCGGGACGCGCTCGCCGCGCATCCGGATTTAGACGGCGTTTTTTGCACCAACGACGATATTGCGATGGGCGCGCTGCTGCTGTGCCGCGAGCGCGATCTGGCCGTTCCGGAACAGATCTCGATTGCCGGTTTTCACGGGCTGGAAATGGGCAGGCAGATGATCCCAAGCCTCGCCAGCGTGATCACCCCGCGTTTTGACATTGGCCGCATGGCAGCGCAGATGTTGCTGAGCAAAATCAAGAACAACGACCATAACCACAACACCGTGGATTTGGGGTACCAGATTTATCACGGCAATACGCTTTAAGTCATTTTCTCTGGCCATCGCATACTCTCTTTGATGGACATTGCCTATACTCCAGGCAAGATAAATGGAGGAAATCTCAATGAGCACACCCCTGCTAATTGCCCGCACGCCGGACACCGAACTGTTTTTACTGCCAGGCATGGCCAACCGTCACGGACTGATTACCGGCGCGACCGGGACCGGTAAAACCGTCACGCTACAGAAGCTGGCCGAATCGCTGTCTGAAATTGGCGTACCGGTATTTATGGCCGATGTGAAAGGCGACTTAACCGGCGTGGCCGAGGAAGGGCAGGCCTCTGAAAAGCTGCTCGCCCGCCTGAAAAATATCGGCATTACCGACTGGCAACCGCATGCTAATCCGGTCACGGTGTGGGATATCTTCGGCGAAAAAGGTCACCCCGTGCGGGCCACGGTATCTGACCTCGGCCCGCTGCTGCTGGCCCGTTTGCTGAACCTCAACGACGTACAGTCCGGCGTGCTGGATATTATCTTCCGCATTGCCGATGACCAGGGCCTGCTGCTGCTCGATTTCAAAGACCTGCGAGCCATTACCCAGTACATCGGCGATAACGCCAAATCCTTCCAGAATCAATATGGCAATATCAGCAGCGCCTCGGTCGGGGCAATCCAGCGTGGACTGCTGTCGCTGGAGCAACAGGGGGCGGCGCACTTCTTTGGCGAACCGATGCTGGACATCAAAGACTGGATGCGAACTGACGCCAGCGGCAAAGGGATGATCAACATCCTCAGCGCAGAGAAGCTCTACCAGATGCCCAAACTGTACGCCGCCAGCCTGCTGTGGATGCTCTCCGAACTGTACGAACAGCTGCCGGAAGCAGGCGATCTGGAGAAGCCAAAACTGGTGTTCTTCTTCGATGAAGCTCACCTGCTGTTCAACGACGCCCCGCAGGTGCTGCTGGATAAAATCGAACAGGTGATCCGCCTGATCCGCTCGAAAGGGGTCGGCGTGTGGTTCGTCTCGCAAAACCCGTCAGATATTCCGGACAACGTGCTCGGTCAGTTGGGGAACCGCGTGCAGCACGCCCTGCGCGCGTTTACACCGAAGGATCAGAAAGCGGTGAAAACCGCCGCGCAAACCATGCGCACCAACCCGGCATTTGATACCGAAAAAGCCATTCAGGAACTGGGAACCGGCGAGGCGCTGGTGTCGTTTCTGGACGCCAAAGGCAGCCCGTCGGTGGTTGAACGAGCAATGGTGATTGCGCCGTGCTCGCGGATGGGACCGGTGACGGATGACGAGCGCAACGGGCTGATTAATCACTCCTCGCTGTACGGTAAATATGAAGAACAGATAGACCGCGAGTCCGCCTATGAGCGTTTACAGCAAGGCGTGCAGGCCAGCACCGAGCAGCAAAATACACCTCCCGCCAACGGTAAAGAGATCGATGTGGACGGCGGTATTCTCGGTGGATTGAAGGATATTCTGTTTGGCAGCACCGGACCGCGCGGCGGCAAGCGCGATGGCGTGGTACAGAGCGTGGCGAAAAGCGCGGCGCGGCAGGTCACCAATCAGATAATCCGCGGCATGTTGGGGAGTTTGATGGGGGGGAGAAAACGCTAGCAAGAAGGCGCCCCTCCCGCACAGCGGGAGGGGCGAATATCAGGACTTACGCAGCATCAGCCACAGGCTTATCAGGAAGAAGCTGGCGCTTGGCAGCAACGCGCCGATAATCGGCGGAATGCCGTACACCAGCGTCAGCGGGCCAAAGATTTGGTCCAGCACATAGAACACAAAGCCGAAGCTAATCCCTGTCACCACGCGCACGCCCATCGGGACGCTACGCAGCGGACCAAAGATAAACGACAGCGCCATCAGCATCATTACCGCCACAGACAGCGGCTGGAAGACTTTGCTCCACATATTGAGCTGGTAGCGTCCGGCGTCCTGGCCGCTCGACTTCAGGTACTTCACGTAGTTATGCAGACCACTAATCGAGAGCGCATCAGGATCCAACGCCACGACGCCGAGCTTGTCGGGTGTAAGGTTGGTTTTCCAGGTGCCGCTCACCGTCTGCGAGCCGGTGATTTGCTTCGGATCGGTCAGGTTGGATTCATCCACCTGCGACAAACGCCAGACCTTCTGCTCCGGGTCAAACGTCGCACTTGCGGCATAGCGGACGGACTGCAAACGGCGCTTGTCGTTAAAGGAGTAGATGCTAATTCCGCCTAACTCGGCGTCACCTTTCACCCGCTCAATGTAGACAAAGCTATCGCCATCTTTCGCCCACAAACCTTGCTGGGTAGAGAGCAGCGAGCCGCCGTACATCTGCTGCGCACGGTAGTTACGCGCCATCTGTTCGCCCTGCGGCGCCACCCATTCGCCGATGGCCATCGTCAGCAGCACCAGCGGAATCGCGGTTTTCATCACCGACAACGCCACCTGCATACGGGTAAAGCCAGAAGCCTGCATGACCACCAGTTCACTGCGCTGCGCCAGCATGCCCAGCCCCAGCAAAGCACCCAGCAGCGCCGCCATCGGGAAGAAGATCTGGATATCTTTCGGCGCGCTGAGCAGGGTATACAGCCCGGCGCCCATCGCATCGTAGCTCCCCTGCCCGGCTTTTTTCAACTGGTCGACAAACTTGATGATCCCGGAGAGCGACACCAGCATGAACAACGTCATCATGATGGTGGTGAAAATGGTTTTACCGATATAGCGGTCAAGTACACCAAAAGGCTGCATTATACCGCTCCTTTACGCATAAAACGGGCACGTAAGCGGCGCATCGGCACCGTATCCCAGAGGTTAAGCACAATCGCCAGCGCCAGATACGCCAGGTTAACCGTCCACATCCAGAACACCGGATCCAGCTTGCCTTTGCCGCCATTCGACTTCAGCGATGTCTGAACCAGGAAGAACAGCAAATAAAGCAGCATTGCTGGCAGCATGGACAGTACGCGACCCTGACGCGGGTTAACCACGCTCAGCGGTACAACCATCAGCGCCATCATAAATACGGTGAATACTAACGTGATACGCCAGGTCAGCTCCGCACGGGCGCGATCGGTGTCGGTCGTCCATAGCGTACGCATGGTCATCTGGTCGGTATCGTTTGGATCCAGCGCCACGGCCTGATGACCGATAATCGCCTGATAATTCTGGAAGTCGGTAATGCGGAAATCGCGCAGCAGCGCGGTCCCTTCAAAACGCGTCCCCTGGTTCAGCGTCACGACCTGAGAGCCATCGCGCAATTGGGTAAGATGACCGGAGTCCGCTACCACCACCGAAGGCCGGGCGTTACCTTTCGGGCGGATTTGCGCGAGGAACACATCATTGAAGTTACTGCCGTCAACGCTTTCGATAAACAGCACCGAACCGCCGTTAGTCGCCTGCTGGAATTGCCCCTGAGCAAGCGCCGCCATACCGGGATTTGCTTTCGCCTCCGCCAGGACTTCGTCCTGATGTCTGGAGGACCACGGTCCGGCCCACATCACGTTGACCGCCGCAATAATACTGGTAAACAGCGCCAGCACCATCGCCGCTTTCACTAAGACAGCCTTGCTCAGCCCGCAGGCGTGCATGACCGTAATTTCACTTTCGGTATACAGTTTGCCCAGCGTCATCAGCAGCCCGAGGAACAGGCTTAATGGCAAGATAAGTTGCGCCATTTCTGGCACGCCCAGCCCCAGCAGCGAGAGCACCAGATTCGCCGGGATATCACCGTCAACTGCCGCACCAAGGATCCTGACTAACTTTTGACAAAAGAAGATCAAAAGCAGGATGAATAGGATCGCAAGTTGGCTTTTGAGCGTTTCCCGAACCAGATATCTTATGATTATCACTTTAAATACGCCCGTAAAAACCCGTCTTTTGCCGGAATTTAGCTTGTTTCATGGCTTAAACGTCATTTATTCTCTTGAGTCGTCGAAATCGTCGCTAAGATCATTATACTCAACGGATCCACCTCTCAGAAATTGTTCTGACGTGCCAATGCCGTAATAACGTTAAGATTAACACGAAGTCACCGCAACAGCGGGTATGAGTTACGAAAGCTTGCAATTCTATCCGTAGCCACCGCCGTTGTCTTTAAGATTCAGGAGCGTAGTGCATGGAGTTCAGTGTAAAAAGCGGTAGCCCGGAGAAACAGCGGAGTGCGTGCATCGTCGTGGGTGTCTTTGAACCACGCCGTCTCTCTCCGATTGCAGAGCAGCTCGACAAGATCAGCGACGGGTACATCAGCGCACTGCTGCGTCGTGGCGAACTGGAAGGCAAACCAGGTCAAACCCTGTTGCTGCACCATGTTCCTAACGTTCTGTCTGAGCGAATTCTCCTCATTGGTTGTGGCAAAGAGCGCGAGCTTGATGAGCGCCAGTACAAGCAGGTCATTCAGAAAACCATCAATACGCTGAATGATACTGGCTCAATGGAAGCCGTCTGCTTCCTGACTGAGCTGCACGTCAAAGGGCGCAATAACTACTGGAAAGTGCGTCAGGCCGTTGAGACGGCACAGGAAACGCTGTACAGCTTTGATCAACTGAAGACCAACAAAAGCGAGCCGCGTCGACCGCTGCGTAAAATGGTCTTCAACGTACCGACCCGCCGGGAACTGACCAGCGGTGAGCGTGCGATCCAGCACGGTCTGGCGATCGCCGCCGGCATTAAAGCGGCAAAAGATCTCGGCAACATGCCGCCGAACATCTGTAACGCCGCCTACCTTGCCTCTCAGGCGCGCCAGTTGGCAGACAGCTACAGCAAAAATGTTGTAACCCGCGTGATCGGCGAGCAGCAGATGAAAGAGCTGGGCATGCACTCTTATCTGGCCGTCGGTCACGGCTCGCAGAATGAGTCGCTGATGTCGGTCATCGAGTACAAAGGCAATCCATCCGAAGACGCACGTCCGATCGTGCTGGTCGGTAAAGGGTTAACCTTTGACTCTGGCGGTATCTCCATCAAACCTGCCGAAGGCATGGATGAGATGAAATACGACATGTGCGGCGCGGCAGCAGTATATGGCGTGATGCGCATGGTGGCCGAGCTTCAACTGCCAATCAACGTCGTCGGCGTGCTGGCAGGCTGCGAAAACATGCCAGGTGGCCGCGCGTATCGCCCAGGCGACGTGCTGACCACCATGTCTGGTCAGACCGTTGAAGTACTCAATACCGATGCCGAAGGCCGTCTGGTCCTGTGCGACGTATTAACCTACGTCGAGCGCTTTGAGCCAGAAGCGGTGATTGACGTCGCAACCCTGACCGGCGCGTGCGTGATTGCGCTGGGCCATCACATCACTGGCCTGATGTCGAACCACAACCCGCTGGCGCATGAGCTGATCGGTGCGTCCGAACAGGCTGGCGACCGCGCGTGGCGTTTGCCGCTGGGCGATGAATACCAGGAGCAGCTAGAGTCCAACTTTGCGGATATGGCGAACATCGGCGGACGTCCTGGCGGCGCCATTACCGCGGGCTGCTTCCTGTCACGCTTTACCCGTAAGTACAACTGGGCGCACCTCGATATCGCCGGTACCGCATGGCGTTCAGGGAAAGCCAAAGGCGCAACCGGTCGTCCGGTGGCGCTGCTGTCGCAGTTCCTGCTCAATCGTGCCGGTTTTAACGGCGAAGAGTAAGGCGGTAAGCACAAGCAATAAGACCCGTAGGCCGGATAAGCGCAACGCCATCCGGCCTACGGTTGTGCATCATGGCAACGCATTTAAATTCACCAGAAGAAGCCCCATATATGAGAAACGCAACTTTCTATCTTCTGGACAATGACACGCAACACGATGGCTTAAGCGCCGTCGAGCAGTTGGTGTGTGAAATTGCCGCAGAACGTTGGCGTGCTGGCAAGCGCGTGCTGATCGCCTGCGAAAACGAAAAGCAGGCTCTTCGACTGGATGAAGCCCTGTGGGCAAGACCGGCAGAAAGCTTTGTTCCGCATAATCTGGCAGGTGAAGGCCCCAGAGGCGGCGCACCGGTAGAAATTGCCTGGCCGGAGAAACGCAACAGCAGCCCGCGCGACCTGCTTATCAGTTTGCGCGTTGGCTTTGCAGATTTTGCCACCGCTTTCACAGAAGTGATAGACTTCGTCCCTTACGAAGATTCTTTGAAACAATCGGCACGCGATCGCTACAAAGCTTACCGCGTGGCTGGTTTTAACCTGAATACGGCAACCTGGAAATAATGGAAAAGACATACAACCCACAAGATATCGAACAGCCGCTTTACGAGCACTGGGAAAAGCAGGGCTATTTCAAACCTAACGGCGATGAAAGCAAAGAGTCCTTCTGCATCATGATCCCGCCGCCGAACGTCACCGGCAGTTTGCATATGGGTCATGCTTTCCAGCAAACCATCATGGATACCATGATCCGCTACCAGCGCATGCAGGGTAAAAACACTCTGTGGCAGGCCGGTACCGATCACGCGGGTATCGCAACCCAGATGGTGGTTGAGCGTAAGATTGCCGCTGAAGAAGGTAAAACCCGCCACGACTACGGTCGCGAAGCGTTTATCGACAAAATCTGGCAGTGGAAAGCGGAATCCGGCGGCACCATCACCCGCCAGATGCGCCGTCTCGGCAACTCCGTTGACTGGGAGCGCGAGCGCTTCACTATGGACGAAGGTCTTTCCAATGCCGTGAAAGAAGTCTTCGTTCGCCTGTACAAAGAAGACCTGATTTATCGTGGCAAGCGCCTGGTGAACTGGGACCCGAAACTGCGCACCGCGATTTCCGACCTGGAAGTGGAAAACCGCGAGTCGAAAGGCTCAATGTGGCACATCCGCTATCCGCTGGCTGACGGCGCGAAAACCGCTGATGGTAAAGATTACCTGGTCGTCGCCACCACCCGTCCGGAAACCGTACTGGGCGATACCGGCGTGGCCGTCAACCCGGAAGATCCGCGTTATAAAGATCTGATTGGCAAGTTTGTTGTTCTGCCGCTGGTTAACCGCCGCATTCCCATCGTCGGCGATGAACACGCTGATATGGAAAAAGGCACCGGCTGCGTGAAGATCACCCCGGCGCACGACTTTAACGACTACGAAGTCGGGAAACGTCACGGCCTGCCGATGATCAATATTCTGACCTTTGACGGCGACATCCGTGAAACCGCGGAAGTGTACGACACCAAAGGCGAAGAGTCCGACGTTTATTCCAATGAAATCCCGGCTGAGTTCCAGAAGCTGGAGCGCTTTGCCGCGCGTAAAGCGGTGGTTGCCGCCGTTGATGCGCTGGGCCTGCTGGAAGAAATTAAACCGCACGACCTGACCGTACCTTACGGCGACCGTGGCGGCGTGGTTATTGAACCGATGCTGACCGACCAGTGGTACGTCCGTGCCGACGTGCTGGCGAAACCGGCGGTTGAAGCGGTTGAAAACGGCGACATTCAGTTCGTACCGAAGCAGTACGAAAACATGTACTTCTCCTGGATGCGCGATATTCAGGACTGGTGTATTTCCCGTCAGCTGTGGTGGGGTCACCGTATCCCGGCATGGTATGACAACGACGGCAACGTCTACGTTGGCCGTACCGAAGACGAAGTGCGTCAGGAAAACAACCTCGGTGCCGACGTTCAGCTTCGCCAGGACGAAGACGTTCTCGATACCTGGTTCTCCTCCGCACTGTGGACCTTCTCTACCCTGGGCTGGCCGGAAAACACCGACGCGCTGCGTCAGTTCCACCCAACCAGCGTGATGGTTTCCGGTTTCGACATCATCTTCTTCTGGATTGCCCGCATGATCATGATGACCATGCACTTCATCAAAGATGAAAACGGCAAGCCGCAGGTGCCGTTTAAGACCGTCTACATGACCGGTCTGATCCGCGACGACGAAGGCCAGAAGATGTCCAAATCCAAGGGCAACGTCATTGACCCGCTGGATATGGTCGACGGTATCTCCCTGGCTGAACTGCTGGAGAAACGTACCGGCAACATGATGCAGCCGCAGCTGGCCGAGAAGATTGCCAAGCGTACCGAGAAGCAGTTCCCGGACGGCATCGAGCCGCACGGCACCGACGCACTGCGCTTCACCCTGGCGGCGCTGGCCTCTACCGGTCGCGACATCAACTGGGATATGAAGCGTCTGGAAGGTTACCGTAACTTCTGTAACAAGTTGTGGAATGCCAGCCGCTTTGTGCTGATGAACACCGAAGACCAGGATTGCGGCTTCAACGGCGGCGAAATGACCCTGTCGCTGGCGGATCGCTGGATCCTTGCTGAATTCAACCAGACCATCAAAGCGTACCGCGAAGCGCTGGACAACTTCCGCTTCGACATCGCCGCGGGCATTCTGTACGAATTCACCTGGAACCAGTTCTGCGACTGGTATCTGGAGCTGACCAAGCCGGTAATGAACGGCGGTTCCGAGTCTGAACTGCGCGGCACCCGCAATACGCTGGTCACCGTTCTGGAAGGTCTGCTGCGCCTGGCGCATCCGATCATCCCGTTCATCACCGAGACCATCTGGCAGCGCGTGAAGGTGATTTCCGGTATTACCGCCGACACCATCATGCTGCAACCGTTCCCGGAATATAACGCCGCACAGGTTGATGAAGCCGCACTGGCTGATACCGAATGGCTGAAGCAGGCGATCGTTGCCGTACGTAACATCCGTGCGGAAATGAACATCGCCCCAGGTAAACCGCTCGAACTGCTGCTGCGCGGTTGCAGCGCTGATGCGATGCGCCGTGTGAACGATAACCGCAGCTTCCTGCTGAACCTGGCGCGTCTGGAAAGCATCACCGTGCTGCCAGCCGATGACAAAGGTCCGGTCTCCGTGACCAAAATCATCGACGGCGCCGAGCTGCTGATCCCGATGGCTGGCCTCATCAATAAAGAAGATGAGCTGGCGCGTCTGGCGAAAGAAGTGGCGAAAATCGAAGGTGAGATTGCCCGTATCGAAGGCAAACTTTCCAACGAAGGTTTCGTTGCTCGCGCACCGGAAGCGGTTATCGCCAAAGAGCGTGAGAAGCTGGACGGTTATGCGGAAGCGAAAGCGAAGCTGATTGAGCAGCAGGCGGTCATCGCCGCGCTGTAATTGCCGTTACGTTATACACGTATTAAAGGCCGGAGCATGCTCCGGCCTTGTTGTATCAGATGAACGGGAAGTAGGTCATCACACCACGTGATACCCACATCGCCGGACCTGTTTCCAACGCCTCTGTATGGTCAGTCAGTTCCAGCGCATCCAAATCCCCTTGTACATGGGAGTTACTGGCCAGCCAACTGACCAGCCACATTTTCATCCACGGATAAGCTAGCCCAAACGTGATGCCTGAAATAAACAACACCAGTACAAAACGCCAGATCAGGCCATGTGCAGTGACGGAAGAATGAAAGCGGATTTTGCCCTCGGCCAGCGCCAGGTTATTCATGAACAGATTACGTAGCGTGGTGTATAAATAGCTTCCAACCACAATAATTCCGGCGAAATAGAGAAAATAGCTCGCCATTATTCTGCTCTGATTCTCCCGGATAAATTCGTCGTCGGCCACGCCTAACACAGCCAACATCACCATTTGCAGAAAAATAGGGGCAATTAGCCAGACAATCACAACAACAAATGGCAGCAGTACCAGCACGGCTTTAATACACCCCACTATGCTTGCTTTCATATTGACGTTAATAGTAAAGCGGTGAATACCAAAATTACCGCCATTACCCACTAACTGCATCCATTTTGCATAGGTAATACCGTAGGTGATACCCATACCCACAATTCCCACCAACGCGATAAACGCTATTCTGATAAGCATTCCAGTACTGCCCTCAATCCAGTCGGTGGCAAGTATCAGAAGATAAATCACTCCCCAGTTCACCACAGCAAGCACCACTGGCACAACCAGTAAAAAGAGCCACGCCTGTAATTGTGAGCAGTCAAAACCAAAACGCACACCGTTAAGCGACGTCATCATCGCCTGATACTGCAGGCTTTTTATGGTCATTAATGGAAGGACAGCTACCAGTAAACCAATCAAAGTAAAACCAACGAGAGGACTGCCGTTAGCAATAAAACTCATGCTGGCACCATAAACCACCATAATCGACAAGAAGCTTACGAATATCGCGCCACCTGTCGCCTTATAGGTAAAGGGTTGGCCATTGAGAGTCATATTTTCGTAAATATAACGCCGACATTTCACTATCGCCCACGGTGTATAAATACCCAGAGTAATACAACACAGCAAAAAATTGACAATGCAAATAATAAAGTACTGCCATCCTTTACCGATAAAAATAAATGTGTGTCGTTGATTTTCCCGACCACCAACAAAATCATTCATGAACAATATCCCTAATATAAATTCCATTAAGATAAAAAATAAAAACCAGTGTTTATTTACTGGTTCGTTTACAATACTATTTTTAATTAGCCAATGTGTTTTAATTTTTTTCTGATTCAGGAACGTCTTGCACCCGACAGAAGAGAGTGGTATTAAATAAATATATAAGTGTATTTTTAGAATTGAGCCATATTATGAATGTTGTGCTACCCTCCACGCTTACGCTGCGCCGAATCACCGCAGCAGATAATGCCGCTATCGCTGCGGTGATCCGCAAAGTTTCCGCTGAATACGGGCTTACTGCCGATAAGGGCTATACCGTTGCCGACCCTAATCTGGATGAACTATTCCAGGTTTACAGCCAGCCGGGCGCGGCCTACTGGGTGGTTGAGCAAAACGGTGAAGTCGTGGGCGGCGGCGGCGTTGCGCCGTTAGGATGTAGCGAACCGGACATTTGCGAACTGCAAAAGATGTACTTCCTGTCGAGCGCACGCGGTCAGGGGCTGGCGAAAAAGCTGGCGCTGATGGCCCTCGAACATGCCCGTGAGCAGGGTTTCAAACAGTGCTATCTGGAGACCACGGCGTTTCTGACCGAGGCAATCCGCCTGTATGAACATTTAGGGTTTGAGCATATCAGCGAAGCGCTGGGCTGTACCGGGCACGTGGATTGCGAAGTGCGGATGTTAAAGCCCCTCTGACTTCAGCCGGAGGGGCAATGGTTGCGTTACTGCATTTCGGCGGAGAGCATCAGCCGAATGACGCCAGCCGCGCGAGCGGTTGGCAGCGTCAGCACCTGTGACCATAAATCCTGCACCATTTCACAGGCGACTTTCTCTTTGCCCACACCTTTACTCGGATCAGCCATAATCTGGATATCCGGTCCAAAGCGCTGTACCAATCCCGGGCCGATGGATTGCAGATCCTGAAGCGCCAGCTGTTTCTCTTGCGCCGTAACCGTATGTTTGTTCGGGCCATAAGCCGCGTGCATCATACTCATGTCGCTGGCCATACGACGATTCATCAGCTCCCGCGGAATAATACGCACCGGGTTAATCCCGCCTTTCACCGCCGGGAACAGAAAGCGAAAACACTCCTCATCGCCCACTTTTGCCACCGCAGCAATCTGCTCGAGGTTAATTTTCATATACTCAATCACATTGGCATCGGGTGCCTGCTGCAAACGCGCCATCTGTACCTGCAGGATTTGCGGCTGAATAGCGTCGATAATCTGTTGTTCGCTTTTCCCAGCTTCTTTCAGTTGCGTTGCCTGGTTGAGGATGTTCTGCCATAACGCGGGTTCCTGCTCTTTAAGTACCTGATAAACAGGCATTGCCAGCATCGCATTTTCAAATTTCTGCGCGTCCGTCAGCCCATAATCAGGGCTTTCGCGCGGGATCAGGTAGTGCACATCAAACAGATTCCACGCGACAATCGCTACCACAAAAACCACCGCGCCGGAGATCTTTCCCAGCCAGCCTTTTTTGCGAAACATGCCAACGACGATAGCAATCACCGCCCCGATATAACCCGCCAACAATACGTGTGCCCAGTTCATTAACCATCCTTATGCAAAACAGTCTCTGTTGCGGGGATATATTTCCCCTTCGTGTGTTTTGATTATTACGGCAGCAGCGAGCGATTTCCAGCCACCAGATTTTGCTAATGGAAACAGGAAAGGTAAAACCGCGCGACGATTAGCGCCGCGCGTCAGAGAAGAGAGTCAGGCTGGCACGCCGCTGTGGAAGCGGAATTCATCGTCGGGAGAAGTAATCAATGCGGCTTCTACTTCGCCAAAGAACCGCACCCGACTACTGATATCGTCGGCAGAAACCTGCTGTGCCAGCGCCAGATAGTCCTGATAGTGCCGCGCCTCGGATCGCAGCAGAGAAAGATAAAATGCCTGTAAATCGTCATCCAAATACGGCGCCAGCGCGGCGAACCGTTCACAAGAACGCGCCTCAATGTAAGCCCCGCAAATCAGTTTGTCGATTAGCGTTAATGGCTCGTGGGTTCGCACCTCTTTGAGCATGCCTTTGGCATAACGGCTGGCGGTAATTTTGACGTAGGGAATGTTGCGGCTCATCATCGCTTCACGCACCTGCCAGAAGTGGTGCAGCTCTTCTTTGATCAGCAAAACCATGCTGTCGATTAGCTTGCGCCCCCACGGGTCGTCAGTTTGCGGCATTACGCTTTTGCTTATCTGTTTATTCAGCGCGATAAAATCCGGTTCATCCCCTTCTCTGAAAGCATACGCTTCATAGGGTTTCAGCCAGTCCAGTAGCGCCTGCGATCCCTGTTTATCTGCAACATACTTACGCACCAGCAGCATGGCCGTTTGCGCCGCTTTTAGCTCGCAGACGAGATGATCCGTCAGTAACAGAGGGAGATTCGCCGGGGCTCGCGCTTTATCAAGCCAGGCCTGGGGCGTTTTACAGTGCAGGAAGTCGTGGATCGGGGAGAGTATTTGCAGGTAATCCATACGTTATCCTTGGCCTACGGCAGCAGACGCTACCGTAGGTCAGCAGATGACTTAGTGACGCACGCCGTCATCATCTTCGTCGACGAGGTCTTCATCGTCGCCGTCTTCACCTTCTTCGCCGTTCGGGTCTTCAAAATAGGTGCCCCAACCGTCGTATTCCACATCAAATTTTTCAGCCAGGTTCATCAGTTGCTCAACCTGAGCGTCGATCAACTCGGCATTCAGAGCACATTCGCTCAGGATGTCACAGCAAATAACCGTGTCGCCCTCTTCCACTTCCAGCTCTTCCGGCTCGGTCACTTCATAACCCAGCTTGAAGGCTTCTACTGCCGCTTTTTCCAGGGTTTCAAAGTCGTCCGCGGAAAGGTGATGCTCGATGGTGTACAGCGCGTCTGGATCGCTGCCATCTTCGAGTAACTCTTCAATAATCAAGCGCGTTTCTTCACGCTGTTCTTCCAGTAGTTCCGGGTTTGCCATGGCTCATTCCTCATAATGTCCTGCCGATACTCTTATTGTCACATACCGCTGTCATTGCCTCCACCTTTCCAGGAAAGATTTGTTAAACAAGGTTGCAAATGAATAAACATCTATATAAATTGAATTTTAATTCAATAAATGGCCTAAGTCATGTGAGGGAACTATGTCTGCGTTTTATCAGAAACATTTTTTGAAACTGCTTGATTTCACCTCTGCTGAACTCACGTCACTGCTCCAGCTCGCCGCGCAGCTCAAGACGGATAAGAAAAACGGTACCGAGGTCGCTAAACTCACCGGTAAAAACATCGCGCTCATCTTCGAAAAAGACTCAACCCGCACCCGTTGCTCTTTCGAAGTTGCCGCATATGATCAGGGCGCGCGCGTGACGTATCTCGGGCCGAGCGGCAGCCAGATTGGTCATAAAGAGTCGATCAAAGACACCGCCCGCGTACTCGGTCGTATGTACGACGGTATTCAGTATCGGGGCCACGGTCAGGAAATTGTCGAGACGCTGGCGGAATATGCCGGAGTTCCGGTTTGGAACGGATTAACCAACGAATTTCACCCCACCCAGTTGCTGGCGGATTTACTCACGATGCAGGAACACCTGCCGGGTAAAGCGTTTAATGAGATGGTGCTGGTCTACACCGGCGATGCCCGCAACAATATGGGCAATTCCATGCTGGAAGCCGCTGCGTTAACCGGACTTGATCTGCGTCTGGTCGCGCCGCAGGCCTGCTGGCCGGAGGAAAGCCTCGTTGCAGAGTGCAAAGCGCTGGCACAGAAAAACGGCGGCAATATAACGCTAACCGAAGATGTCGCCACGGGCGTGAAAGGCGCGGACTTCATCTATACCGACGTCTGGGTATCGATGGGCGAAGCGAAAGAGAAATGGGCCGAACGTATTGCGCAGTTGCGTAAGTACCAGGTTAATAGCGCGATGATGGCGTTGACCGGCAATCCGCAGGTGAAATTCCTGCACTGCCTGCCTGCGTTCCATGACGATCAAACCACGCTTGGCAAACAAATGGCGCAGGAATATGGTCTGCACGGCGGCATGGAAGTGACCGACGAGGTGTTTGAGTCCCCCGCCAGTATCGTATTTGATCAGGCAGAAAACCGGATGCACACCATCAAAGCGGTGATGGTCGCGACGCTTTCCAAATCATAGCATTGCGCGATTGAATTGCCGGATAGCGATGCTGACGCACCCTATCCGGCCTACCATCGTACTTCCGTAGGCCGGGTAAGTCGCCCCCGGCAAACCGGTTTATGCTACCCGCATTTTCACCACGGCTTTGCGTACCAGCGCAGGTGCGCCGACCGCGCACAGCGGTTTATGCACTTCGCCCGGATAAAAGACGACGAAGTCACCTTCATTCAGCACCACCGTTTTCTCCTGTTCGCCTTCCGGCAGGAAGGCGATATCTTTATCCGCCAGCCAGTCAGTTTCCGGTGCGCCCGCAGGCTGCGTGCTGAAAGTCATGCCTTCCTGACCTTTGAGCAGGATCTGAATATCCAGATAGCGAGCGTGATATTCGGCGCGGCGCTGCGCAAACGGCTCCGTCATATCTTCAGCAATCAGATAGAACAGACGTTCGCCGTCGATGTCGTGCTTACCCTTTTCCGTCGCATCCGTCACGTGCGCTTTAATGTGCTCAATCGCCTGACGCAGCTCTTCCGGCAGCCAGGCATCCAGGTTGTGAATATTGCCGACAATCATTTCAAACCCCTTAATTAAAACATCGTTTCATTTTGGTTGTTATACGAAAAAACGGTCTGCCATACCACTGCTATTTACCGATATTTTGCGTCAACGCATGTTTATCGCTGATGATGTTAAATAATTGCTAATAGCCAGCAACAGGTTATGCATAAACTCTGCATAACTTTCGTCTCATACTTTTCAACTCAGTCACTAACTCACTGTTATAGAAAGCTTTGTTAGAAAAACCAGCTATCGATCACAGTTTACGTCTCCTTCGTTATCTTTCTTCATCGTCATATTTATTTTGAAATAAACCTTACAGCACAAATAATAAAATAATAGATTCGCATAAAAATTCATTAAATATAGAAAAACATATAAAAATCAACGCACTATTTAATTTATTAAATATTTAGATATGTACATAAAATTAACACAGTTAAATAACAAGACATATTCCTGCGTAGTAATTCAATTATTCATGTTTTTATTTTTTAAATTCTCAGAGCCATCTCATAAATTAAACAACAAATGCCAAACATCGACCTGACTGTGAAATGAATCACGTTTCTCTATCAGATAAGATCTAAATATAGATTCTGAAATCAGCTGAAAAATCATGACTGCAATAAACATTATTTGCAGGCACCTCCTCTTTATTTTTTAAAATCGTATTAAAGGAATAATGATGGAAAAGCATTATGTCGGGTCTGAAATCGGTCAATTACGTAGCGTAATGCTACATCGCCCTAACCTCAGCCTAAAAAGGCTGACGCCGTCAAATTGCCAGGAACTGCTTTTTGATGATGTTCTTTCGGTAGAACGTGCAGGAGAAGAGCATGACATTTTCGCCAACACGTTACGTCAACAGGGAATTGAGGTTCTGTTACTCACTGATTTATTGACACAAACTCTGGATATCCCCGATGCCAAAAGCTGGCTACTGGATACACAAATTTCTGATTATCGGCTTGGCCCCGCTTTCGCCACGGATATTCGCGCCTGGCTTGCAGATATGCAGCACCGGGAGCTCGCCCGACATTTAAGCGGTGGGCTGACATACGGAGAAATTCCTGCCTCAATCAAAAATATGGTGGTCGATACTCACGATATTAATGACTTTATTATGAAGCCATTACCAAACCACTTATTTACCCGCGACACCTCATGCTGGATATATAACGGCGTATCCATTAATCCGATGGCAAAAACTGCACGTCAACGAGAAACTAATAACTTGCGGGCGATTTACCGTTGGCATCCACAATTTGCCGATGGTGATTTTATTAAATATTTCGGCGATGAAAATATTAATTACGACCACGCCACATTAGAAGGTGGAGATGTACTGGTCATTGGTCGCGGCGCAGTTCTCATCGGTATGTCGGAACGTACCACGCCGCAGGGCATTGAGTTCCTTGCCCAGTCGCTATTTAAGCATCGCCAGGCAGAACGCGTCATCGCAGTCGAACTGCCGAAACATCGCTCCTGTATGCACCTCGATACCGTCATGACCCACATCGATATCGATACCTTCTCCGTCTACCCGGAAGTGGTGCGCCCGGATGTCCAGTGCTGGACCCTGACACCAGACGGGCGTGGCGGCCTGAAACGCACCCAGGAAAGTACGCTGGTACATGCCCTCGAAAAAGCACTTGGCCTCGACCAGATCAATCTGATCACCACCGGTGGCGACGCCTTCGAAGCTGAACGCGAACAGTGGAATGACGCGAACAATGTTCTGACGCTGCGCCCCGGGGTTGTGGTGGGCTACGAACGCAACATTTGGACCAACGAGAAATACGACAAAGCTGGCATCACTGTTTTACCCATTCCTGGCGACGAACTGGGACGTGGGCGCGGCGGTGCGCGCTGCATGAGTTGCCCACTGGAACGCGACGGTATTTAAGGAGACGTTATGGAAAACAAACCTACCCTGGTTGTGGCGCTGGGCGGCAATGCGCTACTCAAACGCGGCGAACCGCTGGAAGCCGACATCCAACGCAAGAATATTGAGCTGGCGGCAAGAACTCTCGCTCAGCTCACGCAGCAGTGGCGCGTAATTCTGGTACACGGCAATGGCCCGCAGGTTGGACTTTTGGCATTACAAAACAGTGCTTATGCCAACGTCACCCCCTATCCGCTCGATATTCTCGGCGCAGAAAGTCAGGGAATGATTGGCTATATGCTGCAACAGGCCCTGAAAAACCAGCTCCCACAGCGTGAAATTAGTGTCCTGCTGACTCAGGTTGAAGTCGATGCCCACGATCCGGCCTTCAGCAATCCCACCAAATATATCGGGCCGATTTATGACGAACCCCAGGCCCACGCGTTACAGGCGGAAAAAGGCTGGGTTTTCAAAGCCGATGGTAAAGCATTCCGCCGTGTTGTGCCCTCTCCACAACCCAAACGAATCGTGGAAAGTGACGCCATTCGCACACTGATCGCCCGCGATCATCTGGTTATCTGCAACGGCGGTGGCGGCGTACCGGTGGTGGAAAAAGCCGATGGCTACCACGGTATTGAAGCGGTGATCGACAAAGATCTCTCCGCCGCCCTGCTCGCCAAACAAATCCACGCCGATGCGCTGCTGATCCTGACCGATGCCGATGCGGTGTATCTCGACTGGGGCAAACCTACCCAGCGCCCGCTGGCCCAGGTTACGCCGGAACGGCTCGGCGAAATGCAATTCGACGCCGGTTCAATGGGCCCCAAAGTCACCGCCTGCGCGGAATTTGTCTCTCACTGTCACGGGATTGCTGGCATCGGCTCGTTGGCTGACGGTTCGGCCATTCTCGCTGGTGACAAAGGCACGCTAATTCGGCGCGAAGCCACTGATGTTAACGCTTAAGGCTTTTTTTGCTGGGTAAAGCGAAGCCTTATCCAGCCTACATAAGGATATTTTCATGACTGTTAACCTGAAAAATCGCAATTTTCTCAAATTGCTGGACTACACCCCAACGGAAATCCAGTACCTGATCGATCTGGCTATCGAGTTAAAAACGGCGAAAAAAGCCGGGCGCGAAAGGCAAACGCTGGTCGGTAAAAATATCGCGCTAATCTTCGAAAAAACGTCAACTCGCACCCGCTGCGCCTTTGAAGTCGGCGCTTTCGATCAGGGCGCACAGGTGACCTACCTTGGCCCAAGCGGCTCGCAGATTGGTCATAAAGAGTCGATGAAAGATACCGCCCGCGTGTTAGGTCGCATGTATGACGGTATTGAATACCGCGGCTACGGCCAGGAGATCGTGGAAGAACTGGGGCAGTTCGCTGGTGTGCCGGTCTGGAACGGGCTGACGAATGAATTCCACCCTACGCAGATCCTCGCGGATCTGATGACCATGCTGGAACACGCCCCGGGTAAAACCTTACCCGAACTGAGCTTCGCTTACCTTGGTGACGCCCGCAATAACATGGGCAATTCGCTGATGGTCGGCGCGGCGAAAATGGGGATGGATATTCGTCTGGTCGCACCGAAATCCTTCTGGCCGGACGAGGCGCTGGTTGCCGAATGCCGTGAAATCGCCAGCGTGACGGGCGCGCGCATTACGCTCACAGAGGATGTTGAGGAAGGTGTTTACGACGTGGACTTTCTCTACACCGATGTCTGGGTTTCGATGGGGGAACCCAAAGAGGCGTGGGCAGAACGCGTCAGCCTGATGACGCCTTATCAAATTAACCAGCAGGTCATCGATGCGACCGGCAATCCCAATGTGAAATTCATGCACTGCCTGCCCGCCTTCCATAACGAGCACACCAAAGTGGGCCGTGAAATCGAAGCGGCTTACGGCCTGAAAGGGCTTGAAGTCACGGAGGAGGTATTTGAGTCAGCGCATTCCATCGTCTTCGACGAAGCAGAAAACCGGATGCATACCATTAAAGCGGTCATGGTAGCGACACTCGGCGACTAACCCCAGCGGGCATGTGTCGCCTGGCGGCATATGCCCAAGCTATCCGGAGAACATCATGGGCAAATTCAAATTTCCCAGCGCGTATACCATCCTGTTTATTCTTATTGCGCTCGTCGCCGTTATGACCTGGATTGTCCCTGCCGGGAAATACCAGATGGCGATGAATGCCACCCTGGGCAAAGAAGTGCCGGTTGCCGGTACCTATGCCCCAACAGAGGCGCATCCACAAGGTTTAACGGCTGTACTGCTGGCTCCGATTGACGGGCTTTATAACCACGAAACCTACACCGCAGGCGCGATTGATGTGGCGTTGTTTGTCCTGATTATTGGCGGGTTTCTCGGCGTGGTAAACAAAACGGGCGCCATCGACGCCGGCATCGAACGCGTGACGGTCAGGCTGAACGGCAAAGAAGAGTGGATGATCCCCATCCTGATGGGACTTTTCGCCGCCGGAGGCACGATTTACGGCATGGCGGAAGAATCACTACCTTTCTACACCTTATTGGTTCCGGTCATGATGGCTGCGCGCTTTGATCCACTGGTTGCTGCTGCAACCGTTTTGCTTGGCGCAGGCATCGGCACCCTCGGTTCAACAATCAACCCTTTCGCAACAGTTATCGCCGCTAACGCCGCCGGGATCCCCTTCACCCAGGGAATGCTGATGCGCATACTGCTGCTGGTCGTCGGCTATGTTATCTGTGTGGTATGGGTCATGCGCTATGCACGGAAAGTTCGCAGCCATCCTGAGCTTTCCATCGTGGCCGATAAAATGGAGGAAAACCGTGCCCATTTTCTCGGTAGTCGCACCAATACCAATCTTGAATTCACGGCTACGCGTAAGTGGATCCTGCTGATATTCGCCGCCGCCTTTGCAGTGATGATTTATGGCGTCGCGGTGCTCGGCTGGTGGATGGCGGAAATATCTGGGGTTTTTCTGGCATCTGCGATTATCGTCGGCGTGATTGCCCGCATGAGTGAAGAAGCATTCACCAGTACCTTCATTGACGGGGCACGGGATCTGCTCGGCGTGGCGCTGATTATCGGCATTGCGCGCGGTATCGTCGTGGTGATGGACAACGGCATGATCACCCACACCATTTTGCACAGCGCCGAAAATTTAGTCTCCGGTCTGTCCACCACCATTTTCATCAATGTGACTTACTGGCTGGAAGTCTTGCTCTCCTTCCTGGTCCCTTCCTCGTCTGGCCTGGCGGTGCTCACGATGCCCATTATGGCCCCGCTGGCTGACTTCGCCCATGTGCAAAGGGATCTGGTCGTCACCGCGTATCAATCCGCTTCCGGCATTGTGAATCTGATTACCCCCACCTCAGCGGTTGTAATGGGTGGGTTGGCCATCGCTCGTGTTCCTTATGTGCGCTACCTGAAGTGGGTCGCACCACTGCTGCTAATTCTGACGGTGCTGAACATGGTTGTTCTGAGTATCGGCGCGATGCTGTAGTCCTGTTGGCCGTCGGATCCCGACGGCTTTTTTGAGCGCGCTCTCGTTTTTCTGCACAACCGCCCGTTTGAGCCGTTATTGATACTGCAAATGTGGTGAATTTCGCCATCGCATTGATACAAATGATAAATTTAGGGTGTTTTTATGAAGGAATTCGATGATTACTCGACCAAAGAGCAGAAACAGTTGGCGATTTGTCAGCGCCTGATAAGCGAAAAAAGCTACCTGTCTCAGGAAGCGCTTCGCCGCGATCTACAACACCATGGTTTCACCGGGATTAGCCAGTCAACGGTATCTCGTCTGCTGAAACTGCTCGGTGCTATAAAAATAAGAAATACAAAAGGGCAAAAAATTTATTCTGTAAATCCGCAATCACGACCCGCGCCTGATGCTGCCCGATCGATTGCTGAAATGGTGGTCAGCGTGGAACACAATAGCGAGTTTATCCTCATCCACACGGCGGCTGGCTATGGTCGCGCCGTAGCCAGAATCCTCGATTATCACGCGTTGCCAGAAATTCTCGGCGTCATTGCCGGTAGCAGTATTGTCTGGGTCGCGCCGCGGGTGGTACAGCGAACGGGCCTGGTCCACAAGCAGATTAATTATCTATTCAAAATGAATTAAAATTCATAAGAACCGTTTGCGATGAATAAATAGTGCATTTTTCGCTTGATCCCATAACGGAGCTGAGTATAATCGCGGACAATTTGCCGGGAGGATGTATGGTTCAGTGTGTACGACATTTTGTCTTACCGCGTCTGAAAAAGGACGCTGGCCTGCCGTTTTTCTTTCCGTTGATCATCCATTCCGAGCCCCTCAATTGAGGGGCTTTTTTTTTGCCCAGGCGTCAGGAGATAAACATGGCTAACCCGCTCTATCAAAAACACATCATTTCCATAAACGACCTCAGCCGCGATGACCTTAATCTGGTCCTCGCGACGGCGGCGAAATTAAAAGCTAACCCGCAGCCAGAGCTGTTAAAACATAAGGTCATCGCCAGTTGCTTCTTTGAAGCGTCAACCCGCACCCGTTTATCTTTTGAAACCTCCATGCACCGTCTGGGCGCCAGCGTGGTGGGTTTCTCTGACAGCAGCAACACGTCGCTTGGCAAAAAAGGCGAAACTCTGGCCGACACCATTTCCGTCATCAGCACCTATGTCGACGCCATCGTGATGCGTCATCCGCAGGAAGGTGCCGCGCGTCTGGCAACCGAGTTCTCCGGTAACGTGCCGGTACTGAACGCCGGCGACGGTTCCAACCAGCATCCCACCCAAACGCTGCTGGATCTGTTTACCATTCAGGAAACGCAGGGTCGCCTGGACAATCTGCAAATCGCCATGGTGGGTGACCTGAAATATGGCCGCACCGTCCACTCCCTGACCCAGGCGCTGGCAAAGTTCGAAGGTAACCGCTTCTACTTCATCGCCCCGGACGCGCTGGCCATGCCGCAATACATTCTGGATATGCTGAATGAAAAAGGTATCGCCTGGAGCCTGCATGGCACTATCGAAGAGGTAATGGCGGAGGTCGATATCCTCTACATGACCCGCGTACAAAAAGAGCGTCTGGACCCGTCCGAATACGCCAACGTGAAAGCACAGTTTGTTCTGCGTGCCAGCGATCTGAACGGTGCCAGAGCGAACATGAAGGTGCTGCATCCGCTGCCGCGCATTGATGAAATCACCACCGACGTCGACAAGACGCCGCACGCCTGGTATTTCCAGCAGGCTGGCAACGGCATCTTCGCCCGCCAGGCGTTACTGGCACTGGTACTGAATAGCGAACTGGCACTGTAAGGGAGAAAAAGAGATGACACACGATAACAAACTGCAGGTTGAAGCCATCAAACGTGGCACCGTGATTGACCATATTCCCGCACAGGTTGGTTTTAAGCTGCTGACGTTGTTCAAACTGACTGAAACCGACCAGCGTATCACCATCGGGCTGAACCTGCCGTCTGGCGAGATGGGCCGTAAAGACCTGATTAAAATCGAAAATACGTTCCTGACCGACGAGCAGGTAAACCAGCTCTCCCTGTACGCTCCGCAGGCAACGGTAAACCGCATTGACGATTATGACGTGGTGGGTAAATCACGTCCGAGCCTGCCTGAACGTATCGATAACGTGCTGGTTTGCCCGAACAGTAACTGCATCAGCCATGCTGAACCAGTATCGTCCAGTTTTTCAGTGAAAAAGCGCGCTGACGACATCGCACTCAAATGCAAATACTGTGAAAAAGAGTTTTCGCATTATGTGGTGCTGGCCAACTAATTGGTGTTGGTAATGATTTCCCGGCTCCCTATAATGGCCGGGAACATTCTATTACCGCTGTAATTCAGGAGAAATCATGAGCAAGACTATCGCGACGGAAAATGCACCAGCAGCAATCGGCCCATACGTTCAGGGCGTTGACCTGGGTAGCATGGTAATCACTTCCGGTCAGATCCCGGTCGATCCGAAAACCGGTGCCGTATCGGAAGACGTGTCCGCTCAGGCGCGTCAGTCGCTGGAAAACGTACAAGCTATCGTTGAAGCAGCAGGCCTGAAAGTGGGCGACATCGTAAAAACTACCGTCTTCGTTAAAGACCTGAACGATTTCGCAACCGTAAACGCGACCTACGAAGCGTTCTTCACCGAGCACAACGCCACTTTCCCGGCGCGTTCTTGCGTGGAAGTTGCCCGTCTGCCGAAAGACGTGAAAATCGAGATTGAAGCGATCGCCGTTCGTCGCTAAGCGTAAAAAAAACCGCCGGAAATCACTCCGGCGGTTCTGTTTTTACTCACTCAGGCTGTTATCAGAAATTGTGTTTAATATTCAGCATAAAGCCCTTGTCGCTGATGTTGTCCTCTTTCCAGTGGAAAGCGTCCAGCCCGGCGCTGGTGTTACCGGCGTTATACTTCACACCCACCTGTGCCATGCTGTTGATGCTGCCACCTTTCTGACCGTCGTCAACGTTGAAGCTCTGACCTGCCGCCCCCTGCAGGGACGCTTTTTTACCGGTGCTGACGTAGCTCAGGTTCGGGCCGCCTTCCAGCGTCGCCGTTGCTGCCCAGCCATCCTTACCGGCATAGCTCAGCTTCATACCCACCACTGAATCAACCGCCGTTTCCGTGCTGCTGTTCATGTTCAGGTTAAAGTCGCCAGCACCGCGCTCCTGATAACCGTCTTCCATGGTGTGACGCAGTTTCAGACCAGCATATGGCACAACATCCAGCCCTTCGCTGACGGCGAAGGTTTTACGACCCTCGGTACGCAGCTCCAGGTATTGCTGACGGCTGTCCGCCAGCGCCTGTTTGTTGACATCACCGTAGTTAATGCCGCGTTTGCTGTCGAGCTGATGTACGTCGTAACGCAGGGCGTTGTTCCAGGAGAGACCTTCCTCACCGAGCGGCATGGCGTGCTCCAGACCCAGGAACTGGCTGTAACCGCCGGTGATACCGTCGCTGCCGGAAGAGACATTGCCTTTACCGTCCAGACGGGCAATACCGTACTCCATGGTCAGCGACTGATTATCGCCAAAGCCCAGTTTCTGACGCAGGGCCATCATGTCGTACTGAGTGTCTTTACCCAGTTCGGCACGCTGGTCACCTTTCGCCACCAGGTTAAACGACAGACCGTTACCCAGTTCCGGCGCGGCATCCGCCAGCATATCGAAGCGGTTGCTGAGTCTGCGGGCGTCGCGGGAGACGTTCACAGCCTTGTTGCCGCTGATTTGCTTCATCGCCTTCGTCACGTCGGCAGAGGTCTTCAGGTTCAGACTACTGAACAGCTCGTTGTTGGTGTAGGCGGCATCCAGCGCGCCAGCAACACCGCTGACGCTGCTGTCGGTCACCACGTCGGTGTAGGCGTTTTTGGTCATGGTGACGTCCACGTTGCCGTTCGCGTCTTTCTGACCCTGCGCGCTCCACACCACGCTTTCAGAGGTGATGTTTTCCAAGCCTTCCACATCAGCCCCGGTAAAGACGTTGTCGAAGGTCTGAGTCGTGGCAGCCGTACCTGCGGTGAAACCGGTATCCACGCTGACAGAATCCAGTGCCAGGGCGTTATTACCCGCATTAAGCGTACCGACAGAGCCGCTGGCGCTGGTACCCAACACATAACCACTCACACGCTGAACAGAAGCGGGGGCAGAATTGCTGTCAGTTGGCGCAGAACCCATATGCGTATCATCTGACGACATTGCGCCGCCGTTCAGATTAATGGTGCCGCTGTTATGGATAGTGCCTGTGCCGTCGTTGTAAAACGCCTGACCGTTGTCGGCATTAATATTGATGGTGCCATCGTTGTACGCAACACCGCCCTTATACACCGCCATTCCGACCAGCGGTTTAGTCTCATCATAGAACTCGTTTTTTTCGAGATTAATGGTGCCCTGGTTAATAATCATGTTATTCGCGCCAGTTGCAGCCATGCCTGCACCCGCATTATAAATAGTGATGGTGGCGTCCTTGTAGTTAACTGCCGAACCGCCGCCGCCACTCATTTCTAAATTTCCCACCCCCATACCGATGGCAAAATCGACTGCCCTTGTGGAGGATACGCCAGCGCCTATAACAGTTGTGTCATTTGCATCTTTCCAGAGCCCATCCGCAGTAATCGTTCCGAAGTTACTGGCTTTTGACGAATAGGCGTGCATTGCTTCACCGCGACCATATAAAGCCAGCGTACCATTGTTAATAGATTCGCTGCTTATACCACTCATAAGGGATATGGCATAGCTGTCACTGTTGAAAGCATAAGCCCCCGTAGCGGTCCCAGGCATATACTGCACAGTGTCCTGAGCACGCACATATCCAGTGATATCTCCGTTATTCACACCGCGTGACCCACCCGTGGACATCACGCCGAATGTCGTTTCTCCGCCATTACTTACTGAAGTCGTTTCTCTTTCAAGAGTCACAGAACCGTCATTCGTAAAGGATGAAGCACCTCCCAGGAAACTTAAAGTTAAGTCACTTAGGTTGATCGTTCCTTTATTGGTCGCCGTACTGCCACTTCCCAGCATGATCAGAGCATTATCGCCAGCACGCCAATAAGAATTCATACTTTCGATGTTGCTAGTGACAGTGGCATCTTCACTAATTTCAAGATAACCCTGATTGGTTACGTTAAATATGCTTTCAAAAGTTGTCGCGTAGTTACCATTGATGGATGAGTCACCATGCAGATAAAGCGATGATTTACCGTTAATGGTCACTGCTGAGCCACCACTATTGCCACCAGTAATACGTCCTTCTCTGCCGTCAATTTGATTGACTTCACCAGTAAGCTCAATCCCCCCCAACAGATCGACACGGTTATTGTCACCGCTGACAACTACCCCACGAATGGCTTCTACGGCACCATCGCGTTGCTGCTCAACATGATCAAACGACTCAGTATCTACAATGACCTGAAGATGCCCGTCCAGCACTACCGTATTACCGCTACCGCTGACGTTAATCCCGTACGATGGGGTAACGAAATAGTCCTTCGCCTGCGGGGATTTCTGGTCTTTGTCCACCACCATATCGCCTGTCAGCGTCACCGTATTGGCTTCGCCGGAAACGTTGACCCCAGTAGCCTTATTACCGGTGATGCTCATCTCTTCAGACACCAGGTTAATGGTGTTTGATTTACCCGTCACGTTCAGACCGGTGGAGAAATCACCCACCACCATTTTACCGTTCTGGTTAATGGTATTGTTATTACCGGCAACATCCACCCCGGTGCTCGGTTTGGTACTGTCGGTACTGCCTGCGGTCATTTCCCCTGCGTTGTTCAGGGTGTTGCCGTCACCGCTGACTTTTGCCCCCGTCGCACCGTCAATGACTTTGCTGGCGCCATCGTTATTAATGGTGTTGTTATTACCCGCGACATCAGTACCGGTCGAGCCTTGCCCTTCTGCGGTGGTGGTGCCTTTGTTGTCAATGGTGTTGCCGCCACCGTCCACGCTAGTGCCGGTGCCGCCAGCAGTTGCGCTGGTATCACCTTCGTTGTTGATTTTGTTGCCGTCGCCGGTTACGTCAGTACCGGTGGAGCCAGTCCCATCAGCCGTAGTTTGACCTTTGTTGTCGATGGTGTTGTCGTTGCCGTCCACGCTGGTGCCGGTGCCGCCATTGGCTGCGCTGGTGCCACCTTCATTGTTGATTTTGTTACCGTCGCCGGTTACGTCAGTACCGGTGGAGCCAGTCCCATCAGCCGTAGTTTGACCTTTGTTGTCGATGGTGTTGTCGTTGCCGTCCACGCTAGTGCCGGTGCCGCCATTGGCTGCGCTGGTGTCGCCTTCGTTGATGATTTTGTTGCCGTTACCGTCTACATCCGTACCGGTAGAGCCTGCGCCATCGGCAGTGTTGTTACCCTTGTTGTCGATGGTGTTGCCGTTACCGTCAGCTTTAGTGCCGGTACCACCGCCAGTGGCGCTGTTGTCACCGGTGTTGTTAATGTCGTTGCCGTCGCCGGTCACGTCTGTACCGGTGGAGCCTGCACCGTCGGCAGTGTTTTTGCCACCGTTGTTGATGGTGTTGTCGTTGCCGTCCACGTCAGTGCCGGTGCCGCCGTTGGTGGCGCCGTTATCACCGGTGTTGTTGATGTCGTTACCGTCGCCGGTCACGTCAGTACCGGTGGAGCCTGCACCGTCAGCGGTGTTTTTGCCGCCGTTATCAACCGTGTTGCCGTCTCCGTCCACGCTGGTGCCGGTGCCGCCGTTGGTGGCGCCGTTGTCGCCGGTGTTGTTGATGTCGTTACCGTCGCCGGTCACGTCAGTACCGGTGGAGCCTTCACCGTCTGCGGTATTTTTGCCGCCGTTGTTGATGGTGTTGTCGTTGCCGTCCACGTCAGTGCCGGTGCCGCCACCAGTAGCGCCGTTGTCACCGGTGTTGTTGATGTCGTTGCCGTTGCCGGTCACGTCAGTACCGGTGGAGCCTTCACCGTCTGCGGTGTTTTTGCCGCCGTTGTTGATGGTGTTGTCGTTGCCGTCCACGCCAGTGCCGGTACCGCCGTTGGTGCCGCTGTTATCACCGGTGTTGTTGATGTCGTTGCCGTCGCCGGTCACGTCTGTACCGGTGGAGCCTGCACCGTCGGCGGTGTTGTTGCCACCGTTATCAACTGTGTTGCCGTTGCCGTCCACGTCTGTGCCGGTGCCGCCGTTGGTGGCGCCGTTGTCGCCGGTGTTGTTGATGTCGTTGCCGTCGCCGGTCACGTCTGTACCGGTGGAGCCTTCACCGTCTGCGGTATTTTTGCCGCCGTTGTTGATGGTGTTGTCGTTACCGTCCACGCCGGTGCCAGTGCCGCCGTTGGTGCCGCTGTTATCACCGGTGTTGTTGATGTCGTTGCCGTCGCCGGTCACGTCTGTACCGGCGGAGCCTTCACCGTCTGCGGTATTTTTACCGCCGTTGTTGATGGTGTTGTCGTTGCCGTTCACGTCGGTGCCGGTGCCGCCGCCAGTAGCGCCGGTGTCACCATTCACATTAATATCGTTACCATCGCCGTTGATAATCGTCCCGGTATCGCCCGGGCCGCCTGCGGTGGAGCCACCATCAACTGTTTTCTGCTGCCCGTCGCCGTCAATAACCGTGGTGTCTGGCCCCGCAAGAGTAAGCTTTCCTGCGCGGTTGTACGACCAGAACAGGTTGTTACTGCCGTACGTTCCCTGCATCACCAGCGCATTGCCCATCACGTTCAGGCTGGTCACGGTCAGGGTTTTGCCGTCCGGCGCGGTCAGCAGGTAGCCGTCGCCCTGCTTGGTAATGGCGAAGGTGGTATTGGTATAAGTGACGCCGTTCACCACCAGCGAGGCAAAGGTCAGGGTTTTCGCGCCCCGGTCAAGGGTAACGCCATTGTCATAAACGGAGGGGGGGGTATCAGGTGTAACGGGGTCCACCGGATCGACAGGTGTTACCGGGTCCACAGGCGTTACTGGATCAACAGGCAACCCGGAGGACGAATGGCTGCTGCCGCCGCCGCCGCCGCTCGCCGCGATACCCACCGTGGCGGCCACAGCAGCGATACCGCCCACCGCCCATGCCCAGCCCTGCTCTAAAACGCTTTCCGTGGCTTTCTGGCACTCCGGCGACAGTTTGGCCAGCTCAGCCTGAGAAAGGCTGCTGATATTTTCGGGACACTGCTTTTTTTTGTCTTCGTTGTTGTTAAGATCGGCGGCAAATGTATTACCGCTTAATGCCAGGGCAATACAAAATGAAATAGCTTTCCTTTGCATAATGTGAGTCTCTCTGATGTGAGCGAAATGATATAGATAAAACGACATAGCGACGAAACACGCCGCCGCAGATTCTCCGAATCTGTAATACAGCGGCACCATATAAATAAATTTATATAGAAGCGAGTATATCCAAAGACATATTTCATAACAACGAATCACCGCCATGAATATATATCTCAACGCATTGTTTTTATTGGGATTGATAAAAATAAGAATAAAGGAATCATTAAAAAAAACATAAAATACAACATGTTGCAATCATAGATTTTTATGTAAATTTTTTAATTCTCGATATTTTGCGGAATGAATGAAGGGGGAGTGCTAAGGCATATCTTATAAATTATAATTTTTAATGTATGAATATTAAAAAACAATATTCTACGTGAATTTATTCACTTATCACTCACATTTATCGAATTAATTATCTTTTAACAGAAATAATAATACGCATGAATTTTCTGCGGCACGAATCATCGGGCGATACCGATATTCCTCCTGCGCCAGGTTACAGCTGCGTTGGCTTTTTAAGGGGCCAACGCAGCCGATATCTTGTGCTTACTGCCAGCCGTAGCGGCGGCTATAAAAACCTTTCACGAGCTGGGTTAACGTCATGTAGCCCGCCAGAATCGCAATCAGCCACGGGAAGTAGCTCAGCGGCAGCGCCTGCAATTGCAGATAGTTGGCCAGCGGCGAGAACGGTAATGCAATGCCTACCGCCATGACCACCAGCGTCATCAGCATCAGCGGCCATGCGGCGCGGCTTTGGATGAACGGCACGCGGCGGGTACGGATCATATGCACAATCAGCGTTTGCGACAGCAGGCCTACCACGAACCAGCCAGACTGGAACAACGTCTGATGTTCTGGCGTATTCGCATGGAAGACGAACCACATCAGGCAAAATGTCAGAATGTCGAAGATCGAGCTGATCGGTCCAAAGAAGATCATAAAGCGCCCCAACTCGCTGGGATTCCAGCGCTGCGGCTTTTTGATCTGCTCTTCGTCGACGTTATCAAACGGAATCGCCACCTGGGATACATCGTACAGCAGGTTCTGAATCAGTAAGTGCAGCGGCAACATCGGCAGGAACGGTAAGAAGGCGCTCGCCACCAGCACGCTAAACACATTACCGAAGTTAGAACTGGCCGTCATTTTGATATACTTCAGCATGTTAGAAAAAGTACGGCGTCCTTCGATCACCCCTTCTTCCAGCACCATCAGGCTCTTTTCCAGCAGGATGATATCAGCGGCTTCACGCGCAATATCAACCGCGCCGTCAACGGAGATACCAATGTCCGCCGCACGCAGCGCCGGGGCATCGTTAATGCCATCCCCCATAAAGCCAACCACATGACCTTCGCGCTTGAGCAGCGTGACAATGCGCTCTTTGTGCATCGGTGTCAGACGAGCAAACAGCGTGGTGCGCTGGGCCAGCGTTGCCAGCTCATCGTCGCTTAACCCTTCAATGTTGCTACCGATAACCACATCGCCCGCATCCAGCCCTACTTCATGACACACTTTCGCCGCCACCAGCTCGCTATCGCCAGTCAGGATTTTCACCGTAATACCGCTGGCTTTCAGCGCTTTGAGCGCTGGCGCGGTGGTCTCTTTCGGCGGATCGAGGAACGCAATATAGCCTTCGAGGATCAGATCTGATTCATCAATACGCTGGTAATCGCCCTCACGCGCTGGCAGGTATTTCGTCGCCACTGCTACCACGCGCAGCCCCTGGCGATTCAGCGTATCCGTGACGCGCTTCACCCGACGCAGCATGTTGTCATCTAACGGGACAACCTCACCGCTGTAGCGCACCTGGGTGCAGACGCTGAGGATCTCCTGCAGCGCGCCTTTGCACACCAGCTGATGCACATCGGTTTCTTCAGCGACCACCACCGACATGCGGCGGCGTTCGAAGTCAAACGGGATCTCATCAATTTTCTGCCAGCGGGTAGAGAGCTGGCGGGCTGATTCTTCGTTCACGCCTTCCAGCACTGCCGTATCCAGCAAATTCTTCAGCCCGGTCTGGTAATGACTGTTCAACCACGCAGAATGCAGGACGTGCTCGCTGGGCTTACCAGATATATCTGTATGATTCTCAAGTACAATTTTGTCTTGTGTCAGGGTGCCAGTTTTATCGGTACACAGGATATCCATCGCGCCAAAGTTCTGAATAGCGTCGAGGTGTTTGACGATGACCTTTTGTTTTGACAGCTTCACCGCCCCGCGCGCCAGCGTCGAGGTGACGATCATCGGCAGCATTTCCGGGGTCAGCCCCACCGCGACAGACAGGGCAAACAGCGCCGCTTCCCACCAGTCGCCTTTGGTATAGCCGTTGATGATGAGCACAATCGGCGCCATCACCAGCATAAAACGGATCAGCAGCATGCTGACGCGGCTGATCCCTTTCTGGAAAGCATTCTGCTCGCTTTCCTGCTCGCTGACGCGGCCCGCCAGTTGCCCGAACCAGGTATTGGCTCCGGTCGCAATCACGATGGCCTGCGCCGTGCCGCTCACCACGTTGGTGCCCATAAAGCACAGGGTATCGCATTCGAGCGGGTTGCTTTGCTGCGGGTCGCGGCTGGTTGCGACTTTCTCCACCGGCAGCGATTCACCGGTCAGCGAAGCCTGGGCCACGAACAGGTCACGAGCCTGCACCACACGCAGATCGGCCGGGATCATATCCCCTGCCGCCAGCTTAATGATATCGCCGGGAACTAACTGGTCGATCGGCAGTTCAACCCAGCCGTTCTCTCCTTTCTCGTTGATAACGCGCAGCACCGTAGCGGTGTTACTGACCATCGCTTTCAGCGCATCTGCCGCTTTGGTGGAACGCGCCTCCTGCACAAAATTCAGCAGCGTAGAGATGACGACCATCAGAGCAATGACGCCAGCGGCAAACAGATCTTCGGTGGCATAGGAAATCGCACCGAGGATGGTCAACAAAATATTAAACGGGTTACGGTAGCAGACCCACAGATGCACCCACCACGGCGACGGCTTCTGCGCCGGCAGTTGGTTCTCGCCATGTAATTCGCGAGCGTTTTCCACTTCTGCGGCGTTTAATCCTTCCGGGTGCGCGCCAAACGTTTTCCACAGCGCGGCTTCGTCCATCAGCGCCATTTTCAGACAATGTTCGCTCAGCGATGGTGGGATCGGCGTGCTGGCAACGGTCTGGGCATTAGGCAACGGATCGCGATGCACCAAACGATGTGGTAAATGGCGGTTTAGCCGGGCAAATAGCTGGCGAGTAATATTTTTGAACATAGGCAGTCCCTCTGCGCCAGTCTCAACAGGCGCAGTAAATCCTTCAGGCGTGGCAAAGCCTTACCTGATGGCAATATTAAAATCACAACAGGGACGTCAGAACGTCACTGTCTTACTGCTCCGGTAAGACAGTGAAAGACAGGCTTACCGGAAAGGGGAGTTTCTCCATCTCGGGAGAGGGGTGGGATCGGGATCCATATAGCCTCCGGTAAGTGAATGATTTGCGCTGCGGATTATACGCAGAAAACCATAAGGTTTGTGGCAATTATGGCAGTATGATAAACCATGGAAACTAAACCAAACGTATACCAGACTTTGCCCATTGCGCTGCGCTTGAGTAAAGTTATTCTCTATTTGGCATAACTTCACACGCAACACGGGAAAACAGGATGCAAAACCGGCTGACAATTAAAGACATCGCCCGCTTAAGCGGTGTGGGAAAATCAACCGTTTCCCGTGTGCTTAACAATGAAAGCGGCGTGAGCGAACGCACCCGCGAACGCGTTGAAGCGGTGATGAATCAGCACGGTTTTTCCCCTTCCCGCTCCGCACGCGCCATGCGCGGACAAAGTGACAAGGTGGTGGCGATCATCGTCACGCGTCTGGACTCGCTTTCGGAAAATCTCGCCGTACAAACCATGCTGCCCGCCTTTTATGAGCAGGGTTACGACCCGATCATGATGGAAAGCCAGTTCTCGCCCGAGCTGGTTGAAGAGCATCTCGGCATGCTCAGACGCCGCAATATTGACGGCGTGGTGCTGTTTGGTTTTACCGGCATAAGTGAATCCATGCTCGCCTCCTGGCAGGATTCGCTGGTGCTGCTGGCAAGAGATGCCAAAGGCTTTGCCTCCGTCTGCTATGACGATGAAGGCGCCATTCGCACCCTGATGCAGCGTTTATACGATCGCGAGCATCGCCATATCAGCTTTCTTGGCGTTCCCCATAGCGACGTGACCACCGGTAAGCGCCGCCATGAAGCCTACCTGGCGTTCTGTAAGAAACACAAACTGCATCCTGTAGCCGCGCTACCGGGTCTTGCCATGAAGCAGGGTTATGAGCAGGCCGCCAACGTCATCACCCCGGAAACCACTGCCTTAGTCTGCGCGACGGATACCCTCGCCCTTGGTGTCAGCAAATATCTGCAAGAGCAGCGAATTGAGAATCTACAGCTGGCGAGCGTGGGCAGTACGCCGCTGATGAAATTCCTCCATCCGGAAATTATCACCGTCGATCCAGGATATGCCGAAGCCGGACGACAAGCGGCCTCGCAGCTGATCGAGCAGATCAACGGCCGTAGCGAACTACGACAAATCGTTATTCCTTCCACCCTCTCCTGATCGCTTTCTGAGCGTTAATTTGTGATCTTCGCTGCGTTTCGGGAACGTTCCCATTTTTAAAAAATCATCGACGATATACTCTGGCCACAGCAACGAGAGAGTTGCCAGATGGCGATGCTAAAACGTCTTATCCGGCCTACGGGGAACACACATCATCATGAGCAAAATAAAACAAGCAGACATCGACCGGCTGATTGAGCTGGTAGGCGGGCGCGACAATATCGCCACGGTAAGTCACTGCATTACTCGCCTGCGTTTTGTGCTGAATCAACCTGCGAATGCCAGGCCAAAAGAGATCGAACAATTGCCGATGGTCAAAGGCTGCTTCACCAACGCCGGGCAGTTTCAGGTGGTGATTGGTACCGAAGTGGGCGATTACTACAAAGCGCTACTGGCGACAACCGGCCAGGCCAGCGCCGACAAAGAGCAGGCGAAAAAAGCCGCGCGGCAGAATATGAAATGGCACGAACAGCTGATTTCTCATTTTGCGGAGATCTTCTTCCCGCTGCTGCCAGCGCTGATTAGCGGCGGCTTGATCTTGGGTTTTCGTAATGTGATTGGCGATCTGCCCATGAGCAACGGGCAGACGCTGGCGCAGATGCACCCTTCGCTGAAAACCCTTTACGACTTCCTGTGGCTAATTGGCGAAGCGATCTTCTTCTATCTGCCGGTCGGGATCTGCTGGTCAGCAGTGAAGAAAATGGGCGGAACGCCGATCCTCGGTATTGTGCTGGGTGTGACCCTGGTTTCACCGCAGCTAATGAACGCCTATCTACTCGGTCAACAGGTACCGGAAGTGTGGAACTTCGGCCTGTTCAGCATTGAGAAAGTGGGCTATCAGGCGCAGGTTATTCCGGCACTGCTGGCCGGTCTGGCGCTCGGGTTTATTGAAACACGCATGAAACGCATCGTCCCGGATTATCTGTATCTGGTGATCGTCCCGGTGTGCTCGTTGATCCTCGCGGTATTCCTCGCGCACGCCTTTATTGGTCCGTTTGGCCGCATGATCGGCGACGGTGTCGCGTTTGCGGTCCGTCACCTGTTGACCGGCAGCTTTGCCCCGATTGGCGCGGCGCTGTTCGGCTTCCTGTATGCCCCGCTGGTGATAACCGGCGTGCATCAGACCACGCTGGCTATCGACATGCAGATGATTCAGAGCATGGGCGGTACGCCGGTATGGCCGCTGATCGCACTGTCGAATATCGCTCAGGCTTCTGCGGTAGTCGGGATCATCATCTCCAGTCGCAAACACAATGAACGTGAAATCTCCGTTCCTGCCGCGATCTCCGCCTATCTCGGGGTCACTGAACCGGCCATGTACGGGATCAACCTGAAATACCGCTTCCCGATGCTGTGCGCGATGATCGGTTCCGGTCTCGCCGGACTGCTGTGCGGCCTGAACGGTGTGCTGGCGAACGGAATTGGCGTCGGCGGTTTGCCAGGCATCCTCTCCATCCAGCCGACTTACTGGCAGGTATTTGGCATGGCAATGGTCATTGCGATTGTTATCCCCATGGTACTGACCTCATTCGTTTATCAGCGTAAACACCGTATGGGCACACTACAAATTGTCTAACTTTTCTTCGGGGCGCAGTTGCGCCCCATCGTATTTCCAGGAAACAACCATGAATATTCCCCACTGGTGGCAAAACGGCGTCATCTATCAGGTTTACCCCAAGAGTTTTCAGGACACCACCGGCAGCGGCACCGGCGATTTACGCGGCGTGACGCAGCGTCTCGGCTATCTGCAAACGCTGGGGGTTGATGCCATCTGGCTAACGCCGTTCTATATTTCGCCGCAGGTTGATAACGGCTACGACGTCGCGGATTACATGTCTGTCGATCCGGCCTACGGAACGCTTGCAGACTTTGACGAACTGGTGGCGCAGGCGAAAGCGCGCGGTATCCGTATTATTCTCGATATGGTGTTTAACCACACTTCAACCCAGCACCCCTGGTTTCGCGAGGCGCTGGATAAAGACAGCCCGTATCGTCAGTTTTACCTCTGGCGCGACGGTACGCCAGACAGTCTCCCGAATAACTGGCGCTCCAAATTTGGCGGCAGCGCCTGGGGCTGGCACGCCGAAAGCGAGCAGTACTATCTGCACCTCTTTGCTCCGGAGCAGGCAGACCTGAACTGGGAGAACCCGGCGGTCCGCGCCGAGCTAAAAAAAGTGTGCGAGTTCTGGGCCGATCGCGGCGTGGACGGGCTGCGTCTCGACGTGGTGAATCTTATCTCTAAAGATCAGGACTTCCCGAGCGATCCCGACGGCGATGGGCGGCGTTTTTATACCGACGGCCCGCGTGCGCATGCGTTTTTACGTGAAATGAATCGCGACGTCTTCACGCCCCGCGGCCTGATGACGGTCGGAGAAATGTCCTCCACCACGCTGGAAAACTGCCAGCAGTACGCCGCACTCGATGGCAGCGAACTGTCGATGACCTTCAACTTCCACCACCTGAAAGTGGATTACCCCAACGGTGAGAAGTGGACGTTAGCCAAACCCGACTATGTGGCGCTCAAAACCCTGTTTCGCCACTGGCAACAAGGCATGCACAATCAGGCCTGGAACGCGCTGTTCTGGTGTAACCACGACCAGCCACGCATCGTGTCGCGTTTTGGCGATGAAGGTAAATACCGCGTTCCGGCCGCAAAAATGCTGGCGATGGTGCTGCACGGTATGCAGGGCACGCCCTACATCTACCAGGGTGAAGAGATCGGCATGACCAATCCGCACTTCCGCCAGATTACCGATTATCGCGATGTGGAAAGCTATAACATGTTTGCCGCCCTGAACGGCCAGGGGCGCGATGCGCAAGAGCTGCTGGCGATCCTCGCCAGTAAATCGCGCGATAACAGCCGCACGCCGATGCAGTGGGATGCCAGCAAACACGCGGGCTTCACCCAGGGTGAGCCGTGGATCAATCTGTGCGACAACGCAGCGGATATCAACGTGGCGGCAGCGCTGCGCGATACCGACTCGGTGTTCTATACCTATCAGAAGCTGATCGCATTGCGTAAAGCAGAGCCGGTTATTACCTGGGGCGACTATCAGGATCTGCTACCGGAAAGCCCGCATCTGTGGTGCTATCAACGTAAATGGCAAGGACAGCGGTTGCTGGTCATTGCTAATCTGAGCGATACCTTCCAGAGCTGGCAGCCAACCCAGACCGACGGCAACTGGCAGGTGCTGATGCACAACTATGCCGAGGTCGCCAGCCAACCCACAGACATGACGCTGCGTCCTTTTGAAGCTGTCTGGTGGTTGCAAAAATAGCTTGCAATTATGTTCAGGCCCGGTATGCATAACGCTGCCGGGCTTTGATGCCTACGCTCAGCTTACCTTTCTGTTTTTGTTGAATAATTAATCAGAATTTTCTGCCCACAATTTACAATCGGCTGTAGTGCCCGTCATCTGTACGCTCCGATTTTTACTTTGCGCTACATCAAATAAATCGTAAACATCCTTGATGCAAATCACTACATATAGAACTTAAAATGCACGCCGACCCAATATGTTGTATTAATCGACTACAATTGCTACAACTGCAGTGCACCGCTTCACGGTGGAATTGTGGATAAAGTGGGTCAGGATTGCGGGAAGTCATTGGCAATAGAGATGAATAAAGCCCTGATGGCCTCCCCAACCTCTGTGGATAACCTGTTCTTATAAATATGGAGTGATCATGACACCGCATGTGATGAAACGAGATGGCTGTAAAGTGCCGTTTAAATCAGAGCGCATCAAAGAAGCCATTCTGCGTGCAGCTAAAGCAGCGGGAGTCGATGACGCAGATTACTGTGCCACCGTCGCAGAAGTCGTTAGTAGCCAGATGAATGAGCGCAGCAAGGTCGATATCAACGAGATCCAGACAGCGGTAGAAAACCAGCTAATGTCTGGCCCGTACAAACAACTCGCCCGTGCGTACATCGAATATCGCCACGACCGTGATATCCAGCGTGAAAAACGTGGCCGTCTGAACCAGGAAATTCGTGGTCTGGTTGAGCAAACCAACTCTGCTCTGCTGAATGAAAATGCCAACAAAGACAGCAAAGTGATCCCAACCCAGCGCGACCTGCTGGCCGGTATCGTTGCCAAACACTATGCGCGTCAGCACCTGCTGCCGCGTGATGTCGTCCAGGCGCACGAGCGTGGTGATATTCACTATCACGATCTCGACTACTCTCCGTTCTTCCCAATGTTTAACTGCATGCTGATCGACCTGAAAGGCATGCTGACGCAGGGCTTTAAGATGGGTAACGCGGAGATTGAACCGCCAAAATCCATCTCTACCGCGACCGCCGTCACCGCGCAAATTATCGCGCAGGTCGCCAGCCATATTTATGGCGGCACCACCATTAACCGTATTGATGAAGTTCTCGCGCCGTTCGTTACCGAGAGCTTTAATAAACATCGTAAAACCGCTGAAGAGTGGCAGATCCCGGACGCCGACGGTTATGCCCATTCCCGTACCGAGAAAGAGTGCTACGACGCATTCCAGTCTCTCGAGTATGAAGTGAACACCCTGCATACCGCCAACGGTCAGACGCCGTTCGTGACCTTTGGTTTTGGCCTGGGAACCAGCTGGGAATCGCGTTTGATCCAGCAGTCCATTCTGCGTAACCGTATTGCCGGCTTGGGTAAAAATCGTAAAACCGCAGTGTTCCCGAAACTGGTGTTCGCGATTCGTGACGGTCTGAACCACAAGTTTGGCGATCCGAACTACGACATCAAGCAGCTGGCACTGGAGTGCGCGAGCAAGCGTATGTATCCGGACATCCTGAACTACGATCAGGTGGTCAAAGTGACCGGCTCGTTCAAAACGCCAATGGGCTGTCGCAGCTTCCTCGGCGTGTGGGAAAACGAGAACGGCGAACAGATTCACGACGGACGTAACAACCTCGGCGTTATCAGCCTCAACCTGCCGCGTATCGCCCTGGAAGCGCATGGCGATGAAGCCACCTTCTGGAAACTGCTCGACGATCGTCTGGTACTGGCGCGTAAAGCGCTGATGACCCGCATTGCGCGCCTGGAAGGCGTGAAGGCCCGTGTGGCGCCAATTCTGTATATGGAAGGGGCCTGCGGCGTGCGTCTGAAAGCGGACGATGACGTGTCAGAAATCTTTAAAAATGGTCGTGCATCCATCTCTCTGGGCTACATCGGTATTCACGAAACCATCAATGCGCTGTTTGGCGACAAGCATGTGTATGACAGCGAGCAGCTGCGCGCCAAAGGTATCGCCATTGTGGAACGCCTGCGTCAGGCGGTCGATCAGTGGAAAGACGAGACTGGCTACGGCTTTAGCCTGTACAGCACGCCAAGTGAAAACCTGTGCGACCGTTTCTGCCGTCTGGATACCGCCGAATTTGGCGTGGTCCCGGGCGTGACCGACAAAGGCTACTACACCAACAGCTTCCACCTCGACGTGGAGAAGAAGGTTAACCCGTACGACAAGATCGATTTCGAAGCGCCGTACCCGCCGCTGGCAAGCGGGGGCTTCATTTGCTACGGCGAATACCCGAATATTCAGCACAACCTGAAAGCGCTGGAAGACGTCTGGGATTACAGCTATCAGCACGTGCCGTATTACGGGACCAACACGCCAATCGATGAATGCTACGAGTGCGGCTTTACCGGTGAATTTGAGTGCACCAGCAAAGGCTTTACCTGCCCGAAATGTGGCAACCACGACGCCGCGCGCGTATCGGTCACCCGCCGCGTCTGCGGTTACTTAGGCAGCCCGGACGCACGTCCGTTTAACGCCGGTAAGCAGGAAGAAGTGAAGCGCCGCGTTAAGCATTTAGGTAACGGACAGATCGGTTAATTTAGACGATTTTATTGCCCGGCGATGCGACGCTTTTCGGGCCATTATTTCCGCAACGCAATTCACGTCATAGCAAGGCAGCAAATGAGTAAGTCCCGGGGAGCTTACATAAGTAAGTGACTCGGGTGCCCGAATGCAGCTATGGCGCGAATTGATAAACGGATGAGAAGCGAAAATGAATTACCATCAGTATTACCCTGTCGACATCGTTAATGGTCCCGGTACTCGCTGTACCCTGTTTGTTTCAGGATGCGTGCATGAATGCCCCGGTTGCTATAACAAAAGCACCTGGCGGCTCAATTCCGGCCAGCCGTTTAGCAAAGAGATGGAAGACAAGATCATTGCCGATCTGAACGACACGCGTATTCACCGTCAGGGGATCTCGCTCTCCGGCGGCGATCCGCTGCATCCACAAAACGTGCCGGATATTCTGCAACTGGTGCAGCGCATTCGCGCTGAGTGTCCGGGAAAAGACATCTGGGTGTGGACCGGCTACAAGCTCGATGAACTCAACGCCGCGCAAATGCAGGTTGTCGATCTCATCAACGTGCTGGTTGACGGTAAATATGTGCAGGATCTCAAAGACCCGGCGCTAATCTGGCGCGGGAGCAGCAACCAGGTCGTGCATCACCTGCGTTAAATAACATGAGAGGCTTTTTCACAGCCTCTCCGTCCATTTACTCATTCGCGATTGCGCTTTACCACGGGCATCAATGGCACGCCCATCCGGCAGCCAGCGCTCCGCTTCTCCCTTCTGTTTTCCCTGTTCATAAGATTGCCGCTGGGCTGGCGCGCCGTCCGGGTAAAACTGCTCGCTGAGCGAGTGACGCAACCCGTGCCGCCACTGTTCGCGCATCTGCAACTGGCCGGAAGGATAAAAACTGCGGCATTCACCGTGCAGTTGACCATCAAGCCACTGTTCTTCACGTAAGAGCGTCCCTTCTTGCGAGAAGTAGCGGGCCACACCGTCCGGCCTGCCCTCACAGTACGCCTGCTGCATGGCAAGCTGCCCGTTAGGGTACCAGCGCTCCATCACGCCGTGCAGCACACCCTGCCGATAGCGCAGCACCGACAGCAGCCGACCATGCTCTTCGATCCGCATTTCGCCGTTCAGCAGACCGTCGGTCAGCTCGGCCTGAAAGCAGGTACTCTCCTGCTGATGTTCCAACACTTCACGCATCAGTTAATTTTCACCATCCCGCCTTTGATGGTCAACATGCCACCGCCGTCCACTGTCTGGGTGGCGCTGGCCTTGCTGGTAAGCGTGGCTTTTGCTTCGTGGGTTATCGTCGCGGCTTTTTGCGTCAGCGAGGCTTTGGCTTCGCTGGCGATGTTGGTGGCGTCCAGTTTCAGACCCGATGCGGCGCTGGCGCTGAGATCCGCTCCGCTTTTCACTTTCAGGGTTTTGCCGCTCTCCAGGGTAAGCGAACCGCTGACCTTAATCGTCAGATTGCCGTCGACGTTCAGCGTGTAGTTACCTTTTACCTTATGTGTCTCATTGCCATCGATGGCGTGTTCCTGATCGCCTTTCACCGTCACGCTGCGTTTATCTTTTACTTCCAGCGTGTCGCTGCCCTTCTCAATTTTGACCGTGCGATTACCCTTTTTCAGGGTGACGGTTTCGTTGCCCTCTTCAACGGTACGTGTGCGGTCGTTTTTGACGTTCTGAATATCGTCATGGCTGATAGTCGTTTTGCTGTCGTTGAGCACCGTAAGTTGGAAGTCTTTCTGCGCCTGCATCGCCAGCAGCTCGGCATCTTTTTTGTCGTCGAAGCGCAGTTCGTTAAAACCTTTTTCACTTTTGGTCTTAATGCCCGACTGGGTTTGATTCGCCGGAAGTGCGTACGGCAGTGCATTCGCGCCGTTGTACACACAGCCGGTAATGAGCGGCTTATCCGGGTCGCCATCGATAAAGCTCACCACCACTTCCTGGCCGATGCGCGGGATAAACTGCGCGCCGAAGCCGTTGCCGCTCCAGGCGGTGGCGACCCGCAGCCAGCAGGAGCTGGTTTCGTCGTTTTTGCCCTCTCTGTCCCACGGGAACTGCACCTTCACCCGACCAAGCTTATCAGTCCAGATTTCTTCTCCGCTTTTACCCACCACCACCGCTGTTTGCGTATGCATAAAAGGCTGCGGCGTCACGGCGAGCGGACGGTACGGCGTGGCCTTCGGGATGGCGGTAAAGCGGTTGCGATAGCGCTCGCCGTCGTATTCGTGGCTGACGGCGATGACCAGCCAGTCGATGTTCAATGCTTTGTCATCGTGATCGGTCAAAGTAAACCAGTGCCCGGCGGTCAGCGCCGCGCAGTCGCTTTCGCCGACCAGCTGTTTCGCCTGCGCCTTCAGGGCGTTAACTTTCCACGCTGCCAGCGCGTCGCCTTCGGCTTTAACGCTAAAACGCCCCGGATGCTGATACTGCATACCACCCTTCTTCTCACCAGCCTGCGCGAACAGCGCCGCTTTCGGCTGCTCGTAGTTATAGTCGCTGTTCTGGAAGCCCTGCGCGGTGGCCTGCAAACGCAGCTCTGCCGAACGAACCGCCCCGGTTTCCCGCTCGCCGCTTGCTGCCGCCTGATATGTCACCTTTTTCTCACCCGTTATCGGCGGGAAAGCGCTGTTATCATCCGCCAGCACCAGCGTGTGCTTACCTGCCGTGTGGGTAAAGAACCAGAAAATGCCCTCCTGCTCCAGCAGCCGCGAGACAAAATTAAAATCGCTCTCGTTGTATTGCAGGCAGTATTCGCGCTTTGCCGGTTTGGTTTTCAGTTGAAATTTGTAGTCGGTAAACCCGGCGTCCTTAAACACCTTCTCGACGATCTCCTGCGCGCTGAGGTTCTGAAACACGCGGTTATTGCTGGCAAGCGTCAGCCACCACAGCCACGGGCGCAGCACAAACTGATAGCGGTCGGCGTTACCGGTCGCCGGAAGCTGGTGCGCCTCGGCAATCAGCCCGTCGTAGTCGGCGTTATTGATGGTGGCGGTCAGATGGGTCGCCAGCGCAGTATCGAGAGTCAACGGCGCGGAGGTGGTTCCCGCGACGGTCGCGGTGGTCAAACTGTTAAGTTGGGAATCGGTGTGCACAGTGGCGGCGGTAAGGCCGGTCAGGGCTGGGGCGGTGAGTGTGATAATGGTGGTATCTGGCATGGGGAAATTCCTTTTTCAACGATAGCGCTAGCGCCGGTTAGCCTGATGATAAACCTCATCACCATCACGTCTGCCCACTGCGATCACAAGAACGACAACCTGCTCGTCCTCGACCTGATAGACCAGACGATACCCGGCACTGCGAAGCTTGATTTTGTAACGGTGTAATTTGCCGGAAAGGCGGGCGGCAGGGACATGGGGATTTTCCAGCCGCTCCGCCAGTTTCTTTTTGAACTGCTCGCGTAATGTGGGTGAAAGCTTGCGCCACTCCTTGAGCGCAACATCTAAAAACTCCAGGTTATAGGTCATTTAAAGATACCTTTATTCGCTTTCCACCTTCTCGCTCGTCGGCGATGCGGTTCAGCTCGGCATCCTCAGCCAGCTCCAGCAAATATGCATAGACCGCAGGCGGCACGCAGTAAAACGCAGGCTCATTGCGGTTCAGAATCGCCACCGCTTCACCTTCCCCGGCGTTGACTGTCCCCATTGGGTTACGTTTCAGGTCGGTGATACTGGCAGCGGTTTTGGTCAGGATATGAAATGGCATGGTGTTTTCCTCGTTAATGAGGTTTTAGTATAGACCATTAAAAGCACCTTTATAAGCATCATTAATGATGCTTATAACCATGATGTGTGGTTCGTTGTCAGGTTAACGGCGCGGAGGTGGTTCCTGCGATGGTGACGATGGTCAGGCCGTTAAGTTGGAAGTCGGTGTGCGCGGTGGTGGCGGTAAGGACCGGAGCGGTGAGTTTGATAATGGTGGTGTTGGGCATGGGAGAGTCCTTATTATATAATTTCAGTCATATTAAACATTTGTAATAAACAAAAATTCTTCATATATTCACTGATAAAGAGATTTATCAAACTGCCCGTCCAATAAAAAAAGCTCTCTAACTCTAATAAGGTCCTCCGGAGGGTAAATGCACATACGATTAGTAATTAGCAAATCACTAAAGCTTAACTTTCCATCAACTAAAATAGCTTTTCTTGCAAATGCTATCTTATTTGCCTCAATATAATTACAATGAATCTCCATTTGTGTCATAGCATTCGCCTTTGCTCCCTGCGTAGCATGATGCTGATACAGCCATTCCAATATATCTACCCCTGAAGCTACAACCGCATACACATAGCCACCATAACGAGCTGCATAATCCATTGCAATTAGTAGCTCTTTCGTTGTAGAAATACCACCTGTAGCTTGCCCGCCAGGATGAACTATAATCCCGCCAGTATATCTGGGATGAAATCCTTCTTCAAAAATCACCTCGGGGCCACGCAAATCAGCTCTAAATAGCACTCTGTTTCTAAACATATTTCTCATCCAGATAAATTTTAATTTAAATTATACAAAGTATTATCTCATCACTTCCCCAACCACCAGATTCTCAACATCTCTGGCCCCCACGCCCTTACATTTCTCCATCACTCTTTCCACCAATCCATCCTCCATATTTAATTTATCCCCCGTCGCCACAAAATATCTCTGTGATAACTTTTCCAATTTAGCCAACACAATTCCCTTCAATATTTCTTCATCCAGTGCCCGATAGGCCACCGTGGTCATCCGCGCTAAAAACGCCGGACGAAAATGGGTTAATAATTCTGCTCGCAAATCTTCGTTAAACCGCTCGCTGTTTAATTCAGCCGCAGGCGTGTCGAGAATCAGCTCCGCGCCGACGTTGCTGGTCGCCAGCATCACCGTGTTTTTGAAATCAACAATCAGCCCGGTGCCGTCTTCCATTACGCCTTTGTCGAAGACGTTATAGAACACCTCCAGCACGTCCGGGTGCGCCTTTTCGATTTCGTCGAGCAGTACCACCGAATAAGGTCGACGGCGCATCGCTTCGGTTAACGCCCCGCCGCTGCCGTAGCCCACGTAGCCCGGCGGCGCGCCTTTCAGCTGGCTGACGGTGTGCGCCTCCTGATATTCAGACAGATTAATGGTGATCAGATTACGTTCGCCGCCGTACAGGGCATCCGCCAGCGCATAGGCGGTTTCGGTTTTGCCCACACCGGTTGGCCCCACCAGCAGGAACACGCCGACCGGCTTTTGCGGGTCGGTCAGACCGCTGCGATAAGCACGTAAACGCTGGGCGATAGTCTCCAGCGCCATCTTCTGCCCCATCACCCGCTCGCTCATCCGGTCTACCAGCGTGCGCAGGGCATGGGCTTCATCGGTCTGCATCTGGCCTATCGGGATCCCGGTCCAGTTGCTTATCACCGCCGCGACGGTGGCGGGATCCACGCAGTCCGGCACCAGCGGCACCTCGTCACGCAGCTGGGCAGCGGCGGTTTCCAGCTTGCCGATCAGCGCCGCGCACTCCACCAGCTCTTGCTCCAGTTCCTCATCATCGTCCAGCCGTTCGCTGAGATCCAGCATCCGCTGGCGCGTGGACAGCAGTTCACCGACCCGCTGACGCTCATCCTGCCAACGTCCTTCCACTTCCCGCGCCTGAACCTGCAGTTTCTCCGCCTGCGCTTCCAGCTCGCACAGCCTGTCGTGATGATCGACGCCCACCAGCAGTTCACGATTCAGACGCTCGCTCTCTTCTTCTATCGCTGCCTGCTGCTGACGAATTTCCTCCAGCGCAGGCGGCACGTCATGCTGCGCCAGCGCCACTCTTGCGCAGGCAGTGTCGAGCACGCTGATGGCTTTGTCCGGCAATTGACGCCCGGAGATGTAGCGCTGCGACAGACGCACCGCCTCGCGGATGGCGGTATCGAGGATCTGCACGCCGTGGTGTGCCTCGAGCTTGTCGGCCACCGCGCGCAGCATGATCACCGCGCTATTTTCGTCCGGCTCTTCAATCTGGATACGCTGAAAACGTCGGTCCAGCGCCGGATCCTTCTCGAAATATTTTTTGTACTCCTGCCATGTGGTGGCGGCGATGGTGCGCAGTTCCCCACGCGCCAGCGCCGGTTTCAGCAGGTTGGCGGCATCGCTGCCGCCCTCGGCGCCGCCCGCGCCTATCAGCGTGTGGGCTTCGTCGATAAATAAAATGATCGGCTGCGGGGATTTTTTTACCGCGTCGATTACGCCGCGCAAACGCTGTTCAAACTCGCCTTTCACGCCCGCTCCCGCCTGCAACAAGCCAAGATCGAGAGCCAGCAGAGCGACATCACGCAACGGCGGCGGCACGCTGGCTTCGGCAATGCGTCGCGCCAGCCCTTCGGCAACGGCGGTTTTGCCCACACCTGGCGCCCCCACCAGAATCGGGTTGTTTTGCCTGCGACGCAGCAGGATGTCGATACACTGGCGGATCTCCGCGTCGCGCCCGATGATCGGATCGATCCGCCCTTCCCGCGCGTCACGAGTCAGATCGTGCGTGTATTGATCCAGTACCCCGCCTTCACGCTTCGGGGATTCTCCCTTGTCAGGGTCTGCAGCCTCCTCAACGGAGTTGCGACACCAGGTCTGCCACTGGCTTTCCAGCTCCGCAGCCGGAAGCTGTAACAACAGTGGCATTCCCTGCGCCAACTGGGTACGCAGCCGTTCTCGGGTGAGTAAGGTCAGGAGCAATAAGGCCGAACGAACCAGAGGAATACGCTGGAATGTCGCCTGCAAAATCGCCCCTTCCAGTAGCTCTATCAGTTGTACGGAAAACACCGGCATCCGCGTACAGCCCGCTTTGAACTGCGCCTGAGCACGCTGGATCTCTTCACGTAACGTATCGGTGGAGATAGCCGCGTTGCTCAGGCAATACGCTAAATCACAGTGTTCATCATCCAGTAAAGCCAGCAGCATATGCTCCGGCTCAACGAACCAGTGTCCCTGCGCCCGGCTGCGTTCGGCGGCCTGTTCCAGCGCACGAAAACAAATGGGGTTCAGTCGTTTTACCAGCGCTTTCAAATCCATTTACTGTTCTCCTCAAAATGCTGTTGGCAATGGAACATGGCGGGCTTGCGCCCTGCCAGTTGCGCGGTATACCCCAGACGCGGCGGCGCAGCGCGGGTTAAGCGATGATCCAGCGTCAGGGTTGCGCGCATCATCAATTCCTGCGTTATTCCCGCGCCAAACCAGATTGCCGCTAACTTACTGAGCTGGAGAAAACCCTGACTGCCGGGTAAAAATTCGCGCCACTGCGTAGCGTTTTTAGCACGCAGATGCACCCGTAGCGCCGCATGCTGGTTCCATATTCGCCGACCGGCGACGCTATTGCGCCCCAGCCGACATCCCGTCCGGCTTATTGATGCCTGTGGCAAAGGCTGCCAGCGGCCGACAAACTCTTCGACATGCACGGTGACGTTCAGTACGGCCTCGACCAGCGCCACAAATCCAGCCGTAGAACGCCTGCGATTAGGCAGGTTGCCGCATTGCATCAGCAGACTCTGTACCTGCGCAGATTCATACTTTTCCATGGCGTCGAGCCTGAAACCACACAGCGCACGCATTACAGAAAGCCCTGGCGCATCTTCTCGCCTGGCGTAAGGCATAGCCAGCCGATGCAGGCTCAGGCTACGGTAGTGATGTTGAAGAAAACGCTGTTGAAACATAAATATAAAATCCTGCAGTGCGCTGTTTTTATCCTGCGTCGCCTGCTGTAGCCATTCCAGCCAGCCGTAGGGCAATACGCCATCCGCCCCCCCTGGCCCGAGGCTACGCACCTGCACAACGTCTTCGTTCAGCGAACTGACTTCCGCTGGGCTAAATGCCAGCCCCAGATCGCCCCGCAGTTCGGGCGTCTCACCCGCCGCTTCCAGGATGCGGACACACTGCTCCAGCGAGAAGCGCCACGGCTCGGCCTTAAGCTGGGCGATTACGCTATCAGCGTGGTCTGTTCGACGTCTGTCCATAGCGACAGCTCCTCTCCTTCGTCTTGCAATATCGTGTGGATAAAGCAGTTTGCGGTGGCATTACGCGCCAGAAAACGGGCAATAACGCCCGCAAACAACAGTCGGCTGCTTCCAGTAAAGGCTTGTGGATCGAGTTCCAGCGTCACCTTGATACCGTTATGCCAGCCGCGCCAGGCATCCCGCCCCCGATGCTCACTCACCCGTTGGCAACACATCTCGCGGATGCCATTGATCTGCTGCCAGACAGCGGGTGACGCAGAGGAAGGGGCATACAGGGCCAGCAGTTCTTTCAGCGAGTCCAGCGCGCTCTGACCTTCGTTCAATAAGAGATGGTTGAGCGCCAGCGTTGAGAGCAGTTTCCAGCGTGCATCTCGCTGCAACGCAGGCGCTGAAGGCATGGTCGGCGTTCCCAGTAAATGCACCTGCGCAACCGGACCAGGTACTTCAAAGGTTAGTGGCGTTCCCGCACAAAGCAGTGCGGCCTGCTCACCGTTGCTGCACCAGAGCGTCGCCGTCAGGCTCGTTTCCTCAATCGGGGCAAACGGGTCGAAACGGCTGTCCACCAGCGTTAACCACAACGCATTGCCCTGCTGGCGGTTGCGTCGTGCATGCCAGAACCAGTGGGACTCGCTATGCCCGTGAGCGGAATAATATGCGGGCACGCGCCAGGCTTCTTCACGGCGGCTCATCCACAGCGTCTGTACACGGTAGATCTGTACATGTTGATCATGATGATCGGCCACCAGCCGATGCTCGCTGCGAATATGCCCGGCGATCAGCGGCTCAGAGGTCCGGGTGAACAGGTTAACGATAGGCACACACCCCAAACGAATATCACCCGAGTGAATATGCTGCGCCCCCGGCGGAGCGCGATCGAAAGGAATACACAAGATCATGGCGTCGCCCTCCCCCGAAGGCGGCAGCGGCAAATCGAAATACATCAGCGCCTGCGGGCTGTTCATCCAGGCACTGAGCGCCAGCACGCTGGACTCTACGCCCGGTTCGCAGGGCAAAATCTTTTCGGCATTCAGCAGGCCAATGGGATGTGGGCGCAGCGGCCCAATGACATGGGCGTACAACAAATCAAATAGCGTGGCGTTGATTTGCGGCGAACCGCTGAGATGAATGCGTAACTGTGTAACCGCCAACGTCGAAAACTGATGTGGCGGCAGACAACGTAGCTGAATACGCAATGCGCCGCGCGCCCTCGTCAGCCCGGTTAATTGCCGGGCCTGCGCCGCATCGCACCAGGTAACATCGTCAATCTCAATAGGCCACAGCGTTTGCGCCAGCGCGGTACGCCACCAGATTGTTTTACCGCTTTGCGTTAACGCGTAAAGCGGCGTTCCGGCAGGAAGGGCGTAACCCTGACTCAAATCACCTGCCAGCGGATCCGCAGTAAAACTGGCGGTAGCTGTGGAAGGGAAAGGGCGTATCGAATGAGGTGAGAGCTGCTCCAGCAGCGATTCACACAGTTCACCAAAACCATCATCAAGGCGCTGATGCAATTTGGCGCTTTGCAGGGCGAAACCTTCTAAAAGCCTTTCAACGTGGGGATCCGGGCAATCAAATTCGCTCAGCCGCAGACGAGAGGCAACGTGCGGGTGCCGCCGGGCGAACTCGCCGCTGGCGGTACGCAACCATCTCAACTCCTGCAAATAGTCTTCCAGCAATCGATCGTCCATTGATCTTCTCCTGCGATAGTCATCGCCAGCTGCCGTGCAGATACGTTAGATCCAGCGTCAGCGGATCGTCGTCGTGCCACAACATCACCTCGAGATGCAGCGCCAGCGTCTGATGATGCGCATCTTTCACGCTGACAGTTAGCGCCTGAATCCGCGGCTCGTTGCGTAAAATGGCTGCGCGTAGCTGGCGACAATACCAGTTAAGCACCCGCTCATCGCCCGCGTTACATCCGTGCCATTCCGGGACGCCCCAGCTAAGCAACAGCGGTAGTGCGTCATCATCCGCAGGGGCTCGGGAGTTGAATAATCGATTCAACTCCCGGCACACCGACTCTCGTGGGCTTATCTCCTCATCCAGCAGCCTGTCGAATAGCGCAACCGGGATGAAAGGCTCCACCATTAGCTGCCTTTCTTATTCAGCGCCATATCCCAGACGGATGAACTGGTGCCCTGCTGGGTGCCTTCCGATTTCTGGGCGGTGATTTCCCATTTGATTTTGGTGAAGTTCAGCGACATCGTCTCTACCGGCTTACCGCCGGACCCGCCGCTGACGCTCAGGTGCGAGATCACCACGTTACTCAGGGTATAGACAATAAACGGCAGCATCGCGCTATTGTCGTTACGACAGAGCGTCAACTTCGCTTCTTTGATCACCTTCCCGCTACAGCAATACTCATTGAGCACCGGCGTGGCGAGATCGACAAACTTGGTCAGCGACATTTCACCCACGTGCGCCCGCCCGGAAGTACGTTCGGTATTACTGACGTCGTTAGTGACCTGCATCGCCACGTTATGGCTGTAGGACATGATCTCTATCTGATCTTTGAAGCCATCGGCCTGGCTTTCGCCTTTGATATCGTCAAGCTTTAAAAAAATCGCATCCATGGTCTATCTCCTTAGTAATCAAGCGGCAGCTGGCGGCGGCAGTTCAGCCACCAGACGAATTGAGGTGGTCAACTCTTCTAACTGGAAGTGCGGACGCAGGAATACAACGGCGCGATAAACGCCCGGTTTGCCGGGAACATCACTCACGTCCACCCGTGCTTCACGCAGCGGATAACGCGCTTTAATCTCCTGTGGCGCGCTGTCGCGCAGCAACACATAGTCAGCAATCCAGTTATTGAGGTAACTCTCAACATCATCGCGGCTCATAAAGCTGCCGACCTTGTCGCGCATAATCACCTTCAGGTAATGCGCAAAACGGGAAGCGGCGAGGATGTAAGGCAGCATTGCGGAGATCCGCGCGTTGGCATTGGCCTCCGGGGTGTTGTAGATCCTTGCCTGATTGGTGGTCTGTCCGCCAAAGAACGCGGCGGTGTTGGTATTCTTCTTATGACACAGCACGATGAATCCCAGATCGTTAAGCTCCTTCTCACGCCTGTCGGTAATGGCTATTTCCGTCGGGCAGCGCAGGCTGATATCGCCGGATGGCGTGGAGAACGTATGCGCCGGGAGATCGGATACCAGGCCGCCGCCTTCCGCACCGCGGATCGCCGCACACCAGCCGTATAAGGCAAAAGCTTCGGTAATACGACTGGCCAGCATCCAGGCGGCATTGCCCCACAGATATTTGCTGGCATCAAGGCCGTCGACGTCCTCGATAAAGTTCACGCCTTCCACCGGCACCGTATCCGGGCCGTAAGGCAGGCGCTGCAACACGTGCGGCAGCACTAATGAGACATAGCGGGAGTCGTCGCTTTCGCGGAATGCCCGCCATTTAATCAGCTCGGTGCTTTCGAAGATCTTCGCCAGATCGCGCGGGACACCTAACTCGAGAAACGATCCCATATCAAACAAACGAGGACTGGCAGCGGCGATAAACGGCGCATGCGCGGCCGCCGCGACCTGGGAAAGTTTTTCCAGTAGCGCCACATCCTGCGGATGACGGCCAAACTCGAAATCACCGACCAGCACGCTATAGGGATTCCCCCCAAAAGTACCGTATTCATCCTCATACAATTTCTTAAACAACGTGCTCTGATCGAACTCAACCGCTTTTTCCAGATCGTCCTGCAGTTCTTTGCGTGAAACGTTTAGCAGACGTAATTTCAGTCGGGTACTGGTCTCCGTATTCATCACAAACTGATGCAGACCGCGCCAGGAGGCTTCCAGTTTCTGCATATCCGGGTGATGCAATACCTCATTCAACTGGCCGCTGATAAGCTCGTCGATCTGCGCGATGCGATGGTTGATCATCGCCACCGTATCGCTTCCTATCGCCATCCCTTCATCAAGAATTTGCGTCGCCAGTTCTTCCAGCATGTCACGCGCGTAGGTCTGTTGGAGCTCATCGCGCGCCATCCGCCCTTCCTGGATAATGCGATCCAGCACGCTTAGCGTGACCGTCTGTCCGCCGTTTTCAGCTTGTTCCTGAACATTTTCCATTGTTCTTCTCCTGATTCAGTTACGCGTTTTCAGCCGGTTTTTCTTCAACGATGGGTCTCAAAGCCTGAAGCTCGGCGTTATCGTTTACCACCTGCTGTAGCAGCGCATCCAAATCGTCGTTACCATCCAGTTTGGTGAGCAGATCGCGCAGACGCTGCCGGGCAAGAAACAGTCGCTGAAGGGGTTTAACCTGATTGATAATATTGAGTGGAGAAAAATCATCGAACTCGTTAAAGCACAGCTCAACGTTCAATTTGCTGCCATCATTAGCCAGACGATTTTCAACCTGTATCGCCAGACGAGGTGAGAGGGAGGAAAGCACATCGTCAAAATTATCACGGTCAATTTCGACAAATCGCCGCTCACGTAATTTAGCGGGTGGGCATGCGGGATGTCCGGATAAATCAGCTAAAATACCAACAACTAAGGGAAGCTCTTTCTTCTCAATCGCGCCACCTGTTTCCACATCATACGTTATTTGCACGCGCGGCGGCCTAATACGGTTGAGTTTATGCTGAATGCTCTCGGCCATATTTAATCCTTTTTATTGCAATAGTATCCCTGGCACGACATTTACCGCACCATTATTCGAAAAGTCATATTCATGAATAACTAGCCGTAATATAAAAAACACAACACCCAATAAATATCAACTTAATTTTTTACTTTTCACACAAAAAAATAAATTGTTTGATAAAAATCAATTAACAAAAAATTAACCAATAAAAATCAACGTATTACAATTAAAATTGATTATAAAATAATACTTTGCACTGAAAATATAAATTTAGTGAATATTTAAATGTTAAAAAAATTTATTACTTAAGATTCATCCAATGATGATTTAAGTCAAAAAAACAACCCCCACCATTAATTACCTTATTAATGACAATATAAAAGGACTTTATATGACAAACGGCCTATGCCATCCAGCCAATATAATATTAATCAGTATTTTAATTTTACTGAGTAGCGGTTGTTCATTATGGCAAAACCGTGTGGCATTTAATGATGTGGTCATTGAAACCGCAGCAGATGCAAACGATAACACGCCAGTCGCCGTGGATATTGTCGCGATTGCCGATAATGCGTTACTGCCAACCGTACAATCGCTGAGTGCGACACAGTGGTTTAACGCCAAATCACAACTCCTGCGCGATAGCCCTGACGGGTTGCATGTCTGGTCGCTGGAGCTGGTACCGGATTCGCGTTTTGTGACCAAAAGCTCCCCTCTGCACGGCGTTAAGGCAGAGGCAATTCTGCTGTTTGCCCGCTACAGCAGCGCAGGAGAACACCGATTAACACTGGAAAAAGCAGATTCACTGCATCTGTTACTAATGACGGATGAAGCCGTCCTGGCACCATGAACAAGGAAGGGACTATGAGCACAATTCCGGCAATGGTTTGCTGGTATGAAGGGATGGCAATGCTACCTCAACATTTCCAGTTGCAGGCATTGCGTAATGAAACACTTTGTGCCGCGCTCACCGGGTGCGCTAATCCGTGGTTCTGGGGCGTCAACCGGCTCCAGATTGACGAGGCTGCGCTGTGTGCAGGAACGCTGCGTATTTTGCGCCTGGAGGCGATGATGCCCGATGGCACGCCGGTCAATTATGACATTAGCGACGATTTATCGCTGGAGTTTGACTGCGCCCGCTTGCTGCCTGCCGTACCAGACAGTGAACATATCCTTTGGCTGGCGCTGCCGCCGCTAAACCGTGCCGGACAGTGGCAGTTGATGAATAGCCGCTATCGCTCAGTCAACAGCGCCCCGCTACCTGACCTGAGTAGCGGTGAATTCCCCGAGAGCATTTCGCAATGGCAGCCCGTACCGCGTCTGGTTTGCCAGCACGATCGCGCTGATTTCGTCTGTCTGCCGCTGCTGCAGGTTGTGTATAGCGAAGGTGGATTTCGTCAGAGCGAGTGGTTTCCCCCCTCTCCCGCCTTCAACGAAGAGAGTTATCTGGCACGCCAAACCCGACAACTCTGCCTGCAGGCAAGAGAAAAAATTCTGTTTCTGAGCCGTGAAATGCAGTTGGCGCAACACGGACAACGCACCAACGACTGGCTATGGCTTACGCTGTCACTGCATAGTATCCAGGGGGCGTTGCCGCTGGTGGAAAGCTTGCTCAGCAGCGGGCGGCCACATCCACAGGATCTTTACCGCGCGCTGTGTCTCTTTATCGGACAAACGGCAATACTGACTCAGGATAAAACGCTGCCCCTGCTGCCAACCTTTGATTATCAGAACATGCTGCCCGCATTTGCCTCTCTTTTCACCGTACTGAAAAACCAGTTGGCGCATATTCATCGCCGCTATCAGCGGCTGAATTTCAGCAAGCTGGATAACTCTTTTTCACTGCAACTCCCTACAGATATCCACGCGGGAGAGCAGGTGGTGATAGGCCTGCTGATGCCCGGAGACAACGCCTCCAAAGCTGAAAAGTGGTTACAAATGAGTATTATCACCAGCCAACCCTTTGTACCTGTTCTGCGTCGTCAGCGGATGCACGGGATGACTTTCACGCCGCTGGCTGCAGAGCAGAGCAGTGACTGGGAAATCGACGGCAAGGTGGCCCTGTTTACCCTGACCCTTACCATCCAGTGGTTTGAAAAAGGGACGCCGTTGGTTATTGCCCCATTGCATGAAACAGAGGATATGCCGCAGCAGATCATGCTCTACCGTCAGGAGGATCGCCATGACAATCGCCAATCCTGATATGCCTGCCAGCCGTCTGTTTGATGAGATTTACACCCGCTGGCTGGCGCAGTTTGAACGCTGGAAACGCACTCCGCTACCGCCAGATGAGTTGCATAATCAGGCCCTTGTATACGCCAGTCAGGTGGTAGAAGAGTATAACCGACGCCTGACCCGCGAACTGGGTTCGCCGTTTCAGCAGCAGATTGACGCGTCCGTTTATGCCCTGGTCGCGCTGATTGATGAGTCCGTACTCTATGGTGACTGGCCCGCGCTCTCCCTGTGGCAGTCCTGCCCGCTGGAGTATCATTTGTGGCAAACCCATAGCGCTGGGGACCAGATCCCCCGCCAGATCACCGCTCTGCTCAATGAACGTAACCCAGGAAAGCGGGATTTAGCCGCGCTGTATTTGCGCTGCCTGACGCTGGGGTTTGGTTCCCGACGTGGCGATTTTAACCTGCAGAATCATCAGGAAACCTGCCGCCTGCTGTGGCATTTTGCCTTTCAGCATGACGCTCAGCTCAGTGATATTGCCGAACGCATGGAATCGACCGCGCTGGGGACGCCTTTACACCTTCCGGCGCATCGCCGCCTGCCAGACAATTCGCGCCTGCATCTCATCGCCCTCGTAATACTTTTGGCGTTATTGCTGTTGAGTCAGCGACTGTGGCTAAGTATTGAAGATGCCATCGGCGTAAATTCGCTGCCAGATTTCCCGTTAACCCAGTCCTGCCAGGGAGATGATAAGTGACGCAACCCTGGCTTACGCTACTGATTATTCTCCTGGTGTTGTTGGCGATGACTCTCTGGTGCGTCTGGTGGCAATGGGAATACCGAAACGATACGTTCAACCGTGCGCAAAAGGAGATCCAGCGAGCCTGTACCAGTCAGGATCCTTACGACAGCGTGCGAATCCTGATGCTTGGCGACGAAGAGGATAACCGTCTGCTGTGCCGCAGTTGGTCACTTACCGACGGCCAGGAATACTGGTTCGGGCAATGGTGGTTTAATCCTCAGTGCAGCCTTCTGTGCCTGCCGCAAACGCTACAAACCGTTGGGAAGAAGCGGCTAATCCGTCAGAATGACTGGCAGAAGACGCTGTCTGCGTTGGTGAAAAGCCGCCCCCAGCGACCACTGGATGCACTGATTATCACCCTTTCATTAGAGACGCTGCATGACGATGATACCGTCCGCGCCAGCTTATTACATAACTGTCAGCAGTTGCAGCAGGTGTGCGGACTGAGTCTGCCAATTTACCTGATCATCAGCGGCATGGAATCACTGGAAGGTACAGCCGATCTGCTGGAGCTATTGCCGGAAGATGCTCGCCGCAGTCCGATTGGCAGCACGATTCCGGTCGCCAGAGAAGCCATTTGGAAACCGCAGTGGATCGACAATGCGCTGGACAATACCCGGACTTCTCTGCGGCTGTTCATCACCGAGCTTGGCGCGCTGCGAGGCAACACGCCGGAGGAATTATTCCGCTTGCCAGAAAGCTTCCCGCCGCTTGCCGCACCGTTGCATGACGCTTTTGACGCCCTGTTTAACAGTCATGCCCGCGATGAGCCACCGCAACTGCGCGGGATCTGGTTTGTTGCCCGTACGCTGGACCATGACAAACCACAGATGCAGTTTTGTCAGTCGCTACTGAGCAGCAAAATTACCGCTGAGCGCGGTCTCGCGCTTCCGGTGCGCCGTTTGCTGCGCGTGAATTTACGCCGCCATTTCATCACTCTCGCGTGCTATAGCTGCCTTTGCGTTCTTTGGCTTGTCGCGATGACCTGGAGTTGGCAATACCAGCACACCCATGCCGTACTATTGCACGATCGTCTGCAGGTCCTCGCCACAGCCGTCCGGGCCGATATCACTGGTGAGCGTTCCACCGCGCTGTACTGGCGCGTTCTCAATGGCATTCCACAGTGGCAGTTTCGTTCCATCGTCTGGCCCGGCTCGCTGTTCAGCCGCACCGATACAAAATTGCGCGAGACGTTTAACAACGTCACCCTGGCTAGCCTGCTGGTACCAGCCACTAACAGTATCTGCCTGCAAAATCACAATGAAAGGGGCTTTGAGCAGGACGATTTGCTACCCGAAGAGCGTTACCGGCAAATTCAGAACTTGCTCACTCAGGCAAAACAAATGGAGTCGCGCTATTTGCCGTTGCTACAATTAATGCAGATGAAGCAACCGACTGTGCAGACGTTGGCAAACGTCAGCGCCAGCGTTTGGGGCGTGACCGTTGACACCGACTCTTTACCCTCCCAGGAAAAGCTCAACGAGATGTTTGCCACTCTCAATCTCTCGCGTCTGAAATTACCCGACGCTAGCGAGCTGACTCAGCGCAACAGCGTACTTTTTTCTCACGAAACCATGCGCTGGCTGGAGCAAAACTATGGCAATACCAGCCTGGATAACAACGAAGAGCAGCTCGAACAACTGTTGGCGCTGTTTGGCAATGGCACCGGGGTTACCCCCTTGTTCGTCCGCTCGCTGGTCCGCCAGGTCAGCCGCTTACAAGCAACACTGACGACCATTAATAACCTGAGTCGTGACGCAACAAATTCGCCAATCAGACTGCCACTGGATGAGCTGCTCACGCAGGCACGAACCCTTAGGCTTATCGACAACAGCGTGGTTCAGGAACTGCTCCGCCACGAAACCCTACTGCGCCAACGCTTTCTGGCGCAGGTTGATGGCTCCAGGCTGCACTTCTCCTCATTAACCGAGCAATCCCCGGAAGGACAATTCAGCGTATCGCCGGATCTTCTGGCATTACAAAAAAGCTTGCGTGATTTACTTAACCAACCCTTCTGGCAGCAGGGGGCAAGCCAGCCTACCGAGCTCTCCGTCGGTTATCCTGGCAACCTGCAACTTCAGCAGGCGCTGGCGCTGTATGGCGGATTTGAACGATTTATGCAGCAGCTTCCAGACAGCATCTGGCGACCTAAAATCACCATGCTGGCGCGACAGGCGGTGGAAAACGCCATACGTCAGACGCTATACACAGGGGCCACCGGAACCCCGGATAACAGCAATGTCAGCACCGCCAGCGCGGATTACATCATTGAAGCCTTCAACCAGCTTAATCGTCCTCAGCTTGCCATCGCATTGCGCCAACAAACGGCGGCCCAGGTGATTGCACGGGTGCGTCAGGACGGCAGCGCGTTACTTCCGCCGATTACCCCTCCGGCGGTCAATTACGCGACGACAGAACAGGCGCAGGCCAGCGGACAGAAAATTATCGGATGGGCTAGCGCCCAGGCAGAACAAATCTCTGGTGCCCTGGTCCGCTATCAGCAGGATATTGACTGGCTCGACAACCAGCGTCCATGGTTAATGGCAGCGGATAACCAGCTTATCGCTCGCTGGAGCAATTCACTGGCGACCATGAAGCGGCTGCAACAACAGGATCCTGCCAGTTCGCCGATGCAGATGGCGGCCCTTGCTGCCGCGCTGCCGACGCTCTCTGCGCAGAACTGCCAGAGTGAACTGACGCAGTTTCGCACCGCCAGCAGTAACGATTTTTACGGTCAGTCGCTGAACGCGCTGGCAGACGCATCATTGCAAAAATGTCAGCAGTTACGCCAACAGGCCAGCATTGGTGCGGTACAGAAGATCTTCAATCTGTACAACACCTGGCTTGCAGGGCGCTTCCCCTTTACCGCCGTGCCGCACTCAACAGATGCAGATGTCGATCGGGTACGTGAACTGACTCTTTTACTGGCGCAACTCCCCGCCGAAACGCTATCCGAACAGCCGCCACTCATTCAACAACTGGCAGCGGCACAGCCGTTACTGTCGGCGTTGGTCAGCCCTGAAGGCGTGACGTTACGGGTTATCTGGCGGACCTCACGCAACCATGAGGCTGGCGCGGATCAGATTGCCGACTGGCGGCTTGTCGGTAATCAACAATCGATTAGCTACCCCGGCGGCACAACTGACCTGCACTGGCGCAGCAGCGATAGTCTGAACTTTAGTCTGCGTTGGGCAGCCAATTCCGCATGGCGTCCAATGCCAGGCCTGTCACAGACAGGCGTAACGGTAAGCGGTGATACTGGTCGTTGGCGCTGGCAGGGAGCGTGGGCACTGCTCAGGATGATTGAACAACAGCGCGAAGGTGGCGCGCCGACGCAACCGCTGCCGCTGCGTTTTTCGCTCCCCGTGGGCGATGGTCAGAAGCAATTGCAGTCAACCGTATTTTGGCAGGTCACGTTGTTAGATGCACAAAGCAAAGCGCCGCTACCATGGATACCGCTTACCGAGCAGGGATTATCAGGAGGAAAATGATGGAACATATTGAGGCATTACTGGCCCCCATTCAGGCGGATAATCCGTGCGGGGACTCTATCCGTTATTCACCAGAGTTCGACCAGTTGGTCACCGCCCGCCAGCAGGATGACGAAACGCTGCCCACCGGCGTCTGGCAAAGTACGCCGCGCCGCGCCGACTGGGATGAAGTCGCCAAAATCGCCACTGTGCTGACGAAAACGCTCAGTAAGGATCTGGTCATTATGAGCTGGTTGGGTGAGGCATGGATTAGAGTTCACGGCTTAGCAGCCCTGCCCAATGCGCTGGAATTAGTGACCCTGGCGCTGGAGCAATACCCGGAGCAATTACATCCTAAAATTAAAGAAGGTGACTATGACTATCGCGCCGCGCCACTATGCTGGATAGCGCAACATTACGCCACGCTGGTCGCTGAAGCCCCGCTGTTTATAGCTCATGGGGAAAACATCTCCCTGACCCAGTGGCAGCAGGGAAAATTAGCTGACGTTCCGCTGCCTGGCGCGGACGAGGCCACCATATTATCCCTGACATCCAGCATGGAGTGGCTCCAACGGCTCAACAACGTCTGTCAGAGTTGGCCTACCGAATCGGCACCTTCATTCAAGGCACTTGAGCAAAAAATCAAGACCTGTCTGCAGGCGTTGGGCAACACCTTGCCGGAACAGTCGCCACCTGTCGTGCAAGAAACTGCATCAACGGTCAGCAACGGTGCCACGTTTCTTCACCGCGAAGAGGCATATCAGATGATTAAACAGGTAGCCGATTATCTGGCGCGTACCGAGCCCCACAGTCCGGTACCGTATCTACTGCAGCGGGCCTATATCTGGGGACATACGCCACTACCAGAACTGCTCAATGAACTGATTACTGGTGATGAGTCCGCTCGCCGACTGTGGAGACAATTGGGGGTACTGCCATGAGTTGTCCTGCCGTATGTACAGGCGCAATGCTGCACTGCTCGTTTGGCATAGCGCCCGCCACACTGAACGTGTTGCCCACCAGCCGAACTATCGTCAACAGCCTGCCGATGGCGAATATTATGGATAACAAACCATTTGTAAACATTCTGCCGTTCGGGATGTGCAACAGCATCGCCAACCCGACCGTTGCTGCCGCAACCGCCGCGGCGCTCGGCGTGCTGACGCCAATGCCGTGCATTCCTGCCACCATTGCGCCATGGATGCCCGGTTCACCGACGATAATAGTCGGCAATGCGCCGGCTCTTACTGCGCAATCGCAGTTAATGTGCGCCTGGGGTGGGTTGATTCAAATTAGCTTTCCCGGGCAGTTAACGACCGTCGTCGCGTGATGTTATCCTCTTGAAATTAAGGGTAACAGTTGCAGGAGACGACGCAGCAAGATAGTTGCAGCGTCGTTAAAAACGGCTCACACACTCCATTGCAACCGTTTTGAACTCGCTGAAATTCCGGCACGCGCAGAGCCGCGTCATCGCGCGCTCGCGCAGGAAGGTGACGAAAATATCGTAGATCGCCATCGCTTCTTCGTATTCGCTTTTGCTGATGGCGAGCAGGAAGATCACATGCGCCGTTTCATCCCCCCAGGCGATACCCCGCGGGGCGAGGATGGTGTAGACCACCGTTTTCTTTGCCAGCAGACCGAGGGCGTGCGGCAGGGCAATGCTGTCACCCAGCATGGTGCTGACGATGGCCTCACGTTCAACCACCGAATCAAGAAACTCCGCATCGACAAAGCCTTCATCCTGCAACTGGCGACATAAAACGTTGAACAACGTTTGTTGATCCATTGGCTCGTCGATCACACGAAAATGGGCAGCATCGAAGAATTTGTTCAACATCCACGGACGGGTTCTGTCGACCAGCACCAGTTTGCCAATTTGCTCCAGTTGATAATCGGTAGGGAACGGTGCAATCATCACCACAGGCTTATCTTTTTCACCAACCCGCGCGGTAGAGATGACGAAATCTTCGCTGATGCTTTCCCGCTGTTCGTAGTCGCGTAGCGTCACAGTATCGACGATTTCTATCTGCGGATACTTACGCGCCAGCACCGCCTCAATCATCCGCACCATCGCATTCCCAGCATCGCATACCAGCAGAACTTTCGGCTGCCTCTGGTAACCGATGTTGTAACTACGCTCCAGCCCGACGCCAATATGCAGCACAAGGAAGCCAATCTCATTTTCACTGATGGTGTACGGCGTATATTTTCCCCATCCCGAGACGGCGGCCAGCGTCATGTCCCACGCCATCGGGTAGTGCTGTTTAATATTTTCCAGTAGCGGATTGGGGATCATTATCTGGTAACGCACCCGGGTGATCATCGTCTTAATATGCGTCAGCAGGTCAGCATGTAACTGTTTGTCATTCAACAGGTTGTAGTTGTACTGGCTGTTGATAAACCGCAGGATGTAATTGACCAGCGCTTCGTCATCATCCGCATTGATGGCGCTGGGGGCGATCTCTTGTACCTGGCGGGCGGCGATATGCACCTGCAGCCAGTTCTCTTCGGAAACGGTAAGCGGTTTATCCGCCAGTCGGTGCAATACCGCTGCGATTTCCCGCGTGGCCAGGCACACCGATTGCTCGGCTTCTTCTGCGGCAAATTCCGGGAGGGGATACCCTTCGCTAATCCGCCGTACCGCCACCGCACAGTACAACCGCAAAAACAGCTCACCCTCATCGGTCAGGCGAATGTGAAAACGGGCAAAAATATCCTGCAAAACAGGTTGTAGCTGTTCAGGGATCCCGGCATTTAGTGCCTCTTGCGTCACTAGCGGGTGCTGTGGATCCTGCTGCGCCAGCGTCCATAGCAGATCGGTCAAACAGGCGCGGATCGCCATCTCGCTGCCAAACAGTTTCATACCGTGACGGGGGCGCGTTTCCAACGTCAGATGATAACGTTGCAGATGCTCGCGCACCTCAGCCATATCGTTTTGCAGCGTCGCGCGGCTGATAAACCATTCATCAGCCAAATCCTCTAGCTTCAGCGAAAAGGCCGACGTCAGAAAACGAACCACCAGCCAGTGCACCCGCTCCTGGCTGGTGCGAGGGATGCGCAGCAACGCGTCGGGTCGCTGCGTTTGCAGGGAATGATAACGTGCCGGGTCGTCAATTTTGAGTTGATAACCGTTACCCCGGCTGAGGACAAACTGCGCGCCGTACTGGGTGAGCAGCGCGTTTAGCGCAGTGATATCCGCCCGTACGGTGCGTGTGGAAACCGACAACCGCTGCGCCAGCTCGTCCTGTGGAAGCGCTTCGTTTTGCAGCATGCCAAACAGCTGCGCTAAACGTTGGTTGGGGAATCGCACGTCAGTTTCCTCATCAGTCAGTTAGCCTACGCAGGCCCGGGTCATCGCCATCAGCTGGCGCACGTCGTCCGGGCGGGTGTTACCACTCACCTTATCAATAATCGAACTATAGATGTGAGGAATGATTTTGCTCACTCCGGCATCCAGGGCGATCTGCAAAATTTCAGTGAAATTATCCAGATCGATACCGCCAGTTGGCTCCAGCCAGAAGTCATGACGGGCGCAGGCCTGGGCGACTGCAATGTACTCTTCACGGCACTTCAGGCCGCCCATTGGGAAGTATTTAATCGAGCTCCCCCCCATGTCTTTGAGCAATGCAATCGCGGTTTCTACCGGCACAATGCCGTCCGGCGTCTGGCTGCTCAGCGGACCGGTGGAGATTTTCACCCTGCCCGGTGTGCCAGTTGGCGAGACCAGACCGTTGACCACCGTCTCCTGCTGACCCAGCAGCGCGCGGCTGGTCGCCACGCCGGTAAAGACCTGATTAACATGCTGTGGCTGCACCTGACGGGAGATTTCACTGACCATCGCCGACTGGTTTGGATCGCCCGCCCCCAGCCCCACGGAGAGGGCATTGTCGATAAGCGCTGCGTATTCACGCATATCCGCGACCGCGCTTGCGACATCCGGGTAATTTTTTGACAACACACCGACCAGCACGTGTCCTTCCGCCGCCGCGTAAATATCCCGGGCATTTTCTTTGGAGCCCGCCAGCACGTTCAGGCAGACGCGGTCGCGATAAAAGTTAGGGGTCAGTTTCATGCTTTTTTCTCCTGCGAAATCACTTCACCAATTCGACGGGCCACAATCTCCAGTTGCGCGCGATCCACGCTGCGCACATCGGCTTCGATAATGCCTTCGTTAGCTTTGTAACCACGGAAGTAAATCGCGTACTCTCCCTGCTTGAGCGCGTCGACCAGTTCACCTGTGGCGATGCCAGTTGCCGCTTCGTCAAACTTAATTTCCGTGCGCGCGATGTCGCGCCCTGCGCTGTCCCACACCACGCGGGCGCTTACGCCGTGAAGCTGGTTTAACGCATTAATGAACGGCGTCATTTTCTCGACCATCTCCGCGCCGCTCTCTTTCTGCGCGTTCAGATACAGTTCGATGGCGCAGGTCAGGCCAAGAATTCCCTCTTTACCCACCTTCATCGCCCGGCCAATCCCCGCGGTCTGGCGCTTCACCCACTCAACGTATTGGGTTTTGCCAATCACCAGGCCGCTGGTTGGCCCTTCAATCGCCTTCGCACCGCTATAAATCACCAGATCCGCACCAACCCGGTAGTAGCACTGCAAATCCTCTTCCGCTGCCGCATCCACGATTAGCGGCAGATTATGCGTACGCGCCACCACCGCAGCCTGTTCCACGCTGAGCATACTTTTCTGGACGCAGTGGTGAGATTTGATATACAGAATGGCCGCCGTGCGTGGCGTAATGGCCGCCGCCAGCTGAGCGGCGGAACATTCGTTGGCATAACCCGCTTCCACTAGCTTGCCGCCGCCGAGCGCCACCATGGTGCCAACCGGAGCGCCAAAGTTGACGTTGTGGCCTTTGGGCAGCACGATTTCGTTGTTCTCGATCGGCGCGACGTGCAGGTTCTCCAGCAGCCAGTCGCTGTCCTTAACCAGCACTCCAGCCACTGACAGGGCGATTCCGGCCGAAGCGCAGGAGACGACGGTTGCCCCTTCCACCTCCAGCAATTTCGCAATGTAGTCACCGGTCTTATTGACCAGGTCTTTCATCTCAAAATATTGATTCATCCCCGCCATTGCGGCCTCAACCACTTCTGGTCGTGGCGTAGAAACGCCGAGCGCCGTCATGCGGCCTGAGGTGTTAATCACCTGTTTTAAATTGTATTTCTCAAAAATCGAAGGCATGTTCCGCGCTCCCTTGTTCGGTCATATAGCCCTTGCCCGCACGTATTGCGGCAAGCGGCACCAGCAGTTGTTCAGCCTGCAGGCTGTCGTTTTCTGCATCTACCAGCACAGTTGGCTGGCGCTTAAGCGTAAAGAGGGTTAAATCGGCATCCAGACCAACCTGCAGCCGCCCTTTCTGTTTCAGGCGCAGACCATCGGCGGCATTGGCAGTAACGCACTCAATGACCTGCGGGAGCGACATCCCAATGGCGAGAAATTTCGACATCACATTCGCCAGGGAATACACCGGGCCGCTGATACGGTTGCGACAATAAATATCGGAGCTGATGGTGTGCGGCAAAATGCCCAGACCGATAGCGCGTTTTGCCACCGCAAAGCTCAGGCTGGCGGTGCCATGCCCAACGTCCAGACGCACACCGCGTGAAATCGCCCGCGTCACTGACGCCCGCAGCTCGCCTTGCGGCGTCAGAATGCGATTCGGCTTACCGTTGTAGCAGTGGGTAATGATGTCGCCCGCGGTCAGGCGTTCGGCGATCTCATCCAGATCCGGCGGATTGTTGCCGATGTGCACCATCAGCGGCAGGTCGCCGTTCTGCGCTTGCATCGCTTTGGCGCGCTCCAGCGGCGTAATGCCGTTTTCACCGACCACGCTGCTGCTCATGCGCGCCTTCAGGCCGACGATAAAATCAGGATGGCGCTTCACCGCCTGTCGCACCGCATCGGCGTCAATGTTGGCCATATTAGCCAGCTCGTTCTGGGCGATAAGCCCAACGCGGGAGATATTCAGCAGCGCATACACTTCGGTGGCCGCTTCCCGGGTCAGGGTATAAAAATCATCGATATCATCCGCCCCGGTACTGCCCGCATCCACCACCGTGGTAACGCCGGTAGCTATACCGACGCTGTCCGGCTGGTCGTGATAAATCGGGGATTTCGGGTAGCAGTGAACGTGGGAATCAATCCAACCTGCGCTGACGTAGTACTCGCCGCCCAGTTCGATGGTTTTCAGCGCCGGGCCATCAACGTCGCCCAACGCCGCAATTTTGCCGTCTTTGAGCGCAATATCGCTCACCGTATCGTCAACGAGGCGCGCACGGCGCAGGAGTAAATCAAACATCGCTCTCTCCTTTGCCGGATGGCGGCGCAACCGCCTCATCCGGCCTACAAATCAACAGTTAGCTAATGGCAATCGGGAAGATGGACCCGAGGATCATCGCCCCAAGGATCGCCCCGCCGGTGATCGGTTTCTGCCACAGGTAAAACAGCAGCGCGCCCGCCAGTGAACCGATGCCGATAGGGATAGACGCCGTCATCGCGCTGAGGATAATCAATGGTCCGAGGAAGCGGCCGGAGGCGTTACCGGCCCCCATCATGACATCCGCACCGTAGGTCGAGTCGCTCTGATTGATGGTGAACTTACGCGCCAGAATAATGATGTAGCCAATCGCCAGACCAATCACCAGACCGGTGACCAGCGACGCTGCGAAGTTGGCAACCGGGAAGATAATACCTGCGCCCAACAGCAGCGCCGGAACACCTAACCCGACCCCGGTCTGAATCGCCCCGCCAATATCCAGAATCCCCACCAGCGAACCTTCAATGATGCGGGCAAACAGGAAGCTTGCACCAAATGCCGCCACCGCCCCGTAGGAGCCGGTGTCCATTCCCGCCTTCAGCATCGCCACAAAAGCGACTTCGTTAAATGCGCCAATACCGTACAGGTAGTACATGTGCGTTCCGGCAAATACGCCAGAGGAGAGCAGGCCAACGAAGATCGGGAACGACCAGTCAGCGAACCAAAAACCTTTATTCTGTTCCATGATGGCCTCCGTTATTTGCCGCTGAGCGAGTTGTGGATCAGTTCGAGCCAGTTAGGCACGGTCAGATGGAAGGATTCGATCATCTTCATGTCGAAGCCGCGGAAGAAGCCGCTCAGGACAAACAGCGCGACGATAGCCACCATCATCACTTTAGTGACGTGGTTCCAGCCGCTCTCTTCCACGCCTTTACCGATCAGAATGCCAAGGACCAGACCCGGAACGGCGTTGCCCATAATCAGCTGCGCCGCGCCGCCAAAGACGGTGGCCCAAAAGCCTGATTTTTTACCGGCATCGATCGCCGCCAGCCAGAAGATCACCGGCATCACGGTGTTAACCAGCAGGTTAGCCGCAGGCACCAGCACCTTGACGGCGGTCACCTGCAACGCTTCCGGTACGGATGACGCCGTGAGGTTCAGGAAGGTCACGACGATCATCCCGATAACGCCGCAGGCAATCGCCATGCGCTTGGGATCGTGCAGCGTTTCACCGACGTTGCGGTTTTTAACCATCAGCGCAGCAGCGCCCCAGTTGGGGATGATGCGATGGTCGACGTCCTGAGTGAACGCCCCCGCCGCAACGGAGGAAGCCCAGGCGTTAAAGAAGAAGCCCAGGCCGAACGAGAAGTGAGAAGCCGGATCCCCTTCGCAGGAATTCAGTTCTCCCAGAGTACGAAACGCGCCCATCCCTTGAGTGGTAGGCGCATGAAACATGCGTGCAGCCCCAGCGCCGACACCGACGCCAACCAGGCCGCCGATGATGAGCGATTTTATTAATATTATCAGGAACATAATTATGCCTTTTAATAAAGAATCAGCGTTGCGTAACGAAATCCACCTTGTCGAGATTGATGGCAGTCACGTTGACGGTCACGTCCAGCTCCACGCTGAAGGTGCGTCTTTCCCGGCGCAAAAAGAGGAATAAAAATGCCTCTTTGCGCACCGATTCACGCGCTTGAACAACCTGCACATCCTGTGGCTCAATACGCAGTAAGATATGCGGCGACGCTTTCATCACCGCTGCCTGAACGTGGTTCAGGGCATCGGCAAAGGCGCGCGCTTTGGCCTCGCCCTTGCCAGTGACTCTCACCGTGGTGGTGAATTGTTCTTTCATGCTTAAGCGCCGTGTTTCTTTTGCCACGCCTGTACCAGGCGCTCACCGAGTTCTTCTTTGTCCATAAAACCGAACCCCAGCACGTTGCAACCTTCGTTGATGGCCGTGACCCCTTCATCAACCGAGCGCATGCCGTATTTCGCCTTGTAGCCGTATTTGGTCTGCGCGGTAATCGCACCCGCGCCGCCACTGCCGCAAAACGAGATGCCAAAGGTGGCGTTTTCCGCTTTCATCACGTCACCCAGCTTCATATCTGCCGCAACGCCCGGCACCACAACCGCACGGCCGCCCGCTTTCTCAACGCCTGCCGCCACTTTCTGGCCTTTACCCAGACGATCGCCAATCACTACGGTAATCTGTTCCATCTTTTGCTCCTTAAAGGTTGTCTTTCGCGACTTCGAAGTGCACCGACAGCAGCCAGGCCTCTTCCTCAGGAAGATTGCCAAACTCAGCGACCACGTCACGGGCAAGCGCCATTGATTCGGCAGAAATTTCATCAAACAAGCTGGCATCGACTTCTGGTAAGGGTTCACCCGTTACCGAGCGGTGCGCCATGGCGCGAACATGCGACGTCAGCATCTGTTCCTGTACAGCGTTGGGAATAATGTGGCGTTCACGCAGCAAGGCATACACCTGCGCCAGCATGCGGTCGGCCAGTTCCACCGATTCCCCCATGTCATTCATTACAGCTCCGTTATTCACTCGTCTTACCCCACTAGTGGCTCTGAGGTTAACTTAGCGGTGGGGGTTAAAAGTTTGTAGCGAGTTGTTTTCCACTTCGAAGTGGAAAGGGGCGCAGCGATAGTGATCTGTGCCGCAAAAAGGGCCGGGACCACGATTAATCACTGGAAGAATGTGATTGAGATCGCAAGAGTGAGCAGCAAAATGGAAGGAAATGCGAACAATGAATGGACGATAAAAATGAAAAAATGTGATGGGGATAGCGTTTACTTATGGGATGCAGGGGCGCAGCGTCTTATCCGGCCTACGGTTATGCAGGCCGGATAGAGTAGATTAGCGGAACTTCTTGTGGTTTTCGTTGCGCGTTTTTTTCAGGTCTTCCGCAACGGCTTTCGCCTCTTTGACTTTACCTTCGTTCGCCAGTTTAAGCGCGCCGTCAATCTGACCGATCAGCGTGTCAAAGCCGTGGCGGAAATCTTTCATCTCCGCACTGTCCGGGGATTTGCTCTCCAGCTTCGGTGGCGTTCCCTTTTGAGCATCCAGCGCGGCTGCACGCATTTTGGTCAACGCGTCTTTCAGTTCAGTCGCATTGTCCGTTTTTTCGACGATCTTCAGGTTGTCGTTGAGGATCCCCATGTCATCTTCGAGATCGGCTGCAAACGCAGAAGAACCAAGTACCAGCGTTGAAGCCGCGACGATCGCTAACAGGTGTTTACGCATTGCTCACTTCCTTTTTTATTATTAAAAAATTAACGCCTTAACGAGTATCATTGCCCGGCGATTTTCATCTCCGGTAACAATACCGAACCACACTGAATATTACTGCGCGTTTCAATATCGTTGCCTACGGTCACAATATTGCGCCACATCTCTTTTAAGTTCCCGGCGATGGTAATTTCACTCACCGGATACTGAATTTCGCCGTTTTCGACCCAAAAACCCGCCGCGCCGCGCGAGTAATCGCCGGTAATGCCGCTAACGCCCTGCCCCATCAGCTCGGTAACCACAAGACCTGTGCCCATCTCTTTGAGCAACTGCTCGAAGCTTAGACCCTGTCCCGGAATTCGCCAGTTGTGGATCCCGCCCGCATGACCGGTGCTCTTCAGTCCCAGCTTACGTGCGGAATAGTTGGTCAGCAGCCATTGGGTCAGCACACCGTCTTTAATAATGTCACGGCGTTCGGTCCGAACGCCTTCGCTGTCGAACGGCGACGATGCCAGCCCTTTCAGCAGGTGCGGATGTTCTTCAATAGTCAGCCATTCCGGCAGAATTTGTTTGCCCAGCGAGTCGAGCAGGAAGGTGGATTTACGGTACACCGAACCACCGGCAATCGCGCCGACCAGATGTCCGAACAGCCCAGTCGCCACTTCGTTGGCAAAAATCACCGGTGCTTTCATGGTGGAAAGTTTACGCGGAGAGAGGCGAGATAAGGTGCGGCGAGCACAGTCTGCCCCCACCCATTCCGGCGTTTGCAGATCGCCCATCGCCCGGCCAATGGTGTAGGCGTAATCACGCTCCATATCGCCATTTTCTTCCGCGATGACGCAGCTGGAAAGAGAGTGACGCGTGGAACAGTAGCCCTGCAGCATCCCGTGACTGTTACCAAACACTTTGATGCCATAGTGGCTGTTAAAACTGCCACCCTCGGTATTGGTGATACGCTTATCGGCCTGCAGCGCCGCCTGTTCAGCGCGGGCTGCCAGTTCGATAGCTTCGTCAGGGGAAACTTCCGCCGGGTGGAACAGATCCAAATCGGGCGCATCAAAGGCCAGCAGTTCTTTATCTGCCACGCCCGCGCACGGGTCCGGTGAGGTGTAACGTGCAATATCCAGCGCGGCCTGCACGGTACGTGCAATCGCCTGCGGGCTTAAATCGGTGGACGATGCGCTGCCCTTACGATTTTGGTGATAAACCGTAATCCCCAGCGCGCCATCGCTATTGAATTCTACGTTCTCCACTTCACCATAACGGGTGCTGACGCTAATACCCGTGGTCTTGCTCACAGCGACTTCCGCGCCATCCGACTTACCTGACGCTAATTCCAGTGCCGTCGAGACCGCTTCTTCCAGAATCTTACGCTGCGCTTCAACTTGTGAGATTACTTTCATCGCAAATGCCATAATGTAGAGAGAGTTTCTCTGAAGTCTAACAGAGAACCGTTTTTCAGTGCGCATCTTAACTGGTAACATTAGCCTCTTTTTTTAAGGAGCCTGACATGACTAAGCAGCCCGAAGACTGGCTCGACGACGTTCCCGGTGATGACATCGAAGACGAAGACGATGAAATTATCTGGGTTAGTAAAAGTGAAATAAAACGTGACGCCGAGGAGTTAAAACACCTGGGTGTGGAACTGGTAAAACTGGGGAAAAACGCGCTGGATAAAATCCCGCTCGACGCGGATTTACGTGCCGCGATTGAGTTGGCCCAGCGTATTAAGATGGAAGGTCGCCGCCGCCAGCTGCAGCTGATTGGCAAAATGTTGCGCCAGCGCGATGTTGATCCTATCCGTCAGGCGCTGGACAAGCTGAAAAACCGTCACAACCAACAGGTTGTACTGTTTCACAAGCTTGAGCAACTGCGCGATCGCCTGATCGCCGAAGGTGATGATGCGGTAGCGGAAGTGCTGAACCTGTGGCCAAACGCCGATCGCCAGCAGCTTCGTTCTCTGGTTCGCAATGCGAAGAAAGAGCAAGAAGGCAACAAGCCGCCGAAATCAGCACGTCAGATTTTCCAGTATCTGCGTGAACTGGCGGAAAACGAAATCTAACCTCTTCGTCTGCAGAAAGTGCCGGATGATGTAAATACTTCATCCGGCCTGGATTCTGTGCTCTTACTGCTGGGGCTGCATTTCGCCCATAGCGTTCTCTGACTGACTCTCTTCATGCAGATACTGCTTATCTAAAATCTTCACGAACGGTGTATAAATCGCGGTGGCGATAACCAGATTCACGGCCTGTAAAACAATGCCTGAAATCCCGGTGGTGAGGAAACCAGAAATAAAGATCGGCGTTGTCCAGGGAATGGAGATACCAGAGGTGGGGGGAACCCAGCCGAATGCGATAACCACATAAGTAACCGTACACAGCACCATTGGGGTAATGATAAACGGGATAAGCATCAGCGGATTAAGCACGATTGGCAAACCAAAAATAACCGGCTCATTAATGTTAAAAATTGCCGCCGGTGCCGCCAGCCGTGAGAGCTGCTTTAATCGCGTACTTTTGGCAACCATAAAGATGCTAATCAACAGTGCCCCGGTAAAACCCGTACCGCCGGCAATCAAATAGACATCCCTGAACTGCTGAGTAATGATGTTGGTCGCTACCAGCCCGGCCTGAGTTTGCGCCAGGTTCTGCGCACTGAGCGTTTGCCAGATAGGCCCCATTACGGATGTCATGATAGAGTCGCCATGGATCCCAAAGAACCAGAAGAAACTGATCATCATCTCAGCAATCAGTTGCGATAAGAGGGAATTCCCCAGATACAGCAACGGCTGTTGCAGCATGACGCTGATAAATTTCCCCGGCGTACCAAAAGGCGTGTTCTCAAACAGCACCTTGACGATAATCCAGAACAGTAGCACTAAGAAGATAGGTACCAGCGATTTAAACGACCTGGCAATCTCTGGCGGGACACTCGCAGGCATCTTGATGGTAAAAGCCCTGTTTTCCAGAAACTGAACCACCTTGATGGTGACCACAGTAACGATAATCCCTAAGAACATCGATTCAGAGCTAAAGTCGAGCAACGCGTAAGCATCGGCGACGATTTCTCCCGATCCTGTCGTAATATGACCAGGCGACATTAAGAAGAAGATCGCCACCGGTAAAATAGCGGAACTTTGGCTGAGATTAAGCTTTTCAACTAACTCCTTTGAGAAGGTGATAATCACCAGCAGCGTCATTAATCCGTAGCTGGCGTTAATCCCGTAATTGAGCTTATCCAGCACGCCTTCCCCTAACAGCGAACTCATAAACTCGTGATAGCCGTTAACAGGAAAGTTGGTTAACAATACGAAAAATGAACCGACAATCAAAAAGGGAATTAGGGCAATAAACGCATTTTTTAGTGCGGTCAGGTAGATGTTTGACGAGATTTTCTCGGCCAGTGGCAACATCTTTTGTTCGAGTAGAGAGGTTATGCTCATGCCCGCTTACCCTATAAGGTTTTTTGTCACGTAATAATTAACCTGCGGGAACTGCTTGATATAGATGGCAGGAACCTGAGTGTGGTGCGCATCGCCGTTAACAATCTCCTGATAAATATCTTTTTTCGTATCGTGGTTGATGATGACAATCACCTTTCCAGCCTTGATGATTTTATTCAGCCCGACGGTAATACCCTCGGTGAGGGTGACATCTCCGGAGAAGTATTTATGGCTGGCGACGTTAATTGTTACGTCATCCAGTTGAGTTTGTAGATAATCCTCATCAAACGGCACGCCCGGCTCGTTTAAGCCGATATGCCCGTTCATTCCCACGCCCAGAATTACATAGTCAAACTCTTCACCGTTGAGCGCGGTTTGGTAATGGGCAATATTTTGTGCCGTAGAGGCAAACGGATTGAAATGGACTAACCGCACCGGATAGGCACATTTGTGCACAAAGTCCTGATTAATCATGTTTAGGCAACTGCCATCTGATTCGCTGGGCACGTTGACCCACTCATCCAGCGCAAAGAAGGTAAGGCGTTCGGCAAACGGTGTCGCTGCCAGTGCTTCGTAAATCCAGTGAGGCGTGCTACCGGAGGGGATCAGCACGCGAGAATGTGGTTTGAGCGCGGATAGCTCACTAACGACCTGTTCAGCCAGCGCGGCATTGGTATCAAACGTTGTACATTTCATCCGTTTCTTCTCGCTATTAAAGTGATTCAATCTTTTTGGCGAATAAAGGAAGATACTTTTTATTGGCCAGCAGCATCTCTTTGACTAACGCCACGCCCGAAGTATCGCTTGAGCATAATGGGTTGAAAATAAAGCCAGAAATAAGCGCTTGATAATCGCCGGTGGCGGCGGCTTTAACGATCTGCGATTCATAGTCTTTCATCATGGAAACAATCCCTTTCGCAGGAGATGGGATCTCGCCAGTACAAATTGGAATCGGACCATTACGGGTAAGCACACAGTTCACTTCAACTACCGCCTCTTCCGGTAAATTAGTGATAGCACCACCGTTACGAACGTTGACGGTTTGAATGCTCTTATCGTCGAGGTAAATAGCGCGAATAACGTTCAGCGCGGCGGTGGAATAAAGCGCACCGCCGCGGGCTTCCAGCTCTTTAGGCTTATCCTGAAGCGTAACGTCGCTGTATTTTTTAAACAGTTCGGCTTCGATATTTTTGACGATCTCACCCCGTGATTGCTCGGCTGCTTCCTGCTCGGCCAGCATTTCAGTCGTCTTGAGGTAGTATTTTAAATAGGAAGAGGGGATCAGATTGGTGGCGGCCAGCAGCTCTTTATTAAACTGCTCATTGCTGATGTTTTTAAAGCTCAGTGCATCGACGTCGGCGGCGTTGATTATCTCGATGGTTTCGCGGGTACGGTCGACGCCGTTATGCAGAATTTTGGTAATAAAGTTCATATGATTAGAGCCTTTGAACTCGACGTATAAATCCTCTACGTTAGCATTCAGCAGCCCGGCCACCTGATGGGTCATATTGACAGGACCATTGCACAGGCCGATGACCCGATTGTTGTGGCTGTATTTGAGTACCGCTTCTGTCACCATGGAAGCTGGATTGGTGAAGTTAATCAGCCAGGCGTTTGGACAAATCGCCTTCATTTCATTCGCTATTTCAATGATGACCGGAATGGTGCGCAGAGCTTTGAACATCCCGCCCGCACCGTTGGTTTCCTGGCCAATAAAACCGTATGACTTCGGCAGTTTTTCATCAACGATTCGGGCATCGATACCACCGACGCGCAGTTGAGTCACCACGAAGTCGGCACCCAGCAGCGCTGTTTTGCGGTCAAAAGTTTGGATGACATCAATTGGTAAATTTGCTTTGGCAAGCATTCTTTTGGTGAGGTCGAAAATGATGTTCATTTTCTCTTTACCCATTTCAACGTCGACAAAAGCGATGTGAGAGATGGGAAGCTGGTGGTAGTTTTTAATTACCCCTTCAATCAGTTCTGGCGTATAGCTGCTACCCGCACCAATCACCACGAGTTTTAGTTTTTTCATTAGTCTTCTACTTTTGAATTAAATTTCAACGACACTTTTCTGACATTGGATAAATGGAAAAGCATAATATCTACGATGGCTATCTGGATCGGATAGCTTATATTTTCGAAAGCAGTATCTTTAATAATGGCGTTTTTGTAGATCAAGACCGCATCGGCCTTAAGCGCCAGCGTAGAGTTTTCCCGGCTGGTAATCGCGGCCACCTTGATGCCGTTTTTTCTGGCATTAAAAATTATCTCTTCCAGCATTTCTGACTCACCGCTGTTGGAAACAATCAGCATACAATCGTTAGCGGTCAGAAAGCGGCTGCGGACATTACAGTTGGTGTAGTCGGTTTCATTGAGGATATTAAAGCCCAGCACCATCAAATTATAGCTAACATAGTTCGCCACGCTATCTGATGTACCGTATCCCCAGGTGATAATCGTATTGCAGTCGGACAAAAAATCACAAAAGACTTTGACTTTATTCTCAGACACTCTGGTTAAAGCATCCTGCATTTCTTGTATATATTCGCTAACAAACGCGTTATGGTGCTGCGAGTTTTGCGATCTGGAGAATACGTCCCGAATGTTGACCTTAAACTCCTGGAAATTATTAAAGCCTAATTTCTTTACCAACTTAGAAATAGATGGCGCGGTAGTATAAACGCGATCTGCCAGTTCATGAATTTTCATTTTATAAACATCAGCAGGGTTCTCCTGACAGAATTTATAAACTCGCAGTTCGTTATTGGTTAAATTTTTTCGCATGGAGCGCACCTTTTATTATGTGGCACTTACGCCACATTGGCTCTCGAGGGGATATTAGCAAGGGAAAAGCGGAAATAGATTTTATGATTTAGAAATTAATTTCTGCGATCTGAGTTATAAATTTCCATATGGAGGCTTCCCATTCCGTTGAGAAGTATGGCGTAACCAGAAGGCCGGATGGCAACGGAGATCGTGCTCCTGAGAAAGTGCCGGATAACGGTGTAAACACCTTATCCGGCCCACAACGGATCGTAGGCCCGGTAAGCATAGCGCCACCGGGCATTTTTTACTCTTCTTCTGCCTGGGCTTTCTTCGCCAGGCCATCCAGCAGTTTTTGATGGATGCCACCAAACCCGCCGTTACTCATCACCAGGATGTGATCGCCAGGCTGTGCAGTTTTCACCACCATATCTGCCAGTGCATCCACATCGCCGCTCCAGTGCGCAGGCTGAACGCAGGCTTCAGCGACTTCTGCTACCTGCCACGGAATATGCGGGGGTTGCAGCAGGAACACTTCGTCCGCACGCCCTAACGACGGCGCCAGGTCATCTTTGCACAGGCCCATTTTCATGGTGTTCGAGCGTGGTTCCAGCACCGCGATGATGCGCGCCGTGCCCCCCACTTTACCGCGCAGCGCCGCAAGCGTTGCCAGAATGGCCGTTGGGTGATGGGCGAAATCGTCATACACCGTCACGCCATTGGCTTCGCCGCGCAGCTCAAGACGGCGACGGGCGTTGATGAACGAGCCCAGCGCATTGGCTGCATCCGCAGGCACGACGCCAACATGGCGCGCGGCAGCAATCGCCATCAGACCGTTGTGCATGTTGTGCTCGCCTACCAGGCCCCACTTCACCACGCCAACATTTTCACCGTCCAGCCACACTTCCCATTCGGATGCATCAGTGGTCAGCTTTTTCGCCTGCCAGTGACCTTGTTCACCAACCAGCTCTTGTTCGCTCCAGCAGCCCATCGCCATCGTCTGTTTCAGATTGATGTCGTTTTCCGGGTAGATAATGCGTCCCTGGCCCGGCACGATACGCACCAGGTGGTGGAACTGTTTCTGGATCGCTTTCAGATCGTCAAAAATATCCGCGTGATCGAACTCAAGGTTGTTGAGGATCAGCGTACGCGGGCAGTAATGTACGAATTTAGAACGCTTATCGAAGAAGGCGCAATCGTACTCATCCGCTTCAATCACGAAGAAGTCGCTCTCACCCAGGCGCGCGGAAACCTCAAAGTTACCCGGTACGCCGCCGATCACAAAGCCAGGCTTATAGCCGCAGGCTTCGAGGATCCAAGTCGCCATTCCGGCGGTGGTGGTTTTGCCGTGCGTCCCCGCAACCGCCAGTACCCAACGATCGCGCAGCACAAAGTCATGCAGCCACTGCGGGCCGGACATGTACGGAATGTTCTTTTCCAGCACCGCTTCCACACACGGATTACCCCGGGTCATGGCATTGCCAATGATCACCAGGTCCGGCTGCGGATCGAGCTGGCTGGCATCGTAACCCTGAATCAGATCAATGCCTTGCTTCTCAAGTAAGGTACTCATCGGCGGATACACATTGGCGTCCGAACCGGTTACTTCATGACCGAGTGAGCGCGCCAGCATCGCCAGACCGCCCATGAAAGTGCCACAAATTCCCAAAATATGAATGCGCATACGTCACTATCCTTTTTTAATCTGGGGGCCATTTTACGCACATGTCCGGCAAGTGAGAAACGCATTTCAGGATATTCCGTAGTTTGCTGGCGCGATTCACCTAAGCGCGACAATGGAAATATTTGTTAATATTGTTGCGGTCGCTTTACTCCACATAAATTGCAGGGAAAGTGTTATGAAAACGTTAGGTGAATTTATTGTCGAAAAGCAGCACGAGTTTTCTCATGCTACCGGTGAACTCACTGCTTTGTTGTCGGCAATAAAGCTGGGCGCCAAGATCATCCACCGCGATATCAACAAGGCCGGTCTGGTCGATATCCTGGGTGCCAGCGGTGCTGAGAACGTGCAGGGAGAGGTTCAGCAAAAACTCGATCTGTTCGCGAACGAAAAACTGAAAGCTGCACTGAAGGCGCGCGACATTGTGGCGGGCATTGCCTCGGAAGAAGAAGATGAAATCGTCGTCTTTGAAGGCTGTGAACACGCAAAATATGTTGTGCTGATGGATCCTCTGGATGGCTCATCCAACATCGATGTTAACGTCTCTGTCGGTACGATTTTCTCTATTTATCGCCGCGTAACCCCAGTCGGCACGCCGGTCACGGAAGAGGATTTCCTGCAACCAGGCAACAAGCAGGTTGCTGCGGGCTACGTTGTTTATGGTTCTTCCACCATGCTGGTGTATACCACCGGCTGTGGCGTACACGCCTTCACCTACGATCCTTCTCTGGGCGTATTCTGCCTCAGCCAGGAACGTATGCGCTTCCCGGCGAAAGGCAGCACGTACTCCATTAACGAAGGCAACTACATTAAATTCCCGAACGGCGTGAAGAAGTACATTAAATTCTGCCAGGAAGAAGATAAGTCAACTCAGCGCCCGTACACCTCGCGCTACATTGGCTCTCTGGTTGCGGATTTCCATCGTAATCTGCTCAAAGGCGGGATCTACCTGTACCCAAGCACCGCTAGCCACCCGCAAGGGAAGCTGCGTCTGCTGTACGAATGCAATCCGATGGCCTTCCTGGCCGAGCAGGCGGGCGGCAAAGCGAGCGATGGTAAAGAACGCATTCTGGATATCACCCCGGAAAGCCTGCACCAGCGTCGCTCCTTCTTCGTAGGTAACGACCATATGGTTGAAGATGTAGAACGCTTTATCCGCGAATTCCCGGACGCGTAATACGCTTTGCCGGATGAGACGTGTTAACGCCATCATCCGGCAAATTTATCCCCTACGCCGTTTGTACTTTAAACGCCGCCATTGCTTCGAGCAGCGCATGTGACTGCTCTTCCAGCGAGCGGGTAGCCGCTGAAGATTGCTGTACCAGCGCCGCATTTTGCTGCGCCGTTTCATCCATCTGAATCACCGCGATATTCACCTGCTCAATACCGCGACTCTGTTCCTGCGACGCGCTGGCAATTTCACGCATCAGTTTGGTCATGCGCATCACTTCATTGGCAATCTCATCCATGGTTTCGCCCGCCTGCTGCGCCAGCTCGCTGCCTTCTCCCACGTGGGTGTGTGAATCGCTGATTAACGTGCGGATCTCTTTTGCCGCCTCGGCGCTGCGGCTGGCCAGATTACGCACTTCACCCGCAACGACCGCAAAGCCCCGCCCTTGCTCACCGGCACGTGCCGCTTCAACAGAAGCATTGAGCGCCAGGATATTGGTCTGGAAAGCAATACCGTCGATTACGCTGAGGATGTCGGCGATTCGGCTGGAACTGCCGGAAATATCGCGCATTTTCTCAATCACATAGCACACCATCTCACTGCCGCGATCGGCGGTATCCGACACCGATTTTGCCAACTGGTGTGCCTGTTCCGCGTTCTGCGCATTCTGTTTCACGGTCGCCGTGAGTTCTTCCATACTGGCGGCGGTCTGCTCCAGCGAAGTGGCTGTCGATTCAGTACGTTGCGCCAGATGCTGGTTCCCGGCCGTCAGCTCACGGCTACCAATATCAATTTGTAAACTGGCATCGCGGACACGCTGTACCGAGTCGCCCAACGCATGGCGCATTTCATCCATTGCCGCGTTCAGACGGTTGAATTCGGCGCTGGCCGACAGCGCGGTAACCGGCGACAAATCCCCCGTCGCCAGGCGTTCCAGTTGCTCAACCATATTATCCAGCGGCTTGAGAAACTTATTTCGCAGCATGAACCAAATCACCGCCAGCAATGCGAGGGCAGCCAACATCGAGGCACTCATAATACCGTGGTAAATCAACGAAGTAATGATACGGGTAGAGGCATACAGCCCCATACCGCCGGTCAGCAACAGAAGGAACGTCAGCAGAGACAATAACACCAACAAACTTGATCGAATTGAAAGGGATTTTGGCATCGTTATATTTCCGGTTGTAGGGTTAAAACAGACCTGTACAGAACCTATCGACTACAACCGGAAAAAGTTTAGGTATTTAAATGTTTAGTGAAAAATCAGGATGTTACTTTGGTGTTGCCGCCGTCCCCACTCTGGTTACTGGCGAGCTTTGACGATTTTCCCAAAGTACCGTCAGACCGCGCTGTAAGGCAATAAAAATAAACAATAAAATGCCAATCGCGATCTTCGTCCACCAGGAACTTAATGTGCCATCAAAATTAATGTAGGTCTGGATCAACCCCTGAATGGCGACACCAAACAACGTTCCTAACACCGTACCGACCCCGCCGCTCAACAGGGTTCCGCCAATCACGACTGAGGCAATCGCATCCAGCTCAACGCCGACGCCCGCCAGCGCATAACCCGCCTGGGTGTAAATTGAAAAGACAATGCCAGCAAGCGTCGCAAGCCCGGTCGACAGCATATAGATACGGATGGTCGTGCTGCGGGTTGAGATCCCCATCAAGTTGGCAGAGGTGGCGTTGCCGCCAATCGCGTAAACCTGATTACCAAAGCGCGTACGGTGCGCCAGGAATATGCCAATGACGACTACCGCCAGCATCAGCAATCCCATTGCACTCAGGCGGCCGCCGCCGGGAATTTTCCATGCCAGGCTTGAGAGCATGTCATAAACCGGATGGTTAATTGGGATCGACTCTTCAGACACCAGATAGCTGACACCGCGCAGGAAGAACATTCCTGCCAGGGTAATAATGAATGCCGGGATCTTCAGCGCATCAATCAGTAACCCCATAAACGCGCCAAACGCACAGCCCATCAGCAGAATCAGGGGAAACGCCAGCAGCGGAGATATACCCCAGTAGCCAATGGCCTTCGCCAGAAATACGCCGGTAAACGCGATCACCGAGCCAACGGACAGGTCGATCCCGCCAGAGAGAATCACGAAGGTCATGCCCACGGCGATGATGCCCAGAAAAGCGTTATCGGTCAGGATATTGCAGATAACTCTGGTTGAAGCAAAAGCCGGAAATTGTGTCAGGCAGTAGAGGTAACCCAGCACAAACACGCCGAGGGTGATCATCAGCGGTAAATTACGTTTTATCATGACCACGCACTCCTTTTATCAGGCTGATAAAGCGTTGTGATTGCACGACCAGCACACACAACACCACCACGGCTTTGACCACTTGATTTAGTTCTGGCGGGAAGCCCGACAGTAAAATCCCGGTGTTCATGCCCTGAATAATCAATGCCCCGACCACCGACAGCAGCAGATTAAAGCGCCCGCCCATCAGCGAGCCGCCGCCGATGACTACCGCCAGGATGGCATCCAGTTCCAGCCACAATCCGGCGTTATTGGCATCTGCCCCGCGGATATCCGCCGTGACGATAATGCCGGCGATAGCCGCACACAGACCGCTCAGCACATAGGTGAGCATCACGATAATGCGCGTGTTCACCCCGGCGTTTTTTGCCGCACGAATGTTGATGCCTACCGCTTCAATAAACATCCCCAGCGCCGTTTTACGCGTCAGTAGCCAGAACACCACCAGCGTTAACAGTGCAATGATCACTGGCGTGGGGAACAGTAAGAGCGAGCCGCTGCCAAACCACGACAGTTCGGGCGAGTTGAAGGTGACGATCTGCCCGGAGGTGATAAGCTGCGCCACTCCGCGCCCGGCCACCATCAGGATTAGCGTGGCAACGAACGGTTGGATCTTGAGGATTGCCACCAGAATCCCGTTCCATAACCCTGCCAGAATGCCGGAGCCTAAGGCGGCAAGCAGCACCACCGGCAAACTGTGCCCGGCCACCGTCATCGCCGCGGTGGTGGCACCGGCAATGGCCATGACGGCGCCCACGGAAAGGTCGATGCCGCCGGTGGCAATCACCAGCGTCATGCCAATCGCTAACAGCGCCACGGGGGCGGCACGGTTGAGAATATCAATCGGGCTACCGAACAGCCGACCATCTTGCAAAATCACCTGATAAAAGTGTGGCGCGACCAGGCTATCCACCAGCAACACCAGCAGTAGCGCCACCAGTTGTGGCATGCCCTTTGGCCAGCGGAATCGCCGTTGCGGCGGAGTGGATTGAGGGAGAGATTGAGGCATCACCATAGTCTCCTTAGGCCGCAATGGCGTTCATGATCGCCGGTACGGACAGTTCAGCCAGCGGGATCTCGGCCACCTGTTTGCGATCGCGCATAATAATGACCCGATCGGCATAGCCCACTAACTCTTCCAGTTCGGATGAAATCACCAGCAGCGCCAGACCATCCGCGCACAGCGTTTCGATCAGGCGGATGATCTCGGCATGCGCGCCGACGTCGATCCCACGCGTAGGTTCATCGAGGATCAGGAACTGCGGTTTGGTCAGTAACCAGCGCGAGAGCAATACTTTTTGCTGATTGCCGCCGGAGAGGAATTCGATCGGCTGTTCAGCGTTGGGGGTGCGAATTCCGAGCTGGCGGATAAAACGCTCGGCAATCTCATTTTGTTCTTTCCGCGGAATAGGCCGCAGCCAGCCACGCTGCGCCTGTAATGCCAGAATGATGTTTTCCCGCACCGAGGCGGCGGCGATAATGCCATCCGTTTTGCGATCCTCCGGACAGAAGCCGATCCCCAGACACGAAGCCTGATGCGGCGATCGCAAGGTCTGCGCTTTGCCTTTGATCAGCGCACTGCCGCTGTCGGCGGGTTTAATACCGAAGATCACCTCCGCCGTTTCCGTTCGCCCGGATCCCAGCAGTCCTGCGAGACCGACGATCTCACCAGGGCGCACCTGTAGATCAAACGGCGCAATGGTGCCTTTCTTGCCAAAGTCGCTAAAGGCCGCCACTGGTTTATCACTCAGCAACGTACGGCCCGCACGCTGTAGCGCATGGGTATCCAGTTCGCGACCCAGCATCATTTTGACCAGTTCGATCTGTGGCAGGTCGCGGGTTTCACGGCAGCCAACGAAGCCGCCGTTACGCAGGACGGTAATGCGATCGCTGACCTGATAGACCTGATCGAGGAAATGGGTAACGAAGATCAGACTGACGCCCCGATCGCGCAAATGCCGCATCAGGCCGAACAGCATTTCTACTTCCTGGGTATCAAGACTGGCGGTGGGCTCATCGAGGATCAGCACTTTCGCGGAGAGATCGATCGCCCGACAGATGGCGACGATCTGCTGCATCGCCACGGAAAAGCGGTTCAGCGGCTCGCGCACGTCGAGGGAAAAACCGTATGACGCCATCAACTCCGTCGCGCGTTTTTCCATCTGCTTGCGCAGCAGCAGGCCAAAACGCCGCGGTTCACGGCCAATAAACAAGTTATCCGCTACCGACATATTGGGCAGCAGATTCACTTCCTGATACACGGTACCGATCCCCAACTGCTGGGCATGGGCGGTATTTTTGGGGGAGATAGGCTGGCCTTCGAGCCAGATCGTGCCGCGATCTGCATGGTAAACGCCGGTCAGCGCTTTGATCAGCGTCGATTTACCGGCTCCGTTTTCTCCCAGCAGCGCCATAATCTCACCGCGACGCAAGCTGAAATCCACGTTATCCAGCGCTTTGACGCCGGGAAAGAATTTGCTTAATCCTTCGGTGCGGAGGATTTCCTGATGGGGGTCGGTGGTCATGGCATTCCTCCGGTACGAAATCACGGCCTTTTCGTAGGCCTGATAAGCGCAACGCCATCAGGCCTACGGAAGACCGGCAGCAAAACTAGTAGCCCATGTTTTTCTTCTTCTCTAACTCTTCTTTCGCGGTATCCGGCAGATAGAGGATCGACTTGGTAATGGTCAGCTTTTCAGGCATCGTGCCGTCTTTTTTGAATTTCTCCAGCGCGTCGAATGCCGGGCCTGCCATATTCGGCGTCAGCTCGACGCTGGCGTTGGCTTCACCGTCAATCATTGCTTTGTAGATATCCGGTACGCCGTCGATGGAACCGGTCAGAATATCTTTGCCGGGTTTCAGGCCCGCTTCTTTAATCGCCTGGATCGCCCCGATCACCATGTCATCGTTATGGGCGTAAACCATGCAGATGTTCTTGCCATTGTTTTCCGCTTTGATAAAGCTCTCCATCACTTCTTTCCCTTTACTGCGGGTGAAGTCGCCGGACTGTGAGCGGATAATCTTAATGTTTGGTGCGCTGGCGATGGCTTCAGCAAACCCTTTTTTACGATCGATGGCCACGCTGGCCCCGACGGTCCCTTGCAGCTCAACGACGTTACACGGCTTGCCGTTCACCTGTTTAATCAACCAGTCGCCGATCAATTTACCTTCCAGCACGTTGTCGGCGGTGACCGTGGTCATATAGAGAGATTTGTCTTTTACATCGATGGAACGATCGAGCAAAAAGACCGGAATGTCGGCATCTTTAGCTTCTTTTAAAACCGGTTCCCAACCCGTTGCCACGACCGGCGCAATAAAGATGGCGTCAACGCCCTGCGCAACAAATGAGCGAACTGCTTTAATCTGGTTTTCCTGCTTTTGCTGGCCGTCAGCGATTTTCAGCGTAATACCACGCTTTTCAGCCTCGCTTTTCGCAACGTTGGTTTCTGCGGCGCGCCAGCCGGATTCAGAGCCAACTTGCGAAAATCCTACGGTTAAAGGGGCTGCCATTGCCATAGACGACATGGCTGCCGAAACTGCTGTGACTAAAAGTAAGCGCTTCCACATAAGTGCGTCCTCGTAGGGTGATTATTGTTGGTTAATAAACCGTCGCGAAAAAACTATAGACAATTGAGCATGTAACGAATTGCGTTACATCACACTTCAAAAAAGTAAATAAAACGTTAATCACAACTTTGTAATCGCTTTCATCCCGCTATGAAAAATGCGGCTGAAGATATGGATTTTTCTGTCACGAGAGAGGGGTAAAAAGAAGAAAATGAGCGCAGAGAAAGCGAAAACAAGCGGAGACATTCAGCGCGAGTTGGCTATAATACCCGCCACTTGTTTGCCATAGCTTATTTAAAGGAAACAGACATGAGCTTACTCAACGTCCCTGCCGGTAAAGATCTGCCGGAAGATATCTACGTTGTTATCGAGATCCCTGCCAACGCAGATCCGATCAAATACGAAGTTGACAAAGAGAGCGGCGCCCTGTTCGTTGACCGCTTCATGTCCACCGCGATGTTCTATCCGTGCAACTACGGTTACATCAACCACACCCTGTCTCTGGACGGTGACCCGGTAGACGTTCTTGTCCCGACTCCGTACCCGCTGGAGCCAGGTTCAGTGATCCGCTGCCGTCCGGTTGGCGTACTGAAAATGACTGACGAATCCGGTGAAGATGCGAAACTGGTTGCGGTTCCGCACACTAAGCTGAGCAAAGAATACGATCACATCAAAGATGTGACCGACCTGCCGGAACTGCTGAAAGCGCAGATCACCCACTTCTTCGAACACTACAAAGATCTCGAAGCGGGCAAATGGGTAAAAGTTGACGGTTGGGACAACGCTGAAGCCGCTAAAGCTGAAATCGTTGCTTCTTTCGAGCGCGCGAAGAAGTAAGTTCGCGTTTGCTTAAAACCCTGAACGCCAGTCTCTGGTTAGTAAGGGTTTTTAAATTTCTACGTTCTACCACCTCTCCCCTTCGCTGTTTTCTTTTTGACCTACCAGAATGGGTAGTCACATTTCATTTATCTTAATTGCGAATGATATTAGATCTCATTATCATTCTCATCATGTAAATAAATGTGAATAAAAGTCAATGAACCTCCACAATGTGAAGTCCCTGAAACGCTATTCCTGCGTGGCACTCGCCACAGCGCTGTTATTTACCAGCCTGTCCAGCGTGGCGCAGACGCTACCTGAGAAAGATTTTCTGACCCGCGATGTCGGTAACGGCGTGTATGAGCTGGCGGTTGATAGCCAGCAGAATGCACTTTTTGTCGCCTCGTCGCCGTCGTTTGATAAAGATAAAACCAGCGGGCTTATCTACAAACTCGATCTGGAGAAACTCACGACGACTGAAGTCATCGACACCAGCCGTCGTGCCTTTGCCACCGCGCTGGATGAAGAAAACCAGGTGCTGTATGTCGGCAACACGCTGGAAGGTTCAGTAACGCTAGTCGATACCCGCAGCGGTAAAGAGCTGGCGATACTGCAACTGAGCGAAGCCAAAAACCCGAAAGATATTGTTCATACGCGTGAAATGGTGCTCGATAAACAGCACCACCGTCTGTACGTTTCCGGCGTGGCTGAAAAGGGCATAGTCTGGGTGGTGGACACACAAAAGCGCGAGAAAATCGCCACCCTCGAGAACATGGGCCAGTACCCGACCGGCATGGCCGTGGATGCAAATAAGAACCGCCTGTATGTTGTGAATGGCCGAAACGAGCTTATTACGCTGGATACCACCAACCATCAAATTATTAATCGCTTTACCATTGAGCCAGATAAAAAACATTTTTTCCTGAATATTGCCCTGGATGCAAAAAATAACCGCGCATTCCTGACCGATCCGGATTTAGCGGACGTACTGGTTGTTGATCTTAATACCGGTAAGGTTATTGCACCAATTAAGGTTATTAACTCGCTGGCAGTGATATATAACGAAAAACGCCAGGAAGTTTATATCACCCACCGTAATGCTAAACGCATCAGTATTGTGAACAGCAAGACCTACCAGGTAAAACAAAGCATTGAAACCAATGCATTACCTAACAGTCTGGCGCTCTCGGCAGATGCTAACACCCTGTACGTCAGCGTCAAACAGTCGGAAAAAATGACAGGTGTGAAGCCCGACTACGTGCTGAAAATCGATCTCTCTAAATATTAATAATTAAAAAACTATCTGCACCTTGCAGCTTTTTTGAGCTGCAAGGTGATGTTTTTATTTTTTACTTTTCAGGTGTCTATATTATGAAAACGCGTCAACTTATTACGCTGACAGGGATCGTTGCATTCTCAGGCGGTGTTATTTTCCCCACCCAGGCAGAAGAACTCACCGAGACCTCACGCACTAGCGAAGATGAAATGGTGATCACCGCATCCGGATTCTCGCAGCAAAAACGCGAAGCGCCGGCCACTATTTCAGTTATCGATCGTAACACGCTGGATATTCAGCCGGACCGTAGCATCGGTGAAGCCATTAAAAACCTTCCCGGCGTCTCGGTCACCAACAGCAGCGGCATGAACGCCGGTAGCATTATGATCCGCGGCATGGACCCGTCCTATACCGCTTTTATGGTCAACAGCGTCAAACAAAATACCGGTGAATCTCGTCCTTACGGACATGATATTGGTACTGAAGCCAACTTCTTACCGCCAATGGAGGCCATTGAGCGTATCGAAGTTATCCGTGGGCCGATGTCCTCGCTGTACGGTTCAGACGCCATCGGCGGTGTGGTTAACGTCATTACCAAAAAACCGTACGGCGCAAAAGAGTGGACCACGGCAATTGCTGCCAATACCTGGCTGCAGGAGCACCAGTATTTAGGTAATACCAGCCAGATGAATTTGTTTACCATGGGGCCGATTGTGCCCGATGTTCTCGGCCTTAGCGTGGCGGCCGACTGGCTTGACCGTCGCGATGACGATCGCAATAACTATTTTGGCAAACACAATCGTAAATCCGTTGATATGACATTGGGCCTGGCCGCCAGCGAGAATAACCTGTTCGATCTCAACGTGGTCACCGGTGAGCAGGAAAAAAACCGTACCCAGAAACGCGGTGCGCCGTGGTCATGGCTGTTCGATCGTAACGCCGCCACCCTGACGCATACCGGCTGGTATGCAGACGACACCATCGCGACAACCAACTACATAAACTATGAAAAAGGCCGTTCGAAGTACGTTTATGACGGACAGTCCCCGCAGTATGTGCAGATGGAGAACTACGTCGCCAATTCGCAAACCACTTTCACGCTCGACACCCATAAACTGACCGTTGGGGCGAATTTCACGCGCGAAGAGCTGAATGACCGCTTTGATGTGGCCAACAAAACGCTGCCCGGATCTGACCCGGTGACCAAAATCAGCCGTAACGGTTGGGCATTGTTTGCTGAAGACGGCTGGAGCATTGGCGATTTCATCCTGACCACGTCAGCGAGGATGGACCAGGATGACAATTTTGGCACACATATTACGCCGAAAATGTACGGTAACTGGGCCTTTAGCAATGACTGGGCGCTGAAAGGCGGCGTTTCCGCAGGCTATAAAAAACCGGAGCTGCGCGCGACGTCCAGCAACTTCGTAACTCCTTACGGCTCAACCGTACCTTATCCCTTCCTCACCGTTGGTAACGACGACCTGAAACCTGAACAAAGCGTTAACTCTGAACTGGGCCTCTACTGGACGGGAGATGCGCTATCGCTCGACAGCACCGTCTTCTATACGCAGTTCAAAGACAAAATTGCTGAACAAACTATTTGTGAAACCACGTCGACGAACCAGTGCTCCGTCAACGGCTACAACGCGGATTCCGTCAGTAAATACTTCAACGTCAGCGAGGCGGATGTATACGGTATAGAACTGAATGCCGACTGGCAGATTACCGCCGATGTAAAAGCCAACGCTAACTACACCTGGAACCACAGCGAACAAAAAAGCGGCGTTAACAAAGGCTACGCGCTAAACGATTATCCGCGCCATATGGCGAATCTGTCGCTGAACTGGGCGGCAACGCAAAGCCTGGACGTATGGAGTACGGTGAATTATCGCAGCAGTAACCGCAACAGCGGCAATAACTATAAATATGATGACTACACGATGGTGGACGTAGGCGTACGTTATCAGCTCAATAAGCACACGCAACTGATGGCTGGGGTCTACAACGTGCTGGATGAGGATCCGAAACTGACAACCGCGTGGAACGAATCCGCACAGGTGGAAGGACGCCGCTATAACCTCGGCGCGCGCGTGGAGTTTTAAATCCAGAATAAAACAACGCCACCCGAGGGTGGCGTGTTCATATCAGTACTGGTCTCGGTCTAACCAGTTACCGCTTTCAATCAGCGTTAAGCCATCAACCGGACGTTGGTACACGTACATCCATGCACTTCCGTACGGCGTTTGAATTAACTGGCGTGCGTATTCACCGCCACGGGTACGCAGAGCGTCAAGCTCTGCCAGCGTGGCGTTATCAATACGATAAACTTCCCCGTGTACTGTTCCCTCTCCTGGAACGGCGCCTGGATAGTGGCCCAGGCTATACAACTGGTAGTTGTCGATACTGAAATTTCCCAGCAACAGGGCATTGGTCATCCAGTGGCTGTTGCCTTGTTTGGTTCGTAAACTGCCGTAGACAAATATTCGCATTGCTAAAACTCGAACTGATAGAGCAAATCAAGTGCCTGATCTACGCCAGACACTGCTTCCAGATATAGCTTAGGCATCAGACGATAACGTAGCGTGAGTGTCGCTAAGGAGTCAAATATACCCACACCATATTTCACCTGCAGACCTGGCAGTACGTATCCGCTGACAACCACCTGAGATGAATCACCCACCCCTTGTGTGTCCAGTGCCAGATTGCTTACGCCAAATGTCTCCCCGATTTTACCCACAACCTGACCACTTTGTGCAACCCCCAGACCAATAAGCATTGAAGTCATTGCCGCGCTATCGCTCTGTTCGCTATCCAGTCCTTGTCCGCGTAGCAGGTAGGAAAGCGCCATTTGCTGCGACATCGTCGGGTCGGAGAAGATCTCCGCCTTCGGTTCATCGGCGGTGCCCGTGACGCGAACCCCGGCGATCACGTCGTCTTCGGTGGCTTCCGGGTTACGAATTGCTTCGATGTTGAGTAACGGCTGATCCGGCGGACCGGAGAACAACAGCTCGCCCTTACGCACAATCAGATCCTGACCATAGGCATGGAAACGTCCGCTCGGAATATTAATTTGTCCGTTCAGCCCCAGCCCCTGCTTATCCTGCACCACTTTCAGATCGCCCGTCAGACGCGCTTTTAGACCAAAGGCGTCAATACGCACGTTGTTACCGACGTGGATGTTCAGGTTGCTGTTGATCGGAATACCTGCTGTCTGCGGTTTCTCCGGTTGCAGATTGTTGTTAAGCATGACCATATCGCTGGAAACCCCTACTGCGCTCTCCGGCAGGTCGTGTACCACGATACGCGCCCACGGCACATCCACGTTGCCATCAAGGGTAAACAGGCTCGGCGTGGCTTCAAAGACCACGTCCGGCGATACGTCCAGGCGGACCATCGGCGGCACGGTAATACGAACCCTGCTGCCTTTAGCCGCAACGCGCGCCCGCCAGTTGTCTATCTGACTCCAGTCGGCATCGCCGCTCAGGTTAATTTCGCCCTGCTGCGTACGCACCACTCCCGCCAGCGTTGAGCGTGTTCCGGTGAAGTTAACGGCTAACTGGCTTGGCTGCATGTCAAACGGCATAAAGTTGCCGTCGATATCCAGACCGCTCAGCTGCAGCTGTCCGAGCAGCTGCGGGCTTTGCACATCACCGCCCAGACGTAGGTTGGCGTTGATCACCCCAGCCGCTTTTTCACCGCGCGAGAAAATGGGGTTCACCATCGCCAGATTGAAGTTGCGGATGTTGACGTTGCCGCCGAGACTGCGGCGTCCTTGCGGATCCGTCACCTGCACCTGGCCGTCAAACTGCCCGTTGTTGGTCAGGCGAATCAGCCAGCCCAGCTCGGCACGGTTATTGTGCAGGTCGGCGGTCAGATTCAGCGTTTCAAACGCCACAGGGAGTGGCGCATCGTTTACGCTTTGCGTGACCTTCACATTACGTCCGCTCAGCGTAACCTGCCCCTGCGGCAGCCCCTCTTTGGTGGTGTCCCAGCTCACATCTGCTTTGCCAGTGAAAACGCCGCTGGCCTGGGTTGTATCCGGCATAAACGGTTTTAGCATCGCCAGATCAAAGCGGTTAAGGTTCACCACCGCGCGTCCTTGTGCACCGGCATCAATGGTTTGCGGTACGCACAGTTCCGCATTCGGGTTGTTCCAGCAGTGCGGCCCAATGCTGATTTTCTGTTCCTGATTGCGATAATCCAGCGCGACAGGGCGGTTAAGGGACCACGGACCGACCGGCGTCTGGAAGCGGGTATCGCTTAACGCACCTTTCCAGCGCTGCTCTTGGCGATCAAAGCTACCTGCCAGGGAGAGCTGCCCGGAGACCGGTTCCCCCTGAATGCGCAACTGCAGCTCATGCTGCTTTTCGCTACCTTTGGCATTGAGCGTCACCAGGCCAATATTCACGTCAGGCTGTACAATCCGCTCTACGCGAACGTTGAGATTACCAGCGATTTGCTCTGCCGATTTCACGTCGCCTTCGACACGCACCTGAGCGACGGACAGCTCCTGCCAGCGCAGACCCCGGGCGGTGATATCCGCCAGCAGCTGTGGCGCTTCAACCGTACCGCGAACTTTTACCAGCCCTTTCGCCGTACCGCCCAGTCCCGGCAGCGCGTTATCCAGGCTCGGGGCATCAATCGTCGCGTCGAGATTGAGGTCTTTGACCCCCAGTTCCCCTTTCACATCCGCGCTGTTGCGTCCCAGTTCCAGATGCAGGCCCGGGATCGTCCACTGCAGGTAGCTGTTACCCTTCAGCGAACCGTGCACATTAACCTTGTTCTGCTTCACGTTGCCGGTCAGCTTCAGCTCGGGCACCTCCATCTGCCAGCTTCCGCCGTACAGACTGCCGCGAGTTTTCACCAGGCCATTCAGTTTTGATGGCCACTCCGGGATCGCTTTCGCCGTGTTGATGCCATCCAGCGTTAGCTCCCCGCGCCAGCTGATCGCCTGCTGCCAGTCCACCAGCGCTTTCAGCTCAGTTTTCCCTTCCAGCGCCGCAACGCTGAGTTTGTCGAGATTGATCTGCTGTTCGTTGCCTTTGGCGTCCAGCGTGATGGTAGCCGGAGGAATATCCTGACCTTTCACAGCGGTACGCATCGACAGCGTATAGTCGGTCATCTTACCGGTCAGTTTGAGCTTGATGTCATCAGCCTGGAACTGCTTGTCGCCAGTAAACGGCCAGTAAACCTGCTTACTCACCACCTCAAGGTTGAGCGGCAATCCGGCTTCCGCCAGACGCGCCTGCGCCCGCAGGTCCATATCCACCGGACCAGACAGATTTACGCCGACTTCCAGCTGTTCACGCAGCGCGCCGCCAACCTTCAGCTTCACCTTTTCGCCTTTTAACGGATCGACGTTGAGCGTGCTGTTTAACGTAATATCGACCGGCCACGTGTCGGTCAGTTGCGCCGTGCCGCTGGCTTTTACCGTCCCCTGATTCGAGTCGATATCCAGTGCATCGAGTTTCATGTTGCCGTCAATGCTGCTCACTTTCAGCAGCATGTTATGTACCGTTAAATCCGTATCCCCGGTCACGCGCAGATGCTCGCCGCGAAACGCTTCAATGTTGAGATTGAGCGGCAGATGGACATCGGTCATTTCCGGCAGCACCGGCTTTGAGAACAGATCTTTTAGCGTTTCGCCGAGCGGTTTTTCATCCGGTTGCGGATTTTGAATCTTTGGTTCGACAACCTCTTCCTGCGCCACTTCCGCCACTTTAGGCAGGGCAATCAGCAGCCCCTGTAATGACGTTGGCTTCAGGGTTAGCGTTTTTTCTTGCCAGTTCAGGCCGGAGGTAAATTCCAGCACCGAAACCGTGGTGTCATCGATTTTGATATTGATGTTGTTCAGCGCCACGCGCGAAAGCGTGATTGGGTAAGGTGTGGAAAGGTTAAGCGGACCGCTCTCTTCCTCTTCAACCGGCGCTGATGGCGGCATCTTTTTGCTGTCGATCGCCACGTTGATATTTTTCAGCGACAGATCGTTGACGCACAGGCTGCTGTCCCACAGGCAGTTAAGCCCCACGGCCAGATGCACTTCGCCAGCATTCACCGCCACGCCAGGTTGGTCATAACGAATATTTTTGAGCGATAAATCCCGCCAGCCGCCGGTGACCTGACCAATCTCCAGCCCCGGAACCCAACGATTCGCCGCTTTGAAGATCAGATGCAGGCCCGAGGTGGTGCCGACGAGGAACGCCACCGTGCCTAACAACAGCAGGATAAAAATCAGCACGCCGAGGCTTATCTTCTTCCATAAACTCATAATTCAGGCCCCAGACCGATGTAAAACTGTAAACCATGTTCATCTTTGTCGCCCACAGGGACAGCAAAGTCGAGCTTGATGGGTCCCACTGGCGATTGCCAGCGTACGCCGACCCCGGCACCGGTTTTGAAATCGCTTCTGCGGATATCGCTGACCGCTTCGCCGCTATCGACAAACATCGCGCCCCACCATTTTCCGGTCACGTTGTACTGATATTCCAGCGAGCCGGTCGCCAGCTTCGAGGCCCCTTTCAGCTTGCCGTCGCTGCCTTCAGGCGAAATAGATTTGTATTTGTAGCCGCGAATGCTGCGATCGCCCCCGGCGAAGAAACGCAGATCCGGCGGTACTTTGTCGAAGTCCCCGGTTTCGATCCAGCCGAGGTTGCCGCGCATCACAAAGCGATGACGATCGTACAGCGTGCGGATCCAGACGTTTTGCGCCTGGAAGACGGAGAAATCAACGTCTGAACCCCAGGCCGTGTTGGAGTAATCGATAGAATAACGTTGGGAGTCGCCCCAGACTGGCATCAGACCGCCGCGCGAGCGCGTCCGGCTGATCATCACGCCCGGATAGAGCAGCATGGTGGTGTTAGTGACGTTACCCTGGGTAAAGTGGTCGAGGCTCCAGCGCAGGTTAATCGCGCGCTGCCAGCCGCTGGAGAGATCCCAGTAGCGGGAAACCGCAAGCGTAGTGGAGTCCTGCTCGGTATCGTTTAAATCGGTACGCTTAAAGCCCCCCTGCACCAGGTAATACTGCTCCAGCGGGTTCTTTAATAGCGGCATTTTATAACTGAAATCAAGAACCTGCTCTGGCGCAGAGATGCTGGCGCTGGTGGTCAGGCTGTGGCCATAGGAGTTCATCCACGGCTTTTTCCACGAGGTCTTCACCCGTGGACCGACGTCAGTTGAGTAACCGACCCCGGTTTCGATGGTATTTTCAGTTCGCGGCGACACAACGCCTTTCAGCGGCAGCACTTTGGTTTCACGGGCTTTATCAAATTCCGGTGCGACGACCACGGAATTAAACCATCCGGTCGCCGACAGACGACGGTTCAGTTCGCCCAAATCTTTCGACTCGTACTCTTCACCCTCTTTAAAGGGCACCAGATTTTGCAGGTACTCATCGCGAATTTGCGAGCCTTCAAAAGTGACATGGCCAAAGCGATAGCGTTCACCGCTGTTGTAATCGATATCCCAGAATGCCTGGCGGCGTTCGAGCGCTATCCCAAGCTGGCTTTTATTAAATTCACTGTCGAAATAGCCTTTGCGCAGCGCTACGCTGGTGAGTGATTTTTTGAAGTTATCATAGTCCCCCTGATTCAGCACGGTGCCGATTGCCGGTCGCGTTTTCAGCAGATCCAGGTAATCTTTATCCGTACGTGCGCCACCGCGCAGAATCACTTCGGTGCCGCCAATCAGCACCGGCTCACCAGGGGTCACTTTGGCAATCAGCACCTGGCGTCCTTTCGCCGGCGGCGGACGCAGCTCAAAATCAATGGTGGGCTCAAAGTAGCCCAGCGCTTTTAGCCCTTCGCGGATGGCATCATCAACGCGCGCACGAAAGCGTCGGTCTGGAGTGACTTCATCACTTTGAATCGTGGATAGCTGCGCACGGACGTTTTTCTCCAGCGGTCCTGATAATCCCTCGACCTGTAAGCGAACATTCGCTGCGGCGGCGGAGCCACTTAAGCACAGTAATCCCACCCAACATAACTGACGGATATGTGGCACATTTTCTCCTGAATATCCTTTTTTCCCACCCCTGGAAAAAAATACTATGCCGTTCCTCGGCTTAACAAAAAATCAACAATAAGAGTTGAAAAACAGACGACAACCCAAATATTTCTTATGTTTAACTCTAGACGTATTCACGCCGTTTATTGTGGGCAAAGACGCGTCTCGTTACAACCTTAACCCAAATGACTGATTTCGGGAGAACGGCCATGAGTTTATTTGATAGAAAGCATCTTGTTACTCAAGCAGATGCCCTACCTGGACGCAACACCCCGATGCCAGTGGCAACGCTGCATGCGGTTAACCAACATTCGATGACCAACGTGCCCGACGGTATGGAGATAGCCTTTTTCGCCATGGGATGTTTCTGGGGCGTTGAACGTTTATTCTGGTCATTACCCGGGGTATACAGCACAGCGGCCGGATATACCGGCGGCTACACCCCTAACCCAACCTATCGGGAAGTGTGTTCCGGCGATACCGGACACGCCGAAGCGGTACGTGTCGTCTATGATCCGCATGTTATCAGCTACGAGCAACTGCTGCAGGTGTTCTGGGAAAATCACGACCCGGCGCAGGGCATGCGTCAGGGGAACGACCAGGGGACGCAATATCGCTCCGCCATTTACCCGTTAACGCCGGAGCAAACCGTCGCGGCACGGGCAAGCCTTGAGCGTTTTCAGGCAGCAATGACCGCCGCTGGCGACGAGCGCACCATTACAACGGAAATCACTACCGCAACTCCGTTTTACTATGCCGAGGACGACCACCAGCAGTATCTGCATAAAAATCCTTATGGGTACTGTGGCATTGGCGGGATTGGCGTTTGTCTGCCGCCACAAGGATAATCGCCACCCTCTGGCGGCTTTACAGTACCTTACGCTATACTAGCTCCTGAAATTGCCGGTCCACTCCCTTCGGACCGGTTTTCAATGTGTATTTCACACGGATTTATCAATTTATCCCTTCCGAGGATCTGGCCTTAACGGTCGGATAAGATATGTTAAACAGTATTTTAGTCATTCTCTGCCTGATCGCCGTGAGTGCGTTTTTCTCGATATCCGAGATCTCGCTTGCTGCATCACGCAAAATAAAACTTAAACTGCTTGCCGATGAAGGCAACGTAAACGCACAACGTGTTTTGAAGATGCAGGAAAACCCCGGCATGTTTTTTACCGTTGTGCAAATTGGCCTTAACGCGGTCGCTATTCTCGGTGGTATTGTCGGTGATGCGGCATTCTCCCCGGCGTTTTACAGCCTTTTCTCGAAGTACTTCACTCCAGAGCTGTCCGAACAGTTAAGCTTTATTCTGTCGTTCTCGCTGGTTACTGGCCTGTTCATCCTGTTCGCGGATTTAACTCCGAAACGCATCGGTATGATTGCGCCAGAAGCTGTGGCTTTGCGTATCATCAACCCGATGCGCTTCTGCCTGCTCGTCTTCCGCCCGCTGGTGTGGTTCTTTAACGGTCTGGCAAATAACATCTTCCGTCTGTTTAAGATCCCGATGGTGCGTAAAGACGACATCACCTCGGACGATATTTACGCCGTGGTCGAAGCGGGTGCGTTGGCAGGGGTTCTGCGTAAGCAGGAACATGAGCTGATTGAAAATGTGTTCGAACTGGAATCCCGTACCGTACCGTCTTCCATGACCTCGCGCGAGAATATTATCTGGTTCGATCTCCACGAAGATGAGCAAAGCCTGAAGAACAAGGTGGCGGAACACCCACACTCCAAATTCCTGGTGTGTAACGAAGATATCGACCACATCATTGGCTATGTCGATTCAAAGGATCTCCTCAACCGCGTACTGGCGAACCAAAGCATGGCGTTGAACAGTGGCGTACAGATCCGCAATACGCTGATTGTGCCGGATACGCTGACGCTCTCTGAAGCGCTGGAAAGCTTCAAAACCGCAGGCGAAGACTTTGCCGTCATCATGAACGAGTACGCGCTGGTGGTGGGGATTATCACGCTCAACGACGTTATGACTACGCTGATGGGCGATTTAGTCGGTCAGGGTCTGGAAGAGCAGATCGTGGCGCGCGATGAAAACTCATGGTTAGTCGATGGCGGTACGCCGATTGATGACGTTATGCGCGTCCTGGATATCGATGAGTTCCCGCAGTCCGGCAACTATGAAACCATCGGCGGCTTTATGATGTTCATGCTGCGTAAAATCCCGAAACGCACCGACTCGGTGAAGTATTCAGGCTACAAATTTGAAGTGGTGGATATCGATAACTACAAGATTGATCAGCTGCTGGTGACGCGTCTGGACAGTAAACCTACCGTACTGGTACCGAAACTGCCGGATGCAAAAGAAGAGGCAAAGGCGTCTTAACGTCCTGCAGAAACATCAACGGCTCCCATCCAGGAGCCGTTTTTTTAACTACCGCATAGCACTTTGATCAAGCCATCTCAGTTTGCAGACGCAAGACCTGACGGTTAACTTCGGACATCACGGAAAAATGCAGTTTGTCCTTCACTTTTGGGATAAGAATCTTACCCTTATCAAATTCAAAAGCGCCTACATCCTTGATATATAACCGTCCACGAAACAGGATCTTCACGTACTTCGCCACCTGCAGCGGGTTGTATCGTTGGAAAATTTTCATTGTTGTCTCCTGCTGAGCATTACGCCTTTGCGGTACCACAATCGGTCCGACAATCCTCAGGCGCAAATTTTAATGCCCTATGACTATAGACTATCTCGCTCATGTTTCCAGCGTGTATAAGTTTATTTACCTTCAGGTTACAAATATTCAGAATTATCTTTTCAACGCTTCGCTGTCTTCAGTATAAGCCTTCATTTTTCGCAGGATTTGTGCGCCCGTCCGCAAACTGGCATCGCGCTTGCGGGAAAAAGCATCAATCGCACATATGATTAAATTCCAGACCCAAGTGGTCGGATCACCTGCAAAATAAAGAAAGAAGGAAAACCTATGACCTTACAAAAACTGCTGGCGCTGTCGTGCCTGCTGCTGCCGATGATTGCCGGTGCGCATTCGTTTGAGACCAACCAGCGCGTACCGCCGGTGGGGATCGCCGATCGCGGCGAACTGATTCTCGATAACGATAAGTTTAGCTACAAAAGCTGGAATAGCGCGCAGCTGCCTGGGAAAGTGCGAATTGTGCAACACATTGCCGGACGCACCTCCGCCAAAGAGAAAAATGCTACGCTGATCGAGGCAATCAAAGCGGCCAGCCTGCCGCACGACAAATACCAGACCACCACGATCGTCAACACCGATGACGCCATTCCTGGCTCCGGTATGTTTGTGCGCAGCAGTCTGGAGAGCAATAAGAAGCTCTACCCGTGGTCACAATTTATTGTCGACAGCAATGGCATTGCGCGTAAAGCCTGGCAACTGGATGAAGAGAGCTCCGCTATCGCCGTACTTGATAAGGACGGACGCGTTCAGTGGGCAAAAGATGGTGCGTTGACGCAGGAAGAGGTGCAGCAGGTTATTGCCCTGCTGCACAAATTACTCAGTAAATAGCGACGCGGAAGCCGGGGTTGAGGAATGATTCACGTGGGGTGTAATCCAGAGATTTCCCCTGCCAGTCGTGAACGTGCGCCCCGGCTGCGGCGGCAACGGCGTGGCCAGCGGCAGTGTCCCATACGTTAGTTGGCCCAAAACGTGGGTACAGCTGTGCCTGCCCTTCCGCCACCAGGCAGAACTTCAGCGATGAGCCAATCGACGTGGTCTGGTGCTCACCCAACTGTTGCAGATACTCTTTTAACTCATTGTCAGCATGCGAGCGGCTAATCACCACCAACGGCGGACGCGCGTCACGAACATGGATTTGTTTGCGCACGCCGCACTCTTCTTTCCACGCTTTACCTTCTGCCGCGCTGTACATCACTTTCATCACCGGCGCGTAAACCACGCCCAGTACCGGCTTTCCTTGCTCGATAAGCGCAATATTGACGGTGAATTCACCGTTACGCTTAATGAACTCTTTGGTACCGTCCAGCGGGTCTACCAGCCAGTAGCGCTGCCAGTGCTGGCGAACATCCCAGCCAGGAGGCGCTTCTTCAGACAGGACCGGAATATCCGGCGTCAGCGCCAGTAATCCTTCGAGGATCACCGTATGCGCGGCGATATCCGCCGCCGTGACCGGAGAATCGTCCTGCTTGCTGGTAATCTCCATCGGTTTGATTCCATCGTAGACCTGCATAATGGCATCGCCCGCATTCCGTGCAAGCTGGCATACATGTTCTAACATTCTCCACCTCGTTTCTGTCGTGGTGTTAACTCGTTGTTTTACTTATACCCGATCGCCAAAGGATCCGCCAACTGTGATAGCGTCTGCGGTTTTAAACGCTATATTCATGTCATGATTCACAGTTCTGTAAGCAAGAAGATTTATATACATTTTCTTTTGTGGCTTAGATCTTAAAAGGATGCCCCTGATGATTAAGTTTAGTGCAACGTTTCTGGCCACGCTGATTGCAGCCAGCGTCAATGCCGCGACCGTCGATCTGCGTATAATGGAAACCACTGATTTGCATAGCAATATGATGGATTTCGATTATTACAAAGATACGCCGACTGAAAAATTTGGCCTGGTTCGTACGGCAAGCCTGATCAACGCAGCACGTGGTGAAGTCAAAAACAGCGTGCTGGTTGATAACGGTGATCTGATTCAGGGCAGCCCGCTCGGGGATTATATGGCGGCCAAGGGGCTGAAAGCGGGCGAAACGCATCCGGTATATAAGGCACTGAATACGCTGGATTACGCCGTGGGTAACCTTGGCAACCATGAATTTAACTACGGTCTTGAGTATCTGCACAACGCGCTAGCCGGGGCGAAGTTCCCTTACGTTAACGCCAATATCATCGACGTTAAGACCAAAAAGCCGCTGTTTACTCCTTATCTGATCAAAGAGACTGAGGTTGTCGATCAGGAAGGAAACAAGCAGACGCTGAAAATTGGCTATATCGGTTTTGTGCCGCCGCAGATCATGACCTGGGATAAAGCCAACCTCAGCGGCAAAGTGACGGTGAATGACATTACGGAAACCGCACGTAAATACGTGCCGGAAATGCGAGCCAAAGGTGCCGATGTCGTGGTGGTGGTTGCTCACTCCGGGCTTTCTGCCGACCCATACCAGGCGATGGCGGAAAACTCCGTTTACTACCTCAGTGAAGTTCCGGGCGTGGATGCCATTATGTTTGGTCACGCTCACGCCGTTTTCCCGGGGAAAGACTTTGCCAACATCAAAGGCGCAGATATCACAACAGGCACGCTCAATGGCGTTCCTGCGGTGATGCCGGGCATGTGGGGCGATCACCTAGGGGTGGTGGATTTAGTGCTGAATAACGACAGCGGTAAATGGCAGGTTACGCAGGGGAAAGCGCAGGCGCGCCCGATTTATGACGCCGCGGCCAAAAAATCACTGGCTGGCGAAGACCAAAAAATCGTTGAGATCCTAAAAGCCGATCACGATGCCACGCGTGAATTTGTCAGCAAACCAATCGGTAAATCTGCCGACAACATGTACAGCTATCTGGCGCTGGTTCAGGACGACCCGACCGTGCAGGTGGTGAATAACGCGCAGAAAGCCTATGTGGAACATTTTATCCAGGGCGATCCGGACCTGGCAAAACTACCGGTACTTTCCGCCGCTGCGCCGTTTAAAGTCGGTGGACGCAAGAACGATCCGGCCAGCTTTGTCGAAGTCGAAAAAGGTCAGCTTACCTTCCGTAACGCCGCTGATTTGTATCTCTATCCCAATACCCTGGTCGTGGTGAAAGCCAGCGGTAAAGAGGTGAAAGAGTGGCTGGAATGTTCTGCCGGGCAGTTTAATCAGATTGATATCCACAGCAGCAAACCACAGTCGTTAATTAACTGGGATGGCTTCCGTACCTATAACTTCGACGTGATTGACGGCGTGAATTATCAGATTGATGTTTCACAACCCGCTCGCTATGACGGTGAATGCCAGACGATTAACCCGCAAGCGGAGCGTATTAAAAATCTGACCTTTAACGGCAAACCGATCGATCCGAACGCAACCTTCCTCGTCGCGACCAACAACTACCGCGCCTACGGCGGTAAGTTTGCCGGGACCGGCGACAGCCACATCGCGTTTGCATCACCAGATGAAAACCGCTCGGTGCTGGCAGCATGGATAGGTTCCCAGACAAAGAGCGCAGGCGAAATTCATCCGGCGGCAGATAACAACTGGCGTTTGGCGCCGATTCACAGCGAGACACAACTGGATATTCGCTTTGAAACATCACCGTCTGATAAAGCCGCTGCGTTTATCAAAGAGAAAGGCCAGTATCCACTGAAGAAAGTCGCTACCGATGACATCGGCTTCGCCATTTATCAGTTGGATTTGAGTAAGTAAGACCACGCCGGGTGGCGCTGCGCCATCCGGCAAGCCCGACCAGGTCGTTTACGCTGATGCCGGGACGTCTTCGTTCTTAACGGTATGATTTGCCAAAACCTGCGGCAAATTCACCTCTATCCAGTCCGCCAGCGCTGCGACTTTTTCGCTCACCTGCTCACCCAACGGTGTCAGGCTATACTCCACATGCGGCGGTACCACCGGATATGACACCCGATTGATAAACCCGTCCTGTTCTAACGCCTGCAGGGATTGCGCCAGCATTTTTTCACTGACGCCGCCCATCTTACGGCGCAAATCGCTGAAACGGTGCGTACCGTCGCGCAGCGCCACCAGAATCAATACACCCCAGCGGCTGGTGACGTGTTTTAACACCTCGCGGGAGGGACACTGCTCGGCAAACAAGTTGCCATCACGTAATTGCTGGGAGAGCGTCAAAGCTGTCATTTTCATACTAACCTTTTTGTACGTACTTACTAAAAGTAAGTTTAGGTGTTAATGTGATTAAACACAAGACCAATACCAAAGGAGTTATCCTATGATCGCGATTACTGGTGCCACTGGCCAACTGGGCCAACACGTTATTGAAACGCTACTGAAAACCGTTCCTGCCAGCCAGATTGTGGCTATTGTGCGTAATCCTGCTAAAGCGACGGCGCTTAGCCAGCAGGGCATTACCGTTCGTCAGGCGGATTACAGTGATGAAGCTGCCTTTACCACGGCCTTACAGGGGATAGACAAGTTACTGCTAATCTCCTCCAGCGAAGTGGGACAACGTGCCCCGCAGCATCGCAACGTGATTAACGCGGCGAAAGCGGCCCACGTGAAATTTATCGCCTACACCAGCCTGCTGCACGCCGATCGCTCCCCGCTGGGGCTGGCTGATGAGCATGTCGCAACCGAGAAGATGCTGGCTGAATCCGGTATCGCGTACGCGCTGCTGCGTAACGGTTGGTACACCGAAAACTATCTCGCCAGCGCACCAGCCGCGCTGGAACACGGCGTGTTTATTGGGGCGGCGGGAGAAGGCAAAATCGCCTCGGCGACCCGTGCCGACTATGCCGCTGCCGCCGCGCGCGTCATCAGTGAAGACGGTCATGCCGGTAAAATCTATGAACTGGCGGGCGACGCAGGCTGGACCCTGAGCCAGCTGGCGGCCGAACTGGCAAAACAGAGCGGTAAAAAAGTGGTGTATCAAAACCTGAGCGAAGCTGATTTTGCCGCCGCGCTGAAAAGTGTAGGTCTGCCTGCCGGACTGGCGGACATGCTGGCTGACTCAGACGTTGGTGCCTCTAAAGGTGGCCTCTTCGACGACAGCCATACGCTGAGCAAACTGATTGGTCGCCCAACCACGTCGCTGGCAGACAGCGTCAAAGGCATCGTGTAAGTGTTAAAAATTAGTTAATTGTGGTGGCATCCCCGCGCATCCTCTCTGATAATGACATGATGATGCGTGGGGAGAGAAGACGTGCAAGGTGTACCTGAGCAGTTTATTGATGAGAAAGACAGCGCCCGCTTTCGCCATCTGGCACAGGTGCCGGGCGTTGAGCTGTATCATGCGCACATCTCGCGTTACGCCTTTGAACCCCACACCCATGAAGCGTTTGGTATTGGCGCGATAGAAGCCGGAGCCGAACGTTTTCGCTATCGCGGCACGCAGTACGTGGCCCCCGCCCATTCCGTCGTCACCATGAATCCCGATGAGCTACATACCGGCGAAGCGGAAACCGCCGACGGCTGGCGCTATCGGATGATCTATCTTGAGCCCGATCTTCTGGAAGAAGTCACCGGGATCCGCCACTGGTGGTTTCATGACGTAACGCGTCACGATCCGCTACGCTCGCGCCAGATCTGCTCGCTGATCCATGGCCTGTGGAACACTGAGGATCCGCTGGCGCAAAAAGGGCTATTACTCGATCTGATCGACACGTTCCAGCCGCTGGCCCGCCATGCGCCGGTATTACCGGAGGGAGCGCATCGCTTTGAGCGGGTACGCGAGTATTTGCACGATAATTATATGCACCCGGTCACGCTCGACGAACTGGCGCGGGTTGCAGCGCTGAGTCCCTGGCATTTTCAGCGCCAGTTTAAATCTCATTTCCACGTCACGCCGCACCAGATGCTGATGGCGATCCGCCTGTGGCGAGCCAAAGGTTTTCTCACTCACGGAATGCCCGCCGCGGAGGTCGCTGCCGCAACCGGCCTCACCGACCAGTCGCATCTCACCCGCGCGTTTACCCATCGCTACGGTATTACACCGGTACGTTATCAGAAACAAGTCGTCCGGCGTTGAACAGCAATCTCATACAATACGGCTGCATTTTTCCTGCCTACACTCGACTTATTGTTAAGCGATGTGGATGTCAAAAATGATTAGCGGCGTGTTGTATGCCCTGCTGGCTGGGCTAATGTGGGGATTAATTTTTGTTGGGCCGCTGATCGTACCGGAATATCCGGCGGTATTGCAGTCGATGGGGCGCTATCTGGCGCTGGGGCTAATAGCGTTGCCGATTGCCTGGCTGGGGCGTGTGCGCTTGCGTCAGTTGACGCGTAAAGACTGGGTCACTGCGCTGGCGCTAACGATGATGGGTAATCTGATTTATTACGTTTGCCTGGCAAGCGCCATCCAGCGCACTGGCGCGCCGGTTTCAACGATGATTATTGGTACATTGCCGGTTGTGATCCCGGTCTTCGCTAACCTGCTCTACAGCCAGCGCGACGGCAAATTATCATGGTGGCGTCTGTCGCCTGCGCTGGTGCTGATTGGTATCGGTCTGCTGTGCGTGAATATCTCGGAGCTGAATCAAGGCTTACCCGACTTTAGCGGCTGGCGTTATGGTTCTGGAATCGCGCTGGCGCTGATCTCGGTAGTGTGTTGGGCATGGTATGCGCTGCGTAATGCCCGCTGGCTGCGCGAGAATCCAGATAAGCACCCGATGATGTGGGCGACGGCCCAGGCACTGGTAACGTTGCCTGTTTCTCTGCTCGGTTATATTGCAGCCTGCCTGTGGCTGAACGGACAAACGCCGGACTTTGCCCTGCCCTTCGGCCCGCGTCCGGGCGTGTTTATCGGCCTGATGATAGCGATTGCGGTATTATGTTCGTGGGTTGGCGCACTGTGCTGGAACGTCGCCAGCCAAAAATTGCCGACGGTGATCCTCGGCCCGCTGATTGTCTTCGAAACGCTGGCTGGCCTGGTGTACACCTTTATCCTGCGCCAGGAATTTCCACCGCTGCTGACGGTAAGCGGCATTGCGCTGCTGATTGTTGGGGTGGTGATAGCCGTCAGAGCCAAACCACAGAAACCAAGCGTCGTCGTGGTTCCACAATCATAATGGCCCGGACGGCGCTGCGCTAATCCGACCTACAAGATATTATTTTGTAGGCCGGAGTAGACGTTAAACTTTAAACACCGCTACGGTCTGATTCAGTCGTGCTGCCTGCTCTTCGAGCGCGGCGGCGGCGGAAGCGGACTCCTCCACCAGCGAGGCGTTTTGCTGCGTCACGCGATCCATCTCGGCAACCGCCTGACCTACCTGATCGATACCTCGGCTCTGTTCATCAGAAGCCGAGGCTATCTCGCCCATGATGTCGGTCACACGGGTCACGGCGCTCACAATTTCCGCCATCGTTTCACCCGCTTCATGCACCAGCGCCGTACCGGCATTTACCCGATTCCCCGAGTCATCAATCAGCGCCTTAATCTCTTTCGCCGCCTGAGCGCTACGCTGTGCCAGTGTACGGACCTCGCCAGCGACCACGGCAAACCCACGCCCCTGCTCGCCCGCACGTGCCGCTTCTACTGCCGCGTTCAGCGCCAGAATATTAGTCTGGAAGGCAATGCCGTCGATAACATTGGTAATTTGCGCGATTTTGCTGGAACTGGTGGCAATTTCATCCATCATACGCACTACGCCATCAACCACGGTTCCGCCTTTCTGCGCCGTCTGTGAGGCATTTTTTGCCAGACTGGTCGCCTGACGCGCGTTATCCGCGTTCTGCTTCACGGTAGCGGTGAGTTGTTCCATGCTGGCAGCAGTCTCTTCCAGAGAGGCGGCCTGCTGCTCGGTACGTGAAGAGAGATCGTTACTGCCGGCGGCAATTTCACCTGCGCCGGTATAGATGGTGTCAGCCCCGTCACGCACCACGCTGACTGTGTTCGCCAGCGCCTGCTGCATGTCGCGAACGTTGACTGCCAGCAGCGCCATCTCATTGCTGCCATCGGCGTTGATGCTGTGCGTCAAATCACCCGCAGCAATGTGGCGAATATGCCCCATCACTTCGTGGAGAGGCTTGAGCAGCACTCGCTGCATCGCCAGCCAGCTGGCGATAATCACGGTGACGACAATCAGCATCACGGCGGACAGCAGCCAGATTATCTTCTGGTAATCACTCTCATTGTCCTGCACCCCGGCAGTGGCCAGCGCCGTTTGCGCGCTACGCCATTCCCGATAAACTTCCTGCATGGCCGTTTGCTTTTGCTCGGCATTCTGCTTGAACATCTCTTCCAGCTTACCTTCAGCCAACAGCGCGTTCATTTTAGCCAGCGTCGCAGAATAGATGCCGTACTGCTCTTCCAGTCGATCGGCCAGATGTTCATCAAGCCCCGGCGTTTCCGGCAGGGCGTAGTATTTATCGTAATGCTCTTTCGATTCGGCCAACAGGCGATTTGCCGTGTTCACCAGTTCCTTCAACTGACCGCCGTTAATCTCGCTGGCCATCGTTCCCTGTAAACGCAACATGCCCCGGTTGAGCGTGACGCGAGCCTGGTTCAGGCTAATCCACGCATCGGTAAACTCGGCCACGTTCTGGCTGGAAAGCTGAGAGACGTTAAAGTTTTGCTTATCGTTATTGAGCGCGCCAATAAAGACGCCTGCGGAGATGAGCTGCATCGCGCCCAGGGCGAGTAACACGGTGATAAGTAGGGTTATCACTTTGATTCGTTTAAACATCTGTAGCCTTTTATTATGCAGGTATTGTCTGAGGTCTAACTATCGGCAGCGGCGTGCGCTTATTTAATCCTGTCGCGCGGCTTTTTTCGCCATCCCTCTCCTTTCTAATAAGATTCAGCACCTTAACGAAACAAGAAATTTTCGTGACATTCCTCACAAAACACCCCACCCCGAAAGGGTTATATCCTTCGCCATAAGTTGCATTTAAAATACATCTTATATTATTAAGAATGAGGTAACGGCAATGTCTTATCGCGATCAACCTTTAGGTGAACTGGCGCTCTCTATTCCTCGCGCTTCGGCCCTGTTTCGTAAATACGATATGGATTACTGCTGCGGCGGTAAGCAAACGCTGGCACGCGCTGCTGCGCGTAAAGAGCTGGATTTAGACGTTATTGAGGCACAGCTCGCGCAGTTGGCTGAACAGCCGCTGGAGAAAGACTGGCGTACCGTGGCACTGGCTGAAATCATCGATCATATCATCGTGCGTTATCACGACAGACACCGCGAACAGCTGCCGGAACTGATTCTGCAGGCCACGAAAGTTGAACGCGTTCACGCAGATAAACCGAACGTACCACGCGGTCTGGCGAAAAACCTGACCATGCTGCATGAAGAGCTGTCCAGCCACATGATGAAAGAAGAGCAGATCCTGTTCCCGATGATCAAACAGGGCATGGGTAGCCAGGCGATGGGACCAATCAGCGTGATGGAAAGCGAACATGACGATGCCGGTGAACTGGTCGAAGTGATCAAACACATCACCCATAACGTGACGCCGCCGCCAGAAGCCTGCACCACCTGGAAAGCCATGTATAACGGCATTAACGAGATGATCGACGACTTGATGGAACACATCAGTCTGGAAAATAATGTGTTGTTCCCGCGAGCTCTCGCCGGGGAGTAAAGATATCGCCGGATAGCGCTAACGCGTATCCGGCCTACGGAATTCAGGCCCGGTAAGCATCGCGCTACCGGGCACTAAAATTAACGCATACCTGCCATACGTTTCTTACCGATAAACAACCAACCCAGACCCAGCGCGATGAACCACAGCGGCGTCACGATCAGCGCCTGGCGGGTATCATCTTCCAGCGTCAGCAGTACCAGTACGAAGACGAAGAACGCCATACATACCCAGCACATCAGCTTGCCTAGCGGCATCTTGTAGATTGATTTTTCATGCAGGTGCGGACGCTGCTTGCGGTACACCAGGTACGAGCAAAGAATGATGGTCCAGACGAACATGAACAGAATCGCCGACACGGTGGTAATCATGGTGAACGCGCCAATCACGCTCGGGTTCACGTAAAGCATCACCACGCCGCCCAGAAGACAGATACAGGAGAAGGTTAAACCTTTCGCCGGAACTGCGCGTTTAGACAGTTTGGCAAACGCTTTAGGCGCTACGCCTTCCTGTGCCAGGCCGAACAGCATACGGCTGGTAGAGAACACGCCACTATTTGCGGAAGAGGCAGCTGAAGTCAGCACCACAAAGTTGATCAGGCTCGCCGCGGCAGGCAGACCGACCAGCACAAACAGTTCAACGAATGGGCTCTTGGTTGGCACTACCGAGCTCCACGGTGTTACGGACATAATCACGATCAGCGCAAAAACGTAGAACATGATGATACGGATCGGAATCGAGTTAATGGCGCGCGGCAGAGATTTCTCCGGGTCCTTGGTTTCTGCAGCGGTCGTTCCCACCAGCTCAATACCCACAAACGCGAACACGGCTATCTGGAAGCCAGCAAAGAAGCCGCTCAGACCTTTCGGGAACCAGCCACCGTCATTCCACAGATGCGTGAACGATGCCTGAACGCCGGTTGGCGACTGGAAGTGCGTCAACACCATCACCAGACCAACGACAATCAGGCCGATGATGGCGACGATTTTGATCATCGCAAACCAGAACTCCATCTCACCGAACATTTTTACAGTGGCAAGGTTGAGGCTCAGCAGCAGCACGATCACCGCCAGCGAGGCGACCCAGTCTGAAAGTTCGGGGAACCAGAATTGCGCATACGCCGTAATGGCGACAACGTCTGCCATCCCGGTAACAACCCAGCAGAACCAGTAAGTCCAGCCGGTAAAATACCCGGCCCATGGCCCGAGCAGGTCAGAGGCGAAATCACTAAAAGATTTGTACTCCAGATTCGAGAGCAGCAATTCACCCATTGCACGCATCACGAAAAACAGCATAAAACCGATAATCATATACACAAAGATGATCGACGGTCCGGCGAGGCTGATGGTTTTACCAGAGCCCATAAACAGGCCGGTACCAATAGCACCACCAATAGCAATAAGTTGAATATGACGGTTTGTGAGATTGCGCCGTAGCGACTGTTCAGACGAAGCCTCTTCAGCGGCGTCGACTTTTACCTGATCTACCATGTTTTTTCTTCCTGTACCTGTCTGTGTTGTTCAGGCTCTACGGCCTTTAGTGTGTCTATGATACGACGTTCCTGATTATCAGGACTCATCGATATTAGGTAAGAATTGGCGGGATGAATACTAAGATTTAGATATAATGTTAATTTAATGTTTAAAGTGAGTGTCATATCACTCTGATAGCGCGAATCAGCTCACAAAAATACACGCTAACGAGGCATTTGCAAAATAAAATATCGACAACCACGTAACTATAGCTTTTCACGCTATTTTTTTGTTCCCCCCGGCCTCGGAGGGAACAGAAGTCACTGCTTACAGGATCTCAAGCAGCTCAACGTCGAACACCAGCGTGCTGAACGGAGGAATGGACGCACCAGCGCCACGCTCGCCGTAAGCCAGTTCCTGAGGAATAGTCAGTTCCCATTTGGAACCTACCGGCATCAGGGTCAGCGCTTCAATCCAGCCAGGGATCACGCCGTTAACCGGGAATTCAGCCGGTTCGCCGCGTGCGACAGAGCTGTCAAACACGGTACCGTCGATCAGTTTACCGGTGTAGTGCACGCGAACGCGGTCAGTACGCGCTGGAATAGCACCTTCGCCCTGAGTCAGAACACGGAACTGCAAACCGGATTCAGTGCTGTTCACACCCTCTTTCTCACGGTTTTCTTCCAGATATTTGACGCCATCAGCCGCCATAGCCTGGAAACGCTCGCGACGTACTGCATCAGCGCGTTCGTGGATTTCACGCAGTGCGCGATGCACAACATCAACCGGCACTGCCGGGTGCTTACCTTCCAGCGCGTCAGCGATACCCGCTACCAGCGCTTCAGGCAACAGTCCTTCCAGTCCGGATTCACTCAGCTGTTGTCCTACCTGCAAACCAATGCCGTAGCTTGCTTGCGCTTCGATAGTGTCAAAAGTCGGGTTAGCCATCATATTTCCTTTCATCGGATGTAAAGTAGCGGGCAGCATATCAGCCATGCCGCATCCGGTAAAACTTTGTCTCGGGAACAGATGACAAATCGCGAGGAAACATAAACAATAGGAATACCCCGCGTTGACGTCACGAAAGCGGGTAATATGACGAACATCATAGCATTAGCCATCTATACTCTATGATCGAGGAACGAGACGCGGAGCAGGAGGAAAGCCATGCCCGGGCGCTTTGAATTAAAACCAACCCTGGCGAAAATCTGGCATGCACCGGACAATTTTCGCATTATGGATCCGCTACCGCCTATGCACCGACGCGGCATTATAATTGCTGCTATCGTGCTGGTGATAGGCTTCCTGCTGCCCTCCAGTGACACCAGCGATGCCCCTGTGGTTACGCGTACTGCCCAGCTGGATTTACAGTCACAGTCGCAGCCGCCGACCGAAGCTCAACTGCAGGCACAGTTGGTCGCCCCGCAAAACGATCCGGGCCAGGTCGCTCCGCTTGCGCCTGAGCCAATCCAGGAAGGAGAACCAGACGCGCAGCCGCAGGCTCAGCAATCTCAGCCGCAGACGCAACCTTTCCAACAGGATAGTGGAATTGAGCAGCAGTGGCGCTCCTATCGCGTAGACTCGGGCAAAACGCTGGCGCAGGTATTCCGTGACCATAACCTCCCGCCAACCGATGTATACGCAATGGCGCAGGTTGAAGGTGCCGGAAAACCGCTGAGCAACCTGAAAGACGGCCAGATGGTACAAATCAGGCAGAATGCCAACGGCGTGGTAACGGGATTAACCATTGATACCGGTAATGGTCAGCAGGTACTGTTTACTCGACAACCTAACGGCAGTTTTATTCGCGCCCGTTAACCGGCACACCTGTAGACCTGATAAACACAGCGCATCAGACATCAAGGTGAAGCGTCAGCGCTTCACCTTGTTCACCCACCAGATCCCGGAACAGACCAGCACCAGCGCCAGCGCATATTTCCATTCGAAAATGTTTTCGCCGAGGAATATCGCCGACAGAACCGCCCCCGAAACCGGGATCAGGAAGTTAAACGGCGCAATCATCCCCACGCGGTTATGCTTGAGCAGAATACTCCACAACGCAAAAGCGACCGAAGAGAGTAACGTCAGGTAGCCCAGAATCGCCACTGAAGACGCGCCGTGTACGGTCAGCGTGCCACCAAAAGCGTAGCCGCCGATAACCAGCGCCAGACCGCCGACACCCAACTGATATCCTGTCATTACCGTCGGGTCTACCGTCTGAGAAATGCGTTTACCGTATAACGTGGCGGCAGAAAGAATAAAGGCCGCCATCACCACTGAACCGTCCCCTAACAGGCTGAAGTTAAAATCCAGTCCGCTGCTAAAGTTCACCACCATTACGCCAGTAAAGCCCAGGATACAGCCCAGCACTTTGTTGTAGCTCAGCTTGTCGTTCTGATAGATAAAATGGGCCAGCAGCACGCTGAAGAAGGTGCCGGTCGCGTTCATGATCGACCCTTTCACCCCCGTCGTGAACGCCAGGCCAATATAGAAGAAGATGTATTGCAGCGAGGTTTGCGTCAGTCCCAACAGCGTGAGCTGACCGTACTGACGCGGGCTTAACCGGCCAATCGGTTTACGCTGCGCCACCGCCAGCAATAGCAGCAATAATCCAGCAAACAGGAAGCGATAGCCGGCAAAGACAATTTTTGAGGGAATGTCATCCGTGGCAATCTGGAAGATCTCATATCCGCTTTTGATCGCCGGATAGGCGCTCCCCCACAGCAGACAGCAGAACGCTGCGCTCAGGTAGACAACATTTTTACGCGCAAACAGAGGTTGGTGCGTTGGTTCCATTCCATCACCACTTTGAAATAATGTTTTATTTTTATGATTATCCCGAAAAGGATAAAGAATAGCCAGAGCGAAAAGCGGAGGGAACAGAAAAGCAAAACGCCGACACGAGGCCGGCGCTTTTACGCGGTAATCAGAATAAAAACTTATTCTGCAACTACGTTTACAGTCAGCTTAGCAAACACTTCGCTGTGAACCTGGAAGCTCACTTCGTGCTCACCAGTGGTACGCAGAACGCCGTTCGGCAGACGAACTTCGCTCTTAGCTACTTCAACGCCAGCTGCAGTTACAGCGTCAGCGATGTCGCGAGTACCGATGGAACCGAACAGTTTACCTTCGTCGCCAGCTTTAGACGCGATGGTTACGGTTTCCAGTGCGTTGATTTTCTCAGCACGAGCTTCAGCAGCGGACAGAACGTCAGCCAGTTTAGCTTCCAGCTCAGCGCGACGCGCTTCGAAAAATTCAACGTTTTTCTTGGTAGCAGGAACAGCTTTACCCTGTGGTACCAGGAAGTTACGAGCATAGCCCGCTTTAACGTTAACCTGATCACCCAGGCTACCCAGGTTTGCTACTTTATCAAGCAGAATAACTTGCATTACCTTATCCTCTCAAAGTCGTATTAATGGACCGTGACCGATTACTGATGACGATCAGTGTACGGCAGCAGGGACAGGTAGCGAGCGCGTTTGATAGCGCGAGCCAGCTGACGCTGGTATTTTGCACGGGTACCGGTGATACGGCTTGGGACAATCTTACCGCTTTCGGTGATGTAGTTTTTCAGCGTAGCGATATCTTTATAGTCGATCTCTTGAACGCCTTCCGCGGTGAAACGGCAGAACTTGCGACGACGGAAATAACGTGCCATATGGCTAGTCTCCAGAATCTATCAATTCAATCTGCTCGGCATGCAGAACCATTTTGCTCAGGCCGTTCTTTGCCTTGTGGCAAGAGATGAACCCCTGAACGGTCACTGCGCTACCGACCGTTATACTGTGAGTAATGGCCTGGTTTTCGTGTCCGCTAATAATAACGGGCATTTGGCACCACGCCTGCCGGTGAAACCCGGCTTCCTCCTGCACAGAACGATGCTCAAGCACGAACTGGCAATGAGGAATTCCTGATGGACTGACCTTTCGAAGGGGAGCCCTGCACACGGTGCCGGACAACGCCAGACGGTTGGTCATCAGAAATTACTCTTCAGAATCCCCAGCTTCAGCATCATCTGCGGTTTCGTTAGCGAAATCATCGCGACGTTCACGACGCTCGTCTTTCGCTTTAACCATCGGAGATGCTTCGGTAACAGCGTGTTTAGTACGCATAACCATGCTGCGGATAACGGCATCGTTGAAGCGGAAGGTAGTTTCCAGCTCATCGATCACTTCCTGCGGCGCTTCAACGTTCAGCAGAACGTAGTGAGCTTTGTGCAGTTTGTTGATCGGGTAAGCCAGCTGACGGCGGCCCCAGTCTTCCAGACGGTGGATCGTGCCTTCTGCACCAGTGATGGCAGCAGTGTAGCGTTCGATCATACCCGGAACCTGTTCGCTCTGGTCAGGATGGACCATAAAAACGATTTCGTAATGACGCATCGAATTGCTCCTTACGGATTATTCAGCCTCCTGTCTGGGTCAGCCGAGGCCCGGGGAGGCAAGGAACGTGTTAAAGGTCGGCTGAAAAATTGACGCGTCATAATACTGGCGCCTGCCACTAAACTCAAGGTAATTGTACGATTATTTATCATGTCGCCATTAATACATATCCAGCAGCATTTTGACGCTGATGCAAATGGAGACAATGACAATCATGGGTCGGATAACTTTCTTGCCGCGCGTTAGTACGACCGTCGCGCCAAGACGTGCGCCGAGGGACTGCCCAGCAAACATCACCAGCCCCAGTGACCAGATCATTTTACCGCCAAAAATGAAGAACAAAATCGAGGCGATGTTGGACGCCAGGTTAATAAAATTCGAGTGAATTTGCGCCTTATCGATACTGTATCCCCACAGTAGGATATAGCTGAGGGTATAAAAGGAGCCAGCCCCGGCACCGAGAAAGCCGTCATAAAAACCAATGCATCCCCCGCCAATCAATGAGAAGAGAAACAGGGATACCTGCTGCTTTCTTTTCGGTTCGCTGAGATTTGGCGCAAAAATAAAGTAGATAGCGACCGCGATAATCAGGATCGGGAGCAGTTTCTTCAGCAGCTCCGGTTCAATGAACTGGATAAGCGTCGTTCCCATCGCAGAACCGATAAAGGCAGATAAAAACACATACTTGTGCTCCTGCACGTTGATATGCCCCCGGCGTAAAAAATAAATCCCGGAGGTCAGCGAGCTGCCCAGTGCCTGAATTTTATTGGTTGCCAGCGCATTCGCCGGGGGTAAACCAGAAATTAACAGTGCGCCAATCGAGAGAAAACCACCGCCGCCCGACACCACGTTAATAAAGCCTGCCACCAGCGCGACCATAAACATAATCACAAAGTAGCTGAAATCCATGAATGAAGTATCCATAAGTTTTTGCCTTATTATCATAAAGTTATATTAATTATCCGGCTCACTATAAACGGCGTACTCACCCGATTAAATTGACTATTTGGTAAGTGCTTATGCGCGAAAGACAGGTATTTTTCACCGCAGCGGTACACACCAGCGGCCTGTTAATAAAAGAAAAGATGGCTATGCGGTAATTTTTTGAACAACTGCATCAGAAATGGTCGCTATCGACTGCGCCGGTAACGGTTAAAATTACATCAGAAGCTAATCACTCACAGGAGAGAGGCAACCAGAGACCGCAGTCGAGGAGGTAGATATGCGAGCCCGTGTTTTGACCCTTCTGGCTATGCTTTTGCTTAGTGCAAATGCAACGGCAGCCATCAAAATTGACAATCATCAGGCCAGGAATATGGATGATGTGCAGAGCTTAGGCGTCATTTACATAAATCATAACTTCGCCACTGAAAGTGAAGCCACTCAGGCCCTGAATGAAGAGACCGATGCGCAAGGCGCAACCTACTACCACGTGATCCTCACCAGGGAACCCGGTAGTAACGGAAATATGCACGCCAGTGCAGATATTTACCGCTAGCACCAGAAATAACCAACGAGAACATTGCCGCAGTTTAATTTGCCCCCTTCACAGGGGGCTTTTTTTGCAAAAAAGTCCCACAGCCAGATCAATAACATCCCCTGAATGATTGGGCTCCAGGACTTAGTCGTTACTTCTGTCCGTAATAGGCGTTTGGACCGTGCTTACGCATGAAATGCTTATTCATCAGATAACTGTCTATGGGGCTAAGAGCCGGATTAATACCACGCGCAATCCATGCCATTTTTGCCACTTCCTCCATCACCACGGCGTTATGTAGCGCGTCGTGAGCATCCTTGCCCCAGGCAAACGGGCCATGCTGGTACACCACTACGCCAGGCGTATGCAAAGGTTCCACCTCCCCCAGCGTTTCGACAATCACCTTGCCGGTATTTAGCTCATACTCGCCCTGAACTTCAGCTTCAGTTAACGCCCTGGTGCAGGGAATATCGCCAAAGAAGTAATCCGCATGCGTCGTGCCGAACGAGGGAATTGCCAGACCCGCCTGCGCCCATGCCGTCGCGTGCGTTGAGTGGGTGTGCACCACGCCGCCGAGAGAAGAATAGCGGCGATACAGCTCCAGATGGGTGGCGGTATCAGAAGAAGGACGATAGCGCCCTTCCACTACGTTGCCGGCCAGATCCACAACCACCATGTCATCTACCTGCATCGTTTGGTAGTCGACGCCGCTAGGCTTAATCACCACCAGACCGCGCTCGCGGTCAATGGCGCTGACGTTCCCCCAGGTGAACGTCACCAGCCCGTAGCGCGGCAAATCCATATTGGCCTCAAAAACCTGCTGTTTAAGTTTTTGCATTACACCGCCTCCACCAGACCTGCGCTGGCCATTCGCGCCTTCACCCAGTCGCGCGCCTTCGCGACTTCACGTGCCGGGTCGTCCGACGTTTCACTCCACATCTCAATCAGGTATGGTCCGCAGTACCCACTCTGTTTGAGCGTCGCAAAACAACGTTCGAACTCAACAACCCCTTCACCAAACGGCACATTTTTGAATACACCGGGTTTGGTATCCTTCACGTGTACGGCAACGATATGACCCATCCCAGCCTGCAGCTCCATCTGCACGTCGTTATCCCACGCCGACAAATTGCCAATATCGGGATACAACTGGAACCACGGATTGTTGAGATAGTGGGCATAACCCAGTGCCTTGCTGATCGAATTCATCAGCGGATAATCCATGATTTCCATCGCCAGCGTCACCTGCGCGCGGCTCGCCATCTCCACGCTCTCTTTCAGCCCATCGCGAAACCGACGACGCGTTTCGTTATTGGCCTGCTGGTAATAGACGTCGTAACCCGCCAGTTGAATAACGCGAATACCGATATCCTGCGCAAACTGAATGGCTTTACGCATGATCTCCAGCCCCTGTTCGCGCACCGCATCATCTTCACTGCCAAGCGGGAAACGACGATGAGCGCTCAGGCACATGGACGGTACGCGTATCCCTGTCTCGGCGATAGCGGCCACCAGCGCCAGTCGCTGCTCGCGGCGCCAGTCAAGACGCGCCAGGCGATCGTCGGTTTCATCAACCGATATTTCGACAAAATCAAAGCCCAGTTCCTTCGTCAGCTGCAAGCGTTCCAGCCAGCACTCCCCGCCGGGGAGCGCTTTTTCATAGATACCGAGCGGGACCTGTTTCGACAACATAGTCGCTCCTTATCCCCACAGTTGGGCGATGGAACGTTTGAACTGACGCGCAGCGTCTACCGGAGAGGCGGCATCGCGAATGCTGCGTCCGGCAATAAAGACGTGGATAGGGATCCCCTGGAACAGCGGCAGATCCTCCAGCGCCAGGCCGCCGGTGACGGTGACCTTAAAGCCCATATCAGAAAGGTGTTTGATGGCGCTAATATCTGCCTCTCCCCATGCCACACCCGCCGCCTGCGCGTCACGGCTGCGGTGATATACCACTTGCCCAATGCCCGCGTCACGCCACTCCTGCGCCTGCTCCCAGGTCCAGTAACCAGTCAGTTCAATCTGCACGTCGCCATTAAATTCTTTCGCCACCTCCAGCGCCCCCCTGGTGGTGTTGATATCCGCACAGCAGATGACGGTAACCCAGTCAGCATTGGCTTCGAAACACATGCGCGAGAGGATTTTACCCGCGTCGGCGATTTTGGCATCCGCCAGCACAATTTTATGCGGATAAAGCGCCTTCAGATCGCGTACGGCGCGCACCCCCTCAGCCACGCAAAGAATCGTGCCCACCTCAATGATATCGACCTCTTCGGCAATCAGACGCGTCGTTTCATAGGCGGAAGACATTGATTGGTTATCCAGCGCAACCTGCAACATAGGTAATGACATTTTGGTATCCTTTTAAACAGCCGCCGCAGTGGCGTTATCAATTAAATCCAGCACTTCCTGCGCGGTACGGCAGGCACGTAAACGGTCGAAATTGGCTTCGTCGTCAAAGAGATTCACGATCTGCATGATGCCGACTTCCTGATGTGTGTTGGCGTCTACTGCCGCCATGGTGATCAGGATATCGACCGGGTCGTTATCTTCGTGGTTAAACACCAGCGGTGTTTTCAGCGTCACCAGCGCAAAACCGGTTTTCTTAACCCCTTCCTCCGGACGGCCGTGCGGCATCGCCAGGCCCGGCGCAATCACGAAATACGGGCCGAACTGTTCGACTCCGTCGAGGATGGCCTGGTAGTAGCGTGGTTCAACCACATCAGCCTTAACCAGCAGATCCACGCTCAGCTTTACCGCTTCCTGCCAGGAGCTGGCCTCAGCCTGTAAAAGGATGGTGTTATTGTCTGCCAGCGAATCACGTAATTTCATAGGCCGCCTCCTTACTTCACGTCCTGAGGGAAATGCGCGTTGATCACTTCCAGCAGTTTTGGTCCAAAATCGGCGGGAGACAGCATGTTGCGTACGCCAACAACATATTTATTGCCCGATACGGTAATCTCACCGGCGATATGGGTAGAAGCGATGATGATATCCGCGCCGCTCAGTTCACTTTTGTATTCACCTACTGCGCAACTGTTTACCGTATGGTCAATATTTGACTGGGTTAAAAACTGATCCACCTTCATCTTCATGATCATGGAACTCCCCTGCCCATTGCCACATACAGCCAAAATACGTACGGTCATAATCGGAACTCCTTATTAAGCAGAGTGTTCTGCCAGTTGTTTTTCTGCGTCTTCCTCAGCGCGCAAGGTGCGTCCTGCGAAAAACATATAAGCCAGTGCAATCAGAATAATGACGGCCATAAACACGATGCCGATGGAGGCAAAGCCCTGCATCATCGGCGGCGCCAGAATTGACCAGTCCGCCATGCCCATCCAGGCGCTCATCCCGGTGAGCTTCACCGCCCAGACGCAGCCGAAGATTTCGATCATCCCCATCACCAGGCAAATCTTGAGCGCCGCGCGCCAGCCGCCAAAGTGGTTAGCAAACACGCCGATAGTCGCGTTCGAGAAGAACATCGGAATAAAGCCAGGGATAATCAGAATAGAAGAGCCGCAACCCACCAGGATGCCCACCGCAATCAGTTGGCCGATGGTGCCCCACATAAAGCCCCAGACCACCGCGTTGGGCGCAAAGCTATAAATCGCCGCGCAGTCGATAGCCAGCACTGCACCCGGGATCAGACGTTGAGAGATACCGTTGAACGCTTCTGAAAGCTCAGCAACGAACATACGAACGCCCTGAGTGATGATGAAAATAGCGACGGCAAACGAAAAACCGGTCTGCAGGATATAGACCGTCCAGTGGGTTTTACCCGCCATCGCCTGAACCACATCAATACCGAAAGAGAGCAGGATCGCGCCGAAGAAGAGGGTCATAACAATCGCGGTAGAAACGATGTTGTCATGGAAGATATTCAGCCAGCCCGGCAGCTTCAGATCTTCAACACTCTCCTCTTTCTTACCCAGATAAGGCGCGACTTTGTAGGCAATCCATGAAGCGAACTGCTGCTGGTGACCGATGGAGAAACCGCAGCCGTCGGTCACTTCCTGCGTCGGCTTGTACATCATATTGGAAGTAATGCCCCAGTAGAGGGACACCAGCACCGCGGTGCAGATGATGGTGGTCCACATCGGGTAACCAAAGATGTAGAGAGAGACGGCAATCAGGCCCGCCTGCTGGAACATAATGTGGCCGGTCAGCATGATGGTGCGAATGCCGGTAATACGCCGTAGCAGTACGTAACAAATATTCAGCGCCAGCGCCAACAGCACAGCATAACCCACCCAACTATAGGCATCGCCCATACGTTCGATGGTTGCCATCATGGAGGCATAGGTATCGGAAATCGCACCATTGATACCGTAAACTTCGGACATCTTCGCCACCACCGGTTTAAACGTGCTGGTCAGAATGCCCGATCCCGCTTGCAGCAACATAAAACCGATAATCGTTTTGATCGTGCCTTTGATAATAACGCTGACGCTTTTACGCAGCAGGATGTAACCAAGACAGGTCACAATACCCAACAGCAAGGGCGCGTTGGTCATAACCTGATTAAAAAAGACGGTAAAGATGTTGTAGAGGATCTCCATAACGATCTCCAGTAGACGAAGTTGCTGAACATTCATTACAGATGCCCAGGATGTTGTGCCCTCACTCTAATTTTCAAAAGTAATCACAACAAGATTGAATTTGATTAAATGTGATGCAGTACGCAAATAATTCACACACTTGTAGAGTGGCTTTACTTCTAATTCATCGACGACAAAATAAACTCTATTAAAACAATAAAATACAAATCCAACATTCAAGTAAACCATCCTGTCACGCTGTGACTTGATCACATTCCCCGCTGAAAACCAAAAATCAACGCATTGCCTTCTTGAAAAAATGATGTCAATATCAATCAAAACAAATCATAAATTGATTAAATATGAACAAGCATAAAGGTAAATGCGATGAGTAAAGTAAAAAGCATCACGCGTGAATCATGGATCCTGAGCACATTCCCGGAGTGGGGAAGTTGGCTGAATGAAGAGATCGAACAGGAGCAGGTCGCCCCGGGCACATTCGCTATGTGGTGGCTTGGCTGTACCGGCATCTGGCTGAAGTCGGAAGGCGGGACGAACATCTGCGTCGATTTCTGGTGCGGAACGGGTAAACAGAGTCACGGCAACCCGCTAATGAAAACTGGCCACCAGATGCAGCGCATGGCTGGGGTGAAGAAACTGCAGCCAAACCTGCGCACCACGCCGTTTGTTCTTGATCCGTTTGCAATTCGACAGATCGATGCGGTGCTGGCGACACACGATCATAACGATCACATCGACGTGAATGTCGCGGCCGCCGTCATGCAAAACTGCGCCGATGACGTGCCATTTATCGGGCCGCAAACCTGTGTGGATCTGTGGATCGGTTGGGGTGTGCCAAAAGAGCGCTGCATCGTGGTAAAACCAGGCGATGTGGTGAAAGTGAAAGATATTGAAATTCATGCGCTTGACGCGTTTGATCGTACGGCATTAATCACGCTACCTGCCGATCAAAAAGCGGCAGGTGTGCTGCCGGATGGTATGGATGCACGTGCGGTAAACTACCTGTTCAAAACACCGGGCGGTACGCTGTACCACAGCGGAGACTCGCACTACTCTAACTACTACGCAAAGCATGGCAACGAGCACCAGATCGACGTAGCGCTCGGCTCCTATGGTGAAAATCCGCGCGGGATTACGGACAAAATGACCAGCTCCGACATGCTGCGCATGGCGGAAGCGTTGAATACGAAAGTGGTGATCCCTTTCCATCATGACATCTGGTCAAACTTCCAGGCCGACCCTCAGGAGATCCGCGTACTGTGGGAGATGAAAAAAGATCGACTGAAGTATGGCTTTAAGCCGTTTATCTGGCAGGTGGGCGGCAAGTTCACCTGGCCGCTGGACAAAGATAACTTTGAATATCACTATCCGCGCGGCTTTGATGACTGCTTCACGATTGAACCGGATCTGCCGTTTAAATCCTTCTTGTGACCCCTACAAAATGCCGGGCTATTCCGGCATTTTTTCCCATTTACTTTAGTATTTCCAGGCTATTTCAAATATCATCTTTTCAAATCAATTTGTATCGGAATAGCTCATGACTGAAGCACAAAGACATCAAATATTGCTGGATATGCTGGCGCAGTTGGGCTTTGTTACCGTTGAGAACGTGATTGAGCGTCTGGGGATTTCACCAGCCACAGCACGCCGGGACATCAATAAACTCGACGAAAGCGGCAAACTCAAGAAAGTCCGCAATGGCGCAGAAGCCATCACCCAGCAACGTCCGCGCTGGACACCTATGAATCTGCATCAGGCGCAGAACCACGATGAAAAAGTTCGCATTGCCAAGGCCGCATCCCAGCTTGTAAATGCGGGTGAAAGCGTGGTGATCAACTGCGGATCAACCGCCTTCCTGCTTGGTCGTGAAATGTGCGGCAAGCCGGTGCAGATCATCACCAATTATCTGCCGCTGGCGAACTATCTGATCGACCAGGAGCATGACAGCGTGATCATCATGGGAGGGCAATACAACAAAAGCCAGTCCATCACGCTTAGTCCGCAAGGCAGCGAAAATAGCCTGTATGCCGGACACTGGATGTTTACCAGCGGTAAAGGGTTGACCGCGGACGGACTGTATAAAACCGATATGCTAACCGCGATGGCTGAGCAGAAGATGCTTAACGTAGTGGGTAAACTGGTGGTGCTGGTCGATAGCAGTAAGGTCGGTGAACGCGCGGGGATGCTGTTCAGTCGCGCCGATCAAATCGATATGCTCATTACCGGCAAAAACGCTAACCCTGAGATTCTGCAACAACTTGAAGCTCAGGGCGTAAGCATCGTTCGCGTTTAAAGGTGCTGGCGAAAAAACGTTACCGTCGCAGCCAGCGCCTCTGGCGTGATGCGGTGGCGTACGCCCGCTTCCCACAGGCAGGTTAAATTGTTATCCAGCCCTGCCTGAATCAGCGCCTGCTGTAAGCGGAAGGTTTCAACCGCGGGCACCACATCGTCCTCCTGTCCATGCCACAACAGCAACGGTCTGTCGGCCAGCCGTTGTAGCTGATGCGTAACGTCCCATTCGGCGAGCGGTGCGATAACGGCATCGAACTCCGCCTGCTGCTCTGGCGTCTGGACTCGTAAAGGGGGAAAAAGCGTCTGTGCAAGACGGGTAAAATAGCCCGAACCCATCAGGCTGGCTACACATTTAACCTCGGGATGGCGGGCCATAATGCCCAACGCCGTCATGCCTCCCATCGACGCCCCCGCAACAGCAAGTCTTTCATCTGATAGCCAATTTTCCGCCACCAGCGCCGCACGTAACGTCGTAAACTCCTGCATGTTTTGCTGCAATATATGCCAGAAGCGGAACATTCGCTCCTGAGCATCACCGTTGAAGCGGGCACCATGGTCAGGCGCATCTGGCATGACAACCCGGAATCCGGCCTGAGCCAGAGCAACGGCAAAATAGCTATAGACCAGACTTGAAGATGTAAACCCGTGATAAAAAATAATGCAAGGGAGTGAACATTCGCGTTTGCCAGCCGGAACGGCGTGCAAGACAGGGATACCAGCCAACTGTCGTGTTTCAATTTCGATCATTTGTCGCCTCTTTTTTTCTGGTATGCCATGCAGCAATACTTAACGCAAGCGAATGTGTTCGGCAATGATTCATAATGTTGAGAACTGGGTTACGCTTTCGCAACATTTTCATTCGAAAATCGCGTGAGAGATAACACTTCGGGAACATTCCCCTAAAGGGAAATTGATAAGGCACTACACTATGGCTATCAGGAAACGAGATAGAGTTATGCGTCGGTTTGCCTCTTTATTGCTGGTGATGCTTTTAAGCGCCTGTAGCGTGCTACAGGCAACGCCCCAACCCGCACCGCCCGTTGCCGACCACCCGCAGGAGATCCGCCGTGACCAGAGTAATGGGTTACAGCGAATAGGAACGGTCAGCGCGCTGGTAAGAGGCTCTCCGGATGATGCGCTGGCAGAGATCCGTGACAAAGCCGTCGCGGCTAAAGCTGATTACTACGTGGTTTTATTAGTGGATGAAACCATCGTGACAGGCCAATGGTATTCACAGGCTATTTTGTATCGTAAATAACATTGGGTAGGAATTTAGTCAGCTTTACATTGCTTTGCGCCGCTATGCGTTTACCTGTGCACAATAAACCAACAGCAGGAAGCTTGAGGTTTATGATCGCGATGGAATGCCCTGCCGTGTGTAGGGGTACGAATAATGGAGCTGACGATGAAACAATCACTTGCCTTATCCTCACTGCTGCTTTCTGCCGGACTGGTAGGTACTACGGCGCAGTCTGCCGAGTTCGCCAGTGCTGACTGCGTTACAGGCCTGAACGAAATTGGCCTGATATCTGTCAGTAACATTGCAGGGAATCCGCAGGATGTAGAACGAGTAATCGCGTTAAAAGCGGATGAACAGGGTGCCTCATGGTATCGGATCATTCAGATGTACGAAGACCAGCAGCCCGACAACTGGCGCGTACAGGCCATTCTCTATGCTTAACAGATTGCCGGATGGCGTAAACTTATCCGGCCTACATTGAATGTAGGCATGATAAGGCGCGCCAGCGTCGCCATCAGGCATATTATTACCGTAATCCCCCCGTTGCCCGCAGGAGCAAGTCGTTCAGCACCTGTTCGGACAATCGTAGTCCACCACGCGTATCGAGCATCATTTGACACCAGGCCTGCGCCACTGGCGGAGAGGCATAGCGCAACATCTGCGCCCCGCAACCGAGCAGGAAAAGCTGCTGTGTAATCTCCCGTCCCAACTCCTCGCTGGGTTTACGTAAACGCTGCTGTAGTTGACGTACCATTCGATCGTAATGTCGGTCTTGCCCTTTTACCTCAGCAAAGGCTTCGCTGAGCATATCGTATATGCCGGGTTGTTTTGTCAGCACCCGCAATACATCGAGGCACATAATGTTGCCAGAGCCCTCCCAGATACTGTTTACCGGCATCTCACGATACAGGCGCGGCAATTCACTCTCCTCGCAGTAGCCAATCCCGCCGAGCACTTCCATCGCCTCTGCAACAAACGGCATACCGGCCTTGCAAACAGAGAATTTCGCTGCTGGTGTGAACAACCTGGCCCACAGAGATTCTTTGGCATCAGCGCGACGGTCCCAGGCCCGCGCCAGTCGGAACAGTAACGCCGTCTGACCTTCCAGTTGGAGCGCCATCCGACCTAATACCTGGCGCATCATCGGTTGTTCGATCAATGGTTTGCCAAAAACCTGTCGCTGGTGCGCATGGTAAATCGCGACAGAAAAAGCACGTCGCATCATGCCATGACTGCCGAGCGCACAGTCAAAACGCGTCATCCCACCCATTTTCAGGATATGACGTATACCTTCCCCTTCTTCACCCAATAGCCAGCCAATCGCATCGTGGAATTCAACCTCGCAGCTGGCGTTGGAGCGATTGCCTAACTTATCTTTCAGCCGCTCCAGACGGATAGCATTACGCTGCCCGTCGGGTAAAAATCGCGGTACAAAAAAGCAGGATAAGCCTCCCTTTGCCTGGGCCAGTACCAAATGGGCATCGCTTTGCGGCACGGAGAAAAACCACTTATGTCCCACCAGCCGATACGAGCCGTCTGTAAGACGTTCTGCCTGAGTGGTATTGCTTAGCACATCTGACCCCCCCTGCTTCTCGGTCATTCCCATGCCGATCAATAACCCACGCTTTTGCCCTCCGGGCAGTAAATGCGAGTCATAACGGTCGCTTAGCAGCGGCGTAAACCAGTCGTGAAAGGGTGCAGGTAACATCTGAAGTAACAACGGCGTGGCGGCAAAAGTCATGGTAACCGGACACAACGTGCCCGCTTCCACCTGCGCATGCAGCATGAAACGGGCCGCCCGGGCAACAAATGTTCCCTGCCTCGCGTCTTCTTCCCAGGCCAGATTATGTACGCGATTGGCGCACAATCCCTGCATCAGTAAATGCCAGGCAGGATGAAAACGCACATCATCCAGCCGCTGACCCTGCGAGTCGTAGCGCAATAACTCGGGTGGAAAAGCATTGGCCAGACGGCCAAGCTCGAGCGACTCGGCAGTCCCTAGCTGCTGACCAATACTGGCGAGAAGATCGCTGTCCCAGCCAGCGCCTTCACGGATAACCGCTTCACACAGCGCGCCATCGGACAGATATAAGTTGCTGTTATTGAGCGGTACAGGTTGGTTAAAAACGGTATGCGTTTGCCAGTGCATTGTGTCTCCCTCCGTCAATGGCCGTCACCTTAAGTATGGTCAGGCAGAGGGGAGCACGCATGGGACAACGGTCACAAAAAAGCCATCCCGAAGGATGGCTTGAGATAAGAGAGAAATGAGGGAGATAGTTTAGCCGCGCTGGCGTACAGCCTCAAACAGGCAGATGCCCGTCGCAACTGAAACGTTCAGCGACGAAACGCTCCCAGCCATCGGGATGCTGATCAGTTCGTCACAGTGTTCGCGGGTCAAACGACGCATACCTTCACCCTCTGCGCCCATCACCAGCGCCAGACGTCCGGTCATTTTGCTCTGGTAGAGAGTATGGTCAGCTTCACCTGCGGTTCCGACGATCCAGATATTCTCTTCCTGCAGCATACGCATAGTGCGCGCCAGGTTGGTCACACGGATCAGCGGTACACTTTCTGCCGCGCCGCAGGCCACTTTTTTCGCCGTTGCATTCAACTGCGCAGAACGATCCTTCGGTACGATAACAGCATGGACGCCAGCAGCATCGGCGCTACGCAGGCATGCCCCCAGGTTATGCGGATCGGTAACACCATCGAGGATCAAAAAGAACGGCTGATCGAGCGTAGCAATCAGATCCGGCAGATCGTTTTCCTGATACTGACGACCCGGCTTCACGCGAGCAATAATTCCCTGATGTACCGCACCCTCGCTTTTCTCATCCAGGAACTGGCGGTTAGCCAGCTGAATGACAACACCCTGTGCTTCCAGTGCGTGGATCAGCGGCAGCAGGCGTTTATCTTCACGACCTTTGAGAATAAAGACGTCCTGGAAGCGCTCAGGCGCACGTTCCAGCAGAGCCTGCACCGCATGGATGCCGTAAATCATTTCACTCATGAATGTACTCGTTAATAGTTTATGCGTAACGCGGGCAACGCGAGGTTGCCCGACTTACTGTTTATGGCTGTTATTGCGCGACTTTCTTTTTCGTCGCGCGTTTAGCTTTGGTGGCGGCAGCGATTTTAAGCGTTTTTGCCGATGGCTTTTTCGCTTTTTTATCGCCTTTCTTCTCAGCCGTTTTTTTATCCGCCTGAGGTTTGGCTCTGCCTTTCTTCTCGCCGCGGAAAGCGCTATCCGGCTCGAAATTTACTTTTTTGCCCATCTGACGACGCTTACCGGTATTTTTACCCGCATCGCCTTTTTTCGCTTTTTCACGCGCGGTTTTACCTTCATTGCGCGGTGCACGTTCGCTGGAGATCAAACTGAAGTCGATTTTACGCTCGTCCATGTTGACCGCTTCCACGCGAACTTCCACGCGATCGCCCAGGCGATACATTTGACCGCTGGATTCCCCCGTCAGACGCTGCCCAACCTGGTCAAAACGATAGTAGTCGTTATCCAGGGAGGAGACATGCACCAGACCGTCGATAAACAGCTCATCAAGACGGACGAAGAAACCAAACCCGGTCACGCTGGCGATCACGCCTTTGAAGACATTACCTACCTGATCCAGCATAAAGTCGCACTTCAGCCAGTCAGAGACGTCACGTGTGGCTTCGTCAGCACGGCGCTCGGCCATCGAACAGTGTTGACCCAGCTGCAGCATCTCTTCCATCGAATAATGGTAGCCACCCGTTTCCGTGGTGTTGCCTTTATGGCCCTGCTCCTGCGCCAGCAGATACTTAATCGCCCGGTGCAAGGAGAGATCCGGGTAACGACGGATCGGCGAGGTGAAGTGTGCATAAGATTGCAACGCAAGGCCAAAGTGACCGCGGTTTTCCGGATCGTAAATCGCCTGCTTCATTGAACGCAGCAGCATAGTTTGCAGCATTTCTGCGTCAGGACGGTCAGCAATCGACTCCAGCAGTTCAGCGTAATCACGCGGCTCGGGTTTATTACCGCCGGGCAGCTCCAGCCCCAGCTCCGCCAACACCGAACGGAACGAATTAATCGCTTCGGTCGTCGGCTTATCGTGAATACGGAACAGTGCCGGCTCTTTGGCTTTCTCAACGAATCGCGCCGCTGAGATGTTCGCCATGATCATGCACTCTTCAATCAGTTTGTGCGCGTCATTACGCTGCGTCTGCTCAATACGCTCAATACGGCGTTCAGCATTGAAGATAAACTTCGCTTCTTCACTTTCAAACGAGATACCGCCACGCTCTTCACGCGCTTTATCCAGCACTTTGTAGAGGTTATGCAGCTCTTCAATGTGTTTAACCAACGGCGCGTACTGCTCACGCAGTTCCTGATCGCCCTGCAGCATATGCCAGACCTTGGTGTAGGTCAGACGCGCATGGGAGCTCATAACCGCTTCGTAGAATTTAAAGCCTGTTAAGCGGCCTTTCGACGAAATGGTCATTTCACAGACCATACACAGCCTGTCCACCTGCGGGTTGAGCGAACACAATCCGTTAGACAGCACTTCCGGTAGCATCGGAACAACCTGCGACGGGAAGTAGACGGATGTGCCACGGCTGCGCGCTTCCTGGTCCAGCGGAGTCGGCGGGCGAACGTAATAGCTTACGTCAGCAATCGCCACCCATAAACGCCAGCCGCCGCCGCGCTTCTTCTCGCAGTAAACCGCATCATCGAAGTCACGCGCATCTTCGCCATCGATAGTGACCAGCGGCAGGGAGCGCAGATCAACACGTCCGGCTTTCGCTTCTTCCGGCACTTCTTCTTTCAGGCCGGCGACCTGTTTTTCGACCGCCTGAGGCCAGATATACGGGATTTCATGAGTACGCAGCGCCATATCAACGGCCATGCTGGTTCCCATGTTGTCGCCCAGGACTTCAACAATTTTACCCACCGCTTTAGTGCGACGTGTCGGACGCTGGGTCAGCTCAACCACGACCACAAAGCCCATACGAGCACCCATCACCTCTTCCGGCGGGATCAGGATATCAAAGCTCAGGCGGCTGTCGTCAGGGACGACAAACCCAACGCCAGCGTCGGTGAAGTAGCGACCGACAATCTGGCTGGTTTTCGGTACCAGTACGCGCACAATACGCGCTTCGCGACGACCTTTACGGTCCGCTCCCAGCGGCTGTGCCAACACTTGATCGCCATGAATGCAGGTTTTCATCTGCTCGCTGGACAGATACAGGTCATCTTTGCGGCCTTCAACGCGCAGAAAGCCGTAGCCATCACGGTGGCCAATAACGGTACCTTTCAGCAGGTCAAGACGCTCCGGCAGCGCATAGCACTGACGACGAGTGAAGACCAGTTGCCCGTCACGCTCCATGGCGCGCAGGCGGCGACGCAACGCTTCTTGCTGCTCTTCACCTTCAATGTTGAGTTCAGCGGCCAGCTCATCGCGGTTGGCCGGTTTTTCACGTTTAGTTAAATGTTCGAGGATAAATTCCCGGCTCGGGATAGGATTCGCGTATTTTTCTGCTTCGCGTTCCTGGAAAGGATCTTGTGACATCGAGGTTCCTCCATTGTCAGCTCTGATGAAGATTTTCGTCACTCCACCAGCAATAATTTATAAAGCGGTTGATTCTCTTCAACCAAATCAGCAAGTGTGTAGTTGTCCAGTTCCGTGAGAAAACTTTGCACTGCCTTAGAAAGCGCCTGTTTAAGTCGACAGGCTGGGGTAATGTGGCAAAACTCGCTGCTACAATTGACCAACGATAGTGGTTCCAGCTCGCGAACCACATCACCAATACCAATATCCTTAGCTGGTTTACCCAGGCGGATACCGCCATTTTTTCCTCGAATAGCAGTAACGAAGCCCGCACGGCTAAGTTGATTGATTATTTTGACCATATGATTACGGGACACGCCGTAGACTTCTGTCACCTCAGAAATACTGGTCATACGTCCTTCGGGAAGTGACGCCATGTAGATTAGCGCACGTAATCCGTAATCGGTGAAACTTGTTAACTGCACATCAACCTCAGGAAAAGGGATAAAACGGATAAACCTGGTGGTATTAATTACATTGATGATAAACCAGCCACCAGCCAGGTCGCTAATTTATTTCAGTTCAGGAAGGAAAAAAGCGAGGAACTTACGTGATTTTAAGCCGGATTATGATGCAAAGCGCCTCATCCGGCCTAAGATAGTGCAAGCGCAGCGCCATTCGACGCCACGCTATAACCAGAATTATGCGTCGAACGGGTCGCGCAGGATCATGGTTTCAGTACGGTCTGGGCCAGTTGAGATAATATCAATCGGCACACCGGTCAGTTCTTCAATACGCTTGATGTAGTTCAGTGCTGCCTGCGGCAGACCGCTACGTTCCTTCACTCCGAAGGTGGATTCAGACCAGCCCGGCATGGTTTCGTAGATCGGCTCGATACCTTTCCAGTCGTCTGCAGCCAGCGGGGTAGTCGTTACTTCACGGCCATCCGGCATACGGTAAGCGACACAGATTTTCACCTCTTTCAAACCGTCCAGTACGTCCAGTTTGGTCAGGCAGAAGCCAGACAGGGAGTTAATCTGTACTGCACGGCGTACCGCAACGGAGTCCAGCCAACCGGTGCGACGACGACGACCGGTGGTCGCGCCATACTCGTTACCTTGTTTGCACAGGAACTCGCCAACGTCATCAAACAGCTCGGTCGGGAACGGACCCGCGCCTACGCGTGTTGAGTAAGCTTTGATGATACCCAGAACGTAATCCACATAACGTGGACCCAGGCCGGAGCCGGTCGCCACGCCACCTGCGGTGGTGTTGGAAGACGTTACATACGGATAGGTACCGTGGTCGATATCCAGCAGGGTACCCTGTGCGCCTTCGAACATGACGAAATCGCCACGCTTACGCGCCTGGTCCAGCAGATCGGAAACATCAACAACCATAGAGGTCAGGATGTCGGCAATCGCCATCACATCATCCAGCACTTTCTGGTAGTCAACTGCTTCAACTTTATAGAAATTCACCAGCTGGAAGTTGTGATATTCCATCACTTCTTTCAGTTTTTCAGCGAAGGTTGCTTTATCAAACAGATCGCCAACGCGCAGACCGCGACGAGCTACTTTGTCTTCATAAGCCGGACCGATGCCACGACCGGTGGTACCGATCGCTTTCTCGCCACGCGCTTTCTCACGAGCATTATCCAACGCAACGTGATAATCAAGGATCAGCGGACAAGCTTCAGACAACAGCAGGCGCTCGCGAACCGGGATGCCACGATCTTCCAGTCCTTTCATTTCTTTCATCAGCGCGGACGGAGACAGTACAACACCGTTACCGATGATGCTGATGACATTCTCGCGAAGAATACCTGATGGAATAAGATGGAGGACGGTTTTTTCACCGTTGATTACGAGAGTATGGCCTGCGTTGTGACCACCCTGGTAGCGCACAACATATTTAGCCCGTTCAGTCAGAAGATCGACGATCTTCCCTTTACCTTCGTCACCCCATTGGGTGCCCAGTACGACGACGTTGTTACCCATTTTTCAAAATCACCGTTTGCTTAAAAATGGATTCTACCACCGCTTTTTCAGATATACAGCACTTTTTGCATGCGAAAATCCGCAAAATAGGCTACTTATTGATCAGCCAATCGTTTTCCTCAACATGTAGTAGACCACAACGCCCGCAACCACAAGACCTCCACCAAAACGACGCAAAATATTTTCGGGAAGTTGCGCCATTGCGGAAATCATTTTCTTCCACGCGCGGGGATAAAGCATAGGGCCCAGGCCTTCCAGCACCAAAACCAGCGCGAGCGCCAGCAAAATTGTTGAATTCATCCATCGTCCTTTTATAAAAAGAAAACCACCGCATCCCTGGGGATGCCGGTGGTTTTGCTGGTTTAAAACCGCTGGAAATTTATTAGCGTGTCGTAGTGCTCGGTGTCTTCATGTAGCGGAAGAAATCGCTGTCCGGGCTCATGACCATCACGTCCTGGTTGCCTTCGAAGCTCTTCTCGTAAGCTCGCAGGCTACGGATGAAGGCGTAGAAGTCAGGATCCTGGCTGAACGCATCGGCAAACAGTTTAGCGGCTTCTGCATCGCCTTCACCGCGCATGATGCGGCCCTGACGCTCAGATTCTGCCAGCGTTTTGGTCACTTCATAATCCGCCGTGGCACGCAGTTTTTCCGCTTCTTCCTGACCTTGTGAACGATGGCGACGTGCTACCGCTTCACGCTCAGCGCGCATACGGTTGTAGATAGCCTCAGACACTTCAGCAGGCAGGTTGATTTGCTTGATACGCACGTCAACCACTTCGATGCCCAATGCCGCCATACTGTTCGGGTTGATGACCGGTACTTTACCGTTTGTTTCAGCCTGAACACGCTCAGCAGCTTCGGCAATCGCGCTATCTGCCGCCGGAGTCGCGACTTCATCTTCCGTGCCAGCAGAACCGGAGTTCAGCGCATCACGAACTTCCAGCGTCAGACGACCGCGGGAATCGGTAACGATGTCTTTCACGTCCAGACGACCAATTTCAGAACGCAGACGGTCAGAGAACTTACGTTTCAGCAGGACTTCTGCCTGAGAAACATCGCCACCGCCCGTTGCCAGGTAGTAACGGCTAAAGTCACTGATGCGCCACTTAATGTAGGAGTCAACGATCAGGTCTTTCTTCTCTTTGGTAACAAAGCGATCGGCCTGGTTGTCCATGGTCTGAATACGCGCATCCAGCATCTTCACAGATTCAATAAACGGAATCTTGAAGTGCAGGCCTGGTGCAACAACCAGCGGCTTGTTTTCATCGTCACGCAGAACTTTACCAAAGCGCAGAGTAATCCCGCGCTCGCCTTCTTTGACCACAAAGACAGACATGAACAGAACTACCAGAACGATGATGATAATCGCAATAACTGACTTACGCATCGTTATTCCCCCTGACGCTGGTAGTCGTTACGCTGCGCGTTCGCGCGGCGTTGGTCCATAATATCGCCCTGACTGGTGGACGAGGTATTGCTTGCTCCAGTGCCGGACGTCGTTGCTGGCGGCAGACGCAGCAGGTTTGAACTGCTGTCACTCTTTGCTGCTGGCGCACTACCGCCTTTCAGCATTTGATCCAGCGGCAGAACCATCAGATTGCTGCCCTTATCGTTAACCAGGACTTTGCGGGTATTGCTCAGCACTTTTTCCATGGTTTCGATATACAGACGCTCGCGAGTAATTTGCGGTGCGGCTTTATATTCCGGCAGAATTTTTGCGAAACGAGCCACTTCACCCTGTGCTTCCAGGATGGTTCGCGTTTTGTAAGCACGCGCTTCTTCCAGAATACGCTGCGCCTGACCGTTAGCACGTGGCTGAACTTCGTTGGTGTACGCTTCTGCTTCACGGATGTACTGCTGCTCGTTTTCACGTGCTGCAATGGCATCGTCAAACGCGGCTTTTACTTCTTCCGGCGGACGTGCTGCCTGGAAGTTGACGTCCAGCAGGGTGATACCCATGTTGTACGGACGGATCGTTTCTTCCAGTTCACGCTGGGTATCGCTACGAATAACGGTACGCCCTTCGGTCAGGATACGGTCCATGGTGTATTTACCGATAACCCCACGCAGGGCGCTGTCGGTTGCCTGACGCAGACTGTCATCCGCGCTGGTTACGCTAAACAGGTAACGCTGCGGATCGGTCACGCGGTACTGCACGTTCATTTCAACGCGTACGACGTTTTCGTCAGAGGTCAGCATCACGCCGGATGCGGCAAGTTCACGCACGGCTTCCACGTTGACCGGGGTCACTTCGTCGACAAAGGTCGGTTTCCAGTTCAGACCCGGTTCAACCAAATGGCTGAATTTACCGAAGCGTGTCACCACGCCGCGTTCCGCTTCTTTAATGGTGTAGAAACCGCTGGCCGCCCAGATAATGACGATAGCTGCCGCTGCGATAGTAAAAACTCGACCACCCAATTGCGGACGCGGGCCTTGCGATGAGCTACCGCCGCCAGAACCAGCACCTTTACCGCCACCCAGACCACCGAGCTTTTTACTCAGTTTGCGGAAGATATCATCCAGATCGGGAGGTCCCTGATCGCGACCACCTTTGTTTCCATTTCCCTCAGGGTTGCCGCCAGGTTTGCTGCTTCCCCACGGGTCGCGGTCTTGTCCGTTATTACCGGGCTGATTCCACGCCATTTTTGTGCTCCATATTTGTTATGCGATGCTATACCTGCGTATTTTGCGCTGCCGATGCGTTGGCTACGCCCTTTAATCTCAGTCACATAGTTGACTATGCTCCTGAAGATTTCAGGACTTGCCACCTTCATGCTGCACAAAACCCACAAGGTATAGAGGCGAAAAAATCTTCAGGCCATATCCGTCAGGTCAGACAATATAGTCTTCCAGTGCCGGTTCTTGTTTACAGAGGCGACGCCAGTCTACGATCGGCATACGAACCTGCAGACCTACGCTGCCGTCCTCCTCCATCCACTCTCTTTCTATTGCCTGAAGTTGGTAAAACCGGCTTCTCAGACGCCCTTCCTGCGGCGGCAAACGCAACGTATGCTGCGCCACCTCACCGGAAAGTCGCTCAGTCAAAGCCTGAAAAAGCTGTGGTATACCTATTCCCGTTTGCGCTGAAACCCAAACGCGAATGGGTTTATTCTCTTCATCTCTGTCGATACGTGGTTCAAAATCATCCAGCATATCGATTTTATTCATCACCAGCAGAGTCGGGATCTCATGCGCATCGATCTCTTCGAGCACCGTGTCGACGGCCTCGATGTTTTCCTGCACACGAAAATCTGCAGCATCAATAACATGCAGCAGCAATGTCGCCTGACGCGTTTCCTGCAGGGTGGCTTTAAACGCCGCCACCAGGTCGTGCGGCAAATGACGGATAAACCCTACGGTATCCGCCAGCACGGTTTCACCGACGTCCGCTACGTCTATACGGCGCAGCGTTGGGTCCAGGGTCGCAAACAGCTGATCCGCTGCGTAAACCCGGGCTTCGGTGATCTGGTTGAACAGGGTGGATTTTCCGGCGTTGGTATATCCCACCAGTGATACGGTTGGGACATCCGCTTTCTTGCGCGACTGTCGCCCCTGCTCACGTTGCTTTTCAACTTTTTCCAGGCGCGACTGTATTTGCAAAATGCGATTACGCAGCAAACGACGGTCGGTTTCGAGCTGGGTTTCACCCGGACCGCGCAAACCAATCCCGCCCTTTTGCCTTTCAAGGTGGGTCCAGCCACGGACCAGACGAGTAGCCATATGGCGCAACTGCGCCAGCTCAACCTGCAACTTACCCTCATGGGTGCGCGCACGCTGGGCAAAAATATCTAAAATAAGACCTGTCCTGTCGATAACAAGACACTGGCACAACTGTTCCAGGTTACGTTCCTGGGCGGGGCTTAGAGCATGATCAAAAATCACCACCGCAGCGCCAGTCGCTTTTACGGCTTCCGCAATTTCGATTGCCTTACCTTCACCAACAAAATACTTCGGGTGCGGTGCTTTACGGCTCCCGGTAATCACCTGCATTGCTTCGACACCGGCGGAAGAAACCAGAGATTCAAACTCCTGGAGGTCTTCCATATCTTTGTCTTGCGAAAAATAGATGTGTACCAGTACCGCCTGCTCACCGGCATCATAACGGTCAAACAAGCGTCAACCCCTTAATATATATCAACGGGGAACGCAGGATCGCTGGCTCCCCGTGTGTAAAACAGCTAACAACCTTATTCGGTTTCTTCGCTGTCCTGTTGCGCAGATGAACCTTGCGCGTTGCTACCGTGATGGTAGTTGCTGCCAGTGCCGCCGGTGGCATTATTGCTGTGATGAGAAACCGGGCGAGACGGGACAACAGTAGAAATCGCGTGCTTATAAACCATCTGGCTGACCGTGTTTTTCAACAGGATCACGAACTGATCAAAAGACTCGATTTGACCTTGCAGCTTAATACCATTCACCAAATAAATAGAAACTGGAACACGTTCCCGACGCAGTGCGTTCAGGAACGGATCTTGTAAAGATTGCCCCTTAGCCATTCTCTCTTTTCCTTATATGCTTATTTGTACTTTGAACCTTTCGATTCTGAAAAATTGCGCACGATACGTTTCAATTGTACACATTCAGTTCGCGATAGCACCAACAACCTGTAATACTTCGTTTCGCGCCTGGTCAGGCTTTTCACTGTCAAGCCAGTGCACCCCTTCCCAACCACGCAACCAGGTTACCTGTCGCTTCGCCAACTGCCTCGTGGCGCAAACACCTCTATAAACCATTTCATCGTATGAAATTTCGCCTTCAATGTATGACCACATCTGGCGATACCCTACACAACGAATGGAAGGCAAATCCGTATGCAAATCTCCACGGGCAAATAGCGCCCGGACTTCTGCTTCAAAACCTGAAGCCAACATCTGATGAAAACGCTGCTCAATTCGCTGATGGAGCAGTTCACGGCTCGCCGGGGCGATAGCAAACTGATGCACCTGATACGGCAAAGCATCTCCTGACGTTTGCGTCAGCTCCGTTAAAGTTTTACCCGAAATGAAAAAAACTTCCAGTGCCCGGGAAAGTCTTTGCGGATCATTTGGATGAATACGCGCCGCAGCCACCGGATCTATTTCCTGAAGCTGTCGGTGTAACGCGTCCCACCCATGCTCTGCCGCCTGCTGCTCAATTCTGGCCCTGACTTCCGGATCTGCCGACGGTAACGGCGACAGCCCTTCAAGCAAGGCTTTGAAATATAACATTGTGCCGCCCACCAGCAGCGGAATACGCCCCGCGGCGGTGATATCAGCCATCTCGGCTAACGCATCGCGGCGAAAATCCGCAGCAGAGTACGCCTGGGACGGATCGCGGATATCCAGCAACCGGTGCGGCGCGGCCTGTAATTCATCTGCATCAGGCTTGGCTGTACCGATATCCATCCCCTTGTAAATAAGGGCGGAATCAACGCTTATCAACTCTACAGGCAAAACTTTACGCAATTCAATTGCCAGTGCCGTTTTACCGGAGGCCGTCGGCCCCATCAAAAAAATCGCCTTTGGCAGGCTCGCCTTACGGGTATCACTCATGTTTCAGGGCATTCATTACCGAATGTAAATCAACAGGTTGTAACAAACCACCCGGCGGCGCCTTCACGAGTTGTGGGCAAAGCCGCTCAACATCCGCTAACAGCGTAATCGCCTGAGCCATGCTCCACTGCGGATGCTCGCTAATCAGATTACGTGCAATCCACTGTGCAATATTGCCCGGTTCGAATTCGGACTGCTGCGCCAGGTAGCCTATCAGTTCAGGAATCAAGATTTGTAAATTTTGTTGGCGTAAGGGTAAAGGCACCGCCCGGATGGTCACATGCTGTGCATCCAGTTGAAATTCAATACCCAACTCAGCCAGTTGGCTCTGCCCTTTTTGCAGCGCCGCTTTTTCATCAGCGGTCACTTTTAGACGTAAAGGGATCAGTAACGGCTGAGCGCAAACGACGCCCTGGTCCGGCGTTAACTGCGCCTGACGTAGCCAACGTTCCGCCACCGGCAATGCCAGCAACCGAATGTGACCATCGCATTCGAGTAATGCGCAGTCCGTACCGACAATGGTTAGCACCCGCCCAAAGCCCTGACCGTTGCCGGTCAGAGGTGCTGATGGCGTTTCAGAAACCGGCGTTTTCCGCGGCGGAACCGGCGTCTGTAGCAGTTGCTGATAAATCTCACCCTGCTGCTTTTGATATCCAGGTTGGGCATGAGGCCAGCTGGCCCCCGTCTGACGGCTACCACTACTGCCAGCGCCAGCAGATGCTGAGTAACGCGGCGTCGCAGGTTCACGCGCCGGGGCCGGTTCGGCAAAATGGTTACGCCCGGCCGCGACGCGGTTTTCCGGGATGTGCCTTGGGGCAGGCTCGTCGTCATCAGCCAACGGCAGCGGCGTTTCAAGCTGCTGTTGCAGGACGCTCAACACGCCCTGGTAAATAAAATCATGCACCAGGCGGGACTGATGAAAACGGACCTCATGTTTGGCGGGATGTACGTTAACATCCACCTGATGCGGGTCGATTTCCAGATACAGCACAAAAGCGGGCTGCTGATCGGCTCCCAGCTTATCTTCACAGGCCTGGCGGATAGCATGGTTGATCAGCCGGTCGCGCATCATCCGGCCATTCACATAACAGTACTGGATTTCCGCCAGCGCCGCCGTTGTGTGGTTAGGATCGGCCACCCAACCGCGCAGCGTTAAATCGCCATGCTGCCATTCAATCGCCAGCGCATGTTCCAGAAACGGCGAGCCGCAAATCGCGCCCAGTCGGCGCTCCTGCTGCCCATCCGCGGCCACTGCCCGGTACTGACGCACCACTTTGCCGTTGTGCGACAAATTAATCGTCACATCAAAACGTGCCAGCGCAATGCGGCGGATTATTTCGTCGATATGATTAAATTCAGTTTTCTCGGTGCGCATAAACTTGCGCCGCGCCGGAGTGTTGTAGAACAGATCTAACACCTCCAGCGTGGTTCCCACCGGATGCGCAGCGGGTTTAACCGTCACATCCATGTCGCGCCCTTCGGCATAAGCTTGCCAGGCTTCAGGTTGTTCTTGCGTACGCGACGTCAGGGTTAAACGAGAAACGGAGCTGATACTGGCCAGCGCTTCGCCGCGAAACCCGAGGCTCACGATGGCTTCGAGATCGTCAAGCGAGGAAATTTTACTGGTGGCATGACGCGCCAGCGCCAGCGCCAGCTCGTCTTTTTTAATCCCGCAGCCGTTGTCACGAATACGGATAAGCTTCGCGCCGCCGCGCTCAATATCAATATCAATGCGCGTCGCACCAGCATCAATACTGTTTTCCACCAGCTCCTTCACCACTGACGCAGGCCGTTCTACCACCTCGCCTGCGGCAATCTGGTTCGCCAGCTGTGGCGGTAGAACCTGAATCGGCATGGCTAATCCTTAATTTGTTAACGTGTTGCCAGGCGATACCGCACTCGCGGTTTGCGCCGGTGTGCCTTGAGGCCCGGTTTGCATCGGGTGCGCCTGGAAATAGTTACGCAATCCTTTGTAAATTGCCTCGGCCAGCTGCTGCTGGTAGTCATCACTCGCCAACAGACGCTCTTCGCTGTTGTTACTGATAAAGCCAGTTTCAACCAGCACTGACGGGATATCAGGCGAACGTAATACCCCAAGGCTGGCGTGTTCCGGACGACGCTTATGCATCGAGCCAATACGTTCTAACTGGCCGATCATGCTGGTCGCTACATCATACCCAACGCGTTGCGAATGACCGAACTGCAGATCCAACACGGCCTGGCTGAGATAAGGATCGGACTGGCTGTTTGCCAGAACATCGCCCGCCCCACCCAACAGTTCCGATTGCTTTTCGTGCTGTTCCAGCCAGCCGGCCATCTCACTGTTTGCCCGACGGTTTGACAGTACCCAGACGGAAGCACCAGTGGCATCCCGGTTTGGCGCAGCATCCGCATGAATAGAGACCAGGAAGTTGGCGTTTTGTTTACGCGCAACGTCTGAACGCCCCATCACCGAGATAAAGTAATCGCCATCACGGGTGAGTACGCCTTTAAACATCGGGTCATCATTGAGCAAACTGCGCAGTTTGCGCGCTACGGCAATCGTGATGTTTTTCTCACGTGTGCCACCGGGACCAATAGCGCCAGGATCCTGCCCGCCGTGTCCGGCATCAATGGCGATAACTACTTTTTCGCCGTTACTGGTACTGGCGCGCGCCGCAGGTCGTGTGGAGGTATTACTGTTGGTTACCATCGTGGTGCGATCGTTTTCCGCTTTAAACGGATTACGCGCAGGCTCGGCAGGGCGCGGGGCGATAACCGGCGCTTCAACACGCTTCGCAACCACTGGAGGTGGTGGAGGCGGCGGTGGCGCATCAGCTTTGATGGTAAACACGACGGTATAATTGCCGCCGTTCTGGCGTTTTACGGCTTCGGCTTTGCCGTTCTCGGTTAAATCCACCACCAGGCGCAGAGACTGCGCATCTTTTGGCGTGCCGGAACGGATAGATTTCACCAGATTATTGCCGCTAAACAGCAGCGGTAACCCCTGAATCACACCGGTTTGTTTAATATCCAACGCGACGGTTCGTTTCCCGTCCTGCGAAACTGCGTATTCAGGATCGCCAATAAAGCTCAGCGTAATCCGCGCTTGTTGATCGCCATTGGACACCTGAAGATCGGAGAGGCTGGCGGCCCCTGCCTGCGCGCACAGCAGGACCAGTGTTGCCATCAGCCAGTTTCTGATGCGATAAATCATCCCGCCACCCTTAAGGTTAATCGGCTAAACGCGCCAGCAATAAATCACCCGATGAGGAGACTGCGCTTATGCGCGCCTCTCGACCTTGCGCCTGATATTCAATGTGTATTTCGACGTCCGGGTCTGGCAGTACACCTTTACCTTGTTGCGGCCATTCCACCAGGCAGATGGCGTCATTGGCAAAATAATCGCGGATCCCCATAAATTCCAGCTCCTCTGGGTCCGCAAGTCGGTACAGATCGAAGTGATATACCATCAAATTATCGAGCGAATAGGGTTCAACCAGCGTATAGGTGGGGCTTTTTACATTTCCTTTGTGACCTAACGCCTGCAGGAATCCCCGGCTGAAAGTGGTTTTACCCGCCCCCAGGTCGCCGTACAAATAAATTACCGTCGCGCCATCACAGGCTTTGGCTACCCGCAGTCCCAGGTCTAAAGTCGCCTGCTCATCAGGTAGTGGAATTACTCGATTCATCATGATAAACGTCAATCACATCAGGGTTAACAATACGCTGTAGCGTGGTAAAGAGATCTGTCGCCAGCATGCCGCGCGTACCATAACGCGCCGCCAGCACATCCGCCGCCGCACCGTGCGCGACACATCCCGCACATGCCGCATCATACGGGGTAAGCTTCTGTCCGAGCAATGCGCCAATAATACCGGAAAGCACATCACCCATTCCGCCGCTGGCCATTCCAGCATTGCCGGTATCAATAATACCCAATTCGGCCTGTTCGGCAGCAACAACCGTACCCGCGCCTTTCAGCACGACGACGCCTCCGTACCGTTTTACCAGACGTTGTGCACAAAGTAATCGATCGTCTTCAATTTCTGCAATGGAACAGCCCAGAAGTCGCGCGGCTTCACCAGGATGCGGCGTGATCACGCGATTGTGACGTTTATCGGGGTTGATTGCCAGCAGGTTCAGCGCATCCGCATCCCAGAGCATCGGTTTGCGAAAATTTTCTACCTTTTGCAGCGCTTTTTTACCCCATTCCTGCTGACCAAGCCCAGGTCCTATCACCACAACATCCGCCCACGCCAGGCTCTCCTCCAGAGTCTGCGGCGTCAGCGCATCGACCATCAGTTCCGGTCTGGCAGTCAGAATAGGCGCAATATTTTCACTACGGGTCAGCACTTTAACCAGCCCGGCTCCTGCACGCAGCGCCGCTTCACCGGCCATGCGTATTGCGCCAGCCGTGCCGTGGTCACCACCGATGATCACCAGCCGACCGTGGGAGCCTTTGTGCGAGGTGGGTCGACGCGGCGTTAACCAGTGTACAAGCTGTTGAGCATCAAACCGTTGCAGCGGCGCGTTCTGCCCCGCCAGCCAGTCGTCCAGACCGAGTGCGTTAACATGCAGGCGTCCGGTGACATCGCGCGCTTTACCGGTTAGCAGACCAGGCTTTAACGCAATAAAGGTCACGGTGTGCGCAGCGTTGATAACCGCGCCCGGCGCCGCGCCCGTCTGCGCCAGCAAGCCGGATGGAATGTCTATCGCCACGACAGGAGCAGGATGGTGATTGGCACGTTCGATCAATACCGAGAGAGGCTCACGCGGCGCGTGTTTTAAGCCCGTGCCTGACAGCGCATCAATAATGACATCCACGCGATCTGGCCAATTGATATCCGCAGCATGAATGACGCCACCGGCGTTAAGCCAGGCGTCGCGCGCCTGCTGTGCTTCCTCGGGGAGCGCTTTATCACTCTCCTGCGCCAGCAACGTAATATCAAGCCCCTGAGCTTTGGCAAGCCTTGCCACCACGTAACCATCACCACCGTTGTTGCCATGACCACATAGCACCAGCCAGTGCTTAGCGTTTGGATATGTCTCGCGGGTGACCTGAAACGCCGCCTCTCCCGCCCGTTGCATCAGCTCGTACAACGTCAGTCCTAAACTGTCTGCCGCCTCTCGCTCCATCCGCCTGATGTCATCGGCGTGCCAAATGGAGTGTGGTATACTTGCGGGGTTTTTCTTCATTGTATGGTCCGTCATGTCAGAGCCCCTCGATCTCAATCAGTTAGCGCAAAATATTAAGCAGTGGGGGCTGGAGCTTGGCTTTCAGCAGGTCGGTATTGCCGATACCGACCTCAGCGAAGCGGAGCCCAAACTGCAGGCCTGGCTGGATAAACACTATCACGGCGAGATGGACTGGATGGCCCGTCACGGCATGATGCGCGCCCGACCTCACGAATTATTACCCGGTACGCTACGTGTCATCAGCGTACGTATGAACTATCTTCCTGCCAATGCGGCCTTTGCCAGCACGTTGAAAAACCCCTCTCTGGGTTACGTCAGCCGTTACGCGCTTGGGCGCGACTACCATAAACTGCTGCGTAACCGCTTAAAAAAGCTGGGGGAGAGAATTCAACAGCACTGCGTTTCGCTGAATTTTAGACCTTTTGTCGATTCTGCGCCCATTCTTGAGCGTCCATTAGCGGAAAAAGCCGGGCTTGGCTGGACAGGTAAGCACTCACTTATCCTCAATCGCGCAGCCGGTTCATTTTTCTTTCTCGGGGAATTACTGATCGATTTGCCCCTGCCGGTCGACAACCCAGTAGAAGAAGGATGCGGGAAATGCGTCGCCTGTATGACCATCTGTCCCACCGGAGCCATCGTTGAACCCTACACGGTAGATGCGCGCCGCTGTATCTCTTATCTCACTATCGAACTGGAAGGTGCGATCCCGGAAGAATTTCGTCCCCTGTTGGGGAATCGAATTTACGGCTGCGATGATTGCCAGCTCATTTGCCCGTGGAACCGTTACTCGCAGTTGACGACAGAGGATGACTTCAACCCACGCAAACAACTTCATGCTCCAGAGTTAATAGAGCTGTTTAGCTGGAGCGAAGCGTGGTTTTTAAAAGTCACGGAGGGGTCTGCTATTCGTCGTATTGGTCACCTGCGCTGGCTGCGAAATATCGCTGTTGCGCTGGGTAATGCCCCATGGGATGAAGCCGTTATTCACGCGCTGGAAAGTCGCAGAGGTGAGCACCCACTTCTCGACGAACACATAGAGTGGGCGGTTGCTCAGCAAATCGAGAAGCGAAATGCCTGCGTAGTTGAAGTGCAGTTACCGAAGAAACAACGTTTGGTCAGGGTCATTGAAAAGGGTCTGCCGCGTGACGCTTAAGTCATCCACAGCTTGTGTATAAAAATAAAAACACATTGATATTCAAGAGGGAAAAAATCGTCAAGTGATCGCATTAACAATTTGAAATGATAATTAATTCAATATTTTCAAAGAGTTAAAGTGATACTATTCACCCGACTAAGTTTTTTGCATTCCAGGAATAATACCCGAACCTGTGGATAAGTCTGTTTACAAGAGTATGTCAATGACGAAAAAAAACGTCCCCAACGTATTTATTCGTTGTGGATATTTTTATTGGGGTAAGAATTTGGAGCGGGAAACGAGACTCGAACTCGCGACCCCGACCTTGGCAAGGTCGTGCTCTACCAACTGAGCTATTCCCGCTTGGGTGTGTCTGTGCTTTGTAGACAAAAGCACTTTCAAATTTTGGAGCGGGAAACGAGACTCGAACTCGCGACCCCGACCTTGGCAAGGTCGTGCTCTACCAACTGAGCTATTCCCGCTTGGGTGTGTCTGTGCTTTGTAGACAAAAGCACTTTCAAATTTTGGAGCGGGAAACGAGACTCGAACTCGCGACCCCGACCTTGGCAAGGTCGTGCTCTACCAACTGAGCTATTCCCGCAAATTTGTACTGCTTTTGCTGCTGCCGTAACGTGTAATTCTCTGTCGTTACGGGAGGCGCATTATACGAGAAATCCGTTTAGCTGCAACCCCCCTAAAAGCGATTTTTTCGTTTTTCTGTTTAAGTGCTGAATTTATCGGCAAGTCGTCTAATTTAGCGACAATCCAGCCTCAGTGCAAGCGCGCAGGAACGATATTCGCAGGCCGGGTAAGCCGCAGCGCCGTCCGGCCATCCACAAAATCAAAGCTTAATAAAATGTTCGCGATAGTAAGCAAGCTCAGCAACAGATTCACGAATATCGTCCATCGCCTGATGCGTTCCCTGCTTGGTGAAGCCAGCAAGAATTTCCGGCTTCCAACGACGCGCCAGCTCTTTCAACGTACTGACGTCAAGATAGCGATAATGGAAATACGCCTCCAGCTCCGGCATGTATTTAAACAGGAAACGACGATCCTGACCGATGCTGTTGCCGCAGATAGGTGATTTCCCTTCTGGAACCCACTCTTTCAAAAAAGCCAGCGTAGCCAGTTCAGCTTCACGATCCCCCATGGTGCTCGCCTTCACGCGATCCACTAGCCCACTACCGGTATGCGTACGTACGTTCCAGTCATCCATTAATGCCAGCTGTTCGTCGGACTGGTGCACCGCAATTGTCGGTCCTTCAGCCAGAATATTCAGGTTGGCATCCGTCACCAGCGTGGCTATCTCAATTATGCGATCGCGCTCGGGATCCAGACCTGTCATCTCCAGATCGATCCAAATCAGGTTGTTTTCATTGGCACTCATGCTATTTTCCACCCTTCAGCGTCACATTCAGTGTGACTATATTCATCTAAAATTGCGTGTATCATAAATGTTTTGCCCATTATGGGCGACCAGGAGTCAGTCCGATTGAGTAAGAATAAACTCTCCAAAGGCCAACAGCGCCGTGTGAACGCCAATCACCAGCGTCGTCTGAAAACGTCCACGGAGAAGCCAGACTACGACGACAACCTGTTTGGCGAAACCGCTGAAGGCATCGTTATCAGCCGTTTTGGTATGCATGCCGACGTGGAATCTGCTGACGGTGAGATTCACCGCTGCAACATCCGCCGTACAATTCGCTCGCTGGTTACCGGCGATCGCGTTGTCTGGCGCCCGGGAAAAGCAGCAGCAGAAGGCGTGAATGTCAAAGGCATCGTTGAGGCGGTACACGAGCGTACCTCGGTACTGACACGTCCCGACTTTTACGACGGGGTAAAACCCATTGCCGCCAACATCAACCAGATCGTTATTGTCTCAGCCATCTTACCCGAGCTGTCACTCAATATTATCGACCGGTATCTGGTAGCCTGTGAAACGCTACACGTTGAACCAATTATCGTCTTGAATAAGATCGATCTGCTGGATGACGAAGGCATGGCCTTTGTTAACGAACAGATGGATATTTATCGCCACATTGGCTATCGCGTGTTGATGGTATCAAGCCGCACGAAAGACGGCCTGAAACCGCTTGAAGAAGCATTAACCGATCGCATCAGCATTTTTGCCGGTCAGTCGGGCGTTGGTAAATCTAGCCTGCTCAATAATCTTCTCGGCCTGCAGGAAGAGATCCTGACCAACGATGTCTCCGACAACTCCGGCCTTGGACAGCACACCACCACTGCCTCTCGCCTGTATCATTTCCCGCACGGTGGCGACGTTATCGACTCCCCTGGCGTACGTGAGTTCGGGTTGTGGCATCTGGAGCCGGAACAAATCACACATGGTTTTGTCGAATTCCATGACTACCTGGGCCACTGCAAATACCGCGACTGCAAGCATGATACCGATCCAGGCTGCGCTATCCGTGAGGCCGTAGAAAAAGGGGCAATAGCCGAAACTCGGTTTGAAAATTATCACCGCATCCTGGAAAGCATGACGCAGGTAAAAACACGTAAAAACTTTTCTGATACAGACAACTGACAACTAAGCTAAGCATCGCTAGAATCGTCCCCCTTTTTTCAGGATCCGGCCCGTATGCCGGATCGGGAACAAATTATGGCCTGGAGGCTACCTTGTTAAACTCATTTAAGCTTTCGCTACAATACATTCTGCCGAAACTATGGCTCACTCGCCTGGCGGGTTGGGGTGCGAGCAAACGAGCAGGATGGCTGACTAAACTGGTTATCGATCTGTTCGTGAAATATTACAAGGTCGATATGAAAGAGGCGCAAAAGCCGGATACCGCCAGCTATCGCACCTTTAACGACTTCTTTGTTCGCCCACTGCGCGACGACGTTCGCCCGATTAACACCGATCCAAACGTACTGGTCATGCCTGCTGACGGCGTGATTAACCAGTTAGGAAACATCGAAGAAGACAAACTGCTGCAGGCCAAAGGGCACAGCTATACTCTTGAAGCACTGCTGGCCGGCAACTACCAGATGGCGGACAAATTCCGCAACGGTACGTTTGTGACCACTTACTTATCTCCACGCGATTACCACCGTGTACATATGCCGTGTAACGGTATCCTGCGTGAAATGATGTACGTGCCAGGCGATCTCTTCTCTGTAAATATCCTGACTGCGCAAAACGTTCCAAACCTGTTTGCACGCAACGAACGCGTAATCTGTCTGTTTGATACCGAATTTGGCCCGATGGTGCAGATTCTGGTCGGCGCGACCATCGTTGGCAGTATTGAAACCGCATGGGCTGGCACCATTACCCCACCGCGTGAAGGCGTCATCAAACGCTGGACCTGGCCGGAAGGCGAAAGCGAAGGGTCGGTGGCGCTGTTGAAAGGTCAGGAAATGGGCCGCTTTAAGCTCGGTTCCACCGTTATCAACCTGTTCGCGCCTGGCAAAGTTAACCTGGTTGAGCAGTTGCAGGACCTTTCAGTGACCAAAATCGGCCAGCCAATGGCCATCTCGACCGAGACATTCGTGACGCCAGAGGCAGAACCTGCCCCGCTTGCGAAAGAAGAGATCGAAGCAGAACACGACGCCAGCCCGCTGGTTGACGACAAAAAAGACGAAAGTTAAACATAGGAATCGCTGCTGTGCGCCTGATTATCACTTTTCTGATGGCCTGGTGCCTCAGCCTGGGGGCGTACGCTGCGACGGCCCCCGATGCCAAACAACTCACCCAGGAACTGGAGCAGGCAAAAGCGGCGAAACCTGCTCAGCCAGAAACCGTTGAGGCTCTCCAGTCCGCGCTGAATGCCCTCGAGGAGCGTAAAGGTTCTCTCGAGCGTGCCCAGCAATATCAGCAGGTTATTGATAACTTCCCCAAGCTGTCCGCAACATTACGCGCGCAGCTTAGCAACCTGCGCGACGAACCGCGCAATGTGCCAACCGGACTCACCACCGATGCGTTAAACCAGGAGATCCTCCAGGTCAGCAGCCAACTGTTGGAAAAGAGTCGTCAGGCCCAGCAGGAGCAGGATCGCGCCCGGGAAATCGCAGACTCGTTAAGCCAGCTTCCTCAACAGCAAACCGATGCCCGCCGCCAGCTAAATGAGCTTGAGCGACGTATTGGTACCGCCAACTCTAATCCCGCGCAGAATCAGGCGATGCAGGCTGAATCCGCCAAACTCAAAGCCCTGGTCGATGAACTGGAGCTGGCGCAGCTTTCCGCTAATAACCGCCAGGAGCTGGCGCGTATGCGCTCAGAGCTGGCGGAAAAACAGAGCCAGCAGCTCGATACTTACCTGCAGGCTTTGCGCAACCAGCTCAACAGTCAACGTCAGCGTGAGGCAGAGCGAGCGCTGGAAAGCACCGAACTGTTGGCGGAAAACAGCGCGGGACTGCCGGAAGGTATTGTCGACCAGTTCAAGGTTAACCGCGAACTGTCTCAGGCATTAAACCAGCAGGCGCAACGTATGGACCTGGTAGCCTCGCAACAGCGTCAAGCCGCCAGCCAAACGCTGCAGGTGCGCCAGGCATTGAATACGCTGCGAGAGCAGTCTCAGTGGCTTGGGGTCTCAAATATGCTGGGAGAAGCGCTGCGCGCGCAGGTATCCCGTTTACCGGAAATGCCCAAGCCTCAGCAGTTGGATACCGAAATGGCGCAGCTTCGCGTGCACCGTATGCGCTATGAGGATCTCCTCAACAAACAGCCGCAGTTGCGTCAGATTCATCAGGCCGATGGACAACCGCTGACCGCTGAACAGAGCAGCATTCTCAACGCCCAGTTACGCACCCAGCGTGAGCTGCTGAACTCTTTGTTACAGGGCGGCGATACGCTGATCCTTGAGCTGACCAAGCTCAAAGTCTCTAACAGCCAACTGGAAGATGCGCTAAAAGAGGTCAACGAAGCAACGCACCGCTATCTGTTCTGGACCTCGGACGTTAGCCCCATCTCCCTCTCCTGGCCTGTCGACATCGTCCAGGATCTGCGGCGTCTGATCTCATTAGATACGTTTAATCAGTTGGGCAAAGCCAGCATCATGATGCTGACCAGCAAAGAAACGCTGCTGCCGCTTTTCGCGGCATTGGTGCTGGTTGGCTTTAGCCTCTCTTCGCGCAAACACTTCACCCGTTTTCTGGAGCGTTCATCTGCGCGGGTCGGAAAAGTCACCCAGGATCACTTCTGGCTGACGATACGCACGGTGTTCTGGTCGATACTCGTCGCTTCTCCGTTGCCGGTGCTGTGGGCAACGCTCGGTTACGGATTGCAGGAAGCCTGGCCTTATCCATTAGCTGTCGCTATCGGCGATGGCGTTACCGCCACGGTGCCCATGCTGTGGGCAGTAATGATTTGCGCCACCTTTGCGCGCCCCAACGGTCTGTTCATTGCCCACTTTGGCTGGCCGCGTAACCGCGTCGCGAAAGCCATGCACTATTACCTGATGAGTATCGGGCTGATTGTGCCGCTGATCATGGCGGTGATTATGTTTGATAATCTCAATGACCGGGAATTCTCCGCCTCACTGGGGCGTCTGTGCTTTATTCTGATTTGCGGTGCGCTGGCGGTCGTGACCCTGAGCCTGAAACGCGCCGGAATACCGCTGTACCTCGATAAAGAAGGCAACAGCGATAACATGGTCAACAGCATGCTGTGGAATATGCTGATGGGCGCACCGCTAATTGCCATTCTCGCTGCGGCAGTGGGCTATCTCGCCACGTCGCAAGCTTTACTGGCGCGTCTGGAAACGTCCGTAGCTATCTGGTTCTTGTTACTGGTGGTGTATCACGTTATCCGCCGCTGGATGCTGATCCAGCGCCGCCGGCTGGCGTTTGACCGCGCCAAGCATCGACGTGCCGAAATGCTGGCGCAGCGCGCACGGGGTGAAGAAGAACCAGCGCATTCCACCAGCCTTGAAGGCACGATTGATGTTGATGAAAGCGAAGTGGATCTGGATGCTATCAGCGCGCAATCACTGCGCCTGGTGCGCTCTATCCTGATGCTTATCGCCCTGCTCTCGGTCATTGTGCTGTGGTCAGAAATTCATTCCGCTTTCGGCTTCCTGGAAAATATCTCGTTATGGGATGTCACCTCCACGGTGCAGGGTGTGGAAAGTTTAGAGCCGATAACGCTGGGTGCAGTGCTTATCGCAATCCTGGTGTTTATCATCACTACCCAGTTAGTGCGCAACCTGCCCGCGCTGCTGGAGCTGGCGCTGCTGCAACATCTCGATTTAACCCCCGGCACCGGTTACGCCATCACCACCATCACCAAGTACCTGCTGATGCTGATTGGCGGTCTGGTGGGCTTCTCAATGATCGGTATTGAGTGGTCCAAACTGCAATGGCTGGTAGCGGCTCTCGGTGTCGGTCTGGGCTTTGGTTTGCAGGAGATCTTCGCCAACTTTATTTCCGGCCTGATTATCCTCTTTGAAAAACCAATCCGCATTGGCGACACAGTGACGATTCGCGATCTTACCGGTAGCGTGACGAAAATTAATACCCGCGCCACGACCATCAGCGACTGGGACCGCAAAGAGATCATCGTGCCCAACAAAGCCTTTATCACCGAGCAGTTTATCAACTGGTCGTTATCGGATTCGGTCACCCGTGTGGTATTAACCATCCCGGCACCGTCGGAGGCTAACAGCGAGGAGGTTACGCAGATCCTGCTTACTGCCGCACAACGCTGCTCGCTGGTTATCGATAACCCGGCGCCAGAAGTCTTCCTGGTTGACCTGCAGCAAGGGATTCAAATCTTCGAACTGCGTATTTATGCCGCTGAGATGGGGCATCGTATGCCGCTGCGCCACGAAATCCACCAGCTGATTCTGGCAGGCTTCCGCGAGCACGGTATCGATATGCCGTTCCCACCGTTCCAGATGCGTCTGGAGAGCCTCGGCGGTAAGCAAACGGGAAGAACCTTAAGTTCTGCGGGCAGAAGCAGTCGCCCGGCGGGGAGTTTGTAAGTCATGCCACAATAAGACGTGAGGTGTGCTTACACTACCCAGCGTCTTATTTACCAGCATAATTGATATCTAATGTTAAAACGCCATAACCAAAAAAGCAGGAGAGCCGCCATGACAGAATATTGCCAGATACCGCGCTGTCTTCTCCATACGATCGCATAGATAAAAGGAATAAACAGAGGTAGTGTTAAGATTATGCCCACAGAACGAACATCGTCGTCCTCAATATAATCCATGACATCACAGACATTATTGATTCCCCTGCCGTCAATAAACCATTCCTTGTCCTGAGTTGAAAACATAATTATCAATATAATGCTAACTATGCCCCAGATGAAATTCAATGTAAAAGACTTCCAACTCATTAGCCGCCTCGCATAATTTTAAGTATTGCATCTTTCTTTTCTATAATTCGACGACCATATTCACTATACTCACGATCCGGAAAACCGGGTTGTTCACTAATAGATTGGATAATATCCTTTTTATTTCTCATGGTTCCACGATTATATCTAGAACCAGCCAATATTATTTGTTCATCTGTCAAGTACATAGTATCAGAATCTGGATTGTCATATAAAATAAGATCGCGTAAATGGAATGCTACAACCCGAATATTAAAGTGGTTATCAAGCAAACACTGCGACAAGCGGAATTGCTGAAAATGAGTCAGTTTATCTGGGTGAATACCTATTGTTCTTGCTGCAACGCCTATCTGGATAGCAACTGAACCGACAGATGTAGCATTCGACCATTCATTGCTGCTCTTTCCCAATACTTCTTCAATTACCTGTCTAAATTGCAGAACACCAACACCTTTAAATCTCTCTGGAGTTCCGCCAACTTCTGCGACAGCAACACCTGCAAGGAGTAATTCTGGGACTCTTGCTTCATAAGCACATTGTTTTATAATAGTTCTATGGTGAATTAACCAAGCCGTTTTATAATACCAAAGATATGATTTCCCAGTCATAAAACGCCAATTGGTAGGCAGGGCATACCAACGGAAAAAATCCAACCCGTTCCAATGAGGAAACCATATTCGTCTATCTCACAAAATGGCGGAGAGCTGATCATCATAAAAATTTAATCACCAAGGCAATGTAAACATTGACCTAACAATAGCCATGATTCTCAACCAGTAATGAGACAGACATCACAAGCATAAAAGGAAAAATCAGAAGTTATATTTTTTAAAATAAATTCATAGCAGCAATCATTTCCAATTATACAATATCACCCCAAGATGATTGTCATAATAAATATATCATAGATATACACACGAATTTCATTTTGATAAATTATAAAAATGATTTATTACGAACAAAGCCCGAACGGTATCCCTATCGGGCTTTGCGGAAATTCAATATTTATCTTTCCTTAGTCTGTCACCCACCGGGGGAGTTTCACCATACGACGGCTGTAGTTCTGATAAATCGCCATTGCCAACAGCGAGAAGAAGATCGGGCCTCCGGTCATCCACAATGCGCTGTTCCAGTCCCCTGCTTCAATCACCGGCTGGATGATGGTGAACACATTGGCAAACGTCACCACCAGCACAACCACCGATGTGGCCAGTAACGTCGCCGCTCGGGTTTTAAAGACAACAAACGGTCTTTCCAGGCCCGTACGGGCTTTAAAGAACGGAAACGCCAGCGCGAGGAACAGATACGGCAGCGTCATCGAGACGTTCGCCATCAGCGTCAGTTTGTTATAGAACGCTGAAGCCGTATCGCCGCCAAACGAAACCAGCAGGATAAACAGGCTCACCAGCAGGCACTGCAACCACATTGCCGTCGTCGGCATCCCCACGGCATTCAGTTTGGTCATCGGCGCTGGCCACAGCGCCTTCGGCGTTCCCTGAATAATCGCTTTCAGTGGCGAATAGCTGAGCGTGAAAAAAGCGCCGGTATAAGCGAGAAACATAGAAAGCCCGGTGATACGCGCGAACCACACCCCCGTCGTCATCGCGGTTTCAGGAGAAAGATGCAGCGCGTTACCTAACGTCATCCCGAGGCTTTTCATCAGGATATACGTTATATTGCCGAGGTTGACCGAGCTATTGCTTAATACTTGCTGCCAGTTGGTGCTAACGCCCCATAAAAATATGGCCAGTGAATAACCGACAGAAATGACAATCGCGGCAAAGACAATGCCTTTCGCAAAGTTCTTTTCTGGCTTCTCTGTTTTATCAACTAATCCACCCACGGCTTCTATTCCGCCGTAAGCAAAAATAGCAAACACAACAAATGACAACATGGCCAGACCGGACTGATATCCCGGATTAGGCGAGGAGATGAAATTAATATCCTGCGCAAAGTGACCACCAGTTAATAACAAAATAGCGACACTCACTAACAACAGAACTAAATTAAGACACATTACGGCAATTCCGCCTACAGCCGTAATACGAGCAATCTTATTAATACCCCGGGAGGCCACGCAGGTTACCAGAATCATCCAACCGACGGCGAGCAACCCGACGACCTGCGTAGGCTCAAGCCCCGCAAAACGCCAGTGCTGCGTCATGTCTGCGCCAAATAAGAAGGTTGAAAAAGGTACCCAGACTTTCGCTGCGGTACTTACCATCCATATCACATAGGAAGAAAACCACATAAACGTGCCGATAAACGCATAGCGTGGCCCAACGCTATTATTCATCCACGAATAGATTCCGCCCTCTTCTTTCCGATAGGCAGCCCCCATTTCCGCCATCATTAAAGCAAATGGGATAAAGAATAATAATGCAGAAAATATATACCACGGAATCGCGCTATACCCCATTAGATAGAATGCGGAGGGGCTATTCGCAAAACCGAAAACAGACGTAAATATCATGAGGATGAGACCTATTAGGCTCATCTTTTTTATTGTTTGGGTCATTAAACCATCCCTTACTCTGGCAAGCGTTTAACAAACGCCACTCACCGGTTGGCACTGCCCTCTTTTCAGAGTTCAGCGATAGAAAAATCAACACAGAATTGATACCTGAACGATATCAAATATCCAGGAGTAAATTGTGGCTATTAGAGGGTAAATGAAAAAATATGCTACAAAGTGGCTATTTCACCGCCACTTTGTATTGAATGAGAGTGCGTTACGCGCGATCGACGGTAAATGCGATAACCTCGGCCAGGCTCTCTGCGCCCAACGCCAGCATCACCAGACGGTCAACGCCCAGCGCCACACCAGAGCAATCCGGCATACCCACTTTTAACGCTTCAAGCAGGTTGGTGTCGATCGGCTGCTGCGGCAAGCCACGCGCGGCACGTTTGCGGTTATCCTGTTCAAACCGCTGCTGCTGTTCGCGCGCGTCGGTCAATTCATGGAAACCATTCGCCAGCTCAATACCTTTGTAGTAAACCTCGAAACGTTCAGCCACGCGGTGATCTTCGGTACTGATTTGCGCCAGTGATGCCTGGCTGGCCGGGAAATGATACACAAACGTCGGTTTGTCTTTGCCAATATGCGGCTCAACGCCCATCGTAAACAGCAACTGCAGTAAGGTGTCCCGGTCTTCTTCGGTATCGGCGATATTACTGAGATCCAATTTCGCCGCCACTTCCCGCAGTTGGGTTTTATCTGCAGACAGCGGGTCTATCTCCAGATGGCGCTGGAAGGCTTGCTGGTAAGAGAGACTTTCCGCAGGTGAGCAGTCCAGCACCTGCTGGAGCAAATCATCCACTTCATTCATCAGGCGATACATATCGTAGTGCGGACGATACCACTCGAGCATGGTGAATTCAGGGTTATGATGACGCCCCATCTCTTCATTACGGAAGCTGCGGCACAGTTGATACACCGGGCCGCATCCTGCCACCAGCAGGCGCTTCATATGGTATTCCGGGCTGGTCATTAAATAGAGATTCATTCCCTGGGAGTGTCCAGGGCCGACGAAACGCGTTTCGAACGGGAACAGATGGATGTCCGTTACCGTTGCCTGACTCATACAAGGGGTCTCAACCTCAAGCACGCCACGATCGGCAAAAAAGCGGCGAATCTCCGCTATAATTGCTGCACGTTTTAACAGATTGGGGATGGACGCGCTCGGCTGCCAGGTTGCCGTTTCGCTCATGGTTGTTTCTCCGATTTAAGACAAGGGCACGAAGTCTACTCGTATCGCGTTAACGAGACAAATTTCGCGCGCCAATAATCCACACTGGCAATTGGATAAAAAAAGCGACATGGGGTGGTTTAGTAATTAAATTAATCAAATTCAATGATAATTCCCCCCTTTGACACGCTAAAAAAATCGAACACGTCAAATTTCCCGCACATCCCTGAGACTATACTATTGTACCTATAAAGGAGCAGTGGAAACGCGTTCATAACCTGTTTGAAGCCGATGAAGCATCTGATTTCAGGCAGGAATGAAATAACAACAATCTGGAGGAATGTCGTGCAAACCTTTCAAGCCGATCTTGCCATTATAGGCGCCGGTGGCGCGGGATTACGTGCTGCAATTGCTGCCGCACAAGCAAATCCCAACGCTAAAATCGCACTGATCTCAAAAGTGTACCCAATGCGCAGCCATACCGTTGCTGCCGAAGGCGGCTCTGCTGCTGTCGCGCAGGATCATGACAGCTTTGACTACCATTTTCACGATACGGTAGCAGGCGGAGACTGGCTGTGTGAGCAGGATGTCGTGGATTACTTTGTCCACCACTGCCCAACTGAAATGACGCAACTGGAACAATGGGGCTGCCCATGGAGCCGCCGTGAAGACGGTAGCGTCAACGTACGTCGCTTCGGCGGTATGAAAATCGAGCGTACCTGGTTTGCCGCGGATAAAACCGGCTTCCACATGTTGCATACGCTGTTCCAAACATCTTTGCAGTTCCCGCAGATTCAGCGCTTTGACGAACACTTCGTTCTGGATATCCTGGTTGATGATGGCCATGCTCGCGGCCTGGTTGCCATGAACATGATGGAAGGCACGCTGATGCAGATCCGTGCTAATGCTGTTGTGATGGCAACGGGCGGCGCAGGTCGTGTTTACCGTTACAACACCAACGGCGGCATCGTAACTGGCGACGGTATGGGCATGGCGCTGAGCCATGGCGTTCCGCTGCGTGATATGGAATTCGTTCAGTATCACCCGACGGGTCTGCCAGGCTCTGGTATCCTGATGACCGAAGGCTGCCGTGGTGAAGGCGGTATCCTGGTCAACAAAAACGGCTACCGTTATCTGCAAGATTACGGCATGGGTCCGGAAACCCCGCTGGGCGAACCGAAAAACAAATACATGGAACTCGGTCCGCGCGACAAAGTTTCTCAGGCTTTCTGGCACGAATGGCGTAAAGGCAACACCATTTCCACCCCGCGTGGCGATGTGGTTCACCTCGACCTCCGTCACCTCGGCGAGAAAAAACTGCTCGAACGTTTACCGTTCATCTGCGAACTGGCGAAAGCCTACGTGGGTGTCGATCCGGTTAAAGAGCCGATCCCGGTACGTCCTACCGCGCACTACACCATGGGCGGTATCGAAACCGATCAGCACTGTGAAACCCGCATTAAAGGTCTGTTCGCTGTGGGCGAATGTTCCTCTGTTGGTCTGCATGGCGCTAACCGTCTGGGTTCTAACTCCCTGGCGGAACTCGTGGTCTTCGGTCGTATGGCCGGTGAACAGGCTGCAGAACGTGCTGCAACGGCTGGCGCTGCAAACAGTGCCGCGCTCGATGCGCAGGTTGCTGGCGTTGAAAAACGTCTGAAAGATCTGGTTAACCAGGAAGGTAACGAAAACTGGTCTAAGATCCGTGACGAAATGGGCCTGTCCATGGAAGAAGGTTGCGGTATCTACCGTACACCGGAACTCATGCAGAAAACCGTTGATAAACTGGCGGAGCTGCAGGAACGCTTCAAGCGCGTACGTATCACTGATACCTCCAGCGTCTTCAACACCGACCTGCTGTACACCATCGAACTGGGTCACGGTCTGAACGTTGCTGAATGTATGGCGCACTCTGCTCTGGCGCGTAAAGAATCCCGCGGCGCGCATCAGCGTCTGGATGAAGGCTGCACCGAGCGTGACGATGTGAACTTCCTCAAACACACCCTCGCCTTCCGCGATGCTGACGGCACGACTCGCCTGGAATACAGCGACGTGAAAATCACCACTCTGCCACCGGCTAAACGTGTTTACGGTGGCGAAGCGGAAGCAGCCGATAAGAAGGAGAAGGCGAATGGCTGAGATGAAAAACCTGAAAGTTGAGGTGGTGCGCTATAACCCGGAAACCGATACCGCGCCGCACAGTGCTTTCTACGAAGTTCCTTATGATGAAACCACGTCACTGCTGGATGCGCTGGGCTACATCAAGGATAACCTGGCACCGGACCTGAGCTACCGCTGGTCCTGCCGTATGGCGATCTGCGGCTCCTGCGGCATGATGGTCAACAATGTACCTAAACTGGCGTGCAAAACCTTCCTGCGTGATTACACCAGCGGCATGAAGGTTGAAGCGCTGGGCAACTTCCCGATTGAGCGCGATCTGGTCGTCGACATGACGCACTTTATCGAAAGCCTGGAAGCGATCAAACCGTACATCATCGGTAACCCGCGTACACCGGATCAGGGTCCAAACACCCAGACTCCGGCGCAGATGGCGAAGTATCATCAGTTCTCCGGTTGCATCAACTGTGGTCTGTGCTACGCCGCGTGCCCGCAGTTCGGCCTGAACCCAGAGTTCATTGGACCGGCTGCGATTACGCTGGCGCATCGTTACAACGAAGATAGCCGCGACCACGGTAAGAAGGAGCGTATGGCTCAGTTGAACAGCCCGAACGGCGTCTGGTCCTGTACTTTTGTGGGCTACTGCTCCGAAGTCTGCCCGAAACACGTCGATCCGGCTGCGGCCATTCAGCAGGGTAAAGTTGAAAGTTCAAAAGACTTTCTTATCGCTACCCTGAAACCACGCTAAGGAGTGCACGATGACGACTAAACGCAAACCCTATGTGCGACCAATGACGTCCACCTGGTGGAAAAAGCTGCCATTTTATCGTTTTTACATGCTGCGCGAAGGCACGGCGGTTCCGGCAGTCTGGTTCAGCATTGAACTGATTATCGGCCTGTTTGCACTCAAGCATGGTGCAGAGTCCTGGATGGGCTTTGTCGCCTTTTTGCAAAACCCGGTGGTGGTGATCCTGAATATTATCGCCCTGGCAGCAGCGCTGCTGCATACCAAAACCTGGTTTGAGCTGGCGCCAAAAGCTGCCAACATCATCGTAAAAGACGAAAAAATGGGGCCAGAGCCGATCATCAAAGGTCTCTGGGCAGTTACTGTGGTTGCGACAGTAGTAATACTGTTTGTTGCCCTGTTCTGGTAAGGAGTCCGGAATGATTAATCCAAATCCAAAACGCTCTGACGAACCCGTATTCTGGGGCCTGTTTGGTGCAGGCGGTATGTGGAGCGCAATCATTGCGCCGGTGATGATCCTGCTGGTCGGCATTATGCTGCCGCTGGGCTTTGTTCCTGATGCTTTCAGCTATGAACGCGTACTGGCATTCGCTCAGAGCTTCATCGGACGTGCGTTTCTGTTCCTGATGATCGTTCTGCCGCTGTGGTGTGGTTTACACCGTATGCACCACGCGATGCATGACCTGAAAATCCACGTGCCTGCGGGCAAATGGGTATTCTACGGACTGGCAGCTATCCTGACCGTTGTAACGGCTATTGGGATCCTGACCATCTAATCGCATGCGTTAATTATCAGGCCCGCCAATGGCGGGCCTTTTTATTAGTGCAGCATCCCGGTCAACCAGCGGGAAAACTCACGCATCGCGGGCGTCTCCGGACGAGATTGTAAACGCGTTATCCAGTAACTCCCCAGATCAATCTGCGTTAGAAAAGGCTGCACGATACGTTCACTACTGAGCAAATGCGTGAACATTCTTACCGGTGCAATTGCCACACCAATCCCCGCCTGCGCGGCTTCCAGCATTGAGACGGACGAGTCAAACACCACCACGTTGTGCGTCGGTGACGGAGGCGCTTCTCCGGCGGCCTGCATCCAAAGCGTCCATTCATCACGCCGATACGATCGTAATAACGGAAATTTCAGGATGTCCACAGGTGCTTTAATCTGCGAGGCCAATGTCGGTGAACACAGCGGAGACATCAGCGCGCTACACAAATATTGCGCATCGGTATCGTGCCAGGCTCCTCCTCCGTAGCGAATAGTATAATCCAGCCCTTCGGCGGCGGGATCCACACGGTTATTGTGGGTGGAGATATGCAAATCAATATGCGGACAGTGGCGCTTAAAGTCGCTCAACAGAGGGAAAAGACAGCCGACCGCAAAGGTCCCCACCACGCCAATTTTTAGTTTTTCCTGAGTCTGTTTAGTGGCAAAACGATCCAGCATCCCCGCCATACGATCGAAAGAGTCATTAAGTACAGGTAACAGACTTTCCCCTTCAGTCGTCAACATTAACCCTCGAGAACCACGCACAAAAAGCTGACAATTCAGCTGTTGCTCCAGCGCTTTCACATGTTGGCTTATTGCAGAATGCGTCACGTTGAGCTCAATTGCAGCGCGGGTAAAGCTGAGATGTCTGGCCGCTGCTTCAAAAGCCCGCAGCGAGTTAAGAGGGATATAGCTACGCGTCATTATCTGGCCTGTTAGAAAAACTTATATCTGCTGCTAAATTTAACCGTTTGTCAACACGGTGCAAATCAAACACACTGATTACGTCTGACGGGCCCGGACACCCTTTCGCTTTTAATTACGGAACTGATTTCATGATGAAAAAATCGATATGCTGCGCGCTGCTGCTGACAGCTTCGTTCTCCACGTTTGCCGCCGCAAAAACAGAACAACAAATTGCCGATATCGTTAACCGCACCATCACACCGCTGATGCAGGAGCAGGCTATTCCGGGTATGGCCGTTGCGATTATCTATCAGGGGAAACCTTATTACTTTACCTGGGGTAAAGCCGATATCGCCAATAACCGTCCAGTCACGCAACAAACGCTGTTTGAACTCGGATCGGTCAGTAAAACGTTCAACGGCGTGCTGGGCGGCGATGCTATCGCCCGCGGCGAAATTAAGCTCAGCGATCCGGTCACGCATTACTGGCCTGAACTGACTGGTAAGCAGTGGCAGGGTATCAGCCTGCTGCACTTAGCCACCTACACGGCAGGCGGCCTGCCGCTTCAGGTTCCGGACGACGTTACGGATAAAGCCGCGTTACTACGCTTTTATCAAAACTGGCAGCCGCAATGGGCCCCAGGCGCTAAACGTCTTTATGCTAACTCCAGCATTGGTCTGTTTGGCGCCCTGGCGGTGAAACCCTCAGGCATGAGCTACGAAGAGGCGATGACCAAACGCGTCCTGCACCCCTTAAAACTGGCGCATACCTGGATTACGGTTCCGCAGAGCGAACAAAAAGATTATGCCTGGGGTTATCGCGAAGGAAAGCCAGTGCATGTATCCCCTGGCCAACTTGATGCCGAAGCATACGGGGTGAAATCGAGCGTTATCGATATGACCCGTTGGGTTCAGGCCAACATGGACGCCAGCCAGGTTCAGGAGAAAACGCTCCAGCAGGGCATCGAGCTTGCGCAGTCACGTTACTGGCGTATTGGCGATATGTACCAGGGCCTGGGTTGGGAGATGCTGAACTGGCCGGTGAAAGCCGACTCGATAATTAGCGGTAGCGACAGCAAAGTGGCACTGGCAGCGCTTCCTGCCGTTGAGGTAAACCCGCCCGCGCCTGCCGTGAAAGCCTCATGGGTGCATAAAACGGGCTCCACTGGCGGATTCGGCAGCTACGTTGCTTTCGTTCCAGAAAAAAACCTTGGCATCGTGATGCTGGCAAACAAGAGCTACCCAAACCCTGTTCGCGTCGAGGCCGCCTGGCGCATTCTTGAAAAACTGCAGTAACGGACAAGGAGGCCCTGGATATTGGGCTTCCTTTCTTTCTCTTTTTTTCCTGCTGTCATCTACACTTAACAAAAATCCAGCAAGGAAAATCCCATGCGCATTCTGCCCGTCGTTGCTGCAGTTACGGCTGCATTTCTGGTTGTCGCTTGCAGCACCCCAACACCACCGAAAGGTGTTACCGTAGTAAATAACTTTGATGCCACACGCTATCTGGGCACCTGGTATGAAATTGCGCGTTTCGACCATCGATTCGAGCGCGGACTGGAAAAAGTGACTGCTACCTACAGCCTGCGCGACGACGGCGGTATCAATGTTATTAACAAGGGCTATAACCCGGACAGAGGAATGTGGCAGAAAACGGAGGGGAAAGCCTACTTCACTGGCGACCCAAACCGCGCTGCGCTCAAGGTCTCGTTTTTTGGCCCCTTCTATGGCGGGTATAACGTGATTGCCCTCGACAGGGAATATCGTCACGCGCTGGTTTGCGGGCCGGATCGCGACTACCTGTGGATCCTTTCACGGACCCCTACTATTTCAGATGAAATGAAACAGCAAATGCTGGCCATCGCGACCCGGGAAGGGTTTGAGGTGAATAAGCTGATTTGGGTAAAACAGCCTGGCGCTTAGTGGGTGCTCAGCTTGAGGCCAATAATACCGGCCACAATCAGCCCGAGGCTCAGTAACCGCGCCGGGCTGGCAGATTCACCCAGCAGCAGAATCCCTGTAATGGCCGCCCCGACTGCGCCGATACCGGTCCATACGGCATAGGCGGTTCCTACAGGCAACGTACGCATTGCCCAGGAGAGCATGGCGATACTGACGATCATTGCCACAATAGTGATAATGCTTGGCGTCAAACGCGTAAAACCGTGGGTATATTTCAGGCCAATCGCCCAGACAACTTCGAGCAGACCTGCAATTAATAAAACGATCCAGGACATATCAGGCTCCAGAACAATGGGGCCGTCCCCGGTGAAAGAAGCGTTTGCAGGTCGTCCTGCAAAGCTGATGTGTGAAATGGCATTTTTGCCCGAGAGAAAATGAATTTCAACCTTTTTATTCGCTGCCCGCTAAAAGCAAGAATTAAGCATAATTAGCGGCGTAGTTCCCGCATTTGGCACTCATCGGAGTTCTCTATGATGAAGGGCTTTCTGAATCCGGAAAGTCGATTGCCTCTCTTCTGAATGCGAAAAGGTTATGCTTAAAATTTTAGTGATTGATCGGTGCCACTTTACCCGTACAGGGATTGAGGCCTTGCTTAATCATTCTGGCAGGTTCAGCTCCTCATTTCTTGTGTCAGGGATCAATAATCTCCTGTTAGCAAAAGAGCATATTTTGCAGTGGAAGCCGCATCTGGTGATCGCGGATTTATACAGTTTTATTAGCGAGACGCATACCAGTCCGCCAATTAAACCCTTTTTCATGAGCTGCGGCGTCATCCCGCTGATTTTACTGCAATCAGTTGAAAGACAGCACGCCTCAATTGCTTCCTCTCAATCCGTCGCCCATTCGGTCTTAACCAAGCACACCACGTTGAACGCGCTCTCACACACGATTCAGGAGGCGCTACAGCTTCGTCCCACGTTAGAAATAGCCGAAAACGCGACTCCGCTGCTTACGCCGCAGGAGGAGAAAGTATTGTCGATGTGGATGGATGGTGTGAGTAACAATGCGATAGCCGCCGCACTCAGCATTCATGGCAAGACGGTCTACACCTATAAACGGAATATCCGCATGAAACTGCACATGGGGAACCGCTTCTCGCCGTTTCTCTCACTCCCCGGGAAGGGGAATTAACGGTACGACGTGACGTCGTACCGTTCATGATTATTGTTGAGCTTTTGTCGCTGCACCAGAGATTGCGCTACCGCCCTCAGAGATATCCTGCCCAACACCTTTCGTGGTATTGCACGCAGTCAACACTGAAGAAAGAACCAACACAGAAAAGATCGCAGCAATTGTCTTTTTAACCATAACGTCTTCCTTTTCTAGCCAATATTGTTTGTGTATAGCTCATTAATAATAGACAAGATCCGCAAGTGTGATGGATAAACAACCGTTTTTAAGACTATGAGAGAGTGTTAGCTGGCGGCGTGAGAGATTGAATTGCCAAGATGTTTGATGTCTTCACCGAAGCCGCGCGCGGTATTACACCCCGCCAGGAGAGTGCTGGTGAAAAGGATGAGCATTACAAGACTGAGAAGACGTTTCATCATTCCTGCCCTGGAAAAAGTATGGCGCAGCAACCTGCGCCATAAGATCAAATAGATATCTTATTTTACGCGAGAAACGTATTCGCCGGAGCGAGTATCCACTTTGATCACTTCACCGATCTGTACGAACAGCGGAACTTTAACGACTGCGCCAGTAGACAGAGTAGCCGGTTTGCCGCCAGTACCAGCGGTATCGCCTTTCAGACCTGGGTCAGTTTCAACGACTTCCAGCTCAACGAAGTTTGGCGGAGTCACGGAGATCGGCTGACCGTTCCACAGGGTCACGATGCATTCAGCCTGGTCCAGCAGCCATTTAGCGTTATCGCCTACCGCTTTCTCGTCTGCAGCCAGCTGTTCGAAAGTGGTGTTATTCATAAAGTGCCAGAACTCACCGTCGCTATACAGGAAGGTCAGGTTCATGTCGGCTACGTCTGCGCCTTCAGCGGAATCGGTAGACTTGAAGGTTTTCTCTACGCGAGTACCGGTCAGCAGGCGACGCAGCTTAACGCGCGCAAATGCCTGGCCTTTACCTGGTTTAACGAATTCGCTGGCTTCAACCGCATAAGGTTCGCCGTCCAACATGATTTTAAGACCAGCACGAAAATCGTTGCTATAGTACGTTGCCATAAGGCCCTCTGAAAATTGTTAACTGGTAGCTAAGCCACAAAATGGCGCATATTGTAACCCTAAATACCCCATCCAGAGAAGATTGGTTATCGCAACTTGCCGATGTTGTGACCGATCCTGATGAACTTCTGCATCTTTTGAATATAGACGCAGATGAAAAACTGTTGGCCGGACGCGACGCGAGACGACTTTTCGCCCTGCGCGTACCGCGCGCCTTTATTGCTCGTATGGAAAAAGGCAATCCGGACGATCCGCTTTTGCGTCAGGTACTTACTTCCCAGGAAGAGTTTGTTGCTGCACCTGGCTACTCGACCGATCCGCTGGAAGAACAGCACAGCGTGGTCCCCGGTTTGCTGCATAAATATCGCAACCGGGCGCTGTTGTTGGTTAAAGGCGGTTGCGCGGTAAATTGCCGCTATTGCTTCCGCCGACACTTCCCGTATGCCGAAAACCAGGGCAATAAGCGCAACTGGCAGGTCGCCCTGGACTACATTAGCGCGCATCCTGAGCTGGATGAAATTATCTTCTCCGGTGGTGATCCGCTAATGGCCAAGGACCATGAACTGGACTGGTTACTCACGCAACTGGAAGCCATCCCGCACATTAAGCGTTTGCGCATTCACAGCCGTTTGCCGATTGTGATCCCCGCGCGCATTACTGAAGGACTGGCCCAGCGCTTTGCGCGTTCCTCCCTGCAGGTTCTGCTGGTCAACCACATTAACCACGCCAATGAGGTCGATGAGGCGTTTCACCAGGCGATGGTCCGACTGCGTACCGCTGGCGTCACGCTACTCAACCAAAGCGTTTTGCTGCGTGGCGTGAACGATAACGCACAAACGCTGGCGAACCTGAGCAACGCCCTGTTTGATGCGGGGGTGATGCCCTATTACCTGCACGTACTGGACAAAGTGCAAGGTGCCGCCCACTTTATGGTCAGCGACGATGAGGCACGTCACATTATGCGTGAACTGCTGACGTTGGTTTCCGGCTATATGGTTCCCAAACTGGCGCGTGAAATTGGCGGTGAGCCAAGTAAAACGCCATTGGATCTGCAACTACGCCAACAATAACCATTATTGAGTGTCCGATTCCGGACACTCACCACGATTACTTATTATTTAAATCCTCACAAGTGGAGCCACGCTTTTAATCTGTGCTATTTTAATTAGCGCTATAAAATCATTAATTCATAATTTGTATCATTAGAACCAAATTCATAATATTAATAAATATATGGTTAGGGAGAACCTTTTATGGTTATAAGTATTAAGGGCATTAATACCGGTGTTATTCGTCAAAATAATGAATTTATTGCTTTAGCATTAAAGATAAAAGAACCAAGGAATAAAACGTCGTTATTTTTTCTTTCTCCGCTTGGGCTAAGAGATCTGCTGATCGCCCTGGAAAGCAGGCTATCCGCCAAACATCAGCTTAGCGAAGACGAGCATGCGCAATATGAGAAGGAATGCGATAAAGTCAGCAAAAAGATGCACGAAAATATTCCTTTGATTCAGGAAGATGAGCTAAAAAATGCCGACATTAATCGTCGCATAAATTCGCTGATGTTAGTGGATGACAAAGGCGAAAACTTAACATTTTCTCTGACACTGCATGATGGACAAACGTGTGAATTACTGGTTAATGAACTACAGATTCGGGTGCTGGTCCATGCTGTTATTCATGCAATAAATAATGCTGGCATGCGGGAATTAGCGCTACGAATTACATCGCTGCTGGATTTCCTGCCGCTGTACGATGTTGATTGCCAAGAAAACGACAATCTGGAATACGACTCTTATACGCACCCCGAATGGAAACAAAGCCTGTTTCATCATTATCTGGCGATTATTTACCGCTATACAGATGATCAAGGAAAAGCCCAGTTCTGTGGTTCGGTAGTAAAAACTCGCGCCCCTTCCGGCAGCAAAGAGGCCGAAGCCATTACTCGCCGTCTTCTCGATTTCAGCCCACGGCTGAAAAAGCTTGCTGGTGTACCGTGCCAAGTGTTTGTCAGAACGTTGACGGGTGATAAGGCGCAAAAGCTCAATCAGGATCAGTGCCTGCGCGCGCTGCATCATTTACGCGCTCAGTCTGTTCATAACGCTCAAAATGCCTGATGTTTCTGCGCTTATCAGGCCGACGAATTTGTATCGTAGGCCTGATAAGACGTTGTAGCGTCGCCATCAGGCATCAACAGCATTTATCAATTTGGGCACTTATAAACCTGCCCAGTCATTTCACTGGCAGTAGGAACAAAGCTGGACAGCATTCCCTGTGATGGGCTGCTGACGCCATAAATCACGTTACCACCCATTGCCGCAGCCTGGTTACGCAGATCGTTTGCTGCGCCACGCATAGAGCCACCCTCTTCGCCGTGCTGGCCAGAAAGCCAGTTGCTTTGCGTACCGGTTGCAGTGCCAATCAGTTGACACTCTGCGCCAGGCTTCTCTTCGACGAAGCGTACGCTTTGCCCGGCTGAACTCAGTTCGTTGCTGGAGCTACAACCCGCCATCAGTAGCGCGGCACCAACGATCCCTGCTAAATATTTCACGTGCATGTCATTCCCCATAATCAATGAGCTGGACGTTATGTCCGTAGCTGAATCATATACTAAAAAGATGACCAAAAGAAAAACCCCCGGACATTTCTGCCCGAGGGTTTCTCATTTTTCGCGAGATACGTATTTAATCAAATAATTCAAGTTGCAGGCAGGCGGCAGGTTCTGAATCCCCCAGTGCTTACATGAGTAAGTGACTGGGGTAAACGAACGCAGCCAATGAACCTGCGGCTTGAAGTATGAAGATTAAATTACATCATGCCGCCCATTCCACCCATGCCGCCCATACCACCAGCAGCACCTAAGTCAGGCGCATCGCCTTTCGGCAGGTCAGTAACCATGCACTCGGTGGTGATCATCAGACCCGCAACAGAAGCCGCGTACTGCAGAGCTGAACGCGTTACTTTGGTTGGATCCAGGATACCCATGTCGATCATGTTACCGTATTCTTCAGTTGCAGCGTTGTAACCGTAGTTACCGTCACCCGCTTTCACGGTGTTAGCCACTACAGACGGCTCTTCGCCGCAGTTCAGTACGATTTGACGCAGCGGAGATTCCATTGCGCGCAGCGCAACTTTAATACCTACGTTCTGGTCTTCGTTCTGACCTTTCAGACCGGCAATTTTAGACGCTACGCGAATCAGCGCAACACCACCACCAGCAACCACGCCTTCTTCTACCGCAGCACGGGTCGCGTGCAGGGCATCTTCAACACGGGCTTTCTTCTCTTTCATTTCAACTTCAGTCGCAGCACCAACTTTGATAACCGCAACGCCGCCTGCCAGTTTCGCTACGCGCTCCTGCAGTTTTTCACGGTCGTAGTCGGAAGTGGCTTCTTCGATCTGCTGACGAATCTGAGTCACGCGACCCTGGATTGCAGCTTCGTCACCCACGCCATCAATGATGGTGGTGGTGTCTTTGTTGATAACAACGCGTTTCGCCTGACCCAGATCTTCCAGAGTTGCTTTTTCCAGCTCCATACCGATCTCTTCAGAGATAACGGTACCACCGGTCAGGGTAGCGATATCCTGCAGCATCGCTTTACGACGGTCGCCGAAGCCAGGCGCTTTAACCGCCGCGACTTTCACGATACCGCGCATGGTGTTAACAACCAGAGTTGCCAGCGCTTCGCCTTCAACATCTTCAGCGATGATCAGCAGTGGTTTACCGGCTTTTGCTACTGCTTCCAGCACCGGCAGCATTTCGCGGATGTTGGAGATTTTCTTGTCAGCCAGCAGGATGAACGGGCTTTCCAGTTCTACTGCGCCAGTTTCCGGCTTGTTGATGAAGTAAGGAGACAGGTAACCACGGTCGAACTGCATACCTTCAACCACGTCCAGTTCGTCCTGCAGACCGGTACCGTCTTCAACGGTGATCACGCCTTCTTTACCGACTTTGTCCATCGCTTCAGCGATCAGTTTACCTACGGTTTCGTCGGAGTTAGCGGAGATAGTACCAACCTGAGCAATCGCTTTAGAGTCAGAGCACGGTACGGACAGTGCTTTCAGTTCTTCAACGGCAGCAGCGACAGCTTTGTCGATACCACGTTTCAGATCCATCGGGTTCATGCCCGCAGCAACGGCTTTCAGACCTTCAGTGATGATGGACTGCGCCAGTACGGTTGCGGTGGTGGTACCGTCGCCTGCAGCGTCGTTCGCTTTAGAGGCAACTTCTTTCACCATCTGCGCCCCCATGTTTTCGAACTTGTCTTCCAGTTCGATTTCACGGGCTACGGAAACACCATCTTTAGTGATGGTCGGTGCACCGAAAGATTTATCCAGAACTACGTTACGGCCTTTTGGACCGAGGGTAACTTTCACTGCATCTGCCAGTACGTTTACGCCGCGCAGCATTTTCACACGAGCGTCGTTACCGAATTTTACGTCTTTAGCTGCCATTTTCTCTTTCCCTTAAATTCGTATGTTCAGTGTCGTTCGCGGATTAGGCTTCAACAATTGCCAGGATGTCACTTTCAGACATGATCAACACTTCTTCATTGTCGATCTTCTCAGATTTAACACCGTAGCCATCGTTGAAAATAACGATATCGCCGACTTTAACGTCCAGCGGCTGTACGGTACCGTTGTCCAGGATGCGGCCCTTACCGACAGCGATGATTTCGCCACGAGTTGATTTACCTGCTGCAGAACCGGTCAGTACGATGCCGCCAGCAGATTTAGATTCAACTTCTTTACGTTTGACGATCACACGATCATGTAACGGACGAATACTCATTGATAGCTCTCCTTTGAGAAAGTCTTTATCAGTTATGGGTGACGCCGGCCCGTGAACGGTTTCCCGGCTAGTGACCAGAGAAATGGGGATGGGGCTTTGTACCTTCAAGGGGGCAAGCGAAAAAAAATTTATATCAGCAGAAAATTCCGTCAAAACGCCGACGCGCATCACATTTTATAACGATTTCAGTCACGTCGTCATAAGCAAATACGATTGTGATACCATCAAAAATCTGCGCTGTAGCCCGGTCAATGGGCATAACCGGATAACAACTTATGAGCGGACTGAAACAAGAGCTGGGACTGGCTCAGGGCATTGGCCTGTTGTCGACATCATTGCTAGGTACAGGCGTTTTCGCCGTCCCTGCGCTAGCCGCGCTGGTGGCTGGCAACAACAGCCTGTGGGCCTGGCCGGTGCTGATTGTTTTAGTCTTTCCCGTGGCGATTGTCTTTGCCGTACTGGGCCGTCATTTTCCCAGCGCGGGTGGCGTGGCGCATTTTGTTGGTATGGCCTTTGGCTCACGCCTGGAGCGCGTCACCGGATGGCTATTTTTGTCGGTGATTCCCGTCGGCTTGCCTGCGGCATTACATATTGCCGCCGGATTTGGTCAGGCAATGTTTGGCTGGCATGACGAACAGCTTCTGTTGGCAGAGCTCGGTACGCTGGCATTGGTTTGGTATATCGGCTCCCACGGTGCCAGCTCTAGCGCTAATCTGCAAACGGTCATTGCCGGATTGATTGTTGCCCTCATTGTCGCCATCTGGTGGGCAGGCGATGTGAAACCTGGCGAAATCCCCTTCCCTGCGATAACCGAGATTGAGCTACCCGGACTGTTCGCCGCGCTGTCGGTGATGTTCTGGTGTTTTGTTGGCCTTGAAGCGTTTGCCCATCTGGCATCTGAATTCAAAAACCCGGAGCGGGATTTCCCGCGCGCGCTGATGATCGGCCTGCTGCTTGCGGGCTCTGTTTATTGGGCATGCACCGTCGTCGTGCTTCATTTTGGCGCCTACGGTGAGCAAATGGCGGCGGCGGCCTCACTGCCAGAGATCGTCGTGCAGTTATTTGGCGTACAGGCACTGTGGGTCGCCTGCATCATTGGTTATCTGGCCTGTTTTGCCAGTCTCAACATTTATATTCAAAGCTTCGCCCGGCTCGTCTGGTCGCAAGCGCAATATAAGCCGGAGAGCCATCTGGCGCGTCTGTCTCCCCGTCACCTTCCGCGCAATGCGCTAAACGCCGTATTGGGCTGCTGCGTGATCAGTACGTTGTGCATCTATATGCTGAAAATCAATCTCGATGCGTTAATCGTCTATGCTAACGGCATCTTTATTATGATTTATTTGCTGTGCATGCTGGCGGGATGTCGATTACTGAAAGGGCATTATCGCATGCTGGCGGTCATTGGCAGTCTACTGTGTCTGCTGCTGTTGGCAATGGTTGGCTGGAAGAGCCTGTATGCGCTGATTATGCTGGCAGGGCTGTGGCTGTTTTTACCCCGCAGGCCGGATAAGGCGACGTTGACGCCGTCATCCGGCAGATAAGCATTTTGCCTGATGGTGCTCACGCTTATCCGGCCCGCATACTGATGCTTAATCCCGAGGATCGTCTTTATGATCAATACGGTTGCGATCGTCGTCTTTGCGCTGAAATTCGCCATCAAAGGTCTCACCGCCACCGGTTCCGGCGCTAAAACCACCGCCCGGCATACGCGAAAAACGCAAATGCGGCAGCAGTTTCATCGTCAGATGTTTTTGCACCGGGGGTAATAAAAGAAGAAGACCGAGGAAATCGGTGAAAAAACCGGGCAGTACCAACAGCAGACCAGCAATGATCAGCGACACGCTCTTGATCATTTCTGCAGCCGGACTTTCACCAGCCGCCATTTTTTGTTGCATCAGTAAAAAGTTTTTAAATCCCTGGTTACGAACCAGAGACATACCGATAACCGACGTAAAAATAACCAAAATCAGCGTCATCAGGACACCCAGGACATGGGCAACCTGAATAAAAATAGATATCTCTATGTAAACATAGAGAAAAATGGCAAGTAATGGTATCCAGCGCAAAGGGTTCTCCTGTCAATAACAGTCGTTTTTTTCAACGCCTGTCCGATGAATTATGTGACTCGCATCAATTAGATGTTGAGGTGGTTAGCAAAATTTCAAGTCGCTTGTACACTTATTTTTAGTATTAATCCTAAAGGGGTGATCCATTTCACAGAATAATAAATAAGGGGTAAATTCCACGCTTTAAGTGATCCAGATTACGGTAGAAATCCTGAACCAGCATATGATCTCGAGTATCAGACCGATGCAGGGGATAATCGTCGGTCGAGAAACAATCGAAATCACATATATCCTGTGTGTTTAGTCAAATCATTGGCAGCTTGAAAAAGAAGGTTCACATGTTAAACAACATTCGTATCGAAGAAGACTTGTTGGGTACTAGGGAAGTTCCAGCGGACGCCTACTACGGTGTTCACACTCTGAGAGCGATTGAAAACTTCTACATTAGCAACAACAAAATCAGCGACATTCCTGAATTTGTTCGCGGTATGGTAATGGTTAAAAAGGCAGCGGCAATGGCCAACAAAGAGCTGCAAACCATTCCTAAGAGTGTGGCAAATGCCATCATCGCGGCGTGTGATGAAGTCCTGAATAACGGAAAATGCATGGATCAATTCCCGGTAGATGTTTACCAGGGTGGTGCGGGTACCTCCGTCAACATGAACACCAACGAAGTGCTGGCCAATATCGGTCTGGAACTGATGGGTCACCAGAAAGGTGAATATCAGTACCTGAACCCGAACGACCACGTTAACAAATGTCAGTCTACCAACGACGCTTACCCAACTGGCTTCCGTATCGCGGTATACGCATCCATCATCAAACTGATCGATGCCCTGAACCAGCTGCGTGAAGGCTTCGAACAAAAAGCTGTTGAATTCCAGGACATCCTGAAAATGGGCCGTACCCAGCTGCAGGATGCTGTACCGATGACCCTCGGTCAGGAATTCCATGCTTTCAGCGTACTGTTGAAAGAAGAAGTGAAAAACATTAGTCGTACCGCTGAGCTGCTGCTGGAAGTTAACCTCGGTGCAACTGCAATCGGTACTGGTCTGAACACGCCGAAAGAATACTCCCCGCTGGCAGTACAGAAACTGGCTGAAGTCACTGGCTTCGCCTGTGTTCCGGCAGAAGACCTGATTGAAGCAACTTCTGACTGCGGCGCATACGTTATGGTTCACGGCGCACTGAAACGTCTGGCTGTTAAGATGTCCAAAATCTGTAACGACCTGCGTTTGCTCTCCTCTGGCCCACGCGCTGGTCTGAACGAGATCAACCTGCCGGAACTGCAGGCTGGTTCTTCTATCATGCCAGCAAAAGTGAACCCAGTTGTTCCAGAAGTCGTAAACCAGGTTTGCTTTAAAGTCATCGGTAACGACATCACCGTTACTATGGCATCTGAAGCTGGTCAGCTGCAGCTGAACGTAATGGAGCCGGTCATTGGCCAGGCAATGTTTGAATCCATTCACATTCTGAGCAATGCTTGCTACAACCTGCTGGAAAAATGCGTTAGTGGTATCACTGCTAACAAAGAAGTCTGTGAAGCGTTTGTATTCAACTCCATCGGCATCGTTACTTACCTCAACCCGTTCATCGGTCACCACAACGGCGACATCGTCGGTAAAATTTGTGCCGAAACCGGTAAGAGCGTACGTGAAGTTGTCCTGGAACGCGGTCTGTTGACCGAGTCTGAACTGGACGATATCTTCTCTGCACAGAACCTGATGCACCCTGCTTATAAAGCAAAACGTTATACTGATGAAAGCGAACAGTAATCGTGTAGGGTAGTACCGGAGAAGGCACGTCATGATGACGTGCCTTTTTTCTTACTCGAAGTTACTTAAAAACAACAATTTAATATCAACTTGTTAAACAACAAGGAAGGCTAATATGATAGTTTTAGAACTTATCATCGTTTTGCTGGCAATCTTTTTAGGTGCCAGACTTGGGGGTATCGGTATTGGATTTGCAGGTGGGCTGGGTGTTCTGGTTCTTGCCGCTATTGGCGTAAAACCAGGTAATATTCCTTTCGATGTTATTTCCATTATCATGGCGGTTATCGCTGCCATCTCTGCCATGCAGATTGCCGGTGGTCTGGACTATCTGGTTCATCAAACTGAAAAACTGCTGCGTAAAAACCCGAAATACATCACGATCCTTGCACCAATCGTGACCTATTTCCTGACTATCTTTGCCGGTACCGGCAACATCTCTCTGGCAACTCTGCCGGTTATCGCTGAAGTCGCGAAGGAACAAGGTATCAAACCTTGCCGTCCGCTCTCTACCGCAGTGGTTTCTGCACAGATTGCGATTACGGCGTCGCCAATCTCCGCAGCCGTGGTTTACATGTCTTCCGTAATGGAAGGTCATGGCATCAGCTACATTCACCTGCTGTCCGTGGTCATTCCGTCCACTCTGCTGGCCGTTCTGGTGATGTCCTTCCTGGTAACGATGCTGTTCAACTCCAAACTGTCTGACGACCCGATTTATCGTAAGCGTCTGGAAGAAGGTTTGGTTGAACTACGTGGTGAAAGACAAGTTGAAATCAAAGCTGGCGCGAAAACCTCCGTTTGGTTGTTCCTGCTGGGCGTGATTTGCGTAGTTGTATACGCCATCATCAACAGCCCAAGCCTCGGCCTGGTCGCTAAACCGCTGATGAACACCACCAACGCAATCCTGATCATCATGCTGAGCGTCGCGACGCTGACTACGATCGTCTGCCGCGTTGAAACTGACTCCATCCTGAACTCCAGCACCTTTAAAGCGGGTATGAGCGCCTGTATTTGTATCCTGGGTGTTGCATGGCTGGGTGATACCTTCGTATCTCACAACATTGACTGGATCAAAGATACTGCAGGTAGCGTAATTCAGGGTCATCCGTGGTTGCTGGCTGTCATCTTCTTCTTTGCTTCTGCGCTGCTGTACTCTCAGGCTGCAACCGCTAAAGCACTGATGCCGATGGCTCTGGCTCTGAACGTTTCCCCACTGACTGCTGTTGCGTCTTTCGCAGCTGTTTCTGGCCTGTTCATTCTGCCAACCTACCCAACTCTGGTTGCGGCGGTGCAGATGGATGACACCGGTACAACCCGCATCGGTAAATTCGTCTTTAACCATCCGTTCTTCATCCCGGGTACTCTGGGCGTGCTTTTGGCTGTCTGCTTTGGCTTCTTGCTGGGCAGCTTCATGCTGTAAGACTTTACTGCAGGGTGCCTTCGCGCCCTGCAGTTCCTCCTCCTCATCATCCCGCTTTAACTAACATCCTTCCCTCGTCCGTTGTATAGTGACCACTCTTTAGCTGGTTACTCTGTTCTTTCGAGGTGTTTATGCTTGATGTAAAGAGTCAGGATATTTCCATCCCCGATACCGTTGTGGTGCTCTGTACCGCCCCGGATGAAGCAACCGCCCAGGATCTGGCCGCCAAAGTGCTGGCGGAAAAGCTGGCTGCCTGCGTGACGCTGCTGCCTGGCGCGACTTCCCTCTATTATTGGGAAGGTAAGCTGGAGCAGGAATATGAAGTCCAGATGATTTTAAAAACCACCGTCACACACCAGCAAGCCCTTCTCGATTGCCTGAAGTCACATCATCCATACCAAACGCCTGAACTTCTGGTTTTACCCGTCACTCACGGAGACTTTGATTACCGCTCATGGCTCAACGCATCCTTACGCTGATCCTGCTGCTGTGCAGCACATCTACCTTTGCCGGATTATTTGACGCGCCTGGCCGCTCGCAGTTTGTTCCTGCCGATCGGGCGTTTGTTTTTGATTTTCAGCAAAACCAACACGATCTGAACCTCTCATGGCAGGTTAAAGATGGCTACTATCTGTATCGCAAACAGATAAGCATTACGCCATCTCAGGCCGATATCGCCGAGGTAAAACTACCGCCAGGCGTCTGGCATGAAGATGAGTTTTATGGCAAAAGTGAGATTTACCGTAAACAATTGACTATCCCGGTCACGGTCAATCAGGCTAAATCTGGCGCAACATTAACGGTCACATACCAGGGCTGTGCCGACGCCGGTTTTTGCTATCCGCCTGAAACTAAAACGGTGCCATTAAGTGAAGTGTCTGCCGATACCAGGGCGACACCTGCGCCAGTTCCTGCCACCGATACTTTGCAAGAGAGACCACAACCCGCAACCCAGCTTCCCTTTTCCGCGCTGTGGGCATTGCTAATCGGAATTGGCATCGCGTTTACACCTTGCGTATTGCCGATGTATCCACTGATTTCCGGTATCGTGCTGGGCGGCAAACAACGCTTATCAACCGGACGCGCGCTGCTGCTGACGTTTATCTACGTCCAGGGAATGGCGCTCACTTATACCGCGCTGGGTCTGGTTGTTGCGGCCGCTGGATTGCAGTTCCAGGCTGCGCTACAGCATCCTTACGTCCTGATTGGCCTTGCCGTGGTCTTTACGCTGCTGGCCCTTTCGATGTTTGGCTTGTTCACGCTGCAACTCCCTTCATCGCTGCAAACACGCCTTACATTGATGAGTAACCGTCAGCAAGGCGGTTCCCCCGGTAGCGTCTTTGCGATGGGGGCGATTGCCGGCCTCATCTGTTCTCCTTGTACAACGGCCCCGCTAAGCGCGATTTTGCTGTATATCGCTCAGAGCGGGAACATGTGGCTGGGAGGCGGCACGCTGTATCTGTACGCGCTGGGGATGGGATTACCTCTGATGCTAATTACCGTATTCGGTAATCGTCTGTTGCCTAAAAGCGGCCCATGGATGGAACATGTCAAAACCGCTTTTGGCTTTGTCATTCTGGCGCTCCCCGTCTTCTTTCTCGAACGCATCATTGGCGACGACTGGGGCGTTCGCCTGTGGTCGCTGTTGGGCGTCGCATTCTTTAGCTGGGCATTTATCACCAGCCTGCAGGCAAAGCACGCCTGGATGCGCATCGTGCAGATTATCCTGTTAGCTGCAGCGCTGGTAAGCGTTCGGCCATTGCAGGACTGGGCGTTCGGCGTGCCGCATGCTCAAACCCAGACACACCTTAACTTCACGCCTGTGGCTTCGGTGGATGCGCTAAATCAGGCGCTGGCACAAGCTAAAGGCAAGCCCGTGATGTTGGATCTGTATGCTGACTGGTGCGTGGCCTGTAAGGAGTTTGAGAAGTATACGTTTAGCAATCAGCAGGTTCAGCAAGCGCTAGGCGACACGGTGCTTTTGCAGGCGGATGTGACTGCAAATAATGCCCAGGATGTCGCTCTGCTGAAACATCTACAGGTTTTAGGTTTGCCGACTATTTTGTTCTTTGACGCCGAGGGGAAAGAGCATCCGGAGGCTCGGGTAACCGGCTTTATGGATGCCGCGACCTTCAGCGCACATTTGCGCGATCGCCAACCGTGAGCGACACTTGCAACAGGAAATACGGAGGAGAATACCGTGCAACGTGAAGATGTCCTGGGAGAAGTCCTGAAATTACTTGAGGTTCAAGGGATAGCCAATACCACACTGGAAATGGTGGCCGATCGTATCGATTATCCTCTTGATGAACTACAACGCTTTTGGCCCGACAAAGAGGCCATTCTGTACGATGCGTTACGTTACCTCAGCCAGCGGGTGGATATCTGGCGGCGTCAACTTTTGCTGGATGACACCCTGAGCGCTGAACAGAAATTACTGGCACGCTACACCGCGCTGTCCGAATGCGTGAGCAATAATCGCTATCCAGGCTGCCTGTTTATCGCCGCCTGTACGTTTTACCCCGATCCCGGGCATCCGATCCATCAGTTAGCCGATCAGCAAAAAAAGGCAGCACATGACTTCACCCATGAGCTGCTGACGACGCTGGAAGTTGACGACCCTGCAATGGTTGCCAAACAGATGGAACTGGTGCTGGAGGGCTGTCTGAGCCGCATGCTGGTGAATCGTAGCCATGCTGATGTCGAAACGGCACACCGTCTGGCTGAAGATATCCTGCGCTTTGCTCAGTGCCGTATGGGCGGTGCGCTGACCTAAGCAAGCATGCCCGCAAGGCCGAAATGAGTCAACACACCAGCGGGTCCTGCCGCAGCAATTGCACCGTTAGTTACTGGAAACGTCGGAAAGGCTTGTGCACAACTTGCGGTAGTGTGCGGGAGTAATACAGGCCGCGTAACGTTTTCCTCAGCCTTTGCTCATATAGAAGGTCAGATAGGTAAATTGCCTGGAAGTTTTGTGCAAACTTCAGGCATAATCGCACAGATTGCCGCAATATTAAGCGGTTGAACATCTTTTCCCGAAATTTGATTGACTGGCAGACGTGAATACGGTTTAATGCGCCCCGTTGCCCGGATAGCTCAGTCGGTAGAGCAGGGGATTGAAAATCCCCGTGTCCTTGGTTCGATTCCGAGTCCGGGCACCACTATTCAAAGAACCCGTCCTAGAGGCGGGTTTTTGCTTTTATAGTTTCTGATACTTTCCAACCGATCATCTCTCAATATCTTTACTGCTCTACCCCTCACAAAATCCATATGTAAGATTAGTCGTGCCTGTTAACAAGCTGACATCTGGGTTCTATAAGAAGATGGGGTTTAACGTGATGGGATGTACAGAGGTCCGCGATCCTGAGCGACAGTACCTGTTACTCAATCCCGCGCACGGATAACAGGCAATGTGCTGCCGGGAGAGCCAGGTGCGCTGCGCTTCTCAGGCCTGCACACCGGTTGCAACATGATGGGCTGGATAAAATGGTACGCTGCATCCGGCAGTTTTCACTCCCTGCAGACGCAAAAAAGCCCATCCGGCAGGATGGGCTTCTTCACTTATTTGATGCCTGGCAGTTCCCTACTCTCGCATGGGGAGACCCCACACTACCATCGGCGCTACGGCGTTTCACTTCTGAGTTCGGCATGGGGTCAGGTGGGACCACCGCGCTACAGCCGCCAGGCAAATTCTGTTTATCAACACACCTCTCGGGTCTGTCGATGTCATCTGTAATCAAGCTGAATTTCGATGTCTCATCCGCCAAAACATCTTCGGCGTTGTAAGGTTAAGCCTCACGGTTCATTAGTATCGGTTAGCTCAACGTATCGCTACGCTTACACACCCGACCTATCAACGTCGTCGTCTTCAACGTTCCTTCAGGACCCTTAAAGGGTCAGGGAGAACTCATCTCGGGGCAAGTTTCGTGCTTAGATGCTTTCAGCACTTATCTCTTCCGCATTTAGCTACCGGGCAATGCCATTGGCATGACAACCCGAACACCAGTGATGCGTCCACTCCGGTCCTCTCGTACTAGGAGCAGCCCCCCTCAATTCTCCAGCGCCCACGGCAGATAGGGACCGAACTGTCTCACGACGTTCTAAACCCAGCTCGCGTACCACTTTAAATGGCGAACAGCCATACCCTTGGGACCTACTTCAGCCCCAGGATGTGATGAGCCGACATCGAGGTGCCAAACACCGCCGTCGATATGAACTCTTGGGCGGTATCAGCCTGTTATCCCCGGAGTACCTTTTATCCGTTGAGCGATGGCCCTTCCATTCAGAACCACCGGATCACTAAGACCTGCTTTCGCACCTGCTCGAGCCGTCACTCTCGCAGTCAAGCTAGCTTATGCCTTTGCACTAACCTCCTGATGTCCGACCAGGATTAGCTAACCTTCGTGCTCCTCCGTTACTCTTTAGGAGGAGACCGCCCCAGTCAAACTACCCACCAGACACTGTCCGCAACCCGGATTACGGGTCTACGTTAGAACACCAGCCATTAAAGGGTGGTATTTCAAGGTTGGCTCCATGCAGACTGGCGTCCACACTTCAAAGCCTCCCACCTATCCTACACATCAAGGACCAGTGTTCAGTGTCAAGCTATAGTAAAGGTTCACGGGGTCTTTCCGTCTTGCCGCGGGTACACTGCATCTTCACAGCGAGTTCAATTTCACTGAGTCTCGGGTGGAGACAGCCTGGCCATCATTACGCCATTCGTGCAGGTCGGAACTTACCCGACAAGGAATTTCGCTACCTTAGGACCGTTATAGTTACGGCCGCCGTTTACCGGGGCTTCGATCAAGAGCTTCTCCTTACGGATAACCCCATCAATTAACCTTCCGGCACCGGGCAGGCGTCACACCGTATACGTCCACTTTCGTGTTTGCACAGTGCTGTGTTTTTAATAAACAGTTGCAGCCAGCTGGTATCTTCGACTGATTTCAGCTCCATGAGTAAATCACTTCACCTACATATCAGCGTGCCTTCTCCCGAAGTTACGGCACCATTTTGCCTAGTTCCTTCACCCGAGTTCTCTCAAGCGCCTTGGTATTCTCTACCTGACCACCTGTGTCGGTTTGGGGTACGATTTTGTGTTACCTGATGCTTAGAGGCTTTTCCTGGAAGCAGGGCATTTGTTACTTCAGCACCGTAGTGCCTCGTCATCACACCTCAGCGTTAACAAGACTCCGGATTTACCTGGAATCTCCGCCTACATGCTTAAACCGGGACAACCGTCGCCCGGCTAACATAGCCTTCTCCGTCCCCCCTTCGCAGTAACACCAAGTACAGGAATATTAACCTGTTTCCCATCGACTACGCCTTTCGGCCTCGCCTTAGGGGTCGACTCACCCTGCCCCGATTAACGTTGGACAGGAACCCTTGGTCTTCCGGCGTGCGGGTTTTTCACCCGCATTATCGTTACTTATGTCAGCATTCGCACTTCTGATACCTCCAGCAACCCTCACAGGCCACCTTCAACGGCTTACAGAACGCTCCCCTACCCAACAACACATAGTGTCGCTGCCGCAGCTTCGGTGCATGGTTTAGCCCCGTTACATCTTCCGCGCAGGCCGACTCGACCAGTGAGCTATTACGCTTTCTTTAAATGATGGCTGCTTCTAAGCCAACATCCTGGCTGTCTGTGCCTTCCCACATCGTTTCCCACTTAACCATGACTTTGGGACCTTAGCTGGCGGTCTGGGTTGTTTCCCTCTTCACGACGGACGTTAGCACCCGCCGTGTGTCTCCCGTGATAACATTCTTCGGTATTCGCAGTTTGCATCGGGTTGGTAAGTCGGGATGACCCCCTAGCCGAAACAGTGCTCTACCCCCGAAGATGAGTTCACGAGGCGCTACCTAAATAGCTTTCGGGGAGAACCAGCTATCTCCCGGTTTGATTGGCCTTTCACCCCCAGCCACAAGTCATCCGCTAATTTTTCAACATTAGTCGGTTCGGTCCTCCAGTTAGTGTTACCCAACCTTCAACCTGCCCATGGCTAGATCACCGGGTTTCGGGTCTATACCCTGCAACTTAACGCCCAGTTAAGACTCGGTTTCCCTTCGGCTCCCCTATTCGGTTAACCTTGCTACAGAATATAAGTCGCTGACCCATTATACAAAAGGTACGCAGTCACCCCATAAAGAGGCTCCCACTGCTTGTACGTACACGGTTTCAGGTTCTTTTTCACTCCCCTCGCCGGGGTTCTTTTCGCCTTTCCCTCACGGTACTGGTTCACTATCGGTCAGTCAGGAGTATTTAGCCTTGGAGGATGGTCCCCCCATATTCAGACAGGATACCACGTGTCCCGCCCTACTCTTCGAGTTCACAACACATGCACTTTTGTGTACGGGACTATCACCCTGTACCGTCGGACTTTCCAGACCGTTCCACTACCACACATGCTGATTCAGACTCTGGGCTGCTCCCCGTTCGCTCGCCGCTACTGGGGGAATCTCGGTTGATTTCTTTTCCTCGGGGTACTTAGATGTTTCAGTTCCCCCGGTTCGCTTCATTACGCTATGTATTCACGTAATGATAGTGTGACGAATCACACTGGGTTTCCCCATTCGGAAATCGCCGGTTATAACGGTTCATATCACCTTACCGACGCTTATCGCAGATTAGCACGTCCTTCATCGCCTCTGACTGCCAGGGCATCCACCGTGTACGCTTAGTCGCTTAACCTCACAACCCGAAGATGTTTCGTAAAACACTTCAGTGTTGCGAAAATTTGAGAGACTCGGACACACCGCTTTTCATTTCTTGTTTACGGAGAAATGAAACAGTGTGTCGTTTCAATTTTCAGCTTGATCCAGATTTTTAAAGAGCAAATATCTCAAACGAGACTCGGAAGTCTGTTTTGAGATACTTCGGTCGGCGACTTTCACTCACACATACCAGCAAGTGGCGTCCCCTAGGGGATTCGAACCCCTGTTACCGCCGTGAAAGGGCGGTGTCCTGGGCCTCTAGACGAAGGGGACACTGAAGTCTCAATCGCAAGACGCCTTGCTATTTACTTTTCATCAGACAATCTGTGTGAGCACTACAAAGAACGTTTCTTTAAGGTAAGGAGGTGATCCAACCGCAGGTTCCCCTACGGTTACCTTGTTACGACTTCACCCCAGTCATGAATCACAAAGTGGTAAGCGCCCTCCCGAAGGTTAAGCTACCTACTTCTTTTGCAACCCACTCCCATGGTGTGACGGGCGGTGTGTACAAGGCCCGGGAACGTATTCACCGTGGCATTCTGATCCACGATTACTAGCGATTCCGACTTCATGGAGTCGAGTTGCAGACTCCAATCCGGACTACGACATACTTTATGAGGTCCGCTTGCTCTCGCGAGGTCGCTTCTCTTTGTATATGCCATTGTAGCACGTGTGTAGCCCTACTCGTAAGGGCCATGATGACTTGACGTCATCCCCACCTTTCTCCAGTTTATCACTGGCAGTCTCCTTTGAGTTCCCGGCCGAACCGCTGGCAACAAAGGATAAGGGTTGCGCTCGTTGCGGGACTTAACCCAACATTTCACAACACGAGCTGACGACAGCCATGCAGCACCTGTCTCAGAGTTCCCGAAGGCACCAAAGCATCTCTGCTAAGTTCTCTGGATGTCAAGAGTAGGTAAGGTTCTTCGCGTTGCATCGAATTAAACCACATGCTCCACCGCTTGTGCGGGCCCCCGTCAATTCATTTGAGTTTTAACCTTGCGGCCGTACTCCCCAGGCGGTCGACTTAACGCGTTAGCTCCGGAAGCCACGCCTCAAGGGCACAACCTCCAAGTCGACATCGTTTACGGCGTGGACTACCAGGGTATCTAATCCTGTTTGCTCCCCACGCTTTCGCACCTGAGCGTCAGTCTTTGTCCAGGGGGCCGCCTTCGCCACCGGTATTCCTCCAGATCTCTACGCATTTCACCGCTACACCTGGAATTCTACCCCCCTCTACAAGACTCTAGCCTGCCAGTTTCGGATGCAGTTCCCAGGTTGAGCCCGGGGATTTCACATCCGACTTGACAGACCGCCTGCGTGCGCTTTACGCCCAGTAATTCCGATTAACGCTTGCACCCTCCGTATTACCGCGGCTGCTGGCACGGAGTTAGCCGGTGCTTCTTCTGCGAGTAACGTCAATTGCTGTGGTTATTAACCACAACACCTTCCTCCTCGCTGAAAGTACTTTACAACCCGAAGGCCTTCTTCATACACGCGGCATGGCTGCATCAGGCTTGCGCCCATTGTGCAATATTCCCCACTGCTGCCTCCCGTAGGAGTCTGGACCGTGTCTCAGTTCCAGTGTGGCTGGTCATCCTCTCAGACCAGCTAGGGATCGTCGCCTAGGTGAGCCGTTACCCCACCTACTAGCTAATCCCATCTGGGCACATCCGATGGCAAGAGGCCCGAAGGTCCCCCTCTTTGGTCTTGCGACGTTATGCGGTATTAGCTACCGTTTCCAGTAGTTATCCCCCTCCATCGGGCAGTTTCCCAGACATTACTCACCCGTCCGCCACTCGTCACCCAAGGAGCAAGCTCCTCTGTGCTACCGTTCGACTTGCATGTGTTAGGCCTGCCGCCAGCGTTCAATCTGAGCCATGATCAAACTCTTCAATTTAAGTTTGATGCTCGTGAATTAAACTTCGTAATGAATTACGTGTTCACTCAGAGACTTGGTATTCATTTTTCGTCTTGCGACGTTAAGAATCCGTATCTTCGAGTGCCCACACAGATTGTCTGATAAATTGTTAAAGAGCAGGTGCGACGCGCTTTAGCGCTCTGTCGCGAGGTGGCGTATATTACGCTTTCCTCTTTCAGAGTCAACCCTCATTTTCAGGTTTTTCTCTTCAACCGAACCGGCTGTTTGTGTGAAGTGATTCACATCCGCCGTGTCGATGGAGGCGCATTATAGGGAGTTTCCTGCGGCCCGCAACCCTTAAATTGCAGAAAAATGACTGACCGCTGCATTCCACAGCAAAACCCCGCCTTATACCCATTTACACACAGAGTTATCCACAATCGTAAGCAAAATAGTGGTCAGCCTCCCTGAAAGAAGTGAAAGCAGATAAGGAAATCTCTATATAAAAAGAGACTCGCTCCACGTTATATATAGAAGAAAAGCCCAGGCAGCCCATGCCCCATCATCCCTACCACCTTTGAATTACGCATCCCATCAGGCGATAATACCCATACAAACCGTGATTCCAGGACCGTGATGAGACACTCTCTGCAACGTACTGCTATACGCAAACGCCCGATGAAGCTCGGCACTACCGTGATCCTCATGGTCAGTGCGGTACTCTTCTCCGTACTGCTTGTCGTTCATCTGATTTATTTCTCGCAAATCAGCAACATGACGCGCGATGCATTAGCGGGTAAAGCGCTTGCGGTCGCACGAACGCTGGCAAACTCCCCGGAGATCCGCCAGGGGCTAATGAAAAAGCCCGAGGAAAGCGGTATTCAGGCGATTGCCCAGGCGGTGAATAAGAGCAACGATTTTTTATTCATCGTCGTCACCGATATGCAAAGCATTCGTTACTCCCATCCCGAAGCGCAGCGAATCGGTCAGCCGTTTAAAGGCGATGACATTTTGCTGGCCCTGCAAGGGAAAGAGAATGTCGCCATTAATCGCGGATTTCTGGCGCAAGCCCTGCGCGTATTTACCCCTATTTATGACGAGCATCACCGGCAGATAGGCGTCGTGTCGATCGGCCTTGAGCTAAGCAGGGTGACTGAGCAGATCAATAACAGCCGTGGCAGCATCTTTTGGTCCATCTTATTTGGCGTGCTGGTTGGGCTGCTCGGCACATGGGTATTTGTCAAAGTCCTCAAGCGTATTCTGTTTGGTCTGGAGCCGTATGAAATCTCCAATCTGTTCGAACAACGCCAGGCGATGCTGCACTCTATAAAGGAAGGCGTCATTGCCGTTGACGAGTGCGGTGAAGTGACGCTGATAAACCAGGCGGCACAAGAGCTGCTGGATTACCACAAATCGCAAGACGATGCCCAGCTCTCCACGCTCAGCCACGCATGGTCAAAAGTGGTCGATTTTTCACAGGTACTGCATGACGGAACGCCGCGTCGCGATGAAGAGATCATGGTGAAGGATCGGCTACTCTTAATTAACACGGTTCCGGTACTCAGCAACGGTAAAATCATCGGGGCCATTTCAACATTCAGAGATAAGACTGAAGTCCGAAAATTAATGCAACGACTGGACGGCATGGTCAACTATGCCGACGCACTTCGTGAACGATCCCACGAATTCATGAATAAATTGCACGTGATTCTGGGATTATTGCATCTGAAAAGTTATAAGCAGCTTGAAAATTACATCCTGAAGACCGCAAACAGTTATCAGGAAGAGATTGGCTCACTGTTAGGAAAAATAAAATCCCCGGTGATCGCAGGATTTTTACTCAGTAAGATTAATCGCACATCTGATTTAGGCCATAGCCTGGTGATCAGCAATGAAAGCCAGTTACCGGAAAACAGCAACGAAGATCAGGTGGCTGTGCTGATTACCGTTCTGGGGAATTTAATTGAAAACGCCCTGGAGGCGCTAGGTCAAGAACCTGGTGGCGAGATCAGCGTATCCTTGCATTATCGACACGGCTGGTTGCATTGCGAAGTGAATGACGATGGTCCGGGGATTGCCCCCGAACACATTGAGCACATCTTTGAGAAGGGCGTTTCGTCAAAAGGAACCGAACGGGGCGTTGGTTTAGCGCTTGTTAAACAACAGGTTGAAAACGTTGGCGGCAATATTTCCGTCGAGTCAGAACCTGGGATCTTCACCCAATTTTTTGTACAGTTACCGTGGAATGGTGAGAGGGCCAGCAGATGATCAATGTCTTAATTGTCGATGACGATGCAATGGTAGCGGAATTAAACCGCCGTTATGTCGCGCAACTCTCCGGTTTTCATTGCTGCGGCACAGCCTCCACGCTGGAGAAAGCAAAAGAGATAATCTTTCATAGCGGCAATCATATCGATTTGATTTTGCTTGATATTTATATGCAAAAAGAAAACGGTCTGGATCTGTTGCCTGTATTGCACAGCGAAGGTTGCAAGTGTGATGTCATTGTCATCTCTTCCGCCGCTGACGCGACCACCATCAAAGACTCTCTCCACTATGGTGTCGTTGACTACCTGATCAAACCGTTCCAGGCGTCCCGTTTTGAAGAGGCGCTGACCGGCTGGCTACAAAAGAAAACCGAGATGGAAAAGCATCAGTACTATGAACAGTCTGAGCTTGACCAGTTGATTCACGGCAGCTCCTCCAATGAACAGGAAGCGCGGCGCTTACCTAAAGGATTAACGCCACAAACGTTACGCACGCTGTGCCAGTGGATTGATGAGCATCAGGATCAGGAATTCTCCACCGATGAACTGGCCAACGAGGTCAATATCTCGCGCGTTTCTTGCCGTAAATATCTTATCTGGCTCGTCAATTGTCACATCCTATTTACCAGCATCCATTATGGCGTAACCGGTAGACCGGTTTATCGTTACCGCGTTCAGGCTGAACATTACTCATTACTAAAACAATATTGCCAATAAAAACAATTTGGGATTATTTGTTATTTGAAAGTAACAATTATTAAAATAATGAAAAATCCCTACTTTTCTGAATCATGCTGCAGAATTATAAATTTGCGTTAGATCAAATATATTTGTATCCGGCATGTTAAATGTATTATTTTAATATTGATTAACGTCACACTGTTTTTAATTTCAAAATCGCTAACAAAAGTTAATTAAGTATTATCTAGCTCGCAGAGTGTGTATTTTTACCCATAAAGGATTAGTCTGAAATTAACCAGACATACAAAATCTAGACTGGTAGCAATGGAGACCATGCTACGTACCATGGACACCGTACATTTTTGTGAGCAAATAAAAGTATCCGCACGCCAACCTCATCACATTATGAAATGGCGTGAGCGTGATCACACAAATAACCTACTCACCCATTCTGTCGGTGGTTCACGAAATAGCGGAAAACGCAAAACAGATAAATTACAGCGTCAACCGCAGCTCTCCATGTCCAGCTCTGCTTCCCATCGCCTGAGGATTCTCTCCTCTGATCAAAGCCACAGAAAAAAGCTAAATATCGCCATAACGTTAAAAAAACATTCTAGCAAGACATTTGAACATTAATCGCAAATACGGACATATCGAATACTGACCATTTTTTGATGCCTATTCCGGCAAAAAAGAATGTGGCACAGATCCATTTTTCAAAAAATTGACTGGTTTTTTCGCGAGGGTAAATAAAATGTTATTTAGTATACAACTTCTTATAATATTAATATGTTTGTTTTATGGTGCCAGAAAGGGCGGTATCGCGCTGGGTTTATTAGGCGGTATCGGCCTGGTCATTCTGGTTTTCGTTTTCCATCTCCAGCCGGGTAAACCACCTGTAGATGTAATGCTGGTTATTATTGCCGTGGTGGCCGCATCGGCAACCTTGCAAGCCTCCGGCGGCCTTGACGTTATGCTGCAAATCGCTGAAAAGCTGCTGCGCCGTAACCCAAAATACGTTTCCATCGTCGCCCCGTTCGTTACCTGCACCCTGACGATTCTCTGCGGTACAGGCCACGTGGTCTACACCATCCTGCCAATCATTTATGACGTTGCTATTAAGAACAATATTCGCCCGGAACGTCCGATGGCGGCGAGTTCTATCGGTGCGCAGATGGGGATTATCGCCAGCCCGGTGTCCGTGGCCGTTGTATCACTGGTCGCAATGCTGGGTAACGTAACGTTTGAAGGCAAGCATCTTGAATTCCTCGACCTGCTCAGCATCACTATCCCGTCTACCCTGTTGGGTATCCTGGCGATCGGTATCTTCAGTTGGTTCCGCGGTAAAGATCTGGATAAAGATGAAGAATTCCAGAAGTTTATTTCCGTCCCTGAAAACCACAACTACGTTTATGGCGATACCGCCACACTGTTAGACAAAAAGCTGCCAAAAAGCAACTGGCTGGCCATGTGGATCTTCCTTGCCGCTATCGCCGTTGTTGCCGTGCTCGGCGCGTTCTCTGAGCTGCGCCCTACCTTCAGCGGCAAACCGCTGTCAATGGTACTGGTTATCCAGATGTTCATGCTGCTGACCGGTGCGCTGATTATTATCCTGACGAAGACCAATCCCGCTTCAATATCTAAAAACGAAGTCTTCCGTTCCGGTATGATCGCGATTGTGGCGGTGTACGGTATTGCCTGGATGGCCGAAACAATGTTCGGCGCGCACATGACGGAAATCGAAGGTGTGCTGGGCAATATGGTGAAAGAGTATCCGTGGGCCTATGCAATTGTTCTGCTGTTGGTTTCCAAATTTGTAAACTCCCAGGCTGCGGCGCTGGCGGCGATTGTTCCGGTCGCACTGGCAATTGGGGTTGATCCAGCGTACATCGTTGCTTCCGCTCCGGCATGTTACGGTTACTACATTCTGCCGACTTACCCGAGCGATCTGGCGGCTATTCAGTTTGACCGTTCCGGCACCACCCACATTGGCCGTTTCGTTATCAACCACAGCTTCATTCTACCTGGGTTGATCGGCGTGAGCGTATCCTGTGTCTTTGGTTGGATCTTCGCCGCAATGTACGGTTTCCTGTAATTACAGTGCGCGTGCTGTCCGCTTTGGTACGGCACGCCACCGTCAAGACACAGAGAATTTTAAAATTCCTGAGAAAAATGAAAAGGCTGGAAGCAAATGTCAAAAGTTGAATTCACTTATCAGGCGGCTTTCCCACTGGGGGAAGACAAAACTGAGTACTACCTGCTGACCTCCGATCACGTCAGCGTCGGCGAGTTTGAAGGCGAAACAATCCTGAAAGTAGCCCCTGAAGCACTTACGCTACTGGCCCAACAAGCCTTCCACGATGCCTCCTTCATGCTCCGCCCTGAACACCAACAGCAAGTCGCCTCAATTCTCCATGATCCCGAAGCCAGCGAAAACGATAAATACGTAGCGCTGCAGTTCCTGAGAAACTCCGAAATCGCTGCTAAAGGCGTATTGCCAACCTGCCAGGACACCGGTACGGCAATTATTATGGGTAAAAAAGGTCAGCGCGTCTGGACCGGTGGCGGCGACGAAGCGGCACTCTCCAAGGGCGTATTTAATACCTATATTGAAGATAACCTGCGCTACTCGCAAAACGCGGCGCTGGATATGTACAAAGAAGTGAATACCGGCACCAACCTGCCCGCACAAATCGACCTGTACAGCGTGGACGGTGACGAATACAAATTCCTGTGCGTGGCCAAAGGCGGCGGTTCAGCGAACAAAACCTATCTGTATCAGGAAACCAAAGCGCTGCTCACCCCCGGCAAACTGAAAAACTTCCTGGTAGAGAAAATGCGCACGCTGGGTACCGCAGCATGCCCGCCGTACCACATTGCATTCGTCATTGGCGGCACGTCAGCGGAAAGCACCCTGAAAACGGTGAAGCTGGCCAGCACACACTACTATGACGCACTGCCGACTGAAGGTAATGCGCACGGCCAGGCGTTCCGCGATCTGCAACTGGAACAGGAACTGCTGGAAGAAGCGCAGAAACTCGGCCTCGGCGCCCAGTTTGGCGGGAAATACTTCGCGCACGATATCCGCGTGATCCGCCTGCCTCGCCACGGCGCATCCTGCCCGGTTGGTATGGGTGTGTCTTGCTCCGCAGACCGTAACATCAAGGCCAAGATTAACCGCGAAGGGATCTGGATCGAAAAACTGGAACATAACCCAGCCCAGTACATTCCGGAGTCGCTGCGCCAGGCAGGCGAAGGTGAAGTGGTTAAAGTTGACCTTAACCGCCCAATGAAAGAGATCCTCGCTCAGCTTTCTCAGTATCCGGTTTCTACCCGTCTGTCGCTGAGCGGCACCATCATTGTCGGCCGCGATATTGCCCACGCGAAGCTAAAAGAACGTATTGAGTCCGGCGAAGGTCTGCCGCAGTACGTGAAAGATCACCCTATCTACTACGCGGGCCCGGCCAAAACACCTGCGGGTTATCCGTCCGGCTCTTTAGGACCAACCACTGCGGGTCGTATGGACTCCTATGTTGACCTGCTACAGTCTCACGGCGGCAGCATGATCATGCTGGCAAAAGGTAACCGTAGCCAGCAGGTGACAGATGCCTGCCATAAACATGGCGGCTTCTATTTAGGTAGCATTGGTGGCCCGGCTGCGGTACTTGCGCAGCAGAGTATTAAACATCTGGAATGCGTGGAATACCCGGAGCTGGGTATGGAAGCTATCTGGAAAATCGAAGTCGAAGATTTCCCGGCTTTCATTCTGGTCGATGACAAAGGCAACGATTTCTTCCAGCAAATCGTCAGCAAACAATGCGCTAACTGCGCGAAGTAACCCATTCGGCCCGGCACTGGACTGACAACAGATTTTTGGCGTCAGTCCAGTGATCCCCCCGGGCCAACTTTATCCCCCCATTTACTGGCGTTGAATTTTTGCCGCTCACAGGGAATAGTAACCTTTTCCATTACTTGTGAATTCGCCATGCTCCGCACACTGAACTCCACAATCTTGCACTCTGGCGCGCTGCTCCTGGCGCTAATACTTATCTACACCGGTGTCTCTGCCACGGAGAAAATCACCTGGCTGATGGAAGTTACTCCGGTCATTATTGTCGTCCCACTGTTGCTGGCGACCGTGAAGCGCTACCCGCTGACGCCATTGCTCTACACGCTCATTTTCTTGCACGCCATCATTCTGATGGTCGGCGGTATGTATACCTACGCTAAAGTCCCTGTCGGTTTTCAGGTTCAGGAGTGGCTGGATCTCAGTCGTAACCCCTATGACAAGCTGGGTCACTTCTTCCAGGGTCTGGTGCCCGCCCTGACGGCAAGAGAGATTTTAGTGCGCGGTAATATAGTTCGTGGCCGCAAAATGCTGGCATTTTTGGTCTGCTGCGTGGCGCTGGCGATTAGCGCGATGTATGAGCTGATCGAATGGTGGGCGGCGCTGGCGATGGGTCAGGGAGCGGATGATTTTCTCGGGACGCAGGGCGACCCGTGGGATACCCAGTCGGATATGTTCTGCGCCCTGCTCGGTGCGCTAACCACGGTGCTCGTGTTGGCGGGCTGGCATAACAGACAGTTAAAAACTGCCGGATAGCGCTGACGCTTATCCGGCAATCTGCCCTACCCATTGCGAGACTTGATAACCAGAATCGGCAAGGCGAACAGGAGTGTCAGAAAGTTCGCCATGCTGACAGCAGTATCTTCAATCAATAATCCATAAATCAGCCACAACACCAGCCCACACACAAACATTACATACATTAAACCGGAGATACCCTGCGTGTTGCGGGTGGTAATGACCTTAATCGCTTGCGGTAAGAATGAGAGCGTCGTCAGGCTAGCCGCCAAATACCCAATCCACGAATGCCATTCCATAGCTACGCCTTCACATCACCTAGGGTGACTATCGCAATAGCCGGGATATCCGGTTGTTCATGCTGCTGCGGCATCTTACGGTACTTATCCAACAAATGAATCTGGACCCTGCGCAGCGTGTCGCCGTTCAGTCGGTAAAAGCGGAAGTAAAGGACTAAGGTCACCACAAAAAAGAGTGCAGGTAGCGCGATCATAATGAATTGCATACCAACAATGGTTTCTGCAGACTGCGCGACATTCGGCGCGTAATTAATCACCCCAAGTATCACTGCGATAAAGAAAGCGGCAAACGCAGACCCTCCTTTTACCACCATCGTCTGCACTGAATAAGCGATACTTTCACAACGTACATTCAGTTTGTATTCGCCGTAATCAACGGTATCCGCCACCATAATGACCTGCAACACCCAGAAAAGCGCTGAACCAATATTCAGTAAAATACCAGCAATAACAATGAGTAAGATGTTATGAAAACCGGCTAACGCCATCACCAGCAAAACGATACAGCTGAGCACCGGCAGCACGGATGCCCCAGCCCACAGGATCCGTCGTGACAACGCTTTTACCAATCGAGGAAAGAAAATCAGCGTCAGCAGGTTTGCCGCTCCTGCGTAAGACATGTAGTACGGGAAGAGGCTTGCATCGCCAATCACATAAGTAAAATAGTAAATGGCAAAGCCAGCAATGATATTGGCGGCAATATTGTAAGCCAGCGCCATGCCTAGCAGGCAGGATAACTGGTCGTTTTTATAGATGAGCCCAACGATCGCTTTCAGCCCAAGACGACTGCTGTCCGCCGTTGCCTCACTATCTGACGAATAAACCTCATGCACATTACGCAGCGTAACAACGGTAGAAATGATAAAGAATGCAATCAGCACCAGCGTAAACATCTGGAAACCAAAGCCGCGATCGGCCCCGCCAACATAGCTCACAAAGGGCAGCGTTACCCCCGCGGTGACAAACCCAGCCAGGCTTGCGAAGAAACGAGGGAACGGCACCAGTTGTTCACGCTCGCGTTTATCCAGCGTAATAGTTGGCACCAGCGACCAGAATGGAATATCCATAATGGTGTAGGTCATTCCCCATAATATATACGTCACGCAGACAAATACGACTTGCGCAGTACCCTCAAACAGATGTGCGCTAAAAAGCAAAAACAGCACCAATGAGTTCGCCAGCGTACCGAGTAAGATCCAGGGTTTAAATTTTCCCCACCGCGACCGGGTGGCGTTCACAATCCAGCCCATGATGGGATCGTTTACCGCATCCCAGACCCTTGCCGCCAGGAACAACGTTCCGACCAGCCCCACCGATAATCCCACCACGTCGGTGTAGTAATACATCAGGTACATGTACACAATACCGATGGCGAAATCCTTACCAAACGCTCCAAATCCGTAACTGAGTTTTGTTTTCAGAGAGATGCTCATAGGGTATCGGGTCGCCGTTACCAGCGCCCGCCTTCTGTTAGAGGAAACGTCAGAGGTTAAACGCCGGATGCTCTGCCCGGCGTAATGGTGTGTTAACGGTGTAACCAGGCCGGCAGCCAGTCGCCATGAGACGCGATCAGGTCGTCCACCAGCGCATAAATCTCCTCAATCCCCAATACCGCGGCGGTATGCGGATCCATCATCGCCGCGTGATAAACGCGATCGCGATTTTCCGTCAGTATGGCTTCCGTTAGCAGGGTCTGAACATTGATATTGGTTTGCATCATGGCCGCCAAATGTGACGGGAGAGTACCCACCTTCGTTGGCTGGATACCATTCGCATCGACCAGGCAAGCCACCTCCACGCAACAGCCTTGCGGCAGGTTATCGATCAGATGGTCATTGCGAACGTTGCCATACACCACGCTCGGTTCACCGGTCCAGATAGCGTTCATGATAGTGCTGGCATATTCACGTGACGGTTTAATCTCGATCCGCGCCGCCGTTTTGTACTCTTCCAGCTCTTTGTTCCAGTTCGCCAGCTGTTCCACACAGCGTTTTGGATACTCATCCAGTGGAACCTTATAGCGCTCAATCAGATCCTCACGCCCTGGTTTGATAAACCACGGCGTATATTCCGCGAAATGCTCCGACGACTCAGTGACGAAATAGCCCAGCTTTTTGAACATTTCATAGCGCACAATGTTCTGACAACGGGTATTACCGTGAAGATTCGGTTTCGGCGCCTGACCAGATTCATAGGCCGCCAGCAGCTCCGGATAGAGATTCACATAAGCACCGTCAGCCGTTTTACGCTCAAGTTCCAGATAAAACGCCATATGGTTGATCCCGGCGCAGCGATAGCGCAAAGAGGCCGGGTCGATGTTCAAATCGCGGGCCAGCTCCTCCGCTGTCCCTTGCACCGAGTGACACAATCCAACCTGCTTAATATGCGGATAGCGCGCATACATTGCCCAGGTGTTCATCGCCATCGGGTTAACGTAGTTAAGCATAGTGGCCTGCGGGCAGACTTCGGTCATATCCTCACAAATCTGCCATAAATGCGGGATAGTGCGCAGCGCGCGCATAATGCCGCCTGGCCCCAGCGTATCGGCAATCGTCTGCTCCAGACCATGACGTTTACACACCGCAAAATCGGTGACGGTACAGGGTTCATAACCACCAATCTGGAAAGCGACCACCACAAAATCAGCATCCTGTAATGCCGCTTTTTGATCGGTATAGCAGGTGATACGCCCGGACGCGCCCGCTGAGTCCATCAACTTACGCACCACAATGTGTGACTCTTCCAGCCGAGTAGGATTGACGTCCATCAAGGCGATATGCGCAGATTTCAGCGCATCACGATGAAAGACGTCCCCGAGGATATTTTTGACGAAAATCGTGGAACCGGCGCCGATAAAGGTAATTTTGGGTGCAGACATCATGACTCTCCAGAACATTAGTGAACACAGTCATGGTGGCACAGCGCATAGATGAAAACTTCCGACTTCCCTGGCGAGCATTCCCATAAACTCAGATCGCCTCTTTGCCCCATACTGGATCTGAGTTTATGGGACAAAATTGCACAAAAAGCAGAGTATGCGGCCCCAAAATCTCGCTATGCTCAATGATATCGGTCCGATTTGTGTCCTGATTCTCAGCCTTAATGCGCAGCAAATGACATGATTCTGATAATTCAGGAAATGGAGCAACCATGAGTACATTACCGACATCGCCTCTTCCCCCCGATCCGCACATGTGCAGCAGCGATGAAGAGCAAACCCGCAGCCCATTGTCGCTGTACTCAGAATATCAACGGATGGATATTGAGCTGCGCTCACCGCATGCTATGTCTGCCAGCCACTGGCATGGGCAGGTGGAGATTAATGTGCCGTTTGATGGCGACGTTGAGTACCTTATCAACAACGAAGTGGTGCAGATAAAACAGGGACACATTACGCTTTTCTGGGCCTGTACGCCGCATCAGCTCATGCGTCCGGGCAGTTGCCAAAGCATGGCTATCTTCAATTTACCGATGCACCTTTTCCTTTCCTGGCCGCTGGATCGCGAACTGATCAACCACGTTACCCATGGCATGGTCATCAAATCGCTGGCGTCGCAGCAGCTAAGCACCTTTGAAGTTCAACGCTGGCAACAGGAGCTGAGCAACCCGAACGAGCAAATTCGCCAGCTCGCCATTGATGAAATTGGTCTGATGCTCAAGCGGTTTAGCCTTTCCGGCTGGCAGCCAATCCTGGTCAATAAAACTTCGCGGACGCACAAAAACAGCGTTTCGCGGCACGCCCAGTTTTACGTAAGCCAGATGCTGAGTTTTATTGCCGATAACTACGATCAGGTGCTCACTATCAACGACGTCGCGGAACACGTGAAGCTCAACGCCAACTACGCGATGGGGATTTTCCAGCGCGTGATGCAACTCACCATGAAGCAGTACATCACCGCAATGCGGATCAATCACGTCCGCGCATTGCTTAGCGATACCGATAAAACCATTCTTGACGTCGCGTTGACCGCCGGATTCCGATCCAGCAGCCGTTTTTATGACACCTTCAGCAAGTTTGTCGGCATGTCGCCGCAGCAGTACCGCAAACTGAGCCAGCAGCGCCGGCAAACAATGGCTGGCTGAGCAGCCAGAAACCACCGGCGTTACTCCAGCCTACGATCCCTATCGTTCGCCGATATCAGTATCAGCCAAAAAAATATTCCCCCTGTCGATAAACAGCGGTGAAAAATCGCCAATAAGCAAACATAACTATTTGTTTAAAAACAAATTAAACACAAATCAGACTATTTATCACCCGCTTTACAGCCCATTTTGTCAGGATAATACTTGCCTGCGTCACATTCATACGGTGTGTCTGCAATCCATAAATTGCAACCTTTCCACAACCGGGTAAAAGATGATGAAAGTATTAATTGTTGAAAGTGAGTTTCTGCATCAGGACACCTGGGTCGGTAGCGCTGTCGAACGTCTGGCTGACGCGTTAAACCGCCAAAATGTTACCGTCATTAAGTCCACCTCATTCGACGATGGTTACGCAATCCTCGCCGCTAATGAAGCCATTGATTGCCTGATGTTCAGCTATCAAATGGAACAACAAGACGAGCACCTGAACGTCAGGCAATTGATCGGCAAGCTCCACGAGCGCCAGCAAAACGTTCCCGTTTTCCTGCTGGGCGATCGCGAAAAAGCCACCGCATCGCTGGATCGCGACCTGCTGGAGCTTGTCGATGAATTCGCCTGGATTATGGAAGATACCGCAGACTTTATCGCCGGACGTGCCGTTGCGGCGATGACCCGTTACCGCCAGCAGCTTCTGCCGCCACTGTTCAGCGCGCTGATGAAGTACGGCGACATCCATGAATACTCCTGGGCGGCGCCTGGTCACCAGGGCGGTGTCGGATTTACCAAAACGCCGGCGGGTCGTTTTTACCATGATTACTACGGTGAAAACTTATTCCGTAGCGACATGGGTATTGAACGCGCATCGCTCGGCTCACTGCTGGATCATACCGGCGCATTTGGCGAGAGCGAAAAATATGCCGCCCGCGTGTTTGGCGCTGACCGCTCCTGGTCCGTAGTGGTCGGGACTTCCGGCTCTAACCGCACCATCATGCAGGCTTGTATGACCGACAACGACGTCGTGGTGCTGGATCGTAACTGCCACAAATCTATCGAGCAGGGGTTGATCCTCACCGGCGCAAAACCGGTGTACATGGTGCCAAGTCGCAACCGGTACGGCATTATCGGCCCTATCTACCCGCAAGAAATGCAACCTGAAACATTGCAGAAAAAAATCAGCGAAAGCCCGCTGACCAAGGGCAAGGCCGGGCAAAAACCGTCTTACAGCGTTGTGACCAACTGTACTTATGACGGTGTTTGCTACAACGCCAAAGAGGCCCAGGACCTGCTCGCGCAAACCAGCGATCGCATCCACTTCGATGAGGCCTGGTACGGCTATGCCCGCTTTAACCCAATTTATGCCGATCACTACGCTATGCGTGGCGCGCCGGGCGATCATAACGGTCCTACCGTTTTTGCGACCCACTCGACCCACAAACTGCTGAACGCGCTCTCTCAGGCGTCTTACATTCACGTCCGTGAAGGTCGTGGGGCCGTGAACTTCTCCCGCTTTAACCAGGCGTACATGATGCACGCCACCACCTCCCCGCTGTATGCCATCTGCGCATCAAACGACGTGGCGGTCTCCATGATGGACGGCAACAGCGGTCTGTCGCTCACTCAGGAAGTGATCGACGAAGCGGTCGATTTCCGTCAGGCCATGGCGCGTTTGTACAAAGAATTTTCCGCCGAAGGCGACTGGTTCTTCAAACCGTGGAACAAAGAAGTGGTAACTGACCCGCAAACCGGCAAAACCTATGACTTTGCCGATGCGCCAACCCAACTCCTGACCACTGACCAGAATTGCTGGGTGATGCGTCCGGGTGAATCCTGGCACGGATTTAAAGACCTGCCGGATAACTGGAGCATGCTGGACCCAATCAAAGTCAGTATTCTGGCGCCGGGGATGGGCGATGATGGCGAACTGGAAGAGAGCGGCGTACCGGCAGCGCTGGTCACCGCCTGGCTTGGCCGCCACGGTATCGTGCCGACCCGTACCACCGATTTCCAGATTATGTTCCTGTTCTCAATGGGGATTACCCGTGGGAAATGGGGCACGCTGATCAATACCCTGTGCTCATTCAAACACCATTACGATGCCAATACACCGCTGGCGCAGGTGATGCCAGAACTGGTTGAGGAACATCCTGACACTTACGCCAACATGGGCATTCACGATCTGGGCGACACCATGTTTGCCTGGCTGAAAGAGAATAACCCTGGCAGCCGACTCAACGCGGCCTACTCCGGCCTGCCTGTTGCTGAAATCACCCCGCGTGAAGCCTATAACGCGATAGTCAGCGATAACGTTGAGATGGTGGCCATTGAAAATCTGCCGGGTCGTATAGCTGCGAATTCCGTAATTCCTTACCCACCGGGAATTCCAATGCTGCTGTCCGGGGAAAACTTTGGCGACGCCAATAGCCCGCAGATTAGTTATCTACGTTCGTTGCAGTCCTGGGACCACCACTTCCCTGGATTTGAACATGAAACCGAAGGAACGGAAATTATTGACGGTGTATATCACGTCATGTGCGTGAAAGCATAATGTCATTTTATAGATAGTCCGATTTTTAAGGTAGACATGTCATGCTTGAGTAATTCCTGAGTATTGCTGCAAAACAATAACATTGTCATACCTTTTTGCGCGGGACCACCCCGCGCTTTTTTATACGCAAATATCACGTTTCCACTTGCGTAAAAAAAAGTGTACATAAGAAAATTCCCACCAAACATTGTAATTAATTTCAGACACGTTATTTTAATGCGGTCCTGGATTCATCATACAATTTCAATTTAGCCGATATGGTTCATCTGATGGTGAGCTACGGTGTTTTATGTTCATATTCCTGGAGTTTGGGTATGAGGGTTTGCAGCAGAGCAGCTTGTGTTGTTGTATTAACGGAGAAGGATGTTTGGTTAAGGATTAACGGTAAAGAAGCCATCAGCTTAAAAGCTAATCATATGGCGCTGGTAGCATGCGATAATAATATTATCGATTTCTCATCACTTAATAACGCACTGGTCGTACATATCAGCCGTGATATCATTAAAGACTATCTACGTTTTTTAAATAAAGACCTTTCACAGATCCCACTCTGGCAACGCAGTGCCAACCCAGTGATGACCGCCGTCTGTCTGACGCCGGATGTCTTCCGGGTGGCTGCCCAATATAGCGTAATGGACACAATGGACGAAGGTGAAAGTGTGCGCACGCGCTCGCTACTGTTCACGGTGTTATCACGCTTTCTCGGCAGCAAAAAGTTTATGTCTCTGCTCATGCATATACTACGCAGTCGTATCAGCGACAGCGTTTATCACATTATTGAGAGCGATATACATAAAGACTGGAATTTAAGCATGGTTGCCAGTTGCTTATGCCTGAGCCCCAGTTTGTTAAAGAAAAAGCTCAAAAGTGAAAATACAAGTTACAGCCAAATAATTACCACGTGTCGCATGCGTTATGCCGTCAATCAATTATTGATGGATGGCAAAAACATTTCCCAGGTCTCTCAACTGTGCGGATATAACAGTACCTCGTACTTTATTTCCGTATTCAAAGAGTTCTATGGGATGACGCCTCTGCATTATGTCAGTCAACATAGGGAGCCATCCGCTGCCTGATTTTTAATCAGTTAGCGATAAGCCATAATAATATCAGCATTAGCGATACCCCCAGTCCGCCATCATAAAATAGTCTTCTGAAGAGGTATGATAAGACGTCATTTATCCTTATCAGGAGTTACTAAATATGTCGACGGATGCTGATGCTCACAAAGTGGGCTTAATCCCCGTCACCCTTATGGTGTCGGGGAATATTATGGGTTCCGGTGTATTCCTGCTACCCGCAAACCTTGCGTCAACTGGCGGGATTGCAATCTACGGATGGTTGGTCACTATTATCGGTGCTTTGGCGCTGTCGATGGTGTACGCGAAAATGTCGTCCTTAGACTCCAGTCCCGGTGGTTCTTACGCTTATGCCCGCCGCTGTTTCGGTCCTTTTTTGGGCTACCAGACCAACGTCCTGTACTGGCTGGCTTGCTGGATTGGTAACATTGCCATGGTGGTTATTGGCGTCGGTTACCTGAGCTACTTCTTCCCCATCTTAAAAGATCCGCTGGTCCTGACGCTGACCTGCGTCGTGGTGCTGTGGATCTTCGTGTTGCTGAACATTGTCGGACCGAAAATGATCACCCGTGTACAGGCCGTCGCAACGGTACTGGCGCTGGTGCCAATTGTCGGTATTGCCGTCTTCGGCTGGTTCTGGTTCCGGGGTGAAACCTATATGGCGGCATGGAACGTCAGCGGCATGAACACCTTCGGTGCGATTCAAAGCACTCTGAACGTAACTTTGTGGTCATTTATCGGCGTGGAAAGCGCCTCCGTCGCGGCAGGTGTGGTTAAAAATCCCAAACGTAACGTGCCTATCGCCACCATGGGCGGCGTGCTGATTGCCGCCGTTTGCTATGTGCTCTCCACCACGGCGATTATGGGTATGATCCCTAACGCGGCGCTGCGTGTTTCAGCCTCCCCGTTCGGTGATGCCGCACGCATGGCGCTGGGTGACACCGCAGGGGCGATTGTCTCCTTCTGTGCCGCGGCCGGGTGCCTGGGTTCCTTGGGCGGCTGGACGCTGCTTGCCGGGCAAACCGCCAAAGCGGCAGCCGATGACGGCCTGTTCCCACCGATTTTTGCCCGCGTTAACAAAGCCGGTACGCCGGTAGCCGGGTTAATTATCGTCGGCGTTCTGATGACCATCTTCCAGTTCAGCAGCATGTCGCCAAACGCTGCGAAAGAGTTTGGTCTGGTCTCTTCGGTCTCCGTTATCTTCACGCTGGTGCCGTATCTGTACACCTGCGCCGCGCTGCTGCTGCTCGGCCATGGTCACTTTGGTAAAGCGCGTCCGATGTACTTACTGGTGACCTTTATCGCTTTTGTTTACTGCATTTGGGCGGTTGTCGGTTCCGGTGCCAAAGAGGTGATGTGGTCATTCGTCACGCTGATGATCATCACCGCGCTGTATGCACTGAACTACAATCGGATCCATAAAAACCCATATCCATTGGATGCTCCGGTAAACAATAACTAACGCAAACAGTCGTCGTTGCCCGATGGTGTAAGGCCATCGGGCCAACGCCGCCCCCCGCGATTCCTGAAATCAACATTAAGAACTTAAGGTTGGCTTAATTTTACTTTGAGAGGATTTGTACCACTTAGTCGATGGAACCCCCTTAATGTTAAAGCACCTGTTTAAAAGACCCACTCTCGGGCTAATCAGCTGGCTTCTCCTGATCTCATTTTATCTTGCGACTTTCCTGAACATTGCGTTCTATAAACAAGTGCTGCAAGAACTGCCCCTGGATTCCGTGCGCAACCTGTTGGTGTTTTTGTCGATGCCGGTCGTCGCTTTCAGCGTCATGAACATTGTGCTGACGCTGGCCTCATTCCTGTGGCTTAATCGCCTGGTGGCCTGCGTTTTCATTCTGGTTGGCGCATCGGCCCAATATTTCATCATGACCTACGGCATCATCATTGACCGCTCGATGATCGCCAATATGATGGACACCACACCCGCCGAAACCTTTGCTTTGCTGACGCCGCAAATGCTCATCACGCTCGGAGTGAGCGGCATTCTCGCCGCGCTCATTGCCTGCTGGATAAGAATCAAACCGATCGCCCCGGCCATGCGCAGCGTACTGTTCCGTGGCGCGAATATTCTGATCTCCGCGCTGCTGATCGTGCTGGTCGCCGCGTTCTTCTACAAAGATTACGCCTCACTGTTTCGCAACAATAAAGAACTGGTGAAATCCCTCAGCCCATCCAACAGCATTGTGGCGACCTCTTCCTGGTATTCACACCAGAGGCTGGCCCACCTGCCGCTGGTACGCATTGGTGAAGACGCCCATCGCAATCCGTTGATGGTGAAAGAAAAGCGTAAGAACCTGACGATTGTGGTGCTCGGCGAGACCTCACGCGGCGATAACTTCTCGCTGTCAGGCTATTCGCGCCAGACCAACCCGTTGCTGGAAAAAGATGATGTGGTCTATTTCCCCCGCACCACATCCTGCGGAACGGCAACGGCAGTATCTGTCCCCTGCATGTTCTCGGGTATGCCACGCGCGCACTACGATGAAGAACTGGCGCAGCATCAGGAAGGCGTGCTCGACATTATTCAGCGGGCGGGAATTAACGTTCTGTGGAACGATAACGACGGCGGCTGCAAAGGGGCATGTGACCGGGTACCGCACCAGAATATGACTAAGCTGAACCTGCCAGGGCAGTGTATTGACGGGGAATGCTACGATGACGTGCTGTTCCACGGGCTGGAAGAGTACATTAATAACCTGCAAGGCGACGGCGTGATTGTGCTGCACACCATCGGCAGCCACGGTCCGACCTATTACAACCGCTATCCTGCGCAGTTCAAGAAATTTACGCCAACCTGTGACACCAACGAAATCCAGACGTGTTCACAGCAACAGTTGGTCAATACCTATGACAACACCATTCTTTACGTCGACTATATTGTTGATAAAGCAATCAATATACTGAAAGAGCATCAAGATAATTTCACCACCAGCCTGGTCTACCTTTCCGATCACGGTGAATCCTTAGGGGAAAATGGCATCTATTTACACGGCCTGCCATATTCGATTGCGCCAGATACGCAAAAACATGTGCCGATGCTGCTGTGGCTCTCAGAAGATTATCAGCAACGCTATCAAGTCTCTCAGACATGTTTGCAAAAACGGGCAGGCTCAGAGGACTTCTCACAGGATAATCTCTTCTCAACCCTGCTGGGATTAACAGGCGTGCAAACACAGAAATATCAGTCGGCAGATGATATTCTGCAACCCTGCCGGGGAGGCTAAACGAATGAAAATTCTGATTGTTGAAGACGATACGTTGTTATTACAGGGACTGATACTCGCCGCGCAAACAGAAGGCTATGCCTGCGACGGCGTATCAACGGCCCGTGCCGCGGAGCAGTGTCTGGAGACCGGCCATTACAGTCTGGTGGTTCTGGACCTGGGCTTACCGGATGAAGACGGCCTGCACTTCCTGAACCGCATCAGACAGAAAAAATACACCGTGCCGGTGCTTATCCTCACCGCCCGCGATACAGTGAAAGACCGAGTCAGCGGGCTGGACGTTGGCGCCGATGACTATCTGGTCAAACCGTTCGCACTGGAAGAACTGCATGCCCGCATCCGGGCGCTGCTGCGTCGTCATAACAATCAGGGTGAAAGTGAACTCATTGTCAGTAACCTGACGCTGAATATCGGTCGTCGCCAGGTGTGGATGGATGGACAAGAGGTTATCTTAACGCCGAAAGAATACGCACTCCTGTCGCGCCTGATGCTTAAAGCGGGCAGCCCGGTACACCGGGAGATCCTGTATAACGACATCTACAGCTGGGATAACGAACCGTCGACCAATACGCTGGAAGTGCACATTCACAACCTGCGGGACAAAGTGGGTAAATCACGTATCCGCACAGTCAGGGGATTTGGCTATATGCTGGTTGCCACTGAGGAAAGCTAAGTGAAGCTACTGCAATATCTAAAAAAACCGCTCCCGCTGCGTCATCGCCTGATGCTGACCATCGGTCTTATTCTGCTAGTCTTCCAGTTGATTAGCACCTTCTGGTTGTGGCACGAAAGCACCGAACAAATACAGCTATTCGAACAGGCGTTACGCGAAAATCGTAACAACGATCGCCACATCCTGCATGAAATCCGCGAGGCCATCGCCAGCCTGATCGTCCCCGGTATCTTTATGGTCAGCCTGACGCTGCTGATTTGCTACCAGGCAGTGCGACGTATTACTCGCCCGCTGGCGGATCTGCAAAAAGAGTTAGAAACGCGGGCAGCCGATAACCTTGCTCCGATTGAAGTTCACAGTTCAACCGTTGAGATCCAGGCGGTCGTCTCAGCGCTCAACGAGCTGGTGACGCGGCTGACGAGCACCATTGAAAACGAACGCTTATTTACCGCCGATGTCGCCCACGAACTGCGCACCCCACTGTCAGGCGTTCGCCTGCATCTGGAATTACTGTCCAAAACCCATAAGGTCGACGTTTCACCGTTAATTGCCCGCCTTGACCAAATGATGGACAGCGTGTCGCAACTGCTGCAACTCGCCCGCGTTGGACAGTCGTTCTCGGCCGGGAGCTACCAACACGTCAAACTGCTGGAGGACGTGATTTTGCCCTCCTACGATGAACTCAGCACCATGCTGGACCAGCGTCAGCAGACGCTGCTCCTACCGCAAAGCACGGCGGACGTTGTCGTACGTGGCGATGCGACGCTATTACGAATGCTGCTGCGAAATCTGGTGGAGAACGCGCATCGTTACAGCCCGGAAGGCACCCATATTACGATTAGCCTGAATACAGAGCATGATGCCGTTATCGCCGTCGAAGATGAAGGCCCTGGCATTGATGAGAGTAAATGCGGGGAGCTGAGTAAAGCGTTTGTGCGTATGGACAGCCGTTTTGGCGGGATTGGGCTGGGGCTGAGCATTGTCAGTCGTATCACCCAGTTACATCACGGGCATTTCTATTTGCAAAATCGTCAGGGAACCACCGGCACTCGCGCTTGGGTGGAATTAGAGAAAGGTCAGTAAGTACTCACCCAAACGTACAAAAAGCTGCTGACGATCAGCACGCTGCACACGGTGGTCAAACTTTCATAAATGCGGTTTTTCATGACACTCTCCTCCGATACTCTGGAGGAGAGTTTGCCTGACACAGATTAAGCCAACCTTAAGTGGATATGATAAATCACATGATTACTCATCAATCCGCGGATGCTGCTGCACCAGGCGCGTACGCTTAAGCTGCAGCTCAGCAATTTCCTGATCGATATCTTCGATTTTATGCTCAATATTATCGTAGTGCTCGCCGAGGAGCTCTTTCGCTTCATGAATATCCGAAGCGGCAGGCGTAGCCCCCTTCAGCGGCTGATTAGCCGTCTCTTTCATGGTCACGCCGGTAATTAAACCTATCACCGCAATCACCATCAGATAATAAGCAGGCATCATCAGATTCTGAGAGCTTTCCACCAGCCATGCGGCCAACGTCGGTGTCAGACCGGCGACCAATACCGAGATATTAAACGCTGCGGCCAGGGCACTGTAGCGAATATGCGTCGGGAACATCGCTGGTAACGTTGACGCCATCACCCCGGTAAAGCAGTTGAGGATCACCGCCAGCATCAGCAACCCGGCGAAAATCAGGCCGATGACGTTACTGTTAATCAGAATAAATGCCGGAATAGCCAGCACAAACAGCGCAATACTGCCCATAATCACAAACGGACGGCGCCCGAAGCGGTCGCTGAGCAGACCCATCACCGGCTGCACAAACAGCATACCAATCATGATGGCGATAATAATCAGCACGCCGTGGTCTTCAGAGTAATGCAGGTTATGCGACAGGTAGCTCGGCATATAGGTGAGCAGCATGTAATAGGTGACGTTGGTGGCAATCACCAGACCAATACATGCCAGCAGACTGCGCCAGTGCCTGGTCGCAATCTCTTTAAACGACACCTTCGGACCGTCCTGCAGTCCCTGACGATCGCCCTGCTCCAGTTTATCCACGTGCTGCTGGAACGCCGGAGTCTCTTCCAGTGCATGACGCAGGTACAGGCCAATAAGCCCTAACGGTAGCGCCAGGAAGAACGGAATACGCCAGCCCCACTCAAGGAAGTTTTCTTCGCCGACGATAGTTGAGATCAGGACTACCACGCCCGCACCCAGCACAAACCCGGCAATCGAGCCGAAGTCCAGCCAGCTGCCCATAAATCCGCGCTTACGGTCTGGCGAGTACTCTGCGACAAAAATCGACGCCCCGGTATACTCTCCGCCGACCGAGAACCCCTGCGCCATTTTACACAGCAACAGCAGAATCGGCGCCCAGATACCAATCGAGGCATACGAGGGAATAAGACCGATACAGAAGGTACTTATCGACATAATCACAATAGTGATAGCGAGGATCTTCTGACGACCGTATTTATCGCCAAGCATACCGAAGAACAATCCACCAAGCGGTCGAATCAGAAAGGGAACAGAGAAGGTGGCAAGTGCAGCAACCATCTGTACGCTGGGGTCAGCCCCCGGGAAGAACACTTTACCTAATGCGTAAGCAACAAACCCATAAACACCAAAATCAAACCACTCCATCGCATTACCTAACGACGCCGCGGTAATGGCTTTTCGCAGTTTACCGTCATCAATGATGGTAACGTCGCGCAGCGTAATTGGTTTTATTTTTTTCCTTTTTAGCATACTCGTCCTCATAGACTTAGCCCTGTCACGCTACAGATCGAGTCCCTCAACGCCCCTGCGTCAAGGTCATCACCGAGCGGGGAATGCACAGACGCATTCCCTGTAACAAGCGTAGCAGGTTTACTTACACTGACGAGAAACGAGCAGTACAACCGAACCTGTTGACGCCTGATTGGGCGGTTAATGACCTCTTTACCCTAACAGTGTTTAAATTTGTGATCAACTTCACATATAGATTTCCATTTCGTCAACATGCGTAAATCAGGTCATTCTTAGTCAACTTTTTTACATGTAATGCTTGCGATTTTCTGGCAATTAAATACAAGAATAAATCGCTTTGTTGCACCAACAATCACAACAGTCACTATTATTCTGCTAGGCAAAAACCCACCTAATCTCTTCACAAAAAGATCACAGCTTTTTTAATTATCAGAGCACTCAGGAACTTTTGCTCGGAATATGTGATGAAGATAACTAAAACATCGTTTTATTTTGATTGAATCAATGTTCCCATGAATGCAAACTAATTCCAGACGCAATATCCCTGGGAGCAGCAACACGCTCAACGTATGCCGCGTTAGATTTTATAAAACAAAGAGATAGCTGTTTTCTTTGTTAAGAAACAACAGTAAACACTTGAATTTATTAATTTTTATTTCCTTGCGCGTGTATTACCTGCGACAAGAGATGAGGACGCTTATGAAAATTAAAGCCACGATTGAACGCATCCCTGGCGGAATGATGTTGATTCCTTTGTTATTAGGCGCAGTGTTAAATACGTTAGCTCCGGATACCGGCGCGTATTTCGGTTCGTTTACCAAAGGAATGATCAGCGGAACGGTGCCGATTCTGGCAGTGTGGTTTTTTTGTATCGGTGCATCTATTGATTTACGGGCAACCGGCACGGTATTACGCAAATCCGGCACACTGGTATTAACTAAAATAGCCGTGGCATGGGTAGTGGCAATGATTGCTGCTTCATTTATTCCTGATACCGGTATTCAAACCGGGTTCTTTGCCGGTCTTTCGGTACTGGCAATTGTTTCAGCGATGGACATGACCAACGGCGGTTTGTACGCCAGCCTGATGAACCAGTACGGAACCAAAGAAGAGTCTGGCGCATTTGTGTTGATGTCTCTGGAATCCGGTCCGTTAATGACCATGGTGATCCTCGGCTCCGCGGGTCTGGCTTCCTTCGAACCACACCATTTTGTCGGCGCGGTATTACCGTTCCTGATTGGTTTTGCGTTGGGTAACCTGGATCACGATCTGCGTTCCTTCTTCAGCAAAGCCACGCCGGTGCTGATCCCGTTCTTCGGCTTCGCGCTGGGCAACACGATTAACCTGAGCGTCATCGTTGATACGGGTCTGCTGGGCATCCTGCTGGGCGTCGCGGTTATCGTCATCACCGGTATTCCGCTGATTATTGCTGACCGCGTTATTGGTGGCGGGAACGGTACGGCAGGCGTAGCAGCCTCTTCTGCGGCAGGCGCTGCAGTGGCAAACCCGGTGATTATCGCCCAGATTAACCCGGCATTTGAACCGGTTGCCGCATCCGCTACGGCGCTGGTTGCCGCCAGCGTGATAGTCACCGCGATTCTGGTGCCGATTATCACCGCGCTGTATGCCAAACGTTTTAATAAAAACCCGGTCGTCAATGAGACGGCGGCTACCCCGGCAGACTCACTGCACCACTAAACCTGCCTTTATCCCACTCACCGTTCCTGCTCAATTGATGAGCGGGAACGGTGCAAAAATCTCCTCAACCATCGCATCAACCAGCCGCTTCGCCGAACACAATCTCGGCATGCCCAACGCCACATTTTGCCAACGCTGCGTCACCGACCAGCTCACCGGATGACGCTGCGCATCGCACCAGTCCCCGAGCCAGCTCAACATATCGTTGTGCTCAGCCGAGCCGCCAACAACCGGCGTGCTGAGCCAATGATGATAGTAATGACGCGTGGCGGGGGCCGCATTCACGCTGTCTGCCAGCGCCTGAGCAGCCATCGTTCGCAGGTTGTCTTTTAGCATTGACACCACATCGGCATTTGCTAACCGGCAGGCGTCACCAAAGGCTCCCCAACGCAGCTCCTCTAACGCCACAAAACAGCGTCCAGGTAACGACCAGCCGTCATACGCGCCAGCCCGCCAGCGGGTAAAAATTTGCTCGCTATGTTCGCCCGCTTGCACCGTCAGGCCGCGTTGCGTCACCGCCTTCTCTTTATAAGCGCCGCGCTGGGTAAACCAGTCAGCGAGTGAATTTATCTGCTGCAGAAGACCAGGCGTGGAGAGTCCACGCGGGTGTTCGGTTTGTTGTAAAAACATCAACCCTTCGGCGATCCGTACCAGCGCCAGATGGCCCGGATCGATCATGCCCGCCAGTTTTTCCACCAGTTTTAGACGCATCACCAGATGCTCGCTGGACACACCTGCCAACACCCATGCTCGCAGTTGCGTCTGGGATAGCACCTCCTGCGTCAGACGCGCACGCAGCCGCTGCTGCTGTTGCAGAAAACCACCGGAACGTTTGGTTTCATCTCCCTGAACCAGATCGACCATAAACTTCGGGTAGACACACTCCAGCGTCCGCCCGGGGCCTTCCAGTAACACGTTAGTCATGTGTGCTCGGTTGCAAAAAGGGTATTGATATCGTCGCGCAGCAAGCGGGAATCTTCATAAAGCCATGCCGCAGTCGTAATGCGATGCTGCAGTTGTTCGTTCAAGGCATTCACCGCAGATTCATTTTGCTGGCGCAGGGTCAGACTCTCACGCAGGCTCGCCTGTAATTGCGTCAAACACAGTGAAAAATCAGCAAAAAACGTGGCCATGCCTGCCGTAACGGAAATATCGACCTGCGCAGCTAAAGCTTTACGAATTTGTTGGCAAAACTGGGTGACATAGTGCACAAGGTTCTTATGCAGTGCGCCCATATCAATGAGATAACGCGTTTTTGTTTCGACGTACTCATTCCATCCCCAGTTGGGCTGATTCAACCAGCGAGAGAAGGTATCACGCACCACACCGCCAGTTGACGGCGCATTTTCCGCCGGAATATCCTGCTCAATGGCCTCGTTGAACAACTGGCGGGTGTTGAAGTTAAACATCGCCGCATGAAACGCCGGAAAACGGATCCGCGCACGAAAACCAGCGTGGTTCAGCTCCTCTTTCACCCGCTGCTCAATGGGGCGCATGGCGTCATTTAGCGCCCGGGACAGCGTCGACTCAAGCTGTTCAAAGCGCAGAGCTAAATCCCGGCTGATGCTTTCCTGCGCTGCCAGCAAGACAACTTCACAGGACGAGCGCATTTTATCCAGCACGATTTTCGCCTGCCCTTCATCGTGCAACACCAGCATTTCTCCGGCCATTTCTGCCGAGGAAACGCCAGCCCCCTGGCCATGTTGTGACATCATCAGGACATTTTCTTTGATAAAGAACGTGTTGATGCCGCACAGAATCTCAGTCTGTTGCTCATTGAGATAGGCCGCGGCAGCCTCCAGCGCCAGCTCGACCTCATGACTGACTTCATCACTCACCCGCCCCTGACTCACTTCTAACTGCTGCATATCCTCTTCAATATGCGTGATGTTCAGCCGCAGTTTTTCATAGGCAACCGTTAACCCATGGGCGCGAAACTCCAGATATTCGTGCGCGCTTTGCGCATAGTTCAATAACTTATGCGACGCTGAGCGTAGCGCATACAGCGAAGCATTGGCGTAAGCGGCATGAATCACTTTCTGGATCGGCTGCTCAAACAGTGAATCCTCCCACAACAGATCGGCTGCATGGCGGATGTGCTCCGTATCCTCAAGATCGTTGGTGCACCAGCGTCGGCCAAGCGCCGCTTCGGCAAAATCCTGTACCCAACGTTGCACCTGGTGATCCGGCAGCCGCCCGCGAGTCATCAGCTCATGACGCGCCCTGTTCGCCAGATACCCCCACATCGAAGAAACCGGATAGATTCGCTCCGGGGCAATCCCGCCTTGCATCAGCGTGCCGGAAATTAACGCCCGCACCTGCTCTTCATCGTCACTGTTGCGGTCTTTCTGATCGAATTTGTTCACCAGCGCATACAGCGGCACTGACTTGCCGACCGCCATGATCGCGTGGCGCACTTCTTCATCGGAAATCGATTTCAGTTGGGTGTAATCCATCACCACCAGTACCGCAGAAGCCCGCACCAGCTGTTCATTCAGCATCTTTTGCAAGTGCGGTTGCCCGGCCTCATTCGGCCCCGGCGTATCCAGCAGGGTTAATTGCCCAGGATAGCTCGCCTGACCGGCCAAATGGACAAATTCGACCTCGATAACCGGAATATGCTCAATCGCGGCATAGGCGGCAAAAGGAAAATCCACTTCCAGCGCTTTTGACAAACGCACCAGGTCATTCAGACTTTTAAGGCAATGGAAAATAGGCTGTGCGCCAAGGTAATACCGCTCAAATGCCACGCCGTTTTCAATATGCTGCAGCAGAACATTCATATCCTTATCAATTTCCAGGGTCTGCGTAAGACGCTGGCGATCGCACTCGCGCACGCGCTGCTGTAAAACCTTCATTAAGGCATCGATAGGCGTGACATGTGAAAAATGCAACACCGGCTCTTTCTGCCCCGGCGTATGGCGAATTAACGTTGGTAGCGCCGTCATGGGACGATTACGATTAGGTAAAACTTCGGTCCCCACAATCGCGTTAATCGTCGTCGATTTTCCCGCTTTCATGGTACCGACAATCGCCAGCACCATTTCCAGACGCGTAATCTTACGCAGTTCATTATTGAGCGTTGCCTGCTGGACATCCATGCCACGCACGCTGAAATGCAGAGGCTGAACCACCTGTCTGCTATGCTCTCCTTGTTTTAGCGCGACATCATCCAACGACGTCATAGGCAATTTTTGCAATTGCCTGAGATGTTCAAGCGAGAGCATCAGCAAGCGTTCCGCTTCCTGACTTAATTCATATATTGTCTGTGTGTGCATGGAAAATTCTTCCTTAACGCAAATGGCATTACTTTTATTTAGCCCAATCGTTTTATTTATAGATTTTTTGGCTTTTATAATTACGTGTAGAAATAATTAAAATCAAAACAACCAACTGATATTATTAAAATAAATTTGGCGTATAACCGCTGGCCGGATGCCTCTCACTTATGTAATAAGTAAGAAAGATAAACAGCGTAGTTCAGTTTTAAAAAATACCCGCGTAATCCCCCTACTAAAATTAAGGGGGTCAATGATATTCAATCACAATGGCTTAGGCATCCGTAAGCAACGTTACCTATGAATATCAGATATTTCGCCTCACCTTATCTTAAATACCTAAGCGTAGCAATTTCCCTTAAAAAATATTCCGCCATACTTTCATTGAGGTAAAAGCAAAGGGTCTTTACAGCAGATCATTTTGCATAATCACGCAGTAGTCCCGACAAAAGCAGGGATTTTATGTATAATTGCGGCCTTTTTCGGCAATCTGCCATTTTTGGGCGCATTTGCCCCTGCTGACTTTTGAGGAAATCCACATGTCATTACCACACTGCCCACAATGCAACTCCGAATACACTTACGAAGATAACGGCATGTTCATCTGCCCGGAATGCGCTCACGAATGGAACGATGCTGAACCGGCTCAGGACAGCGACGAACTGATCGTTAAAGATGCCAACGGCAACCTGCTGGCTGACGGCGACAGCGTTACCGTAGTGAAAGACCTGAAGGTAAAAGGTAGCTCTTCCATGTTGAAGATCGGGACCAAAGTGAAGAACATCCGTCTGGTTGAAGGCGACCACAACATCGATTGCAAAATCGATGGCTTTGGCCCAATGAAGCTGAAATCTGAGTTTGTGAAAAAGAACTGATGCAAATTGCCTGATGGCGCTACGTCAATCAGGCCGATGCCAGCTCATCTGCCAGGCGGGAAGCTCATACTTCCCGCCTGGCTTATTTTTGCAGACGATAACTACACTTAACTGGTTTCTTTTACCTGAGGTAAAGATTATGCCGTTAAGTCCCTATATCTCCTTCGCAGGCAACTGCGCTGATGCTATCGCCTACTACCAAAAAACATTAGGCGCTGAGCTACTCTACAAAATCAACTTCGGTGAAATGCCCAAACCGGCGCAGAACAGCGAAGAGGGTTGCCCTTCAGGCATGAAATTCCCCGATACCGCCATTGCCCACGCCAACCTGCGCGTTGCGGGCAGCGACATCATGATGAGCGATAGCGCCCCCGACGGAAATGCCCACTACTCTGGCTTTACACTGGTACTCGACACGCAAAACGTCGACGAAGGCAAACGCTGGTTTGATAACCTGGCAGCAAACGGAAAAATCGAAATGGACTGGCAGGAAACCTTCTGGGCTCATGGTTTTGGTAAAGTGAGCGATCGGTATGGCGTGCCGTGGATGATCAACGTCGTCAAACAGCAGCAACCTACAGAGTAATCCAACGGGAGGCCAGCCCTCCCGTACTGTCATCAAAAATCGCTCAACTCTTCATCACCAAGTAACCATCCCTTAACGAAAACGTCACATTGATCCGCCACGATGGGGCCACTTTTTAAGGGAGGCCGCATCATGCAAACGATTATTCGCGTCGAAAAACTCTCCAAGTCCTTCAATCAACATCAGGCGCTCAATGCGGTTGATCTGAACATCTGTTCCGGTGAGATGGTGGCTCTGCTTGGGCCGTCTGGCTCCGGCAAATCCACCCTTTTACGTCATTTAAGCGGTTTGATCGTCGGTGATAAATCCCCGGGTAGCCACGTCGAACTGCTGGGTCGTACCGTTCAACATGAAGGCCGCCTGGCGCGCGATATCCGCAAAAGCCGCGCCCACACCGGCTACATCTTCCAGCAGTTCAATCTGGTTAACCGCCTGACGGTACTGGAAAACGTCCTGATTGGCGCACTCGGCAGCACGCCGTTTTGGCGCACCTGTTTTAGCTGGTTTAGCCAGGAACAGAAACAGCGTGCATTACAGGCGCTGACCCGCGTTGGCATGGCGCACTTTGCATACCAGCGCGTTTCCACGCTTTCGGGCGGGCAACAGCAGCGCGTGGCGATTGCCCGCGCGCTGATGCAGCAAGCCAAAGTGATCCTTGCCGACGAGCCGATAGCCTCGCTGGACCCGGAATCCGCACGCATCGTGATGGACACCCTACGCGACATTAACCAGACCGACGGCATCACCGTGGTCGTCACGCTGCATCAGGTGGATTACGCCCTGCGCTACTGCGAACGCATTGTCGCGCTTCGTCAGGGCAACGTCTTCTTTGATGGCAGCAGTCAGCATTTTGATAACGATCGTTTTGACCATCTCTACCGCAGCATGAACCGCGTCGAAAAGAACGCGCAGGCTGCATAGTTCTAAAAAACCAGGTGTTATTGGCGCAGCCAGGCTGGCAAGTGAAATAGCCTGGAACAAAGACTAATTAAGGAAACAACATGAGCTATAAGACCGTTGCCGCGCTGGCCTTTACCAGCATGTTCAGCATCAGCACCTTGTTCAGCCCGGCGCAGGCCGAAGAGCAAGAAAAAGCGCTGAACTTTGGCATTATTTCGACCGAATCACAGCAAAACCTGAAGCCACAGTGGGAACCGTTCCTGAAGGACATGGAAAAATCGTTGGGCGTGAAAGTGAACGCCTTCTTCGCCCCGGACTACGCCGGGATCATTCAGGGAATGCGTTTTAACAAAGTTGATATCGCCTGGTACGGCAACCTCTCGGCAATGGAAGCGGTGGATCGCGCTAACGGACAAGTGTTTGCCCAAACCGTCGCTGCCGACGGCTCCCCGGGATACTGGAGCGTGTTGATCGTTAACAAAGACAGTCCGATCAACAACCTGAACGATCTGATCGCCAAACGTAAGGATCTGACATTCGGCAACGGCGATCCCAACTCAACGTCAGGCTTCCTCGTCCCCGGTTACTACGTCTTCGCCAAAAACAACATCTCCGCCAGCGACTTCAAACGCACCGTTAACGCCGGACACGAAACCAACGCGCTGGCCGTCGCCAACAAACAGGTCGATGTCGCCACCAACAACACTGAAAACCTCGACAAGCTGAAAACCTCCGCACCGGAAAAACTGAAAGAGCTGAAGGTTATCTGGAAGTCACCGCTGATCCCGGGCGATCCGATCGTCTGGCGCAAAAACCTCTCCGAAACCACCAAGGACAAGGTGTACGACTTCTTTATGAATTACGGCAAAACGCCGGAACAGAAAACCGTCCTGGAACGCCTGGGATGGGCACCGTTCCGTGCCTCCAGCGACCTGCAACTGGTACCGATTCGCCAACTGGCGCTGTTTAAAGAGATGCAGGGCGTGAAGGGCAACAAAGGGTTGAACGAGGAAGAGAAAAGCAGCAAAACCTCGGCGCTGAAAGCGCAGCTCGACGACCTTGACCGTTTGACCGCCGCCCTGGGCGCCATGACCAGCGTGACTAAAGCGGTGCAGTAAACCTGATGCCCGGTGGCGTTTCGCTTACCGGGCAGACGATGTTCTGTAGGCCGGATAAGGCGTAAACGCTGCCATCCGGCGATAACCTACGCACGGAGCTAAACATGCAAACCATCACCGTCGCCCCGCCCAAACGTAGCTGGTTCTCACTGCTGAGCTGGGCCATTCTTCTCGCCGTGCTGGTGGTCTCGTGGAAAGGTGCCGAAATGGCTCCGCTCACGCTGATCCAGGATTCCGGCAATATGGCGACCTTCGCCGCCGACTTCTTTCCGCCAGACTTCAGTCAGTGGCAGGACTATCTCGGTGAAATGGCCGTCACCCTGCAAATTGCCGTCTGGGGCACCGCCCTCGCCGTTGTGCTGTCGATTCCCTTTGGCCTGATGTGCGCCGATAACCTCGTACCGTGGTGGATTTACCAGCCGATGCGTCGCCTGATGGACGCCTGCCGCGCCATCAATGAAATGGTCTTCGCCATGCTGTTCGTGGTCGCCGTGGGTTTAGGTCCGTTCGCCGGGGTAATGGCACTGTTTATCCACACCACCGGGGTGCTTTCCAAGCTGCTTTCGGAAGCGGTAGAAGCCATTGAGCCGGGTCCGGTAGAAGGCATTCGCGCCACCGGGGCCAACAAAATTGAAGAGATTCTGTACGGCGTTCTGCCACAGGTTATGCCGCTGCTTATCTCCTACTCGCTGTATCGTTTTGAATCCAACGTTCGCTCGGCCACGGTAGTCGGAATGGTGGGGGCGGGCGGTATTGGCGTGACTTTATGGGAGGCGATTCGCGGCTTTCAGTTCCAGCAAACCTGCGCCCTGATGGTGTTAATCATCGTCACCGTCAGCCTGCTGGATTTCCTTTCCCAGCGTTTGCGTAAGCACTTTATCTGATTAGCGAGGCATTGATTGCTATGCACTTGTCTACACATCCGACCAGTTATCCAACGCGTTATCAGGAAATTGCCGCGAGACTTGAGCAGGAGCTTCGTCATCATTATCGCTGCGGTGACTATCTGCCCGCCGAGCATCAGCTTGCCGCGCGCTACGAGGTAAACCGCCACACCCTGCGCCGCGCTATTGACCAGTTGGTTGAGCGTGGTTGGGTCCAGCGTCGCCAGGGCGTTGGTGTACTGGTGCTGATGCGCCCATTCGATTACCCGCTTAATGCCCAGGCGCGCTTTAGCCAGAACCTGCTGGACCAGGGCAGCCACCCCACCAGCGAAAAACTGCTGGCGGTGCTGCGCCCGGCCTCCAGTCACATTGCCGATGCGCTCAGCATTAACGAGGGCGATAACGTGATTCATCTGCGCACCCTGCGCCGGGTAAACGGTATCGCACTGTGCCAGATCGACCACTATTTTTCCGACCTCACGCTATGGCCGCTGCTGCAGGGCTTTAACAACGGCTCACTGCACGACTACCTGCGCGAACAGTCCGGTCTGACGCTCCTGCGCACACAAACGCGCATCAGCGCCCGCCGCGCACAGGCTAAAGAGAGCAAAGTGCTGGAAATCCCCAATATGGCGCCGCTGCTGTGCGTGCGCACCCTGAACCACCGTGAAGGCGAAGAACACGCGGCGGAATACTCCGTCAGCCTGACCCGCGCCGACATGATCGAATTCACTATGGAGCACTGAATGCATTTCGATACCGCGACCCGCCAGCGCTGGATGCGCGCGCTGGCTTACAGCAATGCCGATGCCCTGAACGCCCGCATCCACGCGCTCAAACTGACGCCAGACTATGAACTTATCCGCGCACCGGAATGCGGACTGATGCAGCTCCAGGCTCGCATGGGCGGCACCGGCAACCGCTTCTTTGCTGGTGATACCACGCTTACCCGCGCAGTGGTACGCCTGAAGAGCGGCACACTGGGCTACAGCTACCTGCTGGGCCGCAACAAACAACACGCCGAGCAGTGTGCGGTCATTGACGCACTGCTGCAGGAACAAACGCATTTCCAGAGCCTAATGGAAACCTTAATTGCCCCGCTGGAAGCGGAACGCGATGCGCTGATTAGCGCACGCCGTGCCGAAATCAACGCCAGCCGGGTCGACTTCTTCACGCTGGTACGCGGAGATAACGCATGACCTTACAAACCGCTTTTAATTTACCCGTTCAGGATGCTCAGCAGAGCTTTCGTCGCCTGCTGAAGGCCATGAGTGAGCCGGGCGTGATCGTCGCCCTCCATCAACTGAAACACGGCTGGCAGCCACTGGGCCTGGCAACCACCAGCGTGCTACTGACCCTGGTCGATGGCGACACGCCAGTCTGGCTGGCGCCGTCGATGGATAACGATATCGCCCGGCAGAATCTGCGTTTTCACACCAACGCGCCGCTGGTGGATCAGCCGCAGTTGGCGGCCTTTGCCGTCGCCGACGAACGCATCAGCAGCGAACAGCTTAACGCCCTCTCCGCCGGTTCCGCCGTCGCGCCAGAAACCAGCGCCACGCTGATTGTGCAGGTCTCTGGCTTAAGCGGTGGACGCATGCTGCGTCTGACCGGCGCCGGTATCGCTGAAGAGCGCATGATCGCGCCACAGCTACCGGAATGCCTGATTCACGAACTCACCGAACGCCCGCATCCGTTCCCGCTGGGGGTCGACCTGATCCTCACCTGCGGCGAACGCCTGCTGGCTATTCCGCGAACTACCCATGTGGAGGTGTGCTGATGTACGTCGCCGTCAAAGGGGGCGAAAAGGCGATAGCCAACGCCCACGCCCTGCAGGAAAACCGACGCCGGGGCGATGAGACCATTGCTGAACTGAGCGTGGCGCAAATCGAACAACAGATGAACCTGGCCGTCGACCGGGTGATGACCGAAGGCGGCATCGCCGACCGCGAACTGGCCGCGCTGGCGCTGAAGCAGGCCAGCGGCGATAACGTCGAAGCCATCTTTTTGCTCCGCGCCTACCGCACTACGCTGGCAAAGGTGGCGGTCAGCGAGCCGGTTAACAGTGCAGAAATGCGCCTTGAGCGCCGAATCTCTGCGGTCTACAAGGATATTCCCGGCGGGCAGTTGTTAGGTCCCACTTATGACTACACCCATCGCCTGCTGGATTTTACCCTGCTGGCCAATGGCGAAACGCCCCCCCTGCGCAGCGCAGACGACGCGCAGGACGCCTCTCCGCACGTCTTTTCCCTGCTGGCCAACCAGGGACTGGCAAAGCGTGAAGAGGATAACGGCGCTCAGCCGGATGATATTACCCGCACGCCACCGGTCTACCCCTGCTCACGCGCTTCACGCCTGCAACAGCTGATGCGCGGCGATGAGGGATATCTGCTGGCGCTGGCCTACTCCACCCAACGCGGCTACGGGCGTAATCACCCGTTTGCCGCCGAAATCCGCAGCGGCTATGTGGCACTGGAAACCGTACCGGAAGAGCTGGGATTTGCGGTGAACGTCGGTGAACTGCTGATGACCGAATGTGAAATGGTCAACGGTTTTGTCGCGCCAGAAAACGAATCCCCCCATTTTACCCGCGGCTACGGGCTGGTGTTCGGCATGAGCGAACGTAAAGCGATGGCGATGGCGCTGGTGGACCGCGCCCTACAGGCAGCCGAATACGATGAAGCGGTCACGGGACCGGCGCAGGACGAAGAGTTCGTGCTGGCGCATGCGGATAACGTCGAGGCGGCGGGTTTTGTTTCGCACCTCAAACTTCCCCATTACGTCGATTTCCAGGCCGAGCTGGAACTGCTCAAACGCCTGCAACAGGAGGCCACCCGTGACCACTAACCTCTCCGGCTACAACTTTGCGTATCTTGATGAGCAGACCAAACGCATGATTCGCCGCGCGATTCTGAAAGCGGTGGCGATCCCCGGTTACCAGGTACCGTTTGGCGGACGTGAAATGCCGATGCCCTACGGCTGGGGAACCGGCGGTATTCAGCTCACCGCCAGCGTGATTGGCGAGCCGGACGTGCTGAAGGTAATTGACCAGGGCGCGGATGACACCACTAACGCCGTGTCGATTCGCAACTTCTTTAAACGCGTGACTGGGGTGAACACCACCGAGCGCACGGAAGACGCGACGCTGATCCAGACCCGCCACCGCATCCCGGAAACGCCGCTGGTGGAAGACCAGATCATTATCTTTCAGGTCCCGATCCCCGAGCCGTTGCGCTTTATCGAGCCGCGCGAAACGGAAACCCGCACCATGCACGCGCTGGAAGAGTACGGCATCATGCAGGTGAAACTGTATGAAGATATCGCCCGCTTCGGCCATATCGCCACCACTTACGCCTATCCGGTGAAGGTTAACGACCGCTACGTCATGGACCCGTCGCCAATTCCAAAATTCGACAATCCGAAGATGGACATGATGCCGGCCCTGCAACTGTTTGGCGCAGGCCGCGAAAAACGCATCTATGCCGTTCCACCTTACACCCGCGTGGAAAGCCTCGATTTCGACGATCACCCGTTTACCGTGCAGAGCTGGGATGAGCCTTGCGCCATCTGTGGCTCAACCCACAGCTATCTCGATGAAGTGGTGCTCGATGACACCGGCAAACGCATGTTTGTCTGCTCCGACACCGACTACTGCCGCCAACAGAGTGAGGCCCTCAGCAAATGACGCAACCGCTGCTTTCAGTCAACAACCTGACCCATCTCTACGCGCCGGGCAAGGGCTTCAGCGATGTCTCTTTTGACCTGTGGCCTGGCGAAGTGCTGGGTATCGTCGGCGAGTCCGGTTCCGGCAAAACCACGCTGCTGAAATCGATCTCTTCACGGCTAACGCCGCAGAGCGGTGAGATTTTGTATCAGAACCGTTCGCTGTACGGCATGAACGAGGCCGACCGTCGCCGTCTGCTGCGCACCGAATGGGGCGTGGTGCATCAGCATCCGCTGGATGGCCTGCGCCGTCAGGTCTCCGCTGGCGGCAATATCGGCGAACGCCTGATGGCCACCGGGGCGCGCCACTACGGCGATATTCGTGCCACCGCGCAGCGTTGGCTGGAGGAAGTGGAGATCCCGGCCTCGCGTATCGACGACCTGCCAACCACCTTTTCCGGCGGCATGCAGCAGCGACTGCAGATCGCCCGCAACCTCGTCACCCATCCCAAACTGGTGTTTATGGACGAGCCCACCGGCGGTCTGGACGTTTCCGTACAGGCCAAACTGCTGGACCTGCTGCGCGGCCTGGTGGTGGAACTGGATCTGGCAGTGGTTATTGTCACCCACGATCTGGGCGTAGCGCGCCTGCTGGCCGACCGTTTGCTGGTGATGAAGCAGGGTCAGGTGGTGGAAAGTGGGTTAACCGACCGCGTACTCGACGATCCGCATCATCCGTATACCCAGTTGCTGGTGTCATCTGTTTTGCAAAACTGATTTTGTCTTGCCGGGTGGCGCTTCGCGACCCGGCCTACGGATCGGCATCGGTTGTAGGCCTGATAAGCGAAGCGCCATCAGGCAATCGAACGCAAAAATGCTTAAAGAGGCTAAAAATGAACGCGATTCGCGTTGAAAACGTCAGTAAAACCTTTGTACTGCATCAGCAAAACGGCGTGCGTCTGCCGGTGCTGCAAGACGCCACGCTGGAAGTTAAAAACGGCGAATGCGTGGTGCTGCACGGTCACTCTGGCAGCGGCAAATCCACGTTGCTGCGTTCGCTGTACGCCAACTACCTGCCGGATGAAGGACACATCCACATCCGCCACAGCGACGAATGGGTCGATCTGGTGCAGGCTCCGGCGCGTAAAGTGCTGGAAGTTCGCCGTTCAACCATCGGCTGGGTAAGCCAGTTCCTGCGCGTGATCCCAAGGATTTCTGCGCTGGATGTGGTGATGCAGCCGCTGCTGGATCTCGGCGTGTCGCGCGAGGAGTGCGCAGCCAAAGCGGCTAACCTGCTTACCCGCCTGAATGTGCCGGAGCGGCTGTGGCATCTGGCGCCGTCGACGTTTTCCGGGGGCGAACAGCAGCGCGTCAATATCGCCCGAGGGTTTATCGTCGATTACCCAATTCTACTCCTCGATGAGCCCACCGCCTCGCTGGACGCCAAAAACAGCGCCGCCGTCGTCGCATTGATTGAAGAAGCGAAAGCCCGCGGCGCGGCAATTGTCGGCATTTTTCACGATCAAACCGTGCGCGACCGCGTCGCGGATCGCCTGCACCTGATGGGAACAACAGCATGATTATCAATAATGTAAAGCTGGTGCTGGAAGATGAAGTGGTGCAAGGATCGCTGGAAATTGAGGGCGGAACGATCCGCGCCTTTGCCGAAAGTCAGAGCCAACTGGCCCAAGCGATGGACGGAGAAGGCGGCTGGCTGCTGCCAGGGCTTATCGAGCTGCATACCGACAATCTCGACAAGTTTTTCACCCCGCGCCCGAAGGTAGACTGGCCCGCCCACTCGGCGATGAGCAGCCACGACGCGTTGATGGTCGCCAGCGGCATTACCACCGTGCTGGACGCGGTGGCGATTGGCGATGTGCGCGACGGTGGCGACCGTCTGGAAAATCTGGAGAAGATGATCAACGCGGTGGAAGAGACGCAAAAGCGCGGGGTCAATCGCGCCGAGCACCGCCTGCATTTGCGCTGCGAGCTGCCGCATCACACCACCCTACCGCTGTTTGAAAAACTGGTCGGTCGTGAGCCGGTGACGCTGGTATCGCTGATGGACCACTCCCCCGGCCAGCGTCAGTTCGCCAATCGCGAGAAGTACCGCGAGTACTATCAGGGCAAGTATTCACTTACCGACGAGCAAATGGCCCGCTACGAAGAAGAACAGTTAGCTCTGGCTGCACGTTGGTCGCAACCCAACCGCACGGCGATTGCTCAGATGTGTCGTGAGCGCCAGATAGCGCTGGCGAGCCATGACGATGCCACCTGCGATCATGTGCTGGAATCGCATCAACTTGGCAGCGTGATCGCCGAATTTCCTACTACCTTTGCCGCCGCAGAGGCCTCGCGCCAGCATGGCATGAACGTGCTGATGGGCGCGCCCAACATCGTGCGCGGCGGTTCTCACTCCGGCAACGTTGCGGCGCATAAGCTGGCTGAGCTGGGGCTGCTGGATATTCTCTCCTCCGACTACTACCCCGCCAGCCTGCTCGATGCGGCATTTCGCGTGGCAGACGATGACGCCAACCGCTTTACGCTGCCGCAGGCCATTCGTCTGGTGACCCGCAATCCGGCGCGGGCATTAAATCTCGACGATCGTGGCGTTGTAGCCGAAGGTAAACGCGCGGATCTGGTGCTGGCGCATCGCAAAGGCGATCACATCCATATCGACCACGTCTGGCGTCAGGGCAAAAGGGTATTCTGACTATGGGGAAACTGATCTGGCTGATGGGGCCGTCTGGCTCCGGTAAGGACAGTCTACTGGCAGAACTTCGCCAGCAGGAACCTGCGCAACTGCTGGTGGCGCACCGTTACATCACCCGCGCCGCCAACGCCGGGAATGAAAACCATATTGCCCTCAGCGAACCAGAGTTTTTTACCCGCGCCGGGCAGAACCTGCTGGCGCTGAGCTGGTATGCCAACGGCTTCTATTACGGCGTCGGCGTAGAGATTGACCTCTGGCTGCACGCCGGTTTTGATGTGGTGGTCAACGGCTCGCGCGCGCATCTGCCCCAGGCGCAGGCCCGTTACGGCGCTTCTTTACTTCCCATTTGCTTACAGGTTTCCCCGGCCATTTTACGCCAGCGCCTGCAGGCACGTGGGCGGGAGAGCGAAACGGAAATCGCTGCCCGCCTTGAACGCGCGGCGCGCTACACGCCGTATGACTGCCACGTCCTGAACAATGATGGAAGTTTGCTACAGTCTGTCGATACACTGCTCACCCTGATGGGACGCAAGGAGAAGAAACATGTCTGTCTGTGAATTACGCCGCGCCACGCTATACGATACCGATGCGGTTTACGCGCTTATCTGTGAGTTGAAACAGGGCCAATTCGACCTGCAGGCCTTTAGCGCCGGCTACGCCGCAAATCTGCAAGATCCCAATATGCACTACCAGCTGGCGCTGCTCGACGGACAGGTCGTCGGCTTGATCGGTCTGCACCTGCAGTTTCATCTGCACCACGCCAACTGGATTGGCGAGATCCAGGAACTGGTGGTGATGCCACAGGCGCGAGGACTAAAAGTGGGTAGTCAGTTACTGACCTGGGCCGAAGCCACCGCGCGCGAAGCGGGCGCAGAAATAACCGAGCTTTCTACCAGTACCCAACGCCTTGACGCGCACCGCTTTTACCAGCGCGAAGGCTATACCATGAGCCATTTTCGCTTCACCAAACCGTTGTAGGGGGAGCCATGAGTCTGACCATTACGCTGACGGGAACCGGCGGCGCGCAACTGGTGCCAGCATTTGGATGTGACTGTGCGGCCTGCCAACGAGCACGCTTACAGGCGCAATACCGTCGACGCCCTTGTAGCGGGGTGGTCAAATTTAACAATGCGCTGACGCTGCTGGACGCGGGGATCCCGCATCTGATGGACGACTGGCCAGCAGGCAGCTTCCAGCAGTTTCTGCTCACCCACTACCATATGGATCACGTGCAGGGGCTGTTTCCGCTGCGCTGGGGCGTGGGGGCGACTATCCCGGTGTACGGTCCGCCGGATGAACAGGGATGCGACGATCTGTTTAAGCACCCTGGCATCCTCGATTTTAGCCATACCGTCGCGCCATTCGTGGTGTTTAACCTGCAAGGGTTGCAGGTTACGCCACTCCCGCTCAACCACTCAAAGCTGACGTTTGGCTATCTGCTGGAGACCGCGCACAGCCGCGTGGCGTGGCTCTCCGATACCGCCGGACTTCCCGACAAGACGCTGAAGTTTCTCCACAATAACCAGCCTCAGGTGATTATCATCGACTGCAGCCACGCCCCGCGCGCCGAGCCGCCACGTAATCACAGCGATGTAAATACCGTTATCGCCTTGAACGAGGTTATCCGCTGCCCACGGGTGATCCTGACGCATATCAGTCATCAGTTTGATTTGTGGATGATGGAGAATCCGCTACCGACAGGGCTCGAAGCCGGGTATGACGGAATGGAAATTGTGCTGAGGTAGGTTTACATCGCACTAAAACACTTGTTAACAGGTCTCTGCCCCCTATAACCTTGCCAGCGAAAGATTGCGCTAACGATCGTAATCTTCTTCCATTCTGCGCTCTTCGTCTTCTAACTGACGCCGTTCCTGATCGAGCTGGCGCTGGCGGTCATCCAGTTGGCGGCGTCGGTCTTCAAACTGGCGGCGGCGATTATCATACTGTCTGCGACGATCGTCACTCATCTGTCGCTGCCAGCTTTCATCACGAGAGTCGTCATAATCCCGCCCGCTGTCCGGTTTGTAGGCGTCGTTAATTGCCTGCTGAATATTGCCGATGGCGTCATCGATAATATCCGCCTGCGCCGATACGGTGGTCATCATCAGCAGAGTGAAAAGTAAGAATGTCGCGGAGCGTTGCATAAAACCAGCCTCATCAAGAAACTCGCCCCACGGTAATCAAAGCGTATTTGCGCGGGTAGCGGAGGAATCTCAATTACGCGAATGCCGCAGCGCCTGCGCCAGTTCTCCCCGGGTGAAGGGCTTACGCAATAACGCCACATCTGGCAGCGCCGGGTTATGCGCCGGACGTAAATCCTGGCCGCTAATCAGTAGGATGTTCAGTTGTGGATAATGTGCCAGCGCATGATTAATCACATCCACACCGCTTAAACCGCCGGGCAGCATTAAGTCGCTGATAAAAATATCAATCTCGGATGAAGCCGCCAGCATATGCATAGCCTGTTCGCCGTTGGCGGCCTCTAACGTCAGGTAGCCCAGCAGGTGTAATTGCTCACATAACGTCTGGCGCACATCGGCTTCATCTTCGAGAACCAGCACCAGTTTTTCACCGCGAGTCGGGGTGTGCTGTGCGATTGGCTCCACCGGTGTCTGCACCGGCACAACCGCGCGAGGAAGCTGCAATCTGACCGTCGTTCCCTGCCCAGGGGCGCTTTCAATCTCCACGCGACCACCGGACTGGCGTACAAAACCGTAGACCATCGACAGCCCCAGCCCACTGCCGCTGCCGGTCTGTTTGGTGGTGAAAAACGGCTCGAAGACCTGAGCTTTCACCTCCTGCGACATCCCGCTTCCCTGGTCGGCAACTTCCAGCATCACCATATCCTGCTTACGCCCATCGCTGCGCGTGACCCGCTGATTCCAGGTACGGATTTTAATCGTGCCCGCCTGCCCGTCCATGGCGTCACGGGCATTCATCACCAGATTGATAATGGCGTTCTCCAGTTGGCTGACATCAATCCACGCGGGCCAGGCGGGAGACTGGGCTTCAATCTCCAGCGTCAACGTAGCCGGAAGAGAGTGGCGCATCAGTTCGCCCAAATTTTCCAGCAGCGTTTTCAGCTCCACCGCATGGGGATGCAACGACTGTTTGCGCGAAAAGGCCAGCAGCCGCTGGGTAAGGAGCGCCCCGCGCTCGGCGGCTTTTAGCGCCCGATTGACCCGTGGCGCGTCAGGAGAGTCTGGGTTCACCAGATCCAGGCTGCCAATAATGACCGCCAGCAGGTTATTGAAATCATGCGCTAATCCGCCCGTCAGTTGCCCTACCGCCTTCAGTTTCTGACTGTGCAACAGCGCTTCCTCCAGCCCCTGGCGCTCGGTGCGGTCGATTTCCATCTGGCTGGTTTTTTCTTTTAGCAGTCGGGTGGTGTGCTCCAGCGATGCCGTATTACGGGCGAAGACGCTAAAGGCGCGGGCCAGCTCGCCCAGCTCATCGCGCCGCTGCAAGGCCGGGACGCTAACGTCCGATTCACCGTGCGCCAGCCGGGTCATCGCCCGCGAAATGGCCGTCAGGTTAGAACCGAGGTTACGGTAGATATACCAGCCGGCAAAACCGGTGATCACCACCGCCAACAGCGCAAATACCAAAATAAACAACGCGCCAGATTGCAGTTCCTGATGGCTTTGCGCTACCCGCTGTTCGGAGATCAGCGCCACCTGCGAAGCATACCGGTTGATATCGCTGTTGAGGATCGCCACCAGCGCTTTGATATGAAACATATACCAGTTGATCGCCAAATCGCTCTGCTCAAGCGCAGAAGAGAGCGGCTCCAGCTTATGCAACTCCTGGTTGAAGTCGGTGAGGATGTTGGTAATCAGCGGACTGCTATTTTGCACAGGCAGCGCGGGCATCACGCCGTCCAGTTGTTTCACCACCGAACGCGGCGTGGGTGTTTCAATGGCGGCAACAATTAAGCGGTCTATCTGCCCCAGCAGCACGTAATCCTGCGCGCCGGTCAGCTTTTGCAGATGACGTAAATAACTTTGATTCTGATACAGCGAACTGAGCAGGGCGTTACGTTCCAGATGTCGCCGTTGCCCGCGCTGCAGCATACCTTCCACGCTGCTTTGTAGCTCCTGGCTGCGCTGAATAATACGCTCGACCAGCGCCGGCTCCTGCTGCGCCAACGGCGCGGTGGCCAACTGTTCCAGCGAATGCTTCAGCGCCCGTTGCGTCTCCTGCAGCCGCTCCGCTTCACCTTTGTATTCCAGCGCGCCGACCACCTGCGACAGCCGTACCGCCGCCGTCGCCACGTTCGCCGTATCCCGGGCCAGGTTCATGCTGCCGGTCATGTCGTCAACGGTTTGCTGCTGCACCTGTTCCTGGATTTGACTGGCATGCTGAAACCCCAGCACCGCCACACCGCTTACCATCAGCGTGACCGTCACCACCAGCAGATTGAAGAACAGCAATCGTCCGCGCGCACTGGCGAAAAAGTGACGTCCTGGTTGCGGCATATCACGCTCCGTGAAGAAAAATCGCAATATGACAAATATGAACGGCTTCTGACATTTTGCATTTACATTCCTGTGATGGACTGCTGATATCGGCCAACCCACAGGAGATCCGCTATGAGCAGGACACCGGTTCTGGAGATGCGCAACATTGCCAAAGCGTTTGGTAAATTTTACGCGCTGAAAGGGGTCGATTTAACGGTCTGGCCGGGTGAGATTCATGCCTTGATGGGGGAGAACGGCGCGGGGAAAAGCACCCTGATGAAGATCCTCGCGGGCGCGTATACCGCCACCAGCGGTGAGATCCTGATCGACGGTCAGCCGTTTCACATTCGCGGGCCAAAAGACGCGCTCAGCGCAGGCATCACGCTGATTTACCAGGAGATGCAGCTCGCGCCGAACCTGACGGTGGCGGAAAATATCTTTCTTGGCAGCGAGCTGTCGCGCGGCGGTCTGGTCCAACGTAAAGAGATGGTGATGCAGTCGCAAAAAGTCATCGACCGGCTCGGCGCCCAGTTTAAGGCCAGCGATCGCGTGATGACGTTGACCATCGCCGAACAGCAGCAGGTGGAAATCGCCCGCGCCCTGCACCGTAACAGCCGCATTCTGGTGATGGATGAACCCACTGCCGCCCTCTCCTCACGTGAAACCCACCGCTTGTTTGAACTGATCATGCGCCTGCGCGATGAGGGGATGGCGATTATCTACATTAGCCACCGCATGGCGGAGGTATATGAACTCTCGGACCGCGTCAGCGTCCTGCGCGACGGGCAATATGTTGGCAGCCTGACCCGCGACAAACTCAACGCCTCTGAGCTGGTGCGCATGATGGTGGGCCGACCGTTAAGCGATTTGTTCAACAAAGAGCGCGATATTCCCTTAGGTAAAGCGCGCCTCAACGTCCACCACCTGACCGACGGCCATAAAGTCCAGCCGTGCAGTTTGCTGGTGCGCTCCGGGGAGATCGTCGGACTTGCCGGGTTAGTCGGCGCCGGGCGTTCTGAACTGGCTCAGCTGATTTTTGGCGTGCGTAAAGCCATCGGCGGCATGATTGAAGTAGACGGTGAACCGGTGGTGATCCACTCCCCTCGCGAGGCGATTGACCACGGCATTGGCTTTCTGACGGAAAACCGCAAAGAGCAGGGATTGTTTTTAGAGCTAGCGGCAGCAGAGAACATCACCATGGCGACGCTGGAACGTGACGCCAACTGGGGCATGCTCGATCGCAAAAAGGCGCAGGCTATTTCCGATGACGCCATCCAATTGCTCAACATCCGCGTTCCGCACGCCCAGGTACGCGCGGGCGGGCTGTCCGGCGGTAATCAGCAAAAGCTGCTGATTTCACGCTGGGTCGCGATCGGCCCACGCATTTTGATCCTCGATGAACCCACGCGCGGCGTGGACGTTGGCGCCAAAAGCGAGATCTACCGGATCATGAACGACATGGCGCGCAAAGGCGTGGCGATCCTGATGATCTCCAGCGAATTGCCGGAAGTCGTCGGTATGAGCGATCGCGTGTACGTCATGCGGGAAGGCAGCATTGCAGGTGAGCTGAACGGGCAAAGTATTACCCAGGAAAATATTATGACGCTGGCAACCGGCGTGAACGACTCCCATCATCAGGCGGTGTCCCATGAATAATCCAACCACTCCCCAGCAGGTGGCGAAATCCGCCTCCGCGAAAAAATTGCTGATGAGCGATCTGATGCAAACGGTCGGCATCTTGCCGATTCTCATCCTGATAGTGGCGGTGTTTGGCTTTATCGCGCCAAACTTTTTTACCGAAAGCAACCTGTTGAATATAACCCGCCAGGCGTCGATCAACATCGTGCTGGCGGCAGGCATGACCTTCATTATTTTGACCGGCGGGATCGACCTCTCGGTTGGCTCGATTCTCGGCACCACCGCCGTCGCGGCTATGGTCGTTTCGCTAATCCCTGAATTTGCCATGCTGTCGATTCCGGCGGCGCTGATGCTCGGTCTGGTGCTGGGGTTGTTTAACGGCGCGCTGGTTGCTTTTGCCGGACTGCCACCGTTTATCGTCACGCTTGGAACGTATACGGCGCTGCGCGGCGCGGCCTACCTGCTGGCCGACGGCACGACGGTGATCAATTCCAATATCAGCTTTGAGTGGATCGGTAACAACTATCTTGGTCCGGTTCCGTGGCTAGTGGTCATTGCGCTGGCGGTGGTGGTGATGTGCTGGTTCATTCTTAGGCGCACCACACTCGGCGTTCATATTTATGCGGTCGGCGGCAATATGCAGGCCGCTCGTTTAACCGGTATCAAAGTGTGGCTGGTGCTGCTGTTCGTCTACGGCATGAGCGGTGTGCTCTCAGGTCTTGGCGGGGTGATGAGCGCCTCACGGCTATACAGCGCCAACGGCAACTTAGGCATGGGTTACGAGCTGGACGCCATCGCGGCGGTGATCCTCGGCGGTACCAGCTTTGTTGGGGGGATCGGTACCATCACCGGCACGCTGGTAGGGGCGTTGATTATCGCCACGCTCAATAATGGCATGACGCTGATGGGCGTCTCCTATTTCTGGCAACTGGTGATCAAAGGGGCGGTGATCATCATAGCGGTACTGATCGACAAATACCGTACCCGACACCATCAAAGTGCATAACAACAACATCTTACTTCGAGGAATACAGCATGAGATTGAAGCCCTTAGTCACCGCGCTCTGTGCTGGCGCACTGCTTGCTGCAGCTCCGTTTGTGCAGGCAAAAGAACTGAAATCGATCGGCGTTACGGTGGGCGATCTGGCCAACCCGTTCTTCGTGCAGATCACCAAAGGCGCGGAGCTGGAAGCACGCAAACTGGCGGGTGATAGCGTTAAAGTGACGCTGGTTTCCAGCGGCTACGATCTGGGACAACAGGTGTCGCAAATCGACAATTTTATTGCCGCCAAGGTCGACATGATTATCCTTAACGCCGCCGACTCCAAAGGCATCGGCCCGGCGGTAAAACGCGCGAAAGACGCAGGGATTGTGGTGGTTGCCGTTGACGTAGCGGCGGAAGGCGCAGATGCGACCATTACCTCCGATAACACCCAGGCGGGTGAAATGGCCTGTAAATACATTACCGGCCGTCTGAAAGGGAAAGGCAACGTCGTCATTATCAACGGGCCGCCGGTTTCCGCCGTCCAGAACCGCGTGGAAGGCTGCCAGACCGAGTTTAAACGCCACCCGGATATCAAGGTGCTGTCGTATAACCAAAACGCCAAAGGCAGTCGCGAAGGCGGACTGGAGATCATGACCGCGCTGCTGGCGGCGAATCCGAAGATCGACGGCGTATTCGCCATTAACGATCCTACGGCGATCGGTGCCGATCTGGCAGCAAAACAGGCACAACGTAGCGAATTCTTTATTGTCGGCGTAGACGGATCGCCAGACGCTGAAGAAGCGTTGAAGCGGGAAAACTCACTATTTGTGGCGACGCCTGCACAAGATCCGCAGGTGATGGCTGCCAAAGCGGTCGAAATCGGCTATGACATATTGCAGGGGAAACCCGCCCCGAAAGAGCCCGTACTGATCCCGGTGACGATGATCGATAAAAACAACGTCGGCAGCTATAAGGGTTGGACGGTGAAATAACCCCTTAACCGACTGATGCTCTCCTGCCGCAAAGAGAGTAAAAGAAGTATGAGCGCCCGTCAGGGCGCTTACCTCATAAAAACTGAGAGTAATAAATATCCATTTCCCGCTCTATATTTTGACTCACTATCAAAGAATAAATCATAATTGCCGTATAAATAACCAGAATGCCGATAACTAAAGGAGTAAACGTATACCAGGGATGATTATTGAACATTTCCGTTGGCACGAGACTTACAAACCCTATACCCCATAAAATAATTGCGCAAACAATTATGATTTTCCAATAATTCCCGAAATCGAGCTTACCAAGTGCAGGCCAACATCCTGGATATTTAGCAGTTATTATTCCGGTTTGAATCGTGCCTGCGGATGCACTGGCGAATAACTGATGTCCTTGACCATATTTTGCAGCATCCGCAGCCAACGCCAATACAACCCAACGCTGAACCTCTGTGCTTTGCCCAGTAACGGCTTCCAGTTCATATCGACTATCGGCCAAAATGTTCACTTTTGCGTTTTCCACCCCACTAAACATTACGAATTTTGACTGTTTATCCAATGAGTTGAACCACATCTTTTTAATTTTACTCACATCCACTTGTTGAGCAGATAAATATGCACTTACGATTTCATCAAGATAATATGGAGTACTGTCCATCATACGCAATAAATATAAAGGTGTGTCTTTATCTTCAAGCAATTTTGCATTGGTAAAAATAAAGGCATTAGCACTTTCGAAAAAATCAGAATTATTTTTATTGTGCAATTCAACTGTAATAACCAGGTTGTTTTCAGAAATATTTAGGCCAACCCAACCATTGATTAATGAATAATCCGGACAATCATGAAGAATATTAACGTCTCCGACCTTATTGCTGGAGATGCCCAGACTTGCGAGTACCGCCCTGAAACTATTGCCGATAGTGTCATCCGCACCCTTAACATACAACCAGGTATTAAACGGACGATACTCTTTGACAAGAGAATTCTTGAGTGGTTCTATCAACCGGCTTAGCACTTTATCAACTCTGGCGTCATCCATTGAATCAACTTCGATATCAATTCGTAACGGCGTTGCAGAACCTGCTGGCGCTTCCCCTTCTAGTTTCTGAATTTTTAATGCCAGTTCAGGCACCGGGAGAATTGATGAATAGTCTAAAAGAGGCAATGCCTGTATTGCCCAGTTTTTCCACTTATACATACCATACTGCTCAAGGTAACCCGCATAATAAAACGGAAAAGATATTATACCGTGAATGATTATCACCACACACCAGATTACTAACACTATTAGAGAAGGGATTACTATTGCATTCCATGTCAAATCATCAGCAACTTTCTTTTCCTGAAACCAGTTTAATATATAGTACATCATACATAACAAGAATATAGCACAGCTAATAACCAGCATAATATTTAGCGGGAATTTTCCTGGGTCTTGATAGGGATTCTTGTTTGGTATCTTCCATTTACTCATTTGCTTGTCCCCGCCATTGGCAGAGTGGTTTTTATTGCACAACCGCATGCAGCCCTACACCCATCCACAACAACGCCTCTACCGTCCATTGTCCAGGTTGGTTCAAAATCAAGTATGGGAAAGGTCCCTTTATGCGCAACACAAAGAACAGTATCCCCCATTAAAGCGACAGGAATTCCCATAAACTTGCTACCAGAAGCTTTGTTCACATACCCACCGTTTTCCAGCGGGTCATTTAGCCTGATTACACCTTTCATATTATTTTCCCGCATCCAGGTCACAGCGCATCCGGGTCCATCCCTTATAGCCCACCACCTCTGGTTCTTTGTCGGGCAGGTTTTGATAATTTGCCTTATAACCCTCCGTTAAATGGGCTAAAGCAGCTTTCATAAAAACGACCGTCCCCCACGCCGCACCAGGAGATTCAGGTCTCATATGAGCGTCTACATACTTACCCTTGGATTTATGTTTACCTGGCCTGTAGAGATAATACGTGTCATCAAAGAACTTATAATCTATACCCGGCCCGCCGGGTTTTAGACGCGGATCGTCAAAAGGGTATGAACTCATATACAAATGATTCTGCGAAGTGGTAATAAATGCCTGATTATTGACCACCACCACTCTTTTGATTTCTTTTCCTTCCGGATAATCACGCATTACCCCATCTGAATTTCTTTCCAGCGCCGGGAAAGAAGCCATATAGGTTGCGACCCGCCATGTTTGACCATAGTCTTTGGATATCAGATAAGCCGTTGGTTCCCAGTCTGGAATGAATATATATTTATCGGATGGGTGGATATAGGCCCCAGTGAAAATTCTGAAGGAAGCAAATTTACCATCAATTAACTCTTTGTGAATATTTCGTGTGGTATCATGATACCAAAGCGCGCCATCACAATTGAAGCCTTTCAATTCCAGATAGCGGTTATCATCAAATCGATAAATAATCTGTGAGGGTGATTTTGTACAGGCAGAGACGGCGCATAGCGAGATTGCTCCGATTATTATTTTTAACATACTTCTCATTTTCATTATTTATCCTTAAACGTTAAGCGACTCAGGCATATCCCATTGCAGATTGGAAATCTCTGTATTATATATTTCATTATACTTGGCAGGTTTAACTGTAGTTGAATGATAGAACTCGTTAACCACACCAAATTTCCCCTTTGGCAAGATATCATCGGGTTTATTCATATAATCTTTTGTATCTGCTTTATTCAGGATACCCGTATCATAATAATCAACAGTCTTTTGCAGACCATTTTTCTTCATACGCCAGTCCCCACGGCGAAGTAGTTTTACCCAGAACTCACCATTTTCGTAATCAAATGCCCTGCATATCCCCACCGCCAGATCGAAGGCCATTGCTTTCGCTGGGGCATCTTTTGACATGACAATAGAGGAATGCTGGCTGTAACCAACAGGGTCTGAGTGCATCCATTCTTTTTTCAGTTCATCCGCCGTTTTTTCATAAATCAGCTGTACGGTTTTATTGTATCCCCCTCCAAGGACAACGCCTTTGGTATAACGCTTACCATATTTATTGCTGAACATTGTGAGTTCTGCTGGTGTTAATTCCCGACCTGGCTGTAAAAAATCGAAACCTGCGCCGCTGAGACTTTTAATATCTGTCTCAGTACGGGAAATAGTAGTGGCTTTTGCAGAAAATGAGATGACCTGATCGGGGGAATCAGGCTCTAACGAATATTGATACTTGCTCTCACCCCCCTGTAGTTGATGCTTAAAAGTAACGGGAAGTTGTTCACCATTAATCACAACATCGGAAAACGTATATTGTTTAGTAAAACCCGTATCCTGATTAAAACTTCCCTTTTTTAACGTCGGCATTTCAAAAGGCACGCTTTGGGGGCTACAACCTATATCGGGGCCATTTTCGCAGAAAACACGCTGGCGCAAATTCTCTATGCCACTCGCAATGTCGTGAGGTATGCCTCGCCAGCCAAAACCCTGCACGTTAAGTAATGAGACAACACTGTCATTGGGGCAAAAATAGTTATACACCTTGCCGAAGTTATTGCGGGTATAGAGCTTATTCTTGCGCCATTGAGAATGGGTTTTACTCAGACATGTTGCGCCTTCTATATCATCAATTTCCGCTCCGGTGTGGTATTCTCCTTTGCCATATTTATCGTTTGTCGCCATCAAATGACAGAAATTTTTAAACGTCTGCTGACGGGCGCGATCCGTCTGGTGATGTCCGGGGGTCGCACTCTCGGCAAACGTATTTTCAAGCGCATAGGGGGAGTGATTAAGAATAACGCAATCAACGGGGTCCGCCCCTGCCGATTTAACCAGCATATTGGCAAGCATGGTAATGATCGTTCCCTGGGAGTGCGCAACAATATTGATAGGATCGAATTGGGTTGCCGGTTCTCTTCGAATCATCAGGATTAAATCGGCCAGCCGCTGCGCGGCAAAAAACTGATAAATACGGTGAGGGTTATCATAAATAGGATGCGTAAAATCCCCACCATTCATATGAAATGAAGCAAATCCTGCAGCGCCATTCGTCAGGCCGCCGGAGCCCGGGCCTAACATATCCGGAATAGTGGTTGTCGCATTCGCAAAGGTACCACCGCCTTTGGCATACACATCGTCGAGAACATTACCGAAATTATCATTCTGATATTTCAACGTGGTTTGAGGAGGTGATGCTGCCAACTTACTGATTTAGTGTATGATGGTGTTTTTGAGGTGCTCCAGTGGCTTCTGTTTCTATCAGCTGTCCCTCCTGTTCAGCTACTGACGGGGTGGTGCGTAACGGCAAAAGCACCGCCGGACATCAGCGCTATCTCTGCTCTCACTGCCGTAAAACATGGCAACTGCAGTTCACTTACACCGCTTCTCAACCCGGTACGCACCAGAAAATCATTGATATGGCCATGAATGGCGTTGGATGCCGGGCAACCGCCCGCATTATGGGCGTTGGCCTCAACACGATTTTCCGCCATTTAAAAAACTCAGGCCGCAGTCGGTAACCTCGCGCATACAGCCGGGCAGTGACGTCATCGTCTGCGCGGAAATGGACGAACAGTGGGGATACGTCGGGGCTAAATCGCGCCAGCGCTGGCTGTTTTACGCGTATGACAGGCTCCGGAAGACGGTTGTGGCGCACGTATTCGGTGAACGCACTCTGGCCACACTGGAGCGTCTTCTGAGCCTGCTGTCGGCCTTTGAGGTCGTGGTATGGATGACGGATGGCTGGCCGCTGTATGAATCCCGCCTGAAGGGAAAGCTGCACGTTATCAGCAAGCGTTACACTCAGCGCATTGAACGGCATAACCTGAATCTGAGGCAGCACCTGGCAAGGCTGGGACGGAAGTCGCTGTCGTTCTCAAAATCGGTGGAGCTGCATGACAAAGTCATCGGGCATTATCTGAACATAAAACACTATCAATAAGTTGGAGTCATTACCGTTTGAGGAATGTGTCCTAACTTTGCCAGCTTCGTGGCGTCATCTTCCTGGTAGGCATTGTAAGGCAGCTTTGCGGCGCTGCCTGATTTAGCCAGCTCATCACGATAACGCCGCTGGTCCTCGATATACGTTGCATGATCAACAGGTTTATATCCCCAGTAAAATGGGATCACCGGACTGCGCCCAGGCATTTTCACCTGCTGCTGTTCGCCATCGCCCATATCCATTTTGAACTGGTGCCATTCATGCGGATACATATCCGTACGGCCCATACGTTCATTCAGGCCGGCAATGATCCCCTGCTCCTGATTTTGATACGCCTCGCCCACATCGTTAACACCATGAACAAGGATCACAATACAGGGCATAGGGTTTTTAACCGCCACTTCGCAGACTGCCATTTTTCCGCCGGTGGATTTAGGCACGCCTTGTACCCCCGTCGCCACGACTCGCGGATTAAAGGGACTGTTACTCATTTGGCAAAATCTCCATTTTCATTTCATCCATTTCCGTCATATCCAGTAACGGCGTCATGCCTTCATCGTCGGTAACACCTTCAATGATTTCACCGGAGGCCTTAGTCAGTCTGAATTTTGTCTTTTTCAGAACATCGTCCGTATTCCCATAACCATGTAATTTAATGCGGCGGTGAAACTGGTCTTCCTGAAAAACGGGGGATTTATCTTTAACGGATTCCGGCCCACTCCAGTCAAGAGTGGTGCCTTTCAACTGCACTTTAGCGGGAGAGAATATTTTTACTGAGCCATCTTCATTTATTCGGATACCGCCACCCCCACACAGCAACTGAATATTCTTTTTGGCGCTGATGGTCACATTGCCGTTCATACTTTGAATATGAAAATGCTGATCGGAAAGCAGGCCCATTTCACCACGCTGCGCCTGGACGGAAATATCATCTTTTGCGGCAATAATTTTGATCCCGATCGCTCTGCTGAAAAGCGATAAACCCTGTCCGACAGCCATGGAGAGTTTTTTAAAAACATTAAAACTGCCGTTATTGGCCGCATTCAGCGACAGATCTTTGTTTGCCGATAGCGCCATGGTTTCTGGTGTGAGCAGAGCCATACCTTGATCGGCATAGGCCACCAGCCCCGGCTGAGTGAGCTGTTCAAGTGCGGCGTTAAGCTGCTGCTGTTGCCCCATTTCGACGTTTAACGCTTGCGCCGTCAGGGCGCTCTGCTGAAGAGAGGTTGCCAGTACAAGCGCAGCCTGTAGCTGTTGAACAACTGCGTTCATGTCGAGCTGCTTGCCCTGGGCTTTTGGCTGCGCCTCTGTCGTCAGCAATATTCCCTTTGCGGCTCTCAACACCCCTGCTCATCGGTGCGCAGTTCTGCGCCTTCACCGCGCGGCTTACCACCAGCATCAACAAGGTGGCCCATGTTCAGCTGGGTTTTAGCGTATTCGGTACTTAACTTGACGTGTTCCTGTCCGCGTCGGTCCTCCATCCGCAGCTTATTGTGGCCCGCAGTACGGATTACGTTGCGGGTATTGTTACGGCTGGTGACGAGGTCAGGCTTTGGAGCATGATGCAGCGCATGGGCAATGAAAGGCCTTTCCGGATCACCACCTTCAAACGCAATGGCAACTTCCGCCCCCTGAATGAGCGGGAAGTGATGACCATAAGTATCACCGGCATAAATCCGTGCCAGACGGACGGGCATACTTTCATAGCCTTGCTTATGTTGGTCGAGGTCAAAATCAAACTTCACCCAATAGCGCCCCTGCACATCGATATGGGCATATTTGTCATTGTCTATTCGGGAGGAAACAATTGCGGGAACCGTACCCACGATACGTGGTCGGGGTAGTGGCTGCGGCCGAAAGCAAACGCGCTCACTGTAAGGAATACCGATCAGTTGGGATTGAAGGGCGGCATCACGCCTCCCCGTCACCCGCATTGCCGTTACCACAAATCCTGAAGTAAACGCTTGCGGAATAGTACCGTCGATTTCAAGCACCATACCTGGCGCGATCGACGGGCTGGTGGTCACCCCGCTTAAAATAGATTGATTATTAAGAATAATTTCGTGATGCAGTTTGGCGTAGAACCAGCTGGATTCGCCCGGTTGTTCCTCTGCAAATTTCGATCCCGGCTGGTGGTGAATATCCGCATAACGATAATCCACTCCATACGTCGTCGATGTTTGTTCAGCCCCATCGGCATCAGCATTGAGTATTAGCGAGTTGGCAAGCCGGTAGTCAAAGTTCTTTGCTTTAACGGCTGCGGAGACAAGGTTGTGCTTTGATACCAGCTTATCGATCGCGTAATCATTTGCTGTCAGACCCGCATGAGATGCATGCATAATCTTTTGATCGAAGATGTACCGGCTTTGGGAATCACTAAAGATAAGCACCATAATGTGCGAAACCGCATGATGATTTTCAATCCTGAACCAGATCCCAACTTCTGACAGGATGCGGCTGACAAACGCTAAATCTGATTCCTCCCACTGTACGATCATTTCCCGGTCAGGATAGGTAGAAAGAAGCTTATCAAAGTCGATTTCATAATCAGCAAAAAAATGCTCTTTGAGGATCTGCGTTACCAGTTTCGGAACGTTAATATTCAGGTAAATAGCCGATCGCCTGCGTCGTGAGAGTAATGCAAGCTTATGCTCCAGCCTGATTTCGTACAGTGATTCATCCGCTGAAGTGCTAATAAGTGAACATGATGTAATAACCCCTTCTATTTGCCGCTCATTGATCCACATTGCAGAACCCTGAACATATTTACTCCATTTATTATTAGGGGCTCTAATTTGTAGCATAGCTTCAATATTAAGAAGAGATTCTGGAGGGATATCTTTACATTTTGAAGTGAATGTTATTTTATAACTATATGGTTTACTTAGACTTTCCTTTCCGTCAATTGATTCAACATCAAGTACACCTAAATTTACCGACCCTCTGATGGTTAATAAGTATTTATTTATACTATCATCTGAAATCATACCTTCAAGATTATAGAAGCCAGAACCTTTTTTCATTATCGCATCCCTTGCAGAAAGACAGTAATACATAAAGAATAAAGTTTAATCAGCATACCAACAAGACTACTAAGAAGGTTATTTTTTACTAAAAAAATATTTTAAAACTAAACAAATAGTTATTAGCAAAGTACGTAGTACACTTATGATATATAAACAATCGGTTAACTAACGACATTTTATATTCAATAGCAGCAGATTTTAATAAGATTATTTATATGATGTATTATTCATTTTTAATCGCGAGGCAACACGCCAGCGCTCACATCCCAATGACTGCAGAAAACTGAGATTCGACTAAAAAAACAAACATATTAAGATAATGATTTATAATAACATTTGTGAAAATGCTCTTTTTATTTATCATTTTATTGAATGAATCACATCACCACATAGAAAAACACAATAAAATATAACTATTCCCTATTCTGCTGTGAGGGAGAGGTAACCGGATTGTGTCCATTTTATCCATGGGAAAGCTTTTGATTTTCTCCCTCTTCTTTGAGAAGAGGGCCGCATAAAGGTCATCTTATCAGCCACAGGAGAATCAATGAAACGCTCAGCAATAAACGAAATCCTTGGCCACACGCGCCAGTTTTTCTCTCTGCACGACGTGCATCTCCCCCCTTTCGCCAGTTTCCCGCCGACCCAATGGCGCAAGCTTGATCCCGCCGCCTGGAGAGAAGTTTTCGACCTTAAGCTCGGTTGGGATGTCACCGCGTTTGGCGGCAACAATTTCGCCGCGCAAGGGTTAACGCTGTTTACCCTGCGTAATGGCTCGCCGAAAGGAATGCCTTACGAGAAATGCTACGCCGAGAAAATCATGCATGTTCGCGATGCGCAGGTCACGCCGATGCATTTTCACTGGCGCAAACGCGAAGACATTATCAATCGCGGCGGCGGTAATTTAATTGTGGAACTGTGGAATGCGGGGCTCCGAGAACAAACGGAGGACAGCGACGTGAGCGTGGTGATTGACGGCTGTCGGCAAACCCATGCGGCAGGCAGTCAACTGCGCCTGACGCCGGGTGAAAGCATCTGCCTGCCGCCGGGCCTGTATCACAGCTTCTGGGCGGAAGAAGGTTTTGGCGACGTGCTGGTCGGCGAGGTTTCTTCTGTTAATGACGACGACCACGATAACCACTTTCTGCAACCGATCGCCCGCTATAACGACATTGAAGAAGACGAACCGGCGCAGCTGGTGCTGTGTAATGAGTATCGCCTGTTCCGCTAACCAAGGAGCGCATTATGCCGTTGATATCTCTCGCCGATGGCCTTGCCCATGCCCGCGAGCACCGCTATGCCTTAGGGGCGTTTAACGTTCTGGACTCACACTTCCTGCGCGCGCTGTTTGCCGCGGCAAAGCAGGAACGTTCGCCGTTTATCATCAACATCGCCGAGGTGCATTTTAAATATATCTCGTTGGATTCTCTGGTCGAAGCGGTCAAGTACGAAGCCGCGCGGCATGACATTCCGGTAGTGCTGAACCTTGACCACGGCCTGCACTTTGAGTCGGTGGTTCGGGCACTGCGCTTAGGTTTCAGTTCAGTGATGTTTGATGGCTCCACACTGGAGTATGAAGAAAATATTCGTCAAACCCGCGAAGTGGTGAAGATGTGTCACGCCGTCGGCGTATCGGTGGAAGCCGAACTGGGCGCGGTGGGAGGCGATGAGGGCGGCGCGTTGTATGGTCATGCCGACGAGTCGCTATTTACCGACCCGATGATGGCGCGTGATTTCGTCGACAGAACCGGGATTGACGCGCTGGCGGTCGCCATTGGTAATGCACACGGCAAATATAAAGGCGAACCGGTGCTCGACTTTCCGCGTCTTGACGCCCTTCGCCAGCAGGCGGCGATCCCGCTGGTACTGCACGGCGGTTCCGGCATCAGCAACGACGATTTCAAGCGCGCAATTGAACTCGGCATTCACAAAATCAACTTCTATACCGGCATGTCGCAGGCGGCGCTGTCAGCGGTAGAGACAAGAATAGCGAATCGTCAGCCCCTGTACGACGAATTCGCCGAACTGCTGCTCGCCATTGAAGAGGCCATTACCGATACCGTTTCAGAACAGATGCGTATTTTTGGCAGCGCGGGACGGGTCTGATGGAACGCAGAGGCGTTATCGCCGCAGGCAACATGCTGGTCGATCATGTGCATCAAATCGTGCAGTGGCCGGAACGCGGCTGGCTGGCGGAAATCATCCGTAGCGAACGCGCGACGGGCGGTGCGCCGCTGAACGTACTGCTGACGCTGGCGAAAATGCACACCGGACTGCCGCTGCAGGCGGTGGGGTTAATCGGTCAGGATAGCGACGGCGACTACATCATGGCGATGCTGGAGCAGTATCATGTTAATCGCCAACATGTGCAGCGCACGACTTTCGCCCCCACGTCGATGTCACAGGTGATGACCGATCCCAGCGGTCAGCGCACCTTTTTCCACTCGCCCGGTGCCAACCGGCTGCTGGATCTGCCCGCTTTTGAGCAACTGGATACCTCGATGAAAATCTTCCATCTTGGCTATCTGCTGCTGCTCGACAGTCTGGACATGCCGGATGAGGAGTACGGCACGCGTAGCGCACGGCTGCTGGCGCAAATGCGCGACAACGGCTTTGAAACATCACTGGATCTGGTTTCACGCAAGGGCGACCCGCGCTATCAGCCGTTGGTGATGCCAGCTCTGCGCCATCTCGACTATCTGGTAATTAACGAGCTGGAAGCCGGGGAATTCAGCGGGCTGGAGATCCGCCAGCCCAACGGGGAGCTGCATATTGCGCACATCGCCACCGCTGCGCGCGAACTGCTGAATGCGGGCGTTCGCCAGCGGGTGGTTATCCACTGTCCGGAAGGCGCCTGGGGTGAAGCGCCGGATCTGCCGGGCGTCTGGATCCCGTCACAGTACCTGGCGCCGGAGGAGATCGTTGGCAGCGTCGGGGCGGGAGATGCGTTTTGCGCCGGATTTTTGTATGGCTGTCATGAACGCTGGTCGCTGACGGACAGCGTCAGGCTGGCACACGCCTGCGCACGGGCCAGTTTGCTGTGCGCCAACGCGATAGACGGCGCGAAAACGTTGGCAGAGCTAAAAGCCGATATAGCGTCCTTGTAGGCCGGATAAGACGTTTACGCCGCCTTATCATGATGCTGAACGTCGGCGGCAAACACATAGCCCAGCCCGCGCAGGGTTTTGATCAGCATCGGCTGATGCGGGTTGTTCTCTATTTTTCGCCGTAACCGCATGATTAGCACGTCAATGGTGCGGTCAAACACCTCAACGCTGTCGCTGCGCGTCAGTTCCAGCAACTGTTCTCGGCTAAGTACCCGGCGGGCGTTTTGGGCCAGCGCCAGCAGCAGGCTGTATTCCCCCTGCGTCAACTCCACCTTCAGTTGCTGAGGATTATGTAACTGGCAACCGGCGGTATCGAGATGCCAACCGTTAAAAGAAAGCCCCGTAGTTTGCGGGCTGCCGCTTTCTGCCGTTAACACGCCGACGCGTCTGAGTACCGCCTTTACCCGCGCCACCAGCACCCGCGCATTGAACGGTTTACCGATGTAGTCGTCAGCGCCCATTTCCAACCCGACAACCACATCCGACTCGCTGCCAAGCCCAGTCAGCATCACCACCGGTAATCCGGGTCTGATCTTTTGCACCTGCTGCAGCACCATCAGACCGTTAATATCAGGCAACATCATGTCCAGCAATACCAGAGCGATTTCCGGCTGAGTCTCAATGCAGCGCAGCGCCTCCTGCCCGGTGTGACATGCGGTCACTGCAAAGACGTGTTCGCTCAGCACATCCTGTAAAAGCGTGCAGACAGCGATGTCATCATCCACAACCAGTATGGCTGGCTTCATTGTTTTTCCCCATTTCTGGCCAACTTAAATGAGTGTGATTGATTCTGCACAGAGTGACAGCGATAAGGCACAAGGATGTGTGGGAAACATAACCTCGGTCACACTGCCGGGCCGTCACGTATTGGAGATTCGTCACGTCAAATATGACGACAGCCTGTTTTTCGTCAGGGTTTTGCGCAAAATTCGCCCGTAATATCGACTAATGCCCCTGATAAAAACATGGCATAAAAGATGCATAACTCAAGCGACAAGCGCGTATGCGTGATTTGATTAACTGGAGCGAGACCGATGAAAAAAGTCGTCACGGTTTGCCCATATTGCGCATCAGGTTGCAAAATCAACCTGGTGGTCGATAACGGCAAAATCGTCCGGGCTGAAGCGGCGCAGGGGAAAACCAACCAGGGTACCTTGTGTCTGAAGGGCTACTATGGCTGGGATTTTATCAATGATACCCAGATCCTGACCCCTCGTCTGAAAACCCCAATGATCCGTCGCCAGCGTGGCGGCAAACTGGAATCCGTTTCCTGGGATGAAGCGCTTGATTACGTCGCCACTCGTCTGAGCGCCATCAAAGCGAAGTATGGCCCGGACGCTATTCAGACGACCGGTTCATCTCGCGGTACGGGTAACGAAACCAACTATGTAATGCAAAAATTCGCGCGCGCCGTTATTGGTACCAATAACGTTGACTGCTGCGCTCGCGTCTGACACGGCCCTTCGGTTGCAGGTCTGCACCAATCGGTCGGTAACGGCGCAATGAGTAATGCTATCAATGAAATTGATAACACAGATTTAGTGTTCATCTTCGGGTACAACCCGGCGGATTCCCACCCGATCGTGGCGAATCACGTGATTAACGCTAAACGTAACGGGGCGAAAATTATCGTCTGCGATCCGCGCAAAATTGAAACCGCGCGTATTGCCGATATGCACATCGCGTTGAAAAACGGCTCGAACATCGCGCTGCTCAACGCTATGGGTCATGTCATCATCGAAGAAAAACTGTACGACCAGGCGTTCGTCGCCTCCCGTACCGAAGGATTCGAAGAGTACAGCAAGATTGTCGAAGGCTACACGCCGGAGTCCGTCGAAGATGTCACTGGCGTTAGCGCACAGGATATTCGTCAGGCTGCTCGTATGTACGCCACGGCAAAAAGCGCGGCCATCCTGTGGGGCATGGGTGTTACCCAGTTCTATCAGGGTGTGGAAACCGTGCGTTCACTGACCAGCCTCGCAATGCTGACCGGCAACCTCGGTAAGCCAAGCGTGGGCGTTAACCCGGTTCGTGGCCAGAACAACGTTCAGGGCGCATGCGACATGGGCGCGCTACCGGATACTTATCCGGGCTATCAGTATGTGAAAGATCCGGCTAACCGCGAGAAGTTCGCTAAAGCCTGGGGCGTGGAAAGTCTGCCTGCACATACCGGCTATCGCATCAGTGAACTGCCGCACCGTGCGGCGCATGGCGAAGTCCGCGCGGCGTACATTATGGGTGAAGATCCATTACAGACTGATGCTGAACTCTCCGCAGTGCGCAAAGGCTTTGAGGATCTGGAACTGGTCATCGTGCAGGATATCTTCATGACCAAAACTGCCGCTGCCGCAGACGTTATTTTACCGTCTACGTCATGGGGCGAGCATGAAGGCGTCTTCTCCGCGGCTGACCGTGGCTTCCAGCGCTTCTTTAAAGCCGTTGAGCCGAAGTGGGATCTGAAAACGGACTGGCAGATTATCAGTGAAATCGCCACCCGTATGGGCTACCCGATGCACTACAACAACACCCAGGAAATCTGGGATGAGTTGCGTCATCTGTGCCCGGATTTCTACGGTGCCACTTACGAGAAAATGGGTGAACTGGGCTATATCCAGTGGCCTTGCCGCGACACCTCAGAAGCCGACCAGGGTACGTCTTATCTCTTCAAAGAGAAGTTCGATACCCCGAACGGCCTGGCGCAGTTCTTTACCTGCGACTGGGTAGCGCCAATCGACAAACTCACTGAGGAGTACCCGATGGTGCTGTCCACGGTGCGTGAAGTCGGCCACTACTCTTGCCGTTCGATGACCGGTAACTGTGCGGCGCTGGCCGCGCTGGCGGATGAACCGGGCTATGCCCAGATCAACACCGCCGACGCAGCACGCCTGGGCATCCAGGATGAAGAGCTGGTGTGGGTTAACTCGCGTAAAGGCCGGGTCATTACCCGTGCAGCAGTCAGCGATCGTCCAAACAAAGGCGCGATTTACATGACCTACCAGTGGTGGATTGGCGCATGTAATGAGCTGGTAACCGAGAACTTAAGCCCGATTACCAAAACGCCGGAGTACAAGTACTGTGCCGTTAACGTTGAACGCATTGCCGATCAGCGCGCTGCCGAGCAGTATGTCATTGATGAGTACACCAAGCTGAAAGCCAGCCTGCGCGAAAGCGCGATGGGTTAGTCCGTTTACGTAACTGTTCTGCAACAGCCTCCGCCCGGAGGCTGTTTTTTTATCCATACGATCTCTTTATACTGTTCATTCCGTACCCTAAATAAAACTCAAAATGAAACAACTCATTGCATTGATGTTCTTTATGACATTCTTTGCCCATGCCAGTGATACTGAGCCAGGAAGCCAGTACTTGCAGGCCGCTGAGGCAGGGGACCGTCGCGCACAGTACTTTCTTGCCGATACCTGGTTCAGTTCGGGCGATTTGAGCAAAGCCGAGTATTGGGCGCAAAAAGCCGCCGACAACGGCGATGCCGACGCCTGCGCGCTACTGGCGCAAATCAAAATTACGAATCCGGTCAGTCTGGATTACCCCCAGGCTAAAACGCTGGCGGAAAAAGCAGCCAAAGCAGGCAGTAAAGCGGGAGAACTTACCCTGGCGCGGATTCTGGTCAACACCCAGGCTGGACGTACCGATTACCCTAAAGCCATTACCTTGCTGCAAAACGCCTCCGAAGACCTGGAAAATGACTCCGCCGTCGACGCACAAATGCTGCTCGGCCTGATTTACGCCAACGGCGTGGGCATTCCCGCTGACGATGAGAAAGCGACGTGGTATTTCAAACGAAGCTCAGCCATTTCCCGCACTGGTTATTCCGAATACTGGGCAGGGATGATGTTCTTAAACGGTGAACAGGGATTTATCGTGAAGAATAAACAGAAGGCGCTGCACTGGCTGAATCTGAGCTGTATGGAAGGATTCGATACCGGCTGCGAAGAGTTTGATAAGTTAACAAACGGGTAATGATTTGCATTGCCGGATGGCGCTACGCTTATCCGGCAAGCTGTCATGAATTACTGATTAGCGGTCTTATCAAATCTACCCAGCACGTCGCGCTCATAGGCCAGCGCTTTCTTGCGGTCAAATTTGTGTTCCCACTTGGCGATAACCAGTACCGCCAGCGCATTACCCACCACGTTCAGCGCGGTACGCGCCATGTCGAGGATACGGTCAACACCGGCGATAAACGCCAGGCCTTCCAGTGGGATCCCCACGCTGCCCAGCGTAGCCAGCAGCACCACGAATGATACGCCCGGCACACCCGCAATCCCTTTCGAGGTCACCATCAGCGTCAACACCAGCACGATTTCCTGCCACAGCGACAGGTCGATACCGTACAGCTGCGCGATAAAGATAGCGGCGATACTCTGGTACAGAGTTGAACCATCAAGGTTGAATGAGTAGCCGGTCGGCACCACAAAGCTGGTGATTGAAGCTGGCGCGCCATAGGCTTCCATCTTCTCAATAATACGCGGCAGTACGCTCTCGGAGCTGGCTGTAGAGTAAGCCAGAATCAGCTCGTCTTTCAGAATGCGGATCAGGATCCAGATGCTCAAACCGCAGATGCGCGCCACGATCCCCAGCACCACCAGCGCGAAGAACAGAATGGCGAAATGCACCAACAGCACCAGCTTCGCCAGCGGCCACAAGGAGGCAAAACCGAAGTTCGCGACGGTAACGGCAATCAGCGCGAAAACGCCGACTGGCGCGTAGCGCATAACCATGTGAGTGACTTTAAACATGGTTTCGGAAATAGAGCGGAATACGGTAACCAACGGCTCGCGGTGAGTTGCCGGCAGGGAAGACAGACCTAAACCGAACAGCACCGAGAAGAAGATAATCGGCAGCATATCGCCTTTTGCCATCGATGCGACGATGTTGGTTGGCACCAGTGACAAAATTGTCCCCATCAGGCCATGCGCGTGGCTCTGTACTTCTGCGGTCGTGCTTTGATATTTCGAAATATCCACGGTCGCCAGTTGCGACATATCCACCCCGGTGCCTGGCTGGAACACATTCGCCAGCGTGATACCAAGGATAATCGCCACGGTGGTGATCACTTCGAAATAGAGAATAGTTTTGGCGCCAATACGGCCCAGCTGTTTTGCATCACCGACCCCGGCGATACCGACAACCAGCGTAGAGATAACAATGGGCACCACAATCATTTTGATCAGATGGATAAAGATATCGCCCGCCGGTGACAGCAGGTTTACAACCAGCCATTCACGGCTGTCACTATGGTAATGCAGGTAACTCCCCAGCAGAATGCCCAGCACCATAGCGATCAGAATCTGCCATGCCAGGCTGACTTTCAAATTTTTCATAACAACGGACTTCCTCGATGGAGCGCTATTCCACATGCGGTGTGTGGTAATAGTACATACTGAAAGGGTATGAATTGTGTTGCGTTCGTTTATGGAGTTTTTTAACGCTTATTATCATTATCATTTGCGTACTGTCTCGCGCAACCCTCCAGGAACAGAGCCTTCAGCTGAATTTATGCATAAAAATGCAATTTTATCGGGGTATTGATGAATAACTTTTTGTTATAAAAGAATTTTAATATGTTCAAAAATGAAGAAGTCATGGCGTGAGTTTTTTTGCTCATTTGTTCGTTCGCCTGTTTTTTAAACAGGCCAAATGATACAAATCACAAAAGAAACAAATTTATTTTTGCCGATTCTGCAACAACTTCGCCATATTAATAGAGTCAATGAGCTGTGCCCGGTTCACCCTCGGCGAGTTTAAATCCATAACTTTTTGCCACACTGAAATGGCCTGGGCGTAGTCTGCCTGCATAAACGCATCTGAGGCTAACAGCATCAGCGCAGTGACCTCTGTCGGGTCCAGCGCCAGAGCCTTATCAATCATCTCGCGAGTGGGCGGTGTCATATGCTGCCCGGCCTGGTAATACAATACCGTTGCCAGCGCTGAATAGATCTCAGCATTTTCACCCCCTACACGCAGCGCCTGCTCGTAGGCAAGCAGCGCATTATGATACGCGTTTTGCCAAAGATAGTACTCACCGAGTTGCGCCCATTTCACACCGTCCTGCGGATTAGCACGAATTTGCGATTGCAGCAAAAGCAGCTGTTTTTCCTGAATATTTTCATCGGCGAACGCATGTAATGGGTCCGCCAGCCGCGTCTGTTCCTGACGCACCGCCTGCCATTTGGGCGTCAACAGATAACCTCCGATGCAGGCTACAACCATCAGCACCGTCGCAGCGGTCAGCCACTTCACGGGGAGTGGGCGTAACGGCGCAGGGGAATGGTTGGACTGGCTCATTGCACATCCTCCTCTACGCGCTGGCGCCGTCTCACCCGCCAGACCACCACGCCCACCAGCAATAACAGCAGGCACGGCAACGCCCACAGCAGCAGCGTTTGCTCATTCAACGGCGGGTTGTAGCGCACAAAATCACCGTAGCGATCGGTCATCCACGTCGTTATCTCGGCTTCACTTTTCCCTTCCGCCACCATGCTATAAACCTGGTGGCGCATACTGACCGCTACCGGCGCATTGGATTCCAGCAAGTTTTGGTTTTGACACTGTGGACAGCGCAGTTGACTGGCAATAGACAACGCTTTTTCCTGTTGTTGCGGGTTGGCAAAAGTCCATGTGTCCACAACCTGGGCATGTGTCGCGAAGGCGATGAAAAACAAAATGATAGCTAAGAGTAAACATGTTCTGCCGGATGGCGCTGCGCTTATCCGACCTACCGTTTTCACACCCCGTTCGCCGCCATCCGGCAACGCGTTGATTAGTTTATGCATCGCGCTTTCTCCCTCGCCATCCGCTCAGCAGCGCACCACAGACCATTAACAGTCCCCCGCCCCAAATCCAGCGCACGCCGGTCTGTACGTACAAGCGCATGGCATAACGGTCCGGTCCGGTTTTTTCGCCGATTACCGCATACCAGTCATGCATCAGATTCCAGCGGATCCCCGGCTCCATCATCTGTTGACGGCGCGCGGCATAGAAGCGTCTTTCAGGCTGCAGGCTGCCAATGCGTTTCTCATTCTGCCACAGCGTGATCTGCGCTTTTTCACTGGTGTAGTTACCTTTTGCTTCCAGGTCGAGACGCTCAAAACGAAAAATATAGCCCGCCAGTTCCACCTGCTGCCCGGGGCTCAGATTCAGGCTTATCTCCTGACGACTACCGCTGGAAAAGACGATCCCAGCCGCAAACACCAGCACCCCGGCATGCGCCAGCAGTGCCGGAAGCTGGCAACGCACAGGCACTTTGCGGCTTCTGATCGTCGCCAGCACGATAACCAGCAGCATCAGCAGGCCAAAGGGCAGCGTAGCACGGTTAAAGTACGGTGCGCCCACGGAGAGCCGCCCCCAGCCGAACAACCCGTAAATCATCGGGTAAAGGGTGCCAATCAGCACAATCAGCAGCACCGCGCAAAAAAGTAATAGCGCGACCAGAATCAGCATCTCGCGCGACCAGCCGCCAAAACGCGCATTCTGGCGGACTTGCTGTCCCCGCCAGGCGTACAGCCCGAGCGATGCCAGGCTCAATACGGTAAACAGCGCGAACAGCGGCGTGGCGCGGACGTTATCCAGCGCAAAAGCGTGCACGGAAACGAGAATGCCGGAACGCACAATCAGCGTCCCCAGCAGCGATAAAATCAGCGTGACGATCGCCAGCAGCAGCGACCAGTGGCGGAAGATCCCACGTTGGCGCGTGATGAACAGACTATGCAGCAGCGCACTGGCGGAAAGCCAGGGTAATAAGGAGGCATTTTCTACCGGGTCCCAGAACCACCAGCCGCCCCAGCCCAACTCGCAGTAAGCCCACCAGGAGCCGAGGATAATCCCCAGCGTCAGCGCACACCAGCCAGGCAGCGCCCAGCGCCAGCACACCCCGGCGCTCTGCGCATTAAAGTCACCGCGCAGCAGCGAGGCCAGCGCCACGCCTGCCGCCACCATCAAGCCACCGTAACCCAGGTACAGCAGCGGCGGATGGAGGATTAACCCGAGATGTTGCAGCATCGGGTTAAGGTCGCGCCCTTCAATGGCTGGCGGGAAGATACGCACGAACGGATCGGACCATATCACCACAAACAGCAGCAGCAGGGCCGTTATCAGTGCGAGGACGCTGAGCGTTAACGGAAACAGCAGGTCGGAATCACGCCGATAGCGCAAGGCGAACAGCGCGCTCCAGCCGGAAAGAAACAGCACCCACAGCAGCAGCGATCCTTCATGCCCGCCCCACACCGCCGCCAGTTTTAATCCCCACGGCAGCAGGCTGTAGCTATGCTGAGCAACGTAGACCACCGAAAAGTCGCTGGTCAGAAAGCAGAATATCAGAATGGCAAAGGCCAGCAGCAGCAGCGAAAATTGCGTCCACATGCCCACGCTTGCCAGGCGCATTACGCCTTGCCAGCGCTGGCGGACACCCACCAGCACGGCAAGCGGGGTCAACACGTTGACCCCGAGGCTTAACAACAGTGCCAGAAAACCGGCTTCAGGAAGGAGAACGTCCAGATATCACCTTACGCAACGGTTAGCTGACCCGCATAGAGAATAAAAAAGCGCAGCAGCAGTACGCCGGTCAGGCTGGCACCGCACACTGCCAGCACGCCATGAAACGTCGAACTGCGGTTGGCCCAAGGTTTTAGCAGCATCGGCAGTATCAGCCCAAGCCCGGCCACGCCCAGCCAGAACCACCAGGTCCAGAATCCGCCGCCCAGTGCCGCCGCCAGCGCGCGCATTTTGCCGTCATCGCCCAGCGCCAGGCCGACGAAAAACGCCGCCAGCAGGAAGATCTCCAGCCATACCACCGGGACTTCCATGCGATGCACAAAGTGCGCTTCGGTACTGTGCGGATTGCTACGATGACGTAACGCCATGGCGATCAGCGCCACCGCCGCGCCGGAGGAGATCCCGGAGAACAGGAACAGCACCGGCAGGATCGGGTTATTCAGGAACGGGTAGGATTTCAGCGCCGACAGCAGAAAACCGGTGTACGCCCCGAGCAGGACCGCCAGCACCAGCATTAACGTCTCCAGCGCGCGATGAAACGGCGCAATCAACGTCAGCATTTTCTGTACGATCCCTAATCGCGGCAGCCAGCGCTGTTGCAGAGCAATCACCTCTTTTTCAAAGATTTTTGCCAGCCACAGCACCAGCACCACCATGTACAACTGGAACAACATGACTCCCATCGACATCACCGAAGTGAAGCTGTAGTGGAACATCAGTTTCCAGAAGGTCCATGGACGCGTCAGGTGGAACACCAGAATCAGCAGACCGAAGATAATCGCCCCCGGCCCTAACACCAGCGTAGTGCGTAGCAGCGTGCTGTCAGAACCGCCCGCCTCCGGATGGAAACGACGCAGCAGAATCGCCAGCGTGACCAGTCCGGCGGAGATGCCAATCAGGAACAGATAGATGGCAATGGGCCAGTCCCACACCAGTGATTCAAAATGAAATGCAGAAGCGGATGTCATTGGCTCACCTCCCCAAATTTAAAGGGAACGCGGTAGACCTTCGGTTTTGTGCCCAACGCCAGCTTGTAACGGTAGGTGGTTTTCTGCAGCAACAAGCGGGAGATATCGCTGTTGGGATCGTCCAGATTACCAAACGTCAGCGCCTTCGTCGGACACGACTCAACGCAGGCGGGCTGCTTGCCCGCTTTCAGATTGGTTTTCCGACAGAAATCGCATTTATCCGCCGTTTTGCTAACCGGATGGATAAAGCGCACGCGATAAGGACACGCGGCGATACAGTACTGGCAGCCAACGCACAGGTCCGGGTTCACATCCACAATACCGCTGGCGGCATCGCGATACGATGCCCCCGTCGGGCAGACGTCAACGCAGGGGGCATGGTCGCAATGCTGGCACGAATGACGGAAAAAACGATACTTCACATCAGGAAACGTCCCCTGCGGCTCGCTGCGAATAATCGTCAGACGCGATACCCCTTCCGGCACGTTGTTTACTTCCCGGCAAGCATCCATGCAGGCCGTACAGCCGATGCATAGTGACTCATCATGTACCATACCGTAACGTACGCCGTTGATGTTCAGCGTCTTCGCCACAACGCGTCCCGCCGTCCCGCTCACTGCCACCAGCGCGCCGACGCGGGTGATAAACTGGCGACGAGAGCAACTCATGGATGCTCCTTAAGCAACGGAACCGACGCCGGGTTAAAGTTCGGATTGTTACGCTGATCGCTGTGGCAATCGACGCAAATCTTGATCCGTCCTTTATCACTTAGCGTCTGCATCGTGTCTTGCTTCGGATGCAGTGAGTGACAGCTGGCACACGCCACTTTGGTTACGTGAACATCGTGTGGCCAGAACGCTTTTTGTAGCTGCTCAGGCAGGTGGCAGGACATACAGACGCTGTTCTGCTGTTCAACGTTGTACATCGGCTCATTAAAGCGCATCACATCCTTCACCCCTTCACGGTGGTTCGGTGACGGCTGGCCGTGACAGTTGGTGCAGGTGACCGGCAGTTTGTTATTCGGGTTGATGACTTCTGCATGCTTACCATGCATACCTTCGGTATCTGGCTTGTGACAATCCAGACAGGCGGCATCCGGATTACGCTGTTGGGTAACCGTCCAGCGTTGATCCGACTCCTGCGGCGTTGGCGTGGCAGTGATTCCACTCAGGCTCCAGAACAAGCCTGACGCCAGCACCCCAGCAGTTAATAACGAACGTAATACGCTCATATTCACTCCGTTGAGTTATCCGCCCCTGACGGGGCGAAATGGGGTTATTGGCTTAACAGACCGTTTTTACGCGCCTGATCTTCCCACTGCGGAATCACCGTTTTGATGAAGTCCTGCTTCTCAGCATTGATTTGCTGCATGTTCAGACCAATCGCCGCCTGGGCTTTCTCTTTGGTAGAGATATCCGGTAACGGGATTTCATGGGTGATGCCTTTAGTCGCCAGCAGACGGACCAGTTTGGTACGCGCATCGGCGGCTTTATCCATCGCACTACCCAGCATCCGCAGACCCTCTTCCGGAGCGTGCATGTGAATACCGTGTGAGGCGATAGACAGGTCCCAGCGCCATTGTGCGTGACGGATATCTTCCAGAATCGGCTTCATTTCCGCTTCAGTCGCGCCCGCATCCCATGCAGCTTTCGCTTCGAAGTGCGCATGAACCAGCTGATCTTCGACCTTGATTTTCAGGTCATGAATAGCCTGTTTACGCTCGGCGACCACTTTTTGCAGGGACGCTTTATCCTGGGTGTGACAGTTCGCACAGGTCTGAGCAAAGTTATCGAACGGGTTACCAATCTTATGGTCGGTGTAGATCTTGCCTTCCGCGTTTTGCACTTTCGGCATGTGACAGTCGATACAGGTCACGTTGTTCTTGCCGTGAATGCCCGCGCTCCAGGTTTCATATTCCGGGTGCTGCGCTTTCAGCATCGGCGTTTTCGACAGGGAGTTGGTCCAGTCAGAGAAGGCGATGGTGTCGTAGTATTTCTCCATGTTCTCGACTTTCATGCCCTCGTCCCACGGGAACTTAACGGCTTTGTTTTTACCGTCGAAGTAGTATTCCACGTGGCACTGACCGCAGACCATGGATTGCTGATCAAAGCGACCGGCTTTCTCAAACGGTTTGCCGATTGCTTCCATCGCGCGTTCTGCATAAGGACGCGACAGCGTCAGCTCTGGCTTGCCTTTGGCGAAGTCTGGTGACGCAGTGTTATGGCAATCTGCACAGCCGAGATTGTTAACAATTTCTGGACCGCCGCGCGCCCATTTACCGTGGAAGTAGCCATCTTCACCATCTTTCTGGATCAGACGCGCTACGTCCGGGCTTTTACAGCTCCAGCAGGCCATCGGCAGCGGACCGTCTTCAGCCGTTTTTGGTGCGCCGGTACGTAAGGTTTCACGTACATCGGTCACGGCATAGGCGTGTCCACGCGGTTTGTTGTAATCGCGCGAGAATGGATATCCCGCCCACAGGATCACCAGACGCGGATCTTCTGCCAGCGCATCTTCACGGGCTGATTGCTCAGACGTGGCTTTCCAGGAGAGATATTGATCGGGATGCTGAGGAGCGAAGGTTTCATTCTTCGCTTCAACGGTGACGGTTTTTGCGGGTACAGGAGTTTGTTCAGCGTGAACAGCAGAAATAAATAATAAAGGTAATAACAGGCTGAAGAAACGGCGTACGCGTGATTTTATCCTTGCCATAGGGGTCTCATCCAGATGACGCCATTATCTGCAATGGCGGTTCTTTTATTGTTTTCCATAACAGCAACCACACGAATACTGTCATGACATTGCTCCACCCTATTTGTAACAAGAAACCACACTGAAAATGTTGTCTTTAATCAATTGTAAGTGTATGTAAAATACCACTTTAGAGTTATAAACCCCCTCTAACTCCTCACTCTTTTGTCTAATTCAGAGATAGATCACCTTTTCAATAATCCTTTAGATAACTACATGTTATCGCGAGATTTAATCAATTTTTGCTAGTTCCCTTCAAAATTAAGTTTGCCGCTAATTTGCACAATTCGTTTATTGCGTGATCTGCCGCGCAAATACTAAACAAAACTCTCAAAGCCCCTACATTTAACGTTTATGAGACATATTATTAACATCCTACAAGGAGAACAAAAGCCATGAGCCAAATACATAAACACGCTATTCCCGCAAACATTGCGGATCGTTGCCTGATAAACCCGGAGCAGTACGAAGAGAAATACCAGCAATCCGTTAACGAACCCGACACATTTTGGGGCGAGCAGGGAAAGATACTTGATTGGATCAAGCCGTACAGCCAGGTGAAGAACACCTCCTTCGCACCAGGCAACGTGTCGATTAAATGGTACGAAGACGGCACCCTGAACCTGGCCGCAAACTGCCTTGACCGTCATTTACAGGCAAATGGCGATCGCACCGCCATCATCTGGGAAGGCGATGACGCCACCCAAAGCAAAAACATTACTTATCGCGAACTGCATCGCGATGTTTGCCGTTTCGCCAATACGCTACTGGATTTAGGCATTAAAAAAGGCGACGTGGTGGCCATTTATATGCCGATGGTGCCGGAAGCGGCGGTTGCTATGCTGGCTTGCGCCCGCATTGGCGCGGTGCATTCGGTCATCTTCGGTGGTTTTTCACCAGAGGCGGTCGCCGGACGTATCATCGACTCCAATTCACGTCTGGTGATCACCGCCGACGAAGGCGTGCGCGCCGGCCGCGCCATCCCGCTGAAAAAGAACGTCGATGATGCGCTGAAAAACCCGAACGTGAAAACCGTTGAACATGTGGTCGTCCTCAAACGTACCGGTGGAAAAACGGAATGGCAGGAAGGCCGTGACTTGTGGTGGTCCGATCTTATCGAGAAAGCCAGCCCGGAACATCAGCCGGAAGAAATGAACGCGGAAGATCCGCTGTTTATCCTCTATACCTCCGGTTCAACCGGCAAGCCAAAAGGCGTACTGCATACCACCGGCGGATATCTGGTCTACGCCGCAACCACCTTTAAGTACGTGTTTGACTACCATCAGGGCGATATTTATTGGTGTACCGCTGACGTGGGTTGGGTAACCGGGCACAGCTACCTGCTGTATGGTCCGTTGGCCTGCGGCGCAACCACGCTGATGTTCGAAGGCGTGCCAAACTGGCCAACCCCGGCGCGTATGTCGCAGGTTGTGGACAAGCACCAGGTCAATATTCTGTATACCGCGCCGACCGCCATCCGCGCCCTGATGGCAGAAGGTGATAAAGCGATTGAAGGCACTGACCGCTCCTCGCTGCGTATCCTGGGTTCCGTTGGCGAGCCGATTAACCCGGAAGCATGGGAGTGGTACTGGAAGAAGATCGGCAACGAAAAATGCCCGGTCGTCGATACCTGGTGGCAGACCGAAACCGGTGGATTCATGATCACCCCGCTGCCGGGCGCCACCGAGCTGAAAGCGGGTTCCGCAACCCGTCCGTTCTTTGGCGTACAGCCTGCGATTGTCGATAACGAGGGTAATCCGCTGGAAGGCGCGACCGAAGGCAACCTGGTGATTACCGACTCGTGGCCGGGCCAGGCGAGAACGCTGTTTGGCGATCACGAACGCTTTGAGCAGACCTACTTTTCTACCTTCAAGAATATGTACTTCAGCGGCGATGGCGCGCGTCGTGACGAAGATGGCTATTACTGGATCACCGGTCGTGTGGACGATGTGCTGAACGTTTCTGGCCACCGTCTGGGAACGGCAGAAATCGAATCGGCGCTGGTGTCGCATCCGAAGATCGCCGAGGCCGCGGTGGTGGGTATTCCGCATAATATTAAAGGCCAGGCGATCTACGCCTACGTCACGCTGAATCACGGCGAAGAGCCGTCACCTGAGCTGTACGCCGAAGTGCGCAACTGGGTACGTAAAGAAATTGGTCCGCTGGCAACGCCAGACGTGCTGCACTGGACCGACTCACTGCCGAAAACCCGCTCCGGCAAAATCATGCGCCGTATTCTGCGTAAAATCGCGGCGGGCGATACCAGCAATCTGGGCGATACCTCGACCCTCGCCGATCCTGGCGTGGTAGAGAAACTGCTCGAAGAGAAGCAGGCCATCGCGATGCCATCATAACCACAACCGTGAAATGCCCGATGGTGCGCGGCTTATCGGGCCTACAAATCCTACCCCTACCCCTCCCCTGACCGGGAGGGAAAATATAATAACCCACCCCAAAGGATTTCGCGTTGCAGGAAGGCGGCAAGCGAGCGCATCCCCAGGAGCATAGTTCACTATGTGACTGAGGTGGGCGAGTGCGGCCAACACACTTGCAACGTGAAAGACGAAGGGGGCCTCTGGAGAACTCTGTGATGAATGACTCTATTTATCAGCGGATAGAAGACAGTGCGCGTTTCAGGGAGTTAGTTGAAAAAAGGCAACGGTTTGCCACCATTCTGTCCATCATCATGCTGGCAGTTTACATCAGCTTTATTTTACTGATTGCCTTTGCGCCTGGCTGGCTGGGTACGCCGCTACACGCGGGAACCAGCGTCACCCGGGGTATTCCGATTGGGGTCGGTGTGATCCTCATCTCCTTCATCCTGACCGGGATCTATATCTGGCGGGCAAACGGTGAATTCGACCGCCTGAACAATGCGGTTCTGCACGAGGTTAAAGCATCATGAAGAGAGTCCTGACGGCGCTTGCCGCCACGCTGCCCTTCGCCGCAAACGCGGCGGATGCTATTAGCGGTGCAGTCCAACGCCAGCCAACCAACTGGCAGGCGATTGTCATGTTCCTGATTTTCGTCATCTTTACGCTCGGTATTACTTACTGGGCGTCTAAGCGCGTACGTTCGCGTAATGACTACTACACCGCCGGCGGCAACATCACTGGTTTCCAGAACGGGCTGGCGATTGCGGGCGACTATATGTCGGCGGCATCGTTTCTCGGGATTTCCGCGCTGGTGTTTACCTCCGGTTATGACGGGCTGATCTATTCACTCGGCTTCCTGGTCGGCTGGCCAATTATCCTGTTCCTGATTGCTGAGCGTCTGCGTAACCTGGGTCGTTACACCTTTGCAGATGTTGCTTCTTATCGTCTGAAGCAAGGACCAATCCGTATTCTGTCGGCCTGTGGTTCTCTGGTGGTGGTCGCGCTGTATCTGATCGCCCAGATGGTGGGCGCAGGTAAGCTGATTGAGCTGCTGTTTGGTCTGAACTATCACATCGCCGTCGTACTGGTTGGCGTACTGATGATGATGTACGTCCTGTTTGGCGGCATGCTGGCGACCACCTGGGTACAGATCATCAAAGCCGTTCTGCTGCTGTTCGGCGCCAGCTTTATGGCCTTTATGGTGATGAAGCACGTCGGCTTTAGCTTCAACAACCTGTTCACCGAAGCAATGGCGGTACACCCGAAAGGTTCAGCCATTATGAGCCCGGGCGGACTGGTAAAAGATCCGATCTCCGCCCTATCGTTAGGTCTCGGCCTGATGTTTGGTACGGCAGGCTTGCCGCACATCCTGATGCGCTTCTTCACGGTCAGCGATGCCCGAGAAGCGCGTAAGAGCGTGTTCTATGCCACCGGTTTTATGGGTTATTTCTACATCCTGACCTTTATCATCGGCTTTGGCGCGATCATGCTGGTGGGCGCTAACCCGGCGTATAAAGACGCTGCTGGCGCGCTGATCGGCGGTAACAACATGGCGGCGGTTCACTTGGCAAATGCGGTGGGCGGCAACCTGTTCCTGGGCTTCATCTCAGCCGTGGCGTTTGCCACCATCCTGGCGGTGGTTGCAGGCCTGACGCTGGCGGGCGCATCGGCCGTTTCTCACGACCTGTATGCCAACGTGTTCCGTAAAGGCGCAACCGAACGTGAAGAACTGAAGGTGTCGAAAATCACCGTACTGGTGTTGGGCGTGATTGCCATCCTGCTCGGCGTGCTGTTTGAGAACCAGAATATCGCCTTCATGGTAGGTCTGGCGTTTGCTATCGCAGCCAGCTGCAACTTCCCGATCATTCTGCTCTCCATGTACTGGTCAAGACTGACCACGCGTGGCGCGATGTTGGGCGGCTGGTTAGGTCTGCTGACGGCGGTGGTGCTGATGGTGCTTGGCCCGACGATTTGGGTCCAGATCCTTGGTCACGAAAAAGCCATTTTCCCGTATGAATATCCGGCGCTGTTCTCCATCAGCGTAGCGTTCCTCGGGATCTGGTTCTTCTCTGCTACCGATAACTCAGAAGAAGGTAATCGCGAACGCGAGCAGTTCCGTGCCCAGTTCATCCGTTCCCAGACCGGGTACGGCGTAGAACAAGGTCGCGCGCACTAACCACTCCTCCTCATCCCCGGTCTGAACGACCGGGGCATTTTTTCAGAACATCACCATCGCGACCAGCGGCGCTACCAGCACCATCACCACGCCGGAAAGCATCATCACCAGGCTGGCGACCACGCCCTCCTGCTGGCCGAGCTCATAAGAGCGCGCCGTGCCCGCACCATGCGAGGCTGCGCCAAATCCTGCGCCTTTCGCCATCCCTTCCCGAATAGAAAGCCGTAAAAACAGTACATCGCCAACCGCCATACCAAATACACCGGTCACTACCACGAACAATGCCACCAGGTCTGGTTGCCCGCCCAACGGCTCTGCTGCTGCCAGCGCAAACGGCGTGGTGACGGAGCGCACCGCCAGGCTACGCTGGATTTCATCAGGCAACATAAACAGACGCGCCAGCCACACGGAACTGGTAACGGCCACCAGCGTTGCCGTCACCACGCCCGCCGTCAGTGACATCCAGTGCCGCTTAATCACGGCAAGGTTGTCATAGACCGGAACGGCAAAGGCGATGGTCGCAGGGCCTAACAGCCACAGCAGCCAGTGCGATTCACCAATATAGTTTTGCCAGGAGATATGCCCAAAGACCAGTATCAGGACCAGCAGCGCAGGAGTGAACACTAACGGCATCAGCGGTAATTTACGAAAACGGCGATACAGGCGCTTGTTGGCAAAATAGATGCCCAGCGTAATCACCAGACACAGCACGCTTAGCTGGAAATTACTCACGGTTTAGCCTGCTCATTTCATAGCGATACACTTTATCCACGACCCACGCCGTTGCGCCAAGCACCATCAACGTACTTAGCGCAATGACGGCAAATATGCGCCAACCATCGACCAACAACAGCTGCGTATAGTTGACGACAGCCACCACCGCCGGAACAAAAAACAGCAACATTTCAGCCAGTAACCAGCGAGCGCCTGCGCGAATCCAGTTCAACGGGATAACCCGGCAGACAATCAGCGCCAACATCAGCACCATCCCAACCAGGTTGGCAGGAAGCGGCAGATGCAACCAGGAGACAAGATATTGAGCAAATACAAATAGACCTGCGTACAACAGAACCTGAACGGGGATCTGGAGTCGATGAATAACGGCAGGCGTCACGCGGCTTATCGCCACAGCCATGAGGGTATGTCCTTAAAAAATAGAGAGCGCCAGTATAGAGAGCCCCCGTCCAGGACTGAAATGAATTAAACTCATTGCAGGCATAGTCTTAAGGAATAATCATGGATATCAGAACGCTGCGCTATTTTGTTGAGGTGGTTCGTCAGCAGAGCTTTACCCGCGCAGCGGAGAAGCTTTTTGTCACCCAGCCCACCATCAGCAAGATGTTGAAGAACCTTGAAGACGAGCTTAACTGCACGCTGTTAATCCGCGACGGTCGGCGACTGCTGTTAACCGACACCGGACAGGTTGTTTTCGAACGCGGCCTGGCGATCCTCGCCGAGTTTCGCCAGCTCGAAGCAGAACTCAGCGACATTAATCACCTCAACAAGGGAGTGCTGCGCCTCGGCATCCCGCCCATGGTCGGTATGTTGATGGCCGGGCCTATCAGCCTGTTTCGCCAGCGCTATCCCGGCGTGGAGCTGAAGGTATCTGAATTTGGAGGCTTAACCGTCCAGCAGGCGGTGATGAACGGCGATCTGGATGTCGCGATGACCGCGCTGCCGGTTGAAGAAGAGAGCGGCCTGGCGACCTTACCGCTTTTTAGCCATCCGCTCTGCGTGCTGGTCCCCCGTTCCGGTCAGTGGACAACGTGTGAATCCATTTCCCCCGAGGCGTTAGCGGAGCATCCCCTGCTTATCTATAACGAAGATTTCGCGTTGAGCCGTCAGCTGCTTGAGCTGTTTAACCAGCACAACGTCAAACCCCGCATCGCGGTACGCAGTGGGCAGTGGGATTTTCTGGCGGCGATGGTGCAAGCCGGAGTCGGGATCGCCATTTTACCGGAGCCGATTTGCCAGCGGTTGGATAAGCAGACGCTGCGCTGGATCCCTTTGGAGAGTGATTTACGCTGGCAGTTGGGCATGATTTGGCGCGAAGGTGTGTATCTGTCGCACAGCGCCCAGGCGTGGCTCAAATGCTGTGAAGGGTTCTGGCTAACGCAAGAGTCGTAACATGCCGGATGCGGCTTAACGCTTATCAGACCTACAATTGGATTCCGTAGGCCTGATAAGCGTAGCGCCATCAGGCACAACCGTTTATTCGTTCTCGATCAACAGCGCTTCCAGCAAATCCAGATCGTGCAGCAGTTTTTGCAGCGTTTCATTGCTGATTTCCCGCGTGGCGCGCAGGTGATAAAGTTCCGCGCGCTCGGAACGCAGGGCCGCCAGACGGAAACGCCGCTCGAGGTTTTCTTCCTGCATCGAGCTTTCTACGTCGTTGCGTCCGTCGGCGCGTCGACGCAGGTTACCGATGACGCGTGAACTCACCTCGGTGAGCAACTGATTGTCGATGTTCTCTTCGGTATCTGCGGCCAGACGCTCCTCCATTTTCTGGATGGCGACAATCGCCACTTCCGCCGTGGCAGCGCGGGCAATTCGTTCCTCTTTCTGCTGCTGCGAGTGGTCTGCCACTTCCAGGTGTTGCAGCAGAAGCGGCAGCATCACCACGCCAACAAACAGCGAGAACAGAATCACGCCCGCGGCAAGGAAGATCAGCTCATATCGCGCCGGGAAGCCGCTACCATCCGGTAACAGCAACGGAATAGAGAGCACACCGGCGAGAGTAATGGCCCCACGCACGCCCGCAAAGGAGGCGATCATGATTTCACGCGTCGTCCAGGAACCAAACTCCATCGGCTTTTTCTTCAGGAAGCGCAGGCTAAACTTCTTCATCGTCCACAGCCAGCCAAAACGTACCAGCATCAGCGCCACGTAAATCAGCACGATATCGGTAAACAGCATCCAGATTTCAACATTCGGATCGGCTTCTGCCGCCGCCAAAGAAGACTCCAGAATCCCCGGCAACTGCAGTCCTAACAGCAAGAAAACCATGCCGTTAAACACAAACTCCAGCATCGCCCAGGTGCTGTTAGCACGTAAACGCATCGCCAGCGGCGCCCGGCGCATTACCCCGGAACGGGTGATGGTCATCCCGGCTGCGACCGCCGCGAGGATGCCGGAAACACCGATGTGTTCCGCAATCAGGTAAGACGCAAACGGCAGCAGGAACAGCAGAACGATTTGCGTTGCCGGTTCATCACCACCCCAGCGGCTGAGAAAACGCAGGGAGCGCCCGTACAGCCAACTGACGACAAAACCGGCCAGGATACCGCCAATCGCTACCTTGAAGAACTCAAGCGTTGCGCCACCAACCGTAAACACCATCGTGCCCATCGCCACGGCGACGGCAAATTTCAGTGATACCAGACCGGAGGCGTCGTTCATCAACGCTTCGCCCTGCAGGATACCCATGATTTTCTTCGGTATGCGTCCCTCGCCCACTATGCCGGAAAGCGCAACGGCATCGGTTGGCGACAGGACAGCGGCCAGCGCAAAGGCCGGGATGAGAGGGATCCCCGGCACCAGCCAGTAAATCATAAAGCCAATCCCGACCACCGTGACCAGAACCAGCGCCAGCGCAAGGCCGAAGATCTCTCGCCCGTGCTCCAGAAACTCACGGGTTGGCGTCTTCCAGCCATCGGCGAAGAGCAGCGGCGGGATGAACAGAACCAGAAAAAGCTCAGGATCGAATTCCACATGCAAACCAAACGTCGGCCACGCCAGCAAGGCGCCGATGGCGATCTGCATAAGGGGTAAAGGGAGTTGGAATGGCAATACGCGAGTAAAAACCCCCGACAGCGAGACCACAAGGGTCATGATGAGTATGGTGAAAAAGATTTCCATGCGTTCCCTGTTTGCGATGTTTCTTATGATCAGTGATGAGAGGCGTCGTGCCTCAATTCTATCTACTTGAGAGTAACGCAAAAGACAACGAGAGTGTTGTGAAAATAAAAACGGGCGGCCAAAGCCACCCGTTTTCAGAATCTTCATCAAATGAGGATTAGATAGCCCAACCACCAGCGTAGAAGGCCACCAGCGCGATGGCGATGACCACTGTGCCGATGTTCAGTTTGCGCCATTCGCCAGAGACGATACGGCCAATCACCAGGGTAGCAAAGCCAATCATAATGCCGGTCACGATGTTACAGGTCAGCACGATAAATACGGCCGTTACCAGCCCCGCCATAGCGTCGACAAAGTCAGCAAAGTCGATTTTCGCTACGTTGCTCAACATCAGCAGGCCCACATACATCAGCGCAGGTGCCGTTGCATATACTGGTACAAGATAAGAGAGCGGAGAGAGGAACAGGATCAGCAGGAACAGTACGCCAACGGTGATCGCCGTCAGGCCGGTTTTGCCGCCTGCCGCCGTACCCGCTGCGGATTCAATATAAACCGCCGCCGGTGCAGCGCCCACCAGGCCAGAGAACACGCTGCTCAGGGAGTCGGTGGTCAGCGCTTTGCCGCCGTCAATAATCTGTCCGTCTTTATCCAGCAGATTCGCCTGTCCGGCTACCGCACGGATGGTTCCGGTCGCATCGAAGACAGCGGTCATGACCAGCGCCAGCACGCTCGGCAGTACGATTGGGTTTAGTGCGCCCATAATATCCAGGCTACCGATCAGCGAGTTGCCGTTTTCGTCGCTCAGAGACGGCATGGCAAAAATACCGGAGAAATGTACGGCCGGGTCGAAAATCAGACCCACTACGGAAATACCGATAATAGTCAGCAGGATGCCGCCCGGTACTTTCAGTTTTTCGAGGCCAATAATCACCGCCAGACCTACCAACGACATAATCACCGGGAAGGTATCGAAATCGCCCAGCGCAACCGGCAGGCCGTCCAGCGGGTTTTTAATAACCAGACCCACGCCGTTTGCCGCAATCAGCAGCAGGAACAGGCCGATACCAATCCCCGTACCGTGCGCAACACCCTGCGGTAGATTGCGCAGGATCCAGCTACGAATACCGGTCGCGGAAATGATGGTAAACAGGACACCCATCAGGAACACCGCACCCAGCGCAACAGGCACGCTGATATGTTGTCCCAGTACCAGGCTGAACGCGGTAAACGCCGTCAAAGAAATGGCGCAACCAATCGCCAGCGGCAGGTTTGCCCACAGGCCCATCACAATAGAACCGACGCCCGCGACCAGACAGGTTGCCACAAATACAGCGGCAGGCGGGAATCCGGCTTTACCCAGCATCCCCGGAACCACGATAACGGAGTAGACCATGGCCAGGAACGTCGTTAATCCGGCAACGACTTCCTGACGAACGGTACTGCCGCGGAGCGAAATTTTAAACCAGGCGTCGAGTGAACCGCCGGTACGCGCTGAAGGCGTAGACATAGAAAACATCCCCTGAGAGTTTATTTTTTCGTCATTATGCGTGCTGGACAATCCACTGCCTGCTAAACGTTTTCTCCATGTGCCAGGTTTGCGTCAATAGGGGTGTCGCAAAAAAGCAAACGTTTAGCTCCGCGCATAAAAAACGGGTGGTAAAAAAAAGCAAACGATTATCCAGCGATCATACGCTGGTTTTCAACTGAACTTTGCCGCTTTTTACTCATTTCTTCTTATAACGCACAATAAATAATCAGTCGATGCGCAAACGTTATCGTCAATGCGCAGTCTGGCAACAAAATTTGCGGAGTTATTACAACATCGGTGTGCCTTTTTCACGCAAACTTGCGCAAGAAAACCGGTGAAGATGCGGAAAATTTTTTGGCTAAAAAATCACCATTTCACTGGTAAATGGAGAGAGGTGGCTTACAATTACATTATCAACACAGACCGGAACCTCACCTAATGTGCTCGACTGAGGGGTGTTGATGTCGGGGGAAACCCTCCCGTGAACCAGCGGGATAGAGTGAAAGACAAAGACCGGAACCAAACTAAAGCGCCCTCTGTGGCGCTTTAGTTTTATATCCGTCCATCCATCAGATATTTCACATCAATCATCTTCCAGCAGACGCGCCCCGGTCCCCTTCTCGCCAAGCTGATCGCCTGGGTTACGCAACGGGCAATCGCTGCGCGACAAACAACCGCAACCAATACACCCATCCAGTTCATCGCGTAGCGCCACTAAAGTATGAATGCGTCGATCCAGCTCTTCACGCCATTGCGAAGAGAGCTGCTTCCACTCTTTAGCACTGAGCGAATGTCCTTCAGGTAATACGCCGAGCGCGTCACCAATCGTTGCCAACGGGATCCCGATGCGTTGAGCAATCTTGATAATCGCCACATAACGCAACACATCACGTCTGTATCGGCGCTGATTGCCGCTGTTGCGCATACTGCTGATTAACCCTTTGCTTTCATAGAAATGCAGGGTTGATACCGCTACGCCGCTACGCTTTGCGACTTCACCTGGCGTAAGCAGCGCTTTTATTCGGGGTAATTTCTTTTCCATAAATCGCTTTACCTCAAGTTAACTTGAGGAATTATACTCGCCCACAGACAAAACGACGAATCGAATACTGAAAAAGAGGCAGCCCTATGTCCCATCAGCAGATTATTCAGACCCTTATTGAATGGATTGACGACCATATCGATCAGCCGCTGAACATTGAGGCGGTGGCGAAAAAATCAGGTTACTCGAAGTGGTATTTACAGAGAATGTTCCGCACGGTGATGCGCCAGACGTTGGGTGACTATATCCGCCAGCGTCGACTCCTGCTGGCTGCTGTTGAACTGCGGACGACCGAGCGACCTATTTTCGATATCGCGATGGATCTTGGTTATGTATCACAACAAACCTTCTCACGCGTGTTTCGCCGCGAGTTTGATCGTACCCCTAGCGATTACCGCCACCGCCTGTAAGATTATTGCCCGCTCTGCGTCAGTATGGCGGGCGACCGTTGTATCCAGTGCATGAACTCCTGTGGCGGCAGCGCCTTCGCAAAATACCAGCCCTGACAATACTGTACGCCACGTTCGCGCAGCCACTCGATTTGCTCAACCGTCTCTACTCCTTCCGCAATCATCTTCAGGTGTAAGCTTTGCGCCATTTCGATGATATGTTCGGCAATCAGGTGACTGGTGCTGTTGGTGGACAACGTACTAATAAATGATTTGTCGATCTTCAGGATATCGATATTCAACGCGGATAAATTGTGTAGATTGGAATATCCCGTCCCAAAATCATCAAACGCCACTTCATAACCCGCCTGACGAAACGCCTGGATTACCGCGGTCATTTTATCTACATCAATAAAGCCGCGTTCCGTCACCTCGACTTTAATTTGCTGGGCCGCCACAGAGTACTCACGGTTTTTGTCGGTAATCAGGGCAATAAGTCGGGATGAATGAAAGTCAGAAGCAGAGAGGTTTATCGAGATATAAAGCTGAGGATGCGCCGAAAGAAAATATCCTAAATCGTTGAATACCTCTTCAATCACGTAATCCGTGATCCGCTCAATCATTCCCTCTTTTTCAGCCAGCGGAATAAACTCGGTTGGGCTCATTACTTCACCATCACAGCCCGGCCAGCGCAGCAGAGCCTCAGCCCCTACGCACTGACCGTTTTCGATATCAATGATCGGCTGGTAGTGCAGACACAGTTGACGTTTTTTGATTGCGCGTTTTAACAAGCGGCGGGGAGATAAGTATTCCTGACGCGTGCGCCACCACATTAACAGCATCAGGATGCTGCAGATAATCCCGAAAGGAATCGTTAACGCAGCCTCATGATAGAAAATCGAATGTATGCGTTTATCCGAGGTCGACACAATAATCGCAATCGGGCGTTTTTCTGAATGCACTTTGGTGTAGAAGCGATCGTCCAACTGGAAGGTTGAGGCTTCACCGTGCACCAACGGTAATAACTGCGCAATAGGCGCCCCTTCGCTGGCAGAGAAAAAAGTACCCGTTACCGTGTCATACACGCCCCAGGACAGGTCCGGGTCATCTGACATAACTTCGCTGTAAGATAATGGGTTGATGACGACAACGTAGTTTCCACGTTGCATATACGTCATTCTGTAGCCAGCGAAAAAGGGGGTATCGCGATAGTAATAGATGGAGATGTCCGGCGTACGTTTATAGTCGGCGGTCGGCATAATATAGGCGACTGGCGGCGCCATCGACGTAGAGCACAAAAAATGATCGCCCTGCGCATAAATTAGCTCGCTGATATATAAACGACCACGAATAATATCTAGCATATTTTTCTGATGTGCCGGGGTACACATCTTACCTTGATACAACAGGGCCATATCTCGCGCTAAATCAGCTTGTTGGATCACCAATTCAGTTTTATTTAACACCAGTTGCGCAAAAGAGCGAAGTTGATTACGGGTTTCGGACATTGCCCGGATTTGAGCAAACCATAACGCCAGCACCACGGGGAGCAATACCACCATGAATGTTCCGAGGAACTTCAGTATCTTGCGTCGCGCACTGTGATTCATGTCAGCCCTGTTTCCCTGTTTCGTATATGCCAGAACCCATTAAGGCAAGATGCTATAAACACCGACTGATTAAGTTGCATGAATCTATCAGTATTAGCAACAGACTTCTCTATGTAAAAGTCTGATAATAGTTGATGATGATATTATTTTTCCGTAAGGCAAACTTAAAGTTATGCTTATTTCATAACGTTATTATCCTCAAGGAGTAATTTTTTATAAGCACTATCCTGGCTTTATTTAAGAAATTCATTAGATTTTTTTAACGATTAATTTAGGATAAATAAAACAGGTAACAAAAATGCATCTTTAAGATTGATTATTTAGTATCGTTGCTTCCTTGAATATAACCACATATTTAACATGGTTATCATCCTGCAAAAAATACGCCCAACACTGGTGAACAAACGAGCACATGTGATATAGTTCACAAAAATCATGTAACAGAAACGATGTTTCATTCATGTTATTGCCCGTCGATAGCCAGAGTACTACACCCTCGGTGAACACCCCCGCGCTGTCCTGGGCATCCAGACTTTCTGAGGACGTTTTTCATGGCAACGATAACAACTGGCGTGGTTCTTCTGCGGTGGCAATTACTCAGTGCAGTGCTGATGTTTTTAGCCAGTACGCTCAATATCCGTTTTCGTAAATCAGATTATATTGGCCTGGCCGTCATTAGCAGCGGTTTAGGGCTGGTTTTTGCCTGCTGGTTTGCGACCGGATTACTCGGCATAACCCTGGTGGATATGTCCGCAATCTGGAAGAACATTGAAACCGTAATGGTTGAAGTGATGAGCCATACACCGCCAGACTGGCCGATGGTGTTGAACTGATAACAGAATTGCATATGGCTACCCCAGTTCTGAGGTAGCCATAATTTTCAGCGAAAAGCAGAAGGATTAGAACGGAATATCGTCGTCGAAATCCATCGGCGGCTCATTAGACGGCGCTGCCGGAGCCGACTGCTGCTGCGGGCGAGACTGCGCGCCGCCGCTGAACTGATTGCCACCTTGCGGCTGCTGAGGCTGACCCCAACCCCCCTGCTGCTGGCCGCCACCTGCCGGAGCCCCACCACCCTGACGACCGCCCAGCATTTGCATGGTGCCGCCAACGTTAACCACAACTTCAGTGGTGTACTTTTCTACGCCGGATTGATCGGTCCATTTGCGGGTACGCAGCTGACCTTCGATATAGACCTGGGAACCTTTACGCAGATATTCGCTGGCAACTTCCGCCAGTTTGCCGAACAGCACCACACGGTGCCATTCAGTCTGCTCTTTCATTTCGCCGGTCGCTTTATCACGCCAGGATTCGGAAGTAGCCAGCGTAATGTTGGCAACTGCGCCACCATTCGGCATATAGCGTACTTCCGGGTCCTGGCCCAGATTACCGACGAGAATCACCTTGTTTACGCCTCTGCTGGCCATGATTGTGTCTCCTGAAAAACGTTACTGAATAAGTGTAAGCGCGGGATTGTAGCATTTCCAATAGCGCTTTTACTACGTTGCGAGATCGATTCCAGTAAACAACCCCAGACAGACATTGTTGCACAGGCATCTGCGTTTTGCATTCCAATACTGTATATCCATTCAGGTCAGGTTGTGTCATAATTAACCGTTTGTGATCGCCGGTAGCACCATGCAGCCAGGCAAAAAAGCGTTTAATCCGGGAAAGATGAATGGATAAGATCGAAGTTCGGGGCGCCCGCACCCATAATCTCAAAAACATCAACCTCGTCATCCCGCGCGACAAGCTGATTGTCGTCACCGGGCTTTCGGGCTCAGGCAAATCTTCGCTCGCTTTCGACACCTTGTATGCCGAAGGGCAGCGTCGTTACGTTGAATCCCTTTCCGCGTACGCGCGTCAGTTTCTGTCGCTGATGGAAAAGCCGGATGTCGACCACATTGAGGGGCTGTCTCCCGCCATCTCAATTGAACAAAAATCGACATCCCACAACCCGCGATCCACGGTAGGTACGATTACCGAAATTCACGACTATCTGCGTCTGCTGTTTGCCCGCGTTGGCGAACCGCGCTGCCCGGATCACGATGTTCCCCTGGCGGCCCAGACCGTTAGCCAGATGGTGGACAACGTTCTGTCGCAGCCGGAAGGCAAACGTCTGATGCTGCTGGCGCCGGTGATTAAAGAGCGTAAAGGCGAGCATACTAAAACGCTGGAAAACCTGGCAGGCCAGGGCTATATCCGCGCCCGTATCGACGGTGAAGTGTGCGACCTTTCCGATCCGCCCAAGCTTGAACTGCAAAAGAAACACACTATTGAAGTGGTGATTGACCGCTTTAAAGTACGCGACGATCTCACCCAGCGACTGGCTGAATCCTTTGAAACCGCGCTGGAACTGTCCGGTGGTACGGCGGTGGTCGCCGATATGGACGATCCGAAAGCGGAAGAGTTGCTGTTCTCCGCCAACTTCGCCTGTCCGATCTGCGGCTACAGCATGCGCGAGCTGGAACCACGTCTGTTCTCGTTCAATAACCCAGCGGGTGCATGCCCGACCTGTGACGGTCTCGGCGTGCAGCAGTATTTCGATCCTGACCGGGTGATCCAAAATCCGGAACTGTCGCTGGCCGGTGGTGCTATCCGCGGCTGGGATCGCCGTAACTTCTATTACTTCCAGATGCTTAAGTCACTGGCGGAACACTATAAATTCGACGTTGAAGCCCCATGGGCCAGCCTGAACCCTGCCGTGCATAAAGTGGTGCTGTACGGTTCCGGTAAAGAGAATATCGAATTTAAATACATGAACGATCGCGGCGATACGTCCGTACGCCGCCATCCGTTCGAAGGCGTATTGCACAATATGGAGCGCCGTTATAAAGAGACGGAATCCAGCGCGGTACGTGAAGAATTAGCCAAGTTCATTAGCAACCGACCGTGCGCCAGCTGTGAGGGGACGCGTTTACGCCGGGAAGCCCGCCACGTATTTGTCGAAAATACGCCGCTGCCCGCGATTTCCGACATGAGCATCGGTCACGCCATGGATTTCTTCAACAACTTGAAGCTTGCGGGTCAGCGAGCGAAGATTGCAGAGAAAATTCTCAAAGAGATTGGCGATCGTCTGAAGTTCCTGGTCAACGTCGGCCTCAACTATCTGACGCTGTCGCGTTCAGCAGAAACGCTCTCCGGCGGCGAAGCCCAGCGTATTCGTCTGGCAAGCCAGATCGGCGCAGGTCTGGTCGGCGTAATGTACGTGCTGGATGAACCGTCTATCGGTCTGCATCAGCGCGATAACGAGCGTCTGTTGGGTACGCTTATCCACCTGCGTAATCTGGGCAATACCGTCATTGTGGTTGAGCACGATGAAGACGCGATTCGCGCCGCTGACCACGTCATCGACATCGGCCCCGGCGCGGGCGTTCACGGCGGCCAGGTGGTTGCCGAAGGTACGCTAAAAGATATCATGGCCGTGCCTGAGTCGCTGACCGGCCAGTACATGAGCGGTAAGCGCAAGATTGAAGTGCCGAAACAGCGCGTGGCGGCAGACCCGGAAAAAGTGTTGAAGCTGACCGGCGCGCGCGGTAACAACCTGAAAGATGTCACGCTGACGCTGCCGGTTGGTTTATTTACCTGCATTACCGGTGTTTCCGGTTCGGGTAAATCGACGCTAATTAACGACACGCTGTTCCCGATTGCGCAGACGGCGCTGAACGGCGCCACGCTGGCTGAACCCGCGCCATATCGTGATGTTCAGGGCCTGGAACATTTCGACAAAGTGATCGACATTGACCAAAGCCCGATTGGCCGTACGCCGCGCTCTAACCCGGCAACCTACACCGGCGTGTTTACGCCAGTGCGCGAACTGTTTGCCGGCGTGCCGGAGTCGCGTGCGCGCGGTTATACTCCGGGTCGTTTCAGCTTTAACGTCCGCGGCGGACGCTGTGAAGCTTGTCAGGGCGACGGCGTGATCAAAGTCGAAATGCACTTCTTACCGGATATCTACGTGCCGTGCGATCAGTGTAAAGGCAAACGCTATAACCGCGAAACACTGGAGATTAAGTACAAGGGCAAGACTATCCACGAAGTGCTGGATATGACGATTGAAGAGGCGCGTGAGTTCTTCGATGCCGTTCCGGCGCTGGCGCGTAAGCTGCAAACGCTGATGGACGTGGGTCTGACGTACATCCGACTGGGTCAGTCCGCCACCACGCTCTCGGGCGGTGAAGCGCAGCGCGTGAAGCTGGCGCGTGAACTGTCCAAACGCGGTACCGGGCAAACGCTGTATATTCTCGATGAACCGACCACCGGTCTGCATTTTGCGGATATTCAGCAACTGCTGGACGTGCTGCATCAGCTCCGGGATCAGGGCAACACCATCGTAGTGATTGAGCACAATCTGGACGTGATAAAAACCGCTGACTGGATTGTCGATCTCGGTCCGGAAGGCGGCAGCGGCGGCGGGGAAATTCTGGTTTCAGGCACACCAGAAACGGTCGCTGAGTGTGAAGCCTCACACACGGCCCGTTTCCTCAAACCACTGTTGTAATCATGCCGATGGCGCTACGCTTATCAGGCCTACAAAATATGCATAATTGCTTGTAGGCCGGATAAGGCGCTGGCGCCTCATTTCGGAAAACAGATCAGGACTGCGCCAGTATCCGGCGTTTATCTTCCGGCAGCGTGTTTACGGCCTGCTGATAAGAGGCGTCTACCAGGTAGTAGATTTGCGAATCCGGCAGCGAGCCGTCCAGATACACCGTACTCCAGTGCGCCTTATTGAGATGCCGGCTTGGCCGTACATCGCTATGCTGCTGACGTAACAACTCTGCCAGTTCCGGGCTGGTTTTCAGTGACACCGCCGGGCGTTCTTCCACCTCTTTTACCATGGCAAAAAGCACATCTTCGACTTTGATTTGTGTGGCCTTCCAGTCACTGTGTACGCTCTGCTCGGCGCCCATTTTTGCCATGCAGTATTGCAGCAACTCCGAATTTGTCATCTTAATTCCCCTTACCAGCATATTGCCTAATGAGAACATCTTTTATTCAGTGTGCAGCAAGTCCGCAAAAGGTAAAAGCAGGTAACGCAAATTTGTTTAAAAAAACAACAACCGCAAGCAACATCCTCAATACTCCGAGTTGACGATCACCTCTTCACCAAACGCGCCGGCCTGTGGTAACGGTTTATAAGTGGAGTTAGAAGCGCGTAAAATACGAATACCGCGAATACCCACATCTCGGGCGGCGGTAATGTCATTATCAGAGTCGCCGTAGAACATGCGGATATTTTTATCCTGCAGCCACTGCGTTTTCGTATTCTGGCCCGGCTTATCACCGGCAAAAATGACCGGGTTCATATTGCCGGCCGGGATGTGAAAGTTATCGGACAGCGTTTTCGACACCGTTTCGGTCTTCGTCTGGCTACGCCCGGTTACGAAAAAGATGCTGTCGCCGCGACGCACATGCATATCAATCAACTGACGCGCCACTTCTTTCGGAATGCTGAATTCGTCCCAGCCATTGTTCATTTTTTCCCAGAAGGCCGGATTTTTCAGGTAATCCTCACTGTCCGGAGAATACGTTTTTTTTCCGCGCCAGAAGCCTGGGCTGGAAAAGAGGACGGTGTCATCGATATCAAACCCGACGGCCATCGGCGGGCGTCCGGTCAGGCTGTTTTCAATTTGTGCCACGGAGACCCAGTGAATGGGTGCCTGCTCAGCGAGTTTTGCAACGTTGGTGCCTGGATTAAGCTGAGAGGGAGAGGAAACTAACGCCTGGGCCGGCTGATTTAGCGTGAACAATAAACAAACGGCACTCAGTGCCAACGTAAACTTGCGCATATTTTTCCCTAAGTAGTCAGTTAGTTATCATTTTTTTATTAACAACTGGTCAAAAAACTATCTGACCTTACCCCTTAGGGGGAGGGAAAGGAAGGATTTTCTCTGGTTTTGTCCTGGAAAAAGAGCATGATCACATTGGAAAACAGACCAATAGCACGGTGAAAGAAAGTAGGCCGGATAAGGTGATTACACCGCCATCCGGCAATACAATGCCTGATGGCGCGACGCTTATCAGGCCTAAAAACCCGGTTACATGACGGCGGCAAATGCCTTCGCCACGCGTTGCACGTTACCGTGATTCAACCCGGCCACGCACATACGACCGCTGGCTATCAGGTACACACCGAACTCATCGCGCAGGCGATCGACCTGAGCAGCGCTGAGCCCGGTATAGCTGAACATCCCGCGCTGTTGCAGCAGGTAATCAAAGTTACGACCAGGGATCTCCGCATTCAATACGTTAACCAGCGCCTGGCGCATCGCCAGAATACGGGTACGCATCTCTTCGACTTCCGCCAGCCAGCTGGCTTTCAGCGCGTCATCACCCAACACTGCGGCCACAACCTGCGCACCAAAGTTTGGCGGGCTGGAATAGTTACGACGCACCGTCGCTTTTAGCTGCCCCAGAACGCGGCTGGCGGCATCAGCATCTTCACAGACCACTGAAAGTCCGCCGACACGCTCGCCGTACAAAGAGAAAATCTTCGAGAATGAGTTGCTGACCAGTGCAGGCAATCCGGCGCTGGCAATGGCGCGGATCGCATAAGCATCGTCTTCCATTCCACCGCCGAAACCCTGGTAAGCAATATCCAGGAACGGGATCAGATCGCGAGCTTTCAGGATCTCAATGACACCATCCCATTGCGCGGGGGTTAAATCCGCACCCGTCGGGTTATGGCAGCACGGATGCAGCAGTACGATGCTGCGCGCCGGTAAGGTGTTCAGCGTGGCCAGCAGGTCGTTGAAACGCACGCCATTGGTGGTGTCGTCATACCAGGGGTAAGTACTTACTTCGAACCCAGCACCTTCAAAAATCGCGATGTGGTTTTCCCAGGTCGGATCGCTGACCCACACGCCAGAATCAGGGAAATAGCGTTTCAGGAAGTCTGCGCCAACCTTTAGCGCACCGGAACCGCCCAGCGTCTGAATCGTTGCGACGCGCTGCTGCTGGAGAACCGGATGATCTGCGCCAAACAGTAGCGGCGCAATAGTATGGCGATAAGTGTTCAAACCTTCCATCGGCAGATACAGCGAAGCGCCATGCGGTTTGGCATTCAGTCGGGCTTCCGCTTCTGCCACCGCTTTGAGCTGAGGAATAATGCCGTCTTCGTTGTAGTACAGACCGATGCTGAGGTTCACTTTGTCGCTACGTGCATCGTCTTTGAAACGCTCCATGAGCGATAAAATCGGGTCGCCAGCGTAGGCGTCAACTTTTTGAAACACGTGTGGTTCTCCAGGTTTACAGGCAGGGGTTAAGAACACAATAAACCGGAAGCGGGAGAAGATCGAGAGGATGTTGAGAGGAATATTGCCGGATGGCGGCGTAACCGCCTTATCCGGCACATCATGAACTTAATCGATGTACTTCATTGCCACCCTTGAGGTCAGGCGCGTGATAAGTTCGTAAGCACTTACTTTCGTCATTTCAGCAATGCGTTCAACGGGCAGGCCCTCACCCCACAGGATAACCGAATCGCCGGCTTTGTCCTGCGCCTCGGGACCTAAATCGACGCAAATCATATCCATCGCGACGCGACCGACGATCGGCACTTCACGGCCATTGACCAGTACCGGTGTCCCAGACGGCGCAGCGCGCGGATAACCATCGCCATAGCCCATCGCCACCACGCCCAGACGCGTGTCGCGCTCGCTCAGCCAGGTTCCACCATAGCCAACCGGCTCGCCCGCTTTGTGTTCACGCACCGCAATCAGGCTGGAAGTGAGCGACATCACCGGCTGGCAGCCAAAATCGGCACCGATAGAGTGGTTTTCCAACGGCGATACGCCATACAGAATCAGCCCCGGACGCGCCCAGTCGAAGTGAGACTGCGGCCACAGCAGAATACCTCCCGACGCGGCTATCGAACGCTGACCCGGTTTACCTGCGCAAAAGCTATTGAAGATATCGAGCTGCTTTTCGGTCGCGCCGCACTCAGGCTCGTCCGCGCGCGCAAAGTGGCTGACGATATTGACCGGCTGGCGCACGTTTTCACATTGCGTCAAGCGCTGATAAAACGCCTCGGCCTGCTCAGGACGCACGCCCAGGCGGTGCATTCCCGTGTCGAGCTTCATCCAGACGGTGACCGGTTCAGCCAGTACCGCGGCTTCCAGAGCTTCAAGCTGCTCCTGGTTGTGGACGGCAGTATGCAGACGCTGCGCGGAGATAGTCGGCAGATCGGAAGCATCAAAAAATCCTTCCAGCAGCAGGATGGGCTGCGTGATCCCTCCCGCTCGCAACCGCAGGGCTTCTTCAAGACGAGCGACACCAAAAGCGTCCGCATCGGGGAGCGTTCGCGCGGTCTCTAACAGACCATGGCCGTAAGCGTTCGCTTTCACGACCGCAACCAGTTTACTGGCTGGAGCCAGTTCACGCAGACGTTGCAGGTTGTGTCGCAGAGCGCGGCGGTTAATGACTACAGTTGCCGCTTGCATTTGTATTCCTTGATAAGTATTTGCTTGAGTAACCTGATTCAGTGTTGTTATTCGTCGTCGTACTGCGGGCCAGCATAGTTATCGAAGCGCGACCACTGACCGTTAAACGTCAGGCGCACCGTACCGATCGGGCCGTTACGCTGTTTACCGATAATGATCTCGGCGATGCCTTTCAAGTCGCTGTTTTCGTGATAAACCTCATCACGATAGATAAACATGATTAAGTCGGCATCCTGCTCGATGGAGCCGGACTCACGCAGATCCGAGTTGACCGGACGCTTATCGGCGCGTTGTTCCAGAGAGCGGTTAAGCTGCGACAGCGCCACCACCGGCACATGCAGTTCTTTCGCTAACGCTTTCAGCGAGCGGGAAATTTCAGCAATTTCCAGCGTACGGTTGTCGGAGAGCGACGGCACGCGCATCAGCTGCAGGTAGTCGATCATGATAAGTCCGATACCACCGTGTTCGCGGGCGATACGACGGGCACGTGAGCGCACTTCCGTTGGCGTCAGGCCGGAGGAGTCATCAATATAGATGTTTCGTTTCTCCAGCAAAATACCCATTGTTCCGGAAATTCGCGCCCAGTCTTCATCATCCAGTTGACCGGTACGGATTTTGGTTTGGTCTACACGTGAGAGTGAGGCCAGGGAACGCATCATGATCTGTTCTGAGGGCATTTCAAGACTAAAGATAAGAACCGGCTTATCTTGCAACATCGCCGCATTTTCGACGAGGTTCATTGCAAATGTCGTTTTACCCATCGACGGACGCGCGGCGACGATAATTAAGTCTGACGGCTGCAAACCAGCAGTCTTTTTATTGAGGTCGTCATAACCGGTGTTGACCCCGGTGACACCATCGTGGGGCTGCTGGAACAGCTGTTCGATACGCGCGACGGTAGCGTCGAGCACATCGGTAATATTTTTCGGACCTTCGTCTTTATTGGCGCGACTTTCAGCAATTTTAAAGACGCGGGATTCCGCGAGGTCCAGCAGATCTTCACTGGAACGGCCTTGCGGATCAAACCCGGCTTCCGCGATCTCGTTCGCCACCGAAATCATGTCACGAACAACGGCACGTTCGCGGACAATATCCGCATAGGCACTAATGTTCGCTGCACTTGGCGTATTTTTAGATAACTCAGCCAGGTAAGCAAAACCGCCGACGCTGTCCAGTTGCCCCTGAACTTCCAGCGATTCTGCAAGCGTGATCAGATCGATGGGTTTTCCCATCTCCTGCAGGCGATGCATTTCGGTGAAGATGTGCCGGTGCGGTCGGGTATAAAAATCTTCCGCCACCACACGCTCAGCCACATCGTCCCAGCGCTCGTTATCCAGCATTAAACCGCCCAACACCGACTGTTCCGCTTCAATCGAGTGCGGCGGTACTTTCAGCCCGGCGACCTGGGGATCGCGCTCACGAGCATCAGTCTGTTGTTTGTTGAAGGGTTTATTTCCTGCCATAGTGAATGGAGTTACCGAGATAATGATTGGGTCGAAAGATTACCACATTTCTTTTGGAGGAAGCATGGCAACACGTATTGAATTTCACAAGCATGGTGGCCCTGATGTACTCAAGGCTGTGGAGTTTACGCCTGTAGACCCGGCGGAAAATGAAATCCAGGTCGAGAACAAAGCGATTGGGATCAACTATATCGACACCTATATCCGCAGTGGTCTTTATCCGCCGCCTTCTCTGCCCAGCGGTCTGGGTACCGAAGCCGCAGGCGTGGTCAGTAAAGTCGGTAGCAAAGTGACGCACATTAAAGCCGGCGATCGCGTGGTTTACGCTCAGTCCCCCCTGGGCGCCTACAGCTCAGTGCATAACGTCCCGGCGGATAAAACCGCTATTTTGCCCAACGCTATCTCGTTTGAACAAGCTGCAGCCTCATTTCTTAAAGGGCTCACCGTTTTTTATCTGTTGCGTAAGACCTATGAAATTCAGCCCGATGAACCATTTTTGTTTCATGCGGCTGCAGGCGGCGTCGGTATGATTGCCTGCCAGTGGGCAAAAGCATTGGGTGCGAAGCTGATTGGCACCGTCGGTAATGCGCAAAAAGCGCAAATTGCGCTGCAGGCCGGCGCATGGCAGGTCATTAACTATCGTGAAGAGAGCATTGTAGAACGTGTAAAAGAGATCACTGGCGGTAAAAAAGTGCGGGTGGTGTATGACTCGGTGGGGAAAGATACCTGGGAAGCCTCACTGGATTGCCTGCAGCGCCGGGGGCTCATGGTCAGCTTTGGTAATGCTTCCGGACCGGTGACTGGCGTTAACTTAGGCATTCTGAATCAGAAAGGTTCGCTGTACGTGACTCGCCCTTCACTCCAGGGTTACATCACCAACCACCATGAATTAACCGAAGCCAGCAATGAGCTTTTCTCGCTGATTGCCAGCGGAGTGATCAAAGTGGATGTCGCACCGGGCCAGACGTTCGCACTGCACGACGCGCAGCGTGCTCATGAAGTGCTGGAAAGCCGGGCCACACAGGGGTCGAGTTTGCTGATCCCGTAACGCCCTCATTTCCGCTAAATAATTCAAGCCGCCAACAAACCTGCGGTTTGAATTATGAAGGGGGAAGAAAGAATTAGGGCTTCCCGTAGGAAGCCCTTTCTTTTTTTAGTTCGGCTGTATGTAGGGTACAGCTCGATGAATTCGTTAACCTGGCAATAGTGACAGATTTGATAATCAATTCCTATTTGCTTCTAAAGGCAATGTTGCAGGTTGTGACACACCGCTCAATACCTTAGTAAAATCGGCGGTTATTGCGCTGATACTGTGGGACTTTTGGCGCTTTTATCGCCTTGATAACCCACACCACGGCAACGGCCAATAACAGCCAGGGCAACAGTTTAATCATCAACGCAAATAGTCCGCCCAAAAACATCACCACAGTGGCTACCACCAATGCGGCCAGCACTCCCAGCAAAGATACGCCGGTGACCATCAGCATGATAAAAAATCCAATCACAAAAAGTAGTTCCAGCATGGCTCTCTCCCGAAATGAAATACTCTCCACAGCTCTACAAGAAACATGCCAAAATTAATATATTGATTTATAAAGCAAACGCCCCGCGACGAAGCGCAGGGCGTGGTGAAATTCACTAACTTTTGGCGAAAACTTAACGTTTGTCTGCCACCAGCTTCAGCGCATGTTCCAGAACCTCAATATCTGCCCCGGCTTTATGCGCATTTTCGCTCAGATAGCGACGCCACTGCCGTGCCCCAGGAATCCCCTGAAACAGTCCCAGCATATGGCGCGTGACATGCCCCAAATAGGTTCCTTTACTCAGTTCACGCTCAATATACGGATACATCGCACGCACTACGGCGACCGGATCGGCATCTTCGCTGGTGACAGCAAAAATCTCGCGGTCAACGGACGCCAGAATGCCTGGGTTTTGATAAGCTTCGCGCCCCACCATCACGCCATCCATATGTTGCAGATGGATTTTCGCTTCTTCCAGCGATTTTATGCCACCGTTGATCGACATTGTCAGATGCGGAAAATCGCGCTTTAGCTGATAAACACGGTCATAATCCAGCGGTGGGATTTCGCGGTTTTCTTTCGGGCTTAGCCCAGACAGCCAGGCCTTGCGGGCGTGGATGATAAACATCTCACATTCACCGTTACCGGAGACCGTGTTGATGAAATCGCACAGGAATTCGTAGCTGTCCTGGTCATCAATACCGATACGGGTTTTCACCGTTACCGGAATCGATACCACATCGCGCATCGCTTTGACGCAATCAGCGACCAATTGCGCATTTCCCATCAGACAGGCACCAAACATTCCATTCTGTACACGATCGGAAGGGCAACCCACGTTGAGGTTAATTTCGTCATAGCCCCGTTGTTCAGCAAGCTTTGCGCACTGCGCCAGCGCAGCCGGATCGCTCCCGCCCAGTTGCAAAGCGACTGGATGTTCTTCTTCGCTATACGCCAGATAATCGCCTTTACCATGAATGATCGCGCCGGTGGTTACCATCTCCGTGTAGAGCAGCGTCTGGCTGGACAGTAAGCGCAAAAAGTAGCGGCAATGTCTGTCCGTCCAGTCGAGCATCGGCGCGATAGAAAAACGATGAGCGGGAAAAGCGGTAGACTGAGATTCAGGCAGCATGGCGAATATTCAAGCATCCGGTTAAAAAAGGGGCGCTACTATAGCATAGACCGTTACGATAGTGAGCCACATCCTCGCAGTTCCCCCTCCCTGCTCCCCGACAAGCACTATTTACGCCCCGGTTTTCCGTCGTGAGATCCAAAAAACTGCGGCGGATGGTCGACCCAACGATCCTCACGCGTGGCGGCATAAACCGGATTAAGCGGATAATAAATACGATTGTATTTTTTGTTCGCCTCACCCACGACCAGCAGACGTACCTCTTCACTGGTGTTATTGATAAAGGTGTGACACACGCCGGTGCCCGCCGGGAAACCGACGCTGTCGCCCGGTTCCAGCTTCCATAAATAACCGTTAATCCAGGCTTCAGGATATCCTTCCAGCACATAGATAAACTCTTCCTCATCGCTTTCAGCGTGCGGATACGAGGTGCGTCGGCCCGGCGGCAGGCGCTCATGATGAATGCCGAGTCGCCCTAACCCCAGCTTGCGGGCAAGCGGCGCACCTATGGAAAACAGCTCATCGCTGTCGGGATAGGTGGAGTCATCAGCCCCCTCAACTTCACGCCAGTGACGAATACAATCGGGTCTTTTCATGATTATTTTCCAGTATTGCGATGGGTCAGGTATAGCACACCGCGGTGGATCTCGGTGTTTTAAACAGAACATGTTAAAGTAAGGGATTAACCTTGCACGCAAATCGAGGCGCCAAATGGACAAAACCACCACGCAGGAGTTATTGGCTCAAGCTGAAAAACTCTGTGCGCAACGCAACGTACGGCTTACGCCACAACGCCTCGAAGTGCTGCGCCTGATGAGCCTGCAGGAAGGCGCAATCAGCGCTTACGACCTACTTGACCTGTTGCGGGAAACCGAGCCGCAGGCCAAGCCGCCGACCGTGTATCGTGCGCTTGATTTTCTGCTGGAACAAGGGTTTGTGCACAAGGTGGAATCCACCAACAGCTATGTGCTTTGCCATCTGTTCGATCAGCCAACCCACAGTTCCGCAATGTTCATTTGCGACCGCTGTGGTGTGGTAAAAGAAGAGTGCGCGGAAGGCGTGGAAGACATCATGCATACGCTGGCAGCAAAAATGGGTTTTGCCCTGCGACATAACGTTATTGAAGCCCACGGACTGTGCCCGGCCTGTGTGGAGGTTGAGTCATGTCGTCACCCTGGCGAATGCCAGCATGACCATACGATTCAGGTGAAGAAGAAAGTTGGGCGTTAAGCGGGTGGGAGAGCGTACATCCTTGTACTCTCAGGAGGGAAGGGTTAATTACCAGCGGTAATCATTACGTTTTTCCCAATCGGTCACTTCTTTCTCCGCCTGATCTTTCGCGTAACCGTAACGCTCCTGGACTTTACCGACCAGTTGGTCACGTTTACCTTCAATGACCGTCATATCATCATCGGTCAGTTTGCCCCATTGCTCTTTCACTTTACCTTTAAACTGCTTCCAGTTACCGCCGACTTCGTCTTTATTCATCATCAAGTCCTCATCGTTAGGTTGTGAATAGCGAGAGTGCCATGTCCAGACACATGCTGTTTTTGCTGGACGTGAGAATAAGTGTAGTCAGGGATTCTGGGTTTTATTTACTATTCGGAATTTTTAACCATCCGCTCAGGCAAACCAGGTTCCATTACGCCAGTGACGCCGCCAGATAAAGGCCAGGGAAAGCCCACGCAACGCGAGAAAAACGGTTAACGCCAGCCACAAACCATGATTTCCCAGCAACGGTAAAGCCAGTAGCGTTAATGCGAACCCTGCTGCGGCAACGGCCATACTGTTGCGCATTTCTGCAGCTCGTGTCGCTCCAATAAACATACCGTCGAGCAGATAACACCACACCCCCACCAGCGGCAAAACCACCTGCCAGAAAAGATAGCGATCGGCCAACTGTTGGATTTGCGGCAGCGAGGTCAGCAGCGCAACAATCTGCTCGCCAAACAGGGCATAAACCAGCGAAAACAGAATAGCCACAATACCGGACTGTCGACAGGCCGCCCGCCAGACATCAAGCAACTGGCTGCCATCCCTTGCCCCATAGGCCTGACCCGAATGCGCTTCCACGGCATAGGCAAATCCATCCAGCGCGTAGGCGGTAAACGTCAGCAGAGTCATCAGAACGGCGTTTACCGCGATGATATCGCCTCCCAAACGCGCGCCCAGAACCGTAATGGCCCCAAAGCAGAGCTGTAACAGCAGCGAACGCAGCATGATGTCGCGGTTGAGCGCCAGCAAACGACGGAAGTTGCCACGCCACGCCAGCTTCAACATTGCCGGCGAAATTCCACGCATATGCAGGACTTTGCGTACCATCATCAGGCCAATCAGCAGCGTGGCATATTCGGCAATCACCGTAGCCAACGCCGCTCCCTGCACGTTCATATGCAGGCCCATTACCAGCCATAAATCGAGCACAATGTTGAGAATATTTCCGACAATCAATAGGATAACTGGCGCGCGCGCATACTGAACGCCAAGCAACCAGCCGAGCAGCACCAGATTCGCCAGCGACGCGGGTGCGCTTAACCAGCGGATTTCCAGGAAGCGTCGGGCCTGCTCCAGTACCGCCTCACTTCCGCCGACAATATGCAGAGCCAGATCGATAATCGGCGTCCGAAACAGTGCGATAAGCAGCCCAGCCCCCAGCGCCAGCAATAGCGGCTGCACCAACGCGCGCGCCAGCGCCTGCGGATTTTTCGCGCCAAATGCCTGTGCGGTAAGGCCGGTGGTACTCATGCGCAAAAAAAGCAGCAGCATAAAGAGAAAGCTGGTCGCCGTGGCGCCAACAGCAACGCCGCCAAGATAGACCGGACTATCCAGATGACCAATCACCGCGGTATCCACCAGTCCCAACAGGGGAACGGTGATATTGGAGAAGATCATCGGTAAGGCGAGGTGCCAGAGTGCTTTATCAGAAGAGGTAAAGAAAGGCATACAGGAGAGCCTGAGAAGAAGTTAGATGTACTGAAAAAAGATGCTGTGTAGGCCCGGTAAGCGTAGCGCTACCGGGCAAGTTGCCGGAAAGCGACGTAAACGTCTTATCCGGCCTACAGGGAATCAACAGAAAATTACAGCCATTCACCGTTACGAATGACGCCTACCGCCAACCCTTCAATAGTGAAGTTTTGCTCGCGCAGGTCGACAACAATAGGTTTAAATTCGCTGTTTTCTGGCAGGAGTTCAACTTTGTTGCCCTGCTTTTTCAGGCGCTTAACGGTGACTTCGTCGTCGATACGGGCAACAACGACCTGACCGTTACGCACATCCTGAGTTTTATGCACAGCCAGTAAATCACCGTCCATAATACCGATGTCTTTCATCGACATACCGCTAACGCGCAGCAGAAAATCGGCGTTCGGTTTGAACAGTGAAGGATCGACCTGATAGTGGCCTTCGATGTGCTGCTGCGCCAGCAGTGGCTCGCCTGCAGCCACACGTCCGACAAGCGGTAACCCTTCTTCTTCTTCCTGCAGCAGTCGAATACCGCGCGATGCGCCGGATACAATTTCAAGGACGCCTTTACGCGCAAGCGCTTTCAGGTGTTCTTCAGCGGCGTTTGGGGAACGGAACCCCAAACGCTGCGCGATCTCCGCACGCGTCGGTGGCATACCTGTCTGGCTGATGTGATCCCTAATGAGATCAAACACCTCTTGCTGCCTGGCCGTTAACGCTTTCATTCCGCCCCCTGGGTGTATATACAGTTATGCTGTGAGTATATACAGCTAAAGGTGATTTTGGAACCGCAAACTGCACAAAAAACAGGAGATTTATGCAGTTGTGGAATCTTTATCGCAAATGCGACCACAACAGGATGCCCCAGGTGATCAGAGCGACAAAAATAGACAGCAATACCGCTGCCGAGCCCATATCTTTCGCCCGACCGGAAAGTTCGTGATACTCAGAGCCAATACGGTCAACCACCGCCTCAATCGCACTGTTGAGGATTTCAACGATCATCACCAGCATCACGGAACCAATCAACAGCACGCGGGTAATGGCGTCGACGTCCAGCCAGCAGGCGATGGCTACGCCCAACAGTACGGCAACGCTTTCCTGGCGGAATGCCGCCTCATTGATCCATGCGGCGCGAAAACCTTTCCAGGAATAGCCTGCAGCTTTGATAATTCGGGTGAATCCAGTGGTATTATTGGCCATCAAAAAGAACCTTTTTACATTATTAGCGTCAATGTCATTGTAACGTTACCCCGTTTGTTTCAGGGTGTGGCAAAGCAGCGCGAAGTATGACCGGATACACCAGAAATTCACTAAACTTTCTGATATCCTTGCAGCGCATTTGCATTATTAACCAGAGGCTTTACATCGTTTATGTCCGGCTGGCCACGAATTTACTACAAATTACTGAATTTACCATTAAGCGTCCTGGTAAAAAGCAAGTCTATTCCGGCAGAACCTGCCCCGGAATTGGGGCTCGATACTTCGCGTCCCATTATGTACGTCCTACCGTACAATTCAAAAGCAGACTTGCTGACGCTGCGTGCCCAATGTCTGGTGCACGATCTCCCGGATCCCCTGGAACCGTTGGAGATAGACGGAACTCTGCTGCCGCGCTACGTGTTTATTCACGGCGGCCCGCGCGTGTTCACCTATTACACGCCGAAAGAAGAGTCCATTAAGCTGTTCCATAACTATCTCGACTTGCATCGCAGCAATCCAGACCTGGATGTGCAAATGGTGCCGGTTTCGGTGATGTTTGGCCGCGCGCCTGGGCGTGAAAAAGGCGAGGTCAATCCGCCGCTGCGCATGCTGAACGGCGTACAGAAATTCTTTGCTGTGTCCTGGCTGGGTCGCGACAGTTTTGTCCGCTTCTCCCCGTCGGTCTCCCTGCGTCGCATGGCGGACGAACACGGTACGGATAAAATCATCGCTCAGAAGCTGGCTCGCGTGGCGCGCATGCACTTTGCTCGTCAGCGTCTGGCCGCAGTCGGCCCGCGCCTCCCTGCCCGCCAGGACCTGTTTAATAAGCTGCTGGCCTCAAAAGCTATCGCTCGCGCGGTAGAAGATGAAGCGCGCAGTAAAAAAATCTCCCACGAAAAAGCGCAGCAAAATGCCATTGCGCTGATGGAAGAGATTGCCGCCAACTTCTCCTACGAGATGATTCGTCTGACAGACCGTATTCTGGGCTTTACCTGGAACCGTCTGTATCAGGGGATTAACGTTCACAATGCGGAGCGTGTACGTCAGTTGGCGCACGATGGGCACGAAATCGTCTATGTTCCGTGCCACCGCAGCCATATGGACTATATGCTGCTGTCGTACGTTCTGTACCACCAGGGGCTGGTTCCGCCGCACATCGCTGCCGGTATCAACCTGAACTTCTGGCCAGCAGGTCCGATTTTCCGTCGTCTGGGCGCGTTCTTTATTCGTCGTACCTTCAAGGGCAACAAGCTCTATTCCACCGTTTTCCGCGAATACCTGGGCGAGTTGTTCAGCCGCGGCTACTCGGTTGAATACTTTGTCGAAGGAGGCCGTTCACGTACCGGGCGTCTGCTCGACCCGAAAACCGGCACGCTGTCGATGACCATTCAGGCGATGCTGCGCGGCGGTACGCGTCCGATTACCCTCGTCCCCATCTACATCGGCTACGAGCACGTAATGGAAGTGGGCACGTACGCGAAAGAGCTGCGTGGCGCGACGAAAGAGAAAGAGAGTCTGCCGCAAATGCTGCGTGGCTTGAGCAAGCTGCGTAATCTGGGTCAGGGGTATGTCAACTTTGGCGAACCGATGCCATTGATGACTTACCTCAACCAGCATGTACCGGAGTGGCGTGAATCGATCGATCCTATCGAGTCCATCCGCCCGGCCTGGCTGACGCCGACGGTGAATAGTATTGCCGCCGATCTGATGGTACGCATTAACAACGCAGGCGCGGCCAATGCCATGAACCTGTGCTGTACCGCGCTGTTGGCCTCCCGCCAGCGCTCTCTGACCCGTGAGCAACTGACTGAACAGCTCGACTGCTATCTGAGTCTGCTGCGCAACGTGCCGTACGCGGCGGATTGTACGGTTCCTGCGCAGAGCGCCAGTGAATTGATCGACCACGCCTTACAGATGAATAAGTTTGAGGTCGAGAAAGACACCATCGGTGACATCATCATTCTGCCGCGCGAGCAGGCGGTATTGATGACGTATTACCGCAACAACATTGCGCATATGCTGGTTCTGCCTTCGTTAATGGCAGCCATTGTGACTCAGCATCGTCGTATTTCACGCGCCGCGCTACAGCAGCATATTGATGCGCTGTACCCGATGCTGAAAGCAGAGCTGTTCTTACGTTGGGAGCGTGATGAACTCGCCGGAGTGATTGACGAACTGGCCAGCGAAATGCAGCGCCAGGGACTGATCGCCCTGAACGATGACGAACTGCATATCAATCCGGCCCGCTCCCGTACGCTACAGCTGTTGGCGGCGGGTGCTCGCGAGACGTTGCAACGCTACGCCATTACCTTCTGGCTGCTGAGCGCGAACCCGTCTATCAACCGTGGCACGCTGGAGAAAGAGAGCCGCACCGTGGCGCAACGCCTCTCCGTACTGCACGGCATTAACGCGCCGGAATTCTTCGATAAAGCCGTGTTCAGCTCTCTGGTGCTGACGCTGCGTGACGAGGGATTCATCAGCGATACCGGAGATGCCGAACCGGAAGAGACGATGAAAATCTATCAGATGTTGGCCGAACTGGTCACGTCAGATGTGCGTCTGACCATCGAGAGCGCCACACAAGGCGAGTAAGCATAAAAAAACCGGTCGAAATGAAATGACCGGTTTTTTATTTTGCAGGCTAAGCCAAACTCAAAAATGCCAGTAGCTCATCGCCAGACCTAAGAACAGCACCAGACCGACGTAGTTATTGTTCATAAACGCTTTAAAACAGGCATCACGCTCGCGATTGACGATCAGTTTCTGCTGATATACAAATAGCGCGCCAGCCACCAGCAGAGACCAGTAATAACCCAGTCCCAGCCCGTTTAGCCAACCCACCAGCGCCATCAGCACCAGTACGCCCACCTGCAGGATACCAATGATCAGCTTGTCGTTTTGACCGAACAGAATCGCGGTCGATTTAATGCCGATCTTCAGGTCATCATCGCGGTCAACCATCGCATACTGCGTGTCGTAGGCCACCGCCCAGAGAATATTGGCGAGGAACATCAGCCAGCAGCTCAGCGGTACGGACTCGCTCACGGCGGCGAACGCCATCGGGATCGACCAGCCAAACGCCGCCCCCAGCACCACCTGCGGCAGGTGCGTATAGCGCTTCATGAACGGGTAAACCCACGCCAGCGCTAACGCCGCAACGGACAACAAAATGGTCATCGTGTTGAGCGTCAAAACCAGCAGGAAGGCCAGCAGTACCAATACGACGAACAGCGTTCGGGCCTCTTTTTCAGTGACGGCCCCGCTCGGCAACGGGCGATTTGCGGTGCGCTTAACGTGTCCGTCAAATTTCCTGTCGGCATAATCATTCACCACGCAGCCGGCGGCGCGCATTAACCAAACGCCAGCGACAAACACCGCCAGGATCCACATTTGCGGCATGCCTGGGGTTGCCACCCACAATGCCCACAGCGTAGGCCAGAGCAGCAGTAAGGCACCGATTGGCTTATCCGTACGCATCAAGCGGTGAAATGCCAGCAGCTTATTCTGCGTCAGACTCCACTCCATCTTTATCTTCCTCTCAGTACAACGGCGATGCAGGTAGAAAAAGCTCGGTAAGCATCAGCGGCTTACCGCTCAGCCGCAGGCGGGAACGGCGCCCCCACAGCGCTGCATCGCGGCCAATCTCAATAAAATCTCGGGTCAATGTCGATGATGTAAACAGGTAACGTCCGAGCGGGGTTTTCCCCAGATTTTGTAAGGCCAGCTCAGGGCCGCACAAGGTTGATTCAGGCACCACGGTCCGCCCGGCAAGCCAGGGTTCACCATCCGCGCATAACAGGATCTCACGTAACCAATAACGGGACTCTTTAGGCAGCAGCGGCAGCTCTTCAGGCACCTCATTTTGCCCAACGAATGCTTCGCGAATCAACGTTACGGTGACCTGTTTTCCCTGCTGCTCAAAACGTTTAGTCATGGAATCTTCCAGTAACAACCAGTCGAGCAGTTGGGCGTCCAGCGCCGGGATCGCATCAAAATAACGCAGCGCACGCAGTTGCGTTAACGCAGGGTGTGGCATGCCTTACTCTCCGATTTATAACTTGAAGGCATTGTATCGCAGAAAATGCATTACGGGGTGAGCAAACACAATTAAGTGATCGCCAGAGCAACATAAGTGTAACAATTAGCACCGAAGGATAAAAAAAGGTGCGCCAGGAGACGCACCAGTTGTTGCAAAATCAACAATGCGGGGCGATGTTTACCCCTTGCCTTTTACACTGCTGATAAAGGTGGATCGGGCAGATTTGGATCCCAGACGCTCAGCTTCATCAAGCAGCTTCAGCGCTTTATCGACATCGCCTTTCGCAACGGCATCCTTAATGCCCTGGTTAAAATAACTTTCCGTGTCGTTCAGCATCGGCTCACTTTTCTTCACCGGTTGTGGCGCTGGAGCAGCAACGGCTGCTGCCGGAGCCGCATAGGTCACCGCAGGCGCGGCGGTATTGCCCACCGTGACAGGACCAGGGCCGGATGAGCCAAACAGCGGCCCGACCAGAACACTGGAGGAGGAGCTGGTTTTGACTTTCAGTTTCAGTAAACCGTCGGTGGTATGACGGGCGATCGGGTCTGGAATATCCGGAATAGCGTTACCTACGCCCTTGGCATAGGCTTTTGCCGGGTCAAGCAGGGTTGTGGTCTGCTGGAGATCTTTATCAGTGGTAAAGACCAAAACATAGAGTTTTTGCTGACCCAGCGCTGGCGTCAGACGCATTACCCCTTCCAGACGATCGGCACTCATCACGCCGGGCTCCTGGTAAGTAAAATAGCTGCTGGGGAAGAACGCAGATGGCGTCATGTTTTGGTCAAGAATTAATACGTTTGGCGCAAATACGCTGGTTTGTTTATTCACTTCACTGGACAGCGTCAGAGTGAGCTCGCCAATATTCGCCGGGACGCTATACGCAGCGACCGGGCCGGTAATACCGGCGACATCCAGACGCTGACCCGCTGTCGCAAGCGGCGAAGACTGGGTTTTGGATTGATCAACAGGTGTCCAGGTTAACTGCTGCAGCGCCGCAGTGGGAATAGATGGGGCCGCGGTGGTGTTCTGCGGAACAATATTCACATCGGCCAGGCTGATGCCAGGAGCGCTGGCAAATAACCCTGCAGATAAACAAAGGGCAACGAGACTTTTCTTCATTTTCATTGTTATCACCTCAGATAGCATGGGTTCAGCGGTGGCCAGGCAATAGCGCGCTAAACCGTAATCAAGAGGGGCTTGCGCCCCTCTTTCGGTCTTTACGTCAGGTTAGTGCTGAATTACCACCAGATTTCCATCTGGGCACCGAAGGACCACTCATCGTTGTCGCCACGGCTGGTTGTGCTGAGGCCAGAGTTCGTTGCCGCTGCGAATTTGGTTACGTCGTTACCATTTTTGATGTAACCCCACTCTTCATCCCATTTTGCATAGGTTGCGAAGACGCGGATTGCCGGACGAGACCAGATGCTGTCACCCGCCTGCCATTGTTGGGCCAGGGTGATTTTGTACTGGCTGTTGCGATCGCTGGTCTGCTGAGATTTGACGTTGTCGTAACCGACTTCCAGCAGGGTGCTCATGATTGGCGTCCATTTATACATCGGGCGAATACCGACGGTGTACCATTCGGTCCCCAGGTCGTTATCCATGTCGAGGTTCTGGTACATACCGACGTACATCAGGTCCCACTTGTCGCCCAGGGAGATTGCACCGTGGTCCAGCACACGGAACAGGCTACCGTTGTTATTCACAACATTGTTGGCATAGTTGGTTTTAACGCCAGTAACGGGATCTTCAATGGTCGTAGTGGAAGAACCATAAGAACCCTGGTTCAGGCCTTTGCCCTGGGTGGTCATGGAATCTGTGGCGTACTGAACGACAAACTTGTTGTAGCCCTTCAGCATGCTCTGGGTATGTTCAGCGGTGAACATCCAACCATCTTTAGATGCGCCGTCCGCCAGCCTGTAATCATCGGTGGTATTCGCGCGACCATAGTCAACGCCCAGTTCCAACATCCCATCCGGGTTAGTTGCCAACTGCGCTAAACGAACGTCAAATACATCGTTCGCGGTGTCTTTGGTACGATCATAGATATTCTGGCTGCTGAAAGCGTATGAACCACCCGCTTCCTGTGAACGGCTCGCTGCCAAAGACAGTTTACCGAAGCCCAGATCGATGTTTTCAATACCGGCGCCAGGACCTGAAATATCCCAGTAGTAGAAGTCGATCATGTGTACGTCATGACGCTGGTAGAAGCGCTTACCGGCCCAGATAGTGGAGCCTGGCAGCCATTCGATCAGGTTTTTACCCTGCACGTTTGCTTCACGGAATGCCGGGTCTGTGCCTTCCCAGTCATTCTGCTGTGCGACGGAGTAAGCAACGTTGGTGTCGAAGTAGAAGCTCTTATCGCCTTCTTTCCACACTTCCTGACCTAATTTGATTTCCGCATAGGTTTCACATTCGTTACCGAGACGGTATTTACTTTGTGCACCGGTTGCCTGGAAACACTGTTGTTCACCGCCACTCCCTGTCCAGCCAATACCGGAACGAGCGTAACCGTGGAAATCTACAGCCATTGCCTGAACAGACATAATGCCTGCTGCTACAGCAACCGCCAGAGGGAGTTTGCGCAGAGTAATCATCGTTCTATCTCCTGAGATCATTGCTTTTCTTTAAACGCGTCCCCCTTCGGGCTGCCTCTTTGTTGGCTGCGTTCTTTCACCCCAGTCGCGTACTCTTTGTACACTCCCGGGGATTCATTTACTTGCCGCCTCGATGTAGCTTCGAATGGCTTTGCGTTTCGTTTTTTATGGGGACCTTAAACGCCCGGCTCTTGATGCAACCGACGACATGCAGTGCCATCCTCACGGAACAGATGGCAACGCTCTGGCGGCAGGCCGATAGCGAATGTGGCACCCTCTTCTACCAACACCACGTCATTCTGGCGGTAAACCAGGTTTTGACGGATGGCGGGGATCTGGATATGAATTTGAGTTTCGTGACCAAGCTGCTCGACCACCTGCACTTCACCTTCGAGGGTGACATCGGCGATATCGCTGGGCAGCAGATGTTCCGGGCGGATACCTAAAGACATGTTGGCACCAACCTGTACCGCATGGCTGTCCACCGGTAGCCATATTTGCTGGCGGTTGGGCAGTTCAACCTGCACCTGATCGATGGCCGTCCCGGTGACTTTCACCGGCAGGAAGTTCATCTTCGGCGAGCCAATAAAGCCCGCCACAAAGCGGTCAGCCGGATAGTGGTATAGCTCCAGCGGTTTGCCGACCTGCGCCACGCGACCAGCATCCAGCACCACAATTTTGTCGGCCAGCGTCATCGCTTCGACCTGATCGTGGGTGACGTAAATCATCGTGCGGCCAAGACGTTTATGCAGGCGGGAGATTTCAATACGCATTTGCACACGCAGAGCGGCGTCGAGGTTCGACAGCGGTTCATCCAGCAGGAATACGCGTGGCTCGGCAACCAGCGTTCGGCCAATCGCCACACGCTGACGTTGTCCGCCGGAAAGCGCTTTCGGTTTACGCTCCAGCAGGTGCGCCAGTTGCAGAACTTCCGCGACCTGATTCACGCGCTGATTCATCACCTCTTTTTTTGCGCCAGCCAGTTTGAGGCCAAACGACATGTTTTCTGCGACGGATAAATGGGGATACAACGCGTAGGACTGAAAGACCATGCCCACGCCGCGTTCGGCGGGGGGAATGTCGTTCATCCGGGTCTCCCCGATAAACAGGTCGCCACTGGTGATGGTTTCAAGTCCGGCGATCATACGCAGCAAGGTCGACTTACCGCAGCCTGACGGTCCGACAAACACCACGAATTCCCCTTCGTGAATGTCGAGATTGATATCTTTCGATACCACCACGTCACCCCAGGCTTTCGTTACATTTCGCAGCTGTACGCTCGCCATGCCCTTCTCCCTTCGTTACAACCTGTCATCGACAGCAACATTCATGATGGGCTGACTATGCGTGATCCCTTGACTGCGTGAATCCTCCACCCCCGGCTTTTTTATGGGGGAGGAGGCGGGAGGATGAGAGAACAGCGTCTGAGACCCGGGCCGTACGCCGCGGAGGAATTTCGTGATGCAGCCTGCAAAAATCAGTGGGTTTTTATGTGCGCCAGTACGCAATACTCACATTTATGTAACACAGATCACATAAAGAGCGGGTGGGGCGTAGGGGTAAGGAGGATGGAAAGAGGTTGTCGTATAAAGAAACTAGTAACCGTTAAGCCACCTCTGCAAAATCACCAAACAGGATGGGAACTATGAAAATCAAAACTGGCGCACGCATCCTCGCATTGTCTGCATTAACGACGATGATGTTTTCCGCCTCGGCTCTCGCCAAGATTGAAGAAGGTAAGCTGGTTATCTGGATTAACGGCGACAAAGGCTATAACGGCCTCGCTGAAGTGGGCAAAAAATTCGAGAAAGACACCGGTATCAAAGTCACCATTGAGCACCCGGACAAACTGGAAGAGAAGTTCCCACAGGTTGCCGCGACTGGCGATGGCCCTGACATCATCTTCTGGGCACATGACCGTTTTGGCGGCTATGCTCAGTCTGGCCTGCTGGCTGAAATCACCCCAGATAAAGCGTTCCAGGACAAACTCTATCCGTTCACCTGGGATGCCGTACGCTATAACGGCAAACTGATTGCCTACCCGATTGCGGTTGAAGCGCTGTCGTTGATTTATAACAAAGACCTCGTTCCAAACCCGCCAAAAACCTGGGAAGAAATTCCTGCGCTGGATAAAGAGCTGAAGGCGAAAGGAAAATCCGCGCTGATGTTCAACCTGCAAGAACCGTACTTCACCTGGCCGCTGATTGCCGCCGACGGCGGTTACGCGTTCAAGTTTGAAAACGGCAAGTACGACGTGAAAGACGTGGGCGTGGACAACGCGGGCGCAAAAGCGGGTCTGACCTTCCTGGTTGATCTGATCAAGAACAAACACATGAACGCGGATACCGATTACTCCATCGCCGAAGCGGCCTTTAACAAAGGTGACACCGCGATGACCATCAACGGTCCGTGGGCGTGGTCCAACATCGATAAGAGCAAGGTGAATTACGGCGTTGCCCTGCTGCCAACCTTCAAGGGTAAACCGTCCAAACCGTTCGTGGGCGTTCTGAGCGCAGGTATCAACGCTGCCAGCCCGAACAAAGAACTGGCAAAAGAGTTCCTCGAAAACTACCTGCTGACCGATCAGGGTCTGGATGAAGTGAATAAGGACAAACCGCTGGGCGCGGTTGCGCTGAAATCCTTCCAGGATCAGTTAGCGAAAGACCCGCGTATCGCGGCCACCATGGATAACGCCCAGAAAGGCGAGATCATGCCGAACATCCCGCAGATGTCTGCATTCTGGTATGCCGTTCGTACCGCAGTGATCAACGCTGCCAGCGGCCGTCAGACCGTCGATGCCGCGCTGAAAGATGCACAAGGTCGTATCACCAAGTAATACGGTTTCCCTTATTTCTTAGGGAATCAGGTTTATTGAATACGTTGTTACGCGAAATCATTCGCGCTACATCGAGGCGGCAAGGAGGCAAATCCCCAGGAGCTTACATAAGTAAGTGACTGGGGTGAGCTTCCGCAGCCAACAAAGAGGTAGTGCGAAGGATAAAGCGTAAAGAGGATTGATCCCCATGGATGTCATTAAAAAGAAACACTGGTGGCAAAGCGACCGGCTGAAATGGTCAGTGATGGGTCTGCTTGGGCTGCTGGTCGGTTACCTTGTTGTTTTGATGTATGCTCAGGGGGAGTACCTGTTTGCCATCATGACGCTGATTTTAAGCTCTGCTGGCCTGTATATTTTTGCTAACCGTAAAGCCTACGCCTGGCGCTATGTTTACCCAGGCGTTGCAGGGATGGGGCTGTTTGTCCTGTTTCCGCTAATTTGTACTATCGCAATTGCCTTTACCAACTACAGCAGCACCAACCAACTGACCTTTGAACGTGCTCAGGAAGTCTTGATGGACCGTTCTTATCAGGCGGGGAAAACCTACAACTTCGGCCTGTATCCGGCGGGTACGGAGTGGCAACTGGCCCTCACCGACGGTGAAACTGGCAAGAATTATCTCTCCGACGCCTTTAAATTTGGCGGCGAACAGAAACTGCAGTTGAAAGAAGCCGAGGCGCTGCCAGCGGGCGAACGTGCGACGCTGCGTATCATCACGCAAAATCGCCAGGCGTTAACCCAACTCACCGCCATCCTGCCGGATGAAAGCAAAGTGATTATGAGTTCACTGCGCCAGTTTTCCGGCACGCAGCCACTCTATACGCTCGCTGATGACGGCACGCTTACCAACAGCCAAAGCGGCGTAAAATACCGCGCCAACAACGATATTGGTTATTATCAGGCAATTAACGCTGACGGTAGCTGGGGTAACGAAAAACTCAGCCCAGGCTATACCGTTGCCATCGGTTGGGACAACTTCGCCCGCGTATTTACCGACGAAGGCATTCAGAAACCGTTCTTCGCCATCTTTGTCTGGACGGTGGTCTTCTCCGTTCTGACCGTGATCCTCACCGTGGCCGTGGGGATGGTACTAGCCTGTCTCGTACAGTGGGAGTCTCTCAAAGGCAAAGCGATTTACCGTGTCCTGCTGATTCTGCCGTATGCCGTACCGTCGTTTATTTCGATTCTGATTTTCAAAGGACTGTTCAACCAGAGCTTCGGTGAAATCAACATGATGCTGAGCGCACTGTTTGGCATCAAACCGGCCTGGTTCAGCGACCCAACCACCGCGCGTTCGATGATTATTATCGTCAACACCTGGCTTGGTTACCCGTACATGATGATCCTGTGCATGGGTCTGCTTAAAGCGATCCCTGACGACCTGTATGAAGCGTCGGCGATGGATGGTGCAGGTCCGTTCCAGAACTTCTTTAAGATTACGTTGCCACTGCTGATTAAGCCGCTGACGCCGCTGATGATCGCCAGCTTCGCCTTTAACTTTAACAACTTCGTGCTGATTCAACTGTTGACCAACGGTGGTCCAGACCGTCTTGGTACCACCACGCCAGCAGGCTATACCGACCTGCTCGTGAGCTACACCTACCGTATCGCCTTCGAAGGCGGCGGTGGTCAGGACTTCGGTCTGGCGGCGGCGATTGCCACGCTGATCTTCCTGCTGGTCGGTGCGCTGGCCATCGTGAACCTGAAAGCCACGCGTATGAAGTTTGATTAAGGGAGACAACGAACATGGCTATGGTACAACCCAAATCTCAGAAACTGCGTCTCTTAACAACGCACTTGCTGCTGCTGATTTTCATTGCAGCGATCATGTTCCCGCTGCTGATGGTTATCGCTATCTCGCTGCGTGAAGGTAACTTTGCCACCGGCAGCCTGATCCCGGAAAACATCTCCTGGGAACACTGGAAACTGGCGCTGGGCTTTAGCGTTGAACACGCGGATGGCCGCGTGACGCCGCCGCCGTTCCCGGTGCTGTTATGGCTGTGGAACTCGGTAAAAGTAGCCACCATTACCGCGATCGGTATCGTGACGCTTTCCACCACCTGCGCTTACGCCTTTGCCCGTATGCGTTTCCCGGGCAAAGCAACCCTACTGAAAGGGATGCTGATATTCCAGATGTTCCCGGCGGTGCTGTCTCTGGTCGCGTTGTATGCTTTGTTTGACCGCCTGGGCCAGTACATTCCGTTTATTGGTCTGAACACTCACGGTGGCGTGATCTTCGCCTATCTCGGCGGTATTGCACTGCATGTGTGGACGATTAAGGGCTATTTCGAAACCATCGACGGTTCGCTGGAAGAAGCGGCCGCGCTGGATGGCGCAACGCCATGGCAGGCATTCCGCCTGGTGTTGCTGCCGCTTTCCGTTCCGATTCTGGCGGTCGTGTTTATTCTGTCTTTCATTGCCGCGATTACCGAAGTACCGGTCGCATCACTGCTGCTGCGTGATGTGAACAGCTATACCCTTGCGGTAGGTATGCAGCAGTACCTCAATCCACAGAACTATTTGTGGGGCGACTTTGCCGCCGCAGCTGTACTTTCAGCCATTCCTATCACTCTGGTGTTCCTGCTGGCACAGCGCTGGTTGGTCAACGGACTGACGGCGGGTGGTGTGAAAGGTTAAGTTTTACCGAAGTAACTGCCCGGCAACGGGCAATGCCACTGCAACCCTCAACTTATGTTATCCCAACCTGTGACTGTTATTCGGCGCTCTACGGAGCGCCCTTTTTTTATGTTATTTTGCATTACGCTTACGATTATTTCCTTTCGTGCCCCCCATCACTGCAAATCAATTTTTCGCCTGAAACTCGACAAATTAAACAGAATGAGTTTGGCGCAGGCGTTATCGCCATCGGCGTGATCAACCTAAGCTTTACCGTATTGGCGATCATGACGGTGGATAAATTTGAAGAACTGTGGGAACCCGCGGCGGAGAAAACCCAGCCGGCCTCTGCGCAGTAATTTTTACCCAAAACACGCCGCAGCCCAATTGCGGCGTGTTGTCTTTTACTCTCGCTTCAGCCGTTTGGAATTACACAGCCACAGGGTGATCACCAGCAGCAGGATCGCCGCAGAATAGATCAGCACATCCATCGGCGCTTTATGATCGACAATGATCAGCCGCACAATCGCAGTGATCCCGATATAGACAAAGTAGCGCAGCGGAAAGTGAAAACCTGACTGAAAGTACTTCACAATCAACGCGATAAATTCAAAGTAGAGAAAGTAAACCACCAGCCCTTCCACCAGTTCATACTTGCTGGTTTGTTCCGGCGCGAACAGCACATCCGCCAGATGCAGCGTTTCTTTCCCGAGGAATACGACCAGGATCAGGCCCAGACTCAGCAACCCCAGATTCAACACGGTCTGTAAAATAGTGGAGATAAACTCCACGCGCGGACGAGATAGCGACGTCATAACAGCACCTCTTACTCAGTGGCGAGGTTCCTGTATAACGCAAAAATGTGACAGAGATCTACATTTTTTGTTTATATTTTGTGCAAGAAAGGTCAGCAGGGAATGATGAGTGTCACGACACATTTCACAGGATGAATTATGCAGCTCAGACAATCCGCTGTTCGCAACGTTACCTGCGGTGAGAACGTGGTAATTTATGAACCCGCAAATCTCTACGACTGCACATTGGGTGACAACGTTTTTGTCGGACCATTTGTTGAAATCCAGGGTAATACGCAGATTGGCGCAGACAGCAAAATTCAGTCGCACACCTTCATCTGCGAATATGTCACCCTCGGCGCTCGCTGTTTTATCGGTCACGGCGTGATGTTCGCCAACGATATGTTTCGCGAAGGAAAACCCAATGCCGACCGCAACAGTTGGGGACGTATTACGATTGGCGACGATGTCTCGATCGGCAGCGGAGCGACCATTCTGGCGGTCACTATCTGCGATGGCGTGGTCGTCGGCGCGGGAAGCGTGGTGACCAAATCGATCACCGAGAAAGGCGTGTATGCGGGAAATCCGGCAAAATTATTACGTCGTTTATAGAGCCGGATAAGCGCAGGTCCCATCCGGCCATCTATCAGCGGAAGTTTTCACTCCTGTCGCTGGTCATGTCGTACAGACCAAACTTACGTCCAAGCTGCTGGCCGCCATCGCGTGTTAACGGCGTCCAGCCAATCGCCGCACGGCTGCGGGTTGGGCCTGACGAGAACAGATCCAGCGGCACGGAAACGTACACCCCTTTGGTAAAATCACCCTCTCCGTACTCATCCGGCGAGGCGTCGGTGATGGTCGCATAACCCCCCACCACTACGCCGCTGTCAAAGCGTTTCGCCACTTCCAGCGTTCCGCCCTTATCCCCCGCCAGATACTGCCCCACGCTGGCTTTCACCAGTACATCCTGGGCGAACGAAGGATTCCAGTAAGCCGTCAAATGCCCGGTCTTCACGCTGTAGTCGGTGAACTTCATCATGTCCTGCGCGCTACGCCAGTCACGCTGTTTCACGTAGTTGGCATCAACACCAAACGCCCAGTTGCTGTCCAGCGGGCGATACAGCACTTCTGCCCCCGCTCCGCCGTACATAGTTTCCAGGTAGCCACCGTAAACCTGTCCGTAGAACCCGTTTCCAAGTGACTGGAAGTAGTTGGCCTGCAGGTTATTCACGTAGACATCGTTTTGCACATACTCACGCACATGGGTACGCACGCGTGGTAAATGCGAATCCTGCGGCGGGTTGGTGTAGTTAAACTTGTCATAGTTATTAGCGAGGTTGGCGAACAAACTCCCGGTGGTCAGCAGATGATCGGTAACCCACAAATCCGCCGTTCCCATCACGCCCAACTGATACATATAGAAGTTTTCCGGGCCGCCCACCGACTGATTTAGCACCGGATCGATGTGGAAATTGAAGCGTGACTTATCAATATACCAGCCCTGCTCGGTCGTTTTCGGTACCTCGGGCTCGACGCGTTTTTGTGCCAGTTGAGTTTCATGGCCCAACGGCTCGCCTTCCAGATGGCGCTTGAGGCTGGAAACCTCCGTTTCGGTCGTCACCTGCGGCAAGTTAAGGCGGTTTTCCGTAATGCGGATCGTGCGGATCCCATCGGGAAGATCGTTCATCACGATCCGGTTAGCACGCTCGATCCCTTCGCGCGAATCACGGTATTTCACCTGTTCACCCGTTACATACAGCGTATCGCCCTGCACCTGAATTTTAGGATCCGCCAGCCCGGCATTATATTTCAGCAGCGTTAACTGATTCGCCACCACCGAATGTTGCAGGATGGCATCCTGCGGCTGTGGTTGATATTTCGGGCGGGTATTGTCGTTATAGTTTGGTCGCAGATCGTTAAAGTTAGTCCGCAGCGTGACCCCAAACATCAAGGTGTTCCCGCGCTCATAGCTGAGGTTAACGTCGGCCCAATCGGTGACGCGATAAATAGCGCCGACGTTAAACTTGCTCTTCTGATCCAACTTGCCGGCAAAATCCTGCTGGTAATTATTACCTTCATACTCCAGTTTCAGGCGCAGCGGCTGCCAGGGAGTCTGATACTCTACGCCGCCAAACAGCGACGCCGGGCCGTGGAACATCTGGCTACCGTCAACAGAACCGGCCTGCTTGTAGCTGTTATCGCGATGGCAGAATTTATCACTGTATGAGCAAAACGGATTGCTAACGTTGCCGCTGGTCCCGAGATATCCCCAGCCAAGGCCGAGAGAGAAATCAAACGGGCCCCAGGCTTTGTTCGCCACCATATACTCCGCATCAAACAGGCCGGTACCACCGATATCCCGCGCGCCAACCGCCACCTGCGGCATCCAGTAGCTCTCTTCCCACAGGCGAAGTTTGAGATCAAAAGCCTTATCTTTATAAGTCTGATCGCCAGAAAACGACTCCACGCCGCTGTATTTTTTGGTACGCACATCGGTATAGCGCAGGGTGGTTTCCAGCCAGGGGAAGAGTTGTACCGACGCAGAGTAGTAACGGTATTGATCGTTATCGCGGTAGTTAAGGCTCATTTCGCCTTCACGCGCCATGCGTGCGGTTGGGGTTTGCAGCAGTCCCACGCCGCCAAAATCGGACTGGGAAGGTCCAATGGGCGCGGGCCAGGTTTCACCGTGGCAGGCAATGCTTACGCCCAGCGCCAGTAAGCTGAGCAGATAAGTTTTTCTCATTATTCGGGTATCCGCTGGGTCAGGGTGCGAAGAATGTCGGCATTGATTTCATCCGGGGTGCTGCGCCAGACAGCATCAGAGAGTCCGACAAAAATGATGCTGCCGGGCATCGGCTCAACGTGACGTTTGTTCCAGTAGGCGACCGGGACTTTTTGCGTGCGTCCGTCTGGATAGATGACCCAGGCGTAGCTACGATCTGCGCCGCTGAGCCGACGTTGCTCATCGAGATAGCTGGCGATATCGCGCCCGGGTATAAACGGTTGTTTACCCGGATGACTTAGCAGGCCAAACAGCGTTATATCCGTTGGCTGCGGTCCGACCCACAGCGTGTAATTGCCCTGCAACGGCGGGTTGCCTCGCTCACTGACGCGCACAACATCCGGGTCGAGATTAATCTTCTGTCTGCCGGTCACCTTCAGCGCCTGAATTTGCTGGCGCAATGCGTTGATAGCCGCGGCATCGTCACCGCTTTCTTCAGCGCTGAGCATCGCCAGACGAGCCAGTAATGCCTGCTGCTGACGCTCTGCTTCCGTCGTTGCCCGCTCTTCGCTGATAACCGCTCCTGGCCACCAGCTATTATTCAACCGCGGCTGCCCAACCAGGTCGAGCAGATGTTCGGCCCCGGTCAACGTTTTTGGCTCTTCGCTGGCGGAGGTAAAGACCTTAACGCTACCCGCAGCAAAAACTGACGCTGCGCTCAGGCTCAATAGCAGCGCCACAACGGCTCGTTTCATCATGATTTTGCCGCCTTAATCAGCGTGGTTTTCACCGGGAAGTAACGTGCGCCAAGATACTGTTCCGATTGGCGAATCTGCCCTTCGCTGTCGATCCAGTAGCGGTTATGCCAGCGCGTTTGATCGGTGGTGACTTCTTCGTCAAGGATTCGTACTGGCGTATCTTCGTTACCAACCTTAATGGTGTCAGTGCCATCCCATTCGAAAACCGAGCGGGCGGTGGCATAGCGCACCTGCTGATGTTCGGTCCAGCCCATCGTGCGGGTCCACGTTGCCCCATCGACTATCTGGTTTGGTTTGATGAGCGGATCTGCCGCCAGATTATTCACCTCGATCAGGTTATCCCCGCCGAGATGCGTTTTCACCATGCGCCCAGACTGCGTGACGAGAATGGCCCGATCCTGAGTCACCCATTTCTGCTGTCCGTTTTCCGCGAACGCGAGTACCACAAACAGTTGTGGGCCGCCGTTGAGCTGCATGTACTGGCTGGCGTAGGGCATGTTTTTGATTTCATCGTCCGTCATCTGTACGCCGGGAGTACCAAACACGCTATCCCATAGCGAATGACCCAGCCCTTCGGTGGTGGCTGAGCACGCCTGTAATAACAGGCAAACCATTATCAGCGCTGGTCGCTTCACGACATTTCTCCGCAGCGGCAAAATAACCACACCGAAGTGTGGTTAGAATTAAACGTACCGGTATTACTGGGTACTGGTGGTTGTGGTGGTTGTGGTTCCGGTGTTAGAACCATCGCCGCCACCGGTTGCCGCAAGGGCAACCCCCACCGCAGAACTTACGGTGCTCGCGCTGGTTGCGGAGGAACTTCCTGCCGAAACCGACGCGGCAGCCGACCCTGCAGCCTCACCCACCTGAACGGGGGCAGCATAGACAGAAGTCGCCGCAAGCGCAGATATAGCCCAAAGGCCATACAGAACTTTTTTCATCACAAATTCCCTTCATTGTATGAATGGAGATTTACCCAAAAGAATTTCGGGCGAGATCGAATATACACAAGCCAAAGTGTGCAAATTACGCCAGGTGGGAATTTAGGATAATTAGATAGCAAGAAATAAAATGATTAACGTCAGATAATTAAATTAATACAATCATAAAGTTAAAATATAAAAACAAAAACACAACATCCGGTAATTCTGAAAAAACCAGAAACACGATAACGTTGAATGAATTATTTTAGGATTAAGCTCAATAAAGGTGTAAAGCAAAAGCGTAGATATTCGGGAGCCAGATTATAAAAAAAGCCGATATTAATATCGGCTTTTTTATAAGTAATCTGCAAATTCATTCGAATTGCAGCAAGGCGGCAAGATCGTTAATCCCCGGGAGCATAGATAGCTATGCGACCGGGGTTAACGAACACAGCCAACACCGCTGCAGCTCGAAGGAAGAAGCAGATTAACGCCAGGACTTATAACGGTTAATCAAACCGTTAGTTGAGCAATCATGGCTGGTGATTTCTTTATCATCATTCAGCTCTGGCAGAATGCGATTCGCCAGCTGTTTGCCCAGCTCAACGCCCCACTGGTCAAAGGTGAAGATATTCAGGATCGCGCCCTGAGTGAAGATTTTGTGCTCGTACAGCGCAATCAGCGCACCCAGGCTGAACGGTGTGATTTCGCGCAGCAGGATGGAGTTAGTTGGACGGTTACCTTCGAACACTTTGAACGGCACAACGTGGTCAAGCGTTGCCGGATCTTTACCCTGGTCGCGGTATTCCTGCTCAACCACTTCACGAGATTTACCAAAAGCCAGCGCTTCGGTCTGAGCGAAGAAGTTAGACAGCAGTTTCGGATGGTGATCCGACAGCGGGTTGTGGGTGATTGCCGGAGCGATGAAATCGCACGGAACCATTTTGGTACCCTGATGAATCAGTTGGTAGAACGCATGCTGACCGTTAGTACCCGGCTCACCCCAGATGATTGGGCCTGTCTGGTAATCCACCGCATTGCCGTTACGGTCAACGTATTTACCATTGGATTCCATATTGCCCTGCTGGAAGTAGGCCGCGAAACGGTGCATATACTGGTCGTACGGCAGAATCGCTTCGGTTTCAGCACCGAAGAAATTGTTGTACCAGATACCGATCAGCGCCAGCAGCACCGGCAGGTTTTTCTCCGCCGGAGTGGTGGAGAAGTGTTTGTCCATGGCGTGCGCGCCAGAGAGCAGCTCAACAAAGTTGTCGAAGCCCACAGAAAGGATGATGGACAGACCGATTGCAGACCACAGGGAGTAACGACCGCCAACCCAGTCCCAGAACTCGAACATATTGGCGGTATCAATACCGAACTCGCCAACCGCTTTACCGTTAGTGGAGAGCGCTGCGAAGTGTTTGGCAACGTGCTTGTTGTCGCCAGCGGTCGCCAGGAACCAGTCGCGCGCGCTGTGGGCGTTAGTCATGGTTTCCTGAGTGGTGAAGGTTTTGGAAGCGACCAGGAACAGCGTAGTCTCCGGATTCACTTTCTTCAGCACTTCGGCAATGTGCGTACCATCGACGTTAGACACAAAATGCATGTTCAGGTGATTTTTGTACGGGCGCAGCGCTTCGGTCACCATGAACGGGCCGAGGTCTGAACCGCCGATACCGATGTTCACGACATCAGTAATGGCTTTACCGGTATAGCCTTTCCAGCTTCCGGAGATAATCGCTTCAGAGAAGGATTTCATCTTCTCCAGTACCGCGTTCACTTCCGGCATCACATCTTTGCCGTCAACGATGATTGGAGTGTTGCTACGGTTGCGCAGCGCCACGTGCAGCACGGCACGATCTTCAGTGCGGTTAATTTTCTCACCGGAGAACATGGACTTGATGGCGCCTGCCAAATCGGTCTCTTTCGCCAGATCCTGCAGTTTAGCCAGCGTCTCTTCAGTGATGCGGTTTTTGGAGAAATCCACCAGCATCAGATCGTCAAACGTAGCGGAAAATTTAGCGAAACGATCACTATCTTTCGCGAACAGATCCGCGATAGTAACGTCTTTCATCTCTTCAAAGTGTTTTTGTAGTGCCTGCCAGGCTGAGGTCTGCGTTGGATTGATGTTTTTCATTAGCAATACTCTTCTGATTTTGAGAATTGTGACTGAGATCGATTGTAACGCCAGTCACAGAAAAGTGTGATTGTTTTAATGCCATCGCCCTTGTATCCATCGAACCAGGGTAAAAAGTATAGATGTTATAAGCGCTGTTACTGAACGGAAACGCAGCATGAAAAATCCGCATAATCCCAGCGTTGACAGTGCAAGCTACACATTTTATTTATAAATACGGTATTTGCATTTGCGCCTGCACCGGTTTTCGTTCTGCCTTATGTGCCATGGTCGCTCTATTCATTCCCTGACACGAGGTAGTTATGACTGATGTAGTTGTCTCCAAGTTTGGCGGTACCAGCGTGGCGGATTTTGATGCCATGAATCGCAGCGCTGATGTGGTGCTTTCTGATGCTAACGTCCGTGTAGTGGTACTTTCCGCTTCCGCTGGAATTACCAACCTGCTGGTCGCACTGGCTGAAGGGCTGGAGCCAACCGAGCGCTTCGAAAAACTCGACGCTATTCGTCAAATTCAGTTCAATATTCTGGAACGCCTGCGTTATCCGAACGTAATTCGTGAAGAGATTGAACGTCTGCTGGAAAACATCACCACGCTGGCAGAAGCGGCGTCACTGGCGACCTCAACCGCCCTGACCGACGAACTGGTCAGCCACGGTGAACTGATGTCTACCCTGTTGTTCGTCGAAATCCTGCGTGAACGCAACGTGCAAGCACAGTGGTTTGACGTGCGTAAAGTGATGCGCACCAACGATCGTTTTGGTCGCGCAGGACCCGACGTCGCGGCGCTGGCTGAACTGGCAACGCTTCAGTTGGCCCCGCGTCTGAGCGAAGGTCTGGTAATCACTCAGGGTTTTATCGGCAGCGAAGGCAAAGGCCGCACCACCACGTTGGGGCGCGGCGGTAGCGATTATACAGCCGCCCTGCTGGCCGAAGCGCTGCACGCAACGCGCGTCGATATCTGGACCGATGTTCCTGGCATTTACACTACCGATCCGCGCGTTGTTCCTGCAGCGCAGCGTATTGATGAAATCGCCTTTGAAGAGGCCGCGGAAATGGCGACCTTTGGCGCGAAAGTGCTGCACCCGGCAACCCTGTTGCCGGCCGTACGTAGCGATATCCCGGTATTTGTTGGCTCCAGCAAGGATCCAAAAGCAGGCGGTACGCTGGTCTGCAATAAAACCGCGAATCCACCGCTGTTCCGTGCGCTGGCGCTACGCCGTAAGCAGACGCTGCTGACGCTGCATAGCCTGAATATGCTGCACTCTCGCGGCTTTTTAGCAGAAGTGTTCGGCATCCTTGCACGCCACAATATCTCGGTAGATTTAATTACCACATCTGAAGTCAGCGTAGCGCTGACGCTGGATACCACCGGCTCAACCTCCACCGGCGATACGCTGTTAACGCAGTCTCTGCTGATGGAACTGTCTGCCCTGTGCCGGGTTGAAGTCGAAGAAGGCCTGGCGCTGGTGGCGTTGATTGGCAACGACCTGTCCAAAGCCTGCGGCGTGGGTAAAGAGGTATTTGGTGTACTGGAGCCGTTCAACATCCGCATGATTTGCTACGGCGCGTCCAGCCATAACCTGTGCTTCCTGGTGCCCGGTAGCGAAGCCGAACAGGTGGTACAGAAGCTGCATCATAATTTGTTTGAATAATATTTCATCACGCGATAAACAATAACTATAGCCGGGCTCGAACCCGGCTTTTTTATAACAACACAACACATTTCAATCGCAAGGAAGATAACATGCTCGCTACTCTCACGCGGCTGTTCCCGTTATGGGCGCTGCTGCTCTCTGTTATTGCGTATTACACGCCCTCCACCTTTACGCCTGTCGGGCCATTCGTACCGTCGTTGCTGATGCTGATCATGTTCGGCATGGGCGTTCACCTGAAGGTGGACGACTTTAAACGCGTACTCTCACGCCCCGCACCTGTCGCGGCGGGTATTTTCCTGCACTATCTGGTGATGCCGCTCGCCGCATGGATTTTGGCGCTGGCATTTAATATGCCACCGGAACTGTCGGCAGGGATGGTGCTGGTCGGTAGCGTTGCCAGCGGAACCGCATCGAACGTCATGATCTATCTGGCAAAAGGTGATGTGGCGCTCTCCGTGACTATTTCATCGGTTTCAACGCTGGTCGGCGTTGTCGCCACGCCGCTGCTGACACGGCTGTATGTCGACGCGCATATCCAGGTGGATGTGATGGGTATGCTGCTGAGTATTCTGCAGATCGTGGTCATTCCGATTGCTTTGGGGCTGGTCATTCACCATCTGTTTCCACGCGTCGTAAAAGCCGTGGAACCGTATCTGCCGGCGTTTTCTATGGTGTGTATCCTGGCGATCATCAGCGCCGTCGTGGCGGGGTCCGCCTCGCACATTGCGTCTGTCGGCTTTGTGGTGATTATCGCCGTAATCCTGCATAACACCATTGGCTTGCTCGGCGGCTACTGGGGCGGAAAACTGTTTGGTTTCGACGAGTCAACCTGTCGTACGTTGGCTATTGAAGTGGGCATGCAGAATTCAGGCCTTGCCGCTGCGCTGGGCAAAATCTACTTTGGCCCGCTCGCGGCGCTGCCCGGCGCGTTGTTCTCCGTCTGGCATAACCTTTCCGGTTCGCTGCTGGCAGGTTACTGGTCCGGTAAACCGATTAAAGAAAAAGAACGCTGCTAATTGACGGCGGCAGGCCGGATAGCAGCTAACACCTTATCCGGCCTACCCAGCCTCTGCACTTTGCCGTACACTGCGGATATCGGCTAACAGAGGGCACCCTTATGGCACTCCCCCGCATTACCCAAAAAGAGATGACCGAGCGCGAACAGCGTGAACTGAAAACGCTGCTCGACCGCGCGCGCATTGCGCATGGTCGGCTGCTGACCAACGCTGAGACCAACAGCATCAAGAAAGAGTACATCGATAAACTGATGGCCTTGCGCGAAGCAGAAGCTAAAAAAGCCCGCCAGTTGAAGAAAAAGCAGGCTTATAAACCGGATGCGGAAGCATCATTTTCCTGGTCAGCGAATACGCCAACGCGCGGCAGACGTTAACGCCCTTTCTTCTTACGCCCCGGCGAGGTAAAACGCTTCCCGTTTGCCGCCGGGCGCGATTTCTCTTTCTCAGCCGATTTTTCGATTTTCACTACCGGGCGCTTAATGCCTGCGGTTTTTGGCTTCGCTTTCGCCTTCGGTTTGGCTTCTGAGGACGAGTTCTCAATCAGCTTGAACAGGTCGATCAGTTCGTCATCCGTCAGGTCGCGCCATTCACCCAGCGGCAGGCCGGACAGACCAACGTTCATGATACGTGTACGCTCAAGCTTAGTAACTTCATAGCCAAAGTGCTCGCACATACGACGGATCTGGCGGTTCAGCCCCTGAATCAGCGTGATGCGAAACACAAACGGCGCTTCTTTCTTGACCTTACATTTCTTGGTAACGGTGCCAAGGATTGGCACACCGGCACTCATCCCACGGATAAAGTCATCAGTGACCGGCTTATCTACCGTCACCAGATACTCTTTTTCGTGATCGTTACCGGCACGCAGGATTTTATTCACCAGGTCGCCGTGGTTGGTCAGAAAGATAAGCCCCTGGGAATCTTTGTCCAGACGACCGATTGGGAACACGCGCTTGCTGTGGTTAACAAAATCAACAATGTTGTCGCGTTCGCTGTCTTCAGTGGTGCTGACAATCCCTACCGGCTTGTTCAGCGCGATAAAAACCAGATCTTCCGCTTCACGCGGCTCAATCAACCGACCATTCACTTTTACGACGTCGCCAGGCATCACCTGATCGCCAATGGTGGCGCGTTTACCATTCAGGAAGACATTCCCTTGTTCGATAAAGCGATCCGCCTCGCGGCGCGAGCAGATTCCGCTTTCACTGATGTATTTATTTAATCGGATGGATGAGTCGGGCAGCATAATTTCTCCTTTGACAGCGAAATATACCCTACCTTGCGGGGGATAAAAAAGCAGAGCGTGAAAATGTGCTATCGCATCTGATTACGTAATGCCTGCGGGCTGATACCAAATCGTTTTTGAAAGTGGTAACGCAAAGAGTTTGCGCTGCCGAACCCGGTTTGCTGCGCGATCTGCTCAATACTGATATGGGATGTATTGAGCGCCTGCTGCGCACGGTTTAGCCGTTCATTCATCAGCCAACGTGCGGGAGTAAGCCCCGTTGACTCCTGAAATCGCCGCATCAACGTTCGGGGACTCATACCGACCTGGCTGGCCAGAGCGTCAAGAGTATGCTTCTGCGCGATATTGTTATGTAACCAGTCAAGCAAAAGACCAAAACGCTGGCTTTCCCGACTGCGGGCGACAGGACGCAGTTGCTGCTGAGTCTGGCTGCCATCCCTGTGGGGCTGCAGCACCAGGCGACGGGCCACGTTATTGGCAATCTCAAGTCCAAAATCAGTGCGCACCACATGCAAACATAAATCAATCCCTGCCGCACTACCTGCCGAAGTGAGCACGTCGTGGTCACCGACATACAGGACATCTTCCACAACGTTGATGGCGGGAAAGCGTCGCTGGAGTTCACTGACGTAACGCCAGTGCGTCGTCGCCTTACGGTCATCCAGCAAACCTGCCGCAGCCAGAACAAATACACCAGAACAGATAGAGATGATTCGACAACCGCGTTGATGTGCTTCACGAAGCGCATCGCATAATGCTTCCGGGACCGGTGAGCTCACGTCACGCCAGCCAGGAATGACAATAGTGTCTGCTTCCTGCAGCAATTCATATCCACCGTCCACCACGATACGAACCCCGCCAGTTGCCCTTAATTCACCTTGATCAACCGAAGCCACGGCAAAACGATACCAGCCCTCTCCCAGTTCAGGTCGCGGAAGCCCAAAAACTTCCACTGCGACGCCAAACTCAAAAGTACATAGCCCGTCATAAGCGAGTGCAACGACCAACGGGCGAGAAGATGTTGTCATGATCCTGGCGGAATCTGTCATGGTCAGAGGGTGTTTCAAGGTTAATTTTTTGATGAGATAAGAGGTAACACAACAGCTGATTTCACCACAAGAGAAAACAACACTATGAGTACCGTAACAGATATTCCAGCCGCTTCATCTGCACAAGCTATCGCCCATTTCCAGCAACGTCTGAATATGGAGACGGATTGTTCTGACGTTCATTCCGCGATGGCTGCAGACGACAAAGATTTTGTGCTTTTACATGTGGTGGGGAGTGCAGAGAGTTTTTCCCGTTGTCATGTCCCTGGCGCGATTCATCTCCCCCATCGACTGATAAATACGGAATCCTTGAAAAAATGGCCACAGGACACACTGTTTGTCGTCTATTGCGCTGGCCCACACTGTAACGGGGCCGATCGCGCGGCGCTGAAGTTGGCGCAGCTAGGTCGACCGGTGAAAATAATGATTGGTGGTATTAAGGGCTGGGAGGACGAAGGCCTGGCGTTTGCCACTACGCAATAGGACGCTGTTTCAATAGATTGATCGTTGTTAAGTCTGAACGGGCTTTTCCAACAGGAGGTTGTGGTTAACCCGTTCGGCTTTCCCCCCTTCCAACATCGTGAGCCATATCAGTAAGGCGTTACGCTGATAGTGGTAGCATTAGCGCGGTTTGTAATTTTCTGATTACATGGAGAAATGATGGAACTGCTTTTATTGAGTAACTCGACGCTGCCGGGCAAAGGCTGGATGGAACATGCGCTACCGCTGATTGCTGAGCAGCTGAATGGTCGCCGTACGGCGGTGTTTATTCCGTTCGCTGGCGTGACGCAAACCTGGGATGAATACACGGCGAAAACGGCAGCCATCTTTGCGCCAATGGGCGTCAACGTTACTGGCATTCATACCGTTGCCGATCCGATCGCTGCCATTGAAAACGCAGAGCTGGTGATTGTCGGCGGGGGTAACATCTTCCAGTTACTGAAAGAGAGCCGCGAGCGCGGACTGCTGGCGCCGATTGTGGATGTCGTCAAACGCGGTGCGCTGTACATCGGCTGGAGCGCAGGTTCTAACCTCGCCTGCCAGACCATCCGCACCACCAACGACATGCCGATTGTCGATCCAAAAGGTTTTGATGCCCTGGGTCTGTTCCCGCTGCAGATTAACCCACATTTCACCAATGCGCTTCCGGAAGGCCACAAAGGCGAAACGCGTGAACAGCGTATTCGCGAGCTGCTGGTTGTGGCACCAGAGCTGACGGTGATTGGTTTGCCGGAAGGAAACTGGATTAAGGTGAGTAACGGCCAGGCGGTTCTTGGCGGTCCGAACACCACTTACGTCTTTAAAGCGGGTGAAGACGCGGTTGCCCTCGAAGCAGGTCACTGCTTCTAACCGACGTTGCCGGATAACGGCATAAATGCCTTATCCGGCCAACCGGTCCACCTCACTCAATAATCGTCGCGCTCATCGTCCTCATCCGGCTGTTCCAGCACGCTATAGGCCACGGAACAAAACAGCGAGTTCAGACGCTGCATATCGCCCAGCAGCGCCAGGTGCAAGGAGCTGGTCTCGATGCTCTGCACGTTCTGCTGATGCAGACGGTCAACGTGCGCATGCGAATAACGACGGTTGAGAATACGGAAACGGTGCTTGCTACGGCGCAGACGACGGGCGCTGGTCACGTCACCAGAGAAGAACACCGACATCGCCAACTGCAGATTGCTGAGCAGCTGATCGAAGAGCGCATCCAGCTCTTTCAATCCTTCCACGGAGAATGCGCGACGGGCAGCCAGCGACTTATCCGCTATCTCACTGCCCATACGTTCGACAATATCGGAAGCCTGCTCGAGGTTAAGCGACATTTCGATAATCTCCGCCCAACGGCGTGATTCCTCTTCCGCCAGTTCATCCTTTGGCATCCGCGCCAGATAGAGCTTGATTGCCGTGTATAGCACGTTAATGTCGTCCGCCATCCTGCGCAGTTCTTTCTCTTCACGCGGCTCGCCGTGCATCACCTTCTTCAGCCCGTCCATCATCTGCTCCATCGCGTCGCCGATGCGCAGAGCTTCACGAGCGGCATTGGCCAGGGCCAGCGTCGGCGTATCCAGCGCACTGACGTCCAGATGCTTGGGCTTCAAATGCGCATCCAGCTCCGGCTCATCGCGGATGATGCGCTTACAAAAACGCGCCATCGGTTCTGCGAACGGCACCATCGCCACACAGCGCACCAGGTTGTAGAAGACATGGAAGTAAATAACCAGTTCAGATTTCGGCAGCGGCAGTTCATCCATCAGATTTGCCAGCGGATGAACAAACGGCAGGATAATCAGGCTTCCCACCAGCTTAAACAGCAGGCTACCGAGCGCCACACGGCGGGCGGCGGCGTTAGCGGCGCTGTTATTAAGCATCGCCAGCAGGCCAGAGCCGAGGTTGGCGCCAATCACCAGACACAACGCCACCGGGAACGAGATAATGCCTGCCGCGGTCAGCGTTGCCGTCAGCAGCACCGCCGCAAGGCTGGAGTAACTGATAATCGCGAACATGGCGCCAATCAGCGCATCCAGCATGATATCGCCGGTGAGCGAGGCGAAAATAACCTGTACGCCGTTAGCCTGGGTGATCGGTGTTACCGCCTGCACAATCAGTTCCAGCGCCAGTAAAATCAACCCCAGTCCAATACCAACCCGCCCCAGTTGCCCCACGCGAGACTGCTTACGTCCGAGAAAGAAGATCACGCCGATAAAAATCAGCAGTGGCGACAGCCAGGAGAGATCGAAGGTCAGGATACGCGCCATCAGCGCGGTCCCGACGTCGGCGCCAAGTACAATCACCAGCGCAGGGGTGAGCGCCACGAGGTCCTGCGCGACAAACGAGGTCACCAGCATGGTGGTGGCGTTGCTGCTTTGCACCAGCGCCGTCACGCCGATACCCGCACAAAAGGCGAGCGGCTTCTTTTCAACGCTACGGCTGAGCACGGTGCGCAAGCGGGCGCCAAAGACGCGCATCACGCCGGTACGCACGATGTGGGTGCCCCACACCAGCAGCGCGACGGCAGAAAGCAGATGTAGCAGAGTTAACACGGAATCAGGTTCTCCTTATCGTTATATGTTCCTGAGGCCGAAGCCTTCATTCAGTATAAGGGTTTAAACGTAATAAAGAGACAAGGCACTCATTGAGTGCCTTGTTTGTTGTAAATAAAGATGACAGTTTTGTGAATCAGTCAGCGTCATAGCCCAGATTAGGCGCTAACCAACGTTCGACTTCCGCCACGCTCATGCCTTTACGGAAGGCGTAATCTTCAACCTGATCGCGCTGGATTTGCGCCACGGCGTAGTACTTGCTGTCTGGATGACTGAAATACCAGCCGGAAACCGACGCACCTGGCCACATCGCGAAGGATTCGGTGAGCTTCATCCCGGTGTGCGCCTCCACATCCAGTAGTTCCCAGATGGTGGCCTTTTCGGTGTGTTCCGGGCACGCCGGATAGCCCGGTGCCGGGCGAATTCCCTGATAGTTTTCGCGGATCAGCTCCTCGTTGCTGAGGTTCTCATTCGCCGCATAGCCCCAGTAGACTTTACGCACGCGCTCGTGCAGATATTCCGCGAACGCTTCCGCCAGGCGGTCGGCGATCGCTTTCACCATGATCTTGTTGTAGTCGTCATGCTGGGCTTCGAAGGCGTCCGCCAGTGCATCTTCCTCCAGACCGCCGGTAACTGCGAAAGCACCGATGTAATCCGCTTTGCCACTCAGTTTCGGCGCAACAAAGTCAGACAGGCAGTAGTTGGCGAAACCGACTTTTTCCGTCTGCTGGCGCAGGTGATGACTGACGTTGATGACGTGCGTACGCGTCTCGTCACGGTAAATCTCGATGTCGTCACCCACGCGGTTAGCCGGGAACAAGCCCACCACGCCGCGCGGATTCAGGGTCTTCTCAGCGCTGAGTTTATCCAGCATATCATTGGCGTCTTTGAACAGACGTTTCGCCTCTTCTCCCACCACCTCATCTTCGAGGATGCGCGGGTATTTCCCGGCCAGCGACCAGGTCATAAAGAACGGCGTCCAGTCGATGTAGTTGCGCAGCGTTTCGATGCTGGCTTCAACGCTCTGTACGCCGAGGCGGTGCGCCACCGGCGGCGTGTAGTTTTCCCAGTCGAAGGCCAGATCGTTGTCGCGGGCAGCCTGTAACGTTACTGGTGGGGTCCGCGGTTTCTTACGCGCATGCTGGATACGCACGGTTTCGTACTCTTTACGCGTACGGGCGACAAAGTCATCGCGCTGAGTGTCAGAGAGGAGTGCGGCGACTACGCCAACGGTACGCGAGGCGTTCTGCACATAAACCGTTGGACCACTGTAGTTCTGCTCGATTTTCACCGCCGTGTGCGCTTTTGAGGTGGTCGCGCCGCCAATCAGCAACGGAATAGTGAACCCCTGACGCTCCATCTCTTTCGCCACGTTGACCATTTCGTCCAGCGACGGGGTAATCAGCCCGGAAAGACCAATCAGATCGGCATTCACTTCACGTGCCGTTCTGAGGATTTTCTCCGCTGGCACCATCACGCCAAGATCGACGATTTCGTAGTTGTTACATTGCAGCACCACACCAACGATGTTTTTGCCGATATCGTGCACATCGCCTTTCACGGTAGCAATGACCATCTTGCCGTTGCTGGAGCCTTTCTCTTTGCTGGCCTCAATGTACGGTTCGAGGTAGGCCACCGCCTGCTTCATCACGCGGGCGGATTTCACCACCTGCGGCAGGAACATTTTGCCCTCGCCAAACAGATCGCCAACCACGTTCATCCCGTCCATCAGCGGCCCTTCAATCACCTCGATCGGACGCGCGGCCTGCTGGCGAGCTTCTTCAGTATCCTGCTCAATAAATTCGGTAATGCCTTTCACCAGCGAATATTCGAGGCGCTTTTTCACGTCCCAACTGCGCCATTCCGCCATCTGGGCATTGGCAGTGTCATCAGTTTTGCTACCGCGATATTTCTCAGCCAGCTCCAGCAGACGCTCGGTGCCATCGTCACGACGGTTGAGGATCACATCTTCAACCGCATCGCGCAGCTCGGCGGGCAGGTCGTCGTAGATCGCCAGTTGTCCGGCGTTGACGATCCCCATGTCCATGCCGTTGCGAATGGCGTAGTAAAGGAATACCGCGTGAATGGCTTCACGAACCGGGTCGTTACCACGGAAGGAGAACGACACGTTGGAGACGCCGCCGGAGATCAGCGCGTGCGGTAGTTCGCGTTTGATGTCCTCACAGGCACCGATAAAGTCCTGGGCGTAGTTGTTGTGCTCATCAATCCCGGTCGCGACCGCAAAGATGTTCGGGTCGAAGATGATGTCTTCCGGCGGGAAGCCTACCTCTTCGGTAAGAATTTTGTACGCCCGCCGGCAAATCTCAATTTTACGCGCACGGGTGTCGGCCTGCCCCTGCTCGTCAAAGGCCATCACCACCACTGCGGCACCGTAGCGTCGCAGCAACTTCGCGTGGTGGATAAAGGTCTCAACCCCCTCTTTCATCGAGATGGAGTTAACGATGCCTTTACCCTGAATGCACTTCAGCCCTTTTTCGATGACGTCCCATTTCGAGGAGTCGATCATAATCGGCACGCGGGCGATATCCGGCTCACCGGCGATAAGGTTGAGAAAACGCACCATCGCCGCTTCGGCGTCGAGCATCCCCTCATCCATGTTGATATCGATAATCTGTGCGCCGCTTTCCACCTGCTGACGGGCGACATCCAGCGCTTCGTTGTATTTCTCTTCTTTGATCAGTCGCTTAAATTTCGCCGAACCGGTGACGTTGGTACGCTCGCCGACGTTCACAAACAGGCTATCGTCGCCAATATTCAACGGTTCAAGGCCAGACAGACGGCAGGCTACCGGGATTTCCGGCAAGCGGCGCGGCGGCAAACCTTCCACTGCGCGGCTCATCGCGGCGATGTGTTCCGGCGTGGTGCCGCAGCAGCCGCCGACCACGTTGAGGAAGCCCGCTTGCGCCCACTCGCGTATTTGCGCCGCCATAGTGTCTGCATCAAGATCGTATTCGCCAAAGGCGTTCGGCAACCCGGCGTTCGGGTGCGCGGTAACGTAGCATTCGGCAATGCGCGACAGCTCCTGCACGTACTGGCGCAACTCGTCAGGGCCTAAGGCGCAGTTCAGACCGAAGGTCAGCGCATCGGCGTGGCGCAGTGAGTTATAGAACGCTTCGGTTGTCTGACCGGAGAGCGTACGCCCGGAAGCATCGGTGATAGTGCCGGAGAGCATAATCGGCAACTCAACGCCCAGCGCTTCAAATTCGGTTTTAACCGCGAAAATAGCGGCTTTGGCGTTCAGGGTATCGAAGACGGTTTCAATCAGGATCAGGTCGCTGCCACCTTCCACCAGCGCTTTGGTGGATTCACGGTAGGCGGCCACCAGCTGATCAAAGGTAATATTGCGGTAAGCCGGGTCGTTGACGTCAGGCGAGATAGACGCCGTACGGTTGGTTGGGCCAAGCACGCCCGCGACATAGCGCGGTTTTTCCGGTGTGCGTGTCGTCCATTCGTCTGCCGCCGCGCGCGCCAGTTTGGCTGCCGCAAAGTTGATTTCCGCCGACAGGGATTCCATCTGGTAATCCGCCATGGCGATAGTCGTGGAGTTAAAGGTGTTGGTTTCGATGATATCCGCGCCCGCCTCAAAATAGGCGTTATGGATGGCGGCGATCACCTCAGGTTTGCTGAGCACCAACAGGTCGTTGTTGCCTTTCAGATCGCACGGCCAGTCGGCAAAACGTTCGCCGCGGAAATCCTCTTCGCTCAGACGATATCCCTGGATCATGGTGCCCATACCGCCGTCCAGCACCAGAATACGTTCATTTAACTGCTGACGTAATTGTTCAACTTTGCTGCTCACACTCGCTCCCGACAACGCTCAACCAGACCGAAAAAAACTCAACAGACCATACTGGCACAAACCTGAGAGGTGGAAAAGAGAACAACGGCCAACATGAGACATGTTCAGCTTCACTCATCCGATCAGTACAGGAATTCTTGCATTATAATTGAATAAAACGAAAATGATTTCCACGATACAGAAAAGGAGTCCGCCATGGTTGCCACAATCCCCGCGAAACGCGGTAGAAAACCCGCCGCTGCTACTACGCCTGCAACCGGGCAGGTTCAGTCTCTGACTCGCGGCCTGAAGCTGCTGGAGTGGATTGCAGAATCCAACGGCAGCGTGGCGCTAACCGAGCTGGCACAGCAGGCCGGCTTGCCAAACTCCACGACTCACCGTTTGTTGACCACCATGCAGCAGCAAGGATTTGTCCGTCAGGTGGGTGAATTAGGCCACTGGGCCGTGGGTGCGCATGCGTTTATCGTCGGCAGCAGCTTTTTGCAAAGCCGTAATTTGCTGGCGATTGTCCACCCGATCCTGCGCAAGCTGATGGAAGACTCCGGTGAGACGGTAAACCTGGCCGTGTTAGATCAAAGCGACCATCAGGCCATTATTATCGACCAGGTGCAGTGTACCCAACTGATGCGCATGTCCGCGCCTATCGGCGGCAAACTGCCGATGCACGCCTCCGGTGCGGGTAAGGCGTTTTTAGCCCAACTGAGTGAAGAACAGGTGACTGGCCTGCTGCACCGTAAAGGGCTGCACGCTTACACCCACGCCACGCTGGTGTCGCCGGTGCATCTGAAAGAGGATTTAGCCCAAACGCGCAAGCGCGGCTACTCCTTTGATGATGAGGAGCATGCGCTGGGTCTACGCTGCGTGGCGTCGTGCATTTATGATGAACACCGCGAGCCGTTTGCCGCTATTTCCATCTCCGGACCCATTTCGCGCATTACCGACGATCGAGTGACCGAGTTTGGCGCCATGGCGATCAAAGCGGCGAAAGAAGTCACGCTGGCATACGGCGGATTTCGTTAAGAAAGGGTTGCCGGACATCAAGCCGCAAATCTGATGCAAAACCGCTGTTTGCGCCGGTAGGCGTAAACATCTTCCACGTGTCCTTCACGGATCCGCGTTTGCAGACCTCGCCAGTAGTCGGCACTGAACAGGTCAGCATGCATCTCTTCAAATAGCGGCCCGATACGCGGGTCAGCGCATAGCCAGTGACGAAACTCTTCCGGGAAGACATCCCCCGGCGATACGCTATACCACGGTTCAGCGCTCATCTCATCTTCCGGGTAACGCGGCGGCGGGATATGACGGAAATTCACCTCCGTCATGTAGCAAATTTCATCGTAGTCGTAGAACACCACGCGCCCGTGGCGAGTCACGCCGAAGTTCTTAAACAGCATATCGCCGGGGAAAATATTGGCGGCGGCCAGCTGACGAATGGCATTGCCGTACTCTTCAATAGCATCGCGCAGTTGCTGGCCTTCGACCTGCTCCAGCCAGATATTCAGCGGCACCATCCGTCGTTCGATATACAAATGGCGAATGACAATCTGCTCGCCGAGATCGGTAATTTTTTCCGGGGCTTCCTGTAGCAACAGCGCCATCAGCGACGGATCGATTTGCCGTTTATCCAGCACAAAGTTCTCGAACTCCTGAGTATCAGCCATCCGCCCGACACGATCGTGCTCCTTGACCAGTTGATAACAGGCGCGGACGTGGGCGGCCGACATCTCTTTTTGCGGCGCAAATTTGTCTTTGATGACTTTAAAGACGCGGTCGAAGCCCGGCAGGGTAAACACCAGCATCACCATGCCGCGGATCCCCGGCGCTTCGATAAATTGCTCATCGCAATGGGCAAGATAGAGCAGATATTCGCGGTAACTTTCTGTCTTCGCGTGTTTCTGACAGCCAATCGCCATATACAATTCAGCGGTGGTTTTACCGGGCAGGATCTCGCGCAGCCACTCCACTAACGCGGCGGGCAGCGGGGCGTAAACCATAAAATACGAGCGGGCGAAGCCAAACACGATACTGGCCTCCGCCGTCGTGGTCAGGCAGGTATCGACAAACAGTTCACCCTCGTCAGTACGGTGAATTGGCAGTAAAAACGGCAGCGTCCCGGAAGGGGTAATCAACTTCCCGACCAGCCAGGCGGCCTTGTTGCGATAAAACAGTTCGTTCGCCACCTGCAAATGACTGCGCTGCAACACATCCGCCCCCAGCGTTTCGGTCAGGTGTTCGATGATGTAGTGGATATCCCGATGTCTGTTCTGCCACGGCAGACGCAAGGGCAGATCGCTGAGGACGCGCGTAAGCAGCCACTCCCAGCCGGTATCGGGAAAAAAGTCTTTCGCCAACGGGCGTGGGATCGTGCGAAAACGGCGCTCTGGCTGAGAGCTGAAAATAAACAGTCGCTCGGGAGTCAGCGAGCGGTGGTCAAATAACCGGCAATAGACGGAGTTAAAGAAACTCTCCGCAATCTCGAAGCGTGGATAATCTGGCAATAGCCGGGTGTAATGCTCTTTCACGCGAAGTAAAAAATCCGCGTCGGTACTTTTGCCGTCAGTAATGCAGCGCAGTTGCTCCACCACCAGACCCACATGATGATCGTAAAGGTGGATACGGCTTTTCATCGCCTGCTGAACCGCGTGCCAGTCGGCATGTTCAAAACGCTGCTGCGCGCCGGAGGTCACTTCCAGAAAACGCCCGTACTGGGCGTCGAAACCTTGCAAAATCGTCTGAGCAATCAGTAATTCCAGGCCACGCGTCATCAATTTCTCCCATCCGGCACAATGTCATGCCGGATGGCGCGTTCGCTTATCCGGCCTACATCCCTTCGTAGGCCCGGTAAGCGCAGCGCCACCGGGCATTGATCAAAACTGCGATTCTTCAGTCGAGCCGGTCAGCGCGGTCACTGAAGAAGTGCCGCCCTGAATGATGGTGGTTACTTTGTCGAAGTAGCCTGTCCCTACTTCCTGCTGATGGGACACGAAGGTGTAGCCATCTTTAGCCGCCGCAAATTCCGGCTGCTGAACCTTCTCAACGTAGTGGCGCATGCCTTCACCCTGCGCATAGGAATGCGCGAGGTCGAACATGTTGAACCACATGCTGTGGATACCCGCCAGCGTAATGAACTGGTATTTGTAACCCATATCGGACAGCTGTTGCTGGAAGCTGGCAATGGTTTTGTCATCCAGGTTTTTCTGCCAGTTAAACGATGGCGAACAGTTGTAGGCCAGCAGTTTGCCTGGGAATTTCGCATGAATAGCATCGGCAAAGCGCTTCGCCAGTTCGAGGTCCGGCGTGGAGGTTTCACACCACACCAGATCCGCATACGGTGCGTAAGCCAGACCACGGCTGATCGCCTGCTCAATGCCCGCATGCGTACGGTAGAACCCTTCGCTGGTACGCTCGCCAGTGATGAACTCGCTATCGTATGGGTCGCAATCAGACGTAATCAGATCGGCTGCGTCAGCATCGGTACGCGCAATCACCAGCGTCGGAACGCCCATAACGTCTGCAGCCAGACGGGCTGCCACCAGTTTCTGGATAGCTTCCTGAGTCGGCACCAGAACTTTGCCGCCCATGTGACCACATTTTTTCACCGATGCGAGCTGATCTTCGAAGTGAACGGCCGCTGCACCAGCCTCAATCATCGATTTCATCAGTTCAAACGCGTTCAGTACCCCGCCAAAACCCGCTTCCGCATCGGCAACGATCGGCAGGAAGTAATCCACATAGCGCGGATCGTTCGGCTCAATACCAGTTGACCATTGGATCTGATCGGCACGACGGAATGTGTTGTTGATCCTGTCCACCACCGCCGGAACGGAGTTCGCTGGATACAACGATTGATCCGGATACATGCTGGACGCCAGGTTGGCATCTGCCGCCACCTGCCAGCCTGAAAGGTAGACCGCTTCAATACCAGCTTTCGCTTGCTGCAGCGCCTGACCACCGGTCAGCGCACCGAGGCTGTTGATATAACCTTTCTTCGATTCGCCGTGTAGCAAACGCCACATTTTCGCCGCGCCAAGCTGCGCCAGCGTGCATTCCGGGTTGACCGAGCCACGTAATTTCACCACTTCCTCCGCGCTATAGGGGCGGGTGATGCCTTCCCAGCGCGGTTGAGTCCATTCTTTCTGTAATTCTTCGATTTGTTGAGTACGGGTTTTCATGTGCAGATGCTCCATTAGGATAAATTGTGGGTAAATTAGGCCAACAGGCGGTAGCCCGGTAACGTCAGGAAGTCAATTAACTCGTCGGAAGTGGTGATTTGCTCCATCAGGCGCGCGGCATCATCAAAACGCCCGCTGCTGTAGCGGTGTTCTCCCAGTTCGTCCTGAATCACCAACATCTCTTCGGCCAGCATCTGGCGGAACAACGGTTTGGTAACCGGTTTGCCGTTGCTGAGCGTTTTCTGGTGGTGGATCCACTGCCAGATGGAAGTACGAGAGATTTCGGCGGTGGCCGCATCTTCCATCAGACCATAAATCGGTACGCAGCCATTACCGGAGATCCACGCTTCGATGTACTGCACCGCGACACGAATGTTGGCACGCATGCCTTCTTCAGTACGCTCACCTTCACAGGGTGCCAGCAATTGTTCTGCGGTAATGGGCGCATCTTCTTCACGGGTCACGAACAGCTGATTTTTGTTTTCGCCGAGTACGTCGTTGAACACCGCCATTGCGGTATCTGCCAGTCCTGGATGGGCAATCCATGTGCCGTCATGACCGTTATTGGCTTCCAGCGCTTTGTCCGCTTTTACCTTGGTCAGAACCTGGTTGTTACGTTCCGCATCTTTGCTGGGAATGAACGCGGCCATGCCGCCCATCGCGAACGCGCCGCGTTTATGACAGGTTTTAATCAGCAGACGCGAATACGCACTGAGGAATGGCTTATCCATCGTCACCACCTGACGATCCGGCAACACGCGATCCGGGTGGTTCTTCAGTGTTTTGATATAGCTGAAAATGTAGTCCCAGCGACCGCAGTTCAGGCCCACAATGTGATCACGCAGCGCGTGCAAAATTTCGTCCATCTGGAAAACGGCTGGCAGCGTTTCAATCAGCAGGGTCGCTTTAATTGTGCCGCGCGGCAGATTAAAGCGATCCTCTGCATAGCTGAACACTTCACTCCACCATGCCGCTTCTTGCCAGGCCTGCGTTTTGGGTAGATAGAAATAAGGGCCACTGCCTTTTGCCAGCAACGTTTTGTAGTTGTGGAAGAAATAGAGGGCAAAGTCGAACAGGCTGCCCGGGATCGATTCGCCACGCCAGGTGACGTGTTTTTCCGGCAGATGCAGACCGCGAACGCGGCACACTAACAGGGCCGGATTGGGTTTGAGTTGATAAATTTTACCGGCTTCGTTGGTGTAGCTAATGGTGCCATTGACTGCATCGCGCAAGTTGATCTGCCCGTCGATAACTTTGCTCCACTCAGGAGCCAGCGAATCTTCAAAATCAGCCATAAAGACTTTGACGTTCGCGTTCAGCGCGTTGATAACCATCTTGCGCTCAACCGGTCCGGTAATCTCTACACGGCGATCCAGTAAATCATCAGGAATACCGCGAATTTTCCAGTTACCTTCGCGAATGGAAGCTGTTTCCGAAATAAAGTCAGGCAACTTACCGTCATCAATATCCTGCTGCTGCTGGATACGTGCAGCCAGAAGTTTATTCCGCTTTGGCGTAAATCTTGTCACCAGCTCGGTCAGAAACTCCACCGCTTCAGCGGTCAGAATCTGCTGTTCCTGTTCGCCACGCGGCCTGGTGAAGATCAGTTCATCGGTTGTCGTTGCCTGTTGATTCATTGCGTAGTTCCTCGTCATTGATCCAAACACATCCCCAATGCGAACGAAGGATCGTTGTGCGGTTTTCGTTCAGCACAACTAAGACTACTCATTTAAATTTCAAAATCAAAAACAATTTCCATTTTTAATTTAATTATCAATTAACTTATTGATAACAATATAAATAAAATTTAATTACACAGTGAGGTGCGTTTCGGAAATAAAAAAGGCACCCGAAGGTGCCTGATTCAACATGCTGAAACGCTTAAGGATCGTCTGTTACAGAAGATTAATCCAGCGTTGGATTCATGTGACGCAGATCATATGGCGTGATCTGGTAAACGTAATAGTTGAGCCAGTTGGTAAACAACAGATTGCCGTGGCTACGCCAGGTTGCCCGCGGTTTATTTTGCGGGTCATCTTTTGGGAAGTAGTTATAGGGCACTTCCGGCGTTAAGCCCGCTTCGACGTCACGAAAATATTCACTGCCGAGTGTATGGGCGTCATATTCAGGATGGCCCGTTACGAAGGCGATACGTTTATCTTTGCTGGCAAACAGGTAGGCATCTCCCTCTTCTGTTTCGGCAAAAATCTCGAGATCGGTGTAGTCCCTGATAAGGGCAGCAGGAAAATCGGCATAGCGCGAATGCGGGGCCAGGAACGCATCATCAAATCCACGCGTCAGCAGCGCATGAGGATGAAGAATATGGTGCTCATAGACGCCTGAGAGTTTATCCGTACGGGTTTGCTTGGGAATTCCGTACAGGATATTCAATGCAGCTTGCACCGCCCAACAGACAAAGAGCGTCGATGTAACATGATCTTTCGCCCATTCAAGCACTTGTTTAATCTGCGGCCAGTAAGCCACGTCATTAAATTCAACCAGACCCAACGGCGCGCCGGTCACGATCAGTCCATCAAAGTTCTGATCGCAGATATCCTCGAAATTACAGTAAAAGTTATTCAGATGCTCCGTAGGGGTGTTGCGTGACTCGCGGGCATCAATGCGCAATAGCTGAACATCTACCTGCAGCGGGGAGTTAGACAGTAAACGCAGGAACTGGTTTTCCGTTTCAATCTTCTTGGGCATCAGGTTGAGGATAAGCACCTTCAGTGGACGAATTTCCTGACCAGAAGCGCGAGATGACGTCATCACAAAGACGTTTTCCTCACGCAAGAAATTGACGGCGGGTAGCTCGTCCTGCACGCGAATTGGCATAACCTGATAACCTCACTACATACGTTTAAACGTTTAGACATCCAGATAGCTGAAGATACCCAGGAATCATGCGAATGTCGAGCCTGCATCCTCAAGTTGAGAAAGTTTCACGGCTCCTTGCTGTAGATTAGTGCAGTAAAGAAAAAAGGAGAATGCTATTCGTCGTTCGCGTAACAGACAATGTGCTGCCGGGAGAGCCAGGTGCGCTGCGCTTCTCAGGCCTGCACACCGGTTACAACATGATGGGCTGGATAAAATGGTACGCTGCATCCGGCAGTTCTCACTCCCTGCAGACGCGAAAAAGCCCATCCGGCAGGATGGGCTTCTTCACTTGTTTGATGCCTGGCAGTTTATGGCGGGCGTCCTGCCCGCCACCCTCCGGGCCGTTGCTGCGCAACGTTCAAATCCGCTCCCGGCGGATTTGTCCTCCTCAGGAGAGCACTCACCGACAGACCACAGATAAAACAAAAGGCCCGGTCTTTCGACCGGGCCTTTCGCTTTTATTTGATGCCTGGCAGTTCCCTACTCTCGCATGGGGAGACCCCACACTACCATCGGCGCTACGGCGTTTCACTTCTGAGTTCGGCATGGGGTCAGGTGGGACCACCGCGCTACAGCCGCCAGGCAAATTCTGTTTATCAACACGCTTTTCGCATGTCGATGTAATCTGTAATCAAGCTGAATTTCGATGTCTCTTTCGCCAAAACACCTTCGGCGTTGTAAGGTTAAGCCTCACGGTTCATTAGTATCGGTTAGCTCAACGTATCGCTACGCTTACACACCCGACCTATCAACGTCGTCGTCTTCAACGTTCCTTCAGGACCCTTAAAGGGTCAGGGAGAACTCATCTCGGGGCAAGTTTCGTGCTTAGATGCTTTCAGCACTTATCTCTTCCGCATTTAGCTACCGGGCAATGCCATTGGCATGACAACCCGAACACCAGTGATGCGTCCACTCCGGTCCTCTCGTACTAGGAGCAGCCCCCCTCAATTCTCCAGCGCCCACGGCAGATAGGGACCGAACTGTCTCACGACGTTCTAAACCCAGCTCGCGTACCACTTTAAATGGCGAACAGCCATACCCTTGGGACCTACTTCAGCCCCAGGATGTGATGAGCCGACATCGAGGTGCCAAACACCGCCGTCGATATGAACTCTTGGGCGGTATCAGCCTGTTATCCCCGGAGTACCTTTTATCCGTTGAGCGATGGCCCTTCCATTCAGAACCACCGGATCACTAAGACCTGCTTTCGCACCTGCTCGAGCCGTCACTCTCGCAGTCAAGCTAGCTTATGCCTTTGCACTAACCTCCTGATGTCCGACCAGGATTAGCTAACCTTCGTGCTCCTCCGTTACTCTTTAGGAGGAGACCGCCCCAGTCAAACTACCCACCAGACACTGTCCGCAACCCGGATCACGGGTCTACGTTAGAACACCAGCCATTAAAGGGTGGTATTTCAAGGTTGGCTCCATGCAGACTGGCGTCCACACTTCAAAGCCTCCCACCTATCCTACACATCAAGGACCAGTGTTCAGTGTCAAGCTATAGTAAAGGTTCACGGGGTCTTTCCGTCTTGCCGCGGGTACACTGCATCTTCACAGCGAGTTCAATTTCACTGAGTCTCGGGTGGAGACAGCCTGGCCATCATTACGCCATTCGTGCAGGTCGGAACTTACCCGACAAGGAATTTCGCTACCTTAGGACCGTTATAGTTACGGCCGCCGTTTACCGGGGCTTCGATCAAGAGCTTCTCCTTACGGATAACCCCATCAATTAACCTTCCGGCACCGGGCAGGCGTCACACCGTATACGTCCACTTTCGTGTTTGCACAGTGCTGTGTTTTTAATAAACAGTTGCAGCCAGCTGGTATCTTCGACTGATTTCAGCTCCATGAGTAAATCACTTCACCTACATATCAGCGTGCCTTCTCCCGAAGTTACGGCACCATTTTGCCTAGTTCCTTCACCCGAGTTCTCTCAAGCGCCTTGGTATTCTCTACCTGACCACCTGTGTCGGTTTGGGGTACGATTTTGTGTTACCTGATGCTTAGAGGCTTTTCCTGGAAGCAGGGCATTTGTTACTTCAGCACCGTAGTGCCTCGTCATCACACCTCAGCGTTAGCAAGACTCCGGATTTACCTGGAATCTCCGCCTACATGCTTAAACCGGGACAACCGTCGCCCGGCTAACATAGCCTTCTCCGTCCCCCCTTCGCAGTAACACCAAGTACAGGAATATTAACCTGTTTCCCATCGACTACGCCTTTCGGCCTCGCCTTAGGGGTCGACTCACCCTGCCCCGATTAACGTTGGACAGGAACCCTTGGTCTTCCGGCGTGCGGGTTTTTCACCCGCATTATCGTTACTTATGTCAGCATTCGCACTTCTGATACCTCCAGCATGCCTCACAGCACACCTTCAACGGCTTACAGAACGCTCCCCTACCCAACAACACATAGTGTCGCTGCCGCAGCTTCGGTGCATGGTTTAGCCCCGTTACATCTTCCGCGCAGGCCGACTCGACCAGTGAGCTATTACGCTTTCTTTAAATGATGGCTGCTTCTAAGCCAACATCCTGGCTGTCTGTGCCTTCCCACATCGTTTCCCACTTAACCATGACTTTGGGACCTTAGCTGGCGGTCTGGGTTGTTTCCCTCTTCACGACGGACGTTAGCACCCGCCGTGTGTCTCCCGTGATAACATTCTTCGGTATTCGCAGTTTGCATCGGGTTGGTAAGTCGGGATGACCCCCTAGCCGAAACAGTGCTCTACCCCCGAAGATGAGTTCACGAGGCGCTACCTAAATAGCTTTCGGGGAGAACCAGCTATCTCCCGGTTTGATTGGCCTTTCACCCCCAGCCACAAGTCATCCGCTAATTTTTCAACATTAGTCGGTTCGGTCCTCCAGTTAGTGTTACCCAACCTTCAACCTGCCCATGGCTAGATCACCGGGTTTCGGGTCTATACCCTGCAACTTAACGCCCAGTTAAGACTCGGTTTCCCTTCGGCTCCCCTATTCGGTTAACCTTGCTACAGAATATAAGTCGCTGACCCATTATACAAAAGGTACGCAGTCACCCCATAAAGAGGCTCCCACTGCTTGTACGTACACGGTTTCAGGTTCTTTTTCACTCCCCTCGCCGGGGTTCTTTTCGCCTTTCCCTCACGGTACTGGTTCACTATCGGTCAGTCAGGAGTATTTAGCCTTGGAGGATGGTCCCCCCATATTCAGACAGGATACCACGTGTCCCGCCCTACTCTTCGAGTTCACAACACATGCACTTTTGTGTACGGGACTATCACCCTGTATCGCCGGACTTTCCAGACCGTTCCACTACCACACATGCTGATTCAGACTCTGGGCTGCTCCCCGTTCGCTCGCCGCTACTGGGGGAATCTCGGTTGATTTCTTTTCCTCGGGGTACTTAGATGTTTCAGTTCCCCCGGTTCGCTTCATTACGCTATGTATTCACGCAATGATAGTGTGACGAATCACACTGGGTTTCCCCATTCGGAAATCGCCGGTTATAACGGTTCATATCACCTTACCGACGCTTATCGCAGATTAGCACGTCCTTCATCGCCTCTGACTGCCAGGGCATCCACCGTGTACGCTTAGTCGCTTAACCTCACAACCCGAAGATGTTTCGTAAAACATTTCAGTGTTGCGAAAATTTGAGAGACTCGAACACACCGCTTTTCATTTCTTGTTTACGGAGAAATGAAACAGTGTGTCGTTTCAATTTTCAGCTTGATCCAGATTTTTAAAGAGCAAAACTTCTTAATGCACTCGAAAGTACATTCAGAAGTTCATCATTCATCAGACAATCTGTGTGAGCACTACAAAGAACGTTTCTTTAAGGTAAGGAGGTGATCCAACCGCAGGTTCCCCTACGGTTACCTTGTTACGACTTCACCCCAGTCATGAATCACAAAGTGGTAAGCGCCCTCCCGAAGGTTAAGCTACCTACTTCTTTTGCAACCCACTCCCATGGTGTGACGGGCGGTGTGTACAAGGCCCGGGAACGTATTCACCGTGGCATTCTGATCCACGATTACTAGCGATTCCGACTTCATGGAGTCGAGTTGCAGACTCCAATCCGGACTACGACATACTTTATGAGGTCCGCTTGCTCTCGCGAGGTCGCTTCTCTTTGTATATGCCATTGTAGCACGTGTGTAGCCCTACTCGTAAGGGCCATGATGACTTGACGTCATCCCCACCTTCCTCCAGTTTATCACTGGCAGTCTCCTTTGAGTTCCCGACCGAATCGCTGGCAACAAAGGATAAGGGTTGCGCTCGTTGCGGGACTTAACCCAACATTTCACAACACGAGCTGACGACAGCCATGCAGCACCTGTCTCAGAGTTCCCGAAGGCACGTTCGCATCTCTGCAAACTTCTCTGGATGTCAAGAGTAGGTAAGGTTCTTCGCGTTGCATCGAATTAAACCACATGCTCCACCGCTTGTGCGGGCCCCCGTCAATTCATTTGAGTTTTAACCTTGCGGCCGTACTCCCCAGGCGGTCGACTTAACGCGTTAGCTCCGGAAGCCACGCCTCAAGGGCACAACCTCCAAGTCGACATCGTTTACGGCGTGGACTACCAGGGTATCTAATCCTGTTTGCTCCCCACGCTTTCGCACCTGAGCGTCAGTCTTTGTCCAGGGGGCCGCCTTCGCCACCGGTATTCCTCCAGATCTCTACGCATTTCACCGCTACACCTGGAATTCTACCCCCCTCTACAAGACTCTAGCCTGCCAGTTTCGGATGCAGTTCCCAGGTTGAGCCCGGGGATTTCACATCCGACTTGACAGACCGCCTGCGTGCGCTTTACGCCCAGTAATTCCGATTAACGCTTGCACCCTCCGTATTACCGCGGCTGCTGGCACGGAGTTAGCCGGTGCTTCTTCTGCGAGTAACGTCAATTGCTGCGGTTATTAACCACAACACCTTCCTCCTCGCTGAAAGTACTTTACAACCCGAAGGCCTTCTTCATACACGCGGCATGGCTGCATCAGGCTTGCGCCCATTGTGCAATATTCCCCACTGCTGCCTCCCGTAGGAGTCTGGACCGTGTCTCAGTTCCAGTGTGGCTGGTCATCCTCTCAGACCAGCTAGGGATCGTCGCCTAGGTGAGCCGTTACCCCACCTACTAGCTAATCCCATCTGGGCACATCCGATGGCAAGAGGCCCGAAGGTCCCCCTCTTTGGTCTTGCGACGTTATGCGGTATTAGCTACCGTTTCCAGTAGTTATCCCCCTCCATCGGGCAGTTTCCCAGACATTACTCACCCGTCCGCCACTCGTCACCCAAGGAGCAAGCTCCTCTGTGCTACCGTTCGACTTGCATGTGTTAGGCCTGCCGCCAGCGTTCAATCTGAGCCATGATCAAACTCTTCAATTTAAGTTTGATGCTCGTGAATTAAACTTCGTAATGAATTACGTGTTCACTCAGAGACTTGGTATTCATTTTTCGTCTTGCGACGTTAAGAATCCGTATCTTCGAGTGCCCACACAGATTGTCTGATAAATTGTTAAAGAGCAGGTGCGACGCGCTTTAGCGCTCTGTCGCGAGGTGGCGTATATTACGCTTTCCTCTTTCAGAGTCAACCCTCATTTTCAGGTTTTTCTCTTCAACCGAACCGGCTGTTTGTGTGAAGTGATTCACATCCGCCGTGTCGATGGAGGCGCATTATAGGGAGTTTCCCGCGGCCCGCAACCCTTAAATTGCAGAAAAATGACTGACCGCTGCATTCCACAGCAAAACCCCGCCTTATACCCATTTACACACAGAGTTATCCACAAACCACGCGATCGTTTGTGCACTTCTCTGTTTATATGAGCATCCTTCAACGGAAAAAGAAGAGGTCAAAATCGAAAATTAAAAATTCGCGAGCGTTGCGCAAACGTTTTCGTTACAATGCCCCCGCACAACAAGGATGCCCCGTAAGGGGCGTTAGCTGAGTTTTTAGCCAAGAATTCACCTAACGCTCTCTGTAATAGTCAAATCCAGGGGATTTACCATGCAACAACGTCGTCCAGTCCGCCGCGCTCTGCTCAGTGTTTCTGACAAGGCCGGTATCATCGAATTCGCTCAGGCACTTTCCGCACGCGGTGTGGAGCTGCTGTCTACAGGTGGCACTGCGCGCCTGTTAGCTGAGAAAGGTCTGCCAGTGACCGAAGTTTCCGATTACACCGGCTTCCCGGAAATGATGGATGGACGCGTAAAGACCCTGCATCCGAAAGTCCACGGCGGCATTCTTGGTCGTCGCGGTCAGGACGACGGGATTATGGAACAGCACGGCATCGCACCTATCGACATGGTGGTTGTTAACCTGTACCCGTTCGCCGATACCGTTGCCCGTGAAGGCTGCTCGCTGGAAGATGCGGTAGAAAACATTGATATCGGCGGCCCAACGATGGTGCGTTCCGCTGCCAAGAACCATAAAGATGTGGCTATCGTTGTGAAGAGCAGCGACTACGCCGCCATTATTAAAGAGATGGATGCCAACGACGGTTCTCTGACCCTCGACACGCGTTTCGACCTCGCGATTAAAGCCTTCGAACACACCGCCGCTTACGACAGCATGATCGCCAACTACTTCGGTAGCATGGTTCCGGCCTACCACGGCGAAAGCAAAGAAGCCGCTGGTCGCTTTCCACGTACACTGAACCTGAACTTCATTAAGAAGCAGGATATGCGCTACGGCGAGAACAGCCACCAACAGGCTGCCTTCTATATAGAAGAGAATGTTAAAGAAGCGTCCGTTGCCACCGCGCAGCAGGTACAGGGCAAAGCACTTTCCTACAACAACATCGCCGATACCGATGCGGCGCTGGAGTGCGTAAAAGAATTCAACGAGCCAGCCTGTGTGATCGTCAAACACGCTAACCCGTGCGGCGTGGCAGTCAGTACCTCTATTCTCGATGCTTACGACCGCGCCTATAAAACCGACCCGACCTCCGCGTTCGGCGGCATCATCGCCTTCAACCGCGAACTGGATGCCGAAACTGCTCAAGCCATCATTTCCCGTCAGTTCGTGGAAGTGATCATCGCGCCATCCGCAACCGAAGACGCACTGAAAATCACCGCCACCAAACAGAACGTCCGCGTGCTGACCTGCGGTCAGTGGGCACAACGTGTGCCGGGCCTGGACTTCAAACGCGTTAACGGCGGTCTGCTGGTTCAGGATCGTGACCTGGGTATGGTGAGCGAAGGTGAACTGCGCGTAGTTTCCAAACGTCAGCCGACCGAACAGGAACTGCGCGATGCGCTGTTCTGCTGGAAAGTAGCTAAATTTGTAAAATCCAACGCCATTGTTTACGCCAAAGAGAACATGACTATCGGCATAGGCGCAGGCCAGATGAGCCGCGTATATTCCGCAAAAATCGCCGGGATTAAAGCCGCCGACGAAGGTCTGGAAGTTCAAGGTTCCTCTATGGCATCCGACGCCTTCTTCCCGTTCCGCGATGGGATTGATGCCGCCGCCGCCGCCGGTGTGACCTGCGTGATCCAGCCGGGCGGTTCTATCCGTGATGATGAAGTCATTGCTGCCGCCGACGAGCACGGCATAGCGATGGTGTTCACCGACATGCGCCACTTCCGCCATTAATCCACGGAGCAGACGATGAAAGTATTAGTGATTGGCAACGGCGGGCGCGAACACGCGCTGGCCTGGAAAGCGGCGCAGTCGCCAAAAGTCGAAACGGTATTTGTCGCACCAGGCAACGCGGGCACCGCGCTGGAACCTGCGCTGCAAAACGTGGCAATCGGCGTGACCGATATTCCGGCGCTGCTGAGCTTTGCCCAGAATGAGAAGATCGATCTGACCATCGTTGGCCCAGAAGCGCCTCTGGTAATTGGCGTGGTCGATGCGTTTCGCGCCGCCGGTCTGAAAATCTTCGGCCCAACCGAAGGTGCAGCGCAGTTGGAAGGCTCCAAAGCCTTCACCAAAGATTTCCTTGCCCGTCATAACATTCCAACGGCGGAGTATCAGAACTTCACCGAGATTGAGCCTGCGCTGGCCTATCTGCGTGAGAAAGGCGCGCCGATCGTTATCAAGGCCGACGGCCTGGCCGCCGGTAAAGGCGTTATCGTCGCGATGACGCTGGAGGAAGCCGAAGCCGCTGTTCATGACATGCTGGCAGGTAACGCTTTTGGCGATGCGGGCCACCGTATCGTTATCGAAGAGTTCCTCGACGGTGAAGAAGCGAGCTTTATCGTGATGGTTGACGGCGAGCACGTGCTGCCAATGGCCACCAGCCAGGACCACAAACGCGTGGGCAACGGCGATACCGGTCCGAATACCGGCGGTATGGGCGCTTACTCACCTGCACCGGTGGTGACTGATGACGTTCATCAGCGCACCATGGAACGCATCATCTGGCCAACCGTAAAAGGCATGGCGGCGGAAGGGAACACTTACACCGGTTTCCTGTACGCGGGTCTGATGATCGACAAACAGGGCAACCCGAAGGTTATCGAGTTCAACTGCCGCTTCGGCGATCCGGAAACCCAGCCGATTATGCTGCGTATGAAATCGGATCTGGTGGAGCTGTGCCTTGCCGCCTGTGATGGCAAGCTGGATGAGAAAACCTCTGAGTGGGACGAACGCGCCTCTTTGGGCGTAGTGATTGCCGCAGGGGGTTATCCGGGCAACTACAATACTGGCGATGAGATCCACGGCCTGCCGCTGGAAGAAGTCGCTGACGGTAAAGTGTTCCACGCGGGCACCAAACTGTCTGCTGACGATCGCGTGCTGACCAACGGCGGTCGCGTCCTGTGCGCCACCGCGCTGGGCAACACCGTTGCCGAGGCGCAGCAGCGTGCCTACGCCCTGATGACCGATATCCGTTGGGACGGCAGCTTCAGCCGTAACGACATCGGCTGGCGCGCCATCGAACGTGAGCAAAACTAACGGCTGAGCTTAGCCAGCAGCGTTTTGCGCGTAATACCTAACTGACGGGCGGCTTCGGTTTTATTGCCGCCCGTTTTTTCCAGCGCCGCCAGAATCACTTCTTTTTCGACATCCACCAGCGGTTGGATCTCGCCACTGTATTCCGTTTTTATCGGTGTCGCGGCAATCGCCATCGGCAGCTCGCGTTCGGAAATATATTCCCCCGTTAGCAGCACCACCGAACGCTCAATCGCATTTTCCAGCTCACGGATATTACCCGGCCAGTCATAGTGGATCAGCAGATCCATCGCCTGCGGAGTAAAGCCCTTCACCGCTTTTCGGTTACGTGTGGCAAAACGCTGGAGAAAATGTTCGGCCAGCAGCGGAATATCTTCCCGGCGCTGGCACAGCGCTGGCATTTCAATAGTAATGACGTTCAGGCGATAGTAGAGATCCTGACGAAAGCGCCCGGCGTTAACTTCCTCCGCCAGATCGCGATGTGTGGCGGCGATCAGCCGGACATCAACCGCAATAGTCTGGTTGCTGCCAACCCGTTGCACTTCTCGCTCCTGGATTGCCCGCAGCAGACGCACCTGCATTAGCGGTGAGATATCGCCAATTTCATCAAGAAATAACGTGCCGCCTTCGGCTTCCACAAAGCGCCCTTCCCGCCGCTTATCCGCACCGGTAAACGCGCCTTTCTCATGTCCAAAAAGTTCAGACTCCAGCAGCGATTCATTAAGCGATGCACAGTTCAGCGTCACCAGCGGTTTATCACGGCGGGCACTGCTGGCATGCAGCGCCCGGGCCACCAGCTCTTTCCCCGTACCGGAGTCTCCGTGAATGAGCACCGTTGCATCCGAGGGCGCAACCATCGCGATTTCATTGATCAACTGCTGCATCGCCGGACTGCTGCCAATCATGCCAAACTGCGCAGCCGACCCCGACGGCAGTTCAGCGCCCGTTTCCCGCGTATGCGCCAGCGCCTTTTCCAGCGTCTCCTGCAGGCGATCAAAATCCAGCGGCTTGATTAAGTAGTCCAGCGCCCCGGTTTTCAGCGCCTCAACGGCGGTCTCCACGCTGGAGAACGCCGTCATGATCAATACCGGAATCGCCGAATTCAGCGCTTTAATCTCTTTCAGCGTTGCGATGCCGTCCATCTCCGCCATACGCACATCGCACAGCACTAAATCAAATACGCGTTCACGCACCTGTTCCAGTGCCGCTTGCCCGCTATAGGCCAGCGCGACCTCATAGCCCCAGCCGCGCAGCAGCGCCTGTAAAATGGTGCAGTGGCTGATATCGTCATCTACCACCAGAATATTGATTTTTCCGCGCGTCATCCTTGTTAATCCTGTTGTTTCGCGTTGGTCGGCAGCCAGAGGGTAAAGGTTGCGCCTTTGCCCTCAACGCTTGCCACATGAATGGTACCACCGTGCTGTTCAATTATGTTCTGCACTACCGCCAGCCCAAGGCCGGTTCCATCCGCTTTAGTCGTGAAGTAAGGCGTAAAAATGGCCTCCAGCTGTTCCGCGGCAATCCCTTTCCCGCTATCAATAACCATGATTTTAACGCGATCGCCGCTGCTTTCACTCGCTTCAACCGTAATCGTGCCCTGACGACCAATCGCATGAATGGCGTTCAGATACAGATTCAACAGAACCTGAGTCAGTCGGTCGGGATCGGCCTGAATAGCGGGCAGCGTGGAACTGGCCGATAAACGTAGCTGGATTTCCCGGCTTGCCGCATCCTGACTCACCAGGTTTAATGAGTGGGTGATGACCTCATTGAGATCCACCTGTTGCAACGTCAGATGCGCAGGTTTCACCAGCTCCAGCAGCTCGCTCACCACCCGATTTAAACGGTCCGCCTCTTTCGCCATCACCTGCGCCAGCTCATGCGACTCACCACCAGGCGGAGTTCGTTCAGCAAAATACTTCGCTAAACCCTTGATCGATGAAAGCGGGTTTCGAATCTCATGCGCGACCCCGGCCGCCAGATGCCCGAGCGCCATCAGTTTTTCTTTACGCTTCATCGCATCCTGCAGTTCTTTGTACGAGCGCTGATAGCGCTGATACCAGAAGAACGTCAGCACAGTGGCCAGCAGCACGGCCGCCAGCGCAGACAGGACGATCAGGGTGTTACGCCACTCTCTTGCCTGAGTCGCAGCCAGATCGCTGGCATCAAAAGCGATAAATATGGTTTGTGCGGGGGGGATAAGCTGTCCGTCATTGCTGGCACAGCGCGCCATGCCATGACGTCCTGGACCATACATCGGCTGAAACTGACGATAAATTTCCAGGACCGGTGTTTTTTCACCGTCCCCCGTAGGCATGTCAATATTCCGCCAGCTTTCTTGTTCCCCGGGGCTTAGTTGCCGCAGGACATCCGGTGAATAGAGCGTTTTACCGACCATCGCGGAATTGCTGTGAGTAATAATGACGCCATGATCGTCAACGACGGCAAACCATAGCACGCCTGGTTGTACGGCCATTTCCTCCAGCAGCGTCTGCTGTTGAGCATGATGCATGCGCATCCCCATACCTACGCGCGTACCAGACTCCAGAGCGCGGATGAGCACGCTGCCTTTTTCCAGTAGCGTTTGCCGCGCGGCGCCGCTTTCCCGCCCATAGTCCCGAATGGTCATAATCGAAAACCAACCGACCAAAATCAGGATTGCCGCCAGCAAGAGTCGGCTCAACCACTTGGCCGCCGTGTCCTTATAAAGACGCATACGCTCTCCCTTTATCCCACCCGTTCCTTTCATCGTTGCAGGTATACAGCAGAAATCATGCCATTTTTTCTCAGTGATAACCCTGCCCTCAGACACAAACCGCTGAAAGTAGCGGGTAAAAATGACCCGCCGGCGCGTTCTGGCGAGTCATTTTTACTCGTCGCCCTGTGAAGGCCACGACTACAACGCCCGCGGGAGCGGGATTGCCGCTTTGGCACGGAAGATGCAATAGGAAATGTAATCTAACCAACAGGAGAACGACCCATGAAACGGAACAACAAACTGGCGCTGATTGCACTCTCTCTTATCGCGTTGGGCTCTACCCCGGCGCTGGCGCAGAATCACTGGGGATATGGTGATGGAATGCAGCAACGAGGCGGTACGCCAATGACCACTGAGCAGCAGGCTACCGCGCAGAAAATCTATGATGATTACTACTCGCAGACCAACGCCTTGCGCCAACAGCTGACCTCTAAACGTTATGAGTACAACGCGTTGCTAACAGCCAGCTCGCCGGACACTGCAAAAATTAATGCCGTGGCAAAAGAGATGGAGGCGTTGAATCAGTCACTGGATGAGCAGCGCGTTAAACGCGATGTCGCAATGGCCCAGGCAGGCGTACCTCGCGGAGCGGGAATGGGCTACGGCGGGTGCGGCGGTGGCGGTAACCATCGCGGTGGCCATATGGGAATGGGCCACTGGTAAACGTTTTTTGCCGGATGGCGGCCTCACCTTATCTGGCCCGATGTCCTGGCATCAGGTTTTCAGAAGGTTTTGGCAGTAGGCTGCCAGTGACAAAAATCTTCATTAGCAACCAGCAGTAGCTGCGACCCTTCGGGCGCTTCCAGCCATGCCACACTCACTTCTACAGATGAATGGCTCTGGCGGCGCTCAATGTGGTTTATCGCCCACGATTCCAGATCGGGCTTCAGTGTTTCACCTTCACAGGTCGTGACTGTGTTATTCGCATGCCAGCGTCCCTGACGCAATATCACCCGTCCCTGACGCAACGCATCGCTGGTCTGGCGGATTTGATCGGCACGATAGCGGTAAAGCGCAATTTGATCGCTGGAAAGCTGCTGCTTTTGCCCATCGACTTCACGCTGCATGAAACTCAGTTCGCCCCGGTCATCGAAGCGTATACGGACATGTTCCGGTGGTTGACTGTAAGTGTTGAGTTCTATCAGCGAGAGCGAATCACCCTGCCAGCGGTATTCACTGGTGGTGGTATCGCCTTTACGCCACGGACTAAATACCGAGAGCAAGTGAACATCGTCGCTGGAATCTTTACGCCAAATGCGTACCGCCCCCTGATCGCCAACATAGCCGCTGGCCGTGAATGGAGGAAGCTCAGAGTGGCGACTACAGGCAGACAGTAACAGCACACCTGAAAGCCAAAGCGAATGACGCCAGATGGACAAAAGGGGCGAAACCGCCCCTTCGATAAAACTGTTCACTGCCACGCGAATTACTTAACCGCGTCTTTCAGTGCTTTACCAGAAACAAATGCCGGTACGTTAGCTGCGGCAATTTTGATTTCTTTACCGGTCTGCGGGTTGCGGCCAGTGCGCTCAGCACGGTGGTTCACTTTGAAGGTACCGAAACCAACCAGTTGTACAGCATCGCCTTCTTTCAGAGACTCAGTAATAGCAGCCAGAGTGGATTCCAGAGCAGCTTTAGCCTGTGTTTTAGACAGTTCTGCTTTGTCTGCAATTACATCAATCAGTTGAGTCTTGTTCATAAGTTATCCTTACAATGTGTTTATCGCTTGCTAAGCATCGAGTGCGACGGAAATGCCAGAAAAGCACTCTCCTGCATACACGCACCGATAGCCACTTTTTTTCGCCCCCCAAATGTAGACCAGACCGGGGGCGGATGGGAAGCCTTCAGGCACGACAAATCAGGCGTTAAATCACGTTTTATGGTGTCATTGCTGAAAATTTATACCAATATTGCTCTCGCCAGCCTCGCGCAGGTCTGCACGAAGCCCTTTTATCAGCTCAATATCGCGTTCTTCACAGTCGGCTAAAAGTCGGAAAATTTCCCACTGAATATCCCATTCTTGCTCAACGGCCGGGTTCTCTTTGAGCTCTTCATCGGTCATTTCGCGACCAGCCTGGGTCATTTCCAGCATCGCCACCGTCGTAATCGAAGCCTTACTAACCTCAATTGCATGTTCCAGCGTTTCACCGCTAAGACGCGAATGCATCAGTTCGCTTAATGCCACACAGGCATCAATCGCCGGATAAACGCCGTACAAATCGTAATCGTCTGCTGAAGGAATAGCCTCTTCAAATTTTTCCAACTGGCTATCGAAATTGATTTTCGCGTCTTTAACCGTCAGCGCTTCCCAAATCAAATCCAGAATTCGGCGGTAAATTTGTCCATCGCCAAATTCGGTTTGCTTACAGAACATGGCGTAGTTGGGGTACATGCGTTCGCACAGACAGGCCATAAACGTGACGTGCTGCCAGCTTTCAAGCTTCTCCAGACGCAGGTGAATCGGATTTTGTAACATGATGAGTTCTCAAATACGGAAATTAGCGGCAGTTTACCCGATATGGGGCGTTTTTGCTGCAAGCCGCGTAAAAGCAGGGCGTTCGGATGCCACCGCATCTGCCCAGCGTGTTGGTTCCGGCAGACGATAGCCGTTCATACAGCATTGTACCCACGCTAACGCGCTGTCCTGGCTCACGCGATGACCCGTAGAGATAAACAGCGGGTTACAGCGTGCTTTGCTGCGCCAAACCCATGCCAGCTGTTCGCCTTTATCCAACAACGGCGCTAACGCTCCGGGTTCGGCGGCGAGCGGCTCAAACTTGCCGCACAACCGTTTTTTCGCCACGCCAATCGTCGGGACATCCACCAGCAGGCCAAAATGGCTGGCCACGCCCAGACGGCGAGGGTGAGAAATCCCGTGACCGTCAACGAATAGCAGATCAGGCTTGTGCGAAAGCTGCTGCCAGGCGGCCATCAGCGCGGGTGTTTCGCGAAAGGAGAGAAAGCCAGGAATGTAGGGCATGGTGGTGGCGATTCGCGCCACCTTGTATTCAACCAGTTCCAGCGAGGGGTACTTCAGTAAGACCATCGCGGCTCGCGTCACTTCGCCCCCCTGCTCGAACCCAACGTCCGCCCCGCCGATCAGATCCGGCGGATCGCTCCTCAGGCGATCCTCGCGGATCACTGAAGAGGCCAGTTCAAGCTGCTGTGCGCGTAATGACGCAAGATCCATAATGACTCCTTAGCGGTGATACTGTTCCGACAACCGATGTACCGCCTCCACGAAGACACCCGCATGCTCTGGCGGGACATCCTGATGAATGCCGTGGCCCAGGTTAAAGACATGGCCTTCACCCTGACCAAAACCGGCCAGAATCGTCGTCACCTCTTCTTCGATGCGGGCTGGCGGCGCATACAGCATGGACGGATCCATATTGCCCTGCAGTGCCACTTTATGACCTACACGACGACGCGCATCGGCAATGTCAGTGGTCCAGTCCAGACCTAACGCATCACAGCCGGTTTCCGCCATCGCTTCCAGCCACTGACCACCGCCTTTGGTGAACAGCGTCACCGGTACGCGACGACCTTCGTTCTCGCGCATCAGGCCGTCGACGATTTTGTGCATGTAGTACAGGGAGAACTGCTGATAGTCGCGACCGGTCAGCACACCGCCCCAGGTGTCGAAAATCATTACCGACTGCGCGCCCGCTTTGATCTGCGCGTTCAGGTACAGAGTGACGCTCTTCGCCAGCTTATCAAGCAGCAGATGCAGCGCCTTTGGATCGGCGTACATCATCTTTTTAATCACGGTGAAGGCCTTACTACTGCCGCCTTCGACCATATAGGTAGCCAGTGTCCACGGGCTACCAGAGAAGCCGATCAGCGGCACTTCGCCTTTCAGTTCACGGCGGATAGTGCGCACCGCATTCATCACATAACCCAGTCCATCTTCCGGGTCCGGGATCGGCAGTTTGTCGACGTCAGCCTTGCTGACGATCGGTGAGGTAAAGCGTGGGCCCTCTCCTGCTTCAAAATACAGCCCAAGTCCCATCGCATCGGGAATCGTCAGGATATCCGAAAAGAGGATCGCCGCATCAAGCTTATAGCGACGCAGCGGCTGCAGCGTGACTTCGCAGGCCAGCTCGGCATTTTTGCACAGCGCCATAAAATCGCCCGCTTCGGCGCGCGTGGCTTTATATTCCGGTAGATAGCGGCCCGCCTGGCGCATCATCCATACCGGAGTGACATCAACGGGCTGGCGCAGCAGCGCACGCAGATAACGATCGTTCTTCAGTTCGGTCATTTTTCCATTCCTTGAGCTATTTCACGCCAGTGTAACATGTGTGTCACTCATACTCTGCTCGGCAGAGGGCGACGGTATCTTCAATCAATCGACGCGCGACGGTGCCCGGCGGGGGCAGGAGCGGTAAATCGTCGTAGCGATACCAGTTCGCTTCCAGCAGTTCTTTCGGGTCAATAACAATTTCGCCGCTATCATACTCTGCCATAAATGCGGTCATCAAAGACTGTGGGAACGGCCACGGCTGAGAAGTGACGTAGCGCAGGTTTTTCACCTTAATGCCGCTCTCTTCCATGACTTCGCGCGCCACCGCCTGCTCGAGGGTCTCGCCCACTTCGACAAAACCCGCCAGCACGGTATGCACGCCGTTACGATGGCGAACATGTTGGGCAAGCAGGATAGCGTCGTCACGGCGAATAGCGACGATAATGCAGGGGGCAATTTGCGGGTAGTAGCGTTCTCGACAGTGGCTACACAGCATCGCCCATTCCGTTTTACTCGGGTGCATGGGATGACCGCAGTAACCGCAGAATTTATGTGAGCGGTAGAACTCGGCCAGTTGTACGCCGCGTCCGGCCAGTTGAAACAGGCCAACATCCTGGTCAATGACCTGGCGCACAGACCCCATATCGTGCCGACGCTGCTGCTGCACCAGCCAGACCGTCTCCCCTTCCCATTCGCCTATAGGAAGTGCGCGCTGCCCGGTTAGATCAAAACTTGCTGCGTCGCCGTAAGGCAGTTCGCCATGAGGCAACCATAACTTTTGCTCATGACTGACAATCCACCAGCCGCTATCTAATTTTTCAATTATACGATCCATATCTCTTGCGCAACCTTTGCTTCACAGGCATGTTGTTTACATTATTTTTACATTTACGGGTGAGCCGTTCCTAAACACCATCTTGCGGAGTCAATCATGCTAAACCAGCTGGAAAGCCTGACGGAGCACGTCGGAGGAAGTAACAAACTGGTTGATCGCTGGCTACATGTACGTAAGCACCTGCTCGTGGCTTACTACAATCTGGTTGGCATTAAGCCAGGCAAAGAATCGTACATGCGGCTCAATGAAAAGGCGCTGGATGATTTTTGCCAGAGCCTGGTCGATTACCTTTCCACCGGACACTTCAGTATTTATGAACGTATTCTCCATAAATTGGAAGGGAACGGGCAGCTTTTAAAAGCCACAAAAATTTGGCCGCTCCTGGAAGCCAATACGCAACTGATCATGGACTACTATGATTCCAGTCTGGAGACCGCCATTGATCACGATAACTTCCTTGAATTTCAACAGGCCTTATCGGATATCGGCGAGGCGCTGGAAGCCCGGTTCGTGCTGGAAGATAAGCTGATCATGCTGGTTTTTGATGCGATGCACGAGAGTGGCATGATCAAACGTCCTGCTTGAGATTTGCGACATTAACGCGTAATTTACATTCATTACCTCTTTTTGAGGTTACTTCTTGTCGGAGTGCTTATTTTCCACAGCAGCATGAGTGGAAAAGGCTGAGACCGTTAATTCGGGATCCGCGGAACCTGATCAGGTTAAAACCTGCGAAGGGAACAAGAGTCAATCTACAACCGTATCGCCCTTTGGCGTTCGTCTCTCTTGCTTCATCCGTCGTCTGACAAGCCATATCCTTACTTTTATTTGGAATGAGCTATGTCTGCCACTACTAAACCATCACGCCGCGAACAGCGCGCCCAAGCCCAACACTTTATCGACACGCTGGAAGGTACCGCCTTTCCTAACTCAAAACGCATCTACATCACCGGTTCGCAGGCGGATATTCGCATCCCGATGCGCGAAATCCAGCTAAGTCCTACGCTGATTGGTGGTACGAAAGACAACCCGCAGTTTGAAGAGAACGAAGCCGTGCCGGTGTACGACACCTCCGGGCCGTACGGCGATCCTGATGTGGCGATTAACGTTCAGCAGGGTCTGGCGAAACTGCGCCAGCCGTGGATTGCGGCGCGTAATGATAGCGAAGAATTAGACGACCGTAGCTCCGCTTATACCAAAGAACGTCTGGCCGACGATGGCCTGGACGAGCTGCGTTTCAGCGGCCTGCTGACGCCAAAACGCGCCAAAGCCGGCAAGCGCGTTACCCAGTTGCACTATGCCCGTCAGGGGATGGTTACCCCGGAGATGGAATTTATCGCCATCCGTGAAAACATGGGCCGCGAGCGCATTCGTAGTGAAGTGCTGCGCCATCAGCATCCAGGGATGAACTTTGGCGCTCGCCTGCCGGAAAACATCACCCCGGAATTCGTGCGTGATGAAGTCGCTGCGGGCCGCGCGATTATTCCTGCCAACATCAACCACCCGGAATCCGAGCCGATGATCATCGGCCGCAACTTCCTGGTGAAGGTGAACGCCAACATCGGTAACTCGGCGGTGACCTCCTCCATTGAAGAAGAGGTGGAGAAGCTGGTGTGGTCGACCCGCTGGGGCGCAGATACGGTAATGGACCTCTCCACCGGCCGCTATATTCACGAAACCCGCGAGTGGATCCTGCGTAACAGCCCGGTGCCGATCGGTACCGTACCGATCTACCAGGCGCTGGAGAAGGTTAACGGGATCGCTGAAGATCTCACCTGGGAAGCCTTCCGCGACACGCTGCTCGAACAAGCCGAACAGGGCGTCGACTACTTCACCATTCACGCGGGCGTACTGCTGCGCTACGTGCCGATGACCGCCAAACGCCTGACAGGTATTGTCTCGCGCGGCGGTTCGATCATGGCGAAATGGTGTCTCTCTCATCACAAAGAGAACTTCCTGTTTGAACATTTCCGCGAGATTTGCGAAATCTGTGCCGCCTATGACGTTTCGCTCTCTCTCGGCGACGGCCTGCGTCCAGGCTCGATTCAGGATGCCAACGACGAGGCGCAGTTCTCCGAGCTGCATACGCTGGGCGAACTGACCAAAATCGCCTGGGAATACGACGTGCAGGTGATGATTGAAGGCCCGGGTCATGTGCCGATGCATATGATCCAGCGCAATATGACCGAAGAGCTGGAGCACTGCCATGAAGCGCCGTTCTACACCTTAGGGCCGTTGACGACAGATATCGCGCCGGGCTATGACCACTTCACCTCCGGCATTGGTGCGGCGATGATCGGCTGGTTTGGCTGTGCGATGCTGTGCTACGTCACGCCAAAAGAGCACCTTGGCCTGCCGAACAAAGAAGACGTGAAGCAAGGGCTGATTACCTACAAGATTGCCGCCCATGCCGCTGATTTAGCCAAAGGCCATCCGGGAGCGCAGATCCGCGATAACGCCATGTCGAAAGCGCGCTTCGAATTCCGCTGGGAAGACCAGTTTAACCTCGCACTCGACCCATTCACCGCCCGCGCCTATCACGATGAAACCCTGCCACAGGAGTCCGGCAAGGTTGCCCACTTCTGCTCCATGTGCGGGCCGAAGTTCTGCTCGATGAAAATCAGCCAGGAGGTCCGCGACTACGCCGCCGCACAAACCATTGAAATCGGAATGGCGGATATGTCGGAGAACTTCCTCGCCAAAGGCGGCGAAATCTACCTCAAAAAAGAGGAGGCGTGATGTACCAGCCTGATTTCCCGACCGTGCCGTTCCGCCTCGGGCTTTACCCGGTGGTAGACAGCGTTGAATGGATTGAACGCTTGCTGCAGGCTGGTGTGCGCACGATCCAACTGCGCATTAAAGATAAACGTGATGAAGAGGTCGAAGCCGACGTCATTGCCGCCATTGAGCTGGGGCGTCGCTATGATGCTCGCCTGTTTATCAACGATTACTGGAGTCTGGCAATTAAGCACAACGCGTACGGCGTGCATTTGGGCCAGGAAGACCTCGAAACCACCGACCTGAAGGCGATTCAGGCGGCGGGGCTACGCCTGGGTGTTTCCACTCACGATGATATGGAGATAGACGTAGCGCTGGCTGCTAAGCCTTCTTATATCGCGCTGGGTCATGTCTTCCCGACGCAAACCAAGCAGATGCCGTCGGCCCCGCAGGGTCTCACGCAGTTGGCAAGCCATAGTAAACGACTGGCGGATTACCCTACTGTCGCTATCGGCGGCATCAGCCTTGAGCGCGCCCCAGCGGTGCTGGCGACCGGCGTTGGCAGCATTGCCGTGGTCAGCGCCATAACCCACGCCGCAGACTGGCAGGCAGCCACAGCGCAGCTACTGGACATTGCGGGAGCCGGCGATGAATGACCGCGATTTTATGCGCTACAGCCGCCAGATCCTGCTCGGCGACATTGCCATTGAGGGCCAACAAAAGCTGCTCGATAGCCATGTGCTGATCGTCGGTTTAGGTGGACTCGGCTCGCCTGCGGCACTGTATCTGGCGGGAGCGGGCGTCGGCACGCTGACGTTGGCGGACGATGATGACGTTCACCTGAGCAACCTGCAACGGCAAATATTGTTCACCACCGATGATATCGCCCGCCCGAAAGCACAGGCGGCAAAGCGACATCTGGCACGCCTTAATCCGGACAGCGAGCTGGTCGTCCTTGAGCAGCGGCTGACCGGTGAGGCGCTCCGGCATGCGGTAGCGCGTGCCGACGTGGTGCTCGACTGTACCGACAACATGGCGACGCGCCAGGAAATTAACGCCGCCTGCGTGATGCTCAACACTCCGCTCATCACCGCCAGCGCTGTGGGCTTTGGCGGCCAGCTAATGGTACTGACGCCACCGTGGGAACAAGGCTGTTACCGTTGCCTGTGGCCGGATGATGTAGAGCCGGAACGCAACTGCCGCACCGCCGGCATCGTCGGCCCGGTTGTGGGCGTGATGGGCACCTTGCAGGCGCTGGAGGCGATTAAATTACTCAGCGGCATTGAAACTCCCAATGGAGAGCTACGCCTGTTCGACGGTAAAACCAGCCAGTGGCGCAGCCTCGCGCTGCGTCGTGCCAGCGGCTGCCCGGTCTGCGGAGGACAACATGCAGATTCAGTTCAATGATGAGCCGATGCAGTGCGCCGAGGGACAAACCGTCAGCGGGCTGCTCACTGCGCTAAATCAACTTAAACCGGGAGCGGCGCTGGCGCTCAATCAGCAGATCCTGCCGCGCGAGCAGTGGGAGCAGCAAATCGTGCAGGAAGGCGACCAGATCCTGCTTTTTCAGGTTATTGCAGGGGGTTGATATGTTACGTATTGCCGACAAAACGTTTGATTCACATCTGTTCACCGGCACCGGAAAATTTGCTTCGTCGCAGCTGATGGTCGAGGCGATCCGCGCCTCCGGCAGCCAACTGGTGACGCTGGCGATGAAGCGTGTGGATTTACGCCAGCACAACGATGCCATTCTGGCCCCACTTATCGACGCGGGGGTGACGCTACTGCCTAACACCTCTGGGGCGAAAACCGCGGAAGAGGCTATTTTCGCCGCCCAGCTGGCGCGTGAAGCGCTGGGCACAAACTGGCTAAAATTAGAAATCCACCCGGACGCCCGCTGGCTATTGCCGGATCCGATTGAAACGTTAAAAGCCGCGGAAGCATTGGTGAAACAGGGCTTTGTGGTGCTGCCCTACTGCGGCGCGGATCCGGTGCTGTGTAAGCGGCTGGAAGAGGTCGGCTGCGCGGCGGTAATGCCGCTCGGCGCGCCCATCGGTTCTAATCAGGGACTGGAAACGAAAGCGATGCTGGAGATTATTATCCAACAGGCAACCGTACCGGTGGTGGTTGATGCGGGTATCGGCGTCCCCAGCCACGCCACACAGGCGCTGGAAATGGGTGCCGACGCAGTGCTGGTCAACACGGCAATCGCCGTGGCCGACTGCCCGGTCACGATGGCTACCGCCTTCCGTCTGGCGGTTGAAGCGGGCCTTCTGGCGCGCCAGGCGGTACCAGGAAGCAAAAGTTCGCAGGCAAGCGCCACCAGCCCGTTAACCGGATTCCTGGAGGCCTTCGTATGAAAACGTTCAGCGACCGCTGGCGCCAGCTTGACTGGGATGACATCCGCCTGCGTATCAACGGTAAAACCGCCGCTGACGTGGAGCACGCCCTCAACGCTTCACAGCTTAGTCGCGACGATCTGATGGCGTTGCTCTCCCCTGCCGCCGCCGACTTTCTGGAGCCGTTGGCACAGCGAGCGCAGCGCCTGACCCGGCAGCGCTTCGGCAACACGGTCAGCTTTTATGTTCCGCTGTATCTCTCAAATCTTTGCGCCAACGACTGCACCTACTGCGGCTTTTCCATGAGCAACCGTATCAAACGCAAAACGCTGGACGAAGATGAGATAAAACGAGAGTGTACCGCTATCCGTGAGCTGGGTTTTGAGCATCTGTTGTTGGTCACCGGTGAACATCAGGCAAAAGTCGGAATGGATTACTTTCGTCGCCATTTGCCCACCATTCGCCGCCAGTTTGCCTCATTGCAGATGGAAGTTCAGCCGCTGTCAGAGGCTGAATATGCGGAGCTGAAGACGCTGGGACTGGATGGCGTGATGGTGTATCAGGAGAGCTATCATGAGGCGATTTACGCTCGCCACCATCTGAAGGGGAAAAAGCAGGATTTCTTCTGGCGACTGGAAACGCCGGACAGGCTGGGCCGCGCAGGGATCGACAAAATCGGTCTTGGCGCGTTGATTGGTTTGTCCGACAGCTGGCGGGTCGATTGCTATATGGTAGCTGAACATCTGCTGTGGATGCAGCAGCATTACTGGCAGAGCCGCTACTCCATCTCCTTCCCTCGCCTGCGCCCATGCACCGGTGGCGTTGAACCCGCATCGATCATGGACGAGCGACAGTTGGTCCAAACCATTTGCGCGTTTCGTTTACTGGCGCCAGAAATTGAGCTGTCGCTCTCCACCCGCGAATCGCCATGGTTCCGTGATCATGTGATCCCGCTGGCGATCAACAACGTCAGCGCCTTCTCAAAAACACAGCCCGGCGGTTATGCCGATAACCATCCTGAACTGGAACAGTTCTCCCCACACGACGCCCGTCGCCCAGAAGCCGTTGCTGAAGCACTAATGGCGCAGGGGTTACAGCCCGTGTGGAAGGACTGGGACAGCTATCTGGGACGCGCTTCGCAGATGCCGTAAGTCCGGAGCAATCGCATAAAACGAAAAAACCCGCTTTCGCGGGTTTTTTCTTCACTGTCACTTAACTGCTCAGGCTCTGGCCTTCATCGCTATCGTAAGCATTAGTGAAATTATCGGCGATTACAGCGCGACAACGTTAACAGCAGACGGGCCTTTAGCGCCATTCTCCACAGAGAACTCCACTTTTTGACCTTCGTCTAATGTTTTAAAATCGTTACTCTGGATAGCAGAGAAATGCACAAACACGTCCTTGCTACCGTCCTGAGGAGTGATAAAGCCGAAGCCTTTCTCAGAGTTAAACCATTTTACTAAACCAGTCATTTTGTTAGACATAGATACTTCCTTTCATATTTTTGAGCCGCTTAAGCAGCGAAGATGGCCTGTTTTGCAGAAATTAACTTATGGGGCACTTAGGGAGGAGGCTCATGAAGAAGAGTATCTGAGGATAACGCTTGAACTGAGAACTGCTTTACTAAAACTGCTTTCATAAGGTCTGTGTATCAAACCGATGTCGCTATAGTAGACTTACTTCTAATCAATAAGCAAGCATTAATTTATTTAATAATCGATTAGCGCCGAAATGTTACACCATCGCGGTTGAGCATTTCAGGTAACAACTTGATCTAAAATGAACAAAAGCCCTGACCATTGCAGTCAGGGCTTTAAGTTACTACACACTTCAAATTTAACATTAATAAACTTAACGATTTAATACTGCTGATGGTACTACTTTAAAATGTACACGTTTACTACAGATAATATTGGATATTGATACTAACTAAAACCGTCCTCTATTTACCGTTAAACACATTCCACCCGCTTGATAATAGAACTCAAGGCTGGTGACCTAAACAAGTACACTTCCCCTCGCGACATATACTCTTTGATGCGTTGCCTTATTTCCCTTGCGATAACCAGAAAACAGAAACCGCAAACATTTACTATTAAATCATGGCGTTACATCGTCGCGTTTTACTAACTATTTGCGATTAGATATATCAACTACGTGGCCTGAAAGCATTGTCGAGGTGAATAAATAGCGTTTTCAGCATCGACTATCCCATACAAAAATACTTCGTGGCCTTTATCGCAACCCCCAATCAAGCTCTACTAACACTTACTACGTTAACAGCAAACTACAATTTCTCCGCTGTTAAGTATTAACATACGGGTTTAAAAAACGCTGTCAATACTGTTTTTTATAACATGTCTTTATTAACAGTGATTATATATTCCTGCATATGATAAATGGGTCAACAATCGCCAAATCAGGGCCAGATCGTAGGGTTGAGCCTCTTTTTGTAACCGGTTTCAGAAAAAGTGACTTTCTTTGTGATGCTTTGCACACAATCGTTGCAAAGCAGTTGTTGCTGCGGCTGGCTCGCGATAATTATCAACCCACACATGTTGATCGAGACTGCTTATGAAAAACATCGTTTTATGCTGTGCCGCCGGAATGTCCACCAGCATGCTGGTGCAAAAGATGAAAGATGCCGCCCAGAAAAAAGGTGTCGACGTCACTATCAAAGCGGTCCCGGTGGCTGAGTTTGAAGAGAATATCGCCACCGCGGATATCGTATTGCTCGGCCCACAGGTTAAGTATGAACAGGCCAAGCTGCAGGCGCTCGCCGACCCGCTAGGAAAAAAAGTCGCCGTTATCGATATGATGGATTACGGCATGATGAAAGGCGATGCGGTACTGGACAAAGCGCTGAAACTACTGGAGTGATGGCATGGAAGAGTTAGAAACGATCATCATGGAATTATTGGTAAACGCCGGAGCTGCGCGCAGTCAAGCCCTGACGGCGTTGCAACTGGCGCGTAAAGGTGATTTCGCCGGGGCAGAACACGCGATGATGGAATCTCGCGAGTATGTTAAACAAGCGCATAAAATCCAGACCCAACTGATCGGAATTGACGAAGGTACCGGCAAACTACCGGTTAATCTCATCACCGTCCATTCCCAGGACCACCTGATGAATGCCATGGTGATTCAGGATCTGGCAGGCGATATGATTGAACTGTATCGACGCTTGCCACCAGTAAACTGATCGGATGGCGTAAGCCGTAGGCCTCATAAGCCTGGCGTCATCATGCCGGATGGCAGCTGATGCCTTATCCGGCCAACATAATACATCTTAAATCCATCGACATAAAAAAACCCGCCGAAGCGGGTTTTTTATTAGCGTCAGCAACGATTAATCGTTGTCAGAACCGCCCAGGCCTGCGTTCAGCAGTTCTGCCAGGCTGGCAGACGCATCTTCAGCAGTCACCTGCGGAGCAGCTGGCAGTTCGCCCGCTGCGCGGCGGCGCATACGATCCTGGTGGTACGCATAACCGGTACCCGCCGGGATCAGACGACCCACGATAACGTTCTCTTTCAGACCGCGCAGTTCATCACGCTTACCTGCAACAGCGGCTTCGGTCAGGACACGCGTGGTTTCCTGGAACGATGCTGCAGAGATGAAGGACTCGGTTGCCAGAGACGCTTTGGTGATACCCAGCAGATCGCGGGAGAATGTTGCACCCACTTTGCCGTTCGCTTCCAGATCGCGGTTAGCAATCTTGACGCGGGAGTATTCAACCTGCTCGCCTTCCAGGAAGTCGGAGCTACCAGCGCTTTCGATGGTGGCTTTACGCAGCATCTGACGAACGATAACTTCGATGTGCTTATCGTTAATCTTAACGCCCTGCAGACGGTATACGTCCTGAACTTCGTTAACGATATAACGAGTTACAGCATGCACACCACGCAGACGCAGGATGTCGTGCGGCGCTTCCGGACCGTCGGAAACAACGTCACCTCGTTCTACACGTTCACCTTCGAACACGTTGAGCTGACGCCATTTCGGAATCATCTCTTCGTACGGCTCGCTACCGTCTACCGGGGTGATAACCAGACGACGTTTACCTTTGGTTTCTTTACCGAAGGAAATGATGCCGCTGATCTCAGCCAGGATTGCCGGCTCTTTCGGACGACGTGCTTCGAACAGGTCCGCAACGCGCGGCAGACCACCGGTGATATCCTTGGTACCGCCGGATTCCTGCGGAACACGCGCCAGGGTGTCACCAGAACTGATCTGTACGCCATCTTCCAGCTGAACAATCGCTTTACCCGGCAGGAAGTACTGAGCAGGCATATCGGTGCCTGGGATCAGAACGTCGTTGCCCTGAGCATCAACAATTTTCAGTGCCGGACGCAGGTCTTTACCACCCGCAGTACGTTCTGCAGAATCCAGAACCACCAGAGAAGACAGACCGGTCAGCTCGTCGGTCTGACGAGTAATGGTCTGGCCGTCGATCATGTCAGTGAAGCGGACGAAACCACTCACTTCGGTGATAACCGGCATGGTGTGCGGATCCCAGTTCGCTACGGTTTCGCCGCCAGCAACCTGTTCGCCATCACCTTTCGCCATAACGGAGCCGTAAGGCACTTTATAGCTTTCTTTGGTACGGCCGAATTCGTCGATCAGTTTCAGTTCGGTGTTACGTGAGGTGATAACCAGTTTACCGCTGGAGTTAACAACCGACTTCGCATTGCTCAGACGGATGCTACCTTTATTTTTCACCTGGATGCTGGATTCAGCAGCCGCACGAGATGCCGCACCACCGATGTGGAACGTACGCATCGTCAGCTGTGTACCCGGTTCACCGATGGACTGTGCCGCGATAACGCCGATTGCTTCACCTTTATTGATGATGTGGCCACGCGCCAGGTCACGACCATAGCAGTGCGCACATACACCAAAGTCGGTGTCACAGGATACAACGGAACGGACTTTGACTGAGTCAACGGAGTTCTCTTCCAGCAGGTCACACCACTGTTCGTGCAGCAGCGTGTTGCGTGGAACCAGAATATCCGCCGTACCCGGCTTCAGAACGTCTTCAGCAGTCACACGACCCAGAACGCGATCGCGCAGCGGTTCTTTAACGTCACCACCCTCGATAACCGGGGTCATGGTGATGCCTTCCAGCGTGCCGCAATCGTCTTCAGTAACAACCAAGTCCTGCGCGACGTCAACCAGACGACGAGTCAGATAACCGGAGTTCGCTGTTTTCAGTGCGGTATCCGCCAGACCTTTACGAGCACCGTGAGTAGAGATGAAGTACTGGAGTACGTTCAGACCTTCACGGAAGTTCGCGGTGATTGGCGTTTCGATGATGGAGCCATCTGGCTTAGCCATCAGACCACGCATACCAGCCAGCTGACGAATCTGTGCTGCAGAACCACGCGCACCGGAGTCGGCCATCATGTAGATGCTGTTGAAGGAAACCTGCTGCTCTTCTACGCCGTCACGGTTAATCACGGTTTCGGTTTGCAGGTTATCCATCATCGCTTTGGATACACGATCGTTCGCCGCAGCCCAGATATCGATAACTTTGTTATAGCGTTCGCCCGCGGTTACCAGACCAGACTGGAACTGCTCCTGGATCTCAGCAACTTCAGCTTCCGCTTCAGAGATGATCTCGTGTTTCTTCTCTGGGATGACCATGTCATCAATACCAACAGATGCACCTGAACGCGCTGCATAAGCAAAGCCGGTGTACATTGTCTGGTCAGCGAAGATAACGGTCGGCTTCAGGCCCAGAATGCGGTAACAGGTGTTCAGCATTTTGGAGATTGCTTTCTTGCCCAGCGCCTGGTTGACGATGGAGAAAGGCAGACCTTTCGGTACGATCATCCACAGAATGGCGCGACCAACGGTCGTGTCTTTCAGGCTGGTGTGCGCAACGAATTCGCCGTTTTCATCTTTTTCGTATTCAGTGATACGCACTTTAACGCGCGCATGCAGAGAGGCCAGACCTGCGCGATAGATACGCTCAGCTTCTTTCGGGCCAGTCAGCACCATGCCTTCGCCTTTGGCGTTAACACAGTCACGGGTCATGTAGTACAGACCCAATACAACGTCCTGAGACGGAACGATGATAGGTTCGCCGTTCGCCGGAGACAGGATGTTGTTGGTAGACATCATCAGCGCACGCGCTTCGAGCTGGGCTTCCAGCGTCAGCGGTACGTGAACAGCCATCTGGTCACCATCGAAGTCGGCGTTATATGCCGCACAAACCAGCGGGTGCAGCTGGATAGCTTTACCTTCGATCAGTACCGGTTCAAATGCCTGGATACCCAGACGGTGCAGGGTTGGTGCACGGTTCAGCAGTACCGGGTGTTCGCGGATAACTTCGTCCAGGATATCCCAAACGACAGCTTCTTCACGCTCAACCATTTTCTTAGCGGCTTTGATGGTGGTGGCCAGGCCACGCAGTTCCAGCTTGCCGTAAATGAACGGTTTGAACAGTTCCAGTGCCATTTTCTTCGGCAGACCGCACTGATGCAGACGCAGGTATGGACCTACGGTGATTACAGAACGACCGGAGTAGTCAACACGCTTACCGAGCAGGTTCTGACGGAAACGACCCTGTTTACCTTTGATCATATCGGCCAAAGATTTCAGAGGACGTTTGTTAGAACCGGTGATCGCACGACCACGACGACCGTTATCCAGCAGGGCGTCAACCGCTTCCTGCAGCATACGTTTTTCGTTACGTACGATGATGTCCGGCGCAGCCAGATCCAGCAGACGTTTCAGACGGTTGTTACGGTTGATCACGCGACGGTACAGATCGTTCAGATCTGATGTTGCGAAACGACCACCATCCAGCGGAACCAGCGGACGCAGATCTGGCGGCAGAACCGGCAGAACGGTCAGGATCATCCACTCTGGCTTGTTGCCAGACTGTACGAATGCTTCCAGCAGTTTGATACGTTTGGTCAGCTTCTTACGCTTGGTTTCGGAGTTGGTTTCGTTCAGCTCTTCGCGCAGAGTTTCGCACTCTTGCTCCAGATCCATGCTCTTCAGCAAGGCCTGGATTGCTTCCGCACCCATCTTCGCGTCGAATTCGTCACCGAACTCTTCCAGCGCGTCCAGATACTGCTCTTCAGTCAGGATCTGTTGACGTTCCAGGTTAGTCATACCGCCTTCGATAACCACATAAGATTCGAAGTACAGTACGCGTTCGATATCGCGCAGCGGCATATCGAGCAGCAGACCGATACGGGACGGCAGAGATTTCAGGAACCAGATGTGAGCGGTCGGAGACGCCAGCTCGATGTGGCCCATACGCTCACGGCGTACTTTAGTCTGGGTCACTTCAACGCCGCACTTCTCACAGATCACACCGCGGTGTTTCAGGCGCTTGTACTTACCGCACAGGCACTCATAGTCTTTTACCGGCCCAAAGATACGGGCGCAGAAAAGGCCGTCACGTTCAGGTTTGAACGTACGGTAGTTGATGGTTTCCGGCTTCTTAACTTCACCGAAAGACCATGAACGGATCATGTCTGGCGAGGCCAGAGCAATTTTGATCGCATCAAACTCTTCGGTTTTAGTCTGCGCTTTCAGAAACTTTAATAAATCTTTCACGGATTTGCTCCCGTCGGAGTTAGCACAATCTGGCGCTGGCTGTTACGCCAGCACCAGTGACCTGTTTGATCGAGAGTTACTCGTCTTCCAGCTCGATGTTGATACCCAGCGAACGAATCTCTTTCAACAGTACGTTGAAGGATTCCGGCATGCCTGGTTCCATCTGATGGTTGCCGTCCACGATGTTTTTATACATCTTAGTACGACCGTTCACGTCATCAGACTTAACGGTGAGCATTTCCTGCAGGGTGTATGCCGCGCCGTATGCTTCAAGCGCCCACACTTCCATCTCCCCGAAGCGCTGACCACCGAACTGAGCCTTACCACCCAGCGGCTGCTGAGTAACCAGGCTGTAAGAACCGGTAGAACGCGCATGCATCTTGTCATCAACCAGGTGGTTCAGTTTCAGCATGTACATGTAGCCAACGGTAACCTGGCGCTCGAACTGCTCACCGGTACGACCGTCGAACAGTGTGATCTGACCGGAAGTCGGCAGGCCACCCAGCTGTAACAGTTCCTTGATTTCAGACTCTTTCGCACCGTCGAACACCGGCGTTGCGATCGGCATACCTTTTTTCAGGTTTTCAGCCAGACGCAGAACTTCTTCATCGCTGAAGGTATTCAGGTCAACTTTCTGACGAACATCTGAACCCAGATCGTAAGCACGCTGGATGAATTCGCGCAGTTTCGCGACTTCCTGCTGCTGTTTCAGCATGGCGTTGATCTTATCGCCGATACCTTTCGCAGCCATACCCAGGTGGGTTTCAAGGATCTGACCGATGTTCATACGCGATGGTACGCCCAGCGGGTTCAGCACGATATCTACCGGCGTACCGTTAGCATCGTGTGGCATATCTTCGATCGGGTTGATCTTAGAGATTACACCCTTGTTACCGTGACGACCTGCCATCTTATCACCAGGCTGGATCCGACGTTTAACCGCCAGATAAACCTTAACAATCTTCAGCACGCCCGGTGCCAGATCGTCGCCCTGAGTGATTTTACGGCGTTTCGCTTCGAGTTTTTTCTCGAACTCGTGTTTCAGTTCGTCGTACTGCTCAGCCAGTTGTTCCAGCTGATTTTGTTTCTCTTCGTCGGTCAGGCCGAGTTCTAACCAGCGATCGCGCGGCAGTTTGTCGAGCTTCTCAGCTTCAACACCACCGGAAACCAGCACAGCGTAGATACGGCTGAACAGGCCAGCTTCGAGGATTTGCAGTTCTTCAGACAGGTCTTTTTTCGCCTGCTTCAGCTGCATCTCTTCGATTTCCAGCGCACGTTTGTCTTTTTCTACGCCATCGCGAGTAAAGACCTGAACGTCGATAATCGTACCGGAAACACCGTTTGGCACGCGCAGAGAAGAGTCTTTAACGTCAGACGCTTTCTCACCGAAGATCGCACGCAGCAGCTTCTCTTCTGGCGTCAGCTGGGTTTCACCTTTCGGCGTTACCTTACCAACCAGAATGTCGCCACCGGTTACTTCCGCGCCGATATAAACGATACCGGATTCATCCAGTTTGGAGAGCGCAGCTTCACCCACGTTCGGGATGTCAGCGGTGATCTCTTCCGGCCCCAGCTTGGTGTCACGGGACACACATGCCAGTTCCTGAATGTGGATGGTGGTGAAACGGTCTTCCTGGACAACACGCTCAGATACGAGGATGGAGTCTTCGAAGTTGTAACCATTCCATGGCATGAATGCCACGCGCATGTTCTGACCGAGCGCCAGTTCACCGAGGTCGGTGGACGGACCGTCTGCCAGCACATCACCACGTTCAACCGGCTCGCCCAGAGATACGCAAGGCATCTGGTTGATACAGGTGTTCTGGTTAGAACGGGTGTATTTGGTCAGGTTATAAATGTCGATACCTGCTTCGCCCGGGTACATCTCGTCTTCGTTAACTTTGATAACGATACGGGAAGCATCCACGTACTGGACGGTACCGCCACGTTTAGCAACAGCGGTAACACCGGAGTCGACGGCAACAGCACGTTCCATACCGGTACCAACCAGCGGCTTATCAGCACGCAGAGTAGGAACCGCCTGACGTTGCATGTTCGCACCCATCAATGCACGGTTGGCGTCATCGTGTTCCAGGAACGGGATCAGGGACGCACCGACGGATACCACCTGCTGGGTGGATACGTCCATGTAGTCAACCTGGTCACGGCTGAACAAGCTGGATTCGCCTTTGCTACGGCAGGTAACCAGATCTTCTACAAAGTGGCCTTCGTCATCCAGGTTGGAGTTCGCCTGAGCGATAACGTAGTTGCCTTCTTCGATAGCAGACAGGTAATGAATTTCGTCAGTTACAACACCGTCGGTCACTTTACGGTACGGAGTCTCGAGGAAGCCGTATTCGTTAGTCTGTGCGTACACAGACAAGGAGTTGATCAGACCGATGTTCGGACCTTCAGGCGTTTCGATTGGACATACGCGACCGTAGTGAGTCGGGTGTACGTCTCGAACTTCGAAGCCTGCGCGTTCACGAGTCAAACCGCCTGGGCCGAGTGCAGAGATACGACGTTTGTGCGTAATCTCAGACAGCGGGTTGTTCTGGTCCATAAACTGAGACAGCTGGCTGGAACCAAAGAACTCTTTCACTGCTGCAGAAATCGGCTTAGCGTTGATCATATCCTGAGGCATCAGGGTATCCAGATCGCCCAGAGACAGACGCTCTTTCACCGCACGCTCAACACGTACCAGGCCAACGCGGAACTGGTTTTCCGCCATTTCGCCTACGGAACGGATACGACGGTTACCGAGGTGGTCGATATCATCGACTTCGCCTTTACCGTTACGGATATCGATGAGCTTCTTCATCACTTCGATGATGTCATCTTTGCTCAGGATACCGGAACCTTCGATTTCGTCGCGCAGCAGAGAACGGTTGAACTTCATACGACCAACCGCAGACAGGTCATAGCGGTCTTCGGAGAAGAACAGGTTCTCGAACAGGCTTTCAGCAGCTTCACGCGTCGGCGGCTCACCAGGGCGCATCATGCGGTAGATTTCTACCAGCGCGCTCAGACGATCGTTGGTTGGGTCGACACGTACAGTTTCAGAAATGTACGGACCGTGGTCCAGATCGTTGGTGAACAGCGTTTCGATACGCTTGTGGCCAGACTGGCTCAGCTTAGCCAGCAGATCCAGACTCAGCTCCATGTTAGCTGCGCAGATCAGCTCGCCAGTAGATTCGTCAACGTAGTCTTTAGCCGCAACTTTACCAGCAATGTATTCAACCGGAACTTCGATATGTTTGATATCGTCTTTTTCCAGTTGGCGAATGTGGCGCGCAGTGATGCGACGGCCTTTTTCGACGTAGACTTTGCCGTTAGCTTCGATGTCAAAGGAGGCGGTTTCACCACGCAGGCGTTCCGGCACCAGTTCCATCTGCAGCTTGTTGTCACGAATTTCGAAAACAACTTTCTCAAAGAATAGGTCAAGGATCTGCTCAGTGGTGTAGTTCAGTGCACGCAGAATAATGGTCGCAGGCAGTTTACGGCGACGGTCAATACGTACGAACAGGTTGTCCTTCGGATCGAATTCGAAGTCCAGCCAGGAACCACGGTAAGGGATAATACGCGCGTTATACAGCACTTTACCCGAAGAGTGGGTTTTACCTTTGTCGGAGTCAAAAAAGACGCCAGGACTACGGTGCAGCTGAGAAACGATAACACGCTCAGTACCGTTGATAACAAAGGTACCGTTGTCTGTCATGAGCGGAATTTCGCCCATGTAGACTTCTTGTTCTTTAATGTCTTTTACGGTGCCTTCCGGCGCTTCGCGCTCGTAGATCACCAGGCGCAGTTTTACGCGCAGCGGTGCGGAATAGGTCACGCCACGGATCTGACATTCCTGAACGTCAAACACCGGTTCGCCAAGGCGGTAGCTGACGTATTGCAGCTCGGAATTACCGCTGTAGCTCTGAATCGGGAAAACGGAACGGAAAGCTGCTTCCAGACCATACTGCCCTTCAGGATCTTGCTCGATGAACTTCTGAAACGAGTCAAGCTGGATAGAAAGGAGATAAGGTATGTCCAACACTTGCGGACGTTTACCAAAATCCTTACGAATACGTTTTTTCTCGGTATAGGAGTAAACCATTAGGGTTCCTCAGCTCGCTGACAAGTCGACCCATCTGTCCGACGAAGGGACAGTTTGTGCAACACTATTTTGTTGACCGGAAAATCGAATACTTTCCGCAATGCCTGTTGCTATCACGCTTAAACCATTTCATTGCGATTTACACAGAACTGACGTTCTGTCGCAGTATATTAAGACGTCGATAGAAACAAGCATTGAAAGGCACAGCAGTAGTCAAACAGTGTGAAATGCTACTGGCGCCTTACAGCGCAAAAAGGCTGGTGACTAAAAAGTCACCAGCCATCAGCCTAATTTCTTAGGCTGCAACCAGAAAAGTTGGCTTATTTAACTTCAACTTCAGCGCCAGCTTCTTCCAGAGATTTTTTCAGTGCTTCTGCGTCGTCTTTGCTCACGCCTTCTTTCAGCGCAGCCGGTGCAGATTCTACCAGGTCTTTAGCTTCTTTCAGACCCAGGCCAGTTGCGCCACGTACTGCTTTGATAACAGCAACTTTGTTAGCGCCAGCAGCTTTCAGAATTACGTCGAATTCAGTTTTTTCTTCAGCAGCTTCAGCCGGGCCAGCAGCTACAGCTACAGCAGCAGCAGCAGAAACACCGAATTTTTCTTCCATTGCAGAAATCAGTTCTACAACGTCCATTACGGACATAGCGGATACTGCTTCAATGATTTGATCTTTAGTGATAGACATTTAAATTGTTCCTGAAAATCAGAATAAGTTTATACGTAAGCAGATGCTTTACAAAGATAACTGCGATTAAGCAGCTTCTTTCGCATCGCGTACAGCAGCCAGAGTACGAACCAGTTTGCCAGCCGAAGCTTCTTTCATGGTTGCCATCAGGCGTGCAATTGCTTCTTCGTAGGTCGGCAGAGTTGCCAGGCGATCGATATTCGATGCCGTAATCAACTCACCTTCAAAGGCTGCGGCTTTGACCTCAAATTTTGCATTCGCTTTCGCGAACTCTTTGAACAGACGAGCAGCAGCGCCCGGGTGTTCCATAGAGTATGCAATCAGGGTCGGACCAACAAACGTGTCTTTCAGGCACTCGAACTGAGTACCTTCAACGACGCGGCGCAGCAGGGTGTTACGAACAACACGCATGTATACGCCAGCTTCACGACCTGCTTTACGCAGTTCAGTCATTTTATCTACAGTTACGCCACGGGAATCCGCAACTACTGCAGACAGCGCGCCTTTGGCTACTTCGCTGACTTCAGCAACAATCGCTTGTTTGTCTTGAAGATTTAAAGCCATTAGCTTTGCTCCTGGATGTTTGCCGGAACTCATGTTCCGGAACTCACTTCACTCCCCCCAACGGAGAGAGCGTCTAAATACGGTGAGCAGAAACAAGCCAGAGTATCAGAAATAATCTTAGCGTTCTGTCACCGTCTACGCAGGGCATTAAGTTTCTTACGAAACACCTGCGGTCTTCGACGGAGGCCTGGATTAGGCCAGGCTCCAACGAACAAATCTTTTCTATCTGTCGCTATTCAATCTGTCGTGGCGTTAACTGCCTTGCCACAGCCTGAATATCTCAGATATACGTCTGCAATTAGCAGAATACGTGGGGGTAAGATTGTAGACAAAATCACCGCCCACGTAAAGGCGAATATTAGTTCGCCACAGTCGCAGTCAGACCGGACTGATCAACGGCAACGCCAGCACCCATGGTGGTGGAGATGCTAACTTTCTTGATGTACACGCCTTTTGCCTGAGTCGGTTTTGCTTTTTTCAGCGCAACCAGCAGAGCTTCCAGGTTTTCTTTCAGTTTGTCAGCGTCAAAATCCACTTTACCGATGGTGGTGTGAATGATGCCGTTTTTGTCGTTACGGTAACGAACCTGACCAGCTTTAGCATTCTTAACAGCTTCAGCAACGTTAGGAGTTACAGTACCAACTTTCGGGTTTGGCATCAGGCCGCGCGGACCCAGAACCTGACCCAGCTGGCCAACAACGCGCATTGCATCCGGGGAAGCAATAACAACGTCAAAGTTCATTTCGCCTTTCTTGATCTGTTCAGCCAGATCTTCCATACCTACCAGCTCAGCGCCTGCAGCTTTAGCAGCTTCAGCGTTTGCACCCTGGGTAAATACGGCTACGCGAACGGAACGGCCAGTACCGTGCGGCAGTACAGTTGCACCACGTACGTTCTGGTCAGATTTACGAGCATCGATGCCGAGGTTAACAGCAACGTCCACGCTTTCTACGAATTTAGCAGTGGCCAGCTCTTTCAGCAGAGCGATAGCTTCGTTGATATCATACTGCTTAGTAGCATCAACTTTGTCACGGATCACGGACATGCGCTTGGTCAGTTTAGCCATTTCTTAGTCCTCCACTACCAGGCCCATGGAACGTGCAGTACCTTCAATGGAGCGAGTCATCGCTTCAATGTCGGAACCAGTCATGTCGGCAGCTTTGGTCTGCGCGATTTCCTGCAGCTGAGCGCGGGAAATTTTACCCACTTTGTCTTTGTTCGGCTTGCCGGAACCAGACTTGATACCAGCCGCTTTCTTCAGCAGAACTGCTGCCGGAGGCGTTTTGGTAACGAAAGTGAAAGAACGGTCAGCGTAAACGGTGATAACAACCGGGATTGGCAGACCTTTTTCCATGGAATCAGTTTTAGCGTTGAACGCTTTGCAGAATTCCATGATGTTCACGCCTTGTTGACCCAGTGCAGGACCTACCGGCGGACTCGGGTTAGCCATACCAGCTGCAACTTGCAGCTTGACATAGGCTTGGACTTTCTTAGCCATTCTAAATTCCTCTAGTTGGGTTATAACGCCTCAAGGAGGCTCCCCGTGATTAAATTCGTTTTACGGATAGGATCCATAAAAACAAAAGGCGCGAAATTGTATTCCAATCTCGCGCCTTGTGCAACGATTAAATCGTCGCTTTTTTGATCGGGGTGTTAGGCTTTTTCAACCTGAGCGAAGTCCAGTTCAACTGGAGTCGCACGACCGAAGATAGATACGGAAACTTTCAGACGAGACTTCTCGTAGTCCACTTCTTCAACCACGCCGTTAAAGTCAGCGAACGGACCGTCGCTAACGCGAACCATTTCACCAGGCTCAAACATCGTTTTCGGACGCGGCTTGTCGCCAACCTGCTGCAGACGGTTCATGATCGCATCAACTTCTTTGTCGCTGATCGGCGCCGGACGGTCAGATGTACCGCCGATAAAGCCCATCACACGCGGCACGCTGCGCACCAGGTGCCAACTTGCGTCATTCATCACCATCTGGACCAATACATAGCCCGGGAAGAATTTACGTTCGCTCTTGCGACGCTGGCCGCCACGGATTTCGACCACTTCTTCGGTCGGCACCATGACTTCGCCAAACAGCTCTTCCATATTTTGTAACTTGATATATTCGCGCAGCGATGTAGCTACGCGGCCTTCAAAACCGGAAAACGCCTGAACGACGTACCAGCGCTTTTTAGGGGCTTCAGACATCTTAGAACCTCAGGCCAGTGATAAAGGATACCAGGCGAACCAGAATACCATCCAGTCCCCACAGGATCAGTGACATTACTGCGGTAACCGCAGCCACAATTAATGTGGTGTGCAATGTTTCCTGGCGAGTTGGCCAAATGACCTTACGGACTTCGGTTCTCGCTTCACGGGCAAAAGCAACGGTCGCTTTACCTTTTGTTGTCAACAGCGCGACACCACCCGCTGCGGCAATCAGAATCACTACGGCCAGCGCACGCAGCGGCAGCATCATGTCACGATAGAGGTAGTTGCCAACGATAGCTACAAGCAGCAATACAGCGACAACAACCCACTTCATCGCTTCCAGGCCGCGCCCGCTTCCTTGAGCTTCGGTATTCGCACTCATAAACCAACCTGTCAGAAGTATTCTACAAACATTTTCACCCCGCGTAAGCGAGGCGATCCAAACCGAAATGCTCTGGTGCGTTTCGGACTAAACGCCCTCTTCAGAGCCTGTCTCAGCAATGATTATGACAAATAAAATCACTGATGAGCCAGGTTCTGGTGTGAAAGCGTGCAAAAAGGGCATCAAATGATGCCCTTTTATTGCGCATTGCGTCAAATGTTATTCGGCAATTAGCTCATTACTTTGGCAACAACGCCCGCACCAACAGTACGGCCGCCTTCACGGATTGCGAAACGCAGACCGTCGTCCATCGCGATTGGGTGGATCAGGGTAACAACCATTTTGATGTTGTCGCCCGGCATTACCATCTCAACGCCTTCCGGCAGTTCGATGGTACCAGTCACGTCAGTAGTACGGAAGTAGAACTGCGGACGGTAGCCTTTGAAGAACGGAGTATGACGGCCGCCTTCGTCTTTGGACAGAATGTACACTTCAGATTCGAACTTGGTGTGCGGCTTGATAGAGCCCGGCTTAGCCAGTACCTGACCACGTTCGATTTCTTCACGTTTGATACCACGCAGCAGAACACCAACGTTCTCACCAGCACGGCCTTCGTCCAGCAGTTTGCGGAACATTTCAACGCCAGTACAGGTAGACTTAGCAGTATCCTTGATACCAACGATTTCAACTTCTTCACCAACTTTGATGATACCGCGCTCTACACGACCGGTAACAACGGTACCACGACCGGAGATGGAGAATACGTCTTCGATAGGCAGCAGGAACGGCTTGTCAATAGCACGCTCTGGTTCCGGGATGTAAGAATCCAGGAAGCCAGCCAGTTCGATGATTTTCGCTTCCCACTCTGCTTCGCCTTCCAGCGCTTTCAGAGCAGAACCACGAACGATCGGAGTGTCGTCGCCCGGGAAATCGTACTGAGACAGAAGTTCACGAACTTCCATTTCTACCAGTTCCAGCAGCTCTTCGTCATCAACCATGTCGCATTTGTTCAGGAACACGATGATGTACGGAACGCCTACCTGACGACCCAGCAGGATGTGCTCACGAGTCTGCGGCATAGGGCCGTCAGTCGCAGCAACAACCAGGATCGCGCCGTCCATCTGCGCAGCACCGGTGATCATGTTTTTAACATAGTCGGCGTGGCCCGGGCAGTCTACGTGTGCGTAGTGGCGAGTCGGGGTGTCATATTCAACGTGAGAAGTGTTGATGGTGATACCACGAGCTTTTTCTTCCGGCGCGTTATCGATCTGGTCGAATGCACGAGCAGCACCGCCGTAGGTTTTAGCCAGTACGGTAGTGATTGCAGCGGTCAGCGTTGTTTTACCATGGTCAACGTGGCCGATAGTACCGACGTTAACGTGCGGTTTTGTACGTTCAAATTTTTCTTTAGACATCGATTGTCCCTCTAAGACACGGATAAATCGGTGATATCACCACATCAACCAGGCCATATGCCTGAGCTGTTGAATGCTTTTAAAAGTAAACAGAGAGAAACGGGAAGGAGAAGTGAAGTGGTGCTGATACCCAGAGTCGAACTGGGGACCTCACCCTTACCAAGGGTGCGCTCTACCAACTGAGCCATATCAGCACGTCTGGAGCGGGCAGCGGGAATCGAACCCGCATCATCAGCTTGGAAGGCTGAGGTAATAGCCATTATACGATGCCCGCATCCTGAAACTCGGCTACCCAGTTCTTTCTGTAATAAAAAAGAGATTTCTCTCTTTTTTATTCGAGCTGATTAATTTTTTAACCAACTCAGGCGGCGATAACGCTGCCAGAAAGTGGTGGTGGGGGAAGGATTCGAACCTTCGAAGTCTGTGACGGCAGATTTACAGTCTGCTCCCTTTGGCCGCTCGGGAACCCCACCGGACTTGATGGTGCCGACTACCGGAATCGAACTGGTGACCTACTGATTACAAGTCAGTTGCTCTACCTACTGAGCTAAGTCGGCATCAAGTAGCGCGCATTTTATGGAGACATGCGCACTCATGCAACTAAAAAATTGCATAAAATGTTCTATCGCTCACATTTTGCGCTATACGACCGATAAATAATCTATTTCTTCTTCGAATTGAACAAATTTCCAACGTCAGCCGCGCTCCCAGAAGGCATTTTGCTCCAGCAAGCCGTTATCAATAGAGAGAAAGTGCATCTTTATACATCTGGAATAGCCGTCACATTGCGTTTCAGGGGACGATTTTTTCTTATTATTCCCTCCCATCTGGTGTTACCCTCCTGCCCATTGTCCAAATTAACTGAAATGTGCGTGCCATTGCGTACCGGGGATGATTTCGTTTTTTACCGCAGACCTGATATAGCAATGACAGCCAGACCATGCGTATGAGTATAAAAGAGCAAGCGTTAACGTCGCCTTACCTACAGTTTGATCGCAACCAGTGGGCTGCGCTTCGTGATTCCGTGCCGATGACTCTGACCGAGGAAGAGATTGCTCGTCTGAAAGGCATTAACGAAGACTTATCGCTGGAAGAAGTTGCTGAGATTTATTTGCCATTATCGCGTTTGCTAAATTTTTACATCAGTTCGAACCTGCGGCGTCAGGCTGTGCTGGAGCAATTTTTAGGCACCAACGGCGAGCGTATTCCTTATATTATTAGCATTGCTGGCAGCGTCGCCGTCGGCAAAAGTACGACTGCACGTGTGTTGCAAGCGTTGCTGAGTCGCTGGCCCGAGCATCGTAAGGTTGAGCTGATCACTACTGACGGTTTTCTTCATCCTAACCAGGTGTTGAAAGATCGTGGGCTCATGAAGAAGAAAGGCTTTCCTCAGTCCTATGATATGCACCGTCTGGTTAAATTCGTTTCCGATTTAAAGTCTGGCGTCCCCAACGTTACAGCACCGGTCTATTCTCATCTGATCTATGATGTGATCCCTGATGGCGACAAAACCGTTGCCCAGCCTGACATATTAATCCTCGAAGGGCTCAATGTATTACAAAGCGGGATGGACTATCCTCACGATCCACATCATGTATTTGTTTCTGACTTTGTCGACTTTTCTATTTATGTGGATGCGCCAGAAGAATTACTCCAGACGTGGTATATCAACCGCTTCCTGAAATTCCGCGAAGGGGCATTTACCAACCCAGACTCTTATTTCCATAACTATGCGAAATTGTCGGAAGACGAGGCAATCAACACGGCCACATCGCTGTGGAAAGAAATCAACTGGTTGAATTTAAAACAGAATATTTTACCAACGCGTGAGCGAGCCAGCTTAATCATGACGAAAAGCGCCAATCATGCCGTTGAGCAAGTCAGATTACGAAAATAAAAAAATAAAGGGGAGCCATAGCTCCCCTTCTTATTATTCAGCGCTTCTAAGCGATATTTCCCCACCCATCCAGGGTTTTATCACGCCATTTTGTTCGAGCAGTAATGCACCTTGCGCATCTATTCCACGAGATACGCCAAATATTTCTTTATCACCAATAATGAGTTTAACAGGGCGGTCGATAAAGTTATCCAACGCCCTCCAGCGGGACAAATACGGCGCCAGGCCCTCATGCTCAAACAGTACCAGGGCAGCGCGCAGCTCGCGGATCAGTCGGGCAGCCAGAGTATTGCGGTCAATGGTAATACCCGCCTCCTGCAGATTAATCCAGCCTTGATTAACCACATTCTCCTCAACCCGACGCATGGACATGTTTATACCCGCCCCAATAACAATCTGTGCGGCATCGCCCGTTTTTCCGGTGAGTTCAACCAGGATCCCTGCCAGTTTACGGTCGAGCAAATAGAGGTCGTTCGGCCATTTAACACGCACTTTATCCGCGCCCAGATCGCGTAAAACCTCAGCCATGACAATACCAATTACCAGGCTCAGACCAATCGCGGCTGCCGGTCCTTGTTCCAGTCGCCAGAACATTGAAAGGTACAGATTGGCGCCAAAGGGAGAGAACCATTTACGTCCACGACGACCACGACCGGCCTGCTGATACTCAGCTACGCAGGCATCCCCTGACTCCAGTTGACCAATTCGATCCATAAGGTACTGATTGGTTGAGTCGATAACCGGCAGGACCGTTATATTCCCGCCATCCAGCTGAGAATAAATAAGTGATGAATCTAATAGCTGGATAGGTTCAGGTAAGCTGTATCCTTTACCAGGGACAGTAAATACATCAACACCCCAGTCACGTAGCGTCTGGACATGTTTATTGATTGCCGCACGGCTCATTCCCAGCTTTTCACCGAGTTGCTCACCAGAGTGAAATTCGCCATCGGATAATAATGAAATAAGCGTCAGGGGGACGGTATTATCCTTCATGCAACGATCTCCACGGCATTTACTTCACCCAGTGGGCCAATAAACCGGACTTCCGGCTCAAGCCAGACATTGAATTTCTCACCGACTTTTTGGCGTACGTGATGCGCCAGTTGCACCACATCCTGACTCGTAGCATGGCCTGCATTGATCAGCACCAGTGCCTGCTGCTGATGTACTGCTGCGCCGCCAATGCGCATGCCTTTTAGCTGACATTGATCGATAAGCCAGCCAGCAGCCAGTTTCACAGAGCCATCAGCCTGCGGGTATTGAGGTGCTGTCGGGAATTTCGCCAGGAGCTCCTGCGCAATGTCCGCGGTGACAACCGGGTTTTTAAAGAAACTCCCCGCATTCCCGTTTACTTTTGGATCGGGCAGTTTTGTGGTGCGCATATGGCAAACAGAATCAAAAACCTGCCGAGGCGTTACCGTGGCAGGATCAAGACGCGTCAGGTCACCGTAAGTGAGAACGGGTTGCCACTGTTTAGGTAAGCGCAGACCAACAGCTACAATCGCGAAACGATACTGGTACTCATGTTTGAAGATACTGTCACGGTAACCAAATCGGCATTCTGCGGCGCTGACGCGCAGATGTTTGCCGGTCGAAAGCTCTACGCAGTCCACATATTCGCAGACGCGCCGCAGTTCTACGCCATAGGCACCAATATTCTGGATTGGCGATGAACCCACGCAGCCGGGGATCAGCGCCAGATTTTCCAGCCCGGGCATGCTTTGCTGCAGCGTATGCTCTACCAGATGATGCCAGTTTTCACCCGCGCCTACGTGCAAATGCCACGCATCAGGTTGTTCTGTAATCGCTATTCCCTTGATACGGTTGACGATCACCGTTCCATGGAAGGCATCAAGAAACAGGACGTTACTCCCTTCGCCCAGGATTAGCACTGGATGATGTGATGCATTGGCTGATTGCCAGGCATTTAGTAGTTGTTGCTCATTTTCGGCACAGACAAGCACATTAGCTTGTTGATCGATACCGAAGGTGTTCCAGGCTTTAAGGGAGTGATTCATAGACGCTTTCCTGATGCAAAATCGCGCTTAGTTTACCGTATATGCTGCAGGATGGCTTGTGTTATGGAAGCTTAGGATGTTGCTTTGCAACCGATGAGGCTGCAATCACAGTAAGAATAAGGTTTACAGGCGCTGTATCCGGTAATAACAGACGCTGGCCGGATAAGGCGGCACGCCGCATCCGGCGATTTTCATCCCTGCAGACGCAAAAAAGCCCATCCGGCAGGATGGGCTTCTTCACTTATTTGATGCCTGGCAGTTCCCTACTCTCGCATGGGGAGACCCCACACTACCATCGGCGCTACGGCGTTTCACTTCTGAGTTCGGCATGGGGTCAGGTGGGACCACCGCGCTACAGCCGCCAGGCAAATTCTGTTTATCAACACACCTCTCGGGTCTGTCGATGTCATCTGTAATCAAGCTGAATTTCGATGTCTCATCCGCCAAAACATCTTCGGCGTTGTAAGGTTAAGCCTCACGGTTCATTAGTATCGGTTAGCTCAACGTATCGCTACGCTTACACACCCGACCTATCAACGTCGTCGTCTTCAACGTTCCTTCAGGACCCTTAAAGGGTCAGGGAGAACTCATCTCGGGGCAAGTTTCGTGCTTAGATGCTTTCAGCACTTATCTCTTCCGCATTTAGCTACCGGGCAATGCCATTGGCATGACAACCCGAACACCAGTGATGCGTCCACTCCGGTCCTCTCGTACTAGGAGCAGCCCCCCTCAATTCTCCAGCGCCCACGGCAGATAGGGACCGAACTGTCTCACGACGTTCTAAACCCAGCTCGCGTACCACTTTAAATGGCGAACAGCCATACCCTTGGGACCTACTTCAGCCCCAGGATGTGATGAGCCGACATCGAGGTGCCAAACACCGCCGTCGATATGAACTCTTGGGCGGTATCAGCCTGTTATCCCCGGAGTACCTTTTATCCGTTGAGCGATGGCCCTTCCATTCAGAACCACCGGATCACTAAGACCTGCTTTCGCACCTGCTCGAGCCGTCACTCTCGCAGTCAAGCTAGCTTATGCCTTTGCACTAACCTCCTGATGTCCGACCAGGATTAGCTAACCTTCGTGCTCCTCCGTTACTCTTTAGGAGGAGACCGCCCCAGTCAAACTACCCACCAGACACTGTCCGCAACCCGGATTACGGGTCTACGTTAGAACACCAGCCATTAAAGGGTGGTATTTCAAGGTTGGCTCCATGCAGACTGGCGTCCACACTTCAAAGCCTCCCACCTATCCTACACATCAAGGACCAGCGTTCAGTGTCAAGCTATAGTAAAGGTTCACGGGGTCTTTCCGTCTTGCCGCGGGTACACTGCATCTTCACAGCGAGTTCAATTTCACTGAGTCTCGGGTGGAGACAGCCTGGCCATCATTACGCCATTCGTGCAGGTCGGAACTTACCCGACAAGGAATTTCGCTACCTTAGGACCGTTATAGTTACGGCCGCCGTTTACCGGGGCTTCGATCAAGAGCTTCTCCTTACGGATAACCCCATCAATTAACCTTCCGGCACCGGGCAGGCGTCACACCGTATACGTCCACTTTCGTGTTTGCACAGTGCTGTGTTTTTAATAAACAGTTGCAGCCAGCTGGTATCTTCGACTGATTTCAGCTCCATGAGTAAATCACTTCACCTACATATCAGCGTGCCTTCTCCCGAAGTTACGGCACCATTTTGCCTAGTTCCTTCACCCGAGTTCTCTCAAGCGCCTTGGTATTCTCTACCTGACCACCTGTGTCGGTTTGGGGTACGATTTCGTGTTACCTGATGCTTAGAGGCTTTTCCTGGAAGCAGGGCATTTGTTACTTCAGCACCGTAGTGCCTCGTCATCACACCTCAGCGTTAGCAAGACTCCGGATTTACCTGGAATCTCCGCCTACATGCTTAAACCGGGACAACCGTCGCCCGGCTAACATAGCCTTCTCCGTCCCCCCTTCGCAGTAACACCAAGTACAGGAATATTAACCTGTTTCCCATCGACTACGCCTTTCGGCCTCGCCTTAGGGGTCGACTCACCCTGCCCCGATTAACGTTGGACAGGAACCCTTGGTCTTCCGGCGTGCGGGTTTTTCACCCGCATTATCGTTACTTATGTCAGCATTCGCACTTCTGATACCTCCAGCATGCCTCACAGCACACCTTCAACGGCTTACAGAACGCTCCCCTACCCAACAACACATAGTGTCGCTGCCGCAGCTTCGGTGCATGGTTTAGCCCCGTTACATCTTCCGCGCAGGCCGACTCGACCAGTGAGCTATTACGCTTTCTTTAAATGATGGCTGCTTCTAAGCCAACATCCTGGCTGTCTGTGCCTTCCCACATCGTTTCCCACTTAACCATGACTTTGGGACCTTAGCTGGCGGTCTGGGTTGTTTCCCTCTTCACGACGGACGTTAGCACCCGCCGTGTGTCTCCCGTGATAACATTCTTCGGTATTCGCAGTTTGCATCGGGTTGGTAAGTCGGGATGACCCCCTAGCCGAAACAGTGCTCTACCCCCGAAGATGAGTTCACGAGGCGCTACCTAAATAGCTTTCGGGGAGAACCAGCTATCTCCCGGTTTGATTGGCCTTTCACCCCCAGCCACAAGTCATCCGCTAATTTTTCAACATTAGTCGGTTCGGTCCTCCAGTTAGTGTTACCCAACCTTCAACCTGCCCATGGCTAGATCACCGGGTTTCGGGTCTATACCCTGCAACTTAACGCCCAGTTAAGACTCGGTTTCCCTTCGGCTCCCCTATTCGGTTAACCTTGCTACAGAATATAAGTCGCTGACCCATTATACAAAAGGTACGCAGTCACCCCATAAAGAGGCTCCCACTGCTTGTACGTACACGGTTTCAGGTTCTTTTTCACTCCCCTCGCCGGGGTTCTTTTCGCCTTTCCCTCACGGTACTGGTTCACTATCGGTCAGTCAGGAGTATTTAGCCTTGGAGGATGGTCCCCCCATATTCAGACAGGATACCACGTGTCCCGCCCTACTCTTCGAGTTCACAACACATGCACTTTTGTGTACGGGACTATCACCCTGTACCGTCGGACTTTCCAGACCGTTCCACTACCACACATGCTGATTCAGACTCTGGGCTGCTCCCCGTTCGCTCGCCGCTACTGGGGGAATCTCGGTTGATTTCTTTTCCTCGGGGTACTTAGATGTTTCAGTTCCCCCGGTTCGCTTCATTACGCTATGTATTCACGTAATGATAGTGTGACGAATCACACTGGGTTTCCCCATTCGGAAATCGCCGGTTATAACGGTTCATATCACCTTACCGACGCTTATCGCAGATTAGCACGTCCTTCATCGCCTCTGACTGCCAGGGCATCCACCGTGTACGCTTAGTCGCTTAACCTCACAACCCGAAGATGTTTCGTAAAACACTTCAGCGTTGCGAAAATTTGAGAGACTCGGACACACCGCTTTTCATTTCTTGTTTACGGAGAAATGAAACAGTGTGTCGTTTCAATTTTCAGCTTGATCCAGATTTTTAAAGAGCAAAACTTCGCAGTGAACCTTTTCAGGTACACTCTGAAGTTTTCTTGTGTTTTTGCAGTAAGGGATGGTGGAGCTATGCGGGATCGAACCGCAGACCTCCTGCGTGCAAGGCAGGCGCTCTCCCAGCTGAGCTATAACCCCATCGTAAATGCTAATCTCTGTACCCTAATTCGTTTCCGGGCAAGGCGCGGTGGTGCGAAGCATACTGAAGTATGCGAGCATCGCCGTAACACAGCACGGAGGCGAATTTGGTAGGCCTGAGTGGACTTGAACCACCGACCTCACCCTTATCAGGGGTGCGCTCTAACCACCTGAGCTACAAGCCTGCAGAGATTTTCTTACTGCTAATTTTCATCAGACAATCTGTGTGAGCACTACAAAGAACGTTTCTTTAAGGTAAGGAGGTGATCCAACCGCAGGTTCCCCTACGGTTACCTTGTTACGACTTCACCCCAGTCATGAATCACAAAGTGGTAAGCGCCCTCCCGAAGGTTAAGCTACCTACTTCTTTTGCAACCCACTCCCATGGTGTGACGGGCGGTGTGTACAAGGCCCGGGAACGTATTCACCGTGGCATTCTGATCCACGATTACTAGCGATTCCGACTTCATGGAGTCGAGTTGCAGACTCCAATCCGGACTACGACATACTTTATGAGGTCCGCTTGCTCTCGCGAGGTCGCTTCTCTTTGTATATGCCATTGTAGCACGTGTGTAGCCCTACTCGTAAGGGCCATGATGACTTGACGTCATCCCCACCTTCCTCCAGTTTATCACTGGCAGTCTCCTTTGAGTTCCCGGCCGAACCGCTGGCAACAAAGGATAAGGGTTGCGCTCGTTGCGGGACTTAACCCAACATTTCACAACACGAGCTGACGACAGCCATGCAGCACCTGTCTCAGAGTTCCCGAAGGCACGTTCGCATCTCTGCAAACTTCTCTGGATGTCAAGAGTAGGTAAGGTTCTTCGCGTTGCATCGAATTAAACCACATGCTCCACCGCTTGTGCGGGCCCCCGTCAATTCATTTGAGTTTTAACCTTGCGGCCGTACTCCCCAGGCGGTCGACTTAACGCGTTAGCTCCGGAAGCCACGCCTCAAGGGCACAACCTCCAAGTCGACATCGTTTACGGCGTGGACTACCAGGGTATCTAATCCTGTTTGCTCCCCACGCTTTCGCACCTGAGCGTCAGTCTTTGTCCAGGGGGCCGCCTTCGCCACCGGTATTCCTCCAGATCTCTACGCATTTCACCGCTACACCTGGAATTCTACCCCCCTCTACAAGACTCTAGCCTGCCAGTTTCGGATGCAGTTCCCAGGTTGAGCCCGGGGATTTCACATCCGACTTGACAGACCGCCTGCGTGCGCTTTACGCCCAGTAATTCCGATTAACGCTTGCACCCTCCGTATTACCGCGGCTGCTGGCACGGAGTTAGCCGGTGCTTCTTCTGCGAGTAACGTCAATTGCTGCAGTTATTAACCACAACACCTTCCTCCTCGCTGAAAGTACTTTACAACCCGAAGGCCTTCTTCATACACGCGGCATGGCTGCATCAGGCTTGCGCCCATTGTGCAATATTCCCCACTGCTGCCTCCCGTAGGAGTCTGGACCGTGTCTCAGTTCCAGTGTGGCTGGTCATCCTCTCAGACCAGCTAGGGATCGTCGCCTAGGTGAGCCGTTACCCCACCTACTAGCTAATCCCATCTGGGCACATCCGATGGCAAGAGGCCCGAAGGTCCCCCTCTTTGGTCTTGCGACGTTATGCGGTATTAGCTACCGTTTCCAGTAGTTATCCCCCTCCATCGGGCAGTTTCCCAGACATTACTCACCCGTCCGCCACTCGTCACCCAAGGAGCAAGCTCCTCTGTGCTACCGTTCGACTTGCATGTGTTAGGCCTGCCGCCAGCGTTCAATCTGAGCCATGATCAAACTCTTCAATTTAAGTTTGATGCTCGTGAATTAAACTTCGTAATGAATTACGTGTTCACTCAGAGACTTGGTATTCATTTTTCGTCTTGCGACGTTAAGAATCCGTATCTTCGAGTGCCCACACAGATTGTCTGATAAATTGTTAAAGAGCAGGTGCGACGCGCTTTAGCGCTCTGTCGCGAGGTCCCGTATATTACGTTTTCCTCATTCAGAGTCAAGCATTTATTTTTGCTTTTCTCTGCGAGATTCTCAGTGGAACCCCGCTGACCCGGCGGTTTGTAATCCGTTGTTCCGTGTCAGTGGAGGCGCATTATAGGGAGTTATTTCAGGCTGACAAGGAGAAATTTAAAATAATCTTCCGAGTGCTTATTTTTCCACCAAAACAGTCTAAACAGCCAGTTTTTCGAGCGTCTTAAAGCCATAACGCTGCAGCACGGGCAATAATTGTTCGGCTTCTGCCGTCATTGCCATGCAGAATGCGACATTCTCATCAGTTGATTTCGCGTCTGGCGCTTCATGTTCTAATAACCAGGCCGTACGACGCGCAATCGCGGCACCAGAATCCACCAGCCGCGTCCCCTCAGGCAGGACCTGTAAAAGTTCTTCCCGTAATAGAGGGAAATGGGTGCATCCGAGCACCACCGTGTCAGGTGGTTCCGACATCCGCAGCCAAGGGCGCAGGACACGACGCAGTTCTTCCAGAGAAACGGTTTCACCGTGCAGCTTCGCTTCCGCCAGTTCCACCAGTTCAGCGGAACCCAGCATCGCTATCTGACATTCGTTAGCAAACCGTGCAATCAACTCATGGGTATATGAACGCTTCACCGTTGCACGCGTAGCCAGCAGTCCCACCACACCATTCGCCGTGAGTCGCGCCGCCGGTTTAATAGCAGGCACCACGCCCACAACCGGAAAGGCAAATTTCTCACGTAATGCAGGGAGCGATACCGTGCTTGCTGTATTACACGCGATGACCGCAAGAGAGAGGGGATAGCGCTGCTGGACCGCAGTCACAATCTCAACAACACGTTCGACGATAAACTCCTCGCTCTTCTCTCCATAAGGAAAGGCGACGTTGTCGAAAGCGTATATATAGTGGAGATCCGGCAGAAGACGCCGGATCTCGTCATAGACCGACAACCCACCGACGCCGGAATCAAACACCAGCACGGTGGGACGCGGATCAGAAAGTGTAGCTGCCAGACAAGGTGTATTCCCGTCCTGCAGTTGCGTAGCCATAAACTGTCTCGTAATCTTTATCGAACAGGTTGGCGATTTTACCACGAACTGTCAGCTGTGAGGTGATTGGATATGACACGCCAAGATCCCACAGGCTAACCCCACCCATTTTTACCGGCTGGTAGGTTACGTAGTCAGTGTCATAACGCGTTCCCAGGTAATGATACGTCAGGCCCCAGTCAAAATCATAAACCTGCCAGTCGAGCTGGTACTTCACCTGGTTCTTAGAACGCCGTGCGAGCGGCTTGTCCGTAATCGCATTGCGCGAATCGACATAATCGTAGCTCAGCGTATGTGCCAACGGCCCGGTATCAAAGTTTGCGGTCGCTTCCACACCTTTAATACGAACTTTACCTTCGTTAAAGTATTTCTCGGTATGCGGGTCGTAATCGATCATGTCGTCAATATCATTACGATATCCGGATACACGCCAGTTCACGCCCGCCGTTAAGCCTTCAAACGCCCCTTCCCATTGCTTACTTTGCTCAGGATCCAGGTTCGAATTACCGTAATAACCATGCAACTGTCCGAGATTAGGCGCTTTGTAAGATGTACCGTAGGACGCAATAAAACGATAGCCTTCAAAAAACTCCCATCCGGCACTGGTTTGCCATGTGCCATGACGACCAAATTCGGAGTTATCATCACTGCGCGCCGCACCTTCAAAGGTAAAGTCGCCCAGTTGCTGCAACCCGGTCAGGTAGAGACCCGTATTACGCTGATCGTAACCGTCCGTGACATACCCGGTGCCAGGCGTCGTGGTTTGCTTTTGCCAGTCAACGCCTGCGCCTACGTTACCGTGACCAAGCACCATACTGTTGGACCACTGAACATTATATTGCTTCATATCATCCAGTGTGGCCGAGGAGTCATAGCGGCCATAATCCGGATCATAGTTGTAATCTTTACTATGGCTATAGCTGGAAACCAGTTGTGACTGGATAAGTTCGCCATTAAAGCGCAGCCCGGCATCCCAGCTTTGGCTATAGAGCTGACGGGTATCCACTAACGGCGTCCCAGGATAATAATACGCGTCATAATCTGTTCGGTTATCATAGCCGTAGCCGCGAACAAACCCGCTCCATGTATCGGAAAAGTTATGTTCCAGCGCGCCATACAGCGTCTTACTTAAGAAACCGTCTTTGTCGGGCTGAGCCTGAGAGCCAGTGCTACCGTATGCGACAACATCAAAACCTTTGGTATAGGCATAATCGCCCATTAGTGTGACGCGCGTATTTTCGCCAAGCTGTTGTTGGGTTGAGACATCGTAATTCTGATACCCATTGCTCCCCACACCGGCAGTGAGTTCCGTCCCCGGCTTTTCACGCGTAGTAATGATATTCACCACACCGCCAATCGCATCAGAACCATAAACCGCCGAACGCGGCCCACGAATGTATTCGATACGTTGCACTAACGAGACGGGGAACTGGCTAAGATCGGCTGCGCCGCTAACCCCTGCCAGGTTCAGACGCACGCCGTCAATCAACACCAGCACATGGCTGGCGTTGGTACCGCGAATAGAAATAGACGAATTTTGTCCCATACCACCGTATTGGGCGATATCCACGCCCGGCAGGCGACGAAGCACATCATTGACGGAAGTGGATTGCCAGCGATCGATATCCTGACGCGTAACAACGGTGATAGGGGCAAGTACAGCGCTACGAGGCTGCTGAAAACGGTTGGCAGTGACGACGAGAGTATCTGGGCTAGTGTCCTGCGCCCAACCCGAAAATGCTGTGACGGACAGTGCCGTGCACAGCAACGATTTTTTAATCATTGTAAAGCATCCACAATATAAGAAGGATGCCGCAGGTCCCACCGATAGTACGCGATGATGAAAACCAGATGCGACGTTAGCCGGCAGGTCTTCGGGCTTGGAGGCAACTTAAAGAGATGATGACTTCCCACGGCAAGCCGCAGTGTCTGCACCAGGTGCGCTCATCTCCTACCTTCCTTACCGCTGCGCGTCAGCTCCAGATTCACACTGGATTCCCTTTTAACTCACAGGACCGGAAAACGGATGCTACAGTTTGTTACAACCTGGTGTCCAGACCGTGCATCACAATATCGGAAATCATCAATGACTGGACATCTGTTGAGCAATCCCTACAATCCCCGCGTACTTTTATTTTTCAGGACGCATCATGACCCCCGAACACCTTCCGACAGAACAGTACGACGCCCAGTTAGCTGAAAAAGTAGTGCGTCTGCAGAGCTTAATGACGCCATTTTATGCACAGGCTCCGGAAGTGTTTCGCTCGCCGGTCAGCCACTACCGTATGCGCGCGGAATTTCGTCTGTGGCATGACGGGGATGATCTGTACCACATCATGTTCGACAGCCAGACCAAAAGCCGTATCCGCGTCGACAGTTTCCCGGCGGCCAGCGAGCTTATCAACACGCTGATGACGGCAATGATCGACGGTGTTCGCAACAACCACGTCCTGCGCCACAAACTGTTCCAGATTGATTACCTCACTACCCTGAGCGATCAGGCGGTGGTATCGATGCTGTACCATAAAAAGCTGGATGATGAATGGCGTCAGGAAGCTGAAGCGCTGCGGGATGCGTTACGGGCGCAAAACCTGAACGTGCATCTGATTGGCCGGGCAACCAAAACCAAAATCGAGCTGGACCAGGATTACATTGACGAACGCTTGCCGGTTGCGGGTAAAGAGATTATCTACCGCCAGGTTGAGAACAGCTTCACCCAGCCGAATGCCGCCATGAATATTCAGATGCTGGAATGGGCGATTGATGTCACCAGGGGATCAAAAGGCGACCTGCTTGAGCTGTACTGCGGCAATGGCAATTTCTCGTTAGCCCTCGCACAAAACTTCAACCGCGTGCTGGCCACTGAAATCGCTAAACCGTCCGTGGCTGCTGCGCAATACAACATTGCGGCTAACCATATTGATAACGTACAAATTATCCGCATGGCGGCCGAAGAGTTTACTCAGGCGATGAACGGGGTTCGCGAGTTCAACCGTTTGCAGGGAATCGATCTGAAGAGTTACCAGTGTGAAACCATTTTCGTTGACCCACCGCGCAGCGGTCTGGACAGCGAAACAGAGAAAATGGTGCAGGCGTACCCGCGAATTCTGTACATCTCCTGTAACCCGGAGACATTGTGTAAGAACCTGGAAACGTTAAACCAGACGCACAATGTTTCACGCCTGGCTCTGTTCGATCAGTTCCCGTATACGCACCATATGGAGTGCGGAGTATTACTGACCGCCAAGTAAATGATGTCCTGGCCGGGGGCGCTTCGCTTGCCCGGCCTACAAATATTACTCCACGATTTCCTGTCTACGGTTACGCACTTTAAAGCCGATCCAGAACACCAGAATCACTGACAGAACCGCCGGGAAGAAGTTAGAGCCAATATCCGGATATTCAGCGCGTACCACAGTGCTGTACAACAGAACGCCGAGAATAAAACAGGCGGCGGCCAGGCCCGGTAACCCCACAGGCATGGTGCGGTTTTGATAGCGTTGATGCAGACAATAAACCGTCAGCACCAGCGAAATAATTGGGAAAACTGAGAATGGCACAATGGAGCTAAACAGCGCCGCAAATGTGCCATTGATCGATAAGCCAGCAACCAGCGCCAGCAGCAGCGTACCTTTATCTTGACCTGACTGTTTCATTGCTCGTCCTTCTCGTTACTCGGAGTGATGCGTCATCTTCTCTTGTTCACGGCGGTACCAATAAAATGCGCCCTTCGCGATCATGCGCAGTTGCAATACCAGCCGTTCTTCCAGTTGTCGACGCTGCTCGGCGCCAACATCCAGTGCTTCTGCCCCGGCGCTGAACACAATGGTGACCATGGCTTCGGCCTGCGCTTCAGTAAACGCACGAGGCATATGGTTTTCGAGTTCGAGATAGTCCGCAAGTTCCGCAATGAAGTGCTGAATTTCACGAGCGACCGCTGCGCGAAACGCTGCGGAGGTTCCCGAACGCTCGCGCAATAATAAACGGAAGGCGTTGGGATTGTTGCCGATGAACTCCATAAATGTTGAGACCGAGGTGCGGATCACACTCCCGCCCTTCGCGATACGCTGACGCGCCTGACGCATCAACTGACGCAGCATCAAACCACTCTCATCCACCATCGTCAGGCCGAGTTCATCCACATCGCGGAAATGGCGATAAAACGAGGTTGGCGCAATGCCCGCTTCACGAGCGACTTCGCGTAAACTGAGGCTGGCAAAACTACGCTCAGCGCTGAGTTGACTAAATGCGGCTTCTACCAGCGAACGCCGGGTTTTTTCTTTTTGTTGCGCTCTAACGCCCATCACGATGTCTGAATCCTTCCACATACCTTGCTGGCACTATACCAGAGATTAGGCGGTTGGCATGGCTTTGTGAATGATTGTTTACGCGCAGTTTGTGCTTCGGGTTCGCAAAAAAGCACAACGATAATTGGGTTATCCTGACAACGATGTTACTATTCTGTTGCTTTTATGTATAAGAACAGGTAAGCCTGACCATGTCACATTCCTACGATTACGATGCAATAGTAATAGGTTCCGGTCCCGGCGGCGAAGGCGCTGCAATGGGTCTGGTTAAGCAAGGAGCGCGCGTCGCGGTGATTGAGCGCTATCATAACGTCGGCGGAGGCTGTACCCACTGGGGGACCATCCCGTCGAAAGCCCTCCGCCACGCCGTCAGCCGTATTATTGAATTCAATCAGAACCCACTTTACAGCGACCACTCCCGACTCCTTCGTTCTTCTTTCGCCGATATTCTCAACCACGCTGATAACGTTATTAATCAGCAAACGCGTATGCGGCAAGGATTTTACGAGCGCAACCACTGTGAAATTTTGCAGGGAAATGCCCGTTTTGTTGATGAACACACACTCGCCCTTGAATGCCACGACGGCACGGTGGAAACGCTGACCGCGGATAAGTTCATCATCGCCTGTGGTTCACGCCCTTATCATCCGGTGGATGTCGACTTTTCCCATCCCCGGGTTTATGACAGCGACTCTATCCTGAGCCTGCACCATGAACCCCGCCATGTTTTGATTTATGGCGCGGGAGTAATTGGCTGCGAATATGCGTCGATCTTCCGTGGAATGGACGTCAAAGTCGATTTAATCAACACCCGCGATCGTCTGCTTGCGTTCCTCGATCAAGAGATGTCCGACTCGCTCTCTTACCACTTCTGGAACAGCGGAGTGGTCATTCGCCACAACGAAGAGTACGAGAAGATTGAAGGTTGCGATGACGGCGTCATCATGCATCTGAAATCCGGTAAGAAACTGAAAGCCGACTGCCTGTTGTACGCCAATGGCCGTACCGGTAATACCGATTCGCTGGCGCTGGAAAATATTGGGCTAAAAACCGACAGCCGCGGACAGTTGAAGGTCAACAGCATGTACCAGACGGCGCTGCCGCACGTGTATGCCGTAGGAGATGTGATCGGCTATCCGAGTCTGGCATCGGCGGCCTACGATCAGGGACGCATTGCCGCCCAGGCATTGGTAAAAGGCGAAGCTACCGCGCATCTGATCGAAGATATCCCGACCGGGATTTATACCATTCCGGAAATTAGCTCCGTCGGGAAAACCGAGCAGCAGCTCACGGCCATGAAAGTTCCATACGAGGTTGGCCGCGCCCAGTTTAAACATCTGGCACGTGCGCAAATCGTGGGTATGAGTGTCGGAACGCTGAAGATCCTGTTCCATCGCGAAACGAAAGAGATTCTGGGGATCCACTGCTTTGGGGAACGCGCGGCCGAAATTATTCACATCGGTCAGGCGATAATGGAGCAAAAAGGTGGTGGTAACACCATCGAATACTTCGTTAACACCACCTTTAACTACCCAACCATGGCGGAAGCCTATCGGGTAGCAGCGCTAAATGGCTTAAACCGCCTGTTTTAACGCACTGTCGAAATGGCCATCCATTGACCCACGGATGGCCTCTGCCAGCTGTTCATAACGGCTGCGCAGCGGCGAACCTGGACGATACACCAGGCCAATCGTACGGCGCGGTTCAGGCTTGATGCAGGGCAGATAGACAACGCCATCACGCTTACGCTCCGGCGGCACGGCCAGCGCAGGCAGTAAGGTAATACCGCTGCCTGCCGCCACCATGTTACGCAGCGTTTCCAGACTGGTCGCCCGGAAATGGGTATCCTCATCAGCACCCGCTTCAAAGCAGAAGCCCATCGCCTGATCGCGCAGGCAGTGGCCATCCTCTAGCATCAGCAGTTTCTCACCCGCCAGATCGGACATCGGCACACAGTCGCGGTTTGCCCATGGGTGATCTTCATAGATCGCCAGCAGCATAGGCTCATCAAATAACGGTACTTCGATGAACGCCTCACTCTCTTTCACCAGCGCCAGAATGACGCAGTCGAGCTTACCGCTATCCAGTTGCGCCAACAGCTGATGCGTCTGCGCCTCATGGAGATACATTTCCAGTTTTGGGAAGGTCTGGTGCAACATAGGAATAATATGCGGCAGCAGGTATGGCCCCACCGTTGGGATCAAACCAATATGCAGCGGTCCAGACATTGTCTCGCCTTGTTGGCTTGCCATCTCCTTGAGCACTTTGACCTCGCGCAGCACGGTGCGCGCCTGATCCACCAGCAGTAAACCTGCCTGAGTGAACAGCACTTTGCGACTCGTACGCTCCAGCAGCATGACGCCAAGCTCATCTTCCAGCTTGCGGATCTGTCCGCTCAGCGTTGGCTGACTAACGTGACAGGAGTCTGCCGCTCGTCGGAAGTGACGATGTTCGGCTAGCGCCACCAGGTATTCAAGATCACGAATATTCATTATTCATCCTCCATCGCCACGATAGTTCGTAGCGATAGGTAGAATAGCAACGAACGATTATCCCTATCAAGCTTTCTGTTTAATAATGCACCACAGAAACGGAACGGTACCCCTTTAACCCTTGAAGCTACTGTCCGTTTTGAGAGTTTCTCTCATACTCGAAATAACTAAAGCCAACGTGAACTTTTGCGGACCTTGAGTCCGCATTTTTTTTGCGCCCGGCGCGAATACATTCAAAAAAATATATACAAAATATAAATTACATATTCCCATCAGATTATTTAAATTAAAACCATATTAAATTAAAATAATCAAAAACATTTTGTATCATTTATATATTTGACGCCCTGTCAGGTTCATAAATAATAACCGCGCGATATTCAATATATGGCAAATCGCAAGAACACTCGTTTCTTCGCCACTCTAATTATTTAGAGTACATTCACCCATATTTTTCTAATATTTATCGAATGGAATCTTTTATGAAACTCAATACTATTTCGCGATATTTTCTCGCGGCAGGCCTGATGTCGTGCGCCGCAAACGCATTCGCTCTGGAAGCCTGGAGCGGTCAGGCAGGTGGAAACACCATTGAAGTTATTTTTGACAGTAAAGTTTATAGTAACCGCTGGTATGTAAATGCCGATAATTGCCCACAGGGCGCGTCAGCTGAAAACTGGGATAATCCGTGGAGTTATGTGCGCGATGCCACAAAAGCGGAAATCGATCAATATGGCAACCCAACCACTTGTGAATCCGGGAGCGCCACGCCTGTTGCCCACGACGCATTCAGCGCCGAAAAAGATTATGCCAAAGATGATATTGTCGCTTATCAGGATGTGACATATGAAGCGTCCAGGCCCATTCCGGCTTATTCCTTCACCCCAGGTGCCGACAATCCGTGGAAACTCTATACGCCAGTACCCGACTGGCGTTCCAGCCAGGTTTACAACAAAGGGGACGAGGTCAAAGTTGACGGCCAGTCTTATGAAGCACTGTACTATACCGTTGGCGAAAACCCTTCTATTGCAGGTAACCAGAACCCGACCGGCACCAATGGCCGTCCGTGGAAACCGTTAGGCCCAACGGTCGAATTCACCCAGGAACAATTTAAGAATGCCCCACAGATCAATTCCATTGCGTTTTACGAACCCGGCAAACTGGCGGTGTACAAAGGAACGCCTTTTGTCGCTCAGACGAAAGTCAAAGGCGTTATGCCGTATGATAAAAACCCATGGGCAATTTATACCAACTGGACTGGCACCAAAGAGCGCGTAGGGACGCCGAAGAATCCGTGGCCTGCCCACGTTTATGCACCATACGTCGACTTTAGCCTGAACAGCATTCCGGATCTGGCGAAACTGGCGAAAGAGCAAAACATTACCCACTTCACCATGGCGTTTGTCGTCGCGAAAAGTGGCGAGCAGTGCATCCCAACCTGGGGTACGGCCTATAATCTGCAGGATTACTCACAGTACAGTAAAATAAAAGCGCTGCGTGAAGCCGGTGGCGATGTGATGGTTTCCATTGGCGGAGCGAATAACTCCCCGCTGGCGGCTGCCTGTAAGAATGTGAAAGATCTGCAAAAACTCTACTACGACATTGTTGATAACCTGAACCTGAACGTGCTGGATTTTGACATCGAAGGCACATGGGTGGCCGATCAGGATTCCATCGATCGCCGCAACCAGGCAGTAAAAGAGGTTCAGGCTCAGTGGAAAGAGGAAGGTCGCAAAGTCGGTATCTGGTACACCCTGCCGATTCTGCCGACCGGTCTGACGGCTGAAGGTCTGTATGTGCTGGAAAATGCGCGCCATGTCGGCGTTGAGCTGGCTGGTATTAACGTAATGACCATGGACTACGGTAATGCCGTCTGCCAGTCAGACGGTACCGAAGGGCAGAACATCCACGGTAAATGCGCCACGTCCGCCATCGACAACATGTTCACCCAGTTGAAGAAAATCTGGCCAGAGAAATCTGACAAAGAGATCAACGCCATGATGGGCACCACCCCGATGATCGGTTACAACGATGTACAGGGCGAAGTGTTCTATCTGTCCGATGCGAAACTGGTGATGGACGACGCGAAAAAACGCAACCTCGGCATGATTGGCGCGTGGTCGATGACGCGCGATCAGCCGGGCGTGGCGAAGCAGGTCAGCCCGGAGCACAGCGGCATGACCGCACAGCAGGCACCGATGTACGCATACAGCCAGGTATTTGCGCCGTTTACGCATGACAATTCCGCAGATGAAGCGTCTACCGATCTTGCCGGTGATGTGAAAGCGGTTTATATCGATGTTTTTGATGGTCAGCAGCGCATCAATGTAAATTTCGATACCAGCAAGCTGAGCGGCAGTAACAGTTACTCGGTAGATGTGGATGGTAAATATGCCTTCTCTACCTCCGGCAACAGTGTCTACTACAGCTACCGTTCTAACTACGGTACGCAAAGCACGGTACGGACCGGTGGCATGTCCTACATGTTAGCGCCAGGAAAAGTGATCACCGTTAAACGTACCAATCCGAATCCTGAAATCCTGGCACAGCTCACTGTGACGAGGGATATGCAGGAAGGTAACAATCCGGTCAAGGATGCCGGTGAAGTGAAATCGTTGACGGTTAAAAAAATCAACGGCGTACCGAATGTGGTTGTTGATTTTGACGCCAAAGCGCTGGGCTGGAAAGCAGCGAACGGTTCTGCGTGGGTCGTGAAAGTGATGGGTGACGCGAAAAACGGTAACTACATCTTCAGTTGTGACAACGGTAACTGCTATTACAGCTCTGTCAAAACAGCGGGAGATATCACCACGGTAACGTCTGGTGAAAGAGACATCTCCGAAGGTGAAACCATTGTCGTTGAACGTGTTACACCGAATCCGGCAACCGTCGCCAAACTGGTTGTTACGAAAGATATGCTGAAATAATCCTTTTCGCATAAAGTCAGAACCCCGTCTGCTCACAGCGACGGGGTTCTTTTTTTTTACACCAGCCGCGCCTTCGCGTAGTCGATCGCCTGCGCCACCTGCTGTGGCGACACGCCGCCTTTCGCCGCACGTTTATCCAGGCACGATTGCAACGAGAGGATCGGATAAACGTCATCGCCAATCACCTGACTGAACTTTTGTAAGTCAGCAAGCGATAGCGCTTCCAGCGGTTTGCCCTGACGAATCGCCTCGACCACCGTCTCACCCACAATATGGTGTGCTTCGCGGAACGGGACGCCTTTTGCTACCAGATAATCCGCCAACTCGGTGGCGTTAGCATAACCCTGCTGCGCCGCGTCCTGACAACGCGGACGTTTCACCTGAATGCCATCCAGTACCAGCGCAGCCATATGCAGACAGTCCAGCCAGGTGTCGAGCGCATCGAACAGCCCTTCTTTGTCTTCCTGCATATCTTTGTTGTACGCCAACGGGAGACCTTTTAAGGTCATCATCATGCCGGTCAGCGCACCCTGCACGCGACCGCATTTGCCACGGATCAGCTCCAGCGCATCCGGGTTTTTCTTCTGCGGCATCAGAGATGAACCCGAAGTTACACGATCGGACAGCTCGACAAAGCCCGCTTCGCCGGTATTAAAGAAAATCAGGTCTTCAGCAAAACGCGACAGGTGCACCATGCCGATAGAGGCGTTGGAGAGTAACTCCAACACGTGGTCACGGTCAGAAACACTGTCCAGACTGTTACGCGTCGCCGAGGCAAAGCCCAGCCAACCGGCCAACTGCTCGCGATCGATTTCATACGCCGTACCCGCCAGCGCGCCGCAGCCCAGTGGACTGACGTCCAGGCGTTTGAGCGAATCCTGCAGACGGCTCTCGTCACGCGCCAACATTTCGACATAGGCCAGACACCAATGAGCAAACGTCACCGGCTGCGCACGTTGCAGGTGGGTGTAACCCGGCATAACGGCGTCCTGGTTATTCTCTGCCGTCACCACCAGCGCACTTTGCAGCTGACGGTTGGCCGACAGTAATTCAATAACCGTGTCTTTACACCACAGTTTAAGATCGGTCGCGACCTGGTCATTACGGCTACGTCCGGTATGCAGTTTTTTACCAAGCTGGCCGACTTTATCAATCAGCTTACCTTCCACCCAGCTATGAATATCTTCGGCATCGCTTTGCAGGATCTGTTGCGGATTAACGCGAACCTCTTCCAGCAGAGTGTTCAGCGCATCTTCCAATTGCAGTTGTTCATCGGCAGTCAGTACGCCGACCGTTACCAGCGCTTTAGACCAGGCCACAGAGCCGACAATATCCTGTTCTGCCAGGCGGTAGTCAAAACGCAACGAGTCGTTGAACTGTTTGAACCGCTGATCTGCTGCCTGTGTAAAACGCCCACCCCAAAGTGCCATAACTTGCTTCCTTAATATCTTGAATTTCAACGCCGGATGGCGATTAGCTTATCCGGCGTACAGGTTCGGTTCACGTAGGCCCGATAAGGCATAACCGCCATCGGGTACAAAATAGTTTACGCTAAAATCCGCGTGCCAATTGGCATGCCGTTAAACAGCGCCGGAAGTTGCTCGGCATGACGCCAGGAGGCAATATCCACAGGACGACCCAGCGTGCGCGCGGCATCCAGCGCCGCATTGACCTTCACGATCATGCCGTCAGTAATAATACCTTGTTCAATCAGTTGTTCCGCTTTCGCGGCGGTCATTTCGGCAATACGCTGGCCTTTACCATCCAGAATACCGCTTACGTCAGAGAGCAGGATCAGATCCGCACCCAGCGTTGCCGCCAGCGCCGTTGCCGCCTGATCGGCATTAACGTTCATCAGCAGTCCGTCTTCAGTAACGCCAATGGAGCTAACTACCGGCAGAAAACCGCCTTCCAGCAGTGTGTTAATCAGCTTAGGCGAACCCGGCTGCGCCAGTCCAACATGACCCAGCGCTTTATCGAGCGGCGTCACTTTTACGCTATCGCCATCACCAAGATACAGACCCACGGATGCGATGTGGTGCTTTTTCGCCCAGGCCAGTAAGGTTTTATTCGCTGTTCCCGCCAGGGCACCGGTAATAATGTCAATTTGATCGGCTGGCGTGACGCGCAGACCATTTTTCTTTTTCACCGGCAGGTTCAGCTGCTTCATAAGATCGTCAACCACGCAGCCGCCACCGTGCACAATGACCAGCGGTCGCTGGTGCGACTCACGATAATTCACCAGTGCGGTAAACAGACGCTCCAGCGCCTCTTCGCTATCCAGTAAAACGCCGCCCAGCTTGATAATTAATGGATTCATCGTTGCACCCTTAAATAAGAGACTGCGTTTCAGCAAAGCCAAAACGAATATTTGCGCACTGCATCGCCTGTGCCGCCGCGCCTTTCAATAAGTTGTCTTCAGTTGCCACCACGATCAGGTGCTCACCCTGTACGGCAAACCCGATATCACAGAACGGTAAGCCAACCACGTTCTTCAGCGCCGGAACGCCTTTGTCATACAGACGCACCAGTGGCTTATCGCCATACGCCTGTTGCAACGTTTGAGCCACTTGCGCATGGGTTACGCCCGCTTGCAAACGGCAGGTGATGGTTTCCAGAATTCCGCGCGGGAAGTTGCCCAGATGCGGGGTGAAGATCACCTCCGCACCAAGGTGAGTAGCGATTTCCGGCTGATGGCGATGGGTAAACACGCCATACGGCTGCAGGCTCACCTCACAAAAGCTGTTGGAAATAGCCGCCTTACGTCCCGCGCCGCTCACGCCGCTGGTGGCGTTAATTACCGGCCACTGGCTGAGATCCAGCAGCCCGGCATCAATCAGTGGTTTCAGCGACAGCTGTGCCGCCGTCGGGTAGCAACCCGGCACGGCAATCAGATTCGCGTCTTTCAGTTGGTCTGCGCTCCACTCCGCCAGTCCATAAACCGCCTGCTCCAGCAGGTCGGGATGCTGATGGGTAAAGCCGTAATATTTTTCATAGAACGCGCCGTCGTTTACGCGAAACGCGCCCGAGAGGTCAAACACCACGCATCCGGCCTGCAAAAACTGCGGGGCCAGGTCATGGCTCACCTCATGTGCCGTTGCGAGGAACACAACGTCCACCCCTGCGCTAAACTCGCTGATATCTGACATTGGCTGTAACGGTAAATCGACAATGCCTTTCAACTGCGGATGCAAATCGGAGATTAATTTTCCTGCATCATTGCTTTGCGCTGAGACGGTCAAAGCGGTTATGGTCATATCAGGATGGCGATTTACATAGGTCACAAGCTCTGCGCCGGCATAGCCACTGGCGCCCACAATCAGCGTATTCAACATCGGGGCTGCTCACCTTCTTAGATTCTGTTGCCAGATATAAGCCTTTATCACCTCACCTTACACTTGGTGGGTTTTATTACGCTCAACGTTAATGTATTTTTATTCACAAATACTGCATGAATATTGATACTATCATGACCCGAGGTGTGTCAACAATGAAAAACAATTTACCGCCATTTATCGAGATATACCGCGCTCTGATTGCCATGCCGTCGATTAGCGCCACCGAAGAAGCGCTCGACCAAAGTAATGCAGGTTTAATCACTCTGCTGGCGGGCTGGTTCAAAGATTTAGGCTTTAATGTGGAGGTCCAGCCGGTTCCCGACACGCGCAATAAATTCAATATGCTGGCAAGCATTGGACAGGGAGCCGGTGGTTTGTTGTTGGCGGGCCATACCGATACCGTCCCCTTTGACGACGGACGCTGGACGCGCGATCCGTTCACCCTGACCGAGCATGACAATAAGCTCTACGGTTTGGGTACGGCAGATATGAAAGGCTTCTTCGCCTTTATCCTCGACGCGCTGCGTGACGTCGACGTCACTCAACTGAAAAAGCCCCTGTACATTCTGGCCACTGCCGATGAAGAGACCAGCATGGCGGGAGCGCGTTATTTCTCTGAAACCACCGCTTTACGCCCGGACTGCGCGATCATTGGCGAACCCACTTCTTTGCAACCTGTCCGCGCGCACAAAGGTCATATCTCTAATGCGATTCGCATTTTGGGACAATCGGGTCACTCGAGCGATCCGGCTCGTGGCGTGAATGCCATTGAACTGATGCATGATGCCATCGGCCATATCATGAATCTGCGCGATGACCTGAAAGAGCGCTATCACCATGATGCTTTTACCGTCCCGTATCCGACGTTAAATTTGGGTCACATCCACGGCGGCGACGCTGCTAACCGAATCTGCGCCTGCTGCGAGCTGCATATGGATATTCGCCCACTGCCCGGCATGACGCTTAACGATCTCAATGGCTTACTTAACGACGCGCTGGCCCCGGTCAGCGAGCGCTGGCCGGGCCGCCTGACGGTGTCGGAGCTGCATCCGCCAATTCCAGGCTATGAGTGCCCACCGGATCATCAACTGGTACAAGTGGTTGAGAAACTGCTGGGCGCACAGACAGAAGTGGTGAACTACTGCACCGAAGCGCCGTTTATCCAGACGCTTTGCCCGACGCTGGTGTTAGGGCCTGGCTCCATTAATCAGGCGCATCAGCCGGATGAGTATCTGGAAACTCGTTTTATTAAGCCAACCCGCGAATTGATCACCCAAGTTGTGCATCATTTCTGCTGGCATTAACCGCTTATCGCCTCGCCAACCCTTTAGTGGTAAGCGAGGCGATTTATTAACATTTCCATAAGCAAAGCTTATTTGATTCGATGTGAATTAAATAACGTAAATTCCCGCCATTTTTTCGTTTGCTGAACCGATTTCGCAGCAATTGACGTCACGACTTTTACGTGGCTTTATAAAAGACGGCTAACATACAAAGTCCGAGAGATTTCGTGTCACAGCAAGGCGGCAAGCGAGCTCATACAAGGAGCTTACATAAGTAAGTGACCAGATGGGCAAGCGCAGCCAACGCCGATGTCACGCGAAAGATACAGGACGCATAAATTAAAGATGGGGTGTCTGGGTTAATATGAACGAACAATATTCCGCGTTGCGTAGTAATGTCAGTATGCTCGGCAAAGTGCTGGGGGAGACCATCAAGGATGCGCTGGGAGAGAACATTCTTGACCGCGTAGAAACAATCCGTAAGTTGTCCAAATCATCCCGCGCCGGCAATGAAGTCAATCGCCAGGAGCTGCTCACTACGCTGCAAAACCTGTCTAACGACGAGCTGCTGCCGGTTGCCCGCGCGTTTAGCCAGTTTCTGAACCTGGCCAACACCGCCGAGCAGTACCACAGCATTTCGCCAAAAGGCGAAGCAGCCAGCAACCCGGAAGTGATTGCTCGCACTCTGCGTAAACTGAAAGAGCAGCCCAACCTCGATGAAGCCACCATCAAAAAAGCCGTCGAATCTCTCTCCCTGGAGCTGGTTCTCACCGCCCACCCGACCGAGATCACCCGCCGTACGCTGATCCATAAAATGGGTGAAGTGAACGCCTGTCTCAAGCAACTTGATAACAAAGACCTCGTCGATTACGAGCGCCATCAGTTGATGCGCCGTCTGCGCCAGTTGATTGCCCAGTCCTGGCATACGGATGAAATCCGCAAGCTGCGCCCAAGCCCGGTTGATGAAGCCAAATGGGGCTTCGCGGTGGTTGAAAATAGCCTGTGGGAAGGCGTACCAAATTATCTGCGCGAGCTGAACGAACAACTGGAAGAGCATCTGGGCTATAAGCTGCCCGTTGATTTTGTCCCGGTTCGCTTTACCTCCTGGATGGGCGGCGACCGCGATGGCAACCCGAACGTAACGGCGGATATCACCCGTCACGTGCTGCTACTCAGCCGCTGGAAAGCGACCGATCTGTTCCTGAAAGACATTCAGTTTCTGATTTCTGAGCTGTCGATGGTGGATGCCACACCGGAACTGTTGGCGCTGGTGGGCGAAGAAGGCGCAGCAGAACCTTACCGTTATCTGATGAAAACCCTGCGTTCACGTCTGATGGCAACCCAGGCCTGGCTGGAAGCCCGTCTGAAAGGCGAGAAATTACCGAAACCTGCGGGACTTCTCACCCAAAACGAACAACTCTGGGACCCGCTATATGCGTGCTATCAGTCTCTGCAGGCCTGTGGCATGGGCATTATCGCCAATGGCGAACTGCTCGACACCCTACGCCGCGTGAAATGTTTCGGCGTACCGCTGGTACGTATTGATATTCGTCAGGAAAGCACCCGTCACACTGAAGCCCTTGGCGAACTGACCCGTTATCTGGGCATTGGCGACTACGAAAACTGGTCGGAAGCGGATAAACAGGCTTTCCTGATCCGCGAGCTGAACTCCAAGCGTCCGCTGCTCCCACGTAACTGGGAGCCGAGCAACGACACCCGCGAAGTGCTCGACACCTGCCGGGTCATTGCCGAAGCCCCGTATGGCTCCATTGCCGCCTATGTTATCTCAATGGCGAAAACACCATCGGATGTACTGGCCGTACATCTGCTACTGAAAGAAGCCGGTATCGGTTTTGCTATGCCGGTTGCCCCGCTGTTTGAAACGCTGGACGACCTCAACAACGCCGATGACGTCATGTCCCAACTCCTGAACATTGACTGGTACCGTGGCTTTATTCAGGGCAAACAGATGGTCATGATTGGCTACTCTGACTCCGCAAAAGATGCAGGCGTGATGGCGGCCTCCTGGGCGCAATATCAGGCGCAGGACGCGTTGATCAAAACCTGCGAAAAAGCCGGTATCGAACTGACGCTGTTCCATGGTCGCGGTGGCTCCATTGGTCGCGGTGGCGCGCCTGCTCATGCGGCGTTGCTCTCTCAACCACCAGGCAGCCTGAAAGGCGGTCTGCGCGTGACAGAACAAGGGGAGATGATCCGCTTTAAGTACGGCCTGCCGGAAGTGACCATCAGCAGCCTGTCGCTGTATACCGCAGCAATTCTGGAAGCCAACCTGTTACCGCCGCCAGAGCCGAAAGATAACTGGCGTCATATCATGGATGAGCTTTCTGATATTTCTTGTGAGCTCTATCGTGGATATGTGCGTGAAAACAAAGACTTCGTCCCTTACTTCCGCTCCGCAACGCCAGAGCAGGAACTGGGTAAATTACCGCTCGGTTCACGTCCGGCAAAACGTCGCCCAACCGGCGGGGTAGAGTCTCTGCGCGCCATTCCGTGGATTTTTGCCTGGACGCAGAACCGCCTGATGCTCCCGGCATGGCTGGGTGCAGGCACCGCACTGCAAAAAGTGGTTGAAGACGGTAAGCAAAGCGAACTCGAAGCAATGTGCCGCGACTGGCCATTCTTCTCCACACGTCTTGGCATGCTGGAAATGGTTTTCGCCAAAGCAGACCTGTGGCTGGCAGAATACTACGATCAGCGCCTGGTCAAAAAAGAGCTGTGGCCGCTGGGTGAAGAGCTGCGTCAGCGCCTGGAAGCCGATATCGATGTCGTGCTGGCGATTGCCAACGACTCACATTTGATGGCCGACCTGCCGTGGATTGCCGAGTCCATTCAGTTAAGAAATATTTATACTGACCCGCTGAATGTCTTACAGGCTGAGCTGTTACACCGCTCACGCCTGGCGGAAGAGCAAGGCAATGCACCGGATCCGCGCGTTGAACAAGCGCTGATGGTGACAATCGCTGGTGTCGCAGCCGGCATGCGTAATACAGGCTAACGTCCCCCCTCGTCGCCTTCGTGCTATTGTATGAAGGCGACAACAAAAACTGCTGTCATAACCGCTTCTTTTTCAATATATTCCCGCCTGAATATATTCACATTGTGAATATATCAACAGCAAAACACGATCCTAAGATCGTGATGCTTAAGTTCCTCTTAATATTAAGTCGCTACTCTTGGCGCTACGATTAAAGACAGGCTCACATTATGCAATCCTTACAACTCCAGTCTAAACCTAAATTTAGCTGGAAAGCCCTGGGTTGGGCGCTCCTCTATTTTTGGTTTTTTTCCACTTTACTCCAGGTCGTTATTTGTTTAACCGGATATAGCGGAACTAATGGATTACGCGACTCCTTGCTATTCAGTTCGCTGTGGTTAATCCCGGTATTTTTATTTCCAAACCGTATCCGTATTATTGCTGCCGTCATTGGCATGGTGCTATGGGCGGCCTCGCTGGCTGCTCTGAGCTATTACGTCATCTACGGACAAGAGTTCTCGCAAAGCGTTCTGTATGTGATGTTTGAAACCAATGCGAACGAAGCCAGCGAATATCTCAGCCAGTATTTCAGCCTAAAAATTGTTCTTATCGCCCTGGCCTATACGGCTATCGCTATTCTGCTGTGGACGCGTCTGCGCCCTGTTCATATTCCATCGCCCTGGCGCTATCTGGTGTCGTTTGCGTTGTTATACGGTTTGATTCTGCATCCGATAGCCGTTAACACTTTCATCAAACACAAGCCGTTTGAAAAAACGTTGAATGGTCTCGCCTCACGTATGGAGCCCGCCGCACCGTGGCAATTCATCTCCGGGTATTATCAGTACCGTCAGCAGTTGACCTCACTCAATAGCCTGCTGAATGAGAACAATGCCCTGCCGCCGCTGGCTAACTTCAAAGATAACTCCGGCGATGCCCCACGTACGCTGGTGCTGGTCATTGGCGAGTCAACGCAGCGTGGTCGCATGAGCCTGTATGGTTACCCGCGCGAAACGACGCCAGAACTGGATGCATTGCATAAATCCGATCCTAACTTCACCGTATTCAATAATGTCGTGACCTCACGTCCGTACACCATTGAAATCCTGCAGCAGGCGCTGACCTTCGCCAACGAGAAGAATCCGGACCTGTACCTGACTCAACCGTCTCTGATGAATATGATGAAACAGGCAGGTTATAAAACCTTCTGGATCACCAATCAGCAGACGATGACGGCTCGCAACACCATGCTGACCGTGTTCTCTAAGCAGACGGATAAGCAGTTTTATATGAATCAGCAGCGTACGCAAAGTGCGCGCGAATATGACAGCAACGTGCTGGCGCCATTTAAAGAAGTATTGGCCGACCCGGCACCGAAAAAGTTCATCATCGTGCACCTGCTGGGTACGCATATTAAGTACAAATTCCGCTATCCGGATGGTCAGGGTAAATTCGATAACAATGTCGACAACGTTCCCCCCGGCCTGGATGATGATGAGCTGGAAGCATACAACGATTACGACAGCGCGAATGCCTACAATGACCATATCATTGCGAGTCTGATCAAAGACTATAAAGCGACCGATCCGAACGGCTTCCTGCTCTACTTCTCCGATCACGGGGAGGAGGTATACGATACGCCACCGCATAAAACGCAGGGTCGTAATGAAGACAACCCGACGCGCCATATGTATACGGTACCGTTCCTGCTGTGGACCTCTGAAAAATGGCAGGCTGCACACCCGCGTGACTTCTCACAGGATGTGAATCGTAAATACAGCAGTTCAGAGCTTATCCACACCTGGTCTGATTTAGCGGGATTCACCTACGACGGTTTCGATCCGACCCGATCCATTACCAGCCCGCAGTTCAAAGAGACGACCCGCTGGATTGGCAATCCGTACAAAAAGAATGCCCTGATTGATTACGATAGCCTGCCGTACGGCGATCAAATCGGTAATCAGTAATACTCGTATCGGCCACTCTTAAAGAGTGGCCTTTTTTTATGATGGCGGTTACTGTTTCCCCTGTCTGCTGCCTGCAAGGGATTAACATGTATCACGACGTCAGCCATCTTCTCTCCCGCCTGATTAACGGCCCCACGCCGCTGCGCCAGGTTTATTTTGCCAGCGCCAGTAGCTCAACGCCGGAGCTGGCGTATCAGGTCGATTTTCCCCGGCTGGAAATTGTGCTGGAAGGTGAGTTCATCGATAACGGAGTTACTGGCGCATCCGCGACGTTACTGCCTTGCGATGTGCTATTCGTTCCGGCTGGCAGCTGGAACTTTCCGCAGTGGCTCACACCGGTCACCACGCTCAGCATTCTGTTCGGCAAACAGCAACTGGGTTTCAGCATCGTCCAGTGGGACGGCAAGCAATATCATAATCTTACCCGCCAGCACGTCGCGCGGCGTGGGCCACGAATTGGCTCTTTCCTGCTGCAAACGCTCAATGAAATGCAGATGCAACCGCAGGAGCAACAAACCGCCAGGCTAATCGTTGCGAGCTTACTGAGCCACTGTCGCGATCTGCTGGGCAGCCAGATCCAGACCGCATCACGTAGTCAGGCGCTTTTCGAAGCCATTCGCGACTATATTGATGAACGCTACGCTTCGCCGCTCACCCGAGAATCCGTCGCGCAGGCGTTTTACATCTCACCCAATTACCTCTCCCACCTGTTTCAAAAAACGGGCGCTATCGGGTTTAACGAATACCTGAATCACACGCGACTGGAACACGCGAAAACGCTGCTGAAGGGTTATGAGCTGAAGATCAAAGAAGTGGCGCATACCTGTGGGTTTGTTGACAGCAACTATTTCTGCCGCCTGTTTCGCAAAAATACCGAACGTTCGCCGTCAGAATATCGTCGGCAATACCACAGCCAGCTGACGGAGATAAAAGCTAATCCAAAGTAAGATGTGTGTGCTGTGGTGCAGAAAGCAGCTTTCGCACGGCGCTCATCACCCGCTGCGGCTCACGCAGAAATGCGCTAATGCCCGACTGGACGTATCGGCTCTGCGTAAATCGCTCTGCTCCTGCCAGTTCAATATCGGTAATGAGCAACACCGCATCAGCACGGTTAATATCCTCTTCCGTCAGGCGATTTTCGGTACCCAACGCGCCCTGAGTTTCAATCTTGATGCTCCATTTCTCCTGCTGGCAGAGTTTCTCCAGCCGTTCAGCAGCCATATAAGTATGGGCCACGCCGCTTACGCACGCGGTGACAGCAACCAGATATCGTACAGGTGCGATGGCCATACTATCCTCCTACTGTTACCTGAAATCCGGCGCATTCTGCCATCTTACGTATAAAACCTATCTCTTGCGCCGACGGGACGGGCACTTCTTTCATCGACCAGGGTAATCCGAGCAGGTTGTATTTCGGTTCGCCATATTGATGAAACGGTAGCAGGTGCACCTGCTTTATGCCCAATGATGACAACAGCGTCAACGCCTGCTGCGTGTTCTCTACATTCATCGTAAAGCCCGGAATCAGCGGCAGGCGAGGTATGACATTAATTCCTTCAGCGACCATTAGTCGTAAATTCGCCAGCACGCGCGGCAGGTTCATATTAATGGTCTCACGCGCCAAATGGACATCCATAATTTTGAGGTCAAACAGCACCTCATCGCACTCTCTTGCCAGCGATAACAAACGACTGGCTGGCGCATCGCCAGCCGTTTCAATCGCGCAGCGAACATCCCAGCGCCGCAGACGTTGCAGGAATCGTACGGCAAAGGGCGCTTGCATCAGCACTTCACCACCGGAAAGCGTCACCCCCCCGCCAGAGGTGCGAAAGAAAATATCATCTTTCATCACTTCACGTTCCAGCTCGTCCAGCGAGATATCACGACCGATACGTTCAAACGCCCCGGAGGGACACTCATCAGCATCACGTAGACAGGGTGTACAGTGCAGGCATTTACTCTCCCGCCGTACTGTTTCAATACGTGGGGAGAGAGATTCAGGGTTGGCGCACCACGGGCAGGTATGCGGACAACCTTTAAAAAAGACTACCGTACGAATACCCCGTCCATCATTCAGTGAGTAACGCTGAATATTAAATATACGCGCGACGTCCTCGCCACGTGGGTCAATAACCTCACAGCTGATGCGCGGTGCGGCGAATGATGTCATCCTGGATCTCCTTCGACAGCTCGACAAAGAAGGCGCTGTAACCCGCCACGCGCACCACCAGCCCGGCGAAATCTTGTGGGCGCTGCTGCGCTTCTCGCAATGTGTCGGCATTCACCACGTTAAACTGGATGTGCTGGAGCTTGAGCTGGGTAAATGCCCGCAGAAAATCCGCCAGCTTGCGTAAACCAGCCTCACCTTCCAGTGTGGCTGGCGTAAACTTCACGTTCAGCAAAGTCCCATTGGAAAGCAATGTGTTATCCAGCTTGCTGACCGATTTCAATACCGCCGTCGGCCCTTGCATATCCTGCCCCAGCATCGGCGACAGCCCCCCGTCCGCCAACTGTTCCCCGGCGAAGCGACCATCCGGTGTCGCTCCAACGACCGAACCCAGCGGCACGTGCGCAGAGACAGTATATGAACCCGGCGTAAATTGCCCGCCGCGTGGATTCTGGTATTTCTCTACCTCTTTGCAGTAATGACGCAGCAGTTCGGCGCTGATGTTATCTACATCATCAATATCGTTGCCGTATTTTTCGAAGCGGTTAATCAGCCTGGCGCGAATTTTCTCGCCTTCCGGGGTAGCAAAGTTGTCTTTTAGCACCGACAAAAGTTCGTCAAAAGTTAAGCGCTGTTGTTCAAATACCAGTCCATTGAGCGCATGCAGCGAATCGCTCAGGTTCGCAATGCCGATCCCCTGTACGCCTGAGAAGTTATAACGCGCGCCGCCGTCGGTAATATCACACCCTTTATCCAGGCAATCGCTAATAAACGAGGAGAGCAGCGGCACCGGCGCCCAGTCGCGATGACCGATATCGCAGATATTACTGCCTTCGACCATCAACGTAATGTAGTGGCTGATTTTGGCACGAATATGCTTCAACAGGTCTTCGTACGTCAGCGCGCGATTGCCTTCGTTCTCATGCAGGCAGATTTCCATTACTTTCAGCAGATTAAACATGGCGATGTCGTGCAAACCGTATGTTCTGCCAGGAATAGACAGCTCGACACAGCCGACTACCGCGTAATCTCGCGCATCTTCCAGCGAGACGCCACGGTTAAGAAATGCGGGCACCACCACTTCATCATTAAAGATTTGCGGGATGCCGGTCCCGAGGCGAATGGTCTGTGCCGTTTTCATCAGGAACGGCGTATCGATCAACGCGTTCGTGCGCACACCGAGATTTGGTTGCGGCAGTTGTACGCTCTGATAAGCATCAAGACAGAGAAACGACAGTACGTTTACCGCACTACGACCATTCTCCGTTAATCCCCCAAGCAGTGCGGTGTAACCCGTTGGGAAGCCAGCGAAATAGCGCGCGCTGCTTGTGGATCGCAGCAGTACAATGTCATTGCATTTCACCCATAGCGATTCGAGGATTTCTTTTAAGAGTGCAGGATCTTCCCCCTGCGTCAGCGAGGTCTGATAAAACGGCAGCATATACTGGTCGAAGCGTCCGAGTGAGAGCGAACTGGCGTTGGACTCATATTGCAAAATAATGTTCATGTACCAGAACAGCTGACATGCTTGCCAGAAGGTTTGCGGCTTATGCTGGGCGTTATGCCGGGAGTTTTCCGCAATCGTCAGCAATTCCTGACGTCGCTGCGCATCCGGGCAGTTTTCCGCCATTTGTTCTGCCAGCAGGGCGTAACGCAGAATGTGGCTTTGCGAAGCCTCAAGCAGCAACAGAGCAGCCTGATAAAAGTGGTTATCCGGCTGCTGCAGACAATGCGCCCGCATCTGCGCTACCAGTTCGCCAAGCCCGAGATTCAACAGGCGTGGATAATCAATAATGATATGCCCCTGACCTTTATCCGTCTGGTTAACGCTAAAAATCTGCGTACGGACAGCGGCTTTTACCTCATCGGTCATCTGACCGTTGATGAAATCTTTCATCGACCGCTTTTCCCAGTACGGATACAGCACATCGCGATAGAGATGTTTATCCTCTTCGCTGATGTCAAAACGGTCCTGCGGACGGGTTGGAAACTGCTCCAGCTCGTTGAGCAGCCAGTAAGGATCCATTTCCGGTGACATTATGCCCGCCCGCGGTTTAACGGTACGGTTCCCGGCTATCAGTTCCTCATCACGAATCGATATTTCAACGTGCTCAAGAATATATGCGGTGGCTTTCGCCCGCCGCAGAATAACCGGCTCTCCCTCCGTCTGCTGGTGGCTGGCGGTATATAGCAGCGCACGCTCAAGCGAAATTTCGCGGTTATTCTGAAACAGAGCGTTTTTTAAACGTTGGATACGGTTAGTCATGAGGAACTCCTGTAGAAAAACTGATGCCAGATGGCGCTGTGGTTATCTGGCCTACGTATCAGTAGGCCGGATAAGTCGCCCCCCCCCTCCGGCAAACAAACCGTTATGCGGTTTGCGCAAGGTGTGCGCCAATCTTGTTCATGATGGCGTCGGCACGTTTCACTGCATCGCTGATGTTGACACGAACGATAGTTTTGCCCGCAAAACGCTCTTCAAACTTAATACCAATGTCTTTGGTCAGAATCACCATGTCGGCTTCTGCCACATCCGCCGCGGTCAGTTCGTTTTCCAGACCGATCGACCCCTGAGTCTCAACCTTTACTTCCCACCCCTTGGCTTTAGCGGCGCTTTCCAGCGCTTCGGCGGCCATATAGGTGTGGGCAACGCCAGAAGGACATGCAGTTACTGCGATAATCTTGGTCATGACTCATTCCTCACTTAATTCATTTCAAAATCTAAATCCAGGTCGTCTTCTTTCTGGTCGACCTGAGACACTTTTTTCCGCGCCAGACTTTTCAGTACGTTAACGCACACTGCGGTCACTACAGCCCCTACGGCAACCGCCGCGATATAACCCAATTTTCCTTCCACGACCGGCAGAACAATCAGCCCGCCCCAGCCGGCATAACACTGCGCACCAAACAGCGCGGCGGTTACCGTGCCGCAGGCCGAACCCACCATAATGGATGGGATAACGCGCAGCGGATCGGCGGCAGCAAAAGGAATTGCGCCTTCCGTTACGCCAACGCAGCCCATCACCAGCGCGGCTTTACCGGCTTCACGTTCTTCAGAAGAGAAATTCTTACGACCAATCAGCGTCGCCAAACCTAAGCCCAGCGGCGGCACGCAGATCCCTACCGCGGCGATTGCCACCACGGTATAAACACCCTGCGCCACGCAAATCAGCATGAAGGCGTAGGCAACTTTGTTAATCGGCCCACCCATATCGAAGGCCAACATCAGTCCCATAATTACCGCCAGCAGCACGATGCTGCCCTGCTGCATACCCTGCAGCCACTCGGTCAGGCTAGTGGTTAACGCGCCAACGGGTTCTCCCAGGCCCCACATCATGATGCCTGCGGTGATAAAGGTGCCGACAATAGGAATAACGAAGATAGGCATTACCGATCGCAACACCTTATGTACGGGGATCTTCTTCAGATAATGGACGACGATACCGCCAATAATCCCGGCAATTAGCGCGCCGAAAAAACCTGCGCCGAAGCTGTTTCCCACCCATGCGCCAATCGCACAAGGGGCGAGAGCAGAACGTTCAGCAATGGAATAACCAATGTAAGCGGCAAGGAATGGCACCATCAACGTCAGCCCTGCGACGCCAATATCAAACAGTTTCTTGAGATTAGGATCGGTCGCCGCATCCGGTACCGCGCCCTTGCCATACAACATGACGGAGACCGCCAGCAAAATTCCACCCGCGACTACGAAGGGGATCATATGCGAAACACCTGTCATCAGGTGCTGACGGGTATTTTTCAGGATTTGTACCAACTCTTTCATAAGTCGCTCCCAGGCTGCCTAAAGCCCATATCCATAAACTTGTTGCGGAAAACAATAGGCAATCCGACGCGGCGCAAACAGTGGATAAAAAGGCCATTTGCTGGACTTTTGTAATGTCAGCGCAAAAATGCGATCCGCCTCATAACTTGTAGTTTCTCGGAATTTATAGAGGACATGCTGACTTGTGAGGGATATCTCACTTTGATGGTTACATTACATTTATCCAGTTTTTGGCAGATTTGTCAGATGGCAGGTTCAGGCGTTGCCCTTTTATCCTGTAGCGAGAAATCGTTATGGGAGATGAGGCTATGGCCCTGATTGTGGAATTTACCTGTGAGCTGCCCAATGGCGTACATGCGCGCCCGGCAAGTCACATAGAAACGCAGTGCAACACCTTTACTTCGCACATTGAGTGGCACAACCTGCGTACCGAACGTAGGGGTAACGCCAAGAGCGCATTGGCACTGATTGGCACCGATACTCTGGCGGGTGATAGCTGCCAGTTGCTGATTTCCGGTGCAGATGAACAGGCAGCCCACCAGCATTTAACCCAATGGTTACGTAATGAATTTCCACACTGCGATGCACCGCTAGCGGAAGCCAAAAGCAACGAGCTGGAGCCACTTCCTGCATCCCTCACCAATCTAAACCCACAGCTTTTTCGCGCTCGCACCGTCTGCAGTGGCAGTGCGGGAGGCGTTCTGAGTCTGCTCTCTTCGCTGGATCTCAACGCACTTAACAATCTCCCGTCCGCTAAAGATATTGAAACCGAGCAGGCGACACTGGATAACGGCTTAACGCTGCTGATGAAGAATATTGCGTTTCGGTTACTCGACAGCGACGGCGCAACCAGTGCGATTCTGGAAGCACACCGCTCGCTGGCAAGCGACCTCTCACTGCGTCAGCACCTGCTCGCTGGAGTATCTCGCGGGTTAAGCTGCGCCCAGGCGATTGTCGAAAGTGCCGGACATTTTTGTGATGAATTCGCCCGCTCCAGCAGCAGTTATTTACAGGAACGTGCGCTGGATGTGCGCGATGTCTGCTTCCAGCTTCTGCAGCAAATTTATGGAGAGCAGCGTTTCCCTGCGCCGGGAAAACTAACCCAGCCTACGGTCTGTATGGCGGACGAGCTCACACCGAGCCAGTTCCTCGAACTGGACAAAACATTGCTGAAAGGCTTGCTGTTAAAAAGCGGCGGTACCACTTCACACACGGTGATTCTCGCCCGGTCATTCAACATTCCTACGCTGGTTGGCGTGGATATTGAATCCTTGATGCCATGGCTGCAGCAAACGGTTTATATCGATGGTAACGCAGGAGCGGTCATTGTTGCCCCTGATGAATCCGTCGTACGTTACTACCAGCAGGAAGCCCGTATCCAGGATGCCATTCGAGAACAACAACGTATCTGGCTGACCCAGGAGGCGCGCACGGGTGATGGCATCCGCATGGAAGTCGCCGCCAACATCGCCCATTCCGTGGAAGCGCAAGCAGCCTTTGGCAACGGTGCGGAAGCGGTTGGCCTGTTTCGCACGGAAATGCTGTATATGGACCGTACCTGCGCCCCGGATGAGAACGAGCTATACAACATTTTCTGCCAGGCGCTGGAGCCCGCGCAGGGACGCAGCATCATTGTGCGCACCATGGATATCGGTGGTGATAAACCCGTTGATTACCTGAATATTCCTGCCGAAGCCAACCCGTTCCTTGGTTATCGCGCGGTGCGTATCTATGAAGAATACGCCGCTTTGTTTACCACACAACTGCGATCGATCCTGCGCGCATCAGCGCACGGTAGCCTGAAAATCATGATCCCAATGATCTCCTCTATGGAAGAGATCCTGTGGGTCAAAGAGAAGCTGGCCGAAGCCAAACAGCAACTGCGCACTGAACACATCCCGTTTGATGAGAAGATCCCGCTCGGTATCATGCTGGAGGTTCCGTCGGTGATGTTCATCATCGATCAATGCTGCGAAGAAATTGATTTCTTTAGTATTGGCAGTAATGACCTGACGCAATACCTGCTGGCGGTCGACCGCGACAACGCCAAAGTTACCCGCCATTACAACAGCCTGAATCCAGCCTTCTTGCGTGCACTGGATTACGCCGTACAGGCGGTACATCGTCAGGGGAAATGGATTGGCCTGTGCGGCGAACTTGGCGCTAAAGGTTCAGTGCTACCGCTGCTTGTGGGACTGGGTCTGGACGAGATCAGCATGAGCGCTCCCTCCATTCCCGCCGCCAAAGCGCGGATGGCGCAACTTGACAGCCGCGCCTGCCGTCAGTTGCTGAATCAAGCAATGGCGTGTCGAACGTCGCTGGAGGTCGAACATCTGCTGGCTCAGTTCCGCATGACTCAACAGGATACCCCTCTGGTTACCGCCGAGTGCATCACGCTGGATAGCGACTGGCGTAGTAAAGAGGAGGTCATCAAAGGGATGACCGACAACCTCCTGCTGGCAGGTCGTTGCCGCTATCCGCGTAAACTGGAAGCCGATCTGTGGGCGCGCGAAGCGGTCTTCTCTACCGGATTAGGTTTTAGCTTCGCCATTCCACACAGCAAATCAGAACATATTGAGCAGTCCACTATCAGCGTAGCGCGCCTGCAAGCGCCGGTACGTTGGGGTGATGATGATGCGCAATTCATTATTATGCTGACGCTCAACAAACACGCCGCTGGCGACCAGCATATGCGTATTTTCTCGCGTCTGGCACGGCGCATTATGCATGAAGAATTCCGTAACGCGCTGGTTAACGCCGCCTCTGCCGACGCTATCGCCAGCCTGCTGCAACATGAACTTGAACTTTAAAGAGGGTGTTTTTGTATGGAACTTTACCTTGATACCGCCAACGTCGCGGAAGTCGAACGTCTGGCACGCATCTTCCCAATCGCGGGTGTCACCACCAACCCAAGCATTGTGGCAGCAAACAAAGAATCCATCTGGGATGTGCTGCCGCGCCTGCAAAACGCCATTGGCGAAGAGGGCATTCTATTTGCCCAAACCATGAGCCGCAACGCACAAGGCATGGTGGAGGAAGCCAAACGTCTGAGCAACGCGGTCCCCGGTCTGGTGGTAAAAATCCCGGTGACATCCGAAGGTCTGGCCGCGATCAAGATGCTGAAAAAAGAGGGTATCACCACGCTGGGAACCGCCGTGTACAGTGCCTCTCAGGGGCTGCTGGCAGCGCTGGCGGGGGCGAAATATATCGCGCCTTACGTTAACCGTATTGACGCGCAGGGCGGCGACGGAATTCGCACGGTACAAGAACTGCAAACGTTACTGGAACTGCATGCGCCCAACAGCATGGTACTGGCAGCCAGCTTTAAAACCCCTCGTCAGGCGCTGGATTGCTTACTGGCAGGATGCGAAGCAATCACCCTGCCATTAGACGTAGCGCAACAAATGCTCAATACCCCTGCGGTAGAGTCAGCAATAGAGAAGTTTGAACATGACTGGAACAATACATTTGGTCACATCAACCTGTGAGGGAAATAAAGTATGGATCGCATTATTCAATCACCTGGTAAGTACATCCAGGGTGCCGATGTTATTACCCGTCTTGGCAACTACCTCAAACCACTGGCAGAGCGCTGGCTGGTCGTTGGGGACAAGTTTGTCTTAGGCTTTGCCCAGGGCGCACTGGAAAAAAGCTTCCAGGATGCCGGACTGGCGCTGGAGATTGCACCGTTTGGCGGCGAGTGTTCACAAAACGAAATCGACCGTCTGCGCGGCGTGGCAGAAAAAGCGCAATGTGGCGCAGTACTTGGTATTGGCGGCGGTAAAACGCTGGATACCGCCAAAGCGCTGGCGCACTTTATGGGCGTGCCTGTCGCCATTGCGCCAACCATCGCCTCTACCGATGCACCGTGCAGCGCGCTGTCCGTTATTTACACCGATGCCGGTGAATTCGATCGCTATTTGCTGCTGCCCAATAACCCGGACAGGGTCATTGTTGATACCAAAATTGTCGCGGGCGCACCGGCGCGTCTGTTAGCCGCGGGCATCGGCGATGCGTTGGCGACCTGGTTCGAAGCGCGCGCCTGTTCACGCAGCGGCGCAACCACCATGGCGGGCGGTCAGTGCACTCAGGCGGCGCTGGCGCTGGCTGAGCTGTGCTTTAATACGCTGATAGAAGAAGGTGAAAAAGCTATGCTGGCTGCCGAGCAGCACGTGGTAACGCCTGCGCTGGAGCGCGTTATTGAAGCCAACACCTATCTGAGCGGCGTCGGTTTTGAAAGCGGCGGTCTGGCAGCGGCGCACGCCATCCATAACGGTCTGACAGCAATCCCGGATGCGCATCACTATTACCACGGCGAGAAAGTGGCTTTCGGCACGCTGACGCAACTGGTACTGGAAAACGCGCCGATCGATGAAATTGAAACTGTTGCCGCGCTGTGTCATTCCGTTGGCCTGCCGATTACCCTGGCGCAACTGGACATCAAACAGGATATTCCGGCGAAAATGCGCATTGTGGCTGTAGCTGCCTGTGCCGAAGGCGAAACCATCCACAACATGCCTGGCGGCGCAACGCCGGACCAGGTGTATGCCGCCCTGCTGGTGGCTGACCAGTACGGTCAACGTTACCTGCAAGAGTGGGAATAACCGGCCAATAAAAATCCCCGCAATTGCGGGGATTTTTTTGTTCATACTATGCCGGACCCGCGCAAGCGACATCCGGCATGGTCTGTTACAGCAGATCGAAACGATCCAGGTTCATCACTTTCACCCATGCGGCAACGAAATCTCTCACGAACTTCTCGTGAGCATCGCTGCAGGCATAAACTTCAGCCACTGCGCGCAGTACAGAGTTAGAACCAAACACCAGATCGGCGCGAGTTGCGGTGTATTTTACTTCGCCGCTCGAACGGTCACGACCTTCAAACAGCTCTTGTGACTCATCAACCGCCTTCCACTCATGACGCATATCCAGCAGATTGACGAAGAAGTCAGTGCTGAGTACGCCAGGGCGATCGGTAAAGACGCCGTGCTGGCTACCATCAAAGTTGGTGCCCAGTACGCGCATACCGCCCACCAGCACGGTCATTTCCGGTGCGGTTAGCGTCAACTGCTGCGCTTTGTCGATCAGCAGCGACTCGGTGGTCGACACGTCAGGACGAGCGCGGTAGTTACGGAAACCATCGGCAATCGGCTCAAGCAGTTCAAACATCTCAATATCCGTTTGATCCTGACGCGCATCCACACGACCCGGCGCAAAAGGTACCTTGATGCTGACACCCGCAGCGCTAGCCGCCTGCTCGATACCGACAACACCGGCCAGCACGATAATATCGGCCAACGAGGCAGTATGAGCAGACTTATAAATACCTTCCAGCACAGGCAGAACGCGTGCCGCAGTGGCATTCACATCCCAGCCGCGTTGTGGGTCCAGCGCCAGACGCGCACCGTTAGCGCCGCCACGTTTATCCCCGCCACGGAAAGTCGATGCCGAAGCCCACGCTACCGATACCAGTTCGCCCACGGACAGTCCGGAAGCAGCGATGGTCGCCTTCAGCTTCAGGATATCTTCTTCGCTTGGGTTGAAGAACGCATGCGGCAGCGGGTCTTGCCAAATCAGATCTTCTTTTGGCACTTCCGGTCCAATGTAACGCGATTTTGGCCCCATATCGCGGTGCGTCAGTTTAAACCACGCACGGGCAAACGCTTCGTTGAACGCTTGCGGATCGTTCAGGAAACGGCGAGAGATCTTTTCGAACTCAGGATCGAAACGCAGCGTCAGGTCGGTAACCAGCATCGTCGGCTTGCGTTTTTTCGACGGATCAAACGGATCGGGAATAATTTCTGGCGCGTCAACCGCTTCAAACTGAATCGCGCCTGCCGGACTGCGAGTCTGCACCCACTCATATTTGAACAGGTTTTCGAAGAAATAGTTGCTCCATTGGGTAGGCGTCTGCGTCCACACCACTTCCAGACCGGAAGTAATTGCATCCGCGCCCGCGCCACTACCGTAGCTGCTGGCCCAACCCAGGCCCTGCGCTTCAATCGGTGCGGATTCTGGATCGGCGCCAACGTGCGATGCCGCTGCTGCGCCGTGGGTTTTGCCCAACGTATGACCGCCGCCAATCAGCGCCACGGTTTCTTCGTCGTTCATCCCCATGTTACCGAAGGTCGCGCGAATAGCCGCTGCCGCAGAAAGCGGTTCGCCGCTATGGTCCGGCCCTTCCGGGTTCACATAAATAAGGCCCATTTCGGTGGCGCCCAGCGGCGCTTTTGCCAGCTCTTCCGGGTGACGGTGAGTCAGCCAGGCTTTTTCATCACCCCAGTTTACGTCGAGATCCGGTTCCCAGACATCTTCACGACCGGCACCAAAGCCAAAGGTACGGAAACCTGAGTTTTCCAGCGCCACGTTACCCGCGAGGATAAACAGGTCGGCCCAGGAAATTTTCTGACCATATTTCTGCTTGATTGGCCACAGCAGACGACGTGCTTTATCAAGGCTGACGTTGTCCGGCCAGGAGTTCAGTGGTGCAAAACGCTGCTGTCCGCGACCCGCTCCACCGCGTCCATCGATAGAGCGATAGGTTCCCGCGCCGTGCCATGCCATGCGGATAAACAATCCGGCATAGGTTCCCCAGTCAGCGGGCCACCACGGTTGAGATTCGGACAGAAGGGCTCTGAGATCCCCTTTCAGGGCAGAATAGTCGAGTTTACTAAACTCTTTGCGGTAGTCGAAGTCCTCACCCAGCGGGTTCGAACGGTTGGAATGTTGGTTTAAAAGATCAACGCGGAGTTGATTTGGCCACCAGTCGCGGTTATTCGTTCCTGCTCCCGCGCTCTGATCGTGACCGCCTTGATGAAAAGGACACTTACCGGCAGTTGATGCGTTTTGGCTATCGTCGGACATGCTCATCTATATGCTCCCTTTACAGTGTTCTGACTACGATATACACCACCAGAGATAAGATATAGTCGAAATAACCCACAGATTCGATAGCTAATTCCTTTTATATTTTAAGTTACAGAGATGTAGATCAAAATGATCAACAAAAAGCCCTCCGTAGAGGGCTGGGGCATCTGTTTAGTTAGGTCTTACACCCAGTGTGTGACAAATAGCGTAGCTCATCTCGGCACGATTGAGGGTATAGAAGTGAAAATCTTTCACCCCTTCGCGACTGAGAATTTTTACCATATCCATGGCGATATTCGCGCCCACCAGCTTGCGGGTTTCCGCGTCATCATCAAGACCATCAAACATGGTCGACATCCACGCAGGAATGCGGACGTTGGTCATGTCAGCAAATTTTTTCGCCTGCTTAAAGTTAGATACCGGCAGGATGCCCGGAATAATTTCCACATCGATTCCCGCAGACACGCAGCGATCGCGAAAGCGCAGATAGCTTTCTACATCGAAGAAAAACTGGGTGATCGCGCGGTTTGCACCGGCATCAACCTTACGCTTCAGGTTCAGCAAATCGGCCTGAGCGCTTTTCGCTTCCGGGTGCACTTCCGGGTAAGCCGCAACGGAGATATCGAAGTCTGCAACGTCTTTCAGCAGAGTCACCAGGTCGGAAGCATACATATCCGGTTTACCGCTTCCCGGCGGCAGGTCGCCGCGCAGGGCAACAATATGACGAATACCGTTATGCCAGTAGTCCTGAGCAATGGTACGCAGCTCATCACGGGTCGCATCAATGCATGTCAGGTGCGGGACCGCTTCAAGACCAGTGCGATCCTTAATGCCTTTAATAATGCTATGCGTACGGTCGCGCTCACCAGAGTTTGCACCGTAAGTGACTGATACAAACTTCGGCTTCAGGCTGCTCAGGCGATCGATGGAGTTCCACAGGGTTTGCTCCATTTCACTGGTGCGCGGCGGGAAAAACTCAAACGAAACGTTAATCTGACCCTGCACTTCTGCCAGGCTCTGATTCAGGGCTTCCCGCTGGTTGGCGTGAAAAAAGCTCATACCTTACCTCATCAATCTTTTGTCGTTATATGTTGTGTTGTGAACTGCTATACGTTTAGACGTCTAGATGTAAAAATGACGGAAAAGCATGCTGGCGTCAACACAAAAATCATCGTTAAAGGTGAGGAATACTCAGCCAACGTGAAAAAAATTCACATCAGCTTGAAATGGTGAGAGATTGCGTCGCGACCGTCTGTAGCCACTCTACTTTTGTTACGTTCTCAGGCAGCGTCGCTAACCCCATGCTAAGCCGCAATTCTGTATCAGTAAGCGGAAGGAAGATCACGCCCTGACGCTGGATAGCGGAAAAGGAGGCCGGAACCAGGCTCAGACCGTCACCCTGCGCGATCCGTGCCAGCAGCACGTCATGTTCCATCGGCTCCTCAATAAGGGTAGGAGAGTAACCGGCACGACGAAAAATGTGTCGAGTGTAATCAAAAAAAGCAGGGTTACGTTCACGTTTGAACCAGAACAGCGGTCGCTGGTTCAGCGACGTTAACGAGAGCGAAGGCAGAGCCGCCTCTGGCCAGAGCGCGGGTAAGGCGGCGATCATCGATTCTTGCCAGCCGAGCGGCGTGACGCTAAGACCCGAATTCTCAAGCGGTAGCGCCACCAGCGCTGTATCCAGTTTTCCCCGACGCACCTGACGCGCCAGTTCAGGCGAACCATGACGGACAATATGTAGCTTCTGTACACGCGTAGCAAGCTGCGACTCAAGCGCCGCAAAAACACCCTGCTCAAACGCTGTACTTAGCCCTAAGCGCAGAGATTGCTCTCCCGTCTTCGCTATCTGACTCAACGCCGCCCAGGTTTTATCCTGTAACGCCAATAGCGGGCGCACGATTTCAAGGACGCGCTGGCCGTCCTCCGTCAGCGTAAGTCCACGGGTATGACGGACAAAAAGCGTCACCCCCAGGCGCTCTTCAAGCTGGCGAATGTGGCGACTCAGCGGCGGCTGCGACATAAATAAACGCTGCGCCGCTCGACTCATGTTGTTCTCTTCCGCCACCACGGAAAAATAGCGTAGAAGGCGGATGTCCAGAGAGTGCAAAGGCGAAGTTGTCATACCGAAAAGGTATCACGGAAACGGTATTACCCCAATCATTCCGCACGCTCTATCCTCATGCCATACACTAACTCACGAGGTGATTATCATGGATTCAGAACGCTATTTAACCGGTCAGAGAATGCTGCAACAGGTTGATGGAAAAGGCGGAGATGCGGTAGTCGAAAGTCTGCAGGATATTGCGCCAGACTTCGCCCAATACCTGATTGAATTTCCTTTTGGCGACATCTATTCAAGGCCGGGGCTGGATTTACGCAGTAGAGAAATTGCCACCGTCGCCGCGCTCACCGCCATGGGTAACGCCGCACCGCAGCTTAAGGTACACATCGCCGCCGCGCTGCACGTTGGCTTAACGCAGGAAGAGATTATTGAAGTGATGATGCAGATGGCTGTTTATGCGGGATTCCCGGCAGCACTCAACGGCCTGTTCGCTGCAAAAGAGGTGTTTGCCTCCCACAGAGGTTAAAACAAAGGCCAGCGGAATATCTGCTGGCCTGACCTCACTACGGTTTCACATCTTCCACACGCATGCCTTTGAGTTGTTCATCCGTCAGCGTATTTCCCGCTTTGAAATAATCCACGACCGCATTAGAGACATAGTAACCGCCGGATGTGTTACGCGCTTTACCTTCAGTAAATGTCGTGAAACCATCACCGCCGTCAGCCAGGAAGCTATTGGTGGCAATGTGATAAACCGTGGCATCCTCAATGGGTTTGCCGTTTAACGTCAATACGCTAACCCGCAGACCAACCGGTTTACTGCTGTCATACTTCATCTCCAGTCCTTTGGACACCTGCAATACACCGTTGCTTAAACCCGCGCCGTGCTCCATCAGGCTACGTAACTGCTTCCCGGTGAGATCCATGGTTGCCAGCTCATTCGGGAACGGGAAGGTGCTAATGACTGCGCCCATGGTGATGACTCCAGCAGGGATTTCATTCCGGATGCCGCCCGAGTTAGTGAGCGCTAACTGGGTATCTTTACCCGCCGCAGCCAGCAACGCATCTGCCGCCAGATTTCCCAGCGAAGAAGATTCACCGTAAGCACGCGTCAGCTCAACCGGCGCGTTGGCAACCGTCTGCTGCACCACTTTATCGAGCTTTTTATTCCAGCCATCAATGACCTGTTTCGTCTGCGGGTCTGGCTGCCACTCATCAGCAAAAATGGTTTTCAGCTCGAAGTTCTTCACGGTAAATTGATGCGGTTTTTGCTGGTAATCCAGCACCAGTTTACCCACATCAATGCCGCCGCTGTCGGTAGACAGAATCAGGGTGTTACCTACTTTAATCGGCTCCGGCGTGCCCACATGCGCATGACCGGTGATCAGGATGTCCAACCCCTGCACCTGGCCTGCGGTCTGGATGTCTTTATCCAGCGCACGGCGTACATCGGTGCCCCCCAGACTGGACTGACGCGCTGGCGTGCCTTCATGGATCAGCGCCACGGTGAGATCGACTTTGCCTTTCAGCTCATCGATATAGCGTTGCAACCACTTCACTTCATCCCGCGCCTCGATCCCGACACGTGTCGCAGCGGAAACCGTATCATCAAAAGCAAACACGCCGTGCAGGCCAATCACGCCTATCTTTACGCCATCTTTTTCAATAATGGTGTAAGGCTTATCCCAGAACATTTTGCTGCTGTTTTGGTAAAAGATGTTGCCCTGCACGATCGGAAACTTTGCCTGGCTCAGTTGCAGCAGCGTATTGTCCCAACCGTGATCGAATTCATGATTACCCATGGTGACAGCGTCAAAATTCATGGTGTTCATGATATCGATAATCGCCTTCCCCTTGGTCAGGCTGCTGATATATGGCCCGGTGAAATAGTCGCCAGCATCCAAAAACCAGGTGGCGCTATTTTTCGCTTTCTCCTGCTTCACCATCGCCGAGATATTGGCCCAACCGCCAATATCTCGTGTGCCATTGGCAATCCATGGCACTTTATAAGGTTCGACATGGGCATGGAGATCGTTGGTATAAATAATCGTGACATCTTTGGCACTCGCCCAGAGCGGTAAAGATACCAGAACACCGACAGCAAGCATTTTTAGCTTCATAACCAATCCCTTTCAGTCATATAAAGATTCGCTACGTTACGTTCTGAAAGGTTTTTTTATGTGAGAAAACTCACATCCATCGGTGATAGTTGCAGGCCAAAATCAACGACCATTAAAAATCGTTGGTAACAGGATGACGTCACTGTTCACTATCAATTGCTGCAAATCCTTTGGCTGCAAAAATCTGGGGCTGGCGAGTTCAGCTGATTACAGCTGGCCAGAATATCGGCTGGGTTATGCCGCACTGCATTGTCGGGCATGCGGCAGCCTTCCACCGCTGTTTGATGAGGAACAGTTCCGTTGCTGGTTGTCGGCATATTTAGCGGATTTCGCCGCTAATCGTGGTCAGTTTTGCCCATGTTGCTACCAACGAGAAATCATCCGCTATGGGCATAATCCGCAGGGCAGCCAGCGCGTCCAGTGCCGAAACTGCAAAAAAGTGTGGACACCAAAGCAGGCGCCTCCCACCGGCATCGTTTTGCCAGAACAAATAGCGACGATTCCCTTGCTCGTCCCTTTTCAGGGCGTTAGTGCAGGCCAGCAACTCTATGTATTACTCTCTTTTGACGCTATTCGCGGCAATGTTCTGCATATTTCCAGCAACTTCACGCCGCACACTGCCGGCATATCATTGCTTTACCGCTGGCGTGGCACTGCTGAGCCAACAGTCATTCACGACGATATCATTGAGCGAGTGAGTCAGCGGGAAACCCAGTTTTTACGCCGCAGCCAGTTTGATGAAATCCAGTACGGCAGCGCCATACTCAAACGGAACGCCAGCGGCGCGATTTTACGCCCGGTCATTACTGCCCATGGGCATTTCCGCCTGCTGAGCCATCTGTGGCCAGAGGTAAAAACCCATATTATTGCCCACGAATGCTTCCTGCGCGGCGCAGCGATTACCGCATGGGCGGAACAGTTTCGCCATCATCGCGCCTCGCTGTGGTTTATTGATGAAGAAATGAATAGCGATCAGCGCACGCTGCCCTGGCAATTGCTGGGTAAAACGTATCAGGGATGGTGGCGAAATCAGTGGCAAATCTGGCAACGAGGCGATATGCGTAAAATGGTGTGTTTGTTAACGCAGGGGCGGGTTGAAGAAAGCGCGTCAATAACCCTGGCGGCAAGCCATCGTTTTCTCGCCTGGTTGCGGCAACAGACAGAATTTGAGCAAAGTACCCGTTACTCTGCCCATTCGGTGTTTCAGGCGATAAGATCGCTGGCAGATAAATACAACGCCCTCATTGAGGGCGATGTTTACACATGTTATCCGGCAACAAAAACTACAGCAGTTGCGCCAAACGGTTGATGTCTGACTGAATCGCCCCGGCGGTCACATCGCGGCCCGCCCCCGGTCCGCGAATGACCAGCGGGTTATCGCGATACCAACGGCTTTCAATGGCGAAGACGTTATCGCACGGCAGTAGTGCCGCCAGCGGGTGCTCAGGGCGTACCGCTTCAACGCCAACGCGTGCCTTACCGTTAGCGTCAAAACGCGCCACATAGCGTAGCACCAATCCCATTTCACGTGCCGCTTCCAGGCGTTGCACCATCTGCTCGTTCAGTTCATCGCCATTTTCAAAGAAATGGTCAATAGAACCTGCTTCACAGTGCGCAGGCACCAGCGACTCTACGCGCACCTGGTCCGGTTCAATGTCGTAACCCGCTTCACGCGCCAGAATCACCAGCTTGCGCATCACATCTTTGCCGGAAAGATCCACGCGCGGATCAGGTTCAGTCAGACCCTGCTGCCACGCCTGATCCACCAGATCGGTGAACGGGACCGTGCCATCAAATTGCAGGAACAACCACGACAACGTGCCGGAGAAGATCCCACTGATCGACAGAATAGTATCTCCGCTATCAATCAGATCGCGCACGGTATGGTTGATCGGCAAGCCTGCGCCGACGGTGGCGTTATACAGCCAGTGGCGACCGGTTTTTTCAAAGGCGTCATGAATCTGGCGGTAATTATTACTGCTGCTCGCCCCCGCCAGCTTGTTGGCGCTGATAACGTGGAAGCCATGACTGGCGAAATCCAGATACTGCTCCGCCAACTGCTCGCTGGCAGTGACGTCCAGCACCACTAAATCATCATACGGGTGGGCGCGCATCCACAGGAACAATGACTCTTCATCCTGTTCTAGCGCCTCGTCATCGAAGAAGGCCAACGCGCGGCTGGCATCCAGCCCTTCGTAATTCAGCAGGCTACGACGACTATCAACCACTCCTGCCAGCACGAACTCTAATCCGGTACGCGCCGAGAGCGTGCTCTGCTCGCGGGCAAACAGCTCCAGCCAGCGCGACCCAATGTTACCTTTGCCGAACAGCACCAGACCAATGCGTTTTTCCGCGCGGAAGATTGACTGGTGCAGACCCTGAATCAGGCTCTCCGTTGGCCCGGTACGCAAGACGGCGACCAGGCTAATGCCCTCTTCCGACTGCCAGGTGAATTCGACCGGCTGACCTTTCAGCTGTTGCCAAAAGCGATGGCAGTGCAGCGGGTTACGGGTGACGCCCGCCCCAACCATCGCCACCAGCGCCAGCCCCTGGCGCAGACGCAGTTCGCCCGGCAGGCCAGCTTCATCCAGAATTTTCAGTGCGCCATCAGCGACTTCGGAGGTATAGCAAAATTGCAGCAACTGGCGGTCAGGATGCACACCCACTGCCAGCGGACGCACCTGGGTGCGTTTTAAAATCTGATCAATCTCTTTATAGGCCAGTTTAAAGTCCTGGCCAGTGGGAACCTGAAACTCAATCAGGCAAACGTCGTCATGGCTGGTCACAATACGTGCCCCGGTACCGGAAGCCAGCACGCGTTCAATACGCGTCGATCCCTGCTCCGGCGTATAGCTACAACGCAACTGGAGATCGATATCGCTGCCGGAAACCGGCTGGAGGGTGCGGGCATGGAGAACCGGAGCCGCCAGACGCGCCAGCTCGCTGGCTTCATCCAGACGCAGCAGCGGCAGCAGACAGGCATCTTTTACTTTACGCGGATCCGCGCTGTAAACCCCGGCCACATCGCTCCAGATGGTTACGCGGGAAACCCCCGCCAACGCGCCAACCTGCGTCGCCGAGTAGTCGGAGCCGTTACGCCCCAGCAGTACCGTCTCACCGGCGTTGCTGCGGCTAATGAAACCGGTAACGACCAGGCGTTTGCCCGGATGCTGCGCCAGCAGTTGTTGCAGCAATGGGTAAGAAAGACCTTCATCCACCTGCGGCTGAGCGCCGCGCTCGGCACGTAAAAAATCGCGCGCATCCAGCCAGGCTGACTCCAGCCCCTGTTGGTTAAGGACGGCAGACATCAAACGCGCCGACCACACCTCGCCATGCCCGACGACTTCAGCATAGACGGCATCATTCACGCCGCTGTCGAGTAACCCGGCCAGACGCTCCAGATCGTGAATAAACGCGCCGATCAGCCCATCCGCCACCTCAGGAGGCAACAAACCGCTGATAAGCTCACTCTGATAACGACGTAACGCCTGTTGAACCTGATGCGCAGACAGACGATCGGTCTGGCTTAATTTTAGCCAGCTAATCAACTGGTTAGTGGTACTGCCTGCGGCTGAAACAACCATCATGTCATCAGGCTGCGAGTACTCCGCCATAATGCCTGCGACACGCAGATAACATTTCACATCAGCCAGACTACTACCACCAAATTTGTGCAGTTGACGACCCTTCGTCCCTGCCTGCGCAATCACACTCATGTTTACCCCTTGTTTGCAGCCCGGAAGCCATTTTCCAGGTCGGCAATTAAATCTTCGCCATCTTCAATACCGGTGGAGATACGCAACAGCGTTTCCGAAATTCCGGCAGCAGCACGCGCTTCTGGCGCCATTCCCGCGTGTGTCATGGTTGCGGCATGGGAGATCAGACTTTCAACGCCCCCTAACGATTCCGCCAGCGTAAACAATGACAACCCGCCGAGGAAGCGACGCAGCGTTTGCTCATCGCCATCCAGCTCAAAACTCAACATCGCGCCAAACCCTTTTTGCTGACGCGCGGCAATCTCATGGCCCTGATTATCCGGCAATGACGGGTGATACAATTTTTTCACCAGCGGCTGAGTTTGCAGATAATCCACAATCGCCTGAGCATTACGTTGCGCCACCTCCATACGAGGTGACAGAGTACGCAGGCCGCGCAACAGCAGATAACTATCAAACGCGCCGCCGGTCACACCAATATTATTCGCCCACCATGCCAGTTCAGTGACCATTTCCGGATCTTTTGCTATCACCACACCAGCCACTACGTCGGAGTGACCGTTTAAATATTTCGTGCATGAATGCAACACCAGATCGGCGCCTAATGCCAGTGGATTTTGCAGTGCCGGGCTTAAAAAAGTGTTGTCCACCACGCTGACCGCACCAGCCTCGCGCGCCAGCTGGCAGATTTTCGCGATATCCACCACGCGCAACAGCGGGTTGCTTGGGCTTTCTACCAGCACCAGCTTCGGTTTTTCCGCCAGTGCCGCCTGCAACGCCTGCTCATCTCCTTGATCGACAAACAGTACGCGATAACAGCCACGCTTTGCCAGGCTGTCAAACAGACGATAGCTTCCGCCGTAGCAGTCGTGCGGTGCGACCAGCAGATCGCCAGGCTTGAGGAATACCGTAGTCACCAGATGAATCGCCGACATGCCGGTATTGGTCAGTACTGCCCCCGCCCCACCTTCCAGTTCCGCCAGCGCACGCTGAACGACATCACGCGTTGGGTTACCGCGACGCGAATAGTCATGGGCGCGAGGCTCATTAAAACCGGTAAAGTTATAGGTGCTGGAGAGGTGGATCGGCGGGACAACGCAACCGTACTGTTCGTCGTCATTTAACCCGCTACGCACTGCGATGGTGGCCTGTTTACGCGTCATATTGAGGAGATCCTGGCTGAGTCGGTGAAAAGTCAGACACCAGAGTAATCATAGTTACGATAGCCGTCAATACATCTGGACATCTAAACTTCTTTGCGTATAGATTGAGCAAACCGGAAATAGCCGTTAAAATTATATGCATTAGCGTACATCTGCGTCGGCTTACTTCGTGTCAGGGCCACGCCACTACGATAAACTACGCGCAATTATGGTCCGGGCTCAGGTTCTGGCCTCAATATTAATGACAAAGAGGATTAGGTATCTCATGGCTGAATGGAGCGGCGAATATATCAGCCCATACGCTGAGCACGGTAAGAAGAGTGAGCAAGTCAAAAAAATTACGGTTTCCATTCCTCTGAAGGTGTTAAAAATCCTTACCGATGAACGCACGCGTCGTCAGGTTAACAACCTGCGTCACGCCACCAACAGCGAACTGCTGTGTGAAGCGTTTCTGCATGCTTTTACCGGGCAACCATTACCCAACGATGACGACCTGCGTAAAGAGCGCAGCGATGAAATCCCGGAAGAAGCAAAGGTAATCATGCGTGAACTGGGTATCAACCCGGAAACGTGGGAATACTGATTTTTCAAGACAGATGAGAAAAGGCGGGATTACTCCCGCCGCTTCTCACTACGTTACTTACTGATACCATTAATCTTATTCAATGTTTCTTCCATTTTGAGCGTCTCTTTACGGTTCAATGGATAGAAATAAATCAGAATGACCGCTGCCAAGAACAGGCATAAAGCCGGTAACAGATTCGCCATCGTATAGATGTTTTCCTGCACAATGCTGGTTTGCACAGCGCCACCCGTTGACGAAGATTGATAACCAATGATGGCCAGCATAAAGCCGCCAATAGCCCCTGCGCACGCCTGGCCAACCTTGCGGGCGAAGAAGTTCACGCCATAGACGGTCCCATCTTCACGATCGCCGGTGACATACTGGTGATAATCACACACATCGGTCATAAACGCCCAAATCATCAGGTTGAATAACCCGGCCCCCAGCGTCGCCAGGAACAGGAAAACCAAATAAACCTTCGCGTCGGTAATGTGGGTGAAGTACATAATCACATACATGGCTACCGCAAAGAGCAGCGCGCCTACGCTGGCTTCTTTCTTACCAAAACGCTTCGTGAGCCAGGATGCTGAGGGTGCCAGCAAAACCAGAGAGCCAAAGGTGAAGAGCAATGCAACGGACATGGCCTCTTTGTTATGGAAATAGTCATTAAACAGGTAAGTCATGTTGGTACCAGACAACCCCTGATTAATCACAATCAGCAGATCCACAACCACTAAAACAATCAGCGCTTTATTGCGTATCAACCCCTTCAGCAGCACAGAAACCGGCATGCTCTCTTTTCTTTCCACCCGCACGCGTTCCGTCGTTAACTGACAGGTCAACGTTAAAAAGATAAACCCCAGCACAGAACAACCAATGGCAATCCAGAAGAAATGCTGCCCAGAGATCACCTGGCTTCCGTCCACCAGAGTGGTGTACATCAGGATCGGAATAAAAAAGCCGGTTGTCCCGCCACCGATGGCGGACCCTACGCTGCGCCAGGTTGACAGCGATACGCGATCTTCCGGATTCGAGCTAATCGCCGCAGACATGGCGCCATACGGAATACTCACTGTCGATAACAGCGAACCGTAAATAAAATAGGAACAGCAGATGTAGATAATTTTCGTCGTATAAGAAAAATCATGCACAAACGGCAGGAACAGAACGACCGCAATGATGCAAAACGGGTACTTCATGCGGCGCACCCAGGGGTTAAATCGCCCATGTACCGTCAGTTTAGAGGTATCACATAAGCGCCCTACGCCAACGTCGACAAACGCATCAAAGAGTTTGGTCACAAAATAGAGTGAACCAACAATAACACCGGAAATACCGAGTACGTTGGTGTAATAAATCATTAAAAAACTATTTACCAGTCCAAGAATAAAACAGGTTCCGAGGTCACCACATAAATAACCGAATTTATCTCTTAATCCGAAAGGCCTGACGGCAATATTTTGATTGCTTCCGATCATTGTTCCATCATTAGACATGATGTTAACTCCTTAGACACATTATTCACGCAAACTATGCGTATACCGATGCTCAGCGTAATAAATCGATACGAAGTGTATTAACGGTCAGAAGTTATAACCGAGACCAACGCGATAGCGGGTCTGACGATCGTCTGTGGTTGTGGTGTTATACCCCGAGGAAACGTTACCCACCTCAACAAATGGAACCCATGAGCCTATTTTATACGCCACACGGAAGTTATATTCGTAATCGTCTTTTCGGTTGTTATATAAATCTTCGCTATCGGCAATTTTATAAATGCCATTTAGCTCAAACATCCAGTCATTGATGTTATAACCGAGCCATGCTTCCGGACGATAGACCATGCGGTCATCCTTGCCGTCAGTGTTTCTGCGCATGTACTCCTGACGATAGCGGAACGCGGTCCACCAATGGTCATTGATGTTATACTGCACGCGGATATAAGGCTTATAAATCGCGATGTTATCGCCCGTTTCGATCGCAATACCCGGCTGCCAGACAAGGTCCTTCCAGGTGAACTGGTAGCTCGCCGTATACTCGTTGCCATTACTTTCCATATTATTCCACGCATCATTAGATTGCGTATTTTCGGAACGTGAAATGGCCTCGACTGCGACACCAAACCCCGTAGCAAAACGATGCGACATATAAACACGGTCGTAATTACGACCATCATCATAATATTCATGTCGATAATCAACATAACCCGCTTGCGCGGCCGCAGAGAATAATGAAATCAGTAATAACGCGGATTTAAATTTCATGACCATCCCTCTTCACACTAAATCTAGGAAATTGCCCATCTCGCTCCGTCCATAAATGAAGAAACGATGAAGGAATAAGAATAATTTTATATTTCCACGAAAGTGTATTTTAGAAAGAAGGAAGAAACCTTTGGTATTTTGCCAAAGATTGGCATAAGTGGCAAAAACAAGAAGATAAAAAGGACGCAGATCACCAGTTGAAACATTTTATCGTAAAAATAAAAACGCTGTTTTATTTATTAAATAAAAGACATTATTCAATACATCAATACGAATTTCAGTCTGCAGGCGCAGATACAAAAAAAGCGCCATAAGGCGCTTTTTTCTGACAGCTGAAACTTACTTGCTGCCTGGGATGCTGAAACGCTTGTTGAAGCGATCAACACGGCCACCGGTAGCAACATCACGCTGCTTGCCAGTATAGAACGGGTGGCACTGACCGCACACGTCCAGGTTCAGATCGTGACCGACGGTAGAGCGGATTTTCATGACGTTACCGCAAGAGCAGTTTGCAGTAATTTCTTCGTATTTCGGGTGAATATCTTTTTTCATGGGAAAACCTCGGTTTAAGGCCGCGTCGCTCTTCCAGCCCTAACGCCAGACACCACGCGATGTTAATTATTCCCCGTCACCTTTCACGCTGCATCAACAGCCTGAAACTCTCGGGTAATGGTCATTGTTTGACGCAATCAATTTGCATCAAAGGCGGCGAATCATACAGAAATTAACCTGCTCATGCAAACTGATCCGCATTCTACCCTTCACTAATGTGTATACTAACCCGCCAGATTTCAAGTCAGGATGATTCAATGCCCGTTGCGCACGTTGCCTTACCCGTTCCGCTACCTCGCACCTTTGACTACCTTCTGCCAGAAGGCATGAGCGCCAAAGCTGGGTGTCGTGTACGCGTGCCCTTTGGCAAGCAACAGGAGCGCGTGGGCATCGTTCTATCCGTCAGCGAGCACAGCGAACTGCCGCTGAGCGAATTGAAAGCCGTTCTCGAAGTGCTGGACAGCGAGCCGGTTTATTCGACCTCCGTCTGGCGTCTGCTGCTGTGGGCGGCTGACTATTATCACCATCCTATCGGCGACGTACTGTTTCACGCCCTGCCGATTCTGCTGCGCCAGGGACGCCCGGCGACAAACGCGCCCATATGGTACTGGTTTGCCACTGAAGAAGGTCAGGTTATTGATCTCAACAGCCTCAAGCGCTCTCCCAAGCAACAGCAGGCGCTGGCTGCGCTACGCCAGGGAAAAATCTGGCGCGACCAGGTGGCTGAGCTCGAATTTAATGACGCCGCATTACAGGCGCTGCGGAAAAAAGGGCTGTGCGATCTGGCGAGCGAAACGCCTGGTTTTAGCGACTGGCGTACCCACTACGCGGTTTCCGGTGAGCGTCTTCGACTGAACACCGAGCAAGCCACCGCCGTCGGAGCAATTCACAGCGCCGCGGACAGTTTTAGCGCCTGGCTATTAGCGGGCGTGACGGGCTCAGGCAAAACAGAGGTCTATCTAAGCGTACTGGAAAATGTCCTGGCCCAGGGCAAACAGGCGCTGGTGATGGTGCCGGAGATTGGCCTGACGCCGCAAACTATTGCCCGTTTTCGCGAACGCTTCAATGCGCCAGTCGAAGTCCTGCACTCCGGTTTGAACGACAGCGAACGTCTTTCGGCCTGGTTGAAAGCAAAAAATGGCGAAGCGGCGATTGTTATCGGCACGCGCTCGTCGCTGTTTACACCGTTTAAAAATCTCGGCGTGATTGTCATCGACGAAGAGCATGACAGCTCTTATAAACAGCAGGAAGGCTGGCGCTATCATGCGCGCGATCTCGCGGTTTATCGCGCCCACAGCGAGCAGATCCCGATTATTCTCGGCTCAGCCACTCCGGCTCTGGAAACGCTGTGCAACGTGCGACAGAAAAAATATCGCATGCTACGCCTGACGCGACGTGCCGGAAATGCGCGCCCCGCCACTCAGCACGTGCTGGATCTCAAAGGTCAGCAGGTGCAGGCCGGACTCGCCCCTGCGCTTATCACCCGTATGCGTCAGCACCTGCAGGCGGATAACCAGGTGATTCTGTTTTTGAACCGCCGGGGCTTTGCTCCTGCGCTGCTGTGCCATGACTGCGGCTGGATTGCCGAATGTCCGCGCTGCGATCACTACTACACGCTGCATCAGGCACAGCACCATTTACGCTGCCACCACTGCGACAGCCAGCGCCCAATACCACGTCAGTGCCCTTCCTGCGGCTCAACGCATATGGTTCCGGTTGGACTCGGCACCGAACAGCTTGAGCAGGCTCTGGCCCCTTTTTTCCCCGGCGTGCCAATCTCACGCATCGATCGCGACACCACCAGCCGTAAAGGGTCGCTGGAGCAGCATCTGGCGGAAGTACATCGCGGCGGCGCACGAATTCTGATCGGCACGCAAATGCTGGCCAAAGGCCACCACTTCCCGGACGTCACCCTGGTGGCGCTTCTGGACGTTGACGGCGCGCTGTTCTCTGCAGATTTCCGGTCAGCAGAACGCTTCGCCCAGCTTTACACGCAGGTCTCCGGGCGAGCAGGACGCGCCGGGAAACAGGGCGAAGTGGTGCTACAAACGCACCATCCTGAGCATCCGCTGCTGCAAACTTTGCTGTACAAAGGTTATGACGCGTTTGCCGAGCAGGCGCTGGCCGAGCGACAAACGCTCCAACTTCCACCGTGGACCAGCCATGTGATCGTGCGGGCAGAAGATCATAACAACCAGCATGCGCCTATGTTCTTACAACAGTTGCGAAATCTGATCCAGGCCAGTCCGCTTGCCGATGACAAACTGTGGGTGCTCGGCCCGGTTCCCGCCCTGACTCCCAAGCGCGGCGGTCGCTATCGCTGGCAAATTTTGTTGCAACATCCGTCGCGAATTCGCCTGCAGCATATCGTCAGCGGCACGCTGGCGCTGATCAATACGTTACCCGATGCACGTAAGGTTAAATGGGTGCTGGATGTCGATCCCATCGAGGGATAATCCCTCACGATGCGAGGCGGATCGTAAAATTAAAGATCCATCACACTTTTTATGAAAATTCTGTAACCGCTTCCATTAACTATCTGATAAAAATGTTTCAGATGAAGGCTATTCAAGGACGAGTCTGTGCCAGCAGCTCTCTGGCGAGGAGAAAGAGTGAAACCGAATAAGCAGGTTGCCGCCGCTACGATGAAAGATGTTGCTCTGAAGGCGAAAGTCTCAACGGCAACCGTATCCCGCGCATTAATGAACCCGGACAAAGTCTCGCAGTCAACCCGTAACAAGGTTGAACAGGCAGCGCTGGAAGTGGGATATTTACCCCAATCAATGGGACGCAACGTTAAGCGTAATGAATCACGTACCATTCTGGTGATTGTGCCGGATATCTGCGATCCGTTTTTTAGCGAAGTGATTCGCGGCATAGAAGTGACCGCCGCTGAGCAGGGATATCTGGTGCTTATCGGCGACTGCGCCCACCAGAATCAGCAGGAAAAGACCTTCCTCAACCTCATTATCACCAAGCAGATCGATGGCATGGTGCTGCTCAGTTCGCGCCTGCCGTTTGATGCCAGCGTGGAAGAGCAGCGCAACTTGCCGCCGATGGTCATGTCCAACGAGTTCGCGCCAGAGCTGGAACTCCCCACCGTGCACATTGATAATCTCACCGCCGCCTTCAACGCGATGAACTATCTGCTGGAACTGGGGCATAAACGCATTGGCTGTATCGCCGGACCAGAGGATATGCCGCTGTGCCATTACCGTCTGCAAGGTTACGTTCAGGCATTGCGCCGCAGTGGAATTACGGTCGATCCGCATTTCATCGCGCGCGGTGACTTTACCTATGAAGCGGGAGCCAATGCGCTTAAGCAACTCCTTGAGCTTCCACAGCCACCTACTGCGGTCTTTTGCCACAGCGATGTCATGGCGCTGGGGGCACTCTCTTACGCCAAACGTCAGGGTCTGAAGGTACCTGACGATTTATCCATCATTGGCTTTGATAATATTTCGCTCACGGAATTTTGTGATCCACCCCTGACAACCGTCGCACAGCCGCGTTTCGATATCGGACGTGAAGCTATGCTGTTACTGCTCGATCAACTACAAGGTCAGAACGTCAGCAGTGGCTCACGTTTACTGGACTGCGAGCTTATTATTCGGGGCACTACCCGGGCACTGACGTAAAGTAAAGTGCTTTCGGACTCCCCTGTCTGGTCAAAGGCCCGCCGCTTAAGTAACATGGCGGGCTGACGAACGAATAAATACAGCGAAACGATAGTGGCACAACGAGATTATGTACGTCGCGGCCAACCGGCACCTTCGCGGCGCAAGAAGAGCACATCACGGAAAAAACAACGCAATACGCCTGCGGTATCGCCCGCTATGGTTGCTATTGCTGCAGCCGTACTCGTGACCTTTATCGGTGGTCTGTACTTCATTACGCATCACAAGAAAGAAGAGTCCGAAACGCTGCAAAACCAGAAAGTCACCGGTAATGGCATCCCGCCAAAACCGGAAGAGCGCTGGCGATACATCAAAGAGCTGGAAAGCCGTCAGCCTGGCGTACGTGCGCCTACCGAACCGTCTGCAGGCGGCGAGGTACTGAACGCCGATCAGCTTACCAATGAGCAGCGCCAGTTGTTGGCGCAAATGCAGGCCGATATGCGCCAACAGCCAACGCAGCTCAACGAAGTACCGTGGAACGAACAAACTGCTGAACAACGCCAGCAAACGCTGCAGCGTCAACGTCAGGTGCAACAGCAGCAGTGGAATAACACCCAACAGCAGGCTCAACAGCCGCGCCAACGGGTAACGGAACAGCCGTACCAGCAGCAGCAAACGCGTACTGCGCAAACCGCACCGGTACAGCAGCCGAAGGCGCAGCCAAAACCTGCGGCCCAACAGCCGTATCAGGATCTACTGCAAACACCTGCGCATACCACCGCCGCTCAGCCGAAAACGCAGCCGGCCGCGCCGATAACAAATGAAACGCAGCCGCCAAAACAGACGGCGGAGAAAAAAGATGAACGCCGCTGGATGGTACAGTGCGGCTCATTTAAAGGCGCTGAGCAGGCAGAAACCGTGCGCGCGCAGTTGGCTTTTGAAGGCTTCAACTCACGTATTACCACCAATAACGGCTGGAATCGCGTGGTCATTGGTCCGGTCAAAGGCAAAGAGAATGCCGACAACACCATCAGCCGCCTGAAAGTTGCTGGTCACACAAACTGCATTCGACTCGCCACTGGGGGTTGAAACCCCCAAAATCCCCCCCATCTATACTTGCATTACGCCCCGCATACTGCGCGGGGCCTGTGTTTTGCATTTGTAACCAAGGGGTCTGCTCGTGACAACAATAGTAAGCGTACGCCGTAACGGCCATGTGGTAATCGCCGGTGATGGTCAGGCCACACTGGGTAACACCGTAATGAAAGGCAACGTGAAGAAAGTCCGCCGTCTGTACAACGACAAAGTCATCGCGGGCTTTGCGGGCGGTACTGCGGATGCATTCACGCTGTTTGAACTGTTTGAACGCAAGCTGGAAATGCACCAGGGTCACCTGGTGAAAGCTGCCGTTGAACTGGCAAAAGACTGGCGTACCGACCGTATGCTGCGCAAACTCGAAGCGCTGCTGGCCGTTGCGGATGAAACTGCATCACTCATCATCACCGGTAACGGCGACGTCATACAGCCAGAAAACGATCTGATTGCCATCGGCTCCGGCGGTCCCTACGCCCAAGCTGCTGCACGCGCTCTGCTGGAAAACACCGAGCTTGGCGCACGCGAGATTGCTGAGAAAGCGTTGGATATTGCAGGGGATATCTGCATTTATACCAACCACTTCCATACCATCGAAGAATTGAACTCCAAAGCGTAAGGATCCCCCATGTCTGAAATGACTCCACGCGAAATTGTCAGCGAACTGAACAAACACATCATCGGCCAGGACAACGCTAAGCGTTCCGTGGCGATTGCCCTGCGTAACCGCTGGCGCCGCATGCAGCTCAACGAAGAGCTGCGCCATGAAGTTACGCCGAAAAACATTCTGATGATTGGCCCAACCGGCGTCGGTAAAACCGAAATCGCCCGTCGTCTGGCAAAACTGGCCAACGCGCCGTTCATCAAAGTTGAAGCAACGAAATTCACCGAAGTCGGCTATGTTGGTAAAGAAGTTGACTCTATCATCCGCGATCTGACCGATGCTGCCATCAAAATGGTCCGCGTTCAGGCCATCGAGAAAAACCGCTTCCGTGCCGAAGAGATGGCGGAAGAGCGCATTCTCGACGTGCTGATCCCACCGGCTAAAAATAACTGGGGACAGTCAGAGCAGCCGCAGGAACCTTCAGCAGCGCGTCAGGCGTTCCGTAAAAAACTGCGTGAAGGCCAGTTGGATGATAAAGAGATCGAAATCGATCTCGCGGCCGCACCGATGGGCGTTGAAATCATGGCGCCTCCGGGAATGGAAGAGATGACCAGCCAGCTACAGTCCATGTTCCAGAACCTGGGCGGTCAGAAGCAAAAACCGCGTAAGCTGAAAATCAAAGACGCGATGAAGCTGCTGATTGAAGAAGAAGCGGCCAAACTGGTGAATCCGGAAGAGCTGAAACAGGAAGCTATCGACGCCGTTGAGCAACACGGAATCGTGTTTATCGACGAAATCGACAAAATCTGTAAGCGCGGCGAATCCTCCGGCCCGGACGTGTCCCGTGAAGGCGTACAGCGCGACCTGCTGCCGCTGGTTGAAGGCTGCACGGTCTCCACTAAACACGGTATGGTGAAAACAGACCACATTCTGTTTATCGCCTCTGGCGCATTCCAGGTAGCGAAACCGTCTGACCTGATCCCGGAACTGCAGGGTCGTCTGCCGATTCGTGTCGAGCTGCAGGCGCTGACCACCAGCGATTTTGAGCGTATCCTTACCGAACCGAATGCCTCCATCACCGTCCAGTACAAAGCGCTGATGGCGACCGAAGGTGTGGACATCAACTTCACCGAATCGGGCATTAAACGCATTGCCGAAGCGGCCTGGCAGGTCAATGAAACCACCGAAAACATCGGTGCACGTCGTCTGCATACCGTTCTCGAGCGTCTGATGGAAGATATTTCCTATGATGCGAGCGATTTAAACGGCCAAAGCATCACAATTGATGCCGAATATGTGAGCAAACATCTGGATGCGCTGGTCGCAGATGAAGATCTGAGCCGTTTTATCCTATAATCGCGTTCAATGCATTTTCATCACTGTTGATGGGGCTGATAAAGCCCCATTTTTATTGGCGCTAAATATGACTGAACAACAAAAAATTAGCCGCTCACAAGCCTGGCTGGAAAGTTTACGACCTAAGACCTTACCGCTCGCCTTCGCGGCGATCATCGTCGGTACGGCATTAGCATGGTGGCAAGGATACTTCGATCCGCTGGTTGCTCTGTTGGCATTGATTACAGCAGGACTGCTGCAAATTCTGTCCAACCTCGCTAACGACTATGGCGATGCCGTCAAAGGCAGCGACAAGCCCGACCGCATTGGACCACTGCGCGGTATGCAAAAAGGGGTTATCACCCAACAGCAGATGAAGCGTGCGCTGATCGTTACCGTGGTGTTGATCTGTCTGTCGGGTCTGGCCCTGGTTGCTGTGGCCTGTCACACGCTGGCGGATTTTGTCGGTTTCCTGGTACTTGGTGGCCTGTCGATTATCGCGGCGATCACCTACACCGTGGGTAATCGCCCTTACGGATATATCGGTCTGGGCGATATTTCCGTGCTGGTATTCTTTGGCTGGCTTAGCGTGATGGGAAGCTGGTATCTGCAGGCGCATACGCTGATTCCGGCGCTGATTCTGCCTGCCACCGCCTGTGGCCTGCTGGCAACTGCCGTGCTCAACGTCAACAACCTGCGCGATATCAACAGCGACAGAGAGAACGGCAAGAACACGCTGGTAGTACGTTTAGGTGCCGTCAATGCCCGCCGCTACCATGCCTGCCTGCTGATGGGTACGCTGGTCTGCCTGGCGCTGTTTAACCTGTTTTCGCTACAAAGTCTGTGGGGATGGCTGTTTATCCTTGCCGCTCCGCTGCTTTTCAAACAGGCGCGTTACGTGATGCGCGAAATGGATCCTGCGGCAATGCGTCCGATGCTGGAACGCACCGTAAAAGCGGCGCTATTAACTAACTTGCTGTTTGTCGTTGGAATTTTCTTAAGTCAGTGGTCTCTTTAACTGACAAATATCAATTAACAATTTCAATTTTTAGAATCGCATAACGCCTCGCAACCCTTACAAATAGAGGGGCGCGAGGTTTTTCCATGTTTTTTATATTTTCCGGGGATACCTCGGGGATACCAACGAACGGTAAACACCGTAATCTATAAGTACTAAAATCAGCGTTTCCCAGCTTACTTAACCGATCACGGGGTCTGAAGCCCAACCGTACGAGAGCTTACGCTAAGTGCATTTTTTAATGCAGGTTGGGCGAGTAAAGAAAATGAGGGTTTTATTTACTTTTGCCATTAATGCCAGTATCCGTGCGGTTTCCGGCATTAACGGTCTTAATAAACCCAGTAATCAAATCAACGTAAACCTGACCGACAACGCCACGAATTTGTAGATTTAAATTCATAAGGTTACGTTTTTAGCGTCCGATCTCGTACGGTTGCCCCCCAAACCAGGGGGCTTAACGCTAGAAGCGGCGTAGCCGCAGTTTTTGACAATTTCGGATATTCCCCGCATTTTTTAACAGGAAAAAATTTACTTTAAGGCGTATTAAGGTGTTTTTACCAATGGATGATGTCTTCAATGATAAGGGAAATGAACGATATAGACCGGGGCGGGTTACGGCTGTTAACGCTTGGTGAGATTAACCTGGCCCGTACCCTCTACGCTTTCACCATCCGCTATAACGAAGTCTGGATCCACCGCAGCAGCTATCTACCTTTCAACCTCCAAAAGAACAACTACGCCATGACGCCCAACGGCGAGTTGTATTTTCAGGAAGGTACTTATGAGCCTGACTTTTCACAGCCGCATGTTAATAACGATCGCGTTAGTGGGCAGCATCTTTTTTTACATGAAATGATGCACGTCTGGCAGCATCAGCGCGGGATGATGGTAAGGATGCGGGGCCTGTTCTCTTGGGCAGTTGATTACTATTACACGTTGGATAAGGCCATACTCTTGGATTACGGCTTAGAGCAGCAGGCTGCAATGGTGGCTGATTATTGGCTGCTTAAAACGTATGGATTCGGCAACCGCTCTGATTTGTATCTCCTCAAGGATTACGATCCATCTGAACCTGTCCTTAGCCTCATATCCCGCTATGAGAAAGTGTTAGGGAGGTTTCCGCATTGAAACACTACTTTCTCATTCCTGCCTTTTTTGCGCTGACTGGGTGTGGCGCTGGCGATAGCGTTCCCCCATGGCGTAGTTTCCCCATTATAAATAATTCGCTTTGCTTCTCTGTCAATAAATCGGACGTTCTGAGCCGATACGGCGTTTATTCTGAGCAGGGGAATGAATACAAGACATTGGCGGAAAATTCGCATGTAGCTCTCTCCTATCCTGAAACGTGCTTAAAAATACCGATAACGCCGGGCTATATCTATGCGGCTTCATACACGTTGAACGGAAAGAATTACCGTTACAACTTTTTCATCGACAGAAACGGGCAAATATTAAGCACAAAATAAGGAAATCTATAAATGTCATTACCAGCTTATATGTATATTTATGATGAAAATGGACAGCTGATCAAAGGCAGTTGCATGGCGCAGGGCCGTGAGGGTGCAATTGAAATCATGAACAGCAGTTACGGTGTGTACCAAAACACATGCCGCAACACTGGTAAGCTGATGGGTTCGCGCGAACACAACGCTTTTACCCGGCACAAAGAGATTGATAAGACCTCGCCATATTTTGCGGTTGCAGTCTGCCAAAGTAAGCGGCTGCAAAAGGCAGTAATCCACTATTACGACATCAACGAGGCGGGTGTCGAATACGAGATTTACCGAATTACGCTTAACAACATCGTAATCATGTCCGTCAATGCTGCTCATGCTTATATGCCGGGTTCCCACACTCCGGGCATGATGGAAAATATAGCCATCACCTACTCAGGCATTGAGTGGTTTTATATCGAAGGGAATATCAAATACGACGATGACTGGAGCCGCCCGGTTGGTTACAACCAGCAGCAGAGGTAAATCGAATTGGCAGGCAGATCTGCTGAAAATAAAGAACACTTAGCAGACAACCTGCAATACACGTCGCTATTCCCGAACACGCTTACTTGCAATACGAGCGTACTTGGTCATCAATTCAACGTAAATCAAACCAATAATGCAACAACTTTATAGCCTGCTATAGCCCATTGTCTTACGGTATCAAGGGCCTTGAGCCAGCGGCCTAAATCATTATTTCTGATTTTAGTTGTTCTCCGTGTATTTCCATTCCAAAGCATTTTTGTACTTAAAATGGTTGTGGGCGGATCCGGTAACAATCTCCCGCCATCTTTATCACGGTAGCTATCATATGCATAGCGATAGACAGCACGCAGAACACGTGCCCATAAATCAGCCTGGGCTTTACTGCCTTTTTCTTCACGCCTGAACGGGCCACCAAACCATATGCCATGCCCGGTAATGATCTAGTGTCTCGTTTCCACCATTTCACACGTGATAGATGAAAGTTGAAGAACCATCCAGTCACCAGAATAATTATTGATGGTGTCTTCATATTTTTCGCTGGTCGTTTTTTTATACGCCCGGTAGCCAACCGGGATTTGATGTACTCATCCAAAGCATCAGACAGCGTTACCGCCCATTTTTTCTCTTCACGCCGCCGTTCGTTCGGGTTACGCCGTGTGATAGCTACTTCACTTAAGGCGTTATATACCCGCTCTCTGGCCTGCTCAATAGTCATATCCGGGAACTTGCCCAACGTCACACGGTAAAATTTTACGTCGCGCTTTCGGGACACACAAAAACTTTTGCTGCCACTAGACGTAACGCGCAGCCGCAACTCATTAACGACACTATCAGCATATTCAAGGCGTTTGCCGGCATCAGGAACGGGGAGTTCCTGATGCACGGCTTTGGTGAATCTGATCGTTCTCATAGGGCTTTCTTTTATGCTCCAGCAATCTTCCGGAGATACCTCGGGGATACTTTACAGAGGGAAATACGGGTAATTTCAGGTCATTATCGGCTGTTTTCAAAATCAGTAATCACCTGTTTTTCAATGAAAAATACGAATAGTTATTGATCTGGACACTAATTAACAATTGATGATTTTGCCAACAGTACACATAGCGCGATATACTGAAAATTCTCGCAGCAACTGAACGTTAAGCCTATGAAATACGATACATCCGAGCTTTGTGACATCTATCAGGAAGATGTCAACGTCGTGGAACCGCTGTTCTCTAACTTTGGAGGACGGTCGTCGTTTGGCGGACAAATCATCACGGTAAAATGTTTCGAGGACAACGGGTTGCTGTACGATCTGCTCGAACAAAATGGCCGTGGTCGCATTCTGCTGGTCGATGGTGGCGGTTCTGTCCGTCGTGCGCTGGTCGATGCCGAACTGGCACGACTGGCCGTACAGAATGAATGGGAAGGTCTGGTCATCTACGGCTCAGTCCGCCAGGTAGACGATCTGGAAGAACTGGATATCGGCATTCAGGCGATTGCCGCAATTCCGGTAGGTGCTTCAGGAGAAGGTATTGGGGAAAGCGATGTGCGCGTCAACTTTGGCGGCGTGACATTCTTCTCCGGCGACCACCTGTACGCCGACAACACCGGGATAATCCTCTCCGAAGACCCGCTCGATATCGAGTAAGTGAAAAAGGCCATCAGTAAGTTTGATGGCCTTTTATTTTCTTCATTCATCCAATTTATAGTGAATGACCCTAACATCATAATTCCCAGCTCTTGCTTCAACAACGACACTCATCATCTCGCGACTTGCAGGATAAGATTCAACGTATACGTTTAATTTTTCTTCTGCTCTGTGAATATCATTCTTAGGTATCCCCGTAAAAACTATTTCACTGCGTTGAAGATGGCTAATCTCATCTGTATGGCTTACAAAAAACCAGTCGCTGGATACACTTGGAACCTGTTTAATCAATTTCGGCGTTAATAATTGATAAATTAATAAATCATGCTGCGTATAGCATTTTTTTGTAAAGACACTCACCATGAAATAACAATAAAGCAGCGCAAAAAAAAGCATAGATACAATAATAACACCTAATCGTCGAAACGTCATATACGGCGTTCCCGAACATAATTTGGATTCACAACTGGTTTTATTACATCCATAAATAAGTGTAAGGCCAAAAATCCTGTAAGGATTCGAAACGATGTGACGTACTCAAGAATATAGACAAAGCAATACCTTGCAGAATTCGCTCCTGCAATCCTCGTCGCACCATGAATCTACGATATATACCAGTATTAATATTTAGACCGTGAATGCTTTTAGACATACTTTGATGGTAATTTACTTCATAAAATTCACTATCACCACCACGAGGTCTTGTCATTTCAAACCATAATTTTTCAGCGCCTGCCGGATTAGCGTGGCCTAAATCAATCCACCCTAGATTATCTGTATAGATAAGACCATATCTAATATCTCTGGTGATAAATCGATCCGAATTATCAATAATATCGTTTCTTTTTGTCATATCGTATTCTTTGAAATTTGAGAATTACGATATCCTAAAGTCTACATAGTAAAAAGGCATCCATTATGGATGCCTTTTTAAAGAAATCAGAATTAGACTTCTTCCATACGCCCCAACAGGGCATGCAGACGATCCTGCCAGCCGTTCTGCTGTTCTTTCAGGTTGTTGTTCTCACGCTCCAGCTCTTCACGCTGCTGCTGTGCAGACTGAACTTCCTGCGACAGTGAGTTGTTCTTTTCTTTCAGCTCTTCGATTTCCATCTGCAACAGCGTGATGGTATCAATCGCCTGCTGTACTTTTGCTTCCAGTTTCTCAAACACTTCTAATGACATCGTCATACCTCTCCTGAATTGCAAGGCGTTGATGGATAAAAATCCTCGTCCCGATAACCGGCGACGCCTTAATAAAAACGAGCGCACTCTACTTAACACCGATTGTATGAAGCCGCGTCATCCCTGTCCAGCGGCATCCCGCGCAGATTGCGGTTTGCAACACTTTTCGTCTTTCTCCTGGTGACATTACTATCATAACTCTTAAGTGTTAACGAATTGATCATTGAAATGATTCAGCTCACACTATTTTTGTATAACAAATACCGCGAAATGGTGCGATAACGCTCATTTTGTTGATGGAGTACACACATTTCAATTTCGATATTTCTCGTTTTTGAGCGTTAACGATAAATTAACAGTGTGCCTACCGGCTCCGGGGATGTCAGTGACCTTCTCGCATACAATAAACATTAAACTCTCTTCAGGATCCGATTATGAGTCAAACATCAACCTTAAAAGGCCAGTGCATTGCTGAATTCCTCGGTACCGGGTTGTTGATTTTCTTCGGTGTGGGATGTGTCGCTGCACTCAAAGTTGCTGGGGCTACTTTTGGTCAGTGGGAAATCAGTATCATCTGGGGTCTGGGGGTAGCGATGGCTATCTATCTGACCGCAGGCGTTTCTGGTGCACACCTGAATCCAGCGGTAACCATCGCACTCTGGCTGTTCGCCTGTTTTGATAAACGCAAAGTTGCTCCTTTTATTATTTCGCAAATTGCCGGCGCCTTTTGCGCAGCGGCACTGGTTTACGGGCTTTATTACAATCTTTTCATCGATTTCGAACAAACTAACCATATCGTGCGCGGCAGTACCGAGAGCCTGGGTCTGGCAGGTACTTTCTCGACCTATCCGAACCCGCATATCAATTTTGTGCAGGCCTTCGCGGTTGAAATGGTCATTACCGCTATTCTAATGGGGCTGATTCTGGCTCTGACCGACGATGGTAACGGTGTACCTCGTGGTCCGCTGGCACCACTGCTGATCGGCTTGTTGATCGCCGTTATTGGTGCTTCCATGGGTCCGCTGACAGGTTTTGCGATGAACCCGGCACGTGACTTCGGACCGAAACTCTTCGCCTGGATGGCCGGATGGGGTGAGATTGCCTTCACGGGTGGTCGTGATATCCCTTACTTCCTGGTCCCGGTGTTTGGCCCGATTACCGGCGCGATTTTAGGCGCATGGGCATATCGCAAACTGATTGGTCGCCATTTACCGTGCGATGTCTGCGCGATTGAAGAGAAAGACGTTGCGACCAACACTCAACAAAAAGCTTCGCAGTAATGTGACTACGGGACAAATAATCATGACTGAAAAAAAATATATCGTTGCGCTCGACCAGGGCACCACCAGCTCCCGCGCGGTCGTAATGGACCACGATGCGAATATCGTTAGCGTTTCACAGCGCGAATTCGAGCAAATCTACCCGAAAGCAGGTTGGGTAGAACATGACCCAATGGAAATTTGGGCGACCCAAAGCTCCACGCTGGTAGAAGTTCTGGCGAAATCCGATATCAGTTCCGATGAAATTGCAGCGATCGGTATTACCAACCAGCGTGAAACCACCATCGTCTGGGAGCGTGAGACCGGTAAACCTATCTATAACGCAATTGTGTGGCAGTGTCGTCGTACCGCGGATATCTGCGAAAAGCTCAAGCGCGACGGTATGGAAGAGTACATCCGTAATAACACGGGTCTGGTAATTGACCCGTACTTTTCCGGCACTAAAGTGAAGTGGATCCTCGACCACGTAGAAGGCTCACGTGAGCGCGCTCGTCGCGGCGAACTGCTGTTCGGTACGGTAGACACCTGGCTTATCTGGAAAATGACGCAGGGACGCGTACACGTAACGGATTACACCAACGCCTCTCGTACCATGCTGTTCAACATCCACTCCCTGGACTGGGATGACACGATGCTGGATGCGCTGGATATTCCGCGTGCAATGCTGCCAGAAGTGCGTCGTTCTTCTGAAGTGTACGGCCAGACCAACATCGGTGGTAAAGGCGGCATTCGTATTCCTATCTCCGGTATTGCCGGTGACCAGCAGGCCGCTCTGTTTGGCCAGCTGTGCGTGAAGGAAGGGATGGCGAAAAACACTTACGGTACCGGCTGCTTCATGCTGATGAACACTGGCGAGAAAGCCGTTAAGTCCGAAAATGGACTACTGACCACCATCGCCTGTGGACCGACCGGGGAAGTGAACTACGCGCTGGAAGGTGCGGTATTTATGGCTGGCGCATCCATCCAGTGGCTGCGCGATGAAATGAAACTCATCAGCGATGCATTCGACTCTGAATATTTCGCCACCAAAGTGAAAGACACCAACGGCGTATACGTCGTTCCGGCATTCACAGGCCTTGGCGCACCGTACTGGGACCCGTATGCACGCGGAGCCATCTTCGGCCTGACCCGTGGCGTAAACTCCAACCACATCATCCGCGCAACGCTTGAGTCTATCGCTTACCAGACCCGCGACGTACTGGAAGCGATGCAGGCTGACTCCGGTATTCGCCTGCACGCCCTGCGCGTTGATGGCGGTGCGGTCGCCAACAACTTCCTGATGCAGTTCCAGTCCGATATTCTCGGCACGCGCGTTGAGCGCCCGGAAGTCCGCGAAGTCACCGCATTGGGTGCTGCGTACCTTGCCGGTCTGGCAGTAGGTTTCTGGCAGAATCTGGATGAACTGCAGGAGAAAGCGGTCATCGAGCGTGAATTCCGCCCGGGCATCGAAACCACCGAGCGTAATTTCCGTTACAGCGGCTGGAAAAAAGCGGTCAAACGCGCCATGGCGTGGGAAGATCACGACGAGTAATTCGTCATTGCCGGATGGCGACGTTACCTTGTCCGGCAATATCTTCGTGCGGGGGCAACCCCGCACACACATCAATAATCTAGTCCCCTCCCCTGTGCTACACTTCGCGCCATTCCTTTCAGCTACGAGTTTGCAATGAGACGAGAACTTGCCATTGAATTTTCACGCGTGACCGAAGCGGCCGCGCTGGCTGGCTATAAATGGCTGGGCCGCGGCGATAAAAATACCGCTGATGGCGCGGCGGTGAACGCCATGCGTATTATGCTCAACCAGGTCAACATCGACGGCACCATCGTGATTGGCGAGGGTGAGATTGATGAAGCGCCGATGCTGTTTATCGGCGAGAAAGTCGGAACCGGCCACGGTGATGCGGTCGACATCGCCGTCGATCCTATCGAAGGCACGCGTATGACGGCAATGGGCCAGGCGAATGCGCTGGCGGTGCTGGCTGTAGGAGATAAAGGCTGTTTCCTGAACGCGCCAGACATGTACATGGAAAAGCTGATTGTCGGCCCTGGCGCAAAAGGGTCCATCGACCTGAACCTGTCACTGGAAACCAACCTACGAAACATTGCAGCCGCGCTGAACAAACCACTGAGTGACCTGACCGTCACCATCCTGGCAAAACCACGCCATGACGAGGTTATTGCAGAGATGGCGAAACTGGGCGTGCGCGTCTTCGCCATTCCTGACGGCGACGTTGCGGCCTCGATTCTGACCTGTATGCCTGACAGCGAAGTTGACGTGCTGTACGGTATTGGCGGCGCACCGGAAGGCGTGGTTTCCGCGGCCGTCATCCGCGCGCTGGACGGCGACATGCAGGGCCGACTGTTGGCGCGCCATGACGTCAAAGGCGACAGCGAAGAGAACCGTCGTATTGGCGAACAGGAACTGGCCCGCTGCACCGCGATGGGCATTGAAGCGGGCAAAGCGCTGCGTCTGGATGAAATGGCGCGCAGCGACAACGTCATTTTCTCCGCTACCGGCATCACCAAAGGCGATCTGCTGGAAGGGATTAGCCGTAAAGGCAATATCGCAACCACCGAAACGCTGTTGATCCGCGGCAAATCACGCACGATCCGCCGCATTCAGTCGATTCACTACCTCGATCGCAAAGATCCCGATGTGCAGGCGCACATCCTGTAATTGATTTGATCAATAGAGCCTTCCAGCCCATCCGGGCTGGAAATCTTTCGTCCAACGAACGAAGATAAGGCAATCAAAGCAGACAGGAGAAAACCATGGCAGATTGGGTAACAGGCAAAGTCACAAAGGTGCAGAACTGGACCGATGCCCTGTTTAGTTTGACCGTGCGAGCTCCGGTTCTTCCTTTCACTGCAGGTCAGTTCACCAAGCTTGGCCTTGAGATCGACGGTGAGCGCGTCCAGCGCGCCTATTCCTACGTGAATGCGCCCGATAACCCCGACTTAGAATTTTATCTGGTGACAGTTCCCGACGGCAAACTCAGCCCTCAACTGGCGGCGCTAAAGCCTGGCGATGAAGTTCAGGTGGTGAGTGAGGCCGCTGGATTCTTCGTGCTGGATGAAGTCCCTGATTGCGAAACGCTATGGATGCTGGCAACCGGCACGGCTATCGGCCCGTATTTGTCGATTCTGCAACTAGGCAAAGATCTGGGTCGCTTTAAAAATCTGGTGCTGGTCCACGCCGCACGCTATGCCGCCGATTTGAGCTACCTGCCATTGATGCAGGCGCTGGAAAAGCGCTACGAAGGTAAATTACGCATCCAGACGGTTGTTAGCCGTGAGACAGCAGTAGATTCGCTGACCGGGCGTGTACCGGCGCTGATTGAAAGCGGTGAACTGGAAAAGGCGGTAGGGCTGCCAATGGATAAAGAAACCAGCCATGTGATGCTGTGCGGAAATCCACAAATGGTACGCGACACGCAGCAACTGCTGAAAGAGACCCGGCAGATGACCAAACACCTGCGCCGTCGACCGGGCCATATGACTGCTGAACACTACTGGTGAGGGTTGCCGGGAGGCGCTTGCGCTTCTCCGGTCGACAACTACTGGCGCTCGGCTTTGTACTTTACGTCCTGCGTATCCTTACCATATTTATTTTCGTCCTGGGTGCCAACGAACGCGCCCAGATCGATGAGCATGCCGACCAGAATGAGCGTCGGAACAAAGCGACCAACCGCCCATTGCCAGACGCCGGGTAACATCGTCCAATTTCCGGCCAGCAGCATCCACGCCAAAATCATCAGCAGCGCCCACGCTCCAGAACGTCCCCGATCGTGCAGGCGTTTTACCGTCACTGCCGCCGTCGGCCATAGCAGACAAACCAGACAAAATGCCGCAGTCTGAATATCGAGTAATTGCTTGCTCGCCAGCGAGAACAAAACCAGCATTCCGACGATCCACAGACCTATCCAAATCCAGAAATCACGGCGCCCGATGCGCCCTTTAAATGAGAATAACCACTGCTGTATGGTCATGTAAGTTCCTTTATTATTACCTTCCAGAACAGTTTACCCTTTTGACAAGCCCGACAGTTACCGTTTTAATCGTGAGCAGTCATAACGAAAGGTACGATTGATGAAGCAAGGATTTACACTGTTTTTATTATTGTTTTCAGCCTTCACCGCGAGCGTTGCGGCACGGGCGGAAGAGCCATCGACGGCAACCACGGCCCCCTATTTACTGGCGGGTGCGCCGACCTTTGACCTGTCGATTAGCCAGTTTCGCGAAAACTTTAATACGCAGAATCCGAAGCTTATCCTGAATGAGTTCCGCGCCATCGACAGCAGCCGCGATCGAGCAAACCTCACCCGCGCGGCCAGTAAAATCAATGAAAACCTGTATGCGTCCTCCGCCCTTGAGCGCGGCACGCTAAAAATCAAAAGTATGCAGATAACCTGGTTGCCGATTCAGGGACCAGAACAAAAGGCGGCCAAAGCGAAAGCGCTGGAATACATGACCGCCGTCATTCGTACCGTCGCGCCGCTACTGACGAAAGAGCAGAGCCAGAAAAAGCTGCAAAAACTGCTCGCTGCCGGCAAAGGTAAACACTATTACGCCGAAACAGAAGGCGCAATTCGCTATGTTGTGGCAGATAACGGTGAAAAAGGGCTGACCTTCGCTGTTGAACCGATTAAGCTGGCACTATCAGAAAGTCTTGAGAAGGCGAATTGATGACAAAAAGCAAAGCCTTTCCGCAGACGAATCTCTATACTGTTTCACAGACCATGCTGCCCTGACGGGCGGCCATATTCCTTAATTCGCTGACAAGCGTGGAGAAATGAAATGCGACATCCTTTAGTGATGGGTAACTGGAAACTGAACGGCAGCCGCCACATGGTAAACGAACTGGTTGCTAATCTGCGTAAAGAACTGGCTGGCGTTGCTGGCTGTGCAGTAGCAATCGCTCCGCCGGAAATGTATATCGACCTGGCGAAACACGCCGCTGCCGGTAGCCACATTATCCTGGGCGCGCAGAACGTTGACCTGAACCTGTCTGGCGCATTTACCGGTGAAACAAGTGCTGAAATGCTGAAAGATATCGGCGCGCAGTACATCATTATCGGTCACTCTGAGCGTCGTACTTACCACAAAGAGTCTGACGAGCTGATCGCTAAAAAATTCGCCGTGCTGAAAGAACAAGGTCTGACTCCGGTTCTGTGCATCGGTGAAACCGAAGCAGAAAACGAAGCGGGCAAAACTGAAGAAGTCTGTGCACGTCAGATCGACGCCGTTCTGAAAACTCAGGGCGCGGCAGCATTCGAAGGCGTCGTTATCGCTTACGAACCAGTATGGGCTATCGGTACCGGTAAATCTGCAACTCCTGCTCAGGCTCAGGCTGTTCACAAATTCATTCGTGACCACATTGCTAAAGCTGACGCGAAAATCGCTGAACAAGTTATCATCCAGTACGGCGGTTCCGTAAACGCAGCTAACGCAGCAGAACTGTTCGCTCAGCCGGACATCGATGGCGCGCTGGTTGGCGGTGCTTCTCTGAAAGCAGATGCCTTCGCGGTCATCGTTAAAGCAGCAGAAGCGGCTAAACAGGCGTAATGCTGTTGAGGCGGGTAGCGCTTCGCTGACCCGTCCTCCAAGACTGTAGGCCCGGTAAGCGTTAGCGCTACCGGGCTTTTTTTTACAACTTACCCAACACGCTAAACCACAGATAATCCAGCGGCAGAAGAAGCAGATATGTTGCCGTCGCCAGCGCGATACACAGCAGCATCCCCGCCCTCGCAGGCACTTTCCCAAGCGCCATCGCCACCACAATCGGCGAAGCCTGATACGGCAGTAGCGGTGTGGAATACCCCAATACCTGAATCATAATTACCGACAGCAGCGGGAACCCAGTCGCATCGGCAAAACTTTGCGCCAGAGTGGTATACAGCGCCGGAACGCCGTTCGCCGTCATAATAAAATTGAGTGCGGTGGTAATGCCGGTCAGCGCGAGAAAGCTGGTAAATGGTTTTTCCGCATCCAGCGGCATCACCTGTAACAGCGCCTCGCCCACTGCATTGCCAATGCCGGTCTGGGTAACGGTAATTGTCAACCCCAGAATCCCCGCCACGTAAATGCAGGTCCTGATATTTACCCCGGAGGAAAACTCGTCGCCATTGATAAAACCAACCCGTGGTAGCAGCGTGATAACCGCCGCCGCCAGCCCGGTCCACGCAGGCCCTATACCGTGCCAGCTTTCACTTACCCACAGCAGCAGCACCACTGCTAGCATCCAGGCCAGGCGTTTTTCATCCCGGCTCATTGGTTCCGCTGGCGTGAGATCGCGCGGTGCGTGGGGCTTGCCAGGGAACAGCCAGCAGATAAGCATGATGAGCACCGCGCCTTTAAGCCAGCCCAGAACCGGCGTATGCAGCAGCAAATAGGGAAGATAATTGAGGTGGATGCCGTAAGAGCCTTCCGCCGCGCCGCTCATTACCAGATTGGGCACGTTAGCGGGTAAAATGGTCGCGGAAAGCTGGAACGTCCCAAACCCGACGGCCAGCGCCAGACCATACCAGGCGCGCGTACCCTCGTTAATTCCGGCACGCTTCGCCATTGCGGCAACAATCGGCATCAGCAGCGCAATACGCCCCATATTGGACGGCATCACAAACGCCAGCGCGTAACTGAGCAGCACCACGCTCGCCACCATTAACGGCCAGGAATCGGTCAATCGCGATGACAGCGCTCTCGCCGCCCTGTCCGCCAGCCCCGTTTTGCGAATCGCGATACCCAGCACAAAACCACTAAAGACCAGCCAGAATGCCGAAGACGCAAATCCGCCAAAGATCACATCCGCAGGGGCGATTTTGGCGACCATTGCTACGGCAAAGAACAGCAGCGCCGTTATAAACTCCGGCAGTAGCGACGTAGCCCAGAGCAGGATGGTAATGCCAATCACCAGAGAGGGGATAAACAGAGGGTGTGTAAGCCAGAGCGACATGCCTGTCTCCTGTTGTTTTTTTCAACAAGAATACGGGGACAGACATGCGGAGTAAATGCCAGATTAGGTGGGGTTAACGCAGAATATCACATTGATGATCCTGAATTTCCTCAGCGGAGGCGAGATTGAGCGACAACAGATTGCGCTGGGTCGCCAGCAGGACAAAGGACTCATCGCTCTGACGCACCATCGCCAGCGCATAGCTGCCCATGTGCTCACGCGCATCCGGCACCTCTTCTGCCAGCATCATAAACGGGCTGCGTTGCGCCAATTCATTTTCCGTGACGCGACGCGCCAGATATTCATGACCGCGCAGCCCATCCGGTAATGGCAGCCAACGAGTGCTGATTTTCGCCAGATTGTCATCCAGCTGTTTTCTGACATCGGTTCGCAGGCAGGAGATATGAATATGCAGATGATTTTGCGTACGCCCGCTACGCGAGTTAATGGTCAGCGATACCGCTTTGTCAGGGATTTCCTGACCGTATTTTTGGCTCATAAAGCTGCGCGCCTGCCAGGCCAGCCAGAAAAAGTTCGGCGTACCTGATTTCAGCAGCAGCGGGCTTTCCGTTCCGTTGATGCGCCAGGTCGGCATCAACAGGTATTGCAGTGGGCCGTTACGATCTTTGAACACCACATATCCGGCATCCGGCTTCACTTCGGCGCACGGCGTGGGATCCTGCTGCTGCAACTGGTGCGGCAGGCATTGCTGAAGAACAATCTGGCGTAATGCGTCCGGGTTACCGGTGAATTTCCAGTACCCGATACCTGCAGCAGCGGCGACTACAATCACCGCCAGTAAAAGATAGCCTGCTTTTTTCATTACGCGTTCCCTGTATCTCATTGAAGGGCAAGAGTAACGCAAAACCATGACAAATAAAAAACCCGGTCGCGTTATGCCACCGGGTCGGTAAATCACAGACTTATTTAGCGCTTGCTGATCTGGTCAAACGTACCACCGTTAGAGAAGTGCTCTTTCTGCGCTTTCGTCCAGCCGCCAAACTCTTCGTCGATGGTGAACAGTTTCAGCTTCGGAAATGCATTTTCGTATTTCTTCGCAACGTCTGCATCACGCGGACGATAGTAGTTTTTCGCTGCAATTTCCTGACCTTCCGGTGAGTAGAGATATTTCAGGTAGGCTTCCGCCACCGTTTTGGTGTCTTTCTTTTCCACGACTTTGTCGACCACGGAAACGGTCGGTTCCGCGAGGATAGATTCACTCGGCGTCACTATCTCGAATTTGTCTTTGCCCAGCTCGTTTGTCGCCAGCAGGGCTTCGTTTTCCCAGGCGATCAGCACATCACCGATACCGCGCTCAACGAAGGTATTGGTTGAGCCACGCGCACCGGAGTCCAGCACTTCAACATTCTTATACAGGGCCTTCACGAAGTCTTGTGCCTTGGCCTGATCGTTGTTGTTGTGGTGCAAGGCGTAGCCCCATGCCGCCAGATAGTTCCAGCGTGCGCCGCCTGAGCTTTTCGGGTTTGGTGTAATGACCGACACGCCTGGTTTGATCAGATCGTTCCAGTCATGAATTTGTTTGGGGTTGCCTTTGCGGACCAGGAAAACGATGGTGGAGGTGTATGGCGCGGAGTTATCCGGCAGACGCTTAATCCAGTTTTTATCGATACGACCACGTTCAGCAATGGCATCCACGTCGTAAGCCAGCGCCAGCGTCACGACATCGGCTTCAATACCGTTAATGACGGAGGTCGCTTGTTTACCCGAACCGCCATGCGACTGGCGGATCACGACGTTGTCGCCCGTTTCCTGCTTCCAGTGCGCGCTAAAGGCCTTATTGTACTGCTCGTACAGTTCACGCGTTGGATCGTACGATACGTTAAGTAACTGAATATCCTTTGCCAGAAGGCTGGTCGATGCCAGCAATAATGTTAACCCTACGCCCCATTTGTTCATCGCCCAGCTCTCTTATGTGGTGTTGTGATGAGCAAAGCGTGCCAGAAAGGTATCCAAACATTAAAGAATAAAAAAAGATTTGCTATAACTTGGGGGAATAAATGCGGGGAATTGTGCCGAATGGTGGTTAGCGGCTCATCAGGCCTACAAGTCTTTGCAACCTGTAGGCCTGATGCGCTTAGCGCCATCAGGCGCGGAAAAAACAATCAGTACAGTTTTTTCGCGCAGTCCAGCCAGTCACCTTTGAACGGACGCTTCATGTTTTCAATCGCGTCGATGATGTCGTGGTGAACCAGTTGCTCGTTCTGAATACCTACACAGCGACCGCCGTGACCGGCCAACAGCAGTTCAATGGCATATGCGCCCATACGGGACGCCAGGATACGGTCGTAAGGCACCGGAGAACCACCACGCTGGATGTGACCCAGTACGGTTGAGCGCGTTTCACGACCCGTTTCTTTCTCGATGTAATGCGCCAGTTCGTCAACGTCACACATGTGCTCAGTGATCGCCACAATCGCGTGTTTTTTACCTTTCGCGATGCCTGCTTTGATTTCAGCAACCAAATCGTCACGGCTGAATTCCACTTCCGGAACCACCACGAACTCACAGCCACCAGCAATGGCAGCCGCCAGAGTCAGATCGCCACAGTAGCGGCCCATCACTTCAACGATGGAAATACGCTGGTGAGAAGAAGAGGTATCCCGCAGACGGTCAATCGCTTCGACTACGGTACCCAGAGCGGTGAAATAACCGATGGTGTAGTCGGTGCCTTTGATATCGTTGTCGATAGTGCCCGGCAGACCGATGCATGGGAAGCCCATTTCAGTCAGGCGTTTTGCCCCCATGTATGAACCATCACCACCGATAACAACCAGTGCGTCAATGCCACGCTTTTTCAGGTTTTCGATAGCCACGGCACGCACGTTTTCGTCGCGGAATTCCGGGAAGCGGGCAGAACCGAGGAATGTACCGCCACGGTTGATCATGTCGGACACGCTGTAGCGGTCAAGTTGAACCATACGGTCTTCATACAAACCCAGGTAGCCATCATGGATCCCCATGACTTCCAGCCCTTCCGTCAACGCTGCACGTACAACACCACGGATTGCTGCGTTCATGCCCGGCGCATCACCGCCGCTTGTCAACACACCGATTTTCTTAATCATGACTACCTCTGAACTTTGGAATGCAAAATGAAATCTGCTGCCGGAAGTCGATTCCGCATATCGAAACGATCCAACGAATATGCAGATAGTATAACAATCACTTCCTGCTGAATTGATTCAGGTCAGGCCAAATGGTGGTAATTTATACACAAAATGCTGGCCCGGTTCACTTTTTTTACAACGAATTATAAAAGCTCAAACATCTTGCCTTCCTTGGGTACGACCGAACAGGGATCCTGATGAATGATGACATCCGATCCCGGGAAACGCCGTAAAATTGCCTGCTCTACCTGTTCAGCCACTAAATGCGCCTGAACGAGCGGCAGATTATCTTCCATTTCCAAATGAATCTGAATAAAGCGGGTCGGCCCTGACTGCCGCGTGCGAAGATCGTGAGCGCCGCTGACTCCAGGCCATGACGTCACAATATCAATAATTTCCTGACGTTCTTCATCGGGTAACGCGCGATCCAGCAAAGACTGTACCGCCTCATAACCCATGCGTAATGCACTATATAAAATATAGATGCCAATCCCGAGCGCAAACAAGGCATCTGCGCGATGCCAGCCGTACCATGCCAGCCCAAGCGCCACGAGAATTGCACCGTTCATCATAACATCAGACTGATAATGAAGCATATCCGCCCTAACGGCCTGACTTTGCGTGCGCTTCACCACCCAGCGCTGAAACGAGACCAGAATGATTGTACACACTAACGCAATGATGGTGACAACCACCCCGACGCCAGGATCTTTCATTGGCGTGGGTTGGATGAGATGCTGAATCCCGGTCAGGAATAAAAACAGCGCCGAACCGGAAATAAACATGCTTTGCGCCAGCGCCGCTAGCGATTCCGCTTTTCCGTGTCCGAACGTATGTTCATCATCGGCCGGTTGCAAAGAATAGCGCACCACCAACAGGTTGGTTAACGACGCGGCGATGTCCACCAAAGAATCCACCAGCGCTGCCAGAATACTGACCGATCCGGTGTACCACCACGCAAAAATTTTGATCAAAAGTAACAGCGATGCCATCACGGTCGCCGCGATTGCCGCCCGGCTAACCAGCCGCCCATAGGTTTGATTCATAAACACTCCTGCCAGGATATGCCGCTAGTATAACGGATGAAGTAAAACAGTCAGGCAATAACCGAGTGACAAATTTTGGGCAAAAAAAACCCCCACATCATGTGGGGGAAGACAGGGATGGTGTCTATGGCAAGGAAAACAGGGTTACTACTGGGAACGTGAGTTGCTACTACTCAATAAATTCAACGATGAGCTTTTTTTCCAGTGCGCTACGTCGCGCAGTTGCTCCATTCGTTGTTCATGTCTCTCATTTAAAACCGCTTGCTGCTCGGGCGTTAACAGGCGATACATCTGGTTGCGAACCTTGGCTATTTCAACCTGGCGGGCAACCTGTTCTTGCGCCATTCTTTCTGCCTGAGCGCGCACAGCGCGTTCATCAAATTTCTCTGCGGTGACAAGGCGATGCATTGTCTCCATTTCGCTAACATTAACAGGAGGCTGTTCGTGTCTTGCCTGCTGCATTAAATCTCGCATCTGTTGACGTTGATGTTCGGTTAAACTGATACCGTCGAACATGTGGCTCTGAACGCTACGTTGCGCGGAGCCTTCACCCAGGTGCCAGTGATCGCCTGTGACGACTTCAGCTGCATGGCTTAAAGTACTCAGTGCCAGCGTTGAGGCCATGACGGCAGCGGTAACTTTGCCCATCACTTGCTCCCAAAATCTTTTCTGTCGCGATTCAACGAGAGACAGTTTACGATTCGGGCTGCAAACATGCGTCAGGGGGTGTAAAACAACGTAAAGTCATAGATTAGCGACGCCTGATGACGTAATTTCTGCCTCGGAGGTACGTAAACAATGAATAAAATCCTGTTAGTTGATGATGACCGAGAGCTGACTTCCCTGTTAAAGGAGTTGCTCGAAATGGAAGGTTTCGATGTGCTGGTTGCCTATGATGGGGAACAGGCGCTTGAGCTTCTGGATGACAGCATCGATTTACTTTTGCTCGACGTCATGATGCCGAAGAAAAATGGCATTGATACGCTGAAAGCACTTCGTCAGACACACCAGACACCCGTAATCATGCTGACCGCTCGCGGCAGCGAATTGGATCGCGTACTTGGCCTTGAGCTGGGCGCGGACGACTATTTACCCAAACCGTTTAACGACCGTGAACTGGTCGCGCGCATCCGCGCTATTTTGCGTCGCTCACACTGGAGCGAACAGCAGCAGAACAGCGACAACGGTTCGCCGACTCTGGAAGTGGATGCGTTAAGCCTTAATCCGGGTCGCCAGGAAGCCAGCTTTGACGGGCAAACCCTGGAATTAACCGGCACCGAATTCACCCTGCTCTATTTGCTGGCACAGCATCTCGGTCAGGTGGTTTCGCGTGAACACCTGAGCCAGGAAGTGCTGGGCAAACGCCTGACGCCTTTTGATCGCGCGATCGACATGCATATCTCGAACCTGCGTCGTAAGCTGCCAGAACGTAAAGACGGACACCCGTGGTTTAAAACCCTGCGCGGTCGCGGCTACCTGATGGTCTCCGCTTCATGATAGGGAGCTTAACCGCGCGCATCTTTGCCATCTTCTGGTTGACGCTGGCACTGGTGTTGATGTTGGTACTGATGTTACCCAAGCTTGATTCACGCCAGATGACCGAGCTACTGGACAGCGAGCAGCGCCAGGGGTTGATGATTGAGCAACACGTTGAAGCTGAACTGGCGAACGATCCACCCAACGATTTGATGTGGTGGCGTCGCTTGTTTCGGGCGATAGACAAGTGGGCGCCGCCAGGACAGCGGTTATTGCTTGTTACGACGGAAGGACGCGTGATCGGCGCAGAACGCAACGAAATGCAGATCATTCGTAACTTTATTGGTCAGGCCGATAACGCCGACCATCCGCAAAAGAAAAAATACGGTCGCGTTGAGATGGTCGGGCCTTTCTCCGTCAGAGACGGCGAAGATAACTACCAGCTGTATCTCATTCGACCTGCCAGCAGCTCACAATCTGACTTTATCAATCTGTTGTTCGACCGACCGCTGTTGTTGCTGATTGTCACCATGTTAGTCAGCTCTCCGCTATTGCTCTGGCTTGCCTGGAGTCTGGCGAAACCGGCGCGTAAGTTGAAAAACGCGGCGGATGAAGTGGCCCAGGGCAACCTGCGTCAGCATCCGGAACTGGAAGCCGGTCCGCAGGAATTTCTGGCGGCGGGCGCCAGCTTTAACCAGATGGTGACGGCGCTGGAGCGAATGATGACCTCGCAGCAACGCCTGCTGTCGGACATCTCTCACGAGTTGAGAACGCCGTTGACGCGTCTGCAGTTGGGCACCGCGCTGCTGCGCCGTCGTAGCGGTGAAAGCAAAGAGCTGGAGCGTATTGAAACAGAAGCACATCGGCTGGACAGCATGATCAACGACCTGCTGGTGATGTCACGTAATCAGCAGAAAAACGCGCTGGTCAGTGAAACGGTGAAAGCCAATCAGCTGTGGGGCGAAGTGCTGGATAACGCCGCCTTTGAAGCCGAGCAGATGGGTAAATCACTCACGGTGAATTTCCCGCCGGGCCCGTGGCCGCTGTACGGCAACCCAAATGCGCTGGAAAGCGCGCTGGAAAACATTGTGCGCAACGCCCTGCGTTATTCACACACGCAGATTGAAGTTGGCTTCGCGGTGGATATCGATGGGATTACCATCACCGTCGACGACGATGGCCCGGGCGTTAGCCCTGAAGACCGAGAACAGATTTTCCGTCCGTTCTATCGTACCGATGAGGCGCGCGATCGCGAGTCTGGCGGAACAGGTCTGGGTCTGGCGATTGTTGAAACCGCAATCCAACAGCATCGTGGCTGGGTGAAGGCCGAAGACAGCCCGCTGGGTGGTTTGCGGCTGGTAATTTGGTTGCCGCTGTATAAACGCGCTTAACAGGCTTCCCCGGTAACATCGTACCGGGAAAGTTCTCACATTATGCTGCCACAGTCGCAGCCGCTAGCTTTTGCTTTTTAATCCGCTTCACCAGAATGGTTGAACAGATAAAGCCCATTAAGCTGAACGCAATCATCACGCTAAAAACATAGTTATAGCCCGTGATGCCGCTATTGGTATCCAGTAAATAGCCGTATAACGTATACGCAAACATGGCGGGCATATAACCGATGATACAGCCAAATGCCATCGCCGAACCGGCATATTCACGCGGGGTACCAATCTCATCCATTGGTGCAAAGAAAATGGCGCGCTGTGAGAAAATAATCGCCCCAAATCCTAGCGTCGCCGCCATACCGATATACACATTCATCGTTTGATGTGGCAACAGCATAAAAACAACCATAGCAGCAGCAGAGATCAGAAACGTCCACTTCAGGTAAACCGTAGGTGATTTAGCAACCTTATCCGCCAGCAGCCCACCAATCGGCCCTCCCACCATTTTCAATGCATACTGGTTGATGATGCCGTACGCGCCGACGAGCGCTACCGGCAGCATGTAGATATCTTTTAAGAATGGGATGAAGTAAGTCAGGCCACAGTACGCGGCGTAAACGAAGAAAATCCCTAAAGAAGCCAGCCAGACGTTAGGGCAGGACAACACATGTTTGATACCCTTTAAGACTTCCATGTTGGCACTGGTTTTCTCGCCGCCTTTCACTTTGTCATCATCGACAATAAAGTAAGTGAGAACGCCCGCAGCCAGCGTAATTAGCGTATAAAACAGCAGTCCAGCCTGCATCCCCGCTTTACCTTCACCAAACTGGACGAAAACAAACAGAGCGCCAGAAGCGACGATAACATCCACCACGCCGCGTCCTGCTTCTAAAAAGCCAAACATGCGCCCTTGTTCTTCTTGCGTACCTAGCAGACGCACAGCTTTCAGTAACACCGGCCAATAAACCACATCGGCAAAGAACGCCATTGCGGCAAAGCAAATAAGATAACCGGTAAATGACGGTAGCGTCGCCAAATATAAACCGCATAGCCCAACGCCGATCAGACCAAATGGTAATAATATTTTCTTGGAATAACGGTCTGCGATATAGAGCGACAGAAAAAGCCCGGTTGTCTGAACAATCGTATAAACAGTAAAACTTAAACCAATTTGCGTATTGGTTAAACCCCAGTCACTTTGCATTGGCACATAGAAAACATCTTTCATACTTGAAAGTTTGAATATTGTGCCGCCGCCTAAAATTAAAAAACAGAGCCTTGCCCATTTGTTCATGAACATAATTAAACCCTCATTGCTTGTTGAGAGAAATATTTAAATCAAATCATATAACTAATAAATTAAGAGAGTTATTTTCATAACCCTTTTCGCATTTAATAATATTTAAAGAAGTTTATTTATTACTTGTGAACTTGTCGCATAAATCACGGATATACTTTATTTGAGCAAGAGCATGTTCTTTTTCCTGCGCCAGTCGCGCATCAATCATGTTACTGTCGGGCAGCGGCGTATAGCTTGCATCGCGCCATGGGATCCAGGGATTATCACCTTCATCATCAAAACGAAATGCCGGAGCATAATATTCAACTTCCTCTTCCAGACCAAAAGCATTTACTTGCGGTTTATCCTCACCTAAAAGTAATAATGCCTTAAGCATCTCTTCCATTGGTAAGTCACCGTATCCTGAACGACAAGCCTCATGCCCCCAGCCTTTACATTCTTTAATAATTTTTGCGTCTTTGATATGCACCTGAGTGATTAGAGGGGACATGACTTCTAACGCAGAAAGCGGCTGCTCATTGGCGTTAATCATGTTGCCAAAATCAAACAGAATAGAGAGATTCTTCATTCCACTATTATTAACCAGCGTCACCAGTTCATGGCCTTGCAGATCTTCATGCTGTTCGATAGTAAAGCTTAGTCCGCAATCGTCATACTGAGACAACCACGCAATATCATTGGCAATCTTTGCCATGACATCGTTGAGATGTCCTTCATAGCGCGGGTAGAAACGTACTGAAGTTGCGCCAGTTGCCACAGCAATACGGATCGCATCCGTCAATGTCGCCTTGTCCGATGCGCTCGTTTCAATATGTACATCGAGGTTATATTTTTTTGCCTTTTCTTTAAAATCGTGCAACTGCCGATCGTTTAGTTTCTGCAGCGATTGGGACTCACCATCCTCAACATGTATTTTCACTCCCTTTAATTGTTGCTGATGCGCAATATCCAGAAGATCGCCCGGAAGGACTCTCTCATAGCGCATATTCAGATGAAAGGCATAAGCATGTAGGTACAGTGGTATATTTCTCGCACGTTCAGCGAGAAGTTCTTGGTTGCATTTTCCCATTATTTTTCTCATTCATCACGAATAACAAGTTCCACAGATTCAAGTCGCCAGTATTCAAAATCAACCTGAACCACTTTTTTATCTCGGGTAGCCCGATGTTTTTCTACTAAAATTCCATAAGTATTAGGCGCAACGCCCAACTCTTTGCAGGCCACTTCTGGCATATTGACCGGTTTAAAAATCATTTCTTTGATATTTAAAGCATGACCAAACGCATCTTCCCAGACGCTGGCAAAAGACTGATTGCCCAATTTGTTAATGAATCCTGGCGCAACATCAGCATCAATATAGGACTCATGGTAAAACACTTTATGCGAATCAAGACCACACCAACCGGTAACTAAATAGCGATCACCGGAGGAGAGAAAAACATCATCAACATGGTGCGGAACCGTCGCAATCGTTTCTTTGGTTAAATAACCCCAAAAAGGCTTGCGCCCCTGAGCACAGGCTTCAGCATTAAAGCTGGAAAATGATTTGGGATTATAAATAAATCGCTTCGATGAAATAAACCAACCACTGCGGTTCTTTCGGAAGATACGCGCATCGATCTCAAGCTCAATCAGAACCTGACGTAAAGTCATGCGCTTCGCATCCAGCAACTCACATAACTCTCTCTCCGAAGGCAATTTAGAGCCCGCTGGCAAATTATTCTCGTTTAACCAGCTTTCAAAGCGCTCTCTAAGCACATCAACATTGTTTTTCTTTTTCATCTTGCCCATCTGGTTTAAACCAATTTAAAGCTAAGATATTTGAGTGCAGGAAATACTCAAGTTTTTTTTCAACGCAGAGTTTCTTTTTGTGGGCCAGGTATCAAGAATGGACTGAAAACATGGCGTGACAGGCAGGTTTTTTACCCGCTTTAGTATGCAGAGATAAGAACCACGAGAGAGGCAAATCAGGTGTTACCACCTGATTTAATTGCATGGCCAGAATGGCTTTATTTTCCCCACAAACGGCGGGAATTGTCTTCGTTCTTGCCGCTTAAACGACGCTTTTGCATCGTTCTGGTCCAGCTTTTCGATAACCCGGCAGCCGAGAGTAAACGGTGATATTGTGAGTCATCAAACGGCATATGCCAGGCAATGGCAATCGCCTCCTGCACGCTGACGTCGCTGACGCGTGAAGCCAGGATCAACGGCGCGTCCGCCGACACCTGGCCTGGAGCGATGACGCTGCACAACCAGCCCGTCTTGCCTGCATCCTGCATCTGGCTAGCCATATCGCTGATGCCAAAATGGAAATTCAGCTTAAAGCACGGCGAGCGCGGCTGCGTGACCTGAATCAGCGCATCTCCCCACTGGAAAATGTCGCCAATAAATACATTCTCTTCCGTTAGCCCCTGAGTAGAGAGATTCTCGCCAAACGCGGGCGCGACAAAGCGCTCTGCCTGCTCCGGAAACTCTTGTCTCCAGTGCTGATAGTGTTCACGCGGATAGTGGCACAGCGCGCGATCCGGCCCACCGTGAATTTTCGTTTCCGCCTGTTCATCACCCGTCAGCCCCAGTTCGGTCAGCATCAGCTCGCCGTCAACCTGGACCTTAGCAATCGCGCTGGGACGGCTTCCCATGTAGTCCCGAACCTTGCCTGTAAAAACATCGACCGGATATCGCATCTGTTCCCTCTCCCGATAAATTTCCCCCATTACACCACATTTATTTTACCCCAGTCGCTCAAAATGAGAGCACGGTTCACATGAAACTTAGGGACACATGCTATCAATGTAATCTGGTTTTGAAACATCATTTCAAATAAGGAGTCAACAACGTGACTGGTCAATCGCAATTTGCTGGCGTCTGGTGTCCTTCCATTACGCCAATGGATAATGACGGCAAGATCGATCTTAACGGTCTGAGCCAGCATCTCAAACGCCTTACCGAGGCCAAAATCGACGTGATTTTGCTGATGGGTAGCATCGGGGAATTTGCCTCCTTTACGCTCGAAGAAAAGTTGCTACTGATCCGCGAGGCCCGCGCCATGAGCTCGCTGAAGATGGTCGCCAACGTCTCATCCACCTGCCAGAATGATATGCTGTTGATGGCGCAGGAAGCGTATCGCGCCGATTACGACGCCGTGATGATCCTGCCGCCTTACTACTATGGGCAAACGGCAAAACAGCTGCTGAGCTACTTCCGTCAGTTGGGGCAGAAGCTCAGCGGTAAATGGTTTGCCTATAACTTTCCGGCGCGCACTGGCTGCGATTTAACGCCCGAACTGGTTGCCACCCTCGCCGCCGAGTTCCCCAACTTCGCAGGCATTAAAGATACCGTCGACTGCCAGTCCCATACTCGCAGTATGATCCAGACCACCCGCGCCGTACGGGAGGATTTTGCCGTGTTGTCCGGCTATGACGAATACTACATTCCTAACCTGCTGGCAGGCGGCGCGGGGGTGATTTCAGGATTAAACAACGTCATGCCTGAACTGTTTGTCAGCGCACGGGAAGCATTTAAACAGGGCGACCTGACAGCACTTCGCGACATTCAGGACCAGATTGGCACCTACATGTCCATCTACGCCATCGGCGAAGATTTCGTCACCACCATCAAAACCGTGGTATCGCGTAAGTTTGGCTATTGCACCGGCGTGTCACGAAATGCCGGCGGAGAGTTGAACGAGGGTGAGTGTCGGACCATCGATGAGGTATTTGTCGTCAAAGCGTAAATCGTTAAGCCGGATGGAACAGACCATCCGGCAAAAGAGGCTTACTTCACGGCGCTACGAATATCAATTTCCGCCGCCCTGGATTTTACTCTTTTCGACCAGATGGAAGTGATAATCGGCACCAGAATGGAGGTTACAATCACCGACGTGGCGACAAGGGAAGTTGCTGCCGGCGCCATCGGTTTAAATGCCGGAACCATTTCAGCAATCAGCACTGGCGTAGCGACCGCCGCACCAGCTGAGCTGGAGGCCGCAATCCCCGCTGTGCCATCGCCGCCGCCAATCAGTTTATCGGCGATAATCAATGGAATACCGGTAATAATAATTACCGCCACGCCCAGCAAAATACCCAGTACACCGGTCTGCGCAATCACGCTCAAATCAATGGTGTTACCAAGTGCGAAGGCAAAGAAAGGAATCAATGTCTGCACCGCTTTGCTGAAGAACTCCCGCAGCTCAGGGTCCAGATTCCCCAGCGCAAAGCCAATCAGGAACGGTAATACGGCCCCCACAAACACGTGTGGTTCAAACGAAGCGATCCCGGCGGTTCCCAGAATCACCATAGTCATCAGCGGGCCAGACTCCAGCGACATCAGGACAAACGCCCCGGCCTCTTCTTTGGTGCCGTACTGCTGCATAATCGAGGCATACAGCCCGCCGTTGGTCATATCCATGGCTGCCACCAGCGCCAGCGTAGACAACCCGGCGAAGAAACCAACTTCTACACCATGTTCCGGCAGAATACGTGAAGCAATCGCCGCGACCACCCACGCTACCAGAATCTTGGTTATGACCAGCGTGCCTGATTTACGCAGCACGGTACCGGTGGCGCTTAGCTTGATCGACGCCCCCATACAAAAGAACCAGACCGCCAGAATAGGCACCGTACCGGTGATCATACCGTTGGTAAAGGAGCCGAAGTATTTCCCGGCGCCGGGGGAAAAGGTGTGACACAACGCGCCCAAAAAAAGCGGCACCAGCATCATGCCGCCTGGGATTTTCTCTATCGTTCGTTTGATCTGCATTTCCATCACCTGTAGACATAAAAATGGGGCAATTTTTATGGGCGATTGCATCTTGCTTATGAGATGCGCCCGTCTTGATGAAACGAAGATAGACATTCATAGAAACTATAAAAGTGATCCCACTCGCATAATAAAACCTTGTTTCAATTTAAGTGGATCATTGTTTTTATATTGATTTTGATCACAAAAAAACCCCCACAAGCATTGCTTGCAGGGGCTTGTTAAAGCATAGAACTTATTTTTTCGCTGCGAAACGCGCGGCAGCTTCGTCCCAGTTCACCACGTTCCAGAACTCTTTGATGTAGTCCGGGCGACGGTTCTGGAATTTCAGGTAGTAAGCGTGTTCCCAAACGTCCAGGCCCACGATCGGGAAGCCGGAAGCGCCAGAGATAGCTTCACCCATCAGCGGGGAATCCTGGTTAGCAGTGGAAACAACAGCCAGTTTGTCACCTTTCAGAACCAGCCACGCCCAGCCGGAACCAAAACGGGTTGCCGCAGCTTTTTCAAATTCAGCTTTGAAGTTGTCCACGGAGCCGAAGTCACGTTCGATAGCCGCTTTCAGGTCGCCCTGCAGCGTAGTACCGGTTTTCAGACCTTTCCAGAACAGGCTGTGGTTAGCGTGGCCGCCCGCGTTGTTACGCAGTACGGTTTTCTTGTCTGCTGGCAGTTGATCCAGTTTGGTGATCAGCTCTTCAACAGGCAGGCTCGCGAATTCAGGTAAGCTTTCCAGCGCAGCGTTAGCGTTGTTTACGTAAGCCTGGTGGTGTTTGGTATGGTGGATTTCCATCGTCTGCTTATCAAAGTGCGGTTCAAGGGCATCATAAGCGTACGGCAGGGATGGCAGTGTATAACTCATAATCATCTCCAGTATTGTCGGGCGGCCAGTGTTAACGCCGCGTAAGCAGTTGGGTCATTATAGTTAATTAAATGATATTGAAAATGATTATCAATGCCGTACTTTTTACATGGCTATTATGAGGTAAAAGTGTGAGCATCACTGGGAAAATCAGGCTGATTTTGCCAATCTGAGTAGAAAATAGGCAGCGACATGAAGGACATGGGAGATAAAGCACGACATAGTCTGAAAATTATCTCACAAGGAAATATTGCTATGTCTGTCAACATCGCCCTTTTTGGTATCGGCCTCGACACATACTGGCCCCAGTTTACAGGCCTGGAGTCACGTCTTCAGGGCTATCTGCAATCAATTGATGAGCGCCTGACGGCGCAACAAGCCAGCGTGATTAATGGCGGCCTGATTGATAACGTCGATAAAGCCGATGCCCTTATCAGACGGTTGCAGCAACAGCCGGTCGATGCTGTCTGTCTTTACATCAGCACCTATGCGCTCAGCTCAACGGTGCTACCGCTTGTGCAGAGTATCAATAAACCGGTCATTATTCTGGCCCTACAGCCAGAGCCAGGGCTGCCTTATTCAACAATCCGTCAAATTCCCGATCGGGGAGGTCGTACTGGAGAGTGGCTGGCGCACTGTCAGGCCTGCAGCGCCCCCGAACTGGCAAACGTGTTTAACCGTGCGAATATCCGCTTTCAGTTGATTGTTGGCGCATTACAGGGCGATGAGTATGTCTGGCAACAAACGGCGCAGTGGCTACAGGCACTTAACGCTCGTCAAATGCTGGCAAATTGTCAGGTCGGCGTCCTCGGGCACTATTATGACGGCATGGTAGACGTTTACAGCAATATGACGAACTTGTCCGCCAAAATGGGCGTACGCTTTAAGCCACTGGAAATGTGTGAGTTGGCGGAATATCGCGAGCAGGTCAGCGAGGCAGACCTCAACGCCAAACGACAGGAAATGCACCGTGTACTTCAGTTGGATGTGGCATGCGAACCTGCAGAGCTCAACCGCGCACTCACCACTGCCTGCGCCATGGATAAACTAATTGCCCAGAATAAACTCGGTGCACTAGCCTATTACTATGAAGGTCGTAACGGCAACGCTTACGAGAACATCATCACCTCAATCATTCTCGGCAACACGCTGCTTACCCACCGTGGTATTCCCGTAGCGGGAGAATATGAAATCAAAAATGTGCTGGCGATGAAAATTCAGCAACTTCTGGGGGCTGGCGGTTCATTCTCAGAACCATATGGCATTGAATTTAATGATGATGCTGTTTTGTGGGGACATGACGGTCCGGCACACCCGCTGATGGCGGATGGTCCGGTGAGTCTGGTGCCGCTGCCGGTTTATCATGGTAAACCCGGTAAAGGTGTATCTATCCAGATGACCGTAAAATCAGGTCCGGTGACCTTTCTTTCGGTAATTGAAGATGCCGAAAACGGGGTGCGTTTACAGTATGCCGAGGGTGAAGCTGTACCAGGTGAAGTCCTGGATATTGGCAACACTAATAGCCGCTATCGCTTCCCGTTATCAGCTCGCGAGTTCACCACACAATGGTGTATGGGCGGCCCAGCTCATCATTGCAGCATTGGCCTGGGGCACCATGGCGAGGCACTGGAAAAACTCGCCTGGCTACTGGGTATTCAGGCAGTAAGAATTTGCTAATCCTCTATATTTCCGCCCTTCTCAAAAAAGAGGGGCGGGGCCGCATTTGTGATCAATATCCCTTTCATCCCCTGAATTTTGCCAGCATTACTGATCAAACGGCAGCATGCTGAAGGTTAATCTATTGCTCACTCTTTAGACTTTTGAACATCAAAACGGGTGTTTTCATCCTGCCAAATCGATAATTCAAAAGGAAACAGAATGGGTAACGCAATTACGATGGGGATAATATGGCATCTAATCGGTGCCGCTAGTGCCGCTTGTTTCTATGCCCCTTTTAAAAAGGTACAACACTGGTCCTGGGAAACCATGTGGTCTATAGGTGGTTTTGTTTCATGGCTGATCCTTCCCTGGCTCGTCAGCGCGATCCTTCTGCCGGACTTCTGGGCCTATTACAGTTCATTCAGTGCGTCCACCCTGCTGCCGGTATTTTTATTCGGTGCCATGTGGGGGATTGGTAATATCAACTATGGCCTGACTATGCGCTATCTCGGTATGTCGATGGGGATCGGGATCGCTATCGGCATTACGCTAATTGTTGGTACCTTAATGACGCCAATCATTGCCGGTAAATTTGACGTGCTCATTGGCACACCAGGCGGGCGTATGACCCTGCTCGGCGTGCTGGTCGCCCTGATCGGAGTGGCGATTGTCACCCGCGCCGGACAGTTAAAAGAGCGCAAGATGGGCATCAAGGCCGAAGAGTTCAATCTGAAAAAAGGTCTGATACTGGCGGTGATGTGCGGCTTTTTCTCCGCAGGGATGTCCTTTGCCATGGATGCGGCTAAACCAATGCACGAAGCCGCTGCAACACTCGGTATCGATCCGCTGTATGTCGCCCTGCCAAGCTACGTAGTCATCATGGGCGGTGGTGCGGTGATCAATCTGGGATACTGCTTCATTCGTCTGGCAAAAATGAAAAACCTGTCAGTAAAGGCCGACTTCTCTTTAGCAAAACCGCTAATTATCAGCAATATCCTGTTTTCTGCGCTTGCTGGCCTGATGTGGTATCTCCAGTTCTTCTTTTACGCCTGGGGCCATGCCAAAATTCCAGCACAGTATGACTACATGAGCTGGATGCTGCACATGAGCTTCTACGTCCTGTGCGGTGGTATCGTGGGCCTGATCATGAAAGAGTGGAGCAATGCAGGGAGACGTCCGGTCAGCGTGCTAAGTCTTGGCTGCGTAGTGATCATTGTCGCGGCAAACATTGTTGGTCTGGGAATGGCCAGCTAATCATGTTGGGTACTGAGATGACGCCACTGGCTCGGCGTCATCCCAACTTTACGGTTAAATACCACCGAAAATCAGTTTCCGTTGTACTACCTTAAATTAACCAAATAATGATGGCGTTACTCACAAAATACCTCCGTTCGAGCGTATAGCTTAAATCCGTTCAGCAATAAAAACAGATACCCGATAACCGGCACCCAAAAGCTCAAACGCAGGCCAATAGCATCAATAACCATCCCCTGGATAAAGGGCAGCACCCCGCCGCCAATGCCCGCCATAATCAAGCAAGCAGAAATAGATGCCGCATAGCGATCAAGTCCGGAGAGCGTGCGAGAGAAAATAATGGGATACATCACCGAGTTCATGAGCCCCGTCGCCAGCAGGCAATAGCCGCCAAAACGGTTAGCGAAAACTATCGCGGCAACGGTTAGTAGTACCGCTCCCGAAGAGCACAGGCAAAACAACAACTGAGGTCGGCAACAGTGAGCCAGCAAGCCATACAAAAACCGACCCGCCAATGCACCGCCCCAGTACAACGCGATAAAGGAGGTCGCTTGTGCAAGCGAAAACCCGCCCAAAGACGGGTCGTGAAGATAGCTGAGAGCCGTAGTACCCATGCTGACTTCCACGCCAACATAAACAAGAATGCCACTCACCCCAGTACGAAACTGCGCATAGCGCCTGAGCGCACGAATCGCAGAAAAAATATTCTCGTGCGCGTCACGAAAATCAGCAATTGAAAAACGGTATAACGCAACCAGCAGTATGCCTCCCACCAGCATCAAACCGAGATACATCCCTGGAACTGAAATGACAGAGCCAGCCAGAACAACCGCCAGGACGACAGGCGCCAGCGCCGCCCCGAGGGAGTTGATGGACGACGCCAGACTGAGGCGTCCAGCCGCACTTTGCGCCTCGCCAAGCCGATTAACATAAGGGTTTGCGACCACCTGCATCGCCGCAACCCCCATCGCCACAATGAAAATCCCCACCAGGCAACCGGCAAATGATGCCAGCCAGAGCGATACGGCAATCACCACCGAACCACTTGCGGCAAGTATCAACGCCAGTAAGAGTGCGCTGCGATACCCTAAACGCGCCATCCAGCCTGAACACGGTAAACAAATCACAAACGGTGCGAGATAAAACGCCACATTTACCAACATCGAGTCTCGCCATGAAAGCGAAAAAACTTGCCGGAAAAAGGGAATCGTGGCGCTATTAATTGCCGTCAGGACGCCCCAGTAAAAAAAGACAGACGACAGCATAATGAACGCCCGGCGAGGATTCTGTACCATGATTTATCCCGCCATTTCCTGTGCCAGATGCACGGCGACATCCTGCGGCGACATGCTGCCAAGCAACTGCTCACGGAACTCCACATGCATCAACTTACGCGCCAGACGGGAGAAGATTTTCATATGATCGCCCTTCTCCTGCTCACTCACCGTCAGCATGATAACCAGCGAGACATCCACCTCGTCGCTCCACGCCAGCGGCTCACTCAAACGCATCACCGACACGCTACTGTGCGCGACCGCCGCCGATTTGCAGTGCGGAAGCGCAATTGCAAATCCTAATGCGGTAGAGAAAATCGCTTCACGCTGCCAAATAGCCTCTTCAACGGCTGAGCCGGAAAAGACCCGCTGTTCGACCTCCAGATTATCGGTGAGCACCTTAATCGCTTCCGCTTTACGGGTAATCGCCTGATCGAGCAGGATCAGGGCGGGATCAAACACGGGTTTTGCTTGCGCCGCCACCTGTTGCGAAAGTAGTACCGCCACGTCCTGACCACTTTCACAGGCTAATGCCCGTTCCAGCGTCTGCTCGCTGTGCGCGAGGGTTAAGGTCATTAAGCGCGCCTTTGCTGGCGCAATACGGCTTGAGGACATGCTGATCTGTCGTAAACCAACGCCCAACAGTAGCGCCAGCGCCGACGGGTCGCCGCCCATCTCGCCGCACAGGCTGATCTCAATACCGGCCCGCTGCGCGCGCGCCGTCATCTCCTTCAGTAACTGTAAAAACGCGGGATCAAAATAATTGTAGAGATGTCGAACCTGCGCGTTGCCCCGGTCGCAGGCCAGGAAGTATTGCGTCAGGTCGTTGCTGCCAATCGAAACAAAGTCGATATACGCAGCGGCTTTCTCCAGCAGATAAAGCACTGATGGCACTTCCGCCATAATACCCAGCGACCACTGCCCAACCGCCGCCCCCTCGGCCAGCAGTTGCGCCGCTGTTTGCTGGAACTGTTCACGCAGCCACTTCACCTCAGCAAGCGTAGTCACCATCGGCGCCATAATGTGCAACGGTCCGGCGGCGCTGGCACGCAGTAGCGCACGTATCTGAGGACGGAAAATCGACATAAATTCGGGATACAGGCGGATGCCGCGCCAGCCAAGAAAGGGGTTTTCCTCCGGCGGCATCGCCAGATAGTCACAGGGTTTATCGCCACCAATATCCAGCGTACGGATCACCACTTTACGCCCCCGCGCCTGTTCCAGCACGTGACGATAGGCCTGGTACTGCTCCTCCTCGTCAGGCGGCGCGGCTCGTTCGCAGAACAGCATTTCAGTGCGGAACAGACCAATCCCCTCCGCCCCGGCGGCAAATGCCGCTTCCACTTCCGCAGCCAGCGCGATATTCGCCAGCACCGTCACCCGTTCGCCCTCTTGCGTCGCCCCAGGGCGTTGAATAAGCGGCTGTAAACGCGCTTCAAGGCGCTGACGTTTGTCCTCTTCCAGTTGATACCACCGCAGAGCCTGCTCATCCGGCGACACCACCACCACCCCGTGGCGAGTGTCGAGCAGCAGCGCTTCACCACCGCGAATACGCCCCGCTTCCGCCGCCTCTACGCTCAGCAGCGGAACCCCAAACGATCGCGCCAGAATGACGGTATGTGATGTTTCCCCGCCCGCGCCCATCACCACACCTTTCAGATGCGGACCGCGCAGCGCCAGAAACTGGCCTGGCGTTATGGGAACCGGACTGATAACGATGGTGTCTTGCGACAATGCCGTTTGCGGCATCAGCGGCTGCGCGGTGAGATGCGCCGCCAGACGCAGGCCCAAATCCTGTACATCCAGCACCCGCTGTTGTAGGTAGACGCTGCGACTTTCGCGCAGCGGCGCGCTCAGTTCATCCAGCGCCAGCGCCAGTGCTGCCAGCGCATTGCGCGCTGTACGGTCGGTAAGTAGCGAGGTTTCGAAGAGCGCATCGTCCAGCAGTTTGACATGAGCCTGTAGCACCGACGCGGCTTCTCCCTGCGTATGCGGTAATGCGTCGTGCAGCTCGCGGCGTACTTGCTCAAGTGCCGCCGTCAGCGCGGCTCGCTGTACAGCCGGCGCCGCCACCGCCTCTTGTTCTGCCAATTGATACAGATCCGGCACGCCCAGATGCATTGCCACCCCTTGCGCCAGCCCAGCGCTCACGCCGTTACCGCGCACCCACTCCGCACGGGTCTGCGCCAGAAAAACCGGCAGAGGTTGCTCCACCCGTTCCGGCGTCTGGGCAACGGGTTCGTCACACGCGGCAAACTCTTGCCTCACAAACTGAGTCAGCGCCTGATGCGCGGCAGATTCATCCTCGCCCTCAATCACCAGTTCACACGGGTCCTGATACAAAATATCGGTCCCAATCATCGCCAACACGCTACGGACATCGGCCTGACGCTGGTTACGCAGATTGCCTATTTGAACGCGAGCCTGAAATGCGCTGACGCGCTGCTCTAACGCACTGGCGGGGCGAGCATGTAGACCATTTGGCAACGGGCAGGTAAAACGAATGTTTAACACAATATTATCCTCTGGCTGCAGGCGTAATACGCCATGAGATCGGCGTGCAGGCCGGTATCGTTTCATGCGATGAGTTCAGCGATTTTTCCGCCAGCGTAACTTCGCACACTGTCGCATCAGCGACCGGCGTTGAGATGATCTGCGGCTGCGAGCCGGGGTTCCAGCCGCGTAAAATCAGCGCATCTTCACGTTGCGCTTTTTTCAAGGTGCTGAAATGGAGTGGTGTCTCCCAGTGCAGCAGGCTGTAGGCTGTCGGGAATGTCAGCGCGTGTGGATTAGTTTTAAAACGCGCCCAGCCGGAATCCAGCCAGCCAACTGGCGATGTGCGCCAGGCTTCGACTTCACGCCAGAAGTTCGGGCTTTCACCATCGCACAACGGGATGAGCGCGAAGCGGGCGCTAAATTCGCCTGGGATCTGTGAGTCTGGGGAAGGCAACGCCATACCGGATGCGCGTCCCGGACGCCACGGCATACCGGCACGTCCCAGCCAACCCACGCTACGTAGTAGCGTAATGGCGATAACCGATGGGCGTTCTGCGGGAATTTCATATTCTCGCAGCCCATCCGTCACCACACTGATGCCCTGCTTGCCATCATGCATCATTACCAGACTTTGCATTGGCCACAGCGATGCCGGGGCTTCACCCCAATTTTCCTGCTGCCAGACATCCAGCGTGGCCGGTCGGTTGGCGCGACGAATGAGACCAAACGGTTGATCAGCAAAATGGACATCGGTAAAGACATCAGCAGGAATTTCCACCTGTAAACGATGATCGTGCAAGGTGTTGTTGACGCTAACCTGGAGGTCCAGCGTCGGGCACTGGTGATCTAGCATGACCACCATGCTGACATCCAGTCGTGCATTACAACGGTGCTCCTGCCTGTCGGCCAGCGTGTGCGGTGCTGCGATAGACCAGCTTAGCGACAACGTGTCCACCAGCGCGCCGCGCTGCCAGTCGGCGTGAAGCAGCGCCCCTGCGCCGGTAACGCGCCAGTCATCCTCTGGTGGAGAATAGTTATAGGTGTCACCGGCATCGCCGCCGTCCACCAGTTGAATAAGGTTCTCCCAGCGCTTACCGCTGCGCTTATCGACCAGAACGACCTTTTCACCCTCCAGCGTCAGGCGTAACCACGGGTTCTCCAGCGCCTCTTCTGTCGAGGACGGCACAGCAAATTCGGGGGCGCACTCATCTTGCAGATACAGGGTGGTATAGCCGCAGGCGGGGAGCGATGCGACCTCCAGTAAAATATCGCACCGCCGATAGAAGACGGGATCGGGGCTATTGGACAGTTCCTGAACAATGACGGACATATCTTGCGATGTCTCACGCATAATCTGCCAGCGACAGGGTTGTCCCTGCTCGTCAACAATGCGGAACGCCTCACCGGGTAGGTAGAGCGTCAGCGCCACCAGGCCATCGCGCACCGACGACAGCGCGTTAAAGACGATGATTTTTTTACCCTGTTGCTGCGCCGTAATGCCGTTTGCCAACATCTGCATATTCAGCTCGTACAGGCGCTCGGCTTTTTCCTGACCCGAGAGCAAACGCGCCTTAACCATTGCATTCACGCGATCGGCGTTACACCCACCGATACTATCGTGAGCGTGGGATTTCATCGCCTCGCGCCATATTGTCTCAATGGCTCGCTGCGGATAGGGTAACCCCAGCGTCCAGGCCACACTCAGCAACGGTTCTAGCTGACGGCTGACGAAGTTCTCCAGCCGGACGTTGGCCTGTTTAATATCCATGCGGGTAGAAAAAATACCGCGATGGATACGCATATATTTCGGGCTTAGCAGTTCGCCCTCAAAGATCGCCAGCGGCGTATCCGCCAGCGCGGCAAAGTAACGGCTAAAGTCGCTGCGAATAAAGCGGTACGCCGTTTGTTCCTGGTTCAGCGTGTCGAGCATAGCCGGAACGCCGTACTCAAACGGTGACTGATCGTTACCGTTCGGCAGTAGTAGCTGCGTACTGCGGCTAAATGCCGCCTGTTTTTCCATAACCGCAGAGAGGCGCGGCCAGGCCTGGTTGGCATCCGTCGGCAACCACTTCGCGCACCCATAACCCTGCGGTAATACCGCCGTCGTCACCACGCTGCCCCCCTGGCTTCGCCAGCGGAACTCGGTAAACGGCGTGTCGTACTCGCTCCAGCCGCGCCAGATAACCGCGTGGTCGATGGCAAACTGATTAAGGAACATGGGCAACTGTGCGCTCTGGCCAAAGGAGTCCGGTACATAACCGACCGCCATTCTCGGCCCTATCTCGTCACAGTCAGCCTGCCCCAGCAGCAGATTGCGGGTGATGGACTCAGCGCCAACCACCAAAAAATCGGTCTGTGTATACCAGGGGCCGATTAACAAACGTCCGGCTTTCACCAGCGCCTGCACGCGTTCGCGGTTTTCTGGTGCCAGTTGGAAATAATCCTCCAGCACCACCGTTTGGCCATCAAGCATAAATGGACCTAATGATTCATCCGCTTCAAGATGTTGAATAAGATCCGCCATAAAATAATAAAGCAGAGCCTGGGAATCATTCTCCGTAAAATACCATTCACGATCCCAGTGCGTGTGCTGAATTAAATGAACCGTTTTCATTTCGTTTATTCCTGTTTTAAGGCGTAGGTAACCCGCACGGATATTTACCCGCGCTAAACATAGGGAAATATTAATTCAGTAGTACGTCTAACGGCTGGCTTTAAATTTCGGCGCCACCGTCTCTTTTCTCACCTCAGGCGTGGCTGTCGGGCCACGGAATATCAACAGTGAGCCGCAGGCGATAATCGCCGAGCCGCAGACAATCGAGAGCACATAAATCGGCCATTTTTCTACCGCCAGCCAGCCGTAAAAACCGGAGATCGGCGCATGGTTTACCGCCCCTAATCCTACCGCCATCGCCGCCCCCACCGCCGAGCCAATCACGTTGACGACAATAATTCTTGGATTTGACAGCGCAAACGGAATGGCGCCTTCAGAAACACCAATTAGCCCCATCAACGTAGAGGCTTTACCCGCCTCACGCAGGGATTCCGGGAAGCGTGACGACCACAGCAGCGTAGCGACACCCAGACCAATTGGCGGCACGATAATCGCCACCTGCGCGGCGGTGTTTGGGTCATAAATACCGGAGGCCAGTAACGCCATTGCCGTCGTCACCGCCGCCTTGTTAATCGGGCCGCCGAGATCAAACCCAACCATGCCGCCAATGACCGCCGCCAGCAGCACTTTGTTCGTGCCGGACATGGATAACAGCCAGCTTTCCATGCCGTGATTCAACGCCGCCAGCGGCGTACCGATAACAAATGCCATCACCACGCAGGTCAGCAGCGTACCGCCGACTGGCAGAATGAAAATAGGCACAGCAGAGGAGAGCGCCTTCGGCAATTTGATGTAGCGGTTCAGGGCGCGAACGATATAGCCCGCGACAAAACCGGCCGCCAGCGCGCCGAGAAAACCCGTTCCCAGGTTACTCGCCAGCAGTCCGCCAATCATCCCCGGCGCAAGACCCGGTTTGTTCGCCAGCGCAAAGCTGATATAGCCGGCCACCACCGGCAACATCAGGGACAGCGCCAGCCCGCCGAAACCATCAAATTTGTGCAGCAACTGCACTACCATGCCGGCCTGCTCGTAGCTGGCATCCCAGATGTTATCAATACCGTAGAGAGAAGCGCCGATACGGGCGATCCCCATTAGCACCGCTCCAGCAATGACAAACGGCAGCATCCATGAAACGCCGGTCATAATGGCGTTCTTGACCTCTATCCCGGTAGACGGTTTGTCTCCCCCCTGAAACTTAGCCATTTGCAACCTCCTGCTCTACTGCTTCAAACACCGCATCGCCAAATTTGATGGGATCAGAGACGCTGCATTCGAGCTTCACCATGCCATCGAAACGCTCTTTCCCGCTAATCGCAACGTCGGCAGCAATGATGACCGCGTCAGCGCGCGCCAGATCCTCTGGCGTAATTTCATTCTCAGCGCCAATGCTCCCCTGCGTTTCCACTTTAACTTCATGCCCACGGTTTTTCCCCGTGATTTCAAGCGATTCCGCAGCCATGTAGGTATGAGCAACGCCGGTCGGACAAGCTGCAACACAAACAATGTACATAATGATTCCTCGTAGATTCAGGCAATAAAAAAAGCACAATGGCGAAAGTGCGCATTGTGCTTTGTGTAGGACTAACAAATTGATAAACCTGGCTTTCACCGTCAGCGCCGCTGGCATGGCGGCAAACTAACAGTTGGTGCAGGCTGGAGTTACGGAAACTGAAGGCCAGCTCATCACGTTTGCGACGGCACAGCAGCGCCTGCGGGAAATGCAGGCCAAAACGGGCAGGACGATGACAGCGTTGACGTACGCTCGCGCCGATAGCTTCGCTGGCGCAGTCCCACAGGCTGGACCATTCGCGCGCCATTTGCGTATCCATACACTCCTGCTCGGCGATATCATTTTCAGCCAGATCGTTAACGGAATTAAACCAGCAAAAATAATCAAGCATACGTTTAATTTTGCGATCGCAAGATAGCAAAATTAAAAGCAGACTTTTGATGATTATTGAGTTGGTCAACACAAACGTTACTCCGATAAATAAGTTTGCTGAGAATAAAACAAAAATAAAAGAGCAACTGTGATTTATTGCACAGAGCATTCACTAATTATGTCTAATTTAGTCTGAATATGTATCAAAACGCCACTGCAATATATAAACCACATTTATATATTATGGTGTCACCCGACTACGATGGCGCCATTGCCCTGGCGTCATCCCGACTTCGCGGTTAAATACCACCGAAAAATAGTTACTGTCTTCAAAACCGCACTGCATAGCAACTTCACCAATCAGCTTTTCAGTATGCGATAACAGGTACTGAGCATGGCAAATGCGCAGTTGCCGCAGGTAATGGTTGATAGTCATCCCGGTCTGGCTACGGAACTGCTGGCGCAAAACGCGTTCGCTGCACCGTTCACGCTCGCAAAACGTATCCAGTTCGAACGCATGCTCATGGCTACCGGCTAACGCGGTGATCAGTTTATCCAGCAGCGTTTCACTTGACGTCGCCGGGAGCGTATCCGTGGCATAACGATGACGTTTAAGGTGAGTTACCAGTTGACCAAACAGCAGCTCAGCCATAGTAAAGGCCTGCGCATCGCGCTGATTACTTTCATGCTCAAGCTGGCTTATCACCTGTCTGGCCTGGGTCATGCCAACGCTGCCGAGTCGCCAGTGCGGCTGCCTCGGCGTACCGTCAAATCCGGGGATCGCCCCTTGCCAGTCAACATTCAGCGTTAACCGCTCCGGGCAGTAGATGATATTTTGCAGCACAAGGTCGTTAACGGAGGTGTAGGAGTGTTTATCTTCGGCGCGAATGTAAAACAGATCGCCACGGGTTATCCGGTACGGACGATCGTTTAGGACATGCAGACCATTGCCGCGCCAGACCAGAACCAGCTCGCAAAACTCGTGGGTATGCTCAGCAAAGACATCCTGCGGATAACGATCGGCCACGGCGACAGCCTGCTGCTCATGCGCAAAAAAGTCTGATTTCGAAAGAACCAGATGATTCGCCATCACATCACCTCAACCTGTACGCTTGCCGGATGCGCTGCGCTTATCCGGCATGAAAGGGTATGATTATCAGCAAACGGACGGTAAAAAACGTTGATAGCTTTCGCGTTACTGAAGGCTGCTTCCCGCTATAAGGTCACGCCCCTGACGAATATCGCGTGGCGACCACTCGAACTCTCGGCGAAAAAGCGTCGAAAAGTGGTTACTGTCACCGAAACCGCAGAGATAAGCGATATCAGTCACGCTGTCATCACTGTGGCGGAGCAGATGTCTGGCTTTAATCAGTCGCAGACGGTTAAGGTAGCGCTGCGGCGTCAATCCTGTTTGCTGTTTAAGCTGGCGATGCAGAGTGCGTAAAGAGAGCGAAAACTTCTCGGCCAGCGCCTCCCAACACACCTCTTCGGCAAAGTTATCCTCCAGCCATGCCATCAAAAGGTTAAGCCGCGCATCGTTATCGGTCGCCGCTTCCATCAGGCTGCTTTTACGTAGCAGTACCAGCAACTGCATAAACAAGATCTCACGATTTGCCGCCGTGGGCGTATCCATCTCCTCGCCGAGCGTCTCCATCTGCCCCACCAGGTGACGAACCTGCTGCAGTACGCCCTGGTTTACGCGCCAGTGGGAGGGATACTGCCCATTTTGTTCCTGAGGCAAAAGCTGATTCAGCCCGGCCAGAAATTGAAACGCATCCGGAGAGCGATACAACACATTGGTCAGACACAGATTGTCAGTATGTTCATATAAATGCCTGTCATGATCGCGGACGAAACACACCGTACCGCCGCTGATGGTGTAAGGCTGTCCGTTGAACACATGGATCCCCGTTCCATGTTCGACCACCACAATTTCATGAAAATCATGATGATGTTCAGGAAACGCGGGCTGAGGAAGCCGCGGTTCAATAGCCACAGGCGCTTTACCTGTCGGAAAAAAATCCACGCAATGCAGTACGGTCATGACGGCTCCCCCTGATTAACGAATATGGCTGAATAGTAATTAAGGGTTCCTACCCTCACCTTAATTTTTTGACGCCAAAGTGCGTAAACACGGTTAATTCTTCAAGAAATGGCGGGAAAGATCGGGAAATGCGGAAGGCGTCACATCCGCCAAAATCCGCGCGATTAGTGGAAACTGTGAACAACATCACGTTCACCTTTGCCATGTTGCCAGCCGCTAATTGGGGCTGTCACTGTCAAGAAGGTACGCTTTATTCGGGGTTCTTAGACTGAGTGCAATAAAACTCAGAAGGACCTCGCCATGACTTTTCGCCATTGTGTCGCTGTCGATCTCGGCGCATCCAGTGGGCGCGTAATGCTCGCACGTTACGACAGTAAACACCGCACCCTGACGCTGCGTGAAATCCACCGCTTCGTTAACTGTCTGCAAAAAACGGACGGTTTTGACACCTGGGACATCGACAGCCTGGAAAACAACATTCGCCTTGGCCTGAAAAAAGTCTGTGATGAAGGCATTCGGATAGACAGCATTGGCATTGATACCTGGGGCGTGGATTACGTATTGATCGATAACGCCGGCCAACGTGTTGGTCTGCCGGTCTCTTACCGTGACAGCCGCACGACCGGCATTATGTCACAGGCGATGGCGCAGCCAGGTAAAGGTGAAATCTACCGCCGTAGCGGCATTCAGTTTCTGCCGTTTAACACCTTGTATCAGCTACGTGCGCTGGTTGAACAGCAGCCAGAACTGCTTGCGCAGGTGGCACATGCCCTGCTGATCCCCGACTACTTCAGCTTTCGCCTGACCGGCAAATTGAACTGGGAATACACCAACGCCACCACCACCCAGTTAGTCAATATCAACACCGACGACTGGGATGACACGCTGCTGGCGTGGACCGGGGCAGACAAAGCCTGGTTTGGTCGCCCGACGCATCCGGGGAACGTCATTGGTCACTGGATTTGCCCGCAGAAAAACCAAATTCCGGTTGTGGCCGTCGCCAGTCACGACACCGCCAGCGCGGTCATCGCTTCACCGTTGGCCGATAAAAATAGTGCGTATCTCTCTTCCGGTACCTGGTCGCTGATGGGCTTTGAGAGCAGAACGCCGTATACCAACGATGCGGCGCTGGCGGCGAACATCACCAACGAAGGGGGCGCGGAAGGGCGCTACCGCGTACTGAAAAACATCATGGGACTGTGGCTGCTCCAGCGCGTTTTAAAAGAGCGCCAGATTACCGACCTGCCAACGCTTATTGCCCAAACGCAAGCGCTGCCGGCCTGCCAATTCCTGATAAACCCGAACGACGATCGCTTTATCAACCCCGACGATATGAGCGCGGAAATTCAGGCTGCCTGTCGTGAATCGGGTCAACCCGTTCCCCAGCAAAACGCCGAACTGGCGCGCTGTATCTTCGACAGCCTGGCATTGCTATACGCTGACATTCTGCAAGAACTGGCACAACTGCGTGGTGCAGCATTTAGCCAACTGCACATCGTTGGCGGCGGCTGCCAGAACGCCCTGCTGAACCAGCTGTGCGCGGATGCCTGCGGTATTCGCGTGATGTCCGGGCCGATTGAGGCCTCCACGCTCGGCAATATTGGCATCCAGTTGATGACGCTGGACGAGCTTAACAACGTTGATGATTTCCGTCAGGTGGTGCGTGCCAACTACGACCTGACCACCTTCATTCCAAATCCTGAAAGTGAAATTGCCCGCTACCAGGCGCAGTTTCCATCACTACGACAGACAAAGGAGCTTTGCGCATGACCACTCAACTTGAACAAGCCTGGGAACTGGCAAAACTGCGTTTCGCCGCGGTAGGCATTGATGTCGAGGCGGCCTTACGCCAGCTCGATCGTCTGCCGGTCTCCATGCACTGCTGGCAGGGCGATGATGTCGCCGGTTTCGAGAATCCGGAAGGCTCGCTCACAGGCGGTATTCAGGCCACCGGCAACTATCCGGGCAAAGCGCGTAACGCCACCGAACTGCGCGCCGATCTGGAGCAGGCGCTGAGCCTGATCCCAGGTCCAAAACGTCTGAATTTGCACGCGATCTATCTGGAATCTGAGACGCCGGTTGCCCGCGACCAAATCAAACCTGAACACTTTAAAAACTGGGTCGAGTGGGCGAAAGCAAACCAGTTAGGGCTGGATTTCAACCCCTCCTGCTTCTCTCACCCGCTGAGCGCCGACGGCTTCACGCTGGCCCACGCCGATGACACTATTCGCCAGTTTTGGATTGACCACTGTAAAGCCAGCCGTCGCGTCTCTGCGTATTTTGGCGAGCAGTTGGGTACGCCGTCGGTAATGAATATCTGGATCCCGGATGGCATGAAAGACATTACCGTTGACCGGTTAGCGCCGCGCCAACGTCTGCTTGAAGCACTGGATGAAGTGATCAGCGAAAAACTCGACCCGGCGCACCATATCGACGCCGTCGAGAGCAAGCTGTTTGGCATCGGCGCCGAAAGCTACACCGTGGGCTCCAACGAGTTCTATATGGGTTACGCCACCAGCCGTCAGACCGCGCTGTGCCTGGATGCGGGTCACTTCCATCCGACTGAAGTGATTTCCGACAAAATCTCCGCCGCCATGCTGTACGTACCGCGTCTGCTGCTGCACGTCAGCCGTCCGGTGCGCTGGGACAGCGATCACGTGGTGCTGCTGGATGATGAAACGCAGGCGATTGCCAGCGAGATCGTCCGCCACAACCTGTTTGACCGCGTACACATCGGCCTCGACTTCTTCGACGCCTCTATTAACCGCATCGCCGCGTGGGTTATCGGCACTCGCAATATGAAAAAAGCCCTGCTGCGCGCGCTGTTAGAACCGACCGAGCAACTGCGTCAGCTTGAAGCCAGCGGCGACTACACCGCACGTCTGGCCCTGCTGGAAGAGCAAAAATCGCTGCCGTGGCAGGCCGTCTGGGAGATGTATTGCCAGCGTCACGACACGCCAGCAGGAAGCCAGTGGCTGGACAGCGTGCGCGCCTATGAGAAAGAGATTTTGAGCAAACGTAGCTAACCGTGACACCAGGCTTACAGGCCGGATAAGACGCCCACGTCGCTATCCGGCAATGAATGAAACACGAAGCCGGATGGATCTTCACTTATCCGGCTTACGTAAGACCCGATAACGATCGGGCAATCAACAGGATCACCGAATATGCAAAACATGACTAATTCCTGGTTCGTCCAGGGGATGATCAAAGCCACTTCCGACGCGTGGCTGAAAGGCTGGGACGAACGTAACGGCGGCAATCTGACGCTGCGTCTGGATGAGGCTGATATTGCGCCATTTAGCGCCGATTTCCACGAAAAACCGCGCTATATCGCGCTAAGTCAGCCAATGCCTTTGCTGGCTAACACGCCGTTTATCGTCACCGGTTCCGGTAAATTTTTCCGTAACGTTCAGCTCGATCCCGCGGCAAATTTGGGCGTGGTGAAAGTAGACAGCGACGGCGCGGGCTACCACATCCTCTGGGGCCTGACCCACGAAGCGGTGCCAACCTCTGAGTTGCCGGCTCACTTCCTCTCCCATTGCGAGCGTATTAAAGCGACGAACGGCAAAGACCGCGTGATCATGCACTGCCATGCTACCAACCTGATCGCCCTGACCTACGTGCTGGAAAACAACACCCCGCTGATTACCCGCAAACTGTGGGAAGGCAGCACCGAGTGTCTGGTGGTGTTCCCGGATGGCGTCGGCATTCTGCCGTGGATGGTGCCGGGTACGGATGAAATCGGTCAGGCAACCGCCGAGGAAATGCAGAAACACTCGCTGGTACTGTGGCCGTTCCACGGCGTGTTCGGCAGCGGTCCCTCCCTCGACGAAGCATTTGGCTTGATAGATACCGCAGAAAAATCCGCCGAAGTTTTAGTCAAAATCTATTCGATGGGCGGTATGAAGCAGACCATCACACGTGAAGAGCTGGTAGCACTGGCTAAACGCTTTGGCGTGACCCCGCTGGCCAGCGCCGTAGAGCTGTACTGATACCTGCCAACTCAACGCCGGATGCGGCTTCGCTTTATCCGGCCTACATGACGATGCACGTTTCACCGTCGGCCCGATAAGCGTAATGCCACCGGGCACCAGGGATTTTTTTTAAGGAGAATAGTGATGAGCTTTATGTTGGCACTGCCAAAAATTAGCCTGCATGGCGCCGGCGCGATTGCCGATATGGTGAATCTCGTGGCGAATAAACAATGGGGCAAAGCGCTGATCGTCACCGATGGTCAGCTGGTGAAGCTGGGCCTGCTGGATAGCCTGTTTGCCGCACTGGATGAACATCAAATGTCTTACCACCTGTTTGATGAGGTGTTCCCGAATCCGACAGAAGAGCTGGTACAGAAAGGTTTTACGGCATATCAGGGGGCAGAATGTGACTACATTATCGCCTTCGGCGGCGGCAGCCCGATCGATACCGCCAAAGCGGTGAAGATCCTGACCGCCAACCCTGGCCCTTCTACCGCTTACTCCGGCGTAGGCAAAGTGAAAAATGCGGGCGTGCCGCTGGTTGCCATCAATACCACTGCTGGTACAGCAGCAGAGATGACCAGCAACGCGGTCATTATCGACTCTGTCCGTAAGGTCAAAGAGGTGATCATCGACCCGAACATCATCCCGGATATCGCCGTGGATGACGCCAGCGTGATGCTGGAAATCCCAGCCTCCGTTACCGCCGCAACCGGCATGGACGCCCTGACTCACGCGGTGGAAGCCTATGTTTCCGTTGGTGCGCATCCGCTCACCGACGCCAACGCGCTGGAAGCAATTCGCCTGATCAACCTGTGGCTGCCGAAAGCGGTCGACGATGGTCATAACCTCGAAGCCCGCGAACAAATGGCGTTTGGTCAGTATCTGGCGGGTATGGCATTCAACAGCGCAGGTCTGGGTCTGGTGCATGCGCTGGCACACCAGCCAGGCGCGACCCATAATCTGCCGCACGGCGTCTGCAACGCCATCCTGCTGCCGATCATCGAAAACTTTAACCGCCCGAACGCCGTGGCGCGTTTTGCCCGAGTGGCGCAGGCGATGGGAGTGGACACCCGCGGGATGAGCGACGAAGCGGCAAGCATGGAGGCCATCACCGCGATTCGTGCCCTGAGCAAGCGTGTAGGTATTCCGGCTGGTTTTAGTTCCCTTGGCGTGACGAAAGAGGATATTGAAGGCTGGCTGGATAAAGCGTTGGCCGATCCATGTGCGCCGTGTAACCCACGCACCGCCAGCCGCGACGAAGTCCGCGAGCTGTATCTGGAGGCGTTATGATCCGCAAGGCCTTTGTGATGCAGGTGAATGCCGACGCGCACGTTGAGTATCAACGTCGGCACAATCCCATCTGGCCAGAACTGAAAGCGGTGCTGAAAGAGCACGGTGCCCATCACTACGCGATTTATCTCGATCAGGAACGCAACCTGCTGTTCGCCACCGTTGAGATTGAGTCAGAAGAGCGCTGGAACGCCGTCGCCAGCACCGATGTCTGCCAGCGCTGGTGGAAACATATGCGTGACGTTATGCCGGCAAACCCGGACAACAGCCCGGTCAGCGCTGAGCTAAAAGAAGTGTTTTATCTGCCTTAACCGCTCTGTTTCCTCCCCTGACGGGGGAGGAAACCTTTTTCTCCCGTTAGCAGCATTGCGTTCGTTTTGTCATCCACACCATTTCCCCACGACCCGGCACCTGCTCAGGCTTGCCAATGCTGAAAGTCTCCGGCGTCACCAAACTGGAAGATGGGACGGCATTTAACTACTCGTGTAGCTACAACCGCGCCGACAAGTTCAAAATCAAAAATAACTGGGTGGGGAAATAAAAGCCTGATGACCAGGCTCTAAGAAAAAAGCGCCTGAATCCAGGCGCCTGAGAACGGAAAATCAGAAGAAGTATTTGAAACGGAGACGCGCACCGTAACGGTCGTCGTCGTCGGTATAATTCTCCGGATTGCTGTTATCGCTGTTAATCATCGAATAATAAGCGCCGAGATAAATATTAAAGTTCTGCATATCCATCACGTTCGGAATTAAATAAGACGCGTGAATGGTATGAATATCGTAAGTGCCCTCATTGTAGAACCAGTCATTATCATCGTGATCGATCAGACCGTTGAATTCGTCGATCTTGTTATGAGCATAGATATAGCCCAGTTCAAAGCGCTTCCACAGAGCGTTGGCCGCCGCCGTAAAATCTTTTTCGTTATCCGCATCGAGATAAGCGGTGTTCAGGTTAAACACCAGGCCATTTTCCGGATCGGCTTTCAGACCGTTCCAGGTCATCGTCATACCGTAACCGGTACGATCGGACTGATCGACAAAGTTGCCCTGAGCATCGGTATATCCATAGGCGTTATTGATAACGTTCGATTCCATGGCCGCAGAAATCGTCAGCGCATCCACCGGTGTCCAGGCGACGACCGGGCGCAGATAAGCCACGTTTTTCTCCTGCGACATTTCACGACCATGATAGCGGCTATCCTGATAAAGCGAGGTACCATCTTCCAGCAGGGTATTTAACTCGAAATACCAGTTATCGAGCTGTTTGCTCATCAGGAAGCTGCCGCCGGAATCTGAACGGCCACGACCTTCTTTCATCATGTAGATATAGCCGCTACCGTCATCATACAAATCGTTGGCGGTATGCCCTGAATGCTCAACAAAGGTATCCTGATTCAGCGGGAACATATCGTAAGCTTCGAAACGACCGACTTTTACTTTCCAGTCATTTTCCTGACCGAAGAAGAAAGCGGCGTCATCAAGATTGACCGAACCCGTCATGTCAGCCAGCGGTTGCGCTGAAAAACCGGCGAAATAGCCGTTATCCAGCTTACGCATACCGTCAAAGCCCAGCAGGATGCGTCCGTTCAGATCCCAGCGTTCATTGGTTGGGTCGCCCACATTCGAATTGGTTGCCGCCAGCACGCCTTTGTTGCTTTCCGCATCCATGTTGAATTCCACGTCGCCGTAGATTTTCAGATCGCCATAGCCGGAGAGCACCAGGTTAGGGGTGGTGGCGTTCTTTTTGGTCTCTTGTGCGGGCGTAGTGCCGTTGACTGGCGTATTCCCCTGAGCAACTTTAATTTCCTGGATCTCCGCAGCCTGCTGTACCTGCAATTGCTGCACCTGATTTTCCGCTTTTGCCGCGCGGTTTTCCGCAGCTTCCAGCCGAGCCTCCAGTTGTTCGAGCCGCTGTTCCAGAGTCATTTTTTGCGTTTTAGCAAAGCCATTATTTGCCACTAATAATAGACCTATTGCTAAAGCTAACGTCGATTTCTTCATTATTTGCTTTCCTTGAAATAAAGATCGTCCAACGTCTTCCGACCGGAAGACGCGCAACATGCAAATCCAAAAAATATTTTTATAGGTAATACGATACCGATGACTGAAATAAATTCAGAACATTAAAACGTGGCACCAGTGCAGGCTAATATTTATTATCATACTGATTTTATTATGTGTAACGTAGATATAATTAAGAATGTGAGGGATATAACAATAGTGCTGAAATTAACGAAAAATAATAAAAACAATTTTATATGAATAACAATAAAATATAATTAAAAATAATAAAGGCGCGAACGACAATCGCCGCGCCTTTATTTAATAAGCGTTCAATTAACTCTGCTCAGAAACCAGAATCGCCTGAGTGTCAGGCTCCAGTGCTTTAAAGATATGCGCTTGATCGGCGGGGTAACAAATATAATCGCCCTCACCTAACTCCTCCGGCGCTTCCGTCAATCCCACCATCGCCTTACCCTGCGTTACGATAATATGTTCAACCGATCCCGGTGGATGCGGTTGTGAAATACGATCCGCGCCCGGCTGCGTCAGCAGCAGATAGATATCCCGCCGCGCACCCGGTGGGCAGGCGGCCAGTAAAATGGCCTGATAGTGGGCCTGCTCAGCCACGACTTTTGTCCCTTCGCCGCGGCGAATCACCTGCGTTTTTTGCTCCTGCGGTTCCAGCAGGCGCGCAAAGGGAATATCTAACGCCACACACAGCGACCAGAGCGTTTCCAGGCTAGGATTTCCATTGCCCGCTTCCAATTGCGAGAGTGTCGATTTTGCAATCCCCGCGCGACGGGCAATCTCCGCCAGCGACAAACCGGTGCGCTGACGTTCACGCACCAGACTTTTCGCGATCATACTGATGGGCTGGGTCATTCACGACTCCATGTTTTTTATATCGAACGAATTGTTCGACTTGTAAAGCCAATTGGTCGCGTTCATTATAATGGAAACTCGTTCGATATGGCTAAAACGGTATGAAACATTATTTTTCCAGTCTCAAAGGCGACACGATAAAAGCAATATTTTTAGTCTGTCTGGCCGTCGGTGTAGTCGGCATGTCATACGGCTCGCTGGCGATGGCCTACGGCTTCCCGCTGTGGGTACCGTTTGTACTCTCTATTACTGTGCTGGCGGGCGCGTCCGAGTTTATGTTTATCGCCATTATCGCCAGCGGTGGTAATCCACTGGCGGCTGCGGCTGCGGGTTTACTGGTTAACGCCCGACACGTGCCGTTCGGCGTCACCGTGCGCGATCTGGTAGGCACCCGGGCTGCCAGTTTCCTCGGCTGTCATATTATGAACGACGAAAGCGTAGTCTTTGGCCTGTCGCAAAAAACGCCTGAGCAACGTAAAGCCGCCTACTGGCTGTGCGGTCTGGGCGTCGCAATTTTCTGGCCTGTTGGCACCCTGATCGGCGCAGGCGTCGGCAAACTGCTCCCTGCCCCGGAAACCATCGGTCTGGATGCCGTCTTCCCTGCCATTCTGCTGGCTCTGGTCGTCCCGGCATTCAAAAACCGCACTACGCTGATTCGTGCCTGTAGCGGCGCCACGTTGTCGCTTGCCGCCATTCCCTTTGCGCCGGTCGGTTTACCGGTTTTGCTCTCACTCTTTGGCTTACTGACGAGGAAAAAATAATGGGCAACATGACGCTGTTTATCGTCGGTATCGCCATGTTATCTGTGGGAACGTATTTAATGCGTTTAGGGGGAGCCAAGCTTGGAAGCCGTTTAGCGTTCTCAGAACGCTCGCAGGCGCTGCTTTCCGACGCCGCAACGGTATTACTGTTCTCCGTTGCGCTGGCGACCACCTTTTACGAAGGCGAACACTTTGCCGGAATGGCGCGCGTACTCGGCGTGGCTTTTGCGGTATTTCTCGCCTGGCGTAAGATGCCGCTGATCGTGGTGATCGTTGCCGCTGCGGTGGTAACCGCGCTGTTACGAATGGTGGGTATACACTAAGAATATAATTACCCTGGCGAAATATTCATCAGGGTAATCACCTGTAGCGTTATGTGTTTTACCCCACAAAACCAGGCGCTAACTCTGCCTCAAATTGTCACTTCCCGCTGACATATTGCTGCTCATCTCTTCACCATCTCACCGTTAAAATCAAATCAAACAGTTTTTAACGGAGTCCCACCATGACAGCCCTTACAGCTAACTGCATTGACCTGAATATTCAGGGGAATAGCGTTTATGCCATCCTCAAGCAACTGGCGAATATGGCGCTTCAAAATGGCTACGTCTCTGACCGCAGCGCCTTCCTGCAAACGCTGCTGATACGCGAAAAGCTGCATTCCACCGGCTTTGGTTCGGGCATTGCCGTCCCACACGGTAAAAGCGTCTGTATCACACGCCCCTTCGTCTTGTTCGCGCGCAAATCAGAAAAAGTGGACTGGAAAGCCAGCGACGGCGAGGACGTTAACTGCTGGATCTGCCTCGGCGTGCCACAAACGGGCGAGGACGATCAGGTCAAAATTATCGGCACCCTGTGCCGCAAAATTATCCATCAAGATTTCATCAACCAACTGAAGCAAGGCGACACCGACCAGGTACTCGCCCTGCTCAATCAGACCTTAACCTCATAAGGAAGCGGCTATGGAGTCATCCTTGCGTTTAGTGGCGATTACCAACTGTCCGGCGGGTATCGCCCACACTTATATGGTGGCAGAAGCGCTGGAGCAAAAAGCGCGCTCGCTCGGCCATACGATTAAAGTCGAAACCCAGGGCTCAAGCGGCGTCGAAAACCGACTGACCAGTGAAGAAATTGCCGCTGCCGATTACGTTATTCTGGCTACAGGTCGCGGCCTGAGCGGTGAAGACCGGGGGCGTTTCGCCGGGAAAAAAGTCTATGAAATAGCCATTTCCCAGGCGCTGAAAAATATCGACCTGATTTTTACGCAGTTACCGACTCATTCACAACTTTTTGCCACTGATAGCAGCGTGAAGCTGGGAAAACAGGAGGTCCAGCACGGTAGCGTGATGAGCCACCTGATGGCTGGCGTTTCCGCCGCGCTGCCGTTTGTTATTGGCGGCGGTATTCTGGTTGCCATCGCTAATATGCTGGTGCAGTTCGGTTTGCCCTATGCCGATATGTCGAAAGGTGCGCCGTCGTTCACTTGGGTTGTTGAATCCATCGGCTATCTGGGCTTCACCTTTATGATCCCCATTATGGGGGCATACATCGCGTGGTCGATTGCCGATAAGCCCGCTTTTGCCCCGGCGTTTCTGGTGTGTTACCTGGCGAACGATAAAGGTCTTCTCGGCACCCAGTCCGGCGCGGGGTTTCTCGGCGCGGTCGTACTCGGGCTGGCAATTGGCTACTTTGTGCTTTGGTTTCGCAAGGTTCGGCTCGGCAAAGCGTTGCAGCCGCTGCTCGGCTCCATGCTGATCCCGTTTGTCACTTTGCTGGTGTTTGGCGTACTGACTTATTACGTCATCGGCCCGGTGATGTCCGACATCATGGGGGGGCTGCTGCACTTCCTGAACACCATTCCGCCATCAATGAAAATGGGCGCAGCCTTCCTCGTTGGCGCAATGCTGGCATTTGATATGGGCGGGCCAATCAATAAAACGGCCTGGTTCTTCTGCTTCTCACTGCTGGAAAAACATATCTATGACTGGTACGCCATCGTCGGCGTGGTGGCGCTGATGCCGCCCGTCGCGGCAGGTATCGCTACCTATTTAGCGCCAAAACTGTTTACCCAGCAGGAGAAGGCCGCCGCCAGCAGTGCGATTGTGGTGGGTGCCACCGTCGCCACCGAACCGGCAATCCCCTATGCGCTGGCCGCGCCGCTGCCGATGATTACCGCCAATACGCTCTCCGGTGGTATTACCGGCATGCTGGTCATCGCCTTTGGAATCAAACGTCTCGCGCCGGGTTTAGGTATCTTTGATCCGCTGATTGGCCTGATGTCTCCGGTGGGGTCATTTTACCTGGTGCTGGCTATCGGTCTGGCGCTGAACATTTCGTTAATTATCATCCTGAAAGGATTGTGGCTGAAACGTAAAGCCGCACAGCAGGAGCTTGCCCATGAACATTGAGTTACTTCAGCAGTTATGCGAAGCCAGCGCCGTCAGCGGTGATGAGCAGGAAGTTCGCACTCTTCTCATTAATGCGCTGGATTCCAGCGTCGATGAAATCACTTTTGACGGCCTCGGCAGCTTTGTCGCACGCAAGGGCAACCGTGGGCCGAAGGTTGCCATCGTCGGTCACATGGATGAAGTGGGCTTTATGGTCACGCATATCGACGAAAGCGGCTTTTTGCGCTTCACCACCATTGGCGGTTGGTGGAGCCAGTCGATGCTGAACCACCGGGTCGCCATCCGTACCCGCAAGGGCGTTAAAATCCCTGGCATAATCGGCTCCGTAGCACCGCACGCCTTAACGGAAAAGCAGAAACAGCAACCTCTGACATTTGACGAAATGTTCATCGATATTGGTGCCAACAGCCGCGAAGAAGTAGAAAACCGCGGAATTGCGATCGGTGATTTCGTTAGCCCGGAAGCCAATTTCGCTCGCTGGGGCGAAGATAAGATCGTCGGCAAAGCGCTGGATAATCGCGTCGGCTGCGCCCTAATGGCCGAGCTTTTACAAACCGTGAATAACCCTGAAATTACCCTGTACGGCGTGGGCAGTGTGGAAGAAGAAGTGGGTCTACGCGGGGCGCAAACCTCAGCGGAGCATATCAAGCCCGATGTGGTGATCGTGCTGGATACTGCGGTTGCGGGCGATGTGCCCGGAATCGACAGCATTAAATACCCACTCAAGCTTGGCGAGGGCCCAGGGCTGATGCTGTTCGATAAGCGCTATTTCCCTAATCAGCAGTTGGTTGCCACATTAAAAGCGTGTGCAGAAAACAGCGGTGCGTCATTGCAGTTTTGCACCATGAAAACCGGGGCGACGGACGGTGGACGCTATAACGTTATGGGCGGCGGTCGTCCGGTGGCGGCACTATGCCTGCCGACGCGCTATCTCCACGCCAACAGCGGCATGATTTCCGCATCGGATTACGACGCGCTGTTTACGCTGGTGCGGGAACTGCTCACCTCGCTGTCGACCGAAAAGGTCCGCGCGCTTACTGACTTTCGCCGGGAGAGTTAATGCTTTCGGAACGCCAGTTAAAATTGGTGGATCTTCTTGAACAGCAGCCGTGTTTGCTGGGCGACCTGGCGCGGCAAACTGGCGTTTCAGGCAGAACCATCCTGCGCGATATTGACTACCTCAATTTTACCCTCAGCGGTAAGGCCCGCATTCAGCCCGGTGGCAGTGCGGGCTATCAGTTGGAAATTGTCGACAGACGCGGTTATTTTCAGCTTCTGCAACGCCATGATAATGATGACCGGTTGCTGGCCTTTCTTCTGCTCAATACCTTTACACCGCGTGTACAGCTGGCTTCGGCGCTCAATTTACCTGAAACCTGGGTGGCCGATCGTCTCCCACGGTTGAAGCAGCGCTATGAGCGCGCCTTTTGTCTTGCCAGTCGCCCGGGCGTCGGTCATTTCATTGATGAACCGGAAGAAAAGCGCATTATCCTGTTGGCGAATCTGCTTAAAAAAGATCCCCTCTTAATTCCACTGCCGGGTATTACCCGAGACAACATCGACAGGCTCAATGCAGCATGTGAAAAACTTAATGAATTCCCGCTCATCTCGGGAGAGTACCTGGCAAGTCTGGTGCTGGCCGTCTATGCCCTGCGTAACCAGCTCTCCGGATCATGGCCGGAGTGTCGGTATGTTTCACTGAAAAATGCGGTGGAACAAGGAGGAGTCTACCTGGGCGAGAACGCCTTCAGAACACTGATCGGCCTTCTGGAAATCAGACAACAGCAGGCAATGACAATTTCTGCCGATGCGGTGACCTTGTTGTTAAAAAGCGTTCCCGGCATCACTGCGTTGAACGTTATCGATACCCAACTGGTTGATAATATTACCGGCCACCTGCTGAGATGCGTGTCTGCCCCGGTTTGGGTACCGGAACATCGCCAGAGCAGTATGCACAACCTGAAGTCGACCTGGCCTGCCGCCTTCGATTTGAGTCTGCGTTTTATTGCCCTGTTGCGTGAAAAACTGGATATCCCACTGTTCGATAGCGACCTCATCGGGCTTTACTTCGCCTGCGCCCTGGAGCGCCATCAAAACGAGCGCCAGCCGGTCATTTTGTTATCCGACCAGAATGCTATCGCCACCATCAACCAACAGGCCATTGAGCGAGATGTTCTGAATTGTCGGGTGATCATTGCGCGAAATACGAGTGAAGTCAGCGCCATCAGTGAAGAAATCACCCCACTGTTAATCATCAACAATAGTCACTATTTACTTGATGAATCTATAAAAAACACCTTAACCATCAAGAATATCATCACCTCTGCGGGTACCGAGCAGATTAAACACTTCCTCGCGACGGCCTTTATCCGCCAGCAGCCCGAACGTTTCTTTTTACAGCCGGGCAGCTTCCATTACGCCAATATGAAGGCCGAAAGCTGGCAGAGTATCATCGGCCGGATCTGCGGCCAGCTTGTGGCACAGAGCCATATCACCGAGGACGAAGCGCTGCGCATTTGCGCCCGGGAGCATGAAGGTGAAAACCTGATCGTGAATCGCCTGGCGATTCCTCATTGCTGGAGCGAACAGGAGCGTCGCTTTCGTGGTTTCTTTATTACCCTCGCACACCCTATTCTGGTGAATAACGAACCGGTCAGCCATGTCCTGATCGCCTGTGCCGCCGCCGAGGCGCGGCATGAGCTAAAAATCTTCAGTTATTTATCCAGCGTGCTGAGCAGCCATCCGGCAGAAACTATTGCGGGATTGAAAGACTATAACGCGTTTATCGCATTGCTCAGGCAGTGAATGCCGGAAATGAAAAAAGCGCCTCAAGGGCGCTCTTTCGACAGTACTGAGGTATCTTATTTCAGCAGTTCAGCGGTCATGTGCACGCGGTTGCCGGTGTATGCCTGAGTGATTTTATAATCGCTGGCACCTGCACGTTCAGCCTGAGCGGCAATTTTTGCTTCAGCGCTTTCCAGTGTAGAACCAGTTGCGGTAACTGTCTGAGCAGCGAAAGAACCGAAAGAAGTAGCCAGAGCGATAACTGCGACAAAAGTTTTGATGCTTTTCATGATATAAACCCTTTAACTTAGTTGTTTGATTAAGGCACCGTGCCTTGATGTGATAAATAATAGCCATCTCATCGCACAACTAAAAGCGGAAGGATTTGCCAGTCTTATTCAAATTAATTGAATACTGGTTACTCAGTTATCAGACGCTCGGGATGTGTATAAATCGTCGCCCGGCCCGGTTTGCAAAAACCCACCAGCGTCAGGTTACAGCGTTCGGCAACTTCCACAGCGAGCGTTGTCGCCGCAGAAACAGCAAACAGGATTTCCACGCCGCACATTGCCGACTTCTGCACCATCTCGTAGCTGGCGCGGCTGGAGACTAATACCGCGCCCTGCTGCCAGGTTTCCCCTTCGATCGCACGTCGCCCCAGCAGTTTATCCAGCGCAACATGACGTCCAACATCTTCATGCCCACCCGCCAGATGACCTGACGGCTGTACCCAGGCAGCCGCGTGCGTGCAGCCTGTCAGTTGCCCAACAGGCTGGAAATCAGGGAGATGCCTTAAGGCGTTATCGAGATGCGCCAGATTGAATGTCTGGGTAAACGGCAGCGGCTGAACCGGTTTGCCAATATCATTAAGTTGCTCCACGCCACAAACACCGCAGCCAGTCCGACCGGCCAGTGCGCGACGACGCTCTTTCAGCCCCATAAAGCGTCGGCTGGACAGCTCAACCTGCACTTCTAATCCGCTGCAGGAAGGCACCACGTCCATCCCGTAAATATCTTGCGAGGACTCAATAATGCCTTCAGAAAGTGAAAAACCCATCGCGAAGTGCTCAAGATCTTTCGGTGATGCCATCATCACCACGTGTGAAATCCCGTTGTATACCAGTGCCACAGGCACTTCCTCAGCTACCTCATCTGGCTGAGGATGTTGCAAGTCCTCGCGCTTCCAGAGGGTCAACTGACGAGATCCTGTCGGAGATGTCACATTCTTGATGTTTTCTTGAATAATCTTATTCACTTTCTTTTAACCGTATTGGAACACGCATACCAACATTGTGGTATTCTTTACAAACCCCTCCTGGACGGAGGGAAATTCACCCAATTCTGGACCTTTGCGGTCCCGTCCGCAAAGAAAAATAACAACCACTTCCCTCGCGTTCGCGTTATAGGAAAACGAAGGGAACGTGACAATGTCGAAACAAGGAGCGAACCATGCAGGTCAGCAGAAGGCAGTTCTTTAAGATCTGCGCTGGCGGTATGGCAGGCACCACGGCAGCGGCACTGGGCTTTGCACCCGGCGTAGCGCTAGCGGAAACACGGCAATATAAATTGCTGCGCACCCGCGAAACCCGTAACACCTGCACTTACTGTTCCGTTGGCTGTGGACTGTTAATGTACAGTCTCGGTGACGGAGCAAAAAACGCCAAAGCATCCATCTTCCATATCGAAGGGGACCCGGATCACCCGGTGAACCGTGGCGCACTGTGCCCGAAAGGGGCAGGACTTGTGGACTTCATCCACTCTGAAAGCCGCCTGAAATTCCCGGAATACCGCGCACCTGGCTCTGATAAGTGGCAACAGATTAGCTGGGATGAGGCATTTGACCGCATCGCTAAGCTGATGAAAGAAGATCGCGACGCTAACTACGTTGCACAAAACGCCGAAGGCGTAACCGTTAACCGCTGGCTTTCCACCGGGATGCTGTGTGCTTCCGCTTCCAGTAACGAAACCGGCTATTTAACACAAAAATTCTCCCGCGCGCTTGGTATGCTCGCGGTCGACAACCAGGCACGCGTCTGACACGGACCAACGGTAGCAAGTCTTGCTCCAACATTTGGTCGCGGTGCGATGACCAACCACTGGGTCGACATTAAAAACGCCAACCTCGTTGTGGTGATGGGCGGTAACGCCGCTGAAGCTCACCCGGTCGGGTTCCGCTGGGCGATGGAAGCCAAAATTCACAACGGCGCGAAACTGATTGTTATCGATCCGCGCTTTACGCGAACCGCGGCGGTGGCTGATTTCTATGCTCCGATTCGTTCCGGTACTGACATTGCTTTCCTGTCAGGTGTTTTGCTGTACCTGCTGAACAACGAAAAATTCAACCGCGAATACACTGAAGCCTATACCAACGCAAGCCTGATCGTGCGTGAGGATTACGGTTTCGAAGATGGCCTGTTTACCGGCTACGACGCGGACAAACGCAAGTATGACAAAACCAGTTGGAACTACGAACTGGATGAAAAAGGCTTCGCCAAACGCGATGTCACCCTGCAACATCCGCGCTGCGTATGGAACCTGCTGAAACAGCACGTCTCCCGCTACACGCCGGACGTCGTAGAAAATATCTGCGGTACGCCAAAGGCCGACTTCCTGAAGGTCTGTGAGTACATCGCAGAAACAAGCCGCCCAGATAAAACCGCGTCGTTCCTGTACGCACTGGGCTGGACGCAACACTCCGTTGGTGCGCAGAACATCCGTACCATGGCGATGATCCAGTTGCTGCTTGGCAATATGGGGATGGCAGGCGGCGGCGTTAACGCCCTGCGCGGACACTCTAACATTCAGGGTCTGACCGACTTAGGTCTGCTGTCACAAAGCCTGCCGGGCTACATGACGCTGCCAAGCGAGAAACAAACTGACCTGCAAACTTACCTTGCCGCCAACACGCCAAAACCGTTGCTGGAAGGCCAGGTGAACTACTGGGGCAACTACCCGAAATTCTTCGTTTCGATGATGAAAGCCTTCTTTGGCGATAAAGCGACAGCGGAAAACAGCTGGGGCTTCGACTGGCTGCCGAAGTGGGATAAAGGGTACGACGTCCTGCAGTACTTCGAGATGATGAACCAGGGCAAAGTGAATGGCTATATCTGCCAGGGCTTTAACCCGGTCGCATCATTCCCGAATAAAAACAAGGTGGTGGCTTCGCTATCCAAACTGAAGTTCCTGGTTACCATCGACCCGCTCAACACAGAGACCTCCACCTTCTGGCAGAACCACGGTGAGTCGAACGATGTTGACCCGTCGAAAATCCAGACTGAAGTATTCCGTCTGCCGTCCACCTGCTTCGCCGAAGAGAACGGTTCTATCGTCAACTCCGGTCGCTGGCTGCAGTGGCACTGGAAAGGTGCGGATGCCCCAGGAATTGCCGTTACCGATGGTGAAATCCTCGCCGGTATCTTCCTGCGTCTGCGCAAGATGTATGCCGAACAGGGTGGCGCGAACCCGGAACAGGTGCTGAGCATGACCTGGAACTACTCCACACCACACGAACCGGCTTCGGAAGAAGTGGCGATGGAGAGCAACGGTAAAGCCCTGGCCGACATTATCGACCCGGCCACCGGTGCCGTTATCGTCAAGAAAGGCCAACAGCTTAGCTCGTTTGCCCAACTGCGTGACGACGGTACCACCTCCAGCGGCTGCTGGATTTTTGCCGGTAGCTGGACGCCGGAAGGCAACCAGATGGCACGCCGCGATAACGCCGATCCGTCAGGCCTTGGCAATACGCTGGGCTGGGCATGGGCGTGGCCGCTCAACCGCCGCATTCTGTATAACCGCGCCTCCGCTGACCCGCAGGGGAATCCGTGGGATCCAAAACGTCAGATCCTGAAATGGGACGGGGCGAAATGGAGCGGGATGGATATTCCAGACTACAGTGCCGCCGCGCCGGGCAGCAACGTTGGGCCGTTCATCATGCAGCCGGAAGGGATGGGACGCCTGTTTGCTATCGATAAGATGGCAGAAGGTCCGTTCCCGGAACACTACGAGCCGTTTGAAACGCCGCTGGGGACTAACCCGCTGCACCCGAACGTTATCTCTAACCCTGCCGCACGTATCTTTAAAGGTGATGCGGAAGCACTGGGTAAAGCGGATAAGTTCCCGTACGTCGGTACGACCTACCGTCTGACCGAGCACTTCCACTACTGGACTAAGCATGCGCTGCTTAACGCTATCGCCCAGCCGGAGCAGTTTGTGGAAATTGGCGAGAAGCTGGCGAATAAGCTCGGTATCTCTCATGGCGATACCGTCAAAGTCTCCTCTAACCGTGGCTACATTAAAGCCAAAGCGGTGGTGACCAAACGTATTCGCACGTTGAAGGCCAACGGTCAGGATATCGACACTATCGGAATCCCGATTCACTGGGGCTACGAAGGTGTGGCGAAAAAAGGCTTTATCGCTAACACGTTAACGCCATTCGTCGGTGATGCGAACACGCAGACGCCGGAATTTAAGTCCTTCCTCGTGAACGTGGAAAAGGTGTAACGGAGACGACCTATGGCTTATCAATCGCAAGACATCATTCGTCGTTCCGCCACTAACGGTTTCACCCCCGCGCCTCAGGCGCGGGACCATCAGGAAGAGGTGGCGAAGCTTATCGACGTCACCACCTGTATCGGCTGTAAAGCGTGTCAGGTGGCGTGTTCAGAATGGAACGACATCCGTGATGAAGTGGGCAACAACGTTGGGGTGTACGACAACCCGGCTGATTTGACCGCTAAATCCTGGACGGTAATGCGCTTCTCGGAAGTGGAACAAAACGACAAACTGGAGTGGCTAATCCGCAAGGATGGCTGTATGCACTGCGCCGATCCGGGCTGCCTGAAGGCGTGTCCGGCCGAAGGAGCAATCATTCAGTATGCCAACGGTATCGTCGACTTCCAGTCCGAGCAGTGCATCGGCTGTGGCTACTGTATCGCGGGCTGCCCGTTCGACGTGCCGCGCCTCAACCCGGAAGACAACCGCGTTTACAAATGTACGCTGTGCGTTGACCGTGTAGTGGTCGGACAAGAACCAGCCTGCGTGAAAACGTGTCCAACCGGCGCTATTCATTTCGGCACTAAAGAATCGATGAAAACGCTGGCCGGTGAGCGCGTGGCGGAGCTGAAAACGCGTGGTTACGAAAACGCGGGTCTGTACGATCCGGCAGGCGTTGGCGGTACGCACGTGATGTACGTATTGCACCATGCGGACAAGCCGAATCTGTACCACGGTCTGCCGGAGAACCCGGAAATCAGCGCCACCGTGAAGTTCTGGAAAGGCATCTGGAAACCTCTCGCAGCCGTCGGCTTTGCAGCGACATTTGCGGCCAGTATCTTCCACTACGTCGGCGTAGGCCCGAACCGTGCGGAAGAGGAAGAAGACAATCTGCATGAAGAAAAAGACGAGGTGCGCAAATGAAACGACGTGACACCATCGTGCGCTACACGGCGCCGGAACGCATCAACCACTGGATCACCGCCTTCTGCTTCATTCTGGCGGCAGTGAGCGGGATGGGTTTTCTCTTCCCGTCGTTTAACTGGCTGATGCACATCATGGGCACGCCGCAACTGGCGCGAATTGTGCACCCGTTTGTCGGCGTGATCATGTTTGCCTCGTTTATCATCATGTTTTTCCGTTACTGGCACCACAATCTAATCAATCGGGATGATATCTTTTGGGCGAAGAATATTCGTAAGATTGTCGTCAACGAGGAAGTAGGTGACACTGGACGTTATAACTTCGGCCAGAAATGCGTATTCTGGGCGGCGATTATCTTCCTGGTCCTGTTGCTGGTGAGCGGAGTGGTCATCTGGCGTCCGTATTTTGCGCCTGCTTTCTCAATCCCGGTGATCCGATTCGCGTTAATGCTGCATTCATTTGCCGCAGTAGCGTTAATTGTGGTTATCATGGTGCACATTTACGCCGCCCTTTGGGTGAAAGGCACCATTACCGCGATGGTGGAAGGATGGGTTACCAGCTCATGGGCGAAGAAACATCACCCGCGCTGGTACCGTGAAGTCCGCCAGAAACAGGAAAAGTCATCTGAATGAGTATTCGCATAATCCCGCAAGATGAGCTGGAGAAGAGCGAGAAACGCACGGCGGATATGATTCCGCCGTTATTATTCCCCAGACTCAAAAATTTGTATAACCGCCGCGCTGAACGTCTGCGCGAGCTGGCCGAGAACAACCCACTGGGTGATTACCTGCGTTTTGCCGCGCTGATCGCTCACGCGCAGGAAGTGGTGTTGTACGACCATCCGCTGCAGATGGATCTGACCGCTCGCATCAAAGAAGCGAACGATCAGGGCAAACCGCCACTGGATATCCACGTTCTGCCACGCGACAAGCACTGGCAAAAACTGCTGCAATCGCTAATTGCTGAGCTGAAGCCGGAAATGAGCGGCCCTGCGCTGGCCGTGATCGAGAATCTGGAAAAAGCCTCGGAGCAGGAGCTGGAACTGATGGCCAGCGCGCTGTTTGCCTCCGATTTCGCCTCCGTCAGCAGCGACAAAGCACCGTTCATTTGGGCTGCCCTGTCGCTCTACTGGGCGCAGATGGCGAGCCTGATCCCCGGCAAAGCCCGTGCGGAATACGGCGAACAGCGTCAGTACTGCCCGGTGTGTGGTTCAATGCCGGTCTCCAGCATGGTGCAAATCGGTACCACTCAGGGGCTGCGCTATTTGCACTGCAACCTGTGCGAAACCGAGTGGCACGTGGTGCGCGTGAAGTGCAGCAACTGCGAGCAGAGCCGTGATTTGAACTACTGGTCGCTGGATAACGAACAGGCGGCAATTAAAGCTGAAAGCTGCGGCGATTGCGGGACTTACCTGAAGATTCTCTATCAGGAAAAAGACCCGAAAGTCGAGGCCGTAGCCGACGATCTCGCTTCACTGATGCTGGACGCACACATGGAGCAAGAGGGCTTTGCCCGCAGCTCCATCAACCCGTTCCTGTTCCCGGGTGAAGGGGAGTAAGTTCTTCGCACTACCGGGCGGCGCAGGTCGCCCGGGTTATAACGTATACGGTGTGACCACGCCGGATATGCCTGCAAAATCCCTGGTATTACGCGTAACCAGTGTAAGACGATGAATCTGCGCAGTGGCCAAAATGATGGCATCCGGCAATTTCATCCCATATTCCTGCCTGATACTCACGCTTCGTTCAGCAATATCCTGTGAAACACCGATCACATTAAAAGCGCCTAGCGCAACGCGTGTGCGAGATTCCTGATGATATTTTTTTGCTCCCACCATCAACTCCATCCATGTAATGAGGCTGATTGCGTTCTGCGGCGGCCATGTTTCTATCGCTAGTTTTGCTTCACTTCGCCCGCTAAACAGGTCGATCAGGATGTTGGTATCAAAAAGCGCAGATCCTGTGACCATTACCATTCCTCGCGGAGTTTACGCTGATAATCAACGCCATCTTCCTCACAACCTTGCCATAGCCCAAGAGCACGTGAAATTGTCGTTTCAGCTTGATCCTGCCTCTCAAGATACTGTTCAACAGCCTCCCGCAAAAGCTCAGCCCGCGGCAGATTACGCTGCACCTTGAGATCATCAAGACGTTTGATCACTTCGTCTGATAAATCGAGTAAAATTCTGCCCATATCCATCCCAGCCATCATACTCACATATACCTCCAGTATATCATCGGCGATTAATTTCCACACAACATACACCCGAGAAAAGCGAGAAAATAGCCTTCACGCGAACGATTTTTACTTTTGCGAGCCGCTTTCCAGAATCGTACACCCCGTCACTTTTCCCATTCTCATTCGTGGCTATCCAGGTTATAAACCTGTATATCCATACAGATAAGGAAAATAATAAATGGCACTGGAAAGCGGGATTGCACAGCTGGTTGAGACATTTATCGCGGCGGGACGCCCTTCTTCGCGCGAGCAAAATATTGATGACCGGAGAGCAGGCTACATTGCCAGCGCGGTACTGGCAGGAGAAACTGAAACCCGCGTACAGGTTGAAGATATTGAACTCGATGCAATGACATTTCGCGTTGTTTCGCCGCGGGACGCCACGGGAAATCTCCCCTGCGTTATCTATTATCACGGTGGCTGCTTTGTCAGTGGCGGATTCGCGACGCATGATAACCAGCTAAGGCAGCTCGCCTGGTACAGCGGCTGTCGAGTCATTGCGGTGCAGTATCGCCTTGCACCAGAGCATACTTTCCCGGCTGCACATAACGACGCTGAAACGGGAGCCAATATTATCTGGAAGTATGCCCAGAAACTGGGTGTCGACCGCGGCAGGATTACGCTTGCTGGCGACAGCGCGGGCGGGCATCTGGCGCTGGTCACCGCACTGCGCTTGAAAGCTGCCAATCAATGGCAACCTGCGCAGCTAATGCTGATTTACCCAATGCTGGACGCAACCGCCAGGTTTGAGAGCTACGACCGAAATGGGCAGGATTACATTATCACACGTGACACGTTGCTTTCGGGCTACGAGATGTATTTGCCGCAAACCGACCTGCGGCATCCCGAAGCCAGCCCAGTCTGGCGTGAAGACTTCAACGGTCTGCCGCCCACGCACATCATTACAGCCGAATTCGACCCACTGCGCGATGAGGGTGAGGCCCTGTATCAACGGTTCTAGGAGCAGGGCGTGGAGTGTACCTGCCAACGCTATCTTGGCGTTATCCACGGATTTTTCCAGTTGGCAGGAGTGAGCCAGGCGGCACGAAATGTTATGCGAGATGTGGCCTGGCGGCTTGGCCGTTAGGGTTGTTTATGTTTTCGTCCACGGGTGCTATCTTGTGTGAATAGATAACACAAAGGACAAACTTATGCCCAGAACTACCAGCATTACAATCGGCGAGCATCTCGATCGTTTTATTAACGAAATGATTGAAAGTGGGCGCTATGGCTCCACCAGCGAAGTTGTTCGTTCGGCATTGCGTTTGCTGGAGGAACAAGAATTGCGAAATAATGCATTACGCGACGCGCTGGAGGATGGGATACACAGTGGCACAAGCGACCTGACTCTACAGGAGGTCGCGCTCAGGAAGAAGCGCAGTCTGAATGTATAAACTCTCTAATCGGGCAGTCGAAGACTTTGAATCTATCTATGAATACACCTGGAGAAAATTCGGTTATCAACATGCAGATAAATACACGACTGAGATGGAGCAGCTTTTTTTACTATTAGAGAAAAATCCTTTGATGGGTCGCAACAGCTCTGAAATTAAGGAAGGTACCCGTCAATACAACCACCGCCAACATGCAATTTTTTATCAAAATGCGGATTATGGCATTTTCATAATCCGCATTTTACATCAGCAAATGAACCCAATATTGCATATTAACTAGAGAAACTACTCTTCCTCATTCCCGCCCTCTTCATATGCGCCAAACGGTTTCGCGGGTAGCACAATGTAGGTACCTTCAAACACGACGCCCGGCGTGTCATCGCCAAACACCCCGACCTGCATCTGAACGCGCGCCTTGCGGCCTCTTGCCAGACGGTCCAGGTCACCGCTCAGCGAGCCCAGATCGGCAATAGCGGTAGGTTTCCCGGTAATTGGCCTGCTGTATCGGATATGCGCGTCGGCGAGGATTATCGTCCCCCCCAGATGACGCTCGCGCAGCATCAGCCAGATAAGCCCCCAGCCCGTTAACGTCGCCAGTGAAAACAGGCTTCCGGCAAACAGCGTATGGTGCGGGTTCTGATTGCCTGTCTCTGGCATCGTAGTAATAAATTTCTGCCCGGTGTACTGCTGAATGCGCACGCCCATTTTCTCACTCAATGGAATATGTTCGTACCAGGCTTGCTGTAGCTGTCCGCACCAGTCCCCGCGATGGAGAATGTCGTCCAGCGTTGCGATGGGCTTAATCATCAAAAAATGGCGCACCGGCGTGGTTTGCGGCGTGGTAATTTCGCCCTGACTCACAAACCCCAGTTTGGCGAAAAATTCGACCGCATCTTCACGGGCGCTACAGGTTACGCGCTTTACCCCTTCCTGACGCGCCACAGACTCCAGGGTCATAGCCATCAGCGTGCCCAACCCTTTCTCCTGCACAGAGGGGTCAACGGCCATAAAACGTATGGAGGCTTCGTTATCCGCATTGATATACAAACGCCCAACCGCGACCAGATTTCCCTCTTCGTCCACCACCATCTGGTGATGCGCCATCGCGTCCCAGGCATCCCGTTCGGAGCCTTTGGGCTGGTGCAACGGTTTACGCAACATCTCCCAGCGAAACTGGTAGTAACGCTCCAACTCTTCTTCTGTTTGCGGTACTCGAAGGTGATACATAGTCGTATTCTCTCTTGTTGCCCGCGGCCACACCGGTAGCTGGTTCATACTTGTAACCAGAACGTCACGGGGCCATCATTAACCAGTGAAACCTGCATATCCGCAGCGAATCGACCGGTTTGCGTATTCATTTCCTGTTGGCGGCAACGCTCAACAAAGTATTCATACAGCGCTTCTGCCCGCTCGGGCGAAGCGCCTTTCGAAAACCCCGGGCGCATGCCACGTTCGGTATCTGCCGCCAGCGTGAACTGTGAAACCACCAGCACACTGCCACCTGATTGCTGCACGTTGAGGTTCATTTTTCCTTCGGCATCGCTAAAGATTCGATAGCCGAGTACGCGCTCGCACAGACGGTTCGCTTTCTGTTCGTCATCATCCCTTTCGACACCTAACAGGACCAAAAGTCCTGGGCCAATTTCACCCGTCACCTCGCCCTCCACGGTGACGCTGGCACGGGTTACGCGCTGAATTAATGCAATCATGGTTGATCTGCTTCTTCTTGTTCTGCGGCTTGTTTAAGTTTGCGGTATTCCCCGAGAGTGACAGTTATTTCCGCGCCTAGCAAGACGATACACCACGTCCAGTATACCCAGACAAATAAAATGGGGATCACCGCCAGGACACCGTAAATGAGCTGATACGACGGGAACATCGTGATGTAGAGCGCAAATCCTTTCTTTCCGGCCTCGAACAACACGGCGGCCACAAAGGCGCCAATAACCGCATCACGATTGGGCACACGCGTAGTTGGTACAATGCTGTAAAGCAGCCAGAACGAGAGCCAGGAAAGCACCAGAGGGAAAATACGCAAGACGTCATCAATCACCGAGTTGAGATCGCTGGCCCAGCGCAATGACAACAAATAAGAGCTGATCGCCAGACTAGCCCCCGCCAGCAGCGGCCCCAGCGTTAAAATCATCCAGTAAACGGCGAAAGAGTAAACTTTGGGACGAGTGCGCTTACTGCGCCAGATAGTATTCAGAGCATTATCAATGGCATACATCAGCAATAACGCCGTGACAATCAGCCCACATGCCCCAACGGCCGTCATTTTGTTCGAGTTGGCGACAAACTGTTCGATATAACGCTGGATGACGTCTCCCGTCGCCGGGATAAAATTTGCGAAAATAAAATGACGTAGCTGGGCACTGACGTCGGAAAACATCGGAAATGCGGCGAAAAGAGCAAATACAACGGCGATAAGCGGCACTAATGAGAGCAGTGAAACGTAGGCAAGATTCCCTGCCAGCGTCGTCATGTTGTCCTCATCAATCCGCTGCCATAGTAGCTTCAGCCAGGCCCGTACAGGACGCGTATGGTGCCTGGCTTGTTGCTGAACATTTTTTAACATAACAACTTCGCGAAATAGTCAGGAATGGTCGTTTTATCGACGACCTGGATACTGGTAATCCCTAACCGGTTAGCTCCTTCAATATTATCGGCGTTGTCGTCAAAAAAGACCGCATCGTCCGCAGAAAAACCTTCAGACTGCAGGACATGCTGGTAAATCCGCGCTTCCGGTTTTCGCATGCCCAGATCCTGGGAAAGATAAATATGGTCAGCAGCCTGACGAATTTCAGGATATTCATCCGGCCAAAATGTTGTGTGCAGACGGTTAGTATTCGACAAGACGACCACCCGATGCCCCTGCTCACGCAGCTTATGCATGATGTCGATGACTTCAGGGCGCAATGCCACAAAAACGGCCTGCCAGCCGTGAGAGAACTGCTCGTAACTTAGCGGCAGCGCCATGTCATGACATAGTGCCTCGGCAAAGGCTTCATCCGTTATTTCACCTCGCTCGTGCTGGTGAAAAGCCTCCCCCATGGTGAAACTTTGCTTCAGCGAGGCCAGCGGTACACGGCTCAGATCGCTCCATGTGCCCAACACGCGGTTGAAGTCGATATCGACAATCACATTACCTAAATCAAAGATATAGAGCATGCCCTTCTCCTTATTCGCCGTGGATGAATAACTGTAGCGGGAAAGGAGAAGTTTGACTATGCGTCCCTGTTGGGATTATTGGCTAAGCCATCAGAATTCCTGTGCAAATTGCCAGCGTGACTCAATCACCAACGGAAGACCTGCACTGACAAACTGCGGTGTCCTATTTATCGCATTTGGCGCCTGAGTAAGCGGATTGGCACAAGTTGCATCGGGCTGTTTATCAAAGACAACCAGACTTTGCGCACTCGATGTCATTGTCATACTCAGCTTACCAGGCCACTGTAATCTGACATTGAGACCGTTATTAAAACCAAAGCAGTCATCCCACGGACCTGATTGTGGAGGGATTTTTTTACCGGTTGGTAGCTCATTGTTTCCAGCCTCTTCCTGCCAATCAGCATCAAAAAGTACCTGTAATTGTTCTTGTTCATTCTGCTGGTCGAGTCGTTTTGCAAACCAAGGGTGCCATCCAGCTGATGCAGGGAATGTTTCAGACAAAGTATGAATTTCTAAGCGTAGAATTAGCGCATCGTCTTCAATGGTCAGCGTTTGCAGGACCTCTCCTTGCCATGGCCATGGAGCGCCCAGTGGCATGCGCAGTTTCAAGGTATCCGCTTTATGTTCGACAATTTCCCATGATGAATAACAGGCCATACCATGTAGAGCATGAGGCGGTTTGTTAGCAGGTAATGCGTACTGTTTCTTCCCCACTGTCAACGTTGCATCGCCAAGGCGGCCTGCCCAAGGAACCATAGGAAAGCAGCCATACTGAAATGCTTTACGCTGTGGCTCCCATTGACGTAACACTTCAAAACCAAATGCCTGTAGCGAGGTGATTCTGGCACCATCACGCGGAAAAACTTGCAGACGTAAATGTCCTTTTTCCAGCAAAATAGGTTGACCGATCGGTCCCGGCCAGGCGGCATCAAAAGCACGCTGTAATGCTTGATAATGCTCAGTATTCAATTCATTGTTCATGTTATTGCTCTCTGATATTTCGGTAAGAAGTTAAATGTTATTAGCGTCATTTTTATTGTCTGAATGTGGCTCGATAAGCCAGACGCAAATGAATGAAAGTATTGAGATAACAAACAGAAACAGTGCTACATACCACGGTTTCCCGCCTCCCAGCGCCAACAAGCTGGAGGCAATTAGCGGGCTTAACCCACCCAGAATTGCGGAGAACTGATAGGCAAATGAAAGACCCGTATAACGCACTCGTGTTCCGAACATACGAGTAAATAAGGTGGGCTGTACTGCAAACATCATCGTTGGCCCCAGGTTATAGCCAAGAATCATGCAGCACCAGATGATAAGTGTGCTTTTCGTATCCAGCAGCAGGAAGAATGGGAATGCAAAAAGGATGCAAAAACCAGCGCCAAATAAATACATCTTCCGTTGCCCAACGCGGTCAGAGATCCAACCAATTAATGGACAACATACAATGCCAATTGCTGAGGCGATTAGCATGCCGTTGAGTGGAATATCCCTTGATAATGCCAACTGGCTGGAAATATAGACAATACCAAAGGCATTAATGATGTTCGACGAAACGCTCTCCGCCAGCCTGGCCCCTAGCGCCAACAGAATGTTACGTGGATGCTTACGGAAAAGTTCAATCAACGGTGGTGCTGATTGTTCCTGTGAGACAGCCGTTTTTTGTTTTTTAAAATCCAGTGTTTCTTCAGTATGTAATCGTATGAACATCCCAACAATTAACATGATGGCAGAGAGCCAAAAAGGGATACGCCATCCCCAGGCCAGAAACTCTTCCTGGGTCAGGAAGTGATTGCATAATGCAAACACCCCTGTCGCCAGCATAATCCCAACCGAGGCTGCCGTTTGTGGGAGCGAACCTAAAAACCCGCGCTTCGCCTCAGGCGCAGATTCAATAGTCATCAATGCAGCCCCGCCATATTCCCCACCCAGACCGAACCCCTGCACCAGACGAAGAACCATCAATATAATCGGGGCCCAGATACCAATGTCCTTGTATGTTGGTATGAAGCCGATTAAAAACGTTGAGGAACCAACTATCGCTAACGTCCAAATCAACGTTATTTTGCGACCGACTTTATCGCCAAAATGGCCAAAAACAATGCCCCCTAGCGGACGTGATAGAAAACCCACACCAAAGGTCGCGAATGCGGCGATTAAACCAATAAAAGGATCGCTATCAGGGAAAAACAGGGGAGCAAAGACTAGCCCTGCTGCCGTTCCGAAAATAAAAAAATCGTACCATTCCATCAACGCGCCAGCGAAACTGCCCATGACAACGCGTCTCATGGCTTTGCCGGATAGCTCTTTCCCTGGTACATGTTCTATTTCAGCCATAATTTTCCTCTCCGGGTCGGCGAGAAATCTGCGCAATAAAATCACTAAAAAAGCGGCGGATATACGAAAAAGCGCGTCGACATGTTGCGACGCGCTTGCTTGTTATTTATCCAGCTCAGCCAGTACCTCAGCGTCTTCAGCGTCAACGTTTGCACCAAGTGGTTCCCACTTAATCAACACGCATGTCAAGAAGCCGAGAAAAGGAACAATTGCCAGCCAATAGAACGCTTCTGTCTTTAATGCACCCCACAACATTGGCCAGAAAATAAGTCCGGCAATCGCCCCAGTACGCATAATTGCACGAGCAAATCCTACGCCTGTCGGGCGAATAGATGGCGGATAAGAAAGTGTGGCAATGGTCATTCCCAGGCCGCCCGGGCCCGCTGAATGGAAGAAAATGATCGCGCCCAACAAACCTAAAGAAAGCCATGGGTTGGTGGTTGCTAATGCACCTAAAGCCAGCAATGCAACCGTTACGACGGCGAAACCATACATCGACTGAAGGCGAGTTCCCAAACGCTGGAGGATAAGTGAACCAATCAATCCACCTGTAATGCCACACAGGGCATTCACTACCGCAGAACCGCTAAGTGCCCCGGTTAATCCACCGCTCAGTATTCCCGCCAAAGTCAGCGGTAAATAAACGCCCACGGCGTTGTATTGCCAGGCTTGCATCGTCGCCACAACGCAGCCGAGAATGGTACGTTTGCGATAACGTGAGTTAAATAAAATCCCATACCCGCCATGAAACTTACTTTCTGTTTTTTCAGAAGAAATATCATCGCTTTTTGACTTGGCAGCAACGCGAGCATGAACACCATAGCGTTTAGCCAGAATATCGCAGGCTTTATCATAACGTCCGACTCGTGCGGCCCACATTGCGGATTCGCCAATGAAGAAATAGCGTAGGATCATGATAATGATGGCAAAAATAGCACCAATGAAAATACCATAGCGCCATAATTGCTCTTCTGCGATACCCGACAACAGCAGTGGAAGCAGCACAAGATAGACGACCGTAGTTGATACATACCAGGCCATTTGCCAGAGATTAACCGATGAACCGGTTTTCTTAGATGTTGAGCCGCGTAGTTCTGCCACCGCATTTGTTGCCAGCGGGAAATCAATACCCAAGCCAAATCCCATGATTACGCGACACACCAGCACCCACCAGATGTTCGGGGCTATCGCGACAGCTGCGGCACCTATTGTGCACAGGCCCATTCCGATGATAAATGCACGCTTTTGACCAAAGCGGTTAATCACACGGTTCGCCAGCAATCCACCAATCAGAGCGGCAACTAAAACAGAGGCGTTAACCGTCGCCGCTAGCCCCGGCGAAATACCAAATTGCAATGCAATATATTTATTACCAAACCCCACCATCGCCGCCTGATAGGCATCAATTAGAATGCCGCCAAGAGCGATAAAAATGACGCCGACACTGGTGTTTACTGCTGAATGTTTATTAACAATATCAATCACGTCCTGGGGACGACCGATCGAGTAAGGTGTAGGACTGGTGATGTGACTCATCGCAGCATCCTTTTTCATTGTTGTAGGATGGCGCTACCCTTAAGCAGCGCCAGACAGAGGGTTACAGCATCAAACCTCAGCAAATTGCAGCATGACTTTTATAGAGTCATTTTGCTGCGCACGTTCAAACGCCTTATCCGCATCTTCGACAGGGAAGAGATCGGTCACCAGTTCGCTGGTGTCAAACCGCCCATCCGCAAGCCATTCAATCACGGCATCGAAGTCTTCCGGGATATACATGCCGGAATTCAACAAATCGCGTTCGAAGCGCTGCATCATCGGAAGAGGAATTTCACGTGGGCCACTCGGTACCCCCATGCACACTACCGTTCCGCCAGCATAAACGTGGGTAAATGCATCATTCAGCGTGGTCTGGGCAGCAACAACATCAATTGCCCCCGTAAAACGGACCTGTGCATCCAATTCCCCCGGAGCCCAGACTTCCGTGGCACCTAGCTTTAACGACAACGCGCGCTTAGCGGCATCAGGTTCGATGACGGTGATCTTTCCCGCGCCCATGATGCGCAATGCTTGAACGATGGATAAGCCAATTGTCCCTGCACCAATCACTAGTACACTTTCCAATGACGCTTTCGGCATACGGCTCACGCAATGACGCGCGCAGGCTGCTGGCTCAGCGAAAGCCAGTGCTTTTAGTGGTAACGAAGCAGGTGCAACATGGCAGTTTCGTGCAGGTACAATGTGCTGCGAGCGGGCAAAACCCGGCGCCCGAAAGCCAGCAACCTGTGGCGGCTCACACAGATTAAAGCGACCCGCTTTACAAGCACGACACTCCATGCAGGCCATTATTGGGTCGACTACGACATGATCGCCCAGCTTAACATTCGTCACTTCACTGCCCACTTCAGTTACGCGTGCCGCAATTTCATGTCCAGGCACAACCGGAGGTTTTGCGAATGGGTGCCCTCCCTTCAGTACATGCAGATCAGAGCCACATATTCCGTAAAACACCGGAGCAATGCGGACTTCTTGCGGTTTAAGTTCCTGGTGCGGCAGCTCAACATATTGGGTGGTCACCTTCCCAATATCAGAAAATAGAACTTGGGTAATCTTATCCATGGTTCTTCTCCAGATTCGTTAAAATGGGTGATTAACGCTGAGAAATCCCTTCATCGACGATTTCTGCCAGGCGTTGTAAGCGTGGAACCGACACATCACGCAACATTGTTTGCGGATCTTGAGCACCAACAACCGATGCCCAAACGGCACGCCCTGCCAGGAATCCGGAAGCTCCCCCCTTCATGGCGATACGGACCGCGCGGCCAAAAATATCCGCATCAACACCAGAAGAGAGAATGACCCACGGCATTTTCATTTGCTCATGCAACTTTTGACACGCAGCAAGTAGGGTCTGTTCATCACCTTTGCCGCCTAATGGCATTTCAGCTTTATAGAGGTCAGCATCGGTGCAGCCGAGTTCAGCCGCTGCGGCAACGATGGCGCTTTCCCGGTCAAATTCCCAACCACGACGAGGGGGTCGGACAACCGGCTCAATGATGCTGACCAACCCTGCGCTACGGCAGCGTTGAACAAACTCAGCCACCATAGCCAAACGTTCTTCTGCAGGTTCATCTTCACGCCACAGCACCAACAACTTCATGGCTTTCGCACCCATTTCGCGGGCTTTATGCGGATCAATCGCTCTATCAATTTCGACACTATCAACTGGAATACCATTACCCGGAACAAAATGGTCAGCCGCCACAATCAGTCCACATGAATCAGCGACTGCACCTTGAGAGACAATCTGATCGAGACAAAATTGTTTATCTGCCAGAACCGCTGAAGCGTAGGGAGACAGAATTTGTGTTGCTGCAACTTTAAAATCAGTCAATACGCTGTCGGCAACCGGTTTAGGATATCCAGACGCTGCAAACATCAGGCGCATTGCTTCACGCTGATCAACGGCCAGCATGGCAAATCCACCGCCAGGGCGAGAAATATCTTTCAGCGTGTATGGGGTATTGTGGGAAGACATAATAACTCCTGTAACTGTTTAAAATTTATAGTGAATCTGGTCGGCCAGCCTGCTGACGAACCTGAGATAACAACGCACTCCAGTCCTGACGGCCTCGACCGTTCTCGCTGGCACGGGTGTAATAGGTTTCTGCTGCAATGCCCATATTGAGCGGCGCACCGGTCTGACTAGCGACATCGACGGCAATACGCAGGTCTTTCAACGCGAGGTCCACCATGAATGCCGGAGATAGATCTCCTTTAAGTACCTTGCCAGGCCAGGTTGTCGTAAAGTGCCCCTTGCCTGCGGCAGTACCGCTCATGACCTTAATGGCCACATCAAGGCTCAAACCCAATGATTCGCAAAGTACAGCGGCTTCCGCTGACAAGGCGTTCAGCGCAATACTCATATAGTTATTGATGAGCTTTACACGGATCCCCATACCGGGACCGCCAGCTTCCACCAGTTCATTTCCCATACACATCAGCACAGGGCGAGCGCGTTCAACCTGTTCAGGCGTTCCACCAGCAAGAATCAGCAGCGTGCCGTCAATCGCGTTAACTGACGTTCTGCCCACGGGGGCATCCATCATGCTGATGCCTTTCTCTCTCATCTCATGAATCAATGCATCGGTCTGCAATGGATGAATCGTGGACATGTCAATAACCAATGCATTGGGGGACAGGCCTTCGCTGACGCCATCTTTACCCAGCAGAACTTGCCGAACGATGTCGCCATTTGGCAGCATAGTGATAATGAATTCAGCATCTTTAGCGGCTTCAGCAGGGGTTTGAGCAGCAGTCGCACCTTTTTGTACTAATTCATTGACTGCCTGTTGGTTTACGTCGAACACACGCAAAGCATGTCCCTTTTGCAATAGATTATTAGCCATTGGGCTGCCCATCTGGCCCAAGCCCAAAAATGCAACGGTTGTCATGAATGCTCTCCTGTCTCAGGTTGACAAAATAATTACAATTAAAAATTCGTTTTCGTCTGTTTTTGAGCATATTTGTAATTTATGACTAAAAACAAGACACATGTCACTAATTTGATCATTTATGTCATTAAAATGAACAAAAGAAGACAAGATCACACAGGAATAAACAAATATGACCAGAATTGCTTGTATTGGAATCACCGTTCAGGACCGTATTTATTCTTTAAACGACCTGCCCAATGGCGGGGGTAAATATCAATCTAATCAATACCTTGAAACAGGTGGCGGCCCAGCCGCAACAGCGGCTGTCGCCATTGCCCGGCTCGGTATTGACGTTGATTTTATAGGTCGCGTAGGCGATGACAGTTGCGGGAATACTTTGCTTAACGAACTTCAGGTCTGGGGGGTTAATACCGAGTTTTGTCGGCAATACCCGAATTCCCGTTCATCTCAGTCCGCAATATTGGTCGATCAGCACGGAGAACGCATCATCGTGAACTATCCAAGCCCAGATCTTGGTACAGATGCTCAGTGGTTGGAGTCGATTGATTTTTCTCGATATGACATCGTTCTGGCCGATGTACGTTGGCATGAAGGGACGTTGAAATCCTTCGAGCTGGCACGTGCCGCAGGTGTCCCAACACTGCTGGATGCCGATATGACTCCACAAGACATAACCCCATTGGTAGCACTTGCCGACCATGCAGTTTTTTCAACCCCAGGTCTGAAGAGAATGACAGGGCAGAATGATGCACAACTGGCACTTAAACTGGCCTCTAAGCATACCAATGGTAAAGTGTACGTTACGCTTGGTAGTGAAGGATCACTATGGATTGAAAATGGGCAAACGTGCCAACAAACTGCATTTTCTGTCAATGTTGTGGATACAACTGGGGCAGGCGATGTTTTCCACGGTGCTATGGCGGCAGCTCTCGCAGAGAAAATGTCTACTGATCAAGCTATCCGTTTCGCAAGTGCTGTGGCGGCGATGAAATGCACTCAGGCAGGCGGACGAGCCGGAATTCCTAATCGTGCGCAAACCGAATCATTTTTGTCACTTTATGCGTAAAATAGCCGACAATTACGGGGAAGAGGTCCAGGAGTATTCATGAGCATCATTGAAGTCACCGGTAATCCGCGTCACGATCAACTTGTTCATTACATTTCAGAACGCGGCTATATGAATATTGAAGAGCTCGCACAATTGCTGGATGTTTCCACACAAACCGTGCGCCGAGATATTCGTAAGTTGAGTGAACAGGGTCTGATCACCCGACACCATGGTGGAGCCGGACGTGTATCCAGCATCATGAATACCGCCTTCGAACAGCGAGAGTTGTCCCTCATTCAGGAAAAAGAAGCGATAGCGGAGGCTGTTGCTGATTATCTTCCTGAACGCTGCACGGTTTTTATTACCATTGGTACTACGGTAGAAGCCGTCGCACGAGCTTTGCTGAACCGCCGGGACCTACGCATAATTACTAACAGTCTTCGCGTTGCGCAGATCTTATATAAGAATCAAGATCTTGAGGTCATGGTACCCGGTGGAACGTTACGTGCTCATAATGGTGGTATTGTTGGTCCAGGAGCAGTGAACTTTATTGAAGGATTTAGAGCCGACTATTTGATTACCAGTATTGGTGCCATTGAGGAAGACGGCACACTATTGGAATTTGACGTTAACGAAGCGCTTGTCGCCAAAACGATGATTAAGCATGCACGTAATACGCTGTTAGTTGCTGATCATACTAAGTTTACCGCCTCAGCCGCTGTATCCATCGGTAATATGCGTAAAATTCGGGCATTTTTTACCGATTCCCAACCACCAAATTCATTCAAGCAATTACTTGATTTAGAAAATATTGAGCTAGTCATTGCAGAGCAGGAAACAACCTGATCTTTTTGATAAAAAAAGCCGCTGAAATCAGCGGCTTTTTTATGCTTACCTGAGAAAGAGCGTTAATTACTCTTCTTTCGCGCCACGCATTGCACGGCGACGATCGTTTTCAGTCAGGTGACGCTTACGGATACGGATAGAGGTTGGGGTAACTTCTACCAGTTCGTCGTCATCGATGAATTCCAGAGCCTGCTCCAGAGTCATCTTAACCGGCGGAACCAGAACCGTTGCTTCGTCAGTACCGGACGCACGCATGTTGGTCAGTTTCTTACCGGTCAGGCAGTTTACAGTCAGGTCGTTAGAGCGGCTGTGAATACCGATGATCTGGCCTTCGTAAACTTCAGCACCGTGACCCAGGAACAGCTTACCGCGGTCCTGCAGGCTGAACAGTGCGAACGCAACTGCTTTACCCTGGCCGTTGGAGATCAGTACGCCGTTCTGACGCTGACCCACATCACCCGCACGAACATCGTCGTAGTGGCTGAAGGTGGAGTACAGCAGACCGGTACCGGAAGTCATGGTCATGAATTCTGAACGGAAGCCGATCAGACCACGGCTTGGGATCACGTAGTCAAGACGTACGCGGCCTTTGCCATCTGGATTCATGTTTTTCAGGTCGCCTTTACGCTCACCCAGAGCCTGCATGACAGAACCCTGATGCTGCTCTTCTACGTCCAGCGTTACGTTTTCGAACGGCTCTTGCTTACGGCCGTCGATTTCGCGGAAGATTACTTTCGGACGGGAAACCGCCATTTCGAAACCTTCACGACGCATGTTCTCGATCAGAACAGACAGGTGCAGCTCACCACGACCGGATACACGGAACGCATCCGCATCTTCGGTTTCTTCGACGCGCAGCGCAACGTTGTGCACCAGCTCTTTGTTCAGGCGGTCAAGGATCTGACGAGAGGTAACATACTTACCTTCTTTACCACAGAACGGGGAGGTGTTTACGCAGAAGAACATGGTTACGGTCGGTTCATCAACGGACAGAGCCGGCAGCGCTTCGACGTTCTGCGGGTCGCAGATGGTGTCGGAGATGTTCAGTTCGCCCAGACCGGTGATCGCGATGATATCGCCCGCTTCGGCAATATCACTCTCGATACGTTCCAGACCCAGATGGGTCAGAACTTTACCGACTTTACCGTTACGGGTTTTGCCTTCGCTATCAATGATAGTGATCTGCTGGTTCGGTTTAACTTTACCGCGTTTGATACGGCCGATGCCGATTACGCCAACGTAGTTGTTGTAGTCCAGCTGAGAGATTTGCATCTGCAGCGGGCCATCAAGGTCTACGCTTGGAGCCGGAACACGATCAACGATGGTCTGATACAGCGGAGTCATGTCTTCAGCCATATCTTCGTGATCCAGACCTGCGATACCGTTCAGCGCGGAAGCGTAAACGATCGGGAAGTCCAGCTGCTCGTCGGTAGCGTCGAGGTTAACGAACAGGTCAAATACCTGATCAACAACCCAGTCAGGACGCGCGCCAGGGCGGTCAACTTTGTTGATAACAACAATTGGCTTCAGGCCATGGGCAAAGGCTTTTTTGGTCACGAAGCGCGTCTGCGGCATCGGACCATCCATTGCATCCACCACCAGCAGCACGGAGTCGACCATGGACATTACACGTTCAACTTCACCACCGAAGTCGGCGTGCCCTGGGGTATCAACGATGTTGATACGGTAGTCATTCCATTTGATAGCGGTGTTTTTAGCGAGGATGGTAATCCCACGCTCTTTCTCCAAATCGTTGGAGTCCATCACGCGCTCTTGGGTTTCAGCACGTGCATCGAACGTACCGGATTGTTGGAGCAGCTTGTCTACCAGGGTCGTTTTACCATGGTCTACGTGCGCGATGATGGCGATGTTACGCAAATTTTCGATCACAACTTTGCCTCAGGCATTTTAGAAATAGCGCGTTATTGTACACGGATTAATCGCAGTACAAAACAGGATCACAAACATCCTCCGCAAACAAGTATTGCAGAGTTTCTTTGTGATCACATTCACGGAGCGTTAAAAGGGGTAATCTGACATGCTTTGCACCAATATGGTGCTTAATGTTCACATTAAAGCACTATAATGGTGCAATACAACCTTCATGGTGCAGCCCCTTTGCACGATAGTGCGCATGATAACGCCTTTTAGGGGCAATTTAAAAGTTGGCACAGATTTCGCTTTATATTTTTTACGGCGACACGGCCAATTTTTTGCAGAATTGAAGACTTCGTTACCACGACGACCATGACCAATCCGGGAGAGTAAGTATGTCCGCTGAACACGTTTTGACGATGCTGAACGAACACGAAGTGAAGTTTGTTGATTTACGCTTCACTGATACCAAAGGTAAAGAACAGCACGTCACTATTCCTGCTCATCAGGTAAATGCCGAATTCTTTGAAGAAGGCAAAATGTTTGACGGCTCCTCAATCGGTGGCTGGAAAGGCATTAACGAATCAGACATGGTTCTGATGCCAGATGCGTCTACTGCACTTATCGACCCGTTCTATGAAGAGTCCACCCTGATCATCCGTTGCGATATCCTGGAACCAGGTACGCTGCAGGGCTACGACCGCGACCCGCGCTCCATCGCTAAACGCGCTGAAGAGTATCTGCGTTCTACCGGCATCGCAGACACCGTTCTGTTCGGGCCTGAGCCAGAGTTCTTCCTGTTTGACGACATCCGTTTCGGCGCGTCCATTTCCGGTTCCCACGTGGCTATCGATGACATCGAAGGCGCATGGAACTCCTCCACCAAATACGAAGGTGGTAACAAAGGTCACCGTCCTGGCGTGAAAGGCGGTTACTTCCCGGTTCCTCCGGTAGATTCTTCTCAGGACATCCGTTCTACCATGTGTCTGATCATGGAAGAAATGGGCCTGGTTGTTGAAGCGCATCACCACGAAGTGGCGACCGCAGGTCAGAACGAAATCGCGACCCGCTTTAACACCATGACCAAAAAAGCGGACGAAATTCAGATCTACAAATATGTGGTTCACAACGTCGCTCACCGTTTCGGTAAAACCGCGACCTTTATGCCAAAACCTATGTTTGGCGATAACGGTTCCGGTATGCACTGCCACATGTCTCTGTCCAAGAACGGCGTAAACCTGTTCTCTGGCGACAAATATGCGGGTCTGTCTGAGCAGGCGCTGTTCTACATCGGCGGCGTAATCAAACACGCTAAAGCGATCAACGCCCTGGCTAACCCAACCACCAACTCTTACAAGCGTCTGGTCCCAGGCTACGAAGCGCCGGTAATGCTGGCTTACTCTGCCCGTAACCGTTCTGCTTCTATCCGTATTCCGGTAGTGGCTTCTCCGAAAGCGCGTCGTATCGAAGTGCGTTTCCCGGACCCGGCTGCTAACCCGTACCTGTGCTTCGCAGCACTGCTGATGGCGGGTCTTGACGGTATTAAGAACAAGATCCACCCGGGCGAAGCCATGGATAAAAACCTGTACGACCTGCCGCCGGAAGAAGCGAAAGAGATCCCACAGGTTGCTGGTTCTCTGGAAGAAGCACTGAAAGAACTGGATCTGGACCGCGAGTTCCTGACTGCAGGCGGCGTGTTCACCAATGAAGCGATCGATGCGTACATTACGCTGCGTCGCGAAGAAGATGACCGCGTGCGTATGACTCCGCACCCGGTAGAGTTTGAGCTGTACTACAGCGTTTAATTAGTACCAATACTCCGTAGATTTCTTGTTGCGACCCACGCGGCTGTAGCAAGAAAAATATAGAGTCTTTAAGTTGCCGTGGAACTTTTAGCCCATCCCAGGATGGGCTTTTTTCTCCACTAACAACCTGCTTCCTCGCGCTTTTTTGATGTAAAAAGCTATAATGCACTAAATTGGTGCAACACTTTTCAGGAGACTGCTGAATGGCAACCGGCACGCTGCCCGATGCTGGGCAGATCCTCAATTCTTTAATCAACAGCATCTTACTCGTCGACGATGAGCTGGCGGTACATTACGCCAACCCGGCGGCACAACAGCTGCTCGCCCAAAGCTCCCGCAAACTGTTTGGTACCCCACTTCCCGATCTGTTGAGTTATTTCTCCTTAAACATCGGGCTGATGCGAGAGAGCCTGGAAGCAGGCCAGGGCTTTACGGATAACGAAGTGACGCTGGTGATAGATAGCCACTCACACATCCTCTCTGTGACCGCTCAGAGGCTGCCTGATGGCCTTATCCTGCTGGAGATGGCGCCAATGGATAACCAGCGCCGTCTGAGCCAGGAACAGCTCCAGCACGCCCAGCAGATCGCTGCCCGCGATCTGGTGCGCGGCCTGGCGCACGAAATTAAAAACCCGCTGGGTGGATTACGCGGCGCGGCGCAACTGCTCAGTAAAGCGCTTCCGGACCCGGCGCTGACCGAATATACCAAAGTCATTATTGAGCAGGCCGACCGCCTGCGTAATCTGGTCGACCGTCTGCTGGGACCACAACAGCCGGGAATGCACGTCACCGAAAGTATTCACAAAGTGGCGGAGCGCGTGGTGGCGCTGGTCTCGATGGAGCTGCCGGAAAACGTCACGCTGATTCGTGATTACGACCCGAGTCTGCCTGAATTACTGCACGACCCGGACCAGATCGAGCAGGTTTTGCTGAACATCGTGCGCAATGCTTTGCAGGCGCTGGGACCGGAAGGCGGCGAAATTATTCTGCGTACCCGCACCGCATTTCAGCTCACGCTGCACGGTATGCGTTATCGTCTGGCGGCGCGGATTGATGTTGAGGATAACGGCCCGGGAATTCCCTCGCATTTGCAGGACACGCTGTTCTACCCAATGGTCAGCGGTCGCGAAGGCGGTACCGGCCTTGGATTATCCATCGCCCGTAATTTGATTGATCAACATTCCGGCAAAATTGAATTTACCAGTTGGCCGGGTCATACCGAGTTCTCGGTTTACCTGCCTATCAGGAAATAAAGGTGACGTTTATGCAACGAGGAATAGTCTGGGTAGTTGATGACGATAGTTCCATCCGTTGGGTGCTTGAACGTGCGCTCGCAGGGGCAGGACTAAGCTGCACTACATTTGAGAGTGGTAAAGAGGTACTGGACGCGCTGGCCAGCAAAACGCCGGACGTACTGCTGTCGGATATCCGTATGCCGGGCATGGACGGCCTGACGCTGTTAAAACAGATCAAACAGCGGCATCCGATGCTTCCGGTCATCATAATGACCGCACACTCCGATCTGGATGCTGCCGTCAGCGCCTACCAGCAAGGGGCGTTTGATTATCTGCCCAAACCTTTTGATATTGATGAAGCCGTGGCGCTGGTCGAACGCGCCATCAGCCATTATCAGGAACAGCAGCAACCGCGTAATGTTCAGATCAACGGCCCAACAACCGACATCATCGGCGAAGCACCGGCAATGCAAGACGTCTTTCGCATTATTGGTCGCCTGTCCCGTTCTTCAATCAGCGTATTGATTAACGGAGAGTCCGGGACCGGTAAAGAGCTGGTCGCCCATGCGTTGCACCGTCATAGTCCGCGCGTCAAAGCACCGTTTATCGCTCTGAACATGGCTGCTATTCCGAAAGATTTGATCGAGTCTGAGCTGTTTGGCCATGAAAAAGGGGCGTTTACCGGGGCGAATACGATTCGTCAGGGGCGCTTTGAACAGGCAGACGGCGGCACGCTGTTCCTCGATGAAATTGGCGATATGCCGCTGGACGTGCAGACACGTTTATTGCGCGTATTAGCCGATGGACAGTTTTACCGCGTTGGCGGTTATGCGCCTGTGAAGGTGGACGTACGTATTATCGCCGCCACGCACCAGAACCTGGAACTGCGGGTGCAGGAAGGCAAATTCCGTGAGGACTTATTCCATCGCCTGAACGTCATCCGGGTGCATCTGCCGCCACTGCGCGAACGTCGGGAAGATATCCCACGCCTGGCGCGTCATTTCCTGCAGGAGGCCGCCCGCGAACTCGGAGTAGAAGCCAAGCAATTACACACTGAAACCGAGGCGGCGCTCACCCGTCTGTCATGGCCGGGAAACGTGCGTCAGCTTGAGAATACCTGTCGCTGGTTAACCGTAATGGCCGCCGGACAGGAAGTACTCATTCAGGACTTACCGACCGAACTGTTTGAAACCACCGTGCCTGACGCACCGTCCCATATGCAGCCAGACAGCTGGGCAACCCTGTTGGCACAGTGGGCGGATCGGGCATTACGTTCCGGTCATCAAAACCTGCTTTCAGAGGCTCAACCGGAGATGGAGCGCACGCTGTTGACCACCGCGCTACGCCATACCCAGGGGCATAAACAGGAAGCGGCACGGCTGCTCGGTTGGGGCCGTAATACCTTGACGCGAAAGTTAAAAGAACTCGGAATGGAGTGACGATCGGTCACTGTGTAAAGATTGATAATTGAGCGCAAATTGCTGCTATTTTGCGCTTTACTGTTCCGATGAGTTAAGTATGATCGTGCCCGGCAAACGGGGGGAAGTCATCATGCTGGAATCAATGATAAATCTGCTATCGAGCGGTGCGGTCGAAAGCCATACGCCACAAACTGCGGTTGCCGCCGTGCTGTGTGCGGCGCTGGTTGGGCTGTTCAGCTAGCGGGTTTGTCGGGTGGCGCTTCGCTTACCCGACCTACGTATTGAGATTTCGTAGGCCCGGTAAGCGAAGCGCCACCGGGCAACCCGGCTAAATAACGCGCGAGAACTGCTGCAAACGCGCTTTCTGGCGCAGATATGCATCGAAGCACATGCAAATATTACGAATCAGCAGACGCCCCTTCGGCGTAACCTGAATCCCCTTCTCATCCACATCCACCAGCCCATCTTTCGCCAGCGGCGCCAGCAGTTTCAGGTCTTCGGCAAAATAGTCAGCGAAGTTCAGATCCCATTGTTGTTCCACGGCGGCATAGTCGAGGCGGAAATTGCAGATCAGGAGCTTAATAACATCCCGACGAATGCAGTCGTCGCGGGTCAGGGCAATTCCGCGCCACAGCGCATTCCCCTGCTCGTCTACCTGCTGGTAATAGTGCTTCAACTCTTTCTGATTCTGCGCGTAGTTGTCGCCAATCATACTGATGGCCGATACGCCCATACCCAGCAGATCGGTATCCCCCTGGGTGGTATAGCCCTGGAAATTGCGATGCAAAACGCCCTCGCGTTGAGCAATGGCCAGTTCGTCATCCGGGCGGGCAAAGTGATCCATGCCAATGAACTGATAGCCAGTTTCGGTCAGTGAAGAGATGGTCTCCTGCAGGATATCCAGCTTCTGCTGCGCGCTGGGCAGGTCGGCATCTTTAATCTTGCGCTGGGCAGCAAACAGCGTCGGCAGGTGCGCGTAGTTAAAGACGCTCAGACGGTCTGGATTCAGCTCAGCCACGCGTTTCAGGGTAAAGGCGAAGCTCTCTGGCGTCTGTTTTGGCAGGCCATAAATCAGATCGATATTCGTTGAGGTAAAGCCAATCTCCCGCGCATGATTCAGCAGCGCAAAGATAAACTCCTCATCCTGCTCACGGTTCACCAGGCGCTGGACTTCTTTGTTGAAGTCCTGCACTCCCATGCTCAAACGGTTAAAACCTTCAGCGCGTAAATGATCAAGGACATCCAGCTCGATTTCACGCGGATCCACTTCGATCGAGATTTCGGCGTCGTCGTTAAAGTTGAAATTGCCACGCAGCAGTGACATCAAACGGCTGATTTGCGCTTTATTCAGATACGTTGGCGTGCCGCCGCCCCAGTGCAGCTGGCTGACATGGCGTCCGGCGAACAGCGGTGCGCGATGGATAATTTCTTGTTCCAGGGCATCGAGATATTGATCTGCTTTATGCTGCTGGCGAGTCACAATCTTGTTGCAGCCACAGAAGTAGCACAGTTTGTGGCAGAACGGGATGTGAACGTACAGCGAGAGCGGACGCTCAGGATAACGCGCCACGGCCTTTAGAAATGCTTCTGTGCCGTAGTCTTCAGAAAACTCCAGCGCGGTCGGGTACGAGGTATATCGTGGCCCGGAATAGTTATATTTCTGGATCAGGGCCAGGTCCCAGTCTATTAACTGCTCTGACATGCTCACTCCTTCCGATGGCGTCTCTGGCGGGTACGGCGTACCGGCTTAACCCCAGTGCGGGTGATAAGCCGGTTGCGCAGCCACTTCTGTCGCCGCGACAACCGCTGTAGTTTAACGAATAACCACACCAGATAACATATAACCGGAAGGGTTATAAGCAGGACGGGAAGACCCACGGTGTAAAACCGTTAGTTGCCGCCTTTCAGCAGACGCATCATGTCTTCCTGCTTTTCTTCCTCTTCCTCTTCTTCCTCGTCATCGTAAGAAAGACCCAGCTTTTGCATCAGCTCATCGATGCGGTCCAGCTTGGCATCAACCCAGGTCTGATCTTCCGCGCTCAGGGTTTCTCCTGCTTCAAGACGCTCCAGCAGCGCATCCAGGCGCTCATCCGTTTCCAGTAAATCCAACTCAGCCTGTGGTGAAAGCATAGGTTTCTCACTCTTCGGTTTGTGCTGTTTGGTGACTTTTTCGGTCACGCCCAATGGAATGGGGTTTTTGCTGCCAATACGAGGATCTTTTTGCTTATTTTGGTTTCCGCCACCAGATGCGCCTTCGCTACCGGACGCACGGCTACCCGCCGCATGACCACGGTGTTTTTTCTGGCGCTTACGGTCGCGAGCTTCCTGATTAATTTCTTCGCGTGTTTTACGACGCGCTTTTGCAGGACCTTTACCGCGTGGTGTAGAAGTTGGTTTCATCATGATTCGTCTTTGGCTGTTTTATTCAGTATATAATTGCGCCGGAATCTAGCAGAAATAAAGAAAAAAGGCGACAGAGTAATCTGTCGCCTTTTTTCCTGACTCTCAACCCTTACGGGCTCTACAATCCCTGTTGGCTATCAACACACCCTGTTTTTCCCTTAGCCTGAAACATTCCGTGTTGTTTCCATTTCCTTTTACTAACGTCTCCAGACGTTTGTCTCCCTGACAATCCTGTGTCTTCGCCTCCTGGCGCTCCTGACCCTCATCCTGAGTCGACTATCCTGTCAGCTTCCTCGCTATGGGCGCTACTTTACCGCTTTGGCTTAAACGTACAAGTAACCTGGGTAACAATTTCGGACTTTAAGAATAGTGCCTTATCTTAACTATATGATTTATTTTAGTTACGTCATTTTTTACTCTGTCATCTCGTATAGAAACTATCGGCAATGTCTCACAAAGTGCGAGGTTTTTACTTACATAGCCTACGCGTCGAAAAACCAGCCTTTTGCTGGGGTTCAGGTATAATCGCTGCAAAGCCCTGATTGATGGAGAGGACTGCTTTGACTAACTTGAATTATCAACAGACGCACTTTGTGATGAGTGCGCCTGATATTCGCCACTTACCTTCCGATACCGGTATCGAAGTGGCTTTTGCTGGCCGTTCCAACGCAGGCAAATCCAGTGCGCTAAATACCCTGACGAATCAAAAGAGTCTGGCGCGTACATCTAAAACGCCGGGTCGTACTCAGCTCATCAACTTGTTTGAAGTCGTTGACGGCAAACGCCTGGTCGATTTGCCAGGATACGGTTATGCCGAAGTTCCGGAAGAGATGAAGCGCAAATGGCAGCGCGCGCTGGCTGAATATCTGGAAAAACGTCAGAGCCTGCAAGGTCTGGTGGTATTGATGGATATTCGTCACCCACTAAAAGACCTCGATCAGCAGATGATCTTGTGGGCGGTTGAGAGCAACGTTCAGGTTCTGGTACTGCTGACTAAAGCAGACAAGCTGGCCAGCGGTGCGCGCAAAGCCCAGTTGAATATGGTACGTGAAGCCGTACTGGCATTTAACGGTGATGTACAGGTAGAAGCATTTTCATCACTGAAAAAACTGGGCGTGGACAAACTTCGGCAGAAGCTGGATAGCTGGTTTAGTGAACTGGCGCCGATTGAAGAGATGCAGGACGGGGAGTAACCCACCGATATGCCGGATAGCGCCGCTGCGCGTCTTATCCGGCCTACAGCCTGTACGAAACTTTTCTTTCGCACAATAAAAAACGCCCCAGTCATTACTGACTGGGGCGGCTAAAATATTCAGCCAAATCCGATTACGTGAAGTAAAAGGTCTGAAAGATAGAACATCTTACCTCTGTACCCTACGTGAATAACTTTACTCTTTTTTGAGCAGCTCAGAAAGCACTTTTTGTAATTTTTTTTCATTCCTTACATAGGGAATTCTAATGGACATCACAAAAAGTTCTATCTTATGTTGCTTAGTTACGAAAAAGGGGCGTTATTCAGTAAACCCTTAGTGCGCCTGATCCCAGTTTTCGCCACTACCGACTTCCACCAGCAACGGCACATCAATCTGGGTCTCGTTTTCCATCAGTTGATGGATCTTTTTAGAGACGCTTTCGAGGTCATCTTTATGCACTTCAAACACCAGTTCATCGTGTACCTGCATGATCATGCGCACACGTGGTTGCTCGGTTTGCAGCCATCCGTCCACCGCAATCATGGCGCGTTTGATAATGTCTGCGGCAGTACCCTGCATCGGGGCGTTAATTGCCGCGCGCTCTGCACCAGCGCGACGAGCGCCATTACTGGATTTAATATCCGGTAAATAGAGACGACGCCCTTCCAGCGTTTCGACATAACCTTGCTCTTTTGCCTGTGCACGGGTGCGTTCCATATATTCCAGCACGCCAGGGTAGCGTTCGAAGTAGAGGTCCATGTATTTCTGTGCTTCTTTACGTGGAATATTCAACTGGCGCGCCAAACCAAAGGCACTCATCCCGTAGATCAGACCGAAGTTGATGGCTTTCGCGCTGCGGCGTTGTTCACCAGTCACGGAATCCAGCGGTAAGCCAAAGACTTCCGCCGCCGTTGCGCGGTGAATATCTTTCCCTTCGGCAAATGCGGTAAGCAGACCTTTATCACGCGAGAGATGCGCCATGATACGCAGTTCAATCTGTGAGTAGTCTGCGGAGACAATCACGTAGTCTTCTGGCGCAATAAACGCCTGACGAATACGACGACCTTCGTCATTACGTACCGGGATGTTCTGCAGGTTTGGATCCGTGGATGATAAGCGCCCGGTAGCAGTCACCGCCTGGTGATAGGAGGTGTGAACGCGCCCGGTTTTCTTGTTAATCATCAACGGAAGCTTATCCGTATAGGTCGACTTCAGTTTTGCTAAGCCGCGATATTCCAGGATCACTTTCGGCAATGGGTAATCGAGCGCGAGCTCTTCCAGTACCTCTTCCGACGTTGATGGCGCGCCGCCAGGGGTTTTCTTCAGCGGCTTAATACCCTGCTTTTCAAACAGGATAGTTTGCAGTTGCTTGGTGGAAGAGAGGTTAAACGCTTCTCCGGCGATCTCGTGCGCTTTTTGCTCCAGCTCGTTCAAACGCAGCATCAGCTCTTCTGAATGTTTGTGCAGAACAGCCGGATCGATTTTCACACCATTGCGCTCAACGCGAGACAAAACAGGAACCAGCGGCATATCGATATTTTCAAAGACGTTCAGCGGTCCTTTATGCTGCTGCAATTCTGGCCACATTTTGAGATGGAGCTGTAGCGTAACGTCGGCGTCTTCCGCAGCGTAACGTCCGGCTTCTTCCAGCGCTATCTGGTTAAAGGTCAGCTGGTTTTTGCCCTTTCCGGCGATCTCTTCAAAGGTGATGGTTTTATGTTTCAGCCAGCGGTCCGAGAGGCTGTCCATATCGTGTCGGCCAGCGACGCTGTTAAGAATGTAGGATTCGAGCATGGTGTCAAAGGTGATTCCACGCAGTTCGATGCCATAGTTCGCCAGGATACCGCGATCATACTTCAGGTTTTGCCCGACTTTATGCGCTTTCTCATCTTCCAGCAGCGGCTTCAGCAATGCCAGCGCGCGGTCGCGAGCGATCTGATCGGGGGCGTCCAGGTAATCGTGGGCAACAGGAACATATGCAGCCACACCCGGTTCAATGGCAAAAGACAGGCCAACCAGATTCGCAGAGATGTTGTCCAGGCTGTCAGTTTCAGTATCGAAGGCAAAGACAGGCGCTTTTTTCAGCTTCGCAATCCACTCTTCCAGCGTCGCTTCATCCAGAATTGTCACATAGTTATCATACGAGAGAACCGTGGCCGGCCCCTCAGGCGTTTCATCGACGGCGATAGTTTCCTGTGGTTTTGCCGCCGGCTTCGTTCCTTTCGCCTGTAGCCATTTACCCGCTTCAACGTCAGTAACCCAACGCTTGAATTCATACTGTTTAAACAGGCCAAGCAGTTCATCCGCTGCCGGCTGACGTACTTCCAACTGCTCGCAGGTCAACTCCAGTTCAACATCCGTTTTAATGGTAGCCAATTGATAAGAGAGGTACGCTACCTCTTTATTCTGCTCAAGCTTGCCCGCCATAGTTTTCGCACCACGGAAAGTCAGCCCCGCGATTTTGTCTGATTCAGCATAGAGGGTATCCAGCCCCCCCAGCCCCTGCAGCAGAGCCTGCGCGGTTTTTTCACCTACGCCAGGAACGCCTGGGATGTTATCTGAGGAATCCCCCATCAGCGCCAGGAAATCGATGATCAGTTCTGGTGGAACACCATATTTATTCACCACTTCATCCGGGCCGAGGATCGTATTGGTCATGGTGTTGATCAGGGTGATATTCGGCGTCACCAACTGAGCCATATCTTTATCACCGGTGCTAATCAGCACCGGACGCCCCACCTTCTCTGCTTCTCGCGCCAGCGTACCGATGACATCGTCTGCTTCCACGCCCGAAACGGCCAGCAGTGGCAACCCCATCGCTTTTACCATCGCATGCAGAGGCTCAATCTGCGCACGCAGATCGTCCGGCATGGGTGGGCGGTGTGACTTGTAGTGTTCGAATAACTCATCACGGAAGGTTTTACCCTTAGCGTCGAATACCACCGCAGCATGGGTCGGCTGATATTGCAGAATCAAGCTACGCAGCATGTTGAGGACACCATACATCGCGCCAGTAGGTTCTCCTGCACTGTTGGTCAGCGGCGGGAACGCATGGTATGCGCGATACAGGTAAGAGGAGCCATCTACAAGGATAAGTGGGTTTTCTGGGATCTGAACCATAATGTCCGTGCCTGTTTATCAGATTATGGGTAAAGGATGCCACAGACAGGATGAAAACATGAGTTTTTCGCCGCATTTGTCGAAAAACTTTTGTAGTTCTTCTGCTTTGCTCGCAAAGAAGACTGTGGATAACTTTGTGAATAAATAATTTTCAGCTCTTTAAATATAGCAATGAAATTAACACGTCATTTTATTTATATATATATTTCAGAAACTTAAATAAATGCGTAGCATTTTATTCCATTTATACAGCTTATATCCTGATGTGGATAGATATTCCCTTTTTTTCTATTCAGGGAAGATCCATCATTTGGTTCGTTTTCTGATAAAATCAGCCCCTTGCGCCTCTTTAGCGCACTATCTATGGCTAACCTTTTGAATAATTTAATTATGACGAGAATACTCGCTGCGATAACGCTGTTGCTGAGTATCGTATTGACCATATTGGTCACGATTTTTTGTTCTGTGCCGATCATCCTTGCCGGAGTTGTAAAACTCCTTTTGCCCGTTCCCGTTGTCTGGCGCAAGGTTTCTGTCTTCTGTAATTTCATGATGTACTGCTGGTGTGAAGGTCTGGCGCTACTGCTACACCTCAATCCGCGACTGAAGTGGGATGTCGAGGGACTGGAAGGTCTTAGCAAGAAAAACTGGTATCTGCTCATTTGTAACCATTACAGCTGGGCTGACATCGTTGTGCTTTGCGTGCTGTTCCGTAAGCACATCCCCATGAATAAATATTTCCTCAAGCAACAACTGGCCTGGGTGCCCTTTATTGGCCTGGCCTGCTGGGCGCTGGATATGCCGTTTATGAAACGCTATTCGCGAGGCTACCTGCTCCGTGATCCAGAACGGCGCGGTAAAGATGTCGAAACAACGCGTCGTTCCTGCGAGAAGTTTCGCGTACACCCGACAACTATTGTGAATTTTGTCGAAGGTTCACGCTTTACCAAAGAGAAACGTGAGCAAACCCGCTCTCCTTATCAAAACTTGCTCCCTCCAAAGGCGGCCGGTATTGCGATGGCATTGAACGTACTGGGGTCGCAGTTCGATAAAATGTTGAACGTCACGTTGTGCTATCCGGAAAATAGCAGCCGACCGTTCTACGATATGCTGAGCGGTAAGCTAACGCGTATTGTCGTGCGGGTAAATCTGGAGCCAATTCATGAAGAGTTACACGGTGATTACGTGAACGATAAGGGATTCAAGCGTCGGTTTCAGCTGTGGCTTAATACGCTGTGGAGTGAGAAAGACGCGCAACTCGACGCGATTAAAGCCTCAAATGAAAAAGCCGGTCAGCACAAGTGACCGGCTTTTGCTTTTACTTCTGACCAACCAGATACTTCACAGTATCCGCATACTGTTGTACAAAGATATCCATGCTGCTGGTATCCATGCCCTGCGGATTTACCTGATATTTGCCATTCACGAACATTGCCGGAACGCCCTGCAGCTGTAAATCAGCCGCCGCTTTTTCCTGCTGCGCCACGAGTGATTTCACCACGAAGCTGTTCCATGCCGCATCATAGTCTTCACCCTTAATACCCGCGTCGACAAACACTTTACGGATATCAGCTACAGACTGAACGGTCTGGGTTTTCTGAACACCTTCAAACAACGGAACGGTTACTTGATCTTCAACGCCCAGCGCCATAGCAACGGCCCAAGCTTGCGTCAGATCTTTGCCCAACGGCCCCAGAAACTCGACGTGGTACTTAGTCATCTTAGTGCCTTCCGGCAGTTTTTTCTTCACGTTATCAGAGACGTGAAGAACTTCTTCAAACTGATAGCAGTGCGGGCAGTAGAAGGAGAAGAACTCCAACACTTGCGGTTCACCCGCAACAGGCTTTTCCAGAGTGATGTATTGTTTGCCATCCTGGAACTGCGCTGCAGATGCGCTAAAAGCTAAAACCATACCAGCCAGCGCCAGCCATAATTTTTTCATGTTCAAATTTCTCCGATTAATACATTGGCGTTAATTGTAAGGGGGGCTCTTGCAGAATTTTTGCCTGCTCAATAAAGGTCGCGGTCTGACGATGCCAGTAATCTTCCCCGGTTAACCACGGGAAGTTTTTTGGAAACGCAGGGTCAGCCCAACGTCGAATTAGCCAGGCAAGATAATAAACTAAACGCATAGCGCGTAAAGGTTCTATCAGTCCGATTTCAGAGGTGTCGAACTCACTAAACTCTTCATAAGCCTCGATAATGGTTTCAAGCTGCATGCGTTGTTCAGCTTTATCGCCATTGAGGAGCATCCATAAATCCTGAACAGCCGGGCCATTGCGGGCATCATCTAAATCGACAAACATCGGACCATCGCGCCACAGAATATTACCGGCATGACAATCACCGTGCAGACGTAACGTGGTAAAACGTGCATGCCAGCGTTCGGTAACGACCGCGATAAGCGCATCCGTTGCCTTCAGGAAAGCCGCTTTTTGCCCTGATGGGATCAACTGTGCGTGTTCAAAAAGCTTACGCGGCTCAGTCAGGTATTCTTCAAGGCCAATCGTCGGGCGAAAGGCAAAAGTACGCTTGCATCCGGTCTGATGCATACGCCCCAGATAGCGCCCCACCGCCTCCATCTGATCGATATTGTCGGCCTCAAACTGCCGCCCGCCGACGCTGGGGAAGATCGCATAATGGAAACCCTGATGGCTTAACAGCGTTTGGCCGCTTAGTACCAGCGGTGCAGCTACCGGGACTTCATCGCTTACCAGTTCCAGAGCAAACTGGTGCTCTTCCTGGATCTGCTCGACAGACCAACGTTCAGGGCGATAAAACTTAACGACAAAGCGTCGACGGTCTTCGTCCTGGAATTGATAGACACGGTTTTCATAGCTGTTAAGCGGGGTAAGCCCGGAGTCCACCCGGATCCCCTGCTCAAACAGTGCATCCATGATGGTATCCGGGTGTAGCGTCTGGAAATTAAAAGCGTTGTCGTTCATCCCATCATCCGGAAAATACTACGAATGATTCAGGATATCATTTCGCAGCGCTTTCGGTGGTGGCGATTACAAGCTTTTACTCTTTAATTACGCCACGTGCGCGGAGTAGTGCGGTTTTAAAATCTTCTTCATAATCTTTCTGAATACCTGGGATGACGGCGTCTTTCGCCGAGTCACGCATTTTCAGGTGATAGATCAGAATGTCATCAGTTAAATCCGCCAGTTCGCCGTCAAAACCTGACTCTTGCGCCAGTTTCTGTAAAAATTGCATCAGGTTAAGATCGGGTTCCTTCTGCCAGGCCGGCTGGAGGAGTTCAATAACTTCATTCAGACGTTTACATTTCATGGTTGTGCTCCTTAGGCTCAATACAGATACGTTAGCAGGGTCAATCCCACATTAAAAGAGGCGATATCAGTGATTCTGGATAGTGCAATAACAGGGGTTGTGCTGGCAGGCGGTAAGGCCAGACGGATGGGCGGAACCGATAAAGGTCTGCTTGAGCTGGATGGTAAACCTCTTTGGCGGCATGTGGCCGATACCCTCGCTTTACAGGTCGAAACCGTGGTGGTTAATGCCAATCGCCACCGGGATATTTACCAACAAAGCGGCCTGAAAGTTATCCCTGATTCATTGGCCGATTTCCCTGGCCCACTGGCCGGGATGCTATCGGTATTCCTGCAGCAAGCGGGGGAGTGGTTTCTGTTCTGCCCGTGCGATATGCCCTATATTCCTCACGATCTGGTCAAACGTTTGAAGGAACAGCGCAAAGCTGCACCGGTTGTCTGGGTGCATGATGGCGAAAGAGATCATCCGACCATTGCGCTAATGCACCGCACCATGCAACCCTTGCTACAGGATTATCTTCAGTCCGGTGAAAGACGCGTTATGGTCTTTATGCGCCAGGCTGGCGGTCATGCTGTCGATTTCAGCGATCATAAAGATGCGTTCGTGAACGTGAACACCCCTGAAGAACTTGCAAAATGGCAGGACAAATCATGATCCCATTACTCGCTATAGCAGCATGGAGCGGAACGGGAAAAACTACGCTGCTTAAAAAATTGATCCCGGAGCTACGTGCCAGAGGCATTCGTCCCGGATTGATTAAGCATACTCATCACAATATGGATGTTGATAAGCCCGGCAAAGATAGCTATGAGCTACGCAAAGCCGGTGCAGCACAAACCCTGGTCGCCAGCCAGCAGCGCTGGGCATTAATGGTAGAGACCCCGGAAGAGCCCGAACTGGATTTAGCGTACCTGGTAAGCAGGATGGATGCTTCTACACTGGATATGGTGTTGGTTGAAGGCTTTAAGCATGAACCTGTTGCTAAGATCGTTCTTTTTCGCGACGGTTGCGGGCACAGTCCAGAGGACCTGGCGTTAGACAACTATGTTATCGCGGTTGCCAGTGATATTCCGCTTGCGGTGGATGTTCCATTGTTAGATATCAACGATATACAGCAAGTTGCCGATTTTGTTACGCAATGGATAAGAAGATAGCTGCTGTGTCGTGATACGCTTTTGTAGGCCGGATCAGGCGGGAGGTCACATCCGGCAGTTTTCATTCCCTGCAGACGCAAAAAAGCCCATCCGGCAGGATGGGCTTCTTCACTTATTTGATGCCTGGCAGTTCCCTACTCTCGCATGGGGAGACCCCACACTACCATCGGCGCTACGGCGTTTCACTTCTGAGTTCGGCATGGGGTCAGGTGGGACCACCGCGCTACAGCCGCCAGGCAAATTCTGTTTATCAACACGCTTTTCGCATGTCGATTAATCTGTAATCAAGCTGAATATCGTGTCTCTTTCGCCAAAACATCTTCGGCGTTGTAAGGTTAAGCCTCACGGTTCATTAGTATCGGTTAGCTCAACGTATCGCTACGCTTACACACCCGACCTATCAACGTCGTCGTCTTCAACGTTCCTTCAGGACCCTTAAAGGGTCAGGGAGAACTCATCTCGGGGCAAGTTTCGTGCTTAGATGCTTTCAGCACTTATCTCTTCCGCATTTAGCTACCGGGCAATGCCATTGGCATGACAACCCGAACACCAGTGATGCGTCCACTCCGGTCCTCTCGTACTAGGAGCAGCCCCCCTCAATTCTCCAGCGCCCACGGCAGATAGGGACCGAACTGTCTCACGACGTTCTAAACCCAGCTCGCGTACCACTTTAAATGGCGAACAGCCATACCCTTGGGACCTACTTCAGCCCCAGGATGTGATGAGCCGACATCGAGGTGCCAAACACCGCCGTCGATATGAACTCTTGGGCGGTATCAGCCTGTTATCCCCGGAGTACCTTTTATCCGTTGAGCGATGGCCCTTCCATTCAGAACCACCGGATCACTAAGACCTGCTTTCGCACCTGCTCGAGCCGTCACTCTCGCAGTCAAGCTAGCTTATGCCTTTGCACTAACCTCCTGATGTCCGACCAGGATTAGCTAACCTTCGTGCTCCTCCGTTACTCTTTAGGAGGAGACCGCCCCAGTCAAACTACCCACCAGACACTGTCCGCAACCCGGATTACGGGTCTACGTTAGAACACCAGCCATTAAAGGGTGGTATTTCAAGGTTGGCTCCATGCAGACTGGCGTCCACACTTCAAAGCCTCCCACCTATCCTACACATCAAGGACCAGTGTTCAGTGTCAAGCTATAGTAAAGGTTCACGGGGTCTTTCCGTCTTGCCGCGGGTACACTGCATCTTCACAGCGAGTTCAATTTCACTGAGTCTCGGGTGGAGACAGCCTGGCCATCATTACGCCATTCGTGCAGGTCGGAACTTACCCGACAAGGAATTTCGCTACCTTAGGACCGTTATAGTTACGGCCGCCGTTTACCGGGGCTTCGATCAAGAGCTTCTCCTTACGGATAACCCCATCAATTAACCTTCCGGCACCGGGCAGGCGTCACACCGTATACGTCCACTTTCGTGTTTGCACAGTGCTGTGTTTTTAATAAACAGTTGCAGCCAGCTGGTATCTTCGACTGATTTCAGCTCCATGAGTAAATCACTTCACCTACATATCAGCGTGCCTTCTCCCGAAGTTACGGCACCATTTTGCCTAGTTCCTTCACCCGAGTTCTCTCAAGCGCCTTGGTATTCTCTACCTGACCACCTGTGTCGGTTTGGGGTACGATTTCGTGTTACCTGATGCTTAGAGGCTTTTCCTGGAAGCAGGGCATTTGTTACTTCAGCACCGTAGTGCCTCGTCATCACACCTCAGCGTTAGCAAGACTCCGGATTTACCTGGAATCTCCGCCTACATGCTTAAACCGGGACAACCGTCGCCCGGCTAACATAGCCTTCTCCGTCCCCCCTTCGCAGTAACACCAAGTACAGGAATATTAACCTGTTTCCCATCGACTACGCCTTTCGGCCTCGCCTTAGGGGTCGACTCACCCTGCCCCGATTAACGTTGGACAGGAACCCTTGGTCTTCCGGCGTGCGGGTTTTTCACCCGCATTATCGTTACTTATGTCAGCATTCGCACTTCTGATACCTCCAGCATGCCTCACAGCACACCTTCAACGGCTTACAGAACGCTCCCCTACCCAACAACACATAGTGTCGCTGCCGCAGCTTCGGTGCATGGTTTAGCCCCGTTACATCTTCCGCGCAGGCCGACTCGACCAGTGAGCTATTACGCTTTCTTTAAATGATGGCTGCTTCTAAGCCAACATCCTGGCTGTCTGTGCCTTCCCACATCGTTTCCCACTTAACCATGACTTTGGGACCTTAGCTGGCGGTCTGGGTTGTTTCCCTCTTCACGACGGACGTTAGCACCCGCCGTGTGTCTCCCGTGATAACATTCTTCGGTATTCGCAGTTTGCATCGGGTTGGTAAGTCGGGATGACCCCCTAGCCGAAACAGTGCTCTACCCCCGAAGATGAATTCACGAGGCGCTACCTAAATAGCTTTCGGGGAGAACCAGCTATCTCCCGGTTTGATTGGCCTTTCACCCCCAGCCACAAGTCATCCGCTAATTTTTCAACATTAGTCGGTTCGGTCCTCCAGTTAGTGTTACCCAACCTTCAACCTGCCCATGGCTAGATCACCGGGTTTCGGGTCTATACCCTGCAACTTAACGCCCAGTTAAGACTCGGTTTCCCTTCGGCTCCCCTATTCGGTTAACCTTGCTACAGAATATAAGTCGCTGACCCATTATACAAAAGGTACGCAGTCACCCCATAAAGAGGCTCCCACTGCTTGTACGTACACGGTTTCAGGTTCTTTTTCACTCCCCTCGCCGGGGTTCTTTTCGCCTTTCCCTCACGGTACTGGTTCACTATCGGTCAGTCAGGAGTATTTAGCCTTGGAGGATGGTCCCCCCATATTCAGACAGGATACCACGTGTCCCGCCCTACTCTTCGAGTTCACAACACATGCACTTTTGTGTACGGGACTATCACCCTGTACCGTCGGACTTTCCAGACCGTTCCACTACCACACATGCTGATTCAGACTCTGGGCTGCTCCCCGTTCGCTCGCCGCTACTGGGGGAATCTCGGTTGATTTCTTTTCCTCGGGGTACTTAGATGTTTCAGTTCCCCCGGTTCGCTTCATTACGCTATGTATTCACGTAATGATAGTGTGACGAATCACACTGGGTTTCCCCATTCGGAAATCGCCGGTTATAACGGTTCATATCACCTTACCGACGCTTATCGCAGATTAGCACGTCCTTCATCGCCTCTGACTGCCAGGGCATCCACCGTGTACGCTTAGTCGCTTAACCTCACAACCCGAAGATGTTTCGTAAAACACTTCAGTGTTGCGAAAATTTGAGAGACTCGGACACACCGCTTTTCATTTCTTGTTTACGGAGAAATGAAACAGTGTGTCGTTTCAATTTTCAGCTTGATCCAGATTTTTAAAGAGCAAAACTTCGCAGTGAACCTTTTCAGGTACACTCTGAAGTTTTCTTGTGTTTTTGCAGTAAGGAATGGTGGAGCTATGCGGGATCGAACCGCAGACCTCCTGCGTGCAAAGCAGGCGCTCTCCCAGCTGAGCTATAGCCCCATCGTAGTTAAATCTCGTTTAACCTTAATTTCTGTTGAGGCAAGGCGTGGTGACGCGAAGCATACTGAAGTATGTGAGCGTCGCCGCAACGCAGCATCAGCAGAAATTTGGTAGGCCTGAGTGGACTTGAACCACCGACCTCACCCTTATCAGGGGTGCGCTCTAACCACCTGAGCTACAAGCCTGCAGAGATTTTCTTACTGCTAATTTTCATCAGACAATCTGTGTGAGCACTACAAAGAACGTTTCTTTAAGGTAAGGAGGTGATCCAACCGCAGGTTCCCCTACGGTTACCTTGTTACGACTTCACCCCAGTCATGAATCACAAAGTGGTAAGCGCCCTCCCGAAGGTTAAGCTACCTACTTCTTTTGCAACCCACTCCCATGGTGTGACGGGCGGTGTGTACAAGGCCCGGGAACGTATTCACCGTGGCATTCTGATCCACGATTACTAGCGATTCCGACTTCATGGAGTCGAGTTGCAGACTCCAATCCGGACTACGACATACTTTATGAGGTCCGCTTGCTCTCGCGAGGTCGCTTCTCTTTGTATATGCCATTGTAGCACGTGTGTAGCCCTACTCGTAAGGGCCATGATGACTTGACGTCATCCCCACCTTCCTCCAGTTTATCACTGGCAGTCTCCTTTGAGTTCCCGGCCGAACCGCTGGCAACAAAGGATAAGGGTTGCGCTCGTTGCGGGACTTAACCCAACATTTCACAACACGAGCTGACGACAGCCATGCAGCACCTGTCTCAGAGTTCCCGAAGGCACCAAAGCATCTCTGCTAAGTTCTCTGGATGTCAAGAGTAGGTAAGGTTCTTCGCGTTGCATCGAATTAAACCACATGCTCCACCGCTTGTGCGGGCCCCCGTCAATTCATTTGAGTTTTAACCTTGCGGCCGTACTCCCCAGGCGGTCGACTTAACGCGTTAGCTCCGGAAGCCACGCCTCAAGGGCACAACCTCCAAGTCGACATCGTTTACGGCGTGGACTACCAGGGTATCTAATCCTGTTTGCTCCCCACGCTTTCGCACCTGAGCGTCAGTCTTTGTCCAGGGGGCCGCCTTCGCCACCGGTATTCCTCCAGATCTCTACGCATTTCACCGCTACACCTGGAATTCTACCCCCCTCTACAAGACTCTAGCCTGCCAGTTTCGGATGCAGTTCCCAGGTTGAGCCCGGGGATTTCACATCCGACTTGACAGACCGCCTGCGTGCGCTTTACGCCCAGTAATTCCGATTAACGCTTGCACCCTCCGTATTACCGCGGCTGCTGGCACGGAGTTAGCCGGTGCTTCTTCTGCGAGTAACGTCAATCACTGCGGTTATTAACCACAATGCCTTCCTCCTCGCTGAAAGTACTTTACAACCCGAAGGCCTTCTTCATACACGCGGCATGGCTGCATCAGGCTTGCGCCCATTGTGCAATATTCCCCACTGCTGCCTCCCGTAGGAGTCTGGACCGTGTCTCAGTTCCAGTGTGGCTGGTCATCCTCTCAGACCAGCTAGGGATCGTCGCCTAGGTGAGCCGTTACCCCACCTACTAGCTAATCCCATCTGGGCACATCCGATGGCAAGAGGCCCGAAGGTCCCCCTCTTTGGTCTTGCGACGTTATGCGGTATTAGCTACCGTTTCCAGTAGTTATCCCCCTCCATCGGGCAGTTTCCCAGACATTACTCACCCGTCCGCCACTCGTCACCCAAGGAGCAAGCTCCTCTGTGCTACCGTTCGACTTGCATGTGTTAGGCCTGCCGCCAGCGTTCAATCTGAGCCATGATCAAACTCTTCAATTTAAGTTTGATGCTCGTGAATTAAACTTCGTAATGAATTACGTGTTCACTCAGAGACTTGGTATTCATTTTTCGTCTTGCGACGTTAAGAATCCGTATCTTCGAGTGCCCACACAGATTGTCTGATAAATTGTTAAAGAGCAGTTGCGACGCGCTTTAGCGCTCTGTCGCGAGGTCCCGTATATTACGTTTTCCTCATTCAGAGTCAAGCATTTATTTTTGCTTTTCTCCGCTGACCCGGCGGTTTGTAATCCGTTGTTCCGTGTCAGTGGAGGCGCATTATAGGGAGTTATTTCAGGCTGACAAGGGGAAATTTAAAATAATCTTCCGAGTGCGTATTTTTTATTCTTTGTGCTTATTTTGACAACGTTTTGTGGGTTAATTGGGCGATTTCCCGCGCGAAATCCGCGACCTGTTCCCAATCGGTATACACCACTTCTTTATTGGTATCTGTTTCACCGCCTGACATCTTCATTATCAGTTGGATCATAACGCGGTCATACCAGCGATAGCGTGGATACAGCAAAGCGCCAGCAATAACCGCACTGCGATCAGGCCGCCACGGCGAACTCATCAGGAACTTACGCGCATAGCTGTTAGTTTGCGGCGTGCGTTTCTCCGGTTTACGGGCAACCAGGTTTACGGAGTAGAAGGCACTCGGCATCGCATTCAGCCGCGTGGCATGCTTTTTCACAAACTCCTGAAAAGCTGCATGGTAATGACCATAGCGAATCGAGGCGCCAATCACCACGCTGTCATAATGTTGCCAGTCAGGCTCCGCGGTACGATGCAAATTAACGACATCCGCCCAAACGCCCAGCTCTTTGAGTTCAGAAGCCAGATACTCGGCGATTTCACGCGTTTGTCCGTCCCGGGAAGAAAAAAGAATCAGTGTTTTCACGTGTTACTCCATTATTCACGCCAGAAAGTAGGGGTAAAGAGTACCAGCAGGGTAAAGACCTCCAGACGACCAAACAGCATATTGGCAATCAGGATCCACTTCGCCACGGGGTTCATACTGGCAAAGTTGTCGGCGACAACCCCCAGCCCTGGCCCCAGGTTATTCAGCGTCGCCACAACAGAGGCAAACGCGGAGAAGTCATCAACACCGGTCGCAATAATCGCCAGCATACTGATAATAAAGACCAGCGCATAGGCAGAGAAGAATCCCCACACAGCTTCAAGGATTCGCTCCGGCAAAGCACGGTTACCCAGCTTGATACTGTAAACCGCATTCGGGTGGACCAGTCGTTTCAATTCGCGGTTACCCTGCTTAAACAGCAACAGGATTCGAATCACCTTCAAGCCGCCGCCCGTCGACCCGGCACAGCCGCCAATAAAAGCAGAACACAGCAACAGCACCGGCAGGAACAACGGCCAGCGGGCAATACTGTCCGTAGTGAATCCGGCGGTCGTCGCCATTGATACCACCTGAAAAAAAGCCTGGTTGATGGTCGTGGGTGCCGAACCGTAGGTATTGTGTATCCACAGCACCAGCGTACAGACAGCCACCAGCGTCAGCTGCACCCCAATGAACATGCGGAATTCTGGATCGCGCCAGTAGACCTTCAGGCTGCGACCGCTTAATAAAGAGAAGTGCAGACCATAGTTACAACCGGAGATCAGCAAGAAGATAGCAATAATGGTGTTAATCGTGGGACTGTCGAAATACCCCACGCTGGCATCGTGTGTGGAAAAGCCGCCGATGGCTATCGTAGCAAAGCTGTGCCCAATAGCGTCAAACGCGGGCATCCCGGCAAACCATAGCGCCAGCGCACACGCCACCGTCAGTAATACATAGATAAGCCACAGCGTTTTCGCCGTTTCGGCAATACGCGGACGCATTTTGTTATCTTTCAGCGGGCCCGGCATTTCTGCCCGGTAGAGCTGCATCCCACCGACGCCAAGAATAGGCAAAATAGCCACCGCCAGCACGATGATCCCCATCCCGCCGAACCATTGCAGCATCTGTCGATAAAAGAGGATAGCGTGTGGCAATGAATCCAGCCCCACCAGCGTTGTCGCCCCCGTGGTGGTTAATCCGGAGAAGGATTCAAAAAAAGCGTCGGTTATCGTGAGGTTAGGGCTTTCCGCAAAGATGAACGGTAGCGCACCCACGCTACCCAGCACGGTCCAGAACAAAACGACAATCAGAAACCCTTCGCGCGATTTCAGCTCGCCCTTCTCTTTACGGTTTGGCCACCACAGCATGGAGCCGATCGCCAGAGCAACGAAGAAAGTTTGAGTAAACGCACGCCCTGCCCCATCGCGGTAGATGAGCGCTACCAGTCCGGGGATAATCATTGTCCCCGAGAATAAGATGACCAGTAGTCCAACGATTCGGGTGATGGCGCGAAAATGCATCTCTGCCGCTTCCTTAGTTCTTTAAAATGAGGTGGGGATTATTCTTCAATCGCTGACAATTGCAATGAACCACGACTAAAATCCGCCAGTTTTGCCGAAAATTCATCCACTTTGGCATAAGGAAGCGCCACCCTGAGCCGAACAAAAGCCTGGTAATCACTGGCAACAACTTTACCGTCAAACTGCCCCAGCAAAGCTTCAATGCCTGCCAGCTGACCGTACTCACACTGCAAAGTATATTCGGTTAATGGCGTCTTGCGCTGCGTCGTTAACTGACGCAACGCCTGATTCACGCCGCCACCGTAGGCTTTCACTAGCCCACCCGTACCCAGAAGGATACCGCCGTAGTAGCGCACCACCACCGCGGTAATCTCACCGATGCCACTCCCCATCAGCTGCGCGAGCATCGGTTTTCCTGCCGTACCTGCCGGTTCGCCATCGTCTGAAAATCCCAGCTGCTGCGAGTCATTGGGCGCGCCCGCCACCCAAGCCACACAATGGTGGCGGGCGTCCGGGTGTTCCGTTTTGACTGACTCAACAAACGCTTTCGCCGCTTCTACGCCGTCCGTATGGGCGAGCAGCGTAATGAAGCGGCTTTTTTTGATCTCTTCAACGACGATTACCGGCGCCGCAGGGATTAACCAACTGTCCATTACGCCAGTTTTAAATCCCGTGTCATGTTTTCGATATTGTTCTCGTGGACCACCACGTTATCTTCAATACGAATACCGCCGAACGGTTTCAGGGCTTCAATTTTCTGCCAGTTGAAGTGTTTGCTGAACTGCCCTTCACGCCACGGCGCCAGCAGCGATTCAATGAAGTAGATGCCCGGTTCGATGGTCAGGACCATGCCCGGTTGCAGAACGCGGGTGCAACGCAGGTAAGGATACTTCGACGGCGCGGCCAGATGCGTACCGCTGTCATCTTGCATAAAGCCAGCGACATCGTGTACCTGCAGGCCCAGCGGGTGACCAATACCATGCGGCATAAACGGCCCGGTAAGATCGTTTTCCACCATCGCCTCTTCACTCATATCGGTGATGATTTGATGCTTACGCAGCAGCTTCGCGATGCGCTGATGGAACTGAATGTGATAATCCACGTAGCTGGTGCCCGCTTTCATAGTGGCAATCAGCGCCAGTTGCTCGTCATTCACATCCTTCACCAGATGCGCATAGTCGTTGTCGCTTTTCGCCGACCACGTACGCGTCAGGTCTGCTGCATAGCCGTTGTATTCCGCACCGGCGTCCAGCAGGAAACTGCGGATTTCAGACGGAGCCTGATGATCCAGCCTGGTGTAATGCAGAACCGAAGCATGCTCGTTAAGCGCCACGATGTTGCTGTACGGCACGTCGGTGTCGCGATGACCGGTAGCAGTCAGGTAAGCGAGGTTGATGTCAAACTCGCTCATCCCGGAACGGAACGCTTCTTCCGCGGCACGGTGTCCATTCACCGCCATTTTCTGTGCTTCGCGCATACAGGCCAGTTCGTAATCTGTTTTGTAAGCACGATAATAATGTAGGTAGTCGATAACCCCTTTAGGGTTGATATTGCTGGCCGCGATGTCCAGCTGCAGCGCGCGTTCCGGAACCGGACCGATGTAACCGATATTGCCGCGAGCAGCAGGCAGTTGGCTACCGATACCATCAGCTTTTGGCAGCGCGATGATCTCAATTTCTTCCGTCCAGAAGGAGGTCGGCAGCGGCTCAACGTTGTGCCAGTAATCGACCGGCAGGTAGAACCACAATTTCGGCTTATTCACGCCATCCACCAGCAACCAGCAGTTAGGAACCTGCGTTACAGGCACCCAGGCTTTGAATTGCGGATTGACCTTAAACGGGTAGGGATGATCGTCGAGAAAGACGTTAACAAGTTCTCCTGAGTGAATAAGTAACGCATCCAGCTTGAAGCGCTCCAGCGCGTCGCGCGTCCGTTCTTGTAGGGTAACGATATGATTTTTATAGAGTGCGGCCAGTGATTCCATTTTCTATCCTTCTGTTTTTTTGACCTCAAGTGTCCGCATCTTAGCACATCGTTTTGTGAGTGCGTGATTTCTGCCGAGCGTGATCAAATCGTCATTTCTTTAATCATTCATTTGCATTTTTTTAACATAAAACACACACTTCGATTCATCTGGTATGACCAGATCACCTTGCGGATTCAGGAGACTGACATGCTTTACAAAGGCGACACCCTGTACCTCGACTGGCTGGAAGATGGCATCGCCGAACTGGTGTTCGATGCCCCAGGTTCAGTCAATAAACTCGACACGGCCACCGTTGCCAGCCTGGGCCATGCGCTTGACGTGCTGGAAAAACAACCGAATTTAAAAGGGCTGCTGCTGCGTTCTAACAAAGCAGCCTTTATTGTTGGTGCCGACATCACCGAATTCCTTTCACTGTTCCTCGTACCTGAAGAGCAACTGAGCCAGTGGCTGCATTTTGCCAACAGCGTGTTTAATCGCCTGGAAGATCTGCCTGTTCCGACTCTCTCAGCGGTTAACGGCTATGCGCTGGGCGGTGGCTGCGAGTGTGTCCTTGCGACCGATTATCGTCTGGCTACGCCGGACCTGCGCATCGGCTTGCCAGAAACCAAGCTGGGCATTATGCCAGGCTTTGGCGGCTCCGCGCGTATGCCACGTATGCTGGGTGCGGACAGCGCGCTGGAAATTATTGCTGCGGGTAAAGATGTGGGTGCTGAGCAGGCGCTAAAAATCGGTCTGGTCGATGGCGTAGTGAAGCAAGACAAACTGCTTGATGGCGCGATCGCGGTATTACGTCAGGCGATTAACGGCGACCTCGACTGGAAAGCCAAACGTCAGCCGAAGCTGGAGCCGTTGAAACTCAGCAAAATTGAAGCAGCAATGAGCTTTACCATCGCCAAAGGTATGGTGGCGCAGACGGCAGGTAAGCATTATCCCGCACCGATTACCGCGGTAAAAACCATTGAAGCAGCGGCCCGTTTTGGTCGTGAAGAAGCGCTGAATCTGGAAAATAAAAGCTTTGTTCCACTCGCGCACACCAATGAAGCCCGCGCACTGGTTGGAATTTTCCTTAACGATCAGTTCGTGAAAGCCAAAGCCAAAAAGCTCACCAAAAATGTTGAAGCGCCAAAGCAAGCGGCTGTGCTGGGCGCAGGCATTATGGGCGGCGGCATCGCTTACCAGTCGGCCTGGAAAGGCGTGCCGGTTGTCATGAAAGATATCAACGACAAATCATTAACGCTGGGTATGACCGAAGCGGCCAAGCTACTGAACAAACAGCTGGAGCGCGGCAAAATTGACGGTCTGAAAATGGCGGGCGTTATTTCCACCATTCACCCCACCCTCGACTATAGCGGTTTCGAACGCGTGGACGTGGTAGTTGAAGCGGTCGTAGAAAACCCAAAAGTGAAAAAAGCGGTACTGGCGGAAACCGAAGATCAGGTTCGCCCGGACACCGTACTGGCTTCGAATACTTCCACCATCCCAATCAACGAACTGGCCAGCGCGCTTAAGCGTCCGGAAAACTTCTGTGGGATGCACTTCTTTAACCCGGTGCACCGTATGCCGCTGGTTGAGATCATTCGCGGCGAGAAAAGCTCGGATGAAACCATCGCTAAGGTTGTCGCCTGGGCAAGCCAGATGGGCAAAACGCCGATTGTGGTTAATGACTGCCCTGGTTTCTTCGTTAACCGCGTGCTGTTTCCCTATTTTGCCGGTTTCAGTCAGCTGCTGCGCGACGGGGCGGATTTCCGCAAAGTCGACAAAGTGATGGAAAAACAGTTTGGTTGGCCGATGGGCCCGGCTTATCTGCTGGACGTGGTAGGTATTGATACCGCGCACCACGCGCAGGCGGTGATGTCCGCAGGCTTCCCTCAGCGTATGCAGAAAGATTATCGCGATGCGATAGACGCCCTGTTTGATGCTAACCGTTTCGGGCAGAAAAACGGTCTTGGATTCTGGCGTTATAAAGAAGACAACAAGGGCAAGCCGAAGAAAGAAGAAGATGCCATCGTTGACGATCTGCTGGCAGAGGTCAGCCAGCCGAAACGCGACTTCAGCGATGAAGAGATTATCGCCCGCATGATGATCCCTATGGTCAACGAAGTAGTGCGTTGCCTGGAAGAAGGCATTATCGCCAGCCCGGCAGAAGCCGATATGGCGCTGGTATACGGTCTGGGCTTCCCTCCGTTCCATGGCGGTGCGTTCCGCTGGCTGGATACGCTCGGCAGCGCGAAGTATCTCGATATGGCTCAGCAGTATCAGCACCTTGGTCCGCTGTATGAAGTTCCGGTCGGTCTGCGTGATAAAGCGCGCCATAACGAACCGTATTATCCCCAGGTTGAGCCAGCCCGCCCGGTTGGCAGCCTGAAAACGGCTTAAGGAGTCACAATGGAACAGGTTGTAATTGTTGATGCGATCCGTACCCCGATGGGCCGTTCGAAAGGGGGCGCGTTTCGGAACGTGCGGGCAGAAGATCTCTCTGCACATTTAATGCGTAGCCTGCTGGCGCGTAATCCGGCGCTGGAGCCAACCGCGCTTGATGACATTTACTGGGGCTGTGTGCAACAAACGCTGGAGCAGGGTTTCAATATCGCCCGTAATGCCGCGCTGCTAGCGGAAGTTCCGCACTCCGTTCCGGCCGTCACGGTCAATCGCCTGTGCGGTTCGTCCATGCAGGCGCTGCACGATGCGGCACGCATGATCATGACTGGCGATGCTCAGGCGTGCCTGATTGGCGGCGTTGAGCATATGGGCCATGTGCCAATGAGCCACGGCGTTGATTTCCACCCGGGTATGAGCCGCAACGTGGCGAAAGCCGCAGGGATGATGGGCCTGACCGCGGAAATGCTCTCCCGCATGCACGGCATCAGTCGTGAAATGCAGGACGCTTTCGCCGCACGTTCACACGCTCGCGCCTGGGCTGCAACACAGTCTGGCGCTTTTAAAAACGAAATCATCCCGACCGGCGGTCATGATGCCGACGGCGTGCTGAAGCAGTTTAACTACGATGAGGTTATCCGTCCGGAAACGACCGTTGAAGCGCTCTCCACCCTGCGCCCAGCGTTCGATCCGGTGAACGGAACGGTGACTGCCGGTACCTCTTCTGCGCTCTCCGACGGCGCAGCGGCGATGCTGGTAATGAGCGAAAGCCGCGCCCGTCAACTGGGTCTGACGCCGCGTGCCCGTATTCGTTCGATGGCTGTTGTCGGCTGCGATCCGTCAATCATGGGTTACGGCCCGGTTCCGGCCTCAAAGCTGGCGCTGAAAAAAGCGGGGCTCTCCACCAGCGACATCGGCTTGTTTGAGATGAACGAAGCCTTTGCCGCTCAGATCCTGCCGTGTATTAAAGATCTGGGGCTGATGGAGCAGATCGATGAGAAGATCAACCTCAACGGCGGGGCGATCGCCTTGGGTCACCCGCTGGGCTGTTCTGGGGCGCGTATCAGCACCACCCTGCTCAACCTGATGGAACGCAAAGACGTGCAGTTTGGTCTGGCGACGATGTGTATCGGGTTAGGTCAGGGTATCGCAACGGTATTTGAGCGAGTTTAATCAAAGATAAATTCCCAAATAATTCGCGCTGCATCGCGGCAGCCACTGAGCGAATCCCCGGGAACATAGATAACTATGTGACCGGGGTGAGCGCAGGCAGCCCACAAAGAGGCAGTGTGAATTATGACGGGGAAAGGTTTAGTTGCCGTTCTTCCCGCCTGTCAGGGGCGGGTTTTTTATTTCCCTGAACTACCACGCACCACTAACTGCACCGGCAGTAGCAGATTCTCTTCCTGATTTTCTTCCAGCAGTAAACGCAGCGCTTCACGCCCCAGCTGTTTTTTATCAACCGCAATGGTAGTCAGCGGCGGATGTGACCAGGACGCAGCATCGATATCATCAAATCCCACCAGCGCAAGATCTTCCGGGATACGTATACCCTGCTGCGCACACACCTGCTGAACAACCATCGCTGCAGCGTCGTTATAGGCAAAAATGGCATCGGGCGGCTCTGGCAGTCTGAGTAGCTCATTAACCGCATCCACCAGAGATTGCTCGGTATCCAGCAGCGGCGGCGCAACGACATCGTACTCTGGCGGCATTAGCAAACGGGCTTCATACAATGCCTGACGGTAGCCCTTTTCACGCTGACGGATGCTGTAGTGCGCGAGCGTACTGGCAAGAAAAGCAATGCGGCTGCTGCCTTGCGCAATCAGATGTTGCGTGGCCAGATAGCCGCCCAGGGTATTGTCAGGATTCACGCAAGGCAGTCCTGGCGCCCAGAGATCCACCAGCACCAGCGGCAATTTCATCTGTTGTAGCAGCCCAAGCAACTCAGGTTCAAAAAATCCCGCGCAGATCAGCGCATCAGGCTGGTGCAGCATCACCTGCTCACTCACTGCATCGCCTGGACCTATAGAGAGAAAGCTCAGCGCAACCCCCTTTTCGCGACACAGATCTTCTATCCCCAGCAGCAGTTGAGAGTAAAACGGTAAAGCCCGGCTGATATTGTGCTGGCGATGCAGTAAAAACAGGACACGTTTGATTTTATCTGCGCGTAGGCGTGAAAAATCATAACCCTGCTGCTGCGCCACTGAAATAATGCGCTGCCGGGTCTCTTCACGCAGCCCCGGTTGCCCTTTTAGCGCGCGGGAAACAGCGCCAACCGAGACGCCACAAGCGTCGGCAATGTCTCTGATACGTACATGTTTCGTCATTTCACTCTCATGGATTTACTGTGGCTTGTTGCGCCCCCAGCCAGGCTGCGCCGCGTACGCCGCTGCTGTCGCCGTGGCAGGCCTGAACGATCGGTGTGCGGCACTGCTTACCAAACACGTACTGCGCCACTCGCGCCTGTAAGCCTGAGTACAGTAAATCGATATTGGATACCCCGCCCCCCAGCACGATAACATCGGGATCGAGCATATTCACCACACTCGCCAACGCGCGAGCCAGTTGATCGCAATAGCGTTCCCACAACAAACAGGCGTCTGCATCACCCGATGCTACCCGTTGCATAATTTGTGGCACACCCATATGTTGCGCGGTGTGATTCATATACTGGCGCTCCAGGCCGCTACCGGAAATAAAGCTCTCAATACAGTTCAACTGTCCGCAATAGCATGTCACTTCAGCCCCGTCCCGAGATCCGTGGTAGCGCGGCAAGGCATTATGCCCCCACTCTCCGGCACAGGCGTTAGGGCCGGAGATCAACCGGTTCTCGATGCACAGACCACCGCCGCATCCGGTACCGAGGATCACGCCAAATACCACGCTATGCCCACGCCCACTACCGTCCATCGCTTCTGACAGGGTAAAGCAGTTGGCATCATTGGTAACGGGCACTGGCATTCCTAATGCACGCTCGAGATCTTGCGCAAAGGCTTGCTGATTCAGCACCAGAATGTTGGAATTCTTAATCAAACCTTCGCTATCCACCGCACCTGGCACCCCGATGCCAACCGATAAAGGCTGATTAATGGCCTGCATAGCCCTGGCTATCATCTCCGTCACGGCCTGGAAAAAATCACCGTAACGCTGCTTTGGTGTCGCACATCGTTCGCGGTAAACAATTTCACCCGCGTTATCAATCACCACCGCTTCGATTTTAGTCCCGCCGATATCCAGTCCGAGCCTCATGGTTTTTCCTCATTTGCCTCTCACAATGTGATGCGGTTTAGCTTGCCTATTTTGTTTACTAAACACATGGAGAGCTGTCACAAAAACTCAATTTATGTTTGAGTGACGGACATATTATGTTTACTAAAAAATAATTATGATGAGAAAGAGAGGCAATGACGCCAGGCCTGCGCCCTGCTAGTTGGAAGACAGATGATTGATGGATGCGCCGGAAGGGCTCCGGCGCACAGCGCTTAAATGAACGCGAAAGCGTCGCCAAACAGGCGATCTTCACGCGCACTGCGTTCATTACAGAACAGATCGCGCGCGATTTTGGCCATTTCAAAACGACCGGCAATGTAGATATCGTGCTCAGCCAGGGTACCGTAATCCTGCAATACCGCCGTTAACACGGTTCCCGTACGACCACGCCAGCCGTCTTCTGGCTGTTCCACCACTGGCTCAACGCGCAGATTCGGGTGATTAACAGACAACGCTTCCAGTTCGGAGAGATCGTAGAGATGCTTCTCTTCACGCCCACCCCAGTAAATGGTGATATCGCGGTTTGGATTACGCGCCAGCGCAGTAAGCAGAATGGAACGCACGTAAGAGAACCCTGTACCACCGGCAATCAGGATCAGCGGGCGCTCGTCTTCATCACGCAGCCAGGCTTCGCCATGCGGAATGTCGACCTTGATTTCCCGGTCTTTCAGAATGCGGTCCATCACAGCCATGGCATAAAGATTTAGCTCAGAGGCGCCAACGTGCAGCTCAATGAATCCTTGCTCGTCCGGCGTGGATGCCATGGAGAACGGACGCTTATCCCTTTCGTCCATCACGACCATTAAATACTGGCCAGCACGAAAGGAAAACGCCGCGTCTGGCACTAAACGAACGCGATATACGGTATCAGTGATAGCTTCTACCGAGGTCACTTTACAGCTTAAGGTTGTCATGCGCTCTCTCTGTCGGATCAATAGGCAAAACGATCGCGCCTCAGGCGCTTTTGCCGTCATTAAAGATGGCCAGTTCATCCCAAATTGCGTCAATACGCGCAGTTACTTCAGGATCTTTTTTAATCGGGCGTCCCCATTCGCGTTGGGTTTCACCCGGCCATTTATTTGTGGCATCCAGCCCCATTTTTGAACCCAGGCCGGAAACCGGCGAGGCAAAGTCCAGGTAATCAATTGGCGTATTCTCTACCAGTACCGTATCCCGAGCCGGGTCCATACGGGTAGTAATTGCCCAAATCACATCATTCCAGTCGCGTGCATTGACATCATCATCGCAGACAATAACAAATTTGGTGTACATAAACTGGCGCAAAAACGACCAAACACCCATCATGACGCGTTTGGCATGACCAGCGTACTGTTTTTTCATCGTCACCACGGCCAGACGATATGAACAGCCTTCCGGAGGCAGGTAAAAATCGACGATTTCCGGGAACTGCTTTTGCAGAATAGGAACGAAAACTTCGTTCAGCGCCACGCCAAGCACCGCGGGCTCATCAGGCGGACGTCCGGTATAAGTAGAGTGATAAATCGCCTCTTCACGCTGGGTAATGTGCGTGACGGTAAAGACCGGAAAGCTATCTACTTCGTTGTAGTAGCCGGTATGATCGCCATACGGTCCTTCCGGGGCCAGCTCACCCGGTTCGATATACCCTTCCAGCACGATTTCAGCACTGGCGGGCACTTCCAGATCGTTGGAAATACATTTGACCACTTCGGTCTTGGTGCCGCGTAACAGCCCGGCAAATGCGTACTCGGATAATGTATCAGGGACGGGCGTCACGGCCCCCAGAATGGTCGCAGGATCTGCCCCCAACGCCACCGAAACCGGGAAGCGTTCGCCAGGATGCGCCGCACACCACTCCTGGTAATCGAGCGCGCCGCCGCGGTGGGACAGCCAGCGCATAATAAGCTTGTTTTTGCCAATCAGCTGCTGGCGATAAATGCCCAGATTCTGCCGCTCTTTATGCGGACCACGCGTTACGGTTAGCCCCCAGGTAATCAGCGGTGCGGCATCTTCCGGCCAACAGGTCATAATCGGAATACGGTTTAAATCGACGTCATCACCGGAGTAGATTTTTTGCTGACAAGGCGCACCGCGCAACCGCTTAGTCGGCATGTTCAGCACCTGCTTAAACTGCGGCAGCTTATCAAACAGATCGCGGAATCCTTTCGGTGGCTCCGGCTCTTTCAAAAACGCCAACAGTTTACCGACTTCCCGTAGTGCCGAGACATCTTCCTGCCCCATCCCCATCGCAACACGCTTCGGTGTGCCAAACAGGTTACACAGCACCGGCATTGAATAGCCTTTAGGATTCTCAAACAGTAACGCAGGCCCGCCAGCACGCAGAGTGCGATCGGCAATTTCAGTAATTTCCAGGTGGGGATCCACCTCAAGCGAAATGCGTTTGAGCTCGCCCTGCTGTTCAAGCAGCGTCAGGAAGTCGCGTAAATCGTGATATTTCATGGCGTCCATTGTGGCCTCTTCGTAAGCGCTTCATTATACGGCGTTCATCATTGTGATGCTGTATTTTTGTTAAATTAGCGTGAACTCTGGCGATACATATAAGCCCTGGGAGTATATACCCGTTGGGTTTCAGCCTGCTTTGAGGTGGGTATAATTAACTTAACTCATGGCTTTTGCTATGCTAGCGCTCAGAACAAGCGAATAAGAGTTATTATGCAATCCTGGTATTTACTGTACTGCAAACGTGGGCAACTTCAGCGAGCCCAGGAACACCTGGAAAGACAGGCGGTGAACTGCCTGACGCCTATGATCACCCTGGAAAAAATGGTGCGCGGTAAACGTACCACAGTCTGTGAACCACTATTCCCTAATTACATGTTTGTCGAGTTCGACCCGGAAGTGATCCACACCACCACGATCAACGCCACGCGTGGTGTCAGCCATTTCGTTCGTTTTGGAGCGACGCCTGCGACCGTCCCATCCCCCGTAATTCACCAGCTTTCTATCTACAAGCCTGAAGGTATTGTTGACCCGCAAACCCCTCAGCCAGGGGACAGCGTGATTATTACTGAAGGGGCGTTTGAGGGACTGAAAGCGATCTTCACCGAACCGGATGGCGAAGCGCGTTCCATGCTGCTGCTTAACCTCTTGAATAAAGAGATTAAGCAGAGCGTGAAAAATACCGGTTTTCAAAAAATATAAGTCGTTTAGAAGGTCACTTCGAACAGCGTTCTGACGTTGGCATCAATGGTTGCTGACAGCCATTGAGGATCTTCCCCACGCCAGTGAGCAATTCGCTCAAGAATATGCGGCAGGTGCGCCGGTTCATTGCGACGTGACGTCGGTTTAGGCGTTAAGTCGCGGGGGAGCAGGTAAGGTGCATCGGTTTCTATCAGCAGTCTTTCCACCGGAATAAACGGCAGCAGATCCCGCAGTTCCATCCCCCGGCGTTCATCACAGACCCACCCGGTGATACCGATATAAAGCCCTCGGTCCACGCAGTCCTGCATCTCCTGGCGCGAACCGGTGAAACAGTGCAGCACCGCGCCTGGGAGGCTGTCGAGCCACGGCTCCAGCAACGTCAGAAAACGCTCATGCGCATCCCGACAATGCATGAAAATCGGTATCTGCAGTTCAGCAGCAATGCGCAGTTGCGCTTCAAAAGCACGTTCCTGCTCCTGCGGCGTGGAGAAATTGCGATTGAAATCCAGGCCGCACTCACCAATAGCGACTACCTTCGACTGGTTTGCCAGCGCGATGATCTCGTCTTCCGTTGAGGATTGCCATTGGCTGCTGTCATGCGGGTGCACGCCAGCCGTGGACCAGCAATGCGGATAATGCTGCGCCAGCTTTAACGCCTGCTGGCTTTCGTGAAGGTTTGTTCCGGTCAGAAGCATACCGTTTACGCCCGCAGCAAAGGCGCGCGCCACGACCTCATCCCGGTCTTTCGCAAATTGTGAACTGGTTAAATTAACGCCAATATCAAACATGCTTCCTCCCATATGACAACCGCCCTGGCGGGCGGTTGAATTTATTCTTCAGTTTTCTCGGTGGCTTCGGCTTCTTTTGCTTCTTCAGCCTCGTTGTCCTCATCCCGCGTACGTCGCTTACCGACATAGAAACGAGAGAAGAAAACACCCACCTCGAACAGGCAGTACATCGGTATCGCCAACAACGTTTGCGAGAAGACATCTGGCGGAGTCAGTAGCATCCCGACGACAAAAGCACCCACCACAACATAAGGACGTTTTTTGCGTAAATCATCTGGCGTCGTAATGCCCATCCAGCATAGCAGCACGATGGCGACAGGCACCTCAAAAGAGACACCGAAAGCCATAAATAGCGCCATTACAAAGCTGAGATAGCTGGCAATGTCCGTTGATACCTGCACGCCTTGCGGAGCCGTGTTGGCCAGAAAACCAAACGCTAACGGGAAGACAACAAAATAGGCGAATGCCATGCCGATGTAGAACAACAACGAACTGGAGACCAGCAGCGGAACAACCAGACGGCGTTCATGTTTATACAACGCTGGCGCAATAAATGCCCACACCTGGTAGAGGATCACTGGCGCTGACAGGATCAGCGATACCATGAAGGTCAACTTGATTGGGGTAAAGAACGGCGAAGCCACATCGGTGGCGATCATCGTTGCACCCTGCGGCATCTGTTTAATCAACGGCGCCGCGACCATATGGTAAATGTCGTTGGCAAAGTAAACCAACGCCAAAAAGATCACGATTACCGCAATGATGCAGTTCAGGAGTCGCTTACGCAGCTCAATAAGATGCGTGATGAGCGGTTGGGTATCTTCTACAGCCATGTTTACGGTTTATCACTCGACGAGGGGGAGGATTCGGCAACAGGTGCGACAGCTTTCTTTTCTGCATCCATTAACGTAGCGGAAGTGTTTTCCGTTGGCTCTGGCGTTTTAGCACCCGTGGATTCCGGTTTTTGCTCCGGCGAACTGGCCTGGTTTTCAGCGGCAGCAGGGGTGACCCCTTCTCGCTGCGCTTCAGCTTCTTTCACCACCGGATTATGGATAGTGTGCGCTTCATCGCTCTCTTTCTCAGGATCGTGCACACTGTAAGAACGCTTCATCGACTCTGCCGCTTCACGCAGCTCATCCATTGAGGCTTTCAACTCCGGGGTCAGATTTGTCAGGCTCGCTTTCTCTACTTTCTTCAGGCTGTCCTGAAACTCCTGAAGCTTAAGCTCCTGGGTCAGTTCATTCTGAACAGTAGTTGCCAGGGAACGCAAAGCACGAACCCAACCAGCAACCGTTTTTACCGCTACAGGTAAACGTTGCGGCCCCAGGACGATGAGGCCGATCACGAACACCAATAACAGTTCGCTAAAACCGATATCAAACACGGATTATACCTGCTCTTTATCTTGGCTTTTGGCGTCTTCTTTTTTCACTTCGCCCTGCTTATCGGTAATGGATTTAGCAGTAAAATCAGCGTCCTGGCTGGTTTTATCTTGCTTTGGCTCATCATCACCCATTGCTTTTTTGAAGCCTTTAATCGACGCGCCAAGATCGGAACCGATGGAGCCGAGTTTCTTGGTGCCAAATAGCAGTACAACGATGACGGCAATGATCAACAACTGCCAAATACTGATACCACCCATACATGTTCCTCTGTCATAGATGATGAATTAATAAGGCCGTAGTATACGTTACACGACCTGCCTAGGGCGATGAAAAATTCAGCGCATTTTGCGCCAGCCGATCAACCAGGCTAAGACACCGCCGGCCATTAACCAGCCCGGCATAAGCCCCCACTCAGGACGGCTTACCAGCAGGAATGTTCCACTGAGCAACAATGTTGCACCAATGCCCAATAAATAACGGGATTGTCCCTGACGTACATGATTCGCGTGAAGCTCGCGGGCAATCTTATCAACACTGTGCTGTAAATATTTGCCCTGGCGCAAACTGTCATACACCAGTTCAGGTATTTCTGGCATTTTTTCGACCCAGAACGGTGCTTTTTCTTTAAATGCTCTAACAAGCGCCGGAATACCGACCTGATCTTTGATCCAAGATTCGAGGAAAGGCTTGGCCGTTTTCCACAAATCTAACTGCGGGTAGAGCTGACGTCCGACACCTTCTACGTACAGCAGCGTCTTCTGTAGCAATACCAGTTGAGGCTGAACTTCCATATTGAATCGGCGCGCTGTGTTGAACAAATTTAACAGCACATGACCAAAGGAAATCTCCGCCAGCGGTTTTTCGAAAATCGGCTCGCACACGGTACGAATGGCAAATTCAAACTCTTCTACGTTGGTATCCGGCGGAACCCAGCCAGAATCCACATGCAGTTCAGCAACTTTGCGGTAGTCGCGGTTAAAAAACGCGATGAAGTTTTCAGCCAGATAACGCTTATCTTCTTTGTTTAAAGAACCCACAATCCCACAATCAATACCAATGTATTTCGGGTTTTCGGGATGCTCATAGCTCACGAAAATGTTCCCAGGGTGCATATCCGCATGGAAAAAGCTGTCGCGGAATACCTGAGTAAAGAAGACCTGAACACCGCGTTCAGCCAGCAGCTTCATATTGGTGCCGTTCTTCTCAAGCGAGGTGACATCTGAAACGGGAATACCGTAAATGCGCTCCATCACCATCATGTTCTGACTGCAATAGTCAGAGTACACTTCCGGGATGTACAGCATTGGGCTGTCTTCAAAATTACGTCGCAGCTGAATCGCGTTCGCCGACTCGCGCAGCAGATTCAGCTCATCAATCAACGTTTTTTCATATTCACGGACCACTTCTGTTGGTCGCAGGCGGCGGCCGTCTGGCATCAGGCGAGGTACCCAACGAGCAAGCCGGTAGATCAGTTTTAAATCTGCTTTGATTACCGGCAGTATGTCCGGGCGGATAACTTTGATCACCACCTCTTTCCCATTCGATTTCAGTCGCGCGGTGTGAACCTGAGCAATAGACGCGGATGCCAGCGGTGTGATCTCAAAATCATCAAACCATTCTTCGACGGGCAGCCCACCCATCGCCTCTTCGATTTGTTCTTTCGCTCTTTGCCCATCGAATGGGGCTACCCGATCCTGCAATAGCGCTAGCTGATCGGCGATGTGCGGAGGGAAAAGATCACGACGGGTAGAGAGCATTTGCCCGAACTTGATCCACACCGGGCCGAGCTCCTGTAAAGCCAGTCTCAGCCGTTCTCCCAGCGGTTTGTCTTTATGTCGGTTGGGCATCCAGAACAGCGTGTAACGCCACAGCCGGAGCGGCAGCGTGATACGCATTTTGGGGATGAGTTCATCAAGACCGTAGCTTAAAAAAGTGCGAATGATGAAATAAAGGCGCCGTACTTCACCTGGCGTCATTTGGCCTCCAGTTTTTCCAGCCGTTTGGCCAGAGATTCGACCGCACGCTCAACGGCTGCCGTTTCTTCTGCAAACCATGCAACCTCAAGCGGACCAGGAGCCATACGCCACTCTTCGGTGATCGCTTCGGCAACATAGCGCTGCTGGCGTTGAATGTTGTGGCACAGGAACTTCGCTCCACCACGCAAAACTTTGCTGACCCCTTCCGCGACGATATCGCCGGTATAAGGTGCTAACAGTTCTGCGGGATCAAACTCCGCCAGATCGGCCAACGCGACAAAGTTCTGTACCACCTGGATATCGCCCTGAACCTCCAGCTCACCACTGCGGATAAGCGTGGTGAGTTGCTGCCGGTCGCGTAATTTCGGTAACACGCTGGCATGTGTGATTACGGTGCAATCGGCTTCGCCTTCCCATGCCCCCAGCACATCGACCTGGCGCTCACTAAACACCAGCACTAACGGTGTTGAAAATCCTTTGAGCTCAACACGCAGCACTTTGCCCTGTAAACGCGTTCTGGCTGACTTGAGCGCAGGAGAACGATACAGAAAGGTGTTAAGCAAATTTTCAACGCCGGCGGTCACTAAGGGTTTTAAAGGCATCCCCAATCTCCTGTCAGAACTTGTAACCACGATGCAGCGCAACGACACCTGCCGTCAGGTTGTAGTAATCAACGCTTTCGAACCCGGCATCTTGCATCATTGCTTTTAAGGTGTCCTGATCGGGATGCATGCGGATGGACTCCGCCAAATAGCGATAACTGTCTGCATCGCTTGCCACCATAGAACCAATGCGCGGCAAAACGTGGAAAGAGTATGCGTCGTAGGCTTTGCTCAGCGGTTCGATAATCGGCTTGGAGAACTCCAGCACCAGTAGACGTCCGCCCGGCTTCAACACGCGATACATAGATCGTAATGCTTTGTCTTTATCCGTTACGTTGCGCAGACCGAAAGAGATGGTGATGCAGTCAAACGTGTTGTCTGGGAAAGGTAATGCTTCCGCATTCGCCTGAACGTACTCAACGTTACCCACGACGCCGATATTACGCAGCTTTTCACGACCCATTTTGAGCATTGAGTCGTTGATATCCGCCAGCACAACTTTGCCAGTTTCGCCTACCATGCGAGAGAATTTCGCCGTCAGATCGCCCGTACCGCCCGCCAAATCGAGAACGGTTTGCCCGCGACGCACGCCACTGCAGTCAATGGTGAAGCGCTTCCACAAACGATGAATGCCAAATGACATTAAGTCATTCATAACGTCATATTTAGACGCCACAGAATGAAAAACGTGGGCCACCATGTCAGCTTTCTGCTCTTTAGCGACGGTCTGAAAGCCAAAGTGCGTCGTTTCTTGTGAATTATCCACCATCTCAGTGCCTGCTCATCCAAAAAATGTTCAAGAAGTGTAACAGATTGGGCCAATTTGCCCTACCCTTCTGCCCGGTTCAACTACCCCAAACGGACTAGTTTGATTGCTGGTTTACTGCTTCATCATCAGGGTAAGGTTCATCCTGCTGCGTTTCAGGGACCGAACGCAAGCGGTACTCTTCATCCTGCGTAGTGGCTTGTTCAGCCAGTTCAGGATTAATCTCGCGCTTAATTTCCACGCCTAAACTGCGAAACGCTTCTGCCTGCGACAGGACGTTTCCACGACCTGAAGAGAGTTTTTTCATCGCCTGTCGGTAGTTATCCTGAGCTTTATCCAGGCTTTGGCCAATTGCCGACATATCATCCACAAACAATCGCATCTTGTCATAAAGTTTGCTGGCCCGATCGGCAATCTGTTGCGCATTACGACTCTGATGCTCGTAGCGCCACAAGTTGGCAATCGTGCGCAATGCCACCAACAACGTGGTAGGGCTAACCAGCATAATGTTATTTTTAAGGGCTTCGGTAATCAGTTCAGGCTGTCTATCGAGCGCCAGTAAAAAAGCAGGCTCAACGGGGATAAACATCAGCACATAGTCAAGTGTGCGCAGCCCAGGAAGCTGCTGATAGTCTTTGCGCCCCAGCAGACGGATATGGTTTCGTACCGAGGCGATGTGCTCCTGCAACGCGCTCTCGCGGGTGTATTCATCTTCAGCATTAAAATAGCGTTCATAGGCGACCAGCGTCATTTTCGCGTCGATCACCACATCTTTGCCCTGCGGTAACCGGACGATGACATCTGGCTGCATCCGCGAACGGGCGTCGTTCTCAATGCTGACCTGGGTTTCGTATTCATAGCCTTCGCGCAGACCGGAAGCCTCAAGCACCCGTGTGAGTACGACCTCGCCCCAGTTGCCCTGCGTTTTGTTATCGCCTTTTAATGCCCGCGTCAGGTTTACCGCTTCCTGCGCCATCTGCGCGTTCAGTTGCTGCAGATTACGAATTTCGTGCGCCAGAGTATGGCGTTCTTGCGCCTCTTTACCAAAGCTATCCTGAACCTGGCGTCGAAAACCGTCCAGTTGTTCGCGAAGCGGTGTAAGCAGACTGTTCAGGCTTTGGCGATTTTGCTCATCTACACGACGGTTGCTGTGCTCGAAAATACGGTTCGCCAGATTTTCAAACTGTTCGCTTAGACGCTGTTCGCTGTTGATCATCTGGCGGATTTTATCTTCCGCATGCTGCTGCGTCGCTTCCAGTCTGGTAGTGACTTCACGAAGATCGGCTTCCAGAGAGGTGTTGATGCTGTGCAGACTGCGCAATTCGTTATTGAGTAGTTCGCACTCATCGCGCCAGTGGGCTTCCTGTGAGAGCTGCTGGCGGGCGGCGCTTAGCGCAATATCCAGTTCGCGTCGTTCTTCGATGAGGTCAGCACGGATCCGATCGGCGTGCGCTTTTGTTGCCAGCCATCCCACCAGCAGCCCTGCGGCTAACGCCAGCACGGCACTCATCATAATTGAAATATCCACAATGCCCCCTTACAGCAACGACTTACCCGCACAAAATAGAATTGTGCTGTATAAACGTCCAGTTTAAAAGGAATTTCCTGCGAGGCACTACGCAAAATAAAAAGGCCGAACGCGTCGGCCTTTTTGAAAAGACGGGAGAATTACAGTAAACGACGCGCAGCTTCCACCACGATTTTCACCGCGTGGCTTTCTGTTTGTTTCATCGTTTCCGCATTAGGGATCTCTTGCTGAGTACGGTTCACGATAACACCCGCGACCATACCGGCACGCAAACCCTGGCTTGCGCACATGGTGAGCAGCGTAGCAGATTCCATTTCGTAGTTCATGACGCCCATAGACTGCCACTCTTCCATTGAGCCTTTGAAACGGCTCACTACGCGACCAGAGAAGGTGTCATAACGCTCCTGGCCCGGATAGAAGGTATCAGAAGACGCGGTAACGCCTACGTGGGTGGTGGCGCCGATAGATTTCGCCGCTTCCACCAGCGCGGTGGTGCACTCGAAGTCCGCGACGGCCGGGAATTCCATTGGCGCGAAGTGCAGGCTTGCACCGTCCAGACGGACAGACGCCGTGGTGACCAGTACATCACCTACGTTGATATGCGGCTGGATAGCACCAGTCGTACCGATACGCAGGAAGGTACGAATGCCCAACTGTGCCAGTTCTTCTACGGCAATAGAGGTTGACGGACCGCCGATACCGGTAGAGCACACGATCACGGCTTTACCATCCAGCTCAGCACGCCAGGTAGTGAACTCGCGATGAGATGCCAGCTTAACCGGCTTATCCATCAGCGCGGCGATCTTTTCCACACGCTCCGGGTCGCCAGGGACGATAGCGAGCTGAGCCCCTTGTAAATCGTTCTTAGTGAGGCCGAGATGAAAAACATCAGACTTAGACATAAAAACTCCTCTGTGAATCGGTTTTGTCAGAAGAAGCAAAAACACACTTTACCGAAGGCATGAACATATTTTCGTGACAGTCATCACTATGATGTAAATAAATTGCATTCCATTACCATAAAATAGTGACTTGAATCACATAAATGATGCGATGTAAGGAAGCCCTGCACAAAAGATAGACCGTTTAAGGCAATGTGGTTCGTTGCATGTGTCTATAGTTAACAATGCGCTTTTTGGCTGAATATTTAAGGGTACGGAGAATACCATGACAACACGACAATCTGGCTTTGCACCTGCTGTATCTCCACCGACGTCTACCACGGTTCACACTCCGGATAACGCCATTATCGCCGGTGTAACATCCATACCTTCACAAGGCGATGATATGCCAGCGTATCACGCACGACCAAAACAGTCCGATGGCCCGCTGCCTGTGGTCATTGTCGTGCAGGAGATTTTTGGCATTCATGAACACATTCGTGACGTTTGCCGCCGTCTGGCTCTGGAAGGGTATCTGGCTATCGCACCAGAGCTCTATTTTCGTGAAGGCGATCCCAATGACTTTGCCGATATCCCTACGTTGCTCAGCAGCCTTGTCGCCAAAGTACCTGACTCTCAGGTATTGGCAGATCTGGATCATGTCGCCAGTTGGGCTTCTCGTAACGGAGGAGATGCCCACCAGTTGATGATCACCGGATTTTGCTGGGGTGGACGCATCACCTGGCTGTATGCAGCTCATAATCCGCAGTTAAAAGCGGCGGTAGCGTGGTATGGCAAACTGGTGGGCGATAAAACTCTCAACTCGCCGAAACATCCTGTTGATATCGCGACCGATCTTAACGCCCCTGTTCTGGGACTTTATGGCGGCCAGGACACCAGTATTCCGCAAGATACCGTTGAAACAATGCGTCAGGCGCTGCGTGCCGCCAATGCAAAAGCGGAAATCGTGGTCTATCCCGATGCCGGACATGCGTTTAACGCCGATTATCGTCCGAGCTATCACGAAGAGTCCGCGAAAGATGGCTGGCTGAGAATGCTGGAGTGGTTCACACAATACGGCGGGAAGAAATAAACGTTAATTGCCCGGCGGCAACTACGCCTTACCGGGCCTACAACTCTTGCTATTTCCTGTAAGCCGGGTCAGCGCTTGCGCTTCCCGGCCACCGGCACGGAATTACGCCTGACGCAGGTTCTGCGCGGCTTTGACCATGTTCGCCAGCGCGGCGCGGGTTTCCGGCCAGCCGCGCGTTTTCAGGCCGCAGTCCGGGTTGACCCACAGACGCTCGGCCGGAATACGCTGCTCGGCTTTCTTCAGCAGGGCTTCAATCCACTCCACGCTCGGGACGTTCGGCGAGTGAATATCGTATACGCCCGGCCCGATTTCGTTCGGATAGTCGAACTCTTCAAACGATTCCAGCAACTCCATATCAGAGCGTGAAGTCTCAATGGTGATCACGTCCGCGTCCAGCGCCGCAATGGAGTCCATGATGTCGTTGAACTCGCAGTAACACATGTGGGTGTGGATCTGGGTTTCATCCTTCGCCACCGCCGCGTTAATGCGGAAGGCTTCCACGCCCCACTCCAGATACGCCGCCCAGTCGCTGCGGCGCAGTGGCAGACCTTCGCGCAGTGCCGGTTCGTCAATCTGGATAATGCCAATACCCGCCGCTTCCAGATCCGCTACCTCATCACGCAGCGCCAGCGCAATCTGCTTAGCGATGGTTTCACGCGTCACGTCTTCACGCGGGAATGACCAGCAGAGAATGGTCACCGGACCGGTCAACATGCCTTTTACCGGTTTGTCGGTCAGCGACTGGGCATACTTCGCCCACTCCACGGTGATCGCTTCCGGGCGGCTGACATCGCCAATAACCACCGGTGGTTTCACGCAGCGAGAGCCGTAGCTCTGTACCCAACCATTCTGGGTAAAGACGAATCCGTCCAGGTGCTCGCCAAAATATTCCACCATGTCGTTACGTTCGGCTTCACCGTGCACCAGCACGTCGAGCCCCAGACGTTCCTGTTCAACAATCGCCTGTTTGATATGTTCCGCGATACCGGTGCGGTAGTTACTTGCATCCAGGTTGCCCTTTTTGAAGTCCAGACGCAGGCCGCGAATTTCCGTGGTTTGCGGGAATGAACCGATAGTGGTAGTCGGCCATGCCGGCAGATTAAAGCGGGCACGCTGCGCTTCGGCGCGAACCGGGTAAGCGTTGGCACGTTGGCTGTCCTGGGCGGTGATCGCCGCCAGACGTTTTTCCACTGCGGCGTTGTGTACGCGGGTAGAGTGACGACGAGCCTGGATCGGTGCGCTCCACGCCACAATTGCCGCCGTATCACCGCTGTTCAACGCATCACGCAGCAGCGCCAGCTCGCCGCATTTTTGTAAGGCGAAGGCAAACCAGCTCTTCACTTCTGCATCAAGGCGGGTTTCCACGCTGAGATCGATTGGGCTGTGCAGCAAGGAACAGGAAGAAGCTACCCACAGGTCACGTTTACCGACGATATCTTTAATTTGCGCGTATTTTTCGCTGAGATCGGCACGCCAGACGTTGCGACCGTTAACCAGCCCCGCTGACAGCAACCAGTCGGCAGGCAGACGCTTGTGCAGCTCGGCCACTTCATCTTTACCGTGCACGAAGTCAACGTGCAGCCCCTGCACCGGCAGCGCGGTAATGGTATCCAGGTTTGGCGTTACGCCTTCGAAGTAGGTGGTCAGCAGCAGCTTTACCTGACCCGTCAGCGCGTCATACGCTGGTTTGAAGGCGTTCAGCCAAACCTGAGGCAGCTCCAGCACCAGAGCCGGTTCATCAATCTGCACCCACTCAATACCGCGTTTCGCCAGCTCAGCCAGCACCTGCTGGTAAACCGGCAGAATATCGTTCAACAGGCTCAGGCGGTCAAACTGTTCGCCCTTCACTTTCCCCAGCCACAGGTAAGTTACCGGTCCCAGCAGCACAGGTTTCACCTTGTGACCGAGCGCCAACGCTTCATCCACTTCATCCAACAGTTGGGTCCAGGTCAGTTCGAACTGCTGACCTCTGGTGAACTCTGGCACCATGTAGTGATAGTTGGTGTTAAACCATTTGGTCATTTCTGCCGCCGCCGCGGGCTCCCCGGTTGGTGCGCGGCCACGGCCAATGCGGAATAAGGTATCGATATCGACCGAGCCGTCTTTATTTTGATGACGAGCCGGAACGTTGCCGAGCAGCAGGCTGGTGGTCAGCACGTGATCGTACCAGGCAAAATCGCCCACTGGCAGCAGGTCAACGCCCGCCTGCTTCTGCTGATCCCAGTGACGGGCACGCAGCTCGCGGCCAACGGTTAGCAAATCTTCACGGGAAGAATTTCCCGCCCAGTAGCTTTCTTGCGCTTTTTTCAGCTCGCGACGCAGGCCAACGCGAGGGAAACCGAGGGTGTGATTAAGTATTGTCATTTTTCTTCCTCTAATTATATGTAAATCCTATTGATTTTTAATTTAGGGAAGGTGGCAAATTTATTCATCCCAGGAGCTTACTGAAGTAAGTGACCGGGGTGGAAAAACGCAGCCAACGCACCATAAATTTAAAAGACGAAGGATTTTAGCCATCCAGATGTTTACACATCCATAATTGACAGTTACTGTATATTCCTCAAGCGCAATTTGTTCATGCCGAAGTGAAGGACTTTCATGATCGAGATTAAACACCTGAAAACGCTCCAGGCGTTGCGGAATAGTGGTTCGCTGGCGGCCGCAGCGGCGACGTTGCATCAGACCCAATCCGCCCTCTCTCACCAGTTCAGCGATCTGGAACAGCGCCTTGGCTTTCGACTTTTTATCCGTAAAAGCCAGCCTCTGCGCTTTACGCCGCAAGGCGAAATTTTGCTGCAGTTAGCAAATCAGGTGTTGCCGCAAATTGGTCGTGCGCTGCAGGCCTGCAACGAACCGCAGCAAACCCGGCTGCGGATCGCTATTGAATGCCATAGCTGTATTCAATGGCTGACGCCCGCGCTGGAGAATTTTCGTGCCAACTGGCCGCAAGTGGAGATGGACTTTAAATCCGGCGTGACGTTCGATCCGCAACCAGCGCTACAACAGGATGAGCTGGATCTGGTGCTGACATCCGACATTCTGCCGCGTAGCGGACTGCACTACTCGCCGATGTTCGATTTTGAAGTCCGCCTGGTACTGGCGCCGGACCATCCGCTGGCCAGCAAGACGCAGATCACGCCGGAGGATTTAGCCAGTGAGACGCTGCTTATTTACCCGGTGCAACGGAGTCGACTGGATGTCTGGCGGCATTTCTTGCAGCCTGCGGGCGTTAGTCCGTCGCTGAAGAGCGTGGATAACACCCTGCTGCTGATTCAGATGGTTGCAGCCAGAATGGGTATTGCAGCTTTACCGCACTGGGTGGTGGAGAGTTTTGAACGCCAGGGCCTGGTGGTGACCAAAACCCTGGGTGATGGATTGTGGAGCCGGCTGTACGCCGCCGTGCGCGATGGCGAGCAGCGACAGCCAGTCACGGAAGCGTTTATTCGCTCAGCGCGGAATCACGCCTGCGATCACCTGCCGTTTGTACGGAGTGCGGAACGACCCACTTTCGATGTACCCACAGTGAAGCCACTATCACAGCCGCACCAATGATGAAGCTTGGCCAGTGAGGCTGTTGATGCCAGATAGCCAGGTTAACCAGCAGCCCGGCCGGCACATGCATATTGTTCATGATGCCCAGCGTCCCCGCATCCACCTGGGTCGCGCCGTAGTTCCACATAAAGTAACCAATGCCGGACGCTGCCACGCCAAGAAAGACCAGAATTCCCCACTGTAGCGTGGTTGCAGGCATTTTCTGCGCATTCCCCAGCATGAACCAGGCCACGACCGCCACCATAAAGGCCCCCATGTAAAACCAGGCAAAGGCGTTGTGCTGCGGCATTGGCCGCGTTTCCATCAGACGCTTGTAGCCCACCATGCCAATAGCAAAGCTGATATTGGACAACTGCACCAGCAGCAGGCCGGTCCAGAAGTGGCTGGTCACCTGATCGTAACGAATGATCCCCGCACCAATCACCGCCAGCAACGCACTGAAGGCGTAGCTCCAGCGCAGACGACGTCCGCTCATCAGGTCATAAATCAGCGTAATGTAGAGCGGCGTCAGCACGGTAAAGAGCAGCAGTTCTGAAACCGTCAGGTACAGATAGGCGTGAAAACTCAGCATATACATAATGCCAAGCTGCATGGCGCCCACCAGCATATACAGCGCGATGGTTTTTACGCTATGCCCACGGGTACGTAAAAACGGCAGGAACACCAGCGCCGCCAGCCCAACGCGCACCAGCACCGCAAAATAGCTATCGACATGACCGGCAAGGTACTCGCCAAACAGGCTAAAGGAAAAGGCCCACAGAATTGTGGTAATGATGAGTAACGCCACAATGGATGTCTCTTAACAAAAGGTACGCCCATTGTAGCGAAGTTTTAAGTTGACATCTGGTCAACTAACGAACAAAAACATTACTGCAAAAACAGCTCACGCAGATAATGCGGCACGGCATCGTCGGCATTAAGACCAATGACTTCCAGTTCCGGATGCAGATCCTTCAGGCGCTGGTGAGCGTTGCCCATAATGCAGCCTTTACCTGCCATGGAGAGCATTTCCGCATCGTTCATTCCGTCGCCAAAAGCGATGCAATCTTTCAGGCTGTAGCCCATCGCTTTCGCTACCGCTTCAAGCGCATGACCTTTCGATACGCCGCCAGCCATGACTTCCAGGCAGGTAAGCGTAGAGAAACTGACGTTCACGCGGTCGCCCCAGCGGGCGTTAATCGCCTGTTCCAGCGGCAGCAGCCTTTCGTGAGAATCGGTGGTGAAAAACACCTTACTCACGCCTTCCGGCTCCAGTAGCGCAGGTTCAAACAGTGAATAGTTAAACACTGCCTCTTTGAAGAAGCGCATTTCGTCCGGGCGATGGCGGTTCATAAACCACTCATCATCACGATAAACGTTGGTCACGATGTCCGGGTTTGCATTCACTACGCCAAACAGGTCGCTGGCAATGTCGCGATCCAGGTTATGCGAAAACACCAGATTCCCGTCAGAATCATGCACCCGCGCGCCGTTGGACGTGATCATGTAGGTTTTAATGCCGAGGTTATCGCGAATTTGCCCCACATCAACATGATGACGGCCAGTCGCAAACACGAAGTTAACGCCACGAGCGGTCAATAACTTCAGCGTCTCTTTGGCATAAGGGGACAGAGTATGGTCGGGAGAAAGCAGCGTACCGTCTAAATCAGACGCAACAACCTGATACATAAGAAAATTCAACCTCTAGGCAAAGCGGGTTCCGCTGGATGAGTTATGCTTGTCGAAAAATTCGACAATAGCGTTAAGCGCGACTGAGCGCATTGCGTCCTTTTCAAAAAGGATCTCATGGTACGCGCCTTTGATGACCAGCGGCTGCCCCCCTTCTACGGGATGGCCCGCTGCGGCGCGGAGTTCACAAAAACGATCGTGCATGCGGTTATCTACCACACGCTCTTCTTCGGCCTGAATCAGCAGCGTCGGCGTCGCGTCGTCTCCTGCTCCAGCCAGAACCTGTTCGCCTGCCAGAATACCTTCACGTACCCAGTGGTAGGTGGGGCCGCCAACGCGCAGCCGCGGCTCATCCGCATAGAAGCGTAGATTGCGCCGATAGCGCTGTCGACTATGGGTTAACGCATTCATACCGAATGGCAGCGCCCGCCAGCGCCCGGTCCCCATCGCATAACCTTCGCGGATCCGCGGATGCCCTTCAGCCCAGTCCAGAATGTGGCGTACCATCCAGTCGGGAAAGCGCATCACAATACCAAACATCGGCGCGCAAAGCGCGATAGCATCACACTGATTCGGGTGGCGCTGTAAGAATAACGTGGCTATCGCTCCGCCCATTGAATGCGCCAGTATATAGCGCTTTCTCCACGGACCGGGTAGCACTTCCTGCTGCCAGAAGGCGGTTAAATCGTCGACATAGTCATTAAAGTTATCGACATGACCGCGATGCGGGTCCGAAAGCATACGCCCGGAACGCCCCTGGCCACGGTGATCGATAATGAGGACGTCAAAACCAGAATGAAACAGGTCATACGCCAGTTCAGCGTATTTCACGTAGCTTTCAATGCGTCCAGGACAGACGACGATGACGCGATCGTTTTTTTCTGCGTGAAAACGCACAAAATGGACGGGGATATCATCCACGCCCGTAAATTCCGCTTCTTCCCGCTGATGCCAGAAATCTGTCAGTGGCCCCATGGAAAAAGCAGCAAACGCGTTTTCTCTTGTTTCCCAGTCTTTTTGCTGCTGAAACATCGGGTATCCAGCCTCGCTGACCAAGTAAAATCGTTTTTTTCGCCGTCGCTGACACAACCTAACGGCAGTAGCGTATTGTGGCATAAAAATAGACAATCCGGGAGTTTCTCATGACCTTTGAATGGTGGTTCGCCTACCTGTTGACCTCTATTATTTTGAGCTTGTCTCCAGGCTCTGGCGCAATCAACACCATGACCACCGCCATCAGTCACGGTTATCGCGGCGCCAGCGCGTCGATCGCTGGTTTGCAGACAGGACTTGGCATTCATATCGTTCTGGTTGGCGTAGGACTGGGAACGCTATTTTCACGTTCGGTTATCGCATTTGAGGTGCTGAAGTGGGCGGGGGCGGCCTATCTGATTTGGCTGGGTATTCAGCAATGGCGGGCGGCGGGTGCTATCGATCTGAACACCATGGCGAATACGCAATCGCGCAGCCGCCTGTTTAAACGCGCTGTCTTTGTTAATCTGACCAACCCCAAGAGCATTGTTTTCCTTGCCGCCCTGTTCCCGCAGTTTATCCTGCCACAGGAACCGCAGTTAATGCAGTATGTGGTGCTTGGCGTCACGACCATCGTGGTCGATATCATTGTGATGATCGGTTACGCGACGCTGGCCACGCGCATTGCTGGCTGGATTAAAGGGCCAAAGCAAATGAAAGCGTTAAACAAAGTGTTTGGCTCGCTGTTTATGCTGATAGGCGCCTTGTTAGCCTCGGCACGGCATGCCTGATGAAGGCGCCGGAGGCGCTTGCGCTTATCCGGCCCGGAAGGAACTTAACGCGAAATAATCAGGTGGATACCGAAGCCCGCAAACAGCGCACCGGCAAAACCATCAATCCACTTCGCCAGACGCTGATAGCCACGACGCATTTTCGGCAGTGCAAACAGGCTGGCGACTACGGTAAACCACGCCAACGTTTCCACGATGATCAGGGCAAAGATCCCCCAGCGTGCGCCCGTTCCCACGTTATCGCCAACGAACAATGAGAACACGGAGCCAAAATAGATAATGGCTTTAGGGTTCGCCAGGTTGGTCAGCAGCCCCTTCAAAAAGCTGCGTCCGCTCTGCGCCAGCTCAACTTGCGGAGTGGGAGTCGCAACATCCTGTTTTTTAAACGCGCCGCGTAGCATCTGATAACCCATCCAGCACAGATACAGCCCCCCGCCCACCATAATAATGGTGTGCAGCCAGGCCATTTTTTCGATAATCAGATGTAGGCCGAGCAGCGCTACGCCAGCCCAGACCATGACGCCACAGGTAATACCCAGCACGCCCATCATGGCTTCTTTGCGCGAACGGCTAACCGCTGTTTGAGAAACAAAGAAAAAGTCGGGACCAGGGCTCATCAGCGCAACGATATGCACCAACGCAACGGTGAAAAATAGCGTTAACATAAAAATGACTCGCGGGGGAAATAGTTCAGTGAGTCACCATCCTGGCACTTTTTTGCCTGGCTGACTACTCTTCGTCGTCACCATCAACGTGCGCGCGAATAAGCGCCATAAACTCTTTGCCAAAACGCTCAAGTTTACGCATCCCCACGCCATTAACGCTCAGCATTTCGCTCGGTGAAACCGGCATCTGCTCAGCCATTTCAATCAGCGTGGCATCGTTGAACACCACATACGGCGGGATATTCTCTTCATCAGCAATGGCTTTACGCAGCTTCCGCAATTTGGCGAACAGTTTGCGATCGTAATTGCCACCGAAGGATTTCTGCATCGCTCGCGGTTTCAGCGCCACAATACGCGGTACCGCAAGCTGTAGCGCAATATCACCACGCAGTACCGGACGCGCGGCTTCGGTTAGCTGTAACGCGGAGTGATGAGCAATATTCTGCGTCACCAGCCCAAGATGAATAAGCTGGCGGATAACGCTTACCCAATGTTCATGGCTTTGCTCACGACCAATGCCATAGACAGGCAGCTTGTCATGGGCCAGCTCGCGAATTCGCTGGTTATTCGCTCCGCGCAGAACCTCCACGACATAACCCATACCAAAGCGTTGATTAACACGGTAGATAGTCGACAGCGCTTTGCGCGCATCCATGAGCCCGTCGTACTGTTTTGGCGGGTCGAGACAGATGTCGCAGTTACCACACGGCTCCTGACGCCCCTCGCCAAAATAGTTCAACAGCACCAGACGACGACAGGTTTGCGCCTCGGCAAACGCCCCCATCGCATTGAGCTTATGCCGTTCAATATCCAGCAGTTGCCCGGCGGGTTTCTCTTCGAGGCAACGGCGCAGCCATGCCATATCAGCCGGATCGTAAAACAGCATTGCTTCCGCAGGCAGGCCGTCACGCCCGGCGCGGCCGGTTTCCTGATAATAGGACTCGATGTTGCGCGGAATATCGAAATGCACCACGAAGCGTACGTTGGGTTTGTTGATTCCCATGCCAAACGCCACGGTCGCTACGACGATTTGCAGGTCATCACGCTGGAATTTCTCCTGCACTTCTGCACGTACAGCGTTTTCCAGCCCGGCATGATAAGCCCCGGCGCTAATGCCTCGGCTTTGCAGACGCGCGGCGGTATCTTCTACTTTAGCGCGACTGTTACAGTAGATAATACCGGACTTACCCCGCTGCTCTTGCACGTAGCGCATCAGCTGATCGAGCGGCTTAAACTTCTCCATCAACATGTAGCGAATATTCGGGCGATCAAAGCTGCTGATCTGAATTAACGGGTCGTTGAGCCCCAGCAGACGCACAATATCCAGCCGGGTTGTCTCGTCCGCGGTCGCGGTCAGCGCGACAAACGGCAGAGTTGGGAAACGCTGACGCAACTGCCCCAGCGCGGCGTATTCCGGGCGGAAATCATGCCCCCACTGCGAAATACAGTGCGCTTCATCAACCGCCAGCAGCACCGGGTTCCAGTGCGCCAGATTTTCAAGGAAGTTATCCAGCATCAGGCGTTCGGGCGCAATGTACAGTAAGCGAATCTGCCCGCTACGACAGCCTGCCATCACCTCAAGCTGCTGCTCACGACTTTGGGTGGAGTTCAGACACGCGGCCGCCACGCCGTTGGCAAGCAGTTGATCGACCTGATCTTTCATCAGAGAAATCAGCGGAGAAACAACAACGGTGAGGCCGTTAAGCAATAATGCGGGAATTTGATAGCACAGGGATTTTCCGCCACCGGTCGGCATAACGACCAGGCAGTCGCGACCAGCGATCACGGTATCAATGATTTCTTCCTGACCAGGGCGAAACTGTTGGTAGCCAAAGGTTTCCTGCAAAACCTGTTTAGCGCCCATTTCCAGATTCAACACTTCCGCCTGCGCCACATTAACCCCATTAGCCTGAAATAAAAACAGGCGCTATTTTCAGCGCCTAAGAGAGAAACTGCAATGATTAAAATACTCTCAATACCTGTCAGAAGATATCGTTAAGCATTACACCCACGCCAACACGGGTCTGATTGAAGTTGTAGTCAATCAGTGATTCGCCGTAGCCGCTGTAGACCTGGGTATAAAGACGCACATGCTTGGTAATGGGATAACTGGCCCCCAGCTCTGCGCCGCCGTAGCCGGTATTCCAGTTGTACTGACCTTTCACACTGATCACCGCGTCACCCAGGTGATAACCCATTTTCAACTGATAGTAGCCCATATATTTGGTGATATCAGGGTTATCGTCAGTGCTGCCGATAACGTACCACGGCTTAACTTCCACCAGCCAGTTACCGTTTTCAGCCATCAGCCGGGTGTAAAGGCGGTTCCAGCTACGTGAGGTGGGGTCGGATCGACCATTGGAGTCATGGTTATAGCCCATTTCGACATCGCGGAGCGTCCAACCGGCAAAGCGATAGTCGGTGGCGAAACCGAGGAACAATTGCGGTTCATAGTTGGTTTCGCGAAACGGCGCAGACTCTTCACTGTTCGAAAGCTGCCACCAGGACTTCTGGGTATAGGAACCGCCGAGTACCGAGTTCGGGCCTAATATTCCGCGCCAGAGCGGAAACGCCAGGCTTAGCTGAAACTTAACCTCATCTTTGCGCGCATTTTCGGACCAGCTATAGCTGCTGATCGCCTCTTTGTTCATGTCGCTGGTATTGGTGTAGATGAGATAGTTGGTCTCATAAGGATAAAGCGTGAAAGGGTTGTCATGCTCCTGCAGCATGTTGGCGATGATACTGCCGCGAACCGCCGGTGCATCATGAATCTCTTTCACTGTCGCTTCCTGCGCATACGCGGTCAACGGCAGCATGACTGCTGGTAGTAACCATCCCAGAATCGCCCGCATCGGTAATGTTCTCCTGAACCAAAATATTGATGAATTGTATAATTATCTGGCAAGTATTCTACATACTTAGCGAGTTCCTCGTTAGTTATCCCGTCCTAAAGTAGAAAACAACAAATAATAAGCATAATATCAACATTTCATTAACTATTGAGATGTAGGGATCGTATGTCTGCCGTACTTACTGCTGAGGAAGCGCTGAAGTTAGTGGGTGAAATGTTTGTCTATCACATGCCGTTTAACCGGGCGCTGGGTCTGGAGCTTGAACGCTATGAGAAAGAATTTGCGCAATTAGCCTTTAATAATCAACCGATGATGGTCGGTAACTGGGCGCAAAGCATTCTGCATGGCGGCGTGATCGCGTCGGCGCTGGACGTTGCCGCCGGGCTGGTGTGCGTTGGCAGTACGCTGACCCGCCATGAGACGATCAGCGAGGACGAACTGCGTCAGCGAATGTCACGTATGGGGACAATCGATTTGCGCGTTGATTACCTGCGCCCGGGGAGAGGAAATCTCTTTACCGCCACCAGTAGCCTGCTGCGGGCGGGGAATAAAGTCGCCGTTGCGCGCGTGGAACTGCATAACGAAGAACAGCTTTATATTGCCAGCGCAACCGCCACTTATATGGTGGGGTAAGTGCCCAAAAAAAGGTAAACTGCTGTTACATTTCTGAAATGAGTTTTCCCGATGGATGCTAAACAAACGCGGCAGGGCGTGTTACTCGCTCTTGCTGCTTATTTTATTTGGGGTATCGCTCCTGCCTACTTCAAGCTGATTTACTATGTCCCGGCGGATGAGATCCTGACGCACCGCGTCATCTGGTCATTTTTCTTTATGGTGGTACTGATGAGCATCAGCCGCCAGTGGTCGGGCATCAAAACGCTGCTACAAACGCCAAAGAAGATCTTCCTGCTGGCGCTCTCTGCAGTGCTCATCGGTGGAAACTGGCTGCTGTTCATTTGGGCGGTCAATAATCATCATATGCTGGAAGCCAGCCTGGGCTATTTTATTAACCCGCTGGTGAATATTGTGCTGGGAATGCTTTTCCTCGGCGAGCGCTTTCGTCGCATGCAGTGGCTGGCGGTACTGTTAGCCGCCTGCGGCGTACTGGTACAGCTGTGGACCTTCGGATCGCTGCCAATCATCGCGTTGGGCCTGGCGTTCAGCTTTGCTTTCTATGGTCTGGTACGCAAGAAGATTGCCGTCGAAGCACAAACCGGCATGCTGATCGAAACCCTGTGGCTTTTACCTGTTGCGGCTATCTATCTGTTTGGCATCGCGGACAGCCCAACCAGCCATATGGGTCAAAACCCCATGTCACTCAATCTGCTGCTGATTGCTGCAGGTGTCGTGACCACCATTCCGCTGCTGTGCTTTACCGGCGCGGCGACCCGCCTGCGTCTGTCCACGCTGGGTTTCTTCCAGTATATCGGACCCACGCTAATGTTCCTGCTGGCCGTCACTTTCTACGGTGAAGTTCCGGGAGCGGATAAAATGGTCACGTTTGCGTTTATCTGGGTAGCGCTGGCAGTTTTCGTGATGGATGCGATTTATACGCAACGACGGGTACGTCGGAGCTGAAGAAGTGCCGGATAAGGCGTAACCGCCATCCGGCACAGCCATTACAGCCAGTTCTTGCGCTTAAAGTACAGATACGGCGCCAGACCCGCGAGCATCATAAAGACAATCGCCCCTGGGTAACCGAAGCTCCAGTGCAGTTCCGGCATGAACTCAAAGTTCATCCCGTAGCTGGAAGCCACCAGCGTCGGCGGCAGGAACACCACAGAGACCACCGAGAAGATCTTGATGATGCGGTTCTGCTCGATATTGATAAAGCCCATCGCCGCCTGCATCAGGAAGTTAACCTTCTGGAACAGTGATTCGTTGTGCGGCAGCAGGGATTCGATATCGCGCAGAATCTCACGCGCCTGTTCCAGCTGACTCCCCGGCAAACGCGCTTTACGCACCAGGAAGTTCAGTGCGCGCTGGGTATCCATCAGACACAGGCGGACCTTCCAGCCAATATCTTCCAGTTCCGCCAGCGTCGAAAGCGCTTCGTCATATTCATCACCCTGACGCCCTTCCATGATCACACGGCTGAGTTTTTCCAGGTCGCTGTAGATGTTTTCGATCTCATCCGCCAACTGTTCAATTTTAGTTTCAAACAGGTCGAGCAGCAGCTCGTAGGCATTGCCATCCACCATCGCCTGATTACGCGCACGCATGCGGTACAGGCGGAATGCCGGCAGCTCGCGCTCGCGCAGAGTAAACAGGCGACCTTCGCGAATGGTAAATGCGACGGTTGAGTTACCAGCGTGATCGTCGGCATCTTCATAGAAGAAGAAGGAGTGAATGTGCAAACCGTCTTCGTCTTCAAAAAAACGCGCAGATGCTTCGATGTCTTCCAGTTCAGGGCGCGTAGCCAGATTCTGGCCCAAGTCCTTTTGCACACGGTTTCGTTCTTCGTCATCCGGCTCGACTAAATCGACCCAAACCGAACTGGCCAGGTGCTCGATTTCGTCTGCCTCAAGGCGAGTTAAACGATTGTTTTCCAGTTGAAATGCGCTCAGCATGACCGGGACTCCCAATGCAAAAAATTATCGGACAGTTCGGAGGGCACACAGAAACAAATTGGGTTTCAGACCATTAAACAGCCTGACTCAGCGCGACGGGAAAAAACAGAAGGTCGCTGACAACCGCGAAGGCTATCAGCAAAAAGGGATAGCCTTAGGAGTTGATCCTGGATGACAGGATAATGAGCCAGTATCTACTGGGTGTGTCCAAGGCGAATGTCCTCTTAGCGTAATCGTGCGCGCATGTTACGCCAGCAAAATTTTGACGTCAACACGCAACAGATGGCGAAAAAGTAATAATTTCCCCTTATACAAAAAGGTTAGCAGAGGGGAATTATTTATCTATGATTTCAGAATATTAACCGACAGATAGCGGGATGGCGGCTTCGCCTCGTCCGGCCTGGAAATCAAAATGTTACCCGGTCTGTAGGCCGGATAAGACGCGCCAGCGTCGCCATCCGGCAAAGCCAAACCGATCAAACCGTTTCCAGTCTGGCGTAGGCTGCCACCAGCCATTTGATCCCTTGCCCCTGGAACGCGACCTGCAAACGACTGTGCTCACCGCTTCCTTCCAGATTGACGATGGTGCCCTCACCAAACTTAGCGTGGCGCACGCGCTGGCCGAGCTTGTAGCCGGTATCATTTTCCGCCATTGGCGTGCCCATCCGCTGATGGCTCACCGGGCGGCTAACCGTGGCGCGCAGGCGAACCTCTTCAACGCACGCTTCCGGCAGTTCGCCGATAAAGCGCGACGGACGGTGGTAAACCTCTTTGCCGTACAGACGACGCGTTTCGGCGTAGGTCAGCGTCAGCTTTTGCATCGCGCGGGTCACGCCTACGTAAGCCAGGCGGCGCTCTTCTTCGAGGCGCCCACCTTCGTCCAGCGACATCTGGCTGGGGAACATGCCTTCTTCCATACCCACGATAAATACCTGGGGGAACTCCAGACCTTTCGCCGAGTGCAGCGTCATCAGTTGTACCGCATCCTGCCAGGTATCCGCCTGCCCTTCGCCTGCTTCCAGCGCGGCGTGTGACAGGAACGCCTGTAGCGGCATTAAGTCTTCGTCTTCTTCGTTGTAGCTGAACTGGCGCGTTGCCGTCACCAGTTCGTCTAAGTTTTCGATACGCGTCTGACCCTTCTCGCCTTTTTCCTGCTCGTACATCATGCGCAGGCCGGAGTCTTTAATCACCCGGTCAGTCTGCACGTGCAGCGGCATATCGGCGGTCTCCTGCGCCAGCGCATCGATCAGCTCCATAAAACGCTGTAAGGCGCTGGCGGCGCGACCCGCGAGGGCTTTTTCCTGCAACAGCTCACGACAGGCCTGCCACAACGTAAGCTGGCGGTCACGGGAGGTCTGACGCACGACATCTAATGTACGATCGCCAATCCCGCGGGTTGGCGTATTCACCACCCGTTCAAATGCGGCGTCGTCATTGCGGTTAGCGATCAGGCGCAGGTAAGAGAGCGCATCTTTGATTTCCTGGCGTTCGAAGAAGCGCATCCCACCATAGATACGGTACGGCATGCTGGCTTGTAACAACGCCTCTTCCAGCACGCGCGACTGGGCGTTACTGCGATACAGAATGGCGCACTGTTCCAGCGCACCGCCGTTGTCCTGCCAGGTTTTGATACGATTGACCACAAAACGCGCTTCATCGAGTTCGTTGAACGCGCAGTACAGTGAGATTGGTTCGCCGTCGATGCCATCGGTCCACAGCTTTTTACCCAAACGCCCGTTGTTGTTTTCAATCAGGGCGTTGGCCGCGCTGAGGATGTTGTTGGTCGAGCGGTAGTTCTGCTCCAGGCGAATGGTTTCTGCGCCCGGGAAATCCGTGAGGAAGCGCTGGATGTTTTCCACCTGCGCCCCGCGCCAACCGTAGATCGACTGGTCATCATCGCCAACGATCATCACTTTGCCGGTATCGCCCGCCAGCAGGCGGATCCAGGCGTACTGAATGTTGTTGGTATCCTGGAATTCGTCCACCAGGATATTGGTAAAGCGTTCGCGGTAGTGCTGCAGGATATGCGGCTTGTTGAGCCACAGTTCATGGGCGCGCAGCAACAGCTCGGCGAAATCCACCAGCCCCGCGCGGTCACACGCTTCCTGATAGGCCTGATACACCTTCTGCCAGGTTTGCTCAACCGGGTTGCCATAGCTCTGCAGATGGTGCGGGCGCAGCCCTTCGTCTTTCTGGCTATTGATAAACCACATCGCCTGACGCGGCGGCCACTGCTTCTCATCAAGATTCATCGCCTTGATCAAACGCTTGAGCAAACGCAATTGGTCTTCGCTGTCGAGGATCTGGAAATCCTGCGGCAGGTTCGCATCCATATGGTGCGCGCGCAGCAGACGGTGCGCCAGACCGTGGAATGTACCCACCCACATACCGCCCTGGCTGGTTCCCATGATCTGGCCAATACGGTGGCGCATTTCCGCCGCCGCTTTGTTGGTAAAGGTCACCGCCATAATGGAGTATGGCGAGTTGTTCTCTACCGTCAGTAACCAGGCGATACGGTGCACCAGCACGCGAGTTTTACCACTCCCCGCGCCGGCCAAAACCAACATGTTGCTGCGTGGCGCGGCCACCGCTTCACGCTGTTTATCATTAAGGCTGTCGAGCAGGTAAGAAACGTCCATTGGCACCGCCGCGTAAAAGTAGGTAAGGCGGATAAGCGTAGCGCCATCCGCCAAAAAGCTGGGTATATATACAGAGTTCTGCTGGTGATTATATCAGCGAGGTCAGAGATGCCAACTGTGAAATTTCGATATGCGGCAGCAAACGGCTGTCTGCGGTTTGCATCAGGTCGGCATTTTCCGGTTTGATCCAGCAGGCCTGCATACCGCAACGGATGGCCCCCGCCACGTCCGTCGTCAGGTCATCGCCCACATGCAGAATCTCAGCCACGGGCATTTTCAGTTTATCCGCCGCCAGCGCATACATGTCGCTGAACGGTTTTGATCGCCCGTCGGGACCGGCGCGCAGCACAAACTCAAAGTAATCGCCCAGGCCGAACAGTTCTGGCTGTGCGTTACCGTTGGTGATCGCCACCAGCGGCCATTTGCGGGCCAGCGCCTTCAGCGTGTCATGCGTCGCCTGCGGGACGTCAATGCGGCTACGCCATTTGGCGAAATTCATCATCGCCGCATTCGCCCCCATTCTGGCTTCTGCTTCTGACAATCCCGCCTCCAGCATAGCGCGCTCTACGGCGCGGTGACGCCATTGGGTAACGTCGTGGTAGATTTCCGGCTCGGCGTCGCGAACGGCCTGACGTAAGCGCTGTAGGTCGCTATTTTGCAGCGAATTCAGCGCCGGATGGTAATTCTGTACAAACGCGAGCGCTTCCTGCTCGGTGCGTGTGATAACGGGACGGTTATCGTAAAGGGTGTCATCAAGGTCAAAGGTGAGCGCAGAAATGCGCCCCAAAGGCCGGTAAAAACGCATTATTTCCCCCGTTTGGCGCGTGGATGCGCCGCATCGTACACTGAAGCCAGGTGTTGAAAATCAAGATGGGTATAGATTTGGGTAGTGGAGAGATTAGCATGCCCCAATAACTCCTGTACCCCGCGCAGATCGCCGCTCGACTCCAGCATATGCGTCGCAAAAGAGTGGCGCAATTTGTGGGGATGTACGTGGCTGTTCAGCCCCTGTTTTATCCCCCATTCCGCAAAGCGTTTTTGTACATTACGCGCAGAAATGCGTTTGCCCAGTTTTGACAGGAATAACGCATCGTCATCGCAGCCAAATAGCCCCCGCAGGTCCAGCCAGTGCTCAATCCACGCCACTGCATTGCGGCCAATTGGCAGGCGACGTTCTTTACTGCCCTTCCCCATCACCCATACTTCGCCGGTGTCGAGATCGAGATGTTTAATATCCAGCCTAACCAGTTCAGACAAACGCAGCCCTGCGCCGTACATCACTTCTAACATTGCCCGGTCGCGCACGGCGAGGGGATCGTTGAGGTCGATATCCAGCAGACGATTAACGTCGTCGACATCGATATTTTTAGGTAGATGACGCGGTGCTTTCGGCGCGGAAACACTTTTTGCCGGATTGGCTTTCAGCTCGCCCTGATTAACCAGCCAGTCAAAGAAACTGCGCAATGCGGAGAGACGCAGCGCCAGGCTCGCCGGCCCCAGCCCTTTACGACGGCTGCGCACGGCAAAACTGCGTACCATCGAAGCGTCACATTGTTGCCAGCTTTGCAGACCGGTCTCTCCGGCTAACGCAATGATGGCATCAAGCTGACGCTGATAATTCAGCAATGTGATCGGGCTAAGCTGGCGCTCAACGCCCAGATAGCGTAAAAAGCGCGCCACATCCTGAGAAAGGGGTGAATCGGTCATACGCGTTCAATCCAGCGCTCCAGCAGCTCCGGCAACATCAGCGAGATTTCCTGCAGTAATTGCGTACCTTGCCCCTGCTGGTAATGATTAACGTCGCGACTGCTGAACAGCATCACGCCCAGGGATCCATCTTGCCCCAACATCGACATCGCCACCGAGCCTACCGCTTTCGCCTCGGGCATCATGACCAGAAGTTCCGGGCCATTGAGCGGTCCAAGATAGTGCAGTGACTGGCCCAGACGCTGAATACGCAGCGGTTCAAAAGCCTGACGGCTTAATGCCAGATGAGTGAATTTTGATGGCGCACCAAGTCGCCAGCGATCCGGGAACAGACGAACCGTCGCCCCAGCCAGCCCTAACTCACGCGCCCAGCGATGAAATCGCATCAGCATGTCGTCAAGACTGCTGGCCGATACCAGCCGGGCTTGCAGATTTAACAGACGATAGAACAGGCTTTCATTGGCGTTGGCTTGTTCCATCAACAACGCCATATTCTCTTCCAGCACGTTAATATGATTACGTGCCCGCGCCATATGCCATTCCACTAAAGAGACCGTGCCCCGCACCGGGTGTGGAACACGCATCGCTTCAACTGCCTGGGCATTACGGATAAAAAACTCAGGATTACGTTGCAGGTAATCGACGACCGCCCGGTCGTCCAGCTCCATGAGCGTTTCCTGTAGTTCTTCCCCTGGTTGCTTCATAAGTGAATAAATCCGTCGTAGACATGTGCCGCCGGGCCAGTCATATACAGCGGATGACCCGGACCTTTCCAGGCGATATCAAGTCGACCGCCCGGTAATTCCACCCTCACTTCTTCTGCCAGCAGGCCCTGCTGGATACCAACCGCAACAGCGGCGCACGCACCGCTGCCGCAGGCCTGCGTTTCACCCGCGCCGCGCTCATAGACGCGCAGCCGGATATGCTCGCGCTTTACCACCTGCATAAATCCGATATTGGCGCGTTCAGGAAAGCGTTCGTGACTTTCCAGAACCGGCCCCAACGTTTCTACCGTGGCCGTATCAACATCATCAACCTGAATTACGCAGTGTGGGTTCCCCATTGAAACCACGCCGCACAATACTGTCTGTTCAGCCACGCGCATAATATAGGTCTTCTCTGCTTTGTTGGCGCGAAACGGAACCTGCGCGGGTTCAAAATTGGGTTCACCCATATTCACCCGTACCAGCTCGTCGTCGGTTACGGTTAATACCATACGACCATTAGCGGTACTGACGCGAATATCACGCTTATTGGTCAGCCCTTTCAGGCGAACAAAGCGGGCAAAACAGCGGGCGCCATTGCCACACTGTGACACTTCACTACCGTCGGCATTAAAAATACGGTAGTGGAAATCCAGCTCCGGATCATACGGAGGTTCAACCACCAACAGTTGATCAAATCCAACGCCGAGATGCCTGTCGGACAAGCGGCGGATCAGCTCTGGTGAGAAAAAGACATTCTGCGTTACCGCGTCGACGACCATAAAATCGTTGCCAAGGCCATGCATTTTAGAGAATTGCATCATTCACTCCGTTCACGCGGGTACAGAAATATACATCTATTCCTGCCGTCAGTAATTCACCTGAGAAGGCCCGTCACTAATCCCACGATCGTTTTTCTCTGGCGTGGTGGATTGCGATTGCGGCTGAACGCTCTTGGTCGGAGGCGGCGCGGTTTTATCTGCTGGCGGGAAATAGAGCGGGCCTTTTAGCCCACAGCCCGTCAGGCTGAACAGAGTAAAAATGACAGCGAGTGGCTTTAACACGTTTTTCATTATCGATTGCCTGTAAAGTTCATGCTTTCTGTTTTCTATCATCGCAGGAGAAGGCGTAAAAGCAAGAGTTAGCCTGTAATCTGCAACGCGTTTTGTTTCAGGTTATACTGCCGTCATCACGAAAAACAGGATAAGAAAATGAACGACAGTGAATTTCATCGCCTTGCTGACACCCTGTGGATGACCATTGAAGAGCGTCTGGACGACTGGGACGGCGACAGCGATATCGATTGTGAGATCAACGGCGGCGTGCTGACCATCAGCTTCGAAAACGGCAGCAAAATTATTATTAACCGTCAGGAGCCGCTGCATCAGGTGTGGCTGGCGACCAAACAGGGCGGCTACCACTTTGACCTGAAAGGCGACGAGTGGATCTGCGATCGTAGCGGCGAAACGTTCTGGGATCTGCTAGAACAGGCGGCGACACAGCAGGCGGGTGAAGAGGTGAGCTTCCGTTAAGTTTTATTGCCGGATACGCTCCGCTTATCCGGCATCATGCTCACGAGAAATACTGCTGCAACAGCGGAGTGTCGTTTTCCTGACTGACGGGCGGCACGGCGCTAATCGGCTGGGTACGGAACGGGATCACCTGCGCGCGCCCGTCGGTTTTCACAATCTGATAGAACTGCGGCAGGTTAAAGTTGATGAAGCTGGAGCCGTAGGTAAAGCGATCGTGCGACGACGAGTAGAAACGGCTGACATCGCGTACCAGCTCCTCTTTGCTACCTTCGCAGTGGTGATACACCTCAGCCCGATTACTCTCATCCAGAATGTAGATATTAAAGCCCTGCTCATCACCCGTTTCTTCGAAAAAGAACTGAATGATCCCTTCGCTGGCAAAACCGTCAACCACTGACGGGAGTTTCACATGATTGGTCTCAACCTGAACGGAAAGCCCGTGCAGTTTGTTATGTGAAATCGCGCCATAAAATTCAATCGCGTTTTCCAGCTTCTGTACCGAGACGTTCAGGCGCTCGAAGAACAGACCCCACGTCTGACCGGAAACGCGCAGCGCTTTGAAGCGTCCGGTTTCCTGACGGGTGCTGGAGAGGCGCAACTCGATGCACTCAGACACCAGCTGCTGCACGCGGGTGCGAATTAAACCGCGCAGATGCTGGCTATAGCAGAAGACCTCGACGCTATCCGGCGGCGCGGCATCCTGGTGCATTTTGCCGAGAATCGTTTTTAACGCTTCAATCATCGCCTGCTCACCGTTGAAGTGCAGCGTACGCACTTCATTCCACGAGTTGCGGTACAGCAGGTCGACGCTACCCACCAGGCAATTTTGTTCTTCACCAAAGCTGAAGACGTCCAGCTTACGGAAATCAAAATGTACCACCTGATTGCGAAATGCTGCCGTCGGGTCATATTCAAGGTTAACGATAATCGCCAGGTGGCGAATCTCGCACGGGCTATAGAGCGCTTTCGGCGTTGGCGCTGGCAGTCGCAGCGGGAAGTGATGCGACACGTCGGCGACCATTTCTTGCAGCTTCGGCAAATCAACAATGCCGTTGCCCTTAATAAATAAATGCGTACGCGAGGTCAGCAGGCCGTTGAACCAAGCCCACGCCACCAGTTTATTGAGGTAGCGGTTATATTCAAGCGGCTGATGGCTGATGATCGAGTCCATGTTAGGCGCGCGGTTATAGAGATACCAACCCGAACGGTTGGCACGGCCCGGCGGCACATGGATAAAGGTCAGATTCGGTTCCGAGAGATCCGGAGATATCTGCGGGTTCACCAGCGTTACTTTACCTGGTAATGCTTCAAACGCGGCATACAGCTTACGGGTCAGCACGCCGATATCCTGCGGGCTGGCGCTCACGCTGAGGTTATTTCGGCGGGCAAAACGGATCAGGTTACGATAGCTCTGCATCATCGCATCGAGCAGTTCGTTATGCGCTTCGCGTACCTGGTCAATCTTCCAGTTAGCGCGGTTATCCAGCATGGTCAGACGGGCGTCATCCCAGCCCCACTCTTTCACTAACTGACTTAATACTTCACGACGCCAGCCCACGCAGGCGCGCTCGCGGCTCAGTTTCTCACACACTTTTAAGTAGAAACATCGACGCACTAAATCCAGACGAGTCGGGTCTTCGATCGCCGTGAGGTACTCGGTAACGCGCTCCAGCATCATGCAGTAAGGGTCGAGACCAAAAGAGACGATCTCACCATCGTGCAGGCGCTGTTTAATATCTTTCGCCAACAGGCGTGGATTGGGGTATTCCCAGGAATAAGCTTCCAGCAGCAGCGTTTTCAATACCGCTTTGTACGGGGAGTCGATACTCTTGTACAGCTGCCAGAGGCTGGCGCCAAAGTACTCTTCGGCGGAGAGCGAACTGAGTCCGCCGAGATCCAGCCATTCGTTTGGCGTTAACACCCCCTGTGCGTAAAGCGTCATGACGTAATCGTCGTAATGCTCTTCTTCGTCGCCCGGCACCATATTCCACAGAATACGTTTACCCGCGAGACGCACAGCGGTGCGATAGAATTCATCAAGCAACAGGATATGCTGCGTCGAGCCACAGTCTTCACCACCCAAACTGCCGCTTTCATTGTGGCGGAAACGGTTTTCATCAATCAGGAAGAAGCTGACTTCCACGCCCAGCGAGGCGGCCCAGCTTTCCAGCAGGCTACATTTACGCTGCAGCAGCTGGCGCTCTTCGCTATCCAGCCAGGATTGATGGCAGACCCAAATATCAAGGTCAGAGGAACAGCTTTGCCCTACCGAAGAGGTGCTGCCCATTGAGTAAACGCCGGTGATAGGCAGTTCGCCCTTGGGAGGATCCTGCGGTGACATACCGCGGTACAGTTCCAGTTCGTTCAGGTAGTGGCGTTGGGTTTCATCAGGCGTGTAAAGGCATATGCCTTTGGGAACGTTACCATCAAGGTAACCCGGCATCAGCGGATGGTGGTAGTGCAATAATGTCGGCAGCAGACTGTATACCTGCTGGAAGGCAGGTCCCATGGCAGCAAGCGCGCGATCCACACGCAGTTGATTTATGGCATCCAGTCTCTGTTTCAGAGTCTCAATATAGAGGTACAAGACGTATCGCCTGATGTTGCTATCCGTCATGTTGTCGATTGCTGCGGCACAAGCGCTCACAATAATCGTCATCAATTCGGATAAACCGTATGTCAAAAATAACCGTTACCTGTTTTTTCGCCCATATTTTTTTATGCTGTACAGCCGAAAAAATGGTCTAAAACGTGATCAATTTAACACCTTGCTCATTGACCGTAAAGAAAGATGCGCTACATACAAGTGTAGCACCGTTCGTTACGTGTAAATTCCTTCATACGGTCGGGAGGTTTCTCGTCATTATTCACTGCCAGTGATGATGCAGCGCCTTTTCCTCTCACTCACGTTTGAGCGTAACGCTGACATCCCTTTGATAAGGATGTTAGGATGGTCAATGATTGATAATGACGGTAACAAGCATGTTAGACAATGTTTTGAGAATTGCCACACGCCAAAGCCCCCTTGCGCTCTGGCAGGCACATTATGTCAAAGACGCCTTAATGGCAAACCACCCCGGTCTGATCGTGGAACTGGTTCCGATGGTAACCCGTGGCGATGTGATCCTTGATACCCCGCTGGCGAAAGTCGGGGGGAAAGGGTTGTTTGTTAAAGAGCTGGAAGTCGCGCTGCTGGAAAAACGCGCCGATATCGCCGTGCATTCCATGAAGGATGTGCCGGTTGAGTTCCCTGACGGTCTTGGACTGGTCACCATTTGCGAGCGAGAGGATCCGCGTGATGCTTTCGTCTCAAATAAGTACAACACGCTGGATGAACTCCCGGCAGGCAGTATCGTCGGGACATCCAGTTTGCGTCGCCAGTGCCAGTTGGCAAAGCGTCGCCCGGATCTCGTCATCCGTTCGCTGCGCGGTAACGTAGGTACGCGTCTGAGCAAACTGGATAACGGCGATTATGACGCCATTATTCTGGCGGTCGCCGGATTAAAACGTTTAGGTCTTGAGTCGCGAGTCCGCACCGCTCTGCCGCCGGAAGTCTCCCTACCCGCTGTCGGGCAAGGCGCAGTTGGCATAGAATGTCGACTGGATGATATGCGCACTCAGGCGCTGTTAGCGCCGCTCAACCATGAAGAGACGGCGCTGCGCGTCAAAGCCGAACGCGCCATGAATACTCGCCTGGAAGGGGGATGTCAGGTCCCTATCGGCAGTTATGCAGAACTCATTAACGGTGAGATTTGGCTGCGGGCGCTGGTCGGCGCGCCTGACGGTTCGCAGATGGTATGCGGAGAACGTCGCGGCGCCGCGCAGGAAGCTGAACAGATGGGCATCTCTCTGGCTGAAGAGCTGCTGGAGAACGGTGCGCGCACCATTCTGGCTGAAGTTTACAACGGAGAAGCCCCCGCATGAGTATTCTGGTCACCCGCCCGTCTCCCGCAGGGGAAGAGTTAGTGAGCCGTCTGCGCACACTGGGGCAGGTGGCCTGGAGCTTTCCGCTCATCGAGTTTTCGCCCGGTCGGGAGCTGGCAACGCTTACTTCCCGGCTGTCGGCGCTAACGGAAAACGATCTGGTCTTCGCCCTCTCGCAGCACGCCGTCACCTTTGCAGATGCCGAGCTTCAGCAACAGGGGAAAAGCTGGCCCTCCCTTCCGCGTTATTTTGCCATTGGTCGCACAACGGCGCTGGCGCTGCATACCGTTAGCGGTTTCAATATTCACTACCCTCTGGATCGGGAAATTAGCGAAGTCTTGCTACAATTACCTGAATTACAAAATATTGCGGGAAAACGCGCGCTTATATTACGCGGCAATGGTGGCCGTGAGCTGATAGGTGAAACCCTGACAGCACGCGGAGCTGATGTCGATTTTTGTGAATGTTATCAACGCAGTGCAAAATATTACGATGGTGCAGAAGAAGCGATGCGCTGGCAATCTCGTGGTGTGACCACGGTGGTTGTCACCAGCGGAGAGATGCTACAACAGCTCTGGTCGCTCATTCCGCAGTGGTATCGTGAGCACTGGTTACTACGCTGTCGGCTGCTGGTCGTCAGTGAGCGTCTGGCGCACCTCGCCCGGGAACTGGGCTGGCAAGATATTAAGGTCGCTGATAACGCCGACAACGATGCGCTACTACGCGCATTACAATAACTCTCATAATGGGATGCCATAATGACGGAACAAGAAAAATCCTCCGCCGTGGTTGAAGAGACCAGGGAGGCCGTGGAAACCACGTCACAGCCAGTCAATACTGAAAAAAAGAGTAAGAACAGCACGGCGCTGATTCTGAGCGCTGTGGCGATTGCTATTGCGCTGGCTGCAGGCGTTGGGCTGTACGGTTGGGGGAAACAGCAGGCAACAACGCAGACAGCAACCAGCGATGCGCTGGCGAACCAGCTTACGGCGTTGCAAAAAGCGCAAGAAAGCCAACAAGCTGAGCTGGAAGGCATTATTAAGCAGCAGGCAACGCAGCTGGATGAAGCCGCTCGCCAGCAGGCCGCGCTGGTCAAACAGCTTGACGAAGTCCAGCAAAAAGTCGCCACTATCTCCGGCAGCGATGCCGGGACATGGCTGCTGGCGCAGGCTGATTTTCTGGTGAAACTGGCCGGTCGCAAATTATGGAGCGATCAGGACGTTACTACCGCTGCGGCGCTGCTGAAAAGCGCTGACGCCAGCCTGGCGGATATGAATGACCCAAGCCTGATTACCGCTCGTCGCGCGATTACCGACGATATCGCGAGCCTCTCTGCGGTGACTCAGGTCGACTATGACGGCATTATCCTGAAAGTGAATCAGCTCTCTAACCAGATTGATAACCTGCGTCTGGCCGACAACGATACCGACGATTCGCCGATGGATTCCGACAGCAGCGAGCTTTCCAGCTCGATCAGCGAATGGCGCGTCAATCTGCAAAAAAGCTGGCAGAACTTTATGGACAGCTTTATCACCGTTCGCCGTCGTGATGAAACCGCCGTCCCGCTGCTGGCACCGAACCAGGACGTTTACTTACGTGAAAATATCCGTTCTCGCCTGTTAGTGGCCGCCCAGGCCGTGCCGCGTCATCAGGAGGAAACATATCGCCAGGCGCTGGAAAACGTCTCCACCTGGGTGCGCGCCTACTACGACACCGACGATGCAGCCACCAAAGCTTTCCTTGAAGAGGTAGACCAACTGAGCCAACAAAGCATCAGTATGGACGTACCGGAAACGCTGCAGAGCCAGGCGCTTCTCGACAAGCTCATGCAGACCCGCGTACGTAATTTACTGGCACAGCCTGCCACAGCGCCGGTTACAGCAACTCCTGCGCCTTCAGCTGAAACTCCGGCAACTGCGCCGCAAGGAGAATAATGATGCTAAAAGTATTATTGCTCTTTGTGCTGTTAATCGCCGGGATCGTTGTCGGTCCAATGATTGCCGGTCATCAGGGCTACGTACTGATCCAGACGGATAATTACAATATCGAAACCAGCGTGACGGGTCTGGTGATCATTCTGATCGTCGCAATGGTCGTCCTGTTTGCGATTGAATGGCTGCTGCGCCGAATTTTCCGCACTGGCGCGCATACCCGCGGATGGTTTGTCGGTCGGAAGCGTCGTCGCGCCCGTAAGCAGACGGAGCAGGCGCTGCTCAAGCTGGCAGAAGGCGATTATCAGCAGGTTGAAAAGCTGATGTCGAAAAACGCCGATCATGCAGAACAGCCGGTAGTGAATTACCTGCTGGCGGCAGAAGCTGCTCAACAGCGCGGTGACGAAGCTCGTGCCAACCAACACCTTGAGCGTGCTGCCGAACTGGCCGGAAATGATACGATCCCGGTAGAAATCACTCGCGTTCGCCTGCAGCTGGCGCGTAATGAAAATCACGCCGCACGCCACAGCGTAGATAAACTGCTGGAAGTGACGCCACGTCATCCGGAAGTGCTGCGTCTGGCTGAACAGGCCTACATTCGTACCGGTGCATGGAGTTCGTTACTGGATATCATTCCATCCATGGCAAAAGCGCACGTGGGTGATGACGAGCACCGCGCGATGCTGGAACAGCAGGCATGGGTTGGTCTGATGGATCAGGTTCGCGCCGATCAGGGCAGCGAGGGGCTACGTGCATGGTGGAAAAACCAGAACCGTAAAACCCGTCACCAGGTTGCCCTGCAGGTGGCAATGGCTGAACATCTGATTGAGTGTGACGATCACGATACGGCACAGCAGGTCATCATTGATGGTCTTAAACGCCAGTATGACGACCGCCTGGTGCTGCCGATCCCGCGTCTGAAAACCAACAACCCGGAACAGATAGAAAAAGTGTTGCGCCAGCAGATTAAAGCCGTCGGCGATCGCCCATTACTGTGGAGCACGCTGGGCCAGTCGCTAATGAAGCACGGCGAATGGCAGGAAGCCACGTTCGCCTTCCGTGCCGCTCTCAAACAGCGTCCAGATGCCTATGACTACGCCTGGCTTGCTGACGCGCTGGACAGACTGCATCAGCCGGAAGAAGCCGCCACCATGCGTCGTGATGGCCTGATGTTGACGCTGCAGAACAACAATCCCCCGCAGTAATTCCTTCTTGCCCGGTGACGCTTCGCTTACCGGGCCTACCGTTATTTCATATACACCAAATCATTCGAGATGCTTCGAGGCGACTTGAAGGATGAGGTGTATATGCATAAAAAAAACGCCCGCTCTTTTGGAGCAGGCGTTAAACAGGTCTGTATGACAACATAAATGGGTGCTTCACTCAACGTTATGTCCATGGTGTTTGATGAGGCCAGAGCGACATCTGTCTGTGGACGATAAGCACCGTAAACGGCTCTGCATCATTCCTGAGTTTATGAGGCCAGATGGCGAACATAAGAGATGGAATGAGCATCTACCCGTATATTATTGCACAAGGCATGCCACGATTGCACTGCAAAAACAATGGAACCGGACTTTTTAAGACATCAGGAAATTCGGGGAAATAAAGGCTGAGAAGGGAAAATCAGAAAACAAAAAACCCCGCCGAAGCGGGGTTCAAAATTGGTCGGCGAGAGAGGATTCGAACCTCCGACCCACTGGTCCCAAACCAGTTGCGCTACCAAGCTGCGCTACTCGCCGTTTTACTGCTTTTTGAATTTTTAGTTCAATTCTTTAAGTCGTGGTGCGAGGGGGGGGACTCGAACCCCCACATCCTAAGGACACTAACACCTGAAGCTAGCGCGTCTACCAATTCCGCCACCTTCGCATTTCACAACTTTAAATTAATGGGGTGGCTAATGGGATTCGAACCCACGACAACTGGAATCACAATCCAGGGCTCTACCAACTGAGCTATAGCCACCACTGCAAATCTTTTACGCGGTATTAAAACCACCGCAGCTCCGGCACCTTACTAAATGGTGCGCCCGACAGGATTCGAACCTGAGACCTCTGCCTCCGGAGGGCAGCGCTCTATCCAGCTGAGCTACGGGCGCTTAGCGCCGTTGCGGGGCTGGATATTACGGAGGTCTCGGTCTGCTGTCTAGTGCTTTTTTAAAATAAATTATCGTTTGGTCATGGTTTGTGCGTTTTGTCGCTTATTCCTGCAATTTTTGGGCTGTGCCATGACGATTCAGGCCAAAAACCTTATAAATGAGCGTCACGGCCAGTAAGAAGAGAATGCCAACAAACAGCGACATTCGGGTATCTTCATTAAAGTACATGCCGATTAATACGCAAATCAGGAACGCCATCGTCAAATAGTTCGCCCACGGGAACAGAATCGAGCGGAAGGGATGACTGGCGATCGCCGCTTTATGCGCCTGACGGAAACGTATCTGGCTTATCAGGATCACAAACCACGGCACCATCCCCGGCAGCACGCTGGCGCTATAGACATAAACGAACACACGCTGCGGGTTGGGAATGATGTAGTTCAGGCACGAACCAACCAGCAGGATCGCGATAGAAATAGCCACGCCGGCAACCGGCACGCCCTGGCGCGAAACTTTTCCAACAGCGGCAGGTAGCTGGCGATTCTTTGCCAGCGCGTAAAGCATACGCCCACAGCTGTACATCCCACTGTTACAGCCCGACAGCGCCGCCGTCAGGACCACAAAGTTAATAATCCCTGCCGCGGCGGTAATACCAATCTTGGCAAAGGTGAGAACAAACGGGCTACCGTTACTGCCAATCTCATTCCACGGGAAAATAGTGACGATAACAAAAATCGCACCGACGTAGAAAATCAGAATACGCCACAGCACTTTCCCTACTGCACTACGCAGCGTGACCTGCGGATTCTTCGCTTCACCCGCAGTAATGCCGATCAGCTCCACGCCCTGGTAAGAAGCCACGACAATACACAATGCCGTCAGGAAGCCCTTCCAACCACCAGCAAAGAAGCCGCCGTGCTCAGTCAGGTTGCCAAAGCCGATCGCCTGACCGCCATTGCCAAAACCGAAGAAAATCACCCCTAATCCAATGACGATCATCACAATGATGGTGGTCACTTTAATCATGGCAAACCAGAACTCAATTTCACCATACAGGCGAACCGCGGCGAGATTTGCCAACGCAACCAGTCCGACAGCTATCAGTGCGGGTATCCATTGTGCCATTTCCGGGAACCAGAACTGGACGTACACCCCGATGGCGGTAATCTCTGATATCCCCACCGCCATCCACATAAACCAGTATGACCAGGCGGTGAGATAACCAAAGAAGGGGCTCATATAACGATGGGCGTAAACAGCAAATGAACCGGCAACCGGCTCGAGGAATAACATCTCCCCCATAGAACGCATAATGAAAAAGACGAACAGCCCGGCGACAATGTATGCCAGCAGAACCGAAGGTCCCGCCCATTTCAGGGTACTGGCGGCCCCCATAAATAGCCCGACGCCAATAGTCCCCCCAAGGGCAATTAATTCGATGTGACGAGCCTCCAGCCCACGCTGTAGCTCAGGTTTGTTCTCGGCCATAAATCCTCTTGTTGTGTTTGCATACTGTCCGGTATTACCGGTTCTCGTTATGGGTACATCTTGTTATGCCATAACAGGCCATACGGCACCGACCGCTTAACGGTTGGCGTCAAAAACACCACGGCACTGCAATGATTGTTGCGAATGGTTTCCTAAAATCGCTTAAATGGCAATTAAAGCATTCAAAAAATAAATAGATTGTGTGAGAAAGCAGCGATTATGTTGTGAATAAGTAGCGTAATTAGCAGATCACGCTACTTATCAAAGGAGGGAGGGCGTCAGAGGTTGCCGGTATAGTGCCAGCGGAGATAGCGTAATAAGCGAAGTTGACGAGTGATACGGCTTGGCTGCGACAATAAGCGATACAGCCACTCCAGCCCCAGACTCTGCCAGATTCGCGGCGCACGCTTAACGTGACCGGTAAAGACGTCGTAGGTACCACCCACGCCCATATAAAGCGCTTCAGGGTGAATCTTCCGGCAGTCACGCATAAAGATCTCTTGTTTCGGCGAGCCCATCGCCACCGTCACAATCTGCGCACCGCTGGCGTGGATACGTTCAAACAATGCCTGCCGCTGGTCCGGGGTAAAATAACCGTCCTGACTGCCTACAATGTTCACGCGCCACTGGGCACGCAGTTTGGCTTCCGTTTGCGCCAGAACTTCAGGCTTGCCACCAATCAGGAAAACAGGCGTTCCTTCCTGCCCAGCTCGCGCCATAAGCGCTTCCCAAAGATCAGCCCCTGCCACGCGTGAAACCTGCGCCTGCGGAAATTTTTTGCGCACTGAGCGCACCACGCTAATCCCATCCGCATATTTGAACTCAGCGGCGTTGATCAGATCCCGCACTTCAGGGTTATCTTCTGCCGTCAGCATCTTCTCGGCGTTGATTGCCACCAGCGTTCCTGACCTGAGATGTCCCTCGGCAAACAGGTAATTTAGCGCATGCTGCATATCGCGCCAGCCAATCAATTGTAGCCCGCGCAGCGAGTAGAGTGGCGCAGTTGTGTTATCTGTCATTACGATCCTTCAATCTGTGTCCGGGGCAGCGATTTGATTCGTTTATGGATGAGTCCCGCACTATCGAATAGCCAAAACAGCAGTTTTGCCACCAGCAGACAAACGCCGAAAATCACGAGAAAAAAGACCACTCGCGAGACAAACGAATCCAGCCCTTCACGTGCCAACACGATCATATTGAAAATAGCGCCAAAACAGAAACTGTGCAGAATCGCCGCCTTGTAGCGATTGGTTTCGCGGTTGCCTAACTCATACAGCCAGTCAAACCACTTGATGATGAGTCCAACGACAATCGCGCCTAACGGGATAAACAGCGCCCCGCCCATCACCACCAGTGAACCAATTAACGTCGGCGAAATCGCCAGACCTGAGTGGTTGTTCAACACTTCCCAGGTAAAGTAGTTCGCTGAGTTGAGGACAATACTCGGCCGCCCAGGCCACAGCCAGGAGGGGATAAAGACGTAGAAGTCACGGACAATCGGCGCCAGCCCCTGAAACTCAATATTGTGGTAATTTTGCAGCAACAGCGCCAGATTCTCCCACGGCGAGAAGGTGTCGCGCGTGAGGTACAGGAAGGTATAGAACGCCTCGTCGCCGCTAACGTTCATCCCATAGCGCTTCAGCGCCAGCCAGAACATCCCGACGATACCCAGCACGCCCGCGGCGGCCAGCATCCACAGCGAAATCCAGCCGCGAATGATGCCGATAAACAAGAAGATGGCAAACGCAATGATGATATTGGCGCGCGTCCCGCCAACAATCATATAGGTCAGCAAACCAAACGCGACGGTACTCACCAGGAAGAATAACCACGCTTTGCTGTCCTGACGCAGGAAATAGACCACCAGCATTGCCGGAATGAAGAAGTAGAAGAAACGCTTCAGAGCGACCCCAGAGACTTCACTGGAAAAAATTTGGCTGTAGGATTGCAGTCTGAACAGCAGGAATCCGTTGTGCATAAAGAAGACGCCCACGCTCACCAATGCAATCGCCATCAGGATAACCCAGGTCAAATGCGCTTCAACGCGATTGATGGTAAATAGCGGCCTGCGTGGCTTATCCTCGACTCGCTTGCGAAGGCGTGTTTTATACGTCACGTAGTAGACGGCATAGAAACAGGCGGCAGACAGCAAGGCCTGCAGCAGGATCTCCGGCGGAGCAACTGCCACATCAAAACGGAACACCAGTATGCTGGTCAACGGGAACCCGAAGAAGAACGTCAGCAAAAACAGCAGTGAGAAGAAAACATTGAAATTAAAACGCACGCGGCGGAATTCAAACCAGGTCAGCGTGGCGATAAACAAGGTGGAGAGCAGCCATACCACCAGCAGACCACTAAATTGCATCAGGCTCATATGGTTTCTCCTGAAGCAATGCGCAGCGCGTTGTGCCACGGCTGCAGATAATTCGGGCTAAAGAAGGTGATTGAATTTTTATCTACCGATGCCAACTGGCGCTGCGCTTCGCGTACGACGCCTTCATTGAGCTCATCAGTGGTAAATAACACCGGGAGATTCTGTTCCACCATATCCTGCCAGAAGGGATTTTCACGGTTGAGCACGCACGGGATACCGGCCTGAATCAGTAAACACAGGGTACCGATCCCCTGCTGACGGGCAAAAATAAAGTAACCCAAATCACACTGACGTAATAATGTCAGATAGGCATCAAATTCCAGCTTTTCACTTAAAATTTGCAGATTCTCAGCGCTAAACAATGCCAGGCCGGCCTGACGAACCTCGTCGATATAAGCCACATTATTGGCGGGGTACCCCATCGGTACAATCACATTCACCGTGTCGCCGAACTGCTGATGGACGGCGCGGAGCGCGGCAATATGCTCATTGCTGCGATCGCCAGAGTTGCCAACCAGCACCGTCATCTTGCCGCTGCGCTGACACGCGTTGCTCATATTATTGAGCGAGGGATCCATCCGCGTTGGGAAATAGAGCAACTCGCCACGCACGCGCGGATGCTGTTCGGCGAAATAGCTCAAATCACCCCGCGTGGCAAATACGCAGCCCACACGATTCTGCGCCATACGGCGAATGGGGTAAAACAGGCGAAATTTCAGTCCACTGGAGACTTCATATAAATCCGCGCCCCAGATATGCCAGTAAAACTGCTCCGGTTTAATTCCCCCGCTCAGCAGCGCTAACCACAGGCTGGTGTTGAACTGACCGTGGAAGAAAAAACGCTGTTGGCGATCCGCTTTTGCTTTCGCGATAACCGCTTCAGCCAGCGCCTTTTTCCCACCATAGAAGCTTAGCGATAACGCCGGGCAGTTCTCTCTGAATCCGGCATCCTGACCTGCAACCATAAACGTGCGCGCGTGCTCGCTCATCGCGGCCAGCGAGTCGTTGAAAAACCGCAGCACGGTTTGGTTATGGTGAGGGATATCCGATCCCAGAACGTGAATCAGTACAGTCATACCCGCCTACGCCAGAGTAAAAACACGCCACAACAAAGAGAGAAATAGACAATGTACGTTGCCATGTAAGCCTGTGCCGCGCCCAGCGCACCATGTGCAGGGATCAGCCAATGTGCAAACGCCGTCAATAACATGAACTGGCTAATTTCTGCCAAGATATAAAACCGCAGCGACGCTTTCGCGATCACCAGATAACCGAAAACATAGGCGCCGACTTTCAGCACATCACCGACCAGTTGCCAGGCGAACAGGTCGCGCATGGCGGTGAATTTAGCGGAGAAAAGCAGCCAGATAGCAAAATCGCGCAGTAGCCAGACGGTAAAGCTTGCGGCAGCAACCGCCGGCAGCACGAATTTCAACGACTTGATCACTTCGCGTGTAATGTCGCGCTTTTCAGTCAAACGCGACAACGTCGGCAGCAAGTAAACGCTGAATGAGGCGGTGATAAATTGCAGATAAGCATCGGAGATACTGCTCACCCCCTGCCAGATCCCCACATCATCCCAGCTGTACTGCGCCGCCAACAGGTTTCGCATCATCACGTATGCCACTGGCAGCGTTACGGAGGTAATCAGCGCCATCAGCGTAAACTTGCTTAACTGCCCTGCCAGACCGTTATCCCACGAGGGTTTCAGGTAATGCAGGGGGATCGCCCCACGCTTAATCAGCATTATCGCGGCAGGGATAACGACCAGCGCAGGTACCAGCGCCAGGCCCAGCAAGGCGCCTTCATACCCTCCCAGGCGATAACAGCCATAATAAGCCGCTACACCCACCAGGCTCCCCACAATCAACGACAGCGCGTTACCCGCCGCATCGCGGAAGCCCTTCATCAGCGCCAGCAGCAGGTTCGCCCAGGCAATGCCCATCTGCACCAGCGCAACCAGTCGAACCAGCCCCTGATAATGAGTATGACCAAATAATCCCTGACTGATAGGTGCGGCCGCCAGCAAAAAAATCACCGCCATCAGCGTAGAGAATCCCAGCACCATCGCGGAAGATGTACCGACCACCTTACGGAGCCGGGCCGGATCGTCATGATGCTGCGCAACGTATTTCGTGACGCCATTGAAAATGCCGGCCCCCGCCAACACGCCAAGCACGGTGACCATCTGGCGGAAGTTACCCGCCTGCCCCACGCCTGCCGGGCCAAACGACACCGCCAGCAACTTCACAACCAGCAAACCTGCGCCAATTTTTACCAGCGTACTGGCCGCCGTCCATAAGGACGCTTTTGCAAGCGACATATCAGGCGAAGTAGTTGAGTAAGGTCGTAATGACTGTTCGCTGGTTCACCGGCGACAGATTGTAGAACAGCGGTAAACGCAGCAGGCGTTCGCTCTCTTTGGTGGTGTAACGATCAACACCGGCAAACACGCCGAATTTATCGCCAGCCGGGCAATCATGCAGCGGGATATAGTGGAACACCGCCATAATTTCAGCTTCTTTCAGGAAGTTAATCAACGCCGTGCGATCGTCGATATCGCGCAGTTTGATGTAAAACATATGGGCATTCTGTACGCAACCCTCCGGTATCGAAGGCAGCTCAATACGCCCGGCACGCGCCAGCGGTTCCAGGGCATCGTAATACTTTTGCCACAGCGCCAGACGCTGCTGGTTAATACGATCAGCCGCTTCCAGCTGCGCCCACAGATAAGCCGCCTGCAGATCGGACATCAAATAGCTGGAACCGATATCACGCCAGGTATACTTGTCTACCTGGCCGCGGAAAAACTGACTACGGTTCGTCCCTTTTTCACGGATGATTTCTGCACGCTCTACTAATTTTTTATCATTAATCAGCGTCGCTCCACCTTCCCCGCCTGCGGTATAGTTTTTGGTCTCATGGAAGCTAAAGCAGCCGATGTGACCAATCGTACCCAGCGCACGCCCCTTGTAGGTCGACATGACGCCCTGGGCAGCATCTTCCACCACATACAGGTTATGTTTAGTGGCCAGCCCCATGATGGTATCCATTTCGCAGGCCACGCCCGCGTAATGTACCGGCACAATAGCGCGGGTTTTATCGGTGATCGCCGCTTCAATCAGCGTTTCGTCAATGTTCATGGTATCCGGGCGGATATCAACAAAGACGATTTTCGCGCCGCGCAACACGAAGGCATTGGCCGTCGAGACAAACGTGTAGCTCGGCATAATGACTTCATCGCCAGGCTGGATGTCCAGCAGCAATGCCGCCATCTCAAGCGATGCGGTGCAGGAAGGCGTCAGCAGCACTTTCTCACTGCCAAAATGCTGCTCCAGCCACTGCTGACAGCGACGGGTAAAGCCACCGTCACCACACAGTTTGCCGCTATTCATCGCAGACTGCATGTAATCGAGTTCAGTTCCCACCACCGGCGGTGCATTAAATGGAATCATCGTGTCACCTGTATAACCAATACGCGGTGCTTTCCACATTCGCACCACTGTGTATATAACGTTTAAGCGCGGCGGTGTTGCCCATTTGGGTCGCCACGCGCAATGTTGTTTTCCCGCGGGCCTGTGCCCAACAAAGCGCGGCCTGCATCAGTTCTGCACCCGCACCACGCCCGGCCAGCAGGCCAATTCTCGCCTCGGTCGCATTCAGTTCACGCAGCGAGACATAGCCACGAATCTCACCAGTCGGTTTACGAAAAACGAGGCACTGATGATCAAACGTCCCCAGCACCGCGTTTTCAATCCACTGTGCGTAGAAACGCGCGCTGGCATCTTCGGCATACCACGGGGCGCGAAAACGACTTTGCGCAAATGCCTGTCCTGCCAGATGGCGTAATACAGGGATATCCGTAGGTTGCGCGACCTGCGCACCGGGGTCGCCGCTGGCACACGTCACCGGTAGTACAAAATCGACTTCACCTTCTACCAGTGAGAACCCCAAATGCTGCAGAGCATCTAATTCATGGCTATTTGCGGCAAGTATTTTTGCTTGTACACGCGACCAGGGCAGCAACGCATCCGCAGTTAGAACCGGCGCGCGTTGGTCAAAACGGACAATGGCGCTATTCACGCCAAAGAACGTATTTTCCCAGCTAAGCGGCTCAATACTGGCGCGGACGAGCACGGAGCAGCTCCAGCAGGTATTGACCATAACCCGTTTTGGCCAGTGAACTGGCGGCACGCTTCACGCCTTCGTCATCCAGCCAGCCGTTACGCCAGGCGATTTCTTCCAGACAGGCTATTTTAAAGCCCTGGCGTTTCTCCACCGTCTGCACAAAAGTGCTCGCTTCGATCAAACTGTCATGCGTACCGGTATCCAGCCAGGCAAAGCCACGCCCAAGCAATTCAACCGTCAGATGTCCGTCATCAAGATACATCTGGTTGATAGACGTAATCTCCAGCTCCCCACGCTCAGAAGGTTTCACGCGTTTCGCGTATTCCACCACTTTGCTGTCATAAAAATAGAGCCCTGTCACCGCCCAATTAGATTTCGGCGCTTTCGGCTTCTCTTCCAGAGAGACTGCGCGAAAATTGTCATCAAACTCAACAACACCAAAACGTTCAGGGTCCATGACCTGATAGCCAAACACCGTCGCACCTTGCGTTCTGGCGGCCACATGACGCAGTTTTGGACTGAATCCTTGACCAAAGAAGATGTTGTCCCCTAACACCAGGCACGATGGTTCACCGTTAAGAAACGTTTCACCGATAATAAAAGCCTGCGCTAATCCATCCGGGCTCGGTTGCTCAGCATAGTGCAGTTCAATGCCGAACTCAGATCCATCGCCCAGCAAACGCTGGAAATAGCCTTTATCTTCCGGAGTGGTGATAATCAGGATTTCGCGAATTCCCGCCAGCATCAGTACCGATAGCGGGTAGTAAATCATCGGCTTATCGTAAATGGGCAATAGTTGCTTCGATACGCCCCGCGTAATGGGATACAGGCGAGTACCTGAGCCACCCGCCAGAATGATACCTTTCATGCGTTGTCTCCTCCGCAAAACCAGGCTGTTAGCCCTTCAGACCTAAACGTTCGCCCTGGTAACTGCCGTCCTGCACGGGTTTCCACCATGCCTGATTATCCAGATACCACTGCACGGTTTTGCGCATTCCACTTTCAAACGTTTCCTGCGGCATCCACCCGAGTTCACGCGCAATTTTTGAAGCGTCAATGGCGTAACGCAAATCATGGCCTGGGCGATCGTCCACAAAAGCGATCAAGTCGCGGTACTGCGCGATGCCCTGCGGTTTATGCGGAGCCAGCTCTTCCAACAGGCTGCAAACCGTTTCGACAACATCCAGGTTTTTACGCTCGTTATGGCCACCAATATTATAGGTTTCCCCAACCGTGCCCGTCGTCGCCACGCAATAGAGCGCCCTGGCGTGATCTTCTACATACAACCAGTCACGGATCTGTTGACCATTGCCATATACCGGCAACGGTTTGCCCGCCAGTGCGTTGAGGATCATCAGCGGAATCAGTTTTTCCGGGAAATGGTACGGACCATAGTTATTGGAACAGTTGGTAATCAGCGTTGGTAGACCGTAGGTACGCAGCCAGGCGCGAACCAGATGATCGCTGCTGGCTTTCGACGCGGAATAAGGGCTGCTCGGCGCATACGGCGTGGTTTCGGTGAAGAAATCATCTGTGGAATGGAGATCGCCATACACCTCGTCAGTCGAGATATGGTGGAAACGAAACGCCAATTTTTCCTCGCTGGCTAATGTACTCCAGTAAGCGCGCGCTGCTTCCAACAGCGTGTAGGTTCCCACAATGTTGGTTTCGATAAAGGCGGCCGGACCATCAATTGAACGATCGACATGGCTTTCTGCAGCCAGATGCATCACGCAGTCCGGCTGATATTGTTGAAACACCTTGTCGAGCGATGCCCGATCGCAAATATCCACTTTCTCAAAGGCAAAACGGGAATTCTGCGCAACCGGCTCCAGTGACATCAGGTTTCCGGCGTAGGTCAGCTTATCGACCACAACCACCGCATCCTCGGTATCATGAATGATGTGTCGCACAACCGCCGAGCCGATAAATCCCGCTCCACCGGTAACCAGAATTCGTTTCATTAGCGCCAGACCCCTTTGGTATCAACGATGTACTGCTGTTGAACCGCATCGCCTTTGATGGCTTTAAATTCATTATGGTCAACCAACATGACCAACACATCAGCACGTGCCAGAGCATCGTCCAGCGTCGCCAGTTGGCAAATACCATCCAGTTTTTTCGGCAGTTGATGGATGTTCGGTTCCACCACCAGCATTTCGCCTTTGTGCCATTGCGCAATATTCTGCGCAATTCCCATCGCCGGGCTTTCACGCAAATCGTCAATATTGGGTTTGAATGCCAGACCAAAACAGGCAATTTTCACTTCGCTAGCCCGTTTGTTGGTATCCGCCAGACAGTCGGCTACGGCAGCCTTTACCCGATCGACCACCCAATGCGGTTTACCATCGTTTACCTCACGCGCGGTGCGGATCAATTTCGCCTGCTGCGGGTTCTGCGCCACGATAAACCACGGATCGACCGCGATACAGTGTCCACCTACGCCAGGGCCGGGCTGCAAAATATTCACGCGTGGATGGCGGTTTGCCAGGCGAATCAGTTCCCAGACGTTGATCCCCTGATCGGCGCAAATCAGCGACAGTTCATTGGCGAAGGCGATATTGACATCGCGAAAGCTATTTTCCGTCAGCTTACACATTTCTGCGGTGCGGGCGTTGGTTACCACACATTCGCCTTCGAGAAAGATGTTGTACAACTCGCTGGCGCGCGCGGAACAGACGGAGGTCATTCCTCCAATCACCCGATCGTTTTTAATCAGTTCGACCATTACCTGACCCGGCAGTACGCGCTCTGGGCAATAAGCAATGTTAACGTCCGCCTGTTCACCGACCTGCTGCGGGAAAGTCAGGTCAGCCCGCATTTCTGCAAGCCATGCGGCCATCTGTTCAGTTGCCCCGACAGGTGAAGTGGATTCCAGAATCACCAATGCGCCTTTTTTCAAAACTGGCGCAATAGATTTCGCCGCGGCTTCTACGTAGACCATATCGGGTTCATGATCTCCCTTAAAGGGGGTAGGCACCGCAATCAGATACGCATCAGCATCTACGGGTGTCGCGCTCGCACGTAAAAAACCATTTTCGACCGCCGTTTTCACCACCGCACCCAGATCGGGCTCAACGATGTGAATTTCGCCGCGATTAATGGTATCCACCGCATGTTGATTTATATCTACGCCAATTACGTGTTTTTGACGGGAAGCAAAGGCAGCCGCCGTTGGCAGTCCGATATAACCCAACCCAATGACAGAAATGGTCGTAAAACTCATAGCGATATCCGATTATTTTTTAATGCATCTAAAATGCGGTCACATGCCAGCCCGTCTCCATACGGATTATGGGCGCGGCTCATGATCTGATATTCATTGTCGTCATGCAGCAAACGCGTGACTTCTTCAACAATCCGCTGTGGGTCTGTACCTACCAGGCGTACAGTCCCTGCGGTAATAGCTTCCGGGCGCTCCGTTGTTTCACGCATCACCAGCACAGGTTTCCCCAGAGACGGCGCTTCTTCCTGAATCCCGCCGGAATCAGTAAGGATCAGCCAGGCGTGATTCATCAGCCATACGAATGGCAGGTAGTCCTGCGGTTCAATCAACACCACATTTTCAACGTGACCCAGGATGCGATTGACCGGCTCACTGACGTTAGGGTTCAGGTGTACCGGATAGACAATCTGCACATTTTGGTTAGACGCGGCTATTTCCGCCAGGGCATGACAGATTTGCTCAAAACCGCGACCGAAGCTTTCCCGACGATGACCGGTCACCAGGATCATCTTTTTATCAGCATCCAGGAAAGGATAACGTTCGGCCAGATCCGCACGCAGCGTCTCATTTCCCAGTACGCGATCCCGAACCCAGATCAACGCGTCAATAACCGTATTACCCGTGACGAAAATACGATCATCAGGGATAGCTTCTCGTAACAGATTTTGGCGCGAGTTTTCTGTTGGGGCAAAATGATACATTGCCAGACGCCCGGTCAGCGTACGATTAGCCTCTTCCGGCCATGGTGAATAGAGATCGCCTGTACGTAAACCAGCCTCTACATGCCCCACCGGGATGCGCTGATAGAACGCGGCCAGACTGGTAGCAATCGTGGTTGTGGTATCACCATGAACCAACACCACATCGGGTTTGAATTCAGCCAAAATAGGCTTTAACCCTTCCAGGATGCGGCAGGTTATTTCTGTTAGTCCCTGACCTGGCTGCATAATATTGAGATCGTAGTCAGGTACAATGGAAAAAAGATTCAACACCTGATCGAGCATCTCCCGATGCTGCGCCGTAACGCAAACTTTCGCCTCAAAATCAGGATCTTTTTCCAGCGCATGAACCAGAGGAGCCATCTTAATGGCCTCCGGTCGCGTACCAAATACAGTCAGTACTTTCACATCGATTCTCTTCGGATTGGCAGTGAGGGCCCAGCCCCTCACTGCAACGGCATTGCTAAATCGTACGGCGACGGGTTAACGCGACACCAGCACCGATCAGAGCCCCAACGATACCCCACATAATCATCAGGAAGGCGCGACGAGGGCTGTCACGTTTTACCGGCTCTTCCGGCGTTCTCAAATAACGATAGGTCTGAAAACGCGGATCTAAAGTTGGTCCAACGTTCAGGGTGTTCAGCATTGCCCTGTTCTGGAAATAGTCCAGATCGAAATCCGGACCAATTGACTGCAGATTCTCAAGTCGCGCCTGCAACATAGGACGTCCGAGTAAGAACAATTCTGAATCCGGTAATTCATCAGCTGGAACATCTGTGGAAGTACGCGAAATATTATGCTGCTCAGCAATTTTAAGCGCTTGTTCAATGCTGTGGACGCGGCGAGAGAAAATGGATTTTGCCACTTCTTCCTGACGTTTGACCTGCGCTTTCATCTGCACAGTGCGTGCGGCCCATGCGCCTTTTAACTCATCATTCAGATGACGTGCCGCGCGTTGGCTGGCAAACGCGACGTACTGGCGCAGCAAATTGTTGGCATCAGGAGCCGTCTCGGCAATCAGCTTCACGCTGTCATTGGTATTACGTAGCGCATCGCCAGGTAAAAACTGAATGTTATTGATCAGTTCATCCAGCATCGCCGCATCGGCTTTACTATTACCGACCATACGCTGCTTATAGTAATCAGTCTGCTGCCAGAATTCTCGGCGTGTATCCCAAGAGGCAAGCTGCATAATGAATTCTTTATAGGCCTCATCCATTACTGACGGTTGGTCCGTGGACGCAAGACTGGCCTTAATATCCAGGTTGCGTAAAAACTGTTGTTGAGAGTAAAAGCCACCCAACATATTGACCGTTGGCCTGTCAGTAATCGCCGTGGCGCTCCACTCCTGACGCGCAAAAAACGTATAGGCGAGGGCCGCTATCGCGAAGGCGAGAGCCATACCGACGATCCACACCTTCCCTGACCACAAGGTACGAAACAACCCACGGATATCCAGTTCATTTTCAGCGCTCACGGCGTCTTCCCCCGGTAATGGTTGTCTCATCGCATCCTCAATTTACTTGGTTAAGTTTGGTTTGCCTTCACGAATTCTTCGCAATCTGCGCTTCACTCGCTTGATAAATCTCGCTACCTTCCAGGCACGCTTGATACAGTAACCGTAGAGGCCAAAGGCCAGTAAAAAAAGCAACAACATGGCCCATTCAGGGACTAAGCGAAAATATTCAGCCAACACGCCGATAGACGCCAGTACCGCCGCAGCCAGCGTAATCAGAACAAATGCTTGTCGGGAAGTAAACCCTGCCCGCATCACCAAATGATGTATGTGTTGACGATCCGCGGAGAAAGGGCTCATGCCTTTTCGCAAACGTCGGTACATGATTGCCACCATATCCATCAATGGAATGGCAATAATCCACAGTGCAGTTACCGGGCTAATGGGGTGAGTTTTGCCCTGCGTAGTCTCCAGCAGGATCCAAATAATGGTGAAGCCAATCAGTGTACTGCCCGCGTCACCCATAAAAACTTTATAGCGACGTCCAAGGATGCCCAGATTTAGCAGGATATAAGGCAGAATGGCGGCGATCATGGCAAAACACCAGATAGCCAGACTCGTCTGACCATCAAACCACAAAATGAATCCCATCGCCGCAAATGAAACGCTGGACAACCCACCTAGCAGACCATCAATCCCATCCACCATATTGAAGGCGTTTATTGCCGCCCAGACGGCAAACAGCGTGAGTAAATAGCCGAACGGACCGAGCACCATCTCCCAGGGGCCAAAAATATACCCAAGGCTAAGAAGATAGAGTTTGCCAACCGACATCATAATAATGCCGATCGCGGCCTGGATAATCGCACGGATTTTTACACTGATATCAAAGCGATCGTCTAACGCGCCGACCAAAACTAATACACCAGCACAGGCCAGAAAGAGAGAAGCATGCGGGATGTAGTAGTCAGCAATGGCAAACGTAAAACATACACCTGCGTAAGCCGAAATCCCTCCAACCAACGGAATCAATCCCTGATGCCGTTTACGGAAGTTGGGTTTATCCACTAAACCAATCTTTTTTGCGACCTTGCGGGCAAAGAAAAGAAACAGTGTTGTGAATAAGAAAATACTGATGAGATCAGTGCTTACTGTCAGTAAATTCACAATGCATGCTCTCAGAGAATATTAATAGCAGAAGTATAACCACGAAGACCTATATTCAGAAGGGAAACCCGACTTCATACCCAATGGTTTTGTATAATTATCAACCACAAGAAACAGATTACGAATCTTTTTCTACTTGTTGGTACTTCATACCGTATTATCGTTATTGTGTCGTTAAGATTACAGCCACAAAAGCAAAACGCCACGTAAAAACGTGGCGTTTTCGGATGAGACCTGAATTACGAACGCTTCATCATGTCGAAGAAGTCGTCGTTAGTCTTGGTCATCGCCAGCTTGTTAATGAGGAATTCCATGGCATCAATTTCACCCATCGGATGGATGATTTTGCGCAGGATCCACATTTTCTGCAGCTCTTCCTGGGTGGTGAGCAGCTCTTCTTTACGGGTACCGGAACGGTTGTAGTCGATAGCCGGGAAGACGCGTTTTTCAGCAATCTTACGAGAGAGATGCAGTTCCATGTTGCCGGTACCTTTAAACTCTTCGTAGATAACTTCATCCATTTTAGAGCCAGTATCGATCAGCGCAGTCGCGATGATGGTCAGGCTACCGCCCTCTTCCACGTTACGCGCCGCACCGAAGAAACGCTTCGGACGATGCAAAGCGTTGGCATCAACACCACCGGTCAAAACTTTACCGGAAGCCGGAACCACGGTGTTGTAAGCACGCGCCAGACGGGTGATGGAATCGAGCAGAATGATAACGTCTTTCTTGTGTTCAACCAGACGTTTCGCCTTCTCGATAACCATTTCCGCAACCTGAACGTGGCGGGAGGCTGGTTCGTCAAAGGTAGACGCAACCACTTCACCTTTCACCAGACGCTGCATCTCGGTAACTTCTTCCGGACGTTCGTCAATCAGCAGCACCATCAGCACGCAGTCCGGATGGTTGTAAGCAATGCTCTGCGCGATGTTCTGCAGCAGCATGGTTTTACCTGCTTTCGGCGGAGCAACAATCAGACCACGTTGGCCACGACCGATCGGTGATGCCAGATCCAGTACACGCGCCGTTAAGTCTTCAGTAGAACCGTTACCACGTTCCATACGCAGACGAGAGTTTGCGTGCAGCGGTGTTAAGTTCTCAAAGAGGATTTTGTTACGGGCGTTTTCTGGTTTGTCGTAGTTAACTTCGTTAACTTTCAACAGCGCAAAGTAGCGTTCACCTTCTTTCGGCGGGCGAATCTTACCAGAGATGGTATCACCAGTGCGGAGGTTGAAACGGCGGATTTGGCTGGGAGAAACGTAGATGTCATCAGGACCGGCGAGGTAGGAGCTGTCTGCAGAGCGGAGGAAACCAAATCCATCCTGCAATATCTCCAGCACACCGTCACCAAAGATATCTTCGCCACTCTTTGCGTGCTGCTTCAGGATGGCAAAAATAATGTCCTGCTTGCGCATACGAGCCAGGTTTTCAAGGCCCATATTTTCGCCGAGAGTGATCAGCTCAGAAACCGGCGTATTCTTTAATTCGGTAAGATTCATAATGGTGTGAGTTCTTAAACTTGGGGTAAATCTCGAACTTAATGTTGTGAATGGTATGGCAGGGTCATCCATGCCTGTTTACGGCCATCAACTCATGTCTGTTCGCTGTCTGGTCACAGGAAAGTACGCAGAACTGAAACGACAAGACGGATTGAGTGACAAGCCAGGAATCTGTCCACTTCTCGCGCGAGAAACAACGGGAAGTATTGGATATAACTAGATTCAAACTTAATAAGGTATGTTTAATACGAAGTCAACACTAACTTAGCACGACTCAAGTCGGGCGTCCAGTCATCCGAATCATTTCGAAGTATGGTCGCCCGATCATGAGACTTCCTTACGCTAAATTAGCGTCGAGGAATTCTTTCAACTGACCTTTGGATAGTGCGCCGACTTTAGTCGCCGCAACTTCGCCGTTTTTAAACAGCAGCAGGGTCGGGATGCCACGGATACCATACTTCGGCGCGGTGCCTGGGTTTTGGTCAATGTTCAGTTTAGCAACCGTCAATTTGCCCTGATATTCGTCAGCGATTTCATCCAGAATTGGAGCGATCATTTTGCACGGACCGCACCACTCTGCCCAGAAATCAACGAGGATAGCTCCGTCCGCTTTGAGTACATCCGTGTCAAAACTGTCGTCAGTCAGGTGAATAATTTTATCGCTCATATTAACTCCACAGGAATAAGCCTGGTGCGTTGGTGTACTCTTAATCAACGACGTGTTGATGTAGCATTAACCAACTAAAGGTTGACTTTATTTCACCGGATACGCTTTCGTAAAGCAATAGTAAGCTGATATTCTACCACACTATGAGCAAAACACATTTAACAGAACAGAAGTTTTCCGACTTCGCCCTGCACCCAAAGGTGATAGAAGCCCTTGAAAATAAAGGCTTTCATAACTGCACGCCCATTCAGGCCCTCGCGCTGCCGCTAACGCTGGCAGGTCGTGATGTTGCAGGGCAGGCGCAAACCGGTACCGGAAAAACGATGGCGTTCCTGACGTCAACGTTTCATTATCTTCTCTCTCATCCCGCGATTGCCGATCGCAAGGTGAACCAACCGCGTGCGTTAATTATGGCGCCAACGCGTGAGTTAGCCGTGCAGATCCACGCTGACGCCGAGCCGCTGGCACAGACCACCGGTTTGAAATTAGGCCTGGCTTATGGCGGCGACGGTTATGACAAACAGCTGAAAGTGCTGGAAAGCGGCGTCGATATTCTTATCGGCACGACCGGTCGTCTCATCGACTATGCAAAACAGAACCACATTAACCTGGGCGCGATTCAGGTCGTGGTGCTGGATGAAGCCGATCGTATGTACGATCTGGGTTTTATCAAAGATATCCGTTGGCTGTTCCGTCGTATGCCGCCAACCACCCAACGTCTGAACATGCTGTTTTCTGCAACCCTCTCTTACCGCGTTCGCGAACTGGCGTTCGAACAGATGAATAACGCCGAGTACGTTGAAGTCGAACCGGAACAGAAGACAGGTCACCGTATTAAAGAAGAGCTCTTCTATCCTTCCAACGAAGAGAAAATGCGTTTACTGCAAACGCTGATTGAAGAAGAGTGGCCAGATCGCGCCATCGTCTTTGCTAACACCAAGCATCGTTGTGAAGATATCTGGGGTAGCCTTGCCGCTGACGGTCATCGCGTCGGTCTGTTGACCGGTGACGTGGCGCAGAAAAAACGTCTGCGTATCCTTGATGAGTTCACCCGTGGCGATCTCGACATTCTCGTTGCGACGGATGTCGCCGCGCGTGGTCTGCATATCCCAGCCGTAACGCACGTATTTAACTATGACCTGCCGGATGACTGTGAAGATTACGTTCACCGTATCGGTCGTACCGGTCGCGCCGGAGCAAGCGGTCACTCTATCAGCCTGGCCTGTGAAGAATACGCGCTGAATTTACCAGCAATCGAGACCTATATCGGTCACTCGATCCCGGTCAGCAAGTACAACCCGGATGCGCTGATGACCGATCTGCCGAAGCCGTTACGCTTAACGCGTCCGCGCACAGGCAATGGCCCACGCCGTACCGGTGGTGCTCCGCGTAATCGTCGTCGTTCAGGTTAACGTTAGATATGCTCACAACCACTTCGCTGTACGCCGCAATTGATTTAGGCTCGAATAGTTTTCATATGCTGGTTGTACGCGAGGTGGCGGGAAGCATTCAGACGCTCACGCGTATTAAACGCAAGGTGCGTCTGGCCGCTGGCCTCAACAGCGACAACGTTCTTTCCGCTGAAGCTATGGAGCGCGGCTGGCAATGCCTGCGCCTGTTTGCTGAACGCCTGCAGGATATCCCTCAGCCGCAAATCCGCGTGGTCGCCACGGCAACATTACGCATCGCGGTAAACGCCGATGAGTTTATCGCCAAAGCGCAAGAGATCCTCGGCTGTCCTGTCCAGGTCATCAGCGGCGAAGAAGAAGCGCGGCTGATTTATCAAGGTGTTGCCCACACCACCGGCGGTGCCGATCAGCGTCTTGTCGTTGATATTGGCGGTGCCAGCACTGAACTGGTTACCGGCTCCGGCGCGCAAACCACCTCTCTGTTCAGCCTGTCAATGGGCTGCGTCACCTGGCTCGAAAGGTATTTCACCAATCGTAATCTGGCACAGGAAAACTTTGACGAAGCAGAGAAAGCGGCTCGCGAAGTTCTGCGCCCAGTCGCCGACAAACTGCGTTTTCATGGCTGGAAAGTTTGCGTTGGTGCCTCTGGCACCGTCCAGGCGTTACAGGAAATCATGATGGCGCAAGGCATGGATGAGCGCATTACGTTGGCCAAGCTTCAGCAGCTTAAACAGCGCGCCATTCATTGTGGTCGTCTGGAAGAGCTGGAAATAGAAGGGTTAACGCTGGAACGCGCACTGGTTTTTCCCAGCGGACTGGCCATTCTAATCGCCATTTTCACCGAACTGAATATTCAATGCATGACTCTGGCCGGCGGCGCACTACGCGAAGGTCTGGTCTACGGCATGCTGCACTTGCCAGTTGATCAGGACATTCGCAGCCGTACGCTGCGTAATATTCAGCGTCGATTTATGGTCGACACCGATCAGGCGAATCGCGTCACGCAATTGGCTGTACATTTACTCGAACAGGTGAAAGATGAGTGGCATCTTGAAGCCATTAGTCGTGAACTGCTGCAAAGTGCCTGTCAGTTGCATGAAATAGGACTGAGCGTAGAGTATAAGCAGGCGCCGCTGCATGCCGCCTGGCTGGTACGTAATCTCGATCTCCCGGGCTTTACTCCCGCGCAGAAAAAACTGTTAGCCACGCTGTTGCTCAACCAAACTAATCCGGTCGATCTCTCTTCACTCCACCAGCAAAACGCTGTGCCACCACGCATCGCAGAGCACCTTTGCCGTTTGCTACGCCTGGCGATCATTTTCGCCGCTCGCCGTCGCGACGATTTAGTGCCACATATCACCCTGCAAGCTCAGGATGAGAATCTGACGTTAACGCTACCGGAAGGCTGGCTGGAACATCATCCATTAGGTACAGAGTTAATCGATCAGGAAATACAGTGGCAAAGCTATGTCCACTGGCCGCTGGAAGTGCATTAGATGCTGGCTGCCGGATAGCGCTTACGCTTATCCGGCCTACAAAATACCTATTTCTCTTTGGCTTTCGCCATCATTGCCCGAATGTTAGCAATGCTGGCCTGCCCTTTTTGCATCCGCTCCTCGGCACTCACCACTTTACGCTCCTGTTCCCAGATAACGTCATCTTGTGGTAGTTCCAACAGGAAACGGCTCGGTTCAGGTCGTACCAGTTCACCGTACTGACGGCGCTCTTTACACAGCGTGAAGATAAGTTCTTTCTGCGCACGCGTAATCCCGACGTAAGCCAGACGACGCTCTTCGTCGATGTTATCTTCATCAATGCTGCTCTGGTGCGGCAAAAATCCTTCTTCCATTCCCACCATAAATACGTAAGGGAACTCCAGTCCTTTTGAAGCATGCAGCGTCATCAACTGCACCTGATCCAACTCCTCTTCGCTCTCTCCGCGCTCCATCATGTCGCGCAGGGTAAAGCGGGTAACGACCTGAGTCAGGGTCATTGGCTCTTCCAGCTCACTACCTTCCAGCATCTCCGTCATCCAACTGAACAGCGTGTTGACGTTTTTCATACGCATTTCGGCCGCTTTCGGGCTCGGCGAGGTTTCATACAGCCAGGATTCGTAATCAATGCCGTGGATCAGATCGCGTACGGCGGCAACCGGCTCGCGCTCCGCCAGACGTTGAATTTCACCCAGCCAGTGCGTAAAGCGGGTCAGAGAATCATATCCGCGCCCGGTTAGCGTCTGGCTAAGTCCCATATCAAAGCTAGCGGTAAACAGGCTTTTATTACGCGTCATCGCCCATTCCCCCAGCTTTTGCAGCGTGGCCGGACCGATTTCACGCTTAGGGGTGTTTACGATGCGCAAAAATGCACTGTCATCATCCGGGTTGCTGAGCACGCGCAGATAGGCCAGCAAATCTTTAATCTCCGGACGCGAGAAGAACGACGTCCCGCCGGAAATTTTGTACGGGATGCGGTTCTGCATCAGAAACTTTTCGAACACTCGCGACTGATGATTACCGCGATACAGGATGGCGTAGTCTTTATACTGCGTCTTGTTCACAAAGTGATGGGCTATCAGTTCCCCGGTCACGCGTTCTGCTTCGTGCTCTTCATTATTCGCACTCAAAACCTTCAGCTCAGCGCCGTAGCCCAGCTCAGAAAAGAGCCGTTTTTCAAAGACGTGTGGGTTGTTAGCAATAAGGATGTTCGCCGCCTTCAGGATACGCCCTGATGAGCGATAGTTTTGCTCCAGCTTCACCACCTGCAGCGCCGGAAAATCTTTGCTTAACAGTACCAGGTTCTGCGGACGTGCACCGCGCCAGGAGTAGATCGACTGATCGTCATCACCCACGACGGTAAAGCGCGCGCGTTTCCCCACCAGCAACTTCACCAACTCGTACTGGCTGGTGTTGGTATCCTGATATTCATCCACCAGCAGGTAGCGGATTCGATTTTGCCAACGCTCACGTACTTCTTCATTGCGCTGCAACAGCAGCGTGGGGAGCAGGATCAGATCGTCAAAATCAAGGACGTTACACGCCTTCATATGCGCGTCATACAGACCATAGCAGTGGGCAAAAATACGATCGCGTTCACCCTTTGCACTGGCTGCCGCCTGCGCTGGGGTCATCAGATCGTTTTTCCAGTTGGAGATCGTTGAAATCAATTGTTGAAGGATAAGCTTATCGTCTTCAATTAGCCCTTCTGTCAATTCCTTAAGCAGGGCCACCTGGTCAGTATCATCAAACAACGAGAAGTTCGACTTCATCCCCAGCGCGGCGTATTCACGCTTAATGACATCCAGTCCCAGAGTGTGGAAAGTAGAGATCATCAACCCGCGCGCTTCTTTACGACCCAACGTTTGCGCCACACGCTCTTTCATCTCGCGCGCAGCCTTATTGGTAAAGGTTACTGCCGCAATATGTCGTGCCTGATAGCCACATTCACGGATCAGATGTGCGATTTTGTTAGTGATAACACGCGTCTTACCGGAACCCGCTCCCGCCAGCACCAGGCAAGGTCCGGTGACGAATTCGACGGCTTGTTGTTGTCCGGGGTTCAAACGCATAGAGGATTGCTCAATCTGTAAACACGGGGATGTGGATTGTAGCAGAAAGTGACGCCAGGGGGATCGGTCATAGCCCATCGCCGAAGACCACGGATTACATGCTACTATTGCGCCCTGATTTATCACTCAACTCAGAGCGCAAACCATGGCAAAAACAGCATCAGCAGTGCATATCCTTGTTAAAGAAGAGAAACTGGCTCTCGATCTTCTGGAACAAATCAAAAATGGCGCCGATTTTGGTAAACTGGCGAAGAAACACTCTATCTGCCCGTCGGGCAAACGCGGCGGCGATTTAGGCGAATTCCGTCAGGGCCAGATGGTTCCGGCGTTTGATAAAGTGGTGTTCTCCTGCCCGGTGCTGGAGCCAACCGGCCCACTGCACACTCAGTTCGGTTACCACATCATTAAAGTGCTGTACCGTAACTAATAGAAAGCCCGGTGTGTTAAAACACCGGGCTTTTTTTGCCGAAAGGCGGCCTCTTAGCCAGCTACAGCAATACGTTTCATATCCGTCATATAGCCACGCAGTTTCTGGCCAACTTTCTCGATAGCATGGCCGCGAATAGCATCGTTTACGTCGCGCAGCTGCGCGTTGTCTACCGCACCTTCGGCAATCGCTTTGCCCAGATCTCCGGTTTGCAGGGTGGTCATGAACTCTTTCAGCAGCGGTACACACGCGTAAGAGAACAGGTAGTTACCGTATTCTGCGGTATCGGAAATGACAACGTTCATTTCGTACAAGCGCTTACGGGCGATGGTGTTCGCGATCAGCGGCAGTTCGTGCAGTGATTCGTAGTAAGCAGACTCTTCGATGATGCCGGAATCCACCATGGTTTCAAACGCCAGCTCAACGCCAGCCTTCACCATCGCGATCATCAGCACGCCTTTATCGAAGTACTCCTGCTCGCCAATTTTACCTTCAAACTGCGGCGCGGTTTCGAACGCGGTTTTGCCGGTCTCTTCACGCCAGGTCAGCAGTTTCTTATCGTCGTTGGCCCAGTCAGCCATCATGCCTGAAGAGAATTCGCCGGAGATGATGTCATCCATGTGTTTCTGGAACAGTGGCGCCATGATCTCTTTCAGCTGTTCGGACAGCGCATAAGCACGCAGTTTCGCTGGGTTAGACAGACGATCCATCATCAGGGTGATACCGCCCTGCTTCAGCGCTTCGGTGATGGTTTCCCAGCCAAACTGAATCAGTTTTTCGGCGTAAGCCGGGTCAGTACCCTCTTCCACCAGCTTGTCGAAGCACAGCAGAGAGCCTGCCTGCAGCATACCGCACAGGATTGTCTGCTCGCCCATCAGGTCAGATTTCACTTCCGCAACGAAGGACGATTCCAGCACGCCTGCACGGTGACCGCCAGTGGCCGCAGCCCATGCTTTGGCAATCGCCATGCCTTCGCCTTTCGGATCGTTTTCCGGGTGAACGGCGATCAGGGTTGGAACACCAAAACCACGTTTGTACTCTTCACGCACTTCGGTACCCGGACACTTCGGCGCAACCATCACCACAGTGATATCTTTACGGATCTGCTCGCCCACTTCGACGATGTTGAAACCGTGGGAGTAGCCCAGCGCCGCGCCATCTTTCATCAGCGGCTGTACGGAACGTACAACGTCGGAGTGCTGTTTGTCCGGCGTCAGGTTAACCACCAGATCTGCCTGCGGGATCAGTTCTTCATAAGTACCTACTTTGAAGCCATTTTCGGTCGCTTTGCGCCACGAAGCGCGCTTCTCAGCAATCGCTTCTTTACGCAGGGCGTAGGAGATATCCAGACCGGAGTCGCGCATGTTCAGGCCTTGGTTAAGCCCCTGAGCACCGCACCCGACGATGACCACTTTTTTACCCTGAAGGTAGCTTGCGCCATCGGCGAATTCGTCGCGACCCATAAAGCGACATTTGCCCAGCTGCGCCAGCTGCTGACGCAGGTTCAGTGTATTAAAGTAGTTAGCCATGGTGATACCTCGTGATGTTGTACTGTCTTATTGTTCGGTTCGCGTTTCAGCGAGAATGAACCCACATTACAACAGGAAATTTATTGCGGAAATTGATATATTCACAACATCACATTGCAATATCTGCAACGTAGAAAATCGGAGGCTCGTCCGTGGATTTACGCGATCTGAAAATGTTCCTGCATCTGGCGGAAAGCCGCCACTTTGGCCGCAGTGCGCGGGCGATGCACGTCAGCCCCTCCACACTCTCACGCCAGATCCAACGGCTGGAAGAAGATCTCGGCCAGGCGCTGTTTGTGCGCGATAACCGTACGGTCACGCTGACCGAAGCAGGCGAAGAGCTGCGAGTGTTTGCCCAGCAGACGCTGTTGCAGTATCAACAATTGCGCCACACCCTCGATCAGCAGGGACCGTCGTTGTCGGGCGAGCTGCATATCTTCTGCTCGGTTACCGCCGCCTACAGCCACCTGCCGCCAATTCTCGACCGCTTTCGCGCCGAGCACCCCTCGGTTGAAATTAAGCTCACCACCGGCGATGCCGCTGATGCGATGGACAAAGTGGTCACCGGAGAGGCCGATCTGGCAATAGCGGGTAAGCCAGAGACGCTGCCCGGTGCTGTGGCATTCTCGATGCTGGAGAATTTAACGGTAGTGTTGATCGCACCAGCATTGCCTTGCCCGGTACGGAATCAGGTTTCGGTCGATAAACCAGACTGGTCGACGGTGCCGTTTATCATGGCCGACCAGGGGCCGGTACGCCGCCGCATCGAACTGTGGTTCCGCCGTCACAAAATCAGCAACCCATCGATTTACGCCACGGTCGGGGGGCACGAAGCGATGGTCTCGATGGTGGCGCTGGGTTGCGGCGTGGCTCTGCTGCCGGAAGTGGTGCTGGAAAACAGCCCGGAGCCGGTACGGAATCGCGTGATGATTTTAGAACGCAGCGACGAAAAAACGCCGTTCGAGCTGGGCGTCTGCGCGCCGAAAAAACGGCTGCATGAGCCGCTCATAGACGCGTTCTGGAAGATTGTTCTGGAGCGTAAATCCGCCGAGTAGCGCCAGCGTCAGGCCTAAAATCAGTGGTAGATTCAGTATTGGCACTCCTTTTCTGTATAATGTCCCGTGCCATAATAGATGTGGGGGGCTTGTTAACCATCACGTTTAGCAAGCCAGAACAGACGGTGTCATTGCGCACTTGACAGCGAAAATACAAACTTAATTAGCCATCATTATGATAATCAAACCAAAAATTCGTGGATTCATCTGTACAACGACCCATCCGACTGGCTGCAAAGTCAATGTGGAAAAACAGATCGATTATGTGAAGAAAAACGGGAAAATCGCTAACGGCCCTTCCCGTGTGCTGGTCATCGGTGCTTCCACCGGTTACGGCCTTGCTTCCAGAATTTCCGCCGCGTTTGGCAGCGGAGCCGCCACTATCGGCGTATTTTTCGAAAAACCAGGCACGGAAACCAAGCCAGGTTCCGCGGGCTGGTATAACTCTGCAGCCTTCGATGAGGCCGCAAAACGTGAAGGTCTGTATTCCAAAAGCATCAACGGCGACGCGTTCTCCGACGAGTGTCGCGACGAAGTTATCAAACTGATCAAAGAAGACCTGGGTCAGATTGACCTGGTGGTTTATTCACTGGCATCTCCGGTACGTAAAATGCCGAAAACCGGTGAAATCGTCCGTTCTGCGCTGAAGCCAATCGGTGAGGTTTATACCTCTAAAGCGATCGATACCAACAAAGATCAGATCATAACCGCCAGCATTGAGCCGGCAACCGAAGAAGAAGTTCAGAACACCGTCACCGTTATGGGCGGCGAAGACTGGGAACTGTGGATGGGCGCGCTGAGCGAAGCAGGCGTGCTGGCTGACGGCGTGAAAACCGTTGCCTACTCCTACATCGGTACTGACCTGACCTGGCCAATCTACTGGCACGGCGCGCTGGGCAAAGCAAAAGAAGATCTCGACCGCGCGGCAGGCGCGCTGCGTAATCAACTGGCTCCGCTGAACGGTTCCGCTAACGTTGCTGTACTGAAATCCGTTATCACGCAGGCCTCTTCTGCTATTCCGGTAATGCCGCTGTACATCTCCATGGTCTTCAAGCTGATGAAAGAACAGGGCATTCATGAAGGCTGCATCGAGCAGATCAACCGTCTGATGACCACCAGCCTGTACGGCGATAAAGTGGCGCTTGATGACAACCAGCGTATCCGTATGGATGACTGGGAACTGCGTGAAGACATTCAGCAGGCATGCCGCGATCTGTGGCCGCTGATCACCACCGAAAACCTGGCGCAAAAAACGGACTATGCAGGATATAAGCAGGAATTCCTGAATCTGTTCGGTTTTGGTCTCGACGAAGTGGATTACGATGCGGATGTAAACACCGAAGTCGAATTCGAAGTCATCACGCTGTAATCTGCTGATACAGTTGCAAAAAGGGTTCATGTTTTTACATGAACCCTTTTTTAATGGCTACCGCTAACCCGCCAGGAAGAACCTGAACGCCGGGTTATGCGTTTCATCATGACAGTCATAACCCAGTTCGTTCAGTCGCGTTTCGAAATCAGGCTCGTGCTCACCCAACTCAAACGCCGCCAGTACGCGACCATAATCGGTTCCGTGACTACGATAGTGGAACAATGAAATATTCCAGTGCGTCCCCAGGGTATGCAGGAATTTGAGCAACGCCCCCGGAGATTCCGGGAATTCGAAGCTGTACAGCCGCTCCTGCAAGGGTTTCGACGGGCGCCCGCCGACCATGTAGCGCACGTGCAGCTTCGCCATTTCGTCGTCGGACAAATCCACTACGCTGTAGCCACCCTCGTTAAGCAACTGGAGGATTTCCTTACGCTCTTCCAGCCCACGGCTCAGACGGACGCCAACAAAAATACAGGCGTCTTTCGCATCAGCAAATCGGTAGTTAAACTCGGTAACCGAGCGTCCTCCCAACAGCTGGCAAAACTTCAGGAAGCTGCCCTTTTCTTCCGGAATAGTTACGGCCAGCAACGCTTCGCGCTGTTCGCCCAGCTCGCAACGTTCGGAAACATAACGTAGGCCATGGAAGTTAACGTTAGCGCCGGAAAGGATATGCGCCAGACGTTCGCCGCGAATGTTGTGCTGGGCAATGTACTTTTTCATCCCCGCCAGCGCCAGCGCACCGGAAGGTTCCGCCACCGCGCGCACATCCTCGAACAGATCTTTCATTGCCGCGCAAATAGCGTCGCTATCGACAGTGATGATGTCGTCGAGATATTCCTGGCACAAACGGAAGGTTTCGTCGCCGATACGTTTCACCGCCACGCCTTCAGCAAAGAGGCCAACACGCGGAAGATCGACCGGTTGACCGGCATCCAGCGCCGCTTTCAGGCAGGCTGAGTCTTCAGCTTCAACGGCAATCACTTTGATCTGCGGCATCAACTGTTTGATCAGCACCGCCACACCTGCCGCTAATCCGCCACCACCCACTGGCACGAATACACGATCAAGGTGGGCATCCTGCTGCAATAACTCCAGTGCCAGCGTGCCCTGCCCGGCAATCACCATCGGATGGTCGAATGGAGGAACCCAGGTAAAACCCTGCTGCTGCGACAGCTCAATCGCTTTGGCTTTGGCTTCATCAAAATTCGCGCCGTGTAACAGTACTTCACCACCGAAACCGCGAACGGCATCGACTTTGATATCAGCGGTAGCCGTAGGCATGACAATCAGCGCCTTCACGCCTAATCGCGCAGAAGAGAAAGCTACACCCTGAGCATGATTACCCGCCGATGCGGTGATTACGCCATGCGCTTTTTGCTCTTCGGTCAGACCGGCCATCATGGCATAGGCACCGCGCAGCTTGAAGCTGTGAACGGGTTGACGGTCTTCGCGCTTCACCAGGATCACGTTATCGAGGCGCGAAGAGAGTTTTTCCATTTTTTGTAGCGGTGTGACCTGCGCCGCTTCGTATACCGGCGCACGCAGCACTGCTCTGAGGTACTCGGCGCCTTCTGGAGCGCCGGACAGGGGTTGAGAATCCGCCATGGTCATTATCCCCCTAGTTTCGACTTATCGCGCACCGCACCTTTGTCGGCGCTGGTTGCCAGGCTGGCGTAAGCGCGCAGCGCAAAGGAGACCTGACGCTGACGATCTTTTGGCGTCCAGGCTTTGTCACCACGAGCTTCTTGCGCTTCACGGCGCGCAGCGATTTCCGCATCGCTCAGTTGCAGTTGAATGCCACGATTCGGGATATCGATAGCAATCATGTCGCCATCTTCGATAATTGCGATATTACCGCCGCTGGCCGCTTCAGGAGAAACGTGACCAATGGAAAGCCCCGAAGTACCGCCAGAGAAACGACCGTCGGTAATCAGCGCGCAGGCCTTACCGAGACCCATCGATTTCAGGAAGGTGGTTGGGTAGAGCATTTCCTGCATGCCTGGCCCGCCCTTCGGCCCTTCGTAGCGAATCACCACCACGTCGCCGGCAACCACTTTACCGCCGAGGATAGCTTCAACCGCATCGTCCTGGCTTTCATACACTTTGGCCGGGCCGGTGAATTTCAGGATGCTGTCATCCACACCAGCGGTTTTTACGATACAGCCGTTTTCCGCGAAGTTACCGTACAGGACTGCCAGGCCGCCGTCTTTGCTGTAAGCATGTTCCAACGAGCGAATGCAACCTTCTGCGCGGTCATCATCCAGGGTGTCCCAACGACAATCCTGCGAGAACGCCTGGGTGGTACGGATGCCAGCCGGACCTGCGCGGAACATTTTTTTCACCGCATCGTCTTTGGTCAGCATAACGTCATAACTATCGAGCGTTTGCGGCAGAGTCAGTCCCAGCACATTTTTCACGTCGCGGTTCAGTAGACCGGCGCGATCCAGCTCGCCTAAAATGCCCAGTACGCCGCCCGCGCGGTGCACGTCTTCCATATGGTATTTCTGCGTACTCGGCGCAACTTTACACAGCTGCGGGACTTTGCGGGACAACTTATCAATATCACTCATGGTGAAGTCGATTTCCGCTTCCTGCGCGGCCGCCAGCAGGTGCAGAACGGTGTTGGTGGAACCGCCCATCGCGATATCCAGCGTCATGGCGTTCTCAAACGCCGCCTTGCTGGCAATGTTGCGCGGCAGGGCTGAAGCGTCATCCTGCTCGTAGTAGCGTTTGGTCAGCTCAACGATGCGTTTACCTGCGTTGAGAAACAGCTCTTTACGGTCGGCGTGAGTCGCCAACAGCGAACCGTTACCCGGCTGCGACAGACCCAGCGCTTCGGTCAGACAGTTCATCGAGTTGGCGGTGAACATCCCGGAGCACGAGCCGCAGGTCGGACAGGCCGAACGTTCAACCTGCTCGCTCTGCGAGTCGGAGACTTTCGGGTCTGCGCCCTGAATCATCGCATCAACCAGATCAAGCTTGATGATTTGGTCAGAGAGCTTGGTTTTCCCGGCTTCCATTGGGCCGCCGGAAACAAAGATCACCGGAATATTCAGCCGCAGAGAGGCCATTAACATCCCGGGGGTGATTTTATCGCAGTTAGAGATGCAGACCATCGCATCGGCGCAGTGGGCGTTAACCATATATTCCACTGAATCGGCGATCAGCTCACGCGACGGCAGTGAATAAAGCATGCCGCCATGACCCATGGCGATACCATCATCCACGGCAATGGTGTTGAACTCTTTCGCCACGCCGCCTGAGGCTTCGATTTGTTCGGCAACCAGCTTACCGAGATCGCGCAGGTGGACGTGGCCCGGCACAAACTGGGTAAAGGAGTTCACCACAGCGATAATCGGTTTACCGAAGTCATCATCGGTCATCCCGGTGGCGCGCCACAGTGCGCGGGCACCCGCCATATTACGGCCGTGGGTGGTGGTAGCAGAACGATACTTAGGCATGCTTGATTAACTCCCGTCTGTCTTTCCCCTGCATATTTCACGCCGCAGGTGCGTTGGCTGCCTCGCTCCCCCCAGTCACCTACTAAAGTAAGCTCCTGGGGACTCGCTGCGTTGCCGTGTTCCTGCAACGTGAACTATTTTGGGGAAATATTAATTTTGTTATTGGTTTACTGAATCCAACCAGCCGTATTTATCTTCCGTTTCACCGGTGAAGAGGCCAAAGAAGGCCTGCTGGATGCGTTTGGTGACCGGACCGCAGCGGCCTTCGCCCACCTGAATACCATCGACGCTGCGTACTGGGGTGATTTCGGCCGCGGTACCGGACATGAACACTTCGTCGGCCAGGTACAGCGATTCACGAGACAGCACCTGCTCACGCACTTCGATATCGAGATCTTTCGCCAGCTTAATGATCGCGTCACGGGTGATACCCGGCAGCGCGGAAGAGGTAAATGGCGGGGTAAACAGAATGCCGTCTTTTACTTCAAACAGGTTTTCGCCCGCGCCTTCGGAGATGTAGCCATTCACATCCAGCGCAATGCCTTCCTGGTAGCCATGACGACGCGCTTCACTACCCACCAGCAGCGAAGACAGATAGTTACCACCTGCTTTAGCAGCGGTAGGAATCGTGTTCGGCGCAACGCGGTTCCAGGAAGAAACCATCGCGTCGATCCCCTGCTCCAGCGCTTCAGCACCGAGGTAAGCCCCCCATGGGAACGCGGCGATTATCACATCAGTGGTGTATCCCGCAGGCGGGTTAACGCCCATCCCTACGTCGCCAACAAACACCAGCGGACGGATATAGGCGCTGGTCAGGTTGTTTTTACGAATCACCTCACGGCAAGCTTCCATCAGCTCATCAACGCTCTGAGAAACGGGAAAACGATAGATCTTGGCTGAATCACGCAGACGCTGCATATGTTCGCGATGACGGAACACTACCGGCCCTTTGTGAGAATCGTAGCAACGGATCCCTTCAAATACAGAAGTACCGTAGTGCAGCGCGTGGGACATCACGTGGACCTTCGCGTCTTCCCAACGAATCATCTCGCCATTAGACCAAATGTAATCAGCTTTTTTCGTCGTCATTTTTCTTCCTTTTGCGCTCAGGCGCGGATTTGTTGTGATGTGGTTGTGCTCTGGCAGATAGCAACATGTGCAACATCTACCAGTTTACTTAACTGACTAAACAGTAAGTCGACCGACCGGGGACTGGCAACGGTCAATTCGATATTTATATTCTGCGCATCGCTGGCGGCTTCCATATTCATGGAGCACACCTGAAAACCACGATGGCGTACCACGCGTAAAACACGTTCTAACGTTTCCGGATTGAAACGAGCCTCAACGGCGACCTGATGTTGCATCATGATAATTTCTCCAGCATTTCTGAGTTACTGGCGCCAGGTGGCACCAGAGGCCAGACATTCTCAAGTTCGTCGATTGAGACATGAAGCAAGTATGGCCCCTCGCTGTTCAGCATGGTGTCGAGTGCCGCTTCAACCTGGTCTTTACGGGTGATGTGTTGACCAGGAATGCCGAAGGCTCTGGCCAACATGAGGAAATCGGGGTTATCGGTAAGGGTGGTTTCGCTATAACGTTCCTGGAAAAACAGCTGCTGCCATTGTCGCACCATGCCTAACCGCTGGTTGTCGAGTAAAACTATCTTCAGCGGCAACTGCTTGCGTTTTACGGTGCCCAATTCCTGTACATTCATCATGAAGGAACCGTCACCGGAGATACAGATTACCGTATCATTCGGGCGAGCAACCTGCGCGCCAACCGCTGCTGGCAGGCCAAAGCCCATCGTCCCCAGACCGCTCGACGTGATGAAGTTTTCAGGGCGAGTGTAGGTCATATGCTGTGCCGACCACATCTGATGCTGGCCAACATCCGTTGTCACTACGCTATCCGCAGGTTTGCGATCGGATAACTGCTTTAACAACAGTGGCGCATAGATAGCTTCCCCCGGATGGTCGTAGCGCCAGGTATGTTCTGCGCGCAGTTCAGCGCTGTGCTGACGCCATTCGTCAATCTTCATCAATTGCTGTAATGCTGGCAGCAGAGAATTTAAATCCCCCTGCAGCGCCACGTGGGCCTGGCGCAGTTTGTTCATTTCCGCTGGATCGATGTCCATGTGGATTACGCTGGCGTTCGGTGCGAAGGTATTCAGCTTACCAGTCACCCGGTCATCAAAACGTGCGCCAACCGCAATCAGTAAATCGCACTCTTGCACCGCGAAATTCGCGGCTTTAGTACCGTGCATTCCCAACATCCCCAAATAGTACGGGTAGTCAGCATCTACTGCGCCCAGACCTTTCAGCGTGCAGGCGACCGGCATTTGGGTTATCGCGATAAATTCACGCAGGGCCGGGACCGCCTGCGCCATACCTACGCCACCACCTACGTACAGGATGGGCTTTTGCGCCTGCGCCAGCATTTTACGTGCCTGCTCAACGTCAGCGTGCGGAAACGTCTCTACGTTTTCGACGGTCGTAAAATATGGCTCCAGCGTACCGCTGGCTAATTGGATGTCTTTCGGGATATCAACCAGAACCGGACCCGGACGACCGGAATTCGCCACGGCGAAAGCCTCAGCCATGATACGCGGCAACTCTTCGAGTGACTGTACCAGGAAGCTGTGTTTGGTGCAGGACAGAGACATCCCCAGCACGTCCACTTCCTGGAACGCATCCGTTCCGATGAAAGGTGATGCCACCTGACCGGTGATCGCCACCACTGGAACAGAATCTAACAGCGCATCGGCAAGGCCCGTGATCAGGTTAGTTGCGCCAGGGCCGGAAGTAGCGATACAAACGCCGGTTTTACCGGTCGCGCGGGCATAGCCAATCGCCGCCATTGCCGCACCCTGCTCATGTCGGCACAACAGGTGCTCTACGCCGCCGTCATACAACGCATCGTAAACCGGCATAATTGCGCCACCAGGATAACCAAAGACGGTTTGAACCCCTTGTGCACGCAACGCATGTACCACCCACTGTGCCCCATTCATAGTTACATCCCCGCCGTAAATCTTGAGAAACAGAATTTTATGCTGCCGTTCACTTTCTGCTCCTCGTGTATGTTTTTAAGGTCAAAAAAAACCCCCGGACCTTTCGGTGCGGGGGTCTTAGTTCGTTAAGGCTTGTTTTCTAAGCCTTTCCTCGTCCAAGTGCAGCCCCGCACGGTGGGATAATAATCACCACCACGCTAATCACGACCAGGCTAATCACTCGTAGAAGGGCTGTCATTTTTGTATTTTCTTGCATCTTGTTCGAAGGAATACCTAAAGAGTTACCATAGAATTTGCAAATGACACAAGATATTTTTTTATTCGTTTTTCTGACGTCGTTAACGGTTTAGATAAATACCGTTGTTTTTTATACAAAAAAATCAAAAATGAAAATATTTCACGCTTCACGCGATCCTCGGTAACCCGATCCCCAATACAAACACCATTCAAAAGCATTTGCGGGCGTCATTCCAGGCTTAATGCAAGCAATTATACGTTGCGCAAAAATACGTGAATCAGCATCTAAAAACCGTAATTATGTGAAATCTTGCCGCGATGTATTGCGACATAATACTTTTATCAGGAGGAATTATGTCACTATCGATTGTTCACACACGCGCCGCGCTAGGCGTGAATGCGCCAGCCATTACCATCGAGGTACATATCAGCAACGGCCTGCCTGGTTTAACCATGGTGGGGCTGCCCGAAACGACGGTGAAAGAGGCTCGCGATCGGGTACGCAGTGCGATTATTAATAGCGGTTATGAATTCCCGGCAAAGAAGATAACTATAAACCTCGCTCCGGCCGATCTCCCGAAAGAAGGGGGGCGATATGATTTACCTATCGCTGTTGCGCTTCTGGCCGCTTCTGAGCAGCTTACACCCAACAATCTCGACACCTACGAGCTGGTAGGTGAATTAGCGCTTACAGGCGCGCTACGCGGCGTTCCCGGCGCGATATCAAGCGCAACCGAGGCCATTCGTGCAGGCAGGCGAATTATTGTCGCAAAAGAGAATGCCGCTGAAGTTGGACTGATACACGGCGAAGGGTGCCTGATCGCCGATCACCTGCAGACCGTATGCGCATTTCTCGAAGGTAAGCATGATTTAGACAGGCCATCATCCGCAGATTTTACGCCTAACGCATTAGCTGATGATCTGAGTGATGTTATCGGCCAGGAACAGGGTAAACGCGGGCTGGAGCTTACCGCAGCAGGCGGCCACAACCTCTTGCTCATCGGCCCGCCGGGTACGGGAAAGACTATGCTAGCCAGTCGACTCAGAGGGCTACTCCCTCCACTTAGCAACGATGAAGCGCTGGAAAGTGCCGCGATACTCTGTCTGATCCATTCCGACACGATACAAAAACAGTGGAAGCAGCGCCCTTTTCGCTCGCCACATCACAGTGCTTCATTAACCGCCATGGTCGGTGGAGGCTCTATTCCTGCGCCAGGAGAGATCTCTTTAGCGCACAACGGCATACTGTTTCTGGATGAACTACCCGAGTTTGAGCGGCGCACGCTGGATGCACTGCGCGAACCCATCGAGTCCGGGCAGATCCATCTATCCCGCACCAGAGCAAAAATAACCTATCCCGCACGCTTTCAACTCATAGCTGCGATGAATCCAAGCCCGACGGGCCATTATCAGGGGAACCATAACCGCTGTACCCCAGAACAGACGCTGCGCTACCTAAATCGATTGTCAGGTCCATTTCTTGACCGCTTCGACCTCTCCCTCGAAATTCCCTTACCGCCGCCCGGTATACTCAGCCAGAACGCGATGAAAGGGGAAAATAGCGCAACGGTGAAGCAACGTGTTATGGCAGCGCGAGAGCGTCAGTATCAGCGGCAAAATAAGTTAAACGCACATCTGGACAGTCAGGATATTCATAAATACTGCCTACTGCGTAGCGACGATGCACAGTGGCTTGAAGAAACTCTCGCGCATCTCGGATTGTCTATCCGCGCCTGGCTGCGCCTGATTAAGGTCGCTCGAACGATTGCGGATATCGAACAATGTGATCACATCTCTCGCCAGCATTTACAGGAGGCCGTTGGGTACCGAGCGATAGACAGGTTACTCATTCATCTGCAGAAATTACTGACATAAAAAAAGGGCTTTCGCCCTTTTTTATTAATCATCAGATTCGGTGTAGTCTTCTGCGCCTTCCACCTGAGGTTTCCCACCCGATAAGGTGTGGAAACGTTTTGGACGCTTAATACGCGTCATGTATTTAGACCACACACGTTCAGCTTCTGTAACCGGCTCACGTTCACCACGGCATACCGCAACAAACAGTTTTTCTTCTTCAGTTACCGGCTCACGCTTGCCCAGATCCAGCTCGTTGAAAGCATAACCGTGACGCTCAAGCAGTTGTGCTTCTTTAATGGTGAAATCACCATGACGGGAGAATCCGCGGGGATAATATTTATTATCGAAATATCGATTAGTCGTCGTAAAGCTTTCCGCCATCCTGCACGCTCCTAATTCTTTGGCCGAGCTATTTATGGCGCGGAGTATTAGTTACGCTTGACAGAGCGTCAAACAAAAGATTTAAATCATAACGACAAATAATTTTATGGAGCGAGTTGTGGATACGGAATTGTTAAAAACTTTCCTGGAAGTTAGCCGGACACGCCACTTTGGCAGGGCTGCTGAAGCGCTCTACCTGACCCAATCAGCGGTTAGTTTCCGGATCAGACAACTGGAAAATCAATTGGGTGTAAACCTGTTCACCCGACACAGAAACAATATCCGTTTAACCGCTGCAGGTGAAAAATTATTGCCTTACGCCGAAACGTTGATGAATACGTGGCAGGCAGCACGTAAGGAAGTCGCGAATACCTCGCGGCATAACGAGTTTTCTATCGGTGCCAGCGCATCTCTCTGGGAGTGCATGCTTAATGACTGGTTGAAGCGTTTGTATCAATCTCAGGAGCCACAATCCAGCCTGCAGTTTGAAGCGAGGATCGCTCAACGCCAATCGTTAGTAAAACAGCTTCATGAACGACAGCTTGATCTACTGATTACTACCGAAACACCCAAAATGGACGAATTTAGCAGCCAACTGTTGGGATATTTCACGCTGGCGCTCTATTGCAGCTCTCCTTCGCAAACCAAAGATGAGCTGAATTATTTACGCCTGGAATGGGGACCCGATTTTCAACAACACGAAGCGGGACTAATAGCGGGAGATGAAGTGCCGGTACTCACCACCAGTTCGGCAGAATTGGCCAGGCAGCAACTTTCAGTGATTAAGGGCTTTAGCTGGCTTCCCGTCAACTGGGCCAAAACCAAAAGCGATCTCCATACGGTTACCGACAGTACAACGCTTTCACGTCCTTTATATGCAGTTTGGCTGCAAAACAGCGATAAAAATGGACTAATTTGCGATCTGCTGAGAACAGATATTCTGGAAAATTAAAGAAAATATAGGCAAGGATGCCGGGAGTAAAACAGCAGGAAGGCATAATTCAAATTGCAGGTAAAAAAAAATCCTTAGCAAAAATGCTAAGGATTATTTCTGGCAGGGGCGGAGAGACTCGAACTCGCGACACCCGGTTTTGGAGACCGGTGCTCTACCAACTGAGCTACGCCCCTAAATTTTCTTATCATTAAGCCTGCTTGGTAGCAGGCTTAATTTTCTAATAAGTGGCGGAACGGACGGGACTCGAACCCGCGACCCCCTGCGTGACAGGCAGGTATTCTAACCAACTGAACTACCGCTCCACCGAATTTCTTTGTCACTACCCGGATTATTCATCCCGGTTTACTGCAATTTGATGCCTGGCAGTTCCCTACTCTCGCATGGGGAGACCCCACACTACCATCGGCGCTACGGCGTTTCACTTCTGAGTTCGGCATGGGGTCAGGTGGGACCACCGCGCTACAGCCGCCAGGCAAATTCTGTTTATCAACACGCTTTTCGCATGTCGATTAATCTGTAATCAAGCTGAATATCGTGTCTCTTTCGCCAAAACATCTTCGGCGTTGTAAGGTTAAGCCTCACGGTTCATTAGTATCGGTTAGCTCAACGTATCGCTACGCTTACACACCCGACCTATCAACGTCGTCGTCTTCAACGTTCCTTCAGGACCCTTAAAGGGTCAGGGAGAACTCATCTCGGGGCAAGTTTCGTGCTTAGATGCTTTCAGCACTTATCTCTTCCGCATTTAGCTACCGGGCAATGCCATTGGCATGACAACCCGAACACCAGTGATGCGTCCACTCCGGTCCTCTCGTACTAGGAGCAGCCCCCCTCAATTCTCCAGCGCCCACGGCAGATAGGGACCGAACTGTCTCACGACGTTCTAAACCCAGCTCGCGTACCACTTTAAATGGCGAACAGCCATACCCTTGGGACCTACTTCAGCCCCAGGATGTGATGAGCCGACATCGAGGTGCCAAACACCGCCGTCGATATGAACTCTTGGGCGGTATCAGCCTGTTATCCCCGGAGTACCTTTTATCCGTTGAGCGATGGCCCTTCCATTCAGAACCACCGGATCACTAAGACCTGCTTTCGCACCTGCTCGAGCCGTCACTCTCGCAGTCAAGCTAGCTTATGCCTTTGCACTAACCTCCTGATGTCCGACCAGGATTAGCTAACCTTCGTGCTCCTCCGTTACTCTTTAGGAGGAGACCGCCCCAGTCAAACTACCCACCAGACACTGTCCGCAACCCGGATTACGGGTCTACGTTAGAACACCAGCCATTAAAGGGTGGTATTTCAAGGTTGGCTCCATGCAGACTGGCGTCCACACTTCAAAGCCTCCCACCTATCCTACACATCAAGGACCAGTGTTCAGTGTCAAGCTATAGTAAAGGTTCACGGGGTCTTTCCGTCTTGCCGCGGGTACACTGCATCTTCACAGCGAGTTCAATTTCACTGAGTCTCGGGTGGAGACAGCCTGGCCATCATTACGCCATTCGTGCAGGTCGGAACTTACCCGACAAGGAATTTCGCTACCTTAGGACCGTTATAGTTACGGCCGCCGTTTACCGGGGCTTCGATCAAGAGCTTCTCCTTACGGATAACCCCATCAATTAACCTTCCGGCACCGGGCAGGCGTCACACCGTATACGTCCACTTTCGTGTTTGCACAGTGCTGTGTTTTTAATAAACAGTTGCAGCCAGCTGGTATCTTCGACTGATTTCAGCTCCATGAGTAAATCACTTCACCTACATATCAGCGTGCCTTCTCCCGAAGTTACGGCACCATTTTGCCTAGTTCCTTCACCCGAGTTCTCTCAAGCGCCTTGGTATTCTCTACCTGACCACCTGTGTCGGTTTGGGGTACGATTTCGTGTTACCTGATGCTTAGAGGCTTTTCCTGGAAGCAGGGCATTTGTTACTTCAGCACCGTAGTGCCTCGTCATCACACCTCAGCGTTAGCAAGACTCCGGATTTACCTGGAATCTCCGCCTACATGCTTAAACCGGGACAACCGTCGCCCGGCTAACATAGCCTTCTCCGTCCCCCCTTCGCAGTAACACCAAGTACAGGAATATTAACCTGTTTCCCATCGACTACGCCTTTCGGCCTCGCCTTAGGGGTCGACTCACCCTGCCCCGATTAACGTTGGACAGGAACCCTTGGTCTTCCGGCGTGCGGGTTTTTCACCCGCATTATCGTTACTTATGTCAGCATTCGCACTTCTGATACCTCCAGCATGCCTCACAGCACACCTTCAACGGCTTACAGAACGCTCCCCTACCCAACAACACATAGTGTCGCTGCCGCAGCTTCGGTGCATGGTTTAGCCCCGTTACATCTTCCGCGCAGGCCGACTCGACCAGTGAGCTATTACGCTTTCTTTAAATGATGGCTGCTTCTAAGCCAACATCCTGGCTGTCTGTGCCTTCCCACATCGTTTCCCACTTAACCATGACTTTGGGACCTTAGCTGGCGGTCTGGGTTGTTTCCCTCTTCACGACGGACGTTAGCACCCGCCGTGTGTCTCCCGTGATAACATTCTTCGGTATTCGCAGTTTGCATCGGGTTGGTAAGTCGGGATGACCCCCTAGCCGAAACAGTGCTCTACCCCCGAAGATGAATTCACGAGGCGCTACCTAAATAGCTTTCGGGGAGAACCAGCTATCTCCCGGTTTGATTGGCCTTTCACCCCCAGCCACAAGTCATCCGCTAATTTTTCAACATTAGTCGGTTCGGTCCTCCAGTTAGTGTTACCCAACCTTCAACCTGCCCATGGCTAGATCACCGGGTTTCGGGTCTATACCCTGCAACTTAACGCCCAGTTAAGACTCGGTTTCCCTTCGGCTCCCCTATTCGGTTAACCTTGCTACAGAATATAAGTCGCTGACCCATTATACAAAAGGTACGCAGTCACCCCATAAAGAGGCTCCCACTGCTTGTACGTACACGGTTTCAGGTTCTTTTTCACTCCCCTCGCCGGGGTTCTTTTCGCCTTTCCCTCACGGTACTGGTTCACTATCGGTCAGTCAGGAGTATTTAGCCTTGGAGGATGGTCCCCCCATATTCAGACAGGATACCACGTGTCCCGCCCTACTCTTCGAGTTCACAACACATGCACTTTTGTGTACGGGACTATCACCCTGTACCGTCGGACTTTCCAGACCGTTCCACTACCACACATGCTGATTCAGACTCTGGGCTGCTCCCCGTTCGCTCGCCGCTACTGGGGGAATCTCGGTTGATTTCTTTTCCTCGGGGTACTTAGATGTTTCAGTTCCCCCGGTTCGCTTCATTACGCTATGTATTCACGTAATGATAGTGTGACGAATCACACTGGGTTTCCCCATTCGGAAATCGCCGGTTATAACGGTTCATATCACCTTACCGACGCTTATCGCAGATTAGCACGTCCTTCATCGCCTCTGACTGCCAGGGCATCCACCGTGTACGCTTAGTCGCTTAACCTCACAACCCGAAGATGTTTCGTAAAACACTTCAGTGTTGCGAAAATTTGAGAGACTCGAACACACCGCTTTTCATTTCTTGTTTACGGAGAAATGAAACAGTGTGTCGTTTCAATTTTCAGCTTGATCCAGATTTTTAAAGAGCAAATATCTCAAACAAGACTCGAAAGTCTGTTTTGAGATACTTCGGTCGGCGACTTTCACTCACACATACCAGCAAGTGGCGTCCCCTAGGGGATTCGAACCCCTGTTACCGCCGTGAAAGGGCGGTGTCCTGGGCCTCTAGACGAAGGGGACACTGAAGTCTCAATCGCAAGACGCCTTGCTATTTACTTTTCATCAGACAATCTGTGTGAGCACTACAAAGAACGTTTCTTTAAGGTAAGGAGGTGATCCAACCGCAGGTTCCCCTACGGTTACCTTGTTACGACTTCACCCCAGTCATGAATCACAAAGTGGTAAGCGCCCTCCCGAAGGTTAAGCTACCTACTTCTTTTGCAACCCACTCCCATGGTGTGACGGGCGGTGTGTACAAGGCCCGGGAACGTATTCACCGTGGCATTCTGATCCACGATTACTAGCGATTCCGACTTCATGGAGTCGAGTTGCAGACTCCAATCCGGACTACGACATACTTTATGAGGTCCGCTTGCTCTCGCGAGGTCGCTTCTCTTTGTATATGCCATTGTAGCACGTGTGTAGCCCTACTCGTAAGGGCCATGATGACTTGACGTCATCCCCACCTTCCTCCAGTTTATCACTGGCAGTCTCCTTTGAGTTCCCGGCCGAACCGCTGGCAACAAAGGATAAGGGTTGCGCTCGTTGCGGGACTTAACCCAACATTTCACAACACGAGCTGACGACAGCCATGCAGCACCTGTCTCAGAGTTCCCGAAGGCACCAAAGCATCTCTGCTAAGTTCTCTGGATGTCAAGAGTAGGTAAGGTTCTTCGCGTTGCATCGAATTAAACCACATGCTCCACCGCTTGTGCGGGCCCCCGTCAATTCATTTGAGTTTTAACCTTGCGGCCGTACTCCCCAGGCGGTCGACTTAACGCGTTAGCTCCGGAAGCCACGCCTCAAGGGCACAACCTCCAAGTCGACATCGTTTACGGCGTGGACTACCAGGGTATCTAATCCTGTTTGCTCCCCACGCTTTCGCACCTGAGCGTCAGTCTTTGTCCAGGGGGCCGCCTTCGCCACCGGTATTCCTCCAGATCTCTACGCATTTCACCGCTACACCTGGAATTCTACCCCCCTCTACAAGACTCTAGCCTGCCAGTTTCGGATGCAGTTCCCAGGTTGAGCCCGGGGATTTCACATCCGACTTGACAGACCGCCTGCGTGCGCTTTACGCCCAGTAATTCCGATTAACGCTTGCACCCTCCGTATTACCGCGGCTGCTGGCACGGAGTTAGCCGGTGCTTCTTCTGCGAGTAACGTCAATCACTGCGGTTATTAACCACAATGCCTTCCTCCTCGCTGAAAGTACTTTACAACCCGAAGGCCTTCTTCATACACGCGGCATGGCTGCATCAGGCTTGCGCCCATTGTGCAATATTCCCCACTGCTGCCTCCCGTAGGAGTCTGGACCGTGTCTCAGTTCCAGTGTGGCTGGTCATCCTCTCAGACCAGCTAGGGATCGTCGCCTAGGTGAGCCGTTACCCCACCTACTAGCTAATCCCATCTGGGCACATCCGATGGCAAGAGGCCCGAAGGTCCCCCTCTTTGGTCTTGCGACGTTATGCGGTATTAGCTACCGTTTCCAGTAGTTATCCCCCTCCATCGGGCAGTTTCCCAGACATTACTCACCCGTCCGCCACTCGTCACCCAAGGAGCAAGCTCCTCTGTGCTACCGTTCGACTTGCATGTGTTAGGCCTGCCGCCAGCGTTCAATCTGAGCCATGATCAAACTCTTCAATTTAAGTTTGATGCTCGTGAATTAAACTTCGTAATGAATTACGTGTTCACTCAGAGACTTGGTATTCATTTTTCGTCTTGCGACGTTAAGAATCCGTATCTTCGAGTGCCCACACAGATTGTCTGATAAATTGTTAAAGAGCAGTGCCGCTTCGCTTTTTCTTAGCGTCGCGGGGTGTGCATATTACGCCATCCCGCTACAGAGTCAAGCGTTTATTTTCGCTTTTCTCCGCTGACCCGGCGGTTTGTAATCCGTTGTTCCGTGTCAGTGGAGGCGCATTATAGGGAGTTATTTCAGGCTGACAAGGGGAAATTTAAAATAACTTTCCGAGTGCGTGTTTTTTCAGCAAAACCACCATTAACATGCCATAAAATAAGCAAATTGCCGTTTTTGCAGCCGCAATAACACGTCCAGGTGGCATACTAATGAATAAGAAATAAAGTAAGGAAAACCATTCATGCCGTTAAATGCCCAACAGCTAGCCGCACAGAAAAACCTGTCCTACGTTCTGGCCGAAAAGCTGGCTCAGCGAATATTAAAAGGTGAATACGCACCGGGCGCTATATTGCCTGGCGAAATAGAGCTGGGCGATCAGTTTGGCGTGAGTCGTACCGCGGTAAGAGAAGCGGTAAAGACGTTAACGGCAAAAGGTATGGTATTACCGCGCCCGCGTATTGGTACACGCGTCATGCCGCAGGCAAACTGGAACTTCCTCGACCAGGAGCTACTCACCTGGTGGATGACGGAAGATAATTTCTCTCAGGTCATTAAACATTTTCTGGTGATGCGTATCAGCCTGGAGCCTCAGGCGTGTTTACTGGCGGCGACTATAGGTACGGCAGAACAGAAAGCGCATCTCAACACGCTGATGGAAGAAATGGTGGAGCTGAAAAGAAACTTCAGACGCGAGCGTTGGATTGAGGTTGATATCGCCTGGCATGAACACATCTATGAAATGAGTGCGAACCCGTTCCTTATCTCCTTCGCGTCACTCTTCCATTCCGTTTACCAGACCTACTTTACCTCTATTACCTATAACGACGTGGTCAAGCTGGATTTACACCAGGCCATTGTCGACGCAATAGATGAGAGCGATGGCGATCGCGCCTTCGCTGCCTGTCAGGCATTGCTGATAGCACCGAACGTGCTACCGGATAAATAATATGTCAGAAAAGAAATCACGCAGTATGGCCGGGCTACCGTGGATAGCAGCCATGGCCTTTTTTATGCAGGCACTAGACGCCACGATCCTCAATACCGCCTTACCCGCAATAGCACACAGCCTTAACCGCTCTCCGCTCGCCATGCAGTCAGCCATTATCAGTTACACCCTGACGGTCGCGATGCTGATCCCGGTGAGTGGATGGCTGGCAGACAGGTTTGGTACCCGGCGCGTCTTTATGATAGCTGTTAGCCTGTTTACGCTGGGTTCGCTGGCCTGTGCGCTGTCCAGCTCCCTAAGCGAACTGGTGATTTTCCGCATCATTCAGGGCATTGGCGGCGCTATGATGATGCCCGTTGCCCGTCTGGCATTATTGCGTGCTTACCCCCGCAGCGAACTGCTTCCCGTGCTTAACTTCGTAACCATGCCTGGACTTGTGGGGCCGATTTTAGGTCCGGTATTGGGCGGTGTACTGGTCACGTGGGCCAGTTGGCACTGGATCTTCCTGATTAATATTCCAATTGGGGTTGCCGGTATCTTCTATGCCCGCAAATATATGCCGAACTTCACCACGCCGCGCCGCGGTTTTGATATGACCGGTTTCTTTCTGTTTGGTTTGAGCCTGGTGTTGTTTTCCAGCGGGGTAGAGCTGTTCGGTGAGAAGCTTGTCGAGACCTGGATAGCACTCAGCATTATTCTTGCCAGCATTCTGTTACTGCTCGCCTACATTCGCCACGCGCGTCGTCACCCAACGCCGCTAATATCGCTTCCTATATTTAAGACCCGAACTTTTTCCGTCGGGATCGCCGGAAACCTTGCCACTCGTCTGGGTACAGGGTGCGTGCCCTTCTTAATGCCGCTGATGTTGCAGGTAGGCTTTGGATACCCAGCGCTGATCGCCGGTTGCATGATGGCGCCAACGGCGCTGGGATCAATACTGGCAAAATCAATGGTGACGCAGGTGCTGCGCCGGCTCGGCTACAGAACCACACTGGTGGGTGTTACGGTATTTATCGGCCTGATGATTGCGCAGTTCGCATTGCAATCTCCCGCCATGCCGGTCTGGATGTTGATCCTGCCGTTGTTCATTTTAGGTATGGCGATGTCCACCCAGTTTACCTCCATGAATACCATCACTCTGGCAGACCTGACTGATGAAAACGCCAGCAGCGGCAACAGTGTGCTGGCCGTTACTCAGCAGTTATCAATCAGTTTAGGGGTCGCCATCAGCGCTGCCGTTCTGCGTATCTATGAAGGTATGGAAGGTACCAATACGGTCGAGCAGTTCCACTACACCTTTATGACGATGGGCGCTATCACGGTAGTGTCTGCGCTGATGTTCATGCTGCTAAAAGCAAAAGATGGACGTAATCTGATTAAAGAGCGACATAATCCTAAACCGACCCCCGCTCCATCAAAACAGGAGTAAGTTGCAGGCGCTGTTGCTGTAATGCGGGCTGCGCCATCCGGTGGATTAATACATCGATGGCTAGTTCGCCCAGTTCATCTTTTGGTTGATGGATGGTCGTCAGCGGCGGCGTCATATAGCGCGCCAGCTCGATATCATCATAACCCACCACCGCCATATCCTGCGGAATGCGCAATCCCGATTGGTACAGTGCCTGATACGCGCCAACCGCCATGGCATCATTGCCGGTAAAAACGGCCTGCGGTCGCTGTTTATGCGACAGCAACGTTTGCATAGCTTCAAAGCCGCCGCCGAACTCAAAGTCACCGGTAATCTCGTAACCTTCCGGGACCGGCAACCCCGCCCGCTTCATTGCCGCCCGATATCCTTCCAGACGTAAACGCGCCGGAGTTTTATCCAGCGGCCCGGTGATGCAGGCAATGCGCGTAAAACCTTTTTCGATAAGATGTTGAGTGGCTAAATCCCCGCCCAACAGGGAGTTATCCTGGATCAGATCGCTTTCACCATCAAAAGGCGACCAGTCCATCATGACGGTCGGTATAGAAGGATAGCGTTGCATGATCTCCCTGGAAGGTTGATGTGTTTCCGTGCAGAGCAGCAGCAAGCCGTCCACCCGTTTTTGCATTAACGTTTCCAGATTACGGTTCATGCGCTGTTCATCACCTTCAGTGTTGCACAGCACCAGGCTGTAGCCGCGTTCAAAACAACTACGTTCAACGCCGCGCACCAGCTCGGAATAAAAGGGGTTGGTACTGGCAGTGATTAACATGCCAATAGTGTGGGTCTGGTTTAACTTGAGACTACGCGCCAGCGCTGAGGGCGCGTAGTTAAGCTCTTTAATCGCCGCTTCAACTTTGTCAGTGACAGACTCACTGACAAAGCGATCTTTATTAATGACGTGAGAAACCGTCGACGTGGAAACCCCCGCCAGGCGGGCGACGTCCTTCATTGTAGCCAAGCGTTACCTCTGTTGACTTAAAAACGCTTCTATTTCTTCGCGCCATGGAACGGAAGGCTGTGCGCCCTTACGGGTGACCGCAATCGCCGCAGCGGCATGTGCAAATCGGATCGCTTCAGGCAGCGGGGTCTCTTCCAGTAACGCTGTAATTAACGCGCCGTTAAAGGTATCCCCAGCAGCGATGGTATCAACGGCGTCCACTTTAAACCCTGGCACACGCTGACCTTCACCATTTACGCTGGCCCACACCCCGCGACTGCCTAAGGTAATCAGTACAGTATGGATCCCCTTCGCGTGCAATGCCTGCGCAGCTTTGGCCGCGTCTTCATCGTTTTCAACCCGGATCCCCGTGAGCTTTTCAGCCTCGGTTTCATTCGGGGTAATAATATCCACCAGCGCCAGCAGTTCGTCAGAAAGTTCACGTGCCGGGGCCGGGTTAAGGGCTACCGTGGTCTTATTTTGATGTGCAATCTTTGCCGCAGCCAGTACGCTTTCGATCGGCGACTCTAACTGCATCAGTAAGGCAGACGCCTGGGCAATACGCTCATGCTGAGCTTCCACCAGCGCAGGCGAAAGTGCCGCGTTCGCACCAGCATGAATGCCGATGACGTTCTCACCTTCACCATTCACAAAAATCAACGCCACACCGGTCGATTCCCCCGAAATTACGCTAATCGGCGCAATATCGATATTATCTTTGGCTAACTGTTTACGAACACTTTCGCCAATATCATCATCACCCGTACAGGCAATAAATGCGATATTCGCGCCACTACGCCCCGCAGCAACAGCCTGATTCGCGCCTTTACCACCAAATGCGACCTGATAATGGTTACCGGTTACGGTTTCACCAGGTGTCGGGAAAGAGTTAAGGTTGAGGATGTGATCGGCATTGATACTGCCAAGAACAACGAGGTTGCCTGCGGTTTTCATATTTGGTGTTCCAAGTCAAAGTGCGCCACCGGATTAGGGTGGCGCGTGCCCTGCTTTTCTTTTTACGCTTTCATCCCCAAAACCCGATACGGGGATGGCGTCTTTATGTCTCCATCAGGCCGCGAGCGACCTGAATCGGTATTACTGCTTGATGACCAGCTTCAGGTCAACCGGATATTTAGCCTGAACCTTCTCGCCTTTCAGTACTTTATCCGCAGTCTCAACGCCTTTCGCGCCGATCTGATCCGGCAGCTGAGCAATGGTCGCAGCCAGTTTGCCATCATTTACTGCTTTTTCGCCATCTGGAGTACCGTCAAATCCAACCACCATCACATCAGATTTACCCGCAGTTTGCAGTGCGCGCAGCGCACCCAAAGCCATTTCATCGTTCTGGGCAAATACGGCCTGCACGTCAGGATGCGCGGTAAGCAGGTTCTGCATGACGTTCAGACCTTTGGTGCGGTCGAAGTCGGCCGGCTGGCTGGCCAGTACGTTAAATTTGTGTGCCGCAACAGCCTGCTGGAAACCTTCGCCACGCTCACGCGCCGCTGAAGTACCGGCAATACCCTGCAGTTCGATAACTTTCGCGCCTTCACCCGCTTTCTTCGCGATGTAATCGCCCGCAATCTTGCCGCCCAGCACGTTATCAGATGCAATATGGCTTACCACTTCGCCTTTGGACGCAACGCGGTCCAGGGTGATAACCGGAATTTTCGCCTGGTTAGCCATCTTCACAGCGTTACCAACAGCATCGGAGTCTGTCGGGTTAATCAGCAGAATTTTAGTTCCACGAACCGTTAAATCCTGAACGTTAGCCAGCTCTTTCGCCGGGTTGTTCTGTGAGTCCAGAATCACCAGGTTGTAGCCCAGCTTATCGGCCTCTTTTTGCGCCCCATCCTTCAAAGAAACAAAGAACGGGTTGTTGAGGGTGGAGACCACCAGCGCAATGGTATCTTTCGCCATCGCATTCGCGCTCACGGTGGCGCTCAGCGCAACAGCAGAAACCAGGGTAGCCAGTTTTTTCATGTTCATATTTAAGATGTCCTGTAATCGTTGTTACTGCTTTTTGTTGTCTACCAGTACCGCCAGCAAAATCACCACCGCTTTGACGATCATCTGGTAATAGGAGGATACACCTAACAAATTCAAACCATTATTGAGGAAACCAAGAATCAATGCGCCGATCAGCGTCCCAACAATACGTCCTTTACCGCCCGCCAGGCTGGTACCACCTAACACCACCGCGGCGATAGCATCCAGCTCATAGCCAGTACCTGCCGTCGGTTGCGCAGAGGAGAGGCGCGCTACTTCAATGATGCCCGCCAGCGATGCCAGCAGACCACACAGGGAGTAAACGATAATTTTGATTTTACTTACGCTGATACCGGACAGGCGCGTTGCCGCTTCGTTACCGCCCAGCGCATAGATATAACGACCCAGACGAGTGTGGTGCAGCATGTACCACGCCGCGAGGAAGACAATCCCCATAATCCACACAGGCGTAGGGACGCCTAACGGACGACCAATACCAAACCAGCCAAACAGATCGGCATTGTCAGTAAACCCGGTATTAACCGGACTGCCGTTGGTGTATACCATGGTCACACCACGCAGCAGCAGCATCATCACCAGGGTCGCGATAAACGCCTGTACCCGGCCTTTCGCGACAATCACCCCGGTTACCGCGCCAATAGCAGCACCGAGCGCCAGAGCCGCAGCGACAGCCACCAGCGCATTGACTTCAATCCCTACAATGGAAGCCGCAACCGCACCGGTAAGCGCCAGCAAAGAACCGACAGACAGATCGATCCCCGACGTCAGGATAACCAGCGTCATGCCAACGGCCATGATGGCGTTCACCGACGTTTGCTGGAGGATGTTGAACAGGTTATTAACGGTAAAAAAATTAGGGCTCATGGTGGAAACAATCGCGATCAGCACTAACAGAGCGATGAGCGACTTTTGCTCCAGAAGCCATGCTTTAGTGAAATAACGGCGACCAGAAACAGCCTGGGTAGTCATCTTTTTTACTCCTGATTCACGCGATTAAGCTTGCCCACAGCGGCAGCCATTAATACTTCCTGAGTGGCCTGCTCGCGAGTGAACTCACCGCCGAGATGCCCTTCATGCATAACGATAATTCGATCGCTCATGCCCAATACTTCTGGCATCTCAGAGGAGACCAGAATGATGCTCAGCCCATCGGCCTTAAACTGGTTGATAAGCTGATAGATTTCTTTCTTAGCCCCAACGTCAACGCCGCGCGTTGGTTCATCGAGGATCAGGACTTTTGGTCGGGTCATCAGACCGCGCGCAATCGCCACTTTCTGCTGATTACCGCCAGAAAGCAGGCCGATAGCCTGTTCCATCGATGGCGTTTTAACATTGAACAGACGAATAAAATCACCTACCGCCTGCTGCTCGTCTTTATGTTTAAGGCTTCCACCAGCGCGACTGAAATAACGCAGCGCGGTGAGTGACATGTTCTCTTTTACCGACATGCCCAGCACTAAACCATCGCGTTTACGGTCTTCAGAAATATAGACGATGCCGTTAGCCAACCCATCCTGCGGCGAACGGGTGACCACTTCATGACCATCAAGCGTGACGTAACCGCTGGTGCGCGGCAATGCGCCGTACAACACTTTCATCAGCTCGGTACGTCCGGCCCCCATCAGCCCCGATACGCCAAGGATCTCGCCTTTACGCAGCGTGAATGAAACATCGTTTACGCCAGGGCCGCACAGGTTATCGACCTTAAGGCGAATATCACCCGGCGCTTTTTCCAGGCGCGGGTATTGATCTTCCAGCTTACGTCCCACCATCATTTCAATCAGCGAGTCTTCGGTAAGCGTTGCGACTTCACGCTCGGCAATAAACTGCCCATCGCGAAAAACTGTCACGTCGTCACAAATCTCGAAGATCTCTTTCATGCGGTGAGAAATATAGACAATGCCGCGTCCCTGGGATTTCAGTTCGCGAATGACGCGGAACAGGGATTCGGTTTCGGTATCGGTGAGCGCATCCGTCGGTTCATCCATAATGATGACCTTCGATTCAAAGCTCAGCACTTTGGCAATTTCAACCATCTGCTGATCGCCAATCGACAGTTCACCGACCAGTCTGTCGCTTTTAAAGCGCAGATTCAGTTTGGCAAGCAGCAGATCGGCTTCGGCGTACATCTTCTTCCAGTCAATTTTGCCAAAGCGATTAACGAACTCACGGCCAAGAAAAATGTTCTCGGCGATAGTGAGTTGCGGGATCAAATTCAGCTCCTGGTGGATGATACCGATTCCGGCTTCCTGGGAGGATTTAGGGCCGTTAAAGGTGGTCTCTTTTCCCAACCACAATAAAGAACCGGCATCACGGGTATAGATCCCGGTCAGCACTTTCATCATGGTGGATTTGCCCGCGCCGTTTTCGCCCACCAGCGCCATTACGCGGCCTGGGTAGACATTCAGCGCGGCGCCGGATAGCGCTTTTACGCCCGGGAACGCTTTATCGATCCCTTTGAGTTGCAGTAATGCGTTCATGATGGCCTCAGAACGTGACGCCAGCACAGAGAATGATATTCGCATACGGAGAACACTCTCCGCTGCGAATTACCGCCTGACTGTCTGCGGTTTGTTTTTTGAATTGTTCATGCGTGGTGTAACGAATTTCTATGGTGTTTCCCTGGTGTTGTTGCAGTTGCTCAATGTGGCTGAGCAACGTTTCGTGGAGTTGCGGATTATGTTGTTTAATTTCCGTCGCGAGAATGGCCGCCTCGACCTGCATTTCACGTGTCACCACATCCAGTACCTGCATAAAAGAAGGTACGCCCTGGGTTAATGCTATATCGATACGCGTTGTGCTATTCGGGATGGGTAAACCTGCATCACACACCACCAGCGTATCGGTATGCCCCAGACGGGAGATCACCGATGAAATTTCAGAGTTGAGTACCGTGCCTTTCTTCATTTTCTTTCCCCACTAGCGAAACGTTTCGCTGAAGATAAGTGTAGAGCGAAGAGTGGAGATAAAACCACCGCGAAGTTACGAAAATGTGATCGCCATCGAAACGTTTCGCAAGGATTATCATTCGATGAAATGAAAACTGGGAGGGACAAAACAAAACGCCCCCTTTCGCAATGAAAGAGGGCGTCGATGAGATTAAATCTCGACCTGAGTACCGAGCTCAATAACCCGGTTCGGTGGGATTTCAAACTGGTCCGGGGCGCGCAGCGCATTGCGTTGTAGTAGCAGATACAGCTTGCCACGCAGACGCAGATACCATGGTCGTTTTCCAACAATCAACGACTCGTGCGACATGAAGAACGAGGTTTCCATCATCCGACAGCTTAAGCCTTCCAGACCGCAGCGATGGAACACTTCTTCAACGTTCGGCGTTTCGCGCCAACCGTAGCTGGCCACCACGCGCCAGAAGGTGGGCGATAACTGCTCAATCTGCACCCTACGCACGTTGTGAACATATGGTGCATCTTCCGTGCGCAGCGTCAGCAGAATAACGCGTTCATGCAGCACCTTGTTATGTTTGAGGTTATGCAGTAGCGCAAACGGGATGACGTTCAATGCACGAGACATGTACACCGCCGTTCCCGGCACGCGTACCGGTGGTGATTTCTCCAGAGAGGCAATCATCGCCTCCAGAGAGTTGCCGTGCTCATGCATGCGACGCAGCAGACGGAAACGCTCGCTTTTCCAGGTGGTCATGATGGTGAACATCACCAGACCCAGCGTCAGAGGCAGCCAACCGCCGGAAATCAGTTTATCGAGGTTCGCGGAGAACAGCGGAACATCGACGCACAAGAACGCCACCAGGATCAGGAAGACGAAGTATTTATTCCAGTGCCAGTTTTTGCGCGCCACGGTGGTCGACAGAATTGAGGTCAGCACCATCGTCCCCGTCACCGCAATCCCGTACGCCGCAGCCAGATTACTGGAGTGTTCAAAGCTCACAATCACAATAACCACTGCAAAATAGAGCATCCAGTTAACGAAAGGAATGTAGATCTGGCCCGATTCCATTTCCGAGGTATGGATGATACGCATCGGCGATAAATACCCCAGACGCACGGCCTGACGCGTCAGTGAGAAGACGCCGGAGATAACCGCCTGTGAAGCGATAACCGTTGCCAGCGCGGCGAGGATCAGGAGCGGTATCAACGCCCAGTCCGGTGCCAGCAGGAAGAACGGGTTTTTAATCGCTTCAGGATGCTTTAACAGCAACGCCCCCTGACCAAAATAGTTCAGTACCAGCGAAGGCAATACCACGGAGAACCATGCCAGGCGAATCGGCAACTTACCGAAGTGGCCCATATCCGCATACAGCGCTTCAACACCGGTAATCGACAACACCACCGCACCCAGCGCAATAAAGGACAACGTTTTGAATTCGAGGAAGAAATGCACCGCCCAATACGGATTGAGCGCCTGCAGCACTTCCGGATTGCCAATAATACTGCGCACGCCTAACACTGCCAGCGTCAGGAACCACAACAGCATAATCGGCGCAAACAGCTTACCGACCATGCCGGTACCGTGTTTTTGAATCAAAAACAGCAGGGTCAGTACGATTATCGAGAGCGGAACAATCCAGGTATCCAGTTGCGGGGCAATGATCTCCAGACCTTCAATCGCCGACATCACCGAGATAGCAGGCGTTATCACCACTTCTCCATAGAAGAAGCTGCCGCCAATCAACCCCATAATCACCAGCATGGAGGTTGTTCGTGCTGAAGTATTACGCCCGGCCAATGACATCAGCGTCAGGATCCCGCCTTCTCCGGCGTTATCCGCGCGCATGACAAACGTCAGGTATTTAATGGAGACAACAAAGATCAGCAGCCAGAAAATCAGCGAGAGAAAGCCAAATACGGCATCACGTTCAACGCCAAAACCAAACTGGCCGGACAAACATTCACGAAGCGTATAAAGTGGGCTGGTACCAATATCACCGTAGACAACCCCAATGGCCGCAAGGGTAATCGCAGACAATGATTGTTTATTATCAGTGCTCATAGACTCGTCTTTCGTTTATACACATCATCTTTCAAGCTACCTCCGCGTGAGCTGCATTCGTTATTCCCCCCATCCCAGAAGAAAACTCCATTGCCGCCTTGGTGCAGCTTGATTGATTTGGTGTATATATAAGAAATGTGTGCGTCGTCCCTTGGCCCACAAAAAGGCGCACAGTATGCACGATTAATCGCAAAATCGTACCCCTAAATGAGACCAGATTAATCTGGCTCAAAGAAAAATAAGCGCACCTTCAGTCTATTACTGCACTGGTGTGAAGCATCTATACTCGCTGTTTATGCAGTACATTTGGCGAAAGGACGCCACTTCATTATGGCTCACCCACATTTATTAGCGGAAAGAATTTCCCGTCTGAGCAATGCGCTGGAAAAGGGACTTTATGAACGTAGCCACGCCATTCGTCTGTGTCTGCTGGCTGCACTTAGCGGCGAGAGCGTTTTCTTATTAGGTCCTCCCGGGATCGCTAAAAGCTTAATTGCCCGCAGACTGAAATTTGCCTTTCAAAATGCTCGCGCCTTCGAATATCTGATGACGCGCTTCTCTACGCCGGAAGAGGTTTTCGGCCCGCTGTCCATTCAGGCGTTAAAAGACGAAGGTCGCTATGAACGCTTAACGGCAGGCTATCTCCCTGAAGCTGAAATCGTCTTTCTCGATGAAATCTGGAAGGCGGGACCGGCGATTCTTAACACCCTGCTGACCGCCATCAACGAACGCCACTTCCGCAACGGCGCGCATGAAGAGAAAATCCCGATGCGCCTGCTGGTGGCAGCCTCCAACGAACTGCCTGAAGCAGACAGCAGCCTGGAAGCGCTGTATGACCGTATGCTGATTCGTCTTTGGCTGGATAAAGTCCAGGACAAGGCCAACTTCCGCTCGATGCTGTTAAGTCAGCAGGATGAAAGCGACAATCCGGTCCCGGCATCGTTACAGGTAACGGATGAAGAGTATTACCAGTGGCAAAAGGACATTGGCGCCATCACGCTTCCCGATCGCGTGTTTGAGCTTATTTTCATGCTGCGCCAGCAACTGGACACGCTACCGAATGCCCCCTACGTGTCCGATCGTCGCTGGAAAAAAGCCATTCGCTTGCTCCAGGCCAGCGCCTTCTTTAGCGGACGTGATGCGGTAGTTCCCATCGACCTGATCCTGCTGAAAGATTGCCTGTGGTACGACGCACAAAGCCTGAATCTGATGCAGCAGCAGCTGGAAATATTGATGACCGGACACGCATGGCAACAGCAAGCCATGCTGACCCGTCTGGGCAGTATTGTGCAGCGCCGCATTCAGCTCCAGCAGCAGCAAAGCGATAAAACAGCATTCACCGTGATCCGTCAGGGCGGCATGTTCAGCCGTCGTCCTCATTATGATTTACCGCCGGAGGCCACGTCTTCCGTCGTGACATTACTACTGCAAAAACCCTTAAAGCTGCATGATATGGAAGTAATCCATATTGCTTTCGAACGTAGTGCGCTGGAACTGTGGTTAACCAAAGGCGGTGAGATCCGCGGAAAATTAAACGGCATCGGTTTTGCCCAGACGCTGAACATGGAAGTGGATAGCGCGCAGCACCTGGTTGTACGCGACATCAGCTTACAAGGCTCTCGCCTGGCATTGCCCGGTACATCACAAGAGAGTATGCCCGCTGAAATAAAACAGGAGCTTGAAGCGCTCGATAACGAGTGGCATCAGCAGCACAGCGCATTTAGCGAGCAGCAAAAATGTCTGTTTATTCATAGCGACTGGTTAGGCCGCATTGAGGCCAGTCTGCAGGATGTCGGGGCACAAATCCGCCAGGCGCAACAATGCTGACCCTTGATACGCTCAACATCATGCTGGCAGTCAGTGAAGAAGCGATGATCGAAGATATGATCGTCGCCCTGCTGGCTTCTCCAAAGATGGTGGTATTTTTTAACAAATTCCCTCGCCTTAAAAAAGCGATCACTGACGATATTCCCCGCTGGCGTGAATCTTTGCGTAGCCGCCTCAAAGATACCCATGTACCGCCGGAGTTAGCGGAAGAGGTTATATGCTATCAACAAAGCCAGCTCCTCTCTCATGCGCAGTTTATCGTCCAGCTACCGCAAATATTGTCGCTATTGCACCACCTCCATTCGCCATGGGCCGGACAAGCGCAGCAGTTGGTCAATGACAACAGCGCGTTTACGCCTGCCCTACATACGCTTTTTCTCCAGCGCTGGCGCCTGAGCCTGGTGGTGCAAACCACAACGCTGAATCAGCAACTGCTGGAAGAAGAGCGCGAGCATTTGCTCAGTGAAGTACAGGAACGGATGACCCTTAGCGGGCAACTGGAACCCGTACTGGCAGAAAATGACAACGCCGCAGGCCGGTTGTGGGATATGAGCGCAGGTCAAATCAAGCGCGGTGATTATCAGTTGATGGTGAAATATGGCGAATTCCTGACGCAACAACCTGAACTCCAGCGTCTGGCTGAGCAGTTAGGCCGTTCCAGAGAAGCGAAATCCGTACCGCGTAAAGATGCGCCAATGGAAACCTTCCGCACCCTGGTGCGCGAACCGGCAACCGTCCCGGAGCAAGTAGATGGCATCCAGCAAAGCGACGATATCCTGCGCCTGCTGCCGCCGGAACTGGCCACGCTGGGCATTACCGAACTGGAATACGAGTTCTACCGACGACTGGTGGAAAAGCAGTTGTTGACCTATCGCCTGCACGGCGAAGCATGGCGTGAGAAAGTCACGGAACGCCCCGTGGTGCATCAGGATTTTGACGAGCAACCGCGCGGACCTTTTATCGTCTGCGTTGATACTTCGGGATCGATGGGCGGCTTTAATGAGCAGTGTGCGAAAGCCTTTTGCCTGGCGCTAATGCGCGTCGCCCTTGCCGATAACCGACGCTGTTTCATCATGCTGTTTTCAACAGAAGTAGTGCGCTATGAGCTATCCGGCCCGGAGGGCATCGAACAGGCGATCCGTTTTTTAAGTCAGCGCTTTCGCGGCGGTACCGATATTGCCAGCTGTTTTCGCGCCATTACTGAGCGCATGCAGGGTCGGGAATGGTTTGATGCTGATGCGGTGGTGATCTCAGATTTTATCGCTCAGCGATTGCCCGATGAGGTTGTCAGCAAAGTGGGGGAATTACAGCGGGTGCACCAACACCGTTTTCACGCGGTGGCGATGTCAGCACATGGTAAACCCGGTATCATGCGCATTTTCGATCATATCTGGCGCTTTGATACCGGGATGCGAAGCCGCCTGCTCAGACGCTGGCGGCGTTAATTCTTACAACAGAGAGGCGACGCTTTCACGTACCTGTGCCGGCCATACGCCACACTGAACCTGACCAATGTGTGGTAATTGCAGCAACAGCATGGTCAGACGCGACTGCCCAATTCCTCCACCAATCGTCTGTGGCATTTCACCGCGCAGCAGCGCCTGGTGCCATTCCAGACTCAGACGATCTTCATCTCCGGTCAGAGACAGCTGATGTTTCAGAGCGTCAGCATCCACACGGATCCCCATAGAAGACAGCTCAAACGCATCCTCCAGTACCGGGTTCCAGACCAGAATATCACCGTTCAGACCGGCGTGACCCAGCTCGGACGCTGAACTCCAGTCATCATAATCCGGCGCACGTACATCATGGCGGTGACCGTCGCTGAGCTTGCCGCCGATCCCCACCAGGAATACCGCGCCCAGCTCTTTAGCGATCGCACGTTCACGACCTTTTGCGTCAAGACCAGGATAACGAGATAACAGTTCCTGGCTATGAACAAAGTGGATCTGCTCTGGCAGGAACGGTGCCAGACCAAACTCTTTGCTCACCGCAGCTTCGGTAGCCTTAATTCCCGCCCAGATAGCCTCTACCGTGCTTTTCAGAGTGGAGAATTGACGCTCGCCGTCGCCCATCACGCGCTCCCAGTCCCACTGGTCAACATACACTGAGTGCAGCGGGGAAAGGCGGTCTTCATCAGGACGCAGGGCCTTCATATGCGTGTACAGCCCTTCGCCTGCGCTAAAGTCATGTTGTCCTAATGTTTGACGCTTCCACTTCGCCAGTGAATGAACCACTTCGAATTGAGCGTCTGGCAATGCTTTAACCTTCACCTGCACCGCTTTTTCACAGCCCGACAAGTTATCTTGCGTGCCATCTCCTACGCGGCTGAGGATCGGAGCCTGAACTTCGATCAGACCTAAACGCTCTTCCAGCTGACGAGAAAAATGAGATTTTACGAAGCTAATTTGACGTTGTTTGGCAATGTAAGCGGTTTTCATTATGTGTACTCCTGTGTCCTGTTGCCTATGATTAAGCAACAGAATGTAGGTAATATTCAATAATCAACAAACAAAAAGCCGTCTTCGATTTTGATTCGTTAAAATTAACGTCTAAAATAGAGGGAATCATTAATCTACATAAGAAAAACCTATGGAAAATTATCAGATCGACAATCTGGACCGCGGCATTCTTGACGCCCTGATGGAAAATGCCCGAACGGCCTATGCCGAATTAGCCAAACAGTTCGGCGTTAGCCCGGGGACAATTCACGTTCGCGTAGAGAAGATGAAGCAGGCCGGGATTATTACCGGCGCGCGGATTGATGTTAGTCCCAAACAGTTAGGCTATGACGTCGGTTGCTTTATCGGCATCATCCTGAAAAGTGCGAAAGACTATCCGTCAGCGTTGGCCAGACTGGAAAGCCTCGATGAGGTGACCGAAGCGTATTACACCACCGGGCACTACAGCATCTTTATAAAGGTGATGTGCAAGTCGATCGACGCGTTACAGCAGGTACTTATCAACAAGATCCAAACAATTGATGAAATTCAGTCCACGGAGACCCTGATCGTCCTGCAAAACCCGATCATGCGTACCATCAAGCCATGATCGCTTTTTTTAATCCCCTATTTTTCCACAGGTAGATCCCAGCTCGCTCACAGCGTACAATACGCCCTCTTTATAAAGGTGGGCGATCATGGCAGAAATCACTCTTATCAGCGGCAGCACGCTTGGCAGTGCGGAATATGTAGCAGAGCATCTGGCTGAAAAACTGGACGACGCGGGTTTTTCCAGCGAAATACTGCATGGGCCAATGCTTGAAGAGGTCCCGACTGATGGGATCTGGCTGATTATTAGCTCCACGCACGGTGCGGGAGACATTCCTGACAACCTGCAGCCTTTATATGATGCCTTATGCGAGCAAAAACCGGACCTTTCACAAGTGCACTTTGGTGCAATCGGGATCGGCAGTCGTGAATATGACACCTTTTGCGGCGCAATCGACAAGCTGGAAGCCGAACTGAAAGCCTGCGGCGCAAAACAGATCGGCGAAACGCTCAGGATCAACGTACTGGAACATGAAATTCCGGAAGATCCGGCTGAAATTTGGCTGGGATCCTGGCATCCATTGCTCAGAGATTTGTAAAGATCGTACTTTTTTATGTGGATAACTCTGGTTAAAAGCTTGGATTAACCGGTAGTTATCCCAAGAACAACCGTTGTTCAGTTTTTGAGTTGTGTATAACCCTTCATTCTGCTCCCAGCTTATACGGGCCAGGATCACCGATCATTCACAGCTAATGATCCTCAACAACCTGTTGATCTTATTCGAAGGATCGCCCTTATCCACAGAAAGTTGCGATCCTAATAAGAGATCACAATAAAACAGATCTCTAAATAAAAAGATCTTCTTTTTAATACCCAGGATCCCAGGGCTTTCTCGATCGACTAAAGTTGAGTAGAATCCACGGCCCGGGCTTCAATCCACTTTCACACCGCGTTATGCGAGGCAATTACCATGTTTTATCAGGATCCTTTTGACGTCATCATCATTGGCGGGGGTCATGCAGGCACCGAGGCCGCAATGGCCGCGGCGCGAATGGGTCAACAGACTCTGCTTTTGACACACAATATCGACACACTGGGACAGATGAGCTGCAACCCGGCGATCGGCGGTATTGGAAAGGGACACCTGGTAAAAGAAGTGGATGCGCTTGGTGGGTTGATGGCAAAAGCGATCGACCATGCAGGTATCCAGTTTAGGATACTAAACGCCAGCAAAGGGCCAGCCGTTCGTGCTACCCGAGCTCAGGCCGACCGTGTGCTCTATCGCCAGGCTGTACGCACCGCACTCGAGAATCAACCCAATCTGATGATCTTCCAACAGGCGGTTGAAGATCTGATTGTTGAAAATGATCGTGTTGTGGGTGCAGTGACCCAAATGGGACTGAAGTTCCGTGCCAAAGCGGTTGTATTAACCGTAGGGACTTTTCTTGACGGCAAAATTCATATTGGTCTGGACAACTACAGCGGCGGCCGTGCTGGCGATCCGCCGTCTATCCCGCTGTCACGCCGTCTGCGTGAACTGCCTTTGCGCGTCAGCCGCCTGAAAACCGGTACGCCGCCGCGTATCGA